>NZ_CM137261.1:0-4800000 GCF_054515875.1 Mycolicibacterium sp. HS_4_1
TTGACCGCTAACCCCAGTGCATCGTTCGCCGAGATCTGGAAGAGCGTGGTTGCCGAACTCAACGGCGACCTCGGCGGCACCACCACGCTGACCGCCCAGCAACGGGCCTGGTTGCGCATGGTTCAGCCGCTCGTGCTCACCGAAGGCTTCGCGCTGCTGTCGGTGCCGACCCAGTTCGTCCAGAACGAGATCGAACGGCACCTGCGCGAACCGATCATCGCCGCATTGAGCCGACACCTCGGACAGCGCGTTGACCTGGGCGTTCGCATCGCGGTCCCGGATAGCGAGGACCGGCCGGCCCCATCGGAGTCCATGGAGGCACCCGAGCCCGAACCGCTCACCGCCGTCGATGACCTGGAAGACGACGCCGAAGAGCTGTCCAGCGCAGAAGAGACCTGGCCCCGGTACTTCAACCGGCCGCCCGCCGACGAATCGGCCGATCTGAGCCTCAACCGGCGCTACACCTTCGACACCTTTGTCATCGGGGCATCCAACCGCTTCGCGCACGCCGCGACGTTGGCCATCGCCGAAGCACCGGCCCGGGCTTACAACCCACTGTTCATCTGGGGTGAATCCGGTCTCGGCAAGACGCACCTGCTGCACGCGGCCGGCAATTACGCGCAGAAGCTCTTCCCCGGCATGCGGGTCAAGTACGTCTCGACCGAGCAGTTCACCAACGACTTCATCAACTCGTTGCGTGACGACCGGACCGCGTCGTTCAAACGCAGCTTCCGTGACATCGACGTGCTGCTCGTCGACGACATCCAGTTCATCGAAGGCAAGGAAAGCACTCAAGAAGAGTTCTTCCACACCTTCAATACGCTGCACAACGCGAACAAGCAGATCGTCATCTCGTCGGACCGGCCGCCGAAACAGCTCGCGACGCTGGAAGACCGGTTGCGGACCCGGTTCGAATGGGGTCTGATCACCGACGTCCAGCCGCCCGAACTGGAGACGCGCATCGCGATCCTGCGCAAAAAGGCACAGATGGATCGCCTGGACGTACCGGACGATGTGCTGGAACTCATCGCCAGCCGCATCGACCGCAATATCCGCGAGCTCGAGGGTGCGTTGATCCGCGTGACGGCGTTCGCGTCGCTCAACAAGACCATGATCGACAAGTCTCTGGCCGAGATCGTGCTGCGAGATCTCATCGCCGACGCCGGCACCACCCAGATCAGTATTGCCACGATCATGGCCGCCACCGCCGAGTACTTCGAGACAACCGTGGAGGAACTCCGCGGCCCCGGGAAGACCCGCGCGGTGGCCCTCTCCCGGCAGATCGCGATGTATCTGTGCCGGGAGCTCACCGACCTGTCATTGCCGCGCATAGGCCAGGCCTTCGGGCGCGACCACACCACGGTGATGTACGCCGAGCGCAAGATCAAGAAGGAAATGGCTTCGCGGCGTGAGGTTTTCGATCACGTCAAGGAACTCACCACCCGGATCCGGCAGCGGTCCAAGCACTGAATCTGGCTTTTTCGACACCGGCCCCAGGCGATCCTGCCTGCGGGCCGCTGTTGTTTTCCGGCACAAGCGTGCCCTTCATCTCACCCGGATCCGACGAGATCCAGGGCAATTTTCCGTTCGGCGGACCGCATCGTGAGAAAAAACTTTGGCATCACAAGCACCATTAGTCACGCGTTTCGGGCGTGCACAGCGCTGTGGACTACATGGGATAAACGCTGGGATTTTGCTCAGAACAATCCACATGGCCGGATCGCTCCACAAATACACGGATTGGATTAACGGCGCGTGCACAGTCTGCTCACAGCCCGAGATCCCGCCGCTGAGCCCCCGACCAGCAACTCCGTGGATCCATCCACAGCGTGCACAGCCCCTATTACTAATACCTTTAGATCTCTCTAGATCTTCTTCTAAAAGCAGTCCGTTGGGGAAACTCCCGGTGGACAGCCGGATCCCGACGGGTTTCCGGGGGTCGTCACAGGCTGTCCCGGCTGATCGTTTAGCTTTCAACTTCACGCAGAACGCTCTACGGTGTTCTTCGATAGCCGGAACCAACGCCGATGCATACGCACGCGCCCAGCGCCCATGCGACCTGCGTCGACTGGATCCGGCAGACAAGCGTGGTGGGGTTACAGCGAAGGGACGCTATGGACGTGGCGACGACAGCGGGTCTGACCGATTTGAAGTTCCGTCTCGTTCGGGAAGACTTCGCCGACGCCGTGGCATGGGTGGCCCGGATCCTGCCGTCCCGGCCCCTCAACCCGGTCCTGGCCGGTGTGCTGCTGACCGGCTCCGACGACGGTCTGACCATCTCCGGCTACGACTACGAGGTATCCGCCGAGGTGCGTGTCGCGGCTGAAATCTCCTCTCCCGGAAGCGTTTTGGTGTCGGGCAAGCTGCTCTCGGACATCACTCGGGCGCTGCCGGCCAAGCCCGTGGAGCTCAGCGTGGAGGGCACCCGCGTGGCGTTGAGCTGCGGTAGTGCCCGTTTCTCGCTGCCGACCATGGCAGTCGAGGACTACCCCGCGCTGCCGGGACTGCCGGACGAGACGGGCATCGTGCCCGCCAGCGTCTTCGCCGAAGCCATCGGTCAGGTGGCCGTCGCCGCCGGACGAGACGACACCCTCCCGATGCTGACGGGTGTCCGCGTCGAGATCTCGGGCGAGAAGGTCGTGCTGGCCGCCACCGATCGATTCCGCCTCGCTGTTCGTGAACTCACCTGGAATTCAGCGGTGCCGGATCTGGAAGCCGCCGTGCTGGTTCCGGCCAAGACATTGGCCGAGTCCGCCAAGTCCGGCGCCGACGGCACCGAGGTGCACTTGTCGCTGGGCGCCGGCCAGGCTGTCGGCAAGGACGGCATGCTGGGTATCCGCAGCAACGGCAAGCGCACCACCACGCGCCTGCTCGACGCGGAATTCCCGAAATTCCGTCAGCTGCTTCCCGCCGAGCACACCGCGGTTGCCACCATCGGCGTGGCCGAGCTGGCCGAGGCCATCAAGCGCGTCGCGCTGGTTGCCGATCGCGGCGCGCAGGTACGCATGGAGTTCGCCGACGACATCCTGCGGCTGTCGGCCGGTGCGGACGACGTCGGTCGCGCCGAGGAAGACCTCCCCGTGGAGTTCTACGGCGAACCGTTGACCATCGCGTTCAACCCGACCTACTTGACCGATGGTCTGGGCTCGTTGCATGCCGATCGGGTGACGTTCGGGTTCACGACACCCAGCAAGCCTGCGGTGTTGCGTCCGGCCGGGGAGAATCAGTACTCGGGATCCGGACCGTTCCCCGCCGGGGACACCGACTACGTGTACCTGTTGATGCCGGTGCGCCTGCCGGGCTGACCGGACCAGAACAGCGGAGGACGCACACATGCAGCTGGGGTTGATCGGCCTCGGAAAAATGGGCTTCAACATGCGCGAGCGGTTGCGCGGTGGTGGCCACGAAGTCATCGGGTACGACCCGCGACCGGAAGTCAGCGACGTACCGACGCTCGCCGCCCTCGCCGAGCAGCTCGAAGCGCCGCGCGTGGTGTGGGTCATGGTGCCGTCGGGTGAGATCACCCGCGAGACCATCGTGGATCTCGCCGAGGTGCTCAGCAGCGGCGACCTGGTGATCGACGGTGGGAACTCGCGTTACACTGAAGACGTTGTGCACGCAAAGCTGTTGGCGGACAAGGGAATCGGCTTCATTGACGCCGGTGTTTCCGGTGGTGTCTGGGGTCTGACCGAAGGCTACGGTCTGATGGTCGGCGGTAGCGACGATGATGTTGCGCGCGTGATGCCGATCTTCGATACGCTGCGGCCCGAGGGAGATCTCGCCGACGGCTTCGTCCACGCCGGCCCGGTCGGTGCCGGCCACTTCGCCAAGATGGTGCACAACGGCGTCGAGTACGCGTTGATGACCGCCTACGGTGAGGGTTACGAAATGCTGGCCGCCGAACCGTTGATCAAGGACCCGCAGGCGGTCTATCAAGCCTGGACCAACGGCACCGTCGTGCGGTCCTGGCTGCAGCAGCTGCTGGCCAAGGCGCTCAAGGAAGATCCCAAGCTCGAAGACATCAGTGGTTACACCGAGGATTCCGGTGAAGGCCGCTGGACGGTCGAGGAAGCCATCAGGCTGCGGGTCCCGGTGCCGGGTATCGCGGCGTCGCTGTTCGCGCGGTTCCTGTCCCGGCAGGATGACTCGCCGACCATGAAAGCCGTTGCGGCACTGCGTAACCAGTTCGGTGGCCACGCGGTACAGAGGGTCAGTAAGTCCGGCTAGGTGTTTGTTCGACAGCTCACCCTGACCGATTTCCGATCATGGCCCCGACTCGACCTGGAATTAGCGCCCGGCCGGACCGTATTCGTCGGCCAGAACGGCTTCGGTAAGACGAATATCGTTGAGGCCCTGTGGTATACCGCCACGCTGGGTTCTCACCGGGTGGCGTCGGACGCGCCCTTGATCCGGGCCGGCTGTGACCGTGCCGTCGTCTCGGCCATCGTCGTCAACGATGGCCGGGAACTTGCGGTGGATCTCGACATCACCGCCGGCCGCGCCAACAAGGCACGGCTGAACCGCTCCCCCGTCCGGTCCGCCCGGGAAATTCTCGGCGCCCTTCGGGCGGTGTTGTTCGCCCCCGAGGATTTGTCGTTGGTGCGAGGGGATCCCGGCGAACGCCGGCGTTACCTCGATGAACTGGCCAGCACCCGCCGGCCGCGGTTGGGCGGGGTCCGCGCGGACTACGAGAAAGTGGTCCGGCAGCGGACCGCACTGCTGAAATCTGCGGGCGCCAGCCGATTTCGTGGGAGCGACGCGGGTGCGCTCGAAACCCTCGACGTCTGGGACGGTCATCTGGCCAGCCACGGCGCCGAGCTGATCGCCGCCCGCGTCGGCCTGATCAATGAGTTACATCCGGAGATCGCCAAGGCCTACCACCTGCTGGCACCCGCGTCGCGGCCGGCGTCGGTGCGCTATCGCAGTTCGGTGGAGGCCGTCGAAGAACAGGCCGGCGCCGGCTCGGTCGACGTCGCGGCGTATCAGACCGCACTACTCGACGAACTGACCCGGCGCCGGTCGGCGGAACTCGAGCGCGGAGTCTGCCTGGTCGGGCCGCACCGCGACGACCTCGAACTACGCCTCGGCGACCAGCTCGCGAAAGGTTTTGCCAGCCACGGAGAATCGTGGTCGATGGCGCTGGCCCTCCGCCTCGGCGCATACGAGCTGCTGCGGACCGACGGCACCGATCCCGTCCTTCTCCTCGATGACGTGTTCGCCGAACTCGATTCGGCACGCCGCCGCGCCCTCGCCGACGTGGCACAATCGGCGGAGCAGGTTTTGGTCACCGCGGCGGTGCCCGACGACATTCCCCAGGACTGGGACGGCACCCGGGTCAATGTGGTGATGCGTGACGACGACGGCGGGCGGATTTCGGTGGTGGACGCATGAGCGAGGCTGGCCGAGCGAATGAACCGGATGGCGCGGCTGATCCTGCGACGCCGGATGTACCCGAAAGTGCTTTTCCGCCACCGCATCTCGCGCATCTAAAGGGTATGGACCTGGTGCGCCGCACGCTCGAGGAAGCCCGCGGCGCGGCTCGCAGCCAAGGAAAAGATGTCGGCCGGGGTCGTAATGCCCCCGTCTCCCAGACCCGGCGCGGCGGTGGTCGGCGGACCTGGTCCGGACCTGGGCCCGATCGCCGGGACCCACAGTTGTTGGGCTCGGCGACCATGGACATGGCACGCATCCGGGGTTGGTCCGGCCGGATGGCCGAAGGATCGGTGTTCGGCCAGTGGTCGACGGTGGTCGGCGACCAGATCGCGGAACACGCCTCGCCCACCTCCCTGCGCGAGGGCGTCCTGACCGTGACGGCCGAATCCACGGCCTGGGCGACCCAGCTGCGGATGGTGCAGTCCCAGATCTTGGCGAAAATCGCCGCCTCCGTCGGCGACGGGGTCGTCACGTCGCTGAAGATCGTGGGTCCGTCGGGCCCGACGTGGCAGAAGGGCCCGCGCAATTACGGCGCCCGCGGGCCGCGCGACACCTTCGGCTGAGTCAGTTGTGGGCGTCTCTGAGCGCGCCGATGCGTTGAAGATGACGCTTCTGAAGCGTCCGGACGCGACATGACCCGAGAAATTCCCCGCACGGCGCGAACAGACGTGTCAAAACGCTGTCAGAAAGTCAGTGCCGCCCGTCGATACCGGTAGACTGTCGACAGATCTGAGTGCGGTGTCCTCACCGCCCCCGCGAACCCCAAGGAGACGCGTCCGACGTGGCTGCCCAAAAGAAGGATGCGCCGGCTGAGTACGGTGCCGATTCGATCAAGGTCCTCGAAGGTCTGGAAGCGGTTCGTAAGCGTCCCGGTATGTACATCGGATCGACCGGCGAGCGCGGTCTGCACCACCTGATCTGGGAAGTTGTGGACAACGCGGTCGACGAGGCGATGGCCGGTTTCGCAACCAAGGTCGACGTCCGCATCCTGGAGGACGGCGGCGTCCAGGTCACCGATGACGGCCGCGGTATCCCCGTCGCGATGCACGCCACCGGGATCCCGACCATCGATGTGGTCATGACCGTGCTGCACGCCGGTGGAAAGTTCGAAGAAGGCGCCTACCAGGTGTCCGGTGGTCTGCACGGCGTCGGCGTCTCGGTTGTCAACGCCTTGTCGACGCGACTCGAGGCGGACATCCACAAAGACGGCTTCGAATGGCACCAGACGTATGACAGATCGGTCCCCGGCACGCTGCGCAAGGGTGAGCCGTCCAAGAAGACCGGTTCGACCATCCGGTTCTGGGCTGATCCGGACATCTTCGAGACCACGGTCTACGACTTCGAGACCATCGCCCGGCGTCTGCAGGAAATGGCCTTCCTGAACAAGGGCCTCACCATCGAGCTGACCGACGAGCGCGTCGCCCCCGCCGCGGTGGTCGACGAGGTCGTCAGCGATCACGCCGAAGCGCCCAAGACCGCTGAGGAAAAGGCCGCCGAAGCGGCGGGTCCGCAGAAGGTCAAGCACCGGACCTTCCACTACCCCGACGGTCTGGTCGACTTCGTCAAGCACATCAACCGCACCAAGAGCGCCATCCAGCAGAGCATCATCGACTTCGCTGGCAAGGGTGACGGCCATGAGGTCGAGATCGCCATGCAGTGGAACGCCGGGTATTCGGAGTCGGTGCACACCTTCGCGAACACCATCAACACGCATGAGGGCGGTACGCACGAAGAGGGTTTCCGCGCCGCGCTGACCACGGTGGTCAACAAGTACGCGCGCGACAAGAAGCTGCTGAAGGAAAAGGAAGCCAACCTCACCGGTGACGACATCCGTGAGGGTCTCGCGGCGGTCGTGTCGGTCAAGGTCCGGCAGCCGCAGTTCGAGGGCCAGACCAAGACCAAGCTGGGCAACACCGAGGTCAAGTCGTTCGTGCAGAAGATCTGCAACGAGCAGCTGACGCACTGGTTCGAGGCCAACCCTGCCGAAGCCAAAACGGTTGTCAACAAAGCGGTTTCGTCCTCCCAGGCGCGCCTCGCCGCGCGTAAGGCGCGTGAGCTGGTGCGCCGTAAGAGCGCGACCGATATCGGTGGTCTGCCCGGCAAGCTGGCCGACTGCCGCTCCACCGACCCGACGAAGTCCGAACTGTATGTGGTGGAGGGCGACTCGGCCGGTGGCTCGGCCAAGAGCGGTCGCGATTCGATGTTCCAGGCGATCCTGCCGCTGCGCGGCAAGATCATCAACGTCGAGAAGGCCCGCATCGACCGCGTGCTGAAGAACAACGAAGTCCAGGCCATCATCACCGCCCTGGGCACCGGTATTCATGATGAGTTCGACCTGTCGAAGCTGAGGTACCACAAGATCGTGCTGATGGCCGACGCCGACGTCGACGGCCAGCACATCTCGACCCTGCTGCTGACGCTGCTGTTCCGGTTTATGAAGCCGCTGGTCGAAAACGGCCACATCTTCCTGGCTCAGCCGCCGCTGTACAAACTGAAATGGCAGCGCAGCGAGCCGGAATTCGCCTACTCGGACCGCGAGCGCGATGGTCTGCTCGAAGCCGGCAAGGCGGCGGGTAAGCGGATCAACACCGACGACGGCATCCAGCGGTACAAGGGTCTGGGTGAGATGGACGCCAAGGAGCTGTGGGAGACCACCATGGATCCGTCCGTCCGCGTGCTCCGTCAGGTCACCCTCGACGATGCCGCCGCGGCCGACGAACTGTTCTCGATCCTGATGGGCGAGGACGTCGAAGCACGCCGCAGCTTCATCACCCGCAACGCGAAAGACGTCCGCTTCCTTGATGTTTAGCGGTCACCTCGCACCGAAGCACGGTGAGCCGGGGCCGACGCGACCACCAAAAATCAATGTTTAACGTGAAACAATCCGCAGAAGGAATTCGATGACCGACACCCTGCCTCCCGAAGGCGATCGGATCGAACCGGTCGACATCCAGCAGGAGATGCAGCGCAGCTACATCGATTACGCCATGAGCGTCATCGTCGGCCGCGCCCTCCCCGAGGTCCGCGACGGCCTCAAGCCGGTGCACCGCCGCGTGCTCTACGCCATGTACGACTCGGGCTTCCGGCCGGATCGTTCACACGCCAAGTCTGCGCGCTCGGTCGCCGAGACCATGGGTAACTATCACCCGCACGGTGACTCGTCGATCTACGACACCTTGGTCCGCATGGCCCAGCCGTGGTCGCTGCGCTACCCGCTGGTCGACGGTCAGGGAAACTTCGGCTCGCCGGGTAACGACCCCGCGGCCGCCATGCGTTACACCGAGGCCCGGCTCACCCCGCTGGCCATGGAGATGCTGCGTGAAATCGACGAGGAGACAGTCGATTTCATCCCGAACTACGACGGTCGTGTGCAAGAGCCGACCGTCCTGCCCAGCCGGTTCCCGAACCTGCTGGCCAACGGCTCCGGCGGTATCGCCGTCGGTATGGCCACCAACATCCCGCCGCACAACCTCCGCGAACTCGCCGAGGCGGTGTACTGGTGCCTGGAGAACCACGAAGCCGACGAGGAGGCGACCCTCGAAGCGGTGATGGAGCGGGTCAAGGGCCCGGACTTCCCCACGCACGGCCTAATCGTCGGGACGCAGGGGATCTCCGACACCTACCGCACCGGCCGCGGCTCGGTCCGGATGCGCGGCGTCGTCGAGATCGAGGAAGACGCCAAGGGCCGCACCTCGCTCGTCATCACCGAGCTGCCCTACCAGGTCAACCACGACAACTTCATCACCTCGATCGCCGAGCAGGTGCGCGACGGCAGGATCGCCGGCATCTCGAACATCGAGGACCAGTCCAGTGACCGCGTGGGTCTGCGCATCGTCGTCGACCTCAAGCGCGACGCCGTCGCCAAGGTGGTGCTGAACAACCTCTACAAGCACACCCAGCTGCAGACGAGCTTCGGCGCCAACATGCTGTCGATCGTCGACGGTGTGCCGCGCACCCTGCGCTTGGACCAGATGATCCGGTACTACGTCGCCCACCAGCTCGACGTGATCAACCGGCGTACCCGCTACCGCCTGCGCAAGGCCAACGAGCGGGCGCACATCTTGCGCGGTTTGGTGAAAGCCCTTGACGCCCTTGATGAAGTCATCGCGCTGATCCGCGCGTCGGCCAACGCCGACGCCGCCCGGACCGGCTTGATGGAGCTGCTCGACGTCGACGAGATCCAGGCCCAGGCCATCCTCGACATGCAGCTGCGTCGCCTGGCCGCCCTGGAACGGCAGCGCATCGTCGACGATCTGGCCAAGATCGAAGCCGAGATCGCCGACCTCGAGGACATCCTGGCCAAGCCCGAGCGGCAGCGCGCGATCGTCCACGACGAACTCAAGGAACTCGCCGACAAGTACGGCGACGACCGTCGCACCCGGATCATCGCGGCCGACGGCGACGTCACCGACGAGGACCTCATCCAGCGCGAGGACGTCGTCGTCACCATCACCGAGACCGGCTACGCCAAGCGCACCAAGACCGACCTCTACCGCAGCCAGAAGCGTGGCGGTAAGGGCGTGCAAGGTGCCGGGCTCAAGCAGGACGACATCGTCAACCACTTCTTCGTGTGCTCCACGCACGACTGGATCCTGTTCTTCACCACACAGGGTCGGGTGTACCGGGCGAAGGCCTACGACCTGCCGGAGGCCTCGCGCACCGCGCGCGGTCAGCACGTGGCCAACCTGCTGGCCTTCCAGCCGGAGGAGCGCATCGCTCAGGTCATCCAGATCAAGAGCTACGAGGACGCGCCTTACCTGGTGCTCGCCACCCGCAACGGTCTGGTGAAGAAGTCGAAGTTGGCTGACTTCGACTCGAACCGCTCCGGCGGCATCGTCGCGATCAACCTGCGCGACGGTGACGAGCTGGTCGGTGCGGTGCTGTGCTCGGCGGAAGAGGACCTGCTACTGGTTTCCGCCAACGGCCAGTCCATCCGGTTCTCGGCCACCGACGAGGCACTGCGGCCCATGGGCCGGGCCACCTCCGGTGTGCAGGGCATGCGATTCAACGAGGACGACCGGTTGCTGTCGCTCAACGTCGTGATCCCGGACACCTACCTGTTGGTCGCGACGGCCGGTGGTTACGCCAAGCGGACGGCCATCGACGAGTACACGGCGCAGGGCCGCGGCGGCAAGGGCATCCTCACGATCCAGTACGACCCGAAGCGTGGCAGTCTGGTCGGTGCGTTGATCGTCGATGACGACACCGAGTTGTATGCCATCACCTCCGGCGGTGGTGTCATCCGGACCGCGGCACGTCAGGTGCGCAAGGCCGGACGGCAGACCAAGGGTGTGCGGTTGATGAACCTGGGTGAGGGCGACACACTGATTGCCGTCGCGCGCAACGCCGAAGAGGCCGAGGGCGGCGACGATGCTGACACCGAGATCGAAACCGCGCCCGAGACCGAGACCGACGAAACGTAGTGCTGCGGCTGTCCCAGCCGCACCGATTGAAGGAGCCTCCAGGTGAGTTCCCCGAACGAGCCGGGATACACCCGCGCCGGTGACGGACCCGCGAGCAGCAATTCGTCTGCGGCCGGGCCGGCCACCGGATCGGGTGGCGGCGCCCATGCGGCCGACCAGAGCGGTGAGGCACCGCCCTGGCAGCGAGCCCGCACGGGGGCCCCGGCGGACGGACCCGCGGCTGCCGGCCAGAGCCTGGACGACCGGCTGAACCGGTTCGTCAGCGGCAGTGGGGCGTCTGGCGGTTCGGCTTCGGAAGCGGAGACGACCATCACGCCGGCCATCACTCCTGACACCCCGCCCCCGGCGCCGGCTGTTCCCCCGGTACCGGCTGTGACTCCGACGGGCAACGTGCCGCCGAAGCCGGTCCGCACGACCGAGACGGTCCGGACGGAAACGCGGCCCGACGCCGCGTACGCGAGCGAGATCCCGGACCTGTCCCGTCAGCCGCAGCGCCGGGCGGGCGAGCCGCGGGAGCCCCGCAGCACCGTCGCCACGGTCTCCCCGGCGCCGGCTCGTTCGGCGGCGCCGCGGTCCCGCGCGGGCGCCCGGCAGGAGGGCCCGGTGCGGGCCAGCATGCAGGTGCGCCGCGTCGATCCGTGGAGCGTGTTGAAAGTCTCGCTCGTGCTGTCGGTGGCGCTGTTCTTCGTCTGGATGATCGCCGTCGCGTTCCTGTACCTCGTCCTCGGTGGCATGGGTGTGTGGAGCAAGCTCAACAGCAACGTCGGTGATCTGCTCACCAGCGGTGGCGGCAGCGGCGGTGAATTGGTTTCTGCGGGCACGATTTTCGGTGGCGCGACCCTGATCGGGTTGGTCAACATCGTGCTCTTGACGGCGATGGCCACCGTGGCGGCGTTCGTCTACAACCTGACGACCGATCTGGTCGGCGGCGTTGAGGTGACGCTCGCCGATCGCGACTAGTCGGCAGGGCCTGCGGGCGCGACTGACGTCGCGTTTTGGGCGCAGAGGTACCCATACGGTAATCTCATCGCTCGGCCGCAAGGCCACTTTCGGGCCTATAGCTCAGGCGGTTAGAGCGCTTCGCTGATAACGAAGAGGTCGGAGGTTCGAGTCCTCCTAGGCCCACGGAAGTCGGTATCACCGACTCCCCCACCGGAAGGGTGCACCGTGAGATTGGTTCTGCTGGTGCTCGGTGCCATGGTCGCAGTCGCCGCCGGCTTCGTGTGGCGCACCAGGCATGGCGCAGAGGTCTGGCACTCCATTCAACCGGACACCATCGAGGGGCCTTAGCTCAGTTGGTAGAGCGCTGCCTTTGCAAGGCAGATGTCAGGAGTTCGAATCTCCTAGGCTCCACAAACTCGCGGCAGTACAGAAGCGGGTCCGAATCATCGGCGCCGCTTTTTTGTTGGCAGCGCTCCGCCTCCAAGGACGCTCCAATTATGCGGTCCTACCCTGGCCGTCATGACGACAGAGATCAGCTACGCCAAGTGGATGTTGCCGCTGTCGGCACCGTTTGGCCTCGGACCGAAACACAGCGAGGTCGACATACGCGATGGCGCGCTGCATGTCGCCATGGGGTGGGGCTTCTCCGCCGGGATCCCGTTGAGTTCCATCACCAAAGCCAGCCGCTGGGAGGGGCGCATCACGTCCTGGGGCGTGCACGGCTTCCGAGGACGGTGGTTGGTCAACGGTTCGTCGGACGGCGTGGTGGCACTGACCATGGATCCACCGGTCACGGCGAAGGTGTGCGGCGTGCCGGTGACGCTGCGGGAGCTCGGGGTCAGCGTCACAGACCCCGACGCTCTCATCGCGGCATGCACCACGACCGATTGACGGAGCGGAGTGGCAGTGTCCTAGCCGCAGGCCAGGCCACGGATCCCGTGCCATAGCCATTCGGTGGTGGTGTCGACGATGTCGCGGCGAGATACCTCCGGATGGTTGAGCCACCACGTGGAGACGCCCCTGATGGACGAAGTCAGAAGGACGAGCTTTGCCTCGAGCAAGGGGCTGTCGGCCGGAACCCCCGCGCTGGCCAGGTCGCCAGCCAGTGCGGTGCCAAGGGCTTGATCGGCCGTCTGGCTGAGTTGAAGGCCCACTTCGGCGATTTCCGGGTCGGCAAGAGAGTCGAGCGCGAGGATGCGAAACGCGAGCGGACGCGTTTGCAAGAACTCGAAGTGTGTATCCAGCACTGCCGCCACGCGGTCGCGAGGCGTTCCGGTGCTGCCCGAAATCCGTTCGGACAGCACGGCCACCAAGGCCGTCACCTCGTCGGCCAAGAACGACAGCACCAATTCCTTCTTTGACGGGAAATGGTCGTAGACGACCGTTCGCGTCACCCCCGCCTCGGCAGCGATGTCGCCGATCGACACGTCGTCATATGGGCGTTCTGCCAGCAAAGTGCGGGCCGCGTCGACGATCAGCACGCGCCGCTGCGCGCCGTTCATTCGTCGCTTCTCGGCCATCGGGAAAACAGTAACCGACACTGATGTCTGTTGACAACCGACACCTGTGTCGGTAATCCTCTGGACATGAAATCCGCCGCGGCGATCGACGCCGCCACACCGGGCCGGACACCGACGGAATTCCTGTATTGGCAGCGCATCAACGACCCAGTCGTGCAGCGTGCGCGCAAAGCGTGGCAGAAGGTGTGGCGATTCGATCCCCAGCCGTCCGACGACTACGTCCGGAGGTTCGCGCAGGCCTACTACCACGCAGACCCGGTGGCAGAGGCGTTCGTCGACGAGGTGTACCTCGGCGAGATCGGGCCGAAGGCCGGCCGCGAGATGCTGGACCAGGCACTGGACCACGGCATCGAATCGGTCCCCAATGCGCCGGCGTCAATGGTCAGGTTGTTCGAGGAATTCGAGACGGCGCCGGACTGGCTCGACCAGGAGCTCATGGAGAAGGGCGCCAAGGTATTTCGGCGCTGGGGCACGGCAGTGTTCAGCTTCGCCACCACCAGCACGCTCGAGATGTACTCGGAAAGTTCGATCACCAAGCCGCTGTCATACGCGGGCGGATACGCCGGAGACAAGGCCCACAAGCGCCAGATGGAGACGGTGCGGTTCTGGATCGACGTGTCCGAGCCGGATGGCCTGGGCCCGGGTGCGCGCGGGCGGGCGACGGCCATGAGGGTGCGCATCATGCACGTGTTCATCAGGCGCAAGCTGATGCAGCGACCCGAATGGAACTTGGATGCCTGGGGCGTGCCGATCAGCATCGGTGATGCGTCGCTCACATTGATGGGCGGCAGCATCGTCCCCGGGCTCGCGCTGTGGAGCGCCGGACACCAGACCACGATCACCGAAATCGAAGCGACGCTGCACTTTTGGCGCTACGTCGGGCACCTCCTTGGCGTGCAGCCGGATTGGTATCCACGCGACTTCCGGGAGTCCGTTCAGTTGATGTTCGCGGCATTCGTGAAGCGGGCATACACCGCCGGCGACGACGGCAAGGAGCTCGTTGAGTCGTACCTGCCCGCGTTCAAGCCCAAACCGGGTACGCCGTTGCGCAAGCGGATCCGCGACGAATTCAACTACCGGCTGCAGATCGGCTACACCGGTGTCTGGCTGCTGCCCACCACCTACTCCCGGCACCGCATGCCGCGGCGGATGCCATGGGTGCTCATGCCCGCAGTGGCTGCGCCCGTGACATTTGTGATGGAGACCGTACGCCGCGTAGTGCCCCGCCTCGACGATGTCGCGGACACGGTGCAGCGCCGACGGCGTGAAGCCTGGTACCGCAATGAAATGGGCGACGCCGCCGCGGAATTCACCCCGGTTGAGGAATTCCGCCGCTGACGAGGGTGAGCTTGTGTGCCAAATCCGGCCTGGATCTGGCACGCAAGCTCAGTCTCGATGCGAAAAACTAGGGCTGCGGCGTCACATCCACGCTCGGGGGCAGCGGCGAGGGCTCGGGCTGCATCGAGCGCCGGACGATCGAGAAGGTGATGCCGCCGAGGGCCAGGACCGCGACCGTCGCGCCCGCGATCAACAGCGGGCGGCGACGCTTGCTGCCCGACTGCACCACCACGGCCAGGTCGCCCGCGGCGTCCTCGCTGCGGTGGCACCGCCGACCTACCCACCGGGCGGTACCCACGGTGGATCCGACGCCGAGCCCGAGCACGCCGCGCAGGATCAGCACCGGCCCGACGATCGAGTACTTCAGCCCACGACCCAGGCGGGCACTGGAGCTGGGGCGGCTGACCTCGGGGACGTTCTCGGTGACAGTGCTCATCAACCAACCTCTCTGGCGGACACGATTTGGATGGAGCGACCGAAGCAGGTGCTCGGTTCTTCGCTCGGCCCTCCACGTTATTCGGTGGGGGGCGACTTCGGGGTCTTAAATGTGAGTGGCAGACTGACTTTCCGTGACGAGCCCCATTCAGACTGCGACCGCGACGCTGCACACCAACCGCGGCGACATCAAGATTGCTTTGTTCGGTAACCACGCGCCCAAGACCGTCGCCAACTTCGTTGGACTGGCTCAGGGCACCAAGGATTACTCCACCGAGAACGCCTCGGGCGGCACCTCCGGCCCGTTCTACGACGGCGTCATCTTCCACCGCGTCATCGACGGTTTCATGATCCAGGGCGGCGACCCGACCGGCACCGGTCGCGGCGGCCCGGGCTACCAGTTCGCCGACGAGTTCCACCCGGAGCTGCAGTTCGACAAGCCGTACCTGCTTGCCATGGCCAACGCCGGCCCGGGCACCAACGGTTCGCAGTTCTTCATCACCGTCGGCCCCACCCCGCACCTGAACCGGCGCCACACCATCTTCGGTGAGGTCGTCGACCCGGATTCGCAGAAGGTTGTGGACGCCATCGCCTCCACCGCCGTCGACCGCGGCGACCGCCCGACGGAGCCGGTCGTCGTCGACTCGGTCACCGTTTCTTAGTTCTCAGCCTGACGCGCGGCGCGGCAGTCCCCCAGCGGGGCTGTCGCGCCGTTTGCGTTGAGCCTGTAATGGGGATGTGGGCTACTTGTACTTTTCCGCCGTGAGTACAGGGTCAACACGGAACTGTCGCGTGTTGAGGTTGAGTCTGTAGTGAGGGTGCGCGCTGCTCGTACTTCTGCGCCCCTGGTACAGGATCAACGGAATTACGGAATGAGGCTGGCCTCGGTGAGGGCGTCCAGGACGTTGATGGGGTCGGTGCCGACGTCCCAGCGGGTGACGACCAGTAGTCGGTCGTCGACGGTGTCGAGCTCGAGCAGCCGGACCTTGCGGGTGAGCCGCCGGAACTCGGTGATGCGCACGCTCTTGAGGTCGGCCTGTCTATAAGTCTGCGTGCCGAACCACCCCCGCACCACCAACCCTGCCGGCGTGATCGCCAGCTTCGGGCGGGCGCGCCAGGACATGATCGCGAAGACCAGCAGACCGATGGCGGCGATGCCGCCGAGAAAGCGTCCCGGCAGGTCAGTGACCGACGTCAGGGCGACCGCGGCGAGGACGAGGCCGCCCGCTCCGCAGGCTGCGATGCCGGCCGTCGGCGGGCTCCATTGAGTTTGTTCCATGAGATATCCACACCCTCGGGGGCAAGTTATCCACAGGCACTATCCCCAATGGGGATGAATCACATCGATGTGATTGTGTGGCCTTGAGGTTGCCGATTGGGTTACGCAGCGAGACCGGTTTGTAACGATCCGGGGCTGAAAACCCAGGTCAGCGCCAGCGCATGGTCAGCAGCAGGCCGGTGATCATGAACGCGAAGGCAATCGCGTAGTTCCACTGGGCGAGGTCGGCCATCCACTTCAGCAGGTGGGGAGTGCCGGCCGGGTTGAGAGCGGCGAGCTGGAACACCGCCAGCCAGATCAGCCCGATCAGCATGAGCGAGCAGAAGAACACCACGAACCACACACTCGACGGTCCGGCCTTGACCTTCACCGGCGTCCGGCTCACCGGGTTGATGGTGAAGTCGTTCTTCTTGCGAACCTTGGACTTGGGCATTGGTACCTTCGCGGACAGTCGGTGCCGCACTCCCGCGCCGGTGGAGAAAAACCGGCAATTCGGTGCGACGATGGAGCGGTATGCACTCAGAGCCTAACGCAGAAGACGTGTCGCCTCGCAGGCCCTGGTGGACGGCCGGGACCTCGGAACCTGCCCAGCCGTCCCGGCACTCCGCCTGGCGTTTAGGCGTGCCCGTGGTCTGTGTGCTCGCCGGCCTTCTGCTCGCGACCACACACAGCGTGTCCGGGGGCAGCGAAATCCGGCGCAGCGATGCGCCGCGCCTCGTCGACATGGTCAAGGAAGCCCAGCGCACGGTAGATGCCCGGACCGCCGAACGCGACAGCCTGCAGCATCAGCTCGACAACCACCACGGCGGTACGCCCGGTGCCGATGCCGCGCTCGGTGCCATCACCAGCCGGGCCAACGAACTCGGGCTCGAACTGGGTCTCGATCCCATGCGTGGCCCGGGCCTGGTGATCACCCTCAACGACGCGCAGCGCAACGCGCAGGGTCAATACCCCCGTGACGCCACGCCCGACGACCTGGTGGTGCACCAGCAGGACGTCCAGGCGGTGCTCAACGCGCTGTGGTTGGGCGGTGCCGAGGCCGTCCAGATGCAGGACCAGCGGATCCTGGCCACCTCGGCCCCGCGCTGCGTCGGCAACACCCTGCTGCTCAATGGCCGTACGTACAGCCCGCCGTACGTCATCACCGTCATCGGCAACGTCGACGGTATGCGCGCCGCGCTCGCCGCCGCGCCGCTGGTGGCGCTGTACAAGCAGTATGTGGTGCGGTTCGGGCTCGGCTACACCGAGGAGTCGCGAGCGTCGGTGGACGTCGTCGGCCACCGGATGCCGGTGAAACTCAAGTACGCCCAACCGGCCGGACCGGTTACGTATTGATCGGGTCCACGGGTGACCCAGTAGCCTGACGACATGCAGGTTCTCGTCCTCGACAACTACGACAGCTTCGTGTTCAACCTGGTCCAGTACCTGGGCCAGCTCGGGGTGCACGCGCAGGTCTGGCGTAGCGACGACGAGCGCGTCTCCACCCCGGGAGGCGTCGCCGCCGTGGCCGCGGAGTTCGACGGGATCCTGGTGAGCCCCGGTCCCGGCACTCCCGAACGGGCGGGCGCCTCCATTCCCCTGGTCCGCGCCTGCGCCGAGACGCACACTCCCTTACTCGGGGTGTGCCTCGGACACCAGGCCATCGGGGTGGCTTTCGGCGGCACGGTGGATCGCGCGCCGGAACTGCTGCACGGCAAGACCAGTCTGGTCCACCACGCGAACAGTGGTGTGCTGCAAGGACTTCCGGACCCATTCACCGCGACGCGCTACCACTCGCTGACCATCCTGCCGGAGACACTGCCGGATGAGCTCGAGGCCATCGGGCAGACCGACAGCGGCGTGATCATGGCGGTCCGGCACCGCGAGCTGCCGATCCACGGCGTGCAGTTCCACCCGGAGAGCATCCTCACCCAGGGCGGCCACCGGATGCTGGCCAACTGGCTCGCGTTCTGCGGCCAGGCTCTCGACGAGGGGCTGGTCAGTCGCCTGGAGCAGGAAGTCGCCGACGCGGTCTCGGCCGCGACCCGCACCGCCTGATTCCGCAATTCGCCGGAACCGCGTTCCAGCAGCGGAAGTACGAGTAGCCGTCTGCTGGAACGCCGCTTCGGCGCGGGATAGCGCGAATTACGAGGCGAAGCTCAGCGTGATCGAGGCGTTGAAGTTGACGCCGCTGCCGGCCGCCGGCATCTGGCTCACCACCGCATTGCTGCGCTGGCCGCTGTTCTGCACGTCGGCACCCTTGATCAGCACGCCGGTCCAGCCGAGGGCCCGCAGGTTCGGCTCGGCGTCGGTCCAGAACTGGCCCGTCAGGTTCGGCATGACGAACTGGTTGCCCTGAGACACCTTCAGGGTGATCGGCGCGTCCTTGGCGGTCGGAGTACCCGCGGGCGGGTCGGTGCCGATGATCTCGCCGGCCGGCTTGGGGCTGTCGGTCGGGGCTGTCAGGATCGTCAGGAAGCCGACGGTGTTGAGGTTCTTCGTCGCGACGTCCACGGTCTGCCCGTTGACATCGGGAACCGGCACCAGGCCCGGCCCGGAGCCGACGATGATGGTGATCACGTTGGTGATCGCCGACGTCTGATGCGCCGGCGGGTTGGTCGCGATGACCCGGTCCTTCTGTTCCGGCAGCGACTGCGAGACCGTCTGCTGGATGTTCCGGAAACCGGCGGACTGCAGCTTGGCCATCGCGTCCGCGGGCGAGAGCTTCGAGACGTCCGGCACCTCGCGTTGTTCCGGACCGGTCGAGATGTTGATGGTGATCTCGTCACCGGCGGCGACCGACGTGTTGGCCGACGGCTCGGTGCCGATCACGTGGTCGGGCGCCACCGTGGAGTCGGGCCGCTGCTGCGTGCGGGTCTTGAAGCCGCGGTTCTGCAGGTTGGCGACGGCGTCGGCCTGAGCCAGCCCGCGGACATCCGGAATCTGCTGGTCGTGCGGCCTGCCGTTGATCAGGTTGATCGCGACGGTCACGACGACCGTCAGCACGGCCAGGATGGCCACGGCGATGAGCCAGCGGCCGATGGGCGTTGCGGCCCGGTCCGTCGACCGGTACGGCTGCGGATTGACGCTGATCGGTTCGGGCATCATGCTGCGCGGGCCGCCGAAGCCGCCGCCGGAGCCCATCAGCGCGGTGCGCTCGGCGTCGGTGAGCACCTTGGGCGCATCGGGAGCTTCGCCGGCGTGCACGCGGATGAGGTCGTTCCGCATGTCCGCGGCGCTCTGGTAGCGGTTGTCCGGGTTCTTCGCGAGGGCCTTGAGCACGACGGCGTCCAACTCCGGCGAGATGCCCGCGTGCCGCTGCGACGGCGGCACCGGGTCCTCACGGACGTGCTGGTAGGCCACCGCGACCGGGGAGTCACCGACGAAGGGCGGCTCACCGGTGATCAGTTCGTAGAGCACGCAACCCAGCGAGTAGACGTCCGAGCGGGCGTCGACGTTCTGCCCACTGGCCTGCTCGGGCGACAGGTACTGGGCGGTGCCGATGACCGCCGCGGTCTGCGTCATCCGGTTGCTGCTGTCGGCGATGGCACGGGCGATGCCGAAGTCCATGACCTTGACCGCGTTGGACTTGCTGATCATGATGTTCGCCGGCTTGATGTCCCGGTGCACGATGCCGTGCTGGTGGCTGAAGTTCAGGGCCTGACAGGCGTCGGCGATGATCTCGATGGCGCGCTGCTGCGGCAGCGGACCCTCGGTGTGCACGATGTCGCGCAGCGTCACGCCGTCGACGTACTCCATGACGATGTACGGCAGCGGGCCGTTCGGCGTGTCGGCCTCACCGGTGTCGTAGACCGCGACGATGGCCGGGTGGTTCAGTGCTGCGGCGTTCTGGGCTTCGCGGCGGAACCGCAGGTAGAAGCTGGGGTCCCGAGCCAGGTCGGCGCGCAGCACCTTGACCGCCACGTCGCGGTGCAGCCGCAGGTCGCGGGCGATGTGGACCTCGGACATACCACCGAAACCGAGGATGTCCCCCAGTTCGTAGCGGTCGGAGAGGTGCTGGGGCGTGGTCATGAGATGGCCGGTCCTGACAGCTCAGGGAGCGAAGCCGACTGACCCGCCGGTGCGCCGGGCGTCTTCGTGGTCTCGGTGATGGTGTTGGTGACAGTGGACTGCTGCTGGTTCTTCTGGTCCTGCCGGTCCTGCGCGTTGAGCACGATCAGGATCGCGATGACGATGGCCAGCGCACCCAGTACGCCTGCCGCCCACAGCAGCGCGCGTTGTCCGGGCGAGAACGTCCGCCGCGCGGGCGGGGACGTGCGGTGGTTTCCGGTCGCGGGCCGCGGCCGCGGCGTCGCGGGAGCCGGACGGGCGGGCTCGACGGCTGCCCGCGCCTGGGTGCTCGACGGGATCGCCGCGGGAGCGGCCCGTCCGATGGTCGGTGCCTGGTTGGGCCGCGGGGGGCGGCGTCCGGCGCGGACCGCGGCGACGGCGTCGGCGAACGGGCCGCCGCTGCGGTACCGGTGGATGGGGTCCTTGGCGAGCGAGATCTCGATCAGCTCGCGGACGTTAGGGGGCAGGTCGGCCGGCAGTGGCGGCGGCGCTTCCTTGATGTGCTTCATCGCGACGGTCAGGGCGCCGTCGCCGGTGAACGGCCGGCGGCCGGACACGGACTCGTAGCCGACGACACCGAGCGAGTAGACGTCGCTGGCGGCGGTGGCGTCGTGGCCCAGGGCCTGCTCCGGCGCGATGTACTGGGCGGTGCCCATCACCATGCCGGTCTGCGTGACGGGGGCCGCGTCGACGGCCTTGGCGATACCGAAGTCGGTGAGCTTCACCTGGCCGGTCGGGGTGATCATGATGTTGCCGGGCTTGACGTCGCGGTGCACCAGGCCGGCGCTGTGCGCGACCTGCAGGGCCCGGCCCGTCTGCTCCAGCATGTCGAGCGAGTGCCGCAGTGACAGCCGGCCGGTGCGCTTGATCACCGAGTTCAACGGCTCGCCGTTGACGAGCTCCATGACGAGGTAGGCGGTGCGGCCGGAATCGTCGAGCTCGGTCTCACCGTAGTCGTAGACGCTGGCGATGCCGGGGTGGTTCAGCATGGCGACCGTGCGCGCTTCGGCGCGGAACCGCTCGACGAACTCGGGGTCGGTGGAATACTCGGCCTTCAGCACCTTGATGGCGACCTGTCGGCCGAGCCTGCTGTCGACGCCTTCCCAGACCTGACCCATGCCACCTGTGGCGATGAGTCGCTGAAGTCGATAGCGGCCGGAAAGTGTGACTCCGACGCGTGCGCTCATCCGCGATCCGCCTCCGCTTCTCGCTGCCCGCTCATGATCCCTCCCGTAGCGCCGCGGCGATGGTGGCCCGCCCGATGGGTGCGGCCAGCGCACCGCCGGTTGCGGACAAACGGTCTCCACCATTCTCCACGAGGACTGCGACTGCGACCTTCGGGGATTTCGCCGGGGCAAAAGCGATGTACCACGCGTGTGGTGGGGTGTGCCGTGGATCGGTGCCGTGTTCGGCCGTGCCCGTCTTGGATGCGATCTGCACGCCGGCTATGGCTCCCTTCTGCTGCGTCACCTGCTCGGCGCCGACCATCAGATCCGTAAGTGTAGCCGCGACCTGGGATGAGATGGCCCGGCGCTGCTGGTGGGGTGAGGTGGCCGCGATGTTGGAAAGGTCAGGTCCCTTCAGGTCGTCGACCAGGTAAGGGGCCATGCTGACGCCGCCGTTGGCGACGGTCGCGGCGATCATCGCGTTCTGCAGCGGGGTCAGGGCGACGTCCTTCTGGCCGATGCTGGAGATACCCAGGGCCGGGGCGTCGGAGATCGGGCCGACGGTCGACTCTGCGACCTGCAGCGGGATCGCCGGCGGCGGGGTGTCCAGGCCGAACTGCTTGGCCATGGTCCGCATGGCGTCGGCGCCGTTGTGCAATCCCAGTTCGACGAAGGCGGTGTTGCAGGACTTGGCGAATGCCTCGCGCAGCGACACCGTCGGGCCGCCGCCGCACGCCGCGCCACCGTAGTTCTCCAGCGTTGCGGTGCTGTCCGGCAACGTGATTCGTGCCGCTGAGGTCAGCTGGGTATCCGGGGTGGCGCCGGCCTGCAGCGCCGCGGCGGTGGTCAGCACCTTGAACGTCGACCCGGGCGGGTAGGTCTCGGAGATCGCCCGGTTCTGCAGTGGTGAGTCGGGGCTGTCGCGCAGCTCCTGCCAGGCGGCGGACTGCTTGTCGCCCTCGTGCGAGGCGAGCAGGTTGGGGTCGTATGACGGAGACGACACCATGGCCAGAATCTTGCCGGTGGACGGATCCAGCGCGACCACCGAGCCCTTGCACGGGTTGCCGCCGCAGCCCTGCTGCATCGCGTCCCACGCGGCCTGCTGCACCCGCGGCACGATCGTGGTGTCGACGTTGCCGCCGCGCGGGTCACGGCCCGTGAAGAAGTCCGCGATGCGGTTGCCGAACAGGCGCTCGTCCGAGCCGTTGAGGATGCTGTCCTCGGCGCGTTCGAGGCCGGTGCTCGAGTACTGCAGGGAGTAGAAGCCGGTGACGGGCGCGTAGACCAGCGGGTTCGGGTAGATGCGCAGGTACCGGAACCGGCCGTTGGTCGGCATCGAGTACGCCAGCAGCTGGCCGTTGGCCGTGATCTGACCGCGCTGGCGTGAGTACTCGTCGAGCAGCACCCGCTGGTTCCGCGGATCGGCGCGCAGGCTGTCGGCCGCGAACACCTGGGTGGTGGTGGCGCCCGCCAGCAGCAGCACGACCAGTGCCATGACCAGTCCGGAGACGCGACGGAGTGAGGTGTTCATTGCTTCTCGATCACCTCGGTGCTGGCCGACGCGATCGACGACGTGTTGGGGCTGCGGGTCGACAGCGGCCGGCGGGCCACGTGCGAGACCCGCAGCAACAGGGCCAGCAGCACGTAGTTGGACAACAGTGACGAGCCGCCGTAGGACATCCATGGCGTGGTCAGGCCGGTCTGCGGAATCAGTTTCGTGACACCGCCGACGACGATGAACACCTGCAGTGCCAGCGCGGCGGCGAGGCCGGCGGCCAACAGCTTGCCGAAGCTGTCGCGCACAGCGATGGCGGTGCGCAGGCCCCGGATGATGACGATGGTGTAGAGCATCAGCACCGCGGCCAGCCCGACGAGCCCGAGCTCCTCGCCCACCGCGGAGATGATGAAGTCGGTGGAGGCGTCGGGCACGGTGCCGGGCTGCCCGTTCCCCAGGCCGGTGCCGAAGATGCCGCCGGTGGCGAAGCTGAAGAGGGACTGCACCATCTGATAACCGGCGCCGTCGGGATCGGCGAACGGGTCCAGCCAGTTCTGCACGCGCACCCGCACGTGGTCGAAAAGTTGGTATGCCACAAAGCTTCCCAAGCAGAACAAGCTCAACCCGATGACCACCCAGCTGAGCTTCTCGGTCGCCACGTACAGCAGCACGAGGAACGTCGCGTACAGCAGCAGGGACGCCCCGAGGTCCTTCTCGAAGACCATGACGCCGATGGAGCCGACCCAGGCAACCATGAGCGGCGCCAGGTCGCGCGGCCGGGGCAGGTCCATGCCGAACATGTGCTTGCCGGCGCTGGTGAACAGGCTGCGCTTGGTGACCAGCACGCTGGCGAAGAAGATCAGCAGCAGGATCTTGGAGAACTCGGCGGGCTGAATCGAGAAGCCTGGCAACCGGATCCAGATTTTGGCGCCGTACTGCTCGGCCACCGAATCGGGCAGCACCGCGGGGATGGCGAGGAGTACCAGGCCGGCCAGGCCGCAGACGTAGCCGTAGCGGGCCAGCATCCGGTGGTCATGGACGACCATCAGCATCGCGGTGAACACCAGGACGCCCAGCAGCGTCCACAGCATCTGCTGGTTGGCGTTGCCGCCCGGCACGATGCCCGCCGGCCGGGCGTGCGCCGACAGGTCCAGCCGGTAGATCATCACCAGGCCCAGGCCGTTCAGGAGCGCGACCACCGGCAGCAGCAGCGGGTCGGCATAGGGCGCGTAGCGGCGCACGGCCAGGTGAGCGCCGCCGAACAGCACGATGAAGCCGACCATGAACTGGATGAGGTCCATCCGCAGGCCGCTCTCCTGATTGGCCTCGACGATCAGCAACGCCACCGTCGTGATCACCGCGGCGAACCCCAACAGGACCAACTCGGAATTCCGCCGGTTTGGCAGTGGAGGAGCGACCGCGACCGGGGACTGCGGCTGGGTGTCTTCCCGTCGCTGCGATCCCCCCGGCGTGGTCATGCGTCGACTCCCGCTCGCTCCGGTCGTCCTCCGGTCGTCATGACGCGTTCCGGCAGTTTGTGCCCGGCTCCTGAGGTGGCGGAGGGAGTGCCGTGGCCGTCGGGGACGGAGCCGCGGGCACGGAGGGGGTGGCCGGGACAGGCGCTGGGCTGGACGGGTTGGGGACCGGCGCCGGGCTGGGAGCCGCGGTCGGCGCAGTGGTGGGGGCCGGCGTCGTGGAGGCCGGCGCCTCAGGTCCGGGGGCTGGCCCGCGCGGCGGCTGGGGCACCACGGACAGCGACGGTGCGGGTGCGCCGGGGGCGGGCGGGGCGACGACGGGCGGCGCACACAGCGGCAGCAGCGAGCTGCGACTGAGTTCCTTGAGCTGACGGATCGCGTCGTCGACCGTGCCGGTGGGCAGGCCGGCGGTGACCTGGGCCCGGCCCGACTCGCGCAGGTCGGCGACCTTCATGGGCTGGCAGCCGGGATGGGTGTCGTCGACGCCGATGATCGTCATCTCGGAGTGGGTGTCCAGGCAGGCCAGCAAGTACGGCTCCTGCAGCGGCAGGCCGAGCAGGGAGCCTGGTATCCCGCGCATGATGTAGACGGAGCCGTTGTAGCCGGACACGTAGTAATTGCTCCGGATCAGGTAGCGCCCGATGGCCAGTCCGCTGACGAGCAGCAGGATCAGCAGGATGGCGCCGATGATCAGGTTGCGTCGGGTGTGCCGCTTGCGCTGCGGTGGATCGGGTTGTGCCACAGGCTTTTTCGCTGCAGCCGTGCGCTTCGGATTGAAGGCTGAGGCGCGTCCGGCCGCGGTGTTGGGCGGCAGGGTGTCGTCGTCCTGACCGGACACCGCGCCCGCCAGGATGGGTGCGGTCTGGCCGTATTCGTAGTCGACGACGTCGGCCACGACGACGGTGACGTTGTCCGGACCGCCGCCGCGCAGCGCCAGCTCGATGAGCCGGTCGGCACAGTCGACGACATCCGGGATCTGCATGGCGGCCTGGATGGTTTCGTGGCTGACCGGGTCGGACAGCCCGTCCGAGCACAGGAGGTAGCGGTCGCCGGCGCGGACCTCGCGCATGGTCAGCGTCGGCTCGACCTCGTGGCCGGTCAGCGCCTTCATGATCAGCGAGCGCTGCGGGTGGCTGTGGGCCTCTTCGGCAGTGATGCGGCCGTCGTCGACCAGGGTCTGGACGAAGGTGTCGTCCTTGGTGATCTGTGTCAGCTCGCCGTCGCGCATCAGGTAGCCGCGGGAGTCGCCGATGTGCACCATGCCGAGGCGCGTGCCCGCGAACAGGATGGCGCTCAGGGTCGTGCCCATGCCCTCGAGCTCGGGATCGGCTTCGACGTGGGCGGCGATGGCCGTGTTGCCGTCGTGGACGGCGTCGTTCAGCTTCGCCAGCAGGTCGCCGCCGGGTTCGTCGTCGTCCAGGTGCGCCAAGGCCGCGATGACCAGCTGCGAGGCGACCTCGCCCGCGGCGTGGCCACCCATGCCGTCGGCCAAAGCCAGCAGGCGGGCCCCGGCGTAGACGGAGTCCTCATTGTTGGCGCGGACCAGGCCGCGGTCACTGCGCGCGGCATATCGGAGTACGAGTGTCACGGGCGCAGCTCAATTACCGTCTTGCCGATTCGAACCGGCGTTCCCATTGGAACCCTTACCGCCGTCGTCACTTTCGCCCTGTCCAGGTATGTACCGTTGGTCGATCCTAGGTCTTCGACGTACCACTCGGAGCCTCTCGGTGACAGCCGGGCGTGCCGTGTCGAGGCGTAGTCGTCGGTGAGCACCAGGGTGGAGTCGTCGGCCCGGCCGATCAGGACGGGCTGGCTGGTCAGGGTGATCCGGGTGCCGGCGAGGGCGCCTTCGGTCACCACCAACTGGCGCGCGAACCGGCGTCGGTCCCGATTGGGCAGCAAAGTGCCCCGGATCGCCAGGCCGCGCCGCACCATGACGGCTCCGGTGGGTGCGTAGATGTCGGTGCGCAGCACGCGCAGGACCGACCAGATGAAAAGCCAGAGCAACAGGAGGAAACCGACACGCGTCAGCTGCAGAACTAACCCCTGCATCCGACGTCCTCTCCGTTGCCGCGTCGAGGCTGGGCCCGGTGCCCGGTAGCCGTCGGCATCGTCACGATACTTTGGCGATCACCGGCCGGTGTGCACATCATCCGGCCGGTGACGGAAACCGGGCTCAGTGAACGCGGACCACGATCTCGGAGTGACCCACCCGGATGACGTCGCCGTCGGCCAGCTGCCACTCCTGAACCGGGGCGTTGTTGACGGTGGTGCCGTTGGTCGAGTTCAGATCCGACAGCAGTGCGGTGTGCCCGTCCCAGCGGATCTCGAGGTGACGGCGCGAGACGCCGGTATCGGGCAGGCGGAACTGGGCGTCCTGGCCGCGACCGATGACGTTCGCGCCTTCGCGCAGCTGGTAGGTGCGGCCACTGCCGTCATCGAGCTGCAGGGTGACGTTCGCGCCGGCGGCACCGTAGCCACCGCCGTAGCCGCCCGGCTGGCCGTAGTCGGGCTCGGCATAACCGGCGCCGGCGCTGGCGCCGTAGCCCTGTTCGCCGTAGCCGGCCGGGGCCGGGGCGTAACCCGGATCCGCGGCAGGGGCCTGGCCATAGCCCTGATCCACCGGGGGCTGGCCGTAACCCTGCTGCGGCTGTCCGTAGTTCTGCTCGCCGTAGCCGCCCTGGCCCGAAGGCTGGCCGTAGCTCGGCTGACCATAGTTCTGCTGGGGCTGGCCAGCCGGTTGACCGTAACCCTGGTCGGGCTGGCCGTAACCGCCCTGCGGGGGCTGGCCGTAGCCGCCCTGCTGGCCGTAGCCCTGGTCGGGCTGGCCGTAGCCGCCTTGCGGGGGTTGTCCGTAGCCGCCCTGCTGACCGCCGTAGCCCTGGTCGGGCTGCTGGCCGTAGGTGGGCTGGCCGTAGCCCTGCTCGGGCTGGCCGTAGCCACCCTGCGGACCGACGGGCGGCGGTCCGGGAGGGCCACCCTGCGGGCCGCCGTAGCCACCCTGGCCGTATCCGGCCGGGCCCGCGCCGTAACCGGCCTGGTCACCCGGCTGCCCGTAACCACCAGGCTGTCCGTAACCGGGGCCACCCTGCGGAGCGCCGTAGCCGCCCTGCTGTCCGTAACCCTGCTGCGGGTAGCCGCCCTGGCTCGGGTCCTGGGGGTACTGCTGACCGCGCTGCTGCTCGTCGGGCTGCCGTCCGTAGTCGTACTCGTCGCCTGGCTGGCCCTGTCCCTGGCCGGGGCGGTGGGTCGGGTTGTCAGTCATCGTTGGTACTCCTGGTTCTGCGGTGTGCACGCGGTCGCTGGGTGCCGGCCGCGGTGGCCCGGCGGTTGAGTCGGGGTTGACCACGCCGTGGGCGCGGAATTGGCCGGTATGAAGGCCAGGTGACGGCTCAAACCTGACGACCACCTCACCATACGTTTGCCATCCCCGCTCATGGACGAATCCCTCGAGGTGTTTGGCAAAAGCACTGGGTGTGAGGTCAGGATCGGCGTTCACCTTCTCGAAATCGGTGTTACTGAGCGTAATGACGTATTGGTTCGGTGCCAAAATACGGCCGCCACCGACATCGTGGGCACCGGATTCTGCTTCCCGCTGTAATGCGGCCTCGACTTCAGGGGGCGCGATCGACCCCCCGAAGACGCGGGCAAAAGCGTCTCCGACCGTGGTCTCGAGCTTGCGCTCGATCCGGTCGACCAGACCCATGTACCCCTGCCTCGCTTCGTCTCGGTGGTCCAGATGTGATGTGAGCAATAAATGCGGACATCACTGTTACGCATGGTATCGGCCTGACCTTGCAATACGTGACAAACAGAATCGTGAGAATTCCAAAGGTGCAGGTCAGGAGGTGGCGAGCCGGCACGCGGAGCGTCCGAGCGCGCGATTTTGCGGTTTCCGCGAGCCGAATTGTGCAGAAGCCGGTGCTCAGCGCCGGATTTGGAGCCGGGGGTAGGGGTGGTGATACTCTCTCCCAGTTGTTTGGGGCGAGTGGCGGAATGGCAGACGCGCTGGCTTCAGGTGCCAGTGTCCTTCGGGACGTGGGGGTTCAAGTCCCCCTTCGCCCACTCAACAGCAGTTCTACGAACTGCCGGCATCAAGGTCACGAACTCAAAAGGGTTCGTGACCTTTGTGTTTTGTCGAGATGGCGTGCCGAAGCCACAGGAATTGGGGCAAGTGGGACTTCGTCGCGTGGGTCCCGAAATTGAGTCGATGGACTCCATCTCCCCGCTGAGGTCGAGGATGGATAGAATCATCTGGCTGGATTGAGCCCGGCAGGTCCGGGTCTGGCACTGCTCCTGGTTGTGGTGGCTGTTTTTCTCAACGTTCTTCCGGTGCTCGTTTCTCGGCTTCGAGATGGCAAGCGAAAGGAGGCGATGCGTATGAACGCTGACTGCGCTAAGAGTGAGGTGCTCACTGCATCTACAACTGTTGCTTCGGGGTTGTTGACCAACATCGCCGCCACAGCTGTAGTGCCAGGCTGAGTCCAGCAACACAGATGAAGTGGTCGATCGAATTTCGTTCGAGGCATACTGCCGCGGCATGCGAAGCGTACCGATATGGACTGACTTAGCTTGCAGCCCAACACCTTTACGTTGCGCGCTCGGTTGAAGGCATGCCGGCCCGCAACGTCGCCACTCGCAGGCGCTCGTGGCGTGTTCCCCGTGAATGAGACCAACTGATCTGTACCCGTGTTGTTGGTCCACGGTTGTGAGAGTCGAGGGCAGAGTGATCATCGGGAGGTCACATGCCCCGTCAGTATTCGTCGTCGGTGCGTCGGCAAATCGTTGCCCGGCTTCGGTCGGGTGAACCGGTAGCCGTGTTGGCTGCCGAAACCGGTATCTGCCAGGCGACGCTGTTCCGTTGGAAACATCAAGCGCTCATCGATGCCGGCGTCATCGAGGGCACCCCGAGCGTGGAGGCCGACGAACTGGCAGCCGCCCACAAGCGCATCGCCCAACTCGAGGCCGAGTTGGCGTTGACACGCGACGCGTGCGCCTTATTCGACGAACAGGCGGTGGTGCCCCCAAAACGCCGACGCGCGATCGCTGAGGGACTGATCGCGCGAGGACACTCAGCCCGATCTGCCTGCCGGATACCCGGATTGGCCCGTTCCCTGTTGCAGTATCACCGGCGCAGGCCCGTCCCGGACCGTGAGGTGCGGCGGTTAATTGTGGCTGACACAATCACCGAGATCTATCAGCGATCCCGCGGTACCTACGGGCGCAAGCGGGTGCGCGCTGCGCTGTTGGCCGACTACGACATGAACGTCAACCACAAACTTGTCAACTCGATCATGTCCGAGCAAGGTCTCTACGGGTTGCCGCGCCCCGGGCGGCGAAAACCTAACCTGATCGGCGTCGACACCCCAGTTGACCTGGTCAATTGAATCGCCCCGAGTTTGATGCACACCTTCTTTCGAGGGAAGGTTGTCCGCATCATGCCGAAGAAGTACGACGAGGAGTTCAAGGCCCGGGCGGTGCGGCTGGTCACTGACCATGCCGAGGAGTACGAAACCCGCACGGCCTGCATCACCGCGGTCGCCAAGCGGTTGGGGGTGTCCTACGAATCGCTGCGCCGGTGGGTCAACCAGGCCGAGGTCGATACCGGGGTCCGCGATGGTGTCCCGTCCGATACCGCACGGGAGTTGCGGGAACTCAAACGTAAGAACCGTGAGCTTGAGGAAACCATCGAAATCCTCAAGGCGGCAACAAGTTTCTTCGCGCGGGAGAGCGACCCGCGACACCGCTGATTTGCGGGTTCATCGCCGAGCATCGCGCTCGGTTCGGGGTCGCTCCGATCTGCCGCGTGCTGTCCGAGCATGGCTGCCAGATCGCCCCGAGAACCTTCTACGCCTGGCTGGCCCGACCGCCGTCGGCGCGGGCCTTGTGGGACACCGTCATCACCGAGGTGTTGGCCGGCTACTACGAACCTGACGAGGCGGGCCGACGCAAGCCCGAGTCGTTGTATGGCGCGGTGAAGATGTGGGCGCACCTACAGCGCCAGGGCATCCCGGTGGCCCGCTGCACCGTCGAGCGCCTGATGAAGGCCAACGGCTGGCAGGGTGTGCGCCGGCGCAAGAAGGTCCGCACCACCATCGCCGATCCGGCGGCCGACCGCGCTCCGGATCTGGTGGACCGCCAATTCCGGGTGCCGGCCCCTAACATGCTGCTGGTGGCCGACTTCACTTATGTCCGGCTGGCCGGCGGGGTGTTCGTCTACACCGCGTTCGCCATCGACGCCTACGCCGGACGGATCGTTGGCTGGACCTGCTCAGCGAGCAAGGAAGACCGGTTCGTACGCCGGGCGATCCAGCACGCCGCCGAGCTACGGCGCCGTGAGGGTAACCCATTGACGGGCAATACAATTCACCATTCAGATGCGGGGTCGCAGTACACCTCGGTGCGGTTCGGGGAGACCTTGTCGCTATCGGGATTGGTGCCGTCGATCGGAACGGTCGGGGACGCCTTCGACAACGCCCTGGCCGAGACCACCATCGGCTTGTACAAGACCGAGGCCGTCCGCGACGACTCACCGCTGCGGCGTGGCCCCCTGCACCGCCTGACCGACGTCGAACTGCTCACCGCCGACTGGGTGCACTGGTACAACACCCATCGGCTCATGCACCGACTGGGCCGCATCCCACCGATCGAGTACGAGCAGATCTACTACGCTACGAAGACAGCCCAATCCGAGGCTGCACACCCATAACCAGGTGTGCACCAAACTCGGGGCGATTCAAATCGACGGTTCACTGCTAGCAGGCCCAACGAACTTTGGTGCACGGATATCACCGAACACCCCGCGCGTGATGGGAAGGTGTACTGCTGCGCGATCTTGGACTGCTTCTCCCGGATGATCGTGGCCCGCACCTTCTCAACTACCGCGGACACCGCATTGGTCAACAATGCGGTCAACATGGCCGTCGAAAGCCGAAACCGAAGTGGTTCAACGATTCTGCACACCGATCACGGCACGCAGTTCACGTCCTGGAGCTTCGGGGAGAACATGCGCCGATGGGGCCTGCTCGGCTCATTCGGCACGGTGGGCGACTGCTTCGATAACGCCGCCATGGAGTCGTTCTGGGCCCGGATGCAGGTCGAGCTACTCAACACCCGCAAGTGGGCCACCACCATCGAATTGGCCGCCGCCATGGCCGATTACATCGACAACTTCTACAACGTCGAACGCCGCCACAGCTACCTCGGTAACATCAGCCCCACGGAGTTCGAAACGCTCTGGACATCCACCTATTCGATCCCTCAACTCGCATGACCGCGGCTCGAAACAGCGGGGACAGATCAGTTGGACCCATTCACAGGGAACACGCCACACCGTCTGCGATCAGGGTGGGCGATAGTTGCGACTGAGGTTGGGTCGCAACGTGGGTCATGAAACCGCGCGTCGAGCACGGTCCCCCGGCGGCTCTTCGCCGCTGCGGGCTAGAAGCGGATAGCTACGCCGCAGTTGATGACTCCGTGGTTGGGACCGCAACGTCCAGCTGCTCGCACACCTGGGCGTCCGGCTGCCCAATCGACCGAAGCACCCGCAGAAGCCCGGAATCGCTAGCCAGAAGTCGGTGTCGTCGTCATCGCCGTTGGCAGACTCATTGACCCGATTAGTCACGGTGTCAGGTCAGGTTAGCGGGGGATCTCGACCGGCAGGTCATTGTCGAACGGATAGCCCGTCTCGCATCTAAAGAAACGAGACGCCACTGACGTTGGCGATCAGCGTTCGTGCCGTGGTGGCTGGGTGCCTGTGCGAGTTGCGGTTGCGCGTTTGGCGGCGACGGCCTGGGGGCTGCGGTGAAGGCGAGTCGCCACTTGCTCCAGCGGTATTGATTCATCGAGGGCGATGGCGAGTTCGTCGTCGGTCCATGGCCTGCTGCGGGGCTGCTGAGCAGGGTCACACCGATTGCGATACCGAAAGCGAATCTTGTCCACCGCCGTCGCCGTGCGGCCCAATACTAACGCCGCCTCGATAGCGGTCAACGACATATCGCAGGCGATCTCGATGTCCTCATCGGTGACAGGCTCACCGGACCGAATCGCCTTGGCCCCGGTGATCTCCGCGACCGTGGCACTGCGCGCTCGCCAGATTTCACTCCGCTGCTCCCGCTGCGCCGCATGGCGCACCGCAGTGCGGGCTGCTTTGCGGACCTTGGCTTCGAGCGGCCTCTGTGCTGCCCAGGCCCGCTCATGCGCACGCGCGGCGTTAAGGCAGGGCTCGCAGCGGCAGCCGTAGGTCCTCGCCGCGTATTGGGTGCCGTGCTTGTCTTCGGGGACCGGCCGGCGCTGCAACCGTTCCTTGGCGCGCATCGACCGGATAGTGCCTTCGCTGCGCCCCAACTGCTGCGCGGCCTGCTTGGGTGGCACCGACAAATCCAGAGCCACAGCCCGCTCAGCGGCAGAAAACTCCCTACCTCTACCCCTACCCACAACAAACCTAGTGTTAGTGCACGGTCTGGGTGCACACCGTGAACCGCCGCACTGCGTGTGCGAAGCCGCCGGTCGGGCACCCAGCTATGGACGTGGAATCGGCGATCACGTTCACTGGCTTTTCTCGATCACCCACGCCGGTCGCGTCGCAGGCAACGCGCGTAGCACTGTATTTGCTGATGGTCAGGCAGTCCTTGCTGCTCCAGGCGTAGTCCAGACAGGCGGTGAACTGCCCACCTTCAGGATTCATATAGAACCGCTGATCAACGTCGGGCGTACATTCAGCTGGGGTTGATACGCGTTGAACGACTTTGAATCCGTTGTTGGCCGATCCGCAATCGACGACGGACAACGACGGTTCCGGCGGCGCTCCCTGGAGGCTTACGCAAGCACCCACCGGCGCCAACTGCGCCCCCGCCGCGACCGGTTCTCCCACGGGGAATTCCCCCGGAATCTTCCCGAAATCCGCGACCGGACTTGCTGCTGGCGAATTCGTCGTGGCAACCGGATGTACCGCACGATCCGAAGCCGTGTCACCACACCCCGTAACGGAGCCAACCAACAGCAGAGCCATAGCGATGTACGTGAGCGTCATGCGCCGCCCGACGGATTTAAAGCTATTCATGACTCGGGTAACCACTCTAACTTCGCCAATTTGTGTGAAGCATCCATTTCTTGCGACGCCTGCACTAATCACGACGCCGACCGCGGACATAAATGACCCCAGCGCAGGCAATCTCGAGACCTCCGCTGACCAAGAACCCAACGCGGCTCAATCCCGTTGCATGCACTGCGAGAAGAGCTGTCACTACTCCGCAGGTGAAAATCAATATCGCCACTTTTAACTGCGGAGGCTCTGTGGCGGCGCCTCGGCGGAACACATACATACGTAGGCTGACTGCGAGTGCGATTGCAACAAGGACGAAAAGTGCCGTTGCAATGTCGATAGCAACATCGCTCATTGTTTATCCTCCATTTAGCTACCGCCTACCGAAGTACTGCACTTAAGTAACTGATGGTAGGCAATGCCAGTAGCGGTAGCGCCCGCCCCAATAACGACAAGGCCAACACCGAACTCAGATGTCAGTGCGCCGCCGACCATTCCAAGAAATCCGACTACCATCCCGGCCGCGTCCTCCGCGTAGGTGTCCCACGTGCATTTCGTGGCTTCCTTAACCTCCTGCTTCACTTCCTGGTGAATCGCGTCCTTTGGGACTGTCAGATAAACGGTGGATCTGATCCTGGCATTTGGTTAGTTGCCAGTCGGAGTGATCCGGCCGTTAAAGGTGATCGCGAACGCGTTCAGTGCGGGCTTCCACCTCATCGCCCATCGTGCCTTACCGCGGCCGGTGGGGTCTAGGGATCGGGTCACCAGGTAGAGGCACTTGAGCGCGGCCTGTTCGGTCGGGAAGTGCCCGCGGGCCCGAATCGCCCGCCGGTAGCGGGCATTGAGGGATTCGACCGCATTCGTCGAGCAGATGACGCGACGAATCTCGACGTCGTAGTCCAGGAACGGCACAAACTCACTCCAGGCGTTCTCCCACAGCGCCGTGATTGCCGGATACTGCGCACCCCACTTGGCGGTGAACTCGACGAACCGTTCCTTGGCCGCAGCCTCGGTTGCCGCGGTGTAGACCGGCCGGATGTCCTTGGCGATCTGATCCCAGTACTTACGCGACGCGTAACGAAAGGTGTTGCGCAGCAGATGAATCACGCACGTCTGCACCACCGCGCGGGACCACACCGTGTTGATCGCCTCCGGCAGCCCTTTGAGGCCGTCACAGACCACCATGCACACATCGGCGGTGCCGCGGTTCTTGATCTCTGTGAGTACCGCCAACCAGAATTTTGCACCCTCACCGCCATCGCCGGCCCACAGGCCCAGGATGTCGCGCTCACCGGTGCAGGTGACCCCGATCGCGACGTAGATGGGCCGGTTGGTGACCTGACCATCGCGGACCTTGACGAAGATCGCATCGATGAACACCACCGGATACACCGACTCCAGCGGCCGGTTGCACCACTCGGTCATCTCGCCGACCACCTTGTCGGTGATCCGCGAGATGGTGTCCTTGGATACCGTGGCTCCGTAGACGTCGGCGAAGTGGGCGGCAATCTCCCCAGTGGTCAATCCCTTTGCCGTCAGCGACAATACGATTTCATCGATCCCCGTCAGGCGCCGTTGACGTTTCTTCACGATCTGCGGCTCGAACGAGCTGTTGGTGTCCCGCGGCACGTCGATCTCGACCGGGCCGATCTCGGTGAACACCGTTTTGGTCCGGGTGCCGTTGCGGGAATTACCGCTGCCGCGGCCAGCCGGGTCATGCTTGTCATAGCCCAGGTGCTCGGCCATCTCGGCATCCAGTGCCGTTTCCAGCACGTTCTTGGTCAACTGGTTCAGCAGCCCATTCGGGCCGACCAGCTCGACGCCTTGTTCCTTCGCTTGTGCGAGCAGCTGCTCCGCTAGCTGCCGTTGATCCAGGTCAATCGCCATAGATTCGAGTGTTTCTGACATCGTCAGTCCTTCCCGCCAAGCTCACGCTCGGCGTGTCAGACCAAGATCAGATCCACCGTTGTTCGGACAGTCCCCGTCCTTTATCTCAGGAGGGAGCTGTTTTGCCGTGGTGGGTGGGCAGTTCGGGCATGAGGGGTTCGGTGGCGGTGGTGGGTCGAGCTTCCACGGCCCACCATTCTTCCGAATGCCCCCGATCAGGATGCCCCGGCCACCGCCACTGGGTATCGCAGACCCGGCGGACTGCGCAGCCAACTGAGCGGCGGCTTGCTGGCATTGAGTCTGGTGTTGCTCGCTTTGTTGAGTGTCTTGGGGTTGTTGCGAGGGTTGCTGTTGGGCCTGGCTAGGCTGCCGTTGTTGCGGTGCGGCGCTGTGTGGTGCCTGCGTCGGCGCGACCGATGGCTGTGCCGCGGTTTGCAGCGGAGCATCGTAATTAGGCGGCTGAGATCCGTTGGCCGGCTGCAACTGCTGCGGGTAGTTCGGAGCCTGCTGAGAGCCGCCCTGGCTTCCTGGGCTCTCCGGAGCGCCAGAGTTGTAGATGGATATTCCATTGCCCTGATCGGGTGCCGGATACGAGCCGCTGTTGTACCCGTTTGGTGGGCGGCTGGGCATATCCGGCGGCTGCATCGGGAATGCTGGCCCACTACCGGAACCGCTCCCGGAGCCGCCGCCAGTCGGTCCGGTGGGCGCCGGCTGACCAGTGGCACCAGGCAACGCTGACAGCCCCACCCCGCCGGAGGTGTCCCGGTCGATCACCACGATGCTAGCTAGCATCACCGCAGCCCCGGCCGTTACAGCCATTGCGCGCCGAAAGCCCCGCGGTAGCCGCGTTCGTATGGTCACTAAGTTTCCCCCTCAGTGTCGCCGAATTGCACCCCCCAGCGCATTCTCAGCTACCATCACATACTGGAGCTGACGTGTCAATCCGTGTGGTCGGGTTAGGCAAGCGATCCTATGATCAGTCCTATCGTCCAACAACGTTCCCCTTAGCGGGGCGACTAGCCGCAGTACAGCAAACACGCACGACGCCCCAGTCTGGGCTAACGCACGATCCAGCGCGCGGATCGATCGCTCTCCGTGGGGCGGGATAGTCCGAGCTGAAGCTCAACCATCCGGTTGCTTCGAAATCGGTGCAGATGCTGAGTCTCACCTGGGGCGAAGTTCGGTTGCCTGTACCTGAGTCTCACGGACCCGGATGGCTTCATTGAGGCGCTGCACTCTCAAATCTAGAGAACCCTGGAGTGGTGACGACTCGAGTCATCGGTTACAGGGAACCACGGCCTTTTGGCCGGGGTTTTTGTTTGTTGGGCCAGTAGTTGCGGTCGCTGTTGATGTGGTGTGGGGTTCACCCCGTTTGGTAGACATCGGTTAAGCGGCCTGGTTGGCCGTTGTGACGAGCTGTCGTTCGAAGGTTATCGGACTGATCATGCCCAGACTGCTGTGTCGGCGTGACCGGTTGTACGTGTTCTCGATCCAGTTGCTGACCGCCAGGATCGCCTCGCGATGCGTGGTGAACGAATGCCGTTGATAAAACTCGGTTTTCAGTGTCGACCAGAACGATTCCTGTTGCGCGTTGTCATAGCAGACACCGGTCCGACCGACCGATAACCGGACCCCGACCTCTTTAGCCACGCCGGTCAACTGCGCCGAGGTGTACTGGCAGCCGCGGTCGGCGTGAAAGATCACCCGATCGGCCGGCGCGGCGGCCGGTGGCGGGTCACGGAACAACACAGCCCGCCGCAAGGCCTGCTCGACTATGTCGGTGTGCAGACTGGCGGCGAAGGCGTACCCCAGGACTCGGCGCGAGCAGCCGTCACGGACCGCGCACAGATACAACCAGCCCTGCCCGGTGGCCAGGTAGGTGATGTCAGAGGTCCACACCTTGTTCAGCTCGCCGCGATCGAATTGGCGTGCCACCAGATCCGGTATGACGCATGGCCCGCCACCGCCGATGGTCGTCGGCGGTGTCCACGGTCGCGGACTGATACCGCGAATCCCGTTCTGGCGCATCAGTTTGGCAATAGTCTTGAGGGAAACGACTTCACCGGCGGCCCGCAGATCGGCGGTGATCCGCGGAGCGCCGTTCACCTGATCGGAGGCGTCATGAGCCGCCCGGATCTTGACCACCAGGTCCGCGTTGCGCGCCGCCCGCCCGCTCAGCGTGCCGGCTGCGCGGGCCAGCAGCCCGGTGACCCACTTGTAGTAGCCCGACCGCGATACACCCAGCAGCGTGCACATCCGGGCGATGGTGGGCATCTGCGCGACGGCCTTCTGCGCGTGGATCAATTCGAACGCCTCGGCGGGTTCGAGTTCTCCGCAGCGAAGAAGGCCGCGGCTTTTTTCAGGAACTCCCGATCCATCCGCAACTCGGCCACCTCACGGCGCAACCGCGCCAGCTCGGCCCGCTCATCAGCATCGATCGCCGTCGGCGGATCAGCCATCTGCGCCCGCTCGATCGCCACCCACCGGCCCAGCAGCTGTTCACCCACGCCGATCTCCCGCGCCACCTCAGCGATCGTGCGCCCGGTATCGATCACCAGATGCGCCGCCTCCCGCCGGTAGGCCGGGGTATACGACTTCCTCTTCGCACCCATCAGGTGCCATCCTTCCCTGCCCAGCCGCAGCCGAGCGATCAGGATGTCTACCAAACGGGGTCAACCCCACTCGGTCCGGGAGGTATTTCAAGCTGACCTGCTGCCCGATCTCGAGGAGGCCTTCGACGGACTGCGTGGTCCGGCGCATCTGGCCGTCCTGGTCGGTGAAACGGACGGTGACCACCGTCCCGACGGTGTAGCCGGTGCCCTCGTCGTGGTGCGTTCGCCACTCTGCCGCCTTTTCGACAACACCAACGGCTAAGTGCCCTGAAGTCATGACCCGGCTCTGCAGCCGGGCGAGGCGGACAAGAGGGAATGCGATGAGGACGATCAACGCGACGACGGCCACCCAGGCAGCAACGGAGAGGTAGTCAGGCCAGAACGAGTTCACCGCAACCAGCGCGCCGACGAAGACGACGACCACGCCAAGAACCACCGGCCAGCCGACATCGATAGAGGTATCGGAAACGATCGCCTTGTTCTCGGGCATCTGACGGCCCTCCTAATCCTCACTAGAGCTCGGTGTAGACGGCCTTGTAGGTGTCCGGTGCGGGGGCCGGATGTCGCGGACCCGTGCATCTGAGCTCGGTGTCACCACCATTGATTGCGGTGAACCACGGCATCAGCGAACAAGGCCACTCCAGCGACCAGGAATAAGAAGCGCACCCCGATCGGACCGTATCGAGTGAGACTTCGTATCAGCCAGCGCTGCGCCTGATCGGCCCGTCTACTTCGGCTGGTGGACAGGCCGAGAAGCACCATGCACGGCAACATGGTCAGGACCGAGTACACGATTACGACCACTGGCCAGGTTGGCGGCCGGGGATGTAGCGCGGCGATCATTGCCAGGCCAGCCAAGTAGGGAACAGCAGTAGGAGCCTGGCCGAGACCGATTGCGGCGCCCAGGAATCCGAGCAGCCACGGGCGCTGGCGCATCGCAGCCAAGGCCCACCCTGGCGCGGTGGTTTGGGCGACCAGTGGGAAGAATGCCAGCACGATCAGCACCAGTCCCAGCACGATCTCGCCCCAGTACCTCACCGACGGCGTCAGATGGAAGTCGGTCAGGTCGGTGAGCAATCCCAAGCCGAGCACGGCGCACAGGCCGAAAGTGGTCGTTACCGCGAGGAGTCCGGAGATGAAGCTGACGCCACCCGGGAGCGCAGACTGGCGATTCAATCGGCTGCCATAAATCACCGCCGAGACGACGCCGATGTTCAGGACATTCAGGGAGTCGAGGAACGCCAAACCCGCCAATGTCAGCAACAGTGCCGTCATCGTCGCGTTCCCCCGACACCCTTGGAGCATCGGCAAGGGTGCACCGAAACGCTCGCAATGAACGTCCCATTCACCATACGGCGCCCAACCGAAAGGTAAGCAAACAATAAGAATGTGTCGATGGCGGTGGATGGCCCGTTCTCACCCGCGATGTCAGATCATTTAGCGTTCCAACCCCTCCCGATGGGTTTCGCGACCGGTTCGTAGCGGACCGCCGCCCACCGATTTGGTGCTAGGAATAGTCCGTGCCTGGCGGCGGATCACAGCACCGGTATGACGAGACCGGTCTGACCTATGGGCGCACCCGTCAACCCGACCCGCGTATCGCCGCCGCGATCAATGCCGTTTTGGCCGGCATGGCCTCCGTGGCCAGCATCGGTGCGGGCGCCGGGTCGTACGAACCAGCCGAGACGGTCATCGCGATCGAGCCCAGTCGCGTGATGATCGACCAACGAAGTACTAACGCTGCCCCAGCGGTGCAGGCAATTGCCGAGCACCTACCACTTCGGTCCAACAGTGTCGATGCGGCGGTCGCGGTACTGACAGTGCACCATTGGCAGGATCTTGAGCGCGGCATCTGCGAAATGATCCGTGTCGCTCGCCGGCGCGTAGTCGTATTGACTTGGGACCACGGCACTTTCAAGGATTTTTGGTTGCTGCGCGACTACCTGCCCGCGGCCGCGGCGACTGACGCTCAGTTGGCCGTCCCCATGTCGAGGCTGATGTCACTGCTGGGCGACGCACGGGTCGTCACTATCTCTGTGCCACATGACTGCACCGACGGATTCGGCGGTGCGTATTGGCGCCGGCCCCATGCCTACCTGGACGAGACGGTTCGCGCGGGGATGTCGCTGTGTGCATTGACGCCGAATCATCAACTAGAAGAAGGACTTTCGCGTCTAGCCATCGACCTGAACACGGGAGACTGGGCCCTCAAGAACGCGCATCTCTTAGACCTTCCGGAACTGGACCTCGGCTATCGCCTGCTGGTCGCGGAACTCGACTAACTGTGCTGCTTCGCGGGAGATTTCCGGCCCACCTGGATATAGAGGCGGCAGTTTGCAGTGTCGACCCGAACACCGGCTCGTCGATCACTGCCGCCAGACGGTTGAACACACTCGTCCTACGCCGGCACCAGGGCTCACACCTGACGTTCCTCGCCTGGCCGACCGAATCGAGCTGTGGGAATGTGAAGGACCCGATCGGAGGTCCACAGTGAAATGGGCAGCAAGGTCAGTGTGCGCGGCGGCGTTGGGCGTGGTGCTGGCCGCGTCGGCATGCAGCCTGGAAGGCGCACGCGGCAACTACGGCACCGGCCCGGACGCGATCATCACCGTCAACGGCGGTGAACCGCAGAACGGATTGGTGCCCACCAACACCAACGAGAACATGGGCGGTCGCGTCGTCGATTCGTTGTTCACGGGGCTCTACAGCTACACCGCTGACGGCACGCCAATGTTGGCCAACGCGGAGTCCGTGGACACCACCGACAATCAGAACTACACGGTGCACCTTCGACGGGACTGGACCTTCACCGACGGCACCCCGGTGCGGGCCGAAAACTACGTCCGCGCTTGGAATTTCGGTGCGGCCACCGTCAATGGGCAACTGCAGCAGAGCTTCTTCTCGCCGATCGAGGGATACGACGCCGTCGCCGCCGAGGCCTCCCGGCTGACCGAGATGTCGGGCTTGAAGGTGGTGGACGACTACACCTTCACGGTGCGCCTCACCAGCCCCAACATCGACTTCAAGCTGGGGCTCGGGTTTACGCCGTTCAAGCCATTACCCGATGTGTTCTTCACCGAGGGCGCGGCCAAGTTCGGCGAGCATCCCGTCGGTAACGGCCCGTACATGCTGAAGGGCCCGGACGCCTGGCTGCACAACGTCAAGCTCGACGTGGTGCGCAACCCGAATTACCGGGGTTCGGACAAGCCGAAAAACGGTGGCCTGAGCTTCATCTTCTATAGCAGCTTCGACACCGCGTACACCGACCTCGAGTCCGGCAACCTCGACGTGCTCGACACGGTGCCGGTGAGTGCGTTGGGCACGTACCAGAAGGTGCTCGGCAGCCGGGCGTTGACCAAACCGACCGCTCAGAACATGCAACTCGGAATCCCTTACTACCTGCCGCATTTCAGCGGCGAGGAGGGTCGCCTACGACGCGCGGCGATTTCGATGGCGATCAACCGGCCCGAGATCATCAAGGCGATCTTCCGCGGCGCCCGCGGCGCGGCGCAGGACTTCACCGCCCGGTCGCTACCGGGCTGGGACCCGAACATCCCGGGCAATGAGGTGCTGAAGTTCGATCCGGTCAAGGCCAAGCAGCTCTGGGCGCAGGCCAACGCGATCGCGCCGTGGTCGGGATCCTTCGAGGTCGCGTACAACTCCGACGGCGATCACCAGGAGTGGATTGACGCGCTGTCGAACCAGTTGAAGAACACGCTCGGCATCGACGCGCACGGCGCTCCGCAGCCGACGTTCAAGCAGGTCCGGGACGCGATCACCAAGCGGACCATTCGGACCGCGTTCCGCAGCGGGTGGCAGGGCGACTACCCGTCGATGATCGAGTTCCTGCAGCCCCAGTTCGTGACCGGCGCGGGCTCCAACGATCCCGTCTACAGTTCACCGGCGTTCGACGCGAAGCTGATCGAGGCGGAGCGGGCGCTCGACCCGAACCAGTCGTATGCGCTGGTCAATCAAGCCCAGGCGATCCTCATGCACGACCTCCCGGTGATCCCGCTCTGGGACTACACCGCGGCCGGCGGCGTCGGGCCGGGTGTGACGGCCCAGCTGACCTGGAACGGTCTGGCCGATTTCACCCAGATCACCAAGGGCGACGTCGCCGAGAACACCAAGGGATAACCGATGCTGAGATACGGATTGAGTCGGCTCGGACAGCTGGTGATCGTGTTCTTCGGCGCCACTTTCCTGATCTATGCGCTCGTCTTCCTGCTGCCCGCCGACCCGATCTCCGCGCTGGGCGGCGGCAAGCCCATGTCGCCCGCGCTGATCGCGACGCTGCGCGCGCAGTACCACCTGGATCAGCCGTTCTACCTGCAGTACTGGCACTACATCAGCGGAGTGTTCCGGTTGGACTTCGGCACCTCCTTCTCGGGCCAGCCGGTGTTCGACGTGATGAAGCGCGCCTTCCCCGTCACGGTCGACCTCGCGCTCATCGCGATCGCCGTCGAGGCGGTGTTCGGTGTGACGTTCGGCGTGCTCGCGGGTCTGAGCAAGGGAAAGTGGTTCGACACCACGATCCTCATCGTGACGCTTCTCATCGTCGCCGTCCCGATCTTCGTGATCGGCTTTGCGGCTCAGTACCTGTTCGGTGTGCGCTGGCAGATCGTCCCCGTCACCGTCGGCGGCCACCTCGACCTCTACCACCTGCTGCTGCCCGGATTCGTGCTCGGTGCGGTGTCGTTCGCATATGTTGTCCGGCTGACGCGCTCGTCGGTCGCGGAGAACCTCTCGGCGGACTACGTGCGGACCGCCACGGCGAAGGGGCTGTCCCGACCGCGGGTGATCGTGGTGCACGTGCTTCGCAACTCGCTGATCCCGGTGGTGACGTTTCTCGGCGCCGACCTCGGTGTTCTGATGGGCGGCGCGATCGTCACGGAGGGGATCTTCAACATTCCAGGAGTGGGCGGAACCATTTATCAGGCGGTGATCCGGGGCGAGTCGTCGACCGTCGTGTCCTTTGTGACCGTGCTCGTGCTCATCTACCTGGCGTCCAACGTGGTGGTCGACTTGCTCTACGCCGCCCTCGACCCGAGGATCCGCTATGCCTGAGCCCCGGACCCAACCCACCCCTTATCCCGGCCAGGAGCGTTTCGTCGCGGGCCCAGACGCGGTCAGCGTGGCCGCAGTCGACGCGGTCGACGCCGACGTGGAGCCCGCCGGTTTCTGGAAGTCGGCGTGGCTGGAGCTGCGCATCAAGCCGGAGTTCATCGTGTCGATGGTGCTGCTGGCCATGATCGTGGTCGTCGTGCTCTTTCCAGGACTGTTCACCAGTCAGGACCCGCATTACGGTTCGCTCGAGCAGTCGCTGCTCCCGCCCAGCTCCGAGCACTGGTTCGGGACCGACCGGCAGGGCTACGACATCTACACCCGAACGATCTACGGCGCCCGTGCTTCGGTGGCGGTGGGCGTGCTGACCACGATCGCCGTGGTCCTGATCGGCGGTCTGCTGGGCTGCGTAGCCGGGTTCTTCGGTGGCTGGATCGACTCGGTGATCGCGCGGCTGTCGGACATCTTCTTCGGCATCCCGCTGATCCTGGCGGCGGTAGTCACGATGCAGGTGATCAGCTCCCGCACCGTGTTCACCGTGGTGATCGTGCTCGCGATCTTCAGCTGGCCGCAGATCGCGCGCATCGCCCGATCAGCCGCTATCGCGGTCCGAGGCGAGGAGTTCATCACGGCGGCGCGCTCGCTGGGAGCGTCGCGGGTTCGCACTCTGTTCACCCACGTCATACCCAACGCGCTCGGTCCGGTGATCGTGGTCGGCACCATCTCGCTCGGCATTTTCATCGTCACCGAAGCGACGCTGTCGTATCTCGGCATCGGACTGCCGTCCACGGCAGTGTCGTGGGGCATCGACATTGCGGCCGGGCAGCAACTACTCCGCGAGGGCACGCCGATCCTGTTCTACCCCGCGGCGGCGCTGGCGATCACCGTGCTCACCTTCATGATGCTCGGTGACGTGCTGCGCGACGCGCTGGACCCGAAGGCGAGGACCCGCTGATGACCCAGACGTCGCAGGACGGACCTGCGCCGCTGCTCGACATCCGAGACCTGCGGGTCGAGTTCCGGGTGCAGGGAAAGTCAGTACCCGCGGTGCGAGACGCGAGCCTCACGGTTTACCCGGGGCAAACGGTGGCCATCGTCGGAGAGTCCGGGTCAGGCAAATCCACCACGGCCGCCGCGGTGCTCGGCCTGTTGCCGGGGACCGGCAAGGTGACCGGTGGTCAGATCCTGTTCGACGGCCAGGACTTGGCCGCCGCGTCCCGCCGCGACTTCGAGAAGATCCGGGGCAGTGGCATCGGTCTGGTGCCGCAGGACCCCAACACCAATCTCAACCCGGTGTGGCGCGTCGGCTTCCAGATCCGCGAAACCCTGCAGGCGAATGGCGCGGCGAAGCGGGGCGCCGCGCGTAAACGCGCGATCGCGTTGCTCAGCGAGACAGGCATGCGCGACGCCGACAAGCGAATCAATCAGTTCCCGCACGAGTACTCGGGCGGCATGCGCCAGCGGGCGCTGATCGCGATCGGGCTCGCGTGCCGGCCGAAGCTGCTGATCGCCGACGAGCCGACCTCGGCCTTGGACGTGACCGTGCAGCGGCAGATTCTGGACCATCTCGAGGCGTTGACCGCCGAGCTCGGCACGGCGGTCCTACTCATCACGCACGACCTCGGCTTGGCCGCGGAACGCGCCAGCCACCTGGTCGTCATGTACAAGGGGCGGGTGGTCGAGTCGGGACCCGCCCTGCAGATCCTGCAGGACCCGCACCACGAGTACACCAAGCGGCTGGTGCGCGCGGCGCCCTCGTTGGCCTCCCGGCGTGCCCACGGCAAGACCCTCACCGACTTGGACCACGGCGGGCTCGTCGGCGATCAGGCGTTGCCGCTCAAGGTCACCGGCACCGTCGCCGAACCCGCCCAGTACGCGTCGTCCGGCCCCCAGGACGTGGTGGTTGCGGCGAACCTGGTCAAGGATTTCCCGATCCGCGGTGCCGTCCCTTTCAGCGGCGGTTCGACTTTTCGTGCCGTGAACGACGTCAGTTTCACCCTGCGGCGGGGGACGACCACCGCGGTGGTCGGCGAGTCCGGCTCGGGAAAGTCGACGGTGGCGCGCATGGTGCTGGGACTGTTGGACGCGACCTCGGGCACGGTGCACTTCGACGGGAAGGACGTCACGTCGTTGCGCGGCGCCGACGCGAAGGAGTTCCGCCGCCGGGTACAGCCGGTGTTCCAGAACCCCTATGGGTCGCTGGATCCGATGTACTCCATCTACCGGGCGATCGCCGAGCCGCTGAACATCCATGGCATCGGGGACAAGTCCTCCCGCACCGCCCGCGTGAAGGAGTTGCTGGACCTGGTCGCGCTGCCGCAGTCGGTCATGCAGCGCTTCCCCAACGAGCTGTCCGGCGGTCAACGGCAGCGCGTTGCGATCGCCCGCGCGCTCGCCCTCAATCCTGAGGTGGTCGTGTGCGACGAAGCAGTGTCGGCGCTGGACGTCCTGGTGCAGGCACAGATCCTCACGTTGCTCAGCGAGCTGCAGAAGGAGCTCGGCCTGAGTTACCTGTTCATCACCCACGACCTGGCGGTGGTGAAGGAGATCGCCCACAACGTGATCGTGATGTCCCGCGGCGAGGTGGTGGATTCCGGGCCTACCGACCAGGTGTACGAGAACCCAACATCTGACTACACCCGAATGTTGATCGACGCGATTCCCGGCGGAACGATCGAGCTCGCCGGCTGATCCAGGGGCGCAGCCAGGGTGTCCTCGTCCTCGGCGTACCCGCCGGCGCATTTGTCGGCGATCTTCTCGGCTGGAGATCGACGTCCGCCGCATTGGCAGCTTGTTTCACCCTAACTCGCCAACGTGTCGCGTCTCGTTCGTAGAGAAAGCAGACGTCTGATGTCCTGTGTCAGCGTGCGTTGCTTTGTAGGGATTGGGCCATTTTGCGGAGGGTATGTGCGACAGCTGTCTGCTCGCTATCGGTGAGGTCGGCGAGCATGCGCAGTTCGACGGCGCGGACGGCGGCGCTGGCGGCGTTCAGGGTGCGCCGACCACGCGGCGTCAGTTGGGCGGGCAGGATCTTTCCGACGGACGCTTGGGTCGGCCGTGTGACGTCGCCGTCTCGTTCCAGGGCTTGCAGCAGCACGTTCATCGATTGACGCGTCACGAACGCGCCGCGCGCAAGTTCAGAATTCGACAGGCCCGGCCGCTGGGCCAGTAGCTCCAGGCAGGCGTAGTGGGTCACCGTCATCCCCAAGGGGCGCAACACTTCTTCCATAGCCTGCCGTAGTGCGGTCGACGCCTCCTTGAGCAGGTAGCCCACTGACTTCTCCAAGTCGATCCCGCCGCCTTGACTCATGTCAGTAGTCTGACATACATTCCTAATGTCAGATAACTGACACGCATCGAAGGAGACCCAGCATGGCTGTCACCGGCCCAGATTTCATTTCCCTGCAAGTCCGCGACCTCGACGCCGCCCAGACGTTCTACGAGCGGTACCTCGGACTTGTCCGCTCACCTGCAGGACCCCCGCACGCTGTCGTCTTCAACACCACACCGATCGCTTTCGCGCTGCGCGACATTGTCGAGGGGGTCGACCTCGACGCCGTCGACCAACCCGGTATCGGCGTCGCGCTCTGGCTGCGCGCCACCGACGTGCAGGCCATCCATGACGCCCTCGTCGCAAGCGGCACGGATATCGTCGTCGACCCGTTCGACGGCCCCTTCGGCCGGACGTTCACCTTCACCGACCCCAACGGCTACCAGGTCACCCTCCATGACCGCGCCTGAGCGCTCAATCCTGGTCTTCGGCGCCACCGGAGCCCTGGGCCGCCACGTCCTGGCCGGACTTGACGAGCGACATGTCCCACCCGGATCAATCACCGCAGTCGGCCGCAACCAGGAGCGGCTCGACGAGCTGGCGGCCGCCGGGTTCGGTGTCGCAGCAGTGGATCTCGCTGACACCGGAAAGGTTGCCGAGCTGGTCGCTCGCCACCGCAATATCGTGCTGATCTCCGGCAGCGACCCAGATCGCCTCGCCCAGCATCTGTCAGTGATCGAGGCGGCCAAGCGCGCCGGTGTCGCCCACTTCTACTACACCAGCGGATTGCGAGCCGACGACGACCGCTTCCGCATCAACGCTGACCACAAAGCCACCGAGGACGCGCTGACCGCCTCCGGGCTGACTCATACGATCCTGCGCAATACGTGGTACATCGAGAACTACCAGCAATCCCTCGACGGTCCCCGCCACACCGGCATCCTGGCCGCCGCCACCGGCGACGCCGTCGTCGCAGCTGCAACCCGCAAGGACCTCGGCGAAGCACTGGCCGTCGTCATCACCACCGACGGACACGACAACCTCACCTACCACCTCAACGGCGACACCAACTTCACCTACGCCGACATCGCCGATGCCATGTCCACGGTGGTCGGCCGCGACGTCACCTATCAACCCGTCACGGCCCGCGACCTCCAAGCCATGCTCACCAGCGACAGCATCCCCGCCGAACTCGCCGAATTCCTCGTCGACCTGGACACCACCATCGCCGCCGGGGCGTACGCCAAACTCGGCGACGACCTCACGACCCTCCTCGGCCGACCCACCGCAGGCCTAATCGACGGTCTTCACTCCACATAGACGCCGGCTGTCCACTGAGCGCCGGACTCATTTCCAGAGAAACGAGACAGCCAATCCGGCCTCCCCTTCCCCGACCCATCGCCGGAGCTCGCGGTGTCTCGCTTCTCGTCTCACACCGCTTGTCTCGAATTTGCATTGTCGGTGTACAGATTCACGAGTCGCGCACACGCCCAAGCGATTCGTGGACAAGCTGATGAGTCCGGCGGGTGGCATTGACCGATAGGATCGCGCCATGAAGGGTTCGGTCACCGTGCACATGAACGCCCCGGCAGATCGGGTCTGGAACCTGATTGCCGACATTCGCAACACCCCGAAGTACTCGCCGGAGGTGTTCGAATCCGAATGGCTCGACGGAGCGACCGGACCGGCACTGGGCGCGCGGTTCCGCGGCCACGTCAAGCGCAACGAGATCGGGCCGATCTATTGGACGACGTGCCGCGTCACGGCGTGCGAGCCCGGCCGTGAGTTCGGCTTCGCGGTGCTCGCCGGCGACAAGGCGATAAACAACTGGCACTACGCCCTCACGCCCGCCGGCGACGGTACGGATGTCACCGAGTCCTTCCGGATGACGCCGGGCCTGCTCGACACCGTGTTCGGCATCTTCGGTGGCCAGTTGCGCACCCGGCGCAACATCCGGGACATGACCACAACACTCAACCGGATCAAGTCCGAAGTCGAGACCCCCTAACAGCGCGACGTTCGCGGCGGTTTCAGCCGTCAGCGTCGCACACCACCCAACCAACGCAGGGCACGTGGCGACACCAGCTATCGGGGTCGACCCGCTTATCCGACGGGAAGCCGCCCACTTCCCCCGGCGTCTCGCCACTGCAGCGCCTCCAATGCCAGTGCAACATGCACAGTCGCCCCTTCCAGCGGTCGTGGCAGCAGCGCTTCGGCTTGAATAAGCCTGCGCATCAGGGTGTTTCGATGGGTGAACAGGCGTGCAGCCGCTTGCGAGGCGTTGCATTGCTCGTAGATGTACGCAAGCACAGTCAGCTGAAGTTCCGGGTCGGCGTATTCGAAATCGCCGAGCGTGTGTCTGATAAAGCGGTTCGCCTGCTCGGGGTCGGCGGTGAGCAACGCGACGATTTGAACGTCGGCGAAGCTCGCGATCTGTTGGGTTGATCCGGCCTTCGTCATCACCCGCTGGGTTTCGATCGCATCCAGATGGCTCCGCCGGAACCCTTCGATTCCCGCTGCCGTCGAACCGATGGCGATCCGCACACCAGGTAGTTGGCCGAGCGCAGTAGTAATGCCGGAGAAGTCGGGATTGTTGGTGCCGGGTAACCAGAGCCAACGGGTGTCGGCGCTGGCCAGCACGGACAGGGTGCGGCTCCCGTGGACGGTGTGTATCAACAATTCCGCGGCTTGGTCGAGATCGGCGAGGTTGGCGGCCGATTCATTGCCCCAGATGATGGCTGCGGTGTGTCCCTGATCCAGTTGGTACCCGAGTTGGCGCTCGGCGTCGTCGCGACCTAGTGGTGCGCCATCGAGAATGAGCATGACTGTTGCCCGGCGTTCCGGGTGGGCTTCGCTGGTGAGATTGTCACGCTCAATCCGCATTTGGCGGTGCACCGCCGAAATCGTCTCGCCCAAGAACATGGTGATCGATCTTTCAGACACTTCGAACAGCTCCCGCATGTCCTCGGGATCAGATGTCAACCGGTATACGACCTTCATCCAGGACTGCAGTGAGATGCTCTGCGCCAGCCGATAAGTTTCCACCACTGCGGCTTCACTGATGCCGCGCCGAACGAGGTAACGCGCGATCGCCAGGGTCTCCGCATCTGTGTTGGCTGGAACCGGTTCGCCGGGGTGACTGATGTTCGCTGCCGCCCAGTGCAGCTGATTCGACCGATTGCTGCGGGTGATCGCCTCTGCAGCGATCGGATCGTCGGCCAGCGAATGGCCGGACACACTTGCCATGAGGTTTGAGGTCAGCGACAGCCTGCTCACCTCGTCGTAAAAGGTTTGGCGAGTATGGATCACGATCTTGGCGGCCTGGCGGATCAGCTCCCGCACACGGTCAGAGGGAGGGTCCCAACTGGCGGGCAAGGAATATCCAGGTGAGTGCACCATGCATCATTCTAACTGATGAAAGTGTGCAGGCTGCCTATTGACCTGGGCGTTGATTGCCAACAAGCTGAGAACGCTCGCCGGCCGTTCCGTGCAACGCGTTCCCGTCCGAGCGCAGCAAGAAACGTCAGCATTCATCAGAGGAGAACCGCGTGTCACATGCTGGATTCATCGGGCAACAATTCAGCGCAAAAAGTCGGGGCTGCCCATCCGCTGAGCGCCGATTGAATCGAGCACAGACACGGCGACTTCGCAAAGCCGGCGGCACCGCGATGACCGCCGCGATGACCGCCGCGATGACGATGGTGCTGACCGTCGCGCAATCGACTCCTGGTGAAGCAGTCATGTCGCGTTCGGTTTTGCTTACGTCGAGTAGCTACCAGTTGATTACAGATCAAATCATCGCTACGGAAAAGCAAATCGCAGCCACCAATAGTGGCTACTCATTTATCACCCAGTCGGACCTCGCGTCATTGCCCGCCTATACACGGGCCCTGGCGGCGAGCGGGCTCTCCGCCTCGTTTAGCCAGTTGGCCTTGACCAATCATTACGATCCAAACATGGCGTACCAGGCGTTTCCCTGGAATGCCCCCTCGACCGAGCCACTGCAATTTCTCAACGACCCAAATGCAGACAATAAATATATCGTTGCGTCCATCGACTCCCGGGCCTACACCATTACCATCCACCCAGAAGCCGGAACAAAGGATGTAACCTTCGTACCAATGTCAGGGACCGGCTTGAATGGGAACTTTCTCTCTACCGGGTTCAGTTACGATTTATCACAATTCACACCCAATGCCGACGGCTCGTACACCATCACCATGAGCCCGAACCAACAGCCGGGCAACTGGGTGAATAGTACGGGCGCCCAAACGCTCCTCCTGCGCGATACCGTCGGCAACTGGGGATTACTGCACGACAGCATCACCCTCCAGCAGCAGGGCGAGCCGTCAACATTCACCCTCCCCGTGCTATCGAAGAGCCAGATCTCATCGATACTGAACAACATCGCCACGAACCTGTCTGGCTTGAATTCCAGCGTCACCAATTTTGGAATTCAAAAGATGTTCGCCTCGATCCCGGATAATACGTTCAAACCTATCGCTCCAACGACCTCCGCTGTCGGAGGGCCGATCTTGCCCGGCCAATTATCGAGTCTCGGGCGTTATAATCTGCAGCCAGATCAAGCGCTCATCGTCAAGGTGCCCGATGTCGCGGCCGGATATACCGGTGCGCAACTCTCCAATGCCTGGCAACTAGATCTCCCGTACGCGACCGCGACCGGCAGCATCAATAGCAGCGACGTATTCAAGTCAAGTGACGGCTACACCTATTACGTGGTCAGCGCACAGAATCCAGGTGTTGCGAACTGGCTCAACACCGGCGGCACGACGGACGGATCGATCTCTCTCCGATTCCAGAACCTCGCGGGGAACCCGTCTAACACTCAGGTCACGGCTGTAGTCGTGCCTATCGCCGATGTCCTCAAGAACCTGCCTGCAGATACCCCGGCGGTCACCCCGGCGCAATACGCGGCCAAGCTCAAAGAGCGCCTCTTCGAATACAACTATTTTCGTGATCAGAACAACACCGCGGTCGGTTGGGTGACGGGGAATCTGGAGAACGATCAAATAAAGGCCGCCATCGGTACCAGCACCTACAACGAGATATTCGGCAGCCAGCCCAACGTGCCGTCGGTCCTGGACCGCGTCCTGAACCCTGCGCTCACGCCGGACTATCTGTCCCTTGTCCGCACCGTTTTGGCCGACCCCAGCCGCAGCCTGTCAGCCATTGTCCGAAACTTGCCCCTTGCCGCACAGGACATCATGGCACCGGCAGTTTTGGCTGTCTTACGCTTGGGCATGCTGGTCGGCAACACCACTGCGTCGGTACTCCATGAACTCACAGCCGGCCAACTAGTCGGGGCATTGCAAGCAGTGGGCGCCGGCATTCAAGGGCTGGGAACGCTCGCCAACCAAACATTCGTCGACCCGGCCACGAGTATCACTGCGGGCTTCCTCAATGCGCGAGACGACCTGTCAGTGGCGATAGCGAACTCGAAGAGCTACTCCCCACTCTCGCTAGGGACGATCCAGACCGCAATGGGGCAGCTCGGTCAGGTCAATCAATCGGCAGCAAACATGTTGTTCGGTGGACTGGCGGGTGTTGTGCAGCTGCTCAGCCCGGCCAACATTGCAGGTGCTGCTGAAACTCCCGCGGCGGCCGCCAAGCCGCCAGCCACAGCGGCAAAGTCTGCAGTTGTGCCGGCCGCGAATACGACTACGACCCCGGCCAGTGCGCCGGCATCGGCAAGCACCGCGCCGGTGGCACCGGCCGCGGCGCCAGCGACGACCGGAGCGCCTACGGCCCCCGCAACGCCCGTGACCGAGGCCGGAGCAAAGCCTGCTGCCGTGAAGACAGAGACTGCGCCGGTAGCGGCAACCCCAGCCACGTCGCCGACCACGGCAACAGATGCCGGGTCGACTGGCTCCACTTCGACAACGGGCCAGCATTCCACCGAGACCAAGGGCGCGGGCTCGACATCGGCGAGCGGGCAGCATTCGACTGAGACCAAGGGAGCAGGTTCCGGTGGTGGTTCGTCGGTGAAGGGTGCGGGCTCCTCGTCGGCGGGCGGTCATTCCGCTGAGTCCAAGGGTGCGGGCTCTAGTGGTGGCGGTACGTCGACGAAGGGTGCGGGCTCCTCGTCGGCGGGTGGGCAGCATTCGACCGAGTCCAAGGGTGCGGGATCGAGTGGCGGCGGCTCGGCGGTGAAGGGCGCGGGCTCTAGTGGTGGCGGCTCGTCGGCGAGCGCTAAGCAATCCAGCGATTCCAAGTAACAATAGGCGGTCGTACCCGGCTTGTGCCCCGCGGTGTGGGTGCAGGCCGGTTGCGCGCAAATGCTGGAAACACCGCACCGGTCGCCGCCCGGTGCTGTGCTCGCGGCGAGCACGTTGCGTGACCGGGGAAAGATTGCCTGCTGCACCGTCGACGGAGTGCCTTGACTTCGCTCCGACGGCGTCCCTGTCAACAAATGAGGGATCGATACGGCCGGACGGTTGTCGCATCTGAAGGACTGAACCGTCCGATCGTGACCTACGGTGTCACGACGGGCAAGGGCATCGATTTGGAGGGAAACGAATGAAGGCTTGGGTTTCCGGTTTGGCCACGCTGCTGGTGGCCGCCACGACGGGCTGCAGCGCCAAATCCGCTGAACCGCAAGCTGGTTCGAGTTCGGCGCCGACGCTGCAGCAGGTGCGCGAGATCGCCAAAGAGGCCTACACCTACGGCTTCCCAATGGTCGACAGCTATCGCGTCCAGCATTCCTACTTCGTCGACAAGACCACTCCGCAGTACGAGGGCGACTGGAACCAGACGCACAGCATCGCGCGGGTATTCACCCCCGAAGACACCACCATCCAGACCCCCAACTCCGACACTCCCTACACGATGCTGGGCGCCGATCTGCGGGCCGAACCCCTGGTGCTGACGGTGCCGCCGATCGACGCCGCCAGATACTTCTCGCTGCAGTTCGTCGACGGCTACACCCACGACTACGCCTATGTGGGCAGCCGCACCACCGGCAACGGCGGCGGCAAGTACCTGCTCGCCGGGCCGGGCTGGAAGGGCGACAAGCCCGAGGGGATCAACGACGTGATCCGCTCGGACACCGACTTTTCCGTGGTCATCTACCGCACCCAGCTGTTCGATCCCGCCGACATCGACAACGTCAAGAAGATCCAGGCCGGCTACACCGTCGAACCGCTGTCAGCCTTTGAGCACCGGCCCTTCGTTGCGGCCCCGCCCCTGGACTTCGTCGCCCCGCTGACTCCGGACGAACAGAAGACCTCGCCGAGGTTCTTCCAGATCCTCAACTTCGTCCTCAAGTTCGCGCCCGTACTCCCCGACGAGAAGAACCTGCGGGACCGGTTCGCCACCATCGGCATCGGCCCCGACGGGGACTTCAACCCCGACACCATGAGTAAGGAGACGCTGCAGGCTGTGCGGGACGGGATGGCCGACGCCTGGGCCGAGCTGACCAGCTTCCAGAAGGACAAGCTCAACACCGGCCGGGTCACCTCCGGGCAGCTGTTCGGCACCCACGCGGAACTGAAGGACAACTACCTCTACCGGATGGCCGGTGCGGTGCTGGGCATCTACGGCAACGTCGCGCAGGAGGCCATGTACCCGGTGATCGCGACCGACTCCGCCGGGGCGCCGTTGACCGGCACCAACAGCTACACCCTGCGGTTCGGGCCAGGGCAGCTGCCGCCGGTCAACTCGTTCTGGTCGATCACGATGTACAACATGCCGCAAAGCCTGCTGGTGGCCAACCCCATCAATCGGTACTTGATCAACTCGCCCATGCTGCCCAGCCTCATCCACGACCCGGACGGCGGCATCACCATCTACGTGCAGAATCAGTCGCCCGGCACCGACAAGGAGGCCAACTGGCTGCCCGCGCCGAGCGGGCTGTTCCAGATGATCCTGCGCCTGTACTTGCCCAAAGAAGAAGCGCTCAACGGCACCTGGAAAGCACCCCAAGCACTCAGAAGCTAGGCCGGCCGTCGCCTACCTGGCGGCGTCTCGTGCGGCTGACAGGGCGCGGTACCCGGACGTCAGGAGCTCGGCCATCCGGTCCTCGAGTTCAGCTGAATCGTCGTCGGCGGCGATGGTGGTCAGGTACATCGCGGCTCCCGCGGCCATGATCACCACGGCGCGCGCGTCCAATTCGGCACGCCGGCGCTCCGCCTCGGTCTCGGCGCCGACGTCGTCGGCGAACAGCTCCACCGCCGGACCGGTGAACCGGTTCCACAGCGATCTCCCCAGTTGGGGCTCTTCGACCAGGGCCAGAGTCAGGTCCGGTGCGGTCGCTTTCATCTCCGGGCGGTTGAACATTGCGCGACTGCCCCGGACGACGAAATCGATCCAGCCGTAGACGTCCGTGCCGGCAAACGGCGTCAGGTCGGGTGTCAGGCCCATCACCGCGTCGATGACCAACGCAGCCTTCGATGGCCAGCGCCGGGTCAGGCTGGCGCGGGTGACGCCGGAGCGCTGCGCGACCAACCGCATGCTCAATTGCCGAAAACCGCCCTCCGACAACAACTCTCGGGTCGCGGCGAGCACGCGGTCATCGATGCTCACGTCGCGCGGCCGACCGGGCCCTGACTGACTGCTCACACGTTCATCATCCAGCATCGGTAAGGGGGTGTTCGGACGGCCGCGATCCCGAGTTCCGATGGGTGCGGGCCGCGGCGGGCATTGACGCCAACCAGCAATTAGTGTACCACTGGATCACTAATTAAGGAGGTTGCTGGTGACCGCTGCCATGGATGTACCCCTGCGTCGTCTACCTGGGCATTTGCCGCTCACCGCAACCGACGATGATGCGAGGTCTCGGGGTACGTGCCCGTGCGTGTGACAGAAGTGAAGGTCGCGGCGTTCACCGTCGTGATGTTGTTGGTGGCCTCCGCTCTGGTCGTGGTGTTCGGCCAGTTCCGGTTCGGTACGGGCGAGCAGTACCACGCCGAGTTCACCGACGCCTCCCGCTTGAAGGCCGGGCAGGACGTTCGGATGGCGGGTCTGACGGTGGGTTCCGTCGACCGGGTCTCGCTGAACGCAGACAACACCGTCGACGTCCTGTTCAACGTTGATTCGCGCTACCACCTGTACGCGACGACGAAGGCGGTGATCCGCTATCTGAATTTGACCGGGGATAGATACCTCGAATTGGCTTTCACCGCAGGGGATTTGCGTGCATTGAATCCCGGAGCCACCATCCCGTTGAGCAACACGCAGCCAGCGGTCGATCTCGACGCGCTCTTGGGCGGCCTGCGGCCGGTCCTCAAGGGCCTCGACGGCGCCAAGATCAACGCGATCAGCGCGGCCGTCATCGACCTGCTCCAGGGCCAAGGGGGCACCGTGGCCCAACTGCTTTCGACCACAGGGAGTTTCACGCAGCACCTGTCGGACCGTGATCAGCTTCTCGGCGACGTCATCAACAACCTCAACGGCGTTCTCGGAGCTGTCGACGCGAAGGGAAAGCAGTTTGGGGACACGGTCGACGAACTCCAACAATTGCTGACGGGCTTGGCGCAGGACCGCGACGCTGTCGCCGGCGCCATCACTCCCCTCGCGGAGTCGACGACGTCGCTGACCCAGATGCTGCAGGAGAGCCGCCGCCCGGTCCAGGGCGTCCTCGAAAACGCGCGGCCCTTCGCCCAGCGGGCCTACGAACGCCGCGCAGACATCAACGCTGCCATCGATCCTCTCGCCGAGAACTATCTGCGGCTCAACTCCCTTGGCGCATACGGCGCGTTCTTCAACATCTTCTTCTGCTCCAGCAAGATCAAGATCAACGGGCCCGCCGGCAGCGACATCATCGTTCCGATCGGCGGAGCGCCGGACCCGTCGAAGGGCCGGTGCTCGGAAAATGGGTGATCGGCGTGTTGGTCTGCGCGGGGGCGCGATCCTCGTCTGCCTCGCCGGTCTGGTGTCCGGGTGCCAGTTCGGGGGTTTGAACTCGCTCGCGCTGCCCGGGACGAAGGGCCACGGCCCGGGCTCCTTCGAGGTCGTCCTCGACCTGGACAACGTGGTCGGTTTGCCGCAGAACTCGCCCGTCAAAATCGGCGACGTCACCGTCGGAAGCGTCTCCGGGGTCGCCGTCGTGCAGCGGCCTGACACCACTGTCTATGCGGCCGTTCGGCTTTCGCTGGACCGGCACGTCGATCTCCCGGCGAATGCCACGGCGACCGTCGGCCAGACGTCGTTGCTGGGCTCGCAGCACGTCGAACTCGCGTCGCCGACCGACCAGCCCGCGCAGGGCAGACTCGCCAACGGGGCGCACATCAAACTCAACCGCACGGGCCACTACCCCACCACGGAGGACGTGCTGGCGGCGCTGGGCCTGATCGTCAACAAAGGCAATCTCGGTGCCCTGCAGGACATCACGGACCAGGCCTACGCAGCCGTGGCCGGACGGGTGGGAACGTTCAGCGGTCTGCTGGCCCGGTTGGCCGAGCTGACCGGCTTTCTCGATGCGCAAACCGGCACCATCGTCGCGGCGATCGAGGGCGTCGACCGGACAGCGGCGGTACTGGCCCGCAACGCTCGCGCGCTGGGCCGGACGTTGGAGACGCTTCCGCTCGCACTCGATGTCCTGAACCGCAATCGCGGCAGCATCGTCGCGGCCTTTGCGGCGCTGCGTAGGCTCGCCTCCACTGCCGGGCGCGTGGTGTCACAGACCAAAGACGATTTCGCCGCGGACTTCAGGGACGTCTTCCCTGTCATCAAAGCCCTCAACGACAACGCCGACGATTTCATCCACGATCTGGAACTGATACCGACCTTCCCGTTCGACCGGAAATATCTGCGCAACGCCGTGCGCGGCGATTACCTGAATGTCTACTCGACATTCGATCTCACCATGCGCCGCCTCGGCGAGAACGTGCTCGCGACCTCGGCGCTCGACCCGAACATGCCGCACCTGTCCGAGGTCGTCAATCCCCCAGACTTCCTGGTCGGAGCGCTCGCGAACCTGTCAGGCCAGGCCGCGGACCCCTTCGCGATTCCGCCCGGCACCGCCACCCAGCATGGCGCGAAGCCGTGACGCCTTGATTTCGAGAAATGTTGTCGCACAGAGGTTTATCGAAGGGATACTGACACCATGACCGCCGACGCCACGTCGACCGCCCAGGGGCCCGCAGTGCCGGACCCATTCCAACCGGCCAAGCTGGGTCCGGTGGCGTTGCGGAACCGGATCATCAAGGCCGCGACGTTCGAGGCGGCTACTCCGAATGCCCTGGTCACCGATGATCTGATCCGGTATCACCAGTTGCCCGCCGCGGGCGGGGTGGGGATGACGACGGTGGCGTACTGTGCGGTGTCCCCGGGTGGGCGTACCGATGGTTGGCAGTTGTGGATGCGCCCCGAAGCGGTCCCCGGGCTACGCAAGCTCACCGAGACGATCCATGGTGAGGGGGCGGCGATCAGCGCCCAGATCGGGCACGCCGGGCCGGTCGCCAACGCCCGCACCAACAAGGCCACCGCCCTGGCCCCGGTGCGGTTGTTCAATCCGCTGTCGATGCGCTTCGCCCACAAAGCCACCCGCGCCGACATCGACGCGATCATGGCTGCCCACGCCAATGCCGCCAGGTTGGCGATCGACGCCGGATTCGACGCCGTCGAAGTGCACCTGGGGCACAACTACTTCGCGTCGTCATTCCTGTCGCCGTTGATCAACAAGCGTCGCGACGAGTTCGGGGGCTCCCTGGAAAACCGGGCGAAGGTCGCGCGCGGCACCGTGCAGGCGGTCCGCGAGGCGGTGGGTGACCAGATCGCGGTGATCGCCAAACTCACCATGACCGATGGGGTTCGTGGCGGCATCCCGATCGATGAATCGCTGCAGACCGCGAAATGGCTCGAAGACGACGGCGCCCTCGATGCGCTGGAGTTGACCGCGGGCAGCTCGCTGGTCAACCCGATGTACCTGTTCCGGGGCGATGCCCCGGTGAAAGAATTCGCGGCCAACTTCAAGCCTCCGATCAGCTGGGGCATCCGAATGAGCGGGCACAAGTTCTTCCGCGAGTACCCCTACCGCGAGGCCTATCTGCTCGAGCAGGCCCGCCAATTTCGGGCTGAGCTGTCGATGCCGCTGATTCTCCTCGGCGGGATCACCAACCGGGACACCATGGACCTGGCCATGGCCGAAGGATTCGAGTTCGTCGCGATGGGTCGCGCCCTGCTCGCCGAACCCGACCTACTCAACCGCATCCGATCAGAAGACCGTGAAAACCCAGTTAGATCCGCGTGCACCCACTGCAACCTGTGCATGCCCACCATCTACACGCACACCCACTGCGTCGTGACCGGCAAGCCCGACTCCATCTGACGCGGGCACGTCCAGAAGATTTTCGAATACTGCAATAGGAGTTTGTATGGGTGACTTTGATGGCCTCGTTGCGCTGATCACCGGCGGAGCGCGCGGTATGGGTAGGTCGCACGCGATGGCACTCGCCGAGGCGGGCGCGGACATCGCCATCTGCGATCGCTGCGAGAATCACGACGAAATCAAATACCCGCTCGCGACGGAGGCTGATCTGGCGGCCACCGCCGAGATGGTCGAGGCGGCCGGAAGGCGTTGTCTGACCGCGAAATTGTCGACCAGCGACCGCGGGGCCCTGGAGCGGTTCGTGGCCGACGTCGAGACGCAGTTCGGTCGAATCGACATCGCCGTCACCAACGCCGGCGTCAGCGCCATCGCCATGCTGCCGGACGTGCCCTCGGCGCAATGGGATGAGGTGATCGGCTCCAATCTGACGGGTACGTTCAACACGATCGCGGCAGTGGCGCCGGGGATGAAGGCGCGCGGGTACGGACGGATCGTCACGGTGTCCTCGATGCTCGGGCGTAGCGGAAACTTCGCCCAGGCTGCGTACGCGGCGTCCAAATGGGGCGTCATCGGTCTGACGAAGGTGGCGGCGCACGACCTCGGCGGGTTCGGGATCACCGTCAACGCCGTCGCGCCTGGAAACGTCGAAACCCCCATGACTTTCAACGATGCCTTGTTCGGCGCCATGCGCCCGGATTTGGACCACCCGACGCTCGCCGACGTGGAATCGGTGTTCGCCTCTTTGCATCTGCAGCCGGTGGCGTTCATGAAACCGGCCGAGATCACCCGTGCCGTCATGTTTCTGGCGCACCGGGACAGCGCACACATCACAGGCACCGTCCTGCCCGTCGACGCCGGTGCCTCCGCTCGGTTGGGTAGCTGACCCGACCGTGTAGCCAACGTCACTCGCACTTCAAAACAGTGCAATGTACGGTTTTAATATGAAGTGGATCAGGGTGATGCTGGCGTCGGCCGTCGTGATGGGCATGGCCGGCTGCGGCACCAAACAGGACGCGGGCAAGGAGGAACCGGCCAAGCCGGCCCAGGCCTGGGACCGCAGCTTCTACTGGGGGACCGCGACCGCGGGCTATCAGGTGGAAGGCGACGCACCCGACAGCAACTGGCGCCGGTACGTCGACCGCGCTGCGGGCAAGCCGCAGGCCGATCCGTTTGGGGCAGTCGAGCCCTACAAGCAAGCGGATGACTTCCGGCACCGCTACCGCGAAGACATTGCCAACGCACATGCCATGGGCGTCAACACGTTCCGGCTCGGCATCGAGTGGGCGCGGGTGATGCCCGAGCCGGGTAAGTGGGACGAGAAGGAACTGGCCTACTACGACGACGTCGTCGCGACGCTGCGCGCGAACGGCATGACGCCGATGATCACGCTCATGCACTGGGTGTACCCCGGCTGGGTCGCTGACCGTGGTGGCTTCCTCAACAACGTCGCGGCGTTCGACGACTTCGCCACCGCGATCACCAAACGCTATGCGGGCCAAGGCGTGCTGTGGGTGAGTGTCAACGAGCCCCTGGCGTTCGGCGCCATGGAGGTACGCACGGGCGCCATCAAACCCGAGCAGTTCGCGACCTTTCTCGACCGCGTCGCGGACGCGCACCGCGCGGTATACCGCGCGGCCCACGATGCCGACCCGGGGGCGAAGGTCACCACGAACGAGGCCTACATCCCGCCGGAAGTGCTCGCGCAGTTCACCGGTCTCGGGGTGAAGGGCATCGAGGGATCGTTCTTCGACCGGGTCAAGGACACCCTGGACTACCTGGGCTTCGACTACTACACCGGAACGGCCAAGGACAATCCGGCGGCAAGTCAGAGCATGGCGCAGCGATGGAATATCAAGCTGCAGCCCGAGGACATTTACTACGTGGCCCGCCACTACGCCCAGCGGTATCCCGGGTTGCCCATCTACGTCGTCGAGAACGGTATGGTCACCGACAACGGCAAACCGCGAGCCGACGGCGTGACCCGGTCGCAGTACCTCAGTGACACCGTGTTCTGGCTGCAGCGCGCGAAGGCCGACGGCATCCCCATCATCGGCTACAACTACTGGTCCCTGGTCGACAACTACGAGTGGGGCAGCTACCGCCCCCGGTTCGGCCTGTATTCGGTTGATGCCGTAGGTGATCCAGCGCTGCGCCGGGTGCCGACCGATGCCGTACCGACCTACACGCAGATCACCCGCGACGGCGGCACCCCACCGGGATACCGGCCGGTGATCCCGGCAGCGCACTGCTCGACGACCGTCGGCGCCGATAGTTGCGCGCCGCTGGATGTGAACGGGCCGTTGTCGCCGTTGAACTAGCTAGTTCGAGAATCCGAGCACACGAGCGAGATCTGGGGGGATTTTGGGATCTTCGAAACCGGGATACCACCGGATGACGATCTCGCGTAATGCAACCTCGGCTTCGAGCTGACAGGCGACCGCCACGACACCCACGAGGGTGCGGAACATCAGCACATGCTCCTTCGCAATGGTCAGCGACGAGCCGGCGAGAAAATCCTGGCCGCGTGCCAACCCAGGTATGCGCGGAGCCAGGTTCTCCATCCACTGCCGATTGAACTGAAACCGATGTGCGCACAACGGTTCTGTGAATGGCCCGAAGTACGACAGCACGTCCTCGGGCTCCACCTGGTTATCGGGGTCAGAGAATCCGATCGCGCGCATGGCGGAGGCGACCTCAGCCAGCATCACTGTCTGCAACCGTGGATCCTGCACGTCAGATAACACCACCGATCGGGCAACTTCAGCCAGGCGAAGCGTATCCAAAAACGTCAGCGCCGACCGGTGCACGGAAGCCACCGCGCCGAAGTCGAGCACCACGAGCCGACCGTCGTCGGTTAACTGATAATTGCCAGGATGCGGGTCGGCGTGCAGCGCGCCCAGTTGCGACATCGAGGCACCGCAGAATTCGAATAACAGGCCCGCGGCGGTATCCTTGGATACCTGGTCGCCGCGGGTGATCAAATCTGAGAGCGGACGTGCGGTAACCCATTCGGAAATAAGTACTTTCGGGGCTGACGCGACCACTTTGGGCACCACGAACCGTGGGTCATTGTCGAAGGCGGCGGCGAATCGTCGTTGGTTGTCGGCCTCGTGGCGGTAGTCGAGTTCATCTGCCATCCGAGTACGTAGCTCGTCAATCATCGGCCGGACGGCAAGCCCGGGGAACAATGGCTCGATGAGCCGGCTGAATCGGCCAAGTTGACGCAAATCGGACAACAGGGCGGTATCGGCGCCCGGGTATTGCACTTTGACCGCCACCGGCTGACCGTCATGCCACACCGCGCGGTGAACCTGGCCGATGCTGGCCGCCGCGACCGGCTCGTCGTCGAACTCGGCGAACCGTTCGGGCCATCGAACGCCCAATTGCCGGTCGAGCACTCGATGTATCCTTTCGGCAGTCAGCGGTGGCGCCGATGCCTGTAACTTCGTCAACGCGTCGCGATACGGTGCGGCGAAGCGCTCGGGTATCGCGGCCTCATAGATGCTCATGGCTTGGCCGAACTTCATTGCCCCGCCTTTGAGTTCGCCGAGCACTGCGAAGACTTGCTCGGCGCTGCGCGCGGACCACTGTTCGGCGATCAGTTCCGCATCGCCGCCGCCGAGCCGCTGGCCCCAGCCCAGTGCAGCTCGACCGGCAGCCCCCAGCGAAAGTCCGGCCAACTTAGCGCCACGTCCCAGCGTGCGCCGCGGAATATCCGACACACGGTCACCGTCCCACAACTGCGGATTCAATTGAGGACGAACAAAATATTCTGCTGCCGATGACGGGGGTTAGGTGGCTGCGGCCGAGCTTGGGACTGTTCGCGCGAAGGGACACGAATAGATGCATAGAGCGCACGGTCGCGGTCGATTTCGGTCACCAGCACGCCACCGCGACCGCGTCGCAGCTCTTCGCTTCGGCGGCCGCCGGCGGCACAAAGTGACCATCTGGTAATATCGCCCGCGTGCCGGTGAGCGCACCGGCCCGGGAGGTAGCCATGTCCATTCGCAATGCCATCGTCGATCTCGTCCAGCGCCGAACCCTGTTGCCCGAGCGGCTCGATGCCGCACTGGCCGGGCCGGGCCGCGATGTCAGCGACCTGACCGTCGTGGTCACGGGTGCCTCGGCCGGCATCGGCCGCGAGGCGGCCACTCAGCTGAGCGCTCGCGGCGCCACCGTCATCGCCGTTGCCCGCCGTGAGGACGAGTTGCGGACGCTGGCAGAGGCAACCGGATGTTATTGGCGCACCTGTGATCTGAGCAATCAGGACGCCACCGCCCGCCTGCTGGAGGATCTCGCCGATAAGCGGGTGGACGTCCTGGTCAACAACGCCGGCCACTCGATTCGCCGCAGCATCGTCGACGCCACCGACCGGCTGCACGACTACCAGCGGACGATGTCCCTGAATTACCTGGCCGCCGTGCAACTGAGCCTGGGACTGCTGCCCGGCATGATCGAGCGGGGCCGCGGACAGGTGATCAACGTCTGCACCTGGGGTCTGTACGCCAACACATTTCCGCGGTTCTCCGCATACGCCGCGTCGAAGAGCGCGCTGGCGATCTTCGGTCGAAGTCTGAATGCCGAGCGGCCCCATCCCGGCATCTGCGCCACCAACGTCTACTTTCCGCTGGTACGCACTGAAATGATCGCGCCCACAGCCGAATACGAGAATGCCGCGGCGCTGTCGGCAGAAGAAGCCGGACGCTGGATCATCCGGGCAGTCACTCATCAGCCGGTGGAGGTCAGCCCCGCAGTGCTGCGCGCGGTGCTGCCGACGATCGATCTCATCTCCCCGGCCACCGCGGACCGCGCTCTCGCGGCCCTCACCTGACCGGCGTCAGCGCAACCCAGGCAAGGACCCCATGACGAAACACATGATCTCCCGCGCGCTGTCGCGCGCCGTCATCGACGGCATGCTGCCGCTGGTAGACAACCGCCTGCCGGCATCGCGCCGGCCGTTCGACGCGCCCGAGATTCTCCGCCCCCACGACGTATCCCGGGCTTGGGGCGTAACACATTTCGGTGTCTTCATCCCAGACCTGCCGGACCCGTACCGGTATCTGAACACGATGACGCTGCTTGGTGCCTCGGGCAGTGAACTGTTCGACCTCGACCACCTGGCTGCCCGCGACGCGCGGAACACCACCACGGTCTTCTCCTCGACGGCGCATGCGGAGCAGCGTTTCTTCCGGGCGTACGACATGCATACCGACTGTTGGTTCACCGGCGACGCCCGCCGGATGCGATGGGCCGAGGACCTGGCGATCAATGTCGCACTGCCCGACGTCGTCGTCCGCGGCCGCTACCCCCAGTTCGACGTCGACCTGAAACTCAAGGTCACGGACCAGGTCTCGTACTTCGTGAAGTCACCGCTCTACGACCACCTGAGCCTGCTGGCGCCCTACACCGGCACGGTCGACGGCGTCGAGGTCAGTGGACTCGGGACCTTCGAATACGCCAGAATCCGTACGCACCAAGCAGCTACGCGCCGTCCGATACCGGCGCGACTCAAACTGCCGCTGGACTTCTTCACCTACCAGATCATCAATCTCGACGAGCGCACCCAGGTATTGCTGACCGATGTCCGCGCCCGTGGGCGCACCGCGTGCAAGCTGGCGCATGTGCGGGTGCTCGGTCACGAGACCGAGGTGTACAGCGACGTCCACTTCGCGGTCACCGAATACGGCGAGCCCCTCGTCGACGACCGCGGTGACACGATGCGTCGCCCCCGCAAGTTCAAATGGTCGGTTCGTGACGGCGGAGACGAAATTCTGGCCCTGGTCGGCACCGTCGACGCGCCGTGGCGCCTGGGCCACGGGCCGGGGTACGCCACCGCGTATTCCTACGCCGGCACCTGGCACAACGAGCCAGTCAAGGGCAGTGCCTACCTGGAGTGGATCGACGTCCAGCCGGCCTGAATCGGCGCGTTCGTCCCGGGTGATGATCGACGGCGGCTCGAAGGTGCGGGCCTGCTGATTAGGCTGTCCGGATGACCTCGCGCCCCGTCAGCGGCAGAACCGGCACCAAAGGTGTGCCGCGCGGCGAGCGCGAGCAGCTCATCATCGAGGCGGCGATCGCCGAATTCAGCCGGGCTACCTACGCAGGTGCGTCCCTGGCTGCCATCGCCGCCCAGGCCGACGTCTCCAAGACGCTCATCATCAGCTATTTCGGGTCCAAAGAGGCCGTCTACGCAGCGTGCGTCACCAGGATCGGAAACCAGATCGAGCAGGCGGTCGCCGCCGCGCTCAAGTCCCCTGATCACCTGGCGGGGGCCGGTGCCGCCGCCGGTGAGCCGGTGCTGGCGGCGATCTTCACGACGTTCGAAGGGCACCCGGGCGACTGGCATGTGCTGTTCGACCGGTCGGTCCCCCACGGTCCGGCGCGGGACGCGGCGCGGGAGCAGCGGACGATCTTGCGTGAGCAGGCCTTCGCGGGAGTGTCGCGGTCGCTCGGGGGCGTCGGCCTGACGGATCCCGTCGATCTGGTCGCCGCCACCGGCGTGTGGGAGCACATGGTGTCTGCGCTGATGCTCTTCTGGCGTAAGCATCCCGAGGAGCCCGCCGCGGCGATGGTGGCCCGGGCCCACCGGGTTCTGGCGGCCATGGCCGGGCACACGTTGGAAGGTGCGACGGACTAGGTGTTCTTCACAGGCAGGTTGTGAACGCGTAGGCGGTCGATGGGTGTCTTGCCTTTGATGCCGCTGTGGGGTCGATGGTGATTGTAGTGATGCAGCCAGTGGGGATAGGTCACGGCGCGTTCGTCCTCTGATAGGTAGGTGCGTGCGTAGGCCCATTCGGTGGCCAGGGTCCGGTTGAATCGTTCGACCTTGCCGTTGGTTTGGGGACGGTACGGCCGGGTCTTCTTGTGGCTGATGCCATCGCCGAGCGCGGTAGCGAAAACCTTTGACCGATAGCATGATCCGTTATCGGTCAGCACCCGCTTAACAGTGATGCCGTAACCATTGAAGTAGGCGTTGGCCCGGACCCAGAAATCGGCGGCGGTCTGTTTGCGCTCATCGCCGAGGATCTCCGAGTACGCCAACCGCGAGTGGTCATCAACGGCATGGTGCAGGTAGGCGTAGCCGGCCCCGCTGCGGTTGCGCCGTCCGGCTTGGCGCCCGAGTTTGCGATGCCCACCGCCGTCGGGGATGCGACCGAGCTTTTTGATGTCGACGTGGACCAGGTCTCCGGGCGCGGGATGCTCGTAGCGGTGAGGTTTGGGTCGGCGCACGACCAACCCGGTGTTCTGGTCCAGATCACGCAGCAGCGGCATCCGGTAGCGGCGCAGGACCGCCTCCACAGTCGAGCGGGGCAGCCGTAGGTGCGCCGCGATGCGGTGCGGGCCCCAGCGACGGGTGAAGCGCACCTTGATGATCCGGCGCTCGCGACGCTGCGCCAGGCGCCGCGGGCTACGGTGCGGGCGGCTGGAGCGATCGGCCATCGCCTGCTTACCTCCAGCGCGGTAGCGATCGGCCCATTTCTTGGCCGTGGCCCTCGAACACTGGAATCGCTCGGCAGCACGAGCCAGCGGCCATCGGTCATCAACAACACACTGAGCCAGAGCCAAACGGCCACGCGGAGTCAGGAAGGCATTACGGTGAGACACGAGGACCTCTCGGTGATCGATGTGTGTGTGGTAACCACAGCGATACCGGAGGTCCTCACCTATTTCCGCTCACCACGCCGTTCACAACCTGTCCAAGAGTTACAACTAGGGCAGGATGCGTCCGGCGATGCCATCCGCCAAGAGCCTGCGGGGCGGCTCGGTTCTGTCGAGGAGCCGGGTGATGCGTTTGAACCAACGGCGAGGCCGAGAAGCCGATAGTGGTTCAGCGTCAAAGGGTCAGGCAGGGCTCGGCACCGTCGTACACCCCGCGGCGGTAGGCGTCGATGCGTTCGGTTCCTTGGCCGTGGTGCTCGACATCACCGCCGTCGGTGCGGTAGAGCAGCAGGGCGGCGACGGCCTTGTCCAAGTCGCCTGGTGAGAGGCTGTACCTGCTGTTGGGGCGGTTGTGCAGCAGGATGCTGGCAGCCCAGGAACCGGCCAAACAGTCCGCGCGCAGCGAGGTCTGCTTCTTGTCCGCGGGTTGACCCATTCGCATCAGGGCGGCCAGCCCGTACTGTGTCGCGATGAGCGTCGCCACTGAGAAATCGCCGCCGCTGTCATAAATGTCGGGCATCGTCTTGACGTTGTCGAAGCCGACATAGTCGTCGTCCACGCAGTAGTACAGCACCGAGCCCTTCATCGACTTGCCGCCGCAGTCGGGCGCCTTGTCGGGATCGATCTTGCGCGGCGCCGCGAGCGGAGTCCAGTCGTATTTGCCACCGGTCAGCTCGGGGATCAACTGCGTGAAGTAATCCTCGAGATCCGCTGGGACGCCCGCGATTATCGCGTCATACGGGGCATCGCCCCCGGACGCCTGGTCGGCGGCATCGTTGAACGGCAGCTCTACCACCACCGGGTTGCCGTTGCGGTAATCGGCGCAGGCCTTCGGTCCGTTGTCGAACCCGGTGCGGAACGAGTTCACTCGATCGAACCCACTGCCGTGTGCACTCAGATCATGTTTGGCGGTACCCGGCTCATCGCGCAGGAACAGGAAACCGGCGAGCGCGTTGTCCATATCGTCGGCGCTGGGGTTGAAGGTGTCTTTGGCGTGTGCGGCCCAGGCTCCGGCAAAACAGTCGGCCTGAATCTCCTTGGTCACGGTCTCGCCCTGAAAGTTGGACCGCGCCTGGATGGCGTGGCCCCACTCATGAGCCAACACAACCGGAATAACGAAGTCGCCGAAGCGTTTTCGCAAGCTGGGCAGCAGTCCCTCGGCATCCCAGGCGACATCGTCGGCCTTGGCGCAGTAGAACGCGTTGCCGGCGATGTCATCTGGCGACTCGGCACAAGGCGCCAGAGTCCCCTTCGACGGGTACACGGCGTAGAAGCCGCCCTTGACCGGCGTGTAGTCCTTCTCGTAGAGCTTGGGAAACTCGTTCTGCCAATACGCCTGGATGTCGCCGATGGCTTGGGCGACGATCTTGTTCACGGGATCCGAGGTGTCGCCGTGAATCTCGGCAGGCGGGGCCATCGGCTTCGTCGACGATGCCGATGCCTGCGGCTTCAGTTGTTTCTCGCCGCAGCCGGCAACAGCCAGGGCGCAGACGGCCAGTAGTGCACAGGCCCGCCGGAGGGCCCGGTGGATTCCCATCCGCTACGACTTGGGCTTGTCGTCGACCTTGAACCCGTAGTTCACGTCGGAGCCGTCGACATTGTTGACGGTGACCGTGACGCCGTAGGTCTGGCCACTGTCCTTGAGCTCGCAACGAAGCGTGGCGCCGGTCGTACCCTTCAGGTTGTCCGGGCACGTCACGGATTCGGGTTTGGTCCCGAACTGCTGGCCCAGCTGGTCGCTGATCTGGCTGGCGACCTGCGCCTTGTCGATGGTCTGAACCATGTCGAACTTCACCTGGTCACCCTCGATGCTGGTGACCGTGACGTTGACGGTGCTGGTCTTGTCGCCGACCTTCATGGTGCAGTTGGTTTCGGCGCCCTTCTGGCCCGCGAGATCTTCGGGGCAGGTCACCGAGTCCGCCTTCTTGCCGTCGGCGCCTGTCATCTTGGTGACGATCTGGCTCTCGACGTCCTTCTTGCTCACCGACGGCGTCCCGCTGGAGCAGGCCGCAGCGCCGAACACGGCAACCGTGATCGCAGACGCCAGAACGAGCCTCTGACACGTTGTGTTGGTCATGTCGCCAACCCCTTCCAAGTTCGGGCGCCAACCACCGGCGCCGCACCTCTCAAGCCGGACGGCAAAAGTTAGCGCCGTGTTGTTGGAATCCGGTTGGAAGCTCACTCAGGTCGGGTTGGTGGCGTCGGCTTTCCAACCACCTGGCGTGCCGGATTCAACGGAATTCCAATCCGCCGTCCATATCGTGACGCCGAGGACGTGACCGACGTCCCCGTCTACCCCTGAGGAGTCACGATGCAGATGTCGCATCGACCTGCCATCGCCGTCGCCGCCGCGGTGTGCCTGAGTATCACGCTGGGCGCCTGTGGCGGTGACAAGGACAAGGGTTCGAGCAGCAGCTCCAGCACGTCCAGTTCGAGCAGCAGCAGTAGCTCCAGTTCGTCGTCGGTAAAGGCAGCGCCCAAGCTCAAGCCCCGCAAGGTGCCTGACGCCACACCAGGTTCTGCGAATCCGACCATCGCCGACTACATCACGCAGCAGAAGATCCAGGAGACGCCGATTCACCGGACGGATGCGGGCGCCCCGAAGGTCGAGATCCAGTTCCCCGACGGCTGGCAGAACGCAGGGGACGACACCCCGGATTACGCCTACGGCGCCATCGTCTACAGCGGACCCGGCGCCGACAATCTGGCCTACACGCCGAACATCATTGCGCTGGTGTCCCGGCTGGACGGCCCGGTGGATCCGGACAAGCTCCTGTCGCTGGCGGGCGGGGAGGCGAAGAACCTGCCAGGTTTCTCATCGGCGGGTGAGGAACCGGGCACCTCAGCGGGATTCCCGGCGTTCCGGATCGCCGGTACCTACGACATGCCCAGCGGCAAGGCCGCATTCGGCCAGGAGACCGTCGTCTTCAAGGGCAATGACGGGCTCTATGTCCTGCAGATGAACGCGACCAGTGATGAAGCCCAGGGTCAAGAGCTGTTCCAGGCGCTGGACTCCATCGACAAATCTCTCGCCATCACCCAGTAGATGACGACAGCGCCACCACGGACCAAGGCGTATCTACTCAAGAGCAAAGCCAACACCTGGTGGGTGAACGTCGAGTTGGAACTGACGGATACCCGCGTGCGGTGCCTTGCGTCCGAATATGCGAAATGGGTCGATGAGGAATTGGGCCTCACCGATTACCAGGCGAAGCTGTCCGCGGGAGAGGAGGTCGTGATCTTCGACTTCCCGCGGAACGCTCTGAATCTCAAGTGGCTCCGACAGTTCTACCGCGGTGGCTGCGAGGTGAGTCATGGCGATTCGCGCAAATGGCTTGTCTCACTGGTGTATCCATCGGGATTCGGCAGCGTGCTCGACCTGATGACGGACCGGGCCATCTGGCGTCAGTGGCGAGAAGCGTTGCCGGACAGCACGGTAAAGACCTGATCTCACACGGACTGGATCGACAGCGAGGCCAGTCGCTCGCCGATCATCTGGTTGTACGCACGTTCACCGGTGGCATCGGCGAGGCGGCAGGCCTGCTGTAGCCAATCGCGGGCGGCTTCGGTCCGGCCGTGATGCAGTTCGATGTCCGACAGCAGACTCAGGAAGATGGTGTTCATCGCTGTCGTCCCGTCGGACGTGTACAGCTGAAACGCCTGCCGCGCGACGTCGGGGTCGATATCCCCGCCGCTGAGGGTCTGGGCCCATACGCTGATGATGCGGGCTGTCGCCGCCCACTGCTGGCCGCCTGCCGCACAGAATTCGGCGTCGACCTGGTCGGCCAGTTCGGCGGTGCCGTCGACGACGCCGAGGATGGCAGCGCATTCGACATACGTCAGCTTGGCCGCCAGGATGTTGAAGACATCCCCCCGGCTCTGCGCGAGATGCAGTGCGCGACGATGATATTCGCGCATCGCATCCTGATCCCCGCGCACCGCCTCGGCCAGCGCCATCCAGCAGTACACGCGCGGATGGAAGAAATGAAGGGGATCGGTCACCGTCTCGGGCGGCGGGAAGTTGGTCATCATGTGATGACCGGTGGCGATCAACAGGTCGGTCTCACCGCGCAGCGAGTACACCATGATGTGCGCGAAGTCGTTGACGACGCCGATTACCGGATCTCCGGACTTGTCGTACTGGTCCTGCAGGCCGTTGGCGATGATCTCGGCCTCGTCGATGCGCCCGTGGCAGCACAGCATGAGGCATTGCATGGCGATGGCGCCGTAGAAGCTGCGCCCCTTGACCTCCTGCCCGATCTCGAAGGCGCGCTGGACCGCCGCGGTGGCGGACTTGCTGGCCTGCCCTTCGAGGATTCCGCGTGCGCCCGCCAGATGCAGCCACAGCGTGGCCTGCCGGTCCAGGTGTTCGGGCTTGGCCGGTAGCCGTTCGCAGATCTGCAGTGCATGTTCGGCCAACCCGGCGACGTCGTGGTACGCCGAACGATTCAGTGCCCGGGGAATCGACGTCTCCAGAATGCTGAGCGCGACGTCAGGATTCAGTTCGGCGCCGGCGCGCCAGGCGTGGTCGGCGGCCGCGATCACGAGTTCGTAGGCGGCGGTGGCGAGCGTCGGAGTCCTGGTGGTGGCGATGGCCGCGTGGACGCTGGTGCGGTCGGTGGTGGCCAGTTGCGCGATGAGCGCGTCGCGGACCAGCCCGTGGCTGAACCGATAGGCACCCGGCCGCTCGGGCAATTCGTCGAGCAGTCCCGTCTCGTACGCCGGCCGAAGCCGGCTCTGCACCGTCGAGATCGACAGGTCGACGATGTCGGCCAGGTCCGCGACACCGAATTCGGGCCCGACGACGGCGGCGGCGCTGAGCACGCGACGGCTCGGCCGATCCAGCACGCTGAGCCGGCGGCCGACGACGCCGACGACGGCATCCGACAGTGCCGGGTGGTCGCGTTGCGGCGCTCCATCCGTGCCGAGAGTGCGGGCGAGTTCCTTGATGTAGAACGGGTTTCCACCGGCTTGCTGCCACACTTCGTCGGAGACTGCAGGCGGGATTTCACGGCCGGCGACGGCGTCGATCAAGTGCGCGGCGGAGGTCGAGTCGATGCCGTCGAGGTGCATCGTGACTGCGTCGTTGGAACGGACGAGGCGTTCGAAGGCCGACCGGTTCATCGGACGGTCGGCGCCGAAGAACGTCCAGTTTCCGACTATCTGGATCGGCAGACGCGGGAACTCCCCGGCGAGCAGAACCAGTGTGTTGAGCGACGCCGGGTCCGCCCGCTGCAGGTCGTCGATGACGAGCAGCAGGGGCTTGATGGCGGAGAGCGCCCGCAGCGCCGTCACGATTCGTTCCACGAGCGTGAAACCCGTTGGGGCGAAGCGGCTGGCCGAGGCCAGGTCGTCGTCGCCGTGCCATTCCGGCACAAGTGCGGTGACGACGCCGGGCGCCTCGTGTAGCACGGCCCGCCGCGCTTCCGGTCCCAGTTCGGTGCCGAGCTGGCGCAGCAACTGGATCCACGTCCACAACAGGGGCAGTTTGACGCTGCTCGGATGGCTCGCCCACGCTACCGTCAGCCCTGAAGCAGCCGCGCGGTCGACGGTCGCCTGCGCCAAGGACGTTTTGCCGATTCCGGCGTCGCCCGTCACCAGCGTGAGACCACCGGCGCCGGACTGCCCACGACGTATCGCGGCCGCGACGCTGCCGAGTTCGGCGTCGCGGCCGAAGAACGGTGGCGGAGCGGCGGTGTCGGGAGACAGATCGGGCACGTGCGGTGTTGGCGCGACATTCAGTTCGGGAGCGCCGTCGCGGATCTTCTCGAAGAGGGTCTGTAGGCCTTCGCCGGGCCGAGTGCCGATTTCGCGATCCAGCGTGGTGCAGGCTCGTTCGAACGCCTGGATCGCATCGGCAGTCCGGTTCGCGCGATGCAGCGCGAGCATCAGATGACCCCAGAGTCGTTCCTGGAGAGGGTGTTCTGCCAGCGCACCCTCGATCTCGGGCACCAGCTCACCGCCGCCGCCGAGTTGCAGGGCGGCGTCGAAGCGGGCCTCGATGGCGGTGGAGCGCAGGGCAGAGAAGCGGATGGCCTCAGGGGCGGCGAATTCGTGATAGGCGAACTCGCCGAACGGATCTCCGTGCCATAACGCCAGCGCCTCGGTCAGCATCCCGACAGCCGTCTCGGCGGAGTTCCGGATCAGTGCGCTCCGGCCGCCTGCCACCAGGTCTTCGAAGCTGAACAGATCGACGGTGTCGCCCGGGAGCAGATTCAGCTGGTAGCCGTGCGGATGCGAGGCCAGGCGCTGGTTGTGGACGTCGGCGCGGCGCCCGTCCGGTTCGTTGGCGCCGTCGGCGGCGGGATCGAGGACGCGCCGCAGGTTCGCCATGTACGAACGCACCGAGGCCAGCGCCTTCGCCGGTGGGTCGTCGCCCCAGACCGCGTCGATCAGGCGGTCGATGCTGACCACGGTGCCGTGGTTTGCCAGTAGCACCGCCAGCACACAGCGTTGCTTCGGGCCGCCGAGCGCCGCCGGCGCGCCGTCGGCGCGGGCCATCACTGCACCCGAGAGGAAATATTGCGCCATCTTCCCCGATTCACAGCAAATGTGGAACTGGGGAGACCATACATCTGAGAGTCAGCTGTGACATCCCGGTTAACCTGGCAATTTGCTGAATGCAATCGCCCGATCAGATGATCTGCGGGCCGCGCTTGCGGCTCGCGCGGCTCACGACCGCGAATCCGGTACCGACCAGCAGGAATGGCGCTGCGATGATGCCGAGGAGCGTCGGCAGGAACCACACTTGCCAGTAGGTGTTGATCTGGGCACCGTGCGGGTTGCCGGCGTCGTAACGAATGTCCACATGCTCGCCGACCTGGGCCGGTGGCGGATTGCTGCTCACCGAACTGAGGAAACGAACCGGAACGCCCGCAGCCGTGGTGAATTCCACGCGCGCCCGGTACCGGGGACTGCTACCGCGGCCACTGGGCACCAATTCGATGACGGTGCCCTCGGCGTGACTGTCATCGGAATTGTCGTAGGCCACAAATCCTGCGCTGACACCGGCTGCGACGGCCAACGACAGCCCCAGCGACAGGAACACTTTCGCCAGGACGGGTGCGGCGGATGTCTTGGCGGGGCCGGTGATGCCGAGTTCGGTTGCGGTGGTCTCCGTTGTGCCGCGCGACGCCTGCCGGACGCGGCGCTTGCGTAGCAGCACCACGAGAATCCCGGTGTCCACGATCACGATGACGGCGATCAGCACCACGAGGTATTCGACGCGCATGGCCCCTCCGGAAAGGTCGACACGAAGAGCCTAGGGCGGCGCGATTGGAATCCGGTTGGCTTCGGAGGCCGAAATACGTCTGTGAGGGTTGTGTACGCATATCTCGGGTTCCGCGTACACAACCCTCACAGGATGGGGAGCAGGACGTGCTAGGTCGGCCTAAGCCTCCGTCTGCCCCAGAGTCACCTGCACGGAGCGTTCCGCTCCGGACGGATCGGCGTACGTCACGGTGACGTTGTCGCCGGGCGCCTTGGACCGGATCGCCGCGACGAGCGCTTCGGGACCGTCGATCGGCTGGTTGTCGACCTTGGTGATCACGGCGCCCTTGTCCAGGCCGGCCGCCGCGGCGGGACCGCCGGCGACAACACCCGCCACGGTCGCGCCCTGGGCGTTGTTGTTGGTGGCCAGCTTCACGCCGAGCGAGGCGTGCTGCACGGTGCCGGTCGAAATCAGTTGGTCGGCAATGCGCTTGGCCTGGTCGACCGGGATGGCGAAGCCGAGACCGATCGAACCGGGCTGGGCGCCACCGGAATCCGGGCCGCCACCGAGCGACGCGATCGCCGAGTTCACACCGATCAGGTTGCCGTTCATGTCGACCAGCGCGCCACCGGAGTTGCCGGGGTTGATCGCGGCGTCGGTCTGGATGGCGCTCATCACGGACTGCTGCCCGGTCTGCTCGTCACCGGTACTCACCGGACGGTTCAGCGAGCTGATGATGCCGGTGGTGACGGTGCCCTGCAGACCCAGCGGCGAGCCGATCGCGACGACGTTCTGCCCGACGCGCAGGTCCTTGGACGATCCGATGCTGATCGGGGTCAGGTTGGACACCCCCTGCGCCTTGACGACCGCGATGTCGTCGGCCGGATCGGCGCCGACCACGGTGAACGGCACGGTGCGGCCGTCGGAGAGGGTGACGGTGGCCTTGAGGCCCTGGCTCACTCGGCCCGACGGAGCGGTGGCGGGACCGCCCTGGCTCGGGTCCTGAGCGTCGGGACCGTCCAGTGCACCGCCGGGGAGCTGGCCGAACGGGGACATGCCACGCGGCAGGCGGCCGCCGGGAAGGGATTGAGCCGGCATCGAATCCTGGCCGCCGGCGGCCTGGTTGGCTGCGGCTACGACGTGGTTGTTGGTCAGGATGAGCCCGTCGGCGCTGAGGATGATGCCCGAGCCTTCTTCACTCTGCTGGCCGGACTGGATCTGCAGTTTCACCACGCTCGGCAGCACCTTGGCGGACACCGACTCAACGGACCCGGCCGGCGCGGCCGCGGCCGGCGCCGCGGGCGCCGCCGCCGCGGACGGTATTGGCTGCGAGTGATTTCCGAGCGCAGCGGTGATCGGCGCCCTGGCGTTGGGGGCGGTGTTGCCGTAGTGGTCGACCACGGCCACGGTGCCGGCAGCACCGGCTGCCATGGCCACGGCAGCGATCCCGAACGCCATCAGACCGGACCGTGACCGCTTGGCCGGCCGCGGCGGGACGGGCGCGCCGTAAAACTGCGGGTTCTGCTGCCCGTGCGGTGTCCGCAACGGCTGGGTGTGCGCGTCGGATACGTGGGGGCGCCGGTACCGGTCCTGGCTCCACTGGACGATTTTTTCCTGGTCAGCCGCGTATTGGCGGGACCAGACGTGCTGGTTGTCCGGCTGATCGGTCGGGTGTCTCATTGGCGTTGGCTACTTTCTCGAAACGTCGGTAAGACAGGCGCTTTCGCGCTGGATGTCTCCACGGTGCCGTCGTCAACTGAGGCCCTGCTGAGAAAGTGTTCGGGACAATCCAAGACTTTTAGATCACAAAGAGCGTCAAGGTGAGCCGGCGGCACGGATCCAGGTCAAAGTGTTGCCCCGCCCGACATAGCTCAGCTGCAGCTGCGTGTCGGTCACTTTCAACGGCACGTAGTAGGCGTCAAAGGCCGGCGCTGGACTGTTCCAGTGCAGCCACAACACGCATATGGAGTCATCGGGTAGCTGACCGGAGCCCGGTGTCTGGCCGATGGGTCGCACGCTCCAGGTGCCCGACTCGTCGCCGACTCCGCGGGACCGCAGGGCGCCGTCCAGCGTCAGCGTCGTGGTGGCCGGGTCATTCGGGCTGGTCCAGTCACCGACGAACTGTTGCGCTGTGAAACCGGCGCACGCTGCGTCGGCGCGGATGGTCGTCGCGGTGGTCGCGGCGGTGGCGGCGGCGGCGGTGGTGGCGGTGGTCGCCGTGGTGGTCGTCGGCTGCCCGGTGCCTGTGGTGCAGGCGCTCACCGCCGCGGCCAGGACCGCGACCGTCATCCGTACCGGTGCGGGGTGACTCATGGGTTCAGCGTATGGCGCACCTGGTCCGGCGGCCGCGTAGTTGATCGCAATTCCGTGAATCCCGGCTGAACTTCGGCCCTGATTCCGGTGTCGGGCTCGCGAGACGGACCGTGCTGGGTCACGATCGACGGGTGCGTGCCACCCGACTGACCGCCGCCGGTGAAATCCCGGACACGGGCATCCCTGACGACCTGTCGTCGACCATGACCATCGCCGAGCAATACGACTGGCACCGGCAGTACCTGCGTCGGCACCGCGTATCGCGACGGAATTTCCTGCGTGGATCGGCGGCCGCCGCAGCGGTGGCGGCCCTGGGCCTGGCGCCGTTTGGGCGCCGCGCGTACGCACAGGACGCGCCACTGAGCGTCGCGAACCGTCGGGTCGGCTTCGGCGGCGACGCCGCCAAGCAGCTGAGGCTGGCCGCGCAGCTGTCGCGGAACCCCGGCAGCACCAAGGTGTTCGTCGACCATGGGCCCACCGATCAGCTGGGCGCGACCATGGAGGCCGAGGTACGCAATCTCGTCACCCAGATTCCCACCAGCGACCGCGGCGTCCTGGCGGCTGAACAGTTCTATGCCCACGTTCCGGTCGACGGGTTGTCCGCCGGCACCGCGCACTTCTACCGGTGGCGCACCGAGGACGGATTCGTCAGCGACGTGCGGTCGGCCAGGACGGCGATGCCAAGTGTGCGAAAGGCGTTGGCGCCGTTCCGGTTCACCATGATGGGCGATCAGGGCACTGATGACACCCCGCGCCAGCCGCCCGGGCTCAAGCGCGGCGACTACGACGACAGCTACTACAAGCCGGACAACGAGCCCGACGTCCCGCACACCGCCAACGTGTTCAACCAGATCGTCGCGTCCAACCCCGAATTCCACTTGCTGGCCGGGGATATCGCCTACGCCGATCCGTCGGGCGGCGGCAAGCCGTTGTCGTTCGTGGCTTCGGGCGCCAAACCCGCACCCGGTTTCGACAAGTACAACCCGTTCGTCTGGGACGTCTACCTGGGTTCCATCGAGGCCAGTGCGGCCAGCACGCCGTGGATGTTCGCGACCGGCAACCACGACATGGAGGCCGCGTATCCGAGCAATGGGTACGGCGGCCACCTGGCGCGCATGGACTTTCCGGACAACGGCCCGGCGGCCTGCCCATCGGTGTATTCGTTCACGTACGGCAATGTCGCGGTGCTGTCGCTCGACGCCAACGACGTCAGCTTCGAAATCCGTTCCAACACCGGCTATTCCGACGGTGCCCAGAACTCCTGGGTCGAGCGCACCTTGGCGGCTTACCGGGCCGATCCCAACATCGACTTCGTTGTCTGCTTCTTCCACCACTGCGCCTACTCGACCACCGACTCGCATGCCAGCGACGGCGGCGTGCGGGCGGCCTGGTGCGAGTTGTTCGACCGCTACCAGGTCGATCTGGTGCTGCAGGGACACAACCACGTCTACGAACGCACCGACCCGATTCGCGCCGACCGCCCCACCAAGGTTGCCGGCGACAACTCCATCGTGGAGCCCGAAACCGACGGCACCGTCTACTACACGGTGGGTTGCGCGGGCCGGCCGCGTTACGGCTTCCAGCCGGGTGAGCCGGAAAGCTACCGCGGCCACGAGGTTCCCGACACGTTCGTGCCGAACAGCTATGTCTGGACCGCCGAAGGGAAGAAGAAGGCCGAGGCGGTCGGCTGGTCGCGGGTGCGTTTCCGTAACTACGCCTTCATCCGGGTCGACGTCAGGCCCGGGCAGCTGCTCAGCGAAATGGACGTGACCGCAGTCGACGAACACGGCCGGGAATTCGACAAAGTCACCTATCGTCGCAGGGTGCGCGCATAGCCCACCCCTGGCAGCGGAGGCGGCCGCCTCTTATGGTTAGCCGGTGGATGGGACACCGTTCGGCCGTTACCGGCTGATTGAGCTGCTCGGCCGCGGCGGCATGGGTGAGGTCTGGAAGGCCTACGACACCACCATGAAGCGGGTCGTCGCGATGAAGGTGCTGCCCCCGACGTTCGCGGACGACGAGCAGTACCAGGTGCGTTTCCGCAGGGAGGCGCACGCCGCGGCCGGTCTGGACGAGCCGCACATCGTGCCGATCCACGATTTCGGTGAGATCGACGACCGGCTCTTCGTGACGATGCGGCTGATCGACGGCAAGACCGTCCAGCAGCTGTTGGCCGATGGCCCGCTGACGCCCGACCGCGCCGTCTCGATCACCGAGCAGATCGCCGCCGCGCTCGGCGCCGCGCATGGTGTCGGCCTGGTACACCGCGACGTCAAACCTGCGAACATCCTGGTCACCCCAGACGATTTCGCGTACCTCATCGACTTCGGTATCGCGCGCGCCGCCGACGAGACCAAGCTGACGCACACCGGCGCCACCATCGGCACCGTCGCGTACATGGCGCCCGAGCGCTTCACCAGTGATCGGTGCGACGCCCGGTCCGACATCTATGCGCTGACCTGCGTGCTGCACGAATGTCTCACCGGGGCACCCCCGTTTCCTGGCGACAGCATGGAGCGGCAGATCACCAGCCACCTCTACTCCGATCCGCCGCGGCCTTCGGCGCTGCGGCCGGGGATATCACCGCAGATGGATCACGTCATCGCGTGCGGCATGGCCAAGGATCCCGAAAAGCGTTATGCGACAGCCAAGGATCTGGCGCTCGCCGCCCGGGCCGCGCTGACCGCGCCGCTGCAATCCGGTCAGCCGGTAGCGCCCCCGGCGTGGACCGCCGCACCGGCGCCCTATCCCCCGACGGGGCCCGAGGCCTACCCCGCGCATGCGCACACGCTGTACGCCACCCCGGCCCAGAGCGCGCCCGGTTCCGCCCAGTGGTCGCCACAGATGACGAATGTTCAACCGGCACAATCGTGGTGGCGTAACTCGGCGGTGGTGATCGTCGCGGCGTTGGTCACGGCGATCATCCTCGGTGGTGCCGTCATCGGCTACGTGATGTGGTCCGACAGCGGCTCGGCCGAGCAGCCCATGGCCTCGAATCAGCCCAGTGCACAGCAATTTCCGTCGATGCCCACCGGCACGGGCGGAACAGGCGGGTACCCGAGCGGTGGCATGTCGACGCCCGCCTCTACCGCGGCGTCGACGCCGCCGAGTCAGCTGCAGACCGCCGACGGCCTGACCAACCTCATCGGGACCATCAAGGCGAAGTTCGGCGACACCATGGGTTTCAAGCTCGTGGTTTATCCGGATTACGCGATCATGGACCGCGTCTCTCCCACGAACAAGCACGTCGACCAGAGCTTCATGTACCGCGGCGGAAGCTGGAGCAAGTGGGGTTCGGACACCAGCACCAGCTCGTTCGATGTGCTGGCGGACCTCGGTGCGATCAACGAGCAGGCGGTGGCCGCCACGCTGGCCGGCGCGCCGCAGCAACTGGGCGCCGAGCCCGGGACGTCGACCTACCTGATCATCGAGGGTGAAGAGGGTGGCAACCTGGGCCTGTCGATTCACTCCACCGCGCCAGGGACCGGATACATGCAGGTCAACCCCGACGGGACCGTCAAGGAGATCTACCCACCGTAACGGGCCGCGCTCCCGCCCCACAGTAACGGAGCAATCGCTCTGTTACTGTGGGCCGGTGCCCCGGCCTCGTGTCTACGATCTCGATGCGGTGCTCGACGCTGCCGAATCGCTGGCTGTCGAGGCCGGGCCGGCCGGTGTCACCACCCGTTCGGTGGCCGCCGCGGCCGGGATCTCGAACGGCGCGATCTACCACAACTTCGGCTCGCGCACCGAACTCGTCGCCCGCACCTGGCTGCGGGCCGCACGCCGATTCCTCGCCGTACAAACCGAATTGGTCGATGCCGCCCTGGCCGGCGCGGCCGCCGACCCCGTGGACGCCGTCGTCGCTGCCGCGCAGGCGCCCGCGGTGTTCTACGAACGGCAGCGTCAGTCGGCCCAACTGGTGTGGCGGGTGCAGCGCGACCAGTTGCTCGGCCCTGACCTACCCGCGTCCTTGGCGGCCGCACTCAACGACCTCGACCGTCAGCTGATCGAGCTGATGGTGCGGCTGTCGTCGCACCTATGGGACCGGCGCGACGGCGCCGCGGTCGACGCCATCACCGTCTGCATCGTCGATCTACCGACCGCAATCATCCTGTCCCGCAACAGAATCAGTAACAAATGGGCCCGTGATCGGCTGACCGCAGCCGTCCGCGCCGTCCTTGCCGAGGAACCCACCCCAACCAGGAGGAAACAATCATGACCATCACCGTCACCTACCAGGACAAGATCGCCATCCTCAATCTCGGCGACGACGAGAACCGTTTTTCGCTCGGTTTCCTCGACGACATCAACGGCGCCCTCGACGATCTCGTCGCCGGTGGCGCCCAGGGTCTGGTCACCACCGGCGCCGGCAAGTTCTACTCCAACGGGCTGGACCTCGACTGGCTGATGGCACACGGTGACCAGATGCAGTCGTACGTCGGACGGGTGCACGCGTTGTTCGCGCGCGTGCTGACCCTGCCCATCCCCACGGCCGCCGCGGTCAACGGGCACGCCTTCGGCGCCGGTGCGATGCTCGCGATGGCCCACGACTACCGGACCATGCGTGCCGACCGCGGGTTCTTCTGTTTCCCCGAGGTCGACATCCGGATTCCGTTCACGCCGGGCATGGCGGCACTGATCCAGGCCAAGCTGACACCGCAGGCGGCGATCGCGTCGATGACCACCGGCCGGCGCTTCGGCGGTGACGACGCCGCGAAGTACGGACTGGTGGAGGTCGCGGCGGCCGAGGACGCGGTGGTGCCTGCCGCGGTGGAGCTCGTGATGCCGGTGGCCGGCAAGGATTCGGCGACCATGGCCGCCATCAAGGAGACGATGTTCGGCCCGGCGGTGGCGGCGCTGCGCGCCGAGTAGAGCGCGAACGCCCCGGGCAGCTCGCTGCCGGGTCCGATGGGCAGCTCGCTGCTGGATCCGATGGGCAGCTCGCTGCCGCGGCCTGATAGGCATAAGAGCGTGGGACAGAACGAGCGCAAGAAGATCGTCATGACCGACGACGAGATCGTCGAGTTCATCGATCGCAGCCGAACCGCGACCATGGCCACCGTCCTGGCTGACGGCCGGCCACACCTGGTGGCCATGTGGTTTGCCGTGCTCGACGGCGAAATCTGGTTCGAGACCAAGGCCAAGTCGCAGAAGGCCCTCAACCTGCGCCGGAACCCCACCATCACGGTGATGATCGAGGACGGTGACACGTACGGCACCCTCCGCGGCGTCTCGATCGACGGCACCGCCGAGATCGTCGAGGACGCCGACGCCTGCCTGCGCGTGGGCATCAGCGTGTGGGAGCGCTACACGGGCCCGTACACCGACGAGATGCGCCCGTTCGTCGACCAGATGATGAACAACCGCATCGCGGTGCGCGTGGTGCCGTCGCGGATGCGCAGCTGGGACCACCGCAAGCTCGGTATGCCCGACATGCCGATCAGCGGCTCGACCGCGCAGTACCTGAACCAGGAGTGATCTCGGCGCGCCCCGTATCACTCTCCGATACGGAGCGCGCCCAAATCACTCAGGCCGGGTCGACCAGCGGTGCGTACTCGGGGTGCTTGGCGATGTACCCACTGACCATCGAGCACTGCGGGACGATGCGTAGCCCCGCGGCCCGTGTGGCCTCGAGTGCCTCGGCGACCAGGATCGTCGCCAGCCCGCGACCGCCGTATTCGGGCTGAATCTCGGTGCGCGGGAAGACGCGCCGGCCGTCCCGGTCGAAGTAGTCGATCAGGCCGGCGGTCTTGCCGTCGACGGTGATGGTGAATCGCCCGTCTTCGGCGGTCACAGTGGCAGGCGCTCCGGTTTTGTCGGTGGTACTCATGCCGCCCACGGTAACCCTCGTACGTAAAACCGCTGCCCGCGCTGCCGCCCCCTCAAACGGCAGCGTGGACAGCGGGTACTACGCGACTTCGAGGAAGATGCGGCGCTGACGGCGAACCGGGTAGCCGTTGGCTTCGGCCAGGGACCGCAGCTGCTTCAGCGCGAACGTCCGGCCGCGGCCCTCTTCGGCGGGGATGACGATGCCGGCCCAGAGGCCTTCGGCGCGCGGCAGTTCGACGGCGTCGCGCGCGCAGGCCCAACGCCGCGGGCACTGCCGGCAGAGGCTCTTGGCTTCCTCGCTGGCGATCGTCGTCCATTGCTCCGGGCTCCGGGTGCACTCACCGAGCGGCAGGCCGTCCATGGCAATTGCGGTCATCGGGGTACTCCTTAGCTGTTGCGCTGCGACTGTTCCGTCGCGGTTGAGAGGAATCTATAGCACTAGACCGGAGTAATGCAACAGTTAAACCGTAGCGTTTGGCATATATGCAGGTCAGAGTGCTGTAAGGCCGCGAAAATCATCCGAATGGTCCGGAATAACATTGGTGAAAGTCACTGTTTGGGCAGGGTGTACGGTCTAACTGAAGCGCTTGGAGCCCCACTGATACGGTTCAGTGACCGTCAACGCAATGGTTATGCGGGACCGAACCGGCTAAGCTGTATCGGACTGCTGATGGCGCTCCGGATTTCGTGTTGAGCGCGGGCTGTAATGGGATGGGAGGTGGCCCCGGGTGCCGAACATCGATCCCGATGACGTCACCGAATACATCGCCCTGCCCGCCGTCGATCCCGGGATGGAGCGCGCTGGTGCGGCTGCCGCAGCCCGGCGTCGCGAACTCGACATCAGTCAGCGCAGTCTGGCGGCCGACGGCATCATCAATGCCGGCGCACTGATCTCCTTCGAGAAAGGTCGCAGCTGGCCGCGGGAGAGGACACGGCTGCGCCTCGAAGAAGTACTGCAGTGGCCGCCGGGAACCATCGCCCGGATCCGCAGCGGCGAGCCGGTCCCCACGCAAGCGCAGGTGGCGCTTCAACCACACGGCGCGCCCGCGCCGTCGTTCTCCAACGCGGGCGAGGTCCCGCTGATCGCCCAGGCCGTCGTCGCCGCAGTGAACACCTTGGGTGCCACTGCCGATGCACTGCCGGCGATAGAAGACTCCGAATTCACGCCGTGGGTCACGCAGATCCTGTCCGACCTGCGGCAGCTCGAAGCCGTCGCGGCCAGCGCCGCTCGGCTGGGTCCGGTGTCACCGCCGCTCATCAAGGCACTGGGCCTGGTCCGCGCCCGCATCGACGAACTGACGCTGCTCGGCGCCAAGGCGCCGACCGCGACTCTGGGGCAGCGGCTGTACGCCGCTCGCCGGGGTGCCAACCTGACCATCCAGGAGACGGCCCTCGCGGCCGGCGTGCCCGAGGCCGTCGTGGTCGGTGCCGAAGCCGAAGCGGCAGTATCCGATGAGGACAAGCAGCTCGTCGAAAAGCTACTCGTGCAGCTGGTCTGAACGCGGCGTCAGGACCGCTCGCGGTGCCGGTCGTCGCTGGTTGGGAAGTTCGCGGCCAGCGCGGCAGCGATCTCGATGAACTTGCGTCGCGTAGCGGGCGCCATCTCGCGGGTGCCGGCGATGACGCCGCCCGGCCGCAGGTGCCCGTCGAAGGGAACCTCGACAACGGCTTGACCCTGCCCGGCGAACTGCTGAGCCAGGACCGAGCGGGTGCGCTTGTCGGCATGGCCGTCGGAATCGTTGAGTACCACCACGGTTCGCTGCAGCAGGCCGTTGAGGCCGTGCGCCGCCAGCCAATCCAGCGTCTGCCCGGCGGCCCCGGCGCCGTCGACCCACGGGGAAGACACCACGATGAGCGCGTCCAGATCCCGCAACACCTCCTGCGTGACGGGACTGTCCATCGTGGAGCTGCAATCGATGATCGAGATGGTGAAGTGGCGGTCCAATCGGGCCGCCGCCTCCCGGTAGACGGCGGGATCGAGCACCCGGCGCCGCGCCGGGCTCGCCTCACCGGCCAGCACGAACAGCCCGGCCGCATTGCTGCCCACGCGGTTGCGGATGTCGGCGAAACTCTCGAGATGCTGGTCCGAGGCCAGCTCCCAGTACGAGCTCAGCGCCTTCGGATCGACTCGGCTGCCGAGCTTGCCGAACGCGGTGTCGGCGTCGACGGCCACCACCCGGTCTTCCTGTCGGAGTTCGGCGAACAGCGATCCCAGTGAGGCGGACACCGTCGTCTTGCCGACGCCGCCCTTGCCCATGACGCCGACCTTGTAGTGGCCCGACAAAGCCGACCGGATCCGGTTGATCTGCTGGGCCTCCTGGATCTCGTCGGGTGACGGACCGAGGTTGACCAGGCCGAACGTCGCCTTGAACAGCGTCTTGCGCCAGCCGCGGCCCGGCTCGGGCTTGCGGGGCCGCAGCAGGTCGTCCCGGCGGATGGCGTCGGCGTACGACGCCGGTGCCGCGAACTGACCCTGGGGACGGTGCGGCCACGGCTGATACGGCAGTGGCCCGGGCTGACCGGGGCCGGGCTGCGGTGGGTAGCCGGTCCGGCGCTGCAGCGGTTCGGTGTGCTGCATGCCGGCACTGTTGGGCCCGGCCGGATTCACGCGGGGCCAGGCCGGTGGCGTGTCCACGGGATGTCCGGCAAAAGCGCTGTCCGGGGGGCCCGGCTGCGGTTCGAAGTGGTCAGTCACCGAATACGCGCTTTCTCTCCTGGGTTCGCTCGATGCAGGTGCCAAGACACGGATGCCACCCCAGTATCGACCACTCCGGTGCCGGCGGTGGGATCGCCGGGCCGAATTGCGCCGGCACCCGTTCGGCGGACGGTTCGGCATCACTGCGCGGGGTGGCGTCGATGTGCCTGTCCACCAATGCCTTTCGGCGCAGCGTGCGGGTGTCGGGCCGATGGGCGCCGTCGGCGAATTGGTGCGGATCCGGCCATGAGCCGCTGGTAGGCTCGACGCGGGTTGTGGGGAAGTGCTGTGGGGGTGGTGTGGGGCCGCCCGTGCAGGTCAGATGCCGTGACTCGCGTAGGAGTTTTGGCCATCGGCCTGCCGCCCGTGAGGTGGCGTACCAAGATGGTCACCGAGGACAGCGATGCCCGGCGCCTGGCGGCGGGAACAGGGGGTGGAGCCGAGATGCAGTGGGTGGACACATGCACCGGGCGTGATGCCGGGTCGTCTGGGTCGACGAGGCCGTCGGGGCAGTGGTCGTGACCGGCCCCTATACCGCGGCGAGCACCGCCTCGGGTGGCATCGATGACGTTGTGGCCGTCGAGGTCACCATCGACGGCATGCTGGTCATCGCCGACAAGCTCGGTCTCATGGATTTCCCGACGAGCCTGGGGATCCGGCCGAACATCCCCCAGCTCGACCTTCGAGACAGGGTCTGGGAACAGGTGCGCCGGGACCTGACGGCGCAAGGCGTGCTCGACATCTACGGGAACCCGCATCCGGAAGTGGCCGCGATGGTCGACACCCTGAGCCGTGCCGACCGGACCATCGAGGGCCGCTGGTGGCGCCGCGACGTCGGCGGGAAGATGGTGCGGTTCGTGGTCTGTCGCAAGGGCGAACGACACGTGGTCGCCGCGCGTGACGGCGAGATGCTGGTCGTACAGCGGGTCGCCCCGCAGGTGGGCCTGGCCGGCATGGTCAACGCCGTACTCGGATCGGCCAATCCCGCCAACGTCGAACCCCTGACCGCGTCGACCAGCCGCCTCGGCGATGCCCGCACGCCCGACCAGCTCACCCAGTTCGGTATCAGCCTGAACTCGGCACGGACCTACTCCGAACTCATCGCCAACCCGGACTCGTGGGTCGAACTCACCGCCAACGAGCGGCATGAGGGCGGCACCCACACCGAGGCCGACGTGGCCGCCGGCGTCCTCGACTCCCGGCTGGGCCGCATCGTGTCACTGCCGCGGAAGGTCAGCGGCGAGCTGTACGGCAGCTTCCTCGCCGGCACCGACGAGAACCTGGAGCGCGCGCTCCAAGGGCTGCTGGAGTTCCTGCCGTCGCGTTCGTGGTTCGACACACCCTCCGCGGGTGCTTCCGGCGACGACTACCAGGACTGACGTTGGCGGCCCACCAGAATGACGGGTTCGATGACGACGAATCGGGTGAGCATCCCGACGACGATCTCGGCGGCGGTCTCGAATTCCTCTACGGCGACGACGAGGCCGTCATCCCGGACGCCGTGGCGGCCGAGGGCGGGATGCCCTCCATCGATGAGCCGGTCCAGTTCGGATATACGGTCGCGAACCCGCCGCACACAGTGACGGTCACGGCTCTCATGGACGGCCGGATCCACCGGGTCCGGTTGGCGCCCGGCGCCACCACCATGACGGAAGTCGAACTGGCGCAAGAAATTCTCGTGATCGCCGAGCTGGCCCGCCAGGACGGTCGGTCGGCGCAGTACGAGGTCATGTACTCGGGGCTCGAGGAACTGGGCCACGACCGCGCCGAAGCCAAGGACTTCCTGTCGCGCAGTCTCGACCTGCCGTCGCCCGAAGAGGCTGCTGCGACCCGCGCCCGCATCTTTGCCACCAGATATTCAGGGGATACACATGAGTGACCAACTCGCCGCCATGTTCAACAACGCCGTCGGCATGCTGGATACGGCGCCGGCACGCTCGATGCAGCTGTTCACCGAGATCACCTCGGTGGACGAGACCGCGTGTGACGCCTGGATCGGGCGCATCCGGTGTGGTGACGCGGACCGCACCACGCTGTTCCGTGCGTGGTACTCGCGCGGCAACCTGGGCATGCTCTGTGGACAAGCCGAGGTCTCGCTGGCGCAGGTCAATGCGCGGGTGCGGATCGGCGGCGAGCTCGGCGACATCACCTATCCCGTGAACTCGCCCCTCGCGCTCACCTTGGCGTTCGCGGTCAATGAGGCCTCCGAGGGCAACTACGCCGATGCGCTGGAAGCCGTCGAGAGCGCGGCCGTCGGCGGTTCCGAGCATCTGGTGGCCTGGGTCAAAGCCGTCATTTACACCGGTGCGCAGCGTTGGACCGACGTCATGGAGGTGCTGCGGGGTTCGGAGAGCTGGCCGGACGCCTTCCTCGCCGGTGCGGCGGGGGTGGCCCGCGGGGTGGCCGCGGCCAACCTCGGGCTGTTCACCGAGGCCAAGGACAAGCTGACCGAGGCCAACGAATCGCCGGCGGGGACGGCGTGCGGCCGACCGATCGCCTGGTACCTGGCCATGGCGTTTCGGGATCAGGGCAACGAGGAGGGCGCGCGGCGTCTGCTGGAGTGGTTGCAAGCCAACTTCCCTGAGCCGAAAGTCACTGCGGCGCTTCGCGATCCGAACTACCGGCTGCAAACCACGACATCGGAGAAGATCGCTGCCCGCTCCGACAAGTGGGATCCGAACAGTGTCGTGGCCGACACTTCGGCGCGCGACAAGATGCTCAGCGATGCGCAGGCCGAACTGGACCGGCAGATCGGCCTGGCCAAGGTCAAGGAGCAGATCGAGACCTACCGCGCCGCAACGCAAATGGCGAAGATCCGGGCTGCGCGTGGGATGAAGGTCGCGCAGCAGTCCAAGCACATGATCTTCACCGGGCCACCGGGAACCGGCAAGACCACCATCGCCCGGGTGGTCGCGAACATCCTGGCCGGCCTCGGCGTCATCACCGAGCCCAAGCTGATCGAGACGTCCCGCAAAGACTTCGTCGGTGAGTACCTGGGCCACACGGCGGTGAAGACGTCGAAGGTCATCGACCGAGCGCTCGGCGGCGTGCTCTTCATCGACGAGGCCTACACCCTCATCCAGGACGGCCTACAGGGCGGTGACGCCTTCGGTTCCGAGGCCATCGACACCCTGCTGGCCCGCATGGAGAACGACCGGGACCGACTGGTCGTCATCATCGCGGGGTACAGCTCGGACATCGACCGGCTGCTCGAAGCCAATGACGGTCTGCGATCCCGGTTCGCGACCCGCATCGAGTTCGAGTCGTACTCCCCCGAAGAGATCGTCGAAATCGCGAAAGTCATTGCCAAAAACAATGATTCACTGATCAACGACGAAGCCGCCAAGCAGGTCCTGGAAGCGGCGACCACGCTGTACCAGCACGAACTGAACGGCAAGCCGGCCATCGACATCGCGGGTAACGGCCGCTACGCGCGCCAGCTGGTCGAGGCCGGCGAGCAGGCCCGCGACATGCGCCTGGCGCGGTCGATGGACATCGAGAGCCTGAGTGTCGAAGCGCTGGGCGAGATCATCGGCGACGACATGGCTTCCGCGATCAGCGGGGTGCACCGGCGACTGAACATCGGCGAATAACCGATGGCAGATTTCCGGCTCACCACCAAGGTTCAGGTCAGCGGCTGGCGCTTCCTCCTCCGTCGCGTCGAGCACGCCATCGTGCGGCGCGACACCCGGATGTTCGATGATCCGCTGCAGTTCTACAGCCGGTCGGTGTCGGCGGGCATCACCGTCGCGGTGCTGATCTGCCTCGGCGCCGCGATGATGGCCTACTTCAAACCCCAGGGCAAACGCGGCGCGGACACGCTGCTGGTCGACCGCAGCACCAACCAGCTGTACGTCGTGATGCCCGGCACGCAGCAGATCCGTCCGGTCTACAACCTGACCTCGGCCCGATTGGTCCTCGGCCATACCGGTGAGCCGCAGGTCGTGAAACCTGCCGAGCTCGCCAAGATGTCGAAGGCCCAACCGATCGGCATCCCCGGTGCGCCCTACGCGACACCGGTGGACGGCATCTCGGGCACCTGGTCGGTGTGTGACACCGTCACCAAGCCCGAAAGCGTCACGCCGACCGTCGAAACCTCGGTGCTCGTCGAGCCGGTGGTCATGAGCGGCGGCGTCGCGCCCATCCGCCCGGACCAGGGCGTGCTGGTCAAGTACCAGGACAAGACGTGGCTGATCACCAAGGACGGCCGGCATTCGATCGATCTCGCCGATCGCGCCCTGACCTCCGCCGTCGGGATTCCGGTCGGCTCGAAGTCGGCTCCCATCTCGACCGGCCTGTTCAATGCACTGCCGAACGTCGGTCCCTGGGTACTCGCCCCGATTCCGGCCGCCGGCGCACCCAACACCGTCGGCCTGCCGCCGAACCTCGTGAACGGCACCGTGTTCCAGACCATGACGGACAACAGCAAGCAGCAGTACGTGGTGCTACCGGACGGCGTCGCGAAGGTCAATGACACCACCGCGGCCGCACTGCGGGCCACCAACTCCTACGGGCTGATCTCACCGCCGTCCATTGAGTCCAGCGTGGTGGCGAAAATCCCCGAGCAGACCTACACCTCACCGCTGCCGGCGAAGCCCATGACCATGCTGCTGCCGCAGGACGATCCGACGGTGTGCTGGACGTGGCAGCGCGAAGCCGGCGATCAGGGCGCCAAGACCACGGTGATCGTCGGCCGACATCTGCCGATCCCGGCGGGCTCGATGGGTAACGGCATCAAGCAGATCAGTGGCGATGCCACCGTCTACATCGACGGTGGCCAGTACATCCGGCTGCAGTCACCCGATCCGCGCTACGGCGAATCCCAGTACTACGTCGACGCCCAGGGCGTCCGGTACGGCGTGGCCAACGACGACACCGCCAAGGCCCTCGGCCTCACCGGCGCATCGACGGCGCCGTGGCAGGTGGTCGGCCTGCTGATGGAAGGTCCGGTGCTGTCGAAGGAGGCGGCATTGCTCGAACACGACACGCTGCCGTCGGATCCGAAACCGCGGAAGGTGGCCGGCACCAGCGAAGTTGCGGCTCCGCCGCATCCGGGAGGTGCGTCATGACGACCAAGAAGTTCACCCCGTCGATGAAGCGCGGTCCGCGCCTGACCCCGGGTGAGATCAACGTGACCCCGCCCGACGATCTGGGCATCGAGATCCCGGCGTCGGGCATGCAGAAGGCCATGCCGTACGTCATGGGCGGCGGCATGCTCGGGATGATCGCGATCATGGTCTTCACCGGCGTCCGCCAGCTGTCGCCGTACATGCTGATGATGCCGCTGATGATGATCATGGGCACCGTCGGCTACATGGCCAGCGGCGGTGGCGGCGGCAAGAAGGTCCCGGAGATCAACGAAGACCGCAAGGAATACCTGCGGTACTTGGCCGGCCTGCGGACCCGCGTGACGTCGTCGGCCGACGCGCAGGTGACGTTCTTCAGCTATCACGCCCCGCACCCCGAGGATCTGCTGTCGATCGTCGGGACGCATCGGCAATGGTCGCGCAGCGTCAGCGGCAACAACGCGGACTTCTTCATGGGTGCCCGCATCGGCATCGGCGCGCAGGCGGCGGTCGACCGGCTGCTCAAGCCGAACATCGGTTCTGACCTGGCGGGCCCGATGGCCGCGCCCCAGGCGCACCTGGAACCGGTCAGCCACATGTGGGTGACAAAGTTCCTGCGGACCCACGGCCTCGTGCACGACTGCCCGAAGCTGGTGATCCTCAAGAGCTACCCGACCATCGCCGTCGGCGGCGATCCGGAAGGGTCGCGAGGACTGCTTGCCGCCATGATCTGCCACCTGGCGGTCTTCCATCCGCCGGACCTGCTGCAGATCCGGGTGCTGATGGACGATCTCGATGATCCCGACTGGGCCTGGCTCAAATGGCTGCCGCACGTGCAGAGTCAGACCGAGTTCGACGATGCCGGCCCCAAGCGCTTGGTGTTCACCAAGCCCGACGGGCTGGCCGATCTGACGGCGCGCGGTCCCCACAGCGCTGACGCGCCCCCATCGGGGCCATATGTCCTGGTGGTCGACCTGACGGGCGGCAAGGCGGGTTTCCCCGTCGACGGTCGGGCCGGCGTCACCGTCATCACCAAGGGCAACCACAAGTCCGGATACCGCATCAAGGTCAATCCCGACGGTTCGTGCGAGGACCGGGCGGCGAATCAGCCGTGGCGCGAAGTGACCACCGTGACCGACTCGGTGACGCCGACGTCGGCCGGCCGGTTGGCGCGCAAGCTGGCGGGCTGGTCCATCACCGGCACGATTATCGACAAGGGCACCCGCGTCCAGAAGAAGGTGTCGAGCGAGTGGCACCACCTGGTCGGTGCACGCACCGTCGAGGAGGTCACGCCGCGGCGGTGGCGGATGTACTCGGACTTGGATCAGGACCGTTTGCGCATTCCCTTCGGCCACCAGCTCAAGAATGGCGAGGTCATGCATCTCGACATCAAGGAAGGCGCCGAATTTGGTGCCGGTCCGCACGGCATGCTGATCGGTACGACAGGTTCCGGTAAGTCGGAATTCCTTCGGACCCTGATCCTTTCGCTGGTCGCGACGCACCACCCGGACCAGATCAACCTCCTGCTGACCGACTTCAAGGGCGGTTCGACCTTCCTCGGCATGGAGAAGCTCCCGCACACCGCGGCGGTCGTCACCAACATGGAAGAGGAGGCCGAGCTCGTCGGCCGTATGGGCGAGGTGCTCACCGGTGAGCTGGACCGTCGGCAGGGCATTCTGCGCCAGGCCGGTATGCAGGTGGGCGCCGCCGGTGCGCTGTCGGGTGTCGCGGAATACGAGAAGTACCGTGAACGCGGAGCCGATTTGCCACCGTTGCCAACACTTTTCGTGGTGGTCGACGAGTTCGCCGAGTTGCTGCAGAATCACCCCGACTTCATCGCTTTGTTCGACCGGATCTGCCGTGTCGGCCGCTCGCTGCGCGTGCATCTGCTGCTGGCGACGCAGTCGCTCAACACCGGCGGCGCCCGCATCGACAAGCTGGAGCCGAACCTGACGTACCGAATCGCCTTGCGTACCACCAGTTCCGCTGAGTCGAAGGCGGTTATCGGTACGCCCGAGGCGCAGTACATCACCAACAAGGAGAGCGGCGTCGGCTTCCTCCGGGTGGGTATGGAGGATCCGGTGAAGTTCAAGAGCATCTACACCGGTGGTACCTACGTGCCGACGGTGGCGGAGAGCGACGACGGTGACGACGCGCCAAGAGCCGTGGCGCAGAACACCTTCCGTATTCGTCCGTTCACCGCGGCGCCGATGGCAGATTCGGGGGTCGGGCGATGACGAACACCGAACAGCGCGCCCTGCGTGAAGTGGTGCTGAACCAGCTGACCACCGGCGAGAGCCGGGCGTACAAGATGTGGCTGCCGCCGTTGTTGGATCCGGTACCGGTCAACGAACTGATCGAACGCGACCAGCGGGCGCCGCTGCGATTCGGCCTCGGCATCATGGACGAACCGCGCCGTCACAAACAGGAAGTGTGGGGTATCGACACCTCCGCGGCCGGTGGCAACATCGCGGTCGGCGGTGCGCCGCAGACCGGGAAGTCCACGTTCCTGCAGACATTGGTGCTGTCCGCGGCCGCGACCCATTCCCCGCGAGATGTGCAGTTCTACTGCGTCGACCTCGGCGGTGGTGGCCTGATGTACCTCGAGGACCTGCCGCACGTGGGCGGCGTCGCCACCCGCTCCGAACCGGACCGGGTGATGCGTGTCGTCGCGGAGATGAAAGCCGTTCTGCGGCAACGCGAATTGACGTTCAAAGAGCACCGCATCGGTTCGATCGCCAGCTACCGTCAGCTGCGTGACGATCCGAATCATCCGGCGTCGCAGGATCCTTTCGGTGATGTCTACCTGATCATTGACGGCTGGCCGGCCTTCGTCGGCGAGTTCCCGGACTTGGAGCCGGTGGTGCAGGACCTCGCCGGTCAGGGCCTGGCCTTCGGTGTGCACGTCATCATCGCGACTGCGCGCTGGACGGAATTGAAATCCCGGGTCCGCGACTACCTGGGCACCAAGGTCGAATTCCGGCTCGGTGACGTCAACGAGACGCAGATCGACCGCATCACCCGGGAGATTCCGGCGAACCGCCCCGGGCGGGCGGTGTCCATGGAAAAGCACCACTTGATGATCGGTGTGCCCCGGATGGACGGGGTGCACAGCGCAGATGACCTCGTGCCGGCCATCACCGCGGCCGTCGACCACATCGCGTCGCTGCATACCGACATGGCACCGCGCGTGCGCGTCCTGCCCGAGCGAATCTACCTGCACGAACTCGACCCGAACCCGCCCGGACCGGAGAACGACTACCGGACCCGCTGGACCGTGCCGGTGGGCGTGCGCGAATCCGACCTCTCGGTGGCGTACAACCACATGTACAACACACCGCATCAGCTCATCTTCGGTGCGCCGAAGTCGGGTAAGACGACCATTGCACACGCGGTGGCGGAGGCGATCTGCAAGCGCAACAGCCCGGATCAGGTGCGATTCATGCTCGCCGACTTCCGCTCGGGTCTGCTCGACGCGGTGCCGGAGACGCATCTGCTCGCGGCGGGTGCCATCAACCGCAACATCGCCGCCCTGGAGGAGTCGATCAAGGCGCTGGCCGTCAACCTGAAGAAGCGGCTGCCACCGCCCGACCTGACGACGTCGCAGCTGCGCTCGCGGTCGTGGTGGACCGGTCCGGACGTGGTGCTGCTCGTGGACGACTGGCACATGATCGTCGCGGCCAGCGGTATGGGATCACCGATGGCCCCGTTGGCTCCGTTGTTGCCCGCTGCCGCCGACATCGGCCTGCACATCATCGTGACGTGTCAGATGAGCCAGGCGCATCGCTCGACGATGGACAAGTTCGTGGGTACCGCATACGGCGCCGGAACGCCGACGATATTCCTGTCCGGTGAGAAAGCGGAGTTCCCGTCGAGTGAGTTCAAGCTCCGCCGCAGGCCACCTGGCCAGGCGCTTTTGGTGTCGCCGGACGGTAAGGAGGTCATCCAGGCGGCCTATGTTGATCCACCCGCGGAATAAGTGTAGGTGACCCCCCAGAACCGTCGGTAGTATCTGATTCAGACGTTCAGCAACGCTAAACGCCCGCTGATCGGCAAAGGGGAACGGGGGTTCCATGGGGGAACTTCATTTCGTATCCGTGCCGTTCGCACAATTCCATACCGCGATCTCGAATTGGTAAGGAGAAAAGAAATGCAGCCTTTGGAGCACAACCCGGGCGCAATCGGCGTCGGTACCCAGGTCGTCGCAGGCGGTGCCCGTGGAATGGCTACCGGTACCGCGACCCTGTCGGAGGCCAGTGCGCTGGTTCCGGCTGGCGCGGATGAGGTGTCGATGCAGGCGGCCATGGCGTTCGCCGTCGAAGGCGTCGAGGTCATGGGCCTCAACGCGTTCGCTCAGGAAGAACTGGCGCGCGCCGGGGCGGCTTACGTCGAGGCGGGCGCCATGTACGAGGCCACCGACGTGGCCAGCGCCGCGACACTGATCTAGCCGTCGTACCCGACGAGCCCTTCCAGAGTCTGAGGACAGCGAAGAAATGGCGCCACTTCCCGTCATGCCGGTGATGTTCTACGGAGCATTTCCGCCGGAGATGAACACAGGCCGGCTGATGGCCGGTGCGGGTCCTGCGCCGATGCTGCAAGCGGCGGCGGGGTGGGAGGCGTTGGCAGTTGCGCTGGAGACACAGGCGATGGAGCTTGCCGCAAGCTTGACGGAGCTGAGTGCGAACTGGTCGGGAATGGCTAGTGAACGTGCTGTTTCGGCGACAATGCCGATGGTGACGTGGTTGCACACCACGGCCATCCAGGCGCAGAAGCGTGCGATGCAGGCGTTGGCGCAGGCTGAGTCCTACACCTTGGCGCTGGCGACGACTCCGCAGCTGCCGGAGATCGAGACGAACCACGTCACGCACGCGGTGCTCGAGGGTACGAATTTCCTGGGTATCAACACGGTGCCCATCGGCTTCAATGAGGCGGATTACGCCCGCATGTGGGCGCTGGCGGGCTCGGTCATGGAGGCGTACCAGGCCGATACCGAGGCGAACACGCTGTTCGAACCGATTCTGCCGGCCACGCCCATCGTGATTCCTGGCGTCGGCGAGGCGACTGAAGCGGCAATCATCGCGCAAACCGCGATGGGGGTTTCCGAGGCGGTGGCGCGCAACCTGGTCATCGCGCAGGTGGCGGGCCAGTCAGTAATCGAAGACGCGGCGTTGATGGTGGGTAATGCGGCTTCTCAGGCCGGTTTCGCGGGGGGAGCCGCCCAGAACCAGGTGTCCAAGGTGGAGTCGGCGTCGCAACGGTCGAGCGAGCAGACGGACAAGGCGCAGCAGGGCACCCAGATGATGATGCAGGTGGCTTCGCAGGTCGGCTCGCAGGTAGCACAGTTACCGCAGCAGCTCGGCCAGCTCATCACGCAGCCCGTTCAGCAGCTGAGCCAGCCGATGCAACAGGTGACGCAGATCTTCAGTCAGCTGGGCAGCAGTTTCGGCCAGAACAACGGGCCGCAGGTCGGCCTGTTGGGCGCCAGCCCGTTCTCCAATCATCCGTTGGCGGGTGGCTCGGGGGCGACCTCGGGTGCTGGCCTGGTCCGGGCGGCGTCGTTGCCGGGCATGGGCGGTTCGGTAGCGCGGACGCCGTTGATGGCCTCGCTGGTCGGTGGTCTAGACGGCGCCTCGACCGCTTCGCTCGAGGCGGGCGCGGCGGCGGGTGCGACGGGTGCCGGCAAGGCGCCGGTGAGCAGTGCCGGTGGTGCTGGGGCCGGAATGGGGCCCGGTGCCAAAAAAGAGAAGGACGGAGGGACGAGGGAGGCCCTCAAAGCCCCCGGGGTTCTGGTGCAGGACCTCGACGACGATGACGACGACTGGTGAGTTGTCGCGTCACACAAAGGCTTTCCGGCCCAGGGGGGTCGGCAAGGACTCGCCATTCCCGTGGTGAGGACACAGGAAAAAGAAAAGGTGATCCAACATGACAAGCATGCATACAGATGCCGAAGTCCTCGCCTCAGAGGCAGCGAACTTCGACCGCATCGCGGGCGAGCTGACCGGCGTCAAGACCCACGTCGATGCGGTCGCGGGCCAGCTGTCGGCGCACATGAAGACGCCGGAGGCGGGTATGGCGGCGCAGGCCGCGTTGGCACGCTTCGACGAGGCCATGACCCAGCAGCTCAAGGAGCTGGCTGACATCTCCGGCAACATCCAGACCGCCGGCGTGCAGTACACCGCAGCCGATGCCGACGCGGGGTCGTCGCTGTCGAGCCAGATGCAGATCTAGTCGGACTCTGCTCTACATCAACCACCACCGACTAAAACGACTTAGAAGCGGAGAACACACATGGCACAGGAATGGAATTTCGCGGGTATCGAAGGAAGTGCGGGCGATCTGGCTGGTGCGGTGAATACCACGCACGGTCTGCTGGACGAGGGCAAAGCCTCGCTTGCAAAGCTGGCTTCCGTTTGGGGCGGCTCGGGTTCGGAGGCCTACCAGGCCGTCCAGCAGCGGTGGGACAACACCGCGATGGAGCTGAACAACGCACTGCAGAGCCTCGGACATGCCGTCAGCCAGGCCGGTGGCGACATGCAGTCCACCGAGTCCGGCGTCACCGGCATGTTCGGCTAGGCGATCCACACGACGCAATACAGGAGGTGGGCAGGTCGGCGTAGGGTCGACTCTGCCCACCTCATGTGCGTTCCGGTGTAATCCACCCACAATTGAGAGGTACTCATGTCCGCCGACTATGACCGGCTCTTCAACAACTCGCCGGGCCAGGCCGACAACGAGGAAGCCACGCGCACCGTCGACCATGCGACCCTTGCTGCCGCAGCGCAGATGTCGGCCTCTGCGGCCGCTGCCTCGGCTGCAGGGGCCGAATCGCCGTCGGGCCCGCCCGTTTCCGGGCAACCGCAGCAGCCGCCAGGCATGGTTCCGCCGCCGCGGGCGTCCGAAGTGACGACTCAAATGCCGCCGACGCCACCGCAATTCATGCAGAACGGCCTGATGCGCTCGCCGCAGGGCGCGCCGATGGCCGGCGCCCAGTACGAGCAGCCGCACGCGCCGATGATGATGCCGCCCCCGCCGCGACACATGCAGCCGCCACCTCAGCACTACGCCATGGATCCCCAGGCCGACATGCAGTGGACCGAGCAGCACATGCCCGACCAGACATCGGCCGCCACCATCGGCGACCACCGCGCCATCGACGCGCTGTCTCACGTGGGTGTGCGAGCCGGGGTGAAGATGCCGTCGCAGCGCGGCTGGCGCCACGTGCTCTACCTGCTGACGCGCATCAACCTGGGCCTGTCGCCCGACGAGCTGTACGAGTTGGACCTCTACACGCGGATTCGCCGCAATGCGCGGGACTCGTACCAAATCGGTGTGCTGGGGCTCAAGGGCGGCGTCGGCAAGACGGCCGTCACCGTCACCCTCGGCTCCGTCATGTCGAAGGTCCGCGGCGACCGGATTCTGGCTGTCGACGCTGATCCGGACGGTGGCAACCTGGCCGACCGGGCCGGTCGGCAGTCGGCGGCAACCATCTCGGATCTGCTGTCGGACAAGGAACTTGCGCGCTACAACGACATCCGCGCGTACACCAGCATGAACGCCTCCAACCTCGAGGTATTGTCGTCGGCCGAGTACAGCGTCGCGCGCCGTGACTTCAACGAAGAGGACTGGGCCGCAGCGGTCAAGATCGTCTCGCAGTACTACAACCTGGTTCTTGCCGACTGCGGCGCCGGGTTGTTCCACCAGGCCTCGCGCGCGGTGCTGTCGACCGTGTCCGGATTGGTGATCGTGGCCAGCGCCTCGATCGACGGTGCCCGTCAGGCAGCGGTGACCATGGACTGGTTGCGGCAGAACGGATATCAGGATCTGCTGGGCCGCGCGTGTGTGGTCATCAACCACGTGACACCGGGCAAGACCAACATCGACGTGGACGATCTAGTGCAGCAGTTCGAGCGGCACGTGCCGGCGGGACGGGTCGTCGTGCTGCCCTGGGACAAGCACATCGCAGCCGGTTCGGACATTCAGTTCGACCTACTGGGCAAGACCTATCAGCGCCGAATCACCGAACTCGCCGCGGCGCTGTCCGACGACTTCGACAGGCTCGAGCGCCGGTGACCGCGTCGGCCGGCCCCGCAACCGCTGCGCCTCCCGCGACAGCTGACAATCCGGCAAGGCAGTCGACCACCCGGGTCACCATCCTGACCGGTCGACGCATGACCGACCTGGTGCTCCCGGCGTCGACGGCGATCGAGACCTACATCGACGAGACGGTCGACGTCCTCGCCGACCTGCTCGATGGCACCCCGGCGAACGTGCTGGCTGGGTTCGACTTCAAGGCGCAGGGCGTGTGGGCGTTCGCGCGCCCGGGCTCGCCGCCGCTGAAGTCCACCGAGTCGCTCGACGACGCCGGTGTGGTTGACGGGGCCTTGTTGACCTTGGTGTCGGTGAGTCGGACCGAGCGGTACCGACCGCTGGTCGAGGACGTCATCGACGCTATGGCGGTGCTCGAGGAGTCCCCCGAGTTTGACAGCAACGCCCTGAAACAGCTTGTCGGACTTGCCATCCCAGTCGGTACGCTCGTTACCGCGGGAGTGTCGTTGTGGTCGTGGTCGCAGTCCGGCCACGGTTGGTGGTGGCCGGTCGCCCTCGGTCTGCTGGGTGCCTTGGTGTTGGCCGGTAGCTTCATCGCCAAGGGGCGATACGACAATGCCGACCTGGCCGAAAGTCTTCTGGTGGCGTCGCTGCCGCTGTTGGGCGGCGCGGCGGCACTGGCCGTGCCACTGCCCCGCGGTATCAACGACATGGGCGCGCCGCAACTCGCGGGTGCGGCCGCGGTGATCCTGATCGTCGTGCTGGCGACCCGTGGCGGGCCACGGAAACGTGCGGCTGTCGCGTCTTTCCTGGCGGTCATCGCGGCCGCGGTGACGGGCGCCGCGATCGCCTACGGATATGGCGGAGGCTCGTGGGTCCCCGCCGGCGCCATTGCCCTCGGCCTCATCGTGATCACCAACGCGGCAAAGCTCACTGTCGCGGTGGCGCGCATCGCGCTCCCGCCGATCCCGGCGCCCGGTGAGGTGATCGCGAACGAAGAACTGCTGGATCCTGTTGCCGCGCACAGTAATGTCACGGACGAGGAGTCGGCGACCTGGCGCGCGATCATCGATTCGGTGCCCGACTCCGCGGCCCGGCTGACCGAACGCAGCACGCTGGCGCGGCAGTTGTTGATCGGATTCCTGGGCGCGGGCGTGTCGGTGCTGACCTACGGCGCCATAACGATCGTCGTGCAGGGACATTTCTTCGTGCACTCACTGATCGTCGCGGGACTGGTCACGGTGGTCTGTGGCTTCCGGTCGCGGCTGTATGCCGAGCGGTGGTGTGGTTGGGCGCTTTTGGCGGCGACGGTGGCCATCCCCACGGGTGTGATGATCAAGTTGGCGTCGTGGGATCCGGACGGTGCCTGGCTGGTGATCGTGCTGTATGTCGCCCTCGCGGTGGTGACGCTGATCATGGTCGGAGCAACGGACGGCGTCGGTCGGGTGTCACCGGTGACGAAGCGCATCCTCGAGCTGACCGACGGTGCGGCGATAGCGGCGGTGATTCCGTTGCTGCTGTGGATCGCTGGGGTCTACGACAACATCCGGAACATCCGGTTCTGACGGGATTATTCGGTCGCGCAGACGCGTGAGACCGCTTCGCGGCGGGGCTGTGGGCGCCCGTACGGTGTCTTGAGTAGTCGAATTTGTAGGGAGACCACGATATGTCCGAAAACAATGAAGCCGGCTCGGTGAGCGGCCAGCAGCCGCCGGTGGCAGCTGATCTCGAGGAGAAGACGCAGTTCGTCGACCGGACGGCGTTCCAGCAGCCGACCGCAACCGCCTCGGAGGCCGGTGACCAGACTCAAATTGTGCCGCCCTCGGTCACGGCTCCGCAGTGGCAGCCGCCACAGCCTCCCGCCGCGCCGAATCCCTATGGCCAGGACGCGTCGCCCGTAGTGCCGCAGTGGCAGCCGCCGCCGCCGGGCTATCAGCCGCCGGCTCCGCAGCCGCAGTTCGGTCAGTCCGGCGCGCCGGTGCCGCCGCAGCCTGAGCAGCCGTGGAATCCGGTGGGCGCGCCCGTGCCGCCGCCCCCGCCGGGGTTCGGCGCTCCCTCGTATGGCGCCCCGGGTTTCGGTGCTCAGGTGCCGCCGCCGGGATTCGGCCCGGGTGGTGCCCAACCGAGTTTTGGTGCCCAGCCGAGTTTTGGTGCCCAGCCGAGTTTTGGTGCCCAGCCGGGTTTTGGCGCACCGCAGCCGGGCGGATACCCCGGCCCGGGTGGACCGCAGTTCCCGGGACAGCCCGGACCACAGCAGACGCCCGTCGACATGGCCAAATCGCTTCTCAACAAAGGTGATTCGTTCATCTTCCGGTTGATGACGCGCGGTGTCCGTGGCGAGCTGATCCAGCAGCCGTGGTTCCAGAACATGCGGACCAACCCGCAGGGCTCCAACCAGTTCGTCTATCTCGGCTACGCCGGCGCGGTGCTGCTCGGGCTGTTCTTGAGCTTGTTCGGCGGCATCGGGTCCCTCATCGCATGCGTGGTCTGGCTCGGGTTGGCGTACTGCTTCCTGGCGCTCGGGACGAAGCTGGCTGCGCAGTTCGTCGCCTATGGCATTTGTGGTGTGGGCGCGGCAGCCAGTTTGCTGGGTGTGTTGGTCGGCGTCATCGGCCTCGCGGGAGTGAGCAGCAGCCCCTACATCAGCGGTACCCTCACGGCGATGCTGATCCTGGCCATCGTGATCGATGTTGTCATCGCAGTTGTGCTGGGCTACATCGGAATTCAGGTCCACAAGGGGATGCAGAAGATCGCTTCCGGTCAGTTCTGACAACCCGAACGATGAACGGTGCACCCTGAGTTCGGGGTGCACCGTTCGCTGTTCTGAGGCTGCCGGCAGGCCATAGTCTGGACGGGAGCGTCAGGGGGGCACGATGACAGACGACTTCGGATTGCGGGTGATGCGCGGAACAGCGCTGAGGCGTTCGGTCGCGGTGTGCGCCGTGACGCTGTTGGCGGGCTGCGCGCCGACTGTCGCCGGCACTGCGGTGTCACCCGTCAACGACCCCTTCCACGTCGCTGATCTACCGGCCAAAGATGGTCCGAGTGGTTTGCGGGACAACGCGCCCGCAGCGGTCGGCAAGGTGCAGAACACCAACAACGGCGATGTCGACCGGCTGGCGTTGCAGGCGATCAACGACATCGCCGAGTACTGGCAACACGATTACGGCGCTTCGGGTCTGAAGGGTTCGTTCAAGCCCATCGAGAAGTTCCTGTCGTACGACGCCCGCGATCGGAACAGTCCGGAGGCGTGCGACGAGGACACCGCCGGTTTGGTAAACGCCTTCTACTGCCCGAGCGAGAAGCTGATGGCCTGGGACCGCGGCGTCATGGTGCCGACGGGGCGCAAGTACTTCGGCGACGTCTCCGTGGCTGGGCTGATCGGACACGAATACGGCCACGCCATCCAGTACATGGCGAAGTTGGTGACCCGCAGTACGCCGGTCATCGTGCGTGAACAACAGGCCGACTGCTTTGCCGGTGCATACTTGCACTACGTCGCGGCGGGCGATTCCAAGCGGTTCACGATGAGCACCGGAGACGGCCTCAACCATGTGCTGGCCGGATTGATCACCGTCCGTGATCCAACGCTCGGTCCCCACGACGACGACATGCTCACCGATGGCCACGGAACCGCGCTGGACCGGGTCAGCGCGTTCCAGCAGGGTTTCACCGTGGGGCCGCAAGCCTGCGCAGCCATCGACCTGGAGGACATCAAGCAGCGCCGCAAGGGGCTGCCGATGGAACTCGAGGACCAGCCGACCGACGATGAACACCGGTCCTCCGACCTGCCTGTCGACAAGGGCACGATCGGTACTCTGGTCGAGTTGCTGGGGGTTATCTATTCCCCCAAGCAGCCCCCGAAGCTAACCTACGAACCGGCAAAATGCGATATTTCCCAAGGTGATTCGCCCGCTTCCTACTGCCCGTCGACCAACACGATCTCGGTGAATCTGCCTGCCCTGCAGCAGATCGGCACACCAGCCGACATGGCCGAGAAGTCCCTCATCCAGGGAGACAACACCGCGTTCTCGATCGTCGTGTCGCGGTACGTCATGGCTTTGGAGAACCAGCGCGGAGTGAAGCTCGACAACCCGACGGCGGCGCTACGCACAGCCTGTCTGACCGCTCAGGCCCAGCGCCAGATGGCAAAGCCGCATGACCTACCCAGTGGCGACAGTCTGCAGCTGACGGCCGGCGATCTGGACAAGGCCGTGGCCGGGCTGCTGACCAACGGCTATGTAGCCACGGCGGTCGACGGAGAGGGTGTGCCGGCGGCGTTCACCCGGATCGCGGCGTTCCGGGCGGGCCTGGCCACCGACGCCGAGGGCTGCTACAAGCGCTACCAGTGAGGAGAGTGCATCCTTGAGCACCATTCCGCCGCTCATCGTGACGCTCGGCGGCGCCATGTTCACCTTTCCGCCCGGCAAGGAGGTCACCGTCGGTCGCGGCGAGGCGTCGGACGTCAGAATCCCTGACGCCGGGCCCGGCGCCAAGCACGTGGTGTCCCGGCTGCATCTGATCATCCGGGTCGACCCCGCAGTCGGTCAGTGGGTGGCCATCGACAAGTCCCGCAACGGAATCTTCGCCAACCGCACACGGGTCCCGTCGGCCGTCATCAGCGACGACCTTGTACTAGCGGTCGGCGCTCCGGACGGGCCACAGTTGCAATTCCGCACCGCGACACAGGTCATTCCTGTCGCGAAGTTCCGGCATCCCCTGGCTCAGCCTGCTCCGCCGCGGCCGCCCCAACCCGCTCCCTCGCCGCACCGGCCGTTCCCTCGACCGCCGACACCCCAGCGCCCACCCGTGCCCGCCCCACAACGTTCGGCCGGCCCGCCCGCGGGTGCGGTCACCATCGGGCGGCACTCGACAGCGACCATCAAGGTCGAGGATTCGCTGGCCTCCCGCATCCACGCGTACCTGGTGCCCGCCCCGACCGGAACCCAGTTGTACGACAACGGTTCGGGCAATGGAACATTCGTGAACGGCCACCGCATCGGGGCGGTCACCCTGCGTCCCGGTGACGTCATCACCGTCGGCAACACCGACCTCGTGTTCACCGGTGGTACGGGGGTCAAGCCCCGGCAGGCGGTCGCTACCGGTGGTATCGAGGTACGCCAGGTCGGCCTCGCCATCGACGGCCACCAACTACTGACAAACGTCTCGTTCGACGCCAGGCCCGGCACCCTCACGGCGGTGATCGGCCCGTCAGGCGCGGGCAAGTCGACGTTGATCAGGTTGCTCGGTGGCGTGACGAAACCCACCTCCGGGCTGGTCACCTTCGACGGGCACGACGTCCATGCGCACTATGCGTCGCTGCGGTCGCGGATCGGCATGGTGCCCCAGGACGACGTCGTCCATCGGCAGTTGACGGTCGGCCAGGCCCTCAATTACGCGGCCGAACTCCGGTTGCCGCCGGACACCAGAAAGGACGATCGCCATGCGGTGGTGGAACGGGTGCTCGCCGAGCTGGAACTCACCCAGCACCACGACAAGCGCGTGGACAAGTTGTCGGGCGGCCAGCGGAAGCGGGCCTCGGTGGCACTCGAATTGCTCACCGGTCCATCGCTTTTGATTCTCGACGAACCCACTTCTGGCCTGGACCCGGCGCTGGATCGGCAGGTCATGCAGATGCTGCGGCGACTCGCCGATGCCGGGCGCACGGTGCTGGTGGTCACGCACTCCCTCACCTACCTCAACATGTGCGACCAGGTGTTGCTCCTGGCACCCGGTGGCAAGACGGTCTACGCGGGACCGCCGCAAGCGGTCGGATCGGCGATGGGCACCCAGGACTGGGCCGACATCTTCGCCTGGGTCTCGGCCAATCCCGATGCGGCGCATGCCGTGTTCCTGCAGCACAACCCGGCCGCAAACCAATCGCCGGCACCGCCCGAACCGGCGGGTCCGTTGGGCGCCCCGGCCCGTACCAGTACCGGTCGCCAGATGCTCACCGTCGCGCGCCGGCAGTTGCAGCTGATCTTTGCCGATCGGATCTATACCAGCTTCCTGTTGCTGCTGCCGTTCATCCTGGGTGCGATGTCACTGATTGTGCCGGGGGATAACGGCTTTGGTGTGGCCACTGTGGGCCACTCCCCCAATGAACCGAACCAGTTGTTAATCGTCGCCAATATCGCGGCGGTGTTCATGGGTACCGCCCTGACGATTCGCGACCTGGTCGGTGAGCGAACCATCTTCCGTAGGGAGCAGGCGGTGGGGTTGTCGGCGGCGGCCTACCTCTTCGCGAAAATCGTTGTCTACAGCGCGTTTACCGCCATTCAGACGGCGATCGTAGTGGCGATCGTGGTGATCGGCAAAGGCGCGCCCACTCAAGGCGCATTGCTGTTGGGTAGCCCGACCCTGGACCTCTACGTGAGTCTGACTGTGGCAGCGATTGTTTCGGCGATTCTGGGGCTGCTGCTGTCCTCGGTGGCGCGCTCCAGCGAGCAGATCCTGCCGATGCTCGTCGTCGTCATCATGCTGTCGATAGTGTTCTCCGGCGGCATGATTCCCGTCACCGGACGAGTCGGGCTGGATCAGGCGTCCTGGTTCCTGCCGGGCCGGTGGGGGTTCGCGGCCTCGGCCAGCGTTGTCGACCTCCTGAAGATCGCGCCATTGATGTCGGTCGACGATCAGCTGTGGCACCACGAATTGCGTTGGTGGGCGCTGGATATCGGGGTGCTGTTGCTGCTGGGCGCGGTAGCCGCGTTAGTGGTCTACCGGCGGCTGCGTCTGCCTGGTGGCGCCGCGAAAGCGGGGATGCCGAAAGCTGCGGTGATCGTCGTCGCCGTGGTGCTGGCCGTGGGGTTTGTGGCTGGCATGACGTACCTGACCCGGGACTCCGGAAACCGGCCCACGCAACCGACGGCACCCGCGGCGCCGCCCAAGGCGGCCACCCCTGGGCACCGCATCGATCTGGCCAACCTGCTCCCTGACGGCAAGGCGGTGAGCGCCGTCATGCAGTCGCCGCCGATGGCCACCGCCACGATCGTCACAGCGACAATCCCGCGCCGCGGTACAGCGACTCCCCCACCGTGCGCCGGCATCGCGGACGCGGGCAGTTCCGCGACCTTCGCGCCGGGATTTACCGGCATGTCGGGCATGGAATTGCACAACCCGGCGGATCCGAACACCTGGGTGGTTGCATACGCCGTCGGATACCCGGGACCTCGAGCGGCAGCAGGTATTCCGGCCACCGCGACATGGACGGGATGCGCGAATACAACCGGCACCTTCACGGCCGACGGCCAGCCCCCGCGCCAGCTCGCGGTCGGCGCGGTGACCGCTGACAAGGGCACTCTCACCGCGGTCTTCACCGAGCCGGGGCACAGCTGCCAGCACGTGCTGACCACGAAGGCTGATGTGGTGATCGACGTGTTGGCGTGCAGTCCAGGCGGCGGCACTCAGGCCGCGGACCTGGCCAAGCAGATCGCTGACAAAGTCAGCTGACGGAAGGTAAAGATGAACCTCTGGCGTGCTGCACTGCTGATAGGACTAGCGGTTGCGGAGGTGGCGGGATGTTCTGCCACGGACCGGAGAGTCTCGGGCACCGCGACGACAGCCACGGCCGCCGCTTCCCCGACGACGTCTACGTCAGCTGCCGCCAGACCAATTGATGGTGCCGGGCTGCCGCGGTTGTTGGGTTCCGTGTCCGAGATCAGCGAGCTGGCGGGCGTGGCCATGACGCCGGAGGCGATCTTCAGGAAACCCGACACCAAGCTGAGGGTCGACCCGACCCGCTGCCTCGAAGCTGTCATGCCGGCGCTCGACACCATTTCGTATTACAGCCGAACAGGTTTCGCGGCGCAGCTGCTCCATGGGGATCAACATGCGCAAGTCGTGCAGGTGGTCGCCTCGTTTCCGACAGATTCAGATGCGGCAGACTTCCGGGATGGCACTGCCAGACAGTGGCGGTCGTGCCAGCACCAGCAGGCGACAATTACGGGCGGTCAGGAAGCCGTGACATATGACCTGGATAGCGTCGACTCACTCGATTCCATTGCCAGCGTTTCGATGTCAGCCACGGCCGGAGATGGCACCCGGGTTATGTGTCAGCACTCGTTGGGTGCTCGGCGCAACGTGATCATCGACGTGCGGGTGTGCGCTCCCAGCGTGGCTAACAAGGGGCGCGAGCTCGTGGCGAAGATCGCCGCCGGCCTGTGAATCAGCGAATGACGCTCATCAATGGCACGAAGTTGGCATCGAGATACTCGGTCGCCAGGTAACCGCCGGGATCGGCAAATGCCGCAACGGTATTCGGGTCGTCAACGATGATCATCGACCCCCGGTAGGCGGCCAACTGGTACGGGAGACCTGCCGCCCCGCCGTTACCGGCGGCCTTGTCGGTGCGCACGACGACCAACACCTCGCTGTGAACCAAATACAGTTTGCCAAGCTCTGGCATCGACCGGGTTGAACTACTCTCACTGGGTTGACGACGCAAGTCGGGGTCGTAGTTCAAGCCGAGCGAACTGAGATAGTCCGCTGCGTTGGACGGTGTCAGTGTCTGACTGACGCCATCGTCCGACACATGGATCACCTGGACGCTCTTCCCCGCAGCCCTCGGATTCTGATTCTTCAGATCGGTCTGTTGGGACGACACCTGGTCGATCAGTTTGTCGGCTTCCTTGTCGCGGCCGACGATCTTGCCGATCCATTTGAGCTGCGTCTGCCAATTCCACGCTCGGCTGGTGTCTTTCGGTTGGGTCACGGTCGGTGCAATGGCCGCAAGACGCTGGTAGGTCGCGTCATCGATGTCGCCTGTGGCGAGGATGACGTCGGGTTTCGCGGCCTGGATGGCGCTGGTGTCGATGAAACCGACGGTGTCTTTGACCGAGGGGTTACCGGTGATCTTGGACTGCAACCACGAGGGCAGGTTTGTGCCTGCGCCGGCGATCGCCACGGGTTGGAGACCGAGCGACAGCACCGCGTCGGCATCACCTGGGCCCAGTGCAGCGATAGCTGTCGGCGCGCTGGCGATTTCGGTGGTGCCGTGTGCGTGCGCGAACGACTGCGCGGTGTAGGCCGGCGCATCCGGCTTGCCGAATAGCATGATCGAGGCGACGACCGCGATGACTGTGACCACGACAACGACCCCGGTGCCGATGATCCACCGACGTTTGCGCCCGCTGTTAGGCGGAGCAGGCGACGGGCGGGACGACGACAGTTGCGGAGGCATCGGGCCGCGTGGTGGGCCCGGCGGATAGGGCCCGCTCAGCTGTCCGCTCGGATAGGTCAATACGCCACCGGGCGGCGTCACCTGGTGCGGCGGCCAGGACCGTGGCCCCGGAGGCGGTAGTTGACCGGGTGGCCGTGGCGCGGCGCCACCATTACCGGCGACGGCGGCCATGGCCGCGGTGGCGAATTCCCGCGCGGTCTGGTACCGGGCGCTGGGATCTTTTGCCATCCCGCGGGCGATCACCTCGTTCAATGCCCATGGCAGGTGAGGCACCCGATCGGTGACGCGTGGGATCTCCCCCGTCACGTGTGCCGCGGCGATCGCAGCAATGCCGCCGGGCAGCCCCCCGTACGGTGTCCTGCCGGTGAGCAGCACGAAGAGGCTGCAGGCCAGGGAGTAGACATCGGCGCGAGAATCGACGTGCTGGCCACTGAGCGCTTCAGGTGGCGCGTAGGCGATGGACGCCATTACGGAACCGTCCGTGGTCAGGTGTGCGGCATCGTCGAATGCACGGGCAATCCCGAAGTCGGCCAAGAACACTCGTTCGTCGTCGCCGGGATCCTCGGCATTGGCCAGGAGAAAGTTCGCGGGTTTGACGTCGCGGTGCATGATGCCGCGCCGGTGCGCGTAGTCGAGCGCCTTGGCGACTTCGGTGATGATCCGCGCCGCGCGAGTCGGTGACATCCGGCCGGACCGTACTTCCTGGTCGGCGTCGGTGCCGGCGACGTACTGCATGGCGATCCACAGCTGGCCCGCCTCGGTTTCACCACGTGAGTAGACCGCGACGATATTGGGGTGGTCCAGCGTGGCGGCTACGTTCGCTTCACGGAGGAAGCGCTCGCGAAACTGGCCGTCCCCTTGAACGGAGGTGGTGAGGACCTTGAGGGCGTCGCTGCGGGGCAGCTGCGGATTCTTGGCCTTGTAGACCACACCCATGCCGCCGACACCGAGGACGGATTCGATGGTGTAACCAGCGACTATGTCGCCGGGGTTGAAGGTCGATGTCATTGTCGTCCGATTATTTCGCAGTCAGCAGCAGATACTGGGATGCCATTCGCTGTGTGGCGTCGAACGGCTGCAGCGATGATGCCGTATAGACCCAACGATCCAGTGCTGCAGCGCAGGAGTAGATCCGAGCATGGACCTCGGCGGTGTCGGTTGCCTGGCACTTCGCTGAGGGGAGACCGGGCACGGCTGGACCCGGCTCGGTGGGGTTCTTACTGTCAGGCTCGGCGAACTTCTGCGCGAGCTGCATTGCAGCGGAGGCATCTTTGGCTCGGTAGAGGTGGGTGCCGCGCACCGAAACGACGTCTACCCCGGCTCCCGTCAGGGCGGTGCCCGTTTGCAGCGGGTCGTCACTGAAATGAAGAATGCCTCGCGGCCCCCATAAGCCCTGATTGCCGATGTGTTCTTTGGTGGGGACGGTCAGTCGGAGCAGCCCGTCTGGATCGGTTTGCATGGTGCCGAATTGAGCGGGGTCGGTCGGTTTGAAGCTGTCGATCCTGGATGCCTGCAGATCGAGCGACTTGGCAACGAATTGTGTTGCGGTGTCGACGTTTCCGTCACTCGATGCGTATTGGTACAGCACGTATGGACCGTGCGACGTGTACGAGGTGACTGTGAACGCGCGGTCGGGCGTAGTGGATTCGTGTGCCAGGGCCTCTGGATGACCTGGAATCGGTATCTGCTGATTGGGTGAGGCTCGATCTATTGTCGGGGCCTGCGCGGAGAATTGGCGGGCGGCATCGTTGGCCAAGTCAGCTGTCGGGAAGCGCAGTACCAGAATCACCAATTGGTTGTTGTGATCCGCGCCGCGAATGGTTCCGCGACCAGAGCCGAAGCCGTTGATCAGTTGATGATCCTTGGCGATCTGCTTCATGGGGCCGGGTTCGACGCTGTTCAGACGGTCGGCATCGAGAAATAGGCCAGTCACGTTGACGCCGATACTGACCAGAGTGGGATCGACTTCCCACGGTCCCACCACGAACTCGCCAAGGCGCTCTGTGTCGATGAGCCGTCCAGATTCGGCGCCTGGTTTCATCGCTTGACCCGGCTTGGGTGACGTCGGGTAGTTCCCCGGATTCAGCAGGCTGACGATGGCATCGCCCGCCTTGAATGACGGGTCCTTCGTCGCGTCGCCGTTCGTCACCGTCGCGCAGCCGGCCAGCAGTGACACTACTGCCGTCGCTGCAGCCAACTTGGCGGTCTTCATGACGCTCCCCATCGTCTCCCCCCGACTGCAGAGCCCCATGAGGCGCGCAGTCACTCTCCGCGAACTGTACGCACTCGACCACCTGGCTGCCTCAGCCGCTGTCGCCACAGTTCGGCGGGGCGGAACTGCCGGCGAACCGCCCGTTATGCCGGCGTGCGTCGATTACTTCGCTGTCAACAAAAGATATTGGGAGGCCATTCGTTGTGTGGCGTCGAATGGCTGTAACGATGATGCCGCGTATACCCACCGGTCCAGCGGTGCAGCGCAGGTAAATATCCGCGCTCTCACGTCAGCGTTGTCGGTTGCCCGGCACTTCGCCGAGGGCAGGCCCGGCACGATAGGGCCGGGCTCGGTGGGGTTCTTGTCGTCAGGCTCAGCCAATTTCTGTGCGAGCTGCGTCGCTGCGGCGGCGTCTTTGGCCCGGTAGAGCTGGGTGCCGCGCACCGAAACGACGTCGACACTGGCTGCTGTCAGCGCCGCGGCTACTTCGACCGGGTCGTCGTCGTAGTGAGTGATTCCCCGGGGTCCCCACAAGCCTTGATTGCCGATGTGTTCCTTGGTGGGAACGGTTCGCGGGAGCAATCCGTCGGGATCGGTTTGCATGGTAGCGAACTGACCAGGGTCGGTCGGCTTGAAGCCGTCAATCCTGGGCACCTGCAGCTCCAGGGATTTGATGATGAGTTGTGTTGCCGCATCTAGGGTCTGGTCGCTCGTCGCGAACTGGTAAACGACATACGGTCCGTGCGGCGTAACGGACGTGACCGCGAATGCGCCGTCCGCCAGTGTGGCCTGATGAGCGAGTGCCTCCTGGTGCCCGGGAATCGTCAGCGTCTGGGGAGGTGAGGCTCCGGCCAAGGGCGGGGCCTGGGCCGAGAACTGGCGTGCGGCATCGTTGGCCAGATCGGCCGTTGGGAAGCGCAGCACCAGAATCGTCAATCTGTGCCGATGATCCGCGTTGCGAACTGTTCCGCGACCGGAGCCGAATCCGTTGATCAGCTGATGATCCTTGGCGATCTGGACCATGGGCCGTTCGATGCTGATTAGGCTTTCGGCATCGAGGTATAGGCCGGTCACGTCCACTCCGATGCTGATCAGAGCGGGATCGACTTCCCAGGGCCCGACGACGAACTCGCTGAGACGTTCCGCGTCGATAATCCGTCCGGTCTCGGCGCCCGGTTTCATCGCGGGCCCCGGCTTGGGTGCCGTCGGGTAGTTCCCTGGATTCAGCAGGCTGACGATGGCGTCACCAGGCTTGAACGACGGGTCCTTCGTCGCGTCGCCGTTCGTCACTGTGGTGCAGCCGGCCAGCAGCGACGCCGCCGCGGCCACTGCGGCCAACTTGGCGATTTTCATCCCGTGATAGTTAAGGCTCAACGGGCGGATTGGCGGCAGTGATCTCGGCGACAAGCTCGTTGAGCCGGGCCCGATCAGCGTCGATGGACTCGGTCGCCTTCGCGGTCGCGTTGCCGAGGGCCTCGTTGATCCGCGCTTCCACGGTGTCCGCGCCGAGTCGCAACAGGCCGTCCTCGATGAACAGATCCGTGAGCCAGTGGTGGCCGTTCAGGGTGACCTCGACGGTCTTGGCCTCGTCGGTCGCGGTGAAGGACTCCGTGTTCATCTTGGCGAGCTGTTCGTCCATGATCGATTGCAGGCGCTGGGCCTGCTGGAGTACAGCAGCGACCTCGGGGTGCATCTCAATCATTTGTTGTCTTTCTTGTCATCGATCTTGGTGCGCCGCCGGTGTCCGATGACGCCGTCGGTGAAGGCGCGGTCCTCCTTGTAAAGGACCTCGTCGGGCGACAGATTCGCGTTGCGCTTCTTCTCCTTGCCGCCTTCGCGGCCACCACCGTGGCCCGCGCCACCCATGCCGCCACCCATCCCGCCGCCACCGACGGGGGGCCGACCCGCGGCCGTGCTGGCGCCGCCCGCTGCCGCACCACCGGCCGCACCCAGCGCTGGCGCGACGGCAGCCGGCTGCATCGGCTGACCGCCGAGTCCGCCGCTGCCTGCTCCCCCACCAGAGCCACCACCGGCGGAGGCCGGACTCACGCTCGGGCTGTCGGGCAGGCTCGGCATCTCGGGCTTGTCGCCGCCCAAGCCGCCGGGCATCCCGCCGCTCGGCGAACCTTGTCCCGATCCGCCGGAGGGCTTGTCGCCGCCGGAAGGTGAACCGCCAGAAGGTGATCCACCGCCCTCGGGTTTCTGGGCTCCGGCGCTCGCCGGATTGACGCTCGGCGATTCCGGCATCGCCGGTGCCCCACCGCTCGGGGTCCCGCCGCCGCCCCCGGACGGGCCACCCCCGCCAGGACCCTGAGGTGTGTCCTTGCCCGGGTCGCCCTTCTTGGGCGCTACATCGCCGGGCTTGACGGCGGGCCACGCGCTCGACCCGAAATTGGGCGGCGGCGGTGTGACGAGGGAACGGATGGAGGCCTGCTGTGCGTACCTGGCCCGCACGGTGTCGGATTCTTGCTGCTTGGTGGCGTGGCCCGTGAAGAAGTCGTATGCCGCCTGACCCGCCGTCGCGAGCACACTGGCGTTCTCGTAGTCCGCGACGTCCTGCATGCTGGGGTGCTCGGGCCGCCTCCCGCCATGGATCGCGGACAGGTCAATGGCCTGGACGGCGAGATTGTTCGCCGCCTGGGTCATCGCCGTCAGCCATGTCGAGTAGTCCTTCAGCGCGTTCTCCGCCGCTTCGGCAGCTGCGCCTTCCCACTCGACGCCGGCCATGTTGAACTTGCCGTTCAATTCAGCCAGTTTCGCTGCCACTCCGGCCATTTGCGCGCCGAACTCGATCATCGAGGACCCCTGGTCGCCGCTGTTGATCTGCGAAGCGGCCACCTCCCAGTCCATGCCGGGATTACTGGGGTGCGATTCGGCTCCGCCGAGCGATTCGAGCATCCAGGGCAAGCTGCCGACCGGGTCGGATGGAGCCGGCGCCGGAGGCAGGTCAGGAGTGATCGGTGCACCCCCGCCGCCGCCCAGTTCGGTGGCATTGATGCCGGATTTCGCGGCTGCGTCGGCGGCGTCGTAGGCCGCGGCCGCCGCCCGCAGGCAGGCGGCCAAGCGCCGATTCTGGGCCCGCCCAGCCTTGAGTGCGGCGTCGAGCTGCTGCAGGTTGTTCTTGAGGAAACCGGCGGCATCCTGTGCGATTGTCAACCCGCACGGCGCATTGGGTGCTGGCGGCAAAGTCGGCAGGTCCACGTCAACTTCAGCGGCCTTGGCGTTCAGCGTCTCCGAGGACACTTTCAATTTCCCAGCCATCTACTGCTCCCCCTTACTTCTCCAGCGCCATCTGGAACCGGCTTTCCTCGCGCGGGTTGATCAGCTGGATCGGCAGCTGACGGTGGCGAGGAGTGTCGATGAAGTTGTGGCGCAACAGAATTCGTGAAATTCCCGGGTGTGGGCCCAGATAGGTTGTTGCATTGGGCCACACCACCTTGGGGACGTTCCCGATCCGGGCGTTGATGAACCCCGCGAATTCCTTGAACTGCGGTGCCAACGTGACGACGGCTCCTGCCGCCGCCGAGCGGACCACGAACTGGGTGAACAGGTGCGCGTCACCCAGGTTGATCGTGGAGTCGACGTTGTCGAACGGCATGTACACCGGATAGCGGTCGGCGGTCTCCCCCACCAACACGCCCGCCGAGCCGATCGGCAGCTCGTAGTGTCGGTCGGTGATCGGGCTCAACCCCTCCAGTGCGGCCCGCTGCCCACCGAACAGGCAAGAGAAGCCGCGGGGCGTGGTCGGCGTGGCCAGCGTCGTCAGCAGTACGGTCGCCGTCGGAGCTTGACCCGGCTTCACCCGGACCCGGGTGATTGTGTGGTCGGCGCGGGCAGACCACCACATGTTGGGCCCGCCCGGTGCGGAGTAGGCCGCGGTAAATGTGCTGCGGCCCTTGATGGTTGACCAGGTTTCGCGCTCGAAGCTGATCGCCGTGGCCCGGTCGAACTCCTCGAAGCTGCGCGCAGGGCGGGCGTCGATGCCGTGGCTGGCCAATTGGTCGGCGATCCGGGTTGTGGTCGCCACTAGATAGCTGGCCAGGCCGGACACCCCGGTGCCGCGGCGTAGCGCCGAGCGGCGGGTTTCGTCGGGACTGGCGCGCAACACGATCCAGGTGCGCCGGTTGGCGGGCGCGGCGTAGGGGCCCACGACTTGCTCATACAGCGCGACGACGCTCGACGGCGCGGTCTTGCCGACGCGATACCCGGCGGAGACGATGTCGGCCTCCAGGTCCGGACCGTGTGCCGTGAGCAACTGCTCGACGAGCCGGGTGTCGAGATTGTCGTCGGTGAAGGCCTCGCCGTTGACGATCACGGTCGGCGTGAACGACCGCGGCACCAGTTCGACCACGGCGATCAGGTGATCGCCCAGCCAGCGGACCGCGACGTGGTCGCCGGGCATGACCGTCGCGCCGACGGCCGGCTCCGACGGCGCCGGCGGGGCAACTTTGTGCCGGCGCCGCCAGGCGAACATCGCAGCGATCCAGCCGGTCAGCCGCCGTCCGCGGATGGCCAGGACCGAGAGCAGCGCGATCAGGACGCCCAGCGTGATACCCAGCCACAGCAGGTGGAAATGTATGCACAGCAGCACGACGGCGGGCACCAGCGTCGCCGCCCACAGCAGGTGGCCCGTGGTGAAGCGGAACCCGAAGTGCCTCATCGGCGCCTCAGCGCACGGCGGGTCAGCGCACCCAGGCCGAGCAGCAGTATCAGCGCAGCGCCGGCCACCACGACCATGGTGATGGGTCCGCGGTCCGGCGGCGGGATGTACACCGGCGGCGGGATGCTCTTGACCTGGTAGGGCGCCTGCTTGGGGCCGGCGGGAACGTCCCAGGTCAGCGCCGCCACCGGGTCGATGACGCCGGCGCCGACGTAGTTGTCCACTCCCCCACCGGGGTGCCGCGCGGTCGCGGTGATCCGGGTGACGATCTGGGCCGCGGTGAGGTCCGGGAACCGTTGCCGCAGCAGGGCGGCCAGGCCCGAAACGTACGCGGCGGCGAACGACGTGCCGTTGATGGGGATAGGGCCGTCCTGCCCGTTGAGCCCGTTGACGGGATTGCCGTCGTAGCCCAGGGCGGTGGCGCCTTCCGCGGGGGCGGCGGCACCCACCCATGGGCCGGACATCGAGAAGTTGCTCGGCTGGCCCTGCGGCCCGATACCGCCGACCGTCAGCACCAGCGGCGAGTACCAGGCGGGAGAGACGATGGTCTGCACCTGCTTCCAGCCGCGCGGGTCCGAGGGCACCCCGGCGTCTGGTGGTGGGTTCTGGGTGCAGTCCTGGCCGGTATTGCCGGCCGCCACGACGACCACGGCGTTCTTGACGTTCACCGCATAGGCGATGGCCGAACCCACAGTGGTCTCGTTGATGGCGCGGGTCACCTTGTAGCAGGCGGCCTCTGAGATATTGATGACCTGGGCACCGAGATTCGCTGCGTGCACGATGGCGCGCGCCAGGCTGCGCAGCGACCCGGCGGTCTGGGTGGTGTTCGGGTCGTTCGGGTCGCTGCGGGAGTCCTTCGGCTGGAACGCCTCCGAAGTCTGGCGCAGCGACAGGATGCGTGCCTCAGGGGCGACGCCGATGAACGCGTCCGTCGGCGCCGGGCGGCCGGCGATGATCGACGCGGTCAGGGTGCCGTGGGCATCGCAGTCCGACAGGCCGTTGCCGCCCTTGTCGACGAAGTCGCCGCCGGGTTCGGCGGGCACGCGGGGCGAGGCGTTCACACCGGTGTCGATCACCGCGACGGTGATGCCGGCCCCGGTCGCAAATTTCTGCGCCTCGGCGAGGTGCAGATAGTCGGCCGCCCACGGCTTGTCGGCGAAGTTCGTATTGGGCAGCACGGTCGGCGCGGAGCAGATCTTGCGCTGCTCCATGGGCTGATCGGGGCCGGTGTCATCGGGTGGGACGGCGCCGGGGTCAATGGCCGGCGGTTCGATGGCCAGGACGGGCGGGGCGCTGGCGACAGCCAGCAGCAACGCCGCGGCGACGGCGGCTAGACGACGCACGAGCTGCCGCCCCCACCATGGGGACGACCGCTCGTGAACTTCCGAGTCCCCCGTGACATTTTTCCCGCTACGACATCGCCGCGAACCGCGATGCCCTCCCCATACGCATGTAGCACGAATTCATACTAGTGGTGCGTAGCGGGGGCTCTGTGCGCTTTCTGTGCCCGCCGGGAGTGGCCCAGAACGATGCGCGTCAGGCGTCTAGGTCCTGCGCCACCAGGTCAGCGACCACGGCGAGGGCGGTCTCGTCGTCGGATGCCACGGTCACCTGCGCTCCGTTGCCGGCCCCGAGGGTCATGATCATGAGCGCCGAACCCGCGTCCACGGGTTCACCGTCGTCGACCGCAAGGGTCACTTGCGCGCCCGAGTTGACGACGGCTTCGGAGATGACGGCGGCCGGACGGGCGTGCAGGCCAATGGCGGATCCGACGGTGACGGTCTTGCTGGGCATGGCTTCTCCTTCTGGGTGTGGGGTTGGTTGTTTGTCGGGAGTCGTTCAGCGCCCTGCGGGCTGCAGAGCCTCGGTGGTGTCGACCGCGGGGAGCGCCCTACCGGCGCTCTTGGCGGCGATAACTGCCAGGGCGCTGCATACGGCCCCGACGAGGACGGCCACCACGAACCAGATGAGGTGGTCGATGGCGAAGAAGACGAAGATGCCGCCGTGCGGAGCCTTGGAGGTCACGTCGAAAGTCATCACCAGAGCTCCGGTGACGGCGCCACCGAACATCATCGACGGGATGACCCGCAGCGGGTCGGCCGCGGCGAACGGAATGGCACCTTCCGTAATGAAGCAAGCGCCGAGAAGCCAAGCGGCACGGCCAGTTTCGCGCTCGGGTTCGGTGAACAGCCGGGGCCGGACGGTCGAGGCCAGCGCCATGGCCAGCGGCGGCACCATCCCCGCGGCCATGACAGCAGCCATGATCCGCAGTGACGCGGCATCACTCACGTTCAGGCCCGCCGCGGCGAAGGCGTAGGCCGCCTTGTTGACCGGGCCGCCCAGGTCGAAGCACATCATCAGGCCGAGGATGACGCCCAGCAGGATCAGTGAGCTGCCGGACATGCTGCCGAGCCAGTGGGTCAGGCCTGCGGTGACGGCGGCCAGTGGGCGGCCCAGCAACAGGAACATGGACAGGCCGACGATCAGCGAGGCGCCGAGTGGGATCACCACCACGGGCATGAGGCCGCGGAACCACTGCGGCACTTTGAAAGAGCCGATCCACAGGGCGGCGAACCCGGCGATCAGACCGCCGACGATGCCGCCGATGAACCCCCCGCCGACGGTGACGGCCACCGCGCCTGCCGTGAAACCCGGTGCGATACCGGGACGATCGGCGATGGCGAACGAGATATACCCGGCGAGCGCGGGGACGAGGAATCCGAAGGCCAGCCCACCCAGAGTGAACAGCACCGCACCGAGGTACTGCAGCAGTCCTCCGGCCGGCAGGTTGGTCAGCGAGTTGGTGGTCGCGATGATGTGCGCGAGTGAATCCGACTGTCCGGCCGGCTTGTTGGCAATCTCGTAGCCCGCGAACAGGAAGCCCAGCGCGATCAGCAGGCCGCCCGCCGCCACGAACGGGATCATGTAGCTGACACCGGTCAGCAGGATCTGGCGCAGTCGCGTGCCCCAGCCCAACCCGCCGCGGGCGTCGGTGGGGGCAGGGGCCGTGGTCTCCCCTTGCACGCGGGCGGCTTGCGGATCCTCGGCCGCGGCAACGGCTTCGGCGATCATGGTGTCAGGTTCGTTGATGGCTCGCTTCACGCCGGAGGCGATCACAGGCTTGCCGGCGAACCGCGCCTTGTCCTTGACCCCGACGTCGGTGGCGAAGATGACGGCATCAGCCGCGGCGATGGTCTCCGCCGGCAGTGGGGTGGAACCGGACGACCCCTGGGTTTCGACATTGAAGGTCACCCCAGCGCGGTCCGCGGCGAGTTTCAGCGCGTCGGCGGCCATGTAGGTGTGGGCAATTCCGGTGGGACAGGCCGTGATTGCGATGATGGCGGTTGTCGGCGTGGGTTCGGCAGCGGGGGCCGAGGCTGCCGGAGCCGGAGTTGGAGCCGGAGATGCGGGTACCGGGCCGACGACGTCTTCGACGAGCGCGACCACCTCATCGGCGGTGCGCGCGGCACGCAACTGTTCGACGAAGTCCTTGCGCACGAGGGCCCGCGCCAGGCTGGACAGCAGCTTCATGTGCTCTGTGCCACCGGATTCGGGTGCCGCGATCAGGAATGCAAGGTCAGCGGGCCCGTCTGGGGCACCGAACGGGACGGCGGGCGCCAGGCGGGCGAAGCCGATGGTCGGCTCGTCGACATGAGGCGACCGGCAATGCGGGATCGCGATGCCGCCGGGAAGTCCGGTGGCGGACTGGGATTCGCGTGCCAGTGCGGCCTCGACGAGTCCATCTCCGTTGGTGGCGCGGCCCGTTGCGGCCATCCGGGCGGCGAGCAGTTCGATCACGTTCTGCTTGTCGGGACCGGCGTCGACGTCGAGTGCCACCAGATCCGAGGTGATGATCGGCATGGAAGTTCCTTTGAATAGGACGGGATCAGAGGGGTGCGGATACGGACGTGACAGCCTGTACCCGAACGGCTTTCACGTTGATCTGCTCTGGGTTGGGCAGCGCAGAACCCGGTAACGAGGCAGCCGCGCTGCCGTAGGCGACGGCCGTCTGGAGCCGTTCGGTCGGTGACGCACCGGCGATGGCCGCGGCGAGATAGCCCGCGAGCGACGCGTCACCCGCGCCGACAGTGCTGCGCGGGACGATCAATGGCGCGGTGGCGGCCCAGGTCCCGTCGTGGTCGACCAGGACCGCGCCTGCGCCGCCGAGGGTCACGAGCACCGTGCCGGCCCCACGGGCGACCAGTTGTTGCGCCGCGGAGATCACGGGCAGCGGATTGCCCTGGGCGGCAGCCTGTTCCAGGTCCGGTGCCGAGCGCCCGGTCAGCCACGCCAGTTCCTCGGAGTTGGGCTTGATCAGATCCGGCGCCGCGATGGAGAAGCCTTCGGCCAGCGCCGTCAGTGGACGTTCGGAGGTGTCCACCGCGACGCGGCAGGGTAGCGCCGCGAGCCGGGTCACGACGTCGGCGTACCAATCATCAGGCACCCCCGGCGGGAGTGAGCCGGACAGCACCACCCAGGTGGCCCGGGTGGCGTGGTCGCAGACGGCGGCGGTCAGTGCCGCCAGGTCGGCGTTCGCCAGGTGGGCCCCGGGCTCGTTGAGTTTGGTTGTGGTGCCGTCGTTTTCCGTGATGGTCAGATTGCTGCGCACGGTGCCGTGGATATCGATGTTGTGAAACGGCACCCCATGGGTCCGCAGCCCCGCCAGGATCGGGTCGTGATCGGCGGCCGGCAGCAGCGCGACGGTGTCGATGCCGTTCTGGGTCAGCGCGCGCGATACGTTGACGCCCTTGCCTCCCGGCTCGGTGGAGACGGGGGTCAGCCGGTGCACGGCTCCCCTGGTCAGCGGTTCGTCGACGGTGAGGGTGCGGTCCAGGCTCGGGTTGAGGGTGACGGTGACGATCATGACCCGGCCTCGGCGCAGATGACCTCGATGCCGGCGTCGACGAGTTGCCGGCGCGCATGGTCGCGGACGTCGTTGTCGGTGACGACCGTTCGCACCGCCGACAGCGGTGCGAAACTGACCAGGGCTTCGTGGCCGAACTTGCTCGAATCTGCCGTCACCACAACGTGGTTGGCACACTGGACCATGGCGCGCTTGATGGCGGCCTCGTCGCTGTCCGGGGTGGAGAAGCCGTGCCGGACGCTGATGCCGTTGGTGCCGACAAAGGCGACGTCGACGCGCAGGGAGTCCAGCGTCCGCAGGGCCTGTTCCCCCACGACGGCCTGGGTCAGGCTCCGGACCCGGCCGCCGAGTAGCTGCAGGGTGACAGTCGGGTTGGATGTCAGCTTCGACGCCGCGGGGATCGAGTTCGTGATGATCACGAGGTCGCGGTCGGCGGGGATGAGTTCGGCGATGCGCGCGGTCGTGGTGCCGGCGTCGATCAGCACCGTCCCGCCGGCGGCGGGTAGCAGCGCAGTCGCAGCGGCGGCAATCGCGGCCTTCTGCTGGGTCTGAGAGGAGTCGCGCTGGACCACGCCCTGCTCCACCAGGTGGAGCGTGCGGGCGGGCACCGCTCCCCCGTGCACGCGGCGGACGACGCCGGCCTTGTCCAGGACGTCGAGGTCGCGACGCACGGTTTCGGTGGTGACGGCGTAGGCCTCGGCCAGTTCGTTGACCGAGGCGCGGCCGTCGGCGAGGACTCGCGCGGCGATGGCTTGCTGCCGCTCTTCCGCGTACATGACCCTCCAAGCTTGTGGGAACGCATCCGAATCAATCTTTATATTGTTTGTTTTACGCTTGGATATGTTGACTTGTCAACGGTTATGAGTAATCTGGATCACATGAACGCGACATCTGTGAGCCCGTCGCCGCTGACGGTCGACGTCGAAACCAGCGGCCTTCCCGTTGTGTTGCGCGGGGTGCCCGCCGTCGGCGGAGTGCGGTACGCGCCCGTGCTGTGGCCGGGCCCGCGGCCTGCGCCTGAGGCCGATGACAACGCGGTTGAACTGGGAGAACCGGAACGCGCGGGGGAGCGGGAGCGCTTCGCGGCAGCCTCGGTGACGGTTGCGGAGCGCCTTCGGAACCGGGCTGCGCGCGCCACCGGAGCCGCTGCGGAGGTCCTGGCGACGACGGCGACCCTGGCGCAGGACCGGGCCTGGGCGGCGGCCACGGAGAAGCGCATCGCAGGCGGCCTGCCCGCGGTGCGAGCAGTGATGGCGACGGCGGATCAGTTCGTTGAGATGTTCACCCGAATGGGCGGACTGATGGCCGAGCGGGTCGCCGATCTCCGGGATATCCGGGATCGGGTGATCGCCGAACTGCGCGGACTCCCTGAGCCCGGGGTTCCGGTGCCGGACGTGCCGTCGGTGCTGTGTGCCGAAGATCTGGCGCCCGCCGACACCGCGGGGCTGGACCCGCGGCTCGTGGTCGCGTTGGTGACCAGCCTGGGTGGGCCGACCAGTCACACCGCGATCATCGCCCGTCAATTGGGCATCCCGTGCGTGGTCGCAGTCCATGGTCTCGCGCAGGTGCAGCCGGGAACGATGGTGCTGGTGGACGGCACTCGCGGCACCGTGACGGTCGAGCCCGACGCGGGTGCGGCCGCCGAGGCGGTGGCGCACGCACGCCGTGAAGCCGATCTCGCCGATAGCTGGCAGGGCCCGGGCGTCACCGCCGACGGACACCGGGTGGCCGTGCTCGCCAATGTGCAGGACGGCGCGGCCGCGGACGCCGCGGCCGGTACCCCGGCGGAGGGCATCGGCCTCTTTCGGACCGAATTGTGCTTCCTGAACCGGGATCTCGAACCGAGCGTCGCCGAGCAGGCGCAGATCTACGGCGAGGTGCTGGCGGCGTTCCCGGAGCGCAAGGTGGTGGTACGCACCCTTGACGCGGGCTCGGACAAGCCGCTGCGATTCGCCGGGCATCCCGATGAGGCCAATCCGGCGCTCGGGGTCCGCGGCATCCGGATCGCCCAGGGAAACCCGGACCTGCTGACGCGTCAGCTCCAGGCGATCGCCGATGCGGCCGCGGCGACGGGCCAGCGCCCGTGGGTGATGGCCCCCATGATCGCGACGCCGGCGGAAGCGAAAGCCTTTGCGGCGCAGGTTCGGTCCTTCGGTTTGAAGCCCGGCGTGATGATCGAGGTGCCCGCCGCCGCGCTGCTGGCCGATCGGATACTGCGGCACGTCGACTTCCTGTCGATCGGCACCAACGATCTGACGCAGTACACGATGGCCGCCGACCGGATGTCGGCCGATCTGGCGACGCTGAGCGACCCATGGCAGCCGGCGGTGCTGGCGCTGGTGCATTCGGCGGCGCGGGCCGGCGTGGATCAGGGCAAGCCGGTCGGGGTGTGTGGCGAGGCGGCGGCCGACCCGGCGCTGGCGTGCGTGCTGGTCGGTTTGGGCGTCACGTCGCTGTCGACGGCGGCTGCCGCGGTGCGGGCGGTCGGCGCCGCGCTGGCCGGGGTGACGCTCGACCAATGTCGGTCCGCGGCGGATGCTGCGCTGGCGGCGGACTCGTCGGACGTGGCGCGCAGCGCTGCCATGGCCGCCTTGGCGGCGCGCTGACCAGCACTGCCGCTATCAGGAATTAATCGGACCGCGGTCCGGTTATTGAGGGCATGCCTGCTATCACCGCTGACACGATCAGCTTGCCGCGTATTGCTCCCGCTGCGCCGAGCGACACAGAACGCCCGGTGCGGTCCATCACGACCGGCCCACGTGGCTATGAGGGCGAAGGATTCCCGGTGGTTCGTGCCTTCGCCGGGGTCAGCCCGGCGGACCTCGACCCATTCGTCCATCTGGACCAGATGGGTGAGGTCGACTACGAGCCGGGTGAACCGAGGGGCACCGACTGGCACCCGCACCGCGGGTTCGAGACGGTGACCTACATGATCGACGGCCGCTTCGCGCACCAGGATTCACATGGTGGCGGCGGTCTGATCACCGACGGCGCCACGCAGTGGATGACCGCGGGCTCGGGCATTCTGCACATCGAGACGCCGCCGGCCGAACTCGTCGAGAGCGGGGGACTGTTCCACGGCCTGCAGCTGTGGGTGAACCTGCCCAAGAAGGACAAGTTCGCCGCGCCCCGGTACCAGGCCATCGAGGGCGCCGACGTCACCCTGCTGTCGTCCGACGACGGCGGCGCGCTGGTGCGCGTCATCGCCGGTGAGATGGACGCAGACCGCGATGGGATGTCGCCGCCGGAGCGGCTCCGGGGCCCGGGCGGCACGCACACGCCGATCACCATGGCGCACGCGACAATTGCGCCCGGCGCGCGACTTGACCTGCCGTGGAACCGCAAGTTCAACGCGCTGGTCTACATCCTGTCCGGACGCGGCACCGTCGGACCGGTCGGACACCCCATCCACCAAGGCCAGCTCGCGGTGCTCGGCCCGGGCGACCGCATCACCGTCGCTGCTGACGAGGGGCAGGACTCCAACCGGCCCGCGCTCGAGGTGCTGTTGCTCGGAGGCCGGCCGATCCGTGAACCGGTGTTCCACTATGGGCCGTTCGTCATGAACTCCAAGTCGGAACTCATCGAGGCGTTCGAGGACTTCCAGTCCGGCAAGTTCGGCACGATCCCGCCGGATGCACTGAAGCCGCACCGGCCCGGGCGCTGATCACGCCGGCGACGCGTCCGGGTACAGCAGCTCCAGCTCTCCGAGGCTGGCGGCGACGGTCACCAGCGGCAGGGCGGCTTCGACCGACAAGGTTCCGCCCTCGGCCTCGGCGCGCAGGGCCAGGACGAAGTCGTCACTGATAGGGGCCAGCTCTGCGGTGTTCCGGTCTTCGGTACCCGAGATTCGGGCGCAGATTGCCGCGGTGTGCTCCTCGAGTACCGCGCGGGCGGCGCGATAGGGGGTCAGCGGCGGCGGCACGACGTCAGCGATGAGGTCGGCCGCCGCCCGCAACCGGATGGTCTGATTGGCGGCCCGGACCACCGGCGCCCGCAACTCGGTGGCCCCGCCACTCTCCGAAAGGAAGTGGCGCACAGCGTCATCCACGGTCCGGGAGGCTGTCAGGGCGTCGAAACTCAGGGCGTGCACCCGGTCGGTGGCGGCCTCGGAGGCACCGCGGGTCACCCGCCGCACGGCCGCGGTCAGGTACTGCGTTCCTGCGGTGCGTGCCGCCTCGAGCGTGCGCTGGACGACCGCCGCCGAACCGCGCGGCCACAGCAGCAGCGACACCACGACGCCCACCGCGGCGCCGACGAGGACGTTCTCGAGGCGGATCAGCCCGACGCGCCAGCCGGCCGGACTGATCAGGTTGTAGATGGTGAGCACCAGCATGGTGAACATCGCCTGGCCCGCGACGAACGAAAACACATCGGGCACATACGCCGAACCGAACGCCACGATCGGCAGGACGAACCACAGCAGCACGGGGTTCGCCCCGATCAGGTGGATCACCACGGTGCCGAGGAGAAATCCGATCGCGGTGCCGCCGACGGCGCGCACCACCCGGGTCCCGGTGGTCAGCGCGCTGCTGCGCAGTACCGACAGTGATGCCATGGCGATCCAGAATCCGTGCTGGAGCGGAAACAAGTGGACGACGGCCACCGCCACGGCAAGCCCGATTCCGGTGCGAAGGCTGTTCTGCACCACCACGGCTCTCGTCGCGACGAACCCCGACGGGATGGCCGACATGGCCTGGGATTCGGACAGCACCCTGTCGAGGTTCCCGGCGGCCGGCAGTCGTCGACCCAGTACGCGGGCCCAGACCGGGCGGGCGTCGGCGTCGGCCGCCAACCCGATGACTCGGCCCGTCGCCCCGACAGATGCCGAGAATGTCCTCAGCCGCAACAGTTTTCGCCCGGTCGCGACGGCCAGCAGATCATCGGGTTCGGCGCGGATCAGTTCGATGTCCTCGCGGTAGCGCCCGCGGGTCGCCGCTCGATGCGCGGTCAGGGCCTCGGCCAGGTCGGCGCGGTAGCGATCGCGGCCCTCGGCGCGCGGCGTGCTGAGCACCCGGGCGCAGTCGTTCAGTACCCGGATGGCCGGTCCGCGGGTCTCGGCCAGCAGCGAACCGGTGGCGTCGGTGGCGCGGTCGCACAGCCAGCGCAGGTCGTCCACCACCCGGACCAGGGCGCGGCTACCCGCGGTCAGCCCGACCGGACGGAAGTCGGCGCCGAGGAAGTTGTCACCCAGCACCTCCATCGCATCCGAGAGCTCCTGAGCTGTCGCGGACCCCTCGAGCCGGGCCGCCAGCAGCCGGCACACCTGTGCAGCGTGCTTGCGCAGGTCGTCGTGATGAGTCGGCGGCAGCAGGAACAGTGCCGCCGGTACGGCAATGGTCCAGGCGACGGCCCAGCCGAGCAGCCGGTCCGGGACAGGGCCTACCGGAGTGCACACCGGCAGCACGAACGTCATCAGTGTGGCGCGCTGACCGGCGGCGATGATCTCACTGAGGACGCCGGAGAACATCACCAGCACCCCGACGGCGAACATCGCCGGCACCGCCAGCCACGGGTGCGGGGACAGCAGCGTGCCCAGGGTGATCAGTACCGTGCCGTTGAAACCGAGTCCGGCGTAGGCCACGGCCCGCGCCGCGCGGTTGCCGGGAAAATCGACCACGACCAGCAGTGCGACCGCGCCGAAGATCGCGAACATGGTCGTCTGCGCCGTGCTGCCGACGGCGGTTCCCACCGCCAATCCGATGACGGCGACGAGTGGCAGCACCAGACCGGCGCGGGTGGCTCGGCGCAGGGCGTCGTGTTCGGGGTCGCCGTCTCGCGGCCGCGCGAGCACCTGCTGCCAGCGCACCGCCAGCGACTCCCGCGACACCACGCCCGCCATGGCGCCCAACATTAATTTGGCTGACACGGTCGCGCGCCGGCAACTGATGTGTGCCGGGCACGGCCGGTTGCGGTCGCCGGCGATCGCGGGTCGTTCCTGGCCGGGCTACGGATCGGGACCGGGCCACGGCCATGAACCGCGCTCGGCGCAGCAATCGATCGTTGGCAGGGCTGCCAGTTTGCTGGACGAAGCCATTCCGGGCGCTGTGCTTCATATACGAGCAGGGCCGGGCCGAGATCTATGGCACAATTTGACGATGCCGTACATCGCCACCCGAGGTCCGGGTCGCCCTCCCGCGGCGAAGGCGGCCGAAACCCGTGAGCGCATCCTGCGCGCCGCACGCGAGGTTTTCAGTGAACTCGGTTATGACGCAGCAACATTCCAAGCCATCGCCATCCGCGCGGATCTGACGCGCCCAGCGATCAATCATTACTTCGCGAACAAACGGGTGCTCTACGGCGAGGTCCTCGATCAAACCAACGCCATGGTGGTTGCCGCCGGCCGTCGCCGGGCCGAGGAGGAGACCACGTTCATCCGGCGGCTGTCCTCCTTCTTCGTCGCCGCCATCCAGGCTGACTCCGAGGACCGTTCGGCTGCCGCATTTCTGGTGACCTCGATCCTCGAAGCGCAGCGACATCCCGAATTGCGCCAGGAGGAGCACGACGCGCTCGTCGCCTCCCGTGAGTTCGTGGCGTGGGCCGTGAGCGACGCCATCGAACGCGGTGAACTGGCCGTGGACACCGAGGTGGCCACCGTGGTGGAGATGCTGATCGCCGTGATGTGGGGGATGGGCTTCTACGCCGGGTACGTCGGCAGTCACCAGGAGCTGACGGCCGTCATCGAGCGGCTCGAACTATTGCTCGCCAACAAGCTGTGGCAGGTCACTGAATAGACCGGCGCCAGCTGGTACATCTAGAACATGGGCAGCGAACGCTCCGACGACGACACCTGGGATATCGCAAGCAGTGTTGGCGCGACGGCGGTGATGGTGGCTGCCGCGCGGGCCGGGGAAACCGAACGCGACGACGCGTTGATCCGCGATCCGTTCGCGAAGATCCTGGTCGCCGGCGCCGGCACCGGAGTGTGGGAGACGATCCTCGACTCCGACTTCAACAACAGGATGGCCGACGCTGATCCCGAGGTTGCGGCGGTGCTCGAGCACATGGGCAACTACCAGGCGGTGCGCACGCATTTCTTCGACGCGTACTTCGCCGCCGCCGCCGCGGCCGGCATCCGCCAGGTGGTGATCCTGGCGTCCGGGCTGGACTCCCGCGCCTACCGACTGAACTGGCCGGCCGGCACCACGGTTTTCGAGATCGACCAACCCAAGGTGCTGGAGTACAAGGACCAGACCTTGAAGGCGCACGGCGCGACGCCCGCCGCGGCGCTGCACCAACTGCCGATCGATCTGCGCAACGACTGGCCGAAAGCGTTGCGGCACACGGGTTTTGATGAGTCGGCACCGACCGCCTGGCTGGCGGAAGGGCTGCTGATGTACCTGCCGGCCGACGCGCAGGACCGCCTCTTCGAGAACATCACCGCGTTGAGTGCGCCGGGTAGCCGCATCTCGGTCGAGACGGTCGGCGAGCACGCCGCCGAACGCCGGCAGCGGATGCGGGACCGGTTCGACAAGCTCGCCGGGCAGTTCGGCATCGGCCAGACCATCAACGTGCAGGACCTGATGTACGAGGACCCCGAGCGGGCCGACGTAGCCGAGTGGCTCGACGCGCACGGCTGGTCGTCCACCTCGGTCACCTCGCAGGACGAGATGCGCCGCTTGAACCGCTGGGTGCAGGTCGATACCGCCGATGACAAGGCGTTTTCCACCTTCGTGACCGCGTGTAAGAGCTGACTTCGAGCGGTTGACTCTTCAAACCAACCGGCTGGTTGGTTAGGATTCCGGTGTTGCCTGGCTCACGTAAGGACGTACTCATGACCCTTGAATCAGCTGTATCTGTCGGCCGAACGGCTGCTGACATCCCGGCTGTCGTGGCCGGACTCCGAAGGACCTACGCCACCGGGCGCACCCGTGACCTGCAGTGGCGCAAGCGTCAGTTGCTCGCACTGGCCCAGGCCATGGAGGAGAACGAGACCGCCATCGCCAAGGCGCTCGAGGCCGATCTGGGCCGTAAGCCCTTCGAGGCGTGGCTCGCGGACAGCGTCGGCACCATCGCCGAGGCCAAGGACGCGGCCAAGAACCTGCACAAGTGGGCGAAACGTCGCTACCGTCTGCTGGAGCGCTCGCAGCTGCCCGGCCGCGGCTGGGTGGAGTACGAGCCGTACGGCACGGTGCTGATTATCGGCGCCTGGAACTTCCCGTTCTACCTCACGCTCGGCCCGCTGGTTGGCGCGCTCGCCGCGGGAAACACCGTGGTACTCAAGCCATCTGAGTTCGCCCCGGCCTCGTCGCGGCTGATGGCCGAGTTGGTGGAGAAGTACCTCGACAACGACGCCGTCACCGTGGTGGAGGGCGACGGCATGGTCAGCCAGGAACTGATCGCGCAGGGCCTGGACCGCATCATGTTCACCGGCGGTACCGAGATCGGCAAGAAGATCATGGCGGCGGCCGCGCAGCACCTCACGCCGGTGACACTCGAACTCGGCGGCAAGAGCCCCGTGATCGTCGCCGCCGACGCGGACATCGACGTCGCCGCCAAGCGCATCGCCTTCGCCAAGGTGGTCAACTCTGGCCAGATCTGCGTCGCGCCGGACTATGTGGTGGCGGAGAAGCCCATCCGCGATGAGCTGGTCACCAAGATTCGCGATGCCATCGTGGCCTTCACCGCCGATGACCCCGACGGCCTGCCGATCGTCAGTGAGCGGCAGTTCAACCGGCTGAGCAGCTATCTCGGCACGGGCGGGGACGTCGTGACCGGCGGCGGCACCAACCCGGCCCGGCTCACCATGCAGCCGACCGTGGTGGTCGACCCGCCGCTGGACGCGCCGGTGATGACCGAGGAGATTTTCGGGCCCATCCTGCCGGTGATCACCGTCGACTCGCTCGACGACGCCATCGCGTTCGTCAACGCCCGGCCCAAGCCGCTGGCCGCCTACCTGTTCACCAAGGCCAAAGCCATCCGTGAGCGCTTCATCCGCGAGGTGCCGGCCGGCGGCATGCTGGTCAACCACCTGATCTTCCAGGTATCGACGGCTCGTCTGCCGTTCGGCGGCGTCGGCCCGTCCGGCATGGGCGCCTACCACGGCCGGTACGGCTTCCTGGAGTTCAGCCACGCCAAGTCGGTGATGACCAAGCCGACCCGGCCCGACCTCGGACAGCTCATCTACCCGCCGTACACCGACCGGGCGTGGAAGATCGCGCGCAAGTTCTTCTAGGCCGTTCGACGCTAGACCGACCCGACGATGCGGCGGCTGATCGGCCGCCGTATACACAAAGGGGTGCCCACTGCGGTGGGCTGTCCCGTTGCCCTTCCACGAGAGGAAACCCATGCCCGGAGTGCAGGATCGCGTCATTGTCGTCACTGGTGCCGGTGGCGGCCTGGGCCGTGAATACGCGCTGACGCTGGCCCGCGAAGGCGCCTGTGTCGTGGTCAACGACCTCGGCGGTGCCCGCGACGGCACCGGTGCCGGCCACAACATGGCCGACCAGGTCGTCGAGGAGATCAAGGCCGCCGGCGGCCGCGCTGTCGCCAACTACGACAGCGTCGCCGAGCCCGAGGGTGGCGAGAACATCGTCAAGACGGCCCTCGAGGCGTTCGGCAAGATCGACGGCGTGGTGTCCAACGCGGGCATCCTGCGTGACGGCACCTTCCACAAGATGACCACCGAGCAGTGGGACATCGTGCTCAAAGTGCACCTGTACGGCGGGTACAACGTGATCCGCGCCGCGTGGCCGCACTTCCGCGAGCAGAGCTTCGGCCGTGTTGTCGTCGCCACCTCCACCAGCGGTCTGTTCGGCAACTTCGGCCAGGCCAACTACGGCGCGGCCAAGCTGGGTCTGGTCGGTCTGATCAACACGCTGGCCCAGGAAGGCGCCAAGTACAACATCAAGCTGAATGCCATCGCGCCGATTGCCGCGACCCGCATGACGCAGGACATCGTGCCGCCTGAGGTCTTCGCGAAGCTGTCGCCGGAGTACGTCGCCCCGGTGGTGGCCTACCTGATGACCGAGGAACTGCCCGACACCGATTCGATCTTCATCGTTGGCGGCGGCAAGGTGCAGCGCACCGCGCTGTTCCAGAACGAGGGCATCACCTTCGGCGACGTGCCGTCAGTGGACGACATCGCCGCCAAGTGGGGCGAGATCACCGACCTCTCGGCCGCCAAGGCCGCGTCGTTCGCGCTCGGCTGATATAGGTGAAAGCGCTTGTCGCGCAGTCGCTGACGGGCCCTTCGGGCCTTGCCTACACCGATATCGATGATGCCGCGGATCCTTCGGGCAATGCGGTCGTCATCGATGTCGGTGCGGCCGGCATCTGCTTTCCCGACCTGCTGCTGCTCCGTGGCGAGTACCAGCTCAAGCTGCCGCCCGGGTTCACCCCGGGTATGGAGGTGGCCGGTACCGTCCGGTCGGCGCCCGAGGGCTCTGGTTTCGTTGCCGGTCAACGGGTTTCGGCGTTCACCATGATGGGTGGCTATGCGCAGCGGGCGCTGGCGCTGCCGGACTCGGTGATCCCGACGCCCGACGGACTCGACGATGCGGCTGCCGTCTGCCTGCTGGGCAACTACTACACCATGTACTTCGCGCTGGCCCGCCGCGGCGGGCTGCGGGCGGGGGAGACGGTGCTGGTGCTCGGCTCGGCCGGCGGCATCGGAGTGGCGGCCATCCAGATCGCAAAGGCCATGGGCGCCAAGGTGATCGCCATGGTGCACCGCGTCGAGGCGACGGATTTCGTGGCCTCAGTCGGCGCCGACGTGGTGCTGCCGCTCACCGACGGGTGGCGCGACGCCGCACTGGCGGCCACCGACGGTCGGGGAGCGGACCTGGTGGTCGACCCGGTCGGCGGCGACGCCTTCGATGATGCGATTCGGGTGCTGGCTCCCGAAGGTCGGTTGCTTGTCCTGGGTTTCGCTGCCGGACAAGGTATTCCGTCGGTGAAGGTGAACCGCCTGTTGCTGCGCAACATCAGCGTGGTGGGCGTCGGGTACGGCGAGTTCATCCGCCAGGTGCCCGGTTCGGCCGTGGAGGTCGGCGCTGGACTGGCGAAGCTGGTCGAGGCCGGTCTGCGACCGCCGGAGCCCATGCGCTTTCCGTTGTCCGACGGTGCAGCCGCCCTGCAAGCGTTGGCCGACGGGAAGATTCACGGCAAGGCCGTCCTGGAACCCTGATCGTGAACACCTTGGGAACAGTGCTCGTCGCGCTGGTCATCGCGATCGGTCTGGTCGGCATCCTGGTGCCGGTGCTACCCGGCGGGCTCCTCGTGTTCCTCGCGATCGCGGTGTGGGCGGTAGCCGTCCACACCGCGACGGCCTGGGTGGTGCTCGGTGTCGCGGCGGCGTTGTTCCTGGCCGGTGAGGTCATCAAGTACCTCTGGCCGATGCGCCGGATGCGGCGGGCCGAGGTGTCCGCCCGCAGCCTCGTCGTCGGCGGAATCCTGGGTGTCATCGGGTTTTTCGTGATCCCGGTGCTGGGGCTTGCCCTCGGCTTCGTGCTGGGGGTGTACCTGTGCGAGTACTCGGCGCTGCGGGACACGACCCGGGCGTGGACGTCGACCAAGCACGCCATCAAGGGCGTGGCCCTGGCGATGGGAGTGGAGTTCACCGCCGCGCTGCTGGCTGCGGGGGCATGGGTGACAGGATTGGTGGTGGGTAGTTGACTGCAGGAAAACGGACTCTGGACTCGTCGGCCGGCGAGCTACTTCTGCACACCGGCGTCACCGGTACCGCGGCCCGGATGGGACACCGGTTGACCATCGCGATGCGATCATGGTCGGCGGCGGTGGATGTGGACGGGGACGAACCGACCGTGGTCGAGGTGACCGTCGACCTGAACTCTCTGGATGTGCTGACGGGCGAGGGCGGTATGACGCCGTTGTCCGGCCCAGAGAAGACGTTGGTTCGCAACAATGCGCTGAAAACGTTGCAGGCCAAGCGCTTTCCGCAGGCGAAGTTCCGCTCGTCATCGATCGAACGCAGCGGCGACTCGTGGCGGCTCATCGGGACCCTGGACCTCAGTGGCCAGAGCCACGAGCAGACCGTCGTCGTTCAGGTGGTGCAGGACGGCGCGGACCTGCGGATCACCGGTGAGGCGGTGGTACGGCACAGCGACCATCGCATCAAGCAGTATTCGATGTTGATGGGCGCGATGAAAGTGGCAGACGAGGTTCGGGTGGCACTCACTGCGCGCGCTTAGTTGTCCGTGCAGCTACCAGCCGCGCAAGACGCTCCGCAACCGCGCCAGCTGCTCATCGGTAACGCCAATGGCGGCAAGGTAATTCGCCTGCGAACCGTAGTCGGCCGCCACGACCCCGAGCGCTGCGTCCAGGTACTCCTCGCGGACGCCGAGCACCTCTTCGGTGAGCCGGGCCTCGGCGAACGTGACGACCTCGGCCGTCTGCCCGGCCCGGGTGCGGATGGTCTCCAGGATGCCCTCCCGCAGCTGCGGCACCGCGTCGTTGCTGCGCAGGAAATCAGTGAGGATCGCGTCGCGCTCCACCCCGACGGCACCGAGCACCGTCGCCACCGTGAACCCGGTGCGATCCTTGCCGGCGAAACAGTGCGCGATCACCGGGCGGGAGTCGGCGAGCATCGAAATCACCTGGCGTATTGCGAGATGCGCGCCCGGCAGGGTGGGGAAGCGACGGTACTCCTCGACCATGAAGCGACCGGCGGCCGCGGCGACGTCCTCGTCGTCGGGCTTCGTCGTCATCATCTTCTCGAAGGCGTTCTCGTGCGGCGCCTCGGCTTCCTCGGTGCCGGCGGCGGCCAGCTCGTGGAACGGCAGCAGATGGACAGCGACGCCGTCGGGTACCTGGCCGGGGCCGCGGCGCTCGACCTCGTGTAGCGACCGAAGGTCGGCGACATCGGTGATACCGTAGTGCTGCAACGCTTTACGGCCGTCTTCGGCCAGTCCGCTCAGCTCGCTGGAGCGGAACAACCGGCCGGGAGCGATGCCCGTCTCCTCGGCGACATCGCGGAAGTTCCAGGCGCCGGCGAGTTCCAAGCCAGTCGATCGCATCAGCGACCCAACGCCGCGGCCGCCAGTGCCGACTTCTCTCGGCCGAGTTCGGCGCGGGCGATGGTGCGCATGTGCACCTCGTCAGGCCCGTCGAACAACCGCATCGCCCGGTGCCAGGCGTAGAGCCGGGCCAGCGGCACGTCATCGCAGATTCCGGCGGCGCCGTGCACCTGGATGGCGCGATCGATCACGTCGCAAGCGACCTGCGGGGCCACCGACTTGATCTGCGACACCAGCACATGCGCGGCCTTGTTGCCGTGCTGGTCGATGGTCCAGGCGGCCTTCTCGCATAAGAGCCTGGCTTGATCTATCGCGTTGCGCGACTTGGCAATCGACTCACGCACCACGCCCTGCTCGGCCAGCGGCTTGCCGAATGCCACGCGCGTGGACACCCGGTCGATCATCAGGGCCAGGGCACGCTCGGCGGCACCGAGGGCGCGCATGCAGTGGTGGATGCGGCCCGGCCCCAGCCGGGCCTGCGCGATGGCGAAACCGGAGCCTTCCTCGTGCAGCAGGTTCTCCGCCGGGACGCGGACGTTGTCGAAGACGATCTCGCAGTGCCCATGCTGGTCCTGCCAGCCGAACACCGGCAGCGACCGCTGAATATCCACACCGGGGGTATCGGCCGGCACCAGGATCATCGACTGCTGGGCGTGTGACGCCGCATCCGGATTGGTGCGCCCCATGACGATCAGGATCTTGCAGCGCGGGTCGGCAGCGCCGGTGATCCACCACTTGCGGCCGTTGATGACGTAGTCGCCGCCGTCGCGCAGCATCGTCGTCTCGATGTTGCGGGCATCCGAGGACGCCACGGCCGGCTCGGTCATGGCGAAGGCGCTGCGGATTTCACCGCCCAGGAGGGGTTCGAGCCACTGCTTGCGCTGCTGCTCGTTGGCGAACAGGTGCAGCGTCTCCATGTTGCCGGTGTCCGGCGCGGCACAGTTGATGGCCTCGGGGGCGATCTCCATGCTCCAACCGGAAATCTCGGCCAGCGGGGCGTACTCCAGGTTGGTCAGCCCGGACTCCGAGGGCAGGAACAGATTCCACAGGCTACGCTTGCGCGCCTCGATCTTGAGCTCCTCGACCACCGGCGGCACCGTGTGGTCCTTCGGGCCCTTCTCCTCGCGATAGGCGTGGTAGGAGGCCTCGGCGGGCAGCACGAGCTCGGTCATGAACTCGGTGAGCCTGTGCTGGTAATCCTGCGCTTTTGCCGACAACGCGAAGTCCATGACCGCCACGATATGCCACTTGTCTAACGATGTGACGGGCGGTCGGTGACGCAGCGGCCAGGGCCGTGCGCGACGACGGACTCCCTCCCCGCGACGACTTCGGGGAGGGAGTCCGGGCTTTGGGTAGGTCAGCGGACCTGGCCGGGCATCAGGGTGGCCACGCGGTAGATGCCGCGGTGCCACAGCACGCCCGGCAGCGGCGTGCCGGCCGGCGGCGCGGTGATCGACGGGGTGGCCACGATGTGCGGCGGACGGACGTCCGGTCCGAGAGTGGTGGCGCCGGCGGCGCCGGCCAGGCCGAGTGCCGAGCCCCCCAAGACGCCGGCGGCGATGATCGAGAAGCCGAAGGTGCGGGCGGTGCTGCTCATCTGAATTCTCCTGTGTGAGTAAGCTTTTGGTGTGTTGCCCCGGTGTGTTCCGGTGATGACTCAAGAGTGCCCCGACGCGAGCTCTGCGGGTATCGGGTGATCGGCCCAGCCCCCGGAGGATTCCCGCGTCCCCTGATCGGGGGACACGTGGCCGTCAATTGGCGATCGGAGTACTTTTCGCTGGTCGCCGTGCGACGCTGACGGCATGACCGACGAACGGGTTCGCGTGGTGGTGGGCGACGACCACCCGATGTTTCGTGACGGTGTCGTCCGCGCGCTCACGGCGAGCGGCTCCATCGAGGTGCTGGCCGAAGCGAACGACGGGACGTCGGCGCTGGCGGCGATCCGTACGCACAAGCCCCAGGTCGCCCTGCTGGACTACCGCATGCCCGGCATGGACGGCGCCGAGGTGGCGGCGGCGGTGCGGCGCGACGGACTGCCGACCCGGGTACTGCTGCTGTCCGCTCACGACGAGGCCGAGATCGTGTACCGGGCCCTGCAGGACGGCGCGGCCGGCTTCCTGCCGAAAGAGTCGACCCGCAGTGAGCTCGTCAATGCGATCCTCGAATGCGCGAAGGGCCGCGACGTCGTCGCACCCAGCCTGGCCGCTGGGCTGGCCGGTGAGATCCGGCGCCGGGCCGAGCCCGATGCCCCGGCGCTCAGTCCGCGCGAACGCGAGGTGCTGCAGCTGATCGCCAAGGGCGCGACCATCCCGGCCATGGCCAAGGAGCTGTACCTGGCGCCGTCGACGGTGAAGACCCATGTGCAGCGGTTGTACGAGAAGCTCGGAGTCGGGGACCGCGCGGCGGCCGTGGCCGAGGCGATGCGTCGGAAGCTGCTGGACTGAGGTGAGCCCGACACTCCGCCGGATCGGCGAGTACCTGGTTGCTGAGCCGGTGCGGATATCCGCCGGGCTGCGGCTGCCGCTGATCGCGCTGATCGGCGTCCTGGTGTGGATTTGGGAGGTCGACCACTGGCTGCCGGAGGTGTACGCGGCGATCCTGGGGCTGTACGCGATCGCAGCGGTGATCTGGCTGGTGGCAGTGCTGCGCGGCCCGGTGCCACGTTGGGCGGACTGGGCGTCCACCGGCATCGACCTGGTGGTGATCCTCGCGCTGTGCCTGGTGTCCGGCGGCGCGACCGCGGCCCTGCTGCCGGTGTTCTTCCTGCTGCCGATCTCGGTCGCGTTCCAGGATCGCCCACTGATGACAGCGGCGATCGGCACCTTGACGGCGACGGGCTATCTGGCGGTGTGGATCTTCTACTCCAAGCACGACGACCGCATGGGCCTGCCGAACATGGTCTACACCCACTTCGGATTCCTGATCTGGCTCGCCGTCGCCACCACGGTGTTGTGCTTCGTCCTGGTGCGACGTCAGGAGCGCGTGCAGGCCCTGCAGGACGTTCGCCGCCAACTCGTGTCCGAGGCCATGCAGTCCGACGAGCGGCACAACCGGGAAGTGGCCGACGGGCTGCACGACGGCCCGTTGCAGACCCTGCTGGCGGCCCGTCTCCAGCTGGATGAAATCCGGGAACGAACGCCCGGCCCGGAACTCGACGCGGTCTACGCGGCGTTGGAAGACACCGCGGCGGCACTGCGCTCGACGGTCACCGAGCTGCACCCGCAGGTGCTCGCCCAGCTCGGCCTCACGCCCGCTGTGCGGGAACTGCTGCGGCAGTTCGAGTCTCGCTACGAGGTGGACGTGCGGGCCGACCTCGAGGATGTCGGCAAGCCCGATTCTCAGCAACTGCTGTACCGGGCTGCCCGCGAGCTGCTCACCAACATCGGCAAGCATGCGCAAGCCACATCGGTGTGGGTGCGGCTGGGCTGTATCGGCGATCGCGTCGTCCTGACGGTGTCGGATGACGGCGTCGGCTTCGATCCGGCCGTGGTGGCCCGGTACGTGGCCGACGGGCACGTCGGGCTGGGCTCGCTGCTGGCGCGGTTGGAGGCGATGGGTGGTTCGATGCTCGTCGACTCGGCCGATGGCGGTACCCGCGTCACGGTCACCTCACCGCCTGTGCGTGAGCAGTCGCCCCAGCTCGGCGCTGGTGGCGGGAAATGATTCATCGCTGGTTCGGGGAGCAGCCCCATGGTCGAGACGCCTGACCAATTCCTCGCGGCGATAACCGATTTCGTCCGCTGACGCCCGAACGCAAAACTGCCCCTCACTCGAAAGTGAGGGGCAGTCTGTGCGGAAGAACTACAGCGCGGCCAGGATGTCGTTGACGCGGTCGCGGGCGTCGCCGAACAGCATCTGGCTGTTGTCGCGGAAGAACAGCGGGTTCTGCACGCCGGCGTAGCCCGAGGCCATGGAGCGCTTGAACACGATGACGTTGTTGGCGTTCCATACCGTGAGCACCGGCATGCCGGCGATCGGGCTGCCCGGGTCTTCGGACGCGGCCGGGTTGACGGTGTCGTTGGCGCCGATGACGAGCACGACGTCGGTGTCGTCGAAGTCGTCGTTGATCTCGTCCATTTCCAGGACGATGTCGTAGGGCACCTTGGCCTCGGCCAGCAGCACGTTCATGTGGCCGGGCAGACGGCCCGCGACGGGGTGGATACCGAAGCGGACGGTGACGCCCTTCTCGCGCAGCTTGCGGGTCAGGTCGGCCACGCCGTACTGGGCCTGGGCGACGGCCATGCCGTAGCCGGGCGTGATGATCACCGAACTGGCCGACGCGAGCATTTCGGCGGCGCCTTCGGCGGTGATCTCGCGGTGCTCGCCGTAGTCCTTGTCCTCGGCCGGGCCGGCCTCGATGCCGAAGCCACCGGCGATGACCGAGATGAACGACCGGTTCATGGCCTTGCACATGATGTACGACAGGTAGGCACCGGAGGAGCCGACGAGCGCACCGGTGATGATCAGCAGGTCGTTCGAGAGCAGGAAGCCTGAGGCGGCCGCGGCCCAACCGGAGTAGCTGTTGAGCATCGACACCACCACGGGCATGTCGCCACCGCCGATGGAGGCGACCAGGTGCCAGCCGAGCAGCAGGGCCAGGACCGTGACGCCGACCAGCAGCCACAGGTTCGGCGCGATGCAGAACCACACGGTCAGCGCGACGAACAGCACCAGCGAGCCGACGTTGAGGAAGTTCTTGCCCGGCAGCATCAGCGGCGCGGACTTGATCTTGGCCGAGAGCTTCAGGTTGGCCACGATCGAACCGGTGAAGGTCACCGCACCGATGAACACACCGATGAAGACCTCGGCCGAATGAATCCCCAGCATGCCCTCTTTGGCCAGCTCGAGCGCGCCCTGGCCGTTCGGGTCGAACTCGGCGTGCAGGTAGCCGCTCCAGCCGACCAGCACTGCGGCCAGACCGACGAACGAGTGCAGCAGCGCGATCAGTTCGGGCATGCCGGTCATCTCGACGACCTTGGCGCGCCACAGACCGATGGCAGCACCGACGGCCATGGCGCCGATCAGCAGCGCCAGGCCCAGGGGCTCGATGTGCTTGTTGATGGCCAGGACGATGGTGGCGACCAGCGCCACGCCCATGCCGGCCATGCCGAAGGCGTTACCGGCCTTGGAGGTCTCGTGCTTGGACAGGCCGGCCAGAGCGAGGATGAACAACAGGGCAGCGACGACGTAGGCCGCGTTCGCCACGTTGGTGATGGTTTCTGCGTTGAACATGAATCCGTTCCAAAGGTTCTGAGGTCAGCAGGCTCTAGCTGCGGGAGAACATGGCCAGCATGCGGCGGGTCACCGCGAAGCCACCGAAGACGTTGATCGAGGCCAGCAAGATGGCCACGCCGGCGAGGGCGGTGATCGGGGTGTTGTCATGCCCGATCTGCAGCAGCGCGCCGACCACGATGATCCCGGAGATCGCGTTGGTCACGGACATCAGCGGGGTGTGCAGCGCATGGTGCACGTGCCCGATCACGTAGTAGCCGATCACGATCGCCAGCGCGAACACCGTCAGGTGGACCTGCAGAGCGGCCGGCGACGCGGCGATCAGCGCGAACAGCACGGCCGCGGCGCCGAAGGTGATGCCCAGACGACGCTGCGTCGACATCGGCTCCTTGATCTTCGAGACCACGGGAGCGGCGGCAGCGGCTGCGGCCGGAGCGGCGGAGACCTGCACCGGGGGCGGCGGCCAGGTGATCTCACCGTCGCGCACGACGGTCACCCCGCGCTGCACCACGTCGTCGAAATCGAGGACGACCTGGCCGTCCTTCTCCGGGGTGAGCAGCTTGAGCAGGTTGACCAGGTTGGTGCCGTACAGCTGGGAGGCCTGCGCAGGCAGGCGGCCGGCCAGGTCGGTGTACCCGATGATCGTGACACCATTGTCGGTAACGATGGCCTGGTCCTTGACGGTGCCCTCGACGTTGCCGCCGTTGGCCGCGGCCATGTCGACGATCACCGAACCGGACTTCATCGAGGCCACCATCTCCCCGGTGATGATCCGCGGCGCGGGACGGCCCGGGATCAGCGCGGTCGTGATGATGATGTCGACGTCCTTGCACTGCTCGGCGTACAGCTGCGCCTCGCGTGCCTTGTAGTCGTCGTCCATCTCTTTGGCGTAGCCGGTTTTGGAAACTTCGGCGACCTCGGCCGTTTGATCCGCGACGGACAGGTACTCCCCGCCGAGGGAGGCGACCTGGTCGGCGACCTCGGGGCGCGGGTCGGTCGCGCGCACGATGGCGCCCAGCGAGCCGGCGGCGCCGATCGCGGCCAGACCGGCCACACCGGCACCGACGACGAGGACCTTGGCCGGGGGAACCTTGCCGGCCGCGGTGACCTGGCCGGTGAAGAACCGCCCAAAAGCGTGGGCGGCCTCGACGACGGCGCGGTAGCCGGCGATGTTGGCCATCGAGGACAGCACGTCCAGGGACTGGGCGCGCGAGATACGCGGCACCGCGTCCATGGCCAGCACCGTGATCGGGCGGGTGGCGAGCTTCTCGACCAGTTCCGGCTTCAAGGCGGGGGAGATGAGCGAGACCAGGGTGGCGCCGTCCTTGAGGGCGGCGATCTCACCGTCGTCAGGCGCGTTGACCTTCAAAACGATGTCCGCGCACAGCGCCTCTGCGGAGGAGCCGATACTGGCCCCGGCCTCTACATAGGCGGCGTCGGCGAAACTGGAGGCGGCACCCGCGCCAGATTCGACCACTACCGAATAGCCGAGCTTGATCAGCTGCCCGACAGTTGCAGGAGTGGCGGCAACCCGCGTCTCACCAGCCAGAGACTCGCGGGGAATCCCGATGATCATCGAATTCGATCCGATCTGTGTTGGTTTGCTTGCAAGAGTCTCCCCCATCCACGTCTGGACGGTGCCCTTGCCCCCTATACCAGTTAGCAATCGCTCATAAATTAGCAGTCGCTCATAACCCGACCAAAAATCCACTGCGGGGCGATGCCGGGGATATGTCTACGGGACGGCGGCGATTTGGTACAGCAAAATTCCGACCGGTGCGACGGCACGCGCCGAGACACCGGTCGGTGGGGTGAAATTCAGAGGCGGCTAGACCGGGGGATATGCCGGGGGCGGGTACACGCCGCGCAGGCCCCACGGGACCCAGTTGAAGAAGTACTCGATCTCGTCGCTCGCGTCGTAATCCGGACTCGGATCCATCAGTACCTCCAACCGACAAGCTTGTTACTCGTGAGCTTAGCTGCTGGAGCTGGCCAGTGAGTGGCGGATCGGCTGTGGACATGCCACGGCATAGACTGGCCAACCAGTTGATTGGTCCCGGGACTGGCGCCCGGCTGCATAGAGTGAGCTGACATGTCCACAGAGTCGTCGACAAAAGGTGCTGCAACGGGGTCGCCCGCGGGGGCGTCGTCTGGGTCGAACGGCTCGTCGCGGCGCGAGGAGTTGTTGGCAGTGGCCGCCAAGTTGTTCGCGGCCCGCGGCTACCACGGCACCCGCATGGATGACGTCGCCGACGCCGTCGGACTCAACAAGGCGACCGTCTACCACTACTACGCCAGCAAGTCGCTGATCCTGTGGGACATCTACAAGTCGACCGCCGACTTCACCGTCGACGCCCTGCATGACGATCCGACGGCCTCGGCGCGCGAGACCATCTTCAACTTCACCCGGCGCCTGCTGACCGGCATCGCCACCGACCTGGAGTCCGCGGCGGTGTACTTCCAGGAGGGGCCGTACATCACGGAGTGGTTCACCGAGGAGCAGGTGGCGTACATCCGCAAGGCCGAGACCACGGTCTATGAGCACGTCCGCGACGTCATCGACCGCGGCATCGCCAGCGGCGAGTTCAACGACTGCGACTCGCATGTGCTGGCACTGGGCTACATCGGGATGACGCTGGGCGCCTACCGGTGGCTGCGGCCGCACGGCCGGCGCACGGCTTCCGAGATCGCCGTCGAGTTCAGCACCGCACTGCTGCGCGGACTGATCCGCGACGAAACGATCCGCACCGAGGACCCCCTCGGCGGCGGCGCATCACACTGACCAGCGCGTTCGAGAGGTGACCGAGGCCCGATGAAATCTCTGCTGCTGTCCCGCCGGGACCTCGACTTCCTGCTGTACGAATGGCTGAAGGTCGACGAACTCACCGGCCGCAAGCGGTTCGCCGACCATTCACGCGAGACCTTCGACGGGGTCCTGGACCTCAGCGAGCAGCTGGCTGAGCGTTACTTCGCGCCGCATAACAAGAAGAGCGACGCCAACGAGCCGACCTTCGACGGACAGACCGTCACGATGGTCCCCGAGATCAAAGAGGCCTGGGACGCATTCGTCTCGGCTGATCTCATCGGCATGTCGATGGAGGAGTCGGTCGGCGGGGCGCAACTGCCCGCGGTCGTCGCACAGGCGGCGTTTGCCTGGATCGCCGCCGCCAACGTGTCGACATCGGGGTATCTGATGCTGACCATCGCCAACGCCAATCTGCTGACCAGGTTCGGTACGCCCGAGCAGATCGAGACCTACGTCAAACCCATGCTCGAAGGCTGCTTCTCGGGCACCATGGCGCTCTCGGAGACCCAGGCCGGATCGTCGCTGGCCGACGTGGCCACGCGCGCCGAACCGCGCGAGGACGGCACCTATCGGCTGTTCGGGTCGAAGATGTGGATTTCGGGCGCCGAGCACGAGATCACCGACAACATCGTCAATCTGGTGCTGGCCAAGCTCCCCGGCGGGCCCCCTGGCACCAAGGGCATCTCGCTGTTCATCGTGCCCAAGTACCTGGTGAACGCCGACGGGTCCATCGGCGAGCGCAACGACGTCGCCATCGCGGGGCTGAACCACAAGATGGGGCAGCGCGGCGTCACCAACACCGTGCTGAATTTCGGTGACACACAGTTCAATCCGGGCGGCGAGAACGGCGCGGTCGGCTATCTGGTCGGCGAGCCGCACCGCGGCATCGTCTACATGTTCCAGATGATGAACGAGGCCCGGCTGGCCGTCGGCATGGGCGCGGTGGCGCTGGGCTACACCGGCTACCTCAAGTCGGTGCAGTACGCGCGGGAGCGGCCGCAGGGCCGGCCGCTGGACGTCAAGGACCCGACGACGCCTCAGGTGCCCATCATCGAACATCCCGACGTCCGTCGAATGTTATTGGCGCAGAAGGCCTATGTCGAAGGCGGAATGGCCCTGGGTCTGTACTGTGCGCGGCTGGCGGATGTGCAGCACAGTGCGGAATCGGACGCCGAGGCCGACACGGCCGGTCTCTTGATCGACATCCTGACGCCGGTGGCCAAGAGCTGGCCGTCGCAGTGGTGCCTGGAAGCCAACAACCTGGCGATCCAGGTGCACGGCGGGTACGGCTACACGCGTGAGTACGACGTCGAGCAGCATTACCGGGACAACCGGCTGAACCCGATCCACGAGGGTACCAACGGCATCCAGAGCCTGGACCTGTTGGGCCGCAAGGTGACTCAGCGCGGCGGGGCAAGCCTGGCGGCACTCGGGCAGGTCATCGCCGAGACGGTGGGGACGGCCTCCGCCCTGGGTGGCGAGGGCGCCGAGTTGGCGGCCGCGCTCGACGCGTCGTGGCAGCGGCTGGTTGGAGTGACCGCCGGCATGTTCGGCTCGGGCGACGTCCCTGCGGTGATGGCCAACAGCCACGTCTACCTGGAAGCGTTCGGGCACATCGTCGTGGCGTGGCTGTGGCTGGAGCAGTTTGTCGCGGCCGCGGGCAAAGACGGCGATTTCTATGACGGCAAGCGCCAGGCGGCCCGGTACTTCTTCCGGTTCGAATTGCCCAAGACCGCACCGCAATTGGACCTGCTGGAGTCGCTGGACCGGACGACGCTGGAGATGCGGGACGGCTGGTTCTAGGCATTTTCCGCCCGCCGAACGTGAACTAGATGACGAAGATTCGGTGGGTGAAATCACGCGATCTTCTTCACGTTGGGCTTGCTAGAAGGTAATGATCTGGCGCACGGCGCGGCCGTCGGCCAGGGCGTCCATGCCGGTGTTGATGTCGTCGAGGGTGATGGTGTCGGACACCAGCTTCTCGACGGGCAGCCGGCCGGACCGCCACAGGTCGACGAAGCGTGGAATGTCTCGCGCCGGCACCGCTGACCCGAGGTAGCTCCCGATCAGCGAGCGGCCATCGGCGACCAAAGCCAAGGGCGACAACGTGATTCGCGCATCAGGGTGCGGCAGCCCGACGGTGATGGTCTTGCCGCCGGGGGCGGTCATGCCGATCGCGGTCTCCAGGGCGGCGGGGTGGCCGGCGGCCTCGATCACCACGTCGGCCTTGATGTCGCCGGGGTCGGTGACCGCATCGTGCGCGCCGAGCGCGCGGGCCTGCTCGAGCTTGTCGGGCAGCCGGTCCACCGCGACGACCCGCACGTCGTCGTGCGCCAGGGCAGTGAGCATGGCGGCCATGCCGACCCCGCCCATGCCGACGATGGCCACCGTCTGCCCGGGTTTCGGCTGGCCGGCGTTGAGGACCGCGCCGCCGCCCGTCAGCACCGCGCAGCCGAGCAGTGATGCGACCACCGGAGGTACGTCAGCGTCTACCGGTACCACCGATCGGCGATCCACCACCGCGTACGTCGCGAAGGCGGACACCCCGAGGTGATGCAGAACCGCCCGGCCGCTCCGGGACAGCCGCGTCTCGCCGCTGAGCAGCGTGCCCGCGCCGTTGGCGGCGCTGCCCGGGATGCAGGGGGCCAGGCCGTCGGTCGCGCAGGACCGGCACTGGCCGCAGCGTGGCAGGAACGTCATGACCACCCGCTGTCCGACGGCCAAATCCGAAGTGCCACCGAGTTGTTCGACGATGCCGGCGGCCTCGTGGCCGAGCAGCATCGGCACCGGACGGACCCGGTTGCCGTCCACCACCGACAGATCGGAATGGCAGAGGCCTGCCGCCTCTATACGCACCAGCACCTCGCCGTCGCCCGGCGCGTCCAGATTCAGCTCGCTGATGGTGAGTGGCCGTGATTCGGCATACGGGCGGGCTCGCCCGATCTCTTCGAGTACGGCACCGCGAATCAACATGGCACCAGCCTGACAGACTGGCGGGCATGGAGCAGGCACTGACCGCCGCGGAATTTCCGGTGCACTGGCCCGTGCAGACCCGCTGGACCGACAACGACATGTTCGGCCACCTCAACAACGCGGTCTACTACGAGCTGTTCGATACCGCGATCAACGCGTGGATCAACACCACGTGCGACATCGACCCGGTTGCCGCGCCGTGGCTCGGGGTGGTCGCCGAATCGGGCTGCCGCTACTTCGCGGAGCTGAGGTTTCCGTCGCAGCTGGTGGTAGGGCTGGCGGTGACCCGGTTGGGCAACAGCAGCGTCACCTACCGCACCGGGCTGTGGGCCGAGGAAACGGAGCACTCCACTCAGGCTGATGCGCGGCTCGCCGCCGCGGTCGGCAGCTGGGTGCACGTCTACGTCGACCGGGACGCCCGGCGTCCCGTCCCTATCCCGGCACCCATCCGCGAGCTGCTGGAGACCGCCGTCGTCAGCTGAGCCTGAGGTCGGGGCGCAGGCTACTCGCAGAAATGCGCCGCACACGCAGGATCAACCTCGGCGGAGGGCGCCGGACGCGTTGAGCCTGTACCCAGGGCGGGAAATGTCGAGAGACGTGCGCCGTCAGTTCAGGGTCAGCGGACGCATGCGCGGGATCGACGGAATGCGCTCCTCGATATGCTCGGCGGCATGCCGATCGTGAGCAAGACCGTCGAGGTGGCCGCACCAGCAACGCACATCCTGGGGATCGTGGCCGACTTCGAGGCCTACCCGCAGTGGAACGAAGAGGTCACCGGCTGCTGGATCCTGCACCGCTACGACGACGGTCGTCCCAGCCAGCTCCGGCTGGACACCAAGATTCAGGGCATGGACGGCTCGTACATCCAGGCGGTCTACTACCCGGGCGACGGTCAGATCCAGACCGTCATGCAGCAGGGCAACCTGTTCTCCAAGCAGGAGCAGCTGTTCTCGGTGGTCGATCTCGGGGCGAGTGCCCTGCTGACCGTCGACATGGATGTCGAGGTCGACATGCCGGGCATCCCGTCGATGATGGTCAAGAAGGTCGTCAATGACGCACTCGATCACCTGGCCGGAAACCTCAAGACGCGCGCCGAGCAGCTCTCGGCCAGCTAGCTAGCCCGAGGGCCATAGCCCGAGTTCGTCGAGGCGGTCGGTCAACCGCTCGGCGGCGTCGTCGAACTGGCGGCGGGTTTGCCGGACGACCTCATCGATGTCCTTGTCCCGCAACGCCGCAACCAGTGCCCGGTGATTGGCGACGGCCGCGGCGCCCCACTCCGGGTCGGCGGCGTAGATGCGCACTGGTAGGTACCGCGCCGCATGGAGTAGGAACCACGCCAGTTTGGTTCGGCCGGCGGCGCGGTTGAACTCGCGGTGAAACAGGAACTCCGCCAGGGCGATTGCGTCGACATCACCCGCGGCGACGGCATCGGCGAGCTCGTCGGTGAGCCTGCCGAGTTCGGCGATCACGGGCTCGGTGATGCGCCGGGCCGCGTTCGCCGCGATCTCGGTGGCGATGGTGGCCTGCAGCCAGAAGACGTCGGCGATGTCGTCGCGCGTGAACGCGGCCACCACGTGACCACGGTTGGGTTCGAGTTGGACCATGCCCTCGCCGCGCAGGGTGCGTAGCGCCTCGCGGACCGGCGTGATGCTCACGCCGAGCGCGTCAGCGGTCTCGTCGAGCCGGACGAAGGTGCCCGGACGCAAACTGCCCGACATGATGGCCGCCCGGAGATGGGCCGCCACCTCGTCGGACAGCTGTTCCCGCCGGCGGGCCCGCTGGGGGCCGGGTAGCGGTTTGGCCGAGGCGTTCACGGCAGTCCTTCTTCTGGGCAGGCAGGGCGACCCCGGCGGTTGTCCGGCTGGTGCCGGCGTCTTATTGTGACGGCGGCAACACTATATTTGATCAAATATCAGCATCGCTTGTCGTGGTCACGTCAATTCCGCCGCGATGCCGATCGAGACGCAGGAGCAGACCGTGTCATCCGCAGCACTCGAGCAGCCCTATCTGGCTCGTCGGCAGAACTGGACCACCCACCTCGCCCGCCACGCCCTCATGCAGCCGGAGGCCACCGCGATGCGGTTCGTGGGCCAGACCGTCACGTGGGGTGAGCTGCAGCGTCGGGTCACGAAACTCGCGGGAGCGCTGAGCCGTCGAGGGGTCGGCTTCGGCGACCGCGTGCTCATCCTGATGCTGAACCGTACCGAATATGTCGAGGCGTTCCTGGCCGCCAACCTGCTCGGCGCCATTGCGGTGCCGGTCAACTTCCGTATGACGCCGCCCGAGATCGCCTACCTGGTCCGGGACTGTGACCCGAAGGCCGTGATCACCGAGCAGGTGCTGGCCCCGGTAGCCACCGCGGTGCGGGAGCTGGAACCGTCGCTGGGCACAGTGATCGTCGCCGGCGGCGCAACCGAGGGCGACGTGCTCGGTTACGAGGATGTGCTCGCCGAGGAAGGAGCGCCACCCGCGCCTGTCGATATCCCCGAGGACTCGCCGGCGCTGATCATGTACACCTCAGGCACTACCGGGTACCCCAAGGGTGCCGTGCTCACGCACGTCAACATCATGGGTCAGGGCATGACCAACCTGTTCACCATCGCGCCAGACATCAACAACGACGTCGGCTTCATCGGCGTCCCCTTCTTCCACATCGCCGGCATCGGCAACATGATCGGCGGCCTGCTGCTGGGTCTGCCGACGGTCATCTACCCGCTAGGCGCGTTCGACCCCGGCGCCCTGCTCGACGTGCTGGAGGCCGAGGGCGTCTCCTCGATCTTCCTGGTTCCGGCCCAGTGGCAGGCGGTGTGCGCAGCACAGCAGGCCAAGCCCCGCAACGTGAAACTGCGTGTGTTGTCGTGGGGCGCGGCGCCCGCGTCGGACACTCTTCTGAGGGAGATGGCGGCGACGTTCCCCGGCACGCAGATCTTTGCTGCGTTCGGTCAGACCGAGATGTCGCCGGTGACGTGCATGCTGTTGAGCCAGGACGCGCTGCGCAAGCTCGGATCGGTCGGACGGGTGATCCCGACCGTGTCCGCGCGCGTGGTCGACGACAACATGAACGACGTGCCTGTCGGCGAGGTCGGGGAGATCGTCTACCGTGCACCCACCCTCATGGCGGGATATTGGAACAACCCGAAAGCGACGGCCGAGGCATTCGCCGGCGGTTGGTTCCATTCCGGCGACTTGGTTCGCCAGGACGATGAGGGTTACATCTGGGTCGTCGACCGTAAAAAGGACATGATTATTTCCGGCGGCGAAAATATTTACTGTGCAGAGGTAGAGAACATTCTGGCCGCGCACCCGTCAATTACCGAAGTCGCGGTGATCGGACGCCCCCATGAAAAGTGGGGTGAGGTGCCCGTCGCGGTCGTCGCGGTGACGCCGAACGCGCACGTCGAATGCGAAAGTGCCCTGACGCTGGCGGATCTCGATGATTTCCTGACCGAACGACTGGCGCGGTACAAGCACCCCAAGGCACTCGAAATCGTCGACGCGCTTCCGCGAAATCCTTCTGGCAAGGTACTTAAAACGGAACTACGCGAGCGGTTCGGTGATACAAGTGTGTCGTAAGCGTGGCAAGTGACGACGCGCTGAGAAATTCCACCACCTGAGCGGAGGGCGGATGGGCCCATGTCGCGTTTGCTGAAACTGAACGCAATTATCCCTCAGTTGGGTCACGGGGTACGCGGTGTATCGGGTACTCTCCTGTGGTCCGTCTTACTACTCGGGAGTAGCGAGACAGAAATCACTCAGTTTGTGCTAGGGGCTAAGGAGGGGGCGTGCCACGCGTGAAGCCGCGGAACGGCCGTTTTCCGGAAGGGAAGGCTGATCAGTGACAGCCTCGGACAACACCTTGGTCAGTTATCTCAAGGACCAGTTGGACAAGCCATTCACCAAGATCGGTGGCTTCGTCAAGATGTGCATCCTCACCTTCAAGGCGCTGGTCTCGCGGCCCTTCCAGTGGAAGGAGTTCGTCCTTCAGAGCTGGTTCCTGATCCGGGTGGCCTTCCTGCCCACGCTGGCGGTCTCCATCCCGCTGACGGTGCTGATCATCTTCACGCTGAACATCCTGCTCGCGGAGTTCGGCGCGGCTGACGTCTCCGGCGCCGGCGCGGCCCTGGGTGCTGTCACCCAGCTGGGCCCGCTGGTGACGGTGCTCGTGGTTGCCGGCGCGGGGTCGACGGCCATCTGCGCCGACCTCGGCGCCCGGACGGTCCGTGAAGAGATCGACGCCATGGAGGTGCTGGGCATCGACCCGATCGAGCGCCTGGTGGTGCCACGCGTGGTGGCCTCCACGTTCGTCGCCTTCATGCTCAACGGCGCGGTGATCATCATCGGCCTGGTCGGTGGCTACTTCTTCGGTGTCTACATCCAGAACGTCAACGCCGGCGCCTACGTCTCGACGCTGACGCTGCTGACGGGCTTCCCCGAGGTCGTGATCTCGGTGCTCAAGGCCACCATCTTCGGCCTGATCGCTGGGCTGGTCGGTTGTTACCGCGGGCTCACCGTGGCAGGCGGCTCCAAGGGTGTCGGCACCGCGGTGAACGAAACGCTGGTGCTCTGTGTCATCGCGCTGTTCGGGGTGAACGTCGTGCTCACCACGATCGGCGTCAAGTTCGGAACGCAGGCCGGGTGACGGAATGAGTACATCGACAGTTCTCCGGGGGCGGTTCCCCCGGGCGTTCTCCAAGGTCGCCGAAATCGGTGCTGCGCCGGCGAGGATGTTCGACAGCCTCGGTCACGTCGCGGTCTTCGTCGTCTCGGCGGTCGGGCACATCCCGCACGCGTTCCGCTACTACCGCAAAGAGGTACTGCGGCTCATCGCCGAGGTCGGCATGGGCACGGGCGCCATGGCCGTCATCGGCGGCACGGTGGCCATCATCGGCTTCGTCACCCTGGCCGCCGGCTCACTGATCGCCATCCAGGGTTTCGCGTCCCTGGGCAACATCGGTGTCGCGGCCTTTACTGGCTTCTTCGCCGCCCTGGCCAATATTCGCGTCGTCGCCCCGGTCGTGACCGGTCAGGCCCTGGCCGCGACGGTCGGCGCCGGTGCCACCGCCGAGCTCGGCGCCATGCGCATCAGTGAAGAGGTCGACGCCCTCGAGGTCATGGGCGTCAAGTCCCTGTCCTTCCTGGTGTCGACCCGGTTGATCGCGGGCATGGTCGTCATCATCCCGCTGTACGCGATGGCCATCCTGCTGTCGTTCCTGTCGGCTCAGCTGGTGACCACTCTGTTCTACGGACAGTCGGTCGGTACCTACGAGCACTACTTCCACACGTTCCTGCGCGTCGACGACGTCATGTGGTCGTTCCTCGAGGTCATCATCATGTCGGTGGTCGTCCTCCTCAACCACGCCTACTTCGGTTACTACGCCAGCGGCGGCGCCGTCGGTGTGGGCGAGGCGGTGGGCCGCTCGATGCGTACGTCACTGATCGCGATCGTCACGGTCGTTCTGCTCTTCTCGTTGGCGCTGTATGGCACCGACCCGAACTTCAACCTGACGGTGTGACCCGATGACGAATCCACAGCCGCTGCCGCCGGTCGCCGATGGGCAGGTGCGCGCGCCGCTCAACAAGGACCGGACCCCGCCCTACAAGATCGCCGGCGTGATCATGGCGATCGTCACCGCCGTGGTGCTGAGCCTGACCTGGGCCCAGTTCCGTGGGTATTTCGACACCAAGGCCCAGCTCTACGTGCTGACCCCGCGGTCGGGTCTGTCCATGGATCCCGGCTCGAAGGCCACCTACAACGGCGTGCCCATCGGCCGCGTCAAGGAAATTCAGGTCGTCGGGCATCAGGGCCAGACGCCCGAGGCCAAGCTGGTCCTGAACGTCGACCCGCAGTACCTGGGCCTGCTGCCCAAGAACGTCGACGTGAAGCTGCTGGCCACCACGGCCTTCGGCAACAAGTACGTCTCGTTCACCTCACCGCCGAGCCCGGCGCTGCAGCGCCTGCGGGGTGGCGACACCATCGACGTGTCCAAGTGCTCCCCGCCGACGCCGCCGACCGCGTGCGTCACGACGGAGTTCAACACGTTGTTCGAGACCATCACGGCGATCTCCGAGCAGGTCGACCCGATCAAGCTGAACCAGACGCTGACGGCGGCCGCCCAGGCCCTCGACGGGCTGGGGGAGAAGTTCGGTCAGGCGTTGGTCAACGGCAACACCATTCTGGCCGACCTGAATCAGCGGATGCCGACCTTCCGGCACGACACCAAGGCGCTGGCCGACCTGACCGAGGTCTACGCGAAGGCGTCGCCGGACCTGTGGGACGGGCTCAAGAATGCCGTGACCACCGAGCGCACCCTGAACGATCAGCGCGGCAACATCGATCAGGCGCTGATGTCGGCGGTCGGGTTCGGCAACACCGGCGGTGACATCCTCGAGCGCGGCGGCCCGTACCTGGTCCGCGGTGCGCAGGACCTGCTGCCGACCTCGGCACTGCTGGACAAATACGCCCCCGAGCTCGACTGCTTGTTCCGCGGGTTCGCCGCCGGTGCGCCGGCCGCGGCCAAGGGCTTGGGCGGCAACGGCTTCTCGCTGGTCACCCACACCGAGCTCGTCGGCGCGGCCAACCAGTACGTCTACCCGGACAACCTCCCGCGGATCAACGCCTCCGGCGGTCCGATGGGCCGCCCGGGTTGCTGGACGGTCACCAAGGACATCCTCCCGATGCCGTACATGGTGATGGACACTGGCGCGTCGATCGCGCCGTACAACCACTTCGGTCTCGGTTCGCCGTTCGCGTCCGAATACGTCTGGGGTCGTCAAGACGGGGAGAACACGATCAACCCATGAGCATCAAGGGCACGGCGATCAAACTCGCCATCTTCTCCGCGGTCCTGCTGGCGTTCACGGCAGGCATCTTCATCGTGTTCGGTCAGTTCCGGTTCAGCCGGAACAACGACTACTACGCGATCTTCGACAACACGAGCGGCCTCAAGGCCGACCAGTTCGTGCGTGCCTTCGGCGTCGAGGTCGGCAAGGTCACCGATGTCGAACTGATCCCCGGCGGCAAGGTGCGGGTGCACTTCAACGTCGACAAGTCGGTTCCGCTGTACCAGCAGACCTCGGCGCACATCCGCTACCTGGATCTGCTCGGTAACCGGTTCCTGGACCTGCGGCGGGGTGAGAGCAACCAGATCCTGCCGCCCGGCGGCACCATCCCGATCGAGCGCACCGAGCCCGCGCTTGACCTCGACGCGCTGGTCGGTGGCTTCCGGCCGTTGTTCCGTTCGCTGGATCCGCAGAAGGTCAACACCATCGCCTCGTCGATCGTGACGATCTTCCAGGGCGAGGGCGGGACCATCAACAACATCCTCGATCAGACCGCGCAGTTCAGCTCGACCATCGGGGAGCAGGACCAGGCCATCGGTGAGGTGATCAAGAACCTCAACACGGTCCTCGACACCACGGTCAAGCACCAGAAGCAGTTCGACGACACGCTCAAGAACTTCGAGGCGCTGGTGACCGGGCTGAAGAACCGCGCTGACCCGATCGCCGACTCGGTGGCCAACATCAGCAATGCCGCCAACTCCCTCGGTGACTTGCTGGGCGACAACCGCCCGTTGCTGCACGACACCCTCGGCTACGTGGAGACCACGCAGCAGTCATTGGTCGACCAGAAGGAGCAGCTGAACGACACCCTGCAGAAGGTCCCGCAGGCGCTGAAGATTCTGGGCCGCGCAGGTGGTGTCTACGGTGACTTCTTCAACTTCTACGTCTGTGACGTCGAGGTGAAGATGAACGGTTTGCAGCCGGGCGGTCCGGTGCGCACGGTCAAGCTCTTCAACCAGCCGTCGGGAAGGTGCACGCCGAAGTGAGGACCATAGAAGGATCCGACCGGGTCCGCAGAGGCGCAATGGGCCTCGCTGTCGTCGCGCTGGTGACGGCGGTCGGAGCGTCCGTCACGAACGTGCCCATGCTCTTCGCGTCCCCGACGTACTACGGCCAGTTCAGCGATACCGGCGGCCTCATGGTGGGCGACTTCGTCCGCATCGACGGTGTGAACGTCGGCCAGGTCAAGTCCATGGACATCGATCGCGACAAGGTGATCATCGGCTTCCAGATCGGCACCAACACCATCGGCTCGGACAGCCGCGCGCTGATCAAGACCGAGACCATCCTGGGTCGCAAGGCCATCGAGATCGAGCCCAAGGGCACCCACAAGCTGCCGGCAAGGGGCACCCTGCCGCTGGGGCAGACGTCCACGCCGTACCAGATCTACGACGCGATCTTCGATGTCACGCGGGCCTCGCAGGGCTGGGACACCAAGACGATCAAGGACTCGCTGAACGTGCTGTCCGAGACCGCCGACCAGACCTCGCCGCACCTGAGCGCCGCGCTCGAAGGGGTGCAAAAGCTCTCGGAGACCATCGGCAAGCGTGACGACCAGGTCCGGTCGCTGTTGGCCAACGCCAACAAGATCGCCACGGTCCTCAGCGACCGCAGTGGTCAGGTGAACGCGCTGCTCGTCAACGCCCAGACGCTGCTGCACGCCCTGAACCAGCGCGGTGAGGCCATCGGCCTGCTGCTGGAGCGGATCTCGAAGGTGTCGCACCAACTCCAGGCGACCATCGACGAGAACCCCAACATCAACCACGTGCTGGAGCAGCTCAAGACCATCGGCGACATCCTCGTCGCGCGCAGGCAGGACCTGGCCGACACGCTGGTGTCGGCGGGCAAGTTCGTGGCTTCGCTGTCGGAGGCCATCGCATCGGGCCCGTACTTCAAGGTCATGGTCGAGAACATCCTGCCGCCGCAGCTGATGCAGCCGTTCGTGGACGCCGCGTTCAAGAAGCGCGGGCTGAACCCCCAAGACTTCTGGCGCAGCGCCGGTCTGCCCGAGGCGCAGTGGCCGGATCCCAACGGCACGCGCTTCGCGAACGGTGCACCGCCGCCGGCTCCGCCGAAGCTTGAAGGCACGCCGGAGCACCCCGGCCCCGCGGTACCTCCCGGCTCGCCGTGCTCGTACACCCCGGGGGCCGGCGCAGACCCGTCGCCGGCCGATCCGCTGCCGTGCTCGCACCTCAGCGTCGGTCCGTTCGGTGGCCCCGGCTACGCGCCGCCGGATGTCGTCTCCTCGGCGCCGAACCCGGCCGGTGTGCCCACCGGCCCGGGTGTGCCGTCGGCCGCCTTCCCGGGACAGCCGGCCGAGAACGTGCCCGGTACGCCGGTGCCGTTGCCGCCCGCTCCCGTTGGTGCCCGGACGGTTCCGCTGACGCCGCAGCCCGGTGACAACGACATCGCTCCCGGATTCGCTCCGATCCCCGGGCCGCTGATCGCTCCGCCGGCGCCGCCAGGGCCGGGTCCCAACGCCGGACCGGCCGGTACCGCGCCGTTGCCGGGTAACCCGCCGTTCCTCCCGCCAGGGTCGCAAGGATAGGGCCGCCACGATGTCGACTGTTTTCAACATCCGGAATATCAAGAAGCCGAACCTGTCCAAGGGGACGCTCATCGGTGGTGCCCTTGCGCTCGTGGCGATCGTGCTCGTCGGGTTCTTCGGGCTGCAGCTGTACCGCAAGCTGACCACCACGACGGTGACGGCGTACTTCCCTGAGGTGCTGGCGCTGTACCCCGGCGACAAGGTCCTCATCATGGGCGTCGAGGTCGGGGCCATCGACACCCTCGAGACGTCGCCCGACGGGAAGATGAAGGTCGTCTTCCACTACTCGAGCAAGTACAAGGTGCCGCAGAACGCGTCCGCCTCGGTGCTGAACCCGAGTCTGGTGGCGTCGCGCGTGATCCAGTTGTCGCCGCCGTACACCGGCGGACCGGCGATGAAAGACGGTGCCGTCATCCCGATCGAGCGGACCCAGATCCCGATCGAGTACGACGAGCTGCGCAACCAGCTGACTCGCATCCTCGCCGAGCTGGGTCCCACCAAGGAACAGCCCAAGGGACCGTTCGGCGACATCATCGAGTCGTTCGCCAACGGCTTCGAGGGCAAGGGCGCGCAGATCAACAAGACCCTCAAGGGGTTGTCTGATGCGGTGAACACTCTGAACCAGGGCCGCGGCGACTTCATCCAGGTGATCAAGAGCCTGGCGGTGTTCGTCAACGCCCTGCACAAGAGTGACCAGCAGTTCGTCTCGCTGAACAACGACCTGGCCTCGTTCACCAATAAGTTCACCAACACCGATCAGGAACTGGCGAGCGCGCTCAAGGACCTGAACAAGGTGATGGCCACGACCCGCAGCTTCCTGGACAAGAACGGCAGCGTTCTCGCCCACGACATCAACGATGTCTCCGAGGCGACGACGGCCGTCGTGCAGCCGGAGGCGCGCGACGGTCTGGAGCGGGCGTTGCACGCCTACCCGAACTTCCTGGCCAACCTGGAGAACATCTACTCGCCGGCCACCGGCGGTCTGGTCTCCGCACCCGTGCTGCCGGGTGTCACGAACTTCTCGAACCCGCTGCAGTTCATCTGCAGCTCGATCCAGGCCGGCAGCCGGTTGGGCTACCAGGACTCCGCTGAACTGTGCGCGCAGTACCTGGCGCCGGTCATGGACGCGATCAAGTTCAACTACCTGCCGTTCGGCATCAACATGGCGACCACCGCCATGACGCTGCCGAAGCTGGTCACCTACTCGGAGCCGCGCCTGCAGCCCCCGGGCGGGTTCAAGGACACCACTGTGCCGGGTGTGTTCTCGCGTGACACCCCGTGGTCGCACGGTCAGCACGAGGCAGGCTGGGTCACCGCGCCGGGTATGCAGGGGCTGAAGGTCGGGCAGTCGACCCAGGACCTGCTGACCCCGGAGTCGTTGGCCGAGCTCATGGGTGGGCCGGACATCATTCCGCCGACCGGTGGCGTCAACATGGCCGGTCCGCCGGATGCCTACAACGAGAGCAGCCCGCTGCCGCCGCCGTGGTACCCGCAGCCAGGACCGGTTTCGCCGCCGCGACCGGGCAATGACCCGAGTCCGATGAGTGCCATGGCACCCGGGCCCGCCCCGGGACCGGCGCCGGCGCCGGCCGGACCCGCACTTCCTGCTGAAGTTGGAGGCCAGTGATGACCGGGTCGATCGATCCGAAATCGCGGAGCTGGGCGCGTAACGCCCGCCGGGTCGGCGTGTTGGCTGCCGCGGCGCTGATCCTCAGCTCCTGCGGTTGGCGCGGCATCGCCAACGTGCCGCTGCCCGGTGGACCGGGCACGGTGGACGGCAACTGGACGGTCTACATCCAGATGTCGGACACGTTGGGCCTCAACGCCAACAGCCGCGTCCGGGTGGCCGACGTGTTCGTCGGCCGGGTGCGTGCGATTGCCCTGAAGAACTGGGTTCCCACTCTGACGGTCGATCTGAACCCGGGTATTCACTTGCCCCGCAACGTGTTTGCCAGGGTCGGCCAGACGAGCCTCCTGGGCTCGCAGCACGTCGAGCTGGACCAGCCGGCCCATCCCGACGCGCAGCCCCTGCGCAACGGCGACACCATCACCCTCGAGAACTCGAAGCCGTTCCCGACCATCGAGACGACGCTGGCCGGTATCTCCGGCATCCTGACCGGCGGTGGTGTGCCGAACATCGAGAAGATCCAGTCCGAGGTCTACAACATCCTCAACGGGCGCGCCGATCAGATCAAAGAGTTCCTGCACCGGTTGGACACCTTCACCGACGAGCTCAACCAGCAGCGCGACGACATCACGCGGGCCATCCGGTCGAGTGACACGCTGCTGAAGGTCGTGGCGGACCGCAACGACACCCTGGACCGGGTGCTCACCGAGACGCCGCCGCTGATCGAGCACTTCAACAAGACCCAGGACCTGTTCACCAACGCGGTGCTGGCGCTGGGCCGGTTGTCGAAGGCCGCCGACACGACGCTGTCGAACAGCAACGCCAACCTCCACACCAACCTGGCGACGCTGCAGCGGGCGCTCAAACAGATTGCCAAGACGTCACCGAACCTGGTGCCGGCCATGAAGCTGCTGTTCACGCTGCCGTTCCCGATCGACAACATCCCGAAGGTCATCCGTGGCGACTACATGAACATCTCGCTGCACCTGGACCTGACGCTGAGTGCCGTCGACAACGGCATCCTGACCGGCACGGGTCTGTCGGGTATGGCCCGCGCGCTGGAGCAGTCGTGGGGCCGCGATCCGGCGACGATGATCCCGGATGTCCGATTCACCCCGAACCCGGCCACCGCGCCGGGCGGGCCGCGAGTGGAAAGGGGGGAGTGACCGATGCTCACCCGGTTTCTGAAGATGCAGTTGGTGATCTTCAGCATCCTCACGGTGGCCGCGCTCGTCGGCCTGTCCCTGGTCTACCTGCAGTTGCCGACCTACCTCGGCGTGGGCATGTACCGCCTGTATGCCGACCTGCCGAACTCGGCGGGTCTGTACAAGACGGCCAACGTCACCTACCACGGCATCACCATCGGCAAGGTGCTGGCGGTGGAGCCGACCGAGACCGGCGCCCGCGTCAAGATGGACATCGACGACAAGTACAAGATTCCGGTCGACACGGTGGCCAATGTCCACTCGGTGTCGGCGGTCGGTGAGCAGTTCATCGACCTGGTGTCGCCGGACAACCCCAGCCAGTACTTCAAAGAGGGCCAGACCATCTCCAAGGGCACGGTGCCCAAGGAAGTCGGCCCGGCGCTCGACTCGGCCGAGAATGGCCTGAAGGCGTTGCCCAAGGAGAAGATCGGGGCACTGCTCGACTACACCTCGGAAGCGATCGGCGGCCTCGGTCCGTCACTGCAGCACCTCGTCGACGGCACTCAAGCGCTGGCGGGGGACTTCAAGGACAACCTCGGTTCGGTCGACGACATCATCCAGAACTCGGGACCGATCATCGACAGTCAGGTCCAGTCCGGCGACGCCATCTCGCGGTGGGCCCGGAACCTGAACGTGCTGGCGGCGCAGTCGGCCCAGCAGGACGCGGCGCTGCGTGGCGCCATCCAGCAGGGCGCGCCGACGGCTGACCAGCTCAACGCGGTGTTCGGCGAGGTCCGTGATGCGTTGCCGCAGTCGCTGGCCAACGTCGAGATCGTCCTGGACATGCTGAAGCGGTACAACAAGGGCCTCGAACAGGTGCTCGTGGTGCTGCCGATGGCCGGTCCGATCGTCGACTCGCTGACCGCGGTCTACGAGAAGGAACTGCCGATCAACCTGGCGCTGGGCATCAACCAGCCGCCGCCATGCCTCACCGGCTTCCTGCCGGCGTCACAGTGGCGGTCCCCGGCGGATACGTCCACCGCGCCGCTGGCGTCGGGCCTGTACTGCAAGATTCCGAAGGACGCCCAGAACACGGTCCGCGGTTCGCGCAACCTGCCCTGTGTGGACAACCCGGCGAAGCGCGCGGCCAGCCCGATGGAGTGCCGCGACAACAAGCCCTACGAGCCGCTGGGTACCAACCCCTGGTACGGCGACCCGGACCAGGTCGTGAACTGCCCGGCTCCGGCCGCGCGCTGTGATCAGCCGGTCGATCCGGGCAAGGTGATCCCGGCGCCGTCGATCAACAACGGGATGAACCCACTGCCGGCCAACATGCTGCCGCCTCCGGAGCGGGCGTCGGCTCCGTCCAGTGACCCGGTCAGTGCCCCGGGGCAGGGCACTGTCGCCTGTAGTGGACAGCAACCCAACCCGTGCATCTACACTCCGGCTGCAGGACCAGCGGCCACCTACAACCCGCAGAGCGGTCAAGTGGTCGGACCGAATGGTGTGAAGTATTCGGTCAACAACTCGAGCAACCCAGGAGACGACGGATGGAAGGAGATGCTGGCACCAGCCAGCTGAACCCCACCGATGAGCAGGACGTCACGTCGCAGGACGTGGTGACGACAGAGCCGTCTGCCGAGGAATCGATCGAGGAACCGGACGTAACCGGCGAATCAGAGGGTGCGCGGCGCCCCGCCCGGATCGGGCGGGGCATCGCCCTGACGGTGTGTGCACTATTGGTGATTCTGGCCGCCGCGGTTGGCACGGGCGGTTGGTTCGCGCTCAAGTCGCATCGCGAGAGCCAGGCGCTGGCGGCGAACGAGACGGCCGCCATCACGGCGGCCAAGGACTGCGTGACGGCCACCCAGGCGCCTGATACGTCGGCCATGATCGCTGCGCAGACGAAGATCATCGAGTGCGCCACCGGCGCGTACGCGACGCAGGCTTCGTTCATGAGCGGTATCACGCTCGATGCGTACAAGGCCGCCAATGTGCAGGTGCAGATCTCACAGATGCGGGCCGCCGTCGAGAAGCACAACGACGACGGGTCCATCGACGTCCTGGTGGCGCTGCGCGTGAAGATCAGCAACAGCGCTGAGAAGGACAAGGAAGTCGGTTACCGGATGCGAGCGCAGATGGCACCGGTGGACGGGAAGTTCAAGGTGGCCAAGCTCGACCAGGTCACCTCGTGACGGTTGGACAGGAGACGACGAGCCCCGAGGCAGTGAGCACCGAGTCTGGGCACGCCGAGGCGGCGGTCCAGGCGGCACCGGTGCTGGCGTCGTGGCCGGCGCGCGCGGGCGCCTTCGCGCTCGACGTGGTGCTGGGCGTGGCAGTCATCGCCGTCATGGCCTTGCTGGGCTACGCTGCCCGGGCCGACTGGACGCTGTGGGTGTACGCCGGGCTGGCGACGCTGGCGGCGGCCGCGATCCTGGTGAACCGGTGGCTGCTGCCGTCGATCACGGGGTGGAGCCTGGGCCGTTCGCTGTTCTCGATCCGGGTGGAGCGGGTACCCGCCGGCGTTCCTGCCGGCATGGGCCGGCTCATCCTGCGTGACCTCGCGCATCTGCTCGACACCGCTGCGGTACTGCTCGGCTGGCTGTGGCCACTGTGGGATCCGCGTCATCGCACCTTTGCAGATCTGTTGGTGCACACGGAAGTTCGCGTCGTTTCGGCGCCCGAGCGCGACCCGGGCCGGCGGGCCGGGCAGGTGCTCGCGGCCGCGGCCCTGATCTGTGTGGCCGCAGTGGGGCTGAGCTACGGCGTGCAGTTCCGCCATGACCGCGCGGTCGACGAGGCGCGGCACCAGATTTCGGAGCAGGGCCCCAAGATCGTCGAGCACGTCCTGAGCTACGGCGTCGACACCTATCAGAACGACTTCAAGACCGCCCAGGCGTTGGTCACCGACGGTTACCGCGACCAGCTGATCAAGCAGCAGCAGATCAGCAGCAAGAAGCCGACGACCAACCAGTACTACGCGGTGAGCAGCGCGGTGTTGACTGCCGACGCCGACAAGGCGACGATGCTGCTCGCCCTACAGGGGCAGCGCGGCGTCGACACCAACTCGCTGCGGTTCATCACCGCGACCGTGCGGGTGGACTTCGTGAAGTCGCGGGACGGCAAGTGGCAGTTGTCGAACCTGACAGTGCTCAAGAGCCCGCGGGGAGGACGTTGATGAGCCCGCGCCGCAAGATCGATGCCGCCAAGCGCTTTGTCGCCGGTGATTACTTCAAGGCCGTGGCGGCGACGCCTCGCCGCGTGGTGCTGACTGTCATTGCTTGCGTGACAACGGTTTTGGTGATCGCCACGATCGCGGCCAGCAGCTATCTGTTGGTGCAGCACGAGGAAGACGTGACGAGCCAGGCCAAGTCGGCGGCCGTGCTGGGCTACGTGGAGGAGTTCATGAAGGGTTTCACCGCGGTCGACCCGTTCCACGCCAACAAATACGTCGAGCGGATTGCGGGACAAGCCACTGGCGAGTTCGCCAAGCAGTTCAAGGACAGGCGTGACCAGATCGTGCTCCAGGTGGCGCGCGCACAGCCGGCGGAGGGGACGGTTGAGGCCGCGGGTGTCGCGCGGTGGAATGACGACGGCAGCGCGGACGTGCTGATCGCGATGAAGCTGACGACGACGACGCCGGACGGCAACGCGACCGTGGAAAGCGGATCGCGTTGGGTGGTAACGGCAACGCAGGAAGGGCAGCAGTGGAAGATCAGCCGCATGAATCCGGTGATGTGACCCCCGGGGAGTCAGTGGCCGACGCTGCGCAGGGGACGGCCGATGCGCCGCAGGGCAAGGCTGCCCGGCGCCGCCACCGGCTGCCGCGGCATCAGGTCGGCGTCGGCGCGGCTGCGGCTGGAGAGACCGCGGCTGAAGACGTCGCCGCTGACGGGGCTGCCGCTGACGATGCCGCCACGCAAACCGACGCCGAAGCTAAGCCCGAAGATGCTGCCGCGCAAGAAGATTCGGATACCGAAGCGACCGACGAGGTAACGGCCGAGGAGTCCGAGGCGGCGCCCGTGGTGCTGGTGCCGCACCGTCCTGCCGGGCGCAAGCTGCTGGCGGCGGGTGTCGTGGCGGCGGCATTGTTCGTCGGTGCCACCGCGTTCGCGGGTGCCGCGGCTCAGCCGTATCTGGCGGACCGTGCCTTGGTGCACAACAAATTCGAGGTCGCAAAGACCGCTGCCGCGGCGGTGACCACGCTGTGGTCGTACTCGCCGAACGACATGGACAAGCTGGCGGACCGGGCGCAGCAGTACTTGACCGGCGGCTTCGCCGAGGAGTACCGCAAGTTCGTCGACTCGATCGTCGCCAGCAACAAGCAGGCTCAGGTCACCAATCAGACCAAGGTGATGGGCACAGCGGTGGAAAGTATCGGTGCAAATGAGGCCACCGCCATTGTCTACACCAACTCCGTCGCGACCAGCCCGCTGACCAAAGGCATCCCCTCGCTGCGGTACCTCTCCTACCGGCTCGTCCTGAAGCGCGCGGGAGCCGATTGGAAGGTCAGTCAGATGAGTGCTCTGACCAAATTGGATCTGACGCCGCAGCTGTAGCCGAGGGCGCGGGTTTTCGTGTTTGCCTGAATTGATGCGCGCTGCCTGTCAGCACACTGTGAGCCGGCTGTCTTCGTCTTGGTTGCGAAGGTGGTTGGTGTCAGGTGGCTTGCGACGACTATGGCTTGAATCACGTTCGGACCTGCGGCGGTCGGGCATCACAGTCACCAATAGCGTCAACATTTGCCAGGCTGCGGGTGTGGTCACGTCACGTCTCGCTCGTGTTTCAGCAAAGAATTTTCACTGCGCGAAAATTTGCTGACTGCGCCGCGTTCACCGGCCGGGGTGAGCCTTATTCAGCCATTTGCCAAATCTGGGAAAGCGGCAGGTCAGGGTGGGTGTTGGAGCTGCGATGCATTAATGTTACCGTCCGGTTGATAACCAGTTGCGGTGGCTGAGGGGACGGGGCTGATGGCTGTTATGCAACTCGCTGGGCGGGTTCAAGCAAAGCGGGCGGCATTGCTGGGTGCGGCTGCCGCAACAGCTACCGCGATGACCGTGACGGCGTCGGTGCCGAACGCGCCGGCTCCGCGACCGGTGGTGGTGCCGTCGTCGCACCCGGCGGTCAACCTGTCCGCGTTCACCACGCCGTTCCCGAAGCCGGGCGTCTGGCCCGACATCACCGGCGGCTTGGGCAATGCCGTGTACAACCAGGTGCAGAACGGCATCGACGCACTGGCGCCGGCGATCGTCCAGGCGCTCAGCGGCCTCGGCGGTCTCAGCGGGCTGAACCTCACCAATCTCATCAACCAGCTGCCGAAGAATCTGCTCAGCCAGATTCTCGACGCGCTGCCCATCCAGCTGACGCCGCTGCTCAACGCGGCCCTGGGCCCGCTGATCACGGGCGCGCTGGTGCCGCTTCTGCAGGGCCTGCAACTCATGGATGCCCAGGGCAACATCACCCTCAGCGGACTGCTGGACGTTCTGGGTATCAACCTCAGCAACATCCTCGACCTGAGCAATCTGAACATTCCGGGCGTCAAGATCGTCACGGCCGGGCCGGTGTTCAGCTTGCTGAAGATCGCCGGGCTGGACCTGGGCTGGACCCCGGGCACCGCGAACGCCATCGCCAACGCCATCAACAACACGCAGTACCTCGATGTCGGCGCCATGGGGCTGCTGAACACGGTGCTCAGCCGGGCCTCGCAGCTGCCGGCGCTGGGCCCGCTGGTGACGGTGCTGCAAGGCGCAATCGACACCGTGGGCGGCATCCTGGGCTTGGACAAGCTGGACCTGATCGACGTGCGGGTGCCTATCAGCGTCGGCTTCGGCCTCGGAGCGTTCTCCATGGGGCAGGCGTATTCGAAGGTGCTGGCGGACTTGTCCAACCAGCCGGGTGGGACCACGCATACCGGCGCCAGCCCGGTCCTCGGCAGCCTGACCGTCCTGCCGATGATCCTGCTGAACAACCTGGGCCGCGCCAACGGCGGCCTGCTGGCGCGCTTCTACCCGCTCGGCGACCTGCTGGGCATCAACCTGATCACCCCGGATGTGGCTGCCGCGCACAGCGGCGGAATTCCGCTGCTGAACACCGGGCTGTCCATCGGCGGCGCGAACCTGCTGCCCGTCAAGGTCGACGCGACCCTCGAATACCAGCCGTTCTCCGACCTGGCCGCCTGGCCCAACCCGTTCAGCCTGGCCAACAACCTGGTTGCCGGCACCCTGCCGACCTACCTGCTGCGCGGCATCTCGACCGCCACCCTGACCAACCAGCTGACCACGCAGCTGGGCGCCCTCGCCGGCGGCTTGCTGACCGGAAATCCGTTGGCGGTCAACATCTATCTGACCGTCCCGACCAAAACCCTGCCGTTCATGGAACCGATGTACCTGACCGGTGACGTGCTGAATATGATCAGCTTCGGCACGCTGGGCAGCCCCATCTACAAGCTGGCCAACGCGCTGGCCCCGGCTATGACCAGCCTGGTGAACCTGGGCTACACCGATGTGGTGCGCAACCCGGACGGCACCTACAGCCGCACCCTGAACGACCCGGGCACCCCGACGCCGTTCTTCTCGTTCCCGAACGTCAACTGGCAGCAAGTGCCGGGAGACATCATGAACTCGCTGGTCACGGGCTTCAAGAAGGAGTTCTTCAGCGCCAACCCGACGGCCGCGCCGGACAACGCGATCGAGGCGCTGATCAAGCTGATCACCGGTGGCAAGTTCAGCGGCGTCAACCCGCTGAGCGGCCTGGCCGGTACGGTGCAGAACCTGCTCAACGGCGTGCTGGGCACGCTCGGCGGCCTCACGCAGGGTGCGACGGTCAACTCGCTGGCGGCAAAGCAGGGCGTCGTCAGCACGGCGGCCGCGACCGACATTCCGTCGACCACGCCGAAGCTGCAGCCGTTGTCGGCCAGTCTCACCGGCCTCACCGGTACGAGCAAGAAGGACGGCAAGCTGGCCACCGAGCAGTCGGCCGGTGCAAAGGACAAGGCGGCCGAGGACAAGACCGGCACCGCGACGACCGCCGAAGATCCAAAGACCGACCCCAAGACCGACCCCAAGGCAGGCGACACCAAGACGGACCCCAAGGCCGACCCGACGACAGATCCCAAGGCGGGCACCGACGGTTCCTCGGGCAAGCACGCCGCCGCGGACGGCACCCCGTCCACGCCGGACAGTGGCAAGAAGCCGAAGCACGCCGCGGACGACTCCACCGGTGCGACCACCGCGGGTGCGGACAAGACGGGCACGAAGACGGACAAGCCGGCCAAGGCCGACAAGTCCGCCAAGGACAAGTCGGACAAAACCGCGAGCGGCGACAAGCCGGCCAAGGCCGACAAGTCCGCCAAGGACAAGTCGGATAAAACCGCGAGCGGCGACGGGTCGGCCAAGACCGACACCCCGAAGACCAAGCAGCAGAAGAAGGACGGCGCCGCCAAGTCGACCGCCGGCACCGGTGGTAGCTCGGGCGCACACGCCGGCTGACACCCGGAAATGCGGCATTGAGGACGCCCGACGCGAATGCGCGTCGGGCGTCTTTGTGACTAACGCGCGAGGGTGCGCACTGGTCGAGACGCTGCTCGCGCGCCGGTCTGGAAACTTGTTCGCGGCGGCGGGTCGGCCCAGCCGATCAGGCGACCCGCGAGGACGACCAGACCGACGAGCAGACGCCCCACAAGCCACACGCTGAGGCCAATGCCTACACAGAGGCCGACGGCAAGGCAGAAGAGCGCGAGCCCGATCCGAAATCCGACCCGAAGTCCGATCCGTACACAGGTGCGGAAGCTGCGGGCGCCACGACCGCTACCGAGCAGCTGCCGGGTGAGCAGGTGGGTATGGGCGACGACCCGGGCCACCTCGCGCGTGGAGACGCGGCGTCCCAGCGCCAGGGCGCCAAGGCTGTGCAGCAGCCGAAAAGTGCTGGCGCCGAGGCTGATTCCGGTGCCTGTGGCACCGGTGGAGAAGTGGCGTGACGCCTGCTGCCTCAAGCGAAGCCGAGCCAGCCGGGTAGTGCGCGCTCTCGGGAGTCGCACAGCACTGCGGGGGTGTCGCAGGAACCGCGTGGCGTGCCGGAGCCGGCCCAGCGGCCGCCGGTGTCGCGGCGCAGCACGATGGCGGAGGAGCCGCCGCCGTCCAGAAGGATGGCCGTGTCGCTGCCGAGCCCCCGGAACAGATCCTGGATCTGGTCGGGGGTGTAGCTGCCGCCCTGGAAGATATACATCTCGTCGCGGCTGCGTACGTAGGCCAGCGCGGTGCGGGCGGCGCTGGGGCCGCCGTCGTTCAGTTGGCCGGTGTCGCCGGGTGCCAAGAGGCCGATGCCGCTGACCGCGACGAACCGGGCGCCCTGGTTCACCAGGTTGTTGACCGCTGCGGTCGCGGCGTGGAAATCGCTTGTGCTGCTTGGCGTTATCATGTACGGCGCGCCGTCGGACGGAATGATCATGGTGCTGAGCGCGGTCCACACCTCGTTACCGCCGGACAGGCCCTGCTTGCCCGCGTAGGGGATGGTGCCGGTGACGGCGGCGTTGGCGCGGCCCTGGCCGCGGGTGTTGTCGACGTAGGCGCCCAGCGGCGAGCTGCATCCCGTGGACATCCACGACCCGCCCTGCTGGCCCCGGATGTCGAAGAAGTTGGCGTTCACCGCGATGGTGGGTCGGCCCAGCGCCTGCCAGGCTTCCAGTGGGGTGAAGACCTCAGAGGCTTGCCACAGTCCTTCGGCGGTGCGGGCGCGGGGATCACGCTCGCAGCGGGACTGGATGCCGCGGTGGGAGTCGACGAGCAGGCGCGGGTTCATGCGCTGGGACGCCGCTTTGATGACGGTCAGGTGCCCGCCGTTACCGGACTCATACCAGTTGCCCGCGGCGTTGAGCAGGGGCGCGGGGTGGTCGCCGCCGAAGTTGTAGACCAGGAAGCTGCCGCGGTAGTTGGTGATGGCGTTGACCAGTAGCGAGCGGCCGTCGGCGGCATGGGCCGCCGGTACTCCGATGGCGCCGACGAGGCCGGCGCACAGGGCCAGAAGTGTTGTGCGCCTGAGGATTCTCCGCGCGCGACGGTAGGTGTCGAGTCGGGTATCCGGCCCGAGAAACGACATTGTGGCCCTTTCTCCGGTTCGATACAACGACCTTCAGCGTAGCCACAGCAAACACTCTGTCAACTTTGGTCACGCCGGCATCACGGGACCATGACAGATGAATCACCCTGGTGGACAGCGCAATTGGCCCCGCCGCCGACCGGGGTCAGGGCGGGGCCGCCGGCGTGGGGTTACGAGCCGAACAGGTCGGTGTGCATTTCCCACGCCAGGATTTCGGCCGGTGTGGTGGCGGTGATGCGCTGGCCGCCAGAGGCGGTGAGCCGGACGGCGTCGCCTTCCTGAAGCGGCCCGGCGCCTTCGAGAGCAACCTCGCCGCGCGCCACGAACAGGTGCAGGTACTTGGCTGATGGCAGTTCGACGCTGTCGCCCGGTTCCAGCCGGGCGCCGTGCAGCGCGGCGTTGCGCTGGCCGATGGTGATGGCGGTGTCGTTGGCATGGCCGGGCATGCCCGAGGCGATGGTCACCAGCTTGCCGCGCAGCAGCTCGTCGTCGATCTCCAGCTGCTGGTAGCCCGGTGTCTTCCCGGACTCATCCGGAACCACCCACATCTGCACGAAATGCACTGGCTCACTGTGGGATTCGGCTCCTGTGAGGCGCCACGAATCGTTCTTCTCCGAGTGCAGGATGCCGTGCCCGGCGGACATCCGCTGGGCCAGCCCGGGGTAAATGACGCCCGAGTTGCCGGTCGAGTCCTGGTGCACCAGCGACCCGCGCAGTACCCAGGTGACGATCTCCATGTCGCGGTGCGGATGGGTCTCGAAGCCCGAGCCCGGCGCGACGCGGTCGTCGTTGTTCACCAGCAGCAAGCCGTGGTGGGTGTTGGCGGGGTCGTAATGATCGCCGAATGAGAACGAATGCTTGGAATCCAGCCACGAGATGCGGGTCGCGTCGCGATCGGCGGCGCGGCGGATGTCAATGCCGGCAGTCGGGTTTCTCGTCATTTCTACCCCTGTCGTTGTCGGTGAGCTTAGGTGTCGCTACTGGACGTCACAACATAAATGATGTGTCATATATTTCGTGTGGCTGACTGACGACCAACAGGACCTCTGGCGGGCCTACCTGGCGATGAGTGGCGGTCTGCAAGCGGCGCTCAATCGGCAGCTGCAACGCGACCACGGACTGTCGCTGGCGGACTACGACGTGCTGGTGGCGCTCAGCGAACTGCCCGAGTGCCGGATGGGTGAGCTCGGTGCGCACCTGGGGTGGGAGCAGAGCCGGGTCTCGCACCAACTGGCGCGGATGCGGGCGCGTGGTCTCATCGAGCGGTCCGGGGCGGCCGACGACCGGCGTGCGGCCGTCGTCACCCTCACCACGGGCGGGCGGGACGCGCTCAAGGCCGCCGCGCCCGGGCATGCCGAGTTGGTCCGCTCGGTGGTGTTCGACGGCATGAGTCGGACGCAGGCGGAGGCGGTGCGGCGGTGGGTCGCGACGGTGCTCGAGCGATTGGCCTGAACGGACCCCGAGAGTCGAAGCGAATTCGCGGCTACAGTAGGACCGTCGGGTTTGCGGGGAGGATTCACGTGAAACATGCAGTCGTCACTGCTGCCATGGCAGGCGCGCTGGTCGCCGGGCTGGCGTGGTCGCCGACCCCGCAGGCGCACGCGGAGGGATCCTGTGTGCCGTTGGACGGCAGCCCCATGGTGGTCACGCGGAACCCGAACACCGGCATCGGCAAGAAGCTCGATATCGTCCGGACCTACACCTATTCCGACGGCATGGTGAATTGGACCATCCACCAGGACGGCGGGATCAAGGACAACACCGGCCTCGGGTTCGGTGCCACCATCAACCAGATCTACATCCCGGAGCTCGACTCCAGCGGGTCGGTGCCCGGCAATCCCGGTGATGTGGTCAACATCGATAGCTGGCACTTCCACACCCGTGTGACGATCTGCAACCAGTAGTTCGCTGAGCATTGTGAGGTCTGTCCCACTGAATGGATGGCCTCGCATACGCTGTCGGCGTGGATATCAATGGAGCTAGCGCGGTCGTCACCGGCGGCGCGTCAGGAATCGGTGCGGCTGTTGCCCGTCAGTTGGCCGCCAAGGGTGCCCGGGTCGTCATTGCCGACCTTCAGGCCGAGAAGGGCGAGGCGCTCGCCAAGGAGATCGGTGGTGTCTTCGTCACCGTCGACGTCACCAACACCGAGCAGATCATCGACGCGGTCAAGACCGCCGCTGACCTCGGCCCGCTGCGTGCCCTGGTGAACTCGGCCGGTGTCGGCTGGGCCCAGCGCACCATCGGCAAGGACGGCGAGTTCGAGTCGGCGCACAACCTGGACCTGTACAAGAAGGTCCTCGACATCAACCTGGTGGGCACCTTCGACTGCATCCGGATCGCCGCCACCCAGATGAGCAAGAACGACTTCACCGAGGCCGGTGAGCGTGGTGCCATCGTCAACATGACCAGCGTCGCGGCATTCGACGGCCAGATCGGCCAGGCGGCGTACTCGTCGTCCAAGGGTGGCGTCGTGGGCCTGACCCTGCCGGTCGCGCGCGACCTGTCGGCAGTCGGCATCCGCGTGAACACCGTGGCCCCCGGCCTGATCGACACCCCGATCTACGGCGAGGGTGAAGCCTCGGAGGCGTTCAAGGCCAAGCTCGGCGAGTCGGTGCTGTTCCCGCACCGCCTGGGCAAGCCCGAGGAGCTGGCCTCGATGGTCATCGAGCTGATCACCAACTCGTACATGAACGCCGAGGTCGTCCGCGTCGACGGCGGCATCAGGATGCCTCCGAAGTAGCAGCAGTAGCAGTTCTTCCCGGTCACTTTCGAACCCCCCAATCTCCAACGAGATTGGGGGGGTTCGGCCGTTTCGGAGCGGGAGTCCGGACGCGATCCCGGCTGCACCTTCGCGGGCGGTGTCGAACGCAACCAGGTGGCGGAGAAACCGGCCTCGAAGCGCCGTGCAGTTGCGTTCGGCACCGCTACGGACGACGATCGGCGCGAGCCTGACCTGACGGCGAAAATTCGCGTGCAACATCGCCTTCTGGTCAGGCTCGGCAAAAGCGCGACGAACTCGTGGCGCAGCGGCAGGGCAGCTGGCTGCACATTCGCCACGGAAAACCTGTGAATCGCTCGGTACGCTCGGATGGCATGACGCGCACGCGGTTCCGGCCGGTCGTATTTCTCGCTCTGTTGATCGCCTCGGTGTGGTTGGTGGCCGGATGTGGCGGCAGCAACTCGACGCGGCACAACGACTCCGCACCGGCGGCGGCGCCGCTCAAGAGTGGGGCGGACTTCAAAGGCAATGCCCCCGAGGCGCCCCCGCCACCTGTCGAGCCGGCGCGGGACGTCGTCAAGACCGCGTCGCTGATCCTCGTCACCGCGGATCCGGTGGCAGCGGCGGACAAGGCCACCGCGCTCGTCGACAAAGCGGGCGGGCGCGTCGACGAGCGCTCGGACGACGCCGGATCGACCTCGGGCCGGGCGAGCGTCCACCTCGTGTTGCGCGTTCCGGCCAATGGGCTCGACGCCGCGCTGGCCTCGCTCAATGGGCTCGGCACCGTCCAGACCCTCGAGGTGAAGACCGACGACGTCACCACGCAGCGCGTCGACCTCGACGCCCGGATCACCGCGCTGAAGACGTCGGTGGATCGACTGCTTGCGATCATGCGCGATTCCAAAGACCCTGACGCGCTGATCAAAGCCGAGGATGCGCTGTCGAAGCGGCAGGCCGAGTTGCAGAGTTTGCAGGCACAGCGTGACTCTCTCCGCGACCAGATCACCTACAGCTCCATCGATGTGCAGATCACCGCAGAACAGCCGGGCGGCCCTGTCTCGGAGCGCTATCACGGGTTTTTCGGGCAGGTCGAGCGAGGCTGGGATACGTTGTGGGCCTTTGGTTCTCACCTAGTTTTGGCGTTCGGCTTCCTGCTGCCGTGGCTGCTGCCGCTCGCGGTGCTGGGTGGGGTCCTCTACGCATTCGTGAAGTGGACCGGCTCGCGTCACAAGAGCAGCGCGCCGGCAGAGCCTGCGCCGCCTGCCGGCCCGCCGCAGGAGTAACTCCCGCGAGCTGGGGGCACCTCCCGCTAGCGGGGCCAGACGCAAGACTGCCCCTTCTCCGAAGAGAAGGGGCAGTCTTGCAGCGCGCGAAGAACAGTTACCAGTCGGACTCGTCGAAGGTGACGACGCCGCGAATGTTGTTGCCGTCCAGCATGTCCTGGTAGCCCTGGTTGATGTCCTCGAGCTTGTAGGTCCGCGTGATCATGTCGTCGATGTTCAGCAGGCCGGACTTGTACAGCGCGGCCAGGCGCGGGGTCTCGATGTGCGAGCTGCCGCCACCGAAGATGTTGCCCTTCAACGTCTTCTGCAGCATGGTGAACAGGAAGAGGTTCAGCTTGACGTCGGCATCCATCATCGAGCCCATGCCGGTGACAACGCAGGTGCCGGTCTTGGCCGTGAGGATCATGGCCTCTTCGATGTACTCGCCCTTCATCTCACCGACGGCGATGATCACCGTGTCGGCCATCAGGCCCCAGGTCAGGTCGATCATCGGCGCGATGGCCTCGGCCATCGACGGGTAGACGTGCGTCGCACCGAACTTCAGCGCCTGCTCACGCTTCCACGGGTTGGGGTCGATGGCGATGACGTGCTTGGCACCCGAGATCACGGCGCCCTGCAGCGCGCTCATGCCGATGCCGCCGACGCCGACGATGACAACCGACTCACCCGGCTGAACCTGCGCGACGTTGGTGGCCGAGCCGAAGCCGGTCGGCACCGCGCAGCCCATGATGGCGGCCGACTCGAACGGAATGTCCTTGTCGATCTTGACGACGGAATCCTTGTGGACCGTCATGTACGGCGCGAAGGTGCCCAGCAGGTTCATCGCCGCGACCTCTTTGCCGCCGGCGGTGTGAATGCGGTTGGTACCGTCGGCGATCGACTTGCCACCCAGCAGGACGGCGCCGCGGTCGCACAGCGAGCGGAAGCCCTTCATGCACGGCGGGCAGGAGCCGCAGGCCGGGATGAACGCGAGGATGACGTGGTCGCCCTCTTCGATGCCGGTGACGTTCTTGCCGACCTTGGTGACGACGCCCGCGCCCTCGTGCCCGCCGAGGCAGGGCAGCGGCATCGGAGTGGCACCGGTGGTCAGGTGGTAGTCGGAGTGGCACATGCCCGCGGCATGCATCCGAATCTGTACTTCGTCGGCAACGGGGTCACCGAGGTCGATCTCCTCGACCTGGAACGGGGAGTTCACTTCCCACAGCAGAGCGCCTTTGGTCTTCATGACGAAGATCATAGCCACAAAGTAAGAACACGTTCCAGAAAGGTGCTATAGCAGGCACTCCACCTGGGTAAACATCACCTCAGAACATGTCACTGGGTCGATCCAGAAACTAGCGGCAGTAGTGCGCAGAAACCGAAACGAGGCGCCCAGGGGCGCTTCCGGTCTGCGGTCACGACGGTTGGGAGCCCGGTCAGAGGTGGGGCGCCAGCCCGAACTTCTCGAACAGCGTCGGGTCCATGAACGCGACGACGTGCGAGATGCCATTGGGCTTGATGTCCAGCACATGCAGCTGGAACGCCTCGTGTCGGCCGGTTTCCGGGTTGCGCATGTACATGCCCGCGGCGGACTGCCCGTTGGCGGTGGTGACGACGAACCGCATGTCGCCGGGGTGCTCGGCCGGGCACTTGAACCGGGACAGCTCGACGATGTCGCGGGGACCGGAGTACCAGGTGTCGAACGGCGGCATCTCCCACACCGAGTCGGCGGTGAACAGCTCGACCAGGGCATCCATGTCGTAGGACTCGAAAGCGTTGACGTACCGCGCCAGCAGGTCCTTGGCCTCGTCGGATTCCGGGGCAACGAGGACGTCGTCCTCGCTCGGGCCGACGGCATCGAGCTGGGCGCGGGCCCGCTGCAGCAGGCTGTTGACGGCAGCGGTGGACGTCCCGACGGCCTCGCCGACTTCGGCCGCCTTCCATTGCAGCACGTCCCGCAGCACCAGGACCGCGCGCTGCCGGGGTGAAAGATGTTGCAGCGCAGCGATGAACGCGAGGCGCACCGACTCACGTGAGCTGACGATGGTCTGCGGGTCGCCCGGTGCGTCGTGCACGTCGGGCAGCGGCTCGAGCCAGGCGGTGTCGGTGCGCTCGGTGATCTCGGCGTGCGGATCGGCCGACGGCTGGCCGAGCCCGGACGGCAGCGGCCGGCGCTGACGGCCCTCCAGCGAGGTCAGGCAGGTGTTGGTGGCGATGCGGTACAGCCACGTCCGCACCGACGACTTGCCCTCGAAATTGTCGTAGGCCTTCCAGGCGCGCAGGTAGGTCTCTTGCACCAGGTCCTCCGCGTCGTGCAGAGAACCGGTCATGCGGTAACAGTGGGCCAGCAGCTCGCGCCGGTGCCGCCCCGCGTCGGCCAGGAACGCATCGCGTGACCGGGGCGACGTGTCTGCTGCACCAGATTCGCTGAGGACGCTCACCTGACTCAGGGTACGCAGGGGGTGTGACATCTGGCGGTCCTCGCGGCGGCGACGGACGCGCCGCGGGCAGACCCCAGATATTGTCTGTGCATGTCCACCACCCGCAGCGAACGCAGCTTCGACGGCATCGGCGGCACCAAGATCGTCTACGACGTCTGGGTACCGGGCACCGACCCGACCGGCGTGGTGGTGCTGTCCCACGGTTTCGGTGAGCACGCCCGTCGTTATGACCATGTCGCCCAACGGTTCGGTGAGGCCGGGCTGATCACCTTCGCGCTCGACCACCGGGGCCATGGCCGCTCGGCCGGTAAGCGCGTGTTCGTCCGGGACATCTCCGAGTACACCGGGGACTTTCACCACCTGGTCGGCATCGCGACCGCCGAATACCCCGAGTTGAAGCGCGTTGTTCTCGGCCACAGCATGGGCGGCGGCATCGTCTTCGCGTACGGCGTCGAGCACCCGGACGACTACCACCTCATGGTGCTGTCCGGCCCCGCGGTCGATGCGCGCGCCCAGATCGCGCTGCCGCTGGCCTTGCTCGCGAAGGTGGTCGGCACCGTCGCGCCCGGCCTGCCGGTCGAGAATCTGCCGTTCGAGGCCATCTCGCGCGATCCGCAGGTGGTCGCGGCCTACCAGGCCGACCCGCTGGTCTATCACGGCGGATTCCCCGCCGGAGTCGCCAAGGCGCTGATCGGGGTCGGCGAGACCATGCCGCAGCGCGCCGCCGCCATCACCGCGCCCCTGCTGGTGGTGCACGGTGAAGAGGACAAGCTGGTGCCGGTGGCCGGCAGCCGCAAGCTGGTCGATTGCGTCGGCTCCTCCGATGTTGCGCTCAAGGTCTATCCGGAGCTGTACCACGAGGTGTTCAACGAGCCGGAGAAGGCCGTGGTGCTCGACGACGTCGTGAGCTGGATCGAAGTGCGCCTGTGACGGGGGTTCTGTCATGAAATGGCTTGTCCGCCTGCTGGTTTGGCTGACGGTGCTGGCGTTGGCGGCGTGCAGCTCGGGCAAGGGTGGCGACTGGGTCGACGAGGACGTCAGCTTCGTCGCCGACGGCCTGACCATCCATGGCAGCTATCGCCATGTGCCCGGTGCCGCCGCGGCGCCGTCGGTGCTGATGATCTCCGAGAGCGGCCAGACCGACCGCAACGGTGACAACGCCGTCGCCGGCAAGGTCGGCAACATGCGGCAGCTGGCCGAGTACCTGTCCGGCAAGAACGTCGACAGCCTGCGGTACGACAAGGTCGGCACCGGCAAGACCGGCGTCGGGCCGCACGCACAGAACCTGCGCGAGGTGGGCAGTGCCGTCTACACCGCCGGGGCCAAGGCGGCCGTGCGGTTCCTGGCCACCCAGTCCGGCACCGACACCTCACGAATCTCCGTGTACGGCCTGGGTGAAGGCACGGTGCACGCGCTGGCAGTGGCGACCGACACCAGTTCGGGCGCCCCGAAGATCCACTCTGTCGGGCTGCTGCAGCCGTTGGCCGGGCGGTATCTGGACGTCATCACCAATCGGGTGCGGGCGTCGGTCGACGCCGACGTGAAGGCCGGCGCCAAAACCCGGGAGCAGGCCGACCAGGTGCTCAAGGAATGGACCGACGCCGTCGCGTCGACGCGCGCCACGGGTACGCCGCCGACCAAGCTGCCCGAGGGTCTGGGCGCGATCCTGAACCCCGGCAACGCGAAGGCGGTGTTGGAGGCCGACGCCATCGATCCGCTGTCTTTGGCCGCGAAGATCCCGAACGGCACCCCGGTGCTGCTGACCTGCTCGGACTCCGACGTGCAGGCGTTCTGCGAGGCGGAGCAGCCGCTGATCGACGCGCTGGCCCACACTGCGTTGACGGTGGTTCGGCTCAAGGGTGTCAGCCATGTGCTGCGCGATGATCCGACCGACAACGTCGCCAACTACGCCAACAAGGCGCCGCTGTCGCCGCAGCTGGTGGGTGCGCTGGACGGGTTTGTCGGACGGTAGTCGTACACTGCCGCCATGGGGGATGACACGCACGCTATGTATCTGAAAGTTCTTGTTGGGCAAGGTGGTTGGCGTCATGAGTGACGACAGGATGTTGGCCCGGATCGCGGCACTGCTGCGGCAGGCCGAGAACACCGACAACCCCCACGAGGCCGAGGCGTTCATGGCGGCCGCGCAGCGGCTGGCCACCACCACGTCGATCGATCTGGCCGTGGCGCGGTCGCATTCGGCCACTCGGACCGCGGCCCAGGAGCCGGTGCAGCGCACCGTCACCATCGGGGAGGCGGGCACCCGGGGGCTGCGGACGTTCGTGCAGCTGTTCGTGCTGATCGCCCGGGCCAACGACGTGAAATGTGACATCGCGTCCAACTCGACATTCGTGTACGCCTACGGATTCGCCGAGGACATCGACGCCACACACGCCCTGTACGCCAGTGTGGTGGTGCAGATGGTCAAGTCCTCCGACGCGTACATTTCCGCCGGCGCGCATCGGCCCACGCCGACCATCACCGCGCGGCTGAACTTCCAACTGGCGTTCGGCGCGCGGGTGGGGCAGCGGCTGATCGATGCCCGGGAGGAAGCCCGGCAGGCGGCGACGGCTGAGCGCGCCGATCAGCCGGGGACGGCGGTTGCGTTGCGTAACAAGGACCTTGAGCTGGTGTCGTTCTACAAGAAGACGTCGCAGGCACGGGGCAGCTGGCGGGCGACCAATGCTTCCGCCGGTTATTCGTCGGCGGCACGGCGAGCGGGGGACCGGGCCGGGCGCCGGGCACGGCTGGGGCCGAGTCCCGAGTTGTCCGGTGCACGTACTGCCCTGGAGGGGTGACCCGGTGGAGCGATGAGCCGGGATTCCCAACGTTCCGCGGTGTATGCCGCTGAGCAGTTCGTGCGCACGTTGTTCGACCGTGCGAGGGAGCGCGGCAATCGGGCGGTCGAGTTCTTCGGGGCGCAGTTGACGCTGCCGCCCGAGGCGCGGTTCGGCTCGGTCGAGGCAGTGCGGCGGTACGTCGACGAGGTGATGACCATCCCGGCCGTGGCGGCGCGATGGCCCGCCGCCGGTGCGGTCGCGGTGCGGGCACGCCGGGGAGTGACGGCGGCGCATTACGAATCCGGTGACGGCGGTGCCGTCATCGCGGTGCCGGAACGTCAAACCACCTGGGCGCTCAGGGAATTGGTGGTGCTCCACGAGGTGGCCCACCACTTGTCGGCCGCGGTGCCGCCGCACGGTCCCGCCTTCACCGCGACGTTCTGCGAGCTGGCCGACATGGTGATGGGGCCAGAGGTGGGGCACGTACTGCGGGTGGTCTACGCCAAAGAGGGAGTGCGCTAACCCTTTCCCCGCGAGCGTGCGTGTCTGCCGCCAACTCGCCGCCTGAGGCGTGCATTTTCGGGCCGCTCGTCGCGATCGAGCGGCCCGAAATCCCGTCGAAAGTCAGTGTGGCGGCCCCAGATACGGGAAGGCGTTCAAGGTGTCGGTGTGTGGACTCAAGCCGGACGGCGGGCAGTCGCCCTTGGTCAGCGAGGCCAGTCGGTAGTCGATCACGTCGTCGGTGAACACCCGCCCGTTCGGGTACTTGGCCGGCTGGGCCGGGTTGAACGTGAGCATGTCGGGCAGGATGCCCTCGGCGTCGACAGCGGCGACGGCCTCCTCGTCGGTGTAGCCGCCGGTGTGCCCCAGGAGGTGTACGAACATCGGCATCCAGCGGTCCCGGTCGTTGATCGGCACGCTGGCGTTGTACTCCTCCTTGGTGTCGTCGGTGTTGAAGAAGCTGCTGACCGACGGATGGCCGGCCCGGTCGACATGCAGCAGCGCGCCGTCGCGGCGGACGCTGCAGCGGCCCCAGATTCGGATGTCGGGCGTGGCGCCCAGCAGTTGCGTGGTGGGCAGTTCCAGGACCATCGAGCACACGTTGGCCTGCGTGTTGGAATCGACTCCGGTCCAGGGAAATTCGCCGCTGAGGTGGAGTGCGGTGAAGTTCCGGCCGCCCCGGATGTCGAACAGGTTCTTGATGCCGTCGAAGTCGAAGAAGAAGGCATCGCTGCGGGCGCCGGCGAAGAACGTGTAGCCGCCGGACTCGGCGATCACGGGCTCTGTGCCGAACGATACCTCGACGCCATCGAAGATCTTGTCGCCCACGGCTTCTGGTGACTCGGCGTCCTCGCCGGTCGCCAGGTACACGTCCACCGTCTGGTGTCCGTCGACCGGTTCGGAGAAGACGTAGCTGAAGGCGATGTCATTACGCAGGTCGCCGTCGTTGTCGATGGCCAGCCGGTAGATGGCGTCGGGATGCAGGGCATCGGCGTTCGGGTTGGCGTTGAGAATGAGCACCGTGCGCGCCGGGTCGGCCGGCGATTGGAACGCGTACAGATCGCAGAGATCCAGGCGCTGGTCGCCCAAGGGTGGGCCGAGGCTGAGTCCGGTGAAGTGATTCGACATACGCATTATCTAAGTCGCCGGTGGCCGGGCACGCAGCGTAACCGGTCAATCGCCGACGTACCCAGCCCGCGCTAGCCTGGGGCGGTGACGCAACCAGACCCGCAGGCTGTCGACCAGATGTTCAACCAAGTGCTGCGCACCGAGGACGAGGCGCTGGCCGCAGCGCGCGAGTCTGCGGTGACGGCGGGGATGCCGGCCATCGAGGTCTCGGCGCAACACGGAAAGTTGTTGTCACTCTTGGTCGCAGCCACCGGCGCCACCCGGGTGCTGGAGATCGGCACGCTCGCCGGATACAGCACCATCAACCTGGCGCGTGGGGCCGGGGCGCCGGGCCGGGTCATCACCCTGGAGTACTCGCCCGACCATGCGGAGGTCGCGAAGGCCAACTTTGAACAGGCGGGTGTCGCCGACCGGGTCGAGGTGCTGGTCGGGGCCGCCCTCGACACCCTGCCGCAGCTGGCCGAGCGGGGCGAGCAGTTCGACTTCTTCTTCATCGACGCCGACAAGGAGAACAACCGCGCGTACGTCGAATGGGCGGTGCGGCTGGCGGTTCCCGGGGCGCTCATCGTCATCGACAACGTCACCCGGATGGGGCGGGTGCTGGAACCTGCGGAGGACGACCTGCAGGCCCGCGGCGTGCGGGACATGCTGGAGCTGCTGGGTAACTACCCCGGTCTGGAAGCCGCGGCCATCCAGACGGTCGGCACCAAGGGTTGGGACGGCTTCGCGGTGGCCCGAGTGGGGCAGTGACGCTGAAGGCCGTGGCGGCAGCCGGCCTGCTGTGGCTCGGTGCCATGGTGCCGGTCGCCTCTGCCGGCCCGGCGCTCCCGGAAGTGCCGTCGCCCCCTGGGACGACGTTCGTCGACGATCCAGCGATCATCGACACGCACCCGCTGGCCGCGGAATCCTGGAGTCGGCTCGATCCGGCGCCTGAGCTGGCGCTGAACTTCCAGATGGGGTCGCCGGACTGCTACGGCGTGCACGCCACGGTGCACGAAACCGACGACGCGGTGCTGGTCAGCCTGGTCGCCGGCCATCGGCGCCCCGGGCCCATGGTGTGCACCATGATCATGATGCAAGGCAGACTCGTTGTGCCGCTGGGCAACCCGGTCGGCGATCGCGCGGTGTTGCCGGCGGATTAGGGCCCGCTGTTCGGCCTTGGCTCATCTGAAGGCAGAAGCACTGCAAAATTGACGCGGCGGCTGATTCCTGGTGTTACGTTTCGGTGGGAGTCGAGGCGTGAGGAGTCACGGTGACAGCTTTGGCCGAGGTCCGACATTTCCGCCGCGGCGATGCGGGCTATGAGGAAGCGCGTTGCGCGACGGTGTGGAACGCCCGTGTGCCGCAGCGCTTCCCGGACGTCATCGTGCAGGCGTCCTGTACCGCGGATGTGGTGGTGGCGGTCCGCTACGCCGGCGCGAACAATCTGGCGGTCGGCATCCGTTCCGGTGGGCACAGTTGGTCGGCCAACCATCTGCGCGACGGCGGCTTGTTACTCGACGTGAGCCGGCTCGACGTCTGCCAGGTGGATCGCGACGCGATGATTGCCGTCGTCGGGCCCGGCAAAGGCGGCAGCGTCCTGGCGACCGAACTGGAGCAGCAGGGCCTGTTCTTCCCGTCCGGACACTGCAGAGGTGTGCGGCTTGGTGGCTACCTGCTGCAGGGCGGCTACGGGTGGAACAGCCGGGTGCTGGGGCCGGCGTGTGAAAGCGTGCTGGCGCTGGACGTGGTGACTGCCGACGGCGAGCAGATTCGGTGCGATGCCGAACATCACCCCGATTTGTATTGGGCGGCAAGAGGATCCGGTCCGGGATTCTTCGGCGTGGTGACAGCGTTCCATGTGCGGCTCTATCCGAAGCCACCGGTGTGCGGTAGCAGCCTCTACGTCTACCCCTTCGAAGCCGCCGACGAGATCTACCCGTGGGCCCGGGCGATCAGTGCCGACGTGGACCGCCGGGTGGAACTGCAGATCGTCGCCTCGCGGGCCATGCCCAGTTCGGGCCTGGATGTACCGGGCATCGTGCTGGCCTCACCGGTATTCGCCGACGACGACGAGGAAGCGAAAGGTGCAGTGGCCCTGCTGGATACGTGCCCGGCTCGGCCGAACGCCCTGATGGCCGTGCCGTTCGCGCCGACGAACCTACCCACTTGGTACGACGCGGTGATGAGCAACTACCTGAACGACCACCGCTATGCCGCGGACAACATGTGGACGTCGGCGTCGGCGGACGAGCTGATGCCGGGCGTGCGGAACATCCTGGCGACCATGCCGCCGCACCCGTCGCACTTCCTCTGGCTGAACTGGGGGCCGTCGCCCGCCCGTCAGGACATGGCCTACAGCCTGGAGGACGAGGTGTATCTGGCGCTTTACGCCGGCTGGGCAGACCCGGCCGATGACGAAAGATACGGCGACTGGGCCCGGTCCAATATGGCGGCGATGTCCCACCTGGCGACCGGAATACAGCTGGCCGACGAGAACCTCGGGGACCGGCCGGCCCGGTTCGCCACCGATGCGGCCATGGCGCGCCTGGACGCTGTGCGCGCACAATATGACCCAGACAGTCGGTTCTACGCGTGGATGGGACGGACATGAGTTACCTGGGCTATCGCGACAACGACGCGGACACACCGTTTGGGCGGTTCTTCAACCCGGACATGGCGGGGCTCCCACGCCACGTGGTGCTGGCGCTCGAGCATGGTCCGCAGGCCGCTCCGGTGCTACCCGACTTCGAAGAACCGTTGGCCGAGGACGGCTACCAGCAGACCGAGAACGGATACGGCAGCTTGCCGGACGGCGGCTACGCGGTGGCCGTGCGCACCGATATGCCGGGCGTGACGCCGGAGATGTGGGAATGGTGGTTCGGCTGGCACGGCTGCGACCCGCGCCGCTACAAGCTGTGGCATCCGCGGGCGCATGTGTCGGCGGGGTGGCGTGACGGCCGCGACGATCTCGCCTACATCGGGCGGACGTCCCTGGTCCAGGAGTACATCGGTTCGGCGCTCAGTTCGGTGGCGATCCAATTCGTCGACCCCGTATCGCAAGGGCATGCCGGGCCGGCCATCGTCGCTCGCCTCGGTTCTCCTGACATCCCGGTCGACATCGGTTGGCTTGTCCATCAGGTGCGGCCGACACCTGGCGGTGCGGAGATGCGCTCCCGGTTCTGGATGGGTGGACGGCACGTCAACTTCCGCTTGGGTAACTCGTTGGCAGACCACGCATTTCGGGTGCTCGCCGCGCGCCAGCTGCCTGATCCGCGCGATCTGCTGGTGCACTGCGCTCAGGAGATGAACCACCTCGCCGGCTTCCTGCCTGAGCTTTACGCGGAGTGCGGCCCAGCCTGACTCGTGGTCGAAAGGTGGCCGGATTCTCGACCATAAGCTGACGTTCGCGGTGACCGGGTAGCGCGTATTCTGGATTGAGATGGATGGGTGCGGCAAGGCCGAACCCCTTGCCGCGTAATGGAAGGGGTTAAAAATGACTACGGTCCATTCATCAATCGAACACCATCCGGACATCATGGCGCTGCGGGCCGGCTATGACCGGGTCTCGGAGTCGATGGCGGCCCAGGCGACCTTCGGGCTGACGCTGATGACGGCGGTCTATGTGGCGTTGTCACCGTGGATCGTCGATTTCTATGGCATGACGAGGATGACGTTCAACGCTCTCATCGTCGGCGGCGCAGTCGCATTACTGGCCATGCTCTTCGGTTGTGCTCTCGACCGGAGCCACGGCATGACCTGGACGTTGCCGTTCTTCGGTGTGTGGCTGGTCATTTCGCCGTGGATCTTCACCAGTGGGCCGACCGCCGGCCTGATCTGGTCCCACGTGGCCAGTGGGGCGTCGATCATCGTGCTCGGTCTATGTGCGGCGTATCTCGGTATGCGGGTGCGCAGTTCGGATACTCGCCACGGCTGAGTAGGAGGCCTGGCCTCAGCTGAAAGTCCGGCCGGGAGTCACGGGCGTTTGCGTGCGTGACTCCCGGGGCCGGACGCGACTCGACCAAAACTATCAATCACGATACGATCGTTTTATGATCGATAGTTCAACATGGCGTCCCTGCCTACCCGGCTGGGTGCGCGCCACCCTGATCGCACTGGCCTGCGTCGCCGCGGTGCTGCTGTCGGCGGGCGGTTGGGCGCTCTACGCCAACGGCTTCGCCATCCGCGAGCAGCGCGTCACGATTCCTGGTCCGGCGGAGCCGCACGATGGCGTCCTTGCCCTACCGAAGGCGGGCAACGGGCCGTTCGGGCTGGTGGTGTTCGTGCGCGGTGATGGTCCCACCGGCACCAGCCGGGGCTCGTTCGACCGGCCCATCTGGCGCCGGGATCTGCTGACGGTCCAGACCTATCCGCACGGGTCACACAGCCTGGTCAGGGAAGACCTGGAAAACAATCCGTACAGCGTAAAGGCTTATGCGGTCGGTGCTTTCGCACCCCGGCAGCTCTACGCGCCGAGTTACCTCGACAACCTCCGCCGGCATGTGCAGGAACTCCCGGCCGCGAAGGAGGCGCGATGAAGATTCTCGCGTTGGGCGGGCCAGGGGCCATGGGCGGCGTTGCTGTTCGCCGCGCCGCACAGTTACCCGGTGTTGACGAGATCGTCGTCGCCGACCGCGACGGCGTTGCCGCCGAGCGGCTGTGCCGACAACTGGCTGACGCCCCGGTCCGCCTCCGTGCCGCCCAGGTCGATGTCACGGATGACGCGGCGCTGCGACAAGCACTAGAGAAGGCCGATCTCGTCGTTAACACCGTCGGACCGTACTTCCGATTCGGGCTTCCCGTCCTGCGCGCGGCCATCGACACCGGGACGCACTACATCGACATCTGCGACGACTGGGAGCCGACGGTGCAGATGCTCGAGTTGGACGAAACCGCGCGTGCTGCAGGGGTTTGTGCGGTGATCGGCATGGGAGCGAGCCCGGGCGTGAGTAGCCTGCTGGCCGTGACCGCCGCTGCGGAACTCGATGAGGCACGCGACGCCTACACCGCCTGGCCGGTGGATGTGGCCGGCGCGGGCGGCGAGGACCAGGGCCGCGAAATGCTGCTAGGGCCCGACGGCCGGGCCTCGGCGGCGGCGGTGCACTGGATGCTGCAGAGCAGCGGCAAGATCTGCACTGTGGCGGCGGGCCGGCTGACGTTCCAACGGCCCTTGCGGCCAATCGAACTGAGATTGCCACGTGACAGGCGAGGCACCGCGTATTCGATCGGGCACCCCGAACCCATCACGTTGCGGCGCACGCTCGGGCTGACCGGCGAGGCTGTCAACCTCATGGTGATCCGGCCGCAGACTCTGGCGTACCTCGACGTGCTGCGCCGCGACATCGACCGTCGCCGGCTGACGCACGAAACAGCGGCCGCGCAGTTCGCGAAGCCCAATCTCTTGCGCTACTTGAGATCCCTCCTGCCGTCGTGGCGACTCAAGGGCCCGGGGACCCTGCCGCCGTTCTTCGCCGCGGTGTCCGGCACCAGCTCCGGGCGTGACCACATGGTGCTGGCGCATCTCGACCTCGCGGGCCCGAGCAGGTCCGGACTGTTCGGCGACATGGCCCGGGCCACGGGTATCCCACTGGCCGTGGGGATTTCGCAGCTTGTCGATGGCTCCGCGATCCGGCCCGGGGTGCATCCCCCCGACGCCGTCATCGATGCGCCGCGATTCTTCGCCGACCTCGGCCGGCAACTCGATCAGTCGTCCGACCGGCCGCTGGTCATCGTCGAACGGGAAACGCGTGCCTAGACTTGGGAACCCAGCCCGTCGTACCGCGGGCGCAAGGAGCTGACCGTTGGACACCGGACCTGACCACGTCGAGGTGCCGACCCGCACCCTCGTCGAGAGCATGTTGCGCGATGACGCCACGATCGACGCCGGTGCACTGTACGACGTCGCGAACACGCTTGGCATGACGGACCAACAGGTGCGGCTGTGCATCAAGCGGCTGGTCGCCGACGGGCAGTTGATCCAGGACGGCCGCGGTCGTAGGGCGGTACTGCGTGCGACTGATGACCTGCGCAGCACCATCACGCCGGATCGCCAATACATCCGATTCATGTACGCCCAGGACCGGGGCACCGCGCCATGGGACGGCCGATGGCACGTGGTGGCGTTCGCCGTCCCGGAATCGGTCCGGTCGGCCCGCGACGCCATGCGTGACGCCATCGTCGCACTTGGCGGTGCCGCCGTCCAGGGCGGTCTGTATGTCTCCCCGAATGACTGGGGCGGCGAAATCGCCGCAGCGGCAGAGAAATTGGCGATCGCCGACCACGTCACCACGCTGACGACCGCCGACTTGACCGTCGCCGGCATCAGTGCGCCCCGCGCCCTCGCGGCTCACCTCTGGCCCCTGGACGACATCGCTGAACAGCACCGGCGTCTGCTCGCCTTCGCGAGCCGCGCCTTGAGCGCGCTGCCAGACGCCACCCCGACCCTGCAGCAGGCCATTGCGATTCAGCTGGCCGCCGAGTTCACTCGTGCGGTCGAGTTCGACCCGCTGCTACCTCCGGAGTTGTTGCCGCGGCCGTGGATCGGCGTCGCCGCCCGCGCGAAGGTCGCGGACTGCTGGGCGAAGCTGTTCAAAGCCGGTGCTCCGGATCGGGTCAAGCTGTTCCAGTGGTACGCCGACGTGATCGAGGAAGTCTCGAGAACCGCGAGGTGACCCGCTGAGTGGCCAGTTATCGCACGCAGATCACGAAAAAGCGTGCGATAACTGGCCGTTCGGCCCTAGTTGCAGACGGCGCCGACGGCGGCCGACTGCACCAGCTTGGTGTACTTGGCCAGCACGCCAGTCTTGTAGCGCGGCGGGAGCGGCTCGAAACCTTCACGGCGAGAAGCCAATTCGGCCTCATTGATCAGCAGGTCGAGCTTGCCGTTCGCGACGTCCAGGCGGATGCGGTCACCGTCGCGCACGAACGCGATGGGGCCGCCGTCGACGGCCTCGGGTGCGATGTGCCCGACGCACAGGCCCGTCGTGCCGCCCGAGAACCGGCCGTCGGTCATCAGCAGCACGTCCTTGCCCAGGCCGGCGCCCTTGATGGCGCCGGTGATGGCCAGCATCTCGCGCATGCCCGGGCCACCCTTGGGGCCCTCGTAGCGGATGACGACGACATCGCCGTGCGTGATGGTGCCGTCCTCCAGCGCATCGAGTGCGGCCCGCTCACGCTCGAAAACCCGTGCGGTGCCTTCGAACACGTCGGACTCGAAGCCCGCGGACTTCACGACGGCCCCCTCGGGAGCCAGCGAGCCGTGCAAGATGGTGATGCCGCCGGTCGGGTGGATCGGGTTGTTCATCGCGCGCAGCACCTTGCCGTCCGGGTCGGGCGGGGCGATGTGGGCGAGGTTCTCGGCCATGGTCTTTCCGGTGACGGTCAGGCAGTCACCGTGCAGCAGGCCGGCGTCCAGCAGCGCGCGCATGACGACGGGCACGCCGCCGATCTCGTCGACGTCCTTCATCACGTGGCGGCCAAAGGGTTTCACGTCGGCGAGGTGGGGAACCTTGTTGCCGACGCGAGTGAAGTCGGCGAGGGTCAGCTCGACCTCGGCCTCCTTGGCGATGGCCAGCAGGTGCAGCACGGCGTTGGTGGAGCCACCGAACGCCATGACCACGGCGATGGCGTTTTCGAACGCCTCCTTGGTCAGAATGTCGCGGGCGGTGATGCCGCGGCGCAGCATCTCGACGACTGCATGGCCCGACTTGCGGGCGAACTCGCCGCGGCGCTTGTCGACGGCCACCGGAGATGCGCTGCCCGGCAACGACATACCGAGAGCCTCGGCCGCCGAGGCCATGGTGTTGGCGGTGTACATACCGCCGCAGGCGCCCTCGCCCGGACAGATGGCGCGCTCGATGATGTCGACGTCCTCGCGGGACATCAGGCCGCGGGCGCAGGCACCGACCGCCTCGAAGGCGTCGATGATGGTGACTTCCTTCTCGGTGCCGTCGGTCAGCTTCGCGACTCCGGGCATGATCGAGCCGTTGTAGAAGAACACCGAGGCCAGGTCCAGGCGGGCGGCGGCCATCAGCATCCCGGGGATCGACTTGTCGCACCCGGCCAGCAGCACCGAGCCGTCCAGGCGCTCGGCCTGCATCACCGTCTCGACGCTGTCGGCGATGACCTCGCGGGACACCAGCGAGAAGTGCATGCCCTCGTGGCCCATGGAGATACCGTCCGAGACCGAGATGGTGCCGAACTCCAGCGGGTAACCCCCGGCCTCGTGCACACCGTCCTTGACGTCCTGGGCCAGGCGCTGCAGTGACATGTTGCAGGGGGTGATCTCGTTCCAGGACGACCCGACGGCGATCTGTGGCTTGACCCAGTCGTCGTCACCCATACCTACCGCGCGCAGCATGCCTCGGGCCGCGGTTTTCTCCAGGCCGTCGGTGACGTCGCGACTGCGGGGCTTGATATCGGGCTGATCAGCAGACATGCAGGCAATTATGCCGGTCGCCGCCAAGCGAAATTCCATTGGATACCCCTAAGGGGTATGCGGTACGCTGGGGTTATGACGGCAGAAGAGTCGGGCGCACCCGAGGCGGCCTACGCCGAGCCCCAGCACGGCTACTCGCCCAACAAAGACAACTACGCCAAGCGGCTGCGGCGAGTCGAGGGGCAGGTCCGCGGCATCGCCAAGATGATCGATGAGGACAAGTACTGCATCGACGTGTTGACGCAGATCAGCGCGGTGAACAGCGCATTGCAGTCGGTCGCGCTGGCGCTGCTCGACGAGCACCTGGGGCACTGCGTGAGCCATGCGGTGGCGGTCGGCGGCGACGAGGCTGAGCAGAAGCTGGCCGAGGCCTCCGCGGCGATCGCGCGGCTCGTCCGGTCCTGAAGCAGTTGACCCTGAGCTGAGGGCGTATTTGTGCGAGTAAGCCAAGCCCTCACTACAGGGTCAACGCGGTTCGCCGCGCCGGAGCCGGTTGACCCTGAATTCTTGGCCCGACCATCCAGCCCACCGTGCGCATCTGAACCCCTGCTTGACCATTGTCAGCAGGACGATGGCGCCGGCACAACGGGCGTGTGTCGATCGTGTTAGGGGTCGGGGTTGGCCGACCGCGATCCCGCTACGTGCCGAGTTCGTCCTCGATGCGCTGGACCTTCGCGGTGAGCTGGCCGGTGTAGCCCGGACGGATATCGGCCTTGAGGACCAGACTGACCCGTGGGGACACCGCCGCCACCGCTTCCACGGCCTGTTTGACCACGGCCATCACCTCGTCCCATTCACCCTCGATGTTCGTGAACATCGCGTTGGTCTCGTTGGGTAGTCCCGACTCTCGCACCACCCGCACGGCCGCTGCGACGGCCGCGCCGACACCGCCGGACTCGTCACCACCCATCGGGCTGACGCTGAAGGCAACAATCACGCTGTCGATTGTGCGCGGATCGCCCCGGTATCGACAGCCGTTCGTGGCGTTGCCGGCGGTTCCAGCGCAGCCGGCGGGAGTAACGCCCCACACCTGTGTGGCGATCAACTGTGCAGTTCAGTGGCCCGCGACCGGGCCGAAAGTGCGGTGTGACGGCCCTTCGTGATAGTGGCCGGTCGGCGCGCTATGACAGACTGGGGACGTTGTGAACTGGAGGTGGCGAATGCCGCAATGGAACAAGAGCAGGCTGCTGAGCATGGTTGTGGCGGCCGGGCTGGTCGCCGGGATGACCGTCGTAACCCCGTCTGCGCTGGCCGATCCCGACTCACCAGACCCAGGCTTGGCCGCGGGCCCGATCGACCCTAATGCGCCGGTGGAGGCGCCGCTGCCCCCGCCGATTCCGCCTGCCGCGGATCCCGTCGTTCCCGCTGCGCCGACACCGGTGGTCCCTGGCGCCGTGATTCCCGGCGAACCGCAGCCGATCCCGCCGGGTACGCCGGCCGGTCAGAATCCGACCCCGTTCGTCGGCCAGCCGCCGTTCAACCCGCCGACCTTCAACCCGCTCAACGGGTCCATGGTGGGCGTGGCCAAGCCCATCTACATCAACTTCCCGCGGCCCATCGCCAACAAGCAGATGGCGCAAGATGCCGTACACATCTCGTCCACCCCGCCGGTGCCGGGCATGTTCTATTGGGTGACCGACACCCAGCTGCGCTGGCGGCCCATCGCGTTCTGGCCGGCGAACACCGTCGTCAACATCGACGCGGCGGGCACGAAGTCCACCTTCCGCACCGGTGACTCGCTGGTCGCGACCGCCGACAACGCCACGCACCAGATGACCATCAGCCGCAACGGCGTGGTCGAGAAGACCTTCCCGATGTCCATGGGCAAGGCCGGCGACGAGACCAAGAACGGCACCTACTACGTGCTGGAGAAGTTCCCGACGGTGGTCATGGACTCGTCGACGTACGGCGTGCCCGTGGACTCTCCGCAGGGCTACAAGGTGAACGTGCAGAACGCGGTGCGCATCGACAACAGCGGTGCCTTCGTGCACAGTGCGCCGTGGTCGGTGGGTGACCAGGGTAAGCGCAACGTCAGCCATGGCTGCATCAACCTGTCGCCCGACAACGCCAAGTGGTTCTACGACCAGTTCGGCAGCGGCGACCCCATCGTCGTGAAGAACTCGGTCGGGCTGTACAACCAGTCCGACGGCGCCGACGACTGGCAGTGGGGCATGCCGACCCCCGGCGCCGCCACCTCGACGCCCAGCACGTCCCGGACGCGCTGACTCGCAGGCACATACACAACTGCCCCTTTCCGCAAGGAAAGGGGCAGTTGTGCGTTCGGTGGCGGCTAGTTCCAGATGCGCACGCGCTCAGCAGGTTCCAGGTACAGCTCGTCGGACGCGGTGACGTCGAACGCCTCGTAGAACGAGTCGATGTTCCGGATCACGCCGTTGCAGCGGAACTCCGGCGGCGAATGCGGGTCCACGGCCAGCCGCCGAATGGCCTCGGCGTCACGGGATTTGGTGCGCCACACCTGTGCCCAACCGAAGTAGACGCGTTGGACACCCGTGAGTCCGTCGATCACCGGGGCTTCCTTGCCGCCCAGTGACAGCTCGTAGGCCAGCAGTGCGATGGACAACCCGCCCAGGTCACCGATGTTCTCGCCAACGGTGAACGCGCCGTTCACGTGGTGGCTCGAGTCCAGCGCCCGGGGTGTGAAGGCTTCGTACTGCTCGATCAATGCCTTTGTGCGCAAACCGAATTCGGCGCGGTCGGCGTCGGTCCACCAGTCGACGAGGTTGCCGTCGCCGTCGTACTTGGCGCCCTGGTCGTCGAAACCGTGGCCGATCTCGTGCCCGATCACCGCGCCGATGCCGCCGTAGTTGGCGGCGTCGTCGGCCTCGGCGTCGAAGAACGGCGGCTGCAGAATGGCCGCGGGGAAGACGATCTCGTTCATGCCCGGGTTGTAGTAGGCGTTCACCGTCTGCGGCGTCATGAACCACTCGTCGCGGTCCACCTCGCTGCCCAGCTTGGCCAGTTCGCGGTCGTGCTCGACAGCCTGGCCGCGCAGGTAGTTGCCGTACAGGTCGCTCGCGTCGATAACCAGCGCCGAGTAGTCGCGCCAGCGCGCCGGGTACCCGATCTTCGGGGTGAACTTGTCCAGCTTGGCCAGCGCCCGCTGCCGGGTCTCGGGCGTCATCCATTCCAGGTTGGTGATGCTCACCCGGTAGGCCTCGCGCAGGTTGGCCACCAGCTCATCCATCCGCGCCTTGTGGGCGGGCGGGAAATGCCGGTCCACGTACAGCTTTCCGACGGCGTCGCCCATCAGGCCCTCGACCAGCCCGACGCCGCGCTTCCAGCGGTCCCGGATTTCCTCGGTGCCCGACAGCAGGCGGCCGTAGAACTCGAAGTTCTCCTTCACCAGATCGTCGGTCAGGATCGACGCGCGGCCGCTGATCAGGCGCCAGCTCAGCCAGGCCTTCCAGTCCTCGAGTGGCTCGGACGCCCATAGCGCCGCGAACGCGACCAGGAAGTCCGGTTGCCGCACAACGACTTCCGTGACCACATCGGCCGACGCGCCGACCGCTGACAGCCAGCCCGCCCAGTCGAAGCCGGGCGCCTCGTCGGCCAGATCGCTGAACCGGCGCAGGTTGTAACTCAGGTCCGCATCGCGGCGCTTCACCACATCCCAGTGCGCCGCAGCCAGTTTGGTCTCCAGCGCGACGATGCGGGCGGCGGTCTCGGACTGGTCGCCCCCGAGCACGAGGCTCAACATCCGGGCGATGTGCTGCGGGTAGGCGGCCAGCACCGCGGCGTGTGCCGGCTCGCGGTAGTAGGACTCGTCGGGCAGGCCCAGGCCGGACTGCGTGAAGTGCAGCAGGTACCGCGTCGAGTCCTTGGAATCGGTGTCGACGTACGCGCCCGCGCCACCGCCGACGCCGGTGCGCTGCAGCGCGCCCAGCGCGGCCGCCAGGGCTTCAGGGGTAGCGGCGTCGGCGACGAGACCCAGCTCCGCCAGCAGCGGCGCCAGGCCGACGGCGTTCACTCGCTCGGTATCCATGAAACTGGCGTACAGGTCGCCGATGCGCTGGGCATCGGTGTTCGGGGCGCCGGCTGCGTTGGTGATCAGGTCGCGCACCTGTTCCTCGGCGCGGTCGGCCAGCAGCCGGAAGGCACCGTCGGTGGCCCGGTCGGCAGGGATGTCGTAGTCGGTGAGCCAGCGGCCGTTGACGTGACCGAACAGGTCATCCTGGGGGCGGGCGTCGGTGTCGAGGTAGCTCAGGTCGATACCTGATCGGGGAGAGGTAGCTTCGAGAGTCACCTCGCCATCCTGCCATCGCCGCTGCAGTGTCGGTGGGCGCTGCGGGTAGCCTCACGCCCATGCCCGACGAGCGCAGCGAAGAGTCTGCCGAAGAAGACACGGCGAAAGACACCGCAACGACCGGCGCGGCCGGTGCTGCCAAGCCCGATGTGAAGCCCGCCGCCACGGCCAGTGCACTGAGCGATCAGGCTGATCGAATCTTCAGCCCCTGCGGCATCGCCTCGGCGGCGCTGGGCGTGGTCGCCGTGGTCGCGGTCGTCGTGGCGACCTGGGTCTGGCTGGGCCACCGCGCCGACGACGCGGAGCGCGCGCACGAGGCGCAGGCGATGAAAGCCGCCGCCGAGTGGGCCGGCCTGCTGATCAACATGACCAAGGACAACGTCACGGTCAACGTGCCGAAGCTGCACGAGGGCACGGTCGGCCAGCTGAACGCCGACTTCGATGCCACGGTCGCACCCTTCACCCAGCTGGTTCAGAAGCTGCAGAGCCGGACCAGCGGGCAGATCGAGTCCGTCGCGCTGGAGACGCTGCATCACACCCCGCCGGGGGAGCAGGGCAAACCACCGGTCCAGCCGGAGCTGGCGGCCATCTCCTCGGACACGACGACGGTGCTGGTGATCGCGACGTCCGTGAGCCAGAACGCCGGCGCCAAGCCGACAACCGTGCGCTGGCGGCTGCGACTCGGGGTGTCCGACGTCGGCGGCAAGATGCTGATCTCGCGATTGGAGTCGCTGCGATGAGGAACGCGTGGCGCGTCCTGTTCTTTGACATCCTGGCGCCGCTCGCGGTGCTGGCGAGCCTGGTCTATATCGGGCTGGCCCTGGATCGGCCGCTGTGGTGGGTCGTGGTGGGCACCATTCTCGGGCTGCTGGTGCTGCAGGCGGCGGTGGTGAACTTCGTGCTGTTCCGCCGCGACGGCGTCACCATGGGCACCGACGACGACGCGCCCAGGTTGCGGTTCGCGGTCGTGGGGCTGACGACGGTCGCCGTGGCTGCGGCCGCGATCGTGGGCTACACCAAGTGGACGTTGCCGGATCGCACCACCGACCACGACATGTCCACGGTGGTCGGCATCGCCAGCAGCGTCGCGGAAGCGTCGGCAACGTTCACGCCCGGCGCACCGAACGTGTCGATCGACCGGGCCACGTCGTTGATGGCGCCGCAGCGCGCGGAGGCCTACCGCAACGAGTTCAACGCGGTCGCCAAGGATCTGACCAGCCGTGGGGTGGCCGGGCAGGCCAGCACCATCTCGGCCGGCATCGAGACCATCGGCCCGAACTTCGCCAGTGTCGCGGTGGTCATGCGGGCCACGCAGAACATCCCCAACAAACCTCAGCAGGCGACGGTGCTGGGCCTGCGGGTCACGCTGACCAAGCAGGACGGACGCTGGCTGGTCATGGACGTGACCCCGCTCGCGTCGCGTTAGGGCGCTTCTTCAGGAGCGGGCGGAACGCATCCGGGCGAACCGGTCCGAGAGCCGCCGCATGCGCACCAGCAGCGCGGCCGACGGGCTGGTGGTACCGGCCACGTACGTCGAAAGTTCTTGGGTACCAACCCCGATGCGGGACGCGAACTCGGTCTCACTGAGGCCGGAGCGCTCCATCAGCAGCCGGATCTGGCGGGCCACCTCGGCGCATTCGTTGGCCTCGAGCTGGGTGCGGGCGCGGGCCAGCACCTCGGACAGTGCCTTGGAGATGCCGTACGGATTGGTGGTCGCGAGAATCTCCTCGACCTGGCGGGCCGTGCGGCCGAAGGGGTCCCGCTTGATGGCCACGACGATGCGCTGCCACACCGCCAGATCGTCGTTCTCCAACGCGGCGCGGATGGCTGACGTCGACCAGAACTCGACGGGCTTCTCGCCGGGAGCCTGCGCCGGAAACGCGACGGTGGGTGCCCCGTTGCTGCCGGCTACGGTGGCGTCACCGGAGTCGTCGGCACCAGAAGGGGTGTCCCTCACTTCGGATGTCAACGTCACCTCGCCTCCTCCAACATGGCCACCGCCACCGCCAAACAACGCTGCTTGACTTCGGGCCAATCTGCAGTTTCCTGGTCGTCGAACGGGTGCGGGTCGGCCAACCTGCGGACCAACTGGGTGGCCACCCACTGGTTCTTCGACCGTTCCCCACAGTAATACCCGTCAATACCGGCTAGAACCGCGGCCGCGGTCCGGATGTCCATGCAGGACACCATGTCGACGAAGTCGGCGTAGTCCTGGGCGCTGCCCCGGGACATGATCAGGTAGCCCTTGAGCCGCAGCGTTTCGGCGCCCGTCGGGATTTCCAGCCGGTCGCCGGTGGGCAGCAGCACCGTCGTGGTTTCCACCGGGCTGCGGCGCTCGATGGCCGGGCCGTCGGTCTCGCTGAGCGACAGGGCGTCGAGGGCAACCGACAGCCGTCCGCCCCACATGGTGACCGGGTGCACGTCGGGGTTGTCCGATGCCGACCGGGACTGGCCGTGCGCGCGCCGCCGCAGCAGCGCCAGCCCGGTGCGCGACGGGTCTTTCGGCGGCGGGGCCGCCGCGATGCGCCGTGGCACGGCCCGTGGCACGTACTGCTGCTCGTCGGCGTCGGCGTCGGCGCCGCTGCAGCCGCTGAAGGCCAGCGGGTCGGGAACCGTAACCGTCTGTGCGGCAAGGCTTTTCAGCTTGGCGGCCGACTTGACGACGCTGCGCAGTTCGGCGCCCGAGGGGCCCAGTGCGGAGATGTCGTCGGGGATGATGACCAGGCTGCCGGTATCGGTGGCGGGCAGCGGCTTCTCGAAGTCCACCGACGGCAGCAGACGGTCCAGCCACTTGGGCAGCCACCAGTTCCACTGGTCGAACATCGCCATCAGTGCGGGCACCAGGACCAGCCGCACCACCGTCGCGTCGACCGCGATGGCGACGGCGCACGCCACACCCATCTGGGCCACCAGCGGCATGCCGGCGAACGCGAACCCGATGAACACGGCGATCATGATCAGCGCGGCGCTGGTGATGGTGCGGGCGCTGGTGCTGACGCCATAGGCGACGGCGTCGCGGGTGTTGCCGGTCTGCAGGAACCGTTCCCGGATGCGCGTCAGCAGGAAGATCTCGTAGTCCATGGACAAGCCGAACGTCATCGCCAGCACCAGCGGCGGAATGGTGGTGTCCAGTGATTCCAGGGGCTTGAACCCGAGCGCCTGGAACCAGCCCCACTCGAAGACGATCACCAGGCTGCCGTAGGCCGCCGCCACCGACAGCACGGTCATCAGGACGCCCTTGATCGCCAGCACGACCGAGCGGATCGAGATCAGCAGCATCACGAACGCGATCAGCGACACGAAGACGAACACCAGGACCTCGGTGTCGGCGACGCGGTGGTCGAAGTCCATGATCAGCGCCGTGGGCCCGCCCACCGCGATCGCGATGTTGGGGCCGGCGACGTTCGGTAGGTGTTGTCGTAGCCAGGTGATGGAGTCACGCGCGACGAGGTCCTCGGGGTCGACCCGCAGGACGATCGAGAACAGGGCGCTGCGGTTGTCGTTGCTGAACACCGGCGGGGCCACCTGGGACACGTCCGGCGCCTGCGTCATGGTCTGGTGCAGGGCGTCGAGCGTCGCGGTGTTCTGCGGGTCGGACGCCGTCGCTTCGGGGAACGTCACCAGCACCCGGATCGGTCCGAGTGCGCCGGGGCCCAACGCTTCCGCGGCGGCGGCCACCCCGGTCCGGATTTCGTGGGACGGCTGGAACTGACGCAGCATGCTGTTGCCCAGCTGCATGCCGAACGAGGGTGCCGCCAGGGCGATCAGGAAGACGGCGGCCAGCAGCGCCGACAGCCACGGGCGCCGCATGGTGCGTTCGGTCCATTGCGTCCAGAACGGGGACTGCGTGGCGTCGGGGCGGCGCGTGACGTGCAGCCACGACGAGCGTTTGGCGACGCGCTTGCCGAACGTAGCCAGCACTGCCGGGATCAGGGTTGTCGAGGTCAGTACCGCGACGGCCACGGCCAGGATGGCGCCGGTGGCCATGGACGACAGCACCGGTGTGCCGATCAGATAGATGCCGGTGATCGAGGCGATCACTGTCAGCCCGGACAGCAGCACCGCCAGGCCCGAGGTCGCCATCGACGCGTCGACGGCCTGTTCCGGGTCGCGGCCGGCCCGTAGTTCCTCGCGGAAACGCATGAGGATGAACAGCGAATAGTCGACGGCCAGTGCGATGCCGAACATCGAGAGCGTCGTCGTCACGAAGACGCTCATGGTGACCCAGATGGACAGGAGGTAGACCACCCCCATCGTCACGATCACCGTGCACACGCCGAGCATCATCGGCATGGCCGCGGCCGCGAGCGACCCGAACACCGCCAGCAGCACGATCAGGACGATCGGCAGGTTCCACTTCTCGGCTTCGGCGACGTCGTGCTTGGTGGTCTCGCTGGCAGCCGCACCGAGTGCGCCCTGACCGATGACGTACAGCCGGACCTTGCCGTCCGCCGTCTGGCCGGCTTTGCCGCCTTCGATGCCGACGGCCTTGCGCAGTTTCTTGGCGATGTCGACGGCGCCGCTGTTGTTGAAGTCGAGGCGCAGCGTCACGACGTAGGGTTTGCCGGCCTGCGGCTCGGCCTGCGTGGGGTCGGGCACGACCTTGACGTTGGAGACGCCTGCCGCGATGCGTCTCAGCTCGTCGACCGCCGCCGTCATGTCTTCCTGCGACGCGCCCGCGGTCGGGGCCGCGACCAAGGCCAGCGGTGAGGCGCCCTCGTCGGGGAAGTGGTCCTCGAGCTCGTACTGGACGTGCAGAGACTGGGAACCGGCGACGTCGAACCCGCCGCCGCTGAGGTTGCTGGACTGAGTCGCCGCGAGATATAGAGATGGCACCATGAGCAGCAGCCAGGTGGCGAAAACCGCCCAGCGCCAACGCCGAAGCAGAGCGCTCAGCCGCATCATCAACTGCTGGATGGCGAACCCTCTTCCTGCGGTCGTCCCGGTTGCCACCGGAGTCTTTTTGATCGGCGTTGCGTGCCGCCGACCCTACCTCAGTATGGGGTAGGGTGACCGGCCCGCGAGCGCCGTTGGGGCGCCGGGGGCGGAACCTTGACCCAACTGCAACCGGGCGGCGGCCGGGGCGGCCAGCAACCCCGTCGACGGCGGTTCGTGGGTTTGCGGGGCTGGCAGCAACTGGTCGTTGACCTGGATGTTTGCTGTGTAGATTGGGCGCCGGCCCGGCGGCGATGGCAAGATGGCAAGAGCCGAATCCCGGATGAGGTCCGGCACGTCGTGCGGTGCTGTCCCGGGAAATCAGTGTTTGCCGAGTGTTTACGCGGCCGTCGGTGGCCGGTAAACCGTGAGGAGTTGTGCCATGAAAACGACCATCGTGACGGCCCGCCGCGGGCTTGCCGGGGTATTCGCTGTAACTGCGCTCGGCGGTGTCGTGGTGACGTCGTTCGGCGCCCCGTCGGCGGGTGCGGGCCAGGATCCGTGCGCCGCCAGCCAGGTCGCCAAGACCATCGGCATGGTGGCCACGTCGACCGGCACGTATCTGGATGCGCACCCGAAGGCGAACCAAACCTTGACGACCATCTCGCAGCAGCAGCCCGGCCCGCAGTCGTTGGCAGCGCTCAAGACGTACTTCGACGCCAACCCGCAGGAGGGCGCCGCGCTGCAGAACTTGCAGGCGCCACTGGTGACGCTGTCCTCGCAGTGCAAGCTGCCGTTGACGCTGCCGCAGCTGATGGGGCTGATGCAGTCGGCGCAGCAGGGCAGCGGTCTGCCGGCCGCGCTGCCCGCGATGCCGAGCGTGCCCGGCAGCGCGCCTGGAAGTGCGCCGTTCACGCCCAGCCTGCCCGGCGTGACGACGGCGACGGGGTCCATACCGGCGGCGCAGGCCGTAGCGGCGACGCAACCGGCCGCGCGCTGAGCGCAACGCCAGGCGGTTATCAGCTCTTTCTGCTTATCTTTGAGGGGCCGGTAGCCCCGTGGGGTTCCGCTACCGGGGTTCTCGACGAAGGGGTTTGACCACATGATGCTCACCGCTCTGGCTAAGCGACGCGCTGTTGCCGGCTTCATCGGCGCCGGCGCGGTCGCCGGCAGCATGCTTTTCGGTGCCGTCCCGTCGGCTCTCGCCGACGACGCACCGCCCAACTGCACCGCCGCGGACCTGGCCGGCGTCCGCGCGGGCGTCGACGCCTCGACCTCCGCCTACCTGTTCACCCACCCGGATGTGAACGACTTCTTCAGTAGCCTCCGCGGCCTGTCGAGGGATCAGGCGCACGCCAAGGTGAAGCAGTACCTGATCGATAACCCGCAGACCAAGGCCGAGCTGCAGGGTATCCGGCAGCCGCTGAAGGACATCCGCGACCGCTGCGGCATCCGTAAGTGATCTGTGCACGATCATCCGCGGCGGCCGCGGATGATCGTGCACAAATCACTTGAAGAGGCGAGCTGCGCCGCGCCAGCCCAGCAGCAGGATGGCCGTGACGGTCGACGCGACGATCACAAAGCTGACCGCGACGCCCTGAGCCGAGGCCTTGCGCAGCAGCATGCCGATCACGACGGTGCTGACCCAGACCGTCAATCCGGTCGGGTTCAGCGCCGTCGGGCGGCGCCAGCCCCGCGACAGCGCCCAGCCCGCCACGGTCCCGGTCAGGAACGGCCAGCTGGTGTGCGCCACGCCCGTGAGCGTGATGCCTTCGGCGTGGCTGCGCCGGCCGATGGTGCAGAAGATCACCACGCACACCACGTCGGCGAGGAAAGCCAGTGCGGCGCTGCGGGTTCCCGTGGTCTGCTCAGTTGTCATAGGTCATCACGTCCAGATTCAGTGGGCTGACATTGTTTTCGTCTCGGGGGGTGAAGCCGGGGTCCAGCCGGGCGGGGGCGCCGGTCTCCAGGGCGTCACCGGCCGCCATGCTGATCAGGCGTCCAGTGAGCTTGAACGAGCGGTAGACGAACGGCAGGCCGTCGGAGCGCAAGGGATCCGGTGTGCTCATCACGTGGAAATGTAGATGCGGCCCGGTCGAATTGCCGGTATTGCCAACGCGTCCGAGCACCTGGCCGGTGTTCAGCTGATCGCCCGGCTTGACCTTGACACTCCCGGTCTGCAGATGCGCGTAGAACGCGTAGTTGCCGTTCCCGATGTCCTGCACGACGTGATTGCCGCCGTATTGGGCCAGTGTCAGGCCCGTCGGATTCTGGCCGGGCACCTGTTCCGGCAGCCCGTCGAGTACCGCCACTACGGGGCCCGGGGCCACCGCGTGCACGTCGGCCCCGAAGTAGGCGTAACTGGTGTCCTTCGCGCCGTCGCCGGTGAACAGCCGCCCGTCTGGCTGTAGCTGCTCGTAGTCGATGGCGTATCGCTCTGCGGCCCAGAGCTTTCCATCGATGGGGTTGAGGGCCATGCGGTGCGGCGTCATGTCGCAGCAGCTGTTGCCGTCGAGCCAGCCGGGGCCGCGCAGCGGCGGTTCGAGTACGACGGGCTTGTGGTCGGAGACCGTCACCGGCGCGACGTTCTCGGTCACCACCGGCGGCACGAGCGGCGGCATCGGTTTGGGTACCTTGACCACCACGCGGTGTGAAAGCTGCTGGGGCACGGTGCTTCCCGCGGCCAGGCTGACGTCCAGCCACACGATGGACCGCTGCCCGGGGCCCAGATCGTTGGTGCTGATCCGGGTGCCCATGGTCCGGGTCCAGTAGACGAGACCGGCGCCGGACAGTTGCAACAGCGGCCCGGCCGGACCCATGACGGCGACCGAGTCCACCGTCACCGGCTCGGGCGAGGTGTTGGTGAGCAGCAGCTCGTACGCGAGGTGGACACGGCCGTCGGTGGCCGGAACCGGGACGGGTGCGGCGACGACGTCGGCCAACACAGGCGTGACGATCGGTTCCGCGGAACCAGTGGAACTAGTTGGGGGAGAGGACGGTTGAACCGATTTCGGTGCCGGCGTGCACGACGTCAGGGCAGCGGTGAGGACGAGCGCCGCCGCCAGCCGGCTAGCCGATGTCATGCGGCGTCTCTTGGTCGGGTGCCGAACTGCGGATGTCCGTGGCGCTGGCAGAGGTACCGGTGGTGTCCGGATCGAAGTCCTTCTCGGTGCGGAACAGGATGAAGAACACCACCCAGCCGATCGCCGAGATGAAGATCCAGCTGACCAGGCGATAGATCAGCATGGTCGAGATGGCGGCCGCGAGCGTCATACCGCTGGACACCAGGCCGGGCACCAGCACCGCCTCGACCACCAGCAGCCCGCCCGGCATGAGCGGAATGGCTCCGACCGCGCGGGCGGCGGCGTACGCGACGGTCAGGCCCGCCAGCGACGGATGCCCGCCCGTGGCGTAGGCCGCGCAGGCCAGACACGCGACGTCGGCGACCCAGTTGAACAGCGACCAGCTGAACGCGACCGTCAGCGTCCGTCGGCTCAGGCTGACCGACTCCAGCTGCCCCAGGGTGCGGCGCCAGCCGTCCAGCCCGGTGTCGGCCGGCTTGCCGCGCAACGAGTTGAACCAGGACAGCAACCGGACCCCGATGCCGTCCATCTGCTGTGGGTTGGCCGCGACGGTCTGGGCCAGCACCAGCAGCACCGCGAAACCGCCGATGGTGAAGATCAGCGACAGGGGGTTCTTGCTCGCGCCGAGCAGGACCGCGCCGCCCAGCCCCAGCAGGGCGAGCCCGACCACCTGCAGCGCCCCGGACATCACCAGCTGCCATGACGCCACCAATGGCGAGGCGCCCCACAGCCGCTGCTGGCGGTACACGAAGGTGGCCGAGAGCACCGGGCCGCCGGGCAGCGTGGTGGACAGTGCGTTGCCGGCGTAGAACGCTGCCTCGGACCGCCACTGCTTGACCTGCACGCCGGCCGACCGGAGCAGGGTGCGCTGAATCTGCGCGAAGCTGTGCATGGAGGCCAGCGCCGCGACGGCCGCCGCGGCAACCCACCACCACGTCGCCGACAGCAGGCTGAGCCACGCCTTGGCCAGCTGCTCCCACACCATCACGACCTCGATGGTCAGCACGGTGAGGGCGATGCCGATCAGCACCCAGCGCAGCCACCAGTACTTGCCGCGCACCCGAACCGGCTGCGGGCGGGCCTCACCGCGCCGGCAAGTCAGCCACGGGCCGCGGCGGCGAGCCGTCATTGGGCCCGGCACAGCCTCGTTCGACACGCGCTTAGCGTATCCGGCGTGTCGCGGGCGGCTCGCCGTGTGCGGTAAGCATCATGCAACAACCTCGTGGCGTCGTCCGTCGGCGCTACGCTGGCGCCCATGTCGCATGCCCACGAAGCGGTCGATCCGGTGGTACGCAAGGCCGCGGCCTGGTCATGGCGATTGCTGGCGATCTTCGGTGCAGTGCTCGCCGCGTTGTGGGTGGTGACCAAGCTCGAAGTTATCGTCGTACCGGTGCTGCTGGCCACCTTGGCGACGGCGTTCCTGTTGCCCGCCGTCGATTTGTTGGCCCGGCGCGGACTGGCGCGCGGTGCGGCCGTCGCGGTCATGCTGTTGAGCTCCATCGTGGTGATGGGCGGCATCCTGACGTTCGTCGTCTCCCAGTTCATCGATGGTGCTCCGGCGCTCGTGGAGCAGGTCACCCGAAGCATCGACGGCGCCCGCAAGTGGTTGACCGAAGGCCCGATTCTGCATCTGAGCAGCGAGCAGATCAACAGCGTCGGGCAGACCGCCATCGACGCGCTGAAGAACAATCAGTCCAGGCTGACCAGTGGGGTGTTCTCCACTGCCGGCGCCCTGACCGAGATCATCACCGGTCTGCTGCTGACGCTCTTCACCCTGATCTTCCTGCTGCACGGCGGGCGCGACATCTACGAATTCGTCACCAGGATCGTCCCGGCCTCGGTCCGGGACCGCGTGCGCGACGCCGGCCGGGCGGGGTTCGGCTCCCTCATCGGGTACGTCCGCGCGACGTTCGTGGTGGCGATGGTCGACGCCGTCGGCATCGGCACGGGGCTGGCGATCATGGGCGTGCCACTGGCGCTCCCGCTGGCGTCACTGGTGTTCCTGGGCGCGTTCGTGCCCCTGGTCGGTGCCGTGCTGACCGGTTTCGTGGCCGTGGTGGTGGCGCTGATCGCGAAGGGCTGGATCTACGCGCTGATCGCGCTCGGCCTGATCATCGCGGTCCAGCAACTGGAAGCCCATGTGCTGCAACCGATCGTGATGGGCCGCGCGGTGTCCGTCCACCCGCTTGCCGTCGTGCTGGCCATCGCCGGTGGCGGCGTCATGGCCGGCGTCATCGGCGCGCTGATCGCGGTACCCATCGTCGCTTTCCTCAACAGCGCCATCCGGGTGCTGGTCGCCAGCGATCCGGACGCCGAGCAAGCTGAGCTACTCGCCGAAGCCGGTTCCGTCGCCGCCGCGGCGGTGTCGCAGGAGGGGAAGCCGCCCGCTACAGACGGCCCTCCCGGCGCAGCAGATCCGCAGCGCTGACCCCGCCGCCGGTACCGCGGCGCTGGGTCTGCTCGGTGTCGATCTTCTCGGTGGCCTCCGGCGCATCGGCCGGCTGGGCGCGGAACGCCGTTGTCGGCTCGTTGCCCTCGCCCGGCGCGTCTGACGGGGTCTGGATCTGCGGCCCCGAGGCGCTGAGGTTGCCCCGCAGCTGCCCGAGCCACGACTCGATCTCCCGATTACCGTCATGGCCCGTGTCGGCGGGCCGCTCGACACCGCCCGGCGCACGGAACGCGGTGGTGGCGGGGTCGGCCTGACGGAACGCGGTGGTCGCCGCGTCACCGACGGCGGTGGCGGGCGGCGTCGGCTCTCCGTTCTGCGGGGTGACGGCGCGGGTCACGTTCGACACCACGTTGCGGAAGGCGCCCCGGGCGGCGCTGAACCGGGTGGTCGCGGGCTCGGCAGACGGAGCCGGCGGCGCGGCCGGGGCCTGCGGAGCCGGGGCCTGCGGCGGAGCGCTCGGCATGCGGTTGGTCGGAGCCTGGCTCGGCGGCTGCGGCTGACCTGGGACGATGCGGGCCGGCATGGCCCGCTGGCCGGCGGCCGGATGCGTGGGATCGTGCGGCGGACGGGCCGGAGCACCCGACCCGACCAGCGCGCGCGGGTCCTCGGGTTCGCGAACCGTGGGACGCTTGCGTTCGTCGGGCAGCTCGGTCTCGCCGAGACCCAACTTGACCTGGATACGCTTCATCCACAGCGGCGCCCACCAGCAGTCGTCGCCGAGCAGCTTCATCACGGCCGGCACCAGGAACATCCGGATGACGGTCGCGTCGAGCAGCAGCGCCATCAGCAGGCCGAAGGCCAGGTACTTCATCATCACCAGGTCGGAGAACGCGAACGCGCCGACGACGACGGCCAGCACCAGCGCCGCGCCGGTGATCAGGCGGCCGGTCGTGGCAGTACCGATCCGGATGGCCTCTGCGGTGGACATGCCGCGCTCGCGGGCCTCCACCATGCGGGACACCAGGAACACCTCGTAGTCGGTGGACAGACCCCAGATCACCGCGATGATCAGGCCGATCATCGGGGCCATCAGCGGCTGCGGCGTGTAGTTCATCAGTCCGGAACCGTGCCCGGCCTCGACGAACATCCAGGTCAGGATGCCCATGGTCGAGCCAAGGGTCAGCATGCTCATCAGGGCGGCCTTGATGGGCAGTACCAGCGAACCGAACGCCAGGAACATCAGCAGGGTCGTGGTGATCACCAGGATCAACCCCATCAACGGGAGCTTGTCGAACAGCGTGCTGATGCTGTCCTGCTCCAGCGCCGGAGTACCGCCGACCATGACCTTGATGCCGTGCGGTTCCTGCAGGGCGCGGAGTTCGTTGATCTTGTCGGCGGCGTCACCGCTGTTGACGAGACCGTTGGACAGCACACGGACGGACGGGTTCTTGGTGCCGCCATCCTGGTAGGTCCGCTCGGCCCACATCTTGGACTTGTCGTTGTCGTCGGGGGTGACGAACCCGCTGATGGTGCCTGCGTTGGCCCGTACCTGGGCGAGCTGCTGATCGGTGACCGGCTGGCCGTTGTCGCTCTTGACCACGAGGGTGAGTGCGTTGGTGCGGAAGCCGGGGAAGAGCTTGTCGAATTCTTCCTGCGACGTACGGACCGCGTTGTCCGGCGGTAGGTACTTTTCGCTGATACCGGCCAGGGCCAGTTGTCCCAGCGGGATGACCAGCAGGATCATGCCGACGGTGATCGGCACGGCGAACGCCAGCGGCCGTTTCATCACGACGTTGACCAACTTGCCCCAGAAGCCCTTTTCGACTTCTTCGCGGGTCTTGGTCTTCTGCGTCTTCTCGGCGAACCAGTCGATGATTCGGCGGGAGAACGGCCAGTTGGCCAGGAACGGCACCTTCAGCAGGGTGCGCACTCCCAGCGCGTCGACGTTGGTGCCGAGGATGCCCAGTACCGCAGGCAGCACGGTGTTCGACAGGAAGGCTGCCAACAGGACCGACGCGATGATCGCGTAGGTGATGGACCGCAGGAAGCCCAGTGGGATCAGCAGCAGCGGCAGCGAGGACGCGACGATGATCACGGCGGAGAACGCCACGGTCCGGCCCGAGGTCATGACGGATCTTCGTACCGCGGCCTCGACGTCGTAGCCTTCGGCGAGCTCCTCTCGGAACCGGCTCACGATGAACAGGCCGTAGTCGATGGCGATACCGAAGCCCATCATCGTCACCACGGGCTGGGCGAAGAAGTGGACGGGCCCGAATTCCGCGGTGAGGCGCAGGATGCCGAGCGCGCCGCCGATGGTCAGACCACCGATGATGGCGGGCAGCGCCGCGGCCACGGCGCCACCGAAGACGAAGAACAGCACGACGGCGACGAGCGGCACGATGGCGAGCTCGGCGCGCTTCTGGTCGGTGCCGATGGTGCCGGTCAGCTCGCTGGCCAGCGGCTCCATGCCGGCCAGCTTGATGTTGCCGCCGTTGACCTTCTGCAGGTCCGGGGCGACGGCCTGATAGTTCTTCAGGATCGCGTCGTCGTTGTCGCCCTTGAGCGGGACGGTGATGAAGGTGTGTCGCAGGTCCTGCGTCGTCATCTTCTTCAGCCCGTCGCTGGGGGCCTTCAACCAGCCGACCCAGGCGACGACCTTGTCCTTGTTGTCGTTGACGAAGGTGTCCAGCTCGGCGCTGACCTTTTTCTGCCAGGCCGGGTCGGTGATCTTCTTGTCGTCGGGCGGCGTCAGGATGGCCACCACGAGGCTGGTCCGGTCGCGGCCGTAGACCTCGTCACCGAGCACCGAAGCGGCGACGGACTCGCTGCCTTCGTTGTAGAAGCCACTCTGCGTGACATGCTCGCCCAGGCTGGACCCGTATACGGCGCCACCCAGGCACAGTGCGACCATGACGCCGATCACTATGTATCGGAATCGGTACACCGTTCGACCCCACCAGGCGAACACGTCAGCTCCTCACGATTATCTGCATAAAATATTGCTCAAAGGCACTCTCTAAGAGGTTGCCATTCTCAGCCACCGCACACGTCATCTGTAGTTTTTCCTAAACGCGCGAGCTCAGCAGCGCGGACAACGGCCGGAAGGGCTGCAGCCACGCGCCCTGATCAGGCAGCGAATCCAGGCCGATCCGCGGCAGCGGCTCCCGGAAGACACCAGGGATGTCCTCCAGGTCGACGAAGTCCAAGGTATCCGACGCTAACGCCCAACTGGCATGTTCGCGAAATCCGACCACGGTCGCGGGGGTGCCGTCGTGGGCGATGTCTTCCAGCGGTTGACGGAACGCCTGGCCGTCCGCCGAGGCCACATAGATGCCGGCCAGACCCTCGCTGCGGCGCAACGCGATGTGCGCCAGCATGTCGCTATCAACATCACTGTCGTCATCCGTCTTCGGCTTGGCGAACACCGCGAAACCGACGTTGCGCAGTGCCTCCACCCACGGCCGCACGACATCGGCGCTACCCGGGGCAATGTTGGTGAAGACGGTCGCTTCGGGTTCCAGGGACACCGGCGCCTGGTCGGGCCGCCGGCTGGCCGCGATCTCGCTGGTGCGGGCCAGCAGCCAGCGGCCCAGCGCGTCGAATCGCGGCCGGTGTGCGGCCGTCGGACGGCCGCCGAGGATCGACCCGAGGCCCATGTCCAGGTTCGGCGCGTCCCAGACGAGCAGTACGCGGTGCGGGCGCGGACCCGGCGGCGGGGCCGACGGGTAGGGCTTGGCCTGGGGGATGGCTTGCGGCGCGGCCTGTGGAAAGGCCTCAGTGGTGGTGGTCACCTAGAGCCTTTCCCAGATGAGCTCGGTGATGGGGCTGCCCATCCGCATGCCCCGCGCCTCATATTTGGTGGTGGGCCGCTGCACCGAGATCGGCAGGTTTGCGTCGACTGAGGTGCGGCGCAGCGTTGGCTCGGCGTCGCCCACCTCGGCGATCTGCACGGCGTAGTCCGCGTGGTCGGTGGCCGCGTGCAGGATGCCGCCGGGCTTCAGGCGGCTGGAGATCAAGGCCACCGTTTCGGACTGCAGCAGCCGGCGCTTGTGGTGGCGGGCCTTGGGCCAGGGATCGGGGAAGAACACGCGGACCGCCGTCAGGGTGCCCGGCGCGATCATGTGTTCCAGCACGTCGACGCCGTCACCGCGGACGAATCTCACATTCGTCAGACCCGCCCGGTCGACGCCGCCGAGCAGTTGGGCCATGCCCTTGCGGTAGACCTCGACGGCGATGACGTCCAGGTGCGGTTCCTCCTGCGCCATGGCCAGCGTCGAGATGCCGGTGCCGCTGCCGATCTCCAACACGACCGGCGCGGTGCGGCCGAACCAGGCGGTGGTGTCGATCAGCGGGGCGGGTTCGCCGTCTTCGGACCGGGCGACTTTGCCCAGCTCAGGCCAGCGGCGGTCCCACGTGCTCTGCTGACCGGCCGACAGTGCCGACCGGCGGGACCGGAAGCTGGTGACGCGCCGGTGCTGGTGGGCGGGGGCGGCGGTGGATTCGGCCGCTGGGGCGCTGGCCGACGAGGCAGCGTCGTCCTCCCCCGTCGCTTCGCTCGCCCCGGTGTCCTCGCGCTGGGCATACATCTGTCCATGGTCTCTCATTTGGCTGTGAGAGCCCGCATCGCGGGGCAGATTGATACTCAACAGTTGCCTGAAATCGGCGTCAGGCGCACCCGCGCCGAGGTGCGACGATGGCATCGGGGGACATGGTGTCAGGGGACGTTTGGCAGCGCTTCACGGCTGCGTTGGAGGGATTGACGGCCGAGGTGCCGGAGCTGGTGCGCGCCGTCTCCGGTCCCGACACCGATGACGCCGCCGGCCAGTATCGGGCGATTCGTGCGGCTCTGGCTGAAATCGCTTTGGCTGCAACAGAATCGGACGACGACCGCGTATCGCGGTGGTTGGCATCCGATACGACCGCGGCCCTGGTCACCGCTGCGGCGACAGCGGTGCTGGAAGCCGACGGCCTCGTCGTCGACCGCGGTATGGACGCCGGCGTACATCTGCGGCGGGCCGTGCACTGGCGCCGCTACGGCCTTCGCGCCACCGACGACCTGCACCGCCGCTGCGCCGCAGACATCAGCCGCGGCTCGCTGCGGCTGTTCGCCCAGTCCGGCATGTGGCGGGTGACGTCCCGCCTGGAGCTGCAGCGGATTCGGCTGGAGCTGGTCCGGGATGCCCGTAGGCGGTTCAGTGACGCGCGCGCCGACCTGCTCACCCGGGTGCCGTCGGCCCGGGAGGGGGCCGCGGGTTTCGAGGCCGAGGTCCGTGACCGGCTGGCGGCGGTGGCCGACGACGTGCGCGGTCAGACCGCAACGGCACTGGGCGTTCCCCGGCCTTCCGAACGGTGGCCACGGCCTGGCATCACCGCGCCGGTGCTGACCCAGCGGCCGGACGAGATGTGGTTGGGCCTCGTGCTGGGCGCGGGTTTCGGCCTGGGCGCGGCAATGGGGCTGGCCAGAGTGGCCGCCGGGCTGACCGGGGTGCCCGACGCGGTCGGCGGGGCACTGGGACTGACGCTGGGGCTGGCGCTGACCGTGGCGGTCATCGCCGTCCGCTCCCGTCTGCATCGGCGGGCCGTGCTGGAACGGTGGGTCGGCACGGCCGTCGCGGCGGCGCGGCAGACCAGTGAAGAGGAACTCGCATACCGATTACTGGAGGCGCAGGCAGGTATGGCGTCGGCACATCACAAAACGAAAAATTGAGCGATTTAGGAATTGCGCCGAGCGGACCCGCCGCGCTACTGACGGGTAACTCGTCCGTCGCGCGCCCCGGATGGTGGTACCAGCGGATTCGCGGACCGGTTATCGGTCTTTCTGAATCGTTCTTGTGAGAGATCGGACAGCGGCCCGATTGTCCACTTGTATGTCACTCACGTTAACCTCTAAAGAGGTATAGCTGCGATTTGCGAGCAGGAGAATTTGATGACCTCAGCGACCATTCCCGGTCTCGACGCCGCTCCAACCACTCACGCCGGGCTGCTCGCCTGGGTTCGTGAGGTTGCGGAGCTGACTCAGCCCGACCGGGTCATGTTCGCCGATGGCTCGGCCGAGGAGTACGACCGCCTCGCCGCCCACCTCGTCCAGGCCGGCACCTTCCAGAAGCTGAACGACGAAAAGCAGCCGAATTCCTATCTCGCGCTGTCGGATCCGTCGGACGTCGCCCGTGTCGAGTCGCGCACCTTCATCTGCTCGGAGCGTGAAGAGGACGCCGGCCCCACCAACAACTGGATGGCCCCGGCCGAGATGCGCGCCATCATGACCGACCTGTACCGCGGCAGCATGCGCGGCCGCACCATGTGGGTCGTCCCGTTCTGCATGGGCCCGCTGGACGCCGAGGATCCCAAGCTCGGTATCGAGATCACCGACTCGGAGTACGTCGTGGTCTCGATGCGCACCATGACCCGCATGGGTGCGGCGGCACTGGAGAAGATCGGCGACGAAGGCTTCTTCGTCAAGGCGCTGCACTCCATCGGTGCGCCGCTGGAGCCCGGCCAGCAGGATGTGCCGTGGCCCTGCAACGAGACCAAGTACATCACCCACTTCCCCGAGACCCGCGAGATCATGAGCTACGGCTCGGGCTATGGCGGCAACGCGCTGCTGGGCAAGAAGTGCTACTCGCTGCGCATCGCCTCGGCAATGGCGCACGACGAGGGCTGGCTCGCCGAGCACATGCTGATCCTCAAGCTGATCTCCCCGGAGAACAAGGCCTACTTCATCGCCGCGGCGTTCCCGTCGGCCTGCGGTAAGACCAACCTCGCGATGCTGCAGCCCACCATCCCGGGCTGGCGCGCCGAGACCGTCGGTGACGACATCGCCTGGATGCGGTTCGGCAAGGACGGCCGGCTGTACGCCGTCAACCCCGAGTTCGGCTTCTTCGGCGTCGCGCCGGGCACCAACTGGTCGTCGAACCCGAACGCCATGAAGACCATCGCCGCCGGCAACACCGTCTTCACCAACGTCGCCAAGACCGACGACGGCGACGTCTGGTGGGAGGGCCTGGAGGGCGAACCGGAGCACCTGATCGACTGGAAGGGCCAGGACTGGATCCTGCGGGAGACCGAGACCAAGGCCGCGCACCCGAACTCGCGCTACTGCACCCCGATCTCGCAGTGCCCGTCGGTGGCCCCGGAATGGGATGACCCGCAGGGTGTGCCGATCTCGGCGATCCTGTTCGGCGGCCGTCGCAAGACCACGGTGCCGCTGGTCACGCAGGCCCGCGACTGGCAGCACGGGGTCTTCATCGGCGCCACCCTGGGTTCCGAGCAGACCGCCGCCGCTGAGGGCAAGGTCGGTACCGTCCGCCGCGACCCGATGGCCATGCTGCCGTTCCTCGGCTACCACGTCGGTGACTACTTCCAGCACTGGATCGACATCGGCAAGAACGCCGACGAGTCCAAGATGCCGAAGATCTTCTTCGTCAACTGGTTCCGCCGTGGCGATGACGGCCGCTTCCTGTGGCCGGGCTTCGGCGAGAACAGCCGGGTGCTGAAGTGGGCCATCGAGCGCATCGAGCACCAGGCCGAGGGCAAGAGCACCCCGATCGGCATCGTGCCGACCGCCGCCGACCTGGATCTGGCCGGCCTGGACGTGGACGCCGCCGATGTCGACGAGGCGCTGGCCGTCAACGTCGACGAGTGGCGCAATGAGCTGCCGCTGATCGAAGAGTGGTTCGAGTTCGTCGGCGAGAAGCTGCCGACCGGCATCAAGGACGAGTTCGACGCCCTCAAACACCGCTTGGCTGAAGAGAGCTAGGGCTCTCTCGCACAAACACACAACCCCCGTCTCCCAGGAGATCGGGGGTTTTGTGTATCTGCGAGAGCGTCCCGCGGCGAGGGGTGCTCGAGCCTGACCTGGCTGCGGAAATCCGCGTCGAAAATCGCCCGGTGGTCAGGCTCGGCGAAGTTCGATGCACTCGCGGCGGCTTTCGGCGCTCGCGACGTACAGTAGTCGGCCCTCCGCGCCTGTTCATGGTTAGCCATACAATCAAATTAGGGTACCCGAACTTGAAATATTTATGACTCTGACCAGCAAATTCAGTATCGCGGTCGCAACCAATTCGTAGCTACGGCTAAGTTGCTGGCGCCACTTTGGGTGGTTATCGTCTCCAGCGTGACCAGCACCCGATCAGCCGGACCGACCACGCGTCGGCCACTTGTGCGGTCCCTGCTGCTGGCCGCGGTGTTCGTCGCTCCGGCGGCGGCGCTGCGCCTCACGGGTATCCACCCCAACCCCGTCGTCTCGCTGCTGGCCTTCGGTGCCGCCGTCGTCGCCGCCAGCTTCGTGCTGGCCTGGGCCGCCGAAGCGGCGCAGGTTGACGTGTCCGGTGGCCTCGCCATCGCCGTCTTGGCCCTCATCGCGGTGCTGCCCGAATACGCCGTCGACCTCTACTACGCCTACGTCGCCGGCCACAACGCCGAATACGTCCAGTACGCCGCCGCCAACATGACCGGCTCCAACCGGCTGCTCATGGGTATCGGCTGGCCGATCGTGGTGATCGTCGGGCTGTACGTCGCGCAGAAGATGTCGGCGGACCAGAGCAGCAAACGGGTGCTGGCGCTCGAACCGGGCAACCGGGTCGAGCTGGGCTTCCTGCTCATCGCCGGACTCGTCGCGTTCATCATTCCGGCGACCGGCCGCATCCACTTGGTGCTGGGTGTCGCGATGCTGGCCTGGTTCGGCTTCTACCTCTACAAACTCACCCGCGGTGAGGCTGAAGAGCCTGACCTCGTCGGCACCGCCGCGGCCATCGGCGCGCTGCCGGACCGGGCTCGCAGGATCACGGTCGTGGCGCTGTTCCTGCTGTCCGGTGCGGTGATCCTGTTGTGCGCCGAGCCGTTCGCGAACAGCCTGATCGACGCCGGTGCCGAACTGGGCATCGACCGCTTCCTGCTGGTGCAGTGGCTGGCGCCGCTGGCCTCGGAGGCGCCGGAGTTCATCATCGCGACCATCTTCGCCGCGCGCGGCAAGAGCACCGCGGCCATCGCGACGCTCATCTCGTCCAAGGTCAACCAGTGGACGCTGCTGATGGGCTCGTTGCCCATCGCCTACCTGGCCGGCGGCGGCGGAACCGAGCTCGTGCTCGACGGCCGGCAGATCGAGGAAGTGCTGCTGACGGCCACCCAGACCATGATGGGCGTCGCGCTGATCCTGTCGCTGCGGTTCCATCGGGCGACGGCGTGGCTGCTGCTGGCTCTGTTCGTGGTGCAGTTCCCGATCACCTCCACCACCGGCCGGCTGGTGCTGTGCGGTGTCTACGGTGCGCTGACAGTCGTGGGCCTGGTCATCAACCGTCGTCATGTCGCCGCGACGCTGCGGGCGCCGCTGCGTGGCGGCGACGACGACGGCGCGAGGTTCGATGGCAGGGAATTGTCGGTAGTGACTCGGTAGTAACTCGGCAGCCTCTCTTGACAGGTGTCAAGTTCCCTGTCGTAGAGTGCCGTCATGCAGATTCGCCAGCACGTGGGCAATGGAAAACCGGCCGTCATCTTGCACCCGTCCGGCACGGTCGTGACGTTCGACGAGCTGGAGGCCCGGGCGAACCGCCTGGCGCACCATTTCCGGGCCAACGGATTGGTCGAGGGCGACGTCGTTGCCATCCTCATGGAGAACAACGAGCACATGCACGCCGCGATGTGGGGCGCGCGGCGCAGCGGTCTGTACTACGTGCCGATCAACATCCACCTGACGCCGGCCGAGGCTGCGTACATCATCGAGAACAGCGGAGCGACCGCGGTCATCGGCTCGGCGGCCCTGAGTGACACCTGCGCGGGCCTGGCCGAACACCTCACGGCCGGACTGCCCAAGCTGCTGATGATCGCCGACGGTGCGCTGCCCGGTTGGGATACCTACCCGGAATGCGTTGCCGCCCATCCGGATACCCCGATCGATGACGAGATCGAAGGCGACCTGCTGCAGTACTCGTCGGGCACGACGGGCCGTCCGAAGGGCATCAAGCGCGAGCTGACGCACCTGCCGCCGGCCGAGGTGCCCGGCCTGATGAAGATGCTGATGAGCTTTTGGCTCCCCAAGGACGCGGTCTACCTGAGCCCGGCGCCGCTGTATCACACGGCGCCGTCGGTGTGGTCGATGCAAATTCAGGCCGAGGGCGTCACGACCGTCGTGATGGAGAAGTTTGACGCCGAGGGCTGTCTGGACGCCATCGCGCGCTACGGCATCACCCACGGCCAGTTCGTGCCCGTCATGTTCACCCGGATGCTGAAACTTCCTCAGGAGGTGCGGGATTCGTACGACCTGTCGTCGCTCAAGCGCGTCATGCACGCGGCAGCCCCGTGCCCGGTCGAGATCAAGAAGCAGATGATCGACTGGTGGGGGCCCATCGTCGACGAGTATTACGCGTCGTCCGAAGCCATCGGTTCCACCCTCATCACCGCCGAGGACTGGCTGACGCACCCCGGTTCGGTCGGCAAGCCGATGCTGGGCGTCCTGCACATCCTCGACGAGGAGGGCAACGAGCAGCCACAGGGCGTGCCCGGCGAAATCTACTTCGAGGGTGGCAACACGTTCGAATACCTGGACGACGCCGAAAAGACCGCCGCCTCAAGGGATAAGCACGGCTGGGCCACCGTCGGCGACATCGGCTACCTCGACGAGGACGGCTACCTCTACCTCACCGACCGTCGGCACCACATGATCATCAGCGGCGGCGTGAACATCTACCCGCAGGAAGCGGAGAACGTCCTCGTCACGCACCCCAAGGTGATGGACGCCGCGGTGTTCGGCATTCCGGATGCCGAGATGGGTCAGAGCGTGAAAGCGGTTGTGCAGACCGTGGATCCGGCCGACGGCACGGAGGAATTCGGCGCAGAGCTGCTGGCCTGGTTGCGGGACCGGCTGACGCACTACAAGTGCCCGCGGTCCATCTCGTTCGAAGAGCAGTTGCCACGGACTGACACGGGCAAGCTGTACAAGCAGTCGTTGATCGAGAAGTACGCGGCCTCCCCCGTCTGACGCGGGCTACCGGGACGCACGACTTATCGGCAAGGGTTCGGTTCGGTATCCATCTGTGCCGTCTCATGGACAGGTGCCGGATGTGGGTGCCAGCATTCCCGCTGTGACTTCACGCGGTCAAACGGTGCCAGGCGGGCCATTTTTCGAGGACCTCAGCGTGGGCGAGGTCTTCGACTGGGCGCCGGCCATGACGCTCACCGGCGGTGCGGCAGCGGTGCATCAAGCGATCCTCGGCGACCGCATGCGGCTGCCGTTGGACGCCGGATTGTCCACGGCCGTTACCGGATCGGCGCGGGCGCTGGCGCATCCAGCGCTCGTGTGCGACGTCGCGATCGGGCAGTCCACCCTGGCGACGCAACGGGTCAAGGCGAATCTCTTCTACCGCGGCCTGCGCTTCCACCGCTTCCCGCACATCGGCGACAGCATCACCACGCGCACTGAAGTCGTTGGACTCAAACAGAATTCAGCGAAACCAGGAAGGCCGCGCACGGGGTTGGCCGCCCTGCGCATGATCACCATCGACCAGAACGGCCGCACGGTACTCGACTTCCACCGGTGCGCCATGCTGCCGCTGCGCGACGACGCAGAAGATACGGGCCACGCCGACGACCTCAGCACCATCGGCACTGCGGTTCGGGGCCTCCCGGACCCGGCCGCGGAATGGAATGCCGACGCCTGGCGCTCGGCGGTGCCCGGCTCGAATTTCGATCCGGAGCTCGCCGGCCACGTGCTGACCAGCACTGCCGATGTCGTCAGTAGCGCGCCGGAATTGGCCAGGCTGACGCTCAATATCGCAGCAACACATCATGATTCGCGGATAGCCGGCAGCCGCCTGGTGTACGGCGGTCATACCATCGGCCTGGCACTGGCCCAGGCCACGAGGCTACTGCCGAACATCGTCACCGTCCTCGGCTGGGAATCCTGCGACCACACCGGGCCCGTCCATGAGGGCGACACCCTGTACAGCGAGCTGCATATCGAAACGGCCCACGGGTCACCGTCGGGCCGCGGCGGCACGCTGGATCTGCGGTCGCTGGTGTTCGCAGTCGAGGCCGACGGCCCCGGTCGGCAAGTGCTGGACTGGCGGTTCAGCGTCCTGCTTTTTTGAGCATTGCCAGAATGGCGGAGTGAGCACGTTGCGGTTGTCCGAGCTGGGCAGCGACCCGGAGTCGGTGCTGCGGCTGGTCCGCTTCTTCGATGACCTGGACGTCACGGGTGTCGACGCGGTGCTGGCGGCGGCCCAGGCCGTGGCTGGTTGTCCCGTGCGGGTGCGTTGGGACGGTTCGGCGCCGGAGGTGTGGCTGGAGCGTGATGCCCCAGCCCATCCGCTGGACGGCGTCCTGCGCGACCGGGTGCGGCACACGCTGGGAGCCGTCAGTGCCCGCGTGCCGCCAAGTTTCGGCGATCCGGCCCTGGTTGAGGTGGTGCTGTCGAGCCGCGAACGCCCCGAGGACCGGGCCCGGGCCATCAGGCTGCTGGGGTTCGACGAGTCCCGCGAGGTCCGGGTGCTCGCGGTGTCCGCGCAGTCGTCGCCCGAAGCCTTGCGGGTCATCACGTCCGCCCTGACCTCGGTGTCGGTACGGACCGCCGACCTGGGCACCGCGACGGCCGTCGTGTGCCAAGGCCGGAGCGACTCCCGCACCCTGTCTGACGAATTGGACCAGGCCATCGTCACCGCGTTCCCTGCGCCGCTGCCCGAAGGCGCCGACCGCGGGCCCTGGGTCGGCCTCGGGGCGGCCGGCGGAGTCTTCGCCGCACCCACGTCATGGGGTCAGGCCCTGCGGGCATTGCGGTTCGCGTCGTCGACCGGCTTCGGCCGGCGCGCCGTCGCCTACGAGCGGTTGAGCGCCCTGGAGCTGCTGGCCGAGCTGCCACCCGAAGCCACCCGAGGCAGTCACGCGCTGACCCGGATCAACGAGATCGCGGCGACGCCCGCGGGCCGGCTGCAGGTGGAGACCGCGGAGGCGTTCTGCGTGTTCGGGTCCCTGCGGCGGACCGCCGAGGAACTGCACGTGCACCACAGCACGGTCGCGGCGCGGCTGGCGCACATCGAATCGCAGCTGGGCTGGGATATGGACGATCCGCTGGACCGGTTCTCGGCGACTCTGGTCCTGATGATCCGCCGGATCACGCTGTCGTCGGCCGAGCTGGCGGACTGACCCGGCCGCGAGGGTGCCGCTAGACCGCCAATATTCGCGATCGGGTGCTCTGGCTGCACATTCCGCGGTGCCGCCGCCCGCCGGGCCCGACGGTCGTCGGACAATTTGCGCGGATGTGCCGACGTATGTCGGATGACCCAGGGCGGTCGGGTTCGTGATGATTGCCTCACGCGCTGAACAGTCACGCTCAGGCACCGACTCGAGGAGTACCCGCATGGCCATCATCGACCCCACCAGAACCTGGGCTCCGGTGGAGGAACGCCTTGCTGCCACCACCAACGAGCGGCACCGCCAGGTGCTGGGCGTCGTCCTCGAGCACATGAAGGCCGAAGCGGAGCCGGACATGGAACGCCTGATGGCCACGTTGGCGCCGAACCCGGACTACCACTTCTGGTACGCCAACGCCGACATGGGCCCCAAGACCACCGAGGGCGTGCGCGCGTACTACGAGGCGTTCGTCGCCAGCGGCGCCAACCATCTCGTTTTCGAGATCGATCGGCTGGCCGTCGATGACAATCTGCTCATGACCGAAGGCTGGATGAAGATGATCTACCCGGGGCCGGCGGTGCGGGCCATCGGCGTGGAGGTCGACGATCCGGCCGGCGACTACCTGCTGGTGTTCCGTCAGCTCATCAACTGGTCCATCGACGCCGACGGCCTGATCCTGGGTGAAGACGCCTACCAGACGGGGCCGGTCAGCGTCACCAAGCTCGGCGACGAGGACCTGCCGCAGAAGTACCTCGACCAGAAGCGCGTCGCCGCCGAAGCCCATGCCTGATCAGCGCCAAGACGTTGCGACCCTGCTACTCGACCGCCTCGGCGACGGGCGGCTGGGACTGCGCACCCGCGACCAGGACTGGACGTGGGACGAGGTGGTCCGTGAGTCGGCGGCCCGCGGCGCGCTGGCCGCCGAGCTACGCAACGACGGTCCGTTTCACATCGGCGTGCTGCTGGACAACGTGCCCGACTTCATCTTCTGGCTGGGGGCTGCCGCCCTGGCGGGGGCGACGATCGTCGGCATCAACCCGACGCGCGGCAACCAAGAACTGGCCGGCGAGGTGCGACATGCGGATTGCCAGCTGATCGTCACCGATTCGGCTGGGCGCGAACGGCTTTCAGGCCTTGACCTCGGCCTGACGCCGGAGCGCATCCTGGTCATCGACGACCCGGCCTACCACGCCGCGATTTGTGCACGAAAAGGTGCGCTCACCGGACCGAATCGTGCACAAATCGCGGCGGCCGACGGAGTCGGCGCCGAAACGCTGATGCTGCTGCTGTTCACGTCCGGGACCACCGGCGCGTCAAAGGCCGTCAAGTGCAGCCAGGGTCGCCTGGCTTGGATCGCCTACTCGGCGGTGGAGAAGTTCGACCATGTCCGTGACGATGTCGACTACTGCTGCATGCCGCTGTTCCACGGCAACGCCATCATGGCGCTGTGGGCCCCCGCGCTGGCCGTCGGCGCGACGGTGTGCCTGACCCCGAGCTTCTCGGCGTCCGGATTCCTGCCTGATGTCCGCTTCTTCGGCGCGACCTTCTTCACCTACGTGGGCAAGGCACTCGGCTACCTGCTGGCCACCCCGGCGCTGCCGGACGACGCCGACAACCAGCTGCGCCGCGGGTTCGGCACCGAGGCCTCACCGGAAGACCAGGCCTACTTCAAGCGCCGCTTCGGCGCGGAGTTGTTCGAGGGATACGGTTCGAGCGAGGGCGGCAGCGTTGTCGTGCTCGACCCCGACCAGCCCGCGGGCGCGCTCGGCCGCCCAGCCCATCCCGGGGTGGCGATCGTCACCCCCGACACTATGATCGAGTGCGTCCCAGCGGTTTTGGACCGGCACGGCCGCATCCTCAATCCCGACGACGCAGTCGGCGAGATCGTCGACAAGCTCGGCACCAAGAAGTTCGAGGGTTACTACAAGAACGACGCCGCCGACGCCGACCGCATCCGGAACGGCTGGTACTGGACGGGCGACCTCGGCTATCTCGATGAGAACGGGTTCATCTACTTCGCCGGCCGCCGCGGGGATTGGATTCGGGTCGACGGCGAGAACACCTCGGCGCTGTCCATCGAGCGCGTGCTGCGGCGGCACCCCGAGGTCATCGCCGCCGGGGTGTACGCGGTGCCGGACCCGCGCTCGGGTGATCAGGTGATGGCGGCCATCGAGGTGGCCGATCCGATCCGGTTCGACGTCGACACGTTCGTGAAGTACCTGAACGACCAGGACGACCTGGGCCGCAAGGGCACGCCGCGGTTCCTGCGGGTCTCGGCGTCGCTGCCGGTCACCGGCTCCAACAAGGTGCTCAAGCGCGAGTTGCAGGCAGACAAGTGGCATACCGACGAACTGGTGTACCGCTGGGCGGGCCGCCCAGTGGGAAACAGGGTGCCGGACTTTCAAATCATGACCGACGATGCGAAGCGCGCGTTGGACGATGAGTTCACGCAGTACGGACGACAGCGGTACCTCTGACACCAGGTGGGAGATTTTGGGCATGACGGACTGGGACGCGACGGTTGACGTGCTGGTGGCGGGCTCTGGTGGCGGTGGCGTCACCGGTGCCTACACCGCCGCGCGCGAGGGACTCGAGGTACTGCTGGTCGAGGCCACCGACAAGTTCGGTGGCACCACCGCCTACTCGGGCGGCGGCGGCGTGTGGTTTCCCTGCAATCCCGTGCTGCAGCGGGCCGGCACCGACGACACCATCGAGGATGCGCTGGAGTACTACCACGCCGTCGTCGGGGACCGGACGCCGCGCGAACTGCAGGACACCTACGTCCGCAGCGGGGCTCCGCTGATGGAGTACCTGGAAGCCGATCCCAACATCAAGTTCGACATGCTGCCCTGGCCCGACTACTTCGGGAAGATGCCCAAGGCCCGGTTGGACGGTCAGCGGCACGTCGCCGCCCGTCCGCTGAAGGTCGAAAAAGCCCCTGAGTTCAAGGAATTGGTGCGGGGCCCGCTCGACAACGACCGGCTCGGCGTTCCGCAACCCGGCGACTATTTCATCGGCGGCCGGGCGCTGATCGCGCGGTTCCTGGTGGCACTGAAGCAATACCCTTCGGCCACAACGCAGCTCAACACGGCGCTCGTCGAACTGGTCACCGAGGACGGTGCCGTCGTGGGTGCCGTCGTCGAGAGCGGCGGGGTCCGTAAGGCCATCAAGGCGCGCAAGGGTGTGCTGCTCGCGGCCGGCGGCTTCGAGGGCAACGACGAGCTGCGCCAGAAGTACGGCGTGCCCGGCGAGGCGCGAGACACCATGGGGCCCTGGGGAAATCTGGGTCAGGCGCATGAAGCCGGCATAGCCGTCGGCGCCGACACCGACCTGATGGAGCAGGCCTGGTGGTCGCCCGGTCTGACCCACCCGGACGGCCGCAGCGCGTTCGCACTGTGGTTCACCGGTGGCATCTTCGTCGACCAGGACGGCAAGCGGTTTGTCAACGAGTCCGCGGCGTACGACCGCATCGGCCGTGTCGTCGTGGACCGGATGGCCAAGGGTGAGATGACGCTGCCGTTCTGGATGATCTACGACGACGCCGATCACGGAGTCCCTCCGATCAAGGCGACCAACGTGTCCATGGTGGAGACCGAGAAGTATGTCGACGCCGGGCTGTGGCACACCGCCGACACCCTGGAGGACCTGGCCGCCAAGATCGGCGTTCCCGCCGGCCAGCTGGCCGCAACGGTCAAGCAGTTCAACGAATACGCCGACGCCGGCTCCGACCCGGACTTCGGCCGCGGCGACGAGGCCTACGACCGCGCCTTCTCCGGGGGTGCCTGCCCGATGGTCCGGATCGACAAGGCGCCGTTCCACGCGGCCAAGTTCGGCATCTCCGACCTGGGCACCAAGGGCGGCTTGCGCACCGACACCACCGGCCAGGTGCTCGACACCGCCGGCAACCCGATCGCCGGGTTGTACGCGGCGGGCAACACCATGGCCGCGCCGAGCGGCTACGCCTACCCGGGCGGCGGCAACCCGATCGGCACCAGCATGGTCTTCTCTCACCTGGCCGTGCTCGATATGGTCAAACGAGAGGCTTCGTAAGAATCCTGGTTACTCCAGGGCTCGGCGAATTCGGAAGGGACACAACATGACCGAGACTGAGGCCGTTGGAGTCCGGCATATCGACGCGGGTGTCGAGATGACCCGGTTCGCGCGCGGCTGGCATTGCATCGGGCTGGCCGAGTCGTTCCGCGACGGCACGCCGCATTCGGTACAGGCATTCGGCACCAAGTTGGTGGTGTTCGCGGACTCGAAGGGCGACCTGAAAATCCTGGATGGCTACTGCCGCCACATGGGTGGTGACCTGTCCCAGGGCACCATCAAGGGTGACGCGGTCGCGTGCCCGTTCCACGACTGGCGCTGGGGCGGCGACGGCAAGTGCCAGCTGGTGCCCTACGCCAAGCGCACCCCGAGGCTGGCCCGCACCCGCGCCTGGCAGACCACCGAGGTCAACGGGCAGCTGCTGGTTTGGCACGACCCCGAGGGCTCGACGCCGGGGCCAGAGCTGACGCCGCCGACCATCGAGGGCTATGAGGAGGGTCAGTGGTCGCCGTGGCAGTGGAACTCGCTGCTGATCGAGGGATCGCACTGCCGCGAGATCGTCGACAACAACGTCGACATGGCGCATTTCTTCTACATCCACCACGCCTACCCGACGTACTTCAAGAACGTCATCGAGGGCCATACCGCCAGTCAGTTCATGGAGTCCAAGCCGCGGCCGGATTACGCGACGCGCGAGCTGTGGGACGGTACCTACCTGCGGTCGGAGGCTACGTATTTCGGGCCGGCGTACATGATCAACTGGTTGCACAACGACCTTGCTCCGGACTTCACGGTGGAGATCGCGCTGATCAACTGCCACTACCCGGTCACTCATGATTCGTTCGTGCTGCAGTGGGGGGTCGCGGTGCAGCACAACCCGGCCCTGCCGGCCGAGAAGACCGCCAAGCTGGCGGCGACGCTGAGCCGCAGCTTCGGTGACGGCTTCATGGAAGACGTCGAGATCTGGAAGAACAAGACCCGCATCGAGAATCCGCTGCTGACCGAGGAAGACGGTCCGGTCTACCAGCATCGCCGCTGGTACGAGCAGTTCTACGTTGACGTTGCCGATATCAAGCCGGACATGGTCGCCCGGTTCGAGCAGGAAGTCGACACCACTCATGCCAACGACCTGTGGCACGAAGAGGTGGCCAAGAACCTGGCCAACCGCACGCCGGTCGGCAAGGCGCACGCCACTCAATAGCCACGAAAAGAACTGAGCCGCCCTCGCATTCGAGGGCGGCTCGGGCTCAGATCGGTTTGTCGGGGCCTAGCGGGCCGGTTGTGCCTGCGGCGCCGGCTGGCTCTGCACGATGGCGGCGAGCTGGCCCAGGTTCTGCAGCTTGTCCATGTCCGGAGCCGACGGAACCGGCACCGCGGAGAACGCCGGCAGCACCGGGTCGGCCGGCTTGTCCTGCAGCATGCCGAGGGCCATGTATCCAGCCACGCCCAAACCTGCCGCCGTCAGCACCACCGCAGCGGTGGAACGCCGGAACAGCTGCCGCAGGGGGCCGATGTTTTCAGACGTCTGATGGGTCAGGGTGGTCATTGCCGTGCCTCTTCTCTGGCGAAGATCAGACCGAGTTGGTCGTTGGTCTGTTCAACAACCATGCGCCCCGAAATGCTTCCCCGCAAGCGTTTATTTGATGGGCTAATTTCTTGAAAAGCGGGTTTGACCTGCGTAAATAATAGTTAGATAGATTAAGCTAAGTAACGAAGATCACGTTCAGGCCGGGACCGCGGCGCGGGATCGGCAGTGCCGCACCGGGGTTGCGGCGGCCGTGTGGTGGCCCCGAGGGGCCGAGGAGTTAGCCGACGGGCCTAGCCGATGGCGGCTGGGGTCAGCCGCGGCCGCAGGAACTCCATCTGACTGGCAAAGAAGTCGCGGGCCACCTGGGTCTTGGCGGCGACGCCGTCGAAGCCGTGGTACGCACCCGGCACCACTTCCAGCTCGCACGGGACGCCCGCGGCACGCAAGCGCTCGGCGTAGTCGACGTCCTCGTCGTGGAAGACGTCGAAGGTCCCGACTCCGACCCAGGCCGGCGGCAGGCCGGACAGATCAGTGCGCCGGGCGGGGACGGCCACCGTGGGATCCGCGCCACCGAGGTACGCACGCCAGCCGAAGCGGTTCGACTTCTGGGTCCACAACCGGTGGCCCGGATGGTCCAACCCGGGCCGGCTGCCCGACCGGTCGTCGATCATGGGGTACACCAACAGTTGTGCCGCCAGGGGAATCTCCCCGCGGTCATAGGCCAGCTGGGCCAGTGCTGCGGTCAGTCCGCCGCCTGCGCTCGCACCGCCGACGGCCACTCGCGCCGGATCCACGGCAGGCAGCTCGACCAGCCAGCGCAGCGCGGTGTAGCAGTCCTCGAGCCCGGCCGGATACGGATTGTCAGGTGCCAACCGGTATTTCACCGCGGCCACCGTGATGCCCAGTTCGTCGGCGAAACGCCGGCACAACGCGTCGTCCTGCGCCGGGCTGCCGATGAGGTAGCCGCCGCCGTGGATCCACAGCAGTGCGCCGCCGTGGCCGGTTCCGGCCTGTGGACGGTGCAGGCGGATCCCGACGCCCGACGGCAGCGTCAGCACCTCGACGCCCTCGGGGGTGCGGCGTTCCTGCAGGTGGGTGAGCCAGCGAACAGCCCGGATGTTCCACGGCGTGACCGGGTTGCGTGGCATGAACCGCGCGGCGCGCGCCAGCTCGGGGTGGAAGTCGACTGTCTGGGAGCGGCCCGGCATGTGACCGACATTACTGAACCAGGCCGCACCGGCGCGTTCACACACAGGAAACTGGTTGCCCTGCGCGAAACTGCGCATCAGTGTTCACTGAAACGCTATGACTTCCACGCCGCATACGCATGTCGAGCCACCCGGTCTGACGGCCGAAGACGCGGGCTACCACCACACCCTCAAACCGCGCCAGCTGCAGATGATCGCGATCGGCGGCGCCATCGGCACCGGCCTGTTCCTCGGCGCCGGTGGCCGGCTCCACAACGCCGGGCCGGGCCTGTTCCTCGTCTACCTCGTGTGCGGCGGTTTCGTCTTCCTCATCCTGCGGGCGCTCGGGGAACTGGTGCTGCACCGGCCGTCGTCGGGATCCTTTGTGTCGTACGCGCGCGAATTCCTCGGCGAGAAAGCCGCTTACGTCGCCGGCTGGATGTACTTCCTCAACTGGGCCATGACCTCGATCGTCGACTCGACTGCCATCGCCACGTACTTCCACTACTGGTCGGCCTTCGGCGCCATCCCGCAGTGGCTGATCGCGCTCATCGCACTGGCCATCGTGATGGGCATGAACCTGATCTCGGTGACGTTGTTCGGCGAGCTCGAATTCTGGGCCGCCTTGATCAAAGTCGTTGCGCTGGTGACGTTCCTGGTGGTCGGTACCGTGTTCCTGGTCGGCCGCTTCAAGATCGACGGGCAGACCACCGGTGCCAGTGTCATCGCCAACACCGGCGGCTTGTTCCCGAGCGGCGTGCTGCCCCTGGTCGTGGTGACCTCAGGCGTTGTCTTCGCTTACGCCGCAGTCGAACTCGTCGGCACCGCGGCGGGTGAGACGGCCGAACCGCACAAGATCATGCCGCGGGCCATCAACTCGGTGATCTTCCGCATCGCGCTGTTCTACGTCGGGTCCTTGGTCCTACTCGGGCTGCTGCTGCCGTACACTTCCTACAAGGCCGGCGAGAGCCCGTTTGTCACGTTCTTCTCGAAGATCGGCTTCGCTGGCGCCGGAACCGTCATGAACGTCGTCGTGCTCACCGCGGCGTTCTCCAGCCTCAACGCGGGCCTGTACTCCACCGGCCGCATCCTGCGCTCCATGGCGATGAACGGCAGCGCGCCGAAGTTCACCGGCGTCATGTCGAAACGTGGTGTGCCGTATGGCGGTATCTGTTTGACGGCCAGCATCGGCCTGCTCGGCGTCGTGCTCAACGGTGTGGTGCCGGCCCAGGCGTTCGAGATCGTGCTGAACATGGCCGCGCTCGGCATCATCGCGTCGTGGGCCACCATCGTCATCTGCCAGCTGCAGCTGTTCCGGTGGTCCCAGCGCGGCGAGATGGAGCGGCCCGCATTCCGGATGTGGGGGGCGCCGTACACCGGGTACCTGACGCTGGCCTTCCTGGCCGGGGTGCTGGTGCTGATGGCGTTCGACAAACCGGTGGGCACCTGGACGGTGGCGACGCTGCTGCTGATCATTCCGGCGCTCATCATCGGCTGGTTCGTCGCGCGCGGCCGGGTGTACGCGATCGCCAAGCAGCGCCAGGGCTTCACCGGGCAGTTCCCGGTGGTCGCCAACCCGCCACCACCGGGAGAACGCCAGCCCTGACGCGACAACCTGGTCACCGCCCGCCCAATCGCGTTTACTTGGCGGGTGGAGATCATGTCGCCGACCGATGCCTTGTTCCTGCTCGGCGAATCGCGCGAGCATCCGATGCACGTGGGCGGCCTGCAGCTCTTCACCCCGCCAGAGGGGGCGGGCCCGGAATTCGTGCCCGACCTGTACCGGGACATGTTGGCGCACACCAACTTCAACCCCACCTACCGCAAACGCCCGGCGCGGTTTCTCGGCGGCATCGCCAGCTTCGGTTGGGCCTATGACGACGAAGTCGACGCCGAATACCACGTGCGCCGCTCGGCGCTGCCCTCCCCGGGCCGGATTCGCGAGCTGCTGGAGCTGACCTCTCGGCTGCACACCACCCTGCTGGACCGGCACCGTCCGTTGTGGGAGACCTACCTGGTGGAAGGTCTGGAGGACGGCCGGTTCGCGGTCTATTCGAAGGCTCACCACGCGCTGCTCGACGGGGTGTCCGCGTTGCGGATGGCGATGCGCACGCTGTCCGATGACCCGGCCGAGCTGGCGGTGCGGGTGCCGTGGGATCTGCCGTCGCGCAAGCGCACGCCGAAGAAGAGCTCGTCGTTGGTGGGCTCGGCGTTGGAGACGGTGGGCGCGGCAGCCGGTCTCGCACCGTCGACGTTTCGGGTGGCGCGCGCGGCCCTACTGGAGCAGAACCTGACCAGGACGTTCAGCGCGCCGAAGACCATGTTCAACGTCAAGATCGGCGGTGCCCGACGGGTGGCGGCGCAGTCCTGGTCGATCGACCGCATCAAGGCCGTCAAGCAGGCCGCCGGCGCCGTCACGGTCAACGACGTCGTGCTCGCCATGTGCTCCGGGGCGCTACGCGCCTACCTGCTCGAGCACAGCGCCCTGCCCGACGCGCCGCTGATCGCGATGGTCCCGGTGAGCCTGCGGTCCGAGGCTGACGCCGATGCGGGTGGCAACCAGGTCGGCGCGATCCTGTGCAACCTGGCCACCGACGTCAAGGACCCGGCGACGCGGTTGCAGACCATCTCCGATTCGATGCGCGGCAACAAGCAGGTGTTCGCCGGGCTGTCGAAGACGGAGTCCATGGCCCTGTCAGCGCTTTTGCTGTCGCCGATCGCGCTGTCCACCGTACCCGGCTTCGTCGACGCCACCCCGCCGCCGTTCAACATCGTCATCTCGAACGTGCCGGGCCCCCGGGTGCCGATGTACTGGAAGGGCGCTCGCCTCGACGGCAACTACCCGCTGTCCATCGCTCTGGATGGCCAGGCGCTGAACATCACGCTGGTCAACAATGGCGGCAACCTCGACTTCGGGCTGGTCGGCTGCCGGCACAGCGTGCCGCACCTGCAGCGGCTCCTCGGCCACCTCGAGGACTCGCTGACGGACCTGGAGGCTGCGGTCCGTTAGCCGCCGAACGTGAAGAAGATGGCGACTTTTCGCCGATTTTTCGCGATCAAGTTCACGTTCGGCGAGGGGGTTACAGCGGCGGCGGCGCCCAGGGGAAGGTAATCGGGGCCATGCCCGGGATCTCGAGCACATGCGACGGCCCGGCCGGGTCGGCGGGCGGTGCCGGCTCGGCTGGGGGAGCCTGCGGTACGTGCGCGGGGTTGTCGACCGGTGAGGCCGGTGCGGCCGGTGGCACCGTGGTGTCGGTGGCGGAAGAGCTTGGCGCTTCGGATGTTTGGGCCACCGACGCGGGTGATGACGACGCGGGTGATGACGACACCGATGACGATGAGGACGCCGATGACGATGAGGACGCCGACGCGGCACTCGGGGCTGCCGCCGGAGCCGCGGCGGTGGTCGGGGCGTTGCTCGTCGGGGCGACGGTCGTGGCCGTCGTGACGGGACTCGGCAGTGCCACGGGGCGCGGGGTCACGGCAGCGGGCACCGCGGACGCAGCGCCCGGGGACTTCACGCTGCCGGTCAGCGGGCCGGGCGTCCGCGAGGCCAGTGCGCACAGTGCCTGGTGGCTGCCGGCGGACCAGCTGGACGGGCCGATGGGCCGGTAATTCAGGGTCAGGTCGCTGGCGTACAACGTCTTTGGCGCCAGGTACGCGGTGGTCATCGTCATGCAGGCCGGCCGCAGCACCGCTTCCTGCTCGGCGTCCGACGGCGCCGGGCCGTCGTGGAAGTGCGCGCTGAGGTCGATGGGGCCGACAGCCTCGACCGAATGTGGCTCGGCGCAGTCCACCGGCACGAGGCCCGCCTGCCCGCCCTTCATGTCGGCACCCAAACAGGTGCCGGGCGGCCAGACGCGCGACTGATCCTGTTCGGCGACCAGCCCGCGGAACGGCAGCTGTTGGCCGTTCGGGCCCGGCAGCTGCAATCCGCACAGTGACAGTCGGGGACCGGACCCGGCATCGACCGATCGCAGCAGGCCGTACGCGAACCGGCCGTTCGGGTCGTAGTGCGGTCCGAGGTAGCGGCGCCCCGACACTGCGCAGGTTTCGATGTCGGCGTCGCCTGCATCACCGCTCAAGGAGTTGACGACCTCGAACAGGTGCGGGCTGTTGCACTGCACGAATGTGGGCCGTTGGGGAGGCTCAGGTTGCCAGGTCAGGCAGCTGCCGGCATGGGCACTGCGGAAGACGGTGTCGGTGTGGTCGTCGTCGGTTGTGCTGCCGGCAGAGGGGCCGACCGCCGTAACGGCGACCAACCCAGCGATCAACTGGGCGCACAGCAAAGCCGCTAGCAAAGCGCGGCGCGACGCCCAAAACGTGACCGATAGCAGATTCATCGGTCCATAGCGTGACATATCCGACCGATCGACGCAGTTTGGCGCCTCGATTTCTACCAAGTCGGGGCCGACTCGTGATGCGTGGTGACCTACTTGAGCAAAGGGTCGCGAGGCAGTCCGAGAATCCGTTCGGCGATGGTGTTCCGGGTGATCTCCGAAGTGCCGCCGGCGATGGTCATGGCGCGGTAGCCCAGGTAGGCCTGGGTGAGCGCCGGAGTTTGCCCGGTCACGGCCGCGGGGCCGGCCAGCTTCATCCCCAGTTCGGTCTGGCGCTGCCCCTGCTCGGCCACCACGAGTTTTGTGACATTGCCCTCGGGGCCCGGCCCGGTGCCCGCGATGGCCCGGCTGATCCGGCGCAGGTTCAGCAGCCGCAGGGTATGCCCCTCGGCGATCACCGCGCCGGCCCGGTCGCGCAGCCCGGCGGCCACCTCCGGTGGGGCAGCGTCCAGCAGCGCGATCAGATCGTCGGCGCTGAAGCCCGACTGCGCGCCGGACCCGCCGCCGATGGACAGCCGCTCGTTGCCCAGCGTCGCCCGCGCCACCAGCCAGCCCTTGTTGACGTCCCCGATGACGTCGGCGTCGGGGACGAACACCTCGTCGAAGAACACCTCGTTGAAGTGGGCAGTGCCTGTCAGTCCCTTGAGGGGGTTGACGGTGACGCCCGGCGCTTTCATGTCGATCGCCATCATCGTGACGCCGGCGTGCTTGGGGGCGTCGGGATCGGTGCGGACGGTGGCCAGGCCCCACTGGCAGTACTGTGCCAGGCTGGTCCACACCTTCTGGCCCGTGACCAGCCAGCCGCCGTCGACTTTCTTGGCGCTGGTGCGCACGGCAGCCGCGTCCGAACCGGCCTCGGGTTCGGAGAACAGCTGGCACCACATGATCTCGCCGCGCAGGACGGGGTAGACCCAGCGCTCACGTTGATCGTCGGTGCCGGCCTGCGCGATGGTGAGGGTCACCCAGCCAGTGATGCCCAGGTCGGGTCGGTCCACGGGCTTCTTCCCCCCGCTCGCTGCGCTCGTGCCCCCTGGAGCGCGGAACTCCTCCTCGATGGCCAGCTGCTCCAGCACGCCCGCGTCGCGGCCCCACGGCTTGGGCCAGTGCGGCACGAGGTAGCCGGAATCGACAAGAAAGTCTCGCCGCTTGTCCTCGGCGAGGGACTGCAACGTGGCGACGGCGTCGCGGGCAGCCGTGCGGTATTCGGCTGCCTCCTCCGGCAGTGCGAACGACGCCCCATGCGCCCGGCCGGTGCGCTGCCCGTCGACCACGTCGGCGAGCGGGTCGGCGCCGTCGCCGGTCAGCGCGGCCAGCGTCAGGGCGCGGCGCAGGTACAGGTGCGCGTCGTGTTCCCACGTGAAGCCGATGCCGCCGTGCAGCTGAATGTTGTTCTCGGCGTTGAAGACCTGGCTGTGGATCGCCTGGGTGGCGGCCACGGCCGCGCCGAACCAGGCGTCGTCGAGATCGTCGGCGCGGGCGGCGTCCCACGCCGCCGCAGTGGTGAGTTCGGCTGCCACCAGCATGTTGGCGGCGTGGTGTTTGACGGCCTGGAACGTGCCGATGGTCCGGCCAAATTGTTCGCGCACCTTGGCGTACTCGACCGCCATGTCCAGCGCCGCCCAGCTGATCCCGACCGCTTCGGCGGCGGACAGAATGCGAAAAGCCGTGTGCGCCTTGGGGGCCGCGCCGCGGATGACGGCTATCGCCTCGGCCTGGTCCAGGTTGACGGAGCCGATGCTGCGGGTGGTGTCCACCGACTCCAACGCGGTGACGGTGACGCCGGGGGCTTTCGCGTCGACGATCACCACGTCGTCACCGGCGACGAGAACCAGTAGTGCGGCATCGGGAGCGCCGAGCACCGTCGGGCTCACACCGAACACCGTGTGGCCGCTGACGTGGATATGGCCCGACAAACCGAGCGCCGCGGTGGTGTTGCCGTCGGCCAACCCGGGCAGCAACTGGGCACGAACCGGATCGGTGGCGCACCGGTCGATGACGACGGCGGCGGCGACGGTCGGCAAGAACGGCCCGGGGCACAGTTCGCGGCCCTGCACCTCCAGCACCACCGCCAGTTCGGGCAGTCCGAATCCGGAGCCGCCGTAGGCCTCGGGGATGGCCAGCCCCTGCCAGCCCAGATCGGCCGCGGCGGTCCAGAACCCGGCCGGATGCGACGGGCCGCCCTCGAGCGTGGCGCGGGCGGCGGCCCGGCTGCCGAGTCGGTGCAGCAGTCCGCCGGCCGAGTCCGCGAGGTCGTTGTGGTCGTCGGTGATCGCCAGCGCTGAGGTGCCCATGGGTTGACTGTAAGCACGACGGTACGACTTCGAATAGGCCCTGAGCAGCTGTGATTCACCTCACAAATCAGTAGTCGCCGAACCGTGACCCCTAACTTGCCGTGGCCCCGAAACTCCGTGGTCAGCCCGGTGTACGCTCGCGAAATGACGGCTCGACCGGATCATCACGATCACAGCCCATCGCTTGCGACCAGGCTCCGTTGGTTCATGGCAGCCAAGCCCGCCGATCACCTGCTGGCGATGGCGACAGCCGCCGCGTCGCTGCCGGTGATCGGCAAGAGCCTCGAGCCGCTCGGCGGGGCCACCGCGATGACGCTGTGGGGTATGCGGCACGTGCCCAGCTTCTGGGCGTCGACCTCCAAGGCGCTGTTCACGCCCAGCGTCGCGGAGATCCGCCGAGCGGAGCGCGATTGCACCAACGAGGTGATCCGGGCGGCGCTGACCGGGGCCGTGCCCCCGGCTGAACTCGACATCGAATGGCCGGTCCCGGAGCGCACGCCGCCGTTCTGGCGGGCGCGGGAACACCGGCGCCAGGTGCACCGCACCTCGGTGCGTTACGGCGACAGCCCGTCGCAGCTGCTGGATGTCTGGCGCGCCGACGACCTACCGAGCGAGCCGGCGCCGGTGCTGATCTATCTGCCCGGCGGGGCCTGGGTACACGGCAGCCGGCTGCTGCAGGGCTACGCCCTCATGAGCCACCTGGCCGAGCGGGGCTGGGTCTGTCTGTCCATCGACTACCGGGTGGCGCCCAATCACCGTTGGCCGCAACACATCACCGACGTCAAGACCGCGATCGCGTGGGCCCGGGCGAACGTCGACAAGTTCGGCGGCGACCGCGACTTCATCGCGATCTCGGGCGGCTCTGCGGGTGGACACCTCGCCGCGCTGGCGGGCCTGACCGCGAACGACCCGGAACTGCAGGGCGACCTGCCCGAGGGCGCCGACACCTCGGTCGACGCCGTCGTCGGCATCTATGGCCGGTACGACTGGGAAGACCGGTCCACCAAGGAGCGCGAGGAGTTCGTCGACTTCCTGGAGCGTGTGGTGGTTCGGCGACGCATCGACAGGCATCCCGAGATCTACCGGCAGGCTTCGCCGATCGCGCGCGTGCATCGAGATGCGCCGCCGTTCCTGGTCATTCACGGCAGTGGCGACAGCGTCATCCCGGTGGCCCAGGCGCGGGACTTCGTGCACGAGCTGCGGACGGTGTCGGAGTCGACCGTCAGTTATATCGAATTACCCGGCGCCGGACACGGTTTCGACATGACTGACGGTGCTCGCACCGGGTCCATGGCGACTGCCATAGGGTTGTTCCTCGACGAGGTTCGCCGGAACCAGAACCAGCAGCGTGTCGAAGAGGTCGTCTAGACCGTTCGATCGGCAGGCGTCTGACCGAAGCGCAGGAGAGGTCGAGTGAAACGACTGAGTGGGTGGGACGCGTTCCTGCTGTATTCGGAAACGCCCAACGTGCACATGCACACCCTCAAGATCGCCGTCATCGACCTCGCCGGCCTCGGTGATCGCACTTTCGGAATCGACGAATTCCGCCGCGTGCTCCGCGAACGGCTGTACAAGCTGGAGCCTTTCGGCTACCAGCTCGTCGACATCCCGTTCAAGTTCCACCACCCGATGTGGCGCGAACACGCTGAAGTCGACCTCGAGTACCACGTGCGGCCGTGGCGCGTGGCAGCGCCGGGCGGCCGGCGGGAGCTCGACGAGGCGATCGGCGAAATCGCAAGTACCCCACTGGATCGCAGCCGGCCGTTGTGGGAGATGTACCTCGTCGAAGGTTTGGCCAACGGGCGCGTGGCCGTGGTCGGAAAGATTCATCACGCGCTGGCCGACGGCGTGGCCTCGGCCAACCTGCTGGCCCTCGGCATGGACATCACCGAGGCGCCGCAGCATGACAACGATCTGTACGTGGCGGATCCGGCGCCGTCCCGCGGCCAGCTGGTCCGGTCGGCGTTCGTCGACCATCTGCGGCAGATCGCGCGCATTCCCGGCGTGGTGAAGTACACCGCCGACGGCATGGCGCGGGTACGCAAGAGCAGCCGCAAGCTGTCGCCCGAACTGACCCGGCCGTTCACCCCGCCGCCGAGCTTCATGAACCACGTGCTCACCCCGGGGCGGCGTTTTGCCACAGCCACTCTGGCGCTCGCGGACGTCAAGGAAACCAGCAAGAAGCTGGGCGTCACCATCAACGATCTGGTGTTGGCCATGTCGTCTGGCGCGCTGCGTGAGCTGCTCCTGAAGTATGACGGCAAGGCCGACCACCCGCTCTTGGCCTCGGTGCCGATGAGCTACGACTTCTCGCCGGATCGCATCTCCGGCAACCGATTCAGCGGTGTGCTGATCGCGTTGCCGGTCGACGTGGACGACGCCTCGCAGCGGGTCCAGCAGGCCCGTGAGGCCGCATTGCTGGCCAAGGAGAGCCACCAATTGGTGGGCCCGGAACTGGTCGCCCGGTGGACCGCGTACATGCCGCCGGCGCCCATGGAGTTGATGTTCCGCCGGCTGTCCAACATGGACGGCCAGAACAAGGTGCTGAACCTGAACATCTCCAACGTGCCGGGGCCGCGGGAACGCGGCAAGGTCGGCGGCGCGACCGTCACCGAGATCTACTCCGTCGGCCCGCTCACCGCGGGCAGCGGCCTGAACATCACCGTCTGGAGCTACGTCGACCAGCTCAACATCTCGGTGCTTGCCGACGGTGTGACCACCGATGACCCGCATGAGGTCACTGACGGCATGATCGCGGACTTCAAGAAAATCCGCAGTGCCGCAGGGCTTTCCGAGGAGCTGACGGTCGTCGAGACCGCGATGGCGCAGTAGGGTTTGCCCCGTGGCTGGTCAGTCCGGCGGGCGATTGCGGAATCGTTTGTGGAGCACCTGCCGTGATACGCCCATGATTCGTCCGATCTCGGCCCAGGTCCATCCGTTGGCGCGGGCCTGGCGGACAGCCTGCTCGTATTGCGTTTTGGCGCTGTCGAGATTGTCGCGAGCCTGAGCCAGCGCTTGTCGGCTGATGCCGCCGAATACGTCCGCGGCTATTGGATCGGGCTCCGCAGGTTCGTCGTCGAATGACCAATCGTCGTCATCATCGTCAAGACCATTTGCCCTTCGGAAGGCATCGGCGGCAGCATCGATCTCTTCGCGCGTCGGACGGCGTTGTTGTGGTTCCCACCAGAGTCGCTGGGCTGGGTAGGGCATGGCGGGTCCCTTTCGGTGTCGATCACTGTGGAAAGTATGTGTTGCGGGACCGACATGTTTCGCGTGACCGACACCGATGCGACCTGTCTCCAAGTGGGTTCGGGCTGGGAGTCGTCACCTCGGGCTGACAGTGTCAACCCGAGGTGACAATGTCAGCGATTGGTGACAGGTCCAGGTCGGACGTGTCCATGAGAGCGCGGACCGAACGGGGGTGAGCGTCGCTCGCGATTTGAGAACTCGAACGGTGATCGTCAACCGACGGTGACAATGTCAGCGATTGGTGACAGGTCCAGATCGGACATGTCCATGAGAGGGCGGCGCGGTCACGTACCGCGCCGGCTGGCCGGACGGCCGGCTACCCGACGTCGTCCGTGGGGACCGCGGCGCGCCCCTTCTCGGCCCGCACCCATTCCAGGAATCGGGTGATCGCCTCGGCGGTGTAGCGGCCGTGTGCCGAGCCGAAGATGTCAAATGCGTGCTGCGCGTAGGGAATCTCCGCGTACGCCACCGGCGCCGGCGACTGTTCCCGCAGCGCCGCGACGAAGTCCCGTCCCTCCTGGACGTCGATCAGCGTGTCGTGGGTGCCATGCAGTACGAAAAACGGCGGGGCGTCGGGGCCGATGCGGGTGATGGGTGAGGCGTCCAGGAACACCTGCGAATCGTTGGCGAACCGCTTCTTGATGATCAGTTGCTCGAGGGCCCGCATCATCTCGGGGCGCCCGGGGCCTTCGAAGCCGAACCAGTCGTACCGGCCGTACACCGGAACCGCGGCCACCACGGAGGTGTCGGCGTCCTCGAAACCGGGCTGCCACTGGGGATCTCCGGGAGTCAGGGCGGCCAGGGACGACAAGTGGCCGCCCGCCGAGCCGCCACTGATCGCGACGAACTCGGGGTCTCCGCCGAAGTCGGCGATGTTCTCCTTGACCCAGGCCAGGGCCTGCTTCACATCGATGATGTGCGCCGGCCATTGGTGCTTCGGGCTGACGCGGTAGCCGATGGACACGCAGATCCACCCGCGGTCGGCGAGGGCGCCCATCAGCGGGTACGCCTGCGGTCGGCGGTCGCCGAGCATCCATCCACCACCCGGAACCTGCAGCAGCACAGGGGCTTTACCGTCGAGAGGCACATCGGGACGGCGCCAGATGTCGGCGAGGTTGGCGCGGTGCGGACCGTACTTCACGGTCTTCTTGTTGTACTTGCGGCGCGACAGCATGGTGCGCCCGATGCCGGGCAGGCGTGGCACACCCGGGTCGGCCGGGTTGCCCGGCCCGATCACGTCACGCAACGGCTTCTCGAATGCCGGCCGCGAACTTCGGCTGCGATTGAATATGAATCCCAGGATGGCCCAGGTGATCACGGTGATACCCAATGCGATCCGGCCGCTGGTGCCGGAGAAATCGCCGCGCCGGCCCCGGCGGGTCGCGGACAGCACCGAGGAACTGAGCACGACGCCGGCTGCCTCACTGGACGGCCAGCCGTAGGCGAACGCGACGATGCCGGGGTTCCCGGAGCGGGCCAGCGGGCTGGCGGCGTTGGTGGCGTTGACCAGGCCGACGACGGCCCGCAACAGGGTTACCGATTTACGCGCCATTGGCCAGTGCCTTCAGTTCGCGGCGGTCGATCTTGCCGGTACTGTTGCGCGGCAGCTCTGCCAGCACCGTAATCGACCGTGGCACTTTGTAATTGGCGAGATTGTCCCGCACATGCTGCTTCAGGGCGTCTTCGGTGGCCGAAGCTCCGTCGGTCAATACGACGAACGCCGCCAGGCGCTGGCCGTACTGCTCGTCGTCGACGCCGAGCACCGTGGCCTCGGCCACCTCGGGATGGGCGGACAGCGTCTTTTCCACCTCGATGGGGTAGACGTTCTCGCCGCCCGACACGATCATCTCGTCGTCGCGGCCCACCACGAACAGGCGGCCGGCGGTGTCGACGTAGCCGACGTCGCCTGACGACATGTAGTCCTGATGGAAATCCTTTGTGGCGCCGGAGGTGTAGCCGTCGAACTGCGTCGAGTTGCGCACATAGATGGTGCCCACCTCGCCCGTCGGGAGCTCCTTGAGGTCAGCGTCCAGGATCTTGATCTCGGTGCCCTCGGCGGGACGGCCGGCGGTGTCGGGTGCGGCGCGCAGGTCAGCCGGCGTCGCGGTGGCGATCATGCCGGCCTCGGTGGCGTTGTAGTTGTTGTAGATGACGTCACCGAACTGATCCATGAACGAGGTGACGACGTCGGGCCGCATGCGCGACCCGGAGGCCGCGGCGAACCGTAATGACCGACCGCTGAAGCGATTGCGGATGTGGTCCGGCAGTTCCATGATGCGGTCGAACATCACGGGGACCACACACAATCCGGTGGCCTGGTATTTGTCCACCAGCGCCATGGTGGCCTGCGGGTCGAACTTGCGGCGGGTGACCACGGTGCAGGCCATCGACGCCGCGAACGCCAACTGCGAGAAGCCCCAGGCGTGGAACATCGGAGCGACGATCACGGTCGTCTCCTCCGTGCGCCACGGCGTGCGGTCCAGGATCGCCTTCAACGCGTCCAGGCCGCCGCCGGAATGCTTGGCGCCCTTGGGAGTTCCCGTTGTCCCCGAGGTCAGCAGGATCACCCGGCTCTTCTCGCCGGTGCGCCGGGGCTGCAGCCCCAGGTGATCGATGATCAGCGACTCGACAGTCAGTGGGTGGTCCTCGGTATCGGTCCACGCCACGATCCGGGTCACTTCGGGACGCCCCGCCCGGTTTTCCAAAGCGCGGTCCACCGTCGCGGTGAATTCTTCGTCGTAGATGATGACGTCGACGTTCTCTCGGGCCACGACCTCGGCCATCGCCGGACCGGCAAAGGAAGTGTTGAGCAGCAACACATCTGCGCCGATGCGGTTGGCCGCGATCAGTGAGTCGACGAAGCCGCGGTGGTTGCGCGCCATGATGCCGACGACCTTGGCGGACGGCAGGGTCTGCAGGGCGGCGGCGAACGCATCGCCACGCCGGTCGAGCTCACCGAACGTCAGCGTGCCCAGCTCGTCGATGAGGCCCGGCCGGTTACCGCAGCGCTGCGCGGAACTGGCGAAACCCGAAGTAACGCTCATGTTTTCGCGCGCCATGGCACCGGCGATCCGCACGTACTTGTCCGGGCGGAGTGGGGCGATGACACCGGCCCGCACCATGGTGGTGACGAGCCCGGCGGTCGCGGTCAGCCTGTCGGTGATGCCCACGACCCGTCAGCCTAGTACCGGGAAGCGACGCTCTTCGGCGAGTTCACCGAGTGCGTCCTGCATGACCTTGCGGACCCGCGCATCGACGGCGTCGATGTCGGGGTCCGCACCGAACTCGGCTTCGATGTTGATGGGCGGCAACACCTGCATGACGATCTTCGACGGCAGCGGCAGGTTGAAGGGCAGCACGGCAGACAGCCCGAACGGCAGGCCGACCGACACCGGCACCACCTTGGTCCGAGCGGCGCGCGCGATGGGGCCGAGGGCCTTGGCGATGCGCTCACCGCGCGTCAGGAACAGCTGCGTCTCCTGGCCGCCGATGCCGACCATCGGCACGATCGGCACGCCGGCGTTGATCGCGGCCTTCACGTAGCCCTTGCGGCCGTCGAAGTCGATCTTGTTGGCATCGGCCGACGGCCGGTACACGTCGTAGTCGCCGCCGGGGAACACGACGACGAGGCCGCCCGAGCGCAGCGCTTCGTCTGCGTTTTCGTGGCTGGCCAGGATGTAGCCGGTCTTCTTGAAGAAGTCCGCGGTCGGGCCGACCATCAGCATGGCGTGGCTGAGGGTGTAGACGGGACGGTCGTAGCCGTACTTGTCGTAGAAGTGCGACGAGAAGATCGGTACGTCCATGGGCAGCATGCCGCCGGAATGGTTGCTCACCACCAGCGCGCCGCCGAGCGGAATGTTCTCCAATCCGCGGACCTCGGAGCGGTGATAGACCTTCAGCAGCGGTCGGAGAATCCCCATGACCTTCTCGGTCAGGTCCGGGTCGAATTTGGTGATTTCGGGCAGCTTGGCCACGGTTTCTCCTCTGGCTGCGGCAAAAACTAGAACGCGTTCTAATTTTCGATTATTCACTGGTTGACCGCCGGACGCCAATCCCCTGTGGCTAGCATCACCGTCGTGACCGAAGAAGCCACCAGCGAAGATGCCGTCCTCGTCGAACAGCGCGACCGCATACTGATCATCACCATCAATCGGCCCCAAGCCAAGAACGCTGTCAATGCAGCGGTCAGTAACGGCTTGGCCGCTGCCGCGGACCGCCTGGATGAGGACCCGGGACTGTCGGTCGGCGTGCTGACCGGCGCCGGCGGCTCGTTCTGTGCCGGCATGGATCTGAAGGCCTTCGCCAAGGGCGAGAACATCTTGTCGAGCCGTGGCTTCGGCCTGACCCAGCGCCCGCCGGCCAAGCCGCTGATCGCGGCGGTCGAGGGCTACGCGCTGGCGGGCGGCACCGAGCTGGCGCTGTCGGCCGACCTGATCGTCGCCTCCAACGTGTCGGCGTTCGGTATCCCTGAGGTCAAACGCGGCCTGGTCGCCGGTGGTGGCGGGCTGCTGCGGCTGCCGCAGCGCATCCCGTACGCCATCGCCATGGAACTCGCGCTCACGGGCGACAACCTGACCGCGACGCGGGCCCACGAGTTGGGCCTGGTCAACGAGCTGACCGAGCCCGGTGGCGCACTCGACGCCGCCCTCGCGTTGGCCGAGCGCATCACGGCCAACGGCCCGCTCGCCGTCGCCGCGACGAAGCGCATCATCGTCGAATCACCCGACTGGTCCGACGCGGAGAAGTGGGAGAAGCAGGGCGCCATCCTGGGCCCGATCTTCATGTCGAAGGACGCCCGCGAGGGCGCGGTGGCCTTCGCCGAGAAGCGTGCTCCGCAGTGGACCGGTAGCTGACCTTCGCTACTTGGGCTTTTTCTCCGGCGGCTGCACCGGGCACTGCTGCTCAACCCAGTTGTTGAGCGTGCGGCTGAACTGAGTGCGGTCCGGGTCGGTGGTGTGCAGGCCGTTGGTCTTGACGAAATGTGTCACGGCGGTCTGCACATCGGCCGGCGGATGGAACCCATTGATGGTGTCGGCGGCGGCTTTGGCATCGTCGGCCGATGTGCCGGACATCAGGTTCACCACCGCGCTGGTGAGTTGCAGGCAGGTCCCGCCGTCCAGCTGACGGCTCGTGGGGGACGGCGGCGCGCCCGCATCCGGCGTGCTCGGTGCGGCCGACGTACTCGGCGCCGGAGCGCTCGATGTCGACGTGGTCGGCTGCGCAGGCTGCTTGTCGCCTGCGCACCCGGCCAGCAGTAGGGCAGCGGCGAGCACTACGGCCTGACGGCCGGTGAACCGCCGCGACGTCACGATCTCCCGGTAGGACATGTGTTTGTTTCTACCGGGAAGATCGTTTGTCTCGGCCGCTGGGGTCGAACAATTGTCAGACCGAGGCGACGAAGTCGCTGCTGTAGAACTCGGCGGGGCTCTGCGAATGCGGCGACGGCAGGTCAACCGCGACCCAGACGCCGGTGGTGCCGGGGGCGACGGACAGTTGGACGGTGGAGCTGCCGTTGCCCCAGCCATCGGTGCTCAGCGCGGCGGTGCCGATGCTCGGGTCGCCGGGCAGGCAGCCCAGCGTCGCGTGCGGGGCCGGGATCAGCCGGACGGTGTACTGGGCGTCGCGTGCGCCGTCGAGCATCTCGATGTGGGCGACAGCGGTGCGGCCGTCGGAGGTGACCTCTGCCGTCAGTGCTGCCGGGAAACGAAACTTCATGTAATTGATCGGCTGCCGGTCGCAGGCGTACGTGCGCGACATCAGGGTCATCCGATGTGCGGTGGCGGCTTGCGCGGGCGCCGCGACGGCGGTGGCGGCGGGCAGGGCGGTGCAGACGGCGAGCGCTGCGAGCGCGCCGCTCAGTTTAGACATGTGTCAAGTTTTTACCGGGACCGCCGGTAACGCAGTGGCCGGCGTCACAAACCGACGGACTCCACTTTCGCTGCGGATATTGACTTAGGTCACAACGGGTTTCAGATGCGCCCCACCGTCACATCCCAGGCGCCGGTCGTGGCGGTGAAGCCGGCCAGTCGCCGCGCGTGCCAACTGGTGCTACCGAACTCGTCGGCCCAGCTGCGGGCGCGCATGGTCGCGCGCCACAGCGGATGTTCGGCGGTGGTGCCGATGGCGCCGTGCAGCTGATGCGCGATGGTGGTGACCGGGGCGACGGCGCGGCCGACGGCGACCTTGGCGACGGTGGTGGCGTAGGCGGTGCGGGCGTCGGCAAAGCCGTATTGGGCGGCCGCGATGACCGCCAGAGTGGTTGCGGCCCTGGCTCGTTCGATTTCGCCGAGCATCGAAGCCAGCGAGTGCTGTACCGCCTGGAAGCCGGCGAGGGGGCGGCCGAACTGCACCCGGTTCGCGGTGTGTGTGACGGTCAATTGCGCGGCCGCGTCGAATGCGCCGACGATCTGCACGCAGCGGCACCAGGCGCCGCGGATGGTCAACTCGTCGGCGACGGCAAGCGGCAGTTGGACGACATCGTCTGCCGCGGTGTCGAATTCGATGGTCGCCCGCGGTTCTCCGGCGAGATTGTGCCCGGTGGCGATGAGCGTCGGTGCGCCGCGCAGTCCGACGTACAGGGCGTCGGGCCCCCGTTTGGTCACCAGTACCGTCCCGCACTGCGGCCAGGTGGCGACCTCATCGATGGCGAGCGTCAGTGGCCCCGATTCTGGTACCGGCAGTCCGGCCGCGGTGGCCAACCATGTTGCCAGCACATCGGTTTCGGCGATGGGCACCGCAGCGGCATGGCGCGCCAGGGTCCCCAGGACGACGGCCGCCGCAGCCGGGCCGGCGTCGGCATCGCCGCTCAACCGCGTCAGTCCGGAATTCTCGGCGGTGTGCCACAGGGCGTCGTCGAACGTCAGCGGTAGCGTCCTCGCGGGTTCCGCGGACCGGCCGATCTGCTCGGCCAGCTCGCGCAGTTCGGCGAATTCGTCTGAATGCTGCTGCGCGGCCGCCTGTTTGGTCCAATTCTTGGCGACGATGCCGCGCAACACCTCATTGGTGCCGCCGCGCAGCGTGAACAGGGGTGCGTGCACCCGGGCGGTGTCCAGCATCGCCTGCAGGCGCGGCCGGTCGGGGCCGTTGTAGCGATCCAGCAGTTCCGCGGCGATCTCGACAGAATCCTGTTCGAACCGGGTCCCCAGGTCTTTCACCAGCGCGGCGGGCACAGCGGCATCCTGGCCGGCGGTCAGCGCCCGGGCGACCGATATGGACAGTTGGCGTAGCGAGATCATTCGCGCCATCAGATCGCCGATATCGGCGCCCGGTTCGTCCCGCAACGCTTCGATGAGCGCGAAAAGCATTGTGGCCGTCGACAAGAAGCGCTCCGGCCCACTGCGCTCGAAGCCCAGTTCCGAGGTCACCTGGTGCCAACCGGCGCCGACGGTGCCGAGCAGGTCGGCATCGGTCAATGCGACATCATCGAACAGCACCTCGTTGAAATGGTGCTCGCCGTTCATCTGGACGATGGGCTCGATGGTGACGCCGGGAGCGTCGGTGGGCACGATGAACTGGCTGAATCCGGCATGCCGGTGGTCTGGGTCCAGGGGACTGGTGCGGGCGAGCACGACGATCTGGTGCGCCAGGTGTGCGCCGCTGGTCCACACCTTGCTGCCGTTCAGGCGCCAGCCGTCGTCGGTGCGGGTGGCCTTGGTGGCGACGGCGGCCAAGTCGGAACCTGCCTCGTGTTCGCTCATGCCGATCGCGGAATGCAAAGTACCGGAAGCGATTCGGGGTAGTAGCCGGCGACGCTGGTCCTCGCTGCCGTAGGTCAGGAGGGCGGGGGCCACCTGTCGGTCGGCGATCCAGTGCGCGGCGACCGGGGCGCCGTGGGCCAGGAGTTCCTCGGTGACGACGTACCGGTGCATGTGGCTGCGCCCGCGTCCGCCGTACTCGACCGGAATCGTCAGCCCGACGAATCCGGCCTCTGCCAATCGCACGCTGAAGTCGGCGTCCCACTTCGACAACCAGCAGTCGACTCCGGGCTGCCAGCCGAACTTCCGTGCGTCCTCGGCCAGGAACCGGCGCAGGTCGCGGCGCAGTTCCGCCAGCTCATCGTCGTCGGCGCGGAGGGCGTCGAAATCGTCCATCGGGCAACAGTAATCGCGACGCCCCGGATTGTCGGTGGGGCGCGGCATACTCGGTGCGATGGCGACCATTTACTACACGGCATCCAGCTTGGACGGCTTCATCGTGGACTCCGCCGGCAGCCTGGACTGGCTGCTCACCCGCGACATCGACGTCGACGGGCCGTTCGGCTACAAGGCCTTCGAGAAGTCGGTGGGTGCGCTGGTCATGGGGTCGACGACGTACCGCTGGGTCGTCGAGCACGAGCCGGGCGACTGGCCATACCCCCAGCCGACGTGGGTGCTCACCTCCCGGTCGGACGTTATCGTCGAGGGCCATCCGGTGCAGGCGGTCAGCGGTGATGTCGCGAAACTGCATCCGGCGCTGGTCGAGGCGGCGGGGGAGCGTGACGTCTGGATCGTGGGCGGCGGGAACGTCGCGGCGCAGTTCGTCGCGGCCGGCTTGGTGGACGAACTCGTGGTGTCCTATGCGCCGTGCTCGTTGGGTGCCGGCGCGCCCGTGTTGCCGCTGCGCTCAGAGTGGAAGCTGCTGCAATCCGGGGTCAACGGGGACTTCGTCTGCGCGCGCTGGGCTCGCGTGGACGCCTAGTCGCCGGCGGTGGGTACGCCGTTGTTCTTCACGAAAGCTTTTGCCTTGATGAGGAATTCGAGCTGGTCGGCGACGTCGTGCAGCGGTTCGACGCTCTGTGACGACCGGCTCAGAACCACGGCGCCTTCCAGCGCGGCCAGGCAGGTGACGGCCAGGGCGGCCGCGTCGGCATCGCTGAATCCTTCGGCCGAGAAGGCGTGCCCGAGCGCGGTGCGCCACCGGTCGAAGATCTCGGCGGCGATGGGTGTCAGGGTGGGGGCTTCGTCGCCCGACGCGACGGCGGCCGCGACCACCGGGCACCCCGCGGTGAAGTCGCTGTCGGCGAGAAGCTGGTCCCAGAAGTTGACGAACCCGCATACCAGCGCAATGCCTCCGTATGCCGCGGAGGCGTCGATGTGGGTGGCGATCGCATCGCCGGCGAACTGCAGGGCTTCGATCAGCAGCTGGCTGCGGCCCTCGGGAAAGTGGTGGTAGACCGAGCCGCGCGGCGCGCTGCTGCGCGCCAGCACCTCGTCGATGGTCAGGCCGGCGGCACCGCGCTCACGCAGCACGGTAGCGGCGGTGCGCACCATCCGGTCCCGGGTGGCGCCGCGCTTGTTGACCGCCTTGGTGGCAGTTCCGGTCAATGCGTGACCCGGTTCCGCAGCTGCGTCATCCGATCCTGCACACCGCGAGCCGCCTCGCGCAGCCGTTCATTGGCGCCCAGGACGGTATGCGTGAAGCGATGGCCTTTCACGTTGACTTCGACCACCCACATGGCGCCCTCCTTGATATGGGTCTCAGCATAAAACGTTCAACACATCGGGCCAAAGAATGTATTCCGGGTCACATGACGTGGGACGTTTCGCGGGGATGAACGGGGTGGCCTCCCAAAGCTATGCGAATAACCATAATTTTGACTGCTGCACGCCGACCGGCCCAAGGGTGCAGGCCCCGAGCCCACCCGCGAACTGGGGGCGCCTGCTTGTGGGTGAACGCAAAAGCTGTCCCTTCTCCGAGGAAAAGGGACAGCTTTGCGACTGCTCGCGGGAAGAACCTGCGCAGAAAAACTAGCCGGCGTTCTCCAGCGCGACGAGCGCGGCGGCCACGGCGAAGTACTTGTTGGAGCCGAGCTGGCGCACGGTCTTGATGTTGAATGCCGCGGCGAGGTGCTCGGCGTCGGAGTCGCTGACCCCAGCCAGTGCGGCGGGCGATGCGTCGAGGATTTCCTTGAGGGACTTCTCCTCGTATGCCTTGTCGAGCGACTTCTCCAGATCTACAGAGACGGCCATGCGTTACCTCCCAGATTGTTTGCCGGACCATCGGACGGGCGTGACGGTATCAGCGATAGCTGGGGTCCGCCTGGGATAAAACACCGCGGCTGAAAAGCCGAATGGCCCACCCCGGCCGCGTCTCCCGAGGGGCGAAGGACGTGGCATGGGGCGGGCCATCCGGACGAAGGCCGGGCACTACTCCGGGGTGTAACCGAACGGCAGCAGGACACTCTTGGCCTGGCAGTAGGCCTCGATGCCCTCGGGGCCGTTCTCGCGGCCGATGCCGGAGTTCTTGTAACCACCGAACGGAGCGCCCGGGTCGAACGCATACATGTTGACCGCGTAGGTGCCGGTGCGGATCTGCGAGGCGATCTTCATGGCCCGCGGGATGTCGGTGGTGTAGACGCTGCCGGCCAGGCCATAGTCCGAATCGTTGGCGATGCGGATGGCGTCCTCTTCGGTGTCGAAGGGGATGATCGCCAGCACCGGGCCGAAGATCTCTTCCTGGGCGATGGTCATCGAGTTGTCGACATCCGCGAACACCGTCGGCTGCACGAACCAGCCGGAATCCAGGCCCTCGGGACGGCCGCCGCCGGTGGCGATGCGCGCACCCTCCTCCACGCCCTTCTTGATGTAGGCCTCGACGCGCTCACGCTGCTTCTCGCTGATCAGCGGGCCGATCATGGCGGCCGGGTTGTCGGGCAGGCCGACCTGCATGGCGGCTGCGCCCGCGGCCACCTTCTCGACGACCTCGTCGTACCGCGACCGCGGCGCCAGGATGCGGGTCTGGCCGACGCAGGCCTGACCGGTGTTCATCAGGCCCGAGAACAGCAGCATCGGAAGCGTGGAGTCCAGGTCGGCGTCCTCGAGGATGATCGCCGCGGACTTGCCGCCGAGTTCCAGCGTGCAGGGCTTGAGCCGCTCGGCGGCGACCTTGCCGATCTCCTTGCCGACGGCCGAGCTGCCGGTGAAGGTGAACTTGTCGATCTCGGGGTTGGCGGTCAGCGCGCGGCCGGTCTCCGGGCCACCCGGCACGACGGACAGCACACCCTCGGGCAGGCCGGCCTCGGCGAAGGCCTGGGCCATGGCGAACACCGACAGCGGGGTCTCGGCGGCGGGCTTGAGCACGACGGTGCAGCCGGCGAGCAGCGCCGGACCCAGCTTGTTGGCGGCCAGGAAGAACGGCACGTTCCACGCGGCGACGGCGGCCACGACGCCGATGGGCTCGCGGGTCACCAGGGTCTGGCCGTAGATGCCGTCGCGGATGTCGTTCCACTGGAACTTGTCGGCGGCGCCGGCGTAGTAGTTGAACGACGACATCGCCGCGCCGTACTGCATCATGTCGACGATGCTCGGCGGCTGGCCGGTCTCGGCGGAGAGCAGGAACTTCAGCTCGTCGGCGCGCTCGGTCATGATGCGCGACGCCTCGGCGATCACCGCGGCGCGCTCCGCCGGGGACATCTTGGGCCAGGGGCCCTCGTCGAACGCCTTGCGGGCGGCGGCACACGCGGCATCCACGTCGGCCTGGGCGGCCAGCGGCACCTTGCCGACGAGCTCGCCGGTGGCCGGGGAGTGCACCTCGATGACGTCCGACGTCGAGGGTGCGGTCCACTGACCGCCGATGAACAGCTGGTCCCATTCGGTTTTGAATGCCGTGCTCTGTGTCATGGCCGTCACACTACCGAGTTTTCCGTCAAACGAGAACCTGTTCCAATTAGGTCGTTCAGCTGGGCTGGAGCACCAACACCAGGTTGCTCGCCAAGAACTCCTGTAACACCGGTACAGACGTCGCACGCCAGGCCCATCGCGGGTGGTAGCGGGGGAATGCCGCGACCAGGGCGCCGGTGCTGCGGGCCCATTCCAGACCTGCTGCGGCTGATACCGCGAACAACGACGATCCGTAGTTGTTCTTCGGCCGGTGGCCGTGTTTGCGGGTGTACCTCTCGGCGGCCCGCCGGCCGCCGAGGTAGTGCGTCAACCCCATCTCGTGTCCGCCGAACGGTCCCAGCCACACCGTGTAGGACAGGATCACCAGCCCGCCCGGCCGGGTGACCCGCAGCATTTCCCGGCCCATCAGCCATGGTTCGCGGACGTGTTCGGCGACGTTCGACGACAAACACACGTCGACGCTGTCGTCGGCGAACGGCAGCGCCATGCCCGAGGCGCGCACGAACGTGCCGGCGCCGTCGGGTCGTGCGGCCGGGCTCGTGCTGGATGTCGCCGCCAGGGCGGCTCCGGCGTGCGCCTCCGCCTCATCGGGCTCGACACCGATGTACGTCATTCCGGCGCCGGAGAATTCGGTGGCGAAGTAGCCGGGGCCGCCGCCGACGTCGAGCACGGTCATGCCCTGGGGCGCGGTTCCGTTGAGGTCGCGCCACAGGCCCTCGACCAGTGCGACGGTGTCTGCGGCGAGCGCACCGTAGAAGCGGGCCGGGTCGGTCTGCTCGAAGCGGAACTCGCCGAGCAGTCGGATCGAGCGGGCCAGGGTGGCCCGCTCGCGCGTGGTGACCAGTCGTTTGGCTGCCCAGCGATTCACTCCGCAACCCTACTGACCGGTACCCTTCATTCGATGCCAGACCACCCCCAGCAGTCCGCTGGATCTCGCGACGAGATCCGGTCGGTGCTGCTGCTCTGCTGGCGCGACACCGGCCATCCGCAGGGCGGCGGTAGCGAGACGTATCTGCAACGCATCGGCGCTCAACTGGCCGAGTCCGGGGTCCGGGTCACCCTGCGGACGGCCCGCTACCGCGGGGCCGCGCGCACCGAGATCGTCGACGGCATCCGGATCAGCCGCGGCGGTGGCCGGCTTTCGGTCTACATCTGGGCCGGACTGGCCATGGTGCTGGCCCGTATCGGCGTGGGTCCGCTGCGCGGCGTCAAGCCGGACGTGGTGATCGATTCCCAGAACGGCATCCCGTTTCTGGCCCGGCTGGCGTACGGCCGGCGGGCCATGGTGCTGGTGCACCACTGCCACCGCGACCAGTGGCCGGTTGCCGGGTGGCTGATGAGCAGGTTCGGCTGGTTCGTGGAATCGCGGCTGTCGCCCCGTCTGCATCGGAAGAATCAGTACGTGACGGTGTCGTTGCCGTCGGCCCGGGACCTGATGGACCTGGGTGTCGATGCGTCGCGGATCGCGGTCGTGCGCAACGGGGTCGACCTTGCGCCCGCGGCGTCCCTGGCGCTGCCGCGGGCGGCCGAGCCGCGCATCGTGGTGCTGTCCAGGTTGGTGCCGCACAAGCAGATCGAGGACGTGCTCGATGTGGTCGCGCTGCTGGCGCCGGTGGTGCCGGGCCTGCGCCTGGACATCGTCGGCGGTGGTTGGTGGGACGAGCGGTTGGTGGCGCACGCGCGCCGGCTCGGCATCAGCTCCGCGGTGACGTTTCACGGCCACGTCGATGAAGTCACCAAACACGAAGTGCTGCAACGGGCTTGGGTTCATGCGCTGCCCTCGCGCAAGGAAGGCTGGGCGCTGGCCGTCATCGAGGCCGCGCAGCACGGCGTGCCCACGGTCGGCTACCGGTCCTCGGGCGGCCTCACCGATTCGATCGTCGATGGTGTGACGGGCCTTCTGGTCGACGACCACCGGGGTCTGGTCACCGCGCTCGAGACCCTGCTGACCGACGACGTCCTGCGCGACCAGCTGGGCGCCAAGGCTCAAATTCGGGCCACCGAATTCTCGTGGCCGCAAAGCGCTTCCGCGATGCTGACCGTCGCGGAGGCGGTCCGGGACGGGAAGTTCGTCGAAGGCATCGTCTGACGGATTCGCCGGGGCCGCGAAGGCGCTGCCGACGGGGTCAAGATCGAATTCGGAAATTGTTCGTGGCGGCGAGATATATCCGTCGTTTTGCCGTGGATTGTGACCGCCACACCTAAACTGACGCACAGGTCAAATTTGATAGCTAAGAGGGTCTCCTTCGGGCTTCCGCCTGTCGGATGTCCTCACGAAACAGCGGATTCAGGCGACTGGGTCCGGTAATGCGTTGCGCACCGAACTCCCTTCTCATTCAAGCAATTAGCAAGCGTGGGACTCACCGCTCCATCGATGCACCAACGGTTCTGAGGAGTTGAACATGTGGGGTTGCCAATGACGCTCTCGACGTTCGGCCTCACGCGGCTCACGAGTTCCCGCACGGTATGGCAGCCGTATTACGCGCGTCGCGTGCTGATCACCGACGCCGTGACCATCGTCCTCGCCATGCTGTTCGCGCAGTGGGTTCGATTCGGCGGAGACGGCTACGGCCCGTCGACTTCCATGCTCTACACCGGGTATTCGCTGGTGCTGGCGTGCCTATGGCTCGGCGTATTGACGCTGCACCACGCCCGCTCCGCCTCGATCCTGGGCTGCGGCATCGAAGAGTATCGCCGCGTCGTCGCCGCATCCTTCTGGACGTTCGGCGTGATCGCGATCGTGGCCTTGCTCTCGCGGCTCGAGATTGCGCGCGGCTATCTGGCCTTGGCGTTCCCCTTGGGCACGGTCGGACTGTTGATCGGGCGCAAGCTGTGGCGCCGCCGGTTTCGTGCTCGCCGGCAAGCGGGCGAATGCCTGACATCTGTTCTCGCCATTGGCGATCGGGACGCCGTCGCCGTCCTGGCCACCGAGCTCATGAATGATCCCGGCGACGGTTATGTGGTGATCGGTGCCGGTATCCCAGGCGATCCGAGCGCGCGTGGTGATGTCATCAGGATCGGTGATCGGGTGATACCGATCTTCGGCGACGAGAACGATGCCCTCGGTGCGCTCGGCGACAGATGTGCCGCGGACACCGTTGCGCTGACCGACGCCGAACATTTCGGAGTCGCCGGAATCCAGCGGCTCACCTGGCGCCTCGAGGCGTCCGACGTCAATTTGGTGGTCTCACCCGGCCTGCTCGACGTGGCGGGCGCACGGCTCACGATGCGGCCGGTGGCCGGCATGCCACTGCTGCATGTGGAGAAGCCGCAGTATCACGGCGCCAAGAGTTTCTTGAAGAAGGCGTTCGACTTCGGATTCGCCCTGGCGGCGCTCATCGGGACAGCACCGCTGCTCGTGCTCGCGGCCATCGCTATCAAGATCACGAGTCGTGGCCCAGTGTTCTACCGGTCGGAACGCATCGGATTGGACGGTGAACCGTTCACGATGATCAAGTTCCGCAGCATGGTGGTCGACGCGGATAAGCGCCTCGACGAACTGCTGCCCTCGAACGAGATGGCCGGCGGCGTCATGTTCAAGATGCGTGAGGACCCGCGGATCACAAAGGTCGGAAAGATCTTGCGCCGCTACAGCATCGATGAAATTCCGCAATTCATCAACGTGCTCAAGCAGGACATGAGCGTGGTCGGTCCGCGGCCGCCGCTGCGGCGGGAAGTCGAGACCTACGACGGGGATATCAGGCGCAAGCTGCTCGTCAAGCCGGGCGTGACGGGGCTGTGGCAGATCAGCGGTCGCTCGAACCTGTCGTGGGACAAGGCTGTGCGCCTTGATCTTTCGTACGTCGACAACTGGTCGATGCTCACCGACGTCGGGATCATCCTGAAGACCATCAGCGTGGTGGCACGCGGCGAAGGGGCGTACTGAGTCCCCGCCACCGCTGGATCAGCATGGCGGCCAAGCCGCCGATCAGCATGCCCAACCACACCACGTGTGCGGCGATCAGCAGTGCTCGTCCCGATGCCGCGGGCGCGGTGCCACCCGCCCGGTACAGCGCAATATCGTTGTCCCGGTAAGCAATCGGCAGCGACAGTGCCGGCGCCGGTCCCTCGACCACCACCCAGCCGACCCCGGCCGCGGTCAACTGGTGCACGTCGGCGCCCCGTAGCAGCATGTCCTGCACCCGTCGCGCCCGCGCGCCCTCACCGGGCACGGTCCGGCCCCCGATCACCAGGTCGCCGGTCGCCAGCACGTCGGCCGAAACCCAGCGGGGCAGCGGGTCCAGCACTGGCGCCGGCCCGGCCCAGGGGAACTGCCGGATGACGTCGGGCGGCAGGACCGCGACGGGCTTCGGGTCCGCGTTGATGTGCGCCGCAACCGAATACCACCCGGCTGGATACTGCACCGACCGGAGCTGGCCACCGACGCCCCACGCCAGGTCGGGAAGTGCGGCCAGCACCACGCCGCAGCACCCGGCAGCAGCGAAAGCCGTTGGTAGCCAACGCCGCAGCACCGCGACGGCGGCGGCACCGGCCAGGGCGTAGCCGGGCGTCGCGAGCGCCACCCACTTCTGGCCGTCCCGCAGCACGCCGGTGCTGGGGACGGTCCGGATCAGCCAGTCGAGGAACGCGGACCCGGGCTCGGTCGCCAGTAGCGCGGGCGCGACCACGGCGAGCACCGCGAGCGCCAGCAGCGGCCGGGCCGCCGCGACGGACCAGGCCCGGCGCGCACCGACCGCCACGACGGCCAGCAGTACCAAGGTTCCGACCACGGCCCACAGCGTCGTCCGGGACGCCGGTGCCGCCCCGGCGTTCCAGATGCCACCGAGTCCGGCCAGGCTGCCCAGCGTCCCCAGCCCCGGCTCTGCTCGCGCCGCGAACGCCGGCACCCCGGCGCTCGCCACCGGCAGCACCGAGCGCGCGACCACCGTCGCCACCAACCAGGGCAGTGCGGCGCCAACCGACGCGGTCAGCGCCAGCCATCTGCCGCGCCAGGTCTGCGAACACACCAGCGCCACGACCAGCGCGAGCAGCAGCCCCGTCGGCGTCAGCCCCGCCAGCGCGATCCAGAACACCAGGTGCCACGCCCGCAGCTGCAGTGCCGAGACCGCGACCCACGGCAGACAGCCGTAGCCGACCAGCAGACTCCAGTGCCCCTGCAACAACCGCTCGGCGACGTAGGGATTCCACACCGCGATCGTGACGGCCACCAGTTGCCCGCCGAGACCGGCGTCCAGCACCACCGCGGCCAGCCGCGCGGCGCCCCAGCCGGCGAACCACAAACCCAGGATCAGCAGCGCCTTGACCAGCACCCCGCCGTCGACGACACGGGAGAAGACGGCCAGGAAGAAGTCCTGCGGGAGGGCCCGGGGCGCGGCCTCGGACAAGCCTAGGGCCGCGTCGGACAAATAGGACCGCGGTGTCGAGACCGCGTCACGCAGCAGCAGATAACCGGGCGCCAGCAGTGGCGCCGTGACAGCGAGCGTCAGCCCCAGCGCGTACAGCGCCGGCAGGGCACGACGGAAAACGATCAGATCCGGTCCGGTGGCACATCGGTCGGCCGCTGGGTGGGCAGCTTCTCGGTCATGGCCTCGGCGGCGGGCATCGGGCCGGAATCGGTATCGCGCCGGCCGAAGAAGCCGTGCCCGGCAGCGTCCAGGCCGGGATCGATCAGGGCGGCCTGCGAACGCAGGCTGTACCCGGCGAGCAGCACGCCGCCGACCAGGAAGACCAGTCCCAGGCCACCGAAGGTGATGGGCAGGATGCGGTCCCACAGGGCCAGCTTGTCGCGCTCGTCGTGGGCCGCGGCGACCTGCGACTCGACCGTCTGCTCGTTGGAGGTGACGGTGAAGTCGGCGAACGTCACCTCAGGCTTGAGGGCATCGCGCGAGTAGTAGTGGAACCCGCGGTCCTTCTCCTTGACGATGGTGCCCGAGACCGGGTCCACCCAGAAGGTCCGCGCTGCGGCGTAGTAGCGCTGCATGGTGACGGGCTCGGTGGGGTCGGCGGCCTGCACGCCCCACAGCTCGGCGCGGGCGGTCACCGAACCGTCTTCGTTTTTGTCGTACAGCGACGAGAACTTGATCGGATCGACCAGCTTGCCGTCGGCGTCGAAGCCGACGTTCTGGCTGAACTTGTAGACCGAGAGGCCGTTGACGTCTTCTTCGCCCTCGTAGTTGGCGTCGTACGCCTTCTGCGCGATCGGATCGAACACCGGGTAGGTCTTCTTCTCCGTGCTGAACGGGAAGCGGTAGCTCAGCCCGGTGTGGGGCAGCGCGATGTTGGTCGGCGGGTTCTGGTCCTCGATGGTCCGCGGCTTCTGCACCGACCCGGCCGCCCCCTTCACCGCGGCGGCGGTGGTGCGGTTGAGCGTCACGGTGTCGACGAGTGCCAGCAGCAGGCCGTTGTCCTGCTGCTTGTCGGTGCGGCGCACGGTGTTGCCGACCTGGAGCGTCACGACGTCGGCGTTGGCCGGGTTCTCGACGCTCAGTTGCCGCTGCAACACCACCGGGACGTTCTTGTTGACGACGAACTTCTCGCCCAGCAGCGACGCCGGGTCCAGTGCGGTACCGGTGCCGTTGCTGACCAGCGTGGTGTCGATGTCGAGCGGGATTTTGGCGATCTTGCCCGAGGTATAAGTAGTCAACAGCAAGGCAGCAATCAGCAGGGCAGCGCCGAGCCCCATCAAGACGCATGCCGCGATTCGCAACCCCACAGCGCGGTTCAACCCGTGCTCCTTACTTTGTCTGCTCAAGCCACACGGCAACCCGACTGACCCTAACAGCCCGCCCTAAGGCTGACCCTCAGAGTCGGGTGCGGGCGGCAGTGAGATTCGCTCCCGACACCGGGCACCCGGCACACTGGGGTCGTGGGCGATCCAGGACACGACACCGCGGACCCCGCTCAGATGAGCGGCACCCGCAGTTTCCTGCCCGCTGTCGAGGGCATGCGGGCCTGCGCTGCCATGGGCGTCGTCTTCACCCACGTGGCGTTCCAGACGGCCAACAGCAGTGGCTGGTACGGGCGGCTGTTCACCCGTTTCGACCTGGCGGTCGCCGTCTTCTTCGCGCTGTCGGGCTTCCTGTTGTGGCGCGGTCACGCGGCCGCCGCGCGGGGTCTGCGCCACCGGCCGCCGACGGGTCACTACCTGCGCTCGCGCATCGTCCGGATCATGCCGGGTTATCTGGTGGCCGTCGTGGTCATCCTGGCGCTGCTGCCCGACGCCCACGCCGATCTCACGGTGTGGCTCGCCAACCTCACGCTCACCCAGGTCTACGTACCGCTGACGCTGACGGCAGGCCTGACCCAGATGTGGAGCCTGGCCGTCGAGGTCAGCTTCTATCTGGTGTTGCCGCTGCTGGCGCTGCTGGCCCGCCGGTTGCCGGTGAACTGGCGCGTGCCCGCCATCGCGGTGCTGGCGGTGGCGAGCTTCGCGTGGCCGGCGCTGCCGTGGCATCTGCCGTTCGGCGTCAACCAGATGAACTGGCTGCCGGCGCTGTTCTCGTGGTTCGCCGCCGGCATGCTGCTGGCCGAGCTGACGGTCATGCCCGTCGGGCGCATGCATCAGCTTGCCCGCCGCCGGTGGGTCATGGCGGCCATCGCCGGGGTGGCGTTCGTCATCGCGGCAACGCCGCTGGCCGGCAACATCGGGCTCGCGCCGGGCACCGTCAGCCAGGTCGTGGTCAAGACGGCGATGGGCGCCGTGGTTGCCGGGGCACTGCTGGCGCCGCTCGTGTTGGACGCACCCGGAACGCCGCACCGCATTCTCGGCAGTACTGCAATGGTGACGCTGGGCCGCTGGTCCTACGGCCTGTTCATCTGGCACCTCGCGGCGCTGGCCATGGTGTTCCCGGTGATCGGCGAGTTTCCGTTCAACGGGCACATGCCGATCGTGCTGATCCTGACCTGGATTTTCGGGTTCGCGATCGCGGCCGTCAGCTATGGGCTGATCGAATCGCCCTGCCGCGAGCTGCTGCGCCGCTGGGAGTCGCGGCACGCTCCGTCGCCGCGGGACAGCTCGATCACCGACGTTCCGCAGCCGGCTGCCGTCGGATAGGAGACAACGTGAGTACTCCGCCGGGCTATCACTCGGTGACGCCGCGGATGTTCGTGAGCGACCCGCAGCGCGCCGTCGAGTTTCTGCGCGCGGTCTTCGGCGCTGTCGGCGAGGTGTTGCCGGACCGGCCCGCCGAAGTCCGCATCGGCGACTCGCTGGTCATGGTCAGCTCGCCGCTGGACCGGGGCGTCTTCCCGGCCTTCCTCTATATCTATGTGGACGACGCCGACCGGGTTTACCAACGTGCTCTGGCCGCGGGCGCCACCGCCATGGAGCCGCCGATGGACACGCCGTACGGTGACCGGCGAGCCATGGTGCGCGATCCGTTCGGGAACGTCTTCCAGATCGCCCATCGGCTCTAGTCGGAGGACCGCTTCGGTGCGTCCCACAGCGATGCCGCCAGCGCGGCCACCGAGATGAGCGCCAGGAACTGTACCCACGGCGAATGGCCGACATAGCCGTCCACTGATCGCCAGGGGTAGGCGCTGAGCATCGCGCCCGCGCCGATCAGGCCGCCCGCCGAGGCGACGACGGTCCACCCGTCGAGCCACCGCGCCCGCGACGCCAGCAGGTACCGGATGCCGATGGCTGCCGCCATGGTCGCCAGGCCCGCCCACCCGGCCACCAGGAACCCGAAGCCGATGAGGGCCGCACCGATGATCGCCGGACGCGGCTGCCAGGTGCCCGTCGGCTCGTCATCGACGGGGCGCCGCATCGGCACCAGCGCCAACAGCGCCAGGAGTGGCAGCAGCGCAAGCCCGCCGAACAGCCCGATCCGGTAGGGGGTGTTCAGCGCGAACGTCAGCGTGACGATGCCCGCGGTGCCGGCCGGCAGCACCCAGCCCTGTTGCCAGCCGTTGATGGTCACCGGGGTGAGCACGGCGCCGCCCGCGGTGTGGGCGGTCCAGCCGGGGTTGACGCTTTCGGGGACCACGAGCACCCGCTGTACGGGCGATGGGGTCACGTCCACCTCGCGGTGATCAGACGTCCATGTCTTCAGCTGCGCGGGAGTCATTGGGGCGCTGTGGATGTGGGCCGCCAGCGGGCCGGTCAGGCGGACGCCGACGGCGGTGAAGTACGCCCCCGGGTTGATGAGAAGTTCCTGTTTTCCGGCCGGCAGCTGCAGCGGTGCGGACTGGCAGGGCTGGGCCGCGATCGGTTCGCCGTCCAGCAGCGCGCCGACGGTGGTGTGTACCGAGGTCTGCAGGAACTGGCCGGCGATCGCGACGATCGGACCGCGGCCGCAGGGCAGCGTGATGGCGCGGCGCCGGTTGGCGGCGGCATCGGCGGGCGCGATCGGTGCGCCGTGGTCGTCGAGGGCCGTGACCTCGGCCAAGCCGGGCGGCTTCACCTGGTCGAATCCCAGTGCGGTGCGGTCGATCAGGTCGTGCCAGTCGAGGATCGACAGTTTGATGGTGTCGGTCTTAGTGGGCGTCAGCTGCAGGGTTTGCGGCCCGTCGCCGATCCGTCGCACCTGCGGTCCGGTGCCCAGGTCGACGGCGACGACCGTCGGATGCGCCGGCAGTTCGGAGGCACTGGGGACGAGCCGCACGGCGCTGACGGTCGTCGGGGCCGGCAGGTGCACGGTCAGGTTGGCGCCGTCACGGAATTGCACGATGCCCTGCGGCGCCACCCAGGCAGTGCGCGGGTCGCCGTCGGTGGCGGCGTAGGCCGAGCCCGCGACGTCGATGACGTCCGCGTCCCCGGACGCGCGGGTGGTGCCCGGCTGGCTCACCAGGTCGGCCAGGTGCGGGCCCTGCCGGGCCTGCACCCACACCGTCGGCACGACGGCCATGGGCGTCGGCACGGTGAGGGTGCGGCTCATGTTGACGGGTTCTTCGGGCGACTGGGCCATGGTGGCAGCGCACCGCACTCCGTTCGGTCCCTCGGCGCAGCCGGGCCGGCCCAGCTGGTCGTTGCCCAGATCCCATTGCGCGACAGCAGATCCCGCCGGCGGGCCGGGCACGTCGACGGTGTGCCGCAGGCTCACCGCATGGGCGAAGCCGGACGCGTCGTACTGCGTCACGGAGAAGTCGGTGATGCCGAACTGCACGCCGGGGGAGCCGTCGTCGGTGCCGGTCGCGGTGAACCGGACCCATGAGGTCTCGCCGTAGGGCAGCGCCGCCGTCAGCGGCTTGCCGGGCTGGTCGAAGCGAATTGTGCTGGTGCCGTTGGCTGTTGCCACCTCGATGCGGCGCACCTGCGCTCCGACAGCGGTGGCACTGGGCGTCAGGGTGATGGTCGCGTTGGTCACCGGATGGTCGAAGTCGACCTGAAGCCATTGCCCCACAGCGGTTTGCAGTGAGCTGGACACCCAGCTGGTCGAGGAGTCTCCGTCGATCGCGGCGGCCGGCCCGGCCGCCGTCGCCACGTTGGGCAGCGCGGTCGAATCGGACGACGAACTCGAGGTGGTGATCCGTCCGCCCGGCCACTCGCCGTACGCGGGAGCGGCGCCCGGGCTGGGGTAGTCCATGACCCGGTTGAAGGTGCGCCGCGGATCGTCGGGGGCACGCACCGCCGACGAATGGTCGTCGACGCGCCCGTAATCGGTCTCGCGCGCCAGCGGGGTGTCGGTGACGGTGACCTCGGGCACCGGCAGTCCGGCCTGCTGTGCGTCCGACGTCAAAACCATGGGGCCCAGGGGCTTTCGCCCCATCAGGCGCCGGCGCTCGTCGATTCGCAGCAGGGATTCAGGTCCACCGTCGATGCGGGGCATGGTGTCGGCGTCGGCCAGGTAGGGCTGGGTCGGGGTGGCGCCCGTCACCCGGTAGATCTCGATCGCCGGGTAGCGCGGCCGCAGGCCACTGTCGGAGACGAAGCCGTCCAGCATGCCGGGGCCGACTGAGTCGCCGAACTGGGCGACCTTCGTCAGGCCGGCGGACCCCTCGATAGCCCGGTGCACCAGCAGCGGCCGGGCCGAGCGCGAGTTGTCGGGGTCCAGGTCGTTGCGCACCACGACGAATGAGATGCCCTGGCGGGCAAGGGTATCGGCCAACCCGGCGGACGGCCGCCCGGTGGCGAACAGGCGCTGTACGGAGTCCAGGGCGCGGATGGTTTCGGGCGGGGTCAGCGGAATCGAGTCGCGCACACCCCAGGCGCCGTGCTCCAGGACCTGCAGCGGCTCGTCGTGCGTGTTGCCCCAGACCTGGTTGGCGAACGGCGCCCCCGGCGCGACCAGCACCCGGCCCGGCGTCTCGGCGTTGTGTTCATCGAGCCAGTTCGCGGTCTGGTGCCAGTACTGCGGAATGGCGCTATAGGCACCCGGCGCGGCCAGGCGGCCCGTCCACGCCAGTGATGTCCCGGCGACCAGCGCGGTCAGCAGCACCACCGCCACGGCCATCCGCTTGTCCCGCTCGAGGTGGGCGAAGGCGTTGATCCATTCCCGGCGCGGCGCTGTGCCGGGCAGCGGAATCCGGCCCAGCACGTGGGCCAGGCCCAGCGCCAGCGGCAGCCGCAACACGGGTTCGAGCTTGTGCACATTGCGCAGCGGGGTACCGCCGGCATCGAGGAAGGTCTGCACCTGGTGCGCGATGGGGGAGCCCAGGCCACCCGAGTACGCGACCGCCAGCAGTAGGAGGCCGAGCAGCAGCATCGCGGTGAGCCGGCCGCGGGCCGGCATGCTGCGCATGGCCAGACCGGCGATGCCGCCCGCCGCCACCAGGGTCGTGGCGAGCACCGCCACCGAGCCGGTGACCAGTGACGAACCGGCCGTGGCGTTGGTCGCGACGAACGCCGTCCAGCCGTAGGTGCCGCGCAGCACCTCGGTCAGCGACAGCCATTGGGTCGTGACACCCGACGATTCGATGAAGTCCAGGAACGGCGGGCTGATCCGGCCGAGCAACACCAGCGCCACCGCCCACCACAAGATGGCGAGCAGCGTGCAGCCGAACCACCACGCCGTGAAGCGCCACCAGCGCCGGTTGGGCCGGTGTGCGGCCCACCAGATGATCGCGGCGAGGCAGCCCGTCAACGTGGCGACGGCGTTGACGGCGCCCATCAGCGCGACGGCGACGGCCGAGCGCGCGGCCAGCTGCCGGATTCTCGGGTCCCCGCGCAACGCCAGGATGACCGGCAGCAGCACCCACGGCGCCAGCATCATGGGCAGCGTCTCGGAGGAGATCGCGCCCAGCGTCGTCAGCGCGCGCGGCGACAGGGCGAATGCCACCGCGGCGAGGACGCGCGAGGACCGGCTGCCGATGCCGAGGGCCTCGGCGACTCTGACGACCCCCCAGAACCCGACGACCAGCAGCAACGCCCACCAGAGGCGCTGGGTCACCCAGCCGGGCAGGCCGATGACGTCACCGGCGAGGAAGAACGCGCCGTGCGGGAAGAGGTAGCCGTAGGCCTGGTTCTGCGACTGCCCGAAGGGCAGGTCGCTGCTCCACAGGTTGGCCGCCCGCGCCAGGAAGCGCGCGGGGTTGGCGGTGAGATCGAGTTTGGTGTCGGGCGAGACCCGGCCCGGTGACTGGGCGAACGTCAGGACCAGTGCGGCCGCGCTGACGACCCATAGACAGCGCCGGGAGAGCGGCGCTGCGGGATCAGCTGCGGTTGCCGTATTCGACCCGGTTGAGCACCGATGACGCTGGATCGCCCGATTGCAGCGTCGGCTTGGTGTTCTGCTCCAGCATCAGCGTGGTGCCGAAGACCGCTGCGGCGCCGAGCAACAGACCGACCACGATGCTGGCTCCGGCGGGCACGAGGAAGCGGTCCATGGCGCCCAAACTAGCATGACGACCTGCCTGCTTCCGTGTTCGCCAGCCGGCTGCCAGGTCATCGCGGGACCAAGGCCCCGTCGTCGCCCGGCTAGGCTCGAATCCCATGTCCCTGCACCGAACCCTCGGCGTACTGGCACTGGTGTCCGGATTGGTGGCGGGTTGCTCCTCGTCGTCCGACCGTCCTGCTGCGTCCAGCACGTCCGGCCCGGCCAAGAGCACAGCCGCGTCCAGCAAGCCCATGGACGCCCCCGCGCCGACCGCCCCGCCGTGCGATCCGCACGCCCTGCTCAGCACCCTCACGCTGCGGCAGAAGCTGGCCCAGCTGCTCATGGTGGGCGTCAAGGACGCCGCCGATGCCCGTGCCGCGGTGACGCAGCAGCAGGTCGGCGGCATCTTCATCGGGAGCTGGACGGACCTGTCCATGCTGTCCGACGGAACCGTTCCTGCGCTGCAGGCCGCATCGGGCGCGCTGCCGCTGGCGGTCAGCATCGACGAAGAGGGTGGCCGGGTGTCCCGGCTGAAGAAGCTGATCGGGCCGCAGGAGTCGGCGCGTGTGCTGGCGACGACCAAGACGCCGGCCGAAGTCGAGGCCATCGCCAAGGACCGCGGGCAGCAGATGAAGGACAAGTTCGGCATCACCGTCGACTTCGCGCCCGACGCCGACGTCACCGAAGAAGCTGACGACGAGGTGATCGGCGACCGTTCCTTCGGCTCGGACCCGCAGAAGGTGGCCGAGTACGCCGGTGCGTACGCCGCGGGCCTGCGCGAGGCGGGGCTGGTCCCGGTGCTCAAGCACTTCCCCGGTCACGGGCACGGTTCGGGCGACTCGCACACCGGGGGCGTGAAGACCCCGCCGCTGGAGGCGCTGAAGGACAACGACCTGGTGCCGTACCGGACGTTGACGACGCAACAGCCTGTCGGCGTGATGGTCGGGCACCTGCAGGTGCCGGGCCTGACACTCGGCGATGATCCGGCCAGCCTCAGCAAGCCGGCCTACGACCTGCTGCGCAGCGGCCAGTACGGCGGCCCGCCGTTCGACGGCGTGGTGTTCACCGACGACCTGACGGGTATGGCGGCCATCAGCGCCCACTACAGCGTTGCCGACGCAGCGCTCAAGGCGCTGCAGGCCGGTGCGGATGTGGCCCTGTGGATCACCACTGACGGCATCCCGGACGTGCTGGACAAGCTGGAGGCGGCCGCGCAGGCCGGGCAGCTGGACCAGGCGCAGATCGACAACTCGGTGCTGCGGGTGGCGGCCATGAAAGGGCCGGGCGCGAAATGCGTGAAGTGAGCTGCTCGTTGAATACCCTGATCTGATGGCAGGTGGAACCAAGCGGCTGCCGCGGGCCGTCCGCGAACAGCAGATGCTCGACGCCGCCGTGCAGATGTTCTCGGTGAACGGCTATCACGAGACCTCGATGGATGCGATCGCCGCGCAGGCCGAGATTTCCAAGCCGATGCTGTACCTCTATTACGGCTCGAAGGAAGAGCTGTTCGCCGCGTGCCTGGATCGGGAGCTGACCCGCTTCGTCGACACCGTCCGGGCGGACATCAACTTCGCCCAGAGTCCGCGCGACCTGCTGCGTAACGCGGTGCTGTCGTTCATGACGTACATCGACCGCAACCGGGCGTCCTGGATTGTGCTGTACACCCAGGCCACCAGCTCGCAGGCGTTCGCCCACACGGTGCGTGAGGGCCGCGAGAAGATCATCGACCTGGTAGCCCGGCTGCTCAGTACCGGCACGCGAAACCCGGAGCCGGACAGCGACTTCGAGATGATGGCCGTGGCGCTGGTGGGCGCGGGTGAGGCCATCGCATCGCGAGTGAGCGCCGGTGACACCGACGTTAACGACGCCACCGAGCTGATGATCAACCTGTTCTGGCGCGGTCTGAAGGGCAAGCGCGCCGAGTCCTAGTCCCGCCGGCCTCCCCAGCGCGGGCGGTGCCCGAGTCCGGCGGGCATGAGGCGGTTGGTCACATCTGCAACGTGAGTACCGGTTTCTCTTGGCAAGCTTCGTTGGGAGCTGTCAGCTCGGACTGACAATGTCAACACCTGGTGACGGCTTCACATCGCAAGTGCCACTTGGACCAATGCGTCCTGATCGCAGAATCGCCGACGCCTGCCGGCTCTGTGCCGGCGGCGTCGGGCACTCGAACCGTGCCGCCGTAACTGCGGGGTCAACGAGGTACCCGCTTGCGGCGGACTGCTCAGCAGCTGTGGTGGCCTCACGGCGCTGGTATGGTCCGATTCGAGCCAGTCGAACCCAACGCGGTTGGGTCAGGGAATCCGATGCGAACCCGGAACTGACGCGCAGCGGTAAGGGGGACAGGCGGAGCAACGGCCACTGGCCCCACGTGGGCTGGGAAGGCGCTCCGGCTGAATGATCCCGAGTCCGAAGACCTGCTGGCTCGGGCTCTCGCGGCCTGGCGGCGCGAGGACCCTCCACGGATGGACTCCGCGAGCAGAGTCCCGGATCGGAAGGCGACGCCGTGTATGGACGCACCATTGTGCTTGTCTCCCTGGTTGTTTCGCTGGTCTGCTCTTGTGGCGGACCGCGGGCGACTGGAACCGTCAACGCCGCAACAGCCGGCTATCCCGTCACCCTCCAGAACTGCGGACGCACAGTGACGGTGAAAGCGCCACCGCAGCGCGCGGTGTCGATCAACCAGCCGGCGTCCGAGCTGCTCCTGGCGCTCGGGTTCGCCGACCGCATGGCCGGGACCGCGTCCTGGAGCGACGACGTCCGGCCCGACCTGGCCGCCGACAACGCCAAAGTGCCTGTGCTGAGCCGGGATTTCCCGTCATTCGAGCGGGTGCTCAAGGAGAAGCCCGACTTCGTCTACGCGACGTTCGACTGGTCGTTCACCGACCAGGGTGTCGCCCCGCGGGATCGGTTCGAGCGCCTCGGGGTGCCGACGTACCAATCTTCCAGCGAGTGCGGTGGGCAGGACGCGGCGCAGCAGCGTGCGTTGACACTCAACGACACGTACGCCGAAATCAGCGACATTGCCAAGGTTTTCGACGTTCCTGAACGCGGCGAAAAGCTGGTGGCGACTTTGCGGGCCCGGATGGCGTCCGCGACCAACGGCCTCAAAGCGGAAAACGTCTCTTTGATGTGGTGGTACGCAGGTACCAGAACTCCGTACATCGCCGGCTGCTGTGGTGCCCCCGGAATCATCACCACGGCTGTCGGGGCGCGCAACGCGTTCGCCGACAACCGGCAACTATGGCCCGAGATTTCCTGGGAGGCCATTCTGCAACGCGATCCCGACGTGCTGGTTCTCGCCGACCTGACTCGCGGCAAGGACGGTGACAGTGTCGACGCCAAGATCAAATTCCTCGAAACCGACCCGGCGGCAAGCAAGTTGAGGGCCGTGCGGGAGCGGCGGTGGATCGTGCTGCCGGCCAGTGCGATGGACCCGTCACTGCGCAACGTCGACGCCGTCGAGACCGTCGCAACCGGTCTGCGCGCGTTCGGGCTGGGTGGAAAGTCCTGACGGCCGTGCGCGCCGGCGCGATGGTGACGCTCGGCCTCGCGGTTCTGGCGCTGTCCATCGCGGCGGCCATGACCATCGGACCTGCCGAACTAGGGTTCGGCGACGTGTATGCCGTGGTCGCGCAGCATGTTTGGGACCGTCCCGCGAACATCCCGCCGATCGACGACGGCATCGTGTGGGAACTGCGACTGCCACGAGCGCTGTTGGCGGCGATCTGTGGTGCGGGCCTGGGTATCTGCGGGGCGATACTGCAGTCGCTGATGCGCAACCCGCTGGCCGACCCGTTCATGCTGGGCATCTCCTCCGGTGCGTCCACGGGAGCGGTACTGGTCGTGGTGGCGGGTATCGGTGGTGCGCTGACGCTGTCGGGCGGTGCGTTCGTCGGTGCGGTGATCGCGTTCGTTCTGGTCCTGGCGCTGGCCGCCGTCTCCGGCGGTGGGCAGGACCGGATGCTGCTGGCGGGAGTCGCTGGTACCCAGCTGTTTTCGGCGGCCACGGCGTTGGTGGTGTTCTCGTCGGCCGACGCTCAACAGACCCGCGGCGTGCTGTTCTGGTTGCTCGGCTCCCTGGCCGGGGCCGGCTGGTCCCAGGTGGCGCTGTGCGGCGTCATCTGTGCGGTCTGTCTGGCGATCTGCTGGCTGCATTCAGATGCCTTGGATGCGTTCGCTTTCGGTCGTGACGCAGCCGCCTCGTTGGGTGTCTCGGTGCGACGGGTCCGGGCTGTGTTGTTGGCGACCACGGCGCTCCTGACGGCCGTGCTGGTGAGTGCCGCCGGCGCCATCGGCTTCGTCGGGCTGGTGTTGCCACATGCGGCGCGGATGATCGTGGGGCCGTCTCATCGTCGGCTGCTGCCCGTCACCGCGACCACCGGCGCCATCTTCTTGGTCTGGGTCGACGCCGCTGCCCGCACGGTGTTCGCGCCGCAGGAATTGCCGGTCGGCGTGGTGACCGCACTCGTCGGTGTCCCGATCTTCATATGGATTCTGGTTCGGCGCAGGCGGTTTCGATGACGCGCCCGATCGCTGCCGAGTCTGTCAGCTGGTCGGCCGGCGGCCGGCTCGTCATCGACGGGGTGTCGCTGGTAGTGGCCGACGGCGAGACGCTGGGACTGCTCGGGCCCAACGGCGCCGGCAAGTCGTCACTGCTGCGATTACTCGCCGGTCTACGGCACCCCGATGGTGGTGCGGTCCTGCTCAGCGACCGTCCGCTCACCGACCATCGGCGCCGGGCCGTCGCGCAACGCATCGCGGTGGTCGAGCAGCAGGTGAGCACCGAGCTGGACCTGACCGTCGAACAGATCGTGCGGCTGGGACGAATTCCGCACCGCGGCATGTGGTCCGGCGACACGCAGGCCGACAATCGCGCGGTCGATCGTGCTCTGGAACAGACCGAGACGACGGCCATGCGCGACCGGGACTGGCGGACGCTGTCCGGCGGCGAGCAGCAGCGGGTGCAGATCGCCCGGGCGCTCGCTCAGGAGCCCCGCGAACTGCTCCTCGACGAACCCACCAATCATCTCGACATCCGCCACCAGTTCGAACTGCTGGCACTCATCCGCGCGCTGCCGGTGACGGCAGTGGTGACACTGCATGACCTCACGCTCGCGGCGCTGTTCTGCGACCGGCTGGTCGTGCTCGATGAGGGTTGCCTGATCGCGGCGGGCACGCCCGCTGAAGTTCTTACCGCTGAATTGATTTCATCAGTCTATGGCGTCGCAGCACACGTCATTCCCGACGGCGCCGGCGCCGGCCGCCCGGCGATCCAGCTCCTCCGGCCCTAGTTTCCGGGGCCTGATATTGCCGACGGGTGGCACCGCCTGGCCGCGCTGGAAGCGAACTTGGGATCTGTCTGTCAACATGCTTCGGCCGGAGCCGTCAACTTTCCTTGCCCCGTCAAGGAAAGTTGACGGCTCCAAATCGCAAGTGCCATAGGAGAGCCGACACGCCCGGGCGTTCTACCCGCCTGGGCCTCACTTCCGCGCGTCGAGCTACAGCTCGGTGACCGTCGCGGTCAGGTGCGGGTAACCCTTTGACAGGTTGCGCAGCGCCAGCTCCCAGCCCCCATCGATCGGGTCGACGTACAGCCCGACCTTGGCCGGCAACAGCACGGGCTTACCGAACTTGACGGAATACCGAACGGCATCCGGCAGCTGGCCCTCGATGTTGGCCAGCACTGCTGCGGCGCAGAACATCCCGTGTGCGATCGCGGTCGGGAAGCCGAACAGCTTGGCGCCGATGGAGCTGGTGTGGATCGGGTTGTGGTCGCCGCCGACGTCGGCGTAGTGCCGAATCTGGCCGGGGCTGATGCTGATGACCGCGTTGGGCGGCGGCAGCTTGGGCTGCTTGACCGGTTCCGGCTTCGGCTCACCCGACAGGCTGGTCCGCTGCTGATGCAGGAAGGTGGTGACCTGGCTCCACACCAGATCATTGCCGACCTTGACGTCGGTGATGATGTCGACCAGCAGCCCCTTGCGGTGCTCGCGCAGATTCTCCGCGTGCACCGCGACGTCCAGTTCGTCGGTGACCTTGATAGGCCGGTGCTGGGTGATGTGGTTCTCGATGTGCACCGAACCCATTGCGGCGAAAGGGAAATCGAATCCGGTGACCAACGACATCATGGTCGGGAACGTCAGCGCGAACGGGTAGGTCAGCGGCACGGTGTCGCCGAACCGCAGCCCAGTCACCGCGGCGTACTCGGCGACGTTTTTCGGGTCGATGGTCAGGCCCGACACCGTGACGGTGCGGGCCGGCAGGGTCGAGCCCCGCGACACGAACGGCAGCGCACCCGCCACCGCCCGTGCCATGTTCACAAGACCGTTTGGCTGGCTCATCTCACGCCCCCAGCAGGGCCTGGCCGCAGACCCGAATCGTGTTGCCGGTGACGGCATTCGAGGCGGGGCTGGCGAAGTAGGCGATCAGCTCGGCCACGTCGACCGGCAGGCCGCCCTGGAACAGCGAGTTGAGGCGACGGCCCACCTCGCGGGTGGCCAGCGGGATGGCGTCGGTCATCTTGGTCTCGATGAAGCCCGGCGCGACGGCGTTGATGGTGACGCCCTTCTCGCCGAACACCGGGGCGAATGCGTCGGTCATACCGATCATGCCGGCCTTGGTGGCGGCGTAGTTGGTCTGGCCGCGGTTACCGGCGATACCGGCCATCGACGACAGGCCGACGATCCGGCCACCCTCACCGATGGTGCCGTTCTCCACCAGGCCCTGCGCAAGGCGTTGCGGCGCAAGGAGGTTCACGGCGATGACAGAGTCCCAGCGGGCGTCGTCCATGTTGGCGAGCAGCTTGTCGCGCGTGATGCCGGCGTTGTTGACCAGGACGTCGGCCCTACCGCCGTGGTGTTCGGTCAAGTGGGCGACAATCTGGTCGACGGCGTCGTCGGCCGTCACGTCCAGCGCCAGCGCGGTGCCACCGACCGCCGCGGCGGTCTCGGCGAGCGCGTCCGCGGCCTGCGGGACGTCGATGGCGACGACGGCAGCGCCGTCACGCGCGAACACCCGGGCGATCTCGGCGCCGATGCCGCGGGCGGCGCCGGTCACCAGGGCGACCTTGCCGGCCAGCGGCTTGTCCCAGTCGGCCGGGGCGACGGAGTCGGCGGCGCCGACGTGGAACACCTGGCCGTCGACGTACGCCGACTTGCCCGACAGCAGGAAGCGGACGGTCGACTCGATGCCCGAGGCCGCCGGCGAGGCGCCCGCCGACAGGTAGACCAGGCCGATGGTGGCGCCGCGCTGCAGCTCCTTGCCGAGCGACCGGGTGAAGCCTTCGAGGGCGCGCTGCGCGATGCGCTCGTCGAGGCTGTCGGTCTCGTCGGGCGTGGTGCCGACGACGACGACGCGGCTGTTCGCCGCCAGGTTGCGCAGTACCGGGGTGAAGAACTTGTGCAGCTCCTTGAGCTGCTCGGGCTTGGTGATGCCGGTGGCGTCGAACAGCAGGCCACCGAACGAGTCGGCCCAGCGGCCGCCGACGTTGTTGCCCACCAGGTCGTAGTCGTCGGCCAGGGCGGCGCGCAGCGGCTCGGCGACGCGGCCTGCGCCGCCGATCAGCAGCGGGCCGTTCAGTGCCGGCTCGCCGGCCTTGTAGCGGCGCAGCGGCTGGGGCTGCGGTACGCCGAGCTGCTTGGCCAGGAACGAACCTGGGCCGGAGGTCAGAACTTGGGAGAGGACGTCAGCCATTGCGGACCTTTCTGCGGACGTGTGTCGTATAGACGGAACCGTCTTGTCAGAGACGAACTTACTCCAGAGTAAGAACGGTGGGTAATATAGGCGTCAAGCAACATCTTGCCTCAGTCATCGAACGTCAACGAACTGGAGAAATACCGTGGCCGAGACCAACAGCCGCCGTCGCGTGGCCGTCCTGGGTGGTAACCGCATTCCCTTCGCACGATCGGACGGTGCGTACGCCAACGCCTCCAACCAGGACATGTTCACCGCGACCTTGGACGGCCTGATCGATCGCTTCAACCTCAAGGGCGAGAAGCTCGACATGGTGATCGGTGGCGCCGTCCTCAAGCACAGCCGTGATTTCAATCTCATGCGCGAGTGTGTGCTGGGTACCTCGCTGTCGCCGTACACGCCGGCGTTCGACCTGCAGCAGGCCTGCGGCACCGGTCTGCAGTCGGCCATCGCGGCTGCTGACGGCATCGCTGCCGGCCGTTACCAGGTGGCCGCGGCCGGTGGTGTGGACACCGCCTCGGACGCGCCCATCGCCCTCGGCAACGACCTGCGCCGCGTGCTGCTGAGCCTGCGCCGTGCCAAGTCGAACGTCGACCGGCTCAAGCTCGTCGGCAAGCTGCCGGCCGCCGTCGGCGTCGAGATCCCGGTCAACAGCGAGGCCCGCACCGGCCTGTCGATGGGCGAGCACGCCGCCCAGACCGCCAAGGAGATGGGCGTCAAGCGCACCGACCAGGACGCCCTGGCCGCTGCCAGTCACCAGAACATGGCCGCTGCCTTCGACCGCGGCTTCTTCGATGACCTGGTCAGCCCTTTCCTTGGCCTGTACCGCGACAACAACCTGCGCGCCGACTCGTCCGTGGAAAAGTTGGCGAAGCTGCGTCCCGTTTTCGGGGTGAAGCTGGGTGACGCCACCATGACCGCCGGCAACTCAACGCCGCTGACCGACGGCGCGTCGGTGGCGCTGCTGTCCACCGATGAGTGGGCTGCTGAGCGGGGCATCCCGGTGCTGGCCTACTTCGTCGACTCCGAGACCGCCGCCGTCGACTACGTCAACGGCCCCGACGGCCTGCTCATGGCCCCGACTTACGCGGTGCCGCGACTGCTGGCGCGCAACGGCCTGACGCTGCAGGACTTCGACTTCTACGAGATCCACGAGGCCTTCGCCTCCGTGGTGCTGGCCACGCTCGCGGCCTGGGAGTCGCCCGAGTACTGCAAGGGCCGCCTCGGCCTGGATGCCCCGCTCGGTTCCATCGACCGGTCGAAGCTCAACGTCAACGGCTCGTCGCTGGCCGCGGGTCACCCGTTCGCCGCGACCGGCGGCCGCATTGTGGCTCAGCTGGCCAAGCAGCTCGCCGAGAAGAAGAAAGAGACGGGCAAGCCGGTGCGCGGCCTGATCTCCATCTGCGCCGCAGGTGGGCAGGGCGTCACCGCGATCTTGGAGGCCTGACACCTCGAACGTGCGGGAAATGGCCGCCGAACCAGCGGTTTTGCGGCCATTTCAACCACTTTCGCGGGACGTGTAACGCCCTGCGAAGCCGCAGCGATACCCCAAGTGCCTCGTGTTTCCGTCTGACCCCCGACCTGACGGAGGCACGGGGCACTTTCGTGTTCGGGGCGATGTGCCGTCAGGCGATGCGTTCGCGGATCGCGGCAAGGAACGGTTGTGCCACGGCCAGGAACTCGTCGGGTGCGGACGAGAAGGACACATGGCCCGTGTTCAGCACGACGAATTCGGAGCCGGGGATCGCGGCGTTGGCCGTGCGACCGGCGGCCTGCGGGATGGCGACGTCGCGACGGCCCCAGATGATCAGCGTGGGTGTGGTTATTTGTTTTCCACGCGACCGCAGGTCGTGATCTCGGCCGGCGAAACTGCGCCACATCGCCGCTCCGTGCAGCTGTCCCGCGGCCGTGCCCACGAGTGCCCGGGTGTGATTGACGATCTCGTGGTCGAGTGCGGTCCGTGGCTTCATGTAAGCGTGGGTGAACAGCGGTGCGAGCATCTTGAACGCGGTCGGCGTGCCCATTGTCCGGCAGAACAGCCGCACCGCGGCATTCATCGGCATGAAACCGCCGGTCTGCACCAACACCAGCCCGGCGACTTGGTGCGGCCGGGTGATTGCCAGTCGCGCGGCCGCGAAGCCACCCACTGAGTTGCCGATCAATACCACCTTCGGTGCGTCGAGGTAGTCCACCAGGTCTTCTAGAGCATCGGCGAATAGCGGCGCACTCAGATTGGCCGGGTCAGCGGGCGGCGGCGAGTCTCCGCAGCCGGGCCAGTCCACGGCGATGACGCGGTGGTCCCGTGCCAGCGCGGGAGCGATGGCATCGAAGTCGTGGTGGCTGTGCAATGTGGCGTGCAACAGGATGAGGACCGGGCCGTCACCGTGGTCCCGATAGGCGAGCGTTCCGGCTCGGGTCTCGACTGTGGGCATGACCCGATGATAATAATTGATCGACCGGTCGGTCAATGAAATATGTGAATGCCGCCAATTCGTGCGGAAACACGTAACATTATGGCTGACCAGTCGGTCAATATAGACGAACAGGATGTCATGACGACCGGAATATCGCGGGCGGCAGCAAAAGAACGAACCCGTGACCTGCTCTTGGACACCGGCTTCGCCCTGGCTGAGACGACGGGGTTGGACAGTCTGAGCGTCAACGCCATCACCGCAGCGGCCGGCGTGGCCAAGGGGACGTTCTTTCACCATTTCGGTGACCGCACGGCGTATTTGGTGCAGCTGCACCGGCGGTTTCACGATCGGATACTCGCCGATGTCCAGCAGGCCGTCGCGGGTCTGCCGTCGGGGCGCGCGCGGCTGGCGGCGATATCGACCACTTATCTGGACGCCTGCCTGAACCAGCGTGGGGTGCGTGCCCTCATCCTCGAGGCCCGTGCGCTGGTTCCGATCCAAGACGAGATCGCCCGGCGCAATGAAGCGACGGTGACGCTGCTGACTACGGACTTCGTCGCACTCGGCTGGCCGGCGCCGGCAGTCGCGGCACGGCTGTGGATCGGGGCGACGGTCGAGTGTGCGCTGTTGGAACTCGGTCTGGGCCGTGCCGATCTGCAGGCCCGCGCCGTGCTCGTCGACTTCGCGACGGCCCCGCGACCGGAGGCCTCGCGCTGACACTCAGTGCTGCTGCAGGACTTCCGCCAACACCGGCACCTCGCTGTGTGCGACGTCCTTGGCCGCGGTGGTCAGGGTGACGGGGCCCATCGCCCGGAGCTTCGCCAACTCGTCCGAACCCTCCAGTTCCTCCCGGTAGCGGGCCGCGAAGTCGTCGTACCGGTCCGGATGCGCGTGGTACCACTTGCGCAGTTCGGTCGACGGCGCCACGTGCGGCATCCAGGTGCCGACCCGCGGGTCGTCCTTGTGAATTCCTCTGGGCCACAATCGGTCCACCATCACCCGGGGCGGCTGGGCTGGATCAACCGGGTCGTACACCCGAGCAGTGTCGATCATTTCGGGTCCTTGCGGATGGCGGCCGGAGCAGGTGGTGGGGTGAACAGGCTGCCTCCGACACTGCCACGCAAAGTCCGTACCGCGACCAGCGCCCAGGTACTCAGCAGGAAGACGTACGCCAGCACTGCGGCGACCCGGAACGCGGGCAGGCCGGTATGCGCGGCGAGCTGCGATGTACCGGTGACGAAGGTGCCGACGGGGAACGTCAGGCTCCACCACGTCAGCGCGAACGGCATGCCGCGCCGCATGGTCCGCACCGTCAGCGCGCTGGCCAGGCTGATCCACAGCACCGCGAAGCCCCACACCGGGACGCCGAACAGCACCGCGAAGATGTTCATGCCCGCCGCCAGGTCGGGGCTGACCGCCGAGGCCGCCGCCGTCCCCAACAGGCCGGCCGCGGTGATGCCCTGGCCCAGCGGGCCCAGCACGATCCACAACGTCGGCACGCGAGCCGACCCCGAGGTGCCGTAGTGCGCCAGCCGGCTCCAGATCATCGTGATGATGATGAGTGCCGCGACCAGCGACAGCCCGAACATCGCGAAGCAGCCGTAGAACATCGTCGCGCGGGCGGTGCCGGGTTCCAGATGCTGCACGAGCAGGGCCCCCGAGGCCGCCGACACCATCGGGGGCACGACGGGCATCAGCCAGCCGCCGAACGCGGCGTCCGGCCCGACTTCCAGCTGCGTGAACATCAGGAACGGGATGGTCATCGCGGTGAACAGGCCGCCGATGGTGCCCGCGGTCCACAGCACCCAATCGATGTCGACGGCGAAGCGCGCGCCGATCAGGTCCTGCCCGACCAGCAGGGCGCCGGTCCCGATGGTGAGCAGTGCCATGGGCGCCGCGCCGTAGAAGTGCGTCATCTGCGGGTTGCGGACCTGGCCGCGGGCCACCTTGGGGTGGCGCACCCACTGGACCGAGACCGCGACGATCAGCAACACCAGCAGGGCGGTGGCGATCACCCACACACCCTCGGCGAAGCCCCGCAGCCCCGGCAGGTGCACGGGCAGCGACGCGGCCGCCGTGGCGACAATGCCGGTGCCCATTACCGACGCGAACCAGTTGGGTCCGAAATATTGCAGCCGGGCAGTCTCCTGGGTATCGGTACTCATGCGCGGTCCGCCTTCGCTCCTTGCTGGGAAGTCATGGTTCGATACAAACAGGTGACGTAATCCGGCCTCAAGGAGCATCCCGTGCAGATCAGCATTTTCGGTTCGTTGAGTGGTTTCAAATCTCCCGTCGATGACACCGTCGCGTACCTCGCGCAGCTGCGTGAGGAGGGTTTCCGTCGGGCCTGGTTCGCCCAGATGCCTTACGAGCCAGACCTTCTCACGGTGCTGACGGTCGGGCTGCGGGAAGTCGACGGTATCGAGGCCGGCACCGGCGTGCTGCCCATCCAGAATCAGCACCCGATGCTGCTGGCGCAGCGGGCACTGACCATCAGCCAGATGTCGGGCGGACGCCTGCTGCTCGGGCTGGGGATGACGCACCAGGCCGTCACCGAGGGCATGTGGGGCATCCCGTGGGACAAGCCGGTGCGCCGGCTGGGCGAATACCTGGACGGCCTGCTGCCGCTGCTGAACGGCGAGAAGGCCGACGCCAGCGGCGAGACGGTGACCACCCGCGGTGCGCTGATGATCCCTGGTGCCCCGACCCCGCCCGTGTACATCGCCGCGCTCGGGCCGAAGCTGCTGCAGATCGCCGGCCGGCGTTCCTCCGGCACGGTGACCTGGATGACTGGGCCGAAAACCCTTGCGGGCCATGTCAGTCCGGCACTGCGACAGGCCGCCGCCGACGCCGGCCGGGCCGCCGCCGTCCGGGTGGTGGCGGCCATTCCGGTCTCGGTGACCGACGACGTCGACGGTGCCCGCAAGCAGGCCGCCGAGCAGTTCGCGATTTACGGGCACCTGCCGTCGTACCGTGCGATGCTCGACCGGGAGGGCTACGCCGGGCCGGAGGATGTCGCGATCATCGGCGACGAGCAGACGGTGCGTGATCGGCTCGCCGAGATCGAAGCCGCCGGCGTCGACGAATACGTCGGCGTGACGTTCGATCCGTCCGCCGAAGGCCGGGCCCGCACCCGTGCGGTGCTCAAAAAACTGGAATCCTGACCAGGTTTGGCAAGGCTTCATTGGCTGGCGGATCGTCGCGCGCCCGGATAGCGTTGCAGGAATGGCGATCTCGTCGCACGCTGCTGAGCCTCATCAAGGTTCGGTTGCGTCGAAACTGAACTGGTTGCGCGCCGGCGTGCTCGGCGCCAACGACGGCATTGTGTCGACCGCGGGCATCGTGGTCGGTGTCGCAGCGGCGACGACGGAGCGCGGGCCGATCTTCACGGCCGGCCTGGCCGGACTGGTGGCCGGTGCGGTGTCGATGGCCTTGGGCGAGTACGTGTCGGTGAGCTCCCAGCGCGACACCGAACGGGCCCTGCTGGCCAAGGAACGTCGTGAGCTCAAAGAGGACCCGGCCGCCGAACTTGATGAACTGGCCAGCCTGCTGGAAGGCAGGGGCCTGTCGCCGTCGACGGCGCGCACGGCTGCCGAGGAGCTCACCGATCACAACGCGTTCGCGGCGCACGCGGTCGTCGAATTGGGTATCACCCCAGGGGAATTGTCGAACCCGTGGGTGGCCGCCTTCTCGTCCGCGGTGGCGTTCACGGTCGGGGCGTTGTTGCCGTTGGTGGCGATACTGTTGCCCCCGATGGACTACCGGGTTCCGGTGACCATGTTCGCGGTGCTTCTGGCGCTGGCCATCACCGGGGTGGTGTCGGCCCGGCTCGGCGGCGCATCCGCCGGAAAGGCTGTGGCACGCAACGTGATAGGCGGCGCCCTCGCCCTGGGCGCCACTTATCTGGTCGGTCATCTCTTCGGCGGCGTCGTCGGCTGAGCCCGGCTGACCCGCCTGCTGGCGTGTTGAGTGTGCGTGTGGGCAGACAGCTACCAACAAGAGTTCTGCGCGGGTGCACGATGAACTATCCACAGTTCTGGATCCATCCACAGGGCCGGGCCGTAGGGCGGGTTGTGAGTCCTGGCTGTCTCCGCCAACGGAGAAGCTGCGGCTATGAGCGAGCTATTTATCGGCCGTGAAGCGCTCACGGCCGGGATCGTGAGCCGGCACGAGCTGAGTCGCTACTACCGGATGATCCTGCCGAACGTCTATGTGGATAAGCGAACTGTCTTGTTACTGCAGCAGCGCAGTACAGCGGCGTGGTTATGGTCGGGCCGTGACGGAGTGATTGCGGGTGCAGCCGCGTCGGCTCTGCACGGTGCACGATGGGTGGCTGCCGATGCTCCGATCGAGTTGATCAGCAACAAGATTCGCGCACCCAAGGGCGTGATCACCCGCAGGGACACCGTGCACGACGACGAGGTGACGCGCTTCGACGGCTTGCCTGTCACCAGTGTGGAGCGCACGGCCTTTGACCTTGGCCGCCGAGGACTCATTGGTTCCGCTGTTGCTCGCCTTGACTCCCTCGCTCGGGCCACTGGTTTCAAGGCTGATGACGTGCTCGCCTTGGCTGAACGCCACCCGCATGTCCGGGGGCTGAGGCAACTCGAGTGGGCGCTGGACCTGCTTGATCCCGGCAGCCAGTCACCCAAAGAAACCTGGGTGCGGTTGATGCTGCGCCATGCGGGTTTTCCCAAGCCACAGACTCAGATTCCTGTACTCGACCGTGATGGCATCGTGCAGTACTACCTCGATATGGGCTGGGAGGAGCTGATGTTGGCCGTCGAATACGAAGGGGCGCAACATGCCGAGTCGCTCGGATACGACATTTCGCGTGGCGACGACGTGGAGCGGCTCGGCTGGACCAATGTCCGGGTTGCGGCGGGCCATACCCGGAACGGCATCATCGCCAGAGTCGAGCGGCAATGGAACCGGCTCTGGCGGCCAGGGCTGGGCGTGCGGGCGCGGCAGGCGCCCCTCAAATGTCCACCGCTGGAACGCGGTTGTTGAGCGTGCGCCTACGCAGACGGCTACTCGCAAAACCTCTGCGCTCACGCACGGTCAAATTGGGGGAGTCGGTCAATGCAAAAACAGCAGCCCCCGGCATACGCCGAGGGCTGCTGTTTTCTTGTGGATCAGAAGGACGCTTCGTCCAGCTCCATGGTCTCGTTGTCGATGGACTCGAGAACGGTCCGGGTGCTGGTGAGCAGCGGCAGCATGTTCTTGGCGAAGAACGATGCGGACGCGATCTTGCCCTCGTAGAAGGCACGGTCGTCGCCGGTGGCGCCGTTGTCCAGAGCCTTGATGGCGACAGCGGCCTGCTTCAGCAGCAGCCAGCCGATGACCAGGTCACCCACGGCCAGCAGGAAGCGGACCGAGCCCAGGCCGACCTTGTAGATCGACTTCGGGTCTTCCTGAGCGGCCATCAGGTAGCCGGTCAGGGTGGCAGCCATGCCCTGCACGTCGCCCAGAGCGGTGGCCAGCAGCTCGCGCTCGGCCTTCAGACGGCCGTTGCCGTCCTGGTTCTTGATCAGCTGCTCGATCTCACCGGCCACGAACGCCAGGGCCTGGCCCTTGTCGCGGATGATCTTGCGGAAGAAGAAGTCCTGCGCCTGGATGGCAGTGGTGCCTTCGTACAGCGAGTCGATCTTGGCGTCACGGATGTACTGCTCAACCGGGTAGTCCTGCAGGAAGCCGGAACCACCGAAGGTCTGCAGCGACTCGGTCAGCTTCTCGTAGGCCCGCTCGGAACCGACACCCTTGACGATCGGGAGCATCAGGTCGTTGACCTTGAAGGCCAGCTCGGCGTCCACACCGTGGACCAGCTTGGCGACCTCGGGGTCCTGGAACGACGCGGTGTACAGGTACACGGCGCGCAGGCCCTCGGCGTAGGCCTTCTGGGTCAGCAGCGCCCGGCGCACGTCCGGGTGGTGCATGATCGTGACACGCGGAGCGGTCTTGTCCATCATCTGGGTCAGGTCAGCACCCTGGATGCGGGTCTTGGCGTACTCGAGAGCGTTCAGGTAGCCGGTCGACAGGGTCGCGATGGCCTTGGTGCCGACCATCATGCGGGCCTGCTCGATGACGTCGAACATCTGCGCAATGCCGTTGTGCACCTCGCCGACGAGCCAACCGACGGCGGGCGTGCCGTGCTGGCCGAGCGTCAGCTCACAGGTGGCCGAAACCTTCAGGCCCATCTTGTGCTCGACGTTGGTGACGAAGGCACCGTTGCGCTCGCCGGGCTCACCGGTCTCGGGGTCGAAGTGGAACTTCGGCACGAAGAACAGCGACAGACCCTTGGTGCCCGGGCCGGCGCCCTCGGGGCGGGCCAGGACCAGATGCATGATGTTTTCGAACAGGTCGTCAGAGTCGGCCGAGGTGATGAATCGCTTCACACCGTCGATGTGCCAGGTGCCGTCGGCCTGCTGGGTGGCCTTGGTGCGGCCGGCACCCACGTCAGAGCCGGCGTCGGGCTCGGTCAGCACCATGGTGGCGCCCCAGCCGCGCTCGGCAGCGAGGACGGCCCACTTCTTCTGCTCGTCGGTGCCGTTGTTGTAGAAGATCTCGCACATGCCCGAGCCCATGGCGTACATGTAGGCGGCCGGGTTGGCGCCGAGGACGTGCTCGATGAGTGCCCACTGCAGCGCGCGGGGCATCGGCATGCCGCCGAGCTCCTCCTTCAGACCGACCTTGTCCCAGCCGCCGTCGAGCAGTGCGCGCATCGACTTCTTGAAGGGCGCGGGCAGCGTGACGGTGTGGGTCGCGGGATCGAAGACCGGCGGGTTGCGGTCGCCGTCGGCGAACGAATCGGCGATCGGGCCCTCAGCGAGGCGCGCGATCTCGTTGAGCATTTCCCCGGCGGTGTCGGCGTCCAGGTCGGCGAACTTGCCTTCACCCATTGCCTTGTCTACGCCGAAGACCTCGAACAGGTTGAACACCTGGTCACGGACGTTGCTCTTGTAGTGGCCCACGATTTCTCCTCGATGAGATGGAACTGTCGGTTGGGTACTCAGGGCTAAGTTACCCACCAGTAACTGCGGCTAACTATACCGCCGGGTAACTTCATCGCAAAGCACTTGCGAGCAATTTGTACCCAAGCACCAACCCAGTAGTTGATCGGAGTCCCATCGGACCCGTCAAAAACTCCCTGACCAGCGATTTCAACGAGGTGTGAGGATGGTCACTCGGGGGTGGAGTACGGTGCACAAATGCGGCGGATTGTGGTGTGGGGAACAGGAAATATGGGGTCCACGGCGATCCGATCAGCGGTCGCGTTCCCCGGGCTGGAGTTGGCGGCCGTCATCACCTCGAGCGCGGACAAGGCGGGGCGCGACGCGGCGACCTTCGCCAAGCTCGACGCCCTGACCGGAAAGGTCGCCACGACCGATATCACGCGGCCCTCGCGGACTGCGATGCCGTGGCCTATATGTCTTCCGGAGACATCCGCCCGGAGGAGGCCATCGCCGACATCGAGCGCTGTCTGTGAGGCTTGAGTAGCTATCAGCGCGCCGGGCCCAGAGGGTCAGCTACTCCGCAATCTGTGGCCGGCCTGGTGCACGGTCGACAGCGCGTGCTTTGCGGAATAGGGCGCATCGGATGACAGCTTCTGCAATGAAAAATCGAGGTTGGCCTTGATGCGCGGTTTGTGAGCCTCCGGTACCTCCGACCACTCCAGCAGTTCTCGGCACACCTCCGCGCTGTTCGCATAGTTACCCAGCCAGTAGTCGGCGACCGATAGCTCGTCCAGGCACCGCCAGGTGTAGTACTCGATGTCGAGAAACAGTGTGTCCGTGGGCTTTTCGATCTCCAAACCTGCGGCTGCGAACAGCCTTGCCGAGGCCATGTGATTGTGCTCCCGAAGGTAACGCGCCAAGTTGCCCAGCGCTTCGGCGCGCGTCGGCCGAAAGTCGTACGCCCGCATATAAAGATGAATCACCACGGACTCGTCCAACTCCAGGCGTTCAGCGATACAGGCGCATTGGTACATGGAATACCAGACTTCTTCGTCCCACCCGCCCATGGTGATCCGGTGCTCGTACGTTGCCAACGCCCGTTCCAAGTGACCGGCGTCGCGATGGCTCTGGGCAAGGTAGAACACGTAGCGGTCATTGTCAGGCTCGTCCTGCAACGCGCGCTCCAGGATTCGAGCATCGTTGCTGTACTTCTCGTGCAGGCTGACTTGGCTCCGTCCGCCGTCGAAGTAGCCGACGATGCACGGACCGTCAAGCCGACCACCGGGGCGTTCGATGTCGCACGCGGGGAACTCGTGGAGTACGCCGACATAGCGCCACTCGCAACTGTCGCGTAGCAGGCTTCGTCGCCAGAACACGTTCTCGGCGACTCCATTGGCGTGCAGCACGTCGTAGTGATCCAGATCGAGGACGGGCCACTGGAATCCATCCGGCACCACCAGCTGCTCGTCGGCGTCGATGATCAGCATGAAATCCGCTCTGCCACGGGCTAGTTCGAGCGCCTCGGAGCGGTTGGTGCCGAAATCTTGCCACGGACGGTGGTGCAGTTCGCCCGGGATATCGGCCAGCAGTTCTTCGATGAGCTCGGGCGTTCCGTCACTGGATCCGGTATCGACGATCACCCAGTGATCGATCAGTCCTTTCACCGATTCCAGACAGCGGCCGATGACGTGTCGCTCGTCTTTCACGATCATGTTGAGACAGATCGTCTGGGCCATGTGATCTCCTCGCGTCGCGCCGGCAGCCGATCAGTTCAACTTGATGTCCGGCGGGACACTCTTGGCGAAAGCGGGGTCCGCGGCAACGACATCGCGGATCAGATTGACACCGTCGGCGTCGCCGGACCGCACCATCAAGACACCGAGATTGAACTTCGCGGCAGGCGAGTCGGGATTCAGATCGAGAACTCGTCGGTACAGCGCGATCGCCCGCGCGGGGTTGGAATCAGTGTTCATGACGGCGAGGTTGTACAGCGGTTTTGCGAAGGCAGGGTCGATGGCCAGCGCAATGCCGTATTCGCGTTCCGCCTCCGCAATCATGTTTCGCTCTTGATAGAGGTGGCCCAAGTTGAAGTGGACGAACTTGTTGTCGGGATCGCGGTAGGCGGCTGTCAGGTAAGACCCGAACGCGGCGTCAAGGTCCCCGTTACCCTCTGCCTCGATGCCCTGCGCGATGATTGCGCCGGTGGACATCCCAACGAACGTCGTGAATTTGGTCGGTGGCGCAACGTGTTTGATGTGCTTGTAGACCGTCACTGTCGAAGTCTGTTGGACGGTATCGAAACTCGACAGGAACCATTGACTCAGCTCGGGAGTCCACGGGATGTAACTGCTGAGTGGCGCAACGAGGGCGACGTAGTCCGCGCGGTTGAGCTTGTCGGCGAATGTGGTCACGAAGTCCGTCGGGTACGTGCCGGTGTACAGCCCGTGTTGATCAGTCCGCGCAATCCACTCCCCATACGGATCGACCATCGTCGGGCACGTGCTGCTGTTCGAGGTGAACCGGTCCGCGACCACGGCTGATGTGGTGAGGTCGGTTACCAGACATGACCCATCGGGGACGGCTGCCTGTATGACGTCCGCCGGGTTGAACGACCCTGCGAGTAGTGCGCGAGCGTGAGCGCCCGCCTGCACCATCATTACTGCGGACAGTGCACCGGCCAATACGAGGCACGTCAGTGCTGCTCGTTGAGTGGAGATGAAACGCTTCGCCAGCGCTGCAACCAATGAGCCCGCCGCCATGCTCATGAACGCGGCCGGCAGATACGCCTGCTGCGAATACAGCTGGCCGCCAACCATTGCCACGGCGACGGTGGCCACCAAGGCTGCCACCACGAACCAGTCGTTGACGACGAAATCAGTACGCGACCTGAACACCCAGTAGGCGAAACCCGCGATCAGCAACAGCGCGCCGACGATCACAACGATGTTGGGCACGCCTATCCATGAAATACCTTCTGCACCAACCAGTTGCCGCACTTTGAACACTACCGACGCATTACCTGCCCACTCATGTTGGAACGGAGCGACGACGACGTCGTCGATGAATCGGCCGGGGGCGGCGGCGAAGAACGGCAGGCAGACCACCACGAACGTACCGACCATGGTCGCGGTCAACCTCAGCGCGGACTTTCGCCGCGCCACGGCGACCACGACCACGGCGGCCAACGCTACGGGTATGGCCGCCAACTCCACAGTGCAAGCAAACCCGAAGGCCAATCCCGCCAGAAGGACTCGGCGCGGACTTGCGATGTCTCCGGATTGGAAGAGCAAGGCGGCACCGATCAAGCAGAACAGCACTGTGTATGGCGCGAGCAGCAATGTGTGAGTTGCGTTGCTTGCCAAGGGAAACAATACGAACAACACGCCCGCGGCCAATGATGCGACCGGGCCGCGCCGACGCACCACTGAAGCCACCAGCACCGCGTTCGCAATGGCAACCAGTATGGTCACAATACGGGCCAACACCAGCGCCGTCGATGAACCTGCGAGAACACTGACCGCAGCGATGGGCGACATCAGGACAGACATGCCCGGGGGATGCAGGAACAGGAAGCTGCCGTACGGCAGATCGCCGTGGATCAGCCTGATCGCCGACCCCAGCAAGATGCCATCGTCGTAACCCAGACCGCTCGCTGCCGACCCGTGAACACCTCTCATCGCGAACGGCTGCGCGAGAATGAGTACGCCTAGACACCCAGCCAGGAACCCTGGCACGATTAACGAGAGTCTCTCCGCGGAAAGCCATCTCGCGTTGGTCTTGTGGGTCGAGACGACCGGCTCTACCTCAAGCTGTGAATACATTCAGCACTCCACTCCTCGTTGCTGTGAAAAGGTCTCTGCTCCATGAAGCCCGACATCGTCGTGAGGCCGAAGCCATAGGCTCATCGCGCCCACCGGTACCTCATCGGCGCCGTCGTATTGCGCAACTGAGGGGACGATCTCGGCGCGTTCAACACTGGGTAGCTCGCTCTGATTTAGGTGCATCGGTACACACTTCCCACCGGGATATTGGCAAAGCCGAGAAGGCCTCCCCCGACTGTGGAGTACATGTCGTAGAGCTTGGTGCAGGTGCCTCCCGTAAGCGTCGGCGCGTTGACATCCCCGCCCTTGTTCGTGCTGGCATCAACCGCATAAGCCGGCACCATGTACACGCCGGCGCTGGAAACGCTCGAGTTGCAGGTACCTGTTAGCCCCGTCAGCGAGCCGGTGCAACCTGAAATCGTCACGTACCCCACCTGGGCACCAGTCGCGCCCTGCGCCCCTTGTGCTCCGGTTGCGCCGGTAGCGCCGGTCGCGCCTTGTGCGCCGGTGGTGCCTTGGGCTCCGGTGGCACCTGTATCACCCTGGGCGCCGGTGGCTCCTTGTGCACCGGTTGCGCCAGTGGCTCCGGTATCGCCCTGCGCGCCTGTCGCACCCTGGGCACCCGTGGTGCCTTGGGCGCCTGTTGGTCCGGTATCGCCTGTTGCTCCGGTGGCTCCTTGGGCTCCAGTGGCTCCTTGGGCTCCGGTGGCACCTGTATCACCTTGAGCGCCTTGGGCCCCGGTGGCTCCTTGGGCCCCGGTGGTGCCTTGGGCGCCTGTTGCTCCGGTGTCGCCGGTTGCGCCGGTGGCTCCAGTGGCTCCTTGGGCTCCGGTGGCACCTGTATCACCTTGAGCGCCTTGGGCCCCGGTGGCTCCTTGTGCACCGGTTGCGCCAGTGGCTCCGGTATCGCCCTGCGCGCCTGTCGCACCTTGGGCACCCGTGGTGCCTTGGGCGCCTGTTGGTCCGGTATCGCCTGTTGCTCCGGTGGCTCCTTGGGCTCCAGTGGCTCCTTGGGCTCCGGTGGCACCTGTATCACCCTGGGCGCCGGTGGCTCCTTGTGCACCGGTTGCGCCAGTGGCTCCGGTATCGCCCTGCGCGCCTGTCGCACCTTGGGCACCCGTGGTGCCTTGGGCGCCTGTTGGTCCGGTGTCGCCTGTTGCTCCGGTGGCTCCTTGGGCTCCGGTGGCACCTGTATCACCTTGAGCGCCTTGGGCCCCGGTGGCTCCTTGGGCCCCGGTGGTGCCTTGGGCGCCTGTTGCTCCGGTATCGCCTGTTGCTCCGGTGGCTCCTTGGGCCCCGGTGGTGCCTTGGGCGCCTGTTGCTCCGGTATCGCCTGTTGCTCCGGTGGCTCCTTGGGCCCCGGTGGTGCCTTGGGCTCCGGTGGCACCTGTATCACCCTGGGCGCCGGTGGCTCCTTGGGCCCCGGTGGTGCCTTGGGCGCCTGTTGCTCCGGTATCGCCTGTTGCTCCGGTGGCTCCTTGGGCCCCGGTGGTGCCTTGGGCTCCGGTGGCACCTGTATCACCCTGGGCGCCGGTGGCTCCTTGTGCACCGGTTGCGCCAGTGGCTCCGGTATCGCCCTGCGCGCCTGTCGCACCTTGGGCACCCGTGGTGCCTTGGGCGCCTGTTGGTCCGGTATCGCCTGTTGCTCCGGTGGCTCCTTGGGCCCCGGTGGTGCCTTGGGCTCCGGTGGCACCTGTATCACCCTGGGCGCCGGTGGCTCCTTGTGCACCGGTTGCGCCAGTGGCTCCGGTATCGCCCTGCGCGCCTGTCGCACCTTGGGCACCCGTGGTGCCTTGGGCGCCTGTTGGTCCGGTATCGCCTGTTGCTCCGGTGGCTCCTTGGGCTCCAGTGGCTCCTTGGGCTCCGGTTGCACCTGTATCACCCTGGGCGCCGGTGGCTCCTTGTGCACCGGTTGCGCCAGTGGCTCCGGTATCGCCCTGCGCGCCTGTCGCACCTTGGGCACCCGTGGTGCCTTGGGCGCCTGTTGCTCCGGTGTCGCCGGTTGCGCCGGTGGCTCCAGTGGCTCCTTGGGCTCCGGTGGCACCTGTATCACCTTGAGCGCCTTGGGCCCCGGTGGCTCCTTGGGCCCCGGTGGTGCCTTGGGCGCCTGTTGCTCCGGTATCGCCGGTTGCGCCGGCGGCACCTGTATCGCCCTGCGCGCCTTGTGCGCCGGTGGCTCCTTGGGCTCCGGTGGCACCTGTATCACCCTGGGCGCCGGTGGTGCCTTGTGCACCGGTTGCGCCAGTGGCTCCGGTATCGCCCTGCGCGCCTGTCGCACCTTGGGCACCCGTGGTGCCTTGGGCGCCTGTTGCTCCGGTATCGCCGGTTGCGCCGGTGGCTCCTTGGGCTCCAGTGGCTCCTTGGGCTCCGGTGGCACCTGTATCACCTTGAGCGCCTTGGGCCCCGGTGCTGCCCTGGGCGCCTGTTGCTCCGGTATCGCCTTGGGCGCCGGTGGTGCCCTGGGCGCCTGTTGCTCCGGTCGCACCCTGGGCGCCTGTCGTGCCTTGGGCGCCGGTGGCTCCGGTATCGCCTTGCGCACCTGTTGCGCCTGTGGCTCCTTGTGGGCCGGCGGCACCTGTATCGCCTGTTGCGCCGGTCGCGCCCTGAGCGCCGGTCGCACCTTGGGCTCCGGTGCTGCCTTGCGCGCCTGTTGCACCTTGAGCGCCCGTACTGCCTTGGGCTCCGGTATCGCCTTGTGCGCCTTGGGCTCCTGTTGCACCTTGGGCGCCGGTGCTGCCTTGCGCGCCTGTTGCACCTTGAGCGCCCGTACTGCCTTGGGCTCCGGTATCGCCTTGTGCGCCGGTGGTGCCCTGGGCGCCTGTTGCTCCGGTCGCACCCTGGGCGCCTGTCGTGCCTTGGGCGCCGGTGGCTCCGGTATCGCCTTGCGCACCTGTTGCGCCTGTGGCTCCTTGTGGGCCGGCGGCACCTGTATCGCCTGTTGCGCCGGTCGCGCCCTGAGCGCCGGTGCTGCCTTGGGCTCCGGTGCTGCCTTGGGCTCCGGTCGCACCTTGAGCGCCTTGGGCTCCGGTATCGCCTTGTGCGCCTTGGGCTCCTGTTGCACCTTGGGCGCCGGTGCTGCCTTGCGCCTGTCGTGCCTTGGGCGCCGGTGGCTCCGGTATCGCCTTGTGCACCTTGGGCGCCTGTGGCTCCGGTGTCGCCTGTTGCGCCGGTGGCGCCCTGTGCACCGGTTGCACCTTGAGCGCCGGTGGCTCCGGTGTCGCCTGTTGCGCCGGTCGCGCCCTGAGCGCCGGTGGTGCCTTGCGCGCCTGTTGCACCTTGAGCGCCTGTCGTGCCTTGGGCGCCGGTGGCTCCGGTATCGCCTTGCGCACCTGTTGCGCCTGTGGCTCCTTGTGGGCCGGCGGCACCTGTATCGCCTGTTGCGCCGGTCGCACCCTGGGCGCCTGTCGTGCCTTGGGCGCCGGTGGCTCCGGTATCGCCTTGCGCACCTTGGGCGCCTGTGGCTCCGGTGTCGCCTGTTGCGCCGGTGGCGCCCTGTGCACCGGTTGCACCTTGGGTGCCGGTGGCTCCGGTATCGCCTTGCGCACCTGTTGCGCCTGTGGCTCCTTGTGGGCCGGCGGCACCTGTATCGCCTGTTGCGCCGGTCGCACCCTGAGCGCCCGTACTGCCTTGGGCTCCGGTATCGCCTTGTGCGCCTTGGGCTCCTGTTGCACCTTGGGCGCCGGTGCTGCCTTGGGCTCCGGTGGTGCCCTGGGCGCCTGTTGCTCCGGTCGCACCCTGGGCGCCTGTCGTGCCTTGGGCGCCGGTGGCTCCGGTATCGCCTTGCGCACCTGTTGCGCCTGTGGCTCCTTGTGGGCCGGCGGCACCTGTATCGCCTGTTGCGCCGGTCGCACCCTGAGCGCCCGTACTGCCTTGGGCTCCGGTCGCACCTTGAGCGCCTGTGGCTCCGGTATCGCCTTGTGCGCCTGTCGTGCCTTGGGCGCCGGTGGCTCCGGTATCGCCTTGTGCACCTTGGGCGCCTGTGGCTCCGGTGTCGCCTGTTGCGCCGGTGGCGCCCTGTGCACCGGTTGCACCTTGGGCGCCGGTGGCTCCGGTGTCGCCTGTTGCGCCGGTCGCGCCCTGAGCGCCGGTGGTGCCTTGCGCGCCTGTTGCACCTTGAGCGCCTGTCGTGCCTTGGGTGCCGGTGGCTCCGGTATCGCCTTGCGCACCTGTTGCGCCTGTGGCTCCTTGTGGGCCGGTGGCACCTGTATCGCCTGTTGCGCCGGTCGGGCCCTGAGCGCCGGTGCTGCCTTGGGCTCCGGTGCTGCCTTGGGCTCCGGTCGCACCTTGAGCGCCTGTGGCTCCGGTATCGCCTTGTGCGCCTTGGGCTCCTGTTGCACCTTGGGCGCCGGTGCTGCCTTGGGCTCCGGTCGCACCTTGAGCGCCTGTGGCTCCGGTATCGCCTTGTGCGCCGGTTGCACCTTGGGCGCCGGTGGCTCCGGTGTCGCCTGTTGCGCCGGTCGCGCCCTGAGCGCCGGTGGTGCCTTGCGCGCCTGTTGCACCTTGAGCGCCTGTCGTGCCTTGGGTGCCGGTGGCTCCGGTATCGCCTTGCGCACCTGTTGCGCCTGTGGCTCCTTGTGGGCCGGCGGCACCTGTATCGCCTTGCGCACCTGTTGCGCCTGTGGCTCCTTGTGGGCCGGCGGCACCTGTATCGCCTGTTGCGCCGGTCGCACCCTGGGCACCTGTCGTGCCTTGGGCGCCGGTGGCTCCGGTATCGCCTTGCGCACCTTGGGCGCCTGTGGCTCCGGTGTCGCCTGTTGCGCCGGTGGCGCCCTGTGCACCGGTTGCACCTTGAGCGCCGGTGGCTCCGGTGTCGCCTGTTGCGCCGGTCGCGCCCTGAGCGCCGGTGGTGCCTTGCGCGCCTGTTGCACCTTGAGCGCCTGTCGTGCCTTGGGTGCCGGTGGCTCCGGTATCGCCTTGCGCACCTGTTGCGCCTGTGGCTCCTTGTGGGCCGGCGGCACCTGTATCGCCTGTTGCGCCGGTCGCACCCTGAGCGCCCGTACTGCCTTGGGCTCCGGTATCGCCTTGTGCGCCTTGGGCTCCTGTTGCACCTTGGGCGCCGGTGCTGCCTTGGGCTCCGGTGGTGCCCTGGGCGCCTGTTGCTCCGGTCGCACCCTGGGCGCCTGTCGTGCCTTGGGTGCCGGTGGCTCCGGTATCGCCTTGCGCACCTGTTGCGCCTGTGGCTCCTTGTGGGCCGGCGGCACCTGTATCGCCTGTTGCGCCGGTCGCGCCCTGAGCGCCGGTGCTGCCTTGGGCTCCGGTGCTGCCTTGGGCTCCGGTCGCACCTTGAGCGCCTTGGGCTCCGGTATCGCCTTGTGCACCTTGGGCGCCTGTGGCTCCGGTGTCGCCTGTTGCGCCGGTGGCGCCTTGTGCGCCGGTTGCACCTTGGGCGCCGGTGGCTCCGGTGTCGCCTGTTGCGCCGGTCGCGCCCTGAGCGCCGGTGGTGCCTTGCGCGCCTGTTGCACCTTGAGCGCCTGTCGTGCCTTGGGTGCCGGTGGCTCCGGTATCGCCTTGCGCACCTGTTGCGCCTGTGGCTCCTTGTGGGCCGGTGGCACCTGTATCGCCTGTTGCGCCGGTCGGGCCCTGAGCGCCGGTGCTGCCTTGGGCTCCGGTGCTGCCTTGGGCTCCGGTCGCACCTTGAGCGCCTGTGGCTCCGGTATCGCCTTGTGCGCCGGTGCTGCCTTGGGCGCCTGTGGCTCCGGTGTCGCCTGTTGCGCCGGTGGCGCCCTGTGCACCGGTTGCACCTTGAGCGCCGGTGGCTCCGGTGTCGCCTGTTGCGCCGGTCGCGCCCTGAGCGCCGGTGGTGCCTTGCGCGCCTGTTGCACCTTGAGCGCCTGTCGTGCCTTGGGTGCCGGTGGCTCCGGTATCGCCTTGCGCACCTGTTGCGCCTGTGGCTCCTTGTGGGCCGGCGGCACCTGTATCGCCTGTTGCGCCGGTCGCACCCTGAGCGCCCGTACTGCCTTGGGCTCCGGTATCGCCTTGTGCGCCTTGGGCCCCGGTGCTGCCCTGGGCGCCTGTTGCTCCGGTATCGCCTTGGGCGCCGGTGGTGCCCTGGGCGCCTGTTGCTCCGGTCGCACCCTGGGCGCCTGTCGTGCCTTGGGTGCCGGTGGCTCCGGTATCGCCTTGCGCACCTGTTGCGCCTGTGGCTCCTTGTGGGCCGGCGGCACCTGTATCGCCTGTTGCGCCGGTCGCGCCCTGAGCGCCGGTCGCACCTTGGGCTCCGGTGCTGCCTTGGGCTCCGGTCGCACCTTGAGCGCCTGTGGCTCCGGTATCGCCTTGTGCGCCGGTTGCACCTTGGGCGCCGGTGGCTCCGGTGTCGCCTGTTGCGCCGGTCGCGCCCTGAGCGCCGGTGCTGCCTTGGGCTCCGGTGCTGCCTTGGGCTCCGGTCGCACCTTGAGCGCCTTGGGCTCCGGTATCGCCTTGTGCGCCTTGGGCTCCTGTTGCACCTTGGGCGCCGGTGCTGCCTTGGGCTCCGGTCGCACCTTGAGCGCCTGTGGCTCCGGTATCGCCTTGTGCGCCGGTGCTGCCTTGGGCGCCGGTGGCTCCGGTATCGCCTGTTGCGCCGGTCGCGCCCTGAGCGCCGGTGCTGCCTTGGGCTCCGGTGGTGCCTTGCGCGCCTGTTGCACCTTGAGCGCCTGTCGTGCCTTGGGCGCCGGTGGCTCCGGTATCGCCTTGTGCACCTTGGGCGCCTGTGGCTCCGGTGTCGCCTGTTGCGCCGGTGGCGCCCTGTGCACCGGTTGCACCTTGAGCGCCGGTGGCTCCGGTGTCGCCTGTTGCGCCGGTCGCGCCCTGAGCGCCGGTGGTGCCTTGCGCGCCTGTTGCACCTTGAGCGCCTGTCGTGCCTTGGGCGCCGGTGGCTCCGGTATCGCCTTGCGCACCTGTTGCGCCTGTGGCTCCTTGTGGGCCGGCGGCACCTGTATCGCCTGTTGCGCCGGTCGCACCCTGGGCACCTGTCGTGCCTTGGGCGCCGGTGGCTCCGGTATCGCCTTGCGCACCTTGGGCGCCTGTGGCTCCGGTGTCGCCTGTTGCGCCGGTGGCGCCCTGTGCACCGGTTGCACCTTGGGTGCCGGTGGCTCCGGTATCGCCTTGCGCACCTGTTGCGCCTGTGGCTCCTTGTGGGCCGGCGGCACCTGTATCGCCTGTTGCGCCGGTCGCACCCTGAGCGCCCGTACTGCCTTGGGCTCCGGTATCGCCTTGTGCGCCTTGGGCTCCTGTTGCACCTTGGGCGCCGGTGCTGCCTTGGGCTCCGGTGGTGCCCTGGGCGCCTGTTGCTCCGGTCGCACCCTGGGCGCCTGTCGTGCCTTGGGCGCCGGTGGCTCCGGTATCGCCTTGCGCACCTGTTGCGCCTGTGGCTCCTTGTGGGCCGGCGGCACCTGTATCGCCTGTTGCGCCGGTCGCACCCTGAGCGCCCGTATCGCCTTGTGCGCCGGTGCTGCCTTGGGCTCCGGTGGCTCCGGTGTCGCCTGTTGCGCCGGTGGCGCCCTGAGCGCCGGTCGCACCCTGGGCGCCTGTTGCACCTTGGGCGCCGGTGGCTCCGGTATCGCCTTGCGCACCTGTTGCGCCTGTGGCTCCTTGTGGGCCGGCGGCACCTGTATCGCCTGTTGCGCCGGTCGCGCCCTGAGCGCCGGTCGCACCTTGGGCTCCGGTCGCGCCCTGAGCGCCGGTGTCGCCTGTTGCGCCGGTCGCACCTTGAGCGCCTGTGGCTCCGGTATCGCCTTGGGCGCCTTGCGCGCCTGTTGCACCCTGGGCTCCGGTGGCTCCGGTGGCTCCGGTTGCACCTTGGGCGCCGGTGGCTCCGGTGTCGCCTGTTGCGCCGGTCGCGCCCTGTGCACCTGTTGCACCTTGAGCTCCGGTGGCTCCTTGCGCACCCGTGGCTCCCTGAGCACCGGTCGCACCTTGAGCGCCCGTGCTGCCTTGAGCTCCGGTGGCTCCTTGCGCACCGGTGGCGCCCTGAGCTCCTGTCGTACCTTGGGCGCCGGTAGCTCCTTGTGCCCCCGTCGAACCAGTGGCCCCCTGTGCGCCCTGAGCGCCCTGCGCCCCCTGTGGGCCTTGCGGACCTTGCGGGCCGGGTGGGCCAGGTGGGTGGGGCGGTTTCGGCGGCCACGGGAATGGCGGTAGGCGAACCCACGGCGGCGGCCTCCACCGCGGTGGCGCCGGGACACTGCCAGGGTTGGCGTTCGTATTGGTGCTAGGCGCAGTTGGCCCAGGTGATGAGGGCGCGGCCGAGCCGCTCGACGTCGACCCGACGGGCGTCGGCGTGGATCCTGCAGATGGCGCGCCGGCAGGTAGCGGCGGACGCTTTGGCGGGCCAGCGGTAATCGGCCTTGGATTGGGACGGGGCTGGCCAGGGACGGGATTCGGATCTTTTGGCAAAGCCGACGCCACCGGCGCACCGACCGCGCCGACGGCCGTCGACGCCGCCATCATCGTCAACAGCGCTTTGGAAAGCGCTTTGCTCAGCCGTGCTGTTGACTTCCGATGACGCGCCATAGGAGCTACCTCACTTCCTCGGCATGGAGCTCTGACGGCCTACAACCACGACCCATCGCGCCGCGCAGACCTCCAAGCTGCGGGTATTTTAGAACGCATGCGTCAATTATCTCGGCGAATCCCCGATATTGGATCCGCCGGCTGGCCGAGGCGGGCTCCTACGGGACCGGCTCAAGCCTTCGTGGTTGGCCAGAAAGTGGGCGCGCCGAGAAAACGGGGCGGCGAACCGCGACGTTGTCAGCGTGTACCCGACGCGGCACGGGGATGTCAGCAAAGGATCGGCTGTGGTTGGCTGCGGACGGCAAGCCTCTCAGGGGCTCGTCCATCCGATGCGAAACCGCTCGTGCTGGAAACGCACGTCATTTATATTGGCTGCCACCACACCCGCCCGCGCGAGCATCGAGCATCGACGAATCACGGCCAACACTGAGCGCTGCGACAGGATTGAGATGTCATTCGATTTGATTAGAGTCTGCGCGTTCGGTTTGACCGACTCGAAAAAACTCAACAAAATAAGATTACGGCACGGGTTTGAGACGGAAGCCGATCGGTTCGACATCTTCGCATTCGACAGTACTTCGAATTTTGGCGGTATCGTTGTAGAACATCGTCCGCAAGTTTTCATCACGTTCGGCGAAGATCAGGAGTCCTTTCCCGAACTTATGAACGCGCCCATGGAAATTCGCAAGCGGTGGCTGCACTTCTCCCTGGATGACGTCGATTTCTCAAATGTTGCGGAGCAAATACTTCACAACTACGTCGCTAATGCGACGGAGCGGAGATTTCCGGATCAGCCACTAGTCAGCGTCTTCACCGCTGCCTACCTTACGGGGCCGAAGATTAATCGCCCTCTATCGTCGCTCCTTGCGCAGTCCTACACCAACTGGGAGTGGGTGATCTACGACGATTCACCCGACGACGGCGCGACTTTCGATGAGCTGCGAGAACTTGCACGAAGCGACTACCGCATCAGCGTTCACCGAGGTGATCGGCCGTCGGGGGCGATCGGCGAAGTGAAGCGACGGGCGTGCGGCCTCGCAATCGGTGACCTGCTGCTCGAGCTGGACCATGACGACGAGTTGCTCCCCGATGCGTTATTTCACCTGGTTGAGGCGCACCGAAAGTACCCCGATGCCGGCTTCTTCTACTCGGACTGCGCCGACATTCTGGAAAGTGGGGAGAACGCGACATTCCCGGAAGGCTGGGGGTTCGGATTCGGCAGCTACCGAGGTGAATACCACAAGGATTCCATGTATCTGGTGGCAAATTCTCCGGAAGTCAACTCGAAGACCATTCGTCATATCGTTGCGGCGCCGAACCATTTCAGAGCCTGGACCCGCCGCGGATACCAGGCTGCCGGCGGATACAGCTCCGAATTGCACACCTGTGAAGACTACGAACTCATCCTCCGAACGTTCCTCACGACACGTATGTGTCATATCAAGAACTGGGGATACATCCAGTACAACAACAATTTGTCATGCGGAAACACACAGCGGACCCGTAATCCTGAAATCCAGCGCCTTGTCCGCGCGTTCATGCTCCATTACAACGACCGTATTCACGAACGCTTCGTCGAACTGGGAGTGGATGACTTCATTCGGCGTGACAACGGAGTTCTTGACTGGGAGATGAAGAACCCGGAAAACGCGCCCTACGCGAACTACGTCTACTGAGCCGCGTCCCGGCATAGTGCGAGAACAGGTGGCAGCAGCGCGGCGACCTGCTGGCCCACGGCCTCGAACGTTTCGCGATCCAGGCCGATGGGGTCGGCGACTTCAACCGGGTGATGCTCGGCCAGGCGAGGACGCAGCGCGGCCAGGTCGGCGACCGTGCGTGGCTCGTAGGTAGACGTCAGGAGCGCGGCTTGCCCGAGGGTGAACGTTTTTCGAAACTGTCGCGGCGCCAGTTCCAATACCGCAGTGCGTTGCACCTCGGTCATCGTGAGGATGAGGTCGGCGTCAAAGGCGATTGGCGGGGTCAGCTGCCGTGCGGCGAAACCGGTCGGGTCTCCGCCCAGTCGGGTCAGGACGTCAGCGGCGAGCTCGTGTACCGGATGTCCGATCACGGCGTAGATTCCCGCACTCGTCGCGGTGAAGTCGGGAATACCCATCTGCGCGGCCATTCGGACTGAAAGTCGTTCCGCCGTAGGCGATCTGCAGATGTTACCGGTGCAGACGAACAAGATGCGCAGCCTGACCTCCCAGAACAGCCCTAACGCAAACGTCAATAACCGTGTGCGCGCGATTTCTGCGTGCCACGATAGGCCCATGAAGGGCATCATCCTAGCGGGAGGCTCGGGTACGAGGCTGCATCCGATCACCTTGGGTGTGTCCAAGCAGTTGATACCGGTTTATGACAAGCCGATGGTCTACTACCCGCTCTCTACGCTGCTCTTGGCGCGCATCCGCGACATTCTCGTCATCACCACGCCGTTCGATGCACCCAGTTTCGAGCGACTGCTGGGCGACGGCTCACGGTTCGGCGTGTCGATCACGTATGCGCAGCAGCCATCGCCGGAGGGGCTTGCGCAGGCGTTCTCCATAGGTGCTGACTTCATTGGGTCCGGGAAAGTCGCGTTGATACTGGGTGACAACCTCTTGTATGGCCCGGGACTGGGTACGCAACTCCAGGATTTCAACGAGATCGATGGCGGGGCGATATTTGCCTACCGGGTGGCGGAACCCAGTCAATACGGAGTCGTGGAATTCGACGATCAGGGCATCGCCATATCGTTGGAAGAGAAGCCCAAGATCGCCAAGAGCAACTATGCGATTCCCGGCTTGTATTTCTATGACAACGATGTCGTCGAGATCGCGCGGCATTTGCGGCCCAGCGCGCGGGGGGAGTATGAGATCACCGACGTCAACCGCAGATACCTGGAGCAGGGCCGGCTACATGTTGAGGTGCTGCCCCGTGGCACGGTGTGGCTCGACACGGGCACGGTCGACAGTATGACAGACGCTGCAGACTTTGTGCGCACTATGGAACGGCGTAGCGGATTGAAAATCGGTGTGCCAGAGGAGATCGCGTGGCGACAGGGTTTCCTCACCGATGATGAGCTCCGCGAGCGCGCGGAGCGTCAGGTGAAATCCGGCTATGGGTGGTACCTGCTCGATCTCCTTGACCGAGAATTGTGTCTGCCACGTGATGCAGTGAGTGCCTCAGGGCGTTGATGCGAGGCCCACGGGGTGTCAACATGCGTTTCCTGTATGTGCAGCCAGCTGACCGCGCTGTCCGTTCGGGGGGCGACGAATGACATTTCTTCCTGAATGGCTCCGTTACGATCCGAGTCGGTATCCGCTCGGCTACAACCCCGGTCTCGACGGCTTGCGCGGTACCGCTACGCTCTGTGTTCTGGTTGCGCACCTGAATTTCGCTTGGTGCCCTGGCGCCTTTCTGTACATGGATATGTTCTTCGTGATGAGCGCCTATCTGATCACGTCGCTACTGCTTAAACGGTGGACAAAGACCGGGAGCGTCGGTTTTGGCAATTTCTACCTGCGACGCGTTCTTCGGCTATTCCCCGCCAATTACGCGATGATTGCTACATTTGTCGTTGTCGCGTACTTAGTGCTCTTCGATTTCCGTGGACAACTTACTCAAGCTGCGGTGGCAGCTACTTATGTATCGAACTGGACCAGAGCGTTCGAGGTTCCGATGCCCGAATTTCTCGGCCATACTTGGTCGCTGGCCGTGGAGGAGCAGTTCTACCTGGTGTGGCCTGTCGTACTCGCGCTGTTGCTGAAGGCCATCGGACTCCGGATGCGGCTCGTCGCGCTGCTGGTACTCGTTGCAGTCGGCTCTGCGAGCTGGCGTAGTTGGACCACCTTTCACGGTGCGTCCGAGGCTCGCTTGTTCAACGGAACCGACATGCGCGGCGACGCTCTCCTGATGGGTTGCGCGCTGGGTGTTGCGATGGCTATTCCCGCGGTGCGCCAGAGCGCAGCGCTTCAGCGCACCGCAAAGTACCTGGCTGTCCCTTCCCTGGTCGTACTGGTCGTTGGCGGATTCACGATGGATCAGCACAATCGTGCGATGTACGCGGGAATCTCGGTATTCTTCACGTTGGCTTCGGCATGCTTGATTGCCGCGTTGGTGCTCCCGGAACAGACGCTTCCTCATCACGTATTTCGTTCGCCGCCGTTGGTATTCCTGGGTCGCATCTGCTATGGGCTCTATATTTGGCATTACCCGATATACATGGTCCTTCGATTCCGTTTCGGAGTCGCGGATCCCATACCGCTCGGCATTATCGGTGTTCCGTTGACATTTGTCGCCGCATTATTGTCCTGGCGGTTCATCGAAAGCCCATTTTTGAAGGCGCGGGATCGGCTGCCGATCGACGGCCAGAAATGGGCCACGCACAAGCAGTGGCGTGTTGTTGAGCGGTGACTGTGGTTCAACGGTCAGTACCTGATGTAATCAGCGTTCGCTCCGGGACGATCCAGAGTGGTGCGCTGGTGTCGGGGCAGTCCTCGTCGCCGGCGGTTGGTATGCCCGTGTCTTGGGTGGCTGCGTTCGACTTATGCGCGAGCAGGCGGCCGGGATCTTGCTGGCGGTCGAACGGCCTCTTCTAAGGCGCAGTGAACAGACTTCGGCGTATGCCGATCGAAGTCGACCGGCCTGCGGGATACGTGTCGACGTTATCGACTGTGACGCTTCGAACCTCGGTGGCCGTCACGGCGCTTGGGCAGGGACCGGACGATCGATCAGGTGAGGGGATCGTGCCAAACCGTTGCTGGTGGCTGGACCGGTCACTCCTTCGCGGCCAGCGGCTGAACGGGGCTGACCGGGCTGCGCGGTTGGCGGCAAAGCGGCCCAGTGCACCTGACCAGCGGCTATTTAACGCATGGGTAAATGAGCGTGCATCGGCCGATGCGCGATGTGGCGTGATTGTGAAACCGGAATGTTAATGGACCGATGATTGCTCTTCGTTGAAATGCTTAATAAAGCTAGGTAATACATTCAAGATCAATATTGACGTTTTGACAAAAAGCTTCGCGAAATCGCATCGGTCAGATGCTTGTAGTCGTAGCATCGGCATCATCCATGGCTTCCATATGAGCTCTATGAGTTGAGCATTAGAAGTCGTTTTAGTCGTCGTGGGTATTCGGTCTAGATCGGGGGCCTGATGTCTTCAGTCGCGATTATCGGAACACGCGGTTACCCCAGCTATTACGGGGGGTTTGAGACGGCGGTCCGAAAAATTGCGCCGGACCTCGCTGATATGGGCTGGGACGTCACGGTGTACGGCAGGCGCGGTGCCACGAAGCCGGACGACCTCATGCTCGACGCGCGCATCGAACGGAGAATCACCTGGGGTCTGGAGACCCAGAAGCTGAGCACGTTGTCGCACGGACTGACGGCTGCGCTGGATGCGGCAGCGCGCAAGCCGGATGTTGCGCTGATCATGAATTGCGCGAATGGATACTTTCTGCCAATTCTTCGTGCGCGCGGCATCCCGACCCTGGTGAATGTCGACGGACTGGAGTGGGAGCGCGACAAGTGGAGTCCGGTGGCCAAGAAGGTCTACAGAAAAGCGGCCGTGTGTACGGCGAAATGGGCGGACGGCTTAGTTTTCGATGCGCGCAGGATCGCGCAGTATTGGAAAGAAACGTTCGGTGCCGACGGGACATTCATTCCATACGGGGGCGATATCGCCGCAGATTTGCCAGTTCCGGAGGGGGTGGAACGCCGCGAATATGTCCTTGTCGTAACACGATTCGTGCCCGAAAACACCGTGTCGCAGTTCTTTGAAGCGGTCCCTGTGATTGCTGAGCGGTACCCGGTGGTGATCGTGGGCAGCTCCGGATATGGCGGTGAGTTGGACGACACTGCACGACGGCTGGCTGTCCATCCTTCCGTGACCTGGCTTGGGCATGTCCACGACGAACAATTGCTGCTCGCGCTGTGGCAGCATGCGGGTCTCTATTTCCATGGGCATAGCGTCGGTGGGACCAACCCGGCATTGGTGCAGGCTATGGCCGCCGGTGCCCCCATCCTGGCGCGCGATACTGATTACAACCGGGAGGTGCTCGGGTCGGCCGGTGAGTTTGTCTCGGATGACCCGGAGCTGATCGCCAAGACGGTGCTTCATCTGATGGACAATCGCGCGGCGCGGGAGCAAGAGTCAAGCGCCGGCGTGCAGCGCGCCGCACAGCACTATGCGTGGGCGCAGGTAAGTCGCAGCTATGACACTGCTATGCGCACCGTGATGGAGACGCACGGCGCGACTGCGCATGCCAGGGTCCATTCCATTGCCGGCCGTTCTTCGACGCTGAGTATCCCCGTTCCCAGTCAGGTCAGTCCGCGGCGACTAGCGATGTAGCGATCCGAACGCCGAGCGATTGCACGCACATTTCATTCAAGGCTCTCTAGGAGGCATCGTGGCCAAAATTCGCAGTTACGCAATAGCTTTGTTTATTTTGGGCGGTGCGTGGGCCGGTGCTGGGCCTGCTGGTGCAACTGTGCCGTCGATGGTCGGCAAAACATATGGCGAGGCCTCAGGGGCGTTGTCGAAGTGGAAATTTCCATTCGAGGTCTCGACGACCATCGGCACAGAGCTGGCGCGGAACGACTGCATTGTCGTAAATCAGGTGCTTCGGCCGGCCTCGCATTTCGGTGCGGTAAACACCCCGGCCAAGTTGCTCCTATCGCTGGATTGCAACGCGACTGTCGCATCCGCAACAGAGGCTGGTAACTCAGCGGGCAGTCCAGTCGGCCGCGCCGCAAAGAAGGCAGCGGCTCAGGAGGCATGGCTTCGCGCAAACCCCGACATCTGCGTTCAGATGAAGGCATCGCATCCTGAGTGGTTCCCACTGAAGGGCTGTGAAGGGGCCGTCTAACGTCGAGTCTTCGCCCTTGGTTTAGTAATTGGCGCAGGGCCGGGCCTTCGTCTACGGGATCCAGGGCGAACTGCTGGCGGACCTAATACCTAGCAGGCGTGTCAGGCCGCTGCATACCTTGCGGCTCAGTCACATTCGACTAGCTTGAACGAGCCTGTCGCTGTCATCGCAGCGATACGCATCGACACCGATCGGTGTATGAGCGAGCGATATATCCGCTGCACGGGCTATGCTGTCGACAGTGGACGGCCCGACGCCAGCGCACTCGCCGTGTTGGTCACGGCGCGGCCGCTCGAAGCCCTTGGCTCCCGGCGATCAGCCGACCCGACGAGGGCGGCAGCACGACATCACGATGGAACGTGTGCGCGCAAGTCGATCTGCCACCAGAAGAGATATGGCCTCCGGGTAAACGCGGTGATCATCCGCTGCTTTGTCGTCAGAGGCGAAAGCGGTTGGACGGTGTCAACGACGAAGCCGCACTCAGTGAACATCGCGGCGTACGACGATGGAGTGAACCACCGCAGGTGCGTCGCGTCCATGGGGCCTTCGCTTTCGAGGCGCCAGTCGCCCGCGATCAGCATTCGGATTATCCGTTGGTGGGCGACGTTCGGTGAGCTTGCGAAAACGAGGGCTCCGGACTTCAGCAGCGGCCGCAGCTTCCGCAACGTGGCCCATGGATCACGCAGGTGCTCAAGAACCTCGCTCAGGATCAGCGCGTCGAACGATGCCGGCGACCATGGCAGGTCGATAGCCTCTACGTCTCCGACGATTACCTCGGTTAGCTTGGCTGCCGCGTCCGTTCCGACCGACGGCTCCAGCTCGACGCCGCAGTAGCTCGCAGCCCGACCCAACGAGAGTGCCGACGCTCCGGTCGCGCCGGAGCCGCACCCAATCTCGAGCACATTCGCACCTGGCGGGAGCTCAGCGACGTAGTCGGCCCGCTCACTCCCAAAGTAGGCCGCCCCCTTTTCGGCATAGGCTGCCCAAACATCGCGCTGCGATTCGCTCCACCGGGAGGTCACGGTACGAAGAATACCTAACGATTAACTGATAGTGGCCGCTAACGGGTGAAGTTCTCAACTAATTGGCAGCGCACAGGCAATCCGGCGCAAATCTTAGTGCGGCCTCAGCCCAACGCGAAGAGGCTAGCGCGCTTTTCCTCGCGGCGATGATGGGTTTCAACTTGATTGGCGGCGATGACATTGGGGCAATGAGCTGTGCGGATCGTGATGGCAAGGCATTCAATGGTGTTGTAGCACAACTTTTCTGCGTCGAGGGCAGCGAGTCCCCGAGTAGCCCCGTGAGTTGGCCCGGCTTGGTCGGCGTCTGATAGTAATTTCTCTGAAAACCGGCGCAGGTTGGCCGTTAGATCGGTAATCTAACGGCCTACCAGGTACTGGTCATATCCGTGGTCCTGATCCGGCTATCGGCTGCTCCGATTGGGCACTATCGATGAGGTTTACAGATGGTGGCTGGGCTGATAATTGCCGGCGTCGGCAGGAGTGGTACTTCCACGGCGGCGGCGTTAGCCGAACAAGCTGGGCTCCGTCCTCCGCGCGGCGCGGACATGATGAGTGGCAACGAATGGAACCCGGACGGATATTGGGAAAGTGCGAGTCTTGTCGAATTCAACGACCGTCTTCTTTCCGCCACGAGTCAGAATTGGTGGACGCCGTGCCCTGCTGAGCGCAACAAGTCCAAAAACCTTGCCTCCATCGGCAGCTGCACCAGTCGCGCGAGACAGATATTTCGTAACGCTTTCGGAGGCCAAGGGGGTTGGGTTTGGAAAGACCCGCGTCTAACGGTCTTGCTGCCATTCTGGGATCGAGTGCTCGGTATTGAACCGCTACTACTCCCTTACCGCGACCCGTTGGGCGTAGCCGCGAGTATTTCGCGGCGGGACGGGTTGAGTATGGAGCTATGCCTGGCGATTTGGGAGCGTCATTCTCGCCATATGCTTACTACTGCGGCGGGGCATCCAGTGTTATTTGCCGACTACGCGCAGCTGACTGAACAACCAGATATTTGGTTCGGAAAATTACTTGAGTTCTGCGCGGAATCTGGACTTGATGTGACGGAACCCAAATTGGATTCCACTGCCAAGGTACGCCGCATTGCGCGGCCTCCCGCGAATGCTGTGCTCACTCGCAATCAGGCAGATCTAGCTGAAGTGATAGTCAGTCTGGACGGACCGCATCCAGATTTTCAAACGCCGGTTCTTCCGGAAGAATCGCCAAATACTGAGCGCTTGATCAACACTCAACCAAAACTGAAGTCGACTGCGCGGCTCCGGTCGCAAATCTATGTCCGCAGTCATTCGAGGGATGTCACGCGGTGATTGAGTTTGAAACATTCCAGGCTATCTGCGACCGCGCGAGTGTCTTCCGGCGATCCGATTCTCCTGAGGCCCTGGGGCCAGGTCCGGTTGAGTAGCCTCGGCCGAATGCACCTATGGGCTTCACGACAGTGATCTGCTGAAATGACGGCTACAGGCGGCCTGGGTGCCGGAATGCGGTGGAGCATCATCTCGATGTTCGGGCGCGAAGGCTCTCGTCTGATCTTCACAGTCCTGCTGGCACGTCTGCTTGGGCCCCACGAATACGGGGTAGCGGCGCAAACCACAGTCCTGATTGCCATCGTCTGCATCTTGGTTGACCAGGGGTTCTCGGCGGCGTTGATTCAGCGTCCGTCGCTCCCGCCCGAAATGCCCGGCGCGACCGTCTCCATCAACTTGGCAATCGGCACAATTCTCACTGCCGCGACTGCTGCCATTTCTCCGCTGTGGGCTTCATTCATGAATACTCCGGCGCTCGGACCCATGTTGGCTGTCCTGTCGATCGAATTGGTGATTCGGTCTGCAGCCATCACCCCGCGGGCGATGCTCATCCGGACTATGCAGTTTCGAACCATCGCTGTCGTCGATACGCTGGGAGTGATCTCTGGCGGAGCACTCGGGTTGGTAGCAGCGCTGATCTGGCACAATGCGTGGGCGGTAGTCATCCAACTAATCAGTACCGACCTCATCGGCTTACTAGTTATTAGTGTTCTGGGTGTGGCGTATAGGCCGAATCTGCGCATGCGCCACGTGCTGGAACTATTCGGGTTCTCGTGGCGAGCATCTGCGACCGGTGTGCTGTTGAACTCTGTCGCGACGAACGTGGACAATGTCCTGATCGGATGGCGTTGGGGGCCGATTGCTCTCGCGAATTACGCTCTAGCCTACCGGTTGCTGATGCTGCCCGTCTCGCTGGCGACAGCCAGCGTGGGACCCGTGCTGCTATCCGGATTTTCTCGGATGACCAGCGACACCGCGGGTGCGGGCATTCAAATGACCCGAACCATACGCGCGCTGGCCATACTTTTCGTACCGGCTATGGCGCTCGTGGCGGTGGCCGCGCCTCAATGGATCGCCATCTTCTTCGGGCCGCAGTGGCGTTCCGCGGTACCAATTATTCAGGTCATGACTTTGGCGGGTGCGGTGCAGGCGGTCTACAAATGCTCGACCGCATCGCTACTGCTTGGATTTGGAAGAGCGACGTTCGCGCTTCGATATGCTCTATTGGTCACTGCCGTCACGACCGTAGGGATTCTTGCCGGTTTACCCTTTGGGGTCTTCGGCGTTGCTGTTGGTCTTTCAACCGCGACCGGCCTCTTGCTTCCGATCGAGTGGATCATCCGAAAGCGGGTCTTGCATATGCCGGTACGAGCTCAAATTTTGTCGCTTGTACCTGCCGTTCACGCGGGAGCGTGGATGGTAGCGGTATATCTCGCCACCGCGCGGTTCGTACCGAGCGAAGGTATCGGCGTGCTGGTTGTTGGGGCTGCGCTCAGCGTGGCCGCCGGCGTGCTCGTCGTGCGGTTGTGCCATCGCACTTTGTATGACGAGTTGTCGGAGATTGGCCGTCGCCTCGGCGGGCGCGCGACCGAGGTCGCCACCTGACGGTGGCTACGCCGCGCCAACGGTTGCGGTGGACGGGCGGAATTGGTTGATGCGCAGCCAAATGAGCGTGGGACGCGTGTTTGGCGCGGTGCGCGCCCGCTGTGTGCGGGCCGACTCCGCAGCGTACTCTCCGCATTCCAGTCAGCGACTGATTTCCTCAACACCCTCACCGGGTGACTGCCGCTCGTCACAAGGTCTTGCGCCAAAAGGCGCCATAGCCGTCAATGTCGATGATCTCATCCTGGATACCATGCGCGGACCGATAGTCATGAACAGCGCGCCGGCACGCCTCGATGTTGCCGTAATCGTCGATGACGCAATAACCACCGACCGAGAGCTTCGGATAGAGCGGATCAAGTGCCTGAATCGTCGACTCATAGAGATCGCCATCCAAGCGGAGCAGCGAAATCTGCTCCACGGGAAGCATGTTTAGGGTGTCTTTGAACCATCCTTTGACAAAGTGCACGTTGTCGTCGAGCAGACCGTAACGTTCGAAGTTTCGCTTGACGGCGTCTTCGGTCACCCCTAAGAAGAAGGATGCTTGGTCGAGGCGGATTCCAGCGTCGTGCGGAAAGTTGACCTCATCGGGAGGTGGCAGGCCTTCGAATGAGTCGCACAGCCATATATCTCGCTTTTCGCCGTAGGTCGTGAGGACACCCTTCATGAATATCGAGGATCCGCCGCGCCATACCCCAGTTTCGACCAGATCGCCGGGAACACCGTCGTCGACGATGTTTCTAATGCAATCGTGTAGATTGTCGAGCCTACGCAATCCCACCATCGTCTCCGCGTGCGCAGGCCAGTCGCGTCCTAATTCGCGCCGAACCGGATCATAGGGCTCCGGGCGCGCCAGCACGAACCCTTGTTTTCGCAGTATTCTGGCCAGCGGATGAAAGTAGATCTTCTTTCTCGGGCGAACTTCCCGAAGGGCACCTTCGCTGAACCCGTATCGGGTCAGCACGCGCTTGAGAAGCTCGATGTATAGCTGTTGTTCGCGGGTGTCCGTCATGCTGTGCTGTCCTGTCCCGATTCCCTGATCGTCGGCCATCGAATGCTACCGCCTTTCGCGCCTTGTTACGGCAGGTTGCCGTAGCCTGCTCCGGTTTGCCGCGGTTCTTTTTCTACTCCTTATCACTGCGGTGAAGCGGTTGTTTCGTAGCCCTCGTGATGCTCGCCTGTTGTCCAGGTTCCAGCGTTGTATTCACAGTTACCGATTTTGTTCTAAGCCCAACCTCTCGACGTTCGAGCGGATTAGCTTCGCTGGGTACGGTGTGTGTGTTTCGATGAATTCGTCGAGGTCTGCCAAAGCGTCATGCCACGGATAGTTGAGGCGTGGCAATGACGCTTTGAGGAAGGGGAATCGGAACTTTTCGATCAGGCCGTCCCAGAAGAACAGTGTGCTGTTGCCGCGCTCCACGAAACACGGGGCGTAAGCGAATTCGGCCGATTCCTGTCGGGCTCTCTGGATGGTTTCGGCGGAGAGGAACGGTTTTGTGACGAGTCCTGCCTCGCGTGCCCGTACGGATAACCCCAGTTCATACTTCTTGATCAACTCCCACTTGTTCACTGTGTATTCGAACCCGTTCCAGAAATCTTCAAGGAAAGGACGTGTGCGACGGTTGAGGTCCCATGCCAGGAAGAATGATTGGAGGTGCCGCACTTGTTCAAAGCTCTCGATGGCGCCGTACATATCGGCACCGTCGAACGAGCCCCACATCTCTTCGATGGGATAGAGCGGCCCAAACACGCTGTCGTTGGCTATGACCAGGCGATCGAACTGGCCAAGCGTCCATGCGGATTCTTTGAGGATGTTCCACGCGAGATGCCATGACCCGAAGTCCAGTGACAGCGTGCGACGCGTATATATACCCGCGCAGAGTGATCGAATAGACGCAACCGAATCAGCTGTGATCCTCGGTGACCCGGACACGAAAACGATCGTTGCATTCAATCGGTGCAGGGCTTCCAGATAGTAGACAACGTAGGGATCGACAATGCCCTGTAGGTCGAAATGCGCGAACAGTACTAGAGTGCGGCTGCCGCAGTCGGGTTGGGTCGGGAGTTCCTGGTGAGTTTCGTGCACGAACGCCAGCGCATTGCCTGTCATGCGGTACCGCGCGGCGCCTGCGTGGTCCGACAGAAATCGGGCTAGTTCTCGCGACCTCATCGGATCCCTTGTGTTGATCGGTAGTCGACCGGGAATTCAGCACACAGGGGCTCTGAGGTCGGCGAATCCCCGTTGGGGGTGCTACGCGGGCTTGCGGTCAGCCGCTCTTCGTCGGGGACATACATCGCGAAACGGAGGCGCCTTTCACGAGCGGTATCTTTCACGAGCGCTATGGGGAGGACGGGCCCTCGCTGTGTTTGGACGTAAGCTGCAGACCCAACCGGGGTTGGCCGGCACAGCCTGAACTCTATGAGGCCGGTGCAGATTCAGGGTACGAGCGTGGCCGAATTTGCACGTAGGTTTGGCGGACCTGATGAAGGATCACGACTTGGTTCCCCAGATCACGGTTTCGAACCCGTACAACGCCCACGTCCCGCGCAACACTTTCTTGCGAATGCGACTAAGCGGTTCGTTGATGAGGCCAACCAGTACCCAGTTCGGGGGGCGGAAGCGCTCTGCCGCGAAGTTAATCGTTATGCCTGCAGCAGTCAGCAAGCCGATGACGCGTCGATAGTCCGGTGGCTGCACGTGCGTGTCGTCGTCGTAAAAGTTCAGCGTGCCGTCTCTTGACGGGAAGTTCACGGTGTCCGCAGCCGGGAATGCGAGATAGATGCGGCCATCGGGTCGCAGCGCGCGCGCCATCGCTGTGACAACGCCGTCAGGCTCCGAGCAGTGCTCGAGGTTGTGTGAACTCACGACCGCGTCGAACTCGCCTTCGCGCTGCTCGATCGCACTGAGAAACTCGCTCGGCGGTACGACGAGGTACTGGTCGGCATATTCTTTGGGGTCATGATCGACGTGATAGTCAGCGACATCGAGTCCGATGTAGCGAATATCCGGGCGAATAGACTTGAAGAGGTATGGGGAATCGTTGCCGCACCCGATGTCGAACACCTCAGCGCCCGTGGGCAGCTTGCTAAGGAACCGCCGCCGGTTGTTCGCGCGCATGATGACTTGGCCGAGTGACTTGGCCCGGTCGCTGATCAGGGTCATGTCAGCGGTAGCTCTTGGTGGTGAGAATTGTTGGACATTGCTGGCTACTTGTGCTCGGGGATCCGCCACGTGACCGCGCCGCTCTTGGTGAACAGACATGGGGCTACTGAGCCGCCGCATTCCTTCTCGAGCCCTCGCACCACTTCGATCCGGCGATGCGGTTCGACGATCATCATGAGAAAGCCGCCGCCGCCGGCGCCCGACACCTTGCCGGCAATCATGCCGTGTGAGTCGGCGACCTCGTAGGCGCGTTCAATATCGGAGTTCGAAATGCGGGATGCCAAGCGTTTTTTCGCCTCCCACCCACGCAAGAGCGAATCGGCGAAGCCTGGGATGTCGCCAACCACCAATAGGTCCTTCATCTCGAGCGCCTCGGCGCGGATGGTGTGGGTCGCGTCAAGCGCGTCCTCGTGTCCATCGACCACGTTCTTCTGTTGCTCGGCAATCACTTCAGACGACAGTCTGGACACTCCGCCGAAGTACAACAGCAATGATGCCTCCAGTTCGGCGATGACCTCACGACGAATGCGTAGCGGATTCACAACCACTTCCCCGCCACGTCGCGACTCCATGTAGTTGAACCCGCCGAATGCCGCCGCGTAGTGGTCCTGCCAACCGCCGGCCATCCCGAGATCGATCCGTTCGACTTCCCACGCCAGCCGTGCCAGCTCGTAGGGACCCGGTGTGACACCGATCAGCTCACAGGTAGTGATCAGCATGGCCACAACGAGAGCGGACGACGAACCTAGACCAGACCCTGGCGGGGCGTCTACTTGCGTGGCGAGGCGTAACGAGAACGGTGTCCCGCCGTTGAACTCGGCCATCACGCGCCGGTACACAGCGACGTGAAGTGGGAACTTCTCTTCAAGGCAACCAAGCTCGGCGATGTCGGCCTCGCCGGAACAGTCGCGATCCGGCGACTGGAAGGCGATGTGTTCGCCGCACCCAGCTTCCGCGAACGCGTATGCGTAGCGGTCGATCGTCGCGTTCAGTATTCGTCCGCCGTACTCCGAGGAGTACGGATCAACATCGGTGCCACCGCCGCCCAAGCCCAAACGCAATGGGGCGCGCCCACGCACTCTTTTCATGAGCTCTGTTCCTCCCTAGCGGAGTTCCTCTGCAACAGATATTACCGCTGACGCAAATTCTCGGAGTGAATTGAAGGAGACGGCAGCGGCGCCAACAGCCGAGTCCGCCGGCGGCCCGATATGGATGCCGATGCATCCGCCAGTCTGGGTGGCGACGTTCTGGGCCAATGCAATATCACTGGCACCGTCGCCGACCATCACACTCAGTGTCGGATCGACGTCGGGGTGGTGATCCAGCCATTCCAGGAGAAGTCCGGGCCGGGGCTTGCGGCACGGGCAGTGGTCGGACTCAAGATGAGGACACACCTGAAACGCGTTTATTTCCAATGAATTACGACATGTTGCCACTCGGATATGCCGATGGATATCCGCGACGTCGTCGACGGACATCAGCCCCTTGCTGATGCCTTGTTGATTCGTTGCTATCACTACGTGAGGCGCCCACTCCAAGAGCTCGCCCACCGCGGTCGCAGCCCCTGGCAACCATTCGAAATCAGCCCAGCTGCGTACGTAATCGCCCACGATCTGTCGGTTGATGACACCGTCTCGATCAATGAACAGACACCATTCGCGGCCAGTTCGAGCGCGAACGATGTCTCGGACGATCGAATATTCAGCAGCTGTGCTGAAGTGATCCGAAGAGCGCGTATTCGACATGTTCTGAAATGGCGTGAATGAACACTATATGTGATTCCTGAATGCGACCAGTATCGGTCGACGGGACATTTATCAAGAAATCGGCGAATTCGGCGAGTTTGCCGCCGGTCGCCCCCGTCATGGCCACCACTTTGACACCGAGTTCTCGGGCCTTCTCCGCGGCTCGGAGCACATTTGGAGAATCACCGGAGGTGCTGATGGCGACCAGGGTGTCATCCCGTCGCGCCGACGCCTCAAGGGCGCGGGCGAAGACCGTGTCGTAGTCGTAGTCGTTCGCCACGGCGGTAACGTGCGACGAATTTCCGTGTAGCGCTTCGGCTCCGAGTGGTGGCCGATCGAAGATGAAGTGGCCCGTTAGCTCGGCTGCGAAGTGTTGGGCATCGGCCGCGCTGCCTCCGTTGCCGCATATGAAGAGGCGGCCGCCAGATCGATAGCGGTCGATTATCCGAGCCTCAACCGCATGTACGGTCGCCAGCAAGACAGGATCACCGAGGATGCGCTGCTTGACCGCGATGGTCTCGGTGAATATTTCTTCGGTGCTCCTCATACGCACTCCTGACGGACGCTTGAAATATTGCAGCCTGCCCTCACAACAGTCGTATTCAGCCTTGCCGTCGACGCGCTGCTGCTATTCTGCCGAGAATAGACGTCCGCGACGAGTTGCACGTGCGGAAGGCCAGGGAAACTGAAGTGATTTCGAAAGTGGCGAAGGTCAGTTGAGCGAGCTCGGTAACGCTTGCGTACGGATCTACAGTCCGCTGCACAACGTCTCCGAACATTTTGTCGAACGCTTGGCCGAATCGCTTGGCGCCGGCGGCATCGCGTGCGTCCGACTGCCCTCTCGTAACGGGGAGGTGGGCGCGAACCGTCTCGCAAAAGTGCAGGCGCTCGGCGCTCACGTACGCAATGTTCGCCGATACGTTCATTCGGGAGCCCCCAACGTCGTTGCCTGGCCCCTGACCGGTTGGTGGGAAATGTCGCTGTGGCGCCATCGCACGCAGCAGACGTTCATCGCGATGCATGATCCTGAAGCGGTTGCTCGGCAGGACGGGCTGACCCCGCTTGCTGCGGCCAGTGCCATTCGGCTATCGGGTTCCCGATGGCCGCATCTGGTCACGATGAGTCCCGAGGCGTTCGATGCTGCGGTCAGGCACGTTGGTCCAGATCGCATCCACCTGGTGCCGCATCCGATGAGAGTGCCGGAGCGGGTGGGGGGGCCGGCAAGCCGGACTTCCATTCTGGTCCTCGGTCAGTACAAGCCTGCACGCGATCTGGACGTCATGTCTGTGATTGCGCCGGCCCTGCGAGCCGCCGGCTGGACACCCACGGTGGCCGGACGTGGATGGCCGCCTATACCTGGCTGGAATGTCGTCAACCGCTTCATCAGTGAGACCGAGTTCCTTGATCTGCTCGGGTCCGCCGCCGCAGTCTTACTTCCCTACAAGCACTACTTTCAGAGTGGAGTGGCGCTGCGTGCGCTCGAAGCTGGTGTGCCCACCGTCGGACGGTGTACGGGTTTTCTGACGACGATCCTCGGGCCGAATTTTCCAGGCGCGGTGGATAACTGGACTGACCCAGACTCCTGGCTGCAGGCTGTGGCAGCGGCGACGACCGCTCGGGAGTCGCAGATCCGTTCTGCGGAGGGTTACTCGGAACGGGCGGCCGCAGCATGGCGCGATCTGCTCATCAGGACGGACCGGGTGGCGGTCCATGAGTAGCGCGGCCGATGGCACGCTGCATGTACTGACAGTTCATTTCAACACGCCGGCGATGACGTCAAGTCTGGTGCGACGGCTTCCGCCGCGTACACCGCGTGGACGCAGGGTGGCGGTCCACGTGCTCGATAATGCCTCTGCGCCGGGGAACTTTCGCGAACTTCGCGACAATCTGTCCGGATTGGATTCGGTTTCCCTCCACGCCAACAACGAGAACATCGGGTTCGGTGCGGGTATGAATGTGTTGGCCGGTCAGAACGGGATCGAGTCGTCCGACGTGCTGTGGCTCCTCAATCCCGATACCCGACTCGAGCCCGGCTGTCTGGAACGCCTCGAGAGTGCACTAGATGTAGGCGAGTTCGATGTCATCTCTCCGCTCATCTTCAGCGGAGCCGGTGGCACAGAGTGGATTTGGTACTGCGGGGGTGATGTTGACCGAGTCGCGATACGGGTGGCGCACCGCCAGTACGGCGCCCCCACCGCGCTTGTGCCGCGGGAGGCGTTTGAGACCGAATTTGTGACGGGTGCCGCGCCGATGATGCGAGCTTCTGTTTTTCGTGCGGTCGGCGGTTTTTCTGATGGCTACTTCCTCTATTGGGAGGACGCCGAGTTCTCCTGGAAGGCCAGAGGTCTAGGGCTCCGGCTGGGGGTGGTTCCGGCAGCGCGGCTGTGGCATGCGGTGGGGGCTTCGTCGGGCTGCGGACAGAGCCGGCTCTTCTACTACTGGGCAGCCCGCAATCGGTTCGTCTACGCACGCGACACCGGGATAGCACGACGCCGGCTGATCTCGGGTCGCGGTGCAGTGGAGTCATTGCGGCTCATTGCCCGTGCGCTTCGTGAGGGCGAGGGTCGAATCCCGAAGGTGTGCAGTGCTATTCGAGGGACTTGGCATGGGTTTCGGCAGTTTTCCAGCTCTGCTTCATAGGCGATGGGCAATACGGTGAAATGGCGGCATGAACGATCGAGTCCGCCGTACCGAGTCGGTCAGCCTAGCGAGAGCGAATTGCACAGGGGCAGCTCGGATCTCCTCTGTTCTCCGTGGAGGGCCAAGTCCGATGAATTTGCCCGCAAGGTAAGTTTTGGGCCGTAAAATGAGACGGTGGTCAATGCGCTGAACCTTCCCCGGCAGTTGCGAGGACGCCATGGAGACCCGCATCCCCGCGTTCAAGATGTCGTCGACCAAGTGCTGGACGGCATCGAACGACCGCGTGTACTGGAGGCCGGTTGCGGTTCGCTCAGCCGAGTCGACTTGCCAAATCGGCGCGTACTTGTCGGCATTGACATCGAACAACGGCAGCTTGATCGCAACACAGCGCTGGACGAGAAGATCCTCGGAGACCTGCAGACTATGGCTGTGCCCGTGTCGGGCTACGACCTGATTCTCTGTTGGGACGTGATCGAGCATTTGCCTGCGCCGATTGCGGCACTCGACAGAATGACCGCCGCCTTGAATCCGGGCGGCGGGTTGGTGCTCGCTTTCCCGCACCTCTGGTCGCTGAAAGGCATGCTCACCAAGTGCACTCCCTTCTTCGTGCACGCGCTCTTCTACCGGCACATCGTCGGCGACAAACGTCGGACTGACGAATGGGACCAATTTCCCACCTTTTTTCGCGCGAGCATCGCTCCGGCACGGCTGCGCGCCTGGGCCACCCAGCATGATCTTGAAATCGCATACGATGAGATCTACGAAGGGCCGGTGCAGACGGGGTTGCGGGCGCGCAGCCGGTTGCTCGACGTGAGCTTCGCGGCACTGGGTGCCGTTTCCCGACTGCTGAGTTTTGGGCGGTTGGATCTGGGCTTATCCGATTGCGTATTGGTGCTCCGCCGACCGCCGACCGCCGGCTCCGGTGGCTATCTGATCTGAGCGGTCGGCGACGGGTGGATCGGTGCGCTACAGCAGTAATGCGCAGTTTCTACGGCGCTACCCCTGGCCCTGGATAGCGCGGTTGCCCTGGCCGCCAAGTCTCCCTGTCGCGGTGAATGCTGCGGCGGAGTGCCGGGCAGAAGAAATGCGCACGCCGCCAAACGGATCAACCAGCGAGAGCAGCTCTAGTGCTAACCGAGTATCCCGGATGTCGTCAGGGACTCCAGGATGACCGGTCGGATCTTCTCTCCATACTCAATCGTCATGTGCGCAATGTCGTGCTTGGTAAGTGTTGTGCCCACGAAGCTGGGGCAAAGGCGCCCAGAGGCGCAGAACCAGGGCTGCGAGTCGATCCATGCTCCACCGATGCTCTCCGCGAGCTGCCGTTCCGCATTAGCGACTGATTTCCAACTCTCGCCGACCTTGGATATGCAATCCTCCGGAGAGCTTGAGTGCTTTCCGTAGCACTCACTTATCGACACTCCACCAGGTGGCGGTGCAATGAAGACGATCTTCTTTGTGCTCGAGCGGAATCTATCGATAAATGTTCGTAGTGAGTCAGCCCAATCCTGCGGGCTGAGTAGTTCGCCGGTGCTGACCAATCGTTTGGGGCCAGCGAAGTGGGAGATTATTACAATGTCAGGTCGCACACTATTGATGTAGTTGACGGCCAGCTCCTTCTTTCTCGCGCATGCGTCAACCAATGGCTGGTCACTGTAAGATATGGCTTGCTCGATGAAATAGCACGCGTACTGCGCCTCGCTATGTACTTGGAATCCGCCATTGGAGTCCAACGCAATCTGGCGTAACGGGCCAAGGTAGCCGAGTGCGACCGAATCTCCGATGACCACAGCGCGGGTGTCTGCTGTTGCGGAACCCCAGGTGCATGATTCAGGTGGTAGAGGCACCGTGGTTCCGCATTGGTGAACTTCATTGGGAGTAGTGAGCGCTTTGACGGTTTCTTCAACCGAAGGGTGGAGTTGAGGCCAGTTGAGGACCCTCAGCGCCGCGAGGATCTCCTCGTGGAGTTGGTTGGCCTTTGGTGAGTCAGCGGGCTCTATGAAGGTGTCGTCGTGCGATGCGGCGACAGAGAGAACGTCTGGTTGGACGGCTGAATGTCGGTAGGCGTCCGGTCGCTGGACGTAGGCGGTCAGCGCCAGAGTCAGCAGGGTGGCGGCCGTGATCGCAGCAAATTTGGTGGGGCGGCGTAGCGCGACCCGGCCACGTTCCAGTGCGCGCCGTGCTTTGCGCAACTGATCCAAATCGATGCGGCGCAGGGGCTCTTCGATGAAGTGGTACGACGCGATCGACAATCCTAGAGTCAGTGCGATGGCGGTGGCGTAATACGCCGCGGAGGGCTCCATTAGCGCTCCGAGCAAGATGATGACCGGCCAGTGCACCAGATACAGCGAATACGAGATGTTTCCTAGGTAGGTACTGACTGGATTCCGCAGGAATGGCTGATATTGAGGTTCGCCACCAACGCCGGCTGCGATCACCAGTGCCGAACCAGCGACAGGCAGGAGCGCCCACGGCGCTGGAAAACCCATCGAAGGGTTGGTGATGAATATGATGCTCGCCACGATCATAGCCAGTCCCGCCCAGGACAGAACTGGCTTGACCATCGTTGGAATCTGGGCCAAGACGCCGGTGGCGGTGGCCAATATAGCACCGGTGCCCAACTCCCAAACCCGCGTGGAGGTATCGAAGTACGCGCGTGCCGGCCACGCGGCAGATTCATAGACAGCCCAAGCGAACGAAACGACTATGACTATTGTCATGGCGCCACCGGCCAGCTGCATCCTGCGCCGATGGGACCATGACTTGTGCAGAACGACGAGGCTGATCAGGAAAATCACCGCGGGCCAGACGAAGTAGAACTGCTCCTCAACCGAGAGTGACCAATAGTGTTGGAGCGGCGACACCGAATCATCCGCGTTGAAGTAGTCGGTACCTATTGCGGCAAAGTGCCAGTTCGCCATGAAGACGAATGCGAACAGCACATCCACGCCCACTTCGTGTGTGCGGAATGGCTTAAATACCAACGTCGATGCCGCATACGTGAGTAGCAGAACAACGGTGGCCGCGGGGATGATCCGGCGAATTCGGTTCCAATAGAACGTCTTGAAAGGGACCCTGCCTTGTCTCTCTGCGCTCCGCAGCAGATTACCGGTGATCAGAAACCCCGAAATCACGAAGAACACGTCGAGTGTCACAAACCCTCCCTCTGGCCAATGCCACAGGTGGGTAGCGAAAATCGTCAGCATCGCAAACATGCGCAGACCCTGAAGATCCAGCCGCTGATGCGAATGTGCGGCGGCGCGATACCGCCGCCGGTTGAATCGCCGATACTTCCTCAGTATTGACGCCACAGTTGGTCTCCTCGCCTCCGGGGAAGCCTAGCTCCGCGGGCGTCAATTTTCTGCGATTTGTTGAAGCGAGAGAAGGTTGAAGCGAGAAAAGTTAGGTGATGTTTGCGCGGCCGGACCGGCGACGCTGAGCTCGTATCCCTTTGGCCTACCGCGATCTGCGACGACAGACGCTCAGTCGCGGGCGCCACGATATCGTGATGAGATGGGCCGGGCGCTCGATTCTGCGGGTGCCCACCGTGCCGGTCACCCCCGATCGCATCAGATCGGGAGTTGTCCGCCGGCATCGTCGCCGACATATTCGGAATATCGTGTGTGCCCGAAATCGTGGTACACCATGACTTTCTCCTGCCATCTTTCGTAGGCGAACTGCGCGAAGTCGTGACACCTGGACAGCTTGCGGGATTCGCCTAGCGAATTGAATTCACTGATGGCTAGACGCGCTCCAGTGTAATCCGAGAACACTTCGCCAGACCCGATGACGTCATCCATATTGCAGAACACTCGCGGCAGAATGGAATCTATTCCGATATCGAATATCTTGAACGCTTCGGCGGTCGAGCTATAGTAGTCTAGATCGAAAGAAATCATCCCAATCGGGGCTGTGGGCGATCCTTCCGCGATGAAGGTCGGCAGCGTTGCCGAGATGGGTCCTACGATGAGTTCAGCCGTCGACAGACGGCTTTTCAAAGCGGCGATGTTCATTTCGTAGAATCCGCTTTTCCAGGCATATGGCAAATCGCGATAGTCGACGGGCGTCGGCAATCCTGACCCCATGTCGAATCCGATGATACGAACGTCGATCGGTAGCGCCCTCTCCACGTGAGACTTGATTTTCTCCAATGTCAGCAGTCCCGCTCCGCCGGCGACGCCGAACTCGATCCAAGTGACTTCTTTGTAACCTAGTCGCACCGCGGTTTCACTGGCGCATATCGCCGTGTACGCATAGGCCGGGCGCGGCAAGATACCCAGCTGAACCTGCTGCATGAGAGAGTATCCCCGGCTGGCGGGCAGCCGCGCCATGAGGCGTTTACCAATCAAGCCAACTAATGAGGAGTCCTTCGCTGCCGCCCGCACGAGCTTGCCAATGATCGCATCTCGGCGACTGTCCATGTGTGATCCTCGTGGTTGTACATCGGCGTCGGTGTAAGGACGAGCTGCGTCACCATCTCGACTGCCTGTGCAAGGAGACGGCTCAACTACCGGTGGCTGCATTATCTGGTTTGATCGGACGACCCTTCAAATCGACATCTTGTGGAACGTCCGATCGATCATCTGAGTGTGCCAAAACGATTGGCTTGCTCTTTATGAACTGAACGGCCAATCCCGCGACGATGAAGACCAGACTTTCATATTGTGTTATCAGGCCAACGGTCAGGAATAGCGGTATCTGGCCGACCAGTGCGATCTCTGCCGCAGATCCCCGGCCCGCTACGACGCGCAGCACGATGACGAGCAACGGCAGCACGATCATTGCGGTAATAATCCAGCCCCAGGTGATACCGAGATAGAGAACAGCACTATCGACGGAATCAAGCGATGTGTTGCCTGGAACGAAGTCTGGGTATCTTCCGAACCATCTAATTTCAGGGAGATACGTTTCGTACAAGTAGCTTCGATAGATGGCGCTGACCTGCTCCTCGGTTGAGGTTCCCGCTGCCCACTCCTCGATGATTGGCATAATCTTGGGCACGATAAGCAACGCTGATGCGGCGGCTGTGAGCACGGCTATAGTTCGGCCGGCTTGCTGCTTGGCGAGGTAAGCGATGGTCAAGCAACCGGTCACCCCCGCTGCCATTATCGCGCCTCTGCTTCCGGTGGTGACTATGCCGCTACCGATTGCGGCAAACATGATAACTTTCCACGGACCGCGAAAGGACGACCGCGCGATGAACGGTATGGAAAGCACAAGAGAGCCGCCGAGCGCGATTGAGTGGCCAAAAGCCCATGTACTTCGATCGGTCCCGCCGCGGGACTGTATGAGGTGCCAGGTTTCAAACTCAGGGGATTTGGCGTTCCAATCAACTGTCCAGTTGACGAACGGGTGCCAAGAAAAGAAGAACTCAACTACCGCCAGACCGCCCACGACAGCAAGAATCAGACTGAGCGCATTAATTGTAAATTGGAGACCGGTGGCAGTTGCAAGTATTCGGATGGCAAAATACGGAATCACCCACCGAATCGCCATTTCTGCCCACACACCCTGGTTGACCTCGTCGATCGCCAGGGATGCTACGACCAAGATCGCCACGAGGTAGCCATCGAACAGCGTGAAGCGGATGCGATAGCCCAGGATGATTGCAACCGCAATGATTATTGCGGCAACTATGGAATATATCGGCGTGGTGGCGACAAAATGTACGCTGATCCAGATCGGCACCATGGTGATGGATAGCAGCCAGGCGACAAGTGCCAGCTGGGGTGCGGTGAACCGCGTAAGCGGGAGTCTGTGCATGTCGCTTCGTACCCTTGTACTCAGTTTGCCGGGCTCGTCGTGGACGGGGCCGTAGGCGTCGTCGCTACTCCGTCTTCGAGAGCCCATACTTTGTCGAAGTCAAAGACTTCGCCGGCGGGAATTCGGTTTGGAGACTCGCGCCAAAACCCATACACACCAGGTGTGATGGGTCGTGGAAGTGGTTTGGATATGGTGAGTCCTGGAGCCTCGACGGTCACATGGTCGCCCGTGCAACTAAGGATGAACTTGTAGGGGTGGTCGAGCTCCAACGGATGGGTAAAGTTCCCGGCCGCGACAGTTTTGAGCGTGCCTTTCACCAAACGGCTTCTCAACTCCCAAGAAGTCCGGTTGGCGAGAAACACCACTATGTCAGTTTCGAGGTTGTTGTCTCCGCCGGTGCCGATCATCATCGTGGTGTCCGGCCTGGTCGGGTTGATCCGGCTGAATCGGCCTTCTGCGCCGATACTCCGTAAAGCAGCGCGAAATTGTCGCACTGCAATCGCATCGCCTTTTCCGGCGTAAGTGAAAGATCCATCCTTGATGTATCCGTCCGTTGCCGGTAGCAAGGGTGCTCCGTTCTGAGGCATGCCTCGCAGTTCCCAACCGTCGCCGAGTCCACTTGTAGTATTCGGTCTATTGAATTCTTCGACAAATGACGCCTGACTTGGTGACGAATCTGGCGCGGGCTGCCCAGGCAGGGCCGACTGGCTTGTGGTGCTCGGCGGCAAGGTTCCGCGGGATTCATACGGTGGGGGTTTGGGCGTGCATGCGGTGAGCGTCAAAAGAGCGGCGATCAGGCACCAACTTCTCGTGACCGCCAATGGTGCACGTTCCGCGGCAAAGTCGCCGAATGTCGAGCCGACGCTGCGTAGGGTCATCTCGTGGGGTGGGTTAGGTCTTGCGGGATTTTTGGTCGCTACGGCGGTCGCCGTAGTAGTAATAGGCGCCGCCGTACGACGAACGGTCACGCGGAGGTGTCATTGTGAACACTGTGCCGAGCAGTGTGGCGCCGACGTTCTGAAGGGCGTCGACAGCGTTTCTGAGTTGATCGCGCCGCGTCTGGCCGTAGCGCCCGAGCAATAGGGCGCCGTCCGAATTCGCTGCCAGCAGGGCCGCATCGGTGACTGCGAGCAATGGACAGGTATCGACGATTACGTAGTCGAATTTTCCGCGAAGCTCCTCAAGGAGATTCTTGGCCGCGTGCGATGCCAACAATTCACTCGGATTCGGCGGCGTTGCGCCTGCGGCCAGAACCGTGAGACCGGAGAATTGTGTATCCTGCAGCGCGTCTGACAGAGACACGGCACCGCTGAGAACGGTGCTCAACCCCACTGCACCATCGACATTCAGATGCTTGTGCGCAACCGACCGGCGCATGTCACCGTCAATGAGAAGCACGTTCTTTTCGACTTCGACCAACGCCAAGGCGATGTTGACTGCCGTTATCGATTTTCCTTCATTCGGAATCGAACTCGTCACAACGATTACCCGCGGTGGATTGTCGACCGACAGGAAGCTGAGATTAGTGCGCAATTTTCTGAACGATTCCGAAATCTGCGAATTCTCGGTGCCGAACGCGATTGCCGGGGTCGCTCGTCGCTCCTTGTCCATCGGGATGTCACCTACAACGGCAACGCCGCTGATGCCCTCGAGGTCTTCGTGCCGCTTGACAGTGTTATCGATGAGGTCCCGTCCGAGAGCGGATGCGATGCCGAGCAGGATCCCGGCGAACAGCCCCAATGCCAGGTTTCGCGGCAGATTCGGAACTGTTGGAGAGTTGGCGATCACCGCAGGCTGCTCGATCACCACGCGCGTGTCGGGCAGGCTCCCGTCACCGGGGGTTTCGAGCTCTCGGACCATCTTGACGAACTCGTCTGACAGCGTGTTCGCGATGTCTCGTGCACGAGCCGGGGACGGATCGAGGACGTCCACATCGATGAGGACTGTGCCCATCTTCGATCGAGCACTTACCTCGCGCCGCAATGCCTGCGGGGACATATCAAGATGGAGCGCGCTCACAGTGCGCTGCGCAAGGGCTTCGCCGGTGAGCAGGATGGTATACGACCGTACTCGTTCTTGAGAAAGGAGATTGCCTTGGTACGTGTCCATCAGCGAACTGCCGGCATATGTCGAAACGAATAGCCGCGTAGACGATTTATAGAGTGGAGTTGTTGTGACTGTAAGCGCTATTGCGGCCAGTACTGCCAGAATAACCACGACGCTTACTGTCATCCATCTCAGCCGCAGGATTCTGACAAAATTTTGGAGACTCAATTCTGCTCCCTCCGTCTAATCGCCTAGCGCTTCGGCTCCAGACGTTGTGGTTGGAAGATCTGGTCAGCCGACGTTCGGGTAGCTCAGCGCGTCGATGATGTGTCGTAATATATGCCAAGTTCGCTGGCGAAAACGCGGAACTGCAATCATTTCTGCGCGCATTCGGGAACCTTGATCACCGGCGCTGTCTGCTCGACGAGCGGCTGTAGGGGAACCCGAGCTGCCCCGGGGCTCGTCGGTTCAGACAGGCGAAAGGTCAGCACTCCCGACTGCCTGGGCGGAATGGCCACTTGGATCTCGAAAGTTGGGTGATCGCGGTCTATTCCGGAGAATACTGGCACTTGCTGGCCGTTGGAGAAGGCGCCCATCAGCCGTGCGCCCTTGGTCGCGACAAGCCGAACTGACGTCAACATAGAGCCGCTGGGCAACGTGATCGGGACGCCGCTCTTAATGCCCAGTGAGCCAGCCACATATTGGGGCAGAGGCGTATCCGGTACGACGCTTCTTAACTTAACGGTTACCGTCGTGACGCGAGTATCGCCCACACAGCCCTCAGCCGCATAGGTGATTTCCTGCCTCAGGTAGTAGTCAAGTTTGTTGCCAGCGAGGTTATTGAAAACAACTGCGGCATATGGGGATGTGTCATCAGGGATCGTGTGGGCAAGTGGTGTCTGCTCAAGCAGTTTTTCTTCGTCGGGCGAGGCGCTCCAGATGGAGATCCGGCGCTCGCTCACAGCCTTCCCGAGTGCGTCGAGCAGTCGTCGCGGCGAGTCGATGGCACCTGTCATTCTCTTGACGACCGTAGTCGCGATGTCCTGCAGGAATTGTTTGCGCGCACGCTGATCCGTTGGGAAGCGTTGGTAGGCCGTCGATTCGGTGAGTTCGACGACGTTGTCGGTGGTGATGGTTTCGCCATCGGGCATGGTCAGCGGCCCGGTCGCGCCGAGCACGTAACTGAGGGCAACGGGGTCGATGGCGATCACGCCGTCGACATCCGTACCCGTCTGTTGAGACCACATTGAGCGCCAAATCTGCGCGGCATATGGAAAGTGTGAGCTGAGGTTGCTGTTGCGGTAGTCGGTGCTCGGGTTGACGTAGCCGTATTCCTGGTCGAACTGCGGACCGAGGTCCAGTGGTTTGAACGGTCCTGTCAACTCGGTGTTGGGCCCCAATGCGTTTACCGTCGGCGCACCGTTGTCGAAATGAAGAATTGCGAATCCGCCGAGTATTCCGCCTGTTCCCCTGGCTTCGGCGTTGGTCTGAAATCCCATGAAGTACGTCCGCGGTCCGTCTGCGCCCATCAACAGCGGGGCAAGCTTGGCGGCGAGGGTGGCTTTGTCGAGCAGGCCGGTGACTTTGGCCATTTGTGCTTGAAGGTCGGAACGCGCGTTCCGAAGTGCGGACAGGTACGCAGGCTCTGTGACCGCGGCGGCTTCCGATTGCAGATTTCGCGCTTCCGACGCGATCTTGGCCAACGCCGGTTCTTTGTCCCGAAGGGTCTGAACGTCGACGTGCGAACCCTTGATCAGATGGGTCGGAGAAAGCGCCGCGCCCAACTCCGCTGCGGGCTTCATCACGTCACTCGATAGCCCCAGCACCACTTGTGAGATCTGTTGGGCTGTCTTGAATGGACTCCCGAGCCATGGCACGTGCGTGGCGAGGACCCATGGAATTGAGCGCGTCGCACTGTCCGCGTGCCGGGCGGCTGCCTCCGCGTCGGAGGCAAAGCGCACGGCAGCGTCGAGATCACCGCTGGAGAGCGCTTCTTTCGAGTGCTGGGCGCTCGTACGCGCTCGTTCCAAGTCGGATTTAGCTGAGTACCCTTCGAATCCCAACCAGCACAGAAATCCAATTACAGCGAGAAGGAGTGCCAGTCCGAGTAGCCGGACAGGATGGCGGCTCCACGCACGACGGTACTGACCACTGCCGATGCTGCCGCCATCGTCAGATGCATCGTCGTCAGCATCCCCTGCTCTGTCCACAGAAGAACCGGTTGCTCAACGAAACCGCGGGAAGTTCAGCAGCCCCGCGTCAACGAGACCGTGATGGTGCCGTACGGCCCGATCTTTGCGCCAAAGCCGAGGAAGCAGGCCGAGAAATTAATGTTGGCCGTGAGTTGCTTCCACAGCGGCTGGAGAAAGCCCGGGATGATCGACAGCGGGGTGAAGCTCCCTACCAGGATTGGCGCCGGCGGTGTGGGGTTCGGCGTAGGGCCAAACCACCACCAGGGCTCGTTCTGCCACCAGGTGGCCTGTGGCAGGAACTTGAGTGGGCTCTGAATGACGTTGTCCACCACGTGCGTTATCGGGGCAAGTGGAACCGGTGCGGCTTGCGCCACCACCGGAGTAAGCGTGGCGGCTCCAGCCACCGCGCAGGCGGCCATGCCTACCTGCAACCTAGCTGTAGCGTTCGAAACATGCATCGCGAGAACAGACATTGTCCGAGCCTTCCGACGATGAGATCCTCTTAAGAGCGTCGCAGAAATTATGGTCGGCGTCAATAGCCAATGGTGCGGGTGCGCGCGGAATTCGGCGCGTGTGCTGAGCGCCCGGTGCGCTGCCCAGGGTCCTGCCTCCACACTCGCACCGTGCCGTGATGCTCACGCTGTGGGGAGTGCTGTGAACGGGCGTCGGGACCGGCTTGGGCAACGTCCGAGCGGTACTTGCGCGGTCAGTCTGGAACGTATTGCTGCAGTCCGGCACAACTACCGGTATGCGGGTTCGGAACCGGGTGCAAGTCGGCTCGAATTGAGATGGAACGAAACGGCTTCCGGCACAGTCGCACTTTGGTTCGAACACCGCCGCACTCACAGTGCAGCGCATTCCGCCGCCGCCACGTACATAGCGTCGGTCTCCTGTTCGACTGGTTTATACGATCCCGGAGAACATCTGACACTGAGTGCCGTAGTCGGTGGTTGCGGAAGCAATGCTGAATAAGCGTAGTGCAAATCTACATTTCGGAGTCAACTCTGATTAGTGCAGAATGCTGATCGTGGAGCCGACTTCGCGGCCTGTTAGCGCCTGCCAGGTAGCGGCCTGTTCTACCGTCTCCGGGCGCTTAAATTCTATGAGTCGGCCAGCCCTCATCATGATCTTATTATTGCGAGTTATATACCCTGCCGGTGGTTCTGTGCCGTGATAACTGAATGCGGCATACGCATCGTCGAATACGTTGTTTTGGATCGTAATATCGACGGGCGTCTGTAGCAGATATGTGAGTAGCTGAACTCGGACGTCTTGATCGGGCCGAACCTCCGAAAACGCGCCGTATCCTGCGCGTTCGCACCGGTTGCCCTCAACGAGGACCCGCACGAAGCCCTGCGAAGCCGGGTTGCTGCTTTGGGACCAGAATTCGACCGTCTGACCGCAGTCGTGGATGTAGTTGTCGCGCAAGACGAGGTCCTCCCAGGAGACGGGACCATCGTTGGGATCGTTGCCCTGAGCAGTCCACGCTACGTCATAAACGTGTGCGATTTCGTTGTTCTGGATAGTCCAGTGTGAAACATTGATCCAGCTCTCGATACCGTTGCCGAAGCGGGTATGTCCGTCACCGATATCTAGTATCGAACCGCCGATATAGTCGATCAGGCAATCGTGAATGCTTATACCGCTACCGAGTCCGCGAATACCGTGCCCGCCCGAACCGGTGACGTGTATGTGATGAATGTTGTTGCTGTACTCCAAGCAGTAGATGGCGGCCCCGGATCCGTCTCCGCGAGGGGCGGCTTTGATTTCGCTGGCCAACGTCGTGGGATTCGCGGATGCCTTTACGTACAGCGTGCTGCTCGAACGGTCGCAGCAGAAGTCCCAGGGAAGGTGTAGCTCTGAGACGTCGAATTTGAGGGCCGGCTTAACGGCTTGGTCCACTAGGAGGAAGCCGATATTAGCGTCGCTTGTGGTGTTGTACCCGCCGTGCGTGTCCGGAGACCCCAGGTCGATCATCCACACTCCTGGAGAATGCTCGTGCCATGCTGAGGGCTTGTCGAGCAGTTTGTACAGAGTGAGTGTGGGCTTGGCCCCTCTACCGTATGCCCCTACTTCGCATCCCGCTGGCGGGCTGAATTCACCGTAGAAGGTGTCGCCTCGCCGAAACAGGACGATTGATCGGTCTCCTGGGAGTGCGGAGTTGGCTTTCTGGACGGTCGCCCAAGCGGACTGTTGACTCAGTCCGTCATTGCTGTCGTCGCCGGCGTTCGATACGTAGTAAGTCGGTATCGGAACGGCATACGCTCGCGCTTGGATCGGACTTCCGGCGAGTAGACCAGCGGCGGTAGCTGCCGTCTTCTGGGCAGTAACCCGAATAAATGCGCGGCGCGAGAATGGAATTCCCATTGTTCGTGTTCGATCCGTTCAATCGATGTGCGCGGCAGCGAAAATTCAGTCCACCGGCCAAGGTTACCGGAGCGCTGGTTGTAGCTAGATGTGAAAGGCCTGCGCGAGCCTATCGGCCTCCACGCGAAGCGAGACTACTTCAACGGCGACAGCGGCCCGTTCACATCCAGCGGCGCGCAACTATCGGCGCCGACGGTCGTCGAGCAGTGCGCTGCCGGGATCACCGGCCGGTATCCCGGTGGGGTGCCGCCGTCGCGGGTGATCTGCGTGTAGGTCGGTACGGCATCGGTCGGCACCCGGCGCAGCGCTGGATCACCCACGGCATCAACCGAATACAGTCCGAACCGGGGGCGGTAGCTGCCCCACTCGTAGTTGTCGACCAGGGACCAGTAGTTGTAGCCGATGATGGGGATGCCGTCGGCTTTGGCGCGCTGCAGCCAGAAGACGGTGTCGCTGAGGTACTGGGACCGGGTCACGCCGTCGGCTCGCGGTTTGCCGTTGTCGGTGACCATGCCGTTCTCGACGACGTAGATGGGCAACCCGGGATACCGCTGGGCGTAGTGGCGGGCCACGTAGTAAATGTCCTCGGGCTGCAGCTTGATGTTCCACCCGGCCGCCGCTCCGGGGGCGGCAGCTGGATTATCCTGCGCTGTTCCGGTGTAGTAGTCGAACCCTAAGTAGTCGAGGGTGTCCTTGACCCGGTCGAAGAACGACTCCCGAACCAGCCAGTCCAAGCCCATCTTCCGCAGGCCCATCGCATCGGCTTTGAGGAACTCCGCCACCACCTCCGTCGAGACGTAGGCCTCGTTGGTGGTGACCTTGGCCCTCGGGTCGGCATCGTGGGCGGCGCGGTATACCGCGCGGTGCGCGTCCGCGACGCGGTCGAGGAAGGTCGCGAACTGCTCGGGCTTGATGGCGCCGGTGCGTACCTCCATGGCGCCGAAGGCCAGGGGCTCGTTGATACTCACCCACAGCACGCCTTGGCCCGCATAGCGTTTGGTGATCGCGGTGGCGAAGTCGTCGAACGCCGCGACGTTGTTGAGGAAGCCACCACGATCGGCGACCCAGCCGGGGTACACCCAGTGCATGAGCGTGATCATCGGCGTCATGCCGTTCGCGCGTAGCGTCGCGACGACGTCGTCGTAGTAGGCCAGTTCCTTCTCGTCCCACTTACCCGGCTCGGGCATCACCCGCGCCCACTCGATGCCGAACCGGAACGTGTTGACGCCCATGGCATGCGCGTTGGCAATGTCCTCGCGGTAACGGTGCCGGAAGTCATCGGCCTCCTTGTATGGGTCGACCGGAAGAACCCCGGGGCTGGACCCCGCAGCGACCGGCTTGCCCGCCGTGCGGTCGACGTACCGGCGCCAATTGCTGTCGCGTGCATCGCCTTCCACCTGGTAACCCGCAGTCGCGGTGCCCCAGTAGAAGCTACGTTTCCAGGTCGAATCCTCCGCGGGCGGTCCCTGTCGTGAGAGGCAACCGGACACGCTCGTCACCGCAATGATGACCGCTGCCAACAACGTCTTGCGCCACTTCATGCCAGACCTACGTTCCACTGTCTGGTTGGGCGACTAGCTTCGCCTGGGAAGCTCGCCCAGGCAGATAGGAGTGGCGCCTGCGTGATTCCGACCTGCAATTGTCGCCCCAATTCAGTTCAGCGCCTGTGCAATCAACGACGCGAGGTAGTGCCCGACTGCGGTGTAGGCCGCCTGTGTGAGGTGCGTGCCGTCCACCGTCAATGACGGCGGCACTACCCCCGCCGCAATGGCTTCCGTGTCCGCGGCGGTGGGCACAGCGCCCGCGGCGGCCAGGCCGTCCGTAGCGAGCCAGCTACGCAAATCAACGAACCTCGGGCCATATGCGTTCGCCAGGTAATCGATAGTGGCGGGGACGGTTCCGATGATCAAGTAATGCTGTGGGGAGGACAGAGCGGAGACCATCGAGGCGATGTCGCGAGTGATTGCCGACGGCTGTGTTGAATTGTTCGTGCCTGCCCAGATGACCGCGAGGCAGCCTCGGTACTCCTCACCATCGGTGCCAGTAAACGTGGACCCCATGGGGAGCGGCACTGCAGAGTCCACAGGAGCATCGGGAGTAAAGGTGAAGTCATCGACACCCGGGATCAGCGTGTGCTCCAACGTTCCGGATACTCGGGCCAGCACACCATGCATCTTCAACGACCCCGCAGTCGGGTATTGACTCCAACCATCGGTGGGACTTATCGCATTCACGTGAATCGGCGTGGTCGACTTTGCGGGAATCCGCCCGCCGCTCAAGGCCACTCGCGGTCTCAGGCCGCCCTGCCGCACCGCGATTTCAGCTGACCCGAGCGAAGGCAGGCCGAGATTCTTGGTTGGCACGCCCAAATCGGTGCCGATGGTCTCGGGCATAGTGGGTTTGGCCTGCTGCCACACGCCATCGATCTGAGTCAAGCCGTAGGTCAGTGAGTCGCCCCAGGCGACGATTTGGTTGGGTGGGCATACTGAACGGCCCGGTGCCGGACTTCCGGCCGCAGCGCAACAGTTCGCCGCAAGCAGGAAATACATGAGGTAGCTTAAGACCGCGAGACGCCGCATTGACTTCACCTGCTCGGCCTGGCGGCATCGGACACAAGCAAGGCGCTACGGTCTCCCCACCGCCCAGGGGCGCCCAGGGCAGAGTTTCGCGAAATCCAATGATCCGTGGCTGCCCCCCTTGACGCGGGCGACGAGCGGACAGTCGCTGCGTCGTGGAGCGAGTGTATCGACGGCGTCAATAACTGTTGGGCCAATCGATGCGATCTGTGGCGCAGTCCGTGGCCGCCCTCGGCCTCGCGCGATATCCCAGGCGTGAGATATCAAAAAGTGAGGGATGTGCCTCGCCAGATGGCATGCACACCCCTCACCTTCACGCGATCAGTCCGCCGCCCCAGGTTCGGTCTCGGTCGCGGCTGCAGGCGTCTCGGGCGCGTCGTCCGACCCGGCCCGCGCCTCGGATTCGGCAGCAGGCGCCTCCGGGGCATCCGACGGCGGCAGCTGCGACGCCAGGTGCCCGGCGAGTTCCCCGAGGGTCGGATAGTCGAAGATCGCCGTCGGGCTGATGTCGAACTTCCCGCCGAACTGCCCGAACAACCGGTTACGCAGCTCGACGGCCATCAGCGAGTCGGTGCCGAGGTCCAGGAACCGGCTCGTGGCCGCGGGCGGCTGGGCCAGGCGCAGGAAGCCCTGCACCTCCTTCTGCAGGAATTCGGTGATGAACCCGGCGCGCTGGGCGTCCGGAATCTCCTGCAGCTGGCGGAGCAGCTCGCTGTCGCCGGCGGCCGCCGTGTCGCTGGTCGGCAACACCTGGTCGAGCAGCGGCGGACGGATGCCGCCGAGCATCTTGGCGGCCCGCTGCCAGTTGGCCTTGAGGACCGTCGCCTGCGCGGCACCGTGCCGAATCACCTCGCCGAGCGCCGCCAGCGCCGCTGACGGCTCGAGCGGCATCATGCCCTGCGCACTCAGATTCGCGGTCACGGCCTGCGAGCTGGCCATGCCGCCCCGGCCCCACGGACCGAAGTTGACGGCCGTCGCCGGCAGCCCCAGTGCCCTGCGGTGCGCGACGAGGCCGTCGAGCAGCGCGTTGGCGGTGGCGTAGTTGGCCTGCGCCGGTGAACCCAGCACCGCCGACGCCGACGAGTAGACGATGAAGAAGTCGAGATCGTCGTCCTGCGTCAGCTTGTGCAGATGCAGTGCACCGAACGCCTTGGGGCCCAGGGTCTTCCGGAAGCGCTCCAGATCCTGCTGGGGGAGCAGCGCATCGTCGAGCACGCCCGCGAGGTGCGCCACACCGGCCAATGGCGGCAGTTCCGTACGGATTCGGTCGAGCAACGCCGCAACCGAGGACTCGTCACCGACGTCACCGGAGAAGACGTGCACCCGGCAGTGGAAGCGCTCCATCATCGCGTCGATGGCGCGCTGCGCGTCGGCATCCGGCTCACGCCGGCTGGTCAGCACGATGTCGCCGGCACCCAGCTGAGCCAGGTACGCCGCGGTGTGCAAGCCGAGCGCCCCGAGGCCACCGGTGATGAGGTAGGTCCGGTCCCCATGCGGCTGTAGCGGTTTCGGCATCTGCACCACGATCTTGCCGATGTGCCGGGCCTGCTGCATCCGGCGGAACGCGGTCTTGGCCTCCGTCAGCGGGTAAACCTCTGCGGGCACCGGCGTCCACTCGCCCTTGGCAAGTCCGTCGGCCACCTCTTCCATGAGCCGCTGGATGTGTGCCGGGTCGGTCATCATCGTCACGTCCAGCGCGACGATCTCGTAGTTGATGTCCGGCCGAACTTCCGCCATGCGCTCAGGAGTCCAGATGTCCCGCTTGGCGATCTCGGCGAACCGGCCGCCCTGGGCGGTCGCTCGCACCGTGGCCTCGACGAAGCCCTCGTTGGTCAGGCTGTTGAGCACCACGTCCACACCCTCACCGCCCGTGTCGGCGAGAATCTGGTCCGCGAAATCGGTTGTGCGCGAATCGTAGACGTGCTCGACACCCATGTTGCGCAGCGTCGCACGCTTGTAGGTGCTGGCAGTGGCGAAAACGATCGCGCCCTTCTGGCGCGCCATCTGCACCGCCGCCAACCCGACGCCACCACTGGCGGCGTGGATCAGCACGCGGTCGCCCGGCTTGAGCTGCGCCCAGTCGAACGCGAGCCGGACGGTCAGCGCAGCCGCGGGCAGCGTCGCCGCGTCGACCGGGTTGATGCCCTCGGGGACAACGGCCAGCAACTGCTCCGGCACGTTGAGCCGGCTGGAGAAGGCGCCCTGCATGGAGCCGAACACCCGCTGCCCGACCTCGAATCGGGTGACCTCCGAACCCAATTCGGTGATGACACCGCACAGGTCGCCGCCGATGGGCCCGGGATCGCCCGGGTAGAGGCCCAGCACGTTGAGCACATCGCGGAAGTTGAGGCCGGCGGCCTCGATCCGGACCTGCACCTCGTGCGGCTCGGGCGGCGTCACCTCTTTTTCGGTCAGCCGCAGGTTGTCGATCGCACCGCGCTCGGAGGGAGCCAGCACGTAGTCGTCCGATCGCGGCATCGGCAGGTGGCCGTTGCGTGCCCAGTGCATCAGCCGCGGTACGAGGAACTTGCCTTGCCGCAGCGCGAATTCCGACTCGGCCACCGGAGTGCCCAGAATGCCAGCCAGCCAGTTGGTGGCGTTGTCGTCGGCGCCGTCGAGGTCGACGAGCTTCAGCCGCAGGGTCGGCTGCTCGTTGATGACGGTGCGGCCCAGGCCCCACAGCGCTGCCTGCACCGGGTCGACGGGCTCGCCGGGCTCGGTGGCCACAGCGCGCTCGGTGACGATCCACAGGCCGCCGGTGAGGTTCAGCTTCTCCTCGGCGAGTGCGGTCTGCATCGCGCTGAGTACGGTGCCGACCTCGGTCTCCAGCCGCGCCGCTGCTTCTGACGTGCTGTCGGCGCCGTCGGCTAGTCCCGAAGCGCGCCAGACGATTCCGGTGACCGGTGAGCCGCTTTCGGCGGCGGTCGTGATCGCCCGCTGCCAGGCGGCGGCGTCCAGCGTCTGGTCGAGCTTGACGGCGCCGGGCAGGCCGGCGGCCAGTTCATCGAAGCCGGCGACCAGCCAGGTACCCGCGGTCTTGGCTCCAGCCTCCTCCGCAGAACCCGGCGTCGCGCCCTCCTGCCAGCCCAGCGTGTACAGCAGGCGGGTGGTGTCGCCGCCGAGCCCGCGCATCAGCGCCTCGCGGGGCGCCCGCTTCACGGTGAACTCGGTGATACCGCCGAGCCGCTTGCCGTCCCGGTCCAGGAAGTCGATGTCGAAGACCTGCGTCTCGTTGGTCAGCTCACTGGTGTGCCAGCGCGCCCGGGCGTAGAAGCGCCGCGGCATTTTCTCGCGCAGCTCGACCTGGCCGTACCGCAGCGGCAGGAACAGGTCGTGCATGCCGTGCTCGGCGGCCAGCAGCGCCGGGAAGGCTGGGAAGGCCACACCGGTGCAGAGGTCGAGCAGGACAGGGTGAATCGGCTCGCTGCTGAGGTGCTCGGCGAGCTCATCGCCGACGGCCACGTCACCGATCGCCATGCCGTCCCGCACCCACAGCGACTTGAGCGAGGTGGACCAGGTGGGGCCCCACGCCAATTCCATGTCGTTGAAGGTCTCGAACAGCTGCTGCGGACGCAGCCGCTCCATGCGCTCGACGACGTCCTCCATCGAACCGGCGACATTGTCCGAGGCGTCGGCTTCGTCGGCACCGGCCAGCAGCGTGCCGTCGGCGTTCAGCGACCACTCGGCTTCCCGGACCCCGTTCGGCCGGCTGTGCACCTGGAACTTCCAGCCCTCGCCGCCCTCCAGGGCGCGGATGGTCAGCTGCGTCTCGCGAGAGGCCTTGTCGGGCAGGATGATCGGCTCGTAGAAGAAGACCTCCTTGACCCGCGCCGGCGCGCCGACCGAGGCCAGGGCCATGGCCGCGTACGTCGCACCCGGCACCACGACGGTGCCGTAGATGACGTGGTGCGACAGCCAGGGCTGCGTCTTGACCGACAGCACGTTGCTGTAGATCGTGTCGCCGGTGGCCAGATCCTTTGCACTGCCCAGGATTCCGGATGTCGCCGCCGCCCCGCCGGAGCTCATGCCGGCGACATTTGCGGTCTTGGGCCAGAAACGGCGCCGCTGGAAGGGATAAGTGGGGAGTTCGACCCGCCGCCTCAGATTCTTGGGCCCGTGGTTCTTGGCCGCGAAGTCCGGCCGGTGCCCGCAGATGTACGTCGTGGCCAGTGCTTCGGTGATCTGCCGCTGCGCGTTGGCGCCCTTGCGCAGGGACACGATGGCCCGCGGGGTCTCCGATGACTCGGGCCAGCACTGCAGCGCGGCGGCGGTGAGGATCGGCTGCGGGCCGATCTCCATCAGCACCGAGCAACCCAGGGCCGCGACGGTCTTGACGCTTTCGGTGAACTGCACGGGCTGCCGCGAATGCCGGCGCCAGTACTGCGCGTCGATCGGCGTCTCGGCGGTCAGCACAGTACCGGTGCGGTTGCAGATGAGCGGCAGCGTCGGCACCGCGAACTGGAACTGCGTTGCGAAGGACTCGAATTCGTCGAGCACCGGGTCCAGCAGTTCCGAGTGGAAGGCGTGGCTGGTTTCGAGCCAGGTGCAGCGCGTGGCGTCCTCGCTGCAGGTGGCGACGATCTGCTCCAGATCCTCACCCGGGCCCGACAGCACGGTGTTGCGGCCGTTGTACGCACCGACCGACACCCGGGGGAACGCCTCAGCGGCACGCTCCACGTATTCGGGATCGGCGAACACCGCCACCATGCGGCCACCCGCGGGCAGGCTGGCGAACAGCCGGCCGCGCTCCGCTATCAACCGCGCGCCGTCCTCCAGGCTGAACACACCGGCCACACAGGCGGCCGCGTACTGGCCGACGCTGTGGCCCAGCACCGCGTCGGGCTCGATACCCCACGACTGCCACAACCGCGCCAGGCCCATCTCTACGGCGAAGATCGCGGGCTGCGCAAACGCGGTGTTGCGCAGAGAGATTGAAGCCTCTGCCGCATTATTTCGGTCGTTCGCGAACATGACCTCGAGCAGCGGGCGCGGCAGGATCGGATCCACCGCCTGTGCACAGCGGCGCACCACGTCGGCGAAAACCGGTTCGGTCTCGAACAATTCGCGCGCCATGCCCGGGTACTGGCTGCCCTGGCCGGGGAAGAACCACGCGGTGGTCGGCGGGTCGGTGCATTCGCCCTTGAGCACGCCTGGCCGCAGTTTGTTCGCGACCAGGTCTTCCAGCAGGTTCTTGGCGTCGTGGACGGTGTTCGCGACCACCGCGGCGCGGTGCTCGAAGTGCGAACGGCCGGAGCCGGCCGTGAAGCAGACGTCGGCGATCGAGGCGTCGGGGTGTGCTTCCAGCCAGTCGCGGTAACGCTGCGCCAGCGCCGTGAGCCCCTGAGCCGAGCGCGCCGACAGCGGCAGCACGCTGACGGGTTCGGCGGCCGCGGTTTCGGGCTTGACGTTATCTGCGACGTCTTCGTCGGAGGTGACCACCGGCGCCTCTTCCAGCAGCACATGGGCGTTGGTGCCGGTGAACCCGAAGGAGCTGACGCCCGCGCGGCGCGGACGACCGTCGGTGTGCCACGGCGTCGGCTTGTCCACCACCTGGACGGGCAGCGAGTCCCACGGGATGTGCGGCGACGGCTTGTTGAAATGCAGGGTCTGCGGGAGCATTTCGTGCTCCAGCGACAACACGACCTTGACCAGGCCGGCAACGCCGGCCGCGGATTCGAGGTGCCCGATGTTGGTCTTCGCCGTACCCATCAGCAGCGGCCGGTTCGCGTCCCGGCCGGCGCCGTAGGCGGCCGCGGCGGCCTGCACCTCGATCGGATCACCGAGCGGGGTACCGGTGCCGTGCGCTTCCAGGTAGTCGACGTCGCCGCCGCTGAGCCCGGCGCGGGCCAGAGCCGTGTTGATGAGACGCTGCTGCGCACCACCATTGGGCACCGTCAGGCCACTGGACGCACCGTCCTGGTTGACCGCGGTGCTGCGGATGACGGCGGCGATGCGGTCGCCGTCGCGCTGCGCATCGCTCAGGCGCTTGAGGACCAGCACGCCGCAGCCTTCACCGCGGACGTAGCCGTCGGCAGCGGCGTCGAACGTCTTGCAGCGGCCGTCGGGCGCCAGCATCCGCGCGCGGGACGCCGCGACGATGGACGCCGGGCTCAGCAGCACGTTGACACCACCGGCCAGGGCCATGTCGCAGTCGCCCGCATGCAGGGCCTGCGAGGCCTGGTGAACGGCCACCAGCGACGAGCTGCAGGCGGTGTCGACCGCCATGGCCGGACCCTCCAGGCCCAGCGTGAACGACACGCGACCGGCGATGGCGTTGAGCGCGTTGCCGGTGATGAAGTGCGGCTCGAGGTTCTCGACCGAGCCACCCGACAACAGGTGTGAGTACTCGTTGGCGCCGACGCCGATGAACACGCCGGTTCGGCTGCCGCGCAACGCCGCTGGGGCGTAGCCGGCACGTTCCAGACTTTCCCAGGCGATCTCGAGCATCAGGCGTTGCTGCGGATCGATCCACACGGCCTCGCGCGGCGAGATGCCGAAGAACTCCGGATCGAAGGTGTCGACGCTCTCGAGATAACCGCCGGAGCGGGTGTAGATCTTGCCCGGCGTCATGGCGTCGGGGTCGTAGAACTCGTCGACGTCGAAGCGGTCTTCAGGGATCTCGCTGATCGCGTCGACGCCCTGAGAAAGCACCTGCCAGAACGCATCCGGATCGGGCGAACCGGGGAAGCGGCATGCCACCGAGATGATGGCGATGGGCTCGTCGGCAGCAGCGAGGGACTTGACCTGGGTGACGGCCTTGGATCTGGCGTGGGCGCCGGCTGTATCACTGAGGTTGAGAATGTCGCTGAGCAGATAGTCCGCGACATCGGTGAGCCGCGGGTGGTCCATCGCGAGCGTCGCCGGAAGTTCCTTGCCGACAGCCTGCTCCAGGCGGCGGCGCAGTTCGACGGCCATCAGAGAGTCCATGCCCAGGTCGAAGAACCCGGTCTCCTCACGGATTTCGGAGGCCTCGATGCGCGTCACCTCGGCGACGGCATCCCGCAGGTACTCCAGCACCAGCTTCTTACGCTGCTGCACCGGCGCCGCGATGAGCTGCTCGACAAATCGCGTGTTCCCGGACGCGCCGACGGTGCCGGAAGCACTCGCGGATTCGGGTACCTCGCGGGCCACCTCGGCCAGCAGGGCCCGGGAGCCGGCCTGCGAGTAGATCGGCAGGAACTTGGCCCAATCCATCCGGGCCACAACGGCTTCGGCGGGGGAGCCGCCGGCCACCATGACGTCGGCCATGCCGGCGAGGGCGTCAGCGGGGGAGAGGGTGCGGACGCCGCGGCGCTCCAACTGGGCGCGGGCATCGGGGTCGGCCATACCGGCCGCCCAGGGGCCGAAGTTGACGCTCATACCGGCCACGCCCTGCTCACGCAAACGCCAGGTGAGGCCGTCCAGGAACGCGTTGGCCGCGCTGTAGGCGGTCTGTCCATAGCTGCCCCACACCGCGGAGATCGACGACGTGGACAGGAAGAAGTCGAGACCCTGACCACTTACTGCCTCGGCCAGATACCAAGCGCCCCAGACCTTTCCGGCGAACACCCGTTCCAGCTCGGCGTCTTCCAGAGTGGCCAGGCCGGTGGTGCTGTTCTCCCCGGCCGCGTGCACGACACCGGCCAGCGGCGGCAACTCGGCACGCAGCGTGGACATCAGGCGGGCGACGTCGTGCGGGTTCGCGACATCGGCGGTGATGACGCGGGTCTGGCAGCCGTGCTGTTCGCCCAGTGCGGCAATGCGCTGTTGCACTGCCTCACTCGGCGTGCGCCGACTGGTCAGGACCAGCTGCCGCGCGCCGTGTGCGGCCAGGTGCCCGGCGATCTCCAAGCCGAGCGCTCCGAGGCCACCGGTGACCAGATACGTTGCATCGGAACGCAATTCCAGCTGCGTCGGGTTCGGCTGCCCGGTACGGCGGACCAGGCGAGGCACGTGCACGCCGTCGGCGCGCAGGGCCATCTGGTCTTCGCCGCGCGCGGCCGCGATCACCTGGGTGAGCAACCGCGACCATTCCTCGGTGCTGCCCTCGGCGAGGTCGGCGAGACCGCCCCACACCTGCGGGTACTCCAGCGCTGCCGAGCGGCCGAAGCCCCACAGCCCGGTCTGCTCGGGTGCGACGGTGTCGGTGTCGAGCACTCGCTGCGCGCCACGGGTGATCATCCAGATAGGCGCCCGCAACTCGGCGGCAGCCGCCGCGCGGAACAGGCGCTGCGTGCCACTGAGGACGCGGTGCTGCATCCGCAGCAGCGCCTGCATGGACGCATGATCGGTATCGAGCGCCGCGACGTGCAGGATGCGCAGTGCCGGCTCGTCGTCGACGGCGGCGCGCAGGTCGGCCTCGAGCTGCTGCTCGTCGGCATCGGACCCCGGCAAGCCGAGGACCCGGTGCCGGTGACCGAGCCGGGTCAGGGCCTCGGTCAATGAGTCAAGTACCGCGCCCTGATTGGTCACGTCACCGATGAGGACCCACGCCGAGCCTTCGCCGACCTCCGCGGCGTCGCCGGCCGCAATCGTGTCCCACCGGATTTCGTAGCGGGCATCCGAGAGGGATTGGGCACTGCGCTGCCGGTTATGTTGCGCGGCAAGCTTGTTCAGCACCTCGGTGGTGGACTGATCGCCGCCACCCAGCAGCGTCGCGAGTTCGTCGATGCGGCCGTCTTCGAGCAGACGGACGGCTTCGGTGGTGGCCCCGCCGCCCTGGTGCGCCAGGGCCGACGGCGCCAGCCGGTCGTCGCGGAACCAGTAGGCCTTGCGCTGGAACGGGTAGGTCGGCAGGTCGAACGTGTGCGTAGAGCCGGGCCGGACGGCCGCGAAGTCGGGCAGGTGTCCGGCGGTGTACATGGTGGCCAGGGCCTCGGTGATCTGCCGATGGTCAGCGCCCTTGCGGCGCAACGACGCAATGGCCCGCGGCGCGGTCGCCGGGTCGGGCCAGGCGCGCAGAGCCGCGGCGGTCAGCACCGGCTGCGGACCGACTTCGAGCAGCACGGCGCAACCGAGCTTGGCCAGGGTCTCGACACCCTTGGAGAACTCGACGGGCTGGCGCGCGTGCCGGCGCCAGTACTGGCCGTCCAGCTTGGCGGTGCGGCCGAGGGTGTCGCCGGTGCGGTTGCACACCAGGATGCGCTGCGGCGCGTTGAACGTGAATTGGTTTGCGTACGACTCGAATTCGTCGAGCGCCGGGTCCAGCAGTGCCGAGTGGAAGGCGTGGCTGGTCTCCAGCCAGTCGCAGCGGATGCCGTCGCCGGTTAGTCCTGCGACGGCGCGCTCCAAGTCGGCACCCGGGCCGGAGAGCACGGTGTTGGCGCCGTTGTACGCGGCGACCGACAGGCTCGGGTATTCGTCGGTGAGCCGCTCGACGCGCTCGGGCGCGGCGAAGATCGCTGCCATCCGGCCACCTGCGGGCAGGTTGCCGAACAGCCGGCCGCGCTCGGCGAGCAGGCGCATGCCGTCTTCCAGGCTGAACACACCCGCGACGCAGGCCGCGGTGTACTGGCCGACGCTGTGGCCCAGCACGACGTCGGGCTCGAAGCCCCACGACTGCCAGAGGCGGGCCAGGCCCATCTCGACGGCGAAGATCGCCGGCTGGGCATAGCTGGTCTGCCGCAGCGTCTCCTCGGCGCCGGGACTGTCATCGAAAATGACGTCCAGCAAGGGCTTTTCGAGCACGTCGGCGACCGCGGCCGCGCATTGCGCCATGGTCTCGGCGAACACCGGTTCGGTCTCGAACAGCTCCTTGGCCATGCCGGCGAACTGGCTGCCCTGTCCCGGGAACAGCCAGGCGGTCTTCGGCTTGTCGGCGGTCGTGCCGCGCACCAGGCCCGGTGCCGGGCGGTCGTCGGCGAGGGCACCGAGCAATTCGCGGGCGGAATCCAGGGAATTCACCACGAGCGCGGCGCGGTGCTCGAAGTGGGCGCGACCCGCACCGGCGGTGACGCAGACGTCGGACAGGGTGGCCTCGGGGTGCGCGGCCAACCAGGTGCGGTAGTCCTCCGCGGACTGCACCAGGGCGGCCGGGGTCCGGGCGGACAGCGGCAGTACCATGAAGCGCCGGTCGTCGGGCTCTTCGGTGCGGGTCTCCGTGGGGACGACCGACGGCGCTTCCTCAATCAGCACATGGGCATTGGTGCCGGAGAAGCCGAACGAGCTGATGCCCGCGACGCGCGACCGGTCGCCGCGCTCCCAGCTGGTGGCCTCATCGACGACCTTGACGGGGATGCGGTCCCACGGGATGTGGGGCGACGGGTTCTTGAAGTGCAGGTGCTTGGGCAGTTCCTGATGCTCGAGCGACAGGATGACCTTGATGATTCCGGCGACGCCGGCGGCGGCCTCCAGGTGCCCGATGTTCGTCTTGACCGAGCCGATCAGCAGCGGATCTGTCGCGTCACGTCCGGTGCCGTACGCGGCGGCGGCGGCCTGGACCTCGATCGGGTCACCCAGTGAGGTGCCGGTGCCGTGCGCCTCCAGATATCCGACGTCGCCTGGTGTCAGGCCCGCACGCTCCAGTGCTTCGGCGATAACGCGTTGCTGGGCAACGCCATTGGGCACGGTCAGGCCGCCCGAGGCACCGTCCTGGTTGATGGCACTGCCGCGGATGACGGCCCGGATCCGGTCGCCGTCCCGGACTGCGTCCGCGAGCCGCTTCACGACGAGGACGCCACAGCCCTCGCCGCGCACATAGCCGTCGGCGGAGGCGTCGAACGTCTTGCACTTGCCGTCCGGGGCCAGCATGCGCGACTGCGAGAACGTGATCATGGTCGCCGGGCTGAGGATGACGTTCGCGCCGCCGGCCAGCGCCAGGTCGCACTCGCCGAGCTGCAGGGCCTGGCACGCCTGGTGGACGGCGACCAGCGACGAGCTGCACGCGGTGTCGACCGTGACCGCCGGCCCCTGCAGGCCCAGCCGGTAGCTGATGCGGCCCGCGGCGGCGGCACCGGAGGTGCCGATGGCCATGTAGGCCTCGATGTCGGGATAGGCCAATTCGGCCGAGGCCATACCGAGGTAGTCGTGCGTGGCCAGACCGATGAACACGCCGGTCGGGGTGTTGGCCAGCGCTGAGGGCGCGGTGCCCGAGTGCTCGACCGCGCGCCACGCCGTCTCCAGCAGCAGCCGCTGCTGCGGGTCCATCATCTTGGCTTCGCGGGTGGACACCCCGAAGAACGGCGCGTCGAAGCCGACGGCGTCGTCGATGAAGCCGGCGCGGCGGGTGATGATCTTGCCGCGGGCGTCGGGGTCGGCGTCGAAGAACTCGTCGACATCCCAGCGATCCCGGGGCACCTCGGATACGGCGTCCCGGCCTTCGCGCAGCATCTCCCAGAAGGACTCGGCGTCGGTTGCTCCGGGGAATCGCGCGGCATATCCGACGATCGCAAAGCTGGACGCTTCCGGACCTTCGATCGTTGCCATGAAAAAAATGTCCTCCCGCGTTTGCCGGTGATGTCCGATCCCACGCAAGGAGACCGTGCTCAGCGCCAGAATTTATGTTGCGAACGGCCGGCCTTGTCGAATGGTCGGCAGATCTACTGAACGGCCAGCTCATTCTATGAATGGCCAGTTGATCTTCCGAACGGCCACGGCCAGCTCATCGTCTGCGGGCCAGTATTACATGTAGGTTGCTGAAGCACGAGGATTAACTGCAGCGGTGCTGGTCGGTCAGCGCGGACCGCCCTACCAGGCGTAACGGCATCCGCAAAGGTTGCCGGGGTATGTTGATGGCGCCAACAGCGTTGCCGGACCTCAGTGTGTCCAAACCTGGGAGGAAAGTCATTGCGCATCGGGAAGATCACGATCGGAAAGATCGATGATTGGACGCCGATCCCAGGAGTCCTGACCTCTTGGCATCCCACCGACACGGCTCGTGAAGTGGCCCGGCAGGCGCCTGTGAGCCCGGTTCCGGTCAGCTACATGCAGGGCCAGCACATCCGGGGTGTCGTCGAGCGCACCGGCTCGGGCCTCGAATACTCCCGCCAGATCATCGCGACGTGCGAAGTGCCCGGCCAGTGCGATATCGCGGCCATGAACGAGGCGCTCAACTCCTACCTGCGCAGGCACGACACGTACCGCAGCTGGTTCGAGTACACCGACACCGGGGCGAGCGGAGCGACGGGAAATGGCACGGTCGAGATCCTTCGCCATACAATTACCGATCCCGAGGACCTCGAGTTCGAGCCCGTCAATCACGGTGAACTGGCGGTCGAAGAAGTCCGCAAGCATCTGGTGGACATTCCGACGCCGCTCGAGTGGGGCTGCTTCTCCTTCGGCATCGTGCAAAGCGAAGACAGCTTCAACTTCTATGCCGCTATCGACCACGTCCACGGGGACGCCGCACTCATCGGCATCACCATGCTGGAGGCTCATGGCCGGTACACAGCATTGACAACAGGGGGCTCAGCGTTTGCTCTGCCCGACGCCGGCAGCTTCGACGAATGGTGCGTCGCCGAGCACGAGCGCACCTCGGCACTGACCGTCGACTCGCCCGAGGTGCAGGCCTGGATCGAGTTTGCTGAGAACAACAACAACAGCATGCCGGAGTTCCCGTTGCCGCTGGGGAACGCCATGGAGCCGTCGGTCGGCGACATGGTCGGCGAATCGCTGCTGGACCCGGACCAGACGGCCCGATTCGAGGCTGCCTGTGAGGCGGCCGGGGCCCGATTCGTCGGCGGCCTGTTCGCCTGCATGGCCCAGGTCGAACACGAACTGACCGGTGCCGCAACGTATTACGGGCTCACCCCGCGTGACACCCGGCGCACGACGGACAACTTCATGACGCAGGGCTGGTTCACCGGCCTGGTGCCCATCACGGTGCCCATCGCCGCCGCGACCTTCAACGAAGCCGCCTGGGCGGCGCAGGAGTCGTTCGACGGCAACCTGAACATGGCGCGCGTGCCGTACTACCGCGTGCTGGAACTGGCCCCTTGGCTGGACTGGCCGCGGCCCAACTTCCCGGTGTCCAATTTCCTGCACGGTGGCGCAGCGCCGCTCAACACCATCCTCGCGGCCACCGAGATGGGGTACGCCAACAACATCGGCATCTACTCCGACGGCCGCTACTCCTACCAGCTGACCATCTACGTGTTCCGCTACGAAGGCGGCACCGTCATGGAGGTCATGTATCCGGACAATCCCATCGCCAAGAAGTCCGTGACCCGGTACCTGGAGGCGATGAAATCGGTCTGCACGCGGATCGCCGACGGCGGGAACTGGTGACCCGTCGGGCGGGCTCGACAAGGGGCCTCAGTTGCGACGGCTAGCCGATTTTGTGGTGCGGTGGCCTTGGGTGGTGATCGGCCTCTGGATCACGCTTGCGGCGGTCCTGCCGCTGTCCGTACCGAGCCTGAACGAGATGGCCCAGAAGCATCCGCTGGCCATGCTCCCCGCCGATTCGCCGTCGAGCGTCGCGGCCCGGCACATGACCGAGGCGTTCAAAGAGCCCGGCACCGACGACCTGCTGCTCGTCGTCCTCATCAACGACCGCGGGCTCGAGCGCGCCGACGAAGGCACCTACCGCAAGCTCGTGGACGCCCTGCGCGACGACCCACACGACGTCGTCATGCTGCAGGACTTCATCAGCACCCCACCGCTGCGCAACTTTCTGACCAGCAAGGACAAGAAGGCCTGGGTGCTGCCGGTCGGTCTGGCCGGCGCGCTGGGCACGCCGCAGTCCTACGCCGCCTACAACCGCGTCGCGGACATCGTCAAGCACAGCACCGCGGGCAGCCCGCTGAAGATTCACCTCGCCGGGCCGGCAGCCACCGTCGCCGACCTCACCGTCGCGGGGGAGAAGGACCGGATGCCCATCGAGATCGCCATCGCGGTCCTGGTGCTGCTGGTCCTGCTCGTCGTCTACCGCAACCCCGTCACCATGCTGCTGCCGCTGGCCGGCATCGGCATGTCGCTGGTGATCGCGCAAGCCGTGGTCGCCGGATTGTCGCAGCTGACCGGCCTCGGGGTCTCGAACCAGGCGATCATCCTGCTGAGCGCCATGATCTTCGGCGCGGGCACGGACTACGCGGTGTTCCTGATCAGCCGCTACCACGACTACGTGCGGCAGGGCGCCGACTCGACCGACGCCGTCCGCAAGGCGCTGACCTCCGTCGGCAAGGTCATCACCGCATCGGCGGCGACAGTGGGCGTCACCTTCCTCGGCATCAGCTTCGCCAAGATGGGCGTCTTCTCCACCGTCGGTGTCTCGTCGGCCATCGGCATCCTGGTGGCCTTCCTCGCCGCTGTCACGCTGCTGCCCGCGATCATCACGCTGGTCGGGCCGCGCGGCTGGATCAAGCCGCGCAACGAGATCACCGCGCAGCTGTGGCGCCGGTCCGGTGCCCGCATCGTCCGCCGGCCGCGACTGCACCTGGTGGCCAGCCTGCTGGTGCTGATCCTGCTGGCGGCCTGCGCGAGTTTCGCGAAGTTCAACTACGACGACCGCAAGTCCGTGGCCGCGTCGGCCCCGAGCTCCATCGGGTACGCCGCGCTGGAGAACCACTTCAACATCAACCAGTCCGTCCCGTCGTACGTCCTGGTGCAGTCGCCGCGCGACCTGCGCTCCCCGCAGGCCCTTGCCGATCTGGAACAGATGGCCTCGCGCATCAGCCAACTGCCGGACGTCGCGATGGTCAGCGGCATCACCCGCCCGCTCGGCGAGGTGCCGCCGGAGTTCCGGGCCACCTTCCAGGCGGGTCTGGTCGGCGACCGGCTGACCGACGGGGCCAACATGATCGGCGAGCGGACGGGCGACATCAACCGGCTGTCCAAGGGTGCCGACACCCTCGCGACCAACCTCAGCGACGTGCGCGGCCAGGTCACCCAGATCGCGGGCAGCCTCCAGACGACGCTCGACGCCTTCACCGCGATGCGCAGCCAGTACGGCGGCGACAAGCTGGTTCAGAACGTCGAAGTCGCGGCCAAGCTGATCAACAGCGTCAGCAAGCTCGGCAACACGCTGGGACTGAACTACACGGCGGCCAAGGACATGTTCGGCTGGGTGGGCCCGGTGCTCGCGGCGCTGCAGAACAACGCGGTGTGCGACCTCGACGTGTCCTGCGCCGAAACCCGCGGCCACTTCCAGCGTCTCGAAGAAGCGCGCCAGGACGGCACCATCGACGAGATCAACAAGCTCGCCGGGCAGTTGCAGACCATGCAGGACCAGAAGACGCTCAATGCGTCGGTGCAGCAACTGCAGGGTGCGTTGACCAACCTGACCAAGGTGATGCGCAGCATGGGGATGGACAGCCCCGCCGGCGCGCAGGCCAATCTGACCAAGCTCCGCCAGGGCGCCGACCGGTCGGCCAGCGGCAGCCGGGAAGTCGCCAACGGGGTCGACGAGGTTGTCGATCAGATCAAGCTGATGCGGTCGGGCCTCGACCAGGCCGGGGCGTTCCTGCTGTCGATGAAACAGAACGCGGGCGGGCCGACTCAGGCCGGCTTCAACATCCCGCCCGAGGTACTGAAGCTCGAAGCCTTCAAGTCGGCGTCGAAGATGTTCATCTCGCCGGACGGCCACTCGGTGCGGTACCTGGTGCTCACCAAACTCGACCCGTTCAGCGCCGCCGCGATGGATCAGGTCAACACCATCCGCGACACCGCCCGCGGCGCGCAGCCGAACACGTCGCTGTCCGACGCGACGGTGTCCATGGGTGGATATCCGGTGGCGCTCAAGGACACTCGCGACTATTACCAGAACGACATCCGGTTCATCATCATCGTCACCATCGCGGTGGTGCTGCTCATCCTGATGCTGCTACTGCGGTCGCTGATCGCGCCGCTGTATCTGGTTGGCTCCGTGGTGCTTTCGTACTTCGCGGCGCTCGGTATCGGGGTTGTGGTGTTCCAGTACCTGTTCCACCAGCCGCTGCACTGGACCGTCCCACCACTGGCATTCGTGGTGCTGGTCGCGGTGGGTGCCGACTACAACATGCTGTTCGTCTCGCGAATGCGTGACGAGTCGCCACATGGCATGCGGTACGGCATCATTCGCACGCTGTCGTCGACCGGCGGTGTCATCACCGCAGCCGGCCTGATCTTCGCGGCCTCGATGTGGGGTCTGCTCTTCTCCAGCATCGGCACGGTGATCCAGGGCGGATTCGTCATCGGCGCCGGCATTCTGCTGGACACCTTCCTGGTGCGGACCATCACCGTGCCCGCCATGGCCACGCTTGTCGGAGAAGCGAACTGGTGGCCGTCTCGACCGAAAACGCAGGGGAGCAACGCATGAACAAGCTACTTGCCCGCTCGATGGCTATTGCCGCCACGCTGCTGACGGTCGGTGCTTCCGGGCCCATGGCGGACTGGATCGCGACGGCCGACGAGCCTTGGCCCGGGTTCGGATCCGGTGCGGGCGAGCCGATCACGCCCGGCATCCCGCCGATCGGTACCCCCGGCCGCGGGTACGCGCTCGGCGGCGCCCACGTCATGGGCATCCCGTACGACGAATACATCCGTCGTACCGGCGCCGACTGGTTCCCCGGTCTCAAGCGCGAGATCGTCGACTACCCCGCCGGCCAGGTGCAGGGCCACGTGCTCAGCTTCATCCCGGGCATCGAGGAACTGCACGAGAAGATGCCCGCAATCGGGTTGAACGGCCCGAGCATCGGTGAGTCCGTCGACATCGGGCAGGACAACGTGATTCGCCGGGTCGGGGACGGCGGCCCGGGCACCGTGATCGGCCTGTCCGAAGGCGCCATGGTCGTGCACGCCGTACAGGACCGGCTGGCCTATGACCCGGCCGCGCCGGCGCCGAACGAGCTGTCGTTCGCGACCTACGGCGACCCGCTCGCGATCAACCCGTGGACCCAGAGCTTCCTGCGCCAGAACTTCCCGGTGGGTAGCACGGTCCCGGCGCTCGACTTCCGGATGCCGCCGGTGGTCGACAGTCAGTACGACACTTACCAATTCATCTCCGCGTACGACAGCATCGCAGACTGGCCCGACCGGCCGGACAACCTCATGGCGCTGTTGAACGCCGTCGTCGGCCTGGCCACCGGCCATACCGCCGTGGCGTTCACCAACCCGAAGAACGTGCCGCCGCAGAACGTCATCAAGACCGTCAACTCCCGCGGCGCGACGACCACCACGTACATGATCCCCGAGCAGCACCTGCCGCTGGTCGTGCCGTTCAAGTACCTGGGCATGTCGGAAGCGGACATGAATCACCTGGACGCCGTGATGAAACCCATGGTGGATGCGGGATATTCGCGCAATGACGACCCGGCGACCGCACCGGTCACGGTTGATCCCGTCAACGGCTACGACCCCGCGGCCGCCACCGCCCCGGCGACGCAGGCCGCCTTCGGCGGTGCCGCCGACCCGGTCTCGCAGCTGATGTCCGGCATCAACTACGTCCTGAGCCACGGGCCGAGCGCGCATTAGGAGCCGTTGCTCGTGAACTGAGGGGACGAACCCGACGGGTTTCCGGCCAAGTCCGCCGTTTCGGATACGCAGTCGCGACGCCTTCGCGCCGCTACCATCCTGCTGGTGCGGAAACTGACCGTCCTGCTGTCGCTGTTGGCGTTGATCCTGGCTGCCTGCGGAGGAGGTGGCGGCTCGGACAAGCGGCCCGCATCGACGGCGGTGGTGATCGTCTCCGGCGGTGCTGCCACGTCGCCGTTCACCGCCCCGGATCAGGCATGCGTGACGGGACTGGCCGCGGGCAACACCGACACCGCGCTGCGCGAGTACCTGCTCAAGCAGGGCTATGTGGTCTACACCTCACCGGCGATGGCGGGCCGTGGGCAGGTGACCGACCAGACCGGCTTCGGCCCGTTCGGGGTCTGCCCGGTGACGCTGCCGGAGAACATGACTGTGAATTCCACGGGCAGCATCGACACGGCCGGCGAGCATCTGGCCCGCTTCCTGAACTGGCTGCACACCGACAAGGGCGTCAACGAGATCGACGTTGTGGCGCACTCAATGGGCGGGCTGTACTCCCGGGCGGCGATCCGAGTGTTGACGACGACGAACTCACCGGTGAAGGTCCGGTCGCTGACCACCATAGGCACACCCTGGCAGGGGTCGTATCTGTCCGAGTACGCCAATGGAATGCGCCCGCTGACCGACTGCCTCGGCGACAAATTCTGCGAGTCGGCGATGACCAGCTTCGCCGCGGAGGTCAAGCAGCTGGTGTCCGGGTCCGGCCGCGAGGTCAACTCGCAGTACCTGATGGGCAAGGACGGCTGGAACGAATTCCAGTCCGGGGTGCTCGACAAGATCCCGGTGGTGCTGATCGCAGGGCAGCGGTTCACCAAACCGGGTCAGGCGGATCCGACGATCTGGCCTAACGACGGCCTGGTGGCGTTGCAAAGCGCGCTGGCCAAGAACATCAGCGATTCAGTGCTTCCCCATCGGCACTGCTACATCTTCGACGACACGCATTCGATCTACGTGTCCAATCTTGCCGGGCTGGACTGGAACACAGCGCTGACCTGGGATCCGAAGGTGCTCGACGTGGTCCACAAAGCCATCGAAGGAGCACCCAAGGCACTCGACGGCCCCAACCGGGAAGGCTGCCCCGGCTAGGCCTCAGGGACGGTGCGGTGGACATTTGGATGCCGAGCGCACCAGGAGCTAGATTCCCACCGCACCCGCCGCGACCAGCACCACTCCCACCGCCGCCAGCAACCCCGCGACTTCGTGGCGCTGCCGCGCGCGAACCCAGTTGTGCAGGTTGCTCATTGCGGTGCGGGTGCGTTGCGGCGCAATCAGATAGGCGAGCAGCGGGACTTCCACCAAGGAAAACGCCACCACGTTGAACGCCAGCAGGGCGCCCATCCGGATATCGGCCTCGACGCGTGCGGCGGCGATCACTGCGAGCGCGGCCAGGTAGTCGACCGAGGGCAGGGCGATGCCCAGGCCCGCGACGCCCGCCACCCACAGCGACCGGCCGTCGAGCAGCCGGCTCAGCCACTCCGGCACCTGCCGGTCACGGCCCGTCGTGACGGCCAGCAGCGACGCCGCCACCAGGGCCAGCACCCCGATGACGATCTGCACCGTCGGCAGGTTGAAATGTGCCGAGGCCCAAGAAGGTAATCGCGACTCGAGGACGAACAGCACCACCGCACCGACGGACAGGCCCATCAGGAAACCGCCGCACAGGAATGCCGTCAACTGCAGGTGCGGGCGCGGCCGGTTCAGCATGACGACGGACATGCCGATGCGGAACGGCTCCAGGCTGACCGCGACCGCCATCACCAGCAGGGTGATCCACATGGGGAGCGGGGGCTAGGAGCCCGACCCGCCGTCCAACCGGACGAACTGCCCTTGCCGGTACTGCTCGGCACAGGCCGACCGGCGCATCTTGCCGCTCGTGGTGGTCGGGATGGACCCGGCTTCCACCAGGACGACGTCGGCGATCTGCAAGCCGTGAGCGCGTGAAATCGCCGCGACCACATCGTTTTTCAGCCTCTCGAGCTCGTCGGCGGCAGCCCGTGCCTTGAGCTCGATGATGGTCACCAGTTGGTCGGTGTGTTCGTCGGTGACGGCGATGGCCGCGACCCGGCCGCGGCTGATCTTCTGCACCGTCGCTTCGATGTCATCGGAGTAGTGGTTGCGTCCGCGCACGATCAGCATGTCCTTGATGCGGCCGACGATGAACAGGTCGCCTTCGGAGATGAAGCCCTGATCCCCGGTGCGCAGCCAACCCGTATCGGGTGTGCCCTCGGGAGCGTCCACGAGCGTTGCGCCGAATGCGGAGCCGGTCTGCTCGGGCTTGCGCCAATACCCGGCGGAGACATTGTCGCCGTGGGCCCAGATTTCGCCGACGACGCCCTCCGGGCACGGCTGGCAGGTGTCGGCGTCGACGATCTCCAGGAGCGGCGACGGCGCCCGCCCGTACCGCATGAGCGGCGTCCCGCCGGCTTTACGCAATGCGATGCCCTGGGTGAGTTCTTCGGCGGCGAACTCGACGACCTCCGGCGGTCGGCCGTGCGCGCCGCTGGCCACGTAGAGCGTCGCCTCGGCCAGCCCGTAGGACGGCACCATCATCTCGGGCCGGAAACCGACGGAGGCGAAGCGTTCGTCGAACTTGATGAGCGTGGGCGGGTGAATGCGTTCCGCGCCGTTGTTGATGCCGATGACGCCGCTGAGATCGAGCTCGGCCATCTCCTCGTCGGTGACGCGGCGGGTGGCGAGGTCGAACGCGAAGTTCGGCGCCGCCGACCACGCCGGCTTGTTGCGGGACAGCGCCTGCAGCCAGCGCACCGGACGGGTCAGGAACGCGATGGGGCTCATGAGGTCGCCCTTGTGGCCGGAGAAGATCGGGACCGCGATCCCGAGCACCAGGCCCATGTCGTGGTAGAAGGGCAGCCACGAGACCAGCGACGCCCCGGGCGGCAGCTGGCCGCCGTGCTGCGACAGCAGATCGGCGAGCAACTGCTCGACGTTCACCCGCAGATTCCGATGCGAGATCATCACGCCGGCGGGCAGCCGCGTCGAGCCGGAGGTGTACTGCAGATACGCGATGTCCGGTCCCGGGGGCACCTCTTCGTCGAAGTCCCGGTCGGCAGCCAGATCAAGGGTGTCGACGGCGATCACGGCGACCATCGAGGCACCGTCGTCCACGTTCTGCGCGGCGATGTCAAAGGCCGCGGCGGTGGTCAGCACGACCGTCGGCGAGGTATCGGTGATGACGGCACTGACACGCTCGTCGTGCGCACCCGGTAGCGGGACCGACAGCGGCACCGCGATGAAACCGGCCTGCATGGCGCCCAGGAATCCGACGATGTAGGCCAGCCCTTGCGGCGCGATGATCAGTGCCCGGTCGCCGGGGGCGCCGTGCATGCGGAGCTCGTGCGCGACGTTGAGGGTGCGACGGTACAGCTGGGACCAGGTCAGGCTCTCGATGACGCCGTCCCAGTCGTGGTCGTAATCGGTGAAGGTGTACGCCACGTCGTCGGGAGTCAGGGCGGCGCGCTCGCGCAGCACGGACAGGATCGACGCATCGGACATGGCGCCAGGTTACTCAACGATGGTGAGACCGGTGGTAACTGGTTTGCCGGTCACGTGCTCCATGCGATGCGGAGTGCTACGACGAATGTGCAGGTTTGACCCACAAAACCGCGAAATCTCAGCCCGAACATGCGCATTCGTCGTAGCACCCCCGCCTTGATGGTTGTCGAGAGCGGCGGCAGCCGGGTTGGGTCGTGCGACTCCTGTGGATAACCACGGCAGAGATATCCGATCTGTCGGTGGGCGCAGCAATGCTCGCCGTATGAACCGACCGTTTCTCGGTAGCGCAGCCGTGGAGACCGGACTGCTTACCAAACGAGAGCTCCGTGCCGAGTACCGCGCCGTCTACCGGGGCGTCTATCTCGCCAACGAGGTGGCGTTGACGCCGAGGCTGCGCGCCGAGGCGGCGTGGCTGTTCGCCGGGCCCGACGCAGTGTTGTGCGGGCTGTCGGCGGCGGCTGTGCACGGCACCAAGTGGCTGGATGTCAACGCGCCCGCCGAGGTCGTGCGGACCAACCGTCACGCGCCGGCCGAACTCCAGGTGCGCTCGTATGTCCTCGCTCCAGAAGATGTGTGCGAGGTCGGCGGTATGCGGGTGACCTCCGTGACGCGGACGGCGTTCGACTTGGGCCGGCTGTTGCCCGAAGCCGAGGCGGTGCCGGTCCTGGATGCGTTGCTGAACGCGACCGGTCTCGACCCGGCGCAGGTGTGGGCGCTGGCAGCGGTGAATCGCGGAATTCGAGGTGTCGATCGATTGCGTGTTTCGCTGGCGCAGGCTGATGGTGGGTCGGAATCTCCGCTGCAGACCCAGACTCGGCGACTGCTGCGCCGCACCGGGGTTCCGGGGCTCGAAACGCAAATCCCGTTCTACGACGAGTGGGGACTGGTTTGCACTCGGGCGGCAATGGGCTGGCCGCGGTGGAAGGTGGCCGTCGAGTGCGACGAGGAAGCGGATGCTCCGGATTATCGCGAGTGGGTGCACAGTCACACCGCTGAGCTCGAATCCCGCGGGTGGAGCGTCGTGTGGGTGACGAAGGCGACGGCGAAAGGTCAGGGCAGCCCCGGGGCTGTGGTGTTGCGGGCGTGGGAGAAGCTGTCGGCCGCTCAGCGGAGTCGAGGACCCTGACACGGGCGTTTGTCAAGAGGTAGGCGACGTGACGGGCGGCCATCCGAGCGGGTCTCGGGCGGCCGCCTCGTCGTCGGTGGATCCAATGTTGGCCTGTGTCCGACAATTTGGCCGGAATTGGCATACAAGCCGACGTTGGAGCCGCGTTCGGGCCGCTACGATCCGACCATGTCGCTACCCGATGGATCGGTCTTCGCCGGTTTCACCGTGGTCAGATCGTTGGGTGCCGGCGGCATGGGTGAGGTCTACCTGGTCCAGCACCCGCGGCTGCCACGCACTGACGCGCTGAAGGTGCTGCCCGCATCGTTGTCCGCCGACGCCGAATATCGGCGGCGCTTCGAGCGCGAGGCCGACGCCGCGGCGACACTGTGGCATCAGCACATCGTGGGCGTGCACGACCGCGGCGAATGCGACGGGCGACTGTGGATCTCGATGGACTACGTCGAAGGTTCCGATGCCGGAAATGTGCTGCGGACGCAGTGCCCCGGTGGCATGCCGCGGGATCAGGTCTTCGCGATCGTCACCGCGATTGCCGACGCACTGGACTATGCGCACAGCCGCGGCCTGCTCCATCGCGACGTCAAACCGGCCAACATCCTGCTGGGCGCACAAGGTCCCGGTCGCGGTCGGGTGATGCTGGCCGACTTCGGGATCGCCCGGCGCGTCGACGATTTCGATGGACTGACGTCGACGAACATGACCCTCGGCACCCCCAGCTATGCCGCACCGGAACAACTGCTCGGTGAGGCCCTGGATGGGCGAGCAGACCAGTATGCCTTGGCCGCCACGGCCTTTCAGCTGCTGACCGGCCGGCCGCCGGGCGGCGACTCGACGCCCGTGGTGCTCATCAGCCAACGTGTGAGTGGTGTGGTGCCGAAGCTGGCAGAGTTCCGCCGCGATCTCGCAGATCTGGACCCCGTGATGGCGATCGCGATGGCCCGCCGGCCTGCTGACCGCTTCCCGTCCTGCGCGGATTTCGCCGCGGCGCTGGCGCGTGGTGCGGCGCCGACGCTGCCACCGGCCGCCGCGGTACCCGGGGCGCCGACAGTTCGATCCGGTCCGGCCGGTGCGCCCGCCGGTATTGTGCGCCAACCGGATCCGCCGGCCGCGGCGCGATCCCGACTGAGCCCGACGGCCTGGGCCCTCGGTGGAATCGCGGCATTGCTGGTGGTGGCCCTGGTCTTCGTCGGCCTGTTGCTGATGCGCGGGCGTGACGGACGCAGCGGTGCAACGACTTCAGCGGAGGCCACGACGGCCATGGTCGAGACGTCCGGCGTGACGGCGTCTTCGGTCGAATCCACCGCACCCGCGACTGCCACCTCGCTGGTACCCACCACAGCGCGAATGGTGCTGCCCGACGCCGATTCCCGTGGCTTCACCACGTACAGCGGCGCCGCGCGGTGCGCCGGTGCGGACGAGGCCGCGATGATCCTGCGCACCGCCCAGTCCGCGGTCGTGATCTGCCGCAGCAGCGTCGGCGTGCTGTACTACCTGGGCTATCGGCTGTCCGACGGCGCGAAGATCCGATTGGGAACCGTGCATGCGTCCGGCGACGGCTACGTCGCGATCAACGATCCCGACTCGGCCGAGTACCACGTCTCGCCGTCAGGCCTGGAGATCGTGCAGAACGGTCAAGTGCTGGCGTCTGAGCCCGCGGTTGAGTCTGCTCGCTGAGCACCTGACGCGGTGCGCGTATGTCAGGATGGCCGAGTGAAAGGGATCATCCTGGCGGGCGGCGCGGGGACGCGGCTGCACCCTGTCACGGCCGGGGTGTCCAAGCAGCTGATCCCGGTCTACGACAAGCCGATGATCTACTACCCGCTGTCCACGCTGATGCTGGCGGGGATCACGGACATCCTGGTCATCACGACGCCGCTCGACGCGCCGAGTTTCGAGCGGCTGCTCGGTGACGGGTCGCGATACGGGGTGTCGATCAGCTATGCCCAGCAGCCGTCACCTGACGGGCTGGCGCAAGCCTTCACCATCGGCGCGGATTTCCTCGGCGGCGACAGCGTGGCGCTGATCCTCGGCGACAACCTGCTGTACGGCCCGGGCCTGGGCACGCAATTGCAGCGGTTCAACAACGTCGACGGCGGGGCGATCTTCGGCTACTGGGTGGCAGAACCCTCGGCCTACGGCGTCATCGAGTTCGACGAAGCCGGCCGGGCGGTGTCCCTCGAGGAGAAGCCCGCGGCGCCGAAGAGCAACTACGCCGTGCCGGGTCTGTACTTCTACAGCAATGACGTGGTGTCCATCGCGCGTGAGCTGAAACCCAGTGCGCGCGGCGAGTACGAGATCACCGACATCAACCGAACCTACCTGGCGCAGAACCGGTTACGCGTGCAGGTGCTGCCCCGCGGGACGGCATGGCTGGACACCGGGACGTTCGACCAGATGACCGACGCCGCCGAATTCGTGCGGACCATCGAACGTCGCACCGGATTGAAGATCGGCGTGCCCGAGGAAATCGCCTGGCGCCGTGGCTATCTCAGCGGCGACGAACTGCGGGAGCGCGCCGAGCCGTTGGTGAAGTCCGGCTACGGCACGTACTTGCTGGACCTGCTGAGCAGGGGGTACTGATGGCACGGCTGCTGGTCACCGGAGGTGCCGGGTTCATCGGTGCCAACTTCGTCCGATATGTCCTGGACCACACCGATCATCACGTGACGGTGCTGGACAAGCTGACCTACGCCGGCAATCGCGAATCCCTTGCGGGCCTGCCGGAACAACGGATGACGTTCGTCCTCGGCGATATTGCCGACGCGGCTTTGGTCGATGAATTGATGGCGACGACCGACGTCGTTGTGCACTTCGCCGCAGAATCGCACAACGACAACTCGCTGCGCGATCCCGAACCGTTCCTGCACACCAATCTGGTGGGGACATTCACACTGCTGGAGGCAGTGCGCAAGCACGGCACGCGGTTGCACCACATCTCGACCGACGAGGTGTACGGCGACCTCGAACTCGACGATCCCGCCAAGTTCACAGAACGCACGGCGTACAACCCGTCGTCGCCGTATTCGTCCACCAAGGCCGGCAGTGATCTGCTGGTGCGCGCCTGGGTGCGGTCCTTCGGCGTCCGAGCCACTATTTCCAACTGCTCCAACAACTATGGGTCCTACCAGCACGTCGAGAAGTTCATCCCGCGGCAGATCACCAACGTGCTGTGCGGAATCCGGCCGAAGCTCTATGGTGCGGGCCGCAACGTGCGGGACTGGATTCACGTGGACGATCACTCGTCCGCCGTGCTGGCGATCATCGAGCAGGGGCGCCTCGGCGAGACGTATCTGATCGGCGCCAACGGCGAGAAGGACAACAAGACCGTCATCGAGATGATCCTGATGCAGATGGGTCAACCGGCCGACGCCTACGACCACGTGACCGATCGGGCCGGGCACGACCTGCGTTACGCCATCGATTCGACCAAGCTCCGTACTGGACTCGGTTGGCAGCCAAAATATCTCGACTTCGCCGACGGGTTGAGCGCCACCATCGCCTGGTACCGCGACAACGAGGCGTGGTGGCGCCCGGTCAAGGACGCCACCGAGGCGCGCTACGCCAGTCAGGGTCAGTGATCGATGGGCAGCCAGTGACCGAGTACGGAAAACCGTTGTCCGCCAACACCACACCGATCCCTGGACTGACCATCTGGGAACTGCCGGTTCACGGCGACAACCGCGGCTGGTTCAAGGAGAACTGGCAGCGCGAGAAGATGACGGCGCTCGGGCTGCCGGACTTCGGGCCTGTGCAGAACAACATCTCGTTCAATGACGCGGCGGGCACCACCCGCGGCATCCATGCCGAACCGTGGGACAAGTTCGTGTCTGTTGCGACGGGCCGCATCTTCGGTGCGTGGGTCGATCTACGGGACGGCCCGACGTTCGGGACGGTCTTCACCGCCGAACTGGACCCGTCGCGCGCGGTATTCGTCCCCCGCGGGGTCGGCAACGCGTTCCAGACCCTGGAATCCGACACCGCCTACGTCTATCTGGTCAACGACCACTATTCGTCTGACGCCCACTATGTTTCGGTAAATCTGGCCGACGAGTCGCTGGCCATCGACTGGCCGATTCCGCTCGAGCGCGCCGAGCTGTCGGCCAAGGACCGGGCTCATCCCCGGCTGGCCGACATCAAGCCCGTCGCGCCACGAAAGACGCTGGTACTCGGCGCGAATGGCCAACTCGGCCGGGCCCTGCGAGCCGAGTACGGCGCCGACCCGGCCGTCGAGTTCGTCACGCGCGACGACGTGGACCTGACCGGCGACCTGGGGACGGCCGTCCGCTGGCAGGACTACGACACCGTCATCAACGCCGCCGCGTACACCGTGGTGGACGACGCCGAGACGCCGAGCGGTCGGGTTGGTGCCTGGGCTGTCAATGTCACCGGCGTTGCGGCACTGGCGCGTATCGCGGCCGCGCGCGGCCTCACGCTGGTCCACTTCTCCAGTGACTACGTCTTCGACGGCACCTCCGAATCCCCGTATCGGGAGGACGACCCGATCGCCCCGCTCGGGGTGTACGGCCAGACCAAGGCGGCCGGCGACCAACTCGTCGCGACGGTGCCGCGGCACTACATCCTGCGGACGTCCTGGGTGATCGGCGACGGCCACAACTTCGTCCGCACCATGGTGTCGCTGGCCGAACGTGGCGTCGACCCGTCGGTGGTCGACGACCAGTTCGGGCGGCTGACGTTCGCCTCGGAGCTGGCCCGGGCCGTCCGGCACCTCACCACGACGGGCGCCCCGTACGGGACGTACAACGTCACCGGCGGCGGGCCGGCGATGTCGTGGGCGGACATCGCCCGCCGGGTATTCGAGCTGTCCGGTCACAGTCCGGAGCGGGTGACGGGTGTCAGCACTGCGGACTACTTCGCCGCGGCGACCAGAGCGGTGGCACCGCGGCCGCGCAGCAGCGTGCTCGACAATCAGAAGCTGGTGGCGACGGGATTCACCCCCGAGGCCGTCGACGATTCGTTGTCGCGTTATCTGAGCGGGTAGCCGCGCCGTTTCCCGCCAAGCGGACGCTTGCTTGGGTGCTCGGGGAGTGCCGTGTGAAGATGGACGGACTATGAGCTCTACAGATCTCAGCCCGGCGTCCCTGCGCGCGGCGTTCGGCCACTTCCCGACCGGCGTCGTCGCCATCGCCGCCCACGTCAGCGGCGAAAAAGTGGGCCTGGCCGCGAGCACGTTCGTACCGGTGTCGCTGGAACCGCCGCTGGTCTCGTTCTGCGTGCAGAACACCTCGACCACCTGGCCGAAGCTCAAGGATCTGCCGGCGCTGGGAATCAGCGTGCTCGGGCAGCAGCACGACACCGCGGCGCGCACCCTGGCCGCCAAGACCGGTGACCGCTTCGCGGGCATGGAGACCGAGGCGCGGGACAACGGCGCGCTGTTCATTCACGGCACCAGCGTGTGGCTGGAGACGTCGATCGATCAGCTGGTTCCCGCCGGCGATCACACCATCGTGGTGCTGGCGATCAGCGACATCGTCATCAACCCCGACGTCGAGCCGATGGTCTTCCACCGCAGCGCATTCCGCCGTCTGGAGGCTTGAGCCACCGCCGGGTCGCGGCGCAGGAGTGCCGCCTCTACCGTCGGCATGTTCGGTCCAGACTCGTCACAAATCGCGACATTGTCATCATGTGTTGACGATGTCAGCCGATGATGACAGCTCCGAATCGAAGGCAATGTAAGTAGAGGCGACACGCCGTCGGCTCACGCATGCCGCGCTAGGGTTTTGCGGCCAGTTCCTGGCGGTACCCCGCGACGCGCTGCTCGAGTTCTGCGGCGTCGTCTGGCCGGCCTTCCTTGCGTGCCAGCTCGGCGCGCGCCGTGAGCTCGCGGATTGCGGTCCGAATGTCGTTGACGCTGTGCGTTTCTGGTTGGCCCATCTGGCTGCCTTTCGTCACGGATTGGCTGCCCTTCCGAGCGTACGCCGAAACATCGCTGTCCCCGCCCGATCGGCATGCGAAGCCAAATCGGCTCGACATGAACGAAATGGTCGTTCCCGAGAGCTGGGAACGACCATTTCGTCGATCTCGACGCATGTCGGCGCCTACCGGCGGAACAGCTTGTTACCCAGCCAGACGATCGGGTCGTACTTGCGGTCGGCGACGCGCTCCTTCATCGGGATCAACGCGTTGTCGGTGATCTTGATGTGCTCGGGGCAGACCTCGGTGCAGCACTTGGTGATGTTGCAGTAGCCCAGGCCGAATTCGTCCTGGGCCATGTCCTTGCGGTCCAGGGTGTCCAGCGGGTGCATGTCCAGCTCCGCCACGCGCATGAGATACCGCGGCCCGGCGAAGGCCTGCTTGTTCTCCTCGTGGTCACGCACCACGTGGCAGGTGTTCTGGCACAGGAAGCACTCGATGCACTTGCGGAACTCCTGTGACCGCTCGACATCTTCTTGCTGCATCCGGTACTCGCCGGGCTTGAGGTCCTTCGGCGGCGCGAAAGACGGGATCTGGCGCGCCTTTTCGTAGTTGAAAGACACGTCGGTCACCAGGTCGCGCATGATCGGGAACGCCCGCAGCGGGGTGACGGTGACGGTTTCGGCCGGGTCGAACGTCGACATCCGCGTCATGCACATCAGCCGGGGACGGCCGTTGACCTCCGCCGAACACGACCCGCACTTGCCGGCCTTACAGTTCCACCGGACCGCCAGGTCGGGGGCCTGAGTGGCCTGGATGCGGTGGATGATGTCGAGCACCACCTCACCTTCGTTGACCTCGACCTTGAAGTCGTCGAGACCGCCGCCGGTGTCGTCACCACGCCAGACCCGCAGATTGGCTTGGTAGCTGTTGCTCATGGCTAGCTCCGTTCCGGGTGGGCGGCCAGTTCGGCGTCGGTGTAGTACTTCTCCAGCTCCGACAGTTCGAAGCAGGCGAGCAGTTCGGCCGGCATGGGCACCTGCTGTTCCGGGGTGACCGTCACGTTCGGAACAATGGAGTCGCCTGCCCCGTCCATCTGGGCGCTGCACACCAACAAGATGTTGCGCCAATCGGCGCTCATCTCCGGGTAGTCGTCGCGGGTGTGGCCGCCGCGGCTCTCCGTGCGCGCCAGCGCAGCCTTGGCCACACATTCGCTGACCAGCAGCATGTTCCGCATATCGACGGCCAGGTGCCAACCGGGGTTGAACTGGCGGTGGCCCTCGACGGTGATGTTGTGCATCCGGCGCTTCAGATCATCGAGCTTGTTCAATGCCGCTTCGATCTCATCCTTGGTGCGGATGATGCCGACCAGGTCGTTCATCGACTGCTGCAACTCGGTGTGCAGGGTGTACGGGTTCTCCGCGCCGACGTGCTCGTCGAACGGCGCCAAGGCTTCGCGCGCCGCGGTGGCCAGGGAAGCATCGGAGACCGTCGGCCGCGCCGACAGTGACTTCACGTACTGCGCCGCGCCGAGGCCGGCCCGACGGCCGAACACCAGCAGGTCGCTCAGGGAGTTACCGCCGAGCCGGTTGGAGCCGTGCATACCGCCCGAGCACTCGCCGGCCGCGAACAGGCCGGGCGTGCGGGCCGCTCCGGTGTCGGGATCGACCTCGATGCCACCCATGACGTAGTGGCAGGTCGGGCCGACCTCCATCTCGTCCTTGGTGATGTCGACCTCGGCCAGCTCCATGAACTGGTGGTACATCGACGGCAGGCGCTTCTTGATCTCCTCGGTGGGGATACGCGAGGCGATGTCGAGGTAGACCCCGCCGTGCGGGGTGCCGCGGCCGGCCTTGACCTCGGAGTTGATGGCGCGTGCCACCTCGTCGCGCGGCAGCAGGTCAGGGGTGCGCCGTGCGGAGTCGTTGTCCTTGAGCCACTGGTCGGCTTCTTCTTCGGTTTCGGCGTACTGGCCCTTGAACACCGAGGGGATGTAGTCGAACATGAACCGCTTGCCCTCGGAGTTCTTGAGCACTCCGCCGTCGCCGCGCACGCCTTCGGTGACCAGGATGCCCTTCACCGAGGGCGGCCACACCATGCCCGTCGGGTGGAACTGGATGAACTCCATGTTGATGAGCGTCGCGCCGGCCCGCAGGGCCAGGGCGTGCCCGTCGCCGGTGTACTCCCAGGAGTTCGACGACACCTTGAACGACTTGCCGATACCGCCGGTGGCCAGTACCACGGCCGGCGCCTCGAACAGCACGAACCGGCCCGATTCACGCCAATAGCCGAACGCGCCGGCGATGCGGTCGCCGTCTTTCACCAGCTCGGTGATGGTGCACTCGTGGAAGACCTTGATGCGGGCCTCGTAGTCACCCGTTTCGGCGAAATCTTCCTGCTGCAGCGAGACGATCTTCTGCTGCATGGTGCGGATGATCTCGAGGCCGGTGCGGTCACCGACGTGCGCCAGGCGCGGGTAGGTGTGGCCACCGAAGTTGCGTTGGCTGATCCGGCCGTCCTTCGTGCGGTCGAACAGGGCGCCGTAGGTCTCCAGCTCCCAGACGCGGTCCGGTGCTTCGCGGGCGTGCAGCTCGGCCATGCGCCAGTTGTTCAGGAACTTGCCGCCGCGCATGGTGTCACCGAAGTGCACCTGCCAGCTGTCCTTGGAGTTCGCATTCCGCATGGACGCGGCGCAGCCGCCCTCGGCCATGACGGTGTGGGCTTTGCCGAACAACGACTTACACACCACCGCGACGCGCAGACCCTGTTCCCGGGCCTCGATGACCGCACGCAACCCCGCCCCGCCGGCTCCGATTACGACGACGTCGTACTCGTGCCGTTCGAGTTCAGCCATGAAATAACTCCAGTTTGTTGTGAATAGTGTTGAAAATCAGAATGTTTGACTCAGCCCACGAAACGCAGGTCGCTGAACCACCCGGCCGACACGGCCATGACGTAGAAGTCCGTGAACATCAGGGTGCCGAGGGTGATCCACGCGTACATCTTGTGGCGGGTGTTGAGCTTGCTGACCTGGGTCCAGATCCAGTAGCGCACAGGGTGTTTCGAGAAGTGCTTGAGCCGGCCGCCGGTGACGTGCCGGCAGGAGTGGCAGGACACCGTGTAGACCCACAGCATGATGACGTTGCCCAGCAGGATGATGTTGCCGAGCCCGAAGCCGAAACCGCTGGGCGAGCGGAACGCGACGATGGCATCGTAGGTGTTGATCACCGAGATGATGACCGCGATGTAGAAGAAGTACCGGTGGGTGTTCTGGATGATCAGCGGGAACCGCGTCTCACCGGTGTATTTGGCGTGCGGTTCGGCGACGGCGCACGCGGTCGGGGACTGCCACACGGTGCGGTAGTAGGCACCGCGGTAGTAGTAGCACGTCAGCCGGAACAGCAGCAGGAACGGCAGGGACAGGGCCGCGAAGGGAAGCAGCGACAGCGGTCCGTCGGCCGGCAGAATCTGGGGCCAGAACTCGCTGGCCGCACCGCACTTGACGCTCAGGCACGGTGAGTAGAACGGCGTCAGGTAGTGGTAGTCCGCGACGTAGAAGTGGTCCCGCTGGAAGGCGCGCACCGTCGCGTAGATGACGAATGCCGCGAAACCCAGGTCGATGAGAATCGGGGATTTGAGCCAGTTATCGGTCCGCAGGGTGCGCTGCGATATCTGCGCACGCGTGGGGGAGAAAACGCCGGTCCCGGGACGGTTGGCGGCGGGTGCGCTCACGAAGACGGCCTCGATTTCAGTTGGGGGCAGGGTCTACCTATGAAGTTGGGACGGAGACGGATGGTGGGCGCACCATTCCTTGCCGGGAAGCCGCGCCCACCTCGAAATCAGCCGCCGACGCCACCGTCGTTCACGTCACGCCAGAAGTCGCTGGAGTAGTCGTGATCGGGGATGGCGATCTTTTCCTTGGCGTGCTGGTGCTTGATGCCGCGGCTGAATTCCAGCTCTTCGACGTCGATATCCAGCCGCTCGATGTCGTTGATCATGCGCTCGGCGTCGTTGGCGATCCGGCGCATGGCGGGGGAGTCCCCGTACTTGGCTGCCAGGGAGCTGACGCAGCGACGCAGGCCGCCGATCAACTCGTGTAGTTCGGCGAGCTCAGTGGTAGTGGACATCGGGCGACCTCCTTGGACCGAAGAGTGTCATGGATCACATTACGACACCGGATGGTAGTCAGATCTCGAGATGAAAGTGAGACAGGTCACGTTTATGGCAGCGGTGTCGGCATGTCCGACGGATGCCTGTCGGTACGGTGTGAGCATGTCCGACGCGGTTCTGGCGCAGCGCGCCGAAGCACTATTGGCCCTGCACCAGCCGGGAAATCCGGTCGTCCTCCCGACGGTGTGGGACGCCTGGTCGGCGACGCTGGCCGTGTCCGCCGGGTTCTCGGCGCTGACGGTCGGCAGTCATCCGGTGGCCGACTCCGTGGGCAAACCCGACGGCGAGGGCATGTCATTCGACGACCTCACCACGCGCGTCGCCCAGATCACCTCGGCTGTCGACGTGCCGGTGTCCGTCGACGTCGAATCCGGTTACGGCGAGGCCCCGAGCCGCATCATCACTGGTCTGCTGGCCGCGGGTGCGGTGGGTCTGAACATCGAAGACACAGTGCACAAGGACGGTGGCCGCATCCGGGACGCGCAGGAGCACGCCGGCCTGGTCGGTGAATTGCGCAGGGCGGCAGACGCTTCGGGGGTCCAAGTGGTGATCAATGCGCGCACCGACCTTTTCCTGCGACAGATCGGCGACGAGGCCGACCGGTACGAACGCGCTGTGCAGCGCCTGAAGCTGTGTGCCGAGGCCGGCGCCGACTCCCTGTATCCGGTGGGCCGCCACGATGACGACACCCTGCGCCGGCTGGCCGCGGATCTTCCGTTGCCGGTCAACGCCATTGCGATCCCGGAGTCCGACGACCCCGCATCCTTCGGCCCGCTGGGTGTCGGGCGCATCAGCTTCGGACCGTTCCTCCAGCGGGCACTGGCCGTGCAGGCCGCCGATATTCTGGCGCGATGGCAGTGAACGACCCCGACGATGCCCAGGAGAACCACGGGTTGTGGTGGGCCGCCGGCGTTGCCGCCGCGGTGTTGTTGATCATCCTGATCTACCAGGTGATTCAGACCTCCGGGGAGTCCGAACAGCCATCCGGGCCGGTAGATGAACCGACGGTGTTGACGACGCATCCCACGACCACCAAGCGGACGACGACTCGCACCACCACGACGACGACAACAACGACCACGACAACGACGACGGAAACCACACCGGACACGTCGACCACGGACGAGACCAGCACGACGCCGTCGACCAGCACCACCTACACGCCGTCGAGCACCGCCGGGTACGGGACCTACCCCACCACGACCACCACGATCTACAACCCGTACAGCACGGCGACCCCGGCCCCACCCGCCGGCGTGGGGTAGATCGGCGCAGGTCTGTGACTCGGGCCACTCACTTCACGGGCCTTTTCCGCTGCATGTGAGAAGAGCGTGACGGTCGATTCACACGCGGCAACACAATTCGCAATATCGGCTCCCTACCTTTTGGGGCATGGACGCGAAGAACCTTGTGGTCGTAGGCCACGGAATGGTCGGCCACCGTCTCGTCGAGGCGCTGCGCTCGCGGGATGCCGCGGGCCAATGGCGCATCACAGTGTTGTCCGAAGAAGCGGATGCTGCCTATGACCGGGTGGGGCTCACGGGTTACACGGAGCACTGGGATCGATCCAAGCTGGCGTTGCCCGGCAACGGGTATGACGGCGACGGACTGGTCGACCTGGTGCTGGCCGACAAGGTCGGCGGTATCGACCGTGCCACCAAGACGGTGGTGACGGAGTCGGGCCGCGGCATCGCGTACGACAAGCTCGTGTTGGCCACGGGCTCCTACGCTTTCGTGCCGCCGGTGCCCGGCCACCAGCTTCCCGGCTGCTACGTCTACCGCACGCTCGACGACCTGGACGGCATCCGTGCCGCCATGAATCGTTCGGCGGAACACGGCAACAACACCGGTGTGGTCATCGGTGGTGGCCTGCTCGGCCTGGAGGCGGCGAACGCGTTGCGCCAGTTCGGCATGCAGGCCCACATCGTCGAGCGGGCGCCGCGTCCGATGAACCAGCAGCTCGACGACGCCGGCGGTGCGCTGCTGGCCCGCATGATCGGCAAGCTGGGCATCTCTGTGCACCTGGATGTCGGCACCGACGCCATCGAGCCGCTCGACGAGGGCGTGCGCGTGCTGCTGAGCGACGGCACCCTGATCGACGCCGGCCTGGTCATCTTCGCCGCCGGTGTGCGTCCGCGGGACGAACTGGCCCGCGACGCCGGCCTGGAGCTGGCCGAACGCGGTGGCGTCCTGACCGACCTGTCCTGTGTGACAAGCGATCCCGACATCTACGCGATCGGTGAGGTGGCTGCGGTCGAGGGCCGGTGCTACGGCCTGGTCGGTCCCGGTTACACCACCGCCGAGGTGGTCGCCGACCGTCTGCTCGGTGGCGCTGCGGAATTCCCCGAGGCGGACATGTCGACCAAGCTGAAGCTGCTCGGCGTCGACGTGGCGAGTTTCGGTGACGCCCAAGGTGTTACGCCCGACTGCCTGCAGGTCGTGGTCAACGACCCGGTGAAGCAGACCTATGCCAAGCTGGTGCTGTCCGACGACGCCCAGACACTGTTGGGTGGCATCCTGGTCGGTGACGCGTCGTCGTACGGCGTGCTGCGCCCTATGGTCGGCGAGGCGCTGCCCGGCGATCCGCTGGCACTGATCGCGCCGGCCGGGTCCGGTGAGGGCGCAGGCGCTCTCGGTGTGGGCGCCCTGCCGGACGCCGCGCAGATCTGCTCGTGCAACAACGTCACCAAGGGCGACCTGTGCGGCGCGATCGAAGGCGGCTGCTCGGACGTCGCCGGCCTGAAGGCCTGCACCAAGGCTGGAACCTCGTGCGGCTCGTGTGTTCCGCTTCTCAAGCAACTCCTGGAGGCCCAGGGCGTTGAGCAGTCCAAGGCGCTGTGTGAGCACTTCCCGCAGTCGCGGGCCGAGCTCTTCGAGATCATCTCGGCCACCGAGATCCGGAAGTTCTCGGGCCTGATCGAGAAGTTCGGCACCGGAAAGGGTTGCGACATCTGCAAACCCGCCATCGCCTCGATCCTGGCGTCGACCAGCAGCGGCCACATCCTCGACGGCGAGCAGGCGGCCCTGCAGGACTCGAACGACCACTTCCTGGCCAACATCCAGAAGAACGGCAGCTACTCGGTGGTCCCGCGTGTTCCGGGCGGCGACATCACCCCGGAGCAGCTGATCCTGATCGGTGAGATCGCCAGGGACTTCGGGCTTTACACCAAGATCACCGGTGGTCAGCGGATCGACATGTTCGGCGCGCGGGTGGACCAGCTGCCGGAAATCTGGCGGCGCCTGGTCGACGGCGGTATGGAGTCCGGGCAGGCGTACGGCAAGTCGCTGCGCACCGTCAAGAGCTGCGTCGGCAGTGACTGGTGCCGGTACGGACAGCAGGATTCGGTGCAGATGGCCATCGATCTGGAGCTGCGCTACCGCGGACTGCGGTCGCCGCACAAGATCAAGATGGGAGTCTCCGGCTGCGCCCGGGAATGCGCCGAGGCCCGCGGCAAGGACGTCGGTGTCATCGCCACCGAGACCGGCTGGAACCTGTACGTCGGCGGCAACGGCGGTATGACGCCCGCGCACGCGCAGCTGCTGGCCGGCGATCTCGACGACGAGACCCTGGTCCGCTACATCGACCGGTTCCTGATGTTCTACATCCGCACCGCGGACCGGCTGCAGCGCACCGCGCCGTGGGTCGACCAGATGGGGCTGGACCACGTCCGCGACGTCGTCTGCAACGACTCTCTCGGTCTGGCAAGCGAATTCGAAGCCGCCATGGAACGGCACGTCGACGGCTACTCGTGCGAGTGGAAGGGCGTGCTCGACGACCGCGCGAAGCTGTCGCAGTTCGTCTCGTTCGTCAACGCGCCCGACGTCGCGGACCCGACCATCGAGTTCACCGAACGCAACGGCCGCAAGGTGCCGATCGGCATGCCCACCGTCCCGCCCGCCAAGAGCTGATCAGGAGGCCACGATGACTCTCAACGACCTGTCCGAAGTGACTCAGTACCAGGACCGTTCGGAGTGGACGGCGGTCTGCTCGTACCACCGGCTGGTGCCCGGACGCGGCGCCGGGGTGCTGCTGCCCGACGGCACGCAGGCGGCGCTGTTCCGTCTGCACGACGGTTCGCTGTACGCGGTCGGCAATATCGACCCGTTCTCCGGTGCGGCAGTGATGTCGCGTGGGCTCGTCGGGGACCGCGCCGGCCGGGCCTGCGTGCAGAGCCCCATCAAGAAGCAGGCCTTCGCCCTGGATGACGGTGTCTGCCTTGATGATCCCTCGGTGAGCCTGCCCGTCTACCCGATCCGGGTGTGGGCCGGGTTGGTCGAGATCGGACCGCTGGGCGTCGACGTCGCGGCGTAGTCCTCCCCCCGAAACGGCATTCCAGCAGGTGTCTACTCGCACTTTGTCTGCTGGAATGCCGTTTCGGCGTAAGTCAGCGAGTGCAGCTGTTGTCCTCGATGGTCTGCAACACCCAGTACGCCGTGAATTCGACGATCAGCGCGATCTCCGCGATCAGCACCGCATGGTTGAAGCCATCGAGGGTGAGGTGGAGGACCACGGTAGTCAGCAGGGTACCGGCCATCAGCAGTGAGATCGTCTGGTAGGCACCACGGAATCGGCTTCCGCACGATGGGGCGGTGCCGAACGCCGAGCTGAACACCGTCAGCACAATGGCGCCGAACATCACGGCAGCGGCGATGCCGTGGGCATTGACCTGGAACCAGTCCGGAGCGGTGATCAGAACCACGGCACCGGTCCCCAGCACGGCGCGCTGCAGCCACCTCGCGGCGCTACCCAGCATGGTGTCGGGCTGGGCGGGCCGGAACAACAACCACGATGCGACGCGCGAACCGGCGAGCACCGCCGCGACCGTCCAGGCATTGAACAGCACCGCCGCTCCGGTTTTCACGGCCACGGGATCGGCTGTGCCGCACTGTAGTACGGGCCGCGTCGTGGGGACGACGGCGATCACGAAGGCCAGCACCCCGGCCAGGTTGAGCAGGGTGTTCTCGGTGTCGCTGGCACCCTGGTACACGATGAGCATGGCGCCGATGGCGAACAGCGCGCCGATGAAGATGGCATGGGCGGTGGTGAAGTAATAGGCGCTGATCGAGGTCTGCCAGCACGTGGCGTGTGTGCGCTCGACGGCCAGCGCCGCACCCAGCAGGACGGCCATGACCAACATGCCGCCCCGAAGGAACCGGTAGGTGTCCAGCGCTACGTCAATGCCCGCCCGCTTGGCCATGTCTCCAGTATGGGCCGAAACGGTATTCCAGCAGACAAAGTGCGAGTAGCGCCCTGCTGGAATACCGTTTCGGCGGAGAATCTAGGCGGCGAGTGACAACCGGGCGGTCCGGAACCGGTGGGCCACCAGTTTGGCGACGCCGGGGTGCCGGCCCAGCGGGTCGGTCACCACGTCGGCCCCGCAGGTGTACAGCCGGTCCTGAAAGAGCCCGTCGGCCAACAGATATGACGCTACGGCGATCCGATCCGCGCCGCGCTTGCGCAGCCGGGTCACCACGTCACCGACCCAGTGCGTGCCACTGATCGCGAACGCGAGCTCGACGCGGCTACTCAGCGTCGCCGAGAGCATGGCGCAGGTCCGGCGCAGGTCGCTGGCTGCGCGCGGGTCCGAGGTTCCGGCGGCGGCAAGTACGACGGAATCCGCGGGCCGCCAGCCTGATTCGATCAGCCGGTCGGCGAGCACCCGGACCATCGCGGTGGACGGCCCCAGCGCCGGCGTCACCGTGACATCCCGATGGCCGCTCTTCGCGATGCCCTCGGGAATGTCCTTGTGGACGTGGTACCCCGACGACAAGAAGGCCGGGACGACGACAGCCGGGCCGTACGGCAGCCCTGACAGCACCTCGGCCGGAGTGGGTCCGATGACGTCGGCGAACGCGGTGTGCACCCGGCGATCCAGAAGACCGCTGACCTGCTCGGCCAGCTCACCGATCATCGCCACGCCCGAGCCCTTGCGGGTGCCGTGGGCCACCAGGACGGGGTTCACCGCGCACCTGCCGAGTAGTCGTCGACCGCCAGCCGGTAGCCACGCTTCACCACGGTCGCGACGATCTCCTTGTCGCCCAACGTGGTTCGTAGCCGCAGCACCGCGGTCTCGACGGCGTGGGTGTCCGTGCCGCTGCCGGGCAGTGCCGCCAGCAGTTCCTGCCGCGACACCACCGCGCCCGGCCGCAGGGCCAGCGCACGGACGATGGCCATGCCGGCAGGCGACAGGTCGCGGACCACACCGTCGACGACGACGCAGGTACCACGGATCTCCAAGTCGTGCCCGGCGGCCCGGAGCTTCCGGGCCTGCAATACCGGCAGTTCGTCGGCGATGTGGCGGGCCAGCGCGCCCAGGCGCATCCGCTCGGGTGCGAAGGTCGGGACTCCCAGGCGGGCCAGCGGCCGCGCCGTCACGGGTCCGACGCACATGGCGTGCACCTGGGTCCGAAACGCTTCCAGCACTTGCTCATTGATGCCGAGTTCGGTCGCACGCATCAGGGTCGCCGCGACCGCAGGTGCCGAAGTGAAGCTCACGGCATCGAGCCGGCGCTCGGCGATGTCGTTGACCAGTGAGTCGAACGGACCGCCGGGCGGTACCGGCTGCCACCGGTAGACCCTGATCGGCACGACGTCGGCGCCGGCGCGGCGCAGTTCGTCGAGAAATTCGGGGAAGGGGTCCCACTCGTCGGTGGCGCCGTGCAGCTGAACGGCGATCAGCAGACCCGAGATACCACCCTGCAGCAGGTAGCCCAGCACTTCGCGGGACGACTCGGATTCGGGTGACCATTCCTCGGGCAGCCCGGCGGCGCGCAGCGCACCCGTGGCCTTGGGGCCGCGGGAGACGATCCGGGCGCGGCTGAGGGCGTCGGTCAGTTCGCCGGACAGGCCCCAGTCGTCGGCGGCGGACATCCAGCCGCGGAACCCGATGCCGGTGGTGGCGATCAGCACATCAGGCGGCACTTCGATCAGTGCCCGGGTATTGGTTCGTAGTTCCTCGTCATCGGGCAGCGGCACCATGGAGATGGCGGGCGCGGCGATCACCGTCGCGCCGCGGCGGCGCAGGAGGGTGCACAACTCATCGGCACGTCGCGAGGACGTCACCGCCACCCGAAATCCGGTGAGCGGGGCCCGATCGGGATCACTCATGTGTTCAGTGAACGGAACATGTGTTTCCGGTTGGTTACCCAGCCGTTGCTCAGCGGTGTCGCCGGTGAGCAAACGATGAAGTTTCCCTCACACTCGGTGGTGACCTGGGCTTTTGTCGGTCAAAACCTCACAGCGCTACCAGACGTCGCCGTCGCGCCAGTCGCAGGTGATGTCCGCGGTGGTGTCGACCTCGACCGTCACCGGCAGCACGAACAGGGAGCGATCGTCCTCGGGCGTGCGGTTGAGCCCGGCCGGCGCCAACACAGATGTCGTGCCGCGCCACGGCAGCCAGCCGCGGGCGGTATAGATCGGTCGTGCGGTGTCCGAAGAGCTCAGCGCACCGATCTCGTAGGCGCCGCGGATCACCTGCTCGACGGCGTCGAGAACCGCGGTGGCCAGCCCCTGGCCCCGCCAGTCCTCGCGGACGGCAACGGCTTCGACGTAGCCGCAGCGCAGTGCGGTGTTGCGGTAGATGAGCCGGCGCTGGACGACGGCGCCGTGCGCGATGATCGCGCCGTGGTGGCAGATCAGCGCGTGCATCCCGCCGAGTGAGTGCTCCCAGTCGGCTTCCGAAAAGGAACTGCTGGAGTCTCCGCCTTCCCGATAGGCGTCGATGACCATCTGCCGAGCGCCTTCGCGGGTCTCGGCGTCGAGATCAGCGGTGTGGACCAGCCGCGCCGTGTGAACGTTGTGTACGCGGGAGAGATCCGTGGGGTGCACCCCCTCGTTCTACCAGGATTGCGCAGCCTGCGCTGGTGCCTGCGCGGGTTCAGGCACCGAACGGCTGACGCGGCCTGGACCAGTGCATGCGCACGTGCTGGCCGGGGCGAATCTGGCCGACCTTGTCGATGTCATGGTCGGCAACCACACCGATCACCGGGTACCCGCCGGTGACCGGATGGTCGGGGCCGAGGATCACCGGTAACCCGTTGGGAGGTACCTGAATTGCCCCACGCGTCGTACCCTCGCTGGACAGATGCCGGTCTGGCCAACGGTGCTGCAGAGGCCGGCCGGCGAGGCGCATCCCGACCCGGTCGCTGTGGTCGGTGACCACCCACTCCGTATGCACCAGGGCATCGGGGTCGACGAACCAGTCGTCGCGCGGGCCGGGGACCACCAGCAGTTCCAGCAGGTCTTCGGCGATGGCGGCCACGGGTGCCTGATCCACCTCCGGGAACTCGGCGGTGTGCTCGCCGACGGCCAGCATGTCGCCGGCCTGCAGTGGCCGCGGACCGATCGCCGACATCACGTCGTAGCTGCGGGAGCCGAGCACCGGGTCGACCACGAAGCCGCCGCGGACCGCGACATAGCTGCGCAGACCGGCGTGCGGTGCGCCCAGGGAGATCACCTCGCCATCGTGGGCGTAGTGAATGCTGTTGGTGCCGAACGGGATTCCGTTCGCCGATGGATCGGCATCGGCGCCCGTGACGGCCACCGCGACGCCTTCCTTCCCGCCGCCGTGGACCCGGGCGGAGAAGCCGCCGAACGTCACCTCGATGGTGGCGCGGTCGTTCGGGTTGGCCACCAGCCGGTTGGCCAGTGTGTGCGAGCGGCGATCGGCGGCGCCCGAGCGACTCACGCCCATGTGGGCCAGGCCGGGGCGGCCCAGATCTTCGACCAGCGCCAGCGGGCCCGTCTTGAGAATCTCGAGTGTTGCGGTCATCGTCTCGCCCCTAACCGATTGCCCGGAATTGCACAGAAATACCCGGAGCCAGCAACTCCGGCTGCTCCCGCTCGATGTCCCACAGGTTGGCGTCGGTGTGGCCGATCAACTGCCAGCCGCCCGGCGTCTCTCGCGGATAGACCCCGGAGAATTCGCCGGCGAGTGCCACAGAGCCGGCAGGCACCCGGGTGCGCGGCTCGCCGTGTCGAGGCACCTGCAGCCGCTCGTCGCCGCCCACCAGATAGGCGAAGCCCGGCATGAAGCCACCGAACGCCACGCGCCACAGCGATCCGGTGTGGGCGGCGATCACCTCGCTCGGGGCCAGGCCGGTCAACCTCGACACCTCATCGAGGTCCACGCCGTCGTATACGACGTCGATGATCACGTCAGGCTGCTGGGGAGTGCCGTTTTCGACGGCAGCCGGTTCCCTGAGATGGAGCTTGGACAGCCGCTGCCCGGTGGGAATCTGATATCGCGGTGCGGCGAGCTTGATCAGAATGGTCCGCGAGGCCGGGACGATGTCGAGCACGCCGGGCAAACCCGCCGCGCGGAGCGTGTCGGTCCACGCCAAGACCTCGGTGGTGCTGTTGAATTCCAGCAGCAAGGCTTGGTCGCCGTAGTTACGGACGGTGTGGAGCGTCATGGGCGTTGTTGCGTTCACCGCTTCTTGTGTGACGGTCATCACTCGAAGCTACCCGCGGGTAGCCGTGATTTCCGCTTTCTTTAGCGCCTCGCCAGAGGAGCCTTAGCAATCACTCAGAGGGCCATGTCGTAGGTCGGTTCGCGGCGCTTGATGTGGCTGATCACCCGGTAGGTCACCGGCAGGAAAACCACCTCGACGGCGGTCTTGTACAGCCAGCCCTGGCCGGTGTAGACGGCGAAGTCGTGGAAGGTGCTGATGCCGATGGCGTTGGCGGCGATGGCGCAGAACACCAGCGTGTCACCGAGCTGGCCGGCGAAGGTCGAGCCGACCAGTCGAGCCCACAGGTGCTTCTCCTTGGTGCGTTCCTTGATCGCCACGACGACCCACGCGTTGATGGTCTGTCCGACGATGAAGCCGGCCAGCCCCGCGATGATCAGCTGGGTGTAGGAGTGCACGACGTTCTCGAAGTGCGCCTGGTTCGGGTAGAAGTCGGCGGCCGGTAGATAGATCGTCACCCAGAACGTCAGCGCGGCAAGGATGTTCATGGCGAAGCCCAGGTAGATCGCGCGCCGGGCCGCCTTGAAGCCGTACACCTCCGACAGCACGTCGCCGATGATGTAGGTGAGCGGGAAGACGATGAACCCGCCATCGGTGATGATCGGACCGAAAGCCACGCCCTTGGTGGCCGTGACGTTGGAGATGATCACGAGCGCCGTGAACACCGCGACGAGGGTCGGATAGTAGGCCGATCCGATCTGGGCGAAGCGGGCGTGCTGTTCGGGGCGCTCGGTGGCGATCACGCCGATCATCTTGGCAGGCAGGCCGAAGGGTGCAACCCGGAGCCGGGTCTGGGCCCGGATTTGGTCAGGCCAGCGCCGCAGCCAGCAGGGGCGGCAGCTGGTCTGCCACGGCCAGGTAGGACAGCACCGAGGCGAAGGTGATGGCTGCGGACAAGTCCTTGTTGGGGAAGACGATCCGATTGGCTTTGGCCTGACTCAGTTGCGCGACCGTCGGGTCGGCCAGCACCGTGGGTCGCTGCTCGTCGGCGTCGAGAGTCCAGATCAGCACGTCGGCGCCGCGGAACGCGGTGGCCATCTGGTCGCGAGGCACGAAGGCGTGTTGTCCCTTGGCGAACGAGTCCAGCCCGTCCGGCATGGCGATGCCCATCTCACCGAGGAACTCGGTGCGCCACCCGGCAGGCGTGATCTCCACCCCGTCGGCGGTGGGAAGGCCGTTGACGAGCAACATCTTTCGGCCGCTGAAACGCGGGTTCGCCTTGCCTGCGCCGGCGAACTTGGCGTCGACGCCGTCGATGAGCTTTTTCATGTCGTCGGCCTTGAACACGGCTTGCCCGATCGCGGTGGCCTGGTCCTTCCATGGTTCGAAGAAGGCGTCCTGGCCAGACTGGGCGACGGTCGGCGCGATGGCCGACAACTTCTTGTAGGTGTCGGCATCCAATCCGGCGTTGGTGGCGATGATGAGGTCGGGCTTCAGCGCGGAGATCTTGTCCACCTGGATGCCGTCGTTCAGGTTGAGCACGGTCGGCTGGGCCGGCCCCAGCGCGGGCTGGGCCCACGGCCATACCGCGAAGGGCTGATTTCCGAACCACTCGGTCACGGCTATCGGTATGACGCCGACGGCCAGCAGTTCGTCCTGCCCGGTGAGGCCGGCGCACACCACCTTCTTGGGCGGTCCGGGAATCCGGGTGGTGCCGAAGGCGTGGTTGATCGTGACCGACCCGTCGCCGGCGACGGTGCCCGAGGCCGGTGGCTTGGTGCACGAGGCGACTACCGCGGCCCCGGCGGCGCCGGCGGCCAATGCCAGGAAGCTACGGCGCGAGCGGATTTGGTGCACGTCGCGAGTCTTTCACCTGTCCGGTGGAATGGCGCCGCTAACACGCGAACAGGGTCGGTGCCGCTCGTGTGCCGCGGGCTGCGGCGACGGCTCTGGCGAGATCGCGGATTTGGTTTGCCGATATCGCAAGGGTCGGGGGCGGTGCGATGCGGGTGTGGCCGGAGGTGCGCGACGTACTTTAGGTATGGAACTGGTCTAAGGATTAGCTGTGCGCCAGCCGTCTCCTTGGTGGCCAGCTTCCGCCGGCCAGTCGTCTGTGCAACGAGGATTGCGATAAATCCCAGGCAAATTGCGGTACTGCGACCTGCGTTCCCAGTGGGTCGCGTGGTCTTCGCGTTACTTGTGATTCGATTGATGTCGTTAGCGAGAACTGCGGGATATCTTTCGTTTGAAGTATCGTCGGCCACCTGTCGTCCATGCTCTAATGGGACCAACGTCATTCTTTGACGAACGGCAAGAATTTGCTGGAGGTGCCATGGAGACCGACTCGGCGGGACTGCGCGTCCCGCGGCGACATAGTCGGACTGAGCCCTCTGTGAGTCGAGGGCTTGTGTCGAGGCAGCAGGAGCGAGTTGCGGCGCGATACCTCCCCGAATTGCTCATCGGGCTGCGGTGGTTCTTCGATACGGTCCAGCCGGACGGCGCGATGGTGAGTGCGGGCGGTCAGGTCCTGCGGTCCGGCCGGCGGACCTTACGGTTCCGTCCCGTTGACTGGCAGGGCCACGCGGTGATCGAAATCGTCGGCTCGGCCGGCGCCGGGGACCCGTCGCCGCGAGCCGAGCTGGGGGCGTATGCCCAGGCCTTGGATGACATGGGCGAAGACGTGGTCGTCAGCTGGATCGGGCGCAGGGGCCAGGTGCGCAGCATCGCATTGGCCCGTCCCGTGCACCCGACTCTTCGAACTGCGGTCGATCGTTATGTGGCCGGCTGCTCCGAGCACCCGGGTCATCAATGTGCGTGCAGTCGTCGGGCCCGCGACCGCAGTGTGTCACTGCGCGCGGTCAAGCAGGCTGTTTCTTGTCATCAAGCAGAGTTCGACGCGCTGGCGGGACCGTGGCCCGATGCGCTGGACCCGTCGGGACAACTGCGTTTGATCGCGGCCGGGCTGGTACCTCAACTCACCGCACAGAGGGTGACCGGCAGCGCGGTCTGACTCCGCCGCTGTTATCGCGGCGATAAGTCGTGAAAGGTTCATTTGCCGTTCGGTTATCGCTATGCCCGAACAATCTTTATTATTCCGTTACGGACACCGCGGGGGCGGTGCCGGAATTAATTGACGGAAGCGTCTTATATGGCGGGCGGGAGGTGTCGTGGCAATGACTGTGCGTGTGATTTCCGGCCAGCTGCTGGCGGCTCTGGCGGTGGCTGGTCTCGGCGTTTCTGTCCCCGCGCTGGCTGATGTCGGGACAGGCCAGATGGCGGCGTGCGCCGAAAGGGGTAACCCGCTCGACTGTGTGCCGACCAAGTCCGCGGCCAATGCGGCAGAGGTCGCGTACCTCACCGAGCTCCACGGCCGGCTGAAAGGCGCCAGCGACGCCGACCTACTGAAGACGGGCCGTCTGACCTGCAACATGTTCGTGTACGCCGGCGAGCCGACCGGCGACGCGGTGAACGACATCTCGAATTCGTTGAAGGTCAACAAAGCCTCCGCGACTTTCGTGATGGATATGGCGATGGTGCATCTGTGCCCCGGTTTGACCATCGGTGCCGACGGCGTGCCGCGTCCCCGTTTCTGAGCCCCGGGAGTATTCACGCCGAACCTGCGTGAAATCGATATAGGTAAGCGGGCCAGTCCCAGGTATTGAGGAATTCCATCGCGGCGGAGTATCCGTTGTCATAAAGCCGCTGCCGATCCGCCTGGGAAATGTCGAAATTCAGGTATCCGATACCGGCGGCATCGACCACTATCGTGCGCGCCGCGACGGATGGCTGCCGAAGATAGGTCTGGTCATGACCGAGCAATGCGGTATTGATGAGGTTCTCCAGCAGGCGTGGTGTACCGGGTAGATCGACCACCGGTGCCAGGCCCGGGGCCGGGTCGCCGTCGCCCTGGGCGGGACTCCGGGCCGTGACGGTGATGCCGAAGCTGGGCCAGCGCGGGACCTTGCCGTCGGTGCGATCAAGCGAGTACATCGGGAAGTTCGACAGGAGTCCGCCGTCGATCAGCGTCGACGTCGTGCCGGAGGCGCTGGTGATGGTCACCGGACGGAAGAAGAACGGGATGGCCATCGACGCGCTGACCGCATCTGCGACCGACTGTTCGTCGGGATCCAGGCCGTACATCTCGCGGTAGTCCCAGGGCAGCCGGACCAGCGTGCCCCGGGTGATGTCGGCGACGGTGACGACCAGGCGATAGCGCTGCTCGGGTGGCAGTTCGCGGTCGTCGAGCGCCAGATCGCCGAAGGTCTCTACGCCCAGGTTGCGCAACTCGCCGGCGACCCAGTCGTGGATGGCGTCACCCCGGTACATCCCCTGCCCGTGGAAGGCGGTCCAGTACTTTCCCAGCACCGGAATTCGGCTGGTGCCAACGGAATCCAGGAATTTGCGGTACGGCAGCGACATCGCCAGCTCGCGGAGGTCGTCGCCGCTGAGCTGGCAGCGGGCCGGCTGACGGCGGTTCGCAGCGGCGATGACCGCGCCCACCAGGGAGCCGGCCGACGTTCCGGAGACCCGGCCGACGCGGTAGCCGGCGTCACCCAGAGCGACGACGGAGCCGACCAATCCGATTGCCTTGACGCCGCCACCCGACAGCACCAGATCGGCGGTCTTGACCGGAACCGCGGGGGAATCGTCAGACCTGTGAACCATCGGTCTCGATGCTAGGTGAACGGCTGCGGTTTGCCTTGGAGTGCAACGGATTGTGATGTCGGAAGTGGCTCTCGACGCGGTGTGGCGGGCGTTACCGAGGCACTCAGCCGATTCTTAGGCGCAGACTAAGGCGCCCTCAGTACCTGTCCCTAATGTTGCTGGCACGGCGAAGGTTTCACCGGCGAGGGGGGTGACGGATGGAGCATCGGTACTGTGACCGCATGTTGGCGGTACGCGCGTTTGTCATGGCAATGTCCACGGTCCTTCTCGTCCCCACTGCGGTGGCATCGGCAGACGACGATGCGCCACCCCCGGGGCTGCCGCCGGTCTCCTTCACCATGACCTCGGGAGCGCCGATTCGAGACGGCGCCACCTACGGCATCGGCACCGTGATCGTCGCGCACTTCGCCGGCCCGGTCGATGAGGCCGCCGCCGCGCGGGACTTGGTCGTGACGGCGAACCCGCCGGTCACGGGCTCATGGAACTGGGTCAACAACACCACCGCGCACTGGCGCCCGCCGCAGTACTGGGCGCCGGGCACCGTGGTGTCGGTGGCCGGAGGGCCGACATTCACCATCGGCGCCTCACATGTATCGATCGCCGACGACGCGACCAAGAAGGTCAGCGTGTACGACGGCGGCGCGCTGGTGCGGACCATGCCGACCTCGATGGGGCGCGGCGGCACCGAAACCGTGAACGGCAAGACGCTGAGCTTCTGGACCCAACCCGGCGTGTACACCGTGCTGGACAAGAGCAACCCGGTGGTCATGGACTCATCGACCTACGGCCTCCCGATCAACAGCCACCTCGGGTACAAGGAGACCATTCCGTACGCGGTGCGCGTGAGCACCGACGGGGTGTACCTGCACCAGCTCGATGCGACGGTGTGGGCCCAGGGCAACACCGACACCAGTCACGGTTGTCTGAACCTGAACGGCGCCAACGCGCAGTGGTTCTACAACTTCTCCGTGCCGGGCGACGTGGTCGAGGTGCGGAACACCGGCGGCAAGCCCTTGCAGCTGTGGCAGAACGGCGACTGGAGTGTGCCGTGGGACCAGTGGTGATAACGGTGCGATCAAGTTTGCGTGTCGGTACGTGTCGCTGTGATGTACACCACAATACCTTTGGTATGCTGGTGAAAGTCACCAGCAAAAGTCCTCGTCACGACCGGTACTTAGCCGATAAAATTAGATAACTGAAGTAATCAGTTTGAAGTCAGGAGTGGTCGTGGGAGCAGTAGCGCATTTGCCGAACCAGTTCGAGTCGGCGCCGGCGGGCGCATCGTTGATCGATGTGTTGTCGACGTGTTCGGGCATCATCGAGTCGACTTTCGCCGACCGCATCCGTGAGCTCGGCGGCACGGAAGCCGAGATTCACAAGATGTCGTCTTCGGCGGCCTACGCGGTGTTCGCGTGGTCCGCTGGCCGCGGCTTCGGCGCCTGAGTCAATAGCCCGCTCGCGCCGGTGCCGAAGTTCGGCGCTCGCTGCTAGCGGTAGCCGGCCGGACGGCCCCGCCACTCCAACCTGGACACACGCTAGTGCCCGCCTTTGTGCGACAACCCCGTCGCATGGAGGCGGGCATTTTGCGCGAGAGGCGTCCGGGTACGCGGACACGGGTCTCACGACTAGTCAAAGGCCCGCGCGATTGTGCGGTCAGACTTCCTGATGCCGGCAGAGTGCGTGAGTTCAATCGTGCTGGCAATCTGCCGCCGGTGATTGAAGCCAGGGACCTCTGGCGTCCAGGGAAGGTACCTGTCTTCAATCGGGTGACTGCCGGTGCTTCGTGATTGAAACGACGTATCGCGCTACGCATCGGGCGGGTCTGGCGCGCTGGGCACACGACTGGCCGAATTCCTTGCAGCAGTCGAGATTGCGCTGACGCAGGAAAAGTTCGAGCAGCCGTCTGCGCCGACACACGGTCAACGCGCATACGAAAGCGCCGCGCCGAGACGGCGGTCTCAGCGCGGCGCTTCGGGTATGACGGGTCAGACGGTCGCGTCGACCTTCTTGGCGGCCGGCCAGGGCGACGGGACCGGGCGCTGGCGCACGATCTGCGGCCACCAGAACCACTTGCCCATGAGGGCCGCGATCGACGGCATCATGAACGACCGGACGACCAGGGTGTCGAACAGCAGACCCAGGCCGATGGTTGTTCCGACCTGGCCGATGATGCGCAGCTCGCTGATGATCATCGACGACATGGTGAAGGCGAAAACCAGGCCGGCATTGGTGACCACCGAACCCGTGCTGCCCATGGCGCGGATGATGCCAGTGTGCAGGCCGGCATGGATCTCTTCCTTGAACCGGGCGACCAGAAGCAGGTTGTAGTCCGCGCCGACGGCCAACAGGATGATCACCGACATCGGAATCACCATCCAGTGCAGCGGCAGACCGATCAGGTACTGCCAGATGAGTATCGACATACCCAGCGACGCGGCCAATGAGATGGCTACAGTCGCCACGATCACCGTGGCGGCCACCACTGCTCGGGTGATGATCAGCATGATGACGAAAATCAGTGCGAGAGCAGAGATTCCGGCGATCATGAGGTCGTAGTCGGAGCCCTCGGCCATGTCGCGGAAGGTCGCGGCGCTACCGGCGAGGTAGATCTTGGAGCCCTCCAGCGGGGTGCCCTTGATCGCTTCCTTGGCGGCCTGCTTGATGGCGTCGATATTCGAAATGCCTTCGGGGGTAAGCGGATTACCCTCGTGCTGCACGATGAACCGCACGGACTTACCGTCTGGTGAGATGAAGTTCTTCATACCGCGCTTGAAGTCGGCGCTGTCGAATGCCTCGGGCGGCAGGTAGAACGAGTCGTCGTTCTTGGACTTGTCGAAGGCCTCACCCATGGCACTGGAGTTCTTCTGGCCCTCGGCCTGCTGATCCAGCTGCCCCTTCTGGGTGGCGTACATCATCTGCATGTACTTCTTCATGTTCTTCATGGTCTCGATCTGCGGAGGCATGACCGTGACCATCTGCTTCGTCAGTGCGGACATCTTGTCCATGTCCGGGACGATCGTTTCGAAGTCGTCGGTCATCGTGTCGATGCCGTCGAGGGTGTCGAACACCGAGCGCATGGACCAACAGACCGGGATGTCGTAGCAGTGCGGTTCCCAGTACAGGTAGTTGCGGATCGGCCGGAAGAAGTCGTCGAAATCAGAGATGTGGTTGCGCAGATCTTCGATGTCGCCCAACATGCCGTGCATCTTGCCGACCATGCTGTCCATGACGGTCGACATCTGAACCGTGATGGCCTGCATCTTGGTCATGGTGTCGATGCTGACCTGGATGTCACCGATCTGCTTCTGCATATCGCCCATCATGTCCTGCTGGTACTTCTGGTTCATCACCTGCGTGGTGCTCTGCATACCGAGCTGGAACGGGATGGTCGAGTGCTGGATGGGAGTGCCCTCGGGCCGGGTGATGGCCTGTACCTGTGCGATACCAGGAACGGCCACAACGGCTTTCGCGATCTTGTTGATCACGAGGAAATCCGACGGGTTCCGCAGGTCGTGGTCACTCTGCACGAGCAGCAGGTCGGGGTTCATGCGGGCGGGGGAGAAGTGCCGGGTCGCGGCCGCGTAGCCCTCGTTGGACGTGAGATCGGTGGGCATGTACTGACGATCGTCGTAACTTGTCTTGTAGCCCGGGATGGCGATCAAGCCGACCAGCGCGACGGCGATCGTGGCGACCAGGATCGGGCCCGGCCAGCGGGTGATCGCGGCGCCGATCTTGCGCCAGCCCCGGACCCGCATCTCGCGCTTGGGCTCCAGCGTCTTACCGAACTTGGTGACCACGGTGATGAGGGCCGGGCCGAGCGACAGCGCCGCGAATACGACCGTGATCATGCCGATGGCCAGCGGGATGCCCAGCGTCTGGAAGTACGGCAGGCGGGTGAAGTGCAGGCAGTACGTCGCACCGGCGATCGTCAGACCTGAGCCCAGGATGACGTGCGCGGTGCCGTGATACATGTCGTAGTAGGCGTCCTCTTTGGACATCCCGGCAGTGCGCGCTTCCTGGTACCGACCGATCAGGAAGATGGCGTAGTCCGTGGCTGCCGCGATGGCCAGCATGGGCAAGAGGTTCGTGGCGAAGGTCGACAGCCCGATGACGTGGTAGAAGCCGAGCACGGCCACCAGGCCGCGAGCGGCGCCCACCAGCACCATGACGATCAACAGCTCGATCAGCACCGTGATGATCGAGCGGTAGACCAGCAGCAGCATCACGATGATGACCGCGAATGAGACGGCCTCCATGACCTTGAGGCTGCGATCGCCGGCCACGTTCATGTCCGAGGCCTGGGCGGCCGCGCCGGTGACATAGCTCTTCACGCCCGGCGGAGCGGGCACGCTCTTGAGGATCTTGTCGACGGTTTCGACGGATTCGTTGGCCAGCGATTCGCCCTGGTTGCCGCGCAGGTAGACCTGCACGTAGGCGGACTTGCCATCTGCGCTCTGGGATCCGGACGCCGTGAGCGGGTCGCTCCAGAAGTCCTGGACGTGCTCGACGTGCGCGGTGTCGGCCCGGAGTTTGGCGACGATCTGGTCGTAGTAGGCGTGCGCGGCGGCGTCCAGCGGCTGCTGGCCCTCCAGCACCACCATGGCCGAACTGTCGGAGTCGAATTCCTTGAAGTCGGAGCCGACCTGCTTCATCGCGATCATCGACGGCGCGTCGTGCGGCGACATCGACACCGAGCGCATCTTGCCGACCTCGTCGAGCCCCGGGACGATCGTGCTGACCAAGACGACGATGCCGACCCAGGCGAGGATCACCGGGACCGCGAGGGTGCGGATGAGTCGGGGGATCAGGGGCCGATGAGGGGTCTCGGCCTTCGGGAACGAATCGGTCGGGGTATCGAGGCTGTGGTTGCTCATGCGGATTTCACCAGGCAGAAGGTCTGGGCGTGGACGCCCGTGGAGGTGCGGGTGTCTTTGAGTTCGTCGTCGACGTGGACGGTGCAGGTGATGGAGTCACCGTCGCCCTGGGCGACGATGTTCGGCGACGCTGCCGGTGCGGTGGTGGACAGGACGAGTTTCCAGGGCAGCTTGGCGTGGTCGACGCGCTGCGGTTTGGCGTCCAGGTCGAGGTAGTTGATGTCGGCGTAGGTGCCGTCGCCGGTGATCTCGTAGGTGACGACCTTGGGCTTGAACGGTTTGGCGTCGTCGGCGAAGTTGCGTGGGGTGACGATGACGGGGTTCTGGCCGAAGTAGCCGCGTACGCGGTGGACGGTGAAGCCGGCGACGAGGGCGACGGCGAGGATGAGCAGCGGGATCCACGCCTTCTTGAGCGCGGTGCCGATCATCCGGCGATCTCCGTGGTCATACTGACGTCCCCGTTCCTCGATTGCTCGACATGCCTCGGCGGATTCCGTGACCTGGTGCGCAGGGCAGCGTTTGTGCGACGCCGCCACCTGTGTCAGATTTCAATCTGCCGATCGGCAGACTCAGCGTATCCACCAAGGTAAACTTAGACAAGTTAAGCGATTCAATTGCTGCAGGTCGGTGCACACATCGGGGCATCCCGTGTGACGCACGTGACGTCGCCGTGAGAGCGGTGACCGCGACAACACGGCGACCGACCCCGGTCGGCGGTGAACAGGGAGCGGGGATTGGCCAAATCGGTGGGGCCGCGCGGATCAGCGCGTGCTCGGGTGATCGAAGCTGCCCTGGCGTTGTTTGCGGAGCACGGCGTGAACGGCACATCGCTGCAGATGATCGCCGATCACCTCGGGGTCAGCAAGGCCTCCGTGTACTACCAGTTTCACTCAAAAGACGACATCGTCCTGGCTGTCATCCGGCCGGTGTTCGCCGACCTCGACCAGCTGGCCACGGAGATCGACGCCGAACAGGGAGGGCCGGCCCGCAAGGCGACCGCGATCGCCGGGTTCGTCGAACTGGCGGTGCGGCATCGGCGCGTGACGGCCGTCTTCTATCGCGACCCGGCCATCGACACCTTGGTCAACTCCCACGAGGAGTGCAGCGCCATCAACCGGCGATTGCGGGCAGTGCTGGGAATGGACGGCGCAGACACCGAGACCCGAGTGACCATGTCACTGGTCATCTCGGGCATCTACGGCAGCGCGATGGACCCCGAACTGCAGGACATCCCTGACGACGAGCTCCACCGCATCTTGTTACATGCGGCGCGTCGGCTGCTTACTGTGGAAGAGCAGGACGCTATTCGGCGATGAAGACCGGGATCAGTCGGTCGGTCTTGGTCTGATATTCGGCATACGGCGGGTAGGCCTCGACGGCCCGGTCCCACCACTCCTGTCGTTCGTCGCCCTCGAGCTCACGCGTTGTCAGCTCCACGACCTTGTCGCCGTCCTGCGCCGTGATCTGGGGGTTGACCTTGACGTTGTGGTACCACGACGGGTGTTCGGGAGCGCCACCTTTGGACGCCACCAACGCGTAACGGCCGTCGTGCTCGACCCGCATCAACGGCACCAGACGCTTTTTGCCGGACTTGGCTCCCGTGGTGGTGAACAAGACCACCGGCCGATCAAGGATGGTCACGCCATCGGTGGTGCCCTGCGCCAGAATCTGTTCGGTCTGCTTGCGCACCCAGTCGGTGGGGCTCAGTTCATGTTCGGTCACGTCGCTCCCAACGAGATCGGCGGGCGGCTTATTCCGGGTCAGTTCACGAAGCGAGCAGCGCGGGCGGGCGCCGATGCGGTGGCGCGGGCCTGCCGGTATCCGACCAACCCGCCGGCGGCGGTCAGGGTGATGATGCCGGCGAACCCGGGGACCGCGACGGCGGCAACCTCGCTGAGGCCGGCGGCCCGCAGGTAATCCGGATAGCCCGGCCGGAAATCCTTCGAGGCGACAATGTGGTTTTCGGCCGCGAAGGTGTCCCGGGGCTGGATCGGCGGGACGGGATTGGCGGGATCGCCGGGAGCGCCCGGCGAGACGTCACGCGGCACCGAATCAGTAGCTGCTGCAAAGGTTTTCGGGACCGGGGGCGCATCGCGAGGGATGCCGCGGTTGTCGAGCGGCACCTGCGCGATGGGCATGCCCGGGACGTACTGCAGGAACGGCAGACCCGAGGCGGCCGAAGCCAATTCGCGGACGGTGCTCTCGATCGGGTTGATCAGGGCATCGGCGAACGCCGGCAGCGCCGCGAGACCGGGAATCGGCACCGCATCGACGACGGTGGGGATGGTGGTCTTGACCAGGTCGAGCGCCGTCAGCGGAATCTGGGCGGCGGCCAGCGGGAGCTGCGCCAGCGGGGACTGGGGAGTGGCCGCGACGTTGCTGTTCGTGGTGGTGCTCTGCGAACTCGGGGCCGGGCCGGCCGGGGGCTGCGCCGACAAGCTCACCTGGGCTGGTGCCGAAGAACCCGTGGTCGACGAGGTGCCGGGCGCGACCGCCGGTGCGTTCTTGGTGGAACTGGGCTTGGTGCCGGGTGCGACGCCGCCGATCACTGGCATGTTGTTCAGCACGTCAGTGGGGTGCTGGATGATGCGGGTGAACTGGCCGGCCATGCCGCCTATGCCGCCCAACAGGTTTGGCGCACTCCACGAGGAGGCTCCGCCCGTGGGGGAGCCGGTGGTCGAGGTCGTGCCGGGGGTCGTTGAACCCGTGGTCGACGGCCCCGTGGAGGTGCTGCCGCCCGTGGTCGAGGTTCCGGTGCCCGTCGTGGTGCTACCGCCGGACGTGCCTGTGGCCGAGGTGCCTGAGGTACCACCTGCGGAGCTGCCACTGCCGGTGTCGGCCAATGCCACGACGGCTTCGGGGCCCAACGCCAGCAAGCCGGCTGCGAGGAGGCTTGAGGCGGCGAACAGCCGCGCGTGGGGCATCACGCGGAGATCACCTCCCCTTTTCTGGCCAAAGTGCAGTATGTCACACCCATCTGACCATTAGCTATGGACCAAATAATGCTCTACGCGAACGTCAATTGACGCACGGTACCCCGTCGCCGCTGAGCGGCTTTCCCTGATCGGGCGCGGCTTCGTCGGACGACGATTTGGTCACCGCCGCGTTCGTGGCCGAGACGTCGGAAATCGCACTCGGTGGGTCGTAGTCGTTGCCCAGAATGACCCTGATTCGGCCGGGGGCCTCCTGGTCGCTCGATCGCGGCGCGGCGGTGATGGCCAATTGGCTGGCCAACTGTTTGGCGTCGGCTTCTGCGCCCGGTCCGTAGTCGATCTGGGTCGAGGTGGGCTCTCCGGCCTGCGCGCTGCGGACGTCGCCGGTGGAGAAGCCGTGTGAGGACAGCGCCGCCGCAACCATGGCCGCCAGGCCCGTCATGTCGCCGCCGTTGATCACGTCGACGGTGCTGGTGGGCGCCGCGGGTGTGGTCGAGGCGGCCTTGTCGTCAGAGAAGGCGGCAGACACGGTGGACCGGATGGCGGCGGAATCGACGATGTTCACGGACTGGCCGTTGACGTTGTCGTAGCGCAGCACCGGCAGGGTCTGGAACTCGATGTTGGAACCGGAGATGGAGCCGAGGCGCCGGAACACGTCGTTGGTCCAGCCGCTGGACAGCACGATGTCCTTGCGGGCCACCGACATCAGGTTCGAGAACTTGCTGATGTCGCCGAACACGCCGCCGCTCTGCAGCTTATGCATGACCGATGCGAGGAACGCCTGCTGCCGGTGGGTCCGGTCGAGGTCGCCGTTGTCGAGGTTGTGCCGCTGGCGGACGAACGCCAGCGCCTGGGACGGATTCAGGGTCTGCTTGCCGGCCGGAAAGTCGGCGCCCGAGTACTCGTCGTCCTGGACGGCGTTGTTCAGGCAGACATCGACGCCGCCCAGCGCCGAGGTCAGGTCGTAGAAGCCGGCGAGGCTGACCTCCGCGAAATAGTTGACCTTCACGCCGGTGAGGTCACGCACGGCGGCAATGGTGGCACTGCGGCCGGCCTCGCGGCCTTGCGACTCGAGCTCGTGCTGGTCGGTGACGCCCTGGTCGTTCAGTTTCTGAGCGAACTCGGCCTTCTTGAGGCCGTACGCCTCTTTGATCTTGATGTGGCTGTAGCCGGAGATGTCGTCGACGGGCACGTAGTCGTCGCGGGGGATCGAGAAGGCGACCACGTGGTTGTCGGGGGTGACGTGCACGAGGATCAGGGTGTTGGTGTTGTAACCACCGCTGTCGGAGTCGCCGGCGTGCAGCTGGTCCAGCAGTTCCTGCGGCAGCTCGTTGCCGTCTTGATCGCGGCGGGAATCCAGTCCGATCAGCAGGATGTTCATGGAGCCGTTGACGTTTCCGGTTCCGGGCAGGTCGATGCCGAGAGCGTGCGAAATGGTGAAGCCGCTGATGACGCCGTGCGCAATCCACCAGCCGACGCCGGTCAGGGCCAGCGCGAACGTCGATACCAGGGCGACTAGGAACCGCATGCGGAACGCGGCCCTCCCGTGGTGGCACGCCTGTCGTGCATCGGGTCTCCCTGGGTGGTGCTGCGCCGGATCAGCCGAGTGCGCAGGCGAAATGGTGGCGTAAGCGTACAAGTCGAAACTGGTGTGCAGCTGTAGGTGAACCGGCGATCCGGCAACCTCTACACACCCGGTATTGACGCTGCTTTCAATTTGTGTCCAAAGGTGCTAATGGGACAATTGTGACTACTGGGGTTATTGAGTTGAGGCGTCTGTAAGAAAACGAGACAGAATTTCAGTCCGGTCTCAGAGATCAACGTAGCGAAACGCATAGGGTTCGAACGGTTATCGGTCCGTGTTGTATTTGTGACATTTGTAGCTCACCGTTACCGAAGTGAAATCAGTGCCCAGTGTGGCGCCGAGCACTCAGGAACAGGGAGCGTGCTGATGACCGCAACGACTGAAGTGACGTACCGCAGACGACCGGTGGCTGCCCGACCGGGCCGGCCGAAGACCGGAAGGACACAGGTCGGCTCCGTGGATGTCATCGCGACATCTGCCGCGGTGTTGCGACCCGTCGTGGTGGCGGGGGCGATCGTCGCCGCCGCCCTCATGTGGGGTCCGCGCGCCCATGCGGACGTCGTCCACGACGCGCTCAACGATGTCGGCATCGGCAACAACGGGCCCGTCAGCAACGCGATTGCCGAGGTGGGTACCTCGATCTGCCCGCTACTGGTGCAGCCGGGCAGCCAGATGGCCAGCACGGCAACCCAGATGAGCGGCAACGGCGGCATCGCGCCGCCGCTCGCCGGGTTCGCCACGCAGGTCGCGATCCAGACTCAGTGCCCCGCGTTCATGACGGCGCTGGCCAACGGGAACATCCCGGCACTGATGAACGGCGGCCTGCCTGTGACGCCGCCAGGGCTGCCGTCCATGCCGTCTGTTGGGCTGCCGGACCTCTCGGGCGCCACCGCCGCGGTGCCGGGCACGTTGGGCGCGGTGCCCGGCACGTTGGGCGCGGCTACGACTCCCGTGTCGAGCGTCCTGGGCGCGGCCACGGCACCGGTGCCCGGCACCTTGGGCGCGGTGACGGCACCGTTGCCGGGCACGTTGGGAGCCGCGACGGCTCCGGTTCCGGGTGTGCTCGGGGCGGCCACCGCGCCGCTGACGCCGACGCCGGGACTTGCTGCGCCGTCGGCGCCTTTGCAGCTGGCATCGTCCCCGGTCGTGCCGGCAATTCCTGGTTACTGAGGTCTGGCTCCTGCTCACTCAACGTGGGCGGGAATGCACTGAGGGCGGTGGCTTTTCGAAGCCACCGCCCTCAGTGTTTTTGCGCTACTTGTCAGCCCTCGTGGCTGCCGCCGCTGCTCGTGCTCGATGCGTGCGAGCTGCTGCTGCTGCTGCTGCTGCCGCTGCCTTCGGGAGCGCGGTGCTTGCCGCCGGTCGAAGAGGCGGAAATGCTGGGCGCGGTGCCCGCGGGGGCGCTGTGCTTGCCGCCCTGCGAGTCGGTCTTCGTGGACTTGACCGAGTCGGTCTTCGTGCTGCTGTCGGTGCTCGACTTGGTGTCGGACTTGGTGCCCGACTTGTCGGTGCTGGTCGACTTGTCGGTGCCCTTGGTGTCGGTGCCGCTGGTCTTGTCAGTGGACTTGGTGTCGGTCCCGGTGGCCTTGTCGGTGGACTTGGTGTCGGTCCCGGTGGCCTTGGTGGTGCCCTTGGTGTCGGTCGCGCTGTCCGTGGTGGCAGCGGTGCTCGCCGCCGTCTTGTCCGGCGTGCTCGATGCCGGCGACGTCGTATCCGTCGTACCTGCGCCGGCCGAAGTGCTCGGGGTGCTCGTCTCGGCAGCGGCAACCGGCTTCGCCGTGAGCGACGGGGTCTCGACCGAAGACGTCGTCGGCGTGGTGGGCGCCGTCGCGGACAGGGCCTTCGGAGCTGCTGTCACGGCGGCCAGCGGTGTCACCGCGGCCAACGGGGTGGCGGCAGCCGGGACTGCAGCGAGCGCGCCCAAAGCTCCGGCGATCGAATTGACGATGGCCACCGGTGCCGCGATGACCTGCTGGAGCGCGGTCGTGACGAGGGTCACGATCGTCTGCGGGACTGTGGTCAGGGAGGTCGCGCCCGTCCAGATGCCGGCGAAGATCTTGTTGAGGCCGTTGATGAGCGTGGCGGGTCCCGCAAATACCGCGGTCCACAGGGCGGTCGCGGGAGCGAGCGCCGCTTTCGCAGCGGTGTTGACCGCGGTGATGAGGGCGTTGGGTGAGGAGAAGGCAGCGACCCAGGCGGCGGTGACGGGCGCGAGCGCGGTAGCGAAGGCCGTGTTGATTGGGGTGACGATGTTGCTGATGAGCGCCGCGGCCTGCGTGTACAAGGCGGTGAACTCCTGGAACGGCAGCGTCAGCAGGTCGAGCGGGCTGGCCGTCAGGTAGTACTTCTCGGCGTACGTCGACACGGCGGCCGCCGTGTGGACCGCAGCCTGATGGGCAGACGGTGCCACGTAGGGAGTGGCGGCGCCGGACGCAGTTGCGACGACCACCGCGGACATCCCGGCTACGAGCGACGACTGAAGAACTGGCAAAACTCTTGGGCGAGCGACAGTTTGCATGATGGTCCCCGGTGTTTCTGGTACAGATCGGACTTTGGCGGTCTGAAAGTAGCCGATACCGGCACTCCCCTCTAGCTGGGCAAAATCTCGCGCTGACTGTCTGACCTGCCCATATGTGCACAATTTGCCTAGCTAGGTAAATAAATCAAGCTGAAGTTTTCCAAGAATTCACCGTCCGGTCGACGGCCGGGGTGGATTGCCCGGCTGTCGGCGCTCGCCTGCGTCGGGCGGTGAAGTGCCGACAATTTGCCAAAGATGCGGTGTGTGCACTCGCCGAACCGGCTGTGGTGTGATCTGGTGGTGACGATGTCCGACTTCGCATTCCGTGCTGCGGGGCTGGCGGCCGCCGCCCTGGCGAGTGTGGCGCTGGCGCTGACGACGGGGGTTCCGGCAGCGTCGGCCGATCCTGCCACCGACAGCCAGGGATTCGTCGACTCGACAGCACGGTGTCCGACCGGCGACACCGCGGTGGCGTTCGGGAGTACCACCTCCTCCCGGGTCGCCATCTGCAAGAGCGCCGGCGGTCAGCTGCAATACCGTGGCGTCCGCATCAGTGACGGCGCGAAGCTGATCGTCGCCGCCACGACGGACGGCCGAGGCGGCTACACCGCAACGAGCGACGGCATCACCTACGTTATGAACGCGAAGTCGCTTGATATCAGTGCAGGCTCGCAGTCCATCAGATCCGAGCCCATGACCTTCTTCCGCGGCGGCGGCCCGCTGACCGGAACTGCGGCTGCCACGCCTGCGCCGGTTGCCACACCGGCGCCGGCCGGCACGCCACCCACGCCCGTCACCGGTGCCCCCACGCCCGTGCCGACGACACCGCTACCGCCGCCGTTGCCCGCGGAGGTCGGTGGCTCCCGGTCAAGCGGGCACTGACCCCGCCCGCTCCTGCTCAGTCGCCGCGGGGTGCTTCGAGGATCTCGTATCCGGGGTCGGCCATATAGATGGGCCGATTTCCGCTCTGCTTCGGCTTGCCGGCGACGCGGATCAACTGGCCCGGCGTGATGTCGCGGCCGTGTCCCGAGCCGAACACCACTTTCAGCGTTCCGCTGTCGTCGCCGACCAGGACCGCCAGACTGGGCCTCCCGTTGTCGCTGACCTCATCGACCTCGCAGACCCGGCCTTCGACGACGGAGCGGAGGCCGGCGATGAGGCCGTCGACGGGAACCGTTGCCTGCGTTGGTGACGGATGCTCGTATTCCTCGATCCGCTCTTCGTCGCCCTTGGTGATGCGGGTGCGCACTCGCTCGGCGCTGCGCGTGATGCGCTCTTCGAACATGTCGGGGAAAGCCTCCCGAATCCGTGACTGCACGTCGTACGGGACGATGGTCGCTGCGGCGTCGGGTATCCGGCTGACGGCCCGGGAGATCTTGTCGGCGGTGCGGTCATGAAGCAGCCGTCCCAGTAGCGGTGCGTAACTGCGGCGGGGCAGCAACACGGTGACGTTGGTGTTCGAGTATTCGGCCAGCGTGGTGGTGACGAGTTCCTGTGCGGCACGGTCGAATCGGCGGTCCGGGCAGTCCACGACCCGCAGCGGGGTCTCCATTTCGTAGTATTCCCACTTCTTCTGCAGCAGCTTGGCGTGCTGCGGGTCGACCATGAAATGCACGGCCGTGAGGGTGTCGGCGCGCAACCCGCGGCCGTATCGCAGCGCCTCCAGTACGGCGAGGTCGACACCGTTGACCATGACCAGTACCCGGTGCCGGGCGAACCGTACCGTGTCGGGCCGGTTGGTCCGGAAATGCTCGAGAATTGCTGCCTCGGCGCGGTATTCGCGGTTGAGCCGCATCAGCAGACCGACCAGGAGCGGGAACACGACGACGACGAGCCAGGCCCCCTCGGTGAATTTGGCCACGGCGAAGATGCCGACGACGATGGTCGACAGAACGGCGGCCGAGAGGTTGATCGCAACCCGGCCGCGCCACCCCAGATCCCGGTGCGTGAGGTGGTGTTTCGACATGCCGTAGCCCGCCATCGCGAACCCGGTGAACACGCCGATGGCGTAGAAGGGCACGAGTGCGTTGACCGACCCGCCGGTGAATACCAGCAATGCGACCGAGAGCACCGTCAGCACGATGATGCCGTTCGAGAACACCAGTCGGTGCCCCCGCTTGGTCAGCTGCCGGGGCAAGAAGCGGTCTTCCGCAACGAAACTCGCGAGTGTCGGGAAGCCGTTGAAGCTGGTGTTCGCGCCCGTGTAGAGGATGAGCGCGGTGGAAATCTGCACCAGGTTGTACAAGACGTGCCCGATCCACCCGGTGCCGAACACCGCGCGAGCGATCTCGGACAGTACGGACGGATAGCCCGCTTCGTATGGCGCAGCATGGGTTTCATAGGCCAGGTACGACACTCCGGCGACCAGGAAACCGAGGATGCTGGCCATGACGGTCAGGACCAGCCGGGCGTTGGGACCCTGCGGCTTTCTGAAAACACTGACGGTGTTGGAGATGGCCTCGACGCCGGTCAGTGATGATCCACCATTGGCGAACGCACGCAAGATCACGAGGATGCTGGCGCCCATGATGAGGCCGTCGGCGTGTTCGATAGGCACCAGGCCGGACATGTGGGAAACGTCGTAAACCGGTAGATCGCCGACGATTTCGCGGACGATGCCGACCACGATCATGAGGCTGAGCATGGCGATGAAGAAATAGGTCGGTACGGCGAACGGTCGACCGGCTTCGCGGAGGCCGCGCAGGTTGGCGTAGGCGATCAACACCACGATGCCGACGGTGATCTCCAGGCTGAACGGCCCCAGCACGGGGATTGCGGAGGCCACCGCGACGGTGCCGGCCGCGGCCTGTACTGCGACGGTGACCACGTAGTCGATCAGCAGTGCGGCAGCGGCGATCTGGGCGATGCGTGGTCCGAAGTTCTCGCGTGCCACCACGTATGAGCCGCCGGCGCGGGTGTACGCCATCACGACCTGCCGGTACGAGGCGGCGACCAGGATCAGGATGAGCAGGATGACGCCGGTGATCGGGAGCAGCAGCGTGAAGGCGGCCAGGCCGGCGTACGGCAGCAGGCCGATCAGGATCTCCTCGGTGCCGTACGCGCTCGACGAGATGGCGTCCGGCGAGAGCACGCCGAGTGCTACTCCGTTGGACAGCTTTTCCTCGTGGAGTTGCTCGTTGACGAGCGGCCTTCCCAGGAAGAATCGCTTGAACGTATAGCCCACCGACTCGGGTAGGGGTGGTGGTTTGGGCGGCGTCGTCACCACGGAAGCGTAGGGCTCAGCGGGCCCCGGCCCATGGACTCGCAGCGAACTGCCAGCCGATGAACAGGCTTCGAAGATCTGGCCCTGGTTTACCTGGGGTGAATGCCGCAGCTACAGGCGTCGATCGACGGGCAGGTGCACTGGATGCCCCACTCGACGATTGCGCGGGCCTGGTGTAGCTCGGTGATCTTGGCGTCGATCTCGGCGAGTTTCGTCTCGGCCAGCGCGCGACTGGCGGGGCGACCGGGGGCATCGTCGGCGAACAGCAGCTGAATCTCGTCCAGGGAGAACCCGGCGGTCTTGCACGCCCGGATGACGTTGAGCCGATCGATGACGGCGTCGTCATACCGGCGTTGGCCACCGACGCGCGCCGGCGGCGGGATGAGACCGATCTGCTCGTAGTAGCGCAGCGTCGTCGCGGCGACGTCGGCGCGCACCGACACCTCGCCGATGGTGAACGTGGCCATGGCACTCCCGGTTCGGTCTTGACTTGGAGCCAACTCTAAGTTGTTGACTGTGTGCATGGCTACCAACGCACAGCGATCAGACATTGGTGAATTGACCCGGACCCGTTACGCCCTGCTGCGCAGCTACAAGAAGAACGGCGAGCCGGTCGACACCCCGATCTGGTTCGCGGTCGAGGACAACTCGATCATCTTCCGCACCAAGCGTGGACCGAAAACAGCGCGCCTGCGGGCGCATGCCCGCGTCGAACTGACTGCATGCGATTACCGCGGCCGAAAGCTGAGCGGGGCCACCGTATTCGCGGGCACGGCGACGGTGCTCGACGATGCGGCCGCAGCCGATGCGAACCGCGTGCTGCACCGGCGCTACGGATGGCAGTGGAATGTGGTGCCGCTGATCAGGATTCCGGGCGTGACGCAGGTGCACGCCGGTCTGCCGCTGCGAGAGAAGTGGCGGCGGGCGCGGAACCGCAATGTCTGGGACGACAGCGCGATCGTGCGCATCGACTTCGGCTGAGCTGCGGCGAGGTCGTCAGACAAAACACGGTGCCGACACCAGATGGTGTCGGCACCGTGTTGGAGGTCGAAAGGTGTCAGAAAGCCGGCGTAGCGAGGTGCGACTTGCGACGGTGGTGAAGCAGGGCACTCAGCCAGCGGAGATCGATCAACATGTTCAGTTCCTGTCTTACGCGGACTTCTTGGTGAGGAACGGCAGCAACCGACGGCGCTCGTACATGCTGTCCGAGAAATGGTGCAGCGCTTCGGAGACGGAGGTTGCGGTCGGGAAGGCGGACTCTGCGCCGCAGGCCAGCAGAGCGGTCGAAACCGGCTGGGATGCAATGAGGGACCACTCATTACCTGCAGCGATGCAGCTGTCGTTGACCTTGTCGAGCAGTTCGACGCAGGACACCGCGAACGAGGTGACCCCGCTCAGGTCCAGGATGAACGGCTTTTCCGGGAGGACGCAGCGCCGTGCCTGCGCTGCAACCAGGTCCACATCGGTTTCGTCGATGACTCCGGTGACGGTGAGTACCGTCGCCAGTTGGCGGCACTGGGCGCGCACCTCGGCGTCGCCGCAGGCGACGGCCGGATTGCCATAGCGGAAAGCGGCTGTCGATGCCGAGTCGCTGGTGACCATGGCCATGTGATGCCTCCCTTCGATGTTGCCGAACGCCCGACAGCTGTGTCGTTTCTTCGGCTCGAGTTCGAAGCTATGTGGCCAAGTTAAGGTACCGGGGAGTAAGTCCTAAATCATCGCTAAGAAGTGTGATAGCTGCAGCTAGCAAACATGGTCTCGGCGGGGTAACGCTCACGGACGGCGCCACTGGTTGCCCTGATAACCCACCCACGGCGAGTAGTCCGCGATCAGCGGCTCCTGCGACGGCCGCAATTCCGCGGGGACGTGCTGCAGATTGATCCTGATGCGGTACCAGATGGAGCTTGGTCCACGCATGCCGTCGACCAGAACATCGATGGCTTCCAGGGCAGATGCCGCTTCTGGGTGCTTCGACCGCCATTCCTCGAGTGCGGCCATCGCCTCATCGCGGGTCTTGGTGCGGGCAACCTCGATGAGCGGCATCTGCGACGCGCGCCGTCCATCGGCCGAGGCGCCGCCCCCGGGTTTCTCCGCCTTGGGCATCGGACCGAGTTCTTCGGCCAGCGCCAGCAACCCCTCCAGGCCGCCGGCAGCGTCGTCCATCCCGCCCCAGGGGTCGCCGAATTGCGCGTACCTGTCGGGCACCGTCGCGACGGTGAATTCCTCGGGACGGCAGGTGGGGACCTCATCCCAGAACAGCGGTGTCGAGACCCGGGCGTCGGGCCGCGACCGCACCGAGTACGCCGATGCCACCGTGCGGTCCTTCGCGTTCTGGTTGAAGTCGACGAACACGCCCTGGCGTTCCTCTTTCCACCACCGGCTGGTCGCCAGCTCGGGCGCCCGTCGCTCCACCTCGCGGGCCACGGTCTGGGCGGCCAACCGCACCTGCTTGTACGGCCAGTTCCGCTCGATCCGGGCGTAGATGTGGAAACCCCGCGAGCCCGACGTCTTGGGCCATGCCGTGAGCCCGTAGTCGGTGAGCACGTCGCGCACCACGATGGCGACGTCGAGAATCTGCGGCCACTCGACGCCCGGCATGGGGTCCAGATCGACACGCAGTTCGTCCGGGTGCTCCAAGTCGTCGGCCCGGACCGGATGCGGGTTGAAGTCGATGCAGCCCAGGCTCACCGCCCAGACCAGCCCGGCGGCCTCGTCGATGACGGCTTCTTTGGCGGAGGTGCCGGAGGCGTACTTCAGCTCCGCGACGTCGATCCAGTCCGGCCGCTTCTCCGGTGCCCGCTTCTGAAAGACCGCTTCCTGCGCAATGCCTTTCACGAACCGCTTGAGGATCATGGGCCGCCGTGCCACGCCGCGCAGCGCGCCGTCGGCGACCGACAGGTAGTAGTTGACCAGGTCGAGCTTGGTCACGCCGGGTTCAGGGAAGATCACCTTGTCGGGGTTGCTCACGACAACCTCGCGCCCGCCCACGTCGAGGGACCGCGAGTCACCCATGGGTATAGCGTAATTGGCTCGACAATTGGAGCGGGAGTTGCAGCCGGGTTACGCGCGGGTCACATATTGTTGGCTCATGGCGAAGCTGACCGACCTCCCGTCGCAAATAGCAAGCAAGGTCCAGGAGTCGTTCGAGAAATTGGGCGGTAAGTCGGTCACCCAATTGGCCGACCGCGGCGCCGCCGAACTGCACTACGCCAGGAAGATGTTCGAAGCGGGCGCGCTCAAACTCGAGTCGCCGCAGCACATCGCGGCGATGCTCGCCGACATCGTGCGCTGGGGTGAGATCGGCATGGTCCCGGCGCTCAATGCACGTCGTACCCCGCACCGCGTCGCCGTCATCGACGACGACGGCGATATCACCTTCCAGGAGTTCGACGACGCCGTGAACGCGACCGCCAACGCGTTGCGTGCCAAGGGGGTTCAGGCCGGCGAAGGCGTGGCCATCCTGGCCCGCAACCACCGGTGGTTCCTGATTTCGGTGTACGGCGCGGCCCGCGTCGGTGCGCGAATCATCCTGCTCAACACCGAGTTCTCAGGGCCGCAGATCAAAGAGGTGTCCGAGCGTGAGGGCGCCCAGCTGATCATCTACGACGACGAATACGCCGACGCCGTCGCACTCGCCGAGCCGCCGCTGGGCAAGCTGCGGGCCCTGGGGCACAACCCCGACAAACCGGAACCGTCGGGCAGCACCGACGAATCCTTGGCCGAGGTCATTGCCCGGACCAGTAGCCTCGCGCCGCCGAAGGTCGCCAAGGCGGCCTCGATCATCATCTTGACCAGCGGCACCACGGGAACTCCCAAGGGCGCCAACCGAAGTGCCCCGCCGTCGCTGGCTCCGGTCGGTGGCGTGCTGTCGTCGGTACCGTTCAAGTCTGGCGAGGTCACCAGCCTGCCCGCGCCCATGTTCCACGCGCTGGGGTACCTGCATTCGACCATCGCCATGCTGCTCGGCAGCACGCTCGTGCTGCGCCGCCGGTTCAAGCCGGCCACGGTGCTCGCCGACATCGAACGGCACCGGGTGACCGCCATGGTGGTGGTGCCGGTGATGCTGTCGCGCATTCTCGATGAACTGGACAAGACGTCGCCGAAGCCGAACCTGTCGAGTCTGCGCATCGTCTTCGTGTCGGGTTCGCAGCTGGGGTCCGAGCTGGCGACGCGGGCGCTCAAGGATCTGGGCCCGGTGATCTACAACCTGTACGGCTCGACCGAGATCTCGTTCGCCACCATCGCGCGGCCGCAGGACCTGTCGATCAATCCCGCGACGGTGGGCCCGGTGGTCAAGGGCGTACGCGTGAAGATCTTCGACGACAACGGCAAGGAGCTGCCACAGGGCAGCGTCGGCCGCATCTTCGTCGGCACCACCTTCCCGTTCGAGGGCTACACCGGCGGCGGTGGCAAGGAGATCATCGACGGGATGCTCTCCTCGGGCGACGTCGGCTACTTCGACGAGCGTGGACTGCTGTACGTCAGCGGCCGCGACGACGAGATGATCGTCTCCGGCGGCGAGAACGTGTTTCCTGCCGAGGTCGAGGACCTGATCAGCGGGCACCCCGAGGTGGTGGAGGCGACCGCCATCGGTGTCGACGACCAGGACTTCGGCGCGCGGCTGCGGGCCTTCGTCGTCAAGACCGAGGGCGCCACCGTCAGCGAGGACGACATCAAGACCTACGTCCGAGATCACCTGGCGCGCTACAAGGTTCCGCGTGAGGTCGTCTTCCTCGACGAGTTGCCGCGCAACCCGACGGGCAAGATCCTCAAGCGCGCGCTGCGTGACATGGACGTCTAGGCTCACCGTTCGAGGTGCAGGACCGGCGGGCCGAACGACGGCACCAGCGCAGGATCGTTGAATGCGGTGATGCGGGAGATGCGGCCCGCGCGCAGCGTCAGCACCTGCACGCCGTAGCCGTGCATGGTGCCGTCGCCGCGCCAGGTATAGAACACCAGAGCCGGCTGTCCGTTCGCGCGCGTGGGTACCGCATGCCATTGGCCGGGCCGGCGCAGCACGCGGTTGCCCAAGAAGCCGATCACGGCAGCTGAACCACTGAACCAGGTTGGGATGGGCGGCATTTCGAATTCGACATCGGCGCGGACCAGGTCGACCAGGGCGTGGGCGTCGGCCCGGGTGAAGGCGTCGAGGTAGCGCTGGAGCAGGTCCCGGGTGCGGTCGTCCTCCGGTTCGGTGACCTCGTCCGCCGCGACGCCCGCGGTGTCGAGGGTGCGACGGGCCCGACGGAGCAGCGCGTCGACCGCGTCCACGGTGGTATCGAGGATTTCGGCGACTTCAACTGCCGGGAACGCCAGGATGTCCCGCAGCGTCAGCGCGGCCCGCTGCCGGGCGGGCAAGTGCTGTAGCGCCGCGATGAGGGCAAGCCGCAGGCCGGTCTGTCTGACGACGATGACCGCCGGATCTTGTGGGTCGACAAGAGAGTCCGGAATGGGTTGCAGCCACCTCACTTCAGATGCGCGGTCGCCCAAGGGGATGCGGTGGTCTTCAGCCGGCGGCCCGATACCGGACGGGAGTGGCCGCCGGCCCCGGTTCTCTATGGCGCTCAGGCACGTTCGCGTGGCGATGGTGTACAGCCAGCGCCGCACCGACGAGCGCCCTTCGAAGCGGCCGAATCCGCGCCACGCCCGTAGATAGGTTTCCTGAACCTGATCCTCCGCATCGTGGATCGAGCCGAGGATCCGGTAGCAGTGCGCCAGCAGCTCGGGCCTGAATTGTGCTGTCAGCGCGGTGAATTCGGCGGTCGTCGTCATCAGACCGGGCTCGCGCCGGTGCCGGTGAGCACGTAGCCGGCAGCGGGGGACGAATCGGCGGCCAACTCGACCACCGTCTTGGCGACGATGTCCGCTGTCAGCACTGGTTGCAACCGGGCGATGAAGGTCTCCGGATCGATGCCCTGCGCAGCGGCGTAGGCCGTCACGCCGACCGCACCGACTCCGGTGGGGCTGAGCATGGGGTACAGCGTCACGAAGCGGATGCCCAGGTCCGCTTGACCCGCTTCCTCGGTCGCGTAGTCGGAGATGAACCTGACCGTGGCGTTGGCGCCGGCGAAACCGCCGCTCAACGGAGACCCGCGGAGGGCCGCACCACTGGACATTGCGATGACCGTGCTTCCTGATGGCAGCGGCGCGTTGAGCGCGGCCTTGGTCCAGCCGAACACATGACGGGTATCGGTGTGCCAGTTTTCGCTGAAGGTTTCCCAGGTCTGGCGGGATAGCGGCGCCGTGGGTGGGGTCGCTCCGGCATTGAGCACCAGCAGCTGGGGACGGTGGTGAGTGATCAGCAGGGCACCCAGTTCCTCGTCGGTGGCATCGCCGGGGCAGGGCGTGAAGCGATCGCCGACTTCGGCCTGCAGAGACTGCAGGTCGGCTTCGGTGCGCGCGACGCCGACGACGTGCCAACCCGCGCTGACGAGCGCGACGGAGATGGCCCGGCCGAAGCCGCGGCCGGCGCCGCTGACGATGGCGGTCTTGCCGCCGTTGATTACCGCTGTGGTGGTCATGGGGACTCCCTGCTGCTGATGGTTCGGTCTTGATCTAGACCGGCACCGGCAGGGAAATCCGTCGCATCACGAGATTCAGGGCCCGTTCACGTACCAGGACAGGCAAACCGGCCTGCCGCGGCAGGCGATGATGGCGCCCGCGTCGGGAGCCGCACCGCGCACCTTGGGGGTCTTCCGGTCGGGCAGGTTGCAGTTCACGACGTAAGGGTTCCACGGGACGACGCCGTTGACGCACGGGTCACCGCCTGCTTGCACAGATGTGGTCGGGCTGCGCAGAGTCGTCGGGACGATCGTGAACGCGATCGCGATGGCACCGATGAACACGGTGCGCAGGAGCCGCGACGCTCGTGTGGTCAGCTCACCCGTGGTCATGATGATCACCACCAAATATGTTTCCGACTACGTCAACAGTAGCACTGAAGCACGACGTCGAGCAGTGCGGAAAAACCCCCATTTCTGCACCGAAACGGGGGTTTCTCCGACTTTGCGCCGGGCGGCGTTACGGGTCGCGAGGCAGGCCCAGCAGCCGCTCGGCGATGATGTTCAGCTGCACCTCGGAGGTGCCGCCGTAGATGGTCGTGGCACGGCCCGCCAGCAGGTACTCGTCCCACCGGCCCGAGGGCTCCTGCGGATCGCCGACGGCAGCGTCGCTGCCGAATGACGCGACGCCGAACTCGGCGTAACCCTGACCCGTCTTCATCGACAGCAGCTTCGAGATGGCGGCGGCAGGCATCGGGTCGCCGCCGGCCAGCGTCAGCAGCGTCGACCGCATGTTGAGCAGCTTGGCCGCGTGGCCTTCGGCGATCAGCTTGCCGGCCTCGTGCCGTTGCAGCTCGTCGAACTCGCCGGCACTCAGGAACTCCACGAACTGCTCGAGGCTGGCCAGGAACGGGGGCTCGCTGCTGCCGATGGACACGCGCTCATTGGTCAGGGTGTTGCGGCTGACTTCCCAGCCGCGGTTCACCTCACCGAGCACCATGTCGTCGGGCACGAAGACGTCGTCGATGAAGACGGTGTTGAACATGGCATTGCCGGTGAGTTCGCGCAGCGGCTTGACCTCGACGCCCGGGCTCAACATGTCGAGCAGGAAATAGGTGATGCCTTGGTGTTTCGGCGCAGTGGGGTCGGTCCGGGCCAATAGCGCGCCCCATGCGGAGAACTGGGCGCCCGTCGTCCAGATCTTCTGGCCGGTGATGCGCCAGCCGCCGTCGACCTTGACGGCCTTGGTGGTCAGGCTGGCCAGGTCACTGCCGGCGCCGGGCTCGGAGAACAGCTGGCACCAGATCATGTCGCCGCGGAATGTCGGCGGCAGGAAGTCCTGCTGTTGCTTGTCGGTGCCGAACGCCACGATCGACGGGATGATCCATGCCGCGATGCCCATCTGCGGCCGCCGGACCTTCCCGGTGGCGAATTCCTGGGCGATGATGATCTGCTCGATCGGCGCGGCGGCCCGGCCCCACGGCCTTGGCAGGTGCGGTTGCACCCAGCCGCCTTCGGCGATCGCGGTATTGCGCTCGGCGCCGCTGGGAATTGCTTTGAGTGCAGCCACTTCCGCGCGGATTTCGGCGCGCAGTTTCTCGGTGTCCGGGTCGAGGTCGATGTCGATGGACCGCATGCCGGAAGTCGTGGCAAGGTCCACCACCTGGCGCGGGTAGTCGGCGGCGCGGCCGAACCCGGCGACCAGCGCGATGGCGTGCCGGTAGTAGACGTTGGTGTCGTGCTCCCAGGTGAAGCCGATACCGCCGTGCACCTGGATGCAGTCCTGCGTGCAGTGTTGCGCGGCGACGGGCGCCAGGGTGGCGGCCACGGCGGCGGCGAACTCGTAGCCGGAATCGGCGTCGCCGGAAGCGTGCTCGTCGAGTGCGCGGGCGGCGTCCCAGACCGCGCCGGTCGCGCGTTCGGTTTCGGCAATCATGTTGGCGCACTTGTGCTTGATGGCCTGGAACTGGCCGATGGGCCGGCCGAACTGCTCGCGAATCTTGGCGTACTCGGCGGCGGTGTCAGTGGCCCACCGCGCGACGCCGACGCATTCGGCCGCCAGCAGCGTGGTGACGAGGGCGCGGGCATGGGACTGGTTCAGGCCGGACAGCACCCGGTCGGCGCCGACAGCGACGGCGTCGGCGCGGACGTGCGCCACCGGGTGCAGGGGGTCGACACTCTGCACCGGGTCGATCTGCAGAGTTGCAGTGTCGAGGACGACCCACTGGGTGCCGACGGGCACCACCAAGAGCGCAGCTTGAGCGGCGGCCGGCACGGCACGAATCGCACCGCTGACGACGAGCCCGTCGCCCTGAGTTTCCGCGCTCAGACCTGAGGTCAGCGCGTACGCGGCGATGGTCTCACCGGAGGCCAGGCCCGGCAGCAGGCTGGACTTGGGGTCGTGGGCGGCGATCAGTGCACTGGCGATGGCCGACGGGACGAAGGGCCCGGGGACGGCGCCGTAGCCGAATTCGGCCAGCGTGATCGCGAGTTCGAGGATGCCGAACCCTTGTCCGCCAACCGCTTCCGACAGGTGTAGGCCCTGCAGGCCCTGGTCGGCAGCGGCGCCCCAGTACGGCGGCGGGTTACTGATCGGGGTTTCGAGTGCATGGTGCAGCACCTCGGATGGTGCGACGCGCGCCACCAGGGATCGGACCGAATCGGCCAGATCGTTGTGCTCGGACATGATCGCGATGGGCATCGTTGCCTCCTGTGGCCGGTTGTGGGCATTGTGCGGCGCACCCAACCAATTAACTGGTCGGTTGGTTCCGAGAGTAACCCACTTGACGGGTGTCTAGAAGTGCACCTGGTTTACCACGTTGGCGAGCTGCTGCCCGGTGGCGAGTCGCTCGCAGTTGGCGACTGCTTCGGCCAGGTAACGGCGCATGGTGTCGGCCGTGTACCAGGTGACGTGCGGGCTGACGACGACGTTGTCGAGCGTCAGCAGTGGGTTGGCCGGATCGACGGGTTCGGTGGCGAACACGTCGAGGCCGGCGGCCTGCAGGGGTCCGCCCCGAAGGGCCGACACCAGGGCCGGCTCGTCGATGACGGCGCCGCGCGACGTGTTGACCAGCACCGCGCCCGGCTTCATGCGGCTCAGTGCACCGGCATCGAGCAGGCCCTCGGTGCGTTCGGTGAGCGGCAGGTGCAGGGAGACGACGTCGCTGGTGGCGAGTAGGTCGGGCAGGCTGCGCCAGCCTGGGTGGCCGTGCGCGCCACGGGTATTGGTATGCACAACGGTCGCGCCCATGGCGGTGACGATGGTCTCCACCCGCTTGGCGATGTTGCCGTAACCGATCAGCCCGACGGTGCAGCTGCCGAGGTCTCGGACGGTCTCGCCGAGGGTCGGGTCGGTCGGCCAGCCGTTGCCGCGGCGAGTCGCGCGGTCGAGTTGGGGCAGCCGCCGCAGCGCGGCCAGCATCAGCATCACCGTGCCCTCGGCGACCGAGGGGGCGTTGGCGCCGGGCATGTTGGCCACCGCGATGCCGAGACGGGTCGCCGCGTCGACGTCGATGGTGTTGACGCCCGCGCCCATCTTGTGCACCAGCTTGAGTCGTCGGCCCTGCGCCAAGTCATCGGCGCCGAGCGGCCGCAGTACGTGCCACAGCACGTCGGTGTCGGGCAGTTCGCGGTAGAACGCCGCGTCGTCGTCCGCGGCGCAGAACCGTACGTCGATCAGATCATGCAGCGGGGCAAGGAATTCGGCGACTCGAGGACCTGGGGTGAAGTGGGCCAGCACCCGGAGCGCCGGCGTCACCGCCACCGCTTGGCGATCCACTTGGCGATGACGTCGGCCTGCTCACTGCGGGCGCCCGGGGTGGTGAAGTAGTGATCGGAGTCGATGGAGCGCAGCGTCTTGTCCTTTGTGACCAGCGCGTCGAAGATGCGTTGCGCGTCTGAGGGGTACACACCCGAATCCTGTTCGGCGTTGATCACCAGCGCCGGATTGTCGATGAGGGCCAGATGCGGCTCCGCGCGGGTCTGGGCGTGCCGCAGGCTCCACATGGTCAGCCAGCTCCGCAGCGTGCACGCGGCGGCGATGCCGTTGGCCGAGCGGTTGGCCTGAACCGGGACACCGGCATAGCACTGATTGGCCGGGCGTTTGGTGGGTTCGAGGGTCGGGTCGATCATGCGCAGGTCGGCCCAGGTGCGCATGACGGTGAATGGACGGTCCCGGAAGCCGGCGGCCCGAACGCGCGCGTATTCGGTTTCCACCCAGTCGGTGATCGCGTGGTTGCGGGCGACCTGCGCGTCGCGGTACCGCTGGACGAATTCTGGAGAGAAGGGCGGCCCGTTGCGCTCGTCGAACGGGTCGAGCTCGGGATCGGCTGCCAGCGCATCGGCTTCGTCGGTCACCGAGCCGTCCATCCAATTGGTGAGGACGTCCGGTCGGCCGGGGTGGGCGGCGCTGGAGATGTAACCGTCGGCCGGTAGCAGGTCGAAGATGCCCGCGGCCGGGCGCATGCCCTCCACTGGCGTGATGTGCGGACTGAGCGCCTGGGCCTGGTACGCGGCCATCAGGGAGCCGCCACCGGAATTACCCAGCAGAACAACGGTTTCCACGCCCGCTACCTCGCGCAGCCAGCGTACCCCGACACCGATGTCCACCAGCGCGTGGTCAAGCAGGAAGCTGGATTCATAGCCGCGGAATCGGGTGTTCCAGCCGAGGAATCCGATGCCCCGCGTGGCCATGTAGTCGGCGAGGTAATGCTCGGAGAAATCGATCTGGTAGTGGGCGGCGATCATGGCCACCTTGGGTTTACGGCCCATGCCCCGGTAGTAGACGCCCTGGCAGGGGTGTCCGCCGGACCCGGCGCGCAGCGCGGTCGGCGAGTCCATCCCGATGAACTCCCGGGTGACTCCCGCGGCAGACGAACTTCCGGGTCTGGTCATGTACGCGGATTCCCCTCGTGGTAAATGGTCCGGTAGAAGATGTTGGCCAAGGTGGTGACGCAGGCGTCGTCGTCTGCGGTGTTGGCGCCGTTGCCTGACAATTGGGTATAGCAGAACTGGTTCAGCATCGATACCAGAGCCACGGCGACAAGCCGAGGATTATCGTCCGGGCAGAAGCCTTGTTGCTGAGCATGTTTGACCATGGACATGACCAGGGAGATCGGCAGTTCGCAGATTTCGGCCCAATACTGCGCGAAATCGTCGTTGATCATGGCCAATTGGGAGATTGCGATGACCTCGGCCAGTCGGTGCCGGTAGGTGTCCCAATGCGCGGCGGCGGCCTGGTGGGAGCGTTCCCAGTTGGTCAGCTCCGGGCTGGTCGCGGACAGCGCCCGGTCCCGGGCTTCGTCGCGGAAGCGTTGTGCCCATTCATGGACCATTGCTTCCTTCGAGTCGTAGTAGTTGTAGAACGACGCCGTGGACCGGCCGGCTTCTGCTGCGATATCCGAAATGGTCGTCGCCAGAATGCCTTTGCGGGCAATGACGGCGCGGGCCGCGCTGTCGATCGCCGCCTGCGTCTGGCGGCCCCGCACGGTGGGGAGCTGTTCGCGGGGCGCGATGGTCACACGACGTCCTTTCGGAGGGGCATTGATCGAATCTGAACCTGATGTTAGATTCAGTTTCGGTGATTGACCAGACCCTGTCGTCAGGAGTGGCACGATGATCAAGCCCGACAACCGGAACACCGAGTTCGAGCTGGGCGGCATCAACCATGTCGCCCTTGTGTGCGCAGACATGGCGCGGACCGTCGACTTCTACTCAGGTGTGCTGGGGATGCCGCTGGTGAAGTCGCTCGACCTGCCGGGCGGCATGGGGCAGCACTTCTTCTTCGACGCCGGCAATGGTGACTGCGTGGCGTTCTTCTGGTTCGCCCAGGCGCCGGATGGTGAGCCCGGCATCTCGCAGCCGGCCGCGCTGCCCGGGATCGGGGAGTTCATGAGTGCCGTCGGTTCGTTGAATCACTTGGCTTTTCACGTCCCCGCCGAGAAGTTCGACGAGTACCGCAAGCGGCTGAAGGAAAAGGGCGTCCGGGTCGGCCCGGTGCTCAACCACGACGAGAGCCCCATGCAGGCGTCGGCAACGGTGCACTCGGGAGTCTATGTGCGGTCGTTCTACTTCCAGGATCCTGACGGCATCACGTTGGAGTTCGCTTGCTGGACCAAGGAATTCACCGAGGCTGATGCGGTGACGGAGCCGCGGACGGCGGCTGACCGGCGGCCGGCGGTGGCCCCGGCCTGACTCTGAAGGCAATGCCGGTCGCAGGCGCTACACCGAGAGTGGCGGCTATCGGTGGTCCCGTCGGCGTGTCGCCGACATTTCGGCGACGCTCGGTGAAGGGCGGTAGTCGGTGACCGGACGTTCCCTATCGGCCGAAGAGTGCGACCGGCTCTGGCAGGCTTGGACACCTGCGCAAGTCGCTGAGCGTCTCGCGGGCACCTCAGCATGCTGGTACGTCGCTGCCGGGTGGGCGTTGGACCTCTTCATCGGCGGGCTCGGACGTGCCCACGACGATCTCGAAATCGGAGTTCCGCGTGCACGATTCGCCGAGATCGCCGATGCGTTTCCCGACTTCGAATGGGATGTCGTCGGGAACGGACAGGCGTGGCCGTTCCCCGAAGAAGCAGACACCATGCATCAGACCTGGCTGCGCGAACCGGCTACGGGGCGCTATCGCCTTGACGTGTTCCGCGAGCCACACCGCGGCGACCAGTGGATATGCCGACGTGACGCCTCGATCACCATGCCGTACGGCGAGCTGATTCTTCATACCGACGACGGCATCCCGTATGTGATCCCCGAGGTCGTGCTCTTGTTCAAGGCGAAACAGCGGCGCCCCAAAGATGAGGCCGACTTCCTGCGCGCACTGCCGATGCTGGATCGATTCCGGCGAGCCAGGCTGTCCCGATGGCTGGCCCGCGTGCATCCCGGCCATCCTTGGCTGGAAACACTCAGCACGTGAAGGACTGAGCAGCCGTGGCTATTTCGTCGCCTCGACGAAGTAGCCCCGTGGCACGTCGGGTACGTCCATGGGTACCGCGGGGGCAAACCACCGGCCCCAGGCATTGCCGGGCACGGCCACGTCGGTGACCACGGCCGACCACCCGTGGCGCGCGGCCAGCTCGCCCGGTTGATCGGTGCCGAACAGCCACGGGGCGCCATTGCGCGCCATCGACTGCCGCACCGCCGCGAGCAGCTGCGCGTCCAGCAGGGTCTTGCCGACGACGTCGTACAGCAGCACCGAGCCGGTCGCGGACAGCGCGTCCACCCGTTCGAAGACCGTGCGTACAGCGGCTTCGTCGAGGTACTGCAGCAGTCCTTCGATCAACCACCCCGTCGGCTGCCGTTCGTCAAAACCGTTGGATCGCAGCGCATCCGTCCAATCGCCGGTGAGATCGACGCCGATGGGCACTCGCGTGCACAACGGCTGCTCGCCGTCCAGCGCCGCAGCTTTGGCGGCGATCACCTCGGGCTGGTCCAACTCGTAGACCGTGGTGCTCGCGGGCCAGGACAGCCGGAACGCGCGGGCGTCCATACCCGCGGCGAGGATGACGACCTGGCGGACCGATTGCGTGGCGCGCAGCAGGGCCTCGTCCCAGAACCGGGTGCGTACCACGATCTGCCGGGTCGGCCGGTCGCCGGCTTCGGCGACGGCTTCGGCGAGCAGTCGGCGGCCGGTCTCGCCGGCCAGGCGTTCGGCGAACGGATCGGTGAAAAGACTGTCGGGACGTCGGGATTCGTCGGCGCGGATCGCGGCGACCAGAAGACCGGTGTTGGCTACGGCCCGGCCTCCTTCGTGCATGGCTCCTTCGTGCATCCCTCCATGGTGCCGGGCTGTCGCACGCGACGCTTGGATATTTTTGCCGCGGCTCGATACCCCGGTCTTACCCCGTCAGCCCGACATGGCTGGGCAAGGCGCTGCGCCGCTGCGTGTACTGAGACGGTGTAATCGAGGTGAACCCGCGGAACTCGCGCACGAAGTGGGGTTGGTCGAAGTACCCGAGGGCGGCCGCGACGTCGGCCCCGGCACCGGCGCCCGCATCGAGCAGGCGCAGCGCGGCTTGCAGTCGCCGCACGCGCAGATAGGCCTTCGGGGGCAGCCCGATCTCGTTGCGGAACGTCGCGATCAGTCGCCTGGGGGAGAACCCCGTCAGCTCGGCGGCCTCGGAAACCCGAAGCGAGGGTTGATGTTCGGCGGCATGGAGCACGGGTATGAGGGTGCGGGGAATGGGCCGTAGCCGGGCCAGCAGAAAGTCCTCTACGACCTCGATGCGCCGCGGCCAGCTCGGTGTTGCGATCAACCGCTCCCGCAGTAGTAGGGCGTCGGCGCCCCAGAGATCGGTCAGGTTGACGCTGGCGTTCTCCAGGTCCGCCAACGGAATTCCGCAGAAGGGCAGCGCGCCGCCCGGGCGGAAGTGGATGGTCAGCACGGACTCGCCCGGGTCGATGCGAGTGACATACGACAGCGTGCCCGGCCCGGTCAGGAACGCGGGTTCCACCGGCACCCGGGTGGTGCCGTCGGCCGAGAAGAAGTCGACCTGATCCCGTCCACCGACGTCGATCACGACGGTGGCCGCGCCGCGGGGCAGGGCCCTGCTGCGGTCGGAGGCTTCGCCGCCGTGCGACCAGTAGCCGAAGAACTCGATGTGCTGATTCAGCGGCGGCCGGGGCCGGCGCAGCTGCGGCCCGGTCACCGGCGCACGGCCCGCTTGCCGAGCGTGTCCAGCAGCAGGGCCAGGTGTTCGATCAATTCGTCTGGCGTGAAGGTGATTTCACCGGCCAGCCAGGCACTCAGGGTCTGCCCGACGCCGCCGACCGCGAAATGGGTACTGGCCCGGCGTCGGTCTCCGGCGGGCGATTGCAGGGCGTCGCCGGCATGCTGGCCGAGCAACATGGCGAAGAAGACCGTCGACTCATTGCGCTTTCGGGCCACGACCTCGTTGGACAGCTGGGCGCTGAACAGCAGCCGGCCGACCCTCGCGTCATCGGCGATGGCGTGCACGATGTTGGCCATACCCGCGCGGCTCTGCTCGTCGGGTGGCGCGGCGGCCACTGCGGCCTGCGTCGTGGTGGCCAGGTCGGCGACGACGTGGTCGAAGACGGCTTCGACGAAAACGTCCTTGTCGGAGAAGCTTTCGTAGAAGTAACGCATCGCGACGCCGGCTCCGCCGCAGATGGCGCGGACGGTGAGTTCGGGCACCGGCGGGGCGGCGCCCAGCAGGTCGAGTCCGGCGTCGAGCAGCCGGGCCCGTCGCTGGGCCAGGCGTTCTGCCGCGTCGATTCCGCGGTACGGCCGTACCTGAGGCACCCCGCCATCTTGACACTCGCACCCCGCCGCGGGCAATATCTGGAATCAATCGTTCTCACTTTTGCGAGGAGTGACCAATGACGGTCGATCTGGTCGAACTACCGGTCAACGCGTGTGCGCCGGGCCGCCGGGTGCGTCGTGGTGTGCAGTACTCCGACGGGTTGGTCGGCGCTGCGCTGCTGGCGGGTCCGGCGAACGTGATCATGCAGCTGGCCCGGCCCGGCGTCGGCTACGGCGTCGTGGAGAGCCGGGTGGAAAGCGGCCGGACGGACCTGCATCCGATCAAGCGGGCGCGAACCACGTTCACGTACCTCGCGGTCGCGATCCTCGGGTCCGACGAGCAGAAAGCGGCGTTCCGCAGCGCGGTGAACACGGCGCACCGGCAGGTCTACTCCACCGCGGACAGCCCGGTGAAGTACAGCGCCATGGACAAGAACCTGCAGCTCTGGGTGGCGGCGTGCCTGTTCAAGGGCGCGCTCGATGTGTATCGCCTGGTCGTCGGAGAGCTGGATGACGAGACCGCCGAGGAGTTCTACCGCCAGGGCATGACGATGGGCACCACGTTGCAGGTGACGCCGGAGATGTGGCCCGCCGACCGTGCCGCCTTCGACAAGTATTGGCAAGAGTCGCTGGACCAGGTGCACATCGATGACACGGTCCGTGACTACCTGTATCCCATTGCCGCGGTGCGGATGAAGGGCCTGCAACTCCCGGGGCCGCTGCAACGCTGGTTCGAGTCGTTCTCGCTGCTGCTCACCACCGGCTTTCTGCCGCAACGCTTCCGCGACGAGATGCGGTTGCCGTGGGATGCCAAGCGGCAGAAGCGCTTCAATTCGCTGATGAGACTCGTGAAGGTGGTCAACCGGGTGCTGCCCGGGCCGCTGCGGCGCTTCCCCTTCAACTGGATGCTGATGGATCTGAACTGGCGTATCCGTACCGGACGCCCGTTGGTCTGAGGCCGGTCTCGGCCGATGTCCATGTTGTCGGCGTACCCTCGCGCGGGTGCGGAGCGACAATGACAGCTGGGACATCAATACGAGCGTTGGATCGACCGCGGTGATGGTTGCCGCGGCGCGCGCGTTGGAAGCAGCGAAGCCCAATCCGCTTGCGGTGGACCAATATGCCGAGGTGTTCACTCGCGCGGTGGGCGGCGTGTGGGCCGACGTGTTGGACGGCGAGGCCCCGGAACATCCCTTGGCGACGTCCGAGTTCGGCGAACCGTTCATCAACTTCCAGGGCTCGCGGACCAAGTACTTCGACACGTATTTCCAGCGTGCCGCGGCCGCGGGAGTGCGCCAGATCGTGCTGCTCGCCGCGGGGCTGGACTCGCGGGCGTACCGACTGGACTGGCCGGACGGCACCGTCATCTACGAACTGGATCAACCCCGGGTGCTCGAGTTCAAGCGAGAGGTGTTGGCCGGCAACGGGGCCGCACCGAAAGCCGAGCGTAGGGAAATCGCCGTGGATCTGCGCGACGATTGGCAGACGGCGCTGACGGACGCCGGCTTCGATCCCACGCGGCCGTCGGCATGGATCGCCGAGGGTTTGCTCATCTATCTGCCCGCCACCGCGCAGGAGCAGCTGTTCACCGGTATCGACGCACTGGCGGCGCCCGGCAGTTGGGTGGCCATCGAGGAGGGCAAGCCGATGCCGGCCGAGGTGTTCGCGGCCAAGCGGGCTGCGTCGGACGAGATGGCGGACGGCTTTTTCAAGCTGATCTACAACGAGCAGATCGCGCCGGCAGCGGACTGGTTCGGCGCGCGGGGATGGCGCGCGGAAGCCACGGAGCTCGTCGACTACTTCCGGGCGGTCGGCCGTCCCGTCCCGACGAATCCGGAAGCGGCCACCATGATCGCGTCGAACAGCCTGGTCACCGCCGTTAGGGAGTGAGCGTCGTCACCCGGCGTCGTGGTGGGGTGCGTCTCGACAACTTAAGTTATGCAATGCTAACTTCGCTGAGTTAGCTTAGGCATACTTAAGGAGATATGCGGGGTCGCTAATACCCCGCGAACACCAACATGGGCACTGGCACATTTGCGGTATCCGCACCGGCGCACTTCGCGCACGGGGCGCCGGCGCGACACAGTGCCCATTCCTCGGCCTGCCGGGAACCAATCGGTTCCGGGTGCCGACTCCTTCTTAGAGCGGCCGCACGGCCAAGTGCCGGCCGCTCGTGCGCGCGGAGGCGATCGCCATATGAGTGGCGGATCGTCCTCCGGCGTGTCGATGACGGAAAGGACCCACGTGCGACCGAGCAGCGCGGGCAGTAACACAGTGGTCGCGGATTTTGATGCGGTGCAGCGGGCATCACGCGTCGACCGCGACGTGCTGACCCGGTTTTCCACCAGCTGTCTGGCGCTCGGGCTGAGCGTCGACGGTCGCCGGCGCCCGGCTGACCTCGATGCCGCTCTGGGCGGTTTCCTGACGCTGACGCGCATCGCCGGCGAGCACTGCGACGCCTGGACCGGTTTGGCGGCCGCAGGCGCGGCGACGCCCGACGTGGTCGAGGCGATCTGGCGGACGGTGTCCACGGAAGGTGTGCTGCGGCGCGCCCTCGACCTCGCTGACGGGGATCTGGGCTTCACCTACGACAGCGGGCTGTATCTGCAGTTCCGGGCCGCCGACCGGGACGGCTTCCAACTCGCCTATGCCGCAACGCTATCCGCCGCGGGGGCATATGAAGAAGCCGATCAGCTGGTCAGCGAGCTGCTCGACCGCAAGCCGGGCTGGTTACCGGCGCGCTGGGTGCGGGTGGCGATGTATCACCGCACCCGTCGCTGGTCGGACGTGGTCCGGCAGCTGACCCCGATCGTGAGCGATCCGAACCTCGACGCGGCGTACGCGCATGCCGCGCGGGTGGCGCTGGGGATCGCGTTGGCGCAGTTGGGCATGTTCGCCCCGGCGCTGTCGCACTTGGAGGACCCCGAGGGGCCCGTCGCCGTCGCCGCGGTCGACGGCACGTTCGTCAAGGCCCTGTCGCTGCGTGCACAGGGCGAGGATGAGGAGGCCACCGATGTGCTGGCCGAACTGTACGCCGCCCATCCGGACAACACCGCCGCCGAACATGCCCTGACCGACACCAGCTTTGGCATCGACCCGACCACCGCGGCCCGCATCGAGGCCCGGCACAACCCGTGGGATCCCGAGACCGAGCCGACCGAGGCCGAGTTCGTCGACCCGGACGCCAAGTCGCGCAAGGCGCATCTGCTCGTCGAGGCGGAGGCCGAGCTGGCCGAGTTCATCGGCCTGGAAGAGGTCAAGTATCAGGTGGCCCGGCTGAAAAGCTCTGTGGCCATGTCGATTCGGCGTCAAGAGCGGGGCCTGGCCGTGGCCCAGCGCACCAACCACCTGGTGTTCGCCGGCCCTCCCGGAACTGGTAAGACGACCATCGCCCGTGTGGTCGCCAAGATCTACTGTGGCCTGGGCCTGCTGCGCAAAGAGACGGTGCGCGAGGTGCATCGCGCCGACCTGATCGGCCAGCACATCGGTGAAACCGAGGCCAAGACCAACGCCGTCATCGACAGTGCCCTGGACGGCGTGCTGTTCCTCGACGAGGCTTACGCGCTGGTGTCCACCGGCGCGAAGAACGACTTCGGTCTGGTCGCCATCGACACCCTGCTGGCGCGCATGGAGAACGACCGCAACCGCTTGGTCGTGATCATCGCGGGCTACCGCAAGGACCTGGACATGTTCCTGGACACTAATGAAGGTCTGCGGTCGCGCTTCACGCGCAGCATCGACTTTCCGTCGTACTCGGCAGCCGAACTCACCGAGATCGCCATGCGGATGGCCGAAAAGCGTGACAGCGTCTTCGAACCCGCGGCGCAGGCCGAGATGCAGCAGTTGTTCGGCCACCTCGCGACGGCGACGACGCCCGACGCGGCCGGCGTCGCACGCCGCAGCCTCGACATCGCGGGCAACGGCCGCTTCGTGCGAAATCTGGTGGAGCGCTCGGAGGAAGAACGTGAGTACCGGCTGGATCACCTTGCCGCACATGACTTCACCGACGACGAACTCATGACGATCACCGCGGGTGACGTCAGCAACTCGGCCGCGCCGTTGCTGCGTGGTCTCGGACTGGTGGTGCCCACGCAGTGAGTAGTGACGAACGAAAGACCTTCAGTTCCCGCACGCCGGTGAACGAGAACCCGGAGCAGGTCCGCTACCGCCGGGGCTTCGTCACCCGCCACCAGGTGTCGGGCTGGCGATTCCTGATGCGGCGCATCGCATCTGGTGTAGCCATGCACGACACCCGGATGCTGGTCGACCCGCTGCGGACCCAGAGCCGCTCCGTGCTGGTGGGTGGGCTGGTCCTCGTCACCGCGCTGGCGGGGTGCTTTGTCTTCTCGCTGATCCGGCCCGCCGGCGTCGCGGGTAACGACGTGATCCTGGCCGACCGCGAGACCTCCGCGCTGTATGTGCGGGTGGGCGACCAACTGCACCCGGTCCTGAACCTCACGTCGGCCCGGCTCATCGCCGGCCGGCCGGACAACCCGACCATGGTCCCGAGCGCCGAACTGGACAAGTTCCCGCGCGGCGGCCTCATCGGCATCCCCGGTGCCCCGGAACGCATGGTGCCCAACACTTCTCGTGACGCCGACTGGACCGTGTGCGATGCGGTCACCGGCGATGTCGTGGGCGTCACGCTGATCACCGGACCGCTGGCCGAAGGCAGCTCCCGCGCGGCCACGTTGGGTGCCAACGACGCCGTGCTGGTCCGCAACGATGGTGTGGGCTCGGCCGGCGTGAACGGCGGCAGCTGGCTGTTGTGGAACGGCAGGCGCAGTGCGGTCGACCTCAACAACCGTGCGGTGACGGCGGCACTGGGCTTGGGCGCCAACGGCACTGCACTGCCCGCGCCCCGGGCCATCGCCGACGGCCTGTTCAACGCCATCCCGGAGTCCGCCCCGCTCGCCGCGCCGGCGATCGCGGGCGCGGGCCAGCCGACCCCGTATCCGATGCCGGTCGCGGCACCGGTCGGTGCGGTGGTCACCGCGATCAGCACGGACGATTCGGCAGACACCGGGTACCACTCCCTCCAGTACTACGCGGTCCTCGACGATGGCCTGCAACCGGTTTCACCGGTCGTGGCGGCGATGCTGCGCAATACCGACTCGTACGGGCTCGACCAGCCGCCGCGGCTCAGCGCTGACCAGGTGGCCCGCATCCCCGTCTCCACCGCGATCAACACCGCGGCGTACCCGGAGCACCCGCTCACCGTGGTCGATGCCGCCAAGGCCCCGTTGACCTGCGCCCGCTGGACCAAACACGATGGCGCCACGACCAATTCGCTCACCCTGCTGTCCGGAGCGACGCTGCCGCTGCCCGCCGGCGAGCGCACCGTGGCCTTGGCCGGCCTCGCCGGTACCGCGCAGCGGGTGGCCATCGCCCCGGGCACCGGATACTTCGTCCAGGCCACCGGTCAGGCCGGCACCCCGGTGCTGTCCGGCTACTGGATCAGCGACACGGGCGTCCGCTACGGCATCTCCACCGAAGGCGATGCGACCAATGCCAATCGCAAAACCCCTGCCGCGCTGGGGCTTACCGCGGCGCCGCTGCCGATGCCGTGGTCGATCCTCAGCCAGTTCGCGCCCGGCCCGACCTTGTCGCGCAGTGACGCGTGGCAGATTCCGGCGCTCGTGCCGAACAGGACCAGCCCGGCCGTCGATGTCGCTGTGAGGGAGAACCCGTGAGCCGTCTGATCTTCGAAGCGCGGCGCCGCCTGCCCGTCCCGGCGACCCGCGCGAGCGTCATCACCATCGAGTCGCCACCGGAACTGCCGCGGCTGGTGCCACCGTCGCTGTTGCGCCGGGTGTTGCCCTACCTGATCGTCATCTTGATCGTCGGCATGGTGGTGGCCCTGGTGGCCACCGGCATGCGCGTCATCTCGCCGCAGACGTTGTTCTTCCCGTTCGTTCTGCTGTTGGCCGCCACCGCGTTCTACCGCGGTTCGGACAACAAGACCCGGACCGAGGAGGTCGACGCCGAGCGCGCCGATTACCTGCGCTACCTGTCGGTGGTGCGGGACAACGTGCGGGCTCAGGCCGCTGAGCAGCGCGCGGCGCGCGAGTGGTCCCACCCCGCACCCGAGCAGTTGGCCGCCGTCGCGGGTACCCGGCGCCAATGGGAGCGCGACCCGCACGACGCCGATTTCCTGGTGGTGCGCGCCGGGCTGCACGACGCGCGGCTCGAGACAGTGCTGCAGGTCAAGGACACTGCCGCCGAGATCGATCTGGAGCCGGTGTCGCACAGCGCATTGCGCGGACTCCTCAATGTCCAACGGACGGTCCCCGCGGTCCCCGGTGGTATCGACCTGACCAAGGTCTCGCGGATCACCGTGCTCGGCGACGCCGACGAGGTGCAGGGCGCGCTGCGTGCCTGGATCGCGCAAGCGGTGACCTGGCATGATCCGGCCCTTCTCGGGGTCGGCCTGGCGGCGGCGGATGCCGAGGCGCTGGAATCGGAAACCTGGTCGTGGTTGAAGTGGCTGCCGCACAGCGATATTCCGGGGCAGATCGACGGTGTCGGCCCGGCTCGCTACCTGACTGCCGGCGTGCCGGAACTTGCCGGCCTGCTGTCGGGTGAACTCGCGGACCGGGAGCCGTTCGGCGCCGCCGAGACCGTGCCGCTGCGGCACCTACTGATCGTCGTCGACGACCCGGACGCCGACGTCGACGGGCTGCTGCCGCGGACCGGGCTGGCCGGTGTCACCGTGGTGCAGCGCGGCACCCAGCAGCCGGAGTACCCGGACCCCGAGCGCCCCGTGCTCCGCGTGGCCGGCGGTCGCATCGAGCGGTGGGCGGCAGCCGGGTGGCAGTCGTACTTCGATGTCGCTGACGACTTTTCGCCGCAGGCCGCCGCGCATCTGGCGCGCGGTCTGGCCCGCTGGGACTCCAACCCGAACCGGGCCCGCAGCACCGGTGCCGGACTGGCCACGTTCGGCACCCTGCTGGGTATCCCGGACGCGGCCGCGCTCGACGTCGCCGGCCTGTGGGCGCCGCGCGCGCGGGCCGACGAGCTGCGGGTGCCCATCGGCGTCACCGCCACCGGTGAACCGCTGATGTTCGACCTGAAGGACGAAGCCGAAGGCGGTATGGGTCCGCACGGTCTGATGATCGGTATGACGGGCTCGGGCAAGTCGCAGACCTTGATGTCGATCCTGTTGTCGCTGTTGACGACCCACTCGGCCGAGCGTCTCATCGTCATCTACGCCGACTTCAAGGGCGAGGCCGGCGCCGACATCTTCCGGGATTTCCCGCAGGTGGTCGCCGTCATCTCGAACATGGCCGAGAAGCGCTCGCTGGCCGACCGGTTCGCGGACACCCTGCGTGGTGAGGTGGCGCGGCGGGAACAGCTGCTGATGGAGGCCGGCCGCCGGGTGCAGGGCAGCGCCTTCAACTCGGTGCTGGAGTACGAGGGGGCCAGGGATCAGGCTGCCGCAGCGGGCATCGATCTGCCTCCCATCCCGACGCTGCTGGTGGTCGCCGACGAGTTCTCGCTGATGCTCGCCGATCATCCGGAATACGCGGAGCTGTTCGATTACGTTGCGCGCAAGGGCCGCTCGTTCCGCATCCACATCCTGTTCGCGTCGCAGACGCTGGACGTGGGCCGGATCAAGGACATCGACAAGAACACCTCGTACCGCATCGGTCTGAAGGTTGCCAGCCCGTCGATCAGCCGGCAGATCATCGGTGTCGAGGACGCCTACCACATCGAGGCCGGGCCGGAACACAAGGGCGAAGGCTTCCTGGTCCCGACCCCGGGCGCGGTGCCGGTGAAGTTCCGCAGCACTTACGTGGACGGTATCTACGACCCGCCGCGTGCCGAGAAAGCCGTGGTGGTGCATGCGGTTCCGCAACCACAGCTCTTCCCGGCCGGCCACGTCACCCCGGCCCCCGACACGGTGATCGTCACCGACGAGACGCCGGACCTGCGTCCGCCGCGCAAGCTGGTGGCGACCATCGGGGAGCAGCTGGCCCAGTACGGCCCGCAGGCGCCGCGGCTGTGGCTGGCTCCGCTGGACGAGCCGATCGCGCTGCCGGAGCTGTTGGCGGGCGCCGAGATTCCCGCTGGGCGCGGCCGCTGGCCGCTGGGTGAGATCGACCGGCCGTTCCAGATGCGTCGCGATCCGCTGGTCTTCGATGCCACCTCGGCGGCCGCCAACCTGGTCATCCACGGCGGGCCGAAGTCCGGGAAATCGTCTGCCCTGCAGACGTTCATCCTGTCGGCAGCAGCGACGCACTCGCCGCGTGCGGTCACGTTCTACTGCCTCGACTACGGCGGCGGCGGCCTGCGCTCGCTCAAGCCACTGGCCCATGTCGGCAGCGTGGCGTCGCCGCTGGAGCCCGAACGTATCCGTCGGACCTTCGGTGAGCTGGAGCAGTTGCTCGCGTCCCGTCAGGCCCGCGCCGCGGCGGGGGATTTCGACGTCCGCGACCCGTCTGCTGATGGCTACGGCGATGTCTTCCTGGTGGTGGACAACCTGTACGCGTTCAGCCGGGACAACACCGACACGTTCAACACCCGTAACCCGTTGCTGTCCAAGGTGACCGAACTGGTCAACTCCGGTATGGCATATGGCATCCACGTGGTGATCACGACGCCGAATTGGCTCGAGGTGCCGCTCGCGATGCGCGATGGCCTGGGTCTGCGGCTCGAGCTCAAGCTGGCCGACTCGCGCGACAGCAATGTGCGGTCACCGGGTACCCCCGGCGTGGCGGCCCTGTCCCGTCCGGCGGACGGTGTCCCGGCCGACCAGCCCGGCCGCGGTCTGACCATGGCAGCCGAGCATTTCCTGTTCGCCGAACCGGATCTCGCCGCGATCCCGGCCGTCAATGCCCGGTACCCGGGGCAGACGGCGCCGCCCGTGCGGCTGCTGCCGACGGACCTGGTGCCGGAAACCCTTGCGCCGCTCTATCACAGCCCCGAGACCGTGGTGATCGGTCAGCGCGAACAGGACCTGGCACCGGTTGCGGTCGACTTCTCGACCAATCCGCTGCTGATGGTGCTGGGCGACGCCAAGTCCGGCAAGACCACGCTGCTACGGCACCTGATCCGCACCATCCGGGACAACTCCACGCACGAGTCGGTGGCGTTCACCGTGATCGACCGCAGGCTGCATCTGGTGGACGAGCCGCTGTTCGCGGACAACGAGTACACCCCGAACGTCGACCGGGTCACCCCGGCGCTGCTCGGACTGGCTGCCCTGCTCGAAAAGCGCAGGCCCCCAGCCGGTCTGTCGGCTGCGGAGCTGAGTGGATGGACCTACCGGAACGGGGAGGGCAACCACGTCCACTACCTGATCATCGACGATGTCGACCAGATCCCGGATGCCCCCGCGGTCAGTGGTCCGTTCGTCGGCCAGCGGCCGTGGACGGCACTGCTGGGGTTGCTGTCCCAGGCAGCCGAATTGGGGCTGCGGGTGATCGTCACCGCCCGCGCCGCCGGCTCCGCCCACGCGGTGATGACCGCTCCGCTGCTGCGCAGGCTGAGTGAACTGCAGGCCACCACCATCATGCTGTCCGGCAACCCGCAGGACAGCGGCCGCATCCGCGGCCACCGGTTCAACCGCCTGCCCGCCGGTCGCGCCATGGTGCTCGGCGACAGCGATGAAGCCACCTACGTCCAGCTGATCAATCCACTTGTGGCCGAGCCAATCCAGGGCCGGCCCAACCAACGAGGGGAGTTCCACTGATGACCTTGCGTGTTGTTCCCGAAGGACTGACCGCAGCCGGTGCCGCCGTCGAGGCGCTCACCGCTCGGCTCGCCGCCGCACACGCCGCGGCCGCGCCCGCGGTCACCGCGGTGATCCCGCCCGCCGCGGATCCGGTATCGCTGCAGACGGCGATGAGCCTGAGCGCACACGGCGCCGAACACGAGGCCGTCGCGACTCAGGGCGTCACCGAACTCAGCCGTGCCGCAGGCGGTGTCACCGAAGCCGGCATCAGCTACGCGACGGGCGATGCCGAAGCCGCCGCCACCTACGTGACGGTGCTGGGCTGAGATGACCGCCCCCATGGGGACAGTCCTGCCAACCGGCCCAATCTGGGCGGCGCTGCCGCCCGAAGTCCATTCGACGCTGCTGTCCAGTGGACCCGGTCCGGGCACGCTGCTGGCCGCGGCGGCGGCCTGGCAGTCGCTGAGCGCCGAATATGCCTCGGCCGCAGCTGAACTCACCGCGCTATTGGGTGAGGTCCAGGCGGGGGCCTGGGAGGGTCCGAGCGCCGAGCAGTACCTCGCCTCCCACGCGCCGTATCTCACCTGGCTGGCCCAGGCCAGCGCCAACAGCGCCGCGAACGCCGCGGCGCACGAGACCGCCGCCGCGGCCTACAGCACGGCCCTGGCCGCGATGCCGACGCTGCCCGAACTGGCGCTCAATCACGTGGTGAACGCGGCGCTGATCGCGACGAACTTCTTCGGGATCAACACCATTCCGATCGCACTGAACGAAGCCGACTACGCCCGTATGTGGTTGCAGGCCGCGACCGTCATGGGTACGTACCAGGCGGTGTCGGGCGCGGCGGTGGCGGCAACCCCGACGACCACACCGGCACCGATGATGCTGGCGGCCGGCGTGGGCGAGGCCGGTACAGCCACGGCCGGTGCGACGCAGGCGGGTGCCCAGGTGCAGGCGGCGGATGCCGGCACGTCGCTCGACTCGTCGAACGCGATCACCGACTACCTGTACAACTACATCAAGACGCTGCCCGGCGGCGACCTGATCTGGAAGTTCCTGCAGGACCCGCTGGGCCAGATCCGGCAGATGTTCTTCGACTTCCTGACCAACCCCTCGGGGGCGTTGACCACCTGGGGTCCACTGCTTTTCGCGCTGGGCTATCAGGCGTTCTTCCAGCCCGTCGGCTGGACCACGTGGGGCGTGGGTTTGACCGCACCGCTGTGGGGTCCGGCCCTGATCGCCGTCGGCCTGTCCAGCCTCGGTCTCCTGGCGCTGCTGGAGCCGGACTTCGTGCCGGAACCCGAACTCGCCGAGGCATTTCCGCCGCCGCCGCAACTACAGACCGCCGATCACCCGATGCCGGTGGTCAGTGTCGCGCCGACAGTGCCTGCCACGCCGGCCAGCCCGGCGAGCGCGCCGGCGCCCGCTCCGGCTTCGGCCGCGGCACCGGCACCGGCGGCCCCCGCACCACTGATGGCGTATGCGGTCGCGGTCGATGACCCGGGCGGCGGCTTCACACCGACGCTCCGGGACGGCGCCACCGCGCCGGCGCCCGCGTCCGGCATCGCGGCTGCGGCCGCCGCGGCTGCCGCGGCGGCCGCCACCGAGCGGCGTCGCGCACGTCGTCGTCGCGCAGCCAGAGAGCACGGCGTCCGCGACGAGTACCTGGACATGAACTCCGAAGTGGATCCGGACTTCGGGGACGACTTGGGAGCGGACGGGGCCCCGCGCGCCGACGTTCTGGCCTCGGCCCGCGGTGCCGTACCCATCGGCTACACCGGCACGGTGACCCGTCAGGACCAGCAGGCCGCCGGCCTGAACCGGTTGGCCGGCAATGGATTCGGCAGCGGCGTCACCGAACCCATGCTGCCGGGCAGCTGGGGAGCGGAAGGCGGTGCCAACCGCTGAACCTGCCTCTTTGAACCAAAACGCCTGACCACCAACAGAAATCTGGAAGAACCCCGAGAGGAATCACCATGAGCATGCTCGACGCACACATCCCCCAGCTGGTCGCTTCCGAGTCGGCCTTCTCGGCCAAGGCTGCTCTGATGCGCAGCACCATCGCCCAGGCCGAACAGGCCGCACAGTCCGCCCAGGGCTTCCACCAGGGTGACTCGGCCGTCGCGTTCCAGGCTGCCCACGTCCGCTTCATGGAGGTCGCCGCCAAGGTCAACGGCCTGCTCGACATCGCACAGGTCAACCTGGGCGATGCCGCCGGCACCTACGTCGCGCAGGACACCGCCGCGGCCGGCACGTACACCTCCGTCTAGCCAGCGCCCCTACTTCGAAGCGAGGAAACCCCATGTCCCAGATCATGTACAACTACCCGGCGATGCTGGCCCACGCCGGCGAGATGACCGCGTATGCCGGTGCCCTGCACGCCGTCGGTCTCGACATCGCCAGCGAGCAGGCCGCCCTGGCCGGTGCCTGGCAGGGTGACACCGGAACCAGCTACCAGGCGTGGCAGGCCCAGTGGAACACCGCGATGGAGGAGCTCGTGCACGCCTACCGGGCGATGGCGAGCACCCACGAGACCAACACGCTGTCGATGAGTGCCCGCGACGGCGCCGAAGGCGCCAAGTGGGTTTAGGTCAGACGGTTTCGGCGCGTTCCGTATCGCCCAGCGGTACGGAACGCGGCGAAATCCCGGTCTCCGCGGTCGAACTGACCGCGGAGCAAGCCTGGTTCCTCGCGGATCGTCTTGGCGCCGGCGGCTTTCCGTGGGTGCTGGCCATCACGCAGCCCTACAGCGAGCCGTCGGCCAAGGCTGATTTCGATGCGAGCCAGGTCACCGCGCTGACGCAGATGGGAGTGCTGTCTGCAGGCGGCGCCGTGCATCCCGCTGTCGCGAACTGGATCCGGGCCGTGTGCCGGCCCCGGCGCTGGCTCGAACTGCGATGGGTCTCCGGGTCGGGCGCCATGCTGCGCGGGATTCTCGCCCGCCGCGGCGACATGACGGTGGCGGTCCTGCGCAGCGAGCACCTGGTGACCTGCACCGAACTGACCGTCGCGTCCCCGGATGCGCTGGTGCCGGTGCTCGCGGCGGGATTATCCGGCCGGGCGCCGGCGCGGTTCGACGAGTTCGCCATGCCCGCCCGCATCGGGGCCAAAGCCGACGAGCGGCTGCGCCGCGGCGACTCGCTGGACGACGTGATGGACCACCTCGGTATCCCGCAGAGTGCGCGCGCCGTGGTGCGCGCCGCGTTCGCGCCCGGCCGCAGCTACGTCGAGATCGTCGCGGGCGATCACCGTGACGGCCACCAGATCAGCACCGACGTCGGCGTCAGCATCGTGGACACCACCGCGGGCCGCGTTGTCGTGACACCGGTGAAAGCCGCTGACGGCACCTGGATTTCAACTTTCGCCCCGGGCACCGACCTCGCCGTCACCGCTGCCGTGCAGCGGCTGACCGCGACACTGCCCGACGGTCCCTGGTTCCCCACGGCGAACCTGACCCGAGACTTCGAGACCTCGACTGGAGAACGGAAAGAACATGTCCCCCAACACGTCTGGTAGTACTGCGATGCCGATTGTGCGGGTCGCGGTGCTCGCCGCGGGCGACGAGCAGGGTGGTCGTGGGCGACTCACCGACGTCGCCCTACCGGCCGGCCTGCCGCTGCGCGAGATCGTGCCCGCGGTGCGGCGCATCGTCTCACCCGATACGGCCGCCGGCGCCGAACTGTCCCTGGCTCCGCTCGGCGGCGCGACATACAGCCTCGATGCCACGTTGGACACCGTCGGCGTCGTCGATGGTGACCTGCTGGCGTTGCAACCGGTGCCAACGGGGCCGCCGGCGCCCCGCATCGTCGAGGACATCGCCGATGCCGCCGCGATCTTCTCCGCAGCCCGCGAAAACCCCTGGGGCAACGCGCACATCCGGCGCTTCGCCGCATGGGCTCTCGTGGCTCTGACAGTGCTGGCCACCGCGCTCGCGACACTGGTGCGGGTACGGACCGGCCAGCCGGCCGGTCTGTTCACCGTGGTCGGCGTAGCGGTGCTGACCGTCGCGGCCGCCCTGTTGATGCGGCCCGCCATGCCCCGGCTGGCGACGGCCCTGAGTCTGGCGGCGCTGCTCCCGGTCGGCACGGCTTTCGCGCTGGCGGTCCCCGGCCCGTCCGGTCCGGCCTGCTTGCTGCTCGGCGCGGCGGCGGTAGTGGCCTGGTCGATCGTCAGCATCGCCGTTGGTGGGCACGCCATCGCGGCCTTCACCGCCACGACCGTCCTCGGCATCGCCGGCATGATCGTCGGCGGCGCCGCGTCGATCTGGCAGTTGGGCAACGCCGTGGTCGGCGCTGTGCTGATCGTTTTCGCGCTCCTCGTCATGGTCCAGGCCGCACAGCTGTCGACGCTATGGGCCCGGTTCCCGGTCCCGATCATCCCGGCGCCGGGTGATCCGACGCCCTCGGCGCTGCCGGTGTCCGTGCTGGCCGATCTGCCGCGCCGGGTCCGCGTATGTGACGCGCACCAGACCGGATTCCTCGCCGGTGCCGTGCTGACCATCACGGCGGGGTCGGTGGTTCTGGTGGCGGGGACGCACCCGTCGCCGTGGGCCTGGTACGTGGTTGTGGCCGCCGCCCTGGCGACGGCGCTGAGGGCCCGGATCTGGGACTCCGTGCCGTGTAAGGTGTGGCTGCTGAGCCAGCCGTATCTGGTTGCGGCCGTCCTGCTTACGGTTTTCGTCGCCGGCGGGCAGTACTCGAACGCATGGTGGTCGCTGGGTGTACTCGCGGTGCTCGTGGCAGTCGGCGTGGTGGCTGCACTGAACCCTCAGGTGGCCGACCCGCAGACCTATTCACTGCCGATGCGTCGCCTGGTCAGCTTCGCGGCCACCGCCTTGGACGCTTCACTGATCCCGGTGCTGGCCTACCTGGTGGGCCTGTTCGCCTGGGTCATCAACCGGTGATGGTGGCCATCCGGCGCGGAATCTCCGTCCTGGCAGTCGCTTTCGCTGCCTCAGCCGCGATGGTGCCGTCGGCGCTGGCGCCGACGGCCGGTGCCGTCGTGCCGCCGCACGTCGACGAGCATGCGACGCCACCGTCGGGCAGTGTCGGCCCCGTCGCACCGATGGGCCAGCGCGGGCAGTGCGTCACGGCCGGCGTCCTGCCCGGCACCGATCCGGGTGCACCCGGCCCAGGACACACCCTGCTGAACGTGCCGGGCGCGTGGGCTTTCAGCCGCGGTGAGGGGCAGACGGTGGCGGTCATCGACACGGGCGTACATCCCGGACCGCGGCTCCCCAATGTCCAGGCCGGCGGTGATTTCGTGGAAAACACTGACGGGCTCACCGATTGCGACGGCCACGGCACCCTGGTCGCCGGATTGATCGCCGGGCAGCCCGGCGCGGACGGATTCTCCGGCGTCGCGCCAGGTGCCCGGATTCTCGCGATCCGCCAGACCTCCGAGCGGTACGCACCGCGCGGCAACGGGGGAGACCCGGCTGCGGCGCACGCCAACAACGAGGTCGCGACGCTGGCTCGGGCCGTGGTGCACGCAGCGGACCTGGGCGCCAAGGTCATCGCCGTCACGGCGGCCACCTGCCTACCCGCCGATCGACCCGTTGATCAGACCGAGCTGGGTGCGGCGCTGAAATACGCTGTGCAGGAAAAGGATGCGGTGATCGTCGCCGCAGCCGGCAATGATCGGGCCGGCTTGGCGGGTGGCCCATCGTGCGAGGCGAACCCTGTCGACAACGCCGGCAATGCGGCCGATCCGCGCAACTGGGCCGGTGTCAAGTCCGTGTCGATCCCGTCCTGGTGGCAGCCGTACGTGCTGTCGGTGGCATCACTGGACGCCGCTGGACAGCCGTCGGACTTCACCACACCCGGCCCGTGGGTCGGCATCGCGGCGCCGGGGGAGAACATCGCATCGACCGGGGTCGATGGTCTGGCCAACGCGTTGCCCAACGAGCGGGGCGACCTGTTCCCATTGCGCAGCAGCAGCTATGCCGCGGCGTATGTTGCCGGCGTTGCCGCGTTGGTGCGCAGTCGTTTTCCCGCGCTCAACTCTGCTGACGTGACGCGCCGCCTCACCGCCACCGCGCACGGTGCCGCGCGTATGCCGTCGAACCTGGTGGGCGCCGGCGTCGTCGACCCGGTCGCCGCGCTGACCTGGGATCTGCCGGCGACCGGTGCGGCACCCAAGGCCGTGTCCGTTGCGATGCCGCCCGAGCCGGCCCCGAAAGACACCACGCCCCGGACCATCGCGTTCGCCGGTGCGGCAGTGCTGGCGATCGCCGCACTGATCGCCCTGGTCGCGTACCGCAGAAAGGACGGCGCCCGATGACGGCCCGAATCACGTTGGCATTGCTGGCGATCATCCCGGCAGCCATGACCTACCCGTGGCACACGACGCCGCAGAAGTGGATCCTGTGCGTGGCGGTTGCCGTCGTGCTGCTGGTGTTCGCCTGGTGGCGCGGGCTGTTCCTGACCACCATGGTGGCCCGCCGCGTCGCGGTGTGGCGCCGGAACCGGCGCGGCGCACCGCCGGCCGCGGCGGATCAGGTCACCGTGGTCCTGGAAGCCGATGAATTCCCCTACCACGCATTGCCTCTTGTCGCGGCGTACGTGGACCGCTATGGCTTCCGGTGCGACTCGGTGCGCGTCACCGAACGTCAGCTCGACGGCGCGCACCGCGCGTGGGTCAGTGTGACGGTGGCCGCGGCATCGAATATTGCTGCGCTGCAGGCACGGTCGTCGGACCTGCCGCTCGCCGATACGGCGGAGAAGGTGGCCCGCCGGCTGGCCGATCAGCTGCGTGAGGCCGGGGTTCCTGTCGTGGTCACTGACGCGGCGCCCGCGCTGGTCGCTTCTGATTCCCGCGAGACGTGGCGTGCGGTCCGTGACGGAGACGGTTACCTGACGGCCTATGGACTGCCCGCCGATCAGCGGCTGCCGACATGTCTGGCCGCCCTGTCATCGACCACCGAATTGTGGACCGTGCTCGAGTTTGCCTCTGGCGCAACCATTTCCGCGGCGTGTGCGGTCCGCACCGCCAACGCACCCGCCGCGGCCGCCGTCGACGGTCTGGCGCGGGAATCCGGTCGGCAGGGGGCGTTGCTGGCGGCGATGGCCCCCGCGTCGACCGGTGGCCTCGGCACGCGCCCGGGTGTGCTGACCACCGAACTGCTTGCGGAACTGGAGAACAGCCCGGCGCCTGCTGCAGTCAGCTGATCGGGCGCACGGTGCAGCAGTGCGCGCCGGGAGTTGTCGCACATCGCGACATCGTCAGCATGTGCTGACAGTGTCACCCGATGCTGACGGCTCCCGATCGGACATGCCTTAGGTAAAGCCGGCACGCGGGTCAGCCGAACATGAACGGGCTCATGAACTTGGTCATCCGGCGCAGATAGTCGGGTTGGCTGACATGCAGGATGTGGTTGCCCGGGAACCAGTGGAACGCGCAGCGATCCCAGTGTTCCCAAAGCATTTCGGCCTGCTGCGGCGGCGCCAGGCGGTCGCCGAGGCCGGCGATGATCAGTCGGCGCTCCTCCGGTACCAGCGGCGCGTAGTTCAGCGGCGAGTGATAGCGGCCGGCGGCCGCGACCAGGTCCTCATCGGTGCCCGCCAACCGATTGCCCAGCCTGACGAGCAGGTTGGCCGGGAACCATTCGTCGACTGTCCGGTCCGGCGTCACCACCGGCACGTTCGGTATCACGGCCTGGATCCGATCGTCCACCGACGCGATGAGTGCTGAGGTGTAGCCGCCCAACGACATCCCGGTCAACGCAATGCGATCGACGCCCGTGAACTCCAGATGGTCGAGGACGGACCGGAAGTCGTGCACCGCTTGCGCCATGGCCTCGGCGAAGCCGGGGATGCCGTCCATGAAGAAGCCGTAGCCGCTGTACGGCGAGTTCTTCTCGGCCCGGGGTCCGTGGAACGGCAGTGTGTACAGCAATACGTCATACCCGGAACGGAAGAACCACGGCAGCGAGAAGAACAGACCGTTGAACAGGTACGGCGAGCCCATGAACCCGTGGATCACACACAGCGTGGGGTGCGGCCCGTCATCGTGCTGCCAGTGCTGGGCGTGCACCACGTTGTTGCGCGCGTAGCTGCGGCGCCGTTCGCGGATGCCCGGATAGACGGCCTCGAAGCTGCTCTGGAAAGAGATGTTGCGCACCCGGCCACGGGCGACCCGCTCCGCCACGAGATTTGCGGAACGGCTCGCCACGCGCGGCATTTCGGTAGGAGCCGGGAAGCACTGCTGTGGGTCCTTCGTCGCGGCGAGTTCGGCGTAGAACCGCAGGGCGTCCGGGTCGTCGCCGGCACGGTTACGTATCGCCGCGGCAGCCATGCGCGGGATCATGCCGGCGCCGATCACGGACGCCAGGGCCGTGCGGAGCCCCAGATCGGCCACCGCGGAGGAGTCGACGATCAATTTCTGCTGCCAGGTGAGGTCGGCGCGGCGCGGCAACCCCCGCGCGGTGCTGTCGGCGCCCGGGACGTCGGGTACCGGCAAGGGCAGGGCGAACGTATCGGCGGGCGGCGTACTGGGCACGGCCGATGCTAACCCGCGCCGGCGAATCGCATCCGCGGAACTCAGAGATCGAACAGGCTGGCAGCGTTGCGGTAGAGCACTTTTCGCAACCAATCGTCGTCAGGGGCGACCTTGGTGAGCACGTTCAGGGACTCGGCGTACTGGTACGGGATGTTCGGGAAATCGCTGCCGAACAGGATACGGTCACCGAGCTGGCCGAGGCGCGGCAATTCGGCCGGTGGAAAGGGCATGGTTTCCTCGATGAACGGCGTGAACGCCATGGTGGTGTCGAGGTGCACGCCGTCGAATTGTTCGCACAGGTCGAGGAATTCGCTGTATTCGGGCATGCCCAGATGCGCGATGATCAGCTTCAGGTTCGGGTAGCGGTCCAGCACGGTACGAACCTGGCTGGGGCCGGTGTGCGCACCGGGCGTCGGGCCGGAACCGCAGTGGATGATCACCGGGACAGCGGCGTCGGCGATGGTGGCCCAGACGTCGTCGAGCAGCGGGTCGGCCGGGTGGTAGCCGCCGACCTGAACATGTGCCTTGAAGACGCGGGTGCCGCCGGCGATGGCGTCGGCCACGTAGGCGCCCGCACCGGGCTCGGGGTAGAACGTCGCGGTGGACAGGCAATCAGGAGTCTGGGCGGCGAACTGAGCGGCCCACTGGTTCAGCCAGGGCGCCATATCGGGCTTGTGCGGATAAACCAGCGAGGTGAACGCCAGCACCCCGAAACCGCGCAGCGTCTCCAGTCGGTGCTGCTCCTCGGTGCGGTACGTGATCGGCCAGGGGCGGCCGGTCAGCGGCCCGGCGCTGTCGAAGTACCTCCACACCTTGTCCATGACGTTCTTGGGCATGAAGTGGGTGTGCACGTCGACAAGGCCCGGAAGGCCCAGCGACTGCCAGAGTGCGCGTACTGACTCGTCCATCACCCAACAGGATGTCAGGCACGCACCGGCACCTGGCGGCAGGATGGGGATGTGTGGAACCCCGATACCTATCTCACCTTCGCTGACCACCGCGGCCGCCCCTTTTACGACCTACTGGCACGCGTCAGTGCCGAGACTCCCCGGCGGGTCGCAGACGTGGGCTGCGGACCGGGGAACCTGACCGCCACGCTGTCGCAGCGCTGGCCGGACGCGGTGATCGAGGCGGTGGACAACTCGCCGGAGATGGTCGAGGCGGCGCGGGCTCGCGGTGTCGACGCCCGGGTGGTCGCCGCTGCGGACTGGTCGCCCGCGCCGGACACCGATGTGGTGGTGAGCAACGCGGTGCTGCAGTGGGTGCCGGAACATCGGGAGTTGCTGCGGCGGTGGGTGACACAGCTGCCGAAAGGCGCATGGCTGGCCTTTCAGGTGCCAGGCAATTTCGACTCGCCGTCGCATCAGGCCGTGCGCGAGGTGGCGCGGCGTCCGGAGTTCGCCGAGGCGCTGGCCGATATCCGGTTCCGGGAGACGAATGTGGTCGACGATCCGGCCGGTTACGCGGCGCTGCTCGCCGCGGCGGGCTGCGCCGTCGACGCCTGGGAGACCACGTATCTGCACCAATTGACCGGTGAAACCCCGGTGCTGGACTGGATCACGGGTACCGCGCTGACCGACGTCCGCTCCCGGCTCAGCGACGACGCCTGGGAGCAGTACCGGCAGGAGATCATTCCGCTGCTGGCCCAGGCCTATGCGCCCCAGCCCGACGGGACGACGTTCTTCCCGTTCCGCCGGATTTTCGTGGTCGCCCGGACGTGATCAGACGTGGGCGGACGTGGCCAGGCCGATGGCGATCAGTCCGGGCGCGACGGTCAGGCCGATGACGATGATGAAGTAGCTGACCCAGCGGGTGACGATGCTCATCTGAATTCTCCTGCTGCTGTGGGCTTTTGCGGCTGGCCCAAGCCTTCCTCAGCAGGCGCCGGCGGTCTGTCCACCAGCTGGACCCCGAACCGGATGAATTCGTGGTCCCCCAATCGGGGGACATCGCCTGACGCTCCAAGACCGGCCTCGGTGCCAGCCTGCGGTCCTCGCGCAGCTGGGCCCGGGAGAACAGGATGCCGTCGGCGGCCAGTTGATCCAGCCGGGGGCTGCTGACGTCGGGGTGGCCGTACGCCTCGCAATAGCGCCCGAGGTCGTGCCAGTGCACCAACAGCACGTTCTGGCGCGGCGTGTCGGACATCGTGTCGCTTACCTCCTCGCGATTTGTGCACGAAAAGGGTCGCTCAGCGGACCGAATCGTGCACAAATCACTGGTGTCACCGCCAGGCGAAGACCGGCTGCTCGAGTTCGTCCACCGGGTCGGGGCGCCCTTCGAGGCCGAGCCAGCGCATCTGCAGCAGCACCGCACCTGTGGGCGCGTGGATGAGGTCGTTGCCGAGCGGAATCTGGACCACCGGACGGTCGCTCTCGGGAATCGAGATGAACCGCGGCGAGTCCGGCCGCTGCAACTGGTGCAGCCCGACGCGGTACACGGCCAGCACCTCGTCGGGGGAGGGCTGCGGGTCCAGCCGGCCGCCGCCCCACACGACCACCGGTGTGATGACGTAGCCGGAGCGCGTCGCGTAGTCGTCGAGCAGCCCCACCACCGACTCGTCGGGCAACTTGATGCCGACCTCTTCATGCAGCTCCCGCAGCGCGGCGTCGACGACGGTTTCGCCGGGGTCGAGGCGTCCGCCGGGCAGCGCCCACTGCGCGGAATGGGAGTTCAGCCGGGAGGTGCGGCGGCACAGCAGAAACGCCGCACCCCCGGCGACGTCGACCATGCGGCCGTCCAGGTTCTGGTCGGGCAACGGCCGTCCGCCGATCCATTCGTCGACCGGTGCCGGGTCGATGCGGTCCTCGCCCGGGTCCGAGTCCACCAGCACGATGGCCACCGCGGCGTGGCGCTTGGTCGGGTCGTCGACCACCCGGCGCCGGTGTCTGGCGAGGTGCGTCCCGATCTGCTCACGCAGCACTTCGTCGTACCGGATCGTCATCGGCCCGACGCTACGCCCCGGCCGATTCAGGTGGTGGGCGGCATCCCGCAGGCCAGATACACGTATTTGTTGGGGACGTCGAAGGTGAACTCCCGGGCCGGCAGCGCGGCCAGCAGGTCGGCGGGTAGCGGCGTCTTGTAGCGCAGCGACATCGAGCCTTCGAAACTCGGATCGACGGCAGAGAGGTCGGGGGCGTCGAGTAGCAGACCGGACTCGTCCAACTCGGCGCGCACCATGGTGCCGTCGGGCTCGTCCCACCGATGGTTGACGGTCTTGGCGCCCTTCTTCGGCACCGACGACAACGTGCCGAGCAGCCGCTGCTCGGTGATCACCAAGGCTCCCACCAGGCTGCGGAGAGTGCTCTTGGCTACCTTGCCGGGCACGTGGCCGGAGAACCGGAAGGTCACCGGGACGAACTCGGCCACGTGCAGCAGCCCTTCGGACTGGAGCTGCTCGCGGATGTCATCGGGCAGGTTGCCGATGCCGAGCAGCTTGCGCAGCAGAACAGCCATGCCCTCAGCGTAGGCCCCTGGTCAGTGCTGCGCGGGCAGGACGTGCTCTCCGGTCTTGTCGGTCGCCAGGCACAGCGAGCAGATGTAGCCGCCGGCCGCCGAGGCCAGCATGTCCGGGCGCTCGTACTCGTGGTGGCAGTTCTGGCACAGCAGGTGCTCGTCGGACGGGTTGCCGTACTCGTCGTACATCGGCAGGTCGATGCCGTCATCGGTGCGGCGCAGGTAGTACTTGCCCTTGGTGGCAATGGCGAAGATGGGCGGCAGCACCAGGCCCAGCCCGATCGCCACCAATGGCGAGTACGGCCGCAGGGCCTCACCCAGCCCGCCGAAGAATGCGATCACCGACAGGCCCGCCGCGATCAGCATGGATCCGAAGCCGACGGGGTTGAAGGCGTAGAGCATGCCGCGGCGGAATTCCGGCTTCATCGGCGAGAGCTTCAGCACGAACTTGTTGATCGCGATGTCGCTGGCCACAACCACGATCCAGGCCATGCCGCAGTTGGCGTAGAAGCCGAGGATGGTGTTCAGGAAGTCGAACATGTTGGCTTCCATCAGCACCAGCGCGATCAGCAGGTTGACGCCGAGGAACACGATGCGGCCCGGGTAATGGTTGGTGATGCGGGTGTAGGAGTTGGTCCAGGCCAGCGAGCCCGAGTAGGCGTTGGTGACGTTGATCTTGATCTGGCTGATCACCACGAGGATGACGGCCAGGGTCAGGGCCAGCCACTTGGGCAGGAAGTTGTCGTAGATCTCCAGGAACTGGTGCACCGGTTGGTTGGCCACGCCGGCGCTGTCGGCGACGTGGCCGATCAGGTAGACCGCCAGGAACAGGCCGATGATCTGCTTGATGGCGCCGAAGAACACCCAGCCCGGTCCGGCCAGCAGCATCCAGGTCCACCACGACCGCTTGTTCTCCGGGGTCTTCGGCGGCATGAACCGCAGGTAGTCGTTCTGCTCGGCGATCTGGGCGATCAGTGACAGGCAGACGCCCGCGGCCAGCAGCGTCGAACCCATGTCGAAACCGTGGACACCGCTCGAGCCCTGGTAGGCGAAGAAGTCGTGGATCGATTCCGGGTGCGAGATCAGCAGGTACCCGAATGGCGCGACCATCAGGACCAGCCACAGCGGGGTGGTCCAGACCTGCAGCGTCGAGAGCACCTTCATGCCGTAGATGACCAGCGGGAAGATGATCAGTGTCGACGCCGCGTAACCGAGCCACAGGGGCAGGCCCAGGCCCAGTTTGAGGCCCTGGGCCATGATCGAGCCTTCGAGGGCGAAGAAGATGAAGGTGAACGTCGCGAAGATGACGTTCGTGACCACCGAGCCGTAGTAGCCGAACCCGCTGCCGCGGGTCACCAGATCCAGGTCGATGTTGTACCGGGCCGAGTAGTAGGCCACCGGAAACCCGGTCAGCAGGATGACGACCGCGAAGATCGCGATTCCGGCCAGCGCATTGGTGGTGCCGTACGAGATGCCGATGTTGGCGCCGATAGCGAAGTCGGCCAGGTAGGCGATACCGCCCAGCGCCGAGATGCCCACCACCCGCGTCGACCACTTCCGGTAGCTGCGCGGCGCGAAACGAAGGGTGTAGTCCTCCAGGGTTTCTCGCGTCGCGGTCAACCGGTCCTGATCGACTTCTGGTGCAGCGGCCGGCGGCAGCTGCTCCTGGCTGAGGTCTTGGGTCATGGTTAGCGAAGCTATGGTCAGTTTGTTTCATCGCCGTGACGAATATGTTCCGGGCCGTAGCGAATTTGTGGTGCTCGAGCGCACCCCGAAAGGAGACCGGTGACGAACCGCAACCGCTGGCTGGTCGGCGTCGCGGCCGCGATCGGCTACGCGCTGCTGTGGGTGGGCTGGGTCGCCCAGTGGTCATGGGTGACGACGCTCGACGAGTCATTGCTCGAACCCGCGCACCGGTATGGCCTGGCGCATCCCGGCTGGGTGCTGGCCTGGAAATCGTTGTCGTTCGTGTTCGGTCCGTGGACCTTCCAGATAACTGCCGCGGTGGTCGCGTTCGTCGCGCTGGCCCGGCGGCAGCGGCGCACCGCGATCTTCCTGCTGTTCGGTGCCGCGCTGTCCGGAATGGTCACCGACGTTGCCAAGGACATCGCGCATCGCGCCCGGCCGTTGACGGCGTTGGCCTACGAACCGTCGTGGTCGTTTCCGTCGGGTCATGCGCTGGGCACCATGGCAGGCGCGCTGGGGCTGTGTGCGGTGTTCCGGATGGCTCAGGTGGCCCACATCCGGCTGATCGAGGTGCTGTGCGCGGTGATTGTGGTGTTCGTTGGGGTCAGTCGCGTGGTGCTCAACGTCCACAACCCGACCGACGTGCTGGCCGGCTGGTTGCTGGGTGGTCTGTGGTTCCTGGTGTGGCTGCCGCTGTTGAGTCCCCCACGCCGCAGCCCTGCCGCTGATGCGCCGGTACCCGGCCGAAGCCCTATCGTGCCCAAACCTTGACCCGCCCTGGCTTGACCTTCCTGAGGGCGGTTCTCGACCATGGACGGGTGCGCCGACTGTTCGCTTTGCTGTGTGCTGCCGCGGTGTCGGTGGCACTGGCTCCTGTCGGCAACGCGGTGGTCACGCCCTGGTTTGCCAACTCGGTGGGTTCGGCCACGCAGGTGATTTCGGTTGTGGGCGTGGGCGGTTCGTCGGCCAAGATGGACGTCTACCAGCGTGGCCCCGCGGGCTGGGACGCCGTTGCTGTCGGGATCCCGGCTCATGTCGGCTCCAGGGGCATGGTGCCGCAGAGCCACGACGGCAACCTTCAGACCCCGATGGGCATCTTCACGTTGCCGTTCGCGTTCGGTACCGCGCCCAATCCGGGGACGGGTCTGCAATACGTCCAGACCACACCGGACCACTGGTGGGACGGCGATACGAAGAGCCCCACCTACAACACCATGCAGGTGTGCAAGAAGGCGCAGTGCCCGTTTGATACCGACCCGGCCAGCGGTACCGAGAACCTGGACATCGCGCCCTACAAGTACGCCGTCGTCATGGGCGTCAACCCGCAACGAGTGCCCGGTAACGGTGGCGCGTTCTTCCTGCACATCGGTGACGGCCCGACCGCCGGGTGCGTGGCGATCGACGACGGCACGCTGGTGAAGGTCATGCGATGGCTGCAACCGGGAGCGCTGATCGCCGTTGCCAAGTGATCCCATATGAAGGGCAGCACCGGGTTTCCGCGTGAAATTCACGCTCTCGAGCGACATCGTCGCGTCGTAGGCGCGGTCGACAGCCGGCCTGTTCTGTCCACAGGCTGGACACAGCGGACGAAAAGTAATCTGCGAGAACACCGTTCGCACGTGTCCCGAGCGGCGTCAACGCGGCCGCACGTTAGGGTGGTGGGGTTATGAGCCACCAGCTGGGGTTGTCGATCGGGGCAACCAACCTGGTCGCAGCGCGCGTCGGTGAACCGCCCATGGTGCGGCGCGCGGTGTTGAGCCTGTTTCGCGACCGCGCGCCCCAGGTCGGGCTGTCCCCAGAAGATCGTGCTGCCGCGGAGAGCGCCGTGACGCTCACCGGTTTCGTTGAACGTGTCGGTGATCCCGTGCCGATGGTGGCGCCCGACGGTACGTCGTATCACGCCGACCAACTGGTGGCCGAGGCGCTCGATGCCATGATCGAGGCGTCCGGCGGTGAACCGCCGACGGGGCAGCTGGCGATTTCCGTTCCGGCACACTGGGATACCGCGACGCTACGTGCGATGCGCGCCGCCATGCGGTCGAACCCCAGTCTGGCGCCCAACGGCGTTCCGGCACGGCTGGTGTCCGACGCCGTGGCAGCGCTGACCGCGTTGCACGCCAATCCGGGGCTGCCGGCCACCGGGACCTCCGCGCTGCTCGATTTCGGTGGCGGCGGCACCAGCATCACGCTGGCGGCGGCCGACTCGTCGTTCGAGCCCGTCGAGACCGTGCGGCACACCGATTTCTCCGGCGAGGGTGTGGACCAGGCGTTGCTGTCGCATGTGCTCACCCGGGTCAGCGGCTCCGATGGCGTGGATACGTCGGGCACCGCCGCTGTGAGTTCACTGGAGAAACTCCGTGAATCCTGCTGTGCGGCAAAAGAACATCTGTCGGAGGCCGAGACGGCCACCGTGCCGGTGGACATTCCGGGCTACCAGGGCGACGTCGAGGTCACCCGCGCTGAGCTGTCCGGGCTGTTGGCCGAACCGTTGGCCGGGGTCCTGGCGGAGCTCGACGACATGTTGCAGCGCAACAAGATTCCGTGGCAGGACGTCAGCTCGGTGGTCGCGGTCGGCGGCGGCGCCCGGATACCGATGATCAGCGCCCGGCTGGCCGAACACCTTGCGGCGCGTGGTGCCGCGGCCACTCTGGTCACCAGCCCGCAGTCCGCGTTGGATGCCGCGGTGGGTGCGGCCCTGTTCGCGGTGTACGGCGCCGACGCCGACGCCCAGACCGGGATGGCGCCCGCCGCACTGTCCAGCGGGACCGCGCCGACCGCCGCTGTCGACGGCGGCTTGGCCACCGCGCCCGCGGCCATCCCCGAACTCGACCTGCTTACCGACACCGCGGCCGCCCGGGCGGTCAAGGCCACCGGCCCGTCCCTGGCCTGGTCCGAGGACTCCGACGGCGGCGGCGACCTGCTGCCCTACACCGGCGACGACGCCTTCGGCGAGACCACGACCACTCGCGCCATCGCGCAGTATGTGGCGCCGGCCGGGCCGGTGGTCGCCGAGCCGTCCAAGGCCTGGCAGCGGCTTCCGCTCATCGTGTTCGGTGTCGCGACACTGGCCGCGATCGCCGCGGTGGGTGGTGTGACCGTCGCGCTCACCGGTGACCGCAAGCCCGTCGCGCCGCCGACAACTCCGCCGCCGTCGGTCAGCGCATCGCCGACGCCACCGCCGCCGCCGGTCGAGCCGCCGCCGCCCAGCACGGTCACCGTGACCAACGAGGTCCCCGCGCCGCCACCGCCGCAGCCCAGTCCGACGTACCAACCACCGGTCACGCACGCGCCGGCGCCGACGCACACCACCGCGACGCACGCCCCGACGACGACTCCGCCGCCGGCGACGACCGCCACCACACCCACAACGACCGAGGCTCCGCCACCGCCACCACCGTCGACGACGGAGACGACGACCTCGACCACGCCGACCATGACGACGAGCTATATCCGGCTGCCGTTCGTCCCCGTGCCGATCCCGATTCAGGTGCCCAAGGGGCCCGACCAGCCGGCGGAGTCCCAGCCGCCGGCCAACCCGTACTACCCGGGACAGCCGCAATATCCGCAGCAATATCCCTATGGGCAGTACCCTCAGCAATATCCACAGCAGTACCCATATTGACCTGTTGAACTGCGGCGTTGGTTATTGACGTTGCCGTTGGAGTATTGCAGTTAACAGCAAATTGACTTGCCCCTTTATCACACTTACGCAACAGTTGTTCTATGAATTCGACAAGAACTCGCGTGGGGTTGGCGGGTGCCGCGGCAATGGTCGCCCTGGGAGCGCTTGGCGCAATCACCGGCGGCGTGACGGATGGTGGCGCCGTAGCCGGGTCGGATCACGCCCCGACCAACACCGTTTTCAATAGCCCACAGGTGCCGGATTTCAACAGCGGCGCGACGGAGACGTGGGCTCCGCCGGCGACAACCGCGTCAACGATGAGCGCTTCGCCGCCAGTTAAGGCAGGATAGGCGCCTATGAAAATCGCATGGAGTGTTGCTGCGGCGACGTCACTTGGTGCTATGGCTCTGATGTGCAGCGGCGTGGCTGCTGCCGGCTCCCCGCCGAACGTGGTCGGTCAGAAGTTCGGTGACGCGCGGTCGGCGTTGTCGAGCGCGGGATTCAAGCCTCTGGTGTCGACGACGGTGGGCGACCAGCTCCAGTGGCCGAACTGTGTGGTGACCAATCAGGTGGCCCGTACGGTGTCGGCGCCGGCCAACAGTGGTGGTTCGAGCAGCAGCCAGGTTTTGCTGTCGCTGAACTGTGAGGCCGCATTCGCGACCCCGGGCAGCCCCGGCAACTCGCTGGGCAGCCCGCAGGGCTCTGCGGCGTACGCCTCCGCGTCCGCATCGGCCGCTGCGGCTGCTGAGTCGGCTTCAGCCGCGTCCGCCGCCGCCGCAGCTGCTCAGGAAGGCCAGGTCTGGGAAGGTCAGCAGTCCGGACGCTGAACCTGAGCGAGGCGTTACCGCACGGTTTCGGTTTTTCGGCAACGCCGAATATCCGTTTTGCTGCAGACGCCAGGTGTTCGGTATTGCTGATTCAGGCATTTCCGAGTGGATGCGCTGGTAGCTGCGGAAATGGCGTCGCGAGGAGCTTTTGCTGCTGGCGTGACGACACCCGCGTGAAGGGGAGCAGAAAGTAGCTCTGACAGGTGATTTCAAGCGTGTCGCAAGTTGCGTCAAGTCTGTCCGAACGGCTTGTATATTGCACTGTGCCGGAAATGGATCGTCGAAACATGATGCGCGCGTCGGGGCTCGGCCTGCTGGCCGCCGCCGCGATGCCGACCCCCACCGCCCTCGCGGATTCCCAACCGGGCAGCTCGCCCACTGCGCCGCTGGCCCCGCCGCCGGCCGCGCAAACGCCCACCTACATCTTCCACGACGAGTTCGACGGCCCCGCCGGCTCGCGGCCAGACCCGGCCAAGTGGAACATCTCCCCGGCGCGTGAGCTCATCAAGAACCCGGTGTTCTGGGACCGCCCGGAGAACATGGGGCAGTACCGCGACGACCGTGAGCACGTCTTCCTGGACGGCAACGGCAACCTCGTCATCCGTGCGACGCGCGATCGCAACGGGAGATACACCAGTGGCAAGGTCTTCGGCACCTTCTGGGGCGGTATCAACACCACCTGGGAAGCCCGGATCAAGTTCAATTGCCTGACCGACGGTTGCTGGCCGGCCTGGTGGCTGTCCAACGACCACCCGGTCGTCGGCGGCGAGATCGACCTGGCCGAGTGGTACGGCAACCGCGACTGGCCGTCGGGCACCACCGTGCACGCCCGGTCGGACGGCACGTCGTTCGACACCCACCCGCACCCGATCGACGGTGCCTGGCACCGCTGGCGCGTCACGTGGAATGACCAGGGCATGTCCTTCTGGCAGGACTACGTCGACGGCATGCAGCCGTACTTCACCGTGGCGGCCAACTCGCTGGACGACTGGCCGTTCAATCTGCCCGACTACCGGGTGTTCCCGGTGCTGAACCTGGCCGTGGCCGGTTCCGGTGGTGGCGACCCCAAGGGTGGCAGTTACCCCGCCGAGATGCTCGTCGATTATGTGCGGGTCTGGTAAACCAGCCGCAGACTGATCAGGGCCCCGCGTTGCGGGGCCCTGATTCGTTACTGGGGTCCGCGGCCTCGGAATGTGGTGCCGGCCCGTTCGAGTAGTCCGCGCACCCGGGTGATGCCGTAGCCGGTCTCCTCGGCGAGCTGACGGATGCTCTCGCCGTTCTCGTAGCGGATGCGCAGTTCCTTGCCGATGCGCTCGGCCGTCGTCGGGTCCAGGCGGACGTGCTTGGTCACCGGTGGGACGTCTATGGCGCCGCCTTGATATCCCTTGTGGACCTGTCCGCGCGGCGTCACGTCGTCGGCGGATTCGTCGCCCCACGCCGTCCAGCCCGGCTGCGGGTGCCGGGCGAACAGCTCCAGGTACGGGCCGGGGGAGCAGGCCTCGATGAAGCCGTACTGCTCGTCGGGCTTGCGGGAGTGCTCGCGCTTGCGCGTCTCGATCATGTTGACCTGACTGCGGGCGTGCGGCAGCGTGCGCATGCTGCCTCGCACGCCGAACAGGATGATCTCGGTGACGTTGCGGAAGTAGAAGCCGACGCCGCGGCCGTCGGGCCCGCCGTCTTTGCGCCGCTTGGCCCAGATGACGTTGGAGACGTAGCGGTAGCCCCAGGCTTCCATGACTTTCAGTCCCTCGGGCAACAGCGCATTGGGCACCCACAGATACAGGTGCGAGTCGCGCGCCGCGACGGTGGACACCGGGATGTCGCAGATGGCCTCGAGGTCGAGCGTGGAGTAGCGGTCCAGGCGCCGGTGCTCCGGCGCGACCTTGCCGGTGCGGTTGGTGAAACGCCAAGGGGGATCGGCCAATACGGTCTTCCAGCCGCCGTCTACGGTGGGCAGCGGCGGCGGCGCGGCGATATCGCGCAGGGGGACGGCCTTTGTCTGGGCGCCGGCCTGGTCGCTGCGTTTCGCCACGTTGTCACTCCTACCTTCGAATTAGATCTTTTCGAACGGAGAAGATCTTCACGAAATCGTAGGCGATGGCACCGACAGGTCAGGCTTCCCAGAGGCCGATGTCGGGTGTTGTTTCCGGAGATTCCTGGTCCTGCGCGTGGTCAGCCCAGGTGCGGGCGCAGATCGCAACGGCCAGCAGCGGGCAGCCGCCGCTGTCGCCGCGCTGCATCCGGGGCCGCAGCTTCTCGGTGTTGGTGGTGGTCGTGGTGGCCAGGATGCGGCGGGCGCGCTCGTCGTCCATGCCGGCCTCGATGCCCAGGCGGTAGCCCAACGTGCGCAGGTCGGTTTGCGTGCGGGTGATGATGACGGCGACGTCGATCAACGCCGCGTCGTACAGCGCGCGGTAGGCGCTGAGGTCGCGATCGAGGTTGCCGTCCTTGGCATTCCACTCCACGTCCAGGGCCAACCTGTCGACGAAGTTGTCGACCTTGTAGCCCTCGTTGAACACCTCGGTGTCCTCGAGAGTGGGGTGCGCCTCGCCGGCCGGCTTGTGCGGCATCTTGCGCAGCTCCAGACGGATTCGGGTATCGACGCGCGCTTCGCGCCAGCCCTTGTTGCGGAACGCCGTGTTGAGCCGCGCCGCGAGTTCGGTCTCCTGGCCACCTGGCTGGACGAGATCGTCGGTGCGGAGCTGAAATTCGTGCAGGGCGGTGAGGAGTTCGTCGAACCGCTGCGGGTTGGTGGCGGCCAGGATCGCGGCGGCGTTGCGGGTTTCGATGAACTCGTACCGGTCGCGGATGTGCTGCGGCAGCGCGCGGGTGTACGAGTCCGTCAGATCCACGGGGCGACGGTAGCAGTGGACAACGGGCTTGCGCGACGACGTGTCGCGGGGGTGCGGGCAACGTCCTGAGCGGACTCCTATGCCGAATGTGCAGGTTGCTGCGCAAGATCTGCGGATCTGGCGCCGAGTCCTACACGCTCGGCGTACGACCGCGCAGTACCGCCTCCAACTGTTCCGCCGTCAGCGCCCAGCCGTTGTGGAAGTTCTCCTGCTCGTACGCCGGCAGCAGCGAGTGCTCGATCTCCATCAGCGTCTCGCCCTCCCCGTGGGGTTCGAAGGTGACGTTGACGACGCTCGCCATGGTCGGGTCGGGCCAGTTCGAATTGCTCCACGTGAAACGCAGCAGGCGGGGGCGGTCGATCTCCAGGAAGTGCCCGATGACCAGGACGATGGTGCCGGTGCCGTCGTGGTCGACGTCGAACCGCAGCTTGCCGCCGACATGGGGTTCGACGGTGATGGCGACGCACCGAGACGGGCGTGGACACATCCAGTCCGCCAGTGACTCGACGTCCAGCCATTCTCCGAACACCACGTCCGGGACTGCCGGCATGATGCGCTGCACGCGCACGGTAACGGGCTCTGTCATTGTCCATTTCCTTTGCGGCGCAAACGATCTGCGAGGGCATCCGCCCGCACCGACCAAAAGTTTGATTGTTCGTTGATCCACTGCTGAGCCATGGTCAGCCCGTCAGGGCGCAGGGATACCCAGCGTTCGCGGCCGCGGACATCGCGTTGCACCAGCCCTGCCGACTCCAGGACGCCGATATGTCGGGAGACGCCGGCGAAGGTCATCGGCAGTGGCGCAGCCAGGTCGGTGATGCGCGCGTCGCCTTGCCGCAGCGTCTCCAGTAGCCAGCGGCGCGTCGGATCGGCCAAGGCGGCGTAGGCTCGGTCCAGCACTTCATCTTCAACCATCTTGTTGACTATAGCGCCGGATCATGCTCTGCTGGAACATGGACGTTCAACAAAGTTGTTTAATGATTCTGTCGAGGAGGCGCACTGTGCAGAAACCAGAAATCGTGGCAGCGGCGGAATGGGATACCGCCTGGCAGAAGATGCTCCTCGCGGAGAAGGAGTTGACGCGGCAGCGGGACCAGCTGGCGGCGATGCGCCGCCGCATGCCGTGGACGCCGGTCACCAAGGAGTACACGTTCGTCGGCCCCGACGGAGAGCTGAGCCTGACCGAATTGTTCGACGGGCGTAGGCAACTCGTCATCTATCGGGCATTCTTCGAGGAGGGCGTCAAGGGCTGGCCGGAACACGCCTGCCGTGGCTGCTCGATGATCGCCGACAACGTGGGTCATGTGGCACATGTGAACGCGCGCGACACCACACTGGCTTTTGCGTCGCGTGCCCCGCAGCCCCACATTGCGCGGATGACAGCTCGGATGGGTTGGGAGATGCCCTGGTACACCATCACCGACGACTTCGACGTCGATTTCGGCGTGCACGAGTGGCACGGCACCAACGCCTTCATTCGCGACGGTGACGCGGTCTTCCGCACCTACTTCATCAACAGCCGCGGCGATGAGGCGCTCGGTACCTCGTGGAGCTACCTGGACATGACGGCACTGGGGCGACAGGAGACCTGGGAGGACTCGCCACCGGGATATCCCCAGGACGCGGCCTACGAATGGTGGGACTGGCACGACACCTACGGCGAGCACCGGCCCTCCCGCTGGTTCGGCGACCCCGATCCCGCCAAGCCCGACGACCCCCGTCCGCCGCGTGTGGAAGGGTGCGCCAACTGCACCGCGAAATAGGCTCAGCGTCGAATTCAAATCCAGTCGACCAGGCCCAGCTCGATCAGCCGGGTGGCTGCCGCGAGGGCGTCGGCACGGACCTGGTCGGAGTCGAAGCCGGTGGCGTCGGCTGCGGCGGCGATGAGATCGCGTAGCGGGCGCTGCCCGTCGAGTTCGAGCATCACCGGGAGCGCCACCGGTGACACGGTGGCGCACACGCTGAGTCCCGGCAGCACCCACAGCTGGGTCGGCGCGGGTTCGTAGCCGGCGTCGCCGCGGGACAGCGCCTGATCCAGCCGGGTGCCGGGCAGCGGGGCCAGCACGGCGTCGAGTAGGTCGCCGCCGGACGTCCGGGTGAGGCGTCGTCGGTGCGTGAACACCCGCTGAATTTGGTCGCTGGCCGAGCCGGTGGGGGAGCCCGGCATGTCGTCGGTCCAGAGGTATTCATCGTCAGCACCGTTGCGCTGCATGATGATTGCGCCGGTGGTCAGCGCCTCGATGCCCTGGTCGTGGTAGAACGCCAGCCAGCGATCAAGGGCGGCGGCGAACTCGGCGGTGGCGTGCACACTCTGCATCAGCCAGGTCTCGGCATGCTCGATGGGATCGTGCGTGGCAAAGCGGAGCACCCAGGCGTCACAACCTGATCCTGCGAACCACGACCGGACCGGCGCCACCCAATCGCCGTCGGCCGGGTGCGGCCAACTGGCCAGCATCGTGGCCCAACCGCCGATGCGCAGCCTGGGTACGATGTCGTGCACCAACTGTTGACCGAGGCTGCCGGGCCGGCGCGCGGCCTGCCCGGCGTCGCGCCAGAGGTAGGTGTTGTCGGGCGAGATGATGAAGGGCGGGTTGACCGTGATCAGGTCAAAGGTCCGCTCGCCCGCGGGTTCCAGCAGGCTGCCTTCGCGCCAGCTGACGTTGGGGAGTTCGTTGAGTGCGGCGCCGAACTCGGCCAGCCGAAGGGCGCGGGTGTTGACGTCCGTGCCCAGCACGGAGCCAGCATGAGCGGCGGCCTGGAACGCCTGCACGCCGCCGCCGGTGCCGACGTCGAGCACGTCGACGTCCGGCAGCCGCACCGTGAGGTCGGCGAGCGTCATGGATGCCTGCGCGACGGCGACGACGTGTTCCCGCCCAGTCGGGCGGCCGTCCTGCCAGTCGTGGGCGACGAGCATGTCGTCGGCCCATCCGATGCAGATGCTTGCCTGTACGGTGCCGCCGCTCGGCGCGAGCAGACCTGTCTCGACAAGATCGTCAAGGAGCAACGGGCGCAGCGCTTCCGCGGCATCGGTGGTGGGCACCGGTAGCCCAGCGAGAAACAATTCCACCAGCGTGGCCAGCGGACCACCGCCGCGACGGGCCAGCACCACGGCGTCAAGGGAATTGGGCGCAATCCGCCCACCACCCAGCCCGCTGGGTGAGTAGCCCGCGGCAGCCAGCACCTTGCCGAGGTCCGTGGCGCACTCGACCAGCCGTGCGCCGGCCGCGGTCACTTGTTCTGGAGGGTGTTGAACTTCTGGAAGACGTTGACCTTCAGCAAGTTATCGAACTTCTGCAGGTTGTCGAACTTCATGAACGGGAAGTTCATCTTCTGCATGTTCCAGAACTTGAGGAATGGTGCGTTCAGCTTCAAGAACGGCGGCGGGGCGGTATCGACGCCGCCGACGTCGCAGCCGGTCGTGCAATCGGTTGCCGGGGCGGCCGATGCCGAGGCCGCGGTGGCCAACGTGACGCCCGTGGTCGCAGCCAGCGCCACCAACGACAACGTGATGGTCCGGTTCAACTTTTCGCTATCCATCGCAGCCTCCCGATGAGCCACTTTCGGTGCAAAAACCTGCAGGTCAGATGCTATCAGTGGAGGGTCTTTCGAACCTAGGAAAATATCGGCGTATGGCTTTGTCGTTACGGCCGCGGCTGGGTCAGCAATGTAGCCACGGCGTTGGCCAACGCCGTGCGGGCGACGTCGAGATTCGACGTGAAGCCGATCTGACGTTCGTTGCTGAGATCGCGGATCGCGGCAGGAAACAGGCACCGCACACGGTGCAACTGCTCCGGGTCGACGTCGAGCAGGCGTGGTACCGGCGCGCGCCTTTCATCGGAGACGCTTAGCACCGTTAATCAAATCGGATCAATTATCAATGAAGGTTCTCAATAACTTGGGTTTGGCGTTTCTGCTGACGCGCTCGTCGCGTCGATGCTGGGGAACCGGGCATGTAAGCGCTCGATCAGGAACTTCGCCTGATCGAGGTCCTGGCGAAGCTCGCGGGCGCGGCGCCGCATGGACCGCGCCCGCTCTGACCACGCCGTCACATCCGGCAGCGCCTCTACCCGGGACAGCTTGGACGCCAGGTCCCATGCATGTCTACGTAGCTCCGCGCGCAGCGCTCGAGCCTGTGCCACGTCGGCATTTTCACTCACGCCGCACATATTTACACCACCGTAGATTGACGCGGAAGTGAATGCTTAGTTTGGCTTCGAAACGTGTCCTAGATGTTCTTCACAGGCAGGTTGTGAACGCGTAGGCGGTCGATGGGTGTCTTGCCTTTGATGCCGCTGTGGGGTCGATGGTGATTGTAGTGATGCAGCCAGTGGGGATAGGTCACGGCGCGTTCGTCCTCTGATAGGTAGGTGCGTGCGTAGGCCCATTCGGTGGCCAGGGTCCGGTTGAATCGTTCGACCTTGCCGTTGGTTTGGGGACGGTACGGCCGGGTCTTCTTGTGGCTGATGCCATCGCCGAGCGCGGTAGCGAAAACCTTTGACCGATAGCATGATCCGTTATCGGTCAGCACCCGCTTAACAGTGATGCCGTAACCATTGAAGTAGGCGTTGGCCCGGACCCAGAAATCGGCGGCGGTCTGTTTGCGCTCATCGCCGAGGATCTCCGAGTACGCCAACCGCGAGTGGTCATCAACGGCATGGTGCAGGTAGGCGTAGCCGGCCCCGCTGCGGTTGCGCCGTCCGGCTTGGCGCCCGAGTTTGCGATGCCCACCGCCGTCGGGGATGCGACCGAGCTTTTTGATGTCGACGTGGACCAGGTCTCCGGGCGCGGGATGCTCGTAGCGGTGAGGTTTGGGTCGGCGCACGACCAACCCGGTGTTCTGGTCCAGATCACGCAGCAGCGGCATCCGGTAGCGGCGCAGGACCGCCTCCACAGTCGAGCGGGGCAGCCGTAGGTGCGCCGCGATGCGGTGCGGGCCCCAGCGACGGGTGAAGCGCACCTTGATGATCCGGCGCTCGCGACGCTGCGCCAGGCGCCGCGGGCTACGGTGCGGGCGGCTGGAGCGATCGGCCATCGCCTGCTTACCTCCAGCGCGGTAGCGATCGGCCCATTTCTTGGCCGTGGCCCTCGAACACTGGAATCGCTCGGCAGCACGAGCCAGCGGCCATCGGTCATCAACAACACACTGAGCCAGAGCCAAACGGCCACGCGGAGTCAGGAAGGCATTACGGTGAGACACGAGGACCTCTCGGTGATCGATGTGTGTGTGGTAACCACAGCGATACCGGAGGTCCTCACCTATTTCCGCTCACCACGCCGTTCACAACCTGTCCAAGAGTTACACCTAGAGCTCGCGGATCGCCCGGGCCGGCGAGCCGACGGCCAGTACCCGCGATGGCAGGTCGCGCGTGACCACCGACCCGGCGCCGACGACAGTGTCCGCGCCGATCGTGATGCCCGGGCACACGATGACGCCGCCACCGAGCCACACGTTGTCGCCGATCACGATCGGCTCGGCCGCTTCCCACTTGTCCCTGCGCGGTCCCGCCTCCAGTGGATGGGTACCGGTCAGCAGTTGCACGTTGGGCCCGATCTGTACGTCGTCGCCGATGGTGATCCGTGCGACGTCGAGAAGGATGAGACCCCAGTTCGCGAAAGTGCGTGCACCGATGGTGGTTTGGTATCCGTAGTCGCACTGCAGCGGCGGCCGGATTTCGCTGTTCTCGCCAAATGCGCCGAGAAGCTCGCGAAGCAGGCGGTTTCGTTCGTCGAGGTCGGTGGGGTCAAGTGCATTGATCCGGTGCGTGAGCTTCTGTGCGCGTTTGGAGTCGCGGATCACGTCGGGGTCGTCGGCGATGTACAGGTCACCAGCGAGCATGCGCTCGCGCATTGAACGATCCATAGGACCACGGTAGGTGTGCTCGGTCGCGGTGAACCTATTTGACGCCCGCGGCGTGTAATTGGCATGAGCATCATCGACTTCCGCCGCCGGCGCTCCGCAACGCCGACCTTCGTGGTGGTCGACCGCCTGCACGGCCGGCGCGCCGAAGAGGTACCCGGGGAGCAGATCGCCGCGACAGTGTCGACGTGGCTCGCCGAACTGGGTGTGGAGACGCCGCTGATCGAAGCATTGGAATCGGCTGCACAGAGCCAGGATTGGCCGACCGTCTACGCCCTCGGGGAGCGGCTGTCCGTCGACGTCATGGTTGCGTAGCCGAAAGCTGAAGCGCTGCGGGTCAATCCAACGCGAGCTTCGTCGGCGCACCGTCGATACTCGACAGGTTCTTCTGCTGCCAGTACTCCGCGACGCCTTCCGGCCCCTTCTTCTCGCCCCAGGTGTCGAGCAGGACACGCTCTGACTCGACCGTCATGAGCGGCACGCCGAAGCCGCACGAGGTCTGCACGAGGTCGACTGTCAGGTCATAGATCTGACGTGCGCTGATGTGGGGTGGGAACTGGTTGTAGAGCTCGGTCCAGTCCGCGTCGCCGGGCGCGACCTCGCGAGCGGTGCCGTACAGCCGCAGGATCAGCGGCTCGCGATCGAACGAGCAGAACATCAGCGTCATCCGCGGGGTGTCGAGCAGGTGCGCCGAGGTCTCGTTGCCGCTGCCGGTGAGGTTCAGCCAGGCCACGCGGTTCGGCCCGAGGACGCGCAGAGAGTCCAAGCCCTTCGGGGACAGGTTCACCCGGCCGTCGCGCGCCGCCGTCGCCACGAAGTACATGCTCTGGGCGGCAATGAAGGTGCGGAACCTGTCAGTGATCTCGGGGAACTGCTTGGCCATACGGGCATGCTTGCACGGCGGTGAGGTGAGGGTCGAGCGAGTTTCAGATGCCGGGATGGGGTGGAGGCGCGCAGCCCGTGTGATGCATCTGGACTGCCGGCGCGACCCAGCGACGGAGGAAGGCGCGCAGCTCCGCGCCGTGTCGCTCAGGGCCGCCGGGATCCAGAATGAACGACTGCAGGGTGCGCAGCATGAACTCGACAAGTTCGTCGAGTTGCCGGCCGCTGAAACCCGCTGCGGCCCAATCGACCTGAAAGCGCTCGAGGATCGACCGGCCGAACGATATCGACGTTTCGGAAGTGACGCCGGCGGCGAAGGCACTCGCCCTGCCGGGGTGCATGACCAAGCTCAGGTAGCGATCGTTGGGGAGCTGTTCCAGGGTGTAGGCGATGCCTTCGATCACGGCCTCGGTGGGGTCGGTGATCGATTGCAGGTCGTCGGCCAAGCGGTCCAGAAAGCCGTCGACTGCCGATAACGCGGTGCCCGCCATCAGTGCGTCAAGGGTCGGAAAATAGCGATACACCGTCTGCCGGGTAATCCCGAGTTCGGTGGCGACGTCGGACACGCTCACCGAACCGCGCGCGTCGATCGATGCGCGGGCCGCGCTGACGATGCGGCGAACCGCCTCCTCGTCGTCGACGGGGATGTCACCAGACCAGCCGTGCCTGCGCATCACCGCATACTTCCATCCCGCTGCGCTTCAACGAACGCCACCGACTCTTGACCATACAGTCAACATCTGATGTATGGTCCGGTTATCCCCGAACGTGAAATGAGGTCAGCTATGACGGCAATCGCCGAAGGACCGGTCAGCAACCAGGACGAGGAACTGACCAGGCGCGCTGTGCGGCACGCGGTCGACAAGACGACGGACATGGCCGACCGTGAATTGCGGGTGCCGTTGCACTACTACCGCGACCCGAAAATCACTGAGATCGAGGAGTCGCAGGTACTGCGCCGCCTGCCGCTTGCGATCGTGCCCTCGGCCCAGATTCCCAACGTCAACGACTATGTCGTGCGCTCGGTGCTCGGTGATTCGCTATTGGTGACCCGCGATCGTGACGGCGTCAGTCACGTGTTCCTCAACTACTGCCGCCACCGTGGCGCGAAGCCGGCCTGCGGGGCCGGTAACGCCGCCCGGTTCACGTGCCCGTACCACGCGTGGAGCTACAAGAACACCGGCGAACTGTTCACCGTTCCCGGCAAGGCGGGGTTCGATTCGATGAACAAAGCCGACTATGGACTCATTGAGCTGCCGAACGAGGAGCGGCACGGCTTCATCTGGGCCGTGTTGACCGCTGGCGCCACCATCGACGTCGACAGCCACCTCGGGTCCATCGGTCCAGAACTCGAGTTGATGAACTACGCCTCATACGGCTATCACACGGAAAAGGAGTTCCAGTCCCAAGTGTCGTGGAAGGGCGCTCTGGAAGCGTTCGCTGAGGGATACCATTTCCCATTTGTCCACGGCGAGAGCGTGATTGGACAGAACACCCTGCCCAACACCGGGGTGTACGACGAGTATGGCAAGCACCATCGCATCGGCTTTCCCTTCACCTGGGTCGCCAATCTTGCCGACGACCCGTCCGGTTCATGGGACCCGCACCAGAACATGGGCGTCATCTACTGGATTTATCCCAATCTCATCCTGGCGAACAGCCCGGTCGGTGTGGAGATCATCGACATCCTGCCGGCGGGGGAACCGACCCGATGCTCGGTGCGGCACAGCTGGATGGGCCGCGTGCCGGCCACCGACGACACGATGCGCGCCGTCTACGACCAGGTGTACGACAACGTCCACGCCGCGGTCGTCGACGAGGACTTCGCCATGTTGCCCCAGTGTGGGGAAGGCGTCCGGCACGGCCAGCACGGCCACATGATCATCGGCCGCAACGAGATTGGCGTGCAACACATGATCAGGGTGTTCGCCGAGGAGCTCGGTGTGGCGCTCGAATAAGGACACGCAATCTGCCGTTTTCCGAGCGTCCGGGCGCTAGATTCGGTGCCACACCCGCGCCGAAGGAGAGCCCTATGCCGAACTCCGGATTGCTGCTCAACCCGCACGACTTCGACCCTCAGAAATTCGATCCGGAGACGCGGCGCCAGCTGCGGGCGCTGATCGCATGGTTTGAGGAGCGCGGTAAGAAGCGGCTGCTGCAGGACGATTTGGATGCGACGTGGGTCGCCGATTTTCTCGAATTCATCAAGCGGGAGCGCGTTTTCGCGACGTTCCTGACGCCCTCGGAGTTCGCGGACGGTGATCCGAACAAACGCTGGGACACGTCGCGTAATGCCGTGCTGAGCGAGATCCTCGGCTTCTATGGGCTGGCGTACTGGTACGCCGAACAGGTCACCATCCTCGGGCTCGGCCCGATCTGGCAGAGCGACAACATCAAGGCCAAGGAACGAGCCGCCGCGCAGCTTGAGGCCGGCGGGGTCATGGCCTTTGCGCTGTCCGAACGTGAGCATGGCGCCGATATCTACAACACCGACATGCTGCTGACCCCCACGTCTGACGAGGGCGTCGTGTTCCGGGCGTCGGGGGAGAAGTACTACATCGGCAACGGCAATGTGGCGGGCATGGTGTCGGTGTTCTCGCGCCGCACCGACGTCGACGGACCCGACGGCTACGTGTGGTTCGTCGCGGACAGCGGTCACGAGAACTACCAGCTGATCGACAACGTGGTGCACGGCCAGATGTTCGTCAGCACGTTCCGGCTCAACGAGTATCCGGTGCATGAGGAGGACATTCTGTGCACCGGGCCGGAGGCGTTCTCGGCGGCGCTGAACACCGTCAACGTCGGCAAGTTCAACCTGTGCAGTGGCTCGATCGGGATGTGTGAGCACGCGTTCTATGAGGCGATCACGCACGCGAACAACCGAATTCTCTACGGCAACCCGGTCACCGACTTCCCGCATGTGCGTGCCTCATTCGTCGACGTCTATGCCCGGCTGATCGCGATGAAGCTGTTCAGCGATCGCGCCATCGACTACTTCCGCAGTGCCGGCCTCGAGGATCGTCGCTATCTGCTGTTCAACCCCGTGACCAAGTCCAAGGTCACCTCCGAAGGTGAGCGAGTCATCACCCTGCTATGGGATGTGTTGGCCGCCAAAGGCTTCGAGAAGAACACCTACTTCAGCGAGGTCAGCCGACTGATCGGTGCCCTGCCCCGGCTGGAGGGCACGGTGCATGTGAACGTCGCGCAGATCCTGAAATTCATGCCGAATTACATGTTCAATCCCGCAAGCTACCCGCGGATCGGCACCCGCGACGACGCGGTCGACGACGTGTTCTTCTGGGCGCAGGGACCCGCGCGCGGCGCATCCAAGGTGCAGTTCGCCGATTGGGCGCCGGTGTACGAGCGGAACTTAGCCGTCCCGAATGTGGCCCGCTTCTTCGAACAGGTGCTGGCGTTCAAGGACCTGTTGATGTCGGCGGCACCCGATGCCGACCAGCAACGCGACCTCGACTTCGTCCTGGTCGTTGGGCACTTGTTCACGCTCGTCGTCTACGGGCAGTTGATCCTCGAGCAGGCTGAACTGACAGGGCTCGACCGCGACCTGCTGGACCAGATCTTCGACTTCCAGATCCGTGACTTCTCATCGTATGTGGTTGCGCTGCACGGAAAACCGAGCTCGACGGTGGCGCAACAGGAGTGGGCGTTGGCCGCGATACACAAACCGGTCACCGATGCGGCTCGCTTCGATCGGGTCTGGGCGCAGGTCGCGTCCTACGACGGTGCGTATGAGATGCGGCCCTAAGTTAGAGGGCGGAACACCGGCAGCGCTCGGTACTTCACGCTGAAGCTGGCCTCGCTGAGCGCCTCGCCCACCTCACCGTCGTGCGCGACGGTGGTCGGGCCGTCGACGGCGACGAACCGGAACTGCGGCACCTGCAACTCGTGATAGAGCGGGCTGCGCTCGAGCCGGCCCAAAGCGACGGCCGTCGCGATGCGCAGCCGGCTGAACCGCCGCCCGGTTTCCAGGATTCGCACGTCGATCAGACCGTCATCCAGACGCGGCCGCACCGACGGAGCGAACCCGGACGGGAAGTACGTGGAATTCCCCAGGAAGAACAATTCGGTCTCAAGTGTCTTGTCGTCGTAGCGAATTCGCACCGGAGCTTCCCGGCGCAGCGTCAGATAGAGCGCGCACATCGCGGCCAGGCGCTTGCCCATCCGGCGTTCCAGTTTCTCGCGCATCCGCACGTAGTTCGGGTAGGCGCCGATGCTGGCGGTGTTGATCACCATGCGTTCCTCATTGAGGCACACCAGGTCGACGTAGGCCGCAGAGCCGTCCTTGATCGACTGGACGGTGCGGGCCACCGAATCGCAGCCGATGTCCTTGGCGAAGTGGTTGAACGTGCCGCCGGGGAACACCGCGAGGGGGACACCTGCCTCGACGGCGATCGCCGCCGCGCCTGCCACGGTCCCATCACCGCCACCTACCGCGAGCACCTCCGTGCGCTCCGCTGTCTCCCGCAACACGGCCTCGATGTCATCGTCGTCGTCGAGCTCGATGATTTCCATACACGGCAAGGCTTTTCGTGCCTCGTCGATGATTCGCTCGCCTGTGCCATCGCCGGAGGCCGGGTTGATCACCAGCGCCACGCCGGCGCCGTCCGGCCGGGGCTCGGTGTGGAACCGCAACGGATCCGACGTCGGCAGCGTGGTGGCCGGGATGGTGGGGACGATGCGGGCGCCGAGCACCGCGATCGCGGCACCGATGCCGAATCCGGCGAACACGTCGCCGGGGTAGTGCGCACCGGTGGCGACCCGCGACAGGCCCACCAGGCCGGCGAGCAGCGCCAGCGGCAGACCGGCCGCTGGGGACTCCAGACCGACGCCCACCGCGAAAGCCGCGGCGCTCGCGGAGTGCCCCGACGGCAGGGAATTCGAGGTCGGCACGCGCTTCGTCTGCCGGATGAGCGGTATCAGGCTGCGGTCCGGGCGCGGCCGCCGCCAGATCCGCTTGGCCAGCTGGTTGGTCACCAGGCTGGTGACCGCGAGGCTGACGACGCCGCGCGCGGCCCCGCGCCGAACCGCGGTGCTGCCGAACGCGCTCAAACCTGCGGCGATGGCGAACCACAGCTTGGAATGGTCTGCGGCCCTGGTCAACCGGGGCATCACGGTGTCCAGGAACGGGCTCGGCGACTCAGCGACCGCCTCGAAGAGCTCGCGGTCCAACGTGCCGAGGCCGTTGCCGATCGCGTGCATACCCATGGCGCTCAAAGTATCCACTTTGACGGGGATTCAATCTTCGTGGAGCCGATGACGGGAATCGAACCCGCGTATTCAGGTTGGATTCTATGCGTGCGCCGAAGCGCACGTGCGTAAATGAGGCGTTGAGCGGCACAGGATCACATTGATACGCGCTTGCGCGTGTGTGCACCCGAACGCGTCCGGTGAGCCGATCAACCCATCGCAGTTTGGTGAGCCCGTAACGGGTAAGGAAACGGTGCACCGAGTGCGCTACGCGTGAGGATGTCGCTCAAGTCTCCTACAGCGTTGTGTCCGGTGTTCCGAGGCTGAAGCGGTATTCCTCAGCAACGGGTGTCACGGTGTACTCAACGACTTCCCCCACAGTGGATTGCAGGAGCGGCAGAACTTCTTCGGGTGAAGCGTAGTAGAACTCACGTCGGGGCCGCATCTTGTTCACCCGCTTCGATTCCAACGCTTGATGTAGCTTCCGCTCAACTGTCACGGCGTCATCGGAGAAGAACAGCGCGTGGACATCGAACAGGAATGGCACGGAGGCATCGCCTAGCTCGCGCACACGGTCCAGCGGGTCTAGGGCGTGTCTGACAAAAGTTTCAGGTGTGGTGCCTGAGACTTGAGGAATGTCGCGGTTCCAATTGCTCTCCGATGCCCAGTGGTCGTTGATCGAGGATCTGCTTCCGGTTCGAACGGGTAAGCGGGGCAGACCTTTCCAGGATGCTCGGTCGATGGTTGAGGGCATCATCTACCGGTACCGGTGTGGCATTGCCTGGCGTGACGTGCCGCAGGTGTTCGGTCCGTGGCAGTCGATCTGGACGTGGCACCGGCGGATGAGCGCCGACGGTACCTGGGATGCGGTGTTGGCCCGGTTGCTGGCGGCCGCTGATGAGGCCGGGATGATCGATTGGGCGGTGGCGGTCGATTCCACGATCGCTCGCGCGCATCAGCACGCCACGAACCTCACCCGTGACACAGGGGGCTGGGTCGAATTACACGAATCTGGCGATCGAGCCGCCTGACCACGGTATTGGCCGCTCCCGCGGTGGGTTAACCAGCAAGATTCACCATCTGGTCGACGGTCGCGGGCGGCCGTTGGTGGTGCTCGTGGGCGCCGGTCAATCCCACGATGGCCCGGTGTTCGAGCATTTGCTCGCCCATCTGCGAGTCGACCGCCCCGGCGGCGGACGGCCCCGCACCCGCCCCGATCGCGTCCGCGCAGACAAGGCCTATTCGAGTCGAGCCACCCGGACCTTGCTGCGGCGACGCCGGATCGGCGCGGTGATCCCGGAACCTTCCGATCAGGTCGCCAACCGGAAACGACGGGGCTGCCGTGGCGGCCGGCCCCCGGCCTTCGACGCCCAAGATTACAAGGGCCGCAACGTCGTTGAACGCAACTTCAATGACGTCAAGCAATGGCGCGGACTGGCCACCCGCTACGACAAGCTCGCCATCGTCTACCGCGCCGCAGCAGTCCTGAGAGCGGTCACCCTGTGGCTACCCCATTTGTCAGACACGCCCTAGGCGCCGTGTCAGACCGATTTTCACCATGTTTCGTCCGAAAGATCCGATATTTGAGATGACGTACACATAGCCAGCACGGATGTTGGCCGCACGGTAGTCAACGTGCTCGATGGCGTGCTGGACGTCGGCGAGCTTCTCGCGTATCCGTTCAGCGCCGGCTGAGTCGCCGCTGGCGTCAAGCTTGGCCACGACGTTTGAGTAGTGGGCGTGTTCCTTCAGTAACCTTTGCCGCTCTGCTTCCAGCTCCTGTTGGGCTCTTTGTTGTTCGCGTAGTTCGGCACGATGCTCTCTCTCGGCTTCCTTTTCTTGTTGAAGTTGCATCTGAAAATCCGCGGCTAGTCGAAGTTCAATCAGCCGAAATTCGTGATAGGAGGGCGTTACGCGGAGGTCGATCATCCTGCCCTGTTTCTCGATTTGTGCGACTGCCTTCTCGAGCCGGGCTTGCGCGGCAAGTAGGTTGCCGGCCTTAACGGTCTTGACGCAGTTCTCCGCCTCGGCGTTGTACGCCCGCAACATGATTCGCGACATCTCGTCGACGAACCTGCGTCCCTGAGCGGCAGAGTTGTTGAAGGTAAAGTTGTAGTTCGCGGAGATCGCCGCCTTTGAACGGACGTACTCCTTGATTCGTCCGCGGACACGCTCCAATTCTTCGCGCAACGCGACCGATGACTCAGCTGGATGATGATACTGGTATAGGCCGACGTCTTGCATTTGGACAAGACCCTGCGTTTCGACGAGTTCCGAACGGACCTGCTGGATTTCCTTCTCCAGCGCGGTTTTTTCGGTCTTGAGCGCCGACTCAAGGTGGGTTTTGTCAGTGCGCAGCCGGTCCAGGGCGGTCGTGAGGCGTTGGGTTTCAGCTTGAACGTCGAGAAGCGTCATCGCACCCATGCGGTCGATGACAGCGTTAAGCTCCTGATTCTGCCGCCGCAGCTCTTGGACTTCTTGCCGAAGCTCGTGGTTCTCATGCTGCAGCTGTTCGGCAAGTTTCCTTGCCCCGAAGACCGGGATCTTGTCCGGATGCAGCGATTCAACGGGCGGCTCTGGCTGGGCCGGTTGCACCGGTGTGGGATCGGAGCTTGGGGCCGCCGCGCCCGTTGAGGTAGAGCTCGTCCAATGTGCGCCGTCCCAGTAGCGCAGCACGCCACGTTCTTGCGGATCTGGATACCAGCCTTGAGGAGTCGTCACAGAGGTATCGTCATACCCGACGACCGTCAAAGGACAAGAACCGCCGACATCAGGCGGTGGCGCCATGACTTGCTGTGGCAGTGGTGTCCCTGTACTGGCGCGATGCCGTGGAAGACGCCGAGGCCAGACACATCCTGCTGCACGCGGCCGGACCTTGAACCGGGTTGTGACAATTCGTGACCCGGGGCTGGGTAATCGAACAGTTCGAACAGCGTTCCGCTGCTCTTCGTGGAGCCGATGACGGGAATCGAACCCGCGTATTCAGCTTGGGAAGCTGATGTTCTGCCATTGAACTACATCGGCATGGTGCCGCTGCAGGATATCAACCCCGCCCGATAGGCTCCCCAGGTGCTCCTCTCCGATCGCGATCTCCGGGCCGAAATCGCTGCTGGGCGTCTCGGCATCGACCCGTTCGACGACGCCATGGTGCAGCCCTCCAGTGTTGATGTCCGGCTGGACAGCCTGTTCCGGGTCTTCAACAACACCCGCTACACGCACATCGACCCGGCACAGCAGCAGGATGAGCTGACCACCCTGGTCGAGCCAGGCGAAGGCGAACCCTTCGTCCTGCACCCCGGCGAATTCGTGCTGGGCTCGACACTCGAAACTTGCACGCTCCCACACGATCTGGCGGGCCGCCTGGAGGGTAAGTCGTCACTCGGCCGCCTGGGCCTGCTGACGCACTCCACCGCGGGGTTCATCGACCCGGGCTTCTCGGGCCACATCACGCTGGAGCTGTCCAACGTCGCCAATCTGCCGATCACCCTGTGGCCCGGCATGAAGATCGGCCAGCTCTGCCTGCTCCGCCTGACCAGCCCGGCCGAGCACCCCTACGGCAGCGACAAGGTCGGCTCCAAGTACCAGGGTCAGCGTGGGCCGACGCCCTCACGGTCGTACCTGAACTTCACCAAGCCCTGAGCGCAGGCTGAATTCACTCTGCGACGAGGGCCCTCGCTACTCGGCATTCCTCGCCGTAGGTGCAGGGTCAACGCAGCCGGCACGCCGAGACCCGTTGACCCTGTAGTCAGGGCACAGCCCACTCGATGTTTTGCGCCCTCACCTCAGGGTCAACGGTCGCGAGCTGCCTGCCAGTGCTCGTTGCCGAGTGGCCCATACGCCTTACGGCGAATGTGGCGCTCCCCGTCGGTCGACACGCCCTTCGGCCACCGATAACCGACACACTCGGCATAGGGCGGCGCGCGATACATGCCAAGAGCGGGACGGGTCGCGCGTCAGCCACCCGGCATCGGGTTCATCGGCCCAACCGGGCTGGTGGGCATCGTGGTGGTGGTCGTCGTCGACGGAGTCGTAGAAGTCGACGTTGATGTCGACGTCGAAGTCGTCGTAGTGACCGGCGGCGCCACCGGCACACCCGTCGTCTCGGTGACGGTCGCGGTCGACGTGGAAGTCGACGCAGACGAAGAAGTAGAGCCGGCAGGCGCCAGAACCGCACACGCCACCCGTCCGCCCGCGTCGCCGGTCGCCAGAGTTTCGGCGTCGGGGCCCGGCGTGCCGTCATGGGTGTACCGCGGCGGGATGTTGGCGAAGTTGTCCGGGCCCTGGTGGATGATCAAGGCGCTGCCTTCGGGACCCTTCAGGGCCGCTTCGGTGAACGCATCGGTGGTCGCCACGACCTTGCCGGTCCCGTCGCCGCGCACGTTCAACGGCGTCAGGTCACCGCTCGAGGGATGTCCGGTGTGCCCGGCGACCTGCAGATGGCCGCCGGCAGAGGTGAAGTCGCCCTCGCACTTGCCGACGGAGTGGATGTGCATGCCGTGGCTGCCGGGGGCGAGGATGCCGCCGCCGGTGGTCTCGACGGTGACTGTCGCGTAGCCGTCCGAGAAGTCGATCGAGGCGTTGGCGACGGGCCGCCCGTCGGACGTCTTGAGCACGACGTTCATTGCGGCCGGATTGGCCTGGGTCCACGTTGTGGGCGGCGTCGAGCTCGACGGCGTGTTCCGATTGGAATTGCACGCAGCCAGCACGAAAACGGGTGCGGTGAGCAGGGCAGCAGCTGCAGTTGTGCGCTTCGACATGCCCGCCGAATACCCGGAACAGCCACTTTTGAACCGCCCGTTGTTTCACGCGAAACAGGCCTCATCTACAACACCTGCCACCTCAGCGCCACTCGAACGCCCCGTGTGAGGCTGGTGTAACACGTCGGAAACGCAGTCGCCGCGAGCTGGAAACGCCGCCGATACATCCTCGTCAAGATTGTCGAAGGAGTCCCACGTGCAAGGCATCGATCCCGCCGCCACAGCCTGGCTGCTCGCCAGCACCGCCCTGGTCCTGTTGATGACCCCGGGCCTGGCCATTTTCTACGGCGGCATGGTCCGCACGACCGGCGTGCTCAACATGATCATGATGAGCTTCATCTCGATTCCGCTGGTCACGGTCGCGTGGCTGCTGCTTGGGTACACGCTGTCCTTCTCGAACGGCGACGGCTTCCTCGGCAACCTCGAACACTTCGGCATGCTCGGCATCACCCCGAGCACCACCCACGGCACCGTGCCGGAGCTGTTGTTCGCGACTTTCCAGCTGACCTTCGCGATCATCACCGCGGCCCTGATCAGCGGCGCCATCGCCGACCGCGCCAAGTTCTCGGCGTGGATGGTGTTCGTCCCGATCTGGGCCATCGCGGTCTACAGCGTCATCGCGCACTGGGTCTGGGGCCCGGACGGTTGGCTCGCCAAGATGGGCGCGCTGGACTACGCGGGCGGCCTGGTCGTCGAAATCGCGTCGGGCGCCTCGGCGCTGGCGCTGGCCATCGTGCTGGGTCCGCGTATCGGCTTCAAGCAGGACGCCATGCGTCCGCACAACCTGCCGTTCGTGCTGCTCGGCGTCGGCCTGCTGTGGTTCGGCTGGTTCGGTTTCAACGCCGGCTCGGCGCTGGCCGCCAATGGCACCGCCGCCGCGATCTTCCTGAACACCCTGGTCGCCGGCTGTCTGGGCATGCTCGGCTGGCTCACGGTCGAGCAGGTGCGTGACGGCAAGCCGACGACGTTCGGTGCGGCGTCCGGCGTGGTGGCCGGCCTGGTCGCGATCACCCCGTCGTGCGGCACCGTCAACACGCTGGGCGCGCTCATCGTCGGACTGGCCGCCGGCGTGGTCTGCTCGTTCGCGGTCGGCCTGAAGTTCAAGCTCAACTACGACGACTCACTGGACGTCGTCGGCGTGCACTTCGTCGGCGGCGTGGTCGGCGTCGTGCTGATCGGCCTGCTGGCCACCGACGTCATGACGGGTGGCGCCCGCGGGCTGTTCTACGGCGGCGGATTCACCCAGCTGGGCAAGCAGCTGCTGGCCATGGCCGTGGTCGCGGCGTACGCCTTCACCGCCACGTTCGTGCTGGGCAAAATCATCGACAAGGTGATGGGTTTCCGGGTCAGCGCCGAAGACGAAACCGCCGGCGTCGACTTCACCCAGCACGCCGAAACCGCGTACGCGGAGGGCGTGCACGGCCACCTGGGCCACCGCCGGCCGTCCGGTTCCAGTTCGCTGACCGACCTCTTGAAGCAGCCGCGTCCGGACGCCGAGGACGCATAAAAACTGCTTAGGTTACCTACGTCAAAGCCGGGTAGGGTTGAACTACCGGCATTGGCGGGACTCTGTCTGCCAGCGCCGCGGCCAGAACTGCATGGCGCCTATTGAGCTGCGGGAAATCGGTAACGACTCCGCCGCTGGGCACGATGAAGTTTCTAGTTGTGGCCTGTACGGCGGGGGATTCTCGGTGTCGGCCTAGATAGCGTAGCGAACACTATTGGAGGGTCCGTGGACATCGTTCTGGGTGTGTCTATGACTCCAACCACGGTGCGTATGGCGCTGGTTGAGGGTGAAAAGGCCGACGGTGAAATCGTCGACCACGATATTTTCGAAACGCAGACAGCGGACGGTTCAGCAACGCCGGTTGAGCAGGTTGTCAGCGCCATCCTGGGTACTCGGGAGAGCGCCGAGGAGGGCGGCCACCACCTCAAATCGGTGGGTGTCGCCTGGAGCGACCACGACGCTGCCGCGCAGTTGCGCGACGCGTTGGACGCCGCCGGCGTCAAGGACGTCATGATGGTCTCCGAGTTGCACGCCGCCGGGTCGCTGGCGCAGGCCGCCGGCCAGGCGGTCGGCTACTCGAGCACCGGTCTGCTGTTCGTCGACCGCGATACGGCGACCATGTCGGTTGTCGACCCTGACGGCGCCATCTCGAAGGTGCTCAGCCGCAGCCTGCACAGCACCGACGCCATGGCCGTGCTCGGTGAGATGGCCGCGGCGGTCTCCGGTGCGGAGGCCCCGCCGCAGGGCATGTTCGTCGTCGGCTCTGGCGTCGACGTCACCGCGGTCCAGGCACACCTGGCCGAGCTGCTCGACATCCCGGTCAACGCCCCGGGCGACGCCGACCTGGCACTGGCCCGTGGTGCGGCCCTCGCCTCGGCCAACGCGCCGATGTTCGACGCCGCCACCGCCGGTCTGGCCTACTCGGCCGCGCCGGGTGGTGTCGCCGCCGCGGCTCCGCTGCTGACGGCCGACGAGTTCGGTTTCGACGAGCTCGGCGACGCCCCGGTGGTCGCCGACCAGGGCCGCAAGCCCTTCCTGCTGGTCGGTAGCGCGCTCACCTCGATCTTCGTCGTCGGTGTTGTGGCCCTTGCCATTTCGCTGGCGGTGAGCATCCGCCCCACGGTCGATCAACGGCCCGCACCTGCGCAGGCCGCGATCGTGCCCAGTGCTCCGATTGCCGCACCCGTACCCCCGCCGGCTGCTGTCCCGCCGCCCGCGCCCGCCGCCGCGGTACCCGCGCCGGCCCCGGAAGTGCAGGCTCCCTCTCCGCGCCAGGTCGAGGCGCCGCAGGTGGTCAAGGAATCCGCGCCGCAGGTCCACGTGCCCGCACCCGCCGCTCCGGCCCCGGCTCCGGAAGCCCCGGCGCCGGCTCCGGTCCCGGTCTCGATGCCTGACGTGCCGGCTGCGCCCGTCGACCCGCCTGCGGTGGTCCCCGCCCCGGCGCCGGTGGTGCTGCCGCCACCCGTTATCGCGTTCCCCGCTCCGCAACCGCCCGCCTGGAACCCGTGGGCACCGCGTCCGCGACAGCCGCAGTGGGTGCCGACCGATCCGGGCAACAGCTACCCGGACTACCCGAGTCGCGGCGGCCGTGGATCCGGCGACGACGGTTACCCGGGTAGCTACCCGGGCAACGGCTACCCCGGCAACCAGTACCCGGGCGGCTCGAGCGATTACCCCGGCGACTATCCCGGGAACGGCAACGGAAAGAAGCCGAAGCCGAAGCAGCCGAACTGTTTCCTCATTTTCTGCGCACCGAGCTGACGGCTGCGGCAGGAGACTGTTTGTCACCTGCCGTTGGCCTGACGCTCAGTGTCGCGTAGCGCCGCGCTCATCGGGGCTGCCTATCAAGGCAGTATGAGATGCACCGTGTTCGGTACCGGCTACCTCGGGGCGACACATGCCGCCGGTATGGCGGAGCTCGGCCATGAGGTCCTCGGCGTCGACATCGACCCCGGCAAGATCGCGAAGCTGGCGTCCGGTGACATCCCGTTCTACGAGCCCGGGCTGCGAAAGCTGTTGCGCGACAACATCGAGGCCGGTCGGCTGCATTTCACCACCGACTACGACGAGGCTGCCGAGTTCGGTGATGTGCATTTCCTCGGCGTGGGTACCCCGCAGAAAAAGGGGGAGTACGCCGCCGACCTGCGCCACGTGCAGTCCGTCATCGACACTCTGGTGCCGCGGCTGCGCAGGTCCGCGGTGATCGTCGGCAAGTCCACCGTTCCGGTCGGCACCGCCGCCGAGCTCGGGGCGCGGGCCCGCGAGCTGGCGCCGGTCGGCGTCGACGTCGAGGTGGCCTGGAACCCCGAGTTCCTGCGTGAAGGCTTCGCTGTCAAGGACACGCTGCACCCGGACCGCATCGTGCTTGGTGTGCAAGCGGATTCGAAGCGCGCCGAAGCGGCGGTGCGTGAGCTGTACGCGCGAATCCTGGAACGGGGCGTGCCGTTCCTGCTCACCGACCTGCAGACCGCGGAACTGGTCAAGGTCTCTGCCAATGCTTTTCTGGCCACCAAGATTTCATTTATCAACGCCATCGCCGAGGTGTGCGAAGCCGCCAACGCCGACGTCACCGTGCTGGCCGACGCGCTGGGCCACGACCCTCGCATCGGCCGGCGATTCCTCAACGCGGGCTTGGGGTTTGGTGGTGGCTGCCTGCCCAAGGACATTCGCGCCTTCATGGCCCGAGCCGGGGAGCTGGGCGCCGACCCCGCACTGACCTTCCTGCGCGAAGTGGACAGCATCAACATGCGCCGGCGCACCCGGATGGTGGAACTGACCACCAAGGCGTGCCGCGGCACGCTGCTGGGCGCCAACATCGCGGTGCTGGGTGCGGCGTTCAAGCCCGAGTCTGACGACGTGCGCGACTCGCCCGCCCTGAACGTGGCGGGCATGCTGCAGCTCAACGGCGCTGCCGTCAACGTCTACGACCCCAAGGCCATGGACAATTCGCGACGGGTCTTCCCGACGCTGAACTACTCCACCTCCGTCATCGAGGCCTGCGACCGCGCCGACGCCGTGCTGGTCCTGACCGAATGGCAGGAGTTCCTGGACCTGGACCCCGAGCAGCTGGCGGCCACCGTGCGCGCGAAAGTGATTGTCGACGGCCGCAATTGCCTCGACGTCGCGAAGTGGCAGGCCGCGGGCTGGCGGGTGTACGCGCTGGGGCGCAATCTGACCGCCTGATTTACGACTGCAGTATGTAGCCCGGCGCCATGGGGCGTGCTTAAGCTCGGCTTCATGACCATGCGCCAACGTCTCAACTGGTTCGCGCTGCACGCCGTCATCCGCCAGCTGGCCCGCTACGGCGCGCGTCACGGTGACCTGCAGGGACGGCTCATCGCTGACCCCGCGGTGCGGGCCGACCCGGGCGCATTCGCCGACGAGTTGCGCAGCCGTGGACGGATATACCGCGGCCGCGCGGCGTGGATGACCGCGGATCACGCTCTGGTGCATCAGATTCTGCGGTCCGACGATTTCACGGTCACCCAGATCGGCGGCGCCCTGCCCGGTGCCCTCGGCTGGCTGGAGGGCAAGACCACCGTCAAAGGCCGGCTGCATCCGCTCCTGCCGCCGTCGCTGCTGTCGGTCGACGGAGAGCAGCACACGCGCTACCGCAAGACGGTGTCCGCGGTGTTCACGACGCGGGCCGTGGCGGCGTTGCGCGAACGGGTGCAGCAGGCCGCAACGGGGCTCATCGATGAGCTGGCGGCGGGTGCCACTGTCGACGTCGTAGAGAGCTACTGCTCGCAGCTGCCGGTCACCGTGATCGCCGACATCCTCGGGGTGCCCGAGCACGACCGGCCGCGCATCCTGGAATTCGGTGAACTGGCCGCGCCCAGCCTGGACATCGGGCTGACGTGGCAGCAGTACCTCAGCGTGGAACACGGCTTGGACGGGTTCAACACCTGGCTCAGCGACCACATCCGCGCGCTGCGGGACAACCCCGGCGACGACCTCATGAGCCAGCTGATCGCCGCCAGTGACGGTGGTGCCCGGCTCAACGACGAAGAGCTGCGCGCCACGGCCGGGCTGGTTTTGGCGGCGGGTTTCGAGACCACGGTGAACCTGCTGGGCAATGGCATCCGAATGCTGCTGCAGCACCCCGATCAACTGGCGCTGGTGTTGGCGCAGCCCGACCTGTGGCCCAACGCCGTCGAGGAGATCTTGCGGCTGGATTCGCCGGTTCAGCTCTCGGCACGTATCGCGAAGGTCGACGTCGAAATCGCCGGCTACCGCGTGTTGGCCGGCCAGCCCGTCATCCTCTACCTCGCCGGCGCCAACCGGGACCCGGCCGTCTTCCCCGATCCGCACCGCTTCGACGTCACCCGCGACAACGCGGGCAAGCATCACTCGTTCTCCGGTGGACGGCATTTCTGCCTCGGCGCCGCACTGGCCCGGTCCGAGGGCGAAGTGGGGCTGCGGACGTTCTTCGAGCGGTTCCCCGACGCGCAGCCCGCAGGGTCCGGCACGCGGCGCGATACCAGGGTGCTCCGCGGTTGGGCGGCATTGCCGATCGCACTCGGGCAGGCGCGCGCAGCGGTACCGTCGTGAAATGGCCTTGCGCACAGCCCTGATCGAGGAAACCGCCGCCTTCGGCAACATCATTCGCACCGCTGATCTCGATACGGAGGTGCCCACCTGCCCGGGGTGGACACTCAAGCAACTGCTCAAGCACGTCGGACGTGGCAACAGGTGGTGCGCGCAGATTGTCGCCGACCACATGAAGGAGCCACTCGATCCCCGCACGGTGCGGGATGGGAAACCGCCCGAGGACCTCGACGCCGCCATCGACTGGCTGAACGCCTCTGCCCAGGCCCTGATCGACGCCGTCGAGCACGTCGGGTCGGACGCGAAGGTGTGGACGTTCCTCGGGCCGAGGCCGGCCGGGTGGTGGATCCGGCGCCGGCTCCATGAGCAGACGGTCCACCGCGCCGATGCTGTTCTGGCGCTGGGCCTCCCGTTCATCCTCGATGCGGAGTTGGCGGCCGACGGGGTGACCGAGACGCTGGAACGGGTGGTGCTGATGGCCGCGGCGGCCAATCCGCCGCTCGAGCGTGGACGGTCGCTGCACCTGCACGCCGCGGAATCCGAGCTGGGCCCGACCGGCGAGTGGCTGGTGGTCAACGACGAGGACGGCCTGAACTGGTCGCACCAGCACGCCAAAGGTGATGCGGCAGTGCGTGGTCCGGTCTCGGGGCTGCTCCTGGCGGTCACGCGCCGCCAGACGGTCGAGGAGGCCGGCCTGGAGGTGATCGGCGACGCGGCCGTGTGGCAGCGCTGGGTGGATCACTCGGCTTTCTGAGGCTCGCCCGCCGACGATGAAGTAGCGTCTAATCATGACGACTTCCGAGATCGCGACGGTCCTGGCGTGGATCGACGCCCTCAACGACCGGGACCTGGACACGCTCGACAAGCTGTCCAGCGGCGATATCGAGATCGGTGACGCGAACGGGGCCACCCAGGGGCGGAATGCGTTGCGGACCTGGGCGACCGACCTCGACGAGAAGGCCACGGCCGGCCGGATGTACGTGCACGACGGCGTCGTGGTGGTCGAGCAGACCATCACCGGCGGCGGCGCCGACCGTCAGATCGCGACGGCTTTCCGGGTGGTCCATGACCACGTCACCTCGGCCTTTCGGCACGAGGACCTGGCAGCGGCGCTGGCGGCGACGGAACTCATCGAGTCGGACGCGGTGTAGCCAGCACCGCCGCGATGGCGGTGGTGAGCGGAACGGACAGCGCCAGCGCTATGCCGCCGACCGCTGACCGAGCGATCTCGATGGCCACGCTCTCGCTGGTCAGCACATCGCCCAGCGACCGGTTGGCCACGCTGAACAACAGGAGCAGTGGGAGCGCGCTGCCCGCGTAGGCCAGCACCAGCGTGTAGACGGTGCTGGCGATGTGGTCCCGTCCCACCCGCATGGCGCCGGTGAAGATGGCCCGCCGGGACGCGCCGTGTTCCGCCAGTTCAAAGGCTGTCGACGCCTGCGTGACGGTGACGTCGTTGAGTACACCCAGCGAGCCGATGATGAAGCCGGCGAGCAGCAGACCGGTGATCGACACCGACCCCATATAGGCCGCGATCTCGTTGTTCTGGTCTTCCGACAGCCCGGTGAGATGCGCCAATTCGATTGCCGCCCAGGACAACACCGCAGACAGCAGCAGTGAGCTCAACGTACCGAGCAGGGCGGCGCTGGTCCGCAGGCTGACCCCGTGCGCCAGGTAGATCACCGCGTAGAGGATCACCGACGACGCGACGAGGGCCACCGGGATGGCCGGGCCGCCGTCGCGCAGGGCGGGTAGCAGGAACACCGTCAGCACCATGAACGCGACGGCAATGCCGACAAGGGCACGCAGGCCGCGCCAGCGTGCCACCGCGACGACCACCACGGCGAAGACGGCGGCCAACGCGGCCAGCGGCCAGGTGCGCTCGAAGTCGAAAAAGGCATAGGTGGTGGTGCCGGAGTCGTCGACCTGGCGCGTCACCCGGATGTGATCACCGGCGGCCAGATGCGGCTGGCCCGGGCCGGTGCTGAACTCCAGCAGGGTGTTGGCGCCGGAGTTCGGGCCGGAGTCGATCCCGATCAACGACTGCACGCACGTCCCCCCACCGGGCGGTGCGGTGACTGGCGCCGAGGTCAGTACCGCGCCGACCGACGGGCTGCCGCAGTTGTTCTTCCCAGTCGACACCACGTGCCCGGCTTCGGTGCTGACGGCGCCGCCGTGGGCGTTCTGGAACGGCAGCGGGATGTCGACGGCCTTGCCATGCGGCCATAGGACCACGGCGCCGATCACGGTGGCCAGCCCGATCACCGCCAGGAGTCCGACGACGATCTTCGCTGCCAGGGGGCTCAACGGCGCCGGGCCGGAACTGTGCGAGTGGGTATGCGAGTGCGCCACCCGAGCCAGCGTAGGGGGTCGGGCTGAGGGTTTGATCGGGGCAACCCGCGCCGCCAATGTAACCGCAGGGCGGAAATGTCCACCCAATACCGCCGTGTGGTTACATTCGCGTTCACGCGCGGCTGAGCGCATCCCGCCGCTCGGCCTCGATCACCAGCTTGGCGGACAACGTCGTCAACACGTACTTCACGACGGCGCGGTAACCCAGACCGGTTACCCGCCAACGGCTTTCGATGGTGCCGCGCCAGTCGATCCGGGTGCCGTCCTGCTCGGGGGTGAAGACCACCTCTGCGTGGTAGTCCTGCACCGGGGTCCACGAGAGGATGGTGTACCCGTGCCGCTGTCTCGGCTCGTGGATGGTCGTCTGCTCCCGGGCGGGGAACTGGCGCGCGCCGACCGCACGGACGGCCCCGAGGCCACCGTCGTCGGCAGGTCCGCGGGTCTCCCAGGCGGAGTAGTTGATCAGCGGTTTCGCCCACTCGGACCAGCGGGACCCGTCCGCCACCACGTCGAACAGGGTGCTCGGCGTCGCCCGCGCATGGCGCGTGACCAGGACTTCGTAGTGGTGTGTCATGTTGACCAAGTTAATGGAACAGTGTTCTATTAAGCAATGGATCGGCCGGATTCTTCGGTGGCGCTGTCCTTCGCGCGGGCCCGCAGCCCGCAGCAGCGTGAGGACCGCCTGCGTCGTCTGACCGAGGTCACCCGGGCGCTGTTGGACGAAACCCGGGCCAGTGAGCTGACACTGGGGGAGATCGCCGCCGCGGCGGGCCTGGCCAAATCAGGCGTGCTCCGCTACGCCGGTTCGCGGGAGGCATTGCTGCTCTCGGTGATGTACCACGAGCACCTGGGTTGGCTGGCGGACCTGCGGACCCAGCTGAACGACGAACGACGCACGCCGGCAAAGGCTTTGGCGCACACGCTCGCGCAGCGCCCGGTGCTCTGTGACCTGATCAGTGCCGCGCCGGTGCTGATGAACCGGCTGACACCGGAAGCGGCCGAGACTGTGTGTACCCAGGCGCGCGATGTCGAGGACCGGCTACGCGAGACCCTCGAGCCCCGGCTGGCGCTGGACCGGCAGCACCTGGTGCTGCTGACCGCCGCCATCCATGCCTTCGTCGGCTCGGTGTGGGGCTGGGCGGCAATCGATTCCGCCAATCAGCCCGAACCCGGCACGGAACTGGAAAACACTCTCGCCGCGCTGTTGCGCACCTTCATCGCGGGCCTGGGCAGCAGCTGACCTACTGGCGGTAGCTCGCCAGGAAGTTGCCCAGCCGCTCGATGGCCTTGGCCAGGTCCCGGGCCCAGGGCAGCGTCACGATGCGCAGGTGATCCGGTGTGGGCCAATTGAATCCAGTGCCCTGGGTGAGCAGGATCTTCTCCTGCAGCAGCAGGTCGAGCACCAGCTGCTCGTCGTCCCGGATCTCGTGGACCTCGGGGTCCAGTCGCGGGAACGCGTACAACGCACCCGCGGGCTTGACACACGACACCCCGGGAATCTCGTTCAGCTTCTGCCATGCGACATCGCGCTGCTCGAGCAGGCGGCCGCCGGGCAGGATCAGGTCCTCGATGCTCTGGTGTCCACCGAGTGCCACCTGAATGGCATGCTGCGCAGGCACATTCGGGCACAGCCGCATGTTCGACAGCAGGCTGATGCCCTCGAGGAAGCTGGAGGCGTGCTCCTTGGGGCCGGTGATGGCCAGCCAGCCGGACCGGTAACCGGCGACGCGGTAGGCCTTGGAGAGGCCGTTGAACGTCAGGCACAGCATGTCGGGCGCCACCGTCGCCATGGGGATGTGCTTGGCGTCGTCGTAGAGGATCTTGTCGTAGATCTCGTCGGCCAGCAGCAGCAACTGGTGCTTGCGGGCCAGGTTCGCGATGGACTCCAGCGTCTCGCGGCTGTACACCGCGCCGGTGGGGTTGTTCGGGTTGATCACGACGATCGCCTTGGTGCGGTCGGTGATCTTCGATTCCAGGTCGGCGATGTCCGGGTTCCAGCCCTGCGTCTCGTCGCACAGGTAGTGCACCGGGGTGCCGCCGGCCAGCGCGGTCGACGCCGTCCACAGCGGGTAGTCCGGTGCCGGGATCAGTACCTGGTCGCCGTTGTCGAGCAGCGCCTGCAGCGTCATGGTGATGAGCTCGGAGACGCCGTTGCCCAGGAACACGTCGTCGACGTCGAACCGCGGGAAGCCCTCGACGAGCTCGTAGCGGGTGACCACCGCACGGCGCGCGGACACGATGCCCTTGGAGTCCGAGTAGCCCTGCGCGTAGGGGAGGGCGGCGATCATGTCGCGCATGATCACGTCCGGTGCCTCGAAGCCGAACGGCGCCGGGTTACCGATGTTGAGCTTGAGAATCCGGTGGCCCTCGGCCTCGAGCCGCGAAGCCTGCTCGTGGATCGGGCCACGGATCTCGTAGAGGACGTCCTGCAGTTTGGTCGACTGCGCAAACGTCCGCTGATTACGCGGATGGCCGCCGTGCCATGTGCGGTCAGCGGGTACCTGGTGGGTGGTCACGGTTTCCATGCTCTCATCGGTGTCGAATTCTTTTGCCCATCTGCGATCAGGGCCACATATGCCAATGGCCAGCTACGACGCTCCTGAGGCGGGTCGTAGCTGGCCATTGCGGTGTACTTCGGGTTACCGCTTACCGGGGCGCCGTGCGCCCGGCTTCATGCCCAGTCCGACGACCGGCGGTTCCGGCTTGGCCTCCGCCGCCGGGGCGGCGGGAGCGGCAGGAGCGGCAGGAGCCTCAGCAGCAGGTGCCTCAGCGGCCGGAGCGGCAGGAGCCGCCGCTGCCGGAGCCGCAGCCTTCTTGGCACCCGGACGCTTGGCGCCCGCGGCCAGACCCAGGCCCTTCACCGGTGCCGCGGGTGTGGCCGGAGCCTCAGCAGCGGGTGCCTCAGCCGCAGGAGCAGCCTCGGCGGCCGGGGCCGCAGCGGGAGCAGCAGCCTTCTTGGCGCCCGGACGCTTGGCGCCCGCGGCCAGACCCAGGCCCTTGGCCGGTGCGGCCGGAGCCTCGGCGGCAGGTGCCTCGGCGGCCGGAGCGGGTGCGGCCGGAGCCGCAGCCTTCTTCGCACCCGGACGCTTGGCAGCCATGCCCAGGCCGGTGACCGGCTTGGCAGCGGACGGAGCGGCAGCCGCAGGTGCCTCGGCGGCCGGAGCGGCCTCAGCGGCAGGAGCAGCCGGTGCCGGAGCGGGCTTGGGGGCTTCCTTGGCTTTCTGGGCGGCCTGCTTCTCGGCCAGTGCTGCGGAAGCCTTTGCCGCCGTGCCCTTTTCGGGCAGGGTGACCGTGCGGGTGTCCAGCGAGTTCAGCAGCAGCTGAGCGACGTCGAGCACCTCGGTCTTCTCGATGCTGCGGGTGGCGGCCACGTCGTCGACGCCGTCGCTCATCATCACGCGGCAGAACGGGCAGCCGGTCGCGATCGCCGAGGCACCGGTGTCGACGGCCTCTTCGGCACGCTCGGTGTTGATGCGCTTGCCGATGTGCTCTTCCATCCACATGCGGGCACCACCGGCACCACAGCAGAGGCCACGGTCAGCGTGGCGGGGCATCTCGGTGAGGACGGCACCGGCAGCGCCGACCAGCTCACGCGGGGCCTCGTACTCCTTGTTGTGCCGGCCGAGGAAGCAGGGGTCGTGGTAGGTGACCTCTTGGCTGGCCGACGACACGGGGATCAGCTTCTTGTCCCGCACCAGGCGGTTCAGCAGCTGCGTGTGGTGCACGACGGTGTAGTTGGCGCCCAGCTGCGGGTACTCGCGACCGATCGTGTTGAAGCAGTGCGGGCAGGTGACGACGATCTTGCGCTTGGCGGCATCGACGCCCTCGAACAGCTCGTTGATGGTCTCGACGTTCTGCGCGGCGAGCTGCTGGAACAGGAACTCGTTACCGGCGCGGCGGGCCGAGTCACCGGTACAGGTCTCGCCGGTGCCCAGCACCAGGAACTTCACGCCCGCGGTGGCGAGCAGCTCGGCGACGGCCTTGGTGGTCTTCTTGGCGCGGTCCTCGTAGGCACCGGCGCAGCCGACCCAGAACAGGTACTCGAAGCCGTCGAAGCTCTCGACGTCCTGGCCGTAGACCGGGATGTCGAAGTCCAGTTCGTCGATCCAGGTGGTGCGCTCCTTGGCGTTCTGGCCCCAGGGGTTGCCCTTGAGTTCCAGGTTCTTGAACAGCACGCCAAGCTCGCCGGGGAACTCGGACTCGACCATGACCTGGTAGCGGCGCATGTCGACGATGTGGTCGATGTGCTCGATGTCCACCGGGCACTGCTCGACGCAGGCACCGCAGTTGGTGCAGGACCACAGCACGTCGGGGTCGATCACGCCACCCTGCTCAGCGGTCCCGACCAGCGGGCGCAGCGCCTGCTCGGGGCCCGAACCCTCGATGCGGGCGTAGCCGTCCTCGGGCACACCGTGCCCGTGCAGGCTGGTGCCGAGCGCGGCGAAGTCGACCGAGCCCTCTTCCGGCATCGGCTTGCCCTCGATGATGTACGGCGCCTTGGCGAACAGGTGATCGCGCAGGTTCATCATGACGAGCTTGGGGGACAACGGTTTTCCGGTGTTCCACGCCGGGCACTGCGACTGGCAACGACCACACTCGGTGCAGGTCGCCATGTCGAGGTTGGCCTTCCAGGTGAAGTCCTCGATGCGGCCGCGGCCGAACACCGCGTCCTCGGCGGGGTCGTCGAAGTCGATCGGCTCGCCCTGGTACTCCATCGGCAGCAGCGGGCCCAGGCCATCGGGCAGCCGCTTGAAGGTGACGTTGATGGGGGCCAGACCGATGTGCAGGTGCTTGGAGTGCAGCACGATCAGCAGGAAGACCAGCATGACGCCGATGTGCGACAGCAGCGCGATGGTCTCGATCCAGACGTTGGCGGTGTGGCCCAGCGGAGCCAGCAGCGCGGCCATGCCGTCGGAGAAGAACGCGCCGTTCTGGTACGGGAAGTGCTCGCCGAGAACGTTGACGGCGGCACCGCGGAAGATTGCGTAGGTCAGGATGACCAGGAAGATCATGATGAGGATCTCCCACGCGCCACCGTTGTGCGAGCCGTAGAACCGCGACTCACGCCCGATGTTGTCGGGGTTCTTGGTCAAGCGGATGATCGCGAAGACGATGATGCCGGCCAGCACGGCCAGGGCGAAGAAGTCCTGCAGGAAGCCCAGGACGGCCCAGTGTCCGACGAACGGGATGGCGAACTTCGGGTTGAACAGGACGCCATAGGCTTCCAGGTAGACCGAGGCGAGGACGAAGAAGCCCCACATGGTGAAGAAGTGCGCGATACCGGGGATCGACCACTTCAGCAGCTTCGACTGGGCGAAGACTTCCTTGTTCTGGTTCAGGAAGCGGCGGGCCAGATCGTCCTTGCGGCCACGTTCGTCGCCGAGCTTCTGCCCGGAGCTGATCAGCTTGGTCAGCCACAGGACGCGCTTGGCGGCGAACCCCAGGACGATGACCGTTGCCAACAGCCCGATGACCAGCCTGGCCACGTCGAGCGTGTGTTCGAGATTCTCCACCGCGCCTCTCCCAGTTATGTAGCTACCGGCCGGTAACTTATTGAGGTTACTAGCTAGTAACTTAAGCTAGATGCCTGCTCATAGTCGCATCCTGGCCAGAACGCACGCTAGCAAGGCTGTCCTAACTTGAGCTGCGGCTACGGCGTCCACTTTTTGCCGCGAATCCGGCCTTCCCGGGCATGTGTGCCGCGCTTCCTTATATAGGAGTGGGTCAGGCTTTCTCGACGAGCAGCGCGCGCAGCATCGACAGCATCTCCGACCGTGATTCGGCCCCCAACCTGCGGCGAATGCGGGCGACATGGTGTTCGACGGTCTTCGCTGAGATCAGCAGCCGGGCGCCGATATCGCGATAGGGCATGCCTTGCAGCACCAGTTCGGCAACCTCGCGTTCCCGGTCGGACAGCCGCGTCCAGGCCGGTGTTGCGGCGGAGGTGGCCCGAGCGTCACCCGAGGCAGGCGGGGGTGTGGTGTTGCGCACATCTGCGCCCGTAGGCGGCTCGCGAGGAATAGCCGGGCCTGCGAGCTCGATGGGATCTGCCGCGGCCTCGAGGGCCGCGTCCTGTTTGAGGTCGCGCGCCAGCTGCAACATGGCACCCGAGATCTTGCCGTCGGCCGAATGCAGCGCCGCCTGACTTGCCAGTCGCGTCGCATCCCACGTCAACCCGAACCGGGCCAGCCCGCGGGCGGCCGTCGTCACCTCCGCGGCGTCGACGCCGTCGGCCAGGACCCGGAGCCAGGCGCGACCGGCGCCGGCCAGCGCGGTGGCGTACGCGCCGTGCGCCCCCTCGGCCCGGCTGGCGGCGGCCAGGGCCTGCCCGTGCGGCGCGACGGCCTCGGGCGCATTGGCCAGAATTCCGGCGTGCACGCCCGCCCAATGAAGCGGAACGGCCCACAGCGCCGGATTGCCGGTGGCCCGCAGCAGCCCGAAAGCCTCGGCGAGGGGCTGACGCAGCTGATCGATCTGCTGCAACCGAGCCGCGGCCACCCACAACTCACCCAGCGGCAGGAGTGCGAACAGGTCCAGGGAGTACTCGGCCAGCACCTCCATGGCCGCATACCAATGTTTCTGCAGGGCGCCGGTATCGCCGCTGCGCCGTGCGACGGCGGTCTGCAGCGCGGTGAACCACAACGCGTCGCGGCGGTGCAGGTCCGCGGCCTCGGTTGGGCCCAACGACGGGACCGCGGAATCGAGTTGGCCGTCGAGCATCCGGATCCAGCCGAGCAGCAGCCGGTGACGCAGATGGGAGAAGCCCTGGTTGGCGCCGGTTCGGACGGCCCGGCCGATGACACTACGGGCGCGGACGGCGTCGCCGCCGTGCAGCGCGACCAGGCCCAGCAGCGCGGCGGGGCTGTCGGGAGAGACCGTGTGAACGCCGTTGGTGGAGCCGACGGCCTGCGTCAGCCGCGCCATCGCCACCGCGAACGGCTGGTCGAGCGTCAGCAGCATGCCCTCTGCCATGCCACGGGCCGCACGCGCGGAAGACGTTGGCGGCATGGAGTTCTCGGCCTGCAGGCACGTGCGGGCCAGCTCCGCGTCGGCCGTGGCGACCCCCACCACGGCACCCGCGGCGGCAACGAACGGATCGGGATTGGGGCCGAGCCACCGGAACAGATCCGCGGCGTGGGCGGCGGCGCCGTCGTGCATGGCGACACTGGCCGCGATGCGCACCGCCTGGGCCCGGACGTCGGCGTCCTCGGCGGTGAGCAGTTCGTCTGCCAGGGTGCCCGCGGAGGCACAGTCACCGGTGACGGCCAGGGCGTCGGCGAGGTGCACATCCGCCGGGGCGGTGCCGGCGCGGGCCGCGGCGCGGTACAGGCGGGCGGCCTGTCGGGGCTCGGCGGGCGCGGCGCGCTGGATCAGCTCGGCCGCCAGCAGGTCGTCGACCGTGCCGTGCTCGGCCAGCTTCAGCGCCAATTCGGTTGACAGTGTGGCTGATTCGATCTGCGAACGCAGCAGCCGGGATTCGGTCTCGCGATGCCGCGCGGCGCCGACCAGTTGGGTGAGGCACCGGTGCAGCGTGTCGGTGAACCGCGGGTGCAGCGAGGCGGACAACAGGCCACTGGCGCGGGCCCGGTCCATCAGTACGGCCGCGGCATCACCGGGCAGCTGCAGGGCGGCGGCGATGTCGTCGGGCCCCAGTTCCGGGCTGAGCGAACACAACAACAACGTGTCCAACAGATGCTCGTCCAGCCGGCGCAACCGCTCGCTCAGCGCCACCGAAGCGGCCCGGGTCGGATCGCCGCCCGAGGCCAGGGCGGACAGCGCCGAGTACACCAGCAGCGGGATGCCACCGGTAGCGGCGAGCAGTCCGGGTACCTGATTGCCGGCGACGGCGGCCCGGGCCAGTGCCTCATGGATTTCGCGAGGTGTCATGGGCGCCAGCTGAATCGGCGGATGTTGCCGGCTCAACGTGGTGGTGAGGGCATTGAGCGCACGCTCGTGCGCCAACGGCTCGGTGCTGACCACAACGGTGCGGCCGGGGTCTCCGGCCAGCTCGGTCAGGACGTCCAGTTCGGCCGGCGAGAGCAGCTGGGCATCGTCGATGACGATGGCCGCGTCCGGCGCTTCACCGGGCTTCGGCACCCGGGCCAGCATCGCCGTTCCATTGGCCCGCAACGTCTTTCGCACCGCTTCCAGCGCGGTGGTCTTGCCGCTGCCGATTCCGCCGAGCACCAGCGATGTGCCGGCTGCCGCGGTCATTGGCTGGTCGATGCCGAGGGTTGCGCGGTGATGGGCGCCGACGCGGTGACCACCGATGCCGACGGGGCCGACCCGGTTTCCACCGCCGCGGACGCCGTCTTGGGCGGCTGCTGCGCCGTGGCCTGCGTGGTGGGGGCCTGCGTCGTCGGCTGAGCCGTCGGCGTCTGGCTGCTCGGTTTGGTGGTCGGCTGCTGTTGCGTCGTGGTCGGCGGCGGCTGCGTGGTGGTGGGCGGCTGCGTCGTCGTCGGTTGGGTCGTCGTCGTCGGCGGGGTGGTGGTGGTCGGTGGCGTCGTGGTTGTGGTGGTCGTCGTCGTCGACGGAGTGGTCGTCGTCGTGGTGGTGGTCGTGGTGTCGGTGGTGGTTGTGGTGGTCGTCGTCGAGCTGGTGGTCGACGGATCGGTGGTCGTCGTGGTCGTCGGCGGTGGCGTGGTGGTGACCGGGTTGGTCACCGTCGATGTCTCCACCTGGCCATTCGGATTCGTCTGCGTCACAACGGACTTCGTGGCCTTGTAAGTGCTCGTGGTGATGGAGCCGTCAGGGCCGGTGATGGTGGTGGTGACGTCGACCGTCACCGGACCCGACTGGGTGTCGTTGCTGGTGAGCCCGACCGCCGCCCAGCTGCCACCGGCAACCAGGAAGGCCGCCGCGGCCGCGCCGAAGAGCAGCGGTGGACGCCGGTACCAGGGCAGCGGCGCCACGTCGGGCAGGTTGTCCTCTTCTTCGTGGGCGAAGTCCATCGCCGGCCGGGCCGTGGTCTCACCGAAAGGCGCTGCCTCGGCGTAGCCCGTCGCGAAATCCGCGGGGTAGTCCGCGCCGACGGCGGCACCGGGTTCCTCGTCGTCAGACCAAGCCAGCGACGGCCCGACGGTCGAGGAGGGGTTCGCGTCCGCCGGCGGCACCGGAGCAGCCATGGTGGCGGGGCCGCCCGCCCAGCCCGCGGGGCCGGCCGCCCAGCCCATCGTGGGCGCCATTCCCGTCGGGGCGTCGGCGCTCATGGTGCTCTGGTCGACGAACGGTGCGCCGCCGGCCGCGGTGAGGGCGGGCTGCGGCGAGGTCACGACCGGTACCCGGAAGTGCTCTGAAAGTCGTTGGGTGACAATCGGAATCGAGGCGCCGCCGCCGGCGGTCGCCAGGGCCGTCAGGACGCCGGCGGGAATCTGGTTGCGCTGCAGGGTGTCCTGGACGACGGCGACCAGCCCGGCGAGGGCCGGCTCCAGCAGTCGTTCCAGCTCTGGGCGGGTGATGCGCAGGGCCGACGCGAAACCGGGCAGGTTGGCGTTGACCGACGTCGCCGTCTCAGACGACAACCGCTCTTTGGCCTGCCGGCACTGGTCACGCAGCTGGGACAGTGAGCCGACCGCCGCCGTGCCGGCCGGGTCTGCGTCGGCGGACTCGGTGATGCCGGCGATGACGTGGTTCAGCAGCGCCTGGTCCACCAAGTCGCCGGAGAACTCCGGGTAGCGCACCGTCTCGCCGATCTGGCTCAGGGTCGCGGCGTCGGCGAGGGTGACGCTGGTGCCGCTACCACCGAAATCGCAGAGCGCCACCACGCCGTGGTCAGGTAGCCCGGGCCCGGCCTTGAGGCCGGCCAGCGCTGCTGCCGCGTCGGAGACCACCGGTGCGGCTGCCAGGCCGGGCTTGCCGCGCAGGGCTGCGGCGAGTGCGCCGATGGTGGACATCCCCCAATGCGCTGGGGCGGCGATGACGATGGGGCTGCCGCCGCCCACGGTCCGGGCCATGGCATCGAGTGCCTCGGCCAGGACGGCCTCGCCGCGATGCGCCGAACCGTCCGGGGCGATCAGGGGAATGGGGTCGCCGACGCGCTCCACGAAACCGGTCAGCACCAGGCCGCCGGGCTGCGTGGGGATGCCGACTTCGGCGGGCCGATCCGGGTACAGGGACAGGATGGCGCGACGGCTCACCGGCGGTCGCCCGGCCGGCACGGCCACCAGGTTGGTCTGGCCGATCGACAAACCGAGCTCGTTGCTCATAAACGTCCACTCCTTCGATGCGCTGCCAAGCTCAGGCCACCCTATGTGCTGGCGGCCTAGGGGTGGGACACAATCCCCTAACGATTGGTGAATCCCTAATGGGCGTGCCCCTAATGGCAGGTGTCGGGTGCTGGGGTCAGCACCGATCTCCGGGAGCTATATCGGCGATAGCATCGAAATAGTTATCGAGGCGTATCAGAAGGGAGTAGGTGCCGTGGCAAATCCGCTACTGGATTTTGTCATGTCGGTGGTCCGTGATCCCGACGTGGCAGCTCACTACGCCGCCGACCCCGCCGGTGCCATCGCCGACGCCAACCTCACCGGGGTCACCACAGCGGACGTCGCGCACCTCATCCCGGTGGTCTCCGAATCCCTGGGGACGGTGTCCGCCGCGGCCGGTGGCGTGCCGACCGCCGGATTCGACGATCCCGGCGTCAACGTCTGGACCAGTGGTGCCGCCACGGCGGCCTTCGACGCCTTCGATGCCGTCAACACCCACGTGCCGACGGTCGTGTCACCGCATGTGATTTCCGACCCTGAACTGGGTGGATTCGACAGCGCACCGGACCTTCCGGTGCACACCGCCGTGCCGGACCTGGCCGTGTCTGACGATCTGGGCCTGCACAACGACATCCCGGTCATCGACGCCGGGCACCTCTCGGATCCGGGTGCATTCGACTGGCACCCCGTCGATACCGCTGACCCGCTCGAGCACCATCAGGGCTTCGACTTCTTCAGCTGAGCACCGCACACCCGACAAACGCCGGTGGCCGCCATGGCCACCGGCGTTTTGCGTTCTCTCACCTCGCCCTCAGCAAACACCCTAGTAATCCCCTAATCCCCTAATGGGGGCAGTGGTGGGACCCCACTATGTTCCGTTGGGGGTAGGGGTGGTCGCCCCGTTTGCAGGGTTCTTGCCGGCCCCTAACGTTGTTGTCAGTTCGCCGGACAGACACGAAGGCGACCCGAACTTCACAAGAGCAAGACCCCAAAGAAAGGGACTCCAATGACCAGCCTGATCGAATTCATCATCGACCTGTTCCGCTTCCCCACCGTCGCGAGCTCGTTCGTCGCGAACCCCGAGCAGACCATGCGCGACGCCGGCCTCGCCGGTGTCACCTCCGCGCAGCTGGCTTCGGTGGCCGCCAGCGCGGTGCCCGCCGGCGTCGTGCTCGGTGGCGGCGACCCGGTCGTCGGCCTGCAGAACGCGGTCTCGGACTACTACAGCATGTCCTCGCCGTTCTCCCCGCAGACCGGCTTCGTCTCGCAGCCGACCTTCGCTCCCAACACCGACTTCGCGAGCAACAACAACGTGCCGGTGGCCAGCGGCAACAGCATCCCGGTGCTGAGCCCCGACCAGCACGCCGGCGCCAATGCCCAGCAGGGTGCCTTCAACCTGGGCTTCGGTGACATCACTCTCGGCGGCAGCCACGTCCAGCAGGGCGACGGCGGCGTGAACATCGCCGGCAACAACCACGGTGACATCGCCAGCGGCAAGGGTGCCGTGCAGGGCGACGGCAACACCGTCACCAACGGCGACATCCTCACCGGCAGCCACTCCCCGGTGATCGTCGGGACCGGCAACCACGCGACCGACAACTCGCAGACGGCGGGCGGCCACATCATCCAGGGCAACTCCGGCCCGGTGGTCAACGACGTCAACACCGGTGGCGGCAACGGCGGCGGCGCCAGCGCCGGCGGCGGCCTGATCGGTGGCGGTCACGCCAGCGGCGGCAGCGGTGGCAGCGGCGGCAACATCGTCATCAACGACGGCAACACCTCGTCGACGCACGTCGGTGGCAACCAGACCACGGTCGGCCACGACCTGGGCAGCGGCAACAGCAGCGTGATCGACGACTCGTCGCACTCCTCGACCGTGAACACCAGCCTGAACAGCGGGAACACTGCCAACACCAGCATCGGTAGCGGCAACAGCACCCACACCAACATCGGCAGCGGGAACACCACCCACACCGATCTGAGCTCCGACAACTCGGTGCACAGCACGGTCGCCGACAGCTCGGTGCACGAGGCCAGCATGAACACCTATGCACCCGTCGAAACCCACACCACCACCGACATGAGCCACACCACCCACATCGATCCGCACATGCACTGATCGATCGCGACAAACCGTCCGGCGGGGCCTCTTGCAGGCCTCGCCGGATGTTTGCGCATACCGTTGGTTATCGAGCATGCAGTCGAGGAGAGTCCAGTGACGCAACCCAACGAGGCGAATCCGCGCCCGGTCGCGGTGATCGTCGAGTTGATCGACCACACCAGCCGGATCGCGGGCCTCAATGACCGCGATGACCTGGCGCAGCGGTTGCTGGCGGCGAAGACGCGGATCAGCGATCCGCAAATCCGGGTGGTCATCGCCGGGCAGCTCAAGCAAGGCAAGAGTCAGTTGCTGAACTCGTTGCTGAACATGCCGGTCGCCCGCGTCGGGGATGACGAGAGCACCGTGCTGACCACCGTGGTCCACTACGGCGACGCGGCGGCTGCGGAGCTCGTGCTGGCTCCGCCCGATGGTGGGCTGGAGCCGAGCGTCGTGGCCATTCCGCCCAACCAACTTTCGGCCGATCTGCGGCAGGCCCCGCAGGCCCAAGGCCGTCGGGTGCTGCGCGTCGAGGTGGCGGCGCCGAGCCCCATGCTCAAGGGCGGACTCACCTTCGTCGACACCCCGGGCGTCGGCGGGCTGGGTCAGCCCCACCTGTCGGCCACCCTCGGGCTGCTACCCGACGCCGACGCGCTCCTGATGATCAGCGACACCAGCCAGGAGTTCACCGCGCCCGAGCTGACGTTCATCCGGCAAGCCATCGAAATCTGCCCGGTGGCAACGATTGTCGCGACCAAGACCGACCTGTACCCGCACTGGCGGGAGATCGTCGCGGCCAATACCGCACACCTGCAGCGCGCGCGGCTGAACGTGCCCGTCGTTCCCGTGTCGTCGGCGCTGCGCACCCACGCGCTGGCGCTGAACGACAAGGAACTCAACGACGAGTCGAACTTCCCCGCGCTCATCAAGTTCCTCACCGACAAGGTGCTCAGTCGCGAGAACGACCGGATCAAGGACGAGGTCGTCACCGAAATCCACTCGGCCGCAGAACATCTCACCCTCGCCGTGTCCACCGAACTGGCCGCGATCAACGACCCCGACAAGATCGAGCGCATCAAGGCCGAGCTGGAGCAGAAGAAGGACGACGCCCAGAACGCGTTGCAGCAGACCGCACTGTGGCAGCAGGTACTGAACGACGGCATCGCCGACCTGACCGCCGACGTCGACCACGACCTGCGCAACCGGTTCCGCAACATCACCGCGCACACCGAGCGGATCATCGACGGCTGCGACCCGACCCAGCACTGGGCCGAGATCGGCGCAGAGTTGGAGAACGTGGTCGCCACCGCGGTCGGCGACAACTTCGTCTGGGCCCACCAGCGCGCCGAGGCGCTGGCTGCAGAGGTGGCCCGCACCTTCGTCCAGGCCGGGCTGGATTCGGTGGAACTGGCCGAGGTCAGGGCCCGCGACATGGGCGCCGGCCTGGGCGAGTTCAACCCCGTCGCACGGCTCGAGTCCGAGCCGATCAGGGCCGGGCACAAGGTGATCACCGGGATGCGCGGGTCCTACGGCGGTGTGCTGATGTTCGGCATGCTGACCTCGTTCGCCGGGCTTGGCATGTTCAACCCGCTGTCACTGGGTGCCGGACTGGTGCTGGGCCGCAAGGCCTACAAGGAGGACATGGAGAACCGCATGCTGCGCGTGCGGGGTGAGGCGAAGATGAACGTCCGCCGGTTCGTCGACGACGTGTCGTTCGCCGTCGGCAAGGAGTCGCGGGACCGGCTGCGAAACATCCAGCGCCACTTGCGGGATCATTACCGCGAAATCGCGAACCAGACCACTCGGTCGCTCAACGAATCGCTGCAGGCAACCCTTGCCGCGGCGCAGATCGAAGCGGGCGAACGCGACAACCGGGTACGGGAACTGGAGCGGCAGTTGAACATTCTGCGTCAAGTCATCGACAATGCGGTGAAACTGACTCCCGCACTCGCCCAGTGAGCACCAGCGCACGCGTCCGCGCCATCCTGGGCGGCGTCATCTCGGCCTATCGGTCGGACCCCGTCTACCAGCACCGCCCGCAGGCCCTGGCCGAACTGGACTGGATCGGCCGCCGGCTGGACCAGCCGATCCGCATCGCGTTGGCCGGCACGCTCAAGGCCGGCAAGTCGACGTTGGTGAATGCGCTTGTGGGCGAAGAGATTGCGCCCACCGACGCCACCGAGGCCACCCGCCTGGTCACCTGGTTCCGGCACGGTATGACGCCGCGCGTGACGGCCAACCACCGCGACGGCCGCCGCACCGACGTGCCGATCACCCGCGATGGCGGCCTGACGTTCGATCTCGCGCGGTACTCCGGTGCGCAGGGCGCGGCCAACGTGGGGGACATCGTCGACCTCGACGTGCAGTGGCCCGCAGCCGAATTGGAACAGATGACCATCATCGACACGCCGGGCACGTCGTCGCTGTCGCGTGACGTCTCCGACCGGACCCTGCAACTCTTGGTGCCGCGCGACGGGGTCCCTCGGGTGGACGCCGTCGTGTTCCTGCTGCGCACGCTCAATGCGCCAGACATCGCGCTGCTCAAGCAGATCGGGGAACTCGTCGGCAGCGGCTCGGGCGCGCTGGGCGTGATCGGGGTCGCGTCGCGGGCCGACGAGATCGGGGCCGGACGCATCGACGCGATGATGTCGGCACGCGAGGTGGCCACCCGGTTCACCACGGAACTGGACCGCACGGGCGTGTGTCAGGCTGTCGTCCCGGTGTCGGGATTGCTGGCGCTGACCGCGCGCACGCTACAGCAGAGTGAGTTCGCGGCGCTGCAGAAACTCGCCGCCCTGGACGGCGACGCCGCCACCGCGCTGACCAGGGCCATGCTGTCGGCGGATCGCTTTGCCCGGCAAGATGATTCGCTGCCGGTGGACGCCGTCACGCGAGCCGGGCTGCTGGACCGGTTCGGCATGTTCGGCATCCGGATCGCCATCGCGGTCCTGCGCGCCGGTGTCACCGACTCCGTGGGGCTGGCCGACGAGCTCCTGGACCGCAGTGGGCTGGTGGCCCTGCGCGACGTCATCGACCAGCAGTTCGCGCAGCGCGCCGACATGCTCAAGGCGCACACCGCGTTGCGCTCGCTGCGCCGCTTCGTGGAGGACAATCCCATCTACGCGACGCCGTTCATCCTGGCGGACATCGACCCGCTGCTGGCCGACACCCACGCGTTCGAAGAATTGCGCTTGCTCGGTCAATTGCGTTCCCGGCCAACCACATTGAACGACGATGAAATGGCGTCGCTGCGCCGCATCATCGGTGGTTCTGGCACCGACGCGGCGAGCCGGCTGGGACTGAGTAACGATGCGCCGTATGACGGTCCGCGGGCAGCCTTCGCGGCGGTGCAGCGGTGGCGCCGACGGGCCGATCATCCGCTGAACGATCCCTTTACCGCACGCGCCTGTCGGGCCGCTGTGCGAAGTGCGGAGGCCCTGGTGGCCGACTATGCGGCGCAGGGAAGGTGAGATATTCGTGATCGTTGGCCAAGCGGTACCCTGCGCAGCTACCGTTTGCGGGTGGCTCAATCGTTTGACCCCTTCGGACTGGTAGGACGCGCGGTCGACGCTGCTCGTCTCGGCCTGGATGTGTACAGCTGGACCGAGCAGCAGATCGTCGGCGCCCTGCGCAAAGGCCTCAACGAACTGGAACCGGAAGACACCGAAGACGACGTCGTCGCGACGCCCGAACCGTCCACACCGGCAGCCACCGACGAGTCGCTCAACTCCAAGATGAGCCAGCTGCTGAACCGGGCGCTCGACCAGAACACCGCGGGCAGCCAGACCGAGTTGTACCACCATCTGCTGGATCAGCTGGTCGCCGACGAGGCCCGCATCGTCGGCGCGCTGTCCGACGGCTCGGTCTCTCCTCTGGTCAACGTGTTCGACCGGACCCGCAAGGCAGTGCTGGAGAACGCGGCCCTGGTGGGCCGGACCGCGAACGTCGCGCTGCCACAGATGACGCCGCAGTACGTCGGGCATTTGCTGGCACTGCGACTCGTGGAGATCGGTCCGGAGGATTCCGCGCTGAAAACCGAGTACGAGGTGCTGATGGCTGAGACCATCGTGCTGGGTGCGATCAAGGCCGCGTCGAAAGGCCCACTGCCGGCAAAGGTGGAGAAGCTGACCCTGACGCTGTCGCCGCTGGGCCGGTCGCTGTGGGCCGCCGCTACCGCGGAGGACGACCAGAACGGGTGGCGCTGATGTCTTTGACCGAGATCCTCACTGACTTCCGTGCGCACTGGATCATCTACTTCTCCATGCCGCTGGTGGCCGCGTTCGTCGGCTGGAGCACCAAGATCGTCGCGATGGAGATGATCTACCGGCCGCTGGAGTTCAAGGGCATCGGCCCCATCGGCTGGCAGGGCATCATCCCGCGGCGCGCCGGCAAGGTCGGCTCGACCACGATCGAGTTGCTCACCTCGAATCTGCTCAAGCCCGAGGAACTGGTCTCCCGGATCGACGCCAAAGAGGCCGTCGAGGTGCTGCGTGAACCGCTGGCGGCGTCGATCAACGACATCGCGCGCGACGTCGCCGAGGAGATCCGCCCGGGTCTGTGGGATTCCCTGCCCGAGGCCGGGCGGCAGGCGATCCTGAACCGCATCCACTCCCAGGCGCCGCGCATCACCGAGAAGATGCTGAACGAGATGCAGGCGGACCTGAGCCGGTTCGTCGACCTGCAGTTCCTCTCGGTCACCACGCTGGTGCGCAACAAGGAGAAGCTCAACAAGCTGATGCGCGGCCTGTCCGACGACGCCATGGCGTTCGTCCGGCGCAGCGGCATCTACTTCGGCCTGATCATCGGTACCGCCCAGATGTTCGTGTGGGCCATCTTCAAACTGCCGTGGATCATGCCGGCCTTCGGTTTCGGTATCGGCCTGGTCAGTGACTACATCGCGCTGAACATGCTGTTCCGGCCCATCAAGCCGACGAAGTTCCTGGGCTTCATCAAGTTCCAGGGGCTGCTACATGCGCAGCGCGAGAAGATCACCGCGGACTACGCCCGCATCTTGTCCGAGGACCTGTTCGCGCCGGACATCCTGTTCGACGGGATTCTCAAGGGCCCAGGTGCGGACAAGCTGTTCTCGATGGTCGCCCGCGAGGTCGAACTCGCGATCGACAGCGAAGTCGGTGGGTGGACGGGCACGGTCGTGAAGTTCGCGGTCGGCACGGCGAAGTACAACGCGCTGAAGGACAAGGTCGTCGAACTCGTCGTCGAGCGGCTGCCGGCCACGCTGCTGGACGCCCAGGACTATGCCATGAGCAAGATCGACCTCGAGCAGACCATCATCGACAAGATGAATCAGCTCTCCAACGAGGAGTACGAGTCGATTCTGCGGCCGGTGTTCAAGGATGACGAACCGTTGATGGTCGCCATCGGTGCCATCCTCGGTGGCTGCGTCGGTGAGCTCCAAGTCCTGATGATCGAGTTCTTCACGCACTAGTGTTGCGGCTGCGGCAATACCGTGGTGTGCGGCCTCGACGTGAACGGGTAGGGCCAGCGCGGGTCGGTGGTCGTGTGACTCTGCCGTGACTGGGTGATCGACGTTTCCGTCGACGTCGTCGTGGTGTCCGTGGCGGGCGGCAGGTCGATGTCGGTGGTGGACGGCGGCGTCGTCGACGAGCTGGTGGTCGCTGAACTCGTCGTTGTGCTCACCGCCGTGCCCGGAGTCGTCGAGCTATCGATGATGACGGGCACGGGTGCCGGCTGCGGCTGGTTGTAGTGCCGCGTCAGCCACGCGCCGGCGAAGTACAGGAGGCCGATGGCGATCAGCGCGGCGATGCTGGCGCCGACGACGTGCGGAGTGCGCTCATGCCACGGCCGCTCGGTCATGGCCGGTCAGCGTAGCTGCGGAATGACTTCCGTGCTGAAGAAGGCGATGTGGTCGAGATCGGACATGTCCAGCACCTGCAGGTAAACGCGCTCGACACCGGCCGCGACGAACGGCGCCAGCTTGTCGACGATCTCCGCCGGAGTGCCGACGGTGGGGGAGTTGCCGCGCATTTCGTCGACCTCGCGACCGATGGCGCCGGCTCGGCGGGCGAGCTCCGCGTCGTTTTTGCCCGCGCACAGGACGAAAGCTGCCGAGTACGTGATGCTTTCGGGTGCCCGGCCGGCTTCGGCCACGGCGGCCCGGACCCGGCCGAACTGGGTGGTGAGGGTGTCGATGTCGACGAACGGAATGTTGAACTCCGAGGCGAACCGGGCGGCCAGCGCCGGGGTCCGTTTGGCGCCGCCGCCACCGATGATCACCGGCGGGCGGGCCTGCGCGGGTTTGGGCAGAGCCGGGGAATTCTTCACGGTGTAGTGCTTGCCGTCGAAGTCGAAGTGCTCTCCGACCGGGGTGTCCCAGAAGCCGGTGATGATCTGCAGCTGCTCGTCCAGCCGGTCGAAGCGTTCGCCCAGCGGCGGGAACGGGATGGCGTAGGCCTCGTGCTCTTCGGCGAACCAGCCGGCACCGAGGCCTAATTCCACACGGCCACCGCTCATTTCGTCGACCTGTGCGACGGCGATGGCGAGCGGGCCGGGGTGCCGGAACGTCGCCGAGGTGACCATGGTGCCGAGCCGGATGGTGCTGGTCTCGCGCGCGATGCCACCGAGCGTCACCCAGGAGTCGGTCGGGCCGGGCAGCCCGTCGCCGGCCATGGCCAGGTAGTGGTCGGATCGAAAGAAGGCCGAGTAGTCGAGTCTTTCGGCGGCTTGCGCGACGGCGAGCTGGTCGGCATAGGTGGCACCCTGCTGCGGTTCGACGAATACCCGGAAGTCCATGCCGCCCAGCCTAGTGATCAGAACGCCTTGACACTCGCCGTCGAGACGAACATCCCGTGGCCGGTGCCGGCGTTGGTGAAGCGGGTGCCTTCGGCTCCGGCGAGGATGGTCCAGCCCACCGCCGAATAGGTCTGGTAGTCGATGGTCACCGTCGGGATGGCCCCGAGATTGCCCACCACCCACGACAATTCGCCAGCTGCCGTGACTCGGACGCCGTTGGCCGACTCCCCGTTGAGCTTCGGCGCGTTGGTGAAGGCCGACTCGCAGTCGACCTCGGCCTTGCTGAGCTGGCACCGGGTCTGGCCGGACTTGGTCGCGATGAAGACGTAGCCGTTCTGCGGAGCGAGGGCTTGCGCGGTGGGCGGCACGGCGCTGGGGACCGGGATCGGGTTGACCGGGACGGGGCGGATGGCCTTCGAACTCGGTGTCGGTGTGCTCGCCGACGGTGATTCTCCGGTGGGCACCCCCGACTTCGGGCTTCCGGGGGTGGTGCCGTCGCAGCCGGCGAGCAGCGGGACAGAAGCAGCGACGAGGGCGATCAGCCGATGGTGGTTCATCGGCTAACAGGTTACTGCGGAGGCAGTACCGGCGGTCGGCAGATGTTGTTGATCGGGTCCCACCACGCGCCGTCACGACAGTCGAGCGGCGTCGTCGAGACCGGAGGACGGCAGCTGTTGATGTTCGGGTCCCACCAGCCGCCGGGACAGTTCTGCACCAGCGGGGCCTGGCACCGGTTCTGCACCGGGTCCCACCAGGTGCCGTTGTCGCAGTCCGCGTGACTCACGGCAGGGACGATCGCTGCGGTGAGGGCCATGGGCGCCAAGGCGGCCGCGGCGATGACGGCGGCCCGCTGCAGAGATTTGTGCATGCCGGCAGCCTAAAGGGCCTCAGTTACAAGGCAAGTCGCCCGGCGTGTAGTAAGGCACCCCGGCCGGGGTGTAGCACGGCGGACGGCCCGCCGCGGCCTGGGCGGCAGCGTCCTCCGGCGCCGCGACGGCAGCGGCCACCGCGGCGTCACCGGCGACGTTGGTACAGCCGCCCGCGCTGACGTGCCGACCGCCGACGTTGGCGCACACATCAGCGTGGGTGACAGGCGTACTGACGGCCGGCACGGCCGCGGACGCCAACAGGAACAGCACTGCAGCTGCGGACTTCTTCATGTCTCCAACTTCCGTAGGCCCGACCTTGCGACAAATTATTGACAGATCCGTCAGGCTTGTCTCAGCTTTTCTGGTAACTGCCGTCGTCCATGCGGGTGAAGTGGCGGCCCGGGGGCGGCAACGGGTCGCGGCGCAGCGGGCCGGCGACGGGGCGGTGCCACGGTGTCATCGGCAGCTCGTCGACAACACGGACGAATGCGGGCCGCTCCTCGGCAGGCAGGTTCGCGAGCGCCTCGTCCAGGTCGGCGGCGGTGATGTCCTGCCCAGCGATCAGTGACAGGGCCGCGACGGCCACTTCGTGGTCGTCGGATGGGACTCCGTATGTGTGCACCAGGTCGACGTTGGGCAGCTTCCCGAGGGCTGCGGTGATCGGCAACGAGGCCACGATCCCGCCGGCGGTGTGGATCTGAGTGTCGACGGAGTCGATCAGCCAGTAGTCACCGTCACTGTCCCGGCTGACGAGGCTGCCGCTGGAGAACCAGGCATCACCGGCCTCGAACAGATTGCGCAGCGGCGGCGCGGACGCGGTGGTCGCGGAACTGATCTTCACCAACAGCAGGCCCGTCTCGTCGTCGGCACAGCGGATCGCGTAACCGTCCGCGCCCGAAACAACCTGCTGCGCTTCCGGATCCCACCGCACGACCTCGACCGTGGCACTGCCCGGCAGGGGCCGGCCCAGCGATCCTGGCTTGGCCGGGTTGACGTTGGCCAGGATGGCCTCGCCCTCACTGGTGGACCAGAAGTCGAGGACGCCGGCCGGGGCGAACCGGTCGAGGACCCGGCGCCACAGGCCGCGAGGCATACCGGAGCCGACGAACAGCCGGACCGAGTGGTTGCGCTCGGCGGGCTGCGGGGCGGCGTTGACCAGCGGCCGCAGCTGCGCCCAGGTGTAGCAGACGATGGTCACGCCGTACCGGCGTACTTCCGTCCAGAATGTCGTCGGGTCCAGGTCGGTGGCCATCGCCAGCCGGCTGCCACCCGCGACCGCTCCGCCGATGCCCGTCAGCAGACCGGAGGTGTGGTAGATCGGGTTGATGCTGTAGACGGTGTCGGAGTTGTTCAGCGTCGCCGACGTCGCGGTGCCGTACGCCGACAAACCGAAGCGGCCGTTGGTGACTCGGATGGGGCGGGGGTCGTCGTCCGGGCCGCCGAAGAAGATGAACGCGAGCTCACCGGCACGGCCCGGGTTGGGACGGTACCAGTCGGGGATGCGCACGGCGTTGGTCTCGCCGATCTCCAGCGCGGTCAGGGTGCGGTCCCGGTTGAGGTAGGGCGTGTCGAGCAGGAAGGTGTGCAGCGGTCGGCCTGCGAAGTCGGCCTCGGAATGTTCGGGGTCGGCGATGACGCGGTTGACCTTGCCGAGCTCGACCTCGCGCGCCGTGTCGGCGCCGGGGCGCAGCATCACGGCCACCGCGCCGATGCGGTTGAGCGCCGTCACCACCGCCAGCGCCGACGGACGGGTCCCCATCAACACACCGACGTGCTCACCGGCACGCACGCCCGCGGCGAGCAGACCGCGGACCACCGCGTCGATGCGCACCTTGTTCTCGCCGTAGGTGTAGCTGCGGTCCTCGTACATGAAGCTGACGTCGTTGGGCGCGTGCTGGGCCTGCTCATCGAACAAGAGCGCCAACGAGATTCGCGTGTTCGCGTCCAGTCTCCGGATGCGCGCCAGCCGGGGCATCTGGCGCGACACCGTGCCGAACATGCCGCGGACGTCACCGACCGAACGTGCGACGGAGCCCGCGACCATGCGGCCGGCGTCGATCAGTGTCTGGACACCCTCGCCCGGCCCCGCCGGCGCCGGTTCGGCGGCGGTGGTCATTGCGTCGACCTTGGTGACGTGCTCCGGCTGCGGGCCCTTGCCCTCGGCAAACCGCATCCAGTCGGCCACCAGCGGCCAGGTGTGCGACGTCGCGGTGCTGCCCACAACCAGACCGAAATGCCCTGCGTGCAAGGTGCTTTCGAAGATATCCGCACGCGGCGCAGCACCCAGGATTCCGCGTACCGAGGCCGGCGGAGCGATTTCGTCGACATCTCCGACGAACGCCAGAATCGGCGACGTGATGTCGGCGAGCGTCACCGGTCGTCCGGCGATGGTGAATCCGCCCGTCAACATCCGGTTGTGCACCAGGAACTGCTGCAGGAACTCGGCGAGCGCCGGGCCGGGCCACGCCACCCAGCCGTCGTTCATCAGGTAGCGGCGCTGCCCTTCGCGGGGCAGCAGGGCATCGCGGTCGTGCAGCGCGAACAGGAACTGCAGCTGGCCCGTCACGGCTTTCACGGGGTCGAGTAGCTGGAACCCCAGCCGGGTCGCCCAGCCCGGCACGGACCGGCCCCGCAGGACGTTCTCCATGACGAATCCCATGCCGGGAATGGCGATTTCTGCCGGGACGCCCATCGGGGCGGTTTTGCTCAGGTCCACCGGGCTGCCGAAGGTGATGACGCTGGCGATGCCGACGCTGCGCCGGTACGCCGAGGCCTGGTAGCAGAACATGCCGCCCTGCGAGTAGCCGGCCAGGTGCACGTCGCCGCCGGTGAGGGCACACATCTCGTCGATGGCCGCGTCCGCTGCCAGCACGTGATCAGCCAGGTTGCGCTCCAGGCCGCCGGCTTCCTTCTCCGGCGAGCCGAAGTCGATGACCCATGGGTCGATACCGTGCGCGATGAGCGTGCGCACGCCGCTGGCCTGCGGCGACACGTCGAACACATCGGCCGTCAGCATCAGCGGCGGCACCAGCAGCACCTGGGGGCGGCCCTTCTCGCCGCTGGTGCGGTACCGCCGCAGCTTGTGGATCCGGCCCTGGGCGACGACGTCGTACGGCGACGGCTCTTCGCCTGTCTCGAGCCCGCCGTAGCGGGCCACTTCCAGCCAGTTGCGCGTCGTCGCCACAACCCTGTCGAACATTCAGCCCGCCCTTTCGATCAACACTCGGTGCAGATCATGCCAAGCCGATCCGTTCACCACGGCAGTTTGACCGCCAGCCTGGGTGTCGGTGGGTGCGTCGACCGCAAATGCACGTCGGTCGACCGGATCGGATCGAGGACGCGGGTCAGGAAGGTGATTTCGTCGGCGAGGGCGGCCTCGTGGACAGGCCCGTCGTAGAAGTCGAAGTGGTCGGCGGGGTATTCGCACAGATGGGCCAGATACCCCGCCTTTTTGGCGGCGCGGCGCGCGGCGCCGGCGGCGCGATGAGGTCGTTGGTGCCGATCTGGACGAGCAGCGGGCATTCCAGCTGGCTGGCGTGCACGGTCGGTCGGTTGAACGCGATCTCCAGCGCCGTGCGGGCGGTGAATTCGTTGCGCCAGGTCGGGCCGGCCATGGCCACGTACGCCTCTTCGGCGCCGGGCGTGGTGAGCACTGCGGTGTCGCCATGGTGCCCGGTCAGTGGCAGGTTGTGCGGACGGCGGCCGAGGCGCGCTCCTACGGCATCGAGCACTCCATGCGCGACCATGCGGGCCAGCGGCCCGGCTCCGGCCTCGTGATACGCCTGTACCAGCGCGGCCAGGCCGTCGGTCGCGGGGCACAGTGACACCACTGCGGCCACCCTCTGGTCTGCGGCGGCCACAGCGATGACATGCCCTCCCGAATATGAGGTGCCCCACAAGGCGATGCGGTCGCGGTCGACGCCCGGCAGGTTCCGGGCGGCATCGATGGCGGCGTGGTAGTCCTGACGTTGCTTCTTCACCGAGATATATTGGCGTGGTTCGCCTTCCGAATCGCCGAAGCCGCGGTAGTCGAACACCACCACGTCCATCCCGGCGGCGGCGAACGGCTCCGCGAACGCCAGCAGGCCCGAGTCGCGGGTTCCGCCGAAGCCGTGGGCCATGACCACGCACGGCCGCCCGGTCTGACCGGCCAGCGCGTCACTCTCGGCGGTCAGATGCCAAGCGGCGCAACGCTCGCCGTGGCTGATGAAAAAGAAGTCGGCTTTCATGATCGCTCCTTCGGTCAGACCACGGATAGCGGGGCGGCGGCGGGCGTGAAGACCAGTGCGGGGTCCTCGATGGGTCCGTTGCGCAATCGTTCCTGGTCCATCTCGTAGGCATGCTTGAACGCCCACGGGCCATAGGTGCCGCCGCGCGGGAACTTTGCGACGGCCCGTTGGACGTACCCGGAGGTCATGTCCAGCAACGGAACTCGTGCCATGGTCCCGTCTTCCAGGACGGGCACCACCTTGTCGTAGCCATGCTCGTCCATGTAGTCGAGCATCCGGCAGAAGTGCTCGCACACCAGATCGACCTTCAACGTCCAGGCGATGTTGGTGTAGCCGACCGCGAATGCGAAATTGGGCACGCCGGAGAGCATCATCGCCTTGTAGACGGTGAGGTCGGGTAGATGCAGCAGGTGCCCGTCGACGCTCAGGGCGATCTTGCCGAACGGCGTCATGTTCAGGCCGGTCGCCGAGATGATGATGTCGGCGGCCAGCTCCTGCCCGGATTTCAGCAGGATGCCGTGCTTGGTGAACCGCTCGATGTGGTCGGTGACGATCGAGGCCTTGCCGGACGCGACCATCTTGAACAGGTCGCCGTCGGGGACCATGGCCAGGCGTTGCTGCCACGGGTTGTACTTGGGGGTGAAGTGGGTGTCGACATCGAAATTCTTGGGCAGCTGCCGAGCCACGTTGGCGATCAACAGTTTTCGCATCAGTTTCGGGTAGCGCATGCACATCTTGAACAGGCCGCGGTTCAGTGCGATGTTCTTGCGTCGCACGATCTTGTATGCCCGCTCATGGCCGAGCACCTTGTTGAGCACGTTGGCGATCGGGTCGGACGCCGGTATCGAGAACACGTAACTCGGGGAGCGCTGCAGCATGGTGACGTGCGCGGCCTTGTCGGCCATGTTCGGGATCAGGGTGACGGCGGTGGCGCCGCTGCCGATGACGACGACGTTCTTACCGGCGTAGTCCAGATCCTTCGGCCACAGTTGGGGGTGGATCACCGGACCCTCGAAATCCTCGCGACCCGGAAAGTCGGGCAGATACGGATTCTCGTAGTCGTAGTACCCGGTGCCGAGGAACAGAAAGCGTGACGTGAACGTCTCGGTCTGGCCCTCGTGGGTGGTGGTGACGGTCCAAAGTGCTTGCTGGGAATCGAAATTCGCCGATTCCACGTGGTAGCCGAATCGGATGTGGTCGGCGAGCCCGTTCTCCTCCACGGTCTGCTCCAGATAGTCCAGGATGATGTGCCCGTCGGCGATGGACTTGCGGTGCGTCCACGGCTTGAAGCCGTAGCCGAAGGTCGGCATGTCCGAGTCGGACCGGATGCCCGGATACTGATGCAGGCTCCAGGTGCCGCCGATCGCGTCTCGTCCCTCCAAAACCACGAACGACGTACCCGGCCGAAAAGTCTTGAGGTGATATGCCATTCCGATGCCGGAAATCCCGGCGCCGACGACCAGGACGTCGACGGGAGCGGTGGTTGTCATGGGCACTCCTTTGCCGGTCCGGCGGGTGTACCTGACTCTAAATCCGCGACGCCGTGTCCATGCCGGGTTTCGCAGGCCCGGCTTACCGGGTGGCGAGGGTCTGAGCGAACTCGTCGATGGCGTCGACCATCTGGTCCAGGCCCGGCTGCTCGATCGGGTAGTGACCGGCGTTGTCGAGCACCTTCTTCGTGACCGGCACCTTGGTGATCCGGTCCAGGAACGGGTCGCTGAGATGCTGCGGTGTCCACCGGTCGGCGCCGGGCTGGGTCAGCAGCACCGGGCAGGTGGTGAAGTCCTCGGGTTCGACGGCCGGCTGGTAGGCCATGTACGAGGCGAGGAACGCCATCGTGACCCAGTTCCCGGCCGAGGTGCGGTCGGCGAGACAGGCCCGCAGCGCCGTCTTGTCGTTGACCAGGGTGTGCATCTTGCTCACCGCCCACATCGGGATGCGCATGCGGCGCAGCGGTGTCCGGGCGACGCGGCTCATCATCGGTCCGCCGAGCCGACCTATGGCGGGGTTGAGCGCCGTCTCGACCTGAACCCGGGGATTGCGCTGATCGAGGAACGTCATCCCCACGATGCCCGCGACGTGCGGGCTGATCGCGGCGACGTGGTAAGTCAGCATCCCGCCGGCGCTGAGGCCGTACAGCAGGATCGGGCGGTCGTCGCGTTTGCGTTCGGCCGCAACGAGATCGACTCCGGCGGCGACCCAGTCGTCGTAGGTCACCAGCGCGCCCGGCGCGACCTCGGTGACCCCGTAGCCCGGCATGTCGACGGCGATGGTCTCGTATCCGCGCCTCGCGAGGGGAGCGCCGGCGATGGTGCTCATCTGACGACCGTTGGTGCCGACGCCGTGGAACAGGACGACCTTCACCGGCGAGTCCGGGTTGCGGTACGTATCCAGGTGGATGTGGTGCCCCTGCCAGTCCCACCACTCCTCGGTCGGCTCCATGCCGGGCTTGATCCGGTATTCCGCAGACAGGTGCTGTTGGATTGTGCGCCAGGCTGTTTGGTCGGCGTAGCTCATGGTGGGAGATTAGCGTTCGGCCAGTGGGTCTGTCGTCCCCATCGTCGGCGCTTAGTTGACCTAACCGCCGTGCGCGTGTTGGGACGCTGCCGACCGCCCCCATTGGGAGCCTCGACGGTTAGTTCACCTAATACTTATGCGCCAGTTTCGGCTAGTCGGGCTAAGCATCGACGATTCCCGTCTCGCGGTGCCCGCGCCACGCGAATCCTGCTGCGGCAGTGCTATTTAGGCGCCCTAATCGTCGCTGATGCCACTCTTGCTGGTGGGGCTTTCTTGTCGGTGGGCGGGCGTAGTATCGCAAGTATGTTCGAATCAAGCAGTGATCCCCCCGCTGCGGCCGCGGCGGTCGACGCGATCACCCTCGCCACTCGTGAGGAGAACGCTGCCGGGGCGCGCCGGCTGGCGGCGATCAGTGATTTGTGGGCGCTACGGGCTCCCGATGATGATGTGGAAAAGCGGTATTGGGCGATCGACGGGTATGCCGGACTGATCGTGGAAGTGGCCGCCGCGCTCGGGGTGTCCCGCAAACGCGCGCAGGCGCAGGTGGACCGCGCGGTGACGTTGCGTACCCGCCTGCCGAAGGTGGCAGCGGTCTATGCCAAAGGCCTGATCGATGCGGTGATGGTCGCGATGATCGTCTCGCGCACCGACCTGATCATCGACGACGACGTCGCCGAACAGGTCGACGCGGATCTGGCCGCGAGAATCGTGGCGTGGGGGCGGTTGTCGAAACCGAAGATGGAGCAACGTATCGATGCGATCATCGCTGCCTCCGATCAGGCCGGGGTCCATGCACCCCGGCCCCCGTCACAAGCCCGCTACCTCGATATTCGTGCTTGCGGCCCGGGGTGCGCCAGTGTCTGCGGAACAGTGGATGCGGCGACCGCCGCGGTGCTCGACGTGGTCCTGGACGACTTGGCACGCGGGGTATGCCGCAACGATGGGCGGTCCCATGATCAGCGGCGTGCTGCCGCCATCGACGCCCTCGCCCGCGGCGACCGGCTGCGGTGTGCGTGCGGGGAACCTCACTGCGCGGCAGCAGCCACTGCGGATCTGCCCGCTGCGACCGTGGGTACCCGCGCGGTGATCCACGTGATCGCCGGCGCCGACACCCTCGACGGTGGCGCGCCGGGATTGCTGCCCGGATATGGGCAGATCCCGGCCGAGCAGGTCGCTCGCCTCGCCGACGGCGCGACCATCCGCCAGGTGGGCGTTCCGCCGGATGCGGCCGAGCCGCGCTACCGGCCCTCGGCCAAGCTGGCCGAGTTCGTCCGCTGCCGCGACCTGACCTGCCGCTTCCCGGACTGTGACCGGCCCGCGCAAGCGTGCGACATCGACCACACCGTGCCCCACCCGGCAGGGCCGACCCATCCGTCCAACCTCAAAGCCCTGTGCCGGTTTCATCATTTGCTGAAAACGTTCCACCACTGGCGCGATCAACAATTCCCAGACGGGACAGTGGTGTGGACCGCCCCCACCGGGCACACGTACATCACCAAACCCGAAGGCGCGCACTGGTACCCACAACTGGCCACACCGAGTGGCACGCCCGAAGTCAACCAGGAGCCGGTGCGTACACCGGGCCGCGGGTACTGCATGCCCAAACGCAGACGCACCCGAGCCCAAGAACGCCAGGAACTCATCAATGAAGCCCGGATGATCAACGAAGAACGCATCGCGACAGAGGAGTGGCGCCGCCACCGCGAGATCGAGCAAGCCCTCGCCGCAGAAGAAGACTGGGACCAACCGGCACCGTTCTAGGGGGCGCTATTTGATCGCCGTGGCAATACCATCGGCGAATCGCTGCGCGATCACTCGGTCCATCCGCGCGAAATTCACTGCCAGGCCGTTGATCTCGGAGCCGGCCCGCTGGGGGAACGTCGACAGCGGAGAGACGATGAGGCCATCGGCCTTGAGTCGTTGGGCAATGTCGCGGTCGCGGTGGCCGTCGGGCAGCAGGATGGCGACGTGCAGCCCCGCCTGGACACCGAGTACCTCCAGATTTGGGCACCGGGCTTCGAGCTCGGTGATCAGAATGTCGCGGCGGCAACGATATTCACGGCCGGCCCTCGCCAGGTGTCGTTGCAGGTCCCCAGCGGTGATCAGTTCGGTGAGGGCGATACGCGTGATGGTGGACACCGCGATGCGGTGATCGCGAAGATAGGTCTGGACCGCGTCGCGCAGGGGCAGGGGTGGCACCAACCAGGCGGCGCCCAGGCTCGGCGCGAGCATCTTCGACGCGGTGCCGACGTAGGCGACGTGTGCCCCGGCGCCGGGAATCGACCGGATGGCGGGCAGCGGCGCAACGCCGTAGCGGAACTCGCCGTCGTAGTCGTCTTCGATGACGATCGACCCGGTCCGCTTGGCCCATGCGACGAGTTCGGCTCGCCGGTTCACCGAGAGTCGGTGTCCGAGTGGGTACTGATGCGCCGGTGTCGTGTAGACAATGCCGGCTTCATCGCCGAGCGTGCTGACGCGCAGCCCGTCATGGTCGACGGGGATGAAGATGGGCTCCAAGCCGGCGCGGGCGAATTCCTCCGCCGCGGCGGGGTAGCAGGGCGACTCGAGATAACAGCGGGTGAGGCCACTGACCGCAGCCAGTGTCTGGACGGCGGCAGTCGATCCTGGAATGTCGAAAACAGTGTCGGTGTCGACGCCCCGGTTGATGCGGAGGTGGTGGGACATGGCGGCGGTGAAGGCGCCGTCGGTGTCCTGCCACGGCGAGAGCGTCGTCGGTCGGGACGCCGCCGCGGCCCGCCACGCACGGTTCCACGCCCGCATGTCGATGAGCCCGGTGTCAGGGGAGCCGGGGCGAAGGTCAACGACGGAGTCGGTCTGGTGCGCCACGTCAGCCCGCTTCGACACCGCGGTTTGGTCGTCGAGGCGGGGCGCGCGGCTGGACAGCCCGGCCCGGGCTGCGGCCGTGGCGCCGGCGGTGGTCCGGGTGCCGGCGCCGGGCACACCTTCGAGAAATCCGGCAGCGACCAGCTCGTCGTAGGCGGCAGCGACCATCGTTCGTGAGGTCCCGAGGTCGTGGGCGAGCGCGCGGGTGGACGGCAGCCAGTCCCCGTCGCCGACCTGCCCGGCGGCAATCAAGGCCACGAGCTGACTCGCGATCGACCTGCCACTGAGATCGGTGCTGTCGAGAGGTAGATGCACCAGCCGGGTGTGACGGGCCATCTCGACAGAATACTGGCCTGGCCAGAACATCATTTCTGGCTGTTCAGACAAGGCCGCATTCATGGTGATCTTGAAGCATGGAAAAGGTCACCCGTAAGTACGGCCGACAGTCGACGGCGCGCGCCGCCCTCGAGGAGTTTCTCGATGAGCAGTGGTGGGGCGTGCTGAACGTCGGCGACGTGGCACGTCCGAACGGCAAGGTCCGGCCCCTTGCGGTGCCGACTTTGTACGTCCGTCACGAGGATCGGATTCTCATCCACGGCTCGACCGGCGCGGGCACGCTGGGCGTCAAGAGCGCAGGGAAGCAGGTCGCCTTCTGTGTGACGGCCATGGATGCACTTGTGGTGGCGCACAGCACTTTTGACTCTTCGGTGCATTACCGGTCTGCAGTGCTGTACGGCGAGGTGCAACCTGCGCGCCGTGCGGATCGGGCAGCCTTGCTCGAGCGCTTCAGTGAGTTGTTGATCCCCGGCCGTACCGCCGAAGTGCGCGCGATGTTGCCGAAGGAGATCGCGGCGACCAATGTCATCTCGCTGCCGATCGTCGACGGCGACTGGGTCTACAAGGTCAACGGCGGTCCGATGGCCGAACCCGACGAGGAGACCACCGCCTGGGCCGGCATCGTGCCGTTCTCCGTCGCTTACGGGGAGCCCCAGCGGGCGGACTGGTCGACGGCGGACTTGCCGGACTCGGTGCGGGCGATGATCGCCGTGGGAGGCGCCTGACCAGCGTGGATCGGGCCGGATAGGCATTGTTGGGGAATCGGGAATAGATCGCGAACCGCCCAGGTTGGACTCAGCGACAACAAGTTGAGTGCACTTGGCTCAAGTTCGGCTTGACAGGCGGCCCCGTCTGATAGCAAGCTTGAGCGTAGTTCGCTCAGATCATCCAACAATGTCTATCAGGAGGCATCACTATGGCTCGTGCGGTCGGTATCGACCTCGGGACCACCAACTCTTGCGTCTCGGTGCTGGAGGGCGGCGACCCCGTCGTCGTAGCCAACTCTGAGGGCTCCCGCACCACCCCGTCGGTCGTCGCCTTTGCGCGCAACGGCGAGGTGCTGGTCGGCCAGCCCGCGAAGAACCAGGCAGTGACCAACGTCGACCGGACCATCCGTTCGGTGAAGCGGCACATCGGCACCGACTGGACTGTCGAGATCGATGGCAAGAACTACACCTCGCAGGAGATCAGCGCGCGCACGCTGCAGAAGCTGAAGCGCGACGCGGAGGCGTACCTCGGTGAGGACATCACCGACGCCGTGATCACCGTCCCGGCCTACTTCAACGACGCCCAGCGTCAGGCCACCAAGGAAGCCGGTCAGATCGCCGGCCTGAACGTGCTCCGCATCGTCAACGAGCCGACCGCGGCCGCCCTGGCCTACGGCCTGGACAAGGGCGAGAAGGAACAGACCATCCTGGTCTTCGACCTCGGTGGCGGCACCTTCGACGTCTCGCTGCTGGAAATCGGCGAGGGCGTCGTCGAGGTCAAGGCGACCTCCGGTGACAACCACCTCGGTGGTGACGACTGGGACCAGCGCATCGTCGACTGGCTGGTGGAGAAGTTCAAGGGCACCAGCGGCATTGACCTGACCAAGGACAAGATGGCGATGCAGCGTCTGCGTGAGGCTGCGGAGAAGGCGAAGATCGAACTGAGCTCGAGCCAGAGCACCTCGATCAACCTGCCGTACATCACGGTCGATGCGGACAAGAACCCGCTGTTCCTCGACGAGCAGCTGACGCGTTCGGAGTTCCAGCGCATCACCCAGGATCTGCTGGACCGCACCCGCAAGCCGTTCCAGCAGGTCATCAAGGACGCCGGCATCTCGGTCTCCGACATCGACCACGTGGTCCTCGTCGGTGGCTCGACCCGTATGCCCGCCGTGACCGAACTGGTCAAGGAACTCACCGGTGGCAAGGAGCCCAACAAGGGCGTCAACCCGGACGAGGTCGTGGCCGTCGGTGCCGCGCTGCAGGCCGGCGTGCTCAAGGGTGAGGTGAAAGACGTTCTGCTGCTTGACGTCACCCCGCTGTCCCTCGGTATCGAGACCAAGGGTGGCGTGATGACCAAGCTGATCGAGCGCAACACCACCATCCCGACCAAGCGGTCCGAGACCTTCACCACGGCCGACGACAACCAGCCGTCGGTGCAGATTCAGGTCTTCCAGGGCGAGCGCGAAATCGCTGCGCACAACAAGCTGCTCGGCAGCTTCGAGCTGACCGGCATCCCGCCGGCCCCGCGTGGTGTGCCGCAGATCGAGGTCACCTTCGACATCGACGTCAACGGCATCGTGCACGTCACCGCCAAGGACAAGGGCACCGGCAAGGAAAACACGATCAAGATCCAGGAAGGCTCCGGCCTGTCCCAGGATGAGATCGACCGGATGATCAAGGACGCCGAGGCGCACGCCGAAGAGGACAAGAAGCGTCGTGAAGAGGCCGACGTCCGCAACCAGGCCGAGTCGCTGGTCTACCAGACGGAGAAGTTCGTCAAGGACCAGCGTGAAGCCGAGGGCGGCTCGAAGGTCCCCGAGGACACCTTGACCAAGGTCGACGGTGCCATCGCCGAGGCCAAGACCGCGCTCGCCGGCACCGACATCGCCGCCATCAAGACGGCCATGGAGAAGCTGGGTGTCGAGAGCCAGGCCCTGGGCCAGGCGATCTACGAGGCCACTCAGGCCGAGCAGGCCGCCGGTGGTGGAGCCGCGGGTGCTGCGGGCGGCGCTGCCGATGACAACGTCGTGGACGCCGAGGTTGTCGAGGACGATCAGGAGAACAAGTGAGCCAGGACGATTCGCACGAGCCGGTGACCATCACCGACAAGCGGCGCATCGATCCGGAAACCGGCGAAAAGCGTGAGGGCGCTCCGGCGTCGGCCCCCGAGGGGTCGGCGCCGGGGGCCCCGGCCTCCGGCGAGGCCGCCGGGTCTCCGGTGTCCGACGAAGCCGCCGAGCTCAAGGCAGATCTGCAGCGGCTCAAGGCCGAGTACGACAACTACCGCAAGCGGGCGATCCGCCAGGAACAGGCTGCGGCGGAGCGCGCCAAAGCCATTGTCGTGCAGCAGTTCTTGCCGGTGCTCGACGATCTCGAGCGGGCTCGCGCCCACGGTGATCTGGAGGCCGGCCCGCTGAAGTCGGTGGCTGACAAGCTTTCCGGTGCGCTGGAGAGCCTCGGTCTGACGTCGTTCGGCGCCGAGGGTGACGAGTTCGACCCGTCGCTCCACGAGGCCGTTCAGCACGAGGGCGACGGCTCCAACCCGGTGTTGGGGACCGTCATGCGTCCCGGCTACAAGCTCGGGGAGCAGGTGCTGCGGCATGCGATGGTCGGTGTCGTCGACGCCGAACCCGCAGCTGATACGCCCGACACGCCCACCAATGCCGCCGCTGCGACCGAACAGAAACCAGAATCAAACGAGTAACCGAGCGACGCTGAGGAGGTGACGCGACATGGCTCAACGTGAATGGGTCGAGAAGGACTTTTACAAGGAACTCGGCGTCACCTCTGACGCCACGAAGGATGAGATCAAGCGCACCGCGCGCAAGGTGCTGGCCGACAACCATCCGGACCGCAACCCGAACAACCCGGCAGCCGAGGAACGCTACAAGGCAGCGACCGAGGCCAAGGAAGTTCTCACCGACGACGCCAAGCGTGCCGAATACGACGAAACCCGAAGGCTTTTCGCCAGCGGTGGATTCGGCCGTCGCTTCGGTGGTGGCGGTGGCGGTGGCGGCTTCGGAGGTTTCGGCGGCGACACGTCGGAGTTCAACCTGGGCGACCTGTTCGACCAGGCCGGGCAGACCGGCGGCGCCAACATCGGTGACCTGTTCGGCGGCCTGTTCGGCCGGGGAGCGCAGCAGCCGCGCCCCAGCCGGCCGCGCCGCGGCAACGACCTGGAAACCGAAACCGAGCTGAGCTTCCTCGAAGCGACCAAGGGCGTGGCGATGCCGCTGCGCCTGACCAGCCCGGCACCCTGCACCAACTGCCACGGCAGCGGCGCGCGCCCGGGCACCAGCCCGAAGGTGTGCCCGAACTGCAACGGCGCCGGCGTCATCAACCGCAACCAGGGTGCGTTCGGCTTTTCGGAGCCGTGTACCGAGTGCCGTGGCACGGGCTCGATCATCGAGCACCCGTGCGACGAGTGCCGGGGCACCGGCGTCTCCACCCGGACGCGCACCATCAACGTGCGCATCCCTCCGGGGGTGATCGACGGTCAGCGCATCCGGCTTGCGGGTCAAGGCGAAGCGGGTCTGCGCGGGGCGCCCTCGGGCGACCTGTACGTCACCGTGCACGTCCGGCCCGACAAGGTATTCGGCCGTGACGGTGATGACCTGACCGTCACCGTTCCGGTGAGCTTCCACGAGTTAGCCTTGGGGACAACGCTTTCCGTGCCGACGCTGGAAGGCAAGGTCGGTGTGCGCGTGCCGAAGGGTACGTCGGACGGACGCATCCTGCGGGTGCGTGGGCGCGGTGTGCCCAAGCGCGGCAGCGCCGGTGGCCATGGCGACCTGCTGGTCACGGTGAAGGTGGCCGTGCCACCGAACCTCGAAGGCGAAGCGGCCGAGGCGTTGGAGGCGTACGCAAAGGCGGAGCGGGCCAGCGGATTTGATCCGCGGGCCGGTTGGGCAGGGTCCCTGTGATGAGCGCATGCGCGAAGAACCGAGGACACAGTGAGTGCACGACGAAAAACTGAGGAAGCCCGTACCTTCCTGATTTCGGTGGCCGCCGAGCTGGCCGGTATGCACGCACAGACGTTGCGGACATACGACCGGCTCGGCCTGGTCAGCCCCCAGCGGACCTCGGGCGGAGGTCGACGTTATTCGCAGCACGACGTCGACCTGCTGCGCGAGGTGCAGCGGCTGTCTCAGGACGAGGGCGTCAACCTGGCCGGCATCAAGCGCATCATCGAGCTGACCAATCAGGTCGAGGCGCTGCAGGCCCGGCTGTCCGAAGTGACGGCCGAACTCGAACGCGTCCGCAAGCCCAGCACCGCACTGGTGCTGTGGCAGCCGCGGCGCGGAAGCAGGTAACGCAGCAACTGGCGGTCAGTTTGGCCGCAGCGTGTTCAACCCCTTATTCTTTGCCAAGGTCAATATCTGGCAAATGAGCAGGCCGAAATATTTTCAGCCCGGGGGGAGACGTTCTACATCGTGGCTGAACTGTTGACGCTGGGCTCGATCATCCGAACGGGCCGTCGTGCTTGACGTCGCGCCGCTAACCGACCGCCGCCGGCGTCTGGCACCGGCGCTGTTGATTGTCAGTGCCGTAGTTCTGCTCGCCGTGACCATCCCGAGCCCGCCCAATTTGGTCGACTTGCACGTCTACGTTCTGGGTGGCGCAGCGCTGGAGCACCCCAACACGCTGTATTCGCTGGTCTATTCCGGCCAGTCGCCGATGGCGGGTCAGTCACCGACCGAGCCTTTGCCGTTCATTTATCCGCCGTTCGCCGCGATGCTGTTCTACCCACTGAACTTTCTGCCGTTCGCCTTGGCAGGGCTGTTGTGGCAGTTGGGAATTCTGGCCGCGACGTACGGGATCGTGCGAATGGCGCAGCTTCTGGTGGGCAATGGCGGACGCCAAGAGGCGATGCTGTGGACTGCGGGTGTTATCTGGCTCGAGCCGGTGCGGGTTTGCTTGAACATGGGCCAGCTCGGGGTTTTCCTGACCCTCGCTGTGATGTACGCGGCGTACAGCACCAGATGGTGGGTGTCGGGTCTGCTGGTTGGGTTGGCCACTGGCGTGAAACTGACCCCGGCGATCTCCGGCTTCTACTTCGTCGGGATGCGCCGCTGGACGGTAGCCGTGACTTCGGCAGTGGTATTCATTGCCACGGTGGGTCTGTCGGCGCTCCTGGTGCCGAGTGAGACGCGCTTCTACTTCACTGGTCTGATCGGCAAGTTTGCGGTCCCGGTCGGCACGGCCATCAACCAATCCTGGAGTGGTGTCATCTCCAGGATTCTGGGGTATGACGCTGGGCACGGGCCGCTGGTCCTGTCGGTGCTCGCCGTTACGGCTGTGTTGGCCGTGCTGGCATGGCAGGCACTGGGCGCGGGTGCGCAGACGCGCGACCGGTTGGGCTCGTTGTTGGTCGTCGAGATTTTCGGGCTGCTCGCGTCACCGATTTCCTGGGTGCACCACTGGATCTGGTTGGTGCCGTTGATCATCTGGTTGTTTACGGGCGTGTGGCGCGACAAACCGGGCGCCCGGGTACTCGGGTGGGTATGGGTCGGGGTGACGTTCGTCAGCGTTCCCAGCCTGCTGGCGCTCGCCGAGCCTGGCTTGTGGCAGTTCAGCCGACCGTGGTACCAGGCGTGGGCCAGCTTGATCTACGTCATCGTGGCTATGGCGACGCTGGGCTGGATGGTCGTGACGGGTCGTCGCGTAGCGGTGGCGGCCCCCTGAAGCCAAACCGCCACGACAGCTGATTGGGCTCTTTCGGTGCGCGCACACATTCGATTGCTGCCCAATTTCTGCAATTTAAGTAAGCAGACCTCCGGACATTGCTCGTCTTCCGGGTTTCCCAGCTGAGCCCCACAAATATATTTGCCATATTTTGCTGATTGTGAATTGTCTTGCGGGGCAATAACTATCGGCGCCCAAAGTACTGCAACAAGGCGCTCTTGTATCTAATCTAGACGCGACGAACGTCGACGCGTGGGGGATGCATGGGCGCCTTGACAGGCTGGGGCACGCAACGCTGGCAGTCGCTGGCTCCGCTGGTGCTACTGATCAGCGCCGTGGTGTCAGTGGTGGTCAGCAGCATGACCGACCCGATCGACTTCCATATCTACGTGGCCGGCGGCGCGGCGCTGGACCACCCGGCCACGCTGTACGACGTGGCCTATCTCGATCCGGCGCACAACGAGACCATGCCGTTCGTCTACCCGCCGTTCGCGGCGATGGTGTTCTACCCGCTGCATCTGCTGCCCTTTGGGCTGGTCGCGCTCGCCTGGCGGGTGGGTATCGTCGCCGCGCTGTACGCCATCGTCCGGATCAGTCAGAAGATGATCGACGCCGACAACAAGCGCATCGCCATGTTGTGGACCGCAGGGGCCCTGTGGCTCGAGCCGATCGTCGGCAACATCAAGCACGCTACCGTCGGTGTCTTTCTCTTGCTGATGGTCATGGTGGCGGCATATAGCTCGCGCTGGTGGGTGTCGGGACTGCTCGTCGGACTGGGCGCGGGCATCAAGCTGACCCCGGCGATCACCGGCCTGTACTTCGTCGGGATGCGGCGCTGGGCGGCCGCGGCGTTCTCGGCGGTGGTGTTCTTCGCGACGCTCGGCGTCTCGTATCTTGTTGCCGGAGACAGGGTTCGGTACTTCTTCACCGACTGGATCGGCAAGGACCGCCTCTTCACCATCGGCAACGTCTACAACCAGTCCTGGCGCGGGGGCATCGCTCGCGTGCTGGGATATGACCCCGGCATGGGTGTGCAATGGATTGTGGTCGTCGCGTTGACCGCTGCACTGGCCGTGGCGGCGTGGTGGGCGCTGGGCCTGTATCCGCGGCGTCGTGATCGGCTCGGGTCGCTGTTGGTCGTCGTGCTGTTCGAGCTGCTGGCCTCGCCGGTGTCGTGGACTGCACATTGGGTGCTGGTGGTGCCGCTGTTGGTCTGGCTGCTGCACGGGCCGTGGCGCGACAAGCCGGGTGCGCGGGCGCTGTGGTGGGTGTGGCTGATCGTAGCGGTCACCGCGGTGCCCAACGCGCTCGCGAGCCTGCAGACGAATCGCTGGGAGATCAGCCGTCCCTGGTACGAGGCCTGGGCCGGACTGATCTATCCGATCCTGACGGTGGCGACCCTGGGCTGGATCGTCGTCACCGGTGTCCGGGCCCGGCGGGCCCTTACTGCCGCCGACCTTCCGCCACTCACGGTGGCCGCGGCGGTACGGGAGTCCGGCGACGACCAGCTGTCGGTCAAGAGCGGCAGCGCCGACAAAGAACGTCCGGGCGTGGAAAGCCGGCCCATCGGCTGACTCGGTTGCGGCCGACGCACGCCGCCGATATTGTCGCTGCGATTAATTAACGCCCAAGTAATTTGTGCGGCCCGGTGCGGCCCGCGATACCGCGAAGCGAGGCTATGCCGGTGGTCGAGCCGACGTCAACGGCTGTTTCCGGGACTTCGAATGCCGGGTCGACGACGTCGAATTATCGCCGGGATATCGACGCACTGCGCGCGATCGCCGTCGTCGCCGTTGTGGCGTTTCACGCGGGAGTCCCTGGCTTTGCCGGGGGATTCGCCGGCGTTGACGTCTTCTTCGTGATCTCGGGCTTCGTGATTCTTCGCAGCCTCACCGCCGAGCAGAACAGGGCCGGATCGGTCAGTTGGTGGGAGTTCTACGGGCGCCGATTCCGTCGGCTCGCTCCGGCTGCATTGCTGATGATCGTGGTCGTCATCCTGCTCGGGATGCTGGTGTTCAACCCCGTCGGGGAACAGCAGGCCGTCGCCAAGAGTGGAATCGCAGCGGCCACGTCGACGTCGAACTTCTACTTCAGCCTGTTTCTCGGAGACTACTTCGTCCCGACCTACCTACCCAATGTCTTTCTGCACACCTGGTCGCTGGCCGTCGAGGAGCAGTTCTATCTCGGCGTCCCTTTGCTTTTCGTGGTCACCGGTTACCTCGTGCGCCGGCAGGGGCGTGACAGGCGGCGCGTGATGATCGTCTTGATCCTGCTGGTCTGCGCAGCTTCTCTGGTCTCTGCCGTAGTGCTCGGGCGCTTCGCACCCACTCAAACGTTCTATCTGCCCTTCGGGCGTGCCTACGAGCTCGGCATCGGCGCGCTCCTGGCGGTGGTCAGACCTCCTGCGGGCTCCGTAGTCATGCGGCGGTTCGTCTGGCTGATATCGGCCGGCGCTTTGGTCGGCGTGATCGTTTTGGGCTTGCCGGTATACGGGTTCCCCGGTGCCTGGGCGCTGATTCCGACCGTCGCGACGGCGGGGATGATCTGGGCCCACATCGCCGCAGAGGATCCCGGTGGGCGATACCTGCTGTCCGCGCCGGTCGTTGGCATCGGGAAGCTCTCCTACGGGTGGTACCTGTGGCACTGGCCGCTGCTGTCGATCATTGCGACGTGGTACCTGAGGGAACCACCGGTATGGCTGCGGGTGATCGTCGTAGCCTTCGCGCTGGTGCTCGCCTTTGCCAGCTACCTGTACTGGGAACCGCGCTTTCGTGCTCCGGCGGGCCGCAGGACAGTGCTGACCGGATTGTTGGTCATCGCCGGCACATGTGCGTTGGCACTCGGGTCGGAATTGTTCGCCGACCAGCTGGCGAAAGCGCACAACTGGCCTACTGTTGCGCACGCGAAGCATGACACCGCTTTTCCCGCCGGCTGCATCCACGACACCGCACTGGTTCAGAAACCCGAATACGAGGTGTGCCCCCTGCCTGGCTTCGATCCGGCTCGGCCGTCGGTGGTGGTGTGGGGCGATTCATATGCGCAGGCCTTGCTTCCGGGTGTGGTGAAGGCGGTGCACGGCCGGCCGGTCAATGTGGTTGCGATGGCCCGGGGTACCTGCCCGCCCTACCTGCCGCGTGCCGCCAAGTTGCCGGCCATTCCGTATGGATTGGAGCGGACCCGTCTTGAGCTATGCGAACAGCACAACAACGTTGCGCTGCAGTGGGTCCTCGACGCGGTCAAGGCCCGAAGGGACGTCCGCGTCATCATCGCCGGGCGCTGGCCGATCTACCTGGGGCAGCGCGAACTGTTTCCCAGCCTGGCGCATGAATCGCAAGTTCTGGCCGCGGACAGCGAGCCTTTGGTGATGGCCGGCACGCCGGCGCTGCTGGCGCGGTTGGACCAGGCGCAGGTGGGTGTCGACCTGGTCGGCGTATCGCCAGAGCTGGAGAGGCCGGGGCCCGAATGCGAGGCGAGGCGGTGGCGGACATTCATCTGCGACGTCCCGATGAGCGTCGAACAACGGTACTGGGGCGGCGCGCCCGAGTGGTTTCAGAAGCTGCATGCCGGGCTCGGAAACCGGTCACGGGTCATCGACCCGGCCAAGGTGATCTGTGATGAACTCCTGTGTAGGGCACAGAGCGCCGATGTCTTGAACTTCTACGACACCGACCATCTCAGTGCGGCGGCCGCAGAGAAGCTGTCCGACCAGATTGCCCCGACGGTGGATGCGCTGCTCGGCCAACCGTGACTGACGCCACTCAGTTGGCCGTGGCTGATTCACTTACGTTGCTGCGCAACAACTCCCGCAACTCGACAATCTCGCCCCGCAGCTGGTCGATATGCGCCGCGGTGGCGGCGTCTTGTTTCTGATCGTCGTCTGACACGCTCTGCACGATCCACGACGCGATGGTCGCCGTGATCGAACCGACCAGACTGATCCCGCCAATCATCATGAGACTGGCCATGACTCGGCCCGTGGTGGTGACGGGATACATGTCGCCGTAGCCGACGGTGGTGATCGTGGTCATCGCCCACCACACCGCGAGGCCGAAGCTCGTGATGTGGGCGTCCGGCGCGCCGCGTTCGGCTTCGTATACCGCCAGCGCCCCGACGTAGACCAACAGCACGGCACCGGAGATGGTGTAGATGATCACCTTGCCGCGGATGGCGTTGCCGAGGGCCTTCTGCAGCGCGCCCACCAGCACGACCAGACGGAGCAGGCGAAGCGGCCGGATCAGCGGCAGCAGCACGATGGCCAGGTCGACCAGATGCCGGAAGAACCAGTCCTTGCGGTCAGGCGCCAGATAGAGCCGTGCCGCGTAGTCCGCGGTGAACACCGCCCATGCGAGCGTGGTCGAGAGGGAAACGAGCCGCGCGACGAGCCCGTGCGGCTGGACCAGGACGTCGACGCTGTACGCGGCCAGGAACAGGACGGCCACGGCGGCCAGGGGCCACTCCGCGCGGTGTTCCCACCTGTCGAGGCGGTCTTGCGTAGTCACGTCAGAAGTGTGCGGCACCAGCGGGTATTTCGGAAACTCCGATCGAGAACCGCGCTGTTACCGGCCGGCCCGGGGACGCGAAGCGATAGCCGCCGCGGCGCAGGGCATCGGTGGGTGCGGCCATGGGCTCGATGGCCACCAACGCGTCGCCCGGCGGCGCGAACAGTTGCGCGGCGGGGTAGCCGGTTTCGAACGTCACCGTGATCCGGTGGCCACCGCCGCTGAGAACGAACTGCGCGCCGTCGGGCACCCGGTCGAAACCGTCGTCGTACGCGGTGTCGCCCAGCGGCCCGAAGCGGGCCGCCCAATCCTCCGTAGCGCCCGTGGGCAACCCGCGATCATCCGTCGGCAGGTGGCGTAGGGCCGGTGTCTGAAGCACCCAATCTGCCCGTGGCACATCAGGAATGGTCAGGTACGGGTGATGGCCGAAACACAGCGGCACTGCCGCCGATGTGGACGGCCGAACGCTGGTCTCGATGGTCAACACCCGGGTGGTCAGCGTCACGCGCTGGGTCAGTACGTGCGGAAAGGGAAACGACGCCAGTAGACCCGGCCGGCTGAAATCCACTGCGGCGGCCACTGAATTCGCCGATTGCTCGGTGATCCGCCAGCCCGGGTAGGCGGCGAGTACGCCGTGCATGGGGGAGCCGTGCTCGTCGGTGCGGACGCCGCCGGATCCGGGCGTCAGCGTGACAGCGCCACCGTCGACGTCGTAGGTGGTGGCGCCCAGGCGATTCGCCCACGGATAGAGCAGCGGGATGCCCATGGTCTTGGCGTTGGTCAGATAGGCATCGAGCCCGCGCCGCTGGCCCAGGAACTCCAGGTCTCCATCGGAAAACGACGTGCCGATCATCCCGGCGGCGGGCACGAACGTCGCGGTCATCGTCGACTCAGGGTCGCGCAGTACGACGGTATCGAGTTCGGCCATTGGAATCCTCCAGCGTCAGTGTGCCAACGGGTCGTGCTGAATACGTTCTGGCGGAGCGCCTTTGGCAATCAGAGCCGCTTTGGTCGCGGCGACCATCTTCGGTCCGCCGCACAGCAGGATCTGCCGGTCGCCCCAGCTGCCGTAGCTCGTCACCACGTCGGGGAGCAGCCCGGTCTGCCGGACGTGCAGCCCGCGGGGTGGTTGGACATCGGGATAGTCGGCGGCCCACGGCGGGTCGGTGGAGTACTCGGACACCGGCGTCACCGACAGCCACGGGTTGGTGGCCGCGATCTCCCACAGCGTGCGCAGGTCGTAGAGGTCGCAGGGATAGCGGCCGCCGAAGAACAGGTGCACGCGCGGGTTCTCGGCCTCGCGGCACAAGTTCATCAGTAGCGCGCGCAGCGGTGCCAGCCCGGTGCTGCCGGCGACCATGAGCACGTCTCCGTCGGAGCGTGAAACATTCATTCCACCATGGGGATTCGACAGTCGCCAGCGGTCGCCGGGCATGGTCTGGTTGACGATCGCGGTGCTCACCATGCCGCCGCTGACCGACCGGATGTGGAACTCGATGGCGCCAGTGGCATCGGCGGGCATGGACGGACTCAGGTGCCGCCAGCGCCGCGGCCATTGCGGCACCTGCACCGCGACGTACTGGCCGGCGTGGTACGAGAGCGCCTGGTCCAGTTGCAGCCGCACCACCGACACGTCGCGCGCCACCCGCAGGTGCTCGACAACGGTGCCGTCGACATAGGGCGGGGTCTGCTCGGAGTCGGCAGCACCGCGCATGACGCCGACGATGAGGTCGACGGCGTGCGTGGTGGCTTCGGCGACGCGGGCGTCCCAGCGGTCACCGAGCTCCGCACGCAGGGTCGCCAGCAACGCGTCGTGCAGTGCCACGTAATGCTGAGGTGTCACACCGTATTTGCGGTGGTCGCGGCCGAGCTGAGCCAGGAACGCCACGGGTTCTTCGGCCCGTTGGTCGATGAATTCGCCGAGCACCCAGAACAGCGCCTGACCGAATGCGGTGCGCTGGGCGGTCAGGTCGGGTGGAAAGAGATCCCGCGCCGCCAGGTCGGTGGCGAACCAGCGGGTGTAGAAGCGACCGATCACGCCGTCCCCGCCGCGGGCAGGGTCGACCGCGGCGCGCACCGTCATCAGGGCTTCGCGGTCGTCAAGTCCCATCGGGCGTCGGTGACGTGGTGTCGAAATGGTTCTGCCCCAACGTGCTGACGAAGGTGGGGCCCAGCAAATCGAGCTCGCGCCGGTGCGCATCGGCCCAGGTGCCATATGGGCGGTGGGCCAGGTACTCGTTCCGGAACCGGTCGTCCTCGGACACCTCGGTGACGCAGAACGTCGGGATCGCCAGATCGACCACCGGGCCGCCGCGTTCCACCTCGGCCAGCAGTAGTGGGGCGTTGCCGCCCAGGAACCGGTCGACGATCCAGCCGTCCTCGCCGAGCCACACCGAATACCGCACCTTGGTCACCACATGGTCGGCGCGACGGATGATTTCGCCGGCCACCAGCGGATCGAGTTCGCGCTCGGCCTCGTAGCGGGTGCCGCCGGCCGCCGGTCCCTTGGCTGTCATGGTGCCGAGCGAGTCGCTGCTACCGATGGCGTCGATGAGGTCGATCGACGGATCGCTCAGATCGGCCGGCGCGGGACCCTGGACCCGCACTCGGACGGCATAACCGTCCGACGCGAACAGGTATGCCTGCACGATCAGGGCAGGACTCGGGTCGGACGCGGTGACGGCGGGCAGATCGCGGACGAGGAACTTCCGCTCGAACTCGAAATCGCCGAAGTCGGATTCGGACATGGTTAACGGTAACCCGCCTGACCAGCTACAGGTGGCTAAGGCCCTTGTATGCGACCAGGAGTCCGATGACGATCAGAATTCCGGCGACCAGCACCGCGTGCTGACGGTGCAGCCAGGCGCCGAGCCGGGCCATGGCCGGGTCCAGTCGCTCGCCGGCGGCCGCGTAGGTCAGCACGGGGATGGCGACCGAACTGCCTGCCACCACCGCGAAATACAGCACCGAGGCCCAGGTGGCCGCACGGGGGAGTTCATCGGTGCTGATGGCCAGGCCGGCAGCGATGCACATGAACAGCACCTTGGGGTTCACCACCGCGAGTACCGCGGCGGTCACGAAGCCCCGGGCCGGGGTGACGCTGGTCAGCTTCCGCATCCAGGCCGGCTCCTGCGCATCGTGCTTGCGGTTGGCCCAGCGGTAGATGCCGAAGGCAACCAGTAGGACGCCGATCACGATGCGTACCCACGACGCCGTGGTGGAAGGCCGGCCGGCCTCGGGCATCAGTCCGGACAGCTGGACGAACACCCCGGTGAGCACGGCGATGGCCACCAGCCATCCGGCGAGAAAAGTCAGACCGGTAAGCCGGGCGTGGGGGGATTGCAGCACGAGCACTGCGGGAATGATCGACAGTGGCGACAGGGCGATCACCAATGCCAGAGGAATCAGTTCGGTCAATACCGAAACCCAATCGGTCATTCACTGCACCCCTTCGTGGTCGCGACAAGTATGCCTGTGCCGGAAAGGGCATTCGGGCAGCCTGGAAAAGGACTTGTGACTGTTTTGAAAAGTGGTCGAAATTTCCTAGACTTGAGCGGAACAGACTCAACATTGACTGCGTTGAACTGACCGACAAGCATTTTCTCAACACTAAAGGGAGGTGTCGTGGACTCGTTCAACCCGACCACGAAGACTCAGGCGGCGCTGACCTCAGCGTTGCAGGCGGCGACTGCCGCCGGAAACCCGGAGATCCGTCCGGCGCACCTGTTGATGGCCCTGCTGACGCAGAACGACGGCATCGCCGCACCGCTGCTGGAGGCCGTCGGCGTCGAACCCGCGACCATCCGGGCCGAAGCGCAGCGGCTGATCGACCAGCTGCCGAGCGCCAGTGGTGCCAACTCGACGCCGCAACTGTCTCGTGAGTCGGTGGCGGCCCTGACGGCTGCCCAGCATCTGGCCACGGAGATGGACGACGAATACGTCTCCACCGAGCACTTGCTGTACGGCCTGGCCAGCGGCGACTCCGATGTCGCCAAGATCCTGGTCAACCACGGTGCCGCGCCGCAGACGCTGCGGGATGCCTTTGTGAAGGTCCGCGGCAGTGCTCGCGTCACCAACCCCGATCCCGAGGGCACCTACCAGGCGCTGGAGAAGTACTCCACCGACCTGACCGCCCGCGCGAGGGAAGGCAAGCTCGACCCGGTCATCGGCCGCGACAACGAGATTCGTCGCGTCGTCCAGGTCCTGAGCCGGCGCACCAAGAACAACCCCGTGCTGATCGGTGAGCCCGGCGTCGGCAAGACCGCGATCGTCGAGGGCCTGGCCCAGCGCATCGTGGCCGGCGACGTGCCGGAGAGCCTGCGCGACAAGACGGTCGTCTCCCTGGACATGGGGTCCATGGTGGCCGGCGCCAAGTATCGCGGTGAATTCGAGGAGCGGCTCAAGGCCGTCCTCGACGACATCAAGAACTCGGCCGGGCAGGTCATCACCTTCATCGACGAGTTGCACACCATCGTGGGCGCCGGCGCCACCGGCGAGTCCGCCATGGACGCCGGCAACATGATCAAGCCGATGCTGGCCCGTGGCGAGCTGCGCCTCGTCGGTGCCACCACGCTCGACGAGTACCGCAAGTACATCGAGAAGGACGCCGCCCTCGAGCGCCGGTTCCAGCAGGTGCTGGTCGGCGAGCCGTCGGTCGACGACACCGTCGGTATCCTGCGTGGCCTCAAGGAGCGCTACGAGGTGCACCACGGTGTGCGCATCACCGACTCGGCGCTGGTGGCGGCGGCCACGCTGTCGGACCGCTACATCACCAGTCGGTTCCTCCCGGACAAGGCCATCGACCTCGTCGACGAGGCCGCGTCCCGGCTGCGCATGGAGATCGACTCCCGCCCCGTCGAGATCGACGAGGTCGAGCGGCTGGTCCGTCGCCTCGAGATCGAGGAGATGGCGCTGTCCAAGGAGGAGGACGACGCTTCCAAGGACCGGTTGGAGAAGCTGCGCTCCGAGCTGGCCGACCACAAGGAGAAGCTGGCCGAGCTGACGACGCGGTGGCAGAACGAGAAGAACGCCATCGACATCGTCCGCGAGTTCAAGGAACAGCTGGAGACGTTGCGCGGCGAGGCCGACCGGGCCGAGCGCGACGGTGATCTGGCCAAGGCCGCCGAGCTGCGGTACGGCCGGATTCCGGCGGTCGAGAAGCAACTCGACGCCGCGCTCCCGGTTGCCGAGGCCCGCGAGAACGTCATGCTCAAGGAAGAGGTCAGCCCCGACGACATCGCGGACGTGGTGTCGGCGTGGACCGGCATTCCGGCCGGCCGAATGATGGAAGGTGAGACCGCCAAGCTCCTGCGCATGGAGGAGGAGCTCGGCAAGCGCGTCATCGGCCAGAAGCAGGCCGTGCAAGCCGTCAGCGATGCGGTCCGTCGCGCCCGTGCCGGTGTGGCCGACCCGAACCGTCCCACCGGGTCGTTCATGTTCCTCGGCCCGACCGGTGTCGGTAAGACGGAGCTCGCGAAGGCGTTGGCGGACTTCCTGTTCGACGACGAGCGCGCCATGGTCCGTATCGACATGAGCGAGTACGGCGAGAAGCACTCCGTGGCCCGTCTGGTCGGTGCCCCTCCGGGCTACGTCGGTTACGACGCCGGTGGCCAGCTGACCGAGGCCGTACGGCGACGCCCGTACACGGTGGTGCTGTTCGACGAGGTCGAGAAGGCCCACCCGGACGTGTTCGACGTGCTGCTGCAGGTGCTCGATGAAGGACGGCTGACCGACGGTCAGGGCCGCACGGTCGACTTCCGCAACACCATCCTGATCCTCACCTCGAACCTCGGCGCCGGTGGCACCGAAGAGCAGGTGATGGCGGCGGTGCGGGCGAAGTTCAAGCCGGAGTTCATCAACCGTCTGGACGACGTGCTGATGTTCCACGCGCTCGACCCCAACGAGCTGGTACGGATCGTCGATATCCAGCTGGCTCAGCTGCAGAAGCGGCTGGCCCAGCGGCGGCTGCAGCTCGAGGTGTCGCTGGAGGCCAAGAAGTGGCTGGGCGACCGCGGCTTCGACCCGCTCTACGGTGCCCGTCCCCTGCGCCGGTTGGTGCAGCAGGCCATCGGCGACCAGCTGGCCAAGATGCTGCTGGCCGGCCAGGTGCACGACGGCGACGTCGTCCCGGTCAACCTCAGCGCGGACGGCGAGAGCCTGGTGCTCGGCTGAGCTGTTCCCCCAAAGTGAAACCCCCCTATTTCATTGCAAATAGGGGGTTTTCACTTTGGGGACGGCGGATTCACGTGGTCGCCGCAACAAATGTGGACGGAAAAATACATGAGTTCAATCGGGACGACCATTGGCGGTCGGAGATTGAGCTCAGGGACCGCTGAGGCCTCAAAAAAGTACCTGGCTTCAATCAGGATGGCCCACAGTTAGAGCGCGAAGCGGCCGGCGAATCCGCGGAGCGGCACGTCGGCGCTCGTCAGCAGTCCGGGCGGCGCCTTGACCACCGAGGCGATGACGTTGAGCGCGGGCAGCCCGGTCACCGTCATGCCGATCGAGGCGAAGTTGTCCGGATTGGACAGGTCCACACCGGGTTTCGGGTAGATCATGTGCTTGTTGTAGACGCACGGATCGCCCTTGATCTGGGTGATGTAGCAGCCCTTGATGTTCCAGTTCGGCTCGGTGTGCGGCGTCATCTGCCATTCCAGGTGGGTCTCGATGCGCGGCACGCCGTCGACCATGCCCTGGTACTTGATGTAGTTGCCGCCCAGCGAGCCCCTGGGCAGCGTGTACCAGCCCAGGTCGACATCCTTGGTGCAGGCGCCGAGTTCGTAGCTGAACTTCACCTCGTCGAGCTCGAGCCCGAAGCAGTCGGCCATCATCAGCACACTGTCGGCGAACACCCGGGTGTACTTCTCGAGCTTCGCCGGGATCGACGGATCATCAACGGGCAGGCCGTATCCCACCTCGATCCAGGTGTCCTTGCTGTGGTGGCAGGACACGTCGACGGATTCGATGGTGGTGACGTTCTTGATCTCGGCGACATCGGCCGAACACACCACGCCCAGGATCTGGTTGACGCCCGGGTTCATGCCGGTGCCGTAGAACGTAGAACCACCACGTGCGGCCGCTTCCGCCAGAACCTGGCTGACCGGTCTCCCGGAGGGGTGGGGATGGTTGGTGTCGCGGTGCCAGCCCGTGATCCAGTCGGCGGTGGTGACGATATTGATCCCGGCTTCAAGGACTTTCACGTAGAGGTCTTCGTCCGGGAAGACGCCGTGGAAGGTCAGCACGTCGGGCTTGGCGGCGATGATCTCCTCGACCGACCCCGTGGCGATGACCCCGATGGGCCCGATCCCGGCGATCTCACCGGCATCACGCCCGACCTTTTCCGTTGTGTAGCAATGCAATCCGACCAATTCGAGATCGGGGCGCCTGCTGATGCGCTTGATCATCTCGGTGCCGACGTTGCCGGTCGCCACCTGGAAGACGCGGATCGCCGGCGTTGACTCAGGAGACATCTTCGTTCGACCTTTCGGGATAGAATTGCATGGCCCACTTGCGGATTGCGGTGAAGCCTTCGTATTCAGCGGTGGCCAGCGCCGGCGGATCGGAGTAGCGCTGGTGCGACCAGATGTGGATGTCCTGGGTGAACTGCCGGATCACCTCGTCGCCGAACGCGGTGGCACGCTCGGCGGCTCGCGGACTGTCCTTGCCGGGCGTCCGCCCGATGTAGACCATGAACCGCACGTCCGAGGTGGACTCGTCGACGGGGGTGACGGCCGAGATGGTGCGGTTGTCGATCATTCCCCAGCTCTTGGTGACCGCGATGCCCAAACCGCCGTTGATGGCCTCGACCCCGCTGCGCACGTCGTCGATCGACTGCTGGTCGCTGCCCTCGAAGGTGATGGTGAAGTCGACGTACGAGATCGGCGCGGCGAAGTCGTGGCGCGTGAAGACCGGAACGATCGGGGTCTGGTGCACGAACTTGAAGTGCGCGAAGTCGACGCCGTTCTCCAGCACGTACTGCGGATGCAACTCCAGGCTTTTGCGGAACAGGCGCTGTTGGGGGTAGTAGTCGGCGGCGGTGCTGCCGTCGTGGAACGAGGCGAACACATCGGGCGCCTCGAAGAACGGCTCGCGTCCCTCGACGTCGTGCCAGATGTAGATGGCCTCGTTCCGTTCGGTCACGGGGTAGGTGCGAATCCGGCGGCCGCGGTTGGGCCGGTCCTGGTACGGGATGCAGACGTTGTGACCGGCGGCGTTCCACTGCCAGCCGTGGAACGGGCACTGGATCGTGTCGCCGACGACGTGACCGCCGAAGCCGAGGTGCGCACCGAGGTGCTCGCAGTAGGCGTTCATCACGGTGACCGCGCCGGATTCCGAGCGCCAGGCGACCATCTCCTCGCCGAAGTACTTCATGGCGTGCACCGCGCCGACACCGACCTCGTCCGACCAGGCGACCTGGAACCATCCCGTCGGTTTCATGGGCAACGTGGGCTTGGCCATGACCCGAATCGTAGGGGGCTCTGTGAAACTTGTGAAGGGTTTAGTAGAGGGTTCTGCGAAAGTGCGTACGGGGGGCTAGCCTGCTGAAGATGACCGAGATGAGCGTGCGCCGGACCAACAAGCGCGGCGACGCCACCCGGGAAAGCATGTTGGAGGCCGCGCGTAAGGCGCTGGCCACCGGAGACCCGGGCGCGGTATCGGCCAACCGGATCGCCAAGGAGATCGGTGTCACCTGGGGTGCGGTGAAATACCAATTCGGCGACATCGACGGCTTCTGGGCCGCGGTGCTGCGCCGCACCGCCGAGCGCCGCGCGGGCATGCTGAGCCACCACGACAGCGGCGCTACGCTGCGGCAACGCGTCGCGACCATCATCGACCTGCTGTATGACGGCCTGACCATCGGCGACTCGCGGGCCATCGAGAATCTGCGGGCGGCGCTCCCGCGGGACCATGCCGAACTGGAACGGCTCTATCCGAAGACGGCCGCCGAGCTGTCGTCATGGGGGCAGAGTTGGCTGCAAACCTGCCAACAGGCCTTCGCGGACCTGGGCGTGGACCCCGAGCGCGTGCGCGAGGTGGCCGCCTTCATCCCCGGCGCCATGCGCGGCATCGCCTCGGAGCGTCAGCTCGGCACGTATACCGATCTCGACATGGCCCGAAGGGGCCTCACAAACGCGATCGTGGCGTACCTCAAATAGCATGTGACCAGCTTGTTACCAATTAGAGTTCGAGCAATCCGGGTTCCAACCAGTAGGCTTGGCCCGATGGTCCCGCTCTGGTTCACGCTTTCCGCGCTCTGCTTCGTGGGTGCGGCAGTGCTGCTGTACGTCGACATCGACCGTCGACGTGGCCTCGGCCGGCGCCGCAAGTCCTGGGCTAAGTCACACGGGTTCGACTACGAACACGAGACTCCCGACCTGGTCAAGCGGTGGAGCCGCGGCATCATGTCGACCGTCGGCGAGAACGTACACGCCCGCAACGTCGTGCTCGGTCAGATCCGCGGTGAGGCCGTGTTCATCTTCGACCTCGACGACGTGGCCACCGTCATCGCCCTGCACCGCAAGGTCGGCACCAACGTCGCCGTGGACGTCCGGCTGAAGGACATCCCGGAACCGCGGGAAAACGACATCTGGCTCCTCGGTGCCATCGGACCCCGCATGGTCTACTCCACCAACCTCGATGCCGCCCGGCGCGCCTGCGACCGCCGCATGGTGACGTTCTCGCACACCGCCCCGGATTGCGCCGAGATCATGTGGAACGAGCAGAACTGGACCCTGGTGTCCATGCCGATCACCAGCACCCGCGCGCAATGGGATGAGGGTCTGCGTACCGTCCGTCAGTTCAATGACCTGCTTCGGGTGCTGCCGCCGGTGCCGTCCGGCCAGAACAGCGTCGCCGCCCAGGCCGTCGCCCGTCGTAGCGGTTCGCCGAGCCGTCCGCTCAGCGCCGGCCCGATGCGTCAGAACGAACTGCCCGCCGGCCGCAGCAACCAGGCCCCCGGTCGCGCCGATATCGGTCGCTACACGCAGTTCGCTCCGGCCCGCAACGGCCGGCCCGCGCCCAATTATCAGCGCTGAGGTCGTCCGGCTAACCTGAGCCGCATGTCTGTTCGCACGTTGGCCTCGCGGCTGCTGACTGTGCTGCTGGCCGGTGTGCTGGTCGCTTGTTCGGGTGGCGGTTCCGCCGACAACAGCATCTACGGTGCCCCCAGTGCGAAAATCGGTGAATCGCAGTCGCTGCTGGGCTGGAACGTGTCCGTCTCCAACCTGCGCTTCCAAGACGACCAGGTGTTGGTCGATGTCGACATGGCCGCCGCGAAGGCCGGCGGTGAACACGCCAAGCCCGAGACGCTGCGCTTCGGTCTGTACGGCGCGCTGGCGCACCCCCTCGAGTCGAACGTGATCGGTGGCTGCGACGGCGTTCCCAACCTGAAGATCAATCCGGCGGTGGTCCAGAACCCCGACAAGGTAACCGGCACAGTCTGTTTGGGCCCGATGCGCGACCAGTCGCAGGTGCGCGGCGTCTACTTGTACTCGCCGGCCGACCGCATCAAGGACACCACCGTGGCCTACGGCGCGGCGTACCCGGTGGGCCTGACGCCGACCAATGAGTCCGACACCGGACTGACCCTGAAGGCGACCAGCGTCGACGGATTCCGGGCCGACGGTGGGCAGTTGATCCCCGCGGCGCTAGGAGATCCGACGGCGTTCACCGGCAAGGGCTATATGCTGCTCGGCCTCGAAATCGGCGGTCTGGCAAGCCGATACAAGACGGACTCCGCCAAGCGGGGCGGCCCGCTGATGATCGCGGTGGCGCCGACGCTGCCGCCTCCCGGCCTGTCGCACATGTGTGACATCTATGGTGCCACGCTGCTGGTGCTGCCGGACTCCAAGCTGGGCGCGATCTCGACCCGCGCCTCGTTGTGCACGCAGGGTGATATCAACCAGGCATTGCTGTACGCCACCGTTACCGTGGTGGGAACCCATGCGGCGGTGTGGATTTCGCGTGAGTGATCACGTCGCCGATCATGCCGACGTGCCAGGCCCCACCGAGTGGGGAGCCGGGCCCGGCGTAGGCCCGTGGCCGGGCGAGCTGCCCGACGATCCGCGCTATGACCCGGAGTTGTTGCGCGAGGGCGATACTCGCAACGTCGTCGATGCCTACCGGTACTGGACGCGTGAGGCGATCATCGCCGACATCGATCAGCGCCGGCACCCGCTGCACATCGCGATCGAGAACTTCGGCAACGACGCCAACATCGGCGCTGTGGTCCGCACCGCGAACGCGTTTGCCGTGGACACCGTGCACATCGTCGGCCGCCGACGGTGGAATCGCCGCGGCGCCATGGTGACCGACCGCTATCAGCGACTCATGCACCACGCCACCACCGCCGAGTTGCTGGCCTTCGCCGCGGGTGCCGGGCTGACCCCCGTGGCCGTGGACAACGTGCCCGGTTCGGTGCGGCTGGAGGAGACGACGCTGCCCCGCGCCTGCCTGTTGATCTTCGGGCAGGAGGGGCCCGGTATCACGGAGGACGCCAAGACGGGGTCGATGATGACGGTCTCCATCGCGCAGTTCGGCTCCACCCGGAGTATCAACGCCGGGGTCGCCGCCGGGATCGTCATGCATACCTGGATCACTCAACATGCAGGACTCGATCGGGCCTGGTAGGGCAGGATGGACCGCATGGATCAGCGTCCGGTGGAGCGGAGCGACGACGATGCGGTTTGGGCGAACCGTGCGGCTAGCGCCGAAACGGCTGTGTTCAATCGGCATATCCGGCGGCTCTGGGGCCTACCCGGAACCCAGCTGGGCGTGGTGGCCTGGCCGTCGACGCGGGCCGACAGGCTGTTCAAGAGCTGGGATTACTGGTGGCAGGCGCACCTGCTCGACTGCATGATCGATGCGCAGCTGCGCGACCCGCAGGAGTACCGCCTGGCCCGCATCAGCCGTCAAATCCGCGGACATCGACTGCGTAACAACGGGTCCTGGACCAACAACTACTACGACGACATGGCGTGGATGGCCCTGGCCCTGGAGCGCTCGGGCCGGCTGGCCGGCGTGGCGCGGCCCAAGGCGCTCAAGACGTTTGCCGACCAGTTCCTGAACGCCTGGGTGCCCGAGGACGGCGGCGGCATCCCGTGGCGCAAACAGGATCAGTTCTTCAACGCCCCCGCCAACGGCCCGGCCGGCATCTTCCTGGCCCGCCACGACCGGCTGCGACGAGCGCAGCAGATGTCCGACTGGATCGACGACACGCTGATCGACCCCGATGCGCACCTGGTGTTCGACGGCATCAAGGCTGGCTCGATGGTGCGTGCCCAGTACACCTACTGCCAGGGCGTGGTGCTGGGACTGGAAGTGGAGCTGGCCGTGCGAACCGGGGATTCACGGCATGCCGAGCGGGTGCGCCGGCTGGTGGCGGCAGTCAAGGACCACATGGTCGAGGACGGTGTGATCCGGGGCGCCGGTGGCGGCGACGGTGGTCTGTTCGGTGCCATCCTGGCCCGCTACCTGACGTTGGTGGCCACCACGCTGCCCGGGGACACCGAGGACGACGAAGCGGCCAGGGCGACTGCCCGCGAGCTGGTGCTCAAATCGGCGGAGTCGGCATGGGACTATCGGCAGTCGGTCAACGGCATCCCGCTGTTCGGCGCGTTCTGGAACCGGGCTGCCGAGTTGCCGAAGGACACCGGCGAGAAGGCGAAATCCATTGACGGCGCGGTCAATTCATCGGATATCCCAGAACGGGACCTCTCGGTGCAGGTGGCCGGCTGGATGCTGATGGAGGTGGCCCACGTGTTGACTGCTGACGCGCCGGCCGAGTCCTGATTACTTGGGTGCCAGCTCCCGGCAGTAGGCGTAGATGGCCAGCCCGCCGAACTTGACGGCGTCGTCGTTGGACATGTTGCCGGCGTTCTTCTTGAGGTAGGTCAGCGCCGAGTTGACGCCGCCGCTTCGCATGGCGGTGCAGGTGCCGTGCGCGAGCTTGAGGGCGGTGTTGTTCGGCATGATGAAGCCCTTGTCGTGCAGGGCTTGCAGGAACATGGGGTCGACCTGATCGTCGGCGTGGGCGGGCACCGCCATCACGATGGTGACCGCCGACGAGACCGCCGCGAGCAGAGCTGCCGTGCGTGTGCGCTTCATCCGGATCTCCCATGCAAGATCGATTTGCTGACAGGCTACGCGAGGCCTGCCGATCCGGGGGCGGAGTCGCTTGTTGGCGGCCCCAGGAATTTCTTCAGATCCGTCAGCGTCTTATACTGCCAGGGCATTTTTTGATTATTTGATTGTGTTATTTCGGAGGTTGGCGATGGCCACGTTGAGAAAGATTGTGTCGACTACAGCACTTGCGGCAAGCCTTGGAGCTGCATTTTTGGGTTTGAGCGCGGGCATTTCCGCAGCGGCGCCGGTGAATGATCCGGCCGTCATCCCGATGGATCGCGGCTGGGGCCACGGCAATGACGACTGGGATGGTCATCCGGGCCGCGGTTGGGGTGCTCCGGGTTGGCGCGGTGGCGGCTGGGATGGCCCACAGGTGTACGTCAACCTTCCCTGCGTGACCGGCCCCGCCGGGTTCGTCACCGTCTGCCCGTAGCTCTTCGCCGTCGACGATTGATCCCCTTCGCACTGGGTAACCCCTGGCGTTGTACCGCCAGATATCCAGAACCGAGGGAGGGCAACGTTGATGCGCAAGAGTGTCGTGGTCTGTGTGGTGGCCGTAGGGCTGGCCGGCTGTTCGACGAATGAATCCGGCGAACCGAATGTCGGCTCGCCGGATTCAGGCATGCGTATGCCGCAGGTCCTCGTCGACGGGCAGCCCCGTGCCGTCACCGGCGGAGTGACCTGCCACCGGGCTGGTGACTATGTCACGATCGGGATCGGTGACATGTCCAGAGGGGTCGGTGCCGTGGTGACCACGAGCAATCCGCCACAGGTGCGTACCGTCGGGCTCGGCACGGTGGACGGCGTTGCGCTGGGCTACACGAGCTCCGAGCCCGGTCAGGCCAACAACGCCGCAGCAGCGGTGCGGGGCAGCTCGTACACCATCAAAGGCACCGCCAGCGGTAGCGACCTGAGTGATCCGCGGTCGCCGCGGCAGGTGAATGAGCCCTTTGAGATGGACGTGACGTGCCCCTAGCGCCAAGATGATTGGTCGTGACCGCACCGGCAGACGATGTTTCGCCCCGAGTGCCACTGGGCACCGTCCTGCGGGAGTGGGGCACCATCGGGTGCATCGGTTTCGGTGGGCCGCCGACGCATATCAAGCTGCTGCGCAGTCTGTGTGTGGAGCGGCGCCGCTGGATCGGTGCCACCGAATTCGAAGACGCCATCGCGACCTGCAACCTGTTGCCGGGGCCGGCGTCGACGCAGCTGTCGATCTACTGCGCCTGGCGGGTACGTGGCCGGCTGGGTGCGCTGGTCGGTGGCATCGCGTTCATCGTGCCGGGGCTGATCGTCATCCTCGCGCTGGCGGCGCTGTTCCTCGCTGATACGCCGCCGCGGTGGGTCCTGGCGGCCGGTGCCAGTGCGGGTGCCGCCGTGGCGGCCGTCGCGGTGCATGCGGGAGCCGCGTTGATCCCCGCGAGCTGGCAGCGGCGCAGCAGCGCCATTCGCTGGTCGGTGTATCTGGTGTTGGGGGCGATTGCCGCGGCCGTGCTGGGCCCATGGCTGGTGGTGGTGCTGCTGGCTTGTGGCGTAATCGAATTGGTGCGGACGACGACGCTGCCCCGATCCGGTGCGCGCAGTATGCCGCTGCTGGCGTTCCAGTCGCTGACGCTGGGCACATTGGGTTCGCTGTGCTGGGTGGCATTGAAAGTCGGCGCGTTGTCGTACGGTGGCGGCTTCGTCATCATTCCGCTCATGCAGGGTGACGCTGTCGACCAATACCAATGGATGACGGGGCCACAGTTCCTCAATGCGGTTGCGCTGGGCCAGATCACGCCGGGGCCGGTGGTACAGACCGTCGCCGTCGTCGGCTATGCCGCCGCGGGCCTGGTCGGCGGGGTGCTGGCCTCGGTGGTGGCATTCAGCCCGTCGTTCCTGTTCATCTTGTTGGGCGCCAAGCATTTCGACCTGATTCGCGGCAACGGCTACGTGCGGGCGTTCCTCGACGGTGCAGGCCCGGCCGCCATCGGAGCGATCCTGGGTTCGGCGGTGCCGTTGGCCATGTCGATCAGCCAACCCTGGCAATACGTGGTGCTGGCCATTGCAGCGATCGCGGTGTTCAGCCGGCTGAACGTCGTGCTGACATTGCTGCTGGCCGCGGTGGCCGGCGTGGCGGCCACCGCACTCGGCTTGCCGCTACCCAGCTGAGCGGCGTCAGCAGCAGTTCGGATCGAGCACCCGGCACAGTGCGGCGGGCGCGAGAGCTGGTCGCCGCACTGCTGCCCGGCTGATAGGCCATGAGTAGTCACTGAGCGGATCCTCGGAGGAGGTTCCGGTTCGGAGGAGGCTGCTCATGTCGGTGTTGGAGGTTGCGCTTGATCCGTCGACGGTGATCGTCGCGGTGGATCCGGGCAAGGCGTTCAATCGGGTGTGGATCAGTAATGGATCCGGCCTGCTCGTGGATCCGAGGTCGTTGCCGGTCTCGCGAGAGGGCATCGCTGCGCTGGAGTTGGAGCTGAACAAACACGGCCCAGACTGTCCGGTGATCGCGATTGAGGCGACCGGAAGCCTGCACCACTCGTGGGTCGTCGAACTGGAACGTCGCCATCCAGGCTCGGTGCGGCTGTTCGCTCCGTCCGAGACGAAATCAGCACGGACGCAATTGGGTTCGGGCAGGTTCAAGACTGACGATCGAGACTGTGCGGCCTTGACGTACATGGCTCGCCAAGGCGGTGGTCGACGCTGCGGTCAGCTCGCGTCGGTGGAGGCGCTGCGTGCCGCGGTGCGTCACCGCCGAGGGTTGGTCGCTGACCGCAAAGTCGCTCAACAACGGCTGCATGATCAGCTCAACGCACTGTGCCCAGGATTGTCCGCGCCGGCCGGTCATGGACGATCCCTGGCCATAGAAACACCCACCGGCCTTGCCGTGCTGGCCTGTGCTGCGGCGTTCGCGGGACGGCCACCGCAGCGCCGGTCGCTGATGCGCCGGGCTCCGGGGCGATTGACGACCAGCACCGCGCAGTACTGGGTGACTCGGTGGCGTCAGTGTCTGCCTCCGCCACCCGATGCCGAACAACGTGCCCTTCGACTGGGCCGTGACGTGGACCGTTATCGCCGTCTGCGCGAAGACATTGATGCCATCGACCTGGAAATCGGGGCCTTACTGTCCGAAACTGACGGTCAGATCCTGACCACACTTCCCGGCGTCGCCTCGATTCGCGCCGCGGCGTTCGCCGCACACAGCTTGCCGATCGACAGGTTCCCCGATGCCGAACATCTTTACTCGGCAACGGGTTTGGCGCCGGCTCTCTACCAGTCAGCCACCCTGCACCGACGCGGCCGAATCTCTCGACAAGGACTGGCCGAACACCGCGATGCCCTGATGGGCATCGCCTGGGGCCTGTCACAATTTTCGCCGTCGTTCACCGAACGCGACGCCGAACTCCGAGCCCGCGGCATGGCCCCGATCCAGGCCCGCGTCGCGCTCGCACGCCATGCATGCCGCCTGGCATACCGGCTACTTCGAACCCAACAACCCTTCGATGAACAGCGCTATCGTCAAGGAAGGCTCAGCAGCGAGCGGTGACGGCTATTCCGGCTATGCCGCTCGACGGCGCAACCTAGCTTGCCGCCCGCTCGCCCTGGGCCGCCATCACGGCGCACACGAAAGCCTGCCGCTCACGGCGACTAATCAGCCTGCCGGAACACGACGGCCCACCGACCACCACCGCCGACACACCGTTCATCGCGCCAAAAGCCGAGCGCCCGCCCGGCCGATCAACAACGCCCACGCCCACCCCTTGACTGCCACCGCGAAAGCTAGGCCAGGCTGCCGAGGTACGCCTGCGACTCGATCAGTCCCTCGTCGCTGGGCGCCCGGCCTTCGCCGAAGACGCGCTGCTGCTGCTTGGCGCGCAGATCATGGTGTGCGTCGGCAGGTTTCAGGTAGCCGTACCGGGTGCGCGCCTCCTGCGGCGTGAGCACCTCGTCCGATGCAGGTGCGACGCCCAGGATGTAGGGCGCGGCCACCGGGGCCACCGACGGCGCGATCACTTGTGCCACAGCCAGTTTCAGCCGCGGATTGGCATCGACGATCCCGTAGCCCAGCTTCAGCAGCGGACGTACGACAATGTCGACCGCGCGCGGCTGATCGAAACCGCTGAGCTTGCGCAGCCAGCGGGGCATGGTCGCGATGGCGCCCGCGCGCAGGACGAGGTTGATGAACTCGACGACGGGCCGCAGCGGCAGCGGCGCCGGCGGCAGCACCACCTTGGCGTTGAGCAGGTGGTCCATCATGCTGCGGGCGGCCTCACTGACCGCGAGGTGGGGGCGCATCGCTTCGAAGTACGCGCGGACGCCGGCGCTGGTACGCGGCACGTCGGCCGGGTCGCAGGTCTGGAACTCGGCGGCGATGGCGCACTCTTCCCAGTACTGGTTCTCTTCTTCCAGGGTGAGCTTGCCGCCGCCGTACAGTTCGTAGGCGGTCAGCACGGAATGCCACCCCGTCAGCAGAATCCACAGTTGCGAGTGCGGGTTGTTGGCGTCGTACTTGTTGCCGCTGACCGGTTCGGTGCCAATGGCTTTGGAGTGGACCTTGACCAATACGTCGGCGGCTTTGACCACGGACTCGCTGTCGCCGAACGCGACGGTCGCGAAGTAGCGAACCGTACGGTCATAGCGGGTGCGGGGCCGGTCATAGTTGGCCTGGGTGGCGTCGACCGCGGCGATCAGGGACGGGTCGAGTTCCTCGACCACGACGGCACGCTGTAGGCCGGTGACCGCGGTGGTGGTGTGTCCCCACACCTTCCAGGTCACCGAGTCGGGTCCGAAGAATCCGTAGTCGGCGAGGGGCTGTACTGGCTGCGTCACGACGATTGCTCCCTTGGTTGCTAGGCCGCGGCGAATGCGCGGCACATGAGTCGTCCGTAGAATTCACCGAGACTGTCTGCGTCCCAGTCGTTTTCCGGGTCGAGGAGGGACCGGACCGCGGCCTCGCTGGAGGAGACGAACAGTTCGGTCAATATCGGCATCTTCCGGTTGAGGTCGGTGGTCTGCCACCACGCCGTCAACGCCGGTGCGATCCAGCGCGAGGAACTTGCGGTAAGCGCCCGGCGGGTCCCGGCGACCATGTCTGCGACCGCCGGGTCCACGTGCGCCAGATACACGAACCGCCAGGTGTCCGGCTGGTTCTCGACGGCGTGCAAGAGCGCACGGTACCCGTCGATGAAGGCGGTCTCCGGGTCGTCACCACGGCCGGTGTGCAGTGCCTCCAGCAGCGTCCCTCGCAGGGATTCGCCTTCCCGATCCAGCAGTGCGGCAAGGAGTTCCACCCGGTCGCTGAAGCACGAGTAGATCACCGGCCGGGTGACGCCGAGATGTTTGGCCACGGCGCCGATGGTGACGGCCGCGGTGCCCGACTCCGCCGCGATCTGCAGCGCGGCATCGAGGATCTGCGGCCGGCGCCGCTCCGGGCCCAAATGGGCTGCCCGCTCCCGGGGTGGTGCGACGGCATCGGTGCTCACGCCACCGAACGTAGCACAATTATTCTTGCTTGAATAATTTTGCTTCACCTCTGTAGGATTTGCCCACATGACCATGCTCAACCCGTACAAGCCGGACTTCGCCGACTTCGACGAGCGGACCCAGCAGATCTTCTCTGCGACCATCGAGTTCTTCGAAAGCCATGGCAAGGCCTGGCTCACGCAGCAGGATCGCGACCGCGTCTGGTATGCGGAATTTATCGAATTCCTTAAGGGGGAAAGGGTTTTCGCGACATTCCTGACCCCCGCATCGGAGGCGGGCGGTGACCCCGACAAGCGCTGGGATACCGCGCGCAACGCGATGTTCAGCGAGATTCTGGGTTTCTACGGCATGCAGTACTGGTACGTCTGGCAGGTCACCATCCTGGGGCTGGGCCCCATCTGGCAGTCGTCGAACACCGCAGCCCGCAAGCGCGCCGCCGAGCTTCTCGAGGCCGGAGAGATCTTCGCGTTCGGCCTGTCCGAGAAGGAACACGGCGCCGACGTGTACTCCACGGACATGGTGCTGACGCCTAGCTCTGACAACTCGGCGGACGCATACCGCGCGACCGGCGGCAAGTACTACATCGGCAACGGCAATGTCGCCCGCATGGTCTCGGTGTTCGGCCGCCGTGCCGACAAACCGATCCTGGATAGCTCGACCGCGCTGGACGGTGGCAAGTCCGACGAGGATTTCGACGGGTATCTCTTCTTCGCGGCCGACAGTCAGCACCCCGACTACAAGCTGCGCAAGAACGTCGTCAACGGCCAGATGTACGTAGCGGCTTTCGATCTGGACAACTATGCCGTTTCCGAAGACGACATCCTGCACGCCGGCAAGGGTGCGTTCCACGCCGCGATCAACACCGTCAACATCGGCAAGTTCAATCTCGGGTTCGGTGCCATCGGCACTTGTGAGCACGCCATGTACGAGGCTGTCACGCACGCGGAGAATCGAATCCTGTTTGGGCAGCACGTCACTGAGTTTCCGCAGATTCGCCGCATGCTCACCGAGGCCTACGCCCGGCTGGCGGGCATGAAGCTCTACAGCGAGCGCGCCATCGACTACATGCGGTCGGCATCGCCGAATGATCGGCGCTACCTGCTGTTCAATGCCATCGAGAAGATGACCGTCACCCGCGAGGGCGAGAAGATCGTCACTCTGCTCTCGGACACCATCGCCGCGCGCGGTTTCGAGAACGACATGTTCTTCCCCATGGCGCTGCTGGGTTCGGTCGGCCTGCCCCGCCTCGAGGGCACCGTCCACGTCAACATGGCGCTGTCGTTGAAGTTCATGCAGAACTTCATGTTCCGCCCCGCCGACGCCGGTCTGCTGGCGCTGCAGCAGCTGCCCGTGGAGTACTCGCCGAACGCGGCGACGCGGGTCGTGGCCAGCGGCCTGCGGGCGGCAGGTTCCGCGGTGGTGCCGCAGATCGCACGGATTCCGAAGGCTCCGAGGGCATTGCGCAGCACCCCGCTGCCCCGAGTGCGTCGCCGCCGGGACTTCACCAACGACGACTTCCTGTTCGCGCAGGGCCCCAGCCGTGGCCTGAGCCGGGTGGCGTTCGCCGACTGGCGCGCCGTCCTTGAGGAATTCCCGCATCTGCCGAATGTGGCGGTCTTCCTCAAGCAGGCCAACGGTTTCCAGACTCTCCTGGCGGCCGCCACGCCGACCGCGGCGCAGCAGGACGACATCGACTTCCTGTTCGCGATCGGTGAGCTGTTCACGCTGCTGCCCTACGCGCAGCTGATCCTCGAACAGGCCGCCATCGACGGGACCGACGACGACGTGCTGGACCAGCTGTTCGAGGTCCTGGTCACCGACTTCTCGCGGCACGCCACCACGCTGCATTGCAAGACCAGTGCGACTGCCGCGCAGAAGAAGCTGGCGCTTGATTTGATCGCCGACCCGGTGGGCGACCCGGAGCGCTTCGAGCGCATGGTCCGTACCGTGCGAGATCTGGCGGGTCGCTACGAGATGACGCCGTAGTCTGACGACTCAGCCGAGTCGCGTCCAGAGGCAGTAACCGGAGAACTCGACCGAGGACGCGGTCGGCGCGACGTCGAAGTGGATGGTCTCATCAGGCGCGCCGTCGGTCGGCGCGGGTGCGCTGACGACGCCGGCGCTGACAACCACGCGCTGGGTCACATGGCACTGGTTCCCGGGGGCCAAGGGGGTACCACTCCATGTGCCGGACATCAGGTTCGGATTGCGCATGCCCTGGCCGTGCAGCGCAATGGCCGGGCCGGTACTCCACCATCGGTCACTGGGTTCGGCGGGTAGCGCGACCGGCTGCCAGCGGCCTTGACGGCATTGCAGCGGCGTGTTGGCCCCCGATACGGGTGCCGGAGTCGTCGGCATGGTGGTCGCTTCGTCGGCCGTCGGCGGACACAACTGATCCTGTTGTGGTGCAACGGGGTCAGCCGAACACAACGGTGCCATCGCTGTCGCCAGGACGACGGCGACAGCGGTCAGGAGAGGCGCGCGGATCACGGCTACACCTTGGTGAGATCGGTCTTCATCAGCATGACGTTGTACTCACTCCACAATGACAGATTCCAGTACAGGTCGGTGCCGGTGCCCAGGGTCGAGGGCGACCAGGGGTCCATCATCGGTGCGTAGATGCCGCCGTTCTGTTGCGGCATCAGGACTTTGGCCTGCGACCAGGTGCCCTGCGGAGTGTCCGACGTGCTCATCACGACGTTGTTGAACTGGTCGGCGTAGAGGGTCACGTACTTGTTCAGCGTCTTGTTGTACTGGACGGACATCTCGCCGACGTTGTTGCCCGCCTGGGCGATTCCGCACGCACCGGTGCTCTGGCCGAAGACGGGGGTGGCCATCGACGGGTCGTTGTACCAGCCGGCTTTGACGGCGCCGAGGCCGAAGAACCAGCCCGGGTTGCCCTTGTTGTAGTACTGGTATTTGGAGGCGTCGAGGATGTCGGTTTCACTCACGCGGGACACGTAAGCCGCGCCGCCGCGACCGTTCGGTGTGCCGTACGAGTAGACGTAGCCGTCTCCGGGACGCAGCAGCGCCGCCTGCTGGAAATTGGCGTTACCGCCCCAGTTCTGCCGCACGCTCTGCGGCGCGATGGTCCAGTTCTCCCCGTTGTCGGTCGAGTAAGCCATCGCCGAGTAATTGGTGGTCCATTGACCGGGCGCGCCCCACTGCTTGACCGACATGAAGCTCAGATACTGCGTGGCGCCGAATTGGGTGCCCGGTGTCGGCAGCGAGATGCCCGAGGTCGGGATCAGCGTCACTCCGGAGGGTAGTCCGGCGGGGAGGCCAGAGGGCAGGATGATCTGGCGTGCCGTTGTCGGTGACGACAGCGGAGTGCCGCCGAACATGTTGCCGTTGAGCCACTGGCCGTCCGGGATCGAAATGCCTTTGGAAAGGTCGGTGTTCGAGGTGCGGAAAAGGATGTTGTTCAGCCAGTTGCCGGTCATGTTGGGCCCGCTGAAGGTGTCACCGAACGCCATCAATACCTGGTGCTCGTTGATCGGGGTGCTCGGATTGTCGGGAATCCCGTTGTCCCACATGGTGCCGACGTCGGTACCCCAGACCCCGAACCGCGTGTACGTGTTGTTGGGGTCGAAGTTGCCGGTGACCCAGTTGACGAAGGTCGTCGAGGCGCTGATCTGCTGGCCGGGAGTGGGGAAGGCCGGTTGTGGGTTGCTCACGGTCGCCGCCGCCACGACCGCGGTGGCGGTCAGTGGTTGGCTCGTAGTGACCAGAGCGGCCGCGGCGTTCTGCGGCTTGATCGCCGTCAGCAGGTTGTCGAATTCTCGGCGGGCGAAGGCCAGCACCGTCCAGGCCAGGGTCGGCTGTGCCGGGCTGCCGTTCGGATTGAAGGCCCAATTCAGCACGCCGGCAACGGCATTCACGACGGCGGCCACCGGGTTCAGCGCCGTGACGGTCGGAGCGGTGACGGTCGGGGTGATCACGTTCGTCGTCGCGGCGACCGGCGTGGGCGAGGTCGTGACCGCGCTGGTGGTGATCTTCATGGCAGTCGGTGCGACGGCGGCCACGCTGACCGGGGTGGGCGTCGTGGTCTGCTGGGTGGCGAGCGGCTTGTCGGGCGTAGCGGAGGCAGTCAGCTGTGTGAGTTTCGGAGTTTTCGGGGGAGTGACGGTCGGTGGCTTCGCAGGGTCGCTGCTGTTCCTCTGCAGGTTGCCGCGGTCGCGGCCCTTCGTCTGCACCTTGTCCGTCTTGGTTTCGGTCTTCGTGTCCGTCTTGGTGTCCGCGTCGGTGTCGGACGGATCAGTCGCGTCGCCGGCGGTCCCCGTCGCCGACGACCCAGGTTTCGGGTCGTCCTTTTTCGGTTGGGGCTTGCTGTGCGGTGGCTTGGTGCCGGTTCCGGAAGTGCCCGACGTAGCGGCGTTTTCGCCTGCTGTGGAGGCCGGCGACGACGCCGCGGGACCCGAGGGCGCGCTGCTGCCGGATTGTCCGGACGGGTCGGCCCATGCCGTGCCCTGACCGGATGCGATCGCGGTTCCGATACCGAGTGCGAAGGCGAGCCGGCCGGCCCGGCCGACATATCTGGTGGCGCCCATGGTGCCTCCCCTGTTACTCCAGCTAACTAATCTATGGAACAACATCGGAACGCGCCGCGGAAGCGTTTCGGCAGGTTGTTTTTGTTCCGATACCGTCAGTTGGTCAGGCCGGCCTCGCGCAGCGCATCCTCGTACAACTCGATGGCGTGGTCGATGCCCCGGTCGACCCAGCTGTCGACAAAAGCCACCCGGCCCGCAACCAGCTGGATGCCGGTGGCCCAGCGCTCGAAATCCCCGGTGCGGCGCAGGATGTCGATCTGCACGCGCGTGCCCTTGATGTGGACGAAGCCGCCCAACTCCGTGGTCTGCGGGCGCAGGATCGTGATGTCGAACTCTTCGATCCGCCCGTCGTCGACGAGTGCCTGCAGGTATCCCCGCGCATTGCGCAGGGCGGCGAGGGCTTGGAGTTCACGGCCCTGGGTGGGTAGGCCCCAGGCGATCCAGATTCCGGTCTCGGACATGGCGCTCTACGCTACGCGCGACCCGAGCAGTCGGCGGGGAAGGCGCGGACGGCGCAGGGTGCGCGCCACCCATTCGCCGAGTGTCACCCCGGCGGCCAGCGTGCACCCGACCATGACGGCGGTGAACAGATTGGAGATGGCCGCCACCGTCTGGCCGGCCATGATCTCCGACAGCCCGCGATACACGGCGAGACCGGGCACCAGCGGGGTGATGCCGGCAACGGCCACGATGATGGGCGGCACCACCGCGCGCCGGGCCAGCATGCCACCGGCGAGGCCGACGACCGTCGCGGCGGTGGCTGAGGCGACGATCGGCCCGAGCCCGGCGTTCAGGATCGTCCCGACCAGGCCCGCACCGACAGCACCCGAGGCGAACGAGGTGGTCAGCGCTTTGAGCGAGGCGTAGCTGGCGAGGGCGAAGGCTGCCGACGCGAGCCCGCCGGTGAGCACCATGACCGGCAGTGGTGCGTAGGGCAGCACTTCCTGCTGCATCGGCGGCAGGCCCGCGCCGAGGGCGGCGGTGAGCCGCAGCGCGATGCCGACACCGCCGACCAGGCCCGCGGTGTAGACCATGACTTCGATGAATCGCCCAGCGGCCGTGACGGGCGCGCCGGTGATGGCGTCCTGCACCGAACCGACGAGCGACAGGCCCGCCATGAGCACGATGATGCCCGACACGATCATGCGGTACGGCGCGACGACGGCGCTGTGCTCGATGGCCAGCTTGTAGACGAACGCCGCCGGCACCGTCGCCATGAACCCGCCCATCACCTGCTGGAAGAAGTACGGCAGGCCCAGCTTGCCGAGCGCGACGTTGGTTCCGTAGATGGCGGCGGTGGTGATGAATGAGACGACTGCGAGCGTGGGGCTGCCGCCGAGCATCAGTGTCACCGCGGCGGCCATCAGCGCCCACCCGGACAGCGCGACCTTGCGCGAATACGGATGATCGGCGGCGACGATGTAGTCCAGCGCCGCGCGGGCGGGCCCCAGGCCGAGATGCCCGCGGCCGATCCGGCGGATCAGGACGTCCACCTGTTCGAGCCGGGTGTAGTCCAGCGACCGGTACTTCACCGTGCGCATGTAATTGGTGGGCGGCAGGCCGGGCCCTCGGCGGGCGGAGACGTGGATGGCGTTGTAGGTGACGTCGACGGCGCAGTCGGTCAGGCCGTAGGTGGCGGCGACGAACGCGATCTGCTTGCTGGTGTCGATGGCGCCGGTGCCGGAATCCAGCAGCACCTCGCCGACGTTCATCGCCAGCTCCACGACCTCGGTGACGGCATGTTCGTCGCTCTGGTCGATGGGCTGCAGCGGTGTGATGACGGGCAGCCCCGCGGTATCGGCGGTGGACGGCCGGTCGCCGAGTACGCGGCGTCGAGCAGCGGCTACGCGGTCACGCAGTGTCACAACAAAATCGTAGGTCCCCTGGGCGCCCGGCCTTCGCCGTGTGCCAGATCACTGCCAGGTGGGCGTTCGGTTGGCCACCGGTCCGCCGACTACACCTTGCGGAACGTATTCAGAGGGAGTCGTGCGTGGGGGACGGTGGGCCGGGCGACCGGCTGTGGCGGCGTGCGGCCCGCTGGTGGCCGGTGGTGGTGGCGTTGCTGGTCACGATCGCGCTCGCGATCGGCGGGCAGCATTGGCTTGCGGCCGGATGGTACGGGCCTCGGTGACCGGGCAGCTGACGGGACTGCCGACCTAGGATTGAGGTCGGCTTGGGGCAAGGGGGATGGAAATGACCGATGATCCGGTGATCGCGCAGTTGGTGCTGGCGGTCGAGCAGAGTCCGGACGCGCTGGCCCTGCGCTTGCACCTGGCGGAACTGCTGGCCGAGCGGGGGCGGCACGCCGAGGCATTGGCGCACTGTGGTGCGGTACTGGCGGCCGACCCGACCGACGCCACGGCGCAGGGGTTGTTGCAGCAATGCACTGCGGCACTTGCCGCCCCGGTGCCGGTACCGGAACCTGAAGTCCCGCAACCGAAGTCATCGTTCGACTGGGCGGCGGCCGAAGACCAGGTATCTGACATCGTCAAGCCTGCTTTTGTCGACGAACCCGCGCAGGCAGTGGGAGAGGACGACTTCGAGGCGGTTACGCGCAGTGGGGTGCGGCTCGCGGACGTCGGTGGCATGGACGCCGTCAAGAAACAGCTGGAACTCTCGCTGCTCGGGCCGCTTCGCAACCCCGAGCTGATGAAGGCCTACAAAATGTCGGCCCGCGGCGGCCTGCTGCTCTACGGCCCGCCAGGGTGTGGGAAGTCGTTCATCGCCAAGGCCGTATCGGGCGAATTGGGCGCGAACTTCTATCAGGTCGGCATCGCCGACGTGTTGCACCGCTGGTTCGGCGAGAGCGAACGCAGCATCCGCTCGGTCTTCGACACCGCGCGGCGTAACGCGCCGTGCGTGCTGTTCTTCGATGAGGTCGATGCACTGGGCCACCGGCGATCCGCGCTGAGTGGCACGTCCGGCATCCGGACCATCGTCAATACCCTGCTGGAGGAACTGGATTCGGCATCGGCCAGCAACGACGGCGTCTACATCCTGGGCGCCACCAACGCGCCATGGGATGTCGATGCCGCGCTGCGCCGACCGGGACGGTTCGACCGGATGGTTTTCGTCGGGTTACCCGACACCGCGGCCCGGGCCAGTATCGGGCGGCTGCATCTGCAGGATCGCCCGATCGAGGGGATCGACCTGTCCGCACTGGCGGCTCGTACGGCGGGCTTCTCCGGCGCAGATCTGGCTCATGTCTGTGACACCGCAACGCAATTGGCGATGGCCGACTCACTGCACACCGGGCAGGTACGGCCGGTGCGAATGTCCGACGTGGAGGCGGCGCTGCGTCAGGTTCACCCGTCGACCGGTCCGTGGTTCGATACGGCGCGTAACGTCGTCGAATTCGGCAATCGGGACGGCACCTACGACGAACTGGCGAAGTACCTGCGCCGCAACAAGATTCGGTGACAGCCGACGCTGTCGACGCCGCGCTGCAACAGGCGCGGGTATACCTCGACGTCGACAACCATCAGCGCGCCCGCGAGGTGCTGGCCCACGCGCTGTCGATGGCGCCGGACGATCCGGCGTTGCTCATCTTCGATGCCCAGGCCGCCATCGGGCTCGGAGACTACATCGGCGCCGAGCGTCGGCTCTATGCGGCGTTGAAATCGGCCCCTGACAATGAGCACGCGATTCGCTTGTACGCCTTGGCACTTCGTGGACAGGGGCGGCTGCACGAGGCGAAGTGGATGGCCTGGCGAGCGGTCTGTGGCAACCCGAACGAGTACCGGACCCACTTGGTGTATGCCCAGATCCTGTCGGATGAAGGCTGGCTGGATGCCGCGCTGACCGAGGTCACAGAAGCGATCCGTCTGGAACCCTCAGATCCTGACCTGTTCGTCCTGCGCGGGAACATCTTTCGGAAGTTGTCCAGAACCGCCGAATCGGATGCCGAATACACCGCAGCACTCCGGCTGCAACCCGATCATGCGATAGCGACGCACAACCTGGCGGTCAACCGGATGGCGCGGGGACGGATATTGGGTGCGCTGCGGGGTTTTCTCGGCGCCGGCACGCTCGACCCCGCTCTCGGCGGTTTGGCACGCCGCAACATCGCGCTAGCGATGGCCCGGTGGCTGCGGTGGTGCACTGCCGGAGTGCTGTTCCTACTGTGGCTGCTGCTCGTCACGGCAGCTCCCGGCAACACACTGGGTGTGGGACCGCGGATCGGGATCGGTGTGGCGACTGTCGCTCTCGGCGCCGCGCTGGGAAAGCTGGTGGTCACCGTCGGGCGCCAGACCTTGGTGTCGGCCCTGAAAAGCCGGCCGCTGCTGGCGGTGCGGCTGGTGATTGTCATTGTCGCGGTGGTCCTGGGGACGCTCACGGCCGTCAGCCCCTGGCAGCTGGAGGTGGTGCAGATCGGCGCTCCGATGCTGTTCGTCGTCAGCCTTGCGCTGGCCTGGATCGGGCGCTTCACCCGGCAGTAGGGAGAGTCGACCGGCATGGCGGATGTTCATCTGCCCTAGTACGACTGCCCATTGGCGTAACGCTCGCGTCGGAAGTGGCGGCCGTTGCCGCGGTTGCGACTCTTGTACGTCGGCAGCTGTGAGTCACAGTTCGGACAGATCAGCCGCAGGTTCTCGCGACGGTTATTCGTTGGGTTGCCGTCGATGTGGTCCAGTACCAACGCCAGCGGCAGGTCGTGCCAGGATGTGTCGCCGCCGCAGATCGCGCAGCAGCCGGATTGAGCGCCGAGAAGATAGTCCCGGATGTAATGGCCTTGGTGGCTGTCGATGCGCCCGACACCCGTTTCGAGCCACTGTTTAGTGCTCGCATCGCGGCGTGCTGAAGCTTGGCACGCATTACCGCAGTAGCTCTTCTGGCTGCGCCTCACGAGCGGAGTGCCACAACCAAGGCATGACCTCATAGCGCGACGTTACGACGAGCCACCGACAATTGGTCGCTACCTATTTGGAGCCCCCCGTCGGGATTGAACCGACGACATCCGCTTTACAAGAGCGGTGCTCTACCACTGAGCTAGGGAGGCATGTGGCCCGAAAACGTTCGAAACCGCCCCGAATCCTAACCCGTCAGGGTCAGTGGCCAGATCCCGGTTGGTCCTGGCCATTCTCATCGATGGCATGCCGCGCGGCGGCTGCCCGGGTGGCACGCTTGCCGCGCTGGCGGCTCAGTGGGATTCGCCCGGCGATGTTGCTCAGCGGATTCACCGCATCGTTGAGGACGAGTACCGCGTCGTACAGCTTGTCGACGGTCGGGGCGAGCCCGGCGAGTACGGGTGCCAGTTGGTTGAGGTTGTCGACGACGTCGTTCAACTTCATCAGGGCACCGTCGGGTGCGGTGAGGACATCGATCGCGCCGCCCTCGTCGAGCAGCCGTTCGGCGATACCGCCCTCGCTGAGCAGTCGGTCCACCAGGCCGCCGTCGGCGAGCATCTTGTCGACCGGCCCGCCATCGCCGAGCAGGCGATCGGCGATGCCGTCGGTGCGCAGGACCCGGTCGACCACGCCGTTGTCGGCCAACAGCCGGTCGGCGATACCACCCTCGCCGACCAATCGATCGGCGATGCCTTCCGGTCGAAGGACCCGGTCCACCAGGCCGCCGTCGGCGAGCATCTGTTCCACGACGCCGCCTTCGGCGAGTCCGCGGTCGGCCACGCCGCCCGGGGCGAGGACCCGGTCCAGGATGCCGTCGGCGGACAGTACGCGGTCGACGACACCGCCGTCGGCGAGTCCGCGGTCGGCCGGGCCGCCCGGTTCGAGCAGTCGGTCGACGATGCCGCCCGAACTCAGCAGCCGGTCCACCACACCGCCGTCGGCGAGGACGCGGTCGGCCGGTCCGTCCTTCGCGATCAGGCGGGCGGCGATGCCGTCCTCGCTGAGTACCCGGTCCACGACACCGTCGGGGGCGAGCACCTGTTCGGCGAAGCCGCCGGGAGCGAGCACTCGGGACAACGCGCCGTCGTCGGATGTCAATCGGTCCAACAGGCCACCGTCGAGAGTCAACTGGTCGATGACGCCGCCTGGTGCCAGTGCCCGTGTCACGGCGCCGCCCTCGGCGGTCAGGCGGTCGAGGATGCCGCCGTCCTGGCTGATCTGATCCACCAGGCCACCTGGACGGAGCAACCGATCGAGCACGCCACCCGGTGCCAGCGCCCGGCCCAGCGGAGCGTCGTCGTCGACCAGTCGGGTGAGGCGGCCGGCCCGGCTCAGCGTGTCGTCGAGGCCGAGCATGGACATGACGGGCGAGCCCGGGGTGGTGTCGCCGAGCGCGTGTTGCACGCTCGACAGCGCGCCGCCGGCGATCTCGAGGCCGGCGCTGGCGATCCGGAGCGGCGTGACGGCCAGGTCTGACAGGGCTTTACCCAGGTCCATCGGCCAAGTGTATGGCGCCGGTCACACCTGGTGGGCGTGAGGTGCGAGGGGCCTGGCAAATGCCTGTGTGACTCACAGTATCTTCACAGCTACTGGGCAGGGAGGATTTAAGGGCCGCGAGGACCATGGCTTCATGGCCATGGCTGCAGTTCCCGAGGCGACGCCCGAAGCACGCATCCTGGTAGTCGACGACGAGACCAATATCGTCGAGCTACTTTCCGTCAGTCTGAAGTTCCAGGGCTTCGAGGTCCATTCGGCCTCCAACGGCCCGGCCGCGCTCGACAAGGCGCGCGAGGTAAAGCCCGATGCTGTGATCCTCGACGTCATGATGCCCGGCATGGACGGCTTCGGCGTCCTGCGCCGGATGCGCGCCGACGGGATAGACGCGCCCGCCCTCTTCCTCACCGCCCGCGACAGCCTGCAGGACAAGGTCGCCGGCCTCACGCTCGGTGGTGACGACTACGTCACCAAGCCGTTCAGCCTCGAAGAGGTCGTGGCGCGGCTGCGGGTGATCCTGCGCCGCACGGGCCGCGGCGTCGAAGAACCGCGCAGCGCCCGCCTGACGTTCGCCGACATCGAACTCGACGAGGACACCCATGAGGTGTGGAAGGCCGGCGAGCCCGTTTCGCTGTCGCCCACCGAGTTCACCCTGCTGCGTTACTTCATCATCAACGCCGGCACCGTGCTCTCGAAGCCGAAGATCCTCGACCACGTGTGGCGCTATGACTTCGGCGGTGACGTGAACGTCGTCGAGTCGTACGTGTCGTACCTGCGCCGCAAGATCGACACCGGCGAGAAGCGTCTGTTGCACACGTTGCGTGGTGTCGGTTACGTCCTCCGCGAGCCGCGGTGATGAGCGCTCGCGCGAAGAACAGATGGCGCCGATGAGCGCTCGCGCGAAGAACAGATGGCGCCGATGAGCGCTCGCGCGAAGAACAGACTGCGCTGAGACACTTTTGGCGGGACATCGCCAACAATGGAGTGATGACACGCCGGCTGGGCGAGCGAAGCGACGGGACAAGGCGCGGCATTCCCCTGCGCGTGGGGCTGGTCGCCGCGACCGTGCTGCTGGCGGCCTGCGGTCTGCTGGCCTCCGGCATCGCCGTCACGTCGATCATGCAGCACAGCCTGATCAACCGCGTCGACGAGACGCTGCTGGACGCGTCCCGCAGCTGGGCGCAGGAGCCGCGGCGCATCCCGGCTCCGCCCATCGAAGGCCCGAACCCGGCGCGGCCGCCGTCGAACTTCTACGTCCGCGGCATCGACCCCGACGGCCGGGTGTGGATCGCCGTCAATGACAACGACGCCCAGCCCGCGCTGCCGGACAGCAATGACGTCGGCCCCGTGCCGACGACAGTCGGCTCGATCCAGCACTCCGATGTGAAATGGCGCGCCATGACGGTGCGCGGCCCGGACGGCGAACTGACGACGGTGGCGATCGACCTTTCCGACGTGGCATCGACGGTGCGCGCGCTGGCGTGGTCGCAGGTCGGCATCGGGGCCGCGGTGCTGCTGATCCTGGGTATCGCCGGCTATGTCGCCGTCCACCGCAGCCTGCGGCCCCTCGACGAGGTCGAGCGCACAGCCGCCGACATTGCGGCCGGCCAGCTCGACCGTCGTATTCCGGAACGGGACTCACGCACTGAGGTGGGCCGGTTGTCGTTGGCGCTCAACGGAATGCTCGCGCAGATTCAGAACGCGGTCGCGTCGTCGGAACAGTCGGCGGAGAAGGCGCGCACCTCCGAGGAACGGATGCGGCGCTTCATCACCGACGCGAGTCATGAGCTCCGGACACCGCTGACCACCATTCGCGGATTCGCCGAGTTGTACCGGCAGGGCGCCGCCACAGATATCGAGATGCTGATGAGCCGCATCGAGAGCGAGGCGCGCCGCATGGGCCTGCTGGTCGAGGACCTGCTGCTGCTGGCCCGGCTGGACCAGCAGCGACCGCTGGAGCAGCGTCCCGTCGACCTGCTGATCCTGGCCACCGACGCGGTGCATGACGCGCGATCCATCGCGCCGCGGCGGGCGGTGTCGCTGGAAGTGCTGGACGGTCCCGGCACCCCGGAAGTCATGGGTGATGAAGCCCGGCTGCGCCAGGTGCTGGGCAATCTGGTGATGAACGCGGTGCAGCACACCCCGGAGTCCGGGGGCATCACGGTGCGCGTCGGCACCGCGGGCAGCGATGCTGTGCTGGAGGTCTGCGATCAGGGTCCGGGCCTGTCGGCCGAGGACGCGCAGCGCATCTTCGAGCGCTTCTACCGCACGGACTCGTCCCGCACCCGGTCCAGCGGCGGCACGGGCCTCGGGCTGTCGATCGTCGACTCGCTGGTGCGGGCGCACGGGGGCGTCGTCACGGTGACCACCGCGCCGGGGCAGGGCTGCCGGTTCACGGTGCGCCTGCCGCGCATCGACGGCGCGGCCGACTCTGCCGAATTGGCCGGCTCAGCCGGCGGTGCCGAGGGCGGCGACGATCTTGGCCTGAGCCTCGTCGAGTGATTCCGGTGACGGGTTGCGGTCGACGTTCGCGAACCCGAAGTCGGACAGGTTACGGGCCGGGAACACGTGCACGTGCAGGTGCGGCACCTCGAGCCCGGCGATGATCATGCCGGCCCGCTCGGTGTCGAAGGCCTGGCACACCGCGCGGCCGATCTTTTGCGACACCGCCATGACCTTGTTCCACAGCTCGGGGTCCACGTCCTGCCAGTTGTCCACCTCGGCCCGGGGCACGACGAGGGTGTGGCCCTGGGTCATGGGCTCGATGGTCAGGAACGCGACGACGTCGTCGTCCTCGTAGACGAATCGGCCCGGCAGGTCGCGGTTGATGATCATGCTGAAGACGGACGGCATGGTGACGAGCATAGTGCCGTGACCCATGGACGCGAATGGCCCGCTAACGCACGGATTTCTGCGAAAAGCTTGGCATGAGTGGCTATTCGGCCGGCTGCTCGAACTCCATCGCCTCGAGGTTCCAGTAGCCCCGCAGGTTGGTGATCAGTCCCTCGCCGTTGACCTTGTAGGTGAAGACACCGCGGACACTGGCCACGAAGCCGTTCGGAAACTCGGTGCGCAGCACCAGGATGTAGGCGATCTCGTCCGGTGAGCTGGAGGGGAACGTCTCCTCGCACGTGACCGTCAACTGGTTGGGCCCGATGTTGGTGTCATAGAAGGCAGCCAGCGCTTCCTTGCCCTTCACGCCGGTGCCGTCCGGATTGGTGACGGCCTGGCCGATCGGGTCCTCGACGACGATGTCGTCGGCCATCAGCGCCAGCCAGCCCTCCCGGTCGTGGCTCTGGACGCAGCGCCACGACGATTGTGACGCTGTGACAACGGGATTCTCGGACAAGCGTTCTCCTCCTGCAAACAACGCCGAGTCGGCCTGGGAGGTGCCCCCAGGCCGACTCGGCGGAAGTGGGTTCAGCGGTCGGCGTCGGTGTACCGGATGACACCGCGGATGTTGCGGCCCTCCAGCATGTCCCGGTAGCCCTCGTTGATCTGCTCCAGTTTGTACTGCCGGGTGACCATGTCGTCGAGGTTGAGGCGGCCGGCCTTGTACATCGCCAGCAGCGACGGGATGTCGTGGTGCGGATTGCCGCCGCCGAAGATGGTGCCCTGCAGGCGCTTCTGCATCAGCGTCAGCATCGCCAGGTTCAGCTTGACGTCCAGGCTGGCCATGTTCGCGACTGCCGTCACGACGCACGTGCCGCCCTTGCTGGTGATGTTGAGGTAGTTGTCGATGTCCTCGCCGTGCAGCTCACCGACGGTGACGATGGTCTTGGTGGCCATGCGACCCTCGGTGACCTCCGCGACGCCGGCCATGGCGCTGAAGATGTCCGGGTAGGCGTGCGTGGCGCCGAACTTCAGGGCATTGTCACGCTTGAACTCAACAGGATCCACGACGAAGACGTTGCGGGCGCCGGCGTTGAGCGCACCCTGCAGCGCGCCGGTGCCGACACCGCCGACGCCGACGATGCAGACATCGTCCCCGGGGCGCACGTCGCCGCTGCGGACCGCTGAGCCGTAGCCCGTGGTGACGCCGCAACCGACCAGGCAGGCGACCTCGAACGGGATGGACGGGTCGATCTTCACCACAGAGCTCTTGTGGACCACCATGTACGGGCTGAACGTGCCCAGCAGTGTCATCGGGATGACAGGTGTCCCGTCGGCGGCGTGCACGCGATTGGTGCCGTCGGAGACCGCGGTGCCGGTCAACAGGTACATGCCCAGGTCGCACAGGTTGCGCATGCCGGCCTGACACGACGGACACTCACCGCACGACGGGATGAACGACAGCACGACGTGGTCGCCGACGGCGAGATGGTCCACACCCGGGCCGACCTCGACCACGATGCCGGCACCCTCGTGGCCACCGAGGACCGGGAAGCCGGCCATCGGAATGTCACCGGTCACCAGGTGGTGGTCGGAGTGGCACATGCCCGAGGCTTCCATCTGGATCTTGACCTCGTCCTTGACGGGGTCGCCGATCTCGATCTCCTCGATCGACCACGGCTGGTTGAACTCCCAGATGAGAGCACCTTTTGTCTTCATTGCACGTGCCTTCCACTAGAACCTGTTCCAGTCAGACTAGAGGGAATAGTTACGTTCGTCACACCCCGCCCTCCAACCAACTGCTTGGCCGGTTTTCACCAGATCGGGACGGGGGCCTCGCCCAGCGGGTAATAGCCCGGCAGCTGCTCGCCGGCCAGGCTGCGCTGGATGCGCTGCTGCATGCCCTTGGATAACTTGCCCGCGGTCATCAGGTCCAGATAGAGCTTCTGCACGTGGCCGAAGTCGAAGAAGTCGCGCTGCCAGGCGATCTTGGGTTCACCGTCGACGTTCTCCAGCCGGAACCAGCTGCCGCCGATGCCATAGATCTCGCGCGCGGGGGCCGACGCGTCGTCCGGATCAGTCACGATCTGCTTCCAGAAACCGACAACCTCGCCCTGTTTGTCGTCGATCACGACCCGCTGGTACGGGTACTTCCAACCCTCGAGGCCCTCCATCTCCAAACCCAAAGCAATTTCGCGTATCTCATCGACGCCGAGGCACATCACGTCCTCCTTGGGCCCGATGTTCCAGCCGTACGTGGCGTCGTCGGTGTAGAAGTCGGCCATGGGCTTCCAGTCGCCGGCCGCCTCGGCAGCACGGTTGACCTGCAGCCACCGCTCGACCCACTCTTCGAGTTGTGCGCGGGGAAATGACGTCATTGTCTTGTCCTTTTTTTTCAGCTGGTTTCGCGTATGAACAGGGCTTGGGTAGGGCACTCGGCGACGGCGCGCTCGATCTCGTCGCGCGCGTCGTCAGGCGGGGTCTCGTCGAGAATCTCGACGGTGCCGCGCTTGGGGACGTTGAAGTAGTCCGGCGCCTCCAGGGCACACATGGCGTGGCCCTGACACAGGTCGCGGTCGACTTCAACGCGGTAGCCGCCCACTTCAGGCACGCTTCCGGTAGCGGACGGCGGCGGGCCGCGCCAGTTGGACGACCATCTTCGAGTGGTCGTTCTGGTAGCTCTCCGGCGGCTGGGCCATCTCGAACTCATACTCGCGCAACAGAACAGAGAAGATCGCCTTGATCTGCATCTGCGCGAATGCCGCCCCCACGCAGCGGTGCTTGCCGGCGCCGAACGGAATCCAGGTCCACCGGTTGAGTAGGTCTTCCTGGCGCGGCTTCTCGTATCGGTCGGGGTTGAAGGCGTCGGGGTCCGGGAAGTCCTCGGGAATCCGGTTGGAGATCGCCGGCGAGGCGGCCACCATCTGTCCCTTGTGGATCGGGTGCTCGGCCACCTCGAACTCGTCCTGCGCGACGCGCATCAGGATGATCAGCGGCGGGTGCAGCCGCAGGGTCTCCTTGAGGGCGTTGTCCAGATTCGGAATCTGGCGCAGCGCATGGAAACTCACCTCCTGGCCGTCGGAGTAGAGGTCGTCGAGCTCCTGCTGGACCTTGGCGTAGAAGTCGGGGTGTCGCAGCAGCTCGATCATGGTCCACGACGACGTACCCGAGCTGGTGTGGTGCCCGGCGAACATCAACGAGATGAACATGCCGGTGACCTCGTTGGCACTGAACCTGTGGTTGCCCTCTTCGTCCTTGATGGACACCAGAACGTCGAGCAGGTCGCGGTCGCTCTTGTCGGTGGGTGGATTGGCAATTCGGCCGTCCATGACCTCCTGCACCAGCTCCACGAGATTGGCCCGCGCTTCGTCGCGGATGCGGAAGCTCTCGATGGGCAGGTAGGGGTCGACGTAGCAGAGCGGATCGGTGCCGCGCTCGAGCAGGTGGTAGTAGTTCGCGAACCGCGAGTCGAGCTGGTTGCGGAACTTGGGGCCGATCAGGCAGGCCGTCGAGGTGTAGATGGTGAGCTCGGAGAAGAACTCCAATAGGTCGATTTCGCCGGAGTCGCCCCAGTTTTCGGTCATCCGCCGGACTTCGCGCTCGATGGTGGCGGCATGACCCTTCATCTGCTCGCCGCGCAGCGCGGTGTTGTGCAGCATCTCGGCGCGACGCTCGGGGTCGGCATCGAACACCACGCCCTCACCGAAGATCGGGGTCATGAACGGATAGGCCTCGGCCTGGTTGAGTTCGCTGTCACTGGAGCGGAAGAAGAACTCGTTGGCTTCGGCCCCGGTCAGCAGCACCACCTGCTTGTCCGCGAGCTGGAACCAGCCGACATCGCCACACTCGTCGCGGACGCGTTGCATCAGTCCGATCGGGTCGGTGCGAAATTCCTCCAGGTGGCCGTGCTCCTCCTTGCCACCGGAAACCCGTTGTACCTCTTTGGTAATGGTCATTGATCAGGCATCCCTTCTTCGCCGAGAGCGAGCGATTGACGTTCCTTGGCTTCGGCCAGCGGTGCTTCGGGCTGAAGTTCCATGTTGGCGATGAATCCGCCGCGCGGGGTCTCGGCGACGAAGGTGATGGCGCGGGCCAGGTCGGCCGCGCGCAGGAAGTAGCTGTGCCGGGCCTGGCCCCACTTGGCCCAATCCTCAAGGGCCGGACCGATTTTCTCGGCCGGCAGGCTCCAGCCCATCGACGTCATGGTCGGGCCCGGGTGCACGACCGAGGCGCGCACGCCGGTGCCTTCGAGCTCCATTTGCAAGTTGGTCACCATCGCGACCAGACCCGCCTTCGCGGCGCCGTAGGCGCCCATGTGCGGGCGCTGGCGCAGCGCGACGTCGGACCCGACGAAGATCAGGTCGCCGCGCCGGCGTTCCACCATGCCGTCGAGGACGGCGCGGGCCATCCGGTTGGCGCCGACCAGGTGAATCTGCAGCTGCTGGGCGAACTCGTCGGTGCTCATCTCGTGCAGCCGGCCGAAGTTCGTGTCGCCGGCGCCCGTGACCAGGACCTCGATGTCGCCGAGCGCCGCGGTGGCCTTGGCGACGAAGTTCTCGACCGACCCGGTGTCGGTGACGTCGAGCGGCAGCGCAATCGCCTCTCCGCCTTCGGCTTTGATCTGGTCGACGAGTTCCTGGCACTTCTCCACCCGGCGGGCGCCGAGGGCGACCGGGAAGCCGTGGGCGGCGAGTGCGGTCGCCGTCGCGGCACCAATGCCCGAGGAGGCGCCGGCCACGATGGCGGGCCTGCGGGCGGGGTGTGGTTCAAAACGGGCCATTTATCGTGCCTTCACTGTCATTGGGAGATGGGCAAATCCACGGACGCTGCTCGAGTGGACGCGGACGGAGTTGTCCTCGTCGACCTCGTAGCCGCGGATACGTTTGAACAATTCGGTCAGGGCGACCCGGGCTTCCATCCGGGCCAGGTGGGCGCCCAGGCAGAAGTGGGCGCCGCTGCCGAAACTCACGAGCTTCGAACCGATGTCGCGGCCGATGCGGTATTCGTCGGGCTGGTCGAACACCCGCTCGTCGCGGTTGGCCGAACCGGCCAGCAGCACCAGCACCTCACCGGCCGGGACGGTGGTGCCGTAGAACTCGAGGTCTTCGACGACCGCCCGGGCGAGCAGCTGGCTGGAGGTGTCGTAGCGCAGCGTCTCCTCGATCCACGGGGCGATCAGCTCGTGGTCGTCGAAGACGGGGGCCAGCTGGTCGGGGTTCTTGTATCCCCAATACGCCGCATTGGCAAGCAGTTTCGTGGTGGTCTCGTTACCGGCGATGACCATCAGGAACAGGAAGGCCATGATCTCGTCATCGGTGAGCTTGTCGCCGTCGATCTCGGCCTCCACCAGCGCCGAGGTGAGATCGTCGGACAGACTCTTGCGGCGCTGCTTGACCATGTCGGCGTAATACATCAGCAGCTCACCCGATGCGGCGATGGCGGACGCCGGGACGTCGGCCGTCCCTTCTTCGCGGTGCATCACACCGTCGGCCAGCGCGCGGATACGCACGCGGTCGTCTTGCGGGACGCCCATCAGTTCGCTGATGACGTCCATGGGCAGCTTGCCCGCGAAGTCGTCGACGTAGTCAAAGCTGTTCTGCTGCAACGCCTCGTCGAGATGCTGGACGGCGATCTCGGTGACCCGGCCCTCCAGCTCGCGGATGCGCCGCGGCGTGAAGCCCTTGGACACCAGGGTGCGCAGCCGCAGGTGCGCCGGATCATCAAGGGCCAGAAAGGACATCACACGATGGGCTTCGTCGTTACGTGAGATCGGATCCAGCGAGACGCCGTGCTTGTTCGACAGGGCCGTGCTGTTGCGGAAACCCCGCAGCACATCCTCGTGCCGGGACAGTGCCCAGAAGTTGAGCTTGTCGTTCCGGTAGATCGGCGCCTCTTCCCGCAGCCGCCGGTAGTACGGATACGGATCCTCGTGGAAGTCGTAGCTGTACGGATCGATGAGCAGCTCGACTTCCCGCGGCGGGGATGTATTCGTCGTCATGCGTTGTCTCCCACGATAAGTCCGACGACATAAGACAGTCGGTCGGCGATCTGGTGATAGGTGTAGACGCCGCTGCCGGCGTTGACGAGTGCACCGAAGTACGTCATCTCCAGGGCTGACAGCAGTCGGGGATCGGCATCGGGGCCGACGGCCGAGCGGATGCGACGATGGATCTCACCACCGATGCGGTCACGCACCTTGCGGACGGTTTCGTCGTCGCCGGACAGCAGGGCTGTCGTGCAAGCAGCTGCGACGCCGGGCTCGTCGGCCACGACCAGCGCAAGGCTGCGCAGTGCCTGTTCGACTCGGCTGGACATCGACTGGTTGACGTCGGTGAAGTACGGCACCTGCCGAACCATGTCCAGGTACACCTCGGCGATGAGGTGGTTCTTGGACGAGAAGTAGGTGTAGGCCGTCGCCGGTGCCACCTTGGCGCGCGCGGCGACGGCGCGCACCGTCAGGTCGGCATAGGACGACTCCCGGAGCATCTCGCGGCCGGCGGCGAGGACCTTCTGGAAGGTCTCCTCCTGGCGGCGGTTACGCGGCTGGTCGTCCGCTTCTTGGTCGGTATCTGTTACTGCGGCCACTGCATCGCTGGACACATGTCCAAGTTAGCCGATGGCGCGTTATGGAAGCAAGGTGGTGACCTAAAGAACCAGTTAAATCAGCATTTACGCCGATATCAGCAGCGCTGGTCTCGCGGGACCCTTGCTACTCCACGGCCCGTGAGGTTATGGTTCGACTGAACGTTGTCGGACAGCTGTCCAACCAAAATCACATTGCTGGACTTCGTCCAGTGGGCAGGAGTGCAGATGGCCTTGTTGGGTGATCGCGAAAGCCGCCTTCTCATCGACGGAAAATTGGTGCCGGGTTCGCGCGGTACGTTCCCGACCGTCAATCCCGCGACCGAGGAAGTCCTCGGCGTGGCGGCCGACGCCACGGTGGGGGATATGGCCGACGCCATCGACGGCGCGCGGCGAGCCTTCGACGAGACCGACTGGTCCACCAATGTCGAACTGCGGGTGCGCTGTCTGCGGCAGCTGCAGCAGGCCATGCGTGACCACGCCGACGAACTGCGCGAGCTGACCATCTCGGAGGTCGGCGCACCCCGGATGCTCACCGCCGGAGCACACTTGGACGGGCCGATCGAAGACCTGAGCTTCGCTGCCGACACCGCGGAGGGCTACCAGTGGACCACCGATCTGGGACACGCCACCCCGCAGGGGATTCCGACCGACCGGACCATCGCGCGCGAGGCCGTCGGTGTCGTCGGCGCGATCACGCCGTGGAACTTCCCGCACCAGATCAATCTGGCCAAGGTCGGGCCGGCACTGGCGGCGGGCAACACCCTGATCCTCAAGCCCGCACCTGACACCCCGTGGGCCGCTGCGGTGCTGGGCCAACTGATCACCGAGCACACGGACTTCCCGGCGGGTGTCGTCAACATCGTCACGTCCCGTGACCACGGCGTCGGTGCCATGTTGTCGAAACACCCTGACGTGGACATGGTTTCGTTCACCGGTTCCACCGCCACCGGCCGCGCCGTGATGACCGACGCCGCGGCCACCATCAAGAAGGTGTTCCTGGAACTCGGTGGGAAGTCGGCGTTTCTGGTACTCGACGACGCCGACGTGGCCGGCGCCTGTGCGATGGCCGCGTTCACGGCGTCGATGCACGCCGGCCAGGGTTGCGCGATCACCACGCGGCTGGTGGTGCCGCGGGCCCGCTACGACGAGGCGGTCGCGGCTGCGGCCGGGACGATGGGCGGCATCAAGCCCGGCGATCCGTCCAGCCCGCGGACCGTCTGTGGTCCCGTGATCTCGGCGCGCCAGCGTGACCGGGTGCAGAGCTACCTCGACCTCGCGATCGAGGAGGGTGGCACGTTCGCCTGCGGTGGCGGCCGTCCTGCGGACCGCGACACCGGATTCTTCATCGAACCGACCGTCATTGCTGGGCTGGATAATTCGGCGCGCGTCGCCCGCGAGGAGATCTTCGGACCGGTGCTCACCGTCATCGCGCACGACGGCGACGACGACGCCGTCCGCATCGCCAACGACTCGCCGTACGGCCTGTCCGGCACCGTGTTCTCGGCCGACCCGCAGCGTGCGGCGGGCGTGGCAGCCCGGCTGCGCGTCGGCACCGTCAACGTCAACGGTGGCGTCTGGTACTCCGCCGACGCGCCGTTCGGCGGCTACAAGCAGTCCGGCAACGGCCGGGAGATGGGCGTTGCCGGGTTCGAGGAGTATCTGGAGACCAAGTGCATCGCCACGCTGGCCACCTAGCCGCCGGCACACCAAAACCATTGACTCAGAAGAATTAGACGAGAGGACATCATGGGCAGGTTCGAGAACAAGGTCGGCATCGTGACCGGGGCCGGCGGCGGCATCGGTCAGGTCTACGCCGAGGCACTGGCCCGCGAAGGCGCCGCCGTGGTCATCGCCGACATCAATGTCGAAGGCGCGGAGAAGGTGGCCGCCGGCATCAAGGCCGAAGGCGGCAAGGCCCTGGCCGTACGCGTCGACGTCTCCGACATCGATTCGGCCAATGACATGGCGGCGCAAGCCGTGGCCGAGTTCGGCGGCATCGACTACCTGGTGAACAATGCCGCGATCTTCGGTGGCATGAAACTCGACGGCCTGCTGACCGTGGACTGGGACTACTACCGCAAGTTCATGAGCGTCAACCTCGACGGTGCGCTGGTGTGTACCCGCGCGGTTTTTCCGCACATGGAGAAGCGCGGCGGCGGGTCGATCGTCAACCAGTCCTCCACGGCAGCATGGGTTTACGCCAATTTCTACGGTTTGGCGAAGGTCGGGATCAACGGTCTGACGCAGCAACTCTCCCGTGAGCTGGGGTGGCGCAACATCCGCATCAACGCGATCGCGCCGGGACCCATCGATACCGAGGCCAACCGCAGCACCACCCCCCAGGCCATCGTGAAGCAGATTGTGCAGACCCTGCCGCTGGCGCGGATGGGCACCCCGGAAGACCTCGCCGGCATGTGCCTGTTCCTGCTGTCCGACGAGGCCAGCTGGATCACCGGGCAGATCTTCAATGTCGACGGCGGACAGATCATCCGGTCATGAGTTCTGACGTGACACTGGGGTACATCGGTCTCGGCAATCAGGGCGCGCCGATGGCCAAGCGCTTGGCCGAATGGCCGGGCGGGCTCATCGTTTTCGACATGCGTGCCGAGGCCATGGCGCCGTTCGCGGAACTGGGCGCCACGCTGGCCGACAGCGTCGCGGAGGTGGCCAAGGCTGACGTGATCAGCGTGACCGTGCTCAACGACGAGCAGGTCCGGGACGTTGTGGCACAGTTGGCTCAACACGCCGAGCCCGGCACGGTGATCGCGATCCATTCCACGATCGAGCCGACGACGGCGGTCGAGCTGGCCGAGCAACTGCGGCCCAAGGGGATTCACATCGTCGACGCACCGGTGAGCGGTGGTGCCGGGGCGGCGAGCAAGGGCGAACTGGCCGTCATGGTCGGGGCCGACGACGAGGCCTACGACAAGGTGAAGCCCGTCTTCAAGCAGTGGGCGTCGTTGGTGGTGCGCGCCGGCGAACCGGGCGCGGGCACCAAGATGAAGCTGGCCCGGAACATGCTGACCTTCATCGGTTTTGCCGCCGCATGCGAGGCGCAGAAGCTGGCCGAGGCCTCCGGCATCGACCTGCAGAAGCTGGGCCGCGTCGTGCGGCACAGCGATGCGCAGTCCGGCGGCCCCGGTGCGATCATGGCGCGCGACGACACCAAGCCGCTGGCCCCCGACCACTTTCTCTACAACATGTTCGTCCACACCCGGGGTCTGGCGGAGAAGGACCTCATGCTGGCCCTCGGATTGGGTTCTGCTGTGGGAGTCGAGCTTCCGCTTGCCGAGCTGGCTTTGGCCAACCTCGCCGAGGGCCTCGGCGTACCGCATTCGAAGGAGTCATGATGGACGAGTTGCGCGCCAAAGGCCTGGCGAAGATGAACGAGGTCTACGGCTGGGAGATGCCCAACATCGAGGGCGACCCGTACTTCGACCTCACCGTGGACCACTTGTTCGGCACCATCTGGAGCAAGCCCGGATTGAGCATGCGGGAAAAGCGGCTGATGACGTTGACATGCGTCACGGCCGTCGGCTCCCAGGACCTCGCCGAGATTCAGGTCAACGCCGCCTTGCTCAACGAGGAATTCACCGAGGCCGAGCTCAAAGATATTGGCATCTTCCTCACGCAGTACCTCGGCTTCCCACTCGGTTCGGCGTTCAACGGCACCGTGTCCAAGGTGGTGGCCCGGCGGCGCAAAGCAGCCGAGAAGGGCGTGGCCGAGGACCGCAGGGCGAACGTCAACGCCGCGGTCAAGATGACCACCGGGAGCGAGCTCGATGACAAGTAGGTACGCCTCGCTGTCGCGGGCGCAGCTCGCGGCCCTGGTGCCCGAGCTGCTGCTGATCGGGCAGCTCATCGACCGCTCCGGAATGGCCTGGTGCATCGTCGAATTCGGCCGGGAAGAGATGCTGCAGATCGCCATCGAGGAGTGGGCCGGGTCCAGCCCGCTCTACACCAAGCGGATGCAGAAGGCACTGAAATACGAAGGCGTGGACGTCATCACGATCTTCAAGGGCCTGCAGTTGGACATCGGTGCGCCGCCGCAGTTCATGGATTTCCGGTATACCGTGCACGACCGCTGGCACGGCGAGTTCCACCTGGACCACTGCGGCGCGCTGCTGGACGTCGAGCCCATGGGGCCCGATTACGTGCGCGGCATGTGCCACGACATCGAGGACCCGACGTTCGACGCGACGGCGCTGGCCACCAACCGGCGCTGTCAGGTGCGGCCCATCCACCGGCCGCCGCGCGTGCCGGGGGACCGGACGCCGGCCTGCGCGTGGACCGTCATCATCGATGAGTCGTATCCCGAGGTCGGGTTCATCCCGCAGCTCGACATCATCGGCGCGACCAATGCGTACCGGTGCGAGCTCGATGACATCGATCCCGCGGACGAGGGGCAGGCCGACTACTCCGGCCCGCTGGTGAGCGACGTCGACTTCTCGGCCTTCTCGCACTCGGCGCTGGTGCGTATCGCCGATGAGGTGTGTCTGCAGATGCACCTGCTGATGCTGTCTTTCGCACTGGCGGTCCGGGCCCGTTGCAGCGGGTCCGCAGAGGACAGGGGCACGGAGAAGGAACGGTCGATCCGCACCAAGTCGCTGATCGGCATCTCGGGCGTGGCAGCCGAGCGCATCCAGCGGGTGCTGGGGTTGCCGAACGACGCCGCCGGTGCCCTGCGGGTGCTGGAGCTGCATCCGCTCCTCAACCCGGCTGCGTATGTCTCCGTCGATGTTTCGGCGGAAGAGGCCCACGTGTACCCGTCGCCGGCCCACGAGGACGGCGCCTGGATCGCGCTGGTGTCTCCCGAGGCCGACCTGCCGCTGCAGGCGATCGCTACGGCGGTCAACCCGCTGCTGCGCGCAGAAGTCTCCGGCGACGCGAGCGACTGGACCGTGCGGTTCATCGAAACCGACACCCCGGCGAAGGAGCTCGGAGAGGTCTCGGTGTGCAAGGTGAGCAGCGGAGCGGCGTGGGTCTTCGAGGATCGCAAGTCCCTGCCGTTGACGGTGGTCTAGCGGACGGAGACCAGCTCTCTCTCTGCGGCACTTGCGATCTGAAGGTGTCAGCATCGGCTGACGTTGTCAGCGCATGATGACAATGTCGCGATTTGCGACAGCTCTGGATCAAAGGCATTGGGTACCGGGTGACTCCCGCGTTGACCGGGCGGTGACGTCACAAAGATGTGTGCGTGGATGCAGGGTCAGCATCCGACGGTCTGAGCCCCTCAGAAGTCGTCGAACTCGCTGTCGAGACTCTGGATCCGCCCGGCGACCCCCGACAGGTCGGTGTGGGAGCGCGCGATGATGTCGGCGACGTCGCCGCTGGCCTTGCCGATCGCGGCCCACAGCGCGTGGTCGGCGGCGGCAGTCGGGGTCTTCTTGGCTTCGTCGGCGAGGTCGGTCACCCAGTGCTTGAGCGCGTCGAGTTGGCGGCGCCCGCCGTTGACCACGTCCGCCGACCGCTCGAGCTCGTCGCCCAGGCGTTTGTCGAGGTCGGCCAGCCGGCCGAGGGCCTGGGCGTGCCTGTCGTTGGCGTCGGCGTAGCGGTCGGCTGCGGCGCCGCTCCAGTGCGATCCCGGACCTGCCGCCTTGACCTGGTCCTGCAACCCGCGCAGCTCGGCACTCTTGTCGAACTCGGTGCGGTCATGCGGAACGCCTTCGCCGAAAGTGGCGCGAGCCCGTTCCCACATCAGCAGGAAGGCATCCAGCGGTTCCACCGGTGCAGACCTCCTCGCGTGCGTCGAGCCCGTCCAGTTTAAGGCGGGGCCGCCTGGAGATTAGGGTGTGGCTGTGCGCGTCCTCGTGATCGGCTCCGGTGCCCGTGAACATGCCCTGCTGCTCGCCCTGAGCCGCGACCCCCAGGTGGACTACCTGGCCGTCGCTCCCGGCAACGCCGGTACCTCCGCCGTCGCTGAGCAGCACGACGTCGACATCACTGCCGCCGACGAGGTCGTGGCGCTGGCCAAGAAGCTGGCCGCCGACCTCGTCGTGATCGGCCCCGAGGTGCCGCTGGTGCTCGGCGTGGCCGACGCCCTGCGCGCGGCCGGCATCGCCTGCTTCGGACCGAGTAAGGACGCTGCGCGCATCGAAGGCTCGAAGGCGTTCGCCAAAGACGTCATGGCCGCCGCCGGGGTTCGCACCGCGACCAGCGAGATCGTCGACAACCCCGCACACCTCGACGCCGCACTGGACCGCTTCGGACCGCCGGCCGGCCAGCAGGCGTGGGTCGTCAAGGATGACGGTCTGGCAGCCGGCAAGGGCGTCGTCGTCTCCGCCGACCGTGAGGCCGCTCGCGCGCACGCCGCCGAACTGCTCGAGTCCGGCCACCCGGTGCTGCTCGAGTCTTTCCTCGACGGACCTGAGGTGTCGCTGTTCTGCGTCGTCGACGGCGAGACCGTGGTGCCGTTGCTGCCCGCCCAGGACTTCAAGCGCGTCGGCGACAACGACAGCGGCCCCAACACCGGCGGCATGGGCGCCTACACGCCGCTGCCGTGGCTGCCCGCCGCGGTTGTCGGCCAGATCGTCAACGAGGTCGTCAAACCCGTTGCCGCCGAACTGGTTCGGCGTGACAGCTCGTTCTCCGGGCTGCTGTACGCCGGCCTGGCCATCACCTCGAAGGGGCCGGCCGTCGTCGAATTCAACTGCCGCTTCGGCGATCCCGAGACGCAGGCCGTGCTGGCGCTGCTGGAGACCCCGCTGGGCGCGCTGCTGAACGCCGCCGCGACCGGCACGCTGGATACGTTCGGTGCGCTGCGGTGGAAAGACGGCTCGGCGGTGACGGTCGTGGTAGCGGCCGAGAACTATCCGGGCCGCCCCCGCGTCGGCGACGTGATCACCGGATCGGAGACCGCAGGCGTGCTGCACGCGGGCACCACCCGCCGCGATGACGGCAGCGTCGTCTCCTCCGGCGGCCGCGTGCTGTCGGTGGTCGGCACCGGCGCGGACCTGGCCGCCGCGCGGGCCGAGGCCTACCGAATCATCGAGTCAATTCGGTTGCCGGGCAGCCACTTCCGAACCGACATCGGCCTCGCCGCCGCCGAAGGCCGCATCTCGCTCTAACGGGGATTTGTGCAATCACTGGACGAGCAGGGGTGCCAGCCAGGAGATCTCGGCCGGCAGCTGCGAACTCCAGAACGAGCCGTCGTGGCCGCCGGGGGAGAACCCGCCGGCGGCGCCGTTCGGCAGCTGCGCGATGAACTGCTTGGTGGCCGAGTAGAACGGGTCGCTGTCGCCGCAGTCGATCCGGATCGGGATGCCGGCCAGCCCGGGCAGACCCCACACTGAATTGGCCGCGTAGTCGGCTGCGCCGTCGAAGGCGCCCGGAGCCGTCGCACCCGACGACGTCCACAGCGCGGGGCTGACAGCGCAGATCGCCGCGGTCCGGGCCGCCCCGAGCCGGCCGCCGAGCAGCAGCGCGCCGTAGCCGCCCATCGACCAGCCGAGGAAACCCACGCGCGAAGTGTCGAGGCCTTGCGAGGACAGCATCGGGATCAGCTCGTCGAGCACCATCGCGCCCGAATCCTCACCGGATGCCCGCTTGTGCCAGTAGCCGCCACCGCCGTCGACGGCCACCACGGCGAACGGCGGCAGGCCCGCGGCCACGGCCTGGGCGAGCCCCTGTTCGACGCCGCCCGCCATGACCGTAGCGGCGTCACTACCCTTCCCGTGCAGCGCGATCACGGGGCGCAACGGCGCCGTCTGGCCGGGCGGGCGGGCGATGGCCCAGCTGGTGGAGATACCGCCGCGGGCCTGTGAGACGAACGAACCGGCCACGTAGGTGGGTGCGGGCTCCTGCGCCTGCGGGGCCAGCGGCGGCGGCGCGAGAGGCGATCCGACGCTCGTCATGGTCACCGGGGTTGCGGTGACCGTCGGGCGGTTGAACGTCGACCCCAACGCGAACGCGCCGGCGGCCCCTGCAGCGGCGCCGGCTCCGAGACGGAGGACGGCACGTCGGGTCAGCTCTGCCATGGCCGCCATCATGCCATCGGCATTTCTGAGCATTGCCTAATGGATTACGTGAAATCGTGATCGCCGCGAGACCATTCCTGGCAGCATTTACAGGGTGATGACAGCAGTGACCCCCAAGGGGGAAAGACGGCGGTATGCGCTGGTCAGCGCCGCCGCCGAGCTGCTGTGCGAGGGCGGCTTCGACGCCGTCCGGCACCGCGCCGTGGCGCAGCGAGCCGGGCTGCCGCTGGCCTCCACCACCTACTACTTCTCCTCCCTCGACGACCTCATCGAAAAGGCGGTCGAGCATGTCGGAGAATCCGAATCTCAGCAGCTGCGCATGCAGGTCTCGGCGCTGTCACGGCGCCGCCGCGGGGCGGACGCGACGGCGGATCTGCTGGTCGATCTGCTGGTCGGCGACGGTAACCGGGCATCTGACCAGTTGATTTCCCGCTACGAGCGGTACATCGCCTGTGCCCGCCAGCCCGGGCTGCGCGACGTGCAGCGACGCATCCTCAAGCAGCGGTCCGATGCTGTCATCGAGGTGGTGGAGCGGTCTGGGCGCTCGGTGCGGGCCGAACTGCTGACGGCCCTGGTCTGCGCGGTGGACGGGGCAGTGGTGGCCTCGATGGTGAGCGATGGTGACGGCCCCCGGGCGACGGCCCGGGCCACCCTCGTGGACGTCATCGACGTCTTGGCCCCCTTCGACCAAGAACGCCGGGTCGCCCTATAAGCGGGGTTAGTAGGCTGTAGCTCCGTGAGCATCCCCAACGTGCTGGCCAATCGTTATGCCAGCGACGAGATGGTGGCCATCTGGTCGCCGGAGAACAAGATTGTCGCCGAACGCCGGCTCTGGCTGGCCGTGCTGCGCGCGCAGTCCGAGCTGGGTGTGTCGGTGCCCGACGGGGTGCTGGCCGACTACGAGCGCGTGCTGGAGCAGGTGGACCTGGCGTCCATCGCCGCGCGCGAGCGCGTGACCCGGCACGACGTCAAGGCGCGCATCGAAGAGTTCAACGCGCTCGCCGGCCACGAGCACGTCCACAAGGGCATGACGAGCCGCGACCTCACCGAGAACGTCGAGCAGTTGCAGATCCGGCAGTCGCTGGAACTGGTGTTCTCCCACGGGGTCGCCGTGGTGGCGCGGCTGGCCGAGCGCGCCGCGCTGTACCGCGACCTGGTGATGGCCGGCCGGTCGCACAACGTGGCGGCGCAGGCCACCACGCTGGGCAAGCGGTTCGCCTCGGCCGCCGAGGAGACGCTGATCGCGCTGACCCGGCTGCGCGAGCTGATCGACCGGTACCCGCTGCGTGGCATCAAGGGCCCGATGGGGACAGCGCAGGACATGCTGGACCTGTTCGGCGGCGACGCCTCGCGGCTGGCCGACCTGGAGCGCCGGGTTGCCGAATTCTTGGGCTTCACTGAGGTTTTCACCTCCGTCGGCCAGGTGTACCCGCGGTCGCTCGACCACGACGTGCTGTCCGCGCTGGTGCAGCTGGGCGCCGGACCGTCGTCCTTCGCGCACACCATCCGGCTGATGGCCGGCCACGAACTTGCCACCGAGGGCTTCGCGCCGGGGCAGGTCGGCTCGTCGGCAATGCCCCACAAGATGAACACCCGGTCGTGTGAACGCGTCAACGGCCTGCAGGTCGTCCTGCGCGGCTACGGCTCCATGGCCGCGGAACTCGCTGGGGCGCAATGGAATGAAGGCGACGTCTTCTGTTCGGTGGTGCGCCGGGTCGCACTGCCGGACGCGTTCTTCGCGATCGACGGCCAGACCGAGACGTTCCTGACGGTTCTCGACGAGTTCGGCGCCTACCCGGCAGTGATCCAGCGGGAGCTGGACCGCTACCTGCCGTTCCTGGCGACCACCCGCATCCTGATGGCCGCGGTGCGCGTCGGCGTCGGCCGCGAGACCGCGCACGAGGTCATCAAGGAACACGCCGTCGCGGTGGCGCTGGCGATGCGCGAAAAGGGTGTGGAGCCAGACCTTCTGGACCGGCTGGCCGCCGATCCGCGCCTTCCGCTGGACCGTGTCGAGCTCGACGCGGCGCTGGCCGACAAGCAGGCTTTCAGCGGCGCCGCCGGCGATCAGGTCGACGCGGTCGTGGCGGCGGTGGACCGGTTGGTCGCGCAGTACCCGGAGGCGGCCCAGTACACCTCGGGCGCCATCCTGTGACCCTGGCGGGGAGCTTGGCCGGGGTCGACCTGACCGACCTCGACAACTTCGCGTCGGGCTTCCCGCACGAGCTGTTCGCGCGGCACCGCCTCGAAGCTCCGGTGTACTGGCACGAGCCGACCGAGAACACCCCGGACGGCGAGGGCTTCTGGTCGGTCGCCACCCACGCGGAAACCCTTGCGGTGCTGCGTGATCCAGTGACGTACTCGTCGGTGACGGGCGGATCCCGGCCGTTCGGCGGGACGCTGATCCAGGACCTGTCCATCGCCGGCCAGGTGCTCAACATGATGGATGACCCGCGGCACGCGGAGATCCGGCGGCTGGTGTCGTCGGGGCTGACACCGCGGATGATCGCGCGGGTCGAGGACGACCTCCGGGTGCGCAGCCAGGCGCTGCTGGACGCGGTGGTCCCGTCGCAGCCTTTTGATTTCCTGGTCGACATCGCCGCCGAGCTGCCGATGCAGATGATCTGCATCCTGATGGGTATCCCGGAGTCGCAACGGCACTGGCTGTTCGAGGCCATCGAGCCGAGCTTCGACTTCGGCGGGTCGCGCACGGCTGCCATCACCCGGTTGTCCGTGGAGGAAGCCGGATCCCGGATGTACAACTTCGGCATGGAGCTGATCGCCGCGAAGCGGGCGGAGCCCACTGACGACATGCTGTCGGTGGTCGCCAACGCCGAGGGTGTCTCCGACCTCGAGGTGTACCTGTTCTTCAACCTGCTGTTCAGCGCCGGTGCGGAGACCACCCGGAATTCTGTGGCCGGCGGCCTGTTGGCATTGTGCGAGAACCCATCTCAGCTGGCGTTGCTGCGCTCGGACCTGTCGCTGCTGCCCTCGGCGATCGAGGAGATGGTGCGCTGGACGTCGCCGTCACCGTCAAAGCGTCGCACCGCCACGCGAACCGTCGAGCTGGGTGGATGCACCATCGAGGCGGGGCAGAAGGTGGTCGTCTGGGAAGGGTCGGCCAACCGCGACGAGCGGGTGTTCACCGATCCCATGACCTTCGACGTGACCCGGAAACCCAACCCGCACTTGGGTTTCGGGCAGGGGCTGCACTACTGTCTAGGCGCCAACCTGGCCCGGCTGGAGCTGCGGGTGCTGTTCGAGGAGTTGCTGACCCGGTTCCCGGACATCCAGGTTGTCGAGCCACCGGAATGGACGCGGAGCAACCGCCACACCGGGCTTCGGCACCTGATGGTCACGACTTTTCGAGCGTGAACTGGTTGACGTCGACCTGGCCGAGCCGGAAACCCTTTGCGCAGCCCGTCAAATACTTCATGTACCGGTCGTAGACCTCCACGGATTGCATCGCTATCGCCTCGTCGCGGCGCGCTTGGAGTGCTTCGGCCCACAGGTCCAGCGTTCGTGCGTAGTGGGGCTGCAGTGATTGCACCCGGGTCACTGTGAACCCGGCTTCGCCGGCACGCTGTTGCACCATCTCGGTTGTCGGCAGGCGCCCGCCCGGAAAGATCTCGGTCGTGATGAACTTGATGAACCGGGCCAGCTCGAAAGTCAGCGGTATGCCAAGTTCTTTGGCGTTCCGCGGGTCGAAGCCGCAGATGGTGTGCAGCAGCATGACGCCGTCGGCCGGAAGGACGTCGTAGGCCATCTGGAAGAACGCCGGATAGCGATCGTGGCCAAAGTGTTCGAACGCGCCGATGGACACGATCCGGTCGACAGGTTCTCGGAACTGCTCCCAACCCTCCAGCAGCACGCGGCGCGAGCGTGTCGTCTCCAACCCGTCCAGCAGTTGCTCTACGTGCGTGGCCTGGTTCTTGGACAGCGTCAGCCCGACGACGTCGACGTCGTACTTCTCGATCGCGCGCCGCATGGTGGCGCCCCAGCCGCAGCCGATATCGAGCACTGTCATCCCCGGCGTCAGGCCCAGCTTGCCCAGCGCGAGGTCGATCTTCGCCATCTGTGCTTGTTCCAGCGTCATGTCGTCACGCTCGAAATATGCACAGCTATAGGTCTGGCTGGGATCCAGGAACAGCCGGAAGAAATCATCCGAGAGGTCATAGTGCGCTTGGACATCCGCAAAATGCGGTTTGAGTTGATCTGCCATGGCTTCCTCTCCTGGCCGACGGCCGGGCTGCGGATCGTGCGCGCTGGTCGGCCGTCGACAGCGACGGCCCGGACGTTGGTACGGGTGCTCGATACACGCGTGCGATGCCTGCACGGTTCACGAGCACTACAACCGGTGTTCGTTGCCAGATTTCAGTTGGACGGGTCGGGCGCCGAAATTGATGGATACAGGACTGCGGAGCGATCAGGTGCAGCGATCAATAGCGCAGGAATTCGCGGTCTGGCGGCGCCCGCGCTGCTGGAGCGATCAGCCAGAGAAGTCCTGAAAAACATTGCCGACGGCTTCCAAGTGAAGCAACGACTCAGCGGCAATGCAAGCGCAAACGCCCGAACGATCGGCGCCGGCTGTCAGGACGACGTGGGCCGGGCCGGACGCAGTCCCGCAGATCGCAACTCCAGCGCCGCGAGTTTGCGGATCGCGATGGTGTCGTGGGTGCGCCAGGCTGTCACCGGGTCGTCGGAAACCTCCGTGAGCTTGGCCAACGGCCGGTTGGCCAGCGCCCGCAGTGCCAGGAGTTGTTCGCCGGCATCGGTCGACGCCAGCGTCACCGCCGTCCACTTGCGCCGGAAGAACCGGATCCGCAGCACCAGCCAGGGCATCGCCACGGCGAGGATCGGCGGCAGCGCGACCGCCAGCGCGAGTACCCAGGCGAGCCAGCCTGCGGTGCTGTTGAGGCTGTCGCCGGCGCCCGCGATGTCGACCGCCGCGCTGCTGGCCGACCGCAGCGGGCCTCCGAAGGCCTTCCCGATCAGGGGAATCCCGTCGGCGTTGTGGCCGGCCGAGCCCAGGCTGTTGGCGACACCGTCGGCGCCGTCGTGCACCTGACGTCCGACGTCGGCGATGGTGGCGATGGCGCTGTGGACTGCGACGCCGACCGAGATCCAGATGGCGAACCACACCAACGCGACGATGTCGCTGGTCAGCTGGCCGAGCAGCCGGCCCGGCGTCCGGGCGTAGGGCACGTAGCGCGAACTCATGCCTCCCATCCCAACAGATAGGGTGGTCCGATGCGCCCAGCTTTGTCCGACTACCGGCATCTGACCAGCGGCAAGGTTCGCGATCTGTATCGCATCGACGACGACCACCTGCTGTTCGTCGCGTCGGACCGGATCTCGGCTTTCGACTATGTCCTGGACAGCGAGATCCCGGACAAGGGCCGGGTGCTCACCGCCATGAGCGTCTTTTTCTTCGACTACCTGGCCGAGCAGCTGGGCACCGCCAACCACCTCGCCGGCCCCGCCGACGACGAGCGCATCCCCGCCGAGGTGCTGGGCCGCGCCCTGGTGGTGCGAAGCCTCGAGATGATGCCGGTCGAATGTGTGGCGCGTGGGTACCTCACCGGTTCGGGGCTCATCGACTATCGCAACACGGGTCAGGTGTGCGGCATCGAATTGCCTGCCGGGCTGACCGAGGCCAGCCGCTTCGCCGAGCCGCTCTTCACGCCGGCGACCAAGGCCGAGATCGGTGCGCACGACGAGAACATCGCGTTCGACGCCGTCGAGAAGCTGGTCGGTACCGAGCGGGCCGCGCAGCTGCGCGACGAGACCCTCAAGGTCTACAGCGCGGCTGCCGCGCACGCGCTGACCAAGGGAATCATCTTGGCGGACACTAAGTTCGAGTTCGGGGTCGACGTCGACGGCGGGTTGGTGCTGGCCGACGAGGTACTGACACCGGACTCGTCGCGGTACTGGCCGGTGGAGGGCTATACCGAGGGTGTGGTGCAGCCCAGCTTCGACAAGCAGTTCGTCCGGAACTGGCTGACCGGCCCGGACTCCGGCTGGGACCGCGCCGGCGACACCCCGCCACCGGCGTTGCCCGACGGCATCGTCGAGGCCACCCGGGCCCGGTACATCGAAGCGTACGAACGGATTTCGGGCCGCCGCTTCTCCGAATGGGTCGGTGCATGAGCATGGGTACGCCTCCTGTCGCCAAGAAGGTTGAACACCGCCGCGAGCACCACGGCGACGTGTTCGTCGACCCGTACGAGTGGATGCGGGACAAGAACGATCCCGACGTGATCGCGCTGCTGAATGCGGAGAACGATTACACCGAGGAGATCACCGAGCCGCTGGAACCGTTGCGGCAGAAGATCTTCGACGAGATCAAGGCCCGCACCAAGGAGACCGACCTCTCGGTGCCGACCCGGCGCGGCGACTGGTGGTACTACGCCCGTAGTTTCGAGGGCAAGCAGTACAGCGTGCACTGCCGGTGTCCCATCAGCGATCCCGACGACTGGACGCCGCCGCAACTCGACGAGCACACCGAGGTCCCCGGCGAGCAGGTGCTGCTGGACGAGAACGTCGAGGCCGAAGGGCATGATTTCTTCTCGCTCGGCGCGGCCACCGTCAGCGTCGACGCCAACATCCTCGCGTACTCGGTCGACACCGTCGGCGATGAGCGATACACGTTGAAGTTCAAGAACTTACGCACGGGCGAGCTGTACGACGACCGGATCACCGGCATCGGCGCCGGCGGTACCTGGGCAGCCGACAACCGCACGCTGTACTACGTCACCGTCGACGAGGCCTGGCGGCCGGACACGGTGTGGCGGCACCGATTGGGCTCCGGGCTGCCCGGTGAGAAGGTGCACCACGAATCGGACGAGCGGTTCTGGGTCGGCGTCGGGCGTACGCGCAGTGACAAGTACATCTTCATCGCCGCCGGCAGTGCCGTCACCTCCGAGGTGCGCTACGCCGACGCCGGCGACTCCAAAGCCGAGTTCACTGTGGTGTTGCCGCGCAAGGACTCTGTGGAGTATTCGGTCGAGCACGCGGTGATCGGCGGCGAAGACCGGTTCCTGATCTTGCACAACGACGGCGCCGAGAACTTCACCCTGGTGGAGGCGCCGGTGTCCGACGCTCCGCTGGCTGGCCTGGAGCACACCCGCACGCTGATCGAACACCGCGACGACGTCCGCCTCGACGGTGTCGATGCGTTCGCGGACCAACTGGTGGTCAGCTACCGGCGCGAGGCATTGCCGCGAATCCAGTTGTGGCCCTTGGGGGCCGACGGCAACTACGGCGAACCGCAGGAGATCACCTTCGAATCGGAGCTGATGTCGGTCGGTCTGTCGGGTAACCCGAACTGGTCGTCACCGCGGCTCCGGTTGGGGGCGACGTCGTTCGTGATCCCGGTGCGGATCTACGACCTGGTTCTGGCCACCGGCGAACGAATCCTGTTGCGCGAGCAGCCGGTTCTCGGGGGCTACCGGCCGGAGGACTATCTCGAGCGCCGCGACTGGGCCGTCGCCGCCGACGGCACGAAGGTGCCGCTGTCGATCATCCAGCGGGCCGGCGCGCCGAACCCCGCGCCGGCGCTGCTGTACGGCTACGGCGCCTACGAGTCCTGCGAGGACCCGCGCTTCTCCATCGCCCGGCTGTCGTTGCTGGATCGCGGTGTGGTGTTCGTCATCGCCCATGTGCGTGGCGGTGGTGAGCTGGGGCGAGGCTGGTACGAGCACGGCAAGCTGCTGGCGAAGAAGAACACCTTCACCGATTTCATCAGTGCCGCAGAGCATCTGATCGCCACCGGGGTCACCCGGCCGGAGAACCTGGTGGCCCTCGGCGGCAGCGCCGGCGGTCTGCTGATGGGTGCGGTGGCCAATATGGCGCCTCAGCTGTTCGCGGGGATTCTGGCGCAGGTGCCTTTCGTCGACGCGCTGACCACCATCCTCGATCCGTCGCTGCCGCTCACCGTCACCGAATGGGACGAGTGGGGTAATCCGTTGGCGGACAAGGACGTCTACGACTACATGAAGTCCTACACGCCGTACGAGAACGTGACGGCCCAGGACTACCCGAGCATCCTGGCGATGACGTCGCTGAACGACACCCGGGTGTACTACGTCGAGCCGGCGAAATGGGTTGCGGCCCTGCGCGTCACCAAGACCGACGACCGTCCTGTGCTGCTCAAGACCGAGATGGCCGCCGGGCACGGTGGCACCAGTGGGCGCTACGAACGCTGGAAGGAAGCGGCGTTCCAGTACGCCTGGGTGTTAGCCACCGCGGACCGCGACAAATACGGCGGCGGCCAGGTAGACGACCTCCTGGACGGAGCGCACGCATAAATTCGCGGTCATCGACGGCGGGGTGTCGGGCATCTGCGAGGCGTAGATGTTAGCCGGGAACATGGCGAGCATCAGCAGGAACAGGCAGATGGCGGCCGCGACGCGCGTGGGCGGAAATAGCAGCCCGACAGCGCCGAGTAGTTCGAGCACGCCGGTGACGGCGACCAGCCGTTCCGGTGACGGCAGCCGCGGTGGGACGATCGCGATCATGTCGCGCCGCATGCCCGGGGTGAAGTGGGCGATGCCGGTCATCGTGAACATCAGGGCCAGGCCGACCGCGATGGCACCGGGCCAGCTGTCGAGATAGCCGACCCCGAGCCAGCCGGCTGTCCGCGCGGCCAAACTGCCCAGCACGAGAGCGAGAAGAACGGCCATGAGCTGCGCCTCCATAATCTAGTCAACGCCTAGATTGAAGGATAACCTGGAACTTGTCACTGTCAAGATAGGATGCGGTCATGGCCAGGCACAGCTACCACCACGGCGACCTGAAGTCCGTCATCCTGGCGCAGGCGGCGGTACTGGTTGCCGAACGCGGTGCCGACGGTATCTCGCTGCGCGAACTGGCCCGCGCCGCCGGGGTGTCGCACGCGGCACCTGCGCATCACTTCACCGACCGGCGTGGGTTGTTCACCGCACTGGCGACCGAGGGCTTCACGCTGCTGGCCGCAGCGCTCAATGATGCCGAACCCGAATTCGCCTATGCCGCAAGGGCTTACGTGCAGTTCGCCCTCGACCGGCCCGGTTACTACGCGGTGATGTTCGACAAGATGCTCTACGACGCGACCGACCCGGCCCTGCGCGCCGCCGAAGCCGAGGCTGCGGCCGAGCTTACGCGCGGCGTCGCGACCCTGACCGATCCCAACGCCCAGCGCGACCCCGAGGGCGCGGCCCTGGCCGCCTGGTCCCTGGTGCACGGCTTCGCGCTGCTGACGCTCAACGGCGCCGTCTCCGATGACGACCCCGTCGACACTGCCGAGCGCCTCGCCCGAATCCTCTTCTCCGGCTAGCCCCCAATTCCCGCAACCCCACCTCCCGCGAGCCGGGCCGGCGAGCGCGACGTTTCTGCACGCCCGCGGCGGCGTGTCACGCGCAGACACGCACGCTCGCGGGAAATGGAAGTGTTCAGGTGGCACCAATGTCACGGCAACCAATGGGACACCTGAAGTTGTCACACTGCTTGCATGGCTGGCCAATTGATCGTCTCGATCTCGGGCATCCGGGACCGCACGCTGGGCGATGTCGCCGACTTCTGCTCCGAGCTCGATGCGCGCCGGATTCCCTCGTCGCTGCTGGTCGCCCCGCGGCTCAAGGGTGGTTACCGCCTGGACCGCGACGCCGCCACGGTCGACTGGCTGACCACGCGCCGTGCCGACGGCGCCGCCGTAGTCCTGCACGGATTCGACGAAGCGGCCAGCAAGAAGCGTCGCGGCGAATTCGCCGCCCTGCCCGCTCACGAGGCCAACCTGCGGCTGATGGGTGCCGACCGGGTGCTCGAACACCTCGGCCTGCGCACCCGGCTGTTCGCCGCGCCCGGCTGGACGGCGTCACAGGGCACCGTGACGGCTTTGCCGCGCAACGGTTTCCGGATGCTGGCCGGGGACAGCGGAATCATCGATCTGGTGCGGTCGACAACGCTGCGGGCCCGGGTTCTCGGTGTCGGCGAAGGCTTTCTCACCGAACCCTGGTGGTGTCGGACCCTGGTGCTGGCTGCCGAGCGGACGGCGCGCCGCGGCGGCACCGTCCGGCTGGCGGTGGCCGCCGGCCAGCTGCGCCGGATCGGGCCGCGGCAGGCCATGCTCGACGCCGTCGATCTGTCGCTCATGCACGGCTGTGTCCCGGCGGCCTACGAGTGGACGCCGAGCCCGGCCCTAACCGACGCGGCGTAACGCCCGGGGCGCTAGCGTGGCGCCATGGATGCTGACGTCATCGTCGTGGGGGCGGGGCTCGCCGGACTGGTCGCCGCCGCTGAACTGCTGGAGCGTGGTCGGTCGGTGCTGATCGTCGACCAGGAGAACGAGGCCAACATCGGTGGCCAGGCGTTCTGGTCGTTCGGGGGACTGTTCTTCGTCGACAGCGCCGAACAGCGCCGCGTCGGTATCCGCGACAGCTACGAGCGGGCGCTGCAGGATTGGCTGCGCACGGCAGGATTCGACCGCGACGAAGACCACTGGCCCGAGCAGTGGGCGCGGGCCTACGTCGACTTCGCCGCCGGCGAGAAGCGCAGCTGGCTGCGAGAACGTGGCCTGCAGACGTTCGCGTTGGTCGGCTGGGCCGAACGCGGCGGCTGGGATGGCAAAGGGCCGGGCAACTCGGTACCCCGCTTCCACATCACCTGGGGCACCGGTCCGGCCTTGGTCGACGTCTTCGCCCGACGCGTCGTCGGCCACCCGAGAGTGAAGTTCGCCCACCGGCATCGGGTCGACGAGCTCATCGTCGACGGCGGTGCCGTCACCGGTGTGCGCGGCGCGGTGCTGGAACCGTCGGCCACTGCCCGCGGCGCAGCGTCGTCGCGTAACACCGTGGGGGAGTTCGAATTCCGGGCGCAGGCGGTGATCGTCGCCAGCGGTGGTATCGGCGGCAACCACGATCTGGTGCGGCAGAACTGGCCCAAGCGCATGGGCCGGGTTCCCGGGCAGCTGCTGTCGGGCGTACCCGCGCATGTCGACGGCCGCATGCTCGGCATCAGCGAAGCCGCCGGCGCCAGCGTCATCAACAACGACCGGATGTGGCACTACACCGAGGGCATCACCAACTACGACCCGGTGTGGCCGCTGCACGGCATCCGCATCCTGCCGGGCCCGTCGTCGCTGTGGCTGGACGCCACCGGCAAGAAGTTGCCCGACGCGTTGTACCCCGGCTACGACACCCTCGGCACGCTCGAGTACATCTGCCAAACCGGCTACGACTACACGTGGTTCGTCCTCGACCAGAGCATCATCGCGAAGGAATTCGGGCTGTCGGGCCAGGAGCAGAACCCCGACCTCACGGGCAAGAACCTGCGGGAAGTGCTGGCGCGCAGCCGAAACGGCGGGCCCGCCCCGGTCCGCGCGTTCGTGGACAAGGGCGTGGACTTCGTGTCGGCCAACACGCTGCGGGACTTGGTGGCTGCCATGAACACCGTGCCCGACGTCGTGCCGCTGGACTACGCGACCGTCGAAGCCGAGGTCGCCGCCCGCGACAACGAGATGACCCGAAAGCTCAGCAGCGACGGCCAGACCGTCGCCTACCGCGCCGCGCGTTCCTACCTGCCGGACCGGCTGGCCCGCATCGCCGGCCCTCATCGGCTGACCGATCCCAAGGTCGGCCCGATGATCGCCGTCAAGCTGCACATCCTGACCCGAAAGTCATTGGGCGGCTTGCACACCGACCTGGACTCCCGGGTGCTGACGCCGCAGGGTGGAGTGCTTGACGGACTGTACGCCGCCGGTGAGGCAGCTGGTTTCGGTGGCGGCGGGGTGCACGGCTACCGGGCGCTGGAAGGCACCTTCCTGGGTGGCTGCATCTTCTCGGGCCGGGCTGCCGGACGCGCCGCGGCGGCCGCCGTCGGCTGAGGTTTACCGCCGACCAATTCCACTTCCCCAGTGCGAGGCGCCCCTGGTTCGTGAATGGTGCAACGCCTGCGGCCCAGCCGCCAAGATGGCCAGGCACACCATAGAGGTCGCATAGAGCAGGCCGCCGATGATGTCGGTGAAGTAGTGGAAGCCGTTGCTGGCCATGCCGATAGACGGGATGGCGGCGCCGATTACGGCGAGCGCGACACTCCACGGATGAATCCCGACCGCGAGCACCAGCATGGCCGCGACGGTGATCGCCACCGTGGTGTGGCCGCTGGGATACGCCAGATTCTCGCCGTACCAGGGCCGGCCGAACAGCACCTTGAGCACCTTCGCGCCGATGATCGAGATGACGGGGCAGAGCGCGGTCACGGTGGCCAGCCGGAGCTCGCGCCGCCACAGCGGGATGACTATCGCCAGCAGGTAGAGCGGCACCAGCACCCGCACCCGATTCAGCAGCAGCATCCAGTACGGGTGCGGGCCGAGCAGGTCGTGCGACGTCTCCATGAACCAGCGATCCACGGCAGAATCGCCCGACCTGACAGCCAGGCCGAGCACGATCGCCGCGGTGAACCCCACCAGGGGCCACCACACCAGGAAGCGCCGGGTGCTCAGAACCGCGTCTCCTGCTCGGGCGTCAGGACCCGGAAGTCGGTGGACGTCATCTCGTCGAGTCGGCCGTAGTAGATGCCCTTGGCCTGCTCGGCGACGACGCCCTGATGGATCGGCACCGCATGCTGGGGCGCGACGGCACGCAGGAAGTCGACGGCCTCGGCGATCTTCATCCACGGCGCGGCGGCCGGCGCGGCCAGCACCTCGACCGGTTCGTCCGGCACGAACAACGCGTCGCCGGGGTGCATCAGCCGGGCGGCGTGACCAGCATCACCGACCAGGTACGAGATGTTGTCGATGATCGGGATATCCGGGTGGATCACGGCGTGCTTACCGCCGGCTCCGCGCACTGTGAGGTGCCCGATGGACAGGGTGTCGCCCACGTGTACCGCCTGCCACGAGCCGCCCAGCTGCGCCGCGGTCATCGGGTCGGCATACAGCTTGGCCTGCGGGTTTGCTTCGACCAGGGCAGGGAGGCGCGCCGGGTCGGCGTGGTCGGGGTGCTGATGGGTGATCAGGATGGCGTCCAGTCCGGTGATGCCCTCGAACCCATGCGAGAAGTTGCCGGGGTCGAACAGGACCGTCGCGTTCGCGTCGCCGTCGGTGAATCGGGCCAGCAGGCAGGAATGTCCGAAGTGCGTCAGCTCCATGCACCCCATTGTGCGGGCATCGCCGCCAACGAGGGCGCCGGTAGAGTAACTCTGCATATTCCCGTCGCTGCGCTCGCCCAGTCGAGCAATCCGACCCGAACAAAGGAGCGCGCGTGGCCCGCGTCGTTGTGCACGTGATGCCCAAGGCCGAGATCCTGGACCCGCAAGGCCAGGCGATCGTCGGAGCGCTGGGGCGCCTCGGGATCACCGGAGTGTCCGACGTTCGGCAGGGCAAGCGTTTCGAGCTCGAGGTCGACGACAGCGTGTCCGACGAGACGCTGGAGCACGTCGCCGAGACGCTCTTGGCCAACACCGTGATCGAGGACTTCTCGGTGCACCGGGAGGACGTGTGACGACGAAGGTTGGTGTCATCACCTTCCCCGGCACGCTCGACGACGTCGATGCGGCGCGTGCGGTCCGGGCCGTCGGCGGCGAGGCCGTCAGCCTCTGGCACGCCGATCCTGACCTCAAGGGCGTCGACGCCGTCATCGTTCCCGGTGGCTTCTCCTACGGTGACTACCTGCGCTGTGGTGCCATCGCCAAGTTCGCGCCCGTCATGACGTCGGTCGTGGAAGCGGCAGGCAAGGGCATGCCCGTCCTCGGCATCTGCAACGGCTTCCAGGTGCTGTGCGAGGCCGGACTGCTGCCGGGCGCGCTCACCCGCAACCAGGGTCTGCACTTCATTTGCCGCGACGTGTGGCTCGAGGTGACCGCGACGTCGACCGCGTGGAGCAGCCGCTACGAGAACGGCGCCGACATCCTGATCCCGCTCAAGTCGGGCGAAGGCCGGTACGTCGCGTCGGAGAACGTGCTCGACGAACTCGAAGGCGAAGGCCGTGTGGTCTTCCGCTACCGCGACAACATGAACGGCTCGATGCGCTCGATCGCCGGGATCAGCTCGGCCAACGGACGCGTCGTCGGACTGATGCCGCACCCTGAGCACGCCACCGAGGCCCTCACCGGCCCGTCGGACGACGGACTCGGCATCTTCTTCTCGGCGCTCGACGCGGTCCTGAAGGCGTAGTCGCCGACGCTTACAGGCGGTCGATCAGCTGTAAAAAGCATCGAGGATGTTTTGATTCTGGTCGGCCACAACGGCGCGTTTCACTTTGAGTGACGGTGTCAGCTCACCGCCCTCGACGGACAGATCGTGGTCCAGCAGCGCCCACTTTTTGACGGTCTCCCAACGGTTGAGGTCAGCGTTGAGCGCTTCCACATACCCGGCGATCAAGTCCCGCACCGCGGGTGCCTCGACCAGTTCCTGGTACGTCGCGCCTTCGAGACCGTTCTCAGCCGCCCACCCGGACATCATGTCGGCGTCAAGGGCGATCAATGCCACGCAGTAGTTATGGCCCTCTCCGAACACCATGAACTGGCTGGCATACGGACACATCGCCATGAACTTCGTCTCGATCGCCGTGGGGGCGACATATTTGCCACCTGAGGTCTTGAAGATCTCTTTGATCCTGCCGGTGACGCTGAGGAACCCGTCGGCATCGATCGTGCCCACGTCGCCCGTGCGCAACCAGCCATCGTCGGTGAATGCTTCCGCCGTTTTGTCTGGCAGGTTGTGATAGCCATCCATCACGGCCGGGCCGCGGATCTGGATTTCGCCCCGGTCGTCGCTGATTCGTAGCGCCGTACCGTCGAAGGGCAGCCCTACGGTACCCAGCTTGTAGTGGTCGGGCCGGTTGATACACGTTCCGGCCGCGGTCTCGGTCAGGCCGTAGCCTTCCAGGATCAACAGGCCCGCGGCGTGGAACCACTCGCCGATGTCGCGGTTCAGCGGTGCCGCGCCGGAGATGAAGAACCGGATGCGTCCACCGAACGCCGCCCGCACCTTGCTGAACACCAGATGGTCGAACAGCTTGCAGAGCAACACCTTGGGCAACGTTGCGGACCCGCCCGCGCGCCGCCGGCGGTCCAGTTCGAGTGCTGTGGAGAAGGCGGCCGTGAACAGCCAGGACCGGAGCCCACCCTTGGCTTGCTGGGTGGTGACGATGCGGGCGTGCGCCTTTTCGAACACCCGAGGTGCCGCGCCCATGAACGTCGGTTTGACCACCGCGAGGTTGTCGACGATCTTGTCGACCCGCCCGTCGATCGCGCTGGCGAACCCGCACGCCAGCTGCGCGGTGAGCAGGACCTTGCCGAACGCGTGGGCCATCGGCAACCACAGCAACTGGAGGTCGTCCTCGTCGAGGATCTTCAGCTCGGCGACTGCCGTCCCCACATATGCCCAGGCCGAATGTGAGAGCCGGACCCCTTTGGGCCGTCCGGTGGTTCCCGAGGTATAGATCAGCGTGGCCAACCGCTCAGGGGCGATTTCGGCAGTTCGTTTCCACACCGCCGAGGGATGGTCGAGCAGGAACTTGTCGCCCAATTCAGCCAGGTCGGCCAGGGTGACCACCCAGTCGCTGTCGCTGGTGCCGTCGAACAGCACCACCTTGGTGAGGTCGGGCAATTCGGCGCGGCGTTCGGTCAGTTTCGCCAGTTGTGTGGTGTCCTCTGCGAACACGATGCGGCATTGCGAGTCGGACAGGATGTAGGCGGTGTCGCCGGCGTTGGTGTTGGCATACACGGTGGTAGTGGCGGCGCCGGCACACATGATCGCCAGGTCGGCCACCATCCACTCGTATCGCGTACTCGACGCGAGACCGACTCGCTGCTCGGGTTCGATGCCCAGCGCCAGCAGTCCGGCGGCCAGTGCTTCGACGCGGTCGGCGGTCTCCCGCCAGGTCGTCGAGACCCATTCGCCGCCAACAAGATAACGGAAGGCCTCCTTGTCGCACGACTTCTCAACCCGGTCGAGAAACATCGAAGCCATGGTCGCTGCGGCAGCGGTTGTGGAACCCTCATCAATGGTCATTGGAGTTCTCCCATGGGCCTGTTCCTCTCCTGCCGCGCTACGCAACGTCGGATGCGACCAGAGCCGTTGCTGGCCAACGCTATCCCCAGTGGCACGTCGTGCCGTAACGGATCGCCACTGGAGTACCCAAGTGTTTGCTTCCGCACTTTGCGCCAGAATGTCAACGTGCCACAGCAGCTCGCCGCGAGCCAGGGGCGAAAGTCACTCGAATGGGTGGCATTCCGATGCCCGGCGACCGAGATCCTTCCGGGGCACCGTCAGCCGAAGGACGTGGTGCCCGAAGGTCGAAGACTTGCGGCCCTGTCGTGACGAGCGCCGCGAGTACATAGTCACCGAATGGAGCACTTGACCATCCTTGACGCCACTTTTCTGCAGGCCGAGGATTCCGATCCGCATGTCAGTCTGGCGGTCGGTGGTATCTCGATTGTTGAGGGACCGCCCCCTGACTACGGTGAGCTTGTTTCAGCGTTTGCCGAACGGGTGCAACACATTCCACGGTGCACACAGAAACTGCACACACACGCCTTGGATCTGGGCCCACCGGAATGGGTGGAGGACCCCCACTTCGACATTGCGCATCACCTCCATCGGATCGCGCTGCCGCACCCTGGTGATGACGCCGAGCTGTTCCGGATGATCGCCAGCATCATGGAGCGAAGGCTGGACCGTGAGCGCCCGCTCTGGGAGTGCTGGATCATCGAAGGGCTCACCGACGGTCGGTGGGCGGTGCTGGTGAAAATCCACCACTGTATTGCCGACGGAATCGCGACGACGCAGATACTGACAAAGCTCGGCGATGACGGCGCGCGCGAGACTTTCGCTACCAGCATTCGCGCCGCCAAGGAGTCCGGGAAGCCCATCCTGGGGTTGTTGCGGCCGAGCGCGAATCCACTGAACTGGATAGGTGACACCTGGCGTGCGACGCTGGCTGTAGCCGGTGCCGCGGAGCATGCCTTGGTCGGCGCCGCAGAGCTGACGGTCAGTGTGCTCACCACCGCGGGGGAGTCGTCGCTGAATGGACCCGTCGCCACGATGCGTCGTTACAGCGCGGCCAAGGTGGACCTCGGCGCCATGCGCGACGTGTGCCGGGCTTTCGACGTGACGCTCAACGACGTTGCGCTGGCCGCGATCACCAACAGCTACCGGGCGATGTTGACCGACCGCGGAGAAACGCCGGGACACCAGGCCTTGCGAACGCTCGTGCCCGTGTCGATGCGCGGCGCGAACGACTTCGATCTGACCGACAACCGGGTGTCGGCGATGCTGCCGCTCTTGCCGGTCGATGAGCCCGACCCGATCAAGCAGCTGGAAATTGTGCACCGCCGACTCACGAAAGCCAAAGGGAGCGGACAGCGGGAAGGCGGCAGCGCGGTGCTCTCGGCGGCGCGGGCCTTGCCGTTTGCCTTGTCGGCAGGGCTGATTCGGCTGCTGACGCGATTGCCGCAGAGCGCGGTGACCGCGCTGGCGACGAACGTACCGGGACCCCGAGAGCGGCAGCGCGTGATGGGCCGGGAGGTGCTGGAGATCCTGCCGATCCCGCCGATCGCACTTCGTCTCCGCACCGGCATAGCGATGCTCAGCTACTCAGAGAGTTTTGTCTTCGGGATTACCGCCGACTACGACAGCGCCCCCGACGTCGACAAGCTGGCCCGCGGCATCGAGGATGGTGTGCGGGTGCTGGCTGCGCATGCCAACTCGCGACGTCGCAGCCAACACGACGCGGCGTCAGCCAGTCAGGACGAATGAAACTTCTGCGCTGCTGCGCCGGGCGAGACCGCTATCGGTGATCAATGGCGCGATGCACGCGAAGCCGCTACGGGCGCCACTCGGTACAGAGCCGCCCCTGCGGTCACCCCCGCGCCGACGGCAATGAGCAGAATGCGGGCACCGGGTGGGAGTTCTTCGGCCGCACAATGGAATGCGGCGGCAAGCGAGGCGGTGTGCATTCTCTCGTCGTCTGCGACGGTGACCCGGTCTACCGGCACCCCGAGGTGGGTGGCCAGTGCGGCGCGGTATTCCTGCCGGGCCGGAGCAGCGACGATCATGTCGACGTCGGCGAGTTCGAGCGATGCCTCCCGGAGGCAGCTTCGGGCCACCTCACTTCCAGCGGTGGCGAACCGCTCGTCCATGGTGGCGGACTGCCTGACTCGAAGCACATTACGTCTATCTTCGAGTCCGATTGTGGCACTGAAGGTCTCGCCATTATCGGGTAGGTTGATCCAGTGGACGCGCCCGAGTCCATAGTCGTCGCCTGTCCAGCCGCACAGCAGTGCCGCCCCGGCAGGGGAGAACGGAAAGCCTTGGCTCATACCGTGGCCCGGGTCGGCGTCACTCGCGACGACCAGTGCACGGTCGATGGTGTGTGACCGCAGGAAGCCGTCGACGATCTGCAGTGCGGTGAGCACGCCGCAGGTCCCGTTGGCTATGTCGAACGAGAACGTGCCGTGAGCGTCGGCGTGTGGGTCCTCGGCGTTGGCTCCGACATCCTCCTGAATCAGCGCCGCGAGCGCAGGCTCCGCCAGGTTCCGGTCGCGGTAGATGCCCGCGTTGACCAGAAGGTCCACATCGTCGGGGTCGGTTCCGGCCTCATTCAGACAGGTTCGTGCCGCGGCGACCGCGAGTCGTAACGCGCTGTGCCGGTTGCGCCACCCGCCGCTGGTGACGGCGAGACGATCAATGACTGTGCCCAAAGTGGTTCACCAGCTCCTCGTCCACGGTGAGGAGAACGACGCCGATCTCCAGGCCTGATGCCAGCGCGATCAGGGCGATGGTCTCGCCGGGGCGGATCCGCCCGGCTTCGAGTTCTTCGACAAGGGCCACGGTGTGCGTGGTCGACGCGGTGTTTCCGTAGCGATCAACGGTGATCACGGCGTCGTGCCGGGGACTGTCACCGAACGAGGCCGCAACCGCAGCCATGCCCTTGCGTATCGCGCGCGCCGAGGTCTGATGAGTGATCACGTGATCGATGTCGTGGATCGAGATGCCGGCCGCGTCGAGGGCTTCGTGCAACAACAGCGGGGTGTCAGAGATGGCGGCCCGCTGAATCTCACGAGACTTGGTGAACATTCGAGCTCCAGGATCGCTGCCCTTCGGATACCCCAGGCACAGCCGGCTGTAGTCGGCAACGGTGGTGAAGCCGGCGAGGCTGATCCCAGGCGACCCGACTGGGGCACGTTCGAGGAGCAGCGCGGCACCGGCATCTCCCAATGTCAGGCAGGCGAGTTCGTTGCTCATGATGCTGCGAATATGGCGCGCCGCGTTCTGGCCGAGTTGCGAGATGTATTCGCCGCTTACCACCAACCCGCGCCGGACGGCTCCTTGTCGGATCCAATTGTTGAGAACCGTTACGCCCGTGAGCATTCCGGCGCACGCGTTGGACAGATCGAACGTCATGGCCTGCTTCGCTCCGATGGCATGTGCGACGACGCTGCTCATCGTCGGCTCCACCCACTGTGTCAAGCCGTCGCGAAACTTCGTGATGCTGCAGCTGATCACCACATCCAGCTCCGCGGCACTCTGGTGCGCCCGGTCTAGACAATCGAGGGCGGCCGTGGTCGCAAGTGTCTGGGAGTCTTCATCTCCCACCGAGACGCGGCGTTCGCGGATACCGGTCAATCGCTCCAAATCGATGTGCGTGTGGTGCCGCGTGCGCGCCATCAATTCGTCGGTCGTGAAATGAGTGGCAGGCAGATGCCGCCCGGCACCGGCCAAGCGGGTGCCGAACCGTGCCGGCGGTCCGTCGCCCTCCATCACCAACCAATGCTTGGCCATACGTCGCATCCATTTCCCTCACGGGACGGGTCGTGGCGGTAGCCACACCCACCTATGCTTCGAGCGGGAGGCGCAGAACCTCATTTGACGTTCGGATCACTCGTGGGCTCGGGCCCGAAAACGAATCGGCGCCCGGTAATCCGCAACGGGTGAATGCGGACAAAATGCGGCTTCGGCGTTGCCGTCCAGGGGAATAGCCATGCCCGCCGGGCTTCCTCCAGGTCGTCATCGGTGTGTGGGGTGCGCGCCGTTCCCCTGAGGATCACACTCCAGCCGTCGTCGGCGGTGTTACCGTCAATTTCGAATAACACGTGCTTGTTGATCGCCGAGCTGACCAATTTGGTGCCTTCGGCGGTGCGGAACAGCACGGTTCTGTGCTGTACGGCGAAGTTCACCGGAAAGATCTCCGGCCAGCCATCAACGCACGTGACGAGTCGTCCCAACTCGACGGTTCCCATCAGAGTCCAGCATTCGGTCTCGGAGAGAGTCGAGATTACCGGCGCATCGGTGGACATGGCCGGAACGCTACCGACGCGGGACGGCCGCAGGCAGGGCCATAGGTCCCGAGCACGAGTCTCGAGGCCCCGAGGTTGCCGCTGTCATCGGCTGTCTGCGGGCACGGGCCTGCTGCGGCAACGTCCTTGCCGCTCGGGAGCTCTGCAATCGCGATCGCGTCGCAAGGACATCACGCGCCCAACGCGACCGACGCCTCGGCGGTGTAGCAGAGGAACGTCAGCGTCTCCTGCAGGTACAGCTGCACCGTCTCGGCATCGTGGGACAGGTAGCCGATGGTCACGTCGGTGCCCAGCTGCAGATCGAAATCGCCTCCGCGCGTGGATAATACGAACGCGCCATCAATCGCGGGCGCCCAGATGATGTCGCCGTCGACCAGTCGATTGAGGTGCTCGAGCAACGGGTAGCCGTGCTCAGTGGTCTCACTGACCTTGGTGTAGGCGTCTGCCGACAGCAGCACCGAATACGGCCCGTCCACGCCGGCCAGTCGCAGCTCCGACAGGGCCTGAGAGATCACGTCCGGGTAGCCGCGCGGATCGCTCGGCAGCGCCAGCGCGGGGTTGGAGCCGGCGGCCCGGATGCCCTCGATCTGGGCGGCGGGGTAGCCCTCGAAGATCGCCCGGTCCTCGGAGAACGCGAGCTTCTTGGCGGCGTCCTTGACCGAGTCCCAGTCGGAGTCCTGCGCGCCGCGTTCGACGTCATCGATGGCCGTGCGGGACACCGTGAACGGCACCCGAAGGCGGACCAGTGGGCGCGCTTCCCGAAGGTGCGCCTGCACACCGTCACCCGGCGACGTGACGTCGACGAGGTGTCCCGTGCTGACCGCTGCCGTCGTCGGTCCACCGGGCTCGCTCACGTCGACCACCCGGCGACCGGCGATGTGCCGCTTGAAGGTTCGGGCCGCTTCCTCCTCGATCTGCGCCCATGCGGGCGAGGTGATGGGAGCCAGCTCGCGGTACAGGTTGTTCATTGCGGGTTACCTTTCAGGCTGCCGATGGACAGGATGCCGGTGGACTTGGGTTCGGGTTCGGCCGGTGAGGCGGCGGGCAGGGGCGGCGGGTCGTCCAGGAAATCCACCGTGGGAGTGAAGAACAACACGCCGGTGACCGCGGTGGAGAAATCCAGGATGCGATCGGTGTTGCCCGGCGGATCGCCGATGAACATGTTTCGCAGCATGCGTTCGGTGACGCTGGGGTCAGCCGAGTAGGCGATGTAGTACGTGCCGAATTCGCCTGAGCCGACGCGGCCGAACGGCATGTTGGCCCGGACGATCTGCAGCTGGTTGCCGTCGGCGTCTTCGATCACATTGAGTGCCACGTGCGAGTTGGGCGGCTTGACGTCGTCGGCCATCTCGATGTCCTCGAGCTTGCTACGGCCGATCACCCGTTCCTGCTCGGTGACGCTGAGCGACTCCCACGACGCCATGTCGTGCAGATACTTCTGCACGTGAACGTAACTGCCACCGGCGAATTCGGGATCCTCGTCACCGATCTGCGCCGCGACCACGGCATCGGGACCGTCCGGGTTCTCGGTGCCGTCGACGAAACCCAGCAGGTCGCGATTCTCGAAGAATTTGAAGCCGTGGACCTCGTCGACCACCGTCACCGCGCCGTCGAGCGATTTCAGGATCTGGCTCGCCAGCTCGAAGCACACGTCCATGGCGTTGGCCCGGATGTGGAACAGCAGGTCGCCCGGCGTCGAGGGGGCGTGGTGGCGCGTGCCGTGCAATTCGGGAAACCGGTGGAGACCGGCTGGACGCGGACCGCTGAACAAGCGATCCCAGGCGTCCGAGCCGATCCCGGCCACCAGGCTCAGACGGCTTGCGGGCGTGCGGAATCCGACTGCCCGAACGAGTCCGGACAGCCCGGAGAGCGCTTCGTGCACTTCGGTCTCGGCGCCCTCATCGATGGTGGCGATGAGAAAGATCGCGGCGGACGTCAACGTGGTGAGTACGGGCTGAGGCCGTGCGGGACACACGAATCCGACCCTAGCGGCAACGGCTCCGGATTTCCGGGTGATGATGGCCTCATGACCGGAGCTACTGCCGCGGGCCTCTGCGGATTCATCGACGCGTCGCCCTCGCCGTTCCACGTGTGCGCGACGGTGGCCGCGCGGCTGACCGCCGTCGGGTTCACCGAACTCGCCGAGACCGAGGCCTGGCCCGCCACCACTGGCAACTACTTCACCGTGCGGGCCGGCTCACTGGTCGCCTGGAAGACCGCCGGTCAACCGCTGCCGTTCCGCATCGTCGGCGGTCACACCGACAGCCCCAACCTGCGGGTCAAGCAGCATCCGGACCGGTTCGTCAGCGGTTGGCAAGTGGTGGCTCTGCAGCCGTATGGCGGCGCCTGGCTGAACTCCTGGCTGGACCGCGACCTCGGCATCAGCGGCCGGCTGTCGGTGCGGCGCGGCAATACCGTGGCGGACGTGCTGGTCCGGATCGACGACCCGATCTTGCGGGTGCCGCAGTTGGCCATCCACCTGTCCGACGACCGCAAGGGCGTCAGTCTCGACCCGCAGCGGCACGTCAACGCGGTGTGGGGTGTCGGGACCGGAACCCGCGACTTCATCGGCTACGTCGCCGAGCACGCGAACGTGGACGCCGCCGACGTCCTGGGCGCCGATCTGATGACTCACGACCTGACGCCGTCCCGGCTGATCGGCGTCGACAGCGAGCTCATCAGCGCGCCCCGACTCGACAACCAGGGCACCTGCTACGCCGGGCTGGAGGCATTCCTGGCCGCCGACCCCGCGCAGCACATTCCGGTGCTCGCGCTGTTCGACCACGAAGAAGTCGGGTCGACGTCCGACCACGGTGCGCAGTCCGACCTGCTGCCGACGGTGCTGGAGCGCATCGTCCTGGTCGCCGGCGGAACGCGGGAAGACCTGCTGCGCCGGCTGGCCGGGTCGATGGTGGCCTCCGGCGACATGGCGCATGCCACGCACCCGAACTACCCGGAGCGGCACGAGCCGGGCCACCTCATCGAGGTCAACGGCGGCCCGGTGCTCAAGGTTCAGCCCAACCTGCGGTACGCCACCGACAGTCGGACCGCCGCGGCATTCGCACTGGCCTGCGCCCAGGCCGGGGTGCCGCTGCAGCGCTACGAACACCGCGCCGACCTGCCGTGCGGCTCCACGATCGGCCCGATGACGGCCGCGCGCACCGGTATCCCAACGGTTGACGTCGGCGCTGCTCAGCTGGCGATGCACTCGGCCCGCGAGGTGATGGGCGCGCTCGACGTACCGGCCTATGCCGCGGCGCTGCAGGCGTTCTTGTCGCCGGCCTGACCTACAGTCGGGCCATGGCACTCAAAGTGGAGATGGTCACATTCGACTGCGCCGACGCGCAGGCGCTGGCCGACTGGTGGGCCGCGCAGTTCGGGGGCAAGGTGCACACGCTGATGCCGGGGGAGTTCTTCGTCGTCAACCTGGCCGAAGGCCCGAACCTGGGCTTCCAGCAGGTCGACGATCCGACGCCCGGCAAGAACCGGCTGCACCTCGACTTCCATCTGGAAGGCGACATCGAGCCGGAGCTCGAGCGGCTCAAGGCCGCGGGCGCGACCGAGACCGAACGGCACGCCTTCGGCGAGGTGGCCCGGTGGGTGGTGCTGGCCGACCCCGAGGGCAATGCGTTCTGCATAGCGGGCGCGGCCTGACGGCTTATTGACCCGCCTGTTGCTCGACCAGCTCGACACCGGTCGACACGTAGGGCTCAGACGCGGCATGCCACGCCTTGGACGCGACGACGATCGCGCCGGCACAGATACACGCCAGGGCTGCGATCACGGCGATCATCGCGAGCGCGCCCCGGTTGACGCCCAGGTGGAGTCTCATCTGGCTACGCTAAATCCGCTGGATAAGGCCTACGTTGGCGCTACTTAGCCGCTGGCTGTGAACGCAGTCGCGATGATTCTCTGTGTTTACGTCGGTCTACAAGGTGTTGAAACCTCGATCGAGAACGGAGTCCGCCATGGTTGACACAAAAGGGGCATCGAACGCACGGGCCGCAATCGCCGGCCGCACAAAACCGGAGAAGATCGGCCTGGCGCTGAGCGCGGTGCTCGTGTTGTTCCTGCTGGCCGATGCCATCCCGAAGATTTTCGGCGCGCAGTTCGCTCGCACGGCGACCGAGGCGATCGGCTTTCCGCCGTACCAGACCTACGTCATCGGGTGGGTGCTGCTGGCCTGCGTCATCGCGTGGGTTGTGCCCCGCACCGCGGTGTTGGGCGCGGTCGGGCTGACGGCCTATCTCGGCGGCGCGGTGACTGTCGACATGCACCAGGAGGCGTGGTTCCCGGTGGTCTTCGCGGTGGCCTTCGGCCTGCTGATCTGGGCGGCCCTCATTCTGCGGCGTCCCGCGCTGCTCAAGGTACTCATCAGCGGGACCGAGTAGCCCGCATTCGCCGTGGCGGGCCGGCGAGTTCGGCAACGATAGACTCTCTGTCGTGACGTCCTCGGTCGATACCGTCAATAACGCGACTACCACGCCTGATCAGCCGCAGCCGTATCGCGAGCTCGGTCTCAAGGATGACGAGTACCAGCGCATCCGCGAGATCCTCGGCCGTCGGCCGACCGATGCCGAGCTCGCCATGTACTCGGTGATGTGGAGCGAGCACTGCTCCTACAAGTCGTCCAAGGTGCATCTGCGCTACTTCGGCGAGACCACTACCGACGAGATGCGCGCCGGCATGCTGGCCGGCATCGGCGAGAACGCCGGCGTCGTCGACATCGGTGACGGCTGGGCCGTCACCTTCAAGGTCGAATCGCACAACCACCCGTCGTACGTCGAGCCCTACCAGGGCGCGGCCACGGGTGTCGGCGGCATCGTGCGCGACATCATGGCCATGGGCGCCCGCCCGGTCGCGGTCATGGACCAGCTGCGTTTCGGCGCGGCCGACGCGCCCGACACCCGCCGGGTACTCGACGGTGTGGTCCGCGGTGTCGGTGGCTACGGCAACTCGCTCGGCCTGCCGAACATCGGCGGCGAGACCATCTTCGACCCCTCCTACGCCGGTAACCCGCTGGTCAACGCCCTGTGCGTCGGCGCTCTGCGCGTCGAGGACCTGCACCTGGCCTTCGCGTCCGGTACCGGCAACAAGATCATCCTGTTCGGTGCCCGCACCGGTCTGGACGGCATCGGCGGCGTCTCGGTGCTGGCCTCGGACACCTTCTCCGGTGATGAGTCGGGTGCCGGCCGCAAGAAGCTGCCGAGTGTTCAGGTGGGTGACCCGTTCACCGAAAAGGTGCTCATCGAGTGCTGCCTCGAGCTGTACGCGGCGCACCTCGTGGTCGGTATCCAGGACCTTGGCGGTGCCGGATTATCTTGTGCCACTTCGGAATTGGCATCGGCTGGCGACGGTGGCATGCACATCGACCTGGACAAGGTGCCGCTGCGCGCGACCGGTATGACGCCCGCTGAGGTGCTCTCCAGCGAGTCGCAGGAGCGGATGTGCGCGGTCGTGACACCCGAGAATGTCGACGCGTTCATGGCCGTCTGCCGCAAGTGGGACGTGCTGGCGACCGTCATCGGTGAGGTCACCGACGGCGACCGGCTGAAGATCAGCTGGCACGGCGAGACCGTCGTCGACGTGCCGCCGCGCACCGTCGCCCACGAGGGCCCGGTGTACAACCGGCCCGTCCAGCGTCCCGATACCCAGGACGCGCTGATCGCCGACACCTCCGCCAAGCTGACCCGGCCCAAGACCGGCGACGAACTGCGCGCCACTCTGCTGCAGCTGCTCGGCAGCCCGCACCTGTGCAGCCGCGCCTTCATCACCGAGCAGTACGACCGCTACGTCCGCGGCAACACCGTCCTCGCCGAGCACGCCGACGGTGGCGTGCTGCGCATCGACGAGGCCACCGGCCGCGGCATCGCGGTGTCGACCGACGCGTCGGGGCGCTACACCCAGCTGGACCCGTACGCCGGCGCGCAGCTGGCGCTGGCCGAGGCCTACCGCAATGTCGCCGTCACCGGCGCGACCCCGGTGGCCGTGACCAACTGCCTCAACTTCGGTTCGCCGGAGGACCCGGGCGTCATGTGGCAGTTCTCGCAGGCAGTGCGCGGCCTCGCGGACGGCTGTGCGGCCCTTGGCATTCCGGTCACCGGCGGCAACGTCAGCTTCTACAACCAGACCGGCTCCACCGCGATCCTGCCGACCCCGGTGGTGGGCGTGCTCGGCGTCATCGACGATGTGCACCGCCGCATCCCGACCGGTATCGGCCTCGAGCCGGGCGAGACCCTGATCCTGCTGGGCGACACCCACGACGAGTTCGACGGCTCCGTCTGGGCGCAGGTCACCGCAGACCACCTCGGTGGTGTGCCGCCCAAGGTCGACCTGGCCCGTGAGCAGCTGCTGTCCGAGGTGCTGACCGCCGGTTCGCGTGACGGCCTGATCTCGGCCGCCCACGACCTGTCCGAGGGCGGGCTCATCCAGGCTGTCGTCGAGGCGGCCCTGGCCGGCGAAACCGGTTGCCGGGTCCTGCTTCCCTCCGGATGTGAATCGGCTTCCGACGCGTTTATTCAACTGTTCTCCGAGTCGGCCGGTCGCGTGCTGGTCGCGGTGCCGCGCACCGAGGAGAGCCGGTTCATGGCGATGTGCGAGGCCCGCGAGCTACCGGCTGTCCGCATCGGAGTGGTGGACCCGGGCAGCGAGTCGGTCGAGGTACAGGGCCAGTTCAGCGTCACGTTGGAGGAGCTCCGTCGGACTTCCGAAGCCGTGCTGCCCGCGCTGTTCTCACATGAGTGATTTGTGCACGAAAAGGTCCGCTCAGCGAACCAAATCGTGCACAAATCGCTGAGATGGTGACGCGAAAGGCGCCCGACCCGGCGGCGACGCGGGCGGCGGTGTTGCTGGTCGCCGACTGGCTGCGCGACGAGCAGAACGAAACGCCGCCGCGCGCCGCGATCGCCGACGCCGTCCGGCTGACGGCGCGCACCCTCGCGGCCGTCGCCCCCGGCGCCAGCGTCGAGGTGCGGGTGCCACCTTTCGTTGCGGTGCAATGTATTTCGGGCCTCAGTCACACCCGCGGCAACCCACCCAACGTCGTCGAGACCGACCCGCGCACCTGGCTGCGGCTGGCTACCGGGCTGGTGTCGCTCGACGACGCCGCAGGCGCTGTCGAGCTGTCGGGTTCGCGGGCCCGCGAGATCGGCCCGTGGCTGCCACTGGTCGACGTGTAGCGCTCACTTGAAGAACGGGTACTCCTGCACCCAGTGAAAGCCCCTGTTGCGCAGGGTGAATTGGTTGAGGTCCACCTGATCGAGCGCGATCTGCACGAGGCGGCCCTGCAATGTGCCGGTCAGTCGCAACTCGTGGGCCGACGGGTGCGACACCCTCAACTCGGCCAGCGTCGCGCCGCCGGGCTCGGTCGCTGTGATGGTGTCGGCACCGATGGTCGCCGGTGCGTCCACCAACTCGCCGTTCATCCGCTGGTAGGTGAGCGCGCCCTGCTTCTCGAAAACCACGCGTTGCCAACGGATCTCGTCGGTGGTCAGCGGCGGCAGTGGCTTGCCGTCCACGCTGAACTCCCGGACCGCCCAGATCCCGTACAGCTCGGGCTTGGCACTGCCACCTCCGTAGGTGTGCCACGCCTGCCAGCTGCCCCAGACGCAGCCGATGACGATCCACAGTCCCAGCGTGGCCTGCACGGCGGCGGCTCGCCGATTGGCCCGCTCGGAGCGCAGCAGTGCCGGTTGGCTGACCGGCTCCGACGGGCGTTGTAGGACGAACAGGTCCGTCAGCCGGCGCAGCTGCGGGGCGAGCAGCACCAGGCTCATCAACAACAGGTGCCCGGACAAGATCTTGACCGGCACATCGAAGGTCATGTTCAACAGGAACACCTGGGCCATGCTGGCCAGACCGAGCAGCGTCCCCAGGGTCGCGGTACGCGGCAGGAACATCAACAAACCGGCCAGCACTTCGACGGCGCCGAGCGTCATCTCATAGGGCTGGGAGCTGCCCACCTGCAGCCACAGCACCGAGGCCGGGCTGAAGTCGCCGTAAGACCGCAGCAGGGCACTCGGCGGCGGCGTCGGCATCTGTGTGGGTACGAGCTTGGCGAACCCGTAGAAGAGCATCTGTCCCGCGACGCACAACCGCAGGAACGTCAGGAACCACGCCGACAGCCGGGCGTAGTCGGGCCGCCGCCGGTCCACCAGCGTCCACACCGCGGTCCCCGCGACGGAGATGGCCACCAGACAGAACACCAGTACCCAGACGGCCGTCTGATCGCCGCTGCCGGAATCCTGGTGCAGCACCGCCTCGACGCCGAAGACCTCGCGGCCGACCCATTGGACCGCCGGGCCCAGCACGGCCATCTGCCACATCACCGCCAGCTTGGGCAGCCACTCGCCGATGATCCCGAAGAACGCGAAGGTGATCTGAGCGAACAACAGACAGAACAGGCCGAAGTACAGAAAGCAGAATCTGAATGCGATCTTCGTCACGGTGGGCCAGGGTCGCGGCCGAGTTTCGGCGACGGAATCGGCGACGCCTGTGCCGGACTGCGCTGAAAGTTGACTCCCCATGAAGACCAGTTAAACAGCTGGATTGCGGTGGGCCGGTGGTCATCCCGAGCCGCCTGGGCCTCCGCCCCGCCCCGTCGGGACGGGGTCGGAGACCGGCGCGCAGTGCCCGCCGGCGCGCGCAACGCGGTGCCGGACACGCCAATCGATTCCGTTTCGCGCCCCGCTGGACCGTAGACTCGTCCTTGTCACCAACCGCCTCCCCGGGAGCAGCCCTATCGTGACCGAACAGACCGAGAACGAACCACGCGAGGAATGCGGCGTATTCGGGGTCTGGGCCCCTGGTGAGGATGTGGCAAAGCTCACCTACTACGGCCTCTATGCGCTGCAACACAGAGGGCAGGAAGCGGCGGGCATCGCCGTCGCCGACGGCTCCCAGATTCTGGTGTTCAAGGACCTCGGTCTGGTCAGCCAGGTATTCGACGAGCAGACCCTGGCCGCCATGCACGGCCACGTCGCCGTCGGCCACTGCCGCTACTCCACCACCGGCTCGACCACGTGGGAGAACGCGCAGCCGGTGTTCCGCAACACCGCCGCCGGTACCGGCGTCGCGCTGGGCCACAACGGCAACCTGGTCAACACCGCCGAACTGGCAGCCCGGGCCCGCGAAGCCGGCCTGATCAACGCACGTGGCCACGTGGCCGCCACCACCGACTCGGACATCCTGGGCGCCCTGCTCGCCCACGGCGCCGCCGACTCGACCTTGGAACAATCCGCTCTGGAACTGCTGCCGCAGGTTCGTGGTGCGTTCTGCCTGACCTTCATGGACGAGAACACCCTCTACGCCGCGCGCGACCCCCACGGCGTGCGACCGCTGTCCCTCGGTCGGCTGGACCGTGGCTGGGTCGTCGCTTCGGAGACCGCTGCCCTCGACATCGTCGGCGCCTCGTTCGTCCGCGACATCGAACCCGGTGAGCTGCTGGCCATCGACGCCGACGGGGTGCGCTCCACCCGGTTCGCCAACCCGACCCCGAAGAGCTGCGTCTTCGAGTACGTCTACCTGGCCCGCCCCGACAGCACCATCGCCGGCCGCTCGGTCCACGCCGCCCGCGTCGACATCGGCCGCCGGCTGGCGCAGGAGAAGCCCGTCGACGCCGACCTGGTCATCGGGGTACCCGAATCGGGTGTGCCCGCCGCCGTCGGCTACGCGCAGGGCTCTGGCATCCCGTTCGGGCAGGGCCTGATGAAGAACGCCTACGTCGGGCGCACCTTCATCCAGCCGTCGCAGACCATCCGCCAGCTCGGTATCCGCCTCAAGCTCAACCCGCTGAAGGAAGTCATCCGCGGCAAGCGGCTGATCGTCGTCGACGACTCGATCGTCCGCGGCAACACCCAGCGCGCCCTGGTCCGCATGCTGCGCGAGGCCGGTGCCGTCGAGGTGCACGTGCGCATCGCGTCGCCGCCGGTGAAGTGGCCGTGCTTCTACGGCATCGACTTCGCCACCCCGGCCGAGTTGATCGCCAACGCCAAGAGCACCGAGGCGAGCGAAGACGAGATGCTCGAGGCGGTCCGGCACGCCATCGGCGCCGACTCCCTGGGCTACATCAGCCGACAGGGCATGATCGCCGCCACCGAGCAGCCCGCCACCCGGCTGTGCGCGGCCTGCTTCGACGGTGACTACCCGATCGAACTGCCCGGCGAGGCTGCCCTCGGCAAGAACGTCGTGGAGCACATGCTGGCGTCCGCGGCCCGCACCGGCGTGCCGCTGACCGTCGACAACGACAACGCCTCAGCCCTGCGTCGCCCCTGACCTGACGGCCGTCAACAGGCGCGAGGTGCATCCGTCAGGGTGCGCCCGGTAGCCTTGGGGCCGATGACTAGCCAGGATGAGCGAGCTGAATCGGTTGGCGCCTCGTACGCTTCGGCGGGGGTTGACATCGAGGCAGGCGATCGCGCCGTCGAATTGTTCAAGCCCCACGCCAAGAAGGCCACCCGCCCCGAGGTCCGGGGCGGCCTCGGAGGTTTTGCCGGGTTGTTCGGCCTGAAACCCGGATACCGAGAGCCGCTGCTGGCCTCGTCGACCGACGGTGTGGGCACCAAACTTGCCGTGGCGCAGGCCATGGACAAGCACGACACCGTCGGCATCGACCTTGTCGCGATGGTTGTCGATGACCTCGTGGTGTGCGGCGCCGAACCCCTGTTCCTGCAGGACTACATCGCCGTGGGCCGCACCGTGCCCGAGCGGGTGGCCGAGATCGTCTCCGGCATCGCCGAAGGCTGTGTGCAGGCCGGCTGTGCGCTGCTGGGCGGTGAGACCGCCGAGCACCCGGGCCTCATGGAACCCGACCACTACGACATCTCCGCCACCGGCGTCGGCATCGTCGAAGCCGACGATCTGCTGGGCCCCGAGAACGTCCGCCCTGGCGACGTGATCATCGCCATGGCCGCCACCGGACTGCACTCCAACGGCTACTCGCTGGCCCGCAAGGTGCTGCTCGAGATCGACCGCATGAGCCTGTCCGGGCACGTCGAGGAATTCGGCCGCACGCTCGGTGAAGAGCTGCTGGAACCGACTCGGATCTACGCCAAGGACTGCCTGGCGCTGGCCGCGGAAACCCAGGTGCGCACCTTCTGCCACGTCACCGGCGGGGGACTGGCCGGGAACCTGGAACGCGTCATCCCGCACGGCCTGACCGCCGAGATGGACCGCGGTACCTGGACGCCGGCACCGGTGTTCCAGATGATCGCGCAGCGCGGCCGTGTGGAGCGTGCCGAAATGGAGAAGACGTTCAACATGGGTGTCGGCATGGTCGCCGTCGTCGCGCCGGAGGACACCGACCGCGCACTGGCGATTCTGACTGCCCGGCATCTGGACTGCTGGACCCTGGGCACCGTCAACAAGGGTGGCAAGAGCAGCGTTCGCGCCGAGTTGGTGGGCCAGCACCCGCGCTTCTGACCATGACGTCGCGCGCGGGGGCTGGGCCGGCGGCCCTGAGATCAGGGCCGCTCGTGGGGTCTAGTGACGCCAGTCGTCTTCGGGTACGGCCCAGCGGCCGGCGGGCTCGTCGTCCGAGTCGTCGTCGTCCAGGTCGTTATCGATGGCACTGGTGCTGTAACCAACGGAGTCGTTCGAGAGCTCTCGCTGCAACCGAGTGAAATCGGTCTGCGGTGAGCTGTACTTAAGGTCTCGAGCAACCTTGGTCTGCTTTGCCTTTGCCCGGCCGCGGCCCATAAGGGACCCCCTCGCGCAATAACGGAGCGGCCCGATGTGCAGGCGGCTCCGATCTGAGTGTGTTTATTGTCCTGCCGTTAGCTTACCGTGCCCGACGGTCTCATGCTGGCAGGCCACCCTCACCCGGGCGTCCCGAGGGCGAATCGGGGCCGGACCTCGCCCGGGAGGCCTACCGGGCGCCGCCGCGCAGCCGGTCCACCGCGGCCCGGCCCGCACCCGCGGACGTGTCTGCCTCCGGTAGCGAGTCGGCGTCGATCGCGGCGGGCACCTGGGATTCGCCGCCGGTGGTCAGCTCGGTGTCCGCGGGCACGCCGCGCTTGATGAGCGCCAGCGCGACCGGGCCCAGATCCACATGCTCGGCGACGGTACCGATACGGCCGATCGCGCGGCCGCCGGCCAGCAGCGGATCACCCGTCGCGGGACGATCGTCACCGCCGTCCAGATGCAGCAGGGCCAACATGCGGGGCGGCTTGCCGAGATTGTGGACGCGCGCGACGGTCTCCTGGCCGCGGTAGCAGCCCTTGTCCAGATGCACGGCGCCGACGCCAGGGCCGCCGATCCAGCCGACCTCATGCGGGATGGTCCGTTCGTCGGTGTCGACGCCGAGGCGCGGCCGCAGTGCCGCCACCCGCAGGGCTTCGTAGGCCCAGAGCCCGGCGGGCCGGACGCCGGCGTCGCTCAGCCGCCGGCGCCACATCGGCACATCGGCACGGGGAACCACCAGATCGACCTCCTGCGGGCCGACGCGGCGCACGAAACCGCCCTCGGGCAGCAGCGTCGCGGCCCATTCGGTGTCCGGGATCGGGAGACCCAGCTCGTTGACGGCAGGGCCGAGCAACGACAGCACCGCGAGATCGGCGGGGTTCACCTCGACCTTGGACCAGAACACCATCTTGCGCAGGAAGTCGGTGAGCGGCTGACCGCGCCACGACTCGGTGTCCAGTGTGGTGACGCCGCCGAGTTCGGTCTGCAGCCAGTGGTCCTCGACGCGACCCTGCCCGTCCAGGCTCAGGTTCGCCGCGACGGACCCCTCCGGCAGCGAGCTGACGTGCTGGCTGGAGATGGTGTGCAGCCAGCTCAGTCGGTCATCGCCCGTGAGCTGGATGGTGGCGCGGTGGCCGCGGTCCACAAGGACGGCCTCGGTGGTGGCGGCACGCTGCTCCCCGAGCGGATCGCCGTAGTGCCAGACGGCGCCGGCGTCGGGTCCGGATTCGGGGGCGGGAACAGCCGTCATACGCGATCCGCCTCCGCTACTCGCTGCACTCATACTTCGAGCCTAGTTCGCCGCCCGGCTAGCCTTCTGGCCGTGACCACCCCGCGGCCGACCGCCCCGCCGATCGTCGTCGCCGTCGACGGCTGCCGGGCGTCGATTCGCGCCGACGATCCCGTGTTCTCCCGGGGCGACGGTGTCTTCGAGACCGCGCTGGTGCGGGGCGGTGTGGTCGTCCTGCTCGATGAGCACCTGACGCGCTTGGTGGGTTCGGCTGCACTGACCGGGCTGCCATGCCCCGACTCCGACCGATGGCGGGCAGCCGCAGCGGCCGCGGTCGGCCAGTGGTCTGAGGGCGAGGCCGTGCTGCGGCTGGTGCTCGGCCGCGGGGTCGACGGCGTCGTGGCCTTCGCGATGGTCTCGGCGGTACCGGAGCGCGTCGCCGCCGCCCGGCGGGACGGCGTCGCGGTCGTGACGCTGGTGCGCCCGCACTGGCCCCTGGCCGCCGCCAAATCACTGTCGTACGCGGCGAACGTGGCCGCACTGCGTCACGCCGAACGGGCCGGCGCCGGCGACGCCGTGTTCGTCGATGCCGCCGGCGCGGTACTCGAAGGACCGCGGTCCGCTGTCGTCCTGGCGGTCTCCGGAACTGATGGCAACCCGGTTCTGGTGACGCCCGATGCGTCGTCGATCCTGCCGTCGACTACCCAGCGCGCGCTGTTCGCGGCCGCCGAGGCGCGGGGTGTCGAGTGTGTGTACCGCCCTGTGAGCAGTTCGGATTTGCTTGCTGCGCAAGGGGTTTGGCTCTTGTCGGCAATCACCTTGGCGGCGCGGGTGCACACCCTGGACGGTCGGGCGTTGGCGGCATCGCCCTTCGAGAGGTTGATGGCCGAGCTGATCGACGGGCAGTTCTGAGCCCGAGGAAAATCGGTTGTCGGGGCTCCGGGCTGGGAGTACGGTCGCACGTACACAGGGAAGGAGGTGGTCCGACAAATTGATTGCTTTGTGGACATGTGAGGTGGCTGCCCGCTAGTAGCGCCGGGTAATTCGTCCGAGCGCACTCGCGAATTCCCGCAGTCACCCGGCCCCCGAGCCTTCCGGTCTGTCCAACCAGGAACCTTGGCTCGGGGGCCGCCCCATGTCTGGGGCGGCTCTCACGTTTGAGTGCGTGGAGCAGAAGTTGGTGAAATGGTCGCGATCCGAGGGGTATCGCAGCCCTTTCGTCCATCTGGACGAAAAACTAAGAACCCGTCAGCCGACGAAGCGGGACAGGCGAGCGGAGAGGTGCGGGGTCAGGCCGCCGTCGGCGTCGACGCGCTCCTCGACGTAGGCCAGGTCGCCGTTCTCGATGATCCCGTACAGCCGCTTCGCGCCGCCGACCAGGACGCCGGACTTGCTGCGGGCCAGGGCGTCGGTCGCCAGCTCCCAGGAAGCCTGGTTCAGCGGGGAACCGTAGAACAGTTCGACGTAGCCGGCCGAATGCGCGAGCAGCAGCTCGATGGCCTGGGACTCGTCCTGTCCGTGGGGATCGTCGGGGTCGTTCACGAACCGCCAGTAGCCGGTCTCACGCAACCCCGGACCGGCGTAGTCGCCGTTCTCGTCGAGCCGCCACGAGCGGGCGTCCCAGTTGAGGTAGTCGCCGCCGTTGTGCGACACGATGATCTGTTGTCCGAACCGGTAGTCGCCGGCGGAGTCACGGCCTTCACCCTCACCGCGCCAGACGCCGACCAGTGGCAGCAGGGCCAGCAAGGCGTCGTTGAAATGTGCGCCTTCGCGCAGGTTGGCGGTATCCGCGGGCAGCGGCAGGTCGTCGAACCCGGGCACGTTGCGGGCGGCCGTGGCCTTGGCGCGATCGGCGGCCGCCGCGATGGCGCGGTCGCCGGAACTGGCCGGCAGGCCGAGCTCAGCGCTCTCGTCGCTGGGGCCCTGAGGGTCCTGAGCGGACGTCACGACTCGTCGGTGATCAGCCGGTAGAGCGCGTAGAGCGCGAACCAGGTGATGGCCAGCGAGGCCGCGACCAGCATGATCTCGAAGAAAAGAACCACGGAGAGACAGATTACTCGCGCCGCGGGTGTGACGTGCGCCGCACCGGTCCCTCAGACGCGACGAGCGGCCGCATCTGTACGTCCGGGCACGGAGTGCCGGGGTACAAACACGGCCGCTCGCGGCCGAATGAAACTAGGCGACCTTGACGTCGACCTCATGGATGCCGGCACCGGTCGGCGCCACCACGGCGTCGCCGTTGCCGACCTTGGACAGCGCACGCAGCGTCCAGGTGCCCGGGGCGGCGAAGAACCGGAAGTCACCGGTGGCCGACGCCACGACCTCGGCGGTGAACTCGTCGGTGCTGTCCAGCAGCCGCACGAACGCGCCACCGACCGGCTGACCCGCGCCGTCGACGACGCGGCCGGTGATCACGGTTTCCTTCTCCAGGTCAACGCTGGCCGGCAGCGTCAGGCCTTGCTTGGGTGCTGAGCACATATCAATTTCCCAACTCGATCGGGGCGCCCACCAGGGAGCCGTATTCGGTCCAACTGCCGTCGTAGTTCTTTACATTCCGGTGACCCAGCAATTCCTGCAGCACGAACCAGGTGTGCGACGAACGCTCACCGATGCGGCAGTACGCGATGGTCTCCTTCTCGCCGTCGAGGCCGGCGTCGGCGTAAATCTTGGCCAGCTCCTCGTCGGACTTGAAGGTGCCGTCGTCGTTGGCGGCCCGGCTCCACGGCACGTTGATGGCGCTGGGCACGTGGCCGGGGCGCTGGCTCTGCTCCTGCGGCAGGTGCGCGGGAGCCAGAATCTTGCCGGAGAACTCGTCGGGCGAACGCACGTCGACCAGGTTCTTGGTGTTGATCGCGGCGATCACCTCGTCGCGGAACGCGCGGATGCTGTTGTCGATCGGTTGGGCCACGTACGTCGTGGCGGGGCGGACGGCGGCGTCCTTCACCAGCGGGCGGTCGTCGAGTTCCCAGCGCTTGCGGCCGCCGTCGAGCAGCTTGACGTCGCCATGGCCGTACAGCTTGAAGTACCAGTAGGCGTAGGCCGCGAACCAGTTGTTGTTGCCGCCGTACAGGATGACGGTGTCGTCGTTGCTGATGCCCTTGTCGGACAACAGCTTCGAGAACTGCTGCTGGTCCACGAAGTCACGCTTGACCGAGTCCTGCAGATCATCGCGCCAGTCGAGCTTGACGGCGCCGGGGATGTGACCTTCGTCGTCGTAGGCGCTGGTGTTCTCGTCGACCTCGACGAACACCACGCCGGGGGTGTCGAGGTTGTTCTCGGCCCATTCGGTCGAGACCAGGACGTCGGAACGTGCCATGTACGAATTCCTTTCGGGTTGCTTGTGAGTTCTGGGTTCAGCTGGTGGCGGGGATCGCCGTGCGGCGCAGTCGCGTCACCAGCGGGTAGATCTGGCAGCCCAGGCAGATGCCGAAGGCGGCGTTGAGGAAAGCGGCGATCAAAGCCAAGGCCGTGGCGCCCAGCCCCAGTGCGGCGATACCCGTCGCGAAGCCGACGAATCCGACGATGGCGAACAGCAGCCCGACGAGCTGTGCGAACTTCAGTGGTGCGACCGGTTCCTTCTCGGTCACCGGCGCCAGTCGCGGCGCGATGAAGGTGGCGAAGGTGCGGCCGTACGGGTGCTTGCGCGGTCCTCCGACCGCACCGATAGCGAACACCACGGCCTGCACGCCGAGAATCGCGGCGGCCGCCAGTGGGCTCGTCGCCGAGGCCAGCAGCGCTGCGATCAGCACGCCGGTGGTGACCCAGGCTGCGAAGCGGGGTCCGCGCACGTCGACCTGCGGGGTTTCGATGGAATTGTCCGACATGGGAAAGCTCCTGTTGTTGGTAACGGGGAGGCGACCGCAGAGTCTGATTCGCGGCCCGCCGCGGAAAACTGCTCGGAGCGCAGCACGAAACGGCGGCGCGGCTACTCAGCAGCTACAACAACAACAGCAACAACCCGCAACGCGGCACAGATCTACTGCGCGGCGCTTGGTGAGCAGGAGCTCGCGGGGGGATAGCACGGCACACACCTTACCCAACATCCGGGGTCTCAAGCCAACAGCGGTAGCAGGGCCTCGCGCAGATCAGCGGATTTCGGGACGCCCGCGGTGCGGTACCGCTGCTGCCCGGAAGCGTCGAAGATGAACGTCGTCGGCAACGAGAGCACCGACAGTCGTCGGGCCGCAACGGGATTGGCGTCCAGGTCGAGTTCGACATGCGCGACGCCGAGGTCGTCACACACCTGGTCGACCACACGGCGTACGGCCGCGCACGGTCCGCACCACGTGGCGCTGAAATGCACGACGGTCGGGCCCGTGGCGGACAGACCGAGATCGGAGTTGTCGGCTTCGGCAGACGGCTCGGCCGGCGGGACTTCCTTCATCAAGCCGGCGCGCAGGGTCAGCAGCCGGCCGATGATGTACGCGATCCCGAGGGCGGCGACAAGGACCGTCAGTACCAGAACCGTGGAGTTCATGACTGTCTGAACCCATCCAGCGGCACGGTTACTCCCGAGGCGATGCCTTCGATGATGACGTCGGAGCCACGGGCGCCTTCACTGGTCGGGGCCAGCCCGAACGGCAGCTTCATGCCCGGCATCGTGGTGGAGAAGGCGCGAAACACCGCGGCCTTCTTGTCGTCGGGCACCGGCTCTTCGGCGGTGCCCGGACCGGTCAGCACCTCGGTGGCGGTGAACACCAGATCGGTGTGGTCGGCGCCGGTGATGGACAGGTCCACCGAGACGCTGACGCGCTTGTCGAGGCCGGCGGCGGTCGGGGTCCCGGTGAACACGAGGCCGTGATTGTCGGAGATGCCGGATTCGGTGGTGCCGCCGGCCGCATTGTCGCTCTCGTTCGGCGGGGCCTCGACGAGCAGGTCCTTGATGTTCATGAAGCGGCCCACGTGGGTGGAGTCGATGATGATGCGGCTCTCCAGCCTGGCCGACGTGAGCTTGGCGTCGGGGCCGATCAGCCAGGACTTGGGCGATGCGACCATGTCATACAGCGTGGCTTCGAGCGAGGCCTTCCCCACGACGGGGTGCGCCACCCCCCCGGCCTTGACCTCGACCTGCTGATAGCGGCCACGCGCGGCCTGGGTTCCGAACGGGAACCCGAGGATCGCGACCCACGGATCGAAGTGCAGGTGGGCGGCCGTGCGGACGCTGCGGGCCATCCGGTATTCGGCGAAGATCGCGAACCCGAAATCGGTGCCGATGACCACGAGGATCAGTACGGCTGCGGAGATCAGCAGCCGTGTCAGCACCTTACGCATCCGGACATTCTGGCGTACGCCCCGCCGCGCGGAGCCGAGACAGGCCGTTCCAAGCCGCTAAATCGCAGGTGGCAAGCTATCGTTAGTTGATCGTTGGCCGGTTACGGCCACGTGTCAGCCATGATTCTCCGGAGTTGAATCGGACCGAACCGCGACAGCGTCGTCGCCGGGGGCGTGTCCGGCGCGGCTCCGGACGCACTGGAGGACCCGTTGGATCTTCTGTTACTGACCGTCGACCCGCACCCGGAGTCTGTGCTCCCGGCGCTGGCGCTACTGCCGCACAGCGTGCGGCCGGCACCCACTGAGGTGTCGTCGTTGCTGGAAGCCGGCAACGCCGATGTGGCGATCGTCGACGCGCGCACCGATCTCGCGGCCGCCCGCGGACTCTGTCGGCTACTGGGCAGCACCGGCGCGTCCGTGCCCGTCGTGGCGGTGGTCAACGAAGGCGGTTTGGTGGCCGTCAACGTCGAATGGGGTATCGACGAAATCCTGCTGCCCGGCACCGGGCCGGCCGAGATCGACGCCCGGCTGCGACTGCTGGTGGGACGCCGCAACGGCGTCGCCGACCAGCAGAGCGCCGGGAAGATCACGCTGGGTGAACTCGTCATCGACGAGGGCACCTACACAGCCCGGCTGCGTGGCAAGCCACTTGATCTGACCTACAAGGAATTCGAGCTGCTGAAGTACCTGGCACAGCATGCCGGCCGGGTGTTCACCCGGGCCCAGCTGCTCCAGGAAGTGTGGGGCTACGACTTCTTCGGCGGCACCCGGACCGTCGACGTGCACGTCCGGCGCCTGCGCGCCAAGTTGGGCCCGGACTACGAGTCGCTGATCGGCACTGTCCGCAACGTCGGCTACAAGGCTGTCCGGCCGGCGCGTGGCCGCGCCAACGGTGCCGCCGAGTCGGTCGACGACGTCGATGACGAGGACGACGGCGACTCGGGTGACGTCGACAACGGCGCTCGCCAGACCCAGTCCGCCCAGTGACGGACCTGACCTGGCACACCGCACTGACTGCTGCCGATCAGACGGCCATCCGCGCACTCGTGTCGGCGACGACCGCCGCCGACGGGGTGGCCCCGGTGGGGGACCAGGTGCTCCGGGAGTTGCCCCTGGAGCGCACCCGGCATCTGCTGGCCCACGACTCTGGTGAGTTGGTCGGATATCTGAACCTCGCGCCGGACATGGCCGAGGCGGTCGTCGCCGCCCCGGCGCGGCGCCGCGGGATCGGCAGCGAACTGATCCGCACCGGCCTGGCCACCGGTGGTCCGGCAACCCGAATCTGGGCACACGGCAACCTCGACGGCGCCCGGGCCACTGCTGCGGCGCTGGGCCTGACCGCGGTGCGCGAGCTGTGGCAGATGCGCCGTTCGCTGTCCGCGCTGCCGCCGCTGCCCGCAGCGCCCGGTGTGCGGTTGACCACCTATCCAGGGCCCGAGGTCGACGCCGAACTACTGCGCGTCAACAACGCCGCGTTCCATTGGCACCCCGAGCAGGGTGGCTGGACGCGCGCGGAAGTGGACGAGCGCCGGGGTGAGTCGTGGTTCGACCCGGCGGGGCTCTTCTTGGCGTATGACTCTGCTGCGGACGCGGCCGAGGACCGGTTGCTCGGTTTCCACTGGACGAAAGTTCATCGGACTCCGGACACCGAAGGTTCTGACGCCTCCGGCATCGGCGAGGTGTACGTCGTGGGGGTAGGGCCCGACGCCCAGGGCCGCGGACTCGGTGCGTTGCTGACACTGGCCGGTCTGCACTACCTGGCCGAGCGGCTGGGAGCCGACGGGACCGTACTGCTGTATGTCGAGGCAGACAACACCGCGGCGGTGAAGACATACCGACGTCTCGGGTTCGAGCTGTACAACGCCGACGTCGCGTACGTACAGGCCTGACGGCCTCCGCTCGTTTTCCGGGAGCGGGCAAGGGCTCGAACGCTTTTCGATTAGCTCGTTTCGTCGCGATGGGTGCAATACCGAGACGAGTGGCGTTCCCAGGATGGTTCATCTTCCGTTCATAGTGGCGGGGCCGGACGTTCACGGTGTGCGCTTAGGTTCTGGTCCCGGGCGGTGAGTGATCCGGCCGGCGGAACGTTGCTTCCGTGCTCTTTGACCGTGGTGGCGCCAACGATGCGGTCGCCACCCTGACTCTGTGAGGGAGTTCTGTGAAGCTCAACCGATTTGGTGTCTCCGTGAGCTTGGTGGCCGCCGGCGCCCTGGCGCTGTCGGCCTGTGGCAGCGACAACAACTCGTCGTCGGGCGGCTCGAGCGCCAACGGCGGTTCGTCCAACATCGCGTGCGGTGGCAAGAAGTCGCTCAAGGCCAGCGGTTCGTCCGCGCAGGCCAACGCCATGACGCGGTTCGTCAACGCTTACGAGCAGGCCTGCTCGGGCTACACCCTGAACTACACCTCCAACGGTTCGGGTGCCGGCGTCAGCGAATTCGTCGGCAATCAGACCGATTTCGGTGGTTCGGACTCCCCGCTGAACGCCAAGAAGGGTGAGTACGACAAGGCCAAGGCGCGCTGCGGCTCGGACGCCTGGAACCTGCCGGTCGTATTCGGCCCGATCGCCGTCACCTACAACGTGCCCGGCGTGACTTCGCTGGCCCTCGACGGCCCGACCGCCGCCAAGATCTTCAACGGCGCGATCAAGACCTGGAACGACCCGGCCATCGCCGCCTTGAACAGCGGCGTCAACCTGCCCGCCGACCCGATCCACGTGGTCTTCCGCAGCGACGAGTCGGGCACCACCGACAACTTCCAGAAGTACCTGGACGCGGCCTCCGACGGCGCCTGGGGCAAGGGCGCCGGCAAGTCGTTCGCCGGCGGCGTCGGTGAAGGCGCCAAGGGCAACGAGGGCACCTCCGCGGCCATCAAGAACACGCCCGGCTCGATCACGTACAACGAGTGGTCCTTCGCCAAGGCCCAGGGCCTGAACAGCGCCAAGATCATCACCTCGGCGGGCCCGGAAGCGGTCGACATCACCAACGACACCGTGGGTAAGACCATCGCCGGTGCCAAGGTGAAGGGTCAGGGCAACGACCTGGTGCTCGACACCGCCACGTTCTACAAGCCGACGCAGGCCGGTTCCTACCCGATCGTGTTGGCCACCTACGAGATCGTGTGCTCGAAGTACGCCGACGCCGACACGGGTAAGGCCGTCAAGGCGTTCCTGCAGTCCACCATCACCGGTGGCCAGAAGGGACTGGACAGCAACGGATACATCCCGATCCCGGCCGAGTTCCAGTCGAAGTTGACGACCGCCGTCAACGCGATCTCCTGATTTGAGTTCTCATGGCGTTACAACCCGATATTTCGGGAACCCCGCGGGTGCCGTCGTCGACGGCGGCACCCGCACAGGGGGACAATCCAAGGATGTCTGATCCGACTCCGTCCCCTCCGACGGCCACCCCGATGAGGACCAGCAACGGCGCGCTCGGCGACCGGATCTTCAAGGCGATCGCGGTCGCCGCGGGGGCCACGATCGTCATCGCCATCGCGCTGATTGCAGTGTTCCTGCTTGTGCAGGCCGTGCCATCTCTCATGGCCAACCACGACAATTTCTTCACGAGCAGCCGGTTCCTCACCTCTGACGGCGACCACCTCGCGTTCGGTATCGCCGACCTGTTCATGGTCACCGTGCTCAGCGCCGGGTTTGCGCTCACGTTGGCGGTGCCGGTGGCTATCGGTATCGCTCTGTTTCTGACGCAATACGCCCCGGCGCGGTTGTCACGGACGTTCGGCATCGCGGTGGACCTGCTGGCCGCGGTCCCTTCGATTGTCTTCGGTTTGTGGGGCATCTTTGTGCTGGCGCCTCAGATCTCGCCGGTGGCTGAGTTCCTCAACCGGAACCTGGGCTGGTTGTTTCTCTTCAAAGAGGGCAACGTGTCTCTGGCCGGTGGCGGCACCATCTTCACCGCCGGCATCGTTCTGGCGGTGATGATCCTGCCGATCATCACCTCGGTCAGCCGGGAAGTGTTCCGCCAGACGCCGATTCCGCACATCGAAGCCGCTCAAGCGCTCGGCGCGACCAAGTGGGAAGTGGTGCGCATGACCGTGCTGCCGTTCGGTCGTAGCGGAGTGATCGCCGCGGCCATGCTGGGCCTGGGGCGTGCGCTCGGTGAAACCGTCGCGGTACTGATCATCCTTCGCTCGGCAGCCAAGGTAGGCCACTGGTCGCTGTTCGACGGCGGATACACCTTTGCGTCCAAAATCGCCTCGGCCGCAGCCGAATTCAGCTCCCCGCTGCCCACCGGCGCCTACATTGCCGCAGGCTTCGTCCTGTTCGCGCTGACCTTCGCGGTCAATGCGACGGCACGCGCCATCGCCGGATCGAGGATCAACTGAGATGAATGTCGCCACACTGGACGAGCCGATCAAGAGCCCCACGTTCCACCCGACGGCGGTCAGCCGGCGCATCAAGAACGCGGCGGCCACGACGCTGGTGACCGCCGCGTTCGGGATCGCGCTGATTCCGCTGGCCTGGGTCCTCTACATCGTCATCGAACGCGGCTGGCGCGCGATCATCAGCTCCACCTGGTGGACCCGGTCGCTGCAGGGCGTGCTTCCCGAAGAGTTCGCCGGTGGTGTGTACCACGCGCTGTACGGCACCGTCGTACAGGCGAGTATCGCTGCGGTACTGGCGATCCCGCTCGGGGTGATGGCCGCGGTCTTCCTTGTCGAGTATGGCGGTGGCCGGCTGGCCCGCACCGCGACCTTCATGGTGGATGTGCTCGCCGGCGTGCCCTCGATCGTGGCCGCACTGTTCATCTTCAGCTTGTGGATCACCACGCTGGGCTTCACCCAGAGCGCGTTCGCCGTCTCCTTGGCCCTGGTGCTGTTGATGCTGCCAGTGGTGGTCCGATCCACCGAAGAGATGCTCAAACTGGTGCCCAACGATCTGCGGGAAGCCAGCTACGCCTTGGGAATTCCGAAGTGGAAGACCATCACTCGCATCGTGGTGCCGACGGCCCTGCCCGGCATCATCACCGGCGTGTTGCTCTCGATCGCCCGCATCATCGGCGAGACGGCACCGGTGCTGGTGCTCGTCGGCTACGCCCGCTCGATCAACTTCGATGTGTTCGACGGCAACATGGCGTCGCTGCCGTTGCTGATCTACACCGAGCTGATCAACCCGCAGCCCGCCGGGCAGCTACGGGTGTGGGGCGCCGCCCTCACCCTGATCATCGTGGTCGCCATTCTGATCCTGGCCGCCGCGGCCGCGACCCGGCTGCTCACTCGCAAACGCTGAATCGACAGGAACTTTCGTCATGGCCAAACGTATCGACCTCAAAGACGTCAACATCTATTACGGCGCCTTCCACGCCGTTGCCGACGTCTCGCTGTCGGTGCCGCCCCGTAGCGTGACCGCGTTCATCGGTCCCTCGGGATGTGGAAAATCCACGGTGCTGCGATCGCTGAATCGCATGCACGAAGTCACCCCGGGTGCCCGCGTGCAGGGCTCGGTGCTCCTCGACGGCGAGGACATCTACGCCGCCGGTGTCGATCCGGTGGGCGTGCGGCGCACCATCGGCATGGTGTTCCAGCGGCCGAACCCGTTCCCCACCATGTCAATTCGCGACAACGTGGTGGCTGGACTGAAGTTGCAGGGCGTGCGTAACAAGAAGACGCTCGACGAGGTCGTCGAACGCTCGCTCAAAGGCGCCAACCTGTGGAACGAGGTCAAGGACCGTCTCGACAAGCCGGGTTCAGGCTTGTCCGGTGGTCAGCAACAGCGGTTGTGCATCGCCCGGGCGATTGCGGTCCAGCCCGACGTGCTGCTGATGGACGAGCCGTGCTCGGCGCTGGACCCCATCTCGACGCTGGCCATCGAGGATCTGGTGGCGGAGCTCAAGCAGGACTACACCATCGTGATCGTGACCCACAACATGCAGCAGGCTGCCCGGGTCAGTGATCAGACGGCATTCTTCAACTTGGAAGCCACCGGCAAGCCGGGGCGGCTGGTCGAGATCGATGACACCGAGAAGATGTTCTCCAATCCGGGTCAGAAAGCCACCGAGGACTACATTTCCGGGCGGTTCGGCTAGTTCCCACGGGCTGCTCAACGGTCGGGGGCGAGCAGCGCCGGCACCACAGGAAGGGTGGGCGGCACGCGTTGACCATCGAGGTGCGGCGAAGGAACGCGCCGATGGCACCGGGCACACACCGTGCGGCACTGGGCGTGCCACGCGGCAGTCTTGTGCTGTGTGAAGGCGACTCGACGATCGCCGGCAGCCTCATGGATGACGCCGCTCGGGCCGGGATCGCCACCCTTTGGTGCCGTGACGGCGCCGAGACACTGCTGGCGGTTGGTGCTGGCGTTCCCGATGTGTTGGTCATCGCCAGCCGCACCGCAACTGTCGACGCCACCAGCATCACCTCAGTGATCCGCACGGCGTCTCGACTGCCGATCCTGGTGGGCGCTGCGCCGGGTGAAGACGACTTGACCCGACCGATTCTGGCTGCGGGGGCGTCGGCCGTCGTCGCGCGCCCCTACGACATCGCCGCCATCGCACGTTTCGCATTGACCGCGGGACCCGAGCCGGCGGTGCTGATCGCCGGACCGATCCGCGTCGACCGGCACGGTTACGAAACCCAGGTCCGGGGCCGTGACGTGCAGCTCACCCAACGGGAACTCGACCTGTTGGTATATCTGATCGAGCAGCGTGGCACGGTCGCCAACAGCGAGGAGATCAGTCACGCGGTATGGGGCCACCCGTCGGACACCAATACCGTTGCGGTGCATGTCAAGCGGCTGCGCCGCAAGCTGGGAAACGATCCCGAACACGGCGAGTTCATTCGCACCATCCGTGGGGCCGGCTACCGGCTCGCACCGTCGATCTGCGGGTGAGGACGGGGCCGCCCCGCTACGGCGTGATGACGACGCGGGTGCCGGAGGGTTCCTTTGTCGCCCAGACGTTTTCGATGTCGGCGAGCGGGCGGGCGACGGTCGTCAGTTGCAGTTCGCCGGTCTCCAGCATGGCGAACAACCGGGGCAGGCCTTCGGTGCGAGCCCGCTTGACGGCATCGGGCGGCACGCTACCGATCCCCACGCCTTGAAGCGTAATTCCCGTGCTGCGCAACGTCGCCGCGTCGATGCTGATGCTCTCGCCCGTCATCGATCCGACTTGGATGAACCGCGTGGCGTGGAAGTGGGTCGAGGAATGCGCGGCTGCCAGGGCGGCCAGTGTCTGCTGTGCGGCCGTGCCCCACAGATAGTCGATGACGGCGTCGAACGGTCGTGCAGAGTGCTGCGCCACAACGCTTTCGGTGAGATCGTCAGTCCCGAGTTGGATCACGTCATCGGCCCCGACGGTGCGCAGCCACTTCAGCCGTTCGGGGTTGCGGCCGGCGACCACGACGCGGCCTGCGCCGAACACGAACTTGGCCAACTGCACTGCCAACGATCCGGTGACGCCGGTGGCACCGAGGACCAGTACGTGGTCGCCGGGTTTGGTCTGGGCGCCATAGTCCAGCGTCATCCACGCGGAGGTGCCGGGATTGGGCACGGCGGCGGCGGTCACCGAGTCGACGTGCTCGGGCACTGGGACGGCGCCGCTCGGGACGACGAGGGTGCGCTCGGCCATCAGCCCGTACGGGGCCAGTGACCCGGTGTACACGCGGGTGCCGTCGTCGAGTCGGGCGATGCCGTCGACACCGGCGATGGCGGGAAGCTCGATTTCCTTGCTGCTGTAGTGCTTTCCCATGATCACCATGCGGCTGAGGTTGGTCAGCGCAGACGCCTCCACAGTGGCGACGACGGCACCGTCGCCAGGTTGAGGTTCGGGGAAATCCAGGTACCGGGGCTGCTGGCCCCACTCGTGCACGACCGCTGCCTTCATGTGTGCTCCCTCGGGTGAAAATAGTTTCTGCGGAAACTATATGACGGGCAGCCGCCGGATGGCAAGATGGTTTCCATGAAAACCAAGTCGGCGCTGATCACCGAGATCAGTAGGTTGGTCGGTGCGGTGGGGGACAAGTTCGACAGCGACGAGAGCGATGCCGAGCGTGACTACCTTGCCGAACACTGCCCACCGCGGCTCGAACGCACCGTGCGTGAGCTGCCCACGCTCAGCCTGCATCTGCTGGCGGTGCTCGCCGACGGGCCGATCAGCGTCGTGGGCCTGGCCGCCCGCGCCGACCAACTCAAGGGCACGGTGTCCAAGCACGTGCAGCGCCTTGTCGACGCCGGCCTGGTCACCAGGTCACCCCTACCGGGCAACCGCAAAGAGCTGCAGCTGAGTCCCACCGCGGACGGAAACCTCCTGATCGCCGTGCATCAGCGCATGCACGACGAGATGGATGCCGGCAGGCACGACTTCCTGTCGCGCTACACCGCCGCGGAACTGTCGGTGCTGACGAAGATGCTGCGGGACCTGCTGGCCGCCGGCCGGGACGGCGTACGCCTGGTGCCTGCCGAGCGGCCCTAGCGGATGGTGGGCAGGCCGTCGTCGTCGGCGAAACGGCCTGTGACCTGGAAGATCACCCGGCGTGCGATCTCGACGGCGTGGTCGGCGAAGCGCTCGTAGAAGCGGCTGAGCAGCGTCACGTCGACCGCGGCGGTCACGCCGTGCTTCCACTCCCGGTCCATCATCACGCTGAACAGATGACGGTGCAGGTCGTCCATCGCGTCGTCTTCTTCTTGAATCCGGGCGGCGCGCTCGGGGTCCTGCGTGAGCAACACCTCCTGTGCGGTGTTGCCCAATTCGACTGCCAGGCGGCCCATTTCGGCGAAGTAGCCGTTGACCTCCTCAGGCAGCGCGTGCTGCGGGTGCCGACGGCGGGCGATCTTGGCGACGTGCAGCGCCAGCGCGCCCATCCGGTCCACATCGGCGACGATCTGGATGGAGCCGACGACGGACCGCAGGTCACCGGCGACGGGCGACTGCAGCGCCAGCAGCACGAAGGCCTGCTCTTCGGCCTGCGCGCTCAGGCTGGCGATCTGCTCGTGGTCGGAAATGACCTGCTCGGCCAGTACCAGGTCGGCCTGCAACAGGGCCTGGGTTGCACGCTCCATGGCAACACCTGCCAGTCCGCACATCTCGCCCAGACGGTTGGTCAGGCCCTCAAGTTGCTCGTGGTACGCGGTACGCATGCGCTCCAGACTACTTTCTGGCCCCTGGACTTGCCGTGATCTGGCAATGAACGGCCGGTGAATGCGACAGGTCGGATGCTATTTGCAGGTGGTGTCGGCCGCGTTGGTGACGCTGAGGTCCTCGGGCAGCTTGGTGGGTTCGCCGGACAGGCTGCCGTGCGTCACCCGCAGCTGTGCCGCCGAGCCGCTGGCAGCCGGGGTTCCGACGGTGGTGAAATCGGTCCCGAGCACCACCCGCACCACGTCTCCCAGGCCGGAAACCTGCTCGACGTGGGCGTTCGGCAACGACGATGCCACCGTCGCGGCGGCTTGTTCATGCCCGGCCGAGAAGAACACGGTCGTCCCCGTCACCTGGCCCTGGTAGTCGTCCGGGGAGGTGACGGTGAAGCCGTGCTGCTCGAGCTCCTTGGTTGCCGTCGCGGCCAGGCCGTCCTGGCCGGTCGAGTTGGACACCCGGACCGTCACCTGGCTCGGGTCGGTCGTCGTGGTGTTCACCTGTTCACCGTCCGACGAGGCCGGGCTCGGCGCGGCCGGGGTGGACGGAACCGGGGTGTTGTCGGAGTTGCGCTCCTCAGGCAGCGGGTCGTCGTTGATGATCGCGTCGAACAGCGCGCGCATGTCCTGGACCCGCGGCGGCTCGTTGCCCTCGGAGTCGGTGACCCCGGTGGGTACCGTGACGAACGTGACGCGGCCGGCGCTGAGGCCCTGAATGGACTGGCCCAGCTGCACCAGGTCCTTGGTGGTGATGTTGTCGACTGTCGAGTCGTCGATGAAGAGGTTGACGACGTTGTTGAGTTTGCCGAGGTTGAAGAAGGTGTCCTTGGAGATCATCGACCGCAGCAGGGAGGACAGGAACATCTGCTGGCGCTTGATCCGGCCGTAGTCGCCGTTGACCTCGGTGGTGACCTGGCGGGCTCGGACGTACTGCAGCGCGGTGTGACCGTCGATGACCTGCCGGCCCGCATGATCCAGGACGGTGCCCAGCTCGTAGTCCTCGAGGGGTGTGGTGCTGCAGACCTCGACGCCGCCGACAGCGTCGACGAGTTTCGAGAAACCGGCGAAATCGACTGCCATGAAACGGTTTATCGACAAGCCGGAAAGTTTCTGTATCACCTTGACCAGGCACTTGGGGCCACCGAAGGCGTAGGCCGAGTTCAGTTTGGTCTCGGTGTAAACCTCGTCGGGGCCATAGCTCTTGGTGTCCTCGTCATACAGGGGGCCGTAGCCGCCGGTCTTCGGGTCCCAGGCTTCGCACTGCGTCGGCTTGATGGCCAGGTCGCGCGGAAAGGACACGGCCACAACGCGTTTGCGGCTGGCCGGGATGTTCACCAGCATGATGGTGTCCGAGCGCATACCGCCCGCGTCTGCGGTGGTACCGGCGCCCATGTCCGCGTTCTGGCCGTAGCGGCTGTCCACGCCGACGATCAGGAAGTTCTCGTCACCGAACTGCGCGTTGGGGTCGACGATGTCGCGGGAGTTGAGGTCCAGCGCCGAGACCTTGTTCATGTTGTTGTTCTTGACGTTCTGCCATTGCCAGGCGGCGCCGGTTGTCGACAGCGCGATGACGGCGGCCAGCGCGATGATGATGCGACCCGCCACCGCGAACCGATGGCGGGTGTGGTGATCGACGGGTGGCGGCGCATCGGCATGCCTCGGGCGCTCAGGGTTGTCGATGTAGTTCCGTACGTCGGTGCGCACCACGGCGCGCGGCCGCTCGGGTGGCGACACCCGCTCGTCCAGCGGGACGAGCGGCGCGTCGAAAACCTCTGTGACGGGCTCTGATTCGGGCCGTGGCCGGGGGGTGCGCGCCCGTTCCCCGGAAGTCGGGGCCGGCGGTGGGCTGACGGGCTCGGGCGTCGGTTCGGGGCGCGACGGGTGTGCCGTCCGCGGCGCGGGCCGCCGTGACTCCGGGGCCTTGGGTTGCGAAGCGGCCTTCGGTAGCGCGGGTGCCTCGATGGCCTGCGCCGGCGGCACCGAGCCGCCCGAGAGACGGGCGATGAGTTCTGCGACCGTGACACCGCCGCCGCCATGGCTGCCGGTGACCTCGTCGTCCGGTTGGCCCTGTAGACCGGCCCGTTCCCACGGCGCCCGGACCGGGCCCGAGGCCCGCGTCGTACGCGTTACCCAGGGGCTGTCGCCGGCAGCATCGCCGTCACCCTCACCGGGGGTGGTCCGGTCGCGGTCGCTCACGGTTACCCGCCGGAGTTGACCATGTCGGCGCCGAACGGCACCGTGCAGTCGTCGGGATCGTCGAGCCAACCTTCGGGCAGTACTACGGAACCCGGCGACCCCTGCCGGCCCCGCGGGCCCTCCGCGCAATCCGGGAACGGTACGTCCGAATCCAGTTGCGTGAGAAGTTCGTCCAGCTCGGCCAGGGTCTTCACCAGGGCCAGCGCGCGGCGCAGGTCGGCGCCGGCGGGCAGGCCGTGCAGGTACCAGGCGACATGCTTGCGGATGTCACGCATGCCTTTGTCCTCGCCGAAGTGATCGGCGAGCAACTGACCGTGACGGCGGATGATGTTGGCGATCTCGCCGAGGGTAGGCGGTGTGGGACGGGGCTGCCCGCTGAAGGCCGCCGACAGTTCGGCGAACAGCCACGGCCGGCCCAGGCAGCCACGGCCGATGACGACGCCGTCGCATCCCGTCTGGGTCATCATCCGTAGCGCGTCGTTGGCATCGAAGATGTCGCCGTTGCCGAGCACCGGGATGCTGGTGACATGGGCCTTCAGTGCGGCGATCTGGTCCCAGTCGGCCGAGCCGGAGTAGCGCTGCGCGGCGGTGCGGGCGTGCAGCGCGACGGCAGCGGCACCTTCCTCGGCGGCGATCCGGCCGGCATCGAGGTGGGTGTGGTGGGCGTCGTCGATCCCGACCCGGAACTTCACGGTGACCGGAATGTCAGTGTTTTCGGTGGCGCGCACGGCCGCCGCGACGATCTGGCCGAACAGCTTGCGCTTGTAGGGCAGCGCCGAGCCGCCGCCGCGGCGCGTGACCTTGGGCACCGGGCAGCCGAAGTTCATGTCGATGTGGTCGGCCATGTTCTCGTCGACGATCATCTTGGCCGCAGCGTACGTGGTGGCTGGGTCGACGGTATAGAGCTGCAGGGAGCGGGGTGATTCCTCGGGCGCGAACGTCGTCATGTGCATGGTGGCGGCGTTCCGCTCGACCAGTGCCCGCGCGGTGACCATCTCGCAGACGTACAGGCCGCTCACCGTGCCCACCCGGGCCAGCTCCTGCTCGCGGCACAACGTCCGGAAGGCGACGTTCGTCACACCCGCCATGGGGGCGAGGACGACCGGGGAGCGCAACGAGATCGGCCCGATCTGTAGAGATCGGGCCGACTGCGTGGCATCTCGTTCCGGGCTTACGACGCTGATGTCGACACCAGAAGGTTCTTCATGGCCTTCTTCTCGGCCATCTTCCGCTCACGTTCGAGGCGACGCTCCTTGGCGACCTCGAACTTCTCGCAGGTTTCCTCGAGCTCATTGATCAGGAGACCCAGGTCGTCACGTAGTCGCGCGCCCTCACCGGTGAAGTCCTCGCGCTCGAAGATGCGCCACTTCTTGAGGATCGGCATGACCACATCATCCAGGTGGATGCGCGGGTCGTACACGCCACCGACAGCGATGACCACGGCTTTGCGGCGGAAATCGGGCACGGTGTACCCGGGCATTCTGAAGTTCTTGATCACCCGGTGCAGCGACGCCATCGCCTGGTTGGGGTTGATGTCCAGACCGGCGGCGGAGATGTCGCGGTAGAAGATCATGTGCAGGTTCTCGTCACCCGAGATGCGCTGCAGCAGCTGGTCGGCGACGGGCTCGTCGCAGGCCTTGCCAGTGTTGCGGTGTGAGACGCGGGTGGCCAGCTCCTGGAACGACACGTAGATGACCGAGTCGAACAGGCTCTCGGCGAACAGGTCGCCCTGCAGGTTCTGGCCTGGCGAGAAGCCGCGGGTGACCTGCTCGACACGCAGTTCCTCCAACTGGACCGGGTCGCAGTTACGGGTGACAACCAGGTAGTCGCGCAGGGCGATGCCGTGCCGGTTCTCCTCGGCGGTCCAGCGGTTGACCCAGAAGCCCCACGCACCGTCCATGCCCATGTTCATCGCGATCTCGCGGTGGTAGGAGGGCAGGTTGTCCTCGGTCAGCAGGTTCTGGACCATGGCGGTCTGCGCGACCTCGGAGAGCTTGGCCTGCTCCGGGTCCCAGTCCTGACCGCCGAGAGCATAGTAATTCTTGCCCTCTTTCCACGGGATGTAGTCGTGGGGGTTCCAGTCCTTGCGCATCTTCATATGGCGGTCGATGAGCGTCTCGACCACCGGCTCAAGCTCGTGCAGGAGCTGCAGGTCGGTGTAGTCGGCTGTCATGGCGGCTCCCGATGTATCTGTACCTGTTGGTAGCATTCAGAGTATCTGTGTCGGATAGTGACATCAAGTTGCTGTGACGCATGTCCGATCGGTGATTCTGAACTGTGATGTCGCGGTTTGTTGCGTGTTACCGGTGCGATGGCACCCGGCTCATCAGCATGTCGACGCAATAGTCGACGAACTGTTCTCGCGTGACCGGCAGCTTGCCGTTCAGATATCCGGTGAACAAAGCGGTGAGGGCGCCGACCAGGCCGGTGGCTTCCAAGGCGCGCCGGGCGGCGTCGTCGTCCGGGAACATCTTGTGCTGCAGCAGTTCGATGAAACTTGGCATCCAGTCGGCGCCCGAGCGGGTGAGAACCGGCTCCTGGGCCGGGGCGATCAGCAGGACGCGGCCGCGGGTGGGATCGTCGACCATCATCGTGACGAATCGCTCGACGGCGTCGCGCGGGCTTTGCGATGAGGTCAGTGCCGCCATGGCGGTGGTGCACACTTCGTCGTACACGGCGCGGACGAAATCGTCACGGTCGGTGAAGCTTTCGTAGAAGTAGCGCTCGGTCAGGCCGGCGGTGCGGCACACCGCGCGGACGGTGGCCGCCGGGCCGGCGGAATGGCCGAGCGCGGCGATGCCGGCGTCGATGAGCGCCTCGCGGCGCCGCGTCGGGCGGTCCGCCAGAGGGACGGTGGACCAGCGGCCCTGTCGTTGACCGGAAGGCACGTGACTCCTAGGCTATGGCTGACAACGCGTGTAGTCAGGATACCCGCTGACATCCAGGAAAGAATGCCGGTGACTCAAAATACTTCCGACACATGCCCCATGACCAGCGACTCTGCGCCCGCGGCTGCCGGCTGCCCGGCTTCGCCTGGCGGCTATGACGCGGTCCCGCTGGGGCCGGATTCGCTGACGTGGAAGTACTTCGGCCAATGGACCGGGCTGTTCCAGGGCACCTGGGCGGGTTCCATGCAGAACATGCATCCCCAGCTCGGCGCGGCGGTGGAGGAGCATTCGATCTTCTTCATGGAGCGCATTCCCCGGCTGCTTCGGTCGATCTATCCGATCGGCGGCGTGGTGTTCGACGGTGACCGCGCGCCCCAGACCGGGGCCGAGGTGCGTGACTATCACATCGGGATCAAGGGCGTTGACAAGCAGGGACGCCGCTACAGCGCGCTGAACCCCGACGTCTTCTACTGGGCGCACGCGACGTTCTTCAAATCCACCCTGCTGGCGGCCGAGAAGTTCGGCGGCGGCCTCTCCGAAGCGGACAAACGACAGCTGTTCGACGAGCATGTCACCTGGTACCGCATGTACGGCATGAGCATGCGGCCGGTGCCGAAAACCTGGGAGGACTTCCAGGTTTACTGGGATCACATGTGTCGCAACGTGTTGGAGAACAACTATGCGGCGCGCGAGGTCATGGATTTGTCGACCATGCCAAAACATCCTTCACTGCAATGGATTCCGGATTGGTTGTGGGCCCAGAACCTCAAGGTGATGCAGCGCTTCCTCGCGTTCATGACGGTGGCCCTCTACGACCCGCCGGTGCGGGAGCTGATGGGGTACTCCTGGTCTGCCCGTCAGCAGTGGGTGCACGACCGGCTGTGTGGCGTGATCACCCTGGTCTCCAAATACGGCCCGAAGCGCAGACTGATGCATCCGCGTAAGCGATCGGCGATGGACCGCGCGACCGGTCGGCTGCCTGCCGATTCGCCGCTGGTGCAGACCCCAGCGCGCAACCTGCCGCCCCTCGAATATCGGGGCCAGCCGCAGTTCTACTGCCCAAAGGTCGACTGAGCCAGGCGTTTTGCGGTACTCGCAGCAATTCGAGGGGTCTGTGAGATCGAATTAGCCGCTGGGTCACGGTCGAGCAATGGGCAGGCAACACGGCCGGTGTTTTCTCGATGCATGACGAGCATCTATGAGCAGATCGGAGGGGCCGAAGCACTCGAGCAGGTGGTGGCGGACTTCTACGAGCGGGTGCTGGCCGATGCCGAACTTGCCGGCTTCTTCGCCGGCGCCAATATGTCACGGCTCAAAGGCCGGCAGGTGGAATTCTTCGCCGCTGCGCTGGGCGGGCCACAGCCCTACACCGGAGCGTCCATGCGCGACATCCACCGCGGGCGCGGAATCACCATGCGGCACTTCAATCTGGTGGGCGGGTATCTGAGTGAGAGCCTGGCCGCGGCGGGCGTGCCGGCGCGGACGGTGCAGCAGATCATGGCGGTGATCGGGCCACTGGCCGTCGACATCGCCACCGCGAAGAGCGCCTGAGGGCGCTGCCGCAGGCCGACCGCCGGCTGAACTCGGCGGGTCGGCCGAGGGGGATTCGGGCTAGCGTGGGGTCATGCCTCACCCCGGTGTTCTTGCCGACCGCTACCAGTTGCGGGGGACGCTGGGGCGCGGCGGCATGGCGGAAGTCCGCGACGCCTGGGACGTCCAGCTGCAGCGTCCGGTGGCCGTCAAACTGCTGCACGCGCCGCTGAGTGGGCAACCGGATTTCCGGCGCCGTTTCGAGATCGAGGCGCGCGCCGCGGCGGGCCTGAACCATCCGCACGTCGTCGCGGTACACGACTACGGCGAGCACGACGGCACGCCGTACATCGTCATGGAGCGGCTGCCGGGACGCACGTTGGCGGATGCGATTGCCGCGGGGCCGCTATCCCCGCAGCAGGTCCGGTCAGTGCTCGACGATGTGCTCTCGGCGCTCGCGGTGGCCCATGCGGCCGGCGTTCTGCACCGGGACATCAAGCCCGGGAACATCCTGTTGGCCGATTCCGGGTCGGCGAAGATCGCCGACTTCGGCATTGCCAAGAGCGCCGAATCGAGCCACACCATCGCCGGCCAGATCGTGGGGACCATGGGCTACCTCAGCGCCGAGAGACTGTCGGGGCGACCGGCGACCGTCGCGGATGATCTCTACGCCGTCGGCGTCGTGGCATACCAGGGCCTGACCGGCCGGCCGCCCTTTCCGCAGGCGCAATCTGGTTGCGCTCACCCGCGCGGTTTCCGAGGGGCATCCGGTGCCGCTCAACGTGTTGCGGCCGGATGTCGACCCGGCACTGGTGAGTGTTGTCGAACGGTCGATGGCTCGCGACCACCGTTTGCGGTTCGCCGGCGCTGACGAGATGCGCGCGGCCCTGCATGGCGCGGTTCCGGTGGGGCGGCCGCCGACGTTGGTGCTCGGCAACCCGCTACCCGATCCGGTAACCACACCGCTCTTGGTCCCGAGGCGCCGGTCGCGGATCCTGTTGTGGGGCATGGCAGTTCTGGTGGCTGCGGTGACGGTGATCGCCGTGATCGTCGATGCCGCATCGCGACCCGCGACGCCGGCGCCGGTCGGGACCAGCACGCCGGCGCCGATACCGACCTCCACGCTGGCTCCGATATCGACCCCGACGTCGGCTGATGTCCCGCCGCCCAACGGTCAGGGCAAAGGCAAGGGCCACAACAAGCCCGGGCGCCATGGCGATTGACGGCAGGCCGAGTGATCGGCCTTTGATACATTCTTTTCTGGATACATGGAAAGATGTATTGTTTGTGCATGGCGACGCTGCAGCACATCGATGCGTTGGCGCGGTTCGGTCGTGCTCTGTCCGACCCGACGCGCACGCGAATCCTGTTGAGCCTGAATCGGACTCCCGGCTATCCGTCAGATCTGGCCGATCAGCTGGGAGTCTCCCGGCAGATTCTCTCCAATCACCTGACCTGCCTGCGGGGCTGTGGCCTGGTGGTGGCGGTCCCTGAAGGTCGCCGGATGCGATACGAACTGGCGGACAGCCGAATTGGCCGCGCGCTGGGCGACCTCATGGGGCTGGTCCTGGCGGTGGATCCCGACTGCGTGTGCGTCGGCGCCGACGGTGAGCCCTGCGAGTGCGACCGATGACGCTATCCGACACGCGCCGCAGTCAGTTGGCGCGCCGCATCAGATGGCTGGTCGGGGCGACGATCTCCTACAACATCGTCGAGGCCGTCGTCGCGCTGTCGGAAGGCACGCGGGTGTCGTCGGCGGCGTTGGTCGGCTTCGGTCTGGATTCCGTGATCGAAGTGTCCTCGGCGGCTGCGGTCGCCTGGCAGTTCGCGGGCGCCGACCCCGAAGCGCGCGAGAAGATCGCACTGCGCATCATTGCCTTCTCGTTCTTCGCGCTGGCTGGGTACGTCGCCGTCGACGCTATCCGCGGGTTGCTCGGATTCGGTGAAGCCCGGCACTCGCCCATCGGCATCGGACTCGCGGCGGTGAGCCTGGTCGTGATGCCGGTGTTGTCGTACGCACAGCGTCGCGCCGGCCGTGAGCTCGGATCGCGGTCGGCGGTCGCCGATTCCAAACAGACGCTGCTGTGCACGTACCTGTCGGCCGTGCTGTTGGTCGGCTTGGTGGTGAACTCCTTCCTCGGCTGGGCGTGGGCCGACCCGATCGCCGCACTGGTGATCGCGGGCGTCGCGGTGAAGGAAGGCGTCGACGCGTGGCGGGGTGACGCCTGTTGCGCGCCGAGCGTGGCCGCCCCGGTTGATGCGTCCCGCGGATGCGGAGGTTGCGGCTGACGGCCGCGCCGCTCAGTCCGTCCGGGCGGCCAGGTCCCGCTTGAGCACCTTGCCGGTGGGGTTGCGCGGTAGCTCGTCGAGGAACACCACCTCGCGCGGCACCTTGTAGCGGGCCAGGTTGTCCTTGACGAACTGCTTGACCTCTGCTTCCGAAATCTGGGTTCCCGCGGTGGTGACCACGAAGGCGCGCAGGCGTTTTCCGAATTCCTCGTCATCGACGCCGATGGCAGAGGCTTCCACGATGGCCGGGTGGGTGGCGAGCAGTTCCTCGACCTCGACCGGGAACACGTTCTCCCCGCCGGAGACGATCATGTCGTCGTCCCGGCCGTCGATGTACAGCCGGCCCTTCTCATCGAAGTGTCCGACGTCGCCGCTGGCCATCAATCCGTGGATGAACTCCTTGGAGCCGCCACCGGTGTAACCCTCGAATTGTGTTGCCGCGCCGACGAATATCCGGCCTGTTCCAGGCGACGGGACCTCGTGGCCGGTGTCGTCGAAGATCTTGATCCGGCAGCCGAGCATCGGCGTGCCGACCGACGTCGGGGCCTCGCGGATATCGGCCGGTGTGGCCATGGTCGCCAGTGCGACTTCGGTTGAGCCGTAGAGGTTGTAGACCACCTCACCGAGCAGGTCCTGCGCTGCGGTGGCGACGGCGGCCGGCAGCTGGGAGCCGGCGCAGAAGACGGCGCGCAGGCTCGAGGTGTCGTAGCTGCGGACCGTGTTGTCGCCGAGTCCGAGCACGCGCTGCAGCATGACCGGCACAACGCACACGGTGGTGGCCTTGTGCTTCTCGATGTCCGCCAACAGCTGCTCTGCCTCAAACTTGCGGTGCAGCACCAACTTCGAGCCCAGGGCGATGGTCATGATGGCGATCAGCAGTCCGGTGCCATGAAACAGCGGCGGCCCCATGATGGTGGCTTCGCGAGCACGCATCGGCAACCGCTCCAACAGACCGCCCGGCAGGATGAAGCTGCGTGGCTCCGCGCGCGGTGCGCCCTTGGGGGTGCCCGTCGTCCCGCTCGTCAGTAGGATGATCTTCCCGGGCTTCGCCGGTGCCGGCGGTGCCTTCGGTGACGCGTCGGCCGCGAGGGCATCGAGATCGTCACTCGCGCTGTCGATATCGGCGACGAACCTGCCCTTCCTGGCTTCGACGTCGGCGATCAGGTCGGTGAATTCGACGTCGTGCACCAGCAAGTCGACGCCTTCGCGGTTCGCGACCTCCGCCGCCTGGCGGGCCGAGAACGCGGTGTTCAGCCATACCGCGTTGACCCCGGCGCGGGACGCGGCGAATGCGACGATCAGGGGTCCGCGGTGGTTGCGACAGAGAATGCCGACAGTGTCGCCCGGAGCCAGCCGTTGCCGGAATGCGTTGGCAATCCGGTCGACTGCCTCATCGAACTCGGCGTAGGTCATTTCGCCGCGTTCGTCGGCGATCGCCGGATACGCACCATGGCGGATCGCGGCGATGCGCGGCGCGGCGCCGAACGGACCGTACGTGGCAAGCGCCTGCAGGACCTGCACCAACCGGTGCGGCAGGTCGACGCCGATGGCGCCGGCCCGCACCAGTGCCGCGAGGGCGCGGATTTCGAGGCCGGCCCGCTGGGCCGGCTCGGCAAGCAGTGAGTTCAGGTCCATCTTCTTCCCGTCGCTTCGCTCGCCCCGCATGAAGTTCCTCTTCTATTCGACCACAACGGCTTCGGCTGATTCTTCGGCTGTTGCGTGCGCAGCGGCCGAATCGCCGAACATCGAGTAGACCTTGTTCCGTACCAGGTCGAATGGCCGCGGGCTGAGCGCGTCGGTGAGGGCGGTCAGCTGGCCCGACGGCGGACTCAGCCGGCGCGGGCGGTGCATGATCGCGTCGCACAGCGTGCTCGCGGCCTGCTCGGGCGTGAGGGTGGGGAAGCGGTCGTACATCTTGGTCGGGGCGATCATCGCGGTCCGCACCAGCGGCATGTGCACCGTGGTGAAGGTGACGTTGTTCGACACCGTCTCACCTTGCAGCGTGTCGCACAGTCCGTCCAGTGCAGACTTGCTGGCGATGTAGGCGCCGAAGCGCGGCAGCTTGGTCTGCACGCCGATCGAGGACACGTTGATGATGTGCCCGAAGCCGCGCTCGCGCATGCCTGGCGTGAACTTGAGGATCAGCTGGACAGGGGCGAAGTAGTTGAGCTGCATGGTCCGCTGGTAGTCGTGCATCCGGTCGTGCGACAGCTCCAGCGAGCGGCGGATGGAGCGGCCGGCGTTGTTGATGAGAATGTCGACGCGGCCGAGGTCGGCCAGCACCTGGCCGGCCATGTCACCGATGGCGTCTAGGTCGCTCAGATCGCAGGGGTACACATGCGCGGTGCCGCCGTCGGCGCGGATGTCGTCGGCGACGCGCTCCAGGTTCTCCCGGGTGCGGGCCACCAGCACGACCTCGCCGCCGGCCGCGCCGATGCGGCGCGCCGTGGTCTCACCGATACCTGCCGAGGCGCCGGTGATCACCACGATCTTGCCCGCGACGGCGTCTTCGAGGGTATAGCCGGTGAGGGCGTCGACCACGGCCTGCAGGTAGATCGGGCGGGTCTTGATGGGGGTGTTCATGACGCTGGCAAAGGCCGCCAGCGGCTTGGCGGTGATGGCGGCGACGGGCTTGGTCGCCAGTGCGGTGAGGTCGGAGAGGTTCACGGCAGAGGTCCCTTCTTGAGTGTGGTCGGTTGTCAGCCCAGGGCCTTGCGGGCCAGGCGCAGGGCCGGCAGCAGCAGGGCGTGGGGAGTGATGGAGCCGGTGATGGCCATGAGTTTCACGACGGTGCCGGGGATCACCTGGCGGGAGCCGGCCTGCATGCCGTCGACGGCCTCGATTGCGACGTCCGCGGGGGAAACCTGGGCGGGTCGCAGGCTGAACTCGTGTGCCGAGGCGATCTCGGCCCATTCGGTGGGGACCGGTCCGGGGCACAGCGAGGTGCAGGAGACGCCGGTGCCGCGCAGCTCTTCGTGGACGGCCTCCGAGAACGAGTTGACGAACGCCTTCGACGCGCCGTAGGTCGCCATGGACGGCATGGGCTGGAAGGCGACGACGGAGGCGACGTTGAGGACGGCGCCGGCGCCACGCTCCACCATGCCCGGCAGGACGGAGTGGGTGAGTTCTTGCACCGCAACAATATTGAGCTCAACCTGCTCGCGCTCGCGGTCGATGGGGAGGGTGTGGAAGGCGCCGCTGGTACCGAAACCCGCGTTGTTGATGAGGCCGGCAACCGGCCGGCTGCGCAGTTCCTCGATCAGGGTCTGGCGCTGGGTGGCGTCGGCGAGATCGCACGGCCGCACCGTCACGCCGACGCCGTGCTCGGCGCGCAGTTCGTCGGCCAGGGCGTCGAGTCGGTCCTGGCGACGTGCGACCAGAAAGAGGTTGTAGCCGCGGGCGGCGAGCACCCGGGCGAATTCGGTTCCGATTCCGGACGAGGCGCCAGTGATGACGACCTCGGTGGTGCCAGAGGGCTTCGGCAGGGTCATGTGGCTCTCATTTCATGTTGACATGTGACTGTGCCAGTAACACTGGCACAGTCGGAATGTTGGTGTCTATACTTCGTGGAATGGCAGATGTCACAGTCGAGGAATTCACCATCGACGAACTGGCCGCGCGCACCGGCACGACGGTGCGCACCATCCGCTTCTACAACGAGAGCGGCCTGCTGCCGCCGGCCGAGCGGCGCGGTCGCCTGGCGTATTACGGTGCGGCGCATCGCATTCGGCTCGAGTTGGTGCAGCAGCTGCAGCAGCACGGTTACACCCTGGCGGCCATCACCAAGGTGCTGGCGCGGCTGCCGGAAGGCGCAACCGCCCATGACCTCGCGGTGCGTGCGGCACTTCTCACACCGTGGAGCCCGGCGGACGACGAGACCGTCGACCTACGCGAACTCGAACAACGCGCGGGTCTGTCGTTGGACGCCCGCGCGCTCGAGACCCTCGAAGCGCTCGGGGCCATCCGGCGCCTCGACGACGGCACTTTCAGCGTCCGGCAGTCGGTCCTGGGCGCGGCCATGAACCTGCGCGACACCAACGTCCCGGCCGAGGACGTCCGCCGCCTGGCCGGCGTCGTCGACAAGCACATCGACGCCCTCGCCAATGAGGTGACCGACGTCGTCTTCAGCCGGATTCAGGAGGCCGAGGACCCCAATGTGTACCTCGCGCGGATCGCCAAGGTGGTGCCGAATCTGCGGCCGCTGGCCGCGCAGATGATGGCGGACCGGTTCACCGCCGCGATCAGTCAGGCGGTGCAGGAACGCGTGGCGGAACTGGAGATGCCCGCGAAATAGGCGCCGGCGGTTACTTCCGGCGGAGCTGGCAGGTCGCCTTGGTGGTGGCCACGACCGTGCCGTCGGCGTCGGTCACGATCGCTTCGACGACGTACTCGGACTTGCCGTTCGCTGCGGCCTCGGCTTCGATCCGCGCGATGTCTGCGTCGCTCATCTCGGCTTGTGCCCGCACATCGGATTTGGCCGGCGCCTTGTACCGGATCGACATGTCCTTGACCAGTGGATAGAACTGGCTCTGGTCGAATGCGGTGAGCGCAAGAATCCCGCCGAGCACCTCGGCGACGGTGAACAGCACGCCGGCGTACATCACGCCAAAATGGTTGCCGTTACCTGAGATTGGGGCTGTAGTGGCGGCCAACCCGCGTCGGACCTCGACGACTCTGACGCCCAGGCCGTGGGCGGCCGGGATGGTGGTCGCGAACATCGAGTTCATGAACTCGAGCTGGGCTGCATCGGCGGTGTTGGTCACGCCGCAAGACTATCCACCGCGATTAGTCCGGCTACTGATTTCACGGACTTGTGGTGCTTGTGGTGCCCCCACCAGGGCTCGAACCTGGGACCTGCGGATTTGCAGGCGATGATTCTCGACACGCCGCAATGATTGCGGATAGCTCTGTGACACAACTGCTTTGCGTCTCGGTGAACGCTTGTTGATTGCTGTTGATTCTCGGCGTGTCCCGAGCATTTCAGTCGAATAAGCGTCAGATCATCTTGGCCGTGAGCAATTGGTTGAACGATTGGCGTGGGACGGCCGCGAAGTTGGGCGGCGTGAGCCGGACACTGGTGTTCGAACTGTGGAAGTCGGGGGAGCTGAAATCGGTGACGATCAAGTCCCGCCGGTTCTCCACGGATGAGCAGATCGCGACCTACATCCAGAGCCTGGAAGAGGCTACGACGCGCCTAAGTCGATCCGCGAGGCATTGCACCTAAATCACGCTGTCTTTGTGCACCGTGTGCCGGTTTGGCGGAAGAAGGATCAGTCCCTCTTCCGGAGACGCCGTGGCGAGACGCTAGTCAGAGTCGGAACCTCCGGCAGCTCAACCACCGGCTTCGCCGGCGGCCGCGGGTTCTTGCATCCGTCGAGCAACTCGCGGATGTCGCTGCGGGTCATCCGATAGTCCCGGCCGATCTTCCGCGCCGTCACCCGCCCCGACCGAATCTGCTCCCTCAGCCAGCGCACCGGATCCTTGAGGCCGGTGTCGATCATCGCGACAACCTCCGCGAGGCTGTACGTCTTGAACTCGGCGTCGCCTTGGTCAGATTTCAAATCGCACCATCCTGAAAATTCGATTGTTCGCCCAACGCCCTCAGAGGAACATAAGAGACATGGACCGGGACGCGCTGAAGCGGCTCATCGACGAGGAGGTCGCCGCGGCTGAGGCCACAGAGGAGTTGCCTGATGATGGTGCGCCGCTGCCGCCGCATGTGAAGGTCAGCCGGCCGAACCGGGCACGCGCGAAGGTGCTGAAAGTCTGGCTCAACCCCGGGGAGCTGGACGCGCTTGAGGCGATCGCATCTGAGCGCCGCCTGCCGGTGTCGACTCTCGCGCGTGCGCAGTTGCTCGACCTAATCGCCAAGACGAATCGAGGCTAGAGGGTCCGATTTGAAATCGGACCCTTCGGGGGCGCATCTGAAATGCGACCCTCCCGGACACTTTGCGGGCGCCCGCAAAAAGGGTCGTGACGTCGCCCGAAATCTTGGTCGCATTTGAAATACGACCCTTTTTACCCAAACGGTTGAAAGGGTCCGGACGTTTTCGGTTTGACCCGAAAAAGCCTGGTGGGAGGTTTTTACTGGCGCCGGTAAGATGCTCGCAACCTCACTGCCGCCCCGGGGGCGAGTACGCGGATTCGAGGTGTGAGGCGATCTGTTCGCCGTGCTCTTGCCCGCTGGCGCCCTCGCGCGCGGTCACGTTGATGCGGCGGTCGCTCTGGTCGATCGTCGTGTTGCCCTGTTGCCCGCCGGTGGCCTGTTCCATCGGCCCGGGCGGCTTCTTCCCGCCGCCGGCCAGGTTCGGCAGGGCGGGCGCGGCACCGGCGATCCCACCAGCCAGCTTGCCCAGCCAACCAGCGCCGAGGCTGCCCTTGGGGTTGTCGCCAACGGAGAGGAACTCGCCGACACCGTTGGCGAGGATCCCCATGTTCTGGGCGCCGTAGCCGATGGTGCGGTTGGCGACCTGGATGCCGATCTTCGCGAGGGACCCTGCGCCGGGGAACATCATGTCCAGGCCGGACGTAGCGGCCATGATGCCGTCCATCGCCATGCCGCCGAGGATGTTGCCGCTGTTACCGCCCTGGGACGGGTAAGCGGTACCCCCGCCCATCGCCGGTCCAACACCACCCAGCGGCGAGACGCCCGGAAGCGCCTGCGGCATACCGGTTCCCGGGTACATGGGGCCACCGCCACCGGCCGGAATCGTCCCCGGGTAAGTCGGCTGCACACTGGGCGCGATGTTGCCGCCACCACCGGGCTTGTACCAAGCATGCACGTGGTCCTGGTGGTCCTGAGTCGGGTTCCCTGTGTGCCCTGCGCTGTAGTCCTGCGGCGTCAGGCCGTGGCCGTAGCCGTACGTCTGGTTGTTGAAGATCGCGCCGTAGACGTTCGGATCCTGAAGTACCTGCGAGAGAACCTGATTGCCCGCGGCCAGGTTCGGCACCATGATGTCCAGCGCGCCATTCTGATGCTCGCCGTACTTGTCCGCCTGGTGGTCCCCGACCGTGAGGCCCTGGCTCTGCCAGTACGGCATCATCACCCGATGCGCGAATTCGCGTGCCGACTCACCGGGCTGGGCCATCCCAGGCGGCGCGAAGGACGATGAGCCGCCGGGAATCCCTTGCGCGGTGGTATATCCCGGCAGCATTCCCATGGTGCCTGGCATCTGCGCAGCAGCAATCGCACCCGGGGTGTACTGGGAGCCAAACGCGCCGTTGGCGGCCATGACGCCGACCAGGCCAGAGCCCTCGTTCGGATTGGCCTTCGACACAAACCCCAACGCCTGCAACAACGGGGCCGCCAGAGCATTGCCCAGTGCCTTGACCGCGTTCTCGATGATCCCGCCGAGGCCCTTGGAGATACCGAAGTCCTTGTCGAGCTGCGAGCCCATGTCGTTTAGGTCCGACGACAGCCCGGCTAGCTGCTTGTTAGCTTGCTTGGTCGCATTTATCCGAGCGTCGGTGAGCGACTGCTCAGCCTTCAGCTGATCCTGCTGCGCCTTCGTTAAATCGTTGCGTGCCTTCTGGATATCGTCAGCGGTCGCCACATTGGACTGCTCGAGCTGGTGCAGCCGGGCTTCCTTCTCGGCGACGTCGTGCTTGCGCTCATCCAAACTCTGTTGTGCGTTCGCGATCGACGCCGGGAGACCGGCGGTCGACGTGTAGGTCAGCGGCAGCACCGGCGTCGGCGGGAGACTCGCCTTCTTCTCGTCGTCCCCCGTCGCCATATGCGACTGCGGGCCATGCCCCGGATCAGGACCCGCCGGCGGCTTGATGGCACCAGGCCCGTACCAAGCGCGGTAGTCCGCCGACGCTGGCGGCGCGGGAGCCGGCTGCCCAGGGCCGCCGATCATGGCCTGCAAACCGAAAGGCGATGGGCCGCCAGGCTGCCCGCCGGACGCAAGCGGATTCAAGCTGAACGGCGTCGATTGAGGCTTGGGCATGGGCGGCCCGTACACGCGCGGCTGCGCTGGCTTATCGTGCAACCCCAGAGGGTCCAAGCCCAGGAGTTGAGCGCCACCCGTACCCAAATCCAGGGCCAAGTCAAAGCCATGAGACAACCAGTCCGGCAACGTCTTACCGACGAACTTCCCTAGCCAACCGTCGGCGAGTTTCCGTTCGGTCTTGTCCCACATCTCCCCGATATGGTTACCAAGGTTTGTCCACGCATCGGCATGCTCGTTGAGCTTCTTGGTTCCGTCATCGGTCGCCCCGGCGACCTTCCCCATGTCCGTCGCCGCGGTCTTGAGATTCGCTGCCTCGATGGCGGTCTTCGCGTCTTCCCACTTCGTCTTGAACAGCGCCAACCCGACATTGTTCTTATCCTGCGGGTCTTTCATATCCTGCATCGCCGTCAGCACCGCACCGAACGCATCGCGCGCGGTGGCGCCGCCCTCGGCGAACTTCCGGTTCATCTCGTCGGCGTCAAAACCCAACGCCACCAACGCAGCCCGCGTCGTCTTCGAATCATCCGACACGTTGATCGACAACTCTTTGAGGGAATCCGCTGCCACGTCGGTGTTCCGGATACCCGCATCGGACATCTGCTTCATCAAGCCGAACGCATCCGCGGCAGACAGCCCCACCCCGTGCCACGCGGTGCTGTACTCCTCTGTGGTGTCCAGCAGGTCACCACTGATGTCCAGTTGCTTGCCGGCCGCCGAGTTCAGCAGGTCCAGCACTTCGGCGTAGTCCCGCGCCAGCCCGTTGCGGACGATGTTGCGGGACTTGTTTGCGATCTCGGTCGGGTCCTGGCCCGTGATCTTGCTGGTGGTGGTCATCCGCTCGGTGAACTTCGCCAGATCAGCATCCGATGACTTCGGCCCAATCAGACCCGCACGGATCCCCGCGGAGATGGTCTTCAGATTGTCCTCGACCGACTCGCCCACACCCTTTGAGAAAGCGGTACCGGCAGAATTGCCGAACTTCTCCATCGCCGCGCTGTCGACGCCCAGACGTGCCTGGAATAGGTCGCGCATCCTTAGCTGCTCCATACCGGCAGCGATGTTGTCGGCCAGCACCTTGCCGGAGACGGCACCGATAGCCGCGACGCCCGCCACTGCGAGGCCAATAGGCCCGGCAGATGAACCAAGGCGCAGAAGCGCCGAGGAACCGGCGAACCCCTCCATGAATCCGCCCGCCAGCTCGCCGCCCGCGCTGCGCACACCAGCCGCCACGCCCCGCAATCCTCCGAGGACTCCTTGGCCGGCGTTCTCGCCCGCCTCACCGGCCCGCTGAGCTGCCTGGCCATACTCGTTATAGGCGGCCGTCGCCCTCTCGATCGCCTCGATCTCAGCCAGTCGGGCCCGCTCCACGCGCCGGCCCAACGACTCCGCGTTCGCCGCGCCGTTCGCCACCGCCGCTTGGTGCTTACGCTCGGCCGCCGCGACCTTGTCTGAGGCGTCCTGCATCGCCAGATATGCCTTGCGGGCTTTGGTTTCCAACTCATCGAAACCCTGACCCGCCGCGGCCGTTCCCCCAGCCATCTGCTCGCGCATAACCCTCGAGATGTCCCGGGCACCCTGCTCGTAGACGCGCTGGGCCCGCGTCATCGTGGCGGTGGCGGCACGCTCATCGAGTTCCGGCTCGATCATCAGAATCAGCGGATCCATGCGCGGCTCACCACCTGTCCAAATCGGTTATTACCGCAGTTCAGCGCAGTTTTCGCGGCCCCGCGGAAAAAAAGATTTCCTGATTCGGGGGTCAGGAGCCAACCCCCCCGCCCCTCAAGAATTTCGGGGGTGGGGGCCACTGGCGTTGTCACCAGTTCCAGCCGTCGTCGGGGTGTTCCTTGCCGTCCTGGGGTTCGTTGCTGTGTCCGATGGCGGTCAACGGCACGGCGGTCTCGTCGGGTGTGTTCTTGAGGACGGCGGCCATCGCTGGGTCGGCGGCGATGAGGTTGACCCAGTGCTCTTTGCGGGCGAGTGTGATGGCGCCGCGGTTGACAGCGCTGTTGACGACATCCTCGACGCGTTGGCGTTCGACTGCTGCCTTGAGTTGGCGTCCTTCGGTGGCGTCGGCGCGTAGTGCTGTGAGGGTGTCGGGGTCGATGACTTCGAGGCCGGCTTTCTCGGCTGCGGCGATGATGGCCGAGGGTGCGGCGTTGGTGAGGTTGTCGGCGGCCAGGGCGTCCACGACGGTCGCGACGATGGTGGCGGCGTCGGTGGTGTCGGCGGGTAGGCCGAGTGGACCCAGGAGTGCGGTGGCCTGGGTGTCGTCGAATGTGAGTGCCATGGTTTGGTCCCTTCCTTATCCGGCGAGGCCGGTGATCTTCTTGGCGGCGTACGGGCGATCGACACCCATGGCGGGGATGACGTAGGCCTGGACCCACCAGGAGCGGGTGGCCTTGTCCTCCCACACGTCGACAGTGAGGGGCGCCTCGAATCCGATGGTGCCGACCTGGCCGGACTGGATGGCCCAGCCGACGCCGGGATCGATGCGGGGGTTGGCGAACAGTCCGACACCGGCGGAGTCGAGCATGGCTTGCAGCTTGTCGCCGTAGGCGACGCGCAGGCTGTGCGCCTCTTCCGGGTGAACGACCAGCAGGTCGTGTTTGACGCCGAGTTCCTGCAGATCGCTTGCCAGCTGCGCGGTAGACAGGTCAGCGGTGGGCAGCTGTCCCGAAGGCGTGAGACTCGTTTCAGGACCGATCGTGACGAGGTTCGACCAGTTGTTCCCAACCACGGTGTTGGCGCCGGTGACCGCTGCCTTGACGACCTCCATGGCGCGCACGTCGAGCTTGCGGGCGATGGTGTTGGCCAGCTGGGTGGTCTGCTGGGCCAGGTAGTCGATGGCGTTGCGATTGATCTCTTCCTGTCCGACCTGGAACTTGCCGCCCCAGTCTTCGACCTTGGCGAGCGTGGGGTCAGGATCGACGCCCTCGACGACCTTGTACTCGGATCGGGCGTTGCGCTTCTCGACGTCGCTGGTGAAGAAGTCGGATGCCTGCACGACGGTGTAGAGCATGCCGCCGCCCTGGATGGGCTGGCCGAGGTGGCGGAAGAACTTCGGCAGGAGAATCTGTGAGTCGGCCAGTTCGGCGATCTTGGCGCGGATGATGGTGGGCTGCTTGAGCGCGATGTCGACGGTGAGTCGGCGGCCGTTCAGCTCGGGGATGAGTGCGTTTGCCATGGGTCAGTCCTGTTCAGTAGAGGGAGATTTCGGCGATGCCGTTGTTGGCTGCTCCGGTGACGGCGTAGCCGACGGCCACCCCGGACGCTTTGGTGATTGCCCGGCCGGCGGTGCCGACTTCTACCTCGGCGAAGGCGGCGATGTTGCCGCCGGCGATCACCTTGAGTACGCCGTCGCGTGCCACGGTGACCAGGTCGCCGGTGGCGGCGTCGCTACCGGAGACGCCGAACACACGGCCGGCTGCGGTGGCGTGGGCGACGGACAGGTTGCCGCCGGCGGTTCGGTTGCCGCTGATGGCGACGAACCGGCGGGCGGTGATGTCGGCAGTGGCTTCTGCGGTGACGTCTGCGCCGGGGGCGTAGACGCGGGGGTTGGGCAGTGTGGTGGACATGGTCAGCCTTTCTGGTTGGTGAGGGTTCGGCGTTGGCGGCGCGCGGCGGCGACGGCCACGGCGCGCTGCAGGGGTGCGGGGGTCGCGTTTGAAACGCGACCCTGTGCGGGTTCGGTGTCGACGCGGTCTGCCAGGCCGGCTTTGACGGCGGCGTCTGCGCTGTACCAGGTTTCGGCGAGCATCGCGCGGCGCCATTGTTCGGGGGTGCCGCCGGCGCGGTCGGCGTACATCTGCGCGATGGTGTGGCTGAGCTGGTCGAGCATCGCCATGGCGGCGCCCATGTCGGCGGCGTTTCCGACCGAGATGCCGCTGGCGTCGTGGATCATCATCTTGGCGTAGCGGTTGATGACGATCTCGTCGCCGGCCATGGCAATGAAGCTGGCGGCCGAGCCCGCCAGGCCGTCGATGTGGACGGTGGTCTTCGCTGGGTGGCGGGCGATGGCGTTGTGGATGGCGACACCGTCGAATACTGATCCGCCGGTGCTGTTGATGCGGATGTCGATATGCGCTGCTGCTGAGAGCTTTTCGAGCTGGTCAGCTACCCACGCGGCGGTCACGGCGCCATAACCGATGTCGTCGTAGATCCGCAGCTCAGGCACGTTCAGCTCCGGTTGGCTGCGCGCCGTTCTGCTCGAGCGACAATGGGCGCCGCTGGATATAGCCACCGTCCTCCGGCACGATAAGCCGGTACGGTGCCCCGGCGCGCGAGGTCGCGGATTCCGTTGGCGCTGATGCCAAGGATGTTCGCGGCCTGCCCGCTGGTGAGTACGTCATAGGGCCGATATTCGGTCGAATCGGCCTGTGTGCCAAGTTTTCTGGCGTTTACGTCAGCGTTCTGCCCAGAAACGCCAGTGGCGGCAACAGTTTTGCGGAACCGGTCGACGAAGTGGGCCAGCTGTGCGGACGGGCGGCGGTCCCGGAGCAGGGCGTCGAACGCGGCGAGGATGTATTGCGCATCAGCGGTTTCGAGCAGCACTCCATGCACGGCACCGATCACGAGGCCTCCTTGGTGATGCAGGCCGCGCACACGCCGGCGTTGTCTCGCTGCTGGCTGATCCTGTGGCAGTGGACGCAGATGGCGGACACCTTCAGCCACAGGCGGGCGCACTCTTGGGTGAGCGCCCAGATGGGCCGGTGGCCGAATTGCCGGACCAGCAAGCTCATCTCGTCGCTAATGTCGGGGCCGTCGAGTTTCTCGATGCGCATGGCCTCACGTAGAGCGCGGGCTTGCTCTGCGTCGCCGTGGACCACCGCCCGGAGTAACTGCGCTGTGCGCCAACGCAGAAGCAGCATGTCGCTGGTGCTACGAAGCATCGCGGACCTTCTTGGCGACCTGCAGGAGTTGACGGCCGAACGCCTCGGCCTCATCGACCGACGCGGTGAATCGCATGATGCCGAGCTGCATGAACACGACCGGGTTGGGGCCGCCGACGACCCACGCTCGGGCGTCGAAGTCTTTGATGCGGTGCTGTTTCACGTCGAGCTCCTCAGTTCTCGTTGATTCGGTGCAGGGTGTCCACGACGACGGACACCCACGTCCAGACCGTGGTGGCCAGAGCAATTTCCCGGCGCCGGGAAAATGATTCAGAGGCCGCGGCTGGTCTTGGTCGCGTTTCAAACGCGATCAAGCCGAACCCCTCGAAGTCGATGGCGGATCGGACTGCGTCGTTCATGCTGATGCCCTTTCGATGCTGCGGAAGTTCCGGTGGCGAGGGCAGGCGGTCATCGGTGGGCCGTGAAGCAGCAGGCCGAACTCGTCGCAGTCGTCGCAGAGGTCGATCGCGGTGCGGATCGACTGGCGATCTGTCTTCTGGCTCGCCTCGTCGGCCAGCCGTGCATCACGCTCAGCCAGTCGGGCGTCACGGCAGCCGGGACAATCCGGTGGGTTGGGGTCGTGGATGTGCTTGGGGCAGCGCGGCCCGTAGGGTCCGCGTGCTGTTTGCCTGGATGGAACTTGATTGGTGGGGAGCGAGGGCGCAGGCGCGCCCTCCCCGTCAATGGGACCGTCAATAGAAACGTCAAGTACGACACCTGGGTGTCGGTATCGGGTACCTGTTTTGTCGGTATCGGTCGCGATTTTGTCGGTATCGGTCGGGGTGGATACCGACATCTGGGTGTCGGCATCGGTGGATGTGGATGCCGACATCTGGGTGTCGGCATCGGTTATTTGCTCGATCCTGTAGATCGGAGCTGCTGCGGTGCCATGTCCGTTGTTGAATCCGGGTCGGACGACAGTGATCAAGCCGTGGCTCTTGAGGTCGCGAACTGCTCGCTCAGCGGTGCGCTTGGAGACGCCGTAGAGGCCGGCGCGAAGGTGATCCCACCGCACCGAGGCTTCCCGGCTCTGTGTGTGCGCCTTCTCCGCGATGGCCACCAGAGCGTGAAAGCCACCCTCCGACAGCCCTCGCGCTCGAAGCTCGAAAGCCGCGGAGATGACTTCGCCGACGAGTTGACCGCTCAACACGAGCCCCTGCAGCGCCCCACAGTGACCGCATTCTGCGATGCGGTCACTGTGTTCCACCGATCAGTTCGGTGAGCGAGCACCCGAGCAGTTCGGCGATGCGGACGAGATCGACGACATTGAAGTCGGCTTGCCGGGTTCGCGACCACAAATCGGTGAGGTCGAGAACGTCGGCGGCCAGCTCCTCGATTTTGTGCATGATCCTGTCAGCCGCCGCCCGCCGGATCATGGCTTCTGTAGGGCGGTCCAGATCGACAACGTCGGTCACTGGTCGACCTCCTTACTCGTCGCCCGGTGACGGTGGCAGGCGCTCCCTGCGCACATCACCTTGTTCATGCACCGCCCGCCGGATTGGGTGCGTCGGCAGCAGCGGTAGGCGATCTCCCGCACCAACCGTTGATAGTTCGCAGGCAGCTCCCCGACTTCCTCGTGGGAGGGAACGCAAACCGTGGCATCAGCGTCGGCGTCGGGGCCCACCAGCCAGGGCCAGTGCTCGCCGTTCGCGCATACCGCAAGGGCAATGCTGTAGTCCGGCGCACCAACGTCGTCGAGACCGACGAAGGTGCTGCGCAGCAGGATTGGCGCTTCGCTTCTCATTGGGTCACCGACTCGTTGATGCGTTCGGCGGCCTTGGTGATCTTTACGCTGGCCAGGCGAAGGTAGCCCAGCGCGGCAACCAGGTCGACGCGCGACCACAGTGGCGCGTCGGTGGGCAGGGCAGCGATCGCATCGCTGACGTCTTGGCGGGCCTGATTCGCGACCTTCACGGCGGTGTCCAGCAATGTCGTCGTGGGCGTGTATCGCCTGCAGAAATCACACGTTTCGCCGGCTTCAATGCGAACGGTGCAGTGACGGCAGACGCCGGTCAGTTGTACAGTCATGTCAGAGCTCCTCATTAGCGTGGTGGTGGTTCGAATCGCCTCCGGCGGTGTTGGCGCACCGACCGGGGGCACTCTCATTTCGGCGAGGTCGCAGATCCTCGGTGTGATCCGAGCCGGGAATCAGGCCAAGGTCGCAGTGGTCGGCCTGCGGCAGGTCCCGCATCAGGCCACATCCGGGCCGAATTGCTTTTCTTCCCAGGCGATTACGTCGCTGAGTCGGTATCGGCAATGCCGGCCGAAGCGGGCGTAGCGTGGGCCGGTGCCCTGGCTCGCCCATACGGCGAGCGTCTTCACTGGCAGACGAAGTCGCTCACTGACTTCCAGGCGTGTCAGCCAGTAGTCCTCAGTCGATGCCGCGAGAGTCATTGGCCTCTTCCCTTCGTTGTGGCTGCAGAACACAACTAGTAATGGTTCTGTGGGAATCTTGACACATGCCAGGCAATTCCCACAAGTACCTGTAGTATTGCGTCTTGTGGCCACAACATGGGATGTCGCACAAGCCCAGCGCATCGGCGCGGCGATCAAAACGCTGCGCGGTGACCGCTCGGCGCAATGGCTGGCAGAGCGTACGGCGGAGATAGGGCTCCCCATCTCGCGATCAACGATTGCCGACCTCGAAAACCGGAGGCGTCGATACGTTTCAACCGCCGAACTGTGTGTGCTGGCATGGGCTCTTCGCGTGCCGCCGATCCGGCTGTTGTTTCCAGACCTCCCAGACGGGCTCGTAGAGGTTGTCCCGGGCGAGGAGTACCCGTCGATAGTCGCTGCGACTTGGTTTTCTGGCGAGACACTGTTTCTCCCCGAGTTCGAGCCGAAGACGCAGGAGGCGGACGAGGCTCAATGGCTGCACGATGTACAAGCGGCACGAGAGATCAGTGACGGGGCGCGGCTGGTGCAGCTTTCTCGCGAGCGGATTGCCCAGCAGTCGCGGATCGGGTCGTTGACGAAACTCGCTGCGCGGCTACGTGATTCAGGTGATGCTGAAGGGAATTCAGCCGCGGAGTCCCTGGTGTCCGACATCGTCGTCGCCGAGAAGTTGCTTGAGCAGATCAACGCAGCACTGCGGGGTCGGCCGAGCACGTACCCGCCGGTCGCTGACGCTGTAGTGGCCGACGATGGCGGGTAGGCCTCCGCTGCGGATAGGGCAGCACGGAAAGATCACCCGAACTGCGGTCGGTGGTGGAGTGTGGCTGGCGCACTGCCGTTTTCGTGATGCTGATGGGGTCACACGGCGAGTCGAGCGGCGCAGCCCGGTCGGGTGCAACGACCAGTACGGCAAGCTCGCTGAGGATGCACTGGTTGAAGCGCTGAAGAGCCGACGGGCGCCGGGGGAGTCGGGCGAAATCAGCCTCGACACTAGGATCAGCGAGCTTGTCGAGGCGCACCTTCAGCGGCTGGCCGAGGACGGCAAATCGCCTGCGACACTGACGACTTACCGCAGCGCGGCCCGCAAGCTGGCGAAGTACAGCGACTCGTTGCGGGTCGGCGAAGCGACGCCGGGCCGCATGAATGCCGTCATCAGGTCGATGCGCCAGGCCCATGGCGCGGGGATGGCACGCCACAGCCGCACCCTGCTTCGGGCCGCGCTGCAGATCGCGGTCCTCGATGACGTCCTGGGCGCCAATCCCGTGATGCAGGTTGATCGCATCCAGTCGGCCGCGCCTCCGAAAGGCGCTCCGTCGCTCGATGGGATGCAGCTCCGTAACCTCATCGGCAAGCTGCGCGCATCCGAGGCGTGTCAGGCTGCCGACCTCGTCGACCCGATCACTCTGCTGGCCGCAACGGGGTTGCGCCGTGCCGAGCTGCTCGCCCTGCGCTGGCAGGACTTCAACGAGGAGTCTGGAACGCTGACCGTGTCCGGGAAGGTCGCGCGCGTCGCCGGCGAGGGCCTGCGCCGGCTCGACGGTGGCAAGACGAAGTCAGCCGGCCGCACCGTCCCGTTACCTCTGTTCGCGGCCGCGATGCTGACCGCCCGCCGCGGCCGAGACTTCTGGGGCGAACAGCCCATGATCTTCCCGTCCTCGGCTGGTACCCACCGCGATCCGGACAACTTCAACAAGCAGTGGCGCGCGGTGCGGGAGAGCCTCGGGGTGCCAGACGTGACGAGTCATTCGTTCCGCAAGTCGGTGGCCACTCTGATCGATGAGGCTGGGCTGCCTGCGAGGTTCGGGGCCGACCAGCTCGGGCACGCGAAGGTGTCGATGACGCAAGACGTCTACATGGGGCGCGGCAAGGTGCACCCGCAGGTAGCAGCGGTTTTGGACCGCGCTATTTCCGACGAATAAACGTCGGCTCGATGGCCGTTTCTGTGCCCCCACCAGGGCTCGAACCTGGGACCTGCGGATTAAAAGTCCGTAGCTCTACCGACTGAGCTATAGGGGCGTGGGAGACAGGATACTGCGTCCCGCCCGGCCGCCTTGCAGGGCAGGTCGTTGTTGGGCGGCGAGCGGTCTGTAGTGCCGATTTGGGCCGTGAGGCAGTCGTGCCCTAAGCTATCGAAGCTCCCAACGGAAACGTTGAGAGTGCCCCCGAAGAGATTCGGATTGGCCCCCATCGTTTAGTGGCCTAGGACGCCGCCCTTTCACGGCGGTAGCACGGGTTCGAATCCCGTTGGGGGTACGCAACGCGGAAACGCGGAGCAAGCAGTGCGTAAGGCCCTGTGGCGCAGTTGGTTAGCGCGCCGCCCTGTCACGGCGGAGGTCGCGGGTTCGAGTCCCGTCAGGGTCGCCAGAACGGCGAGGCAACTTGCCCTTCCGGCCAGGTAGCTCAGTTGGTACGAGCGTCCGCCTGAAAAGCGGAAGGTCGCCGGTTCGATCCCGGCCCTGGCCACTTCAAGAACCACCTGGAGACGGGTGGTTTTTCTGGTATTTGGGGCGCATCCGCGGGGATCCGAATCTGGCACATACGACACATCGGATTCTTTTTTGAAGGTCATGCGTCGATGTCCGCAGCGCGATCGTCAGCCGCTCCCGCCACCACAGCCGCCCCCACCACCGCAGCCGCTGTGCCCACCACCGCAGCCCGAGTGCGCCCCGTGGCCTCCCTCGCCGCAGCCCGAAAAGTCAGCACCGGCAGCCCAGCCGGCAGCGCCGGCATCGGCAACAGACCCGAAGCTCCCGCCGCGGGTAGTTCGAAGGCGCCGAAGCCCCCGTCGCTTGGCGGTTGCTAAGAGTAAAATGATCGCCGCGTCGAACGCGATGACCACCGCCGCCGGAATCGTCCACCACATGATCGCGTCCTCCCGCATCGTGTACGCCCGTACGGGACAAGGTGGACCATCACTACGGCGCTACCAATCCCAACTCCGGTGGCGTACTCGCCGCGTGCAAGCTGGGGCATTGTTGAACCCTACGGAGGTGCAGTGGATGCTGCGTGATGTTTAAGTCGCAGGTCCCGAGGTGGGGGTTGCGGTTTGTGGGAACCGAGGTCGGCTCATCGTCTGATCTCGTTCGGCCGGCCCGCGTGACTAGGTAGCGGGGCACGGATCCCTGCTTTGCCGACGCCGACTTTTGGGCAGAGCGTCGTAGCGCTGCACTGTCGGATGCGTCGTCTACATTTGGTTTGAAACAGACGAAGGGGGCCTCACGTGACCGCAGCACATGCGACACACCTAGTGAGGCGACTGCTGGGCGAATTTGGTGACGACAACCGCGGCCTCGTCTTATATGGGAGCCGGGCGCGGGGTACGTCCCGAGATGACAGCGACATCGACGTCCTCCAGCTTGTCGAGGACAATCCGCGTTCGTACGCCATCGGCTCGATGAACGTGACGGTCTACACGGCGGCCCATCTAACCTGCATGGCCGAGCGCGGCAGCCTCTTCGTGCGGCACCTGATCGACGAGGGTATCGTGCTGTCTGACCCTTATAACTTGGTGTCTGCCGCGTTGGGTGCGTATCGAGAGCCGGCGACGTATCTCCGCTTGAAGACAGAATTACGGGTCCTTCTTGAAGCCATGTCGAAATCTGATGCGGCACAATACCGCCCGCTGCTAGACAACCTGGCACGATTCACTGTTCGCTCTGCGTTGTACGTGCGTACAGCGGAGCTTGGCAACCCGATCTTCGATGTGGAGGCCGCGGCACGTGTGGCCGGTGTTCCGGCCGTCGCAGCTCAGCTTCGGAGTTCAATCGTTGAAGATTTCGAGGCACTTCTTGGCAGCGGTGTGCATTTGCTGGACGTACCGCTACCAACCGGCGTGCCCAAAACTCTTGAAGCGATCACTGTATGGTCCATTGGTCGCTATCCGCTTGTGTCCAAGCAGTTGGAGCATGCAATCGCCGGCAATGCCCAGATCGACTACTCCCTCTTGACGCTCCCGCCATCCTAAGCATGGACCGCTTTGCAACTGCGATTGTGGCAGGCGACGTCCATGGTGAGGTGGCGCCACTGGAGGCATTGCTCGCGCTAGCCCGGGAGCGAAGACAGCCGCTGGTGCTTCTCGGTGACTACGTGAATCGGGGTCCGCACAGCCGACTGGTACTGGACGTCCTGGCTAATGCACCTGAATATGATGACGGGCGCTTTGTGTTCCTTCGTGGCAACCACGAGCATGAACTTTTGAAGTTCCTTGATGGCGGACCACTAGAAGAATTCGCTGCTCATGGGGGCCTTGCCACCATTAAGTCCTACCTAATGGACGACATCACGGATGATCCCGCGCGGGCATTTCGCGAACGATTTGACGTTCGTCACAGAAAGCTGCTGGAGTCGCTGCCTTCGTTTCTTGAGACCCATGACTACCTCTTCTCTCACACCGGATTCGACCCTCTCGACGTCACGCTTCGGACAGATGCCGCGGTGGCGGGGCGCGGTAATTCAAGGATCTTCGGCCACAGTGGTCCGTGGCCGCGGCGGCGCACATTCTTCGGCCATTTTGTTCAAGCGACTAATGTGCCTTTCGTTTCGCCGCATCTGGTATGCCTGGACACCGGGTGTGGAACCGTCCGCGGGCGGCCGCTGACCGCATTCGATATCGCCAGCGGGCAAATCTTGCAGTTTGAGTCCAGTACTGACGTCGGAGATGGGATTGACTAGGCCGCAACACTCTCTCGAGCAGCTTTCGCGCGCTGTCGAAGCGAACGAAGCCATCGTTGCTGTCCACTATGCGTGCGAATCCATCATTACTGCGAAGGATTACCCGCCAGGCGTTGCGAGCATCGCAATCTACGACCTTGGCAGCGGTGACGTGTCTGCGTTCAGTCGTACCGATGCACCGAAGGGCGTAGCTCCGGCTGATCTCGAACTTGACCTTCTACGCCGCTTCTTCGCCAGGCTCGGGTCCTATCAAGAGGCGCTGGTCGTCCATTGGAACATGAATCGGCCGGAGTACGGGTTCGATGCTCTGGTGGCTCGGCTTCGCTATCTGACGGCACAGCCGGGGAGCATCGCGCTTCCTACACGGCGAATAGATATCGACGATCTTTTCGTCGAGCACTTCGGCGATAACTATGCTCCGCACGGCCGACTCCTCAGCATGGCACTTCTGAACGATCTCGACACTCGTTCCGCGCTCAAAGGTAAGGATGAGGCCGACCGATTCACTGCCGGCGACTGGTCCGCTGCATCGAGGTCGTGTGCGAGCAAAGCGAAGATCATCGGCGAGCTTTTTCTAAAACTGATCAATGGAACCGTCAAGACGGCGTCGTCGCCGGGTATCGTCGGCTTCGCCGGTACACGACTGGATGCCGCGAAGGTGATCGAGGCCATCGCTGAACAATTTGTCCTTGTGCAGCGAAGCCTGCGCAAACATCCCCGGGGCAAGCCGACGATTGAGTTCTCCAACGAATGGGACGATCAATATCTCTTCAAGGCGCTTCTGAAGCTGTTCTTCGACGACGTCAGAGACGAAGAGTACATACCTTCGTATGCGGGCTCGAACAGCCGTATTGACTATCTTCTGCCCGCGTATGCCATCGGGATCGAGTTGAAGCACGCTTCCAAATCGCTGACGCACAAAGAAGTTGGCGAGCAATTAATTGTCGACCGCGACCGCTACAAGGGCATCGGGAACATCGGCCACCTGATCTGTATTGTTTTCGACCCGGACGGATGGGTCGAGAATCCGCGGGGGCTTGAGAATGATCTGAGAATCGATGTCTCGCAGCCTGGAATGACTGTCACGATTGTTGTTGTCGATCGATAGTAGCCGTGACGAAAAGCTGTCGGTGTATGGCTGGATCTCGCGCTCATACGAACTATCCACCGCGTTGTTCGAAACTTGCGCGGCGATCGTGATTCAGGCCGGAACACTTCAGGGCATTGCCGTGTTCAGGGTAAGTGAGTCGGTCGACAGCGACTCGGTACCCTTGCATATGGATATAGAAGTAGCTGGTGACAGCGTGGCGATCTCGCGAGGTGGCGATGGATACTAACAAGTATCCGAACGAGTGTCCCTTCTGTGCGATCGTTGCCGGGCAGGCGCCAGCTCGCGAGGTGCTGCGCACGAGCGAAGTTGTAGCCTTCCTTCCGGATGTTCCTGCCGTTCTGGGTCATACGCTTATTGTTCCAACGTCTCACCTGCCAAATATCTGGGTGGTTAGCGAACGCGAGGCGCATGATCTGGCGGATGCCACCCGTAGAGTTGCCGTTGCCGTTGCAGAAGCGACGAACGCTGAGGGTATGAACATTATTCAGTCCAACGGAGTGGCCGCAGGTCAGTCGGTCTTCCACCTGCATGTTCACGTGGTTCCGCGGAAAGACGGCGATCGGATGCCTGATCTATGGCCCGAAGACGCGGAATGGTCGGTCGCACAGTTAAATTCAGCAGCGGAAGGTATCCGTGTGGCGATGGACCGCCACTAACGAATTGCCGCCGGCGACTCATGGATTTTCGGCTCGGGCGCCGTAGGCGGTTCGGCAGAATGCGGAGGCGATTCGACAGGACTTGGGGTAGCCGTCCTGGACGACGGGATCGGTGACGGCGACCCAGCGGTTGTGTTGGTAGGCGGCGGCTTAGTAGGGGCTTGCTGATTGTGCTGGTCCGGCATTGCGGTAACGACGGCCAGAATGGCCGCTACGACGATGGTAAGTACGGTTATCGCGCCGTAGTAGATGCCGAGACTTACGGAGAACACCGCCTTCCGCCAACTCTGCTTTTCTGCATAGGGCTGCGGCTCAATTCTGAATTCGCGCACGCGTTTTGCGGCGATATCGACGTACATGTCGCGGAAGGCGCGCTCTTGGCGGAGGTAGTAGGTATCGAGTAGCCAGAATGCCGCCACCGGTACGAGCGCCGCGAGTGCGAGACCAGCGTGCTTCTGTGTAATCGCGAAACCTAATACCGCGGAGGCTAACGTCAGCGCCCAACCCTTCAGGAGAAATGAGTTGTTCGCTAGCCTGGTGATAATGGCCTGGACGAAGTCCATGTGTTTGTGATGGTCGGCCTGGTCTAGGTCGTCGGGTTCGATGCGGCTTTCGTCAGTCATGGCTATACCAAGTCTTCGTAGCGACCTGCAGCTTTGCTGAAAGAGCGTAACGACTCGGCTTGCCTACGCGAAGGCAGTACAGCATATGGCTGTAATTTGCCGTTCGCGCGGACCGCCTCGAGTTGTTTGTACAGGTCGAGGTACTCCTCACCGACGAACTTGTCGCTCCTGGAGCTGTCGAGGCGCATGATCGAGACTTGCTGACTACCCTTCACGCCGTCGAAATACCCAAGCTCCCAAGGCATCCAACGTGATTTCTGCGCAGAACGTGACGACGCGTAGATCAAACTACGCGAGTTCACCATCCGCTCGCGTAGGCGTGCCGCCGTCGCACGGGACACCGCCGAGCGGTCCAGCTCAGGGTCGTCGATCCAGTCGACATATACGCGCAGATCTTGTGAAATGAGCCAGTCTCGGACGCCAAGTATTACGCGCGCATCGCGGACGCTGTGACTCAGGAATATATCGAACTCTCCTGTCGCCGACTTCGCCGCGGTCCGCAGGGAGGTTTCGGCTGCGCTCGCGGTGAAGCCGCTGACCCTGTTGCGGAAAAATTCTTCCGTGTAGAGACTCACAGCCGTTTAACTCCCCGGTCAGACCACAAAGCGAGATTCTGGCGCAGTGCCGCGTACGTACTTTGCGAGTCGGTACGGGTCGGATCGAATATCGGAATGCCTGCCGAACCCAGGCCAGCGACTACGAACGGATCGGGGCCTGCTCGGTCCACGCTGCCCATCGATGACAAGCCATGGATTCGTACACCCAGCAGCGGTTTGCGTTCGTTCCAGGCCTTCTGAATCTCGTACCTGACCCATGGCCGGCTGGCCGTTTGCTGCCCGATCAATACGACGACCGCCCGCTTGTACCGCATCTGCTCATCGATCCAGCTCTGTATGGCCTGCTGGCCGCGACCCCGCACCTTCTCCCAGTCTTGCGAGTTGAGGAGCGGTTGCCCTTCGAGGGCGTCGATGTTGCGGACAAGCTGGACGCGGTGAACATCACGCTCGTAGTAGAAACTGTAGAACACGGTCTTTGCCATCGGTGGCCTCCAGCTCGATACGTGCAGCACATCGCTGCGGGACTGACCATAGCGACCGGGTCCGACACCTTTGTCCCTCCACTCATTCGCTTCTCCAAACTGTGGGTGTCAGGGAGACGATGACCGCATAGATACACCCGCCGGCACCGAACGACGCGGAGTATGAATTCTGACTAGTGGCACCGAGCGCATAGAGAGCCCGCCGCAAATGGCCGCGTTGGTCGCAACGACAGTCAGGGCTATGTTGGCCATTGAGCGGGTGAAAGCGTGGCGATGATGGCCAATCTCCTTCGAATAGGCACCTACCTGGCGGCATGCGGGGCGCTGGCCATCGGCCTTTCGCCGGGAGCGGCCGCTGACGCCGCGGCTTTCGATCCCACCGGGAACCGATCAGGTGGCCCGGTGCCGACCATCAACGGTGTGCCATGTGTCGGTGGCAGCTTGGGCGCTTGCCTGAGTATGCGGCAGAACGGTCCGCCCACATCGGTGCCGCAGTCCGGTGTGGGGCACAGTCCGACGGTGCGCCGCTGAGTGCCGAAGAGCCCGAACTTGCAACCCGCAGCCGATGAGTGCACCTGGGTAGGGTGCTGGCAATGACCAATTTCCCGGAGCCGGCCGACGACCTCGAGTCGCAGCTCGAACCGGTCGCCGCCCGTCTTCTCGATGCGCAGGTGGCGTTCGCCATGCAGCAGTTGCGCGGCGAGAACTACCACAGCCTGGTGCTCGACGAGATCGAGCACGCCCTCCTGGAAGCGTCGGAGATCACGCTGTCCGACGCCGTGACGCCCACGATGATCAAGAACGTCGCCGCGAAGTACGCCGTGCAGGTGCCGGTGGAAGGCGGCATCGCGGAACTGGTCAGCGAGATTGCCACGCGGCTGTTTCAGCTCACCGCTTCCTCGGACACCCGTTTCGGCGACGTCATCGACGGGCGGCGGTTCAGTGAGCTCAGCGCGATGGTGATCGAGATGGGCGTCACGCAGCGAGTGCTGGAGCGGATCCTGAGCAGCGAGGCGTTCACCGAATTCTGTGTGACGCTGGTGCAGCACTCGCTCGCCGAATCCGTCACGCAGGGTGGCAGGTCGCTGGCTCGTGGCCGGCTGGGCCGCGTGTTCGGCGCAGTCGGCGCCCGGATGCCGCAGGGCCCGGTCGAACGGTTGGAGGTGCGCGCCGAGGATCTGGCGCGTCGCGGCGCCCGCTTTCTGCTCGCCCACACGCATGCCGACGAAGATGTACTCGCCGAGGCGCTCAACGACCTGTGGCGCAGCAACCTCAACAGCCCGCTGGCGTCTGCCATTTCGGTGATTTCGGCCGACGACGTCGAGGACGCGGTCGTGCCGATCTACGAGTTCTGGCGCACCTTTCGAGACACCGATTACTTCCGCACGCTCCTCGATGAGGGCATCGACCACGTCTTCGAAAAGTACGGCGATGTCAGCCTTTACGATCTGCTGCTCGACCTCGGCGTGGGGCGTGAGGACATGATCGAGGAAGCCCTACGCTTCGGCCCTCCGGTGATTGCCTTGCTCGATGAACGGGGCTACCTCGAGTCGGTACTGCGGCGCCGGCTCATTCCGTTCTACGTCTCGGAGGAATTCCGGGAGGCCCTCGCGGGAGGTTGAGTCTCCAGCTCTGCCACCCGCGCCTTGAGCGTGTCGATCTCGGCCTGCAGCTCGGCCTCTCGACTGTCGAACTTGGCTTGGTATGCCTCGCCCAGCTCGCGCAGGTACTCACGATCGAAGCGGGGAATGATGGAGCGCGAGCAGTTCCAGTCGAACGCCTCGACCGCGATCTCGATCTCGCGCTGCGGCCCGTCCTCGATGACCGCACCACGGCCGAAGACCTTGAGCCGGGTGCGCCGCGGGTAGTCGACGAAGAACATCGCCAGCCGGTCGTCGGCAGCCAGATTGCCCAGGGTGACGAACTGGTTGTTGCCCGGTAGATCGATGAACCGTAGCCGGTCGATTTCGGGCAGGTACCGGACGAATCCGGCTGGGCCACTGCGGTATTGGAGGTATGGCCAACCGTTGGGGGTGACGGTGGCCAGGCAGAACTGATCCGCCCGCCGGATCATCAGCAGCTCGCGGTCATCGAGGTGCTGCGGGCCGTCGTCCGCGCGCTCGGTGTGCCGTCCATACGCTTGATAGCTGCCGTTGCGCTGCTGGCGATCCAGGGCATCGGGGCCGAATGCCAGGTGGTGGTAGTGGTTGTTCGGCTCGGTGGACACAATCGTCACGCTACGCCCGGCTAAACGGTGGTCGTGGTCCCCACGTAGGACAGCACGACGTCCGATTGATCGGTCTGCCGCGTCAGCGTCGCGTATGAGCGGATGAAGGACTGACCCACGCAGCCATCGATCTTGATGTGGAAGTTGCTGATCATCACCCAGGGGTTGGCGCTCTTGAATTCCTTCTTGTTGACCGGCACCACGAGCACGAAGCCCGGTTTGAGCCCGACAGTGATCACGCCGTTCACCGGCGTGGAGAGCACGGGCACGATTCCCGTCGGCAGCGCGCCCAACGGCCCGGAGACCCCGACCGACGGCGTCACGCCGGTGCTACCGGCCAACGTCACACCGTTCGACGTGCTCATATCGATGCCGCACCCGACCTCGTAACCGACTTCGAGCAGCCCCCGCGGTTCGTCTGGTCCGACCAGCGAGGCGATGAATATGCCGCTGGCGAGGTATTCGCGCGACGACACCGCGGTCGTCAACGGCGCCACCGGCACCTGCGACTCGTCGCGGGCGCCGAGCGTGAGGGTCCAACCGTCGGGCGTGTTGACGGAGACGGGAGTGCCGGGCGCAACCTTGCCGTCAGGCGTTGGCGCGACGTCAGTCACGGCTGCCGGATCGGCATCCGCGGGCGGTGTCAACGGTGCGGTGATGACGACGCACACAGCGATAGCCGCGGCGCGGCGAAAAAGCACGCGAATCGGCTTCACGGCCGAAACGGTAAGCGGCCGACGATTCACTTGCGGGCCAACACGTTCCACCAAAATTCAAGTTGTTCCGCATTTGTGATCGAGATGCGACATCGACGCGCAAGGGTAAGCGGCATATCGTGGGATGACATCAATCAGTTCGGCCCGAGGAAGAACCATGACGCGCATGTGGGTGCCCCGCTTGGCGGCCTGTGCGTTCGGCGTTCTCGGCGTGACGACCACGGGCGGCTTGGCCCACGCGCAGCCCGACCCGACTCTGCCCATCGTGCCGTCGATCATCGATCAGCTGGTGACGTCGACTCCAGCGCTGTCGGTGGACCCGCGCGATGAGGGCGGCGCGACCGTGTCCCGATGGGGCGGCGTCGGCATGATCTGTCAGAACCTGAACGTTCGCTGCCGCTGACGCGAGCGCCTAGTTCGGCGGCGACAGCTGACGACCGGTAAAATCTGTCGTGGAATTCGCGGACAATTGACAGTTTCGTTCCCTGCGCAACTTTGCCTCGAAGCTTGAGTCGGAGCCACTTCAGCATCAAGTTGAGCGAAGGAGGCCATCGATCGTGAGCTCCCTGCTACGGCTATCCAAGACGGCCGCCCGCCGAATCGTCCAATGGTGAACGAGCTGACCGGCCGGGGGGCGGAGAGTCGGCGCATCGGCGATCTGCTCGACGATATCGATGGCAAACCCACGGCCTTGGTCATCGAGGGTGACGCCGGTATCGGTAAGACGACGTTGTGGCTGGCCGCTGTCCACCGTGCGCGCAGCCGGGGTATCCGTGTGCTGACGGCGCGAACCAGCGAGGCGGAGTCGGTGCTCGCGTACGCGACGTTGGCTGATCTGATGTGCGACGTCGATCCGGATCTGTGGGCGAACCTACCGGCACCCCAGCGCCACGGATTGGCGTCCGCACTGCTGATCGAGCACACCGCCGATACTTCGGCCGTCGATCAACGCGCGGTCGGCGCGGCCTTTCTCGCGGTGCTCGACTTGATCGCCGCGGACACACCGGTACTGCTGGCGATCGACGATGTGCAGTGGCTTGATGCCTCGAGTGCGGCCGTCGTGGCATTCGTTGAGCGCCGACTGACCGCACGAATCTCATTGTTGTGCACCGCTCGAACCGGACTTGACGTGCCGGCGACAGATCGGTTTGCGCTACAAAATCCCGATGCCGTTCAGCGCATACGGTTGTCGCCCCTGACATTAACGGAACTGCACGAGATACTTGTCGCCCGGCTGGGGCTGCGTGTCGGGCGTCCGGTGATGCGCCGGATACATGAGATTTCGGGCGGAAACCCTTTCTATGCAATCGAATTGGCGCGTGAGATCGATCGGCAGGGCGCTGCCGCGGAAGTGACGTTGCCTGACAGTCTGGGCACGCTCGCGCGGCTTCGGGTCAACAACGTCGGCGAACGGGCGCGCGAGGCGCTGCTGGCCCTCGCCACCCTCGCCACCCCCACGGTCGGCGATGTGGCTCGGGCGGTCGGTGTCACACCAGAAGAACTGGCGGTGCTTCTGGCTGAGTGCGAGGCCCAGTCCATCGTCACATTCGATGGGAACCGTGTCTGTTTCACCCATCCACTGCTCGCCCATGCGGTGCATGCCGATGCGCCTGCACCGCGCCGGCGGGCTATGCACCGCAGGCTGTCCGGGATCGTCGGGGAGCCAGAACTGCGTGCTCGACATCTGGCGCTCAGTGATCCGGCCGGTACGCCTGCGACTCTGCAGGCGCTTGACTCCGCTGCCCGGACGGCGCGGGGCCGCGGTGCGCCCGCGGCGGCAGCCGAACTGCTGACTATGGCGATCAACCTTGGTGGTGCGTCGGATCGAAGACGAATTAACTTGGCGGAGTGTCTCTTTGATGCGGGCGATCCTGTCCTGGCACGTGAAACGCTGGAGACGGCGATAGCGCAGCTACCGCCTGGTCTGCTACGCGCTGAAGCCCTGCAGACGTTGGCGTTGGTGCGGCTCTATGACGACAGCTTCGCCGACGCGGCTGAGATGGGCAGGCGTGCGTTGGCTGACTGCGTCGGTGATTCCGCGCTGCGGGTGGACATCGTCAGTGGCTTGGCCTTTGCGAGCCTGAACATGGGCGGTATCGATGAGGCGCTCGTCCTGGGCGACGAAGCGGTCAGTATTGCTGAACGCCTCGAGCTTTCGGAGCCGCTCGGCCGGGCGCTCGGCATGCGGGCGATGCTGACTTTCATGAGTGGGGGCGGCGTCGCCGTGGATGACGTCCGTCGAGCGGTCGAACTGGGCAACCCGCACGCACGTGTCCCCGTGGCATTTCGGCCGAATGTGCAGCGGCTGCTGTTGCTGGGCTGGACTGGCAAGTTCGCCGCCGCTCGGGAGGAGCTGGCGGCGGTCGGTCGACGCTGCATTGCTCTGGGCGAAGAAGGCGAAATGATGTTCATCGCTTTCCAATTGGTTCTGTTCGACGTGTGGCGTGGTGATTTCGGCAGCGCGGTCGCGACCGCTGATGACGCGCTCGCACGGGCCCGCCAATTGGGTGGGGATGCACCGATGTCCGTGGCACTGACGGTGCAGGCGACCGTGGCGGTGTATCTCGGCAGAGTCGATGACGCCCGGCGGGATCTGGCCGCAGCACTCGATGCCGCAGTGCGGACCGGCCACCTGCGAATATCTCAATGGGTGATCGCAATGCTGTGTTTTCTGGAACTGTCACTCGGCAATCACGCGAATGCGGTGACGGCCGCCGAACCCTTGATGCCGATGCTGCAATTCATGCCCGACTACACCGAAATGCTCGGCGGCACATTCATTCCCGATACAGCCGAGGCGATGATCGGACTCGGCAGCGTCGATCAGGCCGAGCCGTTGATCGAGGCGCTGGAACGAAACGGACAGCGACTCGATCGGGCATGGATGTTGGCAGCGGCTTGTCGCTGTCGAGCAATGCTTCTGGCCGCCCGCGGCGATCTCGCGGCCGCGGCAGATCGTGCGCAAGCCTCTCTCGAATACAACGAGCGGGTCGATATGCCATTCGAGCGGGCCCGCACCTTGCTGCTGATCGGGCGACTACAGCGGCGTCTTCGCCGGACGTCCTCGGCGCAGGCGACGTTGGCTGAGGCTCTGGAAATCTTCGAGCGGCTGGGTGCCCGACTGTGGGCGGACCAGACTCGGATCGAGTTGGCACGGCGTGCCGGGCGCCCGCGGGTGCCGGGGCTCACCCCGACCGAACAGCGGGTAGCCGATTTGGCGGTGGCTGGAGCGACCAACCACGCAATCGCGTCCACGTTGTTCATCACCCGCAAGACCGTCGAGGTGAACCTGTCCCGGGTGTACCGCAAATTGGGCGTCCATTCCCGCGTCGAGCTTTACCAGGTGATGAACGACGGCAAACGAATTGACTCCGCCCCGACCAATAGCCAGCCCGAGGTGTGAGCCCGCGAAACTGTAGTAAAACCCCCAATGCGCGGCCGCGGAGGCGCTCAAGGATGCGTAGTCGACTTTCGTCGAACTCGGGACCACATTGTGGCCCGATCGCACCCGACGGGAGTTGGCCGACGTGATCGACCATCCAGCCATCGTCGAGCGTCTGACCTGCGCACTGTGGCGGTCGTCCCCACGACACCGCGGACCATGTGCGACCAAGGAGAGTGTTCGGCCCTTCTGACGCCTCGGTCCCCGAACTACATTGCCAAATTGTAGGGAAACTCCTTATTTCCTGTCTGCTGTGACGAGATCTAGCGTCGAGTTGTCGGGAATGCGGAGAGGAACATCCAATTCTCATGTCTAGCAGTGACTTCGGAGCGATGGGGTGTGCGCACGGTGCGGGGCGCATTTTCGCGGTGGTGGGGCTGTGTGCCGCGACGATCGCAGCTCTCAACGGGGTTGGTCTGACCCCGATGGCTACAGCCGATGGGGGCTGCATTCCCAACAACCAAACGGGGCTGGTCCCGCGCAACGCCCGGGCCGGCGACAACGTCTGCGCGACCAAAGATGTTGCGAGCACCGTGCAGAAGGAGAATCAAGCTGCGGCGAGTGGGCAGGGCTATGTGCCCGGCGGTGGCGCGTATGGGCCCAAGACCTGTGTGTCGGGCCTGGTTTGGCGGGAGGCGTTCGATGGTGACGGGGTCTGCGTCAGCGTGGAGCGGCGCACCGTGACGTGGCAGGAAAACGCCAACGCCGGGGTCGGCAACACCGGCGGGCTCAAACCACAGCCCGGGTTCAACCCGGGTGGTGTTGTGGCGGCCCCTGGTAGCGGAGGCGCCGATGCTGCCCTGCTGGCGGCCGTCAATGATGCCCGGCTGCATCCGGAGAAGTACCCACCGCACACGAAGGATCCCAATACCGGTCAGCCATGGGATACCTCAGGGGCGGCTACCAAGGCCTGCTCGTCAAGGTTCGCCGATTCCGGAGCACTGGACAACACCGCATCCACGCACAACGGCTACATCGCCACCATGGACAAGGTAACGGTCAACAATTACCCGAATATGCACAAGACCGCGAGCGGCGGGCTGGAAACGGATCAGGGCGGCCCCATCACGCAAGCCGGTTATGGGTCCACGGGAGAGATCGTCGCCGATGGGTTTTCCTCGGAGGCGGGCGCCCTGCAGTTCTGGATGCAGGACGACGGCGGTAAGAACAATTGGGGCCATCGCAACCTCATCCTCAACTGTGGCCTGACCGACGCCGGTGCCGCCGAGTTCACCGGCGGTCCGTGGGGTCACTACTGGACTGTTGACATGGGCGCGCATTGATCAACCGTGGGCCATCGCACCGGATAGGAAGTGACGCGAATATGATCAAGTGCGCCAGCGCTTCTCGCACAACAGTGCTGTCCATTGCGACACTAGCCGTGTCGGTGGCGGTCGTGGGCGCAGAACCGGCCTGGGCGAATCCACCCCTACCCTACGGGCCGAATACCTGTTCGCCGGGTCTGGTCTGGCGGGAGGCGCGCGTCGGTGACGCGGTCTGCGTCCGGACCGAAGATCGGACCCGTACGGCCGCGGAAAATGCCCGCGCCGCAGGCGAAGTCGATCCCCAGGGTGCGTACGGTCCGCAGAGCTGCCGGCAAGGGTTGGTCTGGCGGCAGGCATTCGACGGTGATGCAACGTGTGTCACGCCGGATACCCGGCGCGAGAATCTCGAGTGGAATTCATATCGGTGCGGAACGGTGCTCGGTACTCAGCAGCATGCCGGGTATTGCGGGCCGTTACCTCCACCGCCCGGCGACCTCGGATGAACCCGCTCGAGAGCGGATGCTCATGTCGGATAAGGACTAGCGCTCAAATTGCTATCCGCAAATGCAAACAGGCTTCCTGACATGACCGGTTCTGGTGACCCGCTGTCGGGATATCGAAAGGAGTCCGCTTTCATGGTCATTCGCGTTCTCGCGTGCCGCTGGGCGGCGTTGGGGCTGGCGTGTGCGGCCGCGGTCAGCGTGCTGGGCGCAGTAGCGGCGCCGCCGACGGCGTCCGCTGACGGAGGTTGCATTCCCGGCGATATCCCCGGGCAAGTGCCACGCCTGACTAGGGCGTGTCTGACAAATGGGGTAGCCACAGGGTGACCGCTCTCAGGACTGCTGCGGCGCGGTAGACGATGGCGAGCTTGTCGTAGCGGGTGGCCAGTCCGCGCCATTGCTTGACGTCATTGAAGTTGCGTTCAACGACGTTGCGGCCCTTGTAATCTTGGGCGTCGAAGGCCGGGGGCCGGCCGCCACGGCAGCCCCGTCGTTTCCGGTTGGCGACCTGATCGGAAGGTTCCGGGATCACCGCGCCGATCCGGCGTCGCCGCAGCAAGGTCCGGGTGGCTCGACTCGAATAGGCCTTGTCTGCGCGGACGCGATCGGGGCGGGTGCGGGGCCGTCCGCCGCCGGGGCGGTCGACTCGCAGATGGGCGAGCAAATGCTCGAACACCGGGCCATCGTGGGATTGACCGGCGCCCACGAGCACCACCAACGGCCGCCCGCGACCGTCGACCAGATGGTGAATCTTGCTGGTTAACCCACCGCGGGAGCGGCCAATACCGTGGTCAGGCGGCTCGATCGCCAGATTCGTGTAATTCGACCCAGCCCCCTGTGTCACGGGTGAGGTTCGTGGCGTGCTGATGCGCGCGAGCGATCGTGGAATCGACCGCCACCGCCCAATCGATCATCCCGGCCTCATCAGCGGCCGCCAGCAACCGGGCCAACACCGCATCCCAGGTACCGTCGGCGCTCATCCGCCGGTGCCACGTCCAGATCGACTGCCACGGACCGAACACCTGCGGCACGTCACGCCAGGCAATGCCACACCGGTACCGGTAGATGATGCCCTCAACCATCGACCGAGCATCCTGGAAAGGTCTGCCCCGCTTACCCGTTCGAACCGGAAGCAGATCCTCGATCAACGACCACTGGGCATCGGAGAGCAATTGGAACCGCGACATTCCTCAAGTCTCAGGCACCACACCTGAAACTTTTGTCAGACACGCCCTAGGCCCAGCGACAGCGTTTGTGTACCAGTGAATATCGCGCAGGAAGTTCAGTCTGAGAACGCGGCCGCGGCGAGCGGTCAAGGCTATGTACCCGGTGGAGGAGCCTACGGGCCAAAGACGTGTGTCTCCGGATTGGTCTGGCGTGAAGGGTACGACGGTGACGCGGTGTGCGTCAGCCCTGCCAGACGTACGGAAACCTGGCAGGAGAATGCCAATGCGGGGGTGGGCGCCACGGGTGGCCTGAAGCCGCAGAACACTTCTGGATCGCCTGGTGAACACACCGTCACATTCCAGGTACTCGGTGGTGGTGATGTTTTCTCCGTCATTCCTGACCCCGGCACCCCGGTCTATCCGGCGAACTCCACCTCGTGGGTGTCGACACCCTGGTCTCAGACCGTGCAGGTGACGGGAAGCAAATACCTGGCGTTGAACTACACCGATCACCACGGGACTCACGACTGCGCGATCCTGGTGGACGGCCGGGCCGTCCCACTGACCGAACACTCGTCAGGCAGATGCGCATATCAAATTCCTGGGCAGTAGCCCGATTTCAGGCCCGGCGCGGAGGTCAGTGTCGGGGCCGGCGCACCGCCGCAACGCGGTCGACAACGAACGGGAGCAGTGATGAAATCGACGGTAATCATCGGCGCAACCATGGCCTTCGCCTCGCTGACGGCCACGTCGATGCTGGGGATGCGGGTCGCCTCGGCTTCGGAGTTGGAGTCGGCCGAGCTGTGGAATCTCATCAACGATGCGCACTTGGCGTCGGGTTGTCCCGCCTATGGCAATGCGGCGCCCTTGGCGAACGTGGCTCTGCACCTGGCGCAAGCGATGGTGGCGCACAACGGTGCGAAGAATGCACCAGGGGGTTTCGCTCCGACGGCCGAGAATCTACTGAATCAACAGGGGTACTACCCCACCGCGATCGGTGAGATGGATAACTTCAACACAGTCGATCCGCGCAATATCCTCAGTACCGAACCGTGGCCATCCGGGCGGCAGGCCAGTGCGAAAGACAAGGCCGCGATGGAATTCTGGGAGAGCCACGGCACCAAGGACCTCATCTCGAATTGCGCTATGCAGCAAATGGAAGTCGCCGTTTGGGAGAACGGGAACAACTGGGCCGCGGTGTCTCTGACGGGTACCCCGGGAGCTGCCCCTGGCCCGCTCCCGCAGCAGGATCAGCCGCACTAGCCGCAGCCATGCCGTAGACGCGTTGAATTGCTTTGGGCTGCTAGGGAGTTGCTGTCACAACTACTCGAACGATGCCTGCCCCGGTGTCCGATGCGATCACCAGCGTCGGTGCGTTCGCGGCCGAGACCACGTGGCCGCCGGTGACGGCCACCGTATACCCGTTCGGGTACGCGACGGCCGGTACCGAAAGGGTGCTCTGTGCACCTACCGCGAAGTTGCCCGAATTGTCCGCCTTGGCCGTCGAGTAGCTGAAGGTGAAGGCCCCGTTGGCAGTTGAGAAGCCGAGCGGGGTGCCGGAGACCGCCTGTGGGTATGGTGCGGCCAGGGTCTGCAGGCTGGTGGTGTTGACGTTGCTGCCCGTCGGTGGCAGGGCCGGGTCGTAGACCACGGACTCACCGTTGGTGCTGCCGCTGGTGGTGATGTCACCGACGCCGGAGTAGGCCCACTCCGACCAGCCCATCAGATACTTTGCGGCAGCGCTCATTTCGGCGTTCAAATCCGATGGCAGGTTGGAGGCGCCGAACTCGTCCATGAACACCGGAATGTTGTTGGCCTTGCCGTAGGCGTTTGCGGTGCCGGCCTGCTGGTTCGCCAGCCAGCCGCAGATGCTGCTGGTGGCCGATCCTGCGCAGTAATCATGAAATGCCAGAACCACTTTCGCGTCGTTGATGGTGCCCAGCTGGACTGGCGCGCCGAGGATCGCGGGTATTTCGGAGACCGCGGGGTTGGCGGGTTCGACGAACAGTGCGGTGTTGGGATCCACGGCCCGGATGGCCGCTGCCACCTGGTTGTACATCGGCGTCAGCTGTTGGTCCGCGTAGAACGGGCTGCCGAGCAGCGTCGGCAACCACGAGGTGCCCGGGAAAGGCTCGTTCATGATGTCGTAGCCGATGACGCTGTTGTTACCGGCGACCGTTTCCCAGGCCTTGGCGTAGTTGTCCTGAAGCCCGATGCCGTTGGCGGCGTTCGAATTGTTCCAGAAGTTGTCCCACGCCGTGGTTTCGGCGGGGTTCAGGTAGTAGCTGCCGGGGAAGCCGAAGCCCTGGTTGGGCCGTCCACCGGTCTGCGTGGCCCACTCCGGGGCACCCTCGCCGCCGAGTGAGGCGCTGTACAGGTCCTGGTGCATGTCGATGATCGTGTAGATGCCGTGTGCGGCGAGCATCTGGACGGTCTGCTGGATCGACTTGACGTACGCGGCGTCGTACACGCCGGGCTGGGGCTCGACGCCGGCCCAGATGACGCCCAGCCGCACCACGTTGAAGCCGTTGGCTGCCAGGAATGCGGCGTCGTCCTCGCTGAAGCCGCTGGCCGACGGTTCGTACGGCGCCAGCTTGTACACCTCGTTGAACCCGTGCAGCAGCACGACCTGCCCGTTGCTGTTGGTCAACCACACGCCGGTCGGCGTGACGGACAGCATGGAGCTGTTCGCGCCGGTCTGGATGAGTGCGGCGCCCGTACCAGACGTGCCGACCGCGCCGTGGTTGCCCAGCAGTCCCGCATTGCCGCCCGCGCCACCGAGCGCCGGCAGACCTGTGGAACCGCCACCGACTCCGCTGTTCCCGGCGTCCCCGCCGGTACCGCCGATGCCCAGAACGAAGGCGCCGGAACCGCCGTTGCCACCGCGGCCGCCGTCGGCGCCGTCACCGCCTCGGCCACCGCCACCACCGGCACCGAACAGCAGACCGGCACCGTTGCCACCCTTGCCGCCGGACCCGCCCGTCCCGCCGGCCTGCGCACCGCCGTCGCCACCTCGACCGCCGACACCCATCAGGAAGCCGCCGGCCCCGCCCGTGCCGCCGGACGCTCCGGCGCCGCCGGCCCCGCCTCGGCCACCGTTGCCGACCATTCCCGCCGCGCCGCCGTTGCCTCCGGAGACCGTCGCCTCCGTGTTGTCCCAGCCGGCTCCGCCGTCGCCGAACAACCACCCGCCGGCGGTGCCATTGGGCGCGGTCGCGGTGCCGGTGCGGCCGTTGCCGATCACGTACGTGCCGGCCAGTCGGTTGATGACGCCGTCGACGCCCTGCCCGAGCGGACTGTTGATCCAGCCTTCGAGGCCGGTGTGCAGCGGGTTGTAGATCAGCGGCTGGAACCACGCGGCCGGATTGTTCGGCGGGGCCGGCACGGCTGTCGGTGCCGCCGGGGTCACGGTCGAGGGGACTGCCGCGGCGGCAGCGGTCGTGCTGGTGGCAGTGGTTTGCGCGGCGACGGGTCTGGCGTGGCTCGTCTTCGGTGCGCTTGGGGTAACTGCCGAAGTCGTGGGTGGTTTGGGTTTCGCGGCAACGGGATTCGGCGGGTGGTGGTTCGAGTGATCCGCTGCCGCGCCCTGGTCAGACTCGGTTTTGGTGGTCGGCTTGGCCGGCGGGTCGGTGCGCTTGGTCGAGCTGTCGCTTCCGGTGTGCGGTGTGGAACCGGCAGTCGAGCTCTTGGGGCCGCCGGCCGCATCGTGGCCGGAACCGTTGTCGGCGTATGCGACCGCGGTCCCGCTGGTCAGCGCTGCCCAGATGCCGAGGGCGCCTGCCAATCCGCCGATGCCGCACAGACCGGCGCTTACCGTCATGGTTTCTGTATACGGGACGGTCGCGTGCGTTGCGGCCGAAATGACGCGGCTGTGTGAATGCCAGATCGCGCGGACTGGCGGGAGTGGTTCGCGCCTGGGGCGACGACAGTCAGGTGGCACAGACGATTTGGGCCCGTCAACCGGAGTTGACGGGCCCAAACCGTGTGTTCAGTTAGCCGGCGCCGGCGGCGGCGCCGGTGCTCCCGGTGCAACCGGGGGGTCTGGCGGCTCGTAGTACTGCGCGAGTCCCGGCGGGATGTTGGTCCCTGGAGGGGGCGCAGTGCCCGGGAGCGCCTCGCCCAACTGCTGCTGATTCCACTGGCTCAGCGATCCACCCCGCAGGCGGCCGTCGTGGTACATGTCGATGTACCGGTGAACCCAGTCGTGCGGGCTGATGTCGGCGTTTTCCTGCCCTGGATCAACCCCGAATTCCTCACACTTGCCCGGCGCCGACGGCTTGAGGCATTGCTGCACCCCGTAGGCGTTGTTGAACGGGTTGAGGTTCGGAACCGTGCCGGTACCGCCGCCGGGGGCTGACGGAGCAGCGTTCTGGCCCAGCACCGTATCGGCGCTCAAACCAGGTGTGCCTGGAGGCAGTCCGAGCACACCAGCCGGGGGAGCGGCCGCCGGATCGGTGTTGTTGCTACGTTGCCCCAGCACATTGACTCCGGCCGCTCCCAGCGGAGCGCCCAGGACCGGCATATTCGCCTCCGACAGCGGAGCCGGACCCAGGGCCTCGGCGGCGCGATTGGCGATGGAGTCGGTCTGGTCGTTACTCCCCGGCGTAGGAACCGGTGAATTCCAGTCGGCAAAAGCCGATCCTGCGAAGGCGATGGACGCCGCGACGGCGATCATGCCAGCCGCCGCGGCCTTGCCCATCAATTTACTGCTGACCATTAGACGGCTTTGGTGATGCCGTAGTAGGCCACGATGTCATCGGTGTCGGTGGTGGAGCTGGTCAGCGTCGCGTAGGAACGGATGAACGACTGACCGACGCAACCGTCGACCTTGATGTGGGTGTCCTTCAGCGTCACGCGGACCGGGGCGGCCTTGAAGGTCTTCTTGTCCACCGGCACCTGGGTGACCGTGCCCGGCTTCGGGTGGATTTCCAGGGTGCCCGACAGGGGGAAGGAGACGCCGGTGGGGATCGGCGCGACGAACGACGAGGTTGCCGAGATACCGGCAGATCCGATCAGACGGATCTGGCCGAGCTCGATGCCGCAGCCGATCTGGTAGCCGGCCTCCAGGGTGCCGCCGGTGAGCTTGGTCTTGCCGCCACCGGTGACGGTGCCGGTGAAGGTGCCGCCTACCAGGTACTCACGCGAGCTGACCGCGGTGGTCAACGGCGCAACCGGCAATTGGGACTCGTTCTCGGCTTTGACGGTCAGCACCCAGCCGTCCGGCGAGGTGACGGTGGCGGGTTCGTCGGAGGCGACGACACCGGTGTCCACCGGCGGGCCGTCGTTGGGGTCTGCCTGTGCGAGCGGTGCGGGCAGCAGCATGCACGCTGCGGCCAAAACGGCGAAAGGTTTGAACACGGTGGTAATGCCCTTCGTATTTCAGGTTTGACTGGGTGAGTTTTGGGACTGCAACGACGTGGATCGCTGCTTAGACGGCCTTGGTCACACCCAGGTAGGTGATGACGTCATCGGTGTTGTCGGTGGAGCTGGTCATCGTGGCGTAGGACCGGATGAAGGACTGGCCGGCGCACTGGTCGGTCTTGATCCGCACGCCGGTGATGCTGACGCGGGCGGTGGTGCCCTTGAACGACTTCTTGTCGATGGCGACGGTGGTCACGGTGCCGGGCTTGAGGTAGATCTTGCCCTGCAGGCTCGCGGACAGACCGAAGGTCGGGAGGGCGGTGAGGCTGACACCGGGGGTGATACCCAGGCTCGGGTTGATCTCGGTCTCGTCGGAGATGATGCCGCAGCCGATCTGCTCGCCGGCCTCCAACGTGCCGCCGGTCAGCTTGGTCTTGCCGCCACCGGTGACGGTGCCGGTGAAGGTGCCGGCGACCCAGTACTCACGCGAGGTGATGGCGGTGGTCAGCGGGGCGACCGGCAGCTGGGTTTCGTTGGTACCGGTGACCTGCAGGTGCCAGCCGTCGGGGGTGTCCAGGACACCGGCGGGGCCTGACGGGACCGCGCCTTCGGGGGGCAGCGGCGCGTTGATCGGTGCGACGGCCGGGCCATCGGCGGGGTCGGCAGCTGCCAGCGGCGCGGTGCCGACCGGGAGCAGCACGCAAAGGGCTGCCAACATGGCATAGCGGTTCGACATGATGATGAGCGCGCCTCTCGTAATCGGTTGTTACAGCGCCCCTGTGAGCGCTGTAGTTGCTGTGTTTGTGTCGCTGCGGAGCATCTAATGGATGGGTTGCCGGACGGTTAACAGACCGCAAAAACTTGCCCCTCCGTTATCGACCAGTGGGCGACTGGCAAATATGCGTGTATTGGTGGAGGTATTTGTGGTGGTCGGTGACCGCTGAACGTGCTGTTCAGCGGGTGTGATCTACGTCATTCAGTGAATAGTGCAATGCAACCGACGGGGATTGGAAATCATCGGTTTGACTTGCGTTAACCAAACGGCCATCTAGAGCCCCGACCGTTGGAGCGTCGAACGCCGAGCGTCCGTCATAGCCAGGTGGGCACAAGGTCTCCGGTGGACGCGGCGCGAATGACTTGGAGGAAACCGTGAAGTCTTCACACGTCTGGATGAGGTTCGCGGCAGCGGCCGCAATCGTCTTGGGCGCGGGGGTATTTGGGCAGCCCTCCGCGGAGGCTGATCCCGATGCCCCGGCCCCCGCCCCGGTGGATGCCAGCGCGTCGGTCCAGGCGTCCGGTGTCACCGCTTCGAACGCTGACCCCGCTGCTGCGCAAGCATGTGCCCAATTCGCTGCCGCGCTCGACAATGCGGCAGAGGGCTACAGCAATTTCGCGGACGACCTGGACGGCAACGACCCTTACATTGCTCAGAGTAATCAGGCTGGTCGGTCCAGTCTGGAATCGTCTGCCAAGGTCGCCATGGACGCCGCCAATACTCCGGGCCTGTCGCCGGAGATTGCCAACCCGATGCGGTCCTGGTCGGTCGGTGCCGCCAAGTTGTTCGTCAAGATGGGCATCGGGATGAGGGGCGGCACCCTCGACACCACCGCGAACGAGGTCAACACCAACGCCGAGGCCGTCCAGCGCGAGTGCGCCGCGGCCGGTACCCACGCCTGAGCGCGCGGGTATATAAGGAACACGTGAAGCGACACGCCTTCGGCGTTGCCGTGCTGTGCCTGGCCCTGGCTGCCTGCGGCGGTAAGACGGGCACGCCGACACCGGCCACCCCGACGACGGTTGCCGAGTCGAGCATCGACAACCTGCTGCTGACCCCGGACGAGCTGAACAAGACGATGGGTACCACCGGCATGGTGGGGCGTCCGCCGAATGACGGCATGGACGACAACCACAACCTGCTGCCGAACCTGAACTGCCTCGGCGTCTGGCAGATCGTCGAGTCCGCCATCTACTCGAAGGACGGTAAGGACGCGAAGAGCGGCCAGGACTGGAAGGCCGTGCGGCGTCAGACGTTGCGGGTACCCGACACCGATCAGTGGGACTACCTGGCCGCACAGTCGGTCGTGTACTACCCGACGTCCCAGTCGGCCCGCGACCTCTTCAACCGGTCGGCCGAGCGGTGGTCCAAGTGCACCAACCACCACGTCAACATCCGGCTCAACGACAAGCCGCTGCCCAAGTGGCTGTCCGGCGACCTGGAGCGCACCGACACCAAACTGGCGATGCCCATCACCCGGGGCGCCGGGCCGGAAACCCGTTGGTGCCAGCATGTTTTGCAGCTGGTCTCGAATCTGATCATCGACGTCGAGGCCTGCACCCCCAAGGCACCGGTGACGGCGGCCGCGGACATCGCCGCGAAGATTCAGGCGAACATCCACTAACCGGATCGTCCCGCTGGTTGCACCATCCCGGTCACGGCGCGTGGCCGGGTGGTCTATGGTCGCGCCATGGCAGTCAGCGCGTCGCACGAAGTGACCATCGAGGCAACCCCTGAAGAGATCATGGACGTCATCGCCGATCTTGCGCAGACGCCCGTGTGGTCGCCGCAGTACACCAAGGCCGAGGTCCTGGACACCTACGAAAACGGCCGGCCGAAGCAGGCCAAGATGACCATCAAGGCGGCCGGCATGGCCGACGATCAGATCCTCGAGTACACCTGGACGGACCTGACGGGCAGTTGGGTGCTGATCCGTTCGTCGTCGCTCAAGAAGCAGGAAGCGCGCTACACGCTGACGCCGGTGGACAACAAGGCCGGCCCAAAAACGAAGGTGAAGTTCGAGATCACCGTCGACCCGGTGGTGCCCATCCCGGGCTTCCTGCTGAAGCGCAGCGTCAGCGGTGGCGCCGAGACCGCCACCGAGGGGCTGAAAAAGTTCATGGCCAAGAACAAGAAGGCCTGACGCACACCGGGATTCAGCCGCTGCGACCCATGGGCTAACGTCGCGGGATGACGAATGCGGGGCCATTGGCCGGAGTCAAGGTGATCGAACTCGGCGGGATCGGCCCCGGGCCGCACGCCGCCATGATGCTGGCCGACCTCGGTGCTGACGTGGTGCGGGTCCGGCGTCCCGGCGGGCTGACCATGCCGGCCGAGAATGTCGACCTGCTGCACCGCGGCAAGCGGATCGTCGACCTGGACGTCAAGTCCGACCCGGCCGCGCTGCTCGCGCTGGCCGCGAAAGCCGATGTGCTGCTTGACTGTTTCCGTCCCGGTACGTGCGAGCGCCTCGGCGTCGGTCCGGCCGAGTGCGGAGCCGTCAACCCCCGCCTGATCTTCGCCCGGATCACCGGTTGGGGGCAGGACGGCCCGCTGGCGCAGAGCGCGGGCCACGACATCAACTATCTGTCGCAGACCGGCGCGCTGTCGGCCATCGGCTACCGCGACCGGCCGCCGGTCGCACCCCTGAATCTGGTTGCCGACTTCGGCGGCGGTTCCATGCTGGTGCTCATCGGCATCGTGACGGCGCTGTACGAACGCGAACGGTCCGGCCGCGGCCAGGTGGTCGATGCGGCGATGGTCGACGGCGTCAGCATGCTGGCCCAGATGATGTGGACCATGAAGTCCACCGGTGTGATGAAGGACCAGCGCGAGTCGTTCCTCCTGGACGGCGGCGCCCCGTACTACCGGGTGTACGAGACCTCCGACGGCGGCTACATGGCGGTCGGCTCCATTGAGCCGCAGTTCTTCGCTCAGCTAATTGCCGGCCTTGGTCTGGAACCGGCCGAGGTGCCCAACCAGTTCGACCTCGCGCGGTACGACGAGATGCGGGACATCTTTGCTGCCCGCTTCGCGAGCCGGACCCGTGCCGAGTGGACCGCGACGTTTGCCGGCACCGACGCCTGCGTCACTCCCGTGCTCAACTGGACCGAGGCGGCGGCCGGTGAACACCTCCGGGCCAGGTCGACGATCGTCACCGTCGACGGTGTCGACCAGGCTGCCCCGGCGCCGCGGTTCTCCCGGACCCCGTCGGGACCCGTCGGTGCCCCGCCGCAGCAGACCACACCGATCGACGAGGTCGGTTGGTAACGGTTGGAAAGTTAGCTGGCGCGTTCCCTACCCGAGGCGGGTATGGAGGACTAAATTTGCCCTTATGGCAGTTATGGCGTCCCGAGAGCTGGTGATCGACGCCTCGCCCGAAGCCATCATGGATGCGCTTGCCGATATGGACGAGGCGTCGCAATGGCGCAGCTTGCACCGGCAATTACAGGTACTGGATCGGTATCCCAACGGTCGTCCTCATCACGTCAAAGCGACTGTGAAGATCATGGGCTTCACCGACAGGGAACTCCTGGAGTACCACTGGGGTGATGACTGGATGGTGTGGGACGCGGCCGATACCTTCCAACAGCGTGGACAACATGCCGAGTACAAACTGACTCGTGAGGGCGATCGGACCCGGGTGCGGTTCGACATCATCGTGGACCTTGTCGCCCCCATTCCCGAGTTCATCTTGCGCCGGGCCCGCAAACTGGTGCTCGATGCTGCGGTTGACCGGCTGCGGGCCCGGGTGACTCGTCTCTACGGCTAGTCCGCACCGGAGCGATTTGTGCGCGAAAACGGTCGCTACGCGTACCTTTTCGTGCACAAATCACAGGGTGCGGAGCCGGCTGATCGCCTCGTCCAGGGTGTCGTCGCGTTTGCAGAAGGCGAAGCGCACCAGGTGATTCCAGCCCGCTGAGTCAGGGGAGGACGGGTCGAGGAACGCCGACATCGGGATGGCCGCGACGCCGACCCGCTCGGGCAACCCCGCGCAGAACGCGGTGCTGTGGTCGTACCCCAGGGGCCGGGGGTCGGCGCACAGGAAGTAGGTGCCGAAGCTGTCGTGTACCTCGAAGCCGATGTCGGTCAGGGCGCCGGCCAGCCGGTCCCGCTTGCCGCGGTACGCCGTGCGCAGTGCCTCGACCCAGGCGTCCTCGTGGTCGAGTGCGTGCGCGACGGCAGGCTGGAAGGGCGCGCCGCCGACATACGTCAGGTACTGCTTGGCGGCGCGGACTCCGGCGATCAGGTCGGCGGGTCCGCAGGCCCAACCGATCTTCCAGCCGGTGCAGTTGAACATCTTCGCGGCGCTGGAGATGGTGACGGTGCGCTCGGCCATGCCGGGGTAACCGGCGAGCGGCCGGTGCTGATGGCCGTCGAACGTCAGCTGCTCGTAGACCTCGTCGGTGATCACCAACAGGTCATGCTCGATGGCGAGCGCCGCGATGGCCGCCAGCTCGTCGTGGCTGGCGACCATGCCTGTCGGATTGTGCGGTGAATTCAGGATCAGGGCGCGGGTCTGAGGCGTGATCGCGGCGCGGAGCCGGTCGATGTCGATGGCGAAGCCACGGTGGCGGGCCACCGACGGGCCACTGTTGTCGGGCGCGAGCGGGACGACGACCCGGCGGCAGCCGGCCATCGCGATCACCGGGGAGTAGGAGTCGTAGAACGGGGCGATGATCAGCACTTCGCTGTCTGGCTCGACCAGCCCGATCACCGCGGCGGCGATGGCTTCGGTGCCGCCGACGGTGACCAGTACCTCGGTGTCCGGGTCGTAGTCGATGCCGTAGTGCCGCTTGCGCTGGGTGGCGATGGCCTGGCGCAGCTGGGGAATGCCCGGGCCGGGCGGGTACTGGTTGACGCCGTCCGCGATGGCCTGTTGCGCCACTGCGAGCATCGGCGCCGGGCCGTCTTCGTCGGGAAAGCCCTGGCCGAGATTGACGGCGCCGACGCGCGCGGCCAGCGCCGACATCTCGGCGAAGATCGTGGAGGCGTAGGGCTGTAGGCGGGCGACCATCCTCGGTGGTGTCACCCCGGGATTGTCGCAGAACTCCTGGTGTTGTCGGCCGCGCCCTGATGCCGCTGCTGCCGCGCGATGACGGCGAAGTAGAACGCCAGCGCGAAGGCGCAACTGGTGAACAGGCTGCTGACGAAGAACAGCCACGGCTGCCGGATGCCGCGTCGCAGGCCGTCGGCGATGGTGAACAACGGCAGCAGGATGACGTTGATGATCGTGTAGTCCTGGCCGGCCGAGGATGCCGCGGGGTTGACGAACATCAGCCGGATGTAGTCCGACCAGCTGCCTGGTCCGGTGATCGGATTGCCATCGGGCGGTTGGTAATCCATGACGAACTTGGTGTTGAAGTAGTAGCCGATAGCGATCGAGGCGATGCCGATCACGTAGTAGGCCGCTTCGAGGGCCGAGAACGCGGGTCCGCCTGCGGGCCTGCGGAAGACGGCCGGGTTGAGCTTGACGATGAACGCGATGGTGATCAGTCCGAGGAGCGCGTGGACGATGAGCGAGACCATGCCAGCGGAGTCTGCTCGCCGCGAAATGTTTTGTCAATCATGACAAAACATTCTGCGGTACGGTACTGGAATGGCTCGGCCCCCGCAGACCGTTCGTAGTGAGCGCACGCGTGAGGCGTTGCAACAGGCGGCGCTGGTCCGCTTTCTGGCGCAGGGTGTGGAGGGCACCACCGCCGAGGAGATCGCCGCGGATGCCGGAGTGTCCCTCCGCACGTTCTATCGGCATTTCACGTCCAAACACGAGTTGCTGTTCGCCGACTACGACGCCGGCCTGCACTGGTTCCGCACCGCGCTGGCCGGACGGCCCGCCGACGAACCGGTGCTGATGGCGGTGCAGGCCGCGATCTTCGCTTTCCCGTACGACTTTGGCGCCGTCACCAAGATCGCCGCGCTGCGCGAACAGGAGCTCGACGCCGAACGGATCGTCAGCCACATCCGGCAGGTCGAGGCGGACTTCGCCGACGCCATCGCCGAGCATCTGGCCCGGCACGGTGGGTCGGATGACCGGCTGCGCATCGCGGTGACCTCGCGGACCATCGCCGCCGCGGTGTTCGGCGCGATGGAGGTGTGGATGCTGGGCGCGGAGCGGTCGCTGGCCGATCTGGCGCGCATGTGCCACCAGGCGCTCGATCAGCTGGCCGCTGGGGCGGTCTGAGTTTCGTTGCCCAAAGTTTTGTCACTATTGACATAACTGGCCCGGCGGTGCCAGTCTGCGGACATGGCTCAATTCGACGCGATCGTGGTGGGAGCGGGGCACAACGGGCTGGCTTCGGCGGTGATACTGCAGAAAGCCGGCCTGCGCACACTGTGTCTGGAAGCCAAGCTGTACTCCGGCGGTATGGCCTCGACCGTCGAACTGTTCGACGGCTTCAAATTCGAGATCGCCGGGTCCGAACAGTTCCCGACGGCGCTCAAAGTGAGTGAGGAGCTGGGCCTCGACGAGGTGCCGAGCGTCGAGCAGGAAGTCATGTCGGTCAACATGCGGGGCATCGGCGACGAGCCGTTGCTCTTCTACTCCGACCCCATGAAGCTGCTCACCCACATGAACGAGGTGCACGGCGCCGAGGCCGTCAACGGCATGGCCGGGCTGATGGCCTGGAGCATGGCGCCGGCGCGAGCCCTCGGCAGGTTCGATGCCGGGCTTCCGCCCAAGACCTATGACGAGATGTATGCCTGCGCCACAAACGAATTCGAGCGTTCAGCCATCACCGACATGCTCTTCGGCTCGGTGACGGACGTCCTCGACCGCTACCTGCCGGACAAGGACAAGCACGGTGCCATCCGCGGCATGCTGTCAGTGCTGGCGTGCAACTCCACCTACCGCGGCCCGGCCACCCCGGGCAGCGCTGCCGCGCTGGCCTTCGGCCTCGCCGTCCCCACCGACGGTGCGTCGCTCATGCGAAAGCTCAAGGGCGGCATCGGCGCGCTGGCCAAGCACCTCGAGGGCGCGTTCGTCGCGCACGGCGGAGAGGTCCGGTTGCGCAGCGCAGTCGCGGCCATCACCGTCGCCGACGGCCGGGTTACGGGGGTTCGATTGGACGACGGCACGGAAATCGCTGCACCCGTGGTGGTTTCGTCGCTGGCTCCCTCGTTGACGGTCGACCGGCTGCTCGGCGGTGCCGCCCCCGACGACGTGCGGGCCCGCTATACGCGCGTCGACCACCGCGGCAGCTACCTGCAGATGCACTTCGCGCTCGACGGCACCCCGGAGTTCGCCGAGCCATACGAGATGCTGAACAACCCCGAATTGCAGGGCACCATAGGCCTTTTCAGCACTCCGGAAGAACTGCAGCAACAGTGGGAGGACAGCAGGCGGGGCATCGTGCCGTCCGACCCGTCCATCGCCTGGCAGATTCCCTCGGTCCTGGATCCCGGGCTGGCGCCGCCGGGCAAGCATGCGTCGTCGGCGTTCGCGCTGTGGTTCCCCGTAGAAGAGGGGGCAGGTGACTCCGCCAGTTACGGCTCGATGAAACGCGAGATGGGACAACGGGTTATCGACAAGATCACCCGTGTGGCACCCAACTTCGAGAAGCTGATCCTGCGGCATACGACGTTCACGCCGCGGCACATGGACCGGATGTTCGGCGCTCCCGGCGGCGACTACTGCCATGGGCTGATCCATCCCGAACAGATGGGACCCAACCGGCCCGGTCCGCGGGGCTACCTCGACCAGGAGCTGCCGGTGCAGGGGCTCTACCTGGGCGGCGCGGGCTGCCACGGTGGCCCGGCCGTCAACTTCATCCCGGGTTACAACGCCGCCCACGCCGTGCTCAACACGTGACCGGGGCTAACTGAGTCGAAACGTCATTGAAACGGGATCGGCAACAACGGCCTCCTATGCTGCGGGTATGCGGCCCCACCGGCGTTCCGTCCTGCTCGGGCAGCTGGTGGCGGATGGGACCGCGCCGTCACAGCAGGGGGTGCTGAACGAACTGCGCCGTGCGGTCCTCGACGGCGGGGTGCCGCCCGGTACGCCGATCCCATTGGCCGACGTGGCAGACGTGTTCGGCGTCAGCCAAATTCCGGTGCGGGAGGCGCTGAAAACGCTCATCGGGGAGGGGCTGGTGGAGCACCAGCCCAACTTCGGCTACACCGTGGCCCTCTTGACCACACAGGAACTACGCGAAATGTACATCGTGCGTGAGGCTTTGGAGTCGGCATCGCTGGCCGTCGCCGTGGCCAACGCCACGGATGCCGACCGTGCGGCCGCGGTCGCGGTCAATGTCAGGCTGCAGCAGGCGATCCACGACGACGACGCGGGCGCCTACCACCGGCAGAGCCGGGAGTTGCACGCCGCCCTCACCCGGCCGTCGCGCATGCATCGGCTGCTGCACATGCTGGAGGCGGCGTGGAATGTCACCGAACCCGTGCAGTCCATGGTGCATGTCAGCCGTGACGACCGGGCACACCTGCATGCCGATCACTGCGCGATGGTCGAGGCCTTCGTCGCCGGTGATGCGGAGCGCCTGATCGCTGTCTCGGAAAGCCATGCTGTCCGGCTCAACGCGGTGATCGCCACACTACCGACCGACGCGGGACTGCTGGCGTAGCGGCGGATATATCTTTTTCGCAATTGGCGCATATCCCCGCGGAAACAGCGGGGAAACGTTGCATTCTTAGCGTTTTCCAGCATGACTGACACCCTCGTCCCCAAGGACATCACCCCACCGGGCGCGGTGGTCGGAGCAGGTGACATCGTCGAGGCCGCCGGCCACCCGATCGGTGGCGGCGTCATCAAACCGGATTACGACCCGCGGTTGACCAACGAGGACCTCGCCCCGCTGGGCAAGCAGAGCTGGGGTTCCTACAACATCTTCGCGTTCTGGATGTCCGACGTGCACAGCGTCGGCGGCTATGTGACCGCAGGCAGTCTGTTCGCGCTGGGTCTGGCCAGTTGGCAGGTGCTGGTGGCGCTGCTGATCGGCATCACCCTCGTCTACTTCCTGTGCAACCTGGTCGCCAAGCCGAGCCAGGCTTCCGGCGTGCCGTATCCGGTGATCTGTCGTACCGCGTTCGGCGTGCTGGGGGCGAACATCCCGGCCGTCATCCGCGGTCTGATCGCGGTGGCCTGGTACGGCATCCAGACCTATTTGGCGTCGGCGGCCCTGGATGTGGTGTTGCTCAAACTGTTTCCGACATTGGCTCCGTATGCCGACCTCGGCACCCACGGCTTCCTCGGTTTGCCGGTACTGGGCTGGGCGAGCTTCCTGTTGTTATGGGTGCTGCAGGCCTGCGTCTTCTGGCGTGGCATGGAAGCCATCCGCAGGTTCATCGACTTCTGTGGTCCCGCCGTCTACGTCGTCATGTTCATGCTCTGCGGCTACCTCATCTACAAAGCCGGCTGGGGCGCAATCGATCTCAACCTCGGCGCGGTCAAGTACACCGGCCTCGATTCGATTCCGGTGATGCTCGGCGCGATCGCTTTGGTGGTGTCCTACTTCTCTGGTCCGATGCTCAACTTCGGCGACTTCTCTCGCTACGGCAAGTCGTTCGCCGCAGTCAAGAAAGGCAACTTCCTCGGGCTTCCGGTCAACTTCCTGGTGTTCTCGGTGCTGGTCGTGGTCACTGCGTCGCTGACGCTGCCGGTGTTCGGCGAACTGCTCACCGATCCCGTACAAACCGTGGCCCGCATCGACAGTACCTTCGCAATCGTGTTGGGCGCGTTGACCTTCACCATCGCGACCATCGGCATCAACATCGTCGCCAACTTCATCAGCCCGGCGTTCGACTTCTCCAACGTCAGCCCGCAGCGCATCAGCTGGCGTGCGGGCGGCATGATCGCCGCGGTCGGCTCGGTCTTGATCACCCCGTGGAACCTCTACAACAACCCTGAGGTGATCCACTACACGCTCGAGACCCTGGGTGCCTTCATCGGTCCACTGTTCGGCGTGCTGCTCGCCGACTTCTACCTGGTGCGCAAGCAGAAGGTGGTGGTCGACGACCTGTTCACCATGGCCGCGTCCGGAAAGTACTGGTACACCAAGGGATACAACAAGGTAGCGGTCATCGCCACCGTTTCCGGTGCGGCTCTCGCGGCACTTCCGGTGCTTCTGGCGGGCAGCGTGTACGGCATGCATACTGCGGCGCAGTACAGCTGGTTCATCGGCTGCGGCGTCGCACTCGGCCTCTACCGGGTACTGGCTGTCCGCGACCGGTTCGTCGCCGAGTCGGTGTCGTGACCGGGCGGACAGTGCACCCACTCTCGTGGGAGTTCTTGGTATGAGCCAGATCTGGGTGATCAACCCCAACACCACACGATCTATGACCGCTGGAATCGGCCGCTGCGCACAGGCAGTGGCTGCGCCCGGCGTCGATATCGTTGCCGTGACGTCCGAGTACGGTCCACCTTCGATCGAAAGCCACTACGACGAGGCGATGAGCGTGCCGGGTCTGCTCCAGGCAATCGAGCGCGGTGAGGACGCCGGTGTCGACGGTTATGTGATCGCATGCTTCGGTGATCCGGGACTGGACGCGGCGCGGGAGGTCGCGGCCGGGCCGGTCATCGGCATCGCCGAGGCCGCCATGCAGACCGCCAGCCACCTCGGCCGGGGCTTCTCCGTGGTGACGACGCTGTCGCGCACCATGGGCCGAGCCGCCGATCTCGCGGAACGCTATGGGATGCAACGGTTCTGCATGGGCATCCACGCCTGCGACATTCCGGTGCTCGACCTGGAGACCGACCCGACGGCGCGCAAGGTCGTCACCGAGGCCTGCCGGGAGGCGCTGGAGGCCGACGGTTCCGATGCCATCGTGCTGGGGTGTGCGGGCATGGCCGAGATGTGCGCGGCGATCACCGCCGAGCTCGGGGTGCCGGTGGTCGACGGGGTGAGCGCCGCAACGTTGACGGTGCAGGCACTGGTGCGAATGGGTCTGCGCACCGGTAAACGCGGCGAGTTCGCGACGCCGCCGGCCAAGCGGTACACCGTCCGGCGCGAACGCTAGCGGGCCGGGTGCACGGCGCGCCAATGCTCGGCGATGTCGATGCGCCGGGCCAGCCACACCCGGTCGTGTGACTGCACGTGGTCGAGGAATCGTTCCAGCGCGGCACTGCGGGCCGGCCGGCCGACCAGGCGGCAGTGCAACCCGACCGACAGCATCTTCGGGCTGCCGCCCAGACCTTCGGCGTAGAGCACGTCGAACGCGTCACGCAGATGAGCGAAGAACTCCTCGCCGTTGGAAAAGCCTGCGGGAGAGGCGAAACGCATGTCGTTGGTGTCGAGGGTGTACGGCACCACGAGATGGTCGGTGTCGGCCACGCGGACCCAGTACGGCAGATCATCGGCGTAGGAGTCCGAGTCGTACACGAACCCGCCGTGCTCGACCACCAGCTCCCGCGTGTGCGGGGAGTCCCGGCCGGTGTACCAGCCCCGCGGCGCGGCGCCGGTGAGCTCGGTCAGGATCCGCACCGCCTCTGCCATGTGCTCGCGTTCGGTGTCACGGTCGGTCAGCTGGTAGGACTGCCACCGCAGGCCGTGGCAGGCGATCTCGTGTCCGAGTTCATCGAATGCGGCCACCGCCTCCGGGTTGCGCTGCAGGGCCCGCGCCACCGCGAAGACGGTCAGCGGAATATCCCGACGCTCGAAAACCCTTAGTATCCGCCACAATCCGGCGCGCGAGCCGTACTCATAGAGCGACTCCATGCTCATGTGCCGATTGGGGAACGCGTCGGCCGGGGTCATCTCGGACAGGAACGTCTCCGAGGTCGCATCCCCGTCGAGCACGTTGTTCTCCCCGCCCTCTTCATAATTGAGGACGAACTGCACGGCAATGGCTGCGCCCCCGGGCCATTGCGGGTCCGGCGGGGTGCCGCCATAGCCCACCAGGTCGCGTGGGTAGCTCACGCGAGTTCCCCGAACAGCCGCAATCGAGCCAATCCTCCGTCCGGATAGATGTCTAGTCGCGCTTCGGACACCACGTCGCCGGCGTCGATGAGGAAGCGGTGCCGGGTATCGGGCAGCAGTTCGGTGCGGGGCAGTAGTTCGATCCACTGTCCGTCGGCGCGCAATGCGGTCAATGCCGCTGCCCCCGGGCTGTTCCCGATGAAGTACGACGTGTCGATCTCGGCGAGCCGCACCCGGCCTGATCCCGCTAGCCGGATGCGTACCCAGTCGTTGGAATCGTCGCGACGGCGGGCGGTTTCCCAGCCGTCGCCCATCACCTGCGCTTGTCCGGGGAAGATCAGATTCTGCGGCGAGCTGTAGAAGCGATTCGAGGCGTCGAGCACCAGACCGCCGTTCTCCAGCGCAGCCAGGTCCACGGGGCCGACGCCGAGAAATCGCTTGTCCGGGCGGCCTTCCCCGTGCACCCGTAGCCGCGCCACACCGCCGTCCGGGTAGATGTTGAGGCGCACATGCGTCCATCGCTGTTCCGAGGAGACCTCGAAGTTGTTACGGGTGTCCCCGTACACCCGCGAGCGCTCGATGAGCGGGACCCAACCGGGGTCGACGGCCAGCTGTTCGGCGGTCGGGTATCCGTCGACCTCGATGGCGTCGACGGAGACGGCCGGCGGATAGTTGCCCTTGAACCATGCGGTGTCCACGACCACGCCGCGGATGACACCGGGTACACCGAGCCGCACGATTGCGGTGTCGTGGCCGGCGTCGCGCCGTCGCCGGGTCTCCCAACCGTCGTACACCTGCCCCTTGTGCCCGAACGATGCCGGACGATATGCCGAGGGACCGGGGGAGATGAGATTTTCTTTCTCCGCGAACAGTTCATCGTTCGCCCAGATCACCGCCCCGCCGAGGCTCCGTAGCGCGAGATCCGGCAGCCAGGTGAAGTCCGGCAATGATTCAGTCATGACAGCTTTCGGTTCTTGAGGTTTCGTAGGACTTCGACGGTGGCGCCCGGCGCGATCGCGAGTAGGTCGTCGGCGCCGAATGCGCCGCAGTCCAGCCCGCGCAGCACCACCGCAGCCAACGCCTCGGCGGTCGCGGGCTCGTCGACGATAGGGCCGCCGGTGCGGTCCAGGTAAGCCTGCAGCCGTGGCGCCGCGGCGGACATGGCGGCCCGGAAGAAAGTGAAGGTGGCCAGCCATCGCGTCACCAGATGACCGGGATGCATGTCCCAACCCTGGTAGAAACCCCGCTCAAGTGACCGGGTGACGAGCCGATGGTGGCGCCGGATCGCCTGCACCACTTGCTCTTCGGTGCCGACCGGAGCCACCTGCGTCGAGCCGTCGGCGATCCAGACGCCGGTCTGAGCGGCGGCGGTCTGCATCACCGCTTTGGCGTGGTCGGCCACGGGGTGATCGAGGGCCTGATGTTGCGGTGCGATTCCGCATGCGGCGCTGTAATCGTAAGTGCCGTAATGCAATCCGCTGCACCGGTGGTCGGCGAGTTGGATCGCGCGGGCGAGCGTCGCGGTCCCGTCGGGGCCGAGTACCGCCTGCGGGCTCTCGATCTGTAGCTCGAAGCGCAGCGTGTGATCGGCCAGACCGTGCGCGGTCTCCAATGCCTCGCACAGCCAGACTGCCGCGGTGACCTGTTCGACCGCACGCAGTTTCGGCACGGTGAAGACGAATCCGTCGACGGCGCCGGCGTCGAGCACCAACTCAAGCGTGCGCACGGCGCGTCGGCGCTCTGCGGTGGTCAGCCCCTTGATGCGAATTCCGCAGTGGCTCAATCCGAGTGCGGGGAGGGTCGCCGCCGCCCGTGCCGCGTCGCGATCCTCCACGTCGTCACCGCGGTGGCCATAGCCATCCTCGAAATCCAGGCGTAAGTCGGCAATCGGCGCTGCGGTGAGCTGGTCGCGCACCAGTGCCACAGTGGTCTTGTCGCCGAGTTCAGCGAAGACCTCCGGGTGCTGGTCCAGCAATTCGAGCGCGGCCTGACCCCACTGTGCAGGAGTGTCGGGAGTCGCGTCGGCCGCGCTGACGTAGACGGTATGGATGGGCTGCACGGCTGGGCCGTCCCCTGGAAACCGCGCCGCGAGGTCGGCGTCGACGCGGGACAACAGGGTGTCGATGCGCTCGAGCGCATCCGCCGGGACGCGATGTTGGGGGGCCGACACCTGTCCATCGTGCCGTGCCGAAGCGATCTCAGCATGTCGAGCCGGTGTTAGGCAGCTGATCTAGTCTCGGCACAGCAATGTCGCAAAAGGAGGCCCTATGACCAGTGCCGAACGGATCGACGATCCCGCCGAGAGCTCGGTGCCGGAAACCGCCACCTACGCCGGCCCGGAGTGGATGGGCAAGGCCAACTGGCACTCGGTCGCCGAGTCCTACCTGCTCAGGGCTGTGAAGCCGCTGCTGTTCCTGCTGACCAAGGTCATGCTCGCCATCAACAAGCGGTTCCCGCAGCTCCTGCTGGACCGCGCCTACGACGGTTCGGAGCGGGTGACGAACTGGATGCCCCCCGTGCGGGGATCGCGCACCGAGAAAGTCGAGCTGCCGAATTGCCCGGCGGAATGGGTCTGGAACGAGACCACTGCTCCGGTCGACGGTCGCGTCATCATCTATTTCCACGGGTCGGCGTTCATCGCACTCGGCATCAACAGCCACCGCCCGCTGGTCAGTCACATCGCCCGCGACAGCCGCGCACGCGCCTTGTCGGTGGGATACCGGCTGTGCCCGCGCCACCTCGTCGAAGACGCGGTTGAAGACGGCGTCGACGCCTACCGCTACGTGCTGGCACAGGGCGTGAAGCCGGAGCACATCGTGCTGGCCGGTGACTCCGCCGGCGGGTTCATCGCGGCCATGACCGCCGTGACGGTGCGCGACCTGGGAATGGCGCCGCCCGCCGGCTGTGTGCTCCTCTCGGCTGCCACCGACGGTGACATGACACCGAAATATGAAGCAGCGCAGCGTATTCCGGACGCAATGTTCCCGGTCGATTTTCTGCGGATGATCAGCGAGGTCTTCCTGCTGCACAACGGAGCGCGCGAAGCGACCCCGTCTCCGGTCGACGCCGACCTCCGCGGTCTCGGCCCGTTCCTGCTGCAAGTGGGTTCCGAAGAGGCGCTGCGGCCGGATTCGGAGCTGATGGCCGAGCGGCTCGCCGAGGCGGGTGTCCCGGTGCGGCTACAGGTCTTCGACCGCACCGTCCACGTCTTCCAGGCCTTCGCCTTCTCGAACCCCGACGCCCGTCGCGCGGTCGGCGAGATCGCGGAGTTCGTGAAGGCTGTCGCCTAGGTCGAATAGGCGTTGAGCCTGCGGTGAGGGCGGTGTCCACTCGCGCGATTGCGACGTGGGTTCAGGGTCAACGGGCTTCCGGCCACCTGCGGTGTTGAGCCTGTAGTGAGGGCTCGGCCTTCTCGCACGAATGCGCCGTGGTTTCAGGGTCAACACGTTTCTTCGGCGCTACAGGCCCTGCGCGCTCAGCCAGTCCTAGCACCGGCGGGTGCCGAGGTCGGCAGCTACCGAATCGGAAGAAATGGCAGGTCAACGCGCATTCGTCGGCCGCGAGCGTGTGCGCCTTGTACGCCGCTGGCGGGGTGTCGCTGTGCAGACCCGCACGCTTGTGGGTGGTGGGCCGCACTCTCCCAACCACCTGGTTGGGAGGGCCTGTTACGCTTCCGTGCAGGGGACCGTCTACCTGCCGGTAGCCGCACCCACAACCCCATCTCAATAGGACCTGGAGCAAATACATGTCCGAAGAAGCCTTCATCTATGAGGCCATTCGCACGCCCCGTGGCAAGCAGCGCAACGGTGCACTGAACGAGGTCAAGCCGGTCAACCTCATCGTCGGCCTGATCGACGAAATGCGTCGCCGCAATCCCGACCTCGACGAGAACCTGATCAGCGACGTCATCATGGGCTGCGTCTCGCCGGTCGGTGACCAGGGTGGCGACATCGCCCGGACCGCCGCGCTCGTGGCCAAGCTGCCTGATACCACCGGTGGCTTCCAGCTCAACCGCTTCTGCGCCTCCGGCCTGGAGGCCGTGAACCTGGCCGCCCAGAAGGTCCGTTCCGGCTGGGACGACCTGGTGTACGCCGGTGGTGTCGAGTCCATGAGCCGCGTCCCGATGGGTTCGGACGGCGGCGCGTGGGCCGGTGACCCGGAGACCAACTACCGCATCGGCTTCGTCCCGCAGGGCATCGGCGCCGACCTGATCGCCACCATCGAGGGCTTCTCGCGCGAAGACGTCGACGCCTATGCGGTGCGCTCGCAGGAGAAGGCCGCCGCGGCGTGGTCGGGCGGCTACTTCGCCAAGTCGGTCATCCCGGTCAAGGACCAGAACGGCCTGACCATCCTGGACCACGACGAGCACATGCGCCCCGGTACCACTCTGGAGAGCCTGGGCAAGCTCAACTCCGCGTTCGCGGGTCTGGGCGCCATGGGCGGCTTCGACGACGTGGCGCTGCAGAAGTACCACTTCGTGGAGAAGATCAACCACGTCCACCACGGTGGCAACAGCTCGGGCATCGTCGACGGTGCCGCGCTGGTGCTGGTCGGTTCGGAGGCTGCCGGCAAGTCGCAGGGCCTGACCCCGCGTGCCCGCATCGTGGCCACCGCCACCAGCGGTGCCGACCCGGTCATCATGCTGACCGGCCCGACCCCGGCCACCAAGAAGGTGCTGGACCGCGCCGGCCTGACCGTCGATGACATCGACCTGTTCGAGATCAACGAGGCCTTCGCCTCGGTCGTCCTGAAGTTCCAGAAGGACCTGAACATCCCGGACGAGAAGCTGAACGTCAACGGTGGCGCCATCGCGATGGGCCACCCGCTGGGCGCCACCGGCGCCATGATCATCGGAACCATGGTCGACGAGCTTGAGCGCCGCGGCGCCAAGCGTGCGCTGCTGACGCTGTGTATCGGCGGCGGCATGGGCGTGGCCACCATCATTGAGCGCGTCTAGGGAGATTGAAAGCAATGGCTGAGAAGACAATTCAGTGGGACAAGGATGCCGACGGCATCGTCACCCTGACCATGGACGACCCGACCGGTTCGGCCAACGTGATGAACGAGCACTACAAGGAGTCGATGCACTACGCGGTGCAGAGCCTGCTTGCCGAGAAGGACTCCATCACCGGTGTCGTCATCACCAGCGCGAAGAAGACCTTCTTCGCCGGCGGTGACCTCAAGGGCATGATGAACATCGGCCCCGATGATGCGGCCGAAGCCTTCGAAATGGTCGAAACCATCAAGGCCGACCTGCGCGCCCTGGAGACCCTGGGCAAGCCCGTCGTCGCCGCCATCAACGGCGCCGCCCTCGGCGGTGGCCTGGAGATCGCGCTCGCGTGCCACCACCGCATCGCGGCCGACGTTCGCGGCAGCCAGATCGGTCTGCCCGAGGTCACCCTGGGTCTGCTCCCGGGCGGTGGCGGCGTTGCCCGCACCGTACGCATGTTCGGTATCCAGAAGGCCTTCATGGAGGTCCTGAGCCAGGGCACCCGCTTCACCCCGGCCAAGGCCAAGGCCACCGGCCTGGTCGACGAACTCGTCGACACCGTCGAGGAACTGGTCCCCGCCGCCAAGGCGTGGATCAAGGCCAACCCCGAGGCCCACACCCAGCCGTGGGACGTCAAGGGCTACAAGATGCCCGGCGGCACCCCGTCGAGCCCGGGCCTGGCCGGCATCCTGCCGTCCTTCCCGGCGCTGCTCAAGAAGCAGCTCAAGGGTGCCCCGATGCCCGCGCCGCGCGCCATCCTGGATGCCGCCGTCGAGGGTGCGCAGGTCGACTTCGACACCGCGTCGCGCATCGAGAGCCGCTACTTCACCACCCTGGTCACCGGCCAGACCGCGAAGAACATGATCCAGGCGTTCTTCCTGGACCTGCAGGCCATCAACGGCGGCGCATCGCGCCCGCAGGGCATCGCCAAGCAGGACATCAAGAAGATCGGCGTCCTGGGCGCGGGCATGATGGGCGCCGGTATCGCCTACGTGTCGGCCAAGGCCGGCTACGAGGTCGTCCTCAAGGACGTCACGCAGGAAGCCGCCGACAAGGGCAAGAACTACTCCGAGAAGATCGAGGCCAAGGCCCTCGAGCGTGGCAAGACCACTCAGGAGAAGTCCGACGCGCTGCTGGCCCGCATCACGCCGACCGCTGACCCGGCCGACCTCAAGGGCGTCGACTTCGTCATCGAGGCCGTGTTCGAGAACCAGGAACTCAAGCACAAGGTGTTCCAGGAGATCGAGGACATCGTCGAGCCCAACGCGCTGCTCGGCTCGAACACCTCCACGCTGCCCATCACCGGTCTGGCGACCGGCGTGAAGCGCCAGGAGGACTTCATCGGTATCCACTTCTTCTCGCCTGTCGACAAGATGCCGCTGGTGGAGATCATCAAGGGCGAGAAGACCTCTGACGAGGCGCTGGCCCGGGTCTTCGACTACACCCTCGCCATCAAGAAGACCCCGATCGTCGTCAACGACAGCCGTGGCTTCTTCACCTCGCGCGTGATCGGCACCTTCGTCAACGAGGCGCTGGCCATGCTGGGCGAGGGCGTCGCGCCCGCGTCCATCGAGCAGGCTGGTTCGCAGGCCGGTTACCCAGCGGCTCCGCTGCAGCTTTCGGATGAGCTCAACCTGGAGCTCATGCACAAGATCGCCGTGGCTTCCAAGGAGGGCGTCGAGGCCGAGGGTGGCACCTATGTCGGGCACCCGGCCGAGGCTGTCGTCGAGAAGATGATCGAACTCGGTCGCCCGTCGCGCCTGAAGGGCGCGGGCTTCTACGAGTACGTCGACGGCAAGCGCACTCAGCTGTGGCCGGGTCTGAAGGACGCCTTCAACTCGGGTTCGACCGAACTGCCGCTGCAGGACATGATCGACCGCATGCTGTTCGCCGAGGCACTCGAGACCCAGAAGTGCATCGACGAGGGCGTGCTGACCTCGACCGCTGACGCGAACATCGGCTCGATCATGGGTATCGGCTTCCCGCCGTACACCGGTGGTTCGGCGCAGTTCATCGTCGGCTACCAGGGCGAGCTCGGCGTCGGCAAGGCGGCCTTCGTGGCCCGGGCCAAGGAACTGGCCGCCAAGTACGGCGACCGCTTCCTGCCGCCGGCTTCGCTGGAGAGCTAGTCAGCTAGCGCAAACAATCGCGAAAACCCCCAAATCCCTACGGGTTTGGGGGTTTTCGCGTTTCCTGGGGGTTATCGCGCAGGGTTCGAGTACACCCGAGTCGGTGAGATCAGCACCGCGGCGCGACCTTCTTCGCGCATGACGCGGTCGTAGGTGTCCCAGTCGTCGTGCGTCCCACCGGCGGCGGTAAAGACGTTGCGTAACAACACCCGCAGGGTCTCGGCATCAGTGTCGTCCGCGCCGATGACCTCGGCGGTGCCCTCGACCGTCAGCCACTGCCAACCGGCATGTGCGACAACGGAAGTCCGGGGATCGGCGCGCAGATTGCGCAGCTTGCGGGTGGCGCCGATGGCGACGAGCGCGACGACCGGCTCACCGGTGCTCGGATGTGGCATCACCCCGGCATTGACCACCGAGGACTGGATGCTGCCGTCACCGCGCAGGGTGTTCAGCACGCAGAGCCCGTGGTCGCGTGCGGACAACTCGGCGAAGGCGGAGAGGTCGGCCATGATCTCCTCAATCCGCCACGTCAAACGCGGCAATGACTTTCGTGGGTTTGACCCGGACCACGAGTTCGCCCGGCACGCCGTTGCGCCTGCCGAATTCCTCGGCGCGGTCGGCGCCCATGTAGCGGCCGCCGGTGCGGGTGGCGATGTCGAGCAGCTCGTCGGGATCCTCACTGATCGACGCGATGCCCTGAACTTGGACGAATGCGTACGGCGGGGTGGTGTCGTCGACGCACAACACCACCCGTGGGTCGCGGGCCAGCGCCCGCCCCTTGGCGGTGTCCTTGCCGGTGTTGAATACCAGCGCACCGTCGTCGACCACGAACCACACGGGTGCGGACAGCGGCCGACCGTCGGCCGCTACCCAGCCGAGCACCGCGGTGCGTGTGCCTTCGGAGAGAAAAGCGATCACATCGTCGGAAAGTTCGCCCATGGGGCCACGCTACGCCCGGACGCCGACAGCTTGGCTCCGGAGGCTGACCGCGAACGGTCAGGTGCGCCGCCGGGCGAACAGGTAGTACCGCGCCGGGTTCTTGTCGCCGCGGTTCAGGCCCGGCTCGTCACCGCTGGACAGTAGCGTCCACCCGAGCGCGAACCGCCGCTGCACCTCCGCCGGGTCGATCCCGGGCACCCCGAATAAGGCGCCCGGGACGAACGCGACGATCAGCAGCCGTGCATCCGGCGCCGCTACCGCCGTCACCTCGCCCACGTAGGCGTCGCGGTCGTTGGCGCTCATGCCGTGCAGGCAGCCGTTGTCGATGATCAGCCCGAAGTCCGCGCCGATGCCCTGGCCGGTGAGCCGGGTGGCGTCGGCCTGGTCGAACCGCACGGAGCCGGGGGCCGAAGCGTCCCGCTCGGCGGCTTTGGCCCGTGCCTTCTGGACCGCCGTCGCGACGTAGTCGACGCCGGTCACGTCCCAGCCGAGCCCGGCCAGATACAGCGCGTTGTCACCGGTGCCGCAACCGATGTCGAGCGCGGTTCCCGGTGTCAGCGCTCCGTCACCCTCGACGAGCTCACGCAGGCTGGTGGCCAGCGGATGCCCGTCCCACGGAGTGAAGCCGAGCCGGTAGAAGAACCGGAATAAGCGCTGCCGGGACGACATGGCGTCACAGCGACCCTAGGTCGGCCGACAGCCAGTGCTTCGGGTCGACGGTGACTGTCACGCTGGGGCCGTGCTCGCGCCGGGCCATCTCGAGGTAGGCCGGGGCCTTCTCCTCGCCGAGGTACCGTTCGGCCATCTCGACCAGCTGTTCATCGGTGCCCGTCTCGATGCTGAGCACCGGACCGTCGACGGCGACGTAGCGGACAGTGGGCTCCAGGCGCTCGGCCATCAGCGACAGGTGCCCCGCCGCCTCGATCAACTTGTGCTTGCGAGAGCCGAGCCCGGTCAGCAGCCACAGCTTGCCGCCGGGCGTGTACGAGTACCAGATCGGCACCGTCAGGGGGCCGCGGTCTGCGCCGGCGTGGACCGACAGTGCCCCGATGTGTGGTTCGGCCAGAAATTCTTCGCGTTCATCCTTGGAAAGGGCCATGTAACCCAACGTAGCGAAAACGGGTGACATCGCAGCGGCTTCGGCCACACCGGAAGACGTCAGTCCGGCAGCGGCATGGTGTCGTACAGCCGGACGCCGTTCGAGTTGAGCCGGGCCAGCCGCTGCGTGAGGCCGCTGGGCAAGACCGACAGCGTGCGCGCGACGCCGAGCAGCGCCCTTGCGCCCCAATTGGTTCCGGGCACGATGGTCTTGGCGTTGACCCGCGCCATGGCGCGGCTGCCGGCCACCGGCGCGGCCATGGTGCGCTCACAGGCGGCGAATGCGGCGGGGTGATCGCCGCGGGCTGCCGTCAAGGCGTGCGCCAGAACGTACGCGCCGTAGACCGCCAGGCTGGTGCTGCCGCCGACCCCCGGGCCGGGGCAGTACCCGGCATCACCGATCAGCGTGACCCGCCCCCGCGACCAGGTGCTCATCTCCAGCTGGGTGATCGCGTCGAAGTAGAACGCGGGGGTGGTGTCCAGTTCTCCCAGCCAGTGGTCGACTTCGGGACTCACGCCCTCGAACGCCTTCCTCAAGTGGCGCTGCTGAGCGGCGATATCGCGGTGGTGGTAGTCCAGCGGCTGGTCGGTCCGGAACATGAACACCGCCCGGGCATCCTCGAGGTGGTCGGCGCTGTACACCATGGCGATCTTCCGCGGCGCCAGATACCCGCTCATTTCACCTTTGGGCGCAAGCATTTTCGGCACCGACACCACCGCCAGATAGCCGCCGAGAAACACTTCCCGGGCCTGGTCACCGAAGGTCAGCTGCCGGACCCCGGAGTGCAGGCCGTCGGCACCGATCACCAGGTCGTCTTCGGGCGTCGCCCCACCCTCGAACAGTCCGCCCGCGCCGTCATCGCCTTCGGCGGTCTCCAGGACTGCTGCCTGCAGTTCCCAGACGCTCCTGCGGACCAGTTGAAACGGGCGACCGTGGACGGCGCCATGGCGGCGCTCGGCCTGTCGGACTGACGGGCTGACGGCGTCCGGAACCAGCCGCATCCGGTGCCAGAATCATTCGCGTCGGTACGATTGCCCCATATCGGTCTGAGGGACCGACGCCGAACGCAACGGAGAGTGCCTGTTGGAGATCCCCTTTGTCGGGCCACTGACGCTGTCCGGGTTCTCCAGTGCCTGGTTCTTCCTGTATCTGATCGCGGTCGTCGGGGCCGTCGCCATCTACCTACTGCTACGCAAGGCCCGCCGCAAGCGCGTCCTGCGGTTCGCCAACACCGAGCTGCTGGAGCAGGTCGTCGCGGCCCGCCCGAAGACGCAGTCCCGGTGGCGCCACGTGCCGGCCGTCCTGCTCGTGGTCGCGCTGCTGCTGCTCACCACCGCCATGGCCGGGCCGACGCACGACATCCGCATTCCGCGGAACCGCGCCGTCGTCATGCTCGTCATCGACGTCTCCGAATCGATGATCGCCACCGACGTCAAACCCAGCCGTATCGAAGCGGCGAAGAGCGCAGGCAAAACGTTCGTCAACGGCCTGACCAACGGCATCAGCGTCGGACTGGTCGAATTCTCCTCCAGCGCAACGATGCTGGTGGCACCGACCAGCGACCATGACGTCGTGGCGCGCACCATCGACTCGCTGGAACCGGCACCGCGTACCGCGACCGGCGAGGGCATCTTCACGGCATTGCAGGCCATCGCCACCCTGGATGCCGTCATGGGAGGCGGGGACGGCCCGCCGCCGGCCCACATCGTGTTGATGTCGGACGGAAAAGAGACGGTGCCGGCCGACCCGAACGACCCCCGCGGTGCGTTTACCGCGGCGCGGGCGGCCAAGGACCAGGGCGTCGTGATCTCGACCATCTCGTTCGGTACCCCGTCGGGCGTCATCACCTACGAGGGCCAGGAAGTGCCCGTCCCGACCGACGACGTCACAATGCAGAAGATCGCCAAAATAACCGGCGGCGAGACATTCCGGGCCGAGACCCTCGACCAGCTGACCCGTGTCTACGCCAACCTGCAGGCGCAGATCGGCTACCAGACCATCCGCGGCGACGCCAGCGGCAGCTGGACCCGGGTCGGGTTCTTCGTGCTGGTCCTGGCGCTGTTCGCGGGGCTGAAGATCAACAACCGCGTGCCGGGCTGACCCATGCCCCCGCGGTTGGTACTGGTGGCGCTGGCGACGCTGGTGGTGGCAGGCTGCGCCAGCACCGAGGCGGGGACGGCCGAAGGCGCTCACGCACCCGCCGCGGTCGATGTGAATCTCCTTGGTAGCGGTAACTTCCCGGTGACGCCCACGGCGCCGCTGGGTCTGGCGGGAGCGCCGCTGATCGGTGCCCAGATCGACGCCCGCCGGATGGCGGACAACGTCGTCGGTCCCTGGGAGGTCGATCCGCAGATGGTGGTACCGGGGCTGTCACGGGCCGTCGTCATCACCGATGCCGCGGCACTCGGCACGGTCATACCGGCCGGGGTGGCCGACACAGTGAAGGCGCACCACCTGCTCTATGGCTTTGCATCCGATCGGCTGGACCCCGAGCAGTGGCGGTTGATGAACGCCGTCCTGCGCTTCCCCGACGCGGCTGCGGCCGCCGCGGCCGCCGCTGACCTGGCCGCCGCGGTTGCGGGGCTGGCGCCGGCGGTGGATCACCCGGTACCCATCCCCGGACATCCCGAGGCCCGGGCGACCACGTACAGCTACACCGCGAGCGTCAGCCCCGATCAGCCGGTGACGATGTACTCGTTCACCCCGCACGGCCAGTACGTGCTGGGCCAGCTCGTCTACGCGCCACAGCAGGACAGTGCCGTGGCGGCGATTGCCGCGACGCTGGACGCGCAGGTGCCGCGGATCGATCAGTTCGTACCGACCGATCCGGCGCAGTTCGCATCCCTCGCCATGGATCCGACCGGCCTGCTGTCGCACACGATGTCGCCGCCCACCTACCCGGACCCGCCGAGCACTCGCCCGCTCAGCGCCAAGGCCGGTACCTATCTACCGCGGGCCGCGCTGCAGTTCCAGGATGATCCCGTCGACACCGCGCCGCTTTTCGCGGCAGCGGGACTGCACTCGATGACCTACAACCACACCACCGTCTACCAGGTGCGCGATGCGGCGGCAGCGGCCAAACTCGTGAACGATCTTGCCGACCTCACCGCGCGCGTCGAGGTGGCGGCGCATCCGGTGAATGCCGTCGACTTCCTGCGGGGAAGCCGCTGCGTGCAATCCGAGGTCGATCCGACGATGACCAACGGTTCGGTCTTCTATTGCTTTGCCGCGCTGAACAATTCCGTCATCTCCGTGCACAACGCGAGTGACACCGGCGCACGGCAGGAGACGGCCGCGCAATACAAGATGCTGCTGGCTCCCTAACCGACCTCATGCGCTAGTCGGCCAGGGACATCTCGTCGGCGGTCCACCGTACGGCCGTCACCTCGGGTGCCTTGATGACATCGGCGAGGGCGGCTTCGATCTGGTGGTCGTCGCGTTCGTCGGCGATGACGGTGGCGGCGATCCGGACGCCCTGGTCGTCGGGCAGGTCGGTGGCGGCGATGGACTGCACCGTGAGGTTGGGGCGCGAGATGGCGTCGAACACCAGTCCGCGGATCCGGGTCTCCGCGCTGGTCGGGCACCGCACCTCGAACCGGTATTCGGCGGACGTCTTCTCGGTGCCGGGGCCCTGATGGCGGTCCAGGGTGCGCCCGATGGGCCGCAGGACGACGTTGGCCGCGATGACGGCACCCGCGCCGATCGCCGCGGGCACCAGCATGCCTCCGCCGGCGAGCGCTCCGACCGCCGCGGCAGCCCAGAGCGTGGCCGCGGTGTTGAGACCGGAGATGGTGGCACCCTGCTTCATGATGACGCCGGCGCCGAGAAAGCCGATGCCGGAGGCCACTTGGGCGGCCACCCGGGTCGGGTCGGCATGCACTCCGGTGAACGAGTACCCACCCATGACGACGAACAGGGTCGAGCCGAGGCTGACGAGCGCGGCCGTGCGCAGCCCGGCATTACGGGAACGCCATTGCCGCTCCATGCCGATGGCGGCGCCCAGGGCCAGGCCGGCCCCGATCCGCAAGCCGATCTCGAGCGTGTCGATCATGTTGTGCTCCTGATGTTTTCACCCGTCTCGGGGCAATGGTTGCCCGGACTCGGCTGCGACACCGGCTGCGCCTGCCTTACCCGCAGCGTCGGTGGGTAAGGGCGGATCGTAGGGACACAGTTCGAACGGTGGGTGAACGGCGGATTTCGCGTCTGGTCGGGCGGTTCAGTGGCCGGGCATGGTCTTTCCGATGGCGGCGCCTGCCGTGGCATCGGTGCTCTGGTACTTGGTCACCGCGGTGCGCAGTGAGTCGGCGAACCCGGTGACTGCCTTGCCCATGTTCTGGCAGTCGGTGTTCAGTTGCGGGCCCACGCGTTGGCACGCGGCACCGGTGGCGAGTCCGGGCATGCCCGCAGCGGCCGAATTCAGGGGCTCGCCCGGCGTGAGAGCGCCGATGGCCGAACCGCACGACGTCATGGTGCCCGCCGCGGCAGTCAGGGCCTGTGGTTCGACGCGCAACTCTGGTGCCATGTTCTCCAGCCTAAGTGCGGTGCCCGGTGGCGACCGACGCCGATTGACGGCGACGTTCGAGCGCGCCTGCGCCCGGGCCGTCCTAAAGTCGGGACCATGCGCTTCGGACTGTTCATCCCGCAAGGTTGGCGACTCGATCTGGTGGGCATCGCCCCACAGGATCAATGGCAGGTGATGCGTGACCTCGCCGCGTATGCCGACGGTGGCCCGTGGGATTCGCTGTGGGTCTACGACCACTTCCACACCGTGCCGATGCCGACCGCGGAGGCCACGCATGAAGCGTGGACGTTGATGGCGGCCTACGCGGCGACGACGTCGCGGATCAAGCTGGGCCAGATGTGCACCGCGATCAGCTACCGCAACCCCGCGTATCTGGCGAAGGTCGCCGCGACCACCGACATCATCTCCGGCGGCCGGGTGCAGATGGGTATCGGCGGCGGCTGGTACGAACACGAGTGGCGCGCTTACGGTTACGGCTTTCCGTCGGCCGGCGTGCGGCTGGCGCGGCTCGATGAGGGCGTGCAGATCATGCGCACCGCGTGGCGCGACGGAGTGGTGAGCTTCGACGGCAAGCAGTACCAGGTTGACGGTGCCATCGTGCAGCCGAAACCGTTGCAGGCGGACGGTATTCCGCTGTGGATCGCGGGTGGCGGTGAGAAGGTGACGCTGAAGATCGCCGCCAAGTACGCGCAGTACACCAACTTCACGTCCGAGCCCGTCGGCTTCTCGCACAAATCGGAAGTGCTGCAACAGCATTGCCGCGAAGTCGGTACCGACTACGCCGGCATCGTCCGCTCGGCGAACTTCAACGTGGTGATCGGGGAGTCCGAGGCCGACGTCGCGGCCCGCATCGCGCGCATCCGGGAGCGTCAGGTCGCCGTCGCGCACGAGGCTGCCGTCGATGCGATGCTGGCGAGCATGTCGTCGGCCGAGTCGGACTGTGGCACAGCGGAACAGGTTGTGGAGCGGCTCCGGAAGATGAAGGACTTGGGGTGCGAGTACGCGATCATCTACTTCCCGGAAGCCGCGTACGACAGGTCGAGCATCGAGGCCTTCGAGCGCGAGGTCATCCCCGCGCTCAGTGACTAGGGCGTGTCTGACAAAAGTTTCAGGTGTGGTGCCTGAGACTTGAGGAATGTCGCGGTTCCAATTGCTCTCCGATGCCCAGTGGTCGTTGATCGAGGATCTGCTTCCGGTTCGAACGGGTAAGCGGGGCAGACCTTTCCAGGATGCTCGGTCGATGGTTGAGGGCATCATCTACCGGTACCGGTGTGGCATTGCCTGGCGTGACGTGCCGCAGGTGTTCGGTCCGTGGCAGTCGATCTGGACGTGGCACCGGCGGATGAGCGCCGACGGTACCTGGGATGCGGTGTTGGCCCGGTTGCTGGCGGCCGCTGATGAGGCCGGGATGATCGATTGGGCGGTGGCGGTCGATTCCACGATCGCTCGCGCGCATCAGCACGCCACGAACCTCACCCGTGACACAGGGGGCTGGGTCGAATTACACGAATCTGGCGATCGAGCCGCCTGACCACGGTATTGGCCGCTCCCGCGGTGGGTTAACCAGCAAGATTCACCATCTGGTCGACGGTCGCGGGCGGCCGTTGGTGGTGCTCGTGGGCGCCGGTCAATCCCACGATGGCCCGGTGTTCGAGCATTTGCTCGCCCATCTGCGAGTCGACCGCCCCGGCGGCGGACGGCCCCGCACCCGCCCCGATCGCGTCCGCGCAGACAAGGCCTATTCGAGTCGAGCCACCCGGACCTTGCTGCGGCGACGCCGGATCGGCGCGGTGATCCCGGAACCTTCCGATCAGGTCGCCAACCGGAAACGACGGGGCTGCCGTGGCGGCCGGCCCCCGGCCTTCGACGCCCAAGATTACAAGGGCCGCAACGTCGTTGAACGCAACTTCAATGACGTCAAGCAATGGCGCGGACTGGCCACCCGCTACGACAAGCTCGCCATCGTCTACCGCGCCGCAGCAGTCCTGAGAGCGGTCACCCTGTGGCTACCCCATTTGTCAGACACGCCCTAGCCGGCATGGACGGGTTTCTGGTCGACGCACCGCCGCTGCGGCCGCCGGTGTGGGTTGAGCAGTTCTGGGGGTGGTCTCGGGCGGCCGGCTCCCGATTTCGTGATGTGCGTATCCGCATCTTGATTACTTGCATTAACGAATTTCACGGCAATCGTAATGGTTGCTGTGAATTGCGCTATTTCTGATATTGCCGCGTGCGGTACCCGTAGCGTCCAGGCCAGTGCGAGGAAATGCTTGAAACCGTGCCCGGGGGCAATCTCTGAGGAGCGAACGGAAATGAGCCTATTTGCGCCAGAAGTAGTCGGACCGCTCAGCGCTTGCAGTACAACAGTGGAAGTTCGCGGCAATATCGCTGGAGCCACTATCGAGATCATCGTCAATGGCAACGCTGTGGGTTCGCATGTCTCGACCGTCTCCGATAGTGCCTATCCCGTGGGCGTTGCATTGCAGGCCAATCAGACGGTTACTGCGCGTCAGACATTCAATGGAGACTCCAGCCCGGCCAGCCTCCCGGTTGTCGTGCAGGGCGTCCCGTCGCAGTTGAGCGCGCTGACCTTGCAGACCCATCTGCACGGCTGCGGTCGGGCGGTCTGGGCCACCGGCGCGCTGCCGGGAGCGAATGTGCAAGCGCTCGTAGGCAATCAGGCTGCAGGGTCAGCGATTTCAGCCAATGGCAACGTCGATATCGTCTACGACCCGACAGTGTTCGTCGGGCAAAGCCTGACGCTCCGGCAGGACGCCTGCAACGGCGTGACGGCGTCGCAGGTGACACCCCCGGCGACCGCTGCGCCGGTGCCGTTGTTGCCGCCGCAAATTCAGCAACCACTGATCGAGTGTCAGAACAGCCTGTCCCTCGCAGGCGTTGTGGATGGCGCCTATGTCGAGGTATACCGGAACAACAGCGCCACGCCTGAAGAAACTGTGCCTTACGCTCTTTCGCAAGGCCCTATCTGGATCAATCCGCTGGTCATCAATGACGTGATCAGGGTGCGGCAAGGTTTTAGCTGCAAAGAACCCGGCCCGCCGTTGGAAACGGCATCGGGGTTCGCGTCGGCCGTCGTGCAATCGGTCGGCAAACTCAACGCGCCTACCTTTCTCGCGACTGCCTGTCCCGGCACCACCCATGTGGCTCTCGGCAATTTGATCCCTGGCGTTCGGGTAGTGATCTCGGAGAACGGTCAGCAGCTCGGAGAAACCGATGCCCCGGACGTCACCTACACGTTCACCACGCCACCGCTGTCGGCGGGGGCAACGCTTGAAGCACACATGGAATTGTGCGGCGGTAAGAAGGGGCCGTCGGCAAAATCGAAGGTCGCCAGCCAGCCGCAATCGCCGGACAGCCTCCAGGTGAGCGACCTCTATGCGTGTGCAGCGTATGTCTATGTCGAGGTGCAGTCGATTCCTGGCAATTTTCTGGTGTTCATGACCAATCAAAATGGCCAACACATCAGCGGTTACTACAACATGATCGGTAAGGGCCAGATCGCTGCGCTGATTCCGGTCAGTCCCGCGTTGATTGCAGGGGAGCAGGTCACTGTCAATCTTCAAGGGTGTGGCGGCAATTGGATGAAATACGGTCCCTTCCCCGTGTATCCCGGTCCGGTTCCGCAACCTAGTTTTGTGCAGCCCGTCGACGCCGGTTACAACTACTGCTTCGTTGATTCGAAAGCTGCCGGCGCGCTCATCGACGTCTACACCGCCGGAAATCAATGGCTGGGCTCGGCGATTTCGGTTGGTAACCTCGAAGCCACGCCTGTCCCGCTGTCGGCGACGTTGCAAGTGGGTCAACAGTTGTCCTGTACGCAGACCATGTGCGGTCAGCACGGGGATCCCACGCCGCCGGTCACCGTCACGAAGAGGTACCCGGTGGCGCCGATTCTGCTGCAGCCGCCAAATGGCGCGCATAACGTTGGTTTGCAGCCGACGTTCGTCTGGAAGGACCCAGCCGCCGGAACGCCCCAGAGTGCCGATTCGTTCCATATCCAGGCCATGCCCGGTTCAGTTGTCAGCCAGACCGTGACGACGACCAGTTACACGCCCCCGCCGCTCAATGAGGCGACGACATATCAGTGGCAAGTCACTGCGGTCAACAGTGGCGGGCAGGCGACGTCGAACACGTTCGACTTCCAAACCAAATTGCCTCCGATAGGGGATCTACATCTCGTGCCACCGGTAGCGAGCGTCCCACCCGGATTTCCGCGGGGCGTCGAGATGGACATGTTCATCGAGGTGCTCAACAGCGGCAGTGCGACGTCGCCGCCTTTTGCGGTCGACTGGTACGTGCTCGACCACACGAACTCGTTTACCGCTCCGCACATCTTGGATTATGTCCACATCCCGTCACCGAGCGGACTGCCTGCGGGGCAAGGCGACTACGCGCACCGGACCGGTGGCCTCGATACAGTCGGCACCCTGTTCGTGTGGGTGAAGCTCCTCGTCAACAATCAGGTGATCGACTCGACTTACGTCGTCGTGTAGCGCGGCGGGGCTCGGCTCCGGCCGTTACTGCCAGGTGTCTGGTCCCGGTCGGGAAGATGAACGGCTGGTAGCGCAAAGGTGCAACCTCGGTGATCATTGCGCCATGTTGCCGACGACGCGCGAAACCGGACGCCGAGCCGTTCCGGTGCCGATCCCCTCACATGCCACTGCCACCCGGCGCACGGTGCGCCCCGGTGTCGTGAGCGGCCGGTCGCGGGTCGATACCCGGCCCCGGCCCGCGCACCGCGCCGACCTCGCGCAATCGCGCCTGTTCACGGCGCTGCTACTGGACGAGGTTGCCGATCTGGAAGATCAGATGACGTTGTTGGAGCGTCGATCCCGACGTGGGCAGAGCACCGGGGAACCGGGTTCGGGGCGGCCGTCCGACGCGCTGCTGGCGCTGCGTCGGCGGCTCCTGGAGGTGCAGCGGATGCTCGACGCACTGGCTCGGCGTTTCCCCAATGAGGGGGATTCGCTGCGCGTGATTTAAACCGCCAAAGGGTCGCCACGGGCTGTGCTGAGGCGGATAGTCAGAGCATGGAGAAGATCTCTTTGACCGCCCTGGCCCGTCAGCATCTGGACGCCGCGAAGAACGGCAACGGCGGGCGCAGCGCACACACGGTCTTCGGCGGCCACGAGCACGCGTTGCGGCAGACGCTGATCGCGCTCGCCGACGGCAACGAGTTGGCCGAACACGAGAGCCCCGGCGAGGCCACCCTTCAGGTGCTGCAGGGCCGGGTGCGGCTCGTCGCCGAACAGGCCAGCTGGGACGGGATGGCCGGCGACCACATCATCATCCCGTCCAGCCGGCACAGCCTGAAGGCGCTCGCCGACTCGGTGGTGCTGCTGACGGTCGTCAAACAGCCGGCGCGTTAGGCGGAATGAACGTCATCGCGCGCTCTGCGAGCGCGGTGATGCTAAATAGCGGGTCCTAGCAGGTCGTCGGCATCTTTGATGATGTAGCCGTAGCCCTGCTCGGCGAGAAAGCGCTGCCGGTGTGCGGCGTACTCGGCGTCGAGGCTGTCGCGCGAGACCACCGAGTAGAACACCGCGCCGCCGCCATCGGCCTTGGGGCGCAGCAGCCGACCCAGGCGCTGAGCCTCCTCCTGCCGCGACCCGAACGTCCCCGAAACCTGAACGGCCACAGAGGCTTCCGGAAGGTCGATGGAGAAGTTGGCCACCTTCGACACCACCAGCGTGCGGATCTCACCCGACCGGAACTGGTCGAACAGCGCCTCGCGTTCGGCGTTCTTGGTGGAGCCCTGGATCACCGGGGCGTCCAGCTCCTGGCCGAGTTCTTCCAGCTGATCCAGGTAGGCGCCGATCACCAGGGTCGGCTCATCGGGATGCCGGGCCAGGATCGACTTCACCACCGCGATCTTGGTGTGCGCCGTCGAGCAGAGCTTGTAGCGCTCCTCGGGCTCGGCGGTCGCGTACGTCATGCGCTCGTTCTCGGTCATGGTGACCCGGACCTCGACGCACTCGGCCGGCGCGATCCAACCCTGTGCCTCGATGTCCTTCCACGGGGCGTCGTACCGCTTCGGCCCGATCAGTGAGAACACGTCGCCCTCGCGGCCGTCTTCGCGAATCAGGGTGGCGGTCAAGCCGAGTCGCCGGCGGGACTGCAGGTCGGCCGTCATCCGGAACACCGGCGCGGGCAGCAGGTGCACCTCGTCGTAGATGATCAGGCCCCAGTCGCGGCTGTCGAACAGTTCCAGGTGCTTGTACTCGCCCTTGGTGCGGCGGGTGATGACCTGGTACGTCGCGATGGTGACGGGCCGGATCTCCTTGCGCTCGCCGGAGTATTCACCGATCTCTTCTTCGGTCAGTGAGGTGCGCGCGATCAGCTCGCGTTTCCACTGCCGGCCGGCGACGGTGTTGGTGACAAGGATCAGAGTCGTGGCCCCGGCCTTGGCCATGGCTGCCGCGCCGACCATCGTCTTGCCCGCGCCGCAGGGGAGCACCACGACGCCCGACCCGCCGGCCCAGAATGAGTCCGCGGCCAGCTCCTGGTAGTCGCGCAGCTTCCAGCTGTCCTGCTCCAGCGTGATCGGGTGTGCCTCACCGTTGACGTAGCCGGCCAAATCCTCTGCGGGCCAACCGATCTTCAGCAGCATCTGCTTGACGCGGCCGCGCTCAGACGGGTGGACGATGACGGTGTCGTCGTCGATCTGGGCGCCGAGCATCGGGGTGATCTTCTTGTTCCGCAGCACTTCGGCGAGCACCGCGCGGTCCAGGCTCACCAGCGTGAGCCCGTGCGCGGGATGCTTGACCAGCTGCAGCCGCCCGTACCGGCCCATGGTGTCGACGATGTCGACCAGCAGCGGCTGCGGCACCGCGTAGCGCGAGTGCGACACCAGCGCGTCGACCACCTGCTCGGCATCGTGGCCCGCGGCGCGCGCGTTCCACAGCGCCAGCGGCGTGATCCGGTAGGTGTGCACGTGCTCGGGCGCACGCTCCAGTTCGGCGAACGGTGCGATCGCCGCCCGCGCCGCCCCGGCCCGCTCGTGGTCGACCTCGAGCAGCACCGTCTTGTCCGACTGGACGATCAGGGGTCCGTCAGTCATGCGCCATCCACTCCATTACTTGCTCGCAGGCCATCCGGTCCATTATCCAGACGCAGTCGAGCGGTCCATTTCCACCGCAAGCGGGAGGTACCTCCAGCTCGTGGAGGAAACGCGGCCCCGGAACTCCCTATTCCGGCGCGACGACCGAGGTCACCCGGTGGATGGCGAACTCGCGGACCCGTCCGGCGGCCGGGTCGTAGGCGGTCAGCTGGCCGCCGCGCACGTTCACCGGCGACACCACGCGCTGGGTGGCCACTCCCGCGGCGTCGACGTAGCCGATCACCACCGATGACTGGGTCAGCGCGGCGTCGGTCAGCAACGAGATGGCGGCCGCCGGGTCCAGCCGCTCCCCGTTGCCGCCGCGGCCGGTCTGGCGCAGGACGGCGACGATCGCACCGAGCGTCTTCTCGTTCGGCGGCTGGGGGTGCCGGAAGGTGCGACGGTGAATGGGCGTGGACACCCGCGCCCCGAGCGGGCGCAAGTCGACGATGGTGCCCGACCAGTCCTCGGCGGCCGGGGCGAAGCCCGCGGTGCGCAGGCCCGCGAGCACGTCGGCGATCGGGGCGGGGGACACCGCGACAGTCGGGGCCAGCGCCCGCAGGCTCAGCTGCTCGAGCGTGGGGGAGGCCAGGGCCTGCGCCAGCAGGGCCGGGTCCTCGCATCGGATGAACGACGATGCCATGCCGACCCGCAACTGCCCGTGCCGGCGGGCCACGTCGTCGATCAGGTAGGTGAGTCCCTGCGGCACAGGTGTTTTGGAGTGCCGGGCGAACAGGGTGTGGATCTCGCTGGCGGTCCGGCCGGTGTCCAGGGCGCGCCGGATCGACTGCTCGCTGATGCGGTAAACCGTTGCCGCGCCCGCGGATTCGATGTCCGCGACGGCCGCCAGCTGGTCGGCGAGGTCGCGTTCCAGCGGCCCGGGGACGACGACCGTCAGGTCGGCCTGCAGCAGGAAATGATCGATCGGGTCGGGCAGGGCCGCCGCCATCGCGGCAGTGACCTCTTCTTCGGGCGCGCCCGCCAGCAGCAGCCGGATGGGCCCGGCGATGGCGCCGCGGCCGACCATGCCCAAAGCATGTGCCTCGGTGAGCAATTCGTCGGTGGGCTCCGGTTGCAGCCGGGCGGTCCAGCGCGGCCGGCGCCACAGCATCGCCGCCGAAGCGGTGGCGGTGTCCATGGTGCTACCCGGTGGCAGCTCGGCGAGCACCGTCAGCAGGAGTCGGCGGTCCAGCGGCGCGGCCGACGAATACAGCGCATTGGTCAGGGCGGCATAGGGTTTGCCGTCCGGGCCGCGCTTGCCGACCAGGCCGGGCCGGCACGGCAGGTCCAGCCAGGTGGTGGCCAGCAGATGCCAGCGTGTGGCGGCGCTCGATTCGATGAACCGGTCGGCGGCCACGGTCGGTGCCCAGTACGGGCCGTCGTCGTAGTCGTCGGAGTCCGGGATGCCCGACGCGATCAGCGTGGCCGACGCGCAAAGTTCCAGGATCAGCGACAGCCGCTGCTCGTCGATACCGGTGACCTTGGTCAGCCGCTTGGCGTCGCGGACGCCGAGACCGCCGCTACGTAGCTCGGGAACCGGTGTCGCCGAAAGGGTTTCGAGGACCAGCTCAACTTCCCGCAGCACGTCGATGGCTGAGCCGGCGGCCGCCGCGTCGACGTCGGCCTCCGCCAGAACCGGCGTCGACGGCACCGGCGGCGTCAACGTCGCCGGCCCCGGCGGCTGGCCCCGCAGCACGTGGGCGACCAGCCGCGGCAGGATCACCGTCTCGTCGTCGATGCGGCGCAGCAGGCCCATCGCGATCAACTGCGGCACCGGGCGGTCGGCGGGCGTACCGGGTGCCGCGTCCTTGGTTCGGCCTATCGGTGACCCGTCGGCCAGTCGCTCCAGCAGCTCCCGCTGTGCTGTGTCGATGCCGGCCAATTTCTCGGCGATGCCGTCGCCGTCCGGGTCTTCGACCGTGACCTGCCCCGGATACCAGGGCAGCACCGACGCCGCCTCCGACACCACTCGCACCGAGTCGCCGCCCCACACCAGGCCGCGGGTCCGCAGCTCATCGAGCGCCGAGGTGACGATCTTCTTGGTGGCGCGGCCGGCCAGCAGTTTGAACAGCGCGCCGGTCGGCACGGCGATGGAGGTGGCCTGCAGCGTCAGCAGGGCATCCAGCACCGCCAGCTGTAGAAAGTCGAGATCGTCGGTCGCGGCTTTGACCGATTGCCGGGACTGCGCCCGGGCCGCCAGCGCTGACAGGGTTGCCGGTGGCGGCTGGGTAAGGTCGGGGCGGGCGCGCAGCAGCTGCACCAGCTGCGCATCCGACATGTCGGCCAGCCAGGAGCCCAACGGCACACCCGGGGAATCGTCGATCATTGCTGACCAGCGTAAAGCAGCCTCCCGGCCTCGCCAGCGGCCGCAGCGCCTGCCACAATGTCTCCGTGGCTGAGAAGAAGAAGAACCAGTACGTCGACAACGGCTGGCCTGAGGTGTCCGGTGACGACCACGCCGTGAGTGAGCTGGCAACGGACCGTACCGGCGCGCTGTCGCCGTTCGGCGAATTGGAGTTCCCGCTGCCGGCCGAGACGCTGCCGTACACGCACCCGGTCACCGTCGTCAACAAATAGCCGTGGAGCTCTCGCACCTGGACGAATCGGGTGCGGCCCACATGGTGGACGTGTCCGCCAAGGACGCCACGCGGCGCACCGCCCTCGCGGCGGGCGTCCTGCGCACCCGCGCCGACGTCGTCGACCTCATCACCAGCGGCGGCCTACCCAAGGGTGACGCCCTCGCGACCGCTCGCGTGGCCGGCATCATGGCCGCCAAGCGCACCAGTGACCTGATCCCGCTGTGCCACCAGCTGGCGCTGACCAAGGTCGAGGTCGCGTTCGAGGCTGGCGCCGGCGGTGCCGATATCGGCATCACCGCGACCGTGCGCACCACCGACCGCACCGGCGTCGAGATGGAAGCGCTCACCGCCGTCAGTGTCGCCGCGCTGACGCTGTACGACATGATCAAGGCCGTCGACCCGGCCGCGCGCATCGACGACATCCGCGTGCTGCGCAAGGAGGGCGGCAAGACCGGACTCTGGGAGCGGTGATGAGCGCCTGCGCGAAGAACAGACGGAACTGATGAGCGCCTGCGCGAAGAAACAGACAGCCAACGTGGGCCGCACCGCCCGCGTCGTCATCGCCTCCACCCGCGCCGCCGCCGGTGTCTACGAGGACCGCACCGGCCCGTTGATCGTCGCTTGGCTCGCCGAGCGCGGATTCGACGTGCCCGCGCCAGTCGTCGTCACCGATGGGACGCCGGTAGGGGTCGAACTGCGCCGGGCCATCGCTGACGACGTGGATGTCGTCCTTACGTCAGGTGGCACCGGCATATCGCCGACCGACGCCACCCCGCAGGCCACCCTCGAGGTCTTGGACTACCAGATCCCGGGGCTGGCCGACGCGATCCGCCAATCCGGCCTGCCCCACGTCCCCACTTCGGTGCTGTCGCGTGGCGTGTGTGGCGTGGCCGGCCGGACCTTGATCGTCAACCTGCCGGGGTCATCCGGAGGAGTGAAGGACGGGCTGGGAGTGCTGGCCGGGGTGCTGGACCATGCGCTGGACCAGCTCAGTGGAAAGGACCATGCCGGGTGATCGTGCTGCGTGCCGACCTCAGTGAATCGTCGATCGATGTCGCCTCCCACGAGGCCCTGGTCGACCACAGCGCCGCGGGAGCGGTCGTGAGCTTCGCGGGCGTCGTGCGCAACCACGACGGCGGCCGTGGGGTGACCCGACTGGAGTACTCGGCGCACCCGTCGGCCGCTGAGGTACTGGCCGAGGTTGCTGCCGACGTCGCAGCCGCCTCCGAAGGCGTGCGAGCCATCGCCGTCAGCCACCGGATCGGCGTGCTCAACATCGGGGACGCCGCCCTCGTCGCGGCGGTATCGGCCGATCACCGCGCCGCGGCCTTCCGGACTTGCGCGCTCCTGGTCGACACCGTCAAGGAGCGGCTGCCGGTGTGGAAGCACCAGTTCTTCACCGACGGCACCGACGAGTGGGTCGGCTCCGCCTGACGTCCGCCGAGGTTTTGTGTTGAGCCTGTGATGGTGGCACGGGCTACTCGAACTTCTGCGCCCTGGAATCAGGGTCAACCGCAAAGAAAAGCGCCCCGGTCGATGACCGAGGCGCTTTTCTTCATACGTACTAGTTGGCCGGAGCCGGCGCGATGTCGGCAGCCGGGGCCGGGCCGGGCGCCGGAGCGTTCGGCGGAGCCTGCATGTCGCCGCCCGGCGTGCCGGTCCGCGTCGAGGCGACAGCGAGCAGGGCGTCGCGGCCGGAGATGTCCTTGTTCTGCACCGCGTGCCACAGCTCCCTGAGATAGCTCATGTTGGAGCTCTCGCCGGTATCGGTCGGCTCCATGGTCGAACCAGGGGGCAGGTTGGCGGGGCTGGCGAGGTGCGGCGTGCCGTCCGGCGGGGTCTGCAGCGCGGCGGGGGCAGCCGGGGCCGGAGCCGGGGCTGGGGCGTCAGCCGCCGGAGCCGGCGCGTCGACGACCGGGGCCGGGTCGGCCGGCAGGTCCTGCTTGGCGTGCAGCGCCCAGGCGCCGTTGTCGGCGGGAGCCTGGTTGGTGTCCCAGTTGGCGGCCTGGATCACGGGCGCCGGGGCCGGGGCGGGGGCATCCGGGGCGGGTGCGTCGACGACGGGGGCATCCGGAGCCGGGGCAGGAGCCTCGGGGGCGGGAGCGGGGGCTTCGGGTACGTCCAGGGCCGGCGCCTCGGGAGCGGGGACGTCGTTGGCGACGTTGACGATGGTCGGGGCGTCAGGAGCCGGTGCCGGTGCGTCCAGCGGAGCGGCGGCGTCTTGCACCGGAGCCGGATCGGCCGGGGCGTTGAGCTCGGTGTTGTCGATCGTGGGGGCGGGAGCCTTGACCGGGGTATTCACCGCATTGCGCGGGGTGGAGCCGGAGAGGCCGTGTCCGCACACCGGCCAGGCACCGCGGCCCTGGCTGGCCAGGACGCGCTCCGCGACAGCGATCTGTGCTTCCTTGCTGGCCATGTTCGCGGCCGGGGCGTACTCGCCACCGCCGTGGGCGCTCCAGGTGCTGGGCGAGAACTGCAGCCCGCCCTGGTAGCCGTTGCCGGTGTTGATGGCCCAGTTGCCGCCGGATTCGCAGCGGGCTACCTGGTCCCATTCGCCGTCGGTGGCGGCGGAGGCCTGAGCTGCGAGGGCGATGCTGCCGCCACCCAGGACCGCGCCGGTGAAGGCGATCTTGGCGACAGAGACGCTGGACGTGGTCGGTTTACGGTGGCGTCCACTCATAGAAAAAGCAGTCCTCTCGTCAACGCCTGCGAGGTCAGCTGTCGGGTTCGGGCTGGAGAGGTTGCCCGGCCTGCAAAGCAGGCTTCACCCCAAGGAGCCGAGGCTCCTGGTCCTGATTTCTTCGGTGGACCGGTTGGGTCCCCCGCCTCCATCCACGGGTTTGTCGTCGGCCGCACTTGATGGATGGAGCTAGGCGTTTCAAGTGCGGGTGCCAAAGGGTTGCTCTGGCTTGAGAGATGACGGTATCGGGTCGGGTGGGTTCCGTCACCTCGGCCGATTTTCGGCGTTTCGGCCTCCAGCAAATTATGAGAGGACTTTAAAGCCGCTGGCTGTTTCGGCGTTTTTGCAGGTATCAATGCCGGTCAGGCTGGCTTCAGCCAGGTCGTTACTGTTTCGTTATGTGAGGCATTTCACAGTTAGCCGCCGGCGAAGGGGGGAAGGACATCGATCGTCTCAGCCGTAGCGAGGGCGGTGTCCAGATCGCGCACGGCGACGCCGTCGCGCAGAAACGAGCAGCGTGAGAGCACTTTTGCCACATCTGCCCCACGCGTACCAATGGAGTGCACCAGATCGCGGACGGTTACGCCCTCATTGAGCTGCAACGTTTCGGTCTCGATCCCGGTTGCGGCCTTCGCGGCGGCGAAATAGCGCACCGTCACCAGCATTTCGGTCAATGTCAGCCGCCGATCGCACTCATCGGGCGGGCCGGCTGGACGAAACCCGGATCATTTATTCCGTGGCCCGCCGGCTTGGCCCACATCGCGGCCCGCCAGGCGGCTTCCAGCGCATCGTCGTCGGCGCCGCGTCGCAGCAACGCCCGTAAGTCCGTCTCCTGCTGCGAGAACAGACAGCTGCGCACTTGGCCGTCGGCCGTCAACCGGGTGCGGTCACACGTGCCGCAGAACGCCGCGGAGACCGACGCGATGACGCCGACGGTGCCCAGCACCGTCCCATCGTCGTGCACCTGCCAGAGCTCGGCCGGCGCCGAACCCCGCGGTGCCGGGTCCGGGCGCAAGGTGAATTCCCGGCGGAGGGCCGCCAGAATCTGGTCGGCCTGCAGGACCGAACCGCGCTGCCAATGGTGCCCCGCATCCAGTGGCATCTGCTCGATGATGCGCAGCTGGTAGCCATGCTCGAGGCAGAAATGCAACAGCGCCGGGGCGTCGTCCAGGCCCGTTTCCGGGTCGAGCACCGCGTTGACCTTGACGGGGCTCAGACCGGCATCCTTCGCGGCGGCCAGGCCGTCCAGCACCTCGGGAAGCCGGCGGCGCCGGGTGATGGCCGCGAACCGGTCCGGGTCCAACGTGTCCAGCGAGACGTTGACGCGATTCAGCCCGGCTTTCTTCAGTGCCGACGCACGTTTGGCCAGTCCGACGCCGTTGGTGGTTACGGCGATGGCCGGCCGCGGTTGTAGCGCGGCCGCCGCCGCGACGACGTCCTCCAGATGGGGTGACAGCAGCGGCTCACCGCCGGTGAACCGGATGCCGGTGATGCCCAGACGGGTCACGGCCACCCCGATCAGCCGCGTCAGCTCGTCGAGCGTCAAAAGGTCGGCACCTGGCAGCCAGTCCAGGCCCTCGGCCGGCATGCAGTAGGTGCAGCGCAGGTTGCAGCGGTCGGTCAGGGAGACGCGCAGGTCGGCCGCCACTCGGCCATATGTGTCGATCAGAGGTCCGGACGCGGGCGCCGCGCCGACGGGCCGGACGACGGTGGGCAGGCCGAGAGGCGTGAGCGTCATCTATCTCTGCCAGGCCGGAGCAGGGTGTGTCTGATCGACCGGGACGATCTGCTTGCCGAGGGGCAGCAGCGACACCGGGATCAGCTTGAGGTTGGCCAGGGCCAGCGGGATGCCCACGATGGTGATGGCCTGGGCGATGGCGGTGGCGATGTGGCCGAGCACCAACCACCAGCCGCACAACACCAGCCAGATCACGTTGCCGACCAACGCACCGGGACGCGGACCGGGCTTGTCGACCACCGTCTGGCCGAACGGCCACAGCGCGTACACGCCAATGCGGGCCGCGGCGACGCCGAACGGGATGGTGACGATGAGAATGAAGCAGATCAGGGCGGCGAGGAAGTAGCCAAGCGCCAGCCAGAACCCACCGAAAACCAGCCAGATGATGTTCAGGACCAGGCGCATGTCACCTCCTATAAATAGAACCTTCAGCCTACCGAGTAATGGGGATGCTGCGATCTGAGGTGGCCGAGTAGAATCAACGCCAACGCGTCCTGCGGAGGTGGGGCGCTTTCGTTATGTAACCGTATGTTGAGAACGAGCAGGTGAGACCAGTGCCAAGCGGCCGGGTTAAGTGGTACGACACGGAGAAGGGCTTCGGCTTCCTCTCACAGGAAGAGGGCGAGGACGTCTACGTCCGGTCTTCGGCGCTGCCCGCCGGCGTTGAAGGTCTCAAGGCCGGTCAGCGCGTCGAGTTCGGCGTCGCCGCCGGCCGCCGTGGTCCGCAGGCTCTGAGCCTCAAGCTGATCGACCCGCCGCCGAGCCTGTCGCGCACCCGTCGCGAGGCGTCGGCTCCCGAGCACAAGCACACGCCCGACGAGCTGCACGGCATGGTGTCGGACATGATCACCCTCCTCGAGGACGTCGTGCAGTCCGAGCTGCGCCGGGGCCGTTACCCCGACCGCAAGACCGCCCGCAAGGTGTCCGAGGTGGTCAAGGCCGTCGCGCGCGAGCTCGACGCCTGATCGCCGCGCCGAACGTCGGCTTGTGTTCGAAAATCGATTGATTTCACGCACACAAGCCAACGTCGGGCGAGCAGACTGGGGTCGTGTCCTACGTCAACTCAGGTTCTGAATTCACCCGCGACACGAACTACATCAGCACCCGGATAACTTCGCGCACGCGCGGAGCAGATGGTCCGGAGGCGGGTGGCGATTTTCCCGTCGAACCGGGCCGGTACCGGTTGATCGTCGCCAGGGCCTGTCCGTGGGCCAACCGCGCCATCATCGTTCGCCGACTCCTGGGCCTGGAAGACGTTCTCTCCATTGGCTTTTGTGGTCCGACGCACGACCAGCGCAGCTGGACGTTCGATCTGGACCCCGGTGGCGTCGACCCGGTGCTGAAGATTCCGCGCCTGCAGGACGCGTACTTCAAGCGTGACCCGAACTACCCCAAGGGCATCACGGTGCCGGCGATCGTCGACGTGCCCACCGGTGCGGTCGTGACCAACGACTTCCCGCAGCTGACGCTGGACCTGTCCACCGAATGGACTGCCTACCACCGCGACGGTGCGCCGCAGTTGTATCCGGAGTATCTGCGCGCCGAGATCGACGAGGTTGCGCAGCGCGTCTATACCGAGATCAACAACGGGGTTTATCGCTGCGGCTTCGCCGGGTCACAGGAGGCGTACGACGCCGCGTACGACCGACTGTTCACTGCGTTGGACTGGTTGACCGAAAGGCTCAGCGGCCAAAGGTATCTCGTGGGAGACACCATCACCGAGGCCGACGTGCGGCTGTTTACGACGCTGGCTCGGTTCGACCCCGTCTACCACGGGCATTTCAAATGCAACCGGTCCAAGCTCTCCGAGATGCCGGTGCTGTGGGCGTATGCCCGGGACCTGTTCCAGACGCCCGGTTTCGGCGACACCGTCGACTTCGTACAAATCAAGCAGCACTACTACATCGTGCACGCGGACATCAATCCGACGCAGATCGTGCCGAAGGGCCCCGAGCTCGCCGGCTGGCTCCTGCCGCACGGCCGGGAGGCGTTGGGCGGCAGGCCTTTCGGTGACGGCACGCCACCCGGTCCGGTCCGTGCGGGCGAGCGGGTGCCGGCCGGCCACGGCGCCTGACCCCCACGCCGAGTGGCCACCTGTGACACGGAAATCGCGAAAATCCGTGCAACAAGTGGCCATTCGCGGTTACGGCCAGACGGTCCGCACCGACCACTCGGCGTGCGGTAGCGGGAACTCGTTGCCGTCGGAATCCCTTGCCAGGGTAGGCAGCTGGACCGCGAGACCGAGCAACTTGCCGTGATGCGGGTCGACGGTCGGGATGGTGACGGCCAGTCGCTTGTCCGGCCGGAACTCGCGGACCGCGGAGCCGCCGTCTTCGTAGGCGAGCAGCAGCACCCACGGCGCTCGCGCGATGGCCTGCGGCACCGACAGCTGAACGGGATGGCGCGCCGTTACATGCAGCTCGCCGGTGGTCGCGGGCACGTCGCACGCCTTCAGGTGTACGTCGCAGTAGCGGTAGGGCCCCACCCGGGCGAGCTGGCCATCGGTGAAGGCGCTGATTTCGGGGAAGTCGGGACCCTGGTGCCGCGTCAGCCGCCAGATCAGTACCCCGGTGGCCGTTGCCGACAGCACCGCGACCACTGCCAATAGCGAGAGAACTCGTTTCATATCCATCCTTGGCGCATCCCGTGGGGCACTGTGGGATCGGTCTGTCGTTCAGGCAAGGGGCCCTCCTGCTCGGCTAGTACGGGCCGGTTGCCGCCGAAGCCCGGGATCAGTGAGCCTCCGTTGTAGCTCACGAGGGTCTGGGCCAGCCCGGGGATCAGCAGGGCGCTGACCGCGGTGAACCCGACCCAGAGGTCGGTATAGATCAGCACACCGACGGCGCCGCCGATCACCCAGGCCAGCTGAAGCACCGACTCGGACCGGCCGAAGGCCGACGCCCGCGACTCCTCGGGCAGGTCGTGCTGCAGCGAGGCGTCCAGCGACGCTTTGGAGATCGCCGTGGCTGCCGAGGTGATCAGCGCTGCCGCCGCGGCCACCATCAGGTTGCCGGCCACCGCGGCGGCGATGGCGGCGGCGGTGACGATGACGGTCGCGCGCACCACTACCTGTGCGGGCTGCCCCAGCTTCAGCCGGGCACTGGCGATGTTGCCGGCGAAGTTACCGATGCCCGCGGCGGCGCCGATGAGCCCGAGGATCTTCAGCTGCTCCCAGCCGCTCGCGTCATGCGACTTGGCGACGAACGCCGGATAGAGGAACAGGAACCCGACCAGAACCTTGATGGTGCAGTTGCCCCACAGTGACGTGATGATATTGCGGCCCAACGGCTGTCGCGGGGACTTGCCGTGATGCGGGTGCCGGAGTTGCTCGGTCGGTGCGTGGTACGACAGCGTCGCCGGCACCTCGCCCTCGGTGACCTCGACCCATTTGGGGATGCGCATGGTCAGGACCGAGCCCGCGACGGCCACGACGGCGACGACGTAGAGCGCGCCCGGCAGATGCATCAGCCCGAAGGTGTACTCGAAAGCGGCGGCGAGGCCACCACCCAGACCGGTGCCGCCCAGCAACCCGAACATGGTGAGCCGGGAATTCACCCGGACCAGATCGATGGTCGGCGGCAGCACCCGCGGCGTCACCGCACTGCGCAGCACGCTGAACGACTTGGACAGCACCATCATGCCCAGCGCGCACGGGTACAGCACCCAGGGCGGATAGCTCCCGGTCGCGCCGTCGTAGTTACCGATCATCACGAGCGCGAGCACGACACGCAGCGCGAACGACACGGCCAGGGCGACCCGGCGACCGTGCTGCACCCGGTCGAGCGCCGGTCCGATCAGAGGGGCGATCACCGCGAACGGCGCGATGGTGATCAGTAGGTACAGGGCCACCTTGCTCTTGGACTCGCCGGAGGCCGCCGCGAAGAACAAGGTGTTGGCCAGCGCGACGCCCATGGCCGCGTCGAGCGCGTTGTTCGCGACAACGGGCCACGTCAGGGCCGTCAGACCGGATTTGTCGGCGCCGTCGGCGGTGGCAGCGCGGTGCACGAAGCCGTAGACCTTGGTGCCCATCTCCCGGCTGCGCTGCGCGGCGGCGCGGGTGACGGTGATCTTCTCGCCATTGGCGTAGCCCCGACGGTCCTCATGGTCGCGCCGCCGGTCGTCGTAACCGTCGTCGAAGCCACGGTCGTAGTACCGGTCGTAGTCGTGGCCGTCGTGGTGCTCGTCGTCGAGCGGCGGCAGCCACCGGTTGTCGCTGTGCGACGACGAGCCCCGCGGTGGCGGCCGGCGGCGGGAGTGGCCAGGATCGCTCGGGTAGTTGGCCATGCCGGGATGCTCTTCGTCAGGGCGGCGCGGTGGGCGCGGCGGGTAGTAGCGGGGATCCCCCGACCTCCCGGCATCCCGCGGTCCACTCATGGGCACGATTGTTCCCCATGCTGCCGATAGCGGCGCGCAGGCAGGCGGTGTGGCCTTGTCCTGGGTGGTCAGGCAGTATTGAACGCGATGGACACGCCCAATGACACCGAATCGGCAGCCGCGACGCCGGACGAGTCGACGCCGACCGAGGCGCCGGTCGAGGTGCCGGCCCCTGAAGCCACCGCGGAACCCGTGGCGGGCGTCGAGGCTCTTGCTGAGGCAGCGGAATCCGCCGAGGTCGCGGACGTCGTCGCCGCGCCGCAGCAGGCCGTCGCCGACGAGTCCCCGGCCGACGAGGTTCCGGCGGTGGAGGTTCCGACTGTGGAGACCGAGCAAGCGCCGGACACCGAAGCCGCCCCTGAGGCGGTTGTCGAACAGGCCGACCTGCCCGACCTGACCCCGATCCTGATGGGCGCCGTCGACCAGGCCCGCGCCGCGATCATCGAATTCAGCGGCGAGGGCGTCGTCGGTGATTACCTGGGCGCCAGCTTCGACGACCCGGCTTCGGTGACCCATCGGTTCCTCGCCTCGATGTCCGGCTACCACGGCTGGCAGTGGGCAGTGGTGCTGGCGACCTATCCGGGCGCCGACCACACCACCGTCAGTGAAGTGGTCCTGGTGCCGGGCCCGGACGCGCTGCTGGCCCCGGAGTGGGTGCCGTGGCATGAGCGCGTACAGCCGGGTGACCTGAGCCCGGGTGATCTGCTGGCTCCGGCCCCGAACGATCCCCGCCTGGTGCCCGGTTACCTGGCATCCGGCGATCCCGAGCTTGACGAGGTGGCTGCTGAGATCGGCTTCGGTCGCAAGCAGGTGCTCAGCGACTGGGGCCGGACGGAGGCTGCGCAGCGCTGGCAGGACGGCGACTTCGGCCCGAACGCCGCCATGGCTCGCGCCACCCGGCGGACGTGCCGCGGATGTGGTTTCTACGTGCCGCTGTCGGGCTCGCTTGGCCTGGTGTTCGGGGTCTGCGCCAACGAGCTGTCGGCCGACGGACGCGTGGTGTCGGCGGAGTACGGCTGTGGCGCCCACTCGGACACGCCGCCGCCGGAGCCCATCGGCTCACCGGCCTTCGAGCCCTTCGACGACGGCGTGCTCGACCTCGGTACTTAGTTCGAGGCGCTCTCGGCCGCGGTCTTGATCCGGCTGAGCGAGGTCTTCATGCCGTCGACCAGTTCCTGCTCGAACGTGGGCACGCCACCCATGAAGCGGTCGACAAGTGCGCCCGAGATGGGCTTGACGCCGTTCTCCGCATGTCGGCTGACGGTCACCTTGGTGCCGGTGCCGGCGGGCTCCAGCTCGTAGGTCCACTCAGTGCCGTTCGCGTTGACCAGGAACGACAACTTCTTCTGCGGGTCCAGGGCGGTGATGGTCGAGGTGGTCGGCCAGAACATCGCGCCCCGCCGGTTGAGGTTGACGGTCTTGGTGCCGACCTTCACGGCGCCGATCGCCTTCATCACCCGGCACTGTGGGCTCCATTTGGGCATGTTGTCGAGGTCGGAGATCAAAGCCCAGACCTTGGCCACCGGCGCGTTGATGATGATGTCTGCCTGCAGCAGAGGTGCTTCTCCAGCCATTGGGCTCTCCCTTGTCGAGACGTTCCAGGTCAGCGCAGGCCGCGTTGGGCACCTCGAGCGCCGCGACGGGCTGCGCTGCGTTGCCACAGAAATATAGAGGTGCCCAGTACTCCGACCCCGAGGCCCGCGACGGTCACCGGCCGCCAGTCGTGCAGGGCAGCGACAGTGAAGGCCAACACCACCGCCACCAGCCAGCCGATTGCGGCGACCACGATCAGGGGGACCGGGTCGAGCAGGCGGTCGGGGAGAGCCGGCGGCTCGGGTGCCGCCGGTTGTTCGTGCGCAGGCGTGGCCATCTCCTCTAACGCTAGTCGATCGATCGGTACGCTATCTGCTCGTGACGGACGCCGATGACCGCTTGGCCAATGACCTGTCGCTGGCCGTCGTGCGGCTGGCCCGGCAGTTGCGGTTCCGTCGTCCGGATTCCCCGGTGTCCCTGACGCAGTTGTCGGCGTTGGCCACGCTCGCCAAGGACGGCCCGATGACGCCGGGCACGCTGGCCACCCGGGAGCGGGTGCGGCCGCCGTCGATGACGCGCGTCATCGCATCGCTGCTCGAACTGGGCCTGGTGGAACGCAGTTCGCATCCAGACGACCGGCGCCAGGTGCTCGTCGCGGTGTCCCCGGCCGGCGCGGAGCTGTTCGAGGCGGAGCGCCGGGCGGGCATGGAATGGCTGCAGGGCCGGCTCGAGAAGCTGAAGGAGCAGGACCGCGCGACCTTGCTCGCCGCGGCGGACCTGATGTTCGCGATCATCGACGAAGGCCAGTGAGCGCCGTAACGGAGGTCGACGACGGTGGTGACGGCGTCATCGACGTGATTGTCGAAGACGTCACCGACCCCGCTGATCCCCGGCTCGACGATTTCCGTGACCTCAACAGCGTCGACCGCCGCCCCGATCTGCCGTCGGGCAAAGGTCTGGTGATCGCCGAAGGCGTACTGGTGGCGCAGCGCATGCTGGCCTCCCGGTTCAGCCCGCGCGCGTTCCTCGGCACCGACCGCCGGCTCCGCGAACTGGCCGACGACCTGGCCGGCTGCGGTGTGCCGTACTACCGCGCCAGTGCCGAGGTGATGGCCGAGGTCGTCGGCTTTCACCTGAATCGGGGCGTCCTGGCGGCGGCGCCACGGCCAGCCGAACTGTCGGTGTCCGAGGTGCTGCAGGGTGCTCGGACCGTCGCGGTGCTCGAGGGCGTCAACGACCACGAGAACCTGGGCTCGATCTTCCGCAATGCCGCGGGGCTCGACGTCGACGCGGTGGTGTTCGGCGCCGGCTGTGCCGATCCGTTGTATCGGCGCGCGGTCCGGGTATCGATGGGCCATGCGCTGCTGGTGCCCTACGCCCGCGCGCAGTCGTGGCCGGGTGATCTGAAGTTGATGCAGGACAACGGCTTTCATCTGATCGCCATGACGCCCGGGGAAGGGTCCGTGCCGCTGTCCGATGCCCTCGCGCCGCTGGCGAACCAGAAGGTCGGGGTGCTGGTCGGAGCGGAAGGCCCGGGGCTCACCGAACACACCATGCGGGCCTGCGAGGTGCGGGCGCGCATTCCGATGTCGCGGGGGACCGACTCGCTGAACGTCGCGACGGCCGCTGCGCTGGCGTTCTACGAACGTGCCAGGGCGGCGGGCTAAGTTGGCTCAGATGACGACGCCGACGCAGACGCCCTGGGGCACCGGACTGACAGTGTCGGCATTCGTGGCCGCGCTGACCGCGGCGGCCATCATCGTCCTGTCCCTCGGACTGCTCCGGGTGCATCCGCTGCTGGCGGTGGGCTTGAACGCGGTGGCAGTCGGCGGCCTGGCCCCGACAGTGTGGAGCTGGCGCGTCCGCCCCGTATGGCGCTGGTTCGTCTGGGGCGCCGCTGCGGGCGTGGCGCTGGGGTGGATCGCGACGGCGGCCATCGCTTTGTCCAGCTAGCCTCACCGGGCGTTGACCCTGTAGCTATGGCGCAAAAGCGCGAGTAGCGCGGGCCCTCAGTTCAGAGTCGACGCGCAATCGCCGGGTCAGCGCTGGCCGTTGGCCCGGACGCCGAGCAGCACGTCTTCCCAGGCCGGAATCTCGGGCTTCTTCTTGCGTGGACGCGGCGCGGGTGCGGCCGGCTCGGGGGTCTCGGCGACGGCGGCCGGCTCGGGAGCGGGGATCGGCTCAGGCGCCGGCGCCGGGGCCTGAGCCGGCGGGGCGACAGGCGCCGCGGGCACCGGGGGAGCGACGGGTGCCGGCGTCATGACGACGACCGGGGCGGGTGCAGGTTCCGGGGCGGCGGGCTCTGGTTCCGGGACGAACGCGGGCATCGGGATCTCGGCGACCGACTCCTCGAAATGCAGCTGCGGGAGCGGTGCGACCGACCGCAGGGCCGGGCGGGTGTAGTTCGGATCGATCAGCTCGGTGGCGGCGTCGTCGAAAGCGGTGGTGGTGCCGCCGTGGGCGCCCGGGCTGAACCGGAAGTGCGCGACGTTGTCCGAGCGTCCGGCCTTCCAGCCGAATTGCACGGTCCACCGGCTGTCTTCGTTACGCCAGGCGTCCCACTTGGTTGCGTCGGGATCGAGTCCGCGGGAGATCAGGGCGCCGGTCACGGTTTCCAGCAGGGTCAGCACCGACGGGCCGTCCGGCAGGATCGGGTGCGACGCGCTGGCCAGCTCGGCGGCGCGGGACCGCTCCAGCAGCACCGGGTGGGCGAAGCGCATGACGCGCTCCGGGCTCACCCCAGCGGCTGCGGCGAGCTGCTCGACGGAGGCGCCGGCACGGATGCGGGCCTGGATGTCGCGGGGGCGCAGGGAGTTGGGCACCTCGACCTCGATCTGCGTCTGGTTACTGGCGGCCCGGTCGCCGCGGACGGCTGCCTTCAGGCGATCATCGACACGCAAGAAGAACTTGTCAGCGGTGGCCGAACCGTTGGGGGTCTCGCAGATGATGCGCTTGCCGTCGGCATCGAGTCCGACGACCTTGAGTTCCCTCATTGGTGACCTCCTAGGACGCGGCTTAACGGCTCACCCTACTGCGTTATCGACTCGTAATCGTGCTGACACACCGAGGCGCGCACCTCTTGCTGAGCTGCGCGCCTCGGATCGTGTTCGTGATTGTGCGGAGAGCCGTACTACAGGCGTTCGACAACCCAATCCACGCACGCCGTCAGGGCGCTGATGTCGTCGGGGTCGATGGCCGGGAACATGGCCACGCGCAGCTGGTTGCGGCCCAGCTTGCGGTACGGCTCGGTGTCGACGATTCCGTTGGCGCGCAACACCTTTGCCACGGCCGCCGCATCCACGTCGTCGTTGAAGTCGATGGTGCCGACCACCTGGGACCGCAGTGCCGGGTCCGCGACGAACGGAGTGGTGAACGGACGCGACTCGGCCCACGAGTACAGCCGCTGCGACGAGTCGGCGGTGCGCTTGACGGCCCAGTCCAGGCCGCCGTTGCCGTTCAGCCAGTCCAGTTGCTCCGCGAGCAGGATCAGGGTCGCGATCGCCGGGGTGTTGTAGGTCTGGTTCTTGAGGCTGTTCTCCACCGCGATGGGCAGCGACAGGAAGTCGGGTACCCAGCGGTCGGTGGCGGCGATCTGCTCGACCCGGGCCAGCGCGGCGGGGCTCATCACGGCCAGCCAGAGGCCGCCGTCGGAGGCGAAGTTCTTCTGCGGCGCGAAGTAGTAGGCGTCGGTGTCGGCGATGTTGACCGGCAGACCGCCGGCGGCCGAGGTGGCGTCGATGGCGACGAGCGCGTCACCGGCGGGCCGCTGGATCGGCACCGCGACACCGGTCGAGGTTTCGTTGTGGGCCCAGGCCACGACGTCGACGTCGGGGTCCGACTGCACCGCAGGCGCACTGCCGGCGTCGGCCTTGATGATGATCGGGTCGCCGACGAACGGGTTCTTGGCGACGCACGACGCGAACTTGCTGCTGAACTCGCCGTAGGTGAGGTGCAGCGAGCGCTTGTCGATGAGGCCGAAGGCGGCGGCATCCCAGAACGCGGTCGAGCCGCCGTTGCCGAGGATGACCTCGTAGCCGTCGGGGGTGGCGAACAGTTGCTTGACACCGTCGCGCACGCGACCGACCAGGTTCTTGACCGGGGCCTGGCGATGTGAGGTGCCGAAGAGGTTGCCGGCGGCGGCCAGCGCGGTCAGCTGCTCGGGGCGAACCTTGGACGGGCCGCAGCCGAAGCGTCCGTCGGCGGGCTTGATGTCGGCGGGGATGGTGAGCTCAGCCATGGTGCCAGCGTAGTTGCAGGTCGACGGCCCGGTGACCGCGGGATCCGCCTGGTTGCTCCACTTTGCGTGCGGATCGTGTGATCGGCGTCACAAAGTGGTTGGGGATGTGTGATGGCGGGCACTAGTTTTTAGGTGGTACCCCCGGTACCGTTAGGCATAAGGCAGCCGAATGTAAAGCTGACACAAAAGCCTTGGGAGGCTCGAAAATGGCTCGTACCCGCATGATTCGTCGCTGGCGCCGGAACATGGACGTGCTGGATGACCAGGTCTACGTCGAGAAGCTCGCCACACTGTCCGAGGGGTCGGTGCGGCGCAACTTCAACCCGTACACCGACATCGCGTGGGACTCGCCTGAATTCGCTGTGGTCCCGAACGACCCGCGCTGGATCCTCCCGGACACCGACCCGCTCGGTGGCCACCCGTGGTACCAGGCCCAGTCGCAGGAACGCCAGATCGCGATCGGCATGTGGCGCCAGGCCAACGTCGCCAAGGTAGGTCTGCACTTCGAGAACATCCTGATCCGCGGCCTCATGGAGTACGCGTTCTGGGTTCCGAACGGTTCGCCCGAGTTCCGTTACTGCACCCACGAGGCCATCGAAGAGGGCAATCACACCCTGATGTTCCAGGAGATGGTCAACCACATGGGTGTTGACGTACCGGGTATGCCCAAGCTGCTCAAGTGGATTCAGCCGCTGATCCCGCTGGCCGCCGGCCCGGCACCCATCCCGTTCTTCTTCGGCGTGCTCGCCGGCGAGGAACCCATCGACCACACCCAGAAGAACATCCTGCGTGAGGGGTCGGAGCTGCACCCGATCATGGAGCGGGTCATGGCCATTCACGTAGCCGAGGAAGCCCGCCACATCTCGTTCGCCCACGAGTACCTGCACAAGCGCGTTCCGGAACTGAGCCGCTGGAAGAAGTTCTGGCTGTCGCTGTTCGTGCCGTTGACCATGCGCATCCTGTGCTCGGCCATCATCGTGCCGCCGCGCGTCTTCTGGAAGACGTTCGACATCCCGCGCTCGGTGCGCGACGAGCTGTTCTTCGACGCCCCGGAGTCGCGCATGTTCCTGCGCAACATGTTCTCCGACGTGCGCATGCTGGCGTACGACACCGGTCTGATGAACCCGCTGGCCAAGGTCATGTGGAAGATCTGCAAGATCGACGGCCCGCCCAGCCGGTACCGCAGCGAGCCGCAGCGCCAGCACGTCGTGGTCGCCGCCTGATCTTCTGAAACTCTAGAAAGTTAGACGACGCACGACATGCCTCACGTAATTACCCAGTCGTGCTGTAGCGATGGTTCATGCGTTTTCGCATGCCCGGTGAATTGCATTCACCCGTCCTCGGACGAGCCGGGTTTCGCTACCGCCGAAATGCTGTTCATCGATCCTGCCGCCTGCGTGGACTGTGGCGCCTGCGTCACCGCCTGCCCGGTCGGCGCGATCAAGCCGGACACCAAGCTGACCGAAGCGCAGCTGCCGTTCATCGAGCTCAATGCGTCCTTCTACCCGAAGTACGAGGGCAAGCTCCCGCCGACGTCCAAGCTGGCGCCGGTGCCCGACGCCCCGGCGGTCGACCAACGACCGCACGGTCCGCTGCGGGTGGCCATCGTCGGTTCCGGGCCGGCTGCCATGTATGCCGCTGACGAGTTGCTGACCCAGCGCGGGGTCCGGGTCAACATCTTCGAGAAGCTGCCGACGCCCTACGGGCTGGTGCGTGCCGGGGTTGCCCCCGACCACCAGAGCACCAAGGGCGTGACGCGGTTGTTCGACCAGATCACGCAGCGTCGTGGGCTTGACTTCTACCTCAACGTCGAGGTGGGTCGGGACATCACGCACGCCGAGCTGCTGGAGCACCACCACGCCGTGCTGTACGCGGTGGGTGCGCCGAACGACAAGCGCCTCGACATCGAGGGCATGGAGCTGCCCGGAACCGGAACCGCCACCGAGGTGGTGGCCTGGTACAACGGGCACCCCGAGTTCTCGCACCTGCCTGTCGACCTGAGTCACGAGCGGGCGGTGCTCATCGGCAACGGCAACGTCGCGTTCGACGTGGCCCGCATCCTGACCGCCGATCCGGATGCGTTGGCGCGCACCGATATTTCCGATCACGCCCTGGCCGCGCTGCGCGACTCGAAGGTGCGCGAGGTGGTGATCGCGGCCCGGCGCGGCCCGATCCATTCGGCCTTCACCCTGCCGGAGTTGATCGGCCTGACCTCGACGTGCGACGTAGTGCTCGACGCCGCCGACCATGAGCTGGTCCGTCGGGACTTAGAAGCAGAAACCGACGCTCCCTTAGATCCGATGACGCGGCACAAGCTCGAGATCCTCGCCAAGCTGGCCGACAGTTCCGTACCTGCCACCCGGCCGCGGATCCGGCTGGCCTACGAGCTGACCCCGGCGCGGGTGCTCGGCTCGGACAAGGTCACCGGCATCGAATTCACCGTGACCGGCACCGACGAGGCCCGGCAGCTCGAAGCCGGCCTGGTGCTGACGTCAATCGGCTACCACGGCAAGGCGATTCGCGGTCTACCGTTCGATGACGCCGCCGGTGTGGTCCCCAACGACGAGGGCCGTGTCATCGATCCGGCCACCGGCAAGCCGGTTCGCGGCAGCTATGTGGCGGGGTGGATCAAGCGGGGCCCGACGGGCTTCATCGGCACCAACAAGTCGTGCGCCGCGCACACCGTGGATCGGCTGGTCGCCGACTACAACGCCAGCCGACTCGCCGAGCCGACCGCGAAAACCGGTGCGCTGCACCAGCTCATCCGCGACCGGTGGCCGGACGTGGTCGATATGGCCGGATGGCGGGCCATCGATGCGGCCGAGATCGCCCGCGGCGGCGCAGACCGGCCACGTGACAAGTTCATCGACGTGGCCGAGATGCTGACCGCTGCCGCCGGCGCGCCGAAGCCGACGCTGCGCCAGCGTCTGCTCTCTGCCCTCGACTGACTGCGATTGGTGCACGATTTTCCGCGCCGGCCGCGGAAAATCGTGCACCAATCCAGGGTCGCTACGCGCCCTGCTGGGCCATCGCGGCTTCGATCTCCTCGGGGCTGACCACGCGCACGGTCTGTGCCAGCGACCAGTGGTGGCCGAACGGGTCCTCCACCTGGCTGTAGCGGTCACCCCAGAACATGTCCTGCGGGGCCATCAGTTCCCGCGCGCCGGCGTCGATGGCGCGCTGGTATGCCGCGTCGACATCGGGCACCTGCAGGTGGATGGTGACCGGCGTGCCGCCGAAGGCCGTCGGGGTCTGCGACTTGCCGCCACACATCTCGGGGAAGTCGTCGTTGAGGTAGACGTTCGACCCGTTGATGGTCAGCGCGGCGTGCATGAGCTTGCCGTCGGGGCCGGGCACCCGGCCCAGCTCGGTAGCGCCAAAAGCCTTGACGTAGAAGTCGATTGCGGCGGCACCGTCGCCGACGACGAGGTGCGGGGCGAGGAAGGTCTGAGATTCGGTCATCGGGTTCTCCTGGCGAGCGGTACTGCGTGGATTGGGGTCAATCGTTATGACCATCTCCAACGCTACTTCTCATCGGTGACAAGAAACCGAGCCCGAAGTGTCAGCTGTGAGCGATGCTTTCCCAGCCGGTCACGGAGTTCGCGCTCCGCGGCTGCGGGCCGACGTAGATGGCCGCGGGACGGACCAGCTTGCCCAGCCGCTTCTGCTCCAGGATGTGGGCGCACCAGCCTGCGGTGCGGCCGCAGGTGAACATCGCCGGCATCATCGCGCTGGGCACCTGGGCGAAGTCGAGGATGACCGCGGCCCAGAACTCGACGTTGGTCTCGATGGCCCGGTCCGGCCGCCGCTCACGCAGCTCGGCCAGCGCGGCCTGCTCCAGTGCGGCTGCGGCCTCGTAGCGCGGCGCATCCAGGCGCTTGGCCGTGGCGCGCAGCACGCGGGCCCGCGGGTCCTCGGCGCGGTACACGCGGTGCCCGAAGCCCATCAGCTTTTCCTTGCGGTCCAGGATGCCCTTGACCACGCCCCGGGCGTCGCCGGTGCGTTCGGTCTCCTCGATCATCGGCAGCACGCGGGCCGGGGCGCCGCCGTGCAGCGGGCCGCTCATGGCGCCGATGGCGCCGGACAGCGACGCGGGTACGTCGGCTCCGGTCGAGGCGATGACGCGCGCGGTGAACGTCGACGCGTTCATGCCGTGCTCGGCGGCGCTCACCCAGTAGGCGTCGATGGCCTCGATGTGCCGCGGGTCCGGCTCGCCCTGCCAACGGGTCATGAAACGTGCTGTGACAGTAGGGCATTCGTCGACGATGCGCTGCGGCACCGCGGGCTGGTAGATGCCGCGGGCCGACTGCGCGACGAATGACAGCGCGGTCACCGACGTCTTCGCCAGTTGGTCCCGGGCGGTGTCGTCGTCGATGTCGAGCAGCGGCTGGAAGCCCCACATCGGCGCCAGCGTGGGCAGAGCGGCCTGGACGTCCACGCGAACGTCGCCCGAGTGCACATGCAGCGGGAAAGGTTCGGCAGCGGGTAGGCCCCGGCCGAATTCGCCGTCCACCAGCAGGGCCCAGACGTCACCGAATGTGACGCGGTGGCTCACCAGGTCCTCGATGTCGACGCCGCGGTAGCGCAGCGCGCCCCCGTCCTTGTCCGGTTCGGCGATCTCGGTCGTGAAGGCCACGACGCCTTCCAAACCGGCGACGAAGTTCTCTGGGATCTGCGGCGTCGACACTGACATTGCCTCGGTCATGCCGAAATTGTTCCACTAGCCGATGGGCGAGGACCTACCGGCCGGTAACAAACGCTCAGACCACGGAGAAACCGGCCGGTAGACCACCGCGTCCGGTGAGCGCCGGAAGCACCGCTGCGGCCTGACCGGTCAGCGCCGCGATCTGCGCGGCGAGCACTGTGGCGTCCCGCAGCGCCTGGTCAGGCAGGGTGATATCCATTCCGGTGGCCCGCGCGATGTCCAGGCTGTGCACCGTCAACTCGAACACGCGGGTCGGAAGGTAATTGCTCAGCCGGATGCCCAGACCGCCGATCACGGCGATCAGCGGATCTCCTGCCCCGTCCAGATCGCTGCGCACCTGGCGCAGTAGGTCGGCGACCTTGGCCGAGGGATCGGGCCCCAGATTGCGCCCGGCTTCACGGCCGCGCTCAACGATGTCCGGGCTGTTGGAGGCGTAGCTGCGGAGCAGCGCGTAGTAGTGCGCCGGTCCGGTCACGTCCTCGCGGTCGGCCGGCGTACGCAGGTAGCTACTGACGGTGATGAGGGACCGAGAGGTATGCCCGACCAGGGACCGCAGGTCCCAGTCGCTGATCCCGGGACCGGCCCAGGCCGTGGCTGGGACGCGTGTCACCAGGTCCGCGAAAGCTGTTGCCGCCGAGACGAATACCGCATGGTTCGCGGGTGCTTCTGACGCCATGTCTGCATTGTGTCACCGCATGGGCGTACCGTCGCCGAGCATGGCATCCGATCACGTGGAACAGTCGGCAGATCATCTGGCCCGGATGCGGGTCGAATACGGCTCGACAGAGAAGGACGGCAGTGTCGACCTCGACGTCGACTGGCTGGACCGGGGCTGGTTGGCGTTGTTCCGCGACTGGATGGCCGACGCCGTGCAGGCCGGGGTCTCCGAACCCAACGCGATGGTGCTGGGCACCGTCAATGCGGAGGGTCATCCGGTCACCCGCTCGGTGCTGTGCAAGTCCGTCGAAGAGACCGGCATCTCCTTCTACACCAACTACGACTCCGACAAGGGTGAGCAGCTGGCCGCCGTGCCCTATGCGTCGGCGACCTTCCCGTGGTACCTGGTGGGCCGGCAGATCCACATCCGCGGCGCGGTGACCAAAGTCGACGCGGAGCACACCGCTGAGTACTGGTCCACGCGGCCGCGTGGTTCGCAGCTGGGCGCGTGGGCGTCACACCAATCAAAATCGATTGCCTCGCGGGCGGCGCTGCTGGAACAGTTGCGTGCCGTGACCGAGCGCTTCGCCGACGTGCCCGAGGTACCGGTGCCGCCGAATTGGGGCGGGTACCTGCTCGCCCCGGAAGTGATCGAGTTCTGGCAGGGCCGGGAGAACCGGGTACACAACCGGATCCGTATCACGGGCGACCGCATCGAACGGCTCCAGCCGTGACCCTTCCCGTCGCTTCGCTCGCCCTCCGATGAGAGGTCTGATCGCCGACACCACACCGCTGCGCAACCCGGATTACCGTCGGCTCTGGGGGTCCAGCGTCGTCACGGTCGTCGGCGCCAACCTGACCATCTTCGCGGTGCCGGTCCAGCTGTACGCGTTGACGGAGAACTCGGCGTACGTCGGTTTGGCGGGCGTGTTCAGTGTCGTGCCGCTGATCGTGTTCGGCCTGTGGGGCGGGGCCTGGGCCGACGCGATGGACCGCCGGCTGCTGCTGATCATCGCGTCGTGTGGGCTGGCCGTGGCGTCGGTGCTGTTGTGGGTGCAGGCCGCCGCCGGCCTCAACAACGTGTGGCTGGTGCTGTGCCTGCTGTCGGTACAGCAGGCGTTCTACGCGATCAACTCGCCGACCCGCTCGGCCGCCATCCCGCGGATGCTGCCCGCCGAGCAGCTGCCCGCCGCCAACTCGCTGAACATGACGGTGTTCCAGGCCGGCGCGATCATCGGCCCGCTGCTCGCCGGCGTGCTGCTGCGGTGGGTGGACCTGTCGACGCTGTACTTCATCGACGCCCTCACCACGATCGTGCCGATCTGGGCGACTTTTCGGCTCACCCCGATGCCGCCCGAGCATTCGGTCGACGACGACACCTCACGCTGGGGCTTCGCGGCCGTACTGGACGGCCTTCGGCACCTGTCGGGCAACGGGGTCGTCCTCATGTCTTTTGTGGTCGACCTCATCGCGATGATCCTCGGCATGCCGCGGGCGCTGTTTCCGCAGATGGCCCACGAGAACTTCGGCGGACCGGTCGCGGGCGGGACCGCGATGGCGCTGTTGTCGGCCGCCATGGCCGTCGGCGCGGTCGCCGGCGGGGTGTTTTCGGGGTGGCTGCCCCGGGTCCGCAGGCAGGGTTTGGCGGTGGTGGTCTCGATCGTGGTGTGGGGCGCGGCCATGGCCGGTTTCGGGCTCGCGGTCGGCCAGGCCACGGGCCGGCCCGACGACGGATTCCTCTGGATCGCGCTGGTGCTGTTGGCCGTCGGCGGTGCGGCGGACATGGTCTCGGCGGCGTTCCGGAGCACGATCCTGCAGGAAGCGGCCTCCGACGAGGTGCGCGGCCGTTTGCAGGGCGTTTTCACCGTCGTGGTCGCAGGCGGCCCTCGGATTGCCGACGCGGTGCACGGTGCGGCGGCCGCGGTGGTGGGTACGACGGTGGCTGCGACGGGCGGCGGAGTGCTGGTTGTGGTCGGTGTCGTCGTGTCGGTCCTGGTGGTACCCGCGTTCGTGCGCTACCAGGTGGCGCGCAGCTGATATTCGACAACGGGGTTATGACGACCCGAGCAAGCACATAGTTCTCTTAACGACTACCGTCTTGTTCCGGACGTTTCACCTGCCGACACCGCAAAAGGTCGACACCGCAAAAGGGGTTCAAGTGGCCGACACCTCCAGCTCTGACGACGTAGCCAACCTCCGGTATCCCGGGGGCGAGATCGATCTCAAGATCGTGAATGCCACCGAGGGTTCGGACGGCATCGAGCTCGGCTCGCTGCTGGCCAAGACCGGCTACACCACGTACGACGGTGGTTTCGTCAACACCTCGGCCACCAAGAGCGCCATCACCTACATCGACGGTGACGCAGGCATCCTGCGCTACCGCGGGTACCCGATCGAGCAGCTCGCCGAGAAGTCGAACTTCATCGAGGTCAGCTACCTGCTGATCTACGGGGAGCTGCCGACGGCCTCCGAGCTGGAAGCGTTCACCAACAAGATTCAGCGGCACACCCTGCTGCACGAGGACCTCAAGCGGTTCTTCGACGGCTTCCCGCGCAACGCGCACCCGATGCCGGTGCTGTCGTCGGCGGCCAACGCGCTGAGCGCCTACTACCAGGACTCGCTCGATCCCAAGGATCCCGAGCAGGTCGAGCTGTCGACCATCCGCCTGCTGGCCAAGCTACCGACCATCGCGGCCTACGCGTACAAGAAGTCGGTCGGTCAGCCGTTCCTGTACCCGGACAACTCGCTGAACCTGGTCGAGAACTTCCTGCGGATGACGTTCGGCCTGCCGGCCGAGCCCTACCAGGTGGACCCGGAGCTGGTCCGCGCCCTGGACATGCTGTTCATCCTGCACGCGGACCACGAGCAGAACTGCTCGACGTCGACGGTGCGTCTGGTCGGCTCGTCGCAGGCCAACCTGTTCACCTCGATCTCCGGTGGCATCAACGCGCTGTGGGGCCCGCTGCACGGCGGCGCGAACCAGGCTGTGCTGGAGATGCTCGAGAAGATCCGTACCGAGCACGGTGACGTCCGCGACTTCGTCAAGAAGGTCAAGAACCGCGAAGACGGCGTGAAGCTCATGGGCTTCGGTCATCGGGTCTACAAGAACTACGACCCGCGGGCGCGCATCGTCAAGGAGCAGGCCGACAAGATCCTCGGCAAGCTCGGCGGCGACGACGAACTCCTGGACATCGCCAAGTCGCTGGAGGAGATCGCCCTCACCGACGACTTCTTCATCGAGCGCAAGCTGTACCCGAACGTCGACTACTACACCGGCGTGATCTACCGGGCCATGGGCTTCCCGACCCGCATGTTCACCGTGCTGTTCGCCCTCGGCCGCCTGCCCGGCTGGATCGCGCACTGGCGCGAGATGAGCGCCGACCCGAGCACCAAGATCGGCCGCCCGCGCCAGATCTACACCGGCTACACCGAGCGGGACTACCCCGCCCACTAGGTTCACGGACACGGCCCCTCGCGCACTTCGCGCCAGGGGCCGTCTCTTTTTCACGAGCGTGCGTGTTTGCCCGGCGACACGCCGTTTTTCGTGCGCATTTCGGGCTCGCTCGCGGCCGGCGAGTGGCCAGTTCCTGCTCATGTCGCCCATGTCACTGCGCCCCGACGTTGCATCAGCAACAGTTGTGGTTTCACAATAGTTGTGTGAATACAACCGTCGGCGCGCTCGACTCACGGCGCAAGACGATCATCCTGATCTCCTGTTGCCTGAGTCTGCTGATCGTGTCGATGGACGCCACCATCGTGAACGTCGCGATCCCGTCGATCCGCGCCGACTTCGGTGCGTCGCCCGCCCAGATGCAATGGGTCGTCGACGTCTACACCCTGGTGCTGGCCTCGCTGTTGATGCTCTCCGGCGCGACCGGCGACCGGTTCGGCCGTCGCCGGGTATTCCAGATCGGCCTGACGGTCTTCGCATTCGGTTCGCTGTTGTGCAGCCTGGCGCCGACCGCGGACGCGTTGATCGGCGCCCGTCTCCTCCAGGGTATCGGCGGCTCGATGCTGAATCCCGTTGCGCTGTCGATTATTTCGCAGGTCTTCACCGGCAGGGTGGAGCGGGCCCGGGCGCTCGGATTGTGGGGCGCAGTGGTCGGCATCTCGATGGCGCTGGGGCCCACCGTCGGCGGCCTGCTGATCCAGACGGTCGGTTGGCGTGCGGTGTTCTGGATCAATCTGCCGATCTGCCTGGCGGCCATCGTGCTGACTGCCATCTTCGTCCCGGAGAGCAAATCGGCCACCATGCGCAATATCGATCCGGTCGGCCAGGGGCTGGCAGTGTTGTTCCTGTTCAGCCTGGTGTTCACCCTGATCGAAGGGCCGGGCATGGGCTGGACCAGTGTCCGTACCGTGTCGATCGCCGTGCTGGCGGTGGTCGCACTCGTCGCCTTCCTACGCTACGAACGGCGCCGCCACGACCCGTTCATCGACCTGCGTTTCTTCCGCAGCATCCCGTTCGCCTCGGCTACGGTCACGGCGATCCTGGCGTTCACCGGCTGGGGTGCGTTCCTGTTCATGATGTCGTTCTACCTGCAGACCGAACGGCACTACTCGGCCATCCACACCGGCCTGATCTATCTCCCGATAGCCGTTGGCGCCCTGATCTTTTCGCCGCTGTCCGGACGGATCGTCGGACGCTACGGCGCGCGTCCGTCCCTGCTGACCGCGGGCGTTTTGATGGCAGCGGCTGCTCTCCTGCTGACGACGCTGACCGGCACCACGCCGATGTGGCACGTGGTGCTGATCTTCACGGTGTACGGCATGGGGTTCGCCATGGTCAACGCACCCATCACCAACGCGGCGGTCAGCGGTATGCCCGTAGATCGTGCCGGCGCTGCGGCGGCCGTCACGTCTACCAGCCGGCAGGTGGGCGTGAGTATCGGTGTGGCACTGTGCGGCTCGATCGCCGGCCCGGCGCTGTCCGGTGCCGCGGACTTCGGGACCCAGGCCCGGCCGCTGTGGTGGATGTGCCTCGGCGTGGGCCTGGCGATCGTCGCGCTCGGCGTCGTCTCGACCTCACAGCGGGGCCTGCGCTCCGCGGAGCGGCTGGCTCCGCTGATCGAAGGTACCCCCGCCCCGGAGCCGGCCCATGTCCACTGATTCGCTGGCCGACGAGGTCTGGCAGACCATGGCCGCCGTCGTGGTCGAGAACCGCGACAGCTGGAAACGCGCCGTGGTCGAGCGGTCCGGGTTGCCGTTCAGCCGCGCCCGAATTCTGCGCCGGTTGGAAGCCAAGGCCATGACGGCGAAGGAAATCGCCGCCGCGACCGCCATGGATGCCCCGGCCGCCACCGTCGCCATCAACGATCTGGAAGAACGCGGACTGGTTGTGCGCCAGCCGGATCCGGACAATCGGCGATGCAAACTGGTTTCGCTCACAGACGCCGGAGCGGCCGTGACACGCGGCATCCGCCAGATCGACGATCCGGCCCCGCCGGTCTTTGCCACATTGGACGCCGACGAGTTGGCCACGCTGCGCGACCTGCTGAGCCGACTGCGTCGCCACTAGGGACACGGTTCCTGTCCACCCGCGGCAGGTGCCCGACTACGGTGGTCCCCGTGGCTAACACCAAACCTGAGATCGAATTCCCGGACGTCCCGGCACCTGACTCGCTGGTGATCGAGGACGTCATCGTCGGCGACGGCGCCGAGGCGGTGCCGGGCGGCAACGTCACGGTCCACTATGTCGGCGTCGAGTACGACACCGGTGAGGAGTTCGACAGCTCCTGGAACCGCGGCGAGACCATCGAATTCCCCCTGCGCGGCCTGATCCAGGGCTGGCAGGACGGCATCCCCGGGATGCGCGTGGGCGGCCGGCGCAAGCTGACCATCCCGCCCGCACAGGCCTACGGCCCCGCCGGTGGTGGGCACCGCCTGTCCGGCAAGACGCTCATCTTCGTCATCGACCTCGTCGGCGTCCGCTGACCTGATCGACGTGCTGTCGGGCTTAGGGTCCGGCGGTTGTGGCGTGTCATGGCGGCAACGAGCCGTCTCCACAGCTGCCGGGCTCTAGGCTCGAACTTGTTTTCAGGGAGGGTTTTGCATGCCGGACACAGCTGACGTCACCGCGCCGTCCGGCAGCGTTCGTCGCCTCGGCACGCGCGGCCAGGTCGCTGCAGTGGCTGTCGTGGTAGCCGTCGTCGCGGTCGTCAGCTGGGTGGTGTTCGGCAGCTCCGATGAGCACCAGGCCCCGAGTTCGATAGCGGTCTCCGCGGCGCCGGTTCCGGCGCCGCCCGAGCTGACGTCGGCACCCTTCGCGCTGACGCGTGATGGCAACACCGTCACCCTGACCGGCAACCTCGCCAACACCCGGTCGAAGTCCGAGCTGGCCGACGCGGTGAGGGCCCAGTGGCGCAGCGCCACTCTCGACGACAAGACCACTGTGGTCGACGGCGCCGGGACCCCGGACATGTCGGTTGTCGGCAACGTCCTGTCGGCCGCTGATCCCATCTCGGATTTCGGTTTGTCCATCGACGGCGCCACCATCACGCTGATGGGCACCGCCCCGAACCTCGATGTCGCGGGCGAGGTGCAGAGCGCGGCGGCGCTGTCGTTCCCCGGCGCGAAGCTGGCCAACAACATTCAGATTCCCGCGCCCGGTGGCCCAGTCGCGCCGCCGGCGCCGTCATCGGCACCCGCGCCTGTGCCCGCCCCGGCCGGCGGCCCCTGCGCGAAGGTGCAGGCCGACGTCACAGAGCTGTTGCGCAGCCCGATCAGTTTCGACACCGGCGGCTCGCAGATGACGGGGGAGTCCCGCCGGGTGCTGGGCCAGGTCGCCGACAAGATCAAGGGCGGTTGCCCCAATGGGACGGTCACCGTGATCGGCTACACCGACAATCAAGGCAGTGCCGCCGTCAACCTCAAACTCAGTGACACCCGCGCCAAAGCCGTTGCCGCCGCTCTGGTTTCGAACGGCGTCCTGGCCGCGAAGGTGACTGCTCGCGGTGCCGGCTCCGCCAACCCGATCGCCGACAACAGCACCGAGGACGGACGGGCGAAGAACCGCCGGGTCGAGATCACTCTCGGCTGAGCCCTTGCCTCACGCGAGCGCCTCGGCACTCCTGCGCCGTCAGTTCGCAGTCAGCCGGGTCCGAGAAGTACGTGGCTTCAATCAGTAGACGGGTACGGCAGCAGATTGAACGCAGGTACCTTTTCCGGCCGTCCGACGTCCCTGAGTTCAATAACCACCGGCAGATACCCAGCGCGACTGACCTCACGTACTTTCCGCCCTGTTCGCGGCATCATGTCGGCCCGTGTTGATGGTGCGTCCAGGTGCTCGCTACTCGAACTTTGTGAACGTCAGCGCACGGTCAACGCCTAGAAATAGCCTCTAGCGATGCCCGGGCAGACGCAGCAGCAGCCGGGTCCCACCGAGGGGGCTGGTCTCCAATGTCGCCGTCCCGCCATGTAGTTCGGCCTGCTGGGCGACGAGAGCCAGGCCCAGCCCCGAGCCTGAGTGCGACGCCGTGGAACCGCGGCTGAACCGGCCGAACACCTTCAGCCGTTCCTCTTCGGGGACGCCACAGCCGTCGTCGTCGATGGCGATCTCGACTCCGGCGCGCGAACTGACCGCCGACAGCTGAACTCTCGACGCGCCGCCGTGCTTCACCGCGTTGGCGATCGCGTTGTCCACCGAAAGCCGCAGTCCGGCAGGAAGTCCCACAATGATGATGGTCGGCGCCGGGACCAGGGACACCTCCAGGTCGGGATACACCCGCATGGCGTCGTGGGCGGCTCGGTCCAGGAGATCGGTGATGTCCACGGGCACATGGTCATCGACGGTGGAGAGCTCGCCCTGGGCCAGCCGCTCGAGCGCCCATAATGTGGTCTCGATGCGCGACTGGGTGCGGACGACGTCGCCCAGCACCTCCTTGCGCTGTTCGTCCGGAAGATCCAGCGTGGTCAGGATTTCGACGTTGGTACGCATCGCGGTGAGCGGGGTGCGCAGCTCGTGAGCCGACACCGCGGCGAAGTCACGGGCCGACGCCAGCGCGGCCTTGGTCCGGCCCTTCTCCTCCCACACGCGTTCCACCAAACCTTTGACCGCGTCGGCGATTTCGACGGCCTCCGTGGCACCGCGCACGTCGATGTGGGGGGCCTGCCCGTCCTGGCCTTCCGGATCGATGTCGCGGGTCTGTTGGGCGAGCCGCTTGAGCGGACGCACCGCGAACGCGGCCAGTGCCCAGCCCGCCACGGCGGCCGCGCCAATGGCGAACGCGCACAACGCGATCACGCGGCGGTGCAGGTTGTTGGTGTCGACGATCGTCGCGTCGTACGTGGCGCCCACCGCTACCAACATCGGGTCTGGCAGGTGGATCTGCACCGTGCGCACCCGATAGCCGATGCCCTTGACGTCGGTGTCGGCATAGCCGACGGGAAGCTCGGGCAGCACGACATTCGAGTTCGAGCTGACCTGGCCGTTCCGGCGGGCGGTGATGACGACGTTCTCGTCGTGCGGCGGCCGCGGGATCTCGTCGAGCCCGCGGGGCAGGAACGGGATGGCGAACCCCGCCGCTTCGTCGAGCCGCCGGTCCAGGCGTTCCTTGCGGTCGTTGGTGATGCCGATCCACACGATGGTGCCGACGATCCCGACCACGATGGCCGCGGCGATACCGGTGGCGAACGCGACGCGGGACTGCAGCGATGGAGTGCGGCGGAAGACCCGGGCCAGCGTGTTCACCGTCTGCTGCCTATTGCTGCCTGAGCACGAACCCCACGCCGCGGACCGTGTGCAACAGTCGCGGCGCCCCATTGGCCTCCAGCTTGCGGCGCAGGTAGCCGATGAACACGTCGACGACGTTGGTATCGGCGGCGAAGTCGTAGCCCCACACCAGCTCCAGCAGCTGGGCGCGGGACAGCACGGCGGTCTTGTGCTCGGCCAGCACGGCCAGCAGGTCGAACTCACGCTTGGTCAGGTCGACATCGGCGCCGTTGACGCGGGCCCGCCGGCCGGGGATGTCGACTTCGAGGGGCCCGACCGAGATGGTCTCGGACGAGAACGTGGCCGTCGCGCCGCGCCGGCGCAGCAGCGCCTTCACGCGGGCCACCAACTCGGCGAGCACGAACGGCTTCACGAGGTAGTCGTCGGCACCGGCTTCCAGCCCGGCGACGCGGTCGTCGACCGAGCTGCGGGCCGACAGCACGCACACGGGCACGTCGTTGTCCATGGCGCGCAGTGCGGTGACGACGCTGACGCCGTCCAGCACCGGCATGTTGATGTCCAGAATGATGGCGTCCGGCCGGAATTCGGTGGCGCTGCGCAGGGCCTCGGCACCGTCGACCGCGGTCGACACCTCGAAACCGGACAGCCGCAATCCGCGCTCCAGTGAGGCCAGCACGTCCGGGTCGTCGTCGACTACGAGCAGGCGGGGAGAGGCGCTTCCGCTATCCATGGGCCTCATCTTGCCCGATGGCCATCCGTAATTGACGGAGGCACGTCTGGCAGCCACCATTCGGTGCTAGCATCCGGCGCTTATGGGGCCTGTGTCGCCGCGAGTCATCGTTCAACCCGATGATGGTGTGCAGCCGGTGCGGGATTTCATCGCATCGGCGCAGAAATCGCTGCTGATCAAACAATTCACGTTCACCGAGCCGTCCCTCGTGGCGGCGGTGATCGAGAGGCACCGGGCGGGCGTCGCGGTGCGCGTCATGCTCAACCCCGCCCGGTCCGGCGGGGACCGCGCCAACGACGACACGTTCGAGCAACTCTCGGACGCCGGCGTAAACGTGCAGTGGTCCAACCCGACGTTCTATGTGACGCACGAGAAGTCGATCGTGGTCGACGAGACGGCCGCTCTGGTGGCCACGTTCAATCTGTGCGAGAAGTACTTCACCCTCACCCGCGACTACGGCGTCATCACCACCGACGCCGAGCACATCGCACAGATCGTCGAGGTGTTCGACGCCGACTGGTCGCACACCGATTGGGAGCCGTCGTCGTACCACGGGCTGCTCTGGAGCAACTCGAATTCGCGGTACCACATGGCGAAATTCATCGACACGGCGCAACATCACCTGCGCATCCAGCATCCCAAGTACGTCGACGCCGTCATCCTCGATCACATCGCGGCGGCGGTGGGTCGTGGCGTGAATGTCCATGTGCTGTGCGGTGGCCGGCACGGCATCAGCGACTGGGACATCCTCGACACGTTCGCGTCACTGCGGACGCTGCGCCGGTTCGGCGCGAAGGTGCGTAAGCAGAAGAACCTGCGGGTACACGCGAAGCTGGTCATCGTCGACGACCACGAAGCCCTGGTGGGCTCGATGAACATCGACCGCAGCGCCTTCGACCTGCGCCGCGAACTGGGTGTCATGGTCGACGATCCGGAGGCCGTCGCGCAGCTGAGCGCGGTGTTCGAGTCGGACTGGGAGACCTCGCACCACTACGAGCCGCCGGACCCGCTCGACTCTTCGCAGCACCACGAAGACGACTTCCCGCATGACCCCGAGTTGGTTCATGAGTGACCAGATCGACTCGACGGCCCAACGGGTTTCGTTGTTCGAGTTGGTCCTGACGTTCAACCACATCGCGCTGGCGTCGTTCGGTGGCGGGTTGTCGGCCTGGTCGCGCGAGGTGCTGGTGGTGGAGAAGGGCTGGCTCGGGGACGCCGAGTTTCTCTCGGCCAGCACGATGTGCCGCATTCTGCCGGGCGCCAATCAGGTCAACATGGCGGTCTTCACCGGTACGAAGATGCGCGGCTTCTTCGGTGCTGCGGCGGCGGTAATCGGCTTGTGCGCCATGCCTCTGGTGATCGTGCTGGTGCTGTCGTTCGTCTACTTCCGGTTCAAGGAGGTCCCCGCCGTCAAGGGCGTGCTGCACGGCGCGTCGGCGGCCGCGGTGGCCCTGACCCTGACGATGGTGCTCAAGACCGGCCAGAAGTGCCTGACGGGCGTCGTGCCGGTCCTGCTGTTCGCCGGGGCCTTCGTGCTCAATGGCGTCCTGCGGTTTCCGCTGCTGGGGACGCTGGCCATCCTGGCGCCGCTCAGCCTGATCTGGGCGTGGCCGCGGGAGCGCGCCGCAGCGGCATCATGAGTGTCAGCGAGGAGCCGGAGGCGGATCGCGCGTGAGTTCTGCGGCCTTTTCCACTTATTCGCAGCTCATCGGGTTGTTCGGCATGCTGTCGTTGCTGTCCATCGGCGGCGGCAACGTGGTGCTGCCGGAAATGCACATCAACGCCGTCAACGGCAGGCACTGGCTGACCAACAGCCAGTTCGCCGACCTGTTCTCGATCTCCCAGACCGCGCCGGGGCCGAGCATCCTCATCGTGTCGATGGTCGGGTACGGCGCCGGGCTGAAAGTCGCCGGCATTCCCGGGGCGATCATCGGCGGCGTCATCTCCATGGTCGCGATGGTGGTGCCGGCCGCGACATTCGTCTACGCCATCACGCTGATCTGGCAGAAGGCCGAACGCTCGAAACTTCGCCGTGCGGTCGAGAAGGGGTTTGCGCCGCTGACGGTGGGCCTCATCCTGGCGGCGTCGCTGGTCATGAGCCGCGCCGCCGACCATGACTGGCGGGCGTACACCGTCACGGCGGTGTGCACCGTGATCTTCATGCGCACCAAGCTCAACCCGCTGATCGTGGTGGCTGCGGCCGGACTCGTCGGGTATCTGGGTTTCATCTGAACCGGTCAGTCCGCCGTGCCATGGGATTGTCGGTGGCACGTGCGAGCATTGAAGTTGTTGTGTCTGATGTAACCCAGCCCCTGCATTCGGCTCCGGCGATAGCGCCGGTGCCGCGGCGTCAGCGTGCATCGGCGGACTTGCTGCGCCTGCTGCCGTATCTCGGGCCGTACCGCGGCCGTTGGGGCGCCATGCTGCTCACCGCGTTCGTCGGCCTGGGCGTGACGGTGTCGATTCCGTTGGTGACCAAGGCGGTGATCGACGGCCCGGTCCGGCACCAGGATCAGCACGGCCTGTGGGTGCTCGGTTCGGCCGCATTGGCCCTGGGGCTTGTCGAGGCGGTGCTGTGGTTCATCCGGCGCTGGCTCGGGGCCCGCGCGACCATGGGCGTCGAGGCCGACATCCGCAAGGAGCTCTACGCGCGGCTGCAGATTCTGCCGATGTCGTTCCATCGGCGTTGGCAGTCGGGGCAACTGCTGTCCCGCGTGATGAACGATCTTGGCACCATTCGTCAATTCCTCGGGTTCGGCCTGCTGTTCCTGGTACTCAACACCATTCAGATCGTGGTGGTGACGGCCATTCTGCTGGCCATGTACTGGCCGTTGGGCGTGGTGGTGCTGGCGTCGGTGCTGCCCGTGACCATCACGATCTTCCGGTTCGAGCGGCAGTTCACGGTGTTGTCGAGGCAGGCGCAGGACCAATCCGGCCATGTTGCAACGCATGTCGAGGAATCGGCGCTGGGGCTGCGGGTGATCAAATCGTTTGGCCGCGAGGACTACGTCTACGAGCGGTTCGACGAGCGGGCGACGGCCCTGTACGACGCCGAGGTGGGCAAGGTGGCGGTGTCGGCGCGCTTCTGGGCGCTGCTCGAGGTCATCCCCAACCTCACACTGATCCTGGTGCTGGGATTCGGTGCGTACGCGGCCGGGCACGGCCTGGTCACCATGGGCACATTGGTCGCATTCATCACCATGATGCTCTCGCTGGTCTGGCCCATCGCATCGCTGGGCTACCTGTTGTCGATGATGCAGGAGTCGATGACCGCGGCCAACCGCGTTGCCGAGATCTTCGACGCCCCGGTGGATATCACTGATGGTCCGGTGCATGCGGTGCCGCGCGGCGGTCACCTCGAATTGCGCGACGTCGGCTTCCGCTTCCCGGACGCGGAGCCCGACGACTGGGCCCTGCGCCACGTGTCGGTGACGGTCGAACCGGGTCAGACGCTGGCGCTGGTCGGCGCGACGGGGTCCGGGAAATCGGTGCTGGCCGCGCTGTTCTCGCGGCTATACGACGTCACCGAGGGCGCCATCCTGCTCGATGGGCGGGACATCCGCGAGCTGTCGCTGCCTGCCTTGCGCCGCGCGGTGGCCACCGCCTTCGAGGACCCGACGCTGTTCTCCATGTCCGTCGTCGAGAATCTCACCCTGGGCCGGCCGATTTCAGGACAAGGCGCCGACGATCCCGCTACCGACGACGAGATTCGCGCGGCCGTCGACATCGCCGCCGCCCAGTTCGTCTACGATCTGCCGTTCGGCCTGGACACCCGCATCGGCGAGCAGGGCATGAGCTTGTCCGGCGGTCAGCGGCAACGTCTTTCACTGGCCCGCGCCATTCTCGCCGCGCCGTCGCTGCTGGTGCTCGACGACACCCTGTCGGCTCTGGACATGCACACCGAGGCCGAGGTCACCGTCGCGCTGCGGCGCGTGCTGAGGGCGGTCACCGGCATCGTGGTGGCGCATCGGGCGTCGACTGTGCTGCTGGCCGATCGGGTGGCGTTGCTGCAGAACGGGACCATCACCCGCATCGGCACGCACGCCGAGTTGCTGGCGCAGGCACCCGAATACCGGTATCTGCTGTCCGCCGACGACGAGCTCGACGACGGCGCCGAACGCAGCTGTGACTGGGAGCAGGACGCCGAGCGCGAACGCCTCGAGCAGCTCTATCTGGAGCAGACCGATGAGGCCGAAGAGGTGCGCAAGCGATGAGCGCTTGCGCGAAGAGCAGAGAACACCGATGAGCATCAATGATTGGCGCGGCCAGACGGTCGAGGTGGCCCTGGACCTGCCCATCGATGAAAGCCTGTCTCGGCGTCGCGAGGCCCGCGCTCTGTTGGGCTCGCTGCTGAAGCCGTACCGCGTCGCGGTCCTGCTGCTGGGGCTGGTCGTGGTGGTGGAAAACGCTGCCCGCCTGTCGGTTCCGCTGCTGGTGCAGCGTGGCATCGATCACGGTATCCCGCCGATCCTGCAGGGCGGACCGGCCCGTGAGTTGATGCAGATCGTGGCGGCCCTGTGTGGCGTCGTCGTGCTGCAGGCCAGTTTCCGGCTGTTCTTCCTGAACCGGTCGGGCCGCATCGGCCAGAAGGTGCTGCTGGAACTGCGCCGCCGGGTGTATCGGCAGTTCCAGCGTCTCGACGTGGCATTCCACGACCGCTACACGTCCGGCCGCGTGGTGAGCCGGTCCACCAACGACATCGAAGCCATCCAGACCATGCTGTCGACGGGTTTCGACAGCCTCATCACCGCCGTGCTCACCCTCGGCGGCACCGCGGTGCTCTTGGTGACGCTGGACCTGCGGCTCGGGTTGATGTGCCTGGGCGCCTTCCCGCTCCTGGTGCTCCTGACCGCCTGGTTCCGACGCGAATCGTCCAAGACGTACCGCACGGTCCGTGAGCGCGCGGCGCTGGTGATCGTCCAGTTCGTCGAAACCATGACGGGCATCAAAGCGGTGCAGGCCTACCGGCGTGAACCGCGCAACCAGCAGATCTTCGACGACGTCGTCGACGACTACCGCGCCATCAACGAACGCACCATGACGCTGCTCGCGGTGTTCATGCCCGCGGTCAAGCTGATCGGCAACCTCACCACCTCCATCGTGCTGCTGTACGGCGGGTACCTGGTGCTGCACGGCCGCATGACCATCGGCACGTTGACGGCCTTCCTGCTGTACCTGCGCATGTTCTTCGAACCGATGCAGGAGATTTCGCAGTTCTTCAACACCTTTCAGTCGGCGGCCTCGGCGCTGGAGAAGCTGGCCGGGGTGCTCGGACAGCAACCGGCGATCATGGATCCCACCGACCCGGCCACCCTCACGACGGTCAAGGGGGACATCGCTTTTCACGGTGTCAGCTTCGGCTACACCGCGCAGCGACCGGTGCTGCCGGAGCTGAATCTGACGGTGCCAGCGGGGCAGACCGTCGCTCTCGTGGGTGCCACCGGCGCGGGGAAGACGACCATCGCCAAGCTCATCGCCCGCTTCTACGACCCGGTCACCGGCACGGTCGCCCTCGACGGCATCGACCTGAGGTCCATCGCCCAGACCGAGTTACGTCAGCACGTGGTGATGGTGACGCAGGAGAACTTCATGTTTGCCGGCAGCGTCGCCGACAACATCCGGTTCGGCCGGCCCGACGCCACCGACGCCGAGATTCGCGCGGCCGCGGAAGCTGTTGGCGCAGAACGGTTCATCGCCGCGCTGCCCGACGGTTACGACACCGACGTCGCCAATCGCGGCGGCCGGCTGTCAGCGGGGCAACGGCAATTGGTGGCATTCGCCCGCGCGTTCCTGGCCGACCCCAAGGTGCTGATCCTCGACGAGGCGACGTCCTCGCTGGACATCCCGACCGAGCGCATCGTGCAGCGCGCACTGGCCACGGTGCTGGCGGGGCGCACCGCGCTGGTGATCGCGCACCGGCTCTCCACCGTGCAGTCCGCGGATCGGGTCCTGGTCCTCGACGGCGGGCGCATTGTCGAGGACGGTGCCCCCGACGATCTGGTCGCTCAGAATGGGCGATACGCGGCGCTGCACCGCGCCTGGATCGACTCGCTGGCCTGACCGGTCAGGGGATCAGCCGCAGCTGGCGGGCCTTCGACACCGCCTCGTGCCGGGTGTGGGTACCGAGTTTCGTTGCGGCGCTGCGTAAGTAACTCTTGACGGTCTCCGGCTTCAGGGACAGCCGCGCGGCGGCTTCGGTATTGGTGCAGCCCAACGCGATCTGCGCCAGCACATCGAGCTCGCGCGGGCTCAGCGGACCGACGGCTGCCGGCCCGCCGGCCAGGGCTGCGGCCAGCCGGTCGGCGAGCGCGCCGAGGACGCCCGGTGCGACGGGATGGCCACCGGCCGCCAGCCGCCGCAGCTCGGCATGCACCTGACGGACGTGTTCGGTGTTCACCGCCGTGTCGGCAGTCTGGGCCTGTTGCAACCGCAACCGGCGGTCCACCTCGTCGCGAATCGTCAGCTCGTCGGACAGCCGCCGTGCCGACGTCAGCATCAGGTCGACGGTGCGGCCGCCGAACGGTGCACTGGACCGGTAGGCGCCGTAGAGCACGGCCCGGGCCCGGCCGTCGACGACGACCGGCACCGCCAGTACCGACCGTATGCCCTCGGAGAGCACGGGCCTGTCGTAGTCGTGGGTGATGGACGGTGCATGCCGGTAGTCGGCCACCGCGAGCGGCTGTCCCGACACCATGCTGGCCCCGCCGAGACCGAACGCCGACCGCACCATCAGGCCGCGGAGCCCGCCGCCCCGGGTGCCGTAGAACTCGGTGAGCAGCAGCGCGTCGTCGTGCACCTGACCGCCGAACATCACCGGCACCGCGCCCTCGGTGCCGATTCTCCGCAGCTCAGCGCGCACCGCGTCGGTGTCGCGCGGGCGCAGCACAGAGGGGCCGGTGGTCACGGTCAGTACCCTCTTTCGGGGGTAGCGGGTGGATGGCTGTGACGTAGATCCTACGTTCATGCCGACAGACGCTGGGATCACGACCAACACCGAGCAGTACCGAGAGGCACGGGACCGTCTCGTGGCATCGATCGGTGACCACGCGCAGGCCGTCGATTCGTTCAGCTGGCCACGGCTCACCGGCACCTTCAACTGGGCCACCGACTGGTTCGACGTCATCGCCCGCAGCCCGGAACGGGCCGGGCAGGCGGCGCTGTGGATCACCGAAGAAGGCGGCGACGAGCGGCAGTACACCTTCGCGGAGATGGCCGACCGATCCGACCAGGTGGCGACGTGGCTGCAGGCGCTGGGTGTCGGCAAGGGTGACCGGGTCATCGTCATGCTGGGCAACCAGGTCGAGCTCTGGGAGTCGATGCTGGCGGTTGCCAAGCTCGGCGCGGTGGTGATGCCGACGACCGAAGCGCTGGGCCCGGCGGACCTGGCCGACCGGATCACCCGTGGCGGGGCAGGCTTCGTGGTGACGGGTGCTGCGGACGCGAACAAGTTCTCGTCCGTCGACGGGCAGTACACCGGGGTTGTTGTCGGTGATTCGGTGCCGGGCTGGCACCGCTACGCCGATGCGTACCAAGTGGTTTCGGCGGGTCCGTTCGCCGCCGTCACCGTGGTCGACGATCCGCTGCTGGTCTACTTCACCTCGGGTACCACCAGCAAGCCCAAACTCGTTGAGCATTCGCAGATTTCGTATCCCGTCGGGCACTTGACCACGATGGCCTGGATCGGGGTGTCGCCCGGCGACGTGCACCTGGCCATCAGCTCGCCGGGTTGGGCCAAACATGCCTGGAGTTGTGTGTTCGCGCCGTGGATCGCCGAGGCGACCATCTTCGTCTACAACTACAGCCGCTTCGACGCCGCCGCGCTGATGGGCCAATTGCGCCGCGCCGGTGTCAACACCTTCTGCGCGCCGCCAACCGTGTGGCGGATGCTGATCCAAGCCGACCTCGGCGCCAAACCCGAAGGGCTGCGCGAGCTTCTCGGTGCCGGTGAACCACTGAACCCCGATGTCATCGCGAAGGTGCAGGACGCCTGGGGGCTGACCATCCGAGACGGCTTCGGCCAGACCGAGACCACCCTGCTGGTGGGCAACGCCCCGGGCCGGCCGGTCAAGGCCGGTTCGATGGGTCGGCCGATGCCGGGCGTGCCTGTGGTGCTGGTGGATCCGGTGACCGGTGAGCAGGCCGACGAAGGCGAGCTCTGCCTGGAGCTGAGCGCGCAGCCGCTGAACCTCATGACCGGTTATCTCGGTGACCCGCAACGGAATGCGGCCGTCATGGCGGGCGGTTACTACCACACCGGTGACGTGGCCTCCCGGGACGGCGACGGCTACATCACCTACATCGGCCGCACCGACGACGTGTTCAAGTCGTCGGACTACAAGGTGTCGCCGTTCGAGCTGGAGAGCGTGCTCATCGAGCATCCCGCGGTGGTGGAAGCCGCGGTGGTGCCGCAGCCCGACGACACCAGGCTCTCCGTGCCGAAGGCCTACGTCTGCCTGGCTGCGGGCTGGAGTTCTGACGAGGAGACCGCAAGGTCCATCATGGAATTCGCCCGCGACCACCTGGCGCCGTACCTCAAGGTCCGCCGGGTGGAATTCGGCGATCTCCCCAAGACCATCTCGGGCAAGATCCGGCGCGTCGACCTGCGTACGCGCGAAGATCAGGCGCACGCGGCCGGCACCCCGATCGCGTCGGAATACCGTTACGAGGATTTGTTGAAGTGATGCTGAGCTACGACGCGGGGCCCACCGACACTCCGATCCTGGAAGAGACCATCGGAGCCAATTTCGAACGCACCGCCGCGGCCCATCCGGATACCCTGGCGCTGGTCGACCGCGCGCAAGGACTGCGGTACACGTACGCCGAATTGAACGCCGAAGTCGATTTGTTCGCCCGTGGATTGATGGCCCGTGGCATCGAGAAAGGTGACCGGGTCGGCATCTGGTCACCGAACTGTGCGCAGTGGATCGTGACGCAGCTGGCGACGGCCAAGATCGGCGCCATCCTGGTCAACGTCAACCCTGCCTATCGGGTACATGAACTGGCTTATGCGCTGGGCCAGTCCGGGATGCGGATGCTGATCTCGGCCACGTCGTTCAAGACATCCCACTACTCGGCGATGATCGAGGAGGTTCGTCCGCAGGTACCCAGCCTGCGCGACGTGGTCTTCCTCGACAGCGCGGATTGGGATCAGTTGCGCGCCGCGAGTGCGGCCGTCGGTGCCGGCGATTTGGCCGCCCGGCAGGCCACGTTGTCCAACGCCGATCCGATCAACATCCAATACACCTCGGGCACAACCGGATTCCCGAAAGGTGCGACGCTGTCGCACCGCAACATCCTGAACAACGGCTACTTCACCACCGAGGGCATCAAGCTGATGCCGGGCGAACGGTTGTGCATCCCGGTGCCGTTCTACCACTGCTTCGGCATGGTGATGGGCGTGCTCGGATGTATGACCCATGGTGCGGCCGTGGTGATTCCGGCCCGCGGCTTCGATCCCGCGGCGACGCTCGATGCCGTCGAATCCGAGCAGTGCGCGGGTGTCTACGGCGTCCCCACGATGTTCATCGCCATGCAGAACCATCCGTCGTTCGGCGACCGTGACCTGTCGAGCCTGCGCACCGGCATCATGGCCGGTTCGGTGTGCCCGGTCGAGGTGATGAAGCGTTGCGTCTCTGACATGCACATGGCCGAGGTGGCCATCGGGTACGGCATGACCGAGACCTCGCCGGTGTCCTGCCAGACCCTCATCGACGACGACCTGGACCGTCGCACCGCGACCATCGGCCGGGTACACCCCCACCTCGAGGTGAAGATCGTCAACCCGGAAACGGGTGAGACGGTGCCGCGTGGCGAGCCGGGGGAGTTCTGCACGCGCGGCTATTCGGTGATGCTCGGGTACTGGGACAACGACCAAAAGACCGGGGAAGCGATCGATTCCGAGGGCTGGATGCACACCGGCGACCTTGCGGTGATGCGGGACGACGGCTACTGCGCCATCGTCGGCCGCATCAAGGACATGGTGATCCGCGGTGGCGAGAACGTGTACCCGCGCGAGGTCGAAGAGTTCCTGTACACGCACCCGGACATCGAGGACGCGCAGGTGATCGGGGTGCCCGATGCGCGCTACGGCGAGGAAATCTGCGCATGGCTGCGGATGCGCCCCGGTGCTGCCCCGCTGGACGCCGCCGCTATCCGCGAATTCACCGCAGATCGGCTGGCGCACTTCAAGATTCCGCGTTACGTGCACGTCGTCGACGAATTCCCGATGACGATCACCGGGAAGGTCCGCAAGGTCGACATGCGTGCCGAGAGCATCCGCATCTTCGGGCTGGGGTGACCCGCTCGACGGGCAACCCCATGCCGGCGGCCACGCCGCCGAATTATTAGCGCGGTTTTGACGGCTACATCCGGCGCATGGTTGACGTTTACGTGCTGTCATTGGTGGGTATGGGTCTGCGCATCGGCCGCCCGGCATTCGGGCCGGCGGGGCAGATGTCGATAGGAGCGCACCATGACGGTTTTTCGTAAGGACGCTGTCCGCCGGGTAACGAAGTTTATGCGTCGGCGCGCCCATCTGACCCCGCAGGAACGCCACAATCTCGAGCTGTCGCAAACGCCCCTTGCGGTGATCTCGGCTTCGCTCGGAGCGCACCTCGATCGCTGATCCGCCGGACCGATGCCCGGCCACCGGGGCATGCATTCAACTTGACGGTGCCCGATCATCGGGTCTATCTTCCAAAAGTCAGCACCTCGCTAGGCGAGGCTCCTGAACGAACAAAAGCCACTGATCCGACGACGTCGAGAGACGCCCAGGGTCAGGACAGGTCTCCCCGGATTAAGGGGTTACCCAAAGTGGCTATCCGCCTCGGTGGATTACGTCGTTCAGTGCCGAAGCTCTGACGAGAGGGGTGTGCGTGGCGTCGAGATGCACCGGACCGTTATGGCCGGTGTGGACGCTGTGTCCTCCCCATGCGTGTTGTCGTAGTTCTGTGGCACAACTGTCCCCGGTGGGGGCCTGACGGCGAGGAGGTGAGGACACATGAAACCTGGCGACGGTCCGAGTTCCAGTCCGGAGCGAAAACCCAACTCCGACAATTTCATTTCCATCCTCCCGCGACCTTGCCGGCTCTTCATCGGCATGGCCGTCTGATCGACGGTGCCTGACGCAGGCTCGCGGGAATTATCCCTGCAGGAGACCTGTCATGACCGTATTCCGTAGTGCCGCAGTAAATCGCGTTGTTCGTCGGGTGAGCGTTCGCGCTCGGCTGACCCCGCAGGAACGGCACAACCTTCAGATGTCGTACACGCCGCTCGCGGTGATCTCGGCGTCTCTCGGGGCGCACCCCCACTTCTGATCCGCTAGGCCGCACGGTCCGCCCACCGATTCCGGTGGGCGGACCCCTGTTGTGCTGCCCTTTCCCGAGAGGAGTCTCGACATGGCCCTTTTCGCTCGTACCCCGCGCCCTTCTGGCGAAGCCTCAGCAACGCAACGTGATTCACCGAGCACCGCAGTGCTCGACACCGCGCACGTCGGCGACATCGTCGGCGCGCTCGGCACCATCCGCACCGACGAGACCAGCACCGGTCGCAGCCGCCGGCAGCGATTGAAGATGCTGCTGGTGGTGATGGGGCCCGGCCTCATCGTCATGGTCGGGGACAACGACGCCGGCGGCGTGGCGACCTACGCGCAGGCCGGTCAGAACTACGGCATGGCACTGATGTGGACGCTGGCGCTGCTGATTCCGGTGCTGTACGTCAACCAGGAAATGGTGGTGCGGCTCGGTGCGGTCGCCGGCGTAGGGCACGCCCGCCTGATCTTCGCGCGCTTCGGCAAGTTCTGGGGTGCGTTCAGTGTTGGTGACCTGCTCGTCGTCAACGCCTTGACCATCGTGACCGAATTCGTCGGGGTATCGATGGCGCTGAGCTACTTCGGGCTGCCCAAGTCGATCTCGGTGCCGCTCGCCGCGGTGCTGTTGTTCGCCGTGGTGGCCGGCGGTTCGTTCCGCCGTTGGGAGCGCTTCGTTTTCGCGCTGATCGCCATCAACATCGTGATCTTCCCGTTGGCATTCATCGTGCACCCGTCGGCGTCGGACACTGCGCGCGGCCTGATCCCGTCGTTCCCGGGTGGCCTGAACTCGACGCTGTTGCTGCTGATCGTGGCCATCGTCGGCACCACTGTCGCGCCGTGGCAGTTGTTCTTCCAGCAGTCCAACATCGTCGACAAGCGCCTGACCCCCAAGTGGATTCGTTACGAGCGGATCGACCTCTGGATCGGCATCGTCGTGGTGATGGTGGGTGCGGTGGCGATCATGGCCGCCGCCGCGTTCGGGCTCGCCGGTACCGGCGCGGCCGGCAATTTCACCGATGCGGGTGACGTGGCACATCAGCTGAGTCAGCACGTGTCTCACACCGCGGGCGCGCTGTTCGCGATCCTGCTGCTGGACGCGTCGCTCATCGGGGCCAATGCCGTCGGGCTCGCCACCACCTACGCGCTGGGTGACACCTTGGGCAAGCGCCACTCGTTGCACTGGAAGGTCAGTGAGGCACCGGCCTTCTACCTGGGTTACGCCGCACTCTTGGGGGTGGCAGCCGCGGTGTCATTCAGCCCGGATCACGTGCTGGGGCTGCTCACCCAGGGCGTGCAGGCGCTGGCCGGGGTTCTGCTGCCGTCGGCGACGGTGTTCCTGGTTCTGCTGTGCAACGACAGGGCAGTGCTGGGTCCGTGGGTCAACACCATGCGGCAGAACATCATGGCCGGCGTGATCGTGTGGGCCTTGGTACTGCTGTCCCTGGCCCTGACCGCTGCGACGTTCTTCCCGAATCTGACTGCCGCACAGCTCGAGTGGGGCTTCGGCGTCGGGGTTGCCGTCGGCGTGCTCGGTGGCGGGGCCATCGCTGGCGCGACGCTGCGGTCGCGGCGCACACAGCGGAAACAGGCCGCAGTGGAGGTCGCCGAGGAACTGGGTGGTCTGGACCCCGAGCAGGTGGAGGATCTGGATGAGCAACCGGACGATCGCACTGTCCGGAAGGCTCTGCTGAGGCAGGAGCGCGACGAGTTCCGCACTCCCGCTCTGGACACCCTGGATCGGCCGGCCTGGTCGCCGTTGCGGGTGGCGGGCATGGTGGCGCTGCGTGGCTACCTGGTGGTGGCCGTGGTGCTGGTCGGGGTCAAGGTCGCCGAGGCGATCGGCGGTTGAGAGCTGTCGAGGTGGGGTGTGGCTGCCGTGGTGCCGTGCCCCACCTCTGGGCGACGACTTTCAGCAGCTCAGAGTGAGTCGCGCGCGGGGCAGTGGGACGTGTCGCCGTCTTTGCAGGTGCACAATTCCGAGTGCCCGCGCTCCGGACCCCAGGCGGCAACGTCACCTACGGCGTCACGCGCAGCCGTGACGATCGACGCGGTCCCGGCCGCCACGCTCAGCAGCAACTCGATTTGGTTTGCCGACTGCAGTAGAACAACCAATTGATGCACTGTAAGCAGCCGAATTCCCATGCTGACCGTCCGATGCATTGCATTGCTGTGCTTATCTGGATTTGTCCCCGACGACTGTCGCACAGTACCGACGAATGCGTCAATTCCGCAAACAGGACGCGTCCCGAGGCAAGCCTGTGGCACAGCTGATCCGCAAGCCGGTTGGCGCGCCGGCACTCCGCGGCGTCAGGCCAGTAGCGGGCCCAATTGGGCTGCATAGTCCTGCAATACCGGAATCTGCCGCTTCAGGAGCTGTTCCTGTTCGGCCCGGCCGGACATCGCCACCGCGGCGACCAGGGTCGCGGCGGCGGATCGAACCGGCACCACGACGCAGGCGCAGTCGGCCCGCAGCTCACCGATCTGGACCGCGTATCCATGCGCCCTGATCTCGGTGAGCTGTTCGGCCAGCGCCGATCTCGACGTGACGGTGCGGTCGGTGAGGGCGGCCGGCGTGAGGCCGAGCAGCGTATCGGCGTCGTGTTTCTCGGCGAGCAACAACTTGCCGACCGCACTGGCGTGCAGGTGTCGGTTCAGCACTGATTCGTCTGCAGGCGGTGGGTATTCTCCGTCGGGGTCGGCAATACGCACCGAGGTGTTGGTGAAGTAGAACAGGTGCACGCCGAAGCGCACCGAGAGTCGCAGCTCGGCCAGCGTCTCGCGGGCCTTGGTGCACACGGTGGGGGAGACCGCTGCGTCGATCAGCAAGCCCATGCGCGGGCCCAGTGCGAACCCCGACAGGTCGGGTAGCCGCACGATGTAGCCGTCGGCGACAAGGAGATTCAGCAGCCGGTACGTGGTGGCCGATGGCATGGACAGGTGCTCGGCGATGTCTTTCGCGGTAACGCCGGTGCCGGCCACGGCGACGGCCTCGAGCACCTGCAGCGCGCTCTGCACCGCCTTGGGCTGGCGGCCGGACAGTGCACCGTCGGCCGGGCTCATCGGCGCACCTCCCACGGGTTGTAGTCGGCGAACACGTCACCGGCGACGGTCTCGTCGAACACCCCGACGCGGTCGGCCAGACCGGTAACCGTCCGGCGGCGCACCAGGAATGCCGCCAGACCGAACGCCAACAGGACGGAGTAGACCGCAGTGGCGATCCACACCGGTGACGCCACCGATAGCGCAGCCCAGATGATGATCGCGACCATGGTGGCGGCAGTGGCCGGCCCGACGATCATCGGGACGGTGGTGAGCTCGCCGATCCGGCGGAGGAAGGCCGGAGTGGCAAGACACACCAGCAGATACGCCACGATGTAGCCGTGCGCGGATACCGCGAGCAGGCCGATGAGAACGTCGCGGCTGGACTCCGCGGCGAAGAGGTAGCCGACCGGTACGGCCACGATCAGCGGCATCGCGATGCTGAGTGCGACGTGCGGGGTGCGGTACCGCCGATGGGCGCGGCCCATGGCGCCCGGCAGCAGACCCTCGCGTCCCATCGCGAACAGGGTGCGGGACAACGCCGTGCTGGAGCCGATCACGCAGGCGATCCACGACGCGGTGATGCCGAACTCCATCGCGATGGACAGCGCGCCGGCCAAGGTGTCGGCGGAGTCGGGTAGGGACAGCACGATAGGTGTCGACCCGGTCCGGGTGCGGATGGTGCCGGTGGTCTGCAGGACCGCGGCAAAGGTGTAGAGCGCGCCGAGGGCCAGCGGCGTCCAGCGGATGGCCCGGGTCACGGTGACGAACGGGCGCTGCGCCTCCCGGGCCACGGTGCTCGCGCTCTCGAACCCCACATATGAGGTGATGGCGAGCAGGAGGGCGAAGCCCAGTGCCGAATGTGGGGCCTCTGCAATCGTTTTCGAGGATGCGGCGGCGCCCGTGACCGCGCCGCCGAAGGCGATCATCAGCACCATGCCGGCCACCACGATCGCGAACAATTCGACGGCCAGTGAGATGCGCGCCGACAACCTGATGCCCCGGACCATGAGGATCAGCGCGCCGCCGCCGACCAGAATGGTCAGGCCGGCGATGACGGGTTTACCGCCGGGCACCCCGACCCGGCCCAGCAGGGCGGCGATGTAGCTGGCCGCGCCGAGGGCGCTGGCCATCGCCGCGGCGGCGTAGCCGATCACCAGTGACCACCCGGCCGCAACGCCGGGCACAGCGCCCAAGCCCTTGACGGTGTAGCTGTACAGCCCGCTCACGGCGACCATCCGGGTGGAGAACTGCGTGATGCAGTACCCGACGGCGGTCATCATGAGGGCCGTCAGGATGAACACCGCGATCGTGGTGCGGCCGGCGGCCGGCAGGACCAGCGCCGGGAGGGTGACCATCACCGCCGATGGGGCCACCGCCGAGACCGACTGCCCCAGAACCTGAGTGAAGGTCAGCTGTGCGCGCTGAAGCCCGGCGACCGGCGAGCGGCTGCGGATGGTTCGGGTGGGGCCCATTCGTCGGAAGGTAGCCGATCGCCACCGACCCCGGCAGCGTTGTCGGGTAAACATCGAAAATCTTCAAATGAGAATCGGAGCGGAAGAGCGCGGCCAGACATGGGCCGCCGATACCCGTTGATCGACACGAGCTGCGATTATCGGGCGGCTCGAATGAGAATGGCGAAGCCATGTCAAATGAGAATCAGAATTCGCCGAATACCCATTCGGAATTAGTGGTGACGCGCACCACATCGAGGCGTAAACATGGCTTCCATGACAGCCGCGCTCAGTACCGATCTGGACCCACGGACCACCGATTTCATTTCCCGTCCGCAGCAGATGTACGTCGACGGTCAATGGGTCGAGGGTCAACTGCCATAACGCGTTCGATACCGCGCTGCCATTCGGTGGCTACAAACAATCGGCCTGGGGCCGCGAACTCGGTGCGGGCGCCATTGCCGAATACACCCAGACAAAAGCCATCAACATCGCGCTGTAAATTTCGCCGTCGAATGAGAATTCGCCGCGCGGGCAATTCTCATTTGAACTCACCGAAGCCTTACCGTGCCGCAACCAATTCACATTCAATTCCAGCGAAGGTGTTGCCATGACAACTGACGCAGTTCTCGATGCCGGTCGAAGCGCCGGCGCTCAACCCAACCGATTGACGGGCCGTCTCGGCCCGGTGGCAATCGTGTTCATGGTCGTCGCCGCCGCTGCGCCACTGACCGTCGTTGCCGGCACGTTTCCCATCGGCATCTCCGCCGGCAACGGGGCGGCGTATCCGGCGTCGTACGTCGTCTGCACCGCGGTGCTGCTGCTGTTCGCGGTCGGCTTCACCGCGATGGCCCGGCACATCACCGGAGCCGGCGCCTTCTATACGTACATCGCGGGCGGCTTCGGCCGGCATGCCGGACTCGGCGCCGCGTTCCTGGCCCTGCTGTCGTACACCGCGGTGCAGGTCGGTGTGTACGGCTATATCGGCGCGTCCATCAACGAGCTCATCACGGCGCACGGTGGGCCGTCGATGCCTTGGTACCTCTATGCCCTGGTGATGATGGCGGTCACCGGCGTCCTGGGCTACCGGCACATCGAACTGTCGGGCAAGGTCCTGGGCGTCCTGCTGGTCTGCGAAGTCGGCATCGTGCTGGTGATCAACGCCGCGGTCATCGGGCATGGGGGTGCACAGGGGCTTTCGGCGGCAGTGCTGCACTCGGACAACTTCTTCTCCGGCGCCCCGGGGATCGCGCTGATCTTCGCGCTGGCCGGATACATCGGCTTCGAGGCCACGGCGGTGTTCCGCGATGAGGCACGTGATCCGGCGCGCACCATCCCACGGGCGACGTACGCCGCACTGCTGCTCATCGGGGGCTTCTACGCGCTCAGCAGCTGGGCGCTGGTCAGCGCCTGGGGTGATGCGGGCGCGGTCGACGAGGCGACGAAGAATCCCGCGACCATGCTGACCGAGACCGCCACCCGCTATGTCGGTGCGGTGGCCGGTGACCTGGTCCAGATCTTCTTGATCACAAGTCTTTTCGCCGCGCTGCTGTCGTTCCACAACGTGCTGGCCCGCTACATCTTCTCGCTGGGTAACACCCGGGCGCTGCCCGAGCGCTGCGGTCGGTCGCACCCGCGGCACGACTCCCCGCACATCGCCTCTTTCGCGCAGACCCTCTCGGCGCTGGTGCTCGTCGGAGCGTCGGTGGTGGCCGGACTGGACCCGGTGACGCAGGTGTTCACCTGGTTCGTCGGCGCGGCATCGGTGGGCATCGTGGTGCTGATGACCCTGACCTCGGCAGCCGTCATCGTCTTCTTCCGCCGCACCCGCCTCGATACCCGGCCATGGCACACCGTCATCGCGCCGAGCCTTGGCTTTGTCGGCCTGGCCGTCCTGTCGGTGATGACCGCGGTCAACCTGCCGCTGCTGGTCGGTGGCTCCAGCACCATGGCCGCGATCCTCGGCGTCCTGCTGGTCGGCGCCTTCGTCGGCGGCATCGTGGTCGCGGTCGCGCGGCCACACGCCGGAACTCAAAAGAACGAAAACCCTGATATCGCAAAGGAGATCGCACGATGACTGCCACTATTGAACCCCAGGTGACGACAGTCCCTGACCATCCGCTCACCCCACTGAGTGCCGACGAAATCCGCGCGGTCCGCCGCATCGTCGACGCCCACGGTCTGCTCGGCGAGAGCGTCCGCTTCGTGTTCGTCGCGTTGGAGGAGCCGCACAAGAACGATGTGCTGGCCTTCCGCCCCGGCGACGACATGGACCGCCGCGCCCGGGTGCTGCTGCTGGACCGGGCCACGGGGCAGGGCTCCGATCTGGTGGTGTCGGTGACCGAGGGCCGCGTGATCAGTGAGGTGACGATCGACAGCACGCGCGACGGTCACGTACCGATCCTGGACCAGGAGTTCGAGGACATCGAAGCGTTCCTCCTCGACTGCCCCGAGTGGATCGAGGCGATGACCAAGCGCAAGCTGAATCCGACTGACGTGCGGGCGGTTCCGCTGTCGGCCGGCGTATTCGGACACGAAGACGAGGTGGGCCGGCGCATCGTCCGGGTGCTGGCGTTCTACCAGTACGACGCGGCCGACCTGCCCTGGGCGCACCCGATCGACGGCGTGGTCGCCTACGTCGACCTCACGGGACGCAAGGTTGTCAAGGTGATCGATGAGATCGAGCTGCCGCTGCCCACCGAGCGTGGCGAGTGGGACGCCGCACCGCATGCCGTTCCCGCCCGCACCGATCTCAAGCCCATCGAGATCACGCAGCCCGAAGGCGCGAGCTTCACCGTCGCGGGCAACCAGATCACCTGGGCTGACTGGTCTTTCCGCTTCGGCTTCGATGTCCGCGAGGGTCTGACCCTGCACCAGTTGTCGATCGACGGGCGGCCGGTGGTGTACCGGGCGTCCATCGCCGAGATGGTGGTGCCCTACGCCGATCCGTCCCCGGTGCGGTACTGGCAGAACTACTTCGATCAGGGCGAGTACCTGTTCGGCCGCTACACCAATGCCCTCGAACTGGGCTGCGACTGCCTGGGTGAGATCAAGTACTTCGACGTCACCATCGCCGACGAGAACGGCGAGCCCAAGCTGATGAAGAACGCAATCTGCCTGCACGAGGAGGACTTCGGCGTGCTGTGGAAGCACACCGACATGTTCAACGGCATGGCCGAGGTGCGCCGGTCGCGTCGTCTGGTGATCTCCTTCTTCCTCACCATCGGCAACTACGACTACGGTTTCTACTGGTACCTCTACCTCGACGGCACCATCGAGCTGGAGGCCAAGGCCACCGGCATCGTGTTCGCGTCGGCTTACCGTGGGCCGGATGGCTTTTCCACCGAGATGGCCCCGGGCCTGGGCGCGCCGTTCCACCAGCACATGTTCTCGGCGCGGCTGGACATGGCGGTCGACGGGCTGACCAACACCGTCGAGGAGGTGGATGCCGTCGGCGTTCCGATGGGCCCGGACAACCCGTGGGGCAATGCATTTCGCCCGCAGAAGACCAAGCTGACCCACGAGCTCGACGCCATGCGCACCGCCGACAACCTCAAGGCCCGGGTGTGGCACATCACCAACCCGACCAAGCGGAACCGGCTGGGCCAGAACGTCGGCTACGCGCTGCACCCCGAGGGGCAGCCCACGCTGCTGGCCGACCCGTCGAGTTCCATCGCCAAGCGGGCGGCCTTCGCCACTAAACACCTGTGGGTGACGAAATACGATCCGGCCGAACGCTATCCGGCCGGCCAGTTCGTGAACCAGCATCCGGGTGATGGCGGCCTGCCGTCCTTCGTCGCGCAGGACCGCAACATCGAGGGCGAGGACATCGTGGTGTGGCACACCTTCGGGTTGACGCACTTCCCGCGGCCTGAGGACTGGCCGGTGATGCCGGTGGACTACGCCGGATTCAAGCTCAAGCCGGTCAGCTTCTTCGATCGCAACCCGGCGCTGAATGTGCCGCCGTCGCCGAAGAAGTCGCACTGCTGCAACGGCTGAGCGGAAATGAGCTGCCGGGCCTGGTCACCCCCGAAGACCAGGCCCGGCTTTTCCGCTGTCGGGACCAGCTCAGCGGTTGGCCAGCCCGGACAGTCGCCACGCCAGCTGGTGCTGCACGGCAGGGAGGCGGCCGATGAGCCCGATCGCCAGATTCCGGGTGGGGAGCAGTGGTCCCGGCAGCGTCGCCAGCCGGGTCAGCCGGTCGGTGAGGGCGATGACTTGTTGCGCCAAGGGGCGCCGGGCTGCGCTGTAGTCGTCGAGCGCCGCGTCGCGTCCGGTCGCCAAAACCGTTGCCAGGGAATCGCTCAACGCAAGGGCGTCCTGGATGCCCAGATTCATGCCTTGGCCGCCGGCCGGGCTGTGGACATGGGCGGCGTCGCCCGCGAGCAACACCCGACCGGCGCGGTAGCTGTCGGCGACGCGGTGGTGCACCCGGAACCGGGATCCCCATTCGACGTCGGTCACCGTGACTCGGCCTGGCCCGAAAGCGCGGGTGTCGAGCAGTTCCTGGACGAAAGCGGCGGACGGGTTTTCGGGCGCCGCGTCGACGGGCGCGACGATGCGGTAGGTGCCGCCGGGCAGTGGAGCGACGACCGTCATACCGCTGGCCGCCCAGAACAGGATCACCTCGCTCGCCGTGACATCACCGGTGAGGCGGACGTCGGCGAGGGCGAAGGACTGCCCGTACTGTCCGCCACTGAACCCGATCCCCGACTGCTCCCGGACGACACTGTGCATGCCGTCGGAGCCGACGAGGTACCGCGCCCGGATCGTCTCGCCGTCATCGAGGTGTGCGGTGACGCCCTCGCCGTCCTGGGTGACACGGGTCAGGGTCTTGGGTCGGAGAACCTTGCCGCCGAGTTCGGCCAGGCGGTCCAGCAGCACCCGCTCGGTGGTGCATTGCGGCACCATCAAGCTGTAGGGGTATCGGCTCGGCAGTGTGCTGAAATCGACCGGGATCAGCGTCTTGTGGCCGTCGCGGATGGTGAACCGCGGGGCGTGAATACCCAGCTCAACGAGGCGTTCAGCCACGCCCAGTTCCTCGAGTACCTCGAGTGTGCGGGCATTGACCACCGCGGCGCGCGAGGTGTTGGCTCCGGCTGCCAGGCGGTCGACCACGAGGGCGTCGACGTCGCGGGCCTGTAGGGCGGCGGCGAGGGCGAGTCCGGTGGGGCCGGCTCCGACGATCAGCACATCGGTGTCAGTCATCTGTGTCTCCTTCCGCGTATGCCAACAGTTGTTGGCATAGCCATGGTTGCGCGTTTCGGTATCGAAGTCAACAAGTGTTGGCATACAGTTGTTGGCATGCGTAGATCGTCAGAGGAGACCAAGGCCGTGATCCTGGCGGCGGCCCGGGAGAGGTTCGCGACGACCGGCTACCAGGGGGCGACCATCAGGGCCATTGCCGCGGACGCGCACATCGATCCGTCGATGGTGATGCGCTACTTCGGCAACAAGGACCAATTGTTCGCCGCCGCAGCCGAATTCGATCTGCGGTTCCCGGACCTGTCAGACGTCCCCAGGGCGGAACTCGGCGCCGCATTGGTGGCGCATTTCCTGGACCGCTGGACCCAGGACGAAGGCCTCATCGTGCTGCTGCGCTCATCGACCACGAATGCCGACGCGGCGGGGCGGATGCAGAGCATCTTCGCCGACCAGCTGCGGCCCGCCATCGCCCGGCTCAAACCCGCCGACCCGGCGCGATGTGCCGGCTTGATTGCCACGCAGGTACTCGGCATGGCGATGTGCCGGTTCGTCCTAAAGTTGCCGCCGATCGTCGCGATGAGCGACGGCGACCTCATCCACTGGCTCGCGCCGACGCTGCAGCGCTACCTCGACGAGGCCTGAGCCAGGCGACGGATCAGGCCTCGATCTCGCCGGCGATCCGGCGTTCGATCGCCGCGCGCGTCACCGCGGGCAGAGCGATGAGTCCGTCGAGTTCCCGGCGGGCCTTGCTGTACGCGTTGTGCCGCTCGCTCGGGGTGGCCGCCGGATCGGACGCGACCCGTAGCAGGTGCTGGGCCCGGGCCAACCGCCCCTGGTCCTCTGCGGAAAAATCGCTGCGCCGCCGGCGGACCGCCTCGGCCTCGGCGACGTCGAACGCCGACGCGTATTCATGGACGGCGTCTCGGTATTCGATCTGGGCGTCGCGATCGCCGGCCAGGTCGTCGGGAGTCGACGGGCGCAGCAGGTCGGCGCGGCTCTTGGCCTTGTGGAAGGCAACGGTGAGCGGGTCCCGCAGGTTCGTCATCGTCGGAAAGTCCAGCAGCTTGGCGACGTCCAACTCGTAACTCAGCCACCGGCCGTCGGTGTCGTCGTGCTGGGCCAGCACCCTGCTGATGGCGCGCCGTTCGGTGGCGGCGTCGACGCGGCCCCGTCCCGCCGCTTCGGCGACGGCGATCTTGGTCTGCTGCTTGATGCGGTAGCGCTCGAGCCGGCGTTCGGCGCGCCGATCGTTCGCCACCGCAATGGCCCGAAGAGCACCGCCGATCACCCCGCTCAGCGGAAAGATCAGCCACCAGAAGTGCATCGCCGTTTGCACCCTGTCCAGCATGCCATCGCGCCGACTCAGCTGTCGGGTACACCGATCCGCCGGTAGCGCTGCAGCCGCACCCCGAGTCGCTGGGCGGCGGGCACGGTGTGCAGCGCGTGCAGCTCGGCGGCGATGGTGGCCGCCAGCCGTTCGGTGAATCCGACCGGATTGTCGGCGGCGTCGGGATCCTCGGGCACTATTACGTCGACGATGCCGGCCTTCAACAGGTCCGCAGACCGAACTCCTTGGGCGGCAGCAAGTTCGGGGGCATGGTCGACGTCGCGGTAGACGATGGCGCTGGCGCCTTCCGGCGGCAGCGGAGCCAGCCAGCCGTGCTGCGCGGCGAGCACCCGGTCGGCCGGGACCATCGCCAGCGCCGGGCCGCCGCTGCCCTGACCCAGGAGCACCGACACCGTCGGGGTGTCGAGCGTGACGAGTTCGGCGAGGCACAGCGCGATTTGACCGGCGAGACCGTCCTCCTCGGCCTGGCGCGACAGCGCGGGCCCCGCGGTGTCGATCACCAGCACCAGCGGCAGCTGCAACCCCGCTGCCAGCGCCATGCCGCGGCGCGCCTCCCGCAGCGCGCGTGGCCCGACGAGGCCGCCGATCACCCGGCGCTGCCCGACCACCACCGCGGGCTGCCCGCCGAACCGGGCCAGCGCGAGCAGCGTCGTCCCCGATTCGCCGCGCCCGGTTCCGGACAGCAGCACCCGGTCGGTCGCGCCGTGCGTCAACAGGTAGTCCACGCCCGGCCGGTCCGCCCGCCGCGACGCCTCCACGGACTCCCATGCCGTGGTTTCCGTGATTTGTGCACGATCTGGGTCGCTGGCCGTACCTTTTCGTGCACAAATCCCGGGTTCGGGCGGGTCGGTGACGACCGTCAGGACCCGATCGATGACGCCACGCAGCTTGTCCAGCGGCACCACGCTGTCGATCACCCCGTGGGCGAACAGGTGCTCGGCCGTCTGCACGTCGTCGGGAAACGGCTCGCCGTAGAGCTGTTCGTAGACGCGCGGCCCGAGGAAGCCGATCAGGGCACCCGGTTCGGCGGCCGTGAGGTGCCCCAGCGACCCCCAGGATGCGAAGACCCCGCCGGTTGTGGGGTGCCGCAGGTAGACGAGGTAGGGCAGGTGCGCTTTCTTGTGCAGCTCGACGGCCGCCGCGATCTTCACCATCTGCAGGAACGCGACGGTGCCCTCCTGCATGCGGGTGCCGCCTGACGATGGCGAGGCGATCAGCGGCAATCCGAGTGCGGTCGCGCGCTGCACCGACGCCGTGATCCGCTCCGCGGCGGCTACTCCGATCGACCCGGCCAGGAAGTCGAATTCGCAGGCCAGCACGGCTACGCGTCGGCCGGAGACGGTGCCCTCACCGGTCAGGACCGACTCGTCCAGACCAGTGCGCAGCGTCGCGTCGGCCAGCTCGGCGCGGTAGGTATCGCTCACCGCGACGTCCAGCGGCGGTCCGTCCCAGCTGTGGAACGATCCGTCGTCGAGGATGGCGTCGAAGAACTGACGTGCTCCGGTCCGGCTCACCCGGTCAGGCTAATCGGCTCCCTGCCCGCCCCGGTCCACACTTCGTCGTTTCGCACCCGGCGCCTGGCCTCGACGGCCTGGTCCTGGACCCACATCTCTTCGAACCGCTGCCCCTTCGGTTGCCGCCGGACACGGTTCATCGCCCGGCTGAGCCACGCCGGCGGCATGGCCGGCTCGTACTGCGGCAGTGCGGTACTCAGCGAGTACAGCGTCTTCAGCACCACGAATACCCCGAACATCCGGGTGGGCGAGTTGCTCACGGCGGCGGCGAAGATGCCGAAGATCAGCGCGAGATGCACGACGCCGACCCGGCCGAAGCTCCGATTGGCCGTCTGCTCCAGCACGCCGAACGACCACCGGCGCAGGTACGGCACGTCCACCAGGAAGTCGATGACGGCAATGACAAGGATCTGCAGGCAGCCGATACCCGCGCTGCGCCAGTCCAGACCCACCAGCTCGGCATTTCCGTTGTGGCTGAGGATCAGCAGGATCACTGCGATGAAGACGCCGTGCGCCGCACAGAAGACGGCGTTGATGAAGAAAAACCCCTTGATGAAGGAACCGGGCTTGGCCTCGGTCCCGACTGCCCCTCGCGGCCGCACTGGCCCTTTCGACCGCGGCGCTTCGTACCGGAAGTGGCCGCGGCGCGGGTTCCACCGTTGCTGCAGGACGCCTCGGGCGTAGATGAACAGCAGTCCGGCGACGGTCTCGAACCAGTAGACGATCAGTGTCATCGCCGCCGACCAATCCTGCGAGAACCAGCCCACCGCGGGGATCGCGTTGGTCGCGACCAGCGTCAACAGGTGGGCGATCTGATTCGCCCTGGGCTGGTCGGGCGAGGTAGGCGGCACGCGCCAATCGTTGCACCAGAACACCCGCGTGACTCCGCAACGGGCCTCGCGCCTCGCCGAGTGATCGTCGTACCGCTTAGGCTGGCCGAATGATCGGAGTGACCCGGGACGGCAATGTCCTGACCCTGGAAATGCAGCGACCCGAGCGACGCAACGCGCTCAACGGCGCACTCGTCGACGGCGTGCGTGAAGAGATCGAGAAGGCCTCACCGGCCGACACCCGCGCGATCGTGTTGACCGGGCAGGGCACCGTGTTCAGCGCGGGCGCCGACCTCTCCGATGCCGAGGGCGTGGCCAAGGAACTGCCGGACAAGGCACTGGCCTTGAACCTGGCCATCGATGCCAGCCCGATCCCGATCATCGCGGCGCTCAACGGCCCGGCGATCGGCGCCGGCGTCATCCTCGCCATGATCTGTGACCTGCGGGTCGCGGCCCCGGGCACGTACTTCCAGTTCCCGATCGCCAAATATGGCCTGGCGCTGGACAACTGGAGCATTCGCCGGCTGACGTCGCTGGTCGGGCACGGCCGGGCCCGTGGCATGTTGATCGCCGCCGAACGGCTCGACTTCGACACCGCGCTGCTGACCGGCATGATCAACCGCGCCGGCACCCTGGCCGACGCCCAGGCCTGGGCTGCCGAGATCGCCGGGCACGCCCCGCTGTCGGTCGCGCACTCCAAGCGCGTGCTCAACGACGACGGTGCCTACGACACCGTCCGCGGCGAACACACCCGCATGTTCAACAAGGCCTGGGCCAGCCCCGACGTGATCGAGGCCCAGGTGGCCCGGTTCGAGAAGCGGCCGCCGAGGTTCCAGGGCGCCTGATGCTGCGACGGGCACTGCGGCTGATGTGGGGAACGGCGGCTCTGGTAGCCGGTGGCTGGGTGGTGCGAGCACTCAATGGAGCGCCCGCCGCACTCGGTGCCGGGCCGGTGAACATCAACGCAGTGGCTGCCGAGTCGCCCAACTATCACGACGGGGTGTTCGTCAACCTCGAGCCGCCGTCGGGTACGGAGCTGAGCCGCGAACAGCAGGCCGGCCTGGTTCGTGACCTGCTGACCAGCAGCGAGCTGCAGCGCCCGCCCATGCCCATCCCGCTGGTGGTACCCGATCCCGGGCTCCCTGCCGGGGACCTGGCGGTTACCTGGTTCGGCCACTCCTCGGCGCTGATCGAGATCGACGGCTACCGCGTGCTGGCCGATCCGGTGTGGAGCCGCCGGTGCTCGCCGTCCCGGACGGTCGGTCCGCAGCGGCTCCACGAGGTACCCGCGCCGCTGGAGGCGCTCCCGGCGGTCGACGCGGTGATCATCAGCCACGATCACTACGACCACCTCGACATCGACACCATCACGCAGCTGGCCGGCATGCAGCGCGCCAAGTTCTTCGTGCCGCTCGGTATCGGCGCGCACCTGCGCTGGTGGGGCATCCCGGCCGAGCGCATCGTCGAACTCGACTGGAATCAGAGCGCGAACCTCGGCGAGCTGACTCTGGTGTGCACACCGGCCCGGCACTTCTCCGGACGCTTCCTCACGCGCAACACCACCCTGTGGGCGTCCTGGGCGTTGATAGGCCCGCAGCACCGGGCGTTCTTCGGCGGCGACACCGGCTACACCAAGAGCTTCGGCGACATCGGTGCCGATTACGGCCCGTTCGACCTGACCCTGATGCCCATCGGCGCGTACCACCCGGGCTGGCCGGACATCCACATGAATCCGGAGTTCGCGGTGCGGGCCCATCGCGATGTGACCGACAGCGGCCTGCTGGTGCCGATCCACTGGGCGACGTTCCGGCTGGCGCCGCACCCCTGGTCCGAGCCGGTCGAGCGGATGATCATCGCGGCGCGCGACGAGTCGGTGGATGTCGCGGTGCCGATGCCGGGGCAACGCGTGGAACCGGCGCGGCTGCCGGGGCTGGATGAGTGGTGGCGCCCGTAACCAGCGATTTGTGCACGATACGGCTCGCTGACCGTACCTTTTCGTGCACAAATCCCGACTTTGTGGGGGATGAAGCGTGACTGTCGAGGACCCGGAACGCACCGCGGCGGCCGCAGGCCTGTCGGATGACGAAGTAGCGCAACGCGTTGCGGCCGGCCAGACCAACGACGTCCCGACACGGGCGGCCCGCAGTGTCTCGGAGATCGTCCGCGCCAACGTCTTCACGCGCATCAACGCGATCCTCGGGACGCTGTTCCTGATCGTGCTGGCGACGGGCTCGGTGATCAACGGACTGTTCGGGCTGCTGATCGTCGCCAACAGCGCCATCGGCATCATCCAGGAATTGCGGGCCAAGCAGACCCTGGACCGGTTGGCCATCGTTGGGCAGGCAAAACCATTGGTGCGCAGGCAGTCCGGCACACAGGAACGGTCTCCGGCAGAGGTGGTGCTGGACGACGTCATCGAGCTCGGCGCGGGCGATCAGATCGTGGTCGACGGAATCGTCCTGGCAGGCGCCAACCTCGAGGTCGACGAGTCGCTGCTCACCGGTGAGGCCGACGCCATCGACAAGAACCCCGGCGACACCGTCATGTCGGGCAGCTTCGTGGTGGCCGGCAGCGGTTCCTACCGCGCCACCAAGGTCGGCCGCGAGGCCTACGCGGCCCAATTGGCCGACGAGGCAAGCAAGTTCACCCTGGTCAAGTCCGAGCTGCGCAGCGGCATCAACACCATCTTGCAGTTCATCACCTACCTGCTCTGGCCGGCCGGCGCGTTGATCATCTACACCCAGCTGTTCACCGTCACCGGCGTGGGCTGGAAAGAGTCGGTGTTGCGAACCGTCGGCGCGCTGGTGCCCATGGTGCCCGAAGGCCTGGTGCTGATGACGTCCCTGGCGTTCGCCGTCGGCGTGGTTCGACTGGGCCGGCGCCAATGCCTGGTGCAGGAACTGCCGGCCATCGAGGGTCTGGCCCGGGTCGACGTGGTGTGCGCCGACAAGACCGGGACGCTGACCGAAAACGGGATGCGGGTCAGCGATCTCAGCACATTCACCTCGGACGACGCGGCGGCGGTGCTGGCCCAGATGGCGGCCGACGACGTCCGGCCCAACGCCAGCATGGCCGCCATCGCCGAGGCCTACAAGCTGCCGCCGGGCTGGACCCAGACCGCGAACGCACCGTTCAAATCGGCGACCAAGTGGAGCGGGGTGTCCTACGGCGAGCACGGCAACTGGGTGCTCGGCGCGCCCGACGTCTTGCTCGCCGCTGGTTCACCCGAGGCCGAGCAAGCCGAACAGATTGGCGCACAAGGCCTGCGGGTGCTGCTGCTGGGTTCCTCGGACCGCCCCGTGGACGCTCCCGACGCGCCCGGTGAGGTAACCCCCGCGGCGCTGGTGACCCTGGAGCAGCGCGTCCGCCCCGATGCCGGCGAGACGCTGGAGTACTTTGCGCATCAACATGTCTCGGTCAAGGTGATCTCCGGCGACAACGCGGTGTCGGTGGGCGCGGTAGCCGGGTCGCTCGGCCTGCACGGCGAGACGCTCGATGCCCGGCATCTGCCGGACGACCCGGAGCAGCTGGCCGAAACCGTCAGTGAGTACACCACTTTCGGCCGTGTCCGGCCGGACCAGAAGCGCGCCATGGTGCATGCGCTGCAGTCGCGCGGCCACACCGTCGCAATGACGGGCGACGGCGTCAACGACGTCCTGGCGCTCAAGGACGCCGACATCGGTGTCGCGATGGGCTCGGGCAGTTCGGCGACCCGCGCCGTCGCGCAGATTGTGCTGCTGGACAACAAGTTCGCGACCCTGCCCTATGTGGTGGGGGAGGGGCGCCGGGTCATCGGCAACATCGAGCGGGTCTCGAACCTGTTCCTGACCAAGACGGTCTACTCGGTGTTGCTGGCCGTGCTCGTCGGGCTGGCGGGCTTGTCGGCCAGGTTCTTCGGCACCGAGCCCGTGCTGTATCCGTTCCAGCCCATCCACGTCACCATCGCGGCCTGGTTCACCATCGGCATTCCGGCGTTCGTCCTGTCGCTGGCGCCGAACAATGAACGGGCACACCACGGTTTCGTGCGCCGGGTGATGACGGCCGCGCTGCCGTCGGGCCTGGTGGTCGGTGCCGCGACGTTCACCTCGTACCTGCTGGCCTACCACGGGAAATACGCCGACGAGGTTCAGCAGAACCAGGCGTCCACGGCCGCCCTGATCACGCTGCTGGTGTCCGCGGTGTGGGTGCTGGCGGTGGTGGCCCGGCCGTACGAGTGGTGGCGCGTGGCCCTGGTCGCCGCGTCGGCGTTGGCATACGTGGTGATATTTTCGATTCCCTGGGCGCAGCAACAGTTCATGCTCGATTCGTCGAACCTGGCGCTGACCTCGGCGGCCGTCGGAATCGGCCTGGTCGGCGCCGGTGCGATCGAGGTGCTGTGGTGGCTGCAGGGCCGCTGGCTGGGCGAACCGCGGCGGTTGTGGCGAACCGACGAGGCATGAACAATAAGGACGTTCACCGGACAATCCGGCAATAGATAGGGTGGGAATCATGGGATTTCTGGACAAGGTGAAGGACCTGGCGGCGCAGAACGCCGACAAGGTCGAGGCCGCCATCGAGAAGGTCGGCGACATCGTCGACGAGAAGACCGACGGCAAGTTCAAGAGCGTCGTCGACAGCGCTCAGGAAGCCGCCAAGAAGGCTGTGGCCGGCGAGCAGCCTGCTGAGGCTCCCGCCGCGCCGTCGGCCGAGGGGACGCAAGAACAGCAGTAGTCATGGCAAAGCTCGCAAGTTCTATCGAAGTACCCCTGTCCCCGGAAAAGGCATGGGAGGCAGCGTCGGACCTCTCCCGGTACGACGACTGGCTGTCCATCCACCGCATGTGGCGGAGCACGCTGCCCGAGGCCCTGGGCAAGGGCACGCAGATCTCGTCCGTCGTCGAGGTCAAGGGCATGCTGAACCGGGTCGACTGGACCATCGTGCACTACAACCCGCCGGGGTCGTTGACCCTCAACGGTGTCGGCAAGGGCGGCGTCCGGGTCAAGTTGATGGCCAAGATCACGCCGGCCGAAGCCGGTTCGAACGTGGCGTTCGACGTCCACCTGGGTGGTCCGGCCCTGTTCGGCCCCATCGGCATGGTGGTGGCGGCCGCGCTGCGGTCCGACATCCACCACTCGCTGGAGAAGTTCAAGGCGCTGTTCGCGTCGGTGTAGACCCCGTCCGAGCGCAAGAAGGTGGCGAGAATTCTCGAGATTCTCGCCACCTTCTTCCGTTGGCGGCTCCGCGATGAGTTTTCGCCGGGGTGCTTGTCTGTACCGATGACCACCCCGTCACTCGTCTAGGGAGAACATCATGGCCACTCGTACCGCAACCCCGCTGGGCGCACCCGTCTGGATCGACCTCGCCACCTCTGATGTGGCCGGCGCCCAGGCGTTTTACCGCGCCGTGATGGGTTGGGACTACGAAAACCCGGGAGCCGACTACGGCGGTTACGTCAATGCCCGGCGCGACGGCCGCTACGTCGGCGGCATGATGGCCAGCGATCCGGACTGGAACGCCCCCGACGCCTGGACCGTGTACCTGCACACCGCCGACATCCAGTCCTCCATCGACGCCGCGGTCGCCGCCGGCGCCACCACCTGCATCCCAGCCATGGAGGTACCCGAGAAGGGCTGGATGGCGATGCTCACCGACCCGACGGGCGCCTTCTTCGGACTGTGGCAGCCGGCCGGGCACCAGGGCTTCGAAGCGTACGAGGAAGCCGGCGCCCCGGTGTGGTTCCAGCTCACCACGACGGACTTCGCCAAGGCCGGCGAGTTCTACACCGCGGTCTTCGGCTGGCAGCTCCAGACCGAGTCCGACACCGACGAGTTCCGCTACAGCACAGCCAGCTTCGACGGCACCCCTTTGATCGGCGTGATGGATGGCACGGTGATCCCGGGCCTGGACCGTTCCACGTGGAACTTCTTCCTCGGCAGCGACGACGTCGACAAGACCGTCGAACTGGTGACCGCCAACGGCGGCTCCGTGGTGCGCGCCGCCGAGGACACCCCGTATGGGCGGCTGGCGGCGGTCACCGATCGCACCGGTGCGGCGTTCAACCTGTCCTCGCTGAAGGACTGATCGCGCGTGGGGGAGGTGGTGAGAACGTTCTCGCCACCTTCTTCACGTTGGACGCTGCTCGATCTCAGACCCGCGCAGCGACTCCCGGCACTGGTCACACGCCAGTTCGGCATGGAACTCCTGTGCGCACCGCGAGTGGGTGAGGATCACCGCCGGGCCTTCCGGCGCGGTGAACCACCGCTGCGCCCAGTCGAGCGCGGTGACGATGATCGGCAGCACCGCCCGCCCTTTCTCGGTGAGCCGGTATCGGCCGTCGCCGGCCGCCATCACGTCATTGGCCACCAGGATCTGCAACCGGTCGGCCAGTGATCCCGGTGGGGCGCCGAGTTGTTCGGCGAAATCGGTGAACCGGGTGGTCCCCACGAACGTGGCGACCATCGTCGCGAACGCCCATCGATTACCGAGGATGTTCATGGTCTGCGGGAACAGATCGGCTTGGGCGCTGCGATCGGCGTGCGAGCGCCGTCGGGTGGCCGACACCGGCATGGAACGTGGCCACGACCCGCTCGGGCCCCATTGCGCGACAAGGCTTTTCTCGTCGGCCAGGCTGCCGCAGGCCCGGCAGGTCAGGGCAGGGGAGAACTCCTGGCCGCACAGTCCGTGCCGCATCGCAGGAAGGTCGTGCTCGGGCACCCACCGGCTCTCCCACGCCCAGATCGACACCAGCACCGGCCAGAGTGACCTGCCGCGTCCCGTGAGCCGATACTCATGGCGCGGCGGATTCAACTGGTAATCAACGCGGTTCAGCAGCTCGGCCGCGGTCATCATGCTCAGTCGCCGGCTGAGCACCGAGTTGGAGATCGGCAGCCGGTCGGCGAACTGCGCATAGCGGGTGGCGCCCAGTAGGGCCTGCTGGGCGATCAGCAGGGTCCACTCGTCGCCGAGCAGTCCGAGCATCCGGCCCACGGCATTGACGTCCGGGCCGGGCGCCATCACTCGCGCCAGCGCCGCAGCTGCGCGCCGGCGGCCCAGGTGGAATGCGTGCCACTCGAGACGCGTTCCGGCAGCTGAAGTTTGCACACCGGCCCGTCGGAGACCCGCGCTGCGTCGAATACCAGGCAATAGGATTCGTCGGCGTTCATATCAGTGGTGATGGTGACCAGGTAGCCGTCGTCCTCGCCGACGCTGCCCACACGCGGTGCCATGGCCGTCTCGCTGCCGAACACGCCGTCCTCGAACGTGAATCGTTGTTCGGATCCGGTGTGCAGGTCGTGCCGGACCAGTCCGTCGAACAGGAACCAGCCGGATTTCCCGGTTGCGGCGTAGGTGTATCGATAGTCGCGGCCCGCATTGGCGGAGTTGATCATCCCGAATTCGGTGATGCTGTCGGACAATTGCTCCTCCCGGGTCTGCCCGGTGGCGAGGTTGAACCGCCAGCGGTGCAGCCGCGTCTGCATGCCGTCGAGGGACAGGCCGCGAAAGACGCGCTGCCACTTGGGATCCATGCCGTTCTCGAGGCCCACGCTTGGCGCGGGCTCGCCTTGGAAGAACCCGTCGAGCACGATCTCTTCGCCGTCCTCGTAGGCATTGGTGAAGTGCAGGACGTAGGTGCTGTCGGCTTCGAACCAGCGCACCTGGTCGGCGCTCCCGCGGCGCGGGAGGACGGCGAACCGCGATGGGAGGTCCCGGTGCAGGCGTGGGATGTGCGCGTTGTGCTTCAGCAACTCCGCATCCCAGAACAACGGAAAGTCGTTGAGAATCACGTAGTTTTCGGTGAACGCCATATCGTGGGGCAGCCGCGGCCCCGGTAGCTCGACGTCGACGTAGTGCACCAGCGCGTTGTTCTCGTCGACGACGCCGTAGTGCAGGTACGGCGCCTGCTTGCCGTAGTTGAAGAACAGCAGCTCGCCGGTGTGGTCATCGGACTTCGGATGCGCCGACACCCCGAGATCGGTGGGGAAGCCGCCGCGCCAGTCCTCCTTGCCCAGGTTGTCTCCGGTGTACGGATCGATGCGATACAGGTCGCCGCACTGGTAGAAGCTGGTGAGCGCCATGCCGCGGTGCACCGTCACGTCGGTGCTCGAGGCGTCCTTCATGAAGGTGCGGGCGCCCCAACCGTGTTCGCGTTGGGCCAGTTCGACGGGTTCGGCGATGCCCGGCCACAGCGGGCCACCCGCCTCGATTTCGGCGAGCAGGCCATCGGTGCGCACGAATCGGTTGCGGTAGAAGGCTTTTCCGTCTCGGAAGCCCACGATGTGCAGCATGCCGTCGCCGTCGAACGGATGGTAGAACGTGAACGCCGGGTGCAGCGGGTTCTCGGTGTTGCGTAGGTACACCCCGTCCAGGTCGGCGGGAATTTCGCCTTCGACGGCCAGTAGGTCGTCCGCGTCCCACTCGGTGGTCTGTGGTCGCCAGGCTCCGGTGCGGTACGGGTGGTCGTCATCTTCGGGCAGCGTGGACAGGTACTTGGCGACGACGCCGGTGTTCATGAGACCTCCTGGGCGGACCCGATGACGAAGCTGACGGTGGTGGCGGTGCTCCCACCGAAGTTCAAGGTGCCGAAGGTTTTTGCACCTTCGACCTGGTATGCGCCGGCGGTGCCGCTGACTTGCTTGGCGGCATCGAGCAGCATGCGGACTCCTGACGCACCAACCGGATGTCCGCCGCCGATCAGCCCGCCGCTGGGATTGACCGGCAGTCGCCCGCCGATCTCGATGTCGCCGTTCTCGATGGCTTTCCACGAGTCGCCGGGTCCGGTCAGACCCAGGTGGTCGATCGCCAGATACTCACTGGGCGTGAAGCAGTCGTGCACTTCGACGCCGTCGAGATCGTCAAGGCCGATTCGCGCCCGTTCGAATGCGTCGAGGGCGGCGCGGCGCACGTGGGGCAGGACGTACGGGTCGGCGGCGGAGCGGGTGAGCTTGTGCTGCAACCCCAGTCCGACGGTGCGGTGGCCCCAGCCGTCGATGCGGGCGATGGGCCGGACCGCGGGGTGATTACGCCGGTAGGTGTCGTTCACCAGGACCACGGCGGCGCCGCCGTCGGTCAACTGGCTGCAGTCCAACCGCCGGATGCGGCCCTCGACAGGCGGATTGGACCGTGGGTCAACCGACCAGGAGCGGGTTTGGGCGTTCGGGTTGGCCTTCGCGTTGGCGTAGTTCAGCCCCGAGATCGCGTCGAGATGGATGTCGTCGAGACCGTAACGGCGGTCGTATTCGTCGGCCACGAGGCTGAACATGTACGGCCACATGAATTTTGCGTCCGTGCCCTCGTGGCCGGCCCACGCCGCGGCGCCGAGGTGCTGCGCGGCGGTGTCCCCGGGCACGGTTTTCTCCAGCTCGACGCCGAGGACCAGCGCGCTGTCATAGGCGCCGGAACGCAGATCGGCCATCGCCGCGAGGGTCGCGACGCTGCCGGATGCGCACGCTGCCTCATGCCGGGTCGCGGGGGTGTCCCAGAACCCCTCGTCGACGGTGGCCGGCATGGCGCCCAGGTGACCTTGCGCGGTGAACATCTCGCCGAATGCGTTCGCGACGTGGACGACGCCGATATCGGCGGCCCGCGTCTTGGCCGCGGTCAGGGTTTCGCGGACCACCTCAGCGGTCAGATCGGCGAAATCCAGACCTTCTCGGTGCAGGTTGCGGGCGAAATCGCTCTGGTAGCCGCCGAGGATCCAGACGTCCATTGCCGGCACGTTACTACAACTAAGAGAGTGACTGAATACCTCGATGAGATGGGCTCAAAAAGTTCCCGGAAAAGTGTCGTAGTTCCAGGTGCTCGGCGCTCTTACCGACATGAACATCCATTGGCGGCACCAGCACCGGGCAGCTATCACCTTCGGGCCGACCTACGAGATCGTCGACCAGCTCCACGATCGCCACGCTGTGGGTGTCACCGCAGACCGCGTCGCGGCGACCGTCGCCGGTTGGCTGGCCGAGCTGGACGTGCAGAGCCCGCTCACCGAGGAACTTGCCCGCGCGACGCAGCGGGGCGACTGGCCGACCACCCACACCATCTGCGACCAGCTGTCCATCGACCTGATGATCGCCGCCTGATCGTGGCGTTACGTCGTCCGCTGGCCGGTCAGCAGCGTATCGATCAGCTCGCGATACGGGCCGACCAGATACGCGGTGTCGCCCGCGCACAGCTGGGTGTCGCGACGCGGCCTGCGACGAGTGACCCCATCCCGGGTGATGGCGATGACCCGGATCTGTGTCGGCACCTCGGCCATCCGCATGCCGTCGAGTGCGCTGCCCGCGTCGACGTGGACGCCGCCGACGGTGAACGACTGCTGGCCCACCGAGAACGTGCCCAGCACCTGTAAGCCCATCGCCGCACCGACGAACCACGGGGTCGCCAGCTCGACCGTCGACCGGACATGGCCGAAGCCGAAACGCTGGGCCACCGCAGCCCCGAGCGTGCGGTCATAGATCCGCAGCACCAGCGGGACATGGGGGCGGTCGATCTCGGGCAGCATGCGGGTGCTGAGCATCTCGCGCAGCACGATGCCGGTCTCGATGTTGACCATGTCGTCCTGGGTCAGCACCGCGACGGCGCGGGCCCGGTCCAGCCGCGCCAGCTCCAGCGTCTGCCGCAGGGTGGCGTCGCCGAAGATCACCGGCACGTCCAACTGCGCGGCCTGCGCCAGGTACCGGCTGGACTCATCGAGTTCGATGACGGCGACGTCGTAGCCCGCTGCAGTCAGGTCGCTGACGACGCGGATACCGAACGAGCCGAGCCCCACCACCACGACGTGGTTACGCAGGTGCTGGACCCGCCGGCGGCTGGACGAATTGCCGAGACGACGGGACAGCAGCGCGTCGGCCACGAACGCGACCAGGATGGCCGTCGTGGTGACGCCGGCGAACATGAGCCCAATACCCCACAGCCGCAACCACGTTGGTTGGTGCAGGAAACTGAAGTCACCGTAGCCGACCGTCGCGATGGTCTCGGTCGAGAAGTACAGCGCATCGATCCAGCTCATGCCGGTCGGGTTGCGGTACGCGAAGCGCAGCAGCGCCGTCGACCCGAGCAGCAGCGACGCCGACGTGCCGAGGGCCCACCAGAAAATGGGGTTGATGTCGTCGCGGATGACGCGCAGTGCGTCGATCACCCGGCGTGGCCATGGGCGGTGTGTGCGGCTGGTCAATGGGCGTGGCACCGTGATGCCGGCGTTGGCCAATTCCTCGGCGGTGCCGATCATGGCGGTCCAGTCCCCGGCGCGAACCTTGAAATCCCTTCCAGGACAGGGTGTCACCTCACCGGGGGACTCTGAGTTCTCACCGCCGATGACGGCGACCGGGGCGAGGTCGCCGAACATCTCCCGCAACGTGGCGTCGCGCGGGGCCTCGGTGCCGGAGATGACGAAATCCACCCCGGCCACCGAGATGGTGTGCGTGGTGCGGGCCAGGCAGGCCTCCACGACCGAAGGCGCTGCGAGGTCGGCGACGTCGAGGACCGCGCCGGGACCGTTGTCCTGGGCGACCGCGGCGCGCAGCACGGTGTTGGCCAGCCGGGTCACCACCCGGACGGTGGGGTTGACCTGCCTTGCCAACAGCGCGATTTCGAGGTTGATGGCGTCGTCGTCACCGGCACACACGATGGCTGCGGCACTGGCGACCATGGCCTGCTTGAGGCCGGCGGGTTCATGGATCGCCACCACCGTCGCGCCTGCGGCATGCAGCCCCTCGGTGATGCGGTTGGCCAGCGCGTCGGTACCGCAGACGATGACGTGCCCCTCCATAAGCCCTACCGACCTGCCGGAGTGAGCGCGAAGTCGGCGAAGTCGAAGCCGGGCACCACGACGCAGCTCACCAAGGTGGGCTCGTCATCTGCATCTCCCCGTCGCTCCGCTCGCCTGGGCTGCGGCCGGGCGCGTTGCCAGTGGCCGGGCGGGACCAAGGCCTGCGGCTGCTCGCCCGCCGCGACATCCGCGCCGAGCAGCACAGTGTTGGCGGTGGTCCGGTCGGCCCCGACCTCCAGCAGGAGCGGACTGCCCCGGTGGAACAGCCACAATTCGGCGCTGTGCACGGTGTGCCAGGCGGACTGCTGGCCGGGCATCAGCAGGAACAGGATCGCCGTCCCGGCGCTGCGCGGGCCGAAATACTGCGCGGGCAGCGCGGACTGCGGGATGGTCAGCTCGCTGCGCCACGTCTCGCGGTACCAGCCGCCTTCCGGATGCGGCGACAGTTCCAGCTGCCGCGCCCAATCGGGGAGATCCGTCATGGCACTTGAGGCTACGGCCCGATGGCGGCGTCGGCTGATCGATACGCTCATGTCATGGAACGGTTGCGGCCCGCCTGGATCGTGGCACTGTGCGCGGTGGTGCTGCTGGTCAGTGCCTGGCTGCCCTGGCTGTCGAGCCCCGCGGGGCACGCGAACGCCGTCGGCGGCAAGGTCGGGCACATCACCGTCCCGCCACCGGGTTTCGGGGTCGGCCAACTGATGGTCCTGCTGTCGTCGTGCCTGCTGGTGGCGGCTGCGATGGCCGCGCGCCGGCTCTCTGCGCGCGTTGCTTCTGTTGTGGCCCTTGTGCTTTCGGCGGGGCTGGCCGCGCTGGGCATCTGGTATCACGTGCTGTACGTGCACAGCCCCGTGGTCGCGTCGTACGGGTTGTACGTGGGTTTGGCGGCGGCCGTGCTCGCGATCGTGCTCTCGGTGCTGGCCTCGGTCGTCGCCTGGCGTTCGTGATGGGGTTCGTCGAGCCGGTGGCGCTGACGGGACAGCGCTGGGTCTCGTTGGAGCCGCTGACCGAGGATCACGTACCGGAGATCGCCGAGGCCGCCGCCGATGGGGACCCGGGCCGGTTGTGGTTCACGTCTGCGCCGTCGCCGGCGACCGCGGGGGAGTGGGTACGGACCCGCTTGGCCGTGCAGCGGCCCGATACCGGCCTGACGTTCGTCGTGCGCTCGCTCGACGGCCGGCTCATCGGGTCGTCCAGCTACCTGAACGCGGACGGTCCCAACCGGCGTCTGGAGATCGGTGCCACCTGGTATGCGGAGTCGGTTCGGCGGACCGGCGTGAACACCGAAGCCAAGCTGCTACTGCTCGGGCACGCTTTCGAAGCGCTCGACTGTATAGCAGTGGAGCTCCGAACCCACTTCTTCAACACGGCGAGTCGCGCGGCAATTGAGCGGCTCGGAGCCAAGCTCGACGGGGTGCTGCGCTCACATCAGTTGCTCAGTGACGGCTCCCGGCGCGACACCGTCGTGTATTCGATCCTCGATGTCGAATGGCCGGCAGTGCGGAACAACCTGCTATTCCGGTTGGACCGGTAGCGCACTCCAACCCAGTGATCAGCATCTCTTGAGCAAAACTTGACAGTTTGCCAAGCCATGTTTTTGAATTTGTGTCTAATCGTGACCGAATTGTGATTTGATCAAAGCATCGGTTCGTTCGCTTGATCGGGGGGACGGATGTACGCCATGAGCTTCAAGTCGTATGTGGGTGGCACGCTGGCGGCTGCTTTGATCGCCGCCGCAGGGGTACTGACGGCGCCACCTGGCAACGCCGATTCCCCGGTGTTCATCGACCCGACCGGCTACGGACAGCAGTCCGGCCAACCCGTTGGCCAACAGTCTTCCGGTCCCGCCCGAACCATGGGTGCGGTTCAGGCTTCGAACTCCGGCGGGCCCGGTCAATGCACCTGGGGTGCACTGCAAAAGGCCTTCGAGAACGTGGGTTATTACCCGGACATCCACGGCAACGCCAAGCTATGGGCCGACTCTGCCCGGTCTCGTGGCTGGACAGTCGTGGACGAACCGCAGGTCCGGTCCATCGCGGTGTATCCGTCCGAGTTGCCTGGCGTCAGCGAGTACGGCCATGTGGCGTGGGTGAATTCGGTGTCCGGCCGCTCGATCAACATCACGGAGATGAACAACGAGTCGCACGGTGGCCCGTTCGCCTGGTGGACCCGCGACACCCAGCACGTCCCGGGGATGAGCTACATCCTGCTGCCCTAGGCTCCAGCACCAACCGCCGGCGGCTGGTCGGTGCGTTCCAGCCTTGGAACCCAGCGCTTCGGAGTAGAAACAAGGCATGGGCAAACAGGTATTGCTCGCGGCCTACGCGGTGACGATGATCGCGATCATCGTGGGCGTCGACGTTCTGCTGTTTCGTCACCATTTTTGGCCCCGCTTGACGGCGAACATCGGGATCGTGCTGATATTCGGAGCGTGCTACCTGCGGTTCATGAAGTCGGCCAACTGATAGTGCTGCTGCGCCAGTGACTCACCACATGTGGATCGTGGTTGCCATCATGGCCGGTGCGGTCGGCCTGTTTGTGTGGGGGCGTCCGCGCGCAGACCTCGTCGGCCTACTGGTGGTGGTCGCGTTGATGATCAGCGGAGTGCTGACACCGACCGAGGCGCTGGCCGGCTTCGGCTCGCCGGTGGTGATTCTGCTGGCGGGAATCTTCATCGTCAGTGCGGGTTTGGTCAACACCGGGGTCACTCAGCGCCTCGGCGAGTTCATCGTCAAGGTCGGTGGCCGCAGCGAATCCCGGCTCGTCGCCTTGGTCATGGTGTTGGCCGCCGGCATTGGCTCGGTCATGAATTCGTCGGCGATCGTCTCGATGCTCATTCCCGTGGTTGTCACGATCACGGCGAAGACGGGGTTGAATCGCAAACGGATGCTGATGCCGTTGTGCGTCGCGGTCATGATCAGCGGCATGATGACGTCAATTGCGTCGTCACCCAACGTCATTATCGAGGGGCTACTCACTCAGCGGGGCATCACTCCAACGCTCGGGTTCTTCGGATTCACGCCGTTCGGTGTGGCCGCGCTCGCCGTGAGCGTCGTATTCATGTTGGTGATCGGTCTCAACCTGTTGAGCCGCAACCGAACCGGATCCGCCGACGCCGAGGGCGCGTCCACCTTCGACGTGCTCGAGTCCTACGGCCTGAAGACGCGGTGGCACTTGCTGCACGTGTCAGCGGACTCGCCGTTGGTCGGACAATCGGTTGCCGCGCAACGAAAATTACTGCGCGACCGCTATGGACTCGATCTCCTCGGCTTCGAAAAGCGCGACCGCGGCACTCCCCGATATCTATCGCCGCAGCCCGAAACGATCTTTGAGGCAGGCGATCTGGTCTTCACGCTCATCGACGCGGAGCAGACTGCCGCGGTGGCAGCAGACCTTCGTTGCCAGGTGACCGGTCCGCGCGCCGAGGACGAGCGCCGTGAGGTGCTGCAGATCGCCGGCGTCGCCGAGGTGATGCTTGCGCCGGAATCGAAGTCCATCGGCAGCACCCTCGCCGACCTGGACCTGGCCACCGCGCACAGGGTGACAGTCTTGGCCATCCGGCACCGCGGCCGATCGATCACCGAGGACTTGCCTGGTCGCACGCTCGACTTCGGTGACGCACTGCTGGTCGGCGGCAGTTGGGATGACATCGAGCAGCTCAGTGATACGCGCCGGAATTTCATCCTGCTGAACATGCCCACCGAGTATCAGGAGCGACTGGTGGCGCCGGGCCGGGCGCGGGCTGCGGTGGCAATCCTGGTTGCCATGGTTGCGTGTATGGCGCTCGGCTGGCTTCCCGGCGCCGCCGCGGCGCTGCTCGCGGCGCTGGCCATGGTCGCCGCGGGCTGTGTCCGCGTCGACAGCATTTACCGGTTGATCAGCTGGAACACCTTGGTCCTGATCGCGGGCATGTTGCCGCTGGCCACCGCGTTGGCCAAGACCGGGACGACGACGCTCATCGCCAACCATCTGGTGCAGACACTTGGCGACCTCGGGCCGTCCGCGATGCTCGCGGTGGTGTTCCTGGTGACGGCGGTGGTCGCGCTGTTCGTCTCGAATTCTGCGACGGCGGTGCTCATCGCGCCGGTGGCCATCGAAGCGGCGCAAGCGTTGCACGTCTCGCCGCAGGGGTTTGCGATGACGGTCGCCATCGCGTGTTCCGCCGCGTTCGTCACCCCGGTGTCGTCGCCGACAAACATGCTGGTGATGGAGCCCGGCGGCTACAAGTTCGCCGACTACGCCAAGGTCGGCGTACCGCTTCTTGCGCTGACCATGGTGATCACGGTGGTCCTGGCCAGGCTGATCTACCTGCCGGGTTAGCGCCCACGCCGAGCGTGGGGGTTGACGAGACGACACGCCGAGACGGGTCTAGGAAGCCCACACGCTCGGCGAAGCGACGCGGAAAAAGTGCCCCCGGCAGGATTCGAACCTGCGACACCGGCTTTAGGAGAGCCGTGCTCTATCCCCTGAGCTACGGGGGCGGGGGACCTATCGGAATAGGTGTCTAAAACCCTAAGGGACGACTCATGCTAGACGGCGAACTGGCGGTGACGGTATTTGGGCTCGCGTCGACGCGGTGATTGTGATGCTGGCGTGGTCGGTGTGAGGGGTGAGTTGTATGTGACTGGCCTGCGGGTAGATCTATCCCCTGTGGGGTGTTCAGGCGGTTTTACGCTGCTGCTGTTTTTGATGCAGGTATGCGGCGATTGCGTTGCGGCCCAAGGCAAATCCGATCATCACACCGTGTTGTCGGGTGGCGGAGTGTGCGGGCATGCGGCCGCCGTAGAGGGTGCGGTCGAGGGTGTTGTTGAGTGATTCGGAGTCTTCGCGCCATCCGTAGCAGCGGTCGTAGAGGCTGGTGCCTTCTTCGGTTTTGGTGAATTGGCGCAGGTGCTCGGCGCGCTTGTAGCCCTTTTTGTCATCGTCTTCGGTGTTATCGATGCGTACTTTGGTCACGGTTCCGCAGAGGGGCGCGAATTCGATGTACCAGCGGTAGGTGCCTCTGGGAGTGTGGCGGTCGAAGACGCGGGTCACGGGCAACGGATGGAGATGGGTTTCACCGGTGTCCAGGATGGTCCGCTCGTGCAGTCTGCCCTTGTCGGTCCAGAGTTCGTGGTCGTCTCCGCAGCCGCATTTGATGGTGCCGAATGCGGTGGGCACAGCGGTGCCGGCGTGTGTGGGGACCAGGGCGATCATGCCGCGTTTCATCACGTGGTCGATGTGGGTGCCGCGGAAGGCGCCGTCGTAGCAGATGCCGTCGATGCGTAGGTCAGGGCGGGCGTTGAGACGGTCGAGCATTTTCAGGGCGATGCCTGCTTCACCTTTGTAGCCTTTGCCTGGCGGAACGGGCATGGTGTCGAGGACGACGCGCAGATTGCGGGTGTTGTCCGGGCGTGTGCTCATGATGGCGAACTTGGTGCCGTAGCTCCATGCTTTGGAGTCCTCGCCGCGTTCGACTTCAAAGCCGGCGTGGACGGTGGCCCTGCCCTTGGCTTTCTTCTTCTCGGTCGTGGATGGACGTTCGGGTGCCGCCAGGACGGTGCCGTCGGCGGTGACGAACTGCCCGCGGCTCGGCTTGGTGCGAGAGACGCGCTTATCTGGCCTAAGACAGCCGAGTTGGTGGGCCAGTGTGGCGGCGGCGTCGATCATTCCCTGGTGTAGCGCGTCGACGTGGGCATCGAGACGCTCCTGCGCGTACACGTGGTGGTGCCGTCGTGGTGGTTTGGCGCGGGCGGTCTTGCCGAATTTGGCGGCCTGGTCGCGGAACATCTGCCAGTACTCGGAATTGCCCATGACCCGGCTGGCCATGTTGGCGCTACCGAACACTCCCTGCAGCGCTCGGTGTATCACCGAGACCCAGGGTGGATAGTGCGCCGGCCGCCCGGGGCTGTTGGCAGGGCGATCGGGGATCAGATCGGCGATCTTGTACAACGCCGGGTAGGACGCGATGGCATGGACCCGTTCGATTTCCAGCAGTGTGTGGTCGAACGGGGTGGGGATCGCGTCGCGCTCGTGCTGATTGATGCGGTGGGCACCGTAGGCGTTGGCGCGGGTGCGGCGCGACGAACGGTGCTGGGCAGTCATGGGACGATCAGTCGTCCTGGCGCCACTGGTAGCCGATGAGGGTCGCGGTGCCATCGAGGGAGCCGGATCCGATGAGTTGGGCTGCAGCTTCGACACGTCCGGTGTCCTCGAACACGCAGCGCGCGGCGTAGGCGGTCAGCGAAGACGGCTTGATGCCGGCGTTGCCGGTCAGTCCGGCGCGGGTCAGCACATCGCGGACGGTGACGCACACCCTGGCTTGGCGCTGGGCGTCGGACCCATCGGACCCGGTGCATACGATCGTGTCGGGGCCGAGACCACGGTCGGTCAGATAAGTGATGCGTTCGTCGATCACCCGGCGGGCCCAGGTGTCCAGGGGCAGGCGGCGGGCGCGGTGCTTGCTGGAGCCATGTGCCCGGACGGTGTGGGCGGTGGTGTCGATGTCGGCGATGGCGATGAAGCCGAGCTCGCTGGTGTGCGCCCCGGCCAGCAGCATCGCGGTGGTGGCGGCGTGCCGGGTGGGCGTGGCGTGCTCGGAGAACAGCCGCACCAGCGCCGCCTCGTCGTCGCGCAAAGGCCGCAAGGTGGTCGCTTCGCGGTCGGGCACGGCGATGTCGGTGGTGGGGTCATCGAGCGTCAGGCCGAGCTGGCGGGCGGTGCGGAAGAATGCGCGCAGGGCCGCGCGGCGGTTGTGCATGGTCGCCACCGCTGCTGTGCCGACCGTGCCGTGGCGGGTGCGGCCTTTGGCGGCAACGAATTTGGTGACCAGGTCCTCGTCGGCGCCGGCGAGGGTGGTGATGTCGTAGGCCGCGGCGAACCGGGTGAATCGGCGTGCGAGTAAGGCGAATTTGTCCAGCGTCTGCTCGGACATGGTGCCGTCAACGGTCCAGGCGGCGACGACCGTGTCCACGGCGGTGACCAGGCTGCCCTCAGCCATGGCCGGGCCCCACGGCAGCGGCAAGGTTAATTGCGCACTCATGACAGGTGTCCAAAAGGTGAATGGGTAAAGTCACCGCGGCACCCTCGCACGTGGTGCATATATGCACCAAGCCCACGCTGGCCAGGGTGATCGACGGCACACAGCCCGACCAGGGGCGCGAGCGCTATCGTCGGCTCATGTCGCGCAGCCATGGCGATCAACCGCCTATTACCTATCTGGCTGCAGGCGCGTGGCCTGACGGGAAACTGACCGCCGACGCGCCGCCGTCGGCGGCCGCGGCTCAACACCTGGCTAGGACTCTGCGCGTGGTGATGGCTGAAACGCGGACTGGTCAGCGAGCCCTGGCGTCGGCCACCGGCGTGGCCCACACCACGATCGGGCGGATTCTGGCCGGCGCGGTGCTGTGTGACATTGGAACCCTGGCCAAGCTCGAGCATGCCCTGGGGCGACCGCTGTGGCGACCGCCGGCGGATAACGAGGACGACGTCCGATTTGGTGACACATGACACGTATGTCACGATACAAATCGTGAAAGCGTTTGCGGGTGAAGCTGCGCGGCGTGTTGCGCTTGACTCGTGTTACATGTGGCAGAACAATAAGGAGCCAGCAGGCGCGCAACTCCGTCGCAGATATAAGGCAGGTGCGGTGATGGCCAAGACCAGCAAATCGTTGATGGACCTGATCGAAATCGCGGTCAAGCGCAATGGTGGAGCGTCCGGCAGGCGCTTGGCGGAGGTTGCGCAGCAGGCTGGCCACGATATTTCCCACGCCACCCTCAACCGCTTGCGCCAGGGCACGTACGCGTCCCGGCCCACCGACGCCTCCATCCGGGCTATTGCCTATCTCGCCCAAGTGCCTGAGGCAACAGCTTTCGCGGCGGTGGGCGTACGCCCACCGGCAGCCGACCGCTATGAACTGCCCGCCGAAGCGCAGCGCATGGACACCCGCCAGCGCCGTGCCCTCGACGAGTTGCTACGCGCGTTCGTTGCCTCACAGGCTCCCGCTGCCGCACCTGGCTTCGGCGCATTGCTGGCGGCGCGGGACCAATTGGAGGCGGCGCTGGCCGACAGCGGTTTGGCCGACCAGCCGTTAGCGTTAGCGGCCCGTGCAGTGATTGCCGCGATCGACGAAACCACTGTGGCGCAGTTCAATACAGTTGGCGACGGCGTGATCGATAGCGATGTGCCGCCAGCCGACGGTGCGGCATCGATGGTGTGCACCGTCGGCTGAATCCGGGGAGGGCTCCGTGGGGCGCGGGGCCGACACACAACGGGGGTGGGCGGTGTTACCAGAGTTGGGGCCAGACGGAATGTTGCCGCCGGGGCGTTACCGGGCGACCACAGACGAGTTGCACGCCCGGTTCGTGGCCGGCCGCGGCGAGCGCCGCGCCGAATTGTGGCGAGACTGGACGTCGGCGACCAAAGTATTGGAGCGCCTGGTTCCGGTGAACGCCGTCTGGCTGCACGGCCCGTTCGTCTCTGATGCACCCGAGCCGGAATGGGTGCAGTGCGTCTACTGGGCTGAAGACATCGAAGTGAACAGCGCCGGTGTGCACCCGCCGGTGGCAAAAGCGCTGAGCGCTTTCGCCGCACCGGGCAAAGTGCACGAAGCCTTGGGGGTGAGGGTCGATACCCGGCTGTTGCACTGGCACTGCCAACCCGACATGCGCTACCGAGACGAGTACTACTCCACCTACACGATGTTTCGTGGCGAGATGGATGATCAGGTGCAGCGCCTGGCCTCCGGTGCGCGTGGCGCGGAACCGGTCCGTGAAGACGCGTTCCCGCGGCGCGGCTATGTGGAGGTGATCATTCGTGACTTCACCTGAAGAGGAGCTCGACCGGCTACAGGAAGCATTGTTGGCCGCGACAGCGGATCCTGAATTCGCTGCGACGTTGCCGGAGTGGACCACCGCTGAGGACCTGTCTCGGATCGGGATCGAGTCCATGCGCGACCGTGAGCCAATCGGTCGAACCCTGGGATCCGAAGGCAGTATCCGTATCTCCGGCGACGGTGTGACCGGTTCGGCAGCCCGGGTGACTGAGGTCGCCCGCGTTATGACCGGACTTCAACGCTTGGCAACCGCGGTCGGTGCAGCACAGACAGGTGATAAAGCGTTGGGCCGCAAGCCCAATGCCGACATTAAGCGACGCACCGAGCTGCTGTTGACCACCGCACCCGCGCCCGGTTCGATCATCCTGACCTTCATGCCGGCGGTTGCTCCGGCCGACGAGGCGGGACCAGCGGGGATGCTCGACGAATTCGAAACCGACGACCAGATGCTCGACACCGCCGTCGGCGCGGCCATCGATGTCTTCACCGCCGGCAACGACATCGGACCCGAACCGGAGCAGTCCGCGTTTGTCCACCAGCTCGGCGATATGGGCCCGCGTACGGCCTCGGCTGTGCGCGATCTGGCAAAAACGTTGGACCGCGCCGACTTTGACGTCGACATCGACTGGAGGCAGCCGTCACGGGCAACGCGACGGGTCAGCGTCACCGCCCGCGCCGCCCGACACATGGCTTATGTCGTCGAACATGCCAACCTTGACGAACAGCCGGTGGTCGTCACCGGTGAATATCTCACTGTATCCGCGGTGAGTGCCTGGGTGATCCAACAAGACGACGGGGACCCCGTTACGGTCAAACTCGGCCGCATCGATCCGAGCCAAACCCGAGGACTGGCCGTAGGTGAACGAATTCGCGTGCGGGCCATCATGAAAACTGAAACAACACCCGGCGGCAACACAAAAACCACCTACACAGCACAGTCCTTCGACAGGCTCGACCCACCGGGATAGCGCACCGGCGCGCCTTCCGAACGCACTACGTGGCATTCCCCCCGAGATCGTGGAGGCACCGTGCCGTTGGGAGGAGCTGCTGGATCACGTCATCACCAACCACGATCAGTTACTCATTAGGTCGGGAACCGGCGACGCAGTGCTGGTATCCGCCGAAGACTACGACGCATGGACAGAACGGGCGACACCTGCGCAGCCGTCCGACGACACGGGCGACGCTGCGAAATCACGTGCAGCAGAAAATCAATAGCATGACTCGCTGAGTCCGCACCTTGATAGCCCCAGAGCATATATGCGGGCACGGATTAACGGCGGACCTCGGGGACGTGCGAGAACGCGGGCGGTGGCCGTTGGGATATCGACGAGCCCGACCTCGCCGACCGTCAAGTAGTCGGAAACTTGGGCTAGTTCGGTCCCCATTGTCAGCGTGCTGACAATGGGGATGTTTCGGCGGCCCGGTGGCGTGTACAACGAATGCAATGTCTGAGAAATTGTCTCCCGGGGCCGTGATCACCGCCCGGAAATATGCCACCATCACCGGTGACTCGGTCACCGTTCCTGCGCAAACGCGTCTTACGCATCTGCAGTTCAGGCGATTCGCGGGGTGCCCGATCTGTCACCTGCACTTGAGGTCTTTCGCGACGCGTCACCGCGAGGTGGCTGAGGCGGGGATCAACGAGGTGGTGTTTTTTCACTCGCCAGCCTCGGCGCTGGAGGGCTATCACGCGCTGCTGCCGTTTGCGGTGGTGGCTGATCCGGAGCGCAATGTGTATCGCGAATTTGGGGTGGACGCGGGGATGCGGGCTTTGGCCCATCCGCGGGCGATGAAGACGGCTTTCAAAGGCTATGCCAATGTGTTGGGGCACCGTGACGATCCTGATAATGCGGGTGTCGGCGGCGGCGACGGGTCGACGCATTTGAGTTTGCCCGCTGACTTTTTCATCTTGCCCGATGGCACGGTGGCCGCCGCGCATTACGGTCGCCACGCTGACGACCAGTGGACGGTCGATGAGGTGCTCGAACTCGGCCGCACCTCCGCGGGTGGGGGAACGCGATGACCGCTCGCTTGGTCGCGTCGCTGGCGGTGATCGCCGCCATTGGTTCCGGATGTAGCCCACAGAGCGCGACCGGTCCGACGGCCGTACCGGCCTCATCGGCCGGTGCGACCGCCGGCGGGTTGGCCACTGACCCCTCGATTCCGGCGCAGCTGCAATTCAGCGCCATGACGGTCGACGGGAAGTCATTCTCAGGGCACAGCCTTGCGGGTAAACCGGCGGTGTTGTGGTTCTGGGCACCGTGGTGTTCGGTGTGCCAGCGGGAGGCTCCGCTGGTGGCGCGGATCGCCGCGGCCAACCCTGCGGTGACTTTCGTGGGGGTGGGCGCCTTGGGTGCGCCGGCCCAGATGAATGCGTTCGTCACGAAATTCGGCGTTCAAGGCTTTACCCAACTGGCCGATACGGACGAGGTGGTGTGGGGGAAGTTTGGCGTCACTCAGCAGCCGGCTTTCGCGTTCGTCACCCCCGCCGGAGGTATCGACGTCGTGCGTGGTGCGATGCCCGAAGGGCAGTTGTCCCAGCGAGTTTCGGGCATTTCGCGTTCGTGATCGATTCGTCGGTCCTGGGTTTTGCGCTGGCGGCCGGATTGGTTGCCGCGCTCAATCCGTGTGGGTTTGCCTTTCTTCCGGCGTATTTGGGCTTGGTGACGGCGGATGCAAGCGGTGAGGCGTCGACGGTACGTGCGGTCGGCCGGGCTTTGGCTGCCACGGCGGCGATGTCGGGTGGATTTCTCACCGTGTTCGGGCTTTTCGGGTTGGCGATCTCACCGGTGTTGGCGACAGCGCAGCGCTATTTGCCGTTTGTCACCGTTGTTATCGGGATACTTCTGGTCGGGTTGGGGGCCTGGCTGCTCGCAGGCAAAGACCTGGCGGTGGTGATGCCGCGGCTGCGTGGCGGCGCCCCGACCTCACAGTTGCGGTCGTCGTACGGTTACGGCGTCAGTTATGCGCTGGCATCCTTATCGTGCACCGTGGCACCCTTTCTGGCGGTGATCGGAGCAACGTTTAGGCAAGGCTCCATGCTGACTGGCGTGTTGGCCTTCGCGGCTTACGCCGGCGGTATGACCATCACGGTGGGGGTCGCGGCGCTGGCCGTCGCGCTGGCCGGTTCCATGGCCGCAGATGGCCTTCGTCGGGTACTGCCCTATGTGAGTCGAGCGGCCGGCGCCCTCGTGCTCGTGACGGGTTTGTACGTTGCCTACTACGGTTACTACGAGATTCGGCTGTTCTTTTTCGATTCCAGCCCCGACGATCCGGTCATCGGCACTGCCGCCCAGGCGCAGACGTGGCTGGCTGATCACGTCAATACCATCGGCGCGTGGCCCCTGGCGGCCGCCATCCTGATTCTGGCCGCGGTGGCGCTGCTTTGGCGCGTTCGCCGCCGCAAACACACCGCACCTGAGCACGCTGCCGAGGAACCGGTCAGCGAGAGGTGAGCGCACGCCGTGGAGTGCGCTCACCCCGAGGAACCGATGTTGGTCCGGTGTGCGGCGACAGCGTTGCAGCCCACCACATCTGAATCTCACGACCGGAAATCAGACCACCCGCCGACCGCGGGGCCAGCGGCGGCGTCCGCTGACCGTTTGTATCGGGACTACCGAAGGATCGGAGCGAACGTCGGAATGGCCTGACGGGCGTAGAGCAGGCCGGAGTCATCGGTCCAGCTGCGAGCGTTGCACGCCAATGGCATTCCATCGGGCGCCTGCGCTGCAGCCGTCCCATCGCAGGGGCTGGTCAAAAGGCGCACACCGATGAGCGGCGGGGACGCAAACCAGGTGTTCACTGACGTACACACCACAGTGTTGCCGGCGGCGTCCAAGCCGAAGACGTAGGCACTGCGAAATGTGCACGCGGTGCCGGCCGTGACATTGTGGGCGACGTAGGGAACACAGTGCGCGTCGTCGCACGACGGCGAACCCGCTGCTATGGCAGGAGTCGCCAGCGTGCCCATCGTGGCGGCCACAAACGCATTGATTGCCAGGTGAAAAATGCTGCGTCCGTTCATGTTAAGCCCTCACAGCGTGCGGCATTGACAGTGCGACACTGCTCGGTAGAGTCCGCGTGTGGCGTCCACGGGAATGGGGTTGTGGTCCGGGGATACCCACCAACCGGACGTCGGTTCAGTCGATCTGGGGTAGAGCATGTTCGGTATCACGGCGGTGACCCTCCTCGCGGGGCGATAACCGAGTGCATCAGCCATGCCGGCTCGTCACCAGCGAAGTGTCTGCCCGCTGACAAGGCTCATTGCACAGACGCGGCGGCAACACGCCGAACTGTCGTAGGGGATGTTCGCGAACACAGCTGTGGGTGCGCGCATTCTCCTGTCCGGGCAGGCTTGCGAATTCTTCACCGCAGGCCGGTGACTCGCCTGGCGCCGACAGTTCAGCCGCGACGGGCCGGTTTGACCGGACGACGGGCACTCTGACGATTCAGGTTCGTCAGCAGAGTTGACGGCGGAGATCGAATCGGGAACGGCCGCGTGCGGGTGACGTGGTCGGGGTGCAGAGACGGTGCCGAGGGCGGCGAATCACGCGGCGTGACAACAATATCCGCTGATCAGGTGCGGGCTGAGTTCTCGATGATGGCATCGCAGGTGTGGCGCTGTCTGCCCCGATGCGGTGTCGACGGTCCGGCGGGTCGTGAGTAGGTTGGCGGGCAGCACCGGCAGGTCGGCTTGGCGGGTTGAGTGTGCGCCATCGGGCATCGGGATTGTGTTCAGGATGCGCAGCACGACAGTGTCGCGACGTCGCGGGTGAAGGTCTGGGCGGCCAGTTTCAAGCCTTCGGACATCGTGAGGTAGGGGTGCCAGGTGGTGGCGATCTGGTCGACGGTGAGCCCGGCGGCGAGCGCGTAGGTGGCGGCGGTAATGATCTCGTCGGCTCCTTCGGCCAGAATGTGGGCCCCGATGAGCTGTGCGGTCTCGGCGTGTGCGACGAGGGTGATCAGACCGCGGATGTCGTGGTCGGCCAGCGCGCGCGGAACGTGTGTCAGCGGCAGTGTGCGTGCGGTTGTGGGGATGCCCGCGGCGGTGGCTTGGGCTTCGGTGAGCCCGACGGCGGCGAGGGCGGGGCTGGTGAATGTCACACGGGGAAGGGCGGTGTAGTCGAGGACGCGTGCTGTGTCGCTGAAGGCGTTGTCGGCGGCCAGGGTTCCTTGGGCTGCGGCGACGTAAACGAACTGGGGCCCGCCGGTGACATCCCCGGCCGCCCAGATGCGGTTGTTGCTGGTGCGCAGATACTTGTCGACGATGACTTCACCGACGGGACCGGTCTTCACTCCGACCGTATCTAGGTCCAATCCTGCGGTGACGGGGCGCCGGCCCGTAGCGACGAGTACGTGTTCGGCGGTCAAATTCACGGATGCGTCGGCAATCGTGGCGGTGGCGCGCACCTGCTCGCCGTCACGGTCAAGCCGGGTGAGGGTGGCACCGGTATGAATGGTCATGCCTTCTGCCGCCAAGTTCTGCTCGAGCGCGGCTGACAGGGCCGGGTCGTCGAAGGGGGCGAGGCGCTCGCGGGCCTCAATCACGGTGATGCGGGTGCCGAGCCGCGCGAACAGCTGGGCCTGTTCCAGGCCGACGGCGTTGCCGCCCACGACAACCATGGACCCCGGCACGGCGTCGAGGGCCATGGCCGTCGTCGAGGTGAGATAGCCGGATTCGGTGAGCCCATCGATCGAGGGGACCCACGGCGCCGATCCGGTGGCGACGAGATACCGCGTCGCCTCGATGTGGGTCTGCTGGCCGTCGTGTCCACTCACCAGCAGGGCCGGGCCGTCGACGAATCTCGCTGTACCGGCAAGGATTTCCCATCCATGCGTCGCAGCTAGGTTGAGGTACTTGGCATCACGTAACTGCCGCACGAGCGTGTCCTTGCCGGCGATAAGCGCGCCGACGTCGACCGGGATCGTGGTGGCGCCCAGGCCAGGGAACCGGTCGGCGGTCGCGGCGGTGTGCCGGGCGCTGGCGGCGGCTAGCAATGCCTTCGACGGCACGCATCCATTGTTGACGCAGGTGCCGCCGACGGTGCCCGATTCGATCATCACCACCGATGCGCCCTTCCCGCGGGCGGCGATCGCGGCAGCGAATCCCGCCGACCCGGACCCGACAATCGCCAGATCGAATCCTGACCGTCGGTGCTCCATGACGTGCCTCCGTTGCTGATGCCGATCCGCTGACTCGCGGTGGGGTGGCCGAGGCCGGGCTTGATCCGACCGGTGTTGCTATTCGCTATGGCGAATAGCAACACCTACCGATACTATATGCATAGCCGAATAGTTGGAGGAAAGGAGACGCGGTGGCCGCCTCCCAGGCGTTAGTTCCCAAGGCGCACACCGGCCACGTGGGCGACGGGGCGCTTGAGGGTGCGTGCCGACATTCGGACACCACAGCCCGGTTCTTCCGGGCGCTGTCGGACCCGACTCGGTTGCGGCTCCTGGAGTTCATCCTGCCGGGCGAGAGAACGGTCGCCGAATGCGTGGAGCACGTAGGGATTTCGCAGCCACGCGTCTCGGTGCACCTGTCGTGTCTGACCGACTGCGGGTACGTGGTCGCGCGCCGCGATGGCCGCAAGTTGCGGTATTCGGTCGGTGATGTCCGCGTGGCCGAACTGGTGCACCTCGCGCGAGCACTGGCCGCCGACAACGCCGCGGCCCTGTCGTGCTGTCCCCGCATCACGGACCGCTGCGACCAAGGAGGCGCTGGAACACCTGCTATTGCGAAGGACATGCGGTGAACATCTCTACACGGTCGCGACGCCGCCGCCCCGGCGAGCACGGGGCGGGCGTAGCGGGTCTGGCGGCTGGTGCCGTGGCGCTGACGGCCCTGTGCTGCGCGGGACCGGCGTTGCTGGCCGGCGGTGTGCTGACTGCACTCGGTTCCTGGCTGACCAACCCCTGGGTGGTCGCCGCTGGGACTGTCACCGCGATCTCGGCGACAGCAGTCGCCGTGCGTCGTCGCCGGTGCGCAAGCACCCTCCAAGACGGCGAAGCTCACCGACCGGATCGATGGAGGCGATGATACGCAGGTTGGTGGTGCACAAGGTATTTCGCATCAGCCCTGGATTCTCGCGCACCGACGCGACGGCCGCTCCTAGACGGTGCGCACAGGCTCGCTGAAGGGGTCTTAGCTTGGATTCGTCAATTGCATTGCTGGGCAACGTCTGTCAATGACGGTGCGGTTCCAGGAGTGCTGCCTGGCCGACAATACAATGGCCGGCGGCCAGCCATTGGCGCGTCGCCGCGTGCGACCGCTCGATAAGAGACGCCGAGTGCGAGAAGTCGACGGGTGAGATCGCGATCGGGCACAGTGGTGGGATGACCCGCAAATCGGCCGCCGCTTCGAAGCGGGCGACATCGGCAGCGAGCCGCTGATTGACCGCCAGTGTCACCGCATGCAGCGCCATCGCCAGAGCGCCGCGGGGCGACTTGCGCAGTGCGCAGGCATAGCCGGTGGGCAGCACCCACACCACGTCAGCGCCCAGCGCAACCGCATGCGAGATCGGGGTGTTGTTCGCGACGCCACCGTCGAAAAGGTCGCGCCCGTTGACGTTCACCGGTGGGAAGACAGCGGGAATGGCAGCGCTGGCAGTGATCGCGTCGACCGCATCTCCAGACGACAGCAACACGTCCTGGCCCGAGAGCACGTCGGTGGCGACCACATGGAAGGGGATCGACGCGTCCTGGAGCCGAGTGAACGCGAGGTGGTCGGTGAGCAGTCGCCGCAGGGCCGCATCGGGTACCAGACTTGAGCGCAGACCGAGAAATCCCAGCAATCCGATGATCGGGCGGGTGGGGAACACGTCGTTGCGCGACAGCGATCGCCAGAGGTCGGCAAGCGCGCCGACCCCCGCGATGTCGGGCCGTGCGGCGACCCAGCTGCCGTTGAGCGCGCCGACAGAGGTGCCGACGATCAGATCCGGGATGATTCCGGCCTCGGCCAGACCGAGCAGCATGCCGACCTGGACTGAACCCAGGCTCGCGCCACCGGAGAGCACGAATGCCGTTGTCATAGCTGAGTCAACACCGAGGCGTGCCGCCAATATCCGTACACTGTCTCCGTGGTGACACTGCCGCACCGGGCTACTCGAAGCAGAACGTGAGCGTGTGTCGCGTGCGCCAGGATGGCGAGCACCTTGCCGTCCACGTTGCCCGATGGAGGCGGCGCCGACCAGAATTCGGCTCGCCTGGTGGGCTGTGAGTTTGACGAAACCCTTCCCGTGTCACATTCCAACGACGCGCTCGTCGCTGTCCTCGAGATTCACGGCGAAATGTCGCCCGTCGTAGCCGGCATGCTCGCGTTGCTGATGCGCAACTGCGGCAAGCTGGTCGGCCACGTGGAACTGCTCACGGCGGGCCCACCGCGTCCATTTGTTGACCGAAGCCGGCCTGGGTTACCGATTCCAGGCACGATCTTCCTGAGCGTCTGCACTCTCGAGCATCGCCGTCCAGACCGAGAAGCGGGATAGCGCGTTGATCACCCGGCGGCCGACTTCGGTGGGTCGATAGACCACGCTCATGGGCGCGTCGGTGTCCCAGCTTCCGTTGTCGCTTCTGGCCACCAGTCCACGCGCGGCAACGAGCCGCAACGCCGCCGCCAATCCGCGCCGCCCGGTGGGGACATTCGACCTGATTTCTGCCAGGGTCATCGGCCCGTGCGCGAGCGCGTCGAGTAGCTCGACGACGTGCCGATGACTCACCAACTCCCGCAAGCTCGGCACGGAGTCGGATTCACCTGGGGACGGCATTCGACGCACACTAAGGGGCCAGGCGGTGAGGTTGAAGAGGCCCTACGGAATCCATACATCCGCTACCTGGACTTTTACGGAATCCATACGTCTGCGGCGACATCAATGTTGGTTGATCAACAGTAGGCTCCGATGTCGTGCCGTCACCGACATCAGTGCTCAAGCGATTGGTCGTCGGTCGACCGTTCCGCAGTGACCGACTCGGCCACACCCTGCTGCCCAAACGCATCGCCCTGCCGGTATTCGCCAGTGATCCGTTGTCCTCGGTCGCCTATGCGACTCAAGAGATCCTGCTCATCCTGACGCTTGGCGGGCTGGCCTATCTGCACCTGGCGCCCTGGATCGCCGCCGCGGTCGTGGTGCTTCTGGCCGTGGTGGTCCTGTCCTACCGGCAGGTGGTGCAGGCCTACCCCAGTGGGGGTGGGTCGTATGAGGTCGTTTCCATGAATCTGGGGCCGCTGCCGGCGTTGATTGTGGCCGCGGCATTACTCGTCGACTACGTGATGACAGTTGCTGTGTCCGTCGCTGCCGGCGTTGACAACATCATCTCGGCGATCCCCGAACTCAATCCGTATCGCGTCGCAATCAATCTCGGCTTCATCGTGTTGCTGACCGCGATGAATCTGCGCGGGGTGCGTGAATCCGGGCAGGCATTCGCCGTTCCGACCTACGCGTTCGTCGCCGGCGTGATGTTGATGATTGCAATCGGCTTGTTTCGGACGCTGATCGGAAATGCGCCGCAGGCCGAGAGCGCGAACTACGGCATTCACGCCGAGCAGGTCGGTCTGACGTCGGTCGCCGTTGCGTTTTTGGTACTGCGTGCCTTTTCGTCGGGCTGCACCGCCCTCACCGGCGCGGAGGCCATCTCCAACGGAGTACCAGCCTTCCGGAAACCCAAGGCGCTCAACGCCGCCCGGACCATGGCAGCGATGGGCGTGATCTCAATCACAATGTTCGCGGGCGTGACCGCGCTGGCGTTGATCGCACATACCCGGGTCGTCGAAAACACCTGCGACCTCGTCGGGTTCCCCGGCGACTGCAACACCGATCCGCAGCGCACGGTGATCGCCCAGATCGCGGCCGCTGTTTTCGGCAACAACAGCATCATGTTCTTCTATATGCAGGCCGCTACGGCGCTGATCCTGATCCTGGCCGCGAACACCGCCTACAACGGCTTCCCATTGCTCAGCTCGATCCTGGCCCAAGACCGATATCTGCCCCGGCAACTACACACCCGCGGTGACCGGCTGGCGTACTCCAATGGCATCCTCCTGCTTGCCGTGATCGCCGGCGGCCTCATCTACGCCTTCGACGGTTCGGCTACCCGGTTGATCCAGCTCTACATCGTCGGCGTTTTTACCTCGTTCACGTTGTGCCAAGCGGGCATGGTCCGGCATTGGAACCGACAGCTGGCCGATGCCACCACGCGCGCGCAGCGATACAGGATCCACCGCGCACGGGCCATCAACGCGTTCGGCGCCTGTTTCACCGGTGTGGTCCTGGTGGTGGTCATGATCACCAAGTTCACCCATGGCGCCTATCTGGTGGTGATCGCCATTCCGGTGCTGTGCGTTCTGATGCAAAGCATTCACCGGCACTACGCGGCGGTGCGCGCCGAGCTACGCACCGCAGACGACGACGAGCCGACGCTGCCCAGCAGGATCCACACCATCGTGCTCATATCGGGCTGGCACAAGGCAACTCAACGCGCTCTGCTGTTTGCACGGGCAAGCAGGCCTGACACTCTGACCGCGCTCACCGTCAACGTCGACGACACCGAAACCAGAGCGCTGGCGCGCGAATGGGAAGAACTCAACATCGATATTCCGCTCAAGGTCATCGAGTCGCCTTACCGTGAAATCACCCGTCCCGTCTTGAACTACATCAAGAAACAGAGGCAAAGCGGTCCCCGCGACGCTATCAACGTGTACATCCCCGAATACGTCGTCGGCCGCTGGTGGGAGAACCTGCTGCACAACCAGAGTTCCTTGCGACTCAAGGGCAGATTGCTATTCGAGCCCGACGTGATGGTCACCAGCGTGCCCTGGCAGCTGCACTCCTCGGCACACCGCGACCTCACCGCCCCCGAACACGCGCCCGGCGAAATCCGCAGAGGAATCGACCCCTCCGCAACCGGCTGAATTCTACGGCAACGGTTTCCTCGCCGACTCAACCGCGGTATGGATGTTGCCCGCGTAGCGCCCTAACTAGATGTCCAGAGACGTTGTTCCCGCTTGCCTTTGAATTGGCCCTGCCGACGAGACAGACGAGGGTCTCCGGTTGTGGCGTGGGAGCTGTCTAGGAACCGCTTCGCCAATTAGGAGGCCTTCATTTCCCACGCCAACGCGGCGTTGACCCCGCGTGCTCGATTGTGTCTTGCTCGCCTGGTCGTAGAATCCGGTTGGACGTATGCGACAGTTAGCCAAAATGTTCATAGTCTCGGCCCACACTGCCCGGAAACGGGCGGATCGTTATCGATCCGAGGGCCGGCCTGGATGGCCGATCGCAGTTCACTACGGCACCCAGGTCCTGAGTGAATTCGCCTGCGACAGGTCCGTCACCGATCGTGGGCATCCTGACGATAGCCCCAGTCAAATTCTCTCAATCCGACTTTCGATAACATTCAGGCCAATAAAGCTCAGTCCAGAAATAATGAAAAATGCTGCGTTGGACGCGATGAGACCTAACGCGAAAAATAACAACCAGTAGCTGTCGTAGATCGGGTTCCTCAAGAATTTATAGATGCCTTTTTGTGCGACGATCGTCTGCGTGAAGAAGTTGCTATTTATGAGTGACCCGGGCCCGAGCGTGCTCACCGCCGCAATGAATATGAATGTAGCTGCGGCCGCCAACGCATATCCTAAGGCTGGCAGGGATACCGTGGGTAGCCGGTAGTTGCGGTCCAATGTCCCGGCGAAGAACCCAAAGAGCAGCCAGAACGGCAGAATGATGAGCGCGTGCAGCAGCAACCCGTGCTGGTACTTGTCGTATATGTGGCGGTGCTTTTGCAGGTAGACACTGCAGGAATTCACCGCTACGGCCAGTAGCAGGCTGAAACAGGTGATGAGCATGAATGCCATATTCGGCAACCGTTTCCGTGCGGCGTCACTGGGGACGTTGGTGGCCTTTTGCAGTGGTGTCGCGGCGCGCCGACGGTGCAGTACCGAGACCCGGCGGGCGCGTCATCGCGTCACTGGCCGGTCAGGTGGTGGGGGTGGCACCCAGGGTGCGTTGCAGGTCCGGTTTCATCGCTTGTAGCTCGCGGCCCCAGTAAGCCCAGGTGTGCGTGCCGTTGTCGGGGAAGTTGAATACGCCGTTGTGGCCGCCGGCGGCGACGTAATTGTCGCGGTAGGTCAGGTTGGTGCGCACCGTCAGACCTTCCAGGAAAGTGGCCGGCAGGTCAGAGCCACCCAGCTCGTTGGGTGTGCCGTTGCCGGAGTAGACCCAAATGCGCGTGTTGTTGGCGACCAGGCGGGGGATCTGCACCATAGGGTCGTTGCGTTGCCAGGCCGGGTCGCTCGAGGGGCCCCACATATCGTCGGCCTTGAAGCCACCGGCGTCACCCATCGAGATGTTGATCAGGAACGGCCACCAGCCCTCTGACGGGTTCAGAAAACCCGAAAGCGAGGAGGCGTAGGTGAACATGTCGGGGTGGTATTCGGCCAGGGTGAGAGACGAGCTGCCCGCCATCGACAAGCCGACGACCGCATTGCCCGCTGTCGAGATACCGCGGTTGGCGGCGAGCCATTGCGGGAGCTCAGTGGTCAGGAAGGTTTCCCACTTGTAGGTCTGACAGCCAGTGTTACCGCACGCCGGTTTGTACCAGTCGCTATAGAAGCTGGACTGGCCGCCGACTGGCATCACGATGGACAAGCTGGACTGGTAGAACCATTCGAACGCGGCGGTGTTGATGTCCCAGCCGTTGTAGTCGTCTTGCGCGCGCAGGCCGTCCAGCAGATACACCGCGTGCGCACCGCCGCCCTGGAATTGCACCCGGATGGTGCGGTGCATCGCCGCGGACGGGATATCGAGGTACTCGACGGGTAGACCCGGTCGGGAGAAGGCCGACGCTGTCGCCGAGCCGCCGATGGCTCCGATCAGGCCAGGCAGGACGGTGGCCGCCGCCGCGCCCGCTGCCAGCCGTCGACGCCAACGACCCCGCCTGGTGGCCCGCGCCGGCGTGACACTCGGGGACGGGAACCCGAACGGCGATGGCTGCGGGGACCTTGCATCGCGCTGGGCGGCGGAGGCCATTCGACGTATCCGCTGACCGAGGGTGCGGCGGGTTGCGGCATCGTGGGGTTGCATCGTTGACGGCATGAGCGGACGGTAGCGATCGCGCAAACGGCCCGCCGCCGACATTGTCAGCGATCGAACACCTCCTGAAGGCCGAAACCGGGTCGAAGCCAACACCACTCGCCATAGGTGTCAGCAGAATGACACTGTGGATGCCACGTCATCGTGTCCGCATCATCATCGACCTGGATTGGTCGTTACGCGCAAGCCCAGCGTCGGTGGCCTCGTACCGACTCCCGGCACGACGCTACTTCAGGTATGAGCCTGACCAGAGCCATATGAAAGGCGGCCATGACCACCCCAGATACCGATTCCCCCGTCGCTTCGCTCTCCCCGGCTGTGCACGACGTGATCATCATCGGCTCCGGCCCGGCCGGCTACACCGCAGCGGTGTACACGGCCCGTGCCCAGCTCAAGCCGCTGGTTTTCGAAGGTGTCCAGTTCGGCGGCGCGTTGATGACCACCACTGAGGTCGAGAACTACCCGGGCTTCAAGGAGGGCATCACCGGCCCCGAGCTGATGGACGAAATGCGCGAGCAGGCGCTGCGGTTCGGCGCCGACCTGCGCATGGAGGACGTCGACGCGGTATCCCTCAACGGTCCGGTGAAGACCGTCACAGTCGGCGACGACACCTATCAGGCCCGCGCGGTCATCCTCGCGATGGGCGCGGCAGCCCGTCACCTCGGCGTGCCGGGCGAGCAGGAGCTGATCGGCCAGGGCGTCAGCACCTGCGCCACGTGCGACGGTTTCTTCTTCCGCGACCAGGACATCGCCGTCATCGGCGGCGGCGACTCCGCGATGGAGGAGGCGACGTTCCTCACCCGCTTCGCCCGTTCGGTCACGCTGATCCACCGCCGCGACGAGTTCCGCGCATCGCGGATCATGCTCGAGCGCGCCCAGGCCAACGAGAAGATCAACTTCGTCACCAACACCGAAATTGTTGAGGTGGAAGGTGATTCGAAGGTCAGCGGGTTGCGCCTGCGCAACACCGTCACCGGCGAGGAGACCAAGCTTCCGGTTACCGGTGTGTTCGTCGCCATCGGGCACGACCCGCGGTCGGACCTGGTGCGCGGCCTGGTCGACCTCGATGACGAGGGCTACGTCCAGGTGCACGGTCGCACCACCAACACATCGCTGGACGGTGTGTTCGCCGCCGGCGATCTGGTGGATCACACCTACCGCCAGGCCATCACCGCGGCCGGCAGCGGCTGTGCGGCTGCCATCGACGCCGAGCGCTGGCTGGCCGACCACAGCTGATCGTCCTTCCCCCACAGAGTTCACCCGAGAGGAGCATTACATGAGCGAGGGCAGCGCAACGCTGGCCGTCACCGACGGTTCGTTCGACAGCGATGTCATCAAGAGCAGCACCCCGGTCCTGGTCGACTTCTGGGCGACCTGGTGCGGGCCGTGCAAGATGATCGCCCCGGTGCTCGAGGAACTGGCCGGCGAGAAGGCCGGGGAGCTGACCGTCGCCAAGCTCGACGTCGACGCCAACCCCGAGACCGCCCGTAACTTCCAGGTCGTCTCGATCCCGACCCTGATCCTGTTCAAGAACGGCGGACCGGTCAAGCGCATCGTCGGCGCCAAGGGCAAGGCAGCCCTGCTGCGCGAGATCGCCGAAGAGCTCTCATGAATTCTGGCCCCACGCTAGGCGAGGCCAGAATTCAGGACGTGCCGACGATATCGCCGGCAGTTGTTGGCGGGGCGGCCTGCTGACTCCCGGCGCCGGTGGATTTTTCGGCGACGATGAGCGTGTAGCCCAGCAGCCCGTCGGCGACGGCGCGTCGCGTGATGGCGGTGTAGCGCAGCACTTGGTCGGCGTCGATTCCGACGCGGTCGAGTGCGCGGGTGATGTGCAGCAGGCGAATTCGCGCTTCGATGTGATCGATCATCCGCAGCAGCGCGTCGTCGCCGGTTTCGACGTGGATGGTGCGCAGCCCGACCGCGGCGAACAGGTCGGTGTAGTACTGGCGCGGGCGAGCGTCAGCGACGCAGGCCACCCATCCGGCCAGGGTGCGCAGCTCGCCGGGCAGTCCGTCGGGAGCGGTGATGACGTCAGCCAGCCCCAGCCGCCCACCGGGACGCAACACGCGAGCGAATTCCGCAGCGGCAGAGGGCTTGCCGGGGAAGGTGCAGAAGGCACATTCACTGATCACCGCGTCGACACTGCCGTCGGGCAGCGGCAGGTGTTCGGCATCGCCGAGATGAAAACTCACCCGCTGGGCGAACCCGGCGGCGGTCCGCTCACGGGCTTGCTGCACGATCGGCGCGGCCAGGTCCACCCCGTCGACGCGGACGCCATACTCGGCAGCCAGCAGCCGGGCGGTCGCGCCGGGCCCGCTGGCCACATCAAGAACCCGTTGACCGGGCCGCAGCTGCAGTAGATCGGCGAGCCGGCCGGTGAGCCGGGCACCGCCGGGATGGTAAGACTCACCCAGCAGCGCCGCGACCGCGTCCGACGAATAGAACTGCGCGCAGCAGGATTTGATCTCCTCAGGTGTGCTCACGGCTGCACCGCCCGCTGCCCCACGTTGGTGGTGTCGGGGGAAATGGCCTGCCCGCGGACGGCACCAGGCACACTCTTGGACCCGTGCGGCGTCGACACCAGGATCGGTTGCAACACTGTGGCGTTGGGCACGACATCGGGGACGTCGGCCCCCGTCAGTGACGCCCGAACCTGTTCGCGATAGCCGACCGAGTTGTAGGCGCAGAACGGGATGAGCCGCCCATCCGGGGTGATTTCCTCGACGCAGCACTTCATCAATTGCTTGACGTTGAGGGTGTACGGATCCTGAAAGTCCTGGACCACGACCGCGAACGCGCGGTCGGTCAGCTCAGCGAGCGCCTCGGGCAGATTGATACCGCAGGCGTTGGCGCAATCGAGGGCCTTCGCGGCGCGGGCCAGGTACTCGGTCGTACTGGCAGTCCCCATGAATGCCGAAGCACTCCACAGCTTTTCGAGTGCCTCGCGGATCGCGGCATCGGGCACGATCCGGTTGGACACATAGTCGAGGTAGTCCTCGACCTCCAGCACACGGGGAATCGGCAGCACGTGCTCACCATCGGTCAGCAGGTAACAGACCGAGCGACACGTCGGGAAACAGCACGGCACCGGGAAGAAATCATCGATGCCGAACCAGTCAGGCAGCTGAGCGGCGACCGCTTCGATCACATCGGAATTGGTCAGGCGGGTCAGCGGATCGAACTGCAGGTGCCGGCCCGCGTGGGTCACCGGCTGAAACACCACCGACCGCACCGCCGGATGCGCGATGCCATATTGGATGATCGCACCGACCTCGTGGTCGTTGACACCGCGCTCGACGGCCGCCACCAGGTTCACGATGATGCCCGCCTCAGCGCAGTTGTCCAGCGCCCGGCGCTTGATCTCACGCAGGTCCTTGCCCCGGATCTCGCGGTGGGTGCGTTCATCGAAGCCGTCGAATTGCAGATATATCCCCACGTAACGGCCGACGTTGCGGGCGGCCAGTTCGGCGACAAACTGCCGATCGGTGGCCAACCGAATCCCGTTGGTATTGATCATGACTGATTTGATCGGGCGGGCCTGGGCGGCGTCGATGAAGTCCAAAAGGTGGCGGTGAATAGTCGGTTCGCCACCGGAGAACATCACCACCTCAGGTTCACCCTCGGCGGCCACGAACGCATCAAGCATCCGTTCGCACTGCTCCATGGTGATGGCGAAGCCGTCGCGGTGGTGCCCGGAGTCGGCGAAACAGATCGGGCAGTCCAGATTGCAGTGACTATTCACTTCGATCAGGCCCAGGCAGGCGTGCTGTTTGTGCTCCGGGCACAGGCCGCAGTCCGACGGGCAACCCTCGGCGATCTCGGTTTGAAACTGCAACGGGATCGAGCCCGGCTTGTTGAACCGCATGCTGTCCACGTAGCGCTGGGCATCGCCGTACACCAGCGCCTCGAACGGCCCGTGGTCGCGGCAGCGTTTACGCAGATACACCTTATTGGCCCGGATGTTGACCTGGGCATCGATGACCACCTTGCATACCGGACAGATGGACTTGGTGTATTCGACGAACACCTCGTCACGTTCCTTTTTGGCATCAGCCATGGCTGGGGTGTGACCTCTCATTGCGGGGTGGCGCGGAGACGACACGGGCATCGTCGCAGGAGTGCGCCGTCGGCGGGCGAGAAACGCTGGACAGGCGGCTAGGCCGGCGTCCAGGCCAGCGGCGCCAGCACCTCATCGAGCGGTGTGTGCGCGAGATGATTGGTGTAATTGGACAAGGTCTTTTGCGCTACCCCGGTAATGATGTCCAGGACGTGACGGCGCGTGTGGCCGGCGTCGAGGAAGGCCTGTACCTTGTCCTCGCTGACCCAGCCCGTGTCGTCGACCAGGCTGGCGGTGAATTGGCGCACCGCCTCCAACTGAGGGTCATCGATCGGCTTCTCGTGGCGGATCGCGTCGATGACGGATTGACCGACGCGGGCGGCGGCCGCCGCGGCCGAATGTGCGGCCACACAGTAGCGACAACCGTTTCGTTCACTGGCGGTCAGCCACACCACGTGCTTGGCCGCGGTGGACAGCGAACTGCGCCCGAACTGTTCCGAGAGGCCCTGATAGGCCGCCAACGCCTGAGGGGACTCGGCAAGCACGCCGTAGACGTTGGGGATGAATCCGGTGTGCTTTTTCACCTGCTCCAACAGTGCTTGGGCCTCCTGCGGGGCGGTGTCGGGGGTGTGCACGGTGAACTCGACCATCACGGCTCCTCATCGCATTGCAAATAGTGGTATCGGTTCCCACAGTGCTGCGAACGGGCCGCCCAGGCAGCCCAACTGTCAGCGCGCTGACACGCCCGTTTCGGCACCGAGGGTGTGCGCCCGTCATCCCCGGCTACCGGGGTTGTCACCGCGATGACAGTGTCGTGGACTCCGGCGCCCACCGGTGATGTCCTTGAACGGTAGAACCGCAACAATTAGTGAGGAGTTCGGGCCGTGATGCGAGCAGTGTGGAACGGGGTGGTGGTGGCCGAGGCACCGCGAACCGTGCGGCTGGAGGGCAACGAGTATTTCCCGCCGGAGTCGGTACGGCGGGAGTACTTCAGCGACAGCCGCACCAAGTCGGTGTGCCCCTGGAAAGGCATGGCCCGCTACTACACCCTCGAGGTCGACGGCATCGCCAACATCGACGCCGCCTGGTATTACCCCAAGCCCAGCCCGCTGGCGCGGCGGATCAAAAACCATGTCGCGTTCTGGCATGGCGTCGAAATCCACGGCGAGCCCGAGGGGCCGGGCCCTACCGTGGCCGAACGGTTACCACGCTGGTTGGGCGGCACCCGATGAAACGGGCGGTTACCGGCGCCGAACCGGGTCACGAGCCGGCGGCCACCACGGCGGATCGAGCGTTGCCGATCTGGCGGATCGGAATCACCAGCGGCGCGTTCGGCCTGCTGTGCTGCGTGGGTCCCACCGTGCTGGCACTGTTCGGCGTCGTCAGTGGTGCCACCGCGCTGGCCTGGGGCGATAAACTCTATGACCATTACGCATGGTGGTTCCGCCTCGGCGGACTGGGGATGCTGGTCGCGCTGACAGCGATCGCGTTGCGCCGGCGCGATCACTGCACAATCGGCGGTGTCCGCCGCTGGCGTGGGCGGCTGGCGGCCACCGTGGCCGTCGCGGTCGGCACCTACGCGGCGCTGTACGCGTTGACCACCTGGCTGGGCACCTTCGCCGGCGCTCGGCACTGACCGCCTCGATGGCCGGCCGTGGCGTGGCCCTTCGTTCGGCCGCCGATAGCCCTGCGTCATTGGCGGCATGCCCGCACTGACCCCGAGAGTTCAGCAGTGAACGCGCCCGTGGCCACGGCGACCCGGTTCCGGGCCCGAATTATCGGGCTGGACGGCGCCCGCGGACTGTCAGCCCTGGGCGTCGCCGTCATGCACGTCACCGGTCACTACTCACCCCTGACCGCCTACCACTGGAAGACCAACCTGGTCGGGCTGTCGCTGATCTTCTTCTACGCACTCAGCGGGTTCCTGCTGTTCCTGCCGTACGTGCGCAACCTGATCGAGCAGCGCGAACTGCCGAGCACCGCGAACTTCGCCGTCCACCGGATCGCCCGGATTCTGCCCGGCTACCTGGTGATCTTCTTGCTCTGCAACTACCTGCTGCAGATCGTCTACGTGCAGAACGCGTCGCTGCAGCCGACCCGCACCGAAGACGGCACCGGCATGATCACCGACCCGTGGCAGCTGATCGCCAACCTCACCCTGACCCAGTCGTACATCCCGAAGTACTTCCAGACGGGGCTGAACCCGTCGTGGTCGCTGACGCTGGAATATGCCTTCTACCTGTCGATCCCGCTGCTGGGCATGCTGCTGTTCGCCCTCGGCCGGCGCGCCACGATGCGGCCGTGGCTGATCGTGTCGCTCGGGCCGGCGCTGCTGATCGCCCTCGGATTCATCGGGCGGGCCTTCGTACCGTGGATGATCTCGGCGTTGCACCTGACCGATCCGACCCAGATCAACTGGGGCGCCAACTGGGTCGCCGTCTACACGAAGACCTTCCTGACGAACTCGGACACCTTCGCGTTCGGCATGGCCGCCGCGGTGCTGGTCGTGGCCATGGAGCACAAGGTGATTCGCGAGAAGCTCAGCCGCCGCGTCCGGCTGTACAGCTTCTTGGCGATGTTCCCGGTCGGCGTGGTGATGCTGGGCCTGATCGCGCTCGCCAATCCCTATGCCACATCGGCACTGGCCGTGCTGTGCGCGCTGGGGATCCTGGTGATCGTCGCGCCGCTGTTCCGCGCGGAGCGGTCCGGGCTGGCCGAGCTGCTGGACACCGCGCCCTTCCGGTTCGTCGGCAAGGTCTCGCTGTCGGCGTATCTCTGGCATTTCCCGCTCATGCTGCTGGCGGGCCGGTGGGGCCTGATGGCCGGCGACACCCTGCCCGGCATGCTGCGCAACGTGGCGCTCGTCCTCGCGGTGACCTTGGCGGTCTCGGCCGTCACGTACTACACAGTGGAAGAGCCGGTGATGAAATTCGCCAAGCGGTACCGCACCAGGTGGTCCTGAATGCGTCGTGCGATCCAGTGGGGTGCCGCGATCGCCCGGTGCTCCTCGTGATGGCGGTGCTGGTATGAGCGGTGGTGCGCCGCGGGTGGTTACCCGGATCACGAAAATGGTGATTGCCGTTGCAGGTCAACATGTTCGATGAGGACGCGACGCAACAATGCGGCCCGCGCGTGGGGCGTGGCCCGGTGAGTCGCGGTCGTTGCAGGTGCCGGAACGATCTGAGTGCTGGAAGTCCGCCAACCGGGCAGATGGAGTGTTCGGGTGGGCAAAACACGTTGTCAGGCAAGGTATTTGCCCCTGATGGGGGAGAGGGGCCAGGCCACGGCAACCTGGCCCCTCTCGGAGGGGGATGGTCGATTCGGCTGGTTATCGGGTCTTGGCGGGCCGCAGGAGCGCCAGGCCCAGTGCCGCCCCGTACATCAGGTGTTCGATGGCAAAGGGCCCGTAGCCGACGATTTGCGCCATGTTGCTCACGGTGTCGCCGCCGCCGAACAGCGCGGCCGCGATGGGCAGCCCGATCCAGGAGCTGATCGCGAACACCACCAGACCCCACATCATGGCCGCACCGATCAGGACGGCGCCGTGCAGCCGCGCCATCTGGGCCAGCACGGCGAACATCGCGCCGTACATGGCGCCGACCATCATGTGGATCATGGCGCCGACCACGGCAGGACCCCAGATGAAGGTAAACGAATCGCCGGCCATGGCGGCATGCGCGGATTGCATCATGGCGTCGGGGCCGCAGAATGTAGCGCCAATGTGATAGAGCGGGGTGAAAAAGCCGGTGTGCTTGATCGCAGTGGACACGAACATCGCGACCATCGCCATCGCCATCGAAGCCACGACGCCGGCGACGGCGCCGCGCACTAGACTACGAACGATACTGCTGCCGCTGGCGGTTGAGGCTGCTGCGGTTGTCATATCGATTCTCCTCCGTGTTGGTGGGTGCAAGCAGGTGTGTGCGCACCCCACACAACCGGGTTGTTCTTGCGCGCACCCGCGATGTGTCAGCAGGATGACAAGAAACGAGGAGACATTATGGGTAGCGAACACCGCGGTCCGGGTTTTCGGCAGGCGATCAGCATGCTCGCCGGCGGCACTGAACCTGCTGATCCGCAAATCCGTCAGGCGGCATGGGTGGCGCGCTGCGTGGGCCGAGGGGCCGCCGCACCCCTGCATCCCGATGATCTTTCTGCCTTGGCAGGCAGCTTGACCGCACGCCAATTCGAGACCGGGACAGTGCTTTTCGCACTGGGTCAGGAACCCTGCGGGGTGTGGATTGTGCGCCAGGGACAGGTGGAACTGGCCGTCGGTTCCGGGCGCCGCCGCGCCGTGGTGGACGTGCTGCGCGGCGGAGATGTCGATGGCGATATCCCGCTGCTGCTGGATATGCCGATGGCCTACACCGCCCGCGCGCTGGAGGACAGCACCTGCCTGTACCTGGATCGGGCACATTTCGAGGGGCTGCTGGCCACCCATCCCAGAATCGCCCGGCGCTGGCTGTCGTCGGTGGCCCAGCGGGTATCGGCTAGCCAGGCGCGGCTGATCGGCCTGCTGGGCAGGCCGCTGCCGGCCCAGCTGGCCCAGCTGCTCCTCGATGAATCCACCGACGGCACAGTTCAACTCGCGCAGCGGACTCTGGCCGCGATGCTGGGTGTGCAGCGTCCGTCGCTCAACAAGATCCTCAAAGACTTCGAACGCGACGGCCTGATCAGCGTGCGCTACGCCGAGATTGCGTTGATCGATGTGACTGGATTGCGCGCCAAGACCGGCTGACGGCTCGCCGCGTGAATCCGCCAACCGCTATGTGTGCCACATAGCGGTTGGTGTGTCAGGTGTGACGCTGATGCGGCCGGTGGCGCGCCGCTGCCCACAGCCCTGCGCCGCCGCGTCCGGCGGCCGCCACGACCCAGCCGCCGGCGAACAGCGCGCCGGCGCCGGCGCCGATGGCCAGGGTGTAACTCCAGCCGCTGATCGGCGCGACCAGGTTAGGCACCAAGACGATCGCCAGTGCGGGATAGGCGTATTCGCGTGTGAACGCCAGCAGGATCAACACGGCCGCGGCCGCGGCCAGCTGAATCGTCGTGGCCATCACGACACGGGTCGCAGTCAGCCCGGGCGCGATCACCGGGCATACCGCCGAGGCGGCGCCGCCGATCGCCGCAGCGGCCACCAACAAGGCCCAGCGCCGCAGCGCAACCGTGGGCTGCTGGGCGCCCTGGGTGCACCACTCCAGGGCGGCAACCAGCAGCGGCGGTGCCACCGCGACCGCCGGCAACGGCAACACCACCGTCGCCGCGACGATCCAGCCGTTCGCGACCATGCCGAATGCCACCAGCGACGTCCACCGCCACCGGTGCGGCCCGGAAGGTTCGACCGCCTGCTCGCGCAGTGCTGGCACCGATAACAGCGCCGCCAGGCTCACACAGATCGCCGCCACCGCCGCCGGATACAGCCACGAGGTAACGCCGAACACCACCGGCAGCACCGCCGCGGAAATGACCGGGCCCAGGCGCCCGCCGGCGACTTGAGCTATCGCCACGGCTAGCCCGAGAGCTACCGTTTCAGCGGCCATTTTCGGCAGCGGTAGTCCGGCGAGCAGGGTGCCGGCGACGGCACAGATGGTCGGCAGCGCTGCTAGCCGCCAGAAGGACCCGGCCCAGTCGGATCGGCCGACCACGAGCACCCCGAACGCCAAGGCCGCGCCTTCAGGAAAGACGGGTGCACGCTCCCCGAATCCGTAGCCCACCGCCAGCATGGGGGCGACCACGATCAGCGGCAGCGGCCACCGCCACCAGGATCGGGCGCCGGCACCGGTGGTGACCGCCGAGGCGACGCGTGCCCAAACGCGCGGGGTGCCGATCGCAGGGGCGTGCGCTGGCGGGCCGGTATCGTCGTCGAGTTCGGTCATGTGGGCAGGGCCTCAGTGGACCGAACGTGGTCAAGGCCGCTGCGATGCTGCGCTGCCCCGTGGGCCAGCGCACACTGCAGCCCGGCCAGCCCGACACGCAATCGTGGGACACCCGGATTATCCGCGCTCATCGAGCCGGCCCGTAAATGACTACCGGCCGCAACGGTCGCCCGCGACGGGTACCAGAGCCCAGCGCGCCGGTGAGCCGCGGGCACACCGCCCGCCCATGCGCGCCGCCCCGGCGGGCGGACCGAGTCATACGCACGGGGTCGCTCAGCGGCCGAGCAACCGGCCCCACCAGCGCGGTGCACGCTCACGACGGTCACCACCGGCGGCCGTCAGCACCTGACGGAAGCTGGGATTGACCATGGCCTGGTCGCCGACGAACACGGTAGGCACAGTCTCATTGCCGCCGGCCACCGACCGCACCCGCGCCGCCGCCGCGGGGTCCTCCCAGATGTTGATTTCCTGCAGCGGCAGACCCGATCGGCGCAGCGGGCCCATCAGCGCCAGGCAAAACGGGCAGCCCGGCCGCCAATAGACCTCGACAACATCAGTGCCGCCGGCGGGTACCGCATTGTTCGAGTGCAGGTCTGTCATCGGTCATCTCCTCGTGCTGGCGCATTCTGGGTGCACGCTCGACAGGGTGGGCCACCGGGTGTGGCCCGCGCTGCCGTGGCGGTGCGTCGTGCATGTCCCACTCAATGCCATCGCCTGCCGCGGGGCGCCACCTTTGTCACATCGCTGACCATTTACGCCGCGCCGCGTGCGGGGCGCAGCACGTTGGGCCCCGGGGTGTTTCGCTCCGAATTGTTGGCATTCCCAAACACATTGTTGAAAGGCAGAACCCAGTGGCCCCGAGCACGACCACCCGCACACGATCGATCCTGCTGAGTGCTATCGCCGCGGCGGCGACGGTGTCACTGACGGCGACCGGCTGTAGCGGGGCAACCAGCACCAAACCCAACACCAATCAGGCCAGTACCCCGACCAGCGCCAGCGCCGCCGCCGGCGTCAACTCGTCGGCCGACGCCGCCGTGCCGGCGGTCGAAACCGCGTCGGTGGTGACCGCCGACTCCAACGCCGATTTCGCCGCCACCATCGATGCGCTGAAGGCGGCGGTGTCCTCGAACGGCATGATGATTCTCGGGGATCTTGATCAGGCCGCCGCACTCAAAGCGACCGGGCTGAATCTGGCTGGCGCGCATACCTTCTTCGTCGGCAACCCCAGCATGGGCAAGATGTTCTTCCAAATGAACCCGGCGATCGGCACGGTGTTGCCGCTGCGGATCCTGGTCTGGGCTGGCGATGACGGCAAGGCGCACGTCAGCTACTTCGACCCCAAACCGTCCTTCGCGGCGGTCGACCCCAAGCTCGCCGACGGCGGCCAGAAGATGTCCGACGCGGCGGCCATGCTCACCAAAGCGGCCACCGGCGGCGGCATGGGCCACCCGTCGGCACCTCAGGCCCTGACGCTGAAAACCGTTGATGCTCGAGGCAGCTTTGATGACGCGCTCAATGCGCTCAAGGCGGCGGTGTCCTCGAACGGCATGATGATTCTCGGGGATCTTGATCAGGCCGCGGCACTCAAGCCGACCGGGCTGAATCTGGCTGGCGCGCATACCTTCTTCGTCGGTAACCCCAGCATGGGCAAGATGTTCTTCCAAATGAACCCGGCGATCGGCACGGTGTTGCCGCTGCGGATCCTGGTCTGGGCCGGCGATGACGGCAAGGCGCACGTCAGCTACTTCGACCCCGCGCCGATGTTTGCCGCGGTTGATCCGAAGCTGGCTGATGGCGGCCAGAAGATGTCGCAGGCCGCGGCCATGGTCGCCGGCGCCGTCGCGTGACCGCACGGCACGGCCCGGCCGCGTTGTGGAGGATCATCGCGGAGCTGGCGGCCACCGGCATCGTGATGGCGGCCGCTGCGGTCGGTGGTGCCGAACTGTTCGCGCTCGCCGCCACCGAGCGGTGGACTTTTCAGTCGCTGCTGCTGCACGTCGGGGTTCCCGCCGCGGTCGTCGTCGTGTTGGTGCTCGCGCTGGCCGTCGCCGCCGGCTGGCGGCGGCTGGCGCGGGGCATCATCGTCGGAGCGGCCGCTGGAGTACTGGCCACGATCGGGTTGGAGGTGGTGCGCTACAGCGGGTTTCGGATCTTTCACACCATGCCCGGCGACTTGCCGATGCTGATGGGGATCAAGGCGACCGGCCGCATCATGGTCGGCCCGAGCACCAGCTCGACGATCCTGGGCTACCTCGACCATTACTGGAACGGGGCCCTGTTCGGGGTGATCTTCGCGCTGATCATGGGCGGTTTCCCGGCGGGCAAGATGTGGGCGGCGTCGCTGATCGGTATGGGCTACGGACTCGTGCTCGGCTACGGCTTTGTCAGCGGTCCATTGCCGCGCTCGCTCGGGATCGGCGGCATCTTCGCCACGGTGAGCGTGTCTGAATTTCAGACCACGGTGTACCTCGCGCACGCGGTGTTCGGGGCGATTCTCGGGTTACTGGTGTACCGAGGGGCCCGCGGGCTCCCGCCGTTGTGGTCGGTGCTCGGGGAGCTGCAGCGCGCCGTGGTCGCCGGCTTGACCAGGAGGCCAGCGAACCCCGCCGGCTAGGGTTTGTGGCTACAGCTCTCATGCGTTGTGGCTACAGCTCTCATGCGCGGGATGCCGCTGCCGGCGCGCCGGCAGCGGCATCCCGCTGCGGCTATAGCGGACGTCCCCAACCCAACGGTGCGGCCCGATCGGCGGTGCCCTGGGCCGCTGACGAACCCGCACGTACCACCAAGCCCGCGGCGCCTGCCGGTCAACGACCGGCGGGACGACCGCAGTGTCAGTTCAGAGACAATGCCCTTGCCGCCGTAGCCGCGGTTGGCCACAGTGAGCCGATGATCGACTTCACGCCTTCTGCTGAGCTATATCCGTTCCAGTCCCGGTTTTTCGAAAGTTCAGCGGGCCCAGTGCATTACATCGACGAAGGTCAGGGACGACCGATCATCATGTTCCATGGCAATCCGACGTGGAGTTTCCTGTACCGCGACATCATTCGGGGCTTGCGTGGGCATTTTCGTTGTGTGGCCGTCGATCTGCCCGGTTTCGGGCTCTCTGACCGACCCGTCGGATACGGCTATACCCCGGCCGAGCACGCCCGAATCGCAACCGAGCTCGTCAACGGTCTCGATCTGCGCGATGCGATCGTGATGGCACACGACTGGGGCGGACCGGTCGGACTCGGCATGGCCGTATCGGTGCCTGCTCGCGTCACTGGGTTGGTGCTCGGGAACACCTGGTTCTGGCCGCTGGATTTTCGAGCGCGCGCATTCAGCGTGATCATGTCCAGCGCGCCCCTGCAATGGCTCCTCCGGCATCGCAATGTCTTCGTCGACGTCGCGCTCAAACATGCGGTGACGCGCACGCTCACTCCGGCCGAGATGCAGCACTATCGGGCCGTACAGCCTACGGCTGCGGCCCGCGTGGGCCTCGCAGAGTTTCCGCGGCAACTACGGGCCGCTGACCCGTGGCTGGCCGAGCTGGCCGCCGCGGTCCCGCGCGTCCTGGGCGACCGGCCCCTGCTGATCACCTTCCCGATGCGCGACGCGCTCTTTCGCTATGAACAGGTGGTTCCGCGCATGCGGGCGGCGTTCCGCGATGTCGACGTCGTACAGCTTTACGGTGCTAAACATTTCTTCCAGGAGGATGCCGCTGATCGGGTCGTGGCGGCGGTCATGCACCGGTTCGGATGAGTCCACACGCGTGCGATGACGGGAACCGCAGGTGTTGCTATCCCGCCACCGTCCCGAACTTGACACCGATGGTGGTGAGCACCACGTTGACCGCGAACAGCGCGATGACGCTGAGCACCAGCGTTTCATTGACCGCGGTGCCGACACCCTTGGACCCACCGGACACGGTCAGGCCGCGGTAGGTGCCGACCAGGCCGGCGATGAGACCGAAGGTGGTGGCCTTGACGACGGAGATCACCACTTCGGGGAAACCGGTTAGCAGCGTGAGGGTCGAGACGTAGGCGCCGGCGTTGACGTTCTGGATGTACACGCCGAAGAAGTAGCCACCGACCAGACCGATGACGATCACCGCGCCGTTGAGCATGAAGGCCACGAACGTGGAGGCGACCACCCGGGGCACCACCAGCCGCTCGATCGGATCGATACCCAGCACCTCCATGGCGTCGATCTCTTCACGCACGGTCCGGGCGCCCAAGTCTGCGCAAATGGCCGTCGAACCCGCGCCGGCGACCACCAGCACCGTCACCAGCGGGCCCAGCTGCGTGACAGCACCCAGGGCCGCGCCGGCGCCGGAGACGTCGGCCGCGCCGAACTCCGCGAGGAGGATGTTCAGTGTGAAGATGATGAGCACCGTCAGCGGGATGGAGACCGCCAGCGTGGGCAGGAAGGCCACCCGGATCAGGAACCAGCTCTGAAGGACGAACTCCTTCCACTGAAAAGGTCTTGTCGCCAAGGCTTTAAAGGTGAGAATGCTCATCTTCACAAAGCCCCCGACCACCGTCAGCGGCTTGTCCAGCTGGTCCTTGAGATACCCCAGCATCGAGTCGTCAGAGGCCGCCATCAGTCGAGCCTTCCTGGACGGGAAGCGGCCATGCCGCCGGATTCGTGCGCCACGCGATGACGGGTTGACCCGTCGGCAATGGCCAACACTCGCTGCGTCCAGGAGGGGTGAGCATCCGCGAAGGATGCCGCCCACAGCGGACCTTCGCTAGCGATGTGTCCGCAAGGTGACAATGTTTCACGCCAGCGCGGACGGCTCTGGCACCCTTGGACACCGTAGTGCCGTCGCGTGCTCCTGCAACCGGTCGTCCCTACCCCTTCGGCCGGTTGCAGGCCATACCGCCAGACGATTGGGCGACCGATGCCGACCAATTCTTCGCGCAGTCAACGTAACTCGTGCACCGACCGCCACCGACGTACATTCGGCGCCATCGAGGAAGCGTAGGCCAACGCCGCCACCTGCGGTTCGGCACGGCGGCATCTACGTACCAGTACCGTAGGTCGCGTGAGATCGGACCCGCCATCCCAGCAATGTCCCGACGCGGGCGGCGCAGCCCGAAATGTAGCGAGCCGGCCCACGCTGAGGCGAATCACCGTCAGTGCGGGTGCGGGGCTGCTGCTGTACGCGAGCTTCCCGCCCGTGAACTGGTGGTTCACCGCGTTCATCGCCTTCGCACTGTTGGGTTGGGTCCTGACCGGCGAATCCATCAGCGCCACCAGTGGATTCGGCTATGGCGTGGTGTTCGGTGCAGCCTCCTACGCGGCGCTGCTGCCGTGGGTCGGCGCGCTCGTCGGTGCAGCGCCGTGGCTGGCTCTGGTGGTGTTCTGCGCGGTGTTTCCCGGCATGTTCGGTGCATTGGCCACCGTTGTTCGAGGCCGGCCCGGCTGGCCACTGTGGCTCGCCGGTGTGTGGGCCGGCGTCGAATGGCTCAAATCCACCGTCCCATTCGGCGGTTTTCCTTGGGGGATTGTCGGTTTCGGGCAGACGAGCGGCCCACTGCTGCCATTGGCGCGGCTCGGCGGCGCGCCGCTGCTGTCGTTCGCGGTGGTGCTCGGTGGATTCAGCGTGACGGCCATCGCCGTGGCGATACGCCGGTGGCGCCCTCCTGGGCGGCGTTCACTCTCGCCTTTCCCCGCGGTGGAGCTTCCCGGCTTGTGTCTCTGTGCGATAGCGCTGGGCGTGGCGGTGATCTCGCCGGACGTTCAGCGATCAGGGGCCGCCGTCGCCAGCGATACCGCCGTGACGGTCGCGGCCGTGCAGGGCAACGTGCCCCGGCTCGGGCTGGATTTCAACGCGCAGCGCCGCGCCGTGCTGGACAACCATGTCAGCCAAACCCTGCGCCTGGCGGCCGACGTGCGTGCCGGCCGCGCCCGGCAGCCGCATCTGGTGATCTGGCCGGAGAATTCCTCCGACATTGACCCGCTCCGCAACCGCGACGCGGCCCACCAGATCGCCAGCGCCGCACGCGCGATCGGCGCACCCATCCTGGTCGGGGCGGTGTTGATGCACCCGGACTGGACGCCCGATCACCCGGCGACGACCAATACGGTGATCGTGTGGAACCCCGGCGGTGGTCCCGGCGACCGACACGACAAACAGATCGTCCTGCCATTCGGCGAATATCTACCGTGGCGAAGCTTCTTTCGGCACCTGTCGGCCTACGCCGACCGCGCGGGCTACTTTGTGCCCGGGCACGGCAGCGGAGTGGTGCACGCCGCAGGCGTACCGGTCGGGGTCGCCACCTGCTGGGAGGTCGTCTTCGACCGGGCAGCCCGCGAATCGGTGCTCAATGGCGCGCAGCTGCTGGCCGTGCCAACCAACAATGCCACCTTCAACGCGACGATGAGTGAGCAGCACCTAGCCTTCAGTAAGCTACGGGCCGTCGAACACGACCGCTACGTCGTGGTTGCCGGCACCACCGGCATCAGTGCGGTCATCGCGCCCGATGGCCGAGAACTGGCCCGCACCAGGTTCTTCGAACCCGCCTACCTGGACACCCAGGTGGGGCTGAACACCACGCTGACTGCCGCCACCCGCTGGGGACCTCTCCTGCACCTAATGTTGGTAGGTATCGGCGCGACGGCCCTGGTCCTTGGTTGGCTGCAGCGTGGGCGGCGATGGCCGCGGCGAAGACGATCGTTAGCGCTGACAGAGCAGCGCGGCGGCGAAAAGTATTGGTAGAGCAGCGATCGCGGTGACAATGGCAGCGATCGTGAGACGGTGCCGCCATTGACGGCCGGCGGTGGGCGGTGCCGCGAGTCGCCGCGACCGCACCAGTACGGCGCTCTCCGCGGCCCCGAGGACCTCGGCGGGGGCGGGCGCACCGCCGACGAGCGCCAACAGGCCGCGCAGCAGCGGTGCAGCACCGTAGCGGCGCGCGGCACGGTCGTCGGCGCACATCTCCAGCAACGGGGGCACCGCCGCTGCCGCCGCGGCGAACAGCGGCAACCGCGACAGTGTCGTGGCCAATGAGCGCAGGATCGTCAAGAGCAGATGGTGGCGCCCGGACAGGTGCGCTCGTTCGTGGGCCAGGACGGCCGCTAGTTCGGGCGCATCGAGAGCGGTCAGCGCGGCCGATGTGACAACAATGGCCGGGCACCGACCCGCCACACAATAGACGGCCGGCCGGGTGGCCGAAACCACCACCACCCCAGGGACGTTCGTGTGCGTGCCCACAGCCCTGGCCATGATGGCGTGCTGGTAGCTCTGGCGAGTCAACCGCCGCGCCACCAACACGACCCGCCTGGCCCAGCGCACGGTCACGAGATACCCGAATGCCATGGCGGCGATCGCGACCACCCACCCAAGGGCGCCCGGCAGGCCCACGTGGCCGACACGGCCGGCGATCTCAACACACAGTGACGGCACCCGGCCATGGAGTGCATCGCTGAGCACATCGGCGGTGGCGACCGCCAGTGCACCTACCCACGCACCCACAACACTCATCACCGCCACGAGCCACACCACGACGCTCAGGCCCGGTGAAATGACGCTGCGGGTCAGTCTGGCCAGCGGCCGAGGCCCCAACCATGTCGCAACGCAGGCGTAGCCCACCATCAAGATCGCCAGTGTGGTCATCGGCCCGTTCCGTCGATGATTCGCCGCAGCGCCGCCCGCACGCGCGCCGACTGGTTCCTGTCGAGCGTGTGTAGGAAGAACGCCAAGACCAGCTCAGCGTCCCCGCCGTCATCAAACGCCGCATGCATCAATTGGGCGGTGTGCTCCTCGCGTGTGAGAACCGGCCGATACTCGAACGCCTTGCCGACCCGTTCGCGGGTCAACCATCCCTTCTTGTGCAGGTTGTCCATGGTCGACAGCACGGTGGTGTAGGCAATCGGCCGGTCGACACTGAGCTCATCGAAAATGTTGCGTACGGTGGCCGGCTCCGCGCGGCACCACACGCGGTCCATGATGACCGCCTCGAGCTCGCCGAACCCGCGAATTCGCACTCGCTGCCCCCGTCTTTCGTTTCGCACCACGGTCCTGTCTACCGCGTCGACCGCTTCCACCGAAACGGTGAAAGCTAACCCAGTGACGCGCTCCTCCCTGGGCGACACACCGCTCGTTACCGAAGTGATACCCGTGATGATAGTTACTCGTGCGTCCCGTGTGATGTGCGGTGCAGATACATACGTATTAAGTGCGTAGTTGTGTCGCTGCGGGAGGACAACCGTGATCAAAGCCGGACAGTTTGCGCGCCGGACCAGCGTCGTCGCGGGGTTGGTGTCACTGGCGTTGGCCGTGCCGATGTCGGCACATGCCAGCGGCGAGAGCTGGGATCCGTTGCTGCCGATGCGGGCGAGTGCGGGGGCGCCCGGGGATCCCGTGGCCATCGCGAACGCGTCGCTACAGGCCACTACCGCGGCCACCCAGACGGTGATGGATTTGGGGCGCAATTTTTTGGGCAGCCTCGGGTTCGGGTCCCGCGCTAGTTGTAACTCTTGGACAGGTTGTGAACGGCGTGGTGAGCGGAAATAGGTGAGGACCTCCGGTATCGCTGTGGTTACCACACACACATCGATCACCGAGAGGTCCTCGTGTCTCACCGTAATGCCTTCCTGACTCCGCGTGGCCGTTTGGCTCTGGCTCAGTGTGTTGTTGATGACCGATGGCCGCTGGCTCGTGCTGCCGAGCGATTCCAGTGTTCGAGGGCCACGGCCAAGAAATGGGCCGATCGCTACCGCGCTGGAGGTAAGCAGGCGATGGCCGATCGCTCCAGCCGCCCGCACCGTAGCCCGCGGCGCCTGGCGCAGCGTCGCGAGCGCCGGATCATCAAGGTGCGCTTCACCCGTCGCTGGGGCCCGCACCGCATCGCGGCGCACCTACGGCTGCCCCGCTCGACTGTGGAGGCGGTCCTGCGCCGCTACCGGATGCCGCTGCTGCGTGATCTGGACCAGAACACCGGGTTGGTCGTGCGCCGACCCAAACCTCACCGCTACGAGCATCCCGCGCCCGGAGACCTGGTCCACGTCGACATCAAAAAGCTCGGTCGCATCCCCGACGGCGGTGGGCATCGCAAACTCGGGCGCCAAGCCGGACGGCGCAACCGCAGCGGGGCCGGCTACGCCTACCTGCACCATGCCGTTGATGACCACTCGCGGTTGGCGTACTCGGAGATCCTCGGCGATGAGCGCAAACAGACCGCCGCCGATTTCTGGGTCCGGGCCAACGCCTACTTCAATGGTTACGGCATCACTGTTAAGCGGGTGCTGACCGATAACGGATCATGCTATCGGTCAAAGGTTTTCGCTACCGCGCTCGGCGATGGCATCAGCCACAAGAAGACCCGGCCGTACCGTCCCCAAACCAACGGCAAGGTCGAACGATTCAACCGGACCCTGGCCACCGAATGGGCCTACGCACGCACCTACCTATCAGAGGACGAACGCGCCGTGACCTATCCCCACTGGCTGCATCACTACAATCACCATCGACCCCACAGCGGCATCAAAGGCAAGACACCCATCGACCGCCTACGCGTTCACAACCTGCCTGTGAAGAACAGCTAGTGCTTCGGCCCCGGCCTTCACGCCCGGTCGCGGGTACCGAGTGTCGGGCCGGCAGGCGGTCGAGTACGTCATCCGCCGCGAGGCCAGCCAGATCGGTGTGCCGTATTCATGGGGTGGGGGCAGCCTGACCGGACCGAGCCGCGGCGTCGACGACGGCGCCGGCATAGTCGGGTTCGATTGCTCGGGGTTGACCCGCTACGGTTTTGCCGGCGTCGGAGTCCTGCTGCCGCGCTATTCCGGTGACCAGTACAACGCCGGCCGGCACGTTCCCCTGTCTGAAGCCCGCCGGGGCGACATCCTGTTCTGGGGGCCAGGCGGTAGCCAGCATGAAGCCCTCTACCTGGGAGCCGGCAAGATGCTTGAGGCCCAGCAGAACGGGGTACCGGTCAAGTTGTCCCCGGTACGCCGTAGCGGGATGACCCAGTACGTCACGCGGATTATCGAATACTGAAGCAGCACAGAGCCTTATGTCAGCGCGCTGCCGGCCAGCCACTGCGCCCACGGCACGCTCCAATCGCCGTTCTGCCAGACCTGCAGCGGCTCGCCGCCGGTGTTTCGGACCTCCACCACGTCACCCGGCCGGGAAAAATCGTAGAACCACTGGGCGTTATCGGCATTGAGGTTTAGGCAGCCGTGGGACACGTCGGTGTTGCCCTGCGCCCACACGGTGCTGTCAAGCTGATGCAGATAGATCCCATCGGTGCTGATCCTGGTCGCATACTTGATGGATTCCTTGTATCCCAGCCGCGAATTGATCGGTAAGCCATAGGTCGAGGAATCCATCACCACCGGGCTCGCCTTGTCCATCACCGTGTAGGTGCCGCGCTGAGTCCAAAACGAGATATCCTTGCCGGCAATGGTTTCCGTTCCCCCTCGGCCCATCGAGGTCGGCATGGTGCGCACCAGAGTATTCCCGTCGTACACCTGAACCTGTTTGGTGGCGTCGTCGGCGATCGACACGTGCGCGTCGCCGATCTGGAAGCCGACGTGGCTGTCCTCCTGCCCGTACAGGCCATCTCCGAGCTGCGCGCCGAAAATGTTGGCTGCAGCGGTGACGACGGTGCCCGGCGCGTAATAGTGCTCAGGTCGCCAGTGCGCATTCTGATCGTCCAGCCAGTACCAGGATCCTGGTACTGGCGGGGAGGTCGTCACCGACAACCGTCGTTCGGCAGCGACACGGTCGCTGATTCGTTCATCAAAATGAGCGACAACCACCACCCCGATACCGTAGGTAGCCCCATCGGTCAGTGCCGTCCCCGCCGTAGTGGTCAGGTACGCCTTGGTTTGGTTGCGCGGCGTGAGCGTCGAAAAAGTCGACACCTGCGTTCGACGCACCCCGTCGCTTCCAGCCCCTGTGGCCGTCACCGTGTAGGTGCGCCCGTAGACCAGCGGGACTGCCGGTTTCCACGTGAGGTGGTCCGGCGTCATGATCCCACCGATGCGATCACCCCGGTCCGAGAGCATCACGACATCGGCGAGTGTTCCCGCTGTGGCGGTCACCGCCACAGCGCTCAGCGGATCCACCTCACCGACCCCGTCCAGTGGAGTGATGGCCATGGCCGGCGGCACCGATGGCGCGACCGATGTGGACGGTGTCGCGGTGCCTTGGCTGCCGCGGAATCCGGTGCCGGAACCGGTGAACGAGTACACGATGATCGTCACGCCGACAACCATTGCGAGCACCATCAGCCACGGCACCGCTACCCTCGCGTCCTCGGTGTCGCTGCCGGTACGACGGCAGCCGCAACCGGGAGCGCTTCGCGTGACGATCCCCACGGCCACGCCCATGATCACCAACGCCACACCCAACCACAAATTTGGATCTCGGTAATCGAACATCACAACGCCTCTCCGAATGCTTCGCCGATCAACGGGGTCTGGGCCACTGCTCCTGGTGTCATCGCGCAGTGCCGGCAAGACGGGCGCAGGAAGTCAGCGATGGTGTGGCAGAACGTGTTTAGCGCTGCCAGTCGTCCGTTCCATCGTTCTGGTTGTAGATGCCGACAGAGTTCTTGACCACCACCGGGTCGCCGCGTTGCACATTGTCGATGAACCACTTCGCATTGGCGGGGCTAATGTTGATGCAGCCGTGGCTGACGTTGCGCTTGCCCTGATCGGACAGCGACCACGGGGCTGCGTGCACAAAAATGCCGGTGTTCGAGATCCTGGCCCCCGACAGGCCCGGCAGCCCTCACCAACCCCGGGCCGGCAGTGGAGTCTGTACCGCCCGGGACCGCGACGTCGGCCGTCGGCACCGCCAAATCCGTTGCCGCATCGACCCCAGGTGGCGGATCAACCGCCCGCTGATTCGGGTCCGCCGCCCCTGCGGGGGACAGCGCAACCGCTACACAACACACGGTGAGCACTAGCAACCCCGCACGATGGAGCCACCCACCCCGTGCACCAACCCACATGGACGCCACCATAAACCTCCGTACTTACTACGTACTTACCGACTACTTTAATGGGCCCCCGCCTGCGCGCAATGCTCGCTGGCGCCGAAGCGGCCTGCAGAGATGCGGCAATGGCAATCACCACGGGAAGCAATGTCGCTGGGTACCTTGAATATTCGGAATCAGCGGCCTCATGGCCTGCTGGCGCGAGTAGCAGACGTCGCATCCCAATCCAAGCGACGGGAAACCTGAGGGCGCACATGGCCGAAGTCTCCGCACCATGATCACGTCGAACTCTGCTGGCGAAAGCGATGTCGTGGCCGCGGCGCCGGGTTCGAGCAGGGCACACCGCATCGCGCTGCGCCCGTATCGCGGGGGCAGGCCCATGGTCCGCGTAGGGGGCATCTTGTGTTGAGCTCATGGAGTCGGTACATCGCGGATGGTCCTTTTCACGAGGGCAAATGGTGTCGAGAGCGCACAAGCTGTCACCCTCGAACTATGGGTGTGATCCAGTGCCTGCGCCGTCACACTGTCAGCTGACCGACACTGCCTGCCGCGATTCGGTGGCTCAGCGGTCTGCGTGGACCATCGGTCAGTGAGGTCCGCATGCGCACCGATCAATTTCGCCGGCTCGGGCAAACTCGCGTGCCATAGGCGGAGCAACGGTCGGCAAAGGTCATGTATCGACCGACCCTGTCTGCTTCGACGTCGCCGGGCGGTTGCCAACCACCGTTGCATTGAGCAGCGGCATGCACGCCATCGCGTTCTGGATGTCCTAAGCGCCGTTTCGGACGGACAGGCGCCGGCGCCGATAATCCGACTGGGCCCCATGGCGTGGCAATCGAAGTCGGCCCAGCCCCGGCAGGGATTGTTACCCGTCCAGCCGGGCACGGCGTCGGCCCGGACGGAACATGGTCACCTCAAAGACAATTCGTTCACACCCATCTTGGGATGAAACCTACTGTGTCCCTAGGGAACTCGCACAGACCATAGGCACCCGAAGTGACCGGGCACCTGGCGTATCAGGTGCTGGGTTGTCGGTTCACCGCATACTGATTCCGACCTAACTTTGATAGAGGATTAACTAGAGCGAGCACCCCGTGCAGAAGTACGACGCGGCCGACGTACGACCAGCCAGTCGTGTATCCCGATCTTCGGTGGCTGCTACCAGGTGGGGCTCAGCGGGACACTGGCCGAAACAGTCGACACCTAGGTTGAAGGAAACTGTTGTGCTGCAACATGACGTAGCTGCGGCCTCCTATGGATCGATTCAGGCCCGAGCGAGTTGATGATGTGTTCTCGCGTTCTGGTGATCAGAGGGTGGACTCACGTACGCGAAGCTCTGCGGCGGCACCCCCGACGGCAGGAGTTCAGATATCGCCAGTGGCGTTTCAAGGCGGACGGCAGCTCTGATGCCGATGCCTGCGCCGGAGGCGCTTCCGGCGTAGTACCGATCGAAGTCGACGCGGTCGATGCACCCGACTTTGGAAAACTTGCGCCAAAGTACTTGTGGTGCAGCCGTAATGGTGCGTTCGACCTCGAAGTACCCAATGATCCGTTGCACTGGCGCGGTGGCGTACACCCACACGCGGGTCACGTCGTCGGCGAGCGGCCGCTTACGAAACTCGACCCGTTTGCGTCCGTCCATGATGGCTTCGGCGAACCGGGGATGTACAGATAGAACTACCTGTCGGCCAGTTGTTGGTGAACCCATTGGGTGCCAACCTCCTTCACCTTGGTTACCGTTTGCGGCGGACCGTTAAGCACGCCATTGGCAATGAGCTCTGAGTCGGTCCACGGTGGCTCGACGTCACGATCCTTACGAAACAGCAGGATAAGTACACCGCGGGAATGTGTTGCGAGCTCTGAGATGTCGTCGGTGCCGTAGACCGTGCGCCCCGCAACAAGATTGAGCACTTCATCCGGGGCGGAGGTGCGGTGTGTGCGCTCCACGACGCCGACAACTGAAACGACCTGCAGGCCCGACCGGTAGAACAGGATTACATCGCCCGGGCGCACCTGCTTCGTTGGCGCGTTGCACAAGTAGGCTTTTCGTAACGCGTTCCCCCACGGTCGTGTCGCTTGGCCGGCGATGTCGGGGAAAGTGAGCTGGTCTCCGACTGCATCGGATGCGCACTCGGGGAAGAGCTGATCATGCCAGTGCGCGCGAATCGGGATGACGAACACCGAGGCATCCGTCGAGATAGCCGGTGGCCCATATCTAATGTGGTAGTCGAGCGGCGGCAGGCTCTTGTCGCGCGGCTGAAAGCTTTTGAGCAGAACGAGTTCGCCGCGCGCGGACTGCGCGCCCTCGACGTAGCCGAATTGCCCCAAGAAGTCGATAAGCGGCTGGTGGTGCGGCCACACCTCGACATACGCGCTGCCGACTCCATGATCATAGTGCGACCGCAGCACTGCCTTCAGCAGCAATTCTCCGTACCGCGATCCTGAAAACTGTTCAGCAACTTTGAATGTGGAGATTTTCGACACCGGCTGCGTGAATGGGTAGGCGCAGTCAGACTCATTGATCTTCACGATCGCGATGGCCGCATAGGTCCCATCGGCCTCCTCGATGACGAAACACTCGCGATTCGACGAGTCGGCCTGAACCTTGGCGATCCAGTCATCGAAGTCCGGCTGGTACTCGATTCGAAGGCTGTCGAAGATGTCTTGTTCGAGGTCTAACGCATATGGTGGCAGCACTGTGACTCGCGGCGGAGGTGGCGCGATCGACGGTTCGAATCCCTCAAGCATCGCGGCCGCATCGGCCAAGGTAAGGACCCGGTCGCCGACGCCGATACGTTTCGCTCGTTGCCCGAGGCGAACATCATCGCTTACAAGGAAATTCACGGCATTCGAATTCAGCGCCGCCAGAATCCTTCTGTCCCGGTGGTCGTTGCTGTCCAATTCGACAGGGCCGAGCTCGTTACTGATCGTTGAGCTGATCGGTGACTCGGCCAGCAGGTCGAACTTCTTGAGTTCGGCCATCCGCTGTTGCACGCGAGTCGGATCGGATCCCTCGGCGAGTTCGTCGCGGCTTGCAGGGTGAACAAAGACGTGATGCCCTTGCTTCATTGCAAGTCGGACGAAGGTCGCGGCCGGGGTCATACCAGCTTCCATTTGGCCGGCATACGGCTCCAACGCGATAATGACGTTGGTATCCAGCAGAAACCGAGTGGGAGCCGTTGAGCTGTTGGTATTGACGCGCTCGTCGGCCACAGCTGGATTATCGGTTTTGGACGCCGTGTTTCTGCAGCGTGACACGCGCCATCCGGCACCGGATTTCCGCGAACGATATCGGCGGAGCCCGTGTTGGTGGGTGGCCGCGCTAGTCGGGGTCTGTTTCGGAGAGGGGTATCCGCGCACCGAACTGCCGGCAACAGGGTGTGCGGTTATCCGGTATCCCGCACCGTGATTAGGGGGTCGGCGCATCGTCATGCTCGGACCACGTGTCGGCGAGAGTGTTGGCGAGGGACCAGAAGTCGGATTCGTTGCGCGAGTAGTTGCCGCGGCGCGATGTTGCGTTGAGCAGGCCGATCGCGGTGAGTTTCTTGAGTTCCTTCGAGCAGGTCGCCGACGAGACATCGGTGATCGACGCTAGTTGACCCGTGGTGAACTCCGGCTTGGGGAACCGACTGATGGCACTCCAGAGGCGTATTGCCTCAAACCTGCCCGTCAGGACTCGGGACCGCGCGTCGATGTCCATGGTTCCAATTCCAACATGCTAATTTCCAATATAGAAACTAGCATCGTAGACCGGGGTGCGAGCTCGTGACAACGCGGTGGGGTGCGACACCTACAGCGGGTGTTTGCGGTGATGTGACCGATGTTTCAAAGGGAAGTGATGTGACTGGTGTTGCCGGCGGAGTGCAGTTCGCCACGACACGTAGTCGTCGTGCGGCCGTCACCGCACGTCAACGTGACTTGTCGGACCCCGGGTTCATGATTAATCCAGCGGGAATCGCACCGCGGTGGCAAGATCGGCCGATACGTCACCGAGACTTGCCGGGTTCGCGATCGATATCGACACATGTCAGGATGGGCGAGTGGCAACTGCACAAGTAGGCGGCATCAGAGCTTTCCGCGCGGAACTGGACACGCAGTCTGCGGAGTTCGTCGACGCTGTCACCGCCGGCTTGCGGGGCCACCCGGCGCGGATGCAGCAGATGCTCGGTCGAGTGCTCCGTCGTCCGCCGACTGCACTGACCACCAATCCAGCCTTGTTGGAAAGTTTGCTCGCCGCCGTGTCAACGATCACCGCTCCAGCTGGCCCAACGGCGGTGCACGACGACGGCGGCCTATCGCAGTGGGCAGGTCCGCGACGCGTTCCTGGCCACCGGTTCCAGCTGCCGCACGATCAACCGGAAGTAGAACTGCCGGAGAGTCTGGCCTGGGACGACGCCGACCTCGCTGACCCCGTGCTGGATACCTCCGTCCAGCGGTTGTTGGCTTCGATTGTTGCGGAGTACCGCAGCGAGTCCCTCAAGTCCCTCGGCATCCCAGCTACCCGCACGCTTCTGCTGACCGGTGACCCGGGAACCGGCAAGACGATGACCGCACGATGGATCGCCGCACAGCTGGGCCGGCCGCTGCTACGGCTGGACCTGGCCGCGGTGATGAACAAACAACTCGGCCGAAGCAGCCAAAACCTCGTCGCTGCACTGGAATCGGCTGCTGATACGGACGCGGTGCTGTTCATCGACGAATTCGACGCGATCGGCAGCGCTCGATCGAGCAGCTCCGATATCGGTGAAATCCGGCGCCTGGTCAATGTTTTGCTGCTCGCGCTGGATAGCTGGCCCGAAAATCACCTGTTGGTCGGTGCCACCAATCACCCCCAGCTGCTGGATGCGGCGGTGCACAGGCGATTTGAGGTCGCGGTATGCCTGCCTAAACCCACAAAGGCTGCGCGCGAACGAATCTGGCAGACTCACATCCCGGCCCTGTCGGATTCGGACGCGGCACTGGTGGCGTCGATGTCCGACGACTGGTCGGGCTCAGACATCGCAACGTACGCACTGCGAATCCGGCGAGCGGCGGGAATGCAGAACCGGGCGCCGAAGCTCTCCGATGTCCTGGAGTTGTTCAGCCTCAATGGTTTCGACTGCGCAGATCAACCCGGGGTCATCGAGGCTCTTGCTGATCGCGGCTATTCACAACGCAAGATTGCTTCGGTGGTTGGCGTCAGCCACACCACCGTGCAAAATAAGATCAGAAATCGGCGGTGAAATCCGCATCGCGCTCTAAGCTGAGCCGATGACCTCCAGCGTGGGTGGCGACTTCGGCAATCCGCAGTTCGATCCAGCGGCTAACAGGCCACTTCTTGTGAGGGGCGAGACCCTCAAGCTCGACGTCAGTCCCCCCTCATCGGGTGGTGGGAAGGAATGGCCTGTATCCCTTGCCGATGCCGCTGCACGAGTAGTATCCCAAGCAGCTTCTGCCGCAGAGGTTTTGACGTCCATCGACGGTCGGTATATCGGTGGGCGGCCCATCTTGGAGATCGTGCTGCACGAGTATGCGCTGGCAGCCTCGTGGTATCCGAAGCAACTCTTCAAGCAATGTGGATTTGTGCACGTAGGCTCTGCGGTCCGCAACAACGAACGAACGGTGTATGTTGCCACCCCTGATAACGGTCTGCAGACGCTGCAGCAGATCGCGCTGGACTCGGCTACGGCATCGGGAAAAATTCAAGACGGCATACAGGCTGTCAACACCATCAGTGTCGCTCATGGTGCGCAACGTGATCAGGAGCCGACCGATGATCAAGAACAGGTGCTCGTCGAGATTGTGCTGCACGGACAACCTGACAATACCGGCGCGCCCTCGCCGGCCGGTGAGGCCATTGTCGAAAGCGTCAGAGCCTTGGTTTCTGCATCGGGCGGAACGATCGAGGACGCGTGGATTAGGAACAGCGACACAGCAACATTCATCCCGGCCAGGGTCGGTAGTGAGGGCTTGCGAGAAATCCTGAACCACAACTCGGTACGGCTGTGCCAACCAATGCCACAGTTGCGACAGTTACCGACGCCGATCCCCATGGATCATCTGCCGCTGGAGTTCCAACGGGCGGGTCCAGCTGCGAGTACGGGTGTACCGCCACTAAAGGTGGCCGTCTTCGACGGCGGCGTTGAAGACGACAGTGATATCTGGCAGGGCAGGGTCGTTGGATGTGAAATCGGTACGCCAACACCGACTGTGGCCAGCAGAGCTCACGGCGCCTTGGTGACCAGTGCGATGCTCTACGGTCACCTCACCGGCCAGGTTTTGCCACCGCCGGCCAACGTGGACATCACTCATTATGCGGCGATCCCGCAGGCTGGCCGCGAGCACGACCTGCAGATGTACTGGCTGCTGGACACCATCGCAGATGTGGTGCGCAACAATGAATTCGATGTGGTACTCGTGTGCATCGGTCCTGATTTGATTGTGACCGATGACCATATTGACCGCTGGACATCCACCATCGACCAACTGTCGTTTGAGCACGATGTGCTGTTTGTCGTCGCTGCGGGGAACAATGGCGATCTGGACGCAGTCACTGGCCTGAATCGGGTTCTTGTCCCAGCCGACACGGTCAACGGCATCACCGTCGGAGCGACCGGCAGCCCGGCCGGTAACACTGGAGCTTCCTATAGCGCCAAAGGTCCAGGTCGCACTGCAGCACAAATTCTGCCTACCGGCATCGCGTTTGGCGGGTCGGAGGCGGAGCCGTTTGTGGCCGTGGACAACGACGGAACCCCGCTGCAGTTCAAGGGAACAAGTTGTGCGGCACCACTGGTCGTGCACGGATTGGCCAGGGCCGCTAGCCGTTTGGGGTTGGACTACCGGACCTCGACGGTGTTGCGGTGCTGCGCTGTTCATTTCGCGGAGACCTCCAGAGGTCAGGAGCACGACCATGTCGGATATGGCCACCTGCCGTCGGACTACCCCGAGATCGACTACAACGAATCACACATCGTGCACGTCCTGTACGAAGGCCAAACAGTCCGTGGCGAAGTCGACGTTCTTGCCCTCCCGATGCCCGAGGGGATGCCTGCGCCGGTCGATATACGGATCACGCTTGTGTCTACATCGGAAGTCAACGCCACTGACGCCGGTGACTATGTCGGTGCAGGATTGGAGGTCGCCTTCCGCCCCGACAACACGGTCTACAAATTCACCTCACCCGCAGGGAAAACCAAAGAGCTCAGCCTGACTCGCGACGCAGAGAAGGTCGCCCAACTGAGGGCCGAAGGTTGGGAGCCGGCGGGTACGCCGATGACACGTAGCTGGAAAGTTCGATCAAAAACCGAAGCCAGCAGACGAGCCAGCGGTAAATGGGAATCGGTGCAAGTCATCGATCACAAGGTTCAAGACGCGGCGCCGGTGCAACCCCAGATCGAGTTGGCACACTACTCGCGCGAGCGCGCGACGATGACAAGCGGTACTGCACCGCTTAGGTGGACCATGCTCGTCACCCTCGAATGTCCGCGCGGAACCGATCTGTACCAGGCGGTGCTAGCCCAATTTCCAACGCTACGGCCGCATGTCATCACGATCGAGCCCGAAGTGGGAACTGACATTGAAGCTGGTGAGTAGCCGATGAACGACAACCGAGTCGCTTCAGCAGTCAACGCGATGCGTACTGCGCTGTCGAAAAACCAACTGGTCCTCATCCTCGGCGCAGGCATCTCGGCGGCCGCGACCAACCGCCACCCCCTGAGCTCGTGGACGGGTCTGGTGAACCATGCCATCGACCGATGTGTCGAACTTGGCCATCGTGACAAAACATGGGCCGAGCGCGCCAAAGCCGATGTCAACAGTCCATACGATGACGACCTTATAGCTGCAGCCGAGAAAGCAACCAGCGGGTTGGGCGGGCGCCTGGGTGCGGACTACGGCAAATGGCTGCGGGAAGCCGTCGGTTCACTTCATATCGAAGATACCGCTCTTACTGATGTCATTCGGCGCTACGCAGAGCGTGGATCACTTATCGCAACGACGAATTACGACGACATCGCGTCAGATGCGACAGGATGGCCGACTGTCACCTGGCGCGACAACACGACAATCCAGCGCGTGTTTCATCGCGACGATCATGCGATCATCCACCTACACGGCTATTGGCGTGACCCGATATCAGTTGTGTTCGGTGCGTCCTCTTACGCGGACGTGCTCAATGATCAGCATTCCGCTGAATTTCTTCGAATGTTGGTGTGGGGCAAGACAGTTCTCTTCTGCGGCTTCGGTGCCGGTCTGCGCGATCCCAACTTCACCGCGCTTCGGAACTGGCTGCGCACCTATCCGAATAGCGAATACTCGCATTACCGCCTCGTGCGCAATGATGACGTTCAGGCGGCCGAGACCGAACATCGCCCCGAAGAACACATCACCGTAGTGCCGTTTGGTTCCAACCACTCGGACCTGCCAGAGTTCCTGGCCTCCATCCTGTCCAGTGACCCATTTCGTGCCGTCGACGATTCTGACGTATCGCGACCTGCGCCTCGCACCTCACCGACCGGCCCAACCATTCCCATCGTCACCCCGCTCGCGAACCAGGATTCGCGAAACAACCTGTCCGAGATGGCTGCCCGCTTCGCTACAGTGAAAGCTGTTGCCGCCGACACCTACGACCCGCGGGTTGACGCTGAAGGCGAAGTCGTCGATCCCGCAGTCCGCGATGTATACATCCGCTTCCAGAATTTGTTCGCCGACGAAGCAGAATTCGTGGTCAGGGCGGCTGCCGCATCGGAGCTGACGCAAGCCGAGGCAGACGCGGCACTCGGCGTTGGCCGGCGACTCGCGGTCCTACTGGACAACCCACCGCAACACTGATCGTCGTCGTGGGCTGGCAGTGGGGCGCGGGTACGAGCATGGATGAAGCTGCCGGAATGGCTGGAATCGACGAACGGAACCGTGAGCTCAGGGCGTGGTCAACGCAGACACTGCAGATCTGCTGCGTCACCACTATGCCCACGACCCCGAACTGGGCCACGATGCCATCAAAACTGTTCACGCCATCGACGCACGCATCTCGTCGTGAATCTTTAATACGTTGCACCACAACAAATCCTCTGACCGCTGGCCAGTGCGCGGGCGGTGTGGGTTCAGTCGTTGCCGTATTCGGGTTCGAACTCGTCGGGGCCTTCCTCGCGAAACTCGAACGACGACGGCAAGTCGGCGTAGCTCACGGCTTCGGGGCCCCGCAGCAGTAGACCGCACGATCGGCATCCGAATTCGTCGGTCGCTATTTCCCGAACGGTGTAGATGTAGTTGTCGTTCTCGTCGTAGTCGTATACGTCCTCGGATTCCAGGGTAGTGCCGCCGCGAAGTGTGCCCTCGTTGCCGCAGGCCGGGCACGTGTGCCCGGAAATATAGTCGAAGTGGCCGCTGGCGCGGGACCGGATAGCGGCGAGGTCTGCCTCGGTGAGTTCATCGCGTTGCAGCCGCTGGTACATCAGCTTCGCGCGATCGATGAGCGCTTGGGCCCGCTGCTCTGCGTGTTGCCGTGACCGCGCCAGGATGGTGTTGATTTCGTCTTCGCGGTCGGCGCCGACCAGGTCGGCAAGTTCCTTGCCCTGTTCGGCGAGCAAGATGCTCACTAACGGCCAGTACTCCTCCCACCAGCGTTCAGCGGGGATTCCGGTACAAAATGGCGCCCCGGAATGTAGATAGCCATTGCGGTTGCCCGCAATCCGCTTCGCCCTGACAAGGTCGAATCCTTTCGACAGCGACTGACATCGCATGAATACCGTCTTGGCCTGTACCGACACAAAATGCGATGCGTCCTCATGCAATCCGGTGGCAATGAGTAGCGACTGCGCGTCGGGGGTGATATCGGCAATCAAGGCTGGGTTGACCTTAGTCAGCGCTGCTTTGCCGAGCAGTTCGAGCGCGCATGCCGCCCAGAATGCCCGCTCCTCGAAATCATCGGTGAGGTTGAGGGCTCGGTTGGTGAACGCCACCGCCTTGAGCCAGATCGGCTCGTAGTCGAAAGACCTGTCCGCCATCAGACACCCACGCCCGACAACAGCAGTCGATGGAGCTCTCGGTCCTGGGCCGCGCTCGCATCGTCGCGCGCATGCAGGACGTGGTGGTTGTCGACGATGAGTATCTCCCTGGGGTCGCGCCAGATGTGCGAGTAATCAGGCGAACTCGACGATATTGCATGAGCAAGGCGGCGCGACCGCGGATCGACGGGACTCATGCAGCCGGGATCGAATCGGACACAGTCCTGTGACAACCCATCGGCAAACTGGCCGACCCGATAGAACCCGTTGGTGCCCGCGTCCACGCGAAACACTCCCAATCGCATGTCCTCGTTGATCTCCAGTGAAGGGTGAGGTACCGGAAACCGCAGCAGATGCGTCGGCACGTCCCGAGCTCCCGTACTTTTGGCGGCCAACAACACGAAATCCGGCGGCATGTCCAGATGTGCGCCGTCGGTGTGGAACGGGAACGCTCCAGAACCAAACTGCCCGCTCAGCGAGCGGGCGGGCGCTTGCTGCTCGGTCCGCGGACGAAGTACCTGCACGTCATCGTCGGAGGACCGCGCGCGCACGATGCGAGCGTATGGCTCCCGTCCGCATTCGGTGGCCTGCCGCAGCCCGTCTGCGAGCTCCATGAGGTCACCGCGGACGACATGCCAACCGGCCCGTCTGGCCTTCGACAATGCGACATGCACCGATGCCCGCACGTGCGCGGCGATTTCCTCCAACGCCTTCACCCTTTGCTCCAGTGAAATGGACTGAACCACATAGCCTTTCGAGACGGTACCAAATTGTGGGCCCAGATTTGTCGTCCGAGTTCAGAAAACACATTGCGCTGCCTCATCTGGCAGTTAGACCATGAGGCGGTCGGACATGCGAAGCGGTGGCGGAGAGGTGACCATGACCAACAGTGCATTCACGATCCTCGAGGATGTCGTGTGGCCGCCGCGGCTGAATCTGCCTAGCAGGCTGCCGGCCCTGGTCTACCTCGATCTCAACCACTACATCAATATGGCCAAAGTCGTCCTTAGCAAGGTGGCGCCGGACGGCAACAGGGAGCTTCTGACCAGTGCACGTCGGGCCGCGGCCGATGGCCGCGCAGTGTTCGTTCTGTCGGCAACACACCTGATGGAGGTCACCGCGATCAAGGATCCTCGGCAGCGCGCCGATATCGCCGATGTCATGGGTGAGCTGTCGAACTTCACCTACATGCTGGGCAGGCCTCTCATTCAGCAGTTCGAGGTCGAAGGCTCGCTCGCCGAGCTGGTCGGCCCGCAGATCTTCGACCTCAAGCCGCTGGACTTGCTCGGCTTCGGCGCTGGCTACCCGTTCGGCCTTGTGACGTCAGTGTCACTCGAGGGCGAAGGGGCCGCGGCCGCCGACAGGATCCGCGAGAACGCTGGCCAGCAGACCCTCGATCAGTTCCTGGCTGTCCTGCAGCGTGAGGCTCAACTGTTCTTCCTCAACGGCGGCGACACTGGGCATCCCGCCGGGAACTGGCGGTCGATTCTCGACAGCCGCGCCAATCGAGAGATTGCGCAGGCCGCAGCGATCGACGCAGACCCCGGCTATCCGATGGACAAGCTGCGCTCGATCGTCACAGTCAACGAAGTCGGCGTCGAGCTCAAGGAGATCATCGCTGGCCAGCTTGCAGAGTCCGGGCGCGCACCCGATGAGGTCCTGCCCACACCGGAGATTGCTCATCGGTTCACCGACGGCATGCCCTCGACCCGCGTGGCGATCGCGATGAAGACCCACTACTTCAAAAATGCGTCCAAGAACTGGACCTCCAATGACGTACACGACATCGACGCATTGGCCGTCGCGGTGGCGTACTGCGATGCCGTCTACTCGGACAAGCAGGCGATGCATGCGGTCAGGTCTAGTCGCGAACTGAACGTCTTCGGCACGGTTCTGCCACGCACGCCGTTGGAGATGGCCGACTGGCTTGACCGGCAACCGGCGGTCCCCGCAGCGGGATAGACCCGGCGCGTTCCGAAATCGGGCTTGCCGCGTTCCGCGCGCCAAAACGTCAACCAGGTTATCCAGGGCTCTCGGGGTTTTCTACAGGTCCCCGGGGGCGGGGAACCTATCGAAATAGGTGTCGAAAACCCACAGGGACGCCTCATGCTAGACGGCGAACTGCTGATGGCGGTATTTGGGCTCGCGTTGAGGTGTCTGTGATGCGAGCGTGGCGATCACGTCCCGTGAGGGTCAAGCGGCTGGTCTGTAGGTAGGCCTGTCCAATTTCGGGCGCTCAGGCGGCTTCGAGTTGCTCTTGCGTTTTGTGCATGAATCGGCAATTACGTTGCGGCCCAGACTAAACCGATCGTCTCACCGTGTTGTCCGGCGCCTCCGGTATGCCACCTCGACGAAAGGTCGTTCCGTTGGGCCTGCCGGTGCGGGGACTTTCGGCCCTAATCATGCGGCTGCACTGGCGGGATAGTGATCGAGAATCTGGTGGGTCCGCAAGCCGAATCCATTGCACGGCAGATGAGTTCCAGACACCGACGCAGCCCACGAGGACTACCCGCCGGCCTGGTCTGACCAAGGAGCGCCAATGGCACGAGTCGTCATCCTCGGCGCCGGCATCGCAGGACACACAGCGGCCCTGCATCTGCGCCGCTGGCTACCCGACACGCACGAGGTCGTCGTAATCTCCCCCAACGCCGACTGGAACTGGATCCCATCGAACATCTGGGTCGGCGTCGGCCGGATGGACGCCAAGAAGGTCCTGATTCCGCTCGCGCCGATTTACAAGCGTAAGGGGATCATCTTCCACCAAGGGTTGGCCACCGCAATCCGCCCGGAGGGGACCGCGGATAACTCGTCGCCGTCGGTGGACTTCACCTACACCGACGAACAGCGCCGGGGCCAGAGCGCCACCCTCACCTACGACTACCTCATCAATGCCACCGGCCCCCAGCTGAACTTCGCGGCCACACCCGGGCTCGGTCCCGACGGACACTCGTATTCGGTATGCACCGCCGACCACGCTGTCGAAGCGGCCAGAGCGCTGGGCGAGGTCATCGCCAAGCTCAAGGCCGGCGAGAAACAGCGCCTTGTCATCGGTGTCGGTCACGGCACCTGCACCTGCGAGGGCGCCGCATTCGAATACGCCTTCAACGTCGAGCACGTGCTGCGCGCCGCCGGCGTGCGTGACCTCGCCGACATCGTCTACCTCACCAACGAATACGAGCTGGGCGACTTCGGCGTCAACGGCATGACCTTCGTCGACAAAGGCTTCGTCCAGTCCAGCCGGCTATGGACCGAGTCGCTGTTCCGCGAGCGCGGCGTCAGGGCCATCACCCAAGCCGCGGTGCACGAGGTCATGGACGGCAAGCTGCGGTATGAGCAGCTCGACGGCACGGAGCACGAACTGGACTTCGACTTCGCGATGCTGCTGCCGCCGTTCAAGGGCGCCAGCCTCACCGCCTATGACAAGAACGGCAACGACATCACGTCCACCCTGTTCGCGCCGTCGGGCTTCCTCAAGGTCGACGCCGACTACTCGGGAAAGCCGTATGACCAGTGGTCCGCCGCAGATTGGCCGCACACCTACGAGTCGAGCGCCTACCCGAACATCTTCGCCCCAGGCATCGCCTTCGCGCCGCCGCACCCGATCTCCCAGCCGCGCACCAGTGTCACCGGAACGGTCATTACCCCCAGCCCGCCGAGAACAGGCATGCCGTCGGGCGTCATGGCAAAAACAGTGGCCGAGACCATCCGCGACCGCATCAAGCACCCCGGCGCCGCCGCCCACCGCGCCTCCATGGCCACCATGGGCGCGGCGTGCGTCGCGTCGGCCGGCACCGGCCTGCGCAAGGGCTCAGCCGCCGCGATGACGATGTACCCGGTGGTGCCCGACCGCTCGACATATCCGGAGACCGGCCGCGACATCGCCGGCACGTCCGGTGAGCTGGGCCTGGCTGGTCACTGGATCAAGCTGCTGCTGCACTACCTGTTCATCTACAAGGCCAAGGCCAGACCGCTGTGGTGGTTGATCCCGGAGTGAAAGGCGTTGCCATGTATGACAACAACAGCGACTCGGAGGTGAACCTCCGGACGGCCGAGCGCATCGCCGAAGCCCCGCTGCCCACGCGCGCGACAATGCGGATGCGTCAAAACCTGGCCGTCCAATTCTGGCGGTTCGTCCGCATCAACCTCAAAATGATCAGGATCATCGCCAGCGGAAATCACTAACCACGGAGCCGTCGTCACTATCAGCTCCCATCGACCGCCCTACGCACGCCAGTTGACGTCTATGAAGGGCCCCGCATCTACCCCACCCGATCTGGCCGAGTTCGTCCGCTGAGCCGGTTGGTTGCCATGATGGGTCGATGCGCGAGTCCACATAGCTGACCACCCATCCGTTGCGATGCCGAGGCGCCGCCCATAGGCGCGGCAACAAAGGACGGACTGCTGGTAGCAGCGGAAGGTTAGCGCTGCCGCGCGACGATGACCGGCACCCGGGCCGCGTGAACCACCGCGGTGCCGACCGACCCGAGCAACATTCCGGCGAATCCACCTCGGCCTCGGCTACCCACGACGACCAGTTGGGCCTGCTCGGCTTCAGCCAGAAGTTGGTGGGCGGGCTGATCCACGACCACCACACGGCGCACCCGCACATCGGGGTAGCGCTCCTGCCACCCGGCGAGGCGCTCGGCCAACTCTTCCTCGGCCGCAGACCCGATAACTGACCACTGCGCAGTGGGGAGCTCGGACACGTCGGCATCCCACCAGGCGTGCACCGCCACTAGTTCAACTCCGCGCCATGAGGCTTCATCAAAGGCGATGCCGGTGGCCAGCTCCGAGGCCGGCGAGCCGTCGATCCCCACTACAACCGGTGCCTGCGGTCCCGGAGCTGCTTCATCGTGGATCACCGCGACCGGGCAGTGAGCGTGATGCACCAGCGCGGTACTGACCGATCCGAGCAATACGCGCTGCAGTGGCCCGCGTCCTCGGCAGCCGACCGCGATCATCTGCGCCTCGTTACTCAGATCGATCAGCGCGGGCACGAGCGGGGACAGCAACACTTCGGTCGTGATCTGCACCACATCACAGTCTTTGGCGGCTTCACAGGCGACACGCCGCGCTTCTTCAAGGATCTGCTGGCCCTGTTCGTCCCGCCATGGACCGAGGTCCGCGGGGGTATCCGCGGGGGTATCGGTCGGTGTCTGCGGCCAATCCGACCAGCCCTGCAGCGGGACCGACATTCCGTGCACGATCGTGAGCGCGACATTGCGCATCGCGGCCTCACGCGCCGCCCACCGCACAGCCGCCGTAGAACGGTCCGACCCGTCGACTGCGACCAGAATTCCCCGATGCGTCGACCCGTCCGGCATTTTCGCTTCTCGCTTCCACTCGTCGTCGCCCGAAAGTCACTGCCACTCAGGACGGTAGGAGCGCGAGTACATCCCGGTCACGGGGCCTTCGTCACCGCATTAGGGGTCATCAGGCCCGGGCCCGGGTCGAGCCGGCTCGGGCGTTCCGAAATCGGGCTCGCGATCGCGCCGTGTTCGTCGTATCGATCGATCCATCGATGCCGTCGGTACCGGACTCAGATGGTCCGTTTCAGCCCGACGTGGGCGGCGCGGTAGCCGAGCCGGTCGTAGAACGCTCGAGCCCGTTCTCGTGCCTCGTCGGTGGTCACCTGCGCGAGTTGAGCTCCGTGAGCCCGTCCGTAGTTGTGTGCCCACTCGACGACTGCGGTTCCCAGACCGCGTCCGCGTTCGGCGCCGGCCACCCGGAGTCCCTCGATCTGCAGCCGGGTGGAGCCACCGCGGGAGAGCCCGGGGATGACCGTCAACTGCACGGTTGCGACGATCACGCCGGAACTGTCCCGGACCACCCCCAAGTAGTTCGAACGATCGCGCACCACGACGTCATAGGCAGCCTCGTACCGCTCCAGCTCGGCGCCTTCACGATCCTCGCCGAATTCGTCGTCGGACAGCAGTGCGGCAATCGCCGCCACGTCTTCGCGGGCCGCTCGCTGAATGCGAAATGTGCGATCGGCGACCCGGAGCAGACCGCGCACCGAGGATTGCGCCAGCGCCTGCAGGCGCGCCACCAGCAGGTCGAGCCAGGCCCCGACATTCGTCCGCGCCTCGGGGGTATCGGGATAGCGACAGCGCAGATGCAGGCCGGACTCGTTTTGGATGAACCAGAGCATGACGCCGTCGGTGTCGATGGTGGCACCCACATATTGAGCGTCGAGTCCGACCGCGTCGATGCGCACGGGGAGGCGGCGCAGATCCAGCCAGGAAATCGCGAACATGCCTGGCGCCATGGGCATTCCGCCCCAGGGCGCCAGTATCTCGGCCAGTGGCCATGAGCCGAGTTGCACCGCTTCCCTGACTGCCTCGGCTGCGGCCCCCGGCTCGGCAATCGCTGACTCGAGGACAGAATTGGTGATGAACCAGCCCACCGAGTCGTGCCAAGTGTCTTCGAATCGACTGTGTACCGGGAAGACGGCCCGCAGCGGTGCATCCGCCAACTCGCGGGTGACGGCAGTCATGGCAACCACCGCGAGGGCGAGCGTCGAGACGCCGTCGTTGCGGGCCTGCACGGAGAACGCGGCGCCGTCGTCGACATCGAACACATCGCGCACTTCGACGCGCTCCGGATGGGTTCCAGAGTTACCCAACGGCAGCGGAAATCGCGGCATCACCCCGCCGCTTTCGCTGATGATGTGTGCCCACCGTGCGCGTACAGGTTCCGGCGCAGTAGGACGGTCCAGCAGTGCCTGTGTGTGCTCGACGAACGCCGGGACCGAGGCGGAAGCGAACGGACGGCCGGCGAGCGCCGCCAGCAGGTCCCGCGCGATCACCAGCATCGACCACATGTCGACGTGGGCATGGTCGGCAGCGATGACCACCGTCAATCCTGCGGCAGTCTCCAAAACACACAACCGGTGCGAGGGCCGCTGAAAGGGGGAACACGTCGCGTTGAGTACAGCCTGCAGGGCGTCGTTGACCGCCTGTCCCGGAGCGATCTGATGCTCGACCCAGCTGCCAGGGCCGACGTTGATCTCATACAGCTGCGGGTCGCCGTCCGGGCCAGGTGTGAAAGCCGTTCGTAGGGTGCCGTGGCGCGCGATCACCGCCAGCCACGCGTCCGCCAGCGATTCGCGGCTGACGCTTGCAGGTAACCGAATGGACAGGGCCATCCAAGAGCCGGGCCGGTCGCCTGCACCAACGTGTATGTGCTGGTCAAAGGACACCGGAAGCTGCCGACCGAGGCCAGACGACGACACGTCGTAGCCCCAGAGTCGTCCGAACGGCAGCCGCAGGTGCGCCACGTTGGTGAGTCGCATGGCGGTACCCTAGCGCTCCGGATAGCCTGAATGCTCGGTCAGCGCGGTCGGCTCCGCGGTGAGGTGGCCGGTCATGAAAAGAGTTGCGTGATGCCCACTTTCGTGGTCCCCGGAGCAGAGCTTGCGGTTGAGCTCAGCGACGAAGGTGGTCATCCGGTGGTTCAGTTGCACGGGCTGACGTCCAGTCGCGCGCGTGACCGAGTGCTCAACCTCGACCTGGGTAGAGGACTCAGCGGGACGCGGTTGTTGCGCTACGACGCCCGCGGTCACGGCAAGTCGACGGGCCGAAAGGTCCCGGAAGACTACCGGTGGGAGAACCTCGCCGAGGATCTACTGCGACTGCTCGACCAATGGTTTCCAGGCGAACGGGTGCACGGAGTCGGGCCGTCCATGGGAACCGGCACGCTGCTGCACGCTGCTGCCCGTGAGCCGGACCGCTTCGCCGGTCTCACGCTGATGGTGCCGGCCACCGCATGGGAGACCCGGGCGGCACAGGCCGCGAATTATGCTGCTGCGGCGGAGCTTATCGAAACTGAGGGCGTCGGGGCATTCATCGCTTCGACGCGCGGCGTGAGTCCGCCCCCCGCCACGGTCGGGGCGCCCGAAACGGTTCCCGATGTCGCCGATGCGCTGCTGCCGTCGCTGTTTCGTGGTGCCGCTCTCAGTGATCTGCCGGCCCCTGAGGCCCTCACCCGCATCGATGTGCCGACCACGATTCTGGCTTGGGTCGGGGACGTCGCGCACCCGTTGTCGACCGCGGAGTCGCTGGCCGCACTGCTGCCCCAGTCGACGCTCACCGTTGCCCACACCCCGGGTGATGTCCAGACCTGGCCCAAGATTCTCAGCGACGACGTCGCCCGTCGTGGCTAGGTAGCCGGGGCGACGCTGATAGACCACAAAGGCGGTGAGCCCCGCCCCGAACTGTGGTGACGAGATGTGATGTGCGGATATCTCCGAGTATTTACGTAATTGCAGAATCGCTCGTTCGCGGCGCCGAATTCCATGACCATGTCGGAGCAAATGTCAAATCGCAGCAATCGTGGTAATGACGTTCTCTGATTGTCTACACTTCCGTCGAAATGTGTGAATTTGACATGAACGCGTGCGATCCCGTCGATATCGTGCGCCAACTCGACGCGACGGGTGTCGCACGGGTAGCAAACGCAGTCCAATGGGACTGGGTGATTGATTCTCGGGCCGAAATCGATCGCTGGCTGGCCGCGTTCGGTGAGCGCGACCATTTCGTCCTGTCGCCGCAGGAAGGACACCTTCAGTCGATTCACGCGTTCATGGGCAGCGACTCAGTTCGTGAATTTCTCGACAGTATCGTCCGCCAGCGGTTCCCGGACCGTGCTCATGAACTGGCCGGGACTGCCGTGCGTATCGTGGCCGGGCCGCATGCCGACGGTGATGCCTGGTGGTTCCACTACGACGCCAGCGTGGTGACCATGGTTGTCCCGCTGTTCATCCCCGACGCAGGACCGGGCCAGTCGGGTGAGCTGGTCGGCTACTTCAACAAGCGGCCGTTCCGTCGTTCGGTGATAGTGAACATCGTCGAGAAGATCGTCCACCAGAGTGCGTCGTTCCGGCAGCGGATCTTGGAAAGCCTCGGCCGCCCCGGCGGCCCGACCGTGGTCGACATGAATGTCGGTGACGTGTACTTGTTTTGGGGCTACCGCAGCCTGCATGCCAACATGCCGATCGCCTCAGGGCAGCGGCGAGTCACGTTGCTCATTCACTACGGTCAGCCGCACGCGCCCGGCGGGGTATTGGCGGCAGCGAGGCGCCTGCACTGGGCGTGGCGCGGGCGCGGTGACGCCGCGGACCAGCCGGCCGCCGCAAGGGCGTACTGACCGCCGTGGTCCGCGGCTCGCTGGAATTTAGCGGCAGGTGTTGGCGCTGACCCAGCGCCCGTTCCAGCCCACGCAGCCCTGGACGGGCGGCGGCGGGGGAGGCGGCGGCATGTCCTCGGGTAGCGGTGCGTAGTACGCCGGCGGCGGCACGTACGGAGCGACGGCGCCGAAGTCGGTGCATCCGCTGACCGTGATGCGGCGTCCGGCGCCGAAGCAGACGTCGGCACTCGCGGTGCCTGCGGGGATGATGGCGAGCAACCCGGGTACAGCTGCTGTGGCCAGCGCGGCGGCGATCAGCCGACGATGGGGGCGTAACGGTGCGGTAGACATCATTCGCCCAGCAGCGGCGCGTCGGGCTGTGCCAGGCCGCAGCGTTCCCGGAAATCGGTCATGGGCTGACGGATTCCCCGAAGTTCGTCGTGCGCTTGCGGGTTTGCGTCGAAGAAGGCGCGCACGTCTTTGGCCACCTCATCGCGCGGCTTGCCCTGCAGGCTGGCGTAGAAGTCGTTGACGTCCGGGTGGGTGAACAGGTAGGCGGAGGCCGCTGCGGCGACGCCCGCAGCGACACCGGCCAGGTCCGCGGGAGTGCAGTTGGGTGCCTTCGGCGCGTCGGCCAGCGCCTGACCCGACATCGGCAGGGCTATGGACATCGCGGCCATTACGGCCATTGCGGCTCCTGCAGCAGCCACGACCGCCCGCTGGGCGACCGATTTGGTGAACACCATTGCCGTAATCCTCTCCGCAGTGCCAATTCGCGCCGGTTGACCACCAGACACAGCCGGACTGTAGCAGGCAGATTGACCCTGCCGACATTTTCTGCAGCAGTGCGGGTTACATCCGCACGCGGTTGCTGAATTGCGTTCTGGTGACTCGCCGGGTAGGTGTTCACGATCGGTCATGGCAAGGGAAGCTCGCGGTGGCACCGAATAGTGCCGCCGAAGCCGTTTTCGCATGCCGTCGACGTTTTCGATCTGGCCGACCGCGGGGCTGACCACCACTTCGTGCGTGGAGGCTGCGCGTAAGGTCTATTATCTGCGTATGAATGCAGGTAACGAGGTGCCGGCGCCCCTCGCCGACGACCAGGTGCGGCTGGTGGTCGAAGTGTTCCGGATGCTCGCCGACCCGACGCGCGTCCATCTTCTGTGGGCGTTGAGCGATTCCGAGCTGTCGGTCAACGAACTGGCCGAGCGGGTCGCCAAGCCGGCCCCGTCGGTGTCACAGCATCTTGCGAAGCTCCGGATGGCCCGCCTGGTGCAGACGCGCCGTTCCGGGACGTCGATCTTCTACAGCCTGGAGAACGAGCACGTCCGCCAATTGGTGGTGGATGCCGTCCACAATGCCGAGCATGCCGGACCCGGTGTCCCGGCCCACCACCGGCAGGATCCCGATGTCCGGAATCTGGATGCGGGTACGCGAAAGGTCCGCCGACAGTGAGCGGGCCGCACCATCGCGGTCAGGGACATACGCACGACCACGGTCATGCGCACGACCACGGTCATGCGCACGACCATGGTCATGACCATGACCATGACCATGACCACGACGACGGGCACGGGCACTCCCACGGCATCTGGGGCACGGTGAAGGGGATCTTCGCGCCGCACTCGCACGACGCGGCGGACAGCGTGGACAGTGCACTCGAATCGAGCGCGGCGGGCATCCGGGCCGTGAAGATCAGCCTGCTGGTGCTGGGACTCACCGCGCTGCTGCAGATCGTCATCGTGGTGATATCGGGGTCGGTCGCGCTCGCGGCCGATACGATTCACAACTTCTCCGATGCCCTGACCGCGGTGCCGCTGTGGATCGCATTTGCCTTGGGTACCAAGGCCGCAACCCGCCGCTACACGTATGGCTTCGGCCGGGTGGAAGACGTCGCGGGGCTGTTCGTGATTGGCATGATCACGCTGTCAGCGATCATCGCCGGCTACGAGGCGGTGCAGCGATTGTTCCACCCACACGTCATCGATCACGTGGGTTGGGTGGCACTGGCCGGGCTCGTCGGCTTCCTCGGAAACGAGACCGTGGCGGTCTACCGCATCCGCGTGGGTCGTCAGATCGGTTCGGCGGCGCTGGTCGCGGACGGCATCCATGCGCGTACCGACGGGTTCACCTCACTGGCGGTGCTATTCGGCGCCGCCGGCGTGGCGCTGGGATATCCGCTGGCCGACCCGATCGTCGGGTTGATCATCACGGTCGCGATCCTGGCCGTGCTGCGCACCGCGGTGCGAGATGTGTTCCGCCGCTTGCTCGATGGCGTCGACCCGGCACTCGTGGATACCGCCGAGCGGTCCCTGGCGGCCGAACCGGGGGTGCGCTCGGTGCACAGCGTGCGGATGCGCTGGATGGGCCACCGCCTGCATGCTGACGTCGAACTCGACCTCGATCCGGAGCTCAGCCTGGCGCAGGCCCACCAGATCGCCCACGACGCCGAACATCACCTGGTCCACGCAGTGCCGAAGCTCACGACGGCACTGATTCACGCGTATCCCGCGCGCTAGAGGCGAATCGCACCGAGCTGGCGCAGTTGGGTCAAGGTGTCGACCACACCCCAGACCTCGGCGATCTGCCCGTCGGCGAACCGGATGACGAATATCTCTTCGTACACCACGGCTTTCCCTGTAGGTGCCAGGCCGCGGTACTCGCCGCGGTGCGTCCCGGTCACCGTCTGGCGCGAGGCGATCTTGTCATGATCGACGATGGTGTCCTCGACGATGACGTGGATGTCCGGGAATGCCCGCAGCAGCAGGCGCCATATCTGCTTCATCGTTTCGGTGCCGGAACCCGCGGCCAGCGGCGAATGGACGACGGCGTCGGGCAGGAAGATCTCATCGATGGTGCTCACGATGTCGTCGATGTCACCGCTGTTGCAGCTGCAGTGGAATCGTTCGAAGGTCGCGACGTTGGTGCTCGTGGGTGTCGTGGACACGCGTTCTCCTCGCCTCGCTGATTACGTCGACCGTCGCAAGGACGGTTGGACGACGGCGTAGCCGGCATCGGCACTGATGCGCCCCTCGGCGACCGCCCCGAGCAACCCGACCAGCCCCCACGATAGGAAGGTGGCATCCGGTTCGTCCATCTGTTGGTCGGAGAGGATGTCGGCCACCATTTGGCGGGCCCCGCGGATCACGACCGCGCTGCTCTTCGGGCCGAGCAAGGTGCGGTACACCTCGGGGTGGCCTTCGGCGAGGTCGAAGAGTGTGCGCACCGAATCGGAGTTCCGCTCGGCTATCGCTGCCCGCAGGTATTCGGTGCCGCTGACCACCAGCAGGTCGTCCTTGCTGCGGTAGTGGGCATAGAACGTCGAGCGCCCCACATCGGCGCGGTCGAGGACATCCTGCACGGTCACCCGGTCGTAGCCATGCTCGATCATCAGCTCGATCAGCGCACGGTGCCAAAGTGGCGCGGGTGCGTCCGAGGGGCATTGGTGGCGGCTCTGGCCGAGCTCGTGGGCCCGGGCGGCGAGGTCCTCGGCGTGGACGCCGCGCCGGCGATGGTCGAGTATGTCCGCGCGCACTCGCGCCGATCGAACTGCCGGTTCGAACACGGTGTCGCGCAAGCACTTGACCTGCCGGACCGCTCGTTCGACGTGGTCACGTGCACCTTCGCGATGCACCACATCCCGGAAGGCGACCGGGACGCAGCCATCGCCGAGATGTGGCGGGTGCTGCGACCGGGCGGGTCCCTGCTGCTGGCGGATCTGGCGAACGTGGGTCTGCACGGGCTGTTGACCCGGCTCCTCAGCAAGCATATGGATCCAGAATCCATCGGCATCCGCCGATATCGGGATATGTTGACAGACAACGGTTTCCAGCAGGTCGGGACAGCATTGATTCGGCCTGCGACGCGCATCCTCACCGCGATCAAGCCCGCTTGACACTTTCAGCTGTCCGGCTTGAACTCCCACAGTTGTGGTGTGCCGCCGGTCAAATCAGCGGTTCCGAGCCGCTGCCAGGGGAGATGCTGCGGCCCCGGCGGGCTGCCGGCGCATCCGCTCAGTGCCAGAACACCGGCGATTGCCAACGTCAGCAGGTCAGCCGGCGTCGCCCGCACGGTCCGCCAGCCCGAGTCGCAGGTGCTCGCTGTGGTAGACGGCCTCATCCAACAGTTGCGCGACGTGATTGTCGTACAGGCTGTAGACGATGCTGCGGCCACTGCGAGTGCCGGTCACGAGCCCGAGGTTGCGCAGCAGTCGGAGCTGGTGGGAGACGAGGGACTGTTCCAGTCCGATCGAGTCGGCGAGGTCGGTGACGGAGCAGGCGCCTTGGCGCAGCTCGGTGAGGATCATCAACCGGCTCGGGGTGGCGAGCGCCTGCAACGTGGTGGCCACCTGAGCTGCGGCGTCGGCGTCGAGACGCCCGGTCGGGCGATCACGCCCCTCGACACCATGTCCCATCGTTCCAGTGTACTAAGACGCACACATGAAGACATATTCATTTGTTCTGATAACGTTGGTTGCATGTTTTTGCGAGGTGCGTCGTGGCGACGGTGACTCAGGCCGACCGGCCCGCGGCGGCCGGCGTGGCGGTGAACCGGTTGCGCCGGGGTTGGTTCAGCCTGCCCGAGATGTGCTGGGCTGCAGCGGCTTTGGCAATTTTCTTAGTCGGGCTGCTGGTGCAGCTGGCCGGCGGGCCGGTGTGGGTGTGGTGGGTGTTGGATCTGGCCTGCTACGTGACCGGCGGCTGGGAACCGGCACTGGCCGGATTGCAGGCCCTGCGGGAAAAGACCCTCGATGTCGACCTGCTGATGGTCGTCGCCGCCATCGGTGCGGCGTCCATCGGTCAGGTCACCGACGGCGCTCTCCTGATCGTCATCTTCGCGACCTCTGGTGCCCTCGAAGCGCTGGCGACCGCACGTACCGAGGATTCGGTCCGAGGTCTGCTGGACCTCGCCCCCGACACCGCGACGCGAGAGACGGGCGGCGGCGAGCAGGTGGTGCCTGCCGCGGAGTTGGCCATCGGCGACGTGGTGCTGGTGCGGCCCGGGGAGCGGATCTCCGCCGATGCCACGGTGATCGATGGCGCCAGTGAGGTCGACCAGGCGACCATCACGGGCGAACCGCTGCCGGTCGACAAGGGCGTTGGCGACGAGGTGTTCGCCGGAACCCTCAACGGCACGGGGGCCTTGCGGATCCGGGTGGACCGCCGGGCTGCCGAATCGGTGGCCGCACGTATCGCGGCGCTGGTCGAAGAGGCAGCACAGACGAAGGCGCGTACCCAGTTGTTCATCGAGAAGGTCGAGCAGCGCTACTCGATCGGCATGGTCGCCGTCACCCTCGCGGTCTTCGTAGTCCCTCTGCTCGCGGGCGACTCGGTGCGGGAGGCGTTGCTGCGCGCCATGACCTTCATGATCGTCGCGTCCCCGTGCGCGGTGGTGCTGGCCACGATGCCGCCGCTGTTGGCGGCGATCGCCAATGCCGGACGTCACGGCGTGCTGGTCAAGTCGGCGGTGGTGATGGAACAACTCGGCGCGACGACCCGGGTGGCCTTCGACAAGACCGGAACGCTGACGCGTGGCACCCCGGAACTCGCACAAATCCACGTCCTGGCAGGTGATTTCACCGAGGAACGCGTGCTGATGCTGGCGGCGGCGGCGGAGCATCCCAGCGAGCACCCGGTGGGTGCGGCCATCGTCCGTGCGGCGCAGGCACGCGGCCTGGCGCTGCCGCGCGCCACCGACTTCGTGGCAGCACCCGGCCGCGGGGTCCGGGCCACCATTGACGGCCGGGTGATCAGCGTGACTTCTCCCGCGGCCGCTGCGGATGGCGCTGCGGCAGCAGCAGTCGAACAGCGTGGCCACACCGCGGTGGTCGTGAGCGTCGACGGTCGCACTGTCGCTGTCCTCGGATTGACCGACCAACTGCGCCCTGACGCCGCGATGGCGGTCGCGACTGTCACGACCGTGACTGGCCGGCAGCCGGTGCTGCTCACCGGCGACAATCACTCTGTCGCAAGACAATTGGCTGACGCCGTCGGCATCGCCGAGGTGCGCGCCGGACTGCTGCCACACGACAAGGTTGACGCGGTCCGGGACCTGCAGGCCGACGGCAGCCGGCTGGCCATGGTCGGTGACGGCATCAACGACGCGCCCGCACTGGCGGCCGCGAATTCTGGTATCGCGATCGGCGGCGCGGGCGCCGACCTGACGTTGCAGACCGCCGACGCCGTCGTCATCGGCGATGAGTTGCGTGCCATCCCGGCGGTCATCGCGCTGTCTCGCCGGGCCCGCCGCGTGGTGATGGCCAACCTGGCCATCGCGGCGACATTCATCGCGGTACTGGTGGTCTGGGACCTGGCCGGAACGCTGCCCTTGCCCTTGGGCGTGGCTGGCCACGAGGGTTCGACGATCATCGTCGGGCTCAACGGCCTGCGACTGCTGCGGCGTGGCGCGTGGGGTGTACCCGCCGGGTGACGCTCTGCCGGCAACGCGAAGGAGTTGTGAGCAGTGGTTCGCGCTGGGAGCTGTCAGTGTCGGGTGACAATGTCAGCATGTGGTGACAACGTCAGCATGAGCTGACAGCTCCAAGATCGCAAGTGCCGCAGGAAGAGCCGACACGCCGAGTCCCAGCAACCGGTCCGGCGCGTGGTCGATCAGACCAGTTCGGGCACTCGCAGATGAGCGATCGCCAGCTCGAACTCACAAATATCGACCAGGCTGCCGCCCAGCTGGGCGAGCTTCTCGGTGCGCAGCGCACTGGCCTGTTCACGGTTGTTGTCCAACGCCGTGGCGTTGTCGAACGTCACGGATGACACGGCGCGTCCGGAGGGCTTGTCGAGCAGGAGGCTGGCGCTGCAGAACCCCTCGAGTTTCTCCAGGTCCGGCAGTACCAGCGTCCGGTAGAAGTCGGTGAGCAGGTCAGCCTGGTGTGGTTCGACCGAGAGCCAGGCAACCCGCAGACACGCGCCCTTGGGTGCGCGGTGATCGCGGTGCAGTGCCGTGACCTCCCACTCGTTGACCTCCCTCCGGGTGCCGTGGAGCAGCTCCGCTGCCCGTTCCCCGAGCGGCCGCGCGGCGTGCGCCGTCAAGTGCATCACCGCTTCGGACTCCCACGCGCTGGTGGCGATGCAGCGTCCGAGGCGCCGGTCCACCATCAGCGACATTCCTGCCGCCCCCAGCTCTTCGAGGGCGGGCAGCACGGTGTCGTGCATGTACGCAATACCGGCATCGATCGATGCCGGTTCGGCTTGAAACGTGGTTGAGCGTGCGTACACCAATCGCTCCTCGGTTACGGCAGCGCCCGGTGGCGCTGCTGGTTCTTTCAACAGCGTCCCTTGTCGCCCCCGATGGCGTACGGACTTTGCCGGAATCCACAGATTGCGTTAAGGAGCGAGCGCGGCGCTGTCAAACCAATGGCAAAGCAGCAGCGCGACTTCCACGTGGATGCGGTCCTCATCGACGGGCCGGCCGCGGCGCCCGCCGGCGCGCTGTACGCCGTACTTCACCGGGTTTGACGTGCAGGTGAAGCGGGTCGGCCCTGGATTCGTGGCTCGAGCTGTTGCGCAGGAACGCGCGAAGGGGGTCCCACCGGCGTTCGTCGCTGTCGGTCTCGGAGGCCGGTGGGCCAAGGGTGTGGCAAACTCACGGTTCCGTCGCCAGCCATTTCGGAGTGCTCCCCAGCGGAGCGCTGCCTGTCTATCTGGGGATGTGGGTGCGACTCGCGAATGGCTGAAACGGCAATTGTTACTGGCCGGCGGCGTAGGCCAAGGTGCGCTTGCGGGCGGGCGCCATACCGGCTGTGACTTGCGGCAACGAGTGGACAGCGGCAGCGGCAGCGGCGGCGCTGCGGCGGGCGTTGAACCACCGGACGCCGGCGGCGGCGACGACCAGCAGCAGCGGCCACAGACCGATGGCGTAGAGGACGATGGCGTCGACTATGAAGTTGACCTCGAACATGGAAGGGCTCCTGAGGTTGGTGAAATGTGTTTGTTCCGTTGATATTTGGTGTTTCTCAACGGGAAGCTGATGCAAGAACGGTACGGCGCGAGCGCAGTGTGACCCAGGTACCGCCGAGACAATCTTTTGCCGGTCTGGCCCAAATCGTTGTCCGTTAGGAACAAAGGGGCATCAATTTCCCCGGGTGGCCCGCATCGGGGCCGCCTAGCCGGCGATTGGTGGCGAGGGTGGCTACCGAGCAGATAGCGTTTGACGTGCCCGAACCCGACTGAGCGCAACGCGGCCTCGCCACCGATAGCGTTGACCGCCGGCTGACATCCCCGTTCCCCGGCGATTCCTGAACGACCGATGGTCGAGGAGGGCAGTCGGCCGGTCAGGTACTGCCGAGACCGGGTTGAGCGTGACGGCCAAGGTGACGGAGCGGATCAGTGTGCATCGGCATGGCGATCACCTCACGTATCCTTTTGCTTATCACCTGCGCGATTCGGTCTAGCTTATCTGTGCCAAACCACATAGATTTTTATATAGCGCCAGTGCATGATTGGAAGCAAGTAGTGGAACAGGAAACCTTGTGAACGATGCTGATCGCCGGCTGCTGCCGCCGAGCCAAGGAGCCGCTGCGGCCGGTCCGGCATCCGATCATGCGGTGTACGGGATCACGGTGGCCGCGGAACTATCCGGTGCGCCAACACAATCACTCCGGCTGTGGGAACGCCACGGACTCCTCGCGCCGGCGCGCACCGACGGTGGCACCCGCCGCTACAGCGCTGACGACGTGGCCCGCATCGGGCGGATCGTCGCCTTGGTCGCCTCGGGAGTGAACATCGCCGGCATCACCAGGATCCTCGAATTGGAGGACGACAACAGCGCGCTGCGCAAGGCCGCCGGCCGCCGGCCGCCGTTCGAAGTGACGGCGGACTGACACCGATTACGGGCTCAGCGTGCGTCGGAGACCGGCGAGAGGCCGCGGGTGGTGGGTCCCTCCAGTAGTCGCCCGTCGGCGGCGAACCGCGAACCGTGCGGCGGGCATTCCCAGGCCCGGTCGGCGTCGTTCCATCTCATCATGGCGCCCCAGTGGGGGCAGACTGCCTTATCCGGCCATGAATTCGGCGTAGGCAGTGGCCAAGTCGGGCGACAAGACCGTCACGTTGCACCGCTGCTGAGTGTCGCCGATCGGCGACAGAATCCCGCGCAGGTCCTGATACTGCTGGGGATGTGCCGTGAAGTACGCGCGGAGGTTGGCCGACGCCTGTGGCCGGGGCTGCGAATATGCCGCCACCACAACCTGATTGGCGTCGGGATGCGCTGTCAGATAGTTACTGGCCGCCCCCGTTGCCGAGCTGACGGTGTTCGCAACGGATGCGGGACTGCAATCAGTTTCCGCGGCGGCTGTTGTCGGCGTGGCCAGACTGAGGCAGACCGGTACTGCGGCCAGTACCGGGATCAGGCCGGTGAATCGAATTGAAAACTTCATGGCGTGTCCTTTCGCTGTGCTTCGGTGTGCGATGGATGCGGATCGCCCGACACGGCCGCACCCTCCAGTCACCGGTCGTCATATACCCGCAGTCCTGGTTCTCAACCCACCAACCGCAAACGGGACCGTCCCGGCCACATGTCAGCTGTGGGGCATGCTGGCGTGCGGGCGGAATGGGCGAGTCGGTGGCTCTTCTGGCCGGGCCCCGCGCATCCGAGTGGTGGGCTGCTCGGCGATATACCGCTGCGGTGGGCCGAGTTTCGGCGGCCGACTATCGCGCCGGGCCGACTCCCGTTCGACGAGCACACCACGGGCAATACGGTCCAGTGCACTCTGCACATGAATACGCTCGGGCGCACCCTGGAATTCATCTGACTGGGTGAGTGTTTCGGTGATCCAGATCGAGATGACATTGCGCGCTGAACCCACCTCGGCTGAGCCTGCGGGCGTCAGTGCGAATTCGGTTCCCGAGCGCGTCGCAAATCCGGTGCTGACCAACCGATCGAAGGTCGGTTCGAGGACCTGCCGTGGTACCCGCCGGTCGTCGGCGATGTCGAGCAGGTCTGCCGCACCGGTCACCGCCGCGTATCGGTAGATCAGCATCAGCGCCCACAATTGTGCGGTGCCCAACCGGCTGTTCGAGGTGCGCGCCACCGCTTCGAGGTCAATGCCGTTGCTGTGCTGCAACAACCGGCCGACAGCGACTTCGAGGAGCTTCTCCGGCGACTCGGTGGTCGGCATGCCGAAACCCTCACCCATGTCGGTGCTGCCGCTCGCGGCGGCGTCACGCAGCGGCACCTGTTTGAGGAAGAGCGCGAGGACGAACCCGACGGCCGCGACCGGCGCCGCCAGCAGAAACACGTGACTCAGGGAATCGGCGTAGGCGTTGATGATCGGCGCGGCGGTCTCGTGCGGGAGGCTGTGCAGCGCCTTCGGCGATGTCGCCGCATCGGGGGGTGCGCCGCTGGCCCGGATGGCCGACGGGATGTGGTCGCCGAGGAAATTCGCGAACATCGAGCCGAAAATCGCCGCGCCGAAGGAACTGCCGATGGTGCGGAAGAACGTCACACCTGAGGTCGCGACGCCCAGGTCGGAAAAGTCGACGGTGTTCTGTACCACCAGAATCAGCACCTGCATACTCAGCCCGATGCCGGTGCCGAGGATCAATAGGAACAGCGATTGGGTCAGCGTCGAGGTGTCGGCGTCCATCCGCGACAGGAGCACGAACCCCAGCGCCATGATGGCGGTGCCGGCGATCGGGAAAATTCGGTACTGGCCGGTACGGCCGACGATTGCGCCACTGCTCAATGAGGTGACGAGAAGACCGGCCACCATCGGCAGGGTGCGCAGTCCCGACGCGGTGGCCGAGACGCCGTCGACGAACTGCATGTAGGTGGGCAGGAACGTGAGCGCACCGAGCATCGCGAACCCGACGACGAACGACAGCACACAGCACACCGTGAAGACGGGGTTGGCGAACAAGCGGATCGGCAGAATCGGTTCGGGCGCACGGCGTTCCACGATGACAAAGCCGACGAGTGCCGCCACCGAGACGACGAACAACCCGATGATCACTGCTGAACCCCACGCGTAGGTGGTGCCACCCCAACTGGTTGCCAACGTCAGACCCGCGGCGCCGAGCCCGACCAGGACTATGCCCGCATAGTCGACGACCGGCCGGCCGGCGCGGGCCAACTCGGGAATGGCCGCTGCCGCGATCGCGATGACCACCACGGCCACCGGTACGTTGATCCAGAACGCCCAGCGCCAACCCAGATGGTCGGTGAACAACCCGCCGAGCAGCGGGCCGACGACAGTCGTGACGCCGAACACCGCGCCCAGAGCGCCTTGGTACTTGCCTCTTTCGCGCAACGGGATGACCTCGCCGATCACCGCCACGGCCGTCACGGTGATCGCGCCACCACCCAGGCCCTGCAGAGCGCGCGAAGCGACCAGCATCCCCATCGACGGCGAGAGTCCGCACAGCACGGACCCGGTCAAGAACAACAGAATGGCGACTTGGAAGACCCGCTTGCGGCCGAAGGTGTCGCCGAGCTTGCCGACCACTGCGGTCACGATCGTCGAGGCGAGCAGGTAACTCGTCACGACCCAGGACTGGTGGCCGGCACCGCCCAGGTCTGCGACGACGGTCGGCAGCGCCGTCGCCACGATGGTCTGGTCGAGTGCGGCCAGCAGCATGCCGAGGACGACAGCGAGGAACACGAAGTTGCGCTGCCGGATGCCGGGGGCCGCTTCCGCCACGTCAGCCGGGTTACGAGTGGTCATGGCTGCCTCAGCCCGGACTTCAGGTCTGGGCGGGACTGCTCGCCAACGCCTCGGTGATTGCCTCGCAGAACGCCGGTAGATCGGAGGGCGAACGGCTGGTGATGAGATTGCCGTCGATACACACTGCTTGATCGACGACGGTGGCCCCGGCGTTACGAAGGTCGGTGCGAACACTGGGATAACTGGTCACTTTGCGGCCGCGGACGACGTCGGCTTCGACGAGGGTCCACGGGCCGTGACAGATGGCGGCGACAGGCTTACCGGAGCGGACGAACGTCACCGCGGCGTCCTCGACCGCGGCGCGCGGTTCATCGAGCTCGACTCTCTCGACCCCGTCGGCGGCGAGGATGGCGATCCGTCGGCCTTCTAATTCCTTCAGCACGTGGCTGTTCATACCCCTGGACTCGTGGGCCCAAACGTTCCCGCGCGGGCCCTCAGTGAAGTTCTGCTATGACCTTCGCAAAGGTCTCCGAATGCTGTTGCTGGACAATGAAATAACTGACCCCGTAACGTTCGCGCAGCTCGCTGACCCGGGCCGCCATATCGGCGGTGCTGCCGCTGAGCACACCCGGCGTCGTCATCAGCTCGGCGTCGCTGAGGTCGGGCTGGAAGTGCCGGGTGATGGACAGGTTCGGGATTCCGGATCCGTCGGTCGGAACCGCGGTGATGGCCAGGTTCAGCTCGAGCTCATCGAAGCGGGCGCCGGCGGCGTTGCGCACGAAGGAGATTCGCTCGGCGAGCGGATCGTGGTCGTCGGTGCGCGGCCCACCGCCGGTCAGCCCGATGATCTGTGCCTGCTGGGCAGCGACGGTCAGCAGTTTGTCGCCGGCGCCGGCAATCATGACCGGTACGTCGGGCAGCTGGGTGCGCAGATACGAGGTGACGTGCGCGGTGTACTCCACTCGTTTTCCGGCGCTGGGAAACGGCAGTTCGGCGGCGTCGAACTCTTCCTTGACGTAGCCGGCGCCCAGGCCGGTTTCGAATCGTCCTTCGGTCAGATCGCGCATGGCCGCGATATCGCGGGCCAGCAGCGCCGGCTTGTAGAAGCAGGCATTGAAGACGAAGGTGCCCAGATGCATGGTGGTGGTTGCCGCGGCGGCCGTCGCAAGCACCGGAAACGGGGCCGGAGCGCCCAGATGGTCGGGCACCAAGAGGACGTCGTAACCGAGGTCTTCAGCGCGGCGCGCCGCGTCTTGCACTGCTGACCGGCCGCCGGTGTGTCGCAGGCCGACTCCGAAGCGGAAATCTCTCGTCATGTGTTCGACCTTACGGACACGCGGGGCGCATCCGGCGACATCTTTCTCAACGGCGCGACCGTCGAACACAGCCACGGACTCGGCGCGACGCTGCTGTCGGTCGTGGCGGTCCGCAGTGGCGAGATCGCGGTAGCGATCAGCCCGTGACGGTGAGGCAGATCAGTATCACGTTCAGCCCCGAAATCAGCACGGCCACAGCCCATCCCAATGCCGTCACGATGCGGTGGTTGACGTGCTCGCCCATCACGGTGCGGTTGCTGGTCAGCCGCACCAGCGGAATCAACGCGAACGGGATGCCGAACGACAGCACCACCTGGGAGATGACCAACGCGCGCGTCGGGTCGAACCCGATGGCCAACACCACCAACGCCGGAATGACCGTGACGGCCCGGCGCAGCAGCAGGGGATAGGACCGGTTGAGCAGGCCCTGCATGATCATCGCGCCCGCGTACGCGCCGACCGACGAGGACGCCAGGCCTGAAGCCAGCAGGCCGATGGCGAAGCACAGTGCGATCGCCGGGCCCAGGGCATTGCCGACCGCGGCGTGCGCGCCCGCGATGGTGTCGGTGCCTTTGACGCCCTGCAGGTGGGTCGCCGCGACCAGCAGCATCGCCAGGTTCACCGCGCCCGCGACCACCATCGCGAGGCCGACGTCGAAGCGCGTGACGCGCAGCATGTGACGCAGCGGAGCGCCGGTCTCGGGCTTCCCGTGCCGGTCCCGGACCAGGCCGGAGTGTAGGTAGACGACGTGTGGCATGACGGTCGCGCCCAGGATCGCGGTGGCCAGCAGCAGACTCTCGGACCCGGCGAAGTGCGGCACCATGCCGCCGAGTACGTGGCCCGGAGGGGGCGGGTCGACGAGGAGGCTGGCGACGAAGCCGAGCGTGATGATCATCAGTAGCCCGGCGATGATCCGTTCGAAGGCGCGCTGGCCGCCCCGGTTCTGCACCGACAGCAGGCACATGGACACCACGCCGGTGACCACGCCGCCCAGCAGCATGGGCAGGCCGAACAACAGTTGCAGCGCGATGGCGCCGCCCACGACCTCGGCGAGATCGGTTGCCACCGCGACCATTTCGGCCTGGAACCAAAACGCGAGCCGGGTTGGTGTGCGGCAGTTTTCGGCCACCAGCTCGGGGAGTGACCGGCCGGTCGTCAGACCGAGTTTGGCCGATAGGTACTGCACCAGGCCGGCCATCACGTTGGCCAGCAGGATCACCCACACCAGCAGGAAACCGAACTTCGCGCCCGCGCTGATGTTGGCCGCGACGTTGCCCGGATCTACATAGGCGATGGCCGCCACGAACGCCGGGCCCAGTAAGGACCACGTCGGACGCGACGAGGTGCGGCTCTCGGTCAGCACTGCGCTCACTTTCCATCCGGTCATTCGAATAGAAAAGTTAGGGTAGCCGAAACCTGCCTGTTGGGGAAATACGTCAGCCGGCGGCCCCGCGCCCGTCGGGCGGCGGCGGGATATCGCGGATCTGATGCCGGCTGGTGACGCCCAGCTTCGGAAACGAGCGGTAGAGGTATCCGGACACGGTGCGGGTCGAAAGCTGAAGTCGGGCCGCGATCTGCGGGTTGGTCAGGCCACGTCCGGCGAGATAGACGACCTGATGCTCTTGGGGGCTCAATTGTTCGGTGGATGGCGTCCCCGACGCTGCCGTCGCGACGCCCGATGCGCGCAGTTCCCGGGCGCAGATGTCTAGCCACGGTGTGGCACCCAGCGTCTCGAAGGTGGCCAAGGCGGCTGAGATGTGCCGGCGCGCTTCCTTGCGTCGCCGGCTTCGCCGCAGCCAGCCCGAGTAGCTGAGCCGCAACCGGGCGCGTTCGAATGGCCACTGCTCGCCGGCGGCGTCGGCGAGCGTGCGGGCCAGGATGTCGCCGGCCTCCCCGACGCTGAGCAGCGCCGAGGCGTGGTTCACCAGCTGGTCGAGGCGGGCGGAGTGCGGCTGCGGTAGGTGCGTCAGTGCGGCAGTGAACGTGCGCCGCGCGTCGTCGACCATGCCCGTCCGCAGAGCTGCCTCGGCGTAGTCGACGAAAGCGCGGTAGGACACGTGTTGGTGCAGAGGAACGCCGGAGTCGGTGAACAACTCGGACAGATGACCGTAGGCCCCGAGATCGTTGCCGGCCGCGAGGTTGATCAGCCCGAGGACGTGATGTGCCCGTGCCGCGTGCAACCGGTTGTCCTGGAAATCAACGACATTCAGGGCGGCGCCGATGTGGTCGCGAGCGGACGCGGTGTCGCCGCGGCGGGCGGCGACCGTGGCTCGGATCTGGTCCCCGGTCGCGATGATCAGTGGTTGATCGCTGACGGCGCCGAGGGTGTGCAGCTGGCTGGTGATTCTGAGCGCCTCGTCCCAGCGGCCGGAGTCGATACACGACCAGGCCAGGATCGCCGCCGTCAGCGCCTGTCCGTGCGTCGAGTCATGTGGTGTCATCAAGGACTGCGCGACGCGCAGACTGCGGATGCTGAGCTCTGACTCGTCGGTCACGCCGGCGGCCAGGCCGATCAGACTCAACTCCAGGGCCCCGAGGCCGCCGGCCGGCGGGGCGGTGAACGCGGCCAAGTCGGCGCGCGCACGCGGAGAGTCGGTCACCGCTCGGATCCACAGCCGCGAGGTTGCCGAGCTGCCGGTCGGCACCGGCATCGCGTCGTCCAACCGCTGTAGCGCTTGCGCCGTCCCCTGATACGCGGCTGGATCACCCGACAGGAAAGTCGCGGAGGCCGCCACGCGCAGCGGTTCCCACGCCAATTCGGGGTCGACTCCGAGCGCTTCGACGGTCACTGCCAGGAGGGCCTCGGCCGCCGCCCGCCCGTCATTCCACATCGTGGCCATCCCGCGGGCGGTCAATGCCCGGATTCGGTCATGCGGACCGCCGGCGGTGGAGGACGCAGCATGGGCTCGGTGCCAGACCTCGCGCTGGGGCGGCGTACTCAATGCGGACGTACTCAACGCGTCAGCCAGGAGTCGGTGCGCATCCTGCCGCGTGGTCAGCGGCGCCCCGTAATAGGCCGCAGAGCGGATGAGGGGATTGATGGGGCTGATGCGTGCGGCCTCGATACGCACGATGCCCGCGGTCTCTGCCGGGGCCAGAACCGCCGGGTCGGTCAGCACTCCGGGCGGCAGCGTGCGCAGGTCGGCGGCGGACGCGGCCGCGACGACGACGAGCGCGGCGCGCGTGGCTGCGGGCAGGTGCGCCAGATGCTGTGCGTAGACCGCGTGGGCGCTGATCGGCAACGGCAACGGGTCCGGTGCACAACCCGCCGTGGGCGTCGCGCCGGTAGCCGTGCTGGAAAAGTGGATGATCGCGGCGGCATTGCCCGCGGACTGTTTGATGATCTGCTCACGGAGCAGTCCGCCCGGTGGTGTGGGTTGCGCCTCTAGCAGCGCGATCGACTGGTCGAGGAGCATTGGTGCCAGCGGAATCTCGAGAGCCGACCGGCCCGCCAGTCCCGTCGCTGCGACAGTGTCAGGAAGGGTCAGCGCCACAGTGATCGGGCGGCCCGCGCTTGCGCCGGGCGGCGAACAGCAGAACGCTGCGGGATTGCTCGTCGAGCCAGTGGGCGTCGTCGACCGTGACCAGCACCGGCTGTCGTCGCGGCACCGCGTCCAAAAGTTCGAGTAGTGCCGCGGCCAATCTGGCGGTATGGATCTGATCGCCGAACAACGGTGTGCTGAAAAGGGTTTCGATGATGTTGGCGCGACCATACGGGTTGGCCTCGGCGTCGTTGAGTGCCCGCAGCAGCCGGTGCAGGCCACCCAGCGGGGTGTCGATCTCGCCGGGCAGGCCGGCGATGCCGAGAACGCGATGGCCCAGCGAACGTGCTTGTCGCTCGGCTTCGGCGAGCAGGGAGGTCTTGCCAGAGCCCAATGCCCCGGAGATGACGATCACCTGTCCATGGGGCGGTGACGCGATGGCGTCCCGCAGGGCCGCGAGTTCGGCGTCGCGCCCGATGAGCTGCGTCGACGCGATGTTCACAAGAACCATGAGACATCCGATCGGTCAACACGTCTAATGACAGATATTGATAAGACACATCTATGACGTAGATAATCTGCGGCGTGGAGCTACGGCAGGTCGAGCACTTCGTGGCGGTTGCCGTCGAGCGCAGCTTCACGCGCGCGGCACGCCGCGTCCACGTGGTGCAGTCCGCCGTCTCGACGTCGATTGCGAAGCTGGAGCGTGAGCTCGGTGTCCAGTTGTTCGACCGCTCCCGTCAGCAGATCGAGCTGACGGTCGCCGGCGAACGCCTCCTCGCTCAGGCGCACGAACTGCTGCGCGTTGCGGGGGCAGCCGCCGAATCGGTCGCGTCCAGTCGCGGCCGGCTGATGGGTACCGTCGAGTTCGGATCATTGATCTCATACGGCCCGATGAATGTCGCGGGGGTACTCGGCGAGTTTCACCGGGAGCACCCCTTCGTGCGACTTCGGTTGCAACTCAACCAAGCTGGTGCCTCGGCATATCTCTCGGCACTTGTCGACGGCTCGCTGGATCTGGCTCTGGTCTCGGTGCCCAACCGATTTCCGCCGCAGCTCGACATGCGCTTGATGTTCGAGGAACCGATGTTCTTCGTGTGCCGCGACGACCACCCGATGGCGGCGGAGAAAGTGGTCAGTCTGATCGACCTGGCGGACGAGGACCTGATCGGGTTTCCGCCGGACTGGGGCTTTCGTTCCTTGATGGACAACGCATTTCTCGCGGCGGGGAGTCAGTCGCGGCCCGTCCATGTGATTCCGGCCGGCTTCTCGGTGGTCGGTGAACTGGTTCGTCAGGGGCTGGGAACCACCTTCATGCCCGCGTCGGAATGCGCGGAATTCGACGATCTGCGCGCCATCGCATTGAGGCGAAGTGTCGTGTGGCAGGTCTATCTGGCGTCGCAGCCGGTGGGCCGTCTGACGCCGGCCACCGCGGCGTTGGCGGACATGCTGATTCAGGCGGCGCCAGCCTAGCTCGCCGGTGAGTATCGGCTTGTGGTCGAGAACCCCCGAGATCCTCGACCACAAGCCAACATTCGTGGTCCTACTTGGCGTGAGTACTCTTGCCGTCCTTTGTCTGGCCTGCACCGGCGGACGCCTTGGCGGGCTTGGTGCTCGTCGTGCCGGGCTTGGTGGGCGTCGAGTCGGACTTGGTGTCGGGCTTGGCATCCCCGCCCTTGACGCCGCCCTTGGCATCGCCACCCTTGGTGTGGTCAGCAGTCGTCCCCTCGCCCTTGGCGCCGGTCTGCCCGCTGCCCGTGTGCGCGGCGTCAGTGCTACCCGGGGCCGTGGGCTTGGTGGCGCCGGTGGTGCTGGTTGCCGTGTCCGTGCCGGCTTCTGTCGATGAATCGGGCTTTGTTGCAACGGGTTTCATGGAAGTTTCCGCCGGGCTCGTTGCATCCGTTTTGGTGGTATCCGTCTTCGTCGTGGTCTGGTCAGCGGGCTTCGTGGCGTCCGTTGTCGCTTTCGCGGGCAGGGCTTTGACGACTGTCGAGGCCGGTACCGCGACGGTCGTCGCGGCAGTGGCCGGCACCGAGTTGGCAGCGACGGGCGCGGTGGCGGCGACCGCCGTCGTTGTCGTCGTGACCGGCGGCGGCTTGAGCGCGTCGGCGACGAGTTTCTGCAGCAGCTGCAGTGCGGCGACCGGGCCCGGGAGGTTCACGGTGAAGCCGAGCGGGCCACCGCCGATGTTGATGCCGAAGGAAGTCAGCAGGCCGCCGCCATACACCGGCACACCGGGCAGACCGGTGTCGATCACGGTCGACAGGTCGGGGCCATAACCCCCGTTGAGGACGCCATTCAGAATCGTCGCGGGAATCGAGACGAGCGCACCGGCCACCTTGCCGAGGTCGCCGGTGCGCGTGGCATCGATGACGTCCTGCACCGCGGCGGCCATCGCTGCCGGTGCCTGGATCAGCGGGCCAAGCAGACCACCGACGATGACGAGGGCGTTCGACGGCTGCAGCCCACCGAACCCTTGGCCGAGCGTGTTGAGGACATTGACGGCGTTCTGCAGCGGGTTGGCGGCGATGGCCCCCAGCGGACCGAGCTTGTCGATCGCGGTGACCAGACCTTGCAGCGGATAGGCGACGGAGTTGAGGGCGGGCGTGAGCAGATTCGTCAGCGGGATCAATGCGTTCAAGCCGACGAGCAGCAGCTGATTGGTCGCATCCTCGACGTTGCCCTTTGTCAGGTCGTTGACGGCGGCGGCCAGCAGTGGTGGCACCGCGGTCGTGAGGTTGGTGCCGATCTGGCCGAGCGTGGTGCCGAGCGCGTTCAACAGCGGCGGAGCCGACGGGAAGGGCACGGCCGGTTGGGAGCTGGGATCGACCTTCACCGAACCGGGCGACGACACCAGTTTCAGCAGGTCCTGCAGCGCGGCAAGCTGATTGTTGAGCGCTGCGGTGAGGATCGGCGTCGGCCCGTTGGTCTGTGCCGTGCTCACGATGGTCTGCAGGCTGGCGACGGTGTTGTTGAACGCCTGTGCGTATGCCTCGAACGGATTGACTGCGGCGGTCAGACGTACGGCGGTGCGCTCGATCTGAGCTTCCATGTGGTGAATCTGGGTACTGACGGTCGGCGCCACGACCGGGGCGACGGCGATAGCCGCGGCCCCGGCCAGGGACACGCCGACGGAAGCGAACGGTCGAGCGGCGGTGTGCATAGCGGGCCCCTTCAAAGGCTCAGAATCGGACAATCGGCGAACTGACTTTTGCGTAAGTTCGCCCTGATTCTGGCTCTGAGAGGTGGGTCACCCGCTAGCGACGAATGACTCTATTTTCGGCGTCGTCAGTTGGGGCGGTACAGGCCTTTCCCGGTGATGAGCGGCAGATCCAGCGTCGTGCGGATGCCCGGTTCGGCGGCCACGACCGCCGGGATGGCGTTCACCACCCGTGCTGCGGTGGCAACGAGTCCGGCGTGGTTGTGGTCGCCTTTGCGGCTGCTCAGGCACAGGTCAAGGGCGTACGACGGCTCGCCGGTCACCTCGACCCGGTAGGAACCACCCTCCTGGGCCGGTTGCGGCCAGTCGGGGCACAGGTCGCCGCGCAGGCGGGTGATGTGCTCGAGGACGACGGCCGGGTGTCCGTCCTTCATGCCGCGCACTTCAAACCGCATGGCCGCCGTGGTGCCGGCCGGGATGTGGCCCGACGCGATGTCGAAGTCCTCGGGCGCCGGCACGCGGGTGTGCGTCTCGGTCAGCTCGTCGAGTTCGATGCCGAGGCCGGCGGCCAGCTGGCGGACCACGGAACCCCAGGCCAGGCTCAGCACGCCCGGCTGCAGCAGCATCGGTAACTCGTCGATGGGCTTGCCGAACCCCATCACGTCGAACATGACCGTCGCGCTGTCGTAGGTGGCGTAGTCCACGATCTCCATGCACCGGACCTGCTCGACGCTCTGGCAGGTGCCCATGAGCGCAAGGGGGAGAAGGTCATTGGCGAAACCGGGGTCGATGCCGTTGACGAACAGCGACGATCCGCCTTCTTTCGCCGCCTGCTCGAGCGGTGCGATCAGTTCGGCCGGCAGGACCTGCCACGGATACTGCAGGAACACTGCCGCGCTGCCGACGACGTTTACTCCGGCGGCCAGAATGCGCCGATAGTCTTCCAGTGCTTCGGGCAGGCGGTTGTCGGCCATGGCGGTGTAGACGACGCAGTCCGGCTTCCCGGCGAGGATGGCACCGAGGTCGTCGGTGGCTTTGATGCCGGTCGAAACATCAAGTCCGGCAAGCTCTCCGGCGTCTTTGCCGGTCTTGGCGGCAGAGGACACCCAGACGCCGGTCAGTTCGTAGGCAGGGTCAGTGATGAGCTGAGTCAGGGCATGGCGGCCGACGTTTCCGGTGCCGACTGCGGCGACTTTGATTGGCATTTGCTTCGGCGGTGCCGAAAATTCAGACATAGCGTTCCTCACAGGTCCGGGATGGGCAGGTCGAGGTTGGGAAACGTGAGGCCGCCGTCGACCTCGAGCACCTTGCCGGTGACATAGGCACCGGCAGGCGAGGCCAGATACAGCGCGGCGGCGGCGATGTCCTCGGGGTCGCCGAGGCGTCGCAGCGGGGTGGCCTTCTCCATGGGGTCACGCAACGCCTCGTTGGAGGCGACGATGTCCAGCGCCGAGGTCAGGATCGAACCCGGCGCGATGCCGTTGACCCGGATCTTCGGGCACAAGTCCATCGCGGCCAGCCTCGTGTAGTGGGCCAGCGCGGCCTTGGCCGTGCCGTAGGCGGCGAAGCCACGGCCCGCCAACCGGCCGACGGCCGAGGTGATGTTGATGACGCTGCCGCCGCCGGCATGCTCGAGCATCAGCGGCACGGCCGCCTGCGTGAGCGCATGCGCGGTGGCCACGTTGAACGTGAACGCGTCTTTCAGATCCTGCGTCGAGGTGTACATGAGCGGGGCGGGCATGGTGCCGCCGACGTTGTTCACGACGACATCTAGTCTGCCGAACGCCTCGACCGCCGCTGCGGCGAGCTTGGCTGTCTCCTCCGGGTGGGCGAGGTCGGCGGCGATGACGTGAGCCCGCCGGCCGGCCTGCTCGACTTGCCTTGCCACGTCCTGCAACTGCGACTCGGTGCGGGAGGCAATCACCACGTCAGCACCCGCTTCGGCGAATGCGATGGCGATGGCGGCGCCCAGGCCGCGGCCCGCACCGGTTACTACGGCTACCTGGTTGTCGAGCCGGAATCTATCCAGAATCACGTGTGCCTCACTCGCCTCGTATCGGTTGTTGTTAGGCACGCTAGCAAGATCGAGGCGCTGCCGGAGCAGATTTCTAGAACACGTTCCAATTAGCCTTTGCGGGCCTTGACACTCGCCTCCAACTTGGCCAGCAGATCGGAGACGTCCTCGGTCGCGTCCAGTTCGGTCGCCGCTTCCTCTGTGGAGAATGCCTCGCCGCCCGCGATCTTTGCCTCGATGAGCTCTTCCATCTGTTCGCGGTAGGTGTCGTGGAACTGCTCGGGGTGGAAGTCCTCGGTCATCGAGTCCACCACCTGGCCGGCCATCTTCAACTCGGCCTCCTTGATCTCGACTTCCTTGTCCAGCACCGGGAAATCAGGGTCGCGAATCTCGTCGGGCCACAACAGCGTGTGCACGATCATCACGTTGCGCTTGCCGAAATCCTTGACCCGCAACGCCGCAAGCCGCGTCTTGTTGCGCAGCGAGAAGTGCACGATCGCCACCCGATCGGTCTGGGCCAGCGTTTGCGCGAGCAACACGTACGACTTGGACGACTTCGAGTCCGGCTCCAGGAAATAGCTCCGGTCGTACATCAGGGGATCGATCTGCTCCGCCGGAACGAACTCGACCACGTCGATCTCGCGGCTGCGCTCTTCGGGCAGGGTGGCGATGTCCTCGTCGGTGATGATGACGGTCTGCCCGTCCTCGGATTCGAACGCTTTCGCGATATCCCGAAACTCGACTACCTCGCCGCAGACCTCGCACACCCGCTTGTATCGGATGCGGCCATTGTCCTTGGCATGCACCTGATGAAACTTGATGTCGTGATCCTCAGTGGCGCTGTACACCTTCACTGGCACATTGACCAGCCCGAAGGCTACTGACCCCTTCCAGATGGACCGCATACCCCAGTATGGCCCATTATCGCGTCACGGCTTGGATACTCGAGGTGTGGAGCAATTCGGACGGGTGCGGCTGACCAACCCGGACAAGGTGCTCTACCCGTCGACCGGCACGACCAAAGCCGACGTTTTCGACTATTACCTCGCCGTCGCCGATGCGATGTTGCCGCACATCGCGGGTCGTCCCGTCACCCGTAAACGGTGGCCCAATGGTGTTGCGCAGCAGCCGTTCTTCGAGAAGCAGCTGGCGTCGTCGGCGCCGGAGTGGCTGGGACGCGGTGCCATCACGCATCGCAGCGGAACCACCGTCTACCCGATCATCGACACTCCGGAGGGACTGGCCTGGATCGCCCAGCAGGCGTCCCTGGAAGTGCATGTGCCGCAATGGCGCTTTGTCGGGGCGGGCGGGCGAGGCGGGGCGGGCGATGTCCTGGCTCCGGGACCCGCCACGCGCATCGTGTTCGACCTCGATCCCGGCGAAGGCATCACCATGGCCCAGCTGTGCGGGGTGGCCCGCGCGGTACGCGAACTGGTCGCCGGCATGGATTTGGCGGCGTATCCGGTGACCAGCGGCAGCAAGGGTTTGCACCTTTATGTACCGCTGGCCTCGCCCGTCAGCTCGCGCGGTGCGTCGACCGTCGCCAAACGTGTTGCCCAGCAACTCGAATCATCGATGGGTGGACTGGTCACCGCGACCATGACCCGCAGCCTGCGGGCCGGCAAAGTGTTTTTGGACTGGAGTCAGAACTCCGCGGCTAAGACGACCGTGGCGCCGTATTCGTTGCGCGGCCGCGACGAGCCGACCGTCGCGGCGCCGCGCACCTGGGACGAACTCGACGACCCGGAGTTGCGGCAGCTGCGGTTCGACGAGGTACTGGCCCGCTTGGCGCGCGACGGTGATCTGCTCGCCGGCATGGATGGCGATGCGCCGGTGGCCGATCGGCTCACCACCTACCGCAGCATGCGGGACCCGGGCCGGACACCGGAGCCGGTCCCGGCGGCCCAGCCCGCGTCGGGTCAGAACAATCGGTTCGTCATTCAAGAACATCATGCCCGCCGGCTGCATTACGACTTCCGGCTGGAACGCGACGGGGTGCTGGTCAGTTGGGCTGTGCCGAAGAACCTTCCGGACACCTCCACCGTCAACCACCTGGCGGTGCACACCGAAGACCATCCGCTGGAGTACGCCACCTTCGAAGGTGATATCCCCAAGGGTGAATACGGCGGTGGACACGTCTCGATCTGGGACTCGGGCACCTACGACACCGAGAAGTTCCGGGACGCAGGCGAAAACGGTGAGGTGATCGTCAACCTCCACGGCAACCGGGTCTCCGGCCGGTACGTGCTCATCCAGACCGACGGCAAGAACTGGCTGGTGCGCCGGATGAAAGAGCAGCAGCTGCAACCGATGCTGGCGACCCACGGATCGGTGAGTCGACTGTCGTCGGACCAGTGGGCCTTCGAGGGCAAGTGGGACGGCTACCGGCTTCTCGTAGACGCCGACCACGGCAGGATCCGGCTCACCTCGCGCAGCGGCCGCGACATCACGGGGGAATTCCCGCAATTGCAGTCGTTGGCAGCCGATCTCGCCGATCACCACGTGATCCTGGACGGTGAGGTGGTGGCATTGCAGGATGGCGTACCGAGTTTTCAGGCAATGCAGAACCGCGGTCCGCGCAGTCACATCGAATTCTGGTGTTTCGACATCCTGTCCCTCGACGGACGTGACCTGACCCGCGCAAAATACCGAGATCGACGAAAGCTGTTGGAAGCGCTGGCCGCCGATGGCGCGTTGACGGTACCGCCGCTGTTGCCTGCCGACGATCCCCTGGAGGCCGCGAGTGGCCGCGGCTTTGAAGGAGTGGTCGCCAAGAAATGGGATTCCGGATACCGGCCGGGCCGGTCGGAGGCATGGGTCAAGGATAAGTTGTGGCGCACACAGGAAGTGGTGATCGGCGGCTGGCGCGCTGGGGAAGGCGGCCGCACCAGTGGCATCGGGGCGCTGCTGGTCGGGGTGCCCGGCGAGCACGGTCTGCAGTTCGCCGGGCGGGTTGGCACGGGGTTCACCGAAAAGATGCTGGGCGACCTGCGGGCGCTGCTGGCACCGCTGGAAACCAGTGAATCACCTTTTACTGCAACGCTTTCCACGATGGATGCCAAAGGCGTGACATACGTACGCCCCGAGGTGGTGGGGGAGGTGCGTTACAGCGAGCGCACCTCGGATGGCCGGTTGCGGCAACCCAGCTGGCGCGGGCTGCGCCCGGACAAGACGCCGGCGGAGGTCACATGGGAGTGAGTGCGAGGGCGACAGCCTCTTCCAGCCCGCGAGTCGCCAGCTGATCGGCCAGCTCGTTGTCGGCGACGCCGGCGTGTCCCTTCACCCAGAACCACTCGACCTCGTGCCGGGCGCAAGCGGCCTGCAGTCGCTTCCAGAGGTCGACGTTCTTGACCGGCTGCTTCGCCGCCGTCATCCAGCCATTGCGTTCCCAGCCGTGCACCCATTTGGTGATGCCGTTGCGGACGTAGGTGCTGTCGGTGTGCAGGTGCACCACCACGGGCCGTGTCAACGCTTCGAGCGCCATGATGGGCGCCGTCAGCTCCATGCGGTTGTTGCTGGTCTCGCCGGGCTCGCCGCCGCACATTTCCCGCACGTGATGACGCATGCGCAGCACCGCGCCCCAGCCGCCGGGGCCGGGGTTGGGGCGGCAGCCGCCGTCGGTGTGGATGACCACGACGGCATCGGTGGCGGAGTCGCTCATGGGCTGAGAATAGGGGCCGAGATCATCGCCGTGCGGACCGACATCCCGAATTCTCGATGTCGAAGCGTGGTAATCCGGCGTCCGGGTTGCACCGCCGGCTTCACCGGTGCGGTGCGGTCGCCGAAGAACGCGGTGGTGGCGTCGATGTCGCGCGCGACATACGTCAGGCCCCACAGCGTCGATGGGCCGTCGCCCTTGGTCTCGGGAGAGCCGACGACCTCGAGGATCACCTCTCCGAGGCGGAAGAAGATCTGCCGCATCGGCCGGCCGCCGAGTTGCCCGTCGCGCTCGCGGCGCGGGCGGACACCGACTGCCGCGAGCGCCGTGACGGTCCGATCCAGGTCAGGCGACAACAGCACGACATGGTCGACCGAGAGGGCGCCGTTCGCGTGTTCGGCTCCAGTGGAGGCAGGTGCGTCCGACCGCGTGGTGGGGATGCCGTCGAGCGGCTGGCCGGACGGCAAACCGCGCAGCGACCACCCGACGATGCCGGTGCCGTGGTCACGTCCGACCAACCGGATCCGGACTCCACCGATTCGGCACACGCCGTCGGGATCAACGGTGAACCCGGCGGCGGTCCAGGACTCTGCGGTGTCGGCGACCTCGAATTCGTCGACGCTGACTGTCATTGCCCCGCCTCGTCGACGCTGACCCGCAGCCGTGGTGGGTTGGTGTCCGGTGCTACTCGCTGCCACACCGCGTCGACCATGGGTGCCAACAGTAGTTCGCCCATCTGCCTCGCCAAGACGGCGACGACCTGGATGTTCTCGCGGCGAGTGGTCGAGGCGCGACCCGTCTTGCGGGCCGCCCGGACCTCGCGCTGCGTGAGGTCGACGATCACGTCGACCAAGTGGCTGTCGGCGACATTGGGCTGCAGGAGGGCGCGCCGCACGTAGTCGACCACCGCGGGATTGGCGCGCAGCATGTCCCGAACGGCATCGTCGCGCACGGCCGTCGAGGCGTCTTCGGACACCTCGGCCAGGGCGCCCGCGAAGTAGTCGACCACCAACTGGTCGACGGCGTTCCGCAGGCCGGCCTTGGTTTTGAAGTGGTGCTGCACCAGGCCCACCGCGACGCCGGCCTCGGAGGCGATGGCGCGCAGGGAGATTCCGTCTTCACCGTGTCTGGCGTAGAGATCCAGGGCGGTATTGCGGATGCGCGCCTTGGCCGTCAGATCGTCGACGGTTGCCCGTGGATCAACCATCAGACCTCCCATCGACAACCAGTGCAATGTACTGTACACATGAACAGGGGCCTATACAGTTGTATAGCGCGGCAATCAGCGAGGTGGACCAATGTCAGTACTATTCCCGAACTACCGGGCCAGCTGGGAGACCGATCAGCACCGTGAGCTGCGTCAGCATGCCGCGTCGTTCCTGGCCAAGGAGGCCACGCCCAACCAGGAGCGGTGGGCCAAGAACCACCAGGTCGACCGCGAGTTCTGGAACAAGCTCGGCGACGCCGGCCTGCTCGGCCTGGACCTGCCGGAGGAATACGGCGGTGCGGGCGGCGACTTCGGTCTGTCCGCGATCGTGGCGGAAGAGTTTGCGCTGGCTCATGATTCGGCCTCGGGTTGGACCGTGCACTCGCCGATCGTGGCGCACTACATCAACACCTATGCCAATGCGGAGCAGAAGGCCCGCTGGATGCCCAAGATCATCAGCGGTGAGGCCGTGCTGGCCATCGCGATGACCGAACCCGGCACCGGGTCCGACCTGCAGGCAGTCCGCACCACCGCCGTCCGCGACGGTGATCACTACGTCATCAACGGGTCGAAGACGTTCATCTCCAACGGAACCCATTGCGACATGGTCGTCATCGTCGCGAAGACCGACCCCAGTAAGGGCGCGGCGGGCGTCTCGCTGATCGTGGCCGAGGTGAACGACCTGCCGGGCTTCGAGCGCGGTCGCGTCCTGGAGAAAGTGGGCCAGCACGGCCAGGACACCCGCGAACTGTTCTTCACCGACATGCGGGTGCCGGTCGCCAACTTGCTCGGCGCGCAGGAGGGGCTGGGCTTCTACCAGCTCATGGAGCAACTGGCCCGCGAGCGGCTGATCATCGGCTCCGTGTGCGCCGGCATGGCCGAGGCCGCCGTGCTCGAGGCCATCAAGTACACCAAGCAGCGCGAGGCCTTCGGTAAGCCGCTGATCCAGTTCCAGCACAACCGATTCCAGCTCGCCGAGCTCAAGGCCGAGGTGCTGTCGATCAAGACCACGGTGGACTACTGCATCCAGGAACTGATCAACGGGAACAACGATCCGGCGACCGCATCAATGGGCAAGCTGATCGCCGCCGACAAGGGCGTCGCCGTCGTCGACCGCTGCGTGCAGTTCTTCGGTGGGTACGGCTACATGTTGGAGTACCCGATCGGCCGAGCCTACGCCGCGGCGCGCGTCAACAAGATCTACGGCGGCACAAGCGAAATCATGAAAGAGATCATCAGCCGCTCGCTGTAACTCTCTGCTCGCGTGGCCCGGCGATCCGTGGCAAGGTGGTGACATGAGCGGCTCGGGTGAGTACAGCAGCGACGATGACGATCAGCTGACTCAGGAAGACATGCTGATCGACCGTGGCGTCGACGACCTTCTGGACGAGGGCTATGAGCCGCCGGATGCGTGGCGTGAACCCCGGGATCACGAGACGCTCGATGAACTCCTCGCCGAGGAAGAGCCAGACCCGGCGACGCAGCTGGACCCGGTGGCAGGTCCCGACGAGCAGTGGGGCGACGACGAGGTCGGTGACCGGCGATCCGGCCGGCTCGTGGCCGGCGAGCAGGACGGTGAGCTGCTCGCCGGGGACGTCGGCATCGCTGGGAGTGCGGCCTCCGCCGAGGAGGCCGCAGTGCACATCATCGACGAGTAGTGTCGCCGGCCGGCGGCGGAACGCTAGACCTTGGCGATGACGTTCTCCGCGAACATCTCCAGGTGCTTGATCTTCTCGTCGAGCGGCTGGGTGTCCTCGCCCATGATGTAGGGCACGCGGAAGCCGACGATGACGTCGGTGACGCCCTTGTCCTCGAGGCGCTTCACACCGTCGACGGTGAACCCGTCGATCGAGATGACGTGAATCTGGAACTCGTCGCAGAGCCCGATGCGCTCTTCGGATTCGCGGTACTGGGCGAGCTTCTTGAGCAGTGGGTCGAGCTCGGCCGGGTCGCCGCCGCCGTGCATCCAGCCGTCGTTGCGGGCGGCGCGCTTGAGCGCGGCGTCGGCGTGGCCGCCGACCAGGATCGGCACCGGCTTGGTCGGCGCCGGCGTCATCTTGGTCTTGGGGATGTCGTAGAACTCGCCGTGGTACTCGAAGTAGTCACCCGAGGTCAGGCCCCGGACGACGTCGATGCACTCGTCCATGCGCTTGCCTCGGCGGGCGAACGGTACGCCCATGACGTCGTAATCCTCGGGCCAGGGGCTGGTGCCGACGCCGAGGCCCAGGCGGTTGTCGAACATCGCGGCCAGCGATCCGGCCTGCTTGGCCACCAGGGCCGGCGGCCGGATGGGCAGCTTCAGCACGAAGATGTTGAAGTGCAGCTTGGTCGTGACGGCCGACAGGGCACCGATCAGCGAGAACGATTCGATGAAAGACTTGCCGTCCAAAAACTCGCGGCTGCCGTCCGCGGTGTAGGGATACTTCGAGTCCGAGACTGCCGGGTACGCGATGCTGTCCGGAATGGTCATCGCGTGGTATCCGGCCTCGTCAGCGGCTTTCGCCAACGGGATGTAGTACTTCGGATCGGTCATGGCTTCCGCATAGGTGAACCGCATGGCGACCATAGTAGAACGTGTTCTAGTTTTGTGTCTCGCGAAACACAGATCTGTTCGGCATCATGAGCTGATGCGACCCCGACGCGTCGGTCCGCTCCGCAGGCCATGGCTGACCCGCAACGTCCGGGTCCTGTCTGCGGTGTCCTTTCTGCAGGACGCCGCGAGTGAACTCCTCTATCCCTTGCTGCCGATCTACCTGACGACGATCCTCGGGGCGCCGGCTTCGGTTGTCGGCATCGTCGAAGGTGCGGCCGAAGGTGCCGCGTCGCTGACCAAACTGGCGTCAGGTCCGCTCGGTGACCGCTTTGCCCGGCGACCCATGATCGCCACCGGTTACGGTCTGGCAGCGCTCGGCAAGGTCATGGTCGCGGCATTCGGAGTCTGGCAGGGGGTGCTCGCCGGACGCGTGGTGGACCGGCTGGGTAAAGGGTTGCGTGGAGCGCCCCGCGATGCGCTGCTGGTCGCCGGTATCGATGACGCCGCACGGGGGCGGGTGTTCGGATTCCACCGGACCATGGACACGTTGGGCGCCGTCGTCGGTCCGTTACTCGGCCTCGCCGGCTACGAACTTCTGGACCACCAGATCCCGCCCTTGCTGTGGGTGGCAGTCGTGCCTGCCGTGCTCAGCGTGGCACTGGTGTACCTCGTACGGGAACCCCGACGGGCAACCGCGGCCGGCCGGACCCCACTGTTCGGGCGGGTGCGCGATCTGCCGCAGCGCTACTGGCGGGTCGCGGGGCTGTTGGTGATCTTCGGCTTGGTGAATTTCCCTGATGCGCTGCTGTTGTTGCGGCTCAACGAGATCGGCTTCTCCGTCGTCGAGGTCATTTTGGCGTATGTCACCTACAACGCGGTGTATGCCCTGTCGAGTTATCCGGCCGGACACTTATCAGACCGGATGCCGCGCGCTGCCGTGTTCGGCATCGGTCTGACGTTCTTCGCGGTGGGTTACCTAGGTCTGGGGCTGACCGAGAACACCGTCGCGGCATGGCTTTTGATCGGTATCTACGGATTGTTCACGGGATGCACAGACGGGGTTGGCAAGGCCTGGGTGTCTTCACTGGTCGGCCCCGACGTGCAGGCCAGTGCCCAAGGTGTGTTTCAGGGCGCCAGCGGTTTTGCCGTCCTCATCGCCGGGTTGTGGGCCGGTCTGGCGTGGGGCGCCGACGGCACGGTGCCACTGCTGATATCTGGCGGTATCGGTGCGGTGTTCGCGGTGGGGCTGCTGGCGGCAGGTTATGTGAGTGGGAAAGGCGGCAAACCGGCGCCGCTGACGGCGTAGCCGCCCTGCTGGCTGCGCTCGGTGACCCGCGCTGTCGCGGAGCGTTCGCCGACCGCTACGGTGACGGGGCCGCGGGGCAATTCATCGAGGGACTCGAAAACCGTTCCACGCCAGTGATACTGGCCGTCAATCGGGTCGAGGTGCCCGGCCAGCCGGGCGCGGACCTCGCGGCCGTCGATGGTGGCCGGCCCGTCGTACAGGTCTTCGGGGTCCGCGACATCCGCGCGGGCCGCCGGAACGATTCGGCCGCCGGGCAGAAATCCGGTGCGTCGCCACAACCGGCGCGCGATCGGGCCGAGGAGTCCAACTTCCTCCAGGAACGAGGCCAGTGGGGCGAAGCCCGCGATCTGCGTCTCGATCCGGTGCGGAGACGTCCGCGCCATCCGCCGCGCGGCCCGCGCGTCCAGGCCGACGCGGCGGTACTGGACCTTGTTGGTGAACAGGAATCGGAAGAACAAGCCGCCGAGGCCGTTGAGATTGCCCACCCAGAAGCGCTTCGGCCACGACATCTCCGGCGCGCGCTTGCGCAGCCCGTCGCGGGCGAATTGGATGTGACGAGCCTCTTCGGTGACGTGAATCCGCATGAGCCGCTGCACCATTGGCTGCAGCTCCGGGTCGTCCATCATCTGCCGCTGCAGCGAATCGAAGATTTCCTCGCCGATCAGAGCGGCAACCCAGAGCACCGAGCCCTGGAAGGCGAACGGCAGCATGTTGATGATCGTGCGCTGGTACCACTTCGGCCGCACCGGGTCGGCGCCGACCTTCTCGATGGCCTTGCCGAACATCACCATATGGCGGGTCTCGTCGCCGAGTTCGGTCAGCTCGTAGTGAGTGGCGCTCGCGGTCGGGTCCTGATGCATCGCCTTGCGCAGCAGGGCCTGGTTGAGAATGTTCTCGAACCAGATGCCTGCCGACAAGGTGTTCACGAGCTCCTGGCGCGACAGCTCGATCTGCTCGGCCCGGCTCATCGAGTCCCAGAGGGGCGTGCCGTAGAGCGACACCACTTTCGGCGGCAGGAAGTACTTGTCGGGGTCGATCGGCGCATCCCAGTCGATGTCGACGATCGGCGCATAAGACTTACGTACCGAGCCTTTGAGCAGGCGCTCGGCGAATTCCGCGCGCGTGGTCTGGCCCTTGAACGAAGCTGTCATCGTTGACATCCCCTTCTGAAGTGTCCGTACTCCGAAGCTACGTCCGCCCTCCGGCGTTAGTCAATACCCCGGGTACCGCATACCTTGGGTTCGCGTCGCGCGGTTGAAGGGTGCGGCTACACGCCCCGATACTCTTCGGTGCATGCGCACCATCCACGTCATCGGTATCGGTGCCGGCGATCCGGACTACGTCACCGCCCAGGCCGTCACGGCGCTCAATGACACCCAGGTTTTCTTCGCCATGGACAAAGGCGACATCAAGGACGATCTTGTCGCGTTGCGCAGGCTGATCTGCGAGCGGTTCATCGAGAAGCCCGACTACCGGCTCGTGGAACTGCCGGATCCCAAGCGGGCCAAGGACGGTGACTATCAGGAGGCCGTGGCGGACTGGCACGCCGCGCGGGCCCGGCTGTGGGCCGAGGCCATCGAGACCGAACTCGGACCCGACGGCGTCGGGGCCTTTCTGGCGTGGGGTGATCCGTCGCTCTACGACAGCACTCTGCGCATCCTGGACCGCGTCGCCGAACACGTCGCGTTCGAGTTCGACGTCATTCCCGGCATCACCGCCATCCAGGCGCTCACCGCCCGACATCGCATACCGCTCAACAACATCGGGGAGCCGGTGCTCATCACGACGGGCCGTCAGCTGCGCGAAACCGGACTGGCCGGGGCCGCGGTCGTGATGCTCGACGGCGAGTGCTCGTTCCTGGAATGCCCACCGCAGACCCGCATTTGGTGGGGCGCCTACCTCGGCACCCCCGACGAGATGCTGATCGCCGGCACCATCGGTGAGGTCGGCAACCGGATCACGCGCGAGCGCGCCGAAGCTCGGGCCCGGCACGGCTGGATCATGGACACCTATCTGTTGCGGGCAGAATCGACGGTATGAAATCGTTGCTGCTGCGAGCCTGCGTGACCGGTCTGGCGTTGTGGTTGGTCACCCGCATGGTGCCGGGTATCCACTTCGTGTTCGTCGAGGGCAGTTCCCAACTGGAGCGGGTCGGCATCATCTTGGTCGTCGCGTTCATCTTCGGGCTGGTCAACGCCATCATCAAGCCGATCGTGCAGCTGTTCGCGATTCCGCTGTACATCCTCACGCTCGGCCTGATCCACATCGTCATCAACGCCTGGATGCTGTGGATCACCTCGTGGATCACCGAGCACACCACGCACTGGGGCCTGGCGATCGACCAGTTCTGGTTCACCGCGATCTGGGCGGCGATCCTGCTGTCGGTGGTCGGCTGGGCGCTGGGTCTGGTGCAGCGCGCCATCGAGCGTTAGCGATTTGTGCACGAAAAGGGCCGCTCTGCGTACTAAATCGTGCACAAAATCCCTAGGCCAGCGACGCCTGAATCGCCTGTATTTCGCTGGCGCCGAAGGCCGGTGGTTCGGTGATGTGGTCGACGTGCCGGCCGCTGCGGATCGCGTCGGCGAGGCCACCGATCGTGGTGGTCAGCTGCTCGGCGTCGCCCGGCGTGACCGGGGCGCCGGACCGTTCGGTGGCCCATGCCGCAGCCAACGTCCGGTAGGCCAGCTGCTCGGTGGCGACGATGGCCGGCCAAAGTCGTTCTGCCGCAACCCGGCTCCGGGCCGATCCGCCGATGGCGGTGTCGTACACGGGGAGCATGGCCATGGCGCGCAACTGCAGATCGCGCCGGTCATTGCGGGCCTGCCCGGTGGATACCGCTGCCGCGGCCAGATGCCCGACCACGACGGCGACGGCATCCAGCGTCGCGGCGATCGCCTGTGCCGGGCGCGCCGCGGCATGTCCGCTCCGCGTGCACCACAGCACCAGAAGTGCTACCGCGCAACCGATCACGGTGTCGATACCGCGGGCGAGCAGCACGTCGGGCACGTTGGTGATGTGGTGACCGCCCGACGCGATGGTCAGCGCTGCGGGCGTGATGAAGACGACCGCGACGGTGTAGTTGCGCACCACGAACATCTCGATCAGGAACTGCAGCGTGCCGACGATCAGGGCTAGCCAGGGCCCACCCGGCGCGGCGATCAAGATGCCGCCCGCCAGGACCAGGCCGAGCCAGGTGCCCAGCGTGCGTTCGATGCCGCGCTGTACCGTGCGTCGCCAATCGAAGCCCTGGTGCAGCATCAGGACCGCCGCTGCCATCGCCCAATAGGCGTGGTCCATGTTCAGGCCGACGGTGACGGTACCGGCGATCGCGACGGCGACCGCGGTGCGCAGGGCCGCGGTAAGTGGGGGAGCTCCCGGCGCCACCGCCCGTCGCAGCAGGGTCCCGACCGACGGGCGTCCCAGTGGGATCAGACCCTCGGAACTGCCGCCGATGTCGTCGGGCACCGAGCCCAGTTGCCGGGCCAGCACGGCGCCCTCGACCGACATCGGGTGGCCGCGGTCGACGGCCGCCATCGCCTCGGCGAACAACACGTGCAGCCGGCGGTTCGTCATCCGGAGCCGGAACAGGGCGTCATCCGGTTTGGGGCGCATCGGCTGGAACGTCACCAGGATGATCCAGGCTTCGTGCAGGAGTTGCGCGGCGCGGTGCCGGGCGTCGGGCGACGTGGTTTCGATATAGGTGGCCACCGCTTCGGCGGCACCGGCTACCGCGGCGCGCTCCGGGCCACGCGGGCGGGCCAGTGCGCCGGTCATATGGACCACCCATGAGAACGCACCGCCGGCCAGCACCAGCACGCCCAGCCACAATGGGCTCAGATGCTCGGTCGCGATCCCGACCGCCGCCGCGCAGGCCAGCACCGGCATGTAGGCGCCGGGCGGCCCGACCGACAGTGCCTGGCAGATCAGCACGGCGATCATCGCGATCACCGTGACGACGAGCACTCCGGACCATGGGCTCGCGGCCGCCCAGTCGCCGAGCGCGACGACCACCGCGAACGAGACGGCGATCGCGCCGAGATACATCGCGCGGTTGAGGTACGGGCGCCCGCTGCCGTACAGGGAAGTGAAGCCACCGATGGTGGCGACCAGCCCGGCGGACACATCTCCGGCGGCCCACCCGACAAAAATCGGCACCATCATGCAGACCGCGGCCCGCAGGGCGAACGGCCAGCGACGCGGTACGGCGTTCATGACGAGCATGCGTCGCAGCGGGTTCGTGGCCGGGGCGGGCGCCGAGCGGTCTGCCATGTGTACAGCATGCGGTACATCGAGTCGCTAGCCTGAACCCATGCCGGAACTTCCCGAGGTCGAGGCGCTCGCCGATCACCTGCGTCGTCATGCGGTCGGTCTGCCGGTGGGCCGCGTCGACGTCGCCGCCCTGTCCGTGCTCAAGACCTTCGACCCGCCGCCGACCGCGCTGTACGGCCACGAGGTGACGGGAGCGGGCCGCTGGGGCAAGTACCTGGGCCTGCAGGTCGGCGACCTGCATCTCATCACGCACCTGTCCCGGGCAGGGTGGTTGCGCTGGTCGGAGAAGCTGGCTGCCGCGCCACTCAAACCGGGCAAGGGGCCCATCGCCCTGCGGGTGCATCTCGGAAAGCCGGGTGAGGCACCGGGTTTCGACCTCACCGAGGCCGGAACCCAGAAGCGGCTGGCGGTCTGGCTGGTGAACGATCCGCTGGCGGTGCCGCAGATCGCATCCCTTGGCCCCGACGCTTTGTCGCTGGGACCGGCGGAGTTGGGCGCGGTCCTGGCCGGGAACACCGGCCGGATCAAGAACGTCATCACCGACCAGCGGGTGATCGCCGGGATCGGTAATGCCTACAGTGACGAAATCCTGCACGTGGCCAAGCTTTCGCCGTTCGCGACCGCGGGCAAGCTGACCGACGAGCAGCTGGGGACTCTGCACGACGCGATGATCTCGGTGCTCTCCGACGCGGTGACCCGATCGGTGGGCCAGGGCGCGGCAACCCTCAAGGGCGAGAAGCGCTCTGGCCTCCGGGTCCACGCCCGCACCGGGCTACCGTGCCCCGTCTGCGGGGATACGGTGCGTGAGGTGTCTTTCGCGGACAAGTCCTTTCAGTACTGCCCGACGTGCCAGACGGGTGGCAAGATTCTCGCCGACCGGCGAATGTCCAAGCTGCTCAAGTGATTCAGTTGCAGTAGTTCTTGATGGCGGCCGCGAGTGCCTGCTGGTAGAGCGGATCAAGCTGTCGGTTCGCGGTGACCTGGGTGCGGGCCACGTCGAGCGCGGGTGCGCAGCTCGAGCTCTGCAGAACGCCCTGTTGCGCGGCCATCTCGGCGACCATGGTGCGGTTGAAACCGTCTATCGCCGTGCGGGATTCGGACAGATCGGGTGCCGTAGTGGGCGCGGTTCCCGGATCGAACTTCCACTGACTGAACCGCTGGTACTCGATGCCCTCGGTGGCGTGAATCTGGTCGGTGAACACCTTCCGGACGAACGCCGGGTCGGCGCCGGCGCTGCGGGCCTGTGCACTGACCGCGGCCAGCACCGCGTCGACGCGTGCCGGATCCTCGATCGAGCCGCCCTTGATCCACTTGACCGCGGCCACCGGGTCGGCGGTCTGCAGCCGCTGGGCCGCGGTGTCGACCAGGCGGAACAGTCGATCGTCGTCGGCGTGGGCGAGAGGCGTCGACGTCATTCCCAACACGGCAACCAACAGTGCGGCGAGCTTCATACGTCGATCCTGCACCCTCCGACCTTTCTTGACGGGTGTCGAGTTGGCTACGCTGCAGTCATGACTCGGCAGAAGATCCTCATCACCGGCGCGAGCTCGGGCCTGGGCGCGGGTATGGCCCGGCAGTTCGCCGCCAAAGGCCGCGACCTGGCACTGTGCGCCCGCCGCCTGGACAACCTCGAAGAGCTGAAGGCGGAGCTGACGGCGAAGTACCCCGGCGTCACCGTCGCCATCGCGGCGCTGGACGTCAACGATCACGACCAGGTGCCCAAGGTTTTCGAGGAGCTGTCCGACCAGCTCGGCGGCATCGACTGCGTCATCGTCAACGCAGGCATCGGCAAGGGCTACCCGCTGGGTGGCGGGAAGCTGTGGGCCAACAAGGCCACCATCGAGACGAATCTTGTTGCGGCGCTGGTGCAGATCGAGACCGCGCTGGAAATGTTCAAGGCTGCGGGCCGGGGCCACCTGGTTCTGGTGTCGTCGGTGCTCGGCAACGTCGGGGTGCCCGGCTACAAGGCCGCGTACGCCGCGAGCAAGGCCGGCGTCACCTCGTTGGGTGAGTCGCTGCGCGCCGAGTACCCGTCCGGCCCGATCAAGGTCACCGTCCTGGAGCCCGGCTACATCGAGTCTGAGATGACCGCGAAGTCCAACTCCACCATGCTCATGGTCGACAACGAGACCGGCGTCAAGGCCATGGTCGACGCCATCGAGAAGGAGAAGGGCCGCGCCGTCGTCCCCGGCTGGCCGTGGTGGCCGCTGGTCGAGGTGATGAAGCTGATGCCGCCGCGCTTCACCAAGTACTTCGCCTAGTGATTTGTGCACGATTATCCGCGCCAGCCGCGGATTTTCGTGCACAAATCGCTAGGAAACGCGGCCGCGTTCGGTGCGGTAGCGGCGGACGAGGGCGTCGGTCGAGCTGTCGGACTGCGGGGCGGGCGCGGCGTCGGACGTGATGACCGGCAGCAGCGCCTTGGCCTGCATCTTGCCCAGTTCGACGCCCCATTGGTCGAACGAGTCGATGCCCCAGACGACGCCCTCGGTGAAGACCTGGTGCTCGTACAACGCGATCAGCTGGCCGACCACCGACGGCGTCAGCTTGGTCGCCAAAATCGAAGTGGTGGGCCGGTTCCCGGGCATCACCTTGTGCGGGACGACGTCGGCGGGGGTGCCCTCGGCCGTGATCTCCTCGGCGGTCTTGCCGAACGCCAGCACCTGGGTCTGGGCGAAGAAGTTGCTCATCAGCAGGTCGTGCATGCTGCCGGTGCCGTCGGCGGTGGGCAGGTCGTCGGTCGGCTCGCTGAACCCGATGAAGTCGGCCGGCACCAGCCGGGTGCCCTGATGCAGCAGTTGGTAAAAGGCGTGCTGACCGTTGGTTCCCGGCTCGCCCCAGAAGATTTCGCCGGTATCGGTGCTCACCGGGGTGCCGTCGGCGCGCACCGATTTGCCGTTGGACTCCATGGTCAGCTGCTGCAGGTAGGCGGCGAACCGGGCCAGGTCGTTGGAGTAGGGCAGCACCGCACGGGCTTGTGCGCCGAAGAAATCCGAGTACCACAGCCCGATGAGGCCAAGCAGCGCAGGCGCATTCGCCTCCAGGGGCGCAGTGCGGAAGTGTTCGTCGACCAGATGGAAACCGGCCAGGAATTCGCCGAACCGTTCCTTGCCGATGACGGCCATCACCGACAGCCCGATGGCGCTGTCCACGGAGTAGCGGCCACCGACCCAGTCCCAGAAGCCGAACATGTTGGCGGTGTCGATGCCGAACTCCGACACCAGCTTTGCGTTGGTCGACACCGCGACGAAGTGCTTGGCGACGGCGGCATCACCCAGAGCGGCGACCAGCCAGCGCCGGGCGGCCGTGGCGTTGGTCAACGTCTCCAGCGTCGAGAACGTCTTCGACGCGACGATGAAAAGCGTTGTGGCAGGGTCGAGTCCGTCGAGTTTGGCGATCAGATCCGCCGGGTCGACGTTGGACACGAACCGGGCCGAGATGCCGGCGTCGGCATAGTGGCGCAGCGCCTGGTCGACCATCACCGGCCCCAGATCACTGCCACCGATGCCGATGTTGACCACCGTCGTGATGCGCTGCCCGGTGGCGCCGGTCCACTCACCGCTGCGCAGCCGGTCGGTGAACGTTCCCATGTCGTCGAGCACCGAGTGCACGTCGGCGACCACGTCCTGACCGTCGACCACCAGCGACGCACCACGGGGCAGCCGCAGCGCGGTGTGCAGCACCGCGCGGTCCTCGGAGGTGTTGATGTGCTGACCGGCGAACATGGCATCGCGGCGCTCTTCCAAGCCGGCCGCCCGGGCCAGGTCGAGCAGCAGCGTCAGCGTCTCGCGGGTCACCCGGTGCTTGCTGTAGTCGATGTACAGATCGCCGACGGTCAGCGTCAGCTCGCGGCCGCGCTCCGGATCGTCGGCAAACAGCTCGCGCAGCGTGGTGGCCTCAACCGCGGCGTGGTGCGCGGTGAGCGCCTTCCAGGCTGGGGTGGTCGAGATGTCGGCAGCGGGAGTGTGATCAGCCATGTCTCAAACCCTAGTGTGACGTAGGAAACGCTGCCGTACATGATGGGTGTATGGACATCGCCGCCTTGCTGTCGTCTGTCCCAACTGGCCTCTGGATCGGTGGTGAGGAGCGCGCCGGCCAGGCCACCTTCGAGGTGCTCGATCCGGCCACCGAAGAAGTCATCACCCGCGTCGCCGACGCGACACCACAGGACGGCGTCGCCGCGCTGGATGCGGCGGCCGCCGTCGAGAAGGACTGGGCGGCAACTCCGGCGCGCGAGCGGGGTGAAATCCTGCGATCGGTCTTCGAGACCATCACCGCCCGCGCCGAGGATCTGGCCACGCTGATGACGCTCGAGATGGGCAAGGTTCTCGCCGAGAGCCGCGGTGAGGTCAGGTACGGTGCCGAGTTCTTCCGCTGGTTCGCCGAGGAGGCCGTGCGCATCGGCGGGCGCTACACGCCGAGCCCGGCCGGTACCGGGCGGATCGTCGTCACCAAGTCGCCCGTCGGCCCGTGCTACGCGGTGACACCGTGGAACTTCCCGCTGGCCATGGGTACCCGCAAGATCGGCCCGGCGCTGGCGGCCGGCTGCACCATGCTGGTCAAACCCGCCGCGGAAACTCCGCTGACCATGTTGCTGCTGGCCAAGCTGATGGACGACGCCGGCCTTCCCAAGGGTGTGCTGTCCGTCCTCCCGACTACTCGCCCCGGCGAGCTGACCGAGGCCCTCATGAACGACGGCCGGCTGCGCAAGCTGACCTTCACGGGGTCGACGGGCGTCGGCCGATCGCTGGTGCAGCAGGGCGGTGAGAAGCTGCTGCGGATGTCGATGGAACTGGGCGGCAACGCGCCGTTCGTGGTGTTCGACGACGCCGACATCGACGCCGCGATCGACGGCGCGATCCTCGCGAAGATGCGCAACGGCGGCGAGGCGTGCACGGCGGCCAACCGCTTCCACGTCGCCAACTCGGTTCGCGAGGAATTCACCACGAAGCTGGTGCAGCGGATGAGCGAGTTCAGGCTCGGCAACGGCCTCGACGAGAACGCGACGCTCGGCCCGCTGATCAACGCCAAACAGGTCGGCGCCGTGACCGACCTGGTGTCCGACGCGGTCTCGCGTGGGGCGACCGTCGCTGTCGGGGGCACCGCTCCTGGCGGGCCGGGCTACTTCTATCCCGCGACGGTGCTGGCCGACGTGCCCGCCGATGCCCGCATCCTCAAGGAAGAGGTGTTCGGACCCGTTGCCCCCGTCACCGGCTTCGATACCGAGGAAGAGGCGATCGCCGCGGCCAACGACACCGAGTACGGACTGGCGGCCTACATCTACACGCAGTCGCTGGATCGGGCGCTGCGGGTGTCCGAGGCACTCGAGAGCGGGATGGTCGGCGTCAACCGCGGCGTCATCTCCGACCCGGCGGCGCCGTTCGGCGGCGTGAAGTCGTCAGGATTCGGCCGCGAGGGCGGCACCGAAGGCATCGAGGAGTACCTCGACACCAAGTACATCGCCCTCACCTCTTAACGCGAGGTGCGAGTCTGCGCGCGACACGCGGTGAACTCTGTGCACAAACGTCGCGCTCAACGTCGTCGAGTGCGACGTCGTTGGCGGTCAACTGCGGTGTGTCGTGCGCAGACGCGCACGCTCGCGGAGTTGATCAGTGGCCGAGGCGGCCGCGGCCCAGGCGCAGCAGGAGCATGGCGAGGTCTTTGCCCTCGGGGCCCAGCTCGCTGTAGCGCTCGATCACCTTCATCTCACGGCTGTGCACCAGTCGGGTGCCGCCAGAGGCCATGCGGGCCTTGCCGATCATCTTGGACACTTCGGTGCGACGGGCGACGGCCGCCAGAATGGCGGCGTCAAGCTCATCGATCTCGCGGCGCAGCTCGTCGATGTTGGGGAGTTCGGTTTCGGTTGCCGTGTTTTCGGGAGACATTTTTTCCTCGCTGTTGGTGGATTCTGGTGTCATCCGAATTCAGGCCTCACACAACAAACGAGCCCCGGATCCGGATGCGGACCACGGGGCTGAAGGGAAGCAGCTAAACCCCGGGTACCGGCGTCCGGTACCCGTAGAAAAATCGCTGCTGCGCATTGAGCACGTTTCGAGTGTGCCATCCCGGCCCGTGCCAGCGCAAAGGGGCGAGCGAAGCGACGGGGAAATGCGTGGGTTGTCGCACCCCGGCGGTAAGTTTGAGCTGATATGACGAGCCCCAATGTGACCAGCACTGCCCCCGACACAGACCAGTTGTTAGACGGCCTCAACCCGCAGCAGCGTGCTGCTGTGCTGCACGAGGGTTCGCCCCTGCTGATCGTGGCCGGTGCCGGCTCGGGCAAGACCGCGGTGCTCACCCGGCGCATCGCCTATCTGCTCGCCAACCGCGACGTCGGCGTCGGTCAGGTCCTGGCCATCACCTTCACCAACAAGGCAGCCGCCGAGATGCGGGAACGCGTGGTCCAGCTGATCGGCCCGCGCGCCAAGTCGATGTGGGTGTCGACGTTCCACTCCACGTGCGTCCGCATCCTGCGCAACCAGGCGTCGCTGCTGCCAGGGCTGAACTCCAACTTCTCCATCTACGACGCCGACGACTCGCGCCGGTTGCTGATGATGGTCGGCAAGGACCTGAACCTCGACGTCAAGCGGTATTCGCCGCGCATGCTGGCGACCGCGATCTCGAACCTGAAGAACGAACTGATCGACCCGCTGCAGGCCGCCTCGGAGGCGTCTGAGGCCGATGAGGAGCTGCCGCGCATCGTCGCCGAGGTGTACGGCGAATACCAGCGCCGGCTGCGTGCCGCGAACGCCATGGACTTCGACGACCTGATCGGCGAGACGGTCGCTGTGCTGCAGAACTTTCCGCAGATCGCGCAGTACTACCGGCGCCGCTTCCGGCACATCCTGGTCGACGAATACCAGGACACCAACCACGCGCAGTACGTGCTGGTGCGTGAGCTAGTCGGGCACCACGCGCCCGAAGGCGCCGATGACGTCCCGCCCGCCGAGCTGTGCGTCGTGGGCGACGCCGACCAGTCCATCTACGCGTTCCGCGGCGCGACCATCCGCAACATCGAGGATTTCGAGCGCGACTTCCCGAACGCGAAAACGATTCTGCTGGAACAGAATTACCGGTCCACCCAGAACATCCTGTCGGCCGCGAACGGGGTCATCAGCCGCAATGCCGGCCGCCGGGACAAGAAGCTGTGGACCGACGCGGGCGAGGGTGAGTTGATCGTCGGCTACGTCGCCGACAACGAGCACGACGAGGCGCGATTCATCGCCGAGGAGATCGACACGCTGACCACCAAAGGCAGCGGCATCGACACCAAGTTCAGTTACGGCGACGTCGCGGTGTTCTACCGCACCAACAACTCGTCGCGGTCGGTGGAAGACATCTTCATCCGTGCCGGTATCCCGTACAAAGTCGTTGGGGGCATGCGCTTCTACGAGCGCAAGGAGATTCGCGACATCGTGGCGTACCTGCGGGTGCTGGACAATCCGGGCGACTCGGTGAGCATGCGGCGCATCCTCAACACCCCGCGCCGGGGTATCGGTGACCGGGCCGAAGCCTGTGTGGCGGTGTACGCCGAGAACACCGGCGCCAGCTTCAACGACGCGCTGCAGGCCGCCGCCGAGGGCCGGGTGCCGATGCTGAACTCCCGCTCGGAGAAGGCAATTGCCAGTTTCGTCGAGCTGCTGGACAGCCTGCGCGGCGGACTCGACGGTGAGTTGGGTGACCTGGTCGAGGCGGTGCTGGACCGCACCGGTTACCGCCGCGAGCTGGAGGCGTCGAGTGATCCGCAGGATCAGGCGCGGCTGGACAACTTGAACGAATTGGTCAGCGTCGCACATGAATTCAGCACCGACCTGGCCAACGCACGGGCCCTTCAGGAAGAGGAGCTCGACGAGGACGTGCCCGACACCGGGGCGTTGGCCGCGTTCCTGGAGCGTGTCTCGCTGGTGGCTGACGCCGACGAAATCCCCGAGGACGGCGACGGCGTCGTCACCATGATGACGCTGCACACCGCCAAAGGTCTCGAATTCCCCGTGGTTTTCGTGACCGGCTGGGAAGACGGCATGTTCCCGCACATGCGCGCACTCGGCGATCCGACCGAATTGTCCGAGGAGCGGCGGCTGGCCTACGTCGGCATCACCCGGGCCCGGCAGCGGCTGTACCTCAGCCGTGCCAAGGTGCGGTCGTCATGGGGGCAACCCATGCTGAACCCGGAATCGCGCTTCTTGCAAGAGATTCCGCAGGAGCTCATCGACTGGCGACGGGTCGAGCCGCCGCCATCGTTGTCGGCGCCGGGTCGCTACGGCTCCGGCGGATCAGGTGGTGGTGGTCTGGGTGGTGGACGCCCGTCGCCCATGCGGCCGGCCCCTAATCGCAACAAGCCGCTGGTGGTGCTCTCACCAGGTGACCGCGTGACCCACGACAAGTACGGCCTGGGACGGGTAGAAGAGGTCAGCGGTGTCGGCGAATCGGCTATGTCGCTCATCGACTTCGGCAGCTCCGGCCGGGTCAAGCTGATGCACAACCACGCGCCGGTACAGAAGCTTTAGCGTCGTCGCGCGCAAAACACGGTGGTGCGATCTCGCTGATTTTTAGCGGGATTCACGTTGGCGCCGTCAGGTTTTGGTGCACCAACGCCCGGTGACAGGCAGCATCGCAAGCACCATGCTCGTGATGGGCAGTACCGGGATGCCGTAGACGATCGGCGGCAGTTTTGCCCCGGCGACGAACAAACTGGCGAAGATCACCAGCGTCACCAGAGCGCCGACCACAACCAGCATGCGGCCGGTCCGGTGGCGCAGCAGCACCGCGATCTGTCCGCCGATGGTCGCCCCCGCGGATACCGCGGCGAGGAAACCGATGGCGACGCAGAACAGCGGGTCGGTACGCCACCATCCGGCGATCAGAGACGTCGCGATGACCGCGGTGGCCCAGCCGCTCAGGATGCAGGCGGTGGCGGTGGCGCAGGCGGCGAACGGGCCGGCTGGAGGCTTCGGGGCCGCGTCCTTGCCGTGGCCGGGTGCCGCGAGGTGGGTGGTCCCCGGTGCGTCGGGTTCGACCAGTCCGGGCAGGATCAGGCCAGTGGCCGCGGGTTCGATGATGCTGGTCTGCGGAGCATCGGCCACCGGGATCGCGCCGGTCGGTATGCGCCGGATGATGCTGGTCGCTGGGGCGCTGTCGTCAGCGGAGTGCACGACCGGGATGGCACCTGTCGGAGCGCGACGGATCAGGCCTGTCTTGGCGTCATCATCAGGCGTTTGCGCGAATGCAGGGCCGGACTGGCGTCCGAAAGTCTGTGTGGGGTCGGACAAGTGCGTCTGGGCTGGCCCGTCGGCGGTGTTGTCGTCCTTCACGGATCAGCCGACGTAGTTACCCGGGCTCAGGCCACGCTGTGCCAGCCACGGCACGGGATCGATGCGCTGGCTGCCACCGAGGAGTACCTCGAAGTGGCAGTGCGGGCCGGTCGAGTTGCCCCGGTTGCCGATGGTGGCGATCTGGTCGCCGGCGAAAACGCGCTGGCCAACCGACACCACCCAGGTGTTGACGTGGCCGTACAGCGTCACGGTGCCGTCCGAGTGGCGGACCTTGACCCAGGCGCCGTAACCGGCGGTCGGGCCCGCGGCGACGACCACGCCGTCCGAAACCGCGACGATCGGGGTGCCGATGGGGCCGGCGATGTCGATACCGCCGTGCAGCGCACCCCAGCGATAGCCGAAACCGGAGGTGAACACACCCTTGGTCGGCATCACGAACAGCGGGCGGGCCAGGCGGGCTTCGCGCTCGGCGCGCTCCTGCGCGTAGGCGGCGCCGTTGGCCAGTTCCTGGGCGTGCACCGCCCCAGATGAGGCGGCCGGTTCGACGTTGACGATCTGGATGCCATCAGATGACCCGGCCGATCCGTCCGCCCGGACAACCTGATCAGCGGCCAGCTTGGTGCTGGTCGGCTGATCGGCGCTAGCCATCATCGAATACCCGGCGGCGGCGGTGGCGCCGACAGCCATGGCCGCGGCGACCAGTCGGCCCTTCACACCATGGACGGGCTCAGGTTTGCGATGGGAGCCACGGCTCGCACGCAGATCGATGACGTCGGTGTCGTCCAGGCCGTTGCTGTTGTCGGTGTGGCTGTCGCGGTAGGCGCTCACAGAGAGGCGCTGGGCGCCTTCGGGCTGCCGGAATTCGGCCGGAACAGTCAGGGTCAGGGGAGTCTCGTCGTCGGTATCGTTCAGATCGTCGAGCTCGGGGGCGGCGTTGACGCGGGAATCACGGTCGAAGGCGCTCTCGGAGAGGTCCAGATCATGTAGATCGCCGAACTCATTGAACGGGATGATGTCGGTCACTTCGGCAGGGCTCACAGCGCGGGTGGACAGCTTGATGGTGCGGGCAGCGTTCTCGTTGACGCCGGCGTTCGTCGCTTCTCCGAGGGGAGTGCCAGACGAATCGTGCTCAGCCAACCGAAAATTCCTTTGCTCCGTGACCGTACCGTTACCGAGACCGCCCATGACGGTACTGAAAATCAGAACCTGTTGGCAACCTATCGATGTCATTGGGCAGGAAGTGTGATTTGCCTCACCCGTGGCAGTCGGGTGAGATGTACCACATGGGTGCTAGGCGGTGCTGGCTACTCACGCGTACATAGATACAGTGCGCAACGAGCCAGTGCGGCCCAACGCTGAAGTGAATTCAATCGTCAACGCAGACAGAACGGGATTTCTCAGAGCTCATGGATCTCTTCGAGTACCAGGCGAAAGAGCTGTTCGCCAAGCACAACGTCCCTACTACTCCGGGCCGGGTCACCGAGTCCGCCGATGATGCCAAGGCGATCGCCGAGGAGATCGGTAAGCCCGTCATGATCAAGGCGCAGGTCAAGGTCGGCGGTCGTGGTAAGGCCGGTGGTGTGAAGTACGCCGCCACTCCGGAGGACGCCCTCACCCACGCGCAGAACATCCTCGGCCTGGACATCAAGGGCCACATCGTCAAGAAGCTGCTCGTTGCCGAGGCCAGCGACATCGCGGAGGAGTACTACATCTCCTTCCTGCTCGATCGCGCCAACCGCACCTACCTCGCCATGTGCTCGGTCGAGGGTGGCATGGAGATCGAAGAGGTCGCCGCCACCAAGCCGGAGCGTCTCGCCAAGGTTGCCGTCAACGCCGTCAAGGGTGTTGACCTGGCCTTCGCTCGCGAGATCGCCGAGAAGGGCCACCTGCCCGCCGAGGTGCTCGACGCCGCGGCCGTGACCATCCAGAAGCTGTGGGAGGTCTTCGTCGCCGAAGACGCCACCCTGGTAGAGGTCAACCCGCTGGTTCGCACCCCCGACGACCAGATCCTGGCCCTGGACGGCAAGGTCACCCTGGACGAGAACGCTAACTTCCGTCAGCCCGGCCACGCCGAGTTCGAGGACAAGGAAGCCACCGACCCGCTCGAGCTCAAGGCCAAGGAGCACGACCTCAACTACGTCAAGCTCGACGGCGCGGTCGGCATCATCGGTAACGGTGCCGGGCTGGTCATGTCGACGTTGGACGTCGTCGCCTACGCCGGTGAGAACCACGGCAACGTCAAGCCTGCCAACTTCCTGGACATCGGCGGTGGCGCCTCGGCCGAGGTGATGGCCGCCGGTCTGGACGTCATCCTGAACGACAGCCAGGTCAAGAGCGTCTTCGTCAACGTCTTCGGTGGCATCACCGCGTGTGACGCGGTCGCCAACGGCATCGTCAAGGCTCTGGAAATGCTGGGTGACGAGGCCAACAAGCCGCTGGTCGTCCGTCTCGACGGCAACAACGTCGAAGAGGGCCGTCGCATCCTGGCCGAGGCCAACCACCCGCTGGTGATCCAGGCCGAGACCATGGATTCCGGTGCCGACAAAGCCGCCGAGCTGGCGAACAAGTAAGGGAGCCAACAACTTATGTCTATCTTCCTGAACAAGGATTCCAAGGTCATCGTCCAGGGCATCACCGGCGGTGAGGGCACCAAGCACACCAAGCTGATGCTGAAGGCCGGCACCCAGGTCGTCGGCGGCGTGAACGCGCGCAAGGCCGGCACCAAGGTCTCGCACGTGGACAAGGACGGCAACGACATCGAGCTGCCGGTATTCGCCACCGTGGCAGAGGCCATGAAGGAGACCGGCGCCGACGTGTCGATCGCCTTTGTGCCGCCGGCCTTCTCGAAGGACGCCATCATCGAGGCCATCGACGCCGAGATCCCGCTGCTGGTCGTCATCACCGAGGGCATCCCGGTGCAGGACAGCGCCTATGCGTGGGCCTACAACGTCGAGAAGGGTCAGAAGACCCGCATCATCGGCCCCAACTGCCCGGGCATCATCACCCCCGGTGAGGCGCTGGTCGGCATCACCCCGAACAACATCACCGGCAAGGGCCCGATCGGTCTGGTCTCCAAGTCCGGCACCCTGACCTACCAGATGATGTACGAGCTGCGTGACTTCGGCTTCTCGACCGCCATCGGCATCGGCGGCGACCCGGTCATCGGCACCACCCACATCGACGCCATCGAGGCGTTCGAGAAGGACCCGGAGACCAAGGTCATCGTGATGATCGGCGAGATCGGTGGCGACGCCGAAGAGCGTGCCGCCGACTACATCAAGGCCAACGTCACCAAGCCGGTCGTCGGCTACGTCGCGGGCTTCACCGCTCCCGAGGGCAAGACCATGGGCCACGCGGGCGCCATCGTGTCGGGCTCGTCGGGTACCGCACAGGCCAAGAAGGAAGCCCTCGAGGCTGCCGGCGTGAAGGTCGGCAAGACCCCGTCGGCCACCGCTGCGCTGGCTCGCGAGATCCTGCAGTCGCTGTAATTTCTCTGCGCAACAGGCCCCTACCTTTTGGTGGGGGCCTGTTGTGTTTGGCGGCGAGATGGCGGTTTGTGACGTGTTTGGGCGATTTTTCGTCAGAAACCATCATCTCGGCGTTAGGGGACGCGGCGCTCGCGGTAGTGCAAGTAGTTGCGGAGCAACGGATCACTGAGGTCGTACCAGGTGGCGCGGCGATCGCCGGAGTCCGATTTTGCGGGGTGGACCCAGCCGCCGGCCGTCAACCGGCCCAAGGCTGCTGAGGCCGATTGATTCGAAATCCCCACGGCTGCAGCAAGATCGGTGACGGTGCGTGGGCCGTCAGCGCGGGCCAGTTCGACAATCAGGCGTTGCTCGCCGGCAGGCAGCTGCCAGAGGAGTTGCTGGTAGTGGGGCGTGAGCTGTTCCAGGGCCGCATCGGCGGCGGGAGTGACGCTTTCGAACGCGGCTCCGTCGGCGATCTCCGCGATGATCTGCCAAACCCGCGGGGAGCGGCCGACGAGTTGGGTGACGTCGTCGATACGGGATAGCCCCCCGGAAGTCTGGACGTACGAAGCCAATTCGCGATCGCGGGCGTGTTGGGTGAGAAACTCGGCGATGTCAGCGTCGGTGAGGTCGGGGAGCTCCTCGATGATGAACGATCCGTACCACGGGTGGGTGCGCGACGAGACGCCCGGGAACAGTGCCGGTGCTGTCGCGAATACCAGTACTGCGGTGGATGTTTCGACCCAGGCGCGGAAGCTGCCCTGGCCCGCTTCGCCGATAGCGTCGAAGATGCGGTCGGCATTCTCGATCGCGATCAGCACCATCCTGCCCGCGGCGAGATCGAGGATTTCCCGTTCCAGTTCCAGCGCGTCGCCACGGAGGTCGCGTGCGCGTGCGGCCACATCGGGGCCCTGCGTGCGTAGCAGCTCGACGAGGAGGTCAGGGTAGCTGCCGATGGCCAGCGCATCCTCTGGAAGTGTCAGCAGCAGTGTGGCTTTCGCGGCTTTGCGCTGCTTCAATGCGCGATGGATCGCGACCTGCATGGTGTGGGTCTTGCCGGCACCGCGCGGCGCGACGAGCAAGGTGTGCGGGCGGGAGCCGTCCTGTGCTGAGCTGACGAGGCGGTCCGTCAGCCGCTTCAGCAGTGCAGCGCGGCCGACGGTGCGGGCGTCGAGTTCGGCGGGGTCGACGGTGCCGGGGGAGAAAGCGGGGTGGGTCATGGCCTACCGCCTCATGGCTTGCCATGCCGATTGCACCAGGCCGGAGGCGAAGGCATCGTCGTTGCCGACGCGACGCAGGTAATGGTCCTGTTCCAAACGCTCGATGAAGGACACCAACTGGTCGCGGTCGCGGATCGGTGAGCCCTCGGTCTGCAGGAACTGGATGGTTGCATCGACACTCAAAGGTGTTGGGGCATAGGCGTAGATGTCGAGGAGGGCGGCGATCGCGGGGGCGTCGTCGCCGTAGTAGTTTCGCAGTCGGTCGCGGTAGTGGCGGAGGTCCCACGGGTCGTGCGGGTCAACGATCGCGGCCGCGAGTAGTTCGCCGATCCGGTGTGGCTGCACAGAGCCCTCCCGTGCTGCGGCTGCGACCAGGTGCTGGATGTAGTACGGGACATTCTCGGCGGCAGTCGCAACGGATTCGGCCACCAGGTGCCGGTCGGTGGTCGGGACGTTCGCGCCGAGTAGCAGGCACTCGGCCAGGTACGTGGCGTGGTCGTGGCGAATCGGGCCGACGGTCACCTTGCGGATGTCGTTGACGGAGCTGAGCGCGTCCTCCGAAACATGATGAAAACCAATGGAACCGGACAAGACGGTGGCGAGTCGTCCGGAATGCTCCTGGCGGAACCGGCGGAGCAGGTGCAGGAAGGCGTCTCCGCCGCCGGGCTTCTCGCGCTCGAGGTTGCGGGCCAACACGGTGACCTCATCGATGAACAACACCAGCGGGCCGTTTTTGGTGCGGGCCACCGCGCGCTGCAGCAGATCATCGAGCGCGGCGTCGACACGGATCCGCTCGAACTTGAAAGGCCCGGTACCAACCGCGACCTTCCAGCGGTCGACTTCCTGCCGCAGGGCGTTGTCGGCGCGCCCGAGTTCGGCGGCGAGGGCGGTGACGAACTCGGCGTAGGTCTGTCGCTCGGCGCTGACCGAGACGACCGTGAGGCCCTGCAGTCGTGCGGTGTGCGCCACGAGGCGGGCCAGTGACGTCTTGCCGTGCCGGCGGTCGCCGACCAGGGCGGCGCCGCCGTCGGGGAGGCTGGCCAGGATCTCCTGCTGCTCGCGGACGCGGCCCACCACGTTCTCGGGCGGGACGACGCCGCCGACCACGAGAGACATGGGTCTGATGGGCCAATTCATGACTGCAATTGTACGTCGAAATAGATGTACGTCTAGGAAGTTGTACGTTTAGGTTGTCGTGGGTTAAAAGGTCCAGCTGCCCGAAGGGCGGAGAACGAAGCCGTGGTTGGTGGCGGTGTTGATGCAGGCGGTGAGGCTGTCGGTGCCAACGACGCAAGTAACTTCGTGTGCATCATCAGTCAGCTTCTGGCCGATGTTCAACATAGCGTCATTCGTCTGAATGCACGGTTGGTCTGACTGGCCGAAAGCGAATGATTCTGCGGGCGATGCACCCTGGTGTACAGACGGGCATACCGACTGTTTTTGCGCCGGAAGGCCGGGTACTGCACCCGAGCACCAGGACGTTGGTCCGATTGCGCAATTCATTCCGTCAGGCGTGCGAAAGAACAAGTAGCCGACTTCCCATCGCTGATCCCGCGTCAACGGACGGGCGAATGGAGCCGGGTTAACTTGGGTGAAGCTGGCGATATCAGGAAATCCGGGTGGGGCTGCAGTCGCAATCGCCGTCGACGTCAGACCCGTGGCTGCAGCGACGAGACTGGAAGTCGTTGATGCTAAAAAGACTAGGGATTTGTACGCGATACTCACAGATCCGTCCTTGAGGTTAGTGCTGCACGGTGACGCTCGACTTATACGTATTCGGGTTGTAATCAGGACGTGGATGCTCTGGCGTTGGTACCCAGCCTGGATTTGCCTCCCAAGTGCTCACACGTATTTCTACGTTTTCCTTCCCCGTGACCGGATCGTAGGTCGTATCAACGACGGTAGGCCCATAGGGAGCTGCGCCTCCTGGCCAATTGTGTTGCGAAGGCGGAAATAGGTCGGTTGGCGTTGCATTCAGCAGACCCTGGGGAGTAGCGGCGGTTACTGCGCTCACTGCATGACGCGTCGGGTCGGTATATGCATCCGACCCAACCAGCATGAAGCCGCCACCTTTGAGAACCACCAGCTGGTTCTCGCGGTCCCCAGGCAGGCCGTTGATTGGTCCGATCGGTTGAACGGTGTTGACCCAGTCGTTTGGGTGGGCGGGGTCGATCGGGGCGGACTGATACAGAATGCGTTGCCTCGAGAGTGGATCGGGATTTCCCACGACGTACATGCGGTTAGTCTTAGGGTCGTACGCTGCGCTGGCCTGCGATATGCCGCGAAGTACACCGATGCTCTTTGAGGGGTCCGCGAGGTCAACGACCGTCGTGTCGGCCGCTGCGTACCCTTCCTCCGGAGTGCGGGCATACGGGACGACCCCGTACATGGCGTATTGCTTCCCCTCCGGCCCAGCGGCTGTGCCTGTGGGCAACGGTCTCACGACGTCTTGGCCATGTGGGTCACCTTTGTCGCGTGGGTTCCCGACGTCGAGGGGATTTCGTTCGCCGTTGAGGGTTGGATACCCATTGCGTCCGTCCCCGCTGATCACAATGCCGGTGCCGGGAATGGTGGCATTGAGGTCGGCTTTGTCGTCGTCTCTGGTGAGTGGGCCGGCGGGCCCAGTGATTTTTGGATCTCCTGACGCTCCAGGTCCGGCGGGACCTCCAGGTCGATCCGTCTTGAACTCGCGCAGACTGGTCGCAATCGGCCTAAGTTGGCTCGCGATCTGTTCATCGGTCGCGGCGAGGCTCAACGCCTTGCCTCGGATATCCGCTTCGATAGCAGCGCGAGCGAGATCGCGGACCATAAGCAGTGGGCCGACTAGAACTTTTGGTATGCGGTCGGTGACACGGAGATTGTCGCTCACGGAAAAGAACTGACGCTCGGCGTTGGAAATCGCCTCGATGGCGCTGCGTTTCAAACCGGCCAGTAGGTCCGCGCCATTCTTGGCAATGCCCGCAGCCTTGCGGAGCATTTCCATAGCGGTCCGCACTCGGACGATGTCACTGAACATTCTGTCGTGGGCGCTGTCGGCGGCACTACCGTGCCACGTAGGTTCGGCAACTGCCTGTTGGGCGCTGCCGTAGATGTCCTCGACCGTGTGAGCTTGTCGAGTCCATGCGTCAGCCGCACTCGCCAAGTGGTCTGATTTCCAGTTCTCGACTTCGGTGCGCGTTGGCATCTCCACCATGTGTGGCTGCTCCGCTATCGGTCCGTGTGCATAGTTGTCAGCACACGCTGTCCGCCATCGGAGTCCGTCGCGGAATAGGACTTGGCCGCCTGCGCCAGTTTGTCGCCAAATGCCTTGAGATCACCTGCACAGACTCCTGCCACGTGATCGGCCGCGGCGGTTACGGCTGCCGCCGCGGTACCGCTTGGTTGGTCCTCGGCGGTGGCGAGCCCGTGGACGACCGCGCTGTTTGTCAGGTCGCTGCTCAAGCTGGCCAACTTGCGAGCTGCCGACTCCAGTTCAGCGTTGTCGACATGCAGATTTGGTCCACCCATCACTCAACCGTACTTCGCTTGGCGAGTGTCTCCCGACGCAAATGTGCAGCTACCCGCAATGTCGCGTCGGCATCGCGATCGGTTAGCCTATCGAATTAACAGGTGTCTGGAGGTTTGTAATGGGTGTCGATCCGCGTACGCCGGTGATCGTGGGTGTCGGTCAGTTCACCGAGCGCCTTGAAGACCCCGACTACCGAGGAATGTCGTCGGTCGACCTGGCTACCGCCGCCGCACAGGCCGCGCTGCAGGACACCGGCGCCGACATTGACGCGGTCTCTGCCGCGATCGATACCGTCGCCGGCACCCGCCAGTTCGAAATCTCCGGCCACGTTCCGTCTCCGCTCGGCAAGTCGAACAACTATCCGCGCTCCGTGGCGCAACGCATTGGCGCTGATCCGGCCCGCGCTGTTCTCGAAGTCATCGGCGGGCAGAGTCCGCAACACCTGATCACCGAATTCGCCGGCGAAATCGTGGCCGGCCGCGCCGACGTCGTGATGATCATGGGGTCGGAAAACACGTCCAGCATCCGGTACTTCAAGGGTCGGGACGACAAACCCGATCACTCCGAGACCATCGACGGCCAGCTCGAAGACCGCGGCTACGGCTACGACGGCATCTTCGACGAGTACACCGTTCGGCATGGGCTGATCGGTGCGCCGGTGCAGTACGGCCTGCTGGACAACGCCCGGCGTGCGCGGCTTGGGCTGTCCGTGCAGGACTACCGGCAGGCGATGGGGGAGCTGTTCGCCACGATGTCGAAAGTCGCGGCCAAGAACCCGTATTCGTCGGCGCCGGTGGAGCGCACTGTTGACGAGCTGGTGACCGTCACCGACAAGAACCGGATGATCTGTGACCCGTATCCGCGGCTGATGGTGGCCCGCGACCAGGTGAATATGGGTGCGGCCGCCTTGCTGATGTCCGTGGAGTCGGCGCGCAAACTCGGTGTGCCGGAATCCAAGTGGGTCTACTTGCGCGGCCATGCGGACATGAAGGAGCAGAAGCTGCTCGACCGTCCCGATGTCGGTGCCAGCCCGGCCTCGGTGCTGGCCGTGCGAGAAGCGTTGCGGGTGGCTGGAATTGGGATCGATGAGGTCTCGGTGTTTGATCTGTACAGCTGCTTCCCGTTCCCGGTGTTCAACATCTGTGACGGCGTTGGTCTGGACGCTGACGACCCGCGAGGTCTGACGCTGACGGGCGGCCTGCCGTACTTCGGCGGCCCGGGAAACAACTATTCGCTGCACGGTATTGCTGAGGCGGTCACCCGAATGCGGGAAAACCCAGGCGAATTCGCCTTGGTAGGCGCGAACGGCGGCATCGCCAGCAAGTTCTCGGTGGGCATCTATTCGACCGAGCCCGCTGACTGGGTCGCCGACAACAGTGTCGAACTGTGCGCGGAGGTCGCGTCGTGGCCGACGGTCGCCGTCACCGAGCATGCCAACGGACCCGCGACCATCGAGACCTACACGGTCCGATACGACTGGACTCCCAACACTGGCATCATCATCGGGCGTCTCGATGCCGACGGGAGCCGGTTCTTGGCCACGACTACCGACGCGGAATTGATGACGCTGCTGTGTGACGGCGAGCCGCTGGGGGCGAAGATTGTCGTCAGCGCGACCTACGAGGGTAATCGAGCTGTACTGGCTTGATCCTCACTCGGCGAGATTAACGAGAGGTCGTTTTCGCAGTAGGTTCCGTGACCGTTTCGTCGATCTCGGGGTGTCAGAACAGGGTGGGTTCGCTAGCCGCGAGTACGAAACCGTGTTCACCGATGTGGCAAGCGGCAGTTCCGTTGTCGATGACGCCGCAGGCGACATCGTTCCCATGTGCCCTCAGCACGTGGTGGTTGGGCAATGTGGGTGACGGCGGAGCAGGGGGCTCCCACATTCCAGGTCCGCCTGATCTGTACCCGTGTTGTTGGTCCACGGTTGTGAGAGTCGAGGGCAGAGTGATCATCGGGAGGTCACATGCCCCGTCAGTATTCGTCGTCGGTGCGTCGGCAAATCGTTGCCCGGCTTCGGTCGGGTGAACCGGTAGCCGTGTTGGCTGCCGAAACCGGTATCTGCCAGGCGACGCTGTTCCGTTGGAAACATCAAGCGCTCATCGATGCCGGCGTCATCGAGGGCACCCCGAGCGTGGAGGCCGACGAACTGGCAGCCGCCCACAAGCGCATCGCCCAACTCGAGGCCGAGTTGGCGTTGACACGCGACGCGTGCGCCTTATTCGACGAACAGGCGGTGGTGCCCCCAAAACGCCGACGCGCGATCGCTGAGGGACTGATCGCGCGAGGACACTCAGCCCGATCTGCCTGCCGGATAACCGGATTGGCCCGTTCCCTGTTGCAGTATCACCGGCGCAGGCCCGTCCCGGACCGTGAGGTGCGGCGGTTAATTGTGGCTGACACAATCACCGAGATCTATCAGCGATCCCGCGGTACCTACGGGCGCAAGCGGGTGCGCGCTGCGCTGTTGGCCGACTACGACATGAACGTCAACCACAAACTTGTCAACTCGATCATGTCCGAGCAAGGTCTCTACGGGTTGCCGCGCCCCGGGCGGCGAAAACCTAACCTGATCGGCGTCGACACCCCAGTTGACCTGGTCAATCGACGGTTCACTGCTAGCAGGCCCAACGAACTTTGGTGCACGGATATCACCGAACACCCCGCGCGTGATGGGAAGGTGTACTGCTGCGCGATCTTGGACTGCTTCTCCCGGATGATCGTGGCCCGCACCTTCTCAACTACCGCGGACACCGCATTGGTCAACAATGCGGTCAACATGGCCGTCGAAAGCCGAAACCGAAGTGGTTCAACGATTCTGCACACCGATCACGGCACGCAGTTCACGTCCTGGAGCTTCGGGGAGAACATGCGCCGATGGGGCCTGCTCGGCTCATTCGGCACGGTGGGCGACTGCTTCGATAACGCCGCCATGGAGTCGTTCTGGGCCCGGATGCAGGTCGAGCTACTCAACACCCGCAAGTGGGCCACCACCATCGAATTGGCCGCCGCCATGGCCGATTACATCGACAACTTCTACAACGTCGAACGCCGCCACAGCTACCTCGGTAACATCAGCCCCACGGAGTTCGAAACGCTCTGGACATCCACCTATTCGATCCCTCAACTCGCATGACCGCGGCTCGAAACAGCGGGGACAGATCAGCCTTTGTTGAGATAGACGGATATGTGCGCCGTGCGGCCGCGTTGGACGCTGATAGACCATTCGTGTGGTCGGCCTGGAACTGGTCCGACGCAACGGATTTCCGTCGGTTGTGAACCGCGATCGGCAGGAAGGTGGCAACGTTGACCCGTGGGCGTGGAGAACGTGAGAATCGAGTCAGCTCCGCGGCCTCGGGAATACTCGGCCAGATCTGCTGCCGTGAAAGCATTGAGGTCTGGAAAACCGACATCGCGCGGGATGGAGGGTATATGCGAGCTGTCCTTGAATTGCGAACACGCCATGAGCGGAAGTGATGCTGCCGCCAGAACTGCGACGGCACGCCAGGCCCTAACGACCCACCCCATAGGTAACAGTTTATGGCGGCCAGCAATCAGAACCCGACGGAAAATGACAGTGATCTGCGGCAGTCAAGGAACCTTGACCGCCGCAGATCGAGTGTGACTAGGAAGCGCCGACGCCAAATGCGCCCGGCCGAATCTCAGATCGCGAAGTCGCGCAGTTTCCCCGCCAGCTTCTCGACATACGCCGACACGGTGGCCTCGTCGCTGTCCGGCAACCCGAACAGCACCTCGGTCACGCCGAGTTTCTTCCAACGCGCCAACTTGTCGGCGTCCGGCTTGAAGTCCAGCGCGACGATGGTCGGTTCGCCCGAGCGTCCGGCCGCGGCCCAGGTGTCCTGGAGCAGCTTGACGGGCTCGTCGATGTCGAAGTCGCGCGGTGTGGTGATCCAGCCGTCGGCCGACTTGGCGATCCACTTGAAGTTCTTCTCGGTACCGGCTGCGCCGACCAGAATCGGGACATGCGACTGCACGGGCTTCGGCCACGCCCACGACGGACCGAACTTCACGAATTCGCCGTCGTACTCGGCTTCTTCCTGAGTCCACAGCGCGCGCATGGCCTCCAGGTACTCCCGGAGCATGGTGCGCCGCCGTGCCGGCGGGACGTTGTGGTCCTGGAGTTCGTCTGTGTTCCAACCGAATCCGACACCGACCGATACCCGGCCACCGGACAGGTGGTCCAGCGTGGCAATGGATTTCGCCAGGGTGATCGGGTCGTGCTCGACGGGCAGCGCCACTGCGGTGGACAGTCGCACGCGCGAAGTGACCGCCGCGGCCGAGCCGAGCGCCACCCACGGATCCAACGTGCGCATGTAGCGGTCGTCGGGCAGCGTCTCGTCGCCGGTGGTGGGGTGTGCGGCCTGGCGCTTGATCGGAATGTGCGTGTGTTCGGGCACGTAGAAGGTGGTGAAGCCGTGGTCGTCGGCCAATTTGGCGGCGGCGGCGGGCTTGATGCCGCGGTCGCTGGTGAAAAGTACGAGCCCGTAGTCCATACCGTGATTAGAACGTGTTTCAGTATCGGGGCGCAAGAGGGGGTGGCGAGAAACCTCGACAAGGGGGATTACCTGGCGTTTTTCCTGAAAGCTCAGGCGCGAGACGCCTGTGAACCAAGTCGGAGATAACTTCATCGCGAACGTTACCCACGACGGCGGTGCACCTCGCTTGTTGACATGGACGCATGACGACCGAACGCATCGCCGACCACGTCAAGTTCGCCTACTGGGTGCCCAACGTCAGCGGCGGCCTCGTGACCAGCGACATCGAACAACGCACCGACTGGAACTACGAGTACAACAAGAAACTCGCCCAGACCGCGGAGAACAACGGCTTCGAGTACGCCCTCAGTCAGGTGCGGTACGAGGCCAGCTACGGCGCCGAATACCAGCATGAGTCAACGAGTTTCAGCCTCGCGCTGCTGCTGGCCACCGAACGGCTCAAGGTCATCGCGGCCGTTCATCCGGGTCTGTGGCAGCCGGCCGTGCTCGCCAAACTGGGCGCCACGGCCGACCACCTGTCCAATGGCCGCTTCGCCGTCAACGTCGTATCGGGTTGGTTCAAGGACGAATTCACCCATCTGGGCGAGCCGTGGCTCGAGCATGACGAGCGATACCGGCGCAGTGCCGAATTCCTCCAGGTGCTGCGCAAGATCTGGACCGAGGACGACGTGGATTTCCGCGGCGACTTCTACCGCATCCATGACTTCACGCTGAAGCCCAAGCCGCTCAACACACCGGAGCGCCCGAACCCCGAACTGTTCCAGGGCGGCAATTCGAGCGCCGCGCGCCGCAACGGTGGCCACTACGCCGACTGGTACTTCTCCAACGGCAGGGACTTCGATGGTGTGACCGAACAAGTCGTGGATGTTCGCGACCACGCCCGCCAGGTTGCCCGCGAAGTCCGCTTTGGGCTCAACGGCTTCATCATCGCGCGCGATACCGAAAAGGAAGCGAAGGAAGTCCTCAAGGAAATCGTCGCGAAGGCGAACCGGCCGGCCGTCGAAGGGTTCCGGCAGGCGGTGCAACAGGCCGGCAACGCCACCGGCGACAAGAAGGGCATGTGGGCGGACTCGAGCTTCGAGGATCTGGTGCAGTACAACGACGGTTTTCGTACCAAGTTGATCGGAACCCCGGAACAGATCGCCGAACGGATTGCTGCGTACCGCAAACGGGGAGTCGATCTGATCCTCGGTGGCTTCCTGCATTTCCAGGAAGAAATCGAGTACTTCGGCGCGAAGGTGCTGCCGTTGGTGCGGGAAATCGAGGCGGCCGAACAGGACGCTGCGGAAAGTCCCATCCGCATCCCCGCGTGACGCGCCGGGAAGTTTGCTCGAGGCTGTCGCGGCCGGTCAGGACCGTACTTTGCGGGTCCAACTGATGCAGGGCACCCGCAGTGAAGTGCGCTAGCGTGGTTGGTCGAGTCGAGCAGTACAGGAGAGGTCATGACGTACCAGCCCGGTAACTCCGGCTACCCGCCCGCCCAGCAGCCCAGCCAGTACAACAATCAGTACTCGGGGCCGACCCAGCAGTTCAATCGTCTGCCCGAGCAGATCCCGGCTGCGCCCGCTGCGCCGGCCGGCCCGAGCAAACTGCCTGAGTACCTGACCACCGCGGTCGCGGCGCTCGGCCTGCTCATCTTCGGCTTGAACTTCGCGCCCCAGTGGGGTGCGGGAGGCCTGGATGCGGGCACCGGCAGCATCCTGACCCAGGCGCCCATCGTGGTCGCCGTGCTGGCCGCGCTGCTCGCCGGTGTGAGCCTGTTGCCCAAGCAGAAGAGCTTCAAGTCGTGGGTCGCCATCCTCGCGGTGCTGGCTCTGCTGCTGGTGATCAACGAAATCGTGCAGGCGCCCAAGGGTGTGGAGGTCGAGTGGGGCCTCTACACCGTGCTGGTGCTGTCGGTCCTGCAGGCAGGTAGCGCCGTGGCGGCGCTGCTGCTGGACGCCGGCGTCATCCAGCCCCCGGCGCCGCGCCCGCAGCCCGATCCGTACAACTACGGCGGCCCGGCCCAAGGCTACAACCCGCAGGCTCAGTACTACGGCCAGCAGCCGCAGCAGCAGTACGGTCAGCAGACCGGCCAGCACTTCGGCCAGCAGGGTGGTTACCAGCCGCAGGCTCAGAACGGGCCGATCGGCGGTTACACCGGTCCGCAGGGCACGCCGCAGCACGGTGCCGACTCCGGTCCGCCGACCCCTCCGACCGGGTTCCCCGCGTTCGGTCAGCCGCAGCAGTCGGCCGGCCAGTCGTCGGCCCCGCAGCAGTCGTCCGGCCAGGCATCTTCGGCCGCTGAGCCGGTAGCCGGATCGTCGTCGTACACCTCGACGCCGAGTGTTCCGGGTGCTCCGGGGTCCGGCTCGGAGCCGACAACGACTTTCCAGCAGCCCCCGGCTCCGCAGTAATCGGGTCCGGCGTCGTCATAATCGCTAGGGCACTCGCGACAGGCGGGTGAAGACCTCGCGAGGAGTGACCCAGCTAGTGGATAACCGACCAGTCGGTACGCGCCAGGCGCGTGACCTGCTTCGGGTTGCGTTCGGCCCGTCGGGCATCGCCCTGGCGATCATCGCTGCGCTGGTGCTGATCCAGCTGGTCATCGCCAACAGTGATCTGACCGGCGCGTTCGGTGCGATGGCCAGCATGTGGCTGGGCGTGCACGGCGTGCCCGTGTCCATCGCCGGTGCCGAACTCGGTGTCATGCCGCTGGCCCCGCTGCTGGCGATGGTCTGGGGCACCGCACGCACCACGGCGGCCGCGACGCGGCCGGGTGCGTCATGGTTCGTGGTGCGGTGGATCGTCGCGTCAGCGCTCGGTGGCCCTTTGCTGATTGCGGCGATTGCGATCGCGGTGATCCATGATGCGTCGTCTGTGCTCACCGAGTTGCAGACGCCCAGCGCGCTCCAGGCGTTCGGCTGCGTCCTGGCCGTACATGCCTTCGGTGCGGCCATCGGCGTCGGCTCGCGACTGCAGGGGCGACTGCTGACCGACGCCCACCTGCCGTACTGGCTTCCCGAGGCCCTGCGCGCGGCGATGGCCGGCGTGCTGGCGCTCCTCGGGCTGTCGGGATTGGTCGCGGTCGGCTCGATGGTCGTGCACTGGGGGACCATGCATGACCTCTTCGGGATCACTGATTCGGTGTTCGGCCAGCTCAGCCTGACCGTGCTGTCCGCGCTGTACATCCCGAACGTCATGGTCGGAGCGGCGGCGGTGGCTGTCGGGTCCAGCGTGCACATCGGGTTGGCGACGTTCAGCTCGTTCACGGTGCTCGGCGGCGACGTTCCTGCCGTGCCGGTGCTGGCCGCGGTGCCGTCGCCGCCGCTCGGCCCGGTGTGGGTGGCGCTGCTGATCGTCGCGGCAGCCTCGGCCGTGGCGGTGGGGCAGCAGTGCGCGCGGCGTCCGGCCCCCTGGCCGATTGCGTTCGCCAAATTGGCGGTGGCGTCGCTGCTCGCTGCGGTGATGATGGTCCTGCTGTCGATCGCGGGCAGCGGTCGCCTGGGCAACTTCGGTGAGCTCGGCGTGGACCAGACGACGTTCGGGCCTGCAGTGTTCCTGTGGTTCGTGTCGATCGGTGGCCTGACGGTAGTGATGGCCGGTGGCCTGACGCGTCGGCCCGAACGGCCGGCGCCCGTCGCACCGGCGCCCGTCGTACCGGTGGACGACGAACCGTATGACAAGGAACCGGGCGCGTCCGATGCCGTCGAGGACGACGAACCTGTGACCGAGAAGCTGTTCGGTGACGTGACGGCGACCGCTGCGGCTGTCGATGACGATTCGCACTTCGCCGGTGGCCCGGCGTTCGAACAGACTGCGGAGCCGGAGCCTGTCCCCGAGCCCGAGCCGGAGGCGAAACCTGCTGAACCCCGCCGGCCGGCGCGTCCGGAACCGGACATGACCCCGGCGCCGGCAGAGGCGTATCAGTCCGGCACGACCGATCGCATCGGCGAACCCGTCGCTTTCGACCCTGACGAGGACCCTGAGGCGCATTTCGTCGTCGACGACGACGGCCACTAGTCGGCTCAGCCGACGTGGCCACTAGGCTGCTTGCGTGCAGCAACCGCTCCGTGTCCCCCCGACAGCGCCGGCGCGGCTCGTCGTCCTGGCGTCGGGGACCGGCTCGCTGCTCGAGTCAGTGCTGGCAGCAGCCGTCGGGGACTACCCGGCGCATGTCGTGGCGGTCGGAACGGACCGCGATTGCCGGGCGCTGGAGGTCGGCGCGGCCGCAGGCGCGGCGACGTTCACGACCCAGTTGCGCGACCACGCCGACCGGGCGGCGTGGGACGTCGCACTGACCGAAGCGGTCGCAGCCCATGAGCCGGACCTGGTGGTCTCGGCGGGCTTCATGAAGATTCTCGGACCGATGTTTCTCTCGCGCTTCCAGGGACGGGTGCTGAACACCCATCCCGCGCTGCTGCCGTCGTTTCCCGGGGCGCATGCGGTGTCCGAGGCCCTCGCGTACGGGGTGCGGGTCACCGGCAGCACGGTGCACCTGGTGGATGCGGGCACGGATACCGGGCCGATCCTGGCGCAGGAGCCGGTGCTGGTACTCGACGACGACGATGAATCGTCGCTGCACGAACGGATCAAGGTCGTCGAGCGACGACTGCTGGTAGATGTGATCGCCGCGGTAGCCCTCCGCGGTGTGACGTGGAGTGGGCGAAAGGCGGCCATCGGGTGCCGCGGAGGTGAGGAGCAATAGGATGACGCGACGACCGATTCGACGGGCGCTGATCAGCGTGTACGACAAGACCGGCCTGCCGGAGCTGGCTCGCGGGCTGCACGCGGCCGGCGTGATCCTGGTATCGACCGGATCGACTGCGAAAACCATTGCTGCCGAGGGTATTCCGGTTACCCCCGTGGAAGAGGTCACGGGCTTCCCGGAGGTCCTGGACGGCCGGGTCAAGACGCTGCATCCGCGCGTGCACGCCGGCCTGCTGGCCGACACCCGCAAGGCCGAGCACCTGGCTGCACTGGACGAGCTCGGCGTCGAGGCGTTTGAACTCGTTGTGGTGAACCTGTACCCGTTCACGCAGACCGTGGCGTCGGGTGCGTCCGAGGACGAGTGCGTCGAGCAGATCGACATCGGTGGCCCGTCGATGGTGCGTGCCGCGGCGAAGAACCACCCGAGCGTCGCCGTTGTCGTGGACCCGCTGGGTTACGACGGTGTACTGGCCGCCGTCCGGGCCGGCGGCTTCACGCTCGAAGAGCGGAAGAAGTTGGCGTCGGTGGCTTTCCGGCACACCGCCGAGTACGACGTGGCCGTGGCGTCCTGGATGGGGTCGGTGCTGGTGCCCGGCGACGACGAGGCGTCCGCTGCCGGCATGCCCGCTTGGCTCGGTTCGACCTGGCGACGCAGTGATGTGCTGCGCTACGGCGAGAACCCGCACCAGAAGGCCGCGCTCTACCGCGACGACGCCGGCTGGCCAGGTCTGGCTCAGGCTGAGCAGCTGCACGGAAAAGAGATGTCCTACAACAACTTCACCGACGCCGATGCGGCGTGGCGGGCAGCGTTCGACCACGAGGACATCTGTGTGGCGATCATCAAGCACGCCAACCCGTGCGGCATTGCGGTGTCATCGATCTCGGTTGCCGACGCGCACCGCAAGGCGCACGAGTGCGACCCGCTGAGCGCGTTCGGTGGCGTCATCGCAGCCAACACGGCGGTGACCGAGGAGATGGCCGAGACCGTCGCCGACATCTTCACCGAGGTGATCGTCGCCCCCGCGTTCGAACCGGGCGCCGTCGAAATCCTGAGCCGCAAGAAGAACATTCGCATCCTGGTGGCGTCGGAACCTGAGGGCGCCGCAGTCGAATACCGTCAGGTCAGCGGTGGCCTGCTGGTGCAGCAGCGCGACGCGCTGGACGCGCCCGGTGACGACTCGGCGAACTGGACCCTGGCGACCGGTACGCCGGCCGACCCGCAAACGTTGGCCGACTTGGTGTTTGCGTGGCGTGCGTGCCGTGCGGTGAAGTCGAACGCGATCGTGGTCGCCGCCAACGGCGCCACGGTCGGGGTCGGCATGGGCCAGGTGAACCGGGTCGATGCGGCCCGGCTCGCGGTCGAGCGGGGCGGTGACCGGGTACGCGGCGCTGTTGCCGCCTCCGATGCCTTCTTCCCGTTCCCGGACGGCCTGGAGACCCTGACCAACGCTGGTGTGAAAGCCATTGTGCACCCCGGCGGTTCGGTCCGCGACGACGAAGTAACCGCGGCCGCCGCGGCTGCGGGCATCACGCTGTACCTGACGGGGGCTCGGCACTTCGCCCACTAAGGTCTCATTGTCGCAAGTGGCCAGGCTTGCACGCGGATGTTTCGTGCGAACCTGGCCACTTGGCGTCAGAGGCCCAGCCGTACCTCGGTGTCTCGGTTGGCAAGTGCGGTGTCCAGGCGTACGTGCCAGGAGATGGCCCAGCGCTCGGGGAAGCACCGCTGCAACAGCTCGAGCATGATCGGCACGGCGGTCGAGGCGCCCGGTGAGGCACCCAGCAGTCCGGCGATCGAGCCGTCTGCCGAGCAGACGAGCTCGGTTCCTGATCGCAGTGCACCGATGTGTTCGGCGTCCGGGGTGACCATTTGGGCACGTTGTCCCGCCGGCACCAACTCCCAGTCCTGGGGATCGGCGTCCGGGTAATACCGTTGCAGCTGCTTGATTTTCCCGCTGCGTGTGGTCAGCAACTCGCTGATCACGTAGCGCATCAGCGGCATACTCTGCGCGGCCGCGGCGGCCAGCACATGCAGATTGTGCCACCGCAGCGTCGTGAAGAAGTCGGTCAGCTTGCCGCCCTTGAGGAGCTTGGTGCTGAACGTCGCATACGGGCCGAACATCAGGTAGTCCTCACCGGCGATCACCCGTTTGTCCAAGTGCGGCACCGACATCGGTGGGGCGCCTATCGCGGCCTGGCCGTAGACCTTGGCGTCATGCTGGGCGACGACGTCGGGTTGCGAGCATCGGAGAAAGGCTGCGCCGACGGGCAGGACACCGTAGCCCCGGACTTCTGGCAGGTGCGCGCGCTGCAGCAGGCGCAGGGCGAAACCGCCGGCGCCGACGAACACGTGCCGCGCCCTCAGCTGAAACCTGTTGCGCGCGTCGATACGTCGACCGCTGACGAGCCAGGTCCCGTCCGCATCCTGGCGCAGTCGGTGCGCATCATGACCGAGCCGGACTTCGCCTCCGTTCGAGGTGATGATTCGGGTCAATCCGCGCGTGAGCGCTCCGAAGTCGACATCGGTGCCGCCGGGGTGCCGGGTTGCCGCGACCTCTTGCGCCGGGTCGCGGCCCGCCATCACCAGCGGCGCCCAGCCGGCGATTGTCGTGGGATCATCGCTGAACTCGAGATCGGCGAACATCGGGTCGGCACTGAGGGTCTCGAACCGCTGCCGCAGGTACGCCACGTCGTGGTCGCCGAACACCACATCCATGTGGGGCGTGCCATGGACGAACGTCGTCGGATCGAGCAGGCCCTGGTCGACCAGGTATGCCCACCATTGTCGGGACAGATGGAATTGCTTCGCGATCTCGACGGCCACCGAGCCGTCGGCTGGGTCGGGCATGTAGTTGAGCTCGCAATAGCCCGAGTGGCCGGTGCCGGCGTTGTGCCACGGTCCGCTGCTCTCGGTTGCGATGTCGGATGCTCGCTCGATCAACACGATTCGCCACTTCGGCTCCAACGTGCTGATCATGGCGCCGAGCGTGGCTGACATGATGCCGCCACCGATGAGGAGAACGTCGGCGATTTCGGGTTCGACGGTAGGCATTGTTGCTCCTTGTCTCGATGTACCCAGCATCACTCCGTGGTATTCAATCCGTCCAATGAATGTTTTGGCCATTACCATCCGAATATGGATCAATGGATGAGCCAGCTCGCACCGCAACTGCGGGCGCTCGAGGAACTTGATTCCCACGATGGGCACATGACCCGGGCCGCTGACAGTCTGGGGATTCCGCAGTCGTCGATGAGCCGCCGCATTCATGCGTTGGAGAAGACGTTGGGCGTCCCGTTGCTCGTTCGGGAGGGGCGGTCGGTGCGTCTGACACCGGCCGCAGTGCAGCTTGCCGAGCGGGCGCGGCGTCCGCTGCGTGAGCTCGAAGTCACCATCGAGACGATTGCAGGGGAAGCCGACCCCGAGTACGGCACCATCCGGTTCGGCTTCCCCCTGACCATGGGAGCCGGCGTGGTTCCCAGCCTGATCACCGAATTCCACCGGCGCGCACCGGGAATCAGGCTGCAGATCAAACAAGCTCACGGCAGCGAACTGGCCGCAGACCTCAACGCCGGGACGCTCGATGTGGCAGTGGTCATCCCTCCGCCCGGCGACGTCGACCATGTGGTGATCGGCGGCCAACAGATCCGGGCCGTGTTACCCGCGGCCCATCCGCTCTCCGCGCGTCGTCGTCTCCGCTTGGACGAATTGCGACACGAGACGTTCATCGCCAACCCGGCCAGCTATCACCTGCGGCAGGCGACTGAAAGCTGGTGCCGTGACTCGGGATTCACGCCACACGTGCCGGTGGAGATCACCGAATTCTCAACGATCCGCGAGCTCGTAGGGCGGGGGATGGGTATTGCGCTGCTACCGCATGATGAGCACACGTCGCGCAAGGTGCGGGAAATTCCGTTGACACCCAACACCTATCAGCGAGAGATCGCACTCGCGTGGGCGTCGACCGCGGTCACGCCCGCGGCTCGGCGGCTGCTCACCTTTCTGCGCGCCGAATGGTCGGCGCGTGGTTAAGAGGCGACCTCGCGGGGCTGCTGCGTGGTGGCGTATTCGAAGAAGTCCACGATCTCGGTGACGGCCTTGCGGGCATCCGGGTTGATGTCGAAGCTCAGCTGGAACATGTGCATCGCCTTGTCCCAGACCTGAACCCAGGCGAGAGCGCCGGCCGCGCGCAGCGCGTCGGCGAGCGCGAACGAGTCGTTGCGCAGCATCTCGCTGTTGCCGACCTGCAGGAGCGTCGGTCCCAGGCCGTGCAGGTCGGCTTCGGTCGGCATCTCCGGCACCGGATGGGTGCCGTTCTTCGTCGCGAACACGTCGTAGAGGTACTTCACCGCCATGAACGGGAACAGCACATCGCGGTGTTCGAGCATCGCGTTGTACTTCAGATTCATGTCGGACGACGTCAGCGGCGACAGCAGGATTTGGCCGGCAGGCACCTGCAGGCCCGCATCACGCACAGCGAGTGCGGTGCCGGTAGCGATCAGGCCGCCGGCAGAGTCGCCCGCGAACACGATCTTCTTCGCGTCGACGCCGGAGGCCAACACCAGTCGGTAGGCGCACACGCCGTCGGCGATGGCGTCCTCGATCAGGGCCTGCGGTGCCAGTCGATAGCCCACGTTCAGCACCCGCGCGCCGGTCGCGGCCGAGAGCTTGCTGGCCCAGCGGCGGTGCGAGTTCAGGCCGAGGGTGATCAGCGCCGAACCGTGGAAGTAGATCATCACGCGATCGGACGCCTGGGCGTTCGGCGCGACGATCCATTCGGCGTCGCAGTCGTCCAACGCGATCGGTGTCACCGTCGTGCCGGGCAGCGCGCGGAACGCGCGGAACGGCCCGTCAATGATGTCGTAGCGGCCGCGTTGGACCAGGTCGGGATGGAACCGGTTGACGATCATGCCAATGAGCGTGAGCAGGGCGATTACCGGGCGGACGAACACCGCGGTCAACCCGCCGAGCAGTCGGCTCTGCCACGCGGCGGGGCCGAACTCGAGGTCGGTGGGGCGGTGAGTCCAGTCGAGCGAGTTCACGATACCGAGGGTACTGGGTAAAGGTCCGGAGCCCAAGGTGCTGCCGGTCACGAAGCACCGTCGTAGCGTGGAGGTCGTGACATCACCTAACGACCTGCCAGCCGATCTGCCCAAGACCGTCGGCGCGCTGAAAGCAACGGGCCACCGCGAACGGGGCATCAAGACCGAGATCCGCGAGAACCTGCTGGCAGCGCTGGCTGACGGCAAGGACGTCTGGCCCGGCATCTTCGGATTCGAGGACACCGTCCTGCCACAGCTCGAGCGCGCGCTGATCGCCGGGCACGATGTCGTGCTGCTCGGTGAACGCGGCCAGGGCAAGACCCGCCTGTTGCGCGGTCTGGTCGGGCTGCTGGACGAATGGACGCCCGTCATCGCGGGCTCGGAGCTCGGTGAGCACCCCTACTCGCCGATCACGCCCGAGTCGATCCGCCGGGCCGCGGATTCAGGCGACGACCTCCCGATCACCTGGCAACACCGCAGTGAGCGCTATTTCGAGAAGCTGGCAACGCCCGACACGAGCGTCGCCGACCTGGTCGGCGACATCGACCCCATCAAGGTCGCCGAGGGACGCAGCCTGGGGGACCCGGAAACCATCGCCTATGGCCTCATCCCGCGGGCGCACCGCGGCATCGTCGCGATCAACGAGCTGCCCGACCTCGCCGAGCGCATTCAGGTCGCGATGCTCAACGTGATGGAGGAGCGCGACATCCAGGTCCGCGGCTACACCCTGCGTCTGCCGCTGGACGTGCTCGTGGTCGCCAGCGCAAACCCCGAGGACTACACCAACCGTGGCCGCATCATCACGCCGCTGAAGGACCGCTTCGGTGCCGAGATTCGGACCCACTACCCGCTGGAGCTTGACGCCGAGGTGGGCGTCATCAAGCAGGAGGCGCACCTGGGCGCCGAGGTGCCGGAGTACCTGCTGCAAATTCTGGCTCGCTTTGCGCGGTACCTGCGTGAGTCGCAGTCGATCGATCAGCGGTCGGGCGTCTCGGCCAGGTTCGCCATCGCTGCGGCGGAAACCGTCGGTGCGGCGGCCCAGCATCGTTCCGCGATCCTGGGTGAGCAAGACCCCGTGGCCCGCGTGGTCGATCTGCAGACGGTGATCGGCGTGCTGCGCGGCAAGCTGGAATTCGAGTCCGGCGAGGAAGGACGTGAGCAGGCGGTGCTGGAACACTTGCTGCGCCGCGCGACCGCAGACACCGCACAGCGGCTGCTCGGTGGCATCGACGTCGGGTCGTTGGTCGCTGCGGTGGAAGGGGATTCACCGGTGACGACGGGCGAGCGGGTGTCGGCCAAGGACGTGCTGGCCGCGCTGCCTGACCTGCCGGTGATCGATGCGGTCGCCGACCGGCTGGGTGCGCAGTCGGACGGCGAGCGGGCGGCGGCCGTCGAGCTGGCGCTGGAAGCGCTATATCTGGCCAAGCGCATCGACAAGACCTCTGACGACGGCGAAACGGTATATGGCTAGCCGGACGACGATCAAGCAGCGAGGGACGAGCTGCGTTGAGGAGTGCGGCCATGGGGCATAGGAACCTCTCGCGGTACTCGCGCTACACCGGCGGCCCCGACCCGCTGGCGCCTCCCGTCGATCTCCGGGAGGCGCTGGAGCAGATCGGGCAGGACGTCATGGAAGGCGCGTCGCCCCGGCGCGCGCTGTCCGAGCTGCTGCGGCGCGGTACCCAGAACATGCGCGGCGCCGACCGGCTGGCCGCCGAGGCCAACCGGCGTCGGCGGGAGTTGCTGTCGCGCAACAACCTTGACGGCACGCTACAGGAGATCAAGAAGCTGCTCGACGAGGCGGTGCTCGCCGAACGCAAGGAACTGGCCCGGGCTCTCGACGACGACGCGCGGTTCGGCGAATTGCAGCTGGAGTCGTTGTCGCCGTCACCGGCCAAGGCCGTGCAGGAGCTCTCCGAATACGACTGGCGCTCGGGAGAAGCGCGGCAGAAGTACGACCAGATCAAGGATCTGTTGGGCCGGGAGATGCTGGACCAGCGGTTCGCGGGCATGAAGGATGCGCTGGAGAACGCCACCGACGAGGACCGGCAGGCCGTGAGTGACATGCTCGACGACCTGAACAACCTGTTGGAGAAACACGCCAAGGGTGAAGACACCCAACAGGATTTCCAGGACTTCATGGCCAAGCACGGCCAGTTCTTCCCGGAGAATCCGCAGAATGTCGACGAGCTGCTGGACTCCCTGGCCCAGCGTGCCGCGGCTGCGCAGCGATTCCGCAACAGCCTGTCCCCGGATCAGCGAGCCGAATTGGATGCGTTGGCACAGCAGGCCTTCGGGTCGCCGTCGTTGATGAACGCGCTCGGCCGACTCGACGCCAACCTGCAGGCTGCCCGCCCGGGTGAGGACTGGACGGGGGAACGGAGTTTCACGGGCAACAATCCGCTGGGTATGGGTGAGGCCGCTCAGGCGATGGAGGATATCGCTGAGTTGGAGCAGCTGGCGGAACAGCTTTCGCAGAGTTACGCCGGTGCTCAGATGGACGATGTTGATCTGGACATGCTGGCCCGGCAACTGGGTGACGAGGCCGCCGTCGACGCACGGGCCTTGGCGGAGCTGGAACGCACCCTGATGAACCAGGGCTTCCTGGATCGTGGCTCGGACGGGCAGTGGCGGTTGTCGCCCAAAGCCATGCGCCAGCTCGGGCAGGCGGCGCTGCGCGATGTAGCGCAACAGCTTTCCGGCAGGCACGGCGAACGGGATACCCGCCGGGCGGGTGCGGCAGGCGAACTGACGGGTGCCACCCGGCCGTGGCAGTTCGGTGACACCGAGCCCTGGAACGTGACGCGCACGTTGACCAACACGGTGCTGCGGCAGGCGGGTACGGGTCAGGACGGCCCGCTGCGGATCAGCGTCGACGATGTGGAGATCTCGGAAACCGAGACCCGCACCCAGGCCGTGGTGGCGCTGTTGGTGGACACCTCGTTCTCCATGGTGATGGAGAATCGGTGGCTGCCGATGAAGCGCACCGCGCTGGCGCTCAACCACCTGGTGAGCACCCGATTCCGCTCGGATGCGTTGCAGATCATCGCTTTTGGCCGGCATGCCCGCACCGTCTCGGCGGCTGAACTGACCGGGCTGGAAGGCGTCTACGAGCAGGGCACCAATTTGCACCACGCACTGTTGCTCGCCGGCCGGCATCTGCGTCGGCATCCCAATGCACAGCCGGTCATCCTGGTCGTCACCGACGGTGAGCCGACGGCCCATCTGGAGGTGTATGGAAACGGGACTGGAGCCAGATCGGCGGCTCAGCCGCCGGCGACGTTCTTCGACTACCCACCGCATCCGCGCACCATCGCCTTCACGGTGCGCAGCTTCGACGAGGTGGCCCGAATGGGCGCGCAGATCACCATCTTCCGGTTGGGGAGTGATCCCGGCCTGGCCCGGTTCATCGACCAGGTGGCGCGCCGCGTCGAAGGACGTGTCGTGGTGCCGGAACTCGACGGATTGGGTGCGGCCGTCGTCGGTGACTACCTGCGCTCGCGGCGGCGCCGGCGCTGAATCCATCCGGGCGTCGAACACCCATATCGTCCCGAGTGCTACGTCGAACGTGCAGCTTCTGGTGGCGCTGCGGACGGGATCCGGCATAGAAAGCTGCACATTCGGCGTAGGGCTCGACGCCGATAGCTTTAAGTACCCCCGCTCTTTGGCTGCTGAGCAGTCGACAAGCAAAAGTCCTGTGCGCATTGAGATTGCGTCTACGCAGACAAAGATCGAGGTGGCCGGCTGCGTAGGTGCACAGTCAACTGGCGGGATGCCTTGGCCTGGGGTTACCCCGGATTGATCACGCGAGGAAGCCGACGTCCTTGCGGCCCCCGCCCACCACGGGGTCCGGATCTGCCCCGAGCGTCCGGGCGAGGACCTCGTGATAGACGTCGCGGAAGTCGGTGGTGACCTTCAGATCTCCGTTGTCCAGATCGGTCAGTGACGGCTCGTCGCCGTAGAAACCACCCTTGACCGGGGCGCCGGCGATGAACATCGGGCCGGCCGTGCCGTGGTCGGTGCCCTGCGACGCGTTGGCGCGTACTCGGCGACCAAACTCTGAATACGCCATCAGCACAACGTTTCTTCCGTGCGGGTCGCCGGCCATCTGGTCGAGGAAGCCGGTCACCGCGGTGTCGAGTTGGCTCAGCAGCCGCTGCTGGGTCCCGCGTTCGTTGGCGTGAGTGTCGAATCCGCCCAAGCTCACGCTGTACACCCGCGTCGGGACGCCGGCCTTGATGCAGCGTGCCACCACCCCGAGCTGGTCAGCGAGGGCATTGTCCGACTTGTCCTTCGTGGTCGGCGACTTACCCTTGTGCGATGCGGGCCGCGTATCGGATTGCGTGGCGGGCTGCAGCGCAGCGTCGGTCGTCTGCGCGGCCCGATACGACTGGCGCACCATCGCCATGGCCGGAGTGTCCTGAGCGGCCGGTGTGCCCAGGGCGTCGATGGTGTTGGCGAACGACTTGACCGTATGGTCACCATTGACCGAAAGTGCTGCAGCGGTAACTTTTTCGCCGACCGCCAGGGGCGGCAGGACCGTGCCGACGTTCACCGCGCGCAGCGGGTCGTCCCCGGTCGCGTCGAGCCACCGTCCGATCCAACCGGTAGCCACCGGCTCGTCCGGCGAGGCGGTCTGCCAGATGTCCATCGATCGGAAATGACTGTGGTCGGGTTTGGGATAGCCGACTCCGCGGATCACCGCCAATTGCTGCTGCTGCCACAGTTTGGCCAGCCCGGGCATCCCGGGGTTCAACCCGAGCGCCGAGTCCAGATGCAGCACATCGGATGCGGCGTAAGCCAATTCGGGCCGGGACTGGTGGTAGGCCGAGTCTGCGTAGGGGATCAGCGTATTGATGCCGTCGTTGCCGCCGTACATCGTGACCAGCACCAGGACGCCCGAGCCCTGTGCCAGCGGACGATCGTGCGCGGCCTGCAGCAGGTCGGGCAATCCGAAGGTGGCGCCGGCCAGCAGTCCCGCCGCGGTCAATCCCGTGCTGGCGAACAGAAACCTGCGCCGATTCATCTCAACCATGTGCACCCCTACGACGTCAGGTTCTCGGGCGTGTTCGCCGCAGTGGCCACCAGTTCGGGTGGGCGGTTGACCAGGGGGCGCAGCGCGGCTGCGCTCTGGTCCGACCACGAGCCGATGCCGAGCAGGTATCCGGCCGCGTCGATGCGATCCGACGGTGCCGCGTCGGATATGGCGGAGAGGTCACCCTTACGGGCCAGCGCGGTGGCCGCGCGTAGCCGCACTCCTGCGCCCGCGGTGGACAGCCAGGCCTGGCCACGCGGCCAGCCACCGACGTCTGGCGGGTAGAAGGGCTGCTGGCCAAGCATTTTCAGGGTTTGGTCGATCAGCTGCGCATTCCGCGTCGTCGGCACCTTGAGGGCACGCACCAGCCCGACGGTCCACTCCACCGGAGTGTTCACCAGGGACGCGGGGTGGGAGAGAAACTCCGGGTCGGTCAGGATGGCCAGGGTCAGTGCCTTCAAGTCGCGGTCGGTGCCGTATGCGCCGACCAGTCGAGACAACGTCGGCGCCGACGGCGGGTCGTCCGACGCGAGTTGCTGCCAGAGCCGTTGCGCCACAAACTCGCCAGACTCCGGTCGTGCCAGCACGGCGTCACAGAATCCCGCGGCGTCCAGGGCACCCGTCACACCCAGCACGGTCTTGTCTCCGGCGTCGTGCCGTTTGTGGACCAGGCTGGACTGCCCGTCATTGATCACCCACCCGGTCAGTGCACGGGCCCCTTCTCGCACGTCGGATTCGGTGTAGCCGTTCCCGTGGCCGAGCGCGAAGAGCTCCATGAACTCGCGAGACAAATTCTCGTTGGCGGCCTTCTCGGTGTTCTGCTGACCATCCAGCCAGCGCAGCATGGCCGGGTCGGTGAGCATCGAGTACGCGAGCGACCGGAAGTCGCCGAGTGCGCCGGTCCGTAGTTTCTGGTTCTGTATGGCCATCAGCCCTGCGGCCCGGACTTTGCGCGCAGAGGTGGCAAAGTGGTTGTGCCACAGCAAAGTCAGCTTCTCGTGGACCGGCTGCTGTACCGCCACCATGCGGTTCAGCCACCACTGTGACAGGGTGTGCATCTCATCGTTGAGACCGCGGTTGTACTCCTTCCGCGCTGCGGCGGTCGCGCCTTTGCCGGGTGGGATGGACGCGCGGAACTCCGGCAGGGGCGTCGATTTGGCGCCGGGATCGGCCTCTGGGTGCGAGTCGAGCGCTGCGGTCAGATGGTCCGGTTGCGCGACGGCAGCATCGACGGCGCGACCGGTGGTGCCGAAACCGGTGCGGCGCAACAGCCGTGCCGTGGCCATCCACTCCGCTGACTGCGTGGGCATGACGCAATGGTGAAGGGCGAGCTTAAGTGCGCGCTATGAGCCCGAGTACCCGATGCTGTGTAGTTTTGTCACGCTCGTCGGCCGCGAACGTCACCAATGTGCACGCCTATGACGGCGTGTTGGGGGCAGACGCGCACGCTCGTGGGAGGTCCAGCCCCTGCGCAAGCTCGTCGTGAGGGAGCTAGGAGGGCGGAGGCTTGCGCTTCTTGGATTTGATGCCGACGCGGCCCCACAGCGAGAAGCCACGGATGGTGACGCGCGGGGCCCCGGGGGTGCCCCGCTGCCCGAGGTGGTCGAACGCGCCCATGACACCGACACCGTGGACGTCGACGTTGACCTCCGGTGGCAGCAGGATCGTCTGGCCACCGAAGATCGAGTAGGAGTGGATCTCGACGTCGGGAGAGGTGAAATCTGCGTACCGCAGATCGATGACGCCGCCGCCGAACAACGAGAACGACGTCAGCCGCTGTGGCACGTTCCAGCGGCCCCGCCGCTCGAATCCGCTCATGATCGCCAGCAGCAACGTCGAGGGCGCGGGGTGGCATTCGCCGCCCGCTTCCCACGGTGCGGTGGTGATGTACGGCAGGTCGGCGCTCAGCTTCAACAGTTCGGCGTACGTCTGCGCCGAATAGGCGCGGTTCAGTCGGTCCTCGTACTCGGACATCGGCAGCCGCCCCTGCGCGGCCGCGTCGCTGAGGAGGTGAGCGACCTGTATCCGGTCGGTATCGGCGGCGCGCATCTGTGCGCGCGAACCTGGGGTGCTCATCAAATCGAGCCTACGACGATCACAGCAACTTGCAAGGCTGCTGTTACAAACTGTGGCCGCATCGACGTCATATCCGTTACGGGATGTGGATCACTTACTCCAGTTCGGCTGCCGCTTCTGCAGGAAGGCCATCATGCCTTCCCGTGCCTCGTCGGAGACGAACAACTCTGCCGATTGCTTGGCCAGCTTCTCGGCATCGCGGTCGAAATCAGCCAGGATCGACGCCGTGGTCAGCGCCTTCGACGTGGCCAGACCCTGCGGTGAGCCCTTGGTGATCTCATCGGTCAGTTTCGCCACCGCGGCAGGTACGTCGTCTGTCGCGATGGTCACCAGGCCGATCCGTTCGGCCTCCTCAGCACCGAACTTCTCACCCGTGACGAAGTAGCGACCCGCCGCACGGGCCGTCATCTTCGGCAGCAGCGTCAGCGAGATGATCGACGGCGCCACGCCGATTCGGGCCTCGGTCAATGCGAAGGTGCTTGCGGTGCCTGCGACAACCAGGTCGCAGGCACCGATCAGTCCCATGCCGCCCGCCCGGACGTGGCCGTCGATGGCGGCGATCACCGGAACGGGCAGCTCCAGGATCGATCGCAGCAACCTTGCGGCCTCCAGGGCGCGGGCCGTGGCAAGGTCGCCGGGATCGCGTCCGGCGGCTTCACTGAGGTCAGCGCCGGCGCAGAAGGTGCCGCCGGTGTGGCCGAGCACCACCACCCGCACGCCCGGATCGTCGGCCGCATCGATGAGGCCCTGCCGCAGCTGGTCTACCAGTGCGGTCGACATCGCATTGCGGTTGTGCGGTGAATCCAGCGTCAATCGGGCGACGCCGTCTTCGACGGAGTAATGCACAAGGGCGGTCATGGGGTTCCTGTTCAGTACGAGCGCGGCAGGCCCAGCGAGGTCTGTGCGACGAAGTTCAGCACCATTTCCCGGCTGACGGGAGCGATCCGCGCCAACCGCGATGCGGTGACGGCGGCGGCGATGCCGTACTCCTTGGTCAGGCCGTTACCGCCCAACGATTGCACAGCCTGATCGACGGCGCGCACCGACGCTTCACCGGCGGCGTACTTGGCCATGTTGGCCGCCTCGGCGGCGCCGAAGTCGTCACCGGCGTCATACAGCGTCGCGGCTTTTTGCATCATCAGCTTGGCCAACTCGAGCTCGATATGAATCTGGGCGAGCGGGTGCGAGATGCCCTGATGAGCACCGACCGGGACTTTCCACACCTGGCGGGTCTTGACGTACTCGGTGGCGGTGCGGATGGCGAGACGACCGGTGCCGACGGCCATGGCCGCACCGATGATCCGCTCGGGGTTCAGCCCGGCGAACAGCTGCGCGATGGCGGCGTCTTCGGAGCCGACGAGCGCATCGGCCGGCAGCCGCACCTCGTCCAGGAACACCTGGAACTGGCTCTCCGGGCTGATGATCTCCATCTCGATCTTGGTCCAGGTCAGGCCCGGCGCATCGGTGGGCACCACGAACAGCGCCGGCTTCAGGTTGCCGGTCTTGTGGTCTTCGGTGCGTCCGACCACCAGCACGGCGTCCGCCTGGTCGATGCCCGAGATGAAGACCTTCTGCCCGGACAGGATCCAGTCGCTGCCATCGCGGCGGGCCGTCGTGGTGATGCGGTGGCTGTTGGAGCCGGCGTCGGGTTCGGTGATCGCGAAAGCCATGGTGAGCGAGCCGTCCGCGAGACCCGGGACCCAGCGCTTCTTCTGCTCCTCGGTGCCGTACTTGGAGATGATGGTGCCGTTGATGGCCGACGAGACGACCATCATCAGCAGCGGACAGCCGTTTGCGGCCATCTCTTCCATGACCAGGCTCAGCTCGTACATCCCGGCACCACCACCGCCGTACTCCTCGGGCATGTTGACGCCCAGGAAGCCGAGTTTGCCGGCCTCAGCCCACAATTCGTCGGTGTGCTGCCCGGCGCGGGCCTTGTCCAGGAAGTAGTCCTGGCCGAACTTCGCGGCCATCCCGACGACGGCCTCGCGCAGCGCCTTGCGCTCTTCGGATTCGATGAAGCTCATTTGTCATTCTCCTTCGGGGTTTACGGGGGGTTCGATGCGGGCCATGACAGCGCCGACATCGACCTGCTGCCCGGGTTGCACGTTGAGTTCGGCGAGCACACCGGAATCCGGTGCGGCGATGGTGTGTTCCATCTTCATGGCTTCCAGCCAGATCAGGGGCTGGCCGGCCGTGACCTGGTCGCCGACGGTCGCGCCGACGCGCACCACGGAGCCGGGCATCGGCGCCAGCAGCGAGCCCTTGGCGACGGCGGAGTCCGGATCGGGGAACCGCGGCTGAGTCACCAGGTGGATAGCGCCGCCGGGGGAGTCGACGAACACGTCGGCTCCGTACCGGGCGACGTCGAACGACCGCTCAACGCCGCTCCGTGCCAACACCACGCGAGCGGGATCGGTGGTCACCACAGTCACGTCGTCGCAGTCGGGAAGCTCGACGCCGTCGCGGGTGAACCGGTACCGCACCTGATGCTCGGCTCCGGCTGCGTCACTGTACGAACGGCTCTGGTACCCCGACGCGAGGTTGCGCCAACCGCTCGGCGCGGCGGCGAAAACCGTTGCCGTGGCGCGGTTGTGCGCGGCGTCGGCCAGGGCGGCGGCGACGGCGGCCAGCGTGATGTCCGCGCCTGTGGGCGCCGCCAGTTCGGCCAGGCCGTGCGTGTCGAAGAACGCGGTGTCGGTGTCACCGGCCAGGAAGGCGGGGTGCCGCAACACATTCACCAACAGGTCGCGGTTGGTGCGCAGGCCGTGAATGCGCGCCCGGGACAGCGCGTCGGCGAGGATCGCCGCCGCCCGGTCGCGCGTCGGTGCGAACGAGATGACCTTGGCCAGCATCGGGTCGTAGAACACCGACACCACCGAACCGTCGACGATGCCGGAGTCGACGCGCGTTCCGGCGCGGCCCAGCAGACTGAACTCGGTTCGGGTACCCGGCACCTCGAATCGGTGCATCGTGCCCGCCTGTGGCTGCCAGTCCTTCGCCGGGTCCTCGGCGTAGAGCCGGGCCTCGATCGAATGTCCTTGCGTCACCGGTGGTTCCTGATCGAGCCGTCGCCCATCCGCTACGGCCAGCTGCAGCTCGACCAGATCGAGTCCGGTGGTCTCCTCGGTGACCGGGTGCTCGACCTGCAGGCGGGTGTTCATCTCCAGGAAGAAGAATTCACCGTCCGCCCCATCTTCTCCGGAGGCCATGAACTCCACGGTGCCGGCGCCGGTGTAACCGATCGCGGTCGCCGCCAGCCGGGCCGCCTCGAACAGCTTGGCGCGCATGCCCGCGGTCCGCTCCACGAGCGGGGACGGTGCCTCCTCGATGACCTTCTGGTGGCGCCGCTGGATGGAGCACTCGCGTTCGCCGACGGCCCACACTGTGCCGTGCGCGTCGGCCATCACCTGAACCTCGATGTGGTGCCCGCTGGCCAGATAGCGCTCGCAGAACACCGTCGGGTCGCCGAATGCGGACTGGGCCTCGCGCTGCGCGGCCGCGACTTCGGCCGGCAACGCGGACAATTCGCGAACCACCCGCATGCCGCGGCCGCCGCCGCCGGCGGAAGCCTTGATCAGCACCGGCAGTTGGTCGGCCGTTACGGAGTCGGGGTCCAGCTCGGTCAGTACCGGAACGCCGGCCGCCGACATCAGCTTCTTGGCCTCGATCTTGGAGCCCATGGCCTGTACCGCGGCCACCGGTGGGCCGATCCACGTCAGCCCGGCGTCTTGCACTGCGGCGGCGAAATCGGGGTTCTCCGAGAGGAATCCGTAGCCGGGGTGGATGGCGTCGGCACCGGAGGCCTTGGCCGCGGCAATCAGCTGGGCGGCGTCGAGATAACCGGTGCGACCCTCGAGCCGCACCCGGTCGTCGGCCTCGGCGACGTGGGGCGCGGCAACGTCGGGATCGGTGTACACCGCGACGGTGCCGATGCCGAGCCGGCGGCAGGTGGCGAACACCCGGCGAGCAATTTCACCGCGGTTGGCCACCAGTACTTTCTGAATCATTTTTCCTCCGGCCGAACGTGAGCTTGTGTTCGAGATATCACCGAAAACTCGTGCACAAGCTCACGTTCGGCGGCAGCAATTTCCATGGTCACATCCGGAAGACGCCGAAGTTCGACGTCCCCTCGATCGGGGCATTGGCAATGGCGGACAAGCACATTCCCAGCACGGTGCGGGTGTCGCGGGGGTCGATGATGCCGTCGTCGTAGAGCCGGCCGGACAGGAACGCCGGCAGCGATTCGGCATCGATCTGCGCTTCGACGGCGGCACGCAGCGCCGCATCGGCGGCTTCGTCGACCTGGCCGCCCCGGGCTTCGGTGGCCGCCCGGCTGACGATGGAGAGCACGCCGGCCAGCTGCGCGCCACCCATCACCGCGGACTTTGCACTGGGCCAGGCGAACAAGAACCGGGGGTCGTAGGCCCGGCCGCACATGCCGTAGTGACCGGCGCCGTACGAGGCGCCGATGAGCAGCGAGATGTGCGGCACCTTCGAATTGGAGACGGCGTTGATCATCATCGAGCCGTGCTTGATCATGCCGCCTTCCTCATACGCCTTACCGACCATGTAGCCGGTCGTGTTGTGCAGGAACAACAATGGCGTGTCGGCGCGGTTGGCCAGCTGGATGAACTGGGTGGCCTTCTGGGATTCCTCACTGAACAACACGCCGCGCGCGTTGGCCAGGATGCCGACCGGGTAGCCCCACAGCGTGGCCCAGCCGGTCACCAGCGACGAGCCGTACAGCGGCTTGAACTCGTCGAAGTCCGAACCGTCGACGATGCGGGCGATGACGTCGCGCGGATCGAACGGGATGCGCAGGTCGGCGCCGACGATCCCCAGCAGTTCGTCCTCGGGGTAGAGCGGTGGCACCACCGGCGCCGGCGTCGGGCCCTGCTTGTGCCAGTTCAGCCGGGCCACGATGCGGCGGCCGATGCGGATGGCGTCGAGCTCGTCCTGTGCGAAGTAGTCGCCGAGACCCGATGTGCGGGAGTGCATTTCGGCGCCACCGAGGGATTCGTCGTCGGACTCCTCGCCGGTGGCCATCTTGACCAGCGGCGGCCCGGCCAGGAACACCTTCGAGCGCTCCTTGATCATCACCACGTGGTCGGACATGCCGGGGATGTAGGCGCCGCCGGCGGTAGAGTTGCCGAACACCAGCGCAATGGTCGGAATGCCCTCCGCCGACAGCCGGGTCAGATCGCGGAACATCGCGCCGCCCGGAATGAAGATCTCTTTCTGGGTGGGCAGGTCCGCGCCGCCCGACTCGACCATCGAGATCACCGGAAGCCGGTTCTCCCGCGCAATCTGGTTGGCGCGCAGGATCTTCTTCAGCGTCCATGGGTTGCTGGTACCGCCCTTGACGGTCGGATCATTGGCGACGATCAGGCACTCGACACCTTCGACCGTCCCGATGCCGGTGACCAGGCTGGCGCCGACGACGAAGTCGCTGCCCCACGCGGCCAGCGGGCTCAGCTCCAGGAACGGGGAGTCCTGGTCGACCAGCTGCTCGATGCGCTCACGCGCGGTGAGCTTGCCACGGGCATGGTGGCGGTCGACGTATTTCGCGCCGCCGCCGGCCAGCGCCTTGGCGTGCTCGGCATCCAGCTCGGTGAGCTTGGCCGTCATTGCGGCGGCAGCTTCGGTGTATCCGGCCGACGCGGTGTCGAGCCGGGATTTCAACTGGGTCATGATGCGCAATCCGCTCCGCTACTTGCTTGTGTCACGACTGGAACCCCAGCGTCTTGGCGGCCAGTGAGGTCAGAATCTCGGTGGTACCGCCACCGATGCCGATGATGCGCATGTCGCGGTATTGCCGCTCGATTTCCGACTCGGCCATATAGCCCATGCCGCCGAACAACTGCACGCCCGCGTTGGCCACCCACTCGCCGGCCTCGACGGCGGTGTTCTTCGCGAAACAGACTTCGGCGATCAGGTTCGTTTCCCCGGCGAGCTCCCGCTCGACCAGGTGATGCGTGTACACCCGGGCGACGTCGATGCGCCGTGCCATCTCGGCGAGGGTGTTCTGCACCGACTGCCGCGAGATCAGCGGCCGGCCGAACGTCTCGCGGTCCCGGCACCACTGCACGGTCAGGTCCAGGCAGCGCTGCGCGCTCGCGTAAGCCTGCGCGGCAAGGCCGACCCGCTCGGAGACGAAGGCGCCCGCGATCTGCAGGAAGCCGGAGTTCTCCGGCCCGACGAGGTTGGCAGCCGGCACCCTGGCGTCGACATAGGACAGTTCCGCGGTGTCCGACGAGCGCCAGCCCATCTTCTCCAGCTTGCGGCTGACGGTGAAGCCGGGGGTGTCCTTGTCCACCACGATCAGCGAAACACCGGCCGCGCCAGGGCCGCCCGTGCGCACCGCGGTCACCACGTAGTCGGCCCGCACACCCGAGGTGATGTAGGTCTTGGCGCCGTTGATGATGAAGTCGTCACCGTCGCGCTCGGCGCGCGTGGTCAGGTGCCCGACGTCCGAGCCGCCGCCGGGTTCGGTGATGGCCAGCGAGCCGATCATCTTGCCCTGCAACGTCGGTCGCACGTAGGTGTCGATCAGCCGCTGGTCGCCCGAGGCGATCATGTGCGGCGTGGAGATGCCGCAGGTGAACAGCGACGCGAAGACTCCACCGGGCACGCCGGCGTAATGCAGCTCCTCGCAGACGATCACCGCGTCGGCGCCGTCGCCGCCGCCACCACCGACGGATTCGGGCGCCTGGGCACCCAGCAGGCCCGCCGCACCGGCTGCCTCGTGCAGCGAGCGGGGCAGCTCACCGCTGCGCTCCCACTCGTCGACGTGGGGCAGAATCTCCCGTTCGGCGAACGCGCGCACGGTCTTTCGCAGTGCGTCACGTTCGGGTGTGGTCCAGATGCTCACGAAAAAAGTTCCTCCGGGATATCGAGATGACGGGTTCGTAGCCATTCCCCGAGGCCCTTGGCCTGGGGATCGAATCGGGCCTGGTACGCGACGCCTTCGCCGAGGATGCCCTCGATGACGAAGTTGATGGCGCGCAGGTTGGGCAGCAGGTGTCGCGTCACGGGCAGCTCGGCCGTCTCGGGCAACAGCTCACGCAGCTTGTCGACCGTCAAAGTGTGTGCCAGCCAACGCCATTGGTCGTCAGCACGGACCCAGACGCCGACGTTGGCCGCACCGCCCTTGTCGCCGCTGCGGGCTCCGGCAATGGTGCCCAGCGGTGCCCGGCGGGTGGGCTCGGCGGGCAGCGGCTCGGGCAGCGACGGATCATCGACCGGGCCCAGCGCCAGGGTCTCCGCGGACGGTGCGATGTCGACCCGGGTGCCGTCGGCCAGCACCGCCACGTGCGGCACCAATGTCGCGTCGACGTAGCCGGGCTTGAACAGGCCGTACACCTGCCCGTCGCCCGGGGGCGCGGTGGTCGTGAATCCCGGGTAGCTGGCCAGCGCGAGTTCGACTGCGGCTGCCGAGAACTTGCGGCCCACCTTGGCTGGATCGGGATCGCGCACCACACAGTGCAGCAAGGCGCTGGCACGTTCCTCGGTGTCGGCGTCGGGGTGGTCGGTCCGGGCCAGCGTCCACTGCACTTCGGCCGGGCGATCCGTGATGCTCGCTTCCAGCTGGCGCTGCAGCAGATCCGCCTTCGCCTCGATGTCCAGGCCGGTGAGGACGAACGACGCGGCGTTGCGGAAACCGCCGATGCTGTTGAGCGACACCTTCAACGTGGGCGGCGGCGCCTCGCCGCGTACTCCGGAGATGCGCACGCGGTCCTCGCCGTCGGACGTCAGCTCGAGCGAGTCGACTCGCAGGGTGGCATCGGGGTTGGCGTAGCGCGCCCCAGTGATCTCGTAGAGCAGCTGCGCAGTGACGGTGTCGACGCTGACGCGGCCACCGGTGCCGGGGTGCTTGGTGATCACCGACGAGCCGTCGGCGGCGATCTCGGCCAGGGGGAACCCGGGGCGGATGAGGTCGGGAATCTCGGTGAAGAAGCTGAAGTTGCCGCCCGTCGCCTGAGTGCCGCATTCGATGACGTGGCCCGCGGCGACCGCGCCGGCGAGTGCGTCGTAGTCGGTGCGGGTCCAGCCGAAGTGCGCGGCGGCCGGTCCGACGATCACCGAGGCGTCGGTGACCCGGCCGGTGACCACGACGTCGGCCCCTGACTTCAGGCAGTCCACGATGCCCCAGGCGCCGAGGTAGGCGTTGGCCGACAGTGGGGTGCCGAAGCCCAGCTCGGCGGCACGGCCGACGAGGTCGTCGCCCTCGACGTGCGCCACGTTGACGGACAGGCCGAGTCGCTCGGCCAGTACCCGCACGGCGGTCGCCAGGCCGCCCGGATTGAGGCCGCCGGCGTTGGCCACGATCTTGACGCCCTTGTCCAGGGCGAGGCCCAGGGACTGCTCGAGCTGGCGCAGGAAGGTCTTCGCATAGCCGAGGTCGGAGTTCTTGGCCCGGTCTCGAGCGAGGATGAGCATGGTGAGCTCGGCGAGGTAGTCGCCGGTCAGGTAGTCCAGTTCACCGCCGGCGAGCATCTCGTGCATCGCCGCCATCCGGTCGCCATAGAACCCTGAGCAGTTTCCGATCCGGACTGCTGGTGATGTCACACACACTCCCGTCGTTCAACCAACCGGTAGGGAGGTTAGTCGGTACTAGCGGTACCGAGTCAAGGGGGTTCGGGGTTGCGTGTTGCCCGGTTGGGGCGACGTTTTGGAGCCTACGCAGGTCGGCGGCTATCCTGAGGTGCAATCGCTGCGCACGCGAGGACCGAAGTAGATTCTGCCGGCCTTCGTACGTCGCGCGGCTGACCGCAAGCAATTCCGTTTAGTTAGAGAGGTGCACATCATGGCTGTGCCCAAGCGCAGGATGTCGCGCTCGAACACCCGTAGCCGTCGCGCGCAGTGGAAGGCCGAGGCTACCGGCCTGGTCAACGTGAACGTCGCAGGTCAGGCGCACAAGGTGCCGCGTCGTCTGCTCAAGGCCGCGCGTCTGGGTCTGATCGACCTCGACCGCCGCGTCTGAACCGACCTCGACTTCGGCGTCGTAACAGTTTTTCTCGCGTCCGTGTGGCGCGTCTTCTCAGTCCGCTCTCAGATGGTGGGGTGAGACTGTGCCTGTGCGAATCCTTGTAGTCGACGATGACCGCGCTGTGCGTGAATCATTGCGTCGGTCACTGACTTTCAACGGGTACTCGGTCGAACTGGCCCAGGACGGTGTCGAGGCGCTGGAGCGCATCTCCAGCGACCGGCCCGACGCTGTGGTGCTCGACGACATGATGCCCCGGTTGGACGGCCGTGGTGTCTGTCGTCAGCTGCGTAGCAGCGGTGATGACCTTCCCGTGCTGATGCTGACGGCGCGCGACTCGATCGACGAACGCGTCGCAGGTCTCGACGCCGGCGCCGACGACTATCTGCCGAAGCCATTTGCGCTCGAGGAGCTGCTCGCCCGGATGCGTGCGCTGCTGCGCCGGACCGGACCCGCTGAGGGCACCGAATCGGCGGCCCTGACCTTCTCCGACCTCAGCCTCGACCCGGTCACCCGCGAGGTCACCCGGGGCTCTCGGTCGATCAGCCTGACCCGCACCGAGTTCTCGCTGCTCGAGATGCTGATCCACAACCCGCGCCGGGTGCTCAGCCGCAGCCGGATCCTCGAAGAGGTATGGGGCTTCGATTTTCCGACGTCCGGCAATGCCCTGGAGGTCTACGTCGGGTACCTGCGCCGTAAGACCGAGGCCGAGGGAGAACCGCGCCTGATCCACACCGTGCGCGGCGTGGGTTACGTGCTGCGTGAGACCCCACCCTGATGATGTTCGACAAGGTTCGCGTGGCGGTGGACCGGAAGATGCGGGAAGTGCCGCAGATGCCGGTGACGACGCCGGACGGTCCGGTGCAACATGACGCCAGTTCGGTGTCGCTGAAATGGCGCGTCATGCTGCTCGCGATGTCGATGGTGGCCATGGTCGTCGTCCTGATGTCGGTCGCGGTGTACGTCGTGGTCTCCAAGGCGCTGTACGGCGACATCGACAACCAGTTGCACAGCCGCGCGCAACTGCTGATCGAGAGCGGCTCCCTGGCCGTCGACCCCGGCAAGGCGATCGAAGGCACGGCGTACTCGGACGTCAACGCGATGTACGTCATTCCGGGGCAGTCCATCTATACCGCGAACCAGCAGGGGCAGACGCTGCCGCTCGGGGCGCCGGAGAGGGACGTCATCGCCGGCAAGCTGCTGATGTCGTTGCGCACCACCAACTATCAGCGTGTGCTGGCCGTGCACCTGCAGTCGGGCAACTCGCTGCTGATCTCCAAGAATCTGGGCCCTACCAGTGAGGTGCTCAAGCGCCTCGGCACCATTTTGCTCATCGTGGGTGGAATCGGTATGGCCGTCGCCGCCATCGCCGGCGGCACCGTGGCGCGTACCGGGCTCAGACCGGTGGCCCGATTGACCGAGGCCACCGAACGCGTGGCCCGCACCGACGACCTGCGCCCCATCCCGGTCTACGGCAACGACGAATTAGCCCGGCTGACAGAGGCTTTCAACATGATGCTGCGGGCGCTCGCCGAGTCGAGGGACCGGCAGGCCCGCTTGGTGTCGGACGCCGGTCATGAGTTACGCACACCGCTGACGTCGCTGCGGACCAATGTCGAACTGCTGATGGCGGCCATGGCGCCCGGGGCGCCGCCGTTCCCGGAGGAGGAGATGACGGGTCTGCAAGCCGACGTCATCGCCCAGATCGAGGAGCTGTCCACACTGGTCGGTGACCTGGTGGACCTGACCCGCGACGACGCCGGCGTGACGATCCACGAGCCCGTCGAGATGGCCGAGGTCGTCGACCGCAGCCTGGAACGAGTCCGGCGCCGTCGCAACGACATTGACTTCGACGTCGACATCGCCGGTTGGCAGGTGTACGGCGACGGTGCCGGGTTGTCCAGGGCGGTGCTGAACCTGCTCGACAACGCTGCCAAGTGGAGCCCGGCGGGCTCGGTGGTGCGGGTCCGGCTGGGGCGCATCGACCCGACGCATGCCGAGCTGGTGGTGTCCGACTGGGGGCCGGGTATCCCGCCGCCGGAGCGCGCCCTGGTGTTCGAGCGTTTTTACCGGTCGACGACGGCGCGGGCGATGCCCGGTTCCGGCTTGGGGCTGGCGATCGTCAAGCAGGTGGTGCTCAAACACGGTGGCGCACTGCGGATCGAGGACACCGTCCCGGGCGGGACGCCGCCGGGCACTTCGATCCATCTCGTGCTGCCGGGGCGGCCCTCCGGCGTGACCGCAACACACCGGCCCTCTGGGCTGGACGTAACGGGCGTGACCACGGAAAATGAAGCTGCCCGGACGGGGGAGGAAGTCTAGGGTGCGGCCAGTGGTGTCTCAGTGGATTCTCAGCCCAAAAGGGCACCGTTGGGCCATGTCGTTCGTTGTCCCGGCAGCGAATCGGAAATACAGGAAGAGTGTCGACCAGTAATGACGAATCACCCGAGGTACTCGCAGCAGCCCGAGTCCGGTCGGCGTCCTGATTCCTATCAGTCCGCGCCGGGCTACGGCGCGTCGCAGCAGCCGGGGTCCTCGTACGACTGGCGGTACGCCACCCATCAGCAAGGCCAGAACACCGGGCAGTACCCCACGGGGAGCTACGCCACCGGTCAGTACCCGACGGGGCAGCACCAGACCGGCACGTACTCCACCGGTCAGTACTCGACCGGGCAGTACGGTTCGCAGCCGTACGACCCTTACCGCACCGGCCAGCAGAATGGCCGGCCGTCCGTCGCGGCGCGACCGCAAAGCCGTTCCCGCACAGGGCCTCTGGTTGCCGGAATGGCTGCCGTGGCACTGGTGTCGGCGGGCATCGGCGGCGGCATCGTGATGCTGGCCCAGCCTGACTATTCGAACAGTTCGACTCCGTTGGGCGGTGCCGCACATGGACAGCACGCCGGCAACGCGCCGATCGGTTCGGTCGAGCAGGTGGCCGCCAAGGTGGTGCCGAGTGTGGTGAAGCTGGAGACCGACATGGGCCGGTCTTCCGAAGAGGGTTCGGGCATCATCCTGTCCGCGGACGGGCTGATCCTCACCAACAACCACGTGGTGGCCGGCGCCAAGGATGCTCCAGGCATACCACCCGGGGCTCCGCCGGTGCAGACCAAGGTCACGTTCAACACCGGCAACACCGCCACCTTCCAGATCGTCGGCACCGACCCGAGCAGCGACATCGCCGTGGTGCGGGCCAAGGGCGTCTCGGGACTGACGCCCATCCAGTTGGGTTCGTCGTCCAACCTCGTGGTGGGGCAGCAGGTGGTGGCCGTCGGCTCGCCGCTGGGTCTGCAGGGCACCGTGACCGAGGGCATCATCAGCTCGCTGAACCGCCCGGTCGCCGCGGGCGGCGACGCCAAGAACCAGAACACCGTGCTGGACGCCATCCAGACCGACGCCGCGATCAACCCCGGTAACTCCGGTGGCGCGCTGGTCAACATGAGTGGCGAGCTGGTCGGTATCAACTCGGCCATCGCGACGCTGGGCGGGGATTCCGGCCAGTCGCAGAGCGGCTCGATCGGTCTGGGCTTCGCGATTCCGGTCGACCAAGCCAAACGCATCGCCGACGAACTGATCAAGAACGGCATCGCCAGCCACGCGTCGCTCGGCGTGCAGGTGGGTAATGACAAGGCCATCGACGGCGCCAAGATCGTCGACGTGACCAACGGCGGCGCGGCCCAGTCGGCCGGCCTGCCCAGCGGTGTTGTGGTGACCAAGGTGGATGACAGGGTGATCAGCAGCGCTGACGCATTGGTTGCTGCGGTGCGCTCGAAGGCCCCCGGTGACAAGGTCACGTTGACCTACCTGGACACCGCGGGCAAACCGCAGACGGTTCAGGTGACCCTCGGTAAGGCTCAGCAGTGATGGGCGCGGGGCCGAGTTCGATGTCAGAGGCGGGATATACGGTGACAGGCATGGAACAGGCAGGGGAATTGGCCGGGCGCGCACTTGTCGTGGTCGTGGACGACCGCACGGCGCACGGCGAAGAGGATCACAGCGGCCCGTTGGTCACCGAACTGCTCGGTGAGGCCGGCTTCCTTGTCGACGGCGTGGTCGTCGTCCCGGCCGACGAGATCGAGATTCGCAACGCCCTCAACACCGCGGTGATCGGTGGTGTCGACCTCGTCATCTCCGTCGGCGGTACCGGGGTCAGCCCCCGCGATGTGACGCCGGAAGCCACGCGCACCATGCTTGATCGTGAGCTGCTCGGTATTGCGGAGGCGCTGCGGTCGTCGGGCTTGGCGGCGGGTATCTCGGACGCGGGCCTCTCGCGTGGCCTGGCGGGAGTCTCCGGAAGCACGCTCGTGGTCAACATCGCGGGCTCGCGCGCGTCGGTGCGTGACGGTATGGCCACGCTGGGACCGCTGGCGGCCTACATCATCGCGCAGCTGTCCAGCCTCGACATCTGATAGCTGGAGCTCCGCCTGGGGCGTCGGTCGAACGGGGTAATCATGAAGTTCGTCCAGCTTGAACGATTCACTTCAGCAAATTGTGATCTTGGTCACACAATCGGAAAACTGTGATGAGCGACACGCAGCCCTCGCGCGATCTAGTTAACAAGGTGTTTGGCGACGTTTTGCCAGACGTTACTCGGGATGAATGTAACGAGCAGTCCGCATCCGGAGATGGTGACCGGGATCGCTGGTTACGGGAAAACGTTCCCCCGCACCATCGCTGAGCACCGGCTTTCACCAAACGGCCGCCGCAGCCGATGTTAACTCGCGATTACGCCGGTCAGCGGGTGCGTTGAGACCATGTTTCCGCCCTGTTTCAACCCAACCGGCCGGTAGCGTCGGCCCCGGTTTTCAGCTAGTTCCCAGCAAACATTTCAGCAACGGGAATACATGCGCGGTCTGTGCGTCGTTCGCATTGCCGGACGCTGCGTACGCCGATATCTTCCTCGTGTCAACGATGAGCAATAGGTAAGAGCAACATGTGAAGTTCGCCTACGCGGCGTACATGGAGGTCTTGCGACGGTCGCGCGGTCAGCTTGCTGGCACGCCTACTGAGCTAGGGAGAATATGAGGGCATTCAGTCGGGTGCTGGTGGCACTGGTGGCGGCGCTGTCGTCGCTGTTTCTGGGCGCGGGTACGTCTCATGCGGGTCTGGACAATGAGCTGAGCCTGGTCGATGGTCAGGATCGGACGTTGACGGTGCAGCAGTGGGACACGTTCCTCAATGGTGTGTTCCCGTTGGACCGCAACCGGCTGACGCGTGAGTGGTTCCATTCGGGCCGGGCGAAGTACAAGTGCGACGGCAAGGGTTGTGATCAGTTCGCGGGGACGTTGGAGCTGGGTTACCAGATCGGTTTCCCGTGGTCGCTGGGTGTGGGTATCAACTTCAGCTACACCACGCCGAACATCCTGCTCGATGATGTGAACCCGTTTGGTTTCCCGGCGATCGGTGGCGGCATCATCACGCCGAACCTGTTCCCGGGTGTGTCGATTTCGGCTGACTTGGGCAATGGTCCGGGTATTCAGGAGGTCGCGACGTTCTCGGTGGATGTGTCCGGTCCGGCCGGCGGCGTGGCGGTGTCGAACGCGCACGGCACTGTGACGGGTGCGGCTGGTGGTGTGCTGCTGCGACCATTCGCCCGCCTGATCGCCAAGACCGGTGATAGCGTCACCACCTACGGAGAACCCTGGAATATGAACTAGGTGCACGGCAGCAGCGCCTAGGCCTTATGCTGGGCGCCGACAACGCATTCGGGGCGGCGTCGACAGGCCACAAGTCGGCCCTGTCGACGCCGCCCCTCGTCTGCAAGGAACTTTTATATGGAACATCAAGCCCAGAGAGTGGGGACCATGAAAGCATTCAGTCGGGTGCTGGTAGCGACCGTAGCGACAGTGTCGTCGTTGTTCCTTGGAACAGGTACGGCCCATGCGGGCCTGGACAATGAGCTGAGCCTGGTCGATGGTCAGGATCGGACGTTGACGGTGCAGCAGTGGGACACGTTCCTCAATGGTGTGTTCCCGTTGGACCGCAACCGGCTGACGCGTGAGTGGTTCCATTCGGGCCGGGCGAAGTACAAGTGCGACGGCAAGGGTTGTGATCAGTTCGCGGGGACGTTGGAGCTGGGTTACCAGATCGGTTTCCCGTGGTCGCTGGGTGTGGGTATCAACTTCAGCTACACCACGCCGAACATCCTGCTCGATGATGTGAACCCGTTCGCGGTCGGTGCGGGAGGCCTCATCTACGGCGGCGGTGGCGGCATCATCACGCCGAACCTGTTCCCGGGTGTGTCGATTTCGGCTGACTTGGGCAACGGTCCGGGTATTCAGGAAGTCGCGACGTTCTCGGTGGATGTGTCCGGTCCGGCCGGCGGCGTGGCGGTGTCGAACGCCCACGGCACTGTGACGGGTGCGGCTGGTGGTGTGCTGCTGCGACCATTCGCCCGCCTGATCGCCAAGACCGGTGACTCGGTGACCACCTACGGCGAACCCTGGAACATGAACTAGGTCAATTCGGATGCGCCCAGGCCTTATGCTGGGCGCCGACGACGCATTCGGGGCGGCGTCAACAATGCCAGCGATCTGGTCTTGTTGACGCCGCTCTCGTCGTCTACGGGAACTTCACGGGACCATCGAGCCCAGAAAGCGGGAATCATGAGGGCATTCAGTCGGGTGCTGGTGGCACTGGTGGCGGCGCTGTCGTCGCTGTTTCTGGGCGCGGGTACGTCTCATGCGGGTCTGGACAATGAGCTGAGCCTGGTCGATGGTCAGGATCGGACGTTGACGGTGCAGCAGTGGGACACGTTCCTCAATGGTGTGTTCCCGTTGGACCGCAACCGGCTGACGCGTGAGTGGTTCCATTCGGGCCGGGCGAAGTACAAGTGCGACGGCAAGGGTTGTGATCAGTTCGCGGGGACGTTGGAGCTGGGTTACCAGATCGGTTTCCCGTGGTCGCTGGGTGTGGGTATCAACTTCAGCTACACCACGCCGAACATCCTGCTCGATGATGTGAACCCGTTTGGTTTCCCGGCGATCGGTGGCGGCATCATCACGCCGAACCTGTTCCCGGGTGTGTCGATTTCGGCTGACTTGGGCAATGGTCCGGGTATTCAGGAGGTCGCGACGTTCTCGGTGGATGTGTCCGGTCCGGCCGGCGGCGTGGCGGTGTCGAACGCCCACGGCACTGTGACGGGTGCGGCTGGTGGTGTGCTGCTGCGACCATTCGCCCGCCTGATCGCTAAGACCGGTGACTCGGTGACCACCTACGGCGAACCCTGGAACATGAACTGATTCGGGCGGTTCGCACCGAGATATGACGGAGCCCCCGGCCACTGGCCGGGGGCTCCGCCGTATCGGCTACTTCGTCTCTTCGTTCTTCACGTTCTTCACTTCGAGCAGGTCGCGAATCTGGGTCAGCAACTCCACTTCCTTCTTGACCGCTTCCTCCTTGGCGTTGCGGAACTTGCTGTAGGGCAGCACAATCACGAAGTAGATGACGGCTGCGACCAGAACGAAGTTGATCGTCGCGCTCAGGACGGCGTTCAGGTCCATGTAGTTGTCGCCGAGCAGGTGGATGCGCAGCACACCGTATGAGTGGTCGCCGCCGGCGCCGATGCTCGAGATCAGCGGCTGGATCACCTGATCGGTGAATGCCTTCACCAGGGTGGTGAACGCTGCGCCGATGACGACGGCGACGGCCAGATCGACGATGTTCCCCTGCATGAGGAACGCTTTGAAGCCCTTGAACATGACTGCCCTCCCTGTGATACGGCCTGTACCCAGGAACGTTAAGACTGACCTTGGCTTCGCGCAGTAGTCAGCGGCCTCACGGTCGCAACAGATGCGGTCCGGTGACGAAATCGAAATCGGCCGCCGGGCAAATTTCGCTCGTCAGTGCAGAGTGACGGTGATCGCGCGATGCAGAGCCGCGCCGGCGACGGCATTGGCGCTGTGCCGCGGCAGGGCAACGAGTACGACGCGTTCGTCGGCGCTCGTCGGTGCCGTGAGGCGTTCGGAGACCAGCACCACCCGGGCGTCGGTGGCGATGACCTCGGCCGTCTGATCGGCGGCCGCGCCGGTGTTTTCCGGTCCGGCCAAGACGTCCACGACGTCGCCCGAGCGCAGCAGATCCGGAAGCGCGGCGTCGGCCAGATGCAGTGGCACCATGCGCGCGTCGGGGCCGGCAGCAGCAGTCGTAAGCCGCGAACCGAGCAGTCGCACGTCGGTGATGACCTCACCGCGCCGTGCGGGAGCGGCCAGTGTCGAGCCAACCGCGGCGCTGGATTCGTGCAGTGCACCGTCGGGAATGCTTGGTGCAGAACGCGATTCGATGACGACATCAGCGGCCGTCAAGGACGAGCCGGGGGCCAGGTCATGCTTGGCGACGACGACGGGCACCAGTCCGATTCGGGGGTCCGGTCGGAACTCGATGACGGCTGCCAGGATCACCAGCAATCCAGCGACGACTCGGCGCGCGGCGGTGGTTCTGGCCCAATCGGGCCGCAGTTTCTGTGTCAGTCGGCCGATCAACGGCGCGTCGAGCGAATCCCCCATGCCGTAACGGTAGGGATTTTGCGCTGGAAGCACAGGCCGGACGGCATCCGGCCTGTGGATAACTCAGCTGGACGCTGCGGCGGCCGGTGCGGTCGACTTCGTGCTGCTGCTGCTGCTCGACGAAGACGAGGAGTCCGATGAACTGGAGCTGGACTCGCTCTTGGCCGGAGCCGCCGCGGTGCTGGAGCTCTTCGAGTCGCGGCTGTCGGTGCGGTAGAAGCCGCTGCCCTTGAAGACCACGCCAACGGAACCGAACAGCTTGCGCAGCCGGCCGTGGCACTTCGGGCATTCGGTCAGCGCGTCATCGCTGAAGGCCTGCACCGCGTCGAACCGGTTGTCGCACTCGGTACACGCGTAGGAATAGGTCGGCACGTAAACCTCCGAGGTCGTCAAACTTGTTAGCACTCTACCGGCTTAAGTGCCAAAACAGCTATTCGGTGTCGGGCATTCCCGCGTCGGCGGCCGCGATGGGCTGGTGGCAGGGCCAAATGTCTCCGGTACGACGGCGGGACGCATAGCATTGTGCGCATGACTGGCAATATCACCAAGGGCGGCTGCGACAACCCGGACTGCACCTGTGAGAACTGCAACTGCGGACCGGGATGTACCTGCGGCAAGGACTGACGCCCCGCTTTTCCTAACTACCCAGCTTGACCAGCCCTGACCTCGGGGTCAGGGCATGCGTCATGGGTACGTCGTGCGGCTCGGCGGGCAGCGCCGGCAAGACGTCGTCGTCGTACACCACTGCGACGAGCAACGCGTCCGGTGCAGCCAGCGGCAGTGACCGATCGTAGAAACCCGCGCCGCGGCCGAGCCTGCTTCCGGCGCGGTCGACGCCCAGCGCGGGGATCAGGATCATCCGTGCGTGTTTGATCGCGTCAGGTGGCAGATGCGGTGTGGCCGGTTCGAGCAGCCCGAATTGCGCTTCCGTGAGGTGTCCGGGTCGGTACCGGCCCCAGCTCAGGGGGGCGTCGGGGCGGGTCACCGGCAACAGCACCTCGGCGCCCGCTTCGGTCAGGGCGTCCAGCATCGCGGGCGAACCCGGCTCGGTGCCGATCGGCATGTAGGCGCACACCACGTCGCCGGAGACCACCAATTCCGGTATCTGTCGGGCCAGCGCATCGGCGGCCGCCTGCCTCTGCTCGGGCGCCAGGGCGCGGCGTCTGCGCAGGATGGCTTTGCGCAGCTCGTCCTTTTCGACCCCGGGGCTCACGCTTACCACCGTGTCATATTTGCTCCCGCAGTGTTGTACACCTGTCCAGGTAATGGCCACTTTGACGTTGCCGCCGACTGCGACAAGGCGCACCTCGCTAGGGCAGATCGAGGCAATGCCGTTATCGTGTGAACAATGACGACACAGACTTCAGTGCCGATGCCGCGCACCGCGGTGGTGCCGGCGGCTGGTCTGGGCACGCGTTTTCTGCCTGCCACCAAGACCGTCCCCAAGGAGTTGCTGCCGGTCGTCGACACCCCTGGCATCGAGCTGGTTGCTGCCGAAGCGGCTGACGCTGGTGGCGAGCGACTGGTGATCGTGACCTCGGAGGGCAAGGACGGCGTCGTTGCGCACTTCGTCGAGGACCTCATCTTGGAAGGAACGCTCGAGGCGCGCGGCAAGCATGTGATGCTCGAGAAGGTGCGGCGCGCGCCCGCGTTGATCAAGGTGGAGTCGGTCGTCCAGGCCGAACCGCTGGGCCTGGGGCACGCCGTCAGCTGCGTCGAGTCGGTGCTGCTGCCCGACGAGGACGCCATCGCCGTCTTGCTGCCTGACGACCTGGTGCTGCCGACCGGGGTCCTGGAGACCATGGCGAAGGTGCGGGCCAAGCGCGGCGGCAGCGTGCTGTGCGCCATCGAGGTGCCGGGGGACGAGATCAGCGCTTACGGCGTGTTCGACGTCGAGACGGTGCCCGATGCGGCGAATCCGAATGTGTTGCGCGTCAAGGGCATGGTGGAGAAGCCCAAGGCCGAGGATGCCCCGTCGCCGTACGCCGCGGCCGGCCGCTACATCTTGGACCGCGCGATCTTCGACGCGCTGCGGCGGGTGCAGAAGGGTGTCGGCGGCGAGATCCAGCTGACCGACGCCATCGCGCTGCTCATCGAGGACGGACACCCCGTACACGTGGTCGTGCACCGCGGGTCCCGACACGACCTGGGAAATCCCGGCGGCTACCTTAAAGCTGCGGTTGACTTTGCGTTGGAACGCGACGACTACGGCCCGGAATTGCGGCGTTGGTTGGTCGAGCGATTGGGTCTTGCCGAGCGCTGAGCGCCTGACACCGGCGGTACGGTTGGCCCGAACATGCGCGAGCATGTGGTCAGCCACGGTGTACGAGGTATGCAGAAAGGCGAGCTGTGCGTTCGGTTGAGGAACAGCAGGCCCGGGTTGCGGCTGCGGCGGTGGCGCCGCGGCCGGTGCGGGTAGCGATTGCCGAAGCGCAGGGTCTGATGTGCGCCGAAGAGGTGGTCACTGAACGGCCACTGCCCGGATTCGATCAGGCCGCCATCGACGGCTACGCCGTCCGCAGCGTCGACGTGATGGGCGCGGAGTCCGGCGGTGGCAGTGACGTCACCCTGCCCGTCGTCTCGACCATCGCCGCTGGTGAACGCACGCCCACCCGCTTGCAGCCGCGTCAGGCCGCACGGGTCCAGACCGGTGCGCCCATGCCCACTCTCGCCGATGCGGTGCTGCCGCTGCGCTGGACCGACGGCGGCGAATCGCGGGTACGGGTCCTGCGCGGGGTGCGGTCCGGCGCCTACGTGCGGCGAACCGGGGATGACGTGCAGCCCGGCGACGTTGCGGTGCGTGCCGGCACCATCATCGGGCCGGCCCAGGTGGGACTACTGGCGGCGGTGGGCCGTGAACGCGTGTTGGTGCACCCGCGGCCGCGGCTGACGATCATCTCCGTCGGCGGTGAGCTGGTCGACATTTCCCGAACGCCCGGCAATGGCCAGGTCTACGACGTGAATTCCTATGCGCTGGCCGCTGCCGGCCGCGACGCCGGCGCCGAGGTGAACCGGGTCGGCATCGTCGACGCCGACCCCAAGACTCTGCGCGACGTGATCGAAGGCCAGTTGAATCGGTCGGAGATCGTGGTGATCGCGGGCGCTGTCGGTGGCGCGGCGGCCGAAGGCGTGCGCGCGGTGCTCGCCGAGCTGGGAGAGATGGAGGTCGCCCGGATCGCGATGCACCCCGGATCGGTGCAGGGTTTCGGGCAGCTCGGGCGCGACGGGGTGCCGGTCTTCCTGCTGCCGGCCAACCCGGTGAGCGCCCTCGTGGTTTTCGAGGTGATGGTGCGTCCGCTGATCCGGATGTCGCTGGGCAAGCGGCAGCCGATGCGGCGCGTGGTGCCGGCGCGCACGTTGTCGCCCATCTCATCGGTGGTGGGGCGCAAGGGATTTCTGCGTGGCCAGTTGATGCGCGACCAGGACACCGGCGAGTACCTGGTGCAGGCGCTGGGCGGTGCCCCCGGCGCGTCGCACCTGCTGGCCACCCTTGCTGAGGCGAACTGTCTGGTGATCGTGCCCACGGAGGCCGAGCAGATTCGTACCGGCGAATCGGTCGAGGTGGCCTTTCTTGCACAGCGCGGCTGATTCGTGAACTTGCTGCGTTCGAGTGCGATGCATCCGGGCTGGCCGTTGTCGGTCGGCCCGATCCGCGTGCGTGCCGGGGTGGTGCGGTTGCGGCCGGTGCGGTTGCGCGACGGCCCCGTGTGGAGCCGGATGCGGCTGACCGACCGGGCGCACCTGGAGCCCTGGGAGCCGGTCGGTGAGGTGGATTGGACTGCGCGCCATGCTGTTTCGTCGTGGCCTGCGCTGTGTTCGGGTTTGCGGTCGGAGGCCAGGCGTGGCCGCATGCTGCCCTATGTCATCGAGTTGGACGGTGAGTTCTGCGGGCAGTTGACCATCGGCAACGTGACGCATGGAGCCCTGCGGTCGGCGTGGATCGGCTACTGGGTGGCGCGGCAGTTCACCGGCGGCGGGATCGCGACGGCCGCGCTGGCGCTCGGTGTCGACCACGCCTTCGGTCCGGTCGGACTGCACCGGATCGAGGCGACCGTCCGACCGGAAAATGGTCCGAGCCGGTCGGTGCTCGCGCGGGTGGGCTTCCGGGAGGAGGGCCTGCTGCGGCGCTACCTCGAAGTCGACGGCGCCTGGCGGGACCACCTGCTGGTGGCGATGACCGTGGAAGAGATGGCTCAGTCCGCGTCATCGGCGCTGGTCAGGGATGGTCGAGCTACCTGGGTCTGAGCAATTTGGGTACGCGGCGCGGGGAAATGTGCGCAAATCGCAAATAAGACTGTGTTGCAGATGTGACATCTGCGACTGATGTGCTTGTAAGTAATGAATTACAGGTGTGTAATTGACCCTGGCGCGTCGGCTTCGGATGCGCTGGTCACAGACCTAATCTGATGGGGAAAGGAGCCGGCGACATGCCAAGCATCCCCCAATCCCTACTGTGGATATCCCTCGTTGTGTTGTGGTTGTTCGTGCTGGTGCCGATGTTGATCAGCAAGCGCGAGAACGTCCGCCGGACGAGCGATGTCGCATTGGCGACCCGTGTGCTCAACACGCAGGGCAACAGCCGGTTGCGACGGCGCAGTGGGCCCGCCGCCGGTCATCACAGCGATCCGCACTGGAAACAGGACGAGGACCTCACCGCGTTCGAAGAAGACCTGGCGCGCAGCGACGCGACCACCGACTCGATCCCGGTCGCCGACCCCGAGGCGGATTCGCCGCGTTCGGTGGTGCTGGTCGGCCAGGTCGTCGTCGAAGAATCGGAGTATCTCGACGTCGAGGTCGTCGAGATGGATTCCGGAGCGTTGCCGATTGGGGCGTCGGGTCGGATGAAAGCCGTTCCTGAGCCGGAAAATCCTGTGCAGCCAACGCTTTTCGATGAGGTCGCCACGCCGACCATGGCGATCCGGACCATCTCGGAGGTCGACTTCGGGCCCGAGGAAGCGCTCACCGACGAGATGGCCGCGGCGGACGCCGACGAGCCCGGAGCCGGGTCCGAAACCGAGGCCGAGCCGACCACCGACGTCCACGAGGCCGTTGCAGCTGACGAGGTTGACGAGGAACAGGCCGTAGCCGAGACCGCGGACGGGACTCCGGCGGAAGCCGAGGACGGCACAGAGCACGACTACGAGTACGTCGACGACACCTCGGGTGTCGAGGCGGTGTCGGAGGACGAGCCGAAGCTGGCCGACTCGATGTCGACGGCGCGACGGAGCCGCTACGAGTCGAAGGCCGCCGTCGCGGCCGCCGAGCGCAAATACCGCTTCCGCAGCCGCATGCTCTCCGGTATGGCTGTGGCCATCCTGGTCACCGGAGTTGTGGCCTTCTCGCTGGCGTCGAGCATGTGGTGGTGGTTCTGCGGCATGGTCAGCGCGGCCTCGGTGCTGTACCTGGCCTACCTGCGTCGGCAGACCCGGATCGAAGAGCAGCTGCGGCGCCGGCGCGCCCAGCGGATGATGCGGTCCCGGCATGGCGTCGAGAACACCCAGGATGAGGAATTCGACGTCGTCCCTTCTCGCTTGCGGCGTCCGGGCGCCGCGGTGCTGGACATCGATGACGAGGATCCGATCTTCGAACACCTGGAATACACCCGGATGTCCAGGGACTATGACCTGCCCCGGGCGTCTGGTCAGTAGCTGATTTTCGGGTTGCAGACCGGTGCTGGTAGCCTTTGCTTCCGGTACAAGGGGCTATAGCGCAGTTGGTAGCGCGTCTCGTTCGCATCGAGAAGGTCAGGGGTTCGATTCCCCTTAGCTCCACAGAGATTGAGCAGTTCGATGAGCAGGAGAGCCCCACGCGGGGCCACGCCCCGGCTGTCGACCGCAGGCGACTGAGGATTTCGAGGGGGAATCTGCATGGTCGACGATGAGGTGGCTGGCGGTGCTGCGGCGGTAAGCCCAAACAATCGCTGGAAGTCCCGCCGTTGGGTCGTTGGAGCGCTCATCGTGGCTGCCATGCTCGGGGTAGTGGCGATTGTCGGGTCGCAGACACATTGGTTCGGGCTTCGACCGGATGCCCGCCAGGCAGTCGCCATAGATCGTTGTGAGTCTGCGGTGCGACAGGATCTGGCGGCTCCAGCTCAGGCACGTTTCGACGGAGTCAAGGCGCGAGCAGACATCGTCACAGAAGACGACCACGTTCGCCTTGGGTTCGACGCTTCGAAGGTCGTTGCGCTGTGGGGAGTATCGGGCTCGGTGGCATCGCCTGGACGTTCGGGCGAGCAGGCCGCGATGGAGTTCACCTGTCGCGCAGCATTTTTCGGTGACGAGGCAGTGCGAACGTCGGTCAGCTATTGGACGGTGGATCTCTCTGGTCAGTTGGCGAAGCATCGCTAGTGGTGCCTACCGGAGCGACACGTGACTAGCGTCGGGAGTGGCCAGAAATCGAAGGTAACGTCGTAACTGATATCGGACGGGGAGGGTATCGGTATGGCAGACAATGTCGTAACGGTGAAGCTGGGTGAGTTGGACCGCTTGATCGGACAACTTGCCCGGTTTTCGGGCGAGATCGATGCAAGACTGGATGATCTGGATGGCCGCGTGAACGGCCTGCACGCACAGTGGCGAGGTACTGCGGCAGCTGCGCACTCCAAGGCGCATGCCGAATGGGCTCAAGGGGCTCGGCAGATGTCGGAAGGTGTCCAGCGCCTCCGATCGGCATCGGCCAACGCGCACAGTGCGTTCGCAGAGACGATACAAACCAACAAGGCGTTGTTCTCATGAGTGGGGAGTTGCACGTCAACCCGGTGGATCTGTGCGCAGCGGCTCAAGGCGCGGACACTACTGCCGATGAGTTATTCGAGCGATACCACGCCGTTGCCGCTGAAGTTGCAGGCCTGCTCGACGGTAGCTGGAAAGGCGTCGCGGCTGACGCTTGCCGGTCCGCATGGGAAGAATGGAGTGACGGATTCCGCCTCGTTCTAATGGGTCTTCGTGATGAGGCCGAGGCGCTTCGTACTGCCGCCGGTGAGTACCTGGGTGCCGACGGTAGCGGAGCGGCAGATGTATCTGGGGCCGGCCAATACATCTGAAATTCCGTGATTGCGCTGTCCATTCGGTTAGCGATTCGCCACTGCCGGCTGTGACAAGCCGTTTAGCGAGGACATTTCCCTACTAAATCCGGTCGCGGTGTCTGAATCCGTCTGAGCGACATTCTCGGCCGCCGAAATGATTTTCTTCCCATTCGCTGTCAAATCGTCGATGAAGCCATTCATCTGATTGTGCAATTTGTTCGCGTATTCAACCAGTCGAGGACCCGTGGCAAATCCCGGGTTTGCCCGCGCCGCATTGGCTTGCGATGTGAAGTAACTATTCGTCTGCGCCTTAGCTGTTGTCGCCAATTCGCCCAGGCGTTGACCGCTTGCCTTCACTTCGCCGGGCTCGATGTTGATGTCATCGCTCATGGGTAGCCTCCGTTATCAAGTGCACGTTTACCAAGTGACCTTGGGTTGGACGATCTCGATTTTCTGCTGGCCGTATGCTTGCTCGAATTCGGGTAGCCGGCCATTGAGTGGGTAGTTCTTGGCCGAGTCTGAGTGCTGTGTGTACAGCACTTGGCCGTCTGGCAACACTCCGGTCACTACCGCGGCGTGATGCGTTTCTCCTGGGCTCATGTGCTTGCCGTCCGGCGCCGTGTAGTCCTGCGTCATCGTGTAGTAGATAACGTCGCCTGGCCTCGCCTGGTCGGTCTGTACAACGTGACCCCCGTGGTGCAAAAAGTAATCTCGATTATTTTGTGCTGCTGCCCACGTCGGTGTGTGTGTGAAACCGGGTGGCAAAATATCCGACCCACCCCGCGTGCCGTCACTCCATCCGTCTCGGTCGTAGTGGCGCGGCAGATACCAATCCTCCTTCTGTTTCATGCCGCCGCCATAGCTCAAGGAATCAGACACGAAATTTGTGCAGTTGTCCGGGAAGACGTCCAGTTTGTCGTTATTGTAATTTGTGATCGCGTATCTGACCGTGCCGACCGAACTATAACCAAGGTCGGGGCGGTCCATATCCTTTTTGACTTTGTCCGGAATCCCATTCAAGTCATACAACTCAACAGGGCACGCGCGCTCCAAGTCATACTGCTCCTGAGTGGTGAGGTTGTTCCACCATTGCCTGACGTCATCCGGTGGCAGCCCGTCCGGAAGCGTGTCACGGATTTCCGCCAAGGCGTTGCGGGTATTATCGGCCTGAATTCCTTGGGCCTTACCGACATCACTCTGGTCGTTGTCATTGAAGACGTCGGACAGGGCGCCAGCGCATAGTCCGTCGGCTTGAGTTGCCGCTTCGATGGCATCCGCAATCAACCGGTGAGCTTCGGCCAATATCGTCATTTTCGTCGCGAGTTTGTCCTGCGACATGGATGGCGGAGCGGTGATGTCGCCGGTTTCCTGATTGACGACGAACCCGGCGCCTTCCGCCATGCGCACACCATTTTCGAGTTCGTTCTGGGCGATGGTAACGGCGTGGCTGAGGGTATCGAGTGGATCGACGGTGGCTCTGGCGAGGATGGATGTCGTTTCAGCGCGGACGGCCAGTGTTGTCAGCGCGTCTTTTGCGAGCGCGCCGACATGGTCGGACCAGTGCTCGTCGAGTGGTTGTACCCCATTGCGATGTATGTCCTGATTGACGCGCTCGCACTGAGACGCGGCATTGCGCATGTCATTGGCGGCTGTTGTCCACAGCGCAGCTTGCGCATGGCGTAATTGTGCAAAGTTCACCATCGAGCTGATTCCCACTTCCCCCAGTGCGGGCGGACAAGGTCCACACCTCAATTGATGCTAAGCCAATCGGCGGGGCACGGCTGACGCCAAAATACGGGCGACGCTGCGGACGTTGACCGCCTTCGAGGACGCTTTTCGCATCGAGAAGGTCAGGGGTTCGATTCCCCTTAGCTCCACAGAGATTGAGCAGTTCAGGCTGACGGGGATTCGCCCAGGCCCAACATGGCAGACGGGCCGGCGAACCGCGTCACAAGTTCGTATTCAGATCTTCTGTCTTTGAGCGGCCAGTACCACAGCGCCAACGTGATCCGGATCAGCCAGTGCGCGGCGAGCGGGTCGTGGCGTCCGAGCATCTCCTCGGCGAACGTGGCGACCAGCGGTGAGGTGGTCACCGTTCCACCGTCGTGATTGGGGCGGATATCGCCCATGATCAACTTGCCCAGCGGTTCGGCCCGCATGCAGTCCAACGCGACCATGATGGCGGTCACCACGCGCTCGGTACCCTCCAGGCCCGCAACGGCATGTCGGATGGAGCTGAGGATCTGTTCGGCGAAAACCGATACAAGCCGCTCCAGGATCGCGGCCTTACCTCCGGCCCGGCGGTAAACGGTAGCCGGGGAACAGTGCAGTTCGGTGGCAACGGCTTCGATGGTGAATGCTTCGAACCCGTTGCGGGACACGAGTTCCGAGGCTGTGGCCAGGATCCGGTCAAGGGCTTCGGCATTGCGGTCCGCGCCGAGTACCCAGTCATGTCGACGCATATCGCGTGGACCTCCTCCGGGATAGAAGCGAAATTCGTTCTATCACCTTGAGACGTTTTCGGGTTCTTTTCTCACGCATATCGCCTGGTCGGAATGGGATCTTCCGCCGCAACCACAGGCCCAGCCGGAGCTGCGCGTTTCAACTTCGGTGCGATCCGTTGACGGTGCCGATGGCACGGCCGGACGCTGATGAGGTGCCCACCACGACCATCGCGCAGGCATCGCGCGACGCCGCCTCGGCGTTGTCCCCACTGATCGCCGCCGGCCGACTGAACGTCTCCGCAGCCGTTCGTGCCCGTCGTCTGGGCTATCGCGCCTGGACTGGCGCGATCAACACCGACTATGACCCGCTGGACCCGGGCACCGCCGCACACCCCCACAGCGCGTATGCCGCGCTGCATCGGGGCGGCCGGGTGCACTACAGCCCCAGGCGGTCCACGTGGATTCTGCACCGGCTCGACGATGTCCGGGCGGCCTTACGGGACACCGATGAAGTCACGAGCAGCCAAGGGGTGACCCGGATTCAGATGGTTGCCGACCTTGTCGTGGTGACCGGCGACGACCTGCACAGCCGCCTGCGCAAGCAGGTGCAACCCGCGTTCACGAAAGGGGCGCTGGATGGTTGGCGCGCCACGATAGACGGGCTCGCCGCGGAACTCGTCGACGACCTCATCGCCAACCCCGGTGCGGACGCCGTGCAGCGACTGACGGTCCCACTGCCGCTACGGGTCATTGCCGCGATCGTCGGCGTCCCCGATCGCGATATCGCCGACTTTCGCCGATGGTCAGACGAAAGCACCCGACTGATCAACTTCACGCCAACCGTGCCGGGTCTGATCGGCACCGCGAAATCCATGCGCGCTGCGATGGCGTTGCGCCGCTACTTCTTACGGCATTTGAAGGCCGGAGACCTCAAGGGCTCCGATACTGTTCTCGGGCGGTTGGTGCAACACAGCGCAGACGGCGCGTTGACCGATGAGGCACTGTTCCAGATCGCCATCCTGCTCCTGATCGCCGGCAACGAAACCACCACGAACCTTCTCGGCGGCATGCTCGACACGTACGCGAACAATCCGGACCAGTACGACATCATCCGGGCGAATCCGGACCTCATCCCGCAGGCCATCGAAGAGCATGTCCGGTATACCAGTCCTGTTCAGAATCTCTACCGCTACACCCGTGCGCCTTACCGGGTCGGAGAGGTGACCATTCCGACCGGTTCGCGCGTCCTGCTGTCCTTCGGCGCCGCGAACCGTGATCCGCTCGCATTCGATGATCCCAACTCTTTTTGCGTGGAACGGAATCCACGTACGCACGTCGGTTTCGGCTTCGGCGCGCACCTCTGTCTAGGCGCACCGCTGGCACGGATGGAGGCGCAGGCGGTTCTGCGCGAGCTCGTTACTCGAGTCTCACGAATTTCGGCGACCGGGCCGACGACGTGGTCGACCAACAGTTCGCTGCGTGGGCCAACGCGCCTTCCGGTCGTCCTGCACACCTGACAAGTGGGATTGTCTCTGCCTCGGGCGGAACCTGCTGCGTCGTAGGGCGTTCACGTGTCAGGACGTCGTGACGACCTCTCACAGCCCGTCTTGAGAGATCACGTTCGTGCGTGCTCGCGCAGTACCGCCAGCTTCTCGCGGTACTCCGCCTCCGTGATGTCACCCTGCGCGAATCGCACGGCGAGTACCTGGCGTGCGTCGGGTTCGGTGGGGGCGGGGATGCGGTTGCGTTGATCGCCACCGGCGACCCGGATCAGCGCGACGATGCCGCCGAGCACCAGCGCCCAGAAAAGGAACATGCCGATGGCCATCCCGGCGTAGCCCCAGCCACCCATGTTGTGGCCATACCAGAACATCATGATGTGCCGCTCCTTCCGCTGCTGCGACCATCGTCCGGCTTCCCGCAGGCTCCCGCTGGTGCCAAAGGAACAGAGGCGATGGGACTTTCGGCACAAGCGGGCGGACGCGTCGGCGGCAACTCGAGTCGTCGACGGGTTGTCAGGCTCAGGCCATCGTCAGGGCCAGGACGACACCGAAGACCACGGCCGGCGGCGTCATGCCGGCGAGAAAACGCAGCCCGAACCGGCGACCACCGGCGGTGAACGCCAGCACCGTCTTGACGATCAAATTGGAGCCGAGCGCGGCTGCCACCGCGACCAGTGCGGTGTCGACGGTGATAGCACCCTTCGCGGCGAGGCTGGCGGCGGCGACCGCACCCGCGTGCGCATCGGCCAGGCCCGCGGCGAAGGCGGCGAGCACGGTGCCCTCGGTGCCGAGGACGTCGGCGCCCCACCGTCCGACCAGCAGAGCCAGGGTCAGCACGGCGGCGAGGATGAGTGCCGGCCGCAGGGCGAACGGTCGACTTGCGGGCGCCGGCTCGGTGTTTTCGCTTGGGGCAGCGGCGTTCTCAGCGGGTCGGCCGGTTCCCCGGTAGACGAGGGCGGCAAGACCGATCAGTACGACGGCACCGGCAGCCACGGGCGGCCAGAGCCGGCGCAGCACGTCGGCGTCGACGACTCCGATCACGATGAGGAGCTGCACGAAGGTGGCCAAGCTGGCCAGCAGAGCGCTGGCCAGGGGCGCCCGCAAACTCGCTGTCGTTCGGCTGAGCCGGCCCATGGACGCCGTTGTCGCGCTCGCAGAGACGAACCCGCCGGCAATGCCGGTGACGAGTACGCCGCGTTCTGGCCCGAGGGCTCGCACACCGATGTACCCCACCCAACCGATGCCGGTGAGCAGGACAACGAGAAGCCAGATCTTCGCCGGGTTGAGAACGCCGTACGGTCCGAGCCCGCGGTCGGGCAGCAGCGGCAGGATCACGAAGGCGACGACGAGAAACTTGATCGCGTCTTCCAGCTCGACCTCGGTGACGATGTCGCGGGCGAACTGGTGGATGCGGGTTTTCGACACGAGCAGGCCGGCTACGACGACGGCGAGGGCGACTGCCAGCGCTGGCCGGGAATAGGCCAGGGCGCCAAGGAGATACGCGACGAGCGCGGCTGTCGCTGTGGTGGTTCCAGGGTCTTCCTGGCTGGTTCGGAAGTATGCGAGCGCGAGCAGCGTGCCGACGCCGAGGAATACCGCCACGATGACCCATTGGCCGAAACCGGCCGCGACGGCGCCGGCCAGCGACAGCAGGGCAAACGAGCGCGACCCGGCGGGCAGTTTGCGGGCATGACTGCGTTCGCGCTCCAAACCGAGCAGCAGCCCGATGGCAAGTGCTACGAGGAAGGGTTCGATCTGCTGCCAGGTCATTTCGGCTCCTGCGGCTAGCGCGCGGACGGGAACTGGGGCGTGCGCTTCTCGCGCAGCGCGGTGTACCCCTCGACCACATCCGGCCCGAGGAACGTCAACATCTCGTAGGCCGCGGACTGATCGAAGATGGGGCCGGCATTGCGGAGCCAGTTGTTGAGCGCCCGTTTGGTCAGCCGGATCGCCTGCTGGGCACCTGTGGCGAGCACGTCGGCAACCCGGAGTGCTTCGTCCAGAACCTCTTCGCGGGGAAGGGCTTTGGCGACCATGCCGATGCGCTCGGCCTCGACGCCGCCGATCATCTCGCCCGTCATGAGGTAGTACTTGGCCTTCGCCGTCCCGGCCAGCAACGGCCAGATGATCGCGGCGTGATCGCCCGCAGCCACGCCGAGTTTGACGTGGCCGTCGCCGATCTTGGCGTCCTCGGCGATGATGGCGACATCGGCCAGCAATGCGGCCACGGCGCCGGCGCCGACCGCGACGCCGTTGATCGCGGACACAATCGGTTTGTCGCAGTTGATCATGTTGTAGACCAGGTCGCTCATCTCGCCGAGCATGTGCGAGACGCGGTCATAGTCACCGGCCATCCGCTCGACCATGGCCAGGTCCCCGCCGGCGCTGAATGCCTTTCCCGCACCGGTGATGACGGCCACCCGGGTGTCCGGGTCGGCCGCGACGTCCTTCCAGATGTTGGCCAGTTCGGCGTGCATGCCTTCGTCGGCGGCGTTGTACTTCTCGGGCCGGTCGAGGGTGATCAGCAGGACGCCGTTGTCGCGCCGACTCACCGTCAGCTGCCGATAGTCGGTGAATGCCATCTCGCAAAGCCTTTCCGCCGCAGGCGGGTGCATGAGGCCCTGTGCCTGATGGCGACCTACGTTACGGCGTCCCGGCCGCCGCCGTCTTCATCATCGGCAGGTGACGTGCCCGTTGCAGGCTGACGGCGTGTTGGCCGCGCCGTTCAGCCCGCGCAGCGGACGGACTCGGGCGGCTGGACCGCGCGGGTCCAGGCCAGCGGATTCAGACTCCGATACGGATCACCGGACCTGATCTCCTGTAAATCGGCCAGGATCTGTTCCAGCGCTTGCTGAGTCGCCGACTTGACCGTCTCCACCCACCGGGCGTGGTCGGTCGTGCCGTTTGGTGCCGTCGTGCTGATCGGCATGCCGAACTTGAGGTACATACGCTGCGGGCGCGGAATCAGCGTCGGACCGATGCCGCGCACCAGGGGCATCGCCATGTCGGTACGCCCAGCGAACCGCTCGCCGATGGACTGGCTCAGGCGACCCAGCGCGCTGTCGCGTTCGAAGAGGGGTTCGTAGACGTCGTCGCTGCCGACCAGGCCGACCGGCACGATCGGATACCCGCTTTCGATGGCCACGCGGGCGAAACCGCTGCGGCCTTCCCATTTCAGCTGGTATTCCTCGCCCTTGAACTTGGGCATCTCGCGCCCGCCACCGGGGAATACCAGCACAGTCTCGTTGTGCCGCATGAGTTCTCGTGCCGTATCGGGGTGGCCGACCACGCCACCGAACGCTGCCACCAGGTCGCCGCCAAAGCCCTTGGCCTGTGCCAGGCCCCGTTCTGCAAGGGGGCGCACCTGCACGCCGAGTTCGCGACGCGTGTAATACGGCATCAGCAGTATCTCGGCGAAGCCGAACGCCGTGTGATTGCCGACCAGAAGGAAGCGGCCGTCGCGGGGCAGGCGGTCGAGGCCGGTCACGTAGGGCCGATATAGGTCGATCGCCGGTTCGAGTGCATCCCCCGTGGCGTCCAATATATTTCGTAGTGTGCGGACGCGTTGCGGTGGGTCCATGATGGCGGCGATCTCGTCGTCGGTGACAGTCGGCCGGCCCTGTGGCGGTCCGAATCCCATCGTGGCTCCCATCGGTGTCGTGGTGATGTCACCAAGGTACCGACAGATTTGCTAGATCAGCTAATAAAAGCCTGTGAACTTCGCAACGCGGCGCGTTCCTTCGGTGTGGTCGCGCCCCAGATGCCGTAGGGCTCATCGGCGTCCATGGCGTGGCCGAGGCATTCGTGCAGCACCGGGCAATGGTGACAGATCTGTTTGGCGTGTTCTTCGTGGGCGACTCGCCGGGCGCCGCGGTCGCCGTCACCGGTATAGAACACCTCGGCCGGCAGTCCGCGGCAGCGGGCGTGCAACTGCCAATCCCAGGCTGCGGCGGTGGCCGCGCCCCGCGTGTGGCACCCGGGGCGCGGCCGGGGGCGGGCGTTGCGAGAAGGGGGTGCGAATGTTTCGCGGGGGCAAGGGGATACCCGCGGCAAGATCATCGACCGTACTTGCGATTGAACTTCTCGACGCGGCCCGCGGTGTCCATGATCTGCCGCTTGCCGGTCCACACCGGGTGTGAGTCCGAGGTTACGTCGACGACGATCAGGGGGTAGGTGTGAACGCCGTCTGCGGTCTGCCAGTCGATGGTTCGGGAGCTGGTGGCGGTGGATCGGGTGAGGAACGTGCGTCCGGTGGTGGCGTCCTGGAAGACCACGTGGTGGTAGTCGGGGTGGATGCCGGCCTTCATGGGAACCTCCGTCGGCTAAGTGAAAATCGTTTTCATTAAAGCGCCGCCGACGATACCCGAGACGGTCCGCGTTGTCGAAAATTGTTTTCAATAAGCTGTGTCGAAGGCCGCGCGAAACGGCGCTACATGGCATGCCCTCCGCCGGTAACGTTTCCTGCGTGCCGGAATCGACGACGGATGAACTGGCTTCGTTGGGGTTCTTCGCGAGTTGTCGCCGGGAGGACCTCGACCGGCTCGCTCCCTTGCTGCGTCCCCTGACGGCCGAACCGGGCAGGGTACTGATGACGCAGGGCGAAGTTGCGTCGTCGTTCATCCTGATCAGCGCCGGCAGTGCGCGGGTGACGCATGCCGCCCCCGACGGTGAGCTCATCGTTCACAACATCGGCCCGGGTCTGATCGTCGGCGAGATCGCGCTGCTGCGGGGCGGCACCCGCAATGCCACGGTGCTGGTCACCGAACCGCTGGCGGGGTGGGTCGGCGGGCACGACGCTCTGACCGCCATGCTCGACGTGCCCTGCATGGCCGAGCGGTTGGTGCGCACGGCGCGGCAACGGCTCGCGGAGTTCATCACGCCGCTTCCGGTGAAGCTGCGCGACGGCAGTCAGATGTACCTACGGCCCGTCCTGCCGGGTGACAACCCGCGCGTGCGTCAGGGGCCCGTCCGGTTTTCGACCGAGACCATCTACCGCCGGTTCCAGACGGCCTACCAGCCCAGCCTGGCACTGATGGCCTACCTGTTCGAGGTCGACTACGTGGACCACTTCGTCTGGGTGCTGACCGACGGTGTGGACGGACCCGACGGGCCCATGGTTGCCGACGCGAGATTCGTTCGGCTGCACGAGAATCCGACGGTCGCCGAGGTGGCTTTCATGGTCGGTGACGACTATCAGGGCCGGGGTATCGGCACCTTCCTGATGGATGCGCTGGTGCCCGCCGCCCGGAGCTCCGGCATCGAGCGGTTCGCGGCGCGGGTGCTGTCCGACAACTTCCCGATGCGCAAGATCCTCGAGCGCTACGGCGCCACCTGGGAGCGCGACGACCGCAACATGATCGTCACCGAGTTCGACGTCCCGAAGCCCGCGCAATTGTCGTTGTCACGCAAGCAGTATCGGGACATCTACACACTGGCACAGCATGTGATCAAGGCGGTCGGCTGATGACGGATTCGCTGTACTCCGGGCGGCCGCTGCTGAACAAAGACACCGCGGTGTGTATCTCGCTGGCCGCCCGGCCCAGCAATATCGGTACCCGCTTTCACAACTACCTCTACAACGAGCTGGGCCTGGATTTCATCTACAAAGCCTTCACGACGACGGACATCGTCGCCGCGATCGGTGGCGTCCGGGCCCTGGGCATCCGTGGCTGCTCGGTGTCCATGCCGTTCAAGGAGGATGTCATCGCGCTGGTCGATGAGCTGGAAGAGTCTGCGCGCGTGATCAATTCGGTCAATACCATTGTCAACGACGCGGGACGGCTCACCGCCTGCAACACCGACTACCTGGCGATCGCCCGGCTCATCGAGGAGCATGGCCTGGACCGTGCCGCGTCGTTGCTCATCCGCGGTAGTGGCGGAATGGCCAGCGCGGTGGCAGCGGCCTTCCGGGACAAAGGATTCGAGACGGGTACCATCCTGGCCCGCAATCCGGAGACCGGCGGCCGGCTGGCTGATCGCCTCGGGTACCGCTACGCGGCCGACGCCGCAGGCGGCGCGGACATCGTCGTCAACGTCACCCCGATCGGTATGGCCGGCGGCGCCGAAGCCGGCGATCTGTCCTTCGAACCCGACGTTATCGCCAAGGCGCACACCGTGTTCGATGTCGTGGCGCTGCCGTCGGAGACGCCACTGGTGCGCACGGCCCGCGCGGCCGGGATTCCCGTCATCACGGGCGCCGAGGTGATCGCTCTGCAAGCCGCCGAACAGTTCGAGCGCTACACCGGGGTGCGGCCGACGGCCGCACAGGTGGCTGCGGCGTCAGCGTTCTCCCGCGCCTGAATCGCGGCGCCTGGGCCTCAGGGCGCGGTGATGGTCAGCGACTTGTCGATCGCCGCGGTCGCGTCCATCAGCGGCCCGATCGTGTCCTTGGTGCCGCTGGCGTTGATCTGCAACACGATGACGCCGTCCTTGGTCGGGATGGCCGCCGTCTTCTGGGCTATCAGCCGATCCTTGCCGTCCTGGTTGTACATGCCGCCGACCTGACACGCCTTGAACCCGCCGAGCTTGGCGTTGCAGTTGGTGCCGGCGTCCTGCCAGTTGTGTAGGTTCTGCAGCTCGCCGGGTGCGTACTGCAGTACCTCATCGGCATTGCCACCGGGCAACTTCGAGACGAGAACGACGATTGTCGGCGGGTCGGCCTTCATGCCCGGATCATCGAATTTGCTTGCGCTCCAAGCATCTTTCGGGGTCAGCGGACCGGCGTCCACCCACCCTTGGGGGAGCGGCATGGTCAGCGTCGGGGCGCCGGGGGAGCCGGGGTGCAGCTGCTGCTCGGTGATGTTCTTCTCGCGCAGGTAGTCCTGGATGGTCTTCTTCGGCGCTGCGGGCGCGGCAGGGGCCGACGAGGTTGGTGCTGCCGCGGCACTGGTGCTCGAGGCGCTGCTGGAAGCGGACGTCGACGACGCCGGTTTCGAGCCCGAGTTGCATGCACTCGCGCCCAGCGCACTCACGGTCACGGCCAGCGCGAGGCCGGCAACCCTCATCGGCAACATTTCCGTCTCCTGTCGTCGGATGCAGACTACGGGGCGGAGGTGGGCAGTGGCGTGAGCTTTCGTCCCGGCGAGGCGTCCGCAAAAGAGGTTCCGGCGTGGCGTCGGGCATTGGCCGGGGTCGGCGGGTTTGCCGTGCTATCAACAGCAAATGCGCGTACTCGCGTGGTCGACAGCGGTTCTGTTGTGTGCTGCGTGCGGGCCCACCACCGAAGCCGCGAGGCCGACCACCACTGCGGCCGCGAAGCCCGCCGACCCCGCCGCGATCGGCCGGATGCGCCAACAGCTGCCCAACGAGTTGCAGAGCTACGAGTTCGGCCCGTTGCCCGCGCCGGCTGTGCCGACAACCTTCTGGGGCATGTCGTCCGAGTCGGCTGCGGACCCGCCGGACTGCGCGGCGTTGGTGGCAGCGCCTGCCGACGGTGTGCGCGGCTGGTCGGCGTCGGGCCCGGGCGGCATCGTGTACGCAACTGCGGCGCCCGGCGGCGCACCCGCGCCCGAGGTCGCCCGCGACTGTTCCAGCTGGACACTGAGCGCGGGCCGGGCCCGGGCGGCCGTCGACGCCGTCGACGCGCCCAGGATCGCCGAGGCTCGCACGCTGGGCATGACGGCCCACATCACCACCAGTGTCGAGAACGGCGCGCAAACCCATTCTCAGGCAACGACTCTGATCGCGTACGTCGATACGCTGGCGGTTTCGGTCACCATGGTGACCGATCCCGGGGCCGGCGCGCCGCCCCTGCCGGCGGATCTCCCGGCGACTTTGTTGGCGGCAGCTGTGCGGTCGGTGCGGGGCATCCCGGCCGCGGACGGGTTGGCCCGGTAGATTCGCCATAATGCGCAGAACGGTGCTCGCGGTGGCCTCCGCCGGTCTGGTGGCGGCATGCACGACTCACGCCCAGGTGGTCGCTGACCCCGACATCACGAAAATCCTTGACCTGAAGGGCACTTTCGGGTCGGACTACCAGGTCAAGACGGTCGCGCCGACGGGCATCGACCCCCGCGCGTTCGCCCCGCAGACGTTGCCGCCGGGCCTGAAGTTCGAGCCCCCGGACTGCGCGAAGTTCGCCTCCGGCATGGCCGTTTCCCCAGGTGCCAAGGGCAATATGACCGCTGTCACCGCCGAAGGTCAGGGCAACCGGTTCGTCATCCTCGCGGTCGAGACGTCCGAGCCCATCGCGCCCGCCGATCCGGGTGACGCCTGCAAGAAAGTCGCCTTCTCCGGCACCGGCGTGCGGGGATTGGTCGAAGAGGTGCCCGCGCCGGCCATCGACGGCGTGAAAACGCTGGGCACCCGCCGCTTCCTCGAGACGGTGGCCGGCGGCAAGCCGGCCTCGGGCCAGCTCTACAACTATGTCGCCGGTTTCGGCAGGTTCCTCGTGATCGTCACGGCCAACTCGCTCGTCGCGCCGGACAAGCCCGTCGTGCCGGTGAATACGCAGAAGGCGACGGAGCTGCTCACCAAGTCGGTGACCGCGGTACGCGGAACTTAGGCACGGCCGTCCGGGTCGCAGTGATTACCGCACGTTGCGTGGCCGGAACTGGATGCTGATCCGCGGCCCCGTGGGGCGGGCGGTCTTCGGTACCGCGTGCTCCCAGGTGCGCTGACACGACCCGCCCATCACCAGCAGGTCGCCGTGGTCCTGCGGCAGCCGAAGGCTCGCGCGCCGTCCGTCTGCGGCCGGGTTGCGCGGGCGCAGCGCGAAAACCCGTGTCGCGCCGAGGCTGAGCACCGCGACCATGGTGTCCTCTGTGCTGCTGCGGCCGATGGTGTCGCCGTGCCACGCGACGCTGTCCGCGCCGTCGCGGTACAGGCACAGGCCGACGGTGGTGAACGGCTCGCCGAGTTCGTGGGCGTAGGCGTCGTTGAGCCGCACCCGCAGGCGCGCGAGGCCGGGATGCGGTGCCCGTTCCCGGGCCAGGTCGTGGAAGCTGACCAGACGCGGTACGTCGAGCACCTTGTCGTACATCTGGCGCTGCTCGGTGCGCCAGGGAATCGCGGTCAGCAGCTCGTCGAACAGGCTGTCGGCGCCCGTCAGCCAGCCGGCGCGGACGTCGACCCAGGCGCCGTCGCCGAGCCACCGCCGTTCGGCATGGTCGAACAGCGAACCCTGAACCGCCAAGGACACCCCGCGATCCTATCGCACAGGCGTTCGATGCGCGCTAGCGCCACGAAGGCAGGACGATCTCCATGTTCCAGGTGGACGGCGAGATCGGCAGCCCCGTCAGGATCGGGTACATCCAGGCGAAGTTGGTGATCACCAGCGCGACGTAGAAGCACACGACCAGCAGCCCGAGCGTTCGTCGTTCCGGTTCCGTCGATCTGGGATACAGGATGTCACCGAGGATCAGCGTGATCAGGATGATCAGGAACGGCGCCATGGGCGTCGCGTAGAAGAAGTACATCTGCCGGTCGATGTCCGCGAACCACGGCAGGTACCCCGCGGCGTAGCCGGTGAGCGCGGCGGCGTACCGCCAGTCGCGTTTGACGAACGTCCGCCACGCGGCCCAGGCCAGCACCGGCACCGCGATGAACCACATGGCCGGCGTCCCCGCCAGCATCACCGCTTTGACGCACGACTGCGCACCGCAGCCCGGCACGTTGGTGTTGTCGATGGCGTAGAGCACCGGCCGCAGCGACATCGGCCACGTCCACGGCTTGGACTCCCATGGGTGATGGTTGCCCGCGGCGTTGGTCAGCCCGGAATGGAAGCGGTAGACGTCGTGGGTGTAGTACCAGAGTGAGCGCAGCGCCGCGAACGGTCCGTCGCCGATGTTCCGGCCTTCCATGTGCCGGTCGATCGCGGTTTCCGACGCGAACCACGGCGCATACGACGCCAGGTAGATCCCGACCGGAATGAGCGTCAGCGCCCACATCCCCGGCAGGACGTCGCGCCGCAGCGTGCCCAGCCACGGCCGCTTTACGCGGTACGCGCGCCGGGCCGAAATGTCGAAAGCGACGGTCATCAAGCCGAAGAACACCATGTAGTAGAGGCCCGACCACTTGACCGCCAGCGCGAGCCCCAGCAGCACGCCGGCGCCGAACCGCCACCACCGCACGCCGAGGCGCGGGCCCCACACGGTCTCGGCGATCCGGCCCTCGGTCAGCGCGACGTGCATGCGGGCGCGCATCTGGTCGCGGTCCACGATGAGCGCGCCGAACGCCGCCACGATGAACACTGCTTGATAGACGTCCAGCAGCGCCGTGCGGGCCGACACGAAGCTGACGCCGTCGGCGATGATCAGCAGCCCGGCGATGCCGCCCAGCAGCGTCGAGCGCGTCATGCGCCGCACGATTCGCGCTACGAGCAGTACCAGGACGACGCCGCAGACCGCACCGGAGAACCGCCAGCCGACGCCGTTGTAGCCGAAAATCCACTCGCCGATGGCCATCAGCTGTTTGGCGACCGGGGGGTGCACCACGAGGCCGTAACCGGGGTTGTCCTCGACTCCGTGGTTGTGCAGCACCTGCCAGGCCTGTGGCGCGTAGTGCTTCTCGTCGAAGATCGGGGTGCCCGCATCGGTCGGCGAGCCCAGGTTCAGGAACCGGGTGATCGCGGCCAGCGCGGTGATCAGCGCGGTCATGGTCCAGCCGCGCAGCCGGTCGGTGGGGCCGAAATCGGCGGCGGGGGTCAATGGTGCCGGACTGATCACGGGCACCTCGCGCTCGGCGTCGGACGCGTCGAGAGCAGGGGCGGTCACGTCAGCGATCGTAGGCTGTCCGGTGTGACAACACCGTATGGCGCCGGTCGGCTGCTGCTCGCGGCCACTCCTCTGGGCCAGCCCGGCGACGCTTCGGCCCGCCTCATCGAGGCGCTCGGCAGTGCCGACGTGATCGCCGCCGAGGACACCCGGCGGGTGCGTGCCCTGGCTGCGTCGCTGGATGTGCGGCCCGTCGGGCGCGTGGTGAGCTTTTTCGACCAGAACGAGGCGGCGCGGGTGGCGGGCCTGGTGGAGTCGATCGCCGCGGGGGAGACGGTGCTGGTGGTCAGCGACGCCGGCATGCCGCTGATCAGCGATCCCGGATACCGGTTGGTGGCGGCGTGCGCCGAAGCCGGGTTACCGGTGTCGTGTCTGCCCGGCCCGTCGGCGGTCACGACGGCGCTGGCGGTGTCCGGCCTGGCGTCGGACCGGTTCTGCTTCGAAGGCTTCGCACCCCGCAAAGGGCGCCGGGCCTGGCTGGCCGGGTTCGCGACCGAGCGGCGGACGTGTGTGTTCTTCGAGTCGCCGCGGCGGCTGGCGGAATGTCTCGCCGACGCGGTGTCGGCACTCGGGCCGGACCGCCGTGCCGTCGTGTGCCGCGAGCTGACCAAGACCCACGAGGAGATCCGTCGGGGGACGCTCGGCGAACTGGCCGAGTGGGCCGCCGACGGCGTGCTCGGTGAGATCACCGTGGTGCTGGCGGGGGCGACGCCGGTGGCAGATGTGGACACCTTGGTACGGCTGGTGGAGGAACTCGTGGACGACGGCGCGCGTGTCAAAGACGCCTGTGCTCAGGTGGTCGCCGAGAACCCTGGCGCGCCCTCGCGGCGCGAGCTCTACGACGCCGTCCTCAAATCCCGCGGCTGACAGTTCTTCCGCAAGCGGGAGGTGCCCCCTACTCGCGAGAAAGATGGAGCCCGATTGTGGGCGCGGCCTTGTGCAAGCACTCGTCCCACTCGCGGTCGGGATCGGAGTCGGCGGTGATGCCGCCGCCCACACCCAGCACCGCGGCGCCGTCGGCGTCGAATTCGACCGTCCGGATCGCGACATTCAATTCGGTCCCGGCCAGCGGTGATGCCAAACCAACCGTGCCGCAATAGATGCCACGGTCATAGGGTTCCCACTCGGCGAGGAGTTCACGGGCGCGGCACTTCGGGGTGCCGGTGACCGACGCCGGTGGGAAGGTGGCGTCCAGCACGGCTGCCATCGGGGTCGCGGCCGGAACCTGCGCGGCCACCGTCGACACCAGGTGCCAGACGCCCGGTGCGGGTTTGACCGCCAGGAGTTCCGGGACCCGGACCGACCCGGTGGTTGCGACGCGGCTCAGATCGTTGCGAACCAGGTCGACGATCATGATGTTCTCGGCGACATCCTTGACCGAGGACGCCAGGTCGGACGGTGAATGATCAAGGGGCAGTGTGCCTTTGATGGGGCTGGAGGTGACGACCTCGCCGCGACGGCTCAGAAAGAGTTCGGGGGACAGTGACACCACCGCGCCCCACTCGCCCGCGACGAACGCCGCCCGGGCGGGCGCGGTCCGCGTCACCGCGTCGACGAAAAAGTCGATGGGCGCACCGGAGATCTGCCCCGTGAAGCGGGTGCAGACGCAGGCCTGGTAGACCTCGCCGGCGGCGATCGCTTCCAGGCAGGACAACACGCCGGCGCGGTGACTGGCGCGGTCCGGGGGACGCCATTCGATGGCGTACGGCGCGGGCCGGGCCGGCTGCAGGGCGGCGATCCAGTCGGGAACCGCTGTGCCGGAAAGGCTTTCGTACCACCATTGCCCGTCGGCGTCCTGCCGTAGCACGCAATCTGACCAGCCGCCCGCCGCCACCGGGATCCGGCTGTCTCCGTCCGGGTAGGACAGGTAGCCGAACCAACCGCCGCCGATCACCTCGCCGGAACCCGTTGGCGCGTCGAATACTTCGGCGGGGGCGATCGGTTCGATGGCCACACTCGGCGCGATGACGGCCGTCGCGCCGAACCAGTCACCCAGTAGTGCGGCCGGCGGCGGCAATCCGCGAAGAGCGGCAGCCTCGGCGACAGCCTTCAAGACGCCCGGGGCGTCGCCCAGGTCGGCCAACCGCTCGACTCGCACGCCCCACAGCTTGTCAGACGGTCCGCCGGATCTCCCGCTCGACCAGCACACCACCGAGCTTGTCGGGGTTGCGCATGGCGTAGAAGTGGCTGATCTTGCCATCCTCGATCTCGATCAGGATGACGCCCTCGAGCTTTTCGCCGAGGTACAGCACCAGCGCCGGCGCGTTGTTGTACGTGGCGAGGTCGAAGCGGGCCTGCGGGTATTCCGCGGCGCCGCGCATGAGCCCCAGGAGCAGTCGCCCGACCTTGTCCGGGCCGTAGACCGGCCGGCGGGCGGCGCTGACCTTGCCGTCGCTGTCCGCGGTCCAGGTGACGTTGGGGGCCAGCAGGGTCATCAGGCCGTCCAGGTCACCGGTCGCGGCCGCCGTGAGGAATTGCGTCGTCACCTCGGCGGACTTGGCGGTATCGGGCGTGAAGCGCTTGCGGCGGGCCTGCACGTGTTCACGAGCGCGGTGCGCCACCTGCCGGACTGCTGTGGTGGATTTGCCCACGGCGCCGGCGATTTCGTCGTAGTCGAAACCGAAGACCTCCCGTAGCACGAACACGGCCCGTTCGTCGGGGCCCAGGGTTTCGAGGACCACGAGCATCGCCATCGAAACCGATTCGGCGAGTACGACATCCGACGAGGCGTCGCGCTCATCGAGCAGCAGTGGTTCGGGCAACCACGGGCCGACGTACTCCTCGCGGCGCCGCGCACCGGCTCGCAACGCGTTCAGGGCCTGCCGGGTGACCAACTGGGCGAGATAAGACTTGGTGTCCCGCACCGTGTCGAGGTCGACTTCGGCCCACCTCAGGTAGCTGTCCTGCAGCACGTCATCGGATTCCGTTGCGGAGCCCAGGATTTCGTAGGCGATGGTGAAGAGGAGCGGCCGCAGGTGGGTGAACCGCTCGGCGTGTTCACCCCCTGCGGCGCTGGCTGAGCCCGTCATGCGGTGACGGCCTCGGCCAGTCGTTCGGCGCGCTTACCGCCCTTCATCACGAACACCGCACTGGGCTTGCGGGCAGCTCGCCGGATGCCCCACAGCGTGCCCTTGCAGATTGTCTCCTTCAGCTTCGCGGCGACCCGACCGCCGATGTAGTAGTTGGTGGAGGAGTCATCCTTGCGGGCGATCTGGATGGTCGCCGTGTGGCGACCCAGGCTGATGCACGATCCGGCGAACACGGGGTCGAGGGTCTTGGGCTCGGTGCCGGCGATCCGGCTCAGCACCGTCCCCACGGCCGTCACGGTCAGTGGGCTCGAGGCCTGGCAGCTCATCCGCAGCGGCCGGCCTGACGGCGCGGCGGCGTCGCCGGTGGCGACGATCCGCGGATCGTCGATGCTGGTCAGGGTCTCGTCGGTGAGCAACCGCCCCAGGTCGTCGGTGCGCAGCCCGCTTGCGGTCGCCAGTTCTGGGGTGCCGAAGCCGGCGGTCCACACCGTCACCGCGCTGCTGACGAAGCGTCCGTCGGCCAGGGTCACCCGGTTGGCGGTGATGGAGCTGACGTCACCTTCGACGACCGTCACGCCCAGCTTGGTCAGGGCCTTGGCCACCGAGCGGCGTGCGGGTGCGCTCAGCGATGGGCCGAGCTTGTTGCCGACCAGCACGACGTTGCGACCGGCCTCGGCGAATTCGGAAGCCGCCTCGATGCCGGTCAGGCCGGCGCCGATGACCACCACCGGCGCGGACAGCGGCACGTCCTGCAGCCGGGCCGCCAGCCGCTCCGCCTGCTCGAATTCGGCCAGGGGATAGGAGAATTCGGCGGCGCCCGGTACCGACGCCGGCACCGCTGCGGTGCTGCCGACGGCATAGATCAGGTAGTCGTAGTCGAGGGTGTCACCGGACGCCAGCTCGACGGTGCGGGCCGCGGCGTCGATGCGGGTGGCGGTGTCGACCACAAGGCGTACGTCGTCAGCCAGCAGCGTGTCGTAGCCGACGGCGGCGTCGTAGTTCCCGGCCGCGTGCTGGTGCAGGCGGATGCGTTCGACGAACTTGGGCCGCGGATTGACGAGAGTGACGTCTACAGGGCAGCCGCTGTCGTCGCGCATCCGAACGTGATTGGCCGCCAGCGCGCCGGCGTATCCGCCACCGATGACGACGACGCGGTTGGGCTTCTGGTTTCCGGTCATCACTGCATCTCCTTCGGGTTGGTTATGCCCTCAAGACACCAGCGGCGCCCGGAATGTGACATCCAGGCCGTCGATGTGGCGCAGCTCACTACTCTCGTTCACCGAGATGGCAAATTCTGCCGAACCTTTGGCGAGGAATCGCAGAAGGTGCCCTCTGGGCGCGCTGGCTAGTCGGCCGGGGGCTGATAGCGGGGAAAAACGCCCTCGGGTGTCGGCAGCACGGTTCCGGGTGTCAGCCGGGCACCCACCGCACGGAAATCCCGGGCCTCGGCGTCCTGCCCGAGAAGATCGAGCAGCTTCCCCCCTGACTCCGGCATCACCGGCTGCACCAGCAGTGCCGCGATCCGGACCGCCTCGAGCGTCGTGTACAGCACCGTGCCGAAGCGCTTCTGGTCCGACTCGGCGGGTGACTTGCGCAGCACCCACGGTTCCTCGGCCGAGAAATAGCGGTTGGCGGCACCCAGCATCAGCCAGATCGCCTCCAAGGCCAGATGCATGGCCGGTATGTCGTAGTGCCCGCGCACGGTGTCAAGCAGGTCGTCGGCCTGCTTGAGCAGCTCGAGGTCGGCGGCGGTGAATTCGCCCGGCTCCGGGACGATTCCGCCGAGGTTCTTGTTCACCATCGACAGCGAGCGCTGTGCCAGGTTGCCCAGTTCGTTGGCCAGGTCGGCGTTGATGCGGCCGATGATGGCTTCTTCGCTGTAGCTGCCGTCCTGCCCGAAAGACACCTCACGCAGGAAGAAGTAGCGCACCTGATCGAGGCCGAAGGCGTCGATCAGCGCGATGGGGTCCACCACGTTGCCCACCGACTTGCTCATCTTCTCGCCCTTGACGTTGATGAAGCCGTGCGCGAAAACCCTTTCCGGAAGGGCGATTCCGGCCGACATCAGGAACGCCGGCCAGTACACGCTGTGGAACCGGATGATGTCCTTGCCGATCATGTGCAGGTTCGCGGGCCAGTACTTTTGGAAGGTCTGCGATGCCTCGTCGGGGAAGCCCACGCCCGTCAGGTAATTCGTCAACGCGTCGACCCACACGTACATGACGTGCTCGGGGTGGCCGGGGACCGGAACGCCCCAGTCGAACGTCGTCCGCGAGATCGACAGATCCTTGAGCCCACCCGAGACGAAGCTGATGATCTCGTTGCGGCGCACGTCCGGCCCGATGAACTCGGGGTGCGCGTCGTAGTGCGCCAGCAGCCGGTCGGTGTAGGCCGACAGCTTGAAGAAGTAGGTCTGCTCCTCGGTCCACGTGACGGGGGTGCCGGTCTCGATGGCGAACCGGCCGTCTTCGCGGACCTCGGTCTCGTCCTCGGCGAAGAAGCGTTCGTCGCGCACGGAGTACCAGCCGGCGTAGGTGCCTAGGTAGATGTCCCCGGCGTCGAACATCCGTCGCCAGATCTCCTTGGACGCTTCGTAGTGGTCGGCGTCGGAGGTGCGGATGAAGCGGTCGAAGGAGATGTTGAGCTTCTCCTGCAGCGCCTGGAAGACGTCGGAGTTGCGCGTGGCCAGCTCCGCCGCCGTGATGCCCTCGGCCGCGGCGGCCTCCGCCATCTTCTGCCCGTGCACGTCGGTGCCGGTCAGGTAGCGGACGTCGAAGCCGTCGAGCCGCTTGAACCGGGCGATCGCGTCGGTGGCGATGTACTCGTACGCGTGCCCGATGTGCGGGGCGCCATTCGGGTACGCGATGGCGGTCGTGATGTAGAAGGGCCCCTGGGCGCCGGGGGAATTCTGGCTGCTCATGTTGCCCCCACCTTAAGGTGTCGCTGTGAGCGCCAAACGCGAGAAGCCGCCTGCCCCGGAACCGCTGCCCGGCCTGATCGACGCCCACACCCACCTGGACGCGTGCGGCGCGACCGACGCCGAGAGCATCCGGGTGATCCTCGACCGTGCCCAGGCCGTCGGCGTCGAAAAGGTCGTGACCATCGCCGACGACCTCGAGGCCGCCGAGTGGGCAGTGGGCGCGGCGCATGCCGACTCGCGGGTGTACGCCGCCGTCGCACTGCATCCGACCCGCGCGGGCGCCCTCGATGACGAGGCCAAACGCACCCTGGAAACGCTGGCGACAGACCCGCGGGTGGTCGCGGTGGGGGAGACCGGCATCGACATGTACTGGCCGGGCAAGCTCGACGGCTGCGCCGACGAGGCGACGCAGCGCGAGGCTTTCGCCTGGCACATCGACCTGGCCAAACGCGTCGGCAAGCCGCTGATGATCCATAACCGGGACGGCGACGCCGAGGTCCTCGACATGCTCGAGTCCGAGGGCGCGCCGGAGACGGTCATCTTCCACTGCTTCTCGTCGGACGCGGCGATGGCCCGCACCTGTGCTGACCACGGCTGGCTCATGAGCCTCTCCGGCACCGTCAGCTTCCGGAACGCGCACGCGCTGCGCGAGGCCGCCGCGATCATTCCGGCGGAGCTGCTGTTGGTCGAAACCGACGCGCCGTTCCTGACTCCGCACCCGTTCCGCGGGGCGCCGAATGAGTCGTATTGCCTGCCGTACACGGTCCGCGCGCTGGCGGAGATCAGAGCTTCTTCAGCGGCCGAAATTGCCGCGGTGACCTCGGAAAATGCTTCGAAAGGCTATGGACTGTAGCATTTGTCCAGGTTGCCGCCTCCCGGGGATGTTCGTTACCGTTCTGTGATCAACCCGGTCGAGGTGGCTTTTATGCGGTCACCGCGGCCGCTGCTCGAGGCCACCTCGGGCCCGAAAGACACGGGATCGACGTTTTGAACTTTCTGACCAAGTTGCATGATGCGCGCTCGCCGATGCTGCGCGGCGTGACCGGGGCTTTCCTCGCCACGCTGACCGTCGCAGGCGGGTTCGCCGTCGCGAACCACAAGACCGTCACCCTCTCCATCGATGGTGCACCGATGACGGTGCAGACCATGAAGACCCGCATCGGTGACGTCCTGGCCGAGAACGGCTTCTCCGTCGGCGAGCGCGACGACCTGTTCCCCGCGGCCGACCAGGAAGTGCACGAGTCCGAGAACATCGTGCTGCGGCGGAGCCGCCCGCTCGAGGTCTCGCTGGATGGCCAGAACACCCGCCAGGTGTGGACCACCGCCGCCACGGTGCAGGACGCCCTCAAGCAGCTGTCCATGACCGACACCGCTCCCGTCGCGGCCGACCGCGCCACCCGCGTGCCGCTGGCCGGCATGTCGCTCCCGGTGGTCAGCGCCCGCAACGTGACCATCAACGACGGCGGTGTGGTGCGCCAGGTGCACCTGGCCGCGGCCAACGTGGCCGGGCTGCTGGCCACCGCCGGCGTGCCGCTCGAGCAGCGCGACGTCGTCGTCCCCGCCGCGGCAACCCCGGTGACCGAGGGCATGGAGATCGACGTGACCCGCATCCGGCTGCAGCAGGTGACCACGGAGTCGCCGCTGCCCCCGACGATGAACACCGTGCCCGACCCGGCGCTGAACATGAGCCGCAAGGTCGTCGACGATCCGGGCCAGCCCGGCACCCAGAACGTCACCTTCGCGGTTGCCACGGTCAACGGTGTCGAGACCGGCCGGCTTCCCGTCTCCAACCAGGTGCTGACCCCGGCGCGCGACGGTGTGCTGCGGGTCGGCGCGAAACCCGGCACCGAGGTGCCCGCGGTGGCTCAAGGCGCTGCCTGGGACGCGCTGTCGCATTGTGAGGCGGGTGGTAACTGGGCCATCAACACCGGCAACGGTTTTTACGGTGGCGTCCAATTTGACCAGAACACCTGGGAGCGGAACGGTGGTCTGCGTTATGCTTCGAGAGCTGATCTTGCGACACGTGAAGAGCAGATCGCGATTGCTGAAGTGACGCGAGCCCGCCAAGGTTGGGGTGCCTGGCCTGTGTGTAGCGGGAGAATTGGGGCACGATGACGATCCGGCTACTCGGTCGAACTGAAATCCGGCATCTGGCTAAAGAGCTGGATTTCCGGCCGCGTAAAGCATTCGGACAGAACTTCGTGCATGACGCCAACACGGTGCGCCGCATCGTGTCGGCCTCGGGAGTGAATCGGCAGTCCCACGTTTTGGAGGTGGGCCCGGGTCTGGGTTCGCTGACCCTGGCGCTGCTGGACCGGGGCGCGAAGGTGACGGCCGTCGAGATCGATCCGGTCCTGGCTCGCCAGCTGCCGACCACCATCGCGGAGCACTCCCACAGTGAGATCGGCCGGTTGACGGTGCTGAACCGCGACGTGCTCGACCTGGTGCCGTCCGACCTGGACGAGCAGCCGACCGCACTGGTCGCGAACCTGCCGTACAACGTCGCGGTGCCGGCCATCCTGCACCTGCTCTCGGAGTTCCCGACCATCCGCACCGTCATGGTGATGGTCCAGGCCGAGGTCGCCGAGCGTCTCGCCGCCGACCCGGGTACCAAGGACTACGGGGTGCCCAGCGCCAAGGTGCGGTTCTTCGGCAACGTGCGGCGCTACGGCATGGTGTCGCCGACGGTGTTCTGGCCCATTCCGCGCGTCTACTCGGGTCTGGTCCGGATCGACCGGCACGAGACGACGCCGTGGCCTACCGACGACGGCTTCCGCTCGCAGGTGTTCGACCTGATCGACATCGCCTTCGCGCAGCGGCGCAAGACGTCGCGCAATGCCTTCGCCGAATGGGCGGGCTCGGGCAATGCCTCGGCCGAGCGTCTGCTGGCCGCCAGCATCGATCCGGCCCGCCGCGGCGAGACCCTGGCGATCGCCGACTTCGTGCGGCTGCTGCAGCGTTCGGGGGAGCTGGACCGCGAGCAGCGGGCCGGCCAGCAGATCGAAGCTCCGGAGTCCGACCAGCAGGTCGACGCCACCCACTGAGCCTGTCGGGCCCGGTTTCTCCCCACTTGGTGTTGTGACGCTCGCTGCGGGCGTTAATGTCGTGGCGTGTCTGCGTCGGATGGAAACACTGCTTCTGAGTGGGTACCCACGGGCTCGGTGACCGTCCGTGTGCCGGGCAAGGTGAACCTGTACCTCGGTGTCGGTGACTGCCGTGATGACGGTTACCACGAGCTGACCACGGTTTTTCACGCGGTCTCTCTGTTCGACGAGGTCACCGTGCGCAACGCGGACCTGCTGTCGGTGGAGATGTTCGGCGACGGCGCCGAGGGCCTGCCGACGGACCACCGCAACCTGGCCTGGCGGGCCGCGGAACTGATGGCCGAGCACGTTGGCCGCGCGCCCGATGTGGCCATCTCGATCGACAAGGCCATCCCGGTGGCGGGCGGTATGGCCGGCGGCAGCGCCGACGCGGCCGCCGTGCTGGTCGCGATGAACAACTTGTGGGAGCTGGGCGTGCCCCGGCGCGACCTGCACACGCTGGCCGCACGACTGGGCAGCGACGTGCCATTCGCGCTGCACGGCGGCACCGCCCTGGGCACTGGCCGCGGCGAGCAGCTGGCGACCGTGCTGGCGCGCAGCACGTTCCATTGGGTGCTGGCCTTCGCCGAGGGCGGGTTGTCCACGCCGAAAGTGTTCGCTGAACTGGACAACCTACGGGCCGACACTCGTGAGGGTGGCCCGCCGGCGCTGGAGGACCCCGAGCCGCTGCTGACCGCGTTGGCGTCGGGTGACCCTCGGCAACTCGCGCCGCTGTTGGGCAACGACCTGCAGGCCGCGGCCGTCAGTCTGGACACCGGGTTGCGACGCACGCTGCGGGCGGGCGTCGAAGCGGGTGCGCTGGCAGGCATCGTGTCCGGTTCGGGGCCGACGTGCGCGTTCCTGTGTGCCTCTGCCGAGGACGCGATCGAGGTTGGCACCCAGCTTTCCGGCGCCGGGGTGTGCCGGACGGTACGCGTGGCCAGCGGCCCCGTCCATGGCGCCAGGGTGGTGCCGGAGCCCAGCAAGCAGACCTGATCGTGGTGTGACCCAGCACTCAATTCGGCCGACAGTTTGTTAGCTACTTAAGAGTCTCTTAAGATGATCGATGGTGTATGCCAGCGGCCAGGCGTGGAACGCAATGGTTTCTCTCACCGGCAGTGTCGGTGAGGGATCGAGGCGTGCCAGGGCAGCGGCGCTCTCGCGATGGGAGCCATCGATTCGAGATATAACCGCGGCCGAATTGTGCGTGCGCGCCTCTACGAGTGCGCCTACCACCGGACGGACTATGGAACGACGGGCAGTGGCGCCTGACCTCAGGAGGTTGTCGTGAGCCGATTTACCGACAAGATGTACTACAACGCTCGTACCTCGCAGCGCGGCATGGTCACTGGTGAGCCGCACGAGCCGGTGCGGCACACCTGGGGCGAGGTCCACGAGCGCGCCCGGCGCATCGCCGGCGGCTTGGCAGCTGCCGGGATCGGTCACGGTGACAGGATCGGCGTGCTGGCCGGTTTCCCGGTCGAGATCGCGCCGACGGTGCAGGGCATCTGGATGCGCGGCGGCAGCCTCACCATGCTGCACCAGCCGACGCCCCGTACCGACCTGGCCGTCTGGGCTGAAGACACCATGAACGTCATCAGCATGATCGACGCCAAGGCCGTCATCGTCTCCGAGCCGTTCCTGGTCGCCATCCCCGTGCTGGAGGACAAGGGCCTGCAGGTCCTCAAGGTCGACGACCTGCTGGCAGCCGAGCCGATCGATCCCGTCGAGACCGGCGAAGACGACCTCGCGCTGATGCAGCTGACCTCGGGTTCGACCGGGTCGCCCAAGGCCGTGCAGATCACGCACCGCAACATCTACTCCAACGCAGAGGCCATGTTCATCGGCGCCGAGTACGACGTCGACAAGGACGTCATGGTCAGCTGGCTGCCCTGCTTCCACGACATGGGCATGGTCGGCTTCCTCACCATCCCGATGTACTTCGGTGCCGAGCTGGTCAAGGTCACGCCCATGGACTTCCTGCGCGACACCCTGCTGTGGGCCAAGCTCATCGACAAGTACAAGGGCACCATGACGGCGGCCCCGAACTTCGCCTACGCATTGTTCGCCAAGCGTTTGCGTCGCCAGGCCAAGCCGGGCGAATATGACCTCTCCACCCTGCGCTTCGCGCTGTCCGGCGCCGAGCCCGTCGACCCTGCCGATGTCGAAGACCTCATCGATGCCGGCAAGCCGTTCGGCTTGAAGGCGTCGGCCATCCTGCCGGCCTACGGCATGGCCGAGACCTGTCTTGCCGTGTCGTTCTCGCCGTGCAACGCCGGTCTGGTGGTCGACGAGGTCGACGCCGACCTGCTGGCCGCGCTGCGTCGCGCCGTGCCCGCCGCGAAGGGCAACACCCGCCGCCTCGCCTCGCTGGGTCCGCTGCTGCGCGACCTCGAGGCCCGCGTCGTCGACGAGGACGGCAACGTCCTGCCCGAGCGCGGTGTCGGCGTCATCCAGCTGCGTGGCGAGTCGGTGACCCCCGGCTACATCACCATGGCCGGCTTCCTGCCGACGCAGGACGAAAGCGGTTGGTACGACACGGGTGACCTCGGGTACATCACCGAGGAACAGAACGTCGTGGTGTGCGGCCGCGTGAAGGACGTCATCATCATGGCGGGCCGAAACATCTACCCGACGGACATCGAGCGGGCGGCGGGCCGCGTGCAGGGTGTGCGGCCGGGCTGCGCCGTCGCGGTGCGCCTCGACGCCGGCCATTCGCGTGAAACCTTCGCTGTCGCAGTCGAATCCAACGCCTGGCAGGACCCGGTGGAGGTGCGCCGGATTGAGCATCAGGTGGCGCACGAGGTTGTGACCGAGGTCGATGTGCGGCCGCGCAACGTCGTCGTGCTCGGCCCGGGCACCATCCCGAAGACGCCGTCCGGCAAGCTCCGTCGCGCCAACTCGGTGGAGCTCGTCACCGGCTAGTCTTCTGCGCGAGCTTTGTGGAAAACCCTCGATTTCCCCGGAAATCGAGGGTTTTCGTTTTGGTTCCCGAGTGTGGGATTGTTCCCTTCCCTGAGCGAAGGCTGTGAACCCCGGGTAATCTCTCGCTGAATTATTGACGAGAGGACCGGCATTTCATGGGGCGTGTGATTGCGGCTGTGGTGGCAGTCTTCGGCGCGAGTGTCATGGCTGCGGCGCCCGCTTGTGCTGACGGATCGGCCGGTGTGGTCGAGAACCCCTATGACATCGCCGCGGCGGTCGGCTCTGGGGTGCAGGACGGCGCGATCGTCGGTTTCTCCGCAACCGGGCCTGACGTCCCTGCTGCCGCAGCGGCGGTCACCGCGGCGTGTCAGCGCGCTGGTGCTGACCAGTGCACCAGTGACGAGGTCACCAACGACCGGCTGTGCATCGTGAACGTGGACGCCCCCGGAACCGGTGTGGTGGCCGGTGGTGCCGGACCGACGGTCGAGGTGGCCCGCCAGGACGCGTTCAATCGAGCGGCGGCCAACAACACGCCGCTTGCGCCGGAGTCGCCCACGCTCGCCTGGTCCTGCCCATGAGCTGAGTCACGCGACCGGCGGTTTGCGAATTCCGTTGTGGGCGAGAGTTCCTCGGCCGTTCGGTGACGTTGCTCACCGGTATTTCTCAGACCGCCAGGTCAACGCATTTCGGCTGTTCAGCTATATGTGAGTTCGCCATGAGTTAATGACACAGACACCTGGACGAAACATATAGTCGACCTAACATGCGTTGATGGAAGGCGCGGTTGGTGGTTCTCAGCCCGTCATTGCGGGACAGGGACAGGCGGCCTTCCCTGATAGTGAGAAGGTGACATGACTCATCAAGGCAAGCGCAGGATGGCCGCTCTGCTGGTGGGCCTGGCCTCGGTCAGCGGCATCATGGCGCCCGTCGCAGGTGCCCGCCCGACCTGCCAGGACTCCGGCAGTCACTCCACCTGCGAGACGAATGGCAGTGTGGCCATCAAGGTGATCCCGGAGGCCCGCACCTATGACGACACTCAAGCTTCGCGGGTCGGTGCTCAGGGTCGCCGCAGCTGCTACACCGATGCCGTTGACCGGCAACATATCTGCGGGCAGTAATCGGCCTTCTGCCGGCTGGTTGCGCATCCGGCATTCCGGCACTTGGTGTTTCGCGTCATTGACTCGCACTCCTGTGAATTCGACTCTCGATTCACCGGCATTCGCCCATGAATGTCCTCGTTTTCGGTTTTACTCACGAAATCATATGTGGGGCAAAATATTTCGCTGGTGATGGGCGCGCATCGACCGGTCGAGCGCGGTGGTGTCGGCGCTGGGAACCCGTACGGCGGGCGTGGCCCTGAGGGGCCAAGATTGGCGCGCGTGGCCCCGTTCGCCAGTGCAGAATTCGTTCCATACTCGCCTCGAGAATCGATGACGAGGAGACGCAGATGGACATTGCCGTTGATTACGGATTGTGTGACGGACACGGCCAGTGCCTACTGGCTGCCCCCGACGTGTTCGATCTACCCGATGGGGCGGACCAGGTGGTGATCCTCGATGAACATCCCTCGCCCGGTCTGTATGAGGCCGTCGTGCGTGCCGCTGCGATGTGCCCGGCTCAAGCGCTGCGGGTGACTTGACATTGCGGTTAGTCAGCGCCGGAATCGTCGAGCAGCCCGCATCGGCCGGCCATTGCGGCAGCTGAAATCCGGTTGCTGACACCAATTTTATTCAGTAGCGACGCAATCATGCGTTTGGCGGTACGTTCGGACACCACCATTCGTTCGGCGATATCGGCCGTCTCGGCACCCGTGGCGAGCAGTCTCCAGAGCTTCAGTTCGGCCGGCGTCAGCGATTTCAGGATCTGCATTGCCGGCCGTTGGGTACTGGTCAGCAGCCGGTCCAGCACAGCGGGATCCAGTACCCGCAGCCCCGCGGCGATCGATATCAGCGGTGCGGCCAGGGCTTCCGGGTGAACTGTCTTGGAGAGGAATCCATCGGCGCCGGCGCGCAGCGCATCCTCGGCCAACTGCGGGTCAGCGGAACCGGACAAGGCAAGTATGCGGGTGTGGGGGCGCCGTGTGCGGATATGCCGAATGGCGGCGACACCGCCCAGCGGCGGCATCGAAAGATCGACGATTGCCAGGTCGGCATCGCACGACAGCACGAGGTCTGCGGCCTCCTCGACGAAGGTGGTACGGCCCCCGATGACGAACTGGTCGCCCCAGTCCCGGGTCAACAGCAGCTCCAGACCTTCGGCGAACAGCTCGTGGTCATCAATGATGACTACGACAAACGGTTTTCGCCCATGACGCTGGCTCACGTGCGGGATGCTAATCGCTGTGCACGTCGAGATCGGTAGAACCACCGTGAGGACATACCGATGACTCTGGTCCGCCGACTTCAGGCACTCGTGGTCCCGGGTGGGGACGGGTACGGGATGGCGCGGGTGGTGGTCGCCGTGCGATTCGCCGTGGTGGTCTCCATCGCGGTATTGGTCCTCGCCGGTCCGGAGTGGATGCGCCGCCACACCACGACCCTGGTGGTCGTGCTGGTGATCGCGCTCGGGTATGCCGCGATCGTGATGGCCCTGCCTCGTTTCGAGGTTCGCCACACGGCGTTTGCGTGGTTGATCTCCGCGGCCGATGCGGGCCTGACGTTGCTTCTGGTCTGGCTGACCGGTGGAGCGGCCAGCCCGCTGGTCCTGGTCCTGGTTCTGGTGGTCATCGCCTCGGCGGCGCGATTGACGTTCATCGAGTCCATCGGCCTTGCGGTTGTCGTTGGCGTCGGTTATCTCGGTATCGTCGTCTGCTCACCATCGGCCGGCGGAGCCGAGTTGCCCGGCGTAGTCCAAGGCGCCTGGTGGGCTCTCTATCTGGTGTTCATCGCGGTCCTCAGCGGCGGGCTCGCGGTGTTGATCGAACGCGAAGATCGTTCCCGCGTCAGAGCTCTCGTCGAAGCCGAGGCCGAACACGCTGCGGCCGAGGAAGAGCGTGACCTGCGCGCCCGGCTCTTGCGGTCCTACGAAGCTCAGCAGGAGGGCCTGCAGGTTCTGCTGCACGAGTTCCGAACTCCCGTTGCATCGCTGGACGCCCTGGCCAGCGCACTCACCGACGACAAGCCCATGGCGCCGGACGAGGCACAGGCAGCGATAGCGCTCGCTGTCCGGCATGCGCGTCATCTCTCAGACATGCTCGATGCGTTGGCCGATGTCAATCTGAGTCGTCAACCGGCCTTCTCCACCGGCCGGGTGCGCCGTGTCGTGCTGACGGAGTTGATTGCAGAGGCCGGTGATGCGGCGGGAGTGGATCCGTCCCGGCTCCGGGTGTCGGTCGGCGACGACGCCGGCACCGTGCAGGTTGACGCGCAAGGGCTGCGGCGAGTCCTCACCAATCTGCTGGAGAACGCGGCGCGACATGGCCGGGGCCGGCCGATCGATGTGCTCTGTGCCCGTGACGGCCACCAGTTGCGAGTGGACGTCCTCGACCTCGGGTCAGGGGTACCGGCAGAGCATATGAGCGCGTTGACCGGGAAGTTCGTCAGCCTGTCGGACCGGCGCGGCACGGCTGGATTGGGCCTGTGGATCGTCGCCCAGATTGTCGAAGCGCTCGGTGGTTCGCTGTCGTTCTCCGCCCGGGATGAGGGCGGGTTGGCGGCCTCTTTCGTGGTGCCGGTCGGATAACTCAGGTCCGCGCGGCGCGCTGAAGTGGCCCGCGCGGACCCGCAGTTGGCCCGTACGGCAGCAGATTTCACGGCGGCGTAGTCCAAGACTGGCTGCATTCCGCCACGTGAGCTGGACCACAGATGGCGGACGGGCCCGAAAGGACAACGATGACCACCGCCACCCCGACCAATTATGAAGTCGACCTCAGTGCTCGCGAGTTCTGGGCGAACCCGCCTGAGGTACGCGATGCGGCTTTCTCCATTCTGCGACAAGAGGATCCGGTGTCCTGGAGCCGGCCGGCGGACTCTGACCTGCTGCCACCGGAGCAGAACACCAAAGGTTTCTGGTCGCTGACCAAGCACGAGGACATCCGGATGGCCAGTCGGCACACCGAGGTGTTCTCCTCCGCGCAGGGCATCACCATGGAGGACTTTCCGCCCGAGATGATCCACATCGCACAATCGTTCATCGCGATGGATGCTCCGCGGCACAGCCAGTTGCGTGGAATCACCATGGACGCCTTCAAACCCCGCAACATGCGCAGGCTGCAGGGCTGGATCCAGGGCCACGCCCGCGACCTGATCACCGAAATGTCTCACCTCGGTGAGGGCGATTTCGTCGAGCTGGTCTCGGTAAAGCTCCCCGGCCGGCTTTTCGGTAGCTTCTTCGGCCTGCCGCCGGGCGAGATCCATGAAAAGACCATCAACGCCGGGCAGCGACTCCTCGGCTGGACCGATCCGGAGGTCTGCGGCGACCGTTCTGCGCTCGAGTTGTTCGGCGGCGCCGTGATGGACCTGCATGAGGTGGCGTCGATCCTGATCCCCGAGCGCCGGGCCCACCCAGGTGACGATCTGCTGACCTGGATGGTGCAGGCCGAGTTCGACGGCGAGAAGATGTCAGACGACGAACTGAAGGCCTTCTTCGTGCTGCTTGCCGTAGCGGCCAACGACACCACTCGGCATGCCTCGGCACATGCCATTCACGCGCTGTCGAAATTCCCCGATCAGCGTGATCTGCTTGCCTCCGACGTCGAGGGCCGGGTCGATACCGCCGTCGAAGAGGTGCTGCGCTGGGCGTCGCCCCTGCTGCACATGAGGCGCACCGCGATCGAGGACTTCTCGATCCGGGGCAAGGACATCAAGGTCGGCGACAAGGTGGTGCTCTGGTACATCTCGGCGAACCGTGACGAGGACGTCTTCGAGGATCCGTTTACGTTCGACATCTTGCGTAATCCCAACCCGCACCTGGCTTTTGGTGGCGGTGGCCCGCACTTCTGCCTGGGTGCCGCGTTGGCGCGGACCATGCTGCGCTCACTGCTGACCGAGGTCTATACCCGTATCCCGGACATTTCGGCACCCGAGCCGCGTTTCCAGGTGGCCAATTTCATCAACGGCATCAACAGCCTGCCCGCCACCTGGACCCCCGAAAACCGCTGACCCCGAGAGGAATACATCCGATGAAAACCAAAGCTGCTGTCTTGTGGGGCTTGCACCAGAAATGGGAGGTCGAAGAACTCGATCTCGACGGCCCGCGCGAACGCGAAGTGATGGTGAAACTGGCCGCCAGCGGTTTGTGTCACTCCGACGACCACCTGGTCACCGGGGACATGCCGATGAACCACATGCCGGTTGTGGGCGGGCACGAGGGGGCCGGCGTGGTGGCCGAGGTGGGCCCCGGTGTCACCGAGGTCGAGGTCGGGGACCACGTGGCGCTCAGCTTCATTCCGGCCTGCGGCCGGTGCCGGCCGTGCTCGCGCGGGATGAGCAATCTGTGTGAGTACGGCGCAGCCATCATGGCCGGCCCTCAACTCGACGGCACATTCCGGTTCCACGGCCGCGGTCACGACATCGGCCAGATGTGTGTACTCGGCACCTTCTCGGAATATACCGTCGTTCCGATCTCATCAGTGGTGAAGGTGGACAAGGACATTCCGTTGGACAAGGCGGCACTTGTCGGTTGTGGTGTCACCACCGGCTACGGGGCTGCCGTGCGCACCGGCGAGACCCGGGACGGTGACACCGTGGTGGTGATGGGCGTCGGCGGATTGGGTACCAACGCTGTGCAGGGCGCAAGGATTGCCGGCGCGCGACACGTCGTGGCGCTCGATCCGGTCGCCTACAAGCGGGAACGCTCGCTGGAGTTCGGTGCCACCCATACCGCCGCCGATGTCGCAGAGGCGCAACAGATCGTGACGGAGCTGACCCGCGGGACCATGGCCGATGTCTGTGTTGTCACCACCGACAGCGGTGAAGGAGCGTACGTGGCCCAGGCGCTGAGCCTGGTCGGTAAGCGCGGCCGGGTGGTGATGACCGCGATCCCACATCCCACCGACACCGTGGTGGACATGTCGTTGTTCGATCTCACCTTGTACGAAAAGCAGCTCAGGGGATGTCTTTTCGGATCATCGAATCCGCGTAATGACATTCACCGATTGCTCGAGCTCTACCAGGCCGGTCGCCTCAAGCTCGATGAGTTGATCACCCGGGAGTACAACCTCGAGGACATCAACCAGGGTTACGAGGACCTGCACAACGGCCTGAATCTGCGTGGCCTGATCCGGTTCTGAACGTTGCCCGACGGTTCCGCATCGGGGACCAACACCGGCACATCGAAGGCTGGAATCGCTGGACCGCGTCGTACCTCCCCGTCCCGCCGCGGATCGGTCAGTTCTATCGGGGCTTGAACCAACAGAAAGTACGCGCCAAATGAGCGAACTTCCGCACTACCAGATGTACATCGACGGCCAGTGGCGAGATGCCGAAACTTCCATCGAGGTCGCTTCTCCGGCCACGGGTGCCGCCGTTGCGACGGTGGCGTACGGCGACCTAGGCGCGGTCGAGGACGCGATCGCGGCCGCGAAGTCTGCGCACGATATCGGTCTGTGGCGCAACATGTCCGCACACCGGAGAGCCGACTACCTCGATGCCATCGCCGAAAATCTCGCCGCCCGCGCGTCCGAGCTGGCGGAACTGCAGGTCAGGGAGAACGGCGCCACGATCCGGGGTGCGGGAGCGTTCTTGATCGGTTACTCGGTGGCCCATCTGAAGTACTTTGCGGATATGGCCCGTACGTACGAATTCCAGTGCAATGGGCCGTTGATCGAAGAGCCAACGCTGGCAACAGGATTGATCGTCAAGGACCCGGTGGGAGTATGCGCGGGCATCGTGCCCTGGAATTTTCCGCTGCTACTCGCGGTGTGGAAACTGGGACCGGCGCTTGCAGCGGGCAACACCGTTGTGCTCAAACCCGATGACCAGACACCGCTGACCTTGCTCGAATTGGCCAGGGCTGCAGATGAAGTGGGCTTGCCGGCCGGAGTGCTCAATGTGGTCACCGGTGCGGGGCCGGTGGTCGGAGCGCGGTTGGCTGAGCATCCCGATGTCCGGAAGGTGGCGTTCACCGGCTCAACGCAGGTCGGCAAAGGCGTCATGCGCGCTGCTGCCGACACGGTGAAGAAGGTCACGCTGGAGCTGGGCGGTAAGGGCGCCAACATCGTCCTCGATGATGCCGACCTCGACCTTGCCGTTGACGGCTCGGTGTTCGCGTTCCTCCTGATGAGCGGGCAGGCTTGCGAATCGGGCACGAGGCTTCTCGTTCACGAATCCATCCACGATGAATTCGTGCGCCGCCTCGTGGCCCGGGTGGAGTCGCTGGTCCTGGGGGATCCGATGGACTCCGCCACCGACGTGGGCCCGCTGATCTCGGCCAAACAGAAGGCGCGCGTCGAGAAATACATCGCGCTCGGCCAGGAAGAGGGCTGCAAGCTGGCCTTCCAAGGCGCGGTACCGGTGGATCCCGCACTGGCCGAGGGGCATTGGGTGGCGCCCACGATCCTGACCGGAGCCACCAATGACATGCGTATCGCGCGCGAAGAGATCTTCGGGCCGGTGCTGGTAGTGCTGACCTTCTCCGACGATGACGAGGCCGTGGCCATCGCCAACGACAGCGACTACGGACTGTCGGCGGGGGTGTGGAGCGTAGACCCGCAGCGCGCACTGGCGATTGCTCGCCGACTCGAGACGGGCACCGTGTGGGTCAACGACTGGCACATGATCGACGCCAGATACCCGTTCGGCGGGGTCAAACAGAGCGGGTTGGGCCGGGAATTGGGTCCCGGTGCACTCGATGAATACACCGAACCCAAATTCATTCATATGGACATGACCAACGATCCACGCAAGCGGATCTACGCGGTCGTCGTGTCCGAGTCGGCCAGAACAGAGTGAGGACGGGGATGTATCCGGGCTTTCACGCTCAACTCGCACCTGATCGTCCCGCCGTCATCGTCGCCGAGACCGGACGAACCATCAGCTATCGGCAACTCGAGGACGACTCTGCCGCGCTGGCACGCGTGCTTTCCGATGCGGGGTTGCGGCGCGGTGACGTTGTCGCCCTGCTCTCGGATAATGCGCCCGAAGCATTGGTGGCGTTGTGGGCGGCACAACGTTCGGGCCTGTATCTGTGCGCCATCAATCACCACATGACGGTAGGGGAAGCGAGTTACATCGTCCGCGATTGCGGCGCAAAGGTCCTCATCGCCTCGGCGTCGTTGGGAGAGCTGGCGCAGTCGGTGCTGGCGGCGACCGACGGCCTGGACGTGCGGCTGGCGTTCGGCGGATTCGTGGACGGCTTCGACTCGTTCGAGGCGGCGTTGGCCTGCGCTGGACCGAGACTGGAAAGTCAGCCCGCCGGCGCGGTGATGTTGTACTCGTCGGGAACCACGGGTTTTCCGAAAGGGGTTCGACCACCGCTTCCCGACCGCGAAGTCGATGAACCCGGGGACGCGCCGGTGGCAATTGCCCAGCGGCTCTACGGAATCGTCGCCGACGATGTCTACTTCTCTCCTGCGCCGATCTACCACGCTGCGCCGCTGCGCTGGTGCGGGATGGTCCAGGCCTTGGGCGCAACAGTGGTGTTGGTCGAGAAGTTCGATGCCGAGAAGGCATTGCACTACATCGAGCAATACGGCGTCACCGTCACCCAGATGGTGCCGACCATGTTCGTGCGACTGCTGAAGCTCGACCAATCGGTGCGCGATTGGTACGACGTGTCGAGCCTGCGTGTCGTGATCCACTCTGCGGCACCGTGCCCGGTAGTGGTGAAGCGCGCCATGATCGACTGGCTCGGCCCGATCATCTACGAGTACTACAGCTCCACCGAAGTCAACGGCATGACGTTCATCGACAGCACGGACTGGCTGGCACATCCCGGGTCGGTGGGGCGAAGTGTGCTCGGTGTGATCCACATATGCGACGACGAGGGCCGCGAGGTGCAGACGGGATCGGTGGGTACCGTGTACTTCGAGCGTGACAGCCGACCTTTTGAATACCACAACGACCCCGAAAAAACCTCTGCGGCAACACATCCCGTCCATCCATTCTGGACGGCGGTTGGCGATCTGGGATCGGTCGACGAGGACGGCTATCTCTATCTGGCCGACCGCAAGTCATTCATGATCATCTCCGGCGGGGTCAACATCTACCCCCAGGAAGTGGAGAACGCACTGGCTCTGCACCCCGCCGTGCTGGATGTCGCAGTGATCGGCATACCCGATTCGGAGATGGGCGAGCAGGTCAAAGCCATCGTTGAACTCGCGACGTCGATGCAACCCTCGCAGGCGCTCGCGCGTGAGCTGATCGACCACACTCGCGCACAAATCGCGCATTACAAAGCGCCACGCTCGGTTGACTTCATCGAGCAGCTACCGCGTACACCGGCCGGGAAAATCGTCAAAGGCGCACTGCGCCAAAGCTATTTGGAGAATGCTTGATGACTGAATCCGGCCTGCAACACTTGCTCTCGTCCACTGTCCCACAGTGCTGGAATTCGTCCTCGATCTCGATGGCACAGACCTCGAAGGCGTCGACATCATCCACTGGAATGACGACCACCGGATCCCGTCCTTCAATGTCATGGTGCGGCCTACCAGGCGTGGACGGTGTTCTGCGCTGCCTCGACGCCTTGCTGTAGCAGTAATTCTGTTGCGTCGGCGGCTTGTTCGAGGATGGTGCCCAGCTCGGGACGTTCCTTCGAATTGAAGTTCTCGAGCACGAACGCCGCTGGATCCTGACGCCCCGGCGGCCGCCCCACGCCGATGCGGACCCGTTGAAAGTCCTTGGTGCCCAATGCGGAAGCGATGGACCGCAGGCCATTGTGGCCGCCCTCGCCGCCGCCGAACTTGAGCCGGATGCGGCCGAAGTCGATGTCCAGCTCGTCGTGGATTACCACGACATCGGCCGGGGCGACGGAGTAGAACTTCGCCAAAGGTCCTACGTGCCTACCGGATTCGTTCATGTAGGTGCGCGGCTTGGCCAGCACCACGGACCGGCCTCCCAGCCGGCCCGTGGTGACTTCAGCTCCGGATTTCTTGTGCACCTTGAATCCTGCGCCGATGCGATCGGCCAGGATGTCGGCAACCAGAAATCCAACATTGTGCCGCGTTGTTTCGTAGCGCGGCCCAGGATTGCCCAGGCCGACCACCAGCAGTGGCTCGGCCAAGTGGACTACTCCGACTCGGCAGCGGCCTCTGCGGCCGCCTCACCCGCGGCGGCAGCCTCGGCAGCGCCGCTCTCCGCGCCGGCGCCCTCTGCCTCGAGGTCCTCAGCGGTCGGCGCCGCGACGACGTTGATGACCAGCACCTCGGGGTCGGTCACCAGCGTGACGCCCTTGGGCAGCTCGACCTGGCCGGCCAGGATCTGGGTGCCGGCCGCGATGCCCTCGACCGAAACGGTCAGCGATTCGGGGATCGACTGGACGTCGGCCTCGATCTGGATGGTGTTGGTGTCCTGGGCCACCAGGGTGCCGGGCTCGGCGTCACCCTCGACGACGATGCTCACGTCGACCGTGACCTTCTCGCCGCGATTCACGACGATCAGGTCGGCGTGCTCGATGTTGCGCTTGATCGGGTGAACGACGACCTGCTTGGTCAGCGCGAGCTGCTCCTTGCCGGCGATGTTCAGGGTCAGCACCGCGTTGGTGCCCGAGTTACGCAGCACGGCGGCGTAGTCGCGCGCGTTGATCTCCAGGTGCTGCGGCTCGGTGCCGTGGCCGTACAGGACGACGGGCACGCGGCCCTCACGACGGGCCAGACGCGAGGCGCCCTTGCCGGTCCGGGTGCGGACCTCAGCGGTCAGATTGTTGGTGGGGGAGGCCTTCTTGGCCATGTGAATCGCTCCTGATGCCGTATCTACTGGGTGGCACGGCCAGGGCTGGGATATCAGCGCACATCAGTGCTGTGAAGTTCCCGTCGATGACGGTGGTCCGAGCGGACCGACCCTCGCCGTGATCGTCAGCAAGACTAGCGGAAACGCCCCCTACAGTGGAAATTCAGTGGCGGTGAGCTGGGCAGAAAGGTCCCACAGGGCAGTCGCGGTGCGCGCCGACCGGGCGGCCGGCTTGATCAATTGCGTCGGTCCGGTGGGCCCGCGCATGCCGTATTTCGGCCCGACGAACGTGTTGCCCGGCAGGTCCTGGGACGCTGCGAACAGCGTCTGACGGGCACCGAAGGACGCGTCGGTGGCGACCTTGTTGGCGGCGATCCAGAACTTGTCGCCGAACTCATTGCCGGTCTGGCCCTGCAGGTTGGTCGCCGAATAGCCCGGATGTGCGGTCAGTGCCCGCACCGGGGACCCGGCCACCGACAACCGGCGCTGCAGGTCCTTGGTGAACAGCAGATTCGCCAGCTTCGACTGCCCGTACGCCAACCATGCCGAGTATGGCCGCGACTTCCAGTTCAGGTCTTTGAGGCTGATGTATCCCAGGAGGTGCATCATCGATGACACCGTGACCACCCGATCGGTGATCTTCGGCAACAGCAGGTTGGTCAGCGCGAAATGCCCCAGGTGGTTGGTGCCGATCTGGCTCTCGAAGCCGTCCTCGGTCAGCGAGAAGGGCACCGCCATGATGCCGGCGTTGTTGATCAGGACGTCGACTTTGTCGATAGCCTCCGCGAACGCACCCACCGAGGCCAGGCTCTGCAGGTCCAGCGGCCGGACCTCGACGTCACCGGTCATACCTGAGGCGGCAACGTCGCCCTTGGCGGTGTTGCGGCACGCCAGGATGACCTTGGCGCCCACGCGGGCCAGTTCGCGGGCGGTGACCTCACCGAGGCCACTGTTGGCACCGGTGACGATGACGGTGCGGCCGGCGAAAGAAGGCAGGTCGGCATTCGTCCATTGGCCGGTCCATTCGCTCATGACGGCGAGCTTAGTGCGGTGCCGCTACTTGGGGCCGACCGAGAAGCCCTTGATGATCGCCTCGATGTCACCGGCCTGGTCCTTGGCCTGTTCGGCGTAGGTGGTGACGGTCAGCTGGATCAGGTAGTGGATACCCGGTCGCGGTGGGGACGGCTGGGCGATGACGATCCGGTTGTAGGACTGCATCCGGCGGTTGTGCAGGTCGTAGCTGCCCTCGATCATGGCCGACGGGTAGCCCTGGAAGTCCTCGCCCGAGCTGTAGAGCTTCTTGAAGTTGTCGGACAGCAGCGCGTCGGCGTCGGAATGCCGGAGAGCGTCCTTGACGTCGAAGTCGCCGGACAGCTGGAACACCATCAGCATTGCCAAGGGGTAGGTGTCGTTCTTGGCGATGGCCACGGTGCCGGGCGAGTAGTTGAGGTTCTTGTATCCCGTCCAGCCCTGCGGCCGGGGCAGCGTCACCTTGAGGTCGGTGAGCTGGTCGGGGACCACCTGCTTGCTCTGCACGCCGAGCTTGTTCAGGTAGTCCGGGAACGGAATCAGGCTGGCCTTGTCCACGGGTGTCGTGGTGGTCGTCGGCGTCGTCGACCAGATCGATTTGTAGTCGGGAGTTTTCGCGTCGCACGCAGTGAGTGCCAGGGCGATGGACACCGACACCGCGGCCGCGCGCAGCAGGATCACAGAATCTCGCGGACCGCGTCGATCGGGCGGGCCAGCCGGGTGCCCTTGGCGGTGACGACGAACGGCCGCTCGATCAGGATCGGGTGCTGCGCCATGGCGTCCAGCAGCTGCTCGTCGGTGGCGTCGGCCAGATTCAGTTCGGCATAGAGCGCTTCGCGCTTGCGCACCGCGGTGCGGACGTCGATACCGGCCGCGGCAATCATCTCGACCAGTTCGGCGCGAGTCGGCGGCGTCTTCAGATACTGCACGACCTCAGGCTCAATGCCGTTCTCCCGCAACAGATCCAGCGTCTTGCGGGAGGTCGAGCACTTCGGGTTGTGGTAGATAACGGCGGCGGGCCGCCCATTGGACGCGCTGGACATTCCTATGCGGAACCGTCGAAAAGGCCGGTGACCGAGCCGTTTTCGAACACCGCGCGGATGGTCGCAGCCACCAGCGGCGCGATGGACAGCACGGTCAGGGCCGGGAACTGCTTGTCCGGCGTGATGGGCAGCGTGTTGGTGACGATGACCTCGCGGGCGCCGCAGTCGGCCAGGCGCTGAGCCGCCGGGTCTGACAGCACACCGTGGGTGGCGGCGATGATGACGTCTTTGGCGCCGTCTTCGCGCAGCAGCTTGACCGCGCCGGCGATGGTGCCACCGGTGTCGATCATGTCGTCGGTCAGGATGCAGGTCTTGCCCTTGACGTCACCCACGACGCGGTTGGCCTTGACCTGGTTGGGGACCAGCGGGTCGCGGGTCTTGTGGATGAAGGCCAGCGGCACGCCGCCCAGGGAGTCGGCCCACTTCTCGGCGACGCGCACGCGGCCCGAGTCGGGGGACACGACGACCAGGTCGGAGTCGCCGTACTTGTCACCGATGTAGCCGCACAGCAGCGACTGCCCGCGCATGTGGTCGACCGGGCCGTCGAAGAAGCCCTGAATCTGATCGGTGTGCAAGTCGACCGAGACGATGCGATCCGCACCGGCGGTCTTGAGCAGGTCGGCGACCAGGCGCGCGGAGATGGGCTCGCGGCCGCGGTGCTTCTTGTCCTGGCGCGCGTACGGGTAGAACGGCAGGATCGCGGTGATCCGCTTCGCTGACCCGCGCTTGAGCGCGTCGATCATGATGAGCTGCTCCATCAGCCACTGGTTCAGCGGCGCGGGGTGGCTCTGCAGCACGAAGGCGTCGCAGCCACGCACCGACTCGTCGAAACGGACGAAGATCTCGCCGTTCGCGAAGTCCCGGGACGTCTGCGGGGTGACCTCGATGCCGAGCTCTTTGGCGACCTGTTCGGCCAGCTCGGGGTGCGCGCGCCCCGAGAAGAGCATCAGATTCTTGCGGTTGTCGGTCCAATCCGTGGCCACTGTGTGCTGCTTTCGCGGTGGGGGCTCGATACGCCGTAATCGTACTTATCGGTAACCCGGTTCTGTTGCCGGGTTACCGGATTGCCAACATCAGATGTCGGGATCAGCTTTCGCCGCGCGCTTTCCTGGCCGCTTGCGCGGCCTTGGAGTCGGGCCGCTTGCGCTCCACCCAGCCCTCGATGTTGCGCTGCTCACCCTTCGAAACGGCCAGCGCGCCAGGCGGTACGTCCTCGCGGACGACGGTGCCGGCCCCGGTGTAGGCGCCGTCGCCGACGCTCACCGGGGCGACGAACATCGTGTCCGAGCCGGTGCGCACGTGCGAACCGATCGTGGTGCGGTTCTTGTTCTCGCCGTCGTAGTTGACGAAGACGCTGGAGGCGCCGATGTTGCTGTACTCGCCGATGTCGGCGTCCCCGACATAGGTCAGGTGCGGCACCTTGGTGCCGGTGCCGATCTTCGAGTTCTTGACTTCGACGAACGCACCCAGCTTGCCGTCGGCGCCCAGTTCGGTGCCCGGCCGCAGGTACGTGAAGGGGCCGACGGTGGCGCCGGCACCGATGACCGCGAGCTGCCCGTGCGTGCGGATCACCTCGGCGCCGTCGCCGACTTCCATGTCGGTCAGCGTGGTGTCGGGGCCGATGACACACTTCGCGCCGACGTCGGTGGCGCCCAGAAGCTGGGTGCACGGCTTGATGACGGTGTCGCGGCCGATGGCGACGTCGACATCGATCCAGGTGGTGCCCGGGTCGATGACCGTGACGCCGGCGCGTTGGTGACCAGCGACGATCCGGCGGTTCAGCTCGGCGGCCACCTCGGACAGCTGCACCCGGTCGTTGACACCGGAAACCTGCGCGCTGTCGTCGATGTGGTGGGCCCGGACGATCTGGCCGTCGCCGCGCACGATCGAGATGGCGTCGGTCAGGTAGAGCTCCTGTTGGGCGTTGTCCGACCGCAGCCGGCTCAGCGCCGAGCGCAGTGCGGCGGCGTCGAAGGCGTACACCCCGGAGTTCACCTCGCGGATGGCGCGCTGGGATTCGGTGGCGTCGGCCTGCTCGACGATGCCGATCACCTCGTGGTCCTGCGTGCGCAGGATGCGGCCGTAGCCGGTGGGGTTGGCGACGGTGGTGGTGAGCACCGTCGCGGCCGCGGTGGCGGCGGCATGGGTGTCGACGAGATTGGCGAGGGTGTCGGCGTCGAGCAGCGGCACGTCACCGGCGGTGACGACGACGGTGCCCGCGAAGTCTGCAGGCAGGGCCGACAGGCCGCAGCTGACGGCGTGCCCGGTGCCGAGCTGTTCGTCCTGGATGGCGACGGTGATGGTCCGGTCGAGTCCGCCCGCGATCTCGTGCACGTGTGCGGTGACGCGCTCGCGTTCCTTGCCGACCACCACGACGAGGTGCGTCGGGTTGACCTTGGCCACGGCGTGCAGGGCATGCGCGAGCATGCTGCGGCCGGCCAGCGTGTGCAGGACCTTCGGGATGTCGGAGCGCATCCGGGTGCCCGACCCGGCCGCCAGGACGATGACAGCGGCTTCGCCTCGAGTCGTCACATGGGCCTCTCTCTATGCCGAGCGACGCATCGATCGGCAAGCTCTGCCTGTTGGCTCGCTCGGCAAGCCGCACTCGCTGCTCCGTCGCCAGGACTCGAACCTGAACTATCTGAACCAAAATCAGAGGTGCTGCCGATTACACCACGACGGATTACTCGCCAGAGACTCTAGTGCAAGCGGATACGCTGGCGATCATGGCAGCGGCGGAGAACGGAGCGCGCAGCCCTCGCGCGCGCATGACCGGCAGTGCACGCCGTCAGCAGCTCATCGAGATCGCGAAGTCGCTGTTCGCCGAGCGGGGTTACGACGGCACGTCCATCGAGGAGATCGCGCAGCGCGCCAATGTCTCCAAGCCGGTGGTCTATGAGCATTTCGGCGGTAAGGAAGGCCTGTACGCCGTCGTCGTCGACCGTGAGATGTCCGCACTGCTCGACGGCATCACGTCGTCGCTGACCAACAACCGGTCGCGGGTGCGGGTCGAGCGGGTGGCGCTGGCGCTGCTGACCTACGTCGAAGAACACACCGACGGGTTCCGCATCCTGATTCGGGACTCCCCGACCAGCATCGCGTCCGGTACGTATTCGACCCTGCTCAACGACGCCGTCAACCAGGTGTCGTCGATCCTGGCCGGCGACTTCTCCCGGCGGGGACTGGACCCCGAGCTGGCGCCGCTGTACGCCCAGGCGCTGGTGGGATCGGTGTCGATGTCCGCGCAGTGGTGGCTCGACACCAGGGAGCCGAAGAAGGAAGTCGTTGCCGCGCACCTGGTCAACCTGATGTGGAACGGGCTGACCCATCTCGAGGCAGACCCCGAGTTGCACGAAGGCTGACTTCTGCCCTGCCCAACATGAGCTCGTGTGCGACATTCGGCGCAGAGTCGGCACCCAAGCTCATGCTCGGCTGACGCCGTTACCCGCAGTCGCGCAGTAGTAGGTCCGCGGTCGTCTCGCGCCGGATCAGCGGCCGCACGCGACGGTCGCAGACGGCGACCACCGGTGGCCGGGTCGTCATGGTGAAGTTCGAGGCCATGCTGTGGTGGTAGGCGCCGGTGCACGCGGTGGCGAGCAGATCGCCGGGATGGACGTCGTCGGGCAGTTCGAGATCGTCGGCGACGGGGGTGCCGTCGCGGCCGACGATCGTGGACCGCCGTGTGGGTCCGAGCGGGTGCCGGTTGGCAAGGGCCACGGTGTAATTCGCGATCGGTGCGGAGTGCGGGTGGCTGCCGTCGACGGTTATGACACCGCTGCCGTCGGTACGGGTCGACACCGACTGGACGCGATGCAGCGTCACCCCGGCGCGGCCGCTGATCGCCCGGCCGGGTTCGACGACGAGCCGGGGCCGCGGGAACCGGTTGGCGGCGCAGGCGGCATCGAGGGCGTCTTCCAGGAAGTCGGCCAGTGCCGCCACGTCGAGTTCGGGTTCTCCGGTCCGGTAGGCGATGGCGTGCCCGCCACCGATGTTCAGTTCGGTGAGCACCACGCCGTGGGTGGTCCGCACATCGGCCATGGTGTCGACCATGCGGCGCACGGCCTCGACGTAGACCTCGGGTTCGGCGATCTGCGTGCCCAGATTGCAGTACAGCCCCACCAACGGCAGTTGCGGGGTGGTCAGCGCCCGGCGGACGAACGGCAGCACGTCGACCCCGGGCAGTATCTGCAGCAGCATCGCCTGCGGCCGGCGCGCGACCCCGGCCAGATAGGCCATTTCGATGGGGGAGTCGAGCACGATGCGACCGACGCCGGCGCCGGCCGCCGTTGCCAGTTCGTCCACCGACTTGCCACTGCCGTGCACCACGATGCGCGCGGGGTCCATGCCACCGGCGAGGGCGGTGGCCAGTTCGGCCGTCGAACACACCGCCATGCCGAGGCCGGCGTCATGCACCCAGCCGGCGACGGTCCTGGTCAGCAGGGACTGCGCGGCATAGACCACCTCGACACCGCGCAACGTGGCGCGGTAGTGGTGGGCCCGCTTGCGGAAGTCGGCTTCATCCAGAACGTATGCGGGTGTGCCGAACTCGTCGGCGACGTCGGCCAGCGCAACGGACCCGACGCAGAGTCGTCCCAAGGCGTCGACCTGGGTGGTCGACGGCCAGATGGTGGTGTCGATGCGCGGACGCATGGCGCCCCGCAGGGACGGCAGGATGTCGAGCAGTGTCATGACTCCACCCTGCGCCGGAAATCGCCGCGTGAGCGCCCCGTTGACGATCCCTTGACGGGACGGTGCCCAATATTGACGAAGTCCTGCGAACTACAATCGGTGGCATCATGACCTCCCCGGGGCAGCAATCGATCCAAACCCCGTTGGCGGGGCTCGTCCAACTCGCACTCACCGATCCTGGCCTGCAGGAACTGACGCGGCATGCCGCCGAGGGCGTCGCCGAGCAGGCGTTGGTCGGCCCGGTCAGCGCCCGGCTGCCGGTCGCGGCCGCGCTGGCTGCTGCGGGCCCGGTGCTGGTGGTCACCGCCACCGGCCGCGAGGCCGACGATCTCACCGCCGAACTGCGGGCCGTCTACGGCGACGCCGTGGCGTTGTTCCCGTCGTGGGAGACATTGCCGCACGAGCGGCTGTCGCCCGGCGTCGACACCGTCGGTGCCCGGTTGACGGTGCTGCGCCGGCTGGCCCTGCCTGATGATGCCCGGCTCGGTCCGCCGCTGCGGGTCGTCGTCACCACGGCCCGGTCGCTACTGCAGCCGCTGGCCGGCGGGGTGACCGACGCCGAGCCGGTGACTCTGACCATCGGCGGTGAAGCCGACTTCGACGACACCGTGACGCGACTGGTCGAGCTGGCCTACACGCGCGTCGACATGGTCGGCAAGCGCGGCGAATTCGCCGTCCGCGGTGGCATTCTCGACGTCTTCGCGCCAACCGCCGAGCACCCCGTGCGGGTCGAGTTCTGGGGCGACGAGGTCTCCGAGATGCGGATGTTCTCGGTGGCCGACCAGCGCTCCATTCCGGAGATCGCCGTCGAGTCGGTGATCGCGGTGCCCTGTCGCGAACTGCTGCTGACCGCCGACGTCCGCGAACGCGCCGCCGCGATCGGGGCCGGCCTGCCCAGCAGCGACAACCAGATCACCGGCAGCGTCGCCGACATGATGGCGAAGCTGGCGGAGGGTATCCCGGTCGACGGCATGGAAGCGCTGCTGCCCGTGTTGCGTCCCGGCGAACTGGCGTTGCTCACCGATCGACTGCCCGCGGGTGCGCCGTTGCTGATCTGCGATCCGGAGAAGGTCCGCACCCGCGCGGCCGACCTGATCAAGACCGGCCGGGAGTTCCTGGAAGCCTCGTGGTCGGTGGCCGCTGTGGGCGGCGACGCGCCGATTGACGTTGAGCAGCTTGGTGGTTCGGGATTCCGGGACTTCGCGGAGGTCCGGGAAGCCGCGGCCGCCGGCGGTCACCCGTGGTGGACGCTGAGCCAGCTGGCCAACGAGACGGCGCTCGAGGTGGACGTCCGGCCGGCGCCGTCGGCCCGCAGCCAGCAGAGCCTCGAAGAGATCTTCGCGATGCTGCGGGCGCACATCGCCACCGGCGGGCTCGCCGCGGTGGTGACCCCGGGTACCGGTACCGCGCACCGTGTCGTCGAGCAACTCGGCGAATCCGACGTCGCAGCAACGATGTTGGAGCCCGGTGCGGCGCCGAAGCCCGGCGTCGTCGGCGTGCTCAAGGGGCCGTTGCATGACGGTCTGGTGCTGCCCGGCGTCAACCTCGTCATCATCACCGAGACCGATCTGACGGGCAACCGGGCGGCGGTCACCGAAGGTAAAAGACTTGCCGCCAAACGGCGTAACGTCGTCGACCCGCTGGCCTTGACTGCCGGCGACCTGGTGGTGCACGACCAGCACGGCATCGGCAAGTTCGTCGAGATGACCGAGCGCGTGGTCGGCGGTGCGCGGCGCGAGTACCTGGTGCTCGAGTACGCGTCGGCCAAGCGCGGTGGCGGATCCGACCGGCTGTACGTGCCGATGGACTCGCTGGACCAGCTGTCCCGCTACGTCGGCGGCACCGAGCCCACGCTGAGCCGCCTCGGTGGCAGCGACTGGACCAACACGAAGACCAAGGCGCGCAAGGCGGTTCGCGAGATCGCCGGCGAGCTGGTGTCGCTGTACGCCAAGCGCCAGTCCGCGCCGGGGCACGCGTTCGCCCCGGACACCCCGTGGCAGGCCGAGATGGAAGACGCGTTCGGCTTCACCGAGACCATGGACCAGCTGACCGCCATCACCGAGGTCAAGGCCGACATGGAGAAGCCGGTGCCGATGGACCGGGTCATCTGCGGTGACGTCGGCTACGGCAAGACCGAGATCGCGGTCCGCGCGGCGTTCAAGGCCGTGCAGGACGGCAAGCAGGTCGCGGTGCTGGTGCCGACGACGCTGCTGGCCGACCAGCATCTGCAGACCTTCACCGCCCGCATGGCCGGCTTCCCAGTGACGGTCAAGGGGCTGTCGCGATTCACCGATCCGGCCGAATCTCGTGCTGTAGTACAGGGTTTGCAGGACGGCTCGGTCGACGTCGTGATCGGTACCCACCGGCTGCTGGCGACCGGTGTCACCTGGAAAGACCTCGGCCTGGTGATCGTCGACGAGGAACAGCGGTTCGGTGTCGAGCACAAGGAGCACATCAAGTCGATGCGCACACACGTCGACGTGCTGACCATGAGCGCCACCCCGATCCCGCGCACCCTGGAGATGAGCCTCGCGGGTATCAGGGAGATGTCGACCATCCTGACGCCGCCCGAGGAACGCTTCCCGGTGCTGACTTACGTTGGGCCGCATGACGACAAGCAGGTCGCTGCCGCCCTGCGTCGCGAGCTGCTGCGCGACGGGCAGGCGTTCTACATCCACAACCGGGTGAAGTCGATCGACAACGCGGCTGCGCGGGTGCGTCAAATGGTGCCCGAGGCGCGCGTCGTGGTGGCCCACGGGCAGATGCCCGAGGAGATGCTCGAGAAGACCGTCGAGGGCTTCTGGAACCGCGAGTACGACATCCTGGTCTGCACCACGATTGTCGAGACGGGCCTTGATATTTCGAACGCCAATACGCTGATCGTGGAGCGGGCCGACACCTTCGGTCTGTCACAGTTGCACCAGCTGCGTGGCCGCGTCGGCCGCAGCCGGGAGCGCGGTTACGCGTACTTCCTGTATCCGCCGGAGGTCCCGCTCACCGAGACCGCGCACGACCGGCTGGCCACCATCGCGCAGAACAACGATCTGGGTGCCGGTATGGCGGTTGCGATGAAAGACCTGGAGATCCGCGGCGCCGGCAACGTGCTGGGTGTCGAGCAGTCGGGGCACGTCGCGGGCGTCGGCTTCGACCTGTACGTCCGGCTGGTCGGCGAGGCCGTGGAGGCCTACCGCGCCGCGGTGGATGGGAAAACCGTTGCGGCCGTGGAGGAACCGAAGGAGGTGCGGGTCGATCTGCCGATCGATGCCCACCTGCCGCCGGACTACATCGGCAGCGACCGGCTACGGCTCGAGGCCTACCGCAGGCTGGCCGCCGCGTCCGATCACGCGGCCGTCGCATCCGTCGTCGAGGAGCTGGTGGACCGCTACGGCCCGCTGCCCGAACCCGCGCAGCGGCTCGTCGCGGTCGCTCGCTTGCGGCTGCTGTGCCGCGAGTACGGCGTCACCGAGGTCACCGCGATCTCGGACGCGACCATCCGGGTGACGCCGCTGACGCTCATGGACTCCGGTCAGTTGCGGCTCAAGCGGATGTACCCCGGCGCGACGTACCGGGCGACGACCTCAACGGTGCAGATCCCCATTCCACGGGCCGGTGCCGGCGTGGGCGCGCCCCGCATCCGCGACCTGGAGCTGGCGCGCGCGGTGGCCGGACTGCTGCTGGTGCTCGACGGGAGAGCGGCTGGTGAAGTGGATATAACCGACCTGAGAGGTAATGCGGTGGGCGAGCCGGGGCAGTCGAAATGACTGTCGTCCTGGTCGATCCGCGGCGTCCGTCCCTGATGCCGATCGATGCGCTGGTCCTGCTGACCGGCGACGTGCAGTACACCGAGGAACTGCCGGTGAAGGTGCCGTGGTCCTTGCCGTCGGGCCGGCCGGCCTACGGCGATTCCGACAACCCGGCACCGGTGCTGCTGTCCTCCGATCCGGAGCATCCACAGGTGCGCGCCCGGCTGGCCGCAGGCGAGAGGCTGATCGCGGCGGACGGTTCTCAGCCCGGTGAGCGACTCATCGACGCTGTCACGATGATGGACAAGCTGCGCACCAACGGGCCGTGGGAGAGCGAGCAGACGCACGACTCACTGCGCCGGTACCTGCTGGAAGAGACCTACGAGCTGTTCGACGCGGTCCGGGGCGGCAATGCCGACGACGTCCGCGAGGAACTCGGGGATGTGTTGCTGCAGGTGCTGTTTCACGCGCGCATCGCCGAGGATGCGCCGCTGCACCCGTTCGGCATCGATGACGTCGCCGACACGCTGATTCGTAAACTGGGCAACCGGGTACCGGCAGTGCTTGCCGGGCAGGAGATTTCGCTGGAAGACCAGATTGCGCAGTGGGAAGAGCGCAAGGCCATGGAGAAGGCTGCGCGGACGTCGTGCATGGACGAGGTGCCGACGGCGCTGCCGGCGCTGGCCCTGGCGCAGAAGCTGATCGAACGGACCGGTACGGCCGGGTTGCCCGCCGATCTGCTTCCGCCCGGTCTCACCTCGGTGGCCCTCGAGCCCCACGTCGACGCCGAAAGTGCCCTGCGCACAGTGGCTCTGGAGTTCATCGACAACGTGCGCGAGGCCGAGCGCCGCATCGTCGCCGCCCGCCGCGGCGACGAAGTGGCGGTGGAGTTGGATGCCGCAGCGCTGGGTGCGGTGTCAGAGGATGAGTGGCGGGAGCACTGGCCGGTTCAAGACGTCTGAGTCGAGGCAGGCGTAAGGCCCGTCCGAGTTGCGCGCGGGCGTAACGCCACGGCGGCTTCGGGCGCGTTTTTTCGCCGTGGCGTTACATTGGCGGCAGGACCGCCGGATCGACCGATGTTGTCGCACAGAGGCGCGCTGATCGACTCATGCCGGGGTCAGCGACGTAAGCGCCTGATGGCGGGGCGGTGCGTTGGGCGGCGAAGTGCTACCACGAATATGCAGGTAGACCGCCCAGCGCACAGCAGTTGCCATCTGAGTGCACGCACGCTCGATGGACCACCCGCCAACCCCAGAACTTGGGATCGGTAGCCGGGCGGCCCCGGTGTGATTGCTCCAACGACGCCGACCGACGAGCGTCCGAAGAACCTGAGGAAGGAATCACCATGAAACTGCCCGCCGCCATCGAACAGCACGTCAACCGCTTCGATCGTCAGCAGAGCCTGATCATCGCGATCAGCACCGGCCTGCTGGCCTTCTGGTCGGGCTACCGGGCGGCCTGGTCGCTGTATCTGACCTTCGCCTACGACTTCCTGTTCGGCTCGCTGGTCTTCCAGATCGCGCTGTGGGGCGTGATCGGTGCCGCCGCGGCAGTCGCATCACTCGCGTTCTACAACCGCTACCGCACGGCCGACCAGCCCGGCAATCAGCCGAAGAGCGTCGAACCCCAGTAGTCCGACGAACCGTCACGCACACCTGGCGGGCAGGCGAAGATGCCGCTGCCGGTGTGCGTGATGTATTCGTTCAGGGCGTCGTTGGTGGACAGCTTGGTCTGCATCGGGATGAACGACTCGGCCGGGTTGCGGACGAAGGCGATGAAGAACAGCCCCGCGTCCAGATGGCCGAAACCGTCTGAGCCGTCGGTGAAGTTGTAGCCGCGGCGCAGAATCTGCACGCCGTTGTTGGCCTCGGGGGAGGCCAGGCGCACGTGCGCGTCGACGTCGATCATCGGCGCGCCGTCGGCGCCCTTGCTGTCGAAGTCCAGCGGGGTGAACTCGTCGGTGTACCCGTTGGGTGCGCCGTTGCCCTTCTGTCGTCCGATCACCCGCTCCTGCTCCAACAGCGTTGTGCGGTCCCAGGATTCGATGAGCATCCGGATGCGTCGGCTGATCAGATACGAGCCGCCCGCCATCCAGGCCGGTCCGTCGCCGGTGCCGACCCATATGTACTTGTCGATGGCCGCCGTGTCCTCGGCCTTGATGTTGTTCGTTCCGTCCTTGAACCCGAACAGGTTTCGCGGGGTGGACTGGTTCCGGGTGGTCGACGATGTGCGGCCGAACCCCAGCTGCGAGTACCGCACCGCGACGGTGCCGAAGCCCACGCGGGCCAGGTTGCGGATGGCGTGCACCGCGACCTGCGGGTCGTTGGCGCAGGCCTGTACGACGATGTCGCCGCCGCAGCGCGCCGGGTCCAGCTTCTCGTTGCGGAACTTGGGCAGGTCCACCAGATGTGCCGGCCGCTGATCGTCGATGCCGAACCGGTCCTTGCCGTCCTTGCGGAAGAAGCTGGGGCCGAAACCGATGGTCAGGGTCAGGGCAGAGGGTGAAAGGCCAAGTGCCTCACCGGTATCTGCCGGTGGCGCGTACGGGTTCAGCCCGATGGCCCCGTGTGCGACGGCCTCTTCGCCGAGCGTCATGCGCTCGGCCATCTCCGTCCACTTCTTCAGCATCGCCACCACGTCGGCCTTCTTGTCCGTCGTGACGTCGAAGGTGGCGAAGTGCATCCGGTCCTGCGCGGCGGTGACGATGCCCGCCTGGTGGCTGCCGCGGAACGGCACCGGCTTACTCAGGCTGTCCTCGACCATGGCCGCCGAGGAGCGGCCGGCCAGCGCGCCGGTGGCGGCAGCGCCGACCACAGCGGCTGTCACCCCGGCTGCGCCGAACAGCTTGCGCCGGCTGAGTCCGCCGGGCGCGGCGTGTTCGGTCACGGCCGGTTCAGTGGTCCCCGGCTGAGTGTCACTGCTTTGCGACGACACCCTGCACCTCACTGACCTCCTTGCTCAACGCATCGATCGCCTGCGAAAGTTCTTGGCGCTCAGGCTCGGTGACCTTGTCGTAGGACACGAAGCCGTCGCCCTGGCGGTATTTGTCCAGCAGCGTCTGGACCTTGTCGAAAGCCGCGTCGACGTCCTTGCCGAGGCTGGGGTTGCGCTCGTCGAGGATCGGGTCCACCGAACCGACCGCGGTGCGCGAGCCGTCGACGTTGGCCTGGAAGTCCCACAGGTCGGTGTGGCTGAAGATGTCTTCCTCACCGCTGATCTTGGTCTTGGCGATCTCGTCGAGCAGGCCCTGCGCGCCACCGGCGATCTTGGTGGAGTCGATGGTCCACTTCGGATCCTTCACGCCGGCGTCGAGCTCCTTGACATCGGCGACCAGCTGATCGGCCACCGCGCCGCTGTCGGGCTGCAGACCGGTGACCCACAGCTCCTTCTCCAAGCGGTGGAAGCCGGTCCACTTGTCGCCAGGTTTGACGTCGGCCTCGCGCAGGTCGATGCGCGGGTCCAGGTCGTTCGGGAACGACTCTGCCACCGGCTCGATGCGCTCGTAGTAGGTGCGGGCCTTCGGGTACAGCGCCTTGGCGCCGGCCACGTCACCCTTCTTCACCGCAGCGGCGAAAGCCTCGGTGGCGGGCACCAGGTCGCTGGTCTGGGCGATCACGTACTTCTTGTAGAAGTCGGCGGCGTCCTTGAACTTGCCGGTGTCGTCGATCTTGACGGTGTTGCCGGTGACGGTGAAATCACCACGGATGCCGTCGCCGACCATGCCGGGCTTGCACGCGGTCTTGTAGGTGCCTGCCTCGGGCAGCTGCACGATCAGCTTGCGCTGCAGGCCGGGGGAGATGTTCTCGATCTCGCCCATCACCTTGTCGCCGGGGCCGTAGACGTAGAACTCGGTGACCTTGGTGCCGTTGTTGGTGATGACGAACGTGCTCGCGCCGGTCTTGGCCGATGTCGCCGACAGCTTGCAGGCGTCGTCGGAGGCGGTCACGGTGATCTCGCCCGATGCGGACTTGTTCTCGTCCGACTTGGAGGTGCACGCGGAGACCGCGGTCAGGCCGGCGAGCAGGGCTGCGGAGGCGATTACCGTCTTGCTCCTGGCGTGCGCGGTCAGACCGGCCTTGGCGTTCAGGGCGGCGAGATTCACTTAGCGGACCTTTCGAGGGGGGCAGCAGGGGCCGGTTTGGCTGCGACGGGTCGCAGGAACAGCGTCAGGACGATCAACAGGTAAGCCAGCCAGCAGCCGAACTGCAGGACAGATGGTGTCGGGCTGACGTTGAAGACGCCCTGGATCACCTGGCCGTACCACGACGACCAGTTGAAGGCGCCCGTCAGATCGAAGGCCTTGGCGCCCAGCCCGGGCAGCCAGCCGACGGTCTGCAGCGCGCCGATGGCGTAGGACAAGATGCCGGCGGCGACCACGACCAGGAAGGCGCCGGTGTACTTGAAGAACTTGGCCAAGTTGATCCGCAGCGACCCGATGTACATGCCGTAGGCGAACGCGATGGCGATGAGCACGCCGATCAACAGTCCGGTCAACGGCCAGGCGGTCTCGGCATTGGCGTAGCCGACCATGAACAGCGCCGTCTCGACGCCTTCGCGGCCGACGGCCAGGAACGCCAGCGTGGCGACCGCCCAACCGCCCGATTCCAGGGCGCGCGCCATGTCGCTGCGCAGCTCGCCGGAGATGGTGGCGGCGGCCTTGCGCATCCATAGCACCATCGTGGTGACGATGACCACGGCGACGAACGAGGCGACGCCGGCGATGGCCTCGGCTGCCAGCCCGGAGATGGTGTTCTCGCTGAGCTGGATGCTGAGGAACACGCCGATGGTCATCGCGATGGCGCCGGCAACTCCGAGCCAGACCCATTTGAGGGCGTCGCGGCGGTCGGACTTCACGAGGAAGGCGATCAGGATGGTGACGACGATCGCAGTCTCCAGGCCTTCGCGGAGGCCGATCAGCAAGCTGCCAAACAGCTGTGAGGAAATGCCGGGGCCTGCGGCAGCTAGCGATGTCGAGACCGCGAAAGTGGTCGTCATCCGCAATCCTTAGATAGACTAAACAGCAACACAGGTTTGCCTTGCCAAAGGAAGGCAAGCCAACCTTATCAGCGGACGGGCGACCGTCGTAGTTCCGTGCCGGAAAGCTCGCGCTTCCGGGTGCACTCAGCTCGGCATGCGACGATGACGGGACGACGAATCCGTCGAGAATCTCAGTGCGTGGGGGAGTACCGGTGTTGCGAGCGCGGTGGCTGCGGGCGAGCGCTGTCGTTGCCGCGACAGCGCTGCTGATGGCCTCGAGTTGCTCGTTTCAGCCCGGCTACCTGCGCGGAGTGCCGCCGCCGGCGGGACCGCCCGTGCCCGCGATCAACACTCATGTGAAGGGTCGTGGCGCCGACCAGTTGCACGACTGGGCCCAGCAGCTGGCACCGCCGCTGGGCATTCCGGTCATGGCGCTCGAGGCGTACGGGTACGCCGCTCGCGTCGCCGAGGTCGAGAACCCCAAGTGCCACATCGCGTGGACGACGCTGGCCGGCATCGGCATGGTCGAGAGTCATCACGGCACCTACCGCGGCGCGACCATCGCGCCGAACGGCGACGTCACGCCCCCGATTCGCGGCGTGCCGCTCGATGGCACCATGAACAACCTGCGGATTTCGGACTCCGATCTCGGCAACATGGACAACGACAGCGCCGTCGACCGCGCCATGGGGCCCATGCAGTTCATTCCGGACACCTGGCGGTTGTACGGCGTCGACGCCAACAACACCGGCTTCGCCAGTCCCGACAACATCGATGACGCGGCGCTGTCAGCGGCTGGTTATCTCTGCTACCGCGGCAAGGATTTGTCCAGCCCGCGTGGCTGGATGGACGCGCTGCACGCCTACAACATGTCGGACGACTACGCCCGTGCTGTGCGCGACTGGGCGACGGCATATGCCAACGGGCGCCAAAGATAGGTATTCGATCGGCCGGGGTAGCTGACACACTCCTGCGCCCGGCACCGTTTAGGCTGATGGGCGTTCGCACGAGTCCGTGACGCCAAAGGGAGACCCAAGTGCCAATCATCGAACAGGTCGGAGCCCGCGAGATTCTCGACTCTCGGGGAAATCCGACGGTCGAGGTCGAGGTTGCTCTGACTGATGGAACGTTCGCCCGCGCGGCCGTGCCGTCGGGTGCGTCCACCGGTGAGCACGAGGCTGTCGAACTGCGTGACGGCGGCGCCCGCTACCTCGGCAAGGGTGTCGAGAAGGCCGTCGAGGCCGTGCTCGACGAGATCGCCCCTGCCGTCATCGGCCAGGCCGCCGACGACCAGCGCATCATCGACCAGGCGCTGCTGGACCTGGACGGCACCCCGGACAAGTCGCGCCTCGGCGCCAACGCCATCCTCGGTGTCTCGCTCGCAGTGGCCAAGGCCGCTGCCGATTCCGCCGGCCTGCCGCTGTTCCGCTACATCGGCGGCCCGAACGCTCACATCCTGCCGGTGCCGATGATGAACATCCTCAACGGTGGCGCCCACGCCGATACCGGCGTCGACGTCCAGGAGTTCATGGTCGCCCCGATCGGTGCCCCGACTTTCAAGGAATCGCTGCGCTGGGGCGCCGAGGTGTACCACTCGCTCAAGTCCGTGCTGAAGAAGCAGGGGCTGTCGACCGGCCTCGGTGACGAGGGCGGCTTCGCGCCCGACGTCGCCGGCACGCACGCCGCGCTCGAACTGATCAGCACCGCCATCGACGCCACCGGCCTGAAGCTGGGCAGCGACGTGGCGCTGGCCCTCGACGTCGCGGCCACCGAGTTCTACACGGACGGAACGGGTTACGCCTTCGAGAAGCAGACCCGCACCGCTGAGCAGATGGCCGAGTTCTACGCCTCGCTGCTGGATTCCTTCCCGCTGGTGTCCATCGAGGACCCGCTGTCCGAGGACGACTGGGACGGCTGGGTGGCGCTGACCACGGCGATCGGTGACCGCGTCCAGCTGGTCGGCGACGACCTGTTCGTCACCAACCCGGAGCGGCTGGAAGAGGGCATCGAGAAGGGCGCAGCCAACGCGCTGCTGGTGAAGGTGAACCAGATCGGCACGCTCACCGAGACGTTGGACGCTGTTGCCCTGGCCCACGCCGCCGGCTACAAGTCGATGATGAGCCACCGCAGTGGCGAGACCGAGGACACCACCATTGCCGACCTGGCCGTGGCGTGCAGCTGCGGTCAGATCAAGACCGGTGCCCCGGCCCGCAGCGAGCGTGTCGCCAAGTACAACCAGCTGCTGCGCATCGAGGAGACCCTGGGTGACGCCGCGCGGTACGCCGGCGACCTGGCTTTCCCGCGTTTCGCGCTGGAAGCCAAGTAGTTTCGCGGGTCTGACCTACCGATATGGCCGATCCCAAGCGGCGTTCCCCCGCCTCTCGCCCCGCCAAACCCGGCGAGGCGAAGCGGGGGCGCGCCGGGGCCGGCACGTCGGCGGCCAAGGCGGGTAGCCGGCCCAAGGCCGAGCCGCGCCGGGTCCCGGAAAGCCTGCCGGCCCCCGTCGCGGAGCCGATCCGGCAGTCGTATGCGGAGTCGGTCGAGCACCATGCCGAGCAGCGGCTGGGCTCAGCGGCGCGGCGGGCGGCGATTCTCGCCGTCGTCGTGTGCGTGCTGACCCTGACCATCGCCGGGCCGGTGCGGACGTTCTTCGCGCAGCGCACCGAGATGCAGCAGCTGGCCACGGCTGAGGCCCAATTGCGTTCGCAGATCAAGAATTTGGAGCAGCAGAAGGTGAAGCTGGCCGACCCGGTGTACATCGCCGCGCAGGCCCGTGAGCGGTTGGGCTTCGTGATGCCGGGCGATATCCCGTATCAGGTGCAACTGCCTCCCGGCGCCGTGACGGCACCCGTCGCGCCCGCACCGTCGCCCACCGCGAAGAGCAACCAGCCCTGGTACACCGCGCTGTGGCACACCATTGCCGATCAGCCGCACGGGCTTACGCCGGCTCCGGCCGTCGTGCCGCCCGGCCCGGATGGCGTCACCCCGAACGATGCCGTGCCCCCGACCGACGAGCCCGCACCTCAGGCGCCGCCCGGTGGTTGACGCTGCTGATCTGGAAGCCGTTGCGGCCCAACTGGGGCGCGAACCGCGCGGTGTGTTGGAGATCGCCTACCGCTGCCCCAATGGTGAACCCGGCGTGGTGAAGACCGCGCCGCGGTTGCCCGACGGAACTCCTTTTCCCACTTTGTATTACCTGACCCATCCGGCGCTGACGGCCGCGGCGAGCCGGCTGGAGTCGTCCGGTCTGATGAAGGACATGACCGAACGCCTGCAGGACTCCGAAGAGTTGGCGGCGGCGTATCTGCGGGCGCACGAGTCGTTCCTGGCCGAGCGGGACGCCATCGAATCGCTGGGCACGACGTTCTCCGGCGGCGGGATGCCGGACCGGGTGAAGTGCCTGCACGTGGTGATGGCGCATTCGTTGGCAAAAGGCCCGGGCGTCAATCCCTTTGGCGACGAGGCGCTGGCATTGTTGGCGGTCGAACCGGCGATGGCCGGGATTCTGGATCCGAAGGTGTGGGTGTGAGTTCGCGAGTCGCTGCTGTTGACTGCGGTACCAATTCCATCCGGCTGCTGATTGCCGACGTGTCCGATGGGCGGCTGCAGGATGTCCACCGCGAGATGCGGATCGTCACCCTCGGCGAAGGTGTCGACGCCACAGGACAATTCGCGCCCGCCGCATTGGCTCGTACCGAGGCCGCACTGACTGACTACGTCGAGGTGATGCTGACGCACGACGTGACGAAAGTGCGCATGGTCGCGACCTCGGCGGCCCGCGACGCCGGCAACCGCGACGAGTTCTTCGCCCTGACGGCGCGCCAACTGGGTCGGGTGATGCCGGGTGCGGTGGCCGAGGTGATCACCGGGACCGAGGAGGCCGCGTTGTCCTTCCGCGGTGCCGTCGGTGAATTGGACCCGGCCACAGGACCTTTCGTGGTCGTGGATCTGGGCGGCGGTTCGACCGAGGTGGTGCTCGGCGGTTCCGGCCCTGCCGTTGCCGACGTGGTGGCCAGCTTCTCGGCCAACATCGGCTGCGTGCGACTCACCGAGCGTTGCCTACAGTCCGATCCGCCCACCGCCGACGAAGTGGCCGCCGCGCGCGCCGTGGTCCGCGAGAAGTTGGCCGAAGCCCTTGACGTGGTGCCGCTCGAAGGTGCGGCGACGTGGGTCGGCGTGGCCGGCACGTTCACCACGATTGCCGCTCTGGCGCTGGGCCTACCGGAGTACGACTCCGAGGCGATTCACCTGTCCCGCATCGGAATTCCCGAAGTGGTGAAAGTGTGTGACGAGCTGATCGCGATGCCCCGTGCGCAACGCGCCGAGCTCGGCCCCATGCACCCGGGCCGGGTGCCGGTGATCGGCGGCGGCTCGATCGTCGTCGAGGAATTGGCCCGCGAATTCGGTCAGCGAGCGGGGATCACGGAATTGGTGGTCAGCGAGCACGACATCTTGGACGGCATCGCGCTGTCGGTCTGACCTTGCGCCGAGCGCGGGGGTCTACGCGGAAAATTGGGGCTTCCCTCGTCAACCCCCACGGTCGACGCTCGAGATTTCTGGCTAGACCTTGCAGTTCGGGCGGTTGTGGCAGTGGTGTCCGTCGCGGCAGGCGTTGCACTGACAGCCACAAGTGGACACGTTCTTGGTGGAAACCTTCATTACTGTTCACCCCTGTTTGTCTCGGCTTATCGAGATATGACTACTTCACCATAGTTCGATCGTGTAGCCGAGTGAAGGTCGCGGGAGCTACTGGTCGATGTCAGGGTGCTACGCCGAGTGTGACGACCAGCGCGGTGACGCGCGCGAAAAATGAACGGTAAGCGACACGTTCGGTGTAGGAGTCGGGACGCCGGCATCACAGACCGACGGCCGGAACCAGTCCTCGTGAGACTGACTTCCGGCCGTCGGCAGGGGGTGATTCAGTTGGCTGTGTCGTCCGATGCCTGGACCACGGGGGCGGCCGGTGCGGCGGGGGCGCCCAGCTGGCGGGCGACGAAGTCTGCAGCCTGGTTGGCCATGCCGTTGAACTTGTAGGCGCTGTGAGCGGAGCGGTCCATGCCGCCACCACAGATCGGGTCGCCAGGGGCGCACAGCTGGATGGTCTTGCCGGCGTAGGCCCCGCCGATGTTGATGGCGGGCGCACTGCGGTCGGCAACGCTCAGCACGAACGGGCTCGGGGTGCCGAACAGAACGACGGCGGCGACGTGCGAGGCGACCGACGTGGGCATTGGGCCGCTGATACCGGCGGGCAGGACGAATCCGGCCGGCACGCTGCTCATGGTGCTGTAACCGGCGACGGCCGCGCCCTGCGAGTAGCCGCCGATGACGATCTTGGTGGCGGGGCACGAGGCGGCGATGGACTCGATGCGGTTGGTGGCGTCGGCGACGCCGTCGGCGGCCTGGCCGAAGTCCAGGGAGGCGGGGTAGTTCACGCCGTAGGCGTCGATGTTCCGGCCGGGCATGCGGGCATTGAGTGCGTCGACGAAGGCCTGACCGGTGGCTCCGACGCCGGGCGCTTCGAAGGTGCCGCGGGCGAAGACGACCTCGACGTTCGCACAGGAGTCGTCGGCGGCGTTGGCGGTGGCGACCGGGCCGGCGATGGCGCCGGCGATGATCGTGAAGGCAGCCACGGCGGTCAATGCCGCCTTGCCCGCCGCGATACGAATGGCGCTCATGTTGTATTCCCCGTCCCTTGAATTACCAGTTGCCTGGTATAAGCCGAATCGGGGAGCTGCGATTCCACGCGGTCGGTGTGACCTAACACATACCTAGCGCAACTAAGCATCGGGGATGAACTGCGGGCTGGTTTGCGTTGGCCTTGCCTATCCAATTTCGGCGATGGCCGCCCGGCGTCAACTACTCGCTTTGGCGGCGCTTTTCTTAGGCTTGGGCGCCGCGACCGCCTCGGGTGCAGGAGCCGCGGGCGTGGCAATCTGCGCTGCCGCGGTGATGACCGGCCGGCACATCTCGATCGCCTTCTCCGTGTACACGCGGTAGCCGAAGTCCGGGTTGTAGCCGTGGATTTCGGGTGTGTCGAGGTCGCGGAGGAAGGTGAGGATCTCGCGGCTGAACACCTGGCCCGGCACCAGCACGGGGAAACCCGGCGGGTATGGCGTCACGAACGTCGCCGAGACGACGTCCACGTCGTTGTCCAACTTCTCGAACACCTCATCGGTGGTCAGGTATTCGCAGTTGGTGTCGGTGTAGGAGAGGTAGAAGGCGCGGCGCACATCGCCTTCCGGCGTGGGTATGGCGCCGTTGGTCCAGGTCACGTCGCAGAACACCGGATGGAACCCGCTGAAGTTCGGCAGCGAGGCCGACGGCGTGGTCAGGCGGCGCACCTTCTGCTCGAACCGGCTGCGCTCACCGAGGCCCATCTCGGAGACCGATTCGTCGAGCTCGGCGGCGATCTTCACCAGCACCTCGACGAGGAAGGCCACCGAACTGCGGGTGGTGCCGATGTTCGTCATGAACAGCACCGTGTTGCGCGAAGTCTTGTTGATCTGCACGCCGTGCCGGTCCATCAACTGCTCGCGCTTGAAGGTGTCGCCGTCGTAGCCGGTGTGCCCGATGGACAGGGTGATCCGGGACGGGTCCAGGACGAATTCGTCCTTATCCCAGGCGGTCATCATGTTCTGCAGCCCGGAGCGCAGCGGCTGCTCGATGTGACTGGCCCGGAATTCATCGGGGATCAGATCCGATGTGCGCAGGCACCGCATGTACTTGCTCAGCAACGGGTGATTATCGATGGCGTCCCGCAACTGCATGGCATTCTCGATCTGACGCTGCACCAGCTCGACACCCTCCAGCGCCACCTGCCGCCGGCCCAGATCCAGCGACGCCAGAATCTGGTAGTTGGGCGAGGTCGACGTGTGTGCCATGTACGCCTCGTGGAAGGCTTCGGCCACCTTTTGCTCGAAGTCCTGGTCGAACACGTGGATCATCGAACCCTGGCGGAGCGAGGTCAGCGTCTTGTGTGTCGACTGCGATGCGTATACCCGCACGCGCGCCTTTGCCGGGTCCGGGATCAGCCGGCGTTCGAGCAGTTCCTGGTCGGTGGGCGGCTTTTCGATGTCCGCTTTCAGTTGACGCTGGTAGGCGGCGAGGTACTCAGGCTCGGCCAGCTTGTCGCGCAGCCGGCGGGCCGACGCCATGGCCGTGCGGTCGCGGTATACCGGGTGGAACCGCGCGAACGCGAACCATGCTTCGTCCCAAAGGAATACCAGGTCGGGCTTGATGGCCAGGCATTCCTCCATGACCCGCTGCACGTCGTAGACGATGCCGTCGAAGGTACAGTTGGTCAGCGAGATCATCTTGACGCGGTCGAGCTTGCCGGCGTTCTTGAGTGCCAACAACTTTGACTTGATCTCACGCAGTGGCACCGCGCCGTACATGGTGTAGTCGGGCAGCGGATACGCCTCGAGGTAGATGACGTTGGCTCCCGCCATCATCATTCCGTAGTGGTGCGACTGGTGGCAGTTGCGGTCCAGCAGCACGATGTCCCCGGGCGCCACCAGTGACTGGGTCACGATCTTGTTGGCCGTCGACGTGCCGTTGGTGACGAAGTAGGTGCGCCGCGAACCGTACGTCTCTGCCGCCAGCTGCTGTGCTTCACGCAGTGGCCCCGTCGGCTCCAACAGTGAGTCCAGTCCGCCGCAGGTCGCGGACGTCTCGGCCATGAACACGTCGAGCCCGTAGAAGCTCACCATGTCTTTTATCCAGTGCGAGTTGACAATTGACTTGCCCTGGCTGATCGGCAGCGCGTGGAACACCCCGGTGGGCCGGTGGCTGTACTGCTTGAGCGCGCTGAAAAACGGTGTGCGGTAACGCTCGGCGACGCCCTGCAGGATCGACAGGTGCAGTTCGAGCACACCCTCGCGGGCGTGGAACACCCGGCGGAAGTGGGGGCCAAGGCGGCCGGCGATGTCTTCGACCTCGATCTCCGTCATGAGATACAGGTCGAGTTCGGGCCGCAGTTCCTGCAGTGACGACGCGAGAATCTGTGCGCGTTCGTCGGGCGACTTGTGGTCGTCCAGCACCGCGGAGACCTTGGTGTCGACGAACTGCGCCAGCGTCGACAGGTCGCGCTCGGACTGGTGGCTGAATCGGCGCCGGATCACGACGGCCTGCAGGTTGACGTTCAGCCGGGCCGCGATCAACGCTTCGTCACCGCTGGCGACCACCACCAGCTCGTAGACGAACTCGTCGTCGGGCCGGCGCCAGCTGCGAACCTCTGCGCGCAGCGCCTGCTCCTGGGCCTCGGTCATCTTCTCGACGATCAGGACCTCGAAGTACAGCTGTTCGCGCCGGGTGACGGGCTGCTGTTCCAGCGTGCGCGGGTCGGTGGGGAACATCTCGGTGTCGTCCATGCCGGCGTGGTCGACGTCGCCGGTCCGGTAGGACTCGGTGGTGAGCGCGCGGTTGATGCGGGCGACGGCTTTGGCGAACTTGTCGTAGGCGCCGGCGCTGAACAACCGCTGCACCTTGGCGAACTGGAGGGAACCGGGGTACGCCCAATACGGTTCCAGCGGGGTCAGCGTCGCGAGGAGCTCTCGGCAGATGCTGACGTACTGCTCCTTGAGATCGCCGACGGTGGTGGTCCGGGTCAGGCGGTCGGCGGCCTCTTCGAGGCGGCACCAGGCGTCGCCCCGCAGTTGCCAGACACTGTTGTACGCGCGCGAATTGTCTGCCATTTCCAGCCTTTTCACAGGTGCATTCGTGGGAGGACGTCGCGCTCCAGCCTTGCACTGCCGGTAACCCGTGTCAGGCAAACAGTTGGCGATTTCTGTGCGTCGAGCTACTCCTGGAAGCGGTAGCCCATCCCGGCCTCGGTCAGCAGGTGTTTGGGGTGGGACGGGTCGACCTCGAGTTTGCGACGCAACTGCGCGAGGTACACGCGCAGGTAGTGGGTCTCCTTGGCGTACGCGGGGCCCCACACCTCTTTGAGCAGTTCCTCGCGGCCCACCAGCTTGCCGCGGTTGCGCACCAGCATCTCCAGCATGCCCCACTCGGTGGGGGTCAGGTGCACCTCGTTGCCGCTGCGGGTCACCCGCTTGGCGGCCAAATCGACTGTGAATGACGATGTTTCGACGACGGGCTCGTCGGTCTCGGAGGCGGCGGCGCCGCGTCGTACGGCGGCCCGCAGCCGGGCCAGGAACTCGTCCATGCCGAACGGTTTGGTCACGTAGTCGTCAGCGCCGGCGTCGAGGGCCTCGACCTTGTCCATCGAGTCGGTGCGCGCCGACAGCACGATCACCGGAGCCGTGAGCCAACCGCGCAGCCCGGCCAGCACGTCGATGCCGGACATGTCGGGCAGGCCGAGGTCCAGGATCACCACGTCGGGTTTGTGCTCGGCGGCGGCCTTCAACGCCTCGGCGCCGGTGGCCGCGACGGTGACGTCGTACCCACGCACCGACAGATTGATCCGCAACGCACGCAGAATCTGAGGTTCGTCGTCGATGACCAGAACCCGTGTCACGCCTTGTCCTTTCCCGCGGCTGCCAGGTCCACCACGACGGTCAGCCCGCCGCCGGGCGTATCGGTGGCGGAGATGGTGCCACCCATTGCCTCGACAAATCCGCGCGCGACCGAAAGCCCAAGTCCCACACCGGTGCTGTTGTCGTGGTCGCCGAGGCGCTGGAACGGCGCGAACAGCTCCTCCTCGGTGCCGCGGGGGATGCCCGGTCCCTCGTCGACGATCGTGATCAGTACCCGGTCGCCGACCTGCCCGGCGTTCACCCGCACCACGCTGCCCGCGGAGTAGCGCAGCGCGTTGTCGATGAGGTTGACCAGCACCCGCTCCAGCAGGCCCGCATCGGCCAGCGCAACGGCGTCGCCGACTTCGACCTTCACCCGGTCGAGTCCACGGTTCGCGTAACCCGTTGCCCCGCGACTGATTCCGAGCAGGGCTCGCTGCACGACCTCTTCCATGTACACCCGCCGCAGCTCCGGCTTCACCACCCCGGCGGCCAGCCGCGAGGAGTCCAGCAGGTTGCCCACCAACGCGGTCAGCTGATCCACCGATTCCTCGATGGTGGCCAGCAGCTCGGCAGTGTCCTCGGGGGAGAAGCCGACGTCCTCGCTCCGTAGGCTCGACACCGCGGCCTTGGCCGCTGCCAGGGGCGTGCGCAGGTCGTGGCTGACGGCGCTCAGCAGCGAGCGGCGCAGTTCGTCGGCTTTGGCCAAGGCCTCGGCGCGGCCGGCTTCTTCGGCCAACGCGCGTTGCCGCACCAGACCGGCAGCTTGGCGGGCGACGGCGCCGAGCACGCGCCGATCGCGGGCCTCGGTCTTGCGGCCGGCCATCAGCAGCCAGTACTCGTCGTCGCTGACCTCGATGGCGGTGTCAGCGGAATCGACTGTCACACAGGGGTCCTTGCCGACGCAGGCGACGATGCCCTCTTCTTCGTGCAGCAGGCTGACGGCGCGTTGCGCGTACGTCTCGCGGACGCGTTCGAGCAGTGTGTTCAGGTCGGCGCCGCGCAGCACGCTGCCGGCGAAGAGGGCCAGCAGTTCGGCTTCCTGCGAGGCGTGGCGGGCTTCTCTGGACCGTTTGGCCGCGCCGTCGACCAGTGCGGCGACCGCGACCGCGACGGCCAGCAGCACCACGATGGTGAGGGCGCTGTCCGGGTCGGCGATGGTGAAGCTGTACCGCGGGGCGACGAAGAAGTAGTTGAGCATCAGCCCGGACAGCACCGCCGACAGGGCGGCCGGGGCGACGCCGCCGAGCAGCGCGACGATCAGCACGCCGATGAAGTACACCGCGCTCTCGCCGCCGACGTGCAGGAACGGATCCAGCAGCGAGGCGATGGCCGTGATGATGCCGGGCACGACGATGGCGGCGAGCCAGGAAGTCAGGTGCCGCTGTCCGCGCGTCGCCGTCGACCACGACCAGCCGGGCTGGGACTGCTCATGGGTGACCATGTGCACGTCGATCTTGCCGGAGTGCTGCACGGTCTTGGCGCCGATGCCCTCGTCGAACAGCCGCGCCCAGCGTGAGCGGCGTGACGTGCCCAGCACCAGCTGGGTGGCGTTCATCTCGCGCGCGAAATCCAGTAGCGCAGAGGGGACGTCACCGTCACTGCCGCCGACGACGGTGTGCAGCGTGGCGCCAAGGCTGGCGGCCAGCTCGCGCACCTTGCCCATCTGCGGGGCCGAGACGCCCGTCAGGCCGTCGCCGCGGACGACGTGCACCACCATCAGTTCGGCGCTCGACTTGGAGGCGATGCGTGACGCGCGGCGTACCAGGGTCTCTGATTCGGGGCCACCGGTGACCGCCACGACGACGCGTTCGCGCGCCTCCCAGGTTTCCGAAATATTGTGCTCGGCGCGGTATTTCGCGAGGGCGGCGTCAACCTGGTCGGCCAGCCACAGTAGCGCCAGCTCACGCAGCGCGGTGAGGTTGCCCTGCCGGAAGTAGTTGGACAGCGCCGCATCGACGCGGTCCGGTGCGTACACGTTGCCGTGGGAGAGCCTGCGGCGCAACGCTTCCGGTGTGATGTCGACCAGCTCGATCTGCGCGGCGCTGCGCACCACGGCGTCCGGCACCGTCTCCTGCTGCTCGATGCCGGTGATCTGGGCGACGACGTCGTTCAGGCTCTCCAGGTGCTGGACGTTGACGGTGGAGATGACGGTGATTCCGGCGTCGAGTAATTCCTCGATGTCCTGCCAGCGTTTGGCGTTCTTGCTGCCGGGCGTATTGCTGTGCGCCAGTTCATCGACCAGCACCACCTCGGGGTGGCGGGCCAACACCGCCGGGACATCCAGTTCGGCGAACGTCCCGCCGCGGTAGTCGATGAACCGCGGCGGGATGCGTTCGATGCCGGCCAGTGCCTCGGCCGTCTTCTTGCGGCCGTGTGTCTCGACGACGGCGGCGACGACGTCGGTGCCGCGTTCGATGCGGCGGTGCGCCTCGCCGAGCATCGCGAAGGTTTTGCCCACGCCAGGGGCCGCACCCAGGTAGATGCGTAACTCGCCCCGCTTGTCCGGCACTTCCATGTGTCCTATTGTCCAGTAGGTCAGCTGGTGGCCGGACGAAGTCCGGCAGATGACCCGAGCGGGTACCGCTTATCCAACGCCAGATTGAGTTGCAACACGTTGACCCTGGGCTCACCCATGAAGCCCAGGGCGCGGCCACTTGTGTTGTCCTTCACCAGGGCCCGGACCTGGTCAGCCGAGATGTGTCGGACCTTGGCGATCCGGCCCACCTGCAGGTCGGCGTAGTCGACCGAGATGTCCGGGTCCAGGCCGCTACCGCTGGCAGTGACGGCGTCGGCCGGAACCTGCGGGTCGGACGGCGCCGAGCCCCGAACCGCGACGATCTGCCCGGCCGTGTAATCCTCGCCGTACTTGGCACATTCGACGCGCACACCTTCATAGGTCGCCGCGAACGGCGCCTTGGTGGTCTCGCACGGTTGGTTCACGCTGACCACCCGAGTGGGGTTGGTGACGTTGCCGGTGGCGTCGCGCGGACCAATGACCGACAGCACCGCACCCACGGCGTCCGAGGTGCAGAACGGACGCGCGCCGGCGGCGTGGTCCAGGCCTTCGGTATCGGCGACACCGTAGCTACGGGTGCACACCTGGGTCAGCAGGCTGGCCTTGAACCCGGCGTCGGCTGCCGACTTGCCGGCCTTGATCTGTGCCGGGTCACCGGGCGTGTCGACGATGCTCTCCGGGCCCAGGTTGCTGGCACCGCTGGCCGTCGGGTCGTACCCGTTGGTGCCGGCGCCCGACGGCCGACTCTGGAAGTACTGCGGCAGCACATTGCCTTTGGTGTCGGTGAACAGCTGGCCGATCAGCGAGCTGCCGACGATCTTGCCGCCCGCTGTGACGATGGAGCCGTCGGCTTTGTCCTTGAGGCCGGGGATCTGGGCGATACCCCAGACGACCACGGGATAGGCCAGGCCGGTGACGGCGGTCAGGATGAGCAGTGCGCGCAGCGCCGCCCAGTGCAGGCGAATCAGGTTGCCAATATTCATGATTAAGACATCCCAGGGACGAACTGAATGATGAGGTCGATGAGCTTGATGCCGATGAACGGGGCGATGATGCCACCCAGTCCATAGACATACAGGTTGCGGCTCAACAGTTTTGATGCGCTGCTCGGGGTGTATTGGACACCGCGCAGCGACAGCGGGATCAACGCGATGATGACAAGTGCGTTGAAGATGACCGCGGACAGGATTGCTGACTGTGGGCTGTGCAGCCGCATGATGTTCAGCAGGTCCAGGCCCGGGAACAGGGCCACGAACATCGCCGGGATGATCGCGAAGTACTTCGCGATGTCGTTGGCGATGGAGAACGTCGTCAGTGCGCCACGGGTGATCAGCAACTGCTTGCCGATCTCGACGATCTCGATGAGCTTGGTCGGGTCTGAGTCCAGGTCGACCATGTTGCCGGCCTCTTTGGCCGCCGAGGTGCCGGTGTTCATCGCGACGCCGACGTCCGCCTGGGCGAGCGCGGGGGCGTCGTTGGTGCCGTCACCGGTCATCGCGACCAGCTTGCCGCCGGCCTGCTCCTTCTTGATCAGCGCCAGCTTGTCCTCGGGCGTGGCCTCGGCCAGGAAGTCGTCGACCCCGGCCTCGTCGGCAATCGCCTTGGCGGTCAATGGGTTATCACCGGTGATCATGACGGTCCGGATGCCCATCTTGCGCATCTCGTCGAACCGTTCCCGCATACCCTGCTTGACGACGTCCTTGAGGTGGATGACGCCCAGCACCTCGGCCCGCCCATTGGCCATGCGGCCCACCACCAGGGGCGTGCCGCCGGCGGCGGAGATGCCGTCGACGATCTCGCCGAGTTCGACGGGCACCGTGCCGCCGTTGGTGCGAATCCAGTCCGCCACTGAGCTGGCCGCGCCTTTGCGCAGCGACTGTCCATCCTCCATATCGACACCGGACATCCGGGTCTTCGCGGTGAACTCGACCCAATTGGCTCCGGTCAGCTCGCCCGGGGTGCGGGCGCGCAGACCATAGGCATCCTTGGCGTACACCACAATTGAGCGACCCTCGGGGGTCTCGTCGGCCAGGCTGGACAGCTGCGCCGCGTCGGCGAGCTGCTCTGCAGTGACACCGGGCACCGGGAGGAAGTCCGATGCCTGCCGGTTGCCCAGGGTGATCGTGCCGGTCTTGTCCAGCAGCAGCGTGTTGACGTCACCGGCAGCTTCGACGGCGCGGCCGGACATGGCCAGCACGTTGCGCTGCACCAGGCGGTCCATCCCGGCGATACCGATGGCGGAGAGCAGCGCGCCGATGGTCGTCGGGATCAGGCAGACCAGCAGTGAGACCATCACGATGCCGGTGACGCCGAAGCCGTCCAGCGCCTGGGTGTCGGGCACGCCCGGGTTGTTGGCCTTGGAATAGATGGCCAACGGTTGCAGGGTTGCGACGGCGAACACGAAGATGATCGTCAGGGCGGCCAGCAGGATGTTCAGCGCGATCTCATTGGGCGTCTTCTGCCGGTTGGCGCCCTCGACCAGGGCGATCATGCGGTCGATGAAGCTCTCGCCGGGCTTCTGGGTGATCTGCACGACGATCCGGTCGGACAGCACGGTGGTGCCGCCGGTGACTGCGGAGCGGTCGCCGCCGGATTCCCGGATCACCGGTGCGGATTCACCGGTGATGGCCGACTCGTCTACGGAGGCAATGCCTTCCACCACATCGCCGTCACCGGGGATAACCTGTCCGGCCTCCACCACGACGATGTCGCCCTGCTGCAGCAGCGGTGCGGCGACCTGTTCTTCGGTGCCGGGACGGCCGGGTGCCCAGCCGACCAGCTTGCGGGCGACTGCGTCGGACTTGGCCTTTCGCAGGCTGTCAGCTTGGGCCTTACCGCGGCCCTCGGCGACCGCCTCGGCCAGGTTGGCGAAAATGACTGTCAGCCAGAGCCAGAACACGATCAGCCAGGCGAACCAGCTTGAGTTGAGCACTGCCAGAACGGTCGACCAGACGGCGCCGACCTCGACGATGAACATCACCGGGTTGCGCCACAGGGTGCGCGGGTCCAGCTTGCGCACAGCGTCCGGCATCGACTTCCAGAGCATCTTCGGGTCGAGCAGGCCGCCCTGCACTCGGCTCTTGCCCTTGGCGCCCTGGGTCGGCGCGGGGTGGTCGGGGTCAGCGACCCCGACGGTTGCGGTTTTGGTGGACATTTAGTGGATTCCTTCAGCAAGGGGGCCGAGCGCCAGCGCCGGCAGGAAGGTCAGGGCGACCAGGATCAGCGTCACGCCGGCGACCATGCCGACGAATTGCGGACGGTGCGTGGGCAGCGTGCCGATGGACGGGGGAGTGCTGCCCTGCTTGGCCAGCGAACCGGCCAGCGCCAGCACCAGGATCATCGGCAGGAAGCGGCCGATCAGCATGGCCAGGCCCAAAGCCGTGTTGTACCAGACCGTATTGACCGACAGACCCGCGAACGCCGAGCCATTGTTGTTGGCGGCTGAGGTGAAGGCGTACAGCACCTCCGACAGGCCGTGCGGGCCGGAGTTGAGCATCGCCGCGCGTTCACCTGGTAGAGCCATGGCAAAAGCGGTGCCGGTCAGCACGATCAGCGGGGTCACCAGGAAATAGCTTGCGGCCAGCTTGATCTCACGCGGGGTGATCTTCTTGCCCAGGTACTCAGGGGTACGCCCGACCATGAGGCCGGCGACGAAGACCGTGATCACCGCGAGGATCAGCATGCCGTACAAGCCCGAGCCGGTACCGCCCGGCGCCACCTCACCGAGCTGCATGTTGAACATCGTCATCATGCCGCCGAGCGAGGTGTACGAGTCGTGGAACGAGTCCACCGCGCCGGTGGAGGTCAAGGTTGTGGCGGTGGCGAATACCGCCGAATTGGCCACGCCGAAGCGCTGTTCCACGCCTTCCATCGACGCGCCGACAGCGGTGGGCACCGTGCCGTGGTGCTGGCTCTGGAACAGCATCATGAGGCTGACACTGATGACGGCCAGGGTCGCCATGACCGCGACGATCGCGTAACCCTGCTTGCGGCTGTCGACCATACGGCCGAAGGTCCGCGGTAGCGAGAACGAAATCACGAGCAGGAGAAAGATCTCGACCCAGTTGGTCCAGGCGTTGGGGTTCTCGAAGGGGTGCGAGGAGTTGGCGTTGAAGAAACCGCCACCATTGGTGCCCAGTTCTTTGATGGCTTCCTGGCTGGCCACCGGGCCGCCAGTGATGGTCTGCTGCGCGCCGGCCAGGGTGTTGGCGATCTGGTCGTGCAGATGAAAATTCTGGATAGCGCCGCCGGCGATCAGAATCAGCGCGGCAATGGCGGCCAGCGGCAACAGGATTCGAATCGTGCCACGCACCAGGTCGACCCAGAAGTTTCCCAGTTCGGACGCGTGGCGACGGGCGAAGCCGCGGACCAGTGCGACGGCCACGGCCATACCGACGCCGGCCGAGACGAAGTTCTGCACCGAAAGGCCGGCCATCTGGACCAGGTGGCCCTGGGTGGTCTCACCCGAGTAGGCCTGCCAGTTCGTGTTGGTGACGAAGCTGACGGCGGTGTTCCACGCCAGGTCAGCGGTCATCGGGGTGGCCGGGTTGTTCAGGTGCAGCGGCAGTTTGTCCTGCACAAGCTGCAGGGTGAACAGAAACAGCACCGAGATTGCGGAGAACGCCAGCACGCTGCGGGCGTAGGCACCCCAGTTCTGCTCGGCGTGCGGATCTGCTCCGATCGCCTTGTAGATGAGACGTTCTGCGCGCGAGTGCTTTTCGGACGTGTACACGCGGAACATGTAGTCGCCCAACGGCACGTGTACTGCGGCGAGCGCGACGATCAGCGAGAGCAGGAACGTGATTCCTGCGACGGTTGTGCTCACTAGAACCGCTCCGGGAAGAGTAGTGCGGCGACGAGGAACAGTGCGATCACCAGACATAGCACCAGGCCGATGGCGTTGGCGTAGTTCACAGGCGCTCCACCGCCTTCTGGATCAGGCCGAGCACCGCGAACAATGCGATGGTCAGCACGACGAAAATCGCGACAGACATGTTGGCTCCGTTTCGGGCGCGTCTCGGCGGCGCCCACGAGGCGAAGTAAACGCCGCGACAGGGGGTCAGGCCCCGATCTTGATGCTTTCCTTACGGGCCCTGTGCGTTCATTTACGGAGTCCTTGCGGGCCCAGTGACATGGATCATATTCGGGGAGTATATCGGGGCGTGATTTGCTTCGGATAGCCGTTTGTTTTCCCAGTTCAGCGGGGTTTTTCGCATCATGTGGACCGACGATCCACCGGTGGTGTCCGGCGTCTTTACACCCCGGAAACACGTGGGGTCGCTGGTGTCAGGAAACCGCTAGTCTTTGTGCGCGGTCAGGTCGAGACCGCGGCAGCGCAGAGACCAAGGGGCGCATCAGGTACCAGCTGCCACGGCCGCAGCTGACGTCGTACCGTGCCCAGTTCCGGGTAGGTGGTGTCCTCGACGCGTGCAACCGGCTAACGTGCCATTCGTGTGGGGTCGATCACCCCTCGAACTCGGGAGGCATAGGTGTTCGACATCGTGGGTGGACTCCGCCAGAAACTGAACCATCTTGCGGAGTCCGCGAACGCGGTACGCCGGTTGTACGAGACCGGCTTTCTGGATTTGGCCAACCCTGGCGTGATGCTGGAGACCGCGAAGAATGCGCCGATCTTCGGCCCTCAGGCGTCGATGGCCATCCAGGGTGGGCGCAAATACGCGGGTCTGCCGGCGTTGGTGGATGAACGCGGCACGCTGACCTACCGGCAGGTCGACGACCAGTCCTGGGCGCTGGCTCGCGGGCTCCGGGGCCTGGGAGTGACCGAAGGTTCTGTGGTCGGGCTGCTGTGCCGGGACCATCGTGGCCTGATCCTTGCCATGGTGGCGTGCGGCAAGCTCGGCGCCCGGCTGGTCCTGATGAACACCGGGTTCGCCAAACCGCAGTTCGCCCAGGTCTGTGAGCGCGAAGGCGTCAAGGTCGTGCTGCACGACAGCGAGTTCCTCGGACTGCTCGACGCGCTGCCCGCGGACATGCCGCGCGTGTTGACCTGGGTGGACGAGGGCGCTGAAATCCCGGCCGGCGCACAGACCCTCGACGCGATCGTCACGGCCAACTCCACCGAGCCGCTGCCTGCGCCGAGCAAGGCGGGTGGCTCGGTGATCCTCACCAGCGGGACGACAGGCCTACCGAAGGGTGCGCCGCGCAGCTCGGTGTCACCGTTGGCGACAGCGCAGATCATCGATCGAATTCCGTTCCCGCGCAAGGGAACCATGGTCATCGTCTCGCCGATCTTCCACAGCACGGGTTGGGCCACCTACACCGTCGGCGCCGCGTTGGGAAACAAGGTGGTGACGGCCCGGCGATTCAACGCCGAGCGGACCCTGCGGCTCATCGCCGAGCACAAGGCCCAGATGCTCGTCGCGGTGCCGACGATGCTGCACCGGATCGTCGAGCTGGGGCCCGAGGTGATCGGCAAGTACGACACCTCGTCGCTGACCACGATCCTGATCGCCGGGTCGGCGTTGAGTCCCGAGCTGTCCAACCGGGTCCAGGACATCTTCGGCGACGTGCTCTACAACTTGTACGGCTCGACCGAATGCGCCATTGCCAGCGTCGCCACCCCGGCCGAACTGCGCCTCGCGCCGGGTACCGCCGGACGCGCACCGGTGACGTGCGAGGTGGTGCTGTACGACGAAAACGACCGCCGCATCAACGAGAAAAACCGTCGCGGTCGCATCTTTGTCCGCAACGGCGCACCCTTCAGCGGTTACACCGACGGCCGGACCAAGCAGATCATCGACGGCTACATGTCCAGTGGCGACATGGGGCATTTCGACGACCATGGGCTGTTGTTCGTCGACGGCCGGGACGACGACATGATCGTTTCCGGCGGCGAGAACGTCTTCCCGCAGGAAGTCGAAGAACTCCTCGCCGAGCGCGACGACATCTTTGACGCGGCTGTGGTCGGCGTCGACGACGTCGAATGGGGGAAGCGCCTGCGGGCATTTGTCGTGTTGCAGCCGGGCGCGGCGCAGGACGCCGACGAGATCAAGGCGTTCGTCAAGAACAACCTGGCCCGCCACAAGGTGCCACGCGACGTGGTGTTCATCGATGAGCTGCCGCGCAACACAACCGGCAAGCTGCTGCGCCGGGTGCTCGTCGAGATGGATGTCTAGGGCGCTTCGCCGCGCGCGGATTTCCCCTCAACTTGCGATGAGCTTTCGCTCGATCACGAGTCATTTCCGGAGCAATGTCGAAATCGGCCCCGCCCGTTCGACGTGTATGTGAAGGATTGACTCGACGACGAAAGGTCACCGCAATGCGCTACATGGGTTTGGTCATCATGGATCCCAACCAAGGTCCGCCGCCGCAGGCACTGATGGACGCGATGGAGGTGTACGTCGGCAAGAACGCCGCTGACGGCATCTATGTCGATGGTGGCGGTTTGGGGCAGGGGGAGAACCGGATCGGCTACCAGGTCCGTTCCGGTCAGCTCAGCACCACCGACGGGCCGTTCGCCGAGGGCAAAGAGATCATCGGCGGCTACGCCGTGCTCGAGTACCGCAACCACGCCGAGGCCGTCGAAGGAGCCCGTTCGTTCACCGAGCTCCATCGCGAGAACTGGCCCGAGTGGGAGGGCCGCGTCGAAATGCATCTGATTGAGGGAGCACCCGACCAGGAACCGGGTGCCTGCCCCAGGTGACAACCGCTGAGGCCGTGACCGCCGCGTGGCGTGCCGAATCGGCACGCCTCGTGGCGGCGCTGGCTCGCATGACTCGTGACATCGACCTCGCCGAGGACGTCGCGCAGGATGCGCTCGTCGCCGCGCTGGAGGAATGGCCGGACCGCGGTATCCCCGCCAACCCCGCTGCCTGGCTCATGACCGCGGCGAAGCGACGGGCCATTGACCACATCCGCCGCGCCGAGACGCTGCGCCGCAAGACCGAGGAAGTCGGGCACCGGCTGGAGGAGGTCGACATGCCGGATTTCGAAGGGCAGCTCGACTTCATCGAAGACGACGTGCTTCGGCTCATGTTCCTGACCTGTCACCCCGAGCTGCCTGCGGCGTCGCGCGCGGCGTTGACGCTCCGTTTGGTGTCGGGTCTGAGCACGGCCGAGATCGCCCGCGCCTTTTTGGTGCCGGAATCGACGATGGCGCAACGGATCAGCCGCGCCAAGAAGAGCCTCATCGGCGCGGACATGGAGCTGCCGGTCGGGGCTGAGCGCATCGACCGGATCGACGACGTGCTCGCCGCCATCTACCTCACGTTCAACGAGGGCTACGTGGCGACCGCCGGCGAAGACTGGACGCGCCCGGACCTGTGCTTCGAAGCGATCCGGCTGGCGCGCACGGTGGCCGCCATGGTGCCGGACATCCCGGATGTTCTTGGGCTGCAAGCACTTGTCGAACTCCAGGCGTCGCGCATTCCGGCTCGAATCGATCGGGACGGAGCGCCGGTGCTCTTGGACGATCAGGACCGGGCCCGCTGGGACCACCTGCTGCGACGCCGCGGACTGCAGGTGCTCGAGCGCGCCGAGAAACTTGCCCAGGCGGGCACTCCCGTCGGGACCTACTTTCTGCAGGCGGCCATCGCGGCCTGCCATGCCCGCGCGATGCGGGCCGAGGACACCGACTGGCAGCGGATCGCGGACCTCTACGACGTGCTGGCCCTCGCCGCGCCGGGTCCCGTCATCGAGGTCAACCGCGCGGTCGCGCACGGACGTGCCCACGGCGCCGAGGCGGGCCTGGCCGTGCTCGACGCGCTCGGTCCCGATCCGCTGCCCCGGTCACCTCTGCCGCACGCGGTGCGCGGAGATCTGTTGGAGCGCTTGGGCAGAACAGCGGAAGCGTCGGCGGCGTTCGCTCACGCTGCCACGCTCAGCAGCAACGAGGCGGAGCGCTCGCTCCTGCTGCGTCGGGCCTAAGCTTGACTTGTGCGGATTCGGGCATAATGCCTGGCGGCTCGGACGCGGTTGCCGCACATTTCGGAGCACCACTCGCGGCGCGGCCGTGATTTCACGAAGTACAGCACGCAGTGGGGTGCGCGGCAGGCTCGCAGGTTGATCGCCTCTGGTCCGGCGAGCAGCTCGACGCCTTGGTATGCGAGTTCTGCAAGCGCACTTCGTATGGGTGAGGTGACCTGCGCGCTGACGGCGCCCAGTGCTCCGTTGTGCAGCGTGAGTTCGGCGCGCGGACGGTCGGCGGCGAGCCCGTTGACCACGTCGATCGCTTGGCTGACCTCGCCGACGGGAGACTGGGCCGTCGGGCGATCGTCTGCGGTGACGTGGGCAGCCAATCGTCGCAGGCTGTCGCGCAACAGGACGGCGTCGTTGAGTTCGGCTGGACTCGGCTTGCCCAGTACACGGCGGTCGTGCTCGGTGACGTCTGCCAGCCAGTCGCGCAGCACCGTCGGGCTTGTCAGTTCGTCGTGTACGCCGCGGGTATCTGCCCAGATGGTGTTCATCAGCCGCACCGGGGCTGGCTCATCCGGAAGCATCCAGGCGGGCGTACTGGTGGCCACGCCCGGAATTTTATCACGGATAGATGGTGTTCTATCCGTTAGAAGCTCGGGTACAGCTTCTAACGGATAAACGTCGCTCTATCCCTTAGGCGGATGGACTAACAAAGGAACGCCGATGACCAACTTCGCCCCCATCGAGCTTGAGGCCGCGACCGGTAAGGCCGCCGAATTGCTTGCGCAAGTGAAGAAGTCGATGGGCCAGACTCCCAACATGACCAAGGTGATGGCCAACAGCCCCACCCTGCTGCAGAGCTACCTGGCACTGTCCGGCGCGGCGGCTGGCGGCACTCTCAAGCCCGCCGTACGCGAGCGGCTCGCCATCGCGTCCGCTCAGCTCAACGGTTGCGAGTACTGCTTGTCGGCACACACCTTCACGGGCGCCAAGTTCGCCAAGATCGATGCCGTGGAATTGGACAACGCCCGCCGTGCCGAGTCGGATGACCCGCACATCGCTGCCTTGCTCAAGCTGGCAGTCGCCATCGCCGAGAACGCCGGCGACGTGAACGACGCCGAACTAGCGGCTGCGCGCGACGCGGGGATCTCCGACGAGGAGATCGGCGAGGTGGTTGCCAACGTGGCGCTGAACACCATGACCAACTATTTCAATGTGATGGCCCGTGTCGCGAATGATTGGCCCGTGGTCACGTTGTGATCCTGGCCGGCCCTGACCCAAGAAGCTGGCCAAAACCCTTGAGTGACGCGAGGGATTAGGCCGGCTTCTTGGTCAGGTCGGCGTTCTCGTCCTCCTGGATCGCTATGCCGTCCTTCTGAGAGGTCGATTCGATCGATCCGATCGAGGAGTTCAGGTCGGTGATGCCGCTGGCGTCGCCGCCCTTCAGCTTGTCGAACGCGGCCTGGACGGTGTCGCCGAGCTTGTCGAGCGGCGCGATGATCGCCTTACACAACGTGGGATCGGCCTGCACGTCGGTGGCGGCCAGCCGGACCTCGCGTTTCACGAACAGCGCCGCGAGGCCGCCCTTGACGAATGCCGTGATCCGGCCACTGGCACCCTTCTTGAAGGTGCCGGCCTGGAACGGCTTCCACAACCAGCGGTGGAACGCGCCGAAGGCCAGGCCGCTGTGCGCGACGAACTTGGTCTTGGCGAACGACGTGGTGGCCTGCGCCGGGCAGGTCTGGGCGATGGGCGCCGCGTCACCGGCGTCACCCGACGGATCGGCGGGGATGGACTCCGACGAGCTGGCGTTGTTTCCCGTCGATGCCTGTTTGTGCCCGCAGCCGCCCACCAGCAGGACGACGGGGATGATCAGGACGGCGATCAGACGGACCAGCGTGTTCACGAGTTAACTCCCAGCAAAGATGGCTCGGTTCCAGGACCGCGCGAAGCTAGCACTCGAAGCTGGGTGTTTGGTGGCAAAGTGACTCCGAGTGTGGCCTCGTCACATCGGCTCTAGGACCCGAATCTGGCCGGCTTCGCGAGATCCGTTCGAAAAGTTCGCTTTCATCTCCCTGTAGCGGCAGCAACCATTATATTGACGGAGACGTAATAATCTTCCCGTCGAGTTGCCTTGAGTGATTGCCCGGACCTACGGAGGCCCAGTGACCGCAGAAGCCTTGGCACCTGAGCCGATCACTGGTGGCGAGTTCACGGACGCCGACTACACCCGGGGCATGGAGCGCCTGATGAAGGCGGTCCAGGAGCTGTCGATGGCTCGCAGTCTGCCCGACGTCCAGCGCATCGTCCGTACCGCCGCACGGGAACTGACTGGCTGCGACGGCGCCACCTTCATCCTCCGGGACAACGGACAGTGCTTCTACGCCGACGAGGACGCGATCGAGCCGCTGTGGAAGGGCATGCGGTTCCCGATGGAAGCGTGTGTCAGCGGCTGGGCGATGCTGAACAAGGACGCGGCGGTGATTCCGGATATCGACCTGGACGCCCGCGTGCCGCACGAGGCGTACCGACCCACGTTCGTCAAGAGCATGGTCATGGTGCCGATCCGGACGCTCGATCCGATCGGGGCCATCGGCAATTACTGGTCGTATGCGCGGCAGCCCTCTTCCCGAGAGATCGGACTGCTGCAGGCGCTGGCCGATTCGACGTCGATCGCGATGGAAAACGTTCAGGTCTATACCGAACTCGAAGAACGGGTGCGTGACCGCACGGCCGATCTCGAGAAAGCCAAAGCGGAAATCCACCAGCTGTCGATTTCCGATGAATTGACCGGGCTACTGAACCGCCGCGGCTTCTTCCTGCGCGCCGAGCCTGCCCTCGAACTGGCGAAGCGCAATGGGCACAGCGCTCTGGTGGCCTTCCTCGACGTCAACGGGCTCAAGCGCGTCAACGATGAATATGGCCACGAGATGGGTGACGAGCTCATTCGCGATGTGGCCACGGTCTTGCGTGCCACGCTGCGCAGGTCCGACATCGTCGGGCGGATGGGCGGGGACGAGTTCTGCGTCCTGGTCAGTGAGCCCGAGGGGCTGTCGGTCCTCCGAAGGCGGATTCTGGACGCATTTCAGACGTTCAACGACACCCACGATCGCATCTACCGGCTCTCGGCCAGCATCGGCTTGCTGCACGTGTGGCCTGCCGACACCGGCACGCTCGAAGAGCTGCTGGCCCGCGCTGACGGACTCATGTACGAGGAGAAGCGCGCCGAACCCGGGCGGCGTTGAAAACGATCGGATTGCGATGCCACGCTGGTTCAATGGTCTGCCTAGGGTGCGGGCGTCGATGACGGGCGGGTGAACGCCATCTCAGAGCTTCTCGTAGAACTTCGTCAGGCAATAGACCGGGACGAACTGTCGCTGGTCTATCAGCCGAAATTCGACGCGCGCACCGCCTTGGTCGTAGGCGTGGAGGCGTTGTTGCGCTGGCGCCATTTCGACCGCGGTTTACTGCGGCCGGCGGACTTCCTGCCGCTGGTGCGTCAGCACGGCCTGATGGGCCAGGCCACGGGTCTGGTGGTCCACATGGCGCTCGACGACGCCCTGCAGTGGTACACTGCCGAGGCGAAAGTGCCTGTGGCCGTTAATCTTTTCGCGCCGTTGCTGAGCGACCTGAACTTGCCGGACCAGCTATGTCAGGCCTTGGACGAGCGCGGGTTGCCGCCGACGGCGCTCGCAGTCGAGATCACCGAAGATCTTTTCGTCGACAACATGGAAGACACCCGAACAGTGCTGGCCGACTTGGCCAACCGCGGCATCAGGATCGCCCTCGACGACTTCGGCACCGGGTACTCCGCGCTTACGTACCTCTCCGACCTGCCGATCCACGAGATCAAGCTGGACCAGGACTTCATCGCACGGGTGACGGTCGACGAGCGCGCTGCTGTGGTGGTGAGCGCGATCATCGACCTCGCGCACAAGCTCGGATTCGAGACCGTCGCGGAGGGGATCGAAAGCGCCGAATCAGCCGCACAGTTAAGGGATTTCGGCTGCGATGTGCTGCAGGGCTACTTCCTCAGCCCGCCGCTGCCGGCCTCCGAGGTGTTGGGCGTGGTGGATGAGGACGCGCGGCCGACGTTCTAGGGTGCGCCGGCTCCTCCGGCCTGTGGTTGGGGTCGGATTCAGCGGGCTGGTGTCCGCGTCATAGGTTGATAGCCGCTTCATCAAGCCCCCATAGCCCAATTGGCAGAGGCAGCGGACTTAAAATCCGCCAAGTGTCGGTTCGAGTCCGACTGGGGGCACTCGAGTTAACGCCGCCATTCTGGCTGGTAGAGGCGATTTTCAGGCTTGCTGGCTGGTGCCTGACCGGCTCCGCGCCTACATTCTGCCCACGGTCTCATCTAACTTGTCGGCAACTCCGGTGAGATCGTCATCGAACAAGTCGGCGTCTACGTCCAGCGTCATCGCCGCCGACGAGTGCCCGAGCGTCCGCTGAACGACCTTGACGCTGGCCTCGCTTGTCTGGCTGCCGCCGATCCGATGTTCGATGTCGGGCACGGTAAAGCGTTGTGCCCGAAACAGTCTCGTACTTTTCGATCGTTGCCATCGGGCACGTTCCAACGGTTGAACTTGTCGTGCATCCATCTCGGCCATGTCTTGCTGATGTACTCGGCAACCGAGCCGTCGAACCGCGGTGGCACTCGACCGGCGCTTGGCGTTTCGCCCGCCACTCTGCTGATGCCCGACTCCCCCTCTCCGCGTTGTGATCGCCCCCCGTCGAAAATATTCGACCCCGGGGGGCGGACACGGTCCGGGTTTGTGTCCGAGTTTTTCCGGCGACCCCGAAATTTTGAACTTCCATTTGGATATCGGCGGCCTGCGAGCCGAGTTGTGCACTAAGCGACTCGAGCGAATCGCCGGAGGCGAGCGCCGATGACGTATTTGCTCGAATACCCACCCGATGTTGAATACCAGCGCGTCGCGGCCGCATTTTGGGAGGTGGGTTGCAGAAGTTCGGACGCACCGCGACGACACGCATTGTTAACTACCCGACACGCCCACGCCTATTGACGTGCCAGTCCGCTATCCATGATGATCGCCCCGAGCTGACCGTGTAGGGGAGTGCGCGGCGCTATCTGGGGATAGGGGGGGCTAGATCTGTGGCGAAACGAACGCGGGTATGCCGCGGCCTGCAACGCGCGATGGCAGCAACAGCGGGTATGGCGGTGCTGGTCGCGGGGGTCGTGGTAATCAACCGCGACACTCCCGGCGAGGCCGGCCTATCGGCGCTGCCTGGGGCCACCGGACAACCACCCCCGACCGGCCCGACCGGGGGTTCTGGTGGCGGCTCGGGCGGTGCCCCGCCTTTCCCCATGCAGCCACCGGATATGCCCAGCGGCCCCCCCAACGGGTACAACAGCGGCTCCTACCCGGCACCCGACCAGGGCAACGGCATATCCATCTACAACTCCGGCGCTCCGCAAAGCCCGAGTGGCCAGGACGGCTCCCAGCAGGCCCCCAACTACCCGCAGCAGTTGCAGCCAGCCAACGGCAGCCAACCACCTGATTACGACGCTCCGCTACAAACGGCGGCACAGCCGTCGGTGTCGGTAGTGCCGTCAGCTCCGCAGCAGCAGCCTCAACAAGCCCAACCGAGCCAGGGGCAACAATCCCAATCGAACGACCAGAATCAGCGCGGAGACGAGGACTCTACGCAACGTCAACAGCAATGCCAGCAGGCCGCGGATTTCTACCAGGTGAGCAACGGCTCGTCGGTGTGGAAAGTTGGCGCCGGCGCGGGTGGATCGATGACAGGTGGGCGTCCCACCCCCGGCCGCGATCTCCCCGGCCTCGGCCAATGCAATTGCGCACCCGAGCAAGCTGGGCCGCAGAAACATCAGCCGACGCAAGACGACGGCCAGAAAAATCAGTGCGGCGAACAAGACGATGACGCGGGCGCGGACACGAGCAGCAGAAACAATGAAGTACTGGTTGCCACCAGCGACAGTCAGGGGCGACTGACCATTCTCCGACGGGGCTACTGGGACCCAACTGCGAGAAGCGGACGAGGAAGGGGGTACGGCTACGACAAGATTTATCACAAACACGGACTAACAAATCTCGATTCCATCTACGCACTGATCGGGATGCTGAAGGACCCGGTTCCCTGCGGTGGTTCGGCTATCAAGTACACCGCACCGATAAATGTGTGGGAATGCGACAAAATGGGGCTTGGCTGTGACAGTGAGCATATTGCCGACCTGGAGGTTATCGTCGAGACCGTCAACGCGGGCGAAACCGATGGGCTACAAAAAGGTATTATTACGATGTACTGTGTTGGTAGTGAAATCTGTCCACAGATAATGAATACGATACCCAGGAATCCCGGGAAGCCGCGCTGATGGCTGACAGTGAATTTGCACGATCCACACTGATCGAATTGCTAAACTGTATGAGAAAAGCGCAGTCGCCGTGGCGGTACAATGTGCTTGCTGCTTGGGCTGAGGGTGACTTCATCTATCTCGTGCATGAGAATACGGCAACAGAACTGATAATCGGGGATGTTATAAGCGTTGAGGATAGTCTCGAATCCTATGGAAATTTGTCGGCCGAGGATCTTGCGAATATCATTTTTGCGGCGGACATCGAGTCGCACCCTTACCGCGAAATATCATTTGCTAATTCCGGGTTGAACTCGCGCAACAGTATCTACTGGTTCGGCTCTACCGCTGAGACCCAACGCGTGCGATCGATTCACGATATTTCAGACGAGGGCCGTCCATCATGAGGCGAACGGACTTGACGGGTCGCCGCACGTACATTCTTCTCGCCGTAGTTACAGCCCTCGCAGCCGGCGCTATCACATGGGTTTTTGTCGCGAGACAGCACGAGCGTGAGCAGATTGGCGTAACCGAGGCAGACTTGTCCTATCTGCGACGGTACGTGGAATCGAAACAGCTTTCGATGCCCGAACTTCTAAACAGCATGACTTGCGGTCCGCTGCGCGAACAGTTGGCTAAGACGCCCGCCGATCAATTTCATCAGAGTCAGATCGTGCGCAATCAACTCATTCAGAAGGCGCAGATTGACAGCGTATTCGTTTCGCAACGCAGCGCCGATAAAACGGTCGCTCAAGTAGAAATTACGCGCGTGTACATGTTAGGTGAGTCGTCAACGAAGAAAGTCAACTGGACGGTAACGTTCAACACGGCCAATCATCCGTGGCAGATATGCAACGTCCAGGATCACACGCCCGACGGCGATCGCATTGTCGGATGGAGCGTCGGTTGAGCACAAACTACCGCAGACCACGGAGTGTGCCGACGTGGAGCAGCCGTATGCCGTACCGAACGATGGCACTGGAGCCATGGCGAGAGTGCAGGAAAGCGGCACGGCATGTGCCCGTCGTTCTTCTTGCTTGCATCGCGTGCCTAACCGGGTGCGTGCAGGTCGAATCAGCGTCGAACGCGAGTCCCAGCACATCGCAGACCGACGCCCCGCCCAAGCCATCACCTGATTTCGCCAACATCCCTGGCCAGTTCGTGGGCCCGCCCACGTTGACCCCGAACGGCGAGGCTCAAGCACCTGTCGGGGCCTGCGCGAACTTATCCGGCACCACCACCGATGCCATCTTGTCCATCGTTGACTGCAACTCACTCCAGAACACCTACCGCGTCGTACGCAGGGTCAATACTCCGCAGGAGTGCGGTGACACCGACCGCTCCTACTACCACAATTCCCAAAGCACGGGCCAATACACAGCGTGCCTGGATCTGGCGTGGGACAGCACCACATGCATCGCACTCGGTCCGCTTGTCAGCAAGGTGAACTGTGCTGACCCCAACATCTCCAGCAAAATCAAGCCAACAATGGTCATCCTCAACACCACGACCCTCGACGGATGTTCAGACGGCGGGTATACCCACCCCGCGCGCCGGTTCACAGTTTGCACCCAAACCCAGGAACCTTGACAGGCATTGAGAGCTGACTGCGTCTCAGTAAGCGATGGGAGACTAGGTGAAGAGCTTCCCTGTGTTGGTTGGAAACTCGGTGGGTGTGGGGTTGCTGGTCTTATGAGTGGCCGCGCGAATGATCTGCACCGTGAAATCGATTCGAGTCCGACGGGGGCACTCAGCTGGTACTGCGCCCACAACCCCGTCAGCACTTCACCTCCCCGGCAGCCTCACCTGAGAAACGAGTACCGCGCTACTCGCGAGGGCCTGGCTCCATCGCCTGATGCTTTCAGGGGAGAGGAGGTGAGCCGCCATGGGTGCGCTACGTTCTCGCCGCTACTCCCGCCGCGCGGCCGGTGTGCTGGCCCGCGGATGCGCGATCTCGTTAGCCATCGCATTCGCGGGCACCGGCGTGGTCTTCGCCGACACGTCGTCAACAACGACTGTGCCGTCGCCGACCGCGCCCACGACGACCACTTCAGCTGCGCTCAAGTCATTGCCACCGGCACCTGCGCCGGACCCGGACACGGCCACCCTCGCGGTGGCGCCACCCCACGGCGCCGCGGGAACGCAAGTCACGGCCACCATCAGGGGCTTCGACTACTGCGAGGACACCCCGCACCTGCTGTGGGACGGCGGGGCGCTGTCTGCCGACAGCGATCTGACGTTCACCGTGCCGGATGGTCCAGGCGGTGCACACAGGGTCACCGCGGTGTGCCGGCTCCTGGATGGGGCGCGCACGATGGCTTCGGCGTCGTTCACGGTCAATGCGACCGACAAGCCCACTCTCACACTGGATCCCGTAGAAGGGCCCGCCGGCTCGCAGGTGACGGCTACACCTAAGGGCTTCGGCACGTGTCTCGACGCTCCGCACCTGCAGTGGGACGGCCAATCCTTGGCCGCCAAGGCCGTTGACCCCGCCGTCGGCAGTCTGGCGTTCACCGTTCCGGACGGCCCGGCCACCGCACACACCGTCACCGCGGTATGCGGGGCCCCGCACAAGACGACAGTTATGGCTAGCGCACCCTTCACGGTGGTCGAGACCCCGAAGCCCACGTTGACTCTGAGCACCTCAAAGGGAGCCGCGGGCACGGAACTGACGGCGACGGGTACTGGCTTCGCCTGCCCGGACAGCGGCACCGTGCAGTTGTTCTGGGACGGTAACCGAACTCCGTCGATCACGGCCTCGCCCTTCACTTTTCGTGTTCCGTTCACTGTTCCCGCGACGGTATCCGCCGGCGAGTACACGGTGCTGGCCGCCTGCGCCGACGATCCAGACGTCGCAGCCAGTCAGCAGTTCACGGTCGTCAGCCCGGTGACGAACCAGGGAACCCCGGCGGCGGCTATCTCGCTCGAGCCGACACAAGGACATCCCGGAGATCCGGTGCATGCCTTCGGCTCGCAGTTCACCTGCGCCGACCACGCGCGGACGGTGCGGCTGTCGTGGGATGGCGCCCCGCCACGGTTCGAGGTGGATGTCGATGGATTGGGCAACTTCGTGACATGGTTCGCCGTCCCCTCCGATGCCGCGGTGGGCAGCCACACGGTGCGTGCCTCCTGCTTGGATGGATCAGCCTGGGACACCGGAGAATTCACCATCGTGACCGTGGGTCTGCCGGTGCCGCCGCCCATCACGACACCCACGGTGTCACCGCCGCCCATCCTCCCAACGCCACCGCCGCCGCATGAATGGTGGCCGCTCGTCTTGGTCGCCGCGGTCATCGCGGTGGTCCTATTGGCCGCGGCCGTCCACGTCAGTCGCCGCGCACTTCGGCCGCCGCGGGTCCGGGTGACCGTGCGGCCCGGGAGCCCTGCGGTCGTCGCGTTGCGTGCGACGCCAGCGGCCGGCGAAGTGACGTACGCCGTGCAAGTCGCAGTGCATTCTCAGCCCGATGTCGTGACCTTGAGAGGGGTGGATGATGATCGCATCCGCGTTGACTGAGACGGTGACCGTGCGAGACCTGCTGTACGGCGATGCGTCGGTCCAACCGGCGCGGGCGCTTGCCGACTCGCTGCACCAGAGCGGAACGGTCAGTAACCTCGTTGCCCGCTTTCCCGGGGCTTCGCCCCTCGTCGAGAGCGGCGTAGCTACGCAAACCGATGAGCTCCTGTCGCTGAACCTGCTCGATCTGGCGGTCGACGGATGGGCGAAGTTCAAGGAACTCGTGGAGGCCGCCCGCCGTACCCGCGACAACGCGGCCGCCCGGGAGACGGTGAAGCTGGTGACGCACCAAATCGAGTTCAGTCACCCATGGACTCTCGAGGTGTTCGTCAACGGCAAGTCGGCCGGCACCATCGAGGTGGAGTTGTCCATCTCCTTCGACATGGACCTGGTGGTTCTGGTGGTTCGGCAAGGTCGGATCACAGCGATCGAATCCGGGCGTTGCATCATCACAGGGACACTGGCGATCGCGGGGACCGAGGTCGCCAAGCGTCAGGGTCGGTTCGACTTGTTCGGCGAAATCCCGCTCGGCCATGGGCTGGTGCTGGCCGGACCCACGGCAACGGCTGCGTCGGCCAAGCGTGCTGTCGTCACGAATGCGCAATCACCGACTGCCCATCGGTACCCCGATCCCTTGCACCGGTAGGAGTTTCTCCGTGGGGACGGGCAGCGTTGGATTGGCCGATTCTCGACCCAGCCTGCGTGGCGCCCGATTCTATTGTCGGTGAACATTTTCCGAGCGCTCAGTAGAGCCAATGTCGGTGAAAAGGCCGTCATTCGCAAGGTGACCGGCGAGCTTGTCGGACTCGCGCGGAACGCGATTGAACAGGGCCGTGAGCGCATGATCTTCGCCGGTGAAGCGCAGCGCGGACGACTGCCCGCTGGTAAACGCTTCCGGCGCCGCCCGCACGCTCGACTTCGGTGTTCTGCTCACCGCCCCGACCGGCGTTGGTCAAGCTGTCTCCCGATTCGGGAGGTCGCTGACGCGGTAGTTGCGTGGATATTCGCGGGACCGTGCCGTATGGAATCCGTTAAAAATCACGTTGACATCACCAAGCGTTGTTACCGTGCTGCTAGCTGCGAGCCGGTCTCGCCGTACTAGCGCGGGTCTGCGCGCCAGAAGCTCTAAACATGTTGGAAAGTGAGGCATTTCGATGACAGCTGCAGCTCCACTGCGGGCCGCAACTCTGGCAGTTGCCGCTATGTGTACCGCGGGCGGGGTGCTTTGCACCACCGCGGCGATTGCCCCGCAAGTCGCGCATGCCGATCCTGCCGAGATGGCTCCGCAGGTGTACGACAAGGTCAGCCGTGATGGGTGGCATCTGCAGATCAAGATTGATCATGAGTCGATCAATTCGGTGCCGAACCTGGCCGCGGCGGTGAACTCGCGGGAGGGCTTTGTGACCGCGTCGGGGACGGCGACCGCGACCGGTGGGTCGAGCCCGATCACCGACAGCATCTTCATTCTGGGGTATCAGTTGGGGTGCCAGTCCGACGTGTCGACCGGTCTGCAGCTCGGTGGTACCGGTGGTGCGGCGGGGTCGGCCGGGTTGCCGTTGACCGGGGTCAGCGGCACGATCGGTGCGGCCGGGTTCGTGCAGACGGTGATCCAGCCGGGTGTCATCGTGGATCTGCCGTTGGCGAACATGGCCTTGTCCGATAGTGGCACCGCGATGCTCGACATCGACAACATTCACATCAAGGCCGACGCCTGCGGTGGTGATGTCAACATTCGGTCCTATGCCTACCTGAGGATTTCCACTGCCAAGTCGCACACGGAGTTCGCGATCTACGGCGACCCGAGCAAGATCTGACGCAAGGGGAATCGAATCATCATGTCGCGCAAAGGACTAGGGCCCAAGGCGCTGGGTGTGATCCTGGGGTTGCTGGCGATACCGCTGGCGCCGGGGGTGGCCGATGCCCAGCCGGCCCCACCGGTGCTGCCGTGGTTTCCCGGGCCGCCGGCACCGGTGAGCCCGACCATGGGTAGCTACACGTTCGCCCCGAACTGGATCACCAGCCCGCCGCCGGCTGCCTACGACGCTCGCGGTGTCCGGGCGGCGGCCAGTGTTGATCCGGCGATGAACGCCGACGGCTTGCCCGGCAGCGCCTTGGGGCTGAGCCCCAACAAGGCGAACCTGCTGACCTCCAGCAGTACCCGGTACCGGATCGGGGCCGGGATGAGTCCGAACCCCACGCTGCCCACGGTGGCCCCGGGTACCAATATCGGAGCCGGCATGGAGGGCTCGGCTCTGGAGGATCCGGGCGGTGCGGCGCCCAAGTCCGCGCCGGGCTCCGAGTCGGCGCAGCCGACCACCGCGCCCGCGGTGCCGGGGCAGCCGGCGCCGATCTTGGAGGCGGCCAGCGGGCAGCCGGCGGCGGCCACGCCGGCTGCGACACCGGAGCCGGCACCGTCGGGTCCGCCGCCGGTCCAGGTGCCCGCCGGGGTGTCGCCGAGTTCGTGAAACAACGCAACGGATTAGCCGGGGCCGGGGCGGTCGTGGCCGCCCTGGTTGCCGGCTGTTCCGGTCATCACGACGCCGCACCGGCCCCGGTGTCGTCGTCACCCCAGCCGTCGACGTCGACGGCACACGCAGCCGGGCCATGCACGCTGCCGCATTTCGGGAACCTCATCGAGTGGCTGCACGAACCCGGAAAGCCCGACCGCGCTATCCGCATCAGTGACATCGACGCGGCCACATGCGAACCGACACTGAACAATTGGACAGCCAACCTGGTCGAGCGCCCGGGTGTGTGCTACATGATCGGCTGGGAATCGGCCAACCCCGGCTACAACAACATGGCCGTACCGGCACCCCGATTGCCCAAGGCCATGGACACCATCGGCGACGGTTGCTGACAACCGACAACGCAAAGGAGCCTGCAATGCGCATGACCGCCACCAGAATCGGCTGGGGCATCACCGCCGCCATGACGGCGGCGTGCCTGGCCGGCACCGGGCCCGCGGCAGCGCGACCAAGCACCGACTTCCGGCAAGCCCCGCCACAGACCTGCTCGGAAGCCAACGTCAGCGGAGGCACCGCGTCCTACATCCCGGTCCCCGGTGACCCCACCGCCTACCAGAAATGCGGGCCCGCCGGCCCCGTCGGCATCAAGCACTGCCAGACCGGATCGGCATTCGACAGCTCCACCGGATACTGCGTCGCCTCACAAGGCACGGGCGCGACCCTGAGCGTGGACGCGGTATGGCAAGAGGGCGACAGCTCTGACTGCCAAACAGCTTGCCCGCCACGGCCCATCAAGGTGCGGTTGACCTACAGCGGCACCACCGTCGGTATGGCCTCGGTAACCCTGGTCGATCCGACCGCGCCGAGCAAATCGTGGGGCGGCTCAGCGAGCGCCCTCACCGGCGACGGCGCAACACATTCGGTGGTGATCACCGCCAACAAACTGATACCCACCGCCGCGGACTGGGTGCTCAAACCCGGCACCACCGTCGCCGTGCAGGGATACCTCACCGACGGCAAAGCCAACCCCGACGGCGACCCCACCGTCGCCATCGCCACCCTCAACCAGACCATCGCCGCCACCACCAAACCCGCAGGCGCCGACAGCACCAGGTCTTGAGATAACCGCAGAGAGAGGCCTGGTGATCTGCCTGGCCTGCTCGCTATCGCATTCGTCGGAACACGCCGTACCGGTCGTTGGGTGTGTCACGAAGGTATGAGAAGTTTCGCGTCGGTTGCCTACGATCGGTTGGTATGACCCGCAACCTCGCGTTGATCTTTGCAGTCGTCGCCTTGGCCCCGGCCATCCCGACAATCGCCCCCGCACTCGCCGCCGCGGCGCCGTGCCCCGATGTCCAGGTGGTGTTCGCCCGCGGTACCAGCGAGGGGCCGGGCCTGGGCAGTGTCGGGCGCCCCTTCGTTGACGACCTGTCTGCCCGGATCGCGCCGCGCTCGGTCGAGGCGACGCCCGTCGACTACCCGGCGAGCAGCGACTTCGCCGTCAGCACGCCCGCCGGCATCGACGCCGCGCGGGCAGTCATCGAGTCCACCGCGGCCACCTGCCCCAAGACGAAGATGGTGCTCGGTGGCTACTCGCAGGGTGCGGCGGTCATCGAAGGAGCCACCAACGCGGCACCCCAGCTCGCCAGTCGCGTGGCCGCCACCGCACTGTTCGGCGCACCCCGCACCGGTTTCGCGGGCATGCTCGCCGGCGGACCGCTGCCCGAGCTGGCACCGCAGTACGCGGCCAATTCCATCGACGAGTGCGCCCCGGGTGACCCGATCTGCTGGGTGGATGGCGGGTTCGACGTCGGTGCCCACGGCTCCTACGTGCAGTCCGGAAAGGTCACGGAGGCAGCCGATTTCGCTGCCAGTCGCCTCTAGCTTTCCGCGATCCGGGAATCCCACCACGCAAGCATTCGAGCGCTGTACAGGGGTGGGCGATGCCGACTCGGCCACCATCTGCCCGACTCTAGCGACGCCGAGCGTGTGCGGTGCTCGGTCGAAAGTGCGGGCTGCCGTGACGACACGCCGGTGAACGCACCGATATGCCGCACTCTCGGCGTAGGCCTCCGCTGCGGACGTGCGACTGGACTGGTCGCCGCTTCGCCCAGCGCGAATTCTCGTACCCGAACTACGCACCGGCGCGCAGCTTCCGGACCATCCGCACCGCAGCTGCCTTCTCCTCGGCTATAGCGACAGCTGGTCGGCATGTTTCCCGAGAACGACTCCGTGGGCGCGTCTGCATCCTCGAACCGAAGGTCAGGAGTCCTGGTTTCCGGGGCGATTCATATTCGGCATTTCAAACATCTTTGCGCTAATAGCTTTATGAAGTTGATTACCTCAGACGGTTAACTTTCTGCCGTTGAATTTCAACATCGAATAACGAAAAGAGCTCCGCAAGAATTTTCAGAATTTTCGGCGGAATTCACCCCACGCCGCGATCAGTGTGCATTAATTTGCGAGTTCACGTTACTGATTACTGAGGGGGAGTTATGCAAACGTTTGTCCGGACCGGTATGACCAGCGGTGTGGCACTGATCGGAGCGAGTGCCATCGCGCTGTCACCGATAGTGGTGTCACCGCAGCAGGTACACCTGCCGGCGGTTCCGGTGTCAAGCCTCGCGACGACGTTGACCGCGTCGGTCAATCCCATCAGCGAATGGGCGCAGGTCCTGACAACAACGTTCAACAACATTTCGGCCCTCGGCCAGCAGGTGTGGGCCGACCCGGCTCCCATTCTTAAGCAGATCCTCATCAACCAGCTCGGCTACGCGAACACCATCGCTACTGACCTGGGCGCAGCCGGCAACGGTTTCGTCACGGCCGTGACGGCACTTCCGCAGGCTTTTCAGCAGGCCGCTCAACAGCTGGCCGCCGGCCAGATCAGCGCAGGCATCAACACGGCATGGGGCGCCGTGCTCAACTTGGTGGTAAATCCCGGCTTCGCACTGCTGCAAGGTCAGACGCTCAATATCCCCGGCAAGGTTATGCAGAACGTCGCCAACGTAGCCAAACTACTCCCCGATCTTATTGTCGGTATTGGCTTTTCAGTGCTCGGCACAGTTGGCGGCGTCGAGAGCGCGTTTGCGGATACTGCGCAAGCGGTGTACGACGGGGTGCGCGCCGGCAACGTCGGAGCGGCGCTGAACGCGATCGTCAACGCCCCGGCCGTGCTCACCAACGCCTTCCTCAACGGGTATGGACCGACGGGATTCGGGGGGCTTCTGGCTCCCGGATCTGGCGTGGTTCCCATACTGGTGATTGCCGTTCGCGACGCCATCGCGCAAGCGCTTGGCGCACCGGTGCCGGCCGCGGCGGCGGCCGCGTCCCCCGCGCCCGTCGCGGCGAAGGTGGCCGATGCCGGACCGTCCGCTGTTCCGTCGGCTGCTTTGTCGGCTGCGACGGTCACGCTGGGCGCCGAGAAGGTGACGACGCCTGATACCGCGAAGACCGCGGCGACGAAGACCGCGGCAGCAGAACCCGCCGCGGCGGCGCCAGTCGCCACGGGGCCAGCCGCAGGGTCACCCGCCACGGCTTCGCCCGAGACGCCTTCCACCGCAACCGAACCGAAGCCTGAATCGGGCGCGACCTCGGGCGGCACCACCACGCCAACCAGTGGCACCGGCACGACCGGTGAGCCCACCAAGCCCAGCGGATCGACCGGAAGCGAGACGGGCTCGGGCAGCACCACCACGCCGAACGCTGGCACCGGCACAACCGGCGGCACCAAGACCGGCACAACCGGCGAGCCCACCAAGCCCACCAAGCCCAGCGGATCGACCGGAAGCGAAACGGGCTCGGGCAGCACCACCACGCCAAACGATGGCACCGGCTCCACTGGCGGCACCAAGACCGGTAAGCCCGGCAAAACCGGCGAGCCCAAGAAGCCTACGAAGCCCACGAAGCCGAGCGGATCGGCCGCGAGCGGGACGGGCTCGGGTAGCACCGGCTCCGGCAGCGGCGGTTCCCACGCCGCCGCGTAGTCACACCCTTTTCAAGACCAGTGGGCCCCGCTCATGAGCGGGGCCCACTGCCGTCTGGTGTCTCGAGGGGCGACAGACCTGGAGCGGCCCGCCGGAGCCCTGGTTCCTGGTTTGGGCGCATGAAATTACGCATTCAATACTTCTCTGGTAATAGTTTTCTTTTGTGAATTCTCAATACTGAATAGTGAATAACAATTAATGAATGCGACACGGCTATCGAAACGTATTCAATATGTGCACGGAATTTGACTGGAGGCGAGTTATTTTTCCTTTGCAGTTCCGCGGCGCGGCATTCCGGCCACGTCGTTACTTCACCTCTTGGAGATAACAATGCGATCGAATACGTCCACGTTGCGTCGTGCCGGCGCTATCACTCCGATGGCCCTCGCCGCCGCACTCTGTCTGGCCGGGACGGCACATGCAGCTGTCTCTGTGAATTGGAGTTGTCAGGCCTCGGTTGGAACGTCGAGTATGACAACCTCGGTTACGACCACCGCGCCCAGTTCGGTGACCGCGGGTTCTCCTGTGGCCATTACCATTGCACCGGGTTCATCGACGGTTCCGACGTCGGCGGCCGGTGTTACGGTCGTCAAGATCAGCAATATGAAGATGCTCATCCCGGTCCCGGCCAACTCAACATATGTCTCCTCCAGCGCGTCCGGTGGATCTGTCGCCGGCACGACGGCCCTCGTGGGCAGTAACGTCGAGCTCACTGTTCCCGGCCCAATTGCCGGCGGCGCGACGTACACACCTCCCCAGGTCACCATCAACGTGACGGCCAACGCTCCCGGCTCAATTACCAGCAAGTACGCCGGCACCGGCTATGCCGACCCCGGCATGACCTTCACCACCACCGTGAAACCGCCGCTTGTTCCTCAAATCGACGTCGCAACCGCGTGCTACCCGAACCCGTCTCCGACGCTCACCACCACGACCGTCACCTAACGCCGGTTGGCGCGCAAGAAATAGCCGACTGCACATATGGACGGCGCTGATCGGATCAGGTCAGATTCAGTGCATGACCTGGGGAAGCGCAGCGGTGAACGGCCCTCGACTGGGCGGAATGACCGGCCCAGTCGAGGGTCATTGCCATTTTCTAGTCCAAGCGTCAATAATTCCATCCGGAACCACTCGGCCATCGCTATGATCAGGCCCAGTCATAAAGGACACCTTGGGGGAGGTCTTTCGTCCGATGACAGGTGAACTCGCTCGGATCGCCGCAGACCTGAAGAGAAGACTGGAATCTTTTCACGGAGCTGTCGACGAATTGGCGCACGAACTGATGAGGATGCTCGGCGTCAATCACACAGATCTACGTGCCCTGTTACACATTCTCCTTACGGGCGAGAAGGCAACGACGCCGGGACTTCTGGCTGACCGGCTCGGCCTCACCGCCGCCGGCACCACGATCGTGCTCAACCGCCTGGAAAAGCTGAAATACGTCAGCCGATCGCTACATCCGACCGATCACCGCCGAGTAATTGTGTTGGGCACAGAACTTGCGGCTCGCCGCATCTCGGAACTCACCGCCCCGCTGCTGGATCAGGGCGGCAAGATGCTGCTGAGCTACAACGCGGCGGAGATTGCCCTGATCGTCGGGTTCCTCAGCCGTACGGAAGAGTTGCAGCAAGCTCATTTGAAGCAGATGCGTGAATTGGATCCCTATCCCCAGTAGGGGGCGTCGATCGCCAGAACCGCGAACTGCGCGGCGGCCACCGCGGCGATTGCCATCTTCGCAGTCGACTCATTGGGTATGACGTCGATCGGTGCGCTGATGAGGCGCAGTTGAATTGGGCGTTGATCGATCGCGCCAGCGACGCTCGTATGGACCGCATGTTGCTCAAGGGCGTGAACTTCCACGAAGGTTCAGCTGTTGTGCGCCACGGCCGTCGCCGTATCCCATGAGGCGCGCGGACCTGGCGTGCAATGCCAGGAGATTCCGTTCTATTTCGCTGAACTCGTTGGTGCACAGGGTGTCTGGTTGCTGTCGAGCGTCACACTGACCGCTAGACGCCACGATCCTGCGCTCGGTTGAGCGGGAAGCGAAAAGCTGATATCGGCCCCAGACTTCGGGAGTGCGGGTCGCTCGCGCACAAGGAATGCGGTGGTCCGGGAAACTGATTGACTCACGGACATGTGGGGTGGCGGTCAGCTTCGGAGCGCCGGGTGTGTTCGTTGCTCTACGCACAAGTGAATCACCTTCGTGCGCTGGCGAATTCCCACAGCCTCCGGCCCCCGAGCCCGTCGGTCTATCCAAACCAGGAACCAAAGCTCGGGGGCCGCTGCATGTCTGGCGACCCCTCGCGACACCAGATGGCAGTGGGCCCCGCTCATGAGCGGGGCCCACTGGTCTTGAAAAGGGTGTGACTACGCGGCGGCGTGGGAAGCGCCACCTCCGGATGCAGATGCGCCGCTACCGCTGCTGCCGGAGCCCGTCTGGTTCCCGGTCGATGCGCTGGGCTTGGTGGGTTTGGTGGGTGTACCGGTCTTGGTGCCGCCGGTCGTGGCAGTGCCACCGTTTGGCGTGGTGGTGCTGCCGGAGCCCGTCTGGTTCCCGGTCGATGCGCTGGGCTTGGCGGGTTTGGTGGGTGTACCGGTCTTGGTGCCGCCGGTCGTGGCAGTGCCACCGTTTGGCGTGGTGGTGCTGCCCGAGCCCGTCTGGCTCCCGGTCGATCCGCTGGGCTTCGTGGGCTCACCGGCCGTACCGGATGTACCGGCCGTGGTGCCGCCGGTCGTGTCGGTGGAGCCGGTGCCACCGGTTGGCGTGGTGGCGCTGCCCGAAGTCGTACCCGATTCCGACTTCGGTTCGGTTGCGGTGGAAGGCGTCTCGGGCGAAGCCGTGGCGGGTGACCCTGCGGCTGGCCCCGTGGCGACTGGCGCCGCCGCGGCGGGTTCTGCTGCCGCGGTCTTCGTCGCCGCGGTCTTCGCGGTATCAGGCGCCGTCACCTTCTCGGCGCCCAGCGTGACCGTCGCAGCCGACAAAGCAGCCGACGGAACAGCGGACGGTCCGGCATCGGCCACCTTCGCCGCGAGGGACGTGGACGTAGTCGGAGCGATCGCGTGGGCGATCGCGTTGAGGCCTTGGATCACCTGGTCGATCAGTCCGCCTGAGGTGAGCAGCCCAGGGGCGCCGGACAAGGCAAAACCGTTGAGCACCGCGTTGACGATTGCGCCGGGGGTGGCGACAAGCGCATTGACCGCGCCCGGCAAATCCCTGGCTTTCAGGGCGTCCAGGACGGCCTGCGCTTGAAATGCGGCCGCCTGCATGGTGCCGTTGACGGTGCCGATGACTCCGAATCCCACGCCGACCAGAACGCTGGGGGCCGCGGCGACGGCGTTCGCGAAGTTCTTTGCCATGGTGACCGGAATTTGAAGTAGTTCGAGCAGCGGGAAGACCGGACCGATGATGAGTCCGAGCCCGGCACTGAACAGCGTGTTGTAACCGTCGTAGATCTGGCCCGCCAGAATCTGGCTGACGCCGTGTTGAAGCCCTGCCGGGAAGCCGTAGGGGTTGTCCAACCGCAATTGGTCGACGAGATTCCCGAACGAGGATTGCAGTGCCGCGAACGTCTGCCCGCCGTAGCCGAGGCCGTTGATGAGCAGCTGGTGCAAGATCGGTGCGGGGTTTTGCATGTAGGTATTGACGAGCGTACCGCCGTTGGCGAGAGCGTCTCGGATGATCTGCCCCCACTGCTCGATCGGGTTCACTGCTGCGGTGAGAGCAACCTTCGCCGAGGACACCGCTCGCGCTTGTAGTTCGGCGATGGCGGGCATCGGTTGGGCGATCGGGGCCAGCGCTATCGCACCGGCACCCGCCAGCGCAATACCCATATTGATCCGTGGTGGAACGGCAACCTGCATGCCATCTCTCCTTAATTGACGGTCGTGACACCGGGGAGGTTACCTCGGTAGAAGTCAAATTCCGCAAGTATTTTTATATTCGTTGCGGTACCCTTTCGATCGCAATCTGGATCGAGATGCATCATTGCTGGTTATCGACTTTTAGAACAGTTCTCAGCAAACCGTTCCTCTAATGTGTTTGGTTAAATCCATCTAGCTAAGTTCGTTTAACTAAAGATGTTTAACTAAATGTGATTAATTAAATTTGGTTAATTGAATGTGCGACAAAAGTCGAGGGCGCTCAACGGGCGTTCTATTTGCCGATTTGATCTGCCGCCGGTCAGAAACGAAGGCACGGGCACCGTCGTGGCCGCGGGTGAGTCGCAGGCGCCTTTCGGTCGGGACGGTGGGTATCGCAAGCGGCGGCATGCGTGCGCAGTGCCGCGTTCGGCGGTAGCAGTGGCCGTCCCGGTGTCATCCCGGTAGTGCTATCCCGGCTTCGCCTCGTTTGGTGTGGCTGTCTTGTTTGAAAACGGATCGGCAAACTCCGGTCGAAGTGGCGCCATGTAGGCAATTGCCTGCTCGCAGGGAGCTCCAAGGTTGCTTCCGTAGGTCCCGGGCAATACACGTGGACCATTCGGGCACTGCGCGTGTGTAGTTTGCTGCCAGCCCGGCGCTGGGCGCTTGACTGTCCTCTATGTGGCCTATGAGCTGGGCTGTTCAGCTGACGCGTGTGGGGTCTGGCCATTCTGGAAGTAGCTGTAATTCGCGAAAACTGTTGCTTTATAACTTACTGGTGGGTTAATTTGGCGATGCCGCGGGCTGAGATCGCTGACACAATCGAGGGGTGGGGTAATGCAGCTGACGATGGCCGTAAGTCGCTGCGGGTGTAGCTCTGGTGGGTGGTGGGACGAAGACCGGCGACACCAAGGCCGGAGGGAGCAGTGAGGGCTCGTCCAGCCACGCTGCGGCCGGCGGCGCTGGCGGCGGTCCCGCCGGAACCGAGTAGCTGAACAGGTGGTGGCCTCTACTGGAAGGCGGAGGGCCACAATCGTTTTGGATGTTCGATCGGCGCGGCGGCCGACTGTTCGCGGAGCAGCCGAATACCGCGCGACGTCAGCACGAACACCAGGAGCAGTCAGACGGGTGGACGCGCGAGCTCCCACGCGAACAGCGCGGCGAACGCAGGCGCGCGTTGGGGGATCGCAAGTACGCCTGCGGTGCAGTCAGCTCGCCCGCCTAACGGCGGAGACAGGAAGCGATCACAATGTCATGCCGAAACCGCGACGGTGGCAATCGGATTCGTCATTCCGCCGCAGCCGCAGTGATCAGCGCGGGTACCGCCATCGGCGCGCGCGCATGACCGAGCCAACTTCCCTCACGAGAAGCACTTCGACGTCGGGCACGGGGATGGTTTCGGTCATGCCGGTGGGTGTGCGCTGGCAGGCGCATTGCACCTGCGGAGAAATGACTGCTCGTCTTCATCTGCTGAAAGGGATAGCGGTCAACGACGCGCACGAGCACGCATATAGGACTGGTTGCAGTGTCAGATGGCCGCTCGTTGTCGCGCGTGGTTTGCGCACGACCGGATCACTGCGTGACTCGCAGGGACGACCGTCGATGAATGACTGCTACCCAGCGGAGTAGAGCCGGTGGTGCATGGTCGGATCACTCATGTTGGGTAGCAGTCCTTTTTCCGTCGGCGATCGCCGGTCATGGCGCTGCCGCCGCATTACTGTTCAGGTGAGGGTTCGACGATCGGAGGCATACCAATGACCGAAGCACCACCCGAGACCGGTTTGGAATTGCGGTCGTTGGTGACACCGCACGGCATGCTCGAACTCTCGCTGCATGACGTCGACGTCCCCAAACCGGCTGCCGACGAAGTTGTCGTCCGAGTCGAGGCATCACCGGTCAATCCGTCGGATCTGGGACTGCTGATCCCTGGCGCCGACATGTCGGCGGCGACGGTCACGGGCACCCCGGCGCGTCCCGTCGTCACCGCGCCGCTGCCACCCGGGGCGCTGGCGCAGCTGTCCGTCCGTGTCGGTCAATCACTTCCGGTCGGCAATGAAGGTGCGGGCACCGTCGTGGCGGCGGGAGAGTCGGCCGCGGCGCAGGCACTCCTCGGCAAGACCGTGGGCATCGCCGGCGGCGCCATGTATTCGCAGTACCGCGTGGTCAAGGCCGTAGCCTGCCTGGTGCTGCCCGACGGCGCGACGGCGAAGGACGGCGCATCGTCGTTCGTCAATCCGCTGACCGCGCTGGGCATGGTGGAAACCATGCGCCGGGAAGGACATTCGGGCCTGGTGCACACGGCCGCGGCGTCGAACCTGGGCCAGATGCTGGCCAAGATCTGTCTTGCCGACGGGGTGCCGCTGGTGAACATCGTCCGCAAGGTCGAGCAGGAAGAGATCCTGCGCAACCTCGGTGCGACGCACGTATGCAACTCCGCCGCAACGACTTTCGAGCGGGACCTTGTCGACGCGCTCAAAGCCACGTCCGCGACGCTGGCCTTCGACGCCATCGGTGGGGGCACGCTGGCGAGTCAGATCCTGAACGGCATGGAGCAGGCGGCCAACGCCACCGCGACGCAGTACTCCCGCTACGGTTCGGCCGTCCACAAGCAGGTGTACATCTACGGCAGCCTCGACACGAGCCCCACCGTCCTGACCCGGAGCTTCGGTATGGCGTGGGGCGTCGGCGGCTGGCTGCTCACGCCGTTCCTCGCCGGCGCGGGGGCCGAGGTCATCGGCAGGCTGCGGGCCCGCGTGGCCGCGGAGCTCACCACCACCTTCGCGAGCACCTATACGCAGGAAGTCTCCTTGGCCGGCCTGCTCAAGCCCGAGGCGTTCAACAGCTGCCTCAAGAAAGCCACTGGTGAGAAATTCCTGGTGACTCCCCAGGCGGCCCCCTAGCGCCGGCCAAGACGGCGTCCCTCAATTTGCTAACAGTCGTACCCACTTTGGCGGCACCGACTTTGTGATGGCGAGAAGGTGGCCATTGAGTAGTCGCCGCGTCAATTTGCGGTTTGCTACAGGTTTGCCATTTTGCGCATCACCAGCCTGCCGACGGTCGTACCCTGCATACCAGTCGACATCGATTCAGGGTTGGGCAACGGCGCCCCGCCACACCTCGATCTGACGCTGGAGTGCCATGACGAAACCGCGGCCGCCACTGCCGCCGTTGCCGCCCGTCGCTACGGGCCAGATCCGTGCCCCGCTCAACAGGGATCGCACCCCGCCGTACAAAATCGCCGGCCTCATGATGGCGCTCGTCGCCGCCGTGGGGCTGACGCTCACCTGGCTGCAGTTCCGTGGGTCCTTCGCCACCAAAGCCGAGGTGTACGTGCTGGCGAGTCGCGCCGGGCTGTCGATGGACAACGGCTCGAAGGTCACCTACAACGGGGTACCGATCGGCCGGTTGAAGGGCACCGAAGCAGTGACGGCTCCAAGCGAAAGTCCCGAAGCCAAACTGATCCTCGATGTCGATCCGCAGTATATGTCGGTGCTGCCGCGCAACGTGGACGTCAAGTTGCTCGCCACAACGGTTTTCGGCAACAAGTACATCTCCATGACCTCGCCGCCGAACCCGACACCGCAGCGCCTCAAGGCCGGCGACACCGTGAACGCCGTCAGCGTCACCACGGAGTTCAACACGTTGTTCGAGACCGTCACCGCGATCTCCGAACAGGTCGACCCGGTGAAGCTGAACCAGACGCTGACCGCCGCGGCGGAGGCGCTCGACGGGCTCGGTGACAAGTTCGGGCAATCACTGGTCAACGGCAACGTCATCCTGGCCGACCTGAACCAGCGGATGCCGAGCTTCCGGCACGACACGAAGGCGCTCGCCGACCTGACCGAGGTGTACGCGCAGGCGTCGCCCGACCTGTGGGACGGCCTGAAGAACGCGGTGACCACCGAACGCACATTGAACGACCAGCGCGACAACATCGATCAGGCGCTGATGGCGTCGGTCGGTTTCGGCAACACCGGCGGCGACATCTTCGAACGCGGCGGCCCGTACCTGGTCCGAGCCGTCCAGGATCTGCTCCCGACGTCCCAGTTGCTGGACAAGTACAGCCCCGAGATCGATTGCGGCATAAGGGCTCTGCCGCGCGCAGTGGCCGTCGCAACGCCGATAGTCGGCGGTAACGGTTACTCCCTGGTGTCCCATACCAGTCTCGTGGGGGCCGCCAACCAGTACGTCTACCCCGACAACCTGCCCCGCATCAATGCCCGGGGCGGGCCCATGGGCCGGCCCGGTTGCTGGACGGTGACCAGGGACATCTGGCCCATGCCCTACATGGTGCTGGACACCGGTGCGTCGATCGCGCCGTACAACCACTTCGGCCTCGGCTCGCCGTTCGCATCCGAGTACGTCTGGGGCCGCCAAGACGGCGAGAACACCATCAACCCGTAAGCACCACATTTTCGAGACCGACGCGCGCCCACACGGTCTTGCCGCTCGATGTCGGCAGGTTCCCCCCCGTCTGGGTCAGCGCAGTCACGATGTCCAGGCCGGATAAATGGTTGGTGCCGAAGGGAATTCCCTCCTTACGCAGCGCCAGCTTCGGACTGGCGTCCGCGACCGCTACGGTGGCGAATCGGCCCTCGTACTCCAGCCGTCTCGTCCCCATGAAACGGGGTGCCGTGATCTCGGATCGCACGCGTGAGAAGAGCGCAGTGGGAGATTGCGTCGACAGTGGGCGTCCGGGTGATTGAGCCCTTCGAAGCCGGGGTACCCGCATCTTGCGCACGAGAGGAGACAGACCGTGGCTGAGCCATCGCAAAGTGTTCTGACGCGGCTCCGGAGATCGGGTCCGGCCGTACGTACGGCAGTCGAAAAGCAGGAATGGTTGGATCGACCAAGCTACCGGCTCGAGCACTTCATGACGTTAGTCTTCGCTGCCATGGGACGTCGTCGTGATCAGGTCGCCAATGCGCTGCACGGAACCTGGCTGGGACACCCGCTGCATCCGGCGTTGACCGCCGTGCCCATCGGTGCCGCGACAACGACTATCGCCATGGATGCCATCGGACTGATGGCGCGGCGCGCGCCGGAGTGGCGCGTCGCCGCGAGATTCGCCCTGGGAGTCGGCTTGGTGGGAAGCGTCGGAGCGGCGGCGACCGGTATGACGGACTGGCAACATACGCAAGAACGATCGCGTCGGCTGGGCCTGGCCCACGGCGCTTTGAATGCCGTCGCGACGGGCCTTTACGCGCTCTCCTGGCGGGACCGCGGTCGGGGGCGTCAGGCACGCGCCGTAGCAGCCAGTGCGCTCGGCCACGGGATCACCCTCGGCAGCGGCTATCTGGGCGGTGCCATGGTCTACGGATGGGGTACCGGTGTGGACCGCTCCGGGACGCGGCGCAGGCGTTCTCACTGGACACCCGTTCTGCCGATTGCGGATCTCGACGGCCAACCGCGACGCGTGCAGGTCGAAGGCGTCGGAATGGTGCTGTACCGCAACGACTCTCAGGTGCTGGCCACCGGCGAGAATTGCCCGCACCTGGGTGCTCCGATGGACGACGGGTGGATCGATCGGGACCGGATCGTGTGCCCATGGCACGGCTCACGTTTCTCGTGTCAATCCGGTGCGGTGATGCGCGGCCCCGCCACCGCGGACTTGCCGACTTATCCGACCCGTATCCGCAACGGGATGGTCGAGGTGCGCGGGGTGACGCGATGAACGCCTACGACGTGTTGTTCGACCATCACGAGGTGCTCCGCGGTCTGTGCAAGAGGATCAGCGCACTGCCGCCCGAGTCTGACGCACGAAGCGACGCGCTCGACGAACTCGTTGGGCGAGCGAATGCTGCAGCGCAAATCGGAACTGCGCGACTCCACACTCGAGAAACTTCGCGTCAAGGGGCGCGCTGCCCTGTTGCGCGCAATGTGAGCGGCAGTACTGTCTCGCGCAATCAGCGCTTTCGACTGCAGTTCGGTTGGGCCGGTTTCGTCGGCCAGGCGCACACGTTGAGGTACGTCTCGGTGCCGAATCCGCCGCCGTCGAACACGCCGTAGTTGTCGCCGTGGGTTCCGGTGTAGGTGGCGCCGCCGCCACCTCCCGGTCCGCCGTCGGACGACACGATGGTGGTGACGGTCCAGCCCTTTCCTTCGAGTGCGGCCTTGTACGCGGTAACCACATCAGTGGGGGAGCCCGTCACCTTGAATTTGAGGTGAATCCCATTGTCCGCCACGGCGTCTGGCCCGTAGGTCTGGGCAGTGCCGGCGGGGGTCGGCACCAGCGCCTGCAGTTGCGCGGGGCTGGCCGCGCCTGCTGATGCTGACGACGCAGTGCTCGTCGATGTGGCGCTGGTCGAGGCCGCGCTCGACGATCCTTTGGCGGAGTCGGATCCGCTGCCACACCCTGCCACGAGGCCGATCACTGCTGCCGCGATTGCCGCCGAACGAATTGCATTGCCCATGGTGGCTCCCGTCGTTGAGCGCACCGTATCAACGTATTCGCCGGAATGGCCAAAAACGGCGCGGTTGGGCGGCCGCGAACATCGCACCTACGATGCGAACGTGGTAGCGAAAGGCTGGGGCGGGCACATCCCGACGGCTACCTACGGTCCCCCGCGGCTGGGTCGCGCCGTCGTCGCGCGGCCGGCGGTCACCCGGACTCTGCTCGCGTCGGACGCGAGCCTGGTCACCGTGACCGCACCGGCTGGGTACGGCAAGACGACTGCGGTGGCGCTGTGGGACGACGCCGACCCTCGGCCGTTCGCCTGGGCGCGGCTGGACCACCTGGACAACGATCCGGCCCACCTCCTGCTCCACCTGGTGACCGCGCTGGACCAGGTCGCGCCGGTCGAGGCCGCGACGGTCCAGTACCTGCGCGGACTCGGCCGGGCCGTTGATACCCAACTGGTACCGGCGGTGGTGGCGGCGCTGGAATCCGCCGGTCCAATGGTGTTGGTGCTGGACGACGTGCACGAGCTGACGCACGACGCAGCAGTGTCGGCCTTGCGCGCTCTGGTCCAGCTGACCCCGGAATCGACGACGCTGACGCTGACCGGCCGGTACGCGCCGCCGCTCGACCTGGCGCGCCGCAGGCTGCAGGGCGGCCTGCTGGAGATCGGCACAGAGCAGCTGAAACTCTCTGTGGCAGAAGCTGAATCGGCGCTCGAATCCGTGGGCGGCCCAGCCGGGGCGACGGCTGCGCGCTTGGTCGAGCGTTGCGAGGGCTGGGCGGCCGGCGTCGTCATGGCGGCGATGGCGTTGCGCGACGGCGCCTCCGGTGACGCGATCACCGGACGCCACCGGCTGGTCGCGGACTATCTGGTCGAGGAGGTGCTGGGCCGCCTGGACTCGACGGTCCAGACGTTCCTCGTCGAATCGGCGGTTCTCGACCACTTCAGTGCCGATGACCTGAACAGCGTTCTGCAGCGCGATGATTCAGCCGATATGCTCCGGACCATCCACGCCTCCGGAAACCTGTTCCTGGTCGCGCTCGATGAGCACGGCATCGGGTACCGGTATCACGGCTTATTCGCCGATCTGCTGCGGGCGCAGCTGCGCAACCGGGATCCGGCGCGGTTCCGCGGGCTGGCCTCACGGGCAGCCCAACATTTGGAGCGTGCCGGCGACGTCGACAGAGCGTTGCTTCACGCTTTATCGGCCGACGACCCGGCGCACGCCGCGGCGCTGGTCGAGCGCGATGCCGTGCGGCTCGGATTCGACGGGCGCGCAGGGGTTCTGGCACGACGACTGAGCCTGCTCGATGAACACGTCTTCACCCAGTACCCCGATGCCGCGATCGCCCGCGCCTGGCTGGGCGTGACGTTGGGGGATGCCGAGCTGATCCAGCGGTCGCTGCTGCTGGCAGCTGCGGGAGACCACGGCCAGGAGTTGGCCGACGGTACGACGTCGGTGAAAGTGGCTGCGGCCCTGGTCGGTTCCGTCATCGGTATCGGCGGTCTGGTGGAGATGGTGCGGCACGCCGACACGGTGTGCGCTGCCGGCGATCACCTGGTCAACCCCTGGTGGGGTGCCGCGGCATCGGTCAAGGGCGCGGCCCTGTCGATGATCGGTGACGCGGAAAATGCTAGGGCCACTTTGGAATCGTCGCTGCCGGTCCTCGACGACCTCCCCGGCTTCCGGGCCGTCGCGCTGGCCCATCTCGCCCTGCTGGACCTCGACGACGGGGCCGTTGTCGTCGCGGCGCAACGCGGCGCGCAGGCCCGCAGCATCGTCGACTCCCGTGACCTGTGCGACCTGGTGCCGATGGTCGTGGTCTACGCGGTGGACGGCCTGGTGCGCGGGCATCGTGGTGACGTCGCCGGGGCCCGGGAAGCCATGCGGGGCACCGAACGGCTGCTGGAACGGCTCGGTGAGCTGGCTGCGCGTACCGCGGCACTGGGGCATGCACTGACCGCGGCCACTGCCCTCGAGATCGACGACCCGCAGGTGTGCCGTCGGCATCTGGATGCGGGGCAGCTGGCCTGCCGTCGGGAGCCTGAGGCCGCCGCGGTGCAGCAGCGGTTGGTGCGGGTGCGGGAATTGCTTGCCGCACATGCGCAGCACGGTCCGCGGTCGGCATTGACCGCGGCCGAGCTGCGCCTGCTACCGCACCTGGCCACCCACCTGTCCCTGCAGAAGATCGCTGCTGAATTGCACCTGGGTCGGGAAACGGTGAGGAGCCAGACCAAATCGATCTACCGCAAGCTGTCGGTGTCGTCGCGCACCGAAGCGGTGGCCGAAGCCTGCCGCCTCGGTCTACTCGACCAGCACTGACCGGTCAGGCCCTGCGGGCCAGGAACCTGGAGAACGGGATCAGCATCGTGAACTCGGCGATCAGCACCACCGTGATCATCACGGTGACGCGCGGGATCGCTCAGCGTCACATTGTCACCAGATTGCGCCAGAACGATTTCAGGCTCCCGCTGGCGCCGAAGAGAGTCGTGAAATGCGTCGAGTCGACCAGCACGATGTCGCCGGCGCGCTCACCGGACGGCGGCATGTGGATCAGTGCGTTGAACTCGGTGTTGCCCGCGAGGGTGAATGGGTGGGGTCGGTTCATCTCGATCGGCTGCCGGCCCAGGACCCGGAGCTCCGGTCCCTCGGGCGCGGTCAACTGGTAGTGCGGCAGGTGCGGGTGCAGGGCCAGGGTGGTGACGTCGCGCAGCAGGCCCGCCGAGTCCAGATCGCGGAAAGCGGTAAGCGGCACAATCTGTTTGGTGCCCTCGACCGTTGCGGGACGCAGACCCCAGGTGTTGTGCACCGGGATGTTCAGGCCGGTCAGCAGCGAGCGGGCGTAGCCGCTGAAGTTCTGGACGCGCGGCGTCAGTGGGTCGCCATGGTGCAGGTACTCCATCTGCTGCTGCTCTTTGTCGTCGGTGAAGCCGACGTCGTGGTGCGGCGCCAGCATCAGGCACGCGCCCTCGCGCTTGAGCCACTGCTGGATCGCCGCTATCTCTTCCGGCGTGGCCGCCTCGTCGCCGAGTAGGTGGTCCAATCCGAAGATCATCAGGGTGTCGGTGTCGTTCAGGATGCGCTCATCGATCGGCAGCCGGTAGCCGGCCTGATCGACGCGCTGGAACACCGCCACCGGGTGCCCGGTTGTGGCGCCGGCCACGTCCTGAAAGGACAGGGACGAGCGGTGGAACAGCTCCAGCGTGCCGTCGACCCCCTGCAGGAACTCCCGCGGGCTGTACTCGGGGCCTTCGTAGGCCGGCCATGTGGCGGCGCGAACCTCGGTCATGGTGGAGAACCGGTTGTACAGCAGTGCGGGGTCGCGCTGCGCCTCCCACGGGTAGCTCCACGACCAATAGATGCTGACCCGGCGGTGGCCGTTGTGTGGGCGAGTGATGTGGGCCTGGTTGTACGTGCGGGCGTAGGACTGTGTTGCCATGATGTCTCCTAATTCTTCAAAGTCGAGAGATAGCGCAGCGCGTTCAGGCCGGGCAGGAAGAAATATGCCCCGCCGCGCAGCGTGGTGAATGCCGGTAACCCCTTGTGTACCTTGCGGATAGGACGCCTCGGAATCGTGAAATCCAGCGTGCCGTCCTGGGTGCCGCAGATGGGGTCGTGTTCGTTACCGAGCTCCTGGAACGCCGTGTCGTTGATCCAGACGTTCTGGGCGAACTCGAATTGCCGTACCAGGCTGGCGCAGATCAGGAACATCCCGACTCCGCGCTCGACACCGTCGTCGGCCGCGCCTTCGGGCAGTACCGGGCCGTAGGTGCCGCTGCGCCGGATCATCCTGCGCCGATTGGGATTCGGCTCGCTATCGCGGGGGTTGAGCCGGCGCGCATGCGAGCCGACCGGACACTTGTAGCCGTATGGATCCATGGTGGCGTAGTCGAAATCGTTGTTGCGCATGGGATCCGCGCCGAGCTCAGGATCGTCGCGCTCCGGCGCCAGCACTAGTGGCGCCCCGCTGCGCCAGCGGCCCATGAACTTGGCGGCCAGTAGCTCCTGGCCCTCGGCGTCTTCGGCATTTTGCTTCAGGTAATCGCGGAAGACACCGACGTGTTCCTCGAGTCGGCGGTATGCCAGATAGCTCCCGTTACGCGAAAGCGCTTCGAGAGCAGGATGATTCGACACCAGACCGTCCTCATCCGGATAACCGAGGAGGAATTCGCCGGGAGCCAGCGCACCACCGGCGCCGGGGATCAAGGTCTCGCTCGACCCCTGCATCTGCGGCTGGGAAATCGGGTCGCGGTACCCGAAGTGATCGTGGTCGTACTCGAACGGCGGGGTGGCCGCCAGGTCCAGATGCGACAGCGTCCGCACTCCGGGACACCGGGCCAGCAGCGCGTCGTGCTCGCCGACGCACCGCACCCGCTCGTCCTCGTCCCGGGCGAAGAGAATGACGATCGCGTGCAGATCGTCGCCCGCCAGTCCACCGACCCAGTGTTCGGGTGCGGCCGCGCCGGTATCGCCGAGGATGTCGGCGCGGGCGGCCATACCCTCGCGGAACTCGGCCGGGAAGGTGGCCAGGGTCTCCTCATCAACTCCCAACGCGCGCAAGCCGTTCCAGGTGAAGGCAAGGTTGACCCACCGCTTGAAGATGTTGACGGTCTTGCGCACGTCGGTTGCCGACTGCACGAGCGAGACCATCTCGGCCAGCCAGGCCTGCCCGGCCTCAGCGGTGTCGAACGACAGGAACTCGTACCGGCCGGTGAGGTGGGGCGTCCCGGTCAGCATGATGTGCTGGATGTCGTCGAATTCGAGTGCTGTCACTGCATTTGGTCCAACATGTCGGAGAATGCGGCCTTGAGCCGCAGGGCCTTCTTGATCTCGACGGACGCCACGTACGGGTACTCGCCGTACTCCAGGAAGCTGGGCACCTGGTGCTCGCGGACGAACATGATGAACGCCTCCGGGTTGGTCTGCCAGTCCTCCGGGAAGCCCTCCAGATGGGTGAACGCGGTGGTGATGCCCGTCGAGCTGAACAGCTTGACGGCGTCCTCGGTGTACTTGTCGAAATCGGTGTCGAAGATGCCCTGGTACTGGAAGTGCAGGCCGGAGCCGACGTCGAACAGCTGCCAGCGCAGGTAGTGCAGCTTCAGCGGGGCCAGCACGTCGGGCTGGGCGGCGACGGCGGTCTCGAGTTGCTTGCCGTAGTCGCGGATGGCCTGCTCGTGGCCGTCGAGGACCTTGGCGATGATGTTGAAGCCGTAGCACGCCGGCGTCTGCGGATAGACGGGTCCGTAGCGCCCGCGCGTGAGCTCGAAGTAGCCCTCCTTGGGGATGGCAAGAGCTGCGGGCCGGGTCCAGTCGTCGTTTCCTTTGTGCGCCATGGCAACGAGATTATGGACGCGACGGACGGCCGTCGTCCCCCGATTCGGGGGAAATTGACGCGCCGGCGGTTCAGCCGCGGCTGACGGTGTTGGACCCACCGGGAGTGGGAATTTCGGGTGTGCCCGAGTGATAGGTCACCCGGTTGTCCATGCCGGACGTGATGATCTTGTCGGCAGAGTCGACCACCACCGTGTTGTCGATGCCGGACACGTTGACCGTCGCGCAGTGCCCGGTGATGGTGACGCTGTTGGACACCCCGCTGATGTTCACCGGGCGGTCATTGCATTCCAGCGTCCGGCGGCCCCGCACGCCCGCGATCTGGATGGGCCTTCCCGGATCGTCGGACTGCGGCGGCAGTTCCACGAGGCCAGGCCCGGACATAACCGTCGTGCCGTTGACGACCACCGAGGACTCCTCGCTGGACGGCGCCGGGGTGGGCGCCGAGACCGAGGCGCTGGGCTGCCTGCCGGCGCTGGGTGGGAGGAACGTGGTGTGCTTCTTGCCCGTGAGGTTGGCGAAGGCGACGATTCCCGCGATCAACGGACCCGCCAGCACAGCGAGGATGACGACCGCGAAGATCAGGCGACGGCTCTTCGACGCCGACACACTGGGCACCGAGGGTGGCGCTGGCCAGGTGTTTCGGGGCCGGCTGAGGTACGGCATACGCGCCGCCGGTGCGCGGGACGACCACGCTTGGCCGGGCTCCGTCAACTCCGAGGCCCGGGCCTGTTGATTCATCGCGCGCTCGAGCTCGCGGATGCGGGCCTCTGGATTGTCGTCGCGACTCATGGTCCGATGCTGTCACACCTGGCAGGCCCGCTCAACGCCATTGGTACCGCGTCTTGGGCCGGCCCGTCCCGCCGTATTCGCTTCGGCGCGTGACGGTTCCGTCCTCCGCCAACCGTTCCAGATAGCGCCAGGCAGTCACCCGGGCCACGCCGACGGCCTTCGCGGCCTGGTCCGCGGTCAGCCCGTCGGGGCTGTCCCGCACCGCGCGGGCGATGTCGTCGTTGGTCAGAGTGGCGGCGCCCTTCGGGGCCGCAGATTTGTCTGCGCCGGTGCGTAATTCGGCGAGCGCCCGGTCCACCTCGGCCTGGCTCGCCGCGTCCACCCCGGACGGCAGTGCCGTGCGGTACCGCTGATAGCGCTCCAACCGGTCCCGGAACGCCGCGAAGGTGAACGGTTTCAGCAGATACGCCAGCGCGCCGTGGGCCACGGCGGCGCGCACCATCTCCAGGTCGCGCTCGGAGGTGATGGCGATGATGTCCGGGGCCGGACGCAGCCCCGACAGCGCCGAGGCCAGGTTGATGCCACTGGCGTCGGGCAGCCCGAGGTCCAGCAGCACCAGGTCGACGGGCTCGTCCGTGGTGGTCGCCCGGGTGGCGTTCTGAATCGCCTCACGCGCGGTATGGGCCACCGCTGCCACGGAAAACCCTTCCAGCCGTTCGACGTACGTGCGGTGCGCCTCGGCGATCAGCGGGTCGTCGTCGACGATCAGCACCCTGGTCATGCGGGCACCGCCGGAATCGTCACCGACACCACCGACCCGTAGCTGACGTCGGAGGAGAGCGTGCCGCCGTGCCGCTTCACCACCTGGGCCACCAGCGCCAGTCCCAACCCGTGTCCCGGAGCGGTTTTCGTCGAATAGCCCCGGCGCATGGCGTTTTCGAAGGCTTCCGGGTCCATGCCGGCGCCGCTGTCGGCCACCCGCATCAGCAGTTCGGCTCCGGGCTCGCAGCGCACCGTCACCTCGACCCACGGCTCATCGCGGTCGCACGCATCCATGGCGTTGTCGATCAGGTTGCCCAGCACTGTCACCATCTCCTGGCCGGTCAAGGGCAGATATGAAGTGTCCGAGGGCAATTGAGAGTCCGCGGTGACTGTGAACTCGATACCGCGTTCATGGGCCTGCGCGCTCTTGCCCAGCAGCAGCGCAACCAGTGCGGGTTCGCGGACCTCACTGGACAGCCGGTCGACGAGTCGCTGGGACAGCTCCAATTCGTCGGTGGCAAACGCGACGGCATCGGCGGGACGGCCCATCTCGACCATGGTGATCACGGTGTGCAGCTTGTTGGCCGCTTCGTGCGCCTGCGCCCGCAGCGAGTCGGTGAGTATTTTCAACGAACTGAGTTCGCCCAGGGTGCTTTGCAATTCGGTGCGGTCCCGGATCGTCACGACCTCCGAACCGGACGTGCCGGACACCGGTGACCGGCTCACCACCAGCACCCGCTCGTCGGTGACGTGAACCTCGTCGCGCACGCCGGGATCGGCCGCACGCAGGAACTCCGGCAGATCGGACAGCGCCACGGCCCCTGGCGGCAGGGCCAGCAGGCGGCGCGCCTCGTCGTTCGCCAGGGCGACGCGGCCCTTCTCGAGCACCAGGAGGCCCTCGGACACCGAATGCAGGACGGCGTCGTGATGCTCGTACATCACCCGCAGCTCGTCCGGCCGCAGGCCATTGGTCTGCCGGAGCAGCCGGCGCCGGATGAGCCACGTACCCGCGAGCGAAAGGCCAAGGGCGGCAAGGCCGATCACGATGATCACCGGAATCTGGTGGCGCCACTGCGCGGTCAGGGTCGTCTCGGTGATGCCCGCGGCGACCAGACCCACGACGCGGCCGGAGCCGTCCCGGACCGGGGCGATGGTGCGCACCGACCGGCCCAGCGTCCCGGTATAGAACTCGGTGAATGTCTGGCCCTGCAGCGCCGGCGCCATGGTCCCCAGGTAGTGGCCGCCGATCTGGCGCGGGTCGGTGTGGGTGAAGCGGGTGCCGTCGGGCGACATGACGGTGATGAACGCGATACCGGTCTGGACCCGTACCGATTCGGCCACTGGCTGAAGGACTTCCGTGGCCTTCCCCGTCTGCAGTGCGGCTGCGGTCGACGGCGCATCGGCCAGCGCCGTGACGATGCCGGTGAGCAGCTGCTTGGCCGCGGCGTCGTTGGTACGGCGGGATTGCACCACCGCCAGCGCACTCCCGGCCGCCACCACCACGATGATGATGGCGATCTGCAGGGCGACGATCTGGCCGGCCAGGGACCAGCGCGGCGCGGCCGGCCAACTGCGCATCACGGCGTCCTTCTGTGAAATCCTCGTGCCCTTCGCGTCCGCGTGAACTTCCGTGAACGAAATGAACATATGCGTGACGTGCCTCACGTTCTGGCTCAACATCCTTGCAGAAGATTTGCAACTCGAAGTCGGAGGACTGTCGACATGACTACTCAAGCGCCCCGCCGCGACCGCACGCATTGGCTGTACATCGCCGTGCTCATCGCCGTTGCCGGCGGTGTGGCCGTCGGCCTGATCGCGCCCGGGGTGGGCAAGGACATCGCGGTCCTCGGCACTCTGTTCGTCAGCCTGATCAAGATGATGATCACGCCGGTCATCTTCTGCACGATCGTGCTGGGCATCGGTTCGGTGCGAAAGGCCGCGACCGTCGGCAAGGTCGGTGGCCTGGCACTCGGCTACTTCCTGGCCATGTCGACGGTGGCGCTGGCGATCGGCCTGGTCGTCGGTAATCTGCTGAGCCCTGGATCGGGCATGCACCTGTCGGCGCAGGTGACCGGCCAGGGCGCGAAACTCGCCGAAAAGGCCCACGAGGCCGGTGGCCTCATGGATTTCGTCGCCCACATCATCCCCGAGACCATGCTGTCCGCGCTGACCAGCGGAAACGTCTTGCAGGCGCTGTTCATCGCGCTGCTGGTCGGGTTCGCCGTCCAGGCGATGGGGACCGCCGGTGAACCGATCCTGCTGGGTGTCCAGCACCTTCAGAAACTGGTGTTCCGGGTGTTGAGCATGATCCTGTGGCTGGCCCCGATCGGCGCGTTCGGCGCCATGGCCGGCGTCGTCGGCCAGACCGGCTGGCGCGCGGTCACGCAGTTGCTGACCCTGATGCTCGGCTTCTACGTGACTTGCGTGGTGTTCGTGTTCGGCGTGCTCGGAGTGGTGCTGTGGTCGGTGACGCGGATGTCCATCTTCCGGCTGGTCCGCTACCTGGCCCGCGAGTACCTGCTGATCTTCTCGACGTCGTCGTCGGAGTCGGCGCTGCCGCGGCTGATCGCCAAGATGGAGCACCTCGGCGTGGACCGCAGCACCGTGGGCGTGGTGGTGCCGACCGGCTACTCGTTCAACCTGGACGGCACCGCGATCTACCTGACCATGGCGGCGCTGTTCATCTCCGACGCCATGGGTCGGCCACTGGCAATCGGGGAGCAGCTGGCGCTGCTGGCCTTCATGATCGTCGCTTCGAAGGGCGCGGCCGGGGTCACCGGCGCGGGCCTGGCAACCCTGGCCGGCGGTTTGCAGAGTCACCGGCCGGACCTGCTGGACGGCATCGGACTGATCGTGGGCATCGACCGGTTCATGTCGGAGGCGCGGGCCGTCACCAACTTCTCGGGCAACGCGGTCGCCGCTGTGCTGATCGGAGCGTGGACCGGGACGATCGACCGGGTGAAGGCCGACGCGGTGCTCAGCGGTGCCGATCCGTTCGATGAACTGACGATGGTCGATTCGGATGTCGACCGCCACTCCGCAACTTCGAGTGTGACGCCCGTCTCATCATGAACGAAATGTGAACTCATCGATAACAGCGAATATCAACGCCGGCTCAGGCGGGTCTCGGCACTGCCACGATCTTGATGAACGGAAGTGGGTTCTGAGTTGTATCGTGCTGATGGTACGGATGGGATTGGATGCGTTCGTGTCGCGGTGTGATGTTTCGCTCACTTTGTCCGGGAATGTCGGGAAACGGCGTTTCGAAATCCTCAGAAACGACGTCTGCCAATGTTTGCTCAATTTGATTTTCGCGAGCGTCTTCGCTGGTGGGGGCGCTGATTGCTCTTGATAACAAGTGCATAACAATTCGCACCTTAAGTAACCCTTAAGAGCGTCTGAGTAATTCGCGATGTGCCGTCGCTGAAGCTGTCCGGAATGTCGGTGGGGATCACTACACTTCTTGAAAGCAGCGCTCATCCGGGCGCACCCGGACGGGCAATCGACTACCGGCGCGTTGCCGCGCTGGCGGAGGTACCGAAGATCGTGGCAAATAATAACGCTCGTGCAAAAGCGAGGCGGGCTGGCGCCCAGGCGCAGCGCGGAATTATGGACATCGCGCAGGTCGGCCGCGGCACCATCGCCGACATCGCCGAGAGCGCGGGTCAGTTGGTCGCGACCAGCTACGCCGACAGCATCGTGTCGCTGATCGAACCGCGCAGCCGCAGCATCCGCGATATCGCCGTCGACGGCGAGCCGTTCGCGGTCGTCGCCACCGACGACCGGGCCTACGTCGCCGTGTCCGGCGCCGAGTTCGACGGCGTCGCCGTCATCGACGTCGCCACCGGTGCCGAGCTCGCCGCCTACCCGCTGGCCTCCGGCGTCAGCGCCCTGGCCGTCAGCCCGGACGGCAAGCGCGTGTTCGCCGGCCGAGCCGGCGACGCCTACATCGACGTCGCCGTCATCGACATCACCGCCGAACGCGTCGGCACCATCGAGATCGCCACTGGTGCGGCCATCAGCATCGATGCGCTCACGGTCGACCACACCGGTCGCCGGCTCTACGTCGCCACCACCGACGAGGTGGGCAGCCAGCTGGTCGTCGTCGACACCGAGACCGCCCGCATTCGCAACACCATCGTCATCGGTGCCCCGATCCGCAGCCTGGCTCTCGGCCCGGACAACACCGCCTACGTGCTGACCTCGGACCTGACCGCCCGTGGTGAGGTGCACGTCGTCGACCTGGCCGCCGGCCGGGTGCGCGGACGCTTCGCCGTCGGTGACGCCCCGACCCAGCTGGTGCTCGCCGCTGACGGCACCCGCGCCTACGTCGTCGACTACGACCGGGTCTCGGTGTTCTGTACCCAGACCAACGTGGTCGTCGACACCATCACCGCGGACGTCCAGCCGTCCTGCGTCACCGTCAGCCGTGACGGCTCGCGGCTGTACGTCGCGGACGTCACCGGTGACGTCACCGCGGTCGCCGTCGAGGCTCCCAAGCCGCTGCTCTACTCGCAGTTCATGGCGACAAAGTCCGTCGCCATGAACGAGGTCCGCGCCCTGGAGCCCGCGACCGTCTGATAGTCCGAACAGAACGCCCCCGCCTGCCGGCGGGGGCGTTCTGGCGTCTGTGGGATCAGTGCTGCCTGCCCGTACAGTCGAGCGACACCGAGATGGTCTTGCTGGTCTGCGGCAGCAGAATCGAATTGTTGTTGCGGCCCAGGCCCGGGCCGACCCATGGCACCCACTGCGTGGTCTGCTGTGGGTTGCGCACACTGGTCACGGTGCACTGGTCCATCGGACCCGTCCCGATCTTGTCGATCGTGACCACGTAGCCCTCGGACTGCAGCCGGTTGATGGTCTCTTGCGCCGTTTCGGCGGCAGCCAATCCCGCCGGCGCCAGCATTGTCAGCGCGGCCCCTGCGGTCGCCGCGGTCAGCGTCCAATTCCCGCGCATGATTTTCTCCTGTCGTACTAACGCCAATCATCCTCCTACCTGGCAGGGTCGGCTAGCATCTCGACATCCCAGCGGCAGCAACCCAGAGGCGAAATTCACGATGCTCAGTACGATGCAGGACGCCCCGCTCACCATCGCCACGATCATGCGGCATGCGATCGGCCTGAATTCCTCGCGGACCGTCACCACGGCGCTCGGCGACGGGCAGTACCGCACTGCGACCTACCGCGAGATCGGTGAGCAGGCGGGCCGGCTGGCCAACGCGTTGCGTGGTCTCGGCATCACCGGAGACCAGCGGGTGGGCACCTTCATGTGGAACAACGCCGAGCACACGGTGGCCTACCTGGCCATTCCGTCGATGGGCGCCGTGCTGCACACCCTCAACATCCGGTTGTCGCCCGAGCAGATCGCGTACATCGCGAACGAGGCCGAGGACCAGATCATCATCGTCGACATTTCGCTGGCCGCCCAGCTGGCTCCGGTGCTGCCGCAGCTGAACACCGTGCATACCGTGATCGCCGTCGGCGCAGGGGATTTGGCGCCGCTCGAGGCCGTCTTTGCTGCGGAGGGCAAGACCGTCCTGCGGTACGACGAACTACTGGCCACCCAGCCCGTCGCGTTCGACTGGCCGGAGCTCGACGAGCGGTCCGCGGCCGCGATGTGCTACACCAGCGGTACTACCGGCAATCCGAAAGGCGTTGTCTACAGCCATCGTTCGAGCTTTCTGCACGCTCTGGCGACGTGCACCAGCAACGCGCTGGGGATCGGCAGTGACGACGTCGCGCTGCCCATCGTGCCGATGTTCCACGCCAACGCCTGGGGGCTGCCGTATGCCGCGATTATGGCCGGCGCCGACTTGGCGATGCCGGACCGCTTCCTCGACGGCGCCTCGCTGATCAATCTGATCGAGACCTGCCGGCCCACCGTCGCCGCCGCCGTGCCGACCATCTGGAACGACGTGCAGCACTGCCTGGAAAAGGGCCCCGCACACGATATTTCGTCGCTGCGTCTGGTTGCGTGCGGCGGGTCCGCCGTGCCGGTGTCGTTGATGAAGACGTTCCAGGAACGCCACGGCGTCTACATCCAGCAGCTGTGGGGCATGACGGAGACGTCGCCGATGGCCACCACGGCCAAGCCGCTGCCGGGTGTCTCCGAAGAACAGCACTGGGCGACGCGGGCCACGCAGGGCCGCGCGATGTGTGGCGTCGAGGTCCGGGTCGTCGACGACGCGGGCGCACCGCTGCCGCACGACGGCGAGGCCGTCGGCGAGATCGAGGTCCGGGGGCCGTGGATTACGGGCAGCTACTACCTGGGCTATGACTCCGGCAAGTTCGACAGCGGCTGGCTACGCACCGGCGACGTCGGGCGCATCGACGACTGCGGTTTCGTCACCCTCACCGACCGGGCCAAGGACGTCATCAAGTCCGGCGGCGAATGGATTTCCTCGGTCGAGCTGGAGAACCATCTGATCGCGCACCCCGCGGTGCTGGAGGCCGCCGTGGTCGCAGTGCCCGACGACCGCTGGCAGGAGCGCCCGCTGGTCGCCGTGGTACTGCACGAAGGGGCTACGGCGACGCCCGCGGAACTGCGAGAATTCCTGGCGGACAAGGTGGTTCGTTGGTGGCTCCCTGAACGGTGGACGTTCGTCGATCAGGTGCCCCGCACCAGCGTCGGCAAGTACGACAAGAAGACCATCCGCGCCCGGTACGCCGACGGCGCCTACGAGGTCGTCACCATCTAGCGCGAGCTGGGGGTACCTCCCGCTTGCGGGAGGTACCCCCAGCTCGGCAGAGGACGATTACCGTTCGGCGCGCTGGTAGGCCGTCACGACGGCGGCGCCGCCCAGGCCGATGTTGTGCTGCAGGGCAGCGTTGACGCCGTCGACCTGGCGCTTGTCGGCGGTGCCGCGCAGCTGCCAGGTCAGTTCGGAACACTGGGCCAGGCCCGTCGCGCCGAGCGGGTGGCCCTTGGAGATCAGCCCGCCCGACGGGTTGACCACCCAGCGACCGCCGTAGGTGGTGTCGTTGTTGTCGATCAGTCGCGGCGCTTCACCCTCGCCGCACAGGCCCAGGGCTTCGTACAGCAGGAGCTCGTTGGCGGAGAAGCAGTCGTGCAGCTCGATGACCTGGAAGTCCTCGGGGCCCAGGCCCGACTGGTCGTAAACCTTCCGGGCGGCTTGGACATTCATGTCATAGCCGATGATGTTGGCGGCGCTGCCGTCGAAGGTCGAGGCGAAGTCGGTGGTCATGGCCTGCCCGACGATCTCGACGGCCTGAGAGGCCAGCCCGTGCTTGTCGACGAACGCCTCGCTGGCCACGATCGCCGCGCCCGACCCGTCGGAGGTGGGGGAGCACTGCAGCTTGGTCAGCGGGTCGGAGATCATCTTGGCCGACAAGATGTCGTCGAGGGTGTACTCGTCCTGGAACTGGGCGTACGGGTTGTTGACCGAATGCTTGTGGTTCTTGTAGCCGATCTTCGCGAAATGTTCCGGAGTGCTTCCATGTTTCTTCATGTGCTCACGACCGGCCGCGCCGAACATCCACGGCGCCACCGGGAAGGCGAACTCGTCGATCTCGGCCAGGGCCTTGACGTGCCGGCCCAGCGGCGATTCGCGGTCCTGTACGCCACCGCCGAGAGACCCCGGCTGCATCTTCTCGAAGCCCAGTGCCATGGTGCAGTCGGCGAGGCCGCCGCGGATCGCTTGTGCGGCAAGGTAAAGCGCGGTCGAACCCGTCGAACAGTTGTTGTTGACGTTGACGATCGGGATGCCCGTCATGCCGAGCTCGTACAGGGCGCGCTGGCCGGAGGTCGAATCGCCGGTGCAGTAGCCGACGTAGCCCTGCTCAACCTGGTCGTACGAGATGCCGGCGTCGGCGAGGGCCTTGTTGCCCGACTCGTTGGCCATCTGCGGGTAGTCCCAGCCTTCGCGACTGCCGGGCTTCTCGAACTTGGTCATGCCGACGCCGACGACGAACACACGATTCTTGGCCATGGGGTTCCTTTCGTTACTACCTGTAGTTCAGTCACGCGCGGCGCCTTTAGTCAAGACCCCAAAGGTCTGGTCTCCAGCGCCGAGCCGGTGGTATACAACCTAGAACGCGTTCTAGTTCTGGCGGTGCTCGGGAGGTTTCATGGCGTTGCGGGTCGTGCAGTGGGCAACCGGCGGAGTCGGCGTCGCTGCGATCAAAGGCGTGCTGGAACATCCGGACCTGGAACTCGTCGGCTGTTGGGTGCACTCGGAAGCCAAGAACGGCAAGGATGTTGGTGACATCATCGGCGGTGAGCGGCTGGGCGTCACCGCCACAAACAACATTCAGGACATCGTCGACCTGGACGCCGACGCCGTCATCTACGCCCCGCTGCTGCCGAACCCCGACGAGGTCGCCGCGCTGCTGCGGTCCGGCAAGAACGTGGTGACGCCGGTCGGCTGGGTGTATCCGAGCGAGAAGCAGGGCGCGCCGATGCGCGAAGCCGCGCTGGCCGGCGGAGCCACGCTGCACGGCACCGGCATCGCACCCGGCGGCATCAGCGAGAAGTTCCCACTGCTGTTCTCGGTGATGTCCACCGGCGTGACTTTCGTTCGGGCTGAAGAGTTCTCGGATCTGCGGACCTATGAAGCACCGGACGTGCTGCGGCACGTGATGGGGTTCGGCGAGACGCCGGACAAGGCGCTGACCGGCCCGATGCAGAAGCTACTGGACAGCGGCTTCATCCAGGCCGTCCGGATGTGCGTCGACGAGTTCGGATTCAATGCCGACCCGAAAATCCGCGCCCGCCAAGAGATTGCGGTGGCCTCCGCGCCGATCGACTCACCGCTGGGGCCGATCCAGCCCGGCCAGGTGGCGGCTCGCAAGTTTCACTGGGAGGCGGTCGTCGGCGACGAGGTCGTCGTCCGCGTCACCGTCAACTGGTTCATGGGTGAGGAAAATCTGGACCCCGCATGGGATTTCGGCCCCGAAGGGCAACGCTACGAGATGGAGGTCAAGGGCAATCCGGACTTCACCGTGTCTATCAAGGGCTTTCAGGGACTGGTCGGAGAGGACGGACCCGAACCCGGCGTCGTCGCCACCGCCGCCCACTGCGTCAACTCCGTGCCGGCGGTGTGTGCCGCGGAACCGGGTATCGCCACCTATCTGGACCTTCCGTTCTTCAGCGCGAAGGCGACGCCCAGGCTCCGCTGACGAGCAATAACGTCGCGCTCGCCGGCTGCGAGTGTGCGCAGATGGCCTGCCGCAAGCGGCGTGTCGGGGTACAGACCCGCACGCTCGCGGAAGGTGCCCTCGGCTAGGGCTGCACGAGTATCCGGATCGGATTGCCTTCGGCCCGATGGAGTTTCGCGATTCCTTCGGCGACGTCCTCCAGCGGGACGATCTCGCTGATCGAGCGGGTGAGGTCCAGACGGCCGCGGGACACCAGCGTGGCCAGGGTGCCGATGTCGGCGTTCTGGTAGCCCAGATGTCCCAGCACCTGCTTCTTGCTCAGGTTGAAGAACGACGTCGGGCCGATCGTCGGGGCGTCGGCGCTCATCCCGACCCCGACCAACCGGCCACCCACGGTCAGTGATGCCAGCGCCTGATCGAACGTCGACCCCCTGCCGACGGCGTCGAACGCGACGTCGAGCATCCGCCCGCCGGTCGCCTGCGCGATCTGCGCCGCCAACTCCGGGTCACGCGCGTCGAACGCGTAGTCGGCACCGACCTCCAGTGCGCGCTCCAGCACCGCCGGGTTGACGTCGACCGCGATGATCGGTGCCGCGCCGACCAGCCGGGCCAACTGCACGATGTGCGTCCCGAGCCCACCGACACCCCACACGCCGACGGATTCCCCGATGCCCACATGGCCGGTCCGGACGACGGCGCCGAACGGCGTGGACACCGCGTCGGCCAGGATCGCGGCCTGCTCCAGTGGCACGTTGTCGGGCACCCGGGTCAGCCCGAAGGCCTGCGCCACGGTGTACTCGGCCCAGCCGCCGTCGTATGCGAATGCCATGAGCCGGATCCGCAGGCAGTTCGACATGTCGCCACGCAGACAGTTCACGCACTCCATGCACGGCTTGCCGGCGGCGACGACGACGCGGTCGCCCTCAGCCCAGCCGGTGACGCCCGGTCCCAGCTTGGCGATGGTGCCCGAGGTCTCGTGGCCCTGGGTGACCACCGGGAGCTGTGCCGGGAACGTGCCGTTGATGAGGCTGAGGTCGGAGTGGCAGATGCCGCAGTACGCGACCTTGACCAGCACCTCGCCCGGGCCTGGTTCTGGAATCGGAACGTCCTCCACGACAACCTTTTTGGTGTCGGCGTAGAACCGTTGGGCCCGCATCGTTGAGGTCATGACACTCCAGTGGTCAGCTTCGTTGGTTACGATCGCCATCATGGCGCAGGCAGTGGTGGTCGAGCAATCACGAATAGTTCCCGTCCCGGTGGCCGAGGCGTTCAGCGGCACCGCCCCGATTCCCCTGAATGAGCTGTTCTGTCGCTGGTACGGACCCATCCCGCCGATCAAGGCCGTGCGCGACCAGACCGGCATCTGGGACGCGGTGGGGCAGACCCGGACCATCCTGCTGACCGGTGGCGGCACCATGGCCGAGACCCTGACCTCGTACGACGAGCCGCACTCGTTCGGCTACACCTTGTCCGACATCACCGGGCCGCTGGCGCCGCTGGTGAGTGGCGTGCAAGGGATGTGGATGTTCCAGGACGTTTCCGGCGGGCAGCATCCCAGCACGAAGATCACCTGGCGCTGGACCCTGCACCCGCGCAGCGCGCTGACCGCTCCGCTGCTGCCGGTGTTCGGCAAGTTGTGGAAGGGCTACGCCGGCCGGTCGCTGGAGCATCTTTCCGACCTCCTCGTGGGATGACGTTCCCTCGGCGCGCGGCGCGTCATGTTAGATGAACTAATGACCAAGCGTGCACTGGTGCTGGCAGGTGGCGGCATTGCCGGCATTGCCTGGGAGACCGGCGTCCTGCAGGGAATTGCCGACGAAGCCCCCGAGATCGCGGCGGCGGTTCGCAATGCCGACGTGGTGCTTGGCACCTCGGCGGGCTCGGCGGTCGGTGCGCAGCTGGGTAGTGCGCTGAGCATCGGTGAGCTGTTCGAACGCCAGATCGCCACCGAATCGGCGGAGATCCGGCCCAGTATCAAGATCGACGGCGTCATGGAGTTGTTCGTGGACGCGATGTCCCAGGCCACCGGCAGCCGCGCCGAGCAGTTGCAGCGTCTCGGGAAAGTGGCGGCCGCCGCGGAAACCGTCGACCCCGCGGTGCGCCGCAACGTCATCGAACGTCGGCTGCCGTCGAACGAGTGGCCCGACCATGACCTGCGCATCACCGGCGTCGACATCGACACCGGCGAGTTGGTGGTGTTCACCCGCGAGTCGGGAGTTTCCCTGGTCGACGCCGTCGAGGCCAGCTGCGCGGTACCCGGGGCCTGGCCGGTGGTGACCATCGGCGGTCGACGGTTCATGGACGGTGGCATGGGCAGCAGCGTCAACATGATCGCGGTCGGTGATTGTGACGCCGCGATCGTCCTGGTCCCGGCGCTCGCGGACTCGCCGTCACCGTTCGGGCCGGGCCCCGGCGCGGACGTCAGAAGTTTCGCGGGCAGCGCCTGTGCCATCTACGCCGACGCCGAGTCCATCGCCGCCTTCGGCGCCGATCCGCTGGATCCGGCCTGCCGCATTCCGTCGTCGCAGGCCGGCCGGGTGCAGGGCCGCCGCGTGGCAGCCGAGGTGGCCGCGTTCCTTACCTAACCGCCGAGATTGAGGGAATCAATTGCGGCGCAGGCTAATTCGTGCCCGATCTCGATGACTTCTTCAGCGCGGTAGAACTCCAGGCTGCGGCATACCGTGCGCGGGACCTCGATCAGCAGATCGGGCGGGTACGCCGCGAGGGTGTGCCGCATCAACGCGGCCTGCGAGATTTCGATGGTGCGGTTCAGGACTTCGAACCCGCCGAGTCGCGGCACGGGGTTGTCGTCTTCGGTGTCGGTGTCGGCGTCGGTGTCGGCCACGTGGTCGATGCTGTCGACCGCGTTGCTGAAGCGGGTGAGCACCGAGCGTGCCGTCGGGCCGTCGAGCAGGGTGCTCGCCGCGGCCCGGTCGATCAAAGAGGTTGTGCTGCGGCGCATCCGAGCCAAGAGCTCTGCTGTCGCACTGGGCGAGTCCGTCGGGGGAGCGGGGTCGCTGGCGTTGAGGCTGACCGCGATGGTCAGGTCGGCGTTGACCGCCGCGAGCGGCGCCATGGGCAGCGGGTCGAGGATGCCGCCGTCGGCCAGCAGTCGGCCGTCCAGGAGGTGTGGGGCGATGACGCCGGGGATGGCGATGGAGGCCCGGATCGCGGCGTCGATGGGCCCGCGCTGCAGCCAGACCGATTTTCCGGCGATGAGGTCGGTCGAGACGGCGGTGTACGGGATCGGCAGGCCCTCGATGTTCCGCGGGCCGATGATCTCGCGGACGGTCGCCAGAATCTTCTCCGCCCGGAGCACTCCGGCAGCAGTCAGGGACGGATCGAGGAGGCGGAGCACCGCGCTCTGGGTGAGGGCGCTGGCCCACGTGGTGAATTCGTCGAGTTTGTCGGCGGCTTGCAGCGCGCCCACGAGGGCGCCCATGGACGAACCGGAGATCCCGACGATGTCGAATCCGCGCTCGTGCAGCGCGTCGATGACTCCGATGTGGGCGTAGCCTCGGGCGCCGCCGCTGCCAAGGACCAGTGCGACCCGCATAGCCCTATTTTGGCGTGCGGATCAGGCTGGGGCGAGACGAGATGGCGTCAGCAGCGGATGCGCGAGAAGAACGCCGCCGAGATGAGGCCGATGATCAGGGCCACCTGCGGCTGCCCGCTGCTCAGGGCGAAGAGGATGCCGCTGACGGCGGCGACCGCGATGAGCAGCAGGAGGATGCCCATGAAGAGCACCCGGCGCCCGTTGACCGCGCCACCGTGGGCCCGAGCGACCGGTACGTGCTGAGGAGCAACCATTGAGCTCATCCCTTCGACAATGAGTGAGACACTCCATAGTGTGCACCATTGTGTGAGTCAAAGCACAATTACTGGTCGGTAGTTGGGAAAATGGTCGCATTCGTTAGCTGACCTCATTGCTTTTGCGACGTTTTGCCTGGTCGACGGACACATTTGTTAGTTGTGCTTTGTGTTCTGAAAATGGCGGTGGTGCCCGATTTCGAGGCTCTGTAGCGCCTCGAATTAGTTCGTTGGACTAATCAAACTAATAGCGCCGAGGCGTTGTTGCGGTGCCCAATTTGATTAGTGGATATAAGCGCTGTGGGTGAGCGCCGACCGTACTGCGTTGAAGTGCGTCAGTTGACGCAGGGGATTCCGCCGTTGGCCCGCACCGGCGGCCCGGACTCCGGCGTCGGCAACGTCGTGTCGTAGTTGGACGACTTGGCCGCGGCCATGGACACGCTGTCCAGGGTGTCGGGCACCTGGTAGCCCGGACCCAGCGTGATGTGGATGCGGCCGGCAGGAACCGCTGGGTCGGGCCGGACCGCGTCGATGCCCAGCAGCTCTGCCAGGTGCTTGGCCTCGGCGTCCGCGCCGGCGCCGAAGTCGACGGCCGTCGAACTGAGGTCGCCGTCCTGCGAGCTTCGGGTCTGGCCCATGTTGTAGTCGAGATCGGCCAGGATCTGCGACATCTGCCGGCCGAGGCCCGTGACGTCGGAACCGTTGATGACGTCGATGACTGCGGTCTTGGATGGCTTGGTCGTGGTGCCCGTGTTGCCTGTCGTGTCTGCGGCCTTGTCCAGCGTGGACGGCTCGGTCGACGTGCTGCGTGTCGAGGTCGTCGTCGCTTCCGGCGGCGGCTTGAGACCGAAGGCCTTGGCGACCTCGGTCTTGACGGCCACGGGGTCGACGATGTTCACGTCCTGGCCGTCGATGTTGTCGTACCGGACCACCGGCAGGGTCCGGTACTGGACGTTGGCGCCGCCGGCGATCTCGCCCATCCGCTTGAACTGTTCCTGGCCCCATCCGGCCGAGAGCACGACGTCTTTCTGCGCGACGCCGATCAGTTGGTTCAGCTTGCCGAGATCGCTGAACGACCCGTCCTGCTGGAGCTGGTGCATCACCGAGATCAGGAACGCCTGCTGGCGGTGGGTGCGGTCCAGGTCGCCGTTGTCCAAGCCATGGCGCTGCCGCACGAACGCGACGGCCTGCGAGGCGTCGAGCGTCTGCCGGCCGGCCGGGAAGTCGGCGCCCGAGTAGTCGTCGTACACGGGGTGATTCAGGCAGATCTCGATGCCGCCGAGGCTCTCGGCGATGTCGTAGAAGCCCGCGAGGTTCACCTCGGCGAAGTAGTCGATGGGCGCACCGGTCAGGTTGCGGACCGCGGCCAGCGTCGCGGCGCGTCCGGCCTCGCGGCTCTTGCGCTCCAGCTCGGCCTGGTCGGTGACGCCCTTGTCCATGAGGTGCTGCATGGCGTTGGCCTTGGTCAGGCCGTACGCCTCTTTGATCTTGATGTGGTCGTACCCGGGGATGCCCGTCACCCGCACGTAGTCGTCACGCGGGATGGAGAACGCGACCACATGGTTGTCGGCGGAGATGTGCGCCAGGATCAGCGTGTTGGTGTTGTAGCCGCCGTTGTCCGAATCGCCGGCGTGCAACTTGTCCAGCAGCGCCTGCGGCAGGTCGTTGCCCTGCTGGTCTTTGCGGGAGTCCAGGCCGATCAGCAGGATGTTCATCGCGCCGCCGGTGGACTTGGGCGCGTCCGCCCCGAGGGCGTCGCTGACGGTGATGCCGTGCAACGCGCCGCGCACCGTCCACCAGCCCAGACCCGTCGCAGCCACGGCCACCGCGGTGACCAGCGCGAGCGCCACGCGGCCGACGGTATCCCAGCCCACCCGCGTGCTGAGCAGGCTTTGCAGCCGGCTCCGGCGGTGCCGGGCTGGAAGACGGTGGCGGGCGGAGTCGCTGCGCTCGAGCTCGGAGGTGCTCAGGTGCGACCCCGCGGGGATGCGGTCATGGCGTTCATCTCGGCGGGCCTCGCGGGTACGTGGGGACTGCCGGTCGGATCCGGGCGGTCGGTAGTTTGCTATCACCGCGGCCCGCGTGGATGCGTCAGTGTGATCGGACGGCAGCAGCACCGATTTTAGGGCACCGCCGCAGACTCAGCGAATCCCCAGTGAAGGCCGGTGATCAGCCGCATTCGCCCCTGGATGCGCCGGTCGCGGCCATGATCACCCCGGCCTGTTGGGCTGCTGTGAGCTCGGTCCACGGAGTGTTGAAGTTACCGGGATCACGTGTTTGCGGCCGTTGCAAGATGCTCAGATAGGGCTCGACGAGCGTCGCCGGATCGGCGTGCTGAGCGTCCATCCACAGTTTTGCGGCATGGCAGGCCTGACCGAACTCGGACTCGGTCGCCGCCGACGGGACGTCGACGGCAGTCGTCACACCGCCCGGAGAGACGGCGACGCGGCCCGGTACCGGGCGTTCCTGCGTCTGCGTGGGTAGCTCGGCGGCCGGCGTGTGAGCCGTTCCCGCCTGCTTGCCCTGACCGCAGCCGGTGAGCACGGTCAAGGCAGTGGCGGTGAGCAGCGCGGCCCGGGTGACGTTGGTCGGCATGATTGCCAATCTAGATCCGATTGCATTCAGGATCACCCTGACGCTAACCCTTCCCCGCAGGCAGTGGGGCCGCCACCATGGGGAACATGGCAGTGCAGAACGCGCAGTGTTGTCGGGCTTGAGCCCGGCCTTGTGAGGGCTTAGCCCACCGTTCGTTTTCTGCATTGGAGTTCCGTCATGTCCGTCCTGACAGATTTTTCTGTTTCTCGTCCCAATTCCCTGGCGCCGACCCGATTGCGCCTCGCTGACCTGCTGCACGCCACCGACCGGTGCGCAGACGACGTCTTGAGTGGCCGCTACGACCGGCTGTTGCCCGCCGACGGCCTGCCGCTCGAAGAACGCTGGTACCGCCGGTTGTACGGCGACGATGAACTGGACCTCTGGCTGATCAGCTGGGTTCCCGAGCGCAGCACCGAGCTGCACGACCACGGCGGATCGCTGGGCGCTCTGACCGTGGTGTCGGGCGCCCTGGCGGAAACCCGCTGGGACGGCCGCCGGCTGCGCCAACGCACCTTGGCGGCCGGTGACCAGGCGGCGTTCCCGCTGGGATGGGTCCACGACGTGGTACGGGCCGGCGGTGAGCAGCCGACGGCGTCGCATCCCACCTTGAGCGTGCACGCCTATTCGCCGCCGCTGACCGCCATGTCGTACTACGACGTCACCGACAGCCAGAAGCTGCGTCGCGTCTACACCGAACTCACCGACAAGCCCGAGGGGGACTGAATGGCCGGGGCGAGCGAAGCGACGGGAAACGTGGCGAGGGCGAGCGAAGCGACGGGAAACGTGGCGAGGGCGAGCGAAGCGACGGGAATCGTGATGAGCAAAGTCGACAAGATGTTGCACGTGGCCCGGGAGCGGCTGGTTCGGCTGCCCGCCGCCGAAATCCCGGCTGCGCTCAGCCGCGGCGCCGTGCTCGTGGACATCAGGCCGGCCGCGCAGCGCGCCGTCGAGGGCGAGTTTCCCGGCGCGCTGGTGGTGGAACGTAACGTCCTGGAATGGCGCTGCGACCCGACCAGCGACGCCCGCCTGCCGCAGGCGACCGGCGACGACGTCGAGTGGGTGGTGCTGTGCTCGCAGGGCTACACCTCGAGTCTGGCCGCCGCGGCACTGCAGGATCTGGGGCTGTACCGGGCCACCGACGTCATCGGTGGTTACCGGGCTCTGGTGGCCGAAGGCCTGCTGGGCGGGACGGCGGCCTCGGTGCTGCTACGTGCCGGCGCTTGGGTGTAGCAGGGGACGCAACCGCTCCGTCTTCTCGGGAGTCCATCCCGGAGGCTGCAGCACAGCGGCCCACGCGTTCGCGACGTCACGGACGTATACGTGGCCGTGCCCGTCCGGCACGTCGACCGCGACGGCCATGTCGGCCGACACCTGCAGGAACGTCACGACGGGAATCCACTCCATCCGCGGGGAGACGTCGCGGCCGCGCGGCTCGTCCAGCCAGTCCGGCCGGGCGAACAGCAGATCGGGGTTCCACCAGGCGATGGGGTCGGACGCGTGCTGTAGGTAGACCACCCGCGGGTGATCCCACGGAGCATCGGCCGGACGGTTCAAGTCCTCCGGGCGCGACGCGAAACGGGCGTTGCGGCCGTGGTCGTAGATAGGCAGCTTCTCCGGGGATCCGGCGTCGCGGTAGCGCGTCAGCTGGGTCCAAATGGGGTTGTTGAACGTCGGCCCGGAGAACAACGCACCGTTGGTGCGAGCCACCAGATTGTTCACCGCCTGGAACGGGGCCTCAGCGCCGAACGAACCCAGACTCTCGCCGAACACCACCAGTTTCGGCCTCTTGGCCTCGGGCATCTGCCGCACCAGCGCGTCGACCTCTTCGAAGAGATCCTGGCCGGCCTCCTGTGCGTTCGCTTTGTCGACGAGAAACGAAATCCAGCTGGGCAGGAACGAATACTGCATCGACACGATCGCGGTGTTGCCGTTGTACATGTATTCCAGCGATGCGGCCTCGGCTTCGTTGATCCAGCCGGTGCCCGTGGTGGTGGCGACGGCGACGACGGCGCGCTCGAGTCCACCGGTGCGCTTGAGTTCCTGGGCGGCCAGCTTGGCCGTCGCCCGGATGCTGTCCGCGGAGTGCAGGCCGGCGTAGGCGCGGATGGGCTCGATTGCCCTGCTGCCGTTGAACTTCGACAGTTCCTCGACGCTCGGTCCGTTGCCTACGAAGATGCGGCCCTGCCGGCCCAGCGACGACCAGGTGGTCAGAGAGCCCGGCCCACCCGAGCGCAATGGTGTTGTCGGAGGCAGGTTGTCGGGGGCGTCCTCGTCGTTGGCCGAGGCGAAGGTCTGGTTGATATAGGACATCGCGTATCTGCCGCCGACGCCGTTGAACACTTCCACGACCACCACGATGATCAGCAGCACCGCCACCACGCCGGACACCCGCGGTGGGGCTATGCGCTCCAGCTGACGTACCAGGAACCGCACCAATTTGCGGATCAGCTGGCCGATTTCGACGAAGCCGAACAGGAAGAGAATCGAATAGGCCGCGGTGAGTGGGTGATCCCAGAATGTCATCCGGGACACGCCCATCATGTCGCGGACCTCGTCCTGCCAGACGTGGAACCAGATGATCGCGAGCACCTGGCCGATGGCACCGATCCCGATCAGGGTCAGCCAGGCCCAGCGGGGCGCCTTGGGGCTGCTGTCCTTTGACCGCATGTAGCGCACCAGCCAGACGCTGAGCACCCCGAGGCCGTAGCCACACGCGCCGGCGGCACCGCTGACGATGCCCTGGAACAGCGGGCCGCGCGGCAACAGCGACGGGGTCATCGACAGCCAGACGAAGACCAGACCCACCGCGGTCCCGAAGAACGTGTAGTGGCGCACCCACCAATCTGATGGCGGCTCTTCCAGTTTCGCTACGAGCGACTCTTCATTCGACGGCTCGGCGACCGCGACAGCGGTGCCGTCGTCGTCGGCAGGATCGGCGTCGTGAACGGTGTCAGCCACCGCTCGACTTTACCGATGCGTGAAGTTCGGCGCGCGCTTCTCCGTGAAGGCCGCCATGCCCTCGGTTTGGTCGTCGGTGGCGAAGGCCGAGTGGAACAGCCGGCGCTCGTACAGCAGACCTTCGGCGAGCGTGCTCTCGAAGGCGCGGTTGACGGCCTCCTTGGCCATGCGCGACGCCGAAAGAGACATGCCGGCAATCGTTTTGGCGACCGCGTTGGCCTCTTCGAGCAGCTTGTCGGCTGGGACGACGCGCGACACCAGGCCGCAGCGCTCGGCTTCCTCGGCGTCCATGTTGCGGCCGGTGAGGATCAGGTCCATCGCCTTGGCCTTGCCGACGGCGCGCGTCAGGCGCTGGCTGCCACCCATGCCGGGCAGCACGCCCAGCTTGATCTCGGGCTGGCCGAATTTGGCGGTGTCGGCGGCGATCAGCAGGTCGCACATCATGGCCAGTTCACAACCGCCACCGAGCGCGTAGCCGGCGACGGCCGCGATGGTGGGGGTGCGGGTCGCGGCGAACTTGTTCCACAGTGCGAAGAAGTCCTGTGAGAACACGTCGGCGAACGTCAGGCTCGCCATCTCCTTGATGTCGGCGCCGGCGGCGAAGGCCTTCTCGCTACCGGTGACGATGATGGCGCCGATGCCCGGGTCGGCATCGAGTTCGGCTGCGGCCGTGGTGACTTCGGTCATCACCTGGCTGTTGAGCGCGTTGAGTGCCTTCGGCCGGTTCAGGGTGATGGTGGCGACGCGGTCGTCGCGGGTGACCAGGATGGTTTCAAAAGTCATGAGGGCTCCTAGAAAGTCAGGTCGGGGTCGGCGGAGACGAAGTAGGCGTCGACGTCGGCGGCGGTGCAGTCCGACAGGCTAGCGGGGGACCACTGCGGGTTGCGGTCCTTGTCGACGAGCTGGGCTCGGATGCCCTCCACGAAGTCATGGGACTTGTGTGACGCCATCGAGACTCGGAACTCCTGGACGAGGGTGTCTTCGAGGGTCGGTAGTTTCGCGGCGCGGCGCACGGCCTCCAGTGTGACAGTCAGCGCGATGGGAGACCGGGTGGCGATCAGGTCGGCCGCGGCGTTGGCTTCGGCGGCCGCGTGACCGCGCAGGTCCGCCAAGATCTCCTCGACAGTGTCGGCGGCGTAGCACTCGTCGATCCAATGCCGTTGCGCCAGCAGCTCACTGGCGGGTGGCTCGACGGCGTACTTCGCCAGTGCCGCGTCCGGACCGGTGCTGATGATCAGGTCGCGGAAGGCGGCGAGGTCGGCCTGCGGGACGAAATGGTCGGCGAATCCCAGCGCGATGGCGTCCGCGCCAGAGAATGGCGCACCGGTGAGCGCGGCGTGCAGACCGATCAGTCCAGGCGCCCGCGACAGCAGGTAGGTGCCGCCGACGTCGGGAATGAAGCCGATGCCGACCTCGGGCATGCCGAGCTTGGTCTTCTCGGTGACGACGCGGATGTTGCCGTGGGCGCCGACGCCGACGCCGCCGCCCATCACGATGCCGTCCATCAGCGAGACGTAGGGCTTGGGGTAACGGCCGATGTGTGCGTTGAGCAGGTATTCGTCGTGCCAGAAGGTCCTGGCGTTGTCGTCTCCGGCCTTGGCGCTGTGATAGAGCGCGATGACGTCACCGCCTGCACACAGGCCGCGCTCGCCGGCGCCGGTCAGCAGGACCGCGCGCACGCTGTCGTCGTGCTCCCATGCGTTGAGTGCGTCGGCGAGGCCCGTGACCATCACGTGATTGAGCGAATTGATGGCCTTCGGTCGGTTCAGCGTGACGACGCCGACGCCGTTCTCGACATTTACTAGGATATCCTCGTTTTCCGCCACGGTAAGCAATCTAGATCGTTGCGCACTGCCCACGCCGACCAGGTACCGTTTCACAGTAAGTTCCCAGTTTCTCCGTCTCGCCGGGAACCAACACCCGAAGCCGTACGTTGTGTGGGTGTTCGTCAGCAGATGGACCACAGCTTCAGGAGAGGAACCCAGACGGTGCGCGAGAGCAGCAACCCGATATTTCGTTCCCTGCCCAAGTCGCAGGGCGGTTACGCGCAATTCGGTAGTGGCGCCGCCGCATACGGTGCCCAGCAGACCATGGCCCAGCCATACACCCAATACCCACCTCAGCAGGCCGGCTTCGCCCGCCCGCTGACCATCGATGACGTCGTCACCAAGACCGGCATCACGCTGGCGGTGCTGTCGGTCAGCGCGGTCGTTTCGTACTTCGTGATCATGTCCAACCTGGCGCTGGCCGGGCCGCTGGCCATGATCGGCGCCCTCGGCGGCCTGGTGATGGTGCTCATCGCCACGTTCGGCCGCAAGCAGGACAACCCGGCCATCGTCCTCACCTACGCCGTGCTCGAGGGCATGTTCCTCGGTGCCTTCTCGTTCGTCATGGCCAACTTCGCGGTGTCCGGCGCCAACGCCGGCGCCCTGATCGGCCAGGCCATCCTCGGCACCTTCGGTGTGTTCTTCGGCATGCTCGTCGTCTACAAGACCGGCGCCATCCGCGTCACCCCGAAGTTCACCCGGATGCTCGTCGCCGGCATGTTCGGTGTCCTTGCCCTGATGCTCGGCAACCTGGTGCTAGGCATGTTCGGTGTGGGCGGCGGCGCCGGCATGGGCCTGCGCAGCGGTGGCACCATCGCGATCATCTTCTCGCTGGTCTGCATCGCGCTGGCGGCATTCAGCTTCCTGGTCGACTTCGACGCCGCGGATCAGATGATCCGTGCCGGTGCGCCGGAGAAGGCGGCGTGGGGCGTCGCCCTCGGCCTGACCGTCACGCTGGTCTGGCTGTACGTCGAAATCCTGCGACTGCTTAGTTATTTCAACAACGACTAGCTCTGTTCCGAGAGAAGGGGCGTCCGCTTCGGCGGGCGCCCCTTCTTCGCGTCGTGATCAGACCGCGCGGGGCATGACCCGGCTCGCGGCCTCGGCGGCGTTGCGGCGTGCGGTGTCGACATCGTCGGCCCGGGCCAGGGCCACACCCATCCGGCGGGTCCGGAAGCTCTCCGGCTTGCCGAACAGGCGAAGGTCGGTGCCCGGCACCTGGAGGGCGTCATCGACGCCGTCGAAGACGATGCCCTCGGCCTCGACGCCACCGTAGATCACCGCGCTGGCGCCTGGACTCTTCAGTGAGGTGTCCACGGGCAGGCCGAGGATGGCGCGGGCATGCAGCTCGAACTCGTTCTGCCACTGGGTGATCATCGTCGTCATCCCGGTGTCGTGCGGCCGTGGGCTGACTTCGCTGAACCACACCTGGTCGCCCTTGACGAACAACTCGACACCGAAAACGCCCTGCCCGCCGAGGTTTTCGGTGACCTTGTGCGCGATCTGCTGGGCATTGGCCAGGGCCGCGGCCGACATCGGGTGCGGCTGCCAGCTCTCCACGTAGTCGCCGGCGACCTGGCGGTGCCCGATGGGTTCGCAGAACTTCGTAACGATGGCGCCGTCAGCGTCCGCGTTTTCTCCCGTCGCTTCGCTCGCCCCGACGGCGCGGACGGTCAACAGCGTGATCTCGTAATCGAAGTCGACGAAGCCCTCGACGATGATCCGGGTATTGGTGACGCGTGCCCCGCCCATCGCGTACTCCCAGGCCTTCGCGACGTCGTCCGGTCCGTCGAGTTTGCTTTGGCCCTTGCCCGAGCTGCTCATGACGGGTTTGACCACGCAGGGGTAGCCGATGGCGCCGTCAATGGCGTCCTGCAGCTCCTCCAGCGAATCGCAGAACTTGTAGGGGCTGGTCGGCACCCCGAGCTCCTCAGCAGCCAGCCGGCGGATGCCCTCGCGGTCCATGGTCAGGCGGGCGGCCCGGGCAGTCGGGATCACCCGCACCACACCGGCATCCTCGAGTTCCTGCAGCGCCGGCGTCGCGATGGCCTCGATCTCGGGCACCACCAGGTCCGGTTTCTCGGCCTCGATCAGCGCCTTGAGCTGGTCGGGATCGGTCATCGAGATGGTCCGGGCGTGGTGGGCCACCTGGTGTCCCGGTGCGTTCGGGTAGCGGTCGACGGCGATGGTCTCGACGCCCAGGCGCTGCAACGCGATCAGTACTTCGCGACCGAGTTCGCCGGAGCCGAGCAGCATGACCTTGGTCGCGCTGGGTGACAGAGGGGTTCCGATGGTGATCATTGGGCCGAAAGTCTATGGGGCGGACGCCGCCTGCGGTTGATCCTGTACTGATGGCGCGCGGTACTCGCACTCTTGCGGCGCCGATTCAGGGTGAACGTCCCGCTCGCCCGTCGAGGCCTTGACCCTGTACGCATGGCGCGATCTGCCCGCACCGGCGCGCCGCGTATTCAGGCTCAACGTGAGTTGTGCACAGATCGCAGTTGATCCACACACCGTGGCTCCGGCTGTCGTTGTCGTGGTTCTGACGTCGGCCCGTCGCCAGACCGTATCGGCATGCACATCGAATCCGAGCCCTTCCTCGGCAGCGAGGCTGTCGTGGCGGGGGCGCTCACCCGCTACGAGCTTCGTCGCCGCTACCGGGCGATACTGCCGAACGTCTACCTGGACAAGCGAACGGACCCGTCGTTGCGGCAGCGGACAAAGGCCGCATGGTTGTGGTCTGGGCGCCGGGCCCTCATTGCCGGGAGTGCTGCAGCCGCGCTGCACGGCGCTCGCTGGGTACCTGACGACGCGCCCATCGAGCTGATTTACGCGAACACCCGTCCGCCGCGGAACGTCGTCGTCCGCGACGACCTGGTCCTCGAGGGTGAGGTTCGTCAGATTGAGGGCATCTCGGTGACCGCGCCCGCCCGTACGGCATTCGACCTCGGGCGCCGGGGCCATCTCAACGACGCCGTTGCACGACTCGACGCTCTAGGTGCGGCGACGAGTTTGACTGCCGACGCCGTTCGCGCGGTGGCGAGCCGGCACCACCACACCCGCGGGCTGCGCCAACTGGAGCGCGCCCTGGATCTCTATGACGCCGGTGCCCAATCCCCGAAAGAAACCCGGTTGAGGCTGTTGCTGATGGACGAAGGCTTTCCGCGGCCGCAGACCCAGATTCCGGTGCCAGGCCCCGACGGCAGGCCCAAGTACTACTTGGACATGGGATGGGAGGAATTGATGTTGGCGGTGGAGTACGACGGTGAGCAGCACGGGTCCCAGATCGGCTATGACATCGCGCGAAATGAATACCTCGCCGGTCTTGGGTGGACGATTGTGAAAGTGGCCGCCGGTCATCGTCGTGCAGAGATCAGCGGATGGATGAATCGCGCGTGGGCGCGGGCGCTGTATCGACGAAATCCTGCAGTATTTCTGCCGTCTCCCAGCGCCGGACGCGCAAGTTAGCCCAAGGATTCAGGGTCAACGCCAGAACTCCCCAGGAACACGTTGACCCTGTATCTGAGGCGCAAGGCACTCGAACTTTTGCGCCTGGAGTACAGGGTCAACGCAAAACGATGGCCCCGCACCGAAGCGCGGGGCCATCGCCTGAGGTCGAACTAGCTGAGCCGCTCGATGATCATGGCCATACCCTGGCCGCCACCGACACACATGGTCTCGATGCCGAACTGCTTGTCGTGGGTCTGCAGGTTGTTGATCAGCGTCGTGGTGATGCGGGCGCCGGTCATACCGAACGGGTGGCCGAGGGCGATGGCGCCGCCGGAGACGTTCAGGCGGTCCTCGTCCATGCCCAGGGCACGGGCCGAGCCCAGCACCTGCACGGCGAAGGCCTCGTTGATCTCGTACAGGTCGACGTCACCGATGGCCATGTTGGCGCGGCCGAGGGCCTGCTTGACGGCCTCGATCGGGCCCAGGCCCATGATCTCCGGGGACAGACCCGACACACCCGTCGAGACGATGCGAGCCAGCGGGGTCAGGCCCAGGGCCTTGGCCTTCGCGTCGCTCATGATCACCAGGGCGGCGGCGCCGTCGTTCAGCGGGCAGGCGTTACCGGCGGTGATGGTGCCGTTCGGGCGGAACACCGGCTGCAGCTGGCTGATCTTCTCGTACGTGGTGCCGGCGCGCGGGCCGTCATCCTTGGAGACGACGGTGCCGTCGGGCAGGGTGACCGGGACGATCTCGCGCTCGAAGAAGCCCGAGTTGATGGCTTCCTCGGCCTTGTTCTGCGAACGGACGCCCCAGTGGTCCTGGTCCTCGCGGCTGATGCCGGTGTGCAGCACGACGTTCTCGGCGGTCTGGCCCATGGCGATGTAGACGTCGGGCAGCACGCCGTCCTCGCGCGGGTCGTGCCACTCGGTGGCACCCTCGGCCTGCTTGACGGTACGGGCCTGAGCCTCGTCGAACAGCGGGTTCTTGCTGTTCGGGGCGCCGTCGGCGGCGCCGACGCCGAAGCGGGACACGGTCTCGACACCGGCGGAGATGAACACGTCACCCTCGCCGGCCTTGATGGCGTGGAAGGCCATGCGGGTGGTCTGCAGCGACGACGAGCAGTACCGGTTGACGGTGGTGCCCGGCATGAAGTCGTAGCCGAGCTCGACGGCCACGGCGCGGCCGATGTTGTAGGCGGCCTCACCGCCGGGCTGTCCGCAACCCATCATCAGGTCGGCGACGTCGCGCGGGTCCAGCGCGGGGACCTTGTCCAGGGCGGCGCGCACCATCTGGGCGGCGAGGTCGTCGGGCCGCATGGTGGCCAGCGAGCCCTTGACGGCACGGCCGATGGGGGAACGGGCGGTGGAGACGATGACGGCTTCGGGCATGACGGGCTCCTAAGGATCCAAAAATTGCTTCCCGGCGAATTTATCCCGTGACGGGAGCGACGATCGGCGCGGGTACGCCTGTCGTGCGACGCCAAACGCGCGCCATGCCGGCCAGCCGGGCCAGCAGGCTCGTCACGTCCGCGGTCCGGGAGACCAGCGCGGATGCCGGCGGCGAGTCAGTTGTCCACTCGCCCAACGCTTCACACAGCGCGGGCAGCAGCTGTTGGGCGGCCAGCGAGTATCCGGCGGCCGACGGATGGAACATGTCCGACGAGAAGAGCACCTCGGGAGCCTTGAGGAAATCGGGTGCCAGCAGGTCGGAGAACGGCACCGGCACGCCGCCGTACGAACGCACCTGACCGGCCTGCGCGCGCGCCAGCCGCAGGCCCCGGTTGCGGGCCACGAGGCGCAGGGGCTGGGGGATGGCGGCGATGGCGCCGAAATCCGGACACGTGCCGACGACGACCACCGCGCCGCTGGCGTGCAGGCGCTGCACGGCGTTGCCGAGTCGGCGGGCCGACTGCCCGATGCCGTTGACGGCGGTGATGTCGTTGGCACCGATCATGATGACCGCCGCGTCCGGTGGCGGGCCGGCCACGAACATGGCGTCGATCTGGCCGGACAGCCCCTTCGAGGTCGCCCCCACGATTGCCTTGGTGGACAACCGGATTCGTTTGCCGGACTGCTGTGCCAGCCCGCGGGCGACCAGCACTCCGGGCACCTCGTCGGCGACCCGGCAGCCGTATCCAGTGGCGGTGGAGTCGCCGAAGATCATCAGATGGAGGTCGAAAGGCACCCCGCGCTGCCACTTCTCGACGGGTCCGCCGCCGGGGCTGTAGACGCCGTCGGCGCGGGGCGGGACCTCCCACGATTTGGGGATCACCCGGCGCGCCTTGGCCGCCTGGCCGCTCAAGAGGTTCCGTGCCCCGACGTAGAACGAACCCGTCGAGGCAATGGTGGCTGCGGTCGCCAGAGCGATGGTCGTCCGGCGCGGTGCACGTGTGCCCACGGTGTTCAGTTTAGGTGGGTTGCGGAGATTCGCAGGTCGATGAACCGCGGGTGGCGCGGTCACGTGACCATATCGACTGGGGCATCAATTCGGTGACTTTGATTGTTGATCTAGATACCGGTGGCAAGCTAAGTTACGCGGGTTGTCTATTTAGTGACGTAAATAACGAAGTGCACCGGAACTACAAAGGCGTAGGAGTGGTGGCGATGACCGCACCGAGCAGGGTTGTCAGAACCCATAGTGTTGCTATAAGTGCTGCTAAAGGGCGGAAACCACGCCGCTATCCGGTCAGCGACGGCGCGCCGGTAGAGATCGTCGAGGACGGTCCCAGCCTGGCCGGCCGCCTGATGTCGGTGGCCGCGACACTCGCTATCAAGTCAACTCTGACCATCGGTAGCTACGTTCCGAAGGCGCCCTGGCCGTGGGGAATGGTGGACTTCGTCGCCCGCGTCATGCGGCCCGAGCCGGGCACCGTCCGCGCCACCATCGGTTTGCCGAACTGCACGGCGCACCTGGTGCGGGCCAAAGGCGTATTGCCGGCCGACGGCAGGCGCAGCGTCATCCTCTACATGCACGGCGGGGCGTTCCTGACCTGCGGCGTGCACACCCATGGTCGGGTGGTCGGTGCGCTGTCGAAGTACGCCGACGCTCCCGTGTTGGTGGTCGACTACCGGATGATCCCCAAGCATTCGATCGGCGAGGCGCTCGAGGACTGCCACGACGCCTACCGCTGGCTGCGCCTGAAGGGCTACGAGCCGGATCAGATCGTGCTCGCCGGGGATTCGGCGGGCGGCTATCTGTCACTGGCGCTGGCCGAGAAGCTGCAGGAGGAGGGCGAGTTGCCGGCCGCGGTGGCGACCATGTCGCCGCTGTTCGAGATCGACAACGACAGCCGGGCCCAGCACCCGAACATGAAGTCCGACGCGATGTTCCCGCCGCATGCCTTCGACGCGCTGGTCGAACTCATCGAGCACGCCGCCAAGCGCCACATCGTCGACGGCCAGCCCGAAGAGATCTACGAGCCGCTCGACCACATCGAGCCCGGTCTGCCGCGCACCCTGATCCACGTCTCCGGCTCCGAGGTGTTGCTCAACGACGCGCGTAAGGCCGCCCACATGCTGGCCGCCTGCGGTGTCCCGGTCGAGGTGCATGTGTGGCCCGGCCAGATGCACGTGTTCCAGCTCGCGACCCCGCTGGTCAAGGAGGCCGACCGGTCGCTCAAGCAGATCGGCGAGTACATCCGCGAGGCAACCTGGTAATCCCGCATGCGCGACCGGGGTGCGGCCTGACAACATGTACCCATGCGCATCGCCCGGCACGTCAGTGAGCTCATCGGCAATACGCCTCTGGTCCAACTGAACTCAGTTGTCCCAGCGGGTTCCGGGGTGGTGGCAGCCAAGATCGAATACCTCAACCCCGGCGGCAGCGCCAAGGACCGCATCGCGATCAAGATGATCGACGCCGCCGAGGAAGCCGGACTGCTCAAGCCCGGCGGGACCATCGTCGAACCGACCTCCGGTAACACCGGCGTCGGGCTCGCCATCGTCGCGCAGCAGCGCGGTTACAAGTGCATCTTCGTCTGCCCGGACAAGGTCAGCGAGGACAAGCAGAATGTCCTGCGCGCGTACGGCGCCGAGGTCGTCGTCTGCCCGACAGCCGTCGCTCCCGACCACCCGGACAGCTACTACAGCGTCTCCAACCGCCTGGTCACCGACATCGACGGCGCGTGGAAGCCCGACCAGTACTCCAACCCGAACGGCCCGGCCAGCCACTACGAGACCACCGGCCCGGAGATCTGGGCCGACACCGACGGCAAGATCACACATTTCGTGGCCGGCGTCGGCACCGGCGGCACCATCACCGGCACCGGCCGCTACCTCAAAGAGGTCTCGGGTGGCCGGGTGAAGATCGTCGGCGTCGACCCCGAGGGCTCGGTGTACTCCGGCGGCACCGGCCGGCCGTACCTGGTCGAGGGCGTCGGTGAGGACTTCTGGCCGTCGGCCTACGACCCGAGTATCCCCGACGAGATCATCGCCGTGTCCGACGCCGACTCGTTCGACATGACCCGGCGCCTGGCGCGCGAAGAGGCCCTGCTGGTCGGCGGTTCCTGCGGCATGGCCGCGGTCGCCGCGATCAAGGTGGCCGAGCGCGAGGGTCCGGACGCCGTCGTCGTCGTCCTGCTTCCGGATGGCGGAAGAGGTTATCTGTCAAAGATTTTCAACGACGAGTGGATGTCGTCGTACGGCTTCCTGCGCAGCCGGCTGGACGGCACGCCGGAGGAGCACACCGTCGGCGATGTGCTGCGTGGCAAGTCCGGGGCGCTGCCGGACCTGGTCCATACGCATCCGTCGGAGACGGTGCGTGACGCCATCAGCATCCTGCGTGAGTACGGCGTCTCCCAGATGCCGGTGGTCGGGGCCGAGCCGCCCGTGATGGCCGGTGAGGTCGCGGGCAGCGTGTCCGAACGTGAGCTGCTCTCAGCGGTTTTCGAAGGCCGGGCGAAACTGGCCGACGCGGTGGCGCAGCACATGAGCCCGCCGCTGCCGCTGATCGGTGCCGGCGAGCTGGCGTCCGCGGCGGCCAAGGAACTGCGCGAGGTCGACGCCGTGATGGTCGTCGACGACGGCAAGCCCGTCGGGGTGCTGACCCGGCACGATCTGCTCGGTTTCCTGTCGCAGGGCGGCTCGCCTAAATAGTCACCCAAGCAGGGGAGATTGACTTATCTTCTCCGATAGGGCGGGACCGTTCGTGTCTCGCTGTTCACCTTTGGAAAGGCCACGATGACCGAGTACCCGCCTCCGCCGCCCGGGAATTTCCCGCCGCCCCCTCCGGGTAACTTCCCGCCGCCTCCGCCGGGCGGTTACCCGCAGGCCGGTGGCTATCCCGGTGCCGGCGGGCCACCGGACAACAACCTGGTGTGGGGCATCCTCGTCACCATCTTCTGCTGCCTGCCGTTCGGCATCGTGTCGATCGTCAAGGCGACGCAGGTCAGCGGGTTGTGGGCGCAGGGCCGGCCCGACCTGGCCCAGGCCGCCGCGGCCGACGCCAAGAAGTGGGCCATGTGGGGTGCCATCGCCGGTGTCGTCGTGGCCGTGATCTATGTGGTTCTGATGCTGATCGGCGCGGTTTCGTTCGATTCGTCGTACTCCGGCTAGCCGGACCAGAGGCATGCAACACCTGCAGCGGCCCACGGCGGTTAGCCCGCTCGTCGGGCCGCTCGGCGTTGCCGCCGCCGCCGGCGTCACGTGTTGCGCGGTGTGGCTGAGCGACCCGACGGTGCCCGGCGGGCCGATTCCGGTCTGCCCCACCAAGGCGCTGTTGGGCATCGATTGCCCCGGCTGCGGCAGCATGCGAATGCTGTATTCGCTGATGCACGGCCAGCTCTCGGCTGCTTTGCACTTCAATGCGGTCGGTCTGGTCGCCTTGGTGTTGCTGATCTGGTCCTATGGCGCCTGGACCTACGGCCGCGTCACAGGTCGGCGAATCACCAGTTGGCAGCATCGGCGCTGGGCCGCACCAGTTGTTTTGACGGTACTGTGCATTTGGTTTGTTATTCGCAATGTGCCTATAGCGCCGTTCATTTCGTTGTACGTGTAGTTCACCGTTGTAACTAGAAACGCCACATCCACATCGCTCGGAGGGACGAAAGATGACGGACCAACCGACGGAAGGCACGCCGCCGGACGCTAATCAGCCGACGGAGTACATTCCGCAGCCACCGCCGGGTGGGTTCCCCCCGCCGCCTCCGGGGGGTGCTCCGACGGAATACATTCCGCAGGCACCGCCGGCCGGTGGCTTTCCGCCGCCTCCGGCCGGTGGCTACCCGCCGCCTCCGCAGGGTGGCTACCCGCCGCCGCCGCAGGGCGGCTACCCGCCCCCGCCTCCGGGTGGCTTCCCGCCTCCCGCGCAAGGCGGATACCCGCCGCCCCCGCCGGGCGGTGCCTACCCGCCGCCCCCGCCGCCGCAGGGTGGCTTCGCCCCTCCGCCTCCGGGTGCGTACCCGCCCGCCGGGTACCCGTACGGTGCACCGGGCGGTGCGGCCGCCTTCAGCATCGGCGATGCGCTGTCGTGGGCCTGGAACAAGTTCACCAAGAACCCGGCACCGCTGATCGTGTCGATGTTGGTCTACAGCCTCATCGTCGGTGTGATCGCAACAATCGTGGAGTTCGGCGTCCTGGGGTTGGCCGATACTTCGATGTCCAGCTACTCGGCGGACGACGCCGGCTTCAGCTACTCGTACAACGTCACCTCGCTGGGGCCGGCCAGCATCGCCGTATTGGTGCTCGGTTACCTCGTGCTGCTGGTGGTCGCGGCGGCCATCTCGTCGGCTCAGTACGTCGGCCTGCTGGGCATCGCAGACGGACAGCCGACCACCATCGGCTCGTTCTTCAAGCCGCGCTACATCGGCCCGATGATCCTGCTGACGCTCATCGTTGGCGTGCTCGTCGGTATCGGTTACGTGTTGTGCGTCATCCCCGGTCTGATCGTCGCTTTGTTCGCGATGTTCGCGCACCCGGCCCTGGTCGATCGCAATCTGTCACCGATCGACGCGGTGAAGGCCAGCATCGACATCGTGAAAGCCAATGTCGGACAGGTGATCCTGGTTTGGCTGGTGGCGGGTTTGATCGCCGCGGCCGGCGTGCTCGCCTGCGGCGTCGGCGTCCTGATATCCGGTCCGGTTGCCTCGCTGATGCTGGTGTACACCTACCGTCGCCTCAGCGGCGGTCAGGTCGCCCCGCTGACGCCGTAACGCCGTGGCCTGTTCGGGGGACGTGGCCGGTTGGTCGCGGCCCCCGAACAGGCATGACGGCACCACATGGAACAGGACGACGTGAACAACACACCTTGGTGGGCCCGCGTGGCGGCAAGCCTCGTCGACCGGGTTCCCCCGCTGTTCGTCATCATCGTCGGCGGACTGATCGAGCGATCCCAGCGCGTGACGAAATGCCTTGCCGATCAAGCGGACTACAGCATCGGCCCGTTCTGTGCCACCGGGAACTCTGTCGCCGGCGTGCTGATCTGGCTGGCCGGCATCGTCATCGCGGTGTTGTTCATGGTGTGGAATCACGGCTATTTGCAAGGCACTACAGGCTCCAGCCTGGGTAAGCGGCTGTTCCACTTCCAGGTGATCGACGAAAAGACGAGCGAGCCCGTCGGCTTCGGCCGGTCGGTGGTACGGCAGCTGGCCCACCTCGTCGACGCAGTCCCGGTGTTTGCCGGGTACCTGTTCCCGCTGTGGGATGCCAAGCGGCAGACCCTGGCGGACAAGATCATGTCGACCGTCTGCGTGCCGACCCGTTGATGACGTATGCGCCGTGGTGGCGACGAGCTGTTGCCACCGTCATCGACCTGCTGCCGCTGCTCGTACTCGCCGCGACCGGTGCGGCGCTGGTCTGGTTCACCCGAGACCGGCTGTGCGACACCGATACCTCCGCATTCGACGGTGGCGCTCAATGCGGCGACGGCTACTCGACGCTGGGCTACGTCAGCCTCGTCGCGACCTGGGTGCTGATGGTCGGGTATCTGGTCTGGAACTTCGGTTACCGCCAGGGACGCACCGGCGCCAGCTTGGGCAAGACCGCGCTGCACTTGCGGGTAGTCGGTGAAACCTCCGGGGCACCAATAGGTTTCGCGCGGTCTCTGCTACGGCAGGCGGTACATCTGACCGACCTGTCGATGGTCGGGTACCTGCGGCCGCTGTGGGATGCCAAGCGGCAGACGTTCGCCGACTCGGTCATGGAGACGGTCTGCGTGACACCGCCACGCAAGCGCACCCCCGTCAGCGGAACGCACTGACTCCCGTCAAGGCCTGCCCGATCACCAGCTGGTGTACCTCGGATGTGCCCTCGTAGGTCAGGACCGACTCCAAGTTGTTGGCGTGCCGGATCACCGGGTACTCCAGGGTGATGCCGTTGGCGCCCAACAGAGTTCGACATTGCCGAGCGATCTTGATGGCCTCGCGCACGTTGTTCAGCTTGCCGACGCTGACCTGTTCGGGCCGGATCTTCCCGGCGTCTTTGAGTCGGCCGAGTTGCAGCGCGAGCAGCTGTGCCTTGCCCAGTTCGACAGCCATGTCCGCGATCTTGGCCTGCGTCAGTTGGTACTCCGCGAGCGTCTTGTCGAACACCGTGCGGGTGCCGACGTAGTCCAGGGCCGCCTGCAGGCAATCACGTGCCGCGCCGACCGCGCCGAAGACGATGCCGAAGCGCGCCTCCGACAGACAGCTCAGCGGACCGGACAGGCCGCGGGCGCCGGGCAGTCGGGCCGATTCCGGCAGGCGCACGTCGTCGAGGCTGAATTCGGAGGTGACCGAGGCCCGCAGCGACATCTTGTGCGTCATCTCCCGGGCGCTGAAACCCGGTGTGTCCGTGGGCACCGCGAATCCCAGCACGCCTTCCTCGGCGCGGGCCCACACCACCGCGACGTCGGCGACGGAAGCGTTGGTGATCCACATCTTCGACCCGTTGAGGATCCAGTCAGCACCGTCGCGGCGGGCGGTGGTGCGCATGCCGCCAGGGTTGGATCCGAAGTCCGGTTCGGTGAGACCGAAACAGCCGATCAAATCGCCGGCCGCCATTCCGGGCAGCCACTGCTCGCGTTGTTCCTCGCTGCCCCAGTGATGGATCGCGAACATCGCCAGCGACCCCTGCACCGACACCAGCGAGCGGATTCCGCTGTCGACCGCTTCGAGTTCCTGGCACACCAGCCCGTATGCCGTTGCGGTCGAACCACTGCAGCCGTACCCGGTGAGGTGCATGCCGAGCAGGCCCAGCTTGCCGACTTCCGCTGCGATCTCCCGAACGGGTACTGAACCGTTCTCGAACCACTCGGCGATGAAAGGACGCAACCGCTGTTCGCCGAACTGGCGGACCATGGTGCGCAATTCGATGTCCTCGGCGCTCAGCAGGTCGTCAGTGCCCAGCAAGTTGTCGATCGAGGCTGTCATGGTGCAGTTCTACACCGGGAGTTCGCCGGAAAGCGAGTGCCGGCCCCGGCTACGCTGGTCGCTCAGGGCTCGGATAGACGGGGTGAACGATGACTGAGCACGACCAGAACCAGGGTGCGGGGGAGCCGGAGGCTTCGACCCCGGCCTACGGGATGCCGCCGCTCCCGGCCTACGGCACGGAGGCCTACCCGTCGACGCCGGCGCCGGAGGCGTTTACCCCGCCGCCGGTCACCGGATACCCCGGCCCCGGATACCCGGGCCCCGAATACCCAGGCCCCGGCTACCCGGGCCCCGGCTACCCGCCGCCGGCCGCGCCGTATCCGCCTGTAGCTCAGGGATATCCGGGCATGCCGCCGATGCCGGGCATGATGCCCATGGGTTACGCGCCGGTGCCGAAGACCAACGGGCTGGCCATCGCGTCGTTGGTCTGTTCGCTGCTGGGCCTGGCGACGTGTGCGGCCACCTCGATTCTCGGCGTCATTTTCGGGCATCTGGCCAAGTCGCAGATCAAGCAGAGCGGTGAGGAGGGCGAGGGCATGGCCCTCGCCGGCATGATCGTCGGCTATATCGGTTTGGCCATCTTCGCGCTGATCGCCCTGTTCTACTTCGGCCTGATCGCGCTCATCGTGGGCAGCACCGGCTCCACAACGACTACCTACTAGGGGACGCCATGTCGAATCCATACGAGCCCGGCGACGGGTCCGCACCGCAGCAACCGGGTGAGTCGCAGTTCGGGCAACCGGGATATCCGGGGTACCCGCAACAGCCGGGGTATCCGCAGCAGCCCGGCTACCCGCCGCCGGGGTACGCGCAGCAGCCGGGTTACCCGCCACCGGGCTATGGCTATGCGCCGCAGTATGCGTTCGATCCGTCCGCGCCGTTCGGTCGGGACCCGTTGACCGGGCTGCCGTTGTCGGACAAGTCGAAGGTGACGGCCGGCCTGCTGCAGATCTTGTTGGGCGGCCTCGGCGTCGGGCGATTTTATCTCGGCTACACGAACATCGGTGTGTTGCAGCTCGTCGTCTCACTCGTCACCTGCGGTATCGGCGCCATCTGGCCGTTGATCGACGGCATCATGATCCTGATGGGGAACGTTCCCGACCCCCAAGGACGCAAACTGCGCGACTAGGCTGGCGCCTGTGAGTGAGCAGCGCAGCCAGGCAGACCACTACCGGGCCTACGGGCCGTCCACCCGCGCAATCCACGCCGGGTTCCGGCCGGACCCACAGACCGGCGCCGTAAACACCCCCATCTACGCCAGTTCGACGTTCGCGCAGGACGGTGTCGGCGGGCTGCGTGGCGGTTTCGAGTACGCCCGCACCGGTAACCCGACCCGGTCCGCGTTGGAGACGCTGCTGGCCGCGGTCGAGGGTGGGAACTACGCGCGCGCGTTCAGCTCCGGCATGGCCGCCACCGACTGCGCGCTGCGTGCTCTGCTGCGTCCGGGCGACCACATCGTCATCCCCGACGACGCCTATGGCGGCACCTTCCGGCTGATCGACAAGGTGTTCACCCAGTGGGGCATCACGCATACGCCGGCGCAGCTGTCGAACCTCGACGAGGTGCGCGCGGCGATCACATCGAAGACCCGGCTGATCTGGGTGGAGACCCCGACCAACCCGCTGCTGTCCATCGCCGACATCGCGGGCATCGTGCAGATCGGCGCGACGTCGGGGGTGAAGGTCTTGGTGGACAACACCTTTGCCTCGCCGGCGCTGCAGCAGCCGCTGTCGCTTGGGGCGGACATCGTGCTGCACTCCACCACCAAGTACATCGGCGGGCACTCGGACGTCGTCGGCGGCGCACTGGTGACGGGCGACGAAGAGCTCGACGCGAAGTTCGCGTTCCTGCAGAACGGTGCCGGCGCGGTGCCGGGTCCGTTCGACGCCTACCTGACGTACCGCGGCCTCAAGACGCTGCCGCTGCGTATGCAGCGGCACTGCGAAAATGCTCTGCGGGTGGCCGAATTCCTCAACGACCACAAGGCGGTTGCGACAGTGCTGTACCCGGGACTGTCCAGTCATCCGGGCTACGAGGTGGCCGCCAGGCAGATGAGTGGATTCGGCGGCATGGTGTCGGTGCGGCTGCGCGGCGGTGAGCAGGCCGCCCGCGAATTGTGCTCGCGCACCGAGATTTTCATCCTCGCCGAGTCGCTGGGCGGGGTGGAGTCGCTGATCGAGCTGCCGGGTGCCATGACGCATGCGTCGACCGCCGGCTCGCAGCTGGAGGTGCCGAGCGACCTGGTCCGGCTGTCGGTCGGCATCGAGGATGTGGCCGACCTGGTCGGTGACCTGGAGCAGGCGCTGGGTTAGCCGGGTCGTCAGGAGACGAGGGCGCCCCGTACCGCGGCGGCGGTGACGGCGAGGTTCACCTCGGCGACGCCGGTCTCGTATTCGTTGACCCAATGCCCGCTGGCGATGTCGCCGGCGCGCGCATGCACCCAGCGCCAGCCGCGGTCGTTGAGGCTCATCAGGGAACCCAGACCGTCGACGGTGTGCAGCAGCGTGATGATGGCTGCCGTCGCCGGACTGGGTGGTCTGCGATCGAACAGCGCCGACAGCATCTCCGAACGAGCCCGGCCGACTCGCGCCCGGTCCGTCATTGGCAACGCAAACTGCGGACGGAACCTGTTGCCGCCCAACGGCTGCCGTCGCAGTTGCCCGGCGCGCTCCAGTTGGTCGATGAGACTGCTCTCGGTGTCTTTACGGAGCTTGGACAGCACCGCGGCAGGTCGTCGCGGACGTTGCCGCAGCAACTCCAGTGCCGGCGCCGATACGGGGTCGACGACGTCGTCGCCGGAAAGGGCGACCAGGTGGCCGTCGGGTGCGCTGTCACCTGGCGCGGCGGGCCGAATACGGCACGCCAGCGCCAGGTCCAGCAGGACGGCACCGGACAACACCCGGTGCCGACGTGGTTGGTCCAGACCCGGCTGTGCCGACGAATTGTCCAGGAGCAGCAGATACAGGTCTTCGGCGATCTGAGCCATGGATGGTCAGCCGGTGGCCAGCCGGTCGTGGCAGGCCGTGGCAGGACTAGGCGTGATAGGGCTCGGCCTTGACCAGGGTGACCTTGACAGTGGCGCCGCTGGGCACCGTGTAGCTGCGCACCTCGCCGACCTTGGCATCGATCAGCGCGTGGCCGAGCGGCGAGTTGGGGGAGTACACCTCGAGCTTGCCGTCGGTGACGCCCTCCTGGCGGGTGGCGATGAGGAACGTCTCGGTGTCGTTCTGGTCCTCGTCGTAGTAGACGGTGACGACCGAGCCGGGCAGTGCCACACCGGACTTCTTCGGTGCCTCACCGACCTTGGCGTTGCTCAGGAGGTCCTGCAGCTGACGGATGCGGGCTTCCTGCTGCCCCTGCTCTTCGCGGGCTGCGTGGTAGCCGCCGTTCTCGCGGAGGTCGCCCTCTTCGCGGCGGTCGTTGATTTCGGCAGCGATGACCGGGCGGTTCGCGATCAGCTGATCGAGCTCAGCCTTCAGGCGCTCGAATGCCTCTTCGGTGAGCCAGGTGACCTGGGTATCGGTCATGTCTGCTGCTCTCCTGTCGTTGTAAGCGTGCGTGTATACCCGGGCGTCGTGTCCGGGGTTGCCCCGTTGCTTGGGGCCGGCGGTGCTGCGATGGCGAGGGCGTCGCTAGGTTCTGGGTCCCCCCGAAGGTGCCAGCAGGTGCCCGCTAATGCAGCAATACACGGCCCCAGTCGGAACCGTGTACTGAGCAAGCGTACCACTTGGGCGTCTCCAAACTGTCATGATTTCGCAGTTCGGAGTTCGCCCGACGGTTGGCCGCCCGGCCGGCGTTCAGGGCGCGACGAGGTACGACGGCACGTCCGTGCCGCAGCCGTAGACGTCGCCGACGACCGGCGGTTTTGTCGACTTCACCACCGCCGTCACCTGGACGGTCTTGGCCGCTGCCGGTGCGATCAGGATCTCGCGCCGCCCGGTTTCGCTGCCGTCGGCTGCTTTGGCCCGCACGATGCACACCGCCGGCTGGGCCGGGTCCTCGCGCGTGACCGAGATCGTCACCGCCACCGTTTCGTTGTCGACCAGCTTGTAGCTGCTCAACTCGCCCTTGACCGGGGACGTCCCCAGGCGCTGAAAACCGACGAAGGCAAGCGCTACACCAGCAACGACGATGAGGAGCGTGAGGCCGATCGCGATGCGGCGACGGGTCAGCCGGGACATGCGCTGCTGCCCGTAGCGGGCGGTCGGACGCTCGATCATGGCTGCTTTGGGTGCCCATCGGTCGGTTCGAATTACTTGGACTGGAACTATAGAACCCAGCGACATGGTTGGACTGCATCGAGTTGTCCCACCGAGTAGAGACAGTAGGTAAGGCACACGTGAGCGAACTGCGGTTGATGGCGGTGCACGCGCACCCCGACGACGAGTCGAGCAAGGGTGCGGCCACCACGGCCAAATACGCGGCCAACGGCGCCCGGGTCATGGTCGTGACCCTGACCGGGGGCGAGCGCGGCGACATCCTCAATCCGGCGATGGACCTACCCGAGGTGCACGGCCGGATCCACGAGGTCCGTCGCGACGAGATGGCCAAGGCCGCCGAGATTCTGGGCGTCGAGCACCACTGGTTGGGGTTCGTCGACTCGGGGCTGCCCGAGGGTGATCCGCTGCCGCCGCTGCCCGACGACTGCTTTGCGGTGGTGCCGATCGAAGAGCCCGTCCGCCGGCTGGTGCGGGTGATCCGCGAGTTCCGGCCGCACGTGATCACCACGTACGACGAGAACGGCGGTTACCCGCACCCCGACCACATCCGCTGCCACCAGGTGTCGATGGCCGCCTACGAAGCGGCCGCCGACCATGTGCGGTTCCCCGACGAGGGCGATCCCTGGAGCATCTCGAAGCTGTACTACGGCCACGGCTTCCTGCGCCGGCGCATGCAGCTGCTGCAGGACGAGTTCGCCAAATACGGGGAAGTCGGGCCGTTCGAGAAGTGGCTGCAGCACTGGGACCCCGACCACGATCCGTTCGCCAACCGGGTGACCACCCGCATCGAGTGCGCCGACTTCTTCGAGCAGCGGGACCAGGCGCTGCTGGCCCACGCCACGCAGATCGACCCGAACGGCGATTTCTTCCGCGCGCCCATCGAATGGCAGCAGCGGCTATGGCCGACCGAGGAGTACGAATTGGCCCGATCCAGGGTTCCGGTGACGTTGCCCGAGACCGATCTGTTCACGGGAGTATCACTGTGATTTCTGTTCCGCTCACCATCCTGCTGGCCGAGGGCCCACGCCAGACGGGTCCCGACTTCGGCAAGGCCAGCCCCGCCGGGCTCGTGATCACGCTGGTCCTGTTGATCGCCGTCGTGGCCCTGGTCTGGTCGATGAACCGGCACCTGCGCAAGCTGCCCGAATCCTTCGACCCCGCGCATCCGGAACCGGATCAGGCGGTCGACGACGGCACCGTCGGTGGCGTGTCGCCGGAGGCTCCGGCGGCCGATGCTGGGCGCGAGGATGCGGACAAGCCAGAAGCTGGGTCAGACTCGAAGGATGGCAACCTCTGATGTATCGGGCTCTTCATCGCGGCTCGTACCTCGCCGCTTGATCGGCGCCCGGTGAACACCCTCGCCCAGGCCACCAGCCCGTACCTGCGCCAGCACGCCGACAACCCGGTGCACTGGCAGCAGTGGACACCGGAGGCGCTGGCCGAGGCCGCGCGACGGGACGTGCCGATCCTGTTGTCGATCGGCTATGCGGCGTGCCACTGGTGTCACGTGATGGCGCACGAGTCCTTCGAGTCCGCGGACGTTGCCGCTGTGGCCAATGCCGGTTTCGTGTGCATCAAGGTCGACCGGGAGGAACGTCCCGACCTCGACGCGATCTACATGAGTGCCACCGTCGCGATGACCGGACAGGGCGGCTGGCCCATGACGTGCTTCCTGACGCCCGACGGCCGGCCCTTCTTCTGCGGCACCTACTACCCGAAAGACAGCTTCCTGCAGCTGCTTTCGGCGGTCACCGACACCTGGCAGAACCGGCGGGACGAGGTGGAGAAGGCGTCCGACCAGATCGCCTCCGAGCTGCGCAAGATGTCGTCCGGACTGCCGTCGGGTGGACCGGTCCCTTCGCCCGAACTGTGCGACCACGCCGTTGCCGCCGTGCTGCGGGACGAGGACACCGACAGAGGTGGCTTCGGCACCGGCTCTGGGGCTGCACCCAAGTTCCCGCCCTCGGCATTGCTGGAAGCTCTGCTGCGGCACTACGAACGCACCGGGTCCGGTCTGGATGCGGTGGAGCGTACGTGCGGCGCCATGGCGCGCGGCGGCATCTACGACCAACTGGCCGGCGGCTTCGCCCGGTACAGTGTGGACGCCTCGTGGGTAGTGCCGCATTTCGAAAAGATGTTGTACGACAACGCTTTGCTGCTGCGGGTATATGCGCACTGGGCGCGACTGACCGGAAACGCCTTGGCGCGCAAGGTCGCCGAGGAGACAGCGCGGTTCATCATCGACGACCTCGGTGCCGGCGGCATGTTCGTCTCGTCGCTGGACGCTGACACGGCCGGACATGAGGGCCTGACCTACGTGTGGACGCCCGCGGAGCTGGTCTCCGTGCTGGGGGACGACGACGGACACTGGGCCGCTTCGCTTTTCGAGGTCACCACTGCCGGCACGTTCGAGCCCGGCAGTTCGGTGCTGCAGCTGGCGGCCGATCCCGACGATGCCGCACGCTTCGAGCAGGTCCGCGCGAAACTGATGGCGGCCAGGGCGCTGCGGCCGCAGCCGGGTCGAGACGACAAGGTCGTCACCGCCTGGAACGGCTTCGCCGTCACCGCTCTCGCGGAGGCCGCCGTCGCGCTCGGGAAGCCCGAATTCCTCGACGCGGCAACGGGTTGTGCCCGTGGGCTGCTGGACCTGCATCTGGTCGACGGCCGGCTGCGGCGAGCCAGCCTGGGTGGTGCGGTCGGGGACAGTGCCGGAATTCTGGAGGACTACGCGGCCCTGGCGACGGGCCTGCTGACGCTGTATCAGGTCACCGGCGATCAGTCCTGGCTCGACGCCGCGCAAGCGCTCCTGGACACCGCGCTGACGCACTTCACGGATCCGGACCAGGGCGGCCGCTGGTTCGACACTGCCGATGACGCCGAGGCCTTGCTGGTGCGTCCCTCCGACCCGGTCGACGGCGCGACGCCGTCGGGCGCCTCGTTGGTCGCCGAGGCGCTGCTGACCTTTGCCCACCTGGCTTCTGAGCCGGAGCGGTATGTCGCCGCCGCCGCTGCCACGCTGGCGTCGGCGACCCCGATCCTCGCCCGCTCGCCGCGGGGCGGCGGCCACTGGCTGGCGGTCACCGAAACGGCAGTGCGCGGACCCATCCAGATCGCGGTGGTCTGCACCGACCCGGAATCGGAATTGCTCAGTGCGGCACGCAGGTTCGCGCCGGGCGGAGCGATCGTCGTCGGTGGTCCGGAAGGGTCGTCGGCGTTGCTGGACGGACGCGGCCCGGTGAACGGTCAGGATGCCGCGTACGTCTGCCGCGGACAGTTGTGTGACCTCCCGGTGACGACGCCGGGGGATCTCGCCGATGCGCTCGGCGTGGCCGTGTAGCGTGCGGCGCATGCCGAGCGCCGAGCAGATCACCAAAAACGTCAACCGCTACCTGGACCTCGTCGACGTCGCCGATGCAGACGGGATCGCGGAGCTGTACGCCGTCGACGCCGCCATCGAGGACCCGGTCGGCGGTGAGGTGCACGTCGGCCGTCAGACGATCCACGGCTTCTACTCGAACATCGCGGGCACCAAGAACTCCCACGAGCTGCACACGCTGCGGGTCTGCGGCCATGAGGCCGCGTTCTACTGGAGCCTGACCGTCAACAGCGCCATGCGCATCGACATCATCAGCACCATGAACTTCGACGCCGAGGCCAAGATCACATCGATGAAGGCGTACTGGGGCCCCGCGAACGTCACCCAGTTCTAAGCGATTTGTGCACGATTCGGGCCGCTCACCGGACTGAATCGCGCACAAATCACCCGGAGAAGACCGCGAACCACATCGCGATGTAGTGGCAGATGGCCGCCACCGCGGTGCAGGCGTGGAAGAACTCGTGGTGCCCGAACGTCCGCGGCCACGGGTTGGGCCACTTGAGCGCGTAGAGCACGCCGCCGATCGAGTACAGCGCGCCGCCGACGATCAGCAGCACGACCGCGGTGACGCCGGCGCCCTCCAGGATCGGGCCGATGAACCAGGCCGCGACCCAGCCCAACAGGATGTAAAGCGGCACTCCGAGCCAGCGCGGCGCCGTCGGCCACAGCATCTTCAACGCCACCCCGGCCAGGGCGCCGCCCCACACGATCCAGAACAGCAGCCAGCCGTCGGCGTGCACCGCCAGCAGCGCGAACGGCGTGTAGCTGCCGGCGATGAAGATAAAGATCATGGAGTGGTCGAGGCGCTTCATCCACATGCGCGCGTTCGGTGACTTCCACGTCACCCGGTGATACGTGCCGCTGACGGCGAACATCGCCACGATGGTGAAGGTGTACAGCAACGTCGCCAAGCCGGCGCGAGTGCCCTGCAGGGCCCACGACACCGAAACCAGTGCGGCGCCGGCAACGAACGCGACCACGGCCGAGTACACGTGGATCCAGCCGCGGGCCCGGGGCCTGCCCAGGATTTCGACGACGCTTTCGACCATCACATCGGGCAGCGTTTCCGAGTGCCGAAGTACCGCGGCCGCACGGTAGGGCTTGGTGGTGTTCGAGGCCGTGTTCGACGATATCTTCCCCGGGTCGGCGGCAGCCGGACCTGTATTGCTCGGAGCGGTCAACGTTCCTCCACTAACACCCATGGGATACCCAGAAGTCCACAGTAGTCTGGTTTCTCGTGGACATCATTCCTCCGCGCCTCAAGGAACCGGCGTACCGGCTCTATGAGCTGCGGCTGCGTCAGGAGCTAGCGCACTCGAAAGCGCAACTGCCACGCCATATTGCGCTGCTGTGCGACGGAAACCGGCGCTGGGCACGTGAGGCAGGTCACGACGACGTCAGCTACGGCTACCGCATGGGCGCCGCCAAGATCGCCGAGGTGCTGCGCTGGTGCCAGCAGGCCGGCATCGAGATGGCGACGATCTACCTGCTCTCGACCGAGAACCTGCAGCGCGACCCGCAGGAGCTGGAGCCGCTGATCGAGATCATCACCGACGTCGTCGAAGAGATCTGCGCGCCCGACAAACACTGGACCGTTCGCACCGTCGGCGACTTGGAACTGCTGGGTGAGGAACCGGCCAAACGACTGCGGGACGCCGTCGAGTCGACGACCGAGCACACCGGCGCCGGCTCCTTCCACGTCAACGTCGCCGTCGGCTACGGCGGCCGGCAGGAGATCGCCGACGCTGTCCGCACCCTGCTGAGCAAGGCCCTGGCCAACGGCGCGACGGCAGAGGAGCTCATCGAGGCGGTGACCGTCGACGCCATCTCGGAGAACCTCTACACCTCCGGCCAGCCCGACCCCGACCTCGTCATCCGCACTTCGGGGGAGCAGCGGCTCAGCGGATTCCTGTTGTGGCAGAGCGCTTATTCGGAGATGTGGTTCACCGACGCACACTGGCCCGCGTTCCGGCGCGTGGACTTCCTGCGCGCACTGCGCGACTACACGCTGCGCAACCGCCGCTACGGAAAATAGCGTTCGTGCCAAACTGAAGACATGGCTGCGCTGTCGGCAGTGGTCTTCGCCCTGAGCTGGTGGCTTGGGCTGTACCTGCTGGCGCGCGATCCCCGTAAGCCGATCCTGGCGTGGTCCGCGGTCGGGTTGTGCAGCTTCGCCGTTGTGGTCGCCGTCGACGCGATCCGGCTGGCCGGCCACTCACCGACCGGTCCGCTCAGTCACGTCGAGGCGTATCTGGCGGTGCTGCCCGGCATCGCCTGGCTCACCGTGCTGCTCGAACTGGCCCGGCCGGTCGATACCGCGCGCAGCCGATGGGGCGCCCTTGTCGTGGCTGCGGTGGCAGCCGTCGCGTTGGTCGGGGCCGGGCTCTCCGGCGGTGTGCATCCGCCGCTGCGGCCGGGGCATTGGGTGATGGTCGCGGCCATCGCGCTATCGGCGTTCGGGGCCCTCGTGCTGGCGGTGCGACGGCTGCGCCGCGGTGCGTCGTCGCGCAAGATCGTCGCGCCCGTGGTGGCGGCGACGTTGTTCTTCGGGCTCGGCAACGCGATCCTGCTGATCCCGCTGGGGCTGCTGCCCAGTTGGTTGGTGCTGGCGTCCGCGGCCTTCGACGTGCTGCTGCTCGGTATCGCGGTCGCATGGTGGGACGCCTTCGACGAAGGACAGGCCCTGCGTGCCGGCATGCGCCGCTCGTTGGTCGGCAGCATGGCGGTGTCGGTGCTGTTCGGCGGTCAGGTGCTGATCGGGCTCGCGGTCACCGACAAGCCTCTGGCGCTGATGGTGCTGCTGTTCACGAGTCTCGCGGTGGCCATCGCCATCAACGTGCTCGCTGATCCGTTGTCCGGACTGCTGGACCGGCTGGCGTTCTCCGGAGAGCCGGATCTGCGGGCAGACCGCGCCGCACTGCGTCGCACCGAGGCGGCGCTGCCGCTGCGCGCCACCAACCCGCTGGACCACGTCGATGACGAGACTTTCGTCCGGCTGACCCGTCGCGCGCTGGGCCACTACGCCGACCTCTCCAAGCTCGTCGCCTCCCCGCTGACGACGCTGCCGGTGATCGACGACAGATTGGCCCGCCGCGGCGCGCCGGACCAGCCGTTGGAGCGCGCCAACGAACTCAAGGATTTGCTGGCTGATCGCATCGCGGCGCTCAAGCCGCGTGATGGCGGCGACTTCGGCACCACCGAGCAGTGGCGGCACTACAACTCGCTGTACTTCCCGTACGTCGTCGGGGTGCGCGCCTATGCGCAGAACGCCACCGCGGCGGGGCTGGACCCCGTGGCGCGCCAGGCGTGGCAGTGGTTCGTCACCGAGGTGCCGCAGCGGTCGCTGCACAACTGGCAGAACGCTGCCGCCCGGGTGATCGCCGCCGACTTGCGCGGGACCCCGGTGTCCACGTTGGGCTAGGGCGTGTCTGACAAATGGGGTAGCCACAGGGTGACCGCTCTCAGGACTGCTGCGGCGCGGTAGACGATGGCGAGCTTGTCGTAGCGGGTGGCCAGTCCGCGCCATTGCTTGACGTCATTGAAGTTGCGTTCAACGACGTTGCGGCCCTTGTAATCTTGGGCGTCGAAGGCCGGGGGCCGGCCGCCACGGCAGCCCCGTCGTTTCCGGTTGGCGACCTGATCGGAAGGTTCCGGGATCACCGCGCCGATCCGGCGTCGCCGCAGCAAGGTCCGGGTGGCTCGACTCGAATAGGCCTTGTCTGCGCGGACGCGATCGGGGCGGGTGCGGGGCCGTCCGCCGCCGGGGCGGTCGACTCGCAGATGGGCGAGCAAATGCTCGAACACCGGGCCATCGTGGGATTGACCGGCGCCCACGAGCACCACCAACGGCCGCCCGCGACCGTCGACCAGATGGTGAATCTTGCTGGTTAACCCACCGCGGGAGCGGCCAATACCGTGGTCAGGCGGCTCGATCGCCAGATTCGTGTAATTCGACCCAGCCCCCTGTGTCACGGGTGAGGTTCGTGGCGTGCTGATGCGCGCGAGCGATCGTGGAATCGACCGCCACCGCCCAATCGATCATCCCGGCCTCATCAGCGGCCGCCAGCAACCGGGCCAACACCGCATCCCAGGTACCGTCGGCGCTCATCCGCCGGTGCCACGTCCAGATCGACTGCCACGGACCGAACACCTGCGGCACGTCACGCCAGGCAATGCCACACCGGTACCGGTAGATGATGCCCTCAACCATCGACCGAGCATCCTGGAAAGGTCTGCCCCGCTTACCCGTTCGAACCGGAAGCAGATCCTCGATCAACGACCACTGGGCATCGGAGAGCAATTGGAACCGCGACATTCCTCAAGTCTCAGGCACCACACCTGAAACTTTTGTCAGACACGCCCTAGCCCGCGTCGGGGCGCTGACCTGCGTTTGGCAGTCCCTGGCAGTAATCGGCAGTGTTTTGTACAGACCGGGCAGCTCGGTCCGAGCAGTGTCATGGGTGTCCCCCAACCGGCACCGCAAGGAGCGACCGCCATGACCGCAATCAACCCCGGACTCCACACCCGACCACTGTCCGACAGTTCCGATTCCCTGCTCCGTTTCGCCCTCCGGGTCGACGGCACGCTGTGCGCGCTGACCGGCCTGCTGATGGCATTCACCGCGGATCCGCTGTCCCGCTTATCGGGGCTGTCGGCGACATCCGAATGGATCATCGGCGCGGTGCTGGTTGCGTGGGGGGTCGCCCTTTATGTCATGGCCGCAGTGCCCAGGATTCGGCGCGTCGGGACCGGCGTGCTGATCGGCAATCTCGTCGCCACCGTCGCGGTGCTCGGCGTGCTGGCGTCCGGAGTGCTTCCGCTGACCGCCGCGGGCAACGTCCTGGTCCTGTCGGTCATGGCCGTCGGGCTGGGCTGCGCCTGGCTGCAGTACCTCGGAGTGCGCCGTCTGGCGTGACTCCTTTCCCGCCGGGCGGGGGCGTCGCTGACAGAGGTTGCAGTTGACGTCCCCGCGCCGGCCCTCTCCAGCGATTTGTGCACGATTCGGTGCGCTCAGCGGACCGAACCGTGCACAAATCACCAACCCCGAAAGGAAACCTCATGACCACCATCACCTCACCCGTTCGCGTCCGGTCCGACCGTCTGCTGCGCCTGGCCCTGCGCGCCGACGCCCTCATCAGCGGCGCCGGTGGCGTCATCATGGCGGCTGCGGGCGGCGCCGTGGCGTCGGCGTCCGGCATTCCGCAGTCGGCCGTCGATGTGCTGGCCGCGGTCCTCGTCGGCTATGGCGTCGGCGTCTATGGGCTGTCGACCATGGCCGCCGTGCGACGCCCCGGCATCGTCATCGCGATCGGCAACGTCGGCTTCACCATCGCTGCGATACTCGCGGTCGTCGACGACGTCTGGCCGCTGACGACGACGGGCGTGGCGATGATGATCGTCAGCGCGGTCTACACACTGGCGATGGCGGAGTTGCAGTACGCCGGCGTCCGCCGCGCCTGATTCTCTGGGGATTTGTGCACGATTTTCCGCGACGGTCGCGGAAAATCGTGCACAAATCGCTGCCTAGAGCTTGCGGAGGCGCAGGCGGTTGATGGAGTGGTCGGCGTCTTTGCGCAGCACCAGGGTCGCGCGCGGCCGGGTCGGCAGGATGTTGTGGATCAGGTTGGGCAGGTTGATGGACTGCCAGATGTCGCGGGCGGCGAAGATCGCCTGCTCGTCGGTCAGGGTCGAGTAGTGGTGGAAGTGCGACTGCGGGTTCGAGAACGCACCGGCGCGCATCGCCAGGAACCGCGACACGTACCACTGCTCGATGTCCTCGATGCGGGCGTCGACGTACACCGAGAAGTCGAAGAGGTCCGAGATCATCAGGGCCGGCCCGGTCTGCAGGACGTTGAGACCCTCGATGATGAGGATGTCCGGGTGCCGGACGACGATCTTCTCGCCCGGCACGATGTCGTAGATCAGGTGCGAGTACACCGGGGCGGACGCCTGGTCGGCGCCCGATTTGACCGCGGTGACGAACCGCATCAGCGCCCGGCGGTCGTAGCTCTCGGGAAAGCCCTTGCGGTGCATGATCTTTCGCCGCATCAGCTCGGCGTTGGGATACAGGAAACCGTCGGTGGTGACCAGGTCGACGCGCGGGTGGTGGCCGAACCGGGCGAGCAGCGCCTGCAGCACACGGGCGGTTGTCGACTTGCCGACGGCGACGCTGCCGGCCACGCCGATGATGAACGGCACCGGGCGGTCCGGGCTCTGCTGCGGTTCGCCGAGGAACTCGGAGGTGGCCGCGAAGAGGCGCTGCCGGGCGGCGACCTGCAGGTGGATCAACCGGGCGAGCGGCAGGTAGACCTCTTCGACTTCCAGCAGGTCGAGTTGCTCGCCCATACCGCGCAGGCCCAGTAGCTCGTGAGCAGTCAGTTTCAGGGGAGTCGCCATACGCAGTGCGCGCCATTGGCGCCTGTCGAACTCGACGTACGGACTCGGCTCGCTCGGCCGCGGCATGTGCTCAGTCTTGCAGTAATTGCCGGGCGGTGAACGCGGGGGTACCGGCTAACGTGGGCGGGTATGAGCACTGGGCATATCGCGATGCCGGTTCCCGACACCGCCGCCGAAGGGTTGATCCGCGACTACCTGCTGCTCGGTCTGCGGTTCGACCGCATCGAGGAGGGATACGTCGACTCGTTCACCGGGGACCCCGCGCTGCGGCGCGCGGTCGCCGACGAGCCCGCGCCGGACCCCGCGGCCCTGGCCCGGCAGGCACGCCGCTTGCACGACGAGGTCGACGGCTCCGGGCTGAACTCACAGCGCGCGGACTATCTCAAGGCTCATCTGCGGGCCCTGGACTGCGCGGGTCGCAAGTTCGCGGGGGCGGACGTCGGCTTCGTCGACGAGGTCCGCGACTACTTCGACGTCTCGATCGCCAAAGGTGACGAGGACCGGTACCGCGAGGCACACCGGGCGCTCGACGAAGCGCTGGGCGGCAGCGGCCCGCTGGTCGAGCGCATGCAGGCCCACCGGTCAGCCGAAGAGATTCCGGCCGAGCGCCTCGAGGAGTGCATCTACGCGTTCTCGTCCGCGCTGCGGGACCGGGTCCGTGCCGACTTCCCGCTGCCGGACACCGAGACCATCAACTACGAGATCGTCACCGACAAGCCGTGGTCCGGATTCAACTACTACGAGGGCAATTACCGGTCGACGGTCGCGGTCAACGCGGACCTCAAACAGCAGATGTCGAACCTGCCGCGGCTGGTGGCGCACGAGTCGTACCCGGGTCACCACACCGAACACTGCCGCAAAGAGTTCGGGTTGGTGGCCGGTCAGCATCAGGCCGAGCAGACGATCTTCCTGGTCAACACCCCGCAATGCCTGATGGCGGAGGGGCTCGCCGACCTGGCTCTCTACGCCGCGATAGGTCCGGACTGGGGCAGTTGGGCGTCCGAGATCTACAACGATCTGGGCCTGCGTTTCGACGGTGAACGCGCAGAAGCGATTTCGTCGGCCACTGCCGCGCTGGCAGATGTCCGCCAGGATGCCGCGCTGATGCTGCACGACGAACATCGCGACCCCGACGACGTCGTCGCCTTCCTGCAGCGCTGGCTGCTGACCGGCCCGGAACGGGCCCGGCAATCCATGAGGTTCCTGTCGTCGCCGCTGTGGCGGGCGTACACGTCGACCTATGTCGAGGGTTACCGGTTGCTGCGCGGCTGGCTGGACGCCCGGCCGCACGACGTCACCCTCACCGCGCGGTTCGGCCGCCTGCTCGACGAGCCGCTGATCCCGTCGAGCCTGCGCGCCGCCTGACCTGGTCGGGTCGTCTTGGGGTCACAAACCCCCGCCTATTAGGCTGAACGCATGACCTTGGATTCGACTGTGTCAGGCGCTTCTGGCGCTTCCGGCCTGAGTGCCGGCTACGCCGCCACCGCCAGCGAGGCCTACCAGGCGGCGCTGCGGGTCATCGAGCAGGTTGAGCCCCGCGTTGCTGACGCGACCCGGAAAGAGCTTGCCGACCAACGCAGTTCGCTGAAGCTGATCGCCAGCGAGAACTACGCGTCGCCGGCGGTGCTGCTGACCATGGGCACCTGGTTCTCCGACAAGTACGCCGAGGGCACAGTCGGGCACCGGTTCTACGCCGCGTGTCAGAACGTCGACACCGTCGAGGCCCTGGCCGCCGAGCACGCGCGCGAGCTGTTCGGCGCGCCGTACGCCTACGCGCAGCCGCACTCGGGCATCGACGCCAACCTGGTGGCGTTCTGGGCCATCCTGGCCACCCGCATCGAGGCTCCCGGCCTCGCCGAGCTCGGCGCCAAGCACGTCAACGACCTGTCCGAAGAGGACTGGGAGAAGCTGCGCCACAAGCTGGGCAACCAGCGCCTGCTGGGCATGTCGCTGGACACCGGCGGCCACCTCACGCACGGCTTCCGCCCCAACATCTCCGGCAAGATGTTCCACCAGCGCAGCTACGGCACCGATGCGCAGACCGGCCTCATCGACTACGACGCCGTCGCCGCTGCCGCCCGCGAGTTCAAGCCGCTGGTGCTGGTCGCCGGCTACTCGGCCTACCCCCGCCGCGTGAACTTCGCCAAGATGCGCGAGATCGCCGACGAGGTCGGCGCCACTCTGATGGTCGACATGGCGCACTTCGCCGGCCTGGTCGCCGGCAAGGTCTTCACCGGCGACGAGGACCCGGTGCCGCACGCCCACATCACCACCACGACGACGCACAAGTCGCTGCGCGGCCCGCGCGGCGGCCTGGTGCTGGCCACCGAGGAATACGCCCCGGCCGTCGACAAGGGCTGCCCGATGGTGCTCGGCGGCCCGCTGTCGCACGTCATGGCCGCCAAGGCTGTTGCGCTCGCCGAGGCCCGCCGGCCCGAGTTCCGGACCTACGCACAGAACGTCGCCGACAACGCCAAGGCGCTGGCCGAAGGCTTCCTCAAGCGCGGCGCGACGCTGGTCACCGGCGGCACCGACAACCACCTGGTGCTGCTGGACGTGCAGTCGTTCGGCCTGACCGGCCGGCAGGCCGAGTCGGCGCTGCTGGACGCCGGCGTCGTGACCAACCGCAACTCCATCCCGCACGACCCGAACGGCGCCTGGTACACCAGCGGTATCCGCTTCGGCACCCCGGCGCTGACCACGCGCGGCTTCGGCGCGGACGAGTTCGACAAGGTCGCCGAGCTCGTCGTCGACGTGCTCAAGAACGCTTCGGCCGACGCCGGCCCGAACGGGCCGTCCAAGGCCAAGTACACGCTGGCCGACGGCACCGCCGACCGCGTGCGCGCGGCATCGGCCGAGATGCTCGACGCCAACCCGCTGTACCCGGGTCTGACGCTCTGAATTTTCGGCGCCGAGCGTGGGGCCTGTGACCGCGAAATCGCGAGATTTCGGTCACAGGCCCCACGCTCGTCGCGTATTGGTTACGTTTCGGCGGGCCTGATTTCAAAAACATGTGAATTCGGGTTACAGTTACTTTTATGGCTGAGAAACCGGTTGCCAACGCACTGACCCTCGAGCTCGAGCCCGTGGTGGACACCGAGCTGTCCCGGCACCTCGCGACTGAGGAAGCCTGGTACGCCCACGACTACGTGCCGTTCGAGCAGGGCGAGAACTTCGCCTTCCTCGGCGGCACGGACTGGGATGCCTCGAGCGTCACCCTTCCCAAGCCTGTCACCGATGCGCTGGAAATCCTGCTCATCACCAAGGACAACCTCGCGGGCTACCACCGTGAGCTGGTCGAACACTTCATCCTCGAGGACAAGTGGGGCCGCTGGCTGGGTCGCTGGACCGCCGAGGAGCACCTGCACGCCATCGCGCTGCGCAACTACCTGGTGGTCACCCGCCAGATCGACCCGACCGCCAACGAGGACGTGCGTGTCGAGCACGTCATGAAGGGCTACCGGGCCGACAAGCTCAGCCAGATCGAGACGCTGGTCTTCATGGCGTTCTTCGAGCGTGCGCACGCCGTCTTCACCCGCAACCTGCAAGCGCAGATCGAAGAGCCCGTGCTCGCCGCCATGGTCGGCCGCATCGCACGTGACGAGGAGCGGCACGAGGAATTCTTCGCCAACCTTGTCGGGCACCTGCTGGAGACGCACCGCGACGAGACCATCGCCGCCATCGCCGCCCGGGCCGCGGCCATCGAGGTCATCGGTGCGGACATCGACGCCTACCAGGACAAGGTCCAGGTCGTTGCTGACGCCGGCATCTTCGACGCCGCCGCGCTGCGCACCGTCATCTCCGACCGCATCAAGGCGTGGGGCCTCAGCGACGAACCGTCGCTCGCCCAGTTCATCTAGACGTCACAAAACAGTCACGGCGCGCCGTCAGCGTGGGGCGGCCGCCGGGAGTAGCGTCGCCGGTGATGGCTAGCGAATTGCTCTGCTATCCGGGCGGCACCCAAGTGTTAGGGGCCGGTCCCGGCCCAGGTACCGCTGCGTCCACCGAAGAGCTCGTGTGGGGCCGCACGGGCCGAGGAGCGCCACGTGTCTGATTCGCAGGTCCGTACTTATGTGCTCGACACCTCCGTGCTGTTGTCCGATCCTTGGGCCTGCACGCGTTTCGCCGAGCACGAGGTGGTTGTCCCCCTGGTGGTCATCAGTGAACTGGAGGGTAAACGTCACCACCATGAACTGGGATGGTTCGCACGCCAGGCCCTGCGCATGTTCGACGACCTGCGTTTGGAACACGGACGGCTGGACCAGCCGATTCCTGTTGGGACACAAGGCGGTTCGCTCCAGGTTGAGCTGAATCACATCGATCAGTCCGTGCTGCCGTCCGGATTCCGTACCGACACCAACGACCACCGCATCCTGGCCTGTGCCGCCAACCTCGCCGCCGAAGGCAAGCGAGTCACGTTGGTCAGCAAGGACATTCCGCTGCGGGTGAAGGCCGGAGCGGTGGGCCTGCTCGCCGACGAGTACCACGCGCAGGACGTCGTCACGTCCGGCTGGACCGGCATGACCGAGATGGACGCCACGCCGGAAGACATCGACATGTTGTTCGCGGACGGCGAGGTTGACCTCCCTGAGGCGCGGGATCTGCCGTGCCACACCGGAATTCGGCTGCTGGGTGGGACCTCCCACGCGCTGGGCCGGGTCAACGCCGAGAAGCGGGTGCAGCTGGTCCGTGGTGATCGCGAAGTGTTCGGCCTCCGGGGAAGGTCAGCCGAACAACGCGTCGCCCTCGATCTGCTGCTCGACGAATCCGTCGGCATCGTCTCCCTCGGCGGTAAGGCGGGCACCGGCAAGTCGGCGCTGGCGCTGTGCGCCGGTCTGGAGGCGGTGCTCGAGCGGCGCACCCAGCGCAAGGTCGTGGTGTTCCGGCCGCTGTATGCCGTTGGCGGACAAGACCTCGGCTACCTGCCGGGCAGCGAGAGCGAGAAGATGGGTCCGTGGGCGCAGGCCGTCTTCGACACCCTCGAAGGACTGGCGAGTCCGGCGGTGCTGGAAGAGGTGCTGTCCCGCGGAATGCTGGAAGTGCTGCCGCTGACCCACATTCGCGGCCGCTCGCTGCACGATTCCTTCGTCATCGTCGACGAGGCGCAGTCACTCGAACGCAACGTCCTGCTGACCGTACTGTCCCGGCTGGGCTCCGGCTCGCGGGTGGTGCTGACGCACGACGTCGCCCAGCGCGACAACTTGCGCGTCGGTCGGCATGACGGTGTCGCCGCGGTGATCGAGAAGCTCAAGGGCCACCCGCTGTTCGCGCACATCACCCTGATGCGCAGCGAGCGCTCGCCGATCGCAGCGCTGGTCACCGAGATGCTCGAGGAGATCACCCCCGGCACCCTGCCGTGACGTGGTTGTCGAGGATGACCTTGCCGACAGTCTCTCCGGACTCCAGTAGCCGGTGAGCTCGTCCGGCATCGGATAGCGGTAGGACGGTGTCGACCACCGCGCGGATGGCCTTTGTCTCGAACAAGGGCAGCACCTCTCGGATGACACCGGCGACGATTGCGGCTTTCTGATCGGCTGGGCGGGCCCGCAGCATCGTGGCGGTGACGCTGGCTCGCTTGGCCATCAGGAGGCCGAGATCCAACATGGCCGGGGCCGTGGAACCGCCGATGACCACCAGATGCCCGTCCGGCGCCAGGCTCTCGACGTTGCGCGCCAAGTAGTCCGAGCCCACCACGTCGAGGATGGCGTCGACACCGCGGCCATCGGTGGCGGCCAGAGTGGCGGCGACGAAATCCTCGCTGCGGTAGTTGATCGCCCGCCGCGCGCCGAGATCGCGTCCAGCGCGGGCCTTGTCGTCGCTGCCGGCGGTGGTGATGACGTCAGCGCCGATCGCGGCGGCCCACTGGATGGCGAAGGTGCCGATGCCGCCCCCGGCGCCGTGGATGAGCACGCTCTGCCCTTCGGCGAGTCCGGCGACCATGGCGAGGTTGGAGTACACCGTGCAGGCCACCTCAGGGATCGCGGCGGCCTCGATCATGCTCAACCCTGCTGGGATCGGCATGACCTGGGTGGCGCGAACCGCGACTTGGTCGGCATAGCCGCCGCCGTCGAGCAAGGCGCACACCTCGTCACCCGGCGACCAGCCGGTGACTCCTGCGCCCACCGCGAGGATCGTTCCCGCGCATTCCAATCCGAGTGGGCGCGGCGCCCCAGGCGGCACCGGATACCGCCCGCGCAGCTGAAGCAGATCGGCGTTGTTGATCCCGGCCGCCACGACCCCGATCACCACCTCGTCCGGCCCGGGAAGCACGGGGTCCACCGGTTGCCATTGCAGGACGTCTGGGTCGCCGGGGTGGTCGAACAGCACTGCTGAGGGCATGCGAAGTGTCCTTACCTGGTTGAGTGGCTAGGCCGCGGCTGCGGCGCGATCGATCGCCCAGCGGGCGATGCTCTGGGCATATCGCGGGGTCTCGACGCGACAGTGGCGCCCCGAGGCATCCTGACGGGCCGCGGCCGCCTCGGCAAAGGTCTGCCCGTGCTGGGCGATGAAGCCGAGGAAGTGCTCGGTCGGGTGTGAGGTGACCGTGTTGGTGTAGCGGCAGAGGTCACCGCCGACCTGCTCCATCTGTAGCTCCCAGATGACCTGCGTGCTGGTCCATCCGAGCGGGGTCAACACATCGGACAGCGATACCATTCGGCAGTAGTGCGGCTCGGCGACCTCGAACCGATATTGCTGCACCACCAATCCGGTGCCGATCATCTCCACGTTGATCGACATCGGCGTGCCATCGTCGTCGACGGTGTAGCCGGCTGCCTTGTGGTCGCCAGGGGCACAGCGCTGATATTCGTGTGTAGGAAGTGTTTTCAGCCACCGCGCGATGTCGACGTGATCGAACGGCGCCTGCACCTCGGCCGTGAACACCGCATGCGACAAGATCAGATCCTCGCGAACCGTCGTACTCATGAACTGCTCCTTCATTCCGATGTCGTGTGGTCAACCTTGCTCGACCAGAAGCTCGGTCACCACGCTGCTAGCCCTACATGTGGCGGTGGTGCTAGCGCCCACAAACGCCCATGCCAGGGACCACTCAGCCGCGGCCGCTAGAATTTCTCCTGTGCCGCGCCGACCCGACAGCCTGTCCTGGGCCTATTGGCGGACCGTGCTCGGCGTCTGCGCCGGTATCACCATCGTCGTGGTGGGTTGCGAGACCGGTCACGTCGCCAAGGCCGACGAGGTCGACTGCAGCAAGTACAAGTGCATTGCGCTCACGTTCGATGACGGGCCCAGCCCGTACACCGACCGGCTGCTGAAAATCCTGAAGGACAACGACGCCAAGGCGACGTTCTTCGAGATCGGTAACAAGGTCGCGGCCAACCCGGCCGGCGCCAAGCGCGTCGTCGAGGCCGGCATGGAGCTCGGGCAGCACACCTGGGAACACCCCAACATGACGACCATTCCGCCGGAGGACATCCCGTCACAGCTGTCCAAGGCCACTGACGCCATCGAACAGGCCACCGGCCAGCGGCCCAAGCTGTTCCGCACCGCAGGCGGCCTGATCAACGATGCCGTGCTCGCCGAGGCCAAGAAGCAGGGCCTGGCCGACATCAACTGGGACGTCATCCCGTTCGACTGGGCCAACGACTCCAACACCGCGGCCACCCGATACATGCTGATGACACAGATCAAGCCAAATTCGGTGGTGCTGTTTCATGACACCTATTCGTCGACTGTCGATCTCGTGCAGCAGTTCATCCCGGTGCTCAAGGCCAACGGCTACCACATGGTGACCGTCAGCCAGATGGTCGGCCACCGAGAGCCGGGCACCAGCTACGGCAGCCGCGAGAACGGGCCGCCGGTCAACGATCTGACCGACATTCCGCCGGCCGAGATTCCGACGCTGCCCAACACCCCCTCGCCGGCCCCGATGCCGAACATCCCGATCACGGACATCCCGGGCGCCAACTCCGGTGGCGTGAACAACGGGCAGTAGCTGATTGCCGTCAGACTAGGCAGTGGGGAAGCGGTCTCCGATCGCATCGAGCATCGCCATGATGCCGGCGATCCGCTTGCGCAACACGTCGCGATGCTTGTCGGCGCCCTGCTTGGCAGCCCGTCGCTCGGTCGCCGCCAGATGCGAATTCAGTTCGGCCAGTTCGTCTTCGAGCAGTTCGATGAACAGCCGGGCCTGCAGCACGTCGGCATTTCGTTGACCCGGCGAGGTCGTCACCAGTTTGAGGACATCGGCCTGGGGTTTGGGCGGCGGCTCATCGGCATGCGTGTGGGGCAGGTGATAGCGCCCGTGCACCATGCATGGGACGGCGTCCAGCCGGGCACCTCGATGGGACTCGGTGAGGTCGGCCGTCATTGCCACACAATCGCAAATGCATCGGTCGATTACCGTTTCCCGGCAGTATCCGTCCAGTAAGGAGCTGTTCACATTCGCTTCACCTGCGATGTGAAATGCGCCCGAGGCGCAACCTCGGACTGCTCGGCCCGGCCTCACGTTCATCCTGGGGCCTGGGTCTTCGCTACTCGAACTTCGTGACCATCAGCGCAGGGTCAACAACGCCACAAGTCATTCGCTTGTCGAGTGCCCAGCGGGCGGAAGAACGCGAAAACCCCCCCAAAAATCGGTGATTTCTTGGGGGGGGGTGACGCCTGCTCGTGCAGAGAAAACTACTCGCCGTCCTTCACCTTCGCCATGGCCAGCACGTCGAGGCGCTTGTCCAGCTCGGCCAGGGAGAGGTTCTCGCCGATCAGGCCGCGGTCGATGACCGTCTGCCGGATGGTCTTCTTCTCCTTGAGGGCTTCCTTGGCGACCTTGGCGGCCTCCTCGTAGCCGATGGCCGAGTTCAGCGGCGTCACGATCGACGGCGACGACTCCGCCAGCGTGCGCAGGTGGTCCTCGTTGGCGACGAGGCCGTCGATGCACTTGGCGGCGAACAGCCGGGACACGTTGGACAGCAGCGTGAAGGACTCCAGCACGTTGCGGGCCATCATCGGGATGTAGACGTTCAGCTCGAAGGCGCCGGACAGGCCGCCGACGGTGACGGCCGCGTCGTTGCCGATGACCTGCGCGGCGACCTGGGTAACCGCTTCGGGCAGAACAGGATTCACCTTGCCCGGCATGATCGAGCTACCCGGCTGCAGGTCCGGCAGCTGGATCTCGCCGAGGCCGGTCAGCGGGCCCGAGCCCATCCAGCGCACGTCGTTGGCGATCTTGGTCAGTGACACCGCGATGGTCTTCAGCGCGCCGGACGCCTCGACGAGCCCGTCGCGGGCGGCCTGGGCCTCGAAAGAGTCTGTGGCGGTGCGCAGTTCGGCGATGCCGGTCTGGTTCACCAGCACCTCGACGACCTTGGCGCCGAAGCCGTCAGGGGCGTTCAGTCCGGTGCCGACGGCGGTGCCGCCGATGGCCAGTTCACCCAGGCGGGGCAGCGTCGCCTTGACGCGTTCGATGCCGGCCTCGATCTGGCGGGCGTAGCCACCGAACTCCTGGCCCAGGGTGACGGGCACCGCGTCCATGAGGTGGGTACGACCGGACTTGACGACGGTGCGCCATGCGCGGGCCTTGTTGGCCAGCGATTCGTGCAGCACCTCCAGCGCCGGGATCAGGTGGCGCACAGCAGCTTCCGTCGCCGCGATGTGCGTGGCGGTGGGGAAGGTGTCGTTGGAGCTCTGCGACATGTTGACGTGGTCGTTGGGGTGGACATCAACGCCGTTGCGCGCCGCGATCGACGCGATGACCTCGTTGGCGTTCATGTTCGAGCTGGTGCCCGAGCCGGTCTGGAACACGTCGATCGGGAACTGGTCGTCGTGCAGGCCGTCGGCGATCTCACCGGCGGCGGCGATGATCGCGTCGGCCTTCTCGGGGGCCAGCAGGCCCAGGTCCTTGTTGACCTGTGCGCAGGCGCCCTTGAGCAGACCCAGCGCACGGATCTGAGTGCGCTCGAGGCCGCGGAACGAGATCGGGAAGTTCTCCACCGCCCGTTGCGTCTGCGCGCGCCACAGGGCGTTGATCGGCACCCGGACTTCGCCCATGGTGTCGTGCTCGATCCGGTACTCCACTTCGACAGCGTTGTCGGACATGTGCTCCCTTTTGTTGAGGTGAACGGAAATTACGGCAGGGGGTACGCGGCGGAGAGGTCTCCGGTGAAGTCCACCGCGGAGTACTCGTTGAGCTTGGACAGCCGGTGGTAGGCCTCGATCATCCGGACGGTGCCGGACTTGGACCGCATGACGATCGACTGGGTGGTGCAGCCGCCGGCGAAGTAGCGGACGCCGTTGAGCAGGTCGCCATCGGTGACGCCGGTGGCGCAGAAGAAGACGTTGTCACCGGCCACCAGGTCTTCGGTGGTCAGGACGCGTTCCAGGTCGTAGCCGCGGTCCAGGGCCCGCTGACGCTCGGCGTCGTCCGTCGGAGCCAGGACGGCCTGGATGGCTCCGCCCATGCAACGGATCGCCGCCGCGGCGATGATGCCCTCCGGAGTGCCGCCGATACCGGCCAGGATGTCGGTCCCGGATTCGGGGCGGCAGGCAGAGATGGCGCCCGCCACGTCGCCGTCGGAGATCAGCCGGATGCGGGCACCGGCCTCGCGGACGTCGCTGATCAGCTGGGCGTGCCGGGGCCGGTCGAGGATGCACACCGTGACATCGGCCACCGACTCGTTGAGCTTCCTGGCGACCCGGCGGATGTTCTCGCCGATGGGCACGGTGATGTCGATGACGTCGGCCGAGTCGGGTCCGACGGCGATCTTGTTCATGTAGAACACGGCCGACGGGTCGAACATGGTGCCGCGCTCGGATACCGCCAGCACCGAGATGGCGTTGGGCATGCCCTTGCTCATCAGCGTGGTGCCGTCGACGGGGTCGACGGCGAAGTCGCAGTCCGGACCGTCGCCGTTGCCGACCTCTTCGCCGTTGTAGAGCATCGGGGCGTGGTCCTTCTCGCCCTCTCCGATGACCACGACGCCGCGCATCGAGACCGAATTGACCAGCTCACGCATGGCGTCGACGGCGGCGCCGTCGCCGCGCTCCTTCTCGCCGCGGCCGACCCAGCGGCCGGCGGCCATGGCGCCGGCTTCGGTCACGCGGACCAGTTCGAGTGCGAGGTTGCGGTCTGGGGCTTCCCGGCGCGAAGGCGTCATGCGCAAATTGTCCCATTAGGCAGTGCGCCTCGGGGAGCTGGGATACTGAGCACCGTGACGTCATCATCCCCGGAGCCTGGGGGTCCGCCCGCCCCAGCAGCCGATGGGCGGCCCGCCGCCGAACCCAAGGTGGTCGCCGAGGGCCAGTCGGTACCGGTGCCCCGCCCGGCCAAGGACCGGCTGCTGCAGGACGGCCGCGACATGTTGTGGTCCATCGTGCCGCTGGTGGTGGCGTGCGTCGCCCTGGCCGGGATGCTTGGGATGTGCTCGTTCGCGCCGCAAGGGCCAGGTAAGGGCCCGGCGCCGCAATACGACGCGCCGGCCGCGCTCAAGGCCGACTCGGCCGCCCTGCACATTCCGATCCGGGTGCCGGTGCTCCCGGACGGGTGGCACGCCAATTCGGGATCGCGAGGCAGCATCGACGGCGGCCGTACCGACCCCGTCACCAAGCAGTCCGCGCGGGCGGTGACGTCCAAGGTGGGCTATCTCACGGCCGCCGGCATGTACGTGGCGCTGATCCAGAGCAACGCCGACGAGGAGAAGCTGGTGTCCTCGATCCACAGCGGCATGTACCCGACCGGGGCGCAGGACCTGGGCGGCGTGCACTGGGTGGTCTACGAGGGCGCAGGCGAGGACCAGCAGGGCACCGAGCCGATCTGGACGGCCAAGCTCAATGGTCCGACCGGGCCGGCGCAGGTGGCAGTCAGTGGGTCGGCGAGTGCGGCGGACTACCGGACTCTGGCAGAGGCGACGCAGAAGGCGGCGCCGCTGCCGTAGCGGGCGGTGTTCGGCGGGCCCGGATCGCGGCGACGAGCCGGGCGAGGTGGCCCGGGCGTTCGTCGGGGTCGGGTTCGTTGAGCGGAACGCCTTTGTAGACCGCGAGATACACGCTGATCGTGGTGACGACGACGATCATCAGCACTGGCCCGATCACCAGGCCCAGGAAACCGAACATTGCGATCCCGGAGAACACCGAAAGCAACATCAGCGCCGAATCCAGCCGGGCGGCCCGCGGCACCAGGATCGGCCGGAGCACATTGTCGATGTTGGTGACCACCAGGACGTGGAACGCGATGACGAACAGACCGCCGCCGACATTGCCGAACAGCGCCATGCCGATCCCGAACGGGATGCTGACGACACCGCCGCCCAGCGGGATCACGGACAGCGCGCTCAGCAGGATCGCGAAGATGAAGAACCCGTCGTGGAATCCGGCGATGTAGATCGAGATCGCGCCGGCCACACCCTGGGCCAGGGCGATGACGAACTGGCCCAGGACCGTCCCGCGCACCATGGCGCCCATCTTGGCCAGGTAGAGGTCGGTGACCTCCTCGCCGAGCGGATTGAGCCGGCGGATCAGCAGGACCACTTCGTCGCCGTTGGTGAGCAGCGAGATGAACACGTACAGGAAGATCACCGCGCCGGCCAATGCGCCGAACAGTCCGCCCGCGGCGTCCTGCAGCACGTTCAGGCCCCACTCGCCGGCGCGCTGCGCGAACGTGATGATCCATTTCTGGAGCGACTCACGCGTCAGCGTCACGTCGTGCAGGAACGGGATTTGTGCCAGTAGGTCGTTGACGGCCTGCAGCGAACGGGTACCGACCGCGCCCATGTCGGTACGGCTCACCCAGTCCGACACGTTGCGGACCATGTTGCCGATCTGGACGACGCCGATGGCGATGGCGGCGCCGATCGGCACGATCACCATGACCAGTGCGGCCAGCAAGGTCAGGGTGGCCGACAGGCCGGTGCTCAGCCGCGTGGAGAGTCGGCGGAACAACGGGGTGAACAGGTAGGCCACCACTCCGGCGATCACGACGAGGATGAACTGGCCGCGCAGGAAATACGCGCCGAATCCGACCGCTAGAACCGTCGCGACGGCAAGTGCCCGCTTCTGGGTGACCGTGAAATCGGTGTCCATGACGGTGATTCTGTCGGATTTCGGGCCGGCGGCTACCCCGACGCGAGCTTGAGAATGTGACTCATGATGTCCGGATAGCGCTTCAGGTGCGCGCCGCCGTTGAGGTCCAGCACCTCGCCCGTCATCCATGACGACTGCTCTGAACACAGGAACAGCACGGCATTCGCGATGTCCTCGGGGGTGCCGGCGCGGCCCAGCGCGGTGTTCTCCACGTACTCGTCGACGACACCGGGGATCAGCGCCGCGCCCTCGGTCAGCGGGGTATGCACGAAGCCGGGGGCGACGGCGTTGACGCGAATTCCCTTGGGACCCAACTCCAATGCGGCCACTTCGGTCAGCATCGACAGGCCGGCCTTGGCGGCGCTGTAGGCGCTCATACCGATGGCCGGCTGGCGGCCGTTGAGCGACGAGATGCACACCAGCGACCCGCCCTCGCGCAGCCGGCGGCCGGCGTACTTGGCGACGATGAACGAGCCCGTCAGGCAGCAGTCGACGACGGCGCGGAAATCGGCGACCGGCATGTCCACGATGAGTCCGAAGGTCGAGAACCCGGCGCAGCTGACCACGGCGTCGAGTTCGCCGGCCTGCTCGAAGGCGGCGGCGACGGACGCCTCGTCGGTCACCTCGACAACGACCGCCGTGTGTGGTGCGCCGAGTTCGGCGGCACGGGCCGCGGCGAGTTCGGCGTTCCGGTCGGCGATGACGACGCGGTAGTCCTGCGCGGCCAGACCCCGGGCGCAGGCCCAGCCGATACCGGAAGCCCCGCCGACGATGAGGGCGCTGCGCTGTGTGCTCACTGGGTTCTCCTGGGCCAAGGCGGTCGTGTCACCCCGACCGGAGTGAACAGATTACTCAATCTGTATACACCTGAATCCGACGTGACTCATCCCCGTATCGACTGCGTGGGGACGACGGGCTGCCGGCCGGTAGCGCAGGCAGTAGCCGTCCGCGCAGAGGAATGACCCGCCCTTGATCACCCGGCGTGGTACTGGCTTCCCTGGCTGATCGGGGTCGTAACTGTCTGCGGCGCAACACGGTTGGTTGTTTTTGGTCGCGCCGTAGAAGTCGGTGGTCCACTCCCAGACGTTGCCCGCCATGTCGAACAGGCCGTAAGCGTTGGCGGGGAAGCTGCCCACCGGTGTGGTCTGGCCGTAGCCGGTGTCCGGCAGGTAGGGGAACTCGCCGTGCCAGAAGTTGGCCAACGGTTGCCCGGGCTGCTCGGGTTCGGAGCCCCAGGTGTAGGTGGCGCGATTCAGGCCACCGCGCGCCGCGACCTCCCACTGCGCCTCAGTGGGCAGGGTCAATCCGGCCCAGTCGGCGTACGCGGCCGCGTCCTCGAACGCCACGTGGACGACGGGATGGTGCTCGCGATTCCGCAGCGACGATTTCGGGCCACGTGGATGGTTCCAGCACGCGCCCGGCGTCCACGTCCACCATTGGCTGAGGTCACGGAGGTCGACGGGGCCGGGCGTGCGGCGGAACACCATGGAGCCCGGTTGCAGATTCTCGGCGGGTGCGCCCGGATAGTCGGCGGCATTGAGCGGCCGTTCAGCGACGGTGACGTAGCCGGTGGCTTCGACAAAGGCGCCGAACGCGGCGTTGGTCACCTGGTGGGGCTGCATCCAGAAGCCGTTGACGGTGACCTCGCGGGCCGGGGCCTCCTCAGGGTAGTGCTCGTCGGAACCCAGCACCGCGGTCTGTCCCGGAATCCACACCAGGGTCAACGGGGGAACACCTCGGCCCAGTCGGACTGCATGCTCGCGACGGTCCACCCTTCGGTTTTCGCCAACTCCAGCACCCGCTCCGCCCCTGCGATGTAATCGAATTCGCGGTCGGCGTCGTCGTGCCGCACCAGCAGCCGGAAGCAGCGGGAGTACTCGAGCATCTCGATATCACCGTTGGAATTGCCCGCGGCGAAGATCGGCTGGCGGCCGGTGCGACCCCAGATGCGGGCCGGTTTCACCGGGCCGTCGTCGAGGAACTCCGGCCGCGACGTGGTGTACAGCTCACCGTCTTTGTATTGCAGCGCAACGGAACTGCCGATCACGCGCTCGGGTGGGACGCCGTACATAGCGCCGGTGACCGGCCGCATGAAATCCCGTCCGCCGCCGGAAGCGATGTAGCAGGTGAATCCGTTCGATTCCAGGTACCGCAGCAACTCGATCATCGGCACGTAGCCGCACGAGGTGTACGGCCGGTCCAGCGTCGGATGCCGCACCTCGGAGAAGAACGTCGTCACCCGTCCGGCGAGTTCGCCGACGGTGATGGCGTCGTCGGCCGAAAGCACGCCAACAGCAAGGATTCTCAGATCGCTGTCGTCACCCTGGTAGTGCTTGGTGACGGCCGCGCCGAACCACTCCAGGTCGCCCGAAGCGGCTGCGGCGTAGGGCTGCCGAGCGGCCAGCGCCGGATCAACCGCGGCTTGCGCGGCCAGCCGCCGCATCAGGAAATCCAGCTGGATGTACGCCGGCTTCTCGCACCACAGCGTGCCGTCGTTGTCGAAGACCGCGACTCGGTCTTCTGGCGCAACGAAATCGGGGCCCGGGGTCGTGACGCGCCCGACGAAGTCGACGATCGCCGCCTTCGTCGGGCCGTGGTTCCAGGAGTCCAACACCTAGCGCCTTCAGTCCGCGGCCAGGAACTCGTGGAGCTTCTCGACGATCTGGTCGATGCTGAAGCTGGCCGGTGGGTGCCTCGGCGGGAACTCTTTGAAGGTGTCGAGGAACGCCGCGGCCATCGCCGTCGCATAGAACGCGAAGAAGTCGCGCCGCAGGAACCACTCGTAGTACGTGTTCGACGTGATGTCGGCATACTCGAACGGGTCGGTGCGCAGGTTGAACAGCTTGGGCACCCGCAGGGGCGTGAACGGCTCGGCCCAAATTCGCAGCGTCCCTTGGCAGCGTTGCTCGGCGAAGACGATCTTCCAGTTCTCGAAGCGCATCGCGACCAGTTCGGCGTCGTCGTTGAAATAGAAGAAGCCGCGACGCGGGCTGTGCTCGGCCTCGCCCATCAGGTACGGCAGCAGGTTGAACCCGTCGATGTGCACTTTGTACTCGGTATCGCCGTCGGCGCCGGCCTTGTGACCCTTCTTGAGCTTCTCGGCGATGTCGGGGTCACCTGCGGCGGCCAGGAGTGTCGGCAGCCAGTCGTGGTGCTGGATGATGTCGTTGGAGACGGTGCCCGCCTTGATCTTTCCGGGCCAGCGGATCATCTCCGGTACGCGGAATGCGCCTTCCCAGTTGGTGTTCTTCTCGCTGCGGAACGGGGTGGTGCCGCCGTCGGGCCACGTGTTGCGGTGCGGGCCGTTGTCGGTCGAGTAGATGACGATGGTGTCGTCGGCGATGCCGAGTTCGTCCAGGACGTCCAGCACCGTGCCGACGTTCTTGTCATGGTCGATCATCGCATCGTGGTATTCGGACTGCCACAGCCCGGCCTGCCCGCGGCTCTCGGGCTTTACGTGCGTGTACAGGTGCATGTGGGTGAAGTTGCACCAGACAAAGAACGGGTTACCGGCCTCGTGCTGCCGCTTGATGTAGTCGACGGTGCGGTCGGCGATGTCGTCGTCGATGGTCTCCATCCGCTTGGCGGTGAGCGGGCCGGTGTCCTCGATGGTCTGCTTGCCGACGGGACCGAACTTCGGGTCGTCGGGTTCGGTGGAGACCTCGGCGGTGGCTTTGCAATTCATCACTCCACGGGGCAGCGCCTTCTCGTACAGCAGCGGGAACTGGTCTTTGTGTGGGTAGTCGAACTGCTCGGGTTCTTCTTCGGCGTTGAGGTGGTAGAGGTTGCCGTAGAACTCGTCGAACCCGTGCACGGTTGGCAGGTACTTGTTGAGGTCACCGAAGTGGTTTTTGCCGAACTGGCCGGTGGCATAGCCCAGCGGCTTGAGCAGCTCGGCGATGGTTGGATCGTCTGCGGCCCAACCGATGTCGACGCCCGGGATGCCGACTTTGCTCATGCCGGTGCGGTACACGCTCTGCCCGCTGATGAACGCCGCCCGGCCTGCGGTGCAGCTTTGCTCGCCGTAGGAGTCGGTGAAGCGCATGCCCTCGGCGGCGATGCGGTCGATGTTGGGGGTGCGGTAACCCATCAGCCCGTCGCTGTAGCAACTCAGGTTGCTGATGCCGATGTCGTCACCCCAGATCACCAGGATGTTGGGTTTGCCGTCGGACATGACAGAGCTCCTCGGTCGAAGCGGAAATTCCTGTGTCCGTTCGACTTTATGTGTGTGCCGACGATTCCGGTACGAGTTCGACGGACGTTCAGCTGCGTCGCTGTAATTCGGTACTGGTCACCAGCGGCGGCGGCGGTTTGGTGGTGGAGCGCGCCACCTGTATGTGCTCGGAATCGGCGGCATGAGTTGCTGCACGGTCTACCCGTAGCGAAGAAGGCGGTTTCGATCCCGGAGCAGTCTGGGAGGGCTAGAAGTTCGGCCGACATCATTTTTTGACTGGGAGCGTTGCGCAGTGGTCACTGATGTCGCCTGTGGGCGCACCGCCTCGCAAATTCAGCGCGTTCTTCGGGTTCTTATGGCCGGGGCAATACCGCGCCTTCGCCGAAGCTGAGGCCGACAGGGCCCGGGACTGAATGATACAGCTCGACAGCGCTATTCGCATGCTGATTGAGACGGCCGGTAAGTCATCCGCGGTCGGCGCGCAAAGTCATCACTGTCAGGTGCGGGGTCAGATAGGCGCCCCGGAATCCTGCGCCACGGCCGACCGTTTGCGTTTGACGTGCACGATGTAGGACGCCTGGTAGGCCAGTGCTAGAGCCAGGACGGCAAGCTGGGCGATGAGATACATCAGCTGACCCGAACCTGGGTGGGCCAGTTGGACCACGCTCAGCAGCGCCATGATGAGGAGCATGGCTGCCCAAAAGCTGGTCAGCACAAAACAGGTGCGGATGAATGAAACCGTTTCACGCTCCTCGGGAGTCGCACTTTCGCGGGCGTAGTTCTCGACGAACGGTCGGTCCATAATCATCGAAAGCATAACGGCCACAAAGAGAATGGCCGATGGAAAGACGCCTAGGTGTCGAATGACCCACGCGTTTTTCAGCCAAACCGCAAGAACAAGCGCGACGGTAAAGAAGGTACCGGTCGCCCACAACATCATTCCGCGCGTCAACCGTGCCCACGCCATGACAATCAACAGCGCAATTCCCGTATATACGCCGATCTGCAGCCGCACCAGTGAATGCCCCATGGAGATGAACCAAAACGCGAAGAGAGGCGCGAGAGATCCAACGATCTTGATGATCTGTTTGAGGCTGCCAAGGGTGATGTCATCGATCTTTGGCAGCCCTGATCGCCCTCTCGGCGAACGTCGGTCCACTCGATATCCCCTTCTTTTCCGGTAACCACAGAAAATCGTGAATCCGCCCCGGGACCGTCTTTCCTGACGTCTCAGTGTTCCTTGCGGCCATCGGCTTGAGCAGAGGCGAAGGTCCCCGTGGTTGGTCGTCAGCGGGACTTCTGCGCCGGCCTTTCTGGCTCAGCCGTCGCGTCCTGGACCACGCCCTCCGACCGAGTTTGCTCAGTGGCGGTGTGCCCATCTAGCTGGTCCGGCGCGATGTCGCGCCCGCGCCCGCAGGCCGCTTCGCGCCAAGCCGGCGCGGACCGCAGAATTGGTTCTGGCCATAGCGAAATGCACGCCGCGGCGCTCCAGTTCGCCCGCGCCGCCCGGCGGGCTGCAGCCGCTTCCGATAGCGATTGCACGGTGCCGCTCAAGGTGACGTCGCCGTCACTGGCTTGGATGTCGATGTGGTTCAGTTCCCGATCGAGGGTGCGCGTCAGTTCCGTCCTGATGCGGTCGCGCACATCAGAAACATTGCGGGTTGGCCTTCAACTGCTCGATGACATCTTCGATCAGGGCGGTGTCATCTTTCCTCACAGGTCTTGCTCCTCCTGCTCAGACGGTTATTGCGCCCGCACGTCTGGGCCGCGATGCAATCGCGGCCGTTTTCTCGCCCAAGATCGCGAAGCTCGATGCCGCTAGCGGGGCTGCGCGCACACGCATGCCTCATTCCGGATATCGGGCTTGTTGCCTTCATTTCCAACGTTTGCTCGGTGGTGCCCTGAGGTCGTTACGGCTGGGTGGGTAAGAAAGACAAGTTGAATCTCGCCGATCTGTACCAGGTCACCGCTGTTCAGCGACGCCGTCGGATCGATCGGCTGACCATTGACGGAGATGCCATTCAGGCTGCCCACGTCCACCAACGAGAATGTGCCACTGTCCCAATGAATTTCGGCGTGCCGCCGACTAACGGCGATGTCGTCGAGAAAGATGTCGCTATCGCGCAGCCTGCCGATGGACGTGACGGGCGAATCCAACAGGAACCGCGATCCAGGGTGCGGACCCCGGGTTACGACCAGTACAGCCCAGTCGGTCGGCCCTGCGCCCCGATCGCCGACATCCGCGGTGCGCGTTGAGAAATCACGCTGAGTGGGTGCGGTTTCCATAGCGCTTATCAGCGCCGGGTCCAAGTCTGACCGCCGCCGCATCGCGACCATTGCCTCTGACATGATGCCTCCGATACCCGACTGTCCGTCACTGTTAGCTCACACTGTGCGACCGCGCTCGCACCAGGGACGAAAGTCACTGCACGGCGGGCATTGAGATGGCGGCCGGGGAAGCAGCCGGGTGTTGCGGCGCCGAATTCCTCGACGAGTCGCTCGATGCACTCCCGTGGCGCCAGAACGGCCCCGATCGGCACTCGTCACGTGTCGACATCAGGCGGCGCAAAGCGCACCCTTGAATTGGGAAGGTGATCGACATGTACGACAAGGATCTGACCAACAAGTGGCACGTCGAGATCGAGTTCTTCGAGGACGATGTTCACACCCACGCCTCGGCGCATGCCCGGCTCCGTGACGACACCATCGCCACGACGGGGGATGCCTACCGCAATCCCAAAGATCCGAGTGCGCCGATGATCGGCGAGGAGATCGCGGCCGCCCGCGCCCTCATCGCGCTCGGGACCGATCTGCTCGTCGCCGCTTCGGCCAACATCGAGCAGTCAACCAAACGGCCCGCGCACCTCTACCGCTGAGTAGAGGCACACGGGCCGTCGGGGTTTCGTGGCGGCTACTTCGCAGCGTCCGCCTCTTCCATCTGACGGAAGAGGTCGACGTAATACGGCATGCACTCCTTCATGGCCTGCTCGGTATTGAACAGCGGCTCGTAGCCGAGGTCGCGCTTGGCCTTGGCGATCGAGAAGTAGTTGTTCAGGTACAGCCGCTCCACGGCCAGCGGCTCGATCAGCGGCTCGGGCAGGGCGAACTTGAAGTGCAGCCACTGCCACGCCATCATCACGCGGTGCACGAGCTTGCCGGAGACGTAGAAGGTTGGCAGCTTGCGGCCGCACGCGGTGATCACGGGGCGGGCGAACTCGAACATGTTGAGCGGTTCGCCGTCGTTGATGAAGTACGCCTGCCCGGGTGCGGTACCGCCCGGCACCAGGTGCTCGCCCGCCAGGATGAAACCGTGGATCAGGTTGTGCACGTAGGAGTTGTCCAGCTTGATGTTCTTGTTGCCCACCAGGACTTTGACGTGGCCGGCGAGGATGTTCTCGAACACCTTGCGGAACATGGTCTGGTCGCCCCGGCCCCAGATGCCGCTGGGCCGGATGGAGCAAGTGAGTAAGCCCGACCCGTCCCCCTCAATGTCGTTCTGCGACAGCACGAACTTCTCGGCGGCGACCTTGGTCTCGGTGTAGAGGTCGTTGAAGCGAGCGGTGTACGGCATGGTCTCGTCGCCGTTCTGGATGTCCTGACCACCCATCACCACGCTGTTCGAGGCGGTGTAGACGAAGCGCTTGACGCCCGCGGCCCGGCCGATCTTCACCAGGTTCTCGGTGCCACCGACGTTCACGCCGAAGCTGCGGTTGCGGTACTCGTCGGTGACGGACGCGCCGCCCATGAGGTCGATGATCGCCGCGGTGTGGATGATCGTGTCGATATCCTTGACCGCTGCCGCGACGTCGTCGGGGTTCGTGATGTCGCCGACCTGCGTCTCCAGATTCGGGTTGGCCGGCAGCGGGGACGGCACCCGGTCGAACGACCGGACGTGGTGGCCACGGTCGAGCAGTTCGGTCACCAGGTTGGCGCCGACAAAGCCAGACCCGCCGGTTACCAGCACGCGGCCGAGGTCTGTGGTCAGGGAAGCATCACGCATGATGCAGGAGCATAACTGAAACGTGTTCCAGTTAACAGGGCGCTGCGGAAATTACCGCGGTGATCAATTTTCGTCGTCGGCGCCCGCGGCGAGTGCGTCCTCGACCTTCTTGCGCGCGCCGGCCAGGTGCTCTTCGCACCGTTTTGCCAGCTGTTCGCCCCTTTCCCAGAGCTGCAGCGAGGTATCGAGATCGAGCCCGCCCGCCTCCAGTTGGCGGACAACCTCGATCAGTTCGTCGCGGGCATCTTCGTAGCCAAGCTGACTAATGTTCGTCATATATTCCTTCGCTCACGGTCGTGACGGCGCCGTCGGCCACCCGGATTCGGAGTCTGGTTCCCGCCGGGGCATCCTGTGCGGACCGCAGGACCGCGCCGGCTGCCGACAGGTTCTGCACCACGGAGTACCCACGCGCCAGCGTCGCGGCCGGGCCCAGGGTGGCCAGCCGGGCCGACAGGTGGCCGACATGGTCGGTTTCAGTGGCGATCAGCCGCCGGATATCGCGCCGCGCGGCTGCCACCGCGCGGGTGATCTCCTCGGCGCGGACGTCGAGCGCGTGCAGTGGCTGTGCCAGGACCGGGCGGCCGCGCAGTTGACCGATGAAGCGCTCTTCGCGGTGCACCCAGTTGCGCAGCGCCTGTGCGCTGCGCCGGCGCAGGTCGGTCACCAACGCCTGTTCGGCGGCGGCGTCTGGGACGATGCGTTTGGCAGCGTCGGTCGGGGTGGCCGCCCGCAGGTCGGCGACCAGGTCGCAGAGTGGGTTGTCCGGTTCGTGCCCGACGGCGCTGACCACCGGGGTGGTGCAGGCGGCGATCTCGCGGCACAGCGTCTCGTCGGAGAACGGCAGCAGGTCCTCGACGCTGCCGCCGCCGCGTGCGATCACGATGACGTCCACGTGCGGTGCGGCGTCCAGGGCGCGCAGGGCCTCGACGATCTGTGGCACCGCATTGGTGCCCTGCACAGCGGTGTTGCGGATATCGAAGTGAACCGCGGGCCAACGGCTTTCGGCGACCGTGACGACGTCGTGCTCGGCTGCCGAGGCCCGACCGGTGATGAGGCCGATGGTGCCCGGTAGGAACGGAATCGGGCGCTTCAGCCGCGGATCGAACAGACCCTCGGCATCCAGCAGCCGGCGTAGCCGATCGATCCGAGCCAGCAGCTCGCCGATGCCCACCGCGCGAATCTGGCTGATACGCAACGAGAACGAGCCGTTGCGGGTGTAGAACTGCGGCTTGCCCAGCATGATCACCTGGGTGCCCTCGGACAGCGGGACCGGGGCGTCGTCGACCAGAGCACGCGGGCAGCTGACCGACAGCGACATGTCGGCGGCCGGGTCGCGCAGCACCATCCACGCCGTCGACTGGCGCAACTTCAGCTCGGTGAGCTGGCCCTCGATCCAGATGGTGCCGAGCCGGTCGATGTACTTGGCCACCCGGGTGGACACCGCCCGGACCGGCCACGGATTCTCGGCCGAGTTCTCGTTCTCGGCCGCTGCGGCAGCCGACGTCACCGCATCACTTCGCGGTCGCGCGGGTGATCCTGTTGGCCAGCAGCGTCTGGAACGGCGCGCGGGACTTCGTGTTGTTCTCGTAGGTCAGCAGCGCCTCGAGGTCGTCCACTTTGAGCTGGGGCAGCCGCGCCCGCAGCTGAGCCAGCGTCAGGTCGGCGTAGCTCAGATCGTCGACGACGGCCGGGGTCACAACCGCTCCGTTGTTGGCCGAACCGTTCGTCGCCGGCTTCGGGGCGTCGGCGGCACCGGTGCTGTACAGCGCGAAGCGGCCCTCGGTCAGGCGGGCGCCGTCGGGCTGTTCGGTGGGGGCAGCCGTGTCCGTGGGGGCCGCGTCCAGCAGATCCTCGTCGAAGGTGGCCCACTCCGGCTGCTCATCCTTCGGCGGGAACCACTGCTCGAGCGTCTCGTCGCCCTTGTTGACCAGTTCGGCCAGGTCTTGCTGCATCTTCATGACCAGCTGAGCGAACTGACTGGCCAGAGTCATCGGGTAGGTCAGGATGGTGTGGGGGAGCCGAATGGTCTCCTCGAGCGCGGTCGCAGCCGCGCCGACCAGCAGCCGGACTCCGTAGGGCGCAGTAGACATGCTTGCCAGAGTACGGCTGGCTGGGGCTTGGCGGTGGTCAGTACCCTTGAGCCATGCCACCGACGATCAATATGGGCATTCCCGGCGCCACCGTTTCGGTCGCCGGCGCCGCGATGAGCAAAACCGGCAAGCGCGTGCTGCTCGCCGAGCCGCGCGGCTACTGCGCAGGCGTCGACCGCGCCGTGGAGACCGTCGAGCGGGCACTGGAAAAGCACGGCGCTCCGGTGTACGTGCGGCACGAGATCGTGCACAACCGCTACGTGGTGGACACCCTGGCCAAGGCCGGGGCCGTGTTCGTCGAGCAGACCGATGAGGTGCCCGAGGGTGCCATCGTGGTGTTCTCGGCCCACGGCGTCGCGCCGACGGTGCACGAGGAAGCCGCGGCGCGTAATCTGCGGACCATCGACGCCACCTGCCCGCTGGTCACCAAGGTGCACAACGAGGCCAAGCGCTTCGCCCGCGACGACTACGACATCCTGCTGGTCGGCCACGAGGGCCACGAAGAGGTCGTCGGCACCGCGGGCGAGGCACCTGACCATGTACAGGTCGTCGACAACCCCGACGCCGTCGACAAGGTGACGGTGCGGGATCCCAACAAGGTCATCTGGCTGTCCCAGACCACCCTGTCCGTCGACGAGACCATGGAGACCGTGCGGCGACTGCGGGAGAAGTTCCCGACGCTGCAGGACCCGCCCAGCGACGACATCTGCTACGCCACCCAGAACCGCCAGGTTGCGGTCAAGGCGATGGCCCCGGAATGCGAGCTGGTGATCGTCGTCGGCTCGCGCAACTCGTCGAACTCGGTGCGCTTGGTCGAGGTGGCGCTGAATGCCGGCTCGAACGCGGCCAAGCTGGTCGACTACGCCGAGGACATCGATCCGGCGTGGCTGGAGAACGTCACGACGGTCGGCGTCACCTCAGGTGCGTCGGTGCCCGAGATCTTGGTGCGCGGCGTGCTCGAGCGCCTCGCGGAATTCGGCTACGACACGGTCCAGCCCGTCACCACCGCCAACGAGACGCTGGTCTTCGCGCTGCCGCGCGAGATTCGTCCGGCCCGGCACTGATTTTCGAGCGCTTTTCCGAGCGGTGACGCGGCCGGCGTCAGTCCCAGTTCTGGGGCTGACGCGGACGGCGCTCACCTGGCTCGGGTGCTGCGGCGTCGTCGTCTGAACCGCGGTACCGCACCCGGGAAACCGGGTGGTGGGCGCCGCTGGGCGGCGCGCTCCGCGACGGCCGAGCGGGGGACTGGTAGCGGTCGCTGGGCTCGTACGGATCGTCGGCGTAGCGACGACGGCGCGGCTCGGACGCGGCCGGGCGCTGTGACGGCCGCTCGTAGCGATCCCGCTCCCGTGGCTCCCGGTAGTCGTAGCGCTCCTGCGGCGGGGTGCGACGCGGTTCACGCGGGTCGGTGGCCGGTCGCGGGCGACGACGGGGCTCGTCGGGAACGGCATACGGGTCGGTGGCTGCCGGGCGTGGGCGAGCGGGCCGCGGCCGCCGCATCTGACCCGGCACCGGATCGATCAGCTCGGTGTCGCCGGCGTGCGCACGGGCACGTGCCGGACGCGGTGCGCGTTGCGGATCGGCGGAGCTACGGCGCGGTGAGTCGGCTGACGAACGACGCGACGGGGTCGCCCGGGTGCGGGTACTGCGCGGCGTCTGACCGGTGGTCAGCTTGGTGAGCTTGGCCGACAGCGTTGCGGCGAGTCCGGCCAGTCCGGCGGGCGCGACGTCTTCGTCTTCGTCGTCGGCCTGGCGGCGGGTGCGGCGCGGCTTGGCCTCGGCGACTGCCTCGTCCTCGTCGTCCTCGTAGGTCAGGAACTGCGGCAGGACAAACCAGCGGACCAGGCCGAGGACGAGAACCGCCGCTGCGGTGAAGAACATCGTCGGAAAACGCTCGATCAGCGGATACCCGCAATTGATCAGCAGGTCCTTGATGCCGGCGATCTTGTCGCTGTGGAACATGAAGTACGCGCCGGGAACAGCAACGAAAAGAATCAGCGGCGGCTGGATGACGGCGGTGAAAATGCCGGACCGCCGCACCGCGAGCACAGCGAGTACACAGCCGGCCACGTAGCAGAAAGTGAAGAAAGCGCTGAGTTCTTTGTCACCGGTGCCGGCGTCGTAGGCGAAGCCGATCGCGGTGGCTGTGACGGCCAGCACAATGGCTCCCCACCAGGGGATTCCCGGGATGCTGGGCAGCGCCGAGCGGCGATCGAGGGCGGCTTCGGGCCCATGATGCTCTGCTGACACTCCTAGACCGTACCGGCAATTCCTGCCATAGCGCCGATAGGTGGGGTTTGGAACAGTGTGGCGCCGCTTAAATGTCGTGACCTGACACGTTGTTGTCAGGCGGCGAGCCGGCTGATGGGTGGTTTTCCGCTGAGGGCGGAGTGGCCTCGTTGAGTGTTGTAGTGGTCGAGGAATCGGTCAAGGCCGTGTGTGCGTTGGCTGTTGGAGGTCCATGGGCGGGCGTAGGCCCATTCGGTGAGCAGGGTCCGGTTGAAGCGTTCGGCTTTGCCGTTGGTCCAGGGGCAGCCGGGTTTAATGAAGCGGCGTTTGAGCTGCCACGCGGAGCACACCCAGCCCCAGTTGGTGCCGCGGCGGTAGACCAAGGCGTTGTCGGTCAGCAGTCGCCTCGTGCGCACGCCGTGGCCGGCGAACCAGAGCAAGGCTCGGTGCAAAAACGCTGCGCAGGTCAGGTCTTTTTCATCGGTGTGCACTTCGCTGTAGGCCAGCCGGGTGCGGTCATCGATAGCGGTGTGGATGTAGTCGTAGCCGATCTTGGTTTTCTTGTGCCGGTTGGCAATTGACACTTTGGCGTCGCGTCCGTGCAACCGCCAACCCCCACCACGGGGGATTCGGCCGAGCTTTTTGACATCGACATGGACCATGGCCCCAGGGGTGCGGTGTTCATAGCGGTTCGGTTGGCGCCGCGAGGTGCGCACCGACGTGCCGGTGATCGGATCGATCGCCGACAGATGCGGCACCTGATGGCGCGCGAGAATCCGTCCGATCGTCGACGGATTCAGATTCAGTTCGGCGGCGAGCACCACCGCACCACGCTTGCGGCGGGCCCGGGCGGCCAGCACCTTCTTCTCGACCTGGGCGCTGGTGCGCCGGGGCATGTGATTCGGGCGTGATGAGCGGTCGGCCAACGCCGCCTCACCGCCTTCGGCATATCGGCGCAGCCACTTGTACACCGTCGACCGTGAAATACCGAGTTGCTCGGCCACATGCGCCGGTGGCCAACCAGCGGCGACACGCTCAACGATCAGGCGACGAGCGAACAGATTGGTACGGGCGTTAGCGTGAGACACGAGGACCTCCTACGGGTGAATGCCAGACACATCCACTCCGTCAGGAGGTCCTCCCCATTTCAAGCAGGCACGCCGTCAACAACCTCTTGGGTCACGACACTTAAACTGTCGAACTCGTGGGTCTGAACCTGGGAATCGTCGGTCTGCCGAACGTCGGAAAGTCGACGCTGTTCAACGCGTTGACACGTAATGACGTGCTCGCGGCTAATTATCCGTTCGCAACGATCGAACCCAACGAGGGCGTGGTGCCGCTGCCCGACCCGCGGCTAGACAAACTCGCCGAGATCTTCGGTTCCGAGAAGACCGTCCCGGCGCCCGTGACGTTCGTGGACATCGCCGGCATCGTGAAGGGCGCGTCCGAGGGCGCGGGCCTGGGCAACAAGTTCCTGGCCAACATCCGGGAGGCCGACGCCATCTGTCAGGTGGTGCGCGCCTTCGCCGATGACGACGTCGTGCACGTCGATGGCCGCGTCGACCCCAAGTCCGACATCGAGGTCATCGAGACCGAGCTGATCCTCGCCGACATGCAGACCCTCGAGAAGGCGCTGCCGCGGCTCGAGAAGGAAGCCCGCACCAACAAGGACCGCAAGCCGATACTCGACGCCGTGGTGGCCGCCCAGGCGATCTTCAACGAGGGCAAGACGCTGTTCTCCACCGGCAAGGACTGGTCGATCCTGCGGGAACTGAACCTGATGACCGTCAAGCCGTTCCTGTACGTCTTCAACGCCGACGAGTCGGTGCTGACGGACGAGGCGCGCAAGGCCGAGCTGTCGGCTCTGGTGGCACCGGCCGAAGCCGTGTTCCTGGACGCCAAGATCGAGGCCGAGCTGCTGGAGCTCGACGACGAGTCCGCCGCGGAGCTGCTGGAGTCCATCGGCCAGACCGAGCGCGGCCTGGATGCGTTGGCGCGCGCCGGTTTCCGGACGCTGAAGCTGCAGACCTACCTGACGGCCGGACCCAAGGAAGCGCGCGCCTGGACCATCCACCAGGGCGACACCGCACCCAAGGCGGCCGGCGTCATCCACACCGACTTCGAGAAGGGCTTCATCAAGGCCGAGATCGTGGCCTTCGATGACCTCGTCGAGGCCGGCTCGATGGCCGCTGCCAAGGCCGCCGGCAAGGTCCGGATGGAAGGCAAGGACTACGTCATGGTCGACGGGGACGTGGTGGAGTTCAGATTTAACGTGTAGCTGCGGATGTGAGGGGTACGCACGCGGTCGGCGTCGATTTCGTGCATACGGCTCACTCTCGATCTTGGTTCGCCGAACGATCCGAGTGGTTCAGCCACCACAGGACCAGGGGCGAATTGGACGCTAGAATTCTGTACATGGAGACGCTTCCGCTCGCAGAAGTTCGCGCGAACCTCTCAAAGCTGGTTGATGAGGCCGTGCGCACGCATCAGCGTGTCGAGGTAACCCGCCAGGGCCGTCGAGCAGCAGTGCTTCTCAGTGCCGATGACTACGACTCGATCATGGAGACTTTGGACATCCTCGGCGACGCAGCCGCGATGGCCGCAATGCGGGAGGCGGATGCCGATATCACTGCCGGGCGCCTCTACTCCGCTGACGAGGTTGAGGCGGAACTCCGTGCGAAAGGGATTGTGAAATAGCGGCGTATCGGATCGAGCTGACCCGCCGCGCTCGCAGGAGCCTGTCTGAGGAGTTGCCAGAGGAGGTTGCGGCTGCCTGTTGGGAGTTCATTACGAACGTTCTGGCGGACAACCCGTTACGGGTCGGAAAGGCGCTGCGTAATGACCTCGCAGGTAGATACTCTGCGCGCCGGGGTGACTTCAGGGTGATCTACGAGATTCACGACGACAGAATCGTGGTTCGGGTTATCGACGTGCGTCACCGGCGAGACGTTTATCGGTGACGCAATTCGGTGGAGTTCCGCTTCAACGTGTAGGTCCGGGCAGTGCCCCGAGGGTGGAGAAGATTGCGCAATCGCGCAATCTTCTCCACCTCCGGTGACAGCCACATGTGCCTAGTACATTGACGGCTGTGAGTGGGGATTGGCGCATCGATCGAGTCGACAAGCTGCGGTCATTGATCAAACAAGCCGAACCCGATGTCGTCGAGGAGTCCAAGTGGCGCAAGCCGTCCAACCCCGACGGTGTGCCGACGTTTTCATTGGACGGCCTCATCTGCACGGTGGAGACGTACAAGGACAAGGTTAAGACGACCTTCGCCAAAGGCGCGTCCCTGAACGACCCGGATCATTTGTTCAACGCGAGTCTCGACGCGGGAGTCCGGCGTGCCATTGATCTGCACGAAGGCGACGAACTGGACGCAGACGCGTTCAAGGCATTGATTCACGAGGCAGTGAGAGCCAACCGCAGTTAGGGTGCCGGGGCCGATCGTTCACGGGGGCCGGCGTCATCTATCGGCGACACAACGTGGTGGAGATTCGCGCCAACGTCTAGCGAGTATCAATCGGCGAGGGCCAGGACCTCGTCGAAGCCCGCGACCAGGCAGTCGCGGAACGCGTCGAAATCCGGGATCGCGCCGGTGTCCACGTCGATTCCCAATGAGCAGGTATCGACGTAGGTCAACAGTGTGACGTTGACGGCAGCACCGATCGTCGGCCCGAATGCGTACTGCGCCCGCACTTTTGCGCCACCCAGATACACCGGTACCGGGATGCCGGGCACGTCGCTGGCGAGGAAGTCGACGTGGCGCAGGATCGACCCGATGTACCAGCGCGGCATCAAGTTGAGGGCGCCGGCGATCAATTGGGTATAGGGCAGCGACTTCTCATGACGCACTTGCTGCGTGCGTTTGTTGATCGCCTTGATCCGCTGTGCGGGATCGGCTACTCCGACCGGCACGTCGAACCGCATCAGGGTGATCCGGTTGCCGCCCATGGGGTCGTCCTTGGTTCGCAGGCTCACTGGCATGGTCAGATGCAGATCACCGACGTTGACGCCGTGCTTGTTGTGGTAGTGGCGCAGTCCGCCGGCTATCCCGGCAACGAATGCGTCATTGAGTGCGCCGCCGCCGCGATGTGCGGCCTCGTGTAATCGGGGTCTCGACACTTCCAACACCCCGAGGCGCCGAACCAGCGAGCGCTTCGTCATCAATGGGGAACCGGTTCGGTTCACCGGTCGCACGGTGCGATACACCGACGCCACCAACTCGGTCGCCTCCGATGCCGTCTGGAGCGGACGGCGAATGCTGTTCAGCGCCAACGAGGGTCCCGCCCGCAGCGCGCCGCGGACGGCCGCCGACAACAGTCCCACGTCGTAGCCGATGGAGGCTCGGTAGCCCTGCAAGAGGTGCCGGCCCGGGATGTGGGGTTCGACAACCTCTTCACCGATCAGCCGCGGCTCCTCGCTGAGGTCGAACAGCGTCATCGCGATCTGCACGCCGCCCAAGCCGTCGGTCAACGAGTGGTGGAACTTGCACACCACCGCCGCACCGCTGTCGGCCAGGCCGTCGATGAACGTGACCTCCCACATCGGGCGGGCGTGGTCGAACTCATCCATGGCCGCGCGCCGCGCCATTTCCAAGACGACGTCAAGATTTCCCGGCTCAGGCGCCGACACCCGGGAGAGGTGGAAGTCGAGGTCGAAGTCGCGGCAATGCACCCACCGCGGCGGCGCCGGCGGCACCGACTCGACCAGCCGTTTGCGCAACATCGGTAGCTTCGTGGCGATCAGCTGGAATCGCGAGCGCACGACGCTCCAGTCCGGTACGTGCTCCAACAAGATCACCGTCACTACCGTCGATCGCAAGCGGGGATCGCTTTCCATCGCCCAGGTGAATGCGTCGCTGGCGCTCATGAATTCAGGCATCGTGGCCTCCAACACGAAGCTACGACGCCAGCGATCCGCGTCACAATGCCATCGGCGTCGGCGGTGACTTTGTCCCCTAGTAGTGAGGTCCATCGCCCGAGCTGACCTTGCCACCCGATAGCACGTGTGAGAACTTCGTAACAGAGCCTTAACGGAGGCTCCCGGACGATGGGTGCCGTACCCGGTGTGCGACAAGACGGCCCGGGAGAAACGTCATGGCGTGGGTGGTTCTTGTCATTTCCGGTGTCCTCGAAGCGGTGTGGGCAACAGCCATGGGCAAATCCGAAGGGTTCAGCAGACTGTCGCCAAGCATCGTGTTCGCAGTTGCGATCGTTGCCAGCATGGCGGGGTTGGCTTACGTGATGCGCGATCTTCCGGTCAGAACCGCCTACGCGGTCTGGGTGGGAATCGGCGCCGTGCTCACTGTGGTCTACGCGATGGCGACCGGCGACGAGCCGACGTCAGTGCTAAAGGCGGTTTTCCTGGTGATGATCGTCGGCGGCGTGGTGGGGCTCAAACTCGTGCACTGATCCCGTGTCGGGCGTAGGTTGCCCGCCATCCCGCTTGAGCCATCGACTGTGAGGGCTGTGCACCCGATCGGCACGATTTTCGTGCACAGGGCTCACGGTCGTGATGACACCAGGCGATGAGCGACTCCGTCATCTCGCCGTACGTTTGGCCGGCCTCATTCGGGCCGTTGTTCGCGCCGAACTGCGGTTGGCGGTCATCCCCTCGACGGATTTACGTAGGCCGCAGGGACTTGATCGTCTTCATCGGGAACCGCGACGAGACGCGATGGATGCCGGGGATGGACAGCACCTTGCTGGTCAAGAACTGCTCGTAGGCAGCGAGGTCCGCGACCGCGACGCGGCAGAGGTAGTCCGGCGACCCGAACAGTCGATGGAGTTCGAGGACTTGGGGATACGCGGCCATCTTGTCTTCGAAAGACTCGATGCTCGTCATGTCGAAGTCCGTGATCTCGATGTCGAGAAGCACTTCGAAGCTCTGGTTGGCGGCGGCGGGTGAGATCTGGGCCTGGTAGCCGACGATGACGCCGTCGGCTTCGAGTCGCTGCACCCGGCGCAGGCATGGCCCCGGAGTGAGCCCGACCCGTTCGGCCAGTGCGACATTCGCGATCCGGCCATCCTCGCGTAGGACGTCAATTATTGCTGCATCAAGGCGGTCCATAACCAATTATTGCCCGATACCTGTCGGTAGGGCACTAAGTGGCAACCATATTCTGCGCTCGACCTGGGATCATTGTTGTCATGGCTACTCTGGCGCCGGCATCGCGAAAGGCGGAGATCGCCGCCGGTGTGCGGGCGTCGCTCGCCGCCGGCCTGGGTATGTACCCGATCGGCGTCGCCTTCGGCTTGTTGGTCATCCAGGCGGGCTTGCCCTGGTGGGTCGCGCCTGCGCTGTCCATCGCGTGTTTCGCCGGCTCGCTGGAGCTACTGCTGATCGGCATGATCGCCGCCGCGACCCCGTTGGCCACCATCGCGCTGACCGCGTTCCTGGTGAACTTCCGCCACGTCTTCTACGCGTTCACGTTCCCGCTGCACGTCGTGCGGAACCGAGTCGCGCGTGCCTACTCGGTCTACACGCTGGTCGACGAGGCGTACGCGGTCACCGCCGCCAAACCGCGCGGCTGGACGTCGTGGCGCCTGGTCTCGATGCAGGCCGCGTTCCAGTTTTATTGGGTCGGCGGTGGTTTGACAGGCGTCCTGCTCGGGTCGCTGCTGCCGGCCCGTATCGAAGGGCTCGAGTTCGCACTGTGCGCGCTGTTCGTCACCCTGACGCTCGACGCGTGCCGATCCCGCGATGGCGTGCCCTCGCTTCTGCTCGCCGCCCTCAGCTTCTCGCTCGCGGTGGTGATTGCGCCGCACGCGGCGTTGTTCGTCGGGCTGCTGCTGTTCATCGCCGCGCTGGTCGCGCGCTACCTCCTGGGGCGGTCGCGTCGTGCTTGATCTCAAGTACCTCGCGGCCGTCCTGGCCACCGTCTTCGGCATCAATCTGGCGTTGCGTGCGGTGCCGTTCGCGATTCTCCAGCCCCTGCGAAAGTCCCGCTTCGTCAACACGATGGCCGCCTGGATGCCGGTCGGCATCGTGGTGATTCTCGCGGCGAGCACGTTCCGCTCGGTTGCCGTCGACGGCAACCGCTTGGCATTCGCGGCATTCGCGGTGGCGCTCACCGCGGGCGTCCACCTACGCGGCGGGCGACGGACGCTTCTCAGTGTCGGCGCCGGAACCCTGGCCTATGTGTTGCTCGTCAACGGGTTCTGACGACAGCCGGCATTCTCGATCCCTCGCTCATCAAGCCCTCTCGGCCCAGCGAGGTTGTCGGTGGGTGCCGATAACGTGCCCGCCATGAAGCTTGTCTCCACCCGCATCATCACCGCCGACGTGCCGAGCCTGGTCGGCTTCTACGAACTGGTCACCGGCGCCGCGGCGGTCTGGGCCAACGAAATGTTCGCGGAAATCCCAACGCCGGTAGGTACTTTGGCTATCGGCAGCGTCAAGACCGTCCCGCTGTTCGGGGCAGGCTCCGCTGAGCCCGCGGCGAACCGAAGCGCCATCATCGAGTTCATCGTGGCCGACGTGGACGCCGAATATGCACGTCTGCGAGGCCGGCTCGACGAGGTCGTCACCGAGCCCACCACGATGCCCTGGGGAAACCGCGCACTGATGTTCCGCGATCCCGACGGCAACCTGGTCAACCTCTTCACTCCGGTGACTGACGACGCAAGGGCAAAATTCGGCGTGTAGCCCCGGTTCGCGGCCTAGCATCTGCTGGTGGGCTTCGTCGTCTCACCGGAAGCGTACGGCCGCTACATGGGCCGGTATGCCGAGCCTCTTGCGGAGGTGTTCGGCGCCTTCTGCGGGGTCAGTGGCACGGTGCTGGACGTGGGCTGTGGCCCCGGTGCGCTGACGGCGTATCTTCACTCTGCCGGGGCCAGCGTTGTGGCCGTCGATCCGTCGCCGACATTCGTCGATGCGGTCGGCGAGCGCTTCCCGGCGGTCGATGTCCGCCTCGGTACCGCCGAGCGATTGCCTTACGGCACGGGGGCTTTCGATGCCGCGCTGGCCCAGCTGGTGGTCCATTTCATGACCGATCCCGTGGGCGGTGTCAGCCAGATGGCGCGGGTGACGCGCAATGGCGGCGTCGTCGCGGCTTGTATGTGGGACGCCAAAAGCGGTGCGCTCACGCCATTTTGGGATGCGGTGCATGCCATTGACCCGGACGCAGACGATCAGGGCCTGGTCTCGGGTGCGCCGCGCGGCTACCTGACGGACGTCTTCCGTGCCGCGGGTCTGAGTGACGTGCGGGAGGAGCTCATCGCGGTTGACGTCGTGCACCCGAGTTTTGCCGAGTGGTGGGAGCCGTACACATACGGCGTCGGCGTCGCGGGTGACTATGTGCAGCGCCTCGATGACAAGGCTCGAACACAGCTGGAAACGGTTGCGCGCCAACGGCTGGGCGCTGGTCCGTTCACGGTGACCGCTGCCGCATGGGCCGTCCGCGGCAGGGTCAGTCGACCGAACTGATGCTCGCGTTGCAAATCGGCAGGTCGATGCCCATCGGGTGGGACGTGAAGTCGTCGGGCGGGGTGACCACCAGCTGCCCCCAGCGGGCACATGTATTGCCCGTGCCCGTGTCCACCGCGGACGTCGACACGTCGGCCGTGGCGATGTCGCCGGGTTGCAGGGTTAGCCGATGTGCCGCGTTGGCCGGTCGCCGTGGCACGTTGATCAGGACGCCGCCGGCCGGCGTCACCAGGTCCGCGCCGGGGTAACCGACCATGGTGCAACCGCGTGATGAGGTGTTGCGGAACGACACCACGACGCGGCGCTGAGTGTTGGCCGTTTGCAGCGGCCCGACCGTGACTTCGAGGTCGTTGTCCTGACAAGGCCCGAGTTGTGTTGCTGCCGAGGGGGTTTGGGTGGCCGGCGCCGTTACTGTTCCGGTCAGGGGCGGCGCGGCCGACGTCGCCGTGACGGGAGACGCGCTGGTCTGCCGAGGAGCGGTCACGGTCACCGTCGAGGGTGCCGGCGCCGAGTGCTGAGTCGAGCAGCCCGCGGCGAGCGCGACCGTAAGCGCGCACAGTGACCACGCCAGCACCTTCATGAGCGTTCCTTCGTCGTTCCCGCCGGTTGGTGCGTTCAGTATCCGATGAACGGACACGGCGGCGGGGTGATTACGCGATCCCCAGCGCCGCGGCGGTCAGGTGCCACAGCCGTTCGGCCGCGAGATCCGGGTCCGGGCGCGGTGTCGCCCTGAGCTGCTGGGCGATGCTGTGCCGCAGGCCGCCGATGACGAACGCGCCGGCGCTGGCGGGGTCGATGTCGCCGGGCAGCTGGCCGAGCTCCTGGCCGTGGCGGATGTTGTCGGCCGCGGCCTCGCTCATGGTCTGGAGATGGACTGCTTCGAGTTCGGCGAGTTCCGGGTCCAGCGTGGCGCGGCCGAGCAGGATCGGCGCCAGCTCATCGTCGAAGTGATAGACGACGAAATGCCGGGTGCGCTCGCGCTCGCGGACACCCCAGTCGGCGTCGGTGGGCAGGTGCGCATCGGCGATCGCGTTGCGCAGCCCGTGGTAGAAGTCGTCGTACACCGCGGCGAGCAGCCCGCTTTTGGACCCGAAATGGTGATAGAGGGCGCCGGTGCTCAGTTGGGCCCGGCGGGTGAGTGCGCTCAGTTCGAGCACTCCGTTACCGCGTACCAGTTCGTGGCGGGCGGCGGTCAGAAGTTGTTGACGTCCGATCGGGGCGCGTGCCATAGTCCGAAACATAACAGAACTCGGTTATGTTTCCGGCGGGAGTGGGGCTATGAGTACTGAAGTGTCATCGTTGGCGGATTTGAGTGGCGACCTGGCCGGGACGTATCGCCGCACCGCGAGCAGCGGCGCGGCGATCGACCCCGCGGTCGTTGATGGCGACCTCGCCACGATGATGCGCGACGGCTACGTGGTCCTGCCCGATCTGCTCAGCGCGGCCCAGCTGGACGGGATTCGCGAAGCGGTTGCACCGCTGTTGAACCTGCACGGCCGCAACGGATTTGAGGGCAGATTGACCCAGCGAATCTACAGCGTGCTGAACAAGGCGAGCGCGTGTGATGTCATCGCCGACCATCCGCGGGTGCTGGCGCTGCTGGACCGGATGTTCCTGCCGAACTACCTGTTGTCGATGCTGCAGGTGATCAACATCCTGCCGGGCGAACAGGCGCAGATGCTGCACACCGACGACGGTTTCTACCCGTTGCCGCGTCCCCGCGCCGCGCTGGGTGCGGCGACCATCTGGGCCATCGACGATTTCACGGACGACAACGGGGCCACCGACGTCGTCCCCGGCAGTCACCGCTGGGGCGACCAGCTGCCTGGCGACGACGTCGAACGCCGGCCCGTGGTGATGAAAGCCGGGTCATGCGTGTTCTTCCCGGGCACGCTGTGGCACGGCGGTGGAGCCAACCGCACCGACCGTCCGCGGCTGGCCGTCACCGCTCAATACTGCGAGCCGTGGCTGCGGCCGCAGGAGGCGTTCACGCTGTCGATGACCCGCGATACCGTCCGCCGGGTGTCGGAGGACATCCGCCGCATGCTGGGCTACAGCATCCATCCGCCGTTCATCGGGCAGGTCGACGGCATGCATCCCAAGCGGCTGCTGGATTTGGACTCATAAACTGCTGATAGTCCGTGGTGTCGAACCGCCACGGCCCAAACTTGTCGGTGCCCTCTGCTTTGATGGTGTCATGTCCACCGCCGCAACATCTTTGGATGCTCCGGCCTCTCCGTGCGAGCGTATCGACGCATTCTTCGATGAGATCGGGGAGTTGATCGGTCAGCGCAACGCGATCGACGGCCGGTTGGTGGAGATCGTGGCCGAGATCGACCGTGATGGGCTGTGGGGCGCGACGGGGGCTCGGTCGCTTCCTGCCTTGGTGGCGTGGAAAACCGGGGTGTCGCCCCGTAATGCGGAAGTCATGGTGGCCGTCGCGCACCGGTTCGAGGAATTCCCGCGCTGCGCTGAGGCGATGTGCGAGGGCCGGTTGTCGTTGGATCAGGTCGGCGTGGTCGCAGAGCACGCCGCCGAGGGTTCTGATGAGCATTACGCGCAGTTCGCGGAAAGCGCCACGGTCACCCAGTTGCGGAAGGCGGTCAGTCTGGAACCCCGCCCCGAGCCCGAGCCGGAATCGAAGCCTGAGTCGGAGCGGTCGATCAAGAAGACCACGCACGAGGACGGGTCGGCGACGTACACGATCCGGTTGCCGAAGCTGGAAGCCGCCAAGTTCGACTCGGCGATGGCCTCGCATCAGGATGCGTTGGTCGCGGACTGGAAACGCGACCACGACACCGACGGCAGCGGAGAAGCCGTGTCAGAGCAGGCGCCGCCGTTCCCCAATCGGGTCGATGGGTTCATGAGCCTGGTCGAGGCCGGCTGGGACGCCGATGTCGCACTGCGCCCGCATGGGCAGTACACCACCGTGGTCGTGCACTTGGACGCAGAAAAGCACGCGGCGGCACTGCATCTGGGCCCGGCGCTGACCGACGACGAACGCGCGTACCTGCTGTGCGACGCGATGTGCGAGGTGTGGCTCGAGCGCCACGGGCAGCCGATCGGCGCCGGCCGGTCGACCCGCACCATCAGCCGCCGCCTGCGCCGCGCCCTCGAACACCGCGACCGCTGCTGCGTAGTTCCCGGCTGCGGCGCCACCCGTGGCCTACACGCGCACCACATCATCCATTGGGAGAACGGCGGGGTCACGGAACTGCACAACCTGGTCCTGGTGTGCCCCTACCACCACCGACTGCACCACCAGCGCGTCATCACCATCACCGGACCCGCCGATCGCCTCGTTGTCACCGACGCCGCGGGCCGAGAACTGCATGGTGGATCCCTGGCGCGGCCACCGACCACACCTCGTCCTGATGTGCCCCCGTGCCCCGGACCAACCGGGGAACGCGCCCAATGGTGGTGGTACCAACCCTTCCAACCACCACCAACACCTTCGCCCAACGAGATATCGGCTCGCGGCCCGGCTCAACGACCGCCGGGCTGCGGTTAGGGTCAGGGGCATGAGCAGCGCCGCGGAGAATCCTGCACAGGTCAGAGGGGAACGCCGCCGGATGCGGACAAGGGCCGCGTTGCTCGATGCGGCCGAGCAACTGCTTGCCGATCGTTCGACGGACGCGATCCGCATGGAAGACGTGGCCGAGGTCGCCGGCATCTCACCGGCTTCGGTCTACGTGCACTTCGGCAGCAAGGATGCCTTGGTATCCGCGGTCATCCAGCGGCTGCTCGATGCCTCGATGGCCGAATTGATGGCGGCCTATGCCGCCGAGGGCACCGCGTTCGAACAGGTGCTTGAGGCTGGTGTCGCCTATATGCGGCTGTTGGTCGACCGGCCTGCGCTGACCCGTTATCTCTCGGTGAATGCCCTTGGCGGACCGAGCAATCCGCTCGATGGCGAAGTATCTGAGCGGATTGACTTGCTGCGCAACGCTTTCGAGCAGCGAATCCAGGCGGCGGTCGACAACGGAGAGGTCAAAGCCGTCGACAGCAGGATGCTGTCGTACTTCCTGTTCGGGGCATGGAACGGGGTCGCTGCGCTGGCGCTACGCACCGACAACGCGCGGTTGACGCCCGATGAGGTTGAAAAATGCCTGCTCCAGGCCCGAGAACTACTGGCGCGCGCCGTCGCCATTGCCTAATTTAGAGTCTGACTCTAAATTAGATGTATGACATCACTCGACGCTCGGTCGACGACCGGACTCTATGAGCGGGTCCCGAGTCCCGAGCTGGCCAACTCAACCCTGCTGCGGCTGCTGCCGAAGTTTCTCTCCGAGGACCTGCGGCCCACTGGAGCGCAGGTCGAGGGCTTCGCTAAATACGGCGTGACCGGAGATCCGCTGGCTGACGCGGTCGTGGCGGCCATGAAGGGGCCGGGCGGCAAAGAACTGCGAGGCCAGTTCGAACAGGCGCTGGCCCACGGCATCGACACCGTCGAGGACGCGCCGCCCGTGCTGCGGGAATTCTTCGCCGCGGTCGAGGAGGTGCCGTACTGGGTGGACCCGGAAAAGCTGCAGCGCGGGGCCGAGGTCATCAGCCGGATGGGTCCGCTGCTGGCCCCGAGCTTGCTCGTCGGACTGGCGCTGACGTACACCACGCCGGACGGCAACGCGGTGCTGCTGCGGGCCGGCGATACCCGGGACAAGGCCGGTACGCGTGCCGTCGAGACCCTGTCGTGGCTGTCGGCCGTGACGACCCCGGGCTCGCTGCGCCGCGGGGCGGTGGGCTTCCAGTCGTCGGTGCGGGTTCGACTGACCCATGCGTTCCTGCGGTCCGGCATGCCCAAGCGCGCCGACTGGGATGAGGGCCGCTTCGCGGTGCATCAGCAGGTGTTCAGCTCGGTCATCGTCGCGTTCACGCTGGTGCCCATGGTCGTTGCGGGTATGGCCGGTAATCGCCTGCGCCGCAAGGACCGCGAGGCCATCGTGCATCTGTGGCGGTACATCGCCTACATCGTCGGAGTGCACCCGAACCTGATCCCGGCCACCGAGTCGGACACCAGCAGGCTGCTGTGGATGTTCCTCGACGAGGTGATCGCCCCCGACGCCGGATCCACCGAACTCGGCATTGCGCTGATCGAGGCGTATCCCGAGATTTACGGCGTCACCGGCAACAAGCCCAGCCACCGGGCGGCGCGGTGGCTGCTGCCGCAACTGCACTCGGTGGTGGCGCGCGCCGCGTTGGGTGATGACGTTTCCGATGTGCTCGGATTCCCGAGGATCAACCCGGTGGTGCTGCCGTTGGTCGGGCTGACGATGGCGGCCACCACGGTGTGGTCATCGCTGGACTTCATTCCGCCGGTGCGCCGTGCGCGCACGGTGGTGATGTACCGCGGCCGGGTGAAGATCATCGACCGGATGTGCCGGCGCACCCGCGCCGATCTCAGCTACCGCCGCGAATAGGGCGATCAGTACGGCACGTCGGTATCGCCGGCGGACGTGTCCTTCTCGTCGTGACTCGAATCGTGGAAGCCGAAGCTGTCCGGATTGGGACCCTGCCCGGGAGCCTCGAATTCATCGCCGCCATAAGGCACATCGGGGTCTGGCTGGGCGCTGGCCAGCGGGGCCAGGCTGACCGCTCCGCCGATCGCGGCAGCGGCAATCCATGATGCAATGAGCGCGCTTTTCATTCGCATGACGACTCCTGGCAGCTTGCCGATTACTCGGAATTTACGCACGAATGCTAGTCGCCATTCGACTCCATTGACGGCGATTGAAATTTTTCGCCGGATTACCGGACCTGCAGGTCAGGCCAGCACTTCGATCTCGTCGCCCAAGTGGTATCCCGGCGTCAAAGACAACGCATCACCACTCCAGAACGAGCCCGGATCAAAGTAGTTTTCGCGCTTTTCGGTGACCAGCAGTCCCATCTCCTCATAGGTGATGGCCACCGTCTCCGCGCAGTACGCGGTCTCGAGCCCCGCAGTCCGTCGACGGTTCTTGTCGCGCTCTGCGGTTTCGCGAACCTTGCGGTGCACCACGGGAATTCCACGCGTGTAGTCGCTGACCACGGGTACCCGCCCGCGGAACCACCGACCCGTCAACCTCATCGTGGTGGGGAACGCGGTGCCGTCCATGCGCGCCACCACTTTCAGTGCCCGGTCTTCCTGCTCGCGGCTGGCGTACGGCGTCAGCTGTCGCAGCCAACACCGCTGCCCGTAGACGTACACCCACCGTTCGACAGCGGCGCGCAGGTCGTTGAGTTGCACGCCGCGGTGGTGGCTGCCGCTCCACAAGCATTCCAGTTTGTCGCCGAGTTCGGCGTGCCAGATCAGCGGCGGCAGGTCGTCGATGGCGACCGTCATCCCGACATGGTTCACGGGAGCATTGGTGAGCGCCTGGATGGCGCGGTCGGGCTTGGAAGCCCCACGGAACAACCAGATGTCGCCGGTCCGGGTCTCGGCCAGCGCCCGCTCCAGTGTCACCGCGTTACCAGTCATCTGGGCAGCTTAGACACTCCGCGTCGATTCGCTCGTCCATAATGACTCCATGCGCGGCGTGTGGAAGTGGGTCGGCCTGGCGGGTGTTGCGGGCGTGGTCGCCGGTGGTGTGTTGGTCGCGCGAGATCAGCGCAAGCGCGAGTCGTACACCGCGGACGATATTCGCGCCCGGTTGCATCAGCGGCTGGCCGACTCCGGCGGCCAGCCCACCGCATAGAGCCGGTGATCGCCGGCGAAGCCTTTGAGCTCCGCCGCCCGGCCGTCGTCAAAGACGATGTCCGCGCAAGAAGCCGTGCCCGACAGGGCATCTCGCACGGCCTTGCTCACCAGGATCTCGCCGCCGTCCGCCTGACTCGCGACCCGGGCCGCCATGGCGACGTTGCGGCCGAACAGGTCATCGCCACGGCGCACGGACTTTCCGGTGTGAATGCCGATGCGGACCCGAATGCCGCCCGGGGCCTTGGCCAATTGCTGTTGCATGTCGATGCTGCAGCGCACCGCCTGCTCGGGCTCGGCGAAGGCGATCATGAAACCGTCGCCCTGACTTTTCACGACGTACCCGGACTGTTTCCTGACGCACCGGCTGACCAACTTGTCGTGGTGATCGATCAGCCGCACCCAGGCCCGGTCGCCCATGCGCTCGTTGAGGGCCGTGGATCCCTCGATGTCCGAGAACACGATTGCCACCCGGCCGGTCGGCGCCAGCTTGGCCAGGTCCGGCCGTTCCACCTCGGCCCAGCCGGCCAGCTCCTCGATCGATGACCGCATCGCACCGCCGAAACCCTCTTTGTTGATCAGGTTGGCGGTCTGCCACATCGTTTTCACGGCTGCCTTGCCGCTGGCCAGCAGCACGTTGGTGCGGGGCTCGGACGGCGCGCGCAACGCCTCGATCTCCTGCCGCGCAGCCCGCAGCCGGGTGCGTGTCACCCGCAACGCAATGGCCTCGGCGACCACGACCACGGCGAGAACACAGATGGCGACCAGCTCTACCGTCACCGCTCAAGTATCAAGGCGACGACCCGTGATCGGGTCATTGACGGACGAACTGCACGACCGCGTCGGTGAACGCGTCGTTGTCGTCGCCGGCGGCGGTGTGTCCGGCGTCGGACAGCTCGACGAACTGCGCGCCCGGCACCTTCTGCAGGAAGTCCTGCACGCCTTCGGTGCTGACCACGTCAGAGAGCTTGCCGCGGATCAGCAGGATCGGGATTTCGAGGTTGATCGCCGCATGCTCGAGCATCTCGGCGCGCTCGAACGGGTCGTCGCCCGGAGCGGTGAGGAACGCTGGGTCCCAGTGCCAGAACCACTTGCCGTCGCGCAGCCGCAGGTTCTTCTTGAGCCCTTCGACGCTGCGCGGCCGTGCGCGGTGCGGCAGGTACGCCGCGACGGCGTCGGCGGCCTCTTCGAGCGAGGCGAAGCCGTCGATGCCGCTGAACATGAAGTCGCGGATGCGTGCGCTGCCGCTCTTCTCAAACCGCGGCACCACGTCGACCAACACCAGCTTGGTGACGAGTTCCGGGCCGGCCTCGTGCGAGACCGGCAGGCTGGTCAAGCCGCCCATGCTGGCGCCGATCAGGGCCACCGGCCGGCCGATCTGATAGATCACCTGCAGGGTGTCGCCGGTCAGCGTCTCGAGTGAGTAATTGGCGGTGGGGGAGCGGTCGCTGTCACCGTGGCCGCGGCTGTCCAGCGCGACGACGTGGAACCCGGCGTCGGCGAGAATTTGACCGGTGTTCTTCCAGGAGAACCGGTTCTGGCCGCCGCCGTGCAGCATGAGGATGGTGGGCTTGTCCTGAGCGATTTCCGCGTCGCGGTTCCACTCGTCGGCGACCAGGGTCAGCTCGCCGATACCGCGGAACCGCACCGTTTGTGGATTGCTGCCGCCATCGGTCGGGGAAGTGCGTTCGTCGGTGCTCACTGGAATCCTCTCGTCACTTCACCTGCACGTTACCGAGCTGTACTAACTGAACCGAACATGACCCTGGTCACGGCTGGTCTCTAGACTCGGCCGAGGTGTCGCCGCCCAAGCCGGGCGTGCGACGGGAGGAAGGCACATGGCTGACGAGCACGGGCGGCACAGGAGCCCCGACGAGGTGGACGACGCAGCGGCGAGCGTCGACGATGTGACGCCGGATGCCGACGACGACAAACCGGCCGCTTCCGACGATGAAGCCTTCGCCTTCCTGAAACAGGCTGCGCCCAAACGGGATAGCCGCGTGATCGCGGCCTTGATCGTGGGCGTTGTGGTGGTGGCTGCGCTGGGCGCGCTGGTGGCCTGGCTCGGCCAGCGCGAGCTGCAGATGCGTCGCGACGACGCTCTGCGGCAGATGTACCTGACTGCCGGGAAGCAGTCCGCGGTGAATCTCACGACCATCGACTACCGGCACGTCGACGACGACATCAAGCGGGCGCTGGTCACCTCGACCGGGGCCTATTTCGATGACTTCAAACAGCGCTCGGCGGCCGTTGTCGACTCGGTTAAACAGCAGCAGTCCGTGTCGGTCGGCACGGTCACCGAGGCGGGCGTGGATTCGGTGAACGAGACCAGCGGCGTGGTGCTGGTGGCGGTGAAGGTGCACACCGAGGTCGGCAGCGGAGCACCGCAACGGGACCGCTACTGGCGCGTGCGGCTGACGATGCAGAAGGTGGGCGAGGGCGCCAAGGTGTCGAACGTGGAGCCGATCCAATGAGCAAGCACGCGATGGACGAACCCGACGAGTCGGCTGAGACGGAGCTCGAGGCGACGGAGGCCGAGGCGCAGCTCGAGGAGGCGGAGCCCGACGCGACGGAGCCTGAGGCCGAACCGGTATCGGTCAATGATGCTGTGCCGCAGGCAAAACCGCAAAAACCCCGGGTCGAGTGGGCGCGGGTGACGGCGTACCGGGTGCTGCCGGCGCTGGCGCTGGTGCTCGCGGCCGCTGCGGGCGGCCTGTGGTACCTCACCGCCAATCACAGCAACGAGGCCGAGCAGGCCGCGGTGATCAAGGTGGCCAGCGACGGCACGGTCGCTCTGCTGTCGTACGAGCCCGACACCGTCCGCAGGCAGCTCACCGACGCCCGCAAGCTGCTCACCACGCCATTCCTGGACGAGTACACGACCCTGACCAAGTCGGTGATCCCCGGTGCCGAACAGCGGCACATCTCGGCGGCGACATCGGTGCCGGCCGCGGCCGCGGTGTCGGTCGAAAAGAACCATGCCGTCGTGCTGGTGTTCGTCAACCAGACCGTCCGGATCGGTGACCAGCCGCCGACCAGTACCCCGACCAGCGCGCGGGTGACCCTCGAACGACTGGGGGGTCAGTGGCTGATCGCCAAGTTCGAACCGGTGTGATGGCCGCCGTCGACGCCCAGAGCTTCTGGATGTCGGCGAAAATCCCGAACGACGCGTTTCTGCTGTATGGCTTTGCCGGTGCGCCGGCCCACCTGGACCAGGCGTTGGCGGCAGTACGTCGCAATGTGACTGCATGCCCGGAGTTGCTGGTCCGCATCGACGACTCGGACTCGTGGCGCTATCCGTGCTGGGTGCCGTACGACGTCACGGCCGGTTGGTCCGTCGTGCACGAACTCGACGACACGTCGTGGTCCCGATGCCTGGACGCGATCGGCTCGCTGGCTGATGACCAACTCGATGCCATGGTGCGGCCGTGGCGGCTGCACGTGTTCACCGGCATCGAGGGTATGCCGGGGGCCGCGCGGCCGGGCACCGTTGCCGTCGTGCAGATGGCGCACTCGCTGGCGGACGGCAGACGGTCGGCGGCGCTCGCAGCCCGGATGTTCGGCCGGGACCAGCCGGTACCCGAGGTGATCCCGCGCCGGTTGGGGGCGTGGGCCTTGCCATATCTGGCGCTGCGGGCCAGCGCCGCGCACCGTCAGCTGGTGCGAGACACGGAATCGGGTGTTGTTGCCGCACCGGCAGATTCGTGGCCCGTGCAACAGACCAACGAGTGGCCCGAGCCGCCGTATGCGCTGCGGACGGTGGTCCGTCGACGTGCGGAACTGCCCGGGCCGACGGTGACGGTCGGTGCGCTGGCCGCCATCTCGGAGGCGCTGTCGGCCGAGCTGGGTGGCGTCACCGCGCTCGGGGCCGAGGTGCCCATGGCGAAACCCGGGATACGCCACGCCAACAACCACTTCGGCAACGTCGGCGTGGCGTTGCACCCGCAACTGCCGTTCCATGAGCGGGCGGCCCGGATCGAAGCGGAACTCGCCGCGCGGCGCCGGCGTTTCGAGCATCCCGCGGCGGCGGCCGCCGATGCCGCCACCGCGGCGGTGCCGGCACGAATGTTGCGCTGGGGCACAGCGCAATTCGACGTGCACGCACGGTCGGCGACGGTCGCCGGCCACACGGTCGTGTCCAGCGTCAACCGGGGTTCGGCCGATCTGACGTTCGGTGGTTGCCCGGTGCTGATGACCGCCGGGTTTCCGGCGCTCTCCCCGATGATGGGGCTGACGCACGGCGTGCACGGCATCGGAGACTCCGTGACGATCAGCGTGCACGCCTCACCGTCGGCCTTACCGGATGTCGATTCGTATGTGGAACGGTTGTCGGCAGTTCTGGATACTGCGGGCTAGATTCATCGCGTGACTGCTTACGATTTCTCGATCCTGCTGCTGCGGGTGGTGCTGGGCCTGACCATGGCCGCGCACGGGTACAACAAGTTCTTCGGCGGCGGCCGCATCCCGGGTACCGCCGGCTGGTTCGACAGCATCGGCATGAAGCCGGGCATGCTGCACGCCCGGCTGGCCGCGAGCACCGAACTTCTGGCCGGCCTGGGCCTGGCGGTCGGCCTGCTGACCCCGATCCCCGCCGCGGGCTTCGTGGCGCTGATGGTGGTGGCCGCCTGGACCGTGCACCGCGACAACGGCTTTTTCATCGTGAAGTCGGGCTGGGAGTACAACCTGATACTCGGTGTCGCGGCGGTGGCCATCGCGGGCACCGGCGCGGGCCGCTACAGCCTGGACTGCCTGCTGTTCCGCGGCAGCAGCTTCTACCACCTGCTGCACGGCTGGTGCGGGCTGACCATCGCCGTGGTGCTGGGCCTGGCCGGCGGCATCGGCCAGCTGCTGATCTTCTTCCGCCCACCCGCCAAGGTCTGAGTGCCCCGCGTCGGTGCTGTGTCCAGGTGCTGATGTCTCGAATTTTTGCGCCCTGACCGCGGAATCAACTCTGGGGATCTGATTCCGTCAGACTAGAACACGTTCTAGTCTGACGGCTATGGGCTTTCTCAAACAGGACACCCCCGTCATCGACTTCGCGGAGTGGAGCAAGGGCACCCGGGCTCAGAAGATCGTCCCGATGGCCCGGCACTGGGCCGAGACCGGCTTCGGAACCCCAGTGGCGCTGCACCTGTTCTACGTCCTCAAGATCGGCCTGTACATCCTCGGTGGCTGGCTTGTCGCGTTGTCCACCAAGGGGATCGACGGTTTCACCAACGTCGCGGCATGGTGGACCGAGCCAATCGTCTTCGAGAAGGTCGTGCTCTACACCATGCTGTTCGAGGTCGTCGGCCTCGGCTGCGGCTTCGGGCCGCTCAACAACCGCTTCTTCCCGCCCATGGGTTCGATCCTGTACTGGCTGCGGCCGAAGACCATTCGTCTGCCACCGTGGCCCGGCCGCATCCCGCTGACGCGTGGCGATACCCGGACCCCCGTTGATGTGCTGCTCTACGGCGCGCTGCTGGTCCTGCTCGTCGTCGCCCTCTGCTCCGACGGCACCGGCCCGGCGCCTGGACTGCACACCGCCGTCGGCGTGCTCCCCATGTGGCAGATCTGGGCAATTCTGGGCGTGCTCGCCCTGGCCGGCCTGCGAGACAAGGTGATCTTCCTGGCCGCCCGCGGCGAGGTCTACGGCTCGTTCACCGTCGCCTTCCTGTTCGCCGGTTACGGCGTCGACCTGATCATCGCCGCGAAGCTGGTGTGCATGGTGATCTGGCTGGGCGCCGCGACCTCGAAGCTCAACCACCACTTCCCGTTCGTCATCTCCACGATGATGAGCAACAACCCGGTGCTGCGGCCCAAGTTCATCAAACGGGCGTTCTTCGAACACTTCCCGGACGACTTGCGCCCCGGCCGCCCGTCCCGGTTCATGGCGCACTTCAGCACCGTCATCGAGGGCGGGGTGCCGCTGGTGCTGTTCTTCAGCCACGGCGGCTGGCCGACGTATATCGCCGCGTTCGTCATGCTGTGCTTCCACTTCGGCATCCTGTCGGCGATCCCGATGGGCGTGCCGCTGGAATGGAACGTCTTCATGATGTTCTGCGTCGTGACGCTGTTCGTCGGGCACGCCGACATCGGCATCACAGACCTGACCTCACCGTGGCCCATCGTGCTGTTCGCGGTCGTCGCGGGCACGGTGGTGCTCGGAAACCTGTTCCCGCGCAAGGTGTCTTTCTTGCCGGGCATGCGGTACTACGCCGGCAACTGGGACACCTCGCTGTGGTGCCTCAAGCCGTCGGCCTCGGAGAAGATCGAGAAGAACATCGTCGCCATCGCCAGCATGCCCGCCGCGCAGCTCGAGAAGTTCTATGGCAGCAAGGAAGCCGCGCAGATCCCGATGTACATGGGCTATGCGTTCCGCGCCTTCAACACGCACGGCCGTGCGCTGTTCACGCTCGCGCACCGCGCCATGGCCGGGTACGACGAGGACGACTATGTCCTGACCGACGGCGAGCGCATCGTCTCGACCGCCATCGGCTGGAACTTCGGCGACGGCCACATGTCCAACGAGCAACTCGTGGCGGCGCTGCAGGAGCGCTGCCGGTTCGAGCCGGGCGAGGTGCGGATCGTCATGCTCGACGCGCAGCCCATCCATCGGCAGACGCAGCAGTACCGTCTGGTCGATGCCGCCACCGGCGAATTCGAGAGCGGCTACGTCAAGGTTCGCGACATGGTGACCCGCCAGCCGTGGGCCGACGACGTGCCGGTCTACGACGTCACTAGCGCATGACGTCGCGGACTTTGACGTCCTCCATGCCGGCGAACAGCAGGCTGTTCGCAATATCGAGGTGTTTGCGCCAATGCGCCTCGGCGGCGGCGCCATTGCCGGACCGCATGAGCGTCATGAGCCGCTTGTGTGAGCGCATCACGATGTCGTAATCGGCTTTGGACAGCGGCCGGTTCTCGCGCATCGCGAACGCGGTGTGCCGGACGGTGATCTCCTGCAGCATGCCGGTGATGACGGTCAGCGTCGCGTTGCCGGACAGCTCGACCATGCGCCGGTAGAAATCAGCTGTCGTCTCGGCCATCCGGCCGGACTCGTACCCGGACGGCACGTACTCGGCCAGCATGGTGTCGAGCTCGTCGAACGCTTCCTTGCTCCCGGACTCGGCCAGCAGCCGCACCGCGATCGGCGCGATGGCCGACCACGCGGTCATCACGTCGGCGATGGTCGCGCCGGACAGTTCCAGCAGCAGACCCGCGGGGCGGGCGACGATCTCCGGCCCGGGCACGCGGACGCGGGCGCCGGTGCGCGAGCCGCGCCGTACCTCCACCAGGCGTTCGGATTCCAGGACGCGAACGGCTTCGCGCAGCGTCGGGCGGCTGACCCCGAAGTGCGCCATCAGCTCGGCCTCGTTGGGCAGGAAGTCGCCTTCCTTGAGCTGGCCGTCGACGACCATGCGGCGCAAGGTGCCGGCCACCAGTTCGGCGGTTTTGGGGGAGCGGATGGGGCCGCTGGCCGCGGATGGCACAGTACGTGGGTCGATCATCGGCGACAACGGCGGAGTCTGCGCCATCTATGGCCCTCCTTGAACCGAATCGCTGGCCTCGTGTTAGGCAACTCAGTAAACCATGTGCGGCGACGCAGGCCGTGCATTCCTGAAGACGGCGTTTGCCTACCAACTAGTAGGTTGACCTAGTAAACCTACTGTTCTATGTTCACTGATAAAGCATGTTTACGGGTGTCAATTCAACGTTGAAGGAGAAGTCCGTGGCTGAAGCAGTCATCGTCGAGGCGGTCCGGTCGCCCATCGGAAAGCGCAACGGGGCCCTGTCGGGTGTGCACCCGGCCGAGCTGTCGGCGCAGGTCCTCAATGCGTTGGTGCAGCGTGCCGGCGTTGACCCCGCGCTCGTCGACGACGTCATCTGGGGCTGCGTCATGCAGGCCGGTGAGCAGGCCCTCGACATCGCCCGCACCGCGGTGCTGACCGCCGGCTGGCCCGAGACCGTCCCCGGTGTCACCGTCGACCGCCAGTGCGGCTCCAGCCAGCAGTCCGTGCACTTCGCCGCCGCCGGTGTGGTCGCCGGCCACTACGACGTCGTCGTCGCCGGTGGTGTCGAGTCGATGTCGCGCACCCCGATGGGATCGTCGCTCGCTAATGGCGGGCACCCGTACCCCGAGGCTTTCCGCGCCCGCTACAGCGAGACGCCGAATCAGGGCACCGGCGCCGAGATGATGGCCGAGAAGTGGGGCCTGTCCCGCACCCAGCTCGACGAGTTCTCCCTCCGCTCGCACGAAAAGGCCGCCGCCGCACAGGATGCCGGCGCGTTCAAGGACCAGATCGCGGCCATCAAGGACCAGGACGGCAATATCGTGACCGAGGACGGCGGCATCCGCCGCGGCGGCACCGTCGAGTCCATGGCCGCCATCAAGCCGGCCTTCAAGGAAGACGGTGTCATCCACGCCGGTAACTCCTCGCAAATCTCCGATGGCTCGGCCGCGCTGCTGATCATGTCCGCCGAGAAGGCAAAAGAGTTGGGGCTCAAGCCTCTTGCCCGCCTGCACACCGGCGTCCTCGCCGGTGCCGACCCGGTGTTGATGCTGAGCGCGCCCATTCCCGCCACGCAGAAGGCACTGGCCAAGTCCGGCCTGAGCGTGGGCGACATCGGTGTGTTCGAGGTCAACGAGGCCTTCGCCCCGGTTCCGATGGCCTGGCTCAAGGACATCGGCGCCGACGAGAACAAGCTGAACCCGCTCGGCGGCGCCATCGCCCTGGGTCACCCGCTCGGCGGCTCCGGCGCCCGCATCATGACCACCCTGCTGCATCACATGCGGGACAACGGAATTCAGTACGGCTTGCAGACCATGTGTGAGGGCGGCGGCCAGGCCAACGCGACCATCCTGGAGCTGTTGTGACCTCGGTTTCCGCCGAACCCGGCGCGCTGACCGAGCGGCGGGGCAACGTCCTGCTGATCACGATCAACCGGCCGGAAGCCCGCAACGCCGTCAACCAGGCCGTCAGCATCGGCGTCGGGGACGCGCTGCAGGCTGCGCAGGACGACCCCGAGATCCGGGCCGTGGTGATCACCGGCTCCGGCGACAAATCGTTCTGTGCCGGTGCGGATCTCAAGGCGCTCTCGCGCGGCGAGAACCTCTTCCACCCTGACCACACCGACTGGGGTTTCGCTGGTTACGTCAGTCACTTCATCGACAAGCCCACCATCGCGGCGGTCAACGGCACCGCGCTGGGTGGCGGCACCGAACTGGCGTTGGCCAGCGACCTGGTGGTCGCCGAGCAGAGCGCGAAATTCGGCCTGCCGGAAGTGAAGCGGGGCCTGATCGCCGGTGCGGGCGGCGTGTTCCGGATCGTCGAGCAACTGCCGCGCAAGGTGGCACTGGAGCTGATGTTCACCGGCGAGCCCATGACATCGGCCGACGCGTTGCGCTGGGGCCTGATCAATCAGGTGGTCCCCGACGGCACGGTCGTCGACGCGGCTCTGGCGCTGGCGGAACGGATCACCTCCAACGCGCCGCTGGCCGTGCAGGCCAGCAAGCGGGTGGCGTACGGCGCCGACGACGGCGTGGTGACCGACGAGAAGGACGGCTGGAAGCGCACCAACCGCGAGTTCGTCACCCTGCTGCAGTCCGAGGACGCCAAAGAAGGCCCGCTGGCGTTCGCGCAGAAACGTCAGCCTGTATGGAAAGCCAAGTGACGGAGAAGAAATCGTGAAGCGGACAGTATTCGAAGCGGAGCATGAGGCGCTCCGGGAATCCACCCGGCAGTACATCGAGCGTGAGCTCGTCCCCAACGCCGAGAAGTGGGAAGAACAGCGCATGGTCGACCGGTCGGCGTTCGTCGCCGCCGGCAAGTACGGCCTGATCGGGTTCAACATGCCCGAGGAGTTCGGCGGCGGCGGGTCCGACGACTTCCGCTTCAACGCCGTGATCGACGAGGAGCTGGCCCGCTACGGCGGCCCGGCGCCGTCGCTGAGCCTCCAGAACGACGTCGTCGCACCGTATTTCAAGCACCTCGCCAACGACGAGCAGAAGGCGCGGTGGATGCCGGGCATCGCCAGCGGTGAGCTGATCCTCGCCGTCGCGATGACCGAGCCCGGCGCCGGCAGTGACCTGGCGGGCATCCGCACGTCGGCCGTGCGCGACGGTGACGACTGGATCATCAACGGCTCCAAGACATTCATCTCGTCGGGCATCAACTGCGACCTGGTCGTGGTGGTGTGTCGCACCAATCCCGAAGCCGGGCACAAGGGCTTCACGCTGCTGGTCGTCGAGCGTGGCATGGCAGGCTTCGAGCGGGGCCGCAAGCTGGACAAGATGGGTCTGCACGCGCAGGACACCTCGGAGCTGCACTTCGAGAACGTCCGGGTGCCGCAGGCGAATCTGCTCGGCCAGGAAGGGCGCGGCTTCTACCACCTGATGCAGAACCTGCCGTCAGAGCGGCTCGGCATCGCGATCTCGGCGATCGCCGGCGCGCGGGAATCCTGGCGCCAGACACTGCAATACGCCAAGGACCGCAAGGCCTTCGGCCAGCCGATCGGCAGCTTCCAGCACAACCGGTTCCTGCTGGCCGAGATGGACACCGAACTCGACGTGTGCGAGCGCTACATCGACCGGTGCCTCGAGGGCGTGCTCGACGACGACCTATCGGCGGTTGAAGCGGCCAAGGCCAAGTGGTTCTGCACCGAGACCGCCAAGAAGGTCATCGACGGCTGCGTGCAGCTGCACGGCGGCTACGGCTACATGATGGAGTACCGCGTGGCGCGGGACTACTGCGACGCCCGCATCCAGACGATCTTCGGTGGCACCACCGAGATCATGAAGGACATCATCGGCCGCGATCTGGGTCTCTAGTCGGCTCAGCAGGCGCGGGCTGTAGGGCCCGCCAAAGCCAATCGGCGCCCCCGCACAACGTGGTGCGGGGGCGCCGATTCTTTGAGCTGGTTGGCTACCGAGCGGCCGACGTGGTGGTCGGGGCCGCAGAAGACGTAGCCGACGACTCGGCGGCGCTCGGGGCCGCGGAGGTCGACGTGGTCGTGGTGGCCGACGTCGAGGACGTCGACGACGTCGAGGTCTCGCTGCCCGCGGCGGTGACCGGGCTCGGGGCATCCGCCAGGTCCAGCACGGAGTCGATCACGTAGATGCGGGCGTTGCTCGCCTCGATCGCGCCACAGACCAGCTTGGCCTTGTCGTTGATCTTGATGTCGCCGCCGTCGCCGGTCACCTTGATCTGGGTACCCTGCTGCGTCGGACGCTGGCCCTTGACGGTGTCATTGCCCAGCACGCCGAGGAACACGTGGTAGTAGTCCAGGCTGGTCAGCGCCGCCGGGTCGGCCTTCAAGGACTCGAGCTTGGCCGGGTCCAGCGCCGCGAAGGCGTCGTTGGTGGGCGCGAAGACCACGTACGGGCCGTTGTCCAGCACGCTGGTGATGTTCACGGCGGGGTTGAGGCCACCGGACACCGCCGAGTTGAACGTGCTGATCGACGGAATGCTGGCCAGCACGGCGCTCACCGGCTTGTTGACCAACGTCTTCAGGTCGGGCATGCCCGCCTTGACCTTGTCGCAGCCGGGGCCCTGCGGGTCCACCGTCTTGTTGGTCGGCGGCGGCAGCGGCGGCGGGTCTGCGTAGGCGGACACTGCCAGTGGCAGCGATGCGGTCAGGGCGGCGACGGCCGCGGTTACGCCCAGAAATCTGCTGGTGCGAGTCTTCATGGTTCGGCTCCTCAGCTGTTCATGACGCGCACCCTGCCCGACCGGGGAGACCCCATCCGGGGCGTGGCGCCCGTCGAATGGTAATGGCTGGCGCTGTGAAACAGCAAAATCAGCTACCGGCGGTCCGCTTTGGTCAGGCGGTTCTGACCTGCACTTTTCGCACGCTGAAGCACAATGCCGCGGCGACCGCGCACAGGGCTGCGGCCAGTTGAAAGGCCAGGTCATAGTTACCTTGCAGGTCGCGCAGCCAGCCGGCCGCCGCCGCTGCGACCGCCGCGCCGACCTGATGCGCGGCAAACACCCACCCGAACACCACAGGGGACTGATCGCCGATGTAGTCGCGGCACAGCGCGATCGTGGGCGGCACCGTGGCAACCCAGTCCAGGCCGTAGAAGACGATGAACACCCACGTGCCCGGGTCGGCGTGTGGGGAAAGCAGCGAAGGCAGCAGCAGGAGCGAAATCCCGCGTCCGACGTAACAGGATGGCCAGGAAGCTGACCGCAGCCACCGCCCACGCAGTACGGGGCGGCGCCGCTGTCATCGAGGTGAGCGTCACCGCATCACTGTGGCCGGTGGTGCTTGCGGGAGAACCGTGGCAGAACCGACACGAATCGCACAGATTGCGCCACACTCTGGGCCGGACGGGCGCGCGACCTACCATGTGGCGCATGTCAGGACCGTTCATTCTTCCCATCCAGGGCCACGCCCCACAGCTGCACGACGAGTCGTGGGTCGCGCCGACCGCATCGGTGCTCGGCCAGGTGACGCTCGCCGCGCGGGCGAGCGTCTGGTACAGCGCGACGCTGCGCGCCGAGTTCGAGCCCATCGAGATCGGCGAAGGCTCCAACATTCAGGACGGCTGCACCGTGCACGTCGACCCGGGCTTCCCGGTGAAGGTCGGCGCGGGCGTGAGCGTCGGGCACAACGCGGTCCTGCACGGCTGCACCGTCGAGGACGGTGCGTTGGTGGGCATGGGCGCCATCGTGCTCAACGGCGCGCGGATCGGCGCCGGCTCGTTGGTCGCGGCCGGAACCGTTGTGCCGCAAGGGTTTGTGGTGCCGCCGGGGACGATGATCGCCGGGGTGCCGGGCAAGGTGCGGCGTGAGCTGACCGACGACGAGATCAAGCACAACCAGATCAACGGCCAGGTTTACGAGCACCTGCTCACACTGCACCGCGGCTAGGGGTCGTCGACCCTGCGAAGGTACGAAACGTCGAGTGGGCGTGACCCTGAGCGCAGGGTAAACAGGAAGACGCGAGGCTGGAAGTACCTGGCTTCAATCACGAGGCATTGGTAGCCAGGCTGTTTGAAGCCAGGCACCGTCCAGCGCCGCGAGACGTCCCTGAGTGCAATCGCCACCGGCAGTTCGTTCTGGCGATTGCACTCAGGGACTTTTCGCCCACTGGTTGAACCTCAGGCTCCCTGTGGACCTTGGCTGCAACCCCGAAATCACAGCGGGTGCGCGAGTTCGTCGGCGCGCATCCTGCCCGCGGTCCAGGCGATGGCGGTCAGGACCGCCGGCACCAAGCCGGATGCCAGGAAAATCCAGTGCATGCCAATGATTTTCGACAGCGGTCCGGCGATCGCGTAGGACACCGGCAGGAATACCAACGAGACGAAGAAGTCGAGGCTCGACACTCGACCCAGCATCTCGGTCGGCACCCGTCGCTGCAGGAGCGTTCCCCAGATCACCATGCTGGCTCCGTCTCCGATGCCGACACCGAACGACGCGGCCAGCATCAGCGGAAACGACCAGGTGCTGCCGACGACGATCAGCGGCAGGGCACCCAGACCCCAGATTGCCATCATGGCCGTCAGGTACCGCCGCGGCATACGGGTCGACGAAACCGCCAACGCGCCAATGGCACTACCGATTCCGAACCCGGCCATGATGAAACCGTAGGCGCGCGGGCCGTCGGTGAATCGCTGCTCGGCGATGAATGGCACCAGCACCTCGATGGGTCCGAGCACCACCAGCACGTACACACTCGCGACCAACAGCGTCCACAGCAACCATGGGGTGCGGGTCATGAACGTGAAACCGTCACGCAGATCGTGCAGTACGTGCTTGTGCTCCGCGGGCTCATCGATGGATGCGACGGCAGCGGGTCTGGTCGCGATCAGCAGCACCAAGCCCACCGCGAACAACGCAGCGACGGTGGTCGCACCGATCCGCGGGAACGTCAGCCCGACCAGTACACCGGCAGCGGCCGGGCCGATCGCCTGCTGGAGCACCGGGCGCACCATGCCCTCAATGCCGTTGGCTGCCAACAATTGTTCGGCCGGCAGTAGCCGGGGGAGAAGTGCGCTGTAGGCCGGGAAGAAGAAGGCGACGGCGATGCCGAGGCACGTCGCGGCGACCGCCATGTGCCAAAGGCGCAGCGTTCCAGTCCAACTGAGGACAGCGACGGTCGACACCACGGCGAGGTTGACGACCTCGACGATGATGATGATGTTGCGTCGGTTCAGCCGGTCGGCCGCGATGCCACCGACCAGCACGAAGCACACCAGGCCGGTACCCAGGCAGGTCGCCACCAGGGACAGCGCGGCCGGATCGTTGTCCAGCGCGATGACCTGCAGCGCGGCCACGACCGTCCACATGCCCTCGGCGAAGATGGACAGTGAGACGGCAGCGATGAGCAGGCGGTATTCGCGGAAGCGCAAGGGCGCGAACACCCGCCAGCGGTCAGTGGTCCGCGGTTCAGGCGCCTCGACGTCGAACTGGGAACTCACCAATCCATGGTCCCGCGCCCGTCAAGCGATTTGTGCACGTCTTTCCGCGGCCGGCGCGGAAAGACGTGCACAAATCACCGGTCAGACGTCGGAGTAGACCGGCAGCCGGCGCTGCTGGAAGGCCGCCACGCCCTCCCGGAAGTCGGCGGCGTGCAAAAGCTGGATCTGCCCGGCGGTTTCGCGGGCGAACGTGTTGTTCAGCTCGGTCAGGGTGGCGTCGTTGACGGCCTGCTTGGTCTTGCGCAGGGCCACGGCCGGGCCGGACTTGAGCACCGCGAGCACGCGATCGACCTCGGCGTCGAGTTCGTCTGCCGCATGCACCGAGCTCACCAGGCCGGCGGCGTATGCCTCGGTGGCGGGCAGCTTCTCGGCGAGCAGCGCCATCCGCATGGCCCGGGCCCGGCCGATCGACGCGGCGACCAGAGCCGAGGCGCCGCCGTCGGGCATCAGCCCGATCTTGGTGAAGGCCAGCAGGAAGGACGACTTCTCTGACGCCAGGACGATGTCGCACCCGAGCGCCAGGGACACCCCGACACCGGCGGTGACGCCGTGCACCACCGCGACCGCGGGCTTGGGCAGGTTCACCAATGCCGCGACGGCCCGGTTGGCGGCATTCAAAACCGCTGCCGCGTCGAACTTCTTGGCGTCCTGGTCCTCGGCGCCCAGGCCCGCACCGGAGCAGAAACCCCGACCCGCGCCGCCCAACCGGACCACCTTGACCTCGCGGTCGGTCGCGGCTTGGAGCACCGCATCGCCGAGAAGTTCGAGCATTCCCAGCGACAGCGAGTTCAGTGTGTCCGGCCGGTTGAGCGTCACGGACAACACGCCGTCGTCCAGGGAGACGGTCAGATCGTCGGATCCGGTGTAAGTCATTCAGTACCCCAGTTTCACCAGCGGGCCACATGCCCGCACTAGACAGACTTCGTTATACAAGTAAGCTATGTCGCGGTCAATACGACTGGGCTCGAACCGATCGACCAAGAGGTGCATTTAAATGGCTGGACCACTGCAGGGACTGCGCGTTGTCGAGTTGGCCGGCATCGGCCCGGGCCCGCACGCGGCGATGATTCTCGGAGACCTGGGTGCGGACGTGGTGCGTGTGGAACGCCCCAGCAAGTCGGGTCAGCCCAGTGGTGACTCCATGCTGCGCAACCGCCGGTCGGTCACCGCCGACATGAAGAGTGACGAAGGCCGCGAGCTGGTCCTGAGCCTGATCAAGAAGGCCGACGTCCTCATCGAAGGCTTCCGCCCGGGTGTCACCGAGCGGCTGGGCCTGGGCCCCGATGACTGCGCGAAGGTCAACGAGCGCCTGATCTACGGCCGGATGACCGGCTGGGGCCAGACCGGCCCGCGTGCCCTGCAGGCCGGCCACGACATCAACTACATCTCCCTCAACGGTCTGCTGCACGCTGTCGGCCGTAAGGGCGAGCGTCCTGTGCCGCCGCTGAACCTGGCCGGCGACTTCGGCGGCGGGTCGATGTTCCTGCTGGTCGGCATCCTGTCGGCGCTGTTCGAGCGGCAGACCTCGGGCAAGGGCCAGGTGGTCGACGCCGCGATGGTCGACGGCTCCAGCGTGCTCATGCAGATGATGTGGAGCTTCCGTCGGCAGGGCATGTGGAGCGACGAGCGCGGCACCAACATGCTCGACACCGGCGCGCCGTACTACGACACCTATGAGACCTCGGACGGCAAGTACGTGGCCGTCGGCTCCATCGAGCCGCAGTTCTACGCCGAGCTGCTGGCCAAGCTGGAACTGGACCCGGCGAGCCTGCCCGCCCAGAACGACGTTGCCCGCTGGCCCGAGCTGCGGGACATCTTCACGGCCGCCTTCAAGGCACAGACCCGCGATCACTGGACCAAGGTGTTCACCGGCTCGGACGCGTGCGTCAGCCCGGTCCTGAGCTTCGCCGAGGTCGAGACCGAGCCGCACATCACCGAGCGCGACACCTTCTTCCGGTTCTCGGCGGAAGACGGCGGCAACCTCGAGCCCATGCCGGCGCCGCGGTTCTCCCGCAGCGTGCCGAGTATTCCGACGCCGCCCCGCGTGCCCGGTTCCGACACCGAGTCGGTTCTGCGCGACTGGGCCTGAGGCCCCGGCGGGCGCTACAGATTTCCGTAACAAGAAGGGAATTGCATCAATGCAGATCAAAGATTCCGTCGCCGTCGTGACCGGTGGTGCGTCGGGCCTGGGCCTGGCGACCACCAAGCGTCTGCTCGACGCCGGCGGCAGTGTCGTGGTCATCGACCTCAAGGGTGAGGACGTCGTCGCCGAGCTGGGCCCGCGCGCCAAGTTCGTTGCCACCGACGTCACCGACGAGGCCGGCGTCGCCGCGGCGCTGGACGCGGCCGAGGAGATGGGTCCGGTACGCATCAACGTCAACTGTGCCGGTATCGGTAACGCCATCAAGACCTTGAGCAAGGACGGCGCGTTCCCGCTGGCCGGCTTCCGCAAGGTGGTCGAGGTCAACCTGATCGGCACGTTCAACGTGATCCGGCTGTCGGCTGAGCGCATCGCCAAGACCGAGGCGGTCGACGGTGAGAAGGGCGTCATCATCAACACCGCGTCGGTGGCGGCGTTCGACGGCCAGATCGGTCAGGCCGCGTACTCGGCGTCCAAGGGTGGCGTCGTCGGTATGACCCTGCCGATCGCCCGTGACCTGTCGCGTGAGCTGATCCGCGTGTGCACCATTGCCCCGGGGCTGTTCAAGACGCCGCTGCTGGGCTCGTTGCCCGAGGAGGCGCAGAAGTCGCTGGGCCAGCAGGTGCCGCACCCGGCTCGCCTGGGTGATCCGGACGAGTACGGCTTCCTGGCGCAGCACATCATTGAGAACCCGATGCTGAACGGCGAGGTCATCCGCCTCGACGGCGCGATCCGTATGGCCCCGCGATGAGCGCTTGCGCGAAGAGCATTCAACAGAGGGAGATGTCCATATGAGCCTCACGACGAAGTTCACCGAGGCCTTCGGTGTCGAGCACCCGATCGCCCAGGGCGGTATGCAGTGGGTCGGTCGCGCGGAACTGGTTGCGGCCGTTGCCAATGCGGGCGGTCTGGGTTTCATCACCGCGTTGACGCAGCCGACGCCGGCGGATCTGGCCAATGAGATCGCCAAGACCCGCGACCTGACGGACAAGCCGTTCGGCGTCAACCTGACGATCCTGCCGTCGATCACCCCGCCGCCATACGACGAGTACCGCCAGGTGATCGTCGATGCCGGCATCAAGATCGTCGAGACGGCCGGCTCCAACCCCGGCCCGCACCTGCCGATGTTCCACGACAACGGCATCAAGGTCCTGCACAAGTGCACCTCGGTGCGTCACGCGGTCAAGGCCCAGAGCCTGGGTGTCGACGGCATCAGCATCGACGGTTTCGAGTGCGCCGGTCACCCCGGTGAGGACGACGTGCCAGGGTTGGTGCTGATCCCGGCCGCGGCCAAGGAGATCGAGATCCCGATGATCGCCTCGGGCGGTTTCGGTGACGCCCGCGGCCTGGTCGCGGCGCTGGCGCTGGGTGCGGACGGCATCAACATGGGCACGCGCTTCATGTGCACCGTCGAGTCGTGCATCCACCAGAACGTCAAGGAAGCCATCGTGGCGACCGACGAGCGGGGCACCGAGCTGATCTTCCGCAGCTTGAAGAACACCGCGCGGGTGGCGTCCAACGCCGTCTCGCGTGAGGTGGTCGACATCCTGAAGAAGGGCGGCCAGTTCGAGGACGTCAAGGATCTGGTGGCCGGTGTGCGCGGCCGCAAGGTGTTCGAGAACGGCGACATCGACGCCGGTATCTGGACCGCCGGCACCGTCATGGGCCTGATCCACGACATCCCGACGTGCGACGAGCTCATCAGCCGCATCGTCGGCGAGGCCGAGGAGATCATCACGGGCCGCCTGGCCCGGATGGTCGGCGCGGGCGAAGCCGAGCTGGCGTCCGTCTAGTTCTGATGTAGTGCGCTGAGGGCTGTGACTCCGGAAGGGTCACAGCCCTCAGTTCGTTCGGCGGCGGGTGGCCAGGTAGCTTTTGGCCGTAAGCGACCCGGTACGCGTTAAGGACATTGATATGCAGCGCAGCTTGTTCGAGGTAGATCACGACGACTTCCGGGCATCGGTGCGGGAATTCGTCGCTCGCCACATCGAGCCGAATGAAGACAAATTCATCGAGCAGCGCTACATCGACCGCGAGGTGTGGCTGGAGGCCGGCCGCAACGGGTATCTGGGGCTGGAGGTGCCCGAAGAGTACGGCGGCAGTGCCGCGGGCGACTATCGCTTCAATACCGTGCTGTGTGAAGAACTTTCGCGGTCCAGTGCCGTGGCGGCGTCGGCTTTCACCATTCACTATGACTGCGCCGCCCCGTATCTGGTCACGCTGACCACCGAGGAACAGAAGCGTCGGTGGCTGCCGAAGTTCTGCAGCGGCGAGATGATCACCGCTATCGGGATGACCGAACCGTCCGGTGGATCGGATCTCGCCGCGTTGAAGACGACCGCGGTCAAGGATGGTTCCAGCTACGTCATCAACGGCTCAAAGACGTTCATCACCAACGGGACCCAGGCCGACATGGTGATCGTCGCCTCGCGAACCGCGCCGGAGAAAGGCTCCAAGGGCATCACCCTGTTCGCCGTGGAAACGGGAATGCCCGGGTTCACGCGTGGCCGCAAGCTCGACAAGGTCGGCCAGCCCGAAGCGGACACCGCGGAGCTGTTCTTCGAAGACGTGCGGGTCGACGAGTCGGCGATCATCGGTGAGGTCGACCGGGGCTTCATCCACATGATGACGCTGCTGCCTCAGGAACGCATCAGCGTTGCGGTGGCCAATCTCGCTCACGTCCGGCGGATTCTGGAAGACACCGTCGAATACGCCAAGGAGCGCAAGGCGTTCGGCCAGGCCATCGGCTCACTGCAATGGAACAAGTTCCTGCTCGCTGAGTTGGTCACCAAACTCGATGTGACGCAGGCCTATGTCGACAATTGTGTGGCGGCGCATCTGAGTGGTCAGTTGACCGCCATCGACGCGGCGAAGGCCAAGTACTGGAGTTCGGTGGTGCAGAACGAGATTCTGGACAACTGTGTCCAGATACACGGCGGCTACGGCTTCATGAACGAGTACCGGGTCGCGCGGGCCTGGAAGGACGCCCGTGTCACCAAGATTTGGGCGGGCTCCAACGAGATCATGCGTGAGGTCATCGGTCGGGACCTAGGTGTTCTTCACAGGCAGGTTGTGAACGCGTAGGCGGTCGATGGGTGTCTTGCCTTTGATGCCGCTGTGGGGTCGATGGTGATTGTAGTGATGCAGCCAGTGGGGATAGGTCACGGCGCGTTCGTCCTCTGATAGGTAGGTGCGTGCGTAGGCCCATTCGGTGGCCAGGGTCCGGTTGAATCGTTCGACCTTGCCGTTGGTTTGGGGACGGTACGGCCGGGTCTTCTTGTGGCTGATGCCATCGCCGAGCGCGGTAGCGAAAACCTTTGACCGATAGCATGATCCGTTATCGGTCAGCACCCGCTTAACAGTGATGCCGTAACCATTGAAGTAGGCGTTGGCCCGGACCCAGAAATCGGCGGCGGTCTGTTTGCGCTCATCGCCGAGGATCTCCGAGTACGCCAACCGCGAGTGGTCATCAACGGCATGGTGCAGGTAGGCGTAGCCGGCCCCGCTGCGGTTGCGCCGTCCGGCTTGGCGCCCGAGTTTGCGATGCCCACCGCCGTCGGGGATGCGACCGAGCTTTTTGATGTCGACGTGGACCAGGTCTCCGGGCGCGGGATGCTCGTAGCGGTGAGGTTTGGGTCGGCGCACGACCAACCCGGTGTTCTGGTCCAGATCACGCAGCAGCGGCATCCGGTAGCGGCGCAGGACCGCCTCCACAGTCGAGCGGGGCAGCCGTAGGTGCGCCGCGATGCGGTGCGGGCCCCAGCGACGGGTGAAGCGCACCTTGATGATCCGGCGCTCGCGACGCTGCGCCAGGCGCCGCGGGCTACGGTGCGGGCGGCTGGAGCGATCGGCCATCGCCTGCTTACCTCCAGCGCGGTAGCGATCGGCCCATTTCTTGGCCGTGGCCCTCGAACACTGGAATCGCTCGGCAGCACGAGCCAGCGGCCATCGGTCATCAACAACACACTGAGCCAGAGCCAAACGGCCACGCGGAGTCAGGAAGGCATTACGGTGAGACACGAGGACCTCTCGGTGATCGATGTGTGTGTGGTAACCACAGCGATACCGGAGGTCCTCACCTATTTCCGCTCACCACGCCGTTCACAACCTGTCCAAGAGTTACACCTAGGGCTGTAGGCGTCAGCGAGGGCTCCGGCCCAGACACAACAAAAGCCGCCGGCCTTATCGGTCGGCGGCTTTGACGCTGGAAATCACCCTACGAGTCCCTGTGCGCGGTTCAGCGCACAGGCGTCGCCTTCGGCGCGGCGTCAGACTCGCGGGTGAACCCGCGGAATCAGACAGCCTCGGCGAGGTCGGGGAACTGCTCGGACGTGTCACCCTCGATCAGGACGTCCCCGTGGTACAGGGCATCGAAATCTACTTTGATGACATCTGCGTTGGTGTCGTCGATCCACATGTCTATGAGGCTATGGGTCGCTATTAAGAAATCTTTGAGTCACGATTCGGAAAACACTGGCAATTCTTACCGCTGGGTAGGTTGGCTGAGCCGGGTCGCTAAGTGACCCGTGAGTAGGACTCATTCCGCAAGGCCACAGCCGATCTTGATGCGCTTTTCGCGCCCCGGATCGCGCCTTAGTTCACTGGCGAGTAGCAAACATGATGACCGTCACCTCGGTAACACTTGGTCGACCACCTGAACCGGACGTCAATAAATCTCGTGATCACTGCGGGCCACTGTTGACACGTTTGAGTTATCGCCGATAACTTAGCGATGTTATCCGAAGGGGAGTTCATGCTGAACCGCATTGCGCTGCTGGCCATCGCCGCGCCGAAGAGAATTCTGGCGCTGGCCGGGCTGGTCCTGATCGCTGCGGCGATCTTCGGCGTCCCGGTGGTCAAGACCCTGCCGGCCGGTGGTTTCCAAGACCCGAAAGCGGAGTCGTCGCAAGCCAGCCGGCTGTTGGCCACCAAGTTTCATCAGGGCGACATGCCGATGCTGGTTACCGTCACCGCGCCCGACGGGGTGCATGGGCCGGCGGCTTCCGCGGCCGCCCGCGACATCGTCGACCATCTGAAAGCCTCACCCCACGCGGCCTATGTGTCCTCGGCCTGGACTGTGCCGCCGGCTGCGGCCGACGAGCTCATCAGCAAGGACGGTAAGTCGGGGCTGATCGTGGCCGGCATGAACGGCGGCGAGAACAACGCGCAGAAATACGCGCGGGAACTCGCCGACCAAGTGGTGCACGACCGCCCGGGCGTCACCGTCAAAGCCGGTGGCGGGGCCATCGTCTACTCCCAGATCAACACGCAGACCGAGCACGACCTGCTTGTCATGGAATCCATCGCGGTGCCGCTGAGCTTCCTGGTGTTGGTGTGGGTCTTCGGGGGGCTGGTTGCCGCGGCCCTGCCGATCCTGGTCGGCGGCCTGGCGATGACCGGCACGCTCGCGGTGCTACGGACCATCACGTTCTTCACCGACGTGTCCGTGTTCGCGCTGAACGTGGCCACCGCCCTCGGTCTGGCGCTCGCCATCGACTACACGTTGTTGATCATCAGTCGGTATCGCGACGAGGTGGCCGAGGGACAGCCCCGGGACCGGGCGTTGATCCGCACCATGGTCACCGCGGGACGCACGGTGTTGTTCTCGGCCACGACGGTCGGTCTGTCGATGGCCGCGATGCTGATGTTCCCCATGTACTTCCTCACCTCCATCGCCTACGCCGGCATCGCGACGGTCGCGTTCGCCGCGGCGGCGGCGGTGATCGTCACGCCGGCGGCCATCTGGCTGCTCGGCGACCGGCTCGACTCCCTGAGCCTGTCGTTCCTGTTCCGGCGCAGCGCCGCGCCCAAGCCGGTGCAGGAGATGTTCTGGTACCGCGCGGCAAAGGCCGTGATGCGCCGCTCGGTGTCGGCCGGGCTGGCCGTCGTCGTACTGCTGTTGGTGCTGGGGGCGCCGTTCCTCGGCGCGAAGTGGGGATTCCCCGACGAACGGGTGCTGCCCGATTCTGCGTCTGCACATCAGGTGGGCGACCAGCTGCGCAACGACTTCGCCAACAATTCGGCGACCGACATCACGGCCGTCATTCCCAACGCGGCAGGGCTGTCGCCGGCCGCCTTCGATACCTACGCCGCCGACCTGTCGCGCATCGCTGCGGTCACGGAAGTGTCGGCGCCGACCGGCACTTTCGCCGGCGGCCGGAAGGTCGGGCCCGCCGGCCCCGGCACTGCGATCGTCGACGGCAGCGCCTTCCTGACCATCGGCAGCAGCGCGCCGCTGTTCTCCGACGCGTCGCAGGCGCAACTCGATGCGGTGCACGCGGTCAGGGGGCCGGACGGGCGCGCCGTACAGCTCGCCGGCATCGCGCAGATCAGCCACGACAGCGTGCGGGCCGTCACCGATCGGCTGCCGTGGGTGCTGGCCGTCATTGCCCTCATCACCCTGGGGCTGTTGTTCCTGCTGACCGGCAGCGTGGTGCTGCCGGTGAAAGCCGTTGTGCTCAATGTCCTTTCGCTCACCGCTGCCTTCGGCGCCTTGGTCTGGATTTTCCAGGACGGCCATCTCGGTGCGCTCGGCACCACTGCGACGGGGACGCTGGCCTCGAACATGCCGGTGCTGTTGTTCTGTATCGCGTTCGGGTTGTCCATGGACTACGAGGTGTTCCTGGTGGCTCGCATCCGCGAATTCTGGCTCGTGGAGCAGGACAACGACGAGAGCGTGGCGCTCGGGCTGGCCCACACCGGCCGGGTGATCACCGCCGCGGCGCTGGTCATGTCGATATCGTTCGGCGCGCTGATCGCCGCGGAAGTGTCGTTCATGCGGATGTTCGGCCTCGGGCTGACCATCGCCGTCCTGGTGGACGCCACCCTCGTGCGCACAGTGCTGGTGCCGGCCTTCATGCACCTGATGGGGCGGTGGAACTGGTGGGCACCGGCGCCGCTGGCCCGGCTGCACAAGCACATCGGCATCAGTGAGTCCGCGCCCGTGCCGTCGGCGTGCGGCGCGCAATGACAGCGGCCAGGCGGCGTCGTTCCCCGCGCGGGTCGGGTGACCAGCTGCGTGACGAAATCATCGACGCGGCAACCGAATTGCTTCTCGAATCCAATCAGGAGAAGGCGGTGTCCATCCGCTCGGTGTCTCAACGGGTCGGTGTCACCCCGCCGTCGATCTACCTGCACTTCGCCGACAAGGACGCATTGCTGGACGCGGTGTGCGGGCGGTACTTCGAGCGACTGGACCAGGTCATGCAACACGTGGCCGCCGAGCAACCGACCATGATCGACCGGCTACGCGCCCAAGGGCTGGCGTACGTCCGCTTCGCCCGGGAGAACCCGGAGCTGTACCGGATCGCCATGATGTCCGAGGGGCAGCCGGGCAGCGACGTGGATCAGGCCCTCGACGCCGCAGCATTTGTACACATGCGGGATTCGGTGCAAGCGCTGATGGACGAGGGGAGTTATCCCCGGGGAGATGCGGGAGACGTCACGGTGACGGCGCTCGGATTGTGGACGGTGGCACACGGCCTGGCGGCCCTGTTCATCTCGCGGCCGTATCTGCCGTTCGGTGATTTCGAGGAGTTCGCGGACCGGGTGCTCAGTGCTGCGTGTCTCGGTGGCATTGTGAAAGGACTGGGCGGCCCGGATACGCCGCAGCAGCTGGTCGAGCGACTGAAAGGCTCCTGACGATGACCGATACGACGGTGGACAACCCGTTCTTCGCCCGCATGTGGATCGCGATGTCGTCACGCGAACGAAAGTTCATGACCAAACTGCGCCAGGAGAACCTGGCCGGACTCAGCGGCCGGGTGCTGGAAATCGGTGCCGGCACCGGAACCAACTTCGCCTTCTACCCGGACACCGTGACCGAAGTGGTGGCCGTCGAGCCCGAGGTGCGGCTCGCACCGCTGGCGCGGGAGGCGGCGCTGACCGCGCCCGTGCCGGTGACCGTGCGCACCGAGACCGTCGAGAACTTCGACAGCGACGATCTGTTCGACGCAGTCGTGTGCTCGCTGGTGCTGTGCTCGGTCGACCAGCCGGAAAGTGTTTTGCGGCAGATGTATTCGCGTCTCAAGCCGGGCGGTGAGCTGCGCTACTTCGAGCACGTCGCCAGCGGCGGGGTGCGCGGCCGGGTGCAGCGCTTCCTGGATTCGACGTTCTGGCCGAAGATTTCCGGCAACTGCCACGCGCACCGCGAAACCGAGCAGAGCATCGCCGGTGCGGGATTCCAGGTCGTGGACGCCCGGCGGGTGCTGATGCTGCCAGGCTGGGTGCCGCTGGCGGAAGTGGCATTGGGCCGGGCGGTCCGGCCTAACTAGCGGTTGGGCCAGAGTCAGGCCTGCTTGATCATGGGCAGCAGTTCGGGCAGCCGCTGCAACAAGGTGGGCAGCGCCGTCGCCGCTGTCTCCCGCAGGGACACCGTGGCCTGATCGGAGAACGGGGTGGGCTGCGGATTCACCTCGATCACCGGAATACCCTGCTGCACAGCTGCTTCCGGCAGGGATGCCGCCGGGTATACCACCGACGACGTACCGACGGTGATCACCAGGTCGGCGGCACTGACCGCCGCGACGGAGTTGTGCCACGCGCCGGACGGCAGGTTCTCGCCGAACCACACGACGTTGGGCCGAACCAGCCCGCCGCAGTAGCACTCTGGTGGTTCGACGGCGATTTCCGGCTCCGGCATCGGCGGAAGCGCGCCCTCGAAATCGGCCTTGCAACTGTCGCAATAGAAGTGGAAAAGGCTGCCGTGCAGGTGGTGCACGCGAGTGCTGCCGGCCCGTTCGTGCAGATTGTCGATGTTCTGGGTGACGACGTCGACCTCGGCGTAGTCCTGCCATGCGGCCACCGCGCGGTGCCCGTCGTTGGGGGACACGTTGCCCATCATGTGATGCCGCCACAGATACCAGGCGAACACCCGCTCCGGGTGCCGGCGCCAGGCGTCCGAACTTGAGATCTCGTAGGGGTCGGTGTTGGCCCACAGGCCGGTCTCGGCGTCCCGGAAGGTTGGCACGCCACTATCGGCGGACATCCCCGCACCGCTGAACACCGTCACCCGCATCAGCCCACGTTATCGGGTTTCGGGTGATCTGGGCCACTCGCCGACGGCGAGAATGGGGTTGAGCGCCATCGGCCATACTCGGCTGATGACCGATTTCGGTGAATGGGTGCACCTCGACCCGCACGCAGGACCCTTGTTCGACCAGCTGCGGGTGCAGATCATCGATGCCATTCGTAGTGGCCGCCTGCCCGCCGGGACCCGGCTGCCCACCGTCCGTGAGCTGGCCGGCACGCTGGGGATGGCGGCCAATACCGTGGCTCGCGCCTACCGGGAGATGGAGGCCGCGGGCGTTCTCGAAACTCGGGGGAGGTCAGGAACTTTCGTGGCTGCGGCCGACCCAGCTGCTGCCGCCATGGTGGATGCGGCCAACGCGTTCGCCGACACCGCCCGGGCGTTGGGTGTGCTGAAGGCCGACGCGCTGCGGTATCTGGACGCGGCGTTCGAGTAGGCCCCGGGGCGACTCCGCGCGTGTGCGGCCAGATCGCCGATTTCGCGGAGCCGGCGACCTGCGTGCACATTCGTGCCTCAACTCCAGACCACTGCCGGGCTCCCGATTGGGGCGCGCTGGGAGCTGTCACAGAACGTGACATTGTCAGCTCAGGTTGACGGCTCCCGACCGCGAGTGCCGATGAAGAGCCGGCGCGCCCGCAGCGCCAGCGCTGGTGCGCAGCGCGGGGATGAGGCGTCGCACCACATTTCGATCAGTGATCTGGGTACGGTGAAATCTCAACCGCGCCAATGCAACACATCCAGTGCGACGCCCACTTCGACACTGTTCTCCGACAGCGGCCGTGGTAGCAGTTCGTCGGCCCGGGCCAGTCGGCGCAACAGGGTGTTGCGATGTGTGAAGAGTTTGCCGGCGGCGCGGGAGACGTTGCACTGCTCACGTACGAATATCCGGACCGCAGAGCACAATTCCGGGCCCGCCGATTCCAGATCACCCAGTACGCGCTTGACGAAGACTGCGGCGCGGTCGGCATCCGCGGTCAGCAGCGCGACCATCTCGATGTCGGTGTACTCCGCGATCTGCTGCGGTGAGTGCAGTCGCGCCATCATCTGTTGCGTGGTGATCGCATCGAAGTGACTGCGCCGAAACCCGTCCACCCCGGTGCCTGTCGACCCGACCGCGATCCGGACTTCGCGTCCGGCGGCAGGTGTCAATGAGTCGACATCGACCGAACCTGGTGCCCACACCCACCGCGTGGCGGTACTGGCCAGCACACTCAGTGGTCGGCCGCCCGCAGCTTGCCCGAAAGCCTCAGCGGCCCGGTCCAATTGCGATAGATCACCATCTGGATTGTCGGTCCAGATGACGGCGGCGGTGTGGTTGCCGCCGAGTCCATAGGCCAGGCGGCTTTCGGCGCGCTGCCGGGGGATCGGGGCGCCCTCGAGGAGCAGTGCGACCGTTGCGCGCCGCTCGGCGTGGCTGCCGCGGGTGAGTTCGTCGCGCTCGAGTTCGATCTGGGCGGCGATGGCGGCCAGGGTGGCTTCGATGAAGTCGCTGATGGACCGCGAGCACACGTCGAGCATCGCGTGCAGTTCGGCCGGGTCGGTGGTCAGCTCGAAGGCGATGTCCATCAGGCGCCGCCACGCCACGCCTTCGCCGACCCGGTAGGCGTCCAGGGTGTACGAGTCCACGCCGCGCCGGACCATTTCCCGGGCGACGCTCATGGGCTCGGCGCCGGCGTTGGGCGGTACGGGTGCGCCGGGATCGCGCACGTTGGCCGCACCCCAGAACAGCAGATTCGAGCGGTTGCTGCGGCTGACGGCCGCGGCCAGCTCGGGGTCGGAAGCGATGGCCGGATTGGCGCCCAGCACGGCGCGGTCGAGTTCGTCGAGCCATTCCGCGCGGGCGTTGACGACCACCTGTGCGCACTGCCGAATCAGCTCGCGTACCTGCGCTGATGGCTGAGTGTCGTCCATGGGATCAGGCTATCGCGCTGGTGCATAGTGCACCGCAAATCATCAAAGTTGGGATATTTTGGCCTTCACTGAGGGGTTGCTGGGTCCGACCATTGTTTCCACGCCCACCACCGCCAACAGGGAGTCGCAATGGAGCACACCGCCACCACCAACCAGGTCGACGTGCTGATCGTCGGCGCCGGAATCTCCGGCATCGGTGCCGCTTTCTACCTGCAGAAGGAACATCCCGGACGGACGTACACCATCTTGGAGTCCCGTGGCGCGACCGGTGGCACCTGGGACCTGTTCCGGTACCCCGGCATTCGCTCGGACTCCGACCTGCACACGTTCGGCTATGAGTTCAAGCCGTGGCGCGACGAGGACGCCATCGCCTCCGCCGGCAAGATTCTGGCCTACCTGCGAGAGACGGTCAGCGAGAACAACATCGACCGCAACATCCGGTTCCACCACAAGGTGCTCGGCGCCGCGTGGGACAGTGCTACCGCGCGCTGGGTCGTCGATGTCGAGCGGACCGATACCAACGAACTGATGCAGATCTCCGCCAACTGGCTGTTCTGTGCCGGCGGCTACTACCGCTACGACGAGGGTTTCACGCCGCAGTTCCCGGGCCGCGAGCGCTTCACGGGCCAGGTCGTGCACCCGCAGCACTGGCCCGAGGACCTCGACTACGCTGGCAAGAAGGTCGTCATCATCGGCAGCGGGGCAACTGCGGTCACGCTGCTGCCGTCGATGGCAGACACCGCCGCGCACGTGACCATGCTGCAGCGCTCACCGACGTACGTCCTTCCGGTGCCGGCCAAGGACACCTTCGCCAACGTGGCCGGTCGGGTGCTCGGCGCTGATCGCGGTTACGCCCTGGCTCGACGGAAGAACGTCATCCGGCAGCGCGCGGTGTACACCCTGTGCCAGAAGTACCCGGCCGCCGCCCGACGCGTGATCCGCTGGACCAACGCCCGGCAGCTGCCCGAGGGATACCCCGTCGACACGCATTTCAGCCCCAACTACAAGCCGTGGGATCAGCGTCTGTGCACGGTTCCGGATGCCGACCTGTTCAAGGCCATCGGCAGCGGCAAAGCGTCGGTGGTGACCGACCGCATCGCGACATTCACCGAGACCGGTATCGAGCTGGAGTCGGGGCAGCACCTGGATGCCGACATCATCGTCACCGCAACAGGTTTGAACGTTCAGCTGTTCGGTGGCATGACGCTGACCGTGGATGGCGAGGCCGTCGACTTCGCCGACACCGTCGCCTACAAGGGCATCATGCTGTCGGGTGTGCCGAACTTCGCCTTCGCCTTCGGCTACACGAACTCCTCGTGGACCCTCAAGGTCGGGCTCTTGTGCGAGCACTTCTGCCGACTGCTGAAGCACATGGACGCCAATGGATTCGATAGCGTGCGGCCGGTGTTCGGCGACGCCGGCATGGAGACCAAGCCGCTGCTGGACTTCGCCGCCGGGTACGTGCAGCGGGTCGCTGACACGCTGCCGCGGCAAGGTGCCTCGGGGCCGTGGGTGATGTCGATGAACTACAACTTCGACCGCGAGATGTTGCGCCACGGTGCGGTGGCGGACCCGAACCTGCGGTTCACGGCCGCTGCGTGCACCGAAGCTCGGGAGTTCGTGCCGATTTCCTGATCGGCACTCAGGGCGGCCGTTTACGCTGGCGTGAATGGAGACATCTAAGGCGAGCGAAGCGACGGAATGTATGAAGTTGCCAGCCGTGCCGCCCGAGATCCCCGGTCTCCCTTCAGCTGTCGGCGTCGAATTGCCGCCCGGGCCGGTGCCCGGGCGGCCGTATTCGTTGCCGCTGGATTTGCTGACGGAGGAATACGGCCCGCTGTTCTACGCCGACTTCGGCGGCAGTCGGCGGTTGTACGCCTGCTCCCTGGCGCTGGTCGATGAGCTGTGCGATGAGACCCGGTTCGCCAAAGCCCTCACCGACCGCCTGGCGCGGTTCCGCCCGCTCGCCGGCAACGGGTTGTTCACTGCCTACACCGGTGAGGACGGCTGGCAGCAGGCCCACGATCTGTTGATTCCCGGCTTCAGCTTCAGTGGACTGCGGAGCTATCACCCCGCGATGCTCGACATCAACCGCCAGCTGGTGGAGCAGTGGGACGCGGCCGTCGGTACCCGCTCGGTGGACGTGGCGGGTGATCTGGCGAAGCTGGCCATGGACACCGTGGGCCTGGCCGGGTTCGGCGCCAGGTTCGACTCCTTTCAGCACGACGGCCTTGCCGACGTCCCCGCCAGTTTCGCAGCCGCGCTGAACCAGATACTGCTCGGACCGGGTGCCGACCAGGCGGTCTTCGAGGCCGAGCGCACCAATCTCTTCGCCTTCATTGCGGAGCTGATCGCCGGCCACCGCGCAGGCGAGGCCGACCTGGACGACCTCCTGGTGCTGATGCTGCAGCCTGGTCCCGACGGGAAACCGATCCTCGACGACGCCAGCATCCGCAACCAGATCGCCACGTTCATGGTCGCCGGGCAGGACACCACGTCGACGGTGATGCCGACGGCGCTATACAGCATCGTCAAGAACCCGGCGGTGCTCCACCGCGCGCAGGCGGAGGCCGACGCGGTGTTCGGCCCCGGCGACGACCATGTGCCGGCATTCGATGAGATCGGCAAGCTCACCTACATCCGCCGGATCATCGACGAGACGTTGCGGCTGTCCCCGCCGGTACGCGAGTTCGACCGAATGGCATTGGCAGACACCGTCATCGGCGGCCAGTATCCCGTCGGGCGCGGTGCAGCGGTGACGGTGCTGACTTCGTCATTACACCGGCAACCGGAGTGGGGCGACAACGTCGACATCTTCGACCCCGATCGGTTCGACACCGAGCGGGCCGGGCAGCGTCCGGTCAACCTGTTCAAGCCGTTCGGGACCGGCGCACGGTCGTGCATCGGACGCCAATTCGCGCTGCACGAAGCGACCATGGCGATCGCGACTCTGGTGCACCGCTACCGGTTCGTGGACGTCGAGCACTACACCCTCCGCACTCACAGCGACCTGCTGCGCAAGCCGGAGGGCTTCCATCTGCGGCTCATTCGCCGAACCCCGGAGGAACGGCGGCAGGCTCCCGCCGCCGTCACGGTGGCGCCGGTGACCCAATCCCGCGTGGCGGTGCCGTCCGGGACGAAACTGCTTGTGCTGCATGGGTCGAACCTCGGCAATTGCCGGTCGCTGGCTCAGCAGCTCGGCGACGAAGCCGTCGACCTCGGTTACGAAACGACCGTTGCCGCTTTGGATTCCGCGGCGGGCGCGCTGCCGGACCAGGGGGCGGTGGTGATCGTCGCCGCGTCGTACAACGGGATGCCGACCGACGACGCCCGCGCATTCATGGACTGGCTGGACGAAACGGCGGATCGGGTGCCGGCGGTGCCGTATGCGGTGCTCGGTGTCGGTGACCGCAACTGGGCCGAGACCTACATGGCCATACCCCGGCGCATCGATGCCCGGCTCGCGGAACTCGGTGCCACGCAACTCTTTCCGATGGCGGAAGCCGACACGTCGGGTGACTTCGCCGGTGTGGTGGAGGACTTCTCCGTGGCACTGTGGAATGCGCTCGGCAGTGTCTTCGGTGTGGTTGCCGCGGATGAACCCGTGGCCGAGGAGTCGCTCTACGACTTGCGCGCCATCGACGGGCCGGTCACCGCGGCGATCGACGCCCGTTACCAGGTGCAGCCGGCCACGGTGCTGGACAACATTCCGTTGGTGGACACCGGCTCCGAGTTCGGGCAGGACAAGCGGTTGATCCGCATCGCGCTGCCGGACGGCGTCGACTATCAGACGGGCGATCACCTCACTGTGTTGCCGGACAACAGTCCCGCACTCGTCGACGAGGTCGCCGAACTACTGGACCTGCGCCTCGATCGTCGGATCTCGATCAATCCCCGGCGCAGCACGCGGCGGGCCATCCCGATCGACCGGGAAGTCACTGTGCGCGAACTGCTTACGCACTTTCTCGAACTCCGCAGACCGGCGACCCGCAGCCAACTCGCGCGGCTCGCGGCGGCGAACCCGTGCCCACCGGAACGCGCCGCGCTGACCGCATTGGCCGACAATCCCGAGACCCGCGCGCTCAGCATCACCGAATGCCTCGTGGAGTTTCCGGCCACCCAGCTCAGCCGTGCGGAGCTGCTGGAACTCTTCGAACCGATGTCACCACGCCATTACTCGATCGCGACGTCGTCGCGCCGGCGGGCCCGTGAAGTCGAGCTGGTGGTGGGCGTGCTCGAAGGGCCGGCCCGCTCCGGAACCGGCGTGTTCCGCGGCGTCTCATCCAGCTACCTCGCGGATGCTGTGCCAGGGCAGCAGATTCGGATGCGTGTCGACCCGGCCCGGCAGGCTTTTCGCGCCGGTGCGGACCCGGCCCGCAACGTCATCCTGGTCAGTGCCGGTACCGGCGTCGCCCCGTTCCGCGGCTTCATCGGAGATCGCCTCGGCGCGCTGGAGGCGGGGGAGCCGTTCACCGCAGCGCTGTGTTTCTTCGGCGTACGACACCCTGACGTGGACTACCTGTTCCGGAACGAGGCCGAGGATGCCGAGCGCCTCGGCATCGTCCGGATGCGGCCGGCGTTCTCCCGAGCCGGTGATGAGGTCAAGTACGTGCAGGACCGCATCGCTGCGGACGCCGACGAAGTCTGGGACATGCTCGGCAACCCCGACAATGACACCCACGTCTACGTGTGCGGCGACGGCGCCCGGATGGCGCCTGCCGTGCGCGCCGCGTTCCAGGACATCTACCGCAGCCGGACCGGCGCCGACGACGATGCGGCCCGCGCCTGGCTGGCGGGTCTGGTCAGCACCGACCGCTATGTCGAGGACGTCTGGGCCGGGTAGCGCGTCCCGCCGCGCAGGGCCGTGAGCCCGCGCATACCGTGGTAGATCACCAGTGCCGCAACGGAACCGAGCGCGATACCGGTGAACGTCAATGGTCCGGCGCGCCAGGTGAAATCGGCGATGCCGATGATGAGCGGTATCGCGGCGGTCATCTGGTTGATCGGCTGCGAGAAGTCCACCCGGTTGGTCAGCCAGATCCGCACGCCGAGGATGCCGACCAGGCCGTACAGGACGATTGTCGCCCCGCCCAGCACACCCGGCGGGATGGCGGAGATCGCGGCTCCGACCTTGGGGCACAACGACAGTAGGACAGCCACCGCGGCGGCCACCCAATATGCGGCGGTGGAGTAGACGCGCGTCGCGGCCATCACCCCGATGTTCTCGGCATAGGTGGTGGTGGCCGAACCGCCGCCGGCACCGGCCAGCACGGTGGCCACCCCGTCCGCCGCGAGCGCCCGTCCAATCAGTGGATCCAGATCCTTCCCGGTCATCTGACCCACGGATTTCACATGCCCGATGTTCTCGGCGATGAGCGCGATCACCGCCGGCAGAAACATCGGCAGGACCGCCAGACTGAATGACGGACTGCGGAATTCGGGCAGCCCGATCCATGCGGCAGAAGCGATGGCGGTCGTATCGACCTCACCGAGGGCCAGCGCCAGCAGGTAACCGATGACCACCGCCAGAAAGATGGCAAGCCGGCCGATGATGCCCCGGAAGAAAGCCAGCGTCGCGATCAGCAGCACCAGCGTCACCAGGCCGACGAGCGGTCCCTTCTCGAAATTGTTCTTCGCCGCGGGAGCCAGGTTGAACCCGATGAGAGCGACGATCGCGCCGGTGACCACCGGCGGCAGCGTGAGATCCAGCCAATGCGTGCCGACCAGATGGACCACCGCGCCGACCAGGACCAGCAGCAGACCCACGGCGATCAGACCACCGAGCGCGCTGCCGCTGCCATGCGCGGCAGTCGCGGCTGTCACCGGCGCGATCACCGAGAAGCTCGACCCGAGATAACTCGGCAGCCGGTTTCCGGTGATCAACAGGAAAGCGATGGTTCCGATACCGGAAAACAACAGCGTGGTGGCGGGCGGGAAACCGGTCAGCACCGGCACCAGGAAGGTGGCGCCGAACATGGCCACCACATGCTGGGCGCCGATGCCGATGGTGCGCGGCCAGCTCAGCCGTTCATCGGGGGCGACGACAGGGGCGTCCGGACCGACCGGCGTCCAGGCGAGGGGAATCATCCGGTCATATTGCCGGACGGGGCCCGTATTCGCTGTCTGTCAGCGCATACGGCGCGAGGCGACTAGCCGAACTCCAGCAGCGTCATCGCGGGGCGCACCGGGTCGAGCAGCGACGTCCGTTGCGCCGCGCGCATGATGGCGTTGAGCACCCGGCTGCGCGTGGCGGGGGACTCGACGTCGTGGACGGCCCGAATTCCCGGGATGGTGTCGACCAATCGTGCGGCCTGGCTTGCCGACAGGGTGAACGGCATCGGAGGCACCCGGTAGCGCAACGAGGTCCGCATCCCGCGGCCCACCAGTCGGGCGAACATCGCGGGCGGCGAATCGAACATCATCCGTCCGCCCGGAAACCGCTTGGCGCACTCGGCGATCAGCCCCAACGACTCCTCGGGCTGCAGGTACATCAGTAGGCCCTCGGCCGTGATGAAGACGCCCTCGGAGCTGTCGACCCGATCCATCCAGCTGTAGTCGAGCGCCGACTGTGCGCACACCGCAACCCGGTCCGAAGGGGGCAGCAGCTTGCTGCGGACCTCGATCATCGGCGGCAGATCAACTGTCAGCCAACGGAATTCGGTACCCACGTCGCTGGCGGAGATGCGATAGAAGCTGGTCTGCAGACCTTCGGCCAGCGCCACCACGGTGGCCTTCGGATGCTCGCGCAGATAGTCGCAGGTAGCGCGGTCGAACGCCAACGCGCGCATCGCCATGTCGGGCCGCCTCGAATAACCGAACTTGGCGAAATCGAAGTCGATGCGGTCCACCAGCTCGACCGCGACCGGATCGTCGATGATGCCGTCGGGCCGGCGCGCCTCGCTGGCCCGGACCTGCAGGGTCATCAGCGCCGTCTCGGAGACGCCCGTCAGCGTGGTGCCGTCGATCTTCTGCGGTGAGCTCATACGGCAGCCAGCACTTTCTCGACGGTCCGCAGGTTGCGGGTGGTGGTGGACGACTTGTAGCGCTTCTTGGCCATGGTCTTGCTGAGCGGGCTGTCGAGGGTGCTACCGCGGGCCACCTGCCAGTACAGAACACCGTGACCGCGCTGGATCGTCTCGCCGGAGGTGGGGATCAAGCCCGCCAATTCGTCGAGCACGTCCGGATCGCTGACGAATGTCACGTACGAATGATGGCCGTCGACCTCGCGCTCGAACGGGAAATCCGCGGAGATGGTCCGCAGTTCGTCGCCCGGATATACCAGCACCCAGGCGTCATACCCGAATGATTCCCGCAGCGCGGCTTCGGCTTTCGCGCGTACCGTGGACGCTTTCGCGGAACTGGACAGCACGACGTTGCCACTGGCCAGCAGCGTCGTCACGTCATCGAAACCGGCCTGCCGCAAGGTGGCTGCCACGTCGGCCATCTTCAGATTCACCCCGCCGACGTTGACGCCGCGCAGAAATACCGCGTAGCGCGTCACACGAACTCCGTCATGACGCCCAATGGTAGGCAGTTGCGCCGTACGCTGGGTGCCATGACCCGTCAGGTCTTCGAAGACAAGCTGCTCGCGCTGCTCAGCGACAATTCGCTGGGCGTGCTGGCCACCATCAAACGCGACGGTCGCCCGCAGCTGTCGAACGTGTCCTATTACTTCGACCCACGCGCCGTCACCATCGGGGTCTCGATCACCGAACCCCGGGCCAAGACCCGAAACTTGCGGCGCGATGCCCGGGCGTCGATTTACGTCCGGTCCGACGACGGCTGGGCGTATGCGGTCGCCGAGGGCGATGCGGTGCTGAGCCCACCGGCCGCGTCGCCCGACGACGACACCGTCGAAGGCTTGATTGCCTTGTACCGCAATATCTCCGGTGAACACCCGGACTGGGACGACTACCGGCGGGCCATGGTCGCCGACCGCCGGGTCCTGTTCACCATGCCCGTAACCCATCTGTATGGGATGCCGCCCGGCCTGCTGTGAACGCGCTAGTCTGCGTGCATGCCCGAGAACTCCGCCGAAGGTTCAGCATCGTCCGACGAGACCAAGCGCAAGTTCCGCGAGGCGCTCGAACGTAAGAAGGCCGGTTCCGCCGGCGCCACCGCCCACCGGGACGGCGGCGCCAAGCAGAACAAGTCGCACGGCGCGGTCGGCGGCGGTCGGCGGGAGTTCCGGCGCAAGAGCGGCTAGTCCCGGGCCAGTGCCCGAGCCGCTACCAGCGCGGCCAGCAGCACCGAAACACACTGCAAACCGGTGTCTTTCAGGCCCCAGCCGACCGACGCCAACGTCGCGGCGCCGGCGATCACCAACAGCGTGCCGACGGCTGCGCTGCGCCAACCCGGTTCCGAGACCCGGCCGCCGTCCCACAGCGGTAGCGGGTTGTTCTCCAGCGGTCGCAGCAGCAGGAACAGCCCGGCGACCAGCGCCGCCATGAGCGCCACCTGGTAGACGCTCAGCACCAGGAAGTGCGGCTGGCCGGGATAGCGGGGCAGGCCGGCCAGATCGAAGGCCAGGTGCATACCGAGCAGTGCGGGCATGTGCCAGAGGTAGAGAGTCATCGCGCCGGTGTTGCCGATCACCGCGAAGCGCCACACCTGCGGCCGGGCGGCCCAGCGGCTGATGGCCGGGGCGGCGGCAATGGCGAACGCGCACATCATGATTGCGTGACCAGCGAGCAGCAGCGACGGCGGCGTCATGTTCTTGATGTGCTGCGTCTCGATGCCGACCAAGCTCAGCTCATAGGGTCCGACCCAGACCATCGCGACATTGACCGCCAGCAGGGCCAATCCGACGCGCAGCGCGTTGGCGGCCGTCAGTAGGCCACGGCGGTACGCCACCCCGAACATGCCGGGGATCAGCCACACCACGAAGTTCACATAACCCAGCGCCGACCAGGAGTGGTCGTTGATGCGGATGGCGTCGACGAGCGCGACCAGGACGTAGGTACCGGCCACTGACGCGACGAGCCGGCCGACGGTGGTGATCCGGAGCAGTAGCGGCACCGCGGCCAGCACCATGACGTAGGCACCCAGGAACCACAGCAGCTGGATGCTGATGCCGGCGATGGGTTCGTAGACGTGGATCGGTAGCAGCGGTTTCAGGATCAGCAGCGCCCCGGCCCAGAACGCCAGGTAGTAGAACACCGGCCGGTACAGCCGGGTGCAGCGCTTGAGCAGCCAACCGCCCCAGCTCATCCCACTGCGGTACGAGCCGGCCGAAGCGGCGACACCGGCGAAGAAGAACAGCGGCATGATCTGGAAGATCCACGTCAGGGCTTGGAACACCACCGAGGTGGTGAGCAGATTGCCCCACCGGAACACGTCGTGCTCGATCATGCTGGTGGCCATGATGGTGTGACCGGCGACGACGCCGATCAGCGAGACGATGCGGATGACGTCGATGGCGCGGTCACGATCGGCCGGCGTGCGCTGCGCGATCTCGGCAGCAGAAGGAAAGACGCGGGTGGTCATGCGTTTGAACGTAAGGGCCGACCCCCTAGGTAGTGCTACTCAAATTACGCTGACCTGCGGCGTTCCTGCCACAGAACGGCAGCCAGGCAGACCGCGGCGAGGGCGGCGATGATGACCGCGAAGCTGACCCCGGCTGCCTGCAGGCCCCAGCGCTGGGCGGCGAACCCGAGGCTGACGACCGGTAGCGAGATGGCCACATAGGCCACCACGAAGTACGTCGAACTGACTTCGGCGCGCCGCTCGGTCGCAGTGCCTTCGACAACGGCCGCCAAGCCGCGGCTGAAGCTGATGCCCTGCCCGACGCCTGCCACGACGGCGGCGGTCAACAGACCCGACAGCGATGAAAGTTGCAGTGCCACAGCAAGAATTGCCATGCCCACGACGAGGATGGCGCAGCCCAGCGCGACGGCCCGAGGAGGATGAAGGCGTCGTCCGGCCAGCTGAGCGGCCGCCGAGGCGACGAAGATCGACGCCGCGACCGCGCCGCCGACGGCGTGATTGTCGATGCCGATCACGTTGCTGACGAACGCCGGCGCCACCGCCGTGAACAGGCCCATCACGGCGAACCCGGCGAACGCGGCCGTGGCCGCGAGGATGAACGTCGCCCGGACCTCGGCGGGGACCGACAGCCGCTGGAAACCGATCCGGCCGGCACGGCTCGAGGTCTCCGGGACCAGCGATACCGCCACGATCGCCAGGACCGCCAACACTATGTGCACGAGGAACGGCAGCTGCAGCGGGCGCGGCGCGTACTGCACCAGCAGGCCGGCCACGACCGGGCCGGCGCCCAGCCCGCCGATGTTGGCGATCGTGGCGCCGGCTGCGGCCTGTTCGCGACGGTCCTCCGGCACCGACTCGACGACGGCGGCCGTCGCGGTACCGGTGAAGATGCCAGCCGACAGGCCGGACAACAGCCGGCCCAGGAGCAGCAATGGCACGCTGTCGGCGTAGAGGAAGACGACGGCACTGGCGATGGCGGCGACGGCCCCCGCGATCAGCACCGGCCGTCGGCCGACGGCGTCGGACCAGCGGCCGAACAGCAGTAGCGCGGCCAGCACGCCGATGGCATAGGCCGAGAAGATGACCGTCGTCGTCAGGACCGCGAAGTGCAGGTTGTGGGCGTACAGAGAGTAGATCGGCGTCGGCAGCGTGGTGCCGAGCATGATGGCGGCGAAGGCGTAGGCGAGTAGCGGGAACCCAAGGCGCGAGGTCACGGTTCGAGTTTGGAGCACGGGTAGGGCAACACCGTCGTGACCCGCGGGCATTCCTCAGCGGCGCGGCGCGGGGGAAGACGTCACGACGATCACCTCGGCGGTCTCGTCGCCGACCTGACGGAGCTTGTGCTGCGTGGCCGCGTCGAAATAGGCGCAGTCACCTACCGCCAGCTCCACGAGGCGGCCGTCGTAGTTGAGCTCGACGGTTCCCGCGTGGACGAACACGAACTCCTGGCCAGGATGCGTCGGGTGCGCATGGGTGGCGAATTGACGGCCCGGGCGCACCAGGAACGGTGACATGGCCTTGCCCAGCATGCCCGCGGCGATCGCATGATTGCGAACGGCTCCGCGGTCGGATACCCGCTCGACGGTGAAGGTGCTGACTTCGGGATCATCGGAAAAGAGTTGCGCCACATCGACATCGAGCGTCCGCGAGATTTTGAGCGCGGCGGCGATCGACGGCACGCTGTGGCCGCGCTCGACCTTCGACAGGTAGCTCTTGGTCAGCCCGGTGCCGGCTGCCAGCTCCTCCAGCGTCATCCCGCGTTGCTGGCGCACCGCACGCAACAAGCCACTCACGCCAACCAGGATATCTCATTGACTGAAGGACACAATGTGTCCTATGGTCTGCAATGTGTCATCCAGGCGCGGCCGCGCGCCGAAGTCGAGGGGAGTACCGAATGACCGACACCATGCATGACTCCAAGAGTGAACTGATGCAGCGCGCCGAAGACGGGATGAACCGTCATTTCGCTGACTCGAATCTGAGCGTCCGTGAGAAGCTGGCGCTGACCTGTCGGGCGCTGTTCGACGCCGGGCATGATTCGGGGCTGGCCGGGCAGATCACCGCGCGCGCCGAGGAGCCCGGCACGTACTACACCCAGCGACTCGGGCTGGGATTCGACGAGATCACCGCGGGCAACCTGCTGCTCGTCGACGAAGACCTGGGCGTCCTCGATGGCGGCGGAATGGCCAACCCCGCCAACCGTTTTCACTCCTGGATCTACCGCGCCCGGCCGGACGTGAACTGCATCGTGCACACGCATCCGTTCCACGTCGCGGCACTGTCGATGCTCGAAGTCCCGCTGATCGTCTCGCAGATGGACATCGCGCCGTTGTACGACGACTGCGCCTTCCTGAAGGACTGGCCCGGCGTGCCGGTCGGCAACGAGGAAGGCGAGATCATCTCCGCTGCGCTGGGGGACAAGAAGGCGATCCTGCTGGCCCACCACGGACAGGTGGTGGCCGGCGCCAGCGTCGAGGAAGCCTGCTCGCTGGCCATGCTCATCGAGCGCGGCGCCAAGCTGCAGCTGGCTGCCATGGCTGCCGGCACCATCGCTCCGCTGCCGGACCGGCTGGCCCGCGAGGCGCACGACTGGACGCTGACGCCCAAGCGCAGCGTCGCCAACTTCGCCTACTACGCGCGGCGTGCCCTGGTGCGCCACCCCGACGCGCTCGACAACTGACCGACCCTGGAAAGGACCTGAACCATGACCGAGATCCACGGCATCATCGCCTACCCCATCACCCCGTTCACCGCTGACGGCGGCACCGTCGACACCGACACCCTGGCCGCCGTCGTCGAGCACCTCGTCAGCACCGGCGCGCACGCCATCGCACCGTTGGGCAGCACCGGCGAATCGGCGTACCTCACCGAGGCCGAGTTCGACGCCGTCGTCGACACCACGGTCGGCACCGTCAACCGCCGGGTCCCGGTGATTGTCGGCGCGTCGGAGCTGACCACCACCAACACGATTCGGCGTGCGCGGTATGCGCAGCGGGCCGGTGCCGACGCGGTGATGGTGCTGCCGATCTCCTACTGGAAGTTGACTGAGCGGGAGATCATCCAGCACTACGCCAGCATCTCGGCCGCAGTGGACCTGCCGATCATGGTTTACAACAACCCGGCCACCAGTGGCATCGACATGGCCCCCGAACTGCTCGTGCGGATGTTCAACGACATCGACAACGTCCGCATGGTCAAGGAATCGACGGGCGACCTCACCCGGATGCTGCGCATCAAGGAACTCTCCGGCGGCGCGCTGCCGTTCTACAACGGCAGCAACCCGCTGGTGCTCGACGCGCTGCTGGCCGGCGCGTCCGGATGGTGCACGGCCGCACCGAATCTGCGCCCGCAGCGGTGCGTCGACCTGTACGACGCGGTCCGCGCCGGTGACCGGGCCCGCGCGCAGGCGATTTATGACGAGCTCGCGCCGCTGCTGCGCTTCATCGTCGCCGGCGGGCTGCCGACGACCGTCAAGGCCGGGCTGGATCTTCTGGGCCGCAACGCCGGCGATCCGCGTCCGCCGCTGTTGCCGCTCGACGAGGACGGTCGCGCGGAACTCAAAGGCCTGCTGGCCAGTGCGTGAGAGCGACTACTGAACCGGGCAGGCGTACTTCCGGGCCACGTCCATCACGCGCTGCTGGGCGCCGGGGCCGATGACGCCCTGGGCGGCCAGTTCGAGGTTGATGTAGCCGGGGATACCGCCGATGCAGGCCTGGTGGGCAACGCGCCATGCGGTATCCGGGTTCAGGTTGTAGCCGTTGCGCTCCAGGCCCTGCAGGTACTGGTCGAATTCCGGCGTGCCCTGGTCCGGTATGGCGCTGGCCGCGCCGGCCAGGGCAACAGCGGTGGCCATCGCTGCGAGAAAAGCCGCGACTGCACGTCTCATGTCCGTTTCCCCCTACAGGCATGTCATCGGTTATCGGCCTACACGTTCGCACATCGCACCGAGGCGGAAACTCTGAACCGGCGGAATCCGTTCGCGGCTCAGCCGGTGCGGAGCCGCGTCCTAAACTGGCCTGATGTCGAAGCTGCAGCTGGTCCAGGAGCCGTCCGCCGACGCACTGCTCGAGTCCAATCCGTTCGCGCTGCTGGTCGGGATGCTTCTCGATCAGCAGATTCCCATACGATTGCAACCATGACTCAACCCCCGCTTCGAGCCCTGGTGGGTGCTCGGGTGTCCGTTGTCCAAGGCCCCCAGAAGGTCTCACACCTGGCTCAGTTGGAGAGCGCCACCAAGTGGGCAGAGGCCAAGGGTTACGCAATTGTTGGCACATTTGAAGACCTCGGGGTCTCCGCTGAGAAGCGGCCAGAGGATCGGCCAGACCTAGGGCCGTGGCTGACGGAGGAGGGCTCGGCCAAGTGGGACGTAGTCGTCTGGTCAAAGATGGACCGTGCTTTCCGCTCGACGCGTCACTGTGTCGATTTCGCCCGCTGGGCTGAGGAGCGGCACAAGGTCGTAGCGTTCGCAGATGACGGGCTGACGCTGAACTACCGGCCAGGCGCAACCAAGGGCGTAGACGCGATGATGGCTGAGCTATTCGTATACCTCGGTTCGTTCTTCGCTCAGCTCGAGCTGAACCGGTTTAAGACTCGAGCGCAAGACTCGCACCGTGCCCTGAGGGGTATGGATCGGTGGGCGTCTGGGGTTCCTCCGCTGGGGTTCAAGGTTGTCGACCATCCCAGCGGCAAGGGCAAGGGTCTCGATACTGACCCCGTCGGCAAGGAACTGCTAGAGCAGATGGCTCAGCGTCTGCTCGACGGCTGGTCGTTCATCCGCATCGCCGCATGGCTCAACGAGTCTGGCGCGCTAACCAATATGGACCGGGCCAGGATGGCCAAAGGTAAACCGGCCAAGGCCCGACCGTGGACGGTCAACGTAGTGATTGACGGACTGACCTCACCGCGAACCCAAGGGCTCAAGATGACCGGCAGAGGCAAGCACGCTATGACCGTGCTCGACACGGACGGGGAGCCGATCAGGCTCGGGCCTCCGACGTTCAACGCTGATACGTGGAAGCAGATACAAGAGGCTGCCCAGCTCCGAAGGATCGGGCAGCGGACTCCGAGCAAGACCACCAACAGGATGTTGGGTGTTGGGTTCTGCGGCTGCACCGGCTGCCCAGCGTGCGAGGGGAAACGTTCTGGGGTCAACGGCTCTGATGAGTCGGTCTGTGGCTCCCAGATGGCTCAGCAGACGACGCGTAAGCGGCTGGCCAATGGCGACATGGGGGAATGGCGCACGTACCGGTGTGGACGAACTCCCTTGAATTGCAACGGAATGGGCGTCAACGCAGAGGTAGCAGACTCGGCGTTGGAGGCATACTTTCTGACGCTGTGGGGAGATGAAGAGGTCACCAAGCGCGTATTCGTACCTGGTGAGGATCACTCGGCACAGCTGGACCAGGTCAACGCGACGATTGACCGTCTGCGTATGGAGTCAGATGCTGGCCTATTGACCACCCCAGAAGACACCAGTGGTTGGCTGGAGCGGATGCGCTCTCAGGTGGCCAAGCGAGACCAGCTCGCGGCTATGCCGTCGCGTGCGGCTGGCTGGGTGACTGAGACGACCGGGCAGACCTACGAGGAGGTCTGGCAGGACTCTGACCGTAGGCAATTGCTGATCGATGCCGGGGTCAGGTTTGTGTTTGCGGGCAAGAGGGCCGACGGCTCTCCTGTGTTCGATCGCTGGGTTCCTGGCTTTGATCCGAATGAGGATCCGTTCGCCTAGTCGGGTCGTCAACCGGCCTAGGGCGTGGCCCTACGTTGTGTCTATTCGGCTTGTCGCACCCTAGGTGTAATATTAGCGGAGACACGACAAGCGTCCTAACCGCTAGGGCTTGTCGCTCCCGGTTAGGACTCTGGTCAGTATGTACTTCGCAACTACTCCACTGACCATAGGCCCAACCGCACAAAAAGTCCAAAAAACTGGACTAAATGTCCAGAAAACTGGACTACTTGTGTCGCGAGTGACGACTTGTAACCACGTGTCGGTTAGGTGATTCACCGTGCAGTACAACTATTGGGACCTGGGTCAGCAGACCGCAGGCACCGGCGTCCGCGTCACCCTTCAGGGGACCGAGGCCAACGTGAAGCTGGTCGACGCTTACAACTACCGGGCCTACTCCTCTGGCCAGCGGCACGAGTACTTCGGGGGCCACTACAACCGGTCCCCGGTAGTTCTCCAGGTGCCGTCTGACGGGCACTGGTTCGTGACGATCGACTACGGCGGTCGCGCCGGTAGCGGCAAGGCAGCTGTCCAGGTGTTCCCCAACTAGTAGGTGAAGGCAGAAGGCGGCACCGCTTCGGCGGTGTCGTCCTTCTGAGTTCGGTCATTACTTGCGAACCATCACATACTCGACATGGGCGGTACGGCTGCTGCCGGTGTGGACCATTCCTTCCCCATCAATCGAGTACCGGTTGCCGCGCCATTCGACCTGTGACTGTGCTCCAAGTACACCGGGGTATCTGACTAACCGAAGCCGGTAACGGGTCTTCGACTCGAACCCAACTTCTTGGGTCTCAATGGCGCTGATCGGGTGGACCCTGGCACGGTAGTCGGTGCCGATCTTGGATGCTTGAGTCATCTGGTTGCCGTCTGCATCGGTGATGGTCTCCTCGGGAAAGACCTTGACGGTCTCGGTTCCGCTGTTCAATAAGCTCATCAGGCGATTGCCTTTCTATGCGCGGCCTGCGCTCGGTCGGCAAGGTAGTCGATCCAGTGCCGACGTCCCTTGGTTCGGTTGGGTAGGGGATTGCACGGCACAAGGTTGGTCACGACATGCCCCGGTGTGCTCGGATGACTCAGTGGCACCGTGTGATCGATGTGCCAGCCGTCCTCCAGCGGCTCTCCGGTGTAGACGCACAGCGTCGGATCGATACCTCGACGTTGCCAGTCGGCTAGTAGTTCCTCGGTGGTGATGTCGTCTGCCGGCAATCCGGCCTTGATGGCACGATTCTTGCCTCTGCGTAGTCGCTCGGTGATCGGATTCTCGGCGCGGTATGCGCGGTCTACCTCGCTCTTGCGACCGGCGTTCGATTCTCGATACTGCCTGTTGTATTCGGCTGCCTGCTGCGGATTCGCTTGGTAGGACTTGACTCTCGCGGCGCACATGCACTGTTTGCAGTGCGACTGGCGACCGCTTTTGTTGCGGCTCGACCTGTGAAAGTCGGTGACTGGCCTATGCGTGCGGCACTTTCCGCACCACGCTGTTGCTGGCGGCGCGTGGCTGCCGTCGGTGGTGTCATCCATCGTTGATTTCCTTCGTTGTCTGTAATGCTCAAAGCTTCAAAACCCGTACTGGATAGGGCGTCCGCATCACGGACCGGTCGGGAGCCGGGGCAGGAGGGGTACCCCCCCTGGGGGTCCAGGGTGAACCGAACCCCCAGGTCAGAGCTACTTTCGTCGGCGCGGGCCGTATAAGAGTTCTCGTACGTCGGCGCTAGACATGCCATCGGCCAAGGCCTTCCTACGCAAGCGTTGTTGTGTTGCAAGGTATTCCGTGAGTGCGTCACTGAGTCCTACTGCAGCAGACCACAACTCTCCTGCGTCACTAACCGCAGTGCACACACGCTGTGTTTTGTCTAACTCACGGTCAACCAGCAGGCAGATGCTCGAACACCAACCGGTGCGCCCAGCAGGCTTGAGGCAACCGTCTCGCTGACATCGTTCACTACGTGCGCTCATCAGCGACCCAACATGCTGATTGCGTTCTTTGCGGTCTCGCGGTCCTTGATCGACAACGCTTCGTCAACCGAACCGATGTTGAACACGTACGAGATGCCTTCAGTCACAGCCTTCGAGATGAACCCGTTGCCAGAGATGCCAAGGTCCGACATGAACTGCTTGCCAGTCGCTTTCGCGAAATCGACCGGAACACCCATCAACCCCGAAGTAGCCTTTACCAGTGGGTTGTCTCCGCTGGAGCTTTCGCCAACTACATCGGAGTACTCCTTCGTCAGGTTGAGCATGTCCTTTTGCAGACTGAACTGGTCCTTCTGCATTCGCAGCTCTTTGGCTCGGGCCTTGAGTGAGTCGGCTATGGCACCCTTACCAGCCTGAGATGCCTGGTACTCAAGGGCTCTCGCCTGCGACTCCAGTCGCTTCTGTTCAAACGCGAGGGCCTTCTCCATCCTGGTCACTTCCGGTTTGGTGAATCCAGCGAGGTTGCCTGTTGGGTCGGTGCCTGTAGCGAACGCGTCTGCGATCCGACCAGCCATGTCCTTGGCTTGATCCAGAACAGGCTGGAATCCGTTCTCCATACCCTTACCGAGGCCCTGCATGAGGGCTTCGCCGTTGGGCTGCAACACCTTCAGGTCGAACGGGATCGGACCCTTGTTCGCGGCAACCTTCGGCGCGATCGTCTTGACGTACGCGATCAGCGCACCTTCACCGGCTTGCATGCCTGAGGTCAGACCAGACATCAGGGCGGAACCTGCAGCAGAGCCAATGCCTCCGAGCTTGCCCAGCTCGGTGCTGACAGCGGAGGTGATCGCTGCGAGAGCCCCGGTGATCAGTGACGCCTGCGAGTTCACAAACGCGATAAGGCCGGTCCATGCGGCTTTGAACTCATCGAAGTTCGGAGCGGGAAGCGACTGCCCAGATGTCGCCTGAGACAACGAACCTCGGACCTGCTGAGTGATGTTGTCGACGAACTTCTGGTACTCGGCGGCCTGAGCCTTGAGTGGCTCAGCAGCTTTGGCAACCGCGTTGGCGTCAGGCGGCTTCAGCAGCGTGTCAATCGGAGAGTTCGCGGGAATCGGGATGTTGGCCAGATTCTTGACTGCATCCTGAGCCGGTGCGACTGCTGCGGGCACCTTGCTCAAGCTGTCGATCAAGTTGTCGACTACACCAGGAGGGCCACCGGGAGCACCCGGCATGTTGGCCGGGAGCATGAGCTTAGACATCGCGTCGTTAGATGCCTTCTGCTGTAGCTCCAACATTCGCTGGCGGTTCTTGGCCAGCAGCTCAGCCTCGTTGGCTACGCCGTTTTGCTTATAGAGGTCGGCGTAGTCCTTGACGCCGGGAGCCATGCGCTCGGGCAGCGACAGGAAGTTATTCAGCCTGCCGGACAGCTCGCCAATCTCCTTGAGGGAGTCAGCAATACCTCGCAGCGTCGCGAGAAACGCCTTCAGGTTGTCAGGGTTGCCCATGAACTCAATGCCCTGCTTGCCCAGATCGGCAAGCAAGTTCAACACCGTCTTGATGGTCTCGCCTAGGCCATCGAACGCAGTCGACAGGCTCCCGTCACCGGAGATCTTCTTGACCCACTCGTCAAAGCCCTTGCCCGAGTTGTTGAACCACTCGGTGATACCGGGCAGCTTGAGCGTGAACTGATCGATTAGACCGATGAACCCAGATGTGAACCCGTCTACGCCGGGTCGCATGTCGTTGAGCGCCGTGGAGATTCGGTTGATCGAGTTCTCGAACTTGGCTGCGTTGTCCGTGCGGTTGAACGCGTCGATTGCGCCTTGTGCCATCTGAGCTAGGCCTGCGGTGACGTTCGGTAGCGAACGCTCCAGCGTCGGAAAGATCGTGTTGGCCAGGTTCTGAAACACTGGAGAGAACTGCGTCTGCGCCGCATCAGACATCACCTTTTTGAGGTGATCGAACTCGGGCTTGATGCTTTCGGCGGACTTCTTGAACCCGTCCAGGCCCAAGGTCAGCGCGGTTATAGGTGTTGCTGCTGCTGCCACGACACCTGGTAGTGCCATGAGAGCTGTGGTGACGAGACCAACCACTGGGGCGGCTGCAAACAGTAGTCCGGCTGCTGCAGCAGCCATAACCAACGGACCCGCGCTAATGCCGCCGCCTACTGTTTTAGCGGAGGGTGCCGAATTCCATATGCTGTCTAACGTCTTTGAGAGTCCAGAGAGCTGCGTTACCGCTGACTGATCGACGTCAACCTTGATCTTGGTTTTGAGACCAGCGGTCTCGGCCTTGATCTTCTTGCGGAAGCCGTCCATATCGGGCTCTACGGCGATCTTCGCGACCATCGCTTTTTCGATGGTCTCGAGCTGACGTTTCAGGTCTGATCGAAAGTCTTTGGTGTCAGGGCTGACCTTGACAGAGAGACGGGCTACCTCGACCCCGGTTGCCATACCAGGCTTCTTAGCTGCCACGGGCTACTCCTTTCTGTGTATGTATGAATCGCCCCGAGTTTGATGCACACCTTCTTTCGAGGGAAGGTTGTCCGCATCATGCCGAAGAAGTACGACGAGGAGTTCAAGGCCCGGGCGGTGCGGCTGGTCACTGACCATGCCGAGGAGTACGAAACCCGCACGGCCTGCATCACCGCGGTCGCCAAGCGGTTGGGGGTGTCCTACGAATCGCTGCGCCGGTGGGTCAACCAGGCCGAGGTCGATACCGGGGTCCGCGATGGTGTCCCGTCCGATACCGCACGGGAGTTGCGGGAACTCAAACGTAAGAACCGTGAGCTTGAGGAAACCATCGAAATCCTCAAGGCGGCAACAAGTTTCTTCGCGCGGGAGAGCGACCCGCGACACCGCTGATTTGCGGGTTCATCGCCGAGCATCGCGCTCGGTTCGGGGTCGCTCCGATCTGCCGCGTGCTGTCCGAGCATGGCTGCCAGATCGCCCCGAGAACCTTCTACGCCTGGCTGGCCCGACCGCCGTCGGCGCGGGCCTTGTGGGACACCGTCATCACCGAGGTGTTGGCCGGCTACTACGAACCTGACGAGGCGGGCCGACGCAAGCCCGAGTCGTTGTATGGCGCGGTGAAGATGTGGGCGCACCTACAGCGCCAGGGCATCCCGGTGGCCCGCTGCACCGTCGAGCGCCTGATGAAGGCCAACGGCTGGCAGGGTGTGCGCCGGCGCAAGAAGGTCCGCACCACCATCGCCGATCCGGCGGCCGACCGCGCTCCGGATCTGGTGGACCGCCAATTCCGGGTGCCGGCCCCTAACATGCTGCTGGTGGCCGACTTCACTTATGTCCGGCTGGCCGGCGGGGTGTTCGTCTACACCGCGTTCGCCATCGACGCCTACGCCGGACGGATCGTTGGCTGGACCTGCTCAGCGAGCAAGGAAGACCGGTTCGTACGCCGGGCGATCCAGCACGCCGCCGAGCTACGGCGCCGTGAGGGTAACCCATTGACGGGCAATACAATTCACCATTCAGATGCGGGGTCGCAGTACACCTCGGTGCGGTTCGGGGAGACCTTGTCGCTATCGGGATTGGTGCCGTCGATCGGAACGGTCGGGGACGCCTTCGACAACGCCCTGGCCGAGACCACCATCGGCTTGTACAAGACCGAGGCCGTCCGCGACGACTCACCGCTGCGGCGTGGCCCCCTGCACCGCCTGACCGACGTCGAACTGCTCACCGCCGACTGGGTGCACTGGTACAACACCCATCGGCTCATGCACCGACTGGGCCGCATCCCACCGATCGAGTACGAGCAGATCTACTACGCTACGAAGACAGCCCAATCCGAGGCTGCACACCCATAACCAGGTGTGCACCAAACTCGGGGCGATTCAGTAAGAGAAAAGCCCAGAGCAACAACGGCTCTGGGCCTTGCAAGGGATTGCAAGTGTTTGGTTGAACTGCGTCAGCCCTCCTGTTGATTGGTGGCGTACCAGAGATGGCGGGCTTCTGGTGTGCCGTAATGCGATTGCTCGGTTCGACCGGCCATGCCGTCAAAAGGTCCGGTCTTGGTCCCGATCAGAACCATGCCGCGATCGGCTATGTGGTCGGCCACCTCGAGGTAGGCCGGTGACGCTGTGCTCACTGCGAGACTTCGGTAGACCCGCAGCCGAGTTCCATCGCCCACGGCAACTAGGTATGGAGCCTTGGCGACTTGGAATGACGGCTCGCTCACGACGTGCCTCGAATGTCAGCTAGGTCAGTGAACAAGCCAACCGGCGGAGCTGGCCGGGAGTACTTGCGTTCCCAGAGCATTCGGCGTTCCTCGGGGTCTCGCGTCCAAGGTTCGCGTCCCGTTGACTTCTCGTGCGCCTCTACGCGAGCCAGCCAGACCTCAAACGGATCGTGAGCAGGTACCGGCACGAAGTTGCCGACTGTCACGACGTGCCGCCGTTGATGGTTCCCACGTTGCCGACGCCGCCGAGTGCGGCTCGAAGTACTCCAGCCCCGTTGAGGGGGAGTGGAGCGACGTGGTCCTGCCGCTGTGCTTCCAAACCGTGCTGTCGCCGGTGGTTCTCAACGGCCAGGTCGTACCAGTTCTGTTCTGGCTCGTTGACGGGAAGCCTTGGTACACGCGTGATTCCGCGTGCTTCGAGTCGCTGGCCGATGGCCTGAGCGAGACTGTCGGCTATGGGCTGCGTCTTCTCGCCTGCGGTCGCGGCCAGTCGCTTCGCGAGCAATGCCGCGGCGCTGGTCTTGCGATTGATTCTGTTGTGTTGGTTAGTCATTCGTGCGATTCTCTGAGTTGGGTAGTTTGCTTCTTGGGGACAAACAGAGAAGCCGTCAGTTTTGAGACTTGTGCCGTCCCTGTTGGTATCCGTCCAGGACAACGGATTCCAAGCTCTCGCGGATGCTGCTGGCTTCCGTGAGAGTGTTGATTCCGAACTCGATACCCAGCTTCGCTGCGGTGAACAAGACTGGATCGATCGCGGCGAGTGTCGGATCCTGGTTGTTGGCAGCTGCATCGAGCTTGATGAGTTCCCTCATCGTGGTCGGGCGCAGGATGCGTAGCGTCCGTTCCATGTCTTTCGAGACGAACCCGGCCAGGTGGCTTGTGTTGGCAACCCAGTTGCTAATCCGGTTGAGGTACTGGGCTTCCTGCTGCGCTGTGCCGTATGCGGCGACAGCTTCGGCCCCCCATGACACCAGGTTCTCAGCGGTGAACTTGAGCTGATGTGGGTTGTCCAACTCAATTGGGACACTGGGACCGAGTTTCTTCACGGCTTCGATGTACGCGTTTGCGTGCTCGTTGAACGTCGGAGTCAGCTGCTCGATAACCTCCGGCACAGCGACTCTCGCGAGCGCGTTGACAATGCGGGCTTTGGCTTCGATGGCGCGGCGCTTCGCGTCCTCGAGTAGCGACAGTCCGCCTGTGGAGCCAGACAGGGCAAGCTCTTCGGCGAACCGACGAATCTTGTCTTCGGCATTGGCGGGGGTCACGTCGTCGGCGTCGAACACGGGTTGATAACTAACCTCGGTCCACAGCAGAGCTTCGAAAACCTCTACGGCGCTGGCGAGTTCCTTCGGAAGTTTGATTTCAAGGCCGGTCCAGCGGGAGACGTTCTCGGCGATCGATTTCTGGTCGAACATGTGTGATTCCTCTCGGGGTGTGGTGACAACAAAGGCCACCCGTTCGGGGTGGCCTAGATTGGTGCCTAGCGTCATCGCTGGGCGAGTTCTTTTGCTTCTGTAGGTATTCGGGCTGCCTGGTGGGGTACGTATCCGCTGGCGAGCGCTGACGCCAACGCTTGAAGGTCAACGGGCGGATCGCGTCTCGTCACCTCTATGCCGTGCGACTCCAACGCCATCGCCAGCACTAAGGCCGAACGTTGTCGACTGCGATAGGTGGCGTTCTTCTGCTTGCGGCAATGTCTACACCAACCGTCTGCGTCTCGGTCGGCGCTCGACTTGAGTTCGTGCCCTTGCGGGCACACGGTGACCATTTCGGTTCACCTCCAATCTGTTTGAACAGGAACATGGGCAAAAACAAATACGCCCCTGGCATGAAGCCAGAGGCGCAATGGTGGGGGGTGAGGGGAGCCGACAGCTCCCCGGCCAGGAAGCAATCAGGGAGCTGTCGTCTCAACCACAACGAAGGGTTGGGGAGATACCCCTCTACTGGTTACGGAATACTTCGGCGGCTTCACGCTCGCGGCACTCCTTCGGGTAGTCCGCTGGCCGTGCTCGCGACGTATCGGTGCCCGGTGCCTTCCACGCTGGACCTCAGGCCGTTGTGTTGTACCAGCTTCAAGCCCTTGTCTTCGGGTTCGGCTGGCGGGTCGATACCGAGCTTCTCGGCTTTGGCGACGGCGCGCTTCCATCGGTTGCGTTCGTTGTCTGCCAGTCGTCGGCACTCTGGCGTGCAGTACTTCTTCGGCTGGCCGGTGTTGCGTTCGTGACCACGGGCCACCTGGTCGCGAAGAGTGCAGCCAGAGCACTTGCAGCCCTTCATGTCGTCGGGCTCGAATTCGCATTTGAACCGGGTGACATCCGGCGCTGGCATCTCACCAGCGCAGTGAGCGCAGTTGGTCCGCGGAGCTGTCTTCCACGGGCGGCTGCGCTTGTCTACAACCAGGAACCCGTGACCATCGGAGACGATTTGGCCGGCCACAGAGTCGACCGGCTCGCTCTTAACCTGCACTTGGTCGTAGGTGTGGCGCTTGGTCGGGTCGATCTTGTCTGCGTCGAACGCTTCGTCTTGGTCACCGGTTCCGACACGGCTGGAGCGAACTCGGACTAGCTTCGAGTCGTCGTCTCCGTCGTGGCCAACTTCGGCACCGTACGCCGAGTAGTGAAACGCACGGAACTGGTCGTCAAGGTCGACAATCTCGACCAGGTCGTAGTCGTCAACGGCGTTCTCGGCGTATGCCTCAGGTATGAGCTTGTCCCAATCGGTGGCGCGGCGATGCGCCCTCCTGCCGGTAGTCATGGTGTGTCTTGTCGTCTCTTTCTGTAGGTGATTGATGCCCGTGCTTGGTGACGCGGGCTAGTGACATCACCCGCCTTTGACGGCGGGTTGTGAATCGGAGAGCAGCGCCCCGCCAAGGGCGCTGCCATTTGCGGCCTCGAAGGCCGCTTAGTGAGCCAGCCCGAGAGCTGGCTATTTCTCTTTCCTCAACCGAAGCCGCCCACCACGGGCGGCACAAAAACGTGGATCACGGGGGGTTGGAAACAAAGGGGGGGTTCCACCGTTCCACCTAGGTCAGGCCACATGCTGCCAACGTCCGTCGATGAACTCGCCTCCCGCTGATTTCTTGGCCCGTCCGAAGGCGATTCGGGCGGCATCAGCGGATTCGAACTTCTCAGGGTCGGCGGCATACAGTCGCCTACCTACCTCCCGCTGGCTGCCGATGGTCGACAGCTCTGGGTGTTCAACCACGAGGTCGAACAACTCATGTCGGCGCTGGTGCGCTTCCTCGCTGCGCTGGCGGGTGTCTTCCTTCACGCTGAGTAGTGACCACGTAGCCGACGACCGACCCCATTCGGCCTGTAGCAGGATGTCCCGGTTTCCGTGGTCATTCGAGCGGATCGCCACAGCACGCGTATTCGGTTCGGTCACATCGTGGATGTGCAGGTTCAACCGCTCCCATGCCTGATATACGGTCGATCCCATTACCCCGGTCGGGGTGTACCGGCCTGACTGCGCTTCGAAGTTCTTGGCCGAGTGTGCGATCAGCAGCACCGTGGTTCCGTTCTCGGCGATCTCAGCGAGTGGAGTGCACAGCGCCCGTGCGGCGTCATCGTCGCCGATCCGTTTGTCTCCCAGGCATCCGGTCAAGTTGTCTACGATCAGCAGACGGGCAGAGCGCGCCTGGCCCTCGTACAGCCGCCAATCCAACGGGTTGAACTTGGCGATGCCGACACGGCCATCGGGTACGCCGTGTTCGCGCATCCGTAGGCCCCATCGACGCGTTTCTCCTGCATCGGTAGAGACGACCATCACCGGACCGGCTCCTACGATCTCGGATCCGCAGAACTCTTTGTCTTCCTTGGCGATTGCCGCTGCCATCGCAGCTACAAATCGGGTCTTGCCAACCGTTGGCTTACCGGACACGGTGTTGGTCGCGGCGTGAAGCATGCCGTCGATCAGAAAGTCGGGTTCGTTCTCCGCAAGGTCTGCCCAGTACTGGAAGTCCTTGAATGGACCGGACCATAGGCTCATGCGGCATCAGCGAGTGCTGCTGCGGTGTACAGCGTGTACTCGGCCTTGCCGTCCATCATGTACTCGTCATCGACTGTTCGGCGGTCGATCACGTCGGCTCCAGCAGTCAGCTCGTGGACCGGCTTCATCATCGGGTCGGTGTCCTTGACACCGATGCTCCGGTAGACGGCAACGGTGTCCGGTGTCGGCTGCGTGACATACAGCCAGAATGGTTCTGCGATGACGCGGCCCGACTTCACGCGCTGTGCGTTGGCGAATGTGGTCAATTGCCTTGTCTCCTAGTTGGTTTGGCCCGCTTTGGCATTCGTTTCTCCTGCTCTCTGCTGTGGTGGTTGTCATCGCTGACGAGTGAAACCATACAACATGTCTAACTGGTGAGACAAGGCAGTTAACCATGCTAGTGTGTCGATATGGAGAAATGGCAGGTCAAGGACGATAAGTACTCGGTAACTGTCGATCTCGGGCCAAACATGGAATGGGTAGCCGAGATGCAGTGGCCCGAAGGTGAGACCCAGGGTGGCCCCGCTGTGTTGGTGATCTATCCGTCTGACCCTGAAACATGCCCACCAGGCGGGCTGTCGCAGACAGTGCTGAGGGACGTAGATTTCAAATACGCGTTGGACCGGCTGCGGGCGAGTTTGACCCACTCCAAGCGCTTCCAACGACTTCGTCAGCAGTCCAGAGACAAGCTGACCGGTCTGCTGGTCGAGCACGCTGCAGAAGGTGCGATCACCTCGGAGTATCTCGCCCTGCTGGCGCGGGTCTATGTCGACGTTGTCAAGCATGGCCAGGACAAGCCGCTGGACCATCTCGCAGAGCTGACCAACAAGTCACCTGCCGCGATCAAGAACCATCTGTGGCAGGCAACCCGCAAAGGGCTATTGGAGCGATCCCCCGGCAGGGCTGGTGGAAAGACCACAGCCAAGACGATCAAAGTTCTAGAGCCACTCGTGGGTGGTGATCTGGAATCGCTCACTCAAACCGCTGAGAAGCTCCGAGCGGCGAGCGAAAGCAAGGCCACGTAGGCTGCTTATCCTGTTACATAACCCGTTGCATGCCTGTTGATTTCGTGCAATGTCAAGTGTCTAGGGTGCGTCGGATGACCAAGCGCATCTTGATAACTGGAATGGTGGAACCGAAGGTCGACGCGAAGGCTCTCGCCTGGTTGGCTGCGTCGGTATCCGAGATGCGGCCCGACGAAATCGTCTGCATCGAAGCGTCAACGGACCTGCTCGATCAACTCAGGGAGAACTTCGACGGGCCTATCGGAGTTCACACGGGAACCTTTGATCGTCGCCACGAGGTAATACAACTGCCCGCGTTCTACGACATCGCTCCGGGGTGGATCAGCACGGGCAGCAACGGCTCCCATGAAGACAGTCGAGTACCCGGCAACACGGCGTTGGGCGCGGCACGTCGGTTTGGCAAGTCTGTCGTGATGGGGCACACGCGTCGGCTCGGTCTGTGCTCTCAAACGGTCACCTCCGGCGGGGTAGCTCAGTCGACCGTGACCGGCGCGGAAGTCGGCAACCTGGTCGACGTACGAACCGCCCGAGGCATGGGGAGAGCTGAAAACTGGCAACGCGGATTCGGCATCCTCACCGTGGATGATCAACACGTAACCCCGGAACTGGTAATGGCCCCGCCCGCCAACCGGCGCTAAGCAGCGCGAACTGAAGGGCCAGCAAACGGAGTTTGGCAGCTTCAAAGGGCTGTCGCACGTCTTGCATAGCATCTGCTGCATGTCGAACATTCCGAGCTACCCCTTGGCTACTAACGAACTGTGGCAAGTCCCGTTTCACGTTGAAGTCTGGGGCACAGTCGCCAACTGGTTCGGCGCGTTCGGAACGGTCATATCTGTTGGGACTGCGGCGTATTTCTACGTTGCCAACCTGCGCCGCGAAGAGAAGGCGCAAGCGCTGCATATCTCGTTTGATACGGAGCACCGGACCGCTGACAAGATTGTTGCGCGGGTGCACAACTTCTCGGATGAGTCGATTTTCGACGTGACACCTGTTCAGGCGCGAAGGCACTCGTTCCGCGACGTTCTCGCACACGAGAGGAGTCGTAGGCGTCGCATCCTCACTGCCGCGGAAGTCGATGAGCTGCGAACCCGTTGGAGCAAAGTCAGCGGCGGGATTTTGCAAGGGCAGAGCTTGGACAGTGGCCACGTGAAGGCTGGTGAATTCAAGGACGTGACCTTTTTTGGTTCTCGATTCCCGGCAGAGGAGTACTCAATCGAGTTCCGCGATTCGATGGCACGTACGTGGAAGATCGAACTAGACCGCAACGTACCTGAGCGCGTCGAAGATAACCATGAGAACTGTCCTTGGTGGCACGTCTTCGTACACCTGACGTGCTTTCGCAAGAACAGACAGGAGCATCGAGAAATCGAGAGATGGCTTGACTCAGCGTCTAAGCCTCGCGGATAGGCGGCGCACCTGGTTACTACTCTGTTTTCTGTAGAAGCCGCAGGCGACCGCATGTCGTCGGCTTGTCGAGAGGTGACGCGATGACCCTTTGTCTTGCACAAGACCCTGAAGCCGACGAGCTGCTGACTGAGTGTCCGTTCGCTCTGTTGGTAGGTATGTGTCTTGACCAGCAGATACCCCTAGAAGTGGCCTTCTCCGGCCCGAAGAAGTTGGCTGACCGCCTCGCGAGTAATCGTGTTGCCACTTCTCAGCAGATCCCCATGGAGGTGGCGTTCGCCGGGCCGAAGAAGCTCGAGGACCGGATGGGTGGTCTCGACGCCCGCGAGATCGCCGACTTCAACCCCGACAAGTTCGCCGAGTTGTTCGCGCAAACCCCTGCGGTGCACCGCTTTCCGGGCTCCATGGCCAAGCGGGTGCAAGCCCTGTCGCAGATGATCGTCGACGAGTACGACGGCAACGCGGCGGCCCTGTGGACCACCGGCGACCCCGACGGCAAAGAGGTGCTGCGCCGCCTCAAGGCGCTGCCCGGATTCGGTGAGCAGAAAGCCAAGATCTTCCTGGCGCTGCTCGGTAAGCAGTACGGCGTCACGCCCGACGGCTGGCGCGCCGCCGCCGGCGACTACGGCAAGCAGGGCACCCACATGTCCGTCGCCGACGTCGTCGACAAGGGCTCACTGGATCAGGTCCGCGCCTACAAGAAGCAGATGAAGGCGGCCGCCAAAGCAGCCAAGGCCTGAACTTACTTTCGAGAGTGGGGGATGACGAGGAAATTCCGGCGGCGGTTTTCCTCGTAAAGCCCCACGCTCGACGCGATCACAACGGCGGACCGTCGAACCGCTCCCGCGTGGTGAACTCCGAGACCGGCCGTCGGGTCAGTTTGGTCACCTGCTTGACCGGCTTGCCCAGCGGCAGCATGCACGCCACGGCGTAGTTATCGGGGATGCCGAGTAGTTCGCGCACGGCGGGCTCCTGTGCGACCACCATGGTGGTCAGCACGCCGCCGAAGCCCTCGTTGCGGGCGGCCAGCAGAATGCCCCAGACGAACGGGTAGATCGAGGCACCGCTGATCACGCCGATGCGGTCCAGGTGCTGATCGAACGCCGCGGCCACGCCGAGGTCCAGGCACACCACGAGTACGACGTCGGCGCCCAACAAGGTGCCGGTGACCATGCCGTCCGGAACCGGCGTCGCCTCGACGACCGCGGGGTCGACACCGCAGGGCCGCAACGGGTTCCAGGGGCCCTCGCCGGCGGCGATCTGCGCGACGTACTGCCTGGCGCCGGGTTTGGACAGTTCACCCAGCTTCTTGCGCGTGTCGACGTCACGCACCGCGATCACCCGCGCGCCCTGCCGGTTGCCGCCGCTCGGGGCGAACCGCGCGTTGTCGAGGATGCGCTCGAGCACTTCGTCGGGGAGGGGCTCGCCGCTGAACTTGCGGACGGCACCGGTCGTGCGCATGACGTCGTAAATCTCCATACCGACCATCATGCGTAACCAACGTCGTTCGGCATGGCTGGAACACACATGAATTGTCGGTCTTCAGACGACACCCACACCGCAATAGTCATCTTCGTCAATTTGTCCTCCGGAAGGCGCCGGGCCGCTGTAGAAGTGATGGGACGCCAACTTCGGTGTGAGTACGGGAGGACTCCTTCATGACGATTGCGCAGACCACGACGGCCGGCTTGTTCGCCGCGACATTGCTGTTCGGCATGACCGTGGCCGGGTGCGGTGGTGATGACAAGGAGTCCGCGTCGTCTTCGGCGACGTCGTCAGCGTCGTCGTCTTCGGCGACGACCGCCACCACGTCGAGCGCCGCCGTTGCCCCCGCTCCGGCGGCCCAAGGAGCTGACTACAGCAAGCTGCTGCTCAAGCCGGCTGACGTCGACCCGAGCTTCACCGCCGGCGAAGCCGTCCAGAATCCCAATGGACAGCCCGGAATCGGGCAGACATTGACCAATGCCGCCAAGGGCGAGGTCCTCTTGTTCGCCATCTTCGTCGACGAAAGCCCCGCGGCGGCGGTGCAGTCGTTGCAAGGTTTCAAGGCTTCCCTCGCCAAAGAGGTCACCGCCGAACCGCAGCCCGTTGACGTCGGCGACGGAGGCTTCATGGCCACCGGTATGTCACCCGATGGTGCAAAGGCGGTGACGGAGGTGTATTTCACGCAGGGCAAAGTGCTGGCCAATCTCGAGTTCGAGAGCGCGCCGAACGACCCGGTGCCGTCGGACAGTGCGCTGGCGATCGCCAAGATGCAGGACACCCAGATCAAGAACAATTTGTCTGCATAGTTTGTGATGTAGGCAATGCCGCATATGGGAAGGTGATGTGTATGGCTAAGACACACTTGAATTGCCCCTGCGGCGAGGCGATTTCCGGCAAGGACGAGGACGATCTGGTCGAGAAGGCGCAGGCCCATCTCGCCGAGCAGCACCCCGGTCGCGAATATGACCGCGAGATGATCCTGTTCATGGCTTACTGAGCCAACACATCAGCGAGCGTGGTTGCCTCGGGGGCGGCCACGCTCGCTGCTGTGTGCCGGGTGGTGCCGAGCTGTGTCGTTACAACAGCTCGCCCCCTTTCTGCCGGCGTCACGCACGTCATACTGACGGGCGTGACGCCGAGAAAGGTGGGGGAGACGCCCGAGCGGGGATGGCTCACGCCACAGCAGCAGCGGGCCTGGGTGGCGTACATGCGGGTGCAGCTGCGGATGAATTACGAGATGAACCGCCAGCTGCAGGCCGATTCCGGGCTGTCCCTGGCCGATTACGACGTCTTGGTGGCGCTCTCCGGCGACAACGACGCCGGACTGCGGGTCAGCGACCTCGCCGCACAGATCGGCTGGGAACGCAGCCGGCTCTCGCATCAACTGCGGCGCATGGAAGAACGTGGCTTGACCGAGCGCCGCCCGAGCGCCCAGGACGGCCGCACCACCAATGTCGTGCTGACCGTGAGCGGTCGGCGGGCGATCGCCGAGGCTGCGCCCGGGCACGTCGACCTGGTCCGGAGCCTGTTCTTCGATCCGTTGCCGGAGAACCTGCTCGGCCCGTTCACCGCCGCGTTGGAGCACATCCACGTCAACCTCGATCACAACAGCTCGCTGCCGCCGACACCAAGCTAGATTTAGGTGATCTATCACCTAAATCGTCTGGAGTTGCGCAATGAGTGAAGTCGTCACCCGCCTGATGGAAGCCAACCTGCTGGCCGTGTTCGACGAGCGCGACCCGCAGTGGCGTGCGGCCGCGATTGCCGAGACCTATGCGGAGGATGTGCAGTGGATCGATGACGATGGTGTCGCCATCGGCCACGACCAACTGAACGCCAAAGCCGCTGAACTGCAGAAAAAGTTGACCGGTCTGCGTTTTGCGAAGGCCGGCCCGGTTCGCCAGACCCGTGGCCTGGGGTTCCTGGCATGGGAGGTTCGCGCCGCGGGCGAGGTCACGGTGGCGTCGGGTTTCGACGTGGCCGAGATGGCCGATGACCGCATCGTGAGGTTGTGGACGGTGCTGAGCAGTGGGGAATAGGTGATACATCACCTAAGTTGATACGGGTGAAAGCGCCATCCACCCAGACAAGGAGCCCGATCATGGGACAGCTCGACGGCAAGACAGCACTGGTCACCGGAGGGACGTCAGGCATCGGCCTGGCGACCGCGAAGCGCCTCGCTGATGAGGGTGCGTACGTCTTCATCACCGGTCGTGATCGCACTCGACTCGACGAGGCGGCCGCCGCCATCGGCGCTCACGGTGTGCAGAGCGACATCAGCAAGCCCGAAGAACTCGACGGCCTGGCCGCCGAAATCGCCGAGCACGGCGCGGGGCTCGACATCGTCTTCGCCAATGCCGGCGGCGGCGACTTCGCCACCCTCGCCGATGTGACACCGCGGCACTACCGGGACAACTTCGACCGCAATGTGGCCGGCACGGTGTTCACCGTGCAGAAGACGCTGCCGCTGCTGAACGAGGGCGCCTCGATCGTGCTCGCCGGGTCCACCGCCGCCTCCGAAGGGATCCCGGCTTTCGGGCTCTACGCCGCGTCCAAGGCTGCCATCCGGTCTCTGGGCCGGACCTGGGCCGCCGAGCTGGCCGACCGCAAAATCCGGGTCAACACCATCGTTCCGGGCCCGATCGAAACTCCAGGGCTCACCGGCCTGGCACCCGCTGATCAGAAACAGGACCTGCTCGACGGTATGGCCGCTCAGGTGCCGATGAAGCGTCTGGGTCGTCCTGACGAAATCGCTGCCGCCGTACTGTTCCTCTCCTCGGACCAGAGCAGCTTCATGACCGGCGCGGAGTTGGCTGTCGACGGCGGCCAGATTCAGCTCTAGCTCTACGCAGAAAGGACGCCCGGAGTGTGGTCACTCCGGGCGTCCTTTCTGCACATCAGGTGAGGGTTTACGGCACCACCGACGAACCGATGGTGGGCATGAACTGGCACTGCTTCTCGGTCGTCGTCACCTGACCGAAGATGGTCGACATGATGCTGCCCGAGCCGGTGTCGACGATTGCGGTCAGCGTCGTCGGCCCCTGCGGGTTGATGTCGGCCTGCGGCTTGAGGGTCGCGCTGCCCGACTTGCCGGTGGTCAGGTTGACCCAGGTGACGTTCAGCGGCAGCTTCTGCTCGGCGGCCGGGCCGGGCGTGCCGACCGCGGTGAACACGTAGGCGGTTTGGCCAGGGCCGGGACCCGGGGTCGGAATTTTCGCCGGGCCGGCGACCGAGATGGCCGTCGCCAGGACGTTTCCGCCGTCGGCGAGGCAGCCGTTGCTGATCGACGGGTACATGAAGTCCTGCGTGATGGGCGTGCCCGGTCCGAAGGCGCCGGCCGGAGCCGGAGCAGCCGCCGGCGCCGCAGCCGGTGCGGCGTCGGGAGCCGGGACGGTCGCCGCGGCCTGGGTGATCGGCGCGGCGGCCGGTGCAGCTTCAGGAGCAGGAGCAGGAGCAGGAGCAGGCGCCGGCGCGGGTGCCGGAGCAGGCGCTGCGGCGGGTGCCGGAGCAGGAGCCGGGGCCGCCTCGGGCGCGGGAGCCGGTGCCGGCGCCGCCTCGGGGGCTGATGCGGGAGCGGCTTCAGCCACCGGACCGACCGCGTGTGCGGGGTCGACGCCGGCGGGCAGGTGAGCTTCGGCGCCCGGTACCGCGCCGGGAGCCGGCACGTGGTTGGCAGCCGGGTCGGCCGCGAACTGGTTCACCGCGTTGGCGAGATTCTTCGAATCCGACGGTGCGGCCTTGCTGCCGGCGAACGCCCGGGCTGCTGCCATGAGCAGCTCCGCGGCGCCCGCCGGATCAGCGGCGGCCTGCTGGATCACCGGGGCAAGAGTCTGCATGGCCGGCAGGCCAGGAGCCTGCAGACCATCGATGGGCAGCGGCAACGGCAGTGGCGACGCCGGATCAGCGTGGGCGGCAGTGGCCGCGCTGATCGTGAGTGCGGCGGCTGCGCCGAGTGCGACGAACAGCTTCCTCGATTGCATGACTCTCCCCGGTTTCGTATCGGTTATCTGGTTACGCTGCGGATCACGGCAAGCCGGAGGTGATGACCGGCGCCAAGCTGGTCAGGCTCATGAGTCCCGGCACGACACCGGGGATGGCCTGTGCTGCCGGCGCGGCCGCGGCAACGGCGGCGGGCGCGGTCGCCAGCGGAGTCGACGCTGCCGGAGCGGCAGCCAGCGGCGCCGCGAGCGGTGCGGTGGCAGCGGCCAGCGGAGCTGCCGCGGCAGGAGCAGCCGCGGCCAGCGGTGCGGTAGCGGCGGCGAGCGGCGCGGCGAGCGGCGAGGTCGCAGCGAGCGGTGCGGTGGCAGCAGCCAGCGGCGAGGTCGCGGCGGTCGCAGCAGGAACGGCGGCGGCAGCGGGCTGGGGCAGCAGGTTCGCCAGCGGCGTACCGGCAGGCAGCAGCGAGGTCAGGTCACCCGGGAAGGCGATCTGCTTCGGCAGCGGCACGGGCGAGCCCGGAATCTGCGGCAGGTTGATATTGGCCGAGGGGATGATGCCCTGGGCCGGGGCAGCGGCAGCGGCTGCGGGTGCGGGTGCAGTGGCCGCGGCCGGCGCGGTGGCGCCTGGGACCAGGTTCTGCGGCAGGGTCACCGAGGCGGTGGCGGCGGGAGCGGCCGGAGCGGCCGGAGCTGCGGCCGGAGCGCCCGCGGTGAGGGCCTGGGTGACGCCCGACAGGGCCTGGACCGGAGCCTGGGCGAGTTCGTTCACCAGCGGCGTGCCGGGCACGACGGGTGCCGGGGCCGCGGGAGCCGGGTCGGCGGCCGCGACAGCGCTCAGGGCGATCGCCACCGGGACTGCGCCGGCGGCGGCAATCATGCTGGTGGCCAACAATTTTCCTTTGGTGCGTTTGCGCATTTTGGGGGTCCTCCCGGTCCAGTGGTGGCGCGTCAGAACCGACGGTATGCCGTTACTGGTGTTACTCAAGTGACACGTGTGGCATTTATAGATCCGTTACTGATCGGAAGGCGAAGGGTGACCGACCGTTACAGTCGTGCGATAAACACCGCCACGCGATCAGTTCTGCGCTGGGCGCCACTGATGCTGGCGCTCAGCGTCGCCGCGCGCTTCGGATGGACCTACCTGGTGCCCAACGGGGCCAACTTCGTCGACCTCCACGTCTACGTCGGCGGCGCGACGACACTCGGCAGCGGCCACCCGTTGTACGACTACGTCTACGCAGACCAGACGCCCGACTTCCCGCTGCCGTTCACCTATCCGCCGTTCGCGGCGGTGCTGTTCTATCCGCTGCACTTCGTGCCGTTCGGTTTGCTGGCATTCTTCTGGCAGGTCGGCATCATCGCTGCGCTCTACGGCGTGGTGTGGATCAGCTTGCGGCTCATCGGATTAGGGGATCCCGCGCACCGGCTGGCCATGGCGTGGACGGCCATCGGTATCTGGACCGAGCCGCTGCGGAGCACGTTCGACTACGGGCAGATCAACGTCGTCCTCGTGCTGGGCGTGCTCTATGCGGTCTACAGCACCCGCTGGTGGTGGTCCGGCTTCCTGGTCGGCGTGGCGGCCGGGGTCAAGCTGACGCCGGCGGTGACGGGCCTCTATTTCCTCGGCGTCCGCCGCTGGGGCGTGGTGATCTTCGCCGCCGTCACGTTCGTCGGCACCGTGCTTGTGTCGTGGCTGGTGTTGCGGGATCAGGCGCTCTACTACTTCACCGATCTACTGGGCGACGCCAATCGCATCGGCCCGGTCGCGACGTCGTTCAACCAGTCCTGGCGCGGCGCGATCTCGCGCATCGTCGGGCATGACGCCGGTTTCGAGCCCGCCGTGGTGATCGCGGTGGTGCTGACCGCCGTGCTGGCCGTGTTCGCCTGGCGCGCGGTCTACGGTCCGGACCGGCCCGATCGGCTGGGTGCGCTGCTCGTCGTGCAATTGTTCGGGCTGCTGTTCTCGCCGATCTCGTGGACCCACCACTGGGTATGGCTGATCCCGCTCATGATGTGGCTATGGCACGGGCCGTTCGCGGAACTGTCCAGCGCGCGGGCGCTGCGCTGGACCTGGCTGGTGCTGATGATCGTCGGGGTGCCGTGGCTGCTGAGTTTCGCCCAGCCGACGATCTGGGTGATCAGCCGTCCGTGGTACCTGGCATGGGCGGGGCTGATCTACCCGGTGATGACGGTGGTGACGCTGGGCTGGATGGCGAGACGAGCCCGCTGACCGAGCCTGCTAGACGAGCCCGTTGATGTCCTCGGCCATCGCGACATCCTTGTCGGTGATGCCGCCTTCGGAATGCGTAACCAGGGCGAAAGTGACTGTCCGCCAACGGATGTCGATGTCTGGGTGATGGTCTTTGGCTTCGGCGTGGACCGCCACCCGGCGGACGGCGTCGATACCGTCGAGAAACGCCGGGAACTTCACGGACCTGCGTAGCGCGCCGTCGGCTCGTTCCCACCCCTCGGGCAGTGCGGCGTCTACTTGTTCATCGGTGAGGACGGCCATGGTTTCGAACGTACTCCGGCTCAGACCCCTACGCCGAGCGTGCGTGTTGTCGGTGGTGGCAGCGGCGCGTCATCTCGCTAGCCGTCACGTTCGGCGTGCGACGGAGTTGGATCGGCCCGGACAATCTGCCGATCTTCCTGTGGATAACCGTGGTTCGCGTTCGTGTTTCTGTCGGTGCCGGCTTCGAAAGTGACGGCATGGATGAACCTTTCCGCGGTTCGGAGGCGTTACGCGCCGGCGCGCTCACCGAACATCGACTCCGCAATTACCACCATGCGGTGTTCCGCGATGTCTACGTAGCCAACGACACGGTGATGACCGCCGAGCTCAAGGCTCGGGCAGCGTGGTTGGCGGCCGGGTCCAGCGCGGTTCTGGCCGGTGTATCCGCAGCGGCGGTGCATCGCGCCGAATGGCTTGACCCAGACCTCCCGGCAGTCGTCGTGCGCAACGATCGGCGCAGTCCGTCAGGTTTGGTCGTCCATTCGTACGACCTTGCGCCGGAAGAAGTTTGCACAGTCCGCGGCATGAGCGTAACGACACCGGCGCGTACCGCCTTCGACCTCGGTCGTCTGCTGTCGGCGTCCGTAGCGGTTCCGATTCTCGATGCGTTGATCCGATCGACCGGGTTGGAGATATCGGATGTCTGGGCCATTGCGGCTGCTCGCCCTGGCTTGCGTGGCGTCCGACGGCTGGGAGCCACGGTCGGTATTGCCGACGGTGGCGCCGAGACTGCGCTTCAGTCGCGTGTCCGGACGCTGCTGACGAACGCGTACCTGCCGCGTCTGGAAACCCAAATCGTGTTGGGCGACGAATTCGGGCCGGTATTCACTCGCGCTCATATGGGATGGCGGGAATGGCAGGTCGTCGTCCAATGTGACGAGGACCTCGACTGGACCTTGGGACGAAGGTCATGGCAATTCGAGTACACGGAAGGCCTGGAACGAATCGGATGGCGCAATGTGTGGGTGACTGCCGCCATGATGCGTGAGCCGCAGCGAGTGGTGTGGCGTGTCAACGACGCGATTCGGGCCGCGAGGTGGCGACTACCGATGAAGCGCGGTGTCGAACGTGGCGCTTAGCGGCGACGACACACGGCCGATCGCCGCGGTAGTCGCCACGCTCGACGTAGCAGGCCGAGCGGCAAGTACCGTCAAGGCCGTGATCGTCGTCGCGGGCGCCCTGATCGCCGACGCCAAACTCCTGGTCGCTCAGCGCAACCGGCCGCCGGAGCTCGCCGGCCTTTGGGAGCTGCCCGGCGGAAAAGTTGTGCCGGGGGAGACCGACGAGCAGGCGCTGGCCCGCGAACTCCACGAAGAACTCGGGGTCATGGTGGCCGTCGGGAAGAGGATGGGCGAGGACGTGCGGTTGTCCGCCACCGTCACGTTGCGGGCGTACCGGGTATCGACCGACGACGCGCCCCACGCTCATGACCACCATGCCGTGCGTTGGGTGGGTGCGGCCGAACTCGACGACCTGCCGTGGGTGCCTGCGGACCGCGCGTGGCTGGCCGAGCTGAAGGCGGCGTTGGCTCAGAGTCTGACTCAGTAGTGCAGCTTGTCGCCGACGACGCGGGCCGACGCCATCGCGGTGCCGTGCTGGGCTGTGTACAGCGGATGCAGCAGCGCGGGGTACTTGCAATGCGGGCAGGCGGTCTTCGGCTTGTTCACCGTGGAGAACGCCAAATGGTGACACGCAGCACACCTCACCACGAAGAACCCGCCGGCCCAATTGGCCAATCCGGCGAATATCGCGGCCGTTGCGCCGAGCGCCAACACGAACCCGACAATGCCGGTCAACACTTCGTAGACGGTCATTACGACGACCTCCTCGCGCTGGTTCCGTGGAGCTGACGAGACGCTTCCACCCTACTCGCGAAACCAGAAAAGAGGCAGGTCAATAGCTGTATATCAAGCCTTGCGGGCGCGCTTGTAGACCTTCTCCAGATCCTTGCCGTGCACCCCGTGGTGCGCTGCCTTCTCGACCTTGTGCAGCACCAGCGGACACCGCTTGCACCGGGGCTTGCTGCGGCAGCACTTCTTCTTCGGTTTCGCCCCGGCGAGCTTGCTGGCCTTCATCGATGTGCAGTTTCCTCAGGGCGTCCGCAGTTTCGCAAACCGACCCCCTCGCTGCGACAATCTTGGGCGTGAGTGAGCAGGCCAGCGCCGGATTCAGAAATGTCGCCATCGTCGCACACGTCGACCACGGCAAGACGACCCTCGTCGATGCCATGCTGCGGCAGTCTGGAGCGTTGACCCACCGCGGCGACGACTCGACCGAACGCATCATGGACTCGGGTGACCTTGAGAAGGAAAAGGGCATCACGATCCTGGCAAAAAATACGGCAGTACACCGCCATAATTCCGATGGCTCCGTGACGGTCATCAACGTGATCGACACCCCCGGCCACGCCGACTTCGGTGGCGAGGTCGAGCGCGGCCTGTCCATGGTCGACGGCGTCGTGCTGCTGGTCGATGCCTCCGAGGGCCCGCTGCCGCAGACCCGCTTCGTGCTGCGCAAGGCCCTGGCCGCGCACCTGCCCGTCATTCTCGTGGTGAACAAGACCGACCGGCCCGACGCCCGCATCGCCGAGGTCGTCGAGGAGAGTCACGACCTGCTGCTCGACGTCGCCTCTGATCTGGACGAAGAAGCCCAGGCTGCCGCCGAGAAGGCGCTCGACTTGCCGACCCTGTACGCCTCGGGCCGCGCCGGTGTCGCCTCGACCGTCCAGCCCGCCAACGGCGAGGTGCCCGACAGCGAGAACCTGGACCCGCTGTTCGACGTGCTGCTCGAGCACATCCCGGCGCCCCAGGGTGACCCGGACGCTCCGCTGCAGGCGCTGGTCACCAACCTCGACGCGTCGGCCTTCCTCGGCCGTCTGGCGCTGGTCCGCATCTACAAGGGCAAGCTCAAGAAGGGCCAGCAGGTGGCCTGGATGCGTGAGGTCGACGGCGCACCCGTCATCACCTCCGGCAAGATCACCGAACTGCTGGTCACCGTCGGTGTCGAGCGCACCCCGACCACCGAGGCCGTCGCCGGCGACATCGTCGCTGTCGCGGGCATGCCGGAGATCATGATCGGCGACACCCTGGCCGACCCCGAGCACGCCCACGCGTTGCCGCGCATCACCGTCGACGAGCCCGCCATCTCGGTGACCATCGGCACCAACAGCTCGCCGCTGGCCGGCAAGGTCTCCGGGCACAAGCTGACGGCGCGAATGGTCAAGTCCCGCTTGGATTCCGAGCTTGTCGGTAACGTGTCGATCCGCGTCGTCGACATCGGCCGCCCCGACGCCTGGGAGGTTCAGGGCCGTGGTGAGCTGGCGCTGGCCGTGCTGGTCGAACAGATGCGCCGCGAAGGCTTCGAGATGACCGTCGGCAAGCCGCAGGTGGTCACCCGGCAGATCGACGGCAAGCTGCACGAGCCCTTCGAAGAGCTGACGATCGACTGTCCGGAGGAGTTCCTCGGCGCCATCACCCAGCTGATGGCCGCCCGCAAGGGCCGCATGGAGCAGATGACCAACCACGCCGCCGGGTGGGTCCGGATGGACTTCATCGTGCCCAGCCGTGGCCTGATCGGCTTCCGCACCGACTTCCTGACGCTGACTCGTGGCACCGGTATCGCCAACGCCGTGTTCGAGGGCTATCGGCCCTGGGCCGGCGAGATCCGCGCCCGGCACACCGGCTCACTGGTCAGCGACAGGACCGGCACCATCACGCCGTTCGCGATGATCCAGCTGTCCGATCGCGGCCAGTTCTTCGTCGAGCCGGGCCAGGACACCTATGAAGGCCAGGTCGTGGGCATCAACCCCCGCGCCGAAGACCTCGACATCAACATCACCCGCGAGAAGAAGCTGACCAACATGCGCAGCTCGACCGCGGACGTCATGGAGACGCTGGCGCGGCCCCTGGAGCTCGGGCTGGAGCAGGCCATGGAGTTCTGCGCCGAGGACGAGTGCGTCGAGGTCACCCCTGAGGTCGTGCGCGTGCGCAAGGTCGAGCTGACGGCCAGCCTGCGGGCCCGCGCCAAGGCCCGCGAGAAGGCCCGCAACTAACTCAACAAGCCGAAAAGCGGGTTGGCGCAAGCGTTTTCACGACGTGCGCTAGCCCGCTTTCTGGTTCTGATCGAGCCAGGCGACACCCTCATGGGCCGCCTTGTTCAGCGCGCCGCGCTCGCCGAAGTATGTGGAGACCGCGCCGACCCAGGGCAGCGCGCTCATGCGCTGCCACCACTTGGCCGGCTGCGGCCGTTTGGCGATCTCGTCGAACGTCGCGCGCAGGATGCCGGCCAGCTGCCAGACGGTCTTGACGACCACCACCGGCATCGACGACGTGATGGCCTCCAGCGGCTTCCAGCCCGGCGGCGGCGTTTCGGGAAGCGGCTCTGGACTCGCGGACGACACGGCCCGGTCGTCTGGCAAGTCTTCGGGCAACTGCCGATGGCACAGCACCGCGGCGAGCAGTCGCACCTGCTCGCGCCGATCGGTGACGCCGTATTCGCGGGACACCGCGCACAGCACGATGGCGTGGTTGACGAACCCGGCCAACTCGCTCACCGGCAGCACCCGGGCCAGCCAGCCGAAGAGCCCGGGCGTGGCCACCACGAGCGTGTTCAACGCGCCGACGCGGTGCACCCACCAGTGGATGCGTTCGTCGCGGCTCATCCGTTCCCAGGCGGCGGTGCCGGGCAGATCGGCGGCATTCATCAGGTGGGCACCCGCGTTCAGCGCACGGTCTGTGGTGCTGGGGCTGCGGCCGGCCTCGGCGCGGCGGTGCCGCACCCGCAGCCGACGGACCAGATCGCCCACCCGGCGGGGCGGTCGCAGCAGGCGGTGGGTGCGCTTGCGCAGCCCGATGGGATCGGCTTCTGACAGCACGTCGAGCAACGGGTTGATGATCGCGACGGCGCGGCTCAGCGCATCGGCGACGTCGGCGTCGGAGAGCGGGGTGTACGGCTTCGGCAGTAGGCCCATACCGCAAATTGTGGACCATCCGGGGCGAGCGAAGCGACGCGAATTGGTCACCCAAGAGGCGAGCGAAGCGACGGGGAAGTGGTCACGATGGTGGTCGCGCAGTAGCCAGCCGATACCCTGAACGGCGTGCCGACCGCCCGCCGCCAGCTGATGACGACTGGTGCACTCGTATCGGTCCTGGCACTGGCCGGCTGCACGGTGAGCCCGCCACCGGCGCCACGCAGCACCGAAACGACCAAAACGGTCGTCCCACCGCCGCCCAAGATGAACCAGATCATCATGGCCATCGACTGGATCGGCCCCGGATTCAACCCGCATCTGCAGTCCGACCAGTCGCCGGTCAACGCGGCGATCTCGGCACTGGTTCTGCCGAGCTCGTTCCGGCCCATCGCCGATCCGGCGTCGCCGTCGGGATCGCGCTGGGAACTCGACCCGTCGTTGCTGTTGTCGGCTGAGGTGACCAATCAGAACCCGTTCACCGTCACATACAAGATCCGTCCCGAGGCGCAGTGGACCGACAACGCACCCATCGCCGCGGACGACTACTGGTACCAGTGGCGGCAGATGGTCAGCCAGCCCGGCGTCGTCGACCCGGCCGGTTATGACCTGGTGACCGGTGTCCAGTCGGTCGACGGTGGGAAGACGGCCGTCGTGACGTTCGCCCGGCCGTACCCGGCCTGGCGGGAACTGTTCAACAACATCTTGCCCGCGCACATCGTCAAGGACGTGCCCGGCGGTTTCGCTGCCGGACTGGCGCGGGCCATGCCGGTGACGGGCGGTCAGTTCCGCGTCGAGAGCATCGATCCGCAGCGCGACGAAATCCTGTTGGCGCGCAACGACCGCTACTGGAGCGTGCCGTCGGTGCCGGACCAGGTGCTGTTCCGGCGTGGGGGATCGGCTGCCGCCCTTGCTGATTCGATCCGGAACCGGGACACCCAGGTGGCCCAGGTGCACGGCGGGCAGGCGACGTTCGCGCAACTCGCCGCCATCCCGGGCGTGCGGACCGCGCGGATCGTCACCCCCCGGGTCATGCAGCTGACGTTGCGCGCGCAGCGCCCGGGACTGACCGACATCCAGGTCCGCAAGGCGCTGCTGGGCCTGCTCGATGTCGGCCTGCTGGCGGCCGTCGGCGCGGGCAGCGACAACACCGTCACACTGGCGCAGGCCCAGGTGCGGACGCCGTCCGACCCCGGCTACGTGCCGACGGCGCCGCCGGCGCTGGACCGCAACGCCGCGATGGACCTGCTTCACCAGGCCGGATACAACATCGAGCCCGCTGTCGCGCTGCCGTCGCCGCCCGGCGCGCCGCCGCCACCGGGACATGATCGGCTGGTCAAGGACGGCAAACCGCTGGAGCTGGCCATCGGTGTCGCCGCCAACGACCCGACCTCCGTCGCCGTGGCGAACACCGCGGCCGACCAACTGCGCAGCGTCGGGATCGAGGCCACGGTGCTGGCCATGGATCCGGTTGCGCTGTACGCGGACGGTCTGCAGCGGGTCGATGCGATCGTCGGCTGGCGCCATGCCGGTGGTGATCTGGCGACGGTGCTGGCGTCGCGGTACGGCTGCCCGGGGCTGGAGGCCACGGCGGTGTCGACCACGACGCCCCCGGCCCCTGCCCCGCAGCCGACATCGACCTCCAAAACCGTTGCGCCGCAACCGCAGCCGCCGACGACTCAATCGCCGACACCCACGGTGACCTCCACCGCGCCGATCGTTCCGCTGCCCAAGCCGCTCGGTGGCGATCAGCTGGTGCAGGCTCCCAGTAACTTGACCGGTATCTGCGACCACACAATTCAGCCGAAGATCGATGCGGCCCTGGCCGGTACCGAGAGCATCGCCGATGTGCTGGGTGAATTGGAGCCCAAGCTCTGGGCCATGGAGACGGTGTTGCCGATCCTGCAGGACACCACGATCGTCGCTGCCGGGCCCACGGTGCAGAACGTCAGCCTCACCGGCGCCGTCCCGGTCGGGATCGTCGGCGACGCGGGCAAGTGGGTCAAGGTTCCCTGATCTGCTCCCGGCACCTGTGAGGGTCCTGAGCCGCTCCGCGTCAGGGAAAAGTCTGCTGTCGAGTTCGGCGGTGGTGGCGGCCGCGTTGCGTCCGTCGCGGCCGGCTTTCGCCTCAATTGGTCTGGTAGTTCCGTTTGAAAGCACTTCGGCAAATTACGCTCCGCGTGGCTCCAGGGACACAAAGCCCAGCTAACAAGCTGTTCTATAGGTTGCTGCGGCATCCCTCAGTCAACGAGCTCGCGATTGAGGAACAGCCTTAAAAATGTTTGCTGATATTTGGCCTTAAGGTCGCTGCGGTCGCATTTATGGCCAGTGAGCTGTGGTGTTGAACTGACGTTGTTGTCATATATCGATCATCGAAGTTGCTGGGAAGTCACAAATTGATATTGCTTTGCAACTTACCGGCGAGTAAATTTTGCGGCGCGCGCCCACTGAGATCACCGTCACAATCGAGAGGGAAAGTAATGCAGCTAACGATGAGGCCCTATGTCAACGCGGGTCTTGCCTTGGCGGGTGCCGGCGTCATCGCTGTCGCTCCGGTCGTCCCGAGCCAGGCTCTACATGCGCCGACGCTGCCCCAGGTGCACATGCCTGCGGTCCAGTTGACCGCCCTGGACAACCCGCTCGAGGTATTCGGCCCGATCGTCACCGCGATCCAGCAATTGCTCGGCGACACCGCCAACACCGCCGAAACCAGTATCAATCCGCTGCTTCGGCAAGTCGTGATCAATCAGCTGTACACCCTGCAGCAGGCGCAGCAGCTCATCGGCAACGTCGCCGGGGGGCTGGGAACCATCGGGGCGGCACTGCCCAGCACGCTTCAGGCGGTCGGCGCACAGCTGGCCACCGGAAATGTCAACGGCGCCATCGACGCCTTCCAGAGCGGCATCATCTTGGGGGGACTGCAGCTCATCACGGGAATTTCGCAGCCGATTCAGAACATTGTGCAGCGGCCGTTTGCCGTCGCCTCGGCGTTGGTTCCGGCAATGATCACCACCGTTCAGTCGCTGGTCATCTACGCCGTCGGGTCGACGCTCGGAATCGGCTGCAGTGACTGCGTCACCGTCAAGCCGATTGTTCAGCAGATGGTGAGCAGCTTTCAGAGTGTGCTGCAGGCGGTTACGACGCTGAATCCGATCAACGTCATCAACGCTGTCCAGCACGGGATCGCGGACGTGACGATCGACGTCATCAAGCAGGTCGATCAGTTCGTCACCACTGCTGTGCCGTTCATCGCCAGCACGATTCAGACCGCCCTGAACGTGAATCCGAACACCTCGACCGGGACCACGGATCCTGCGACGGCCACCACGGCCGCCGCGGTGAAGGTGAGCACCCTTGCCGCGACGGCGCCCAAGGCGACCAACCCCGCGGCGGTGCCCGCGGTCACGCCCGCGGATTCGACGCCCGCCGCCACATCGGCGACCGGGGCCACTGCCTCCACGCCTGCTGGTGCGACGAGCACTACGAAGGAGGATGTGCCGGCCTCGACCACCAAGACCGGTGCGGCAGAACCGACTTCGGCCACGACGCCCAGCGGCTCGGGCACCTCGGGTACCTCGGAGTCGTCGAGTTCGTCCGGCACGTCGGGTTCGTCGACCAAGGGCACCGGCACGACGTCCGGCGGTGCGGGGTCGACGAAGTCGGGTGCGGACTCCACCGGGACAAGCCAATCCGGTTCCGGTAAGAGCACGGACGGTGCGGCGGCGGGTGCCAAGGGCTCGTCGGGTGGGGCGAAGTCAGGTGCCGGCACATCGAGTTCGACCACGTCGGGTGACGCCAAGGCAGGCTCGTCGAAGGCCGGCGACTCAGGCGCGGGTACCGCGACCAAGCCGAAAGCGGCAGCCAAAGCTGACAAGCCCAGCCATGCTGCAGCCTGAGCCTGCGGCGGTCACGCCGAGTAGTTCATGTAGCTGATCGGAACTGTGGCCCTCTACCGGAAGGTGGAGGGCCACAGCCGTTTCGGGCTCTCACCCGTCGTGGCGAGCGTCCGTTCGCGCAGTAGCCGGATGCCGTGCGACGAGAACGCGGCCACCGCGAAAACCAGGAGCAACCAGACCGGCGGATGGGCCAGCTCCCACACGAAGAGTGCAGCGAATGCCGGTGCGCGTTGCGTTATCGCCAGCACGCCGGCCGCACAGGTCAGTGCCACCGCCGCCACGTGAAGGTTGGTGTGGGCAAGGTCGTTGAGAGCAAGCGTGGCAACCGTTCCCGCGGCCGCGCCGGTCGCCAGGGCCGGGGTGATCAAGCCGCCGACCGCGCCCAACCGCAGGTACAGCGCGGTGAGCAGCGGTTTGAGCAGCAGGATGACGGCTGCGGCGGCGAGGGTGAGGTCGGAGCCGACGGCGACGACCAGGACGCTGCGGCCATTGCCCGGCAGTTCGGGGCGGTAGATCGAGCAGATGCCGGTGACCAGGCCGGCCAGTGCGACCCCGGGGATCAGGACCCACGAAGTCAGTTGCGGCTTGGGGCCGGCGAGCAACACGAGCCGGTTGAAGGTCAAGCCGACGACTACTGCCAACGGCGCGATGGCCACTGCCAGCATGGTGAACTGGTAGGACAGTGCCGGATTGGGCCACACGAGATTGCGCTCGAAGTGGGTGATGGGGTGCGACACCGCGACCGCCAGGCTCGAGGTGAGGAGCGCCGTGCCGACCACCTTCGGGTGCCAGGTGCCCATCATGACGCGCGCGGCGAAGAAGGCCCCGCCGAGCGGCACGCTGTACACCGCGCCCAGGCCGGCACCTGCGGCACAAGAGAGCAGAATCTCGCGGTCACGGGCCGTCAGCGTGCCCATGGTCGACGCGGTGAGCCGGCCGAGCCATGTCGTGCCGTAACTGCTGAGTACCGCGGCCAATTGACGTGGTGCCGTCTCCCGGCCCAGTGAGGCGCCTGACCCGACAGCCACGACCTGCAATGCCGCGTCGGCCGCCATGGGCAGATGCTGCATCGGCTTCTTTCCGGCGATGGTCGCCGACAATGACGGCACGCCGCTGCGGCGGCGCAGAATCCACCAACCGAATCCGGCCAGCGCCCCGCCGACGGCCGGCGCGAGCGCGCGGCGGACCGGCGAGCTGGCCCCGATGCCGTCGAGTAACAGCCCGTAGGAATAGTTGTAGGCGAGGTGTTCGACGGCGTGCAGCAGCGACACCGTCGTCGCTCCGGCGACGCCGGCGAGCAGGCCGGTGAGCAGCACCGCGCTGCCGAACTCAAGCGCACGTCGCGTCACCGGGTGAATGTATGCCAGCCTGGGGGATATGGAGACCCCACGGCTGCTGTTCGTCCACGCCCATCCGGATGACGAGACACTCACTACCGGAGCGACCATCGCGCACTACGCATCCCGCGGCGCCGACGTACGGGTGCTCACCTGCACCCTGGGTGAAGAGGGGGAGGTCATCGGTTCCCGGTGGGCGCAGTTGGCGGTCGACGGAGCTGACCAGCTGGGCGGCTACCGCGTCGGTGAATTGACCTTGGCGCTAAGGGAACTGGGTGTCGACCAGCCGCGGTATCTGGGCGGGGCCGGGCGATGGCGCGATTCCGGTATGGAGGGCAGCCCGGCGCGGCACCGTCAGCGATTCGCGGACGCCGACATGGACGAGGCGGTCGCCGAGCTCGTGGCCGTGCTGCGGGACTTCCGCCCGCATGTTGTCGTCACCTACGACCCCGACGGCGGCTACGGGCACCCCGACCACGTCCAGGCCCACCGGGTGACGACGGCTGCGGTCGCTGCGTCGTCGGCTGACGGGCACCCGGGCGAGCCTTGGCAGGTGCCGAAGTTCTACTGGACCGTGATGGACGGTGAGTCGATGGCCGAGGCCCTGGAATCGCTGAACGGGATCGAACTGCCTGAGAGCTGGGTGCGAATCCCGGCCAGTGCCCTGCCGTTCGACCTCGGCCACCGCATCGACGCCGTCATCGATACGCCGGACCACCTGCCGGCCAAGGTCGCCGCCATGCGCGCCCACCAAACGCAGGTGACGGTGGAGCCGAGCGGCCGGGTCTTTGCGCTGTCCAACAACATCGCGCTGCCGATCACTGCGCGCGAGCACTACACGTTGGTCGACGGCACGGCGGGCGAGCGTGACGGCCGTGGTTTCGAAACAGACCTACTCAGCGGGATAAACCTGACGTGACACCGGGATCGGGGGGAGTAGGGTAGCCGCCATGGATTCGGATCTGGACCCCAACTTGCAGCACCTGCAGGGCCTTGGCGACAACTATCAGTGGGTCGTCGGTTCTCTGGTTGGTCTGCTCGACAGCATCCCGACCTGACATCTGCCCCGGTGCGCGCCGACTCCGGTCGGGCGCGCGCATTGATGCTCGGTGTGCTGGGGTTCGACGGCGCCCTGTCGGCCATCGCCGGTGCCCTGTTCCTGCCGCTCTATCTCGGCTCGGTGCCGTTCCCGATCAGTGCACTGATCAGTGGGCTGGTCAACGCTGCCCTGGTCTGGGCCTGCCTGCAATGGACGTCTATTCCTCGACTGGCCGCGCTCCCGATGTGGGTCTGGCTGTCGACCGTTGTGATCCTGCTGCTCGGTGGCCCGGGCGATGACGTCGTGTTCGGCGGCACCGGAATCATGCAGGCGTCGCCGTTGATCTTCTTGCTGTTCGGTGCGACACCGCCAGGCGTGGTGCTGTGGCGCCACGCCCGGAGGCGGGCTCGATTGTCGGGTTAGCCGCTCGATCGAGGCTGGGCGTCAGCCCTGCGTGCCGGCCTTGCGGTGGTTGTCCGAGCCGCTATTCTGGCTGCCGGTGCTGGAACCGGCATTGCTCGACTGGCCGGCAGTCTTCTCGCCCTTGGGCTTTCCGCCCCGGACGTTACCGGGCTTCGTGTCGGTCGTGCCGGCGCCGCCCGCGGCCTGGTTGTCCGCCGGGTTCGTGGTCCCGGCCTTGTCGCGGGCCTTGTCGCCGGCCTTCTTACCGGGTTTTTTGACGGGCTTGGTTGCCTTGGTGTCGTCCTGCTGCTGGGCGACCGATCCGTCGGTGTCACCTGCGGCAGGGGCGCCGGCCTTGGGGTCCGGCTTGGTGTCAGCCTTCGGATCCGTCTCCGGCCCTGTCTTCAGTTCAGCCTTGGGGTCGGTTTTCGGGTCGGCTTTGGGATCCGTCTTCGGGTCGGTCTTGAGCTCAGTCTTCGGCTCACTGACCTGTGGCTGCCCGGTGCCGGTGGCCTCGGTCTGAGTGCCTTTCTCGGTGGTGGTGTCGACGTTGGCCGGCTTCTCGGCCGGAGCCTGGGTCTGCGCGGCCGTCGGCGCGAGCTTGGCGGCGGGGTCGGCCTTCGTGGACGTCTTGGCCGGGTTGATCGCGGCGGCCAGGCTGGTCAGCGCGGTCTGCACAGACTTGGCGATCGAATCGAGGGTGGGCGTCGTGGCCGCCAGTGACCCGATGGGCGGCAATGGTGGGATCGGCGGGATGAGCCAGCCGAGGAAGTAGTTGAACTCGGCGATGCCGAAGTTGATGACGTCGTTGACGGAATAACGGATCGCGTTGCCGATGCCGTTGACCCACACGCCGAGGTTGAGTGGATCGTTCACGATCGGGACAACGGCCTGATAGAAGATGTTGTCCGAGACGGGCCGGATCAGTGTCCAGTAGAAGATGTCGGTCTGCGCGGCGATGGTGCCCGAGAACGGTACGAACCAGCCGGCCCAGTAGAGCAGGTCGGTCGCGTAGTTGACGCCCCAGTCGACCCATGCCTGAATGCCTTGGTATGCACCGGTCAGCCAGTCGCTGGCCGCGTTCTGCGGACCGACGACGGGCGCGGCGGCCAAGGGGACCGCTGCCAACGGGTTGGGGCCGACCTTCTGACCGATGTTGGGGACGACGCCCGCGGCTGGCTTGGGCGAGGCCATATTGCCGGCCGCGGCGAGCAGTTTCACCATGGCCTCGGTCAGGTGGGGCTGGGCTGTGGTCGGGTGCGCGGGGACCGCGACGTCAGCGGGAACTACCTGAATCGGGGTCAGCGCGAGGGCAGTGGCGGTCGCCGCGGCCGCGCCCGCCATCAGATACGGACGGAGAGAAACGGACACCATGGCTCCTCGAAATGATCGCGTCCCGACGCCTTGAACTTACGCGCTCGTCACTAAATTCACCCAGCAGTCAGCGCGTTTGCCGCGTGTGTCGGGGCATGCGGCCCGCACCAGGCGAACGCGCTGGCGCTACTGTGGCCGGTATGCCGGGCGCAGTGGTTTCAAAATGTGAGACGCGTGGATGATCGCCGACACCACCGGGGTTACACGGAAGTGGCTCTGAACCCCTCGAACGGCGCCGACCTGCCCATTCCCGTGGTCCCACCGCTCGCCGCGCCTTCTTCGTCCGCTTTACGCCGCGTCCTGCGCCGTGCCCGTGACGGTGTTTCGCTGAATGTGGACGAGGCGGCGATCGCGATGACGGCTCGCGGCGACGACCTTGTCGACCTCTGCGCCAGCGCCGCCCGCGTCCGTGACGCCGGGTTGGAAGCGGCGGGACGGCGGGGCGCCACCGGCCGGCTTCCGGTGTCGTACTCGCGCAAGGTGTTCATCCCCGTCACCCATCTGTGCCGCGACACCTGTCACTACTGCACGTTCGTGACGGTGCCGGGCAAGCTGCGCGCGCAGGGCAAGGGCATGTACATGGAGCCCGACGAGATTCTCGACGTGGCCCGCCGCGGCGCCGAGTTGGGTTGTCAAGAGGCGCTTTTCACCCTCGGTGACCGCCCGGAGGACCGCTGGGACGAAGCCAAGCAATGGCTCGACGAGCGTGGCTATGACTCCACCCTCGACTACGTGCGTGCCATGGCCATCCGCGTCCTCGAGGAAACCGGTCTGCTGCCGCACCTGAACCCCGGCGTCATGAGCTGGTCGGAACTGTCGCGGCTCAAGCCTGTGGCGCCGTCCATGGGCATGATGCTGGAGACCACGTCGCGCCGGCTGTTCGAGACCAAGGGCCTGGCGCATTACGGCAGCCCGGACAAGGACCCGGCGGTGCGGTTGCGCACGCTCGACGATGCGGGCCGGCTGTCCATCCCGTTCACCACCGGCTTGTTGGTGGGCATCGGTGAGACGCTCACCGAGCGGGCCGAGACCATGCACGCGATCCGCAAGTCCCACAAGGAGTTCGGGCACGTTCAGGAAGTCATCGTGCAGAACTTCCGGGCCAAGGATCACACCGCCATGGCCGCGACACCCGATGCCGGGATCGATGATTTCCTGGCCACCATCGCGGTAGCGCGCCTGGTACTCGGACCCAAGATGCGGATCCAGGCACCGCCCAATCTGGTGTCGCGCGCGGAGTGCCTGGCGCTGATCGGCGCGGGGGTCGACGACTGGGGCGGGGTCTCGCCGCTGACGCCCGACCACGTCAACCCCGAACGGCCCTGGCCGGCTCTCGACGATCTGGCCGACATCACCGCCGAAGCCGGGTACGACCTGGTCCAGCGGCTGACGGCGCAACCGTCCTACGTACAGGCCGGGGCGGCATGGATCGACCCGCGCGTGCGCGGGCACGTGGATGCCCTGGCGGACCCGGACACCGGCTGGGCGCGCGACGTCAACCCCGTCGGGTTGCCGTGGCAGGAGCCCGACGAGGCGTCAGAGTCGTTGGGCCGCACCGATCTGCACACCGCGATCGACAGTGAGGGCCGGCTGACGGAGACGCGCAGCGACCTCGGCAGCGCGTTCGGTGACTGGGAGTCCATCCGCGAGAAGGTCTCCGAGCTGGCGGCCCGTGCCCCCGAACGCATCGACATCGACGTCCTCGCGGCTCTGCGCTCCGCGGAACGCAACCCGGGCGGCTGCACCGACGACGAGTACCTGGCGCTGGCCACCGCCGACGGCCCGGCTCTGGATGCCGTAGCGGCGCTGGCGGATTCGCTGCGTCGTGAGGTCGTCGGCGACGACGTCACCTTCGTGGTCAACCGGAACATCAACTTCACCAACATCTGCTACACCGGCTGCAGGTTCTGCGCCTTCGCGCAGCGCAAGGGTGACGCCGACGCCTACTCGCTGTCGGTCGACGAGGTCGCCGACCGCGCCTGGGAGGCGCACGTCGCCGGGGCCACCGAGGTCTGCATGCAGGGCGGCATCGACCCCGAGCTACCCGTCACCGGGTATGCCGATCTGGTGCGTGCGGTGAAGAAGCGGGTGCCGTCGATGCACGTGCATGCCTTCTCGCCCATGGAGATCGCGAACGGCGTGACCCGCAGTGGCTTGTCGGTGCGGGAATGGCTGACGGCGCTGCGTGAAGCCGGACTCGACACCATCCCGGGTACCGCGGCCGAGATTCTGGACGACGAGGTCCGCTGGGTGCTCACCAAGGGCAAGTTGCCGACCGCCGAGTGGATCAACGTCGTGACAACCGCGCACGAGGTGGGGCTGCGGTCGTCGTCGACCATGATGTACGGCCACGTGGACACGCCGAAGCATTGGGTGGGTCACCTGAACGTGCTGCGCGGAATTCAGGACCGCACAGGCGGTTTCACCGAATTCGTGCCGCTGCCTTTCGTGCATCAGTCGTCGCCGCTGTATCTGGCCGGCGGGGCGCGGCCGGGGCCGACGCACCGCGACAACCGCGCCGTGCACGCCCTGGCGCGGATCATGCTGCATGGCCGGATTCCCAGCATCCAAACCTCGTGGGTCAAGCTGGGCGTCGAGCGCACCCAGGTGATGCTGCAGGGCGGTGCCAACGATCTCGGTGGCACGCTCATGGAGGAGACCATCTCCCGCATGGCGGGCTCGGAGAACGGCTCGGCCAAGACCGTCGCGGAGCTGGTCGCCATCGCCGAAGGTATCGGTCGCCCGGCCCGCCAGCGCAGCACCGACTACTCGCCACTGGCCGCCTGACTTCGCTCAGCGGGCACAAATGTGCGACGACACGCGGCGGTCGATGTGCATTTACGTCCGATCGCGGTGAAAATTGACGGGTGAACACCATCTCGGACATACCCGCGCACCCATTTTTCGTCCATTTCATCGTGGTCCTGGTGCCACTGACCGCGATTTTGGTGATCCTCTGCGCGGTCTGGACGGCCGCGCGGGAGCGTCTCGTCTGGCTGACGCTGGTGCTGTCCGTGGTGCTGACGGTGCTGACCCCGCTGGCCACCGAGGCCGGCGAGTGGCTGGAGCACCAGCAGAAGGACAGGACACCGACCCTGCACGAACACACGGAACTCGGCGACACCGCCATCTATTTCGTGCTGGGGCTGCTGGTGGTGTCGTTGGCGCTCGCGTTCCTGCACCGCTGGGGCGCACGCCTCGGCGAACGGCGTGGCCTGGCCGGCGTTGTGGTGGTGGTGCTGGCCGTGTTGATCGGCGTTGCGTCGATCTATCAGATCGTGCGTATCGGCGACTCCGGCGCTCGCGCGGTGTGGGGTAGCGGCGCGTCGTAACCCGCCGCGCGTGCGCGCGGGCGGCTACGCCGAGCGTGGGGCTTGTTGGTGACGACACGCTGTGCGCGGCGCGGCAGCACCCACTCTCGACGTAGGGCCGCAGCCCGACCAGTGGCGGAACTACAGGTTCGCCGCGAGCTCGGTGCCCTGCCGAATGGCCCGCTTGGCGTCCAACTCAGCCGCGACGGCGGCGCCGCCGATGACATGCGGCGTGATCCCGATGCGGCGTAAGCCGTCTTCGAGGTCGCGGACCGACTCTTGGCCGGCGCAGATGACCACGTTGTCGACCTCGAGCACACGCGCCCCGGACCGGTCCGATCCGAAGCTGATGTGCAGCCCGGCGTCGTCGATCTTCTCGTAGTTCACCCCGGACAGCTGCTGCACGCCTTTGGCTTTGATCGACGCCCGGTGCACCCAGCCGCTGGTCTTGCCCAACCCGCGCCCCTGGGCGCCCCTGGTGCGTTGCAGCAGGTACACCTCGCGGGCCGGCGGCAGGGGGATCGGTGTGGTCAAGCCGCCGCGGGAGTCGCCGCCGTCGGCGATGCCCCACTCCGCCCGCCACTCCTTCAGATTGAGGGTGGGCGACTCGTCCACCGTGAGGAACTCGCTGACGTCGAAACCGATGCCGCCGGCGCCGATCACGGCCACCCGCTTGCCGACAGGCGCCCCGGTGATCGCCTCCGCGTACGACAGCACCATCGGGTGGTCGATGCCCGGGATGTCGGGCATACGCGGCGCGACACCGGTGGCAAGCACGACGTCGTCGTAGCCGGAAAGTTCGTCGGCTGTGGCCCGGGTGCCCAGCCGGACGTCCACCCGGTGCTTGGTCAGCATCGTGGTGTAATAGCGGAGGGTCTCGTTGAACTCCTCTTTCCCGGGAATCCTCCGGGCCAGATCGAATTGGCCACCGATATGGTCGCCGGCCTCGAAGAGCGTCACGTCGTGTCCGCGCTCGGCGGCCGTGACGGCGGTTGCCAGTCCGGCCGGTCCGGCGCCGACCACCGCAACCCGCTTCGTGACCCGGGTCTTGCCCAGCACCAGCGTGGTCTCGTGCCCGGCCCGCGGATTCAGCAGGCACGACACGGTCTTGTGGACGAAGGCGTGGTCCAGGCAGGCCTGGTTGCAGGCGATGCACGTGTTGATCTCGTCGGCGGCGTCGTGCTGCGCCTTGCGGACCCAGTCCGGGTCGCTGAGCAGTGGGCGGGCCATCGAGATCAGTTGCACCGCGCCGTCAGCCAGGATTTGTTCGGCGGACTGCGGCATGTTGATCCGGTTGGAGGCCACCACCGGAATGGTGACGTGTTGGGCCACCGCGTTGCTGATGTCCGCGAACGCACTGTCCGGCACCGATGTGACGATGGTCGGCACCCGCGCTTCGTGCCAGCCGATGCCGGTGTTGATGATCGTCGCCCCGGCGGCTTCGATTTCCGTTGCCAGCGTGAGGATTTCCTCCCACGTCTGGCCGTCTTCGACGTAGTCGGCCATGGACAACCGGTAGCAGATGATGAAGTCGTGGCCGACGGCCTCGCGGGTGCGCCGCACGATCTCGACGGGGAACCGGCGGCGCTTCTCTGGTGTGCCGCCCCAGGCGTCGGTGCGCTTGTTGGTGCGCGGCGCCAGGAACTGGTTGAGCAGATAGCCTTCGCTGCCCATGATCTCGACGCCGTCGTACCCGGCTTCGCGGGCCAACAGCGCGCACTTCACGAAGTCGTTGATGGTGCCTTCGACGTCACGGAGCGCGCGCGGCCGGAAGGGGTTGATCGGGGCTTTGATAGACGATGCGCTGACCGAAAGTGGGTGGTACGCATAGCGTCCCGCATGCAGCACCTGCAGCAGGATCTTGCCGCCCTCGGCGTGGACGGCCGTGGTGATCCGGCGGTGGCGGCGCGCGTCGCTCGACGACAGCATCTCGGCCGCGAACGGCAACAGCCAACCGGTGCGGTTGGGCGCGTAGCCGCCGGTGATGATCAGCCCGACGCGGCCGCGGGCCCGCTCGGCGAAGTACTCGGCCAGCTTGCCGGTGTCGCGGGCGCGGTCCTCGAGGCCGGTGTGCATCGAGCCCATGATCACCCGGTTGCGCAGCGTGGTGAACCCAAGGTTCAACGGGGACAACAGGTTCGGATAGGGCGTTGAATGCGGCACAGTCATCGGTTTCCTCTCAATGCCAGCAGAACTTCGTCCAACCAGTCCACCGACCCCTGCTCGGCGCGGATACCGCCGCGCAGCACCAGGTATTGGTGCAGCGCGCTGCCGGTCAGCGTGGAGGGGTCGGGGAACTGACGTTTCTCGTAGCCGAGGTAGGTGTCGAGCAGTGCCGCGCGTTCAGCGCGCAGCGCGTGAATCTGCTCGTGCAGGGCGCCGGTGCTCTCCATGGATCCGTATGCCGCCCCGCGTAGCTTCACCGCGAGTTCGCGAGTGCGCGCGTCGGTGACGGAACTGCCGCGGCCGGTGAGCGGTTCGGCGATCCAGCGTTCGAGTTCAGCCCGGCCGCTGTCCGTCACCGAGTAGACCTTCTTGTCCGGCCGCCCGTGCTGCGCGACGACTTCGACGCTGACCCAGCCGTCGGCGTCCATGGCCCGCAGCGTTTTGTAAATCTGCTGGTGGGTGGCGGCCCAGAAGTAGCCGATCGACCGGTCGAAGCGGTTCGCCAATTCATAGCCGGAACCGGCTTGTTCGCAGAGCGCCACGAGGATCGCGTGGGGGAGGGCCACGGCATGAGCGTAGGTGCTACCGACGGTCCTATGCAACAAATTGCAAAGCAATAAATGACACGCGTAAAAAGCTGTGGGTAGGAGCTAGTCGGACGGTATGTGCAACGTCTAGTGTCAGTAACCACGCGTCACCCTTTTCGGGCGGCGCGTGAAGTTAGGTAACACTGAGCCAGACGCTTCGGTACGGGCGCACCATACTGACGTCTGCTCGTTGATTCCTGACGAGCCAGCAGCCCCCTGGAACAGGAGAACTACCGGTGACGTACGTCATTGCCGAACCCTGCGTCGACGTCAAAGACAAGGCATGCATCGAAGAGTGCCCGGTCGATTGCATCTACGAGGGTGCACGCATGCTGTACATCCACCCCGATGAGTGCGTGGACTGCGGCGCGTGCGAGCCCGTCTGCCCCGTCGAGGCCATCTACTACGAGGACGATGTCCCCGATCAGTGGAGCGGATACACCCAGAACAACGCCGACTTCTTCGCCGAGCTCGGCTCGCCGGGTGGTGCGTCGAAGGTCGGCCAGACCGACAACGACCCGCAGGCGGTCAAGGATCTCGCGCCGCAGGGCGAGTGACTCCGCGCAAGACGAGCCACCTCGCTCGGCCCGTTTCGGGGCGTCTGCCTACATTCCCCTGGGACACCCTGGCTGACGCAACCGCGACCGCACGTGCCCATCCGGACGGCATCGTCGATCTGTCCGTCGGCACGCCTGTAGATGCGGTGGCCGACGTCATCCGGGAGGCGCTCGCCGCTGCCAGTGCCGCACCGGGTTACCCGGCGACGGCCGGTACGCCGGCGCTACGCGCGTCGGCGGTGGCTGCCCTGCAGCGCAGGTACGGCATCACCGGCCTGCCGGAGCAGGCGGTACTGCCGGTCATCGGCACCAAAGAGGTCATCGCCTGGCTGCCGACCCTGCTCGGGCTGGGGGCCGCGGACACCGTCGTGGTGCCCGAGCTGGCCTACCCGACATACGACGTCGGGGCGCGGTTGGCGGGGGCCCAGGTGCTGCGGGCCGATTCGCTGACCCAGATCGGGCCGCAGTCGCCCGCGCTGATCTACCTCAACTCGCCCAGTAACCCGACCGGCAAGGTGCTCGGTGTCGACCACCTGCGCAAGGTCGTCGGCTGGGCGCGCGAGCGCGGTGTCATCATCGCGTCCGACGAGTGCTACCTCGGGCTGTCGTGGGACGCCCAGCCGCTGTCGGTCCTGCATCCCGATGTCTGCGACGGTGACCACACCGGTCTGCTCGCGGTGCACTCGCTGTCCAAGACGTCGTCGCTGGCGGGTTACCGGGCCGGTTTCGTCGCCGGTGACCCGGCGTTGGTCGCCGAACTTCTCGCGGTCCGCAAGCACGCCGGGATGATCGTCCCGACGCCCGTGCAGTCCGCGATGGTCGCTGCCCTCGACGACGACGAACACGAGCGCGTCCAGCGGGACCGTTACGCCAAGCGCCGCGACGCACTGCTGGCCGCCGTCCGCGGCGCCGGATTCACCGTCGAGCACTCCGAGGCCGGCTTGTACCTGTGGGCCACCCGCGGCGAGTCCGGGCGTGCGACTGTCGCCTGGCTGGCCGAGCGCGGCATCCTCGTGGCCCCCGGCGAGTTCTACGGCCCGGCCGGTGAGCAGTTCGTGCGCATCGCGCTGACCGCGACCGACGAGCGCATCGCCGCCGCCGTCTCCCGGCTCGCTTAACTTCCCACCCTGGTTGGGATTCAGTCCACGTCGAGCTGCCGAAGCCTGTGCTTTAAGTGTCTTGCGTGTCCATGATGGGCAGATGGCACAGCTGAGCCGGGAACAGGACGACCTGCTCACCGAGGTGGTGGCCCAGGTCCGGTACTGGCTCGACGACGCCGCGCGCCTGCCCGTGGCCCCGGCCGGCCGCAGATTGGCTGATGTCCTGCGTGATCCGCATGGCCTGGATTTCACCGTCGGATTCGTCGACCGCGTGATCCGGCCCGAAGACCATAAGGTTGCGGCTGCCAACCTGCGTGCCCTCGCGCGCAACGCCCCCGGCTTCCTGCCCATGCATGAACGGCTGTTGATCAAGCTCGGTGCCCTGGTGTCGGTGATCGCACCCGGCTTGGTCATTCCGATCGCCCGAAATGCGTTGCGCCAGATGGTCGGTCACCTCCTCGTCGACGCGACCGACGCCCGCCTCGGACGCTCCATCGCACGGATCCGCAAGCGAGGCGTCAGGCTCAACATCAATCTGCTCGGTGAGGCCGTGCTGGGGCGGGCCGAGGCGGCCCGCCGGCTGGAGGGCACGCAGCGGCTGCTGGCCCGTCCCGACGTCGACTACGTGTCGATCAAGGTCTCGGCCACCGTGCCGCCGCACTCGCCGTGGGCGTTCGATGAGGCCGTCGACCACATCGCGCACAACCTGCTGCCGTTGTTCACCCAGGCCGTGACCGCGCCGACCGCGAAGTTCATCAACCTCGACATGGAGGAGTACCGCGACCTGGAACTGACGATGGCAGTGTTCACCAAGCTGCTGGACCGGCCCGAACTGCTGCACCTCGAAGCCGGGATCGTCTTGCAGGCCTACCTGCCCGATGCTCTGAGCGCGATGATGCGACTGCAGAACTGGGCTCGTGCGCGCCGCGAGCGGGGTGGCGCCGGCATCAAGGTTCGGCTTGTCAAAGGCGCCAACCTGCCGATGGAACATGTGGAGGCCGCGCTGCACGGCTGGCCCCTGGCGACCTTCTCGACCAAACAGGACACGGACACGAACTACAAGCGGGTGCTGGATTACGCGTTGCAGCCCGGCCACACCGCGAATGTGCGTATCGGTGTCGCCGGACACAACCTCTTCGATATTGCCTATGCGTGGACGCTCGCCGGGGGGCGCGGCGTCCGGGATCACGTGGAGTTCGAGATGCTGCTGGGGATGGCCGAGGCGCAGGCCGAGGCCGTCCGGCGCACCGTCGGCGGTCTGTTGCTGTACGTACCGGTGGTGCATCCCAGGGACTTTGACGTGGCGATCGCCTATCTCGTGCGCCGGTTGGAGGAGGGTGCCAGCCAGGACAATTTCATGTCCGCGGTGTTCGAGCTGCACGACGACCAGGTGCTGTTCCGGCGCGAGAAGGATCGGTTCGTGGCCTCGCTGGCCGCAATCGACGACGTTGGGGCGAGCGAAGCGACGGGGGGAGCCGGTGTTCCGGAGCCGAATCGCCGACAGGACAGGCGAACCGACGATCCGAACAAGGCGGTGAGCCCGGCCGGTGGGTTCGCGAATGTCGCCGACACCGATCCGGCACTGCCCGGCAATCGACTGTGGGGACGGGCGATCACCGACCGGATCGCCGCGTCGTCGGCGGGCACGGAGCTGGTCGCCGAGCACACCGTCTCGAGCGCGTCCGTGCTCGACGGGATCATCGGCGAGGGGGTGACCGCGGGCGCGACATGGGCTGCATTGGCTGGTGCGCAGCGGGCGGCAGTCCTTCGGCGTGCGGCGGCAACGCTGCAGGCAGCGCGGGCGGTATTGCTGGAGGTGATGGCCTCCGAGTGCGGCAAGACCCTGGATCAGGGTGATCCCGAGGTGTCGGAGGCCATCGATTTCGCGAATTACTATGCGGCACAAGCAGAAAATCTCGACGCCGTCGACGGTGCTGTCGCGGTGCCGGCCGGATTGGCGGTGGTCACGCCGCCATGGAACTTCCCGGTGGCGATCCCCGCCGGATCGGTGCTGGCCGCGCTGGCCGCGGGTAGTCCCGTCATCATCAAACCTGCCGGTCAGGCCAGGCGGTGTGGATCCGTTATGGTGCAGGCGCTTTGGGACGCCGGCGTGCCGCGAGATGTGCTGCAGTTGGTGCACCTCGACGAGGGCGAACTCGGCAGGCAATTGGTATCCGACCCGCGGGTTAGCAGGCTGATCCTCACCGGAGCCTTCGAGACCGCGGAATTGTTCCGCAGCTTCCGGCCCGACTTGCCGCTGCTGGCCGAGACGAGTGGCAAGAACTCCATCATCGTCACCCCGCATGCTGATCTCGATCTCGCGGTGAAAGACCTGGTGTACTCAGCCTTCGGGCACGCAGGTCAGAAGTGTTCGGCAGCGTCGCTCGGCATTCTGGTGGGCTCCGTGGCCCGGTCCGCGCGGTTCCGCGACCAGCTCGTCGATGCCGTCACCTCCCTGAAGGTCGGCTACCCGACAGATCCGACCGTGCAGGTGGGCCCCATCATCGAACCCGCGTACGGCAAGCTGCTGCGTGCACTCACGCAGCTCTCGCCTGGGGAGCAGTGGCTGGTGGCGCCTCGCCAACTCGATGACACCGGGCGGCTCTGGTCACCCGGAGTGAAGACGGGAGTTCGATACGGCTCGGAATTCCACCTCACCGAATACTTCGGTCCGATCCTGGGCCTCATCGCCGCCAATGACCTCGACGAGGCGATCGCCATTGCGAACCGGGTCGACTACGGCCTGACGGCAGGGTTGCACAGCCTGGACCGCGGCGAGGTCGAACGCTGGCTCGACCGGGTCGAGGCCGGCAATGCCTATGTGAACCGCTCGACCGTCGGGGCGATCGTGCGGCGTCAGCCTTTCGGCGGGTGGAAGAAGTCGGCGGTTGGTGCGGGCGCGAAGGCCGGAGGTCCGAATTACCTGATCGGACTCAGTGATTGGCGTTCCGCGCCGGCCACCCAGACCGCCTCGGTATCACCATCGGTACGCGCGATCCTGGATGCCGCAAAGACTGTCGGACTGGACCCCGGAGAACTGGGTTTCCTCGAGCGGTCCTTCGGATCCGACGCCCATGCCTGGGCGACGGAGTTCGGCGTTGCGCGCGATGTGTCGGCCCTGATGGCGGAGAAGAACGTCTTCCGGTACCTGCCGGTGCCGGTGACGGTGCGCGCCGAGAACGCTGCTCCGGCAGCTGTGCTGCGGGTGGTCGGCGCGGGAATCCTGGCCGGTTCGCCCCTCGCCGTCTCCACTGCCTTTCCGCTCGATCAGGCGATTGCCGAGACGATGGCGACCGCCGGCGTCGTCTGCCGGGTAGAAGATGCGGTGGCGTGGCGGAACACATTGCGCGACAAAGGACCTGGGCGGGTTCGCCTGCTCGGCGGCAGCCGCGAACAGTTCGCTCGCGACAGTGCCGGCAATGTCGGCATTGCGCTCTACGCAGGGCCGGTTGTCGAAGCCGGGCGGATCGAGCTGTTGACGTTCCTGCAGGAGCAGGCGATAGCGGTGACGGCGCACCGATTCGGTTCTCCGACACCGTTGTCCGAGAACCTGTTTCGGTGAATCGTCCCCTCAGAGCGCGTAGGCCAGCTTGAGCTTGTCGAGCAGATACGGCCCCGACACCACTGGCTCGTACCGCGGCGGATTGTCAGCGGCTGCGCACGTGGGGATGCACTCGATCACGGCGTCGAAGTTGGGCTGATGGAAGAACGGCAGGCTGTACCGCTCGCCGCCATCGCCACTGCTCACCACGCGGTGGACAGTGCTGACCCAGCGGTCGTTGGTCCACCGGGCCAGCAGGTCTCCGATGTTGATGACGAATGCGCCGGGGACCACCGGCACGTCGAGCCATTCGCCGCGGTCACCCCGAACCTGTAGCCCGCCCTGCGATCCGTCCTGCAGCAGGATGGTCAGATTGCCCCAGTCGCTGTGCTGGCTCAGCCGGATCTCGCCGGCCGGCCGGTCGTCGGCGGGGTAGTAGTTGGCCATCAGATTGGAGTGGTGCCGGTCGATCGACCTGTCGAACCAGTCCTCGCGCAGGCCGAGTGCGAGTGCGAATAGCCGCGACAGTTCGGTTGCGAGCATTGCCATTTCGGTGTAGTAGCGCTCGTATGCGGCGCGGAAACCCGGGAGTTCGGGCCACCGCTCGACGACGGCCACGCGCGCGTCGGTCCAGCCGGTACCGCTGAGGCCTTCCGGGTTGCCCAGCGGGAAGTGGACGAACTTCTCGACACGGTCCGGCTCCTGATGTTCGGCCTCGACATCCGCGCCGTCATTGGTGGCTGCAAGCTTGCCCGCGCTGCTGAATCCGCGGGCCAGCGGGTCGCCGGGCTGCGCTCTGACGCGGTCCTTCTCGGCCTGCGGTAGCGCGAAGAACTCGCGCAGGGCGTGCTTGACGTCGTGGATGGCTTTGTAGGGCACGCCGTGGCCGACAAGGATCAGGAAGCCACTGGTCTCGCAGCACCGGCCAATCGCCGCGGCCACCGCCTGGCGATGAGACGGGTCGCCGCTGCGGGCGCTGCTGATGTCTATCACGGGGACGAAGCCGTCCTGCAGGACGATGCGGTCGACGATCACTTCTGTCTGGGGCATGAGCCCGACGGTAGGACCTCAACTTTGGTTGAGATCAAGCGTGAAAATTCTTCTTGCGCAAAGACGCCGGCCGGCGACGAATCAGTGGCTCTGGTGCACCGTGGTGTCGACGCGCGGCGCCTGAGCGTGTGGCTGGATGTCTTCGAGCCACTGCAGCTGATCGATGCCGTGGTTGTTGTGCGACGCCACAACGGTTTCCGGCAGAGCTTTCTGGCTGTCGTCGGTGAACGACCACACGATCGGGGACACCAGGACTCCGACTGCCAGTGCGCCTGCGAGAACGTAACGACCCACTGTCTGCTGTGCAAAACCGCTGATCGTCTTCATGTTGCTGCCTCCTGCTGGGTGTTGTACCCAGATCAACAGGTGGCGGGAACGTCATCATCCCAGGTGGCGCGATGTTTACCCGAGTTGGCAGGATTGCCTTACCGGGCCATGTGCAACCGCAGCAGCGTCCACGCCGCCAGCGTTTGCGCATCGGTGATGTCGCCGCCGCGGATCATGTCCTCGATCTGCCCGGCGGTGAACCACTCGCTGTGCATGTCCTGCTCTTCATGCTCACGCTCGTGTTCGCCTTCGGTGATGTCGGTCGCTAGGTAGGCCCAGCCGCGCTGGCTGCACATCCCCGGTGCGACATCCAACTGGCCCAACACTTCCCACGTCCCGGCTCGCAGCCCGGTCTCCTCGCGGAGTTCCTGCACGGCCAGATCTGCGGGCGCGGGCTCGTTGCCGTCCAGTGTGCCCGGTGCCGTGCCCTGCACAAACTCCCAGCGCCGCAACCCAATTGGATAACGGAACTGCTCCACCATGCGGTAGCGGTCGCCGTCGTGGGCGATTACCAGTGCGTACGTGGGTTTGTCCACCACCCCGTAGATGCCGGTGGTGCCATCGGGGCGGCGGATGTCGTCTTCGCGCACGGACATCCAGTTGTTGCGGTACACCTCACGGGAGCCGACGCGTTCGATCACAGCTCCAGTATCGCCGACAGGCAACAGGACCGCCCTTATCGCGCGGCGGGTGGCTACTGGAGGCGGCCTGCGCCGGTCGCCGCCTGGTTGAGATGTGCCGGAGGATGTGCGCCGAGTTGCACTATGAGCTGGGCAAGCAGCGCGTCGAGTTCGGCACCGACAGCGCTGATTTCGGGATGGTGGTAGCTGTCGAACAGCAAGCTGGGCTGGTCGACGGCCAGGTGAGTATGGCCGACGGGATCGGCGTAGAGCAGTGTTCGCAGCGGCGCGTGCAGCATCACGCTTGGGTCGTGGCGGAACATGCGCTCTGCGATGGTGTGGTTGCCCATCAAGTACTGGGTGGCTTTCCAGCCGGCTGTCGATGTGGCCATGATCGCGGTGACGTCGCCGCGGTAGTAGTACATGAACCCGTGGGGTGCGTTGCTGTCGGCGAGGTCGAGGTGGGCTTGCCAGGTGGCCAGTTGGGAGAAGCGGCCGTAATCGACTTCGGGCACCAGGGTTTCATAGAGGGTGCGGGCGGCGTCGTAGGAATGTGGCAGATCGACGATCAGGCGCCGCGACGGGTGCTTGATGGCGGGGGTGGTCGCGTTCATGGGTGAGCTTTCTCCTGGATGTAGTCGCCTCCACGTCGTGGACGTCGAGGATGATGGTCATCAAAACTTCGCTGCGCATGGGGGTGGCGACCGTACGGGATCACCGACATCTCTGAGTATTGAGAACTATACTCAGAAGGATTGTGTTCCCCGCATGTTGCTGTGTGTCACGTGTCCCTGGACGACGCGGTCGACATTCGCTGCCCCTGGACAGGCGAGTAGCCTCGCGATGTGCTGCTGACCTCTCTGAACCCCGCCGTCATCGCTGCCGGGCACGACCTCGAAGACGCGGTACGCATCGACGGCGCGGTGTTGTCGCGCAGCGATCTGGTCGGCGCCGCGACCTCGGTGGCCGAGCGGGTCGCGGGTGCCTCTCTGGTGGCGGTGCTGGCCCGGCCGACGGCCACGACAGTGCTGGCCGTCGCGGGCTGCCTGATCGCGGGGGTGCCGGTGGTTCCGGTGCCTGCCGACGTCGGCACGGCGGAACGTCGGCACATGATCACCGATTCCGGTGCGCAGGCGTGGCTGGGCGAGGCGCCTGAGGAAACCGAAGGACTACCTGTTATTCCGGTGCGGCTGCACGCCCGGTCCTGGCACCGCTACGCCGAGCCGTCGCCCGATTCGACGGCGCTGATCATGTACACCTCGGGCACCACGGGGCTGCCGAAGGGCGTGGTGATCAGCCGGCGCGCCATCGCTGCCGATATCGACGCGCTGGCCAAGGCCTGGGCCTGGACCCCGGCCGACACCTTGGTGCACGGCCTGCCGCTGTTCCACGTGCACGGACTGATCCTGGGGCTGCTGGGCTCGCTGCGAATCGGAAATCGCTTCGTGCACACCGGCAAACCCACGCCGGCTGCTTACGCCGCGGCGGCCGGTTCGCTGTACTTCGGGGTGCCGACCGTCTGGTCCCGCGTGGTGGCCGACGCCGCGGCCGCCGAGGCGCTGCGCGGTGCGCGGCTGCTCGTGTCGGGCAGTGCGGCACTGCCGGTGCCGGTGTTCGACGACCTCGTACGGCTCACCGGGCATGCGCCGCTGGAGCGCTACGGCAGCACGGAATCATTGATCACCCTGTCCACCCGGATCGACGGCGAACGCCGGCCCGGCTGGGTGGGGCTGCCGCTGGAGGGGGTGCAGACGCGGCTGGTTGCCGAAGATGGGTCTGCGGTGCCGCACGACGGGGACACCATTGGCCGTCTTGAAGTTTCGGCGCCGACAATCTTCAGCGGCTATCTCAACCGGCCCGAGGCGACGGCCGAGGTGCTGGGCGACGACGGCTGGTACCGCACCGGCGACGTGGCCGTCATCGACGACGGCGGAATGCACCGCATCGTCGGCCGCGAGTCGGTGGACCTCATCAAGTCGGGCGGCTTCCGGGTCGGCGCCGGGGAGATCGAGACCGTCCTGCTGGGCCACCCCGGGGTGGCCGAAGCTGCAGTGGTCGGCATGCCCGACGATGACCTGGGACAGCGGATCGTCGCGTTCGTGGTCGGAACGGCGTCGTCACAGGAGCTCATCGACTTTGTGGCGCAACAGCTTTCGGTGCACAAACGGCCGCGTGAAGTGCGCATCGTCGACGGCCTGCCCCGCAACGCCATGGGCAAGGTGCAGAAGAAGCTCCTCGTCTAACTCCCGCGAGCGTGCGTGTCCGCGTGCGACACGCCGTGTTCAGCGCGCCGTTCGCGCACGTTCGAGGGTGGTGAGCGTGCGGGAATGCCGCACGTCTCCACGGCCTTATAGATGTCATGCAACTCAGCGACGAAGCCCGCGCCCTCATCGGAAGCGGCGCCAACGCAACGCTCGTCACCCTGAACGAGGATGGCAGCCCGCAGGTTTCGGTGGTTTGGGTGGAGCTGCAATCCACCCCTGACGGCGACGAACTGGTCAGCGCGCACCGCGCCGAGCGCAAGAAGGTGCGGAACATGCGCCGCGACGGCCGGGTCGCGCTGACCATCATCGGCGACGACCGGGGCGCTGCCCACGTCAAGCCGTACCTTGCGATCACCGGTACCGCCCGCATCGTCGAGGGTGGGTCGCCCGAGGTCCTGCGGCGACTGACTGCGGTCATGGCGCCGGAATTCGTCGGCCAGTTCCCGGGCCCCGACGCGCCGCCGGGATTCCTCACCCGCATCACCATCGACAAGGTCACCGGCGTCGGTGTCTAGCTACCGCTCAGCGGTGCCCGACGTAAATGGCGTCCGCTGCCACTGTGGGGACTCCGAGTTCGGCCGCAACCGCATCGATCGCGCGACCGGCGGCGGCGATATTCACCTCCCCGTCTGAGGTGTAGTACGGCTGGATGTAGCGCTCGTAGTAGCACTGCACCTCTTGGTGGGTCATCCGGTCAAGAAACGATGCGATGTACTTGACCGCCAGATCGGGTTGGTCGGCGAAGAGTTTGAGCGCCCGTCGGTTGGCTCGCACCAGCGCCTCCACAGCCGGGCTGTCAATCGGGTTGTGGGCCGGGTCAACGGCGATTCCCACGGTGGGAATCTGGAAGTGATCGCCAACCCAGGCCAGTACATGGAAGCCTTCCTCCTCGGCGACTTGTTCTGGTCCGATGGTGCTTCCGACGTAGGCCGCGTCGATCGAACCGTCGCGAAGCTGCCGCAGGTCCATCTGATAGTCGCCGGGATGCCTTGCCACGCAGTGCAGGTCGCGATCCGGGTCCAGATCGTGTTTGCGCAGGACGATGCGCGCGAAGCAACCTGGCGGGCTATCTGGGGCGTGTACTGCCAGGCGCCGACCGCGGAGGTCGGCCATCGATTTGATGTCGGGGCCACCGAGGAACCAGAACAGCGGACGATCGGTGTTGGCACTGAGCACGGCCCATTGAAAGCCGTCGGTCAGCCGCGACAACACCGCCCGGCCGAGCCCGATCGTCGCACAGGTACGGACCCGCGTCACGTCCCAACGAGTGCCGTCCCGCATCGCGACGTGAACTCCCTCGTCTTCGAAGAAGCCTTCCTGATCTGCCACATAAGCAATCAACTCCTCGTGGATACCGCGCCCGACGTAGGCCAGGTCGATCGTGTCCATGGCTCGGGGTCCTTTCCCGATCGTGATGAGAGCTGTTGTAGTGCAGTCGCATTCAGTCCATCGTCAAGCCGCCGTCGAGCGGGAAGTAGTGCCCCGTGGTGAAACCCGAATCTTCACCGGCCAAGAAGGCCAACGTGTTGGCCACTTCGTCGGGGGTGACCAGTCGTCCCATGGGCGCAGCGGCACCGAGTGTGGTCAGTTGCGCCGCCGTCAGTTTCTCGCTCATCGAACTTCCCTGCACGGTGGCCGGAGCGACCAGGTTGGCGGTGATGCCGTGCGGCGCCAACTCGAGCGCTACATAGCGGACAAACTGATTCATGGCCGCCTTGGCCACGCCGAGGTTGATCATGCCGTTGCGCGGGTGCCGCGACGGCGCGGCGGTGAGGTAGAGCAACCGGCCATAGCCGCGGGACGTCATACCTGGCACAGCAGCTTTGGTGAGAAGGAACGCGGCGTGTAGCTCGCGGTCCAGCTTGCCGCCGAGCTGCTCCCAGGTCAGGTCGGCGAACGATGTGATGTCGTAAGGAATCAGCGCATTGTGAATGAGCACGTCGACCGGACCCCAGCGTCGCTCAGTGGCTGCGAACATTGCGGCTATGTCGTCGGCCACGGTCACGTCCGCCCCGACCGAGATCGCCTCACCGCCGGCCGCGGCAATGGCCGCGACCACTTCGTCGGCCTCCTGGGCGCTGGCGCGGTAATTGACGACCACTCGAAACCCGCGGTCGGCCAGAACCCGTGCGGTCGCCGCACCGATTCCTCGGCTGGCTCCGGTGATCACCGCGACTCGTGACATTGGGGTCGGCCTCCGTTGACGGGAAGAACTCTGTGGCTTGGCATTTGTATGCGAAGATCGGACGACGACGTTGCGGCCAGTGAAACGCACTGACTGCAAGGCGGATTCGCCCCTGGAACCCTTCACGATCGTACGGCGTGACGCGGCCGCGGTACAGATGTCGCGCACGATTTCACCCATGACCACGGGCTGATCCCTCGCTGTCAGGCGACTGTGACGACGCTGCGACTGGCGACGTCTCCGGGGTAGCCATTCCGGTCGCCAGCGCGCGAAGATGTTGATGCGACGGCGCAGCGGCTTTTCCGAAGCTGTCGAGGTTACGCAAGGAGGCGCATGTGGCCACGCTCGTCTCGGTCAACGTCGGTATGCCCAAGCACGTGCCATGGAAGAACAGCACCATTGTGACCGGTATCTGGAAGACGCCGGTCGATGGTCCAGTCATGGTGCGGCGGCTCAACATCGACGGCGATGGTCAAGGCGATCTAGCAGGTCATGGCGGCGAACAGCGCGCGGTCATGGTTTACCAGACGGAGTCCTATGACTTTTGGGGCGAATACCTGGCCCGAGACGATCTCGCACCGGGAGACTTCGGCGAGAACTTCACCGTCAGTGGACTCGCTGACGACGAGGTCTGTATAGGCGATCGCTACCGCATCGGAGATGCCGAGTTCGAGGTCACCCAGCCCCGCGTCACCTGCTTTCGTCTGGGGATTCGGCTCAATGAGCCGCAGATGCCCAAACTGCTTGTCTCCCAACGTCGCCCAGGATTCTACTTCCGTGTCATCAGGGAAGGTCAGGTGCGTGCCGGTGACGACGTGGTCAGGACTCGGCGCGGACTTCATGAGCTCAGCGTCAGTGATGTCGATGCACTGCTCTACCTGCCGGATCGAGATAGGGGGCAACTTCGCAAGATCGTCGAAGTTCCGGCGTTGAGCACCGGTTGGCTGCAGTCGTTTCGCGACATGCTTGCGGCGCACGAGGCCTCAGGGGTTCTTACCGGACCGCCTATCGGGACCGAACCGGGGTGGAACGGGTTTCGTGCGTTGCAAGTGACTGCAGTGCACCATGAAACCTCGGCAGTGGTGTCCATTTGGCTGAAAGAGCAGGACCGCAGCCCGTTACCGGGACCGCTTGCCGGCCAGTACCTCACGATCAGGGTTCCGCAGGCCGGTGAACCGGCACCGGTGCGGAGTTACTCGATATCGGGCAGCCCCACCCCCAGTGCCTACCGCATCAGCGTGAAACGAGAAGAGCGGGGGATGGTCAGCAGCTGGTTGCACGCCCACGCGGTCCCAGGGCTTGTGCTCGAGGTCGCCGCCCCTCGCGGCGATTTCTGTCTCACCGGCGAGACCTCCCCGGTGGTCTTGGTCTCCGCCGGTATCGGAGTAACTCCGGTTCTGGCAATGCTGCATTGGCTGTCCGCAACAGACAGGGGCCGGGAAATCTGGTGGCTGCACACCGCGCGGAATCGTGAAACACATGCTTTCGCAGCCGAAATCGATGCGCTGATTGCGACACTTCCCAACGCACGTCAGCAGACCATCTATACACAGACTCAAGGACGATTGAACCGGGCGATGTTGGTTGCGCTGGGCCTGCCGCCAGCCGCGGCGGCATACGTTTGTGGGCCAACCAATTTCATGGCTGAGGTTCGGGATGGCCTCCTGGCCGCCGGCTTGGATCCGGCGCGGGTGTACACCGAGACGTTCGGCGCCTTACCTTCGATACATCCCGGCGTCGTCGACGAAGTGGCTCGTCGGGCCCCGCATCCGCCATCGGGCCGGGCCGGCACCGGTCCTGCCGTGGTCTTCTCCCGCAGCGGGCTCACGGTGCAGTGGTCGCCGGACTACGACAGCCTTCTCGACCTGGCTGACGCCTGCGATGTCCCGACCCGCTTCGCCTGCCGAAGCGGTGTGTGTCACCTGTGCGAGACCGAAATCATCGCGGGCACAACTACATATATCCGGGAACCGCTCGAACCTCCCCGAGTCGGAGCCGTCTTGATCTGCTCGGCCGCACCGGAAAGCGATGTGGTGCTCGATATCTGATCAGTTGGCGTGCAACGCCTCGTTGAGGGTGATGCCGGTGCCGTCACGCTTGACGACCTCGACCGCGCCGCTGACCGAGTTCCGGCGGAACAGCAGGTTGTTCGAGCCGGACAGCTCCTTGGCCTTGACAGTCTGACCGTCGGCGGTGGTCACCTTCGTGCCGGCGGTGACGTACAGGCCGGCCTCGATGACGCAGTCGTCGCCGAGCGAGATGCCCAGGCCGGCGTTGGCGCCCAGCAGGCACCGCTTGCCCACCGAGATGACCTCTTTGCCGCCGCCGGACAGCGTGCCCATGATCGACGCGCCACCACCGACGTCGGACCCGTCATCGACGACGACGCCCCCCGAGATGCGGCCCTCCACCATCGAGGTGCCGAGGGTGCCGGCGTTGAAGTTGACGAAGCCCTCGTGCATGACCGTGGTGCCCGACGCCAGGTGCGCGCCCAGGCGGACGCGGTCGGCGTCGGCGATGCGCACGCCGCTCGGCAGCACGTAGTCGACCATGCGGGGGAACTTGTCTACGCCGAACACGGTGACGGTGCCGCGACGGCGCAGCTTGGCGCGGACGGTCTCGAAGCCCTCGACCGCGCACGGGCCGAAGTTGGTCCACACCACGTTGGTCAGGAGGCCGAAGATGCCGTCCAGGTTGGCGCCGTGGGGCGCGACCAGACGGTGTGACAGCAGGTGCAGTCGCAGCCAGACATCGTGCGTGTCGGCGGGCTTGTCATCCAGCGAGGCGATGGTGGTCCGCACGATCTCGGTGCGCACGCCGCGATCCTCATCGGTGCCGACGAGGGCTTCCAGCTCAGCGGGGACCGGGCCGGCCGCGGCGTCGGCCGAGAGCGCGGGCGCGGGGAACCAGGTGTCCAGGACCGTTCCGTCGGCGGTGATGGTGGCGATGCCGATGCCGGATGCACCAGAAGAAGAAGTCACGTTGGCCAAGGTTACTGAACCAGCGCGGAACTGGGGGCACCACCCAGGAGAGGGCGGTGCCCCCAGCTCGCGCGGAAACCAGCTCACTGCAGGTGATGGACCTCCTGCAGGCCGTAGACCGGCGTGGGGATGCCCTCATAACGGGCCTTGAGCTGCAGCGCCAGGTACAGCGAGTAGTGCCGCGACTGGTGCAGGTTGCCGCCGTGGAACCACAGGTTCTCCTGCTGCGTCGGCTTCCACATGTTGCGCTGCTCGCCCTCCCACGGACCGGGGTCCTTGGCCGTCCCGCTGCCCAGGCCCCACACCTTGCCGACGCGGTCGGCGATCTCCTGGCCCATCAGGTCGGCGGCCCAGCCGTTCATCGACCCGTAGCCGGTCGCGTAGACGACGACGTCGGCGGGCAGCTCGGTGCCGTCGGCCAGCACCACCGCGTCCTTGGTCAGGTGCGACACCTGGCCGTGTGCCAGCTTGATCGACCCGTTGGCCACCAGCTCACACGCACCGACGTCGATGTAGTAGCCCGAGCCGCGGCGCAGGTACTTCATGAACAGCCCGGAGTCGTCGTCGCCGAAGTCCAGTTCGAACCCGGCAGCCTCCAGCCGGTCATAGAAGTCCTTGTCCCGCACCCGGATCGCGTCGTAGATCGGTCGCTGGAAATCGGCCATGATGGCGTAGGGCAGCGACGCGAACGTCAGGTCGGCCTTCTCGGTCGTCATGCCCGCGGCCACCGCCCGCTCGGAGTACAGATCCCCGAGACCGAGGTCCATCAGCGAATCCGATTTGACGACGTGGGTCGACGAGCGCTGCAGCATCGTCACGTCGACGCCGTTCTCGTACAGGGCTTTACAGATGTCGTGCGCGGAGTTGTTGGACCCCACCACGACGACCTTCTTGCCCACGTAGCGGTCCGGCCCCGGATGCTGGCTCGAGTGGTGCTGTTCGCCGGCGAAGACGTCCTGGCCCGGAAGCGTTGGGATGCTGGGCTTTCCGGACATCCCGGTTGCCAGCACCAGTTGCGTCGGATGCAAGGTCAGCTGCTCGCCGTCACGATTCACTTCGACGGTCCACCGGCCGGCCTCGGAATCATAAGTGGCCGAGAGGCATTCGGTGCGTGACCAGTACGGCACCTCCATGACCTTGGTGTAGAACTCCAGCCAGTCACCGACCTTGTCCTTCGGCGCGAACACCGGCCAGTTGGCCGGGAACGGCAGGTAGGGCAGGTGGTCGTACCAGACCGGGTCGTGCAGGCACAGGGACTTGTACCGCCCCCGCCACTGGTCACCGGGTCGGTCGTGCTTGTCGACGACGATGGCCGGCACGCCGAGCTGACGCAGCCGCGCACCCAGCGCGATACCGCCCTGGCCGCCGCCGATCACCAGCACATAGGGCTGCTTCTCGCGGCCCAGTGTCGCCTCTTCCTCGGCGCGCTTCTCGGCCCACGAGCGTGGGTCGGGATCGGACCCGTGCACGGCGCCGAGCACCCGCGTCGCGCCCTTGCGTTCCTCATGGCCCTTGAGCTCCTGCAGTGTCGTCAGCAGCGTCCAACCTTCGTCGCCACGCAGCCGCAGGTGCCCCGAGCCGCGCCCGGTGGCCGTCTCGAACTCGATGAATGCCGACGTCACGTCGCCGTCGGCGGTGGCGGGTTCGCGCATCCGGAACCCGGATGGAGTGGTGTCGGCCAGTCGGGCGCGCAGCATGCCGGCGATCTGGTCGCGTCCTTCGACGGTCTTGAGGTTCCAGGTGAAGGCGACGAGGTCGCGCCAGAAGCTGTCGACGGCGAACATCCCGACCACGCCGTCGATGTCCTGTGCGGCCAGCGCCGCTTCGAAGTTGGCGAGCCAGGTCTCGACACGCTGCTGCGGAGAGACGGCGGTTGTGGGTTCCAGTGTTGCGGTCATGTGACTCAGGACACAGCCAGGGCGCAACTTCCGACAAGAGTTGCACCACGTTGCAGCGTTGCAACCCCCTGCAACTCTGTCGGGATGTGGTCGCCGTCACATACAACTGGGCTCATGAGAGCAGCTGTCTATTACGGTCCCAACAAAGTCTCGGTCGAGGACGTCGCCATCCCGACCCCCGGGCCGGGCCAGGTGCAACTGCAGGTCGGCTTCAACGGCATCTGCGGCACCGACCTGCACGAGTACTACGCCGGCCCCATCTTCGTCCCCACGCAGCCGCATCCGCTGACCCACCAGGAGCTGCCACTGACGCTGGGCCACGAATTCTCCGGCATCATCACGGCTGTCGGCGCCGGCGTCACCGAATGGCGCGAGGGCGACCGGGTGGCCGTCGAGCCGATCTACAAATGCGGCCACTGCGGACCCTGCGCGGCGGGCAACTACAACGTCTGCCAGCAAATCGGCTTCCACGGCCTGATGTCCGACGGTGGCATGGCCGAATACACCGTCGTGCCGACGAACATGCTGCACCGATTGCCCGACAACGTCTCGCTGGAACTCGGAGCGCTCGTCGAACCGATGTCGGTCGCCTACCACGCCGCCACTCTCGGCGACGTCCGTTCCGGTGACACCGCGATGGTGTTCGGTGCGGGCCCGATCGGCATCGGGCTGTGGTTCGCCTTGCGGGGCAAGGGACTTCAGGAGGTCTTCGTCGTCGAGCCGTCGCCGACCCGGCGGGCGGCCATTGAAGCGCTCGGCGCCGTCACGCTCGACCCGACAGCCACCGACGTGCCGGGCTTCATTGCCGACCACACCTACGGCGCCGGAGCCGACGCCGTGTTCGACGCCGCCGGCGTCACCCCCGCCGTCGAGACCGCGTTGGCCTGCGTCGGATCGCGCAAACCCATGGTCAGCGTTGCCATCTACGAAAAGCCGCTGCAGACCCCGCTTTTGCGCCTCGTGATGAACGAGTCCCGAATCCAGGGCTCGCTCTGCTACACCGGCGCCGACTTCGAAGCTGTCATCGCGTTGATGGCGCAAGGTGCCTACGACACCACCGGATGGGTGGCCCAGATCCCGATAGGCGACGTGGTCAGCGAGGGGTTCGAAGCGCTGCACGCGGGGAACAAGATGAAGGTTCTGGTCGACCCGACGCGATGAGCGGAGAAACAGCAATGACATTGACAGGAAGAGTCGCCCTGGTCACCGGTGCCGGCCGCGGCATCGGACGTGGCATCGCGCTGCGACTGGCCCGCGACGGCGCCGACGTCGCACTCGTCGACATCGAAGCCGACCCGCTGGCCGAGGTGGCCGCCGAGATATCCGAAATCGGCTCAAAATTCACCACTTTCGTGGCCGACGTCGGTAACCGGGATCAAGTGTTCGCTGCCGTCGACTACGTCGCGACCGAACTCGGCGGGCTCGACATCATGGTGAACAACGCCGGTGTCGCATTGGTCGGCCCGCTCGTCGACGTGACGCCCGAGGACCTCCAGCGGTTGTGGTCCATCAACGTCGACGGCGTGCTGTGGGGCATCCAGGCCGCCGTCGCGAAATTCAAAGAACTCGGGAACCAGGCGAACGGCAAAGTCAGCAAGATCATCAACGCCTCGTCGATCGCCGGGCACGACGGCTTCGCCATGCTCGGGCCGTACAGCGCCACCAAATTCGCCGTGCGCGCCTTGACCCAAGCCGCCGCCAAGGAGCATGCCGCCGACGGCATCAACGTCAACGCCTATTGTCCCGGCGTGGTGGGCACCGATATGTGGGTGGAGATCGACAAGCGGTTCGCCGAACTCACCGGCGCGCCGGTCGGCGAGACGTACGCGAAGTTCGTCGGCGGGATTGCTCTGGGCCGCGCTGAAACCCCGGACGACGTAGCGGGGTTCGTGTCGTATCTGGCCGGACCGGACGCCGACTACATGACCGGGCAGGCGGGTCTGATCGACGGCGGTCTGGTTTATCGCTGACATGCGGAGCACAATCGGCGATGATGCAGAGCCCGGCCGTGCCTGAACCAGCGGTAGCCGTTGGCGAGGACCCGCGCAGTTACGCGCGGTTGATGTCGGCTGTCTACGACGCGACCATGTCCGGCGGCCGCGCGCCCGCGCGGCCCCGCGACGTCATCGGCGAATCCTGGCAGCGGATGCTGGCCCGGGGCGTCAACCCCGACACCCACATCCCACCGGTCATCGAGGCGTCCGGGTTGGACGCACTGCGCAAGTCATCGGGCTTGCTCGCGGTGCTCGACGAGGTGTCCAGGGGGCTGGAATCCATTGTCGCCGAAGGGGACAACATCCTGGTGCTGGCCGACGCCCGGGGCCGCGTGTTATGGCGGTCGGGATCCGCGGCGGTGCTCGGCAAGGCCGACCGGCTCGGGTTCGTCGAGGGCGCCAACTGGGGCGAGGGTGCCGTCGGCACCAACGCCATCGGCACCGCGCTGGCGTCCAACCGCGCCGTGCAGGTGTTCTCCGCCGAGCATTTCCTGCGCAGCCATCACGCGTGGACCTGCGCCGGCGCACCCGTCCGCGACCCGCGCACCGGCCAGGTGATCGGCGTCGTCGACGTCTCCGGGCCGGCCTCGACGGTGCATCCCACCACCGTCGCGCTGGTCGATGCCGTCGCGCGACTCGCCGAATCCCACCTACGCGAGCAACATGACCGGACGCTGAACCGGCTGCGAATGGTCGCCGCGCCCATTCTCGCGCGGATCGGCAGTCCGGCGCTGGCCGTCGACGCCGACGGCTGGGTGGCCGCTGTCGATCAGATGCCGCTGCACAACCGGATTCTGCTGCCCGACGAGCTGGCCCCGGGCCGGGTCTGGATCCCTACGTTGGGCCGGTGCGAGGTCGAGATTCTGCCCGGCGGGTGGCTGGTCCGGCCATCGACCGCCGCGGCCGACGACGACGCGGCCGCCACCCGCGTGGTCCTGGACCTGCGTGGTGCGCCCGTCCTCGAGATGGCCGGCCAGTTCGGTGGGTGGCGCCATGACATCTCGCTGCGGCACGCCGAAATCCTGCTGGTGCTGGCGATACACCGGAACGGGAGGTCGGCGTCGGAGCTGGCCGAGGACCTCTACGGTGACCGGAGCCGGGTGGTCACGGTGCGAGCCGAGCTGTCGCGGATGCGAAAGCAGTTGGCGGGCTTGGTTCTTGGCAAGCCCTACCGGTTCGGCGACGATGCCGTCATCGATGTGCGCTACCCGGCCGACCGCTCGACACTGCTGGGCGCCTCGACCGCGCCGGCCATCCGGGCCCTGCGCGCGGTCGCCTGAACCGGCGGACCGACTAACCTGGCTGAATGCTGGATCTCACCGCCGACCCGATCGCTCTGACCGCCGCGCTGGTCGACATCCCCAGCGAATCCCGGCACGAACAGCTCATCGCCGACGAGATCGAGACCGCGCTGAAGGCGCAGGCCCCGCACTTCGAGGTGATCCGCAACGGCGACGCCGTGCTGGCGCGGACCAACCTGGGCCGGCCGTCGCGCGTGCTGTTGGCCGGGCACACCGACACCGTGCCCGCGGCGGACAACCTGCCGAGCCGGCTCGACGGCGACGAACTCTGGGGCTGCGGCACCTCCGACATGAAGGCCGGCGACGCGGTGTTCCTGCACCTCGCCGCCACCATTGCCGAGCCGACGCACGACATCACCCTCGTCATGTATGACTGCGAAGAGATCGAGTCCAGCGCCAACGGACTCGGCCGCATCGAACGTGAACTGCCCGACTGGCTCGAGGCCGACGTCGCGATCCTCGGCGAGCCCTCGGGCGGCCTCATCGAAGCCGGCTGCCAGGGCACGTTGCGCGTCATCATCCACACCACCGGCACCCGCGCGCATTCGGCACGATCGTGGCTGGGCGACAACGCGATTCACAAGCTCGGTGCCATCCTCGACCGGCTCACCGGCTACCGGGCCCGCCAGGTGGACATCGACGGCTGCGTCTACCGAGAAGGTCTTTCCGCGGTCCGGATCGACGGCGGTATCGCCGGCAACGTCATCCCCGACGCCGGCTCGGTCACCGTGAACTTCCGGTTCGCCCCGGACCGCAGTGTCGAGCAGGCGCTCACGCATGTGCACGAGGTGTTCGCCGGTCTCGATGTCCGCATCGAGCTCACCGACTCCGCAGCCGGTGCACTGCCGGGGCTGACGCAGCCTGCCGCGGCCGCACTGGTCGCGGCCGCCGGGGGACAGGTGCGGGCCAAGTATGGCTGGACCGACGTGGCACGCTTTGCCGCCCTGGGTATTCCGGCCGTCAACTACGGACCGGGCGACCCGAACCTCGCGCACAAGGTCGACGAACGGGTGTCGACGGCGGAGATCACCGTGGTCACCGACATACTGCGGCGGTACCTGACACGTTGAGTAGCGTCCGCGTCGACAGCTGGATTTTCGCGGTTCGGATCACCAAGACCCGGGCCCTGGCTGCCGCGGCCTGCCGGGCCGGACATGTCCGAGTCAACGGTGTGCCCGTCAAACCTGCGCAGTTGGTCAGCCCGGGCGACGAGGTCCGGGTCCGGATCGAGGGCCGCGAGCGCATCGTGGAGGTCATCCGGCCGATCGCCAAGCGCGTGGGTGCGGCCATCGTGCCGGAATGCCTGATCGATCGCAGCCCGCCGCCGCCCGCCAAAGAGACGATACCCGCGGTGCCTGTTCGTGATCGGGGAGCGGGCCGTCCCACCAAACGTGAACGGCGACAGCTGGATCAGCTGCGCGGTTACTGACCGGAGATAAATCAGTTGCGCACACGAGTACCGTGGGCTTTGCAACTGCTGTCAACCGAGGTGGGCCGAAACATGCTGGGAGAAGACATCTCCGGATAACCGGAGTACGCCCTGCCCCTGTCACTCTCGCGAGAGCTTTTGCATGTCTTCTATTACGTGTTCCCATTTGTCGTTTGCCTGGCCCGATGACACCGAGCTGTTCTCGGATTTGTCGTTCACCGTCGGTGCCGGTCGCACCGGACTGGTCGCCCCCAACGGTGCCGGTAAGAGCACCCTGCTGAAACTCATCGCCGGAGAGCTGCAGCCGACCGGAGGCCGCGTCACCATCGACGGCTCGCTCGGCTACCTGCCACAGACGCTGCCCTTCGTGACCGATCTGACCGTCGCCGAAATGCTCGGGGTGGCAACTATTTTGGCTGCCTTGACTGCGCTGGCGGACGGTGATGCCTCCGAGGCGGTGTTCGCCGCGATCGGCGACGACTGGGACATCGAGGAACGCAGCATCGCGCAGCTGGCGCGGCTCGGCCTCGACGTCCCCCTCGACCGGGTGCTCGGCACCCTGTCCGGCGGAGAGGTCGTCATCCTGGGGCTGGCCGCACAACTGCTTCGGCGGCCCGATGTGCTGCTGCTCGACGAGCCCACCAATAACCTGGATTCCGTTGCACGACAACGGCTGTACGATGAGCTGGACCGCTACTCGGGCGCCCTGCTGTTGATCAGCCACGACCGCGCACTGCTGGATCGCATGGACCGCATCGCGGAACTGCGCGACGGTGACATCCAGTTTTATGGCGGGAAATTCACGGCCTATCAGGACGCGGTGGCTGACGGGCAACGTGCCGCGGCAGACGAGATGCGCAACGCGGAGTCGCAGCTCAAACTCCAGAAACGGCAGATGCAGCAGGCCCGGGAACGCGCCGCACGTCGTGCCGGCACCGCCGCCCGCAACGTCAAAGACGCCGGCCTGCCGAAAATCATTGCCGGACAACTCAAACGCAACGCTCAAGAGTCAGCCGGCCGGGCCGACGAGGTCCATGCGCGTCGCGTCGATGACGCCCGGGCCCGCCTCGACGCCGCGGAACGCGCGGTGCGGGACGACGATGTCATCGCGCTCGACCTGCCGAACACGGAAGTGCCCGCAGGCCGGACCGTCCTGAGTGCGACCGGGCTGAACATCCAGCGCGGTGGCCGGATGTTGTTCGCCGGCAACGGCAACGGCAACGGGGCCGGGGCCGGGGCCGGGATCGACCTCGATATCCGCGGCCCCGAACGCATCGCCCTGACCGGTCGCAACGGCGCGGGAAAGTCCACGTTGCTTCGGATGATCAACGGCGACCTCCAGCCCGATGCCGGCACTCTGACCCGCGGCGGCGGCCGCATCGCCTATCTGTCGCAGCGCCTCGACCTGCTGGATGAACAGCGCAGTGTCCTGGAGAACCTGATGACCTGGGCGCCGACCCTGGGTGTCACGCGTAGGCGACACCTGCTGGCGCAGTTCCTGTTCCAGGACAACAGAATTGATCTGCCCGTATCGGTTCTGTCCGGTGGGGAGCGGCTGCGCGCGACGCTGGCCTGCGTGCTGTACGCCGAACCGGCGCCGCACCTGCTGCTGCTCGACGAACCGACCAACAACCTGGATCTGGTCAGCGTCGCGCAACTGGAGGCCGCGCTGAACGCCTACCGAGGTGCCTTCATCGTCGTCAGCCACGACGAGCGGTTCCTCGCCGCCATCGGCATCGAGCGGTGGATGACGCTGCCCGGGTGTGCCTCCGAGCGCAGTTGACCGTGCATCACTGCTGGGTGGCACTCGACGTTGTCTGCGCCCACGCACAGTCAACGCCACTCTGCGGCACCACCTCGTTGACCGTGCGTCCCAGCCGATCGCCACTCGACATTTGTCTGTCGCAGTGCACACTCAATCCCAGGCTGCGATTGACTGTGCATCGCAGCTGATCGCTACTCGGCACTTGTCTGCGCCCACGCACACTCAACGCGAGGCTCAGCCTAAATGTCTTGCGGCCGGGTCTGGGCCGGCCGGCGCGGCGGGGGAGCGGCGCCGGCCGTCGGCCCGGCTTCGTTCACATCGGACCCGCCGGGCTGTCGGTGTTCAACCGACAAAATCCGGTTGTCGTCCTCGCCCTTTTCGTGGCGCTCCGGATCCCGACGGTCTTGACGGTCCCGGTCTTGATCGTCGGCGTCGGACTTGCCGTGTTCGCCAACGGAGTCCACCCCGCTGGGATCATCCAGCCCGCCGAGCCCGGCACCGGCCGCATGCCCAGCGCCGACACCTTCGATGCCACCCAGGCCACTGGCTATCCCGCTGAGCACCCCGGTGAGGCCTTGCGCCAACTGGCCGGGAATCTGGCCCAACGTCTGCGCGACACCCTGCGCGATCTGCCCGGCCTGCTGGCCCACCTGACCGAGCGTCTGCGCCACGTCGCCACCGCCGGCGGCCGGGCTGCCCGGCACCGCCGCGCCGAGACCGCCCGGCGTGCCGGCGCTGACACCACCGCCGCCGCCGCCGGGAATGCCCTCGGCCGCCGAGGACAGGCCCCGCGCGCCCTGCTCGTCACCGGCCCGGTAGGACTCCGCGGCGCGGTGCAACTGCTCGGACATCTGCTGGCCGGCCGCTCCCGTCGACTGCAGAATGTTGTCCCGGCGCGCCATGACGCCGCCCAGCGCCGAATTCATCCCGAAAGCGATCAGCCCGTGCGTCTTCGCGGGGCCAACGGACTCCCCGAGACCACCGCTGTTCTGGAGCTCACCGAGCCCTGCTGCGACCGCGTCGTGCACGCGGGCCATGCCCAGTACACCCTCGGTATTGACGTGTAGCCGATCGCCCATGACCTGACCCCTCGATGTCCCGTTGCGGTCAATCCTATGGCGGTGTCGGCGACCTGCCCTGCGGCAAATGGTCAGGCCCGATCGGCGACGACCTCCGCCGCCACCACTCGGGCCTGCCGGCCGAAGGCACAGTCGAGGTCGATGCGGTCGAAACAACCCGCGGCCCGGACGTCGCCCAGGACCGCCGCGTCGTGCAGGGCCCGCAGCGCCACGGCCGACTGCCCGCCCCGCTCGGCAGCACGGAACGCCTCGCGGGCGGCGGCGATAGCGCCGTGCCGGTCCCGCCGCGCCGCGGTGGTCCAGGCGCGAGCCAGCGCCAGTTCGGGCGCGAACAACATCGACTTCAGCCCGTGCCGGGCCTCGGCGCGCGAAAGTGCCCGGCCCGCCTCAGCGGTCGCACCGCGCTGGCCGAGGGCCCGTGCCAACAACATCCAGGCCAGCGGGCCCCACGAATATCCGGTGGGCGACAGTACCTTTGCGGCGTCCTGCAGCAATTCGATGGCCGCGTCGAGCTCACCGCGCGCGATCAGCACATCGGCCAGTAGCACCTCGCCGATGGCTCGCCCAGGCTGTTGGGACTGAGTGAAGTCGATGAGTTCTCGAGCCAGCTGCTGAGCCTTGTCCGGCTCGCCCGCCAACAGCAGGGCCGTCGTTTGGCCGAGGCCACTCGTGAACCGCAGCAGCCCCGGTTGCCCGGCGGCCAGGGCGCGGTCGGCGAAGGCGTCCACCTCGGTCAACCGGCCCGTGCGAGCGCAACTCAGCGCTGCTGCCGATGCCGCCCAGCCGACCGCGGTATCGCTGGGGTCCGCACTGGCCAACACCGAGTCAGCCAGTTGCATGGCTTTCGCGAGGTTGCCCGCATTCATCGCGAACGTCGCGGACAAGGCGTCCAGCGTGACCTGCGCGGCCCTCGTCTGCACCCGGCCACGGACGGTGCGCAGGAAGGCGGTCGCGCGTTCGGGCTGCGACAGCATCCAGAACTGGTTGGCCGCGCGGGGTAGTGCCCACGCCATCAGTTCCGGCTCGGACAGCACCGCCGCGTCGACCTCGGCCAGTACAGCATCGGCATCCAGCCCGCGGCCCTGCCAGGCCAGCGCGTAGCTCATTGTCACGCGGGCAGCCAGGCCGCCTGCCGGCAGCGCTGCCCGGCCAAGTCGCTCCGCCAACTCCAGATCGCCCAGGCGCAGCGCATCGCCGGCGGCGGCAGCCAACTCGGCCCCGGGCTGTTCGTCGGCGGCATCAAGTGCACGCACCGCGCGCCGCAGCCGGGCGACGACGCCGTCATCGTCCAGAGGCGGCAGCGCCGGCTCCGGAGCCGCGGGCACGGCGGCAGCATCCGGTTCCTCGGCCGCCACCGGAACCACCAGCCGATCGCGCACCAGAGCCGAAATGCCCTCGGGCAGGAAATGATCGGCTGCCGCGGTCACGATGACCCGCGCCGCGCCGGACACCGCGAGCTGATACACCAGCGACGCGGAGAGCCGGTCCAGCAGATGCCCGTCGTCGACAACCAGCAGCAGTCCAGTCCCGAGCGCGTCCCGCGCCGCTTGCAGGACCTGTACCGTGCGTCCCGTCTCGGGCACCGTGAACAACCGCTCGAACGCGGCGAATGGCACAGCAGAGTCGGCCGCGGTGCCGTTGATCCACGCTGCGCGCTCGAACCCCGGTGTCAGCTCGTCGTACGCGGCCCGCGCCGCGGTGGTCTTGCCGGACCCACGGGCACCGGTCAGCAGCGCACCACACCGGGTTTCGACGCCCGCTTTCAGCTGGCTGAGCACCACCGTCCGATCCTATGGCTGCGCGCCGGGCCGCACCGCTCGATTAGCGTTGTGCTGTGCTGGCCGACAACAACAATGCGGAAAATGCCTACGCCGTCTGCGTCTACTGCGCCGCCGGTCCTCGCCATCCTGAGTTGCTGACCCTCGCCGGCGACGTCGGCCGGGCCATCGCGGCGAAAGGCTGGACCCTGGTGTCCGGCGGCGGCAACGTCTCGGCGATGGGCGCCGTCGCCGACGGTGCCCGGGAGAACGGCGGCCGCACCGTCGGCGTCATCCCGAAGAAACTGGTGCACCGTGAACTCGCCGATGTGAACGCGAGCGAACTGATCGTTACCGACACCATGCGCGAGCGGAAGCAGATCATGGAGGACCGGTCCGACGCGTTCATCGCGCTGCCCGGTGGCATTGGCACCCTGGAGGAGTTCTTCGAGGCCTGGACAGCCGGCTACCTCAACATGCACGACAAGCCGCTGGTCATGCTCGATCCGCACGGCCACTACGACGGGTTGCTGACCTGGTTGCACACCCTGGTCGACACCGGATACGTGCAGCAGGCCGCGCTCGACCGGCTGGTGGTCGCGAAGGACATCGACGAAGCCATAGCTGCTTGTGCACCGGGTCACACCGCTCATTAGGCTCACCACGCATGAGTGACGAGACATCACGCACCGGCGTCGGCCTGCTTGAAATTGCCAAGCAACTGCCCGGTTTCCTCTCCGACGCCCCGGTGATCCTTCGGGGTCTGATCACCGGCTTCGGTGCCAGCCCGACGGCGAAGACGTCCATCGGCAAGGTGTTCCAGGAACGCGCCGAGGCCAACAAGGACAAGGTCTTCATCAAGTTCGACGACCACCACATCACCTACGGCCAGGCCAACGCGACGGTGAACCGCTACGCGTCGGTGCTCGCGGCCAAGGGCGTCGGCCCGGGTTCGGTCGTCGGCATCATGCTGCGCAATTCGCCGGACGCCGTGCTGCTGATGCTGGCGACGGTCAAGTGCGGCGCCGTCGCCGGGATGATCAACTACAACCAGCGCGGCAATGTCCTTGCGCACAGCCTGGGTTTGCTGGGCGCCAAGGTCCTGGTCGCCGAGTCGGACTTCCTCGAGCCCGTCACCGAGTGCGGCGCCGACCCTGAGCTGACCAAGGGCCTCATCTCGGTCGAGGACCTGCGTGAGCTCGCCATCGGCCAGTCGACCGCCAACCCGGTGGGCACCAGCCAGATCCTGGCCAAGGAGAAGGCGTTCTACATCTTCACCTCGGGCACCACCGGCATGCCCAAGGCCAGCGTCATGACGCACTACCGCTGGCTGCGCGCGCTCGGCGGGTTCGGCGGGTTGGGGCTGCGCCTGAACAGCAGCGACACCCTGTATTGCTGCCTGCCGCTCTACCACAACAACGCCCTGACGGTCGCGACGTCGTCGGCCCTCAACGCCGGCGCCGCGCTGGCGCTGGGCAGGTCGTTCTCCGCCTCGCGCTTCTGGGACGAGGTCATCCGGTACGAGGCGACCGCGTTCATCTACATCGGCGAGATTTGCGGCTACCTGCTGAACCAGCCGCCCAAGCCGACGGACCAGGCGCACCAGGTGCGCGTCATCGCCGGCAACGGGCTGCGCCCCGCGATCTGGGACGAGTTCACCTCCCGCTTCGGCATCAAGCGCGTGTGTGAGTTCTACGCCGCCAGCGAGGGCAACACCGGCTTCGTCAACGTGTTCAACATCGACAAGACGACCGGCATCTGCCCGTCGCCCGTCGTCTACGTCGAGTACGACCTGGAGACCGGCGAGCCGGCCCGCGGCCCCGACGGCCGGCTGCGCAAGGTCAAGCGTGGCGAGCCGGGCCTGCTGCTCAGCAAGGTCAACGGCCTGCAACCGTTCGACGGCTACACCGACAAGTCGGCCAGCGAGAAGAAGCTGGTGCGCAACGCGTTCAAGGACGGCGACGTCTGGTTCAACACCGGTGACCTGATGCGGTCGCAGGGCTTCGCGCACGCCGCGTTCGCCGACCGTCTCGGCGACACCTTCCGGTGGAAGGGCGAGAACGTCGCCACCACCGAGGTCGAGGCCGCGCTCGGCGCCGACGACCAGGTCGAGGAATGCACCGTCTACGGGGTCGAGGTGCCGGGCTGCGGCGGCCGCGCCGGCATGGCCTCGGTGCAGTTGCGTGACGGTGCCGAGTTCGACGGCGCCGCACTGGCGAAGGCCGGTTTCGAGCACCTGCCCGCCTACGCGGTGCCGCTGTTCATCCGGATCGTGCCCGCGCTGGCGCACACCTCGACGTTCAAGAGCCAGAAGGTCGATCTGCGTAAGCAGGGCTACGGCGACGAGGTGACGGACCCGGTCTATGTGCTGGCCGGGCGTGACGAGGGCTACGTGCCCTTCTACCCCGACTACCCGGCCGAGGTGAAGGACGGCAAGAAGCCACGGTAGGCGTCTACGAGCTACCCGCACCCGCACAATCAGCAGGTTTGCGGCAGCCGGATAGCCTGGGAGCCGTGCAGTCCTCTCCACGGGGCCAGTTCCTGGGTCGCCAGGTGGCCGGCGATCGCGCGCTGATCATGGCGATCGTGAACCGCACCCCGGATTCGTTCTATGACCGGGGGGCGACCTTCAGCGACGGCGCTGCCCAGAAGGCAGCGCGCCGGGCCATCGAAGACGGCGCCGACGTCATCGACATCGGCGGCGTCAAGGCCGGGCCGGGCAGCACCGTCGACGCCGACGAGGAGATCGCGCGCGTGGTGCCGTTCATCGAATGGCTCCGGGGCGAATATCCCGACCAACTGATCAGCGTCGACACCTGGCGCGCCAGTGTGGCCAAGCAGGCCTGCGCGGCCGGAGCCGACCTGATCAACGACACCTGGGCCGGCGCCGATCCCGGGCTACCGGAGGTGGCCGCCGAATTCGGTGCGGGGCTGGTCTGCTCGCACACCGGCGGAGCGGTGCCGCGCACTCGGCCCTTCCGCGTCAACTACGGCGTCACCGAGCGGGGCGTGGTCGACGACGTCATCGCCGAGGTGACGTCAGCTGCGCAGCATGCCGTCGATGTCGGCGTTGCGAAGGACGCGATCTTGATCGACCCGACGCACGATTTCGGCAAGAACACTTACCACGGTCTTAGTTTGTTGCGCCACGTGAAAGATCTTGTAAATACCGGATGGCCAGTGCTGATGGCCCTCAGTAACAAGGATTTTGTGGGGGAGACTCTAGGTGTCGAACTGACCGAGCGCCTGGAGGGGACGCTGGCCGCGACGGCACTCGCCGCCGCTGACGGCGCCGCCATGTTCCGGGTGCACGAGGTGGGCCCCACCCGACGCGTGCTGGAAATGGTCGCGTCGATCCAGGGCGGGCGTCCACCGAGCCGAACAGTGAGGGGACTCGCGTGACCCTAATGCCCGAAATGACCGCCGAATCGATCGCCCGCCATGCGTGGCTGGCCGAACGGAGCTGGAGTCGGCCCACCTGGACCATCGCCGAACTCGAGGCCGCCAAGGCCGGCCGGACCATCTCGGTGGTGCTGCCCGCGCTGAATGAGGAAGAGACCGTCGCCGACGTCATCGACAGCATCAGCCCACTGTTGGGTGGCCTGGTCGACGAGCTGGTGGTCCTCGACTCCGGTTCGACCGATGAGACCGAGCTGCGTGCCATCGAGGCCGGGGCGCGGGTCGTCAGCCGCGAACAAGCGCTGCCCGAGGTGCCGGTGCAGCCCGGCAAGGGCGAGGCGCTGTGGCGCTCGCTGGCAGCCACCACCGGTGACATCATCGTGTTCGTCGACTCCGATCTGCTCGACCCCGACCCGATGTTCGTGCCCAAGCTGCTCGGTCCGCTGCTGCTCGCCGACGGTGTGCACCTGGTCAAGGGTTTCTATCGGCGTCCGCTCAAGGTGGGCGGCGCTGAAGACGCCAACGGCGGCGGTCGCGTCACCGAGCTCGTGGCCCGCCCGCTATTGGCTTCGCTGCGGCCCGAGCTCACGTGCCTGCTGCAGCCTCTGGGCGGCGAATACGCCGGCACGCGGGAGCTGCTGACATCGGTGGGCTTCGCGCCGGGCTACGGCGTCGAGATCGGCCTGCTGATCGATACCTACGACAAGCTGGGTCTCGATGCCATCGCGCAAGTCAATCTCGGGGTGCGCACGCATCGCAACCGGCCGCTGACAGAGCTGGCCGCGATGAGCCGCCAGGTGATCGCCACGCTGCTGTCGCGCTGCGGCATCAGCGATTCGGGCGTCGGACTGACCCAGTTCTTCGCCGACGGTGAAAACTACACGCCGCGGACGTCGACGGTGTCGCTCATCGACCGTCCCGCCATGAACACCCTGCGCTGATCCCACTTGTCAGGGTGATCCGGCAGGATCATCGGTGTGACGCTGATTCTGATCTACCTCGTGGTGCTGATCCTGGTCGCGGTGGTGCTGTTCGCCTTGGGCACGGTCCTGTTCGGCCGCGGTGAGCAACTGCCGCCACTGGCCCGGGGCACCACGGCCACCGTGCTGCCCGCCTCCGGCGTCACCGGTGCTGACGTCGACGCCGTCAAGTTCACGCAGACCCTGCGCGGTTACAAGACCAGCGAGGTCGACTGGGTGCTGGACCGGCTGGCACAGGAACTGGACTCGCTGCGCGGCGAGTTGACGACGTTGCGGGCGCAAACCGCGGACTCCGAGCAGTGACCGCGCCCGACGGCAAGATCCGGTGCGGCTGGGTCGTCATCGGCGAGTCCGCCGACGCCACGCAGTACCGCGACTATCACGACACCGAATGGGGTCGCCCGTTGCGTGGCACGCAGGCCCTGTTCGAGCGTGTGTCGTTGGAGGCGTTCCAGAGCGGCCTGTCTTGGCTGACCATCCTGCGCAAGCGGGAGAACTTCCGGGCCGCGTTTCACGGGTTCGACGTCGCGAAGGTGGCCGGCTTCGGAGAGAAGGACATCGACCGGCTATTGGCCGATCCGGGCGTCGTCCGCAACCGCGCCAAGATCGAGGCGACCATCGCCAACGCCCGTGTGATCGACGGTGGTCTGGACCTCGACGAGCTGCTGTGGTCGTTCGCACCCCCACCGCGGCCCCGCCCGGCCGACCTGGCGCAGGTCCCGGCGACCACGCCGGAATCGGTGGCCATGGCGAAGGAGCTGAAGCGCCGGGGATTTCGGTTCGTCGGCCCGACCACGGCGTATGCGTTGATGCAGGCCACCGGGATGGTCGACGACCACGTGGAGTCGTGTTGGGTGCCCCCGCACAGCTGATCAAAGGCCTCACGGGCGGGTCTTTCACACCCACAGGTAGCGATAGGGAACAATAGACATAGTTCAGTTGCAGTTCAGTGCCGTGAGCCGACCCGCGCCAGTGGGTTGTTCCGGCCTTGATCCGGGACCGTGGATGCGGTCCGGGCGCGTGCGGAGGGAGCACCCGATGGCGGCGATGAAGCCCCGGACCGGAGACGGTCCACTGGAAGCAACCAAAGAGGGGCGCGGCATCGTCATGCGGGTACCGCTGGAAGGTGGCGGTCGTCTGGTGGTCGAGCTGACCCCCGATGAGGCCGCAGCCCTGGGCGACGAACTGAAGAACGTCACCAGCTAGTTCAGTCGCAGACGCTCCGATAGATGCCGAGCGTCTGCTCGGCGACCTGCATCCAGGAGAATTCCTCGATGCACCGCCGACGGCCGGCCTCCCCGAACGTGCGGGCCCGGTCGGGGTCGCGGACCAAGGCGTTGACCGCGACCGCGAGCCCCGTCTCAAACCTCACCGCATCGGCGGCGTCGTAGTGCACCAGGAGTCCGGTGATGCCGTCGCCGACCACCTCGGGGATGCCGCCGACGTCCGAGGCGACCACGGCGGTCCCGCAGGCCATGGCTTCGAGGTTGACGATGCCCAGCGGTTCGTAGACCGATGGGCAGACGAAAACTGTTGCCGTCGCGAGAATTTCGCGGATCTTCTCGGTCGGCAGCATCTCCTGGATCCAGTGCACCCCGGCACGCGTCGTGCTGAGCTCCTTCACTGCGGCCGCCACCTCGGCGGCGATCTCCGGGGTGTCGGGTGCGCCGGCACACAGCACCAGCTGCACGTCCGGGTCGAACCGGTGGGCTGCCGCGATCAGATGGCTGACGCCCTTCTGCCGCGTGATCCGCCCGACGAACGCCACGATCGGCCGGTCCGGATCGATCCCCAGGTCGGCCAGAGTCTGGCCCGCCTCCACCGGATACCAGTCGTCGGTGTCGATCCCGTTGCGCACTACGTGCACTCGCGCGGGGTCCAGCTGCGGGTAGGTGGCCAGGACGTCGGCCCGCATGCCCGCACTGACCGCGATGACGGCGTCGGCCGCTTCGATCGCCGTGCGTTCGACCCACGACGAGATGCGGTAGCCGCCGCCGAGCTGCTCGGCCTTCCACGGCCGTCTCGGTTCCAGCGAGTGTGCGGTCAGCACATGCGGGATGCCGTGCAGCAGCGCGGTGAGGTGTCCGGCCATCCCCGTATACCAGGTGTGCGAGTGCACCACCGTAGGTACGGCGGCCGGACCGGCGAAGGCGTTGTTGACCATCGCCAGGTCCGCCGACAGCGTCGTCAGGGCCGCGTTGGCCCCGGCGAGTAGCGGGTCGGGCTGGGCCACGAACGCATCTCTGCGGTGCACACCCATGCAGTGGACGTCGACGTCGCACAGCTTCGTCAGCTGCGCGACGAGTTCGGTCACGTGCACGCCCGCGCCGCCGTAGACCTCCGGCGGATACTCCCGAGTCATCATCGCCACCCGCATGTCGATGACGTTAACGCGTAACAGGTTCTCGCGTATGTCTGGCCGCTTCGGTTGGCGCCTATTAGGTTTGGTGCCATGAGGGAACAGCCGCAGGTGCTGGGAATCGTCTTGGCCGGCGGCGAGGGCAAACGGCTGTATCCGCTGACTGCGGACCGAGCCAAGCCCGCGGTACCGTTCGGCGGTGCCTACCGGCTCATCGACTTCGTGCTCTCCAACCTCGTCAACGCCCGTTACCTGCGGATTTGTGTTCTGACGCAATACAAGTCGCATTCCCTGGACCGGCACATCTCGCAGAACTGGCGGCTCTCGGGCCTGGCCGGTGAGTACATCACCCCGGTTCCGGCGCAGCAGCGGCTCGGGCCGCGGTGGTACACCGGCTCGGCCGACGCCATCTACCAGTCGATGAACCTCGTCTACGACGAAGACCCCGACTACATCGTGGTCTTCGGCGCCGATCACGTGTACCGCATGGACCCCGAGCAGATGGTGCGGTTCCACATCGAAAGCGGAGCGGGCGCGACGGTCGCCGGCATCCGGGTGCCGCGGGCCGAGGCGTCGGCATTCGGCTGCATCGACGCCGACGAGTCAGGCCGCATCCGCAGCTTCGTCGAGAAGCCGTCGGACCCGCCGGGCACTCCCGACGATCCGGAACAGACGTTCGTCTCCATGGGCAACTACGTGTTCACCACCAAGGCGCTCATCGACGCCATCCGCGTGGACGCCGAGAACCACGACTCCGATCACGACATGGGCGGCAACATCATTCCGCAGATGGTTGCCGACGGAATGGCCGCCGTCTACGACTTCAACGACAACGAGGTGCCCGGGGCCACCGAACGTGACCACGGCTACTGGCGCGATGTCGGAACACTCGACGCGTTCTACGACGCCCACATGGACCTCGTGTCGGTGCACCCGGTGTTCAACCTCTACAACCGGCGCTGGCCCATCCTCGGCGAATCGGAGCACCTGGCCCCGGCCAAGTTCGTCAACGGCGGCTCGGCGCAGGAATCGGTGGTCGGCGCGGGCAGCATCATTTCGGCTGCGTCCGTGCGCAACTCGGTGCTGTCGTCCAACGTAGTGATCGACGACGGCGCCATCGTCGAGGGCAGCGTGATCATGCCCGGCGCGCGGGTCGGTCGGGGAGCGGTGGTCCGGCACACGATCTTGGACAAGAACGTGGTCGTCGGACCCGGCGAGATGGTCGGTGTCGACCTGGAGAAGGACCGCGAACGCTTTTCGGTCAGCGCCGGCGGTGTAGTCGCAGTCGGTAAGGGCGTTTGGATTTAGCCGGCCGCGTCGCCGGCCTTGCGCCGCTTCCTGCGTCGGAGCAGCGTGACCGCCGCCCAGACCAGAGCCGCGAGCGCGACGACAACCAACACCGGCACCACGATGGCGATGATCACCAGCCCGACACTGGCCACGTCTTCCACAGTGCTCAACACGCGGGCCGCGAGGCCGCCGGTGGCCACGTTCGCGACGGGCCGCACCGTGGATTTGGTCAGGGAGACCACCAGCGCGGTGACGGCCCCGATCACGACGGGAATCCACTGTCCGGAACTGGTGAACGCGCCAGGGTCGGTGACGGCCGCGGTCTGCGCCGCGGTACCGGAGCCGAAGACGTGCCGCCTGACGTCGGCCGCACGAACGTCTGAATTGTGTCATTGATGCTGTCGCGAGTGGGCACTTTGTCGGCGACGATCTACCAGACGTACGGCAGCAAGCGGTAGCGCACCTTGTGGGTGTAGTCGATGTATCCGGGCAGCTCGGCGCGCAGCATCTTCTCCTCGTCGAAGATCCGGATCATCAGCGCCGGTGCGCTCGCGATCACCGGCACCAGTCCCCAGTAGGAGCCGAGCGCGAGCGGGGTCGCGAACATCATGATCAGCGCGCAGATGTACATGGGGTGCCGCACGATGCCGTACAGCCCGGTCGAGATCACGGGCTGTCCGGCCTCGACGGAGATACTCGCGCCCGCGAAGTTGTTCTGGATCACCACCCACTGGGCTGCCACCAGCGATACACCCACGACGGCGTTGCCCAGCACCACCACCGCCGTCGGCACGCTCGACCAGCCGAACCGCCAGTCCAGGGCGCTGACCACCCCGGTTGCGAACACCGACGTCAGGACCGCCCACATGACGAGCTTCTGTACGGGTCGGGTCTCGGCCTTCGGACCGCCGTGCATCCGCCGGGCCAGCGCCTCGGGGTGCTTCACCGCCAGGTACATGCTTGGACCCATGGTGGCGATCATGAACACCGCGATGAAAACCCAGGCCTGCCAGTAGTGGATGGTGCCGGCCGGTACACACAGCAACACGGCGAAGAAGATGATGCCCAGGACGGCCGACGCGAGCGCCTGCATGGCCAGTTTCATGGTTTCTCCTACCGTAGATCGCGGCGCCGGAAGGCCAAGGTGCCCACGATGATCAGAGCCGCATCCAGGACCAGCAGCCACACCAGGGGGATTGCGGTGAAGCCTCCGCTACCGACTCGCGGGACGTGGCTGAACGGATCGAGGTCCAACAGCCAGTGCGGTGAATTCGCCAGTGAGCCAAGCAGATACACCGCGATGAACCCAACCAGCACGCCCCATGCCGCCGGGGTGAACCGCGGCGCCGCGCCGAACAACACCGTCGTCACCGCCACCAGGAGCCACAGGGCGGGCAATTGCACGGCCGCAGAGCCCAATGCCAGCGGCAGCTTGCCGCCGATGTCGCCCGCTGCGGCGCCGTAGGTGAATCCGGCCAGTAGGCCTGACGTCAGCATCGCGGCGGTCGTCCCGGCCAGAGCGATGACCAGATAGCCTGTCAGCCAACGGGTTCGGCTCACCGCCCCGGCGAGCAGCGTCTCGGCGCGCTGGCCGCTCTCCTCCTGATGCGGCCGCAGCGCCAGCGAGACCGCGAATGCGGCGGCCACCATTCCCAGCATGTTGAAAGCGATCGAGATGAACGCCTGCTCCAGTGCGCCGGTGCCGCCGAGTCGGGTGATGATGTCGCGGGCCGAGCCGCTACCGCCCAGCTCGTCGCCGATACCGTGCACGACGCTGCCGACCAACAGTCCGTACAGCCCGAGTCCGATGGTCCACACCACTACCGAGCCGCGGCAGAGACGCCAGGCCAACCCCGTTGGCCCGCTGAGCAATCCGGTGGCCCGTGGCCGGCCGCGCCGTTCGGCGAACATCCCGGCGCCGACGTCGCGGGCACCCTGGAGCTGGTACGCCAGTACCACCAGGGCGGCGGTCAGCGTCAGATGCAGCGCCAGCACTCCGAACCGGTCACCGGCATACGGGCGCACCAACAGGGACCAGCCCAACGGCGATGCCCAGGAGAGCTCGCTGCCGCCGGCGTCGCCGACGGCACGCAGGGTGAACGCGGCGCCGAGTACTCCGAAGGCAATGCCGCGGGAGACGCGGGCGCTGGCGGAGAGTTGGGCGGCCACGGCGGCCACGGCGGTGAACACCAGCCCGGAAGCGGCCAGCGCGCAACTGAACGCCAGTGAACCCATAACGGGCACATCGGCTTTCAGTAGGCCGAGAAATCCGATGAGCCCGGTCAGCAGAGAGGCACCGCCGGTGATCAGCAGCGCGGCGGTCAGGCCGGCGTTGCGGCCGACGGCCGTCGATTCGATCAACTCGGTGCGTCCGGCCTCCTCGTCCGCGCGCGTGTGCCGGATCATCGTCAGGATGACGGCGACAGCGATCAGTACGTGGAACATGCCGGCTTTCCAGATGCCGGCGGAGCCGAGGCTGTCGTTGTAGATGTTGCCGTAGATCGCGCGCTGGGCCGGGCTGGCCATGATGCTCGCGACGAAACCGGCGCGCCCCGCTGCGGTGGGGTAGACGGCCGCGATGCTGCCGATGTACACCGTGGACAGCGGCAGGGACAGCAGCAGTACCCACAGCGGCAGCACGATGCGGTCGGTACGCAGGTAGAGACGAAGCAGCCCAAGAGTTCCGGCGAAGCTGGACGACCCCGCGGCAGCACGACCGGGCTGCGCCGGCCGCGCCAGGACGGCGGTCATGCCCGCACCTCCTCGGGTTCGCGGCGCGCACGACCTTGGTCGTGGTGGCCGTAGTGCCGCAGGAACAGATCCTCCAACGTCGGCGGTTGGCTCACCAGCGAGCGCACGCCGGCATCGCCGAGCGCTTTGATGACGGCGCCGAGGCTCTCGGATTCGACCCGGGCGGTGAGCATCCGACCGTCGAAGACGATGTCGGAAACCCCTGGCAGATGGTCGATCCGGCCCGGGTTGTTGATCATGTCGGCTTTGATCGTGGTGCTCGACAGGTGCCGCATCGAATCCAGCGTTCCGGTCTCGACGGTCCGGCCGGCACGGATGATCGTCACCCGCTGGCACAGCCGTTCGGTCTCGGCCAGGATGTGGCTCGACAGCAGGACGGTGGTACCGCGGTGGGCGGACTCGGCAACGCACTGCTGGAAGATGTTCTCCATCAACGGATCCAGGCCGCTGCTGGGTTCGTCGAGCAGCAGCAGGTCGGCGTTCGAGGCAAACGCGGAGATCAGCGAGACCTTCTGCCGGTTGCCTTTCGAGTACGTGCGGGTCTTCTTGGTGGGGTCCAGGTCGAATCGCTCGGTGAGTTCGGTGCGGCGTTTCTCGTCGATGCCGCCGCGCATGCGGGCCAACAGGTCGATGGTCTCACCGCCGGTCAGGGTTGGCCATAGCGTGACATCGCCTGGCACATAACCGATATGGCGATGCAGAGCCACAGAGTCGGTCCACGGATCGCCACCGAGCAGACGGACCATGCCGGAGTCCGCGCGGACGAGCCCGAGCAAGACGCGGATGGTCGTCGACTTTCCGGCGCCGTTGGGGCCCAGGAAGCCGTGGACCTCACCCCGTTGGACTCTCAGATTCAGCCCGTCGAGCGCCCGGACCGCGCCGAAGTTCTTGGTCAGGGTGTCGATTTCGATGGCGTCTGTAGCGGCGTTCACATTCACTCCTCGGTGGTGGTGACGATGGGGTTGCCTGATTCCTGTTGGGCCAGGAACGCCTCGTACATCGTCGAATCGGACATCAGGCCCTCGGTGTACAGCTCGAGAGCGGGCAACAGCATGTCCTGCGCGTAGTCGTGCAGCACCTTCCGGTAATCCGATGGGTTGTCGTGCAGCTGGATGTACGTCAGGAAGGCGCCGCCGCCGGTGAGTGCCAAGAATCGGGCGCGCGCCTTGGGGTCGTGGCTCGGCTTGATGGTGCCGGCGCGGACGCCCTCTTCCAGGTAGCCTTCGGTGTTGTCGATCATGTTCTGCCACAAAGACTTCGACAGTTCGCCGCCGGTCTGCAGGGCCTGCATCAGATAGGCCGTCATGGGCGCGAAGGATTCGATCTCGGCGAGCTGGGCGAACCACGCGCTCGGGCTGGCGTTCTGCATCGACTCGGTCTTGGCGATCCGGACCGTTTCGATGACATAGGCATCGCAGGCTTCGCGCAGCTTCTCTTTCGACCCGAAGTGATGGATCACCAATGCCGCGCTGACTCCGGCAGCCGCGGCGATGCTGCGGACGCTGGCCGAGAACCCGTGCTCGCCGAACTGTTCGATCGCGGCGTCGCGGATGCGGGCGACGGTGGTGAGGTCTTCGACTGAACGCATGTTCAGTACGCTAAACACGCGTTCAGCCTGGCGTCAAGGACCTGTTGCGTCAAAGGGGCGTAAAGATTTGGCGGCACGCGATGAGATCAGGTGCGCACGCCGTCGATCCTGCGGTGCGGGTCTCGGTTACTTGGGCTCTTGTGCCCTGAGTACAGGGTCGACGCGGGTCGGCGGAATTCGACTGTTGAGCCTGTAGTGACGGTGTTGGTTACTCGGCCTTTTGCGCCCTGAGTTCAGGGTCAACGCGGGGCGAGACGATCTCTAGTCGCGGACTGCGGCCAGCAACCCGTCGCCCAGCGGCACCAGGACCGGGGTCAGTCGCTCGTCCTCGGCGATGACGCGGGTGGCGTCGCGTACCGCGGTCACATCGCGATCGTTGGCGGTGGCGTCCCCGGCGCGACCGCCGAGCGCGGCCCGGTGCATGACGATAACGCCGCCCGGCCGCAGCAGGCGGACGCCCTCGGCGACGAATTGCGGCTGGTCGACGGGTTCACCGTCGACGAACACCAGGTCGTACGACTCGTCGGCCAGCCGGGTCAGGACTTCCTGCGCGCGGCCCACGATCAGCCGGGTCCGCGACGGTCCGACGCCCGCTGCGACGAACGCCTGCTTGGCCAGCCGCTGGTGCTCGGGCTCGATGTCGATGGTGGTCAGGACACCGTCGTCGCGCATGCCGGACAGCAGCCACAGTCCACTCACGCCGGCGCCCGTTCCGACCTCGACGACGGCCTTGGCCGATGCGATCTTGGCGAGCACGCTCAGCAGCGCGCCGACGGCCGGGGTGATCGGATTGGCTCCGCTCTCCTCTGCCCGCTCCCGGGCCGCCGCGGTGATCGGTTCCTCGGTGATGGACCGCTCGGCGTGCTCCACGATGGCCTCGGCCGTGCTGGGCTTGGGAGCGGCGGCCGGTGCAGCGGCGACCGGCTGGGTCGGCGCCGGAGCGGGGGCGGCCGGAGCCGACCCAGCCGGCGCAGGCTGGCCACTACCGGCCGAAACCGTCGGGTCATCGGTGCTGGACATGTCCGCAGCGTAACCAACGGCCGGCTGGCCGGCGCTCAGCACACGCTCAACACGGTGAGCTGACCTTCGGGTCGATTCGGCGGCTGCTCTGAAGGCCACTCCGGAGGCTGAGGGCTGATCCTGAGCGACGCCGCGCCACGCCCGGGACGCAACGTTAAGTTTTGGCGAACATTTATGGGGTATCCGCAGGTCATGGTCCTGGAATCCGGTTTCTCAGGAAAAGTTCAGTATGCTCATACATCAACCTCACCAGGGTGGGGAACCGTAATCGCCATGCACGCGAGTGTGAATGATCTGCAAGCTGATTCCGGCGTCCGGCAGTCGCCGGATATCCGCGGCATCGGGAATATCGGACTCCAGGTACCGGTTGGTCTGGATACGTCGTGTACCTACGACGAGGAACCCACCGAACTGGAGATTGCCACGACCACCATTACGGGAACTGGTCCGGCCCCGACGATGCTTGCCCCGACCCATATGTCCCACGTTCCGGTCGCCGAGGCCGAGTCGGACTGGGCTGAAGTCAGCGACGAGCTGACGGGCACTGCAGTGTTCGACGCCACCGGCGATGTGGCGTCCATGCCGTCATGGGACGAGCTGGTGCGCCAGCACGCCGACCGGGTGTACCGCCTGGCCTACCGCTTGTCGGGTAACCCGCAGGACGCCGAAGACCTCACCCAGGAGACCTTCATCCGGGTGTTCCGTTCGGTCCAGAACTACCAGCCCGGCACATTCGAGGGCTGGCTGCATCGCATCACCACCAACCTGTTCCTGGACATGGTCCGGCGCCGCACCCGGATCCGCATGGAGGCACTGCCCGAGGACTACGACCGGGTGCCCGCCGACGATCCGAACCCCGAGCAGGTGTACCACGACTCGCGGCTCGGACCGGATCTGCAGGCCGCGCTCGATTCGCTGCCCCCGGAGTTCCGCGCCGCCGTGGTGCTCTGCGACATCGAAGGTCTGTCGTACGAGGAGATCGGCGCGACGCTCGACGTCAAGCTGGGCACCGTGCGCAGTCGCATTCACCGTGGCCGGCAGGCGTTGCGGGAGTACCTGGCCAGCCACCCCGGTGACTACTCCGAGGCGGCCGCGGCGATCTCCGCCAAGTCCGCCTGAGCGTTGTGACGTATCCGTTCCAGGTTGTCGCGCTACATTCAGTAGTAACGGCAGCGCAGACGGAGGCGTGGCGCGGAGAGGAGGACGGTGATGGTCGACCGGGGACAGTTGTTCCGTCGTGCGTTCTCCTGGCTGCCCGCTCAGTTCGCCTCCCAGAGCGACGGGCCCGTCGGCCCGCGGCGCTTCGGCTCCACGGAACACCTGGCCATCGAGGCCATCGCCGCATTCGTCGACGGTGAACTGCAGATGGGTGCGCACTTGCGCGCCGCCCATCACCTGTCGCAGTGCCCGGATTGCGCCGCCGAGGTGGACGCTCAGGGGCAGGCCCGAAGCGCCTTGCGTGATTCGTGCCCGATCATCGCGCCGAATTCGTTGCTGGGTGCCTTGGCGAACATCCCCAACGACGCATCGACGCAGTTCGCGGATGTCCAGGCATCCGCAATCGAAGACCAGGACTTTGCCGACCGGCCGCCGCGGGAACGTCGCCGCCGCCGGTAGGGTTGAGTCTGAAATTTTGAGTAGCCGGCCCGCCCATCCAGGCGGCCAGTGCAGATAGAGCCAGCAGATGGGGAGTGGAACACCGGTGACGAATCAGGACATGTCCGGCGATCGCCCCCGTCTGGCACCGCGTCCGGTGACGCGCACCCCGGTGGACCCGGCGTCGCAGCGCGCGTTCGGCAGGCCCGACGGCTTCGCCGGTTCCTTCCTCGCCGAGGACCAGATCCGGAACCAGGGGGAGTACACCCCCACCAATCAGGCGCCCGATCCCGTGCTGGCGGAGGCCTTCGGGCGGCCGGGTGGTGCCGCCGACTCCCTGCAGCGGCACCCGGCCGACGCGGGTGCGCTGGAGGCCGAGAGCGCGGATGACGACGACGCCGTCGCGGACCCGTGGCGGGATCCGTCGGCCGCGCCGTCACTCGGGACTCCGGCACTGCCCACCCCGCCGCCGGTGACGGTCGCCGCTCCCGTCGGCAAGCTCGGCGTGCGCGACGTGCTGTTCGGCCGCAGGGTCTCCATGACCGCACTCGCGGTGCTGGCCCTGCTGGCGTTGGTGATCGGCCTGGTCGGTGGCGTCGTCGGCCGCAAGACCGCAGAGGTGGTGGAGGCCTTCACCACCTCCAAGGTCACCTTGAAGACCAGCGACAATGGTGACCTGCCGGCCGGCCGGTTTGCGAAAGTGGCTGCCGCCGTGGCGGATTCGGTGGTGACCATCGAAGCGATGGGTGACACCGACGGATCGCAGGGCTCCGGTGTGGTGGTCGACGGCCGTGGTTACGTCGTCACCAACAACCACGTCATCTCCGACGCCGCGAAGGATCCCGGCAAGTACCACATCTCCGTGGTGTTCAACGACGGCAAGCAGGTGCCGGCGAACCTTGTCGGTCGTGACCCCAAGACCGACCTGGCGGTGCTGAAGGTCGACAACGTCGACAATCTGGTCGTCGCGAAGTTCGGCGACGCGGACAAGGTCAAGGTCGGTGACGAGGTCATCGCGGCCGGCGCCCCACTGGGCCTGCGCAGCACCGTCACTCACGGCATCGTCAGCGCGCTGCATCGCCCCGTGCCGCTATCTGGCGAAGGGTCCGACACCGACACCGTCATCGACGGCATCCAGACCGACGCCTCGATCAACCACGGCAACTCCGGTGGTCCGCTCATCAACATGAATTCCGAGGTCATCGGGATCAACACGGCCGGGAAGTCGTTGTCCGACAGCGCCAGTGGTCTCGGCTTCGCCATCCCGGTGAACGAGGTCAAGGCCACGGTCCAGGTGCTGATCAAGGACGGCAAGATCTTCCACCCGACGCTGGGCCTGAACGCCAAGTCGGCCAGCGACAAGGTTGCCTCGGGCGCCCAGGTCGTCAACGTCGTCGGCGGCGGCCCCGCCGACAAGGGCGGCATCCTGGAGAACGACGTCGTCGTCAAGGTCGGTAACCGCAAGGTCGCCGATGCCGACGAGTTCGTGGTCGCGGTGCGGCAGTTGCAGATCGGTCAGCCGGCGCCCATCGAGGTGATCCGCGAAGGCCGGCACTTGACGCTCACCGTCGTTCCCAACGCAGACACCCCGGCCAGCTGATGTTCGGCAACATCGGATGGGGCGAGATGCTCGTGCTGGTCATCGCGGGCCTGGTGATCCTCGGCCCGGAGCGGCTACCCGGCGCCATCCGGTGGACGGCCGGCAGCCTCAAGCAGGTGCGCGATTACCTGAGCACCGCGACCGGCCAGCTGCGCCAGGACCTCGGGCCGGAATTCGAGGATCTGCGTCAACCGCTCAGTGAACTGCAGAAGCTGCGCGGGATGACGCCGCGGGCGGCGCTCACCAAGCATCTGCTGGACGGCGACGATTCGTTCATCACCGGAGCTTTCGACGCCGCGACACCGGATCAGACGAAGCCCCTGACCACGCCGGAGGTCAACGGCGTTCCGCCCACGCCGGGCGCTACGGCGCAGCCGCCGCGGCCGGGGCCGACACAGTTCGATCCTGACGCGACCTGACCGTCTATAGGTTCAGCGCCTCTAGCCGCGCCGGATCGCGGTACCGATCGGAGTGCTCGGCGATCTCCGCCGCCGGCGGCAGGATTTCGTCCGCGGCGACGTAGACGCCACCGGCGCGCAATGAGTCGTCGAGCATCAACCAGATCCAGCGGGTCAGGTCGGCGATTAGCGCGTCCTGGGTATCGCGCAGTGGCTGTTCGAGCCAGTGCCCCGCGGCGGTTTCGACCAGGCCGACGATGCCGTAGGACAATCGCTCCGCGTCGGCCGCCACATCGAATGCCGCCACATACATCTTCAGGACCGTGGTCAGCAGGTTGGCGATGGTGATCTTGATGTCGGCGAAGGCGTTGAAGCCCTCATCGATCGAGCATCGCTGCAGGTAGCGGTACAGATTCGGGTGCTGGGTCAGAAAGTGGACGTGCGCGCTCACGCCGGCCTTGATGATCTGCGCCATGCTGCCTTCGGGCCGCCACACCGGTGCGAGTTCGGCGGTGATCATCTGGCTGGTCCGGTGTGCGACCGAGTGTTGCAGGTCCGCCGCGTCGACGAAGTGCCGGTACAGCTTGGTACGGCTGACGCCGACGTGCGCGGCGATCTGTTCGGTCGAGGTCTGGGGCCCGTGTTGCTCGATCACGACGAGGGCAGCGTCGATGAACTCAGCGCGCCTGCGCTCGCGTTGGCCGGCCCAGCGACCGGTGGTGGCATTCGCCATGGCTCCTTGTTCTACCTCATGTACCTGGTCGGGAGTTGCCTGATGCATCCAATCAGTCGGAGTCTAGCTATCAAGTGGTACGTGTCGTACCATCTGATGATCGCGCCAGAGGGTGGCGCCTTCCCGTTCAAAGGGGAACGACGATGGACGCCGTATCCACATTTCGCCGCGTTGCTGGACTGCCCGTCGCTGATGCGTTGCTGACGCCCGCCGCCGACTACGGATTCTTCGGACCTGACTCCGTCACCTGGCGGGTGTGGAGCTACCCGACGTCGCTGCTGTTGGGCTTCGCTCGCGCCGTGACCATCGAGCACCTCGACCCCTACCTGGCGGCCGCGGTGGACGCCAGCGGCCAGGTGTATGCCCGTACCCGGCTGCGCTACGACCGCACCATGCAGTACTTCGCGCTGGTGGCCTTCGGCGATGCCGAGTCGGTGCTGGATGCCTCCGAGATCCTCGTCAAGATTCACAGCAAGGCCATCGGCACCGAGCCGATCAGCGGCAAGCAGTTCGACGCGAACGATCCGTATTCGCAGCTGTGGATCCACCTGACCGCGTGGCACTCGATCCTCTACACCTACGAAATGTTCGGGCCGGGCAAGCTGACCGATGCCGAGGAACTGCAGTATTGGGAAGAATGCGCGCGCGCCGCCGAATTCCAGACCATCAACCCGGACGACGTGCCGCGCACGCGTGCGGGCATCCAGCAGTACTTCGAGCAGTACCGGCCGCAGATGGCCAGCTCCGAGGTGGCGCAGAACATGATGAACTACCTTGTCGACCTCGGGTACCACATCCTGCCCGAGCGCGTCCCGAGCTGGATGCGGCGCGTGTTCAACTGGCCGATGCGCCGTGCCATCATCGCCACCATGCCGAAGTGGATGCGCGCCCTCGGCGGTATCCCGCAGAACTATTCCGATGACGTCATCGCCAAGCTGATCGCGCGGCCGTTCCTGCGGGCGGTTTCCGGCATCCCGCGCCTCGAGCTCGCGGTCCTGGACTTCACCACCCCGCATACCACGCCGATCGTCGGCCCGGCGCTGATGAAGATCCCGGCCCAGAACCCGGTCACCTACACCCCGGCTGAGGCTCGCAAGAAGTTCGGCCGGACCACGCCATTCGAGCAGTACCAGGCCCTGCTCGCCAAGCGGGAGCTGGGGCAGGGGCCCACGCCGTACGAGCACAACCACAACGACGCGCTGCTGGAATTCGAAGCGCACGCCGGCTGATTCCGGCCCATACCGACCACACCACCGGGAGAATTCAGGACATGACGGACACTGCGTACACGGCCCTGGTGGACCAGGCGCTGGATGACCTCGCCGAAGGTGAGAAGGCTTGGGCCGCAACCCCTCTGGTACGACGGCGCCAGATTCTCGACGACGTGCAGCAGCTGGCGGTGCGGCACGGCGCCGAGTGGGTCGAGGCCGCGGCCGGAATCAAACAGCTGAATCCGGAGTCGCCGCTCGTTGGTGAGGAATGGATTTCCGGGCCCTACCCGCTGGCGGCCGGGGCTGCCGCACTGTCGGCGAGCCTGGCCAAGTTGGAGGCTGGCCAGAGCCCGCTGAACGGCGCCGACTTCGGCACCGCCGCGGGCCGCACCACGGTGAAAGTGCTGCCGCTCAATATCTTCGACAAGCTGCTGCTGTCTGGGTTCAGTGCCGACGTCTGGCTGCAGCCGGGTGTCAGCCGGGACGAGGCACTGCGGACCGCTGGTCTGGCACAGCGGGATCCGGGCAAGACCAACGGCATCGGCGTCGTACTCGGTGCGGGCAACATCACGTCGATCGCCCCACTGGACACCGTGTACGAGCTGATCGCCCACAACAGGGTCGTGGCGCTCAAGCTCAACCCGGTCACCGATCCACTGCTGCCGGTGCTGACCAAGGTGCTGGCCCCGTTCATCGCGCTCGGTGCGGTGCGGATCCTCACCGGTGGCGCGGACGTCGGCACCTACCTGGTGCAGCACGACGCGGTGGACCACGTGCACATGACAGGCAGCGCCCTGACCCACGACGCCATTGTCTTCGGTGTCGGCGAAGAGGGGGCCCGACGCAAAGCCGCGGGCGAGCCGATCTTGCACAAGGACATCACCAGCGAGCTCGGCGGGGTGTCACCGACCATCGTCGTGCCCGGCAAGTGGAGCCGCGCAGACATCGAGTTCCAGGCCAACCACATCGCCACCCAGCGGCTGCACAACAACGGCTACAACTGCGTGGCGTCGCAGGTCGTCGTGCTGTCGTCGAAATGGGCGCAGCGCGACGAGTTCGTCGCAGCCCTGACCAAGGCGATTGCCGCGGCGCCCGACCGCGCGGCCTACTACCCGGGCTCCGATTCCCGGGTGGCCGGTGCCGAGGCGACCTACCCGCAGGCCCAGCGGCTCGGCGACCGCGTGCTGGTGGTGGATCCCGAAGACCGCACCGCATTGCTCAACACCGAGTACTTCTCGCCGGTGTACGGCGTCATCGACCTGGACAGCGCCGGCGTCGAGTTCGTCCGCGAGGCCACCCGCCTGGCCAACGAGGACTTCGTCGGCACCCTCGGTGTCAACATCGTCGCCGCGCCCGCCACCATCAAGGCCCTCGGCAAGGCCTTCGACGCCATGATTGAGGCGCTGCACTACGGCACGGTGGCGGTGAACGCTTGGACCGGCGTCGGCTACCTCACCCCGCACGCCACCTGGGGGGCCTTCCCCGGGCACACGCTGGCCGACGTGCAAAGCGGGATCGGTGTGGTGCACAACGGTTTCCTGCTCGAGAAGCCCGAGCGCACGGTGGTACGCGGGCCGTTCCGCCCGTCGCCGCGCTCGCTGATCGGCGGCGAACTGTCCATTTCGCCGAAGCCGCCGTGGTTCGTCAACAACCGGACGGCCGCGACCACCGGCCGGCTCCTCACCGCGTTCACCGGGAAGCCGAGCTGGGCCAAACTGCCGGCGATCTTCGCCTCCGCGCTGCGGGGCTGATCGACTTCCTCGGTCAAAAGCCCGGTCTGTGGTCATGCCCACGGACCGGGCTTTTTCCTGTGATCGGCGCTGAAGGTCGTCATCATCTGGTCACCGAACGCTAACCTACGGTACCGTAGGTTACGGTATCGTAGGTTTGTGGCGTTGCGGGCCTACGCCGACCACCGATGGAGGGATTGACCCATGGATACCCAGACAGCTGTGCTGTATGAACTGGAGCCCGTCGTCGCGCAGAACCTCGACCGGCACCTGTCGATGTCGCGGGAATGGTTCCCGCACGACTACGTCCCGTGGAGCCGCGGGCGTGACTTCGCGTTCCTCGGCGGCGAAGATTGGCAGCCGGAGGACTCGCCGCTCGACCCGGTCGCCAAGACGGCGCTGACGGTCAACCTCCTGACCGAGGACAACCTGCCGTCGTATCACCGCGAGATCGCCACCCGGTTCTCGCGCGACGGTGCGTGGGGTACCTGGATCGGGCAGTGGACAGCTGAGGAGGGGCGCCACAGCATCGCGCTGCGCGACTATCTCGTCGTCACCCGCGGCGTCGATCCCGTTGCCCTGGAACGGCTCCGAATGGAGCACACCGTCGCCGGCTACGACGCGGGCGACCGCAGCGCGCTGTCGGTGCTCGCCTATGTCTCATTTCAGGAACTGGCCACGCGCGTCTCGCATCGCAATACCGGCCGGGCGTCGGGCTGCCCGCTGGCGGACCAGCTGCTGGCTCGCATCGCGGCCGACGAGAACCTGCACATGGTGTTTTACCGCAACCTGATGGCCGCGGCCCTAGCGATCGCCCCGGACGAGGCGATGGTCGCCATCTGTGGCGAGGTCATCAACTTCGCGATGCCCGGCCTGGGTATGACCGACTTCGCGAAGAATGCGCTGACCATCGCCAAGGCCGGTATCTACGACCTGCGCATCCACCATGACGACGTGCTGGTCCCGGTGCTGCGCTTCTGGAACATCTTCGACCGCAACGATTTCGGGCCGGTCGGCGAGCAGGCGCGCGAACAACTGATCGGGTTCCTCGGCATGCTCGACGAGCGGGCGCGGTTCTACGAGGAGAAGCGCAAGCTGGCCAGTGTGGCCGGCTGAGCGGCTATCCCGGCAGCCGGATCACCTGGGCGGCGTAGGCCAGGCCCGCGCCGTAGCCCAGGAGTAGCGCCAGGCTGCCGGGTTTGGCCTCGCCGGTGTCCAGCAGGGTGTACATCGCCAGCGGAATCGAGGCGGCCGACGTGTTGCCGGCATCCTGAATATCTTGGGCAACAACAGTTTCCGGCTTGAGCTCCAGGCCCTTGGTGAGTAGCTCGTTGATCCGGCCGTTGGCCTGATGGGGGATGAAGACCTCGATGTCGTCGACCGTCAGGCCGGCGGCCGCGATGGCGCGCCTGCCGACGTCGACCATCTGGAACGCTGCCCAGCGGAAGACGGTCTGGCCCTCCATGCGCAGGAAAGGCCTTGGGCCGGAGGGGTTCTCGGCGTAGTCGATCCAGCTGAGATCCTGCACGATGGCGCTGGACTGCTCGCCGTCGCTGCCTGCGACGGTGGGCCCGATGCCTTGCTCTTCGGTCGGCCCGACCACCACCGCGGCGGCACCGTCGGCGAAGATGAAAGCGTTGCCGCGGTCGGTCATGTCGACGGCGTCGGACAGCTTCTCCGAGCCCACCACGAGGATGCGGCCGGCACTGCCCGCCCGGATCATGTCGGCGGCCACGCCCAGCGAGTAACCGAATCCGGCGCAGCCCGCGGCGATGTCGAAGGCCGGAATGCCCTGTGCGCCAATCTCTGTGGCCACCTGGGGCCCGCACGGCGGGGTGTTGCGGAAGTTGGTGCTGGTGGCGACGATGACCGCGTCTACAGCGGGTAGCGAAGCGGACCGCGCATCAGCACTGTCCGAGCTCCGTAATCCCGCCGCCGCGCAGGCGCGGCGGCCGGCCTCGCACGCCATCGTGACCGCGGACTCGTCAGGGCCGGCGAACCGGCGGTTCTTGATTCCGGTCCTGGAGTAGATCCATTCGTCCGACGAATCGATGGTTTCACAGATCTCGTCGTTGGTGACGACGCGGCCGGGGCGATAGGCCGCCACGCTCAGCAGGCCGACGTTCTGTGCGCCGCTGCGCGTATGGATATGTGTCACTTGTCGATTCCTGTCGGAGGAGGGGGTCAGCGCCCAGCTGGGTCGAGCCCGAGCGACATGCCGGCCAGTCCGCGCTTGCGGCTGGACAGTTTGTCGGCGATGCCGCGCAGCGCTTGTCCGGCAGCCGACTCGGCATCGGAAAGCACCAGGGGCACGCCGGAGTCGCCGGCGCTCACGAGCCGCGGGTCCAGCGGCACCTGGCCCAGCAGTGGAACCTCGGCACCGACTGTGCGCGTGAGGCTTTCGGCAACCTGTGCGCCACCGCCCTCGCCGAACAGCTGCATCGTGGTGCCGTCGGGCAGGGTGAGTCCGGACATGTTCTCGACCACGCCGACGATGCGCTGACGGGTCTGTACCGCGATCGCGCCGGCGCGCTCGGCCACCTCGGCGGCGGCCATCTGGGGCGTGGTGACCACGAGAATCTCGGCGCCGGGAATCAACTGCGCCACCGAGATGGCGATGTCGCCGGTGCCGGGCGGCAGGTCGAGCAGCAGCACATCGAGGTCACCCCAATACACGTCGGCCAGGAACTGCTGCAACGCCCGGTGCAGCATGGGCCCGCGCCACACCACGGGGGTGTTGCCCTGGGTGAACATCGCGATGGAGATGACCTTCACGTCGTGCGAAACCGGCGGCAGGATCATCGAATCCACCTGGGTGGGCCGATCCTGCACGCCCATCATCCGGGGCACCGAGTGGCCATAGATGTCGGCGTCGAGCAGGCCGACCGACAGGCCTTTGGCGGCCAGTGCGGCTGCCAGGTTCACCGTCACGCTGGACTTGCCGACGCCGCCCTTGCCGGACGCCACTGCGTACACCCGGGTCAGCGAGCCCGGCTGGGCGAACGGGATGACCGGCTCCTTGGAGTCGCCGCGCAGTTGCTTGCGCAGTTCGGCGCGCTGCTCGTCGTTCATCACGTCGAGGGTCACCTTGACCGCGCCGGTGCCCGGCACGTCGATGACGGCCGCGGTGACCCGATCGGTGATCTCGGTCTTCTTGGGGCAGGCCGACGTGGTCAGGTAAATCTCGACGTGCACGGCACCGTCGGATTCGACGGTCACGTCCTTGACCATGCCGACCTCGGTGATCGGGCGGCGCAGTTCAGGGTCGACAACTTTGCCCAGTGCGGCACGCACGGCGGCATTCAGCTCAGCAGACATTACTTGTGAGTTTATAACTGCCGGTCAGCGCGCCGGCAGCTGGTCAGGGTAGGCCAGGGAAGGCCGGCGCCGGCGGTGGTCCGGGATCCGCAGGTGGCGCAGCGGCGGGGCCGGGTGCCGCGGCCACCGCTGCGGGCGCGACGGCGGGACCAGGAGCCGCTCCGACCGGGCCGGCGGCCGGGGTGCCCACACCCACGGCGGTCACCGGAATGGGGCCGCCAAGGGCGGGAGCCGGGGCCGGCGCGACGGGTGCCGGCGGCGGCGCGAGAGGAGCCGGCGGCAGCTGGAACGGTGGCAGGTTGAACGGGTTCGGCTGCTGCGCGTCCAGTGCCGGGGCATCGGGAGCCGGAATGGGCGCCGCGCTCGGGGCAGGTCCACCTTGCAGGCAGAACACCGCACAGTTCTGCTTCGGCTCCGCCGGGCCGGGCAACGGACCCGTGCGTCCCATCTGCAGCGCGGGCGTCAACGCCAGCGGATCGTCGGACGGCAGTCCCATCGCGTTGATGGGCAGGCCCGGCCCGAGCCCCTCGGGGTTGTCCAGGTGCTGGTCGCCGATGGCGGGCGGCGGGCCGACGATCGGCGGCAGGTCGACCGGTGCGATACCGGTGACGTAAGCCTTCGCCCAACCGAGCACGTTCTGGGCGTAGGGCATCGAGTTGTTGTAGCGCAGGATCGCCGTCAGCACCTGCGACGGATCACGCAGGTTCAGTCCGCCACTGCACAGGTAGCGCGCCGCGGCGAGGGATGCGTCGTAAACGTTCTGGACGTCGGGCTTGCCGTCGCCGATGGCGTCCGCGGCATACCGGGCCCAGGTGCCGGGCAGGAACTGCATGGGGCCCAGTGCGCGGGCGTAGGTCACCCGCCCGGCCGCGATGCTCTGCACGATGACCTCGTTGCCGGCCAGCGTGCCGTCCAGGACAGGTCCGAGGATCGGGGTGAGCGCGGTGCCGCGCGCGTCCGTGGCACCGCTGTTGGCGTGCCCGGATTCGATGCGACCGATACCGGCGAGCAGGTTCCAGCTGATACCGCAGCCCGGGGCGTTGGTCGCCATGATCTTCTCGGCGGTGCGGTAGGCGTTGAGCACGACCGGCGGAATCCGCAGCCCGCCGGGCGCCATCACCAGCGACGCCGGCGGCGGAGACAGGGCCGTGGTCGGATCCATGTGCAGGGCGCGCGGCACTTGATCGGACGCCACCACCGTCATACCGGCCCGGTTGCTGGGGCTGGGGCTGGTGGGTGTGACGGCCGCCAGTGGCGTGACGCCCGCGGTGGCGCTGTTGTGCACTGTTTGCCGAGTAGGCGCGGAACCGCCGACGGCGAGCATCAGCACGAGTGGCGCGACGACCGCGACGCCGGCCAGTGGGCGGCGCATTGCCCGGGCCATTCGGCGGCGGCGGCCCGGGACGCCTTCGTCGGCCGGATCAGCTTCGTCGGCGACAGCGGCGTCATAGTCCTCGACAGTGTCGTCTACCAGTGCGGATTCACCTAGAAGTGCGTGGGGGTCAGTAGCAGACGCAGCGTCGTCCGCGGAGTCAGCGGTGTCGCCCCCGATAAGCACTAAGCCATCCTATGGAAGTGGAATACCGGAGTGACCCCGGTGACATGTGTTGTGATTCAAGTCACCATACCTACTCCGCGGGCGGTTGGCGTAGCAATGTTTCCGCCGAGTGGAAACTCTCATCGGCGGCCGGGGCGGAGCCGCCCGCGGAGTCGCCGAAAGCCTCGTTTTCCTCGACCGGCGGACGTGACTTTCCGGTCTTGCGTTTGCCGGATCCGCCCTTGCCGCCGTTCTGCTGAGCAATCAGCGTCCGCAACTCGTCGAGTTCGCGGCGGAGGTAGTCCCGAGTGGCCACCTCGCCGACGGCCAACCGCAGCGCGGCCAGTTCGCGCGCCAGGAATTCGGTGTCGGCTTTGGTCTGCGCCGCGCGCCGGCGGTCTTCTTCGAGCGACACCCGGTCCCGGTTTTCCTGACGGTTCTGCGCCAGCAGAATCAGTGGTGCCGCGTATGCGGCCTGGGTCGAGAACGCCAGGTTCAGCAGGATGAACGGGTACGGGTCGAATTGCAGGCTGATGGCGATCAGGTTGAAGGCGATCCAGATGATCACGATGACCGTCTGGATGAGCAGATATTTGCCCGTGCCCAGGAACCGGGCGATCCCTTCACTGAACCGACCGACCGCCTCGACGTCCAAGCGCGGCGTCAGCCGGAAGCGGGACGTGCGCGGAATGTCCAGGCGCTGCCGTGCCGAAGGCTCGCTCACCGGCCCGCTCCCGAGATGTTGTCAGTGATGGCCTGGGTCGAGTCCGGCCCTGGTCCGTCGGCACTGCGCCAGCCGGCGGGCAGCAGGTGGTCGAGCAGGTCGTCGACGGTGACGGCGCCGAGCAGGTGATTCTCGTCGTCGACCACTGGCGCGGACACCAGGTTGTAGGCGGCGAAGTAGCGCGTCACCTCGGCCAGCGAGCTGTTTGGGGACAGCACCGGCAGATCGGTGTCGAGGATGCCGCCGACTTGGGTGGCCGGCGGTTCGCGCAGCAGCCGTTGCGTGTGCACGAGGCCCAGGTAGCGTCCGGTCGGCGTCGCGGTCGGCGGCCGCGCCACGAACGTCATGGACGCCAGCGCCGAGGTCAGCTCGGGGTCGCGGACGCGGGCGAGCGCCTCGGCGACCGTGGTGTCGGGGGCGAGGACGACGGGCTCGGGCGTCATCAGACCACCGGCGGTGTCGGGAGAGTGCTGCAGCAGGCGCCGCACCGGCTCGGCGTCATCGGGGTCCATCCGGTCCAGCAGCACGGCGGCGCGGGTGGCGTCGAGCTCGCCGAGCAGGTCGGCGGCGTCGTCGGGGTCCATCTCTTCCAACACGTCCGCGGCACGCTCGGTGCCCAGCTGATTGAGCAGTTCGGCCTGCTCGGGTTCGGAGAGCTCCTGCAGGATGTCGGCCAGCCGCTCGTCGTCGAGAGCCCTGACCACTTCGTGACGGCGTTTGGCCGGCAGGTCGCGGAGCGCGTCGGCGACCTCGACGGGACGCTGGCCGTCGAACTGCTCCAGCAACTGGGCGACGCCCTGACCGGGCAGCGCGAGCGCCGACGGCGTCAGCCCGATGACGTTCTGCCACTCGACCACGTGCACCGTGGTGCGTCGGCCCAGCCGGCGGTGCCGCACCGCGACGCGGGTGACCAACCAGTCGCGCGACCGGGTCTGCTCGATGGCGAGGTCGACCACGACGACATCGAGGCCGGCGAGCTGTTCGAGCTCCGGATCCCTGACGCGGACGCGGGTGTCCAAGATCTGCCCGAGAACCAGGGCCTCGCCCGGGCGCTGTTCGAACCGGCGCAGCGAGATGGTCGCTCCCGTGAGGGTGACGGAGTTGTGCTCGATCGAGGTCACTCGCAGGATCGGGACGAATATTCTGCGGCGCGTGGTCAGTTCCACGACGAGGCCGAGCACCCGCGGTTGCTGGCGGATGACGCCCATGCTCACGACCACGTCGCGCACCCGGCCGACCGATTCTCCATCAGGGCCCAGCACGACCAATCCAGCGAGCCGAGCCACGAAGACCCTGTTGACCGCCACCATGCACCACAGGGTAGAGAGTGGGGTCGTGGAGAACGTGTATCGGCCCCGCCGTACCTGCCTTTCTGTTCCGGGCAGCAGCGACAAGATGATCGCGAAGGCCAAGACCTTGCCGGCCGATCAGGTGTTCCTCGACCTCGAGGACGCGGTCGCAGCCGACGCGAAGGCCGCGGCGCGCACCCGGGTGGCGCAGGCGTTGTGCGAGCCGGGCTGGGCGGGCCAGCTGCGTGGACTCCGGGTCAATGACTGGACCACCCCCTGGACGTACGCCGACGTGATCGAGGTCGTCACAGCGGTCGCGCGCGGGGGCGGCGAGCTCGACGTCATCGTGCTGCCGAAGGTCAGCGATGTCTCGCACGTGCAGGCGCTCGATCTGCTGCTGACCCAGCTGGAGCGCACGCATGGGCTGCCTGTCGGCGGCATCGGCATCGAGGCCCAGATCGAAGACGCCAAGGGGCTGACCAACGCCGACTCCATCGCCGGTGGCCCGCGCGTGCAGGCGCTGATCTTCGGGCCCGGGGATCTGATGGCCAGCCTGAACATGCGCACTCTGGTGGTCGGGGAGCAGCCCGTCGGCTACGGCGTCGGCGACGCCTATCACCACGTGCTGATGACGATTCTGGTGGCGGCGCGGGCGCACGGCATCAATGCCATCGACGGCCCGTATTTCAAGGTGAAGGACACCGAGGCGTTCACGCGCGTCGCAGGCCAGACCGCGGCGCTCGGGTACGACGGGAAGTGGGTTCTGCACCCCGACCAGATCGCCGCCGGAAACGAGATCTTCAGTCCGCGCCAGGCCGACTACGACCATGCCGAGCTGATCCTCGAGGCCTACGAATGGCACACCTCGCGGGCCGGTGGTGCCCGCGGTGCGGTGTTGCTCGGCGACGAGATGATCGACGAGGCCAGTCGCAAGATGGCGCTGGTGATCGCGGGCAAGGGACGTGCCGCCGGGATGACGCGCACCGGCGAGCGGTTCAGCCCGCCGGCGTGAGCGGGTCGGCTACGCGCCGAGGACGAGCACGACCAGAAACAGATTGAGCAGGAACGCCAGGGCGCCGCACACGATGCCGCTGAGCGCCAGAGCGCGGCCCCTGGTGCCGCTGCCGGGGATCCGCTCGTAGGCGACCACGCCGAGTCCCACGCCGATGAGCGCCACGGGGCCCAGCACCACACCGGCCAGTGCGCACACGACCGAGCCGACCGCCAGTCGGTTGACTCGTGCGCCGATCACAAGTTCGGATCTTGGTGAATCGCCCAGTCGTAGAACAGCGCGAAGCCGAGCAGGCCGACGACGATGGACACGCCACCGATGGCGATTCCCGCGATGGCCATGGTGCGGCCGTTGGTCTGCGGCCGGCCCTTGCCCTGCATCACGGCCACGATGCCGAGGACGATGCCCAGCAGCGAGACGACCGGACCGATGAAACACATGAAATAGAGCGGTAACGCGACCAGCGAACACGCCAGCGATCCGATGGCCATGCCGTCGTTCGCCGGCGGCGGCGGGTACGACGAATACATCGGGGGCGGCAGGAAGCCGGCCGGCGGCACGAACCCCGACGGTGGGCCGTACGGCGCGGCGGGCGGGGGACCGTAGAAGCCCGGCGGTGGGCCGGCAGGCGCGGCAAACGGGCCTGTCGGTGGCTGGGGTTGGAAGTGGGGCTGGGGCGCGGCCGGACCCTGCTGCCAAGGCGCCGCGGTGGGCCCGGGCGCTTCGAGCGGCGGGTATTCGTACACCGGGTAGTCGCTGGTCGGTTCGGCGTCGGTGCCGGACGGCCGGGCCGACGGACTGGCCGGCTGCGACGGATCCCAGGAGGGCTGCCCTGACTCCGCGCCCGGACTTGTCATGCCGACCAACCTAGCCTAAGAGATCATGGCATCGTGGTAGCCGAAGTGCGTTCCGCGGCGAGTGACAGGAGACCAGGGGCATGACGAATCCGCTGCAGCCCGACCGGACCCCGGGCCCGGGTGGACAGCCCGGATTGCCGACCCCGCCGAAGGGCTGGCCCATCGGGTCCTACCCGACCTATGCCGAGGCGCAGCGCGCCGTCGATTACCTGTCAGACCAACAGTTTCCGGTGCAGCACGTCACCATCGTGGGCGTCGACCTCATGCAGGTCGAGCGGGTCACCGGGCGGCTCACCTGGCCGCGCGTGCTGGGCGGCGGCATTCTGACCGGCGCATGGCTGGGCCTGTTCATCGGGCTGGTGCTGGGGCTTTTCGGCACCAACGCGTGGGGATCGCTGCTCACCGGTCTGATCGCCGGTGTGTTCTTCGGCTTGATCACCTCCGGCGTGCAATACGCGATGTCGCGCGGCACAAGAGATTTCAGCTCCACCATGCAACTGGTCGCCGGACGGTACGACGTATTGTGCGATCCGGTGTGCGCCGAGCAGGGGCGTGATCTGTTGGGCCGGCTGTCGCTCTGAGCCTTCCGGGGCCGGCCACCTGATCGGCTCCTGGCGTCGCCACCGAGGCACCTGATCGGCTCCTGACGTCGACGATATGTTGCATGGCACACCTTCTGCGCTCTACGGTTTGCGCGCGGGAGGTTCCCGTGAGACAGGAGGCGTCCGTGGTGCGCGCGGGAAAGCTGCGGGCTGCGCTGGCAGCGGGTGCGGCGGCGTGCACGGCCGCCACGTTGGTGTCCGCCTGCGGGTCCGGTGCCGGCGGCACCGTCGTCAACGTCTACACCTCGGCCAATGAGATGGCGACCTTCTCGGCGCTCGCCAAGCGGTGCAATGCCGAGCTCGATGGCCGCTTCAGTATCAAGCAGATCAGTTTGCCCAAGGGCGCCGACGATCAGCGGCTGCAGCTGGCCCGCCGGCTGACCGGCAACGACAAGAGCCTCGACATCATGGGCCTGGACGTGGTGTGGACCGCAGAGTTCGCCGAGGCCGGCTGGGCTGTGCCCCTGGCCGACGATCCAGCCGGAAAAGCGGAGGCCGACGCTGCCGACGACACCTTGCCCGGTCCGCTGAAGACCGCGCAGTGGAAGGGCCGGCTGTTCGCGGCGCCCATCACGACCAACACCCAGATGCTCTGGTACCGCGCCGATCTGATGCCCGAACCGCCGGCCACCTGGGACGAGATGGTGGCGCAGGCGACCCGGCTGCATGCCGCCGGTGGACCCAGCTGGATTGCCGTTCAGGGCAAGCAGTACGAGGGCCTGGTGGTCTGGTTCAACACCTTGCTGACCAGTGCGGGCGGCAGCGTGCTGTCCGACGACGGCAAGAAAGTCACCTTGACCGACACCCCTGAGCATCGGACTGCGACCGTCAAGGCGCTGCAGATCATCAAGTCGGTGGCCACCGCGCCCGGCGCCGACCCGTCGATCACCCAGACCGACGAGGGGACGGCCCGGCTGGCGCTCGAGCAGGGCAAGGCCGCGCTCGAGGTGAACTGGCCGTTCGTGCTGCCGTCCATGCTCGAGAACGCGGTCAAGGGCGGCGTGCCGTTCCTGCCGCTGAACGAGCGCGCGGACCTCAAGAGCGCCATCAACGACGTCGGCACCTTCGCGCCCGACGATGCGCAATTCAATACCGCCTACGACGACAGCAAGAAGGTGTTCGGCTTCGCGGACTACCCGTCGGTGCAACCCGGGGTGCCGGCGAAGGTCACCATCGGTGGGCTGAATCTCGCTGTGGGCAAGGACAGTACGCACAAGGCCGAGGCCTTCGAAGCCATCCGGTGCATGCGCAGCGCGGCAAATCAGGAGTACACATCTGTGGAGGGCGGACTGCCCGCGGTGCGCGCATCGCTGTACGACGAGCCCAAGTTCCAGGCCAAGTACCCGCAGTACGCGGTGATCCGTCGTCAACTCGCCGATGCCGCGGTGCGGCCCGTCACGCCGCAGTATCAGGCTGTCTCGACGCGGATTTCGGCGACGCTGGCACCGATCACCAAGATCGACCCAGAGGCCACCGCAGACAAGCTGACCTCCGAGGTGCAACAGGCGATCGACGGCAAGGGACTGATCCCGTGAGCGAAGCTCGCCGAGTGAACAGACCGGCCCCGGGCCGCATCGGCCACCCCGAGCGCCGTCTCGCGTATGCACTGATCGCCCCGGCCGTGTTGGTGATGCTGGCCGTGGCCGCGTACCCGGTCGGCTACGCGGTATGGCTGAGCCTGCACCGGGACAACCTCGCGGCGCCGCGGGAGACCCGATTCGTGGGGCTGGACAACTACACGACGATCCTCACCGACCATTACTGGTGGACGGCTTTCGTGGTCACCCTCGGCATCACGGTGGTGTCGGTGGCCATCGAGTTCGTGCTCGGCATGGCGCTGGCAGTGGTGATGCACCGGACCATGTTCGGCAGCTCCGTGGTGCGCACCGCCATCCTCATCCCGTATGGCATCGTGACCGTAGCCGCTTCTTACAGTTGGTATTACGCGTGGACGCCGGGCACCGGATACCTCGCGAACCTGCTGCCCACGGGCAGCGCTCCGCTCACCGAGCAGTTGCCGTCGCTGGCCATCGTGGTGCTGGCCGAGGTGTGGAAGACCACCCCGTTCATGTCGCTGCTGCTGTTGGCCGGGCTGGTGCTGGTGCCCCAGGATCTGCTCGACGCCGCCCAGATGGACGGCGCGGGCCGCTGGCAACGGTTCGCCAAAGTGACGCTGCCGCTGATGAAACCGGCCATCCTGGTCGCCCTGCTGTTCCGCACCTTGGATGCGTTCCGCATCTTCGACAACATCTACGTGCTGACGGGCGGCACCAACAACACCGGCTCGGTGTCGATCCTGGGTTACGACAACCTGTTCAAGGCATTCAACATCGGGCTTGGCTCGGCGATCAGCGTGCTGATCTTCGCCACCGTCGCGATCATCGCGTTCATCTACATCAAGATTTTCGGTGCCGCGGCGCCCGGGGCGAGCGAAGCGACGGGAAAACCTGTGGCGGAAGCCGAGGTGCGGTGACATGAGCGATCAGACACGCGGCGGCCGGTTGGCCGGTTGGGGTGTGGTCAACGTCCTGGTGGTGGTGTATGCGCTGCTGCCGGTGCTGTGGATTTTCTCGCTGTCACTCAAGCCGACGTCAACGGTCAAGGACGGCAATCTGATTCCGCGCCAGGTCACGTTCGACAACTACAAGGGCATCTTCACCGGCGGCGGCTTCGGCTCGGCCCTGGTCAACTCGATCGGAATCGGGCTGATCACCACCGCCATCGCGGTGACGATCGGTGGCATGGCGGCCTATGCTGTCGCGCGCCTGGACTTTCCGGGCAAGCGGCTGCTGGTCGGTCTGGCGCTGTTGATCTCGATGTTCCCCCAGATCTCGCTTGTGACACCGCTGTTCAACATCGAGCGCACCGTCGGGCTGTTCGACACCTGGCCGGGCCTGATTCTGCCGTACATCACCTTCGCCCTGCCGCTGGCGATCTACACCCTGTCGGCGTTCTTCCGGGAAATCCCTTGGGATTTGGAGAAGGCCGCCAAGATGGACGGCGCCACGCCGGGGCAGGCCTTCCGGAAGGTCATCGCCCCGCTGGCCGCTCCCGGCATCGTCACCGCGGCGATCCTGGTATTCATCTTCGCCTGGAACGACCTGTTGCTGGCCTTGTCGTTGACCGCCACGCAGCGGGCGATCACCGCGCCGGTGGCCATCGCGAACTTCACGGGCAGTTCGCAATTCGAGGAACCGACGGGTTCCATCGCCGCGGGGGCGATGGTCATCACGGTGCCCATCATCATCTTTGTTCTGATCTTCCAACGACGAATCGTCGCGGGCCTGACGTCCGGTGCGGTGAAGGGGTAATTCATGGCCGAAATCGTTTTGGACCACGTCACCAAGAGTTACACCGGTGGGGCGACGGCCGTGCAGGACCTGTCGCTGACCATCGCCGACGGTGAGTTCCTCATCCTGGTCGGGCCGTCGGGGTGCGGAAAGTCGACGACACTCAACATGATTGCCGGGCTGGAGGACATCAGCTCCGGCGAACTGCGCATCGGTGGCGAACGGGTCAACGAGAAGGAGCCGCGGGACCGGGACATCGCGATGGTGTTCCAGTCCTACGCGCTGTACCCGCACATGACGGTGCGGCAAAACATCGCATTCCCGCTCACCCTCGCGAAGATGCCGAAGGCCGAGATCGCGGCCAAGGTCGAGGAAACCGCGAAAATCCTTGACCTGACCCCACTTCTGGACCGCAAGCCCGCCCAGCTGTCCGGTGGCCAGCGTCAGCGCGTGGCGATGGGCCGCGCCATCGTGCGCAGCCCCAAGGCCTTTCTGATGGACGAGCCGTTGTCCAACCTGGACGCGAAGCTGCGGGTGCAGATGCGCACCGAGATCGCCCGGCTGCAGGCCAGGCTGGGTACCACCACCGTCTACGTCACCCACGACCAGACCGAGGCGATGACGTTGGGCGACCGCGTGGTGGTGATGAGTGGCGGTGTCGCGCAACAGGTCGGCACGCCCGACGAGCTGTACAACGAGCCGGCGAACCTGTTTGTCGCGGGCTTCATCGGCTCCCCGTCGATGAACTTCTTCCCGGCCAGCCGGACCGATGTCGGGGTGCAGCTCCCGTTCGGTGAAGTGACCCTGAGCGACGAGGCTCGCGCCGCGCTGGACCGGCACCGGCCGTCGGCCGACCTGATCGCGGGCGTGCGCCCCGAGCAGTTCGACGACGCCTCCGTGATCGACGCCTATGCGCGCATCCAGTCACTGACCTTCGAGGTCGAGGCCGAGCTGGTGGAGTCGCTCGGCGCCGACAAATACGTGCACTTCCGCATCGAAGGTACCGGCGCGCAGGCTGCCCAGCTGGAGCAGCTGGCTCACGACACCGTGGACGCCGGCTCGAGTGAGAATACTTATGTGGCAAGGGTTTCGGCCAAGTCGTCGGCGACCGCGGGCAGCAAGATCGAGCTGGCTCTGGACACGTCCAAACTGATCCTGTTCGACCCGGCCACGGGTCGCAACCTGTCACTACCGCAGTGACCGACGTTCTCGGAGCGGTAAAGGCCCATGTGGCGGGGTATTTCGCCGGGCGCGGCAGCACGGCCGAGCCGGTGGGCGCCAGCGTCACCTTTCTCGGTGCCGACCCCATCGAAGTGCTGCGCTTCGGTCCGACCGACGGCGACGTGTATCACTATGTGTCCCACGGGTGTTCGCGGTATCCCATGGCGGACCCGACCGACATGATGGCCGACGGGATCAGTGGTCCACGTGCGGAAGCTGTGCTGTCCCTGCGTGGCCCGACGCCCCCGGGTCTGGCCCGCTCGATCGCGATACTGGCGTCCGCGCCGACCGTCGAAGGTCTGATCCTGGAGCCGGATGCTCTCATCGATCTTCAGGGACCTGTATGGCAGGGCGCGGCGTTCACCGCATTTCTGTTGGGCACCAGTGACATTGGTGAGGTCGCGCTACCCGAGCCGTACCAGCCGGTGCGGATCCTCACCGCGACGCCGATCACCGCCACCGAGGCCGCCTGGGTGCGACTCAAGGGCGCCGACGCCATGCGCGAAGCCTGGCAGCAGGACGGCGTCGACGTCCTCGATCAACGCCGCCGCGCTGCCGAGCCGAGCTAGGACGTGTTGTTCGGGCAGGAGATATCCGCCCACACGACGTCGCCCTCGGCCGGTTCGTCGGAGGATGGGTTGTTGACCCGGACTACGGTGCAGCGCGGCAGGAGCGTCGGCTTGTTGCCGTTGAGCCAGTTGAGCCTCACGGTATAGCCCTCGCTCTCGAGGTCCCTGATGACGGCGTCCGCGCCGTTGGCGTGGGCGGCCGGCGCGGCGACGCCGGCAAGCGCAGCGCTCGCGAAGGCCACCGCCACCGCGAGGGACATGGTTCCGATTTTCATCTCGAAATCATGCCTGACCTGCGGCATTCCGCGTCGCGTTTTACGAAAGATGCCGTTCGGCTCCGCGTTGCCGTCAGTTCACGCGCTAGAGCCAATTGTTGCGCCGGAAGGTCCGGTACAACCCCGTGCACACCGTCGCCATGACCGCCAGGACTACGAAATACCCGTAATGCCAATGCAATTCGGGCATGTTTTCGAAGTTCATGCCGTAGATGCCGGCGATCATGGTCGGCACCGCGGCGATGGCTACCCACGCCGAGATCTTGCGCATATCGACGTTCTGTTCCATCCCGACTTTGCCGAGAGCGGCCTGCACCAGGGAACTCAGCAGGTCGTCGAAACCGGTGATCCGGTCGGCGGCCTGGCTGTTGTGGTCATTGACGTCGCGGATGTAGCGCCGGACCTCTTTCGAGATCAGGTCGTTGTGATCGGAAAGCAGGCGCTGCAAGGCCATGGTCAGCGGGTTCACGGAATGCCGCAGCTCGACCACCTCGCGCTTGAGCAGGTAGATGCTCTCGATGTCGGTCTGGGTGTGCGACGAGAAAACGCTCTGCTCGACGGTGTCGATGTCGTTTTCGACCAGCTGGGTCACATCGAGATAGCTGTCCACCACATGGTCGGCGATGGCATGCATCACCGCATAGGGTCCGAGCTTCAGGATGCCGGGCGCCTGCTCCAACCGATGCCGCACCCCGGCCAGCCCGGTGTGTTCTCCGTGCCGGACTGTGACCACGAATTCGGGGCCGACGAACACCATGATCTCACCGGTCTCGACGATCTCGCGGGCGTTGGCCACCGATTCGTGTGCCACGTAGCTGACCGTCTTGAGTACCAGGAACAGGGTCTGGTCGTACCGCTCCAGCTTGGGTCGCTGATGTGCGCAGACCGCGTCCTCGACGGCCAGTTCATGCAGCCCGAAGACGTCCGCGACGGCCTGCATCTGATGGTGGTCGGGCTCGTGCAGCCCGATCCAGACGAACGCGTCTTGTCCATCAGCGCGCAGCTCCCGCACCTTGGCGACCGCGGCGCCGTGGGTGTACTTGCCCGGGAGGCGCGCCCCGTCGACGTAGACACCGCAGTCCACCATGGCGCGCGCGACCGGCACATGGATGGAGCTGGCATCAGGGCCGGTAACGGCCTTCTTCGGGGTGGGCCGGAAGTTCGAAGGCTGTAGTGCGCGAAACGAGGGCATGCGGCAAGACCTCCCGTGGGGCGGACTGTGTAGGCCCATACGGCCCTCGCAAATGCTACGCGTAACCGGCGGGTAGCTTTTGTGTGAAGTAGCCTAACGCGGTGTCAGAGAAGTCAGGTGCCGTGCGCACACCCCAGGTGGTCATCGATGATGCGGAGATTTTCGCCGCCCACGAAGGGGGCAAGCTCTCCGTAGCCCTCAACGAGCCGCTGGATACCCAGCGCGCGTTGTCGATCGCCTACACGCCGGGCGTCGCCCAGGTCAGCCGCGCCATCGCGGCCGATGCGACCCTGGCCAAGAAGTACACCTGGGCCAATCGCCTGGTCGCCGTCGTCAGCGACGGCAGCGCCGTCCTCGGCCTCGGCGACATCGGACCGGCGGCCTCGCTGCCGGTCATGGAGGGCAAGAGCGCCCTGTTCAAGACCTTCGGCGGCCTCGACTCCATCCCGATCGTGCTGGATACCAAGGACCCCGACGAAATCGTCGAAACCCTCATCCGGCTGCGTCCGACGTTCGGCGCCGTCAACCTGGAGGACATCTCCGCTCCGCGATGTTTCGAGATCGAGCGCCGCGTCATCGAGGCGCTGGACTGCCCCGTCATGCACGACGACCAGCACGGCACCGCCATCGTGGTGCTCGCCGCCCTGATGGGCGCCACCAAGGTGCTCGAGCGCGACATGCACAACCTCAAGGTCGTGGTGTCCGGCGCCGGTGCGGCCGGCGTCGCGTGCACCAAGATCATGCTCGAAAGCGGTATCCGCGACATCATCGTGCTGGACAGCAAGGGCATCGTGCACTCGGGCCGCGGCGACCTCAACTCCTTCAAGGCGACGCTGGCCGAGCGCACCAACCCGCGTGGCATCACCGGCGGTGTGGCCGAGGCCCTCGACGGAGCTGACGTCTTCCTCGGGGTGTCCGCCGGTGTGGTGCCCGAAGAATTCATCGCGACCATGGCACCGGGCGGCATCGTGTTCGCGCTGTCGAACCCGGACCCGGAGATCCACCCGGACACCGCGCGCAAGTACGCGGCGGTCGTGGCCACCGGCCGCAGCGACTTCCCGAACCAGATCAACAACGTGCTGGCCTTCCCGGGTGTGTTCCGCGGAGCCCTGGACGCCGGTGCCCGCCGCATCACCGAAGCCATGAAAGTGGCTGCCGCAGAAGCCATTTTCTCCGTCGTGGGTGATGACCTGTCCGTCGATTACATCGTGCCCAGCGCGCTCGACCCGCGCGTGGGTCCGGCGGTGGCAGCCGCAGTGGCTGCCGCATCGCAAGCCTGAGCATCGTGAACCGCTGGGTCGCGGCGGGCGGTGTGGCGTTGGCCGCACTGCTCACCGCGACGGCGGCGGGTTGCGGCAGCGACCAACCTGCGCCGCCGGCCCCCGCACTGACGGTCGGTGCGGCGCCGACCAACGAGTCGAAGCTGCTGGCCCATCTGTACTCGGCGGCGCTGGGATATTTCGGTATCCCGACCCGCGTGCAGCTGGTCCCGGATCCTGTTGCGGCGCTCGATTCCGCTGATGTCACGGTGGCACCGGGTCTGACCGGTGAACTGCTCGCGAGGTTCGTCCCGCACGCCACGGCGCGGGCCGACGAGCAGGTGTACCGGTCGATGATCTCGGCGCTGCCCGAAGGCGTGGCCGCGGCCGACTACACGGCGTCAGCTCAGGACAAACCTGCCGTCGCGGTGACCGAGGCGACGGCGGCGACATGGGGTGCCCGCGACGCCGCGGCGCTGCCGAACCATTGCCGTGACCTGTCCGTCGGGGTCGTCGTGCGGGCCGCCCATCCCAAGCGGGTGGGGGACTGCGTCTTGCCGGTGGCGCGTGAATTTCCGGATACCGCAAGTCTTTTCGCGGCGCTGAAGGCGGGTGCCGTGACACTGGCGTGGACCTCGACGGCGGCGCCGGCGGCACCTGCAGGGGTCACTGTGCTGACCGACCGGACCGCGCTGATCCGCGCCGAGAACGTGGTGCCGTTGTACCGCCGCAATGTCCTGGCTGAGCAACAGGTGTTGGCGCTCAACGGAATTGCCGGCGAACTGGATACCGCGACGCTGACCGACATGATCGGTCAGGTCGACAAGGGTGCCGACCCGGCGGCGGTGGCGGGTGCGTGGTTGGCCCAGCACCCGCTCGACCACTAGCCGAGCTTCGGCAGCACCCGTCCGGCGATGGCCGCGAACAATCCCTGGTAGGCGCCTGATCCGGTGATCCGGACGATCACGTCGATGATCTTGGCGTCGGGTCCGACCAGTACCCGGGCGTGGCCCTTGCGCACCGCTTCGAGAATGATCTTGGCGGCCTGTTCCGGGGTGGTGAGGGCGCACCTGTCGAACAACTTGTTCAGGCCCGCGGAGTCGATATCGGCTGCGGCGGTGGAGTTGCGCACGATGTTGGTCTTGATGCCGCCCGGATGCACCGTGGTGACCTTGACCGGGTGGCCGGCCAGCTTCATCTCCTGGCGCAGGGCCTCGGTGAAGCCGCGCACCGCGAATTTGGCTGCGTTATAGGCGGATTGGCTGGGCACCGCGAACAGGCCGAAGATACTCGAGACGTTGACGACGTGGCCGTCGCCCGAGGCGATCAGGTGCGGCAGGAACACCTTGGTGCCGTTCACGACGCCCCAGAAGTCGACGTCCATGACCCGTTCGATGTCCTTGAACTGGCTGACCTCGACGTCGCCGGTGAAGGCGATCCCGGCGTTGTTGTAAATCTGGTTGACCTTGCCGAAGTGCTTGACCACCTCGCCGGCGTAGACCTCGAAGGCCTCACGCTCGGCGACGTTGAGGCGGTCGGCTTTCACCGGGGCGCCGATGGCCTTGACCTGTTCCTCTGTCTTGGCCAGGCCGTCGGTGTCGATATCGCTGATCGCCAGGCTCGCGCCCGAGCGGGCGAGCTCGATGGCCAATGCCTGGCCGATGCCCGATCCGGCCCCGGTGATCACACAGACCTTGCCGGCGAATCCCTCCATCAGTGCTCCTTGAGTTGTCAGTGCGAACGCGACGGCATGACGCGGGACGTGACCCGCGAGAACAGGTCCTGATAGGCACCCGAGCCGGTGGCTCGGATGATCAGGTCCAGCAGCTTGGCGTCCGGTCCGACGAGCACGCGGGCGTGGCCCTTGCGGACCGCTTCCAGGATGATCGTGGCAGCGCGTTCAGGGGTGGTTTTGGCCAGCTTCGCGTCGAAGGCCTTGGCCAGTTCCTTCGGGTCGATGCCCTCGGCTGCGGTGGCGTTGCGGGCGATGCCGGTCTTGATGCCACCGGGATGCACTGTGGTGACCTTGACCGGGTGGCCGGCCAGTTTCATCTCCTGGCGCAGGGCCTCGGTGAAGCCGCGGACGGCGAACTTGGAGGCGTTGTAGGCGGCCTGGCCAGGGACGGCGAACAGGCCGAAGACACTGGAGACGTTGATGACGTGGCCGTCGCCGGAGGCGATCAGGTGCGGCAGGAACTCCTTGGTGCCGTTGACGACGCCCCAGAAGTTGACGTCCATGACGCGTTCGATGTCTTTGAACTGGCTGATCTCGATGTCGCCGGTGAAGGCGATGCCGGCGTTGTTGTAGATCTGGTTGACCTTGCCGAAGTGCTCGGCCACGGCGTCGGCGTACAGCGCGAAGGCTTCGCGCTCGGTGACGTTGAGACGGTCGGTCTTGACCGGGGCGCCGATGGCCTTGATCTGGGCCTCGGTCTCGGCGAGGCCCTCGGTGTTGACGTCACTGATCGCCAGCTTGGCGCCCGAGCGGGCGAGTTCGATGGCAAGGGCTTGACCGATACCCGATCCGGCTCCGGTGACGACACAGACTTTCCCGGCGAAGCCCTCCATGAACACTCCCTTGTGTTGACGCGTCTTGACTTGGCGTCAGGCTAGCCGATACCCGCGGTTCTATCCCCGGCAGGTTTGGTTGCGCTGACCAGATAGGTGGACATGCCGGGACCGCACCACATCCGCCAACCCAGATTGCGTCGGCGGGCGTGCTCATCGGACCGATCCGGCTGCCGGTTATGAGGCCGCGGCCCGGGCCGGTCGCCATACATCTGCCAAGACCTCCAGGGGCATGCCGAGCGCGTCGCTGAGTCCGATGACGGTGCCGAACGCGGGCGAGGGTAGGCGGCCGGTTTCGATCTTGCGCAATGTCTCGGGTGAGATGCCCGCTGAACGGGCCACGTCTTCGAGGGTGCGGGCGCCCCGCGCGGTGCGCAGCGCTGCGCCGAGCCGGCGGCCTGCCGCGACTTGCTCGGGACTCAGCGGGGTGCGGACCATGGGACCACCGTAGCGTCGGTATTCAAATACCGCTAGGCTTGCTCTGGTATTTAAATACCAATCCGGAGGGTGCTGCATGATCGAACTGAAGACCGCCGCCGAGATCGAGCAGATGCGGATCACGGGCGGCTTCGTGGCCGAAGTGCTGACCGAGCTGAGCGGTCTGGCCGCCATCGGTGTCAATCTCCTCGATCTGGAGCACCACGCGCGCGACATGATCAAACGCCGCGGCGCCCAGTCCTGCTACTGGGACTACGACCCCTCCTTCGGCACGGGCCCATTCCGCAATGTCATCTGTCTGTCGGTCAATGATGCTGTGCTGCACGGTCTTCCGCACGACTATCGGCTACGCGACGGTGACGTGCTCACCATGGACTTCGCGGTGTCCATCGGCGGCTGGGTGGCCGATGCGGCCCGCACCGTGATCATCGGCACACCCGCCCCCGCCGACGTACGGCTGGTTCGGGCCACCGAGGAGGCGCTGGCTGCCGGCATCGCCGCGGCCCGGCCGGGTAACCGGCTCGGCGATATCTCGGCTGCCATCGGTGCCGTCGCCGCTGACTACGGCTATTCGGTGAACGCCGAGTTCGGCGGGCATGGGCTCGGCCGGACCATGCACGAGGACCCACACGTGTCGAACGTCGGCAGACCCGGCCGGGGCCTGAAGCTGCGGGCGGGGATGACGCTGGCGCTGGAGCCGTGGTGGGCCGCAGGCACCAACCGCATCCGCTACGACCGCGACGGTTGGACCATCCGATCGGCTGACGGCTCTCGGACGGCCCATACCGAGGACACCGTGGCGATCACCGAATCGGGTCCGCTGGTGCTGACGCGTTGACCTGGCGGCCCGGGTCGGGCCTGCACCCTCAGAACGGCGAAATGGTCGCTGTCATCAGATGACAGCGACCATTTCTTGCCGTTCTGGCGGACTAGGCGAAGGCCTCGTCGATGATGGCCTGCTGCTCGATGGCGTGCACCTTCGAGCTACCCGATGACGGTGCGCTCATGGCCCGGCGCGAGATGCGCTTGATGCCGGTGAGGCGGTCCGGCAGCAGTTCCGGCAGGCTCAGGCCGAACGTCGGCCAGGCACCCTGGTTGGCCGGCTCTTCCTGCACCCAGAAGTACTGTTGCGCGTTCGGGTACTGCGCCAGCGTCGCCTCGAGCCGGCGCCTGGGCAGCGGGTACAGCTGCTCGATGCGGATGATCGCGATGTCCTCGCGGTTGTCCTTGACCTTGCGGGCCACCAGGTCGTAGTACAGCTTGCCGCTGCACAGCAACACCCGGGTGACCTTCGACCGGTCGCCGATGCCGTCTTCATAGGTGGGCTCTTCGAGCACCGAGCGGAACTTGATCTCGGTGAAGTCCTTGACGTCGCTGACGGCCGCCTTGTTGCGCAGCATGGACTTCGGGGTGAAGACGATCAGCGGGCGGTGGATGCCGTCGAGGCCGTGCCTGCGCAGCAGGTGGAAGTAGTTGGCCGGGGTGGACGGCTGCGCCACGGTCATGGAGCCCTCGGCGCACACCTGCAGGAACCGCTCGATGCGGCCCGAGGTGTGGTCCGGGCCCTGGCCCTCGTGACCGTGCGGCAGCAGCAGCACGACGTCGGAGAGCTGGCCCCACTTGGCCTCGCCGGAGCTGATGAACTCGTCGATGATCGACTGCGCGCCGTTGACGAAGTCACCGAACTGGGCTTCCCACAGCACCATGGCGTCGGGGTTGCCCACCGAGTACCCGTACTCGAAGCCGACGGCCGCGTACTCGGACAGTGCCGAGTTGTAGACCAGCAGCTTGCCGCCGGTCGGGGTGCCGTCGGTGTTGGTCGCCAGCAGCTGTAGCGGAGTGAACTCCTCGCCGGTCTTGCGATCGATGAGGACCGCGTGCCGCTGCGTGAAGGTGCCGCGCTGGGTGTCCTGGCCGGACAGCCGGATCAGCCGGCCTTCGGCGATCATCGAGCCCAGGGCAAGCAGCTCGCCGAACGCCCAGTCGATCTTGCCCTCGTAGGCCATCTCGCGGCGCTTCTCGAGCACCGGCTTGACGCGCGGGTGCACGGTGAAGCCCTCGGGTAGGGCCAGGTGTGCGTCGCCGATGCGGGCCAGCAGCGACTTGTCCACCGCGGTCAGCAGGCGTTGCGGGATGGTCTGGTCGGACTCGACCGATTCGCTCGGCTCGATCTCGTGCTTCTCCAGCTCGCGGACCTCGTTGAAGACGCGCTCCAGCTGACCCTGGTAGTCGCGCAGCGCGTCCTCGGCCTCTTTCATGGAGATGTCACCACGGCCGATGAGGGCTTCGGTGTAGGTCTTGCGGACGCCGCGCTTGGTGTCGATGACGTCGTACATGTACGGCTGGGTCATCGACGGGTCATCGCCTTCGTTGTGGCCGCGGCGGCGGTAGCACAGCATGTCGATGACGACGTCCTTCTTGAACGCCTCGCGGAAGTCGACGGCCAGGCGGGCCACCCAGCCGCACGCCTCGGGGTCGTCGCCGTTGACGTGGAAGATCGGCGCACCGATCATCTTGGCCACGTCTGTGCAGTACTCGCTGGAGCGCGAATCCGTTGGCGCCGTGGTGAATCCGATCTGGTTGTTCACCACGATGTGGATGGTGCCGCCGGTGCTGTAGCCCTTCAGGAGCGCCAGGTTGAGCGTTTCGGCGACCACGCCCTGGCCGGCAAATGCGGCATCGCCGTGCAGCATCATGGGCATGATCGAGAAGCGGCCGTGGCCGTCGCTGTCCTCATGCTCGCCGGCCAGCAGGTCCTGCTTGGCCCGGACCAGGCCTTCGAGCACCGGGTCGACGGCTTCCAGATGGCTGGGGTTGGCCACCAGCGATACGTCGATCTCGTTGTCGCCGAACATCTGCAGGTAGTGGCCCGAGGCGCCGAGGTGGTACTTGACGTCGCCGGAGCCGTGCGCCAGAGCGGGGTTCAGGTTGCCCTCGAACTCGCTGAAGATCTTCGAGTACGGCTTGCCCACGATGTTCGCCAGCACGTTCAGGCGGCCGCGGTGCGGCATCCCGATGACCACTTCGTCGAGGTTGTGTTCGGCGGCCTGGTCGATGGCGGCGTCCATCATCGGGATGACGGCTTCCGCGCCTTCCAGCGAGAAGCGCTTCTGCCCAACGTATTTGGTGTGCAGGAAGGTTTCGAAGGCCTCGGCGGCGTTGAGCTTGGACAGGATGTACTTCTGCTCGCCGACCGTCGGCTTGTCGTGTTTGACCTCGACGCGCTCCTGCAGCCACTTCTGCTGCTCGGGTTCGAGGATGTGGGTGTACTCGACACCGATGTGGCGGCAGTACGCATCACGGAGCACCGACAGCACGTCGCGCAGCTTCATGAACTGCTTGCCGGCGAAACCGTCAACCTTGAACTCGCGGTCCAGGTCCCACAGCGTGAGGCCATGGGTGTTGACGTCGAGGTCGGGGTGGCTGCGGAAGCGGGTCTTGTCCAGGCGCAGCGGGTCGATGTCGGCCATCAGGTGGCCGCGGTTGCGGTAGGCCGCGATCAACTCGATGATGCGCGCGTTCTTGTGGGAGATCGAGTCCGGGTTGTCGATCCGCCAGCGCACCGGCTCGTAGGGGATGCCCAGCTCACGGAAGATCTCGTCGAAGAAGGCGTCGTCCAGCAGCAGTTTGTGGACCGTGCGCAGGAAGTCACCGGACTCGGCGCCCTGGATGATGCGGTGGTCGTAGGTCGACGTCAGCGTGATGAGCTTGCCGATGCCCAGTTCGGCGATGCGCTCTTGGCTGGCGCCCTGGAACTCCGCCGGGTACTCCATGGCGCCTGCGCCGATGATGGCGCCCTGGCCGCGCATGAGGCGCGGCACCGAGTGCACGGTGCCGATGGTGCCCGGGTTGGTGAGCGAGATGGTGACGCCGCTGAAGTCCTCGGCCGTCAGCTTGCCGTCGCGCGCACGCCGCACGATGTCCTCGTAGGCGGCGATGAACTGGCCGAATTGCATTGTCTCGCAACGCTTGATGGCTGCGACGACGAGCTGGCGCGAGCCGTCCTTGTTCTGCAGGTCGATGGCCAGGCCGAGGTTGGTGTGAGCCGGGGTGACCGCCGTCGGCTTCCCGTCCACCTCGGCGAAGTACCGGTTCATGTTCGGGAACTGCTTGACCGCCTGGACGATGGCGTAGCCGAGCAGGTGGGTGAAGCTGATCTTGCCGCCGCGGGTGCGCTTGAGGTGGTTGTTGATGACGATGCGGTTGTCGATCATCAGCTTCGCGGGGATGGCGCGCACGCTTGTCGCGGTGGGCACATCGAGCGACGCGTTCATGTTCTTGACGACGGCGGCCGCGGCGCCGCGCAGCACCTGCGTCTCGGAGTCTTCGGCGGGCGCCGGTCCCGGCGCGGCGGCCTTGGCCGGCGCGGCCTTCGCCGGCGCAGCAGGGGCCGCGGCGGGAGCCGGAGCAGGCGCGGCGGGGGCCGGAGCAGCAGGGGCCGCCGCCGGAGCCGGGGCTGCTACGGCGGCGGAATCCGTTGCGTCCGTGATGGGTTCGGGGTTGTAGTCAAGCAGGAAGTCGTGCCAACTCGGGTCCACCGAGGACGGGTCCTCACGGAATTTGCGATACATCTCTTCGACCAGCCACTCGTTCTGACCGAATGGTGAAGGTGATGTGCTCACGGCCGCTGTTCGCCTCGTTTCGTTCTGCTCGACGGGTGCCGGACCCAAGCCCGGCGTACCCGCCTTGTGTTGTGTTGGCGGTCGCCCGCCCCCGTGCCGCCTAAGGCTAACCCGTCGGCCGATTCCACGGACGGCGGAAGCCCACCAATTGGTGCATCAATCTGCGGACAGTTTGCTAACCCCGCGCCTCGGGCAGCACATGTAGCGTCTGGCGCCACCTTGCCGGCGGAGGCCCGAAGGCCGTATGGGTGTTCTCGATGATCTTCTTGCTCATCAACCGGTTGCCGACACCGCCGATCACCGCGCCGACGCCGACGGGCAGCAGCTTGCCGAAGGCGATGGCGCCGCGCTTGAGCGTGTACTTCTTCACGAAGAACTTCAGCAGCCGCGCATTCAGTTGCGAGACGGCCGGTAACGGCACCGTCGCGGCACCGTCGGCCAGCCACGCGCCACTGGTGCGGCCGGTGCCGAGCAGATCCCCGATGGCGTGCTTGCCCGCATCGCCGACGAGTACCGCCAGGACCAGCGCGCGACGACGCTCCCGCTGAGCGACCGGGATGCCGTGCACCTCGGCTACCGCGAGGGCGAACACCGCGGTCGCTTCGAGGAACACCACGGTCTCGGCGGCCACCGCCGACATCGCGACGAGGGTGCCGATGCCTGGGAAGACCGCGGCCGATCCGACTGCGGCGCCGCTGGCCATGGTCGCGGCCAGGTAGTGCCTCTCAAGCTTGGTGATGATCTCGGCGGGGGTGGCACCGGGGTTGTGCTCACGCAACCGGTTGACGTACGCGGCCACTGCCGGCGCCTGCACCCGGGCACCGCCCTCGATGATGTGCGAGAGCGCCTTGGCGGCAGCGCCAGGGTCCTCGGCGTGGGCGTCATGCTTCACAGGCAACTGCCCCTTCATGCTGGAGCGAGCACTCATCGGCCGGCCTCTCCATCTCCGTACTCAGGAATTCAGGCTAACTCGTGGTCAACGATCGGCGCGGCATCTGAGTGCCCACACCGGCTGAGCTGGTAACGCGGATCACTCCGGCCGCGCCATCTGGGCCAGTAGCGACCGCCCCGTTTGCCGGGAAGAAAAAACCGGTATGCATTGCTAACCATATTCATGGCAGCATCGCCCCTTGTGGATCTGACAGCGGTAGGCGACGCCGCCGATAGCGGCGCGCCCGCCGAGGTGTCGGAGGTAGGCCGGACGCCGAGCCGGACCCGGATGATCGTGGTACTCGGACTGCTGGTCGCGCTCGGCCCCCTGACCATCGACATGTACCTTCCCGCGCTGCCCCGGATCGCGTCTGAGCTGGGGTTGTCGTCATCGGTCGCGCAACTGACGCTGACCGGGACACTCGGCGGACTGGCGCTCGGCCAGCTCATCGTCGGCCCGCTGTCGGATGCGCTGGGTCGCCGGCGGCCCCTGATCGCCGGCATCCTGCTGCACATGGCGGCCTCGGTGCTCTGCCTGTTCGCGCCGAACATCGAAATGCTCGGCATCGCCCGCACATTGCAGGGCGTCGGTGCTGCTGCTGCCTCGGTCGTGGCCATTGCGGTGGTGAGTGACCTGTTCGAAGAGTCGGTCGCGGCCGTCGTGATGTCCCGGTTGATCCTGGTCCTGGGCGTGGCACCGGTGTTGGCGCCCTCGCTGGGGGCCGCAGTGCTGTTGCGCGGGTCGTGGCACTGGGTGTTCGCCGCGCTCGCGGTATTGGGCGGCGCGATCCTGGCGGTGGCGGTGCTGGCGCTGCCCGAGACCCTCGCGGTCGCAGACCGGCGTCCGCTACAACTACGGGCCATCTTGCGCACGTACGTCGAGGTGCTCAGCGACATCCGGTTCGTGGCTCTGGTGCTCGTCGGTGCCCTCGGCATGTCCGGCCTGTTCGCGTACATCGCGGGTGCCGCCTTCGTGCTGCAGGGCCACTATGGCCTGGATCAGCAGACCTTCGCCCTGGTGTTCGCGGCCGGTGCGATCGCGCTCATCGGTGCCACCCAGTTCAACGTCGTGCTGCTGCGCCGGTTCGCCCCGCAGAAGATCGCGGTTGTGGCGCTGGTCGCCGCTTCGGCGTTCGGCCTCGGGTTCGTCGCGCTGGCGGCCCTGCATGTCGGCGGATTGGCGGGCTTCCTGATCCCGGTCTGGGCGATGCTCGCCGCGATGGGCCTGGTGATCCCGAACACACCCGCCGTCGCACTGGCCCGGCACCCCGATGCCGCCGGCACCGCGGCCGCCGCTCTGGGCGCCGCCCAGTTCGGGCTCGGCGCGGCGGTGGCACCACTCGTCGGCGCGCTCGGCAATGGTGAGTTGGCGCTCGCGGGCGTGATGACGACGGGCGTGGTGGTCGCGCTGCTGGCCTTGCTGGCCGTCGGCGACATGGGTACGTCGGGACACGAACGCCACCGGTCGTAGGCCTTCGGGTCAGTTGGCGGCACGGCCGAACTTGCTGACTTGTTCGGATTCGCGACTATCCGTAGCGTCGAAGTCGAGACCGGCACACCCGCCGGCCCCCAGACTTGATACCCACTGCATGCACACGTTGATTTCCGCCGGGATCCGCCGGTGAGTACTGCGCAAGTCAGTCGACCCTGGCACGCGCTCTGGGCCATGATGTTCGGCTTCTTCATGATCCTGGTCGACTCCACGATCGTCGCCGTCGCCAACGTCGTCATCATGCAGAAGCTCGGCACCGACTACGACGGCGTGATCTGGGTGACCAGCGCATACCTGCTGGCCTACGCGGTGCCGCTGCTGGTCGCGGGCCGGCTCGGTGACCGCTTCGGCCCGCGGAACCTGTACCTGGCCGGCCTTGCCGTGTTCACGCTGGCGTCGTTGTGGTGCGGCTTGTCCGGCAGCATCGGGATGCTCATCGCCGCCCGCGTGGTGCAGGGCCTCGGCGCCGCACTGCTTACTCCCCAGACCTTGTCCACGATCACCCGAATCTTCCCGCCCGATCGCCGCGGTGCAGCCATGAGCGTGTGGGGCGCCACGGCGGGCGTGGCGACACTGGTCGGTCCGTTGGCCGGCGGTGTGCTGGTGGACCACCTCGGCTGGCAGTGGATCTTCTTCGTCAACGTCCCTATCGGCATCGCCGGCCTGGCCCTGGCCTGGGTCCTGGTCCCCGAGTTGCCCACCGAACGGCACCGGTTCGACGTGCTCGGCGTGGTGCTGTCAGGCGTCGGCATGTTCGCCATCGTCTTCGGCCTGCAGGAGGGGCAGACGCACGACTGGGCGTGGTGGATCTGGCTGGTGATCCTCGCCGGCGTGGGCTTCATGGCCGCGTTCGTGTACTGGCAGTCGGTGAACCCCGACGAGCCGCTGATTCCGTTGACGGTGTTCCACGACAACGACTTCTGCCTGTCCAACGTGGCTGTGGCCACCATCGGCTTCTGTGTCACCGCGATGATCCTGCCGGTGATGTTCCACGCCCAGGCCGTCCTCGGTCTGAGTGCGACGGAGTCAGCGCTGCTCACTGCGCCCATGGCGATCGTGTCCGGGGTGCTGGCGCCGCTGGTGGGCCGGCTGATCGATCGGTATCCGCCGCAGCCCATCGTCGGGTCCGGGTTCTCGGCGCTGGCGATCGGGCTGACCTGGCTGTCGTTCGGGCTGACCCCGTCCACGCCGGTCTGGCAGCTGGTGCTGCCGTTCATTGCCATGGGTATCGGCATGGCGTTCATCTGGTCGCCGCTGGCGGCCACCGCCACCCGCAACCTGCCGCCGCGGCTGGCCGGCGCCGGGTCCGGCGTCTACAACGCGACGCGGCAGGTCGGTTCGGTGCTGGGCAGTGCCGGCATGGCCGCCTACATGACATCCCGGATCAGCGCCGAGATGCCGACGGGCGGGCGGCCACCTGCCGGTGAGGGCGCACCCGTGACGCTGCCGCCGTTCCTGCGCGAGCCGTTCGCCACCGCGATGTCGCAGTCATTGCTACTCCCGGCGTTCGTCGCGCTGTTCGGTGTCGTCGCCGCGCTGTTCCTGCGGGGTCAAGCGACGGCGATGCCGCTGGTTAGGTCCCGGGGATCGGTTCCGGAGTGGCCCGAGCCCAACTACTTTCCCGATGACGACGACTACGTCGAGTACACCGTCGACCGCGATAATCTGGACGCTTACGAGTCGTGGGACAGCTGGTACACCGAACCGGACGAGCGTCACGAGCACTACGAGGCCGATGAGCGCTACGAGGCCGACGAGCCGCTCACCGCACCAATTCCGATGCGCGTCGACCACTGGCCCAACTCACATCGCCCGGAATTCGTGGCGGCCGATGCGCCTGCCTCACCACGCCGAGGCCGCCACTACCGCGACGATGACGACGATCCGGGCGCTTACGGCCTGCATTCCATGTAGCTCGGCTCGCGAATGTAACCGCAGGGCGATTTGTGGCGGGATATTCCGCCGTCAGGTTACGTTCGCGGCCGCCGCTCACACGCTGGCTGACTGCTCAGTAGATTCGGCTGCCTTGCACTGACAGCACGAAACCGTGCGTCGCCTGGTCCTGACCCCACGCTTCGCCGGGATTCTGGATCTCGCAGGTGAGTGCGCCGTCACCGGCCGTCGCGCACACTTCGTCGTTCTCGTCGACAGAGCCCTTGGCACCGGGGACCACGATCTTCTGCCCGGGCGCCAACTGCCGGTAGCCGGCCGGGTCGACGGGCACGCCACCGTCCTGCGTTTCCTTCTGCCTGACATCCGCCTGGCCGTAAGTCGCCACACTGCCTGCGGCGACGTCGACCTGGGTCACGTCCGCCGGCACGCCCGGCAGCTTCCCCCAGCAGGTGATGCTGGAGTAGTACTGCCACGAGTTCGGCCCGTCGTACAGCTCGCAGTGCACGCCGTCGGCCGTCGTGAACCGGTACGAGGACCAGCCGTAGTGCTTGGGCCCGGCGTAATCGCAGAGGTTCACCGCGGTGTAACCGTCGAATCCGGTGATCACCGCGGGTGCACGGCTCGCATCGGTGGTGTCGCAGGCCTGCGTTGCGTGGCTGTCGGGCGCCTCGAGTCCGGCGAGCGTGAGCAGCGGCAGCGTCACAACAGCCAGGGCGTATCGGCGCACCGTATGGACGCTACCGCCCAAAGCGCCGCGCAATCAGCGGAACAGGACGGCGGGGTTCAGATAACCGGTCGGGTCGAATGCCGCCTTCAGCGTGCGCATGGCCGCGATATCGGCATCGGTGCGAGACATGCTGAGGTAGTCGCGTTTCCGGGTGCCGACGCCGTGTTCGGAGCTGACGTTCCCTCCGCAGTCGGCGATGAGTGTCATCATGGCGCCGTACAACGCGCGTTCGGTCTCGTCAGAGACGTTGCAGCGCACCAGGTTCAGGTGCAGATTGCCCTCGCCGATGTGGCCGAAAAGTACCGGGATGGCATCGGGTGCATGCTCGGCGGTGACGGTCACGGCCCGCGCGGTGAACCCGGCAATGCTGGAAAGTGGCAGCGACACATCGAATTTCAGCGGCGGACCGTACCAGCCGAGGATCTCGCCGATCGATTCGCGCACCTGCCACAGTCGCTGAGACGCGCTGATGTCCACGCCCACTGCGGGTTCGCCGACCAGCTGGGTGTCCTCGAGTGCGGAGGCCAGCAGCTCGGTCTGATCGGTGTCGCCGGCCAGCTCGATCAGCAGCTGCCAGGCACCGTCCACCGGTGCGGCGACTCCTAGATGTTCGGCGGTCAGCGCACTGCCGCGCGAGTCGATGAGTTCGAGTGCGGCGATGCCGTCCGTATCCCGGAATCGGCGGCCGGCATCGATCAATGCGTTCAGATCGTCGAAGCCGGCCACCGCGGTAACCCGCTGTGCCGGAGCCGGATACAGCCGAAGGTCAAGTCCGGTGATCACTCCGAGCGTGCCTTCTGCCCCGACGAACAACGAGGTCAGGTCGTAGCCGGTGTTGTCGCTGCGCACCTGACTGTGCCGGCGTATCAGCGAGCCGTCGGGCAACGCCACATCGAGGCCCAGAATCTGTTCGCGCATATTGCCGTACCGCACGGTGCGCAGCCCGCCGGCATTCGTCGATGCCATACCGCCGACAGTCGCCGAATCACGCGACGCGAGATCGACGCCGAACACCAGACCCGCGGCGGCCGCGGCGTGCTGGACCGCGGCGCAGGTCGCGCCGGCCCCGGCCCGGACCCGGCGTTCGTCGGTGTCGACCGCTGCGACCGCCGACAACCGTTCGGTGGACAGCAGGATGTCGTCATGCTCGGGAACGGCCCCGGCGACCAGCGATGTCCGCCCACCCTGGACCGTGAGGTAGGCGCCGGTGTCCCGGCACGCGCGCAGTACCGCCGCGACTTCGGCGTCGTTGCCCGGACGGACCAGTGCCCGGGCGCGGCCGCGATAGCGGCCGGTGTGGTCGACGACCCGGCCGGCGAGTACGTCGGAGTCGGTGGTGACGTATGCCGCGCCGACGGCAGCGGTGAGCCGTTCGATCAGGGGATCGATCATCGCTGCTGCCGGGCGATCTGAGTCCGCGCGTAGTCGACCGCGGGCGGTGGTACAAGAGGGCTCGGGATACCGACACGGCCGGTCTTGGTGTGGAATGTCACCATCTCGGCGCTCGGCCGGACCGCGGTGACCGTGGCCCAGCCGAGCGTGACGGTGCCGCCCGGGGTCGCCAGCATGAACCCGTAGTCGTTGAATCCGGACGCCCATTGCGCGCCGGGAAACATGGTGTGGCCCAACGCCCGATAGACGCGGTACCAGGTTGTGGCCGCGATGACGGCGAAGAACATCGGCAGTAGGACGATCGCGACGCCGATGGCCGTCGGCGCGGATCCGGCGCCGGCCGCCGAGAACCCGATGGCGACCACGAGGATCAACCACAGCTGCCACCGGGTCAGGGCTTGCCGAGTGGAGAGCCACGTGAAGTGCCGGCGGTCAGACGGGCCGGCGGTCCAGACGTGGTGAACGGGAGGCGTCTGCGGGCCCGGCGGCGGCATGGTCATGCGGTCACCGACAGGAATGCGCCGAGCTCGATCATCCCGTCCGGGGTCGACGGAAGGTAGTCGGTCAACAGCGCCGAGCGCACCATGTAGGCGGCGTACTTGGCGCGGCTGATCGCTACGTTGAGCCGGTTGCGGTTCAGCAGGAAACCCATGCCGCGGGGGACCTCGGCGACGGACGACGCCGTCATCGACACGAACACCACGGGCGCCTGCCGCCCCTGGAACTTGTCGACGGTGCCCACCTGGACATCGCCGTACCCGGCCGCGTCCGTCCGCTCGCGCAGCAGCACCACCTGCGCGTTGTACGGTGCCACGATCAGAACATCCTCGGGGCCAAGGGTTTTCGTGCCGTCCTCGTCGGACCACTGCCGGCCGACCAGATCGCCGATGGCCGCGATGATCGCCTCGGCTTCCTCGGGGCTGTCGGTCGCGTTGCCGTCGTGGTCGACGGTCATCAGGTGCACGCCGGGCTCGATCCCGGCCAATCGCCGTGCACCGCTGACGCTTTCAGCGGATAGCAGCCGGTTGTCGTATGACAGCGCCGATACCGGCGCGCACACCGCCGGGTGCATCCGGTACGAGATGTCCAGGAAGTAGCCGCGTTCGGCAGGCAGCGTGTGCCGGCCCTCGACCAGCCAGCTCAGGGCCGACTCGTCCACCGGTTCCGGGTGGGTGCCCTGGCTGACCTGTGGCAGCTGCTGCGGATCACCGAGCAGCAGCAGATTGCTTGCTGCCGACGCGACGGCGATGGTGTTGGCCAGGCTGAACTGGCCGGCCTCCTCGATGACGAGCAGATCCAGACAGCCCCGGGGGACGCGCCCGTCGTTGGCGAAATCCCAAGCGGTGCCGCCTATCACGCAGCCGTTGTGGTCCGCGATGAAGCGTGCGTACTGGTTGTCCGGGACGTCGGTGAACGGTGCGTCGTCCGGCGCACGCTTCTTGCCGACCATTGCGCCGTCGACCCCGGCCTTGACCACGCTGTTGAGGACGTTCTCCACGACGGCGTGCGACTGCGCCACCACGCCGATGCGCCAGTGGTCGTGGTTGACCAGGTCGGCGATGACCTTCGAGGCGGTGAAGGTCTTTCCCGTGCCCGGCGGGCCGTGCACCGCAAGGTACGACGAATCCAGATCCCGCAGGGCGGCAACGATATCCCGCGCGGTGTCGCCGGTACGGGGGAGCGGTCCCTTGGAGCCGGTGCGGGGGGCGGAGCGCAAGAGGATGTCCAGCACCGCGTTGGGCGGCAGCGACGGCAACCCGGCGGCCACCGCGCCGGCGGCCGTCTCGATCGCGTTCCGCAGTGGTTTTGTGTTCGGTGGCGGGCCTGGCGTCAGGGCGAACGGCAGCTGGTCGAACTCGTCGCCGTCTTTCCCGGTGCGGTGCATGATCAGCACTTCGGTGCCGTCCTCGTTGCAGTCCAGCACCTTGGCGGCGCCGGCGGCCCGGACGTCAGGATCGTCGGAAAGCCCTGCCGGAGAGGGCGGTTCATAGAGGGCGAAGACCTCGGCACCGGGCGGGATGGAGCCGGCGGCGATCTCGCCCCGCAGCAGCACCTGACGCTGCGGCTTACGGGCCTTGGGGGGCGTGTTCCAGTCGACGGCGATGTGCGGGGTGGTCGTGGCCACGAAAACGTCTGCGCTGTCGGCCCATTCGTCGACCGGATTGTTGATCCGGTCGAAATGCTCCCACCAGAACGGCTTTTCCTCGCGCTGGTGGTACCCGCGGGCTGCCGCGATCATGGCCACGGCCTGCTGTTCGGCGGAACGCGCCGTGGTGCCGTCGCCCGCGTACTTGGTCAGGGCGCGCTGCGTTGCGTCGTCGGCCGGCGCCGCGGTCTCGGGTCGTGCCGGGCCGCCGCTGACCGGCCCACGGGGCGCGATGCCCGCGGCCCACGCCACCCCGAGCAGCCACTCGCGCAGCCGCAGCGTGGAGCGGCAGTCGTAGTGGTTGTAGTCCTCGATCTCCTTGAGGACCGTCGCCGCTTCCTCGTGCTCCCCGGCGGCCTCCAACTCGGTGTAGCGCGCGTACTGCGTGATCGAGTCGGTGGCTTTGGTGACCTCGCCGACGCGCAACTCGCCGCCCATGTACAGGGGCTCCAGGTACTTGATGCTGTAGCTCTCGGTACCCACGCGAATGCTCTTGCGTACCAACGGTAAAAGGTCGACCAGCACGCCGTTTCGCAGCAGTTCGTCCACCTCGGCCTCGCCGACGCCGTAGCGCCCGGACAGCCGCAGCAGCGTGCTCTTCTCGTAGGCCGCGTAGTGGTAGATGTGCATGTTCGGGTACCGCTTGCGCTGCTTGCGCACCAACGCCAGGAAGTCGATGAGCGCCTGCCGTTCACTGGTCCGGTCATGTGCCCACAGCGGATGGAACGTGCCGGTGGCGGTCAGGGTGCCCCACAGGTACTCCAGACCCCAGTCCCGGCCGTTCTCGGTCCACAGCGGGTCGCCTTCGTAGTCGAAGAACAGGTCGCCACGGTCGGGCTCGGGCAGGCCGGTGAGGGGCTGCGCGTCGATCACCTCGAACTGGGGCTTGCCCTCGATCGGGGGAGTGACCTGCAGGCCCGCCTGCCCCACGAGATTCGCCACGATGCGGGACGAGAGTCCGGGCACCGCACCGGTGTGTTCGGCCAACTCGTGCATGGTGGTGATCCCGGCGTCGAGCAGCCGGGCCCGCTGGCTCACCCGCATGCCGGCCACTAGCAGGAGATCATCGCGTTCTCGGACTTCGACCGCGCAGTCATCGCATTGGTGGCAGGCCCGCAGGTCCGGGGTCTCCCAGGACACCGGTGCCCCACCGGCCCGGTGTTCGTCGAGCAGCCGCTGCAGCGCGGCGCGTCGGGGCAGGTACACAGGAAGCAGTTCGGCCACTGGATAACTGGCGACGGTGCCGTCCCCGAGCACCAGGTCGACTTCCGGTGCCACCGGCACCCCGGCCTGCTCCAGCGCGTCGGCGTAGGCCGCCAGCTGCAGGAGCGCCTCGACTTTCACCGAGCGGGCCAGCTTGGTGTCCCGAAGCCGATAGCGCCCGTCCTCCAGGATCAGGAAGTCGGCGAAACCCAGGAAGCGGCCATCGAACATCGCGGCCTGATAGATCACTGGCGCCCGGCGGTCGACGGCTGCCCTGGTGGCCTCGGCCGCCGCGAGCAGCCCGGCGACCGTATACGGCCGCGGCCGGCCGATCATCGTGACGTTGTCCCCGGACGCCTCGCGGAGCTGCTCCAGGTGCCGCTGCTCGTGGGCGTCGCCGAGTTCGGCTGTGCGCGCCAACAGATCGTCGTCCACCACGGCCTTCGGTCCCCGGCCCAGCATCCCGTCGAACCGGCGCAGCAGCGCGTACTCGCACCGCGCCGCGGCCGCGAGATCAGACGCGCTGTAGATGACCGGCGCGGTCTGATCGGTCGGACTCAGGAACACGTCGTCACCATATGGCAGCCCGGTGACAAAACGCCGGGGCTACGGTGGTCTCGGTGAGCCGGATTTTCACCACCAGCGTCGCTTCGGTCTACCCCCACTACGTCAACAAGGTGGAGAAGAACACCTAGCGCGTGTTGCCGATCAACTCGACGCCGTTGCCGTTCCAGTGGAATCGCACGACGCTCTTGAGCCCCGTCGCCGGGTTGGTGTAGCTCAGGGCGACGGTGTCGCCGGTGGATGCGGCCAGGTCGATGCCGTTGAACCCGTACGTGTCGGGCACGCCGGTCGGGATGAACTGGCCCAGGTGGAACATCACGGCGCGGGTATTGGGCTGCTCGGCGTTGGTGTTCGCTTTCACAATCACCACCGACAGTGGCGCGCACTGGTTGTAGTTGCCGGCCAGTGGCTCCGGGCTCCAGCCCTGCTTGCTGCGGGGATCCGCCGGCAGCGTGGACACTGCCTTGGCGATGTCAGGAGCGGTGAGACTGACTGCGCAGGGGTCCGCGGGTGCCGCGCTGGTCTTCGGACCGGCGACGACGGTCGGTGCGGCAGATTTTTTGGCCGCGGCCGGCGCCGTCGGATCGGGAGTCTTGGAAGCGGTCGAGTCGCCCGAGCCACATGCGGACAGGCTTGCCGCCGCGAGTGCGGCCACCGCGATCGTCATCAGTTTCGGTTCGGCGCAGCGCACCCGGCCACCCTATAAGGCGAACGAGGGGGAGTACGGTCAGCCATGCTGGGCGTACTGGACCTCGCCAGAGCGTCGGCACGCCGACGAAGACCTACTAGACTGCTCACATAATGACGACGTCTTCGCCCGAAGCCGACCCGGATTCGGGCGGCCAGAACACCACCACTGCACCCGCTTCTGACACCTCCGCCGAAACCGGCGACGAGGTCACCTTCGCCGACCTGAACATCCGTCCGGAGGTGCTGCGGGCGCTGACCGACGTCGGCTACGAGTCTCCCTCGCCCATCCAGGCCGCCACCATCCCGGCGATTCTGAACGGGTCCGACGTCGTCGGCCTCGCCCAGACCGGTACCGGCAAAACCGCCGCCTTCGCGGTTCCGGTGTTGTCCAAGATCGACCCCACCAGCCGCAACACCCAGTGTCTGGTGCTGGCGCCGACGCGCGAGCTGGCGCTGCAGGTGGCCGAGGCGTTCGGAAAGTACGGCGCGCACCTGAACATCAACGTGCTGCCGATCTACGGCGGCTCGTCGTACACGCCGCAGTTGGCCGGTCTCAAGCGCGGTGCGCAGGTCGTGGTCGGAACCCCGGGCCGCGTGATCGACCACCTGTCGAAGGGCAGCCTGGACCTCTCGCACCTCGATTATCTGGTGCTCGACGAGGCCGACGAGATGCTGCAGATGGGCTTCGCCGAGGACGTCGAGCGCATCCTGGCCGACACCCCGGAGTACAAGCAGGTCGCCCTCTTCTCGGCGACCATGCCGCCGGCCATCAAGAAGATCACCGCCCGGTATCTGCACGACCCGGTCGAAGTGACCATCAAGGCCAAGGCGCAGACCGCTGAGAACATCACGCAGCGATACATCCAGGTGGCCGGCGCCCGCAAGATGGACGCCATCACCCGGCTGCTCGAGGTTGAGCCGTTCGAGGCGATGATCGTCTTCGTCCGCACCAAGCAGGCCACCGAGGAAGTTGCCGAAAAGCTCAGGGCGCGTGGCTTTTCCGCGGCTGCGATCAACGGCGACATTGCGCAAGCGGTCCGTGAGCGCACCATCAACGGGCTCAAGGACGGCTCCATCGACATCCTGATCGCGACCGACGTGGCGGCCCGTGGCCTTGACGTCGAACGCATCTCTCACGTTCTGAACTACGACATCCCGCACGACCCCGAGTCGTACGTGCACCGCATCGGGCGCACCGGCCGCGCGGGGCGTTCGGGCACCGCGCTGCTGTTCGTCACGCCGCGCGAACGGCACTTGCTCAACTCGATCGAGCGCGTCACGCGCAAGAAACTCGTCGAGTCCCAACTGCCTTCGGTCGACGACGTCAACGCCCAGCGCGTGTCGAAGTTCCGTGACTCGCTCACCGACTCGCTCAACGCGCCGGGCATCGAGCTGTTCCGCCGGTTGATCGAGGACTACGAGCGCGACAACAACGTGCCGCTCGCCGAGATCGCGGCGGCGCTGGCCGTGCAGACCCAGGGCGGCGAAGAGTTCCTGATGAAGGAGCCGCCGCCGGAGAAACGCCGTGAACGTCCCGACCGGGATCGTGACGACCACGGGGACCGCGGCGACCGGGAACGCAAGCCCCGGTCGACGCGTGACGACCTGGCCACGTACCGCATCGCGGTGGGCAAGCGGCACAAGGTGATGCCGGGTGCCATCGTCGGCGCCATCGCCAACGAGGGCGGGCTCAATCGCAGCGACTTCGGGCACATCAGCATCCGCGTGGACCACTCGTTGGTCGAGCTGCCCGCCAAGTTGAGCCAGGACACGCTCAAAAAGCTGGAGAGCACCCGCATTTCGGGCCAGTTGATTCACCTGGAGCTGGACAAGGGCGGGCATTCCGGCGGTTACCAGGATCGTGGCGCACGTCCGGACCGGGGTTCGTACTCCGACCGCGGCGGCCGCCAGGATCGTGGGCCACGTCAGGGTGGCGGCCGTGACGACGATCGCCGCGGCGGCAAGCACGAAGGTCGAGGCGAGGGCAAGCGTAAGTACAAGTGACCCGGGTTGATTCACTCACCGGGGTCCGTGCTGTCGCCGCTCTGCTGGTGGTGTTGACCCACGCGGCCTACACGACGGGTAAGTACACGCAAGACTACGTCGGGTTGATGTACTCGCGGGCCGAGATCGGCGTGCCGATCTTCTTCGTGCTGTCGGGCTTCCTGCTGTTCACCCCGTGGGTGAAGGCGCTGGCTCGTACTGATGCCGAAAAGCCCTACGAGGCACCGTCGTTGCAGCGTTACGCCTGGCACCGGGTACGGCGGATCATGCCCGCCTACGTGGTCACGGTGTTGGCGGCCTACGCGTTGTATCACTTCCGGACGGCCGGCCCGAATCCCGGCCACACCTGGCTGGGGCTGATCCGCAACCTCACGCTCACTCAGATCTACACCGACAACTACCTGTTCTCCTGGCTGCACCAAGGTCTCACCCAGATGTGGAGCCTGGCGGTGGAAGCTGCTTTCTACGTTGCCCTTCCGCTGTTGGCCTACCTGCTGATGGTGGTGCTGTGCCGGCGGCAATGGCGGCCCGGGGTGTTGCTCGGCGCGCTCGGGATTCTAGCCGCATCGAGCTTCGGGTGGCTGACCTTGGTGCACACGACGCATTTCCTACCCGACGGCGCCCGGCTGTGGTTGCCCACCTATCTGATCTGGTTCGTCGGCGGGATGCTGCTATCCGTGCTGTCTGTGATGGGTGTGCGTGCCTACGGATTCCTGTGCATCCCAATGGCATTGGTCTGCTACCTCATCGCGTCGACACCCATCGCCGGCGCTCCGACCACGTCGCCGGCGACGCTGCTGGAAAGCCTGTGGAAGTCGGTGCTCTACGCGGCCATCGCCACGTTGGCCGTCGCGCCGCTGGGCTTGGGGAACCGCGGTTGGTACGCGTGGCTGCTCGGAAGCCGGCCGATGGTCTTCCTCGGTGAGATTTCCTACGAGATCTTCCTGGTGCACCTGGTCGTCATGGAACTGGTCATGGTCGAGGTGATGCACCAGCACATCTGGACCGGGTCGACGTTCGCGCTGTTCACGCTGACGACGCTGTTCACCATTCCGGTGGCGTGGCTACTGCACCGGTTCACCCGGGTCCGGAACTAGCAGTCGCAGCAGTCCCCGCGGCAGCAGTCGCAATCCCCGCAGTCACAACAGCAGTCGCACACACAACAGCTGTCGAACCAGCCGCCCTTGAGCTTGGTTTCCTTCTCCTGGTCCTCGGGATCTTCAGGTTCGGCGCGATCTTCGGGTTCGGCGCCGCCGTCGATCGGCAGCTCGCCGAATGGCGCCGCAGAAGGGCCGGCGCCGGGCGGCACATCCGCCGCTTCGAACCCCGCGCGGCTGAAGGTCCGGGTCACGGCCCGCCGTAATTCGCGGGTCAGGAGCCGATGCACCAACCGCCCAGCGGTGAATTCCACGTCGGCCAAGGCGAGTTCGATGCCGAGCACCGCGTCGTCGCACGTCGTACGGACATCGCCGATCGGTGTTGCGGTGGCGGTCACCGGATTCCATTTCCCGTGCGTACGGTCGGCGTCCAGGTCTTCGACCGCATCGAGCAGGTGCGCGACCCGCCCGAACAACCGACCGATTTCACCCAGTGGCTCCACGTTTGCCGGCCGCCCGGCCAGTACCGCGGTGTGCGCGAATGCCGCCGCGACCGAGGTTTCCGTGGGTTCGGTGACGGCGAGCAACGAACTGCCCGCCGCCGCAGCGGCTTCCAGTGCCGGTTGCCGATCGATGGCGTCCATCAGCACGGTGGTGTCGAAGCCGAGGGCAGTGCCGACTCCGGTGCCCTGCCGGACCCACCGGTCGGCGATCCGTCGGGCCGCGGGCCGCACGCCCGTGGCGGCGAACACCCCGTCTCCGTCATCGACATGGTCGCGCACCCGCGCCGCCGCGAGCACCAGTGAGACCACGGCCGCGAGCCGGACCGATTCACCTATCGCGACGTCGGCCTTGCGCATGCCCCGTAGCGGGCAGCGGCCGGCCTCCCGGCGTCCGGGCGCGGAGGTGGACTGTGCCTCCACCAACGCCGACACCACGAGCCCGTCGTAGTTGGTGGCGACCCGGCCGCCCTGACCGTAGTCATCGCGGAGGGCGAGGCACAGGCCGCACAACTGGGCGGTCCAGACGGCGGCGAGTTCCTTGCCGAGTCGATGCCGGCACGGCCGGAGGATGCCGAACACGGGTTGAAGATAGCTGCGGCCAGCGCAAACCGCAGAGGAACCACTCATGAATTAAATTAGGTTATGCTGCCCTAATGAGCGAGTCGAAACCGTCGCGTGGAATTCAGGGGGCACTGGTCAAACTGTGGCGGGGCGGCGACTACGAGCTGACCGTCACCGGCCGCACCCAGATCACCGCGAACTATCTGCGGCTGCACTTCACCACCGGGAACCTGTTGGCCGAACGGCCGGTGCACCCGACCATGTGGGTCCGCGGTTGGTTCCCCGACGGTGACAGGGCGCACCAGCGCGGCTACACGCTGGTCAACCCCGATCCCGTTGCCGGCACCACCGACATCGACTTCGCTCTCCATGACGGTCTGGCCACCCGCTGGGCCCAGGAGGCCAAGCCCGGCGACACCCTCGAGGTGACGCTGCTCGGCAGCAGCTTCGAGCTGCCCGAGCCCGCGCCGGCCGGCTACCTCCTGGTCGGCGACACCGCATCGCTGCCGGCCATCAACTCGCTGCTGCAGGCCATCGGCGAGGCATCCATCCAGGTGTATCTGGAGGCCGGGCACGACGACGACCGCGACCTTCAGGTGGGTACCGGCGCTCCGGGGCTGACCGTGACCTGGGTCGATCGCAAGAACGACGGCGAGGCACTGGTCGAGACCGTGCGGGCCTCGGCGTTCGACGCCTCCGACCACTTCGGTTGGGTGGCGTGCGACAACCGGACCACCCGGTCGGTGGTCAAGGTGCTGCGCGAGGACTACCAGATTCCGAAGAAGGCCATCAAGGCGCGGGCCTACTGGGAAGCTTGATCACGCCGGGCCGAGCGAAGCCACGGGACTACCGGGGAACCAGTTGGGCCACCACGAATTCGTCGAGCATCGCGCGCTCGTCGTCTTCGTCGGCGCCGGGGAACATCAACAGCGACACCATCATCCGGACCAGCCAGTTGGCCCGGCGGTGCGCGGCCTCGGTCTCGAGATCCGGCCACAAATCTGACAGGAACGCCGCCACCAGGCCGGTGATGACGTCCGACTGCGCGGCCACCTCACCGCCGATGGGCCGCTGGGTGGCGACGAACCACGATGACAGTGCGGGACTTTCCCGCACGCTGCGCAGTGCGATCGCCACTCCGTCGAGCAGCCGGGTGCGCGGGTCGCTGATGTCCGCGATCTGCTCGCCGACTTGGGCGAACACCCGAAACGCCTCGCGGTGCACGTAGGCCAGGTGCAGCACGTCCCGGTTCTCGTAATACCGGTACAGCGTGGCGCGGGAACAGCCTGCCGCCCTGGCGATTTCGAGCATCCCGACGGTCGCGGCGTCCTGCTCGGCGAACAGGCGGTCGGCGGCGTCCAGGATGGCCTCCGCTGCGACCTCGGTGCGTCGGCCGGCCAGCCAGTCAGTTGCCATCAGCAAATGGTAAACGGCACCGAGAGTGGACGTCGTACATAGCTGCCCCCGGCCCACTCGATGCTGTCCTCGTCGACGGTGAATTCCGGTATCCGCGAGAGCAGTTCGGTCAGTGCGACGCGGGACTGCATCCGCGCGGCCGCCGCGCCCAGACAGTGGTGCGCGCCGTGACTGAACGTCAGGATGTTGCGCGGTGCGCGCGTCACATCCAATTCGCCTGCGTTGGGCCCGTATTGGCGTTCGTCGCGGTTGCCCGAGCCGTAGAGCAACAACGCTTTGCGTCCGGCCGGAATGGTGGTGTCGCCGATGGTCACGTCGCGGGTGGCGGTGCGCGCCAGGCCTTGGACCGGCGAGGTGAGCCGGAGTAGTTCGTCGACGGATTCGGCGATGAGGTCGGGGTTTTCGACGAGCAGGCGGCGCTGGTCGGGGTGCCGGTGCAGGAGCTGCACCGCGCCGCCCAGCATCCCGGTGGTGGTGTCGTTGCCGCCGGTGACCATGGTGAAGGTGAACGCAAGGATCGACAGCAGATCAACGGTGTCGGCGGCCCCTTCTTCTTGCCCGGCGGCTACCAGGTGCGACACCGTGTCGTCTTCGGGCTCCGTGCGGCGGCGTTCGATGAGTGCCGTGAAGTAGCCCATCATGTCGCCGAGCGCGCTGCCCAGCGTCTCGAGTGCGCTGCCCAGTCCGCCCTCGGCGGTGTTGGCCGCGACGATGGCCTCGGTCCAGCCGTCGAATTGGTCGCGGTCGGCCTCGGGCACGCCGAGGTAGTGCGCGACGACCATCGACGGTAGCGGCTTGAACAGCTCGGTCACGATGTCTCCGCCGCCGGCGGCCTTGAGCTTCTCGAGCCGTTGCACGACGAATTCGCGGACCTTGGGCTCGACTGCCTCGACCTGGCGCGGGGTGAAGCCGCGCGACACCAGCTTGCGGAATTCGGTGTGCACGGGCGGGTCCGTCATCACCATCGGTGGGTTGTCTTGCAGGCCAATGAGTTCCAGCTCGCCGTAGTTGACGGTCAGGCCCTGCGCCGACGAGAATGTCTCGTGGTCGCGCGCGGCGGTCCAGATGTCGGCGTGCCGGGACAGCACGTAGTAGTCGGCGGCGGGATCGCCGGCAGGCACCACGTGATGCACAGGGTCGTGGTCGCGCAGTGACCGGTACATCGGCCAGGGGTCGACCCACCCGGCGGAATCGGCAAGCTGGAACGCCACGGGGGAGCCGGATGCCTCGTGAGACAAAATCGCCGTCATGTCTTATGTGTACGGCGGTCGACCGGATGTGTCAATGCTTCAGAGAGTCGGCGACTTGGCTTTTTCGCCACGTCGTATTCACGTTAGCGTCGTTGCCTCGGCGAATTTGACATATCGGGCTGGTCTCAGGCATGTGACCTGCTGCTTGTGCGGCTGTATGTAGCGGCACTGATGGATTAGGCGAGACGCTGTAGCGGCCTAGGTGTTCTTCACAGGCAGGTTGTGAACGCGTAGGCGGTCGATGGGTGTCTTGCCTTTGATGCCGCTGTGGGGTCGATGGTGATTGTAGTGATGCAGCCAGTGGGGATAGGTCACGGCGCGTTCGTCCTCTGATAGGTAGGTGCGTGCGTAGGCCCATTCGGTGGCCAGGGTCCGGTTGAATCGTTCGACCTTGCCGTTGGTTTGGGGACGGTACGGCCGGGTCTTCTTGTGGCTGATGCCATCGCCGAGCGCGGTAGCGAAAACCTTTGACCGATAGCATGATCCGTTATCGGTCAGCACCCGCTTAACAGTGATGCCGTAACCATTGAAGTAGGCGTTGGCCCGGACCCAGAAATCGGCGGCGGTCTGTTTGCGCTCATCGCCGAGGATCTCCGAGTACGCCAACCGCGAGTGGTCATCAACGGCATGGTGCAGGTAGGCGTAGCCGGCCCCGCTGCGGTTGCGCCGTCCGGCTTGGCGCCCGAGTTTGCGATGCCCACCGCCGTCGGGGATGCGACCGAGCTTTTTGATGTCGACGTGGACCAGGTCTCCGGGCGCGGGATGCTCGTAGCGGTGAGGTTTGGGTCGGCGCACGACCAACCCGGTGTTCTGGTCCAGATCACGCAGCAGCGGCATCCGGTAGCGGCGCAGGACCGCCTCCACAGTCGAGCGGGGCAGCCGTAGGTGCGCCGCGATGCGGTGCGGGCCCCAGCGACGGGTGAAGCGCACCTTGATGATCCGGCGCTCGCGACGCTGCGCCAGGCGCCGCGGGCTACGGTGCGGGCGGCTGGAGCGATCGGCCATCGCCTGCTTACCTCCAGCGCGGTAGCGATCGGCCCATTTCTTGGCCGTGGCCCTCGAACACTGGAATCGCTCGGCAGCACGAGCCAGCGGCCATCGGTCATCAACAACACACTGAGCCAGAGCCAAACGGCCACGCGGAGTCAGGAAGGCATTACGGTGAGACACGAGGACCTCTCGGTGATCGATGTGTGTGTGGTAACCACAGCGATACCGGAGGTCCTCACCTATTTCCGCTCACCACGCCGTTCACAACCTGTCCAAGAGTTACACCTAGGTCGGTTCTGTGCTGGCCTGTTCATCGGCGTTCGGGTGCTGCGTTAGTTGTGACGTTCGGCATTTGGAAAGTCGTTGAGCGTCGTGATGCCGTCGACACGAATCGGTCCCGCTGCGACGAGCACGTGCGCCGAAGGTCATCGCGATTTGTTGAGAGTGGTCGGCGATGTTGGCGCCGGCTGCGGCCTGTTCGCGAGGGTTGACGGTGGCGCGGGGACAGTGGGTACGACCCCAACTCGGTGCAACTCGTGAGATCACTAATGGTTAGCTGCCGAAAGTAGTTGCGGCGGAGGTTTTTTGCGGTCTGCTTCAGTTTTTGGACATGTGCTTGCGCATCCCGCGGCGAGCATTCATGACCTCCAATAGGTGGTAAATCGCTTGCGCCAGAACGAGAAAGTTACTGGCACCAGGACGGTTGGTGATGCTCAAAAGTTGGCCGGAAATTGGGTGGGTCACCTCGTCGCGGATCTTTCTCAGGCCGAGTCATTGTGCTTCGTTGTTGTTCTCCGTTGACCGGTGGTCGGACGCCTGCCCCCCTGGTGGTGTTCGCGGTATGTGACGACATGAGTAGAGCGCCTTCGTGATGCAAATCAACCGGTGGCGCGTCGACAGTACGAAATTACGTAGTGAACATGCGCGCATTACCGATGTGACGCCACTGCCTCTGATGGAACTCTCAACGGCATAACGGTTTTCAACCACATCGTGGAGGTGTAGACAGTGACCACGGCCGAAGATGCCGATGCTGCGGCGATCGTGCGGGACTTGGTTCTGGGCGGCGTCGCCGACCCTTTCCCCCTGTACGACAAACTGCGGGAACTGGGGTCAGGTGTGCACTGGTCCGATGTCCTGGGCGCGTGGATTGTTACACGCTATGACGATGTGCGGTCGATGGTGTCTCGGCACGATGCCTTCTCCAACGACACGTTCTTCGCCGGTGGCCCGGGAATTCACGATCCCGAGGATCCCGAACATCGTCGATTCATCTCGATCAGCTCGCGGCAGTTCATCTTCAAGGACCCGCCGGAGCACACCCGGATCCGGTCAATCTTCAGGCACGCGTTCACCCCGCAGTCGATTGGTCGTTGGCGCTCGACCACGGAGGATGTTGCCGATCTGGTCTTGAGCAGGTACCAGCCGGGCGACGAACTGGACATCATGCCCCGCCTCGCAGCAGACATCCCGGTGGCCGTGATCGCGTCCATTCTGGGCGTGCCTGAGGACATGTGGGCGCAGCTGCGCGAATGGTCGGAGGCGTTCGGGCGCACTTTCGATGCCGGAGTCCAGGGCCAGTTACGCGACGAGTCGATCCGCACCTCGCTGGAGATGATCGATTACCTGGCTGCTCTGGTCAAACAGCGCAAGGCTGATCCGCAGGACGATCTGATCACGCTCATCGCCTCCACAGAGACCGAGTCCGGCGAATTGCTGGAGCTGGATGAGGTGGTTTCCCAGGTGACTCTGCTGCTGTCGGCCGGCAACGACACGACCACTTCGCTGATCGGCAGCGCGATGACCATCATGATCGAGCATCCGGAGCTCAAGGAACAACTGCTGTCAGAACCGGCGATGATTCCCGTAGCCATCGAGGAGATGCTGCGGTTCGATCCTCCGTTTCACATGGACTTCCGCAAGGCGATTCGCGACGTCGAGTATGGTGGCCAGCAAATCAAGGCCGGTCAGATGTGCTTCCAGATCATCGCCGCGGCCAACCGCGACCCGCGCCAGTTCAGCGATCCAGACAGCATCGACATCTCGCGTGACGCGTCGCGGCACCTGTCTTTCAGCCACGGCATCCATTTCTGTGTCGGCGCGCCGTTGGCCCGCCTTGAGGGCGCGGTGGTGCTGGGCAAGATCCTCGAGCGCTTCCCAGATTTCAGCGCGGGCAGCCGGCCGGCGCAGCGTAGGACCAGCAACATTCTTGCGCGCGGATGGCATTCGCGTCCCGTGAGGCTCTGAGACATGGCCGGGATACGGGTAATCGTCCAGTCTGAACACTGCATGGCCAGCGGTATCTGCCAGCGAAGTGCGCCGCAGGTATTCGGTAGCACCCGGGACGGCTGGGTGGTTTTACTCGCCGAGCAGCCGTCACCAGAACTGCAAGCGGCCGTCATCCGGGCCGCTGAATCCTGCCCGGTGGGCGCGATCGAAACCATCGAGCTATCCGACGAGGACCCGAGAGGACTGCGTTGAGCACTGCAGCACAGGTGGACGGTGACCGGGTGGGCGTGCTACTCGGCAGCACCACGAAACCCGAAGACATAGCAGGTCTTACGAAGTGGGTGGAACAGAACGGATTCGGTGAGCTCTGGGTGCCGGAGGATTACTTTTTCCTCGGTGGTTTCGCAGCCTCGGCAATCGCGTTGAGTGCCACCCAACGGATCCGGGTCGGGGTCTCTGTGGTCTCTTCCGTGGTCCGCCATCCGGCACTACTGGCCATGGAGATCGCCACCCTGGCGCGGGCTTTCCCGGGGCGGTTCGCACCGGGCATTGGGCACGGGGTGCCAGCCTGGACTGCGCAGATGGGACTGACCGTCCGTTCCCCCATGAGCGCGCTGCGCGAAACCCTCACCGGCGTGCGGCGATTGCTCGCCTCCGAGACAGTGACCGATGCAGGCCGGGTACACAGTTTCGTCGAGGTGGCCCTGACCCACCCGCCGGCCGAGCGGGTTCCGTTGTATGTGGGTGTGCTTGGAGACAAGGGCATCGCACTCACTGGCGAAGTGGCTGACGGGTTGGTGGTCAGCGTGCTCGCCACGCCTGAATACGTGAGCGGCGCACGGATCAAACTGGACGCCGCTGCCGCCGAGGCCGGTCGGCAAGACAAGCCTGAACTCGTCGTGCTGTGCGCGATCAACATGTCTGTCGAACCGGCCGCGGCCGCTCAGAGCCGAGAGCAGATCAAGCCGGCGCTCGCCTTCTATCTGGCCGCGACCGGTCCCAACCCGATGCTCGGTTCGATCGGCGGTAACGACATGTTGTCCGACATGCTGTCGCGGGGCGGCGCCGACGTCGTGCTCGCCGAAATGCCCGATCACTGGGTGGATGCCATGTCGATCACCGGGACGCCCGCAGAAGCCACGATCGCGCTCAAACGACTCTTCGAGGCCGGTGCCGACAAGGTGGTCGTGGTCCCACTGATCGAGGACAACGGCCGAGAATCCCTGGCCGCCGTCGCGTCCCTCTTCTAGTCAGCCATTCAAGGAGGCAACACATGACTGATACCGAAACTGGCACCGACACCGCAGAGATCCTGGCAGTGCACAACGGGTGGCTGGAAGCCAATGTGGACTTGATCGCCGAGTCGATGTTCGGGTTCTTCCCGGTTGGGGACGCTTATCTGCAGTTCAACCTGAACGGCTTCACTTATCAAGGCGTCGAGGACAAGGCGAAGCTCTGGCGCAACCTCAACGCCATTGGGGCGAACATCAAGGCGATCTACGACACCTCCGATCCCACCGTGCAGGTCTTCGGTGACGTCGCGCTGCTCACATCCGAAGGGGAGTGCGAGCTGTTGCTGCCCAGCCCGTCGGGAACATTGGAGAGCTCAGGGCCCCTCCGGTTTCGTAACACCGAGTTCTACCGTCGCGACGACGGAAACGGTGCACCGCAGTGGCGAATCTGGCATATGCACGTCAGTGAGGCGGCCAAGGCCGGGACTGCGAAGTATGTAACGGAATGAGGGCTACCTTCCAGTCCCGGCAACTGCCCGGCCCGGCCGGGCAGCTGGCCGTGACCGCTTCGGGGTGGGCCGACCAGCGGACCGCTGTGGTGCTTCTGCATCCCATCAACACTGCCGGAGTGGTCTGGCACTCGGTGCTCCCGTTGCTCGACATGCCCGCGGTGGCGATAGACCTGCGCGGGCACGGGCAATCCGTGTGGTCCGGCCCATACACCGTCGACGACGGCTACGTACCGGATGTCCTCGCAGTGCTCGACGGCCTGCACGCCGATGCCGTACACCTTGTCGGCGGTTCACTGGGCGGGGCGATCGCGTTGGCGCTCGCGGCCCGCTACCCCGACCGGGTACTCAGCGTCACCACATTCGGTTCGACACTCGCCACGGGCGCATCTCACCAGGAGATCGAGGCGATGGTCGGGCGACTGGAGCGGATGGGGAGCCGGCGCTATTTCGCCGATCTGACACCTACGATCGTGGGCCCGAAATTCCGTGCGGAGCCGCGGCTGCTTGACGTCATCCGCGTCGCCGGCAACCGCCCGGAAGCCGTGGTCGGCGCGATCTTGCGATCCGCCTTCGGGGCCGATATCCGGAACTCTGTCAGTCGGGTGCTGGCTCCGGTTCTGGCGGTGGCTGGCACAGCCGATCCGACGTGCCCACCGGAGATGACGGTGGAGATCGCAACCGCCACCGGAGGCCGCACTGTCATCCTCGACGGGGTCGGGCATCTGCCGATGGTGGAGGTGCCCAGCCAAGTCGCCGCGCTGATTAACCAGCACACCCAGACAGGAATTCGGTGAGACCATGACATATTCGATTGTCGCGCGGGACCCGGCCTCGGGAGAGCTGGGCTGCGGATCGCAATCGCACTTCTTCGGCGTTGGGCGGCTGGTCGGCTGGGGTGAGGCCGGAGTCGGCGTGGTGGCCACCCAGGCCTTCGTCAACGTCGACTACGGACCGGGCGCGGTTGCGCAGATGCGGGCTGGGGCGTCGGCGCAGGCTGCAGTCGATCGTGTGACCGCCACGGATCCGCTGAGCGCTTACCGCCAGCTCGGCGCCGTCGATGCCGCAGGTCGCGCGGCGACGTTCACCGGCAGCCGATGCGCACCGGTCGCGACGGGACTGGTCGCCGACGGCGTCGCGATACAGGGCAACATGCTGTCCTGCGACAGAGTCTGTCACGACATGATGGATGCCTACCAAGGCGCGAATGGTCCACTGGCGGAACGAATTCTGGCCGCGATGGTAGCGGCAGAAGTCGCAGGCGGCGACATTCGCGGATCGCAGTCGGCGGTGTTGACGGTGCACGGCGGACAGCGCACTGATGCACCGTGGAACCAGGTCTTGATCGACATCAGAGTGGACGATGATCCCGACCCTGTCGCCGAACTGTCCCGCCTGCTGCCCTTGCATCGGGCCTTCGACGTCGTGGGTGCGGTGATCTTCGCACCCGACCTGATGATAGGGCCCTACCGCAATATCGCCACGGATGTGTTGCACGAGAAGCTTGCTGGGCTCGCCGAGGCAGCCAAGCTACTCGGTGCACAGAATCGTGAGGCGGATTTCTGGCGGGCGGTTCTCCTGGCTCGCAGCGGTGATCGGGACGGCGCGCGGGCCCTGTTCTCTGATCTGTTCGTTTATCGCCCGGCCCTGCGTGAGTTTCTCGCGGGCATTGGGCCGCTGGGTTTCCTCGACGATGTCGTGGACTATCTGTGACCGCCCAGGTGGCGGCTGCGGCCGCGGTGGATAAATGGCGGTGCGCCGAACTGACCGCTGCGATGGTGCGATGCGATACCAGTAATCCGCCCGGCGATGAGCGTTCGATCGTTCCGCTGCTGTCGGATGTGCTGGTCGGGCTGGGGGCCAAGGCTGAGGTTTTCGAACCGGCGCCGGGGCGGACCTCGCTTCTGGCCACTGTGCGAGGAACCGGTGCCGGCTCGCGCCGGCGGTTGCTGATCAATGGGCATATCGACGTGGTCCCGGTAATCGAGGATGAGTGGGCGCTGCCGCCATTCGGCGGGGTGGTGCGCGACGGCCGGCTTTACGGACGTGGTGCCTGCGACATGAAAGGTGGCATCGCCGCCGCGATCGAAGGCCTGCGGGCTTGCTTCGACGCAAAGCAGCCGCCGTCGTGTGACGTTGTGCTGCACTTGGTTGCCGACGAGGAGACCGGTGGCCATTGGGGCACTGCGGCGCTGCTGCGGGCCGGCCTTATCGCGGCGGATGCCGCCATCGTCCCTGAGCCGAGCGAGCTGCAGGTATGCGTTGCAGAGCGAGGCGTGCTCCTCGCTGAGATCACGGTGGTCGGTCGCGCCGCCCACGGAAGTGACCCCGCGGCAGGGCATTCCGCGATCGCGGACGCGGCCAGATTGGTCCGAGTGCTGCAGGAGGCTGACTTCGGCGCTCATCATCCGCTGCTCGGATCGCCAACGTGCAACGTCGGCGAAATTCATGGCGGGACGGCGCCGAATATTGTCGCCAGCTCGTGCGTGCTGCGCGTTGATCGTCGGGTATTGCCAGGTGAAACCCGCGAACATGCGTTGGAGACCTTGCAGGCGCTCATCGCCGAAGCTGGTGACAACATCGACAGCACCGTGAAGGTGCTCGCGTTCGCCGCCGGCTCCGAACTCAACGCAGAGCACCCGTTCGTGGGGTTCGTGCGCGATGCGGCTGAGGACGGACCATCCGTGCGCGGTCTCTATCTTGGGACGGATGCGCGCTTTCTGCGCAACGATGTGAACATTCCTACGGTGGTGTACGGGCCGGGCTCGATGACAGTGGCCCATGGCAGCGATGAGTTCGTCGTTCTAGATGAATTAGCGACCGCAGCAAGAACATTCGCGAACATCTTCACACGTTTCGGCGCCGATTGGGAGGGGGTTGGACCGTGCTGACGCCTATTCGGCGCGGAACATTTGATGGAGAGGGGCGCCAGTGAGCGTGAAAGTCGAACAGCCACACTCGTTTGGCGCCTGCCGGGAAACTGTTATCGTTGAAAACCAACGCCTGTTCGGCACTTTGTCAGACGAAGCATGGGATCGTGCCGGAGTGCATATTACTTCTGCCCGATCTGTATTCGTCGTCGGAGGCGGCCGAAGTGGGCTGGCTGTCCAGATGGCTGCCATGCGTTTGATGCATCTCGGACTTGATGTGCATGTCGCAGGCGCGGTAACCGCCCCGGCGATCGATGATGGCGACCTGCTGATCGCGGTTTCTGGATCAGGCACGACGGCCTCGGCGGTCGCTGCTGCGCAGACCGCGAAAAGGGTTGGTGCCAAGGTTATTGCAGTGACCACTGCCTCAGGTTCACCGCTTGCGCAGCTGGCCGATGAAGTCCTGACGGTGCCGGCCGCTGACAAACAGGATCACAGCGGCGCAGTCACGCTGCAGTACGCCGGGAGTCTCTTCGAGCAGTCCGTCCTTCTCGGCTTCGACGCGTTGTTTTTGTCTTTGTGGAGAACTAGCGACCAGACCGCGGAGAGATTGTGGCGGCGGCACGCAAACATCGGATGACTAATGAACGTCCAATTGGCATTACCCGACGGGAGAAAAAGTATGACCAAGCTACAAGTTGCAGTTGACCTACTGACGACTGCCGATGCGCTCACGCTCACGCACAAGGTGGCCCCCTATGTCGATATCATCGAATTGGGGACGCCTCTGATTAAGAGCGCTGGCCTCGGAGTCATCAGTGCGATTAAGGCAGCGCACCCGGATAAGGAAGTATTTGCGGACCTCAAGACCGCCGATGCGGGATTCCTCGAAGCCGACCTCGCGTTTTCTGCCGGAGCTGATCTCGTCACTGTCCTGGGTGCCGCTGGTGACGCCACCATCAAAGGAGCCGTTGAAGCTGGCCTGAAGCATGGCAAGAAGGTCGTCGCCGATCTAATTGGCGTGACGAATAGGGTCGAGCGCGCACGCGAAATCTCCAAGCTCGGCGTCGCGTTCGTCGAGATCCACGCAGGGCTGGATGAGCAAGCACAACCCGGGTACTCAATCGACACGCTATTGCAAGACGGCAAGGAGGCAGGCGTCCCGTTCTCAGTTGCCGGTGGTGTGAAAGTGGGCACGATCGCCGCAGTACGCGACGCCGGTGCCGAGGTCGCCGTGGCAGGTGGCGCAATCTACGGCGCAGAGGATCCGGCGGCAGCCGCTGAAGCGCTCAAGGCGGCGTTGCGCTGACTCTCGGCCCCAACGACAGGCGAATGTGCTCCGCTGCACTCGCCTGTTCGCTAGGACTCGAAGAAGGTTGTCGAAAGCGTATTGGCCGATCGGCGCATAGCCCCGGATGTGAACTCCGTGAACCTGTGGCCTGATAAGAGAGCGATGGAACTATGCAACTGGGTCTCGTCGGCCTAGGCCGGATGGGCCTCAATATGCGTCAGCGACTGCGTGATTGCGGTCACGACGCGATCGGATACGACTGTCGTCCCCAAGTGACAGATGCAGCGACGCTCGCGGAACTGGTTAATTCTCTGACAGCACCAAGGACCGTATGGCTGATGGTGCCTGCAGGCGAGGCAACGCACGAGGTGGTGCGGACACTCGGTGACCTGCTCGAACCTGGCGATCTCGTCATCGATGGTGGTAACACTCATTACCTGGACGATGCAGCTCACGCCGAACTTCTCAACCAGCGTGGGATTCGATTCGTCGATTGCGGTGTCTCAGGCGGGATTTGGGGTCGAGCCAATGGGTACGGCCTCATGGCTGGTGGGGATCCGGCCGACATCGAGTTCCTCAGTCCGGTCTTCGACGCGTTACGTCCGGCCGGCCGCAGAAGCCGGTCCTTTGTCCATGCGGGAGCTGTCGGTGCAGGCCACTACGCCAAGATGATTCACAACGGAATCGAATACGGCCTTATGCAGGCCTATGCGGAGGGGTACGAACTGCTGCGCGCAGCCGAGCCCGTCGCCGATGCCGCAGCCGTCCTGGAGGCGTGGACAGACGGGACAGTCGTTCGATCGTGGTTGCTCGAGCTGCTCGTGGCCGCGCTGGCCGCAGACCCTGACTTGGCGTCGATCGATGGCTACACCGAGGATTCAGGCGAGGGCCGCTGGACGATCGAAGAAGCGATCAGACAAGCCGTCCCCGTACCGGTCATCTCGGCGGCCCTTTTCGCTCGGTTCTCATCACGGCAGGTGCAATCCCCGACCATGAAAGCGGTTGCGGCGCTGCGAAGGCAGTTCGGTGGCCACCGGGTGCAGGCAGCCGACGACGGGATGCCGTAGCGGCGCCGGCGCGGCAGTTCGATGACCGCCACGGCTGCCGCATTGCGTGAAATTGCGCATGCTCAGCGACAGGGCTCGGACGCTGTCGTCGTTCATCGAGTTCAACTATTGAAGCAAGCGAACAGGAACGGAACTCATGGCTGAACTCAGGCTGGGATACAAGGCGTCGGCGGAGCAGTTCGCCCCGCGTGAACTTGTCGAGCTGGCGGTGGCCGCCGAAGCGGCGGGCATGGACAGCGCCACCGTCAGTGATCACTTCCAGCCATGGCGCCACACCGGCGGCCACGCCCCGTTCTCCCTGGCCTGGATGACCGCCGTGGGCGAGCGCACCGAGCGGCTGATCCTGGGCACCTCGGTGCTGACCCCGACGTTCCGCTACAACCCGGCCGTCATCGCGCAGGCGTTCGCGACCATGGGCTGTCTGTACCCGGACCGGATCTTCCTGGGCATCGGCACCGGGGAGGCGCTCAACGAGATCGCCACCGGTTATGAAGGCGAATGGCCGGAGTTCAAAGAAAGGTATGCGCGGCTGCGCGAGTCCGTGCGGTTGATGCGTGAGCTGTGGCTCGGCGACCGCGTCGACTTCGAAGGCGAGTACTACAAGACCAAGGGCGCCTCGATCTACGACGTGCCCGAGGGTGGCATCCCGATCTACATCGCCGCGGGCGGGCCGCAGGTGGCCAAGTACGCCGGCCGTGCGGGCGACGGTTTCATCTGCACCTCGGGCAAGGGCGAGGAGTTGTACAAGGACAAGCTCATCCCCGCCATGCGCGAGGGCGCCGAGGCGGCGGGCAAGAACCCCGACGACATCGACCGGATGATCGAGATCAAGATCTCCTACGATCCGGACCCCGCTCTGGCGTTGGAGAACACCCGGTTCTGGGCGCCGCTGTCGCTGACGGCCGAGCAGAAGCACTCCATCGACGACCCGATCGAGATGGAAGCGGCCGCCGACGCGCTGCCTATCGAGCAGGTCGCCAAGCGCTGGATCGTGGCGTCGGACCCGGACGAAGCCGTCGAGAAGGTCAAGCAATATGTCGACTGGGGCCTGAACCACCTGGTGTTCCATGACCCCCGGCAGGACCAGCGTCGTTTTCTGGAGCTGTTCAAGACCGATCTTGAGCCTCGGCTGCGCAAGCTCGGGATCGGTTGATGTCGAGACACGCCATAGCTGCCCACCGTGTGTCGTCATCGAAAGGGCTGGCGATGGTCGTTTGGCCGCCCAATGCCCCGTGGGCTATCTAGTTGTTTGGATAGCCGCCGGCGGCCTCTCCTCGGCCGAAATGCATGTCTCGTGTAGTTGCTTGGTAACGCCATCGTGTGACGATAGATGGTCGCCAGGCCAATGGTGTTGCGGTCCAACGATTCTTTGAGACTCCGGTGTATCGAACGGATCATCAGGTTCGGCTGTGCACACCCCGCCTGACTGCGATCGCTACCAGTAGTCGGCTGTATTCGAATCCCACGTCTTCATCACGATAAGTGTTTTGGTGCTTGCGATCTTGCCTGATCGCCGGATGGCATTAACGACGCGTTGCAGGTGGTCGGCGTTGTCGACGCGGAACCTGATCAGCACGTCCGGATCGCCCGAAACTGTATAGACCTCTTTAATTTCCGGGAGCTCGCGAGCAATTGCCTCGATCTCACCGGTATCGATGCTGCCGAACAGACGCACTTCGGTGAAGGCGTCGATTCCGCCGACGGACTGTTGATCGACGACGGCTACATAGCCCTTGATCACTCCGCTCCGTTCCAATCGGGCTATCCGCCGCGATACGGGCCCGGTGGAGAGGCCGACCCGATGGGCAATCTGACTCACGGGTGCCCGGGCATTCTGGCGGAGAATTTCGATGATCTCGCGGTCGACGCGGTCGAGGGACATGATTTGACCGGATTCCAATCTGTGCTTGGGGCAATTGATTATTGCAAAAATTGGCGCCGACTGGGCGTAATTCAGTCCATGTTCGGCGTGAACGTGCGTGGAACTTGCCTTCGTATTCGCTTGCGCTGCAATCTCTAACACGTCTTTGATCGAGGAGGTATGGATGTCCGCAGCACCGCCTATCGCAGGGGTTGAACCATGGTGTGTCCTTGCTCCAGAGGGGGTCCCAGCGGCCGCGAATTTGTACGAATTCAACGCCGGAAAACTCGATCTACGTGTCGCACTTCGCGACATGATTCTGGCCCGCCGGATCGATGCTGAGGCCATCGCGTTACAGCGCCAAGGTGAGTTAGGACTTTGGCCGTCGCTACTCGGTCAAGAGGCTGCGCAGGTAGGCGCCGCTTCGGCGGCAATGCCTCAGGACGTGTTGTTCCCAACCTACCGGGAGCATGCCGTCGCCTGGTGCCGTGGAGTCGACCCGGTCAGTCTTCTGGGTATTTTTCGCGGCACGACAAGCGGTGGCTGGGATCCGCGTGAGCGTGGATTTCAGTTGTACACCATGGTGATCGGAGCGCAGACTTTGCATGCCGTGGGGTACGCGATGGGTCTGCTGCGAGACGGCAGCATCGGCACCGGCGATCCCACCAGGGACCGCGCGGTGATGGTGTTCCTCGGCGATGGATCGCTTAGTGAGGGCGAGACCAATGAGGCTTTCACCTGGGCCGCTACTCAGGATCTGCCGGTGGTGTTCTTCTGCCAGAACAATCAGTGGGCGATTTCGTCGCCCTACTCGACTCAGAGTCGAGTTCCGGTTGCGGAGCGAGCCCGCGGATTCGGGTTCCCGGGGATTCGGGTAGATGGCAACGACGTCGTCGCCTGCCACACCGTCGCTGTTGAAGCGCTCACCCGAGCCCGCGAAGGTGGTGGCCCCACGCTGATCGAGGCGGTGACCTATCGGCGCAATCCGCATACCACCTCCGACGACGACTCGCGGTACCGCTCGGGTGCGGAGAATGACCATTGGCTGAAGCTGGATCCGATTGAGCGGCTTCGCGTTTACCTGCAATCGGACGCTGCCGGTGCCGATCGCATCGATGAGAGTTTTTTGGCTGAGATCGATGGTGAGGCGACGCAGTTGGCTCATCGGCTCCGGACAGGCTGTCGGCAATTGCCTGAACCCGATCCCGGGGAAAGTTTCCGAAATACATTGGCTGAGATGACGCCCGAGTTGAACAAGCAACTGGCTGAACATCTGGAGTTCGTCGCCCGTGGAGCCGAGGAGTCCAAGTGAGTACGGTCGCGCTGGCGCATGCCCTCAACCAAGGTTTGCGAGAGGCTATGGAAGACGACGAAAAGGTCGTTCTCATCGGCGAGGATATTGGCCGCCTGGGCGGGGTGTTTCGGGTGACCGAAGGGCTCCAGAAGCAATTCAGTGAGCTGCGGGTGGTTGACGCGCCACTTGGTGAGGCCGGAATCGTCGGCAGTGCTGTTGGTTTGGCGATGGCGGGATACCGGCCGGTGTGTGAGATCCAGTTCGACGGCTTTGTATTTCCAGCGGTCAATCAGATCATCACCCAACTGGCGAAGTACCGGCACCGCTCTAGCGGGATGGTGAAACTGCCTGTGGTGATCCGGATCCCGGTAGGCGGTGGGATCGGCGCAATCGAACATCACAGCGAGTCGCCGGAGGCGTACTTCGCTCACACTGCCGGTCTGCGGGTCGTGTGCCCGTCCACTTCTCAGGACGCCTACCACATGTTGCGGGCGGCTATTCGTTGTGAAGACCCGGTGATATTTCTGGAGCCGAAGAAATCGTACTGGCGAAAAGGCGAACTGGACAAGACAAGTCATGGGCAGCGCTGGGATAGAGCCCAAATTGTGCGGAATGGCTCGGACCTCACCTTGGTCACCTATGGCGCATTGGTTCCGATGGCGCTCGACGCCGCTTCAGCGCTGGCCGATGAGGGTCGCGACGTGGAGGTCATCGATTTGCGATCGTTGTCGCCGATTGACGATGCGGCCGTGGTGTCCTCAGTGCGCCGGACCGGGCGGCTGGTGATTGCGCACGAGGCCTCGCAGTGCGCCGGCGTCGGTGCGGAGCTGGCCGCTCGGGTGCAGGCTGAGGCTTTCTACGACCTGCAGGCGCCGATTCTGAGGGTGACCGGCTATGACACCCCGTATCCGACGAGCCGGCTGGAAGTGGACTGGCTTCCCAACGTTGACCGCATCCTCGACGCCTGTGACGCCAGTTATGGCCACTGAAAAAACCACCGATACAACCGGAGCTGTCATGACAGACAACGCTGAGCTGTTCCTGCTACCTGATGTGGGAGAAGGCCTGACCGAGGCCGAAGTTGTCGCCTGGCACGTTGCCGTGGGCGATGAGGTCGAGATCAATCAGACCATCGTTGAGATCGAAACCGCGAAATCGATGGTCGAACTGCCCTCGCCCTACTCAGGTACCGTTGTTGAGCTGATGGCCCAGGCTGGACAGACCGTCCCTGTCGGCACCCCGATCATCGCTATTGCGGCCAAGGCTGCGGCCGAGGAACCAAAACTGTTGGTGGGGTATGGATCACGCGGTGAAGCACGGGTTGGACGCCGTCGCGGGCGAGCGTCGCAACGGGCTACCGAGTCGAAACAGCACGACGCCGGAGCAAGACCGCGGGCAAAACCGCCGGTTCGCAAACTCGCTGAGGTGCTGGGGATTGACCTCGCCGGCGTCGCCGCGTCGGGCGTCGACGGCATCGTCACCCGGGCCGATGTGCTGGCTGCACACGGTTCCGATCTGGACCGCGAATCGTCTTCTGCAGCTGAACCAATTGCAGTGCAACCAAATTCGGAAACTCGGATTTCGATCAAGGGAGTCCGCAAGCACATGGCGGCCGCCATGGTGCAGTCGGCGTTCACTGCGCCGCACGTCACCGAGTTCGTCACGGTCGACATGACTGAGACTCTGGCACTCAAGGACCGTCTGGCGCAGCATCGAGACTTCCGCGGTGCCAAGATCACTCCGCTCGCCCTCGTTGCGCGCGCATATCTGCTGGCGCTGGCCCGGACCCCGGTCGCCAACGGCCGTTGGGACGAGGCGGCCCAAGAGATCGTCATTCCAGATGCGGTCAACCTGGGTATCGCCGCGGCCACCGAGCGCGGGTTGGTCGTACCCAACATCCGAGCGGCCAACAAACTCAGTCTAAGCCAACTCGTCGAACGGATCGCGGATCTGGCCCGCACGGCGCGAGAGGGCAAGACTTCCCCCGAGGCGATGCGGGGCGGAACCACCACAATCACCAATGTTGGGGTGTTCGGGGTCGACACCGGCACGCCCATCCTCAACCCGGGCGAGACCGCGATCCTCGCGGTCGGCGCCATCCGGCGCGTGCCATGGGTGGTCGATACTGCGACTGGCGAACGCATTGAACCGAGATCGGTGCTACAACTGGCCCTGTCCTTCGACCATCGAGTGCTCGATGGGCAGCACGGTTCACAGTTGCTGGCCGATACCGCCGCCATCGTGGCGAACCCGGGGTTGGGGTTGCTGTGACAGAGTCGAATACCCAGCCGGTCACACATTTTGACGTGGTGGTCCTCGGAGCCGGCCCCGGTGGCTACGTCGCGGCGATCCGGGCTGCCCAGCTAGGGCTGTCCGTCGCCGTCATCGAGGAAAAATACTGGGGAGGGGTCTGTCTCAATGTTGGCTGCATTCCATCAAAAGTGTTGTTGCGCAACGCCGAAATCGTACGAATAGTCTGTCACGAAGCGCAGACCTACGGACTGAGCGGCGAGATCAAAGCGAGCTATCGCGTCGCACACGAGCGCAGCCGGAAAGTCGCCGACGGCCGCGCCGCAGGGATCCACTATCTGATGAAGAAGAACCGGATTGTCGAAATCGACGGCCGAGGCTCCTTCACCGGACCGAAGACCATCGAAGTCCGTACCCACGGCGGGCAGTTGAGCACGATCACCTTCGACCACGCCGTCATCGCCACTGGTGCACGCCCGAAACAGCTAGCAGGAGTGGAGCTTTCAGATCGTGTAGTCACCTACGAGCAGCTCATCATCGATCCCGATCCGCCGGAATCGATAGTGATCGTGGGGGCCGGCGCGATCGGAATGGAGGTCGGCTATGTGCTCAATGCGTATGGCACCGATGTCACCATCATCGAATACGCCGATCGCGTGACTCCGGCCGAGGACGTCGAGGTATCGCGCGAGCTGGCCAAGGCATACCGAAAGCTCGGTATCGAGGTCCTCACCTCTGCCCGTGTTGAATCTGTACACGAAGAGGATGGTTCCGCCAGAGTAGCTTGGCAGCGGGGCGCCGGCGAGGTGAGTACCAAGACCGCCGACAAGGTTCTCGTGGCTGTCGGTTTCGAAGCCAACTCCGCCGGGCTCGGGCTGGATACCGCGGGGGTGAGCGTCGATGCCCGTGGCGCCATCGTGATCGATGAGCGAATGCGTACGACGACACCCCACATCTATGCGGTCGGCGATGTCACGATGAAACTGCAACTGGCGCACGTTGCCGAGGCCATGGGGGTGGTTGCGGCCGAGACCATTGGCAAGGCCGCCACCATGGAGCTCGGCGACTACCGGATGATGCCGAGGGCGATCTTCTGCCAGCCCCAGGTCGCCTCGTTTGGCCTGACAGAGGAGGAGGCCCGGAGCGAGCACGCCGAAGTGCGCGTTGCGAAGTTTCCATTCTCGGCAAATGGCAAGGCGCACAGCTTCGGTGACGCGGGTGGATTCGTCAAGCTCATCGCCGACCGCGATGGTGCGCTGCTTGGTGGTCACATCGTCGGCGCCGACGCCGCGGAACTACTGCCCGAGCTGACGCTCGCGCAGAAGTGGGATCTCGGTTCGTTTGAGATATCCCGCAATGTGCACGTCCATCCCACCCTCGGCGAGGCGATTGTGGAGGCCGTCCATGGGCTCCAGGGCCACGCCATCAACATCTGAACAAGGAGATCAATGACCACCAGCGGTGCTGCAGTACAGACGTTGCGGATCGAGAAGCTCGATGTGCCCGGCTATGAAGATGTCCGGAGTTGCGAGGACCCGTCGACCGGTTTGCGCTCGATCATTGCCGTCCACGACACCAGACTCGGGCCCGCGCTCGGAGGCACCCGCTTCTACCCCTATCCCGATGAAGCAGCTGCGCTGTCCGATGTGAGTCGACTGAGCTCAGGGATGACGTATAAAGCGGCCGCGGCCGGCCTCGCGCTCGGTGGCGGCAAGGCGGTGATTCTGGGTGATCCGGCAGTACTGAAAACGCCTGCGCTGCTTCGCGCGTACGGTCGCTTCGTCGATTCGTTCGGAGGTCGGTATTTGACTGCGGCCGACGTCGGTACCACGTCGGCAGACCTCGATGTCATCGGAGAGACGACTCGTCACGTCGTGGGCCGCACTGAGGCCGCCGGAGGGTTTGGCGACAGCAGCCTGTCGACGGCACTCGGGGTGCTGGCAGCCATCCGGGCGGCCGCGGCAGTCCGCCTGAACCGCACTCTTCACGGACTGCGGGTTGGTGTTGAGGGCGTCGGCAAAGTCGGTTCCTGCCTGGTAGATCTATTGTTGGAGGCGGGCGCCGATGTGGTGGTGTGCGAGCGTTATGAACCGGCTCTGGCCCGGATCCAGCAGACCCACCCCGACTTGCCCATCATCGATAACCTGTTTGAAGCCGCGATTGATGTCTATGCACCGTGCGCGTTGGGCGCCAGTTTGACGCCGGAAAGTGTTGCGAAGCTGCGTGCTTCGATTGTGTGCGGAGCGGCCAATAATCAGTTGGCCGGCGACGACGTCGAAGAGCAACTGTTCCACCGGCAGATCACCTGGGTGCCGGACTATGTTGCCAATGCTGGCGGCCTGATCCAGGTCGCCGCCGAGCGCGATAGGCGCCAACTATCCGATGCTCGTGAACAGATCGGGCAACTGGAGAACGTTGTCCTCGCCATTGTGCAGCGCGCCGCCCAGCGCGGCGGCACCCCGGCGGGCGCGGCAAGGGAGATCGCCGAAGAAAGGCTGGGGTGCCCAACTTCGTCGACGTCGACCAAGTAGACACACCACTGCCACTGTAGCTGGCAACGTCGGCGCGGCCGAGTCGATCGCGTGCCGGCGGTGCCAGCACGAACTAGGATGCGTCAGATGGGTTTGCCTGAACCAGACCTCCCTTGTGGACCTGCTGATGATTTGCCTGCGGAAACAACCCGATTCATCGGGCGCTCGAATGAGCTGAAGCAGCTGGTTCGCCTTGCCACCAGAGAACGACTGGTCACGTTAACCGGGGTGGGCGGCGCTGGTAAGTCCCGTCTGGCGATCGAGGCCGCCAATCGGGTACGCAGTTCGTTTCCCGATGGCATCACCTACATTTCGCTGGCCGACTTGCATGACGACGCGTTGCTGTGTGACCTGGTCGGCGATGCGCTGGGGTTCCCGGGGTCGGTGAACCGCTGGAACGCCAAGAATCTGGTTAATTACCTGACGGATTCACACCGGCTGCTGGTCTTCGACAACTGCGAGCACATGGTGGGAGCCTGTGCCCAATTGATCGACGCGCTGATGAGCGCGTGCCCGGGGGTCAGCATCCTCGCTACCAGCCGGGAACCGATTGCGGTGATAGGTGAGAACGTGTTCCCGACCCTGCCGCTGGAGGTACCCACCGCAGAGTGTCCGTTTGAAGGTTTCGGTCAATACGATGCAGTGCGGCTCTTCGTTGAGCGCGCGATATCGGTGGTGCCGACCTTCAAGCTGACCGAGTCGAACTATCAGGCAGTCGCCGAACTGTGCCGCATACTCGACGGCATCCCGCTCGCGGTCGAGTTAGCTGCCGTCAGGCTGCGGGCGCTGTCCCTGGAGCAGCTGGTAGGACTGCTGGCCGCACGGCCGGATCTGCTCGACAGCGGGCGGCGCGGTGGCCCGGCGCGGCAACGAACCCTGAGTGCATCGATGTCGTGGAGTTACGACATCTGCTCGGTCGAGGAACAACTGCTGTGGGCGCGGGTCTCGGTCTTCTCGGGTGGTGTGGAACTTGCTGCGGCCGAGGGTGTTTGCGCTGATGACAGGATTCCGGCCGAGCAGGTTCTGCCGCTGCTGACCTCACTGGTCGACAAGTCCATTCTGATCCGGGAAGAAGACCGGGGGCGGGTCCGCTATCGGCTGCTGGAGACGATCCGCCAGTTCGGGCTGAACAAGCTTGGCGGCGACGCCGCCGACACAGTCGATTGGCGGCGCCGGCATCGGGACTGGTACCTGGCGATCGTCAATCGGGCGATGCTGGACTGGGCACCCCCACGCCTGGCCGAAGATCAGGAGCTCTTGCGTGCCGACATCGCGAACCTCCGTGTCGCGCTGGACTTTTGCCTCACCGAGCCAGGGGAGGCGGCAGCCGGACTCGGGATGGCCAGTGCGCTCTACCAGTATTGGATGATGAGTGGGCTGCTCGCAGAGGGCAGCTATTGGACCGAGCGGCTGCTTGCGATGGTGCCGGAATCTGGCCCGGTGCGGGTTCGCGGCCTCTACGCAGCCGCCAGCCTGTGCATCCTGCGACGTGAACTGGATTCCGCCGCCCGGATGCTCGACGAGGCCGAGCAGATAGGCGATGTCGATGCCACTGGCCGGGCATATGTCACGCAAGGGCAGGGTTTGTTGGCGCTGACGCGCGATGACCCCGAACAGGCGGCCACGCTGTTGGCGGCCGCGTTGGACCAGCTCGACGCAGCCAATGATTGCTCCGGGACGGCAATCACCTTGGTCTTGTTCGCGATAGTCTCGATGCTGCGTGGTGAGTCCGACAAGGTGGCCGAGGCTCACCGGCGGTGTCGAGAGCTGACCGTTCCTCGTGGTGAGACGTGGGCCTGGTCCAGCTCACTGTGGGCGGCAGGTATGGATGCCTGGAATCGGGGGAATCTTGCCGAAGCGTCCGTACTATTGCGCTCAGGATTGAGCCTCAAGCGTCCATTACGGGACCAGATCGGTACCGCCGAGGCGCTAGAAGGCATTGCCTGGGTAGCTGCCAGCGACGGAAAACTGGAGCGCGCCGCCGTGTTGCTGGGTGCTGCGGACCGAATTTGGCATGGCATGGGGATGTCAGTCGACACGGTGCCTGGCTTTTTCCGCCACCGAGAGGTCAGTGCCAAGCTCGCACGCAGGCTCGGTGAGCGGCCATTTCAGGCCGCCCACCGACATGGTAACCGCATGACTCTCGACGAGTCCGTGGCATTCGCTTTGGAAGAGTCCGTACCGAATAGCGGCCCCGACAGCATCGCCAGACCGACGAAACGTGAACGCGAGATCGCTGAACTGATCGCACTCGGACATAGCAACCAGGAGATCGCCGACGAGCTGGTGCTGTCCCGACGCACAGTCGAAGCGCACGTCCAGCATCTGCTGGCGAAGCTGGGCTTCAATACCCGCACACAGATCGCGGCATGGGTCGCGCACCAGAATGCGGTTCGCGGCTAGCGTTGTCGGTGTAGTGCGGTATCGGGCATGTCCTCGACGTCGACGAACTTGCCCCTGGGCCGCGCCGCGGGCGTGTTCGGCCATATCTATGGATCGTCATTCGTCCCAGCCGAGAACGCAGCCGCTCGCGGTCCGCGGCGAGCCATGATCACCACTTCGCGGATCCTGCTGTCCGACAAAGTGTCCAAGGCATGGTCGGCGATATCGGTCGCCGCCAGCCGAGCGGGGTCGAGCAGCAGGATCCGGGCAATGTCGAGGGCCACGTTGCCGATGACGACCGTGCGAGTGCTGGTGACGTTCACCTCGATACCCGCGGCATCGGGATGCCCGTTGTACCAGGCTACGAGGTCAACCACGCTGTGGCGGCGCGTCAGCTGTTTGCCGCCGTTCTTACACCAGTTCTGTGTGATGACGTACGGCATAGCATCTCTTGACGTGCGGCGACCGAGAAGATCAGAAGATCGAAATGTGGCACTGAGTAACAGATTTCGGATGTACAGGAAGCAGAACCACTAGATGGCGTGGTTGGGCCCGCCATAACCGAGCCGACGCGCGTTTTGCCGGCACCGGCTGCATTTTTACGCGTATGTCAGCGTCGACAACGGATATGTAGGTAGTTATTGCGCGCTGCTACGGATGTGGCGCAGGCGCGATCTGGACCATCCTCAAGGTAGTCGGACGGCGGCGGGAGGATGAACGGCAGATGATGTACACCAAGGCCATTGAGCTAGGACGAAAATGGTGACCGCGGTGCAGGCGGCATCGCGGCCTTTGCGTGCTGCGGGCGAGTTCTTCGCCTTCACGGTCGATACCTTCATGACCCTGTTCCGTACCCGGCTTGCCTGGCGTGAATACCTGGCTCAGGCCTGGTTCGTGGCACGTGTGTCGCTGCTGCCGGCGTTGATGCTCACGGTGCCTTACACCGTGTTGTTCGTCTTCGTCTTCAACATCCTGTTGATCGAATTTGGCGCCGCCGACTTCTCGGGCACCGGCGCTGCCCTTGGTGCGGTCACCCAGATTGGTCCCGCCGTCACAGTGCTGGTCATAGCCGGCGCAGGCTCTACCGCTATGTGTGCCGACCTGGGTGCACGCACAATTCGTGAGGAACTCGACGCAATGCGTGTCATGGGTATCAATCCAATCCAGGCCTTGGTGGTACCCAGAGTGCTTGCCGCAATGACGATTTCGCTCGCGCTGACCTCGACAGTCGTCCTTGTCGGACTGGGTGGTGCTTACTGTTTCTCGGTGTTCGTCCAGCACGTCTCGCCGGGCGCCTTCGTCGCGGGACTGACGGTGTTGACCCACGCGGCCGACGTGGTGATCGCCTTGACGAAATCGGCCCTCTTCGGCATGGCTGCCGGGCTCATTGCCTGCTTCAAGGGTATCTCTGTCGGTGGCGGCCCCGCTGGGGTCGGCAATGCCGTGAATGAAACGGTGGTTTTTGCCTTCATGGCGCTGTTTGCAATCAATGTTCTGGCCACCGCTGTCGGTATGCAGGCGACGCTATGAGTGCCAGCATTTCCAGCGGCTGTAGTCAGAGGCTCTCGGACCTCGGCCGCAAGTGGACGTCTGCATATAACCGTGTGGCAGTCCAGATCCATTTCTACGTCCGCACTTTTGGGTCTGTCGGTGATGCTGCCCGGAACTACCGCCATGAAGTTATCCGGCTGATCGCCACTATGGGCCTTGGCACTGGCGCGCTGGCGGTCATCGGTGGAACGGTCGTCATCGTCGCATTCTTGGACCTCGCCAACGGTGCGCTGATCGCAGTCCAGGGCTACAACCAATTCGCCGATATCGGCGTCGAGGCTCTCACCGGGTTTGCCTCGGCGTTCTTCAACACCCGTGATATTGCTCCGGCCACCACGGCGGTGGCCTTGTCGGCCACCATAGGCGCTGGCGCTACCGCACAACTGGGCGCCATGCGAATCAACGAGGAAATCGATGCTCTGGAGGTGATCGGCGTGCGCTCGTTGTCCTACCTGGCGTCCTCGCGACTCATCGCAGGCGTGGTGGTGGTCGTGCCGCTGTACTGCGTCGGTGTGATGTGTTCGTTCCTGGCCGCCCGGTTCGGAACCATCTTCATTTACGGCCAGTCGGCCGGTGTCTACGACCATTACTTCAACACTTTCCTCAACCCCGCCGACCTGGCCTGGTCATTTGTCCAGTCGGTCGCCATGGCCATAGTGATCATGCTGGTGCACACCTACTACGGCTACACGGCCTCCGGCGGCCCGGCCGGTGTCGGTGAAGCCGTAGGCCGTGCCGTGCGCACCTCGCTAGTCGTCACCGCGTTCGTCGTCACCACTATCGTCCTCGCTGTCTACGGACAGAGCGGCGACTTTCACCTCTCTGGATAGTGCACATGAAACCTCAATCTGGACAGCACCGCGTCCCTCTAGCCGCATGGCCGATCGTATTGCTCGTCGCGATCACTACCATCATTTTCGTCACGGCCGCCCAATTCACCGGCTCACTGAACAGTTTCGTGCCGGTTACCTTGACCGCGGAACGAGCCGGACTGGTAATGGAAACCGGTGCCAAGGTCAAACTGCGGGGCGTGGAGGTCGGCCGAGTCGCTGGCATTGACGGAGATACTCGGCCGGTAAGCCTGCGCCTGGAACTGTTCCCGGACCAAACGCGATTCATCCCGGCTAATGTCGGCGCCGAGATCAAGTCCACAACCGCGTTCGGTGCCAAGTACGTCGAGCTCACTCTCCCCGAAAAGCCCAGCCCCCAACGTATTACCGCCGGAGCGGTGCTGATGTCTCGCAATGTGGCCACTGAAGTAAACACCGTATTTCAGAATCTGGTAGAGGTGCTCCACCAGATCGATCCCGCCAAACTCAACTCCGTGCTCTCGGCGCTCGCCGACGGCGTACGCGGGCAAGGCGAGAGGATAGGGGAGGCCACCACGGCAGCAAACCAGGTGCTGCTGGCGATCAACCCGCGGATGGATAATGTCGATCGAAACTGGCGTTCGCTTAAGGGATTCGCTGATACCTACAGCACCGCAGCGCCCGACATCGTATCGACAATGGACGCGGTCACAAGTACCGCAGCCACCATCTCCGGACACTCGAAACAACTCGAAGCACTGCTGCTGAGCACGATTGGCTTGGGCGACACCGCAGTAGACTTCCTCGCCCACAACCAAAGCAATCTCGTGCAAGCCATCAATGTGCTGCAACCAACTGCCGATCTACTGCTCAAGTACAACCCGGAGTACACGTGCACCCTGGTAGGTGCCAAGTGGTGGCTCGACCACGGCGGACGAGATGCCGTAGGCGGAAACGGCCGCACCGTCATTGCCGACGGCACGGTCCTGTTCGGCTCCGATCCCTACCGCTACCCGGAAAACCTCCCTGTCGTAGCGGCTAAAGGCGGCCCCGACGGTAAGCCGGGTTGTGGATCACTACCCGACGCAAGCAAGAATTGGCCGGTCCGACAGCTCATCACCAACACCGGATTTGGCACCGGCACGGACTTCCGGCCTAATCCGGGCATCGGATTCCCCGGCTGGGCCAACTACTTTCCTGTAACTCGGGCCAATCCGGAGCCTCCGAGCATCCGTTACCCCGGTCCACCCGCACCTGGCCCCGACTCATATCCGGGAGGCCCCGCCTACGGTGCACCGCAATACGGACCGGATGGCGCACCGCTGTATCAGCCGCCCCCCGGTGGCCCACCGGCGCCACCGCTTACCGGGCCACCTGCTGCACCTGAGCCAGTCGCGGTGCCGCCGACACCATGACCTCAACCGCCGCCACCATGAACTCAACCAACAGCCACGAGGTACGACCGTGAGAAACAAACTACGTGGGACGATAGCCCGACTTGGTATCTTCCTGTCGTTATGTGGAGTCGGAACCTTCGCGCTGATCCTCGTGTTCGCGCAGTTGCGGTTCCAGACCCAAAGGACCTACGTCGCAGAATTCACCGACGTCAGCGGATTGAAAGAGGGCGAATTCGTCCGTATCGCGGGGGTGGAGGTCGGGCAAGTTGGGAAGATTAGTGTCGATACCAAAGCTGTGGTGCACGTTAGGTTTTCGGCTGACGATACAGTGACGTTGACCCAGGGTACGGGAGCCGCTATCCGCTACGACAATCTCGTCGGCGACCGGTATCTGGAACTGACGGAGGGCGTCGGCGGCGTCGGTAAACTCGCTCCTGGACAAGTGATCCCCGTCGACCGTACTACGCCGGCGCTAGATCTCGATGCGCTGATCGGTGGGTTCCGGCCTTTGTTCCGTGCGCTCGACCCCGATCAGGTCAATGCGTTGAGCGAGCAGCTGATCCAGGCATTTCAAGGCCAAGGTGACGCCATAGGAACGTTCTTAGACCAGACTGCCGCGTTCACCAGCACCTTGGCTGACCGCGACCAGCTCATCGGCCAAGTTGTCACCAACCTCAACACAGTGCTCGGCTCCCTGGGGCAGCAAAGCGCTCAATTCGACAAAGCTATCGATCAACTCGCGCACTTGGTAAAGGGCCTCGCCGAACGCAAGACCGATATCAGCAACGCCATCGCGCACACCAACGCCGCCGCGGCGTCCCTCGCTGATCTACTGGTACAGGCCCGGCCAGCAGTGAAAAATGCTGTGAAAGAGGCTGATCGGACGGCGGGAGTCGTGGTTGGCGACCGCGACTATATGAACAATCTGCTCAACATCCTGCCCGACGCATATCAAGCGCTGTCGCGGCAGGCAATATACGGCGACTACTTCTCCTTCTACCTCTGTGACGCGATCCTCAAGCTCAACGGTAAGGGCGGTCAGCCGGTATTTGTGAAGGTCGCCAGCCAAACGACGGGACGGTGCGCGCCAAAATGAAATCGCTTTCGGAACGCAATCCGGTGATGGTCGGCATTGCCGGCGTGGCGATCACTGCCACCTTGGTGGTCGGTGCGCTGCAGTACAAGGAGCTGCCATTTATTGATCGGGGAGAACAGTATTCGGCGTACTTTGCCGAGGCCAGTGGACTGCGCACCGGCGCTGCCGTCCAGGTCTCCGGTTTCCGCGTCGGCGAGGTGACCAGCGTCCGGTTGGACGGGCCGCGGGTCCTTATCGACTTCAAGATCAAGAGCGAAGTGCACCTGGGCCGGCAGACCGAGGTCCAGATTCGCACAAAGAGTCTTTTAGGCGCCAAAGTCTTGGAGGTCCTTCCGCGGGGCGAGGGCACATTATCGGCAACCATTCCGCTGGACCGCACCCGGTCGGCTTACCAATTGCCCGATGCCTTAGGCGATTTGGCAGGTACCGTCAATGCCCTCAACACCGACAAGCTCAACACCGCCTTGAGCACCTTGTCGACTACCTTCAAAGACACACCGGCCAACCTGCGGCGAGCGCTGGCCGGGGTCTCACGTTTCTCGAAGACCCTCAATGAACGTGACGCGAGCCTCCGGTCTCTGCTGGAAAATGCGAACAAGGCCACCGGAGTACTGGCGCAGCGCAGCGATCAGATCGTGAACCTGATCGCGGACACGAATGCGCTTCTGGCACAGCTGCGAACACAGAGCGATGCACTCGAACACAGCGCCGGCAATTTGTCGGCGCTGGCCCAGCAACTCTCAGGGTTCATTGCGGACAATCGACAGCAACTCAAACCGGCGCTGGACAAACTCAACGATGTCCTGACCTTGGTCGACGACCACAAACAGGGAATCAAGAAATCGCTTCACCTGCTGACCGGTTATCTGATGTCCCTGGGTGAGTCGGTTGGCTCGGGGCCCTTCTTCAAGGCGTACCTCGCCAACTTGTTGCCCGGCCAATTTGTCCAGCCGTTCGTCGATGCTGCGTTCTCAGATCTTGGCTTAGACCCGCACACCCTGTTGCCGTCCCAATTGCACGATCCGCAAACTGGCCAGCCCGGAACACCGGCGCTGCCAATGCCGTACCCACGCACCGGCCAGGGCGGCGATCCGCGGATGAACCTGCCCGATGCGATCACCGGTCATCCTGGCGACCCGCGCTATCCGTACCACGAACCCGACCCGGCGCCGCCAGCAGGCGGCCCGCCCCCGGGGGCCCCAGCCGACGTCCCGCCGCCTCCCATCCCAACCCCCGTCTACGTGCCGGCCCCTGGTGAGCCGCTAACCACCGGAGGACAACCGTGAGTCGCCGCGCTCGAATTATCCTGGCCGCCATTCTGATAGCCGCCGTTGTCGGAGGCACGATCACCGCGATGCGGTTCCTGCAGCAGACCGGACGGACCCTGGTCACCGCCTATTTCGACAACAGCAATGGCATTTTCGCTGGTGATGACGTCGTCGTCCTCGGCGTGCCCGTAGGCCAGATCGATAAGATCGAGCCCCAGCCCAAGCGGGCCAAGGTCACCTTCTGGATCGACAGTGATGTTGCGGTGCCAGCCGATGCGAAAGCCGTGATCCTGTCCCCGCAATTGGTCACGTCGCGCTCGATTCAATTAACCCCGGCCTACACCGGTGGAGCCCGGATCCGTGACGGTGCGGTAATCCCGCAAGATCGGACTGCCGTCCCCATGGAATGGGATGATTTTCGTGAGCAGCTGCAGAAGCTCAACGCGGCACTGCAGCCAACCGCGCCAGGAGGCGTCAGCCCCATCGGGCAGTTCATCAACACGGCCGCAGACAACCTGCGTGGCCAGGGGCCGGGTATTCGGGATGCGATAATCAAACTGTCACAAGCGATGTCGGCCCTCGGAGACCACAGCGACGATATCTTCACCACGGTCAAGCACCTGTCTATTTTGGTGTCGGCACTGCAGTCGAGTGCAGGGGCGATGGCCCAACTAAACCGCAACCTCGCCGCCGTGACCGGATATCTCGCCAGCGACCCCGCTGCGGTCGGCCGCGTCATCGCTGACATCAACACTGCGGCGGGGGACGTAGCCAAATTCGTCGCCGACAACCGTGATGCGATCGGTACCAGCTCGGACAAGTTGACATCGATTTCCCAGCTTCTCGTCGGCAGCCTCGACGACATCAAACAGGCCCTCCACGTGGCACCCAACGCCGCGCAGAACCTGATCAACATCTACTCGCCGACGAACGGCGCTATTACCGGCGTTCTTTCGGTGACCAACTTCGCGAACCCGTTGTCGTTCCTGTGCGGCGCAATCCAAGCCGCGTCGCGACTAGGTGGTGAGCAGGCAGCCAAACTGTGCGTTCAATACCTGGCACCGATCGTGAAGAACCGGCAGTTCAACTTCCCGCCACTCGGCATCAATCCGTTCGTGTCCCAGATGGCGAGACCGAATGAGGTGACCTACACCGAAGATTGGATGCGGCCCGATTACCGCCCGTCCGCCCCTGCCAACCCGACACCAATCGGGGCCGCTGCACCCGATGCAAGACCGCCGTTGGCCGCAGAGGCGCCGGTTCAGACCGACCCCAACGCTGGACTTTCGGGAATGATGATGCCGCCTGGAGGTGGATCGTGATAGCTATGGCTCGTCTCGTCGTGGCGCTGGCCGCGGTCCTGGGATGCCTTACCGGATGTGAGTGGCGAGGCCTGAACTCGCTACCGTTGCCTGGCACCGAAGGTGGCGGTCCCGGCTCATTCACCGTTCAAGCACAGATGCCCAATGTCACTAATATCCAACAGAACTCACGGGTGCGTGTCGGCGACGTAACCGTGGGCCACGTGACCAAGATCGAACGGCAGGGGTGGCACGCCTTGGTCACCATGGTGGTCAACGGTGACGTCCGGCTGCCCGGCAACGTCACCGCTAAAGTGGGACAAACCAGCCTCCTGGGCACCTTGCATGTCGAATTGGCGCCGCCAGCCGGCCAGGCCCCGCAGGGAACACTGCACGACGGATCGCTCATTCCGCTCGCCCGGGCAGGCAGCTACCCGACGGTCGAGCAGACACTAGGGGCGCTGTCGACGGTCCTCAACGGCGGGGGGCTGGGGCAGGTGCAGGACATCACCCGAGCTCTGAACACCGCGTTCGCCGGCCGCGAACAAGATGTACGTAGCCTCATCAGTCAACTCGACGTATTCATAGGGCATCTCAACGATCAAAAAGGCGACATCATCGCTGCCACCGACGGCCTCAACAACCTGGCCGGTCAATTCGCAGACAGAAAGCCCGTACTCGACAAGGCCCTGCAGACCATTCCTGATGCACTGCAAGTGCTTTCGGAACAGCGTCAGAACCTCGCGGAAGCCCTCGACAGGTTCGGCCAATTCAGCGCGCTCACTCACGACACGGTCAACAAAACCAAGGATGCCCTGCTGGCCGAACTCAACGACGCAGGGCCGGTACTGGAATCCCTGGCCAACGCGGGACCGGCGTTGACCCGCTCGTTGAGCATGCTCGCCACCTACCCGTGGCCGACCGAAAACGTCCGAAAGTGGTTTCGGGGAGACTCTGCAAACCTGACGCTGGTTCTGGACCTGACACTGAGCCGCCTCGACAATGCGCTCTTCACAGGCACACGATGGGAAGGCAACCTCACCCAACTGGAAATGCAGTGGGGCCGCACCATCGGGCAGCTACCCAGCCCAGCCACCGCCGGCAACCCTCTGGTGGCTCCCTACCACTTCGATCAAGGTCATTGAGATGCATCAAAGTCTCCGTGTACGAATCCAATTCGCAGTCTTCACCGTAGTGGCCGCTATTGCTGGATCGATCATGCTCTTCGGCTACATGCGCGCACCCGCCTATCTGGGTATCGGTTACTACAACGTCACCATCGAGCTACCTCAGGCCGCAGGGCTGTACCCGCGGGCTAACGTCACCTACCGCGGCACCGAAGTAGGCCGCGTCGAATCGGTGATCCTGACCGACTCCGGCGTCGCGGCCGTCTTGCAGCTCAAATCAAACGTCCCGATCCCCGCGGACCTCGACGCGCAGGTACACAGCCAAACCGCCATCGGAGAGCAGTTCGTCGCATTACTGCCCCGCAGCGATTCGAGCAACAAACTCACGGACGGGACCGTGATCCCGCTCGCACGTACCTCGGTGCCACCAGACATCAACACACTGATCGCATCGGCCAACAACGGCCTGCGCGCCATACCGCAAGACGACCTGAAGACCGTAATCGACGAATCATCCACTGCGGTAGGTGGATTGGGACCCGAGCTCTCCCGACTGGTCAAAAGTTCTACCCAGCTGGCGCTCGATGCCCGAAAGAACCTCGAGTCGATCACCACCGTGATCGACAAGTCCCAGCCACTGCTGGACGCACAGATCAACACAGCTGACGCCGTCTCGACATGGGCAGGAAACCTGGCGACGATCACCCGACAGCTGAAAACCCACGACAGTGACCTGGCTGGCTTCATCGACAAGGGGTCGCAGACCTCGGAGCAGGCGCGTCAGCTGATCGAGAGGCTCAAGCCCACTCTGCCGGTCGTACTGTCCAACCTGGTCAGCCTCGGACAGGTCGCTGTCGCCTATCAACCCGCCGTCGAACAGTTGCTGGTGCTTTTGCCGCAGGCAGTTTCGATGCTGCAGGCGGGTGTAGTCGCCAACGATGGCACGAAACAGGCGTACAAAGGCGTGTACCTCGACTTCCACCTCAATCTGAATCTGCCGCCGACCTGTTCGACAGGCTTCCTGCCCGCGCAACAGCGTCGTAGCGCCAGCGATGTGGACTACCCCGACCGACCCGCCGGCGACCTGTACTGCCGTGTACCACAGGACTCCGCCCTCAACGTTCGCGGCGCACGTAACTATCCATGCTTGACCGTTCCCGGCAAGCGTGCACCGACAGTCAAGATGTGCGAAAGCAACGAACAGTACGTGCCCCTCAACGACGGCTACAACTGGAAAGGCGATCCCAACGCCACCTCAACCGGACAAGCCATTCCCCAGCTGCCGCCCGGCTCGGGACCACCTCTATCGGCCGAACCGCGACCGATAGCGGTCGCCCAATACGACCCGACGACCGGCAACTACGTCGGACCTGACGGCAACACTTACACCCAATCCGACCTTGCCCAGAGTGCGAAGGAGCAGACATGGCAGACAATGTTGATGCCGGCGAAGCCCTGACCGAGCGCGCGGTAAACGACTCAACGGCACCAGAACCCGAGGGCTCGATCGTGGCTGATGAGGGTTCTCGCGACGGCGATATGGCGCTGGCCGACACCGCAGTGGATGCCGAGGGGGACACCGAGGCGCCCGCGTCGCTGCGGCGGCGATTCAGTCGGCTGGCCGCCGCTGGGGCGTTGGGCCTACTCATGTTCCTCGCAGCGTCAGGGCTGGCGGGGTGGCTGGGCTACCGGGTCTACCTGAATCACCAACAGTCGCAACGTGATGCGCTCTACGTCGCGGTGGCACGTCAGGGGGCCATCAACCTGACCACCATCGACTTCACCCGCGCAGACGCTGACGTGCAACGGATCCTGGACTCGGCGACCGGCACGTTCTACGACGATTTCGCCCAACGCTCGCAACCGTTTATCGCCGCCGTCAAGGAAGCAAAATCCAAGTCCGAGGGAACCGTCGCCGAAGCCAGCATCGAATCCGAAGAAGCCGGTCACGCCCAAGTTCTGGTGGCCGTAACGGTGAAAACCTCCACCGGGGCAGGTGCCCAGACCGCACCGCCACGGTCCTGGCGCATGCGCATCGGCGTTGAACATAACGGGAATAGCGCCAAGGTCGCCAACGTGGAGTTCGTCGCATGATTCAGGCACTCCGCATTCGGACCAGCCACCACCGCTGCACCACAACCGACGGGAACTCCGCCATGTCCGTTCACACCCAAGCCCACGACGCTGGTACCAGCGAGACGGTCGAGGAAGCCGCCGTGGAGACCGATTCCATCACTTTGGCAGTGGCAGAGGAGCTTTCAGCGCCCAGTGAAGACGCCGTCGACAGCGCCGAACACGACAGCGCCGACACGCCCGATACCCCGCGCCCGCCACGACGTGCCCGATGGAAAACGCGCATCGTGTACATCATCCTGCCAGTCCTGGTGATGATGATCGGCGGAGCCATCGGATACCTGAAATACGCCGACGGCACTTTCCATGCCGAACAGACCTCCCGCGCGCACGCCGTCGAGGCCGCCAAGCAAATCACCACCGCGATGCTGTCGTACAAGCCGGATAGCGTCGACAAGGACCTGGGGGCCGCCCAAGATCGGCTCACCGGTGATTTCCGCAATGCCTATACCGCCCTGGTTGACAAGGTCGTCATCCCCGGAGCCAAAGAGCGACACATTATTTCGCAGGCTACTGTCGCCGCCGCCGGACCTTCCAGCGCCGATGGACACCACGCGGTGGTCCTGCTCTTCGTCGACCAGACCATCACCATCGGAACTGATCCGCCCACCAACACTGCCTCCAGCGTCCGTGTCAGCCTCGACAAGGTGGACGGACAATGGATGGTCTCCAAATTCGAGCCGATCTAACGCCATGAACTCGAAATCGCCTATCTGCCAAATTAAGACGGCTGTAGTCCGTCGCCTGCTCGCCGCCGTGGCAGGGGGAATGCTGTGCGGGCTGAGCCCGGTTGCCATGAGTGCGGCGCGCGCGGACGCGGTGGGCTACCTGGTGAACATCACCGTCCGGCCCGGATACCACTTCACAGGCGCCGATGATGCTGTGCGCTACGGCTACACCTTGTGCGACCAGGTGGAGCGCAAAATCGGCTACGGCGACATCATCAACGCGGTCAAACGCGATCAGGGCACGGTCGACGGCTATCAAGCCGCATATTTGGTCAACCAAGCAGTCGACGAACTCTGCCCCGCTCAGATATGGCAACTACGCCAGTCCGCGGCCGGATACCAGAACCCAGGACCACTCCGATGAGCATGCACGCCGGCGAAGGTTGCGCGTTGTTGTCGCCTAGCCATCGCTTCCTGGCCGGGGCGTCGGCCGCCCTGACGATTATGGCCGTGACCACTTCGACTGGAGTGTGTGAGCCGGCCGCGAATGCGGACAACCACCGCCTGAACAACTCGGTGGTAGACAACGTGTACACCGTCCAACACCACGCCGGATGCACCAACGACGTCAAGGTCAACCCCCAACTGCAGTTGGCCGCGCAGTGGCACACATTGGACGTCCTCAACAATCGCGATCTGGACGCCGATGTCGGTTCGGACGGGTCCAGCTCACAGGACCGGGCTCGAGCCGCCGGCTACACGGGCACTGTCGCCGAAACCGTGGCCATTAACCCGTCACTGGCGATCAACAACCTCGACATCTTGAACCAGTGGTACTACCGCCCGGACTACATGGCCATCATGTCGAACTGCGCGTACAGCCAGATCGGGGTGTGGTCAGAAAACAGTCTGAACCGCACCGTCCTCGTCGCTGTTTACGGGGCGCCCGGCTGACCTCGGTGCTGCGCCGGATCGCCACGCCCTGATCGCCTGAATTGAGGAGAACAGAATGGACCCCACGCCCGACTACGACGCTAGCGACGAAATCGAATACTTCATGAACTGGTTGCCCTGGGCACTGCGCGGCGTATACCCACCGCCCGCATACCCACCCGTATAGGCATCGCGACATTCCTGGCCAGCAACACAACATGGCAACACCACCCCATACCGTTCGAGCAAAGGAGTCGCGCTGATGGCACGAATCGCCATACTCCGGACAGCACTTGCCGCCGTCGCCGCAGTATCGCTATGGACTGCCGGCCACGCCAAAGCCGCCGGCTTCGAAACGCTGATGGTGCCGTCGGCCGCGATGGGCCGCAATATTCCTGTGGCTTTCATGAGCGGCGGCCCCCACGCGGTCTACCTCCTCGACGCCTTCAACGCCAGCCCCGACGTGAGCAACTGGGTAACTGCCGGCAACGCGATCAACACCCTTGCTGGTAAGGGCATTTCGGTAGTGGCACCTGCTGGAGGCGCATTCAGCCTTTACACCAACTGGGAACAGGATGCCGGCAAACAGTGGGAGACGTTCCTGAGTGATGAGCTACCGAACTGGCTGGCCGCCAACAAAGGTCTGGCATCGGGAGGCGACGGCATCGTCGGTGCCGCCCAGGGCGGCACTGCCGCATTGACGCTGGCGGCCTTCCATCCGGACCGGTTTCGATACGCCGGATCGATGTCGGGCTTTCTGACGGTGGGCAACACCTTCCTCAACGGCGCGATCACGGAGGGAATGCAACGGTTCGGTGGGGTCAATACCCAGGCGATGTGGGGCGCTGCCCAATTTGGCCGGTGGAAATCGCATGACCCTGACGCGCATCTGCGGCTGTTGATCGACAACGACACCCGACTGTGGGTGTTCAGTCCGCAGACGGTGTCCTGCAGTGATCCGGCGGCGATGATCGGCTACTGCGACCAGGCCCAAGGAAGCAGCCGCAGCTTCTATTCGAACTTCCGCTTGGCCGGCGGCCAGAACGGGCACTTCGATTTTCCGACCGGTGGTCAGCACGACTGGAGTAGTTGGGGCCCGCAGCTGCGCGCGCTCTCGGCAGACCTCGTCCACGCGATTCGATAACGACCAGAGGAGTTTTCGATGGGTATCCAAATCGATGTGACCGGACTGAGTAAGTCCTTTGGGTCGTCGAAGATCTGGGAAGACGTCACGTTGACCATCCCCGCCGGTGAGGTCAGCGTCATGCTGGGTCCGTCCGGTACCGGTAAGTCGGTGTTCTTGAAGTCGCTGATCGGTTTGCTGCGTCCTGAGCGCGGTTCGATCGTCATCGACGGCACCAACATCATCGAGTGCTCGGCCAAGGAGCTCTACGAGATCCGGACGCTGTTCGGTGTGCTGTTCCAGGACGGTGCGCTGTTCGGCTCGATGAACATCTACGACAATACGGCGTTCCCGCTGCGTGAGCACACCAAGAAGTCCGAGTCCGAGATCCGCAAGATCGTCATGGAAAAGCTCGACATCGTGGGTATGCCCAACGACGGTCACAAGTTCCCCGGTGAGATTTCCGGTGGTATGCGTAAGCGTGCCGGCCTGGCCCGGGCCCTGGTGTTGGACCCGGAGATCATCCTGGTCGACGAGCCGGACTCCGGTCTGGACCCCGTCCGTACCGCCTACCTGTCGCAGCTGCTGATCGACATCAACGCCCAGATCGACGCGACCATCTTGATCGTGACGCACAACATCAATGTGGTGCGGACGGTGCCGGACAACATCGGCATGCTGTACCGCAAGCATTTGGTGATGTTCGGGCCTCGTGAGGTGTTGTTGACCAGTGAGGAGCCGGCGGTCAAGCAGTTCCTCAACGGTCGTCGTATCGGTCCGATCGGTATGTCGGAGGAGAAGGACGCCGCGACTGCTGCTGCTGAGCAGGCCGCGTCGGATCTGGGTCACGCTGATGGTGGTGTCGAAGAGGTCGAGGGGGTGCCGCCGCAGATCGAGGTGACCCCGGGGATGCCGGTGCGCCAGGCGGTGGCTCGTCGTCAGGCTCGCGTGCGCTCGATCCTGCACACCCTGCCCCCGGCCGCGCAGGCCGCCATCCTCGAAGACCTCGACAACAACCCCGGTCAAGAGCAGACGGCGCGGATCAGCCTGCCCCGCGAACTGCTTGATGCTTCGGTGTCAATGCGAAGTGATTGCACATGAGACGAAATGATCACAGGCGCAACGCGATCCGACACGGGTCACTAGACAGGGCAACAGCATGACAGCCGCCCAACGCACCGCGACGCAGTTGAACGTTGAAGCCGGGTTCGACCAGAGCCCGCGGACTGAATCACCAAGTAGAACGTCAGCTGCTGACCGGTTTGACGTTCAGGCTCTATCAATAGCCGTGAAGGGAGCCAACACAAATGAGGATCGGACTCCTACCACCAATCGAGCTGAGTTGCGGCCCTTCAATCGTTCCTCCGGGAATCGCTGAGTGCAGACCTTGCATCGTCGTCGCATTCAGGCCCGCACTTGTGGCGGAACCCGATGTGAGCGAACCCGCGACCGACGGCGGCAGATATGTGGACTTTGACCACCAGTGATCGGCGACACCGTCTTGTCGAGGGTTGATTTTCGACAAGGAGCTGGCGGGCACGGCGGAGACGCCACACGGGGGTACGTCTGTCGGCGTCTACTTGACGACAACCTCAAATGGCCAGTGCGACTTAGCACTTGGTCGAAGTGAACCACACGATGGGCAGTTGCCATGCAAAAGATGCAGGAAATTGACTTGGCCTGGTCGCTTGTTGAGGCCGCCAAACATGAATTGGATCGACGGGAGCGCAACCACGTCTTCGTTAGCATCGGTGCCGGCGACCCATTTACCGCGATTCGTATCTTGGTCAGCCTGATTGCGGATAAACGAATTCCGTTGCATCCGCTCCTGGTGCAGCTGTGCAACACGTGGCTGCAGGCATACGCACTCCATGCGGATCACGAGCGCCTCAGGTTGCTCGTCGATGAGTTCACTGTGCCTGGCGCCCAGCACCGACCACGGGTGATCAATCGATCACTGTCATGCACGGAACATTCTGCGGCCTCGCCGGTGTCCGGTCCCGAAAGATCGGCAGCCTATCCGTGGGAAATCAGGCCGCGACGGCAAACCGCCTAGCAGTTCAGGCCGACAAGAACGCGGATCATGCAGGCGGGGCGCCACCACCGCCACGGCTCCATCGCGTACTGCGGCATTGCCACAAGCCGGCCGAAGGCGGCGCCTGATGACACAACGTGACACATACAGCATCGCGGCGGCTCAGAGATTCGGCAGATGCCATGGAATTTGAGGACCTACAAATGCCCGAATCAAATGCCCGCACCCGGATTCAGGATGTTATCGGGATCGAGTGCCGCCTTGATCCGGCGATTCAGTTCCATGACCTCCGGGCCGAGTTGGCCGGCCAGCCACGGCCGCTTGAGTCGGCCGACGCCGTGCTCCCCGGTGATGGTGCCACCCAGCGACACGGCCAGGTCCATGATCTCGCCGAACGCGATGTTGGCCCGCCGGGTGTTCTCGGCGTCGTTCGGGTCGTGGACGATCAGTGGGTGGGTGTTGCCGTCTCCGGCGTGCGCGATCACCGAGATCAGCAGGTCGTGCTTACGGGCGATCTCACCTACCCCGTCGACCAGGTCCGCCAGCGCGGGCAGCGGCACACCGACGTCCTCCAGGAGTAGCGGGCCTTTGGCCTCCACTGCCGGGATGGCGAACCGCCGGGCGGCCACGAAGGCCTCGCCCTCGTCGGGGTCGTCGGTCGAAAACACTTCTGTCGCACCGGCTTCGGTGAAGACACGAGCCATGTATTCGGTGTCCTCGACACCCGCGGCGCCGCGATCGTCGGACGCCGCCACCAGCATTGCCTTGGCGCTGCGGTCCAGGCCCATCTTGAGTTTGTCCTCGACCGCGTTGATCGCGACGTCGTCCATGAACTCCAGCATCGACGGCCGAATCCGGCCGGTAATGGTCACGACGGCATCGGCTGCGGCGCGCACCGAGTCGAAACTGGCGACCACGGTGCACCCGCGATGCTGTGGTGGCAGCAGGCGCAGCGTCGCCTCGGTGACGACGCCGAGCGTGCCTTCGCTGCCGACGAACAGTTTGGTGAGGCTCAGTCCCGCAACGTCTTTCAGTCGCGGGCCGCCGAGCCGTACCGCGGTGCCGTCGGCCAGGACCACCTGCAGGCCGAGGATGTAGTCGGTGGTGACGCCGTATTTCACGCAGCACAGGCCACCGGCGTTGGTGGCGACGTTGCCGCCGATGCTGCAGATTTCGAATGACGACGGGTCGGGCGGGTACCAGAGCCCATGGGCCGCAACGGCTTTCTTCACCTCGGCGTTGAGCAGCCCGGGCTGCACCACGGCGGTACGGGTGGCCGTGTCGACGACGATGTCGCGCATGCGTTCGGTGGTGAGCACGATGCCGCCGTCGACAGCCGTCGCGCCGCCGGACAGGCTGGTGCCGGCGCCGCGTGGTACCACCGGAATCGTGTGTGCACTGGCCCAGCGCAGGATCGTCTGCACTTCCTCGGTGCTCCGCGGCCGCACCACTGCGATGGGCGTGCCGGCGTCCGGATCCAGAGCCCGGTCCTGGCGGTAGGACGCGACGATGTCCGGATCGGTGACGACGGCGTCAGCGGGTAGGTCGGCGATGAGGCTCGGCAGCGCGGTGTGCACCCGGCAAGTCTAGGAGCAGCGCGCCGACCGGTTACGGCGCGCGCCATGTGCCATGCGTATTAATCCCGTGTAACGACAGTGTTACGGGTACGCTTGGCAGCGTGTACAGCAAGGCCATGTTGGCCGAGATGGAGGCGCTGCGTGGCAGCCCTCGCGGGGCGCATGTGTCAGCGACCGCGATCGAACTCCATGTGCGTGCCGTGAGCCGCAGCGTGCGTACCCGTCGCCCGGCTTTCGTGGCCGATGCGGTCCTCGATGCCATTGCCCCCGGTTCGGTGACAACGGTTGTGGCCCTGGAGCTTTGGCTGGCCGGCCTCTGGCAGCGGGTGCCTGGGGGCTATCTGATCGACGACCGGGAACTGATCGCCCATCTGTCCGCCGGTCCGGTGCGGCGCTGGGCGCGCCGGGTGTGGCTGAACCTCAACAGTGAGTCCGTCATCCCGTTCTGATCGCGCCGGCGGGCGGCCGGACTGCGCGTAGCGAAGCAAACAACAGGTCGTTCAGCATGTCGAGAAGGTGCTCGCGGTCGACCTTGATCGCTCCGAGGAGGACGGCGGTGAGCGTCTCGCCGACCCCGCCGATGACGAACTGCGCGGCCAGGCGCAAGTCGGTGGGGGAGCCACCCGGTCCGCTCAGCCCGGCGACAATGCCGGCGAAGCGCTGAGCCTCGGCGAGGCGGCGCGGGCCGAGTGCTGGTGAGGAGCCGGATTCGATCAAGATCACGCGGCCCTTGCGCTGGTCCGCCAGTACGAGGTCTGCCAGCGCCCCGAGGGCCGCGCGTGAGCGGGCCCGCGGACCACCTTCGGTATCGGCGATCGCGGCGAGTCCGCGCTGTTCCAGCTCGGCGACGATGTCGTCGAACACCGCGATGTGCAGGTCTTCGATCGTCGGAAACGATTCGGCGAAGTAGCGCGCGGCCAGTCCGGCTCGCTCGGCGACGCCCCGCAGGGTCGTCGCGGGGATGCCTTTGGTGCCCATCAGGTCCAGGCCGGCCGCCATGAAGCGTCGTCGCCGCTCGGCGATGCGGTCGGCACCGCTCAAGCCGCCGTACTGCCGTGGCCCACTCACAGAATCAATCTTGACACACGTGTTGACAGATGGTTGCCTCATGACATCTATCAACGCTTGATGACAGATTGGATTGGCCATGACGAGCACGGCAACCTCCGTTGACGCGGCAGTTGAGCCATGGGCCCCGGGCCAGCCGCATGCCGAGCTGGCCGCTGACGTCCGGTGGTGGCTGGGCTCGCCGCTGAGTCTCGGTCTCTTCGGGCGCCTGGCACTCGACCAGGTGGCGTACCGCCCGATCGCGGCAGCGGTCGATTGGTCGGGACGATTTCAAGAGAACTTCACCGACCGGGGCATCCGCTCGCTGGCGTATGGAATGTTGATGCTGTTCGGCGACGAGGTGGACCGCCGCTTCGATACCGAGGAGCTCAAACGGCTGCACGCCGGCGTGCGGGGGACCGGCAACGGCGAGTTCTCGGATACCAGATTCAGCGCGCTCGACCCCGAACTGTGGAACTGGATCGCCATCAGCTCGCTGAACCTGTTCTACCGGGGCTATGTCGCCATCCGTGGTGAGGATCTCGACGCTGAGCAACGCGAGGTCGTCTACCAGACCCTGCGGTGGATGACGAGCTATCTGGAGCTGCCCAGCTCGCGGGCCAAGCTGCCGGAAACGCTTGCCGACATGCTGGCGTACTACGACCGGGTCGCCGAGGAGTGCTTGGCGGACAACGCATTTCTGCAATACGCCGACGACAGCTTTGACACGCTTCCGGTGCCCGCGCTGCTCCCGACGCGGTTGCGAAGGCTCGTTTTGCCGTTCTGGGGCGCGTTGACGCCGATCGCACTGCGCGTGCCCAAGGTGTTGGGTCAGCGTCATGCCCACCCGAAGATGCGGGAACTGCTCGGCATTCGATCGACGCCATTGAACCGCCTGGAATACGCCCTGTACCTGTCGGCGACGAGGCTGGCCTGGCGGCATCTGCCACGGGCCGTCGTTCTCGACCCGTTGGCGTACAACCGGTACCGCTACGAGCGGCTGCGGTCGGCCTATCACCGCGTGCAATTAGACAGCTTCGCTGCTTAGCCGCGCGGACGGGGCGCAGAATCTGGGGGTGCTGCCGCATCCCCGAACCGGAGTGTTGTTCCCGTCCCCGGTGCCGGCCGGCTCGGGTTGGCCCGGGGACCCGGCCGACGCCGAGACCCCCGTCGCCCGCACCGCGGCTCAGGTCCGGGCCAGGGCCCGCCGCTGCACCGAGGTGGCGGATCTCGACGCCCAGGTATCCGTCTGCCGCGGGTGTCCCCGCCTGGTCACCTGGCGTGAGGACGTCGCCATGCGGACGGTGGCCAAGCGCAAGGCCTATTCCGGCGAGCCGTACTGGGGCCGGCCGGCGGCGGGTCTGGGGGTGGACCGGCCGCGGATCTGGGTACTGGGACTGGCGCCGGCCGCGCACGGGGCCAACCGCACGGGCCGGGTGTTCACGGGTGACCGCTCAGGCGATTTTCTGTTCGCGGCCCTGCACCGCGTCGGCCTGGCCAGCAGCGGCGAGAGTCTTGATGCGGCAGATGGGCTGACCCTCAACGATATTCGCGTGGTCGCCGCGGTGAGGTGCGCGCCGCCCGACAACGCCCCGACGCCGGCCGAACGCGATACGTGCGAGCCGTGGCTGAGCGCGGAGTGGCGACTGACGAGCCAGGACGTCCGCGTTGTCGTCGCGCTCGGTGGCTTCGCCTGGAAGGCCGCGCTGGACCTGACCGGCGCGGGACGGCCCTATCCGAAGTTCGGCCACGGCGCGCTGGCCGCGCTTCCCGACGGGCGTCGTCTGCTCGGCTGCTACCACCCCAGCCAGCAGAACACGTTCACCGGCAGGCTCACCCCGGCCATGCTCGATGACGTGTTCACCGTGGCCAAGGGAATCGCATCGGGTGAGAAAGGGTTGGATTAAATCGTGCAGTTGTCCGTCCTTGATCTCATCCCGGTCCGCAGCGACCAGTCCACCGCCGACGCCTTCGCCGCCACCGTGCGCCTCGCCAAGGTCGCCGACGAGCTGGGCTACACCCGTTACTGGGTCGCCGAGCACCACAACATGCCCGCGGTTGCCGCCACCAGCCCGCCGGTCGTACTGGGCTACCTGGCTGCCCAGACCGCGCAGATCCGGCTCGGGTCGGGCGGTGTGATGCTGCCAAACCACGCACCGCTGGCGGTCGCAGAACAATTCGCGCTGCTGGAGGCGGCCGCGCCCGGGCGCATCGACCTCGGTGTCGGACGGGCGCCGGGCACCGACCCCGTCACCTCGATAGCGCTGCGCGGCCCGGCCGGGCGCACCGACGAGGACATCCACCGCTTTCCCGAGTATCTCGACGACGTCGTCGCGCTCATGAGCCCCGGCGGCGTCAAGGTGTCGCTCGAAGGCCGAAACCTGTTGGACCAGAACTATATTCTGAAGGCGACGCCGGCCGCCGTCAGCCCGCCGAAACTGTGGCTGCTCGGCTCGTCGATGTATTCGGCGCATCTTGCCGCAGCCAAGGGGCTGCCGTATGTGTTTGCCCACCACTTCTCCGGCCAGGGCACCGAAGAGGCGCTGGCCACCTATCGCGAGGAATTCCGGCCCAGCGAGTTCGCCGAGAAGCCAACGACATTCATGACCGTTAATGCCTGCGTGGCGGAGACCCGCGACGAGGCCGAACAGCTGATCCGGCCCAACTTGCAGATGATGGCGTGGCTGCGGACCGGCGAACCGCTGCGCCCGCTCGACCTGGTCGAAGACTCCGAGAACAACCAGCTCACCGCTACTCAGCAGGCCATCGTGGCCGCCGGGATGGAGCGGGCCGTTGTCGGCTCGCCAGGCGAGGCTGCCCAGCAAATCCGGGACCTGGCATCGCATTTCGGTGTCGACGAGGTGATGGTCAGCCCCGTCGCCGCCGCGCGCCGGGGCTGCGATCCAGCCACCGCGCCGGCGCGCGAGACCACGCTGCGGCTCCTGGCCGAGCAGCTGCTCTAACGTGGCGTCAGTGCGACCACCGGGATCGGCCGGGTGGTGCGCTTCTGATAGCCCGCGTACCGATTGGCGTTGTTCTTGTTCACGACCTGCCACAGCCGCGCGTAGTCCGGGTCGTCCTTGCCGACCACACGGGCGGTGACCGGGAATCGTTTTGTCCCGACGTTGATTTCGATGTTGGGCTTGGCTTTGAGGTTGAAGTACCACCCGGGTGCCGTCGGCTCGCCGCCCTTGGATGCGACCACGAGGTAGGACTCGCTGTCCTTGGCGTAGGTCAGTGACGTGGTGCGGGCCAGTCCGGTCTTGGCGCCGACGGTATGCAGCAGCAGGCTGGGTGGCACACCGGGAAACTGGTGCCCGATCCGGCCTTCCGTCTTCTGGTAGATCCGGTCGTGCATTTTCAGCAACGGCAGGCCGAGGTATTTCTCCCACAAGGGCATGCTCATGTGCTCAAGTCTGCCTGCGGATCGGACAGCCGCGCCACCGCCTCCAGTAGGATCTTTCCACTGGTTTCCCGGTCCGGATCACGGCGCAACAGCATGCCCTTGGCGAACGCTAGCTTGTCGCCGGTCTTCCGTGGGACGACGTGCAGATGGATGTGGAAAACCGTCTGAAATGCGGCTTTGCCGTCGTTGATCGCGATGTTGTTGCCGTCGGCGTGCAAACCGGACTCGCGCGAGGCCTGCGCGATGCGTTGCCCGAGTTTGGCCAGCCCGGCGATCACGTCCGGCGGGGTGTCGACCAGGTTCTCGTAGTGCTGTTTGGGGACCACCAGAGTATGGCCGCGGGCGAACGGCCGGATGTCCAGGAACGCCAGGTAGTCGTCGTCCTCGTAAACGCGGATCGCAGGCGCCTCCCCGGCGATGATGTCGCAGAACACACAGGCCATCAGTCCACGGTAGGCCAGGCAGGTCAAACGTTGGTGGCCGCCCACTCCGACAACCGGCGGTCGCGCTCGGCGGCGTCGACCTCTTCGACGCGCGTCATCACGGCCCAGCGCTGACCGAACGGATCGATGATCGACGCGAACCGGTCGCCGGTGACGAAAGTCTGTGCCGCTTCCCGGATGGTCGCACCGGCGCGTTCGGCCCGGTCCACGACTGCGTCGACGTTGTGGCAGTACAACACCACAGAGTGGGTGACGGGCCCACTGCACGGCGGCGCGATCAGCTCGTAGTCGGGGTTGGGACCGGACAATTGCAGCCGGCCGGTGCCGAAGTCCAGTTCGGCGTGTGCCACGGTGCCGTCACTCGCGTCCATCTTCTCGATCAGCCGAGCACCGAACACCTCGACGTAGAAGTCGATGGCAGCGGCGGCCCCGTCAATCACCAGGAAAGGAGTGAGGCTGGTGTAGCCCTGGGGAATTGGTTGCACGCTCATGGCACCCAGTTTCGTAGGGTCGATGATGTGGCGGCTTGGAAAAACCCGACAACAGCTCCGAGGCTGGGTGTGGTCGGCCGTGCCGGCACGGGCTCGGTGTTCGACCTGCGGCAATGGCAACCGTCTGCCGCGGCGGCCGTCTGGGTTGAGAATTTCTGGTCGGTCACCTGGGATTTGCGTGACGCGGAGCCGTTCGACAGCACCGTCATCACGTTTCCCGCGGTGCACCTGACCCACGAGTGGGGCACCGATGACGTTCGGCACGGTCACCCGTTGCCGGCGACGCTGGTGCACGGTGTGGTCGAGCGGGTGTTCACCACCACGCTGTCTGAGTCGGGCTCGGTGGTGGGAGCGCGGTTCCGGCCCGGTGGGTTCGCGGCCCGGTTCGGCCGGGACGCCGGCGCCCTGACGGGCCGCGTCCTACCTGCTGACGACGAATTATTCGGCGCACCAATGTCTTTCGCCGACGATATCGAACAGGCGGCAGCTGCCCTCGATGACGCGATCGGCGACCGTACCGACGCGGACACCACCTACCGCGACCTGTTGGCGTTGCTCGACCAGGTCAGCAAGGATCTGCAGCTGCACCGCGTCGAACAGGTGATGGCGCTGTCTCCCTGGAGCGAGCGCACCACCCAGCGAGTGTTCCGCCGCTACGTCGGTGTACCCGTCAAATGGGTGCTGTGCCGCTACCGCCTGCAGCATGCGGCACTACAGATCGAGGCGGTCCCGGATCTCGATTTCGCCGATCTGGCAGTGCGTTTGGGCTGGTACGACCAGGCGCATTTCATCAACGACTTCCGGGCCATGCTCGGCTGCACACCAGGGGAGTACGCCACAAAACATCGCCGATGATAGGTAGTCTGCGCCGCATGGACCCTCGTGATCTGGCCTTCGCCGGCGCCGCCCAGCAGGCCCGGCTGCTCGCTGCCGGCGCGGTGAGCGCGCCCGAACTCGTGGAACTGTATCTGGACCGGATCCGGCGTATCGACCCCGAATTGCGTTGTTACCGGGTTGTTCTGGCCGACAGTGCCCGGGCGCAGGCGCGGGCCGCGCAGGCCCGGCTGGACGCGGGGGAACGGCTACCGCTGCTCGGCGTGCCGATCGCCGTCAAGGACGACACCGATGTGGCGGGCGAATTGACGACCTACGGCAGCACCGCCCATGGACCGGCCGCTGCCGCGGATGCGGAGGTGATCCGCCGCCTGCGCGCCGCCGGCGCGGTGATCCTGGGCAAGACCTCGGTGCCCGAGATGATGATCTGGCCCTTCACCGAGACGCTGACCTACGGCGCGACACGGAATCCCTGGAACCCGGGTTTCGCACCGGGCGGCAGCAGCGGCGGCAGTGGCGCGGCGGTCGCTGCCGGTCTGGCTGCCATGGCGCTGGGTTCCGATGGCATGGGCTCGATCCGGATTCCGGCCACGTGGTGCGGGTTGTTCGGCATCAAACCGCAGCGCGATCGGATTCCCATGAGCCCACACGACGATTCGTGGTGCGGTCTGGTGGCGTACGGGCCACTGGCCCGCACCGTGGAAGACGCCGCCGTGTTCCTGGACGCCGCCACCACCACCACCACCGACGGAGGCTTCGTCGAGGCCGCCCGACGGCCACCCGGATGCCTGCGAATTGCGTTGAGCACCAAGGTGCCTCCGTTGGTGACCGCGCGGGTGGGAGCGCAGCAACGCGCGGCGGTGCAGCAGGCGGGGGCGCTCCTGAGGGAACTGGGTCACGACGTCGTCGAGCGTGACCCCGACTATCCGGTGTCAGCGGTGTACGGGCACGCCCTGCCGCGGTACTTCCGCGGGGTGTACGACGACGTGTCGGCGTTGCCGCACCCGGAGCGGTTGGACCGCCGGACCCGGGCCTTCGCCAGGATCGGTGGGCTCATCTCCCAGCGACGAATCGATGCGATCCGGGCCGCTGAACCTGCGCTGGCCGCACGGGTGCAGTCGGTGTTCGACACTGTCGACGTGGTGATCACCCCGGGGACGGCGTCCGGACCGTCCCGGATCGGGAAATACCAGCGCCGCGGTGCCGTCGCCACCCTGGCGTCGGTCGCGGCGCGGGTGCCGTTCCAGGCCATGTTCAACGTCACCGGCCAACCGGCAGCGGTCGTGCCCTGGGGACTGGACGGCAGCGGTATCCCGACCTCGATCCAGCTGGTGGGCAGGCCGTTTGACGAGGCGACGCTATTGTCGCTGAGTGCGCAGCTCGAAGCTGCCCGGCCCTGGGCTGATCGTCGGCCACCCGTGGGCTGCTAGCGCGCGCCGAGCGTGGCCTGGATGTCCGGCTTCATCTGCAGGAGTTGCTGACCCCAGTAGGCCCAGGTGTGGGTACCCGTCGGCGGGAAGTCGAAGGTGGCGTTGTGGCCACCCGCAGCCTGGTAGGCGCTCTGGAATTTGGTGTTCGAGGCGAGCGTGAAGCTCTCCAGGAACTGCTGCGGCACACCGCTTGTCGCGCCCGCCAGATCGTCTGGCGTGCCGGTGCCGCAGTACACCCACAGTCGTGCGCCGGACGAAGCGATCCTGCCGACGTTGACCGTCGGGTCGTTGCGCGCCCACGCCGGGTCACCGGGCGGGCCCCACATCGGGCCGGGGTTGAAGCCGCCGGAATCGTTCATCGCGAGCCCGACCATCGATGGCCAGAACGAGTCGGACAGGTTCAGGAAGCCCGACAGGGATCCGGCGTACCGGAACTTGTCGGGGTGGTAGGCGACGTAGATCAGGGCGGTCGAACCACTCATCGACAGCCCGACGACGGCGTTACCGCCGGTCGAGACGTGCTTGTTGGCGGCCAACCAGGCGGGTAATTCACTGCTCAGGAAGGTTTCCCACTTGTAGGTCTGAGTGGTTCCGTTGCCGACGGCCGGTTGATACCAGTCGGTGTAGAAGCTCGACATGCCGCCGACCGGCATGACCACCGACAGGCCCGAACCGTTGTACCACTCGAAGGCCGGGGTGTTGATGTCCCAGCCGTTGGTGTCATCTTGGGCGCGCAGACCGTCCAATAGGTACAGGGCGTGGGGACCGCCACCCTGGAACTCGACTTTTATGTCGCGGCCCATGGCCGCCGAGGGGACGTTCAGGTATTCGACGGGTAGTCCTGGCCGGGAGAATGCGCCGGCAGGCGTCGCTGCGATCAGGCCACCGATCGTCAGCGCCGTCAGCGCCGCACCCAGAAACTTCGTGAATCCCGGCAGCTTCGTAGTGATGCGTGACATGGGTAAACCCCCTGGGTCCGGATGCGGATGCACACCGCATTCGGCCGGCATACCCCGATCGGCGCAGGTGAAACGTCAGCCGACTACTCGCCATGCGGCGAGTTTTTCGGTGAACGACATGGTCAGTGCTCCGCTGCTCGACGGCAGCCGAGTCGCTGGCAGTGCAACGTCGGCCTGCTGGAACAACGTGTACGCCGTCAGTCCGTTGACCAATCCCCGCTCGATCGTCGGATGCTCTGCCAAGAAGGCGTTGAAGTCGTTGAGTACCAACGTTTTCCGATCGATGTTCGCGTCCAGGCTACCGACCCGCCGGCAGCTGTGCACAACGTCCCACAGCGCCACCCCGGCGCCGGTGACGGCGTCGATGCGCTCGGCATACGGCAGCTGTGCGTCGAACCCGAGGAGCGCGCCCAACAGCCGCCAGAACTGGTTGCGCGTGTTGGCGTAGTACTCGCCGGTGTCCAACGACTTCTCGCTGGGGAACGAGCCAAGGATCAGCACTCGTGGGGCGGAACCGACCACCGCCGGCAGCCCGGTGCGCAGCGGCATCTCCTGCTCGGTCATGCGTCCATTCTGCGGGACTGCCAGGCACGATAGGTTGGCCGGGTGAGCGAACACACTGCCGAGCCAGCCGAGCCCGATGAGCTGACCGCATGGTTGCTGTCCGAGGGGTTCACCGAGGAGCAGATCACCGAGGCGTTCGCACCGACGCTGCTGCCGTCTCGGCGGGCATTGGGTGATGACGGCACCAGGCTGTCGGCTCGTCAGATCAGCGCGCAGTGGGGCGTGGATCTGGACCTCCTGCAACGGATTCTGCATGCAGCCGGTCGGCCTCGCACGGATGATGTCGACGCGGCGCTGCACCTGCCGGTCGACAGCGAGCTGATCGGGTACGCCAAACGGTTTCTCCGTTTAGGGCTCCCCGAGGACCAGGTCATCGCCGTGGTTCAGGTCATGGCCGAAGGCCTCTCCCGCACCGTCGAGGTGATGCGCTTCGCAGGGTTGTCCGCGATCCTGCAGCCGGGGGTCAGCGAACTCGACGGCGCGAAGGCGACGGCCGCGCTGATCGGCGAGGTTGCGCCGCTGCTCGGCCCGATGATCGGGGACATGCTGCGTACCCAGTTGTTGCACGCGTTGTTGGAGGAGGAGGTCAGCGCCAGCGAGCGGATCGCCGGGCGGCCGCTGCCGGGCTCCGGGCAGGTGTCGGTCGCCTTCGCCGATCTGGTCGGCTTCACCAGTCTTGGCGAGGAGCTGCCGCCGGAGGATCTGGAGAAGTTGTCGCAGCGGCTGGCCGACCTCGCCCGTGATCTCGCTGAGCCGCCGGTGCGCTTCGTCAAGACCATCGGTGACGAGGTCATGCTCGTCAGCGCCGAGCCGGTACCCCTGTTGAACGTGTTGCTACAGCTGGTCGCCGCGGCCGATGAGGACGAAGCGCTACCGCGGCTCAAGGCCGGCATGGCAACCGGGGTGGCCGTGAGCCGGGCGGGGGACTGGTTCGGTAGCCCCGTCAACCAGGCCAGCCGCGTGACGGGCGTGGCCCGCCCCGGTGCCGTCCTCCTGGCTGAATCAGCTCGTGAGGCGGTCGGTGAGGCACCGGGTTTCGACTGGTCATTCGCCGGTGCGCGACGGCTCAAAGGCATCCGTGACGAGGTGAAATTGTTCCGCGCCCGACGCGCTGTGGACTAGCTGCGGTGCCGCACCCCGACTTGCACCCTGGCCGCGACGCCGCTTACATGGGTAGGCATGCCAGACATTGATCGTCGCAGCATGATGTCGATGGCGGGGTTGGGCCTGTTGGCCGCCACGCTCCCGATCACCGAGGCCCGGGCCGATACGCCTGGAAAGCTCATCTTCGAGGACAACTTCGACGGACCGGCCGGATCGGCGCCGGATACCTCGAAATGGGAGATCGCGACGGCCCGCGAATCGATGAAGGACCCGACGTACTGGGAGCTGCCCGAGCACGTCGGCCAGTACCGCAACGACCGCAAGAACCTTTTCCTGGACGGCAAGTCGAACCTGGTGATCCGCGCCGCGAAGGACGGCAACACCTATTACAGCGGCAAGATTTTCGGTACCTTCCACGCCGGCATCGGCCACACCTTCGAGGCCCGGATCAAGCTCAACTGTCTGACGCCGGGTTGCTGGCCGGCCTGGTACCTGGCCAACAGCGATCCTGTCGTCGGCGGCGAGGTGGACATCATGGAGTGGTACGGCAACGGGAGCTGGGCTCCCGGCACCACTGTGCACGCGAATCTGAATGGCGGCGAACATGTTTCGCACACCATCGCACCGGACAGCAACTGGCACACGTGGCGGTGCCAATGGGACGACGCGGGCATCCGGTTCTGGCTGGATTACACCGACGGTGCCCAGCCGTACTTCAACGTGCCGGCAAAGTCGTTGCCCAACTGGCACTTCAACGATCCTGGCTACACTCTGTTCCCGATCATCGACCTCGCGGTCGCGGGTTCTGGTGGCGGCGATCCCGGCCCCGGCACGTACCCGGCGGAGATGCTGATCGACTGGGTCCGGATCTGGTAGCTACCGGCTGGGCTTGAAGCTGCGCAGTCGCAGGCTGTTGCTCACGACGAACAGCGAGCTGAAAGCCATTGCCGCGCTGGCGATCATCGGGTTGAGCAGGCCCATGGCCGCCAGCGGGATCGCCGCGACGTTGTAGGCGAACGCCCAGAACAGGTTGCCCTTGATGGTCTTGAGCGTGGCTCGGGACAGCCGGATGGCGTCGCCCGCTGCGCGAAGATCGCCACTGACCAGGGTCAGGTCCGAGGCCTCGATCGCCACGTCGGTGCCGGTGCCCATCGCCAGTCCCAGGTCGGCTTGGGCAAGGGCGGCAGCATCATTCACGCCGTCGCCGACCATCGCCACGACCCGGCCCTGGTCCTGCAGCCGCTTGACCTCGTCGACCTTGTCGGCGGGCAGCACTTCGGCGATCACTGTGTCGATGCCGACTTCGGCCGCCACCGCACCGGCCGCGCGGGCGTTGTCGCCGGACAGCAGCACGGGCGTCAGCCCCAGTTTCTTGAGATCGGCGATGGCCTCGGCGGCAGTGTCTTTCACCTTGTCCGAGACCACGATGACGCCTGCGATGACACCGTCGATCGCCACCCACACGGGCGTGCGACCCTCGGCTTCCGCGGTGCGTGCGGCGGTCTGCAGCTCCGGCGCGGCCTCCGCGGCCAGCCAGCTGTACCGCCCGACGGCGACATCGTGACCGTCCACCACGCCGGTGACGCCGCGACCGTCGTGGTTGACGAAGTCCGTGACCGTGGTCAGCGCATCATTGGCCGAACGCGCCGCTTCGGCTGCCACGGCCTGGGCGATGGGGTGTTCGGAGGCGTGCTCCAGCGCACCCGCGAGCCGTAACACGTTGTCGGACTGGGTATGTACCGCGGTCACCGTCATCTTTCCGGTGGTCACCGTGCCGGTCTTGTCCAGCACGACGGTGTCGACTTTGCGGGTCGATTCGAGCACCTGCGGACCCTTGATCAAGATGCCCAGTTGTGCGCCGCGACCGGTGCCGACCAGCAGTGCCGTCGGCGTGGCCAGCCCGAGTGCGCAGGGGCACGCGATGATCAGCACCGACACGGCGGCGGTCAGTGCGGCGCTGACCGAGCCGCCGCCGGCGACCAGCCAGCCGATCAGCGTCAGCAGCGCCAGTCCGATGACCACCGGTACGAACACCGCCGACACCCGATCGGCGAGGCGTTGGACTTCGGCCTTGCCGCTCTGCGCATCGGCGACCAAGCGCGCCATCTGCGCCAGTTGGGTGTCCGCGCCGATGCGCGTGGCCCGAACCTCGAGGCGCCCACCGGCGTTCACCGTCGCTCCGGCGAGTTGGTCGCCGGGGCCGACCTCGACGGGGACCGATTCGCCGGTCAGCATCGACGCGTCGACCGCGGATGTCCCGCTGATCACCACGCCATCGGTGGCGACTTTCTCGCCGGGGCGGACCACGAAGGTGTCGCCGACCGCCAGTTGTTCGATGGGCACCCGGGCCTCGTGGCCGTCCCGGAGTACCGCGACGTCCTTGGCGCCGAGATCGAGCAGCGCGCGCAACGCTGCGCCGGATTGCCGCTTGGCGCGGGTCTCGAAGAACTTGCCGGCCAGGATCAGCGTCGTGACGGTGGCGGCAACCTCCAGGTAGAGGTGCTCGCTGCCCGTGGTCAGCAGCCATGCCGACCACAGGTACGAGGTGAGAACGCCGAGCGACACCAGGGTGTCCATGGTGGCCGCGCCGTGCCGCAGGTTGATCCACGCGGCGTGATGCAGCGGCCAGGCGCCCCACAGCACCACCGGGGTGGTGAGCGCCGTCGCCCACAGCGGCCAGTGCGGGAACTGCAGGGCCGGGATCATCGACAGGGCGAGCACCGGAATGGTCAGGGCAAGGGACACCAACAGCCGCGGTAGGTATGCCGTTTCGGTTGGCGTATCGGCCTTGTCGATGCTCGCGGTATAGCCGGTGGCCTCCACGGCCGCCACGAGGTCGTCGGTGGTCACGCTGTCCGGGTAAGTGACGGCCGCCTGCTCGGTCGCGAAGTTCACGGCGGCGTGAACTCCGTCAATCCGGTTGAGCCGCTTCTCGATTCGGGCGGCACATGACGAACACGTCATACCGCCCACGGACAGCGTGACCGACGTGGTCATGCTGGTTGGACGACGTCGTATCCGGCGTCTTCGATCGCGGCGGCAACGGCGGCCCGGTCGGGCTCACCATCAACGCGTACGGTTCCCGCCTTGATGTCCACCTCGACGCCGGTCACGCCCGGCAGTGGCTCGACAGCTGACGTGATGGACGCGACGCAGTGGCCGCACGACATTCCCTGAACTTCAAGTACCTGACTCATGGCCCCGAGTATATACCCATAGGGGGTATAGGTAGGGCTATGAGGTGAGTCTCGGCCTTCCTCCGTCTTCAAGTCGGGCCGGGTGGCATTCTGGTTCCCATGGCACGCAAGGAAATCGACCCCGTTCGGGCCAAGAGCGCTCTGGCTGTCGCAAAGCAGCACCCGGGCATGATCCTGTTCCTGGCCTCGCCCGCGATCATCGCCGTCGTCCTCGTGGGCGTATTCGCGGGCACCGGTTGGGCGGTGTTGCTTGCGCTCGCGCTGCTCGTGGCCGGCGGTGTGATGCTGCGGCGCAACCTCTGACGAAACCAGTGTTCGCCTGGGGTGAAAGGCCGTTTTCTTTCAACTGTAACGATGTAATCATGTAAGCATGAGACAACGTCATTCTGGCCAGGACCGCCGCGGCGGCTGGCAACAAGCGCAGCAGCCCGACGCGGGCGACGCCGCCGATTGGTTCGCCGGTCGGCTTCCGGAAGAGTGGTTCGCCGGAGACCCGGACGTCACGGTCGACCGCGAGGAGATCATCGTCATCGGGCGACTGCCCGAGGCGGAGAACCCGGAAACCGCTGCTCGGGCATCCGGGCGCGTCGCGCGCTTCCGCGAAGAGACCCGGTCTGAGCGCATGCGAATCGCCGATGAGGCGGAAGCCCGTTACGGCCGCAAAGTCGCCTGGGGTGTATCGGTGGGGGACTCGGAGCGAACCCTCTTCACTCACTTGGCCGTTCCTGTGATGACCCGACTCAAGCAGCCGGAGCGTCAGGTGCTCGACACTCTGGTCGACGCCGGGGTGGCGCGGTCCCGTTCCGATGCGCTGGCCTGGTCGGTACGGCTCGTTGGTGAGCATGCCGAGGAATGGCTCGCAAAATTGCGTGACGCGATGACCGCGGTCGACGACCTTCGTGCCGAGGGCCCGCAGCTCTGAATAACCATTGACGTTCGCCATCGGGCGGGTGCACGCTCAAGGGACCGGCCCGATGGGAGCGCGTCATGAACGATCGGTTGTTCAATTACATCGGTGAGATGCTGTGCGGCGGCCTGGATGCTGATCTCGCGTCTGCCCGTGTGCTCGGGCCGGGTGACTTCACGACATTCCTGACCGACGACGTGCGGCTACACGTGATCCAGGGGCGGTTGGCGGCCGAGGAGTGGGGCGCCGCGGAACGGCACGGGCCGGTGCGGGTGCTGGCCACGCACATCGTCATCACTGAGCACGGCTTGCTGTACGCGGCCGAGGTCGGCGGTCCGAATCCCGGCTACTACCTCGCGGCGCCGCGGACCTTGCTCGAACCCGTCGCGGACCACATCGCCGACAGTCCGCCGCCGTCGGGCGCGGCGACGGCCGTGGACTGCCGACTGGACCACGATCTCGCGTCCATCTGGCAATTCGAGAGTGCGCTACGGCATCGTCTCGACTCCGATCCGGTGATCCGGGTTCAACTGACGTCTGCGTTCGCGGCCTGAGTCATGGGTTCGTTGGCGTCTCGTCGACGTCAAGGCCTCATGCGCAGTGCGGTTTTCACTGTCATCGTGCCCGGGACCATGGCTGGGGTGATTCCGTATCTGCTCACCGATGGTTGGCGGCGGGGCGACCTCCTCGGGCTCTCTGGAGCGTGGATTGCCGGAGTTGTTCTGATTGCACTCGGGCTCCCGGTGCTGCTCATTGCGATCTACAAATTCGCCAGTGACGGCCTGGGTACGCCATTGCCTGCGGCGCCTACTCGGTGTCTGGTGGTGACGGGGCCGCACCGGTTCGTCCGTAACCCGATGTATCTCGCGGTCGCGACCGTCATCGTCGGCCAGGCGCTGGTTCTCGGTCAGGCCGTGCTGCTCTGGTACGCAGTGCTTTTCATGTTGATGACGGCCGCGTTCGTGTTCTTCTACGAGCAGCCCACGCTGCAGACGCAGTTCGGCGAGGACTACCGCCGCTACTGCGAATCGGTGCCCGCGTGGCTGCCGCGGGTCACCCCGTATCGGCCGTAGGGCTGCCACGTCTCGGGGTGTTCGTGCCGGGTCTGTCGCTGGAGCACCGCGGCGGGGTCCGTTTCGGAGCGTGTGATCCGCCCATGCGAGATCGTCAGGGGGCACGGGGGCAATGCTGTGTCGACAGCCTCCGCCTGAGGCTCGGGCGCAGGTGTCACGGCCAAGGCAACCCGAACTGTCACCGATGTCCTGATGCATCGCAATATCCGACGATCACATCCATTGTTGTTCGAACGTTTGTTCGATAGGATGTGGTATGGGAATCGCAGTGGATCTCGCTACCAGCCTCGACATTGCCCGAGGTTTGGGCGTTCCGGATGACATCACCGGAGACGACGCTCTCGAGTCGATGCGGGTGCTGGTGACGCTACGCGGCGTGATCGATCATCTGGCGGCGACGGTGACCGGGGTGCTGGATCGGTGTGGGGTTGCGGCTTCGCAGGGGCGGACGCTGCGGGAGTTGTTAATCGCGTTGGGGTGTGCACCGAGCGTGGCGGAGCGGATGGTGCGTATCGGTGGGGCGTTACCGTCGTTGCCGACGCTGGCCGCCCACGCCGCGGATGGGGCGATTTCCGGTGAGCATGTGGATGCGATCGTCAAGGGCATCAACCATATTCGGGCCCGCGCACCGGGCCCGGTGGATGAGGAGGTCCGGTTCGGGCAGGTGACCGATCTGGTGGGGCAGTTCTTCTCCGGGGCCACCCCCGCCCAGATCGGGGACCGGGCCCGGCGGCTGGGCAACCGACTGGCCGCCTCTGAGGGTGGGCTGCCTGCGGCGGAGGACCGGTCGATCAACACCGTCGATCACCGGGTGACCAGCGACGGGCGCCTGCAGGTGCGGGCGGATCTGGATGCGGAGGTGGGTGCGAAATTCGTGGCCGCGATGGAGCAGTGGTCGGCGCCGCGGCCCGAACCGGACGGCACCGCTGATGTCCGTTCGGCGGGGCGGCGGCGCGCTGATGCCCTGGAGGCGGTGCTCGATATCGCCGCGCGTGGCGGGGATATCGCGTCGGCGCCGCGCACCCAACTGCTGCTGACGGTGCCTGCTGACGCGCCGGACCTGGCCCAACTCGAGTTCATGGGATCGATCAGCATGGCGACGCTGGACCGGCTGGCCTGCGACACCACTGTCACCACGGTGATCGTGGACGGCGAACAGGTACCCCTGGACATGGGACGCGATAAACGGTTGTTCCCGGCGCCGCTGCGCAAAGCGCTGTACCTGCGGGATCAATGCTGCATCAAATGCGGCACACCTCCCGGGCGTACCCATGCCCATCACATCGTGCACTGGACCCACCACGGCCAAACCAGCCTGAGCAACGGCTGCCTGCTGTGCCCGGCGTGTCACGCCAATGTCCATCACGACGGCTGGGACGTCGTCATGGGGATGGACAGACACCCCTGGCTCATCCCACCCGCGGCCGTGGACCCGCACCGCAGACCCATCCCGGCCTACAACCGCCGCACCATGCGACTGGACGTGGCCGCATAACGCACGGCCTCGAATCTTCTGCGCACCTTGATAATTCAACAGTGATAGGCGGATCGCGGGCCTGCTGCTTCGGCGGCGGAGCCGAGTCAGCAGGCCCGCACACCGCGGAATGTGGACTGCCACCATCCTGACGCTCGGCTCAGTTGGGACCGGCCACGCGACCGTCAGGCCTGCGTCATTGCCCAGTAGGCCCCGCGGCGATGGAGCAGCTCCTCGTGGGATCCGCGCTCGACGATCCGGCCGGCCTTGACCACCAGGATCAGATCCGCGTCGCGGATGGTGGAAAGCCGGTGCGCGATAACGAAACTCGTCCGGTTGCGGCGCAGTTCTGCGGTGGCCTGGGCGATCAGCAGCTCGGTGCGGCTGTCGACGGAACTGGTGGCTTCGTCGAGGATCAGCAGCTGGGGTTGCCGCAGCAGTGCTCGGGCGATGGTGATCAGCTGCTTCTCGCCGGCGCTGATGTTCACGCCGTTTTCGTTCAGCCGCGTTTGATAGCCGTTCGGCAGGGTGTGCACGAAATGGTCGACGCGGGCGATGCGGGCAGCCTCGATGACTTCCGCCTCGGTGGCGTCCGGGCGTCCGTAGGCGATGTTGTCGTAGATGGTGCCGCCGATCAGCCAGGTGTCCTGCAGCACCATGCCGATGTGCAACCGCAACTCGGCTCGGCTCATCGTGGCGATGTCGCGACCGCCCAGCAGGATTCGGCCGGATGCGGGTTCGTAGAACCGCATCAGCAGATTCACCAGCGTGGTCTTGCCGGCCCCGGTCGGCCCCACGATGGCCACGGTGCTGCCCGGTTCAGCGACGAACGACAGGTCCTCGATCACCGGCTTGCCGGGTACGTAGGAGAAGTTGACGCGCTCGAACTCCACCCGATCCGTTGCGTCCGCCAAGCGAACGGGAGCCGGCGCCGCTTCAGCGATTTCCTCGTCCGCATCCAGGAACTCGAAAACCCGCTCCGCACTGGCCATCCCGGACTGCATGGTGTTGTACATGGACGCGATCTGGGTCAGCGGCTGATTGAACTGTCGTACGTATTGGATGAACGCCTGAATGCTGCCGAGGCTGATCTGCCCGGTCGCCACCTGGATGCCACCGACCACCGCGACGCCGACGTAGCTGATATTGCCGATGAACGTCGTGATGGGGGAGACCAGGCCGGACAGCGACTGTGCGCCGAAACTCGCCTGGTACACATCGTCATTCAGCTCGCGGAACTTCGCTTCGGCCAGCGCCCGGTGCCCGAAGGTCTTGACCACGGTGAAGCCGCTGTAGGTCTCTTCGATGTGGGCGTTGAGCCGGCCGGTGTTGCGCCACTGCGCCATGAACTGCTGTCGCGAACGCTTGGTGATAACCCGCGTCGCCAGCAACGTGAACGGCACAGTCAGCACTGTGATCAACGCCAGCAGCGGCGAAATCCAGATCATCGCCACCAGCACCGCCACCACTGTCAATGCCGAGGTCAACAGCTGGCTGACGGTGATCGTCAGCGAGGTCTGGACGTTGTCGATGTCGTTGGTGACCCGGCTGAGAATCTCGCCCCGGGGCCGGGAATCGAAGTAGGACAACGGTAGCCGGTGCACCTTGTCCTCTACGCGGGCGCGCAGCGTGAACATGGTGCGCTGGACAATGGTGTTGAGCAGCCGCGCCTCGGCCCACACCATCAGCGCCGAACCGAGATAGAGCAGCAGGGCGATGGTCAGCACATGACCGATCGCATTGAAGTCGACACCTTGTCCCGGGACCACGTGGGATCCTGCGAGCAGGTCGGCAAAAGTGTTGTCGCCGCGGGCCCGAGCCGCGGCCACTGCCTGCTCGCGGGTGATCCCCGCCGGCAAGCCGCGGCCCAGTACGCCGTTGAACAACAGGTCGGTGGCATGGCCCAGGATGCGTGGCCCGACCACGCCGACCGCGATCCCCGCGGTGCCCAACAGCATCACCACGATGACCCGGGTGCGTTGCGGTGCCAGCTGTTTCACCAGCCGCAGCACCGTGCCCAGGAAGTTCTCGGACCGCTGGCCCGAAGCCAGCATCGCGGCCGACGGCGGCCGGGTCACGCCACGCCTCCGGCCACAACCGCCTGCGATTGCGCGAATTCGCGGTACACCGGGCAAGACTCGATCAGCTCGGAGTGCGTTCCGGCGGCCACTACCTGACCGTTGTCCAGTACGACGATCTGATCGGCGGCGGCGACCGTCGAAAGACGCTGGGCAACAATGACCACCGTGGCATCGGCAGCCACCGCCGACAACGCGGCCCGCACCCGGGCATCGGTGTGGACGTCCAGGGCCGAGAACGCGTCGTCGAACAGATACACCGCCGGCCGGCGGATCACCGCGCGGGCGATGGCCAGACGTTGGCGCTGGCCACCGGAGAAATTCGTGCCGCCCTGAGCGACCGGCATGCCGAGTCCCTCGGGATGGTCCGCCACGAAATCAGCCGACGCGACACCGAGCGCGGCCCACATCTCGTCCTCGGTGGCGTCGGCCTTGCCGAACCGCAGGTTGTCGGCGACGGTGCCGGAGAACAGGTGCCCGCGCTGCGGCACCACGCCGATCATCGACCACAGCTGTTCGGGGTCGTAGTCCCGCACGTCGACGCCGTCGACCAGTACCGCGCCGGAGGTGACGTCATACATCCGGCACAGCAGCGCCATCAGCGTCGACTTTCCCGACCCTGTCGATCCGACGATGGCCGTCACCGTCCCGGGCCGCGCGGTCAGCGAAACCCCGTGCAGCACAGGGTCGTCGGCCCCGGGATACCCGAAGGTGGCTGCCGCCACCTGTATTTCCCCGCGCCGGATGTCCGGCACCACCGGCGCAGCGGGCGCCACGATCGTCGGCTCGGTCGCGAGCACATCGGTGATCCGCTCGGCGCACACCGATGCCCGCGGCAGGATCACCAGCACGATGGTCACCATCAACACGGCCATCAGAATCTGCATGAAGTAGGACAGGAAGGCGATCAGCGAGCCGACTTCCATCTGGCCGTGGTCGATGCGGATGCCGCCGAACCAGATCACCGCAACGCTGGAGAGGTTCACCACGAGCGTCGTCGCCGGCAGCATCAGCGCTTGCCACCGGCCGACCGTCAGGGTGGTGTCGGTCAGCGCGTGGTTGGCCTTGGCGAACCGTTCGCGTTCGTCGTCTTCCCGAGAGAACGCGCGGACGACGCGGATGCCGGTGAGCTGTTCGCGCAGCACCCGATTGATGTTGTCGATCAGCCGCTGCATGCTGCGGAACAACGGCAAGAGGCGCGAGATGATCAGGTAGTTGCAGATCGCCATCACCGGCACGCTGACCAGCAACAGCCAGGACAGCCCGGCGTTCTGGTGCACGGCCATCGCAATGCCGCCGACGCTCATGATGGGCGCGGTGATCAGCATGGTGCACGTCATCTGCACCAGTACCTGAATCTGCTGGACGTCGTTGGTGGTGCGTGTCATCAGTGTGGGCGCCCCGAAGCGCACAGCCTCGGCATTGGACCAGCCGAGCACCCGGCGGAATACCGACCACCGCAGGTCGCGGCCGAAACCCATACCGGCGCGGGAACCGAAATAGACCGCGCCGATCGCGCACAGCACCTGCAGCGCGCTGACACCCAGCATGACGCCGCCGAGTCGCCCGATGACGGCGGTGTCGCCGCGGGCGACGCCTTGGTCGATGATCCGGGCATTGAGTGTGGGCAGATACAGCGAGGCCAGAGTGCTGATCAGTTGCAGCGTCGCCACCACCGTCAGCTGCCGCCGATACGGCCTCGTGTACTGCCGCAGCAGTGCCCAGAGCATGCGGTTACTGTGGCACACCCGGGAAAGCTTGTAGAAAGACCAGGTCAGTCGGCCTGTCGGTGGTTGACCTCCGAACCTGCCGCTACAGTGCATGGCGTGACCCGCAGACAGGTGAAGACCGCCGCCGCGACCGTGCTTGCCGCGGCGATGATTCCGGCGATGTCCGCCTGCTCGGACCAGGGCAGCAGCAGCGGCGGCGCTCCCGCGGGCGGCCCGTCGGGCCCGTCGGCAGCGGGCCCGGCCAAGCACGGCCCGATGTTCCCGGTGTGCGGCGGCGTCAGTGATCAGACCGTCAGCCAGCTGACCCAGGTCGCCGGCCTCGTCAACACCGCGAAGAACTCCGTCGGCTGCCAGTGGCTGGTCAATGGCGGCATCCTCGGTCCGCACTTCTCGTTCACCTGGTATCGGGGCAGCCCAATCGGCCGCGAACGCAAGACCGAGGAACGCACGCGCGCCGACGTCAACGACATCAACATCCAGGGCCACTCCGGTTTCGTCGCACTCGGTGAGGACCCGATGATCGGCAAGAGCCTGTGTGAGGTCGGCATCCAGTTCGATGACGACTTCATCGAATGGTCCATCAGCTTCTCCCAGAAACCCTTCCCCGACCCGTGTGACATCGCGAAGGAACTCTCCCGGCAATCGATTGCGAACGCGAAATGACACAGCGAAAACTGGCTGGAGCCGTCGTCGTGATGTCTGCGCTGGCGCTCGTGGGATGCGCGCGGTCGGTCGAGGGCACCGCGATGAAGGAAGGTGCCGGCGGCGGCAGTGAGCATTCGGCCGACTCGTACCCCAACCTGCTCAAAGAGTGCGATGTGCTGACCAACGACGTGCTGGCCAAGACGGTCGGTGCCGACCCGCTGGACATCCAGAGCACCTTCGTGGGTGCGGTCTGCCGCTGGCAGGCGCTGAACCAGTCCGCGGGCCTCATCGACATCACCCGGTTCTGGTACGAGCAGGGCAGCCTCGACGAGGAGACGAAGGTCGCCCAGCACCTCAACTACAAGTACGAGAACAAGGCGATCGCCGGCGTGAAGTCGATCATCATGCACCCGAACGACCCCAACGGTTCGTGCGGTGTGGCCAGCGACGCCGCCGGTGTCGTGGGCTGGTGGGTGAACCCGCAGGGGCCGGGTGCGGACACCTGCGGTATGGCCACCAAGCTGATGGAGCTGACGCTCGCCACCAACTCCTGACCCGCCGTACGACGATCAAGCGGCGAGGGACGAGTCGCGTTGTGGGGGCACCTCCCGCTCGCGGGGGAGAGTGCGGCAGTTCTACCGGGGGATGTGGAACTCCACCAGCGTGGCGCTGCCCAGTTCCAGCTCTGCCCACGGCCGGTCGGTGTGCAGGACCGCGATCGATGATGTCGGGTACTTCATCGCAATTTGTTCGGTCACCTCGCGGTCACTGGTGTCGGGCGACGCCAAACCCAGGGCGACTGATGAGATGACCGGTTCGTGGCCGATCACCAGCAGCGTGTTCGCCGACTCCGGTGCGTCGTTGATGACGCCGATGGTGCTGCCCGGCGTCGAATCATAGAGGCGTTCGACGTACGTCACGGGTGCGTCGATCCCGGTGTGGGCGAGCGTCTGCCGGGTTCGGGTGGCGGTCGAGCACAGGACGGCGTCAACGGGCTGTAGATGCTGCCGAATCCACTCCCCGGCCAGTGCCGCCTCGCGGATGCCGCGCTTGGCCAGCGGCCGGTCGTGGTCGGCGACACCTTCGGGATAGTCGGATTTCGCGTGCCTCAGCAGGATCAATGTTCGGGTTCCCGTCACCCGCCCACCGTAGATCCCCGGAGTTGTCGGTGCCCGGATTTACACTCGCCCCATGCGTTTCGTCCACACCGCCGACTGGCAGCTCGGTATGACCCGGCATTTCCTGGGCGGTGAGGCGCAGCCGCGCTACTCGGCCGCACGTCGTGATGCGGTGGCTCGCCTCGGTGCTCTGTGCGCTGAGGTCGGTGCCGAGTTCGTCGTCGTGGCGGGCGACGTCTTCGAGCACAACCAGCTTGACCCGCGTGAGGTCAGCCTGTCGCTCGAGGCCATGCGGGCCATCAAGGTCCCGGTCTTCCTGTTGCCCGGCAATCACGATCCGCTGGATCCGTCGTCGGTGTACACCAGCACCTTGTTCCTGGCCGAATGCCCGCCGAACGTCACGGTGCTCGACGGTGTGCATGAGCTGCGGCCCGGGGTGCAGATCGTCGGTGCGCCGTGGCGTTCCAAGGCGCCCACCACGGACCTGACGGGCGATGTGGTTGGTGACCTTCCGGCCGACGGCGTCACCCGAATTGTGGTGGGCCACGGCGGGGTTGACGTCCTCGATCCTGATCCCACCAAACCGGCGCTGATCCGGCTGGACGCCGTCGAGGCCGCCGTGCGCCGTGGCGCTGTGCACTATGTGGCGTTGGGGGACAAGCACTCTCGCACCGAGGTGGGCAGCACCGGACGGGTGTGGTACTCCGGTGCGCCGGAAGTCACGAATTACGATGACATCGAAGCAGATTCGGGCCACGTGCTGGTGGTGGACCTGGATGTCGCAGCTGAGGCTAAAAACGTGACGGTCGAGGCCCGGCGGGTGGGGCAGTGGCGGTTCGTCACGCTGCGGCGCATCGTCGACACGGATCGTGATATCGCCGACCTGGACCTGAATCTCGACGGCCTGCCGGACAAGGAGCGCACCGTGGTCCGGCTGGCACTGACGGGGTCGCTGACCATTTCCGACAAGGCTGTGCTCGACGCCTGCCTGGATCGTTACGCGCGCTTGTTCGCGGCACTCACCACCTGGGAGCGGCATACCGACCTCGTTGTTGTTCCGGCGGACGGCGAATTCTCGGACCTGGGCATCGGCGGGTTCGCCGCGGCAGCGGTCGACGAACTGGTCGGCACCGCAAGTGCATCGGGTGACGACGCAGAGGACGCCCGTGCGGCTCTCGCACTGTTGCTGCGTCTGGTGGATCGAGGCACCGCGGCATGAAGCTGCACCGCCTGATCCTGACCAATTACCGCGGAATCACTCACCGCGAGATCGATTTTCCCGACCGCGGCGTGGTGGTGGTCGCCGGCGCCAACGAGATCGGTAAGTCCTCCATGATCGAGGCACTCGATCTGCTGTTGGAGTCCAAGGACCGCTCGACCAAGAAAGAGGTCAAGCAGGTCAAGCCGACGCATGCCGATGTGGGCGCCGAGGTGACCGCCGAAATCTCCACCGGCCCCTACCGGTTCGAGTACTACAAGCGGTTCCACAAGAAGGCCGAGACGCGGCTGACCGTCCTGGCGCCGCGGCGCGAGCAGCTCACGGGCGACGAGGCGCACGACCGGGTGCGGGCCATGCTCGACGAGACCGTCGACACCGAACTCTGGCGGGCCCAGCGCATCCTGCAGTCCGCGGCCACGGTGCCGGTCGATCTGGCCGGCTGCGATGCGCTGGCGCGGGCACTCGATGTCGCGGCCGGCCAGGCCGGTGCGCTCGAGGGTGCCCTGTCAGGCAACGAACCGCTGCTGGTCGACCGGATCGACGTCGAGTTCTTGAAGTACTTCACCCAAACGGGCCGTCCCACCGGTGTGTGGGCCGAGGCCATCAAGGGCCTCAAAGCCGCACAGGCCGAGGTTGCCGCGCGCACCGCAGCGGTGGCCGAGGTCGACGACGCGGTTCGGCGACACGGTGAGCTGACCATTGAATTGACCACGGCCGCAGAACAATTGACGGCCGCTGACGTGCGGCTGGCCGCGGCCCGCGAGGCGGCCGGCGCCGTGGCGCGAATCCGCGACGAGCTCGCTCAGGCGCGGGTGCAGGCGCAAGCTGCGGTGGCCACGGCGACAGCAGCGCGGAGTGCGCTGGACGAGCGGCGGCGGCTGCAGGCCGACGTCGAGCAGCGGACCGGCAGCATCGGTGACCTGACCGCCGCGGCCGAGCACGCCGGGCAGCAGCAGGTGGCCGCGGCGCAGCTCCAGCAGACCGCGGATACCGCCGTGGCAGTGGCGCGGTCCGTGGTGGACGCCGGTCGGGCGCGCCTGGACGCGGCGCGGCGGGTGGTGGACCAGCTTTCGCAGCGCGCCGAAGCCGATCGGCTGGCCGGCCAACTGCAGCGGGTGCGGACCGCCGCCGAGGAGCTCGCGGTGGTGGCCGAGCAGCTGGCCAAGATCACGCTGACCACGGCGGGCATGCGCGCCATCGAAACGGCCGCCGCGGCTGTGGATCGCGCTGCCGCAGCTGCTGAACTCGCCTCGGCGCGAATCGAATTGGTTGCTCAAGGTGACGTGCAGCTGCGGGTCGCAGACCAGGACGTCACCTTGTCCGCCGGGACGGAATGGGCCACCAGCGTGGGCGGTCGGACCGACGTGGAGCTCCCGGGTCTGCTGACCGTACGGGTGCTGCCCGGCACCCCAGCCGCGGATACCAGCGCTGTCCTCGACGCCGCGCGCAGTGCCCTGGCGGCTGCACTACAGCCGCACGGTGTGGCCGATGTCGAGGCCGCGCGTGCGCTGGACACCCGCCGGCGCGACCTGGAGGCCGAGCGTGATCGGCTGACCGTCACCCGGCAGACGCTGCTGGGCGCCGATACGGTCGAGGTGCTCGCGGCTCGGCTCGCGACGCTGCAGGAGCAGTTCGGCGACACCGGTCCCATCGATGTCGGGGCTGTGCGGGCGGAGCTGGAGGCCGCCGACGCCGAACAACGTCGTGCGGCAACCGATTATGAGCAGTGCCGGGATGCGGCGACCGCGGCGACGGCGGCCGTGGCTGCCGCGCTGACTGCGGCGACAGTCGCCCGCGAGAAGGTGGCCGCGGCGACGGCCGCGCTCGCCGAGGCCACCGAGCGACTGGCTCGGCAGCGCGACGTCGAAGACGACGCCACGTTGAGCCGGCGCGTGGCGACGCTGGGAGAGCAGGCTGCCGCCGCTACGGCGCGCGAACAGGAACTGGCCACCGCGCTGGCGGCCACCACACCCGACGTCGTCGATGCCGAACTGGCAACGGCCATTGCGGATTCGGCGCGGATCGGTGCCCGGCGCCGCGAACTCGATGACCAATTGCGCGACGTCGCAGCACAATTGAAGGTGTACGGAACCCAGGGGCGGCAGAGCCAACTCGATGTCGCCGAGGTGGCGCTGCGGCACGCGGAGTCCGAGCATGCCGCGGTGGGCCGTCGCGCCCGGGCGGCTGAGCTGCTGCGCACGGTGATGGGCCGGCACCGCGACCAGGCCCGGCAGCGGTACGTGGCGCCGTTCCGCACCGAGGTGGAACGGCTGGGGCGCATCGTGTTCGGCGACAGCTTCACCGTCGAGGTCGACAGTGATCTGCGGATCTGCAGCCGCACCGTCGCCGGCACCACGGTGCCGTACGAAAGCCTGTCCGGTGGGGCCAAGGAACAGCTCGGGATCGTGGCCCGGCTCGCCGGGGCGGCGCTGGTGGCCAAAGAGGACACCGTCCCGGTGATCATCGACGATGCACTGGGGTTCACCGATGCGGGCCGGTTGGCGCGGATGGGTGAGGTGTTCGACGCGGTCGGCGGTGACGGCCAGGTCATCGTGTTGACCTGCAGCCCAGAGCGTTACGCCAGTGTCGAGGACGCCACGCGAATCGAGCTCACCGCTTAGGCCCGTGACGGGGCCCTTTTCGTGACAGACTGCGGCCGTGATCGCTGATTTCGTCGTCGTAGGGACCGGCTCGGCCGGTGCGGTGCTGGCTGATCGTCTGAGCGCCGACGGCGCCTCGCAGGTGGTGGTGCTCGAGGCGGGGGCCGCCGACAAGAATCAGTTCATCCGCATCCCGGCGGCTTTCGCGAAGCTGTTCTGCGGTGAATTCGACTGGAACTACTCGACCGAGCCGCAGCCCCAGCTCGCCGACCGGAAGATTTTCTGGCCGCGCGGCAAGACCCTCGGCGGTTCGTCGTCGATGAACGCCATGATGTGGGTCCGCGGTATGCCCTCCGATTACGACGAGTGGGGCGAGCTCGCCGGAGAAGAATGGTCGTACGCGGCCGTGGAGAAGTATTTCGACCGGATCGAGGCCGGGCCATTGATGCTCAGCCCACAGCGTAGCCCGCGCGGCATCACCGCCGCGTGGCTGGAGGCCGCGCAGCAGTGCGGCCACGAGGGATTCGTCGAGACCACGGTCTGCCAGCGCCGCGGCGCCCGGTGGAGCACCGCCGACGCGTACCTGCGGCCGGCACTGCGGCGGTCCAACCTGCACCTGCGCACCGGCGCCGCCGCGACGCGGGTACTGATCGAGGACGGCCGGGCGGTCGGCGTCGAGTACGAGGCGGACGGCCGTCGCCAGATCGTCCGGGCGCGCCGCGAGGTGATCCTGTCCGGCGGTGCGATCAACAGCCCGCAGCTGCTGATGCTGTCCGGCATCGGTCCACGCGAGCATTTGGCCGAGCACGGCATCGACGTCGTCCACGATGCGCCTGGCGTCGGGTCGAATCTGCTGGATCACCTGGTGGTGCTGCTCGGATTCGACGCCAACTGCGAGACCCTGGTCAGCGCCGAAAAGCCGGTGCAACTGCTCAACTACCTCAGCCGTCGCCGCGGCATGCTGACGTCGAACGTCGGTGAGGCATACGGGTTCGTGCGCAGCAACCCCGATCTCGCTCAGCCCGACATCGAGCTGATCTTCGCGCCCGCGCCGTTCTTCGACGAAGGCATCGGCGAGGCGTACCCGCGCGATGCGGTGGCGATGGGACCCATTCTGGTCAAGCCCAAGAGCACCGGCACCATCCGCCTGGCGTCGGCTGATCCGCTGGCCAAGCCGGTCATCGACCCGCGCTACCTGTCCGACCCCGAGGGTGCCGACCGCACGGCGTTGTTGGCGGGCTTGCGGATGCTGGCGGACATGACCCAGGCGCCGGCGCTGAAAGGCCTGCTCGGCGACATCGCCCGGCCGGTCGGCGCACGTGAGCTCGACGACATGACGCTGGAGCTGGCCCTGGCCTCCACGTCACACACGCTCTATCACCCGACCACGACGTGCCGGATGGGCACCGACGAGGCCAGCGTGGTCGACCCGCAGCTGCGGGTACGTGGCGTCGACGGGCTGCGGGTGGCCGACGCCTCGGTGATGCCGACGATCATCCGCGGCCACACGCACGCCCCGAGCGTCCTGATCGGGGAGAAAGCCGCCGACCTCATCACTGCCTGAGGAGTCGCTTCCGGACTCTCAGTGATGCCGAAGCTGCGCACGGCACAATGAGTCTCGATGACCATGAACGCCAAACGCCGCCGGGCGCACGACAAGCTCGCGACACTGCCCGGGGTGACGTCGGTGCGCCGACCGGTCCGGCCAAGCGGCGCAGAGGAATTCGATCTGTTCTACGTGCGGACGGGCCCGCCCAGCGACCGTCCGCTGGTGATCATCCCCGGCGGGCCGGGCGCGGCCTCGATCGGGCACTACCACAATCTGCGCCGCCGGGCGACGGCTGCGGGCCTGGACGTCATCATGGTCGAGCACCGCGGCATCGGGATGTCCCGGCACGACGACGCCGGCGCCGATCTGCCCACTGCGGCGCTGACCATCGAGGCCGCCGTCGACGACATCGCGGCGGTGGTGGAGGACGCCGGCGCCCGGTCGGCGGTGGTCTACGGCACGTCCTATGGCAGCTACCTGGCGGCGGGTGTCGGTGTCCGTCATCCCGAGAGGGTGCACGCGATGGTGCTGGACTCACCGCTGCTCTGCGCTGATGACATCGAGGCGGTGCGGGAAGCCACCCGGGCCGCGTTATGGGAGGGCACCGCGCCGTCGACCGAGGGCCTGGCGAGGCGGGTCCGGGACCTGGCCGCGGACGGGAAACTGACGCCCTGGGTGGTGCAATTGGCGACCGGGCTGTACGGCCTGGTCGGTCCGGAGGTGCTCGAGCAGCAGCTCGAGTTGCTGCTCACCGGACGGGGATTGTTGTGGCACGCCATCGGGCACAGCACCAAGCTGCTGTTCGATAGCAAGACGCCGTATCGGCACGAACCCGATCTCGTCGAGCACATCGGTTACCAGGAGCTCAACTACGCCCCCGAACCTGACGGTCTGCCGATCGACCCGGCACTGGCATATCGCGAATCTGCCACCGGCGACGCCGATTTCGTCGCGGAGCCGTTCGATCTGGTGTCGGCGATGCCGGGATTCGACTGGCCCACCGTGGTGATCTCCGGCGGCCGTGACCTGATCACGCCGCCGGCGGTCGCGCGACGGGTCGCGGCGCTGATTCCGGACGCGGTACTGCTGGAACTGCCGTCCGCGGGGCACAGTGTGCTCGACATGCGGGAGGGGTCGGCGCTGGCCATCGCCGCTGCGGTGGTTGCCGGCGAGCACGCCGGGCTACCGGACCGGGCAACAGAATTGGACAACGAACCGCTGGATTTCGCGATCCGTCTGATGGTTCGGGGCATCACGACCGCCGCGGCCGCGGAGGCGTTGGTGCCGGCCGCGCTGCCGCGGGCCATCCGCCAGCTCAGGACTTGGTGAACCCGATCGTCATGTAGTTCAGGTCGCCCAGACCTGCCGGGCCGAAGTTGGCCAAAGTGCTTCGGACCGCAACGTTTCCGGGAGACTGCGCAAGCGGCAGGCTGAACGTTTCCGCCCAGAGCATGCGATCCAGCTGGTTGGCCAGCGCCTGGGCTTTGACGGGATCGAGCTCGTCGAGAGTCTGCTCGATCTTGGCGTCGATTTCGGGGCTGCCGACTTTGCCGAAGTTGCTCTCGCCGTCGGCGGCATAGATCTGGGTCAGACCGCCGAACGGGAAGGCGTCGCCCTGCCAGGCGAACGCGGCGATGTCGAAGTTGCCGGGAATGATGTACTGGCTGAACAGGTCTGCGCCCGAGGACACCACCAGCTCCAGCCGGACGCCGATCTCGGCGAGGGTCTTCTGGACGATCTGCCCGATCTGCCGGCCTCCGGAGGCGTCATAGAAGACGAGCCGGACGCTCAACGGCCGGCCGTCCTTCTCCCGCACCGAGCGGCCGGCAGGCAGCGTCCAGCCCAGTGTATCGAGCTCTCGCCGCGCGGCGTTCGGGTCGAAAGGCACTCCGCCGCTGTTGTCTTGATAGCCCTGCTGGCCGGCGACGTAGATGTGGCTGTTCAACGGCACCGGGTGGTCCACCAGGCCGTGCTGCAGGACCGTGACGATGGTCTGCCGGTCGATGCCCATCGCAATGGCGTGGCGCAGCGCCGAGTCGGCGAGAATCGAACCGGGCGCGCCGTTGAAGGTCAGGTGCGACCAAAGGGGGCCTGGGGCGGTGCGGATGTCGACACCTTTGGTGCGTCGGGCACGCACCATGTCATCGATCGACCCCAGCCCGGTGGCATCGATGGCGTTGTTCTGCAGCGCCGGGATCCGGGCGGCGTCGTCGAGTACGAGGAACGTGATGCTGTCCAGCAGCGGCCGGGCGCCCCACCAGCGGGGGTTGCGGGTCAACGTGATTCGCTGCGCAGCGCGGTCGACATTCGAGATGACGAACGGTCCCGCCGACGGGCCGGGCGTGGTCAGTTGGCCTTTGTTGAACACCTCGGGGTCGGCCGTGGAAACCTTCGGCAGCAGCATGCCATTGCCGGCGAACATGCCGCGCCAGTCGGCGTAGTGGCTGGTGAAGGTCATGACCGCCTGCCGGTCATCGACGCCGCGGGTCACCGATGCGATGCGTTCACTGCCATTGGGGCTGGCGATCTGATAAGCCGGGTCCTTGCCCCGCGTCGCGGCGATCTGTGAAGCGATGTCCTGCCAGGTGATCGGGGTGCCGTCGCTCCACACCGCCTTGGGGTTGATCGTGTAGGTGACCACCTGAGGGTCGGTGCTGGTGAGCTGGATGTCCGTGAAGTAGTCGTGGTTCACGGTCGTCGAACCGTCGGGGCCGACGATGAAGGCCCGTGGCAGGGTCGGCCTCAGGATCGAGGCGGTGTCGGCGGTACCGCCATCGATGCTCAGCGTGTTGAAGTTGTCCGGAAACGCGGTGAGCGCCAGCCGCAGATTGCCGCCCTGCATCAGGGTCGACGGATCTCGCGGGTTGAGGTCGTTGGCCGCACCGAGTTTCGGTGCGCCGGCGCTGGATCCGCGGTACTGACTCGAGCAGCCGCCGATGGTGATGACCAGCGCGACAGTAGCCATCGCGGCCACCAGGACCGTCAGCAGTCGGCTACGACGAGAATCCATCTTCACCTCCCGGCTGCGGCACGGCACCCAGCAGCCGCTGGGTGTAGGGGTCCTGGGGATCACTGAAAACCTGTGCGGCGTCGCCCTGTTCGACGACAGCGCCCTTGTACATCACCGCCACGGTATGGGCCATATGCCGGACCACGGAAAGATCGTGCGAGACAAACAGATACGACAGGTCGAAGCGCTGCTGCAGGTCAAGTAGCAGGTTGATGATGCCGGCCTGGATCGAGACGTCCAGTGCCGACACCGGTTCGTCGAGCGCCAGAATCTTGGGCTGACGGGCCAGCGCGCGGGCGATGCCGATGCGCTGTTTCTGCCCACCGGAGAACTCGGCGGGATAGCGCGCGGCGTCCTCGTTCCGCAGGCCGACGATGCCGAGCAGCTCGCTGACGCGGTCCTCGATGCGATTCTTGTCGAACCCGCCGACCCGCAACGGTTCGGCCAGGACATCGAACACCGGCAGCCGGGGGTCGAGAGCGGCCACCGGGTCCTGGAACACCACCTGAAGGTCGCCGCGCAGCTCCCGCCGCGTCTCGCGGTTCAGGCCGGCCACGTCATGACCGAGCACCGTGATCGAACCCGATTGCGGCGCCGTCAGGTTCAGAATCTGATGCAGCGTGGTGGTCTTGCCGGAGCCGGACTCGCCGACGATGCCAAGGGTCCGGCCCTGCTGCAGCTGCAGGCTGACGCCGTCGACCGCCCGCAGCTCACCGACCTTGCGCCGCAACATTCCGCCACTGAGTTTGAAGGTCTTGACCAGGTCGCTGACCGTGAGCACCACGGGCCGGTCGGCGTCGTCATCCGCCACCACCTCGGGTTCGGTTGCCACCCCGTAGATTTCGGCCGCGCTGCGGCCCGTCACCTGGTCGGTGTGGATGCACGCGGCGGCATGCCCGGGCTCGACCTCGAGCAGCGCCGGCTCGGCCGCCCGGCAGTCGTCGTCCGCCAGCGGGCAGCGCGGCGCGAACGGGCAGCCCGGCGCGAGGCCGGCCATCGACGGCGGTGAACCGGGAATCGGCACCAACCGCGAGCCCTGTGGGGCATCGAGCCGCGGCACCGATCCCAGTAGGCCGACGGTGTAGGGCATCACCCGGTCGCGGTACAGGTTCGCCACCGGCGCGGTCTCCACCGCCCGGCCGGCGTACATCACCATGGCGCGGTCGGCGAATTCGGCGACCACCCCCAGATCGTGGGTGATCATCAGCACCCCGGCGCCCGTCACGTCGCGGGCGGTGCGCAGCACGTCGAGGATCTGCGCCTGCACCGTGACGTCGAGTGCCGTGGTGGGTTCGTCGCAGATGATGAGGTCGGGGTCATTGGCGATCGCGGTGGCGATGACGACGCGCTGCCGCTCGCCGCCGGACAACTCGTGCGGGAATGCCTTGGCGCGGGCCTCGGGCTGTTTGATGCCGACCAGCTCCAGCAGTTCGACCGCCCGCTTGCGCGCAGTATGCCGCGCCACTGAACGGTCGTGCACGCGAAGGGCTTCGGCTATCTGGTCGCCGACGGTGTACACCGGGGTGAGTGCCGACATCGGGTCCTGGAATACCGTGCCGATCACGCGGCCGCGCACTTCGGACATCGCGGCGTCGTCGAGCCCGATGAGCTGCTTGCCCTGCAGTGTCACCGAGCCGGTCACCTGAGCATGCTCGGGTAGCAGGCCCACCACCGCCATGGCGGTGGCCGATTTACCCGCACCGGACTCGCCGACCAACGCCAGCACCTCGCCGGGGCCGATGTGAAAGTTCATGCCCCGCACCGCCGAGACGTCCTCGTCCGAGGTCTGGAAGCTGACGGTGAGGTCACGGACCTCGAGCAGTTGCGCGCTCATCGCTTCACCGCCCGCCGCCGGGGCCGCGCCGAGGGATCGAGCGCGTCGCGCAGGCCGTCACCGACCAGGTTGGCGCACAGGACGATCACCACCAGGACCCCGGCCGGGAACAGGAAGACCCAGGGAAATGTGGTGACCGACGGGGTGCCGTCGGCGATCAACGTGCCCAGGGATACGTCGGGCGGCTGGATCCCGAAACCCAGGAAACTCAAACCGGTTTCGGCGAGGATCGCCATGCCCACGTTGAGCGTCGTGTCGATGATGAGGATCGAGGCCACATTCGGCACGATGTGTCGCGCGATGATTCTGGCGTGGCTGACACCCATATACCGTGCGGCCGTGACGAACTCGCGTTCGCGCAGGCTCATGGTCAGGCCACGCACCATGCGTGAGCTGATCATCCAGGAGAACGCCGCCAGCAGGATCACCAGCCACAGGACCGTGCTCTGATGCCGGATGCGGGGTGTGACGATCGCGATGAGGATGAACCCGGGGATTACCAGCAGCAGGTCCACGATCCACATCAGGGCCCGGTCCCGCCAGCCACCGAAGTAACCCGCGACCGAGCCGACCGTTGCGGCGATGACTGTCGAGATCACCGCCACGCAGACCCCGATCAGCATCGACTTCTGCATGCCCCTCAACGTCTGTGCGAAGACGTCCTGCCCGAGGGCGTTGGTGCCGAACAGGTGCCGGCCGTCCGGTGGTTGCAGCAGCGCGTCGAAGTCCATGTCGGTGTACGAGTAGGGGAGCAGCGGCGGCAGCGCGTAGCAGCCGACGAACAATGTCACGAGCAGCACGAGGGACAGCACCGCGGGACGATTGCGGACGAACCGCCGCGTCACCAGCGTGCGGCGCGATGCGAACCGGGCGCGGGGCAGCCCGAACTGGACGCTCATGAGACCCGTACCCGGGGGTCGAGGGCGGCGTAGACGATGTCGGACAGCAGGCCGCCGATGAGGATCGTGGTCCCGGAGAACAATGTGAACGCGGCGACGATGTTGGCGTCCTGACCTTGGATGCCCTGCACCATCCATTCACCCATGCCGTGCCAGCCGAAAATCTTCTCGACGAACACCGCGCCGGTGACCAGCCCGGCGACCCCATAGGCGAATAGCGTGGCCATCGGGATCAGCGCGGTGCGCAGGCCGTGTTTGAAGAGCGCCTGGCGTCGCGTCAGGCCCTTGGCGCGTGCGGTACGGATGAAGTCCTGGCCGAGTACGTCGAGCATCGCGTTGCGCTGATAGCGGCTGTATCCCGCGATGGCGGCCAGCGCCAACGTCGTCGTGGGCAGCACCAGGTGCTGGAGCCGGTCGACGAAACCGGGCCAGCCGCCTGCCGCGTACGGCGAGGTCTCGCCCGTGTACTGGAACAGTTGGAATCCCAGCACCTCGTTCACGCCGAGCGCGGCGAGGATCAGCAGGTTGGCGATGACGAATGTCGGAGCGCTGAGAATCAGCAGGGCCAGCACGGTGATGGTCCGGTCGGAGAGCCGGTACTGCCGGACCGCGCCCCAGGCCCCGATGATCACGCCGATGATGCTGCCCAGGATCGATCCGATGGCCACCAGTCGCAGGCTGGTCCACACCCGCCGTCCCAACTCTTCTGAAACAGGCTGCCCGGTAACGGTTTTCCCGAAGTCGCCATGTGCGGCCCCGGATACCCAGTTGGCGTAGCGTGGCAGCAGCGCCTTGTCGAGGCCGAGGTCGTGTGCTTTGGCGTCGATCACGGACTGCGGCGGGCGGGGGTTGCGCTGCAGCAGGTTGTCCAGCGGGTGGAAGGTCACCGACGTGAGCGCGAAAGTGAGAAATGTCGCCAGCGTCAACAGGATCGCGTAGTTGAACAATCGGCGGATCAGGAACCGCGTCATGGGCCGCTCACCGAAAACCGCATGCGCACAGGTTAAGAGATGACGGCGGCCCGGGGCGGAATTACCGGCTTGGTGGCGGCGTTGACAACCGAGAGAAGCAGTCCAGCGGCCTCTCAGATGGGCGATGGCGGCGTTGGCGAACTGGCAGAACCAGTCCAGCGCTCTGTCAGATTGGCGCGCTTGACTTGGAATATATGACCGGCCGCGCGCCCCGAGGGCGCGGCGCAGCGCAGTGGTCCCAAGTACACGGGAGGGAACCCATGAGTCGAGCAGAGACTTCCGGCATCACCATGAAATGGGCGATCGGCATCATCGGCGGAAGCGCCGCGATGGGTGCGGCAGCGGTATGTGTGGGCGTGTTGGCCGCCCCGTCTCAGTCGACGAGTGCCGACAGCACGCTGATCACGACGAGCACGACCGTGCCCGTCACTTTTGCGGCGCCCTCGATCACCGGCAAGGCGCCGCTGTTCGCGGGTCAGGCCCCGAACACCAACCCGCAGGGCTAGCCGCTCTGCCGCCGAAACGGCATTCCAGCAGGGGAAGTTCGAGTAGCAGCCTGCTGGAATACCGTTTCGGCGGGATCGGGATTCATAGCTGGCACATAGAGTTGTCACAGTCGCGCCCTACACCAGTGCGAATAATAGAGCTGTGAGTGGTCCCAGCAGTCCCGCCCGTGACAGTGAAACCCCGCGTGTCGTGATGCACCGGGCCGACGGGAAGCCGATCAACGTCCTGGTCGTCGACGACGAGCCGGTCCTGGCCGAGCTCGTTTCCATGGCCTTGCGCTACGAGGGCTGGGATATCGCCACCGCCGGCGATGGTGCGACCGCGATCGCGCTGGCCAAAGACAACCCGCCCGACGTGGTTGTGCTGGACGTGATGCTGCCCGACATGAGCGGGCTCGACGTGCTGCGCAAGCTGCGTGAGCAGATTCCGGGGCTGCCGCTGCTGCTGCTGACCGCGAAGGATTCGGTCGAGGACCGCATTGCCGGCTTGACCGCGGGCGGCGACGACTACGTCACCAAGCCGTTCAGCATCGAGGAAGTGGTGCTGCGACTGCGCGCGCTGCTGCGACGCACAGGGGTGGCCAACGAGGCCGGCGGCGCGCAGATCGTCGTCGGCGACCTGGTGCTCGACGAGGACAGTCACGAGGTGACGCGCGGCGGCGAGCAGGTCACGTTGACCGCCACCGAGTTCGAACTGTTGCGCTACATGATGCGCAACTCCAAGCGGGTGCTGAGCAAGGCCCAGATTCTCGACCGGGTGTGGAGCTACGACTTCGGCGGCCGCTCCAACATTGTTGAGCTGTATGTGTCCTACCTGCGCAAGAAGATCGACAGTGGACGCGAGCCCATGATCCATACCCTGCGTGGCGCCGGATATGTCCTCCGACCTGCCCGCTGAGGCGTCCGGCACGCGGATCTGGCAGCCGCGGAGCTGGTCGCTGCGGGTCCGCTTGCTGGTCACCCAGGTACTGCTGCTGGCACTGGTCATCATCAGCGTCGGTGCGGCGACCGAGTTTGCGCTGCAACGTTTTCTGTTGCACCAGCTGAACGACCAGGTGCTGGAGGCGGGCCGGCGCTCGGCCGCCATCTTCGAGCTGCCGCCACCGCCCATGGCGCCGCCCCTGACCGGTGGGGTGCCGCGGCCGTCCATGGATCCGCATTTCCGCATGCGCTTCGACCCCGAGGCCGGCCCCGGCCCGGGTTTCCTCAATGCGCCCGGGCAGGCCGTCGGCACCCTCGGGGCGGTGGTGTTGCGCGGCCAGGTCGACGCCGGCGTCATCACCTCCGAGGGCAGTCGCGCGTCGTTGAGTACCACGGCCACAGCACAATTGGCGCAGGTGCCGCCGGACCGCAAGATCCGGACCATGGAGATCGACGGGCTGGGCCGCTACCGCGTCATCGGCCTGCATCCTCGGCACGGCGGGCCGCAGACCATCGTGACCGGGCTGCCCACCAGACACGTCGACAACACGCTGCTGTGGGTGCTCGGCATGTTCTGTGCGGTGGGGGCGCTGGCACTGATCGGCGCGACGACGGTCGGCGTCTGGATCATCCGGCGCCAGCTCGCCCCGCTGTCAAGGGTTTCCGCCGCCGCGCGCGACGTGGCAGACCGGGAACTGGACCGGGGAGAGGTGCAGCTGCCGACGGAGATCGTGCACGTCGACCCGGTTGCCGCGCACACCGAAGTGGGCCAACTGGGTTCGGCGCTGAACCGCATGCTGGACCGGATCGCCGCCGCCCTCGCGGCCCGTCATGCCAGTGAGACGCGAGTGCGCCAGTTCGTGGCCGACGCCAGTCACGAACTCCGCACACCGCTTGCCGCGATCCGCGGCTATACCGAGCTGGCGCAACGCAAGAGCGACGAGCTGCCCGCCGACGTCGCCCACGCGATGAACCGCGTCGAATCCGAGACTGCGCGCATGACCCGGCTCGTCGAGGACATGCTCCTGCTGGCGCGACTGGATGCGGGCCGGCCGCTGGAGATGGAGAGCGTCGACCTGTCGCAAGTGGTCGTCGATGCCGTCAGTGATGCCCACGTCGCCGGTCCCGATCACGACTGGTCGCTGGATCTGCCCGACGAACCCGTCATCATCGAGGGTGATCCGGCCCGGCTGCACCAGGTGCTGGTGAACCTGTTGGCGAATGCCCGTACGCACACGCCGGCGGGAACATCGGTGACCATCGCGCTGTCGGCGGATCCGGACGCGACGGTGATCAGCGTCGCCGACGACGGCCCGGGTATTCCAAAAGCGTTGCAGCCCGAGGTGTTCGAGCGGTTCGCCCGCGGTGACTCGTCGCGGTCCCGGCAGGCCGGTAGCACCGGGCTGGGGCTGGCTATCGTCGTCGCCGTGGTGAAGGCGCACGGCGGCACCATCAGCGTCGACAGCCGACCCGGTGCGACCGTATTCACGGTGCGGTTGCCTGCGGTTGCGGCGGGTTCGGTCTCACAGCCACCGCATAGCGTCGCCTCCACGTCCGCCTAACCAGCACGCGCACAATAAGACTGGTGACCTCCGTATTGCGCCGTCCCGTCGGGGAGTGGCTCCAGCTCGGCGTCCTGCTGGCGGCGACGGCTGTGTTGTACCTGTGGAACCTGTCGGTGAGTGGTTGGGCCAACAGCTTCTATTCAGCGGCGGCACAGGCCGGTGCCAGCGACTGGACCGCGATGTTGTTCGGTGCCAGCGACTCCGGCAATGCCATCACCGTCGACAAGACCCCAGGCGCGCTGTGGGTGATGGACCTGTCGGTGCGGCTTTTCGGGCTCAGCTCGTGGAGCATCCTGGTGCCGCAGGCCTTGATGGGAGTGGCCGCGGTGGCGGTGCTCTACGCCGCGGTCCGTCGCGCTGCCGGACCGGCCGCCGCGCTGCTGGCCGGGGCGGTGTTCGCCCTGACGCCGGTTGCCACCTTGATGTTCCGGTTCAACAATCCCGATGCGCTGCTGGTCCTGCTGCTGGTGATCAGCGCCTACTGCGTGCAACGCGCCTGTGAGGAAGACGCCGGCCGTGGCTGGTTGCTCGCCGCGGGCGTGGCTGCCGGGTTCGCGTTCCTGGCCAAGATGCTGCAGGCGTTCCTGGTGCTGCCGGCGTTCGCCGCGGCGTACCTGGTGGCCGGGCCGTCGCGGCTGCGTGCGCGGTGGTGGCGCTTGCTCGGCGCCGCGGCGGCAATGGTCATCTCGGGCGGTTGGTACCTGTTGCTTGTCGAACTGTGGCCATCTTCGGCGCGGCCGTATATCGGTGGATCGCAACACGATTCGATCATCGAACTGGCTCTGGGTTACAACGGCGTGGGCCGGTTGAGCGGCAACGAGCCCGGCGGCCTCGGCAATCCGAATTTCGACGCCGGCTGGGACCGGCTCCTGGGCCCGAGCATGGGAACCTACGCGGGATGGCTGGTGCCTGCGGCCCTGATCTGTCTGGTGGCGGGGCTGTGGCTGACCCGCCGGGCGCCGCGCACCGATACGACGCGGGCGGCCCTGATCATCTGGGGTGGGTGGCTGGTTTTCACCGCGGCCGTGTTCAGCTTCGCCAACGGCATCGTGCACCCGTACTACACCGTTGCGCTGGCGCCGGCCATCGGCGCGTGCCTCGGCATCGGCTCGGTGCTGATGTGGCACAACCGTACGGCGATCCCGGCACGGCTCGCCATGGCGGGCGCAGTGGTCGTCACCGTGGCGGTGGTCGAGATCCTGCTGAGCCGCGGCGGCAGCCTGAACTGGCTGCGGGTGGTGGTGCCGACCATCGGTGCCGTCGCTGTGGCGCTGTTACTGGTGCCGCCGCGATTCCGCCCGGCTCGGCTCGCCGCCGCAGTGGCGGTGGCGGCCTGCCTGGCTGCGCCGGCGGTGTATTCGGTTGCCACTGCCGGCGTCTCACACACCGGCGCGATGCCGTCGGTGGGACCGGCCGACGCGCACGGTGGATGGGGTCCGCCGTCCGGACATGGTGCGCGCCGGGGGCCGGCGGGCCGGCCCGGCCAGGCGCTGGGCGCACCGCCGCAAGGACTCAAGCCGGGCGGCGGCCTCCTCGATTCGCCGGTACCCGGGGCAGCCCTGACCACACTGCTGGGCACCGACGCCGCGAAGTATCGGTGGGCGGCCGCCGTCGTCGGCTCCAACAACGCCGCGGGCTACCAACTGGCCGCGCGGGCCCCGGTGATGGCCGTGGGCGGCTTCAACGGCACCGATCCGGCGCCGACCCTCGCGCAGTTCCAGCAGTACGTCGCCACCGGCCAGATTCATTACTTCATCGACGGCGACGTCAAGATGGGCTGGGGTCACCCGAGACAGGGCAACAGCGGCCAGGACGCCGGCACCCAGGAATCCCAGCAGATCGCCACCTGGGTGAGCTCGCATTTCACGGCCACCACGGTCGAGGGCACCGTCGTCTATGACCTGGCACACCCGCGTCAACTCGCCGCGCAAAACACATAGCTTGCGCATAGCTTCACCCCATGGCGGGCTAAAGCTGTGGCCCAAATATTGGTGACATGACAAACGTGCTCGAGAGCGACATGGAGCGCCGCTTCACCACCCGCCAGAACGCGGCGGTTGCTGCTCAGGCGGCCGGTGTTCCGGTCCTGGACGTGGTGGTCCCCGTCTACAACGAGCAGGTTGCCCTGCCCGGCGCGATCCGCCGTCTGCACCGACACCTGGAAGAGCACTTCCCGTACCCGGTGCAGATCACCATCGCCGACAACGCCAGCATCGACGACACCCCGCAGGTCGCGGCCGAACTGGCCGCCGAATTCGACAACGTCCGCGTCGTGCGCCTCGAGCTCAAGGGCCGGGGCCGGGCACTGCACGAGGTGTGGTCGCACTCTCCGTCACCGGTGCTGGTCTACATGGACGTCGACCTGTCCACCGACCTGGCCGCTCTCGGCCCGCTGGTGGCGCCGTTGATCTCCGGCCACTCGGACCTGGCGATCGGCACCCGGCTGTCCCGGAGCTCCCGGGTCGTGCGCGGACCCAAGCGGGAGTTCATCTCGCGCTGCTACAACCTGATCCTGCGCGGCGCGCTCGCCGCCAAGTTCTCCGACGCCCAGTGCGGCTTCAAGGCCATCCGGGCCGATGTGGCGCAGGCCCTGCTCCCGCTCGTCGAGGACACCGGCTGGTTCTTCGACACCGAACTGCTGGTGCTGGCCGAGCGCACCGGGCTGCGCATCCACGAGGTCCCGGTGGACTGGGTCGACGACCCCGACAGCCGGGTCGACATCATCGCCACCGCCACCGCCGACCTCAAAGGCGTCGGTCGCCTGCTGCGCGGCTTCGCCAACGGCTCCATCCCGGTGCACACCATCGCCGCCCAGCTGGGTTCGTCGCCCAGGTCCGGAGCGCCCCGGTCGCTGCTGCGTCAGGTCGTCCGGTTCGGCAGCATCGGCGTCGCATCCACCCTGGCCTACCTGATGCTGTTCATGATGATGCACGCGCCGCTCGGTGCGCAGACGGCCAACCTGGTCGCCCTGCTGATCACCGCGGTCGTCAACACCGCGGCCAACCGCCGCTTCACCTTCGGCGTCCGCGGCGGCGGTGCCGTCAGTGCGACACGGCACCAGTTCGAAGGGCTGATCGTCTTCGGCATCGCGTTGGCGATCACCAGTGGCGCGCTCGCGGGACTCCACGTGTTCGTGCCCCATGCCCATCACCTCGTCGAGCTGAGCGTGCTCGTGGCCGCCAACCTGCTCGCGACCGCGGTGCGATTCGTGTTGCTGCGTGGCTGGGTGTTCCACCCCAAGCGCACGAATTGACCTGCACCACAACTTCCTCCGAGGAGACCCGCTCGTGATCGCCACTGCGCCGCCTGTCGCTCATTTGCCGAAACCCCGCCGCGGCACGGCAATCTGGACTCGCCCGGTATGGGAACGATCCGCGCTGTTGACGCTGCTGGCCGGGACTGCGGTGCTGTACCTGTGGGCGCTCGGCTCGTCGGGTTGGGCCAACTCCTACTACGCCGCCGCGGCGCAGGCCGGAACCCAGAACTGGGAAGCGCTGCTGTTCGGGTCTTTTGACGCGGGCAACGCCATCACGGTCGACAAGCCTCCGGCCGCGCTGTGGCTGATGGGCCTGTCGGGCCGGGTATTCGGATTCAGTGCGTTCAGCATGCTGCTGCCGCAGGCCCTCATGGGCGTGGCCGCGGTCGGCATGCTCTACGCGACGGTCCGGCGCACCAGCGGCGCAGCCGCCGGACTGCTGGCCGGCCTGGTGCTGGCCGTGACTCCCGTTGCGGCCCTGATGTTCCGGTTCAACAACCCCGACGCACTGCTCGTGCTGCTGCTGATCGCGGCGGCCTATTGCACGGTGCGGGCCATCCAGTCCACAGCGTTCGCCACGTCGGCCCGGTGGATGGCGCTGACGGGAGCCATCGTCGGCTTCGCCTTCTTGACCAAGATGCTGCAAGCGTTCCTGCCGGTACCGGGACTGGCCCTGGCGTTCCTGATCGCTGCGCCGTTCGGGCTCTGGCGCCGGGTCAGGGCGCTGCTGATGGCGGCTGCGGCCCTCGTGGTTTCGGCGGGCTGGTACTTGGCGCTGGTCAGCCTCTGGCCCGCCGACGCCCGTCCGTACATTGCCGGGTCCACCGACAACAGCCTGCTGCAGCTGGCCTTGGGCTACAACGGCATCGAGCGGATCACCGGCGGTGACCGTCCCAGCGGCGGCCCCGGCGGTGGAATGCGGGACAGTCTGTTCTTCGGCGGGCACGCCGGCATCACCCGACTGTTCGGCCCGTCGATGGGCGTCGAGGTGTCGTGGTTGCTGCCCGTGGCGTTGATCGGCCTGGTGCTGCTGCTGTGGGCGAGTGTCAGCGCTCCGCGCACCGACCTCGGGCGCGCTGGTGTGCTGCTGTGGGGCGGTTGGCTTTTGGTGACCGGTGCGGTGTTCAGTTTCATGGACGGCACGGTGCACCCGTACTACAACGTCGCCTTGGCGCCGGCGGTGGCCGCACTGGCGGGCATGACGGTCGCGCACCTGTGGCAGCGCCGGGACACGCTGCCGGCCCGTCTGCTGCTCGCGGCGCTGCTCGTCGTCTCGGCCGGCTGGGCATTCGCGCTGCTGTCCCGTACCCCGCACTGGATGCCCGCGCTGCGCTGGTGCATCGCGGTGGTGGCGGTCCTGTCGGCGGTGGCCATCGTGGTGGCGGGGCAGCGCTCCGGACGGCTGGTGGCCGTCATCGCCGGCGTCGCGATCGTCGCCGGCCTGGCCGGATCGGCCTCATTCGCCGTGTACAACGTGGCGCAAGGTCACAGCAGTGGTCCCGGGTCGATGTCCGGCCCGCCGCGCCCCGGCGGTGACTCGTGGCCGGGCGGCGGGCCCGGCGGGCCCGGCCGTAGTGGGCCGAACGCCGAACTCGAGAACCTGATCCGCGGCACGAACAGCCGGTGGGCCGCCGCTACGGTCGGCTCCTTCCAGGCCGGAGATCTGGAATTGAGCACCGGCAAGTCGTTGATGGCGATCGGTGGTTTCTCCGGGGGTGACAACGCACCGACCCTGGTGCAGTTCCGCCAGTATGTCGAGGACGGCCAGATTCACTACTTCATCGCCGGCGATCACAAGCGCGGTCCGGGGCCGGGTGGTCGCGAACGGGGGAGTGCCGCGGAGATCACCGCATGGGTGACGGGGCATTTCGCCAAGCTCGATGTCGGCGGCGCCACGGTGTACGACCTCGAAGCACCCCACTGAGTTCTGCACGCGTCTACGCCTCGGATTGCAGCCACATGCTGACTGCGATCCGAGGCATGACGTTGTGTCCGCCTGAATCCGGCATCTGCGCTCACCCGATCTTGTAGGTACCGACGGCCTTGGCCACCGGGTTGTCGTCGGGAGTCGTGATCTCGACTTCGCAGTGCATCAACGACTTTCCACGGTGCAGGACGCGTCCGACGGCGATCAGGTCGGTCGACCGGGCCGGTGCCAGGTACTGAACCGACATCGAGATCGTCACGCCGCGAAGCGATTCCGGCGCCTGCTCGGTCGACCACGCCGCAGCCATCACGGTGACGTCCGCCAGCGCTGCGATCGCGCCGCCGTGCACCATGTCGGCGAGTGTGGTGTTGGACGGGTCCCACGGCATCCGCAGCCGCACCTCGGGGGCGTCGAGCGCGTCGGCGACGATGCCGAGTTTGGCGACCAGCGGTGACTGCGGAATGAACTGCGCCATGACCTCGGCGCCGGTGTGCGGACTCATGACATCGAAGTGTGCGCGCGGCGCGTAGTCGATTCAATTACCTGGCAGGTAGTGATGCCTACCTGGCCGGAAGCGTGGGGTGGCCGAGTCGTTCTCGTCTCGCGGCGCCGCAGCTGGGCACCGCCGAACCCACCCACCGGCTCAGGCACCTGGACGATCGGCACAGTTGTCAGGTTGACGGGCTACATTGCGGCCGTGGCCCCTGACCAAAGTCCACCGTTCCCAAAGGCATTGGCATTGTTGGTGGCCGGCGCCTACTTCATGGAAGTCCTCGACGGCACCATCATCACGCCGGCCATTCCCCTGGTCGCCACGTCGCTGGGGGCGAAACCCATCGATGTGAATACTGCGATTTCGGCCTACCTGGTCACGGTGGCGGTTCTGATTCCGGTCACAGGCTGGCTGGCGGATCGCTACGGGATTCGGCGAGTGTTCATTTCGGCCATCGTGGTGTTCACTCTGGCCTCGGTCGGCTGTGCGCTCAGTGGCTCATTGCCGATGCTGGTCGCGATGCGGATCGTGCAGGGGGTGGGTGGTGCCATGATGGTGCCGGTCGGCAGACTCGCGGTGTTGCGGGACAGTCACAAGTCCCATCTGATGCGCGCCATCGCCGTGCTGACCTGGCCCGCGATGGCGGCACCCGTGCTGGCCCCGGTGCTTGGCGGCGCGATCGTGACCGTGGGGTCCTGGCGCTGGATCTTCGTTGTCAACATCCCCGTCGGGGTACTCGGTGTGCTGTTGTCGCTCAGGCTGGTTCGCGGCGGGTCGGTAGCGGCGGGCCGCCCACTGGACTGGCGGGGCATGCTGGCGCTGAGCGGCGGCATCGGCGCTGCGCTCGTCGCGCTCGAGCACATCCGGGTGGCGGGCACGGACTGGTCTCTCGTCGGTGGCTGCGGTGCCGCGGCGACCGTGCTGCTGGTCGCCGCGGTGTGGCATCTGTTGCGTACCGATTCGCCTCTGGTCGACCTCCCGGTGCTGCGCGTGCGGACCCTGCGGATCACCGTCAGCGCCGGCTCCCTCTACCGGCTCGTGATCGTTGCGGTGCCGTTCCTGCTGACCCTGCAATTCCAGCTGGAATTCGGCTGGAACCCGTTGGTGGCCGGTGCCATGGTGGCGGCGTTGTTCATCGGCAACCTCACGATCAAGCCGGCAACGACTCCACTGATGCGGCGCTTCGGGATTCGTACCGTGCTGCTCGTCAACGGGGTCGCGTCGGTGGCCTGCTTCGGGTTGCTGGCGACACTGCGGCCCTCGTTACCGTTACCGGTGATCGCGGTGGTCCTGTACGTCAGCGGTGCGTTGCGGTCGGTTGGCTTCACCGCCTACAACAACCTGGCGTTCTCGGACGTCGACGGCGATGATCTCACCCACGCCAACACCCTCAACGCCGCTGTGCAGGAACTTGCCGCGGGCCTCGGCGTTGCGGTGGGGGCGCTCTTGCTCAGCCGGATCGGGTCGTACCCGGCGACGTTCCTGGTGCTCGGAGTCGTGATGGCGCTGACCATCGTCGAGTCGTGGCAGCTGCCGCGGTCCGCGGGAGCGCGCGTCAGCGGAGCCGGGAAATCGTTGGCCACGACGGAGTGTTGCTCCGGCTGATCTGGGAGATCGCAAACGTTGACACTGCACCACTGGCCACGTAAATTCTCACCATGGTTCTTATCTTGACCAGTTCTACCAACTTTACGGGGAAATGATGACCGTCACTCCCGACGCCGCCGAGGCGTCCAAGGTGGACCAGCGGGCCGCCAAATATGAATTGAGCCATCTGCGATCGCTGGAGGCCGAGGCCATCCACATCATCCGCGAGGTCGCCGCGGAGTTCGAGCGGCCGGTGCTGCTGTTCTCCGGTGGCAAGGACTCGATCGTGATGCTGCACCTGGCCATCAAGGCGTTCGCGCCGGGCCGACTGCCCTTCCCCGTCATGCACGTGGACACGGGCCACAACTTCGAAGAGGTCATCGCCACCCGCGACGCCCTGGTCGAGAAGTACAACCTGCGCCTGGTTGTGGCCAGCGTGCAAGAAGACATCGACGCCGGCCGCGTTGTCGACAACGGCCCGTCGCGTAACCCGCTGCAGACCGTGTCGCTGCTGCGCGGCATCCGCGAGAACAAGTTCGACGCCGCCTTCGGTGGCGCCCGCCGCGACGAGGAGAAGGCCCGCGCCAAGGAGCGCGTCTTCAGCTTCCGTGACGAGTTCGGCCAGTGGGACCCCAAGAACCAGCGACCCGAGCTGTGGAACCTGTACAACGGGCGGCACCGCAAGGGCGAGCACATTCGCGTCTTCCCGCTGTCGAACTGGACCGAGTACGACATCTGGGCCTACATCGGCGCCGAAGAGATCGCGCTGCCGAGCATCTACTACGCCCACGAGCGTCAGGTCTTCGAGCGCGACGGCATGCTGCTCGCGGTGCACGAATACCTGAAGCCCCGCGAGGACGAGCCGGTGATCACCAAGACCGTGCGCTTCCGCACCGTCGGCGACGTCACCTGCACCGGCTGCGTCGAGTCGGAGGCTTCGACTGTCGAGGAAGTTATCGCCGAGACCGCGGTGTCCCGACTGACCGAGCGCGGCGCGACCCGCGCAGACGACCGGATTTCTGAGGCCGGCATGGAAGACCGTAAGCGAGAGGGTTACTTCTGATGGCAACGTTGCTTCGCATCGCCACTGCCGGTTCGGTGGACGACGGTAAGTCCACGCTGATCGGCCGGCTGCTCTATGACAGCAAGGCCGTCATGGAAGACCAGCTGGCTGCCGTCGAGCGCACCTCCAAGGAGCGTGGCCACGGGTACACCGACCTCGCATTGGTTACCGACGGCCTGCGCGCCGAGCGGGAACAGGGCATCACCATCGATGTCGCCTACCGCTACTTCGCCACGGCCAAGCGGAAATTCATCATCGCCGACACCCCGGGGCACATCCAGTACACCCGGAACATGGTCACCGGTACCTCGACGGCGCAGCTGGCCATCGTGCTGGTCGACGCCCGTCACGGCCTGCTCGAGCAGTCGCGCCGGCACGCGTTCCTGGCCTCGCTGCTCGGTATCCAGCACATCGTGCTGGCAGTCAACAAGATGGACCTGATCGATTGGGACCAAAAGCAATTCGAGACCATCCGTGATGATTTTCATGAGTTCGCGGCCCGCCTGGACATCCAGGACGTCACCACCATCCCGCTGTCGGCGCTGACCGGCGACAACGTGGTGACCAAGTCGGACAAGACCCCGTGGTACGAGGGTCCGTCGCTGCTGAGCCACCTCGAAGAGGTGTACATCGCCGGTGACCGCAACCTCAAGGACGCCCGCTTCCCGGTGCAATACGTCATCCGGCCGCAGACCCACGAGCACGCCGACCACCGCAGCTACGCGGGCACCATCGCCAGTGGCGTCATGCGTCCCGGCGACGAAATCGTCGTTCTTCCAGCGGGAAAGACCAGCACCATCACCGCGATCGACGGCCCCACCGGTCCGCTCGAGGAGGCGTTCGCGCCCATGGCGGTGTCGGTCCATCTGGCCGATGACATCGACATCTCGCGTGGCGACATGATCGCCCGGGTGCACAACCAGCCGTACACGACGCAGGAATTCGACGCCACGGTGTGCTGGATGTCCGACGATGCGGCGCTCGAGCCGGGCCGGGACTACATCATCAAGCACACCACCCGGACCACGCGGGCCCGGGTCGTGGACCTGGACTACCGACTGGACGTCAACACCTTGCACCGCGACAAGAGTGCAACGGCGTTGAAGCTCAACGAACTCGGCCGCGTCACGCTGCGCACGCAGCAGCCGCTGCTGCTCGACGAGTACTCGCGCAATGCGGTGACGGGGTCGTTCATCCTGATCGACCCGGACACCAACGGCACGGTCGCCGCAGGCATGGTGCGCGACACCACGCCGGCCGCGAGCCGGTCCGCGAGCCCGAATGCGGTGCGGCACGCCAACCTGGTCACGGCGCAGGACCGGCTGTCCAAGGGCAGCACAGTGTGGTTCACCGGTCTGTCCGGCTCGGGCAAGTCGTCGGTGGCCATGCTGGTCGAGCGCAAGTTGCTCGAATTGGGCCGTCCCGCCTACGTTCTCGATGGCGACAACCTGCGCCACGGGCTGAACTCCGACCTGGGCTTCTCCATGGCAGACCGCTCGGAGAACCTGCGCCGGCTGGCTCACATCGCCACGCTGCTGGCCGATTCCGGTCAGATCGTGCTGGTGCCGGCCATCAGCCCGCTGGACGAACATCGTGAGCTGGCGCGAAAGGTTCACACCGACCAGGGATTCGAGTTCTTCGAGGTGTTCATGGACACCCCGTTGGCCGACTGCGAGGCCCGCGACCCCAAGGGGCTGTACGCCAAGGCGCGGGCCGGTGAGATCACGCACTTCACCGGCATCGACAGCCCCTACCAACGGCCGAAGAACCCGGACCTGAAGCTGTCGCCGGACGATCTGGACGCCCAGGCGCAGCGTGTGGTCGACATGCTGGTGGCGGCTCGATGATCGATCACGACGTCGCAGAGCGACTCGCCACCCGTGCCGGTGACCTGTTGCTGGACGTGCGAGCCGAGTACGCCGATGCCGCCGCCGCGGAGCGGAAAGCGGCGGGGGACAAGCGTTCTCACGAGTTCCTGATGACGGAGCTGGCGCGGCTGCGCCCCGGCGACGCGGTGCTCTCCGAGGAAGCGACGGAGGAAGAGCGGGCCAACAACACCCGGCTGGCGTCCGACCGGGTGTGGATCATCGATCCGCTCGACGGCACGCGCGAGTTCTCTGAGCTGGACCGGGACGACTGGGCCGTGCACGTGGCGCTGTGGGAGTCCGGCGAATTGGTCGCCGGCGCCGTGGCGCTGCCCGCACAGAACACCACGCTGCACACGCCCGAGGTGGCCGCCCCCAGCGCGGTCGACGGTCCGCCGCGGATCGTGGTGTCGCGCACCCGTCCGCCGGCCATCGCCCTCACGGTGCGGGACGCCCTCGGCGGTGTTCTGGTCGAAATGGGTTCGGCCGGAGCCAAAGTCGCGGCCGTGATCCAGGGCCGGGCCGACGTGTACGTCCACGCCGGTGGGCAATACGAGTGGGACTCCGCCGCGCCCGTCGCGGTGGCCCGGGCGGCCGGACTGCACACCTCGCGCATCGACGGCTCGCCGCTGGTCTACAACCGCGAAGACCCGAAGTTGCCCGACCTGATCGTGTGCCGGCCGGAACTAGCCGAGCGGGTACTGGCGGTCACTGCCGCGCAGTAGCCGCCGCAACATCGACGAAATGGCTGTGGAAACGTCTGGTTTCCACAGCCATTTCGGCTATCTCGGACGGCTTCGCGTTGAGCGCCGGAAGAGGTGGAAAAGTACCTGGGTGCAATCGAAGTGGCGACCTGCCCATGGTTTTTACACTCAGGGACTTCTGAGGGCCCGGAGAAGTACCTGGCATCAATGACGATGGTCGAAGATGCCTCGTGATTGAAGCCATGGATTCTGCTCGTGGGAGGGCCTGATCTGGGTGCCTACGACTACGCCGACGCGGTAACCGGCAGCGGCGCATTCGATTTGGCGGGCGCGGCCGTCCGTGCCGCGGCGATGCACATGACCGCGATCGCGAAGCACACGACGGTGTACCACAGGCTGCCGATCGGATCGCCATGTGCGGTAACGCCGTTGACCGCGCTGAAGTAGGCGGGCAGCGCGCTCGCCCACAGCGCAGCCATGACGACCAGGTAGGCGACGGCGTATCCGACCAACCACGGCGGGCTCGCATAGCGTGGCTCAGTCGGGCTGGCCACGGTGCTGCGCAGCCGGCGCCACTGCGAGACCAGCGCCCAGACCGCCACGGCGCAGACAGCCGCCAGTTCGGCCGCATAGGCAATGCCGCCCGCGGTGCTGCTGCCGGTCACACCGCCGATCACGGTCGCGGGCAGCGGCAGGATTGCAGTACCCAACGAAGCCAACACCCCGGCGACCACAGTGCGCCAAAGGATTTGGACACCGGTGAAGCGGCGGCCTCGATCAGCGTGCCGGCCCACGAAGAACTGCACGCACAGCGCCAGCGACATCGGCCACAGCGCGGCGAAGACCACCACACTGGGCAGCGGCACGGAGTCGAACATCGGCTGGTTCATCGGGTTGTGCACCGACCATTCCCACCACCGCAGCTGCGGGCCCAGGTGGTCGAAGATCTCGTAGAACGCGTGGTGGACGAAGCCCACGCACACGGCACCGATCAGGGTGCCGTAGCGCCGGAAAACCCCTAGGCTGCGGACGATTTCGAACGCGACGGTCGCCATCATCGGATAGATCGCCACGATGTACAGCGGCAGCCGGCCCCAGAGGAAGTCCACCGTGAACACGTTGTGCGCGAACATGGTGTCGACCCGGTCGGCGATGCCGAAGGCCGCCGGGAAGTACAGCGGCGGTTCGATGATCAGCAGATAGGCCACCGCGCCGAACCACAGGGCGATATTCGTGGCGTCACCGTGGCGCCGGAGGCGGATGATCGCGTAGACGAGGGTCAGTACCGCACCGGTGATCACCGTCAGCTCGAGGACCGGCAGGGTCCAGTTCTCCAGCTGCAGGGGGTTGCGGACCTCGACCAGGCCGCCGGCCGTCTTACAGGAAAACCCAAGGCGCCCAGCTAGATCAGCGAACGTCGGCGAACAAAGATCAGACATTGGCGGCCTGCTTTCCGGCGGTGTACCAGTGCGTGACGTCGTAGCCGGCGTCGTAGCGATCGAACCATTCGGTCGCCAGTGCGGGCAGCTTCTCGTGCTCCGGGTTGTGGCCCGGGATCTGGCTGCGGACGATGCCGGACAGCGCCGCCAATTGCTCGCGGAGCGGAAGGTCGTGGAACGCGCTGGTGAACGGTCCGAAGTCAGGGATCCGGCCCAGCCGCTTCAGGATGGTGTTCTTCCGGCGTTCGAGCGCGAACGCCGACAGTGCGTCGACCTTGCGGACTTCCAGCGGCAGATGCTTGTTGAACCCGTCGCACGCCGTCCGTACGCAGTCCATGACGTGCTTGAAGATCGACGGTGCCACCCGCATGCGATACCACGGATCGTCGACCAGGCCGTTGTAGATGATCAGCGCCGAGCTGCGGTGTTCGACCTCTTCGACGAAGTGCCACAGGAACAGTGACGCGACGCGGTCGTCGCCCGGGGCGAACAACGTGTCGTCATGGTCGAGCATCAACTTGAAGACGGGCGTGAACGTCGCCTCCAGATCGGCGGTGTAGGCCAGCCGGTACTTGAGGGGCTTGTTGGCGACGAGGTCGTCGAACGCGGCGATCACGTCGTCGAGCGTCTCTTTGAGCGCCGGGTGGGCCTTGATGAGCCCTCGGGCATGTGCCCGGTGGGCCATCGAATGCTGGCCCTCCTGCCGGACGAAGGCATCGGCTTCTTCGGCGATCATAGGGTCGGTCAGTAGCGGCTTGGCCTCGGCCATGGTGCTGACGATCATCTTCTCGAACGCAATTGCCAAGAAGGACACCGCATTTGCCATCGCGGAGAAGGCTGGGTTGGTCTCGTTCCAGAGGAACGGCACGGGGTGGTCCGCGAAAGCGAACCGCATCTTGCGGACCTGGAGGTCGGTCATCGGGCACCTCGATCAGTAATCATACAAACAGCGTCTTCTGTGTATGGTTACAGTGCGCGGGCGCATCCGTCAATGCCCGCGGCGGCCTCCGGCGTGTACCGTCCGGCGAATGGCACGCAAACGTCGCGGTTGGGGTGGGGAGCCGCCCGCCGATGACGACGAGGCGACCCGGCGCATCGTCGCCGCTGCCGTCGAACTGCTGTCCAGTACGGGGACCGCGATCACCATCGCCGACGTCGCCGAATCACTCGGCGTCATCCGGCAGACGGTGTACCGGTACTTCCCGACCGCCGACGACCTGATGCGGGCAGCCGCCATCGCCTCGGTCGACGGATTTCTGGACCAGCTCAGCGAGCATGTGCGCGGGATCCACAATCCGGCCGACGCGATGACGGAAGGTGTGCTCTACACGCTCGACGCGGTGACCCGGACGCCGCACCTCGGCATCCTGATGTCGGCGCCGTACGTCAGCGCGCACAGCAGTGACATGGCATCGGCCGAGGCGCAGGACTTCGGCATGCAGATGATCACCCGGTTCGACGTCGACTGGGCGAGTTACGGATACGACGACACGGCGCTTCGCGAGCTTGTCGAATTCACGCTGCGCATCATGCTGTCCTACTTCCTTGCGCCGGCCGGCGACGGACGCACCCCTGCAGAGTTGAGGGCCTTCATCAGGCGCTGGCTGGGCGCGGCGATCCTTGGCCAGCAGCCCGGCGGCTGAGCCAGCGGTGGCGATAACGCCCGGTCAGGGCTACTTTGGGATCGCATGAGCACATTTCTGTCCACTCGGAGGTTGATGGTCGCGGCCGGCGGTGCCGCTCTCGTTGCGATGGGCGTGCTCACCGCGGGCTGCAGCAACAACGGCGGGCAGTCGCCGTCCACGACAACGACGACGACCACAACGGCCACGACGACATCGCCGTCTTCGTCGGTGGTGCCGACCGAGAAGACCATCAGCCCCACCGGAGGCAATCTGTTCAGCCCGGGCGTCACCGCACCGGGAGCGCCGAACGTGGCACCCGGTCTGCATCCGGGCCTCAACGGCAACAACTGAGTGCCGGCGAAGATCGGCTCCTGGAAGCTAACCGGATGACTCGCCCCACCCTGCGTGAATTGTCCAGCCTGCCTGTCGAACCCGTCCGTCTCGCGGACTCGGCCCTGGTGCTGATCGACTGCCAGAACACCTACACGCAAGGGGTGATGGAACTCGAGGGCGTGCAGGCCGCACTCGATGAGACCGCCGTGTTGCTCGACCGTGCCCGCGCCGCCGGCATTCCCGTCATCCATATTCAGCACGACGACGGGCCGGGCTCGCTCTACGACATCGGCGCCGATATCGGCGCGATCGTCGACCGGGTGGGTCCGCGCGGCGACGAGCCGGTGATCGTCAAGCAGTTCCCGAACTCGTTCGTGCAGACCGATCTCGACGCGCGGCTCAAGGCGCTGGGTGCCTCGAACCTGGTGCTCGCCGGCTTCATGACGCACATGTGCGTGAGCTCCACCGCGCGTGGCGCGTTCAGTCTCGGGTACGCCCCGACGGTCGTGGCCGCGGCGACCGCGACCCGGACCCTGGCCGGCCCAGATGGGCAGGCGGTGCCGGCTGTGGCGCTGCAGGCGGCAAGTCTGGCCGGCCTCGCCGATCTGGTGGCGGTGGTCGCGGCCGACGCCGCGGCTATTCCGGACTAATCCGACCCGGAATGGCATGATTGGCTGATGCGGATGTCAGCCAAGGCGGAGTACGCCGTCCGCGCCATGGTCGAACTGGCCGCCGCCGAGGCCGGTGCGCTGGTCAAAACCGAGGACCTGGCCAAGGCGCAGGGCATCCCCGCGCAGTTTCTGGTCGACATCCTGACCAACCTGCGTACCGATCGGCTGGTGCGCAGCCATCGCGGCCGTGACGGCGGGTACGAACTGGCCCGTGCGGCGGGGGACATCAGCATCGCCGACGTCTTGCGCTGCATCGACGGTCCGCTGGCCAGCGTCCGGGACATTGGGTTGGGCGACCTGCCGTACTCCGGACCGACGGCCGCGCTCACCGATGTGTGGCGCGCCCTGCGTGCCAGCATGCGTTCGGTGCTCGAGCAGACCAGCCTCGCCGACGTCGCCACCGGCAAGCTGCCTGACCACGTCAGCTCCTTGGCGGGGGACTACCGGACACAGGAAGCGCGCCGCGGCCACGGTTAGCCGCTTCCGTCGATCTACGCGCGCCGGCCTGGTAGCCTCGGACGCAACGCCGGCCCGGGCCGGCCTTCGTTCCGTAGATCAGCCGCGTAGGCCGTTGCCTGAATCGCCGGCCCAGCAGATCTGTTTGTGCGGCTCCGCACGTCCAACGCACCTCGCCGCAAGTGTCCTCGCCTGCCACCTTCGGGGCTGAAGGTGGTCGACCAACGCGCAGCGGAATGGTCTCGACCATGAAATCACAAGCACAACAGAATATTTCGATATCCACGTCAACAGAATCGAGCCGACAATGACGACATGGTCGATACCGCAAATCACTACCGGGTCTGAACGCCGGTTGCTGGAGAGCACGCTCGACCGCAACCGCGCCGAACTGGTCAACACCGTGCGCGGCCTGCCGGATATCGATGCCCGCCGCCGTCTCGTTGCGTCGATGACCACCCCCATCGGGTTGCTCAAGCACGCGGCGGTCGCCGAGCGAATCTGGTTCCAGCACATCCTCGGTGCAGTGCCCGAGAGCGAATGTGGCGGAGGTACGACGGCGGGTGACGCCAGCTTCATTGTCGACGGCGATGAGGCCGTGGCCGACGTGATCGCCGAATTCGAAAGCGCCAGTGAACGTTCCCGTGCAATCGCTGCCCAGTTCGATCTCGACGAGGTCAGAACGCACCCCCGCCTTGGCGAGGTCAACCTGCGATTCATCTACTTGCTCGCGATCGAGGACTTCGCGCGCCACGCGGGGCACGGCGACATCCTGCGTGAGCAGATCGAACGTTCTCCCGTCGCCGAGTAGTGACCCCTGTCGCTGACGTCACGGTCATCTTCCTCGACCGATACGGTGGTGACGACCTTGCAGGGCGCAGAGACGCTGGCAGGCCAGGTGCTCAGCCGCCCGAGCCGTACGGCTTGGTGATGATCTCCAGGTAGTGCCCGCTGGGATCCTGGAAGTAGACGCCTCGACCGCCGTCGTTGTGGTTGATCTCGCCGGGATGCTGTCCCCGGGGATCGGCCCAATGTTGCAGTCCGCGTTCGACAATGCGGCCGTAGATCGCGGTGAACTCGTCCTCGGAGACCAGGAACGCGTAATGCTGCGGCACGATTGCTGTGCCGTCCGGCATCTGGGCGAAGTCGAGGCTGACGCCGTGGTTCAGTTCGACGGCGAGAAAGTGCCCGAATTCTCTCGCGGGCGGTAGGCCGAAGAGGTCGGCGAAGAAAGTGGCCGCGGCCGCGCGGTCGGTCGAATGGACGATGGTGTGGTTGAAGGTGATGGCCATGTCTCTCCGTTCTACCCGGTGGCGCGCGCCGCGTCACTGCCGGTGCGCGCGGCGTCGGCCTGTCATGATCTAGGCATGGCCTTCGATCTACGTGAGCTGGCAGTTCCGGTTATCGTCGCGCCCATGGCGGGCGGGCCCACGACGCCAGAGCTGGCTGCGGCAGGCTCGGCGGCCGGTGGCCTGGGATTTGTGGCTGCCGGCTATCTGACGGCTCGGGCGCTCGCCGATCGCATCACCGCTGCGCGCGCGCTGACCACCGGTCCGCTCGGCGTGAATCTCTTTGCGTCCCAGCCCAGTACCGCCCAGCCTCGCGAGATCGAGCGCTACGCCGACGACCTCGCCGGCGAGGTCGCGCGGTACGGGGCCGCGCTCGGCGAACCCACGTTCAACGACGACGATTGGGCCGCCAAGCTCGACGTCGTCGTCGACCTGCGGCCCGAAGTCGTGTCGTTGACCTTCGGCGGGCCCACCGCCGACGAGTGCACGCGATTGCGGCAGGCCGGCATCACGACCGTCGCGACGGTCACCACTGCCGACGAAGCCCGGGTGGCCGTCGCGTCCGGCGTCGATGCCCTCGCCGTCCAGGGACCCGGGGCCGGGGGTCATCGCGGCACCTATGACCCGCTGGCCGCGCCCGCGACTCAGCCGCTCACCGAACTGCTGGCCGACGTGCTTGCCGCCACGGATCTGCCGGTCGTTGCGGCCGGCGGCCTGATGACGGCCGACGACGTGGCCGCGGTGATCGCGGCCGGTGCGGTGGCCGCGCAACTCGGCACCGCGTTCCTGCTCGCCGACGAGTCCGGCTCCAGCCCGGCGCACCGCGCTGCGCTCGTCGACCCGAGGTTCACCGAAACGGTTGTCACCAAAGCCTTCTCGGGTCGCTACGCGCGAGGACTGCGGAACAGGTTCATCGAGGAACACGACGAGCAGGCACCGCTGGGCTATCCGGAGGTGCACTACCTGACCAGTCCGGTGCGGAAGGCTGCCGTTGCCGCTGGTGATCCGGACGGAACAAACGTATGGGCGGGCAGCGGATTCCGGAAAATCCGGTCGGGGTCGGTAGCCGACATCATGGCCGGGCTCGGATGAGCGTCGTGAAGGGAGCCGGTGTGCGAACCATTGTCGCTGTCCCGTTGGCGGTCGCGTGTGCCTGGCCGATCGCTGTCGCTCATGCCGACCCCGTTCAAGTACCACGTTGCGCCAGTGCGCAATTGACGCCCAGCCTCGGCCCGCCCGACGGTGCCGCCGGCACCACGTTCTATCCGGTGATCCTGAAGAACTCCGGTGACGCACCGTGCAGCATGTCGGGCTATCCGGCGGTGGCGTTCATCGCGGGCTCTGACAACCATCCCGTCGGGGTGGCCGCGAGCCAGGACCCCGACACCATCGGCGTGGTGGTGATCGAACCCGGCCAGTCCACGTCGGCGAACCTGGGTGTCGTCAACGCGGGCAACTTCCCGGCAGACTGTGATGCCGTGCCGGTCAGTGGCTTACAGGTCAACCTGCCGGGCGAAGCCGAGCCGATCATCATCGGCCATGCCGATACCGCTTGTGCCAGCACGGCGTACCCGACGTTGCGGGTGGGCCCGTTCACCGGCGCTTAGCCGCGGCGACGATCAAGCGGCGAGGAACGCGCCGCGTCGAGGCGTGCGGCCAGACGGCTAGCGACGCGTCGCGATCACCACACTGCCCTCGTCCGCCCGCGCGGTGACCTGCGCGACGGCGCGAGACGCATCGTCGGTCTGGGGAACCCGCACTTTCGCCTGTTCGCCGGCCTGGGCCCGGACCAGGTAGGGCCCGCCGGGCGGCAGGGTGATGTCGACGTCGGAGTTCTGGCTGGTGACGTTCACGGTGCGCGGGGCCGCCTCCTTGAAGTCCACCCCGATGTGGCCGTCGGTGGAGTCGGCGATGAAGGCGTCGGTGACCACGATCGGGTCCCGGGTCTGGACGTCGCCGCTCTGCGTGTGGATTTCGATGCGGCGGGCGTTGCCGCCGAGCACCACGGCGCCGTCCGTGTTGCGCACGGTCAGTTGGTCCAGGTCGGTCTGGCTCAGCAGGACGCCGACCTGCTGCTTGGCGGTGACCGAAAGCCGGTGTGCGACATCGGGTGGCAGGGTCACGGTGATTTCCCCGGGTGGACCGAAGTCGAACAGCGGGGACGGGGTGCCGGTGACGGTCAGCCCGACGGTGCCGCCGGTCCGCGTCACCTTCAGTGCCTGCTGGTCGTCGCGCGAGGTATTCAGCAGGCGCATCCGCACGCGCGGCTCACGGACGTTGCGGTCGCTGGTGATCCGGACAGCCGTGGGCATGTCGCCGGTGTCGATGGTGAGGGTGCTCATATCGGCCGGCAGTGTTTCGGTTTCGGCGGCCACGCGTACCGAGCTGATGCCCCACGCCAAACCGCCGAGCCCGGCCGCGGCAGACACCGTTCCCAGCAGAGCAACCAGGACCAGCAGCGTCCGGATCGCCGAGCGCCCGCCCGGCGACAGTGCGGGCGCGGTTGCCGGGACCGGCGCGGTCACTGGTTCGAAGTTCACATTCGAAGTCATGGAAAATCCTTTTCTCTCTTCAGGATTCGAGATAGCGCAAGACGGCGAGAACCCGCCGGTTCTCGCTGTCGTCGGGGGCCAGGTCGAGCTTGGTGAAGATGGACGCGATGTGTTTCTCCGCGGAGCCGATCGAGATGTGCAGCAGGGTCGCGATGGCCGAGTTGGTCTTGCCCTCCGCCATCAGCTGCATCACCTCCTGCTCACGTGGGGTGAGCACGGCCAGGGTCGAGCGGCGGTGCGTGCGCACCAGGATTTGTGACACCACTTCGGGATCGAGGACGGTCCCGCCGGTGCCGACCGTGTTGACCGCGTCCAGGAATGCGGGGACGTCGGCCACCCGGTCCTTCAGCAGGTACCCGAAGCCCCTTGTGTCCGAGGCGATCAGGTCCGCCGCATAGCGTTCTTCGACGTAATGTGAGAGCACCAGCACCGGTGACTCGGGATTCTGGCTGCGGAGCAGGGCGGCGGCGCGGATGCCTTCATCGGTGAACGTCGGTGGCATCCGGACATCGACGATGACGAGGTCGGGCTTGTGCTCGTTGACGGCATGCAGCAGCTCCGTGGCATCGGGCACCCCGGCGAGCACTTCGTGGCCGGCGTCGGTCAGGATGCGCTCGATGCCCGCGCGCAGCAGGGCCGAATCTTCGGCGATCACAATGCGCATGGCAGTACCGCCGTCACGGTCGTCGTTCCGGTTTCCGGGCTGGAGACGGTGAAGGTGCCGCGCGCCGCGCGCACTCGTTCGCCCAGCCCGCGCAGTCCCGTGGTGTCGTCGCCATCGGATTGGGCGCCGCCGATACCGTCGTCGAACACCGAGATGTGCAGCTGGTCGGTGGGCTCGTGGTAGCGCACCGAGACCACGGCGTGAGTGGCTTTGGCGTGCTTGGCGATGTTCGTCAATGACTCGGCGACCACGAAGTATGCGCACGATTCGACTTCGTCGGAAAAGCGTTTCGGCAGTTGTAGTTCCAGCGTCACCGGGACACCGGCAGTTTCGGTGCGCTGCACTACCGCCGACAGTGCGGCATCCAGTCCGCGGTCGGCCAGGATCGTCGGCGCGATACCGCGCACCACATTTCGTAGTTCGAGGAGTGCGGCTTTGGCGTCGTCGTGGGCCTCGGCGATCAGCTTGCGAGCCTCGGGCAGGTCGGAGTCCAGCTTGGTCTGGGCCAGCCCGATGGTCATGGCCAACGACACGAGCCGGGGCTGCACGCTGTCATGCAGGTCGCGTTCGATGCGGTGCCGTTCGGTGGATGCCGACGACACCGCGCCGCGGCGGGCCTGGTGCAGGGCGCTGACCTCGTGCTGCAGGGCTTCGGTCGGTGACGACGGCAGCAGCCACCGGTCGATCACCGCGTCAACCCGGGGACCGAACACCAGGATGGCTCCGGCGGCAGCCAGCGCAATGGCGGCCAGCAGCCAAGACAGCGGCGGTGAGATGAAGCTCAGACCGGCGGCGGCGTCGCTGTTGTCGATCGCGGTCGCCGCGGCGGGCCCGATCAGTGCGAAGGCGAGAAGTGTGAACGCCAATCCGACCGCGAAAATGTCGAAAACCATGCGGAGGTAGCTGTGGGCCAGCACCTTCCAGAACCGGCCGCTGCTGACGTCCAGCCAGAGCTGGTGGACCCATCCCTGAAAACCGATGTAGGGAGTCATCTTTCGGGACGGGGTGGCGATGTTGAAGGCGAACACCGCTTCGCTGCGTAGCCGTTCCACCCGGTCGGTGGCGCGGACGGCGTAGACGAACAGGACTCCGCCCAGCACAGTCCCGATCACCGAGGGAATGGAGGTGACGGCCAGGATGAGCAGAGACAGCGGTATCCAGAACCAGAACATGCCGGCCATGGCGCCGACGATCATCGACGCCGTGGGGACGACACCGAGGTCTCGCTGCACGGGCGGCGCCGCCTTCGGATTTGTCGGCTCGGCCGAGGCGGGGCCTGTAGCTGTTGCAACCATGCCTCCAACTTAGGCACCGGCCGAGTGCGGAGACACGGCGTTTTCCCGCGACTCTTGTGGGGGTTTACCCCCACCGGTTGTCGCTGCACCCGGGGTTGCCGGCACGTCCACTCCCCGTGCCGGGTCGGGCAACGTGGCCCCTGGCGCTGGATGCGCGTGCCAGAATCGGCTGTGTGCAGATCGGGATGACGATGCCAGTGATGGAGCCCAACCTCGATGCGGCGACGCTGACGGCGTGGGCGAGAGTGATCGACGGCGGGCCCTTCTCGTCCTTGTGTTGGGGCGAGCGCATCGCCTTCGACAATCCCGATTCCCTGACCCTGCTCGGTGCGCTGGCCGCTTGGACCGACCGGGTGCGCCTGGTCACCACCGTCATCGTCCCGCAACTGCACGATCCGGTGATGCTCGCGAAAGCGCTTGCCACCGGCGACATGCTCAGTGGCGGACGGCTCACCGTCGGCATCGGCGTCGGGGGCCGCCATGAGGATTACCACGCCGTGGGCGCCGATCCCGACACCCAGACCATGCGCGGCATGGCCGAGCGGGTGGCATTGATGAAGCGCGTCTGGGCGGGGGAGAAGCTCACCGAATCCGTGCTGCCCGTCGGCCCCACAGCCGTTCAGCCGGGCGGGCCGCGGCTCCTGGTCGGCACCATCGGGCCGAAAACCGTACGTAGTGCGGCGAATTGGGCCGACGGCATGGCCGGCACCACGCTGGATCTCAACGTGGAACGCGAGAGTGAGCTGTTCGACGTCGCCCGCGCGGCCTGGGCCGAGGCCGGAAAACCCAAGCCGCACTTGGCCACCTCGTTCTGGTTCGCTCTCGGTGACAAGGACGAGGCACGCAACCAGGTGCACCGTCACCTACGCCGGTACATGAACTGGATTCCGGAGGAATATGTCGATGCGATGGCGCCGACCACGGGGTGGGCGGGCACCGAAGACGAATTGCTCGATGTACTGCAGAAATTCGATGACATCGGCACCGACGAGGTACATCTGATTCCGACCAGTTCGGACATCGACCAGTTGCGCCGGGTGGCCGACGTGGTCAAGGACTTCACCGGAGAGGCAGCACTATGAGTCGTGCGACCGACGTGCTGGCCGGCCTGCCCGAGGTGCGGGTGTGGCAGGAGGACCTGTACCGGGACCTGCATGAGCATCCGGAGTTGTCACATCAGGAACATCGCACCGCAAAACTGGTGTCGGACAAGCTGAATGAGCTCGGCTACCAGGTGACCGGCGGCGTCGGCGGTACCGGAGTCGTCGGCATTCTGCGCAACGGTGACGGTGCGTCGGTGCTGATGCGCGCCGACATGGACGCCCTGCCGGTCGCCGAGGCCACCGGGCTGCCCTACGCCAGCACGGTCCGGGCTACGGACGCGGCCGGCAAGGACGTGCCCGTTATGCACGCCTGCGGCCACGACACTCACGTCACCTGCCTGCTCGGCGCGGCCGCGCTGCTGGCCGGCGGGCGAGAGCACTGGCAGGGCACGGCGATTGCGCTGTTCCAGCCCGCAGAAGAGGTCGGTGGCGGTGCCGCCGGCATGGTCGCCGACGGGCTGGCGAGCATCGTCGGCAAGGTCGACGTGGCGCTGGGCCAGCATGTCGCTCCGGCACCGGCCGGATACGTCGGCACCCGTAGTGGGCCGGTCATGGCTGCCGCAGACAGCATTCGGGTGACGGTGTACGGGCGCGGCGGCCATGGGTCCATGCCGCACGCCACCATCGATCCCGTCGTGCTGGCCGCCATGATCGTGATCCGGCTGCAGACCATCGTGTCGCGCGAAGTCGAGCCGAGCCAGACGGTCGTGCTCACCGTCGGCAGCATCAATTCGGGCACCAAGAGCAACATCATCGGTGACCACGCGGTGCTGGAACTGAACCTGCGCACCTACGACAACGCCGTGCGCACTGCGGTGATCGCGGCCATCAAACGCATTGTCGTCGCCGAATGCCAGGCGTCGGATTCCCCGAAAGACCCGGAATTCGACTTCTACGACCAGTTCCCGGTGACCGACAACGACGAAGCTGCCACCACCCGCGCACATGACGCGTTCGTCGAGCACTTCGGCGACCGGGCCCTGACGATCCCACCGGTGGCCGCGAGTGAGGATTTCAGCGACATCCCGCGGGCGCTGGGGGTGCCGTACACGTACTGGATGTTCGGCGGCATCGATGCCGCCGAGTTCACGCGCGCGGCCGAAGCCGGCCGCATCAGCCAGGACATCCCGGTGAACCACTCGCCGACCTTCGGCCCGGTGGTTCAGCCGACGCTGGACACGGGTACCGAGGCGCTTGTGGTCGCTGCGCTCGCCTGGTTGTAGCCGTTCGCCTATGCGCGGTAAATGTTTTCGACGAGACACGCCGCCAACACGCAGAGGTCAGCTCGATAGCGGGTAGGGCTCTGACGTGTCGAGGCTGGGGTCGACGGCGTCCAGGGCCGGGAAGCGTCTATTGAGTGCATCGATGAGGTGGTGCGCTTCGTAGAGTTCGGTGCGCAACCGGCGACTCGTGCGGTGGCGCCAGTCGGACAGGCGGCGCTCCCGGCGTTCAGCTTGTTCGAGTTCGAGCGATATCTCCTCGACCTGGCGCCACAGTTCTGCTCGGAGGCGAGCCGCTTGGGCGATGTCGTGGGAGTCGGTCACGGCTCGAATCGTCGCATTGCCGCGCTGCGCGTGCAGTGCAGTTGCCGAAAATTAACGGCCTGGATGCTTATTTTGCCGCGGCTTGGCTGTCGACCACATGAGATGTTTGCTGGCATGTGCCGGTGGCGCAGAGCTTCTCGACCTTTCCGGATTCGATCCTGACCGGCGGCGCGTCGCTGACGCTCGGTGGCGACGGAGATCGAGGTCGACGCCACCCGCCAAGGCGACATTGCCATGAGCGTTACTGCTCGCGATGGCTGATCGGCGAGGTAACCTCCGCGTTGGACACTGCCTGGCGGGACGAAGGGGAGTAACGGTGAAGATCAAATTTGTGGCGCCCGTGGGTATCGCCGCGATCGCGTTCGGCATGGTCGCGGCGGCGGGATCCGCCTCGGCGGCCAACAACATCAAGCCGTTCGGTCAGCAGGAGGCGCTGAACGAAATCGGCTACACGGTCAAGGGTCTGCACCCAAGTTCGGACCCGGTACCGCACAACGGCCAGCTTTACTCGGCGACCGTAAAGGTCGAAGGGCTCGGTGGCTGGGCCAACCCCATCACCGCGTTCTTCAACGCCCGCGCCGAGAGCGGAGAGAACTACCGGGTCATCGGCGGGAACGTGCCCGCGGCACCACCTGGCGGAACGGCGACCGGAAAGCTCTACTTCGACGTCGTCGGTGATGTCCCGAACAGCGTCGTCTACAACGACGGCATGCAGGACCTCATGGTCTGGGTCCCCGGCCCGCAGATCGGTGGCACACCCAGTGAGGCCGTGGACATGGACGAGGGCCCGGTCGGGACCAGCGAGATCATCAGCGCGCCACCGGCCGAGAGCGCAGCGCCCGCCGAAGTAGGTGCTCCGACCGGCGGCAATCTGTTCACCCCTGACGTCATCGCGCCGGCACCGTTCGATCTGTCGGAAGCGGACGTGGCTTCACCGGGCTATAACGCGGGTAGTGGCCGTCGCTGATCGCCTACGAACAGAAGTCGCACGAATCCTGACGAACGTCGGGTGGATTGTCGCCGTCCCAGACGCCACTGGGTAGGTGGCCCTGATACGGCACGTTGCCCAGGCTGCCCTTGACGAAGTACCAGGTGTGGCAGACGTTCATGTCCCACTGGTACGCGACCCCCGGTCCCGACGACATGTCGTAACGGGAGTAGGTCATGCTGTCGCCCGGGCACCACGTGTGCGGCGGCAGGGGACCGGCCTGGGCGGGAGCTGACAGCGCCATACCGCAGGTCGCCAACGTGGCGCCTGCCAGTGCTGCGATGCGTCGGTTCATGAGTTTGGTCCGTCCTCGTCTGGGTCGTGGTGACCACAGAATGCGCCGGACGGCTTGGGGAATTCTTGGGACGGCAAGGTGGGCGGAATCGCACCTGCGTGAGTTGGAAAGTGCCCCCGGCAGGATTCGAACCTGCGGCCTTCTGCTCCGGAGGCAGACGCTCTATCCCCTGAGCTACGGGGGCGCTTGATGCTGGCCAGCCAGCGGCGCCGTTGGGCGATCACAGACTAGCGCATCGGTAGCCCGGCTCCCGAATCGGTGTCAACCGTCAGCGGACAACCAGTCAACCAGCAGGCGAGGACAAGCGTGAGCAGCTCAGCCCATAGGATGGACCCCCGTGACCCCCGCCGATCTGGCTGAACTGCTCAAGAACACCGCCGCCGTGGTCCTGGTCGAACACGACCTGGACATCGCCGCGCTGCCCGAAACAGTCGCCATCGAGCGTCCGCGTAACCCCGAGCACGGCGATTACGCCACCAACCTGGCGCTGCAGCTGGGCAAGAAGGTCGGCGTCAACCCACGTGACCTGGCTGAATGGCTCGCAGAGCGGCTGAACGACGCCGAGGGTATCGCCGACGCCACTGTTGCCGGTCCGGGCTTTGTGAACCTGCGCATCGAGGCGTCCGCGCAGAGCGTCGTCGTTCTCAACGTATTAGGGGCCGGGGACCGCTACGGCACGTCCGAGGATCTCAAGGGCCGCCACATCAACCTGGAGTTCGTCTCGGCCAACCCGACCGGGCCCATCCACATCGGCGGCACCCGCTGGGCCGCCGTCGGTGACGCGCTGGGCCGGCTGCTGGCCACGCAGGACGCCACCGTCATCCGTGAGTACTACTTCAACGACCACGGCGGGCAGATCGACCGTTTCGCCCGCTCCCTGGTCGCGGCCGCCAAGGGCGAGCCGGCGCCGGAGGACGGCTACGGCGGCGACTACATCAAGGACATCGCAGCTGACGTCGTGGCCAAGCGGCCCGATGCACTGACCCTGCCCGCCGACGAGTGCCAGGAAGTGTTCCGTGAACTCGGCGTGGAGCTGATGTTCACGTCGATCAAACAGTCGCTGCACGACTTCGGCACCGACTTCGACGTCTACACCCACGAAGACTCGATGCACACCTCGGGCCGCGTGGAGCAGGCCATCGAGAAGCTGCGCGACAACGGCTCCATCTACCAGCAGGACGGCGCAATCTGGTTGCGCACCACCGACTTCGGTGACGACAAGGACCGCGTCGTCATCAAGGGCGACGGCAACCCGGCATACGTCGCCGGTGACATCGCGTACTACCTGGACAAGCGCCAGCGCGGGTTCGACCTGTGTATCTACATGCTCGGTGCCGACCACCACGGCTACATCGGCCGGTTGAAGGCCGTCGCGGCCGCGCTCGGCGAGGACCCCGACACCGTCGAGGTGCTGATCGGCCAGATGGTCAACCTGGTCAGGGATGGCCAGCCGATGCGCATGAGCAAGCGCGCCGGCACCGTGATCACCCTCGAGGACCTCGTCGACGCCATCGGCGTGGACGCGGCCCGCTACGTACTGATCCGGTCGTCGGTGAACAGCCCCATCGACATCGACCTGGGGCTGTGGGCCAGCGCGTCCAACGAAAACCCGGTCTACTACGTGCAATACGCGCACGCCCGGCTGTCGGCTCTGGCACGTAACGCCGCCGACCTCGGCCTGCAGGTCGACCTCGGACACCTGGACCTGCTCGACCACGACCGTGAAGCCACCCTGATGCGCACCATCGGCGAGTTCCCGCGGGTACTCAAAACCGCTGCGGCCCTTCGTGAACCGCACCGCGTGTGCCGGTATCTCGAAGACCTGGCTGGTGACTACCACCGGTTCTACGACTCCTGCCGCGTGCTGCCGATGGGCGACGAAGAGCACAGCGACCTGCACCGGGCGCGGCTCGCGCTGTGCGCGGCCACCCGCCAGGTCATCGCCAACGGTCTGCACATCCTCGGCGTCAGCGCTCCGGAGCGGATGTGAGCGGACAGCCCACCGGCAACGTGGTGCCGGAGGAGCCGGGGACGGCCGACGAGATCAACCTGTTGGCGCCGAATGTCTGGCCACGCAACCTCGTTCGCGGCGCCGACGGCCAGGTCAGCATCGCCGGCGTCACGGTCGGCGCACTGGCCGAGCAGTTCGGTACCCCGCTGTTCGTCATCGACGAGGACGACTTCCGCTCCCGTTGCCGCGAGATCGCCGACGCCTTCGGGGGCGGCGAGCACGTGCACTACGCCGGAAAAGCGTTCCTGTGTGCCGAGATCGCGCGCTGGGTCGCGCAGGAAGGCCTGTGCCTCGACGTCGCCACCGGCGGCGAGCTGGCGGTGGCCCTGCACGCCGAGTTCCCGGCTGAGCGAATCACGGTGCACGGCAACAATAAATCAGTTCCGGAACTGACGGCCGCGGTCAAGGCCGGCGTCGGGCACATCGTGTTGGACTCCGAAATCGAGATCGAGCGCCTGGAGGCCATCGCCGGTGCCGCGGGCGTGGTGCAGGACGTGCTCGTCCGCGTGACCCCCGGCGTCGAGGCGCACACCCACGAGTTCATCTCCACCGCCCACGAGGACCAGAAGTTCGGTCTTTCGCTGGCCAGTGGCGCGGCCATGGATGCGGTGCGCAAGGTCTTCGCCACCGACAATCTGCGTCTGGTCGGCTTGCATTGCCACGTCGGCTCGCAGATCTTCGACGTGGCCGGCTTCGAGATCGCCGCACACCGCGTCATCGGCCTGCTGCGCGACGTGGTCGCCGAATTCGGTGTCGAGAAGACCGCGCAGATGTCCGTCATGGATCTCGGTGGGGGACTGGGTATCTCATACCTGCCCAGCGACGACCCGCCGCCCATGAAGGAATTGGCCGACAAGCTCAAAGCCATCGTGAAGGCCGAGTCCGAGGCCGTCGGCCTGCCCACGCCCAAGCTGGTCGTGGAGCCGGGCCGGGCCATCGCGGGTCCGGGCACCATCACGCTCTACGAGGTCGGCACCGTGAAAGACGTTGCCGTGTCGGCCGACAAGTATCGGCGCTATGTCAGCGTCGACGGCGGCATGAGCGACAACATCCGGCCGTCCCTGTACGACGCGCAGTACGACGCCCGCCTGGTGTCGCGCGCCGGCGGCGCGCAGGCGACGCTGGCCCGGATCGTCGGAAAACACTGCGAGACCGGCGACATCATCGTCCGCGACACCTGGGTGTCCGACGATCTCGCGCCCGGCGACCTGATCGCCGTCGCGGCCACCGGCGCCTACTGCTACTCGATGTCCAGCCGGTACAACCTGCTGACCCGTCCCGCCGTCGTCGCGGTGCGCGGCGGCAACGCCCGGCTGATCTTGCGTCGGGAGACCATCGAAGACCTATTGAGCCTGGAGGTGAGTGGTCAATGAGTGAAAAGCCAATCGGCGTAGCAGTTCTCGGACTCGGGAACGTCGGGACCGAGGTGGTCCGGATCATCAAGGACAGCGCCGACGACCTGGCCGCTCGCATCGGTGCGCCCCTGGAGCTGCGCGGCGTCGGCGTCCGCAAGGTCGCCAAGGGCCGCGGCGTGCCGGTCGACATGCTCACCGATGACATCGAAGCGCTGGTTTCCCGCGACGACGTCGACATCGTCATCGAGCTCATGGGTCCCGTCGAGCCCGCCCGCAAGGCCATCATGACCGCGCTGGAGCAGGGCAAGTCGGTGGTCACCGCCAACAAGGCGCTGATGGCACAGTCGACCGGCGAACTCGCCCAGGCGGCCGAAAAGGCCCGCGTGGACCTGTATTTCGAGGCCGCCGTGGCCGGCGCGATCCCGGTGATCCGCCCGCTGACCCAGTCCCTCGCGGGTGACGTCGTGCTCCGGGTGGCCGGCATCGTCAACGGCACCACCAACTACATCCTGTCGGCCATGAGCGAGACCGGCGCCGACTACGCCGACGCACTCGCCGAAGCCGGCGTGCTGGGCTACGCCGAAGCCGACCCCACCGCCGACGTCGAGGGCTACGACGCCGCCGCCAAGGCCGCCATCCTGGCGTCCATCGCGTTCCACACCCGGGTCACCGCCGACGACGTCTACCGCGAGGGCATGACCAAGGTCAGCGCCGCGGACTTCGAGTCCGCGAAGGCGCTGGGCTGCACCATCAAGCTGCTCGCCATCTGTGAGCGCCTGACCACCGGTAAAGGCAAACAACGGGTTTCGGCTCGCGTCTACCCGGCGCTGGTGCCGCTGGAGCACCCGCTGGCCTCGGTCAGCGGCGCGTTCAACGCCGTCTTCGTCGAGGCGGAAGCGGCCGGTGAGCTGATGTTCTACGGCCGCGGTGCCGGTGGTGCTCCGACGGCGTCGGCCGTGATGGGGGATGTGGTCATGGCTGCGCGCAACCGGGTACAGGGTGGCCGGGGTCCGCGCGAGTCCAAGTACGCCAAGCTGCCCATCGCGCCCATCGGTGCGATCGAGACCCGCTACTACGTCAGCATGAATGTCGCGGACATCCCGGGTGTGCTGTCTTCTGTCGCCGCCGAATTCGCCAAACGCAAGGTGAGCATCGCCGAGGTCCGCCAGGAGGGCATGGAGGACGAGGTCGGTCAGCGCAGCGGCGCCCGCATAGTCGTGGTCACCCACCGGGCCACCGACGAAGCCTTGTCGGAAACCGTTGCGGCCCTTGCCGAGCACGAAGCAGTGCAGAGCATCAACAGCGTGCTGCGCATGGAAGGAACCAGTAAGTAATGAGCGTGCACAAGCCGTGGCCCGGCCTCATCGAGGCCTACCGGGACCGTCTGCCCGGCACCGAGAACTGGACGCCCGTCACCCTGCTCGAGGGCGGCACGCCGCTGATCCACGCCAAGCGGCTGAGTGAACTGACCGGCTGCACCGTGCATTTGAAGGTCGAGGGGCTGAACCCGACCGGTTCGTTCAAGGACCGTGGCATGACCATGGCCGTCAGTGACGCGGTGGCGCGCGGCCAGAAGGCCGTGCTGTGCGCGTCCACCGGCAACACCTCGGCCTCGGCGGCCGCGTACGCCGCGCGCGCGGGCATCACCTGCGCGGTGTTGATCCCGCAGGGCAAGATCGCCATGGGCAAGCTGGCGCAGGCAGTCATGCACGGCGCCAAGATCATTCAGGTCGACGGCAACTTCGACGACTGTCTGGAGCTGGCGCGCAAGCTGACCGCCGACTACCCGACCATCGCCCTGGTCAACTCCGTCAACCCGGTCCGTATCGAGGGGCAGAAGACGGCGGCGTTCGAGATCGTCGATGCGCTCGGCACCGCGCCTGACGTGCACTCGCTGCCCGTCGGCAACGCCGGCAACATCACCGCCTACTGGCGCGGTTACAGCGAATACCACCGTGACGGCGTCTCCGACCGGCTGCCCCGCATGCTCGGCACGCAGGCCGCCGGCGCGGCGCCGCTGGTGCTCGGTGAGCCCGTCAAGAACCCCGAGACCATCGCGACCGCGATCCGAATCGGCTCGCCGGCTTCGTGGGACGGCGCCGTCGCCGCCAAGGAGCAGTCGGATGGCCGCTTCCTCGCCGCCACCGACGAAGAGATCCTCGCCGCGTACCACCTGGTCGCCAAGGCCGAAGGCGTCTTCGTGGAGCCGGCCTCGGCCGCCAGCATCGCCGGCCTGCTCAAGTCCATCGAGGACGGCTGGGTCAAGCCCGGCTCGACCGTGGTGTGCACCGTCACCGGCAACGGCCTGAAGGACCCCGACACCGCGCTCAAGGGCATGCCCGAGGTCAAGGCCATCCCGGTCGATCCGACCGCCGTGGTCGAACAGCTCGGACTGGTCTGACACCAGTGACCGAGAACCTGCCCGCCGGCCTGCTCGCCACCGCCGTCGTCCCCGCCTCGAGTGCCAATCTGGGCCCCGGCTTCGACAGCCTGGGCCTGGCATTGAGCCTGTACGACGAAATTCAGGCGGAGACAACCGATTCCGGCCTCGTCATCGAGGTGACGGGGGAGGGGGCCGGGCAGGTTCCGGGCGATGAGTCCCATCTGGTCGTGCGGGCCATCCGGCGTGGCCTGGCGGTCGGTGGTGTCTCGGTTCCCGGTCTGAACATCAAGTGCCGCAACGTCATTCCGCATTCGCGCGGCCTCGGTTCGTCGGCGGCAGCGGTGGTCGGCGGCTTGGCCGTCGCCAATGGTCTTATCGCGCAATCGGGTTCGAAGCCGCTGACGCTCGATCAGCTGGTTCAACTGTCGTCGGAGTTCGAAGGTCATCCCGACAACGCTTCCGCCGCCGTGTTGGGGGGTGCTGTCGTGTCCTGGACCGCACCCGGCCCCACCTACGCAGCCGCACCGCTGACGCTGCATCCCGACATCCACCTGTTCCCGGCGATCCCGCAGGTGCGCTCCTCGACCGCGGAGACCCGGGCAGTGCTCCCGGAGCTCATCGCGCATTCGGACGCCACCTTCAACGTCAGCCGCGCCGCGCTGTTGGTGGTGGCGCTGACGCAGCGCCCGGATTTGCTGATGGCAGCCACCGAAGACGTGATGCATCAGCCGCAGCGCGCCGCGGCCATGCCGGCCTCCGCGGAATATCTGGCGATGCTCCGGCGTTCTGGTGTGGCAGCGGTGCTTTCCGGTGCTGGACCTGCGGTTATCGCATTCAGCACTGAACCCGAGCTGCCCGCCGAAGTCCTCGAGTTCGGCGCTGCCAACGGTTTCGCAGTTGAAAAGATGGCGGTGGGCCAAGGGGTTCGCTGGATCGTCGGTGCCGGCGTCTAACGGAAAGCACACGCCGGAGTGGCATTTCTTGCTTCATTGTCGGATCAGAGATATTCTCGCAACGTCCAGCAATCGCAGGCTCTAGTACCTGCGCCTACGGTAGGACGACCACTCTTCTCTTTGATGTTCAACTCGTGGACTGATGGTTCGCCGCACGGCGGCAAATCCCGGTGCGTGGCTGTTGCAGTGCCTCAGCTGACCAGGGCATTTGACGAATGCGGTTCGGGGAAGCCGTCCGACTGCGAACCCAACCCTCGCCTGATCAGACGTGCGAGGGCACAGAAAGGAAATCCGTGACTGATACGGACCTCTTCACCGCCGACGGCAATACCGATGCCCCGGCAACTGAAGCGCCGGCGGCCGGACGCTCTGGATCGCTGACCAGTCTTCTGCTCCCCGACCTGCGTGCGCTCGCCGCCGAAGCCGGCGTCAAGGGCACCTCCGGCATGCGCAAGAGCGAATTGATCGCCGCCATCCGCGAACACCGCGGCGAGGCCAACGGTGCCAAGGCCGAGGTCAAGGCCGCCAAGGCCGCCGAGCCCAAGGCCGAGGCCAAGAACGAAACCAAGGCCGCCGAGGCCGTGAACGGCAGCGACGCCGCCACCGAGGCCAAGGAAGCTCAGGCTCCGGCCGCGAACAACGCCGCCGCTGACGCGCCAGCTGCCGAGCAGCCGCCGCGTCGCGAGCGTCGTGGCGCATCGCGCCGTGCCGGGGGGGCCGTTGAGGGCGAATCCGGCGATGCCGGCGACAAGGCCGCCGGCAAGGCCGAGAACGCGGACAACGCCGAGGCACCTCGCGAGGAGCGCAACCGCGACCGGAACGCCGACAACAGCAACCAGGGCGGGAACAAGTCCGAAGGTAACCAGGGCGGCGGCCGCGACCAGGGTGGCAATCGCGACCAGGGCGGCAACCGTGACCGCAACCGCGGTGGCGACAACCAGGGTGGCAACCGCGCCCAGGGTGGCAACACCAACAACAACTCCAACAACGACGATGACGATGACGACAGCCGTCAGGGCCGTCGTGGCCGCCGGTTCCGGGACCGCGACCGTCGTCGTCGTGGCGAGCGCGGCGACAACCAGGGCGGGAACGCCGACACCGAACTGCGCGAGGACGACGTCCTGCAGCCGGTCGCCGGCATCCTGGATGTGCTGGACAACTACGCGTTCGTCCGCACCTCGGGCTATCTGGCCGGCCCGAACGACGTCTACGTCTCGATGAACATGGTCCGCAAGAACGGCCTGCGCCGCGGTGACGCGGTGACCGGCGCCGTGCGGGTGGCGCGCGAGGGCGAGAACACCGGGGGTGGGAACAACCCGCGCCAGAAGTTCAATCCGCTGGTCCGCCTTGACAGTGTCAACGGTGGCCCCGTGGAGAACGCCAAGAACCGGCCGGACTTCCAGAAGCTCACCCCGCTGTACCCGAACCAGCGTCTGCGCCTGGAGACCACGCCCGACCGGCTGACCACGCGTGTGATCGACCTGATCATGCCGATCGGTAAGGGCCAGCGCGCGCTGATCGTGTCCCCGCCGAAGGCCGGTAAGACGACGATCATGCAGGACATCGCCAACGCGATCACCCTGAACAATCCGGAATGCCACCTGATGGTGGTGCTCGTCGACGAGCGTCCGGAAGAGGTCACCGACATGCAGAGGTCGGTGAAGGGTGAGGTCATCGCCTCGACCTTCGACCGTCCGCCGTCAGACCACACCCAGGCCGCCGAGCTGGCCATCGAGCGGGCCAAGCGCCTGGTCGAGCAGGGCAAGGACGTCGTGGTGCTGCTGGACTCGATCACCCGGCTGGGCCGCGCGTACAACAACGCGTCGCCGGCGTCGGGCCGCATCCTGTCCGGTGGTGTGGACTCCACCGCCCTGTATCCGCCGAAGCGTTTCCTCGGCGCGGCCCGCAACATCGAGCACGGTGGCTCGCTGACCATCATCGCCACCGCGATGGTCGAGACCGGCTCGACCGGTGACACCGTCATCTTCGAGGAGTTCAAGGGCACGGGTAACGCCGAGCTCAAGCTGGACCGCAAGATCGCCGAGCGCCGGGTGTTCCCGGCCGTCGACGTCAACCCGTCCGGTACCCGTAAGGACGAACTGCTGCTGTCCACCGACGAGTTCGCGGTGGTGCACAAGCTGCGCCGCGTGCTGTCTGGTCTGGACCCGCATCAGGCCATCGACCTGTTGATGAGCCAGTTGCGTAAGACCAAGACCAACTACGAATTCCTGGTCCAGGTCTCCAAGACCGCGCCGGGCAACATGGACAACGACTAAACCGTCGCCGTTCTTGAAACTGAAGGCCGCAACTCTGCCCGAGTTGCGGCCTTCAGTGCATTCTGACGAGGGGGCGACCGTTACGGCTGGGCCTTCAACCCCGGCATCACGTAGCGGCGCACGTGTGCAAGCAGTTCGTCGGCGTTGTTGGCGTCCAGCCGCTGCCCGGGCATCGTGGCCAGCGACAGGATGACGCGCGCGACCCACTCGGCGGCTTCATCGATATCGGTGTCGGGGTGGATTTCGCCGTTGTCGCGGGCGGCGACCAGATAGCGGGACCAGAAATCGGCGAGGTCCGGCACCAGGCCCTGCACGCCGGCGCCGGCGCAGGCGGCGAACTCGTCGGGTTCCTCGACGCGCAGCTTCATCAGCAGGGCGCCGGGATCGTCATATGCGGTGCGCCCGTGCTGGATTCCGGTGACCATCTGGTTGTCCAGGCCGTCGATCGACGCCAGCATGGCGTGCGCGTCAGACCAGTAGGCGTTGTTCAGGCGGACGATCGCCGCGCCCAGCAGCGTCACCTTGTCGGGAAAGTGCCGGTAGAGCCAACCGCGGGAGACGCCGGCGGCCTCGGCGACCTCGGATACCGTCGTGGCGCGAATTCCCTTGGCGCGCATGCACTCTTCAGCGGCGTCGATCAGTCGATCGCGCACGCTCCTCGGGGACTCTGGGCTTGCCACCGGGTATCTCCTCACATGTCAACCGGGCGAACGACGATTCTGCCAGGGCGCAGATGCTATTGCGCTACCCCTCAACAATGGTAGACACTTTCAAGAATCTGTTCACTGCGGGTGGTTGTCGTGACCCCCGCCGCACCGGGAGCCTAAATGGCGGACACCCTTCAGCAGTTGCTTCGCGAGCGCGCCGGCCAGGACACCGTCGCCGTCAAGTACGGCGAGACGGCCTGGACCTGGCGAGAGTACGTGGCCGGAGCGCAGGCACAGGCCGCCGCCCTGATCGGCCAGGCCGACCCGCTGCGGCCCCTGCACGTGGGCACCCTGCTGGGCAACACCCCCGAGATGCTGACGGCGCTGGCCGCCGCGGCGCTGGGCGGCTACGTGCTGTGTGGCATCAACACCACCCGCCGCGGTGCGGCGCTGGCCCGGGACATCGCGCGCGTCGAATGTCAGATTCTGCTCGTAGATCGGGCGGGTCGAGAGCTACTCCAGGACGTCAACCTGCCGGGCGTCACCGTCATCGACGTCACCGCGACCGAGTGGCCTCAGCAGGACCTGACCCCGCATCGTGAAGTCGGACCCGACGACACCTTCATGATGATCTTCACCTCGGGCACCAGCGGTGAGCCCAAGGCCGTCGAGGTGGCCCATTCCATCGTGCTGTTCTCCGCCGCGGCACTCGTCCAGCGCTACGGCCTCACCGCGGCCGACACCTGCTACCTGGCGATGCCGCTGTTCCACTCCAACGGCGTCTACGCAGGCTGGGGCGTCGCACTCGGATCCGGAGCGGCGATGGCGCCCGCGCAGTTCTCCGCCTCGAGCTTCCTCCCGGACATCCGCCGCTACGGCGCGACCTACATGAACTACGTCGGCAAGCCGCTGGCTTACATCCTGGCGACCGCCGAGCAGCCCGACGACCACGACAACCCGCTGCGGGTGGCGTTCGGTAATGAGGCCGCCGACCGCGACATCGACGAATTCAGCCGCCGCTTCGACTGCGACGTGTGGGACGGCTTCGGCTCGACCGAGCTCGCAATCATCATCACGCGGTCGGAAGGCACCCCGGCGGGCAGTATCGGACAGGGTTTTCCGGGCGTGGCCATCTATGACCCGGAGACCGTGACCGAATGCGCGGTGGCCCGATTCGATGAGGCCGGTGCGCTCGTCAACGCCGAGGCAGCCACCGGCGAGCTGGTGAACACCAACGGCAGCGGCATGTTCCGCGGTTACCACAACGACCAGGGCGCCACCGATGAGCGGCTGCGGCACGGCATGTACTGGTCGGGCGACCTGGCCTACCGCGACGCGGACGGCTGGATCTACCTGGCCGGCCGTACCGCCGACTGGATGCGGGTGGACGGGGAGAACATCACCGCGGCGCCCATCGAGCGAATCCTGTTGCGGCACCCGGTGATCAGTCGGGTCGCCGTGTACCCGGTGCCCGACGAGTTCGTCGGCGACCAGGTCATGGCGGCCATGGTGCTGCGCGATGGGCAGACTCTTGACCCGAAGCCGTTCGCGGAGTTCCTGGCCGCGCAGCCGGACATGTCACCGAAGTCCTGGCCGCGGTACGTCTGGCTGGCCGACGACCTGCCCAGCACCGCGACCAACAAGATTCTCAAGCGGGAACTGGTCGCCCTGGGCGCGGATCCGGCCGGCCGGGTGCTGTGGAAGCGCGACGGTACCGAGTACGGCCGGCTGCCCGAAAACTAATTTCTGCCGTCGTGTCCCCCTGATGGGTTCCCGTTCGTCTCCCTGCTGTTGGACGATCAACCCCGAAGGAGACCACGATGAAATACGCAACGCTGATCTATACCCGGCCCGGTAGTCACGACGCGGAGCTGACCGAAGCCGAGCAGGCCGCGCTGAGCGCGGAGTACATGGCTCTGCGGGTCGAGCCGCAGTGCGTCGGTGGCGGCCATCTGCAGCCCGTCGAGACGGCCACCACGGTGCGTGCCGACGGCCTGATCACCGACGGCCCGTACGCCGACACCAAAGAGGTGTTCGCCGGCTACTTCGTCATCGACGCCGACAACCTCGACCAAGCCTTGGAGTGGGCACAACGGATTCCGGCGGTACGCCTCGGCGGTGCCGTCGAGGTACGTCCGCTCTTCGAGATGCCGGGGGAGGTCTAGGGCGAGCGAAGCGACGGGAAGGGTCCATGGCGAGCGAAGCGACGGGAAGGGGCCAGGCGCTGATCGACGCGATCTTCGAGCGGGATTGGGGCCGCGTCCTGGCCGCGCTCATCGGCATCCTCGGCGACTTCGAGCTCGCCGAGGATGCCGCGCAGGAGGCGTTCGTCCGCGCTGCCGAGCGGTGGCCCCGCGACGGCGTGCCAGACGCGCCGGTGGCCTGGCTGGTGCGGACCGGACGCAATGCGGCGGTCGACCGGCTGCGCCGCGAGCAGACGCTGCGCGCCAAAACCCGGCTGCTGCAAGCGGATCGACAGGCGACGACCATGGACGAGATCGACCTCGACGACAGCACCATCGGCGACGAACGCCTGCAGCTCATCTTCATGTGCTGCCATCCGGCGTTGGCCCGCGAGGCCCAGGTGGCCCTCACCCTGCGGGCCCTCGGCGGGCTGACGACGGCCGAGATCGGGCGCGCGTTCCTGGTCTCCGAGGACACGATGAAGCGCCGGCTCTCCCGCGCCAAGACCAAGATCAGGGCGACGAACATCCCGTTCGCCCTGCCGGCGGACCGGCTGCTGCCCGACCGGGTGGCGGCGGTGCTCGCGGCGATCTACCTGATCTTCAACCAGGGCTTCACCGAGCGCGGCGACCTGGCTGCCGAAGCGATCAGGCTGGGCCGGCTCCTCGCGGAATTGTTGGCCGACGAGCCCGAGGCCTACGGGCTGCTGGCGCTGATGCTGCTGCACGATTCGCGACGAGCGGCCCGTGTGGTCGACGGCCGCGTGGTGCCGCTCGCCGAGCAGGACCGCACGTTGCACGACCAGGCCAAGGTCGATGCCGGACGGGCAGCGCTCGATCGCGCGCTGGCTTTGCGGCTGGCCGGCGGGCCCTATGTACTGCAGGCCGCCATCGCCTCGTTGCAGGCCGAGGAGCGGATCGACTGGCACGAGGTCGTGGTCTTGTACGAGCGGCTCGAACAGCTGACCAGGTCGCCCGTCGTGGCCCTCAATCGCGCGGTGGCCATCGCCGAGGCCGGGGACCCCGCGCGGGCGCTGAACCTCATCGACGCGCTTGACCTGGGCGATTACCGCTACCTGCCGTCGACTCAGGCGGAATTGCTGCGGCGCCTGGGCCGGACCGACGAGGCGCGAACCGCGTTCGAACGCGCCCTGACACTGGCCGCGACCGACCCCGAACGACGATTCCTGGAGCATCGCCTGGCCGACCTGGGCCGGCGCGGCGCCCAGGAATAGTCGGCGGCCCGGCCGCGTTTAGGACCTTGGCGGCTGACCTGGCATAATCGACCGCCGAACCCCCTCGGCTCCGGTTCACGTCCGAATAATCGGGCGACCCGGCGCCATCGATCACAGAGGACCATGAAATGAAATCGGGTATCCACCCCGCATACGTCGAGACCACCGTGGTCTGCGGTTGCGGCAACAGCTTCCAGACTCGTAGCACCAAGGAAAGCGGCCACATCGTGGTCGAGGTGTGCTCGCAGTGCCACCCGTTCTACACGGGCAAGCAGAAGCTTCTCGACACCGGCGGCCGCGTGGCCCGCTTCGAGAAGCGGTACGGCAAGCGCAACACCGGCTCGAAGGCCGCGTCCGAGAGCTAGCTTCGTTCACGGCGCCCGATCTGTCGCATTCGCGTCAGGTCCGGGCGCCGTTTTCGTATCCGGCACCCGGCACAGACAACCGCAGGAGTCCTCAAGTGGCAGAGACAGACACAGCGCCCCGCATCGAGGCACTGCTGGCCGAGCACGCCGATCTCGAACGGCAGCTGGGCGACCCGAACCTGCACGCTGATGCCGGCGCGGCCCGCAAGGTCGGTCGCCGGTTCGCGCAGGTGTCGCCGATCGTCGTCACCTATCGCAAGCTCGAGGCTGCCCGGGGTGACCTCGAAGCGGCCCGCGAGCTGGCCGCCGAGGACGCCGCGTTCGCCGCGGAGGTGCCCGAGCTGGAGGCCCGCGTCGCCGAACTCGACGCCAAGCTGACCGACCTGCTGGCCCCGCGTGATCCGCACGACGCCGACGACGTCGTCCTCGAGGTGAAGTCCGGTGAGGGCGGCGAGGAATCGGCCCTTTTCGCAGCCGACCTTGCGCGCATGTACATCCGGTACGCCGAGCGCCACGGCTGGACCGTGACGGTGCTCGACGAGACCTGGTCGGACCTCGGCGGCTACAAGGACGCCACCATCACCATCGCCGGCAAGGGCGACTCGGCCGACGGCGTGTGGTCGCGCATGAAATTCGAGGGCGGTGTCCACCGCGTGCAGCGCGTGCCCGTCACCGAATCCCAGGGGCGCGTGCACACCTCGGCAGCCGGCGTCCTGGTCTACCCGGAGCCCGAGGACGTCGAGCAGGTCCAGATCGATGAATCCGACCTGCGTATCGACGTCTACCGCTCGTCCGGCAAGGGCGGTCAGGGCGTCAACACCACCGACTCGGCGGTCCGCATCACGCACCTGCCCACCGGTATCGTCGTCACCTGCCAGAACGAGCGCTCGCAGCTGCAGAACAAGGCCCGCGCCATGGTGGTGCTCGCCGCCCGGCTGCAGGCCCTGGCCGAAGAGCAGGCCTCGGCGGACGCGTCCGCCGACCGCGCCAGCCAGATCCGCACCGTCGACCGCAGCGAGCGCATCCGGACCTACAACTTCCCCGAGAACCGGATCGCCGATCACCGCATCAACTTCAAGGCCCACAACCTGGACCAGGTGCTCGACGGCGACATGGACGCGCTGCTCGACGCCCTGGCGGCCGCCGACAAGCAGGCCCGGCTCTCGCAGGAGTGACCCGCAAGAGTGAGCTCCGTCCGACAAGCGATCGCTGACGCGGCTGCCGTGCTGGCCGCCGCGGGCGTCGACTCCGCCCGGGTCGACGCCGAATACCTCGCAGCGCACGCTGCCGGGGTGGACCGGGCCCGGGTGATGTTCACCGAGCCCGAGGCCGCGTTCTATCCGCATTTCCGTGACCTGGTGGAACGGCGTGCGCAGCGAATTCCCTTGCAGCACTTGATCGGAACGGCAGCATTCGGCCCGGTGGAGGTGCAGGTCGGCCCGGGAGTGTTCATTCCCCGCCCGGAGACCGAGGCACTGCTGGAGTGGGCCATGAAGCAGCCGGTGCCGCCGAGCCCGGTGATCGTGGATCTGTGCACCGGATCGGGCGCGCTGGCGTTGGCGTTGGCGCACACCTGGCCGCAGGCGAAGATCGTGGCCGTCGAGAAATCCCCGGAGGCCCTGGTCTACGCCCGGCGCAACTGTGCCGGCACCGCCGTCGAGGTGCTGGAGGCCGACGTCACTGTTCCCAGCCTGCTGGCAGACAGGGACGGCACAGTGGACCTGCTGGTATCCAACCCGCCGTACATCCCGGACGGTGCCGAGCTCGATCCCGAAGTCATCGACCACGACCCGGCCGCGGCCCTGTTCGGTGGGCCCGACGGCATGTCGGTCATCGTGCCGATCATCGCGCTGGCGGCGCGCTTGCTGCGGCCCGGCGGCGCACTGGGCATCGAGCACGACGACACCACGGCGGATCAGGTGGTGGCCGCGTTGGAGCGCGACGGTACGTTCGGAGGCATCACCGCACGGCGCGATCTGACCGGGCGGCCCCGGTTCGTGACCGCGACTCGACGGTAAACGGGTCATGGCAACCGACGAATGCTTGCGTGAGGAGTCATAGATGGAGACGTTCGACTGCGGCGATGCGGTCAAGCGCGGCACTGGGATCGCCTCCGCGATCAGTGCGCTCAAGGGCGGTCGCCTGGTCGTGCTGCCCACCGACACCGTCTACGGGCTCGGCGCCGACGCCTTCAACAGCGAGGCGGTGGCGGCGCTGCTGGCCGCAAAGGGGAGGGGTCGCAACATGCCCGTCCCGGTCCTGGTCGGCTCCTGGCGCACCATCGACGGCCTGGTCTACTCCGTGCCGCCGTCTGCGCGCGACCTGATCGAGGCGTTCTGGCCGGGTGCGCTGAGCCTGGTGGTGCGGCAGGCCCCGTCGCTGTCGTGGGACCTCGGTGACACCAACGGCAGCGTCATGCTGCGCATGCCACTGCACCCCGTGGCCATCGAGCTGTTGCGCGAGGTCGGCCCCATGGCTGTGTCCAGCGCCAACATCTCCGGCCAGTCGCCCGCCGTCAATGCAGAGGAGGCGCGGGCGCAGCTGGGCGACAAGGTCGAGGTGTACTTGGACGCCGGACCGGCGACCAAGCAGGCCGCATCCACGATCGTCGACCTCACCAGCGCGACGCCGCGGGTGCTGCGCGAAGGACCGATCTCCGTCGCGCAGATCGCCGAGGTGCTCGGCGTCGAACTGAAGTCCCTGACCGGCGAGATGTCGTGACCGTAGTTGCCGACGCAGGCCGGCTGCTCGCGCAGATCGACCGGGGCACCGGGGTCCCGCTCAGAGAGCTGGTGCTGGTCGGTCTCACCGCGGCGATCATCACCTACTTCGCCACCGGCTGGGTGCGGGCGCTGGCCTTCCGGTTCGGTGCGGTCGCCTACCCGCGCGAACGTGACGTCCACGTCCAGCCGGTCCCGCGCATGGGCGGGCTGGCGATGTACATCGGGGTGGTCGCCGCCGTGCTGCTGGCCTCCCAATTGCCCGCCCTGACGCGAGGTTTCGTCTATTCGTCGGGCATGCCGGCGGTCGTGGTGGCGGGCGGCCTGATCATGCTCATCGGCCTGATCGATGACCGCTGGGGCCTGGACGCGCTGACCAAGTTCGCGGGCCAGATCACCGCGGCCAGCGTCCTGGTCACCATGGGTGTCGCGTGGAGTGTGCTGTACATCCCGATCGGCGGCGTCGGCACCATCGTGCTGGACCAGGCGTCGTCCATCCTGCTGACCCTGGCGCTGACGGTGTCGATCGTCAACGCGATGAACTTCGTCGACGGGCTCGACGGTCTGGCTGCCGGGCTCGGCCTCATCACCGCGTCGGCCATCTGCATCTTCTCGGTCGGGCTGCTGCGTGACCACGGCGGTGACGTGCTGTTCTACCCGCCGGCCGTCATCTCGGTGGTGCTTGCCGGCGCGTGCCTGGGGTTCCTGCCGCACAACTTCCATCCGGCCCGCATCTTCATGGGGGATTCCGGGTCCATGCTGATCGGCTTGATGCTGGCCGCTGCGTCGACCACCGCAGCCGGTCCGATTTCCCAGAACGCCTACGGCGCGCGCGATGTGTTTGCTTTGCTGTCGCCGTTCCTGTTGGTCGTTGCGGTGATGTTCGTGCCCGCCCTCGACATGCTGCTGGCGATCGTCCGTCGTACCCGGGCGGGCCTGAGCCCGTTCAGTCCCGACAAGATGCATCTGCACCATCGGCTGCTGCAGATCGGCCACTCGCACCGCCGCGTCGTGCTGCTCATCTACCTATGGGTGGGCATCGTGGCGCTGGGGGCGGCCAGCACCATTTTCTTCGACCCCCGATACACGGGTGCGGTGATGCTCGGGGCCATCCTGCTGGCCGCTATTTTCACCTTGATTCCGCTCCTGCGGCGGCGCGATGACCTGCCAGAAGGCGAGTACGACAAAAAGTAGTAGGTGCCCGTTTTTGGGTGCCCACCATGTGGTACGGTTCTGGCAGAACCCGAAAAACCTCGCGGGTTGCCGGCCCGGCCCATCGGTTCGCACAAGCCGATCGGCGCCGAATGACGACCGACAAAGGGAGCTTCCCCTTGGGTGATTCCAGTGTGCCCGACGCGCTCGATGTGACCTTCGATACGCTCTGTGGGCACGCACACAGGATTGCCAGGTATATGGGGACGGCACTCGTGACCGCGGGATTGAGGTGAACACCATGACGACACCAGCGCAGGACGCGCCTCTGGTGTTGCCGGCAGTGGCTTTTCGGCCCGTGCGTTTGTTTGCTGTCTCTCTTCTCGTGACGGCCATCGCGCTCGGCGGCGGCTACGCAGTGAGCGGCAATCTCAAGTTCGGCGCCTTCTTCGGTCTGGGAATGGCGCTCGGTCTGACCAACGCCCTGATGGTCCGTCGCGCGGTCGCCAAGGTCACCGCCAAGGATCACCCACTGAAGATGCAGATGGCAGCCAACTCCGCGATGCGGCTGGTGGTCATCTCGGTGATCGCCCTGCTGATCACCTGGTTCTTCAAGCCGGCCGGTATCGGCGTCCTCTTCGGGGTGGCGCTGTTCCAGGCGATTCTTGTCATGAGCACCGCATTGCCGGTGATGAAGAAGGTCCGCGCCGGCCAGCGTGACGGTGGTGCCGGCGTCGACCAACCAGAAGCACACGACGGATCAGAAGCAAAGGACTGACGACCCAAGTGATTCAACAATTCGCCGCCGAGGCCGCCATCGAGGTCGGCCACCACGAGCAGCACGAGCTGTGGGGCTACACCTTCAACGTCGACACGATCATCGCCACCAGCGTGGCTGCGGTCATCGTCATCGCGTTGGCCTTCTTCGTGAAGGCGAAGGTGACCTCAACCGGAGTGCCCGGCGGTGTTCAGCTGTTCTTCGAGGCCATCACCATCCAGATGCGCCAGCAGATCGAGACCGCGATCGGTATGAAGGTCGCTCCGTTCGTGCTGCCGCTGGCCGTCACGATCTTCACCTTCATCCTGATCTCCAACTGGCTCTCGGTCCTGCCGGTGCAGTTCGGTGGGGAAGACGGTGGCGCGAAGGAGTTGCTGGCCCCGCCGGCCTCGGACATCAACTACGTGTTGGCGCTCGCGCTGTTCGTGTTCCTCTGCTACCACGCTGCGGGCATCTGGCGCCGGGGTGTCTTCGGCCACTTCAAGAAGCTGCTGAAGGGTCACGTCGCGGTCCTGGCTCCGATCAACATCGTCGAGGAGATCGCCAAGCCGGTCTCGCTGTCTCTGCGACTCTTCGGAAACATGTTCGCCGGCGGCATCCTGGTCGCCCTGATCGCGATGTTCCCCTGGTACGTGCAGTGGGCGCCGAACGCCATCTGGAAGACCTTCGACCTGTTCGTCGGTCTGATCCAGGCGTTCATCTTCGCGCTGCTGACGATCCTGTACTTCAGCCAGTCGATGGAACTCGACGAGCACCACTAAGTCCCGCAAGACCTGTAGGAACCACAAATAAGACCCTGGTAGCGCAGCTACCAGTTACCAAGGAGGAAAAAGAGAATGGCCGACGCAGCAACGAACGCCACTATCATCCAGGGCGCCCTCATCGGCGGTGGCTTGATCATGGCCGGTGGCGCCATCGGTGCCGGTATCGGTGACGGTATTGCCGGTAACGCGCTGATCTCGGGCATCGCCCGCCAGCCGGAGGCCCAGGGCCGCCTGTTCACCCCGTTCTTCATCACCGTCGGTCTGGTGGAAGCCGCGTACTTCATCAACCTGGCCTTCATGGCGCTCTTCGTGTTCGCCACCCCGGGCCTGTCGTAATCCGTCGACATGGGTGAATTGAGCGCAACCATCCTGGCCTCGGGCCAGGCAGCAGCAGAGGGTGGCGGGGGTCAGAACTTCCTGATCCCCAACGCGACCTTCTTCGTCGTGCTGATCATCTTCCTGATCGTGCTCGGCGTGATCGGCAAGTGGGTTGTGCCACCGATCAGCAAGGTCTTGGTCGAACGCGAGGAAATGCTGGCCAAGACCGCTGCTGACAACCGGAAGTCGGCTGAGCAGGTGGCCGCCGCAGAGGCGGACTACAACGCGGCGATGGCGGGTGCCCGTACGGAGGCTTCGGCCATCCGTGACGAGGCCCGCAACGAGGGCCGCAAGGTCGTCGACCAGGCGCGTGCAGCGGCAAGTGGTGAGGTGGCCGAAACCCTCAAAGGTGCCGACCAGGCACTGTCCGCGCAGCGGCAGTCCACAGAGGCCGAACTGCAGTCGTCGGTCGACAACCTGTCCCAGACGCTGGCGAGCCGCATCCTCGGTGTGGAGTTGGCATCTGACGTGAAATCAGGCGGGAGCCACTAGATGGAAATCTTCATCGGGCAGCTGATCGGCTTTGCCGTCATCGTGTTCATCATCTGGAAGTACGTCGTGCCTCCGGTGAAGGGCTTGATGGCCAAGCAGCAGGAAGCCGTTCGTGTCGCGCTGGCCGAAAGTGCCGAAGCTGCACAGAAACTCGCCGACGCCGACAAGATGCACGCCAAGGCTCTCGCCGACGCCAATGCAGAGTCGGCCAAGGTGACCGACGAGGCCCGGCACGATTCGCAGCGCATCGTCGAGCAGCTCTCCGAGCAGGCCGCTATCGACGCTGAGCGGATCAAGGCGCAGGGCGGCCAGCACGTCGAGTTGATGCGTCAGGGCGTGATCCGCGAGCTCCGTCAGGAGCTGGGCGCGGAGTCGGTGGCCAAGGCCGACGAACTGGTGCGCCGGTACGTCGCCGAGCCCGCCGCTCAGGCCGGCACCGTGGACCGCTTCCTCGCGGATCTGGAACAGATGGCGCCGTCCTCCGCTGAGGTCGGCACCCACGCCGAGGTGAAGCTGCGGGCCGCGAGCCGGGATTCACTGAACGCGCTGGTCACCAAGTTCGACGCCACTGCAGGCAGTCTCGATGCGGCGGCGCTGACCGCGCTGGCCGATGATCTGGCTGCCGTCGTCCGGCTGCTGCTGACCGAGAACAACCTCGCCCGGCACCTGGCCGAACCCGCCGACAACTCGGCCCCCAAGGTCACCCTGCTGGATGCGGTGCTGTCCGGCAAGATCGGCGCCCCCGCCCTGGAGCTGCTGCGCTCCGCGGTGTCGTCGCGGTGGTCGGAGCAGCCCGATCTGGTCGACGCCATCGAGCACGTCGCTCGCCTGGCGCTGATCAAGCGGGCCGAGGTCAACGGTGAGGTCGCCGAGGTCGAGGACCAGCTGTTCCGGTTCAGCCGTGTGCTGGACGCGCAGCCGCGCCTGTCGACGCTGCTCGGTGACTACGGCACTCCGGTCGACAGCCGAGTTGCCTTGCTGGACAACGTGCTTACCGGTGCCCACGGCGCGCTCAACAGCACCGTCAAGGCGCTGCTGACGCAGACCGTGAGCCTGTTGCGCGGCGAACGTGCCGACCAGGCGGTCCTCGATCTGGCCGAGCTGGCAGTCGCCCGCCGTGGTGAGGTTGTTGCCCACGTGGAGGCTGCCGCGGCGCTGTCCGATGCCCAGCGGACCCGACTCGCGTCGGTCCTGACCCGCATCTACGGCCACCCGGTGTCCGTCCAGCTGCATGTCGATCCGAGCCTCCTCGGTGGTCTGACCATCACCGTCGGTGACGAGGTGATCGACGGCTCCATCTCGTCACGACTGGCTGCCGCCTCCAACCGGCTGCCCGACTAACTCCGAAACACCCAAGACTAGGAAGACCAAAAACCATGGCAGAGTTGACAATCTCGGCTGCTGATATCGAAGGTGCCATCGAGAACTACGTAACGACGTTCTCGGCCTCGACCGATCGTGAAGAGATCGGCACTGTCGTCGACGCCGGTGACGGCATCGCACACGTCGAGGGTCTGCCCTCGGTTATGACGCAGGAGCTCCTCGAGTTCCCCGGCGGTGTTCTGGGCGTGGCCCTGAACCTCGACGAGCACAGCGTCGGTGCGGTCATCTTGGGTGATTTCGCGAAGATCGAAGAGGGCCAGCAGGTCAAGCGCACCGGAGAGGTGCTCTCGGTGCCGGTCGGCGACGAGTTCCTCGGCCGCGTCATCAACCCGCTCGGCGAGCCCATCGACGGTCAGGGCGAGATCAAGGCCGAGACCCGTCGTGCCCTCGAGCTCCAGGCCCCGTCGGTCGTACAGCGCCAGAGCGTCAGCGAGCCGCTGCAGACCGGTATCAAGGCCATCGACGCCATGACCCCGATCGGCCGCGGCCAGCGCCAGCTCATCATCGGTGACCGCAAGACCGGCAAGACCGCCGTCTGCGTCGACACCATCTTGAACCAGCGCGAGGCCTGGGAGACCGGCGACCCGAAGCAGCAGGTGCGCTGCGTCTACGTCGCCATCGGCCAGAAGGGCACCACCATCGCCAGCGTGAAGCGTGCGCTGGAAGAGGGTGGCGCCATGGAGTACACGACCATCGTCGCGGCTCCCGCCTCTGACCCCGCCGGCTTCAAGTGGCTGGCCCCGTACACCGGTTCGGCCATCGGCCAGCACTGGATGTACAACGGCAAGCACGTCCTGATCGTGTTCGACGACTTGTCCAAGCAGGCCGACGCCTACCGCGCCATCTCGCTGCTGCTGCGTCGCCCGCCGGGCCGCGAAGCCTTCCCGGGTGACGTCTTCTACTTGCACTCCCGTCTGCTGGAGCGTTGCGCGAAGCTGTCCGACGAGCTCGGTGGCGGTTCGATGACGGGTCTGCCGGTGATCGAGACCAAGGCCAACGACATTTCGGCGTTCATCCCGACCAACGTCATCTCGATCACCGACGGCCAGTGCTTCCTGGAGTCCGACCTGTTCAACCAGGGTGTTCGCCCGGCCGTGAACGTCGGTGTGTCGGTGTCCCGTGTCGGTGGTGCCGCCCAGATCAAGGCCATGAAGGAAGTGGCGGGCTCGCTGCGTCTGGACCTGTCGCAGTACCGCGAGCTGGAGGCCTTCGCGGCGTTCGCCTCGGACCTGGATGCTGCTTCGAAGGCTCAGCTGGACCGCGGTGTTCGCCTGGTCGAGCTGCTCAAGCAGCCGCAGTACAGCCCGCTGGCGGTCGAGGACCAGGTCATCGAGATCTTCCTCGGCACTCAGGGCCACCTGGATTCGGTTCCGGTCGAGGACGTTTCACGTTTCTCTGCGGAGCTGCTGGAACACGTGAAGGCCAGCCACGCCGACATCCTCGACGGCATCAAGTCGACGAAGAAGCTCTCCGAGGAGAACGAGGAGAAGCTGGTCTCGGTCATCAACGAGTTCAAGAAGGGCTTCGCCGCCACCGACGGCAGCTCGGTCGTCGTCAAGGAAGCCGCTGCCGAGGCACTGGATCCCGCTGACCTCGGCCAGGAGTCGGTGAAGGTCCACAAGCCGGCACCGAAGAAGGCCTAGGTAACCAATGGCAGCCACACTGCGCGAGCTACGCGGACGTATCAAATCCGCCTCGTCGATCAAGAAGATCACGAAGGCGCAGGAGCTGATCGCCACGTCGCGGATCGCCAAGGCGCAGGCCCGGGTTGATGCAGCCCGGCCCTACGCCACTGAGATCACCAACATGCTCACCGAGCTTGCGGGAGCCAGCGCGCTGGATCACCCGCTGCTCGTCGAGCGGGAGAATCCCCGGCGTGCCGGGGTGCTGGTGGTGTCGTCGGACCGCGGCCTGTGCGGCGGCTACAACGCCAACGTGCTGCGCCGGGCCGAGGAACTGTTCTCGCTGTTGCGTGAAGAGGGCAAGGAACCGGTGCTGTATGTGGTCGGCCGAAAGGCCTTGGGCTACTACAGCTTCCGCGGGCGTTCGGTCATCGAGTCCTGGACCGGTTTCTCGGAGCGTCCGGAGTACGTCAACGCCAAGGAAATCGCCGACACGCTGGTATCGGCATTCATGGCGGGTGCCGATGACGAGGGTGACGGACCGGGAGCCGACGGCATCTTGGGTGTCGACGAACTGCACATCGTCTCGACAGAGTTCAAGTCGATGCTGTCGCAGACCGCCGAGGCCGTGCGGATCGCACCGCTGGCCGTCGAGTACACGGGGGAGCCGACCGGCGTCCACACGCTGTACTCGTTCGAGCCGAGCGCCGACACGTTGTTCGATGCGCTGCTGCCGCGGTACATCGCGACGCGTGTCTACGCGGCACTGCTTGAGGCCGCGGCCTCGGAGTCGGCTTCGCGTCGACGCGCCATGAAGTCGGCAACGGACAACGCCGACGACCTGATCAAGGCCCTGACCCTCGCCGCGAACCGCGAGCGCCAGGCCCAGATCACCCAGGAAATCAGCGAAATCGTCGGTGGCGCCAACGCGCTGGCCGACGCGAAATAGGCCCCGTAGGAAGCGAAGAGAGATATGACTTCTGCTGTAGAGACCAAGACCACTGGTCGCGTGGTTCGCATCACCGGCCCGGTGGTGGACATCGAATTCCCGCGTGGCTCGGTGCCCGAACTGTTCAACGCCCTGCACGCCGACATCACCTTCGGTGCGCTGGCCAAGACCCTGACCCTCGAGGTTGCGCAGCACCTCGGTGACCACCTGGTGCGCTGCATCTCGATGCAGCCGACCGACGGCCTGGTGCGTGGCACCGACGTTCGCGACACCGGCGCCTCGATCTCGGTGCCCGTCGGCGACGGCGTCAAGGGCCACGTGTTCAACGCGCTGGGTGACTGCCTGGACGAGCCCGGCTACGGCAAGGACTTCCAGCACTGGTCCATCCACCGCAAGCCGCCGGCCTTCGCCGACCTGGAGCCCCGCACCGAGATGCTGGAGACCGGTCTGAAGGTCGTCGACCTGCTCACGCCGTACGTGCGTGGTGGCAAGATCGCCCTGTTCGGCGGTGCCGGCGTGGGCAAGACGGTTCTGATCCAGGAGATGATCAACCGTATCGCCCGCAACTTCGGTGGTACCTCGGTGTTCGCCGGCGTCGGCGAGCGCACCCGTGAGGGCAACGACCTGTGGGTCGAGCTCGCGGACGCGAACGTGCTCAAGGACACCGCGCTCGTGTTCGGCCAGATGGACGAGCCACCAGGCACCCGTATGCGCGTCGCGCTGTCGGCCCTGACCATGGCCGAGTACTTCCGCGACGAGCAGAACCAGGACGTGCTGCTCTTCATCGACAACATCTTCCGGTTCACCCAGGCCGGTTCCGAGGTCTCGACCCTGCTCGGTCGTATGCCTTCGGCCGTGGGTTACCAGCCGACGCTGGCGGACGAGATGGGTGAGCTCCAGGAGCGCATCACCTCGACCCGTGGTCGTTCCATCACCTCGATGCAGGCCGTGTATGTGCCCGCCGACGACTACACCGACCCGGCCCCGGCCACCACGTTCGCCCACCTGGACGCCACCACCGAGCTCTCTCGTGCGGTGTTCTCCAAAGGCATCTTCCCGGCCGTGGACCCGCTGGCGTCGTCCTCGACGATCCTGCACCCCAGCATCGTCGGCGACGAGCACTACCGGGTTGCTCAGGAAGTCATCCGAATCCTGCAGCGCTACAAGGACCTTCAGGACATCATCGCCATCCTCGGTATCGACGAACTGTCGGAAGAGGACAAGGTGCTGGTGTACCGCGCACGTAAGATCGAGCGCTTCCTGAGCCAGAACATGATGGCCGCCGAGCAGTTCACCGGCCAGCCGGGTTCGACGGTGCCGCTGAAGGAGACCATCGAGGCGTTCGACCGTCTCGCCAAGGGCGACTTCGACCACCTGCCGGAGCAGGCGTTCTTCCTCATCGGTGGTCTCGACGACCTGGCGAAGAAGGCCGAAAGCCTCGGCGCCAAGCTGTGATCTCGTTGGTTACCCATGCGCTGAGCGCTTGCGCGAAGAGCAAACAACACAGTCGAAAGGTGGTGTGACATGGCCGAAATGGACGTCGAGATCGTCGCCGTCGAGCGCGCGCTGTGGACGGGCAAGGCCACATTCGTCTTCACTCGCACCACCGCCGGCGAGATCGGCATCCTGCCCCGGCACATCCCGTTGGTCGGCCAGCTGGTCGAGGACGCGATGGTCCGGGTCGAGCGCGAGGGCGAGGATGATCTGCGGATCGCGGTGTCCGGTGGGTTCCTCTCGGTGACCGAGGAGACCGTGCGGATTCTCGTGGAAGATGCGGCGCTGGAGTCGGAGATCGATGCGCATGCGGCCAAGGCCGATGCCGCGTCGGACGACGAGGCGACCGCTGCGTGGGGCCGGGCGCGTCTGCGCGCCGTAGGCCAGCTCGACTGATACTCCGATGAGCGCGTCCATGTTGATGATGGTCGCGCTCGTCGGTGTGTTGGTGCTGGCTGTTGCCGCACTGAGTTATCGCTTGTGGAAGTTGCGTCAGGTTGGCGGCACCGCCGCCATCCTGCGCGACTACCCAGCTGCCGGCGGCCACGGGTGGCGGCATGGAGTCATGCGCTACCGCGGTGGTGAGGCCGGCTTTTATCGTTTGTCGAGCCTGCGCTGGTGGCCCGACCGCAGACTGTCCCGTCGTGGCCTGGAAGTCGTCGGACGCCGCGCCCCGCGGGGCGACGAATTCGACATCATGACCGATCAGACGGTCATTCTTGAGCTGCGTGACAACAGTCCCGAACGGCGCAGGGGTTACGAAATAGCTTTGGACCGTGGAGCTTTGACGGCTTTCACGTCGTGGCTCGAGGCCCGGCCGTCGCCGCGGTCCCGGCGCCGCGCGGTCTGAATTACGATCCCTCCGCTGTTTCCCCATTGCCGCGTCCCGCGGCGGGCTGCCACAGCACATCACCGTCGGGGTTCGCGGCCCGCGACAGGATGAACAGCAGATCCGACAGCCGGTTCAGATATTTGGCCGGCAGGACGCTGACGCTGTCGCCGTGTTCATCGATTGCCTGCCAGGCCGCACGCTCCGCCCGCCGAACCACGGTCCGGGCGACGTGCAGGTACGCCGACAGCGGAGTGCCGCCGGGCAGGATGAACGACGTGAGCTTCGACAGCGGCTCGTTGAACTCGTCGCACCAGGCTTCGAGCCGATCGATGTACGGCTGGGTGATTCGCAGCGGCGGGTATTCCGGATTCTCGACCACGGGAGTCGACAGGTCGGCACCTGCATCGAAGAGATCGTTCTGAATCTGCAGGAGTACCAAGCGGATTCGTTCATCAGGCGCGCCTGCCGAGACCGCGACGCCGATCGCGGCGTTGGCTTCGTCACAGTCGGCGTAGGCGGCCAGGCGCGAATCGTTCTTCGACACGCGGCTGAAATCGCTGAGCCCGGTCGACCCGTCGTCGCCGGTCCGGGTGTAGATGCGGGTCAGGTGCACAGCCATGGTGAAACCGTACTCGCGGTGACTTCTTTGTGGCCTGACACCGGCCTCCGCCGCTGTCTACACTTAGCCGCGTGAGCGAGCGTTTCGTGGTGACTGGGGGTAGCCGGTTGTCCGGCGAAGTTGCCGTGGGGGGCGCTAAGAACAGCGTGCTGAAGCTGATGGCCGCAGCGTTGTTGGCTGAAGGCACCACCACGATCACCAACTGTCCGGACATCCTGGATGTTCCGTTGATGGCCGAGGTGCTGCGTGGTCTCGGAGCGACTGTTGAGCTCGACGGCGACGTTGCCCGGATCACCTCGCCCGACGAGCCCAAGTACGACGCGGATTTCGCCGCGGTCCGGCAGTTTCGCGCTTCGGTGTGTGTGCTCGGTCCGCTGGTAGGGCGCTGCAAGAAGGCGAAAGTCGCATTACCCGGCGGCGACGCGATCGGATCGCGACCCCTGGACATGCATCAATCCGGCCTGCGCCAGCTCGGTGCCCGGTGCAACATCGAGCACGGTTGCGTGGTTGCAGAAGCTGACCACCTGCGCGGGGCGGAGATTCAGCTCGAGTTCCCGTCGGTGGGGGCGACAGAGAACATCCTGATGGCGGCGGTGCTCGCCGAGGGTGTGACCGTCATCCACAACGCGGCACGTGAGCCGGACATCGTCGACATCTGCGACATGCTGAACCAGATGGGCGCCAAGGTCAGTGGGGGAGGGACCTCGACCCTCACCATCACCGGGGTGGACAAGCTGCATCCGACGGAGCACCGGGTGATCGGTGACCGGATTGTGGCAGCGACCTGGGGAATTGCCGCGGCGATGACGCGAGGCGACGTCGCGGTGACGGGTGTGGACCCGCAGCATCTTCAGCTGGTGCTGCACAAACTCCACGATGCCGGCGCGACCGTGACGCAGCACGACAACGGTTTCCGGGTCGTGCAGTACGAACGCCCGAAGGCGGTCAACGTCGCGACGCTGCCGTATCCGGGATTCCCGACCGACCTGCAGCCCATGGCCATCGGGTTGGCGTGCATCGCCGAGGGCACGTCGATGATCACCGAGAACGTGTTCGAAGCGCGGTTCCGGTTCGTCGAGGAGATGATCCGCCTGGGCGCGGACGCCCGGACCGACGGACATCACGCGGTGGTCCGCGGAATTCCGCAATTGTCGAGTGCACCGGTGTGGGCCTCGGATATTCGTGCCGGCGCCGGTTTGGTGTTGGCGGGATTGGTTGCCGACGGCGATACCGAGGTTCATGACGTTTTCCACATCGATCGCGGATACCCGTTGTTCGTGGAGAACCTCGTAAGTCTGGGCGCGGAGGTCGAACGAGTCAGTTGACGGCCGTTGGCGTGTCGCGCTGAGCCTTCCGCCGGACTGCCGCGTGACGCGTTTTGGGCGAAAAACCGCCCATATGCAGCCGTTTTGTAAAATCAAGATCAGCCCGCTAATGTATTCCAAGTCAGCAGCGAGCGGGGCCAACAAAGCCCAGAGCAAGAGCTTGACAGCCCGACCAAGAGGTAGTAGGTTGGTGGGGTTGCCCGAAAACGGCGTGTTGTTTGAGAACTCAATAGTGTGTTTGGTGGTTTTTGTTTGTTGTTTTTTGACCATGCCTCGTGTTTTCCCGTTTGTGGGGTGTGGTTGTTTTTTGATGCCAGTTTGTTTGGTGTCTTTTGTTTGTGATCGGATTTTTCTGATTCGAATTCGGCCTGTCTGTGGATGGGTAGTTTTTGTTTGGAGAGTTTGATTCTGGCTCAGGACGAACGCTGGCGGCGTGCTTAACACATGCAAGTCGAACGGAAAGGCCCTTCGGGGTACTCGAGTGGCGAACGGGTGAGTAACACGTGGGTGATCTGCCCTGCACTTTGGGATAAGCCTGGGAAACTGGGTCTAATACCGAATATGACCGCATGCTTCATGGTGTGTGGTGGAAAGCTTTTGCGGTGTGGGATGGGCCCGCGGCCTATCAGCTTGTTGGTGGGGTAATGGCCTACCAAGGCGACGACGGGTAGCCGGCCTGAGAGGGTGACCGGCCACACTGGGACTGAGATACGGCCCAGACTCCTACGGGAGGCAGCAGTGGGGAATATTGCACAATGGGCGCAAGCCTGATGCAGCGACGCCGCGTGAGGGATGACGGCCTTCGGGTTGTAAACCTCTTTCAATAGGGACGAAGCGCAAGTGACGGTACCTATAGAAGAAGGACCGGCCAACTACGTGCCAGCAGCCGCGGTAATACGTAGGGTCCGAGCGTTGTCCGGAATTACTGGGCGTAAAGAGCTCGTAGGTGGTTTGTCGCGTTGTTCGTGAAAACTCACAGCTTAACTGTGGGCGTGCGGGCGATACGGGCAGACTAGAGTACTGCAGGGGAGACTGGAATTCCTGGTGTAGCGGTGGAATGCGCAGATATCAGGAGGAACACCGGTGGCGAAGGCGGGTCTCTGGGCAGTAACTGACGCTGAGGAGCGAAAGCGTGGGGAGCGAACAGGATTAGATACCCTGGTAGTCCACGCCGTAAACGGTGGGTACTAGGTGTGGGTTCCTTCCTTGGGATCCGTGCCGTAGCTAACGCATTAAGTACCCCGCCTGGGGAGTACGGCCGCAAGGCTAAAACTCAAAGAAATTGACGGGGGCCCGCACAAGCGGCGGAGCATGTGGATTAATTCGATGCAACGCGAAGAACCTTACCTGGGTTTGACATGCACAGGACGCTGGTAGAGATATCAGTTCCCTTGTGGCCTGTGTGCAGGTGGTGCATGGCTGTCGTCAGCTCGTGTCGTGAGATGTTGGGTTAAGTCCCGCAACGAGCGCAACCCCTATCTTATGTTGCCAGCGCGTTATGGCGGGGACTCGTAAGAGACTGCCGGGGTCAACTCGGAGGAAGGTGGGGATGACGTCAAGTCATCATGCCCCTTATGTCCAGGGCTTCACACATGCTACAATGGCCGGTACAAAGGGCTGCGAATCCGTGAGGTGGAGCGAATCCCTTGAAAGCCGGTCTCAGTTCGGATCGGGGTCTGCAACTCGACCCCGTGAAGTTGGAGTCGCTAGTAATCGCAGATCAGCAACGCTGCGGTGAATACGTTCCCGGGCCTTGTACACACCGCCCGTCACGTCATGAAAGTCGGTAACACCCGAAGCCGGTGGCCTAACCCTTGTGGAGGGAGCCGTCGAAGGTGGGATCGGCGATTGGGACGAAGTCGTAACAAGGTAGCCGTACCGGAAGGTGCGGCTGGATCACCTCCTTTCTAAGGAGCACCATTTACATGCCCTTCGGGGTTTTCCCCCATGCCGGCAACAGTGTCGGGGTTCATGGTTGGGATTGTCGCCGGCGCCTGTAGTGGGCTTGTCCGGCGGGTGCATATGACAACGAACGCTGATCAGCTGGGATGACACGTTGATCGAAAGAATTGCCAGACACACTGTTGGGTCCTGAGACAACAGGCCCGTTCGCTTCCGCCCTTTGGGGTGGGGGACATCATCCCGTTGGGGGTGGTGGGGGTTGTTGTTGCCTCACCGGTTTTGGTGGTGGGGTGTGGTGTTTGATTCGTGGATAGTGGTTGCGAGCATCTAATGCGCGCTGAATTGGTGCCCGGAGGCTTCGGTTTCTGGGTTGCTTGTTCTGTGTGTGTTGATGTGCAATTTTGATTCTTGTTTTCAATTGGTTTTTTGTGTCGTAAGTGTTTAAGGGCGCATGGTGGATGCCTTGGCATCAGAGGCCGATGAAGGACGTAGGAGGCTGCGATAAGCCTCGGGGAGCTGCCAACCGAGCGTTGATCCGAGGATGTCCGAATGGGGAAACCCAGCACGAGTTATGTCGTGTTACCCACGCCTGAATATATAGGGTGTGGGAGGTAACGCGGGGAAGTGAAACATCTCAGTACCCGTAGGAAGAGAAAACAATTGTGATTCCGTGAGTAGTGGCGAGCGAAAGCGGATGAGGCTAAACCGTATGCATGTGATACCGGGTAGGGGTTGTGTGTGCGGGGTTGTGGGACCTATCTTTCCAGTTCTACCTGGCTGGAGGGCAGTAAAAAAATGTCGTGGTTAACGGAAGTGGCTTGGGATGGCCTGCCGTAGAGGGTGAGAGTCCCGTACGTGAAAACCCGATGTCTGCCTTGATGGTGTTCCCGAGTAGCAGCGGGCCCGTGAAATCTGCTGTGAATCTGCCGAGACCACTCGGTAAGCCTAAATACCTTCTGATGACCGATAGCGGATTAGTACCGTGAGGGAATGGTGAAAAGTACCCCGGGAGGGGAGTGAAATAGTACCTGAAACCGTGTGCCTACAATCCGTCAGAGCCCTCGTTTACGTGGGGTGATGGCGTGCCTTTTGAAGAATGAGCCTGCGAGTCAGGGACATGTCGCGAGGTTAACCCGTGGGGGGTAGCCGTAGCGAAAGCGAGTCTGAATAGGGCGTATCCCGTAAGGGTGTAGTGGCATGTTCTGGACCCGAAGCGGAGTGATCTACCCATGGCCAGGGTGAAGCGCGGGTAAGACCGCGTGGAGGCCCGAACCCACTTAGGTTGAAGACTGAGGGGATGAGTTGTGGGTAGGGGTGAAAGGCCAATCAAACTCCGTGATAGCTGGTTCTCCCCGAAATGCATTTAGGTGCAGCGTTGCGTGTTTCTTGCCGGAGGTAGAGCTACTGGATGGCCGATGGGCCTCACCAGGTTACTGACGTCAGCCAAACTCCGAATGCCGGTAAGACAAAAGCGTGGCAGTGAGACGGCGGGGGATAAGCTCCGTGCGTCGAGAGGGAAACAGCCCAGATCGCCGACTAAGGCCCCTAAGCGTGTGCTAAGTGGAAAAGGATGTGCAGTCGCGAAGACAACCAGGAGGTTGGCTTAGAAGCAGCCACCCTTGAAAGAGTGCGTAATAGCTCACTGGTCAAGTGATTGTGCGCCGATAATGTAGCGGGGCTCAAGCACACCGCCGAAGTCGCGGCATCCGCAAGGATGGGTAGGGGAGCGTCCTGCATCCAGTGAAGCAGCCTAGTGATGGAGCTGTGGAGGGTGTGGGAGTGAGAATGCAGGCATGAGTAGCGAATAGGCAAGTGAGAACCTTGCCCGCCGAAAGACCAAGGGTTCCTGGGGCAGGCCAGTCCGCCCAGGGTGAGTCGGGACCTAAGGCGAGGCCGACAGGCGTAGTCGATGGACAACGGGTTGATATTCCCGTACCCGTGTGTGTGCGTCCGTGATGAATCCATTGTGCTAACCATCCAAATGGCACGTGATGATCCTTTCGGGGATCACGTGTTGCCGGCTGCGTGGGACCCTGGTGGGTAGTAGTCAAGCGATGGGGTGACGCAGGAAGGTAGCCGTACCGGTCAGTGGTAATACCGGGGTAAGCCTGTAGGACGAACGATAGGCAAATCCGTCGTTCATATGTCTGAGAGGTGATGCATAGCCGAGTGAGGCGAATTCGGTGATCCTATGCTGCCAAGAAAAACCTCTAGCGAGTGCACACATGGCCCGTACCCCAAACCAACACAGGTGGTCAGGTAGAGAATACTAAGGCGTACGAGTTAACTATGGTTAAGGAACTCGGCAAAATACCCCCGTAACTTCGGGAGAAGGGGGACCTCCATACCGTCAACACCCTTGCGGTGGGTAGCGGGAGGGGGTGGCACAAACCAGTGAGAAGCGACTGTTTACTAAAAACACAGGTCCGTGCGAAGTCGCAAGACGATGTATACGGACTGACGCCTGCCCGGTGCTGGAAGGTTAAGAGGACCTGTTAACTCCTTCGGGGGTGAAGCGGAGAATTTAAGCCCCAGTAAACGGCGGTGGTAACTATAACCATCCTAAGGTAGCGAAATTCCTTGTCGGGTAAGTTCCGACCTGCACGAATGGCGTAACGACTTCTCAACTGTCTCAACCATAGACTCGGCGAAATTGCACTACGAGTAAAGATGCTCGTTACGCGCGGCAGGACGAAAAGACCCCGGGACCTTCACTACAACTTGGTATTGGAGTTCGGTACGGTTTGTGTAGGATAGGTGGGAGACTGTGAAGCGCACACGCCAGTGTGTGTGGAGTCGTTGTTGAAATACCACTCTGATCGTATTGGGCTTCTAACTTCGGACCGTATATCCGGTCCAGGGACAGTGCCTGGTGGGTAGTTTAACTGGGGCGGTTGCCTCCTAAAATGTAACGGAGGCGCCCAAAGGTTCCCTCAACCTGGACGGCAATCAGGTGTTGAGTGTAAGTGCACAAGGGAGCTTGACTGCGAGACCTACAAGTCGAGCAGGGACGAAAGTCGGGACTAGTGATCCGGCACCCCCGAGTGGAAGGGGTGTCGCTCAACGGATAAAAGGTACCCCGGGGATAACAGGCTGATCTTCCCCAAGAGTCCATATCGACGGGATGGTTTGGCACCTCGATGTCGGCTCGTCGCATCCTGGGGCTGGAGCAGGTCCCAAGGGTTGGGCTGTTCGCCCATTAAAGCGGCACGCGAGCTGGGTTTAGAACGTCGTGAGACAGTTCGGTCTCTATCCGCCGCGCGCGTCAGAAACTTGAGGAAACCTGTCCCTAGTACGAGAGGACCGGGACGGACGAACCTCTGGTCTACCAGTTGTCCCACCAGGGGCACCGCTGGATAGCTACGTTCGGACAGGATAACCGCTGAAAGCATCTAAGCGGGAAACCTCTTCCAAGACCAGGTTTCTCACCCTTTTAGAGGGATAAGGCCCCCCGCAGACCACGGGATCGATAGACCAGACCTGCACACCCAGCAATGGGTTTAGGGAACTGGCACTAACCGGCCGAAAACTTACACACACCCAAAAAAACCAATCGTGTGTAAAACAAGACGAAGAACATTGCACATCAATCGTGCCCGCAACCACAACCCACATACGAGTCGAACAGACCACACCCCACCACCAAATAACACCCGGTGGAGGCGTAATTAAATAGAGTTACGGCGGCAACAGCGGCAGGGAAACGCCCGGTCCCATCCCGAACCCGGAAGCTAAGCCTGCCAGCGCCGATGATACTGCCCTGCACGGGCGGAAAAGTAGGACACCGCCGAACACAAATTAGCCCTCAGCCCCCGATGAAAATCGGGGGCTGAGGCATTTTACGTTTCGGCGCCGCGCAAGTCGCGGCGCCGGCCGACGTCATTCGATCAATCGAACAGCGTCGGCTCGTCAGCTCCTGACCGGCTTTTCTCGAGATCCAGAAGCAATTTCTTGCGATCCAATCCACCGCCATATCCGGTCAAGCTGCCATTCGCCCCGATCACCCGATGGCACGGCACGATGATGCCCACCGGATTATGCCCATTCGCCAAACCCACGGCTCGTGAAGCACCAGGTGATCCGACTTGCAAGGCAATTTCGCCGTATGACCGTGTCTCGCCATAGGGAATGGTCAACAGCGCGCCCCATACGCGGCGCTGGAATCCAGTACCCACGAGGTCGAGTTCCAGATCGAATTCCTGGAGGTCACCGGCGAAGTAGGCGGTGAGTTGATCTACCGCATCCTGAAATGCCGTCTGGTCGGGCTCCCAACCGTCGTGGCTGGGTTCGTAGGTTTGTTCGTCCATCCGCAGATGTCGTATCCGGCCATCGCGTCCGGCGAGGGTGATGGTGCCGACCGGACTTTGCATCGTCCGCGTCTGAAAGGTGGCGCTCATGCCTGCTCCTGTTGTGGTGATTGCGTCGTGTCTCTGGTCAGTGGCGGCCACTGGTTGACCGCATGATCCAAGGAAGTCCATAGATGTTGTGTGGCGTACGCGCGCCACGGGCGCCATCGCGCACTGTGTTCGATCAGTTGACGTGCATTGTCCGGTAATCCAGCCTGTTTGGCCGCGACCTGGACTCCGAGATCGCTGGCGGGGAAGGCGTCGGGATCGCCGAGGCCCCGCATCGCGATCACCTCCGCTGTCCATGGTCCGATCCCGGGTAGTTCGGCCAGCTGGGTACGAGCCTGCAGCCAGTCTGATCCGGCGTCGAGTTCAACGGTGCCGGCTGCGAGGGCGTCGATCAATGCGACAAGGGTGCGTCGACGGGACTCGGGGAAGGCGAGGTGGCTGGGATCGATCTCGGCCAGCTGCGACACGGAAGGGAAGACATGGGTCAGGCCACCCATCGCATCGTCGATCGTCGTGCCGTAGGCGACCGCAAGCCGACGGGTATGCGTTGCCGCGGCCTTCATGGACACCTGCTGGCCGATGACCACGCGCAGCGCCAGCTCGTTCTCATCGACCGTGCGGGGGATTCGTTGGCCGGGGGCCTTGGCGACGATCGGTGCCAGGTGCCTGTCGGCGTTGAGGACGTCGATGACGGCCTCGGGGTCGGCGTCGAGGTCGAGTAGTCGTCGGCATCGGGCGATGGCGGTGGCCAGGTCCCGGAAGTCGTCGAGGACCAGTGTGCACTGGACGTGGTTGACGCGGGGCGACAGGCCGACGATCCCGGTGCCGTTGGGAAGTCGGAGGGTGCGTCGGAAGGCGCCGTCGTGCACTTCTTCGACGCCGGGCACCGCGCCGGCCGCGAGATGCCCGAACACTCCCTCATAGGCGAAGGGCGTGCGGACCGGCAGTCGGACGGAAAGCGTTCCCGTGCCGGTGGTTTCGTTTGGTTTGAACCGTGCCTGTGCCCGTTGGCGGAGCTCGGTGGGCGTCAGTGCGCATACTTCGCGAACGGTGTCGTTGAACTGGCGGATGCTGGAGAATCCTGCGGCGAAACCGACGTCCCCGAAGGGCAGCTTCGTGGTCTCGATGAGTACCCGCGCGGTCTGGCTCCGTTGGGCCCGGGCGAGCGCCAAGGGGTTCGCGCCGACCTCGGCCTGGAGTAGACGCTCGAGCTGCCGGGTGGTGTAGCCGAGCCTGGCGGCCAGCCCGGTGACACCCTCGCGGTCGACCGTGCCGTCGGCGATCAAGCGCATCGCGCGGGCGACCACGTCGGTGCGAATGTTCCACTCGGGCGACCCCGGCGACGCATCGGGCCGACAGCGCTTGCACGCCCGGAAGCCCGCTCGTTGCGCCGCGGCCGCGGTTGGGTAGAAGCGGACGTTGCGCGCGAACGGTGGCCGGACCGGGCAACTGGGGCGGCAGTAGATGCCGGTGGTGAGGACGGCCGTGACGAACCAACCGTCGAACCGGGCGTCCTTGGATTGGACTGCCCGGTAGCAGCGGTCGAAGTCGTCGTACATGTCTTCGACAATGGCATGCAGCCGTGCCAAGTACTAGCGGAAAATCGACATCAACGTGGCTCGCGAGACATATTTAATCATTTGTCTCGCAAATAGCTGACGCGCGAGTGCGGCCCTGTTATACCTGAAACGCGTTCTAGTCGGGGTGCACGGGAGGCGCGGGTCAATGAATAGTCGTGAGCAGTTGCCCACGGGCGCAGCCAGATTCGTCGGCCGGGTTGGTGCGTTGGCCGTCGCCCTGGGCATTGGCGTGGCCGTGGCGAACAGCCCGGGCGTCGCATTCGCCGCGCCGGGCGACGCCGGTGGGTCGTCGTCAGAGAGTCATGCCAAGGGCGAGAGTAATGCCAAGGGTGGCGGGGAGAAATCTGACGCGAACAACCCGAAGACCGGCAGGGGCGACAAGCCCTCTGGCGAAGTGAATTCGGCGAAGAAGTCGTCGAAGCGGCCGTCGGGCAAGACGGACGTGGCGAAGCCGTCGTCGGCGAAGGACTCGGCCGACAAGGTGTCGGATTCTGACACGAAGCCCACGACCAAGAAGGTCTCCACCGCACCGACCGTGCAGGCGGCTGACAAGCCCTCGAAGGAGCAGGTGGCGGCGGTCGCGAACGCGGACGCACCCGTGAGCACCGTGCCGAGGGTGCATGTGGCCGCGCCCGTGGCGTCGATCGGTGCGCCGATCGCTGCGACGACCTCGGCGGTGTCGCATGCGCTTGCGGCAGTGGGCTGGACCGGGACGGCGAATGCGTCCGGAAACCCCATAGCGCCACTGCAGAACGCGGCATTGTCCGCACTGCTCGGCGTCACCCGGCGGGAGAACGCGTCATCCTCCGCGACAACGACATTGGCGGCCGCGCCGACGACGCTCCCGAGCACCGCCACGGTGCTCGGCACGTCCCAACAGCTGGCCGCGGAGAATCAGGCCAACGCCATCGTCAACACGCTGCCGATGCAGCTCATGAAGGCGATCCTCACGTTTGGGTTCCAGATCAATGCCAAGCAGCAGTACTCCCAGGCCGGCGGGCCCGACCGGGGGAACCTGAGCCAGCTGGGGCAAGCGGTCAACGAGTACGCTCAACAGGCCGCCATGGAGTACCAACTGCTGAACTCCATGAACCCGACGGTGCTGGAAATGGTTATGCCGCCGCATGATTGGTTCGGTCAGTCCGTCACGGGTACCCGGATTCTCTATGACAATCCGGACACCATCTACCGGATGATGGGGGTCAACTCGACGTCGACGTACGTCATCACGGGCAAGTTCGCGCCCGGTCAGATGCCCGCCGAGACCACGTTCAGTGTGCTGACCGGCCTGGGTGGGACCACAGCGGCGGTGCTCAATGCCAAGGACATGCAGATCAACCCCGACGGCACCTTCGCGGTCACGGTGAGTTCGCGCCCGGCCGCTCAGGGCGAGACCAACCATCTTCAGATTCCGGCCAACACCACGTTGATCGTAGCCCGAAACACGTTGTCAGACTGGAATGCTCAGTCTCCGATGAGTCTGTCGATCCAGCGGGTCGGTGGCCCTCCGGACAGCTTGTTCGCGCAGATCGGTGGCTTCGCCATTCCCGGCCTTGGTTCGTTCGTGGCCGGTAATTCGATGCTGACCAATCTGGTCTCGCTCGTCCCGCCGCTGCCGGTGATGCCGACGTTCCTGAAGGGGCTGGAGGCCTCGGTGGTGTTGGCCCTCGGACTGCAGATGGAGCCGCAGTACATGTCGGTCGCCACACACGATTCATCCGGAAAGCAGAAGGCGCCCAACGTGTTCACCGACCCGGCGAGCAATGCCACGTTCCTGTCGACACAGGTCCAGAGCCCGGGGTACTTCCAATTGGCCAACGACGAGGCGCTGGTGCTGACCATCAAGCCCGGCGATGCGGGCTATTTCGTCGTACCGGTGACCAACGACTGGACCGTCACCAAGAACTACTGGGATCAGCAGACCAGCCTCAACATCGCCCAATCGGTGGCCAACCCGGACGGCAGCTACACCATCGTGGTGTCACCGACGGACCCCGGCGTGGCGAACTGGGTATCCACGGGCGGACTGAACCAGGGCACCATTTCGATCCGCTTCCAGGACATCGACACGACCGGCACCGATCTGCCGAAGGTGAGTTCACAGGTGGTCGCGCTGAGCGACCTCAGCACGGTCCTGCCGCCCGGGACCGTGTATGTCACTGCCGCACAACGGCAAGCGGCCCTCGATCAGCGCAAGGCCGGATTCGACAGCCGCTTCGCGCCCTACCCGCAGGTGTGACTCAGTACTCGTGGTTGGGGCACTGCACGTCGACGTAGACGGTTGCGGCCACGGGCCCGCCGGGTTTGAAATTGCCCGGGTTGTTCACGCCGGTGACCCAGCAGACATCGAGCGGTTTGACGTCGAAGCCGTTGGTCCAGTTGATGTGGACGAGGTAGCCCTCGGACTGCAGATTATTGATGACGTCAGCTGCCGAACCGCTGGTGTCGTAAATGTCGGCAGCGGCGAGCGGTGCGAGCACGAACGACATGGCGAGTGCGCCGGCGGCGGCCATGGCGGAATGTCGCTTCATGCTCACCATGATCCTCCGGATCTGTGTGAAGCAGTTATGAATTTCAGGCGAGAACGGCCAACCGCGTCGGCTCGGACAGCCCACGCAGCGTGACGGTGTCGCCCAAAGCCCAGTGCACTCTTTCCGATTCGCTGACCGCGTCGAGCATGTCCGCGGCGGCCGCCAGCTGACCCGGCACGGACTTGGCGAGCTCGCACAGTCGGGCTGCCGCATTGACCGGTTCGCCGATCACCGTGTACTCGAACCGCTCCTTGGCCCCGACATTGCCGGCCACCACCGTCCCGGCGGCGACGCCGAGCCCGGCTTGGAGCTCGGGCACTTCGTCGCGCAACCGTGACGCGATGGCGCGGGCGGCGGCCAGCGTGTCACCCTCGGCGCACTGCAGTGACACCGGCGCTCCGAACACCGCCAGCACCGCGTCGCCCTCGAATTTGTTGACGAACCCGTGGTGGCGGTCCACCTCGTCGACGATCACGGCGAAGAAGCGATTGAGCAGTTCGACGACCTCGGCGGCCGGGCGGCTGGTCACCAGTTGGGTGGAGCCGATGACGTCGACGAAGATCACCGCCGCGTGGCGTTCTTCGCCGCCGAGTTCTGGTTTTTCCTGCTCGGCCAGGGCCGCGACTTCGCGGCCGACGTGGCGGCCGAACAGATCGCGCACCCGTTCACGTTCGCGCAGCCCGTGCACCATCGAGTTGAATCCGCGTTGCAGCTGGCCCAATTCGGTGCCGTCGAAGACCACGAGATCAGTGGTCAGGTCGCCCCGCTCGACGCGGCTGAGGGCCTCTCGCACGATGCGGATCGGGCTTGCCGTCAGCCACGCCACGATCCACATCAAGAGCGCGCCGAACACCAACGCGAACACCGCCAGCACCAGCACGGCGAAGGCGAATTGGGTTGGCGTGAGGGTGTTTTGGGTCAGCGCGAACACCGCGGCCAACAGCACGCCCAGCATCGGAACGCCCGAGCCGAATGCCCACACCACCATGGTTCGGCCCATGATCCCCGGGGCCAGCCGCGACGGCGGGCGCCCGGCCTGCAGGGCGTCGGCGGCGACCGGGCGCAGCGCGAACTCGGTGTACAGGTTGCAACTGGTGGACACGACGATGCCGGGGAACGTGACACCCAGCAGCAGTTTGGGAATGAACTGCGTGTCGTGCAACGCGTACAGCGTCGTCAGCAGTACGGCGCCGGCGCCCCATAGGAACAGCAGTACCCGCGTGAGCTGGCCCGGTGCCCGGAAGGTGTTGCGCTGGTCCTCGACTGTGGGAGTGCGTTCTTCGATGGCCCACCGCACGCTTTGAATCACCCTGTTGGTCGCCCACACCACGCCGACGAGGAAGGCGAGCATGATGTACGCCGGCGCCACGATCGTGGTGATCCACCAGACGTCGGACCGGAAGACGTTGGGGGTCGGGAACAGCACCGTCTCGATGAGAATCGAGACGCCGACGCCGATCATGTTCGCGACGATCACGAACGTGGTCAGGATCAGTTGGATCCGGATCCGGCGGCGGCGCTGGGTTTCGGAGACGCGCCCCAGAATCCACGATCCGTATTCGGGCCTGGCCTGCAAGCTGGTACGCGGGGTGATGGCTTCCCGTAGCCGTGCCAGGCGCGTCGTCCCGGTCTGGTCCGCAGTCATTGGGCGTCAGCCTAGTTCGTGGGGCGAGTCCGGACCCGGATTCAGTGCCCCTAAGGTGGGTCGGGTGCGTCTCGTGATCGCCCAGTGCACCGTTGACTACGTCGGACGTTTGACCGCACATCTGCCGTCAGCCCGTCGCCTGCTGTTGTTCAAGGCGGACGGGTCGGTGAGCGTGCATGCCGACGACCGTGCCTACAAGCCGCTGAACTGGATGACGCCGCCGTGTTGGACTGTGGAGGAGACGGCGGCGGACGGGGTTTCGGCTCTGGTCTGGGTCGTCGAGAACAAGGCCGGCGAGCAGCTGCGGATCACCGTCGAGGACATCGAGCACGACTCCAGCCATGAACTCGGCGTCGATCCCGGTCTGGTCAAGGACGGTGTGGAGGCGCACCTGCAGGAGTTGCTCGCCGAGCACGTCGAGCTGCTGGGTGTCGGCTACACGTTGGTGCGACGGGAGTACCCGACGCCGATCGGTCCGGTGGACCTCCTGTGCCGGGACGAGACCGGTGCGTCGGTCGCGGTGGAGATCAAGCGCCGCGGCGAGATCGACGGCGTCGAGCAGCTGACGCGGTATCTCGACCTGCTCAACCGCGACAGCTTGCTGGCGCCCGTGGCCGGCGTCTTCGCCGCCCAGCAGATCAAGCCGCAGGCTCGCACGTTGGCGACTGACCGCGGAATCCGTTGCGTCACTTTGGACTACGACAAGATGCGCGGCATGGACAACGACGAGTTCCGGTTGTTCTGATGCCTCGGCGACGTCCGGAGCGGTCTCGGCGCGACCCGCCGCCGCTGCTCGGGCTGTCGTCGCGCCGGGTGGAGACCGGGCCCGACGGATACGACTACGAGGTACGTCCGGTTGCCGGTTCGCGTGCCGTCAAGACGTATCGGTGCCCGGGGTGCGATCACGAAATTCGCCCGGGCACTGCGCATGTGGTGGTGCTACGGGTCGACGACGCCGAAGACCGACGGCATTGGCACACGCCGTGCTGGGCGAATCGGGGGAACAGAGGACCGACCCGAAGGTGGTCCTAGTTGGGGCGCGAGCGGCGCGTCAGTGTGCTTCGGCGGCCGGCTCGACCAGCTCGATCAGCACGCCACCGGCATCCTTCGGGTGGATGAAGTTGATGCGCGAGTCGGCGGTACCGCGGCGCGGGGCGTCGTAGAGCAGGCGGACGCCCTCGGCGCGCAGGCGCTCGGACAGGGCGTCGATGTCGCTGGTCCGGTAGGCCAGCTGCTGCAGGCCGGGGCCGCGGGTGTCGATGAACTTGGCGATGGTCGACTTCTCGTCGAGCGGCGCCAGCAGCTGAATCTGGGCGCTGCCGACCGGCGCGCCGCGGACGGAGAGCATGGCTTCGCGGACGCCCTGGTCCTCGTTGACCTCTTCGTGCAGGACGATCATGCCCAGGTGGTCGTGGTACCACCGGATCGCGACGTCCAGGTCCGGCACGGCGATGCCGACATGATCGATGGCGGTCACCAGGGCGCTGGCCAGCGCGGGACGGGCATCGACGTGTTCGGTGGTCATAACGTAAAGGTAACCTGAGACGACCGAATTTGCGCCTGTGTGATCGGCCACATTAGCCGTTACAGATTTGTTGGAGGATGGAAATGACGACCTCGGTAATTGTTGCTGGAGCCCGCACCCCGGTGGGCAAACTGCTGGGTTCGCTGAAGGACTTCTCGGGTAGCGACCTGGGGGCTCTCGCGATCAAGGGTGCTCTGGCAAAGGCCTTCCCGAATGGTGAGGCCGACGCGTCCATCGTGGACTACGTGATCATGGGCCAGGTCCTGACCGCCGGTGCGGGCCAGATGCCGGCGCGTCAGTCGGCCGTCGGCGGCGGCATTCCGTGGGACGTCCCGGCGCTGACCATCAACAAGATGTGCCTGTCGGGCATCGACGCCATCGCGCTCGCTGACCAGCTGATTCGCGCCGGTGAGTTCGAGGTCGTGGTGGCCGGTGGACAGGAGTCCATGAGCCAGGCGCCGCACCTGCTGCCCAAGAGCCGCGAGGGCTACAAGTACGGCAACGTGACCGCGCTGGACCACCTCGCGTACGACGGTCTGTACGACGTGTTCACCGACCAGCCGATGGGCGCCCTGACCGAGCAGCGCAACGACCAGGACAAGTTCACCCGCGCCGAGCAGGACGAGTTCGCCGCGCAGTCGCACCAGAAGGCCGCCGCATCCTGGAAGGACGGCGTCTTCGCCGACGAGGTCGTGCCGGTGTCCATCCCGCAGCGCAAGGGCGACCCGATCGAGTTCGCCGAGGACGAGGGCATCCGGGGCAACACCACGGCTGAGTCCCTGGGCGGCCTGAAGCCGGCGTTCCGCAAGGACGGCACCATCACCGCCGGTTCGTCGTCGCAGATCTCGGACGGCGCGTGTGCCGTCGTGGTGATGAGTAAGGAAAAGGCCGAGTCGCTGGGCCTGACCTGGCTGTGCGAGATCGGGGCGCACGGCGTCGTCGCCGGTCCGGACTCGACGCTGCAGAGCCAGCCGGCCAACGCCATCAAAAAGGCCGTCGAGCGTGAGGGCATCACGGTCGACCAGCTGGACGTGCTGGAGATCAACGAAGCGTTCGCCGCGGTGTCGCTGGCCTCGACCAAGGAGCTTGGCGTCGACCCGGCCAAGGTGAACGTCAACGGTGGCGCCATCGCCATCGGTCACCCGATCGGCATGTCCGGCGCCCGCATCACCCTGCATGCCGCTCTCGAGCTTCAGCGCAGGGGCGGGAAGTACGCGGTGGCGGCGCTGTGTGGCGCCGGTGGTCAGGGCGACGCCCTGATCCTGCGTCGTCCCTAGTTTTCCCCGCCGAGATGGCGCTTGATGACGGTTTTCCGCCGATTTTCGTCAGCTACCGTCATCTCGGCGACGACGAGGTGTGAACTACGCCTCGTAGTAGTCAGCCCGTCACTCGGGCACAATGGCGCCATGAGCGCTGTGGTGTCCCGGGTGGCGGGCTGGTTTCGTCTGATCGCGTTGGCCGAGGCCTTCAGCTGGATCGGGCTGCTGACCGGCATGTACTTCAAGTACCTCGGCACGCCCCGGACCGAGATCGGCGTGCACATCTTCGGCATGGTCCACGGCGTGGTGTTTCTGGCGTTCCTGGCCACCGGACTGGTCGTAGGCCGGGCTGCGCGCTGGTCCCCGGTCACGTGGGTGTCGGCGGCGCTGGCCAGCATCGTGCCGCTGGCCAGTGTGATCTTCCTGCGCTGGGCCGAACGAAGCGGGGCCCTGGCTGTCGGTGCTCCTGCGGCCGAGGCCGAACCGGAGACGTCAGCCGTCGCGTGACAGACTGGACAGCGTGACTCGTCCGCGTCCTATCGGTCCCGCGCTGGCTGGTGCGGTTGACCTCTCCGCGCTCAAGAACCGTCCCGCCGAAGGCGCTGCCGCTGCCGGTGGCGCACCCGGTGGCATCGAGATCACCGAGGCCAATCTCGAAGCCGAGGTGCTCATCCGCTCCGGCGAGGTGCCCGTCGTGGTGCTGCTGTGGTCGCCGCGCAGCGACTCGAGCGTCCAGTTGGGGCAGACGCTGTCCGCGCTGGCGGCCGAAGACGGCGGCAAGTGGTCGTTCGGCACGGTCAACGTCGACACCGCGCCGCGCATTGCGCAGATGTTCGGTATCCAGGGCGTACCGACGGTTGTGGCGTTGGCCGGGGGACAGCCGATCACGAGCTTCGAGGGCGGCCAGCCGGCTGATCAGCTGCGACGCTGGGTGGACTCGCTGCTGCAGGCGACCGCCGGCAAGCTCGGTAGCGGCGCCGAGGGCGAGGAGGAGCAGGTCGACCCCGCACTCGCGCAGGCCCGGGACTTCCTGGACAACGGAGACTTCGACGCGGCCTTGGCCGCGTACCAGGCGATCCTCGACGCCGACCCGGCGCACGTCGAGGCCAAGGGTGCCGTGCAGCAGATCGCGTTCCTGCAGCGTGCGTCTGCGCAGCGGCCGGAAGCCGTGCGCCTCGCCGATGCTTCACCCGACGACATCGACCTGGCCTTCGCGGCCGCCGACGTGCAGCTGTTCCAGCGCGACGTCGCCGCTGCGTTCAACCGGCTGATCGCGCTCGTCAAGAAGACTTCGGGCGACGACCGGACCCGCGTGCGGACCCGGCTCATCGAGTTGTTCGACCTGTTCGACCCGGCCGACCCTGAGGTCATCGCCGGCCGGCGCAACCTCGCCAACGCCCTCTACTGATCTCTGCTCGCGGTCTACTCGGCGGGCTTGAGCCACAGCGCTGACAGTGGCGGGAGTACCAGGACCGCGGACGCGGGCCGGCCGTGCCAGGGGTCGTCGGTGGCCTCGACCACGCCCATGTTGCCTGCGCCGGCACCGTTGTAGACGGTGGCGTCGGTGTTGAGCAGTTCGTGCCAGGTACCGGTGTGCGGCAGGCCCAGCCGGTACTGCGAGTGCTCGCTACCGGAGAAGTTGAAGACGCAGGCGATGGCCGACCCGTCGTCGCCGAACCGCAGGAAGCTCAGCACATTGTTGTTCGAGTCGTTGGCGTCGATCCACGAGTAACCCTCGGGATTGCTGTCGCGGGACCACAGCGCGCGGTTGTCGCGGTAGATGCCGTTGATGTCGCGGACCAGCTGCTGCACCCCCGTGGAGAAGCTGTGCTCGCCGAGCTGGAACCAGTCCAGTCCTCGTTCCTCGGACCACTCGGCGCGCTGGCCGAATTCCTGTCCCATGAACAGCAATTGCTTGCCCGGGTGGGCCCACTGGTAGGCCAGGAGCTGCCGGAGGCCTGCGGCCTTGGCGTGATCGTCGCCGGGCATCCGGGTCCACAGTGTGCCCTTGCCGTGCACGACTTCGTCGTGGCTGATCGGCAGCACGTAGTTCTCGCTGTAGGCGTACAGCATCGAGAACGTCATCTCGTGGTGGTGATAGCTGCGATGCACCGGGTTGTGGCTGATGTAGTCCAGGGTGTCGTTCATCCACCCCATGTTCCACTTCATCGAGAAGCCAAGGCCGCCAAGGTTTGTCGGGCGGGTGACGCCAGGCCACGAGGTGGATTCCTCGGCGACGGTGACGATGCCGGGGACCAGTTTGTGGACGGTGGCGTTCATCTCCTGCAGGAACTGCACGGCCTCCAGGTTCTCCCGGCCGCCGTAGATGTTGGGCGTCCAACCGCCGTCGGGGCGGGAGTAGTCGAGGTACAGCATGGAGGCGACGGCGTCGACGCGGAGGCCGTCGATGTGGAACTCCTCGAGCCAGTACAGCGCGTTGGCCACCAGGAAGTTGCGGACCTCGTTGCGTCCGAAGTCGAAAACGTAGGTGCCCCAATCGAGTTGCTCGCCGCGCCGAGGGTCGGCGTGCTCGTACAGCGGCGTGCCGTCGAAGCGACCGAGTGCCCACGAGTCCTTGGGGAAATGCGCGGGCACCCAGTCGACGATCACGCCGATGCCGGCCTGGTGCAGCGTGTCGACCAGATACCGGAAGTCGTCGGGTGTGCCGAGCCGCGAGGTCGGCGCGTAGTACGACGTCACCTGGTAACCCCAGGAGCCGCCGTAGGGGTGCTCGGCCACCGGAAGTAGCTCGACGTGCGTGAAGCCCTGCGCCACCACGTATTCGGTGAGTTCGACGGCCAGCTCCCGGTAGCTCAGCCCGGGGCGCCAGGACATGAGGTGCACCTCGTAGGTGCTCATGGGCTCGAATACCGGGTTCAGCTCGGCACGGGCGGTCATCCATGCGTCGTCGTTCCAGACATGGGAACTGACAAAGGTTTTCGACGCCGTCAGCGGCGGCACCTCGGTGCTGAAGGCCATCGGATCGGCGCGATCGCTGACTGCTCCGTTGCCGCTGCGGATGCGGAACTTGTACAGACTGTCGGCTTCGAACCCGGGCCAGAACAGCTCCCACACCCCGGACGAGCCCAGTGCCCGCATCGGGGCCTCGCTGCCGTCCCAGTGGTTGAAGTCGCCGATCAGGTTGACGCCCTTGGCATTGGGCGCCCACACCGCGAACGAGAACCCGTCGACGACGCCGTCGGGTGTGGTGAACGAACGGGGTTGGGCACCAAGGATTTCCCAGAGGCGTTCGTGGCGCCCCTCGGCCAGCAGGTGCAGATCCATGTCGCCGAGCGTCGGCAGAAAGCGGTACGGGTCAGCCGTGACGTGCAAGACGTCGCCTGGGTATTCGACCTCGAAGCGGTAGTCGGCCAGCTTGGTGAACGGCACCTCGACGGCAAACACGCCATCCTCGATGGCCTCCATCGGGTAGCGCTTCTTGCCGATCAGCGCCGTGACGCCGGTGGCATGTGGACGCAGTGCCCGGATGACGGTGCGCTTGCCGTATTCGTGCGCGCCCAGGATCGAATGCGGGTCGTGGTGCTCGCCGGCCAGCAGTCGGGCCAGGTCGGCGGTGGGTGGCCGGAGGTGGCTGGTCACGGTTGCCTCCGCAGGAGGTTCAGCCGTTTGTCGTACGGGATTTGCGGCATATTCAGGATGTGGGCTACTGCTTTGCCCGGGTCCAGTCGTACGTAATTTGCTGCGCCCCATTGATATTCCTCACCGGTGATCTCGTCTCGCACCCAGAACCGGTCGTGTTCCTCCATGCCGAGGGCGCCCATGTCCAGCCACAGCGTTGCTTGCTCGGGGCCGAATGCGTTGAGCGTCAACACCACAAGGACGGTGTCGCCGGTAACGGGGTCGAACTTGCTGTACGCCAACATCGCATCGTTGTCGATGTGATGGAACTTGATGGTCCGTAATTGGCCGAGCGCCGGGTGCACGCGCCGAATCTCGTTGAGCCGGGTCAGCAGTGGCTCCAGGGACCGGCCGCCGGCCAGCGCCGCCTCGAAGTCCCGCGGCCGCAACTGGTACTTCTCCGAGTCCAGGTACTCCTCGCTGCCCTCGCGCACCGGCAGGTGCTCGAACAACTCATAGCCGGAGTAGACACCCCAGGATGAGCTCAGCGTGGCAGCCAGCACCGCGCGGATCGCGAACATCCCTGGGCCGCCGTGCTGCAGGCCGGCATGCAGGATGTCGGGGGTGTTGACGAACAGGTTGGGTCGGTAGAAGTCGGCGTACTCGGCGATCTGCTGGCCGAACTCGGTGATCTCCCACTTGTAGTTACGCCACGTGAAGTACGTATACGACTGGGTGAAGCCGAGTTTCGCGAGGCCGTAGAGCCGGGCCGGGCGGGTGAACGCCTCGGACAGGAACAAGACGTCGGGGTCGATGTTCTTGGCCTGGGCGATGAGCCAGGCCCAGAAGTTCGCCGGCTTGGTGTGCGGATTGTCGACACGGAAGATCTTGACGCCGTGCGACATCCAGAACTTGACCACGCGCAGCACCTCGTCGTACAGGCCTGCCGGGTCGTTGTCGAAGTTCAGCGGGTAGATGTCCTGGTACTTCTTCGGTGGATTCTCCGCGTATGCGATGGTGCCGTCGGGCAACACCGTGAACCACTCCGGGTGCTCCTTGGCCCACGGGTGATCAGGTGCGCACTGCAGCGCCAGGTCGAGAGCCACTTCAAGGCCGTTGTCGCGGGCGGTGGCGACCATGTCGTCGAACTCGGCGATGGTCCCGAGGTCCGGGTGCACCGCGTCGTGCCCGCCTTCGTCACTGCCGATGGCCCACGGAGAACCGACGTCGCCGGGTGCGGCGGTGACGCTGTTGTTCGGGCCCTTGCGGTGCACCTTGCCGATGGGATGCACCGGCGGCAGGTACAAGACGTCGAAACCCATTGCGGCAACCCGTGGAATGGCCTTGGCGGTCGTGGAGAACGTGCCGTGCACCGGTCGGCCTTCGGAGTCCCAGCCGCCGGTGGACCGGGGGAACAGCTCGTACCAGGAGCTGAACCGGGCCCGCGGACGGTCGACCCAGATGCCGTATTGCTCTCCGCGCGTGACCAATTCACGTAGCGGGTACTTGCGCAGCAGGTCCGTGACGTCGGGCGCCAACGCTGCCGCGGCTCGGGCATACGGGTCGCCGGGCTCCCGGAGCCGCCTCGCGGCTGCGAGCAGCGGCGTGCGGTCGTCCTGGGGGACGGCCGTCGCGGCACGCTCCATAAGGGTCGCGCCGACCAGCAGATCGTTGGACAACTCGGCCTCGCTCTGCCCCGCCTCGAGCTTGACCGTGATGGCGTGTCGCCACGTCGCGATCGGGTCGCCCCAGCCGTCGACCCGGAAGGTCCACAATCCGACCTCGTCGGGCGTGAACTGGCCGTGGAACACGTCGGGCGTGAAGCCCTGTGCCATGGGCAGCCGGGTGGGCTTGATTTTTGCGCGAGGCGGAGCCGGCACCGCCGTTGCACCGGGCGGGGTTTCAGCGAGCTGCGGGTAGGTGGGTCCGTGGTAGCGCACCACCAGCGTTGCGGCGACGGCGTCGTGCCCCTCGCGCCACACGGTGGCACTGATCGGAACCACTTCGCCCACCACGGCCTTGGCGGGATATCGGCCTGCGGACACCACTGGTGCGACGTCGTCGATCTCGATCCGACCGGCCACCCAAACCACTCCTTACCCGGGCACATGCCACTACGCACCGTAGTGGCCTCAATGGCCCGCCCGTGCTTCTGATACCCACCGTAGTAGTCGATGACACCCCAGGGGCAGTGAGCGGCTGGATGCGTCGTGCGCCGTCGCTGAACTGACCCTGCACGTGGAAAAAATGTCAGTAAGGTTCTTTTGTGTGAAAGCCCTCCGTCGGTTCACCGTCCGTGCCCACCTGCCCGAACGTCTCGCCGCCCTGGAGCGGTTGTCCATCAACCTGCGCTGGTCCTGGCACACGCCCACTCAGGAGCTGTTCGCGGAGATCGATCCGGTGCTGTGGGAACAGGTTGGCGCCGACCCGGTGGCGTTGCTCGGCGCGGTCAGCCCCGCGCGCCTCGACGAACTGGCGGCCGACGAGGACTTCGTCGGCCGGGTGGACTACCGCGCCACCGATCTGGACAACTATCTGAGCCGGCCGCTGTGGTACCAGGAGCAGGCCGACCATGCCGAGGACGGCGGCCCCGCGATGCCGAAGGGCATCGCCTATTTCTCCATGGAGTTCGGCGTCGCGGAAGTCCTGCCCAACTACTCCGGTGGTCTGGGCATCCTCGCGGGTGATCATCTCAAGTCGGCGTCGGACCTCGGCCTGCCTTTGATCGCGGTCGGGCTGCACTACCGGTCCGGCTATTTCAAGCAGTCGCTGACGGCCGACGGTTGGCAGCACGAGAACTACCCGTCGCTCGACCCGCAGGGTCTGCCGCTGCGGCTGTTGACCGGCGCGGACGGCCAACCGACCCTGGTGTCCCTGAACCTGCCGGAGTCGCAGGTGCTGCGGGCGCGGGTATGGGTGGCGCAGGTCGGGCGAGTTCCGTTGTTACTGCTCGACTCCGACATCCCTGAGAACGACCATGAGCTGCGTTCGGTGACCGACCGGCTGTACGGCGGCGACCAGGAACACCGGATCAAGCAGGAGCTACTCGCCGGCATCGGTGGCATCCGCGCCATCCGGGCGTTCACCGAGATCGAGGGCATCGAAGCGCCCGAGGTCTATCACATGAACGAAGGCCACGCGGGTTTCCTTGGCGTGGAACGTATTCGGGAGTACATCAGCGGCTCAGGACTGGACTTCGAGACCGCGCTGACGGTCGTCCGGTCGTCGACCGTGTTCACCACCCACACCCCGGTGCCGGCGGGCATCGACCGGTTCCCTGTCGAGATGGTGCGCCGCTACTTCGACGACACCGTCGCCGCACCGCTGCTGCCCGAGGTGCCGCTGTACCGCGTGGTCGCATTCGGTGCCGAGGACGACCCGAGCAAATTCAACATGGCACACATGGGTTTACGGCTCGCGCAGCGCGCCAACGGGGTGTCCCTGCTGCACGGCCGGGTGAGCCGCGGCATGTTCAACGAACTGTGGCCGGGATTCGACCAGGCCGAGGTTCCCATCGGCTCGATCACGAACGGCGTGCACGCGCCCACGTGGGCGGCGCCGAAGTGGCTGGAGTTGGGCCGGGAGCTGGTCGGCGTCGAGGGCATGGAGGCGGTCGACCAGGCGGCGGGGGAGCCGCACCTGTGGCAGCGGCTGCACGACGTCGACCCTGGCCACCTGTGGTGGATCCGGTCGCAGCTGCGCAGGATGCTCATTGCCGATGTGCGGGCGCGACTGCGGCGTTCGTGGCTGGAGCGCGGTGCCACCGAGGCCGAACTCGGTTGGATCGCAACGGCTTTCGATCCGTCGGTGTTGACAATCGGCTTCGCTCGCCGGGTGCCCACGTACAAGCGGTTGACGTTGATGCTGCGCGACCCGGAGCGGCTGGAAAGGCTGCTGCTCGACGAGTCGCGGCCGGTGCAGCTGATCGTCGCGGGCAAGTCGCATCCGGCCGACGACGGCGGGAAGGCGCTGATCCAGCAGGTGGTGAAATTCGCCGACCGGCCCGAGGTGCGGCACCGGATCGCATTCCTGCCGGACTACGACATGTCGATGGCCCGCGTGCTGTACTGGGGCTGCGATGTGTGGCTCAACAACCCGCTGCGTCCGCTGGAAGCGTGTGGCACGTCGGGCATGAAGAGCGCGCTCAACGGTGGGCTTAACCTCTCGATCCGCGACGGCTGGTGGGACGAGTGGTACGACGGCGAAAACGGTTGGGAAATACCGACTGCTGACGGCGTCACCGATGAGACCCGCCGCGACGACCTCGAAGCCGCCGCGCTGTACGACCTGATGCAGCACTCGGTGGCGCCCAAGTTCTACGAGCGCAATGAGCACGACGTGCCGATGCGATGGGTCGAGATGGTGCGGCACACCTTGCAGTCGCTCGGGCCGAAGGTGCTGGCGTCGCGCATGGTGCGCGACTACACCGAGAAGTATTACGGCCCTGCGGCGCAGTCGTTCCGGCACACGATAGAGCCGATCGACGGCGTGCCGTTCGGTGCGGCCCGGTCGTTGGCCGCCTATCGCCAGCGGGTGACCGAGACCTGGCCGAAGATTCAGATCACCGACGTCGACAGCTACGGGCTGCCCGATACGCCGCTGCTGGGTTCGGAGTTGTCGCTGACCGCCAAGGTGCAGCTGGCTGGTCTGCGCACCGACGAAGTTGTGGTGCAAGCGGTTCTGGGACGGGTCGACGCCGGCGACCAACTGGTGGACCCGGTGACGGTGCCCATGACGCACACGAATTCCGGCGAGGGTGGCGTCGAAGTCTTCTCGGCAACCACGCCGCTGCCGGTGGCCGGGCCCGTCGGGTACACCGTTCGGGTGTTGCCGCACAACGCATTGCTGGCCGCCGACAACGAACTCGGGCTGGTCACGCTGGCGTGAGTGCACTGACTGTTGCGGTCGATGGTGGACCGTACGCGCTGGCGGCCGGCCCGGACGGCGCGATGTGGGTGACGTTGGTGTCGGCAGGTTCGGTGGCCCGGGTTGACGCCCGCGGTGCCGTGCGGCTGTTCGAAGTCGGTGCCGACAGCCGGCCGATGCAGATCTGCGCGGGCTCCGATGGGGCGATGTGGTTCACCTGTGCCGGCACCGACCGGCTGGGCCGGATCAATGGTGACGGTGCCCTGACGTTCGTTGAACTAGATTCGGGCAGTGCGCCATTCGGCATCGCAGTCGGACCCGACGACGCCGTCTGGTTCACCGCCATGGACGCTGGGACGGTCTGTCGCGTAGGTGCCGACGGCGTCGTGGAGCAGGTCGCCGCGCCCGGCGGGATGCCGTCGATGATCACCGGAGGCGGCGACGGTGCACTCTGGTTCACGCTGAATCAGAAGTCTGCCATCGGGCGACTGACGGTGGACGGCAAGCTGTCGGTCCGGCAGACTCCGACGCCGTCCGCGGGGCCCGTCGGCATCTGCGCCACCCATGACGATGCCGTGTGGTTCACCGCAATTGGTGCGGGCAAGCTGGGCCGCATCCCGCTGAATGACGCCATCCAGGAATTGGACCTGCCGGGCAAGCCGCACGCGGTGGTCGCCGATGCGGCCGATGGCGTGTGGGTGAGTCTGTGGGGCGCAGATGCCATCGCCCGGGTCACCGCCGACGGCGAGGTCTCGACATTCGATCTGCCGCCGGGCAGCGAGCCGCACGGGTTGGCCGTCGATCGTGATGGCGCGCTGTGGGTGGCGCTGGAGTCCGGGTTCGTGGTGCGCCTGCCGGTGTAACTAGGCAGGCACCGGCTGGACGGTGTGGTCGAACTCGATGTGGTGGCCCTGCAGCCACATCATCGAGCGGCCGTCGTCTTTGGCGGCCTGCCGGAACGCCACCGGCAGAATCAGGTCACGCAGGAACCGCCCTACCGGGCCGGCGGCCTTGCTGTTGGCCGACCGGTGTCCGTGGCGGACGATCTTCTCCACCCGGCTGCGGCGCAGCGATTCGAATGTCGTGAATGCCGTTGGGATGTCAGGGCAATCGCGCAGGCACTGCGCGAGTATGACGGCGTCCTCGACGGACATCGACGCGCCTTGGCCTGCCGATGGTGCGGTGGCATGGGCGGCGTCGCCGATGATGATCTGGTTGCGGTGGTTGTGCCAGTGCTTGACCACCGGTAGGTCGTAGGTGGCCCACCCGATCATCGGGCCAGGCGCGGCGTCGATGATGTCGTGGGCGGGTCCGGTATCGCCGGACATCAACTGGTGCAGCCAGTTTCGCCAGTCGGCGTCGGTCATGTCGGACAACACCCCGCGTTCGGGTTCGCGGGCCATCGGTGGGTTGGCGAACCAGACGGTGCCACCGTCCGGGGTCGGGAACCAGGCGAAGAAGCACCGGGTGCCGAACTGCATCCGGAATTCGCGCGGCGGCACGTCGACGGTGAAGTTCGGGATGTAACCCCCGACGTTGAGTACCGGCACGTAGCGGGGCGCGCGAGCGTGCGGGTCGATGGTGTGGCGCACTGCCGAATGAATCCCGTCGCAGCCGATCAGAAGATCGCCGGTCGCGGTACTGCCGTCGGCGAATCGCGCACGGACCCGGCCGTTGGAAGCTGTTGTCGCGGAGACGAACTCCGTGCCGTAGCTATAGTGCACACCGCGTTCGGTGGCCAGCGCGTTGAGTTCGCGGTAGAGGTCGGCGCGACGCATCATGACCGACAGCTGGCCGTCCGGGCGCCGTGCGGCCATGGGAATTCGGCCCAGCTCTCTACCGCTGCCGGTGATGAAACTGATGGCGTCGTTCGGGTAACCCAGGTTCTCGAGCGGCCCGGCTGCATCGACAGCGCGCAGCGCATCCATGCCGTTGGCCTGAAAGTTCAGCCAGGCGCCGCGGAGGTCGGCGCCGGACGGGGAGCGTTCGAAGACGTGCGCGTCGATTCCCACCCGCTGCAGCGCGATGCCCAGGACCGGGCCGGCAACCCCGGCGCCGATGATGAGTGCTTCGGTCATGCGTGTTCCTCGGTATCTCGCCAGATGGCTCGACAATCAGATAGCTTGATTATCAAGCAATAGAATGAAAGGAAGATCGCTCGATTGTCAAGCGAAAAACCGGTGACGGACCGTCTGGGTGCGGCGGTGCAGGCCTATCAGGCGGCGGTCGACGACTTCGACCGCGAGGTCGCGCGGCTGCTCGGCATCAACACGACGGATGCGCGGTGTCTCGAGATCCTGATCCAGGAAACGCCGGATGGCCTCACCCCGCGGGAGTTGGCCGACCGGCTGGGTCTGACCACCGGCAGCGCCACGACGATGCTCGACCGCTTGGAGAAGGTCGGTTATGTGACGCGCTCAGCGCACCCGAGTGATCGCCGCAAACTGCTGGTGCACGCCACCGCAGGTGCGCGTGAGCGCGCCTTCGAACTCATCGGTCCGCTGGTGGCCGAGGGGGAGCGCAGCTTGCTGAGCCGATACAGCACCAAACAGCTCGAGCTGATCACCGAGTTCCTCACGCGGGCAGCCGAATTGCAGCGCGACCATGTCGAGCGGCTGCGTGGGTTGTGATCGACGTCGGGCGTGTCGCCTCTGTCTGCAACGTGTGCGATCCGGACCCGACAGCATGGGCTGACATTGTCATCACATGCTGACGGTGTCAGCCTCGGTTGACAGGTCCTGACGTGAAGTGGTGGGGAAGGAGTTCCCCGGGGCTGTGGGCTGCGGGCGGCGCAGACCGCGGGCGCACGGCCCACGAGTCTCGTCAGCTGGATGCAGCCAGCCGCTCCAGTGCGCTGCGCACCCGAACCGGGTCGGTCGTCGACCAATAGGGCGGCAGCGACGACTGCAGGAATCCGCCGTAGCGCGCCGTCGCCATCCGGGAGTCCAGGATCGCGATGACGCCCCGGTCGTTGACGCTGCGCAGCAGTCGCCCCGCGCCCTGCGCCAGCAGCAGCGCGGCGTGCGATGCCGCCACCGCCATGAATCCGTTGCCGCCGCGTGCGGCAACGGCCCGCTGGCGCGCCGTCAGTAGCGGATCGTCGGGGCGGGGGAACGGAATTCGGTCGATGATCACCAGCGACAGCGACGGTCCCGGCACGTCGACGCCCTGCCACAGCGACAGCGTGCCGAACAGCGACGTCTCGGCGTCTTCGGTGAAGCGGCGCACCAGCGTTGACGTCGAGTCCTCGCCCTGGCACAGCACCGGGGTGTCGAGCCGTTCACGCATGATCTCGGCGGCGGTCTTGGCGGCGCGCATCGACGAGAACAGGCCGAGCGTACGTCCGCCGGCAGCGGTGATCAGCTCGTAGATTTCGTCGAGTTGCTCCGGTGGAGCGGCGTCGCGTCCTGGTGGCGGCAGATGCTTCGCGACATACAGAATTCCCGACTTGGCGTGGGAGAAGGGCGAACCCACGTCCATGCCCTTCCACCGAGGAGCTGACGACGTGGAGGCATCCTCTTCCGAGGGCGCCGACAGTCCCCACGCTCGGGCCATCGATTCGAAGCGCCCGCCAATGGTCAGCGTCGCCGACGTCAGCACTGCGGTCACCTCGCCGAACAGCCGGCCGCGCAGTAGCCCGGCCACCGACAGCGGAGCTACTCGCAGGACGTAACGCACTGAGCCCCTGGACTCTTCGCGGTCCAGCCACACCACGTCGTAGCGGTCGGGGATGGCCGGCACAAACGAGTCGATGATGCGGGACGCGGTGTCGCTGAGATCGGTCAGCGCGGTGACGGCCTCGCTGCGTGCGGCCGCGGCGGTGGGGTCCGACGGTGCGGTATCGATCGCCATCTTGACCTTGTCCGTCGAATCGCGCACTACCGTCAGATAGGTGGCGAGTTCGTCGTCGAGCACGTCGATGCGTCCGGGCTCCATATCGTGGATGGCCGACCCCAGTGTGGCGATGGAAGCCTCGAGGCGTTCTGCCAGTTCAGGTTCCACCAGCCGGGCGGCGCGTCGGAGTGCCACGGCCATGGACGTTGCGGAAAGCTCGCCGGTCGCCACGCTCGTGACGCGGTCGACCAGTTCGTGGGCCTCGTCGACCACGAGCAACTGGTGTTCGGGCAGCACATTGACCTCGGAGATGGCATCGATGGCCAGCAGCGCGTGGTTGGTGACGATGACGTCGACCGCACCCGCCTTGGCGCGGGCCTTCTCGGCGAAACAATCTGTGCCGTAAGGGCATCGCGTGGCGCCGATGCACTCCCGGGCGCCGACGCTGACCTGCGACCAGGCGCGGTCCAGCACGCCCGGCACCACCTCGTCGCGGTCACCGCTCTCGGTGTCCGACGACCATTCGATGAGTCGCTTGACGTCACGGCCCAACGCCGACGCGGCGACAGGGTTGAACAGCTCCTCCTGGGGGAGATCTTCTTCGGCAGAGGCTCCGCTGTGAACCTTGTTCAGGCACAGGTAGTTTCCGCGGCCCTTGAGCAATGCGAACTCGGGACGGCGCGGCAGGTGCGGAGCCAAGGCGTCGGCCAAGCGGGGCAGGTCGCGGTCCACAAGCTGGCGCTGCAGTGCGATGGTCGCGGTCGACACCACCACAGGCTGATTCGATGCGACGGCGTGCGCGATGGATGGCACCAGGTACGCCAAGGACTTTCCGGTGCCGGTGCCGGCCTGAACCGCCAGGTGTTCACCGTTGTCGAAGGCATGGCCGACGGCTTCGGCCATCTCGATCTGGCCGCTGCGCTCGGCACCGCCGAGGGCGGATACCGCGATGGACAGCAGCCCAGAAACGTTTGTAGCGTCCGTCGCTTTGGTTTTGCGGCTCATGCACCCACCAGTCGGGTCGGGATGGCGGGCTCACCGGCGGAGAGCTTGAGTCCGTCCCACGGCAGGCTGTGCAGTCCGGCGGCGACGCGCGCACGGGCATCGGCCAGCGACGAGTGGCACACGACCGAACCCGACCGCACCAACGGAACCGTCAGCACCCGTCCGTCGTCGGGTGGGGGTGAATCGGCCGGGTACACCACCTCTTCGATGATGGTTCCCGACTCTTTTGCCAACCGCAGCGCCGCCTTGTGGCCGCCGTGAGATTCCTTGCGGTTGCTGCGTTTTGCCACCGGCATGCCGTCGACCTCGACCAGCTTGTAGACCATCGACGCCGTTGGCGCACCGGACCCGGTGACCACTGACGTGCCGACGCCGTAGACGTCGACCGGTGCGGCGGCCAGCGCGGCGATCGAGTATTCGTCGAGGTCGCCGGACACCACGATCTTGGTGCCGCGCGCACCCAGTGCGTCGAGTTGGTCGCGGACCTGGCGGGCCATGACGCCCAGGTCGCCGGAGTCGATACGGACCGCGCCGAGCTCGGGTCCGGCCACCTCGATGGCGTTGGCCACGCCCTGGGTGATGTCGTAGGTGTCGACCAGCAGCGTCGTCCCGACGCCCAACGCGTCGACCTGGGCGCGGAACGCGGCAACCTCGTCGGGACCGCTCGTCGCGGTGTGCACCATGGTGAAGGCGTGCGCGCTGGTGCCCAGCGCGGGGACGCCGTAGGTCCGCTGCGCCTCCAGGTTCGAGGAGGCGAGGAACCCGGCGAGGTATGCGGCCCGGGCCGCGGCGACCGCGGCGTGCTCGTGTGTGCGGCGCGAACCCATCTCGATGAGCGGCCGGCCGGTCGAGGCGCTGACCATGCGCGCGGCCGCTGACGCGATCGCGGTGTCGTGATTGAAGATCGACAGCACGAGGGTCTCGAGAATCACGCATTCGGCGAACGTGCCGTGGATCGACAGCACCGGAGAATCGGGGAAGTACAGCTCGCCCTCGGGGTAGCCGTCGATGTCGCCGCGGAACTCGTAGTCAGCGAGCCAGCGCAGTGTCTCGGCGTCGAGAAAGTCCAGTGAGGCCAGCGCCGTGTCGTCGAACCGGAAGTCGGCGAGCGCCGCCAGGAACCGCGCGGTGCCGGCGACCACTCCGTATCGGCGTCCGAACGGCAGTCTCCTGGCAAACACCTCGAACGACGCGCGACGATGCGCCGTGCCGTCGCGCAGGGCGGCAGCGAGCATGGTGAGCTCGTATTTGTCGGTCAGCAACGCGGCGGTCACAGACCTCACCGTACTGGTTCTTCACCGCGCATCTGCCCCGCTATTCTGGGCTCATGGTTCTGGGTGCCAGCTCGTCGACGGTAGTCGCGCGGACAAGCCCCGCGACTGACGTCGAAGAGGTGGCCGGCCTGGACAGTCCGTGGGTGACCATCGTCTGGGACGACCCGGTGAATCTGATGACCTACGTGACTTACGTCTTCCAGAAGCTTTTCGGTTACAGCGAGGTGCGCGCCACCGAGTTGATGATGCAGGTGCACACCGAGGGTAAAGCCGTCGTCTCGGCGGGCAGCCGGGAGTCGATGGAGGTCGACGTCACCAAACTGCACGCAGCCGGGCTGTGGGCAACCATGCAGCAGGACCGCTGAGCGGTGCGCAAGTGGAAGCGGGTGACCACGTCGTCGGGCGTGCGCATCAAGTCGGGTCTGGAAGCGCACGAAGTCACCATGCTGCGCAACTTGGTCGGCTCGCTGATCGAGATGCTCGACGAACGCGAATCCGCTTTACCGCGTGACGAACTCGCCGAATTGACCGGCATGAAGATCGGGCCGTCGCAGCCCCCCGACGACGACACCATGCGCCGGTTGCTGCCGGACTTCTATCACGACCCGGCCAAGCATCCAGACGGCCGCGCCGCCGGTGAGAGCCTCAACGGCGCACTGCGCAGCCTGCATGAACCGACCATCATCGACGCCAAACGGCAAGCCGCGCAACGCCTTCTGGACTCGCTTCCGGAGCCGGCAGGCAAGTTCGAACTGACAGAAGAGCAGGCGCAGGACTGGGCGGCCGCGATCAACGACGTGCGGCTGGCCCTTGGCGCCATGCTCGACATCGGACCCGATGGGCCGCAACGTCTTTCGCCGGATCATCCGATGGCGGGGCATCTGGAGGTGTATCAGTGGCTGACGTATCTGCAGGAGTATCTGGTGCTGAGTCTGCTGGACGAGCGGTGACGGGTTCCATCACCTTCGTCCCTGACATCCTGGTCGGCAACTACCAGCGGATCGAAGACGCCACCCTGGGCGGCGGCTGGGCGACCGGCACCACCGTCGTGCTCGCGCCGCCCGGAACCGTCGGCGCGGTCGACGTGCGCGGCGGAGCGCCCGGCACCCGCGAGACCGACCTGCTCGACCCGTCCAACAGCGTGCAGCATGTCGACGCGATCGTGCTCACCGGCGGCAGCGCCTACGGGCTCGCCGCGGCCGACGGCGTCATGACCTGGCTCGAGGAACACGACCGCGGCGTGAAGATGCCCGGCGGGCGGGTGCCGATCGTGCCGGGCGCCGTGATCTTCGATCTACCCGTCGGCGCGTGGGCCAACCGGCCGACGGCCGAATTCGGCTACCAGGCCGTCGCCCATGCCGGCACCGACGTGCCCACCGGCAACGTGGGCGCGGGCGCGGGTGCACGGGCCGGGGCGCTCAAGGGCGGACTCGGGACGGCATCGGTCACGCTCGACAATGGTGTCACCGTCGGGGCGCTCGTCATCGTCAATGCGGCCGGCCACGTCGTCGACCCGCAGACCGGGCTGCCGTGGTCGGCGGACCAGATCGCCCGGTTTGGCCTGAAGCCGCCACCGGCCGACCAGATCGAGGCGTATGCGACCCGGGTGAAAGACCCCAAGCCGCTCAACACGACCATCGCCGTCGTCGCGACCGATGCCGCGCTCAGCCCGGGCGGCTGCAAGAAGGTGGCCGTCGCCGCGCACAACGGACTGGCCCACACGATCCGTCCGGCGCATACCGCCGTCGACGGCGACACCGTCTTCGCGCTGGCGACGGGCCGGGTCCACATCGAGCCGGACCCGGCGACGCCGGAGCAGATGAATCCTGAGACGCGACTGATCTCCGAGATCGGGGCCGCTGCTGCTGACGCGCTCGCCACCGCCGTGATGGTCGGGGTGCTGGCTGCGGAGTCGATCGCCGATATCCCGACCTACCGCGAGCTGCTGCCGGGAGCCTTCGCCTGACGTCGTTCGTCGGTAGCCTGAGGGTATGACGCCAGCGAGTAGCGGAGCGGATCGAGCATGACGCACGACTTGTCCACGACTCCGTCGAAGCCGAAGCCGCCTGCGACGTGGAAGGTCGGCGGTGTCACGATCGTCAGCTTCGTCGCGCTGCTGTGGCTCATCGAAGGCTGGGATGCGCTGCATCATCAGGAGCTCAATCAGGACGGCATCCGGCCGCTGGAGACCGATGGCCTCTGGGGCATCTTGTGGGCGCCGCTGCTGCACGCCGACTGGGCGCACCTGCTCGCGAACACGGGTCCGGCCTTGGTGCTCGGGTTCCTGGTGACGCTCGCGGGCATGGGCCGGTTCCTCGCGGCCACTCTGATCATCTGGCTGCTCGGCGGTTTCGGTACGTGGCTCATCGGCAACATCGGCGCGCCGCAGGGCGTCGAGTCGGTGCACATCGGGGCGTCTGGGCTGATCTTCGGCTGGCTGACGTTCCTCATCGTGTTCGGCTTCTTCACTCGGCATGCGTGGCAGATCGTCGTCGGCGTCGTGGTGCTGTTCGTCTATGGCGGTGTGCTGTGGGGCGCGCTGCCGGGCACCTTCGGCGTGTCGTGGCAGGGCCATCTGTGCGGTGGCATCGCCGGTGTGCTCGCCGCGTATTTGCTGAGCAGTCCGGAAAGAGAAGCGCGCGAACGGCGTAAGGGCGCAGCCCTGCCGTCGATTCCGACGTAATTTGCTGAATTCGGCATTCGCCGCCCATCGCGCTGCCCCAAGCGTGATCGGTATCGCTTTCGGGAGTAATCGAGAAACTGGCCGCCCAAAGGTGCCGTCTTTTCGTCGCAGGGCGTGTCGGCGTGGCAAGCTAGGGGTGTGCGCCTCACCATTCTCGGTTGCTCCGGCAGCGTGGGTGGGCCGGATTCTCCGGCCTCGGGCTATCTGCTGACCGCTCCGGACACCACGCCGATGGTTATCGACTTCGGCGGCGGGGTGCTCGGCGCACTGCAGCGTCATGCCGATCCGGGTTCGGTAAATATATTGCTGTCGCATCTGCATGCCGACCATTGTTTGGACTTGCCAGGGCTGTTCGTCTGGCGGCGCTACCACCCGAATCCGCCGGTCGGCCGCGCGCTGATGTTCGGGCCGGCGGCCACCTGGCACCGGCTCGGTGCGGCGTCGTCACCCGAGGGCGGCGAGATCGACGACATCACCGACATCTTCGACATCAAGGTCTGGGTGGACGGCGAAGACGTCGAGATCGGCTCGCTGACCGTGACGCCGCGCCTGGTCTGCCACCCGACCGAGTCGTACGGCATGCGCTTCACCGATCCGTCCGGCGCGACGCTCGTCTACTCCGCGGATACCGGCTACTGCGACGCGTTGGTCGACCTGGCTCGCGGTGCCGACGTGTTCCTGTGCGAGGCGTCGTGGACCGACTCTCCCGACCGTCCGCCGAAGTTGCACCTGTCCGGCACCGAGGCCGGCCGCGCGGCTCGCGAGGCCGGCGTCAAAGAGCTGCTGCTGACCCACATCCCGCCGTGGACGTCCCGCGAGGACGTCATCAGCGAGGCCAAGGCCGAGTTCGACGGACCCGTGCACGGCGTGGTCTGCAACGAGTCGTTCGACATCACCCGCCGGTAAGTCACCGCCGTGCTCAGGGCGGCCCGCTAGGGTTGTCGGGTGTCCCGACGAGAAGACGGTCGCCTTGACGACGAACTCCGCCCGGTAAAGATCACCCGAGGATTCACCAACCACCCTGCGGGGTCGGTGTTGGTGGAGTTCGGTGAAACGCGCGTGATGTGCACGGCATCGGTATCCGAAGGCGTGCCGCGCTGGCGCAAGGGTTCCGGCTTGGGCTGGCTGACCGCCGAATACGCGATGCTGCCGGCCGCCACGCATGACCGCTCCGACCGCGAGTCGGTGAAGGGCCGCGTCGGTGGGCGGACCCAGGAGATCAGCCGGTTGATCGGCCGCTCGCTGCGTGCGTGCATTGATTTGAGTGCCCTGGGCGAGAACACCATCGCCATCGACTGCGACGTGCTGCAGGCCGACGGCGGTACCCGCACTGCAGCGATCACCGGCGCGTATGTGGCGTTGGCCGACGCTGTCACCTACCTGGCCGCGGCCGGACGGTTGAAGGATCCGCGGCCGCTGTCGTGTGCCATCGCTGCCGTGTCGGTGGGTGTGGTCGACGGCCGCGTCCGCACGGACCTGCCGTACACCGAGGACTCGCGCGCGGAGGTCGACATGAACGTCGTCGCCACCGACACCGGGACCCTGGTGGAGGTGCAGGGGACCGGCGAGGGTGCGACGTTCCCGCGCTCGACGCTGGACAAGCTTCTGGACGCGGCTTTGGCTGCCTGCGACCAGCTGTTCGCGCTGCAGCGCGAGGCTCTGGAGCTGCCGTATCCGGGTGTGCTGCCCGAGCCGACGGGGCCCGCGAAGAAGGCATTTGGTGCCTGAGCTTCTGGTCGCTTCGCGCAATGCGAAGAAGCTGGCGGAGCTGCAGCGCGTCCTTGATGCCGCGGGTGTTGTCGGTCTGACGTTGTTGTCGTTGGCCGATGTGCCCGAGTACCCCGAGGCGCCCGAGACCGGGGCGACGTTCGAGGAGAACGCGTTGGCCAAGGCCCGCGACGGGTTCGAGGCCACCGGAATTCCTTGCATCGCAGATGATTCCGGAGTGTCGGTCGATGCGTTGAACGGCATGCCCGGCGTGCTCTCGGCGCGGTGGGCCGGCGGCCATGGGGATGACCGGGCGAATCTGGAGCTGGTGCTCGGGCAGCTCGAGGATGTGCCCGACGACCGTCGCGGTGCGGCGTTCGTGTCGTGTTGCGCGCTGGTTTCCGCCGCAGGTTCGGTGGTGGTGCGCGGTGAGTGGCCGGGCGTTATCGCGCGGGAGCCGCGGGGGTCCGGTGGATTCGGCTATGACCCGATCTTCGTACCGGCCGGTGGTTCGGTGTCGGCCGCGGAGCTGACGCCTGCCGAGAAGGACGCGGCGTCACACCGCGGGCGCGCGTTGGCGCAGTTGGTACCGGCGCTGCGGGAGTTGGCTGCGGGCTAGTCTCGGCTCTCATGGCGCATCGGCGATAGCGACGACGATGTCCTGGGGTTCGGCGTCGATCTGTGGGGATCGTGCGCGGTACATCCGGATCAGTTCGCGGATTGCGACGAATAGGCAGAAGGCGGCGTATGTCGCCGACAGTGCCTTGGCGTTCAGGACCAGGGCCAGCACTGCGCCGGCAATCGCCCCCGGCAGCGCGCCGACGTTGAGGGTCAGACTCAGCCGGGGTGACGCTGTTCCTTGGCGGGCGTGCATGATCCATCCGACGATCGAGTTCGGGACGAACATCAGCAGCGATGTTCCAATCGCCGTATGCAGGTCGCAGCCGAACAACATCATCAGTGCGGGAACGGCGAGTAGCCCGCCGCCCAGGCCGACTGCTGCGGCCCAGGCGCCTATCAGCAGCCCGCTGGCCAGCGAGACCGGCGCGACGTAGATCCAGTTGTGAACGACAGCGGCGGAAAATGCCGCCCCGCCTTGGAGCAGGTGGACGCCGGCGATGTCCAGGCCGAGCTTGAGCGCCGACAGTAAGAGCACCGTGACGAATAGCCAGCGCAGGGTGGCGTGGGACACCTTCATGATCAGCCTGGCGCCGAAGAGGCCGCCGATCGTCCCTCCGACCAGCATGCCGATGCCGGCGTTCCAGTCGATGCTGCCGCCGGCCAACGCAAAGGTCAGTGCGCCGACCCCGACAACGGCGGTGTTGGCGGCGGTGGCCGTCCCGTGCAGGGTTGGCCGCGGCAGCGCGGTCAAATGCTCCAGGGCCGGCACGTAGAAGACGCCGCTGCCGCCGCCGAAGAGGCCGCCGATCATTCCGCCGATGGTGCCCACACCGAGTTCGGCGGGTAGTCCGCCTCGCATGACGGCGGCGTTCGGCGGAGCGGGGCGTTCGGCGGGCATATGAGTTCTCCTTGGGATCGGCACGACGAACTATCGCACTTGTCTGACAAGTAGACAAATGCGTTTCAGTGAGCGAGAGGCCGAATGATGCCCGAGGATGTGATGAGAGCCGCCTGGCCAGCAGGTGCGCGTGAGCTACGGCGTGACCAGGTATCCGTTGATGAAGTCGTGCAGCGCGGGTGCGAGGTGCGCGACGCCAGAATCGTTCAGCTTGGCCAGCAGGATGATGCCCTGATACTGCGCCAGTAGTGCGTGCGCGAGCTGTTCGGGATCGGTACCCGGACGCAGGGTTCCGTCGGCCAGGGCTTCCTGGCAGATGAGCGCCAGGTGATGCTGCATCGCGGCCAGGGTGTGTGCGAGGTGCGCGCGCAGATCGTCGTCGGTGGTGGACAGTTCGGCGGCGAAGTTGCCGAACGGGCAGCCCACCGCGCGGCCGAATTGGGCTTCGAGGGCGGATTGGATGGCGCCGATCGCGTCGGGTACCGCGTGCAGCTTCTCGGCCGGGGTCGCGGTGGGGGAGCCGGCGAGCTGACGTTGAAATGCCTTGGCGTGCAGGTCGATAACGGCTTTGGCCAGCTCGGATTTCGATGAGAAGTAGTGGTAGAAGCTGCCTTTGCGGATGTCGGTGGCGCGGCACAGTTCATCGACCCCGACGGCTTGGTAGCTGCGTTCGAGAAAGAGTCGGGCGGCAGTCGCGACCAGGCGGTCACGGGCGTCGGAAGTCCGGGGCACCTGTGGACTCTAATTGGTAGTTGACCGGTCGGTCAACAATGGCTAACTTGACCACATGACTAACCTTGAGGTCTTCCGTACCCCCGATGAGCGATTCGCGAATCTGCTGGGCTACGACTTCGCCCCCAACTACGTCGACATCGACGGCTTGCGCATGCACTACCTCGACGAGGGGCCGCGCGACGGCAAGCCCATCGTTTGCTTCCACGGCGAGCCGACGTGGGCGTACCTGTACCGCAAGATGATCGGCCCGTTCGTCGAGGCCGGCCATCGGGTGATCGTGCCCGACTATGCGGGCTTCGGTCGCTCCGACAAGCCCACCGATCGCCGGTGGTACAGCTATGACAAGCACGTGGAGTTGGTGACGCGCGTGCTGGGCGGTCTGGGGCTGCAGGATGCCACCGCCATCGTGCAAGACTGGGGCGGACCGATCGGCCTGCGGTGGGCGATGGAGAACGCGGATCAGGTTGGCGCCCTGGCGATTTTCAACACCGGGCTGTTCACAGGCCGGGTCTCGAAGGGCTTCATGGCGTGGCGTGCCTTCGCGGAGGCCAACCCTGACTTGCCCGTCGGCTTCGTGATTCAGGGTGCGACGACGACAGAGTTGTCACCCGAGGTGGTCGCCGCCTACGACGCGCCGTTCCCCACCGTGGAGTCCAAGGCGGGCGCCGCGCAGTTCCCGCTTTTGGTGCCGATCACTGAAGACGCCGCCGGCGCTGCCGAGATGCAGGCCGTCACCGACGCGCTGTCGCGCTGGGAGAAGCCGGCGCTGGTCGCGTTCTCCGACCAGGACCCGGTGTTCCCGTACCCGCGCGCTGGCGAGGCGTTCGTCGACCTGATTCCGACCGTCGACGAGCAGGTCCGCATCGAAGGTGCGTCGCACTTCCTGCAGGAGGACCGCGGCGAGCAGTTGGCGGTCGAGGTGCTCAAGCGGCTGGGCTGAGGTCGTGCTGGTGCTGCGACCGTAACGCCACGGCGGTTTTCCGGCCCGGTTTCCGCCGTGGCGTTACGGTCGCGACGGGGTTCGCCGGGTTATGCACAGGGCTTCGTCGCTGCGCCTTGGTCAGCGGCCGGCGGCTGGGCACACTGCCATCATGGGGGAGCCATTCATCGGCAGCGAGGCATTGGCTGTGGGCAGGCTGACGCGTCATCAGTTGCGAACTAATTTCGTTGCCGTCCACCAGGATGTGTATGTGCCGCGGGGCACGCAGCCGACTGCGATCATGCGGGCCAAGGCGGCTTGGTTGCGATCCAGACGCACGGGTGTACTCGCGGGCTTCTCTGCGGCCGCGCTCCACGGAGCCCGGTACATCGATGCGGCGTTGCCGGCCAACATCATTCACAGTAATCGACGGCCCGCGCGCGGCATCGTGGCGTGGGCGGACACTTTGGATGGTGATGAGGTGTGCGCGATCGGCGAGATGCGGCTGACCACGCCGTCGCGCACAGCCGTTGACCTGGCTCGCCGGTGTCGCGAGGACGTCGCGGTCGCGGCCATCGACGCGTTGGCTCGGGCGGCGCGGTTGACGGTCGCGGACGTCGAGGCGGCTGTCGAACGCCACCCTGGGCGGCGAGGCCTGAAGCGGGCTCGGGTGACACTCTCGCTGGTGGACCCTGGCGCCGAATCGCCGGGCGAGACGCGGTTGCGGCTGTTGCTTGTCAAAGCAGGTTTTCCACGACCGGTCAGCCAGCACCCGATCTACAACGAATACGGTGTCGTGATCGGGGTGGTCGATCTCGCGTGGCCCGAACTGAAGATTGCGGTCGAATACGAGGGCCGGCACCACATGGATCCCGATCAGATTCGCAAGGACATCGCGCGGATCGAGGAAATGATTGAGATGGGTTGGCTCGTCATTCGAGTTACGTCGCGTGACCCCAGCGGCGTCGTGTTGCGCAGAATCGCTCATGCGAGGGCATCGCGCTGTGCGGTCGACGACGTGACCATCCGACTCTCACGCGACCTGACCGACGCGGTGTGGCCTGCTGGGCTACAAGCGTCGTGACGGTTGGGTGAGCACCGCGACCGTAACGCCACGGCGGTTTCCGGGCCCGATTACCGCCCTGCGGTTACAGTCGCGAATGCCTTCGGCGTCAGGCGAGGTCGAAGCGCTTCTTCACGTCTTCGGTGCGGAAGTGCTCGACGATGATGCCGAGCAGCGGGACCGTACCGGCGAAGAGGGTGCCGATGGTCTGGCCCAGCGGCCAGCGGACCTTGACGGCCAGGTTGAACGTGCACAGCAGATAGATGAAGTACACCCAGCCGTGGACGATGCCGATCCAGTTCAGGCTGACGTCGTTGAAGACGTAGTGCGCCACCAGCTCGTAGCAGAGGGCGATGAGCCAGATACCGGTCGCCCAGGCCATCACGCGGTAGGCGATGAGGGCCTTGCGGATGGTGTCCTTCGACACGGCGGTCGGCTGCGACTCGGTCATGTGGTGGTCCTGTCCTGTTTGTCGTTCTCGGCCAGTTCGGCGAGGTAGGCGTTGTATTCGTTGAGGGTCGGGTCCGCGGTGTCCTTGGCGGCCTTGGGGCGCTCGGGGAGCAGACCCTCGGGGATTTGGGTGGGCCCGTCAGTCGCCGGCGCTACGGGGCCCTCGTCCTCGTAGCGGACGAACTTGTAGTAGCCGTAGAAGCAGAACGCGCCGAACATCGGCCACTGCAGGGCATAGCCCAGGTTCTGGAAGCTGCCCGCGCTCGACTGGAAGCGAGACCACTGCCACCAGGCCAGGGCCATGCAGCCCAGGGCAGCGACGGTCACCAGCACGATGAGCGCCGGCCTCCTACGCCGTGTAGTGGACATATGGCAACGGTACCGCGCGCCGGTTCGCGCCGACGAACTCGGCGAGGCTATTGAGCTGGCCAGAGACGATGCGAACCCGCAGATTGTGGAATCCGGATGAACGGTTCCGAATCGGCCTACGCTGCGACGCGGGGAGGTTCATCGGTTTGACACCGTCAGCATGTTCGCGGCGCGACTGATCCTCCGGCGCATCGGCGGGTGGAGGGGGACGACGTGTCTGGCCCCAGATCAACCTCGTCAAGAAAGCTGGCATCGAGCCCACCGCCCGAGGCGGTCTCGCGCGAAAACGGCGATGCCCGGCCAATGAAAGCGACGCGGTCGCGATGGCAGTGGGCACTCGGGAACCGAGATGCATTTGGCCCGCGAGTGCTCGGTCCGATCATCTTCATCGTCGGGTTGATCGTTGCCGGGCTGCTCATCGCTTTTGGGCTCCAGCTAGGGCCGTTTCACGAGCAGTCGGTGGGTCCTACGCCGATGCCGTCTCAGGCGATCGACGTCACCATTCCCGACGATGTTGGCCAGTCCCCGCGCACCACTTCACCGACTTCGACCGCGACGACTTCGAAGGATCCCCCGCCACCGGCTGCGCCATCGAAAGATCAGCATTCGGGGCAGCCAACCGAACCGACTCCGGCGGCCGGACAGCCAGCTGCCCCCGCGACGAGTGAGCCACCACCACACAAGCTGGTCACCGTGGACGTCCCCGGTGCTGTTTTCGACCGGCTGGGGCCCCAACATGACACCGGGCCGACGGCACCTCAGGTCGCCGCCGCGGCTGCCGGAGTCAGCATCTTGGTCGCCCTTCTTGCCCTCTTTGGCGTGTTTCGGACAGTCAGAGGCAAATGGGTCGATGATCAGCTGGCTGACATCTGGGAGCGGTTTACCTGGATTATCGACAAGCCTCGCTACGAGTTCTTCGTGCCAGCTGACAGGGGAAATATCCTGCTCTCTCTGGCGGAACGAGCCGAGCGGTTCAATGACAGCAATCTTCAACATGTCATCAGCCGTTTTCAGCTTACTGTCATCGACGACATTGCTCGGCAGCTCGAAATCAATCCACATACGCCGTTGTCTGATCGGACAAACGACTACATCGACCGCGTACAGCAGTCGCGTGTTGTATCTGCGGCGGTCAAGGACCGCGCCGCCAAGGTGCGGGGGGCGTACCAAGCCGAGGCCCAGGAACAGGAACGCACCGGCAATGTTGTTGGAACGACCGCGTCTCGCCCACCCGGCGAGGCAGCCACGGTCAAGGGGCGCCGGCTCGCCGTGACTCCGACGATTGGGCAGACGGTGCAGCCGACTTCGCCGCTGCGGGGGGATGCCGTCGAACAGATCTGCGACGAGTTCACGCGCCAACTGCAGGACGCCATCACCCACGGTCCGAAAACCGCAGGGCGACAAAGTGATTTTCTCGACGTGGAAACCATGGACGCTGTCAACGAGGTGGCGACTCAACACCCACGTGCCACGCCGGACTCTGTCGCGAATGCGCTGGGCGAGTTTCAGCGTCAGTTGGACGGCACCCACTACAAAGAGAGAGACGCCGTGTGGCGCGCGGCGAAGGCGGGTGAAATCGCCTCCACGGTAACCACAATGGAGCTCACGGAGACCAACGACGCATCCGGCGGGGCAGGACGGCGGCGTACGGTTGAAATCGTGTTGCCGGACTCTGCTGCGGCACGGGCGTGGGTTCTGCGCAATCGTCAGTACCCGTTCCTGTCACGCATCTACGTCGAGACCGTATTTGGTAGCCAGTATCGCCCGGGGCCGCGACATCAGCCGGCTCCGGCCTTGTAGCAGCCTCCGCAGGGCCCGTGAAGTATGGCGCCAGGTACGATGAGCGCGTCGCGGGCGTGGCGCAATTGGTTGACGCGCGGGTTTTAGGTGCCCGTGTTCGAAAGAACGTGTGGGTTCGAGTCCCACCGCCCGCACTATCAATGGCTCCTTGGACCCATTGCGCCGATTCGCGGCTTCTCGGGAGATTCCCCAGGTGTCTTCATAGAGCCGCCGGAGACAGTTGCAGCGACTCTGTTCGTTCGGTGCTGACTACCCGGCCATGTAAAAGAACCGTTACGAGCACGGCAGGTCGTGCTGCCCTGGGATAGCGTCAAAATTCATCGGCAGCCTCGAGACCAGTCGGAGGCCTTCTGGCGCTGCGATTTTGCGAGGAGGTCAGTATGCGGGCCCGGGTATCTGTGCTGTGTGCGATGGCGGTGATCGCGCTGGCAGGTCCCGCGATCGCGCATGCCGACGCACGTGACGACGACTTCGTGAACAACCTTGCCGGACAGGGGATCATCGGAGATCCGGGCAAGCTGGTCTCCACCGCACGCACTGTGTGCACCGCGAGCACGCAGGCTTCTATGGTGCCTGCGGGTCTCGGGCAGATGATGCCGATGGGCTATGTGCTGTCTTCACTGCGCCTGAATATTGGGCAGATCGGTCCGTTCATCGACACTGCGCGCGCTACGTACTGCCCACCACCGGCACCGCCGGCACCAGCTGCAACCCCGGACGGGGATGCACCAGCAGCCCCTGCGGCGCCAGCGATGTCGGGCATCCCCGCCATGACGGGCATCCCAGCGATGGCGGGCATGCCGGGAATGCCCGGGATGCCAGGAATACCCGGGATGGATAGGTTGTCATCGACTTTCGGGTCCACCTCATAGTCCAGCGGTGAGGCAGCGCAGAGCCGACCTACTGCGCCCCCTTCAGCCGAACCATCCGCGTCGTCGAGCTCTCGTCCAACTCGACGACGTCGGTGCGGGAGCGCAGGAAATCACTGAAAGACTTGAATCCCAAGGCCTTTTCGCTGAACGACGGGTCCATGCGCTTCATCTGCGCCTTGACCGCCGAGTTGTGCAGCCAGTCGACGTCGTCCTTCTCCAGCCCGATATTCAGCGCGCGGGTCAGTAGGGCAGTGGCGGCGGCCTGCGGGTCCGGCTGCTCGGCCTCGGAGTTGGTGTTGCGGCGGGTGCGCTTGGCCGGCTCCGGAGAGGGCTCGAGGACGGGCACGCCAGGCAGGGCGTCGTAGGTGACGAACTCGTCGCACGCCGCCGCGAGTGCTCGGCTCGACGACCCGGCCACACCGATGCCCACGACGTACCGGCCGAGCCGTTTGCAGCGCTGGGCCAGCGGAATGTAGTCGGAATCACCCGCGGCGATGACGACGTGGGTGAGGTCGGGCAGCCGGAACATGTCTTCGACGGCGTCGACCGCGAGCCGGATGTCGGCGCCGTTCTTGCCGTAGGCGGCGGCCGGGAACAGCTGCACGAGGTCGACAGCCCGTCCGACGAGCTGCTGCCGGTAGCCCGAGTTCACCTCGGCGGACCAGTCGGCATACGCACGGGTGAGCACCAGCGTGCCGAAAGATGACGCGAAGTCGAGGACTGCGCCGACGTCGACGGTGGCCTGGGTGAGCTTGTCCGGTTCGAGTCCCTTGGCCTTGTCCTTCTGAAACGAGTTGCGGCCGTGGACCTGGTCGTAGCGGGAGATCACGATGTTGTCGAAGTCGAGGTAGACCGCGACGCGGGTCGCGGTGGTGTCCGTCATGGGCCCAGTCTGGTGCATCGGGGGAGCATCGTGGCGCGAAACTCGCCGGGCGCATCCTGCATCGACATGCTTAACCTGTCGGGATGCTCACCGAACTGATCGCGCTCCCCGGCGGGTCGTACCGCATGGGCGCGCAGCACTTCTACCCGGAGGAAGCGCCGGTGCATGAGGTGACGGTCGCGCCGTTCTCGATTGAACGGCACCCGGTCACCAACGCCCAGTTCGCGGAATTCGTGGCCGAGACGGGGCATGTGACGGTCGCCGAGCAACAACTCGATCCGGCGCTGTTTCCCGGGGTCCCGGCAGAGGAACTCGTCCCCGGTGCGCTGGTGTTCCAGCCGACGGCCGGCCCGGTGGACCTGCGGAACTGGCGGGCATGGTGGACGTGGGTCCCGGGGGCGTGCTGGAAGCACCCGAAGGGGCCCGGCTCCACCATCGAGGACCGCCTCGACCATCCGGTAGTTCAGGTCGCGTACCCGGACGCCGCGGCCTACGCGGCCTGGGCGGGCAGGCGGCTGCCGACCGAGGAGCAGTGGGAGTACGCGGCCCGCGCCGGTGCGACCACGGTCTATGCGTGGGGTGACGAGGTCCGGCCGGATGGGCAGCTGATGGCCAATACCTGGCAAGGCAAGTTCCCGTATCGCAACGACGGCGCCCTCGGCTGGACCGGCACCTCGCCGGTTGGCACATTCCCGCCCAACGGTTTTGGTCTGGTCGACATGATCGGAAACGTGTGGGAATGGACCCGCACCCGCTATACGCCGCGGCACCAGGCCCACGCCGAGGTGTCCGGCTGCTGCCCGCCGCCGGGCGGTGACCCGTCGGTGATGCAGACCCTCAAGGGCGGTTCGCACCTGTGCGCGCCGGAGTACTGCCACCGGTACCGGCCGGCGGCGCGGTCGTCGCAGTCACAGGACAGCGCGACGACGCACATCGGCTTCCGGTGCATCGCCGGCTGAGGTGGCGAAAGCGGCGCGCAAACGCCGCTGCATAGTCGCTGGCCTAGGCGTACTGACCACGGACGTTAGGTACCGCGTGGCTGGCCTGCAAGCCGCGGGTGATGCTGATGGACGAGCCGTTCGGCGCCCTGGATGCGCAGACGCGCCTGGAGATGCAGCAGCTGCTGATGTCGGTGTGGGAGGCGCATAAGATGACGCTGCTGTTCGTTACCCATGACGTCGACGAGGCGCTGCTGCTGGCCGACTGGGTCGTACTGCTCAGCCACCGGCCCGCCACCGTCGCCGACGTCATCACCATCGAGCAACCCCGCACCCCCGAGGCGCAATTCGAGGAGTCCTACCAGCGGCGCCGCCGCGCCATCTTGGACTTCATCGGCCACCGCCCGGCCGCCTGACCAAACTGGCTTCCCGCCAAGGAGATTTGATGAGCATTACCCTGCCTGGGTTCCGCGCGCCCGCATCCCGTCCCGATCGGCCGTCCCTGCGCTCACCCGCCGTGCTGCGCACCGAGGTGCTGGCGGGCCTGGTGGTCGGGCTGGCGCTGATCCCGGAGGCCATCGCCTTCTCCGTCATCGCGGGTGTCGATCCTCGCGTCGGGCTGTTCTCGTCGGTGACCATGGCCATCACCATCGCGTTCGCCGGGGGACGCCCGGCCATGGTGTCGGCGGCGACGGCGGCGGTGGCCCTGGTCGTGGCGCCGGTGGCCCACGAACACGGCGTCGGGTACCTGGTTGCCACCATCGCGCTGGCCGGGGTGATCCAGATGCTGCTGGCGTTCCTCGGGGTGGCCAAGCTGATGCGCTTCATTCCGCGCAGCGTGATGGTCGGCTTCGTCAACGCGCTTGCGATCCTGGTGTTCGTCGCCCAGCTTCGGCACTTGATCGACGTGCCCTGGCTGGTGTATCCGCTCACCGCGGCCGGCATCGCGTTGATGGTGCTGCTGCCCAAACTGACCACCGCGGTGCCGCCGCCGCTGGTCGTGGTGCTGGTGCTGACCGCGGCCGTCGTGGCCTTCGGCTGGCACGTGCCGAACGTGGGAGACCAAGGGGCCCTGCCGGATTCGCTGCCGATTCCCGGTATCCCGCACGTGCCGTTCAACCTGCACACGCTGCAGGTCATCGCACCGTACGCGTTGGGGGCGGCGCTGGTCGGGCTGCTGGAATCGCTGATGACGGCCAAGCTGGTCGACGACATCACCGACACCCCGTCGAACAAGACCCGGGAGGCCTGCGGGCAGGGCATCGCCAACGTGGTGACCGCGCTGTTCGGCGGCATGGGCGGGTGCGCGGTGGTGGGGCAGACGATGATGAACGTCAAGATCGCCGGCGCCCGGACCCGGCTCTCGACCTTGCTCACCGGCGTGTTCGTGCTGATCCTGGTGCTGGCGCTCGGCGACCTGGTCGGGCGCATCCCCATGGCCGCGTTGGTGGCGGTCATGGTCGTGGTCTCGGCGGCCACCTTCGACTGGCACAGCGTCGCGCCGCGCACGCTGAAAGTGTTGCCGCGCAGCGAAACTCTGGTCATGGTCATCACTGTCTGCGCGACGGTCGCCACCGGGAACCTGGCGATCGGCGTCGCACTCGGCGTGCTGGCCGCGATGGTGGCGTTCGCGCGCCGCGTCGCGCACTTCACGTCGGTATCGGTGCTGGAACCGGGGAACTACCGAGTGTGTGGCGACCTGTTCTTCGTGTCCAGCAATGACCTGGTGCACCAGTTCGACTACGCGGGTGACCCCGCCGAAGTCGTCGTCGACTTGTCGGGCACCGCGGTATGGGATGCCTCGTCCGTCGCGACGCTGGATGCGATCCGGATGAAGTACGCGTCACGAGGGAAGACGGTGCGGTTCATCGGTTTGGATGACGCGAGCGCGGACCGGCTGGACCGGTTGTCGGGACGTCTCGGGGTTTAGTGGTCTGAGTTTGCGGTGGTGCGCCATGATGGAGGCGTGAACGTGAACTGGCGGGGTGTCCTCGGGGTCGTCGTGGGGCTGCTCATCGGGCTGCTCATGGGCGGCCCGATCGCCGGCCAGGCGCACGCCGCCGCGGCCGCGCCCGCTGGGGATGTCATCTCCATCGGTGACCCCAACGCGCTCGGGCAGATCGACCTCTACGTCGACCCGCTGTGCCCGTACAGCGGCAAACTGATTCGCAAAGACGGCGACGAACTGGGGCGCCGCATCGACAACGGCGCGCTGCGGGTGAATGTGCGTTTCGTGAACTTCCTCGAAAAGTATTCGGCCAGTGGCGCATACGATCGCCGGGCGATCTACGCGGCGTTCGTTGTCGCCGGTGAGTCGAAGTCGAGTGACGTCGCGTGGCGCTTCATCCAGCAGATCTTCTCCAAAGAGCACCAGCCGCGCGAAGGCGGCGACACGGACCTGAGCAACGACCAGTTGGCGGAGCTCGCCGGCAGGGCAGGTGCGCCGCCGTCGGCGCAGGACCTGATCCGGGTCGGCTTGCCCGTCGGCTACGACTCCCGGGCCATCGCCACCAACAACCTCGCGCTGCTGCACGAGTTTCCGGAGCCGGGGGTGCCGCTGGTGGTCGTCGGTGGACAGATCGTCAACGATGACGACTGGCTGAGCCGGCTGCCGTCCTGAGCCTCATTCGCTCTTCTGCTTCAACAACTCGTGCAGGCGGGTGATCTCGCCACGTAGATCCTCGATCTGCGTCGCGGTCACGGCGGCGTGCGCTTTGTCCTCGGTGGACACGCTCTGGATGACCCACGACGCGATGGTCGCCGTGATGGACCCGACCAGACTGATGCCGCCGATCATCAGCATGGCGGCGATGAATCGGCCAGTCGCGGTCACCGGGTAGACGTCGCCGTAGCCGACGGTGGTGATCGTGCTCATCGCCCACCACAGGGCATCGCCGAACGAATTGATATGGGCCCCAGGCACTCCGCGTTCGGACTGCAATTCGGCCAGCGACGACACATACACCAGGAGCACCGCGCCGGCGACGGTGTAGAGCACCACCCTGCCGCGAATCGCCGCGCCGACCGCCTTCTGCAACGCCGTCACGAGTACCACCAACCGCAGCAACCGCAACGGACGCAGCAGCGGCAGCAGGACGACGGCGAGGTCGACCAGATGCCGGAAGAACCACGTTCGCCGGTCCGGGGCCAGGTACAGCCGGGCGACATAGTCGACGGCGAAGACGGCCCAGGTCACGAACGTCACCAGGTTGACCGCGTGCTGGGCGGGCCCGCGCGGTTGGACGAGTACCTCGACGCTGTAGGCGCCGAGGAAAACGAGTGCCACGGCGGCCAGCGCCCATTCGGCGCGGTGGTCCCACTTGTCGAGGCTGTCTTGGGTTGTCACGCCTCCGAGTGTGCGGCACCGGCGGCGGGTTTCGAGGGAAGTCCAGGTGCGCTCGTTCCCCCGATTGGGGGACACGGGTTTCAACCGGCGGATGGGCTGGTTGGCGGATACAGATCGACGGCTGCCGACGGCATTCTTAGTTCAACACCGGAACACACCGGACCAGAACTTGAAAAGCCTTCTCGCACAAAGGAGTCGACATGAACCTCGCCCACCGCCTCGCCGCCGGTTTCGCCCTCGCCGCCGCGCCGGCCGTCATCTTCCTGGGCGCCGCCACCGCGCACGCTGATGTCACGACCGCCAGCAGCCCGGTCGGCACGCACCAGGCGTTCCCGCACCAGCACAACAACCCGCAGCCGGGGACCCCGATCCATCACCACCACCAGCGCAACCGCTGAGACTTCTGTCACCGCTGAGGCCGCCCCTGTCATCGACGGGGCGGCCTTACGCGTTTACGGACTGACGGCTCTGCCGAGGAACGCCATCAGCTTCGTGGTGCGCGAGCAACCCGCCGGGGCGGGTTGCTCCGGCCCGAAGGCGCCTGGGCGCCGCAGCATCTGTTCCGGCACCGACGTGACCAGCCCCTCGCTCAGGGTGAGCAGGTCGTCGGGCAACTCGATCGACTCGCCCAGAGACTGGTGCAGATCCCAGCTGTGCAGGGCCAAATCCGCCACCGGGAACATCAAGGCTCGGCGCAGTGGGACTTCGCCTTGCGGGGACTTACGTGGGGCATCGAGGTCCGCCGTGGGGAGGGCGTCCCGAAGTCGAATCCCCAACGCGCTCAGCTGGTCGGCAGGGCTGTCATAGGTCCAGTCCGACGGTTGGGACGGTCCGTCCCAGAGTTCGCCATCCTCGGCCAGCACGACGATTCTGGTGGCGCTGCCGGTGGCGTGTGCCACCAATTCGCGCACAGTCCAGTCCTGCAGGATCGACGGATCGTCCCAGCGCTCCGAGGGAATTTGACGCACTGAAGCGGTGAACAGGTCGAGGGCTTCGGTGGCCAACCCGCCAAGCTCGGGAGTCGTGTCTTCGCTCATGAGGGACACGGTACGAGCGGGCACCGACATTTAGCCTTTGAGTGAGTCCGTGGGCAGGTCGAGGCACCGACCGGGACACCCGGTGATCCCTGACGTCTGAGTGGCCGCCCGCGGGCTCGGTGCCTGGTCGAGCGGTGTCCTTGTTCGGGAACTTGGAGCCAGCCTGAGGGTGGGACTCCTGCTTAGAGAATGTCTGGGCCGTGGCCGCGGTGGTCAGTCACCTGGGAAGACAGGATCGGGCTGACAGGAGCAAAACGACGATGGCATTGACGTTGGGTATCGACGTGGCAGTGCGGGCGGCGCACCAAGGGACGCTGGCCCGCGACGGAATCACGGTGTGGCGTGGCCGCAAGTTCTCAACCCGACCGGCGGAGCTGGAACGGTTGTGGGATGACCTGAACCTCGCTGATCCGGGTGATCTGACGGTCGTGGTTGAGCCGACCCGCAACGCGTGGATCGTGGTGGCGGAGTGGTTCCGCCGCCGCGGGGCCCGAGTGGTGATGGTTCCCACCACCCAATCAGCGGATCTGCGCAAGTACTACTCCAAGCACACCAAGAACGATCGGATCGACTCCGAGTTGCTGGCCCGGCTGCCACTTTTACATCCCGAAGGCCTGCGTGAGTATTCCGGCCAGGGACCAGCAGACCCGTTGCGGCGCTTGGTCAAACAGCGCTCCACCATGGTCAAACGCCGAGTCGCCGTCTACGCCCGACTCGATGCACTCGTCGAGCTCCTCGGGCCGGATTGGTATGCGGTGCTCGGTTCGAATTACGGCATCGCGGCGTTGGAGTTCCTGGCCCGTTACGCCGATCCGCATGCGGTGCTCCGGCTGGGTCGCGGACGTCTGAGCAGGTTCTTGATCGCCCGGTCCCGTGGCGCGTGGCGCAGCGACCACGCCGCCGGCCTTATCGCCGCGGCCAAGGAAACCCTCGTGCTGTGGGGTTCGGACGGGATGAACTTCGCGGAATTGTCCGAAGACATCGCACATGAAGCCGAACAGGCGCTGTTTTTAACTCGGCAAATCAAGCAGATCGACGAACGAGTCGCGAACCTTTACGCCGAGGCCGACCCCGATGGCATCGTTGCCTCTGCTCCCGGCGTCGGACCGGTCATCAGCGCCGTGATCGCTGGGCGGATCGGTGATCCGCACCGATTCACCTCACTAGCGGCGGTCCGCGCCTATACCGGACTGGTCCCCAAGGTCAGCCAGTCCGGGGTGAGCAAGGTCGAATCCTCGATCACCAAGGCCGGCGACCCGCTGCTGCGCGAAATGCTCTGCACCGCAGCCGATCAAGCCCGCAAGATCGACCCGCAAATCGCGGCGAAATACCAGCGACTGATGGCCGGCGACCGCCACCACGACTCCGCGATATGCCACCTGGCCACCCTGCTGGTCACCAGGATCACCACGTGCATGCGCACCGGCCAGCCCTACGCCCTGCGCGATATCGACGGCACCCCGATCACCGAAGCTCAGGGCCGCGTGCTCGTTAAAGAGCGCTACCAGATTGAGCCGCGCCGCCGAGACAACATCCGGCACCAACGTATGCGCGACCGCCGCAACCAAGGGGCGGGCCAGGAGTCACAGGAGTCGCCAAGCGCTCCAACATCCAGGCCCGCCACCAATCACCCTACGAGCCAACACATCGCTTGACATCCGTTAGGAACTCATCGGCCGAAGGATCGAGGGCGAGGGTTCGCTAATTGGCCTGCTGAGGCCCAGTCCCCGTACCCTTCCACGGTGACCGCGATCGATCCTGACCAGCTCAGCACCTGCCTGAAGGTGCTGGCCGAGGTGAGCGCGCTGCCGCCCGAGCATCCCGACGCCATTGCTGTGCGCCAGGCCACCGCGAAGATGTTCAAGGCGTTGAAGAAGGAGCGCCGAACCGCCAAGCGCGACGCGGTTGCGGCCGCTGACCGCGCAGTCATCGCCGCGACCGCGACGGGCGCCCCGGGACGGATCGACGATGAGACGCAGGGTCTGCCGCTGGTGTCCACCGCGGTCGGGGCGACTGCGGGCACGCTGCTGCGCTCGCGGGCCTGCTACATCTGCAAGAGCCACCACACCGTGGTCGACGCGTTCTACCACCAGCTTTGTCCGGACTGCGCCGCCTTCAACCGGGCCAAGCGGGACGCCCGCACCGACCTGACTGGGCGCACCGCGCTGCTCACCGGTGGGCGCGCCAAGATCGGCATGTACATCGCCCTGCGGTTGTTGCGCGACGGCGCGCACACCACGATCACCACCCGGTTTCCCAATGACGCGGTGAGGCGCTTCGCCGCGATGGAGGACAGTGCAGAGTGGTTGCACCGGCTGCGGGTGGTGGGGATCGACCTGCGTGACCCGGCCCAGGTGGTTGCGTTGGCCGACGAGGTGGCCGCGCAAGGACCACTGGACATTCTGATCAACAATGCTGCCCAGACGGTGCGCCGCCCGCCGGGCTCGTACGCCGCGCTGGTGGAGGCCGAGCGGACCCCGCCGCCGGAGCTGGTGGAAGTGATCACTTTCGACCACGTCAGCGACGCGCATCCACATGCCCTGGCCGGCAGTCTCGGCGAGCACCCCACGGCGCACGCCCTGACGTCGCTGGCGCTGCAGGCCCGTAGCGCGTCGCCGGAGCGGATTGCCGCCGGCCTCGCGATCGACGCGGGCGGGTTGCTGCCGGATACCGCGTCGGTCAACAGCTGGACCCAGCGGGTGCACGAGGTCGATGCGATGGAGCTGCTCGAGGTGCAGCTGTGTAACCAGACGGCGCCGTTCATTCTGGTGAGCCGGCTGCGTCCGGCTCTGGCCGCCTCGCCCGCACGGCGCAAGTACGTGGTGAACGTGTCAGCGATGGAAGGCCAGTTCGGCCGCGCCTACAAGGGGCCCGGGCATCCGCACACGAACATGGCCAAGGCCGCGCTGAATATGCTGACCCGCACGAGCGCGGGGGAGATGCTGGAGCAGGACGGCATTCTCATGACTGCCGTCGACACCGGCTGGATCACCGACGAACGCCCGCATCCGACCAAGCTGCGGCTGGCCGAAGAAGGTTTCCACGCACCCCTGGATCTGGTGGATGGTGCTGCGCGCGTGTATGACCCGATTGTGCGGGGTGAATTGGGCGAGGATCTCTACGGGTGTTTCTTGAAGGACTACTCACGCAGTGATTGGTAGGGACGCTACGCCGTAGCCGGTGCCGGGGGCAGCCCAGGTGCCGGCGAAAGTGAGGACGGCGCGGGGGACCGATGGCAGTCGGCGGTCTGGAATGCCTTGTCGGCGAGCGGCTTTTGTCGTGTGGACGATTCACGGTCCTCGGGTGTGGTTCCCGGGATCGTCATCAGAGCCGATTTGTCGATCGTCATCGTCTTGCCCTTTTTGACTGGGACGTCCAATTCGACGATAGGCCCCGTATTGGAGCGCGGTCGACTGCGTGCGGGCGGCGAGCTGAGCCGACGCGCGCCCTGGCGCCACGCAGCGTAGGGTTGAGGCATCGGCGGCGTTCAGCCGGGCCCAACACCCGACGTGGACCGATACGCCCCGCGTCTGCCACGAGTCAGATTCACCCGTCCTAGGATCGGGGAATTCACATGTGTGGCAGGCACTTACCGTGACGTATTGCATCGGCGTGTTGCTCGAGGACGGAATCATCTTCGCGGCTGATTCCCGCACCAACGCAGGCGTCGACAACTTCGCCAAGTTCTGCAAGGTGACGGTGTTCGAGACGCCCGGCGATCGCGTGATCGCGTTGTTGAGTTCGGGAAACCTGGCCGGCACCCAGGCCATCATCAGCGTGCTGCGGCAGCGGTGTGCCGACGGCCCCGCGACAACCAATCTGCTCGGAGCGACGACGATGTTCGACGTCGTCCGATTGGTCTCGGACGCGATGCGTGAGGTCGACCAGCGCGACGCGGGCTACCTGGACAGCAACCCGGCCGGCTTCAACGCCTCATTCATCGTCGGTGGGCAGCTCGCCGGGGAGCCGATGAGACTCTTCCGCATCTACGCGGAGGGAAACTTCATCGAAGCAGGAACCGACACGATGTTCCTGCAGACCGGTGAGACGAAGTACGGCAAGCCGATCCTCGACCGGGTACTCACGCCCCAAACATCGCTCGCCGACGCCACGAAATGCGTTCTGGTGTCTTTCGATTCGACCATGCGGAGCAACCTGTCGGTCGGCATGCCCATCGACCTGATCAGCTACGAACGGGACACCCTCAAGATGCCGTGGCGGCGGCGATTCGACGACGGTGACCCCTACTTCACAGCTGTCCGGGAGGCGTGGAGCGAAGGCACGCGGGCGGTATTCAGCAAGCTACCCGACCTCCGTTGGTGACCGCGTCGTGCCGGACGTCCAGCTCATCACCTGCGAACACGGCGGCAACGGCATACCCGCGCCGTTTGGTCCGCTCTTCGCCGAACACCGGGCGCTGCTGAACTCCCATCGGGGATGGGACCCCGGTGCGTTGGTGATGGCCGAGGCGCTCTCCGCGGCGACCCGGGCACCGCTGGTCGCATCGACCACCAGCCGCCTCCTCGTCGACCTCAACCGGTCGATCGGTCACCCGCAGCTGTTCTCGCCGATGACGCGGACCGCGCCGAGTGACGTCAGATCGCAGATCGTCGCGCAGCACTACCGGCCACATCGTGATGCAGTCGAAGATATTGTCAGACAGTCAGTCTCGTCCGGACATCGGGTGATTCACATCGCCTCCCACAGCTTCACCCCCGAACTGGACGGGGTGGTGCGCCACGCCGACGTCGGGTTGCTCTACGACCCGCGTCGCCGCCCCGAGGTGCTGCTGAGCACCCGCTGGCAGGCCTCGCTCGCGGCGCTTCATCCGGAACTGCGCGTGCGGCGCAACTATCCCTACGCGGGCAAGGCGGACGGCCTGACGTCACACCTGCGCAAGCGCTTCGGGCCCGGTGAGTACGTCGGAATCGAACTGGAGATCAATCAGCGCATCGTCGCCGCCGCCGGACAGCCCTGGGCGGCGCTGCGCGGCGTGCTGATCGATTCCCTGTACGCGGCTTGTGCACCCCAGCCCGACCCGACCGTGTAAACCAAAGCGCCACAGCGAAAACGGAGACACCATGAAACTCAATGTCGGCTTCGAGATGGTCTTCGACTGCCCCAAACCCACCCCGATGATCTTCAATCTCAACGTCCACTACACCCGGGTCTCCGACCTCATCGGGCGCGACGTGCTACTGGCCGACCCACCCGTGCCGATGACGGCCTACCGTGACGACTTCGGCAACTGGTGCACCCGCATCGTCGCGCCGAAGGGGTACACCCGGATCTCGGGAGACGCGATCGTCACAGACAGCGGGCTTCCCGATGTCCTGGTCCCCGAGGCGCGCCAGACGCCGGTGCAGGATCTGCCCGACGAAACGCTCATCTTCCTGCTGGGTAGCCGGTACTGCGATACCGACCGGCTTTCGCAGACGGCGTGGGACCTATTCGAGCAGACGCCGCCGGGCTGGGACCGCGTGCAGGCTATCTGTGACTACGTGCACCGACACATCACGTTCGATTATCTGCAGGCGGACAACACCCGCACGGCGCTGGAGGCGTACGAGGGTCGGGTCGGCGTCTGCCGCGATTTCACGCACCTGGCGGTGGCCTTCTGCCGTTGCATGAACATCCCGACGCGCTACTGCACCGGGTACCTCCCTGATACGGGAACGCCGCCGCCTTATGGGCCAATGGATTTCGCCGCCTGGTTCGAGGTGTTTCTCGACGGGCACTGGCACACGTTTGACGCGCGCAACAACACACCGCGCATCGGTCGGGTGCTGATCGCGCGTGGCCGTGACGCCGCCGATGTCGCCCTGAGCAACGCGTTCGGCGCCAACACGTTGACGAGCTTCCGGGTCTGGGCAGACGAGGTGGCGTAGCGACCTGGACCTTCACCAGGCAGTCAATCGGCGCGCTGCTGCAACAACTCTCGTAGTTGGGCGATTTCACTGTGAAGTCCGTCGATCTGCGCCGCGGTCACGGCGTTGTGCGCCTTGTCCTCGACCGACACGGTGTGGATGATCCAGGACGCGATGGTCGCGGTGATGGAACCGACCAGGCTGATGCCGCCGATCATCATCAGGACGGCGATGACGCGTCCGGTGGTCGTCACCGGGTAGATGTCGCCGTACCCGACGGTGGTGATGGTGGTGATCGCCCACCAGACCGCGTCGCCGAAGTTGGTGATGTGGGATCCTGCCGCGAAGCGCTCCGATTCCAGCTCGGCCAACGCACCGACGTAGATCAGGAGGATCGCGCCGGAGACGGTGTAGATCACCACCCGGCCGCGGATCGCGTTGCCGATGGCCTCCTGCAGTGCGCTGACGAGCACCACCAGCCGGAGAAGGCGCAGTGGTCGTAGCAGCGGCAGCAGCACCACGGCGAGGTCAATCAGGTGATGCAGGAACCACTTTCGCCGATCCGTCGCCAAATACAGCCGGGCGAAGTAATCGACGACGAACACGGCCCAGGTCAGGAACGTGACGATGTCGAGTAGGTGCTGGGCGAACCCGCGGGGTTGCACGAGCACTTCGATGCTGTACGCGGCCAGGAAAACCAGTGCCACGGCAGCCAGCGCCCACTCGGCCCGGTGGTCCCACTTTGCGAGACGGTCTTGGGTTGTCACGACTCAAAGTGTGCGGGACGGGTGGGTGGTGTGCGGGCAACTCGCACGTTCTGGTCGGGGCCGCCCCGTCGGCGACGGGGCGGCCCCGTGCGCTACGGCGTCAGGGCCACCTTGGCCCCGCCGGAGAACATCGAGTCGTGCACCGTGATGCTTGCCGGGATCGCATCGCGAGGCATGTCATAGATGACCTTGACGTCGACGGCGTTACCGGGATTGATGTTGTCCCACACGGGGATATCCGAGCCGCCCAACGCGATCTGCGCTTCGGCGTCACTGTCGAAGCTGCGGCCCTGGGTGTCGATCAGCTTCTGGTCCGAGGGGCTGAATCCCTGCGCCCGATCGCCGATGTTCTGCACGCTGAGCGTGACGACGACGAACTGTCCTTGGGCTTTCTTGGCGAGGTACGGGTTGTCGCCGACCTCGGTCAGGCCCGGCTGGACGGTCTTGACGACGAACTCGAACTTGCCGTCGCGCACCGGAGTGTTCAGGTGCGCGGTCGCTTGTGCCTGGCCGGCAGCGGCCGTTGATGGCGCGCCGGCGTCGGTTTTCTTGTCGCTGTTCGACATCGCCGACACCGCGACCAGGAACACGACGACGCCGGCAATGAGCCACGGCCACTTGCGCTTCTTGGCCGGTGGTGGGTACTGGCCGTGGGGAGCCTGCGGCGGGAGGGGAGTAGCCATCTGATCATTCCTTCGTGACGGAAGCCCGATCTGGTGTCGGGCGAACAGGAGAACGTATAGGGAGCCTCCGACAAACGCGCTCGGACGCCTCGCAGCCGAACTTGTCGGTGGGCGGTGCGACGATCCTCTGTTGCTCAAACAGAGGAGATGATCATGAGCGTTTGTGTGTATTGTGGTGCCGCCCTTGGTGATTCTGCCCAGTGCGCTGCGTGCGGTGCGCATAAAGACGGCGCCGACTGGTATCCGGCGGGTGGACCGGCGGTCGTGGACGCGGGGTGGCGGTCTGATCCGACCGGGCGGCATGAAGGCCGCTATTTTGTCGCGGGCAGCCGACGGACCTGGTCCGCGACGGCGGCGTCGAAGCCCTCGACCCGGTGGGCAAGCAGCAGTTGGAACAGAATGGAGCCTTTGGTTTTTCACCCACGGAGGCAGGACGAGGCAAACGACGACTCTGGTGGGTGGTCGCCGTCGTCGCGGTGGTGGCTCTTGTCGGCGGTGGCGTAGGGCTGACGCTGTTCCTCACCCGGGCCCGGCAGACCGTTGACGACAAGTACCTCGCCGATCTGCGGCAGTCCGGGTTGGTGGCAGAGTTCAACTCGGACGCCAATGCGGTCGCGCACGGCAAGCAGGTGTGCCGGCAGCTGGAGGGCGGCGGAGCGCAGCAAGGCTTACCGATCGACCGGGCCGCCGTGAGGTATTACTGTCCGCAGTTCGCCGAGGGCTTCCATGTCCTCGAAAAGGTGACGGTCAAGGGCAGCTTCAGCTTGCTGGACAAGTCGCCCAGCGAGTACTCGACCCCGATCACGGTGTCGGGCTCGTCATGTTCGGGGTCGGGTGGGTACAGCGACATCGACCAAGGCACGCAGGTGACGGTGAAGAACGGCAAGGGCGACGTGCTGACGACCACGACCACGACCCTCGGCGCCGGTTCGGGCGGACGCTACGTGTGCACCTTTCCGTTCTCGTTCCAGATCACCGAAGGTGAGGATCGGTACGTGGTGTCGGTGAGCCGGCGCGGTGACATGGGCTATTCGTTCAACGACCTCAAAGCCAAAGGGGTGGCTCTGCAGCTGGAGTGAGGCGGGCGCGGCCGGACTTGTCGGTCGGCGATGCGACGATGTGCGGCTCACTCAAATTGGGAGGAAGACATGAAGAAGCTGTTGGTAGTAGCGATGGCCGTCGGGGCGGCTGTGGCGTTGAGCCCGACGGTGGCAGCCGAGCCGTCGTGGACGATGCCGAACTATCGGAATGGACCTGCAGGGTGCGCAGGACGCGATCCAGTCGCTGACCCGGGGTGCGGTGTGGTTCAGCGGGTCGACGGACCTGACCGGTAAGGGGCGGGCGCAGATCATCGACCGGAACTGGCAGGTGTGCACGTCAACGCCGGCGGCGGGGGCGACGATCACGACGACGACATCGATCAGGTTCGGAGTGGTGCGGGATACGGAGAAGTGTCCGTGAGTGCGGTCTCGTGCACAGTGAGCGCCTCTTCGCGAATAGCATTCGAGGAGAAGGTCGCTTGAGAGTTGGGGCAAATGTCGGCAAGGCCGCCTGCATCGTCGGAGCTGGTTCGTGCACGCATGAGCCGGCAGCGGCGTAGCGCCACAAAGCCCGAGCTACTCGTGAGGCGGTTGCTGCACGCCCGCGGAGTCCGCTACCGCGTGGATTCCGCTCCAGAACGTGATCTGAGATGCAAGGCCGATATCGTTTGGCGCGGTTTGCATCTCGCAGTATTTATCGACGGCTGTTTCTGGCACGGATGTCCCGACCACGCGACGAGGCCCAAAGCCAACGAAGAATGGTGGGCGCAGAAACTCGATGGCAACGTGGCGCGGGACCGCAGAACGGATGCGGAGTTGGCCGCTCGCGGCTGGACCGTGCTGCGATTTTGGGAGCATGAGGAGCCGAGCGCTGTAGCTGATGCGATCTGTGTGGCGCTAGTGCAGTTGCAACGGCGGGCGGTTGATGACCGGAACTAGGTGTACCGACACGACGTTGGGCACGGCGCGGCGGATACAGATCATCAGTCGCAACTGGCCGGTTTACGTCAACACCGGCGGCGGGGTGATGATCACGACAAGGCGCATGATCACGTTTGGGATGGTGCGGGATACGGAGAAGTGCCCGTCGCCCAGTGACGGATCATTGGGTGCTAGTAGCACGGCTGCGAGTTCCAAGGTGCTGACCATTGCATACGTCAATAATTGCTATGAATCGCCACCGATTGAGACGAGGCGTCGGTGGCCTGGCTTACAGTTTCCTCACAGAACCGGGGATGGGGGCAAGGTGTCGGGAAGAGGCATGGCTCGCACGAGACGAGATCTCGCGAGAGCCACAACCGCGCTTGTTCGCGAACGCCAGCGGCGCGCTGCCAATGGCGCCAGCCTCGGGTTGCAGGTGGAGCACCTGCAGTCGCTTTGGAGCATCCCTGCGCTGCGGCGGATAGTGCTTGGGCAACTCGTCAGGTGCGGAGAAAGCGATCAAAGTGCGGCCGCGACATCCGCGAATCCATCGGACGTTAGCTCCAGATCGCAGCGAAAGTAGGCCAAGTGACTACCGATAGTTCCCTACCTGCCCCAGGCGTCGACGCGCGACCTATGAACGCTGCGAACGGTGCCGTGGAGGTTCCCGAGGTCGGTCAGATCGTCGGCGTCCGCGGCGCCAACTGGACGGTGACCGACGTACATCAGCAGAGTCTCCCGAGGACTGCGCACGACGACGCAATCAAACAACTACAACATGCGGTGACGCTCCAGTCAGTCGAAGACGATCGGCTCGGTGACGAACTACGCGTTGTATGGGAACTTGAGCCCGGTCGTAGTCTCCGGCCCCCTCAAGACTTGCCAACTCACATCGACGCCAACAAGTTTGATCCGCCGGAACGCCTCGCTGCATTCGTCGACGCACTCCGATGGGGTGCAGTGACGACTGCCGATGTGAAAACTGTTCAGGCACCATTCCGTTCGGGCGCCAAGGTAGAGCCATATCAGCTAGAGCCCCTCATGCGGGCGTTGAGTGCGCCGCGCGCCAACCTCCTACTGGCCGACGACGTCGGTCTCGGTAAGACGATCGAAGCCGGAATGGTGATCCAGGAGCTGCTGCTTCGTCACCGCGCCAGGACCGTGATCATCGTCTGCCCCGCCGGCCTCTGCGTGAAGTGGCAGGACGAGATGCGCGAGAAGTTCGGCCTCGATTTCAAAATTGTCAACTCGGAAACCATGAAGGACGCCAGGCGTACTCAGGGTATCCACGCCAACCCCTTCACCTTGTTTCCCCGCATCATCGTGTCGATGGCTTGGCTGCCGGGACCTCGTGCGCAGCGGCAGCTTCGCGATGCACTTATCACAAAATCGCGCGGGGCCGCGTCGCGGTTTGCGTTCGACATCCTGGTCGTTGACGAAGCTCATCATGTCGCGCCGAGTACACCTACGAGGACCGACAAGGCAGGGCTACGCAAAGGCTACGCCGTCGATTCGCAGCGCACTCGGGCTGTCCGCGACCTTGCCGAACGGTCTGAACACCGGCTGTTCCTGTCAGCGACTCCGCACAACGGATACACCGAGTCATTCACCGCGCTACTTGAAATGATCGACCCACAGCGGTTCGTTCGAGGCAAAGTTCTGGACGAGCAAGCGCTGAAGGCCGTCGCAGTTCGCCGCCTCAAGAATGACCTGGCTGGGCAGTTCCGAAATCGCGAAGTGAAAGAACTTCTTTTCAGCCCATCAGCAGATGAAGCCGAGGCATACGACCGATTGATCGCATTCACAAAACGGCGCGACAAGGCAGCGAAAGGCGACGAGCACGCCGCCAAGGACATGGCAACGCTATTGCTGAAAAAGCGATTCTTTTCTTCGCCGGTAGCATTTGCGCGAACCATCGACGTCTACAGCGACACCCGAATGCAGGGTCTCGCGGTCGACTTCAACGCGGAGTACGACGAAATCCTCGGCTTGGACGCGGACGAACTCGAAGAGGGGCGCGTCGAACAGCCCGAAACACAAGCGCTACAGCTGACCAAGAGCGCGCTCCCTCCACTAACCGATCAGGACCGGACCGACCTTGAGCACCTGCGGAACTGGGGTCACAGTTACGAGGCTCGCCCGGACTCGAAACTCAACGCACTAATCGATTACATCGAGGCGAACACCCAGGCCAACGACGACTGGCTGAACGAGCGCATCGTCGTCTTCACCGAGTACGTGGACACCCTTGAGTGGATTCTCGGCATCCTGCGACAAAAGGGGTACGACGCCGATCGCGTGGCCGTCATCGATGGATCGACGGACTCGGACCAACGCGAGCTCATCCGAGCGCGGTTCAACGCCGACCCCAGTCGTGAGAAGTTGAGGATTCTGCTGGCCACCGATGCCGCCGGTGAAGGCATCGACCTCCAGGACTATTGCCATCGGCTCGTCAACTATGACATCCCGTTCAACCCGAACCGGCTCGAACAACGCATCGGGCGTATCGATCGCTACGGTCAGACTTGCGACCCGGAGATCCGTCACTTTGCGCCAGACGGCACGAAAACCGAACTGGCGCAAGATGTCGAACTACTCTCACGCGTGGCGAAGAAGATTGCACAGATCATGGCGGACCTCGGCTCAGCCAACGAGATCATCGCGCCGGACCTACAACGGCAACTAGCCGGTATCAATGCGCCAGCCCAGAAAGTTAAGGCCGAGAAGAGTCCGATCGGCGAGATGTTGGCAGGCGGGCGAGATGCCGGTGCAGAGCTGACCAAGCTTGCCCAAGACATCGCCGCGAGCCGTGAAACTTTGCATCTGAGGCCTGCGAATCTTCAGCGTGTGGTCGACATCGCCTTCGAACTCGACCGCTTGCCGCCGATCGAAGAGGTCGGCTCAGACCGTACCGACATTCCCGTATTTCGACTCCCCGCGCTTGGTAGCTCTTGGGAGCAAGTCACGCGTGGGCTGACCACGACGCTTGATCGCAATAACCTCCGACCGGTTGCGTTCGACCCCCAGGTACTTTCCGAGGATCCCGACGTCGTTTACATGCACCTGGGCAGTCCGTTGCTCCAGCGCGCCACCCGCCGATTGCGATCGGCACTGTGGGGTGGAGAGCGCTCGTTGGAACGAGTTACGGCCGTCGTTGTGCCCGGCCTAGAAGAGTCCTTCGCCGCTGCAGTCACCCGCCTGGTTCTCGTCGGACAGGCGGGGCTACGTCTCCACGAAGAGGTGTTTCTAGCAGGCACGCGGTTGAGCCGCCGTCAGGCAGTTGGTGAGCAGCGGGCGGAGGATCTGCTTGACAAGGCTCTCGATCTGCAAATCTTTGAGCCAGTGCCATTCTCAATTAGCGATCAACTCGCGGAGGCATGGAACGACGCCAAGGAAGATGGCCTGCGAGCACGAGTAGCACAGGCGATCTCTGCGCGGGTCGAGCGTCGTCAGAGCGCCGTCGAATCACAGCTTGAAACTCGTCGGGCTGCGGATCGTGAGCGTGTCGTTGCGATCTTCGAGCGCTTTGGCGCGACGCTCGCCTCCGCCTTGGCGGAAGCCGAGGTGATCGAGTCTGAACTCGCGCTCTTCGACGATGAGCGCCGACAGAGCGAGCGTGACCTGAAACAGATTCGCGCACGCGTGGACGCGTTGGCAGATGAGCGCGACGAGGAGTTGATGGCTGTGGATGCGCGCTATACGAACGTGGAGGCTCGTACCTTCCACGCGGCGGTTCTGTTCGCATTGTCACCCGAAGACGTTGAGCGGGGTCAGGTGAGTATTCGATGACTAGATCGCGTCGCGGTGGGATTTCGCCGGACTACGGCTGGTTGCGGCAGTTCGACGTCGACGGACCATTTTTGTCCTTGCCGGTCGTAAAGGCGTTCTGGCCCAGCGGCATTGACCGTTTGGGTGACGCCAATGACCGGCTGGTGACGTTCAAGCAGGGCTTCACGGCGTGGTTGCGTGCCTATGACCAACAGAGCTTGGAGAAGCGAGACCAGTACGCGGAGATTTCGAGAGCCTGGATCGACACTGTTCTCGACGAGCTCGCCGGCTGGGATGGCCTGCGAATCAGCGCCGCTGATTTGCCTCAGGAGTTCGAGATCCATTCACCGGGTGAGCACGTCAGCGTCCGGGCTGACGGCGCGCTACGCGGCCGCGAAAGTGATCAGATCGCAGCGCTGTTGCGCGTCGTTGCCCCAAGAGAGGATCTGCGCGGGCCTGGCTTAGATGGGTGGGCGGCCACTGAGATCGACCGAATGGCAGCGCTTTTGCGGAAGAGCGGCGTTTCGATAGGCATCGTGACCGACGGCAGGTGGTGGGCGATCGTTTGGGCGGAGGAAGGAAAGACCACCGGGTCGGGCGTCGTCGACGCCATCACTTGGGGTGAGGAGCCGCTACTACGTGACGCATTCCTAGCCTTGATCGATCAGCAGCGTCTTCGCGCGAAGAACCCCGACCATCGACTGTCCCGGTTGCTGGAGCGCAGTGAGCTCGAAGCCGAGGAGATCACCGAAGCCCTTGGGACACAGGTGCGGCGCTCGGTTGAGCTTCTGGTACAGGCATTTTCGGAAACTCGTTTGGCGTCGGCTGCAAACGACGAGCCTGACCCGCTTGCCGACGACCCCGACGAGGTCTACCAAGCAGCGGTCACCGTGATGATGCGAGTGGTATTCCTGCTCTTTGCCGAAGAGCGCGGCATGCTGCCAACCGAGCAACTGTACTGGGACTCCTACGCCATCCGCGGCTTGCTCGACGATCTCAAACTGCGGGCCGTTGATGGCGAAGAGCAATTGGACGACTCCCACGACGTGTGGCATCGGCTCTTGGCAGTCAGCGACGCTCTGTACTCGGGTGTGAACTACGACGAAATGCGGATGCCTGCCTACGGCGGTTCTCTGCTTGACCCTGCGCGCTTTCCGTGGCTAAGTGCGACGGATCAACATGGACTAAGAGTGCAGGTCTCTGACCGCGTCATGCTGCACGTATTGCAGTCGGTTCAGGAAGCCGCCGTTCATGGGGAATCAAGACGAATTTCATTCCGCGAGATCGATGTTGAACAGATTGGATACATCTACGAAGGCCTGCTCGGGTACTCCTGTGCCAGGGTGACCGGCGATGTCGTAGTCGGCTTGGTGGGGAAGGACGGCGAAGAGCCCGAGATCACGCTGTCCCAGCTTGACGAGCTTCGTGAGAACACCACCAGCACGAAGTCGTTCGTGGAAAAGTTGATTGAGTGGGTTAAGAAGAATCAATCGGCGGCAGCGACGAAGACAGCTGCTCAAATGATCAAGCTGATGGACGGCAAGGTCGATGAAGCGGAACTCCGGCGACTTCTCATGCCTGTCGCCGGAAAGGATCCAGACTTGCTCGCGGACTTGATTCGGTGGGGCAACGTCATTCGCCGCGATCTCCGCGGTATTCCCCTGGTCGTTCCCCAGGGAGGATTGATAGTCGTCGAGACCCCATCGCGACGAAATGCCGGAGCGCACTACACCCCGCGATCGCTGGCTGAGGAAGTCGTGAAATACGCGTTGGAGCCAATCGTATACGAACCGGGGCCGTTGCAAACCAACGATGGTGATTCGTGGAAGTTGAAGTCCAGCACAGCGATTCTGGGACTCAAGGTCGCCGATATCGCCGCAGGCTCCGGAGCGTTCCTTGTCGCTGCAGCGCGCTTTCTCGCCCGGCGAGTCGTGGAAGCATGGACAGAGGAAGAAATGCTCGGCCAGGCAGAGCTTGCGAACCCGTCGCTCGCCGAAGAACGCGCGACCCGTGAGGTGGTGGCGCGTTGTCTCTACGGCGCGGACATCAACCCCATGGCTGTGGAGATGTGCAAACTCTCGCTGTGGCTCGTGTCGCTGGACAAGTCAAAGCCGTTCTCGTTCGTCGACGACAAGGTCTTCTGCGGCAACTCGCTGCTCGGCGTGACGTCAATTGACCAGATGCGCCATCTTCACATAGATCCAGACAAGAAGCGAAAGTTCTTGCAGCCGTTCGTCGATGTTGATGCCGTGATAGCGGAAGCTACGCGGCTCCGGCGCGAACTCGCCTCACCGGTTGACGAGAATGATCCGCAACGTTCGACCGGTGGGAAGATCCGGCTGTGGCGCCGGGCTGATGACGTCACCGCACAACTACAACTCATGGCGGACGGGATCATTGCCGCCGGCCTTGGCATGGGCGGAATACCGGGCCCACAGCTTGAGGATGCGTACAAATCGTTGGAATGGGCATTGGCACAAGCTTTTCCAAGCGATGGGTCAGTCGGTAACCGGCAGAAACTCGATGCGATCCTAGTCAACGGTCTGACGCCTGCGACCTACACGGACTACAAGCGTTGGCAACCGCTGCACTGGGTTATCGAGATACCAGATGTCATGGCGAATGGTGGGTTTGACGCTATTGTGGGCAACCCACCTTTCTTGGGTGGGCGCAAGCTAACGGGCGCGATGGGCACGAACATGCGTGATTGGTTCATCCACGTTCTCGCAGGTGGCACTCGCGGGAGCGCGGATTTGGCTGCTTACTTCTTCCTGCGCGCCTTCGCGCTGCTGCGTCGCGAAGGAAACTTAGGGTTGATCGCTACCAACACCATTGCGCAAGGCGATACGCGGGAGGTAGGTCTCGATAGACTCGTCGAAGCGGGATTCACGATAACCCGGGCAATTCAGAGCCGCACATGGCCATCGGCCACGGCGAACTTGGAATTCGCTGCGGTGTGGGGCACCCGTGCTGAGGTCCCAACGGGCGTGTCGCGTGTGAGCGATGAAGTCGAAGTCCCACGGATCTCGGCGCTACTTGAGCCGGTGGGGCGGGTAGATGGACGCCCTTGTCGGCTTGAGGAGAACGCTGCGTTGGCGTTCCAAGGCTGCATTGTTCTTGGTATGGGTTTCGTTCTGGAGCCAGACGAGGCCAGGGAATGGATAAAGGCCGACCTGGCAAACGCGGACGTGTTGTTCCCATACTTAAATGGTGAGGATCTGAACTCTCGTCCCGACTTCAGCGCGTCACGCTGGGTGATCGACTTCAACGATCGGACGGAATCGGAAGCGCGGTTCTACGATCTTCCGTATACGCGAGTTACCGAAGCTGTACGCCCCGAACGTCAACGGCGAAACCGAGATGGATCGTATGTCCTGCGCAAGCCTCTACCAGAGCGGTGGTGGCAGTACGCAGATAAGCGTCCTGCTCTGCGTAAAGCAATTGCCGACCTGGATACCGTCATAGTTCTTACGCAAACGAGCAAGACACTCATGCCGGCCCGGGTGCCGAGGCAAGTCTATGGCCACAAGCTAGTCGTATTCGCTACCGATAGGTTTGATGATCTCGCCATCTTATCCTCGAACTTCCATCAGGTTTGGGCAATGAAGTACGGATCCTCCATGAGGACCGACTTCGTATACACCCCGTCCGACGTATTCCTGACATTTCCACGCTGTGCCAACACCGGTCGATTGGCCGCCATCGGTAAGACTCTTGATGACGTCCGGCGGGAGATCATGGCCCGTCGACGTCTCGGCTTGACCGCTTTATACAATCTTGTCAACGACCCCGAAGTAACTAGCGACGCCGATATCGTCTATATGCGAGAGATACACGTTGAGATAGATCAAGCAGTATCAGCCGCGTACGGCTGGGACAATCTCCCGCTCGACCATGGCTTCTTTACTTATCGCCAAATGGAGCGGTTCACCGTGTCGCCGGCCACGCGCATCGAAATTTTGGACAGGTTGCTTGAGGAAAATCATCGACGCGCAGGGCTTTCCCGTACGGAACCGTCAACCCAGCAGGGAGAATTGTTCACATGACCGTCAGTCCGTCGGCGATCGTCCGTGCTGACCTATTGACACTCGTCGAGCGCGAGCTCCTTGGACCACGAAATGGTTCTGAAGAGGAGATCAAAGGAACGCCACGTTCAGCCTATGTAGTCGGTGCGCTTGCGCCGGTTACCGTTGACTCTTCGCTATCGACCGCGACAGGCTCGGAGTTCGGCGATCCGAACGAGACAGGTATCGCAATTACGGACTCGGATCCTGAGCACTCTGAACAACGCGGTGTGCCCGTGAACACCGACGAGGAACCTGGCGCCGCCGAGGAGGACGAAGATCGTGACGAGGGCCCGAAGGGCGCTCTGACACATCCGTCTTCAATGGGGTTGCGGTTTCAGGTTCCGCTTGACTGCGGTCTGTTGGCTGTCAAGGCATCTTGGGGGCGATACGAAACTTACCGACGTGAAGACAAAGATGGCCGTAAAGTGCAGTGGTCTCGCCGCGTCCCCTTCGAGAAGGCCGTGGAGGTCGATGTTCGCGGTTACACGAGCCACACCGCGCTGGAGCCGATCCCGCTGGAAGACTCCGTAACCCTTCGAGTCGAACTGTTTCCTCGCGAAGATCGCGTCATCGTCGAGCTGGCACTGTCCAACGACAAAGTGACCGATATGAACGCGCCACCCGGTGACTGGTTGTTCCAGACCAAGCTGCGGGTTGAAGCGAATAGCGGTGAGGCAGTCTTCCTTCCGGCGCGGGACGTGCTCGGCGCTGGCTACGACGAGCAAGACGAAGAGCGACAACGCCTCGATTTGCAGTACCGACACCGACTCGAATTCGCCATCGGGCGAACGACTTCCGTGACGTGGAATGAGCCCAACGATGAGGACGGGAACGGGATCCGTCGCGCCGTTAGTGTCGAGACCGACTGGCTACCAACAGCAGACATTCCGCAAACAAAGCCCGGCTCCGCCGGCAAGGCAGTTACGTCGATGCGTGAGCTCTCGGAACTGTCCTCGGAGGACGTCGATGAAGCCTTTGCGCCGCTGGTCAACGGATACCTCAAGTGGCTAGATGGCCAACGTGAGATCGCCAAGCAGCTTCCCACGCATCTTCAAGAACCGGCTGAGGAAGCCATTGCCGAGGCGGATCTCGCAGCTGCACGATTACGAGAGGGCCTGGACTACCTAAGCTCCCATCCCCGAGCCCTGCAGGCCTTCCGATTCATGAATCGGGCGATGCGTGACCAACGCATCCGCAGCCAGGTCGCTATTCGACGTGCTGCCGACGATTCCGAAAGTATCGCCGATGCGCTGGACGCAGTCGAAGCCAAAGGCGATGGTGCCGCCTCCTGGAGACCATTTCAGCTGGCCTTCATCCTGCTTCAGATCCCGGCACTCACCGATCCCGCGCACGCATTCCGCAGTGGTGACGCGGCCAATGTCGAACTGCTGTTCTTCCCGACTGGCGGCGGCAAGACCGAGGCTTATCTTGGACTGGCTGCCTACACGTTTGCCATCCGCCGACTCCAAGGCAAGCTTGACACCGACGAGGGTGCGCTGGACGGCGGCGACGGGGTCGCCGTCCTCATGCGCTACACGCTTCGCCTTCTTACCTCTCAACAGTTCCAGCGCGCAGCTGCGCTGATCTGCGCTGCCGAGCTCATCCGACAGGAAGATTCGTCGACATGGGGCGAGAAGCCGTTCACTATCGGGTTGTGGGTCGGGGCTGCTGTTAGCCCCAAGCGTTTCGCCGATGCCAAGTCGCAAGTGGAGGAGGCACGATCTGACACCAGCAAGACCTTCGGCTTGACGGTCCTGCAACTACAACGATGCCCGTGGTGTGGCACGAAGATCGACCCGAAGCGCGACCTCGAAGTCGTCGGTCCGACCGAACGCATTGATGTTTGGTGCGGAGATCGCCGCGGAGAGTGTCCGTTCAGCAGCCAAGGCGATTCCTCCGGCGCGCTGCCGATCCTGACCATCGACGACGAAATCTATCGCAATCCACCAACTTTCCTTCTAGCCACAGTTGACAAATTCGCGCGGCTCGCACGCGAAGGGCCCGCCGCAAGTCTCTTCGGTTACGTCAGCGAGTGGTGCCCCCGGCACGGATACCGGCACGTGGATAGCGTCGGTTCGTGTAAGGGCGCATCGCACAACGCGATCAAGGGCGGCCGGCGAGACTACCCAAAGGTGGCAATTCAGCCGGTCGACCGACTACGACCGCCCGATCTGATCATTCAAGACGAGCTGCACCTCATCACTGGCTCATTGGGCACAGCGGTGGGTCTTTTTGAGAATGCCATCGATCTGCTTTGTTCGTATCGGCGAAACGGCGAAGTCATTCGCCCCTTGATCATCGCCTCGACTGCCACGGTGCGCAACGCAGAGCACCAGATACAGGCGCTGTACGGGCGTGGCGTTGACATGTTCCCGCCGCAAGTACTCGATGTTCGGGACACCTATTTCTCGAAGGAGGTTACGGTCAGTGACCACGCGCCCGGCCGGAAGTATCTCGGGGTGTGTGCTCACGGAATACGGTTGACACTCGCGGAGATTCGCATCTCGGAAGTCTTGCTCCTTGCAGGTCAGAAACTCCTCGACGAGGCGGGCGAGGCCGCGGACCCGTACATGACCACGGTTGCGTATTTCTCGGCGACCCGGGAGCTCGCTGGTATGCGCCGCTACCTCGACGATGACGTCACTACGCGTGTTACCGGCAACACGGAGCCTTTCCCTCGTCGAACGAACGACTTCGAGCGTCTCAACATCGGTGAACTCACCTCGCGGATCTCGTCAGAAGACATCTCGGCGACTCTTGACAAGCTCTCGTTGCCGTTTACGGATCGTTGGAGTACTGCGGGGCGCAAGAAGTTCTTGGATGAGCGCAACGCAGCGCGTGAAGCGGGCAAGCCGGAACCAGAGTGGGGAATCAAGCCCTACGACTTCGTCCTCGCTACATCGATGCTCCAAGTGGGTGTCGACGTTCCTCGACTCGGCCTCATGCTCGTAGTCGGTCAACCGAAGAACACTGCCGAGTACATCCAGGCCTCCTCCCGCGTAGGACGTGATGCTTCGAAACCCGGACTGGTTGTGGCACTTTCAAACTGGTCTAGGCCGCGGGACATGGCTCACTTCGAGCAGTTTCGGCACTATCACGAGACCTTTTATGCCCAGGTCGAGGCGCTTAGCGTCACTCCGTACTCCGATACCGCGATGGAACGCGGACTCATGGGCGTGCTTGTCAGCGTCGCCCGTGTAGCACAAGCGCGTTTGGGTACTGGGCTCTCGCCCGAGATGGGCGCCGGGAAGATATTAGGTGCCATGACGAAGGTAGCTGAACTCATCGAGCAGATCACTGCTCGTGCAATGCCAGCCGTTGAAGACGCGGACGCCGCGGAGAAGTTGCGACTCAAACTGATTCAGCGACAAGACCGGTGGTACGGCAAGGCGGACGAGACCAAGGGGGCGCTGTACTACGAGCGGATTCCACCTAACACCACCGCCTGGTCGTTGCTGATCAGCCCGGAGTCCACGCTGATCAAGCCGGCAGACCAAGTCTTCGTCGTCGCGAATTCGATGCGGGAGGTGCAGCCGGAACTCAACTTGTTGGTTAGTCCCACTGCTGAAAATCTCGCTTTCAAGGAGAAACCAAGCTTCCCCCAGTGGGACGTTCCGGTGGAGAGTAAGTAATGACTGAGCAGATCGCTGCCGGCGGTGTAGTCGATGACGCACAGCCCGTCGCCGTGGGTGCAGAAACGCTCGACCCTATCGCCGATGCTGAGGCAAAAACATCGAAAAACTATGCGCGCGTGGGGTCGATAAGGCCGTCGGCAATGCTGTACACCAACGGGATTGGTGCGACGGTCGACCTACCTCACTTTGCCGTGATGCCTTCCGGTTTGGATGCATGGGAGCGGGTGTACGCACGTCGACCAGGTGGTGCTGACATGATCGCAGAACCCCGGCTTCTGGAGCTGACTCAGGGCCACCTAGGTGCCCAGGTCGTCGAGCTTCGCAAACCGCCCTGGGCACCAGAAGAGAAGGGATGGTCAGCCGGGTCGGCAATCGACCTCGGAATTCCGTCCAGGATCTTTCCGCAGTGGCTGAGGTGCACGGGATGCGGTCTCTTGGCGCCGGTTTCGCATGAACGTTTTGTCTATCGCAATGTCGTTAAGTATCGACCCGATCGCGCTGAGTTCATCCACGACAAGTGCAAGGGGTTCGAAGGGAAAAAGAAGGCGTTTAAGGCAGTGGCGCTTCCTGCGCGCTACCTGATTGCTTGCGTCAACGGGCACCTCGATGAATTCCCTTACGACGCTTGGGTTCACCGGGGGACGTCATGCTCTTCAGGGAGTGCGTTTCCCCCGCTTCGGATGAGGGAGTGGAAGAGCAATATCGGTCCGGATGTTCAGATCCATTGCCTAGCTTGTCAACAGAGTCGCGGCATGCTCGAGGCGGTGGGGCCGAAGGCGGCAGAAAAGCTCCCGATGTGTCGCGGTCGACATCCGCACCTCGACGCGTTCTACAAGTGCGGACAGCGCGGCCGGCTGATGATGCTGGGTGCAGCCAATCAGTGGTTCGCGTCCACGCTCGGACTCCTCGCGTTGCCACGTGAAGAGATCGCTACGGCGGCGGATTTAGTTCCATTGCTCCGTATCTTGTCGAAGAGTGACCTCGATGATCCGCAGAGTGTCGCCGATGTAAAGATGTGGCGAAAGTACGCCGCCATGGCTACAAAATCGGAAGCCTTCGACGAGGTTGCGGACGAAATCGTTTGGGAAGCAGTGCAGATCGCGCGCGGATCAGTCGCTGCAAAAGCTGACGGTGCACCAGAACCGCCGTCGGATCCCCGCGCGATTCTGGCGCCCGAGTGGGCCGTCTTGACTGACGAAGCCAAGTACACACGACTTAGCGGATCGCGAGATTTTCGAGCTTTGCGCCGCGATGTGCCGATGCCGCTGCAACCGACCTTATCGGCTGTCGTGGCTGTCGAGAGGCTGAAGAAGGTCAATGCGTTTCTTGGCTTCACGAGAATCGACGCGCTTGACCGGATTGACGATGCGGCATCACGCGTTGCTCCGCTGTGTGCTAATGGAAGACCGACATGGGTGCCGGCGGCCGAAGACAGGGGAGAGGGAGTCTTCCTGCAGTTCGATGAATCTATCGTTGCGGCATGGGAACAGCGCGTCCTCGGATTACCGGTGTGGGAGGCCTTCCGTCAAGCCCATCGGCTGAACTTTCGGCGCCGCACGAGCAAGACTGCAGATGCCATCGACCCTGATTCGCGATTCCCTGCCCCGCGATATTGGGCGATCCATTCGTTATCGCACCTGCTCATCCGTGAAGCCGCGATGTCTAGTGGTTACGGAAGCGCCAGTCTGACCGAGAGGATCTATGCCTGGCCGGCTGGTGGAGACTATGAGCCTGCGGCGGGATTGCTGATCAGCACGACCGCCTCCGATGGTGAAGGCACTCTTGGTGGTCTTGTGGAACTTGCACGCCCGGCGAAGCTGGAACGGCTATTCAGAGACGCGATACGTCGAGGGCAACGGTGTTCGTCGGATCCAATCTGTTCGCATCGGGCGCCCAGAGGGAAGGAAGAGTTCCTGCACGGCGCGGCATGCCATTTCTGTCTCTTCCTCAGCGAGACCAGCTGTGAGCGGACCAACCGCTTCCTTGATCGGCGCCTGCTACTAGGGCTCCTGACAGACCCGGATGTGCAGACGCCCGGTTTGTTTGAGGGATTGTCGATCCTCGGATGAGTGCTGCAGAGATAGCGCGGCTGGGCGCGCTCCTCAGCGCCGAGGAAGCCCGGTCGATCGCTGCGTCTCTTCGTCAAGTCAGATTGGCGCACGTGGCGGCCAAGCGCGCCTACTCTACACATCGGTCCGAGGTTCAGGGCCTACTGAAGAAACTGCTCGACGGGGATGACGGCGTGTTGCGTGTTGCAGCAGTGCTCGACGGAATTGCTGCGGTGCCGCAGATGGAGCGTCCAGTCGCGGTATGGACCTCGCCCTCGGTGCCAGGCTCTGGAGGCCACACGACGCTCGCGGCGCTGGATATGATCAACAACGCGTGCGCGTTCGTGTACGCGGCGACCTACTCGGCAGGTAAGGACTCTCCTCATCTCATCGCGCTGCGAAACGCACTCGACCGCGGGGTCGCGGTGACTGTCGTCGTCGACGTGAAGAACATGGCGGAGATCGCCGCCCTCATTGCGAAGGAACTCAAAGGCGCCCGCATCTGGAAGCTTGCGGAACCAGAGAACGGGCCACAGGCGATCCAACATTCGAAGCTGATCACCGTCGACGACAGCGCGGCATTTGTGACAAGCGCAAACTTCTCGACTGCGGCGGCGAAGCGCAGCCTTGAGTGCGGGATGATGACTAGGGATTCGGCTGTTGCAGCGAGTGTTCGTGAGCACTTGGAGAATCTCCACGCCCACGGCTTTTTGATCGATTACGAGCCGTAGTGGTGAAGGAGACGACGGAGCGTCGCATGCGTGCAGTCGGACTGTTTTCGGGAATCGGTGGTTTCGAAAGTGGGCTCGCGAGGGTGGGCATCGAAACTCAGCTGCTATGTGAGTACTGGCAACCGGCTGTACAAACACTGCGGCACAACTTCGATGCAGACATCGTCGGTGACATTCGCGATCTCCGCGGTCTGCCGGCATGCGACGTCGTGACTGCTGGTTTTCCGTGTACGGACCTCAGTCAAGTCGGGCGCACCGCAGGTATCGGTGGCAACGAATCTGGTTTAGTGCGTGAGGTTTTCCGGCTGATTGCCAAGAAACGACCAACTTGGGTTGTCTTGGAGAACGTGCCGAACATGCTCAGCTTGCACGGCGGCGCTCCGATCCGCCAGATCACCGAATGGTTCGACGATCAGCGGTGGAACTGGGCGTATCGAACAGTCGATTCTCAGCACTTCGGAGTCCGTCAGCGACGGCGCCGCGTCATCTTGGTTGCCTCTCGAACGGAGGACCCGCGCCATGTGTTGTTCGCAGACGAGGCGTCGCCGCGCCTCGCCCGTGACAGCCACCGCGCCTATGGCTTCTCCTGGACTGAGGGCAATCGGGGCATTGGTTGGGGGCCGGGTGTTACGCCGACGCTCAAGGGTGGCTCGAAGCTTGGCATTGCATCGCCGCCGGGAGTGTGGATTTGTGCGCACGAGCCAGGCTCAGCGATCGTGCGACCCAGTATAGAGGCCGGGGAAAGGTTGCAGGGTTTTTCTACCGGCTGGACCAGAGAAGCGGGGCGAGAAGGCGTCCGGTGGAAGCTCGTGGGGAACGCCGTAACGGTTCCTGTGGCCAAATGGCTCGGGGAGCGGCTTATTTCACCGGGCACACCGGCGGACGTGGAGAGACGTGATCTCAACGGATGCCGTCGATGGCCGTCTGCTGCTGCTTCCGTCGGCGGCATTCGAGAGACGTGGAATTTGAGCGAGCGTCCGCTAGCGATTCCGCCTCGTGCTTCGCTGGCATCGCTTCTGGGGCGACACGGCGCAGTGCCTCTCAGTCTCGCCGCAACGCGAGGATTCGCGGGTCGACTGAAGGCGAGCAACCTGCGCAGCCGCCCTGACTTCGTTGACGCGCTTGACGACCACATCCATGTGCTCGAAACCTCCTGAGCGGCCTGAGGTCGGCCCTGCACCACGGCCCTGCACTGCAAAGATTGGAAGTGTCGTCGGTTTTGTCAGGGTTATGCGCCGTGATGGTCGTGAGGCTGGGCTGGGCGGAATACCACCATGGGGTTGTCCGAGTGTGAGCAAGAACGGCTGAACATGGTTAAGCAGCACAAGGAGCGCAGTCTCAGCTGGCCGCCGCGCCGCTTCGTGCCGGCGGCGGTTCGAGCAAAGTACGCGTCTGTGTTCAGCAAGCTGCAAACTGTCCCGGGTGTAGAGGCGGCCAAGGACGCTGGCGCGGCGGTTCTCGAAGAGACAGCCGAGAGCGCCGGAAAGTCATGACCCGGACTGGGCGGTTCACCACTTCGGGCTAGCGCGTAGTTCGTGCGTACCCGAAAAGGGGCATTCAGTTGAAAGCCTCGCTGATATCCACAAGTTTGAATTCCAGGCAATTGACAAGGTCACTGCGTTCACTCGCTTTCACTCCACGTACGCGATGCCGGCTGCTCCTGAAGGCACGGTGACAGGTGTGCCACGCGAACTGTGAACGTCAGGTGCTGTGTTGCCGACTAACCTGCCGCTCGGAACTCGCTGAACCGCTTGGCAAGACGCGCTTTGTCGGGCCGATCTTCCGCTGTCTGGGTAGTGGCAGCGATCGTCCGCGCATGTCTTGGAGCCTGTGCCGCAGCATCGGGCCTTCCACTTCCACCATCAGTGCAATTGAATCCTGCATATTCGATCCCTGCATATATGTCTGCAGCGGCACAGCGATTACCCAGCCAGGATTTCAACCAACTAGACAGGCCCTGGATCGCCATATCTCAGTTCCGCGGTGACTGGGCCTCCTCATAAACCGATGCGATGCTCAAGGTATTTCTGCAATGTCGACATAGTCGCGGTCGTCAACTGATTGCCGAGAGAAGACAAAAAGCCACGAAGCTTCTGCCTAGCAACCAAACGGTCTGGCTTCCGGGCTTCTGGATCTTCCAGTTCGTGAAGACTCGATTCGAGAGATGCCTGCTGAGCGTTACCGTAGTCGTGGATCAGTGCCAGGATTTCTCGGGCTTCGGTTCCAAGGTGGGCGGTGCCCTGCAGGTTCTGAATCACGTTGCCTTGAACCGAGCTTATGAACTGTTGATTCACTGTGATCTGTGTAGCTGGCTCTGGACTGAGCCCAAAGGCTGGCGAGCCCAGTACAGCAACTCGGGCGCTGGCCGCGTCGGGAACGACTTGAGATAGCCAGCTGCCAACACGTTCCGTCGCGAGGTCATCGCATAGTAGCTCGGACTCCATCTGGTGTCTGAGACTTAGCAGGCGCTGCTCCCGAGTCTGACGGAGATCGAGCTGCAGCCGGCGCCCGGCCTTCGCATACTTCGCAACCATTTGGTCGGCAATCATTGGCTCGACGCCAGCGGCGACCAATCCGTCCGCTGCGGTCTCCGGCGCAGAACTACAGGAATCTAAAAAGTCCGAGAAATCGCTGAACTGCCGACTAAGTTCGGCTGCTTGTTGCGGCTTCTCCCCGAAGAATTCATACACATGCCCTGATGGCGTTGTATAACCATCCTGACGTATAGAATCGCGACCGGTTTGATTAAGCCAATCACGAAATAATCCGATAAGAGTAGAAGCTTCTTCGGCATATAATCTTCCGGCTGGTATATACACGCGAAAGAGCATATGGCGGTCGAGATCTGCAAGGAACTTTCCGGCCATAATAGACCGCTCGGCATTCGTTCGGTACGGTAACACATTCAATTGGCGTGAAGTAAGGCTGCTGTTGATGGCAGATCGAGTTTCGTCTGATACCTCACCAAAAAACTCCTCGGGCGTCATGATGTCGTACCAGCGAACGGGCTCCGTGGAGGTGAGTGGTGCATCTACGGTGTTCTGCGAGGATTCCCGCGACCGCTCGTGCTCCGCGAAGAAAACCTGTTCGTGCACGAAGATCACGTGAGGTACGTTCTGCAACGCGTCTAACATATCGTTTCCTGCAGTCAGGTAATCATCCAAAAGGAAGCGTTCATAATCATTACGGTTTAAGACCATAATCACAGCCTTCAGCTGCGGGTCCCTGATTAATTCAGTGATTACCCGCCAATTTTCGGCTCGAGAATCTAACAATTTACGCCTGTATCGATGGCCCTCGGTTGTTATTCGGCTAGTTGTTGATTCGCTGCTCGCGCCTCCGACAAGAAGAAAAAATTCATCGCCGGTTGAAGGCATCACCTGAGACCTCTCTATTCGACCATAGCTGCCGTCTGTAATGGGATACTTGTAGTCCGCTCACGACCTCAGAGCCTACGCGCGTATGGTAGCCCGAACTAAAGTGTCGAATTAGCCTACCGCAAATGGCTCAGGTGGACCTTCTGCCGTGGAGTTGCGGCACTATAACAGTGCGCTATTCGAGTGGGGCATCGGAACGCCTGTCTGTGCGGTGTGCGAACGCATCTACTCGATTTCCGGTGCGGAGCAGGTTGTGGACCGTCGGCGCGCCGGTGGTTCCGGTCGCCCCCGTCACGAGAAGCGTCGACGTATCAAAGCCGTTCGCTACGATCGGGTGAAGGCCAGGTTCTCGACCGGCCCGGACAGCGCAGCCTTGACCTGAGTCGATAACTCATCGACCAGCACCTCAGAAGCGCCGGCTTCCAATCCGTCGATGATGCGGCGGGCGACCTCCGCCGGAGCGAGCTTGGGTGCATTGATGCCCTCGGTCATATCGGTGTCGATGTACCCGACATGCACCCCGACCACCTGGGTCTGCTGAGGCTGTAACTCTTGGCGCAGCGAGTTGGTGATCGACCAGATCGCGGCCTTCGAGGCGCCGTAGGCGCCGGCACCCCCGAGCCAGGACAACACCGAGTGCACATTGACCAGCGCGCCACCGCCATTGGCGGCCAGGATCGGCGCGAAGACGCGCGTCACTCGGAGTGGCCCGAACACGTTGGTGTCGAAGGTGTCGGTGATGTCATCCCAGCTGCCGGTCAGCAGATCATCCAGGTGGGAGACTCCGGCATTGTTGATCACGATGTCGACATCACTGGCGATATCCGCCAGTGCAGCAACCGAATCCGCCGAACCGACCTCAAGGCCATACGTGACCACCTCAGGGCGCTCGTCGGCGAAGGCGGTTCGTGCAGTCGAGTAGACCTTGCGTGCGCCCCGGGCCAACACCTCGTTGACCAGGGCTGCGCCCAGGCCCCGTCGGCCGCCCGTTACCAGAACCACCTTGCCAGCTACATCGGTCATGTCCCATCCTTTCCAATCTGACTAACGATCTCGTTACTGAGATAGAACCACTCGCATTGCCGAATGTGACCGCTAGTCGTCTGTGGCGTTCGTGACAGGGGAACTTGGGAATGGGGGCGTGGCGTGCGGTGTTTGGGCGGTGCCGCTTGCGGTGGGGGAGTACGGCGCGGTGGCGCGCCAAGCGTCGTTAAACGCGCGGCGTCGAGAATCGGCCAGGGGAGTGGATCGTCGCTGGCGGTCGCTGGAGTGCGGCCGATACTTGTGCGCTGACGTCTCGCTGGAGCTCCGGCAAGTCTGCGGGTAGGCCTGGGGCGCTTCCCGTCTCGGCGAGGAGGACGACGTCATTGGCAATCCCTGGCACCGCGACAGAACCGACGGGGAGCAGGAGCGTGGCGGGGAGCAACGCGACTTCCATTTGATCGGGATACCGCGACAGCGGCCCGATGAATCGTCCGGTGATGGTCACGATGGCGACGACGCGTTCCGCGGTGAAATTCTCGGTGGCCACGCGCGGGTCAGCTGACGTTGGCATCACCTGGGACAAGGTGATCGCCGATGTCGTTAGAGCGCCGGACAGGACCCGACAAGTAATGTCCGGCGTCGCAGGCGATTTGGCAAGGGTTGCGGCGATATCAGCCGGTATCTTTGCTCTCCTTCGCCTGGATGGCGTTTAGCGTGGCGTTTGCCGCGCGCCGCACGTACTCGTCGTCACGCGCTTCGCCATGGATGTACCACTGCCAACTACCCACGTACGTAGGGTCGCTGGCGTGAATGCCGGGAAAACCTACCTGGAGGATTTCGCACGGGGCGGGGATGGGTGCTGGTGGCGCGGAAAGGCCTCTGATGATCTCAAGTGCGACTTCCGGTGCGTTACCGACGTGCACAGCACGGCTTTCACCCTGTCGTCCGATCAGAAAATCGGAAGCACGTTGTGCGTCGCGTGTATGTCCATTCACTGCGACCCAGACCATACTGTCTGCGAGGCCGACCAACACGGCGTCGTTGGTTGCCGTGATCGAGGCGTCGAGCTGCAGGAGCCCTGCGGCCATTGTCGAGATGTCATCGTGCGGGAACGTCCACAGCGAGTGCGATGGTTCGCACCCGCCGAGGGACCACTTGCGTGCGTACGGCACCGTCAGCCCAGCCCCGACTCGCATGCGTTTGCGCAATGCAGCGACAATCTCGTCCCGCGTGATCAGTTCCGCCATCATGTTCACTCTGGGCCTACTTTTTCGCGCCCGGAATCCACTGGTTCTCCACCCCGTGGACGTCGGCCAAGCGATCGGCGGCAACCACAGCCTCGAACACTCCAGCCTCGACTCGTGCAGCTCCGACGCGCTCGGCATCAGCGGGGTCATCAGTGAGCAGCAGCACCTCGGCGGTTTCGCCTGCGCGACGCAGTATGCGCACGGGGACACCGTCGACCTGAGCCGTGAAAACCCGTTCGAACAATTCGCATTCCGACAACGGGACGGTCTTGGACCATGCATGTGGGCGAACCGGCTCGAAACCCGTTGGGCCATTCTGGGCGATCGCGGTCAACAACACGGTCTCGGCAATGACGTCGGCGAAGAACTCCTGCCCTTGCCACCGCGCCAACGTGCCCACAATCGGGCTTGGCGGCCGCCAGCGCTTGGCGCGCACCCAGCCGCGGCCGGCCCCCTCGTAGCGCGACAAGCACTTCTGCTCACCGTCGGAACGGATTCTCCAGTATTCGGCCCCATAGGAGAACCGGGTGCGGCTCATGCGCCACACAGGGGCCAATGAGTCTCCGTAGAGAAAACCGTAGGGGAAGTCGAGCCAGGGCCGGTCCGAGTCACTCGGCTTGGTGAACGTTGCCAGTCGCGGTTGTTCGAGTCGGACGACGTCAGCGAATTCCGGAGCAGCGTCGACGCCATACGCCGCCAACAAATCTGCAGGCGTCCTCAGACCGACTACCGCCGACGCCTCGGTGACGTATCCGCCGATCTGATCGAGGCCAGATTCCACGATGGCGTGCGAGATCGGTGTGGCGAGGAGCTTCTGCAGCACCCACTGTTCAGTCCTCAAGGTTGGCCTTGCCCTTTGCGGCCTTCGATACTGCGCTGTTCTTCTGCTGTGTTGCTCGACTTTTCGCGATGGGAGCGCGACGGGTGGGCGGCGTGGTGTCGCCTGTTGCGACGCTGCCGGTAAAGCGCGGCGACCGCGGAGTCTGAGAATTCTGGCTGTTCGCGCAGGCTCCAGCCTTCGGGCACGGCGTGGGTGTCGTAGTAGTGCTGGAACAGTGCGATGGCGTCGGTGGCTGTTAGTACCTCGGAGAGGTGCACCAGATATGTGTTGTCGCCGTTCTGAATTGACTCAGTCTCGGCCGATACGCTGACATTCGCAGGCCGGCCAATGGTGTACAGCCGGTGTTCACCTTCAGCGTCGCGCTGCTTGATCTCAACGGTGAGCCGATTGGGCGATACGCCAGTGGCCTGAATCCACTCTTTCGGGCGGACGTCGTCGTAGATACCCGCGTCGACCGGCAACGGATAGATCGACATGTGCGTGTACCGGCCGTCTCCCAGGCGGTTGATGATTGCGGCGATCTGGCCGGGGATCTCCGAAGGGAACTCGCTCATCCAGCCTGACGAGCGATTCGTCGCCTGGACATGTGTGGGCCTATCGAGCCTCATCCTCGCGAGACCTCCACGAATCTCGAATGTGCAGTCCGAGATCTCAGATCGCGAACCGCGTGTGTCTGCTTACTCTTTCGGCTTGGCTTTGGCTGTCTTCGGTGCTGCACCGTTCTTCGGCTGTGCGACTTCGCCTTTGGCTACTGGTGCACGACCAGCTGAAGGTCGCTCGGTGTCCGCTCCGGCGCCATAGCTCTGCTCTGCAACCGCCGCGTCAGAGAACTCTGGCTGCTCGCGGAGACTCCAGCCTTGCGGGACGGCTTTGGTTTCGTAGTAGTGCTGGAACAGCTCGATGGCGTCGGCGGCTGAGAGTACCTCGGAGGGACGCACCATATAGGTGTTGTCGCCGTTCTGAATTGGCTCGGTTTCTGCGGAGTCACCGGGACCGTCCGGTCGGCCGACTGTGTACAGCCGGTGCACGCCTTTGGCATCGGCTTGTTTGATCTCGACGGTGAGCCGATCGGGTGCCACTCCGGTGGTTTGAATCCACTCTGCGGGCGAGGGGAACTCGTCGTAGGGCACCTCTGGCCCGATTGGGTGGATCGAGTAGTAGGTGTAGCCGCGCGTACCGAGTCGGTTGATGCCCGCAGCGATTTGAGCTGGTATCTCTTCGGGGAACTCGCTCATCCGCATCTTGGCCTTGTTTGATGCCAGCACGAAAGCCGCATGCGTCTCGTTCATTCTCCGGGAACCTCCACAACTCGGGTCGATGTGACCTTAACGGTCTCCACCGTGCCGGATTCGGTCGTAATCGTTACATAGGCAGGAGTGGTGTTGCCGTTCGTCTTGTTCGCATTGACGGCGGCATCGAACGCTTTCTGCTCGGGCGTCAAGCTAGCACCGCCGGACTTGACCTCAATGCCTTCATACGTGCCGTCAGCTTTACGGGCAAGGCCGTCGTAAAATCGGCCGTTCGGCACACCGTCGACGCTCGCTTTGCGCTGCTCGTTGGTAACCCACCGGCCGGGGTTATCGTCCTTGTATTCGTCGATGCCTTCGGCTTCACGGCCTTTGCCGTAGCTTCCGCCATTGCGTCCAGTGATATGCCCGTACGGATCCCGACCGTCCCCTCGGTCCACACCTTCACCCGGGCGTCCGATGTGGGCGTGCATGATGGTCACCGGGTTCAGCACCGCGTCGTGCGACAAGTCGAGGGCTCCGGCGGTCGCGAGGGTGCCTCCGCCGGCGATCATGCCGGCACCTACGATGTTGGCCGGTACGCCGAGGGCCGCGCCGATCCCGGTCGCATCCAAGACGAGTGCCGGAACTTCCAGTCCAGCACCACCAGTCACCAGCAATCCGCCGCCGATCATCCCCAGGGTGTCGAGGGGGTTGTGGAGCGCCGCGTTGCCGTAGGTAGCCAAGGAATTGACCACGTCAGCCAACACGTTGTATGCAGCGTCGCCGAACTGTTGGAGTTCCATCTTGGCCCACTGAGCCATAACCGAGGCGATTGCTTCGGCTGCCGCAACCAGTGGGGCGAGTAGCGTGGCCAATGCGTCAACTTCGGCCTTGAAGTTGTTGACTACCACGCGGATGTCGGCGGCGATCTTCTTGATCTCGTCGTTGTCTTCGCCGGTGAGCAGGTCCCAAACTTCGCGAACGCCGGTCATCGGGTTCACGATTCGCGACAGCAGGTCCAGGATCGCTGCGTGAGTGGCGTCGATGTGTCCGGCGTACGCGTTGAGGTTCGAGGCGACCTGCACGCACTGGCCGAAGAGCGCCGTTGAATTGGTGTTGCCCGCGACTACAGCTTGCGCGACCTGTGCGCCCTCCGGAATCTGTTGTGCCGTAACCACGCCCAGTGCGTTGAGCAATGGAGCCTCGGCGCCGAGGAACGCCGACCCGGCCGCTGTCCACGCCCCGGCCGCCGCACGCAGCTTGCTGGGACTGCCGTCGGGCCAGATCATGCCTAGGAAGGGTTCGACCAGTGACCAGCCGGGCGGTGCCCCCTCGTTGCTGCCCTGAGCCGACGGCGGCACCTGCGCGCTGACGAAGGCCGTTGGCGCCGTGGCCGGCAGCGGCGCTCCGCCGGTGCCGTGTGTGTTCGATGCGACTTCGGCTCGGGAGTAGCTCGTGGCGCTGGCACGTATTCCGTCTCCGATGCGGGCCAAGCCGTTTCGCAGATCGACCATGGATTCGAGCATCGCCTTGGCTGACTTGTCGTATGCCCGGCCGTGGACGATGCCGGCCGGGTCATCACCAGACATGCCACCGCTGCCGGAGAGCGCAGAGTGCAAGGCGTCGATGGCCTTTCCGAGTGCTTCGGCCTGAGTGTCCACGGACTGACCGGCACCGTCTAGCGCACGCGGATCCACAACGATTGGTGCCATGCGGATTCCTGCCTATCGCACCGTCAGCCCAGTCACCGCGACCACATCGTTTGGTTACTCTTGGCGGCGCCGGTGTAGTTGCCGTGCGCCTTGTGCGCCGCCTCTCTCAGCTTGACCAAAGCCTCACGCATCTCCTGCGCTCCCTCTGCCCAGCGACGGTGAGCGTCAGCCTGCGTCGCTGCAGCGGTGCCCACCCATGTGGCGTGGAGCCCTGAAACGTCGGCATCAGCTTCAGCGATCATCGCCTCGATTTTGGTTTCTACCTGGGCCATCTTTTCCACGATGCCCATCAGCTTGTCGGTATCAACACCGAATTCGTCAGACATCGGCGGCCCTACCTGTCAATTCTCATCTGGGTACTGAGCGCTGCCCCCGAGTGATTGTCTTGGCTCTCGTATGCGCCGGCCGCCGTGCCGAGCAGGGTCGCCATCTCGGCAAGACCGGTATGAACGTCCTTGGCACCCTCGTGCCACTTCCAGAACGATTCGGCGAATGCGCCGCTGGACAGCCCCGTCCAGCCCGAACCGACGAATCCGGAAACCTCGCTGTCGATCGCCTGCAGCTGAGCGGCGAGCTCATCTGCGAGGGAACTGATTGACCCTGACACACGTCGTAGCTCTTCTGGGGAGACGCCCAGAATTCCCCCTGCGGCCATGCGATACCCCCAACGCGTATTGGCTGACGGTTGAAGCCTACCGAGGGTGGCGGTGGGTGGGCGACGCGAATTTCCTTGTCGCTCACAGGTTTTAGACAGGATGCTATCAGATTGCTGACAGGATTGTCCTGCGGCCGATGTGAGCTGTGCAACGAGCAGTGACATCCAGCGACTGGATCTCTCGATGACTTAAACCCGCTGGTCCAGGACGCAGCCAGGAATCGCCGTGGCCAGGGGATTCCACGGCCTCTCGTAGGGTCGAAACCGTGCATGTCTACCAACTGGCTTTCGAATGGACGGATACGAACCGGCACTGGCTGATCGAGGTGCCGATCCGGATCGTGTCGTACGGCGTGGTCGCGCTCATCGCACGGTTGGCCCTGCACCGCGTGATCGACCGCGCCACGACCGGGCGGGCCGGCAAGACCATGGCCGTTGATGAGGAGTCGCAGGCCAACCGTCCGCCGTTGCTGCGCTACCTGCGCGACCGGGCGGCATCGTCGAACGCCCGCAAGGCCGCCGAGCGGCGCCGCCAGCGTGCCCAGACCATCGGGTCGGTGCTGAAGTCGACGGTGTCGATCCTGCTGCTGGTGTGGCTCGTCCTCGCGATCCTGAGCGTGCTGGGCGTGAACATCGCGCCGTTCATCGCGTCGGCCGGTGTGGTCGGCCTCGCGATCGGCTTCGGCGCGCAAAACCTGGTGCGCGACTTCGTCAGCGGCATCTTCATGCTGCTCGAGGATCAGTACGGCGTCGGCGACAGCGTCGACCTCGGCGACGTGACCGGCGAGGTACAGAGCGTCGGCCTGCGCATCACCACGGTGCGCGACGGCGACGGCACCCTCTGGTATGTCCGCAACGGCGAGATCAAGCGCGTCGGCAACATGAGCCAGGATTACGCCGTTGCGCACGTTGAGGTTCCGGTCGCGCTGACCGCGGACCTCGACCGGGCCGAGCAGGTGGCCCTCGAGGCGGCCGAGTCCGCCATCACTGATCCGGCGATCTCCGACAACGTGCTGGGCGAGCCGGAAATGCTTGGCATCCAGGAACTCTCGCCTGATCTGCTCATCCTGCGGATGACGGTCAAAACCAAGCCGAACACCCAAGGCGCGGTGCAGCGCCGGCTCCGCCGCGAGATTCTGCGCGCCTACGACGAACACGACATCGCGCTGCCGTACCCGCAGGGGCGTTTCCACGCCGTGGTGGGTGGTCGGGCCACGGAGTAGTGCCCTGGGCTCCCCGAACATCATTGGTCGGGGAGCGGTCAGCGCCCGGCGGTCTCCTGCGGATTCACGCTGTCGACGGCCAGGACCGTGATCGCCATGCTCCGCCCGGATTCTGTCATGTATCTCCGGGTTTCGCCGACGTGAGCGGCGACGAGCGCCTTTCCCAGCGGGCACTCCACGGAGCAGGTGTCACCGAGCGGCTTGGCGTCGGCGGGCAGGACGAGTCGGAAGACGTCGATGTCGTCCGGGTCGCCGTTGAACGACACGGTGACCCATGCGCCCGGCACGGCCTGACCGTCGAGGATCAGCCCGTCGCGCGCATCGATTGTGTTGGTGGATGAGGTTTCTCGCGGGTGCCGGTCTGCGATGACCGCACCGTGTTGTTCAGCGGCATTCGATGACACCGGGTGTGGGGGTGAAACCCTTGACGCGGTGTTCGGGTGAATTACAGCGTCCACAATTGTCACTATCCGCCGCGACGCGGACGGTGGCTGACGCACGCGGGCTTGTTTGCCGTGATGTCACGCGATGTACGTCCGGGTGTCAGCGGGAGGGCGAAAAACGGCTGCGGCGGACTTGTCGTAGCCCGGGCGTAGCGTCCGCGACATGACCGACAAACGACGTTTACGGAGCCTCAAACAGGCTCGACGCGATGTGCGGCGAGCAAAGAAGCGCAACGCCGGCGGCGCGGCCGCCAGACGGGCCACGGAGTTCATACGGCGCGCCATGTCCTGTGGCCATCCGCTCGGCCTACTCCGGTTGGCCAGCGATTTAATTCACCTGTCGAAGCCCGACAAGCTGGCGTTTCTCAAATCCGAACGCCGCGATCCCTTGCCTCTGGATCAAACTCTGAATGCCTTGATCGGTGTGAGGAATCGGGAGACGACGGCGGTGATCGCGGTGATCGCGGAACTGCTCCTTGACGAGCCCGAACTGCAGCTGCGATGCAGGGAGGAGTTGGCAGAGCGCCGCGAGCGTCTGCCGCGATGGATTGCCGAGCTATCCCGGATTGACGTCTACCGTGCGGTCCGCAGAACCGACGTGTTCGGAGATACCGACGAACTCTTCCTTGGTGCGCGACTCGATGGTGGGCATGAGCTGACCATCGTGGTGCTGATTGACCACAACAGATTCGGGGGAATTGTCGCCGCGGCCGCGGCTCCAGGTCCGATCGATGAGGCTGTCGCGTTGATGGCCGAATCCGATGACGAGCTCGAGGTAGTCGCGATGTCGTCGGCTGACGCCCGAAGGTGGATTGAAGATGCGTTCGCCAGACCGACGTTCGCATACGAAGGCTATGATTGGCCGCTCTACGAACCTTTGGTTCGGTGGCTGGTAGGCCAGCTGCCCGAAGGCGGTGAACATCGGCCCCCTGCTATGGATTGGCAAGTTGCCGAACAGCTTTGTGATGCCTTCATTGCCAGCAGCTTGTCTGGTCCGTTCGCAGGACCCATGTATCGGGATCAACTGCTCGAACTTTTCGAGACTGGCACAGAGGACCCGCTGCGGTGGAGTGAAAAACGCGTCCGAGACGTAATGCGCAACCCGGCTTACTTTTACGACGACGGCGATGACATTCCGTTGGAGGTCGCGCTGAATGTGCCCGACCTGCTACGTGCGTTCATCCCATATGCGCACGCGCAGAGTGCGATTGGCGACGAGCTGACTTCGCGAACCCTTGCCGTCATCGACGAGTTGCGGCCGAGCTACAGGCGCGAACTTCTGAGCGAGGCGCGAGAGTTTTGGGGATACGACGAGGCCGGCTAGAAATCGTTCCTCTCCTGCGGCACACACGATTTGGAGCCGTCAAGGATCCTTGACGGCTCCAAATCGAACATGTCAGGAGAGGCGGCCCGTCGCCGCAGCGTGCGCAGGCACCACGAAATCACCGGCGCGCGGACGGAACGCTCAAGCAATCAGTGCTCAGCATCCATGACCGGCTCACTCCCCGCAATCGTCTGCGTCCGCTTGTACATCCACGCCAGCACCGCGGCGAAGGCCACGACGCCGATCACTTCGGGAGCTGACCCGTTGAAACCGGAGAGCACCGCGAACGGTTCATCACTCCCTGTTCCGGCGACAAACCCGGCGAACACCACGCCGTACAAACTCTCGCCGACGATCATGCCCGTCGCCAACAGCACGCCAATCCGCTTCTTGCGCTCGATATCTCCGCCGGTCCGGTCCGCCCAGCGGTTGTAGAGCCAGCCCAGCAGCGCGCCCACCGGAATGATCAGCGTCAGGCTCATCGGCAGGTACATGCCCATCCCGACGGCCAGCGGCGGCAGCGCGAATCGGGAGGTGCGGGTGAGGGTCTCGTCGACCGCGATGGCGACAACCCCGATCACCGCACCAAGCCCGATCAGTCCCCAGTTCAGTGATCCGCCGAACACTCCCTTGGCCAACGACGAAATCAGTGCGGCCTGCGGAGCGGCCAAGGCATGATCACCCGCACCGGGAGCACCCAGAAATCCGAACGCCCGCTGCATCAGGTTGAGTACCGGCGGAATGATCGCCGACCCGAACGCCACGCCAATCACCAACGCCACCTGCTGTTTCCATGGCGTGGCGCCAACCAGTTGGCCGGTCTTGAGGTCCTGCAGATTGTCGTTGGAGATGGTCGCGACACCGAACGTGATGGCCGCGGCGAACAGCGTGAAAGCGACGAGGGCGGTGGACTGGCCGGCGTCGGCACGCCCGAACACCACCTTGAGCAGCACTGCCGCGATGAGCACCGTCAGGATGCCGACGCCGGAGATCGGACTGTTCGACGAACCGATCAAGCCCGCCATGTACCCGCACACCGACGCAATGACCAGGCCGATGACGAAGATGAACACCAGACTGGCCGCGATGATCCCGGCCGAATGCCCTTGCAGCACAGTGCCGCGGCTGAAATCCCACAGCAGTACGGCGATCGGAAGAAGCATCACCACGACGGTGCCGACGACCATGGGGAAGGGGATGTCGCGCTCGGTGAGGTCGACGACCTGGCCCTGCCGCCGGTCACGAGCTGACGCCAGTGCGTCCGTCATGCCTTTGACGATGGGGCGCAGAATCTTGAGCAGCGTCCAGATCGCCGCGACGGCAATGGCTCCGGCTCCGACGAACCGCACTTCGTGCACGAAGATGCCGTCGATGATGTCGCCGATCGGCTCACTGCCCGTGAGAGCGCCGTTGGTGCGGATCGGCAGCAGCACCCCGAACGAGATGACGAGCCCGACCAGCATCGCGATACCGACGGTCATGCCGATCAGGTGCCCGACGCCGATCATCGCCATCGACAGACCGGCACTGAACATCGTCCCGCCGGCACCGATACGGGTATATGCGGTAACCGAATTGGCGAGCACCTTGAGGTTGGCCAGCAACCCGAACCCGGCCGACACGACCGAGCCGAACGTGATCACCCGAAGCCCGGTGCGGTTGGCCTCGGCCCCCTCGGTGCCGTCACCGACCTTCAGTACCTCAGCCGCAGCGACGCCTTCGGGGTAGGGGAGTTCCGTTCCGGTGACAAGTGCTCGACGCAGGGGGATGGAGTACATGACGCCGAGCGTGCCGCCGACCGCGCAGACGGCGACGGTAGTCCAGTAGGGGAAGCCGGTCCACCAGCCGATCATGATCAACCCGGGCAGCACGAAGATGATGGCCGACAGCGTGCCCGCCGCTGAGGCCACCGTCTGCACGATGTTGTTCTCGACGATCGAATGGTTGGCGAAGCTGCGCAGCACCGCCATCGAGATCACGGCAGCCGGGATGGCGGTGGCGAACGTCAGGCCGACCTTGAGCCCGAGATAGACGTTGGCCGCGGTGAACACCAGCGTGATGGCGCCACCGAGCAGGATGCCGCGGACGGTCAGTTCGCGCAGGGTTGTGGTGGCAGGGGTTGCGACGGCCAACTCTTCGTCCTCTCTCTGGCGGGTGCTCTACACCGTAAGCGCTGAGCGCCAAGGTGCGCGCACCTTCGAGGAGGACGTGCCGACTAGCTTTCGGCCGCAGCCACCAGCGACCGCAACTTCACGTTCGGGTTGTCCCGCTGGAACCCTTCGAGCCGCCACGGCGTCGAGAACAGCACCAGCAGGACGCCGTCGGTGCGGGTCAGTACCTCGCAGGACACCTGCTTGCTCATGAACTCGGCGTCTTCGGGGTCGACGACCCGCGCCACCTGATATGGCAGCGATTCCAGCGTGATGGCCGCACCGATCTCGGTCGCCATCCGGTGCGCGGCCACCTCGAACTGCATGGGACCGACGGCCGCGAACACCGGCGCCTGTTCGCCACGCTTGTCCGAGCGCAGCACCTGGACGACGCCCTCCTGGTCCAGCTGCTCGATGCCCTTGCGGAACTGCTTGTGCTTGCTCGGATCCTTGCCGCGGACCACCGAGAAGTACTCGGGCGAGAAGCTCGGAATCGGCGGAAACTCCACGGGCACATCGCGATACAGCGTGTCACCGGGACGCAGCGCCGCGGCGTTGGCCAGACCGATCACGTCACCGGGCCAGGCGTCGTCCAACGTCGAGCGCTGCTGCCCGAACACCGACTGCGCGTACTTGGTCACGAACGGCTTGCCGGTCCCGGCGTGCGTCAACACATCGCCGCGCTCGAACGTGCCCGAGCACACCCGCGCGTACGCGATCCGGTCGCGGTGCGAGCTGTCCATGCCGGCCTGAACCTTGAACACGAACGCGCTGAACGGCGAATCCACCGGGCGCGGCTGGCCGGTGACGTCGACGATCGCGCCGGGCGAGGGCGCCAGGTCGACCAGCACGTCGAGCAGCTGGTTTACACCGAAGTTCAGCGCTGCCGAGGTGAACAGCACCGGCGAGGACTCGCCGGACAGGAAGGTCTCGCGGTCGTAGTCCGAGCCGTCCATCGACAGCAGTTCGGACTCTTCGACGGCGGTGTCCCAGTCGCCTTCGGCGGCGTCGTGCGCCTTGTCGGCGGGGATGTGTTCCTCGGGCGCGGCGGTGGCGCCACCGGCGGTGCGGGTGAAGCGGATGTAGTGGCCCTTGCGGCGGTCCATCACACCCTTGAAGTCGCCGGCGATGCCGACCGGCCAGGTCAGTGGCGTCGTCCGCAGCCCGATGCGCTCGTGGATCTCATCCATCAGCTCCAGCGCGTGCCGGCCGGGGCGGTCCCACTTGTTGATCACCGTGATGATCGGGATGCCGCGGTGCTTACACACCTGGAACAGCTTCAGCGTCTGCGGCTCAAGGCCTTTCGCGGCATCGATGAGCATCACGGCGCAGTCGACGGCCGTCAGCACCCGGTAGGTGTCCTCCGAGAAGTCGGCGTGGCCGGGGGTGTCCAGCAGGTTGATGACGCAGTCGCGGTACGGGAACTGCAGCGCCGTCGACGTGATCGAGATGCCGCGGGCCTTCTCCATCTCCATCCAGTCCGACACCGTGGACTTGCGGCCCGCCTTGCCGTGGATGGCGCCCGCCTCGGTGATCACCCGTGCGTGCAGCGCCAGCGCCTCGGTCAGCGTCGATTTACCGGCGTCAGGGTGGCTGATGACGGCAAACGTGCGGCGACGGGCGGCTTCGGTGGCCACCCGGCTGGTCGAGCCGGTAGCTGAGGCGGAACTGGTGGCGGGGGCGGTGTCGGTCATGGCACCAGACATGCTATGGGCCGACCAGGTAAAACCTGTAATCGCGAGGGCGTGACCAGCAGGTTTTGCCTACGGGCGGAACCGGCACAGCAGCCGGCGGACGGCGCTGCCGGGCTCCGGCGGCCGCCGGCTGACGTACGGCCACGGCTCGTTGCGCTCCGGGACGGACGCGGTCCGGACCAGTTTGAGCTGCGTCCGCAGATGCCGGCGCAGTTCGTGCAGGCTGGGATCGGCCCAGCGGTTGGACGCCTCGATGGGGTCGGCGGTCAGGTCGTAGAGCTCCCACTGGTCGTCGAGCGGGTCGGTGCGGTAGGTGTCGCCGCCGCGGCTGTTCGCCGCCAAATGGCGCACGCCCGGTTCGGTCCACGTCGCCGGATCGTCGAACGTGCGCACCAGCTTCCACAAGTGGCCGGTGCCCCCGGCGGCCTCTGCGTTGGTGACGCGCGACACCAGTCCCTCGAAGTTGGCGGCGACGTTCGCGGGCACCTTGATCCGCAGCAGCGCAGGCGGATTCGTGTTGGCGCCGATCGCCTGCGCCGCGCCCGACGCCCCGGTGTCGCCCTCGAGGATGTTGTCCCGCGTCATGATGTAGATCGGCCGATCCTTCTCGGCCGGAGCGCCATTCACCACCGGCATGAGGTCGCGGCCGGGCAGGGGATGTACTTCGGTGAACGAGGCGGCGAGCGTCTCGGACGTGGCGGCGACGTCGACCCCGGCGGCGCCGAGCAGCGTCGGGACCAGGTCGACGTGCGAGGTCGGGGCGTCGACTTCGCGGGACGTGGTCGCGTCTGCGCCGATCCGGGCGATGACGAATGGGACGCGCGTCGCCTCGTCATACAGGTTGAACCACTTCTGATGCAGCCCGCCGTGCGCGCCGAGCAGATCGCCGTGATCGGAAGTCCTTACCAGCAAGGCGTTTTCGGAGCCGTTCTCGGTGACGGCCCGGCGGACCCGGTCCAGCGGACCGTCGACTTCGGCATGCAGCCGGTAGTAGAGGTCGCGGTACTGCTGCGCGTTGCGGCGGTAGGTGCGTTCGATCACCGCGGCCGGGCCGTAACCGGAGTAGTACGCCTCGCGGAAGGCGGCCTGCGCGGCCGGCTTGTCGCTCAGGTCCTCGGTGGCCGTGGGCGGCGCGGGGACGTGGGGCGGTTCGAGCACGGGGTAGTCGAGCAGCGGGCTGCGGCGGACCCACGCCGGAAACAGCACGATGTCATGGGGATTGACGAAGCTGGCCACCAGCAGGAACGGCCGCAACGCGTCGGCGTCCCCGGCGCGCCGCCGTGCGTAGCGGTCTTCGAGCCAGGCGACGACGCGTTCGGCGACCAACGGGTCCCGGCGAAAACCACTGTTGGACATGGCCGCTCCGTGCGGCTCCGGTCCGACCCAGCCGGAGAAGCCGTACGGTCCCAGCGGATCGGCATCGAGATACGCCTGTACCGCCGCGGGGTCGACGACGCCCTCGGCGTCATTGGTGGCCAGCGGCTTGCCGGTCTTGGGATCTTCAAGATCGGCGTGCGAGATGTGCCACTTGCCGTCGTAGTGCGTGTCGTAGCCGGCGGCGCGCAACCAGTTGCCCAGCGTCGGCACCTCGCCCTGGCGCAGCCAGCGCAGCCGCGAGTCGTCGTACCGCTTACCGAGACCGTCGGTCTGCGTGACGCCGTGCAGATCCGGGTACTGACCGGTGAACAACGTCGGCCGGCTGGGCGCGCACGCCAGCGAGCCGGTGTAGTGCCGGGTGAAACGAACGCCGTTCTCGTCGAACCAGCGCCGCCCGGTCAGGGTGCGTTGCCGCCAGGCGAGGACGTCGTCGGACTCGTACGGCGGGACCGCACGTTCCTCGTCGGTCATCAGAATGACGATGTCGGGGCGCTGGTCCACAGCGCCATGAAACACCAACGAACGCGGCTGCGCAGTGAAACTGCAGACAACCTCTGCGGCCGGGTTTTTTCCTGAATTAGCTGGTGCTTTCGTGCTCCTCGAGCCCCACCGCCGCCAGCAATTCTTTCCGGTCCTTCTCGAGTTTGCCGGAGGCGTCAATTTCGCGCATCAGGTCGGTGAGACCATCCGCGATGGCGTTGAGTTTCTGCTGTAGGGCGTCGGTCGAGCGGGTCTCGGTGTTCTGCAGGAGCGCCACGAGCAGGAACGTGATGATGGTGGTCAGCGTGTTGATGATCAGCTGCCAGGTATCGAAGTTCACGAAGAGGAACGTCGGTGCCCAGATCACCACGATGGCAACGCAGGCGGCAAAGAACCACGCCTTGGAAGCCCACTTCGACACCTGTGTCGCGAACCGGTCGAAGAACGGCACTTCTTGGGTTACATCACTGGGCAACTCCGCACCGTGATTCGCGGCGTTGGCGGTATCGGTCATGGCGGCCTCCCGGGAACAGAGCTGAGGCGGTAGCCATACCCGGCAAACGGTGCGCTGAAACCGAACACTGCGTCCGGACAGCCCAAAACGGCGGTGCCGCAGGGGAGGCGGCGAGCAATTGCTAGTCGAACTGCCCGGCCAGGTACTCCGTCCGCGACGCGTTGCGTGCCAGCTTGCCCGACGTGGTGCGCGGGATGCGTCCCGCCGCAACCAGCCGCACGTCGGCGACGCGCACCTGGTGATGACGCGACACCGCGGCCCGCACGGCTTCGGCGACGGGCTCCAACGCCGCCCGGCCCGCACCGACCGCGCGCTCGGCCACCACGACCAGTTGTTCACCCGAATCCCCAGGCACAGCAAAGGCTGTCACGTACCCGGAGCGCACCGCCGGCGACGCACTGCTGACCGTCGCCTCGATGTCCTGCGGGTAGTGATTGCGACCGTCGACGATCACCAGATCCTTGATCCGGCCGGTCACGAACAGCTCGCCGCCCACATACACGCCGAGATCCCCTGTGGCCAACCACAATGCGTTGTCCTCGGCACCGTCGGCGTGGCTGACGGCCTGGCGAGTTTGCAGCTTGTTGCCGAACACCCGCTCCGACTCGTCCGGCCGGCCGAAGTAGCCCCGGCCGATGTTGTTGCCATGCAACCAAATTTCTCCGACCACGCCGTCGGCCGCTTCGTCGCCGTCGGGGGTCACGATGGCCACCCACTGGTCGGGGATGGCCCGCCCACACGACACCTGCGGTACCGCACCCTCGGCATGCCGGCCCACGACGACGGCCCGGCCCGCCGCGAGCTCCGCGCGGTCCAGATATGTGGCGCACGGCTTTTCGTCGGCGGCGATGCTGGCCACCGATAGCGTGGCCTCGGCCATGCCGTACGACGGCTTGACCACCGTCTCGGGCAGCCCGTACGGCGTGAACGCTGCCATGAACTGCTCGATGGACGGCAGCGTCACCGGCTCGGACCCGTTCAGCAGGGTCACCACATTGCTCAGGTCCAGGGGCTCACCGGCCGGCGGCAGGCCGCGCTGCGCGCACAACTCGAACGCGAAATTGGGTGCCGCGGCAAAAGTCCGGCCGTGCGCGGCCTCCTCGGCCAGCCGCTTGATCCAGCGGTAGGGCCGCCGGACGAACGCCATTGGGTCCATGAGGCTGATCTGCCCGCCGCACAGTGCGGGGAACATGATCATGATCAGGCCCATGTCGTGGTACAGCGGCAGCCAGCTCACGCTGCGGATGTCGGTGTCCAGCCCGCCGGCCAGGATCATCTGAATGACGTTGGTGCACACGTTGCGATGGGTGATCTCCACGCCGGCCGGGGTGCGCGTCGAGCCCGAGGTGTACTGCAGATAGGCGACGTCGTCGGTACGCGACCCCGGGTCGACATGCATCTCGGCCAGGGTGCCGGGCACGGCGTCGACGGCGATGACACGCGGGCGCTCGGCGGCGGGCAGCGTCTTGATGAACGCGCGGACCGCTTCGGCGGCAGCGGCGGTGGTGAGGACCGCGGACGGTTTCGCATCTGACAACACGGCCGCCAGGCGTTCGGTGTGGCCGGCAAGGGCCGGCGCGAACAGCGGGACGGCGATGTTGCCGGCGTGGACGGCGGCGAAGAACGCCGCGACGTAGTCGACGCCCTGCGGCGCGAGGATCGCGACGCGGTCGCGGGGAGAAGTGACCTGTTGCAGCCGGGCCGCGACGGCATTGACCTGAGTCCAGAGCCCGTTCCAGCTGAGTTCGACGATCTCGCCGTCGGGATTCTGCGAGTAGTCGATGAAGCGATACGACGGCTGATCGCCCATCGCCGCGCGGTTGCGCTCCAGGAACGACGTCAGCGTGATGCCGTCAGGTATGACGATCTTGCCGTCCGGTTGAACGTATTGTTCCAGCGATTCCGCTGCCCCAATAATGCTGTGACTCAAGGCTTCCCGACCCATATGTCGACACTAGTAGCGGATCTAACTAACCGACGAGTCAGAAACTTATGAAAGTCACCACTGCGGGAGCGGTGATGTGACGCGGGCCACTGGCGATCGGTGGTGGGATGCGGTCCCGCTGACATCGGCTACGAAATTTATTCCCGCAGACATACCCCCCTTGGGTACTATGGTTGGCGATAACGAATACCGAACCGGAGGCCGACGTGACGCATGGCAGCACGCGCCCTCATGCCATCGGCTGGGTCGTCGGTCTGCTGGTCTTGATCGCGGGCATCATTGGCATGCATTCGCTGGTCGTCACGTCGGCGCACGCCCCGTCGCACCACGCGCAGGCGGCTGTTCTTCACCACGCCAGCGCCCCGGCGGTGCAAACGTCCATGTCGGATGCCTGCAACTGCAACGGACACAACGGCTTTCACGCCTGCGTCTTCGTCATGACCGAACTGCTGGCCATCGCAGGTCTGGCTTTGCTGTACTGGCTGGGCGTCACGCCTCAGCAGAACGTGCAAGCCCGGATCCGCCGAGCGTTGCGGCGCAGGCAAAGAGCCCCGCCTTGGACAGTGCTGACCCTCGCGGAACTGTCCCTCCTCCGAATCTGATGGGCCGCGCCCCGCGTCAACCCCATCCAATTCTCAAGGAGTTCAACCATGTTCAAAATCGCATCGATCGCTGTCGCCGGAACCGCTGCCGTCATCGCACTGGGCGCCTGTAGCCCGCCGAGTCAGCACGACTCGACCCAGACCCCGACCAGTTCGTCCATGCCGATGTCGGGCAGCAACATGCCCGGGATGTCGGGCGGCAACATGCCTGGGATGTCGGGCGGCAACATGCCTGGGATGTCGGGCGGCAACATGCCCGGGATGTCGGGCACCAATATGCCCGGGATGTCAGGCGCCAACTTCAACGATGCCGACGTGACCTTCCTGCAGATGATGTATCCGCACCACGCGCAGGCCGTCGAGATGGCCAAGCTGGTCCCGACCCGCTCGCAGAACCAGCAGGTCAAGGATCTCGCCGCAGCCATTGAGAAGGCCCAGGCTCCGGAGATGCAGCAGATGACGACGCTGCTGGCCGGCTTCGGCAAGCCCGCGCCGTCGGCCACCATGAGCCACTCGATGCCGGGTCTGATGACCCCGCAGCAGATGACCGACCTGACGGGCCTGTCCGGCGCGGCGTTCGACAAGATGTGGCTGCAGATGATGGTCGCGCATCATCAGGGCGCCATCACCATGGCGGGCGATGAGCTGAAGAACGGCACCAACGCCGACGCCAAGAAGATGGCCGAGTCGATCGTCACCACACAGCAGGCTGAGATCGACACGATGAACGGCATGCTCGCCAAGATGTAAGCCGACGACCGCCGATACCGGCGGTCACATCTGTAACTTCGGCACCGGTCTCCGTAGGCGACCCTCGCTGGGAAGCGTCAACTTTCCCTGACTCGTCAGGGAAAGTTGACGGCTCCAGATCGCATGTGTCACAAGACAGAACGACACGCCGACGACGACACGCCGCAGCAAGCGGGTGACACCGTCTTCGGGCCTCGAGATGCGGAGCCGCTACTCAGATCATGTCGTTCTGGGTCAGCCAGCGCATGACGGGCCAGCCGATGAACACCGGCAGCCAGCACGTCAGCATCCGGTAGAGCAGCACCGACGGCACGGCGACCGCGGCGGGTAGCCCGAACGCGGCCAGGCCACCGATGAGCGCGGCCTCTACAGCGCCGACACCACCGGGCGTCGGGGCGGCCGAGGCGAGCGTGCCACCGATCATCGTCACGACACACACGGTCACGAACGACGTCGACCCGCCGAAGGCCTCGACGCTCGCCCACAGCGCCAACGCCGCGCCCAGAGTCGTTGCGGCGCAGCCCAACACGATCAACCCGAGGCGCCGGGGTTCGCGGCCGAGTTCGACGAGGTCGGCCCAGACTTCCTTCAGCCGCGGTCGTACCGATGTCCCCAGCCAGTGCCGCCATCGCGGCACCAGCATGAACGTGCCCACCACGCCGAGCGCCGCGCCGCCGATCAGGTAGAGGATCGTCGACGACGGGACGAAGTGCGACAGATCGGCCGAGGCACCCGCGGCCGCGCTGAAGAAGATCAGCAGCGCCACGTGCGTGAGCACCTGCACTGACTGCTGCAGTGCCACCGCGGCCGTCGCGCGCAGCGCGCCGAGCCCCGCCTTCTGCAGGAACCGGGTACTCAGGGCCAGGCCGCCGACGCCGGCGGGCGTCGTCGTCGCGGCGAAGGTGTTGGCCACCTGCATGATGGTCAACTTCCGGAAGTTCACCGATTCCGAGGTGCTGGCCCACAGCGCCATGGCCGCGCCGGGGTACGTCAGCGCCGACACGGCCAGGCCCAGCAGCGCCCACCACCAGTTGGCGGACCGCAGTTCGGAGAAGAACGTCGGCACCGTGCTGATGAACGGATAGGCGACGTACACCAGCGCGATGAGCAGGACCAGCTGGATCACCTGGTTGCGGGTGAAGCGGGTGATGGTCTCGGTCTGGATGCGGTCGGCGCCGGTCTGGTGCTTCACCTCGTCGCGGGCCGCGGTGATCACGGCACGCGAATCGGGCAGCGACTCGCGCAGCCGCAACGGCATCGCCGACTTGGTCAGCCGGCGGGACGCGGTCAGCACGGCGCCCTCGCCGAACTGCTCGATGGCCGCCGCCACCGCCGGCTCGGCGCCGTACAGATCCGTTGTCGTCACCAGCAGCTGTGCCACGTCGGATTGCAGTTGCACATCAGACGCGCCGTACTCGGAATTGCCCAACCCGCCGAGCAACACGGTGGTGTCGTCGACGGTGATCTGCGACGTACGGAGGTCGCCGTGGGAGATCTGGTGCGCGTGCAGTGCCCCGAGGGCATGCCAGACCGCCTCGACCGGGGTCTCGTTGGTCAGCGCAGCGCCACTCGCGGGGGTGTGCGCGTACAGGGTCCAGCCGCGATCGAGCGCGGACAGCGCGACGGTCCGGGTGTTCGCCAGCCCGAGGTCGCCGACCGCGATGGTCATGAGGGCGCGGTGTTCGACGGCGCGGCGCATCGAGGTCTGCAAGGGAGCGGTCTCGTCGTTGCGGAGGGTGATCTTGCGCCAGAGCTGACTCATCGCGCCGCCGACGCGTTGGTTCGGCCCGTACAGCTCGACGACTGCGCGCGCGCCGTCGGCCGAATCGGCGCTGAGCACCAGCGGTCCCGTGCCGGCCGGCCGGATGACCGTCAGCGCCGACACCTCGAACTTGCGACGGGCCAGGGCCTGCACAGCGCCGGGCAGCGGAACCTCCAGCGCCGGGGTGCCGCTGACCAGAACCACCAGTGCGCCGACGAACCAGCCGACGGCCAGGCCGAGCAGCGACCGGGCCGGCACGATGGCGCTGACCACCAGATGAATCGGCACGAACGCCAGCAGCAGCGTCCACCACCAGCGGCGCAACCGGGCCGGCTGCCAAGGGCCGGAGACCGTCAGCACTGCAGCCAGCAGCGCGATCCAGCGGGGGTCGTCGAGGAACTGGGAGAAGACGGTGTTGAGCCTGTCGGACAGGTCGAAATGCCAGTTCGGGGCCGCGATGCCGTTGGAGTTGATGGACAGTGACAGCACCGCGAGCAGCCCGGCGGCGGCATACGGACCGAGCAGCTTCCACTGCCGGGTGACCAGCAGGCTCAGCAGGATGACGAACGGCAGCGCCAATATCGCGATGGCGTAGGCGAGGTAGACCAGGTTCGACTGGGTCGGTGTCAGGACGCCGACGATCCGCGACACCGACCGTTCCAGCCGGACCCAGTCGTTACGCGTGATCAGCGAGCTGGTGACGACGGTGACCAGGAAGGCCGTCGCGGCCACGAGTCGCAGGATGTCGTTGGTCCGGCGGGTGATCGGTTGCAGCAGGCTGCCCGAGACCGCGACCTCGCGTCCGTCAACCCGCATCAGCTCAGAATCCCAAGTTGAGGGCCAGTTGGCGAAATTGGCACGCCGTTACCCGGCCAGCGCGGGCCGCAGAAAGTCTCCACTGACCGTGACTGCGGGCGCCGACGAATCGCCGCCGACCACCAGCGTCGCGAATGCGAGGTCTCCGACGATCCCGGCGAACCAGCCGTGCGAGTGCGTGTTGTCGCCGAACTCGGCCGTCCCGGTCTTGCCGCCGAGGCCGTCGATGTCCTTGAGGGCGGTCGCGGTGCCGTCGGTGACGGTCAGCCGCATCATGGCCCGCAGGGCGTCGGCGGTCGGCTTGTCGATGGGCGCCGACGGCGAGCTGGCCGTGGTCTGCTGACCGGGCAGCAGCGTGGGGGTGATGGTCGACTCGTGCGCGAGGCTGGCTTCGGCGACCGCCAACCCGAACGGGCTGACAGTGACGGTGCCCTGGCCGATACCGTTCTCGACGCGCTGTGCCGGGGTGTCGGCGTTGGGCACCTTGCCCGTCACCGTGGTGACGCCGGGGATGACGAAGTCGACGCCGATGCCGAGGTTCTTGGCGGTGTTGGGCAGGGCGTCGGCCGGGAGCTCGTCGGCGAGCGCCGCCATGGTGGTGTTGCAGGAGTGCGCGAAGGCCTGCGCGAGCGGCACGGTACCGAGGTCGAACTTGTCCTCGTTGGGGATGGTGCGGTTCTCGATTGTCACGGTGCCCGGGCAAGCCTCGGGGGAGTCGGCCGTCGCGAGGTGGGCCTGCAGCGCCGCGGCGGTGGTGACGGTCTTGAACGTCGACCCCGGCGGGTACAGGCCGGTGAAGGCGATGGGTCCCTGCGCGTTGGCCGCGTCGTTCTGGGCCGCCGCGAGGATGGCGCCGGTGCTCGGAGCGATGGCGACGAGCACGGTGGGGCGCGGATCGGTGGCCACGGCGTGCTGAGCGAGCAGCTGCAGTCGCGGGTCGAGGGTGGTGCGTACGGGCTTGGTGTCCGCGGGGGCGTTTTTCACGAGCTCGTCGGTGGGCTGGCCCTGGTCGTCGACCAGATCTACGGACCACCCGGCGGTCGCGTCGATGGTCTTTTGCCATACGTCGGGCAGTCCGCTGATGGCCGGCGAGTGCAGGTTCGGATCGGCGGTCAGCAGCGTGCCCTGCTTGGTGACGGTGACACCGGGAATCTGGGTGAGCTCGTCGGCGATCTGGGAGAGATCGGCCTCGCGGAGTTTGACGACGGTGACGCGGTCGTCCTGATTGCCGTTGAACTCGCCTGTGATCGACTCGGCGGTGATGGTGTCGTCGAAGCGGGCAACCACGGGAGCCAGTGCGGCGGCGGAGTCGAGGTGGTCGCGGCTGAGGGTGACGACGCCGACGGTCTGCCAGGTGAGCAGCGGCTGCCCGTTACGGTCGATGACGGGCGTCAGCAGCGCCTTGTCTTCGCTGAACTGGAACGTGCCGCCCTGCCGGAGCTTCGGATGCAGAAGCGCCGGTGCCCAGCGGATTTTCCACTCTTCCCCGACCTTGGTGGCGATTGCCGTTGTGTCATAACGGAATTCGCGTCCAGGTCCGAATGACCAGGTGTAGGCCAGCTTGGCGGTCGACTTGTTGTCGCCCTCTCCGGGTGTGGCCTTGACGTCGAGGGTGGCGTTTTTGCCCATACCGTCGAACATGGATTTGATGGCCGGCTCCGATGCGGTGGTGTCGGTGGTGTCCTTGGCGGCGGCGCCGGAGTCCTTGCGGTGCAACGCATCAGCAAACGCGTTGAAGGCGTCTTCGGGTTCCGGGCCGTTGAACATCGAGCATCCGGTGGCGCCGAGGAGCAGCGTGCAGGTCAGCAGCAGCGCAATACGTTTCGTCATGACCCTCTGAGCCAACCACGAGTGGCTATGAATTCCGGCGTTGAAACGCTGGGGAGCGGTGGCATCGGCTAGTGTCCGGGGCGGCGGTCATTCCGCTACGTGGTGGAGCGTATTGAGTGAGTGGGGTCTGGCATGAGTGGTGTGGTGGTTACCGGGGGCGCATCGGGTATCGGCCTGGCGTCGGCCAAGGCGCTGATCGCCGACGGTCGCGCGGTGTCGCTGTTCGACATCTCGCCGCACGTGGTGTCGCTGGCTGAATCTCTCGGGTCGCACGGCGTCGTCGTCGACGTGGCAGATACCGACTCCATGGCCGCCGCCGTCGCACAGGCCGCCGCCGCCATGGACGGCATCGACGGTCTGGTGCATGCCGCAGGCCGCGTGCTGCCGGAGCCAGTCGGGATGTTCACCGTCGAATCGTGGGATGCCGTCGTCGACGTGAACCTGCGTGCGCAGGCGCTGCTGTCCCAACTGCTGCTGCCGTATTTCGAGAAGGCCATTGCTGGTGGCGCTGCACCGGCGATCGTGGGGATTTCGAGTATCGAAGGGCTGGTGGGCAATCCGTTCATCCCGGCGTATTGCGCATCGAAGGCCGGGCTGCTGGGACTGACCCGGTCGATGGCAGGTCAGTTGGGGCCGTTGGGGATTCGTGTCAATGCCGTGTGCCCGGGCTTCGTCGACACTCCGATGCTCGCAGATGCTTTGGCGGTCGAGGAGGTGAAGGCGGCGTTCGTGGCGGCGGCGCCGTTGGGGCGGCTGGGGCAGCCCGAGGAGATCGGGGCGACCGTCGCGTTCCTCATGTCGGCCAAGGCATCGTTCATCACGGGTACGCAGATTGTCGTCGACGGGGGAGTGACGTCCCGGCACGCTTAGGTGCGTTTGGTGGCACCACCACTGTCGAGATGCAAGGAAGATTAACAGGGACTGCCCCCAGTTTGGTTGACTCTGATGTGCCCTGGGTTTCATGGAGTCGGTTTGCTTGACTTCTGGTCACGACGTCCCTCGTTGCCATTGAGAGTTCTCCTACTCCGTTGTCCACTTACCTTTCTGGTGGCATCGATGAATGTTGTTCGCGCAGAGACACATCTGTAATGAGTCACACCACCGTTGGGTGGTGGACAAGGCCAACCCAGTCCGGACAGTGTAGTGCGAATTGTCTTATCGGACTGCATGATTCGATGCTGATATGTGGGGTGTGCAGCGGATTCATGAGTGAGCAGGAACCTGGTGCCAGCGACCACTCCCGCACGGTACCGGCGTCCAGCGCGGTCCGGGTATCGGTGGCGTCGGCGATGCCGCCAGCTAAAGGACCGGTGAGTCGTCGCCCGCGACAGATGGCGCGGTGGGCAGAAGCGCTTGAGCTGGTTGATGTCCCGTTAGGTGACCGCCACTCTCACTGCCTTGGGCGCTGAGGCCGCCAGCGCTCAAGACCATGTGGGCTCCGTATCGGGTGGTGATTTAGGGATCGGATTGCCACCGTGGCCGATTCGTCGCTGCTGGCCCACCGCTTAAACCGGCGGGATTCGAAGGCCGCTGTGTGCGACGTGTCGGGCCGGCGCCCGCCAGTGGGGGACCCCGTGGCCCGGGAGGGGTCTAGATGACCAATTGCCTTGCTGCAGTGCATGATTCACAGCTGCCGCACCTGGCGGTGTATTGCCATAGTGGACCATCTTGCTGGTCCAACTACTCTGTGGGGTGGTAGCAGTCTGCCGTCGGGCGACGTGAGTGCACGTCGATCATGCTGGGCGTGACCGACGTGCACGAGTCGCTACTGCAGGATGGCTGTCGCGGTGAGTTCCAGGAGCTGCTCGGGATGGATGAAGCTCGAGCAGCCGATCCAGGTGCTGGTCGGCCGGTGATTGCTAACCCACTGCTTGAGCAGCGGCGTGCAGGCCGCGAGTGCCGGGACGTCGGTGGTGTAGATGGTCCAGGCCACCAGACCGTCCCGGCCGACGCCGACAGCGGCGAGGGAGCGCTCCAGCACCCCGAGCACGTACTCCAACTGCTCGGCCAGCGATGTACCCACCACATCGAGTTCGCCGGACGCATCGGTTAAAGGTGCGATACCGGAGACGTAGACAGTGTTGTTGGCGACGATGGTCTGCACGATGCCCAGCTCGTCGAACAGTCCGGGGTCGAGGTAGCCGATATCGGGCACCGAGCGGGTGATGGTGGTCGGGTCGGTCATGCCAATGCTGCCTCTCGGGTTTGGGGATCTGGATTAACTTCGGGGTTGGTGGGTCCGTCGGGTTTGCCGACGATCAGGTTGGGGTCCAGGCGTTCTGGGAAACGGACGGCGAGGTAACCGAGGATGGTAAGCCCCGCCAGCCACCAGGCTGCCACGCAGTAGCCGGCCAGGCTCATGGGATAGGACAGTGCGGCGACGAAACTGAACGCCGTGATGCCCGCGCCGGCACAGAAGGTCGGGAACAAGAACAGCAGACCCAGCACCGGAATGACCAGATGCACAATCACGCGGAACTCCGAGCGTCGGAAGCGAAGGTAGTACACCGGACAGGCGACGCACACGGCCATGTAGATGGGCAGCACCGCGACCGTCAACACAGTGCCGGTGAACTTGAATCCGGATACTGGCCCGAACACCAGGCCCACCCCGAGCGTCACCGCGACGGCAATGCTGAACACCACGGCGATCGCTGCCACCGGCGATCTGAACCGGCCGTGTGTTTTCTTGAGGAACTTCGGTAACGTGCCCGCCCGGCCCATCGCCCAAGCGACGCGCGTGCTGGCCATCGCTGCGCCGTTCGCTGACGCCAGACCCGAGCTGAGCAAGGTGACCAACAGGATCACCCAACCGGCACCCCAGAAAGTCCTGGTGATCTCCATCCAGGGGTCACCGTCTCCATAAGCCAAGAAGCCCGCATAGTCGTCGGGTCCGAAATACACCGCCGACGCGTACGTGGTGAACACGAAGAAGATGCCCACCAGCAGAACGGATCCGATGACAGCCCACTTGATGGTGCGGCGCGGGTCACGGGCTTCCTCACCGAGTGGTGCCGCGGCGTCGAAGCCGATGAACGCAAGGAAGGTGTAGACGGAGCCGGCGATGATGCCGCTCATGCCGCCGAATCCCTCGACGGTGGCGTGGGTGGTCCAGAACACGCTCAGCGTGTTGCGGTCGCCGGCGGCCACCACCATCCACACCGAGATCACCAGCATGACAAGGATTTCCGCCGCACCCAGGAGCATGCCCACGCGGGTGCCGAACTGGGCACCGAGGTAGTTCATCACCAGCGCCAGGCCGATACAGACCAGGGCGCCGATGATCCACCAGGTGGTATAGCCCAGGCCCATCGCACCGGCGAACGAAGTGCCCACCATGTTGCCGACCAACAGGGCCAGATAGGGCAGTGCCGCCGCGTAGACCAGCAGCGTGCCCCAACCGGCGAGAAAGCCGGCGGCACCGTGAAACGCCGCGGCCAGATACGACGACATCCCGGCGGCCGACGTCACCTGCTTGGCGAGTTGTCCGATCGCGATGGCGACGAAAAGGCAGCCGAGTAAGGCGAAGACGACGGATGCAGGCAGCGCGCCGCCGGCGAAGCCGGCACCGGCGATGACGGCGAAAGCTGCACCCACCCCCGGGGCCATCGTCGCGATCGAGACGAAGGTCGCTTCGCCCAGGGTGACACTGTTGCGGGCGAGCCCGTCGGGCACGTCGGCAGTCATACCCGGGCTCCCGAGGTGTCGGTAATGGCGTTCATCAACGTGTTCGCCGAGTCCTGGCGGCCAACGGCAGATTGCATGTCCTCGATTGACAGATGGCCGGTGACGTCGTCGCGTACGACCGACAGTGGATCGGCCACATCGCCGACGTAGCCGATCGCGAAGCACCCCAATTGGTAGCCCATAAGCTTCAACAGATCGTCGTCGAGCGTGCGGGCGATCTCCAACGGAGTGGAGAGGTACTGGTTTTCCTCCTGCCGCACCCACCCGACGGCATAGGTGATGTTGATTGCCTGACGCACCTTGTCGGCCGTGGTGTTGGCCCCACCGCCGTGGTAGATCTTGCCGTTGTACAGCAGCACCGAGCCGCGCTCCATCTCAGCCGGTAGCGAATCCTCCTGGGAGAACTTCTCGTTCGTGCCGAGCAAGTGACTGCCCGGGACCAGTCGGGTTGCGCCCATCTCGGCGGTGTAGTCACTCATCGCCCACAGCGTGTTGCACTGGACCTGGTAATCGGTGGGGAACGGGAAGAAGTCCCATGCCAGTTCGTCGCGATGGATGGCCTGGGCGGGTGACCCGGGGCCGATGGAGATGACCTGGGTCAGGTGCAATTGGAACTTGGAGGCGTGGCTCAGGTAATCGCCGGCCACCGCCAAGACGGTGGGATGGGCGACGAGCTCACGGGCGGCGAGCGAACGTGCGATGAGGGAGCCGGTGCGTCGGGTCTTGACGCCGAGGAAGTCGTCGGCGCCGAATGCGGTGTCCTCGATATACGGGGCGAGTTCCTCGGCGACGCGGTCCATATGGGACGCGGGCACCAGGTTGTCGATGATGACGTAGCCGTCTTCGCGAAGAGCGCGGGTGATCTGCTCGGGATCGGCGGTGGGCGGGAGGTGATTGAGCTCTGGCACGGCGTTGCTCCTCGGAGTGAGTCTGATGAAATCAGACTCCAGTCTGAACTTGAGTCTGTTTCAGGAGTGCATCGCGGCGTAACAACGCGGTAAATCCGACTAGAGTCTCATTCATGGCCGAAACGATGCGCCGACTGCCCGCTCAGCGGCGCAGTCGGGAGACGGTCCAACGAATCCTCGACGCGGCCGAAAATCTGCTTGCCACTGTCGGATACGAGCGAGCCGTGGAATCTCCGGCGCTGCTGCTGGGCAAGTCGGGGGTCAGCAAGGGTGCGTTCTACGCCTACTTCACCAGTCCGGAGATGGCCATGGAGACGGTGGCGCTCCGATACATGGAGCGCTCTACCGCGATGGCCGATGAGTTCGCCCGAGCGGATTACGGCAGTTGGGAAGAGGTGACGGCACGGGCGATATCGACATACAGCGGCTATTACCGCGATCCAGTCGTGCGCGAGCTGTGGCTGAACGGGCACCTGTCGCCGGTAGCCGTCGCCGAGGACGAGCGCGCCAATCTCTATATCGCCACCAGGCTCTGGGAGGCCCTCACCCGGGTCGAGCCCGAACGCACCACCCGCCTGCAGGTGGTGCACTGTTCGGTTGCCATTGAAATCCTGGATTACCTGCTGCGCTTCGCCTTTCGGCACGAACCCGATGGCGACGTGCAGTTAATCGAGGAATCTATCGTGGCGATGACTGAGTATCTACGCAGCCGAATACAATAGCTTTTCTGCTTTCGCAGACCTTCTTCGCCGCCTTCGTCTCGCCAGCGGCGGACTCACGGTGGTTTGGAAGATGCCCATTTCGCCGGCCACGCGAGCCATGGGGTTGCTCCTGTTGTTCTGGAATGCAGGCGGAGCGCCTCGCGCAAGCGGCGCTTGAGCTCTACACGGAGCGCGTATTCGACAACGTGACTGTGCCGCAGATCGCCGAGCGGGCCGGGATCACCCGCCGCTCGTACTTCCGTTACTTCCCCGACAAGCGCGAAGTCCTATTCGTCGTCTCGGAACGGCTGCCCGCCACAATCCGCGAGGCAGTCCTCGGCGCACGCCGGATCGGCTCCCCGCTATCGGAAACCCTTGAGGTCGTCGCCCAGATCGGCACTGCCCTCCTCGAACACATCTATGGCACCGCCGAACGCCGCGCCGTGATCGCCTCCAGTCCGGAGCTCCAGGAGCGGGAGCGCACCATGCTCGCCACGGTCACCAGCGCGATCCAGGACGCACTCCTGCAGCGAGGCATCGACGTCAACAGCGCGAAGATGGTGGCGCAGATCGCCACCATCCCATTCCAGAACGCCTTCTACCGTCGGACTTTTGAGTACCTGGCCGAACTTTCGTCGACTGCCGATCGACATATCCACCGATGAAAGGTCGTAGCCGGCGGCTCCAGCTTTCGTCGGGCAGTGTCCAGGATGCCCATGTAGCGTGCGGCGCGGTGAGCCTAGCGCCGCGTCAGGACAACAACGGCGAGACTGTGGCTGAGGGCAAGATTGATTTCCACGCCGCATACTGCACCCTGTCGGCAATACATCACCGAAGAGCGTCCGCGGGAATGACCGAGTGTTGAAGTGGCTTGGCTGGTTGCTCGATACCACGCTGGCCGCAGAAGTGGGTGCCGCTATGGCCGCCGGCCCCGGCGCCAGCCGATCCACGCGGTGGCTCGAGGAGATACAAGGTCGGACAACGTCGGCTTGGAGAGTGGGTCACGTCCATTCCCACCCGTTGATGGGGTGGGGCGTCGTCGATGACCACAAGGCCGATGCTCTAGCTACCGAACTAGTCAGCGGAGCGGCTGCAACCATCGTTGATGTATGGCGTTCGCGTATCTCGGCGAAGACGAGAGCGCAACGGTACGCCCCTGGGTTGTGGTGTGAGCGCGGCGATATCTGATCCTGCTGCGAGTGCTACCTGTATTAGCTGATCTTCGCATTGTGTGCGCCGAAGTCCCTTGCAGCGCCGTGGTAGGGCGGGACCGGTCTCCGCATGCGGAATCGGACTCCGGGCTGCGCTGACGCCGGTCGACTGTGCGCTGCCGACGTATGCAGGGGTTGCTACTAAGTGCCTCCAGGTGCGCAGGCGGCAAGCTAATATTCTGCGCACTCATCATTACTGTCAAATAATTGACTTTAGTGTGGAGCGGGCATAGAGTGCCGACCGTGAACGTGGTGCGCATCACTTGCCCTCAATCGATGTATCAGGAGTCATCGCTGTGGCTCGGTTCCGTTGCAGTGGCCGCTCCGTGGGTTCGTGCGTTTGCTGGGCGAGTGGGGCTTTGACTCCGGTGGTGAGTGTCGCGGCGCCCGTGCGGGCTCTGGGCGGGTTCTATTCGATGGCGCTGGACACGGCGATGTTGATGTTCAAGCCGCCGTTCGCCTGGCGTGAATTTCTTATCCAGACGGCCTTTGTGGCGCGAGTGTCGATCCTGCCTGCGCTGTTGCTGGCGATTCCGTTCACCGTCTTGACGGTGTTCACATTCAACATCTTGCTGACCGAACTGGGGGCGGCTGATTTCTCGGGAACAGGAACTGCGCTACTAACTGTCACTCAAGTCGGGCCTGTCGTGACCGTCCTTGTTGTCGCTGGCGCGTGCGCCACGGCGATATGTGCAGACCTGGGGGCGCGCACTATCCGGGAAGAACTCGACGCGCTGCGAGTGATGGGCATCAATCCCATCCATTGGCTTGTGGTCCCGCGGGTACTGGCGGCGACGATAGCGGCGCTGCTGCTGAATTCGATTGTTGTCGTGATCGGCCTGGCGGGCGGGTTTCTCTTCTCCATCTTTGTCTCTCACGTCACCCCCGGTGCCTTTGTCAGCGGACTGACCCTGCTCACCTCGGCCACCGATTTCGCGTTTTCCTCAGCTAAGGCAACACTTTTCGGCCTAACGGCTAGCCTCATCGCCTGTTACAAGGGAACATCGGTCGGCGGGGGACCGGCCGGCGTGGGCAACGCCGTCAACGAGACAGTCGTCTACTCGTTCATGGCACTGTTCGTCATCAACATCGTGCTCACCGCGATGGGTGCGAGGGCGACAGCATGACTTCCACTACCATTCTGCGGCAACGATTTCCGCGGAGCGCCCAAGCGCTGTCGTCGATGCACAGCGGCTGGAACGCGGCGGGCCTACAGATGGCCTTCTTCTCCAAGGCCATCGCAGACACACGGACTGCGGTCGTGCATTACCGCGTCGAGATCATTCGGCTCATCGCTCAAATGAGCTTGGGCACTGGAGCACTTGCTGTCATCGGCGGCACCGTCGTCATCGTTGGTTTCCTCACGACATTCGCCGGCGCCACACTTGCCGTTCAGGGGTACAACCAGTTGGCGGGCATCGGAGTCGAGGCGCTCACAGGCTTTACGTCCGCCTTCGTCAACACCCGCCTATTGGCACCTTCGATTGCCGGCATCGCGCTCTCGGCGACCATCGGAGCAGGGTCCACCGCTCAGCTTGGCGCGATGCGCATCAACGAAGAGATTGACGCCCTGGAGGTAATGGGAATCCGATCCATCGCCTATCTGGCGTCGACGCGACTCGTCGCCGCCGTGGTCGTGGTACTGCCCTTCTATTGCGTTGCTATGTTGACCGCGTTCATCGCCGCCCAGTTCGCCACCACGGTGCTCTACGGGCAGTCCGAAGGCGTCTACGAGCACTATTTCTTCACCTTTTTGCGGGCGAGCGACCTCGTGTGGTCCGGACTCATGGTGGTCCTGATCAGCATCGCCGTCATGCTGGTGCACACCTACTACGGTTTCACCGCCAGCGGCGGACCCGCCGGCGTCGGACAGGCCGTTGGCCGTGCCGTGAGAAACGCGTTGATCATCTTGACGTTCATCGTCGTGTCGGTGACCCTGGCGGTCTACGGCCAGTCCGGCAACTTCCACTTCTCCGCGTCATGAGCGCTGGCGCGGCGTACACCGGCCGGCTCCGCCCGGCCTGGTGGTCAGCGATCCTGCTGGTGGTTCTGACGGCCTGGGTCCTGGTAACGGCCGGACTCTTCAACGGAACCATCCGCAGCTTCGTCGACGTCACCCTCATCTCAGACCGATCCGGCCTGGTGATGGAACGCGGCGCCAAGGTGCGCCTACGTGGGCTCGAAGTGGGCCGCGTCGCGTCGGTCAGCCGCAACCCCGACTCGACGAGCGTGCACTTGGAGATGTACCCCGATCAGATCGGTTACATCCCGGCCAATATCGGTGCCCAGATCACGGCCACCACTGTGTTCGGCGCCAAATATGTTGACTTGATCTATCCGCAAAGCCCCAGCAGACAACGACTTTCGGCGGGAACGATCCTGCGGTCGGCCAACGTCACCGTCGAAGTGAACACCATCTTTCAGAACCTCGTCAGCATCATCGACAAGGTCGATCCGGCCAAACTCAACGCTGTCTTGTCGGCGCTGGCCGACGGTGTGCGCGGCCAGGGTCAAGCCATCGGCCAAGCGACCACCGATGCCAACGAGGTCTTGCTGGCACTGAACCCACGGATGGACACCGTCGCCGAAGATTTCCGGTCGCTTCGCGGCTTCGCCGACACGTACGGCGCTGCGGCCCAAGACCTCTTGGCCACGCTCAAGGCTGCGACCACCACCAGTGCGACACTAACTGCTCGCGCCGCCGATCTGGATGCCCTCCTGACGAACGTCATCGGATTCAGCGAAGTGGGTTCGGCAATCCTGTCCGCCAGCGGGAACACGTTCGTTGCGGCGGCCAACACGCTACGACCGACTACCGACCTGCTGTACAAATACAACCCGACCTACACCTGCCTGCTGCAGGGCGCTGCGCACTGGCTTGACAACGGCGGATACGAAAACCTCGGGGGTAATGGGAAATCGGGGATCCTCGACGGCGGCATTCTGCTCGGCAGTGACCAATACCGCTACCCGGACAACCTCCCCATCATCGCCGCCAAGGGAGGACCCGCCGGAAAGCCGGGCTGCGGTTCGCTGCCCGATGTGAGCAAGCAGTTCCCTGTACGACAACTCATCACCAACACCGGATTCGGTACGGGGCAAGACATCCGGACCAACCCCGGCATCGGATTCCCAGGCTGGGCCAACTATTTTCCTGTCACCCGTGCAGTACCTGAGCCGCCCAGCATCAAGAGCTTCGGTGGCCCCGCACCTGGCCCAATGCCGCCGCTCACCGATGCGGCTCCCGCCCCGGCACCCGCCGGCGACGCAGTCGTACCCACGCCCTAGGCAGATGCGAGCATGCCCCACCCGACCTTCCATAACCCCGATAGGGACACGACTTGAAAGACAGCATTCGCAGCGCCCTCGTCCAGGTGGGGGTGCTCGTCACAGCCTCAGGGCTGGCAATCTTTGCCGTCCTTGCGGTCTTCGCGCAGATCCGCTTCGACGAGGACAAGACCTACGAGGCGGACTTCACCAACGCCAGCGGCCTCAAAGCGGGCGACTTTGTTCGTATCGCCGGCGTGGAAGTCGGTAAAGTGCAGAACATTTCGTTGAGGCCGGACGCCACCGTGAGAGTCGCATTCAACATCGACCAGTCCGTGCCGCTCACCCTCAGTACGACCGCGGCGATCCGCTGGACCAACGTCATCGGCGATCGCTACCTGGAACTGAAACAAGGCGCCAGCGATTTCGGGCGGCTTAACCCCGGCACGCCCATACCGACCAGCCGCACCGAGCCGGCCCTGGACCTCGACGCTCTCATCGGAGGCTTCCGGCCACTGTTCCGCGCGCTAGCCCCAGACCAGGTCAACGCGCTCACCGGGCAACTGATCACGGCATTCCAAGGACAAGCCGGCACCATCAGCTCATTCCTGACCCAAACGTCGGCGTTCACCAGCACCTTGGCCGATCGCGACGTACTGATCGGCCAAGTCATCAGCAATCTGAACGTGGTGCTCGGATCGTTGGGCAGCCAAAGCCAACAACTCGGCACCACCATCGACTCGCTGTCCCAGCTCATCGAAGGCCTTGCAGCGCACAAAGAAACCATTGCCGGTGCCATCGCGCACATCAACACTGCTTCGGCCACCGTTGCCGACCTGCTGATCGATGCGCGGGCACCCCTGCAGCGCACCGTCGCCCAATCCGACCGAGTGACATCAACGCTGCTGGCCCAGCACGAATACCTGGAGAAGCTGATCGATAGCTTGCCGGAGAAGTACCGAGCACTCAGTCGGCAGGGCCTCTACGGAGACTTCTTCATGTACTACCTGTGCGACCTCATCCTGAAAGTCAACGGCAAAGACGGACAACCGGTTTACGTCAAAATCGCTGGACAAAGCAGCGGACGGTGCACGCCGAAATGAAATCCTTCGCCGAACGAAACCCCGTTGCCGTCGGCGGCATCGGCGTCGCCGTGACCGCAGCACTCACCGCGGCCGCGTTGAGCTACAGCAGCCTGCCGTTCATCCACTCGACGACGCACTACAGCGCCTACTTCAGCGAGATCGGTGGACTCGCCACCGGCGCCATGGTCCAAGTATCCGGAATGAAAGTCGGCGAAGTATCCGACATCGAACTGCAGCACGCGCGTGTGCTGGTGCAGTTCACCGTCGACGAATCCGTCGCGCTAGGAGACGAGAGCGAGGCGGCGATCAAGACCAAAAGCCTGCTGGGCAACCGAATGCTCGAAATCACTCCCCGAGGCAAAAACCCACTGAGACAGCCGATCTCGGTCGAGCACACCCACCCGCCGTACAACCTGCCCGACGCGCTCGGTGACCTAGCCACCACCGTCTCCGACCTCAACACCGACCAACTGTCCCAATCGTTAGCGACCCTGTCACAAACATTCCACGACACCCCACCGGATGTGCAGGCAGCCGTACACCAGCTGGGACGGTTCTCACAAACACTCAACGAACGCGACGAGCAGCTACGAGGCCTACTGACCAACGCCAACAGAGCCACCACGGTCCTGGCCCAGCGCACCGACGCCATAGCCAAGTTGATCGCCGACACCAATGCCTTGTTGGCCGAGTTGAGCACCCAAAGTCAAGCGTTGAACGAGATCGCCTCTAACACATCGGCTTTGGCTAGGCAGCTGTCAGCTCTCGTGGCCGATAACCGCGCCCAGCTCCGGCCCGCACTGGACAAGCTCAACGGTGTACTGACGCTCATCGACGACCGGAAGACGAGTCTGCAAGCCGCCCTGAAGATGCTGCATCAGTACGCCATGTCGTTCGGTGAGGCATTGGCGTCCGGGCCGTTCTTCAAAGCCTATTTGGTCAACTTGCTGCCCGGCCAGTTCATCCAGCCTTTCGTTGAGGCCGCATTCTCCGACCTCGGACTCGACCCCCACGTCCAACTGCCCTCGCAGCTGACCGACCCGCCGACCGGCCAGCCGGGCACTCCGGCGCTGCCGGTGCCGTACCCGAGGACCGGGCAGGGCGGCCAACCCCGCATGACGGTGCCCGATGCCATCACCGGTAAACCCGGGGACAACCCCTGCGGTCCGCCCGGTCTACCGCTACCGGGGCCGGGGTGCTACCCGTCCCGCGAGCCGATCGCCGCCCCGCCCCCCGGCGGCGCCCCACCGGGACCGCCGGCGCTCGCCGAGGGCCAGACCGTCCCACCCGCCCCGTCCACCACGCTGCCGCTGTTTATCCCGGCCCCCGGTGAAGTGCCCGCACCCCGTCAGGAGAGGCCATGATCAGCAAGCGCAGTCGCCGCGTCACGGTCGGCGCCGTGGTGGCGCTGCTTCTGGTCGCGGGCATTACCGCTGGCCTGCGTGCCTTCACCGGTGCGCGTCACATGGCTGTCGTCGCGTACTTCGACAACAGCAATGGCCTGTTCCGCGGTGATGACGTCCGCATTCTCGGTGTGCGAGTGGGCAAGGTGGATGCGATCGAACCGCAGCCCCAGCGGGTCAAGGTCACATTCTCGGTGGACAGTAGGTACCCGGTGCCCGCAGACGTCAAAGCGGTCATCATCTCGCCGTCGCTGGTGACCGCCCGCTCGATCCAACTGACCCCTGCCTACACCAGCGGCCCGATGCTGCGCACGGGCGAGGTGATCCCACAGAGCCGCACCGCCGTGCCCGTCGAATGGGATGACCTACGCGACCAACTGCAAAAGCTCTCGGCGACCCTGCAGCCCAGCCGACCCGGCGAGGTCAGCGCATTGGGCGCCTTCATCAACACCACCGCCGACAATCTACGTGGCCAGGGCGCCAACATCCGCGACACCATCATCACGCTCTCGAAGGCGGTCTCGGCGCTGGGCGAGCACAGCACCGACATGTACGGCACCGTGAAGAACGTCTCCACGCTGGTGACCGCGCTGCAGTCCAGCAGCGAGCTCATGTCGGCACTGAACCGCAATCTGGCGGCAGTCACCGGCGCGCTGGCCCACCACCCCGATGAGATAGGGCATGCCGTCGCCGACCTCAACACGGCCGTCGGCGACGTTCAAAGCTTCATCGCGAACAACAAAGACGCACTGGGCACCACATCGGACAAGCTGGCGGCACTGACCACGACGGTCAACGACAGCCTGGACGACATCAAGCAAACGCTGCACGTCCTGCCCAACACCGCGGCCAACTTTGTCAACGTCTATGACCCAGCGCAATCGGCGCTGACCGCCATCATCGCCATGCAGAACTTCGCCAACCCACTGATGTTCCTGTGCGGCGCGGTGCAAGCTGCCTCACGACTGGGCGCCGAACAAGCGGCCAAACTCTGCGTGCAGTACCTCGCGCCCATTGTCAAAAATCGCCAGTACAACTTCCTACCCGTCGGGTTGAACCCGTTCGTGGGCACCATGGCCCGACCCAACGAAGTGACCTACAGCGAAGACTGGTTGCGCCCGAACGGATCACCACCACCACCGGCCGCGGCCGACAGCGGGGGAGTGCAACCGGCCGCTGCGCCACCGGGCCCCTTGGCCGCCGAAGCACCGGCACCGGCCGCTGCCCCCGGCCCCTCCAAAGGCCTACCGGCGATGATGCTGCCCACGGGCGAGGGCTCATGAGAACAGCCTCAACGCACCGCGGATTGTGCTGTGTCGCCACCCTCATCGTGCTCCTGCTGTCAGCAGGGTGCTCCTCATGGCACGGCGTTAATTCGCTGCCGCTGCCGGGCACCGAAGGCACCGGCCCGGGATCATTTCAAATCCGGGCACAGATGCCGGACGTGACCAACATCAGCGAAAATTCGCGCGTTCGCGTCGGTGATGTGACCGTCGGCAACGTCACCAGGATCGAGCGCCAAGGTTGGCACGCGCTGGTCACCATGCGGCTCAACGGCGACGTCGTCCTGCCCGCCAATGCAATAGCCACCATCGGCCAGACGAGCCTGCTCGGGACACTGCATGTCGAACTAGCCCCACCGACGGGAACAGCGGCCGAAGGACGACTGCATGACGGCTCGCTCATCGCCCTGACGGCCTCGGGTAGTTACCCGACCACCGAGCAGACCTTGAGCGCCGCATCGCTTCTGCTCAACGGCGGTGGTGTCGGGCAGATCGGTGATATCACCAAAGCGTTCAGTACCGCCTGGGCCGGCAGGGAGAACGACCTGCGCAGCCTGATCGGGCAGGTCGAACTCTTCATCGACCGCCTCAACGCGCAGAAGCATGACATCCTCACCGCCACAGACAGTCTCAGCGGCCTCGTCGGCCAATTCGCCGACCAGAAGCCGACCCTGGACCGGGCACTAGCAACGATCCCGTCTGCACTGCATGTGCTCAAAGAGCAACGAGACAAACTCGCCGACGCCTTCGACCGCTTGAGCACCTTCAGCGCGCACGTGAACAATACGTTCGGCCAATCTAAAGCGGCCCTCGTGCAGGAACTGAAGAATCTCGCGCCCGTGCTTGAATCGTTGGCCAACGCCGGACCGAGTTTGGTCCACGCGATGAGCAGCTTCGCGACGTTGCCGTGGCCCGCCGAGACGCTGACCAACTGGTTCCGCGGCGACTACGCCAATTTGACCGCGATCTTCGACCTGACACTCAGCCGGCTGGACTCGAGCCTGTTTACCGGGACGCGGTGGGAAGGGAACCTGACCGAGCTGGAGATGCAGTGGGGTCGCACCATCGGGCAGATGCCCAGTCCGTACACGGCCGGCAATCCACTGGTCGCGCCGTATCACCTCGATCAGGGGCCCTAAACCATGCGATTGCCTAGACGCCTCATCCTGCAACTGGCCATTTTCGTCATCGTGGCGGTGACAAGCATGACCGTGATGGGAACCAGATACCTACAGCTGCCCGCATATCTGGGAATCGGCCGGTACACCGTCACCGTCGAACTGGCGCAGTCATCAGGGCTCTACCCCGACAGCAACGTCACCTACCGCGGCGTGGAAATCGGCACGGTGCGGTCGATGCGGTTGACCCCCAACGGAGTTGACGCCGTGCTCTCGCTGAAATCAACCATCAGGGTGCCCTCGGACGTCACCGCTGAGGTGCACAGCCAAAGCGCCGTCGGCGAGCAGTACCTCACGCTCATCCCGCGCACCGATAGCGCGCCGCCACTGCGTGAGGGCGCCGTCATCGCGATGGTGCACACCACCACGCCGCCCGAGATCAGCTCGCTTCTGGAGTCAACCAATCGCGGCCTGGAGGCGATCCCACAAAACAATCTCAAAACCGTTGTCGACGAGAGCTATACGGCCGTCGGCGGCCTCGGCCTCGACATCGCAAGCCTGGTACGCAACTCGACCAAACTGGCCAGCGACGCCCGCCACAACCTCGATGCGCTGACCAACCTCATCGACAATTCCCAGCCGATGCTCGATTCGCAGACCACGACCGCCGACGCCGTCCAATCCTGGGCCGCTCATCTGGCGGCTATTAGTGGACAACTGCACGCCCACGACAACGACGTCGACGGGGTACTGCGACACGGGCCCGGCGCAGCCGAACAAGCGCGATCACTGCTAGAACGTGTGCGACCCACCGTGCCCATCATCTTGGCGAACCTGGTCAGTGTCGGTCAGGTCGGGATCACCTTCAATGCCAACATCGAACAAGTACTGGTGCTGCTTCCCCAAACAGTCGCCATCTTGCAGGCGCTGATGGTGCCCAACCAAGGCACCAAGCAGCCCTACCGGGGCGCCTACCTCGATTTCAAGCTCAACATGAACCTCCCGCCGCCGTGCACCACCGGTTACCTTCCTACACAACAACAGCGCGCACCGGCGCTCGAGGACTATCCCGAACGGCCAGCGGGCAGCTTGTATTGCCGCATCCCCCAGGACTCAAACTTCGTGGTCCGCGGCGCACGAAACATCCCGTGCGAAAACAACCCGGCCAAGCGGGCCCCGACCGTGAAAATGTGCGAGAGCGATGAGCAGTACGTGCCGTTGAATGACGGATTCAACTGGAAGGGCGACCCCAACGCGACACTGTCCGGCCAGGGCATACCGCAGCTCCCGCCGGGGGCGCCGCCGCCCACCGCGCCGTTGCCGAACGCTCCGATACCGCCACTAGCGGTCGCCCAATACGACGCGGCCACCGGAACCTATGCCGGGCCAGATGGGCGCGTGTACGCCCAAGCCGATCTCGCCAACAATGCTCAGAAGGAGAAGACATGGCAGTCGATGCTGACGTCGCCGAGCAAGTAGCGGCCGGTGCCGTTCTGGACGAGAAGGACCAAGCCGGCGCCTCCACCGCCGGCCCGCCTGACGACCACGGTTCCCAGGATGTGGAGCAACGGCACACTGCGCCAGCGCAATTGGACGACGACCACTCAAGTTCTCGGCGGCGAGTTTCGGTCCGATCAGTGCTTGTCGCCATGTTGATCGTCGGTTCGTCGCTGACCGGGCTGCTCGCATGGTTTAGCTGGCAGGACCGGCAGGGGCGTCACACGACGACGCGCAACAACCTCTACATCGAAGTCGGAAAACAAGCGGCGCTGAACCTGACCACGATCAGCTACCGCGACGTCGATGCACAGGTGCAGCGCATCCTGGCCTCATCAACCGGCAGCTTCCATGACGATTTCCAACAGCGTGCCACGCCGTTCGTGGACGTGGTGAAAAAAGCGCAATCCCAATCGATCGGGACGGTCACCGCCGCGGGCCTGGAATCGGTTGACGGCGATCAAGCCCGGGTCCTGGTGGCGGTATCGGTGACGACGACGATTGGGACTGGTCCGCAACAAGATCCGCGTGGTTGGCGGATGCGCATCGATGTCACCCGCGACGGTCAGGAAGGGATCAAAGTGTCCAACGTGGAGTTCGTACCATGACCGATGATGCCGCAGGCGGCGCGCGGGCCGCTGATGTGCTTGTGGCCGTCGCCGATGGCGGGGTGGACACCGACGCCGCCACAGTCGCTGGCGTCGACGGTATCGGCGCTGACCGCGCAGCCGACTCGCCACCTGGCGACGAGGACCACGAGGCCGCACACCAGATCGATGAGTCGACCGTTAAACCCGTGCTGGTAGAACGTCGTTGGATGCGGCTGCTCGCATATCGGCTGCTGCCCTTGGTCATTGTTGTGCTCGCGGCTGCGACCGGTTTCATGAAATGGGACGAAGGGTCAGTGCGCCAGGGACAGCTGCCCAACGTCGAGGCTGCTAGCGCCGCACGTGAGGGGACCGTGGCGATCTTGTCCTATGGTGCCGATTCTGTGGAGCGTGACCTGAGTGCCGCGACGTCTCGACTCACCGGGGACTTCCGCGACTCCTACACCAAGCTGATCCACGATGTGGTGATCCCGGGCGCGCGTACACACAAAGTGTCAGCGACAGCGGCTGTGCCCGCGGTGGCGTCAGTGTCGGCGAGCGGACAACATGCCGAACTGTTGGTGTTCGTCAACCAGACCGTCACGATCGGCGACGGCGTCCCGACGAGCACCGCGTCGACGGTGCGGGTGACAGTCGACAAGCGCGACGGGCGCTGGCTCATCTCGGCTTTCAATCCCATCTGATGAATGCGGTGAATCGATGAAACCCGCGAGGAGTCGGCTCGTTCAGGCCGTAGCTGGTGTCAGTATAGGGCTGACCGGGGTGTTTCCAGTAGCGCCTGCTGCCGCTGATGACACCGCGTATTTGGTGAATGTGACGGTGCGGCCCGGCTACAACTTCGGTAGCGCAGCCCAAGCACTCGAACACGGTCACCGCGTCTGCGACACGATCGAGGCCGGAAAGGCCTACGCGCACATTGTGGCGGGTATCGAAGCCGATTTCGCAACTGATGATGAGTTCCAGGCTGCCTATCTGATTTCGCAGGCTGCCAACGAACTCTGCCCTGCCGACATCTGGCAGTTGCGTCAGTCCGCGGCCGGCTACCGGGTGCCGGCGCCGCGAAAACCGGAAGGAACGCCGCAATGATCGCCCTCAGCGGTGGCGGGGCAACGATATTCGCCGCCGCCGCGGTGGTGGCCAGCGCCGTGGCGTCCGCGCCGGTCGCCGGCGCTGACAACTCGCGATTGAACAACAGCGTTGTGTCCAACGTCTTCACGGTGCAGCGCCAACACGGCTGTACCGCTGACATTGCCGTCAATCCGGCGTTGCGGCTGGCTGCCCAATGGCACACCGACGACGTCTTGAACAACCGGGCGCTCGATGCCGATGTCGGCACTGATGGTTCGACCGTGCAGGACCGAGCCCGCGCCGCGGGATTCCGGGGCGCGGTTGCCGAGACGGTCGCCGTCAACGAATCACTGGCGATCAACAACCTCGACATCATCAACCAGTGGTTCTACCGGCCCGACTATCTGGCCATCATGTCGGACTGTGCGCATACGCAGATCGGCGTGTGGTCGGAAAACAGCTTCGACCGAAGCGTGGTCGTCGCGGTGTACGGCCACCCTGCGCCATAAAACCGACGGGGGCGATCGAGGCGGGACCTGGGCCGGGAAAACGCGCTCTCCAGCACCGACGCTCATGTGCGCCACCCCGCGCATGCCTGGGTTCAGGCCGGCATTGCCTACTCGTTGTTGTCTGGACCGGGTGTCGCGGTCATCTTCCGGTGATACCGGGCGATGGGGTGGTTGGGATCGGGTGCGATACGCGAAAGCAGGTCGGCCAGCTCGTCGACTTGGTCGTCATCGAGGGTATCGAAAACCAGGGAGCGCACCGTCTCGACATGCCCCGGTGCTGCGGCGGTGAGCTTGGCCAGTCCAGCCGGGGCGAGCACTGCCTCGGCTGTTCGTCCGTCAGTGGAGCTGGATCGCCGCTATATCAGCTCGGCATCCTCCAGTCGCTTGAGGGTCTTGCCGGCATTGGTGCACATCGCGCCAGGAGTGGTTCCGGTGGCCGCAGCCGCCCCCGCGGCGATGATGGCAGGTGCCGTCGTCGTGCATCTGCGTTGTAAAGAGGGGGTTGCCGCGATTCCGGCATTGGTGCTGTGCGTGCTGGCGGTGGCGCTGGCGTGGGCACGTTTTGGCTCCTACGCGTTCGCGAAGTAGCAGCGGCCGGATCGACCTCCTGTGGGTCGACGCGGTTGGCGACACGTTTGAGGCGTTCGGCAACGCTCAAGTCGTGAGCGGCAGCTGCGAGGATTTGGATTGAGCTCGGTTGGCCATGGTGATGCCGTGACAGTTGACGGGATCGAGACGGCACAACCCGTCGCCGGTGACCGCACGGCCGGACAGGGACCCTCGTCGCATGCGTGGCAGCGAGGAGGGTCCCTGCCGGTCCGTGCGGGCTGCGCGTCCGTGCCCTAGACCGCACCTGCGTCGGAGCCGGCGGCGCGCTCGAATGCCAGCGTGTCGCAAATCTGCTGCCGCAGAGCCTTTTTGTCGGTCTTGGATACGTTCGTCCGGGGAATCGCGTCGATCCACTCCAGCCGTTCTGGCCACTTGAATTGGGCTACCCCGAGGCGTCGCAGGTGAGCGCGTGCGTCATCGAGGGTGATGGGACTGTTGACTGCGACGAGGTAGGCGCACATCTTCTCGCCGAGTCGTTCGTCGGGCATTGCGACCACGGCGGCGTCGGCGATGTCGTTGTGCTGCAACAGCAATAGCTCGATCTCTTCGGCGTTGATCTTCTCTCCACCGCGATTGATCACATCTTTGATCCGTCCTTCGATCGATAGGTACCGAATCCCGTTGTGGGACTGGATCGTTCCGAGGTCGCCTGTGCGGTAGAAGCCGTCAGGTGTGAACGCTGCCTGATTGCGGTCCGGCTCGTCGAAGTATCCGCAGATGGTGTACGGGCCGCGGCAGGCAACTTCGCCGATACCGCCGTCGGCCACTTCCGAGGGAGAATCCGGATCAAGGATGCGCACCTCGTCACCCGGTGTCAGCGGGGTGCCCACCGTCGAGCGCCGCGCAGCTTCGGGGCTGTCGCGGCGGGTGGATGAAAAGAAGCCTTCGGCCATGCCGTAAAGCTGCCCAATCCAGGTCCCGTGGTGAACTGCGGCGTCGAAAACTTCGCTGGGCAGCTTGGATCCCGAGAACAGGAGCGTCGAGAGCTGGCTCATGAACTCCGTGCCCCTGGCGGCGTGCAACATTTCGGTGTGCACGATGCCGATGAGCGTGTCGTTCACCCCCGCCTCGATCATGAAATCGATCGCCGCGTCCAGGCCGGCTGGCGGCAGCACCAATGTGGCGCCGACGGCGTGTGCGCCGTGTACGGCGCATACGATCCCCGCGTTGTGAATGAAGGGCAGCAGGTGTGCGACCGACGATTGCTCCGTACGACCGAGTCGCTGCGCGAAGAACAAGGCATTGTTCCAGTACTCGGCATGTAGTCGCGGGATGACCTTGGACGTTCCGGTCGTCCCGCCGGAAAGCTGGTAGACGGCAACATCTTCGGGGTCGATCTGCGCCTGGATGGCTGCGACTGTGCGACGAGCCGAGTCGCCGTCGATCTCGCGGCCGAGGAGGTCGAAATCGACCACATCGGGGCGGTGCAACGCGCCGCCTACGGCGAATACATGGCGCAGGGTCGACGATGATCCCCGCTGCTGGCATGCAAACGTGACGAAATCGAACTTGGGAGAGGCCGTCTCCACCAGGTGGGCGGCCGCGCCCACTTTGTCGCTGATCGCGGCGATCTCATGGTGTCGATGTGCCGGCAGCGTCGCAACCGGAATGAGGCCCGCTTTCAGTACGGCATACCACGCGAGCACCGATGTCAGACGATTGCCGAGTTGGAACAGGACCGACTGTCCTGGTTGCAGCCCCATCGAAGCCAGCGCCGCGGCGATCTGGTCGGTACGTGCGTCCAGCTCGGCATAGGTCATCGAACCGTCCGGCGCGATGACTGCGCTGTGATTCGGATATTCGACGGCGATCGCATGGAAGCGCTCAGCGGTGGGTTGTGCGTTCCACATCGACGTCTGCCGATAGGCGGCTGCGCGATCATACGGAAACCGAACGAGGCGTTCGTCGATTCCACTGCCGGCCATGGTCATTGCTGCTCCTTTGCGCCAACTCCCGTTCTAGCGGACGTGTGGTGCCCGCCACAGGGATGCCTGTTGACGTTAGCGTATAGTATTGGACGCAAATGTAAAAGATGCAGTTCAGCGTGTTAAATGATGCTTCCCCGGGCCGCAGAGACGCGCCCACACCAATGAAGGAGATGCAGTGGTTCACCGAATTGGGCTGATCGTGCCGAGCTCGAACGTCACGGTGGAAAGCGAGGTCCCGGCGCTCCTGGGCTTGCACCGATCGGCACGGTTTTCGTTTCATTCGTCGCGCATGCGGATGCACGAGGTGTCTCCCGAGCAGCTCGCAGCCATGAACGCCCAACGTGAACGCTGCGTGTTGGAGGTTGCCGACGCTTCGCCGGAAGTGATCCTCTACGCATGCCTGGTCGCGGTCATGGTTGGCGGCCCGGGTGCCCACGAACACGTCGAGTCGGCCCTGGCTGAGCAGCTTGCCGCCGGCGGTTCACCAGCGCATGTGCGATCGAGTGCGGGGGCTCTGATCGAAGCGCTCACCGGTCTGAGCGCGCGCCGCATCGCGATGGTGATGCCGTACATGCGGCCACTGGCCAAGACTGTCGTCGACTATGTCGAGGCAGAAGGGTTCACGGTGGCTGACTGGCGGGCGCTGGAGGTCTCCGACAACCGCGAGGTCGGCTGCATCTCAGGCGACCGTGTGATCGCAGCAGCCCGGTCGATGGACTTGAGTTCTGTTGACGCCCTAGTTATCTCGGCGTGCGTGCAGATGCCGTCGATGGCGCTCGTCGCCGCAGCCGAAGCAGAATTCGGCATCCCGGTCATCTCGGCCGCGACCGCCGGCGTCTACAGCATCCTGCGCAGTCTCGGTCTTCCGGTGGCAATCCCGGGCGCCGGCTCCCTGCTGGCCGCCGATGACACGGTGCTGGCCTAAAACGAAAGGACTGATTGAATGACTTCGCTTGAGCATTTGGCCCGCGGCGTGGACCACGTCGCCTACCCAACCTTTGATCCCGCCGGCACCGTTCGGTTCTACCGAGATGTGTTGGGCTTCCCGGTAGTGCATTCGATCTGTGCAGCCGGTTGGGGACCGGACAAGCATCCGGACTTCATTCATTTCTTCTTCGACATCGGCAACAACGACCGGCTCGCGTTCTTCTACTACTTCGGTCTGCAGCCATTCGACGGCGGACCGGCGGGGGATTCCTATTCGCGGTTCGCCCAAACGGTGCCGCCGTATTTCATTCGGTCACGTCATCTGGCCATCCATGTCGACTCTGACGCCGCGCTCACGGAGTATCAACGGCGTCTGGATGCCAGCGAGTGGTCCTGCGAGCTTCGGCTGCAACACGAAACGATCGAATCGATCTACACCCATGACCCGAACGGGTACATGATCGAATTCGCCCGAGCGTTGCGTCCTGTCACGCCTCAAGAGGACCTCGACGCCGCGTTGACCATCGACGCACTTGTCGATGTCGTATCGAGACCGGACCCTTCGATGCACCGTCTGCTGGAGCGCAAAGCTGAACTGATCACCGAACGCGCCGCGCAGTGGCAGAGCGAAACATCGTGGACGCCAGTCGAATACGAGGCAGGTGTTTAATGGCGACGGCATTGTTCATCCTCGACGTACCCGAAAACTCTCCGATTGCCGCGCTGGCTGGCGCAACGCCAGGTGCCCGCATCGATCGGACCGGACCGTATTTCCGGATCACGTCCGACTCGGTTATCGAAGTGGACCGCCGCGCCACGCAGTGCCGCCACGCCGTGTGGTACAGCGGCATCGCCGGCGTACTCGGCGGTCGAATCATTCAGTGGGACAAGGATGCATTGAAGGTGGCAGGACAATGACCTTGAGCAGCACGGCCCCAGTAGAGACCACGGTTCATCAGCTGACTACCCACGACCGTGCCACCATCGACGGCACACTGCACACAGTGCGCGGATCGAACACGGTCGTCACGATCATGCACCCCCGTCAAGACGTCACCCACCACCCGATAATCCCCGAACTGGTGTGGCAGGGGTACTCGGTGTGGACACAGACCGCGAGGTCGGTAAACAACGACCTGACCCTGCAGCATGAGCAGGCCCTGCTCGACGTCGCCGCCGGGCAATGTTTCCTCCGGGACCGTGGATTTGAGTCGGTGATCACCTTCGGGCATTCCGGTGGTGGAGCCCTGTTCGCCTTCTATCATCAACAGGCTTGTGCGGCACCACACGACCGGTACGCCAGCACGCCGGCCGGTCAACCGGTCGACCTTGCGGGCGCGACCATGCCGGTACCCGACGCGGCGGTTTTCCTTGCCCCGCATCCCGGGCAGGGAAAACTCCTGGAGCAGTTGATCGACCCGTCGGTCATCGACGAGACCGACCCGTTGTCAGTCGATCCATCCCTTAACGCCTTCGAGCCGATCAACGGGTTCGCCGCACCACCGCAATCGTCGTCGTTCACAGGTGAGTTCATCGACCACTACCGGCAGGCTCAACGCGAACGCGTCCGCCGCATCGACGATCTCGCGCTCGCTCTGGCTCAACGTTCACAGTCTGCCGATGACCGACGAGAAACGTTGGCGCCCAGGATCATCCCGATCTACCGCACCGACGCCGACCTCCGCTGCATCGATCTCACCATTGACCCCAACGACCGGCCCTACGGCTCCCTGTACAGCCGCCGACCGGACCTGTCCAACTACGGCCTGCCCGGATTTGCGCGGCTATGCACGCCCCAGTCATGGTTGTCGACTTGGTCGGCCAACTACTCCCGGGCAGGCTTTGTCGACTGCGCCCCGGGCGTACAGGCCCCGACGTTGTTCATCGAGCTCACCGGCGACCAAGCTTGCTTTCCGCGTCACGCCGACGACATGTTCAAGGTCGTGGGCGCACTGGATAAAACGCACATCCGCGTCCGTGGCCGTCATTTCGGCGGACCCATTGCCAACGGGGAACCGAGCGGAATCGACTCGGCAGCAGCGCAGCTGACCCCGTGGTTGCAGGCGCGGTTTCCCGCAGCAATAAACGGTGCGCCATCGTGACCATCTACCGCCTCGGCGACGTTGAACCGACGATCCACCCGAGCGCCTTCATTCACCCCGCGGCGGTGGTGATCGGCGCGGTGCAGATCGGCGCGCAGTCCTCGATCTGGCCGGGCGCGGTACTGCGCGCGGATTTCGGCAAGATCATCGTGGGTGACCGCACCTCCGTGCAGGACGGCACCGTGATCCACGCAGCCCAGCAATGGCCCACCATCATCGGCGCCGACTGCGTAGTCGGCCATAACGCACACCTTGAAGGCGCGGTGATCGAAGACGGATGTCTCATCGGATCTATGTCCACCAGCCTGCAACGAGTTGTCGTCAGGCACAATTCGCTCGTCGCGGCATCCGCATTGCTGACCGAGGGCGTCATCGTGCCTGCCAACTCTCGGGCACTGGGCGCTCCCGCCCGCGTCCTAGCGCACGCTGACCCTGAGCGGTTCGCCAGCGTGCTGCGTGCCGGCGTCGAGCAATACGTACGCAACGCCGAGCGCCTTTCGTCAGTCGAGCCAGCGCATCGGCTGAGGGCCGGTTAGTCGTCCAGCATCGCCTTGAGGCGGCTCACGTCCTCTTCAAGCAGACGTAAGGCTTGCTGGGTCCCGCCCGTGCTCGATGCGACGGTGCGCGGATCCTGCAAGCCGGCCACGGCTAGATCAGCGATCTCGGACGCAATGTCGGCCTCAGACCGCGGATCGCCGGGATGGTGCCACCACGCGATCCAGTTGACCATGCCGATGACGCCCAGAGCAGCGATCCGGGCATCGAGCGGACGCAGCTCGCCAGTTTTGATGCCTTCTTCGATGACGGCGACAAAGGCATGAAGGACACGTCTGCGGCCCTGGTCGTACTCTTCGGCAATGTCGCTGGGCAATTCGGCCTCGGAACGGAGCATGAGCCGAAAACGTGCAGGGTCCTGGGCCTGACGTAGCGCACTATTAGCGACCATCTGGCGCAGACGTTCCACCGGAGTGCGTGCGGTGTCGCTGCCCACGGCCTCGAGCGCATCGGCAATATCGAAGGTGACTTGGCGAACCAGTTTTGCCAACAGGTCGTTCTTGCTGTTGACGTAGTAGTACAGCGCCGGGCGGGTCAGGCCCGCCGCTCGTGCGATGTCCTGCAGATTCGTGCCGGCGAAGCCACGCTCGGCGAACAGGCGGATGGCGCTCTCGAAAATCTGCTTCTCAACCAAATCCCGGCGCGCTGTCGTACATTGCTGCTCGTCAGTCTCCGCGCCGGTCATCGGGTTGCCTGCGGTTTTGCCCGGCGGATGTGCGAGCTCATGACTGCATGATAGCCACGGGGTGGCTCTCGAATGTGCTCGCCGGATCATGCGGTCGGGCGGCAACGGCGGCCAGCGGGGTACGCATCGAGACCAGACCTGCCACCAGGTCATCGCGATGATCGGGCAGTCCTTCCACGACCGTTGTGTGGCCGGTTGCGAGCCGTAGGCGTTCGGCGACGTCCAACCGTGACAGAAGACTGGAGCGCTGCGGTGGTCCGCTGAGCCACAGGACGGTCTGCGCGGTGATGCCGGCGGTGGACCGGGCAACTAACGCGTCGCCTTCCGGCGACCACGCATCAGTCACCGTGACATCGACGTGCCGAACATACATTCCGTCCAAGTCGTCGGCAGAGATGATGCGCTGCTGAAAAAGCCTGCCGTTCAGCGTGATCTGCTGATCGATGACCCAGTCGTCCAGCGTGCCGTCAGCGACCGGGCTGGCATCACGACCCGCATACAGGCTCATTGCAGCGCGAGTCAGCGTGGGCGCGCCGCGGCTGAACTTTTCGACGCTGAACTTGCCCGCACGTGTCATGTACGACATCAAGAGCGATTCGACAGGCAGATCGAGCCGTTGCGGGAAAGAGTCCCACCAGGATGCGCTGCGTCGGGCGATGTCCTGCAGGTGTTCGACGGCCGGCCGTCGCGTCTGCTCGTACCACTGCAGCGCCGTGGCCAGATCGTCGTGCTGTATGAGCGCCCGATCAAGCGCGATCGCGTCCTCCATCGCCAGCTTGGTGCCCGAGCCAATTGAGTAGTGGGCAGTGTGCGCGGCATCGCCCAGAAGGACGATATTTCCGCACGACCAGTTCGTGCAGCTGACCGTGCGGAAACGCTGCCAGCGTGTGCGGTTTCCGATCAGCGGATGGGAATTGAGTTCCTCGGCGAAGACCTCTTGGAGATAACCAAGTGCGGCGGTGTCGCTGTCGGCTGGCGCCACGTCGGCGGTGGTCTGGGCGAATCCAGCGTTGAGCCAAGTCTGGTGGTCGGTTTCGATCAGGAACGTCGAGCGGTTGGGGGCATACGGATACGCGTGCGCGGTGAAGACCCCGTGGTCGGTGTGCACGGGGGAGAAGACAGCGCGGGCAAGCGCGAAATCTGTTCCGCACCACAAGTAGTGGCTGCGTCCATCGGTGACGGTCGTGCCGAACTCGGATTTATGGTCTTCGCGCGTCTGGCTGCCGGCCCCATCCGCAGCGATGACCAGGTCAGCGTCGATATCCGCTGCGCTCCCACGCCCCCCGTATCGCATACGCACCCCCGCATCGGTGGCACATCGATTCAGTACTTCCAGCAGCGTGGTACGTGCGATGGAGCGCAGATTGTCCTGGGGCAGATGGACCGTGTTGGGGCCCACCCGCATCGACATCTCGTGCGAGTAGGACGCGTTGACGATCGCCTCAAGACTGGCGGGATCAGCGTCGTTGAGGTTGCGTTGTGTGCCGGCCGCGATGCCGACCCCGAAGCCAAACGTTTGTTCTGGCTGGCTTTGTTCGATGACCTCCACGTCAGCGTCGGGATGACTGAGCTTGAGGAGCCGCGCGGCGTACAAGCCACCAGGTCCGCCGCCCAACACCGCGATTCTGCGTAGATTCATTTTGCCCATGCCTTCCTATTGGCCTTCATCTCTCCCCAGTGCAACAGACTGGTGATGACGCCCAGATTACCAGCATGTTTGAAAGATGTGTTGAATAGTTGACACATAAGACAACACAGCATTAGTGTTCCTGATCACAAGCGAAGAGCGCCCGTGTCGGACGGCGAGGGGGTCTGAGCGCAGCGGTGCATCGCAGTGTCAACAACCGATTGCACTCTGATGCCCAGCTCGCGTCGGCTCGCCGTCACACGGAAAACACAAGCCCGGGTGGCCGGTCCGCAGCGCTCGTCTGCGCCCGTCACCGGTAAGGAGAACAACTTGACCCAGCAGCTCACCCCGACGGCACGCAATAACTTTGTCGCGCATGCGTACCCAGAAAGGCAGGTCGACCTCGGTGAGGTCATTCTGAACTACGCCGAAGCGGGCTCGCCCGCGATGCCGGCGCTGGTCCTATTGCCCGAGCAGACGGGATCGTGGTGGAGCTACGAACCGGTAATGGGTCTGCTCGCCGAACACTTCCACGTTTTCGCCCTCGACCTTCGCGGGCAGGGACGCAGCACCTGGACACCCAAGCGCTACAGCCTCGACAACTTCGGCAATGACGTTGTGCGATTCATCGCCACCGTGATCAATCAGCCGGTCGTCGTGGCCGGCAACTCGTCCGGCGGTCTCCTGGGCGCATGGCTGTCGGCTTTCGCGCTGCCGGGACAGATCCGAGGTGCCTTATGCGAAGACCCGCCGTTCTTCTCCTCCGAGTTGACGCCCCCATATGGGCACTCAATTCGGCAATCAGTGGGGCCGTTGTTCCAGCTTTACCGTGATCACCTCGGCGATCAGTGGTCGATCGGTGACTGGCCCGGATTTGTTGCCGCCGCGCAGGCATCGCCGGCAAAAGTCGTGAGCCTTTTCCCGTCGCCCGACGATGTGCCGCAAAACCTGAAAGAGTACGACCCGGAATGGGGCCGGGCCTTCTTTGAGGGAACCGTGGCGCTGAACTGCCCCCACGACCGCATGCTCGCGCAAGTCAAGACCCCAATCTTGTTGACCCACCACTTCCGCACCGTCGACCCCGACACTGGTGACCTCATCGGCGCGATGTCGGACTACCAAGCAGAAAAGGCGCTCTCAACCCTGCGCAGCGCTGGCGTTCCCGTCGAGTACCAATCGATGCCCGACGCGCTGCACATGATGCACACCTTCGACCCGCTTCGGTACGCGAACGTCCTGACCACGTGGGCCGCGAGTCTGCCCCCGATCGCCGACAGCGCAACATCGAACCGAAACTGAACCGGGCGAACCGGCCGAGATCAAACACGCCGACACCGCCTTGAGCGGATCCCTTCGATCGCGGGAGGCTCCCGTGACCAGCACACAACCACCCCAAGCGGTGGGCGTATCGACGTGCACAACCATGTGGTGCCGCCTCGGTGGTGGCAGTGGCCACTCGACCTTGGGCTGACCTCACGTGGTCTCGACATCCCCGAATGGACTGTCGATGGGGCACTCGAACTGATGGAAAAGGCGACGATCGGTACGGCGATCCTGTCGGCACCGACCCCCCCGGGGTGGAGCCGGCGCGCAGCGCAGAAAACACAATGCAGCACAGGCTTTATGGCAGCCCGGCGGCAAGTCCAGGCATTGGTGCGTCGGGCACTTTTTGTGTTACCGATCCTGCGGATCACGCAACCACTCGCCGGACTCGAAGGGAAAGAAAAATATGACCATTGTTCCGATCGCGGTCGACGTCGATGGCATCGTGATGTCAGGAATCTACGCCAGCCCTGAAAATCCGCCGCGCGCACTAATTGTTGCGCTGCACGGTGGCTCTGTAACGTCTCGAATCTACGATCAACACATCCCAGGTGATTCATCCTACTTAGACCTGGCCGCACAATTGGGCTTCGCCGCAGTCGCAGTCGATCGACCAGGATACGGTGCGAGTTCAGGTATCAGCCCAGACAAAACCTGCTTCGACGAGCAGATCGTCATCCTGCGAAATGCCATTGCTGACCTGTGGGGTCGGATCGGCGGCGAGAGCGCCGGCGTTGTTCTAACCGGAAACTCAATCGGCGGAATGCTGGCACTGTGCCTTGCCGCGGAGAACTGTAACTTCCCGCTGCTCGGAGTCAGCGCCCACAGCGCAGGCTATAACTGGATTCCCGGCTTCGCTACGGAGCTCCAAGGCCGCATGGATCGCGAAGCGTCGACCCATATCGATCCCCGGGGTCGGAGTGCCGTCGTCTTCGGGCCCGATTGGACGTGGCCGCCGGAGGCTGCACAATCGGTGCTCGACAATTCTGCGCCAGCCCCTGTGGGGGAACTACATGACGCGCTTCAATGGTCGCAACGACTCGGCCGAATCGCCGGATCGATTGCGGTTCCGGTGCGAGTCGCGATCGCGGAGTACGACGACCGGTGGTCATCGACGCCGCCACACCTGCGGGCATTGCAGAAGCTCTTCACCGCGGCTCCGCTGGTCGAGGTTCGCCAGCAACGCTTCGCAGGCCATCAGCTGAGCGCAAACTATGCCGCTCGTGCTTTCTATCTTCACGAGCTTGCCTTCGCCGAAGAATGCCGACTTGCCGCTATCACGTCCGCCTTTAGTCCGCTTCCGCATCGGCCCGCCTCATAGGACGAACCGCGCAACCGCCTCACCTGGACCGGAAATTTGTACGCTTTCACGACAGCCTCGCATTTACAACTGACAGGACTTGCTATCACGTCGCGTTCAGTCGCTTGCCTGAGCTCCTGGGACGTCCTACTGCCACTCTCAGTCTCGGCAGTCCTTGACGATTGGACGCTTCATCCGAGATGCCGTCCCGGAAGACGCTTCGCGTCCGGCGGCTTCACGATCGCCTGATCCCTTGCTGAACTGCGGTTCTGCAACCTACTTTGACAAGCCTCGGGACTGTCAGATAAACGGTGGATCTGATCCTGGCATTTGGTTAGTTGCCAGTCGGAGTGATCCGGCCGTTAAAGGTGATCGCGAACGCGTTCAGTGCGGGCTTCCACCTCATCGCCCATCGTGCCTTACCGCGGCCGGTGGGGTCTAGGGATCGGGTCACCAGGTAGAGGCACTTGAGCGCGGCCTGTTCGGTCGGGAAGTGCCCGCGGGCCCGAATCGCCCGCCGGTAGCGGGCATTGAGGGATTCGACCGCATTCGTCGAGCAGATGACGCGACGAATCTCGACGTCGTAGTCCAGGAACGGCACAAACTCACTCCAGGCGTTCTCCCACAGCGCCGTGATTGCCGGATACTGCGCACCCCACTTGGCGGTGAACTCGACGAACCGTTCCTTGGCCGCAGCCTCGGTTGCCGCGGTGTAGACCGGCCGGATGTCCTTGGCGATCTGATCCCAGTACTTACGCGACGCGTAACGAAAGGTGTTGCGCAGCAGATGAATCACGCACGTCTGCACCACCGCGCGGGACCACACCGTGTTGATCGCCTCCGGCAGCCCTTTGAGGCCGTCACAGACCACCATGCACACATCGGCGGTGCCGCGGTTCTTGATCTCTGTGAGTACCGCCAACCAGAATTTTGCACCCTCACCGCCATCGCCGGCCCACAGGCCCAGGATGTCGCGCTCACCGGTGCAGGTGACCCCGATCGCGACGTAGATGGGCCGGTTGGTGACCTGACCATCGCGGACCTTGACGAAGATCGCATCGATGAACACCACCGGATACACCGACTCCAGCGGCCGGTTGCACCACTCGGTCATCTCGCCGACCACCTTGTCGGTGATCCGCGAGATGGTGTCCTTGGATACCGTGGCTCCGTAGACGTCGGCGAAGTGGGCGGCAATCTCCCCAGTGGTCAATCCCTTTGCCGTCAGCGACAATACGATTTCATCGATCCCCGTCAGGCGCCGTTGACGTTTCTTCACGATCTGCGGCTCGAACGAGCTGTTGGTGTCCCGCGGCACGTCGATCTCGACCGGGCCGATCTCGGTGAACACCGTTTTGGTCCGGGTGCCGTTGCGGGAATTACCGCTGCCGCGGCCAGCCGGGTCATGCTTGTCATAGCCCAGGTGCTCGGCCATCTCGGCATCCAGTGCCGTTTCCAGCACGTTCTTGGTCAACTGGTTCAGCAGCCCATTCGGGCCGACCAGCTCGACGCCTTGTTCCTTCGCTTGTGCGAGCAGCTGCTCCGCTAGCTGCCGTTGATCCAGGTCAATCGCCATAGATTCGAGTGTTTCTGACATCGTCAGTCCTTCCCGCCAAGCTCACGCTCGGCGTGTCAGACCAAGATCAGATCCACCGTTGTTCGGACAGTCCCACAAGCCTCCGCGACGCGCCCGAAATTTGTCAAAGTAGGTATGGCGTGTTTTGTCAATCTTCGTTGCATCTCGACAGCGGCGTTGGCGTTGCATATCGAAAACTGCTGCTGCGCTTGCTGTCAAATGCCCGTGAAATTGTTGTGAACAATGCAGCGATTGAGCTGACTCAGCTGCGTAATTCACCTGAAATCCAAGTGCCGGACCGTAAGAACCCGCGTAGTTGACTACTCGGGTTCTTTGTCAATGAGCGACCTAATGTGCGTTTGACCAAATATCTCGATGTCAAACGAAGTAGGTCACCATGGGCGAATTTGCGACAGCCGGCAATGTCCTGGATCAACGCCCTGCTGGGGCGGCCGGCCTGCTGTCGCACCACGACGGCGCGGCGCAAGACAAGCTGACAGTGGCGCTCCCGACGTCTGCGAGCCGAAGGGGAGTGCTCGATGGCGCGTTCGCCATCTTGGAGGCCCTGGCCACCGCCGAAGGCGGACTGGGATTGACCGCGCTGGCGGGTGCATGCGGGTTGGCGAAGACATCGTCCTTTCGGCTCGCCGAACAACTTGTGGCCCTCGGAGCACTTCAGCGAGTGGACAACCGCTACTACATCGGTGCCCGCATCGGGCGGATCGGGGAGAGTTGGCAACCCAATCCGGTACTACGCCAGGCGGGGCAGGGGCCGGTGCGCACGTTGGCTGCTCAATCACGTGCGGTCGCCTCGTTGCGGATTTTGCATGAGGACCGACTGCGGCCGATCTGTACCGCCGCGCCGCACGGCCGCGGCTACATGCCCAACCCCGCGAGCCGAGAAGCGACCGGCCGTACTGCGTCCGGCCGCGTGCTGTATGCCACCAAGGGGCAGAACGACATTGGGCTGCCTGACTGTTGGACGCGACTGGAATGGCGGCGGCTTCGCGAGTCCATTCGTGACCACCATGCTGTAGTGGTTGACCAGCAGGACGCTTTCGCTGGAATCTGCTGCGTCTCGGCGCCGGTGTGGTGGCCCAACGGTACGTGTGCGGGAGCGGTCACCGTCCTGATGCAGGCGGCGAAGCCCGCGCCGAATCTGCGTGACCTGGTGGTGCGTGCCGCACGCAGTATCGGTGCTGGATTGCGATAGCAGTCGTCTTGTGTACGACGGTCGTGTCTCCCCGATGGCAGCTGTCAGGCGGCCATCGGCGAAACCGATTCGAACACAACACCTTATGCAGTCGCCGACGCCACCGCGGTGGCATCTGGCGCGACTTCCACATCGTCGGAACCCTCAGGCGAACTTGTTACAGCGCCGTCTGGGTCGACTCCGGTGCTCGAGTCGCTGCTATCGGTGGTTGGTGTGGTTGTGCTGTCGTCGTTGGTGGTTGCGTCAGAGCTGCTCGAGGGGTCGGCGGTACTCGAGTCGCTGCTATCGGTGGTTGGTGTGGTTGTGCTGTCGTCGTTGGTGGTTGCGTCAGGGCTACTCGAGGGGTCGGTGGTACCGGGATCGGTAGTTCCCGTTGACGAGGTGGAGCTATCGGTTGTTCCAGGATCCGCTGTCGAGTTCGATCCCGACGCTCCGTCGCTCCCAGACATACTGTTGTCGCTGTTGCCGGGCGTGCCTGAATCTGGCGCCGTGGCCGGCACGCTGTTGGGCCAGTGCAGCACCGACACGCCGAGCTTCTGGGCGGCAACTGCTTGAGCGTTGTTGAACAGAAGGACATTGGCGGCGTTGCGCGGTATGACGCCGGGGTTACCGGCGGTGTTGATCTGGCAGTTTTGGGCCGCAGACGCCCAGTCCTGGGCCAGGCACGAGGCCTTGAACTTCGGCCAGGTGGCGGGGAACCCGGCGCCCAGGCCCCAGGCCATGCTGAGCACCCCGAGCTGGGCGTCTGCAGGCCAGTTCTCGAAGTCGGGGAATGTCCGCTTGAGGATGGCCTGGTTCGCGTTGAGTACGTTGGCAACCAGTTGGGCGATCGCGTCGTCGGTGAGGTGCAGCGTGGTGAAGGGCGGCGCGGCCGACTTGTATCCCTTTTGGGCAAGGCCGGCGGTCGTATGGACTTTGTTCCACTCGGCCTGGATCTCACTCTGCGAAGCAGCTGAGTTGTCGGAGTTGTGAACAAACGGGAGGGCCGACGCCGCCGCCACAGAGTCAATGAGATTGCCGATGCCGACGGTGACCTTCCCGAGGATGTCGAGGTACATGTACGGCACAGACCCTTCAAAGGGCTTGCTGAACGGAACAAAGGCCTGTTGAACGCTCGGTTGCATTTCTTTCTCCTTATGGTTATACGTTGACAGTCAACGGATTTCGATATTTACTTGGCGCCAGGAATGGCGTGTGTCTCGGTAATGCCGCCCTGAGGTTTCAGGATGCCGCTGAATCACCGGTGCCAGAATCGGTGCCAGTGCTGCCCGAGCCGTCGGTAACGCCAGCGCCACTGTCCGCAGAGGATGCGGTGCCGTTGCTCGAAGGCGTTGGCGCAGTCGAGGTTGCCGGAGCAGGTGGGGGTGCCTGCGCGACGTCAGGCGCATCGGCCGGTGGCAACACCGGAAGGTGACTGCACAACAGCGCGATGATCTGCATACCCGGCCGCGAGTACGTCCACGTGCCGTTTGAGTCGGTCGGCGGCAGACCACCCGCGAGCGAGAACGGGCCGATAAACCCGTTGCCGCTCAGGGCTTCCTGGTCCCGGCCGCTCCATTGCACCGATATGTTGAGGTTCTTGACCACGACGATCGCAGTGGGCAGACCATAGACGAGGGGCGCCTGCCCCTCTGGCACAGCGATATTCGGGGCGGGCAACAGCCCGCCGCGCGGCATGCCGGGCACACACCAATTCGGATCGGCCAGGAACACGCCATCCCAGATCGAAATGCCTGCCGACGTGAACCCGATGGTCGCCGACATGTAGTCGAACGTCACCGACATGCTCGACGTGGGCGGAGGCGGAGGGGATGTGGGCGGCGGCACGGGAAAAGGAAGCGGGCGACGAATTACCCAATCCCTGGCGACGGGCCCTTGCTCGCTTACTTCTGTCGCCGCGGCGGCCAGCGCCGGATTGACCGACAGCAACGACCTGGGTGAAACCGATTCAGCGACAGCAACCTTCGTCATCGCAGGATTGATCGTTGCTTTCGGCGTTGCGGTTGCTGTGGCGGTTCGGGTCAGCGGGGTGGCGGTCATCGCCGGGCTCAGCTCGTGAAGGTATGCCAGACTCGGGAGTGGAGCTTGTTGCGCCTCAGCCGGTTTGATCGTCCACAGCGAGGGATTGAGCGCCAGCGGAGCGATCGGTGGACGGCGCCCCGTCGAGGTGCCGATCGCCGGAGTCGTTGGCGCCGACTGCACTTGGGTGGAGTCGAACACCGACCAGTAACTGGTGTTGTCCAACGGCCAGTCGTCGGGCACGCAGGCCAACTCCGGAGAGACGCCCGGTGGGCTCAACACTGACTTGGCCATGGCGATTTCGGCGTCGAGTCGTTTCCAGGCATCGCTGCCTGCTGCCGCGGTTGGTTGCGCAGCGGTGACCGCCAGACTGTAGATCTGGCTCGCCGAGCCGTAGTAGAGATCCTTGCCGTTCACCGAGTACTGCGTTGGCGACATCAGGTACGGCGCATCGAAATTCGGCAGCAGAAATGATGCCAACCGGGTTGGGTTGACCACGCCGTCCTGCACGATGTCGTCCGGCGTGGGCAATGCGAAGGGCAGGAAGACCAGCGAGATGTTCGGGTTGCCGCTGGCGAAGGCGTTGACGAAAACGTCGGTCACCTTCTGGCCGAGCGTCGCCAGGGTGTCGTCGGCCACGGTGCTCAGCTCCCCGGTGCTGCGGCGGCTCCCACGGCTGCGGCTGGCGCGGGCGCGGCACCGCCTGCCATCGCCTGTGGCGAGCTGGTCGAGTTCTGCTTGGGTAGCGTCGGGTCGTCCATCAGCGGGGCTGCAGGCTGTATCTGGCCGATCCAGCCGGCGATCTGGGAACCCAGCAGCTGCAGTGTTCCGCCCTTCTTGCCGTCGGAGGTGAAGGTGAATCCCGACGATGTCTGCTGCGACCCGAATGCGCCCGAGGACTGCTGATCCTGGTGCTGCGCTGAGGCGTTGGCGACACAGAACATATAGCTGGCGGACACGGCAACCTGATTGGAGCTGGATTGTCCGGAGCTCTGGGCGGCCTGGTTCGCTTTGTTGAAGGCGTCACCGAAATCGCCCCAGTCGTCGCAGGTGATGTTGACGTTCCGGATGATCAGGAATGCCTTGGGGACCATCGGCAGGAGAGCCGGGGTCTTGTCGCCGATCTGGTTGGCGACGGTGCCGTCGCTGATGCAGTTCGCCCGTTGTTTGACCATGTACCAACCCTTGATGTTGAACAGGTCACCGAGGAACCACGGCCGCTCGATGGTCGCGACGAAGTACTCGAACTGCACACTGGCCGAGCTCGAATTGTCTTCGTGGCTCGTCCAGTTGTACTGGTTCGCGTGACTGCCGGACGCGTTGTTCGCATCGCTGTGGCTGTCGGTCGTCGACGCGCCGAACCAGCCGATGTTGAACCCGCCGCTGCCGCTGTTGGACTGCGACTGCTGGTGTTGCCAATTGTCGGCGAACGAACCCGCGGCCGTGCCCGTCGTGGCCTCGTGGTGCTGGCTGGTGCCCGTGATCTTCTGCACGCCAAAGGAATCGTCGGCGTAGTCCCACCACGACGACGGGCTGATGTAGGACCACGGGACATTGGCCGAGATGCCGCCGGCCAGCTGGACCTGATAGGCGCCGTACATCTGTTTCGCCATCGCCGCCAGAGCGGTGACCGCGCCCTCGCCTTCGGTCGCGATGATGTCGAGAGCGTCTTGCACCTGTTGGCGACCCATGCTGTTGAAGTCGTTGAGTGCTGCAGTGACCTTGCTGGCGTAGCTTTCCGCCACGATCGGCCAGGACTGACCGGCGACGGGGTCGGCCATCGCCTGCGCATAAGCCTGGGCCTGTGCAGCGATGGCGTCGGTCCACGCCTGCTGATTGCGCCGGAACTGCGCGTATAGCGGCGTGTATCCGATGAAGTTGCCGTTCGAGTCCTTCAGGTAGAGCAGGTTCTGCGCTGCCGCAACGCGATTGAGCACGTCTTGCGCCGGCGGCGACTGATCGATGGGCTGCATGCCGGTGATGATCGTGTAGTACTCGACGCTCACGTCCCGATCAGGCCAGGCTGTCGCCACTCCGTTCTGGGTCACCTCCAGCATGTGATCGACCAGCTGTGACGTGTTGAACGCCGCGTTTATCGAGGCTTCCATTTGAGGATCGGGCGCCGCCGGCGGCGGGTACACCGATCCGGGCGGCCCCGCGGCCGGGGTCGACGAACTGGCCTGGGCAGGCGCGTTGAACGTGCCGTCATCGCCGAAGCTGGCCGCCGAATCCCCGCCGCCAGGCGTCCACGCGTGGGCGTAGTCCTTCGGGTCGATCGGATAGCCCGTCATCTGGTGCATATAGACGGCGGTGCCCAGCGGCTTGCCGTCGGGGCCGATTTGGCTTGAGGCAACCTGGTTTTCGATCTGGTTCAGGGCATCAAGCAGGGCTTTGGTGATGCAGCCGACGTTGCCGATCTGCTGTATTCCGGAGGTCATGGGGTGCTCCTCATCTTGTGTGGTCTTGTGTGGTGGCGGTTTCTCAACCCAGCACTCCCGTCCGGGAGCACTCAGGTAGGTATGTGTTCAATTGCGTTGGGCGTCAGTGCTGATCGATGTGGTTCAGCCGCTGAGTATCGAAGTGTTGCTACCGGTGAGGCCGACGGCTCAGGACGTGGGCAGGCCCACCTTGGTGCAGTCGAACCAGCCCCACAGCGTCCGGGCGTCATTGGTGAATTTCGTGCCCGAAATGGTGCGGGAGGTTAAGCGGCACGTCGTGCCGTCGGGCGCACCACCACCCTCAGCCGTCTGCCAACTCCCATCGGAGTTCTGACTGACGAAGATCCCGGTGTGACCGTCGTTGCTCGTCTGGCTTGAAGCAAGGTAGAAGTAGTCGCCCGGGTTCGGTTTCGTACCAGCAGAGGCCTTCACAAAGGCGGGGCTCGCCAAGCTGACGTTGCCGATGCTCACGAACATTCCAGTCCCAGGCTTGTACGGACCGACCGCGGGCGCGCCGCACCACTCTCGGACGGCACGAACGAACATGGCGCAGCTGGTTTTCACGCCCGTCAGGGCTTGGGCGGCCTGCTGGGTCTTCTCCTGGTTGCAGGCTATGAAGTCGCGGTAGAAGTCGCTTCGCTGCGTCTGGCCCATCGGCCCGGCGCTCAGAGCCTGATTGCAGCACCGCACAATTCGGGCTCCTACAGATTCGCCGGGGTTGGATTTGAAGGTGAACAAGGTGGCGATGTAGTTGCCCGAAGCCGGCTGCTGGCTTCCCGAACCGCCGGTGCTCGAACCGGGCTTGCCTGAGCCCGAACCGGTGCCAGGACCAGAGCCGGTGCTGCCCTGGTCGGTGCTGCCGCTGGGGTCAGCCCCACTCGGGTCGGTGCCACCGGTGGAGCCGTCAGTGCCACCTTGGTCGCTGCTGCTGCCCGGGTCGGCATTGTTGTCGGCATTGTCGGTCGGGTCGGTACCGTTTGGGTCGGTGCCGCCGGTGGAGTTGTCGGTGCTGTCGCTTGGATCCGCGCTGCCGCTGGGGTTCTCAGTGCTGCTGCCCGGATCGGCGCCACCTGAGTCGGTGCTGCTGGTGGGGTCGGTACCGTTTTGGTCGGTGCCGCCGCTGGGGCTGTCTGTGCCGCCGCCCTGGTCGGAGCCGGCACTGGGGTCTTCGGTGCTGTCGCTCGGATCTGTGCCGCTGCTCGAGCTGTCAGTGTCACTCGGTTCCGTGCCCGCAGTTGGGTCGGTGCTGTCCGAGCCGCTGCTATCTGTGGCAGTCGTGTCGACGGTGTCGGTGTCGGTCACTTTAAATCACCTCGTTGTCAAAGGATTTCGACGGTCAACAAATTGGGCATTCACGGCCTCGGCTGGCGCAACGGCCCGGTCCGTTGAGCGGACCGGGCCGCAGGCATCCGGGTCCTGCCAGACACAACCGGCGACGCGGCCGGCCAGCATGCAGTTGGGTCATTACTGGGGTAGTGGGTCCGCTCAATGGACCGAGATCTTGCTTGCGACCCGCCAAGTGAGTTGTGATTCATGCATATTCGGGCTCACCCGATTCTTCCGTTGGTCACGAGAGTCACTGGGAGACAACATGTCAAAGCGGATCGATTCCGGCCCCGCCGCTGCTGCTGTCGAGACAATCGGGTGAGGATGTCTTGAAGGGTCCGCGCGTGGGTGTGTGCAGTCCCGTTTGTCGAGACGCAACGAAGATTGACCAGTAGGCCGTTCTGGTTTAACTAGATGGACGGCCACTGGGGGCTATGGGCCCGGCGATTCCAACGCGTTCCACAGGTCAGGCCGACGGGCCGAAGCTCGAATCCTGCAACAATGAAAGCACTTGTGCTGGTAGGGAATTGAACAGTGAACGGCAACCTGATACCGGGACTGTACATCTAGGTGCGGAACGGCGGAGTTCCATGCAAGCGAATTGGCGGGTAAGTCAACGTGGCTTGACCCTGTTCGCCTGTCGTGCGTTTCAGCGCGTCGCGTTCGGTGCCCACAGCGCGTCGAGCGCCGCTGTGAGGATGGGTGCTCGGAAGACCGGGTCTCCGGGGATGTTGGCGATCGAGGCGATCAGCGCGAGTATCTGCTCGGTGTCGAGGTCGTTGCGCAGCTCGCCGGATCGGTGCGCCTCCTGCACCAGTGAATCGGCGGCGCCGAGCACGAGAGCGAAACCCTCACGGAACACGGGACTCTCGGCGCCGGTCAGGTCGAGCAGCTCGCCGGCCAGAACGCGCTTGTTCAAGAAGTAGCCGTAGAAGTGGCGCAGCCAGGAGTGCAGCCTGGCACCCGCGGTGACGCCGTCGCACGTCTGCGCAGCCTGACAGATCGCGGCGATCTCCTCGCTGTAGAGCGCTTCCAACAACGTGCGCCGATCGGCGAAATTTCGATAGAGGGTGGCCGAACCGATGTTCGCGCGGCGCGCGATATCGGCCATCGATGCGTCCGCGTCGGCGTCGGCGAACGCGGCCCGAGCGGCGGCCAGGATTTTTTCCCGATTGCGCTGTGCGTCGACGCGGCGACTGACGGGTCGAGCTGCCGTCTCCTCGGGCGTCATGTCTCTCACCTCACACTTTCAAGCTGCGGTCGACAAGTGGGGAGGGTCTCCGTATTGTCTAAGTGGGCATCCTGCCCACTTAGACACTATCCGTCCCGACCCGTACGTCACCAGCTGGTCGCGCCCGCATCACCCAGGAGTTCTGCCATGACCCACACCCCAGCACCCGTCGACAGCGCCATTGGCGCGCCGACCGCGACGCTGTCCACCCGGCCCGTGACTCTGCCTGCTCCTGAACGCGGCGATGACCTGCAGGTCCGTGTCACTGCACCCCGAGGCGGCGAGGGTCTGCCGGTGGTGTTGTTCTCGCACGGCTTCGGCTTCTCGATGGACGCCTACGGCCCCTTGACCGACTTCTGGGCCGCGCACGGCTTCGTCGTCATCCAGCCGACCCACCTGGACTCAGCGTCGCTGGGGCTGGCTCCCACCGACCCGCGCGGACCGCAGATCTGGCGCCACCGGATCCGGGATCTGGTGAACATCGTTGACAACCTCGAGGCGGTCGTCGCGGCCGTACCGGACTTGCCCGGCCGCGTGGACCGCAGCCGGATCGCCGCGACCGGGCATTCCTACGGCGCCACCACCGCGAGCGCGCTGCTGGGTGCGCGCGTGCTGGCCCCGGCCGGTGATGCGAGTGAAGACTTCACCGACCCCCGCATTCGCGCCGGGGTGTTGCTGAGCCTGGCTGGACTGGCCGGTGATGACCTCACGCCGATCGCGGCCCAGCTGTTCCCGTTCATGAATCCGGGGTTCGAGCACTTCAGCGCTCCCGCGCTCATCACCGCCGGCGATGCCGACCAGTCACCACTGTCCACCCGCGGCCCGGACTGGTGGGAGGACGCCTACGTGTACAGCCCGGGAAGCAAAGACCGCCTCACTCTCTTCGGTGCCGACCACGCTCAAGGCGGCATCCACGCCTACGGAACGGTGCCGCAGTCGGATTCGGACAACCCAGCCACCGTCGCGCTCGTGCAGCGCGTCACCACCGCCTACCTGCGCACCGTCCTGGGCGTTGATGAGACCAGTTGGCGCGCAGCACAGCAGGAACTGGCCAGCCAGCCCACACCGGGCGGCCGCATCACCACCAAGTGAGCGAAATCTGTCAAAGCAGGCAGGCGTGCTTTGACAATCTTCGTGGTATCTCGACAGCGGCGCCTCGTCGAACACGTGATCGGTGTCGATCCCGTACGCGTCCATCATTGGGTCCAACGGCCCTAGTGATGCCCAGCCGCCAGCCCGAAGATCTGTCGGATGAACAACACCGGCGACCTAGAAGCACGGGCCTATGACGGGGGCCTGGGCTTGAGCCGCCTGCCCGCCGGCGCTCAGCGCATCAGTCACTCCGAGGCCGTCGGCCTGCTGGCCGGCACCGACTATGGGCGAATCGTGTTCACCCTCAACGCCCTGCCTGCTATTCGGCCGGTTAACCACCTCGTTGACCGGGGCCGGGTGATCATCCGGACTCGCCTGTCGTCGGCGCTCACCCAGGCGCTCTCGGCCAGCGATTCGCTCGTCGTGGCCTACGAAGCTGATTCCATGGACCGCTCCACCCGCACCGGGTGGAGCGTGGTCGTCACCGGCCGCGCCTACTCCCTGACCGACCCCGCTGAGATCGTCGACTACGAGCGACGCCTGCAACCGTGGGTCAACCACGCCGACACCGTCGTCGCCGTCGAACCCGACATCGTCACCGGCTTCCGGATCAGCGCCGCACCGCAGTAGCCGGCTCGAACGCGTCTACTGGGCTATTTCTGACCTACGACCGACGCTGAGGCGGCTGGCTACTTGGGTTGATCGAAATCACATGTGCCGGATCGAGGGCTCTCGCGACTGTCATGCGCCTGTTCAGCGCGCTGTGCTGTTGCGGGGCGACCCGAGGTCCGACGGGGCGGTGGTTTCAAGGACGCGTAAAACGAGCATGGCAGAGAGCATGGGCGAACATGAGAAAGCTGATGAGGCACGTAAAGGCCTGATCGATTCGATCAAGGGCAAGGCGAAGGAGATCGCCGGCGCAATGACCGGCAACGATTCACTGACCGCCGAAGGGCAGCTGGAGCAGACCGAGGCGCGGGCCCGCAAGGAAGCAGGCGTCATCGAGGCGGTTGCGGACGCCGAAGCCGAGTCCGCAACCGATCTGTTGTATCAGGCCCGCCATCAGGCAGCCGGTGCCCGGGACGTCGTGCGGTCCGGCGCCGAAGCTGCAGAGGAGGCTGCGCAGAAGCAGCAGGTGACCCAAGTTCAGCAAGCGACGCAGGCAGCGCGCTGCCGAGGAGCAGGTCCGTGCCAGCGTCGAGGAGCAGCGCGAGGAGCGCCAGGCGGAGATCCGGGAAACGGTCGACACCGCGGCCGCAGGCAGGGATGCGGGCGAAGCGCTCGCCGAACGTCGCGCAGCGCTGGGAGAAGCCGATGCGGAGCAAGCCGAAGCCCGGCGCCTACGTGAACGCGCCGAGACCCTCACTGATCGAACCGACCTTCCCTGAGAGATGTTGAGAATCAAGGAGATATCGTGAGCATCATTGAATTTCCGTTGCAGGTTTTACGAGCGCAATATCGTCTGGCCCGCTTTCCCCTGCAGTTCATCGAGCAGCGGTGGATCGCCCGCCTGGACGCTGAAGCGCCCGCCCGCCTGATCTATGAGCGGTCGTTTGGCATGCTGGACGCGGCGGTCGGCGGAGCGCTGGGCGATGCCGCATTGTGCAAGCAGGGCGCGGTGCTGGCTCGCCGAAGCGAAGTTCGTGGCCAGGCCGCCGTGCGGAGCATGGCTGCTGCCCAACGGCGTCGACAGGCGGGCGCCCAACTGGAGGACTCGCTGGAGGACGCTGCCGACGACCGCGACGAAGCCATCGCCGCCAAGCAGGACGCGGTGGCCGATGCGCGCGAGCGCGCGCAGCAGCGTAAGCGGCAAGCGGCGGAAGACGCAGACAAGCGCATTGCCCAGGCCGCCAAGGAAAGCCGGGCCGAAACCGACCGGAAGCGCGAAGCCGCTGAAGCCGCCGAACGGCAACGGCTGCAACGGATCAACACGGCTGAAGTGAAGTCGGCTGCTGCGGCCAAAGCCGCGCTCGACGACGCGCGAGACAAGCGCACCGCCGCGGAAGCCAAACGCGAGCAGGCCGAGCAGATTGAGGTGCTCGCCGACGCGGAGAAGCGGAACCGGCGGACCGGCGGCGTCGCGACTTGATTCACGACCCCTACTCCGCACCCGAGGACGCGCGCACTCCCAATGCCGCCGTCGTACCGTCGCACCCGGCCCCGGGCGGTGATTGGGGAGTTGCACCGCAAGGATCGCCTCAGCCCAACAATTATGCGCAGCACACCATCACGGTCGGCGCGGTCATCTGGCTGCTGCTCGCCGGTGGATTGATTGCCTTCCTCACCTATTTCGCCGTCTTTTCGTAGAGCAACTGGGGTTCATCGCTCACGACGTTTTGAACCATGTGTGTTTGATGACCGTCGTCAGGTGAGTTTCGCGAGTTGGTCGAGGACGCGTTCAGGTGATGCCGACGCGGGAATGCAGGTCACCAGCACGTCGGCGTCCGGGACGGTGTGCGCGAGGTCCGCATCGTCGGTCCAGAACTCGGGCCCGAGGATACCGATCCCGGGATCACCTGCCGCCGTGCATATTCCGTCGGTGTTCCACATCGCCAGCGTCCAGTTGAAATGCGATGCGACATTGGCCACAGCGGTGTAGGGCGCCAAACTTTCTGGCACCAGTGAGTCGCGCGCGTCGAGCAGTGTCAATGCGATCGGCAGCGATCCGAGCTGCCCTAGCCATTCGGCGATGTACATCGACGCGCTGTCGGCCCGGTCGGCGTCGACCTCATCGAGCGGGGTGCCCGCGAGCCGGTGTGCCGAGGCAAGCCAGCAGGCCGGCGACGGCAAGTGCAGGAGCAACGGGCGTCGTGTCGTGCGCGCCACGGTCTCGAGCATCTCGCGGCTGGCCGTCAGCACTTCGGAATCCGTCAGCAGGGTGCGCAGCGGATAGCCGGTGCGGGTGCGGGCACCCATAGCGTCGACCAGGTCGGGGCGTGCGTCGGTGTGCGCGCCGAGCAGCCGGCTGACGTCGATCCAGAGCGCATCGGGATCGAGCAGGGCCCGCACCTGGTCGAAATGCCCTGCCGCCAGGGTGGTGTCGGTCCATGGAATCGGTGCGCCCTGGCGGACCACCGCAGTGCAGTAGTCGGCGTCGTCGATCAACAGTGGTCGCCTACGCCCGCTCGGCGTGGCGGCCGTCAACGCTGTCACACTCATGGAACTGCCTTTCTCGGGGCTTGGGTGGCGGCCCCGGGACGTGCCGAGGCCGCCATCGCTCTCAGGTGAGTTGGGTGGTCTGCTCGCCGTGCTTGGCTTCGAGCTCGGCGATGCGAGCCTGGAGCTTGCCGATCTTGACTTCGCGGCGGTCGGGGACCATCACGATGGGAAGTTCGGCCAGCGGTGCCGACACCCGCTGCGGACCGTCGATGGAGTACACGGTCGCGGTGATGTCCTGATCGTCCTCGGTCCACGTTCCCCAGGAGCCGTAGTACGGCAGATCTTTCGGCGGTTCGGGGGTGACGAACTCCTTGCAGAACTCGGCGAACGGCTTTCCGCGCTGCAGCCGGCTCGTGCGTGCCGCGGCGCGAGCCGCCTCGGTGCCGGCCACATCGAGGCGGAACGTCGACGCGTCGTAGCAGACCCCGAAGATGTCCTCGGCGACCTTCTGACTGATCCGGCCCAGCTCGACGTCGCGGACCACCGATTCGGGCAGGCGCTCCAACGGGTCACCGTAACCACCGCCGGCGCCCTGGCTGATCATGTACAGCTCGCCGTCCTTGGCCAGGTCGAACTGCAGGCCCATGTGATAGGTGGAGTAGCGGCCGTCGGGGAACGGGCGTTCGTTCATCACCTTCTCGATGGACAGGTCGAAGGTCTTGTTGTCGCGCCGGAAATGCTCGTACACGTTGGTGCCCTTGACCATTGCCAACGGGTAGGTGCCGCAGCCGTATCCGCCGTACATACCGTAGATCGAGGAGAACTTGGCGCCCGAGGTCACCGTCATGAATCCCCATTGCGGCGTGCCCTCGGCGGCCACGATCATCTCGTAACCCATGCCGCCGGTGAACTTGCCGAAGCCCATGTTGTCGCGGACCAGACGCTTGGCGACCAGCTGCATGAACGGCACCTCTTCCTCCATCACCTCCTGTTCGGCGGTGTCGGCCATGGCGCAGAAGAGCGGCGAGACCGCGTCTTCGCCGTCCCGGAACGGTTTCGCCCCGCCGGGCATCCCGTTGAGGTCGGCGCACAGGTTGCCCACCATGTCGCCGTGCTGGGTGATGCCGCCCCACAAGAACGTGTTGATCTGGTTGAACCAGTTGGCCACCACGTTGGAGTACTTGTGCGGGGTGGAGAACGACATCCGGCTGTAGAGCGCCTGCATGCAGGAGAAGCCGCGGAACGAGGCCTGCAGCGACTGTCCCATCGGGGCGTCGTAGGAGGCATCGGCCCAGGTGCCCTCGTCGGAGATGATCTCGATGCAACTCATCGCGGCCGTGCAGCGCGGCAGGTCCGGCCACCAGAACGCCAAGATCGCCTGCATCATCATCGATTTCACCGAACACAGCGGTGAGTTGATGGCCCGGTTGAGGATCTCCGGACCGGTTCCGCGCAGATCCACGGTCATGTGGTCGCCCTTGACCGTGATCTTGCAGGCGAACTTGATCAGGATGTTCTCTTTCAGCGTGCTGTCCATGAACTGGTCGAAACGGTAAGTGCCGTCCGGCAATTCGGCGATGCGCCGCCGTACCTCGACGTCGACGTCCTCCACCGTGGTGCGCAGCGCGGCCACGAACGTGTCGACCCCCACCTCGTCGATCACCTTGTCGATGCGCTCCATGATCTTGCGCACCGCGGTGATCTTGACCTTCAGGTCCGCGAGCTGAAGTTTCGGATCGCGCACCGAATGCTGCAGGAACGTCAGCAGATCACGGCGCAGTTCGCCACGCTCGACGATCTTGAAGGGGCTCATCCGCAGCCCGTCGTCGAACGCGGTCTCCGAACCCGAGGGCATGCCGCCGGGTTCGCAGGCCCCGTTCTCACCCTCGTGGATGGTGGCCGCAACCCAGGCGATGATCTCGTCGTTGCGGATGATCGGCATGATCATCGACTGGTCGGTGTTGTGCACGTTGCCGAACCGGGCGTCGTTGTGGATGAAGCCGTCACCGGGGTTGATCCCGACGGTCGGCTCGTCCTTCCAGTACTTCATGATGTAGCGGATCGGGTGGTGCAGGATCGCGCTGAAGGCGATGACGCCGTGGCACGACAGGTAGGACACGTCGCCGGAACCCGTGTAGATGGCGGTGGTCAGGTCACCCCATTTGGCGCCGGGCGCCGCACCCTGGGCCTCGCACATCTCGTAGCCCTCGTCCAGGGCGCCGGCGATGCGCTTGCGGATGCGCTCCACCTGCAGCCGGTCCACGCCGGCCGCGATCGCCACCTCCTCGTGCAGTGAGCGCGCCGAAATGCTGTGGCTGCGCATAATTTCCGGGTCAGGCCCCAGGAACAGGGTGGTCTCGTCCATGAACTGGTCGACCCACTGCTGCTCGGTCGCGGTGAGCTTGCCGGCCGGGCGGTCGTTGACTGTGGTCATGTGTTGTCCTTACGTGGAGGTTCGGGTCAGTCCTGCAGGAACCAGACGGCGCCCTGGGCGGTGGGCTCCAGCCGCCAGCCGGGTTCGACGAGAAACGTGGTGTTCTCGGTGGTGACGATCGCCGGGCCGGCGATGACGCTGTCGGAGGTCAGCGCCGTCTCGTCGTAGAGCGGGGTGTCGATCGGGTCGTCGATGCCGATGAAGTGGGCCTTGCGGGTGCCTAACGGCGCCGCGGCGGTGCGGGTTCCGCCGTGCTCGAGGGGTTCGAAGTTCACCACGTCGCCGTCGACGTAGGACGCCACCCGTACGGTGCTGCAGCGGATCCCGGCCTCGGGTGCGGCCGAGGACGCGCCGAACCTGTGGCTGTAGACGTCGCCGAAGATCTTGATGATCTCCAGCACGTCGCCAACGCCGTTGATGCGGTTGATGTTCGAGAGCGCTACTGCCTGGGTGAGCAACTGATTGCCGTAGCGCATGTCCAACTCGAGCCGGAACTTGACGTCCTCTGCGGAGAAGCCCTGCCGGATCAGGTCTTCGCGGCCACGGGCCTCCAATTCGGCCACCACGGAATTGAACTCGTCGTAATCCTCGAACAGGGCCCGGGTGGTGGCGTTGTACATCGTCACGTGCACACCGCGTTCGTGGAAGTGCAGCTGTTTCATGTTGCCGGCACCGCACGCGGAGAATACCGACGAGAACGGCGGTGCCAGAACGCGTTTGATCCCGGCGTGCCGGGCCACCCCGCAGGCGTGCAGCGGCCCGTTGCCGCCGTAGGCCAGCATGGTGAAATCCTCTGGAAGGTAGCCGCGCACACGCAGTTCCTTACCGATACCGATGGCCATCTGCTCGTCGACGCCGTCCTTGATCACCCTGGCGACGTCGATGGGGTCCATGTCGAGGTGGTCGCAGAGTTCCTCTTCGATGGCGAACAACGACCGCTTCGGATTGAGCTTGATGTAGCCGTTGGCGTAGTTGTCCGGGTCCAGGTAGCCCAGCAGCAGATCGGCATCGGTGACGGTGGGTTTCAATCCGCCGCGGTCGTAGCAGGCCGGACCAGGATTGGAACCGGCCGACTTCGGGCCGATCTTGACCGAGTTGTGGATGCGGTCATAGCTGGCGATCGAACCGCCGCCGGCGCCCAGGGTGTCGAGATGCACCATGGGTACCGATACCAGCCAGCGGTCGATGGTGGGCAGGAAGTCGTAGTGCTTGACCCCACCCTCGGGCACCAGGCCGATGTCGAATGACGTGCCTCCCATGTCCGTGGCGATGACGTGGCCGAGCCGCGTTTCGTTCGAAAGGTGTTCGGCCGCACCGACACCGGCTATGGGACCGGAGTGGATGGTCTGCAGCGCGTCAGTGGAGTTCATCTGCGCCATACCGCCTGAGTTGTGGATCACCAACATCGGTTTGTCGTAGCCGAAGTCGCGCAGGTTGCTCGACAGCTGCGCTAGCGCGTGGAACATGATCTCGTGCAGGTAGCCGTCGATGATCGTCGACGTCGCCCGCACGTATTCGCCCTTGCGGCCCGACACCTGATGGCCGAGCAGCACCGGGATGGCGCCCAGCTCGTGCGGCGGGAACTCGTCGAGGATGATCTCCTGGATCGCCAGTTCGTGCTCGGGGTTTTCGGTGGCATTGACCAGCGACACCACGATCGCTTCCGCACCGGCGTCCACCAGCTCGCGCACCATGGTGCGGACATCTTCGGAATCGAGGCGTGCCACAATCTTTCCGGCGGAATTGATCCGCTCCTTGACCGAGCGGATCATCGCCCGCGGAACCAGTGGTTCGGGACGCTCCGCAGCCGGAAGATTCTGCTGCATACCGTAATCCAGGCCTTCACCGTAGCCGCGGCCCCTCGAGAGCGGAATGGTGTCCTCGAACCCATGGGTGACGATCGCCGCGACTCTGGGCCCGTTGCGCTCGATGAGCGCATTCGTGCCCAAAGTGGTGGCGTAGCGGACGGAGTCCACTTCAGACAGCGCCGTGGAACGGTCCAGCCCGGCGCGTTTGCACGCCAGGTCTAGAGCATCGTTGAAGCCGATGGCGAGGTTGTGGTGCGTGGTAAGCGCTTTGGCGTCGACGTAGATGTCGTCCCACACGAAGAAACAGTCGGTGAAAGTACCACCGATGTCGACCGAAATGCGTTTCATATCTGGTGTTCTCCTGTACAGGTCAGTCGAAAGATCAATGCAGGTGGCCGGCGGCCTTGAGAGCGGCGGTGTACTTCTGGGCGTCGTCGCCCGGCCCGTAGTTGAAGACCGCTTCGGCGTCCTGGCCGCGGGCCGCCCATTGCTTGCGCAGGGCCGCAACATCGATGAGCATGTCCACCGCCGGCGGATGTCCCGGCGGCAGATATTCACATTCGATCTGCGTGCCGCAGCCCGGGCAGTAGTACTCCAAGATTCGGCAGTACGTCGGGTCTGGACTGAAGGTGTACTCGTAGCGTTCGGGATCGATGATCGGCTGGTGGATTTCGCGCGGATCACGATCGTAGACAAGGGTTCCCGACTTGTAGGTGTCGTGTGCCGAACCCATGTCCTGAGTGCATACCCGACATACCCAGCGTTCGGTGTCCAGGTCGATGACGAGGTACTCGGTCATTGGGACTCGCATGGCAAGTCTCCTTTCTTTCGGTCTGGCGGTCAGGACTTATCGTTGAGGAGCAGGTCGCCGGCGGCGGTGACGCGGAATGACCAGTCGGGTAGCACTCGCGCGGTGAAAAAGGGGCCCTCGATGATCGCGGGGCCTTCGCCTCCGTCACCAATGTTCAGGTCATCCAGCACGTACACTGCGACGTCCTCGACACGGGCGGCAGAAGACCGGACTTGCCGGGTCCCCGCCGCGGCTGCCGCGGTGGCGGTTACTGTGGCATCCGCGGTCAGCTGCGGATGCGACAGCGGCGCCGCCGCCGTCAGCTGCAGCGAAACCGCGGCACCCGGGTAATCCACCTCGTCGCCAGGCCGGTAAGGCAGTCGCGATACCGATCCGTCGTCAAGGTTCTCGACGAGCAACTGCCAGGACGTCTCGCAATCGGCCAGCGCATAACCCTCCTGGAACATGTCACGTTCAGCGCGGGCCAGCAACGCGTTGTGGGTTTCGACGGCTGCTTTGGTAGTGGGTTCGCCGACGGCGACCTCGTAGGTCTTGCCGATGTCGGAGAAAGAGATGCCGAAAGCCGAGAACACCGCCGCGGTGCGCGGGACAAGCACCTGTTTGACGCCTGCCAGCCGGGCCGCGCCGGTGGCGCTCATTGGTCCGGCGCCACCGAACGCGAGCAGTGTGGTGTCCTCGGTGACCAGTGCGGCAAACGACTCCGACAATGCCTGGAAGTATGCGCGCTCCATCTGGATCAGCGCCTCTTCCAACGACATTCCGAGCGGCTGTGCGATCGTCTCACTGATCACCGCGCGCGATCGGCTGGAGTCCAGGGTGAAAGTGCCGTCGAGGTAGGTGTCGGGATCCAGGATGCCCAGCAGCAGATTGACGTCGGTGATGGTGGCCTGTTTGCCACCGAAGCCGAAGCAGGCGGGACCGGGTGCGGCGCCGACCGACTGCGGGCCGACGGTGATCTCGCCGTTGACTAGCTGGATCACGGACGATCCGCCGACGCCCGAGGAGGTTACGTCGCTCATCGGGTACGAGATGTGTACGCCCTCAATGGCGCCTCGCTCGGCAACAGCGACCGCACCATGTTCGACCACGCCGACATCGGTGGTGGTGCCGCCGATGTCCATCATGAGGGCGTGCGGAAAGCCGTAGACCTGAGCCAGGGCTGCGGTACCTTCCAGTCCACCGCGAGGTCCCGATGAATAAGTCTTGAGCGCAATCGATTTCGCGACCCTGGACGATGCGCCGTCGTTGCGATAGACCAGAAGGGGATTGGCCACCTTGTAGGTCTGCAATCGTCGTTCTGCACTGTAGAGAAACCGTTCCATCGTGGGATGCAGGAAGGCGTTGACCACGCACGACCACACTCGTCGGGCGTCGTTACGGTCGCCGGCCAATTCCCAGCTGTAGATCAGCGGCACCGAACCGAGCAGATGGCGGGGGAATTTGCGCAGCAGCACATGCCGCAACTGTCGTTCTTCCTCGGGAGAGGACGCGGCGATCACGACGCGGGCGGCACCCAGGGTGGTGAGCCGGTTGATCTTCTGCACTGCGTCGAATTCGGGGTCGGCCTCGGTGTCGACCGTCAGGAAGCGGTCGCCCACCAATCCGGAGAACAACTTTTTCTCAGCGCCATCACGCTGCATGCTGGTATCCAGACCGCGAATGGTGGTGAGAATGCCGACCATTGGGCCGCGTCGTTCCACCAGCGCATTTGTGCCCTGCGTTGTGGAATAGCGAATGTGCTCCGTGGCGTGCAAGAGCCTGGTGATGTCGGCCTCGCCGTACAGTGCATCTGACGCTTTTTCGATGCCGGTGAAAAGACATTCCGATAGATCGTGGGGCGTCGTCAGCGTCTTGGTGAAGGCGAACGCGTTCCCGTCCCAGACACAGATGTCGGTCAGCGTGCCGCCGTTGTCGATGTTTATGAGGGTGCCCATGGCGCTCCGTTCATGGAATTTCGCATATGTGAATGCGTGGACTGGGGTGGCATGTTGTGCTCTGCGCCACACCGCTGGACAAAGCGTGGTCCATGTCTCAGCTATCGGGGGTGTCCCAAGATGGGACACCGATTGCCTTGGCTGTGATGCGCGTCTCGTTCAGACTGGATATGACCTCAGGAGGTGAGCCATGCCCAACAGTTCCGCCCGCATGTTGCGGGTTGCGGCCGCCCGTGCGGATTTCCTGGAGTACGGCGGCAGTGGCGCCGCCGGGGTCTCGGACGTCGTGGTCGCGTCATGGGAGCGCAGCCAAGCCGCGGGCGTGGACATTTCGCATCCGAACGCGCAGTTCACCGAGGAAATCGACGCAGCCTCGCTGCTCGTGCGGTGCGCCCGGCCGGTGCTGCAGCAACTGCAAGTCGACACCGCGGATATGCCGCTGGTGATTGCACTGACTGACAAGAAAGCGAGAGTGGTTCAGCGCATCGACAGCTCCCCGGCAGTGGCCCGGTTACTCGACCGGGTGCATCTGGCGCCTGGATTCAGCTATGCCGAGTCGACGATGGGCACCAACGGAATCGGCACCGTGTTCGAATCGGGACAGCCGATCAGTGTGGTGGGACCCGAGCACTTCAGTGAGAATCTGCACCTCTTCGCCTGCACTGGGGCCCCGGTCATCGACCCCGTGACAGGCCGTGTCGAGGGAGTGCTGGACATCTCGACGCTGTCGTCCTCGTGGAGTCCGTTGATGCATACCCTGGTCAAGAGCGCCGCGAAGGATATCGGGCGCAACTTTCTGCTTGACCGCGGTCAAGCACAGCGAGCGATCTTCGAGACCTATCTCAAGGTCGTTGCGCGCTCAGCGCGCCAGGCCGTTTTCGCCTTCGGGGATTCGGTCTTCGTAGCCAGCTCCGCCGCACAGCAGATGTTCGACGCCGACGAACAGCGCATCATGCGGGAGCACGCAGTGTTTCTGATGGCCGGTAAGGACCGGGTGAGCGACACGATTACTCTGCCGGGGGATCGACTTGTCCGTGTTCGAGGAGTCCGAATTATGGCCGGGATTGAGGTGGCCGGCATGGTGGTGATCGCTGAGACGGTGACCTCGAGTCAAGCTGGTTCGCCGGATGATTTCAGCGATCACCAATTGCCCCAGGTTGCGGTTGCGACGCCGCAAACGTCTCAGATCGTCGGCGGCTTGTGGCATTCGCGTGACGCCATGGCCGCTGGCGCCACGCCAGCCTGGACGCGGGCCTGCGCTGACCTGCGACAGGTCCTCGAACGAAGCCAGGCCGCACTCGTTGTCGGTGAGTCTGGGTCGGGCAAATTCACCTTGGTGGCGGAGTTGTTCCATTCGGTGTATCCGGGAGGAAGAGCGATTTCTGTGGACGCCGGCCAACTGGGAGTCGACGGTGCGCTCTCCGATCTCAGTTCGCTGCTGGGCGAATCCGCTGAGCCCACGCTGCACATCATCCGTGATATCGATCAGGTGAGCACTGATGGCGTCGACCTGCTGGATGAGTACCTGACCGCGGTTGCTGCGGCGAACGGGCCGGTATGGGTGGCGGCCACCAGTTCGGATTCTGAGGCGACCACCGACCTGCCGTTTTGCGAACTGCTGCACCATTTCGAGGCGTCCATAACGATCCCGCCGCTGCGGTGCCGTACCGACGATCTGCCGGCGCTTACTTCAGCGCTGTTGAGAGGGATTGCACCTGAACGAAAGGTGAGACTCAGTCCTCAGGCGCAGCGTTTGATCGCACGATACTCGTGGCCGCGCAACATTTCTCAGCTACGTGAGGCGTTGGTCCATGCACTGCGACGCAGGCCGGTGGGGGAGATTCAAGAATCTGATCTACCCGGGTATTGCCAGACCGCATCGCGACATGCGCTGACACCGTTGGAAGCGGCTGAACGCGACGCGATCGTTGCGGCACTGAGAGACACGGGCGGGAATCGTGTTGCCGCAGCGGCTCATTTGGGGATGTCACGGTCCAGCCTGTACCGGAAGGTCAAAACGTACGGAATCGTCGCCTGATTGGCTTATTGGCTACACGACCGCCGGACCGAAGCTGAGCATCGGCTCGTGCGACTGTTCGAGGAGCAGAGTGCCAAATTCTGCTCGGCGCTCGGCGCTCGGCACCGAACCGCGCCTCGGCACGGTGAGGCTCAGAGCCCAGGCGGGCTGACCTGTACGGTCACTTATCCGGCTGCTGTCGACTAGGGCGTGTCTGACAAATGGGGTAGCCACAGGGTGACCGCTCTCAGGACTGCTGCGGCGCGGTAGACGATGGCGAGCTTGTCGTAGCGGGTGGCCAGTCCGCGCCATTGCTTGACGTCATTGAAGTTGCGTTCAACGACGTTGCGGCCCTTGTAATCTTGGGCGTCGAAGGCCGGGGGCCGGCCGCCACGGCAGCCCCGTCGTTTCCGGTTGGCGACCTGATCGGAAGGTTCCGGGATCACCGCGCCGATCCGGCGTCGCCGCAGCAAGGTCCGGGTGGCTCGACTCGAATAGGCCTTGTCTGCGCGGACGCGATCGGGGCGGGTGCGGGGCCGTCCGCCGCCGGGGCGGTCGACTCGCAGATGGGCGAGCAAATGCTCGAACACCGGGCCATCGTGGGATTGACCGGCGCCCACGAGCACCACCAACGGCCGCCCGCGACCGTCGACCAGATGGTGAATCTTGCTGGTTAACCCACCGCGGGAGCGGCCAATACCGTGGTCAGGCGGCTCGATCGCCAGATTCGTGTAATTCGACCCAGCCCCCTGTGTCACGGGTGAGGTTCGTGGCGTGCTGATGCGCGCGAGCGATCGTGGAATCGACCGCCACCGCCCAATCGATCATCCCGGCCTCATCAGCGGCCGCCAGCAACCGGGCCAACACCGCATCCCAGGTACCGTCGGCGCTCATCCGCCGGTGCCACGTCCAGATCGACTGCCACGGACCGAACACCTGCGGCACGTCACGCCAGGCAATGCCACACCGGTACCGGTAGATGATGCCCTCAACCATCGACCGAGCATCCTGGAAAGGTCTGCCCCGCTTACCCGTTCGAACCGGAAGCAGATCCTCGATCAACGACCACTGGGCATCGGAGAGCAATTGGAACCGCGACATTCCTCAAGTCTCAGGCACCACACCTGAAACTTTTGTCAGACACGCCCTAGGGGCCCGGGATTGGTCGCGTAGCCCGCTGTGCGGTATGGAGTGGCTTCATCGGCGGCATACCTGCCGCCGATGAAGCCACTGTGCGAAACTGGTTCTCGGACAGGCTACTTGCTGCCGCGATGGCCCCCGCTACCACCGCGGCTGCCGCCACTGCCCTGACCGTCGCCGGTTCCGGGATTGGTCGGCCCCGACTTGTCTGACGAGTGCTTGGAGCCGTCACTGTCATGAGAGTTGTTGCCGGTCTTGCTGTCTCCGCCGCCCACTTTTCCGGCGCCGGCGCCGGCATCGGTCTGGCTGCCGCCGGTGGTGCTGCGGGTCTGGCCGGAGTCAGTCGGCTTGCGGTGCCTGCCACCCGTGTCCGAGCTGGTCTTGTCGGACCCCGTCTTGTCTGACCCCGTCTTGTCTGACCCGGTCTTGTCTGACCCGGTCTTGTCGGTGCCGGCGTTGGCCGGCTTCTTATCCGAACCGGTCTTGCCCGGCTTCGAACCGACAGCGCTGTTGGGAGCCGGCAACGCCGCAACGGGGTTGCCGACCTTGATCAGGTTGGTCTGCACCTTGGGCACGCTCGTAGCAGCCAGCGGTGCTGCTGCGGCCGGGACGAGGCCGCCCAGGCTGGAGATGAATTGTCCTGCCTGCGAGACGATTCCATTTACCGTGCCAGCGAGGCCGTTTTCCAGAGCGAACGGCAGATTCGTGGTCAGTAAGCCCGCAATGAATTGCGGGTTCAGCGAATACGGTAGGCGCAGCACGAGCGGGAGGGCGACCGGCACCGCAACGGCCAACGGCAGGTTTACCGCATATGCGACGTCGTTCGTCACCATCGACACGGCAGAAGACACCGCATTGCCCAGGCCGCCAACCAGATCTAGCGGTGCAGCCACCGAAGGACTGATCGATGGCGTCACCGCTGAAGTGGTTTTCAACTTCGGCGCGTTTGCGGCTGCCAGCGGCGCTGCCGCGGCGGGGCGGAGGCCGCCGAGGCTACCGGCGAGGCCGGACAGGAATTGCGTTGTGGTGCTGATGAATCCGCTGAGTCCACCTTGGACGTATTGGCTGACGTAGTTCGGGATGTAGCTGGTGAGCAGACTGAATAGCAGATCCGGATGGAATACGGCAGCAGCGCCGTAGTACAGCAGCGTGATAGCGGTCTGAGCCCCGATGTTGATGGGAATGCTCGCCAAGTAGGCCCCGGCATTCCACACGGTGCTCAACGTGCTCGTCAGAATGCCGCCCAGGCCGCCGATCAGGTCCTGGGGAGTCGCGGCCGCCGGGGTGATGGCCGGCGTCAATGCGGCATTCGTCGCCGCATTCGGCGTCAGGTTGCCGGGCAGGGGCAGAGGGATTCCGAGTTTCTCCAACAACGTCACAGCCGCCGGGAAGAGCGCGGTTGCCGGGGCGCCGAAGTCATAGAGCGAAGCGAGTATCAAGTCGTAGAAGTTGAAGCCCGTGAGGCCCCCGCCGGAGAAGGCCGTGGGAGGGAAGGCCGCATTCTTGAAGTACTCCTGCAGCGCGGCCTCCAGCGCTGGCGCCACCGGTGTCGTGGCAAGCGGCGACAGCAACGTCGTGACAGCGTTCATGACCACCGGCGCCGCCGCGGTGTCGAGCCCGTAGAGCGCGCTGTCGGCAGCCACCAGTGGCTGCGCCATGAGGTAGGCCAAATTGTTGATCCACTGCCCGTTGCCGAGGAGCTGTTGTGCGACAGACGTGGGCAGCGCCAGCAGGCCCTCGATCAGCGAGATCGGGTCCGAAGCCGCTGTCAGCTTCACCTGCCTCGCAATTTCTGGCAGTTGAGCTGCCACCGTCTTGGCCTGTGGACTGACCGCGACGAAGCTCGCGCTCACTGCCATAGCGCTAGCTACTAGAGCCACCGCCGCCCTCTGTATATTTGCTGTAGATTTCCTGGCATGTGCAGCCGGCATGATCTGGTCCCCGCTTCCGTGATCGTTAAATGCCAGCGGCCAGAACGTCATTTACGGCAGGCGCACCAACCCCGCCCATGTGCCATGGTCGCCAACGATTGAACCCCGCGAATAAAATACCCATAGTATGTTTGCTGGGTCAAGATCTATTTAGCCACTTAAATTAGCTGGTTGGATTTGGGTTGCGGATGCGCTGCCGCAGCGCAGGCCTGTCAGGTGACGGAGGCGTTGGTCGGCCCATGTGAGAATCGGGGCATGGGGAGCGCAGGGGGACGTAGCCCGGTCGGCAGAGTGATCGGGACGCTGTTCGGTTTCGGGATGTTGGGACTGCTGGTCGTGACCTTCCTCGGTGCCAAGAGCGAACCGGGCGTGTTGATCCGGTCGGGTGACGTGGTGACGCCCACCAATGGCAGCTACGTCGTGTATCTCGAACCATCGCAATCGCACATTCGTTGCAGCACAACGACGTCTGACGGAACGACGCAGCCGTTGGCGCCCTTCACCGGTGCGCACCCCGAGAAGAGATTCGGCGGAAAACGGCGCCTCCTGTTCTCCCGGGGCAAGGACTACCGGGCGGTGGGGGAGCTGCCGCGCGACCGTGGGCCTGTGACCGTGCGGTGTCCCGGTGCGAACCTCATCCGGGTGAGTGCGCCGCCGAGCGGTTGGTCGTGGCCTCTCATTGTGTTCGTCGTACTTGCGGCGGCGTGCCTGGTGGTGTTCGTTGTCGTGGTGCTGCGACGTCGGCGGACCGGCGGCGGTCAGAGCGGCGGGCCAGGGCCTACGTATCCCATGCCACCGCGGCAGGGATATCCCGGTTACCCACAGCAGGGCTATCCGGGCTATCTGCCGCCCGGGTATCCCAACCAGGGCTTCCCACCGAACCCCAATTACCCGAACTACCCCCAGTGAGTGTCGGTCGGGAATCAGGATTCGCGCAAGGTCGCGAGCGATGTTGCGCGGCTGGGTAATTCCACGGTGAAGGTCGCGCCGCCGCCGACGCCGGCGCTGGCAGCGGTGATGCGGCCGTGGTGGGCGTCCACCAGCGCCTTGGCGATCGCGAGTCCGATACCTGATCCGCCGTGCGCCCGGTCGCGCGCCGAGTCGGCGCGGTAGAACCGCTCGAACAGCCGGGTCAGATGCTCGGCGGCGATACCGTCGCCATCATCGGACACCTGGATCTGCACTGACCCAGCGGCATGAGTCGCTGTCACCCGCACTGTGCCACCGGCGTCAGTGTGCCGCAGCGCGTTGGTCAGGAGATTGGCCAGCACCTGGTCGAGTCGCTGGGGGTCGGCCCACAGGTCGGGTAGTCCTGCGGTGATATCTGACGTCAGCGCAACCCCTTTCGCGCGGTATGGCGCGGCGAAGGCGTCGACGGCAGCGGCGATGACCGTCGCGGGCGCGACGGACCGGGTATCGATGAGCGCCATATCGCGTTCGGCGTCGGACAGCGCCCGCACGTCGGAACTCAGCCTCGCCAGCCGACCGGTCTGGTCGCGCAGCACACCGATCGTGGTCGCGTCGAGTGGGTGGATGCCGTCTTCGATCGACTCCAGATAGGCGTCGATGACGGAGACGGGCGTGCGGAGCTCGTGCACCAGGTCGGCCAACAGCTGGCGCCGCGTCGTCTCCACAGAACCCAGCTGCTCGGCCATCGTGTTGAAAGCGTCTGCGATGGCGTCGAATTCAGTGCCCAGGTGCGGCAGCGAGACCCGGATGTCGTAGTTGCCGTCGGCCACGGCGGTGGCCGCGGCGGCGAGCTCGGCGGTCGACCGGTGCATCCGTCGGCTCAGATACCAGCTCAGCGCCAGCGCCGTCGTGGCAGCCACCGCCAGTGACATCCCGACCGAGACGGCGGTCGCCTGCCGGAACACCTGCTCATACGGGTGCGGGCCGGTGCGCCCCGGGATCAGCACATCCTGCATCACCTTCCGGAACATCGGCGGACCGATGATCAGCGCGACGGTGGTCGTGGTGACGATGGCCGCGACCACGACGACCGCGTTGGTGACAAGCAGGCGGCTGCGAATTCCGTGCTTGCTGCGCGGATGGTTTTGGGCCATCAGCCTTCTCCCATTCGGTATCCGACGCCGCGCACCGTGGTGACATAGCGCGGCTCGGTCGAGTTGTCGCCCAACTTGCGGCGCAGATGGCCGACGTGAACGTCGACGACGTTGTCATTGCCGAACCATGATTCGCCCCACACGGCCTCAAGCAATTGATGCCGCGTCCACACCTGCCGCGGACGCGAGGACAGCGCCGCCAGCACGTCGAACTCGGTGCGGGTCAGCATGATCGGCGCACCGCCGAGCAGCGTCTGGCGGCTGTCGGTGTCGATGTGCAGATCGCCGAACACGCGCGGTGGTGTCCCCGTCACCGGGTCGGGATCGGCCGCCCGCCGCGGCCGGCGCAGCATCGCGCGGATACGGGCCACGAGCTCGCGGGGGCTGAAGGGTTTGGTGACGTAGTCGTCCGCGCCGACCGACAGCCCGACGATGGTGTCGATCTCGGTATCACGCGCGGTCAGCATCACGACGTACGCATCGGAGAACACGCGCAGCTGTCGGCACACCTCGATGCCGTCGAGCCCAGGCAGGCCGATGTCGAGGATGACGACATCGGGGTCGAGTTCGCGCGCCACGGCCAGGGCGGACGGGCCGTCAGCAGCGACGCGCACCTCGAACTGTTCGCGTTTGAGGTAGCTGGCCACGACGTCGGCCAGCGCTGTCTCGTCGTCGACGACCAGCGCGCGCAGCGTGGGATCAGTGCCGTTCACCTGCTCATAGTGCACCCGCGCGAAGGCCTGGTCGACCGGATGACCTGGTCAGCGCCGCGTTCTTTAACGAATCTTCATCGTTCCTCAGGGGAACCCTTGTCGGCCGATTCGAGGCTGGAAGCCGTCAGAAACCCACCGTGAAGGGACATCGAAATGATCAGCAAGGCCGCATTCTTCTCGACCGCCGGCGCAGCCCTGGCCGCTGCCACCCTCATGACCGCCGGCCCGGCCCAGGCCACCAGCGTGTCCGGCAACAACGGCGCCGACGTGGTGTCGACGTTGCGCAGCGAGGGCTACAACGTGCAGGTCGACGGCGCCCCGAGCGCACCGCTGTCCGCGTGCACGGTGACCGACGTGCACGGGCTGCCGAATCCCGCGGACCCGACCCAGCGCGCGGACACTCGCATGGTCAACAACGTGTACGTCGACGTCACCTGTGCGTCGGACTCCTGAGTGGGGCCGCAGCGTGCCGGCCGGCGGCGGCATGGTTATGTGAGGGTGTGACCGAAGCGTCGTCGCTGCCGCTGGCCGGGATCACCGTCGTCGCGATGGAGCACGCGGTGTCCGCGCCGATGTGCACGCGCGTGCTCGCCGACTTCGGCGCCCGCGTGATCAAGGTCGAAAATCCCCAGGGTGGCGACTTCGCCCGCTACTACGACGACGTGGTGCTCGGCCAGGCCGCACACTTCGTCTGGGCCAACCGGGGCAAGCAATCCATCACCCTGAACCTCAAGTCCAACAAAGGTATTGCGGTCCTGCACCAGTTGCTCGATGGTGCCGATGCATTCGTCTCCAACCTGGCGCCCGGCGCCACCGCGCGATTGGGGCTGGCGCCGGAGGAACTCGGAAAGCGGCATCCCCAGGTGATCCCCGTCGAGATCTCTGGTTATGGCGCCCCCGGCCCCCTCGCTCAAAAGCGGGCGTACGACCTTCTGGTGCAAGCGGAATCAGGGTCGTGTGCGGCCACCGGCTTTCCGGGCATGCCGGCCAAACCAGGCCCGCCCGTCGCCGATATCTCCACAGGCCTGTATTCGGCGCTGTCGATCCTGGCGCTGCTGCTGGGCCGGGCCCGCGGGGTGTCGACGGATGCGGCGCCGTCGGTCGCGGTCAGCCTGTTCGACACCATGACCGACATCATGGGTTACCCCCTGACCTACACCCAGCATTCCGGCGTGAACCAGCAGCCGCTCGGCATGGCGTCGCCGGCGGTCGCGCCGTACGGCGCGTTCGCGACCCGGGACGGGCAGAAGGTGGTGCTCGGCACCACGAATGACAGGGAGTGGCAGCGGCTGGCCCGGGAGATCATCGACCGGCCCGACCTCGCCGAGGATCCCCGATTCGCGAGCAACTCGCACCGCTGCGCACACCGCGATGAACTTCATGCCGTTATCGAATCCTGGTGCGCAGAACGCGATCTCGACGACATTCAGCGGATGGCCGACTCCGCCGGCATCGGAAATTCCCGGTACAACCTGCCCAGTGAAGTCATCGCCCATCCGCACCTCGCGTCCCGCGACCGGTGGCGTCAGGTCAGCACGCCGGGCTGCGCGATCGAGGCGTTGTTGCCGCCACCGGTGATCAGCGGCCTCGAGCTGAGCATGGGCGCAATCCCGGGACTGGGGGAGCACACGGATGTGATACTCGGCGAATTGGGTTACAGCGCCGAGGATATTGCCGGCCTACGGGCCGACAGTGCCATCGGAGATGTCTACGGAGCAGGGAGCGACCATGCGTGAAGTCGTCATTGTGGAGGCCGTGCGGACCGCCGTCGGCAAGCGCAACGGGGGATTGGCCGGCCAGCATGCGGCCGATCTGTCTGCCGTTGTGCTCAATGATCTGATGGAACGGTCCGGCGTGGCGCCGGAGCTCGTCGACGACGTGGTGTGGGGTTGCGTCTCGCAGGTGGGTGACCAGTCCAGCAACATCGCCCGCTGGTCGGTGCTGGCGGCCGGCTGGCCCGACTCGATTCCGGGGACGACGGTGAACCGGGCCTGCGGATCCTCGCAGCAGGCATTGGATTTCGCGGTGCAGGCCGTGATGTCGGGCCAGCAGGACATCGTGGTCGCCGGCGGCGTCGAAGTGATGAGCCGGGTGCCATTGGGGGCGGCCCGTCAGACGGGGGAGCCGTACGGGCCGAAAGCGCTTGCCCGGTATGACGGTTTCAGTTTCAACCAGGGCATCTCGGCCGAGATGATCGCGCAGAAATGGGGTCTGTCGCGGGCGCGGTTGGACGAATACTCCGCGCGGTCGCACGAGCTTGCCGCTGCCGCACAGGATTCGGGCGCCTTCGTTACGCAGATTGTTCCCGTCTTCACCGCGGACGGTGGCATCGTGCACGAGGACGAGGGCATCCGGCGCGGGACGACCGTCGAGAGACTCGCCGGACTCAAACCGGCGTTCCAGGACGACGGCGTGATCCACGCCGGCAACTCCTCGCAGATTTCTGACGGTGCGGCAGCGCTTTTGGTGATGACGCTGGAGAATGCGGTGCAGCTCGGCCTCACCCCGCTGGTGCGGTACGTCGGCGGCGCGGTGACCGGCGCCGACCCGGTGTTGATGCTGACCGGCCCGATTCCCGCCACCGAGAAGGTGCTGCGCAAGACGGGCGTGAGTATCGCCGATATCGGCGTGTTCGAGGTGAACGAAGCCTTCGCCCCGGTGCCGCTGGCCTGGCTCGCAGACACCGGCGCCGACGAGGCCGCACTGAACCCGCTGGGCGGCGCGATCGCGCTGGGGCACCCCCTCGGCGCGTCCGGCGCGGTGCTGATGACCCGGATGATCAATCACATGCGGGACAATGGAATTCGCTATGGCTTGCAGACCATGTGCGAAGGCGGCGGCACCGCCAACGCCACACTGGTGGAGCTGGTCGCTTAGGTGGTACGGGCCGCAGTCAGGTCCAGCGCGATATCGACCAGCATGTCCTCCTGACCGCCGACGAGCCCACGCCGTCCGGCCTCTTCCAACAGCGTTCGGGCGTCCACGTCGAAGCGCTCGGCGGTGATTTCCGCGTGCCGCAGGAAGCTCGAGTAGACGCCCGCGTAGCCGAGCGTCAGGGTTTCCCGGTCGACCCGGACCGGGCGTTCCTGTAACGGCCGGACCAGATCGTCGGCGGCGTCCTGCAACGCATGCAGGTCGCAGCCGTGCTCCCAACCGAGCTTGTCCGCGGCGGCGACAAAGACTTCCAGGGGCGCATTGCCGGCTCCCGCCCCCATCCCGGTCAACGAGGCGTCGACCCGATTGGCGCCGTGTTCGACGGCGACGATCGAATTGGCCACGCCCAGTGACAGATTGTGGTGGGCGTGGATGCCGATTTCGGTGGCGGCGTCGAGGGTTCGGCGCAGCGCGTCGACCCGGTCGACGATGTCGCGCATGGTCATCGCGCCACCGGAGTCGACGACGTAGACGCAGGTGGCGCCGTAGCCTTCCATGAGTTTGGCTTGCTCCGCGAGCGATTGCGGGTCGGTCATGTGGCTCATCATCAGAAACCCGACAGTGTCCATGCCGAGTTCGCGGGCGGCCGCGATGTGGTGGGCGGAGATGTCGGCCTCGGTGCAGTGGGTCGCCACCCGCACGACAGTGGCACCGGCGCGGTGGGCGGCCCTGAGGTCGCGGACCGTACCGATGCCGGGCAACACGAGGGTGGCGACCCGGGCATGACGCACCACCGCGGCCACGGCCTCGATCCATTCGATGTCGGTGTGGGCGCCGAATCCGTAGATGCAGCTGGAGCCGGAAAGGCCGTCGCCATGGGCGATCTCGATGGAGGCGACGCCGGCTGCATCGAGGGCGCGGGCGATGGCGACGGCGTGCGCGATGGTGTACTGGTGGCGCACTGCGTGCATACCGTCACGCAGCGTGACGTCACTGACATACAGGTCGTGGCTCATGTTGTGGCTCCGGCTGTTTCACGCGTGCGATGGGCGATGGTTTCGGCGGCGGCCTTCGCCGCAGAGGTCATGATGTCGAGGTTGCCGGCGTACGCGGGCAGATAGTGGGCGGCGCCGGCGACTTCGAGCATGGCGGTGACACGGGTGCCGGTGAACTTGCCGGTCTCGGGGATGAACAGCGGGTGGTCGGCCGTGAAGGTCTCGAACTGGACGCGCTGTTTGAGGCGGTAGCCCGGGACGTAGGCGTTGACGCGGGCCACCATGGCGTCGATGTGGTGCTCGATGGCGGCCTGGTCGACGTCGCCGTCGACCAGGCAGTAGACCGTGTTGCGCATCAGCAGGGGCGGGTCTGCGGGGTTGAGGATCATCACGGCCTTACTGCGTTGTGCACCGCCGACTGATTGCAGTGCTGCACAAGTCGTTTCGATGAATTCGTCGATATTGGCCCGGGTGCCGGGCCCCGCCGATTTCGCCAAGATGGAGGAGACGATCTCGGCGTACGACACGATGCCGCATTCTGAGACCGCGGCGACGATCGGCACGGTGGCCTGCCCACCGCAGGTGACCATGTTCAGGTTTTGCGCGTGGAGATGCTCGTCGAGGTTGACCACCGGGACGCAGTAGGGGCCGACCGCCGCGGGCGTGAGGTCGAGCATGCGCACGCCCGTCGGCTGCAGCCGTGCCCAGTTGGCCTGGTGGGCCCCGGCGGACGTCGCGTCGAAGACGAGCTTTATATCACTGAAGTTCGGCATTTGCAGGAGTCCGTCGACTCCCTCCGCGGTGGTGGGCACCCCCAGGCGTGCGGCCCGGGCCAGGCCGTCGGAACCGGGGTCGATGCCGACCATGGCCGCGAGTTGCAGTGGGCCGTCGCTGCGCAGGATCTTGATCATCAGGTCGGTGCCGATGTTGCCGGACCCGATGATGGCAACCGGCCAGGGTGATTTGTGCTGCATAGGTTTCCGGCTCTCTAGTCGAGGTGCAGGGACACGGTGCCAAGGCCCGTGATGGTGGCCTCAGCCCGGTCGCCGCGGTGGATGAATGCCGCGGAGGTGAACGAACCCGACATGACGAACTGGCCCGGGGCGATTTCGATGTCGTAAGGAGCGAGGGCATTGGCGAGCCATGCGACGGCAGCGGCGGGATCGCCCAGCACCGCCGATCCGAGTCCGGTGTCGATCTCGGTGTCGTTGAGCCGCAGCGACGCCCGCGCATTCGGCAGGTCGAGCGCAGCGGAGAAGGGCACCCATTCGCCGAGCACCACCGCGCCCGAACTGGCGTTGTCGGCGACGGTGTCGGGCAGGGTGATCTGCCAATCGGCGACGCGGCTGTCGACGATCTCCAGTGCTACAGCTACCGCTTCGGTGGCCGCGCGTACGTCGTCGGCCGTGACAGCCGGTCCGCGCAGCGCCGTGTGCAACAGGAAGGCGATCTCGGGTTCGACGCGTGGTGCGCAGAATCGGTCGGCCGCGACCGCGCCACCGTCAGGAACCACCATGTCATCGAGGATGTAGCCGAAGTCGGGTTCATCGACACCGAGCAGGGTCTGCATCGGTTCGGAGGTCAGGCCGATCTTGTGTCCGACGACGGCGTGCCCGAGGTGAAGCCGCCGGTCGAGGTTGATCTTCTGGATGGCATAGGCATTGTCGACGCTCAGTGCGGGGAAGCGCGCGGTCAGCGGCGCAATCGGGGCCCGGTTGAGGTGTGCGGCGTGCAGCAGATCGGCAGCGGCGTGCAGCTCTTCGGTCGTGAGCGACATCAGAGTGCGTTTTCCGCGAGCATCCGCTGTGCCGTGTCGTACATGGCGTTGGCGTGCATTTCGAACAGCTCGAGCAGGTCCACCGAATCGCCACCCAGTTCCCTGGCGATGAACAGGCCGTCGGCGCCGGCGATGGAGTAGTTCACCAACAGCCGCACTTGGCCGTCCGTGAGCCCCGGCGCCAGCTCGCTGAGTGCTTCCGTGAGCGACTCGGAGGCCTGCGCCCGCGCCTGCAGGAACCGCGCACGGGCTCGCGGTTCCACTGGCCGACGCTCCAGCGCGAGCATGAGTCCGAGGCGCAGGAAGTCGGGATGGTCGAGCAGGCCCTTCGCGAGCTGTGTGGCCAGGCCGATGACGCGTTCGCGCGGCTCGCCGTCGGACGGGAGCTTCCAGGCCTTCAACCAGGTCGCGAAGCTGCGGTCGATGACCGCGGCCAGCAGGTCGTCCTTGTCCTTGAAGTGCCAGTAGATGGAACTGGCGGGGAGTCCGCACTTCTTGCTGACCAGTCCGATGCTGGTGCCCTCGTAACCACGTTCAGAGGCAATCTCGTTGGCGGCGTCCAGGATTCGCTCGCGCGACTGTTCGCCGTCGGCGCGCTTGCGGCGGACCTTCGGTGCCTCGGTCATTTTCGCTCCCGACTATTGACTCTGTAGTGATCGCTACATTACCGTAGCGATCACTACAGAACAAGCGGAGGCCGCAATGAGCAGTGAAGACACCTACGACGTCGCCGTCATCGGGTATGGCCCCACCGGTGCCACCACGGCCAATCTGCTGGGGCAGCTGGGCCTGAAGGTCCTGGTGGTCGAGCGCGACCCAGATATCTACAGCCGGGCCCGGGCGATCTCGACCGACGAGGAAGTGCTGCGTGTGTGGCAGTCGGTCGGGCTCGCCGAACGGCTCCAGCGCGACATGCTGCCCGACCGTCCGGTCGCGTTCGTCGACTCCGATGGGCGGCCGTTCATCGAAACGGTGATCTACGGACGCGGGTGTGGACATCCGTCGCAGCAGTTCCTGTACCAGCCGGCCGTCGACTCGGTGCTCCGCGAAGGGGTCGCCCGCTTCAGCAACGTCGAGGTGCTGCTGGAACATGAATGCCTGCGGGTGGCCAACCGCGCCGACGACGCAGAACTGTTGCTCGCTGATCTGCGTACCGACGCGTTCAAGCGGGTAACGGCCCGCTACGTCATCGCCTCGGACGGGGGATCGTCGGGGACGCGCGGAGTGCTTGGTATCGGATACACCGGACGTACCTACGGCGAGCGCTGGGTCGTCATCGATACCAAGGTGATCAAGGAATGGGATGCGCACGACCGCTTGCGGTTTCACTGCACCCCGACACGTCCGACCGTGGACTGTCCGACCCCACTGGGACATCACCGGTGGGAATACCCCGCCCGGGGAGGGGAGGACGAGAAGGACCTCGTCAGTAACGAAGCAGTGTGGAAGGTGTTGCGGGAGCAGGGTGTTACGCCCGACCATGTCGAGATCCTGCGCGCTGTCGTCTACAGCCATCACGTGCGAGTAGCGGACCGCTGGCGCGTCGGCCGAGTCTTCCTAGCCGGTGATGCCGCGCATGCGATGCCGCCGTGGATCGGTCAGGGCATGTCCGCCGGTGTGCGTGATGCGGCCAACCTGTGCTGGAAGCTGGCCGCGGTGGTGCGAGGTCAGGCGCCGGACTCACTGCTGGATTCCTATGAGGCAGAGCGCAAGCCGCACGTCACCGAGGTAACGCGGCGCGCGGTACTCGTCGGGCGGGTGATCACCGAACGGCGGCCCTGGCTGGCCACCATCCGCAATCATGTGTTGCGCGCGGTGACCAGGATTCCCGGCGCCAACACCGCGGGCCAGAAGTTCTGGTGGATTCCTGACGCGCACTATACCGAGGGCTTCTTTGTCGCGGCGCATCCCGCGGCGGGCTGGCAGGTCCCGCAGCCGACCGTGGACGGCGTGCCCCTCGACGATCTGCTCGGCGGCGATTGGACGCTGCTGCACACCGCCGCCGCTCCGTTCGGGGCCGCGGCCTGGGCTCGCGCCGGCGTATCGAGCCTGCGGGTCAGCGAACCCAGCCTCGTACGGTGGCTGCACGAGCGCAAGGCCGACGCCGTCGTGCTGCGCCCCGACGGATTCGTCTACGCCGCAACCTCATCCGGACAACCGATCCCGGCGCCGCCAGCCGGACTGAACCTCACCACCCTGACAGGAGCACCTGCATGACAACCACCCTCACGGAGCGCAACGTCACCGTCGGCGGCCGGAAAATCTTCGTCGCCGAAGCCGGTTCCGGCCCCGCGGTGATGCTGCTGCACGGCGGCGGCCCGGGCGCTTCCGGCGTCTCCAATTACTCCCGCAACATCGACGCCCTCGCCCAGCACCACCGCGTCCTCGTCCCCGACATGCCGGGCTACGGACGCTCGTCGAAAGGCATCGACAAGTCCGATCCCTTCGGCTGCCTGGCCGGCGCGATGCGCGGGCTGCTCGACGAATTGAGCATCAGCACAGCACATCTGATCGGCAACTCGTACGGCGGCGCAGCGGCACTGCGCCTGGCCCTGGACACCCCCGGCCGGGTTGGCAAGCTGGTGCTGATGGGCCCCGGCGGCATCGGAACCACCCGCGGCCTGCCGACCGCCGGCTTGAACAGCCTCCTGGGCTACTACGGCGGCACCGGTCCCAGTCGCGAGAAGCTGGCCGCATTCATCCGCAACTACCTGGTCTACGAAGGCGATTCGGTGCCCGACGAGCTGATCGACCTGCGGTACGCGGCATCGATCGACCCAGAGGTGGTGGCCGATCCGCCGTTGAGCCGGCCGTCGGGACCGTTCGCCCTGCGGACGCTGTGGCGCATGGACCTCACGCGCGACTCGCGGCTGGCATCACTGCAGACTCCGACCCTGATCTTGTGGGGCCGCGACGACAAGGTGAACCGGCCCTCGGGCGGACCGATGTTGCAGAACATCATGCCCAACGCCGAACTGGTCATGACCAGCCGCACCGGACACTGGATGCAGTGGGAACGTGCCGACCTGTTCAACCAACTCGTCGACGAATTCCTCTCGGACAGCACGGTATTCCGGCCATGAGTGTCTTCGGTCATGTGTCCCTCGGCTACCTGGTGGTGGAGACCGAGCGGTTCGCCGACTGGCGGCGGTTCGGCCGCGATGCGATCGGCATGCACCTCGATGACCTCGACACCGATGCCCTCCGGTTCCGGCTCGACGAACAACAGTGCCGGTTCCTGCTGCGGCGCGGCCCTGCCGAGGATGTCACCACGCTGGGTTGGCAAATCGACGACCACGACACCTTCGACGAGATCCTCAGCCGAGTGCACCGGTGCGGTGTACCGATCACCGTCGGCACCGACGAGGAAGCCGCGCTGCGCGGTGTCGAACGACTGGTGCGGATTCCCGGCCCCAACGGGTTGGCGCAGGAGCTGTACACCCGGGCGCACGTCGACGGCCAGCTGTCCGTCGCCGGAAAAGGCTTCGTCACCGGAGAATTCGGTCTGGGCCACGTCGCCGTCACCAGCACCAGGCCGCACCAGGTGCGCGGCTACTACAACACCTTGCTCGACGCTCGGCTCAGCGACTTCATCGATGAGACCATGAGCGGCGTGAAGGTCAAGATCCGGTTCCTGCGCGTCAATCGGCGCCACCATTCAGTGGCCATCGCCGCGGTGAACCGATTGCCGGTCAACCCGATTCGGACCCGTGTGCAGCACCTCAACATTCAAGTTGCCGAGCTCGATGATCTGACGGACAGCTATCAACGGGTGCGGGCACTGGGGTTCGACATGGCCCTGGGCGTCGGCCAGCACACCAACGACCGTGAGTTGTCGTTCTATGCCGTGACGCCCTCGGGTTTCGAATGGGAGCTGGGCTGGAATCCGCTGGTCGTCGACGAAACGACCTGGCGGCCGACGACGCACCAAGGCATCAGCATCTGGGGCCACGAGATGCAGCGCAGCGCCGACAAGCTAGAGCAGCTCACGACAGCGGCCCGGTCATTGCTGCACCGCGAAGACGTCGTCCCCGCACTGGCCGGCGCGGGCATCCGTGACTGACCTATCTGCGGGAGCGTCATGATCATGAACCGCATCGACACGCACCACCACATGATCCCGCCGGACTACCGAAAGGTATTGCGACAGGCCGGCGTCGACGATGCCGGTGGAAGGGCGCTGCCGGACTGGAGTCCCGAAGCGTCGTTGGGGGCGATGGGCAAACTCGGCGTCGCCACCGCCATTCTCTCGGTGTCGGCGCCGGGTACGACGGTCTTACCGGCTGCGGCTGACGCGGCCGCGCTGGCGCGTGACGTGAACGACTACAGTGCAGAACTGGTTGCGGCGGGGCCAGATCGGTTCGGGCTCTTCGCCATTTTGCCGATGCCCCATCTGGACGCCGCGGTCACCGAATCGGTGCGCGCACTCGACGAGTTGGATGCTGATGGTGTGGTCCTGCTGGCCAACAGTGCGGGTACGTATCTGGGCGCGCCGGGTCAGGATGCGCTGTTCTCCGAACTCGACGCGCGGTCGGCGGTGGTGTTCATCCATCCCGCCGAACTGCCCGGCCCCACGGTCGACGGCGTGTTGCCATTCGCTGCCGACTTTCTGCTCGACACCACGCGGGCCGCGTACCTGTTGGTGCGCAACGGTATTCGGCGGCGATATCCGAACATCCGGTTCATCCTGAGCCATGCCGGCGGCTTCGTGCCTTACGCGTCACACCGACTGGCTCTGGCCATCACCAGTGATGTCGGCGGCAGTCCGGCCGATCATCTCGACGACTTCGCGAGCTTCTACTTCGACACCGCGTTGTCGTCGAGTGCGGCCGCGCTGCCGTCACTGCTGGCTTTCGCCAAACCGGGCCACGTGACGTTCGGTTCGGACTTCCCGTTCGCGCCGGTCGAGGCCGGCCAGCTGTTCGCAGCCGGGCTGGAGTCCTATGGGGGACTGGATGACGCCGGGCGCCGCGAGATCGACCGCACCAATGCGCTGGCGCTCTTCCCACGCCTGGGTGCTGCGGCGCCACCGGCAGCACCGTCGCTGATCGAGCAGGTTCGCCACACCGCCAGCCGGACGGTGATGCGAGGCCTGGCGCGGTTGATGACGCAGTAGGGGTATGGCTGGAGGTCAGCCGGCCCAGGGTGGGGTGGACTTTCACGATGGTCTTCTTCGTGATCGTCACTCAATTGTCAGGGCGGGCAGACCTGGGTGTGCGTGCACTTCGGCCGGGAGTCGTCACCATGCGTTGACAATGTCAACCCATGGTGACGGGTCCAAATCGCAAGTGCTGCAGGAGCGCCCGACACGCCGGCTTGGGGACGCGCTGGTTGACGCGCATCGCGCCCGCCAGTGCCGAAATGATCCTCAACTTCGTCTCTCCGCGCACGCAGCAGCCAGCTGCCCCGGTCGTACTGGACGCTAGTGATTACCCACTTCCAACTCCAGGTACTCGGCGTATTTCGCCTGTGCGGCTTCGCGTTTGCCCGGCAGCCACTCGGTCGGCCACAGCTCGTCGGTGCCCGTGTAGTCGCGCAGCACCTGCTTGGCCACCGTGACCTTGTGTACCTCGGTCGGGCCGTCGGCCAGCCCCATCACCGCGGCGCCGGCGACCATGCCCAGGAACGGCACCTCGTTCGTCACACCGAGGGCGCCGTGTACTTGCATTGCGCGCCAGGCGATGTCGTGCAGCACCGTTGGCATGACGACCTTGACCGCGGCGATGTCCTTGCGGACCAACTTGTAGTCGTTGTACTTGTCGATCTTCCAGGCGGTGTGTAGTACCAACAGCCGGAACTGCTGCAGCTGCGCCCACGAGTCGGCGATGTAGCCCTGCACCGTCTGCTTGTCGGCGAGCAAGCTACCGGCGGTGTGCCGCGACAGCGCCCGCTCGCACATCATGTCGAGGGCCTTCTGCGCCAGTCCGATGGTGCGCATCGCGTGGTGGATCCGGCCCCCGCCGAGGCGGGTCTGCGCAATCACAAAAGCCTGGCCCTCACCGCCGAGCACGGCCGAATTCGGCACGCGCACATTGTCGTAATGAATCAGGGCGTGCGACCCGTGACCGTCGGATTCCCCGTAGATCGCGGAGTTGCGGATGATGTTGACGCCAGGCGTGTTCGTGGGCACGAGGAACATCGACATCCCTTGATAGGGACTGACGTCGGGGTTGGTCACCACCATGACGATCAGGAACGTCGACGTCGAGGCGTTGGACGAGAAGAACTTGTAGCCGTTGATCACCCAGTCGTCGCCGTCGCGTACGGCGGACGTCGTGAACTGAGTCGGGTCGGCGCCGCCTTGCGGCTCGGTCATCGAGTAGCAGGAGAAGACCTCGCCAGCGAGCAGCGGCCGCAGGTACTGCTCCTTCTGCTCCGGGGTGCCGTAGTGCGCGATGATCTCGGCGTTGCCGGTATCGGGGGCCTGACAGCCGAAGATGATCGGTGCCCACTGCGACCGGCCCAGAATCTCGTTGAGCAGCGCCAGTTTCAGCTGCCCGTAGCCCTGCCCACCGAGGTCGGGTCCAAGGTGTGTGGCCCACAAGCCTTTTCGGCGCACCTGTTCCTTGAGGGGGTCAACGACCCGGCGCCGGGTCTCGTCGAGCGCGGTGTACTGCAGGTGCGGCCAGATGAGGTCGAGCGGCTCGACTTCGTCGCGTACGAAGGCGTCGGCCCAGTCGAGGAGCTCCTGGAACTCCGGATCGGTTTCGAAATCCCAAGCCATTCGGACTCCTTCAGTTCGGTCCCACCGCGACAGGACACACCCGTCTGTCGTTTGTAACGCACCTGCGCCGGTTTGGGAATGCCTAGCGCGGCTAAGCGACGGCCAATGAGTAGGTGTTGCCCAGGTTGTCCTGGGTGACGTGAGCGTCCTCGGTGGTGGTGTCGATGCGCAGCGCAGTGGCGAGCGTCGATGTCCGGTAGCTCCACCCGTCGGGCAGTTGCAGTCGCGTACCGAGGTCCGGCAGGTCTTCCAGCGACAGCGCCGGGTCGACCATCCGGCTCCAGGACTGCATGACCCAGCGCTGTCCCTGTGGGTCGAGCAATTCGAAGACGGGCCGCCCGGCACCGAACACGAAGACCGTGCGGCGGCTGACCTTGTTCACGCTGTAGGGCGTCGGGTTCATCGACGCCAGTTCCACTGTCGCCTGCTGCAGCATCTCGATGCCGCCGAACGTCCTCTTCTCACCGACGTCCGCCCGGGTTTTGACGATCTCGCTCATCAGCCAATAGCGGGGGCCGTTGAGCAGGGCCGCCGCGACGCCGTTCTCCGCGGCGAGGGCCTGCGGGTTGAGCGCGGACCAGGCCTCATGCGGGCAGTCGTTCAGCGGGAAGGTATTGAACACCGTGACATGCGGTCCCGTCGGCGTCTGGGAGACCAGCAGCACTTCGCCGTAGCGCTTGCCGAACGTATCGGCCGGAGAATTTTCCATCCCGTCAACGGTACGGCCGAAATCGGGCGAAAAGGCCCCGATTTGTCCCATTTCTCGGGAGGTAGAGGCACCTTTTGCGTCATCACTCTGGATAAAGGTTTGCTGTGCTAGGTATATTTCGCCCGACAGTGATTGTGTAACGCCGCCGCGCTCCATTTCCATGGACCTGCCGGGCCTGATGGAAGGGTGCCCCGAGTGAGTGCCACCAACACCGAGCGATCCAGGATCGGTCATCTGATCTGGGTGCTCGCGGTACCCATCGTGATCGGCTGGTTCGTCCTCAACGTCGCCACCAACACGCTGGTCCCGCCACTGGAGAAGGTCGGCGAGGAGCACACCGTCGGACTCAGCGCCAAAGACGGCCCGGCCATGATCGCGATGAAGCAGATCGGCGCCAACTTCCAGGAATTCGACTCCGACAGCAACGCCATGGTGGTCCTGGAGGGCGACCAACCCCTCGGCGCCGAGGCACACCACTACTACGACGGTCTTATCGCCAAACTGACCGCTGACACCGCGCACGTCGAGCACGTCGCGGACTTCTGGAGTGACCCGCTGACCGCAGTCGGCTCACAAAGCGCCGACGGCAAGGCCGCGTACGTCCAGATCTACCTGCGCGGCAATCAAGGGGAGACGAAGTCCAACGATTCCGTCGCATCGGTCCGGCAGATCGTCACCGACTCGAAGCCGCCTGCCGGCCTCCACGTGTTCGTCACCGGCGGCGGCCCGCTGATATCCGACCAGCACCACGCCGGCGACAAGAGCATCGCCAAGGTCACCGCCATCACCCTGTTGGTGATCGCCGTGATGCTCCTGCTCGTCTACCGGTCCATCGTGACGATGATCCTCATCTTGTTGATGGTGTTCCTCGAACTCGGCGCCGCTCGCGGTGTCGTCGCGTTCCTGGCCAATGCGAACATCATCGGCCTGTCGACGTTCGCGGTGAACCTGCTGACGCTGATGGTCATCGCGGCCGGCACGGACTACGCCATCTTCGCGATCGGCCGGTACCAGGAGGCGCGCGGCGACAACGAGGAGCGGCAGACCGCCTACGACACGATGTTCCGCGGGACGGCGCACGTGGTCCTGGGATCGGGTCTGACCATCGCCGGCGCCATGCTCTGCCTGAGTTTCACGCGGCTGCCGTACTTCCAGACCCTGGGTGTGCCCTGCGCGATCGGCACGCTCGTGGCCGTCGTCGCCGCGATGACGCTCGGCCCGGCCGTCATCAAGATCGGCAGCCGGTTCGGCCGCTTCGAACCGAAGCGCGCCATCAAATCCCGCGGCTGGCGGCGTATCGGTGTCCTCGTGGTGCGCTGGCCCGGGCCTGTGCTGGTCGCCACGTTGGCGCTCGCCCTCGTCGGACTGGTGACGCTGCCCGGCTACAAGACGAACTACGACTCCCGTCGCTATGTGCCGGCGGACCTCAGCGCCAACGTCGGATATGCCGCCGCGGAACGGCATTTCAGTGCGTCCCGGATGAACCCCGAGTTGCTGATGGTGCAGAGCGACCACGACCTGCGCAATTCCGCCGACTTCCTGGTGATCGACAAGATCGCCAAGGCCATCGTCCACACCCAGGGCGTCGCGCGCGTGCAGACCATCACCCGGCCCGACGGAAAACCCATCAAGCACACGACGATTCCGTTCATCATGGGCATGCAGGCCGTCACCTCGAAGATGACGGAGAAGTACCAGCTGGACTCGATGGCCAACATGCTGCAGCAGGCCAACGACATGCAGGTGAGCATCGACACGATGACCAAGATGCAGGCCATCACCACGCAGATGGCCGCCACCACGCACGACATGTCGCAAAAGACCATCAATATGTCGCTCGACGTCGCCGACTTGCGAGACCACATCTCCGATTTCGACGATTTCCTGCGGCCGATCCGCAACTACCTCTACTGGGAACCGCACTGCTACGACATCCCGGTGTGTTTTTCGATGCGTTCCGTCTTCGACACGCTCGACGGCATCGACGTCATGACCGACGACATCCAATCCCTGGTGCCGGAGCTGCTGAAGCTGGACAAGCTGACCGCCGAGATGGTGACAGTGATGCCGCCTCAGATCGAGGTCATGAAGAACATGAAGCAGTACATGCTGACCATGTACCAGACCCAGAAGGGTCAGGTGGATCAGCGCGCCGCGTCGTCGGACAACGCCGCGGCGATGGGCGAGGCGTTCGACAACTCGCTGAATGACGACAGCTTCTACCTGCCGCCGGAGGCCTTCGACAACAAGGACTTCAAGCGCGGCATGAAGAACTTCATCTCGCCGGACGGCAAGTCGGTGCGCTTCATCATTCAGCACGAAGGCGACCCGGCGACGCCCGAAGGCATCGCCCACGTCGACCCGATCAAGCAGGCCGCCAAGGAGGCCATCAAGGGCACCCCGCTGGAGGGCTCCAAGATCTATCTGGCCGGCACCGCCGCCACCTACAAGGACATGCACGACGGTGCGCAGTACGACCTGATGATCGCCGGAATCGCGGCGGTATCAATGATTTTCATCATCATGCTGCTCATCACGCGAAGCATGGTGGCCGCAGGCGTGATCGTCGGTACCGTGCTGTTGTCGCTGGGCGCGTCATTCGGTATGTCAGTTCTGTTGTGGCAGCACATCATCGGTCTCGAGCTGCACTGGATGGTGCTGCCGATGTCGGTCATTCTGCTGCTGGCGGTCGGTTCCGACTACAACCTGCTGCTGGTGTCGCGGTTCAAGGAAGAGCTGGCGGGCGGCGTGAAGACCGGCATCATCCGGTCCATGGCAGGCACCGGATCAGTCGTCACCTCGGCGGGATTGGTGTTCGCGTTCACCATGGCGTCGTTCGCCTTCAGCGACCTGAAGGTCATGGCGCAGGTTGGCACCACCATCGCGCTCGGTCTGCTGTTCGACACGCTGATCGTCCGGTCCTTCATGACACCGGCCATCGCGGCGCTGCTGGGCAAGTGGTTCTGGTGGCCGAAGCGCGTGCGCCACGAGGCGTCCGAGCGACGGCTGGCGGCCATCGGAATTCAGCCGGCGGCGGCGGGGAAGTAGCTGTCTCCCCGCGCGCGGAACGACGCCGGGGATGCCGGGGATAAGGTGGCGCGGTGACTCTCTCGGCGATCGTGACCGTGCCGGCCGGCCTGGCGCCGGCCGACTTCACCACGCCGATCGCGGGGGAGCCGGCGCTGGTGCGAGCTGTGCTGGCGGTACGCGCCGTGGCGCCGGTGTCTGTGGTGACCGCCGAAGAATTGGCGGCGGCGGCCACGAAATGCCTTGCGGCCCATGGCCTGAGTGACGTGCCGGTGCGCACCGGTGCGAGGCCACTCGGCGCCGGGGATTGCGTGTTGGTGCACGACGTGCGCTACCCGCTGGCGCCCGCCGAGCTGGCGGCGCGGGTCGCCGCGGCGCTGGCGGACCACGACGTCGTCCTGCCGATCCTGCCGATGACAGACAGCGTGAAAAGCATTGCGGGGCACGACATCGTGTTGGGCAATGTAGACCGCTCGGAACTCGTCACCGCGCAGTACCCGCGGGGTTTCTCCGCAGCGGCGCTGAATCGGCTCCCGCGGTCGGACGACCTGGCGGCGCTGATGTCCACCGATCTGACGGTCGGCACCGTCGACGGCGACCCCAACGCGTTCGTCGTCGACCTGGCGCACGACCGGGGACTCCTGGAGGCGATGGTCGCCGCCGGCTGAGGTCCTACGCCGAGGGTGAGGTGGCGGGGGCTGTCGGCGTGTCTCTTCGTCAGGCCACACGATCGACGTAGTGCCGGTGCCTCGCGCGGACTGCCTGTCGGTGAAACCGCTCCATGCACGAGGAGGGTCAGCGGCCTCGGCTCAGCTGCGTGCATTGCCGCGTTCCCGGTCGACAAGTTATCTACCTAGCGCGTCTAGCCTTCGTTGTATTCTCTCGTTGTGAATGTATGATTCGCCAAAGATGAGAATGCAGTTTCCATACATCGTTGCAGCTCCAGGAGGGCGGATGGCTCAGGCCACGGTTGATGCCGGAAATATCGCGGGTGCTCGAGCGGCCGAAACGGGCGTCGACCGCCGGATGCTGATCAACGGCGAATTGGTCGCCGGTGCAGGCACCTATCCCACGATCAATCCGGCCACCGAAGAGGTCTTCGGGCATGCACCACAGGCCACTGTGGCCGATGCCGAAGCGGCCATCGCGGCCGCCCGTCGGGCGTTCGACAAGACCGACTGGGCCACCGACGTCGAGCTGCGAATCCGCTGCTTGGATCAATTCCACAAAGCACTCAACGAGCACCGGGACGAGCTGGCGGCACTGACCATCCAGGAGGTCGGCGCCACCGTCGCGCTGACCCATGGCGCGCAACTCGACCAACCCATCGCGATCGTGCGCTACTACGCCGACCTGCTCAAGACCTTCCCGATGACCGAGGATCTGGGCAACGTCGAGATTCGTGGTGCCCAGCACCATCGCTGGGTGGAGAAGGAAGCCGCGGGCGTAATCGCGGCGATCATCGCCTACAACTATCCGAACCAGCTGGCACTGGCCAAGCTCGCTCCGGCACTGGCTGCCGGCTGCACCGTGGTGCTCAAGGCCGCCCCCGACACTCCTTTGATCACCCTGGCGTTGGGCGAGCTCGTCGCCAACCACACTGACATCCCGGCCGGTGTCGTCAACGTCATCAGTTCGTCCGACCCCGAGGTTGGTGTCGCCCTGACCACCAGCAGCGCCGTCGACGCCGTCACCTTCACCGGCTCGACCGCGACAGGCCGGGCCATCATGGCCACGGCCAGCACGACCCTCAAGCGGGTGTTCCTCGAACTGGGTGGGAAGTCCGCCGCGATCGTGCTGGACGACGCCGACTTCAGCATGGCCGCGATGTTTTCTGCCTTCAGCATGGTCACCCACGCCGGCCAGGGCTGCGCACTCACCAGCCGGCTGCTGGTGCCGCGCAAGCATCACGACGAGATAGTCGAGATGGTCAAGACCAACTTCTCGCATGTGCGCTGGGGCGATCCCCAAGACCCGAATACCTACATGGGGCCGCTCATCAGTGAGAAGCAGCGCGACAAGGTCGACGCAATGGTGCGACGGGCCGTTGCCGACGGCGCCACCCTGGTCACCGGCGGCGAAAAGAAGGGGCCCGGCTACTTCTACACCCCGACCCTGCTGACAGACGTCGACCCCGAGAGCGAAATCGCCCAGGAAGAAGTCTTCGGACCAGTGCTGGCAGTGATCGCCTATGACGACGACGACCACGCGGTCGAAATAGCCAACAACTCCATTTATGGGTTGTCCGGCGCGGTATTCGGCAGTCAGGAGCGCGCTGTGGCGATGGCCCGGCGAATCCGAACCGGGACCTTTTCGATCAACGGCGGCAACTACTTCAGCCCCGACAGCCCGTTCGGCGGTTACAAACAGTCCGGTATCGGCCGGGAGATGGGTACGGCCGGGCTCGAAGAATTCCTCGAACACAAGACGTTCGCCACGGTCGTCGGCTGACGCGTTTCATGCCCACCGCCATCGCCATCGGTAGGTGCCAGCCGTGCTGGGGCACGTCGCTGCGCCGCATCGCCGGTCGCGACGAGGACGCCATCATCTCGGCGGGCGGGGCAGGCCGTGCCGACGTTCGCGATTTCTTCACCGGAACCGCGTTGATCAGCTATGAAGATCTGGACCGTCCGACTGCCGTGTCGGCCGTGACGATTCTGGAAGGACCGGGCGCGGATGGCAGGTAAGGGGCCGGACCGGTGGTCGCCGGGTATTTCGTTCGTGCGCAGCGCATCCGGGCCGATGCAGGCCATCGGCGGTTTGTTCGCGATGTCGGCGGACGCGGTGCGGTACCTGTTTCAGCGGCCCTTCCAGATGCGGGAGTTTCTCGAGCAGTCGTGGTTCGTGGCGCGGGTGTCGTTGGCGCCGACCTTGTTGGTGGCCATCCCGTTCACCGTGCTGGTGTCCTTCACGCTGAACATCCTGCTTCGCGAGCTGGGCGCGGCGGATTTGTCCGGGGCCGGTGCGGCATTCGGTGCGGTGACCCAGGTGGGGCCGATGGTGACGGTACTGATCGTCGCGGGTGCGGGCGCGACGGCCATGTGTGCGGATCTGGGGTCGCGGACCATCCGCGAGGAGATCGATGCGATGGAGGTGCTGGGCATCAACCCGGTGGCCCGACTGGTGACGCCGCGGATGCTGGCTTCGGGGCTGGTGGCGCTGCTGCTGAATTCTCTGGTGGTCATCATCGGGATCCTGGGCGGCTACATCTTCTCGGTGTTCGTCCAGGACGTGAATCCGGGCGCTTTCGCCGCCGGCATCACGCTGCTGACGGGTGTGCCCGAGGTGATCATCTCGTGCATCAAGGCGGCGTTATTCGGGCTGATCGCCGGGCTGGTGGCGTGTTATCGGGGGTTGACCATCTCTGGCGGTGGCGCCAAGGCCGTCGGCAACGCGGTCAACGAGACGGTGGTGTACGCGTTCATGGCGTTGTTCGTGATCAACGTTGTGGTCACCGCCATCGGTATCCGGATGACGGCGCGGTAGGGCCCCGGCGATGGCACTGAAAGCGCTGCGGCAGACATATCCGCGGATGGCGCGCGAGCTCGGCCGGCCGATCGGTCTGCTGGGGCGGATCGGCGATCACACGTTATTCTACGGCAAGGCGTTGGCCGGAGTGCCGTTCGCCGGCACGCACTACCGCAAGGAGGTCATCCGGCTGATCGCCGAGATCTCCATGGGCGCGGGCACATTGGCGATGATCGGTGGCACGGTCGCGATCGTGGGCTTTCTGACGCTGGCCACCGGCGGCACGCTGGCGGTGCAGGGGTACAGCTCGCTGGGCAACATCGGTATCGAGGCGCTGACGGGTTTCCTGTCGGCATTCATCAACGTGCGGATCGCCGCCCCGATCGTCGCGGGTATCGGCCTGGCCGCCACCTTCGGCGCCGGCGTCACCGCACAGCTGGGCGCCATGCGGATCAACGAGGAGATCGACGCGCTGGAATCCATGGCGATCCGCCCGATCTCGTATTTGGTGTCCACCCGAATCCTGGCCGGCATGATCGCGATCACCCCGCTGTACTCCATCGCGGTGATCCTGTCGTTCATCGCGTCGAGGTTCGTCACGGTGGTGCTGTTCGGCCAGTCCGCGGGCCTGTACGACCACTACTTCTATACCTTCCTGAACCCGGTGGACCTGCTGTGGTCATTTCTGCAGGCCATTCTGATGGCGTTGACCATCCTGTTCATCCACACCTATTTCGGCTACTTCGCCACCGGTGGTCCGTCGGGAGTCGGTGTGGCAGTGGGCAATGCGGTGCGTACGTCCCTGGTCGTGGTGGTTTCGGTGACACTGCTGGTGTCACTGTCGATCTACGGCTCCAACGGCAACTTCCACCTGTCGGGCTAGGGCGGACATGACCAAGAATCTGGGGCCGGGCCCTATCCATCGATCTGAGACCACCAGTACGGCGGCTCCCGTGGCGGCCAAGGGCGGCGGTCACTTCGGCGCCCGAAGCTATGCGCGCCCGCTGGCGGGTTTGGCGACCGTCGCGGCAATCGGTGCGGTGATCTCGCTGGCAATTGCCCTGTTCTCCGACAGTTTCACCGAATCGGTTCCGGTGACGCTCATTTCGCAGCGTGCCGGTTTGGTGATGAACCCGGACGCCAAGGTCAAGATGCGGGGGATCGAGGTCGGCAAGGTCGAATCGATCGAGCAGCGTGCGGACGGTACCGCCGCACTGCACCTCGCGATGGATCCGTCGCAGCTGCATTTGATTCCCGAGAACGTCCGCGCGGACATCGCGTCCTCGACGGTGTTCGGCGCGAAATATGTTGAGCTACAACCGCCGGCCCAGCCGTCGGCGACACCGCTGCGGGCCGGGCAGGAGTTGCGTGGTGACCACGTCACCGTCGAAATCAACACGGTCTTCCAACAGCTCACCGATGTGCTCGACAAGCTCGACCCGGCCAAGCTGAACCAAACCCTGGCGGCCATGTCGACCGCGGTGGCCGGCCGCGGTGAGCAGTTCGGCCAGACCATGGTCGACTTCGATGCGTTGCTGGCCAAACTGAACCCCAGCCTCGAAAACTTCGGACACGACATCAAAGCGATGGCCCCGGTATCGGGCGCGTATGCCGATGCCGCGCCCGACCTGCTCGACACGGTCAAGAACGCCATCAAGATGAGCGCTACCTTGACCGACGAGCAGCAGAGCCTGGAGACCTTCCTGGCCAGCATGGCGGGGCTGGCCGACACCGGCAACGAGGTGCTCGGCGGGAACCGCGAGCAGCTCAGCAATGTGCTGCACCTGTTGGCCCCCACCACCGACCTGCTCAACCAGTACGCGCCCGGCCTCAAATGTGCGCTGGCCGGCATGAACTTCATGTCGCACCAGCCACCGCAGCTCAATCCCGGCGTGGTGGTCAATGTGTCGTTCGTCATGGGCATCGACCGGTACCGCTACCCGTCCAACCTGCCGAAGGTGGCGGCCAAGGGCGGTCCGCACTGTATGGGATTGCCCTACATCGGATTTGGTAACCGATCCAAATATCTGGTCACCGATACCGCGGCCAATCCGTGGGCCTACGGCAACCCGGGCGTCGTGCTCAACTCCGACGGCTTGAAGCAGATCCTGTTCGGCCCGATCGACGGTCCGCCGCGCAACACCACCCAGGCGGGAATGCCCGGATGAAACGTTCCAATTCCACGCTGATCAAGTTCTTGGCGTTCGCCGCCGTCATGGTCCTGATGACGATCTTCTTGTTCATGGCCTTCGGTCAGTACCGCAGCGGTTCCACCTCGCAGTACAAGGCGGTGTTCGCCGACGCGTCCCGGCTCAAGGGCGGAGACTCGGTGCGGGTCGCCGGGGTCCGGGTGGGCACCGTCAACGATGTTGAACTGCAAGAGGATCACAAGGTACTGGTCACCTTCGACGCAGACAAGGACGTCGCCCTGACCACGGGAACCAAGGCTGCGGTGCGCTACCTGAACCTGGTCGGTGACCGCTTCCTGGAACTGACGAACGGACCGGGAGAGTCCCGGATTCTGCCCGCGGGTTCGACCCTCGGCGAGGACCGCACATCGGGCGCCTTGGATCTGGATCTGCTGCTCAACGGATTACGGCCCGTGGTCCGGGGGCTGAACCCGCAGGATGTGAACGCACTGACGTCGTCACTGGTGCAGATATTCCAGGGCCAGGGCGACAACCTGGACTCGTTGCTCGGCAAGACGTCGTCGTTCTCGAATGCGGTGGCGGACAACGCACAGACCGTCTCGCAACTGATCGACAACCTGAATCAGGTGGTTGGCACGTTGTCCAAGGACGGCAATCAGTTCTCCGGCGCCATCGACCGGCTGCAGCAGCTGATCAGCGGGCTGTCCCAAGATCGTGATCCGATCGGGACCGCGATCACGCAGCTGGATCAGGGCACCGCCTCGATCACCAGTCTGCTGACCCAGGCGCGGCAGCCTCTGAAGCAGACGGTCGACGAACTCAACAGGCTGGCGCCGCTGCTCGACGACCACAAGACAGTGCTGGACCGTGGCATCCAGAAGGACGTGGAGTACTACCACAAGCTGGCCCGCCTCGGATCGTATGGAAGCTGGATCATGTACTACATCTGCGGGCTGCAGATTCGTGTCTCGGACCTGCAGGGCCGCACCGCGGTGTTCCCGATGATTCAGCAAGAGGGTGGAAGGTGCGGTGAGCCCTGATGCTGAAATACCGGGGCACACGGCTGATCAAGGCAGGAATCTTCGGCGTCGTACTGATCATGCTGATCATTGCCATCGGATTGCAGCCCGAACGGATCAGCCAATGGGCCACCTCTGTGCGCTACCAGGCCGAGTTCACCGAGGCGGGCGGGATCGCGAAGGGCAATCAGGTCACCATGTCGGGCATCAAGATCGGCACGGTTTCGGACATCGCGCTGCGGGACGGAAATGCCTTGGTGACCTTTACCGCAAAGGGCAAGTACCCCTTGGGTTCACAGACCACCGCACACATTCGCACCGGGTCGCTGCTCGGTGAGCGCGTGCTGACCCTGGAATCGGCCGGCACCGGCACCATGCGGCCGAACGACGTCATCCCCACCACCCGCACGTCGTCGCCCTACTCGCTGACCGATGCCGTCGGTGACCTGACGGCCAATACCGCCGGCACCGATACCGCGTCGCTGAACCAGTCGCTGGACACCTTGTCGTCGACGCTCGATCAGATCGCGCCCAAGCTCGGTCCCACTTTCGACGGGCTGAGCCGCGTGTCCCGATCACTCAACAGCCGCAACGAGAGTCTGGCCGGCCTGCTCAAGAGTGCGGCAGATGTCACCAGTGTGCTGTCCCAGCGCAGCGCGCAGTTGAACACCCTGATTCTCGACGCCAATGATCTGCTCGGCGTACTCAACGACCGGCGTGAGGCGATCGTCAGCTTGCTGGCCAACACCTCTGCGGTGTCCAAGCAGCTGTCCGGTCTGGTACACGACAATCAGAAAGAGCTGGCGCCGACGCTCGAGCGACTGAACCGCGTGACCGAGGTCTTGGAGAAGAACCGCGACAACATCACCAAGATCCTGCCCGACATGCGCAAATTCATGCTGTCGCAAGGCGAGACGCTGGCCAACGGCCCGTACTACAACGCTTATGTGCCGAACCTGAACCCGATGCAGATCCTGCAACCGTTCTTCGACTACGCCTTCGGCTTCCGGCGCGGCGTGCATGCCGGCCAACCGCCGGACAACGCCGGACCGCGCGCTGAACTCCCGCTCCCTTACAACGGAATTCCCGGGGGGTCACGCTGATGTCGCGCAACCGGATGATCGCGGTCGCCGTCGTCGCCCTGCTGGTGATCGGCGGCGGATTCCTGGTGCGCCAGTTGTTCTTCGCGCCGAGGACCATCAGCGCATTGTTCAGTGAAGCCACCGGCATCTACCCGGGCGACGATGTCCGGGTGGCCGGGGTGAAGGTCGGCACCATCGCGGCGATCAAGCCGGAGGGCACCCAGACCCGGCTCACGCTCGACATCGACCGGGACGTCTCGATCCCGGCGGATGCCAAGGCTGTCATCGTGGCACAGAACCTGGTTGCGGCGCGTTACGTCCAGCTGACCCCGGCCTACAAGCACAGCGGCCCGAAGCTGGCCGCGGGCGCGGTCATCCCGTTGGAGCGCACCGCCGTTCCCGTCGAATGGGATGAGGTAAAGACTCAGCTGACCCGGCTCGCCACCGATCTGGGACCCAAGAGCGACGTGTCCGGGACATCGGTGTCACGGATCATCGACAGCGCGGCAAATGCTTTGGACGGCAATGGCCAGAAGCTGCACGACACCATCACCGAGATGGCCGGTGCGGCCCGGGTTTTGGCGGCCGGTAGCGGAAACATGGTCGACATCATCAAGAGCCTGCAGACTTTCGTCACGGCGTTGCGTGACAGCAATCAGCAGATCGTCTCGTTCCAGAACCGGCTGGTGACGCTCACCGGAGTGGTCGATGGCGGCAAGTCGGATCTCGATGCGGCACTGAAGGACCTGTCGACGTCGATCGTCGAGGTGCAGAACTTCGTCGCCGGCACTCGGAATCAAACAGCGGAGCAGGTGCGCCGACTGACCAACGTCACGCAGAACCTGGTGGACAACCAGATGCAGCTGAAGAACATCCTGCACATCGCACCCAACGAATTCGTCAACGCGTACAACATCTACAACCCGGTGACGGGCAGTGCGGTCGGCCAATTCGTCCTGAACAACTTCTCGTCGCCGGTCGAATTCATCTGCGGTGCCATCGGCGCCATCGAGAACACCACCGCGCCGGAGACCGCGAAGCTCTGTGCGCAGTATCTGGGTCCGGCTCTGCGACTGGTCAACTTCAACCACCTGCCGTTCGGTATCGACCCGTTCCTGATGCCGGCGGCCCCTCCCGAGGACCTCGTGTACTCCGAAGCACGACTGGCGCCCGGCGGCGGCGGTGGGTCTCCGACACCGCCCGAAACCGACCCCGTGTTGTCGGCCTACAACCCGGGCCCGGCCGTGCCGCCGTTCACCGGTAGACCGCCGGGGACGCCGCCACCAGGAGCCGATCAGATGCTGCCCAATGCGATACCGAACCCGGGACCGAACATGCCGCCATCGGTGTGGTCGATGCTGAACCCGGCCGGCCCGGTGCCAGGACCCGCTGCGCCGGGCGCGCCGCCGCCCTTGCCGGCCGAGGCACCGGTGGCGCCGGTCGGTCCGCCCGCGCCGGTGGGCGGACTCGGTACCGACACTCCGCTCGGGCCAGGTATGTCCACAGCCCCACCGCCGCCCGCGCCGGCAGAGGGGACGCCCCACCCATGATGACCGGGAAAGGTGCTGGTACACAGAATCGTTCCGTGGGAGCGCGGACGGTCAAGGCCACCCTGGCCGCCGGCGTCGCAGTCATGGTGACCGCGACCGGCTGCGCGTTTCAGGGGGTGAATTCGCTGCCACTGCCCGGCGCGGTCGGCCGTGGGGCGGGCTCCACGGTCTACCACGTGGAAATCGCGAACGTGGCTACGCTGGAACCGAATTCGCCGGTCCTGATGGATGACGTCGTGGTGGGCAGCGTGCGGAGCATGACGGCCAAGAATTGGCACGCGGACATCGAGTTCTCGGTGAAGCCGGGCGTGACGATCCCGGCCAACGCGGTGGCACGGGTCGGCCAGACCAGCCTGCTCGGCTCGATGCACCTCGCTCTGGACCCTCCGCTGGGCCAGAACCCAAGCGGCGCACTGGCTCCCGGCGCGACCATCCCGTTGAGCGACGCGTCGACCTACCCAACCACCGAGCGCACGTTGTCGTCATTGGCTGCGGTGGTCAACGGCGGCGGCCTGGGCCAGATCGGGGATGTGATCCACAACTTCAGTAGCGCGCTGAATGGTCACGAGGCCCAGTTCCGGGATCTGCTGACCCGTTTGAACGACTTCGTCGGCACCCTCGATGACCAGCGGGACGACATCGTCAACTCGATTCAGGCGCTCAACCGGTTGGCGTCGACGTTCGCCGGTCAACGCGATGTCCTCACCTCAGCGCTGAACAAGATTCCGCCGGCTTTGGACGTGCTGATCAGACAGCGGCCGCAGCTGACCACCGCACTGACCAAACTCGGCAAGTTCAGCAGCGTGGCCACTCAGTTGGTCAGCGATTCGAAGGCCGATCTGGTGACCAACCTGAAGAACATCACGCCGGCGCTGGCGGCATTCACCGCGCTGGGGCCCGACGTCGACACGGTGCTCGAGTACCTGCCGCACTTCCCGTTCACCGGTAGCTTCATCGACCGGGCGATCCGCGGCGATTACTACAATCTGTTCGCCGTCATCGACCTCACCATTCCGCGTCTCAAGCACAGCACCATGTTGGGCACCCGGTGGGGGCAAGAAGGCACCGAAATTGTTCCGGCGCCGGGTGATCCGGCGTATCTCAACTACACCTACGACCCGCTCAAGACCGGCGTCAACCCGCCGCCGGGCAGCTTCGTGCCGAGTTCACCGCAGCCGCCGTGGGCGCCGCCGCCTGCCGTGGCCCCTGACGCCGGCCCGCTTCTGCCGTTGGTCCCGCAGGGCGGCACGGCCGCCGGTCCGGTCCAGACGCCACCGGCGCCCGGACAGGTGTTCGCCGGTCCGTACGGCGCGCCGCCCCCGCCGGCTGCGGCCACGCCGAACGGAGGCAACTGATGCTCACCCGATTCGTCCGGATACAGCTGATCCTGTTCGCCATCGCATCGGTCGTCGGCGTGGCGGTGATGCTGTTCGCCTACATGCAGATGCCCACGCTGCTCGGGATCGACCGACTGACGGTGAAGCTGCAGCTGCCGGCCACCGGCGGGCTGTACCGCTTCAGCAATGTCACCTATCGCGGATCTCAGATCGGTCGCGTCACGGACGTGAAACTGACGCCGACCGGTGCCGAGGCAACACTGTCACTGGACACCACACCAAAGGTTCCGGCCACTCTGCAGGCGCAGGTCCGCAGTATGTCGGCAGTCGGTGAGCAGTATGTGGAGCTGTTGCCCAAGAACAACTCTGGGCCGTATCTGGAGGACGGCGCCACGATTCCGCTTGCGGACACCTCCATCCCGCAGCCGGTGGGTCCCATGCTGGACAAACTCGGCGCCATGGTCGACACGATTCCCGGCGACAAATTGGCCAAGCTGCTCGACGAGTCCTACACGGCGTTCAACGGCACGGGCTACGACTTCGGGTCGCTGCTGGACTCGGCGTCGAAGCTGACCAAAGATGCCAATGGAGTCTCCGACCAGATGCGCCGGCTGGTCGACGACGCGGGGCCGTTCCTCGACGCCCAGGCGCAGAACACCGACGGCATCCGGTCCTGGGCGGCCAATCTGGCCGGGATCACGGGCACGATGGCCAAGGACGATTCGCAGTTCCGTTCGATCCTGCACACCGGACCCGGCTTCGCGCAGGAGACGTCGATGTTGTTGCAGCAGATCAAACCGACGCTCCCGATCCTGCTGGCGAACCTGAGCACGATAGGCCAGATCGGTGTCACCTGGCACGCCTCGCTCGAACAGCTTCTGGTGTTGTTGCCGCCGTTCGTCGCGCAGGTCGAAACCTATGCTCCGGTCAACAGTCCGACCGGCTTGCCCAATGGTGATTTCTCGCTCGGCCTCGGTGATCCGCCATCCTGCACGGTCGGCTTCCTGCCGCCTTCGGCTTGGCGGTCTCCGTCTGACCTGAGCCCCGCCGATACACCTGACAACCTGTACTGCAAGTTGCCCCAGGACTCGCCGATCGCCGTGCGCGGTGCGCGAAACTACCCGTGTATGGATAACCCGGGAAAACGAGCACCCACGGTGGAATTGTGCAACGACCCCACCGGTTTCCAGCCGCTGGCCCAGCGTCAGCACGCGCTCGGGCCGTACCCGATCGACCCCAACCTGATCGCCCAAGGCGTGCGTCCGGATTCACGGGCGCGGCCCGACGACAACATCTACGGCCCGATCGAGGGCTCGCCGCTGCCGGCAGGTGTGGCGGACCGGCCGCCGGCGCCGCCGGGGCCCGCCCCGCCACCGGCGAGCTACCCCGGTATGCCGCCGGGGCCGCTGATGCCGTACCCACCGCTGCATGTGGACGCGCCCGCTCCGGCGCCTGCGGACAGTGGCTTGCCGCAGGGGCCGATGGTCCCGGACCGTCCGGACCTGCAGCCGCGCGCGACGAACGTGCCCACCGCGGCGCCAGGCCCGCCTGACGTCGACGCCAATAGTCCTGTGCCGCAGGGTGCTTCAGCACCCCAGGCCGCGCCGAGCGCGTTCAAGGGCTCGGCCTCCGGTCCGTCGGTGATGATCGCTCGCTACGACCCGCGCAGTGGTCAGTACCTCGGCAGTGACGGCAAGCTGTACGCCCAGTCCGATCTGGTCAAGCCGGCGGCATCGTGGCAGCAGATGATGGCGTCATGACGCCGAGCCGCGGCGCGGACTCGGCGGCCGCGATGAATCGCGGGACCCGCTAGCCGGAGATCTTCTTCATGTAGAACGGCATGCGGACGACCGGCCACTGGTTGCGGCCGCAGGACCCGCTGGGGCCGGTGGTGTGATCTTCGCCGGTGAACTCGTCGGACACGTCGGCAACGTGGGCGTCAGGGCCGACGGGATAGAGCTTGTATTCCTGGAAGCCCTGGATCGGTGTGCCGTCGTCGCAGAACCGCCAATTGGGTACAGATCGTTTGACGTAGAAGAGGCCGTCGGTCGTGTAGATCGGCGCGGTCCAGCCGTCGCTGCTCTTGACGGTGCCGGTGCAGTCCCAGGGACCCACGCACTTGGTTGAGACGACCCAGGTCGACCGATTGCCTGGTTGCGGCTCGTAGCGTTCGTTGAGTTTGGCGAATGCCCCATTGGACGAGGTTGCGTACGTGCCGTTGATGCCCCAGAGGCTGGGGTCTTCGTCGGCGAGTGCCGGGGTCGCACCCGAAAGCGCTGTCGTGGTGGCGAGGATTGCGCTCACCGTCACCTTCAGGCTCGACGTGATGCCCGGCATGTTGCGCTCCTCGCGTGATAGGAACATTCTCGCTCTCGGAGAATATCAGTACCGCCGGGGCGGCAGACGCCATGTGCAGTATTCCCCGGCGGGCGCCTAGGCGTAGTCGAGCTGCGAAATCTTCAGGCGGCCTTGATCCATTGCGAGGGTGACCACCACTCGGAATCGCTTCGGCGCCGGATGCGGATCCTTGATGTTGGCTGCCTGGGATGTCGCCGCGACGAGCACCACGGCCGAGTCGTCGGTTGCCGATTGGACCCCGACTCCGGTCACGTCGACATGCGTGACCACCTTGGCGTCGATGAGCTGTCTGACCAGGATGTACTGCTGGCCCTGGAAATCCTGCCTGAATCTGCCGGTGCTGTTGTCGAGGATGCGGGACACGTCGTCCTCGGCATTCACGAAGTTCAGTGACATGACATCGATGACGCCCTGTCGGGCTGCGGCCGCCGCGCGGTGTTGTTGCTGCAGGCGCGTCTGTGCCACCTGGTGATTCCAGCTCAGGGCTCCGCCGATGCCGAGTGCGATACAGAAGGCCAGCCCGGCGAGGCATACCGAGACCGGGCGCCAACGCGGCAGGCGGCGCGGTGTGATCGCGGCTGCGGGCGCCGCCGCGGACCGCGACTCGGCGGCCTGCCGACGGAGTTCGGTAGCCCGGGCACGGGCCTGGCGGGCGTGTTCCTCCGCGAGTGCGGCTTCGGCTTCGGCCGCTGTCACGTCGTCGGCCGCCGCAGTATTTGCGGAACTGTCGACGGCCGGTGGCGCCATGGTGGAGACTTCCTTGCGTTTGGGTGCCTGTGTTGAGTGGCGTGGCCCACGCTAGCCCGAGTCGATCGGTTGGTCGCGGTGGCTCTGCCTGCATCGTAATTATCTTCTCTGAAATAGAGAATTTCGTTTCCGGATATGCGAGAGTTGATGGCGTGCGCGTGAGGGTGATGGCGGCCGCTTCGGTCCTGGCGGCTGGGGTGTCCATCGCTGCGCCCGGATCCTGGGATGTTATGCCGGCCGCGTACGGGGACCCGCAGACGTGCAATGACGCATTCTGCGTGCCGGGCATCATCCCGCACCGGGTACTGGGCGCGCCCTGCGACAACACCACCTACTACGTGTTCGCCACTACCGACTGGGGCCGGCTGATGTTCTGTGGTTCGCCCCGGCGTTATGAACCGCGCTGGTTCCGCTCACCTCCGATGGCCGGTATCCGCGACGAGAACTCGGACTGCATGACCGAGCAGAACATGGTTGCGCAGGCTCCGGACGGTCTGTTCCTGACTTGCGTTCCGATAAACGGGGTCAGCCGCTGGTTGCGCGGCGACACCTGAGTCGGCGACCCGTGCAACGCCAGAGCCTCGGATGAATTCATCCGGGGCTCTGGCGTTTTCGCGGCGGTCTACCAGTTTCGGATCGAACAGAGAGCGCCGTGCGGGCCGCTGTTCTGTTTGACCACGACGCCGTCGACCTCGAGGCGGCAATTGAACGCCGGGGTCTTGAAGTTCGGGGATTCGCCGGACTGCACCATGACGGTCGCCCAGAGATTGGGGTCATTCAACGCGGTGTCGAAGATCCACGGTTGATCGGGGCCGACCGTGACATCGGCGCGCGGGCTGAACTCGTACGGATTGTGGCTGTAGTCCGACCATGTCGGCGGATCGGTATCACGGTAATAGATGTTGCTGAAGATGGGGGCGGCCGCGCTCACGATGTAGCGGACGTGATGTGCCGCGGGTGGCGGTGGTGGTGGCGCGTCGTCGTCCGCGAAAGCGGGTGCAGTCGACAGCGACATCGAGAACAGCACTGCTGCGGCAAGGGGCACCGAAGTACGCATCGTCACGTCCTGCTCAGGCTGAATGGATAGGTCAGCGTACCGCCGGGCGCGCCGTCGCAGCCGGTGTCGAAGGTTGAGGTCATGGTCCCGGTGAGAGTGTTCGCATCCCAGACGTAGACATCGTGAGTGGGGATGGTCGGCCCGTAATGGACGTCACCGCAACGCAATCCGATGTCCTCGTTGATGGTCAGCGTGTATTGGCCGTTGACCAGCTGCGCGTCCACTGCGGAGCTGTCCGCCTTCGCGACCGGCTGCGGGATGGTGAGCACATGGATGCACTTGTCGAGGCTGATCTGGCTGCCATCCGGGTTGTAACACGGTACCAACGCCGACCAGATCCACGTGTGGAAGTCGCGACGGTCCGGCATGTTCAAGTTGTAGTTGCCCAGCCACATGGTCGCCGACGCGGGCGGCGCCAGCGCGATCGACGCCGCAGACAGCGCAGCAGCGCCGATCGCGAGCAACTTCATCACATTCCTCCACCGCTTTGTGCGGCCGGTCGATCGTGGACCCGAGGCGGGTGAACGCCGAACCGGACATCGGCGAGACTGTTATTCTCCGTGGCGGAGAATAACATCTCCGTCAGATTGGGATCGCGAAACCGGCGCTCGGTTTGGCTGCTGTGCGGCGCGGACGGCAAAGATCGGGACACCGCCCAGCGCGCGACGATAGGCTTGCTGACGGCAGGCGGTGTGTTCGGCCTGGCAACACGCCGCGTAAATCGCATTTCCGCAGGAAAATGCCGCTATATCTGCGTTTCGTCAGGGTGTACAGTCTTATCGGTATAGCAATTTTGATAATGATATTCTCACTCGTTGCCTTGCTGTGCGGATAGGAGGTTCGATGCCGTCCCTCGATGAGGCGTCAGTATTGATCGATATGGACAACCCGAGCATTGGCAAACCGGAGTCGCCCGACACGCTGTCGCTCGCAGCCGAGGAAGCAGAGGCGGAGGCCGCCGAGGCGGAGGCGATGGCGGCCGCCGCCCGGGCCCGGGTCAAGGCGATCCGGCTGCGGCGTGCCGCCGCGGAAACCGAGGCGGCACCGGCCGTCGAAGCCGGGCCGGAACCCGATGCCGCCACTGGCGGCGTCGCGGATGCCGCCGCTGACGCCGAGGGGATCGAGCCCGCTGCCGTCGATGCCGCGGACGACATCGAAACCGATGTGGCCGAACCGCAGTCGTCATCGACTGCGCCGCAGCGCAATGCGCGCCGCGTCGTCCTGACCGTGGTTGCGGCGACGCTGATCGTGGTGATCTCGCTGGGGTTGCTGAGTGTTGGTGGCTGGATGATGTGGCAGCATCACAAAATCGTCGGCGAGCAACAGCAGCGGGCGGAGTATGCGGCCGGCGCGAGCCAGGGCGTGGTGAACCTGATGTCGCTGGACTTCAACCACGCCAAGCAAGATGTGCAGCGCATCATCGACAGCACCACCGGGGACTTCAAGAAGGATTTCGAAGCCCAGGCCGGCGATTTCGTCAAGGTCGCGGAGTCGTCGAAGGCGATCACCGTGGCGACGGTGCACGCCACGGCGGTGCAGTCCATGACCGACAACACCGCCAACGTCCTCCTTGCCGTCTCCACCCGGGTTTCCAATGCCGCCAGCAAGGAACAGCAGCCCAGGTCCTGGCGGCTCAGCGTCGACGTGGTTCGCGACGGCGGGCAGATCAAGCTAGCGAAAGTCGAGTTCGTGCCGTGACCACAGATGACAGCGAGACCACCACTGGCGCAACCGATGTGGAGCCCACGGTCGACGAACCGACGGCAGGCGAACTGGCCGCGCCGGAGTCGGCCGCTGCCTCGGTGCCGACCCACACCCGGCGGGCCCGGATCCTGCTGCCGGCGCTGTTGGCGCTGATGCTGGCTGTTGCGTCCGGCTTCGCCGCCTGGTCGTATGTGACGCAGTACCGCCCGGACCAGCAGACCGATGCCGCGGTGGCAGAGACCGTGGTCAAGGCCGCATCCGACGGTGCCGTCGCGATGCTGTCGTACGCGCCACCGACCATGGACAAGGATTTCGCAGCGGCGAAGTCCCACCTCACCGGCGACTTCGTCAAGTTCTACACCGACTTCACCAACAATGTGGTGACCCGTGCGGTCAAAGAGAAGGACGTCAAGACACAGGCGAAAGTTGTCCGGGCGGCCATCTCCGATCTGTCGCCGGAGTCGGCGCTGGTATTGGCCTTCATCAACCAGACCACGGTGAGCAAGGACAATCCGGATGGCACGTTCGCCCAGAGCTCGGTGAAGATCTCCATGAAGAAGGTCGACGGAGCCTGGTTGATCGCAGCTTTCGACCCGGTCTGATTCGCGCCGCGGGTGCGGTGACTTTCTGCCCGCGTCAGCGCCGGCTCAGCAGGCGCTCGGCGACCTGTACGTCGTGCGCGAACGTCACCTTGAAATTCTGTGCCGACCCGGCGATTCCGTGGACTTCGAGATCGGTGAAGCGCTCCACACAGGACGACGTGTCGGTGCCCTCGAAGCCGGCGGCGGTCGCGTCCTGGTAGGCCTGCCACAGCGGCGCGGCCCGAAAGGCTTGCGGCGTCTGCACCCGGACGAGTGACTGGTCGATGGCACTGAGGCCGTCGGCCGACATCCGCAGCACATCGCCGGACGGCAGCACCGGAATGGCGCCGCCCTGGGCCCGCGCGGTGGTCACAGCGGTGTCCATCAAATCGGCACCGGCCAGCGGGCGGGCGGCGTCGTGGATCAGCACCACATCGACTACCCCGGCGTCGATATCCGCCGCGAGGTAACTCAGCACGTTGTGTTCCGAACCGTGCCGGGAATCGCCACCCTCGACGAATTCGACTGCAGTGCCGGGAAGTTCGTCGGCCATGAGGCTGACGACCTGGTCGCGTTCACCCCGCCGGAACACGAGGATGGTGCGGGCGATCTCGGGGCTCGCCGCGACTGCCGCCACCGACCAGGCCACCATGCTGCGGCCGGCCAATTGCAGGTACGCCTTGTTGCCGTCGGCCCCGACCCGCGATCCGATACCGGCGGCCAGGACGACGCCGACGGCAATCGGGGGAGCGGACACGTCTTCACGGTAGTGGGACGACAGCGGGGATCTGCGGCAGGCTTACCGTGACGCGGCCCGGACAGGGCCCGGATTCGTTGAAGGGACATGGCATGGATGGGGTGCAGCCGCACGCTCCTGACCCACACAGCGCGGTACGCGCCCACCGGTTGACACCGATGCGCGGCCGCGACCCGCATGAAAAGCACCGGGTCGCGACGCCGCTGGAACTGCTGTTCGACCTGACCTTCGCCGTCGCATTCGGCGTCGGCGCATCGCAGTTGGCCCACATGCTGGCCGCGGGACACGTGGCGGCCGGAATCACCGCGTTCGTGTTCGCGACGTTCGCGATCTGCTGGGCCTGGATCAACTTCACCTGGTTCGCGTCGGCCTACGACACCGACGACTGGGTGTTCCGGCTGATGACCATGATCGAGATGGTCGGCGTACTGATTCTCGCGCTTGGGCTGCCTGCCTTCTTCACCTCGATCGAGCACGGCCACCATGTCGACAACGCGGTCTTGGTCGCCGGATACGTGGTGATGCGAATTGCCTTGGTGGGCCAGTGGTTACGGGCCGCACGGCAGGATCCGGGCCGGCGGGCGGCGGCGTTGACTTACGTCACCAACGTGTCGTTGGTACAGCTCGGCTGGATCGGGACCATCTTTCTACCGACGTCGGTGCCGGTGACACTCGGAATTTGGGCGGTGTTGATCGCCATAGAGCTGACCGGCCCGGGCCTGGCTGAACGGCGCTGCGGCGGCACGCCGTGGCACGCCCATCACATTGCCGAGCGGTACAGCTTGCTGGCGATCATCGCGCTGGGCGAAGGCGTGGTGGGCACCGTCGCCAGCTTGTCGGCAATGATCGGCGAGCAGGGCTGGTCGGCCGATGCGGTCGCGCTCGCGGTGGCGGGGACGGCCCTGACCTTCGGCATGTGGTGGGTGTACTTCATGGTCCCGGCAGCGGAAGTGCTGCACGCGCATCGCGAACGGTCGTTCTGGTTCGGTTATCTGCACATGCCGATATTCGGCGCCATCGTCGCGACTGGTGCGGGACTGGATTTCGCCGCGCTCACCATCAAGGGACACACCGCGCTCGGGCCGGTCGGCACGGTGTGGGCGGTCGTCATTCCCCTGGGCATCTACATCGCGTTGGTCTACCTGCTGTACGCGCTGATGCTGCGTTCGGTCGATGCGCTGCACCTGTTGCTGGTGGCGCTGACTGCCGCCGTGCTGGCGGCGACGGTCGTGCTGGCCCTGGTCGGCGTGCCGATGTCGGTCTGTCTGTTGGTGGCCAGTCTGGCGCCGATGGTGAGTGTCGTCGGGTACGAGCTGATCGGGCACCGCCATGCGGCTGCGGCGCTGAAGGCGGCCGCCGGAGCCTGATCGCGGGCTCGAGCGAACTCGACGTGTTCACGCTGGACGCGTGAGGTGTGGCTAACGGGTCAGAAGGGGTAGCTGTCATATCCTGAGACGCGTGGCCATTTCGCGTCGTGACCTGCTGAAATACGCTGCAGCCGCGCCGGCGGCGGTCGGCTTGGGGGCCGGGTTGCAATCGGTGCTCGGCGCGACGACCGCCTCTGCGGCCCCGTACGGAGTGTTGCTGGACTACGCGGCGGGCGTGCTCAGGGCAGCCGATATCCGGTCGGCCGGAGCGGTGGGCGCCCTCCGGTATGTCTCAGACCGGCGCCCGGGCGGTGAGTGGATGCTGGGCAAACCGATCGAGCTGCCCGAGGCCCGCGACCTGTACCGGGGCGGCATGAAGATCGTCTCCTGCTACCAGTACGGCAAGGCGACGAGTGCGGATTGGCTCGGTGGCCAGCCTGCCGGCGTGCAGCACGCCCAACGTGGGTTCCAATTGCACACCGCGGCAGGTGGACCGGTGGGTGCACCGATCTACGCCTCAATCGACGATGACCCGACTTTGGAGCAATACAAGGCACAAGTCGCGCCCTACCTGCGCGGGTGGGAATCAGTGCTGGGCCACCAGCGGGTCGGGGTGTACGCCAACTCCAAGACCATCGAGTGGGCCGTGCAGGACGGCTTGGGGTCGTACTTCTGGCAGCACAACTGGGGCTCGCCCGGCGGGGCGGCGCATCCGGCCGCGGCGCTGCATCAGGTGGAGATCGACAAACAGCGCGTCGGGGGAGTCGGGGTCGACATCAACCACATCCTCAAGCCGCGCTTCGGGCAGTGGGACTGAGGGCCACGCACATTACTGCTGAGTAGTTTGCTGGCGCCCAGCTCTAAGAAAATGAGACCCAGGCCCAGCAAATGATGCCTCGGTAACTTACCGCCCGTATAGACACACCGACCGTCATTGTCGAGTGTTTTCTGGAACGGGTCTCTTCCTACTCATTAGTAAGGTACGGCACCGTCACGGGCGTGGTCACGATTTGATAACAATACCGCTTTGATCAGCGATGTTGTTACTACTCGACCGTAACCAGCCGCCAACAGGACGTTTGTCCGGTTGGGTATGGGCGGTCCGATGACGCGGTGTTACCCAGGCGGGTGGTTACCCATCCGTAGAACTCGTTGGTAACTATTTCCGGCAGAAAATTGCCGCGAATCTTATGACACTCTTAGTGCAGTCGGCCCGGCTCATTTGGCACCGAAGACATCGGTCGCTACGCGCAGCACGGGCCTGACGCGATCCGACGTCGCATCGCGTTGCCCCAGGGCCGACTACCAAGACCAAGCACCTGACCGGTTCGCGCGGCAACGACGAGAGGGACGCATGACGATCAACGAGCAGCGCAATGTGACCAGTGGCAACACCGAGGCGGTGGCGGCGAGTGCGCACGCTCTCGTGGATCTGCTCAATGCCGGCGAGCCCTATGCCGTCGCGTTCGGCGGCCAGGGTGCCTCGTGGCTGGAGAATCTCGAAGAGTTGGTCAGCTCGGCCGGTATCGAGTCGGAGCTCAGCGAGATCGTCGGCGAAGCGGCTCTGCTGCTCGAGCCGGTAGCGCGCGAGCTCGTCGTCGTCCGGCCCATCGGCTTCGAGCCCATGCAGTGGGTGCGCGCCCTCGCCGCCGACGAGCCGCTGCCGTCGGCCAAGCAGCTGACCACCGCCGCCATCTCCGGCCCCGGCATCCTGCTGGCCCAGATGGCCGCCATCCGCGCCGTCCAGCGCCAGGGCCTGGACCTGGCCGGCACCCCGCCGGTCGCGGTCGCCGGCCACTCTCAGGGCATCATCGCCGCCGAGGCGCTCAAGGCGAACGGCACCCGCGACGCCGAGCTCCTCGCGCTCCTCCAGCTCATCGGCGCCGCCGGCTCGCTCGTGTCGCGCCGTCGCGGCATGGTCGGCCGTGGCGACAAGTCGCCGATGGTCTCGGTCACCAACGTCGACCCCGAGCGCATCGCCGAGCTGCTCGAAGACTTCTCCAAGGACGTGCGCACGGTGCTGCCGCCGGTCCTGTCCATCCGCAACGGCCGCCGCAGCGTCGTCATCACCGGCACCCCGGAGCAGCTGGCCCGCTTCGAGCTGTACTGCAGCAAGATCACCGAGAAGGACGAGGCCGAGCGCAAGAACAAGCTGCGCGGCGGCGCCGTCTTCAGTCCGGTGTTCCAGGGTGTGCAGGTCGAGGTCGGCTTCCACACCCCGCGTCTGGCCGACGGCATCGAGGTCGTCGACCGCTGGGCCGCCAAGTGCGGCATCGACACCGAGCTGGCCCACGCGATGACCGAGGCCATCTTCGTCAAGCCCATCGACTGGGTCGCCGAGGTCGAGCGCATGCACGACGCCGGTGCCCGCTGGATCATCGACCTCGGCCCGAGCGACACCGTCACCCGCCTCACCTCGCCGATCATCCGCGGCCTCGGCGTGGGCATCGTGCCCGCCGCCACCCGCGCCGGCCAGCGTTCGCTGTTCACCGTCGGCGCCGCCCCGGTCGTGCAGCCCGCGTGGTCCAGCTTCGCGCCGACCGCCGTCGAGCTGCCGAACGGCGACGTCAAGCTGTCCACCAAGTTCACCCGCCTGACCGGCCGTTCGCCGATCCTGCTGGCGGGCATGACCCCGACCACCGTCGACGCCAAGATCGTCGCCGCGGCCGCCAACGCCGGCCACTGGGCCGAGCTGGCCGGTGGTGGTCAGGTCACCGAAGAGATCTTCGAGAACCGCGTCGAGGAGCTGACCCAGCTCCTCGAGCCGGGCCGCGCCATCCAGTTCAACTCGCTGTTCCTGGACCCGTACCTGTGGAAGCTGCAGCTGGGCGGCAAGCGCATCGTGCAGAAGGCCCGTCAGTCGGGTGCCCCGATCGACGGCGTCATCGTCACCGCCGGTATCCCCGAGCTCGAAGAAGCCGTCGCGCTGATCGAGGAACTGCACGAAATCGGCATCACCAACGTGGTGTTCAAGCCGGGCACCGTGGACCAGATCAAGTCGGTCATCAAGATCGCCGAAGAGGTCCCCGACCGGGAGATCATCGTCCACGTCGAGGGCGGCCGCGCCGGTGGCCACCACTCGTGGGAAGACCTCGACGACCTGCTCGTCAGCACCTACTCGGACCTGCGCAAGCAGGCCAACCTGACCATCTGCGTCGGTGGTGGCATCGGCACGCCCGAGCGCGCCGCCGAGTACCTGTCCGGCCGCTGGGCCGAGACCTACGGCTTCCCGCTGATGCCGGTCGACGGCATCCTGGTCGGCACCGCCGCCATGGCCACACTCGAGGCCACCACCTCGCCCCAGGTCAAGCAGCTGCTGGTCGACACCAAGGGCACCGACCACTGGGTCGGCGCCGGTAAGGCCCAGGGCGGCATGGCATCCGGCCGCAGCCAGCTGGGCGCCGACATCCACGAGATCGACAACGCCGCGTCGCGTTGCGGCCGCCTGCTCGACGAGGTCGCCGGTGACGCCGACGCCGTCGCCGAGCGCCGCGACGAGATCATCGCCGCCATGGCCAACACCGCCAAGCCGTACTTCGGTGACGTCGCGGACATGACCTACCAGCAGTGGCTGCAGCGCTACGTCGAGCTCGCGATCGGCGACGGCAGCAGCACCGCCGACACCAAGCGCGACCACTCGCCGTGGCTCGACGTCACCTGGCGCGACCGCTTCGAGGAGATGCTGCAGCGCGCCGAGGCCCGCCTGAACCCCGCCGACTCCGGCCGCATCGACACCCTCTTCCCGGCTACCGCCGAAGGCGAAGCGCTGCTCGAAGATCCGCAGCGCGCCATCGCCGAGCTGCTGGCCCGGTACCCCGAGGCCGCGACCCTGCGCCTGCACCCGGCGGACATCCCGTTCTTCATCACCCTGTGCAAGACGCTGGGCAAGCCCGTCAACTTCGTCCCGGTCATCGACAAGGACGTGCGCCGCTGGTGGCGCAGCGACTCGCTGTGGCAGGCACACGACGCCCGTTACGACGCCGACCAGGTTTGCGTCATCCCCGGCACCGCCGCCGTCGCCGGCATCACCCGCGTCGACGAGCCCGTCGGTGAGCTGCTGGACCGCTTCGAGCAGGCCGCCATCGATGAGGTGCTGGCCGCCGGTGTCAAGCCGGTTCCGGTCGTGTCCCGCCGGCAGGCCCGCGCCGACGTCACCGGCCCGCTGGCCGTGGTCCTGGACTCGCCCGACGTGCTGTGGGCCGGCCGCACCGCCATCAACCCGGTGCACCGCATCGGCGCGCCGAGCGAGTGGCAGGTCAACGAAAACCGTTCGGCCACACACCCTTCCACCGGTTCCCGGCTGGAGCTCGATGGTGACTCCGTGGTGCTGAACGTGCCGCTGTCCGACATCTGGATCGCGATCCGCTTCACCCTGCCGGCCGCCACCGTCAACGGCGGCATGCCCGTCGTCACCACCGAGGACGCCTCGGCCGCGATGCGCGCCGTGCTCGCCATCGCCGCGGGCGCCGACGGCGTCGACGCCCTGCCGGTCGTCACCGACAACGTCGCGACCGTCACCGCCGATTGGGACCCGGAAGAGGTCGCCGACCACACCGGCGTCACCGCTACCTTCGGCGCACCGCTGGCGCCGGGCCTGACCCTGGTGCCCGACGCCCTCGTCGGCAGCTGCTGGCCGGCCGTGTTCTCGGTCATCGGCGCTGCCGTAACCGACGACGGCATCCCGGTCGTCGAAGGTCTGCTGAGCCTGGTCCACCTGGACCACGCCGCGCACCTGCTGGCCCCGATGCCCACAGAGCGGGCCGAATTGACCGTCACCGCAACGGCTTCCGCCGCGTACGACACCGAGGTCGGCCGCGTGGTCCCGGTCTCCGTCAGCATCGCCGACGCCGACGGCACCGAACTGGCCCGCCTGGAAGAGCGCTTCGCCATCCGTGGCCGCAGCGGTGCTGCCGAGTTGACCGACCCCGCCCGGGCCGGCGGTGCCATCACCGACAACGCCACCGAGACCCCGCGTCGTCGTCGCCGCGACGTCACCGTCACCGCGCCGGTCGACATGAGCGCCTTCGCCGTGGTGTCGGGCGACCACAACCCGATCCACACCGACCGGGCCGCCGCCCTGCTGGCCGGCCTGAAATCGCCCATCGTGCACGGCATGTGGCTGTCCGCCGCCGCGCAGCACGTGGTCACCGCCACCGACGGCCGCGCCACCCCGCCGGCCCGCCTGGTCGGCTGGACGTCGCGCTTCCTCGGCATGGTCATGCCGGGCGACGAGATCGACTTCCGCGTCGACCGCGTCGGCATCGACCGCGGCGCCGAGATCATCGAGGTCACCGCGAAGGTCGGTGGCGAACTGGTGATGGCCGCTTCGGCCCAATTGGCCGCTCCCAAAACGGTTTACGCGTTCCCGGGCCAGGGCATCCAGCACAAGGGCATGGGCATGGAGGTCCGTGCCCGCTCCAAGGCCGCCCGCAAGGTCTGGGACAAGGCCGACACGTTCACCCGCGACGTCCTCGGCTTCTCCGTGCTGCACCTGGTGCGGGACAACCCGACCAGCATCATCGCCAGCGGCGTGCACTATCACCACCCGGACGGCGTGCTGTTCCTGACGCAGTTCACCCAGGTGGCCATGGCCACCGTCGCGGCCGCCCAGGTGGCCGAGATGCGCGAGCAGGGTGCCTTCGTCGAAGGTGCCATCGCCTGCGGCCACTCCGTCGGTGAGTACACCGCGCTGGCCTGCGTGTCCGGTGTGTACGAGCTCGAGGCGCTGCTGGAGGTGGTGTTCCACCGCGGCAGCAAGATGCACGACATCGTCCCGCGTGACGCCAAGGGCCGGTCCGACTACCGCCTGGCCGCCATCCGGCCGTCGCAGATCGATCTCGAAGACGACGAGGTCACCGACTTCGTCGCACGGATCGCCGAAGAGACCGGCGAATTCCTGCAGATCGTGAACTTCAACCTGCGCGGTTCGCAGTACGCCATCGCCGGTACCGTCCGCGGCCTCGAGGCCCTGGAAGCCGAGATCGAGCGTCGTCGCGAAATCACCGGTGGCAAGCGGTCGTTCATCCTGGTGCCCGGCATCGACGTGCCGTTCCACTCCGAGGTGCTGCGGGTCGGTGTCAACGACTTCCGCCGTGCGCTCGATCGCGTCATGCCGCACGGGCAGGACCCGGAGCTGCTGGTCGGCAAGTACATCCCGAACCTGGTGCCGCGCCCGTTCACCCTGGACAAGGACTTCATCCAGGAGATCCGCGACCTGGTGCCGGCCGAGCCGCTCGACGAGATCCTCGCCGACTACGACACCTGGCGCCGGGACAACCCGTCCGAGCTGATGCGCAAGACCGTCATCGAACTGCTGGCCTGGCAGTTCGCCAGCCCGGTGCGCTGGATTGAGACGCAGGACCTGCTGTTCATCGAGGAAGCCGCCGGCGGCCTCGGGGTCGAGCGGTTCGTCGAGGTCGGCGTGAAGACCATGCCGACCGTCGCCGGCCTGGCCAGCAACACGCTGAAGCTCCCGGAGTACTCGCACAACACCACCGAGGTGCTCAACGTCGAGCGCGACGCCGCGGTGCTGTTCGCGACCGACACCGACCCGGTGGAGGACGACTCCCCGGCGCCGGCCCCCGCCGCTGAGGAGGCACCGGCGGAAGCTGTTGCGGCAGCACCGGTTCCGGCCGTCGCCCCCGCGGCTCCGGCCGGCGGCCCGCGCCCCGACGACATCGTCTACAACGCCGCCGACGCCACCATGGCGCTCATCGCGCTGTCGGCGAAGATGCGCATCGACCAGATCGAGCCGCTGGACTCCATCGAGTCGATCACCGACGGTGCGTCGTCGCGACGCAACCAGCTGCTCGTCGACCTGGGTTCAGAGCTGAACCTCGGCGCCATCGACGGTGCCGCGGAAGCGGACCTGGCCGGTCTGAAGGGACAGGTCACCAAGCTGGCCCGTACCTACAAGCCGTTCGGTCCCGTCCTCTCCGACGCGATCAACGACCAGCTGCGCACGGTGCTCGGACCCTCGGGCAAGCGTCCGGCGTACATCGCCGAGCGCGTCAGCAAGGCCTGGGAACTGGGCCCCGGCTGGGCCAAGCACGTCACCGCCGAGGTGGCGCTGGGCACCCGTGAGGGCAGCAGCGTCCGTGGCGGCGACATGGGCGGCCTGCACACCGGTGCACTGGCCGATGCCAACGCCGTCGACAAGGTCATCGACGCCGCGGTCACCGCGGTCGGTGCTCGTAAGGGCATCGCCGTGGCGCTGCCGTCCGCCGGTGGTGCCGGTGGCGGCGTGGTCGATTCGGCCGCGCTCAACGAGTTCGCCGAGAAGGTCACCGGCCCCAACGGCGTGCTGGCCGGGGCCGCCCGGTTGATCCTTGGTGAGCTGGGTCTGCAGGCGCCGGTCTCGGTGCCCGACGCCACCGACTCCGAGCTGATCGACCTCGTGACCGCCGAATTGGGTTCGGACTGGCCGCGTTTGGTGGCACCGTCGTTCGACGGCCGCAAGGCTGTGTTGTTCGACGACCGCTGGGCCAGCGCCCGTGAGGACCTGGCACGCATCTGGCTGCTCGAAGAGGACGACGTCAACCGCGACTGGGCGAAGCTCTCCGAGAGCTTCGAAGGTGCCGGACATGTCGTGGCCACGCAGGCCAGCTGGTGGCAGGGCAAGGCGCTCGCTGCCGGCCGCACCCTCCACGCTGCGCTGTACGGCCGCGCGGCCGCCGGTGCGGAGAACCCGGAGAAGGGCCGTTACGCGGGCGAGGTCGCGGTCGTCACGGGTGCCTCCAAGGGCTCGATCGCCTCGGCCGTGGTGGGCCAGCTGCTCGCCGGTGGTGCCACGGTTATCGCGACCACGTCCAAGCTGGACGACGACCGGTTGGCGTTCTACCGGACGCTCTACCGTGACAATGCCCGCTTCGGCGCCCAGCTGTGGGTCGTGCCGGCAAACATGGCCTCCTACAACGACATTGACGCACTGGTCGAGTGGGTCGGTACCGAGCAGGTCGAGAACCTGGGCCCCAAGGCCATCCACCTCAAGGACGCGCAGACCCCGACGCTGCTGTTCCCGTTCGCCGCGCCACGCGTCGCCGGGGACCTGTCGGAAGCCGGCGCCCGCGCGGAGATGGAGATGAAGGTGCTGCTGTGGGCCGTGCAACGGCTCATCGGTGGGCTCTCGCACATCGGTTCCGACCGCGACATCGCCTCGCGCCTGCACGTGGTGCTGCCCGGCTCGCCGAACCGCGGCATGTTCGGTGGCGACGGTGCCTACGGCGAGTCGAAGGCTGCGCTCGACGCGGTCGTCGCCCGCTGGAAGGCGGAAACCTCATGGTCGCAGCGAGTTTCGCTGGCGCATGCCTTGATCGGCTGGACCAAGGGCACCGGCCTGATGGGCCACAACGACGCCATCGTGGGCGCCGTCGAAGAGGCTGGTGTCGTCACGTACACCACCGACGAGATGGCCTCCATGCTGCTGAACCTGTGCAGCATCGACGCCAAGGTGTCGGCCGCCCGTGAGCCCATCCAGGTCGACCTGACCGGGGGCCTCGGCGACATCGAGCTCGACATGGCCGAGCTGGCCGCCAAGGCTCGTGAGGAGATGGTGGCCGAGGCCGCTGTGGACGAGGAGGACCTCGAAGGCACCATCTCGGCGCTGCCGTCGCCGCCGCGGGGCTACCAGGCCGCGCCGGCGCCGGAGTGGGCCGACCTGGACATCGACCCGGCCGACATGGTCGTGCTGGTGTCCGGTGCCGAACTCGGCCCGTACGGTTCGTCGCGCACCCGTTTCGAGATGGAGGTCTCCGGCGAGCTGTCGGCCGCGGGCGTCCTGGAGCTGGCCTGGACCACTGGTCTGGTCAAGTGGGAAGACGACCCGAAGCCGGGTTGGTACGACACCAACACCGGTGAGCTGGTCGACGAGTCCGAGCTGGTCGAGCGCTACCACGACGTCGTGCTGGAGCGCGTCGGCATCCGCGAGTGGGTGGACGACGGCGCACTCGGCACCGATCACGCTTCGCCGCTGCTGGTTTCGGTGTTCCTCGACAAGGACTTCTCCTTCGTCGTGTCCGCCGAGGCCGACGCCCGGGCGTTCCACCAGTTCGATCCGGAGCACACCGTCATCGCGCCGGTGCCGGACAGCAGCGACTGGCAGGTCACCCGCAAGGCCGGCACGGAAATCCGTGTGCCGCGCAAGGTCGAGCTGTCGCGGACCGTCGGTGCCCAGGTGCCGACCGGCTTCGACCCGCAGGTCTACGGCGTCACGCCGGACATGGCCAGCTCGATCGACCGCCTGGCGCTGTGGAACCTGGTCACCACCGTGGACGCGTTCCTGTCGGCCGGTTTCTCGCCGGAAGAGCTGATGCGCTGGGTGCACCCGAGCCTCGTGGCGTCCACGCAGGGCACCGGTATGGGCGGCATGACCTCGATGCAGACCATGTACCACGGCAACCTGCTGGGCCGGAACAAGCCGAACGACATCCTGCAGGAAGTGCTTCCGAACGTCTTCGCCGGTCACGTCGTGCAGTCGTACATCGGTAGCTACGGCGCGATGATCCACCCGGTCGGCGCGTGCGCCACCGCGGCGGTGTCGGTCGAAGAAGGTGTCGACAAGATCCGTTTGGGCAAGGCCGAATTCGTGGTCGCCGGTGGTTATGACGACCTGACGCTGGAAGCCATCATCGGCTTCGGCGACATGTCGGCCACCGCCGAGACCGCGATGATGCGGGCCCGGGGCATCAGCGACTCGAAGTTCTCGCGCGCCAACGACCGTCGTCGTCTCGGCTTCGTCGAAGGCCAGGGCGGTGGCACCGTCCTGCTGGCCCGTGGTGACCTCGCGGTGAAGATGGGTCTGCCCATCCAGGCCGTCGTCGCCTACGTGTCGTCGTTCGCTGACGGTGTGCACACCTCGATCCCGGCTCCGGGTCTGGGTGCGCTGGGTGCCGGCCGCGGTGGCCGCCAGTCCCAGCTGGTGCGCGACCTCGCCAAGCTGGGCGTCACCCCCGATGACATCGCGGTGATCTCCAAGCACGACACCTCGACACTGGCCAACGACCCCAACGAGACCGAGCTACACGAGCGGCTCGCCGCTTCGATGGGCCGGTCCCCGGGCAACCCGTTGTTCATCGTCAGCCAGAAGAGCCTGACCGGACACAGCAAGGGCGGCGCCGCGGCGTTCCAGATGCTGGGCCTGTGCCAGATTCTGCGCGACGGCGTCATCCCGCCGAACCGCAGCCTGGACTGCGTCGACGAAGAGCTGTCCAACGCACAGCACTTCGTGTGGGTCCGCGAGGCACTGAAGTTCGGCGACCGCCTGCCGATCAAGGCCGGTCTGGTGACCAGCCTGGGCTTCGGTCACGTGTCGGGCCTCGTCGCTCTGGTACACCCGCAGGCGCTGGTGGCGGCCCTCGATCCGGCAGAGCGCGAGGACTACCTGCGCCGTGCCGGTGAGCGGGTCCTGGCCGGTCAGCACCGGCTTGCGTCGGCCATCGCCGGTGGGCGTGCGCTGTACGAGAAGCCGGCCGACCGTCGCTTCAACCACGATGCGCCGGAGAAGCGTCAGGAAGCCGACATGCTGCTCGACGCCGATGCGCGCCTGGGCGAAGACGGCTGGTACGCCCGGTCGTGAGCCGCCCAGCGAGTAGCGGAGCGGATCGCGCGTGAGCCATCGCGCAGGGCGCGGATCCGACCGGCTAGGTTGTTGCCCATGAGCATCCTGGGCGTGGGCATCGACCTGGTCTCGATTCCGGATTTCGCCGAGCAGGTCGACCAGCCGGGCACCGTCTTCGCGGAGACGTTCACCCCAGGTGAACGCCGTGACGCCGCCGACAAGAGTTCGTCGGCGGCACGGCACCTGGCGGCCCGCTGGGCGGCCAAAGAGGCCGTGATCAAGGCGTGGTCGGGCTCGCGGTTCTCGAAGCGTCCGGTGCTGCCCGAGGGCATCCACCGCGACATCGAGGTCGTCACCGACATGTGGGGCCGGCCCAAGGTGCGGTTGTCCGGCGAGATCGCCGAGCACCTCAAGGGCGTGGCCATCCATGTGTCGCTGACCCACGAAGGCGACACCGCCGCCGCCGTTGCGGTCCTCGAGCAGGACTAGCCCCGCTTTCCCGCGAGCGTCCGTGTCTGCCCGCGGACACGCCGCTCGCGGTGGGTATTTTCAGATCCCTCGCGGGGTACGAGCGTGCGTGAAATGCTCGCTGGGCGTGGCGTGTTGCGCGCAGACACGCACGCTCGCGAGGGATTAACCTGGGCCGCATGAGTGATCTCGTCGCCGCTGTCCGTGAGGTGCTGCCGTCGGTACGCGCCGACCTGGAGGAGCTCGTCCGCATCCAGTCGGTATGGGCAGACCCGGCCCGGCATGCCGAGGTGCACCGCAGCGCGGCGCTGACCGCAAAGCTGTTGTCCGACGCGGGCTTCGGCGAGGTGCACATCGTCCAGGAGGGCGGCGCCCCGGCGGTGATCGCCCGCCATCCGGCGCCCGAGGGTGCCCCGACTGTGCTGCTGTACGCGCACCACGACGTGCAGCCCGAGGGCGATGTCGCGCAGTGGGAGTCAGATCCCTTCGAACCGACCGAGCGGGGCGGGCGGCTCTATGGCCGCGGCAGCGCCGACGACAAGGCCGGCATCGCCGTGCACCTGGCTGCCATGCGGGCGCACGGCGGCAATCCGCCCGTCGGCGTGACGGTTTTCGTTGAGGGCGAAGAGGAATCGGGCTCGCCGTCGCTGGGCGCGCTCTTGAGCGCGCACAAGGAACTGCTGGCCGCCGACGTCATCGTGATTGCCGATTCGGACAACTGGAGCACCGAGATTCCGGCGCTGACGGTGTCATTGCGCGGCCTGGCCGACTGCGTGGTCGAGGTGGCGACGCTGGACCACGGCCTGCACTCCGGGCTGTGGGGCGGCGTGGTGCCCGACGCGCTGAGCGCTCTCGTGCGGCTGTTGGCAACGTTGCACGACGACGACGGCAACGTCGCGGTCGAGGGCCTCTACGAGGGCACCGCGGCCGACGTCGACCGGGGTCCGGAGTGGGTGGCCGCCGAGACCGGAATGCTCGACGGCGTGCAGCAGATTGGTTCTGGCTCTGTGGTGCAACGACTTTGGGCCAAGCCTGCGATCACCGTGATCGGCATCGACACCACGTCGATCGCCAAGGCGTCGAATACGCTGATTCCGCGGGCACGGGCCAAGGTCAGCATGCGGGTCGCTCCCGGCGGGGACGCCCTGGCTCATCTGGCGGCCCTGACCAAGCATCTGCAGAGCCACGCGCCCTGGGGCGCGCGCGTCACGGTCACGCCCGGCGACGTCGGGCAGCCGTACGCCATCGACGCCAGTGGCCCGGTGTACGACGCGGCGCGCTCGGCATTCACGCACGCCTGGGGCACCGCGCCGGTCGACATGGGCATGGGTGGTTCGATCCCGTTCATCGCCGAATTCGCCGAGACCTTCCCGGACGCAACGATTTTGGTGACCGGCGTCGAGGATCCCGGCACGCAGGCGCACAGCATCAACGAGAGCCTGCACCTGGGAGTGCTGGAGAAGGCGGCGATCTCCGAGGCATTGCTGCTCGGTGCGCTCGTGTGCTAGGGCATTACCGGACCGGCGGTATGGCGGCCGTCGTCGTGCCGGTGTCGTCTCGCGCTGCGAATGTGCGCCGACGTCACGGCTCCAGCCAGCTTCGCAGGCTGTGTGCACATTCGACGCGAGTCTTTTTGCGGCATCTTCGATCTGGAGCTGTCAGCACCGGCTGACAATGTCCGGGTTTGCGACAGGTCTGGATCGAAGACGTTGGGTACGCGTGTTCAGAACGACTCGGGATCGGCCTGAACCGACTCGGGCACCGGGTGCTGATAGAGCCGTGAGGCGTTCTCCCAGGTGATCTTTCGGATGACATCGGCGGGCAGGTCGCCGATCTCCTCGTGGATGGTGGCCTGAGTGTGCGGCCAGGTCGAATCGCAGTGCGGGTAGTCGGCCTCGAGCATGATGTTGTCGACACCGATGCGGTCACGCTGCACGAACGACGACTGGTCTTCCACCGCGCAGAACCAGAAGTTGCGGGTGAAAACCTCGGCCGGCGTGAGCTTCTCGCCCAGCCGGTCCCAGGTGCCGTACATCGAGTGATAACTGAGCATGTGGTCCAGCCGGTCCAGCAGTCCGGCGACCCAGCCGATGCCGCCCTCGGACAGGCAGATCTTGAGGTCCGGAAACCGGCTGGGCAGACCGGAGTACAGCCAGTCCACCGCCGCTGAGATCGCGTAGGCGAAGAACAGGACGCCCTGCACGTCCGGCGGCGCATCGGGGGTGGTGGAGGGGGAGGACCCCGACGACCCGATGTGCAGGTTGACGACCGTGCCGGTCTCGGCGCAGGCCGCCATCATCGGATCCCAGTACCCCGAGTGGATGGTTGGCAGCCCCAGCATCGCCGGGTTCTCACTGAAAGTCATGGCATGGAAACCACGTTCGGCGTTCTCATGGATCATCGTGGCGCCCACCTCGGGGTCCAGCAGCCACGGCAGCTGGCAGGGGATGATCCGGTCCGGGTACGAGCCGGCCCAAACGTCGAAGTGCCAGTCGTTCCAGGCCCGCACCGAGGCCATCGCCAGGTCGCGGTCGGTGGTGACCTGCTGCAGTCGCTGGCCGGCGAAACCGGGCAGGAACGACGGGAAGTTCAGCGAGGCGTACACCCCGTTGAGGTCCATGTCCCGCACGCGTTCGTGGATATCCCAAGCACCCCGCCGCATTTCGTCGAATCGGACCGGCTCGAAGCCATACTCCGACACCGGCCGGCCGACGACGGCGTTGAACCCGACGTTCGGTAGCTCTTTGCCGTCGTACACCCACGTCTGGCCGCCGTTGTCGGTGTCGACAACCTGCGGCGCCCGGTCGGCGAACTTGCTCGGCAGCCGTCCGGTAAAGGTATCGGGCGGCTCGACGATGTGGTCGTCCACCGAGATCACGGTGTAACGGCGGGGGGCGCGCGACGGGTCGGGCAGCAGCGTGACGGTGCGGTCCGCACCGGTCTTCGCGACGGTGAAGTCGAGGTTGGCGGCCAGATCGTCGATGGATTCCATTTCGTACCAACGCCTTTACTGCAGAACGGACGGGTCGGATTTGATGGTCATGCGGGCCGCGCCGGCCCAGTACACGTCGGCCGCGCGCTCGATCAGGGAGGCCTTCATGCCGACCATGTCGGACCATTTCATCTCGGTCGGCGTGAAGTTGGTCAGCAGCACGTCGTAGGCCAGCTTGCAGACCCGCTCGATCGAAGCGGCCCGGTACACCGCCTCGGCCAGATTGCGGCCGGTGGCGATGACACCGTGGTTGGCCAGGATGGTCAGGTTCGCGGTTCCGATACGGGCGGCCAATTCGGCTGCGCGCGAAGGGCTGTCGACCTCACCGTCGTACTCGTGGACCAGGCAGAGGTCGTCGAGGAACAGCGATCCGGTCTGGTGCACCAACTCCGGCAGCCGGCCCAGCGCCGCGAGCACGCACACGTAGTAGGGGTGGTTGTGGATCACCACGCGCGCATCCGGGCGGGCGCGGTGCAGCTCGGTGTGGATGTGGATGGCCGGGGTGACGTCCCAGCGGCCGCGCTGCACGCGGGCGTCCTCGTCGACCACACAGATGTCCGAGGCTGTGACCTCCTGCCACCACAGACCCCACGGGTTGACGTACATGTCGGTCCGGCCGTCGAGCTGCCAGGTGATGTGCCCGGCCAGGTTTTCGGCGAAGCCGATGCCCGCAAGGTGGCGGAAGGCGACGGCCATGGCCTGTTCGTCGGTGAGGTCGACACCGATCGGTGGCGTCACCGACGGTGCCCAGACTTCGAGGCCGCCGCGGCGGGGAGCTGTTGTGCTCCGTGCGTGCGTGGGGACCGTTTCGCTCCGCGCGTGCGCGGGTTCAGCTGCGGTCATGTCCGTCTCCCATCCGGGCGCGAATATCTTTGCGCAGTTGACCTTTGGCGACCTTGCCGCCCGAGGAACGGGGCAGCTCCTCGACGATGATCAACCGTTCGGGCAGTAGTTCTTTCGACACGTCCTGGGCCAGCAGATGCGTGCACAGCTCGTCCAGTTCCAGCGCCGCCGAGTCGATCGATTCCACGTAGACGCAGACCTTTTCGCCGAATACCGGATCAGGCATCGCCACCGCGGCGGCAAGGCCGACCGCCGGATGCGTCATGACAACGTCCTCGACCTGCGCGGCGCTGATGTTCTTGCCGCCGCGCACGATGAAGTCGGACGTGCGACCCGTCACCCGCAGGTAGCCGTCGGCATCGATCTCGCAGATGTCGCCCATCCGCATCCAGCCGTCGGCGGTGAACAGCTTGTCGTGGTCGGTGCCGCCCAGGTAGCCGAGACTCGTTGCCGGACCGCGGCAGGCGGGCTGTCCCCGGCCGGTGTCGGTGACGTCGGTGTCCCCGTCGAACAGGCGGACGGCCATGTCCGCGACGACCCGGCCTCCCGTGCGCAGCCGGTGTTCGAGCGAATCGTGCACCGTGGTGCCGCTGAGCAGGCCCGTCTCGTTGGAGCCGTAGAACTGCAGAAGCGTTGCGCCGGTCAACTTCTCGAACTCGTGGGCGGGCCGGTAGGGCAGGGCCTCGCCACCGGTGAACACCACCCGCAGCGAGCTCAGGTCGTATTCGCGAGCGACCGGGTCCGCCATGACCATGGTCAATTGGGTGCTGACACAACACAACACGGTGACTTTGTGTTGCTCGATGGCCGCACATGCGGCCGCGACGGTGAAGCGGTCCAGCAGCACGTTGGTGGTGCCCAGGTGGATCGGCGTGATGTGGGTGGTCCACAGACCGAAACCGAACGGGGTCGGGATGACGGGCAGGAACACGTCGCCCGAGGTGAGCAGTCCGTTGGCGACAGCCTGCTGGTGGAAGTAATGCCAACGGTTCTGCGTGTGCACGACGCATTTGGGCAGTCCGGTGGTCCCTGACGTCGAGTTGATGAGGAAGACGTCGTCGGGACCGAGCTGGGTATCGGGGCTCAGCTGCGCGGGGTCATTGCCCACGGACAACTCGTCCAGGGTCAGGAGAGGGCAGCCGATGGCGGTGGCCACGATCCGGGCTTGATCCTGGCGCGGGGGATCGGTGATCAGCAGCTGTGGCTGCGCGCCCTGCAGAATCGCCTTCACCTCGCGGATGCCCGCGCGTGCGCCGACGCCGACCACCACCGCGCCGCACCGCTCGATCGCGACGAACAGCACGTGGATTGCCGTGGTGTCGCCGTGCCACACCGCGATCCGGTCCCCAGGGCGGACACCCGCGCCCGTCAGCTGGCCGGCCAAAGAGGTTGCTGCGCCATCGAATTCGCGCCAGGTCAGCGACCGACTCGGATAGTCCACATAGGCGGTGCGGTCGGGGATGCGTATTGCGTTGGAGCGCAAGGCGTCCGAGATCGTAACGTCGGTCCACCAGCCGTTGGCATAGAAGCGCGCCACGTCCTCGGCGGTGAATGCGGGCGATCGTGTGACTGCCGTGGTTTCCATGGTCGTCGCCTTCGCCGGCCGCATCTTCAAATCATATGAAAATAAGAGTGTGCGTTGTCAAGGATTCACGAAGATCGGGTGCGCGTGCGCACCATGGCGGGGTCGACTACCCCGGCCGACCCCGGGTAGTGCTGGGCGTCGAGGAGGTGTGTGGCGGCCAATTCGCGTGCGCGGTCGGCCTCACCGGCCTCGATGGCGTCGATCAGCGTGCTGTGCTCCTCCAGCGCGGCCCGGCGCTCGTCGACGGGGATGCTGCCGTGGTCGGTGAACTGCCGCGACCAGCTCAGCTCGTGCGATGACCACAGCGCCTCCAGCGCCCCGGCGAGGATGATCATCGTTTCGTTGCCGCAGTACTGCACCAGCGCCTCGTGAAACCGTCGGCTGGCGGACGTCGCCAGAACCAGGTCTTCGACCGATTGGACCGACTCGGCGTGAATCTGCCGAAGTATCGGCACCACGGCGGTCTTGCGGTCGATGCGCTGGGCGCACAGGGCCGCGCAGGCCGGTTCCACCTGCTGCAAGGCGGCGCCGACGTCGCCCAGGCTCACCTGGTTCGCGCCCAGTACCAAGCCCATCGTGTACGCCACATTGCTCGCACTGGGACGGTGGACCACCGAGCCACCGAGCTTGCCGCGCCGGACGCTGAGTAGCCCTTCGGCGTCCAGGATGCGGATGGCCTCGCGCAGCGAGGGCTTGCTGATCGGAAACTGGACCAGCAACTCGTCTTCTGTGGGCAGCACGCTGCCGTCGGCGAGGTCGCCGCTGAGGATGCGCCGGCGTAACTCGTCGGCCACCTGTTCCGCGAGGCGGCGAAAACGGACGTCAGGCGCGGCCACGGGTCGAGTGTGCCAGAGAGGGGCGGCAGAGTAGCCGAAGTCGGCGCCCGGCCGATCCGGTGTGGCCCGGGGGCACGAAACGTCGTCCCCCGGGCGCCGGAGTTCTACTCGTCGTCGTCCTCGTCGTCTTCGTCCTCGTCGAAGTCCAGATCGAGCGGATCTTCACTGTGGGGGTCCACGGAGTACTGCTGCCAGTAGGACGGGCTGAAGTAGATGGTGTCCGAATGGTCGGCGTCGTCGCCGATCTGGACCCAGAGAATCTGGTCCTGCACGCCATGGCTCAGCGCCTGGGGGTATTGGATGCTGCTGTCGACGGTGCGGATGTGAATGTTGTATGCCACGTCAAAAGTCTTGCACCTGAACTTATCTGCGGCTGTTCGCGGGACGCCGGCAAAGACAACGATTGGCCGAATGGCCACGCAGCTGTCACGCGTGGTTGGGCGGGCCGCTAGACGGTTCCTCGCTCGGGGATCGCCGAGCCAGGAACCGTCGATGGTGCCGGGTGGCTTAGACGGACAGGTCCCGGCGCAGCTTCGCCACGTGGCCCGTCGCCTTGACGTTGTACTGCGCGACCTCGATGTTGCCCTTCTCATCGATGAGGAACGTCGAGCGGATGACGCCCTGCACTGTCTTGCCGTACATCGTCTTCTCGCCGAACGCGCCGTAGGCGGTGAGCACCTTGCGGTCGGGATCAGACAGCAGCGGGAACGTCAGGCCCTCGTTGTCGCGGAACTTCGCGAGCTTCTCCGGCTTGTCGGGGGAGATGCCGATGACATCGAGTCCGGCCTCGTTGAGCTCGGCCAGGCTGTCGCGGAAATCGCAGGCCTGCTTGGTGCAGCCCGGTGTCGAGGCTGCGGGGTAGAAGTAGACGATGACCTTGCGGCCCTTGTAGTCCGACAGCTTCACCGTGTTTCCGTCGGCGTCGGGCAGGCTGAATGCGGGGGCTTTGGCGCCCACTTCGAGTCGCGGTGTCGGTGCCACCGGGGTGTCCCTTCTGTCGGCCAAGCGTTGCTGTTACGGCAAGCTGCTCTAGGGTAGAGCGCCAAGGAGCAACGCGAGCTGGAGGGCTGAAGTGGCTGACCGGAATCCTGACGAGATCAAGCAGGAAATCGATCGTGCACGCGATCAGTTGGCGTTGACGGTTGACGCCCTCGCAGAGCGGGCAAATCCCCAGCGGCTGGCGGACGACGCCAAGGCCAAGGCCATTGAGATCGCTTCCAAGCCGGCGGTGATCGCAACGTTCGCCGGGCTCGGCGTTGTCGTACTGGTGGTGGTTATCCGCAAAATCCGCGGATAACTCGACTCTTCTAGTTCCCTCGACGCGGCGTCAGCCAGCCTGGCAGCCAGCTGCGGGGCGGATTCGCCACCCGGCCCAGCCGGGTGCAGTTATGGACGATGAACAGGGTGTCGTCGGCTGCTGTCACAACGTCGGCGTTGGGCGCTGCGTAGGCGGCACCGGCAATGGGTGTCATCAGCTAACCCCCTCCAAGCGTCGTCATCTATATTTCTACACCATCACGCACGGTTTCAGCTAACTTTATTTCTGCGTGACGCGTCACAAAGTTGCAGGTCCATCAGATTTTTGGCGATAGGTGAACGTGGGCCGCTATTGACGGGGTAGTTGCTATGTCGCGTTGCTGCGAGTGTGTGCCGGCAATGCTGGAGTGACGGATGGGTGCGGCCCTCCCGGCGGTGTTCGGCTGTTGGAGCGGATGGAGATGTCGGGGTGTGACGTTGGCTACAGCTCGGTCCGGTTGTGTGGCGGTTGCAGACTTCGACGCACTGCTCATACCCGCGGTGACGACGCAAGAAATGGCGCTGACCATACGATTTCACCCTGCGGCCATCGGACTGTTAATGTCTCTCTCGCGCGCCGTTAGCTCAGTTGGTAGAGCAGCTGACTCTTAATCAGCGGGTCCGGGGTTCGAAACCCTGACGGCGCACTCCAGATACGACAGCCCCCTCCTTCGGGAGGGGGCTGTCGTCGTTTTGCGCCAAGAGGTTGACCAACGTGGTTGGTCAACTTAGTTTGGTGACATGGCGCAGGTGGTGAAAGTGCAGGAAGCGAAGACGCGATTGTCGGCCTTGCTGGCCGAAGTCGAATCTGGCTCCGAGATCGTGATCGCCCGGGGCGACGTCCCTGTGGCCCGTCTGGTGCCGATCGCGAAGCCTGGGCCGCGTGCGATGGGGTTTGTCGCCTATCGCGTCCCGGCGACGTTCTTCGATCCGCTGCCGGAGGAAGAGCTCGCGACGTGGGAGAGCTGAAAGACGGCTACCTTCTCGATACCCACGTGCTGCTCTGGTTGCTGACCGAACCTGCCCGGTTGTCTGACGCGGCCCAACGGCTCCTGAGTGATGCGGCAAATCGACTGCACGTCTCGGCGGCGTCCGCGTGGGAAATCGCCACCAAGTGCCGGCTGGGGAGGCTGCCACTCGCGGACAGCATCACGATGAACTTCGAGCAGCACCTGCGGCGGGCCGCCGTCGAAACCATTGACATCTCGACGGACCACGCGATCCTCGGCGGGGCCATCGGCTGGGCGCACCGTGACCCGTTCGATCGGGTGATCGCAGCCACCGCGATGGTCGAGGGGATTGCGCTCGTCTCGTCCGATCCCGTGTTCGGCGGCTTGAATGGCCTGCGGGTCATCTGGTGAAAACCCAAGTGGCGGAACATCATTACCTATGACGTAATCGACTTGCCGCGCCGGCGTGGCCAAGCTTGGAGCTGACCAACCGACAGAAAGAGGTCAGCATGAACGACATCGTCACCGCCTACCTGAAGACGTGGAACGCCACCGACCCAGCCGAGCGGAACGCCCTACTCGGCGATCACTGGGCGCCGGAGGCGACGTACACGGACCCGATGGCCGACGTGGGTGGTCGCGACGCCATCTCCGGGGTCATCGGTGCGGTGCACTCCCAGTTCCCTGGATTCGTCTTCTCACTCGTCAGCGGACCGGACAGCCACCACAACCAGGCCCGCTTTCAGTGGGGGCTGGGGCCGGCCGGGGAGCAACCGCCGATCGTCGGCTTCGACGTTTTGGCGACCGACGCCGACGGCCGAATCCGGTCGGTGCACGGCTTCCTGGACCAGGTGCCTGGCTGAACCTAGGCCTCGGGCGTTCGGAACGTGGCCAGTTGAGCGGTCGCCAGCGCCTGTTCGGCGTCGTACTGCTCGAACGTGCTCACCACACTGAAGCCGAGGCGCTCGGCCAGCAGCAGTGAGGCGCGGTTGGCGGTCTGGGTGACGATCACGACAGGTTGGTCGTCCAGTTCGTCGGCCGCGTACTGCAGCAACAGTCGCGCAGCTTCGCTCGCATAACCCCGGCCCCACGCGTGCGGCCGAAAGACATAGCTCAGCTCGAGCTCGTCGCCACCGGGGTGCAGATGGCCGGGAACGTCGTTGCGGCGGCGGCCGAGCGTCACAGTCCCCAGCATTTCGTCGGAATCCCCGGCCGCCACGATGTAGCAGCTGGGGGCTTCCAATGGTGTTGCCGCCCCTACGGATTCGATCACGGCGCGAACCTCGTCGACGGGCCGCGGGCCACCCAGGTACCGCCGCACCCGTTCGTCGGTCTGGGTTTCGATCAGGCCCTCGGCGTCGTCGTCGCGCGCTTTACGGAGGCGGACGCGGGGCCCGTCGAGACGGACTGCTCGCAACTCGATCACGTCACCCACGCTCACCACTGTGCCAGCGGGCTGGGTGTGGCCTGGAAAACAAACATCGCCTCACCCGCATGCGGGTGAGGCGATGTTCTACCTCGGGGTGGCTGACGGGACTCGAACCCGCGACACCCAGGATCACAACCTGGTGCTCTACCAGCTGAACTACAGCCACCATTGCTGCGAGCCTCTCGGCGTTAGCAGCGTCGTAGATATTAGCCGTTTCGGCCCGCTAAGCCGAATCGGTTACCGTCGCGTTGTTCGTCGGCGGGCCCAGCTCGCCCGCGACAGCCGCGATTTCGCTGGTAGACGGGCCGGGTGCGGGCACGAACGCGGTGCCGCGGTAGTACTTCAACTCGCGGATGGACTCGTGGATATCGGCCAGCGCGCGGTGCGCGAGCCCCTTGTCCGGCTGCCCGAAATAGATTCGCGGGTACCAGCGGCGGCACAGTTCTTTGATCGAGCTGACGTCGATCATCCGGTAGTGCAGGAAATCGTCGAGGCGGGGCATGTCCCGGGCGATGAAGCCGCGGTCGGTGGCAATCGAGTTACCGGCCAGGGGAGCGGTTTTCGCCTGTCCGATGTGGCTGCGGATGTAGTCCAGCACCATCTGCTCGGCGTCTTCGAGGGTGACCGTGGAGGTCCGCACCTCCTCGATCAGGCCCGAGCGGGTGTGCATCTTCATCACGATGTCGGCCATGCCGTCCAGTGCGGCGTCGTCGGTGTTGATCACCACGTCCACCCCGTCGCCCAGCACGTTCAGGTCGCTGTCGGTGACCAATGCCGCGATCTCGATGAGTCGGTCGGACTTGAGATCCAGTCCCGTCATCTCGCAGTCGATCCATACCAGTTCGTCACGCACGGTGTTCCAGACTATTCGCAGGCCGATCACGGGGTGTCCACACCCGGGCACCAGTGACCTGACGAAGTAGGGTCAGGCGCATGACGACCGAATCGAGTGCATCCCCCGCGCAGCAGATCGCCGCTGGTTACGCCGTCACCGGCCAGGCGCTGAACCTGGGCGCGGTCGTCGTCGACGGAGCTGTCGATGCCGGCGCTCAGGTCAAGATTCCGCTGGCCACCATCAACCGGCACGGCCTGATCGCCGGCGCGACCGGTACCGGTAAGACCAAGACGCTGCAGGTGATCGCCGAGCAGCTGTCGACGGCCGGGGTGCCCGTCGTGATGGCCGACGTCAAGGGCGATCTGTCGGGGCTCGCGCAGCCCGGCGCGGCGGGCGACAAGACCGCTCAGCGCGCCACCGACACCGGCGACGACTGGGCGCCGACCGCGTTTCCCGTCGAGTTCCTGTCCCTGGGAACCACCGGTGTGGGCGTTCCGGTGCGGGCGACCGTCACCAGCTTCGGGCCCATCCTGCTGTCGAAGGTGTTGGGGCTCAACCAGACTCAGGAGTCGACGCTCGGTCTGATCTTCCACTGGGCGGACCAGAAGGGTCTGCTACTCGATGACCTGAAGGATCTGCGCGGCGTCATCCAGTTCTTGACCAGTGATGACGGTAAAGAGGAGCTCAAGGCGCTCGGCGCGGTGTCGCCGGCCACGGCAGGCGTGATCCTGCGTGCGCTGATCAACCTGGAGGCCGAGGGCGGAGACACTTTCTTCGGATTGCCCGAGCTCAAGCCCGAGGACCTGATGCGGCTGGACCCACAGGGCCGCGGCATCATCACGCTGCTGGAGCTGGGCAGCCAGGCCGCGCGGCCGGTGCTGTTCTCGACGTTCCTCATGTGGGTTCTGGCCGACCTTTTCACCACGCTGCCGGAGATCGGTGACGCGGACAAGCCGAAGCTGGTCTTCTTCTTCGACGAGGCGCACCTGCTGTTCGCCGACGCGTCCAAGGCGTTCCTGGACCAGGTCGAGCAGACCGTCAAGCTGATCCGTTCGAAGGGCGTCGGCGTCTTCTTCTGCACCCAGCTGCCGACCGACATTCCCAACGACGTGCTCAGCCAGCTGGGTGCCCGTGTCCAGCACGCGATCCGTGCCTTCACACCCGATGACCAGAAGGCCTTGAGCAAAACGGTCCGGACGTACCCGAAGTCGTCCGTCTACGACCTGGAGTCGGCGCTCACGTCGCTCGGGATCGGCGAGGCCGTCGTCACGGTGTTGTCGGAGGTGGGTGCGCCGACGCCGGTGGCATGGACGCGGCTGCGCGCCCCGCGGTCGCTCATGGGCACCATCGGCCCTGACGCCATTGTTGCCGCGGCCAAGGCCAGCGCGTTGCAAGCGACCTATGGGCCGACAGTCGACCGCGACTCGGCCTACGAGCGGCTGTCTGCGCCGCCGGCCCCGGCCGGTGCACCGCCTGCCGCCCCGGACACCGCGCCCGCGCCCACACCGGCCGAAGAGCCCGATCTCACGGCGTCCGGCCGCGTCGAAGTCGAGGCCGAAGGCCCCGGCGTGGTGGCCGAAGTCCTGCAGAGCCCGGCGTTCAAGAGTTTCCTGCGCTCGGCGGCGACCGTGGCAGGCCGCGAGATCACCCGCAGCCTGTTCGGCACGGCCCGCCGCAGGTAGGTCGTCCGGTCCTACGACCCGCCGAGCTTCTTGTAGACCGCGCCGACGATCGGCGCGACGATCGCGCGCGGGGCGTAGCCGCTGGCGGTCGACATGGCCTTGGAGGTGATGCCGGGCACGACCCGCATCTTGTTGCGCTCCAGGCCGTCCAGCGAAATCCGGGCGGTGTATTCGGTGTCGATCCAGAGGAAGTCGGGGATCAGCCGCTCGACCAGTGACTGCTCGGACGGGTCGGGCAGCTCGGTGCGCACCGGTCCGGGCGCCAGCAGCGTGACGTTGATGCCGTGCGGCTTGAGTTCGCCGCGCAGTGATTCGCTGAACGTGTTGGCGAACGCCTTGGACGCGGCGTAGGTCGCGTTGTTCGGGATGGGTGAGTTGCCCGCGGCCGAACCGGAGATCAGGATGCCGCCGCCGCGGCGCGAGATCATGCCGGGCAGGACGGCCAGCACGAGGTCGTGCACGCCCTGGACGTTCAGTTGGACCTGGGCCTTCTCGCCCTCGGCGGGCAGGTCGGCGACGGCGCCGAATGTCGCGGTGCCGGCGTTGGCACACAGGATCGAGATGTTGCGCTGCGCCAGTTCCTCGCAGAGCTTGTCGCGGTCGGCCGGGTCGGTCAGGTCGCAGGCCCGCACCTCGACGGTGACGCCGTACTTGTCGGTGATGCGCCCCGCGACCTCGGCCAGCACGTCACCGCGGCGGGCCGTGATGATCAGGTTGTGGCCGCGCGCCGCGAGTTCGGTGGCCAGCGCTTCACCGATGTTCTGAGAGGCGCCGGTGACGACGGCGCGGGCGTCGGGACTGGGAGCGGGTACAGGCATGGGGCCAATCGTAAGGACCAATAGAGTGAGCGCATGAGCGAGGCTTGCCGAGCGAATCGACGGGCCCCGAGCAGCCCCGCGGCGGGGCTCCCACCCGTCGACCGGGGTCGCGTCGCCGCCTGGGCGCTGTGGGACAGCGGCGCCACGGGCGTGAACGCGATCGTGGCGACATTCGGATTCAACATTTACCTCATCTCCGAGGTCGGCAAAGGGCTGCCGGGCTCGACGACGCCGGAGAGCTGGCTCGGGCGCGCCGTGCTCGTGGCCGGTATCGCGGTGGCGCTGTTGGCCCCGGTGACGGGCGTGATGGTCGACGCCGCGTACCGGCGGCGCCGTGCCCTCGCCGCGCTGACGGGCGCGGTGGTGGTGCTGACGGCGTCGATGACGTTCATCAAGCCCGACTACCACTACCTGTGGATCGGCCTGGCGCTTTTGGCCGCCACGGCGGCGTGCATGGATCTGGCAACCGTCCCGTACAACGCGATGTTGCGTCAGATGTCGACTCCGATGACCTCGGGCCGCATCTCTGGATTCGGCTTGGCGGCAGGGTTTTTCGGCAGCGTCGTGCTGCTGCTCCTGGTTTTCGTGGGGTTCAAGTCCGGCAGCGGCGACACGCTCGGCCTGCTGGGTATCCCGAACTCGGACGGCAAGCCGGACCGGTACGCGGTCTTGGTGGCGGCGGCGTGGTTCACCCTCTTCGCGCTGCCGTTGCTGCTCACGGTGAAGTCGCCGCCGCACGACGGCAGTCCGGCCGTGGGGTTCCTCGGTGCCTATCGCAGGTTGTGGACCGAGGTGGTCGGGGAGTGGCGACGCGACCGCAACGTCGTCTACTACCTGATCTCCAGCGCCGTCTTCCGCGACGGCCTGACGGGCATCTCGATCTTCGGCCCGGTGGTGGGGGTCAGCGTCTACGGCCTGGCGCCGACGAGTGTGCCGCTGTTCGGGGCCGGCGCGTTCACCATCGCGGCGCTCGGTGCGGCGCTCGGCGGGTTGCTCGACGACCGGATCGGTTCCAAGCGTGTGATCGTGGGCTCGCTGACCGCGATGGTGGCCGTGGGCACGACCCTGATGTTCCTGTCGGGCCCGTTGGCGTTCTGGATCTGCGGTCTGACGCTGTGCCTGTTCGTCGGCCCCACCCAGTCGGCGTCGCGGAACCTGATGCTCCGCATCGCGGCGGACGGCAAGGAGGGTGTGGCCTTCGGGTTGTACACCACCACGGGCCGGGCAGCGCACATCCTGTCGCCGTGGTTGTTCTCGATGTTCATCGACATCTTCGCCACGACCCGCGCGGGCCTCGGTGGTCTGTGCACCGTCCTGGGGATCGGACTGGTGGGGATGCTGCTGGTGAAGGTGCCGGCCCGGCGCTAGTGCCCGCGGCCGCGCCTGCCTGACTGCCGGCACACCGTGAGGCCGGCGCCTTCCCGCTGCTGAATCTGGGTGCCGTCGATCGAGATGATGCAGGCGATGCCGCGTCCCGCGTTGACGATGCTGACGCTGGCCGAGCGCGCCGCCGGCCGGCCCAGCTGAACCTCCTTGGTCCACGGCAGGGGCACGTTGAACTCCGTCTGCAGCACGCCGCCGGTGTCGACGTAGGTGATGCTCACGGCGCGGCCGTTGCCGATCACCGAGTACAGGACCGCTTCGGTGTCACCGCTTTCCGGATCCGAGGGCGCCGCCGCGGCGGGGGGACTGACGGCTTCGCTGGGCTCGCCGCTTTCGGGCGTCGTGGTGGTCGTCACAGTCGTCGACGACGACATCGGATCCTGCGTCGGCGCCGGCAGCGGCGGCGGTGCGACAAGGGTTTGTTGCTCGGAACTGTCGACGATGACCATGGCGATCACCATGCAGAGCGCCAGGATCAGCACCGCTCCGGCCAGCGGGAACAGCCACTTGTGGCGGCGGACCTTCGGTGGTGCGGCGACACCGTAGGGATCGGTGAAGGCGTCGGTCTGGTAGCCGGCCGTCGGCATGGCCGGGAGTTTTCTGGTGGCGTCCAGCCCGTCGTCGCGCGATCCGGTCATGCCCACCTCATGTTTGCAGGGTACCTGCGGCGCGCGGCGGACCGTGGGGACGTTGCGGCGGGGCGGGTCAGCGGTGCGGGGCCAGTGCCGCGAGCGTCATGGCGCGCAGCACGGCGCGCGAGGATTCCTCCTGCTTGCGGGCACCGCCCGCGCTGACACTATGCGGGGTCGAGTTCAGGAGCCCGAATGCGGCGTGCGCCATGGTGCGGGCGTCGGCTTCGCTGCGCGACGGGTCGAGCCGGCGCAGCACGTCGACCCAGATTTCGACGTACTGGCGCTGCGACCGGCGCACCTGCCGCTTGGCGGCGTCGGGGAGGTTGTTCAGGTCGCGGTCCTGAATCCGGATCAGGTCCGATTCGCCCAGCGCGAAGTCGAGGTGGAACTCGATGAGTCCGTCGAGCGCTTCAGCAGGGTCGTCGGTGCCGGCGACGACGGCGCGTCCGCCGTCATGCAGCCGGGCGCTGATACTGACCAGCAACTCGACCAAAAGCGCTTCCTTGTTGGGGAAGTGGCGGTAGATCGCGGGCCCACTGATACCGGCCGCGGAGCCGATGTCCTCGAGGCGGACCGCCAGATAGCCACGCTCGGCGATGAGCCGCCCGGCGGCGGCGACCAGTTGGCTGCGGCGGTCGGATTTGGCTCGGCTGCGCGGGGTTTCGGCGTCGGCAGGTGCGGGATGCGTGGCCGCGGTGGCGCGTGCCTCTGATGCCGCCATTGACACCTCCAACCCGGTCTGGACAACTCAGTTAATGAAGACTAACATCGCGTTCGGTTATTCGCCATTAACTCAAGCGAAATGGAGCGACGATGGTGCCGAGCGTTTCCCGACGGGTATCGCACCGCGAGCAGCACCTGGCGCTGGTGGCTGATCTGAAGGACAGGCTGGCCACCGCCGCGCTCGGTGGGTCGGAGCGCTCACGGGAGCGCCACGTCGGTCGGGGCAAGCTCTTGCCGCGCGACCGGGTCAACGGACTCCTCGACCCCGGCAGCCCATTCCTGGAGATCGCGCCGCTGGCCGCGGGCGGTATGTACGACGACGAATGCCCGGGCGCCGGGATGATCGCCGGCATCGGCAGGGTCTCGGGCCGCGAGTGCATGATCGTCGCCAATGACGCGACGGTGAAAGGCGGCACGTACTACCCGATCACGGTCAAGAAGCACCTGCGGGCGCAGGAGATCGCCAGCCAGAACCAGCTGCCGTGCGTGTACCTGGTGGACTCCGGCGGCGCGTTCCTGCCGCGCCAGGACGAGGTGTTCCCGGACCGCGAGCACTTCGGCCGCATCTTCTTCAACCAGGCCAACATGTCGGCGCGGGGCATTCCGCAGATCGCCGCGGTGCTCGGCTCCTGCACCGCCGGCGGTGCCTACGTTCCCGCCATGAGTGACGAGGCCGTCATCGTCCGCAATCAGGGCACCATCTTCCTGGGCGGTCCGCCACTGGTGAAAGCCGCTACCGGAGAGGTGGTTTCGGCCGAGGACCTCGGCGGTGGCGACCTGCACTCCAAGACTTCCGGTGTCACCGACCACCTGGCCCACGACGACCGCGACGCACTGCGCATCGTGCGCCGCATCGCCGCGACGTTCGGGCCGCGTGCGGAGACGCCGTGGGACGTCGCGCCGACAGTGGACGCGGTGTGCGACCAGACCGAGCTCTACGACGTCGTGCCGATCGACTCCAAGGTGCCGTACGACGTGCACGAGGTGATCACCCGCATCGTCGATGGCGGCGAATTCACTGAATTCAAGGCCGAATACGGCACCACGCTGGTGACGGGCTTCGCGCGCATCCACGGCCACCCGGTGGGCATCGTCGCCAACAATGGTGTGTTGTTCGGTGAATCCGCCCAGAAGGGCGCACATTTCATCGAACTGTGCGACAAGCGGTCGGTGCCACTGTTGTTCCTGCAGAACATCTCCGGCTTCATGGTCGGCCGCGACTACGAGGCGGGCGGCATCGCGAAGCACGGCGCCAAGATGGTCACCGCCGTGGCCTGCGCCAGGGTGCCGAAGCTGACCGTCGTGATCGGTGGCTCCTACGGCGCCGGCAACTACTCGATGTGCGGACGCGCGTATTCCCCACGCTTCCTGTGGATGTGGCCGAATGCCCGCATCTCGGTGATGGGCGGGGAGCAGGCCGCCTCGGTGCTGGCCACCGTGCGTGGCGAACTGACGCCCGAGGAGGAAGAGGCGATCAAGGCCCCGATCCGCCAGCAGTACGAAGATCAGGGCAACCCGTACTACTCGACGGCCCGGCTCTGGGACGACGGCGTCATCGACCCGGCAGACACCAGAACCGTGGTGGGACTGGCTCTTTCGGTTGTGGCACAGGCTCCGCTCGAGCCCGTGTCCTACGGCGTTTTCAGGATGTGAGATTGATGAAGACTTTCGACACCGTCTTGGTCGCCAATCGTGGCGAGATCGCAGTTCGCGTCATGCGCACCCTGCGTGCCATGGGTATTCGCTCGGTCGCGGTGTTCAGCGATGCCGACGCCGGTGCCAGGCATGTGCTCGAGGCCGACGTCGCGGTGAACATCGGCCCCGCCCCGGCCCGGCAGAGCTACCTGAGCATCGAGGCCATCGTGAGCGCGGCCCGGCGCACCGGTGCACAGGCCGTGCACCCCGGTTACGGATTCCTCTCGGAGAACGCCGAATTCGCGGCTGCACTGCATGACGCGGGCATCGTCTTCATCGGGCCGCCGGCCAAGGCCATCGGCACCATGGGCGACAAGATCACCGCCAAAGCAGCGGTGTCGGCCTTCGGAGTTCCAGTGGTTCCGGGTATCTCGCGTCCCGGCCTGACGGACGACGAGCTCATCGCGGGTGCGCCCGAGATCGGGTTCCCGGTGTTGGTGAAGCCGTCTGCCGGTGGCGGCGGTAAGGGCATGCGGGTGGTGCATTCCGCCAGTGAACTTGCGGCTGCCCTCACCTCGGCCCGGCGCGAGGCCGCGTCGGCGTTCGGCGACGACACCCTGTTCCTGGAACGGTTCGTGTTGAACCCCAGGCACATCGAGGTCCAGGTTGTCGCGGACAGCCACGGCAACGTCGTGCATCTCGGTGAGCGCGAATGCAGCCTGCAACGCCGGCACCAGAAGGTCATCGAAGAGGCCCCGTCGCCTGTGCTGGACGAGGCGACCCGGGCCCGGATCGGTGCGGCCGCGTGCGACACCGCCCGCAGCGTCGACTACCGCGGCGCCGGCACCGTCGAGTTCATCGTCTCGGCCGACCGGCCTGACGAGTTCTTCTTCATGGAGATGAACACCCGTCTTCAGGTGGAACACCCTGTCACCGAACTGGTGACGGGCATCGACCTGGTTGAACTTCAGGTGCGGGTAGCGGCCGGTGAGGCACTACCGGTGGCACAGGACGACATCACGATGACGGGCCACGCCATCGAGGCCCGCGTCTACGCCGAAGACCCGGCGCACGACTTCCTGCCGACTGGCGGCACCGTACTGGCGCTGGCCGAGCCCGCTGCGGACGTGAGGAGCGATGGGGAGTCTGTTGCCCGGGTGGATTCCGGCATCCGGGCCGGCTCGGTGATCGGTAGCGACTACGACCCGATGTTGTCGAAAATCATTGCCTACGGCCCGAACCGAGAGTCGGCGCGGCGTGGACTCGACCGGGCGCTGGCCGGCACCGCCGTGCTGGGCGTCGGAACCAACATCGACTTCCTGCGGTTCCTGCTGGCCGACGAGGACGTCATCGCCGGACGCCTCGACACCGGTCTGCTGGACCGCCGCACCGGCGACTATGTCGCCACACAGGCCGGAGACGACGAATTCATCGCGGCTGCCGCGTACCGCTGGCTGCACAGCTGGTCGGATGCCGGCGAGCTGTGGGCCACGCCGTCGGGCTGGCGGGTTGGCGAGCACGCACCGACAACCATCCGGCTGCGGGCCGGCGAGCGGACCGACCACGTGCACCTCACCGGTACGCCCAGTGCCGCCACGGCGCGCATCGAAGATGGCGAATCACGCAGTGTGACGGCGTCGTTGGACGGCGACCGGCTGGTGGTCACCGTCGACGGTCTGCGCACCGAATACCTGACCGCCTTCGAGGACCACCGGCTGTGGCTGGCCGGTGGCGGCCGCACCACGGTCATCGAGGACGTGCGGGAAGCCCCCGTCCGCGCCGACGACGAACACAGCGGCGACGCCGAGATCGTCAGCCCGATGCCCGGATCCGTTGTCGCCGTAGGTATCGAGGACGGTGCGACGGTCGGTGCCGGTGACGTCGTGGTCGCCGTCGAGGCCATGAAGATGGAACACGCGTTGTCGTCGCCGGTCGCCGGCACCGTGGAATTGCTTGTCGCCGTTGGCGATCAGGTCAAAGTGGGCCAGCCGCTGGCCCGGATTACCGCTGCGAGTAAGGAAGCTCCTCATGACTGATTTTCTGTCCACCGGCACCCTGCCGGACCACTACGCCGAGCTGGCCAAGACCGTTCGGGAGTTCGCGCAGACCGTCGTCGCGCCCGTCGCCGCACAGCACGACAAGGACCACACCTTCCCGTACAAGGTGATCGACGGCATGGCCGACATGGGCCTGTTCGGCCTGCCCTTCCCCGAGGAATACGGCGGCATGGGTGGCGACTACTTCGCCCTGTGCCTGGCTCTGGAAGAGCTGGGCAAGGTGGACCAGAGCGTGGCGATCACGCTGGAGGCGGGCGTCGGACTGGGCGCCATGCCGGTGTACCGATTCGGCACCGAGGAGCAGAAGCAGGAGTGGCTGCCGCTGCTCGCCAGCGGAAAGGCGTTGGGCGCCTTCGGCTTGACCGAGGCCGGCGGCGGTAGCGATGCCGGCGCCACCAAGACCACCGCGAAATTGGACGGTGACAGCTGGGTTATCAATGGCTCGAAGCAGTTCATCACCAACTCCGGCACTGACATCACCAAGCTGGTGACCGTCACCGCCGTGACTGGTGAAGGGCCCGACGGGAAGAAGGAGATCTCGTCGATCCTGGTGCCGGTGCCGACCCCGGGCTTCACCGCCGAACCCGCCTACGACAAGGTCGGCTGGAACGCCTCGGACACCCACCCGCTGAGCTTCGACGACGTGCGGGTACCGGCCGAGAACCTGCTCGGCGACCGCGGCCGTGGCTACGCAAACTTCCTGCGCATCCTCGACGAGGGCCGCATCGCCATCGCCGCACTGTCGGTCGGCGTGGCGCAGGGTTGCGTCGACGAGTGCGTGAAGTACTCGAAGGAGCGCGAAGCGTTCGGCCGCAAGATCGGTGGCTACCAGGCCATCGCCTTCAAGATCGCGCGGATGGAGGCCCGCGCTCACGTCGCCCGCACGGCGTACTACGACGCCGCGGCGCTGATGCTGGCGGGCAAGCCGTTCAAGAAGGCGGCCTGCATCGCGAAAATGATCGCCAGCGAGGCCGCCATGGACAACGCCCGCGACGCCACCCAGGTGTTCGGTGGCTACGGCTTCATGAACGAGTACCCGGTGGCCCGGCACTACCGCGATTCGAAGATCCTCGAAATTGGGGAGGGCACAACGGAAGTTCAGCTGATGCTGATCGCGCGGGAGGCCGGACTGTGAGCACCGGAGAAGCAGGACCCAAGAAAGTCGTAGAGCAGCGCGGGCTCTGGTACGAGGAGTTCGAGCCGGGCGTGATCTACAAACACCGGCCCGGCCGCACCGTCACCGAGGCCGACAACGTCCTGTTCACGACGCTGACCATGAACACGCAGGCGCTGCACCTGGACGCCGCCTTCTCCGACGCGTTGCCGCCGTTCCACGCGCGGCTGGTGAATTCGATGTTCACGCTGTCCACGCTGGTCGGTCTGTCGGTCGCGCAGCTGACGCAGGGCACGATCGTCGGGAACCTCGGTTTCTCCGACATCGCTTTCCCCAGGCCGCTTTTTCACGGTGACACGCTCTACGCGGAATCCGAGGTCCTCGAAAAACGCGAGTCCAAGAGCCGGCCGGGGGAGGGCATCGTCACGTTCGCTCACACCGGCCGCAACCAGCACGGCGATATCGTCGCCACGGCGACGCGCAAGACAATGGTCCGCAAGCGTCCGGCAGGCGAGAACTGATGACTCGGCGCGCACGCGAGGAGCAAAAATGACTCTGTCTGCTACCGGTCCGGGCTGGCTGTTTTGCCCGGCGGACCGGCCTGAGCGGTTCGAAAAAGCTGCTGCCGCAGCCGATGTGGTGATCCTCGACCTGGAAGACGGCTGTGCGGCCAAGGACCGGCCGGCCGCTCGCCAGGCGTTGATCGACACCCCGCTGGACCCGGCGCGCACCGTGGTGCGGCTGAATCCGTCGGACACCGCGGATCATCCGCTGGACCTGGAGGCGCTGGCCCGCACCCCGTACACCACGGTGATGCTGGCCAAAACCGAATCAGCCGAACAGGTTCGGGCGCTGGCGCCGCTGGATGTGGTGGTGCTGGTGGAGACCCCGCTCGGGGCGCTCGCCGTCACCGAGACCGCGCGGGTCGAGAACACCTACGCCGTCATGTGGGGGGCCGAGGACCTGTTCGCGGTGCTGGGCGGCACCGCCAACCGGTGGCCCGACGGCACGTACCGCGACGTCGCCAAGCATGTCCGGTCGCAATCGCTGTTGGCCGCCAAGGCTTTCGGCAAAGTTGCGCTGGACTCGGTCTACCTCGACATCAAGAACCTGGATGGCCTGCGGGCCGAGGTCGACGATGCGGTGGCCGTCGGATTCGACGCCAAGGTGGCCATCCACCCAACCCAGGTTGCGGTGATCCGGGACGGCTATGCACCGACTGAGAAGGACATCACGTGGGCGCGTGCGGTACTCGACGCCGCGACCCGCGAGCGCGGGGTCTTCCAGTATGACGGCCTGATGGTCGACATGCCGGTGCTCCGCCGGGCCCAGCGGATCGTCGCCCTGGCCCCTTGAGTTTCCGCCGAAACGGCATTCCAGCAGGAAAAGTCTGAGAACGGACCTGCTGGAATGCCGTTTCGGCGAGTCGGGGCGACACCGCCCCAATCCGTTACCTGCGATAACCGCGACCGGTGCGTCCTCAGGCGCATAATGGCGGTGATGCCCCAGCACTGCGGCGAGCAGAGCGGATCATCCGACTGATGCCACACCCCGGCATCGGCCGGCGGCCCCCACGACCCGGGGGTTGCCCTGGTCGCCACCGCGCTGAGCTTCTCGCGGACTGACGGCCGAACATGCCGTCACCGAAAGGAGGCGGTATGGCTGACGTGTCGGCCCACGACGTGGACAGCAACGTGGGGTTGGCGCCGGTTCAACTGGTTGCCCCCGATGGCGCACCGACCTCCGACGAGCGATATCGACGCGACCTGCCTCCTGAAACGCTGAGCTGGCTCTACGAAGAGATGGTCGTCACCCGCGACCTGGACGTCGAATTCGTCAATCTGCAACGTCAGGGTGAACTCGCGCTGTTCGCCTCGTGCCGTGGCCAGGAAGCCGCGCAGGTCGGTGCGGCGGCATGCCTGCGTAAAACCGACTGGCTGTTTCCCCAGTACCGGGAACTCGGCGCCCTACTGGTCCGCGGCATCACGCCGGCCCAGATCAGTGCCGTATGGCGGGGGCGGTGGCACGGCGGCTTGGGCTTCACCGAAAAACACTGTGCGCCAATATCGATCGACATCGGGTCGCACGGCCTGCACGCGGTCGGTGCGGCGATGGCCGCACAGCGGCTCGGTGAGGACTCGGTGACCGTGGCGTTCGTCGGCGACGGTGGGACGTCCGAGGGCGACATGCATGAGGCGCTCAACATGGCCGCCGTCGCGTCGGCGCCGTGCGTGTTCTTCGTGCAGAACAACCAGTGGGCCATCTCGGTGCCGGTGCGTCATCAGCAGGCGGGTCCGTCGATCGCGCACCGTGCCATCGGCTACGGCATGCCCGGCATCCGCGTCGACGGTAATGACGTACTGGCCTGCTACGCTGTCATGGCCGAGGCCGCGCAGCGCGCCCGCGACGGTGACGGTCCGACGCTGATCGAGGCCGTCACCTACCGGATGGGGCCGCACACCACATCCGACGACCCGACTCGGTATCGCGACCCGGAAGAGTTGAAGCACTGGGAGGCCCGCGATCCCATTGCGCGCTATCGGGTGTACCTGGAACACGTCGGGGTGTGGACACCGCGACTGCAGGAGCACGTCGAGAACCGCTCGCGCCGGCTCCGCGCTGATCTGCGGGACACCGTGCTGACCGCGGAGGACTTCGACATCGCGGAGATGTTCGACACCGTCTACGCCGACATCACACCCGAACTGGCCCGGCAGCGCGACGCGCTGTTGGCCGAACTGGATTGGGAGGGATGACATGACGCAGATCATCGAACGCCCGTCGTGGTCCGGTGACGCGGAGCCCGACGAGCCGAAGCCGCCGGCGACGACGTCCGCCACAGTTGCCACATTGTCAATGGTGCAGGCCATCAACCGGGCTCTGCACGACGCCATGGCCGCCGATGACCGGGTGCTGGTGTTCGGAGAAGACGTGGCGCAGCTCGGCGGGGTCTTCCGCGTCACCGACGGCCTACACGAAACCTTCGGGGAAGCGCGGTGTTTCGATACGCCGCTGGCCGAGTCGGCGATCGTGGGCATCGCCATCGGCATGGCGATCCGCGGCCTGGTGCCGGTACCGGAAATCCAGTTCGACGGATTCGCCGCACCAGCGTTCGACCAGATCGTCAGCCATCTCGCCAAATACCGGATGCGTACCCGCGGTGATGTCGACATGCCGGTGACCATCCGGATCCCGTCGTTCGGCGGAATCGGCGCGGTGGAGCATCATTCGGAATCCACCGAGTCCTATTGGCTGCACACCGCGGGGCTGAAAGTGGTGATTCCGTCGACGCCGTCGGACGCGTATTGGCTTTTGCGCGAAGCCATCTCGTCCCGCGATCCGGTGATCTTCCTGGAACCCAAACGCCGATACTGGACCAAGGGAGAGCTGGACACCAGCGTTCCCGCACCGCCGGTCGGGCAGGCCGCCGTGCGGCGCACCGGGCGCGACGTCACGGTCATCACCTATGGCTCGCTCGTCGACACCGCCATGGCAGCAGCCGACTTGGCCGACGGCCACGAATTGGAAGTCGTCGACCTGCGGTCGCTGAACCCGCTGGACTTCGACACCATCGCGGCCTCGATCCGCAAGACCGGGCGCGCGGTGGTCATGCATGAGGGCCCGCGCACCCTCGGCTTCGGCGCCGAACTGGCGGCCCGGATCTCTGAGGAGCTCTTCTACGACCTGGAGGCACCCGTGTTGCGCGCCACTGGTTTTGACACTCCCTACCCGCCGGCCCGGCTGGAGAAGCTGTGGCTGCCCGGCGTGGACCGGTTGCTGGACTGCGTGCACAAGGCGATGAGCCAGCCATGACCTCGACCCATGACTTCCTGGTGCCCGATCTCGGCGAAGGCTTGGAGGACGCGACCATCACCTCCTGGGCGGTGGCGGTGGGGGACGCCGTCGAACTCAACCAGGTCCTGTGCACCGTCGAGACCAACAAGGCGGCGGTCGAGATACCCAGCCCGTACCCCGGTGTGGTGACCGAACTCGGTGGGGCAGAAGGGCAGACGCTCGCCGTCGGCGCCATGCTCGTGCGCATCGCCCCCGATACGGCGGAAGCTCCTGAACCCGGGCCCGAGCCGAAAGCCAAAGCGCCGGTACGCAAACCCGTGCTCGTCGGATACGGGGCGGACGCGGATCTCGATACCACCCGGCGCCGCCCCCGCGCCAAACCGCGGGTGCGCAAGCTGGCGAGCGACCTGCACGTCGACTTGACCGGGGTGCCACCGTCAGGTCCCGACGGCATCGTCACGCGTGCGGACGTGCTGGCCTCGGCGCACCAGACCGGTGAGGCCGATGTGGTTCCCGTCAGTGGCGTGCAGGCAGAGATGGCACGCCGGATGACGATGTCGCGCAAGGAGATTCCGGACGCACACGCCTCGGTTCAGGTGGACTGCGCCGAATTGCTCCGGGTCCGCGACACCCTCGCCGGCGCGGACGTGACCGTCACACCGTTCGTGCTGACGCTGCGGCTGCTCACCATCGCGTTGCGCCATCATCGCGAGTTCAACGCCACCTGGGTTGCGGGCGGACACGGCGCCCGGGACGCACAAGTGCATCTGCACGACTCGGTGCACCTGGGTATCGGCGTCGCGACGTCGCGTGGACTGCTGGTGCCGGTGGTCCGGGACGCCGAGCGGCTCTGCACCCGTGAGCTGGCCTGGGCAGTGGACGGGCTGATCGGCGCTGCCCGGGATGGCTCGCTCAAACCTGCCCAGTTGCACGGGTCGACGTTCACGGTGTCGAACTTCGGGGCTCTCGGTCTGGATGACGGGGTGCCCGTCATCAACTATCCGGAGGCGGCGATTCTCGGGATGGGGACGCTCAAACCCCGTGCGGTCGTGCGCGACGGTGCGGTGGTGGCGCGGCCGACCATGACGCTCGCCTGTGCCTTCGACCACCGGATCGCCGACGGAGCCGGCGCAGCCGCGTTCCTCGGCGAATTGCGGGCGCTCATCGAGGCACCCGAGCTGGCGCTGCTCGACGCGTAGTAGTCAGCGCTGCTTGGCCGCGGCCAATCTCGCGGCGAACTCCGGTGATTCGATCGACGCCGCCTGCGGGACGATCTCGATGTCCACGGCCCGCGCGTGCTGCTCGTAATCCAGGACGCCGGGATGGTCCGTCGCACGCATCGACGCCTTGGTGGCCAGCACCACCTCGCGCGGTGCCGAAGCCGGCCCGGCAGCCAACGCCAATGCCGCGGCGACGGGGTCGTCGGCGACCTCCAGCGCCAGGCCGTGCCGCACCGAGGCGTCGGCGTCGAACTTCATGCCGAACAACAGCGCGGCCCGCGCCGCCTGGGGACCGATGGCCCGCTGCAGCATCCACGTCGCGCCGCCGCCCGGGTGAATCCCGAGCTTCTGGAACCGCGGGTCGAAGACCGCCGCCGGCCCGGCGATCCGGACGTCGGCGGCGAGTGCGAGATTGAGCCCCGCCCCGACGGCCGGGCCGTTCACCGCGGCGATGGTCGGCAGGGTGCAGTCGGCCACCGCGAGGAAGCCGTCGTAGATCACCCGCAGGCCGTTCACCGTGGCCTCGCCCAGAGCGGTCAGATCGGCGCCGGCACAGAACGCCTTGCCGGCGCCTGTCACGACGACGGCGTGCACGCCATGGTCGGCCTCAGCGGCGTTGATGGCGGCCCGCAGGCCGGCGGACATCTCCGCGGTCACCGCATTGCGGCGGTCGGGATCGTTGACCGTGATGAGTGCGACGCGGTCGATGACCTGCGTCAGTACGAGATCGGACACCACCACAGCCTATGGCCTGTGTTTTGACTGGCGTGAGTCAAAACCTTTACCGGGCGTCGTATCTGCGAAAGAACTGTGTGGTTCCTTTGCTGTTGGTTTTGAGAGGCGTCTGAGTTCATGTTGAAGCGTTTTGCCGTGGTTGCTGCTGTGGGCATGTTGCTCCCGTTGGGGGCCGCGACCACTGCGTTCGCCGACCCCGAACTCGTCGGTGACGCGGGCCCGCGGCCGGACACCGGCGTGGTGGCGTCGGAAGAACCAGCGACGGTGACGACCCCCGACGGCTGGACCCTCACCGTGGTGGCGAAGAACGAGACCGAGCTCCCCGTCGCACCTCTCACGACCGCGGTCAGCTCGCGCGAGTACCTCGTGGGCGGGACGTTCACGGGCACGGTGACGGGCAAGGGCAAGACCGCGCTCAACGGCGGCACGCTGGAGGCCGGCTACCAGATTGGCTGCGGCATCGAGCTGGGCCAGGTGAAACTCATCGGACAAGCCGGTATCTCGGCCACCTCGTCGTTCGTCGCGCCGATCCCCACCGGCGTCTCTTTCCCGATGTCCGGCACCGTGGAAATCCACCCGAAGCCGGGCACGGTCACCACCGTGCCCGTCGACAAGAAGGCCTTCAAGGCCGCGCCGGTGCGCGTCACCCTCAAGGACACGCACGTCAAGGTCGACGGCTGCGTCGGCCAGTCGTTCCTGCGCTCATACGCGGTGCTGACCAGCTCGACCTCCGACACCGACGACATCGTCGCCTACTACGGCGTGACGAAGGCCGTCTGACCCACAACCTCCCGCCGAAACGGCAGTCCAGCAGGCGTCTTCTCGAACTTTTCTGCTGGAATGTCCCCCGCAAGCGGGTGGTACCCCCAGTTTCGGCGCGCCGATCACCCCCGACCGGGCACAATGCCGGGGTCCGTAGAAGGGGGAGCATGAGCGACGACGCCGAATCGCCGGCAATGCGGCAACGCGTCGAGGACCGGTACCGGCAGCTGGCCGAGATGCGCCAGCTGCGGCCTATCGTCGCCGTCGTCAACCGCTTCAACGAGATCGACGGCGGCACGCTCGGGACCGTGGTGTCGGTCCAGCTGTTCACCACGGTGATCCCCCTGGCGATCATCGGCTTCAGCTATCTCACCGGATTCGCCGACAATGCCAGCCCTGGCGTCGTGGTGAGCCGGCAACTTGGTCTGGCGTCGCCGCTGACCGACCACGTGCGGGCCGCTTTCGGCCGCGCGTCGGGCCTGCGGTCCAACTGGACGTTCTTTGGCGTCGCAAGCTTCCTGGTGTGGGGCATCCCGATGTCGATGACCATCGCCGGCATCTTTGCCAGGGCGTGGCGGCGCGAGTCCTTCGGCTGGGGCGGCAAGCTGTGGCGCGGTGTGACGTGGTTCGCGCTGTACCTGACCATGATCGGGTTGCGGGAGCGCATCGCCTTCGGCGGCGTGCACCACGGGTGGAGTCTCGCCGCGCACTTCGCGGTGTCGATGATCCCGGTCTGGATCTTCTGGACCATGACGCCCGCGCTGTTGGTGCGCGACGGCGGCCGGGCGTGGCGTGCCCTGCTGCTCGCGGGTTTGGCGGGCGTGGTGATAGAGGGGACCGTCCTGCCGCTGGCCGCCCGGATGATCTTCCCGCCGCTGTTGCGCGGGTGGGACGACTTCGGCCCGATCGGGGTGGCGATGGCGCTGCTCACCTGGTGCGGGATCAGTGGCGCGGGCTGGGTCATCACCGCGTGCGTCGGCGCCGTCCTGTGGGAGCGGGCGGCGCCGTCGCAGACGGTCATCGAGTCGGAGACGGACGCCATCGACGAGCCGGCGCTGCCGCACCAGCAAAAAGCGCCCCCGGCAGGAATCGAACCTGCGACCTAGGGATTTGGAATCTGGGGTTCGGGCTGTTCCGGAAATGTGCTTGTTTATGCTGGTAGGCGGTGGTTTTGATTCTGGCTGGTTCGGCATCGGACCGGCTGAATCCGGTCGATTCTTGGTCATAATCGCCGAATAAACAGCCGCGCCGGCGCGGCACGTCTGGGTCTAGTGCCGACCTTCGTGGTAGTCGGTTCCACTACCCAGTGACGCTGCCTCGCGTTCGTTTGACGTCCATCCATGCCCGTCGGGTGGGTCCAATGACATCGTCGTTGGCGTGGTTTATGACGTTCTCGGGCCACAGCCCGATGGCGGCTGTTCCTAGTTGCGGCCACCAGTTCGCAGCCGTGTTCGACACCTGGCGAACGTTGACTCCGCTGGCTAAAGCCGCGAAGTGCAGCCAGACATCGTCCGCGTGCGGACAGACCGCGAGGAAGCTGTCGCCGCGACGCCGCAACTCCGATAACAGTTCCGGCGGATAGGCGACACCGGAGACGCCGGTTGCGAAGACGCGATCGGAGGGTTCGCTGGTCGTGCACATGGGCCACGTCGAATAGGACGTGTCGGAACGAATCCGCGCGCGATACGCAGTGACCTCACCGGGGCGATGCGCCGCCACCAGCTTCGACAGCCAATTCCGCGGGTAGTACACGTCGTCATCGGCAGTGACCAGAGTGCGCGTCGGTTCATCCGCCATGACGTAGGGGAAGTACTTGCTGTGTGGGCCGAACTGCCCACAGTGTTTGATCTCCAGGCCACGCCGCATCAGCCGGCGCAGCGTGCGGGGCGGTTTCTCGATCGCGGCTTCGTCGGCCAACCAAAGGATCACGCGCCGAGGCAGTTCGACACCGCGCCCTATCGTCTCGATTGTTTTCCACACCGTGTGAATCCGCAGCCCGTGACTTGTCAGCGAAACGTCTACGTCGCAGCTGCCGACGACGGGTTGTCGGGACCGAAGGTTGATGACGCGAAGCCACCAACTGTATGCCGTGAGCTGGAACGGCAGGAGGATCCATCGCAGCGGTCCGCCCGGAAAATCACCGTCGTTCGTCATGTCAAATAACCCCATACCGACCTCCCGCGGCTACTGTGCCAGAACTGTCGGCCCACTGCCGGGCGCAGGCACCGCTCTGGTGACAAGCGCCTTTTTCGGTTGCCGTGAATGGATCGGGACTGTAGCTGGCTCCCGAACCATCTGGATGCGGTCACTGAGCTGAACGGCGACCTCCGCCCAGGTTGCGTCTTCCTGCACGCGCCGCTGCAACGCTCCCCAGGGACGAGGGACTTTCAGCATCACCCGACATAGAAATGTCAGCCATCAGCCGACGTAATACACGACAAAAAGCGCCCCCGACAGGATTCGAACCTGCAACCTACGGAGTAGAAATCCGCTGCGCTATCCGTTGCGCCACGGGGGCAACGCGCACGAAGTCTAACCTGGCGCCTCGTCGCCGTGGGCATCGCAACAGAGGTATTGACCCCCGCCGTTCCCGGCATCGGACTAGCGTTAGGGGCCACCGCTGGGCGACGACGGAGGAGAGCGACAGCCATGAGCGACGTGCCGGACTTTGACACGGCCGGGTTGCCCGAAGAGTTGAGTGCAGTCGATCAGTTGATGCATCGCGGCGAAGCCAATCCTCGCACCCGTTCCGGCATCATGGGCGTCGAACTGTTGGACGTCACCCCGGACTGGGAGCTGTACCGGGCGCGGTTCGAGCAGGCCTCCCGCAAGGCGATTCGCCTGCGTCAGAAAGTCGTGATGCCGAGCCTGCCGACGGCCGCCGCGCGCTGGGTCGTCGACCCGGACTTCAATCTGGATTTCCACGTGCGGCGGGTGCGCGCCCCGGGCGCGGGCACGCTGCGTGAGGTCTTCGACTTCGCCGAGCTGGCGCTGCAGTCGCCGCTCGACATCTCCCGTCCGCTGTGGACGGCCACGTTGGTCGAAGGGCTGCCGGGCGGCCGCGCTGCCAACATCGTGCACATGAGCCACGCCGTCACCGACGGTGTGGGCAGCATGGAGATGTTCGCCAACCTCTACGACCTGGAGCGCGACCCGGCGCCGAGGCCGGCGGCGCCGCTGCCGATCCCCGAAGATCTGTCGCCGAACGACCTTGCGCGCCAAGGCATCAACGCGTTGCCCAAGGGCATCGCCAACAACGTGCTGGATGCGACTCGTGGTGCCGCCGGTCTGGTCGGGCGCATGGTGCGCGACCCGGTCGACGCGGTCGGCGGAGTGGTCGACTATGTCCGGTCGAGTCGGCGGGTGATGACGCCGGCGGCGCCGCCGTCGCCGGTGCTGCGCCGCCGTGGTCTGGCGTCGCGTAGTGAGGCCATCGACATCAAGTTCGGTGACCTGCACAAGGCGTCCAAGGCCGCCGAAGGCTCCATCAACGACGCCTACCTCGCTGCCCTGTGCGGTGCGCTGCGCCGCTACCACGAGGCCAAGGGCGTTCCCGTCGCCTCGCTGCCGATGGCAGTTCCGGTGAATGTGCGCTCCGACTCGGATCCGGCCGGCGGCAACAGATTTGCCGGTGTGAACATCGCCGCGCCCATCGGCGTCGTCGACCCGCGCAAGCGCATCCAGAAGGTGCGCGCGCAGATGACCCGCAAGCGCGAGGAGCGCGCCATCGAGGTGGTCGGTGTCGTGGCGCCGCTGTTGAACCTGGTGCCGGACCCCCTGCTGGAGTCGATGGCGGGCTCGGTGGTGAACTCGGATGTGCAGGCGAGCAATGTCCCCGGCCCGCCGGTCGACACTTTCATCGCCGGGGCAAAGGTGTTGCGGCATTACGGAATCGGGCCACTTCCCGGCGTCGCGATGATGGCGGTGCTCATCTCGCGCAGCGGCTGGGTCACCATCAGCACCCGCTATGACCGGGCGTCGATCGACGATCCCGAACTCTGGGCCCGCTGCCTGGTGGACGGCTTCAACGAGGTGCTGGCCCTGGGTGGGGACGGCCGGGCGATCCCGGCATCGTTCGAGTTGCCGGACGAACCGGCCGAGTCGGCAGTGAACGGGGGTGCCGCGCAATGAGTTCGGACGACGACTACGCGGGCGAGTTCCGCAACGCCCGGTTGCCGGGGTCGGTGGCGGAAATCCTGGCCAGTCCACAAGGCCCACAGGTCGGGGCGTTCTTCGACATGGATGGCACCTTGGTGGCCGGGTTCACCGGCGTGATCATGACGCAGGACCGGTTGCGCCGCCGCCAGATGGGTGTCGGCGAATTCATCGGCATGGTGCAGGCCGCGGTGAACCACCAGCTGGGGCGCGCCGAGTTCGAGGACCTGATCGGCCGCGGGGCGCGGATGCTGAACGGCAATTCGCTCAGCGACCTCGACGAGCTGGGTGAGCGGTTGTTCATCCAGCACATCAAGAAACGCATCTATCCGGAGATGCGCGAGCTCGTCCGCGCGCACATGGCGCGCGGGCACACCGTCGTGCTGAGCTCGTCGGCGCTGACGGTTCAGGTGGAACCGGTAGCGAACTTCCTCGGCATCAAGAACGTGCTGTGCAACAAGTTCGAGACCGACGAGTACGGGCTCATCACCGGCGAGGTGGTCAGGCCCGTGCTGTGGGGGCCCGGAAAGGCCAATGCCGCACAGCATTTCGCGGCGAACAACGGCGTCGATCTGGCGAAGAGTTACTTCTACGCAGACGGCGACGAAGACGTCGCCCTGATGTACCTGGTCGGCAACCCGCGGCCCACCAACCCGGCGGCGAAGCTGGAATCTGTTGCCGACAAACGTGGTTGGCCGGTGCTGAAGTTCTCCAGCCGCAGTGGCAGCAGCCCCATCGCGCAGCTGCGAACCATCGCCGGCATTGCATCGCTGGCGCCGGTCGCGGCCGGTGCCGTCGGGCTCGGTCTGTTGACCGGCAACCGGCGCACCGGAGTCAACTTCTTCACCTCGGCGTGGAGCAAGGCATTGATGGCCACGCTGGGTATCGACCTCAACGTGCTCGGCGCGGAAAACCTTCGCGCGCAACGGCCCGCGGTGTTCATCTTCAACCACCGCAACCAGGCCGACCCGATGATCGCCGGCGCGCTGGTGAGCGACAACTTCACCTCGGTGGGCAAGAAGGAGCTCGAAAGCAACCCGATCATGGGCACCATCGGCAAGGTGATGGACGCCGCGTTCATCGACCGCGACGATCCGGCCTCGGCCATCGAGAGCCTACGCAAGATGGAAGACCTTGCCCGTAAAGGTCTTTCGATCCTGATCGCGCCCGAGGGCACCCGCCTGGACACGACCGAGGTCGGCGAGTTCAAGAAGGGGCCGTTCCGGATGGCCATGGCCGCCGGCATTCCCGTCGTGCCGATCGTCATCCGGAATGCGGAGGTGATCGCCGCGCGCGATTCGTCGACCTTCCATGCGGGGAAGGTCGACGTCGTGGTCTTCCCGCCGATTTCAGTCGAAGATTGGACGCTCGACGACCTGTCCGAGCGCATCGCCGAGGTGCGGCAGCTCTACCTCGACACCCTCCGAAATTGGCCGCACGACAAGGTGCCCGACAATCCGCTGTACCACCGGACGGCGCCGCCGGCTACCGAGGACTCGACCGACACCGACGGCGATACCCCCCGCAGCGCCAAGGGCCGACGGTGAAGCACACCGCTGACGATCTCGCGAGCTTCGACCCGACCGACGACGCGCTGGTGCTGACCGCGGTCGGCTCCGCCGCCGAGTGGGACCTGCTGAACGATTGGCTGGCGCACCAACGCAAACAGCATCCGGACACCCGCCTCGAGGTGCTCCGACTGCCGACCGAGGGGGAGCCGTCGCCCGGCACCCTGGCCCGCCTGGTCGAGTTGCTCGGCGCCGACGAGAGCCGTTCGGTGGTTCCCGTCCGGGTGTTCTGGGTGCCCGCCGGTCTGCCGACGCGCTCCAAGATCGTGTCGCTGATCTCGGGCCGCGACCGCTACCGGCCACCGGAGCTGCTGCAGCGCCGCATCCTGCGCAAGGACCCGTTGCGGGCCCGGGTGGTGGCCGGCGAACCTGCCACCGTCGGGCAGCTGCGGCAACAGTGGAAGGACACCACGACCGCCGAAAACCCAAGGGAATTCGCGCGGTTCGTACTGCGCCGGGCGCAGCTCGCCATCGAGCGCGTGGAGCTGCGGTTGCTCGGTCCCGAGTACAAATCGCCGCGGCTCGTCAAGCCCGAGGTGCTGGCGTCGGCGCGGTTCCGGGAAGGCCTGGAGAAGATCCCGGGCGCGACGGTCGAGAAGGCCGGCGAGATGCTCGACGAGCTGTCGACGGGGTGGAGCCGGTTCTCCGTCGACTTCATCCCGAAGATCGGGCGCGCCATCTTCAGCAGGGGATTCGACCCCAAGGTGGACTACGACCGCGAGCAGGTCGAGGCCATGCGGCACTCGCTGGAGCTGCACCCGGCCGTGCTGCTGTTCTCGCACCGGTCGTACCTCGACGGCGTGATCGTGCCGGTGGCGATGCAGGAGAACCGCCTGCCGCCCGTGCACACTTTCGCCGGGATCAATCTCGCGTTCGGTCTGATGGGGCCGATCTTCCGGCACTCGGGCGTCATCTTCATCCGGCGCAACATCGCCGGGGACCCGTTGTACAAGTACGTACTCAAAGAGTACGTCGGGTACATCGTGGAGAAGCGCTTCAACCTCAACTGGTCCATCGAGGGCACCCGCTCGCGCACCGGAAAGATGTTGCCGCCCAAGCTCGGTCTGCTGGCCTACGTCGCCGACGCCTACCTCGACGGCCGCAGCGAGGACATCCTGCTGCAGCCCGTCTCCATCAGCTTCGACCAGTTGCACGAGACTGCGGAGTACGCCGCCTACGCCCGCGGCGGCGAGAAGACCCCCGAAGGTCTGAGCTGGCTGTACCACTACATCAAGGCCCAGGGCGACCGGAACTTCGGCAAGATTTATGTGCGCTTCCCCGAAGCGGTGTCCATGCGGGAACAGCTGGGGCCGCCCGACGGTGCGGTGGCCAGCGACCCGGCGGTCAAGCGGCTCGCACTGCAGAAGATGGCCTTCGAGGTGGCCTGGCGCATTCTGCGGGCCACCCCGGTCAACGCCACGGCTCTGGTATCGGCACTGCTGCTGACCACCCGTGGCTTGGCGCTGACGCTGGACCAGTTACACCACACCCTGCAGGATGCACTGGATTACCTTGAGCGCAAACAGATTCCGATGACCAACTCGGTGCTGCGGCTGCGCACCCCCGAAGGGGTCCGGGCCACGCTCGATGCGATGTCCGGGGGACATCCGGTGACCGCGGTGGACGGCGGCCGCCAGCCCGTCTGGTACATCGCGCCGCAGGACGAGCACGAGGCGGCGTTCTATCGCAACACCACCATCGACGCGTTCCTGGAGACCGCGATCGTCGAATTGGCCATGGCGCATGCCGCCAAGGCGGAATCCGATCCGGTGGAGGCGTTCTGGTCGCAGGTGATGCGGCTGCGCGACCTGCTCAAGTTCGAGTTCTACTTCGCCGACTCGGCGTCGTTCCGCGCGCACATCCTCGAAGAGATGTCGTGGCAGGACAACTGCGAGCAGCAATTGGCCGAGGGTGGCGAGGCCATCTACGCGATGCTGCGGGCCAAGCGTCCGATCATCGCCGGTGCCATGCTGCGGCCGTTCCTGGAAGCCTACGAGCTGGTCGCCGACGTGTTGCGGGGCACGCCGCCCAATATCAGCGAGAAAGACCTGACGAAGCGGGCGCTCGGGGTCGGCCGGCAGTACGTCGCGCAGGGCCGGATTCGCAGCAACGAGTCGGTGTCGGCGCTGCTGTTCACGACGGCGCGGCAGGTGGTGGCCGACCAGAAGCTGCTGGAACCGGCACCCGATCTGGAGGAGCGGCGCGCGGCTTTTCTGGCCGAGCTGCGGTCGATCCTGGCGGACATGGCGACTGTCGACTCGATCGGCTGGATCAAGTTCGACGTCCGGGAGTTGCAGCGGCGCAAGACCAAGAAAACGATCGAGGCGGACTGACGCCGTCCCCGGTTATCCACAGTTCGCGATTCATCCACAGCCGGCGCCGCCCTTCGAGCGGCGCCGGTTCTTTTGTCGGTGCCGGGCGGGTCAATGACGCACAGGCCGACGAGAACGCCGGCAACACCGAAATGGATGGAGAAGCACATGTTCGAGACACCCTTCACTGTGGTCGGCAACGTGATCACCGACGTGGTCGCGCGCCGGGCCGGGGAGAGCAACCTCGTGACGTTCCGCATGGCGAGCAATTCGCGGAAGAAGACCGACGACGGTTGGGAGCCGGGCAACTCGCTGTACGTCACGGTGAACTGCTGGGGCCGGGTGGCCGATGGGGTGGCAGGGCGACTGTTCAAAGGCGACCCGGTGGTGGTCGTGGGCTACATCTACACCAGCGAGTACGTGGACAAGGAAGGCAACCGGCGCTCGTCGATGGAGGTACGGGCGACGTCGGTCGGCCCGGACATGGCGCGGTGCCAGGTCAAGGTCGATCCCCGGCGGCCGAGTTCCCTTGACGTCGAGGCCGGCCCGGACGTGCCACCGCAAGACCAGCAGCCCGCGACCGAGAATGCGGACGGGCTGGCGCTGTCGGTGTAGGCGGAACGACGGGGCGCCTGACGAGGCCCTTCACCGGGGCGCCCCGACCGCGCCACCGGGCGATTTTGTGCCTTGCCTAGGATGGTCAGCGAGTTTTCGTGAGACCGCGCCAGATCGATCGCGCTGGGTCCGTGCTGCGAGAACGCTACGACGAACAGCCAACGAAAGGCATGACGACGGCATGGCCGAATTCATCTACACGATGCGCAAGGTCCGTAAGGCGCACGGCGACAAGGTCATCCTCGACGACGTCACCCTGAACTTCCTGCCCGGCGCGAAGATCGGTGTCGTCGGCCCCAACGGCGCCGGTAAGTCCAGCGTCCTGAAGATCATGGCCGGCATCGACAAGGCCAACAACGGTGACGCTTTCCTCGCGCCCGGCGCCAGCGTCGGCATCCTCATGCAGGAGCCCGAGCTGGACGAGACCAAGACGGTCCGCGAGAACGTGGAGGCCGGTGTCGCGGTCAAGGGCAAGCTCAACCGGTACAACGAGGTCGCCGAGCTGATGGCGACCGACTACACCGACGAGCTCATGGAAGAGATGGGCAAGCTCCAGGAGGAGCTCGACGCCGCCGACGCCTGGGACATCGACTCCCAGCTGGAGCAGGCCATGGACGCGCTGCGCTGCCCGCCGCCGGACGAGCCCGTCACCCACCTGTCCGGTGGTGAGCGTCGCCGTGTCGCGCTGTGCAAGCTGCTGCTGAGCAAGCCCGACCTGCTGCTGCTCGACGAGCCCACCAACCACCTGGACGCCGAGAGCGTGCTGTGGCTCGAGCAGCACCTCGCCGACTACAAGGGCGCGATCCTGGCCGTCACCCACGACCGGTACTTCCTGGACAACGTCGCCGAGTGGATTCTGGAGCTCGACCGCGGCCGCGCCTACCCGTACGAGGGCAACTACTCCACCTACCTGGAGAAGAAGGCCGACCGTCTCGAGGTTCAGGGCAAGAAGGACCAGAAGCTGCAGAAGCGGCTGAAGGACGAGCTGGCCTGGGTGCGTTCGGGCGCCAAGGCCCGCCAGGCCAAGAACAAGGCCCGCCTCGGACGCTACGAGGAGATGGTCGCGGAAGCCGAGAAGACGCGGAAGCTCGACTTCGAAGAGATCCAGATTCCGACGCCGCCGCGCCTGGGCAACGTCGTCGTCGAGGTCGACCACCTGGAGAAGGGCTTCGACGGCCGCACGTTGATCAAGGACCTGTCCTTCACCCTGCCGCGTAACGGCATCGTCGGCGTCATCGGCCCGAACGGTGTGGGTAAGTCCACGCTCTTCAAGACCATCGTCGGCTTGGAGCAGCCGGACGACGGCACCGTGAAGGTCGGCGAGACCGTCAAGCTGTCATACGTCGACCAGAGCCGCGCGGGTATCGACCCGAAGAAGACGGTTTGGGAGGTCGTCTCCGACAAGCTCGACTACATCGAGGTCGGCCAGAACGAAATCCCGTCGCGCGCCTACGTGTCGGCGTTCGGTTTCAAGGGCCCGGATCAGCAGAAGCCGGCAGGCGTGCTCTCCGGTGGTGAGCGCAACCGGCTGAACCTGGCGCTGACCCTCAAAGAGGGCGGCAACCTGATCCTGCTGGACGAGCCGACCAACGACCTGGACGTGGAAACCCTGTCTTCGCTGGAGAACGCGCTCGAGCAGTTCCCCGGCTGCGCCGTGGTCATCAGCCACGACCGCTGGTTCCTCGATCGCACCTGCACCCACATCCTCGCGTGGGAAGGCGACGACGAGGACGAGGCCAAATGGTTCTGGTTCGAGGGCAACTTCGGTGCCTATGAAGAGAACAAAGTGGAACGACTCGGCATCGAAGCGGCGCGTCCGCACAGAGTGACCCACCGCAAGCTGACGCGCGACTAACGTCGCACGTACGTGCCGATTGGGGCACGACGGCGCGACGTCAGGAGCAAGTCGGATGACGGAATATCGGGGCGGACGCAGCAGCACGACGCAGTCCGCCGGCACGGACGGCAATGCTGGTCTCGCACGGGCCTATCTGCTGACGTACCGCGGCCCCAACGACGGCTCTCCGGCCGACGGTGGGGTCACCGCCCCGATCGATGTGGCGCTGGCAACCCGGGTCTCGCCGGAGTTGCTGGCGGCGCACTATCGCCTCGGTCATCGCCGGTCGACCGGGGAGACGCTGGTCGCGATCTACTCTGCCGACGATCCCGGTCGCTTCGGTCCGGCGCTGCAGATCGTGACCGACCACAGCGCGCTGCTGATGGACTCGGTGATGGTGCTGCTGCACCGCATCGGTGTCGCCTACACCGCGATCATGAGCCCCGAATTCCGGGTTCGGCGGGATTCGGCGGGCGAGGTCGTCGCGATGGGTCCGGCGGGTGATCCCAGCGCACCGGCCGACGGCATCGACGAGGCCTGGATTCATGTGCAGCTAGCGACCATGGGTGACGGTGAGGCGGTAGCGGAGGCCGCGGCGGTGCTGCCGCATGCCCTGACCGACACCCGAGCCGTGGAGCTCGACACCCCGGCGATGAATGCCGCGCTCGTCGGCCTGGCCAACGCGCTCGACGCCGACCACAACGGCAGGTTCCCCGGCTACGACCGGCGCGACGTCGCGGCCCTGCTGCGCTGGCTGGCCGACGGGCACTTCGTCCTGCTCGGCTACCAGCAGTGCACGGTGGAGAACGGACAGGCCCAGGTGGATCCGGCGACCCGGTTGGGCGTGGCCAAGCTGCGCACCGACGTGCTGCCACCGCTGGCCGGTGACGACGAACTGCTGGCGGTGGCCCAGGCCACCATGCCCAGTTACCTGCGCTATGGCGCGTACCCCTACATCGTGGTGGTCCGCGAGAGCACGGGTCCGAACGGGTCCGCCCGCGAACACCGTTTCATCGGGCAGTTCACGGTCACCGCGGGCAACGCGAATGTGCTGGAGATCCCACTGATCTCGCGCCGGGTCAACGAGGCGTTGGCCCTGTCGCAAGGCGATCCGAGCCGGCCCGGCCAGCTGATGCTGGACATCATCCAGACCGTGCCACGGTCCGAGCTGTTCTCCCTGACTGCGCGCGACCTCGTCGCGATGGGGAAGTCCGTCATCGACCTGGGCTCCCGGCGGCGTGCGCTGCTGTTCCTGCGCGCCGACAAACTCGCCCACTTCGTGTCGTGCCTGGTGTACCTGCCGCGGGACCGGTACACCACCGATGTCAGGCTGGCCATGCAGGACATCCTGGTGCGCGAGCTCGGTGGCGAAAGCATCGAATACACCGCACGCGTCAGTGAATCGCCTTGGGCCGTCGTGCATTTCACGGTCCGTCTCAAAGAAGGGGCGAGCCAGGCGACCATCGATACGTCGTTGGCCAACGAAACCCGCATTCAGGGGCTGCTGACCGAAGCCGCCCGCACCTGGGGCGACCGGCTGATCGGTGCCGTCACGCCGGGCACCATCACCCGCGCCGAGGCCGAGCACTACGCGGTGGCGTTCCCCGAGGTGTACAAGCAGGCCTTCACGCCGACCGGGGCCATCGAGGCCATCAGCATCATCGACCAGCTGCAGGACGACAGCGTCAAGCTCGTGCTGGACTATCCCGAAGCCGGGCCCGACGATGACGGCACCGCCCAACTCACGTGGTACCTGGCCGGCCGGTCGGCATCGCTGAGCGAGCTGCTACCAATGCTGCAGTCGATGGGCGTGGTGGTGCTCGAGGAGCAGCCGTTCAACGTTGTACGCGGCGACGGCATACCGGTGTGGATCTACCAGTTCAAGATCTCCCGGCACCACTCCACCGTCGACACCCCGGCAGCGGAGCGCGAAGCGATCGCGGGCCGGTTCGCCGATGCGGTGACCGCCATCTGGCAGGGCAAGGTGGAGATCGACCGGTTCAACGAGTTGGTGCTCGGCGCTGGGCTCACCTGGCAGCAGGTGACGATCCTGCGGGCGTATGCAAAGTACTTGCGGCAGGCCGGTTTTCCGTACAGCCAGTACCACATCGAGACAGTGCTCAAGGACAACCCACGGACGGCGAAATCCCTCGTCGAGTTGTTCGAGGCGGTGTTCGACCCGACCGGGGGAGACGCCGCGGAACGCGCGCAGACCGCCGCGGCGGCTGTCGCCGCCGACATCGACGCCTTGGTGAGCCTGGACACCGACCGCGTCCTGCGGGCGCTCGCGGCGCTGGTGCAGGCCACGTTGCGTACCAACTACTACGTCACCGCCGCGGGATCGGCGCGGCAGCGAAATGCGTTGTCGTTCAAGCTCAATCCGCAGCTCATCGACGAATTGCCGCTGCCCAGACCGAAATACGAGATCTTCGTGTACTCGCCGCGGGTCGAAGGCGTGCACCTGCGGTTCGGCAACGTCGCCCGCGGCGGCCTGCGCTGGTCGGACCGCCGGGAAGACTTCCGCACCGAAATCCTGGGCCTGGTCAAGGCGCAGGCGGTGAAGAACGCCGTCATCGTCCCAGTGGGCGCCAAGGGCGGATTCGTGCTCAAGTCGCCGCCGGTTCCCACCGGTGACGCGGCCGCCGATCGTGATGCCCTGCGTAACGAAGGTGTCGCCTGCTACCGGCTGTTCATCGCCGGCCTGCTCGACGTCACCGACAACGTCGAGACGGCCACCGGTGCTGTCGTCCCGCCGGCGCAGGTGGTGCGCCGCGACGGCGACGACGCCTACCTGGTGGTCGCCGCCGACAAGGGCACCGCCACGTTCTCGGACATCGCCAATGACGTTGCCAAGTCGTACGGCTTCTGGCTCGGTGATGCGTTCGCCTCCGGTGGCTCCGTCGGCTACGACCACAAGGCCATGGGCATCACCGCCAAGGGCGCCTGGGAGTCGGTCAAGCGGCACTTCCGGGAAATGGGGCATGACACCCAGGCCCAGGACTTCACCGTCGTCGGCGTCGGTGACATGAGCGGTGACGTGTTCGGCAACGGCATGTTGCTGTCCAAGCACATTCGGCTGGTGGCGGCCTTCGACCACCGGCACATCTTCCTGGACCCGAATCCTGATTCGGCCCGCTCGTGGATCGAACGCGACCGGATGTTCAAGCTGCCCCGGTCGAGTTGGGACGACTACGACAAGTCGCTCATCAGCGGAGGCGGTGGTGTGTACAGCCGTGAGCAGAAGTCGATCCCGATCAGCCCACAGGTGCGCGAAGTACTCGGCCTCGGCGCCGACGTCACCGAACTCACGCCGCCGGCACTGATGAAGTCGATCTTGCTGGCGCCCGTCGACCTGTTCTGGAACGGCGGCATCGGCACCTACATCAAGGCCGAGACCGAGTCGGACGCCGATGTCGGCGACCGCGCCAATGATGCCATCCGGGTCAACGGAAATCAGGTGCGCGCCAAGGTGGTCGGCGAAGGCGGCAACCTCGGCGTCACACAGCGCGGCCGCATCGAATTCGATCTGTCCGGCGGCCACATCAACACCGATGCCATGGACAACTCGGCAGGCGTGGACTGCTCGGACCACGAGGTCAACATCAAGATTCTGGTCGACGCGCTGGTGACCGCCGGCAAGGTGGCGGCCGGTGAACGCACCGACCTGTTGATGTCGATGACCGACGAGGTCGGTCGATTGGTGCTCGCCGACAACATGTCGCAGAACGACCTGGTGGGCACCAGCCGCGCCAACGCCGCCAGCCTGCTGCCGGTGCATGCTTCCCAGATTCGCGATCTGTCGAGGGAACGTGGGCTCAACCGCGAGCTGGAGGCGCTGCCGTCGGACAAGGAGATCCGCCGGCGGATGGAAACCGGCCTGGGCCTGACCTCACCTGAGCTGGCCACTCTGATGGCGCACGTGAAGCTGGCGCTCAAGGAGGACGTATTGGGCAGTGAGCTGCCCGATCAGGAGGTGTTCGCCGGACGGCTCCCGGACTACTTCCCGGAGGAGCTGCGCGACCGGTTCGCGGCAGACATCCGGTCGCACCAGCTGCGCCGGGAGATCATCACCACGATGCTGGTGAACGACCTGGTCGATACGGCCGGCATCACCTACGCCTACCGCGTCGCCGAGGATGTCGGCGTCGGGCCGGTCGACGCGGTCCGCAGCTACGTCGCGGTGGACAAGATCTTCCGGGTCGGCGAGGTGTGGCGGAACATCCGGGCGGCCGGCATGGCCGGCGTCCCGGTGGATGTCACCGACCGCATGACGCTGGACCTGCGCCGGCTGATCGACCGTGCCGGCCGTTGGCTGCTGAACTACCGGCCGCAGCCGCTGGCGGTCGGCGCCGAGGCCAATCGGTTCGCCGCCAAGGTGGCCGAGCTCACCCCGCAGATGGCGCAGTGGCTGCGCGGCGATGACAAGGCCATCGCCGAAACCGACGCCACACAGTTCGTGGCCGCCGGCGTCTCGCAGGAGCTGGCCTACATGGTGGCCACCGGGCTCTACCAGTACAGCCTGCTGGACGTCATCGACATCGCTGACATCGCCGAGCGGGAACCTGCAGAGGTGGCCGACACCTACTTTGCGCTGACCGACCACCTGGGCATCGACAACCTGCTCACGGCGGTATCCCAGTTGAGCCGCAACGACCGTTGGCATTCGTTGGCGCGCTTGGCGATTCGCGACGACATCTACGGTTCTGTCCGGGCGTTGTGCATCGACGTCATCGCCGTCGGCGAGACGGACGAGACCGGTGAGCAGAAAATTCACGAATGGGCGTCGACCAACAGTTCCCGCGTCACGCGGGCCCGCCGGACCCTCACCGACATCCTCAACGACGAAGAGCGCGACCTGGCGACCCTATCGGTGGCCGCACGGCAGCTGCGGAGCATGACCACGAGGACGACGGGAACGGGTAATCAGGGATGATGGGTCGGTGACTGAACGATTCACGACGCCGGTGCCGGTGCGCTGGTCAGACATCGACATGTATCAGCATGTCAACCACGCCACCATGGTGACCATCCTCGAAGAAGCGCGGGTTCCCTTTCTCACCGAACCTTTCGCCGAGGACGTCGCCACCACCGGACTGCTGATCGCCGAAGTCAACGTGAAGTACAAGGACCAACTGCGCCTTGTCGATTCGCCGCTGCAGGTGACCATCTGGACCAACCGGCTGCGTGCCTGCGACTTCACGCTGGGCTATGAGGTGCGCTCGGCGCAGGCCGATCCGGATTCCAAACCGGCCGTGATCGGGGAGACCCAGCTGGCCACCTTCAACATCGAGCGGCAGATGCTGGTGCGCATCGCCCCGCATCAGCGGGAGTACCTGCAGCGTTTTGCGCGATGAGCGCTTGCGAGAAGAGCAGGGTGCACAAATGACCGAACGCGGAATCTGGCTCGCGGACGCGGCCCAGGGGGAGAACCTGGCCACCTTTGTCGAACGTGTGCTGCGGCTTGACGACGCGGCGGTGGTGCGGTTGCGGGCGCGCGGTGACGGTGTCATTGTCGCTTGGGCCGCAACGGGTTTCGAGGTGCTGGCCGCGCGCGTGGTGAGCGGCCGGCTGACGCCGTCCGACCTGTGCGCCGGCGCTGACGCCCTGAGCCGTGAGCTGCCCGGTGCGGGCCGCATCGATCCGGGGTTCGCGATGGACTCGGCGTGGCGTGGTGCGTTGCCGCCGGACAGCGGATTCAGCCATCTCGACGACGTGCCGGCTCGCGCGATGATGGAGCTCTCGCAGCGGGGTGCCGATCTGGCCCGCGAACACAGTGGGGCACAGGGCCCGCCGCCGTCGCTGCTGGACCAGGACGTCGTCACGGTCAGTGCTGGTGACGTCGAGGTCGGTATCCCGATGCGTTGCGTATTCGCCTTGACCGCCATGGGTTTCGTACCTGATCCGCTGTCCGAGAACGAGGTGGTCCGGGTCCGGGTACATCCGACGTGGCTGCGCATCGACGCCCGCTTCGGCTCGGTGTACCGCCGTCGTGGCGGTCCGATCCTGTTGTCGCCCTAGGAGCATGCTGAATTTCGGGGGACCGGTGCGCCGAGTTGTCGCTCACGCCGAAAGGCGCCCCACAGCACCTCGGCGGGGGCCGGGCCGGCAAAGCGGTTCGTGGCGGCCAACGCGAGACGTTACGTTCGTTCACTGCGTGTAGATCGCCGAGAGGCTGCTCGCGCGGCGGATGTGAACTCCACCCGCCACGCGAGCACGAGGGTCGGGAACACTGTTGAGTTGTCAAGGTGCGCAGAAGATTCGAGGCCGTGCGTTATGCGGCCACGTCCAGTCGCATGGTGCGGCGGTTGTAGGCCGGGATGGGTCTGCGGTGGGGGTCCACGGCCGCGGGTGGGATGAGCCAGGGGTGTTTGTCCAGGCCCATGACGACGTCCCAGCCGTCGTGGTGGACATTGGCATGACACGCCGGGCACAGCAGGCAGCCGTTGCTCAGTGATGTTTCGCCGTGGTGGGTCCAGTGCACGATGTGATGGGCATGAGTGCGTCCCGGCGGTGCCCCGCATTTGATGCAGCATTGATCCCGCAGATACAAGGCTTTGCGTAGCGGCGCCGGGAACAACCGTTTATCGCGTCCCATGTCCAGGGGTACCTGTTCGCCGTCCACGATCACCGTGGTCACGGTGGTGTCGCAGGCCAGCCGGTCCAGCGTCGCCATGCTGATCGATCCCATGAACTCGAGTTGGGCCAGGTCCGGGGTGTCGGCGGGCACCGTCAGCAGCAACTGGGTGCGCGGCGCCGAGGCGATATCCCCACCCCGGGCCGCGATATCGAGCACCGCCTCCAGGGCATCAGCGCGCCGCCGCCCCGCCGAACGGACGTCAGCGGTGCCGTCGGGTTCGGGCCGCGGCGCCGACCACTGCTCCATGGCGGCTACGAATTTCGCACCCACCTCCGCATCCAGGTCCGCCCGCACCTGCAGGCGCCCGTCGCTGGTCACCCGGTGATCGACGGTGTTGATCGACCGGTCCTCGGCGGCCGGCAGACCACCTTCGGCCGCGGCGACCCGGTTGCCCAGCCGGCGGGCGCGGTCCCCGATCTGGGCGGGGGTGGCCCCGGAGAAGAACTGCCCCACCAGATCGGTCACCTGCCCGAACCGGGCCTCCTCATCCACCGGGCCCGGTGAGCGGGCCCGAATATGGTTGATGCCCTTGACGATCGCATCCACATGCTCACCGGACATCGCCCCATCCGCGGCATGGGCGGCCAGCGTCGGCAACGACGGTAACGCGACACCGACACGGACCACCCGCGACGCCACGGCCGGCGCCGCACCGAGAGCGATCAGCAGCTCCCGCACCGTCCGCCCCTGCCCAGCTGCAACGCCACGCCGATCCAGGACCCCGACCACCGTCGCCGCCAGATGATCAACCAGATTCCGCAGCGCCAGCAGCCCCCGCATCGCCGCCAACGCGTCATCCCCAGCCAGGTCGTCAGGCACTCGCACGCCGCGGAGGGTGTCGAGGCTGGTAGCGAGATCTGGTGCGATTCCCATACCACATTCTATCGAACAAACGTTCGAACAACAATGGGTGGAGCGTGCGGATTTGTGATGCATCAGGACATCGGTGATAGCTCTGCTGGTCTTGGAAGCGACCCTTCTGGCGCGAGGCCGGACAGGTGGCGCAAGGGCTACTCCGCGGCTTGCGGCCGGCCTACAGTCCCGGCTGACGGCGGGACTGATCGCCTACTCCGGCCAGACCGCCGTCAGTCCGGGACGGTCGCGTACGCCCGGACCGGGAACGTGCCGAAACCTTCGATGCGCGGCGGGACGGCGGTGAAGCGGGCACCGCGCGCCGGCAGCGCCGCCAGGTTGGTGAGGTGCTCGACGACGTGAATCCCGTTGCCCAACAGCGCGGTATGGATGGGTCGCCGGCCCGCCGACTCCGGACTGGCGTCATCGATGTTCACCGAGTCGATACCGACGAGCGCCACGCCGCGGCTCACCAGCAGTTCGGTGGCGCCTTCGGACAGGAACGGCGCGTCGACGCCGTAGGCCTCGGTACCGAAATGCCGGTCCCATCCGGTGTCGATCAGGACCGCGCAGCCGGCTTCGATGTCGTCGGGTAGCTCGGCGACGCCAACGCTCCGCGCTGTGACATCCCGACGGTGCACGACGACCGCGGGCAGGTTCACCAAAGTGTTCAAGTCGAGGCCGGACAGGTCCGCGCCGTGCTCGTACCGATGAAACGGGGAGTCGATATAGGTCCCCGTGTTGCCCACCATGGTGATGGCGCCGATCGCGAACTCGGTGCCGGGGGCGTAGACCTCGCGGGACGCCTCGCGCGTGAGGTGCTCATCGATCGACGGTGCGGGCAGCCCTGGGTAGGTCACCATGCCGGCCCGAATCGGGTGAGACAAATCGACGAGCATGGCGACCCTTTCCCGCGCGGCTGATGCCCAACCTTAGCGAGACGGGACGGGCTCCTTTGCGGCGGCCGATGGAATCACCCGGTCAAGTAGCGGCCCGGCCAGCTTCTCGATCAGATCGAACGAGAATGGTTGTGTCATACGGCGATTGATGCCCGGCGCGAGGCGGTGCATGGCGTAGCCGAGCCATGCCTCTGCCCGTACCGGGACCACCGCGAGATCGTAGTTGACCGCCCGCACCGCGGCTCGCGCTACGAGGTCCGGGCTCATCGGCGAGAACGGCAACACCTCCGCGAGCGCCTGAAGCTGTCTGGTGAGGCGCTTCGCCTGCTCGACGAGCACGGGGTCCACGCCGACCGTCACGGCTCGGTCCGCGATATGTGTGTTGATGACGCCGGGGCAGATTGCGCTGACGCCGATGCCGTACTGCCTGAATTCCAGGCGCAGACATTCGCTCAGCATCTTGACTCCCGCCTTCGACACCGAGTACGGCGCCATGACCGGCGTCGGCGTGAACGCTGCTGCCGAAGCGATGTTGACGATATGACCGCCTCGGCCGCGCTCGGCCATCTGCGCCCCGAACACCCGGCAGCCGTGCACCACGCCCATGAGATTGACGCTGAGCTGCTTGTCCCAATCCGCGGCGGACAGTTGGAGGAACGGACCGCTGACGAGGATTCCGGCGTTGTTGACCACGACGTCGGGCACGCCGTGCTCGGCACGCACGTCGCGCGCGAATATCTCCCACGCGTCCGGGTCGGCGACGTCCAGCTGGGCGGTCGACGCCCGGCGGCCGGCGCCTTTGATCATGGCCGCGGTCGCCTCCGCCAGGTCGAGGTTGATGTCGGAGACCACCACGTGCGCACCGAGTTTGGCGAAGCGGATGGCAGTGGCACGCCCGATACCGCTCCCGGCGCCCGTGACCACCACGAGCTGCGGTTCGAGATTGTTGATCTTCATTCGGCTTCCTTCGACGTGGCTGCTACTTCGTGGGCGTTGGCGGCGCCGGTCCCATACCGGTAGACGTCGAGGTTGTAATGGCGGTTCTGCCAGTACATCTCACCGTGCGTCGTCGGCCGGAACGGTGAATCACCGTGGTAGTCGAGGTAATACGTGTTGGACCCCGCGCACGTCGGCGTGAACAGGACGTTGCGTTCCTGGCGCCGCAGACAGTGCTGGAAGTAGGCGTCGTGAACTTCCCGGCGGATCTCCACCTCGCGGGCGCCGCGCCGCTTGGCTTCGGCGATCGCGCGGCTCAGATGTGCCGCGGTGGCCTCGATCATCCACAGATACGACCCGAGCACGAATCCGTAGGGGCCGGTGATCATGAACATGTTCGGGAAGCCGGGTACCGAGACCCCTTGGTAGGCCTGAAATCGGTTGGCCGCCCAGAACTCCGCGGCGTCCAGTCCGTCGCGGCCGACGACCGGGAAGGGCGGTACCGAATCCCGTTCCCACAGTTTGAAGCCGGTGGCGCAGATGACGACGTCGACCTCGTGCTCGACGCCGTCGGCGGTCACCACGCCGCGCCCGGTGATGCGCTCGATGGAATCGGTGACCAAGCTGACGTCGCTGCGATTGAAGGTCTTCAGGTAATCGTTCGACATTGACGGTCGTTTGCAGCCCAGGCCGTAGCGGGGGATCAGTTTCTCCCGGGTCGCCGGGTCGGTGATCTGACTGCGCATCCAGGCCCGCACCGGAGCCTCCGCGAGCTTGCGCGTCGCCTCGACCATCCAGTTCGGTCCGGTGAGCATGCCGCCGATCCCGACCTCGGTCGCGACGGTCCCGACGGCGCGCAGCACCGACCGAAATTTGCCGAACTCCAGCACGGCGCGGGCGATACCGTGAACCTCACTGTCCGGCTTGGGAAAAACCCAGATCGGCGTGCGCTGAAAGACGGTGAGATGCGCGACCTCGTCGACGATCGCCGGTACCAGTTGCAGCGACGTCGCGCCTGTCCCGATCACGGCCACCCGCTTGCCGGCCAGTGCGACGTCGTGGTCCCACAGGGCAGTGTGCATGAGCATGCCACTGAAATCCTGCAGGCCGGGGATGTCGGGCAACTTCGGCCGTTCCAGTCCGCCGACCGCCATCACCACATGGCGGCCGGTGATCTCGGCGCCGCCGTCGATCCGCAACCGCCACATGCAGTTCTGTTCGTCGAACGTCGCTCCGGTGACGGACGTGCCCAGCCGCAACTTGTCGCGCAGGCCGTACTTGTCCACCATGTCGTCGGCGTAGTCGCGCAACTCGCTGCCGGGAGCGAACACCCGGGACCATCCGCCGCGCTGCTCATAGGAGAAGCTGTAGATGACGGACGGGATGTCCACCGCGACACCGGGGTAGGTGTTCGCGTGCCAGGTGCCGCCGACGTGGTCCCACTTGTCGATGACGACGAAATCGTGAATGCCCTTGCGCTGAAGGGCAATGCCGGCGCCGATGCCGCCGAAACCGGCACCGACGATCACGACCTCGTGATCTGGTTCCCGTCGCTCGGCCGTCGGCGGCGGTGCGTACTGAGTGCTGGCGGTCACGTCCGGCGCCCGGCTATCGCACGTAGCCGACGAGTTCGCCACCGGCGCCGAACAAGTCGTGCTGCCAGCGTTCGAGAATCTCACCGGTGGGCACGTCGTCGGGGTGGAAGCCGGGCCGCAGGTACTCGTGAATCTCCCCGAGAATGCCGCGCACCAGCGGTCCGCGGAACACCCCGTACGTCTGGCGCAGGACCGTGATCGGTCGCGGCCATGCCGTCGGATCCAGCAGGATCGACAACGCGACTGTGGCCGTGACGACCGGGATGGTCAGGAAATACATGAACCACATGACTGCGATGCGGGTGCGCTCAGAACCGCCCACCGACCGGTAGACGTCGAAGGCCACGGACTTGTGCTCCAGCTCCTCCATGGCGTGCCAGTTCAGCAGGCGCCAGACCTCGGGATCGCCTGGGATTGACTGGATTTCGTCGTTGGAGAGCACCCGCGCGCCCAGGACGGCGGTGTAGTGTTCCGCGGCGGCTGTCATCGCCAGATGCACCTTGGCCGGGATCAGCTTCTCGATGCGCAGCACCACCTTCTGTCGCACGCTGGTCGGAGCGAACAACAAGAACCGCACCAGGGGATAGCCCATGTCCGCCAGCTGTGTGTTCAACTTGCGATGTTCCTGTCCGTGGACGGACTCCTGCCCGATGAACCCCGCGACGCGCTTCTTGAGGACGGGGTCGGTGATCTGGTCGGAGAAGCGGCGAACGGAACGGATGAACGACTCCTCTCCCGGTGGGAAGGAGCCGGACAACACGGCCACTAGGTGACTGAACACGATGTCGCCCTCGACGAAATGGCGGTGCAGGGGTTCGGGTTCGCCGAACCGGAACCGCATCCGGCGGACCTTGGGAAACGAGACCGCGTGCGCGGTGATCGGATCAGCACTCATGATCGATTCCTTCCGTGGTGCCGGCTATTCCCGGCCGGCTTCCTCGTTGAAGCGGAAGCGGATTCTCCGGGTCCGGGGATAGAGCGCCCGGGAGTTCCGCTCGGGCGTCATCGTCGTGTGTTGCGCACTGCGTACGGCCATGCCGCCGCCCTTTCCTCGAACAATCAGTAACTAGTACCGCGAGTTCTAGTAGTTCGCACGTTACGACGACGTGCGGCGGAGCGCAAGAGTTTTGGATAATGACGTTTTCTGAACCGTCTGGGCGCAGGTCGCGACCGACCCGAGCCGGCTCAGTCGGTGGTGCCGAACAGCGCCATCTGCTCGCCGGGCGCGATGACGACGCCGCGAGCAGCGGCCGCCGCCGACACCGCACCCCAGATCACCGGGGTCAGTTGCGCGGTGAGTTCGTCTTTGCTAATCGTCGGCTCGTTGAGCCACCGCAGCACGCCCAGAGCGACGGCGCCGAGGATCGCGTCGGCCGTGTATTCCAGGTGGTCGGCATCGCCGTCGTGGGCGCGCAGCATTGCCGCGAGAACTTCGGTCATGGCGCTCGACAAATTGCGGCCGTTCTCGAGCAGCTTGGTGCGGGAGTGGTCGTCGCTGAAATGCGAACCGACGACGAACCGAAAGAGGTTGGGGCGCTCGTCCACCAGATCGATGTAGCCGGCCAGAGCTGAACGAACGAGCTCCAGTGCCGTCGCGGTGACGTGGAAGCGCGGAATGACGCGCCGGACGATCAGCTCCTGCATGCGCTCACCGACGGCGGCGAACAACGTCTCCTTGTCGGTGAAGAAGCGATACAGCTTCGGCCGTGGCACGCCCGCGGTCTTCACCACGTCGTCGATCGAGAGGTCCGGCCCGAACTCGTCGATGGCGCGCAGGGTTGCCTCGATCAGCTCGGCCCGTACTGTCGCGCGGTGGGCGCGCCAGCGATCGGCCCGCGCGTCACCGGTCGGTGCGGACAGCCGCACCGCTACGCGGGTCGCGTCCACGGGCATGGACTAATCGTAAGCCAGCCAGAGTGCCGTGTCGGGTGGCATTCGCCGGTCCGGTAGTGGCCCACTGGAGAGCAGAACCCGGCCGGCGGGGACGTCGACCGGACTGCTGCCGGCATTCAGCAGGCATACCAACCCGTCCTCACACTGGAATGCCAGCAGATCGTCCGCGGTCGGCAGCCACCGCACCGAACGGCCCAAAGCTGTTCGGGCCCGGCGCAATTCGATCGCCCGCCGGAACAGTGTCAACGTCGAATCCGGGTCCACGGACTGCGCGGCAACCGTCAACGGTCCCCAGCTGTCGGGCATCGGCAGCCAGGTGTTCGAGGTTGCAGAGAACCCGTAGGGCGCGGTGTCGCCCGACCAGGGGAGCGGCACTCGGCAGCCATCGCGGCCGCGCTCGGTGTGGCCGGAACGCTCCCAGACCGGGTCCTGCAAAACCTCGTCGGGCAGGTCGACGTTGGGCAGTCCGAGTTCTTCGCCGTTGTAGACGAACACCGCCCCGGGCAGCGCCAGCATCACCAGCGCCATCGCCCGGGCTCGCGAAAGCCCCTGCGCGCCATCGCCGTAACGACTCACTTCGCGCTCGACGTCGTCATTCGACAGCGTCCACGTGGGCGGGGAATCGGCCAGCTCCGCAGCAGCCAGGGAGTTCTCGATCGCTTCCCGAATCGCGGCGGCGGTGAAATCGGCTCGCACCAAACGGAAATTGAAGCCCAGGTGCAGTTCGTCGGGACGCAGGTATTTGGCGAAATCGGCGTTGTCGAACACCCATACCTCGCCGACGTTCGCCGCGTCGGGGTAGTCGTCGAGCACCGTCCGGATGCCGCGGTGAATGGCGTGTACGCCGTCGTTGTTGAATCGCGGATCGTCTGCCTCGGACGTCAGCATGGCGGTGTCGGATTCCGCGGCGGGCTCGGCCATGTCCGGTAGGTCGGCCGGTTTCGCCATCCCATGCGCGACGTCGATCCGGAATCCGGCGACCCCGCGGTCCAGCCAGAACCGCAGCGTCCGTTCCAGATCCGCGGCGATCTCCGGGTTGTCCCAGTTCAGATCCGGCTGTGCGGCATCGAACAGATGCAGGTACCACTGGCCGGGCCGGCCGTCGGGCTCGGTGACGCGGGTCCAGGCCGGGCCGCCGAAGACCGACGTCCAATTGTTCGGCGGCCGGGCGCCGCCCGGCCCGCGGCCGTCCCGGAAGAGATAGCGGGACCGTTCGGGGCTGTCGGGGCCCGCGGACAGGGCAGCCCGGAACCATGGATGCGCGGCGCTGGTGTGGTTCGGAACCAGGTCCATGGTGATCTTGATGTCCGCGGCGCGGGCGGCGGCGATCAACCGCTCGAGCGCGGCCATCCCGCCGAACAGGGGATCGACGTCACGCGGGTCGGCGACGTCGTACCCGTGATCGACCATGGGGGAGACCATGACCGGGTTGAGCCACAATGCGTCGACGCCGAGCGCGCGCAGGTAGTCCAGGTGTGCCGTCACGCCGTCGAGGTCACCGACGCCGTCCCCGTTGCTGTCGGCGAACGAGCGCGGGTAGAGCTGATAGAAGACCGCGCGTGCCCACCACCGCGGGTCTGTCATCAGAACGCCGAGTTGACCATGTGTTGGGCGGCCATGTCGAAATAGTCCAGCAGTGCCTGCCGGTGGGCGTCGTCGATGGTGTCGGGGCCGATCGAGGCGAGCGCGCTGTGCATGCACCGCAGCCAGGCGTCCCGTTCCAGGAAACCGATCCGGAACGGCGCGTGCCGCATGCGCAGCCGGGGATGCCCCCGTTCTTCGCCATAGGTGCGCGGACCGCCCCAATATTGCTCGAGGAACATCCGCAGCCGGTGTTCGGCGCCGTCGAGATCGTCCTCCGGATACAGCGGGCGCAGGATTTCGTCGTCGCGGACCAGTTGGTAGAACCGCGACACCAGGAGCCCGAAGGTCTCCGCTCCACCGATTTCGTCGTAGAACGACCGTTGCGCCTCTGTCACGGTCGCCATTGTCCACGAGGGCGCGATGGCGCGTTCCCCACGGGAGTCGTCACCCGAAGTTCACCCGATGGTCCAGCTAACACGCCGGAATTCTCGTGCGATCTCCGCCGATCCGTGGTGGACTGTCAACACGGAGGACGTATGTCGCAACGGAGGAAGGTCCGCGGCCACAGACTTCATGGCGCCGCGGCAGGCTCGCTTGGGCCCGTTTCGAGCCCAGCGCTGTCATCACCCCTGCATGCAGTCGAGTCGGGTCCCAATGCCGGTTCGCTCTGGGGCCGTCGCCGCGTTCTGCTGCTCAATTCGACGTACGAACCGCTGACGGCCCTGCCCATGCGCCGGGCGGTGATCATGGTGCTGTGCGGCAAAGCCGACGTGGTGCACGACGATCCGACCGGTCCGCTCATACACTCGGCGACGCGAGCGGTCCGTGTGCCGTCCGTCATCCGGCTGCGCAACTTTGTGCGGGTCCCTTACCGGGCCCGCATTCCTATGACGCGGGCCGCGCTGATGCACCGGGACCGGTTCCGGTGCGCGTATTGCGGCGGGAAGGCCGACACCGTCGACCATGTCGTACCCCGCAGCCGCGGTGGCGAGCACTCCTGGGAGAACTGTGTCGCGGCGTGTGGCCCGTGTAATCACCGCAAGGCCGACCGGCTGCTCTCGGAGCTGGGCTGGTCATTGCACGTGGTGCCGTTGCCGCCCAAGGGGCAGCATTGGCGCCTGCTGTCTGTGGTCAAGGAACTCGATCCGGCGTGGGTGCGGTATCTCGGTGAAGGCGCCGCCTGACACCGGACACCGGATTGCCCCTCTCGCCCGCACGGGCGCGGTCGGTGCTGATACGGTTTGCCCGTGAGCATTGCACTTACTCATTCGCTGCTCGGCGGGGTGCCGCTGGTACTGCTGCTGGTGCTTGGCGCGCTGTTCTTGCTGCGCAAGAGCCCGCATCCGGACACCTACAAGATGACCGACAAGTGGACCCACGCGCCGATCCTGTGGGCGGCCGAGGAACCGGCGGATCACGGCCACGGCGGCCATGACTCGCACCTGACTGTGGGAGGTGGCGCAAGTGGCAAGTGGTAGCCAGACCGAGGTCGCAAACATCGATCCGGCCAACCTGCCGTACGGCTATGCCGTCACGTACAGCGGCCGCATCTCCGGCGTCACCGAGCCCGGTGAGCTGTCGGTGCACTATCCGTTCCCGGTCAAGGACCTGGTGTTCCTCGACGACGCCCTGAAATACGGTTCGCGCGCTGCCGGCGCCCGTTTCGCCGTCTACATCGGCGACCTGGGTGCGGACACCGCCGCCACTGCCCGCGAGGTGCTGGCCACGGTGCCGACGCCGAACAATGCGGTGCTGCTTGCCGTCTCGCCGGACCAGAAGGCCATCGAGGTCGTCTACGGCTCCGAGGTCCGTGGTCGCGGCATCGAAGAGGCTGCTCCGCTGGGCGTCTCCGCGGCGGCTGCGTCGTTCAAGCAGGGCAACCTGATGGACGGGCTCATCAGCGCGGTTCGCGTGCTGAGCGCCGGCGTCTCGCCAGCCTGATTTTCTTCACTCTGCCGGGTGCGAACCGATGGTTCGCACCCGGCAGAGTGCTGTCCGGGGCTAGGTCACCGCTGACTGATGAGGGATACGGTCCGCTCACGCCAATCCACGATAAGGGCAGGATCAGCGGGAAAGAGAAAGAGCGGGGTAGCGCTTGCGCAGGCGGGCTTCATAACCTGGCTGCAGGGCGGTCATGCTGATGTCGCCGCCGTAGTGCGCCAGCACGCGCGGGTCCATCACCCGGCGCCAGAGCGGCGGGCAGATGGCGAGCAGCAGCATGGTCCCGTAACCGCCGGGTAGCTGCGGCGCCTCATCGGCATGACACAGCGCCTGGTACCGGCGCATGGGGTTGGCGTGGTGATCGGAGTGGCGCTGCAGGTGGAACAGGAACACGTTGGCGATCACGGTATTGCTGTTCCAGCTGTGACCGGCGCGCACCCGTTCATAACGGCCGCCCGGCAGCTTCTGTCGCCGCAGGCCGTAGTGCTCGAGGTAGTTGACCGTCTCCAATAAGAAGATGCCGATCACGGCCTGGCCGAACAGCCAGGGCAGGACGCCCATGCCGAACCAGGCCACCAGGATGACGAACAGGATGACGCTCAGCAGCCAGGCGCCCAGGACCTCGTTGTGCAGCGACCACTTGGACTTGCGCAGGCGGGCGAGCCGGTCGCACTCGAGCTGCCACGCCGACCGCAGGCTGCCGACAACCGACCGGCCGATGAAGGCGTACAGGCTCTCGCCGAGCCGTGAGCTGGCCGGATCCTCCGGAGTGGCGACTCGCACATGGTGACCGCGGTTGTGCTCGACGAAGAAGTGGCCGTAGCAGGTCTGGGCCAGCGCGATCTTGCCGAGCCTGCGCTCGGACATGCCGCGCTTGTGGCCGAGCTCGTGGGCGGCGTTGATCGCGATGCCGCCGACCGTGCCGACCGCGGCCATGAGGCCGAGCTTGTCGGCGAGCGACATGGTCACCCACCCACCGCCGGCCCACAGCCAGCACGCGAAGACCAGCGACAGGTACTGTGCCGGCAGGAACAGGTGCGTGGCGATGCGGTAGAACGGGTCGTCTTCCAGGCGGCGCAGGTCACCGGGCGCCTGCTCGGCCTCGGGCCCGACGATGTGGTCGAGTAGCGGCACGAGCCCGAACGTCAGAACCGAGCCGGTCCACCAGAACGCGTCGACGCCCGTGAGCCACACCAGTAACCAGGACAGGCCCACCATTCCGGGGGTGATGGGGCCGAGCAGCCACACGTAACGCTTGCCATCGCGCCATTTGGACTTGGGTGCTGCGGCTGTGCCGGACGTGCTGGGAGCAGGCGCGTGAGGCTGCGACGCCTCCTGACCCGCGCGCAATGCCGACAACACCCCGTATTCGTACCTGCATTCGGCCGTTTGCGCAAATACATGACGGTAGCCAGAGCCGGTTCTTGTCCGATTTCTCATCGTTATCCAGCAAATTGTTTGAGCGGTCAGTGTGCGGGGGTATTCCGGCCCGTTGCCCAGCGTCCGTCCTCGCCAGATGGATTTGGCCGCCGCCGCGATAAACTTGCAGGTAGCGTGCCATACGTGCGTATGAGTGACGTACGACATACCGCGCGTCGCACGGGTCCGGCGACGCGCTGACAGCCGGATCTCACGGAGCGGCGGAAACCCCGCAGCATCGTGTAATTTTGTGATGAATCCGTTATTCGGGACGCTCGCTCTGGTCTGCTGCGGGTTAGCTGGACGGTTAGGCGAAAGGACGATCTTGGCGGTGTTGCAGGGCCGGCATCGACACGTTCGACGCCGGAGCTCGGCCTGTGCAGCCGACATGTGTCTCCCCGTGGCGGGTAGCCGATGAGCCCGATCAACCGGCGGCAATTTCTCGGCGGTGCGGCGGTGGTGGGCGTCGCCGGCGCGGCCGGCGTCGGGGTCCTCGTCGAAAGATCGCGCGACCGAACTGAGGCTCGGAAGCACTTCTCGGCCATCGTGATCGGCAGCGGGTACGGCGGTGGCGTCTCGGCGCTGCGGCTGGGACAGGCCGGCGTCGAGACCTTGGTCATCGAACAGGGCAGGCTGTGGGACAAGCCGGACGACGACGGCAAGCGGTTCTCCAAGATGCTGCCCGCCGACACCCGCGCCGGCTGGTTCACGAAAGTGCCGCCGAGTCTGGTCACCTCTTTCGGCGGCTTCACCGTCGAGCAGGTGGCGGAGCACGCGCCGTCGCCCCAGCCGATCCAGGCCGGCATCTGCCAGAAGGTGACGCACGGCGCCCACGACGTCTTCCGGGGCCTGGCGGTCGGTGGCGGCTCGATGATCAACGCGGGCATTGCCGCCATCCCGACGCACGGGCAGCTCGCAACGGCGTTCCCCGACATCGGCACCGACGAGTTTCTGAACACCTATGTCGAGCGCGCCAAGACCGCGCTGAAGATCAGCTACCGCGACATGCCCTGGTTCGAGCAGACGCCGTGCTTCCAGTACGCCCGGGTCGGCCGCAAGTACGCGGCAGCGGCCGGCTACAAGGTCGACTACAACGGCAGCTCCTACTCCTTCGACTACCTGGTCAAAGAGGCCGCCGGCCAGGTGCCGCAGTCCTCGCTGGCTTTCGAGCAGCAGTTCGGCAACAACTACGGCCGGTTCGGCAGCGTCGACCAGACCTACATCGCCGAAGCGCTCAAGACCGGCCTCGTCACGCTGCGCCCACTGACCGAGGTGACCTCGATCCGCCAGGAACGCTCCGGCGAGTTCGTGGTGTCCACCCGCGAGATCGATCGCTGGGGCAAGGAACTGTCCAAGACCGAATTCGGTTGTGACCAGCTGTATCTGGCGGCCGGCGTGCTCGGCACGACCAAGCTGCTGCTGAAGGCGCGGGAGACCGGTGGCCTGGCCCATCTGAACGATCAGATCGGCAAGGGCTACGGCAACAACGGTGACCTGATGGTCGGACACAACCTGGCCAAGAGTGATCCGGCCGGCACCACGCAATCCCTCATGGGCATGATCAACATCGACGGTCGCGACGACCCGGACAACCCGGTGTACGCCAGCATGTTCTCCATGCCACTGCCCGTCGAAACCTATCTGCTGGGCTACTACGTCATGGTCGACACGGGCGACCGGGCCGACATCACCTATGACCGCCAGTCCGACACCGCGACCATCCAATGGACCGACGCCTTCGCCGCGAACAACGAGGCCAGGGCGAGGCGGGTGTTCGACAAGATCCTGCGGGCCAACAAGGTCGACTACCGCAATGACCTGTTCAGTGGAAAGGTTTTCGCGCCCAACACCGTTCACCCGCTGGGCGGATGTGTGCGAGGCAAGGCCACCGACGCCTTCGGGCGGGTGAACGGCCACCGCAACCTGTTCGTCAACGATGCGTCGCTGATGCCCGGCCATCTCGGGTGCAATCCCTACATGACCATCACCGCGCTGGCCGAGCGCAACATCGAAGGCATCCTGCAGGGCCGCACCTAGCCCGGAGTCGGCCAGGTGCGGCTCCTGCAGTCGCGTCAGCTGATGTCGAAGGCCCGCGCGCGCAGCGAACGTTCCACTCCCGCACGGCCTTCGAGTACCAGGCGGCGCAGGGCGGGTGGGACCTCCGGATCGGAGAGGAACCGGTCGGCCGCATCGAGGCCGGCCTGGCTGATGTCCCATGCCGGGTACAGGCCGATGACCACCGTCTGGGCCACCTCGCTGGAACGCCGCTCCCACACCCCGGAGATCGCCGCGAAGTACTGATCCCGGAACGGGGCCAGCAGCTCGTGCTGTCCGGGCTGGACCAGGCCGCCGACGACCGCGCGCGTGGTGATGTTCGCCAGCGTGTCGTCCTCGATGACCCGTTGCCACGCAGCCTCTTTCACCGCCACCTGCGGGCGCGCGGCAACTGCCGCAGCGGCATTGCGCTGACCGGCCGCCGTCGGATCCTGCTGGGCCTCGGCGTCGATGAACGGCGTCGCCGCGCCGTCGGCGTCGATCACGCCGGCGCGGGCCAGTGCGGTCACGATGCGCCAGCGCAGATCGGTGTCGATGACCAGCCCCGGCATGTTCACCGCGGCGGGCTCGTTGTCCAGCAGCGTCGACAGCACCGCGATGTGGTTCGGTGCCAGCACCGACGTGCACAGCGCGTTGATGTACGCCAGCTGGTGGTCCGATCCCGGCGACGAGTCCCGCGCCAGGTCCAGCAGCGCGTCACCGAAAGCGGCCCAACCGATTTCGGCTGCCCATACCGGATCGGCATAGGAGGTCAGCGCGGTCTGTGCCTGCAGCACCAGCCGCTGGGCGACGCCCACCTCGGTCTCGGCGTGCAGCCCGCTCATCACCAGTGCGACGAACTCGCGAGCCTTCATCTCGGCCTCGCGGGTCATCTCCCACGCTGCCGACCAGGCCAGGGTGCGGGGGAGCGGGTCCTCGATGTCGGCGATGCGGCTCAGCATCGTCTGCAGCGACGCGGGATCGAGCCGCATCGAGCAGTAGGTCAGGTCGTCGTCGTTGATCAGAATCAGCTTGCTGCGGGAAAGCCCAACCAGGGCAGGAACATCCGTCACCGGACCTTCGACGTCCAGCTCCTCGCGGTGGACGCGGACCAGCTTGCCGGAGCCGTCGTCGTCATACAGGCCGACGGCAAGCCGGTGCACGCGTGTCTCGCCCGCGCCGGGCGCCGCACCGCTCTGGGTGATGGCAAACCGGGTGAACGCACCGTCGCCGTCGACGTCGAAATCGGCCCGCAGCGTGTTGAGTCCCGTGGTCTTCAGCCACTGCCGGCCCCAGCCCGACAGGTCGCGGCCCGACGACTTCTCCAGCGCACCAAGCAGATCGGCAAAAGTGGCGTTGTCGTAGGCGTGGTCGCGGAAGTAGTCGCGCAGGCCCGAGAGGAACGGTTCCAGTCCGACGTAGGCCACCAACTGCTTGAGCACGCTGGCGCCCTTGGCGTAGGTGATGCCGTCGAAGTTGACTTCGACAGCGGCCAGGTCGGGGATGTCGGCGGCGACCGGGTGGGTGGATGGCAGCTGATCCTGCCGGTAGGCCCAGGACTTCTCGACATTGGCGAAGGTGGTCCAGGCCTGTTTGTACTCGGTGGCCTCGGCCTGGCACAGCACCGATGCGAACGTGGCGAAGGATTCGTTGAGCCACAAGTCATCCCACCAGCGCATGGTGACCAGATCGCCGAACCACATGTGAGCCATCTCGTGCAGCACGGTCTCGGCGCGGCGCTCGTACGAGTAGCGCGTGACCTTGGACCGGAAGACGTAATCCTCCAGGAACGTCACCGCTCCGGCGTTCTCCATGGCGCCGGCGTTGAACTCCGGCACGAACAGCTGGTCGTACTTGCCGAATGCGTACGGTGTGCCGAAGTTCTTGTGGTAGAAGGAGAATCCCTGCTTGGTCTCGGTGAACAGCCGGTCGGCATCCATGAACTCGGCCAGCGAGGCGCGGCAGAAGATGCCCAGCGGAATGTCGCCGTGTTCGTCGCTGTAGACGTCGTCCCACCGGGCATAGGGCCCGGCGATGAGCGCGGCGAGGTAGGTGCTCATCTTCGGGGTGGTGGCGAATCGATGAACCATCCCCGTATCTGATGTCGCCGCCGGGGCGGCTCCGGCCGACGTACCGGCACCGTTCGAGATCACCTGCCAGTGCGCAGGAGCCACGACCGCGACGTCAAAGGTGGCCTTGAGGTCCGGCTGGTCGAAGCAGGCGAACATGCGCTTGGCGTCAGCGGTCTCGAACTGCGAGTAGAGGTAGACCTCGCCGTCGACCGGGTCGACGAAGCGGTGCAGGCCCTCACCGGTGTTGGAGTAGCGGCAGTCGGCGTCGATCACGACCACGTTCTGCTCGGCCAGCCCGGTCAACGGCACACCGGTCGATTCGTCGTAGGCCGACACGTCGATCGGCAGCCCGTTGAGCGTGGCGCTGCGGATGGAGTCGGCGGCGATGTCGATGACGGTGTTGGCGCCGGGCAAGGCGCTGAACGTCACCGTCGTCACCGATCGGAAGGTGCGCTCGCCCGGCGCACCGGCACCGTCGGTGAGGTCCAGATCGATGCGGTAGTTGTCGACGGTCACCAGCGCCGCGCGCTCGGCGGCCTGGTCGCGGGTCAGATTCGGAAGTGCCACGTCACTAACTTAAGGGACAACCGGTGGCCGTGACCGGGAACATAGGGACGCCGGGCATAGTTGTCGACAATAGGGTTCTGTACCGACCGCACGAAGGAAGTCCAATGGCCGACTCTGCCGTTACCAAGGATGTCGCAGGATTTTGGTTCGATCCGTTGTGCCCGTGGGCCTGGATCACCTCCCGGTGGATCCTCGAGGTCGCGCAGGTCCGCGATGTCGACGTGCAGTTCCACGTCATGAGCCTGGCGGTGCTCAACGAGGGCAGGGACCTGCCGGAGCAGTACCAGGAGCTGATGAAAAGCGCCTGGGGCCCGGTCCGCGTCGCGATCGCCGCCGAGGAGGCCCTCGGCTCCGAGGTACTCGCGCCGCTGTACACCGCGATGGGCACCCGGATTCACAACCAGGGCAACAAGAACTTTGCGGAAGTCATCGCCGAGTCCCTCGAAGAGCTGGGCCTGCCCGCCGAGCTGGCGGAGGCCGCCACCAGCGAGAAGTTCGACGAGGCGCTGCGCAAGAGCCACCACGCCGGCATGGACGCAGTCGGCCCCGATGTGGGCACCCCGACAATCCACGTCAACGGGGTCGCGTTCTTCGGTCCGGTGCTGTCGCGCATCCCGCGCGGTGAAGAAGCCGGAAAGCTGTGGGACGCATCCGTGATTTTCGCTTCCTACCCGCACTTCTGGGAGCTCAAGCGCTCCCGCGACGAGGCTCCCGAGTTCGACTGACCACAATCCGCCGCTAGCCACGCTCCGTCCGGGTCGGCACAGGTAATCTCGTCGGCGTTCCGCAAGGAACGTCTGGCCGCCGTTACGGTGGTCAGACACATCCGAAACATGAGCCACAACGATGCAACTGGTGGGGAGCGACGTGCCGACGGACAGTTTCGTCCTTCGACGTGCGGGTCTGAGTAGGATGCGCTGATGTCGCTGGAGACGGGCGCAACCTTCGCCGGGTACACCGTGCGCCGGTTGCTGGGCTCAGGGGGAATGGGCGATGTGTACCTCGTCCAGCACCCCCGGCTGCCCCGCCTCGACGCCATGAAGGTGCTGCGGGAAACCGCCTCCGCCAACGACGAATTCCGTATCCGGTTCGAGCGCGAAGCGAACATTGCCGCTGGTCTGTGGCATCCGCACATCGTCGGCCTGCACGACCGCGGTGAGTTCGAGGGCCGGCTGTGGATCAGCATGGACTACGTCGACGGCACCGACGCCGCGCAGCTGGTCAAGTACGAGTACCCGAACGGGCTGCCGCTGGAACTGGTGGTCGACATCGTCAAAGCCATGAGCTCGGCCCTGGACTACGCGCACCAGCGTGGATTGCTGCACCGCGACATCAAGCCCGCCAACATCCTGCTCAGCAACATCGACAGCGATGAGCGACGAATCCTGCTGAGCGACTTCGGCATCGCCCGCCAGATCGGTGAGGTCACGGGGCTGACGTCGGCGAACCTGGCGATCGGCACCGTCTCCTACTCGGCTCCCGAGCAGCTGATGGGCGCCGAGATCGACGGCCGCGCCGACCAGTACGCGCTGGCCGCGACCGCCTACCGGTTGCTCACCGGGCAGACGCCGTACCAGGACACCAATCAGGTCGCGGTGATCAGTCAGCACCTCAGCGCCACGCCGCCCAAGGCCAGCGACCTGAAGCCGTGGCTCGAGCCGCTGAACGACGTGCTGATCAAGGCCATGGGCAAGTCGCCCGATGACCGCTTCGATTCCTGCACCAAGTTCGCGCGGGCCTTCGAACGGCAGGCCGAACTGGTCACCGAGTCGCCGACGCTGAACCTGCGCACTGCCGAACTGCGGCTGCCGACGGTCACTTCGGTGCCCGAATCGCCCGCCGCCGAGACACCGTCCGCTCCCGAGGTGGCGCCGCCGCCGGTTGCGCAAGAGGTGACGCCGCCGCCGGTTGCGCCACCCGCCGAGCCGGTCACGCCCCCTCCGCCGGTCGTCCCGGTTGTCGGGCCCGAACTCGAGCCAGAACCGGTTGTCCAGCAGCCCGTGGCGCAGGAGCCCGTCGCACCGCCCCCGGCTCCCGGACCGCCCGCTCCGCCCGCGCCGCCTCAACCGACGCCCGAGCGGGTGTCGGAGCCGACGCCGGTTCCCGAATCGGTTCGTCCCGAGCCGATGCGGCCGCCCACCCCGCCGCCACCCGGTCCCGTCGGTCCGCCGCCCGAGGCGAAACCTTTTCGGCCGGAACCTGATTCGTCACCGTCGGCGCCGCCGTATCGGCAGCCGTTGCCCACGCCTCCGCCGCCGCCGCAGCGGCTCGTCCGCCCGACTCACGAAACGGTGTCGCCGACAGTGGTGCTGCCGGTTATCCCGGCCGATCCTGCGGTGCACGCCGCGCCCGGCATGGGACGTCCGGGTGGGCCGCCGCAGTCGTACTCGCAACTCGCAGCCGAGATCGGCAAGACACAGCCGGGCCGCGGTCAGTCATCGGGCGGTAAGGCGAAGATCTGGGCGATCAGTGGCGCCGTCGCAGTCGTCGTTGTCGTGCTGGTCGCTGTCATCGCCTTGAATTCCGGCGACGACAACAGCCCGTCGTCGGGAGCTTCCAGCAGCCAGAGCTCCGGAGCGGACAAGCCGTCGTCGTCGCACAAGCCGGCACCGCCGGTACTGGTCGGCACGCCTGGTAACTACCAGACCATCGCGACCTACCTGAAGAGCAACAACATTCAGGAGTCGCTGGTCCACCGGAACGAGCCCGGCGCACCTGTGGTGACGCTGCCGATGCCCCCGGGCTGGGTCGACGCCGGACCGCAGACGCCGGCGTTCGCCTACGAGTCGATCGTCTACAACGGCCCGAGCGCCGGCAATTACCGGCCCAGCGCCACGGCATTGATCTCGCGGCTCGGCCCGAACGCCGATGCGCAGAAGATTCTGGACTTCGCGCCGGGCGAGCTGAACAACCTGCCGGGCTTCACCGCCACCGACACCGGCACCCCCGGCACGGTCGACGGCCACAAGTCGTTCCAGATCGCCGGTTCCTGGAACTCCAACGGGGTCACCAAGCTCATCACCCAGAACACCGTCGTCATCCAGGACGGGACCGGGCTGTACGTGATGCAGATCAACATCGACGGCGTCGCCGACCAGGCCGAGATCATCAAGCAGATCACCGAGGCCATCGACCGCGACACGAAGATCGCCGCCGGCTGAGCCGGCTAGTGTGTCGGGCCGGCTGCACCAGCTGATTCTGCCGCGGGCTCCGGTTCTGCCAGAATGTGCGCCATGCGCGTATATCTCGGAGCCGACCACGCCGGATACGAACTCAAGCAGGCCCTGCTGGACCACCTCACCGCGGCCGGCCACCAGGCCGTCGACTGCGGTGCCTTCGCCTACGACGCGGAGGACGACTACCCGGCGTTCTGCATCGACGCCGCCAAGCGCACCGTCGAGGACCCGGGCAGCCTGGGCATCGTCATCGGCGGCTCGGGTAATGGCGAGCAGATCGCGGCCAACAAGGTGCCGGGTGTGCGCTGTGCGCTGGCCTGGAGCGTCGAGACGGCGCAGCTGGCGCGCGAGCACAACAACGCGCAGGTGATGGGTATCGGTGGCCGCATGCACAGCACCGAGGAAGCCTTCGCCATCGTCGACGCCTTCCTGGCTGCCGAGTGGTCGCAGGCCGAGCGGCACCAGCGCCGCATCGACATCCTGGCCGAGTACGAGAAGACGCACATAGCGCCGGCGGTCCCGGGCGCTCAAGCCTGATCCCGAAGGCCTGATCCGTGCCGGAGGGGCATACCCTGCACCGGTTGGCCCGCCTGCACCAGCAGCGTTTCGGGCGGGCGCCGGTGACGGTCAGTAGTCCGCAGGGTCGGTTCGCCGATGCCGCCGCCGCGGTCAATGGCCGGGTGCTGCGTAAGGCCGACGCCTGGGGCAAGCATCTGTTCCACCACTACGACGGTGGTGCGGTGGTGCACATCCACCTCGGCCTGTACGGCACGTTCACCGAGCAGCCGCTGCCGATGACCGCACCCGTCGGTCAGGTGCGGATGCGCATGCTCGGGGCCGAATTCGGGACCGATCTGCGAGGCCCGACGGTTTGTGAGCTGATCGACGAATCCGGTGTCGACGACGTCGTGGCCCGGCTCGGTGCCGATCCGCTGCGCCGCGACGCCGACCCAGGGCTGTCCTGGGGACGAATCAGCAAGTCGCGCAGGTCAATCGGATCGATGCTGATGGATCAGACGGTGATCGCCGGTGTCGGCAACGTGTACCGCAGTGAGCTGCTGTACCGGCACCGGATCGATCCGCACCGGCCGGGTGTGCAGTTGGCCGAGGCCGAATTCGCGGATCTGTGGACCGATCTTGTCGCGTTGATGAAGGTCGGGGTCCGTCGCGGCAAGATCGTCGTGGTGCGTCCGGAAGACGACCACGGCGCGCCGTCCTATGCCCCGGACCGGCCGCGCACCTATGTGTACCGACGCGCGGGGGAGGCGTGCCGCGTGTGCGGCGCCACCATTCGCACCGAGGTGATGGAGGGGCGAAACCTGTTCTGGTGCGCCGAGTGTCAGGTGTGACGGCCGCGGCTCGGTGACGGGCTAGTTGCCGCCTCCGCAGCCACCACCGCCACAGCTGCTGCCGCCACAGCTGCTGCCGCCACCGCAGCTGCTGCCGCCACCGCAATTGCTCCCGCCGCCGCAGTTGCTGTTCCCGGAATCCCCATTGCTGTTGCTGCCGGCGTCCCAGCCGTTGTTGCCCGAGTCGGTGAACTGGCTCTGGTCCAGGCCCTGCTGATAGCCCTGGTCGAATCCCGAGCCGTATCCCGACTCGAAACCCTGTGCGCCGTAATTGACTCCGTGCATACCGTCGAACAACGCGTCGAACAGCAGCACCGAGCCGACGCCCCACGCACCGGCGACCAACGCCGGCTTCCACCACGGCTCGGAGTACCAGCCCGCGGGCACCGGGCGACCGGCCACCCGACCGCCGGGGTAGTAGTTCGGTGTCGCGGCCGTCGGGCCCGGGGAGGCCTGAATCTGCCTCCCGTCGAACTCGATTCGGCGATCTTCGGTGACCTCGCCCGCCCCGCGCTGGCCGGCCAGGGCCTGCAGCGGCGGACCCGGATCGATGCCCATGGCGGTACGTGCGGCCCGCACGTAGTACAGCCCTTCGACCGCGCTCTGCTTGGCGAATGCCGCCTGCTCGGCGGTGGCGGCCTGCTCGATCTGCGACGCGGCGGCGTTGTAGCGCTCGGACGCGTCGGCCAGGGCCTGGCGCGAGGCGTCGTCCGTGCCGGTCAAGTTGAACACCTGGCCGCCGAGCATCTCGATGACGCGCCGGGCATCGGCTTTCGCGTTGGCGAGGGCGGCGGCCTTGTTGGCCTTGCCCTGCCTGCTGAACAGGAACAACCCGATGGCCGCGATGACGATCAGGATGAGCACGAACTCCATGCAGGCAGCTTACCGATGACCACCGCCTACTAGATATGGACAAAACTGTCCATATCTAGTACCGTGGCCGTCATGAACCTGACATTCCACGTTTTCGACACCGAACGCGGTGTGCTGTCGACCGCACCGGGAATCGTCACCAGCTACCCGGGTGGCGATACCGCGGTTCGTGAGCTGGAACCGCTCGGTGCGGGATTGCGCCCCGTCGCATGGAACCGTTGCGGTGCCATCGATTACGCCGCAGTCGGGCAGTGGGCGGCATTTCACCGGAGCCAATCGCCCGCCGCGGCCGACCCGGTACTGGTGGCGCCGTACCTGCCGTCGGCCCGTGGTGATCACGACGCGACCGACGATGCTCGCGTCGCCGCCCGGCTCACCGCCGCCACCGGCGTCGCGCAGATCGTGACGGTCGACCCGCACTCGCCGGTCTGGGTCGACGAGGCCCGGCGTGGGGGAGTGGCCGTCAGCGTCATCGAGGCCGTGGACCTCGTCGGGTGCGGCGCCGCCCACCGGCCGGGCTGGGCGGGCATCGTCGCACCCGACAAGGGCGCCCGTGACCGTGCCGGGCGCGTGGCATCCCGGCTCGGCGTGCCGCTGTATATCGCTGGAAAGCAACGGAATCCGGCCAACGGCAAGCTGTCGGGATTCGTCGCTCCGGACGGGCTGCCGGACGACGGCCGGCTGCTCGTGATCGACGACATCTGCGACGGCGGCGGCACCTTCGCCGGTTTGGCCGATGCCATCCGCGGGAGCAAGCCCCAACTGGCGCTGCACCTGTGGGTCAGCCACGGCTGCTTCACCGGACGCTGGCGGGACAACCTCGCCGGCTACGCCTCGGTCACCAGTACCGACTCGCGCGCCACCCCCGACGGCGTACACGTCCAACCGCTGGAACCGTTCATCGTCCGCACCCTGGCCACTCTGATCTGACAAGGACTTACCCCATGACCATCGAAGCAACCACCACGTACCGACCGGAAACCGTTGCGGCCCTGGATGTCCTGATGGACACCGATGCCTACAAGCTGGACCACCGCCGCCAGTACCCGGCGGGCACGGAATACGTCTACTCCAACCTGACGGCCCGGAGCAGCCGCATCCCGGGGGTGTCCTGGACCGCGTTCTTCGGTCTGCAGGCCTACCTGCGGGATTTGGGCCAGAAGTGGGGCGCCTTCTTCGCCGCTGACGTCGACGAGGTGTGCCGCGCCTATATGGACCGCGTCACCCAGGTGCTGGGACCCAATGATGTTGGTGCCGAACACATCCGGCGACTGCACGCCTACGGGCGGTTGCCGCTGCGAGTGCGGGCGTTGCCGGAGGGTAGCATCGTCCCGGTCGGCATCCCGTACCTGACCGTCGAGAACACCGCACCCGAGTTCTTCTGGCTGACCAACTACATCGAGACCGAGATGTCGGCCGCGCTGTGGCAGCCCATCACATCGGCCACCACCGCGTGGCGCAACCGGACGCTGCTGGACGCCCGCGCGCTGGACAGCGGCGCCGACCCGGCCGCGGTGGACTGGCAGGGGCACGACTTCTCCTTCCGCGGCATGGCCGGCAGCGCGGCCGCCGCTGCGTCAGGGGCCGGGCACTTGGTGGCGTTCACCGGCACCGACTGCCTGCCCGCGCTGGGCTGGGTCGAGCGGAACTATCCAGGCTCACCGGCCGGCACGGTGATCGGCGGCAGCGTGCCGGCGACCGAACACAGCGTCATGTGCGCCGGCACCCAGGACGACGAGGTCGCGACATTCGCCCGGCTGCTGGACCTGTATCCCACCGGGATCGTGTCGATCGTCAGCGATACCTGGGACCTGTGGCACGTGTGCACCGCCATTCTGCCGACACTGAAGGACACGGTCACCGCGCGCGACGGCAAAGTGGTGATCCGCCCGGACAGCGGTGACCCCGAACGCATCCTGTGCGGCGACCCGGACGCCCCGGCCGGGAGCCCCGCGAACAAAGGCGTGGTGAACCTGCTGTGGGAGGTCTTCGGCGGCACCGTCAACGCTGCCGGCTATCGAGAGCTGGACCCGCACATCGGCGTCATCTACGGCGACTCGATCACCCACGACCGGGCCGACGCGATCACGGCGAATCTGATGGCACAGGGATACGTGTCCACCACGCCGGTACTGGGATTCGGTTCCTACACATACCAATACGTCACGCGTGACACGTTCTCGATCGCGATGAAGGCGACCTGGGTGCAGGTGGAGGGCCGTGGCCGCGACATCGCCAAGGCGCCCGTCACCGACCCGGGCAAGCGCAGCGCGCGGGGGCGGTTGGCCGTCGTCCGCGACGAGCGGGGCCAGTTGACCCTGGTGCAGGGCGCGGCCGGCACCGTCGAGGCCACGGACGCCATGCGGACGGTGTTCGACGACGGCGTCATCGTCAACCCCGTGTCCTTCGCCGAGGTGCGCGCTACCGTGCGACGTGATTGGGCGGCATACGCCGCCGGCGAGGAGGACGCCCGTAATGGCTGAGTCGCTGGCCACCTGGCTTAGCGTCGACGTCTTCGCGGTGAGCCCCGGCGCTGACCCGGGGCTCATCCTGGCGCGCAGGCAACGCGCGCCGCACCAAGGGGACTGGGCGTTGCCGGGCGTCGTGCTCGACGCCGCCAACGGGGAGACCGTTGCGGCGGCAGCACACCGGGCGCTGCGTGACCGGGCCGGCGCCGAGCCCGTCGAAGGACCGCCGACCGTGGCACTGGTGGTGTCGGACCCGAAGCGCGACGAGCGCGGTCACACCGTGTCGCTGGTGAACGTGATGCGTGCCGAACCCGGCGACGCCACCCTGGTGGTCCGCGCCGGAGAACCCGTGCCGGAGTTGCCATTCGGGCACAACGCGATGGTCAGGGAGACCGCCGCGACCGTGTCGCAACGTCTGCTGTCGGACCCCGCGACGGTCGCGGCGATGTTCGGCGCCGGGTGCACGGCCATCGAAGTCTGTGCGCTGACCGACCTGCTGTTCCAGCTCTCGGAACGCACGGGGGCCGAACCCATCCCGCTGGCCGCGATGCGCAGACGGCTGGAACGGTCGCCGCTCTTCATCGCGGACGGCAGTCGGCCCGCGCACACCAGGCCGGTGACGGTGTTCCAAGTGGCGACTCGGTAGCCGCCGCAGTGTCGATACCGGCAAATCGCACATAAGCGATGTGACGCGGCATTGCGCCTGCGTTACGTTCCCGTGAAGATGCCTGTGAGCTGGGTAAATGCTGTCAGCTCGAATCGCGACCTGCGGGTTTACGGGATACGCTCCCGGCACCTTGCTGGGAGGAGAACAACTGATGGCAAACGCAGAGACCGAACTGATGGCAGAACCGGACACCGAGACGGCACCGACGCGATGGTTCCAGTCCGACGGTGGCAAGGTACTGATCATCGGGACCGGTTCTGTCGTCATCGTGTTGGTCCTGCTGGCAATCGGCGCCCTTGCCGGATTCAAAATCCCGCCACCGGTACCGGATCAACCGGCCGCCCCGACGAGCACCGGCACGTCGGCTCCCGCCGCCACGTCACCGGCCCCGGCAACGGTCGCTCCGGCTCCCGTCACCACACCGGCGCCGGTCGTCCCTGTGAGCCCGAAGCCCGCGCCCGCCACCGGCCCGTCGACGATGACCACTCAGGCTCCGACGACCTATACGCCGCCGCCCACCAAGCAGTACACGCCGCCGGCCGGCCAGGCGGGCACGACGCCGACCGCGACCGCGACAGCGACCGCGAGTTCGACGGCCGCTGCCCCCGCCAATCCGCCGCAAATGAACGTCGTTCGCACGACGAACGGCGTAGCGCGCCCGATTCCGGGCAACAGCTGATAGGCCATGAGTAGTCACTGAGCGGATCCTCGGAGGAGGTTCCGGTTCGGAGGAGGCTGCTCATGTCGGTGTTGGAGGTTGCGCTTGATCCGTCGACGGTGATCGTCGCGGTGGATCCGGGCAAGGCGTTCAATCGGGTGTGGATCAGTAATGGATCCGGCCTGCTCGTGGATCCGAGGTCGTTGCCGGTGTCGCGAGAGGGCATCGCTGCGTTGGAGTTGGAGCTGAACAAACACGGCCCAGACTGTCCGGTGATCGCGATTGAGGCGACCGGAAGCCTGCACCACTCGTGGGTCGTCGAACTGGAACGTCGCCATCCAGGCTCGGTGCGGCTGTTCGCTCCGTCCGAGACGAAATCAGCACGGACGCAATTGGGTTCGGGCAGGTTCAAGACTGACGATCGAGATTGTGCGGCCTTGACGTAGATGGCTCGCCAAGGCGGTGGTCGACGCTGCGGTCAGCTCGCGTCGGTGGAGGCGCTGCGTGCCGCGGTGCGTCACCGCCGAGGGTTGGTCGCTGACCGCAAAGTCGCTCAACAACGGCTGCATGATCAGCTCAACGCACTGTGCCCAGGATTGTCCGCGCCGGCCGGTCATGGACGATCCCTGGCCATAGAAACACCCACCGGCCTTGCCGTGCTGGCCTGTGCTGCGGCGTTCGCGGGACGGCCACCGCAGCGCCGGTCGCTGATGCGCCGGGCTCCGGGGCGATTGACGACCAGCACCGCGCAGTACTGGGTGACTCGGTGGCGTCAGTGTCTGCCTCCGCCACCCGATGCCGAACAACGTGCCCTTCGACTGGGCCGTGACGTGGACCGTTATCGCCGTCTGCGCGAAGACATTGATGCCATCGACCTGGAAATCGGGGCCTTACTGTCCGAAACTGACGGTCAGATCCTGACCACACTTCCCGGCGTCGCCTCGATTCGCGCCGCGGCGTTCGCCGCACACAGCTTGCCGATCGACAGGTTCCCCGATGCCGAACATCTTTACTCGGCAACGGGTTTGGCGCCGGCTCTCTACCAGTCAGCCACCCTGCACCGACGCGGCCGAATCTCTCGACAAGGACTGGCCGAACACCGCGATGCCCTGATGGGCATCGCCTGGGGCCTGTCACAATTTTCGCCGTCGTTCACCGAACGCGACGCCGAACTCCGAGCCCGCGGCATGGCCCCGATCCAGGCTCGCGTCGCGCTCGCACGCCATGCATGCCGCCTGGCATACCGGCTACTTCGAACCCAACAACCCTTCGATGAACAGCGCTATCGTCAAGGAAGGCTCAGCAGCGAGCGGTGACGGCTATTCCGGCTATGCCGCTCGACGGCGCAACCTAGCTTGCCGCCCGCTCGCCCTGGGCCGCCATCACGGCGCACACGAAAGCCTGCCGCTCACGGCGACTAATCAGCCTGCCGGAACACGACGGCCCACCGACCACCATCGCCGACACACCGTTCATCGCGCCAAAAGCCGAGCGCCCGCCCGGCCGATCAACAACGCCCACGCCCACCCCTTGACTGCCACCGCGAAAGCTAGACGGCCGGGACGGCCCGCGTGCGCGCGTGACACCGCACAGTCGTTATTGTCGATGCGGTGTCACAGCAATTTCCCAGCTCCACCGTGTCCCCGTCGTGGCAGAAGCGTTTTGATTTCTTCAACGCCTACGGCCTGCCGAACTCGACGCCGGAGTCCAGGGCGGCCTACCGGGCGCTGTCCTTCATGGACCGGCTGAAGCTCACCTCGAACATCCTGGCTTTCCTGTTCGGCCCCATCTACTTCTTCGTCAAGGGCATGTGGCGCAAGGGCCTGACGCTGCTCGGAATCTTCTTCGCGGTCGAGGTGGTGCTCGTCGTGCTCGATGTGCCGGACAGCCTCGTTCGTGGCATCGGGTTCGGGCTGGCGGCGATCGCGATGACGACGGCGAACTACGCGTACTACCTGCACGTGGTTCGGGGGAGTCAGTCCTGGAACCTGTTCGAGGGGCACGGCAGGCAGCGCTAGCTGCCGTCGAGTTGCATCCGCTTGAGTTGCCGGGGGCTGAGCGCGGTCAGCCGGACATCGCCGCCGTAGATCGCCAGGACTCGCGGATCCATCACCCGGCGCCACAGCATCGGGACAAGGCTGAGGACCAGCATGGCGGTGTAGTTGCTGGGCAGCTGCGGCGCATCCTCGGCGTGCCGGATGCCCTGGTATCGATGCGACGGGTCGGTGTGATGGTCCGAATGCCGCTGCAGGTGCAGCAGGAAGACGTTCATGATGACCGTGTTGCTGTTCCAGCTGTGCTCGGCACGGAGGCGCTCGTAGCGGCCCGACGGCAGCTTCTGCCGGCGCAGGCCGTAGTGCGACAGGTAGTTCATTCCCTCCAGCAAGAAGATGCCGATGAGTGCCTGGCCGAACAGCCACGGCACGACCACCGGACGGAACCACAGTGCCAGTCCGGCGAACAGGACCGCACTCAAGAGCCAGGCGTTGAGGACGTCATTGCGCAGGCTCCAGCGTGAATGTCCTTGACGGCGAAGGCGTTTGGTTTCCAGGCGCCAGGCAGAGCGGGTACTGCCGACCACTGACCGGACGACGAAGACATACACGCTCTCGCCGAAGCGGGCGCTGGCCGGATCCTCGGGCGTCGCGACACGGACATGGTGCCCGCGATTGTGCTCGACGTAGAACTGCCCGTACCAACTCTGCGCGAGAGCCAGCTTGCTGAGCCACCGTTCGGCGCGTTCGCGCCGGTGCCCCAGTTCATGGGCTGCGTTGTTGGCGATGCCACCGGACAGCCCCACCGCGACCATCAGAGCGATCTTGTCGCCGAACGTCAGCGTGACCCAGCCGCCGCCGGCCCACACCCAGCAGCCGAACGCCAGCGCGAGGTACTGCGTGGGCAGGAACATGTGCGTGGCGAAGCGATAGAACTTGTCCTGCTGCAACTGGGCCAGGATGCGGTCGGGTGCGCGATCGGGCGTCTCGCGTCCGAAAAGATGGTCGGCGGTGGGCCCGGCGACGAGAATCAGCACGAGAGCGGTCCACCAGAAGATGTGCAGCCCCGTCGACCACACCAGCAGCCAGGACAGCGTCACCGCGCCAGGGGCGGACGGGACCAGTAACCATAGGTATCGCTTGGGGTCGCGCCACGTGCTCTCAGCAACCCCGGAACCCACGTCGAACGACCGCAGTTTTCGGCGGTCGAATCGAGTGAGCGACGTGGTCATCGTGCTTTTATACAGCCATCGCCATTAGCTATCGACTCGGATGGCAAAAATATTTGCCGGTGTGTCTTGATTAACGTTGCTGAGGGCCTGTAGCTGCGACTACGTGCGGCGGTCTAAAAGCGTTCGGCATTGCGGCCAATTTGCACAATATTGCCAGGAAACTCCCAGAATTAAGTAAATGAACGCGGCTCTCGGCGCAATCAATTCGCCGCGCGGTCAATATTTGTTTGAAGTCGTCCAGGCAAAGCCGTTCGGCGACAGAAATGTCGGTCCGCGGGGCTGGCTGGGCGCGGGGTCGTGGACTGCCGGTGCGGCGGTTTCGGCGCGACGCGATTTCGGACGGTGCACACCGTGGAAAACGAGGCCGAAAACAAAAGGACCGGCCTGGTCAGGCCGGTCCTGTGGAGCGGGCGACGGGAATCGAACCCGCGTAGCTAGTTTGGAAGACTAGGGCTCTACCATTGAGCTACGCCCGCGTGCACTGCTGCGATCACAGTACCGGCAGACAGTACCGGGACAGCGGCCGCCAATCCAATTGAGGTTGTCGTGTGTCTAGGACGTAGTATCTCGACCGCGGTAATGCGACCGCGACGAGGCACGGGGTGTAGCGCAGCTTGGTAGCGCATCCGCTTTGGGAGCGGAAGGCCGCAGGTTCAAATCCTGTCACCCCGACCACCAACTGATGGCAAGTACAAAACACAAGGAGTAACGCTGTGAAGAGCACCGTGGAGCAGTTGAGCCCCACCCGGGTTCGCATCAACGTGGAGGTGCCCTTCACCGAGCTTCAACCCGAGTTCGACCAGGCCTACAAGGAGCTGGCCAAGCAGGTCCGCCTGCCCGGCTTCCGTCCCGGCAAGGCGCCGGCCAAGCTGCTCGAGGCCCGCGTCGGCCGCGGCGCGGTGCTGGAGCAGGTCGTCAACAGCGCCATTCCGACCAAGTACGGCGAGGCTGTCACCACGCAGGACGTCAAGCCGCTGGGTCAGCCGGAAATCGACATCACCAAGCTCGAGGACAACGACGAACTCGTCTTCACCGCTGAGGTCGACGTCCGCCCGGAGATCACCCTCCCGGATCTGAAGGCCATCAAGATCACCGTCGACTCCATCGTCATCAACGACGACGAGGTCGACGCCGAGCTGCAGAACCTGCGCGCCCGCTTCGGCACCCTGACCGGTGTCGAGCGCGCCGCCGCAGACGGCGACTTCGTCTCGATCGACCTGTCGGCCACCGTCGACGGCGAGGATGTGCCGGAGGCCAAGACCGAGGGCCTGTCGCACCAGATCGGTTCCGGTCAGCTGATCGAGGGCCTCGACGAGGCCATCATCGGCCTGAAGGCCGGCGAGTCCAAGGAATTCCCGACCACCCTGGCCGCCGGTGAGCACGCCGGCAAGGAGGCCCAGGTCTCCGTCACCGTCAACTCGGTCAAGGAGCGCGAGCTGCCGGAGCCGGACGACGACTTCGCCCAGCTGGCCAGCGAGTTCGACACCATCGCCGAGCTCAAGGAGAGCCTGGTCACCCAGGTTCGCCGGGTGAAGCAGATCGGCCAGGCCGAGCAGATTCGCGACAAGGCCGTCGAGACCCTGCTGGAGCAGATCGAGGTGCCGCTGCCCGAGGCCATCGTGCAGGCGACTGTCGACGAGACCGTCCACAACGCCGTCCACGGACTGGACCACGACGAGGCCAAGTTCGAGGAGCAGCTCAAGGAGCAGGGCAGCAGCCGCGAAGAGTTCGACACCGACACGCGGACCAACGCGGAGAAGGCCGTCAAGACCCAGCTGCTGATGGACGCCATCGCCGACGAGCTTGACGTCAAGGTCGGCCAGGGTGACCTCATGGAGCGCATCGCGCTGATGGCCCGCCAGTACGGCATCGAGCCGCAGCAGCTGATCCAGATCCTGCAGCAGAACAACCAGCTGCCGTCCATGTTCGCCGACATCCGCCGCGGCATGACCATCGCCGCCGTGGTCAGCGGGGCGACCGTCACCGACACCGACGGCAACGCGGTCGACACCGCGGAGTTCTTCGGCACCGGCGGCGACGCCGAGGCTGCCGATGAGGCCGAGGCCGAGGCTCCGGCTGCCGACGAGGCTCCGGCCGAGGAAGCCGAGGGCGAGAAGCCCGCCAAGGCCAAGAAGGCCAAGGCAGAGGCCAAGGCCGACGACGAGAAGCCGGCCAAGGAGAAGAAGGCCAAGAAGGCCGCCAAGGAATCGAAGGACGAGGACTGAGTCCCCAAGTCTGATCGTGGTACGGGTGCCGCAGGTGTCTTCAGTGATGCCTGCGGCACCGTCCGCTCTACGGCGACTGTGACGCTGTGAGCGAACTAGACCGCGTCGGGGACTCGCGGCCGTCGGCCGTTGGTTAGTGTCGTGTGAACGAACTCGAGAAAGCAGGTATCCAGTCGTGACTGACATGCGTTCAAGCGCACCGGGGCTCAACCTCACGGACTCGGTCTATGAGCGTTTGCTTGCCGAGCGCATCATCTTCCTGGGCTCGCAGGTCGACGACGACATCGCCAACCGGCTGTGCGCCCAGATCCTGCTGCTGACGGCCGAAGACCCGTCCAAAGACATCCACATGTACATCAACTCGCCCGGTGGCTCGATCAGCGCCGGCATGGCGATCTTCGACACCATGGAGTTGTCGGAGTGCGACATCGCCACCTACGCGATGGGCATGGCGGCGTCGATGGGCGAGTTCCTGCTGGCCGCCGGCACCAAGGGCAAGCGCCATGCGCTGCCGCACGCCCGCGTCCTGATGCACCAGCCGCTCGGTGGCGTCACCGGTAGCGCGGCGGACATCGCCATTCAGGCCGAGCAGTTCCACGTCATCAAGAAGGAGATGTTCCGGCTCAACGCCCAATTCACGGGCAAGAGCGTCGAGCAGATCGAGGCCGACTCGGACCGCGACCGCTGGTTCACCGCGCAGGAAGCGCTGGAATACGGCTTCGTCGACCACATCATCACCCGCGCAAACCTCAACGGCGGTAAGGGAGCCTCGAAGTGATCTCCAAGCACCTGAACCCGGCGCTCGCCCCGCAGGCGCGCTACATCCTGCCGCAGTTCACCGAGCGGACGCACACCGGCGAGCGCATCGTCGACCCCTACGCCAAGCTGTTCGACGAGCGCATCATCTTCCTGGGCGCCCAGGTGGACGACGTGTCGGCCAACGACGTGATGGCTCAGCTGCTGGTGCTCGAGTCGCAGGACCCTGATCGCGACATCACCATGTACATCAACTCGCCAGGTGGCTCGTTCACCTCGCTGATGGCGATCTACGACACCATGCAGTACGTGCGGGCCGACATCCAGACGGTGTGCCTCGGTCAGGCCGCGTCGGCTGCCGCGGTGCTGCTGGCCGCCGGTTCGCCGGGCAAGCGCCTGGCGCTGCCGAACGCCCGTGTGCTGATCCACCAGCCGTCGCTCGGTGGCGTCATCCAGGGTCAGTTCTCCGACCTGGAGATCCAGGCCGCCGAGATCGAGCGCATGCGCACCCTCATGGAGGAGACGCTCGCACGTCACACCGGCCGGACTGCCGAGCAGGTCCGCAAGGACACCGACCGCGACAAGATCCTCACCGCGGCCGAAGCCAAGGAGTACGGGATCATCGACACGGTCCTCGAGTACCGGAAGCTCTCGGCCCAGAAGGCCTGAGTCTCGCGACGTGCAGCGGCCGCCAGCCTGTTCAGGCTGGCGGCCGCTGGCGTTTGTTCGGCCCGGGCAGTTGGCGCCAAGAATCCGCCAAGACGCCCACCGCACCCTGTGACGCGGCCACGAATTCCGGCCACCCGAACTGGAGCTGCCATGAGCCGATACTCACGTGCCGCCGCCGTGGCCGCGCTGACGGGCCTGGCCGTTGCCGCCACCATGGCGCCGACGGCGCGGGCCGACGACCACGAGATCGCGGACGCGTGCACCTGGGTGAGCACCGACGAAGCCGCGTCCTTTCTCGATGGTCCGGTCGCCGCCGTGCCGATCCGGACGCGCCTTCCCGAATTGTCTTGCGCCTATCGGGCATTGGACGAACCGCCGGGTGGGCGCGGCCTGGAGTCCGACGTCCGGTTCGCCGGCGCGTTCGCGCGGGACGCCGCAACGACATTCCGGCAGGTGGCCGAGTGGCCTACAGCCACCGACGTCGACGGTGTCGGCCTCAAGGCGGTCTGCAGCTACGAACTGAATGTCACGCCGCCGTCGACGACACTGACCGTGCTGTTGACGGGGGAGAGGATCTATCGCGTCACGGGCAGCTATGTGTGGCGCTGCGAAACGCTGAAGGCGTTCGCGGAACTGGCAATAGCCCGCATCGGCCGATAGCACCGGATACCCTCGGCCCATGCGGCCGACCGGAATCGATTTCGGTGTGCTGGGCACGCTGCGGATGGCCGTCGACGACCATGACGTGCCGCTGGGCGCACCCAAGCAGCGAGCCGTCTTCGCGATGCTGTTGCTGGGTCGCGGCCGCCCGGTGTCCGTGGACGCGTTGATCGACGCGGTGTGGGAGCAGTCGCCTGCCGCGGCTGCCCGCACCGCATTGCACTCCTACGTCTCCAATCTCCGAAAGATCCTGGCGGAGTCCGGAATGCCGCGGGAGACACTGGCCGCCGCACCGCCCGGCTATCGACTCGATGTGCCGGAGGAGGTAACGGACCTCGGGCGCTTCGAGAAGGAAAAGGTCGCCGGTGTGCGGGCGGCCGCCGAGCGGCAGTTCACAACGGCGGCGGTGCGCCTCTCGGCCGCCCTGGCCGAATGGCGTGGCCCGGTCCTCGGTGATCTGGCCGACTTCGCCTTCGTCGACGCGGTCGCCGCCGCACTGGTCGACGACCGGATTGCGGTGGAGACGGCCCGCGCCGAGGCTGAAATCGCTTGTGGTCATGCCGCTCTGGTGATCGGACCGCTGGAATCGCTGGTCGCTGAACATCCCTACCGCGAACCGCTGTGGGTGCAGTTGATCACCGCCTACTACAGCTGCCAGAGACAGGCGGACGCGCTCGACGCGTTCCAGCGCGTGAAGTCGATCCTGGCCGGCGACCTCGGTATCGATCCCGGCCGGGCGATAAGCGCTCTGCACCAACGGATTCTGCGTCAGGAACCGCTCGACGTGCAGGGGACAGCGCAGGCGACGGCGGTGCACACCATCGGCAGGCTCAGGCCGAGCACCACCCGATCGACCTCATCGAAGGCCGGGCTGCGCGATACGACCGGGCGGTGGTTTGCCCTGCGCGCGATGGCCACCCGCATCGGGCGCCTGGCCGACAACGACATCGTGCTCGACGCGGCGGACGTCAGCCGCCACCACGCCGTCATCGTCGATGCGGGTACCGGCCCTGTCATGGTGGATCTGCGTTCCGCCAACGGCGTGTACGTGCAGGGCACCCGAATCGAGGCCAATACCAATCTGTTCGATGGCGATCGCATCCGCATCGGCTCCCATGAATTCACCGTCGAACTCGGGTAGGGCTATCCCAAGGATCCGCCAAGCGCGTCGGCGAACCATCGGTGCATGAAGATTTCGGTCCTTGTCGCGGCCGCCGCAGTGACGTTCCTGAGCCTGGCGCCGACTGCGTCCGCGCAGCGGTCGTGTGCTGCCTTGGGCGGGACGGCGGACGCCACCGGCATCTGCCGGATCCACGAGATCGGGGCCGGGTATGAACGGACGGCGGCCTTCCCGGTCGACTACCCCGATCAACAGGCTGTCGCGGACTATTTGGCCGTGGATCGTGACGGGTTCGTCGGCTGGGTGGACAAGTTCGGCCGCGGCCGGGGGTACGAGGAGACTGTGACGCCGACGGTGTACCGCTCGGCACGGACCCAGACCCTGGTGCTCAAGATCGTGGACCCGACGGGCTTCGCCCATGAAGGACACCCCGACATCCGGTTCCGGACGTTCACCTATGGCGCGGACGGGCCCATCACCATCGACACGTTGTTCGGCCCGGGTTCTGATCCGGTGGCGATCCTGACGCCGGCGGTGCAACGCACGCTGAAGGGGCTCGATGCGGCACTCATCGAACCGGACCGCACCTCGTACCGGAACTTCGCGCTCACCGACGAGACCGTCATGTTCTTCTTCAGCGAGAGTCAACTCGTCGGGAACGGCGGCCCGCTCACGGTGGCGGTGCCGGTGGGGGACCTGGGTGGTCGGCTGCTGGGTTAGGTGCGACGGCCCTGCGCTTGCGCCTGCCGCGAAACGTGTCGGCGGCTTCGATGTGCACACGGTAGGGTTGCAGATAGGTGAACAGCCCTGATCACAGGCCTGCCGAGCGGGCGCCAACCGGCGCCCGGAAGACACGCCAGAATCACGGTCAGCGCGCCGACGGGTGGCAAGCCACCGATCGGGCTATGTTCTCCTGCACACGGATAAATACCACTAGAGCGATTCGCCCCTTTCGGTCGCATCGCAACGGAGCGAACGGGTAGCGTCGGGATCACACCCGAAATAACCCATTATCTCGTGTAACGACTGACGGCGACCGGAGAAAGTAGGGCCTCACCCCATGGCGCGCATCGGAGACGGCGGTGACCTGCTGAAGTGCTCGTTCTGTGGAAAGAGCCAGAAGCAGGTCAAGAAGCTCATAGCTGGACCTGGCGTCTACATCTGCGACGAGTGCATCGACCTCTGCAACGAGATCATCGAAGAGGAGCTGGCCGACGCTGACGACGTCAAGCTCGACGAGCTGCCCAAGCCGCAGGAGATCCGCGATTTCCTCGAGGGCTACGTCATCGGTCAGGACAACGCCAAGAAGACGCTGGCGGTCGCTGTCTACAACCACTACAAGCGCATCCAGGCACAGGAGAAGTCACGCGACTCCCGGTCCGAACCGGTCGAGCTCGCCAAGTCCAACATCCTGATGCTCGGGCCCACCGGTTGCGGCAAGACCTACCTGGCGCAGACCCTGGCCAAGATGCTCAACGTGCCGTTCGCCATCGCCGATGCGACCGCGCTGACCGAGGCCGGCTACGTCGGCGAGGACGTCGAGAACATCCTGCTGAAGCTGATCCAGGCCGCCGACTACGACGTCAAGCGCGCCGAGACCGGCATCATTTACATCGACGAGGTCGACAAGATCGCCCGCAAGAGCGAGAACCCGTCGATCACCCGCGACGTGTCCGGTGAGGGCGTGCAGCAGGCGCTGCTGAAGATCCTCGAGGGCACGCAGGCGTCGGTGCCGCCGCAGGGCGGGCGCAAGCACCCGCACCAGGAGTTCATCCAGATCGACACCACCAACGTGCTGTTCATCGTTGCCGGTGCGTTCGCCGGGCTGGAGAAGATCGTGTCCGACCGTGTCGGCAAGCGCGGTCTGGGCTTCGGCGCCGAGGTGCACTCCAAGGCCGAGATCGACACCCAGGACCACTTCGCCGAGGTGCTGCCCGAGGACCTGATCAAGTTCGGTTTGATCCCCGAGTTCATCGGTCGTCTCCCGGTCGTGGCGTCGGTGACCAACCTGGACAAGGAATCGCTGGTGTCGATCCTGTCCACGCCGAAGAACGCACTCGTCAAGCAGTACGTGCGGCTGTTCGAGATGGACGGGGTGGAGCTGGAGTTCACCGAGGAGGCCCTCGACGCCATCGCCGACCAGGCCATCCACCGGGGCACCGGTGCCCGTGGCCTGCGCGCCATCATGGAAGAGGTGCTGCAGCCGGTGATGTTCGACATCCCGAGCCGCGACGACGTCGCCAAGGTGGTCGTCACCAAGGAGACCGTCCAGGACAACGTGCTGCCGACCATCGTGCCGCGTAAGGCAGCGCGGTCCGAGCGCCGCGACAAGAGCGCTTAGTTTTGCCAGTAGAAAAGCCCCCGCCACGGCGGGGGCTTTTCCTATTGGTCCGGTCGGGCGGCCTACTTGAGCACGCGATCCGGGCGGGTATAGACGTTCATCGACTCGTCGCGCAGGAACGCCACGAGCGTGAGCCCCGCCTGGCTGGCCAAATCGACCGCCAATGAGGACGGCGCTGACACCGCTGCAAGCACGGGAATGCCGGCCATGACGGCTTTCTGCGTCAGTTCGAACGACGCCCGGCCGCTGACCAGCAGGACGGTACCGGTCAGTGGAATGCGGCCCTGTTCGAGCGCCCACCCGATCACCTTGTCCACCGCGTTGTGCCGGCCGATGTCCTCGCGGGCGACGAACATCTCCCCCTCGGCGCTGAAGAGCGCGGCGGCGTGCAAGCCACCGGTGCTGTTGAACACCTTCTGAGCTTGGCGCAGCCGCTGTGGCATCGCCGAGAGCACGTCGGAGGTGACGCTGGTCGGGTCGTCGCCGGGGGAGTAGTGGCTGACGGTGCGGACGGAATCGATGGATGCCTTGCCACACACGCCGCACGACGAGGTGGTGTAGAAGTTGCGCGTCACGTCGACCGACGGCGGCGGGACGTGCGGTGCCAACGTCACGTCGAGCACGTTGTAGGTGTTGGCGCCGTCTTCTGGCGGGCTGGAGCGAAGCGACTCGGGATTGGGGTAAGTGGCGCCCCGGCAGTACGCAACGCGGGCGATGTCGTCACGGCGCGCGATCACGCCCTCGGTGAGCAGAAACCCTTGGGCCAGTTCCACATCCGAACCCGGCGTCCGCATCGTCACGGTGAGCGGTGAGCCGTTGACCCGGATTTCCAGGGGTTCCTCGACTGCCAGGGTTTCCGGGCGGGACACCGCGCCGTCCGCGGTGACGTGTTCGGCCCGGCGCCGTGCGGTTACGCGTCCCATGGCGGGTCAGATCCCCCGCTCGCTGCGCTCGACCCCCGGGGCAAGCTTGATCACCACTGCCTTGGATACCGGGGTATTGGATTTTCGGGCGGTGTGGTCCAGTGGGATCAACGGATTGGTCTCCGGATAGTAGGCCGCAGCATTACCGACGGGCGTCGAATAGGGCACCACCAGAAAGTCTTTCGCGCGGCGCTCTTGGCCGTCGAATTCGGACACCAGGTCGACACGGCTGCCGTCTTGCAGACCCAACGCCGCGATGTCGGCCGGGTTGACGAACACCACCCGCCGGCCGCCCTTGACGCCGCGGTAGCGGTCGTCCAGGCCGTAGATGGTGGTGTTGTACTGGTCGTGGCTGCGCAGCGTCTGGAGCACCAGCCGGCCTTCGGGTACCGGCACCCATTCGACAGGTTCGGCCGAGAAGTTGGCTTTGCCTGTGTGCGTGGGGAATTCGCGGGAATCCCGGGGCGGGTGCGGCAGTTGGAAGCCGTCAGGTTGGCGGACCCGGGTGTTGTAGGCGGTACATCCGGGGACGACGTCGGCGATGGCATCGCGGATGCCGTCGTAGTCGGCGTTGAAGGATTCCCAGGGCACGGGGTGGTCGGGGCCCAGCAGCGTGCGGCCCAGTTGGCAGACGATCGCGACCTCGCTGCGCACGCAGTCGCTGGGTGGGGTCAGCCCGCCGCGCGACAAGTGCACCATCGACATCGAATCCTCCACCGACACCAGCTGCTTGCCGCCGGCCTGAAAGTCCTTGTCGGTGCGGCCGAGCGTCGGCAGGATCAGCGCGGTGCGGCCGTGCACCAGGTGACTGCGGTTGAGTTTCGTCGAAATCTGCACCGTCAGCGTGCAATTGCGCATCGCCGCGGCGGTCACGTCGGTGTCGGGGGTGGCGGAGACGAAGTTGCCGCCCATCCCGACGAACACCTTGGCGTGCCCGTCGCGCATGGCGCGGATCGCGTCCACGGTGTCATGGCCGTGCTTGCGCGGGGAGGTGATCCCGAAGCGGGCGTCGAGGGCGGCCAGGAACTCTTCGGGCATCTTCTCCCAGATGCCCATGGTCCGGTCGCCCTGGACGTTGGAGTGTCCGCGCACGGGACACACTCCCGCTCCGGGTTTTCCGATCATGCCGCGCATGAGCAGGAGGTTGGTGGCCTCGCCGATGGTGGCCACCGCGTGGGTGTGCTGGGTCAAGCCCATGGCCCAGCAGATTATGGTGCGCTCGGACCGGATCAGCGCGTCGGCGACCCGGTGCAGCTGCTCACGGTTGATCCCACTGGCCTCGGTGACGGTGTCCAGGTCGATTGTGCGGGTGCGGGTTTCGTATTCCTCGAAGCCGGCACAGTGTGCCGCGATGAAGTCGCGGTCGATTATGCGTCCGGACGGTGCAGCATCCTGGGCTTCCAGCAGCAGCCGGCCCAGTCCGGCGAACAGGGCCATGTCGCCACCGATGCGGATCTGCACGAACTCGTCGGCGATGGGCACCCCGTGGCCGACGACGCCGTGCACTTTCTGTGGATCCTTGAATCGCATCAGCCCGGCCTCGGGGAGCGGGTTGATGGCGATGATCCTGGCGCCGCCCGCTTTGGCTTTCTCCAGCACCGACAGCATGCGGGGATGGTTGGTGCCCGGGTTCTGTCCGGCGATGACAATGCAGTCGGCGTGGATGACGTCGTCGACGGTGACCGAACCCTTGCCGATGCCGATTGATTCGACGAGGGCGGTGCCCGATGACTCGTGGCACATATTCGAGCAGTCCGGCAGATTGTTGGTGCCGTAACTGCGCGCGAGCAATTGGTACAGGAATGCGGCCTCGTTGCTGGTGCGGCCGGAGGTGTAGAACAACGCCTCGTCGGGGCTGCGCAGGGCCGTCAATTCCCGGGCGATCAACGCGTAGGCGTCGTCCCAGTCGATCGGGCGGTAGTGGGTGTCCCCGGGTGCCAGCACCATGGGGTGGGTGAGCCGGCCTTGCTGGGACAACCAGTACTCGGGCCGGTCGGCGAGGTCGGCCACCGAATGCCGGGCGAAGAATTCCGGGGTGGCGCGGCGCAGCGTGGCTTCCTCTGCGACGGCCTTGGCGCCGTTTTCGCAGAACTCGGCGAGCTTGCGGCCGCCGTGTTCCTCCGGCCAGGCGCAGCCCGGGCAGTCGAACCCGTGCCGCTGGTTGATCCTGCTGAGCGTCTCCGCGGTGCGCAGCGGCCCCATCTGCCGAAGTCCGCGCTGCATGCTGACCATCACGGCCTTCACGCCCGCGGCTTCGTGTTCGGCGCTGGTGACCTTTACGGCGTGTTCGTCGTAGGTGGCGTCAACATCGTGGCCGTCTCTGACCCTGGTCATCTTGCCAATCTAATCCCGGTAATCGGTGATCCCGGGGTGGAAGCGGGGCATGAGCGATCGGCATTTCAGATGCCGTGATAGGCAACACCTATCGCCGGTGCTACGGCGCCCGCAACCCGGGTATCGCCGGCAGACGGCAGCGGCTCGAGGACCTAAGCCTCTAGCTGAATATACGGGAGGGGGTATTGTTCAAAGTGATGTGAGCAATACCCCCACCCGTATTTATCGGGATTGGAATAATCTACCCCCGGGGGTAATTGATATACCCGTAGGGGTATAGCTCAGAGTGGTGCTACCCAACGAGGAGAAAGAAGCCGGAGATGATCCTGCAGCAGTACTACCTGGATTGCCTGTCGCACGCGTCCTACCTGATCGGTGACGAAACCACCGGGCGCGCAGTGGTCGTGGACCCGCAGCGCGACGTGGCCGGATATGTCGAGGATGCCAAAGAGCTTGGGCTCACCATCGAACTGGTCATCGAGACCCACTTTCACGCGGACTTCCTCTCCGGGCACCTGGAGCTGGCGAAGGCCACCGGGGCCAAGATCGTCTACTCGTCTGTCGCCGAGACCGAGTTCGAGTCGATGGGTGTCGCCGACGGTGAGCGGTACTCGCTGGGCGACGTGACGCTGGAGTTCCGGCATACCCCCGGGCATACCCCCGAGTCGATGAGCGTGGTGGTTTACGAGCACGCGGATGACCAGACGCCCTATGGCGTCATGACCGGCGACACGCTGTTCATCGGCGATGTGGGTCGTCCCGACCTGCTGGCCTCGATCGGCTTCAGCCGAGAGGAACTGGCGGACAAGCTCTATGAGTCACTGCACAACAAACTGATGACGCTGCCCGATGCGACTCGGGTGTACCCGGCACATGGCGCCGGGTCGGCGTGCGGCAAGAATCTGTCGACAGACCTGTGGTCGACGATCGGCGATCAAAAGGCGACGAACTACGCGCTGCGGGCCGCCGACAAGACCTCGTTCATGAATCTCGTCACGGAGGGGCAGCCGCCCGCGCCGGGCTATTTCGTGTACGACGCGATTCTCAACCGCAAGGACCGTGAGCTGCTGGACGAGACCAAGATGCCGGCGGCGATGACCTACGAGCAGGCCCGCGCGGCGATCGATGCCGGCGCCGTCCTGGTGGACGGGCGTGGTCCCGAAGAATTCGCGCTGGGCCACCTGCGTGGTGCGGTCAACATCGGGTTGCAAGGTCGTTACGCCGAGTTCGCCGGCTCGGTCCTGCCGTCCGATGTCGACATCGTGCTGTTCACCGAACCCGGTGAGGAGCTCGAGGGCAAGAACCGGCTCGCCCGGATCGGCTTCGACCGGGTGATCGGCTACGTGGCCGAGCCGTACGGGGCGTTGGTCGATCACCAGAGTGATGTCCAGGTGGCATCGAGGCTGACTGCCAAAGCCTTTGGCGAAAGGGCCGCCGAGCTGCCGAACCTGCAGATCGTCGATGTCCGCAACCCCGGTGAGGTTGCGGCCGGGACCATCCCGAACGCCATCGGCATCCCGGTGGGGCAGTTGCCCACTCGGCTGGGTGAGCTGGACCCCGCCAAACCGACCGTCGTCTATTGCGCCGGTGGGTACCGCTCATCTGTCGCAGCAAGCCTGTTGCGGCGGAACGGATTCAACGACGTGAGTGACATCTTGGGCGGCTATGGCGCCTGGGCAGAAGCCGTCGAGAACGCCTGAAGAAACGCCTGAAGATCGGAGACATCACAGATATGACCATCACTGCCAAGCACCAGATCGTGATCGTCGGCGGCGGAACCGCCGGCATCACGGTCGCGGCCCGGCTGCTGCGCAAGGGTTACACCGACGTCGCGGTCATCGAACCCTCGGACAAGCATTACTACCAACCGTTGTGGACTCTCGTCGGCGGCGGACAGGCGCAGGCCGCCGAGACCGAGCGCGCCGAATCCTCGGTGATGCCCAAGGGCGCGAAGTGGATCAGGACCGCCGCGAGCGCTTTCGATCCCGACGCGAACACGGTGACCTGCACCGACGGCGCCACCTATGAATACGACGCGCTCGTCGTCTGCCCGGGTGTCCAACTCGATTGGGATCGCACCGAGGGATTGGCGCAGACCCTGGGCCGGGACGGCGTTTCGTCGAACTACCGATTCGACCTCGCGCCGCGGACTTGGGATTTCATCCGAAACCTGCGGTCGGGTACCGCGGTCTTCACCGTCCCGTCCGGAGCCATCAAGTGTGCCGGAGCTCCGCAGAAGATTGCCTATCTGGCAGCCGACTACTGGCGGTCGCAGGGTGTGCTCAAGGACATCGACGTCCACCTCGTCATGCCGGGCGCGCGGCCCTTCGGGATTCCGGCGATCGCGGACAGTCTCGACAAGGTGATCGCCGACTACGGCATCACCTTGCACACCAACTCCGAGGTGACCCTGGTCGACGCGGCGTCACACAAGGTCGGCGTCACCAGCGTCGGGGCCGGTGGGACCGACACCATGCTGCCCTACGACGTACTGCATGCCGTGCCGCGGCAGTCCGCGCCGGACTGGATCAAACGCAGCGCGCTGTCGACGGGCGACGCAATGGGCTACGTCGACATCGACAAGCACACCATGCAGCATGTGCGGTATCCGAATGTCTTCAGCCTCGGCGACGCCGGTTCGTCGCCGAATTCGAAGACCGGCGCCGCCATCCGCAAGCAGGCCCCGGTGGTGGTCGACAACGTCGATTCCTTCCTGAACGGCCGGCCACTGCGAGCGTCCTACGACGGTTACTCGTCGTGCCCGATCGTCACCTCGTCGCACGCGATGCTGCTCGCCGAGTTCGACTATGACCTGAATCTGGAACCTTCGTTCCCGCTACTCAATCCGACGACCCCGCACCGGGCGTATTGGTACCTGAAGAAGTATGGGCTGCCGTTCATGTACTGGAATCTCATGCTGAAAGGGCTTGCCTAGCAATGTTGTTGATCACCCACGAAAGGAAATCGCAATGACCACCAAGACTGTGACCGCCGCCGACTTCCAGGCGACCATCACCGAAAATCCCATTGTCCTCATCGATTTCTGGGCATCGTGGTGCGGCCCTTGCCGTGCCTTTGCTCCGGTTTTCGATCGATCCGCGCAATCGCACCCCGACGTGGTGCACGCAAAAGTTGACACCGAAGCGCAGCAGCAGCTTGCCGCCGCTCTCGAAATCCAGGCGATCCCAACGATCATGGCATTCCGCGACGGCATCCTCGTGTACCGCCAGCCCGGTGCGATGCCGGCTGCGGCCCTCGAGGATCTGATCACCCGGGTCAAGGAACTCGACATGGCCGACGTGCGCGCCCAAATCGCGGGCAAGACGCACTGACCGAAATGTCGTCGGGCACCGTGCGCGACGACGCGACCCGCCGTTCCGCTCGAGGAGAGTGAAGTTCCGTGAATATCGTTCTCGCCCTTGGCTTGGGCGCCGTCATAGGTGTCCTGCTCGGCCTGCTCGGCGGAGGCGGGTCCATCCTGGCGGTGCCGGCGCTGGTCTATGTGCTGGGGCTGGGGATCGAGCAGGCAATTCCGTTGTCGCTGTTGGTCGTCGGCATCGCGTCGGCGGTCGGCGCGATGCCGAAGATTCGTGCCGGGCACGTCCAGTGGCGGTTGGCCGCCATCTTCTCTGCCGCCGGCATCCCGGCAACGTTCGTCGGTAGCGCCATCGGCCGCCACCTGCCTCAGCCGGCCCTCCTCGTCGGCTTCGCGGTGGTGATGGTGCTGGCCGGAATCCGGATGCTGCGGGACAACGGCGGCACCGGTACCGCCTGCAAAGTGGGCGATTCGGGAATCAACTGGCGCCGCTGTGCCTCCAGGTCGATTCCCGCGGGCTTCCTCGTCGGCGTGCTCACCGGACTCTTCGGTGTCGGCGGCGGCTTTCTCATCATTCCGGCACTGGTGTTGATGCTCGGGGTGGAGATGCCCGTGGCGATCGGTACCTCGCTCCTCATCATCGTCGCGAACTCGGTGGCGGGTCTCCTTTCTCATCTGAGCGGCACCAGCATCGACTGGACCATCGCCGCGGCGTTCGTCGGCACGGCGATCGTCGGTTCGTTGATCGCCGGCCACCGGGGCACCCGGCTCGACACCCGGCGGCTGCAGCATTGGTTCGCCTATCTCGTCTTCGCCGTCGCCGCGTATGTCCTTGTCGACACCGTCGTCGCGATCTGGTAGCCGACGCGAGTGCGTTGCCGTTAACGCCCGGGCCGCCGGACGATGTCGCGAATCTTCACCGAACCGACATGTTGGCGCCCCGTCGCGGGACGTGCACGGTCGCGCAGCATCTGGACAATGGCGGTATGGATACCGATACCGGTCGTGGTACGCCGGGTCGCCGCGCCTGGGCCGACCCGCTGGCGTTGGGGTTCCGGGCGCACCGGCAGCTGATGTTGCTCCGCCTGCGGTGGCACGGCCGCCGTATGGACACCCGTCCGGACGGCGAACCGGACTGACGCCTAATTGCTTGCGTCACCTGCGTTTTCCGGAGCGGCGCGAGAGGCGCCGGATGTCGCCGCCGGCCATCTCCTAGCGCTGGTGCCGACGGCTACCGGCGAGTAACCGATTTCTTAGGAATACTCGGTCACCGGACGTGACCAATGCCACATAATTGATCGGTGTGAACACCTGTCAAGTCGTCGACCTGCGCATTTATCGGGTCGCAACCCAGCCGTCATCGGCGCGTCTGGGTCAGCCCACCCTAAGAGAAGTGCAATAATCGGTACTAGCAGTGACATCAAAATTTTGGCGGCGCCGAGCTGGCGATCGTGAGCACGCCCTGCGGCGTCTTGCGGAAACAGTGCGACGGACTGTCGAAACAGAGTGTGAAAGGCAGGCGTCGTGGGTCTTAACGACGGCGACAACGGCACCTCGCGGCAGAAGCTCGAGAAGGTCGTCATCCGCTTCGCTGGTGACTCCGGTGACGGTATGCAGCTGACCGGTGACCGGTTCACTTCGGAAGCCGCGCTCTTCGGCAATGACCTTGCGACGCAGCCGAACTACCCCGCCGAGATCCGCGCACCACAGGGCACGCTGCCCGGTGTGTCGTCGTTCCAGATCCAGATCGCGGATTACGACATCCTCACCGCCGGTGACCGCCCCGACGTGCTGGTCGCCATGAACCCGGCCGCGCTCAAGGCCAACGTCGCCGACCTGCCGCGCGGCGGCATGATCATCGCCAACTCCGATGAGTTCACCAAGCGCAACCTGGCCAAGGTCGGGTACGAGGAGAACCCGCTGGAGAACGACGAACTGTCCGAGTTCGTCGTCATCCCCGTCGCGATGACCACGCTGACCCTGGCCGCGGTCGAGGCCATCGGCGCGACCAAGAAGGACGGTCAGCGCGCCAAGAACATGTTCGGGCTCGGCCTGCTGTCCTGGATGTACGGCCGCGAGCTGGAGCACAGCGAGGCCTTCATCCGCGAGAAGTTCGCCCGCAAGCCCGAAATCGCCGAGGCCAACGTGCTGGCGCTCAAGGCCGGCTGGAACTACGGCGAGACCACCGAGGCCTTCGGCACCACCTACGAGGTGGCCCCCGCCAAGCTCAAGTCCGGTGAATACCGTCAGATCTCCGGCAACACGGCCATGGCGTACGGCATCGTCGCCGCCGGCCAGCTGGGTGACATCCAGGTGGTGCTCGGCACCTACCCGATCACCCCGGCCAGCGACATCCTGCACGAGCTGTCCAAGCACAAGAACTTCAACGTCCTGACCTTCCAGGCCGAGGACGAGATCGCCGGTATCGGCGCGGCCATCGGCGCCTCGTACGGCGGTGCGCTCGGCGTGACCAGCACGTCGGGTCCCGGTGTCTCGCTGAAGTCCGAGGCCATCGGCCTCGCGGTGATGACCGAGCTGCCGCTCATCGTCATCGACGTGCAGCGCGGTGGCCCGTCCACCGGTCTGCCGACCAAGACCGAGCAGGCCGACCTGCTGCAGGCGCTCTACGGCCGCAACGGCGAGTCGCCCGTCGCGGTGCTGGCGCCCGCCTCGCCGTCGGATTGCTTCGACATCGCGGTGGAAGCGGCGCGGATCGCCATCACCTATCACACCCCGGTGATCATCCTGTCCGACGGCGCGATCGCCAACGGCTCCGAGCCGTGGCGCATCCCGGACATCGCCAGCTACCCGGCCATCCGCCACACGTTTGCGAAGGCCGGCGAGCCGTTCCAGCCGTACGCACGCGATCCCGAGACGCTGGGTCGCCAGTTCGCCATACCGGGCACCGCCGGCCTTGAGCACCGCATCGGTGGTCTGGAAGCGGCCAACGGCTCCGGCAACATCTCCTACGAGCCCAAGAACCACGATCTCATGGTCCGGTTGCGCCAGCTCAAGATCGACGGCATCAAGGTCCCCGACCTCGAGGTCGACGACCCGAGCGGCGAAGCCGAACTGCTGATGCTCGGCTGGGGCAGCTCGTACGGTCCCATCGGCGAAGCCTGCCGCCGCGCCCGTCGCAACGGCACCAAGGTTGCGCACGCCCAGCTGCGTCACCTCAACCCGTTCCCGGCGAACCTCGAAGAGGTCCTGCGCAAGTACGACAAGGTTGTCGTGCCCGAGATGAACCTCGGCCAGCTGGCGCTGCTGCTGCGCGGTAAGTACCTGGTCGACGTCCAGTCGGTGACCAAGGTCGAGGGCATGGCGTTCCTGGCCGACGAGGTCGAGGGCATCATCAGCGCGGCGCTGGACGGATCGTTGCGCGAAAAGGAAACTGACAAGGCCAAGTTCGCACGGTTGGCAGCCGCCACCGTGGAAACCGGTGTGGGAGCAAACGCATGACGGATCTGATCGGTGCTGATCTGGGCCTGACCGAAGCCCTCAGCAAAACTGCCCTGGTTCCGACCACGGACCAGCCGCAGAAGGGCAAGGATTTCACCAGCGACCAGGAAGTGCGCTGGTGCCCGGGTTGCGGCGACTACGTCATCCTCAACACCATCCGTAACTTCCTGCCGGAACTGGGCCTGCGCCGCGAGAACATCGCGTTCGTCAGCGGCATCGGCTGCTCCAGCCGGTTCCCCTACTACCTGGAGACCTACGGGTTCCACTCGATCCACGGTCGCGCCCCGACCATCGCCACCGGCCTGGCACTGGCGCGCCCGGACCTGTCGGTGTGGGTCGTCACCGGTGACGGTGACTCGCTGTCGATCGGTGGCAACCACCTGATCCACGCGCTGCGCCGCAACATCAACATCACGATCCTGCTGTTCAACAACCGGATCTACGGTCTGACCAAGGGCCAGTACTCGCCGACCTCCGAGGTCGGCAAGGTCACCAAGTCGACCCCGATGGGTTCGCTGGACCAGCCGTTCAACCCGGTGTCGCTGGCGCTGGGTGCCGAGGCCACGTTCGTCGGCCGCGCGCTGGACTCCGACCGCAAGGGGCTGACCGAGGTGCTCAAGGCCGCGGCCGCGCACCGCGGCGCTGCCATCGTCGAGATCCTGCAGGACTGCCCGATCTTCAACGATGGTTCCTTCGACGCACTGCGCAAGGAAGGCGCCGAGGAGCGGCTGATCAACCTGCAGCACGGCCAGCCGATCACCTTCGGCGCGGAGAACGAGTACTGCGTGACCAAGTCCGGCTACGGACTGGAGATCGGCAAGACCGGTGACGTCGACCCCGGTGACATCGTGGTGCACAACGCGCACATCGACGACCCGGCCTACGCATTCGCGCTGTCGCGCCTGTCGGAGCAGAACCTCGAGCACACCGTGATGGGCATCTTCCGTCAGGTGAACCGGCCGACCTACGACGACGAAGCGCGTGCGCAGGTGAAGTCGGCGATGGATTCCAAGGCGCACGACACGGCCGCTCTGCAATCCTTGCTGCGTGGCAAGGACACCTGGACCGTCGACGAATAGTTCCGACGCTTTGGCTTTGACCGATGACGCCCCGCTGGCCGCAGTTGTATTGGCCGGCGGGGCGTCTCGTCGGATGGGACGAGATAAGGCCACCGTCCGCTTCCGCGGAGCGACGGAGGAGATCACCTTCGTCGAGCAGGTTGTGGCGACCCTGCGGTCGCGCTGCGCGCGGGTGTTCGTCATCGCCGCTCGAGGCCAGGCGCTGCCCGATCTGGACGCTGAAGTGCTGCGGGACGCGACGCCCGGCGTCGGACCCCTGCTGGCCACCGCGCGTGGGCTGCGGGCCGCGGCCGATGCCGGCTATGCGCGCGCCTTCGTGTGCGCCGTCGACATGCCGTATCTGACGGTCGAGCTGGTCGATGAACTCGCCCGGTACGCGGCGCGCGTGGACGCCGACGTGGTGCTGCCCTGGGACGGCCGCGATCACTATTTGGCCGGCATCTACCGGACCGCACTGACTACCCGGGCCGACGAGCTGGTGGCCCACGGTCGGCGCAGCATGCGGGCACTGGTCGAGACCGCCGACACCCAGCGGGTGGTGATGGACCGGCAGCGGGCCCTGGTCAACGTCAACAGCCCCACCGACTTCATCTGAGCAACGCAGCAAAGGTCCATGGCCGCGCAGCGTATCCCTGAATTACTCGCTGTTCGGCGAATTTGCATTTCTCGTTATCGGCGGAATTGGCAACAGATATGCAAATAGAACCACGCAATTCCGGGCAATTTACCGACCGGCCGATGATTGAATTCCAAACATCTTGTGGCACAACAGATTTGGGTGATCAACCCCCCCGGAACGTTGCTTAACCATGCCCGAACGGTTCGTGTCGTGGAGATGAAAAGTCCTGATTAGTGGCGGTATTGAGCGGCCCGATCCAGCCCGGCGCAGTTCGGCGCCCGCTTCGGTAGCGAACTGAGGCTCCGACGCAACGTGATTTCACCGTGCGACACGCCGGAGGTTTAGTGCCGTGCCGCTGAAATACGCCGCTGACCTGCGACGACTGTGGCTAGTGTGAATTGAATTGTGTGCGCCAGGCCACAATTTCATGGTGACCTCTATCACGAAATGTTGTCGAACTGTGATTTGTTAGCGGAGCTTTATACGTCTTGTGACCTGCTTATGTTCTTCACAGGTTCAGTTGTGATCTGGCTGTTATCTGGTCGGGATGGATTAGACATAGAAGCCCGAAGTCTTGCTACGGTCCTATCGCTGCTCGAAGAGAGCAAATAACTGAAAAAACCATGAACCTGCGTGTGAGCGGGATCGCGGTGGCACCAGAGCAGATGGCCTGTTGCCCGTAGCGTCCGTCGGCCTTCAGCCCGGACCGATCAAGCCGCCCCCGCTGTCGTGCCTGACCGAGACGGCACGATTCAGCCCCCTACGCCTGCCTGGCAGGCAGCAAGTCGCACCGCCTATGTGCGGGCGATGGATGGCGCGCGCTCGGCGAGAGGAACGAAGTGAAGAACATCCGCACAACGCTTGGACTGGTTGCCGTTGCCGGGGCAGTTGCTGTGGCCCCGATTGTCATCGGTACCGGTACCGCGAACGCGGACAGCGGTGTCAACTGGGACGCCGTTGCAGCTTGCGAATCCGGTGGTAACTGGGGCATCGCCACCGGTAACGGCTACTACGGTGGCCTGCAGTTCACCATGGGCACCTGGCACGCCCACGGCGGCTCCGGCTCGCCGTCGTCGGCCAGTCGCGAAGAGCAGATCCGGGTTGCCGAGAACGTGCGCGCCAGCCAGGGCATGGGTGCCTGGCCGGTCTGCGGCCGCCGGGGCTAGACCGCACGACGATCAAGCGGCGAGGTACGAGCCGCGTTGAGGAGTGCGGTAATCAGGCTCACGTCCCCGCGCATAAGAGCGCCACAACCGCTCGAACGTGACGACAGAGGGTGTCGGACCAGATGGTCCGACACCCTCTGTCGTTGTCGGAGCCGCCCAGGGCGGTCCGTCACTTGGTGAAACTATGGGGCATGGCGACGCATGACATCGCGACCAGCCTCGGCACCCTGCAGCTCCACGTCACCGGCTCCGGCGACCCGATCCTCCTGATGCCCAGTCTGCTGACCGACCACACGCTCTACGCCGCGCAGGTGGCCCACTTCTCCGCCAGCTACACCACGATCGCGATCGACCCGCCCGGGCAGGGGCGCAGCCAGCCGCTGCGCGGCACCTTCACCTTCGAGGAGAGTGCTCGGGCGTATGTCGATGTGCTGGATGGGCTGGGGCTGCCGTGGGCGCATCTGGTGGGCAATTCGTGGGGCGCCATGATCGGCGGCACCATTTCTGCGATGTTCCCGGACCGGGTCGGGTGCGCCGTGTTGCTCAACGGCACCGCGTCGGAGGGGCCCCGATGGGATCGTCGGCAGCTCGCGCTGGCGGCCCGGCTGACCCGACTGGCCGGACGCCCACTTTTCGTGCGATCGACGGTGGTGCCGCGCTTCCTCGGGGTGACCACCCGCCGGCAGCGGCCCGACCTGGTCGATGGACTGGTGGGAATGATCAGGCGCAACGACGCGCGGTCCGCCAGCTTTGCGGTGGAGAGCATCGTGGTCAGGCGTCCGGACCAGCACGCGTTGTTCGGTCGGATCGGCGTTCCCACTCTCGTGGTCGCCGGCCGTGAAGACGAGAGCTTTCCGGTCGCCGAAGTGCGCCGGATGGCCGAGGCGATTCCGGGCTCAGAACTGGTGGTCTTGGAGCAGGTCGGTCATCTGGCCGCATATGAGGCGCCGGACACCGTCAACGCTCTCATCGACGACTTCCTCGACAGCCACCGCCGCCGATAATCGCGTGAGGCGCCGAGCGGTCATGTGCTAACAACGGAGCATGGCCGTGACACCGTTCGATGACCTCGATGCCTACCTTCGCCTGCCCCGGGTATCCGGGCTTGCGGTCTCGCCCGACGGCCGTCGCGTCGTCACGATGATCAGTGAGCTGACCGACAAGGGTAACGAATTTGTCACCGCAGCTTGGGAACTCGACCCGGACGGGCAGCGCGAAGCGCGCAGGCTGACGTACGGGGCCAAAGGGGAGTCCCAGCCGGCCTTCACCGCGGCCGGCGATCTGCTGTTCGTCGCGGCACGAGCCACCGCTTCCGACGACGATCCGCCCGCGGCGCTGTGGCGTTTACCGGCGAACGGCGGTGAAGCACAACGGATTCTCGAGCTGTCGGGCGGCGTCAGCGCGGTGCACGCCGCCCGTTCGGCTGATGTCGTGGTGGTGACGGCGCCGATGCTCCCGTCGGCCGCCACGCCTGACGACGACAAGCGCCTGCGTACCCTGCGCAAAGACAACAAGGTCTCGGCCATCTTGCACACCGGTTACCCGGTACGGCACTGGGATCACGACTTGGGACCGGATCATGCGCACTTGCTGCGTGTCGAATCCGCTGCGGCTCAGGACATCACGCCGCAGCCCGGCATGGCGTTGAACGAAGCCACCGTTGACATCAGTGCCGACGGGACCTTCGCGGTAGCGTCTTGGGAGATACCCGCCCCGGGAGCGGCGTTGCGTAGTGTTCTGGTTCGCATCGACATCGGCACCGGCGCGCGCACCGTGATCGCCGACGACCCCGATGCCGACCTGGGCAGCCCCGCGATCTCGCCCGACGGCAGCACCGTCGCGTTCCTCCGCGAGACCCATTCGACGCCGAATCAAGCACCGCGGATCACCTTGTGCCGCCAGGTCTTCGGTGGCGAGCCGGTGGAACTCGCCGCGCAGTGGGACCGCTGGCCGACGTCGGTGCGGTGGTCGCACGACGGATCGACGCTGCTGGTGACAGCCGACGACAACGGCCGCGCGCCGATCTTCGCCGTCGACCCCGCGAGCGGAGCGGTCAGTCGGTTGACCCACGACGACTTCGCCTACGGCGAAATCCACCCCGTCGCAGGCGGTGCGCTGTATGCCCTGCGCAGCAGCTACCTGACCCCGCCGCATCCGGTCCGGGTCGACGCCTCCGGCGCCGTGACAGTGCTACCGTGCGTCGAACTTCCCGAATTGCCAGGCGAACTGGTCGAGTTGACGGCAATGACGGACGACGGCACGCCCGTTCGGTCCTGGCTGACACTGCCCGTCGGTGACACGCCGGCACCGCTGCTGCTGTGGGTGCACGGCGGACCGCTGGGCAGCTGGAACACCTGGCACTGGCGGTGGAATCCCTGGTTGCTCACCGCGCTCGGCTACGCGGTGCTGATGCCGGACCCGGCGCTGTCGACCGGGTACGGCCAGGACTTCGTCCAACGTGGCTGGGGTGCTTGGGGTTTCGCGCCGTTCACCGACCTGATGGCTGCCGTCGACGCCGCCTGCGACCACTCGCGCATCGACGCCGGCCGGATCGCGGCAATGGGCGGCTCGTTCGGCGGCTACATGGCCAACTGGATCGCCGGGCACACCGACCGATTCGCCGCGATCGTCACCCACGCAAGCCTCTGGGCTCTCGACCAATTCGGGCCGACGACCGACGGCGCCTACTGGTGGGCCCGCGAGATGACACCCGAGATGGCCGAACGCAACTCGCCGCACCTGCACGTCGAGAACATCACGACCCCGATGCTGGTGATCCACGGCGACAAGGACTATCGAGTCCCGATCGGCGAAGGCCTGCGGTTGTGGAACGACCTGCTGACCAGGTCGGGGCTGCCCGCCGACGACACCGGCGCCACCGCGCACCGCTACCTCTATTACCCGTCGGAAGGGCACTGGATTGCCGCGCCGCAGCACGCCAAGATCTGGTACCAGGTGGTGACGTCGTTCCTGTCCGAGCACGTCCTCAAGGAACACATCGACCTGCCGGAGACCCTCGGCTTAGTCTGATTTGCCGCACTCGCCCCCGCAAGCGGGAGGTACCCCCACATCGCGGCTCGTTCCTCGCCGCTTGATCGTCGTACGGCTAGGTTGAGCAGCATGACTGCACCGCAGCGCGAATTCGACATCGTCCTCTACGGCGCCACCGGCTTCGTCGGGAAGCTGACCGCCCAGTATCTGGCCGAGCATGGGGGGTCGGCGCGGATCGCGCTGGCGGGCCGGTCAATGGACAAACTGGCCGCGGTCCGGGACTCGCTCGGCGCAGCGGGTCAGGGCTGGGGACTGATCCACGCCGACGCCTCGTCGCAGCAGAGCCTGGATGCCATGGCGGCCCGGACCCGGGTGGTTGTCACCACCGTCGGGCCCTACCTGAAGTACGGCCTGCCGCTCGTGGCAGCGTGTGCTGAGGCCGGCACCGACTACGCCGATCTCACCGGTGAGAGCCTGTTCATCCGGGAGAGCATCGACCTGTTCCACAAGCAGGCCGCCGACACGGGCGCCCGCATCGTGCACTCCTGTGGATTCGATTCCATCCCTTCCGATCTCACGGTCTACGCGCTGTACAAGGCGGCCCAGGCGGACGGCGCCGGCGAGCTCACCGACACCGACTACGTGCTGCGCGGATTCTCCGGCGGCGTGTCGGGCGGCACCGTGGCGTCCATGCTCGAGCTGTTCTCGCTGACGTCGCGCGACGAGGAGCTGCGTCGGACCATGATGGACCCCTACACGCTGACGACAGATCGCGGTGCCGAGCCCGACCTGGGGCACCAGTCGGACACCCCGTGGCGCCGGGGCCGGGACATCGCGCCGGAGCTCGCCGGCACCTGGACCGGCGCCTTCGTCATGGCAGTGGCGAACACGCGCATCGTGCGGCGCACCAATTCGCTGCTGGACTGGGACTACGGCCGCCGGTTCCGGTACTCGGAGTACATGAGCCTGGGATCGTCGCCCATCGCTCCCGTCGCCTCGGCGCTGGGGACCGCGGTCAACGCGGCCGTGATGAACCTCGGCAGCCGCTTCTTCAACAAGCTGCCCCGCGGCCTCATCGAACGCGTCGTACCGAAGCCGGGCACCGGGCCCAGCGAGCAGGCCCGCGACCGCGGCCACTACCGCGTCGAGACGTATACCCGGACCACCAGTGGCGCCCGGTACCGCTCCGTCATGGCTCAGCAGGGCGATCCGGGCTACAAGGCCACCGCGGTGCTGCTGGGAGAGTGCGGCTTGGCGCTGGCGCTCGACCGCGACCGGCTTTCGGATCTGAAGGGCGTCCTGACCCCGGCCGCCGCCATGGGCGATGTGCTCCTCACCAGGCTGCCGGCCGCCGGCGTCACGCTCGAAACCGAAGCGCTGGGGCGCTGATTCGCGCAGCAAGCGCGGAAGTGCTGTGCCTTGTCGCTGACCCGGCTGGTGTCGGCGACGAGGTTTCACACATCCGGGGGGGACATGGGGTGGACAGCCATGGCTGGTCTTGGGGACCACCCGCTCGGCAGCATCCTGGGCAGCGCCCTCGGCGGCGGTGGCAACCAGGGCGCCGGCGGCGTGCTCGGCAGCGTCCTGGGCGGGTTGTTCGGCAACCGCAAGTAGTTCTCCGCGCGGCCGGAAATGTGCCGCTTGTCGGGCGCATTTACGTCAGGTCGCAGCGCTTACCTAGAATTGGCCGGTGACTGCCAGCGATACGCCTGATCCCACGACCGTGAATGCGGCCGATTCCCTGCCCAAATCGTGGGATCCGAGCGCGGTAGAAGCTGACATGTACCAGGGCTGGGTCGACGCCGGGTACTTCACCGCCGACCCGACCAGCGACAAGCCGCCGTACTCCATCGTGTTGCCGCCGCCGAACGTCACGGGCAGCCTGCACATGGGCCACGCGCTCGACCACACCCTGATGGACGCGCTGACCCGGCGCAAGCGCATGCAGGGTTACGAGGTGTTGTGGTTGCCCGGCATGGACCACGCCGGTATCGCCACCCAGACCCTGGTGGAGAAGCAGCTCGCCGCCGAGGGCAAGACCAAGGAGGACTTCGGCCGCGAGGGCTTCGTCGAGAAGGTCTGGGACTGGAAGCGCGAGTCCGGCGGCACCATCGGCGGCCAGATGCGCCGCCTGGGCGACGGTGTCGACTGGAGCCGGGACCGGTTCACCATGGACGAAGGCCTGTCGCGCGCCGTCCGCACCATCTTCAAGCGGCTGTTCGACGCCGGACTGATCTACCGCGCCGAGCGGCTGGTCAACTGGTCGCCGGTGCTTCAGACCGCCATCTCCGACCTCGAGGTGAAGTACGACGACGTCGAGGGCGAACTGGTGTCGTTCCGGTACGGCTCGATGAACGACGCGGAACCCCACATCGTGGTGGCCACCACGCGACTCGAGACCATGCTCGGTGACACCGCCATCGCCGTGCATCCCGAGGACGAGCGCTACCGCGCGCTGGTCGGCAGCACGCTGCCGCACCCCTTCCTCGACCGCGACATCATCATCGTGGCCGACGACCATGTGGACCCCGAATTCGGCACCGGCGCAGTCAAAGTCACGCCCGCGCACGATCCGAACGACTTCGAGATCGGCCTGCGGCACAACCTGGCGATGCCGACCATCATGGACACCAAGGGCGCCATCGCCGGTACCGGAACCGAATTCGACGGCATGGACCGCTTCGAGGCCCGCGTCAAGGTGCGCGAGAAGCTGGCCGCCGAGGGCCGGATCGTCGCCGAGAAGCGGCCGTATCTGCACAGCGTCGGGCACTCCGAGCGCAGTGGCGAGGCCATCGAGCCGCGGCTGTCCATGCAGTGGTGGGTCAAGGTGGAGTCGCTGGCCAAAGCCGCTGGTGACGCAGTCCGTAACGGTGACACCGTGATTCATCCGACCAGCCTGGAACCGCGCTGGTTCGCCTGGGTCGACGACATGCACGACTGGTGCATCTCGCGGCAGCTCTGGTGGGGACACCGCATCCCGATCTGGCACGGCCCGGACGGCGAGACCGTCTGCGTCGGCCCGGACGAGGAGCCGCCGGCGGGCTGGGAGCAGGACCCCGACGTGCTGGACACCTGGTTCTCGTCGGCGCTGTGGCCGTTCTCCACCATGGGCTGGCCGGACAAGACACCGGAGCTCGAGAAGTTCTATCCGACAACGGTTCTGGTCACCGGCTACGACATCCTGTTCTTCTGGGTGGCCCGGATGATGATGTTCGGCACCTTCGTGGCCGACGACCCGGTGCTGCAAGGCGCCAAGGTGCCGTTCGAGAATGTCTTCCTGCACGGCCTGATCCGGGACCAGTTCGGGCAGAAGATGAGCAAGTCCAAGGGCAACGGCATCGACCCGCTGGACTGGGTCGAGATGTTCGGCGCCGACGCGCTGCGCTTCACCCTGGCCCGCGGTGCCAGCCCCGGCGGCGACCTGTCCATCGGTGAGGACCACGCCCGCGCATCCCGCAACTTCGCGACGAAGCTGTTCAACGCAACACGTTTTGCGATGATGAACGGGGCGGCTCCTGCCGCGCTGCCGGACGCGTCCGAGCTCACCGACGCCGACCGCTGGATTCTGGGCCGGCTCGAAGAGGTGCGTGTCGACGTAGATGACTCGCTCGACACTTATCAGTTCAGCCGCGCCTGCGAGGCGCTGTATCACTTCGCGTGGGACGAGTTCTGTGACTGGTACCTCGAGCTCGCGAAAGCTCAACTGTTCGAAGGCGGTTCGCGCGCCGAGCACACCAAGGCCGTGCTGGCCGCGGTGCTGGACGTGCTGCTCAAGCTGCTGCACCCGGTGATGCCGTTCGTCACCGAGGCGCTGTGGAAGTCGCTGACGGGCGGCGAGTCGGTCGTCATCGCGCAGTGGCCGCAGGCGTCCGGTGTCGCGCTCGACCAGGTTTCCGCTGAGCGCATCACCGACATGCAGAAGCTCATCACCGAGGTCCGCCGGTTCCGCAGCGACCAGGGCCTCAATGACCGGCAGAAGGTGCCCGCGCGCCTCGTGGGCATCAGCGAGGCCGACCTCGACGCCCAGGTCGCCTCGGTGACGTCGCTGGCCTGGCTGACCGAGCCGGGTGCCGACTTCAACCCTTCCGCGGCAGTGGAGGTCCGGCTGTCGAAGGGCACGGTCGTCGTCGAGGTCGACACCTCGGGCACGGTCGACGTCGCCGCAGAGCGGCGCCGGCTGGAGAAGGACCTGGCCGCCGCGCAGAAGGAACTTGCCCAGACCGCAGGCAAATTGGGCAACGAGGCGTTCCTGGCGAAGGCGCCTGAGGACGTCGTCGCCAAGATCCGGGCCCGCCAGCAGCTGGCCACCGAAGAGGTCGACCGGATCAACGCCCGGCTGGCCGGTCTGCGATGACGGAACCGCGGCCCCGGTTCGATGGCGCCGCTGGCGCGGCGCCCACGCCCGACGAGATCGCCGAGCTGCTGCAGGTCGAGTATCTGCTCGACCAGCGGTGGCCGGAGACGAAGATCGAGCCGAGCACGGTGCGCATCGAGGCGCTGCTGGAGATGCTCGGCTCGCCGCAACGCGGCTACCCGAGCATTCACGTGGCCGGCACCAACGGCAAGACCTCGGTCACCCGGATGATCGACGCGCTGCTGACCGCGTTCAGCCGCCGCACCGGCCGAACCACCAGCCCGCACCTGCAGGCCGCCACCGAGCGCATCGCGATCGATGGAAAGCCCATCAGCCCAGCGCAGTACGTCGCGACCTACACCGAGATCGAACCGTTCGTCGACATCGTCGACCGCCAGTCTCAGGCCGGCGAGCTGGCCGGCGAACTGGGGGAGCCGGGCCCGAAGATGAGCAAGTTCGAGGTGCTCACCGCCATGGCGTTCGCCGCGTTCGCCGATGCGCCGGTGGACGTCGCGGTCATCGAGACCGGGCTGGGCGGGCGCTGGGATGCCACCAACGTCGTCGACGCCCCGGTTGCCGTCATCACCCCGATCGGCTTGGACCACACCGACTTTCTCGGTGACACCATCGCCGCGATCGCGGGGGAGAAGGCCGGCATCATCGCCCGCCAGCAAGCGGACCTGGTGCCCGCCGGCACCGACCCCAGCACCGTCGCGGTGATCGCCCGTCAGGTGCCTGAGGCCATGGAAGTGCTGATGGCCCAGGCGGTTACGGCCGATGCCGCCGTCGCCCGCGAGGACTCCGAGTTCGCCGTCCGCGGCCGGCAGGTCGCCGTCGGTGGGCAGCTCCTGGAGCTACAGGGGCTCGGCGGCGTCTACACCGACATCTTCCTGCCGCTGCACGGTGAACATCAGGCACACAACGCCGCCCTGGCGCTCGCCGCGGTCGAGGCGTTCTTCGGCGCCGGCGCCGACCGTCAACTCGACGTCGACACCGTGCGCGCCGGCTTCGCCTCGGTGACCAATCCTGGTCGCCTGGAGCGGATGCGCAGTGCCCCAACGGTATTCATCGACGCGGCACATAATCCCGCGGGGGCTGCGGCGCTCGCCGACGCGCTCCAGACGGAATTCGAATTCCGGTTCCTGGTCGGCGTCATCTCCGTCATGGCGGACAAGGACGTGGCCGGCATCCTGACCGCGCTCGAGCCGGCTTTCGACCTGCTGGTGGTGACCCACAACGGGTCGCCGCGGGCCTTGGACACCGAAACGCTGGCATCCCTCGCAGAGGAAACCTTCGGCCCGGAGCGGGTGATCACCGCGCCGACGCTGCCCGACGCCATCGAGGCGGCGACAGCGTTGGTCGAGGAGTCGGGCAACGATTACGGCTCGTCCGATGGCCTCTCCGGGGCGGGCATGGTGATCACCGGTTCGGTCGTGACAGCCGGAGCGGCCCGCACCCTGTTCGGAAAGGACCCGGCGTGAGCACCCCTAACCAGCAGCCCGACCCGTGGCGGAGTTTCCGCGGCGTGATGGCCGGCACGCTGATCCTGGAAGTCATCGTGGTGCTGCTGGCGCTGCCGGTGGTGTCGGTGTTCCACGGCGGCCTGACGCCGCTCAGCAGCGGCTACCTCATCGGCATGGCGATCGTGCTGGCCCTGCTGTCCGGGATGCAGGGCCGGTCCTGGGCGCTGTGGGCCAACATCGGGATTCAGTTCGTGCTGATCCTCGGTGCGTTCATCGACGTGACCATCGGCGTGGTCGGCATCATTTTCCTGCTCGTCTGGGTACTCATCTTCTATCTGCGGTCCGAGGTCAAGCGCCGCCAGGACCGCGGTCTGCTGCCTGGCCAGCAGTGATTTCTGCCCGAATCGCTGGATTCGGTTACTGACTAGTACGCTGTCCGCCGTGACTGAGCAGACCCTTGTTTTGATCAAGCCCGACGGCGTCAAGCGCAACCTGATCGGCGAAATCATCAGCCGGATCGAGCGCAAGGGCCTGACCTTTGCTGCTCTTGAGCTGAAGACCGTCAGCGTGGAGCTGGCGACCAAGCACTACGCCGAGCACGAGGGCAAGCCCTTCTTCGGCGACCTGCTGGAATTCATCACTTCCGGCCCCGTTGTGGCCGCGATCGTCGAGGGCCCGCGTGCCGTCGCCGCCTTCCGGCAGATCGCCGGCGGCACCGACCCGGTGGAGAAGGCCGCGACCGGCACCATCCGTGGTGACCTGGCCCTTATCACCCAGGACAACCTGGTGCACGGCTCGGATTCCCCGGAGTCCGCGGCCCGCGAAATCGCCCTCTGGTTCCCCGGTAACTGACACTGTGGGCCGCCGGTAGCTGAGCTACCGGCGGTACCTCGTCGGAGATTGGCCGGCGATGTGGGATACTGGCGTACGGGTGACCTGCTTCATACCAGGAGCGGACGCCCGGATGAAGACTTAGACGACGCGACCACTCAGAGAAATCTGGGTGCGGCGCCGACCGTCCAGCCATCATTCAGCCAGGCACCGAGGGCTCCCGTGGGCCGCTAGGTGCGAGACCACAACAATCTCGGGAGAAGTTCCCCGAGCCAATACAAGAAGCCCTCGCGTGGCCGCGTCGCACGACGCGCCCGGGGGCTTGAGGAGAATACGTGGCCGACGATGCCCAACTTGAAGCCCGATCCGAAGACGCCGGCAGCGCAGCGGAGCCGATAGAGCTCCCCGAGCGCCTGCGGATTTTCTCGCTGGCCCGAATCCTCGGGACCACCAGCAAGAAGATCACCGAGACCCTCGCCGGGGTCGACGGCAGGCCCCGCAATCCCGCGTCCACGGTGACCCGTGCCGAGGCCGAGCGGGTCCGCGATCTGCTGGGTCTTGGTGCCGAAGCCGCTGCACCCGCACCCGAGGAGGCCGTCGAGCCGGTGGCCGAGGTGCTGGTCGAGGTCACCACCGAAGCCGCAGAGGTCACCACCGAGGCCGCTGAGGTCGCCGTCGAAGCCGTCGACGTCGCTGAAGCTGCCGTCGAGATCGCCCGCGAGGCGGCCGAGGCAGGCGACGCGCAGCCCGACGAAGACGAGCCCGAGTCCCGGCTGCTGTTGGAGACGGTTTCGGCCCCCCCAACGACCTCAGCCGAGCCCGCCGACTACCTGCCGCTGTTCGTGGCGCCGCAGCCCGTGACCTTCCGGCCGCCCGTCGAGCCCGACGATTTCGCCGACGATGACACTGCCGACGACACGGCCGATGGTGCCGACGACGGTTCCGATGATGGCAGCGACGAAGATGGCGACCGGCCCGCCAACCGGCGCCGCCGTCGTGGTCGCCGTGGGCGTGGCCGCGGCCGCGGCGAACAGAGCAGCGACGACGCGACCGACGCAGACGCAGACGCCGACGGCGAGACGCAGGACGCATCGGCCGAGGGCGACGAGGACACCGACGGTGAGGCCGACGAGGACTCCGGTGACGACGACGCGAACGCGTCCGACGGTGCCAGTCGCCGTCGTCGCCGTCGCCGTCGCCGCAAGTCGGGCGGTGCCGGTGGTGACGATGCCGATGGCGAGAACGGTTCGTCGGACGATCCGCCCAACACCGTCGTCCACGAGCGCGCCCCGCGCACCAAGTCGGACAACAACGAAATTCAGGGCATCACCGGGTCGACCCGCCTCGAGGCCAAGCGTCAGCGCCGTCGCGACGGTCGCGACGCGGGCCGCCGCCGTCCGCCGATCCTGAGCGAGGCCGAGTTCCTGGCCCGTCGCGAAGCCGTCGAGCGCGTGATGGTGGTGCGCGACAAGGTCCGCACCGAACCGCCGCACGAAGGTGCCCGGTACACCCAGATCGCCGTGCTGGAAGACGGCGTCGTGGTCGAGCACTTCGTGACATCCGCGGCATCGGCCAGCCTGGTCGGCAACATCTACCTCGGCATCGTGCAGAACGTGCTGCCCTCGATGGAGGCGGCGTTCGTCGACATCGGTCGCGGCCGCAACGGCGTGCTCTACGCCGGTGAGGTCAACTGGGAGGCCGCCGGCCTCGGCGGCAACAACCGCAAGATCGAGCAGGCGCTCAAGCCCGGCGACTACGTCGTCGTCCAGGTCAGCAAGGACCCGGTCGGGCACAAGGGCGCTCGTCTCACCACGCAGATTTCTCTGGCCGGGCGCTACCTGGTGTACGTGCCGGGTGCGTCGTCGACCGGGATCAGCCGCAAGCTGCCCGACACCGAGCGTCAGCGCCTGAAGGAGATCCTCAAAGAGGTCGTCCCGGCCGACGCCGGCGTCATCATCCGCACCGCGTCCGAGGGCGTGAAGGAAGAGGACATCCGCGCGGACGTCAACCGGTTGCAGGAACGCTGGAATCAGATCGACGCCGAGGCCGCAACCATCAAGGCCAAGGCCGCCGGCGCCGCGGTCGCGCTCTACGAAGAGCCCGACGTGCTGGTCAAGGTGATCCGCGACCTGTTCAACGAGGACTTCTCCAAGCTCGTGGTGTCGGGTGACGAGGCTTGGAACACCATCAGCAATTACGTCAATTCCGTTGCACCGGAATTGCTTTCGCGCATGTCGCAGTACGAGCCGGCGGGTGGACCGACCGGGCCGGACGTGTTCTCGGTGTACCGCATCGACGAGCAGCTGGCCAAGGCCATGGACCGCAAGGTGTGGCTGCCCTCGGGTGGCACCCTGGTGATCGACCGCACCGAGGCCATGACGGTCATCGACGTCAACACCGGCAAGTTCACCGGTTCGGGCGGCAACCTGGAGCAGACGGTCACCCGTAACAACCTGGAGGCCGCCGAGGAGACCGTGCGCCAGCTCCGGCTGCGCGATATCGGCGGCATCGTGGTGATCGACTTCATCGACATGGTGCTCGAATCCAATCGTGACCTGGTGCTGCGCCGCCTGACCGAGGCGCTGGCCCGAGACCGGACCCGGCACCAGGTGTCCGAGGTGACTTCGCTGGGTCTGGTGCAGCTGACGCGTAAGCGCCTCGGCACGGGCCTGATCGAAGCGTTCTCCACGACCTGCACGCACTGCGCGGGCCGCGGCATCATGCTGCACGTCGATCCGGTCGACACCGCGTCGGCGAACGGTCGCAAGACCGAAGCCGCGGGCGGTAACGGTGGTGGCGGTGGCCGGCGCAGCAAGCGCGCCAAGAAGGCGGCGCCGCCCGCCGAGGAGACTCCGGTGGCGAAGGTGCCGCCGCATCCGCAGGGCGAGCACCCGATGTTCAAGGCCATGGCGGCCGCGAACGGCAAGCACGAGGACGAACTCGACGATGAAGACATCGTCGAGGACATCGCCGAGGAGGCGACCGACGGCGATGCCATCGAGCCCGCAGAAGCGCTGACCGAGCTGGACCTGGACGCCGACGAGGTTGACGAAGACGAGGACGACGCCGAAGACGACGAACTCGAAGTCGAACTGGATGAGGACTTCGAGGACAGCGACGACGACGGCGACGAGCTGGACCTCGACGAGGACGACGAAGACTCGGACGACGAAGACGATGAGGATTCGGACGAGGACGACTCGGACGAAGACTCCGATGACGAAGACGATGAGGATTCGGACGAGGACGACGAGGAAGAGGCTGATCAGCCCGCTGCGCCGGTCGTCAGCCCGGCTCCCGTCGTCCGGCAGCGGCGCCGCGCCGCGGCCCGTCCCGCCGGTCCGCCGGTCGGAGGTGTCGATGGCTGATGCCGTGAGGGTCCTCGCGGTTTGACCCTCGATTAACTGGTCACGTACCCTTGACCAGTTGTCGCCTGGCCGACACCGGCGACAGCGGGTGCCATAACGGCCCCGCATCACAGACCAGCGCTCGCAGCCTTCGGGTGGCGCGCGCCCCGCAGTAGACGAAACGAAGAACAGAGGAACACCAACGATGGCAGCCGATAACGCCACGTACGCAATCGTCAAGACTGGTGGCAAGCAGTACAAGGTTGCCGTCGGTGACGTGGTCAAGATCGAGAAGCTCGACGTTGAGCAGGGCGCCTCGGTGTCGCTGCCCGTCGCTCTCGTGGTCGAGGGTGCGAAGGTCACCACCAGCGCCGACGCGCTGGCCAAGGTCGCTGTCACCGGCGAGGTGCTCGAGCACACCAAGGGCCCGAAGATCCGTATCCACAAGTTCAAGAACAAGACCGGCTACCACAAGCGCCAGGGCCACCGTCAGCAGCTGACGGTCGTCAAGGTCACCGGCATCAAGTAAGTAAGGGAGCGAACTAGACATGGCACATAAAAAGGGCGCGTCCAGCTCTCGTAACGGTCGCGATTCAGCCGCCCAGCGACTGGGCGTCAAGCGCTTCGGCGGCCAGGTCGTCAAGGCCGGCGAGATCCTCGTCCGTCAGCGCGGCACCCACTTCCACCCGGGCGTGAACGTCGGTCGCGGTGGCGACGACACTCTGTTCGCCACGGCCCCCGGCTCGGTGCTCTTCGGCTCCAAGCGCGGGCGCAAGACGATCAACATCGTCCCGGTCGAGGCTTAACCTTTTCCCACGAGGTGTGAAGCTGCCACGAGGTTTCGCCTCGTGGCAGCTTTTCTTTTTGTTGAGGGAGAGGACGTCAGATGGCACCCCGGTTCGTTGACCGTGTGGTGATCCACGCGCGCGCCGGTAACGGCGGCAATGGCTGTGCGTCGGTACATCGGGAGAAGTTCAAGCCGCTCGGTGGGCCCGACGGCGGCAACGGCGGTAAGGGCGGCAGCATCGTGCTGGTCGTCGACCCGCAGGTGCACACCCTGCTCGACTTCCACTTCCGCCCGCATGTCGACGCACCCTCCGGCAAGCCCGGCGCGGGCAGTAACCGCGACGGTGCTGCGGGCGCCGATCTTGAGGTCCACGTGCCCGACGGCACCGTCGTCCTCGATGATCAGGGCCGAATGCTGGCTGACCTGGTCGGCGCCGGTACCCGCTTCGAGGCCGCCGCCGGTGGCCGCGGCGGGCTGGGTAACGCCGCGCTGGCCTCGCGGGCGCGCAAGGCGCCAGGTTTCGCGCTGCTGGGGGAGAAGGGCGAAGTCCGCGATCTCACCCTCGAACTCAAGACGGTTGCCGATGTCGGCCTGGTGGGCTTCCCGTCGGCCGGTAAATCCTCTCTGGTGTCGGCCATTTCGGCCGCCAAGCCGAAGATCGCGGACTACCCGTTCACCACGCTGGTGCCCAATCTGGGTGTGGTCTCGGCGGGCGAGAACACTTTCACCGTCGCCGACGTCCCGGGCCTGATCCCCGGCGCCTCCGAGGGCCGCGGCCTGGGCCTGGACTTCCTGCGGCACATCGAACGCTGCGCCGTCCTGGTCCATGTGGTGGACTGCGCCACCCTGGAGCCCGGCCGTGACCCGATCTCCGACATCGAGGCGCTCGAGGCCGAGCTGGCGGCGTATACGCCGACGCTGCAAGGGGATTCGACCCTCGGCGACCTGGCCGAGCGGCCGCGGGCGGTGCTGCTCAACAAGATCGACGTTCCCGACGCCCGCGAACTTGCCGACTTCGTCAAGGACGAGGTGGCCGCCAAGTACGGCTGGCCCGTCTACGAAATCTCTACGGTGAGCCGAGATGGCTTGCGTCCGTTGACCTTTGCGCTCTGGGACATGGTTGCGGCGTACCGCGCCGCACAGCCTGCGGTGGCGCCGCGCCGGCCGATCATCCGCCCCATCGCGGTCAACGAGACCGGCTTCACCGTCGAATCGGACGGCTCCGGCGGCTTCATCGTGCGCGGTACCCGGCCGGAACGCTGGATCGCGCAGACGGCTTTCGACAACGACGAGGCGGTCGGTTACCTGGGCGACCGGCTGGCGCGCCTGGGCGTCGAGGACGAGCTGCTGAAGATGGGTGCTCGCGCGGGCTGCGCCGTCACCATCGGCGACGTCACCTTCGACTGGGAGCCGCAGACGCCCGCCGGTGTCGACATGCAGATGTCCGGGCGCGGTACCGATGTCCGTCTGGAGCAGACCGACCGCGTCGGCGCGGCGGAACGTAAGGCGGCCCGTAAGGAACGCCGCCGGTCAGCGGAGGAACCCGAGGACGAGTCGTGACTCACAGCCCCGACGCGGTGCCCTCGGTGCACCGCGAGGCCGTGCGTACGGCGCGCAGCGTTGTCGTCAAGATCGGGACCACGGCCCTCACCGCGCCGAATGGCATGTTCGACGCGGGCCGGCTGGCCACGCTCGCGGACGCCATCGAGAAGCGGATGAAGGCCGGCTCGGACGTCGTGATCGTGTCGTCTGGTGCCATCGCCGCCGGGATCGAGCCGCTCGGCCTGAGCAAGCGCCCGACCGATCTGGCCACCAAGCAGGCCGCAGCCAGCGTCGGTCAGGTGGCTCTGGTCAACGCGTGGAGTTCGGCGTTCGGCCGGTATGACCGGACCGTCGGGCAGGTGCTGCTCACCGCGCACGACATCGCGCAGCGCGCGCAGCACAACAACGCCCAGCGCACCCTGGACCGGCTGCGGGCGCTGCACGCCGTCGCGATTGTCAACGAGAACGACACAGTGGCCACCAACGAGATCCGGTTCGGTGACAACGACCGGCTGTCGGCCCTGGTGGCGCAGCTGGTCGGGGCCGACGCGCTGATCCTGCTGAGCGACATCGACGGCTTGTACGACGGTGATCCCCGCAAGGCGCCCAAGGACAATCCAGCCCGCTTCATCCCGGAGGTCGCCGCGTCGGGCGACCTCGACGGCGTGTCGGCGACCGGCGGTAGCCGGCTGGGCACGGGCGGCATGGCGTCCAAGCTGTCGTCGGCACTGCTCGCGGCAGATGCGGGTGTTCCGGTGCTGCTGGCGGCCGCCAGCGACGCGGCTGCCGCGCTGACCGACGCCTCGGTGGGCACGGTGTTCGCCGCCCGCCCCGAGCGCATGTCGGCTCGGCGGTTCTGGGTGCGCTATGCGGCGGAGACGACAGGGACGCTGACTCTGGACGCCGGTGCGGTGCGGGCCGTCGTCCGGCAAAGGAGATCGTTGCTGCCGGCGGGCATCACAGCGGTGTCGGGCCGCTTCCACGGCGGCGACGTCGTCGAACTGCATGGTCCGGACGGCGGCGCGGTGGCCCGCGGGGTCGTGGCCTACGACGACTCCGAGCTCGCGGGCATCATCGGGCGGTCCACTCCCGAGCTGCCCGTGGAGCTGCGCCGACCTGCGGTTCACGCCGACGACCTGGTAGCAATTTGACGTCGACTTTGTGTGTATTTGGCTAGAATCACCGCCTCGTTCTGTGTTTTGCCTGTTAGAGAAGGCCTGCCTATTAAATTAGGGTTATGCTGCCTTCGACACCTGCGCAGCAAACAGAATTGGGGGGGCGATGGCGAGACAGTCCGTACTGGCGGTCGGCGCGCATCCCGACGACATCGAACTTGGCTGCGGCGGCGCGCTGGCAAAGCACGTAGCGGCCGGCGACAGGGTCACCATGCTGGTGGTGACCCGCGGCGAAGAGGGGCCGGGCGAATCGCAGGAGCGGGTGAATGAGCAACTCCGTGCCGTCGAGGTGTTGGGTGTCCACGAGCTGCTGTGGGGCCAGGGTTTCGGCGACTGCCGTGTCTCGCTGCAGGAGTTCGAGCTGGTGCACCTGATCGAAGATGCCATCGAAAAGTCTGCTGCGACAATCGTTTACACCCATACAGCCAACGACAGCCACCAGGATCACCGAGTGGTTTCCCGCTGTACCCTCGGTGCCGCGCGGTGGGTGTCGTCGATCATGACCTACGGCGGACCGTCGGCCATCGGTTTCAATCCGACGGCCTTCGTGGACATCTCGGATGCACTGGACAAGAAGGTCGAAGCTCTCATGTCGCACGTGTCGCAGGCCGAGGCCAGCGAAAAGGTCAGCGCCTCCTGGGTGCGCAGTTCCGCTGAGCACTACGGCTTCCTGTGCCGCCGGGCGTTCGCCGAAGGTTTCGAGCCGGCCCGACTGGTCGTCGATTTCTGACCCGGTGCCGACCTTTCTCATTGTCGGAGCGGGTCCGACGGGGCTGGGCGCTGCTGTCCGCCTGACCGAACTCGGCATCGACCACCTCGTGGTGGACGCCGGCGATCAGGTCGGGGGCATGGCGGCCTCGGTTCGTGACGCGCACGGTTTCACGTGGGATCTCGGCGGCCATGTGCTGCACAGCCACTTCGCAGAATTCGACCGGGCGGTCGCCGCGTCCGGCGTCAAGATGAACGATGTCGCCCGGAATGGTTGGGTGTGGTTGGACGGCAGCGGACCGCATGCCCTGGTGCCGACGCCCATTCAGCAGCAACTCACCGAGCTGCCGACCGATCTGTACCCGGACGCACCGCTGCACAACCTCGCCGACTATTACCGGAACAATTTCGGTGGCAAACTTTTCGACGAGTTTTTCGGCCCCTACAACTACAAGATGTGGACGGCCCCGCTCGAGCAGATCGACCACGAATGGACGTCGCTGCGCAGCGGCAGTGCCGCGCCGAACGTGCCGCGCCTCGGTTTGGCCGGCTCGGCAACTGCGCCTGCGGGCAGTTTTCCGTACCCGATCGGCGGCACCGGCGCACTGTGGCAAGGGGTGTACGACCAGATGCTGGCGCCCGAGACGGTTCGGCTGGGCACCCGGGTGGTCGACATCGACATGGCCCGGCGGCTGGCGACGCTGGACGACGGCTCGACCGTCGCGTACGACCATTGCGTCAGTTCGGCGCCCCTGACCACCGCCTGGGACTGGCTCGGTGGGGCGGGCGCGGAGGGAACGCCCCGACGAAACACCCTGTGCGCCAGCCGTATCTACGCGGTCGGGCTCGGCTACCGCGGTCCGGCACCGGCGGCGCTGGCCGACAAGACCTGGCTGTACTGCCCGGACCTGGGCGTGCCCTGGTACCGGGCCACGATGCTGAACAACTATGACCCCGCCAACGCCGGCGCCGGCCGCTGGAACGTGCTGTGCGAGGTGCCTTTGCTGCCGGGGCAAACGCTGACCGGTAATGACGCGGTGCGGCGCACCGAGGAATCACTGCGGGCACTGGGCGCCGAGTCCGAATACGTGGTCAGCCGGTTCGTGCAAGAGGTTCCGATGGGCTATCCGGTGCCGACGCTGGGCCGCGACGACATCGTGCGGACGCTCGACGAGCGGCTGCGCGGCCATGGCTTCTACAGCCGGGGCCGCTTCGGCGGCTGGCGCTACGAGTCGTCCAACCAGGATTACGGGTACATGCAGGGCCGGGAGGCTGTGGACAACGCGTTGTCGGGGACGCCCGAGGACGTCTACTGGCACCCGGACAGGTTCTGAGCCGGCAGTTCGTTCGTCAGTAGCGCCAGGATTTCCGAACACCCGCTGTCGATCTTCACCGTCGCGAGCTCGTCGCCGCGGGTAGGGCCCCGGTTGATGATCGCGACGGGCATGCCGGCGGCGGCCGCGTGCCGGACGAAGCGGTAGCCCGAGTACACCGTCAGCGACGATCCCGCGACCAGCAGTGCGTCCGCGTCGTCGACCAGGGAGTAGGCCTGCTGCACGCGGTCTTTCGGCACGCTGTCGCCGAAGTACACGATGTCGGGTTTGAGGATGCCGCCGCACCTGGGACAGTCCAGGTACCGGAAGGTCGTGGTGTCCTCGACCGTCGCGTCGGCGTCGGGGGCCACGCCGATGCTGCCCACCTGGGTGGCGATCCGGTCGGTGAAGCCGGGGTTGAGTCGTTCCAGCTCTTCGGCCAGCGCGGCCCGGGTCATGGTGTGCCCGCAGCTCAGGCAGATCACCCGCGCGTAGGTGCCGTGCAGGTTGACCACCGTCCGGGACCCGGCCTTGGTGTGCAGCAGGTCGACGTTCTGAGTGATGACGCCCGTGACCAGCCCGGCCTGTTCCAGCGCGGCGACGGCGCGGTGGCCGGCGTTGGGCCGGCGTGCGGCCATGTGCCGCCAGCCGATGTGGTTGCGGGCCCAGTACCGCTGCCGGAAGGCCGGACCGGACAGGAACTGCTGGATGGTCATGGGATTGCTCGGCGGCGAGTCCGGCCCGCGGTAATCCGGAATGCCCGAATCGGTGGAGATGCCGGCGCCGGTCAGCACGGCGAGACGCCGGTCGGCCAGCAGATTGACCAGTTCAGGTGCCTGCACGCCATCGAGGGTAGGCCGTCCACGGTGTTGCGCGACGTGTCGGTGCGACAATCGAGTCGTGGACTTCTATTCCGCCTATCGGCACGGATTCGTCCGCGTTGCCGCGTGCACGCACCACACCACGCTCGCGGACCCCGCGACCAACGCCCAGTCGGTGCTGCGCCTGGCGCGCGACTGCCACGACGACGCCGTGGGGTTGGCGGTGTTCCCGGAGCTGACGCTGTCGGGGTACTCGATCGAGGACATCCTGCTGTCGGACACGCTCTTGGAGTCGGTGACCGAGGCGCTGGGGACGATCGTCGAGGCGTCGGTCGAGTTGCTGCCGGTGCTGGTGGTCGGTGCGCCGCTGCGGTACCGCCACCGCATCTACAACACCGCGGTGGTGATACACCGCGGTGCGATCCTCGGCGTCGTGCCCAAGTCGTACCTGCCGACCTACCGCGAGTTCTACGAATCGCGGCAGGTAGCTGCCGGTGATGACATCACCGGGACCATCCGGGTGAACGGTGTCGGCGTCCCGTTCGGCAGTGACCTGTTGTTCGCCGCCGCCGACCTGCCGAACTTCGTTCTGCACGTGGAGATTTGCGAAGACATGTGGGTGCCCGTGCCGCCGAGTGCGACGGCCGCGCTGGCCGGCGCGACGGTGCTGGCCAACCTGTCGGGCAGCCCCATCACCATCGGGCGCGCCGACGACCGCAAACTGCTGGCCCGCTCGGCGTCGTCGCGCTGCCTGGCGGCGTACGTCTATGCGGCGGCGGGGGAGGGCGAGTCGACCACCGACCTGGCGTGGGACGGCCAGACCATGATCTACGAAAACGGTGTGCTGCTGGCCGAATCCGAGCGTTTCCCGCGTGGGGAGCGCCGGTCAGTCGCCGATGTCGACACCGAGCTGCTGGCCGCCGAGCGGTTGCGGATGGGCACGTTCGACGACAACCGGCGCCAGTTCGCCGACCGGACCTCGGACTTCCGGCGCATCGAATTCACGCTGTCCCCGCCGGCGGGCGACATCGGCCTGCTCCGCGCGATCGAGCGGTTCCCATTCGTGCCGTCGGATCCGCAGCGGCTGCAACAAGATTGCTATGAGGCCTACAACATCCAGGTGTCCGGACTGGAGCAGCGCCTGCGGGCGCTGAACTTCCCGACCGTGGTGATCGGGGTGTCCGGTGGGCTGGATTCCACCCATGCGCTGATCGTCGCGGCCAAGGCGATGGACCGGGAGGGGCGGCCGCGCAGCGACATCCTCGCCTTCACCATGCCCGGCTTCGCGACCGGCGACCGCACCAAGAGCAATGCCACCGCGCTGGCCAAGGCACTCGGAGTCACGTTCTCCGAGTTGGACATTCGGGACACTGCCAGGCTGATGCTCGCCGAGATGGGGCACCCGTTCGCCCGCGGCGAGGCCGTGTACGACGTGACTTTCGAGAATGTTCAGGCCGGGCTGCGGACCGACTTCCTGTTCCGGCTGGCCAACCAGCGCGGCGGCATCGTGCTCGGGACCGGTGACCTGTCCGAGCTCGGGCTGGGTTGGTCCACCTACGGCGTCGGTGACCAGATGTCGCACTACAACGTCAATGGCGGCGTACCGAAAACCCTGATCCAGCACCTGATCCGGTGGGTGATCTCCTCGGGCCAGTTCAACGACGATGTCAACGACGTGTTGCAGTCGGTGCTGGACACCGAGATCACCCCGGAACTGGTGCCCGGCGACAATGTACAGAGCAGCCAAGCCAAAGTGGGACCGTATGCGCTGCAAGATTTTTCGCTGTTCCAGGTGCTGCGGTACGGGTTCCGGCCGTCGAAGATCGCATTCCTGTCCTGGCATGCGTGGCGGGATGCGGAGGCAGGTGACTGGCCCGCCGGCTTCCCCGACGACGAGCACGTGGCGTACTCGCTGGCCGACATCCGGCACTGGCTGAAAGTCTTTGTCCAGCGGTTCTACTCGTTCAGCCAGTTCAAGCGTTCGGCGCTGCCGAACGGGCCGAAGGTGTCCGCGGGTGGTGCGCTCTCCCCGCGCGGGGACTGGCGGGCGCCGTCGGACATGTCGGCGCGCATCTGGCTCGATGAGATCGAGCGCAACGTCCCGGAGGCCTGAGCCCGCGTCGCTTTCGACAACACCTCGGCGTCAGAACGGTGGGGAGCTGTCGCCGTCGATGAGTTGTTGGGCGAGTCGGAGTTTGGCATCGGCGGTTGATGCGGATTCGAGTAGTTCGGTCCAGTTGAGGGCGCGTTCGCGCCGGATGTGCCGGGTGCGGTCGTCGGTGCGGGTGCGGCGGCGGGTGGGCATCATGAGGTCGCGGCCGGGGTGGTCGCTGCTGGTCGCCGCTGGTGCTGGTGGCGGTGCTGGTGGTGGGGTGGGGAAGTGTGTGTCGGGGAACAGGATTCGGCTGCCGGGCGGGGTGGTGTAGGTGTGGCCGGTGGGGGCGGTCCAGGCGATGGTGCCGTCGGGGTGCTGGTGGGTGCGCCATCCGGGAGGTCCGGTGTAGAAAGTTTTGACCAGGTGGTGTTTGCGGCATTTGGGGGTCAGGTTGCCTGGATGGGTCGGTCCGGCCGGCCACGGAACGGTGTGGTCGAGGTCGGCGCCCGTGGCGGGGCGGTCGCAGCCGGGGTGCATGCAGGTCATGTCGCGCATGCGGACATAGGCGGCGAGCGCGGTCGATGGCCGGTAGTGCGGCTGTCCATCGGGCGGAACCGGGGGTGTCAGAACATTTTTCACCGTGGCGCCGCGGGCGGCGAGGTCGGCCAACAGCACGGCGGGGATGACGGGCCCGGCGGGCAGGTGCCCGATGGCCTTCTGGTCGATGACAGGTGCGGGTTCGGGTCGGGGTGCTAGTGCGTCGGCGACGGGGGTGGCGGGCGTGACCGGGGGCCTGACCTCAGGAGAGTCGAGCAGCGGGTCGCTGACCGGCTGGGGTGCGACCTCGGTGAGGACGTGGATGATCACGGCCGCGGCGCGGGGATCGGCTCGGGCGGCGGGACAGTCGGGCCGGGCGCAGTGGCAGGGGAGGCGGTCGCCGCGGGCAGCCAGGATGCCGAGGGCGTCGGCGCGGCGCTGGCTCAGCGTGCGCGGGTCGTCGCCGCAGACCTCACGTGCCATGGCGGTGAGGGTGCGGTCGAGGAGTTTGGCGTCGGTGGCCAGCAGCAGGCCCCAGATGGAGGTGACGCCGGCGGGGTCATCGGGCTTGCCGAATTCGACGACGCGGCCGCGGACGGCGTTGCGGGTGCGGCGGACGGCGGCGGGGTCGAATTTTTCGATCCAGCTGTCGATCTGCCCGATGGTGTCGGCTTTGGACAGGGGTCCCCAGTGGCGTGCGGCGCCGGCGATGGCGGTGTCGATGAGGGCGAGGGTGGCCGAGTCTTGGACGTGCTCGGTGTGCCAGCAGATCTGGGTGACCAACCCGAGGGACAGGCCGCCCGCGGCGAGTAGCGCCCCGACCTGGGGGAGGCGGTCCCGCAGAGTCAGGGCAAGTTGCATCTGGCTGGCGGCGTGCCAGCGATTGATGCTCAAGGCTGCGCCGATCTCGCTGGCCGCGGCATCCCAGCCGTCGCACGCCCACAGGTCGCGGTCTTCGTAATCGGTGCAGCGGCGGTAGGTGAGTTCGGCGATGGCGGCCAATCGGCGGGCGGCGTGCTGGGCTTCGGTGCGGGTGGCGCTGGTCATCGAGTCGATCAGGGCAGCGTCGTCGGCTTCCTTGGTTTCGATGACCAACGTGTCGAACATACTTTCGACTCTAATTACCGCGCCGAACCCGCGCCACAAAAGAAGTTCCAGCCTGTGGATAACTTTCCAGGGCTTAGAAGTGGGTCATGCGGCCGCGAGAACATTGGGTTCATCGAGGTCGTCGTCGGCCGGGCGTTGGGACCGCGCCGCCGTGTGCACGACCATTGCGAAGGCGACGGTGATGGGAATGACCGGGCCGTCCATGCCGCCGGCGAGCACGGCGTCGGCAACAGTGAAAGCCGGCGGCACGATCTGCGCGTACAAGCTGGCGGCTGTGGGCGCGGCGGCGAAGCCCCACAGGATCCAGCGCCACTGCCGTTCGCGCACCGTATCGCCGATGGCCCGCGCCCGGAACACCCCGCGCGCCGCGAGTGCGATGACGATCCACGCCGGCACCAGGTGGAAAAGGACCAAGGAGTGCGGGATCGGCGCCGACAACCGGACGACCAGGGTCGGGTAGGCGAGCGAGCCGGCAACCGCCAGCGCGAGGGCGAAGAAGTACGCGCGCCGCGGGGCGGACGCGACGCTCGCGTCCGCCGCCGAGCGCTGAGTGAGCATGAACGCGAACGCGGCGCTCGCGGGTGCGGCGACGCCGAGGATGATGGAGCCGACGCCGATGTTGGTCAGTAGGTCGTGCTGCGGGATCAGCGGTTGTATCCCGATCCAGATCACGCGCAGCAGCGGCGCCGTCATCATCAGGGCGATGCCGTAGGTCATCCAGGCCTGGTGGGTGACGACGTCGCGGCGGCGGATCGCGTACACCGCGTACCAGGCGCTGCCGAGCGTGCCGATTGCCAAGGCGCGCAACTGGGTTTCGAATGCCGGCCCGATGAAATGCTGCGCAGCGGGTGTGACATACAGAAATACCAACGCCGTCAACATGCTGACGGACATCAGTGCGAGATACACCCGACCGGTCCACCGGTGGAGCGCGGGCCGGCGGGCGCGCAGCTTCGGTGAGAACTGAAACAAGCCCAGCGCCAAGGCAAGTCCGGCCAGCGTGGTGTGGGCCATGAGAACCACGCGATGCTCGGCGTAGGCGTGGTGGCGGACCGATTCGACGGACCCCTCGCCGACCGCGTAGGCGCGACCGTTGATCAGGGTGTTGACCGAGTCCTGCCAGCGCGACATTTCTGGGGCGAACAACGGCCAGGTGTAGTTGAGGGCAAGTGGCACATAGAAGACGGCGATGGCGACCGTGAGTAAGAAGAATCTCCGCGACACAGCGATTCCTTCGTGGTCGTCCGTCAGATCGTCAGATTGTAGGACCACCGGTCGCTTACCTGCAGTATTTGCTGCGTCAGGCCGGGGCTCGTCAGGGCGCCGAACCCAGCGCATCCTCAATGGCCTCGTCGTACGGTGCGCAATTGCCGGCACCGGCGACCAGGGTGGCCAGCGCGCCTGCCGTCACGGCCCGCAGAAGGGCATGCTCGGGATCCGCTCGCCAGCCGGCGGCCAGCACGCCGGCGAAGACGTCACCGGCGCCGGTGGTGTCGACCGCCTCGACCTCGGGTGCGGCGATGTGCGTCTCGCCTTCGGCGGTGCGGTGCACGGCGCCGTCGGCGCCGTGGGTTATGACCAGATGCGCGACGGGCCAATGCCACCCCGCGGCTTCGGTGTCGTTGACGATCACCACGTCGGTGGCGGCGGCCAATGCAGCGAGGGCGTGCGGGTCCACACCCGGAGGCGAGGCGTTCAGCACCACCGTCGCGCCACTGTCCTTGGCCAGCCGGGCCGCCGCCAGCGCGGTGGACGGCGGGATTTCCAGCTGCAGCAACAGCACATCGCAATCGGCGACGACCGCGCGAACCTGTCGTGAGTCCAGAGTCAGGTGCGCGTTGGCGCCCGGTGCCACCACGATCATGTTCTCGGCGCTGCTACCGACCATGATCGCCGCGGTGCCGCTGGGGACCGGCAGGCTGACCACGCCGTCGAGGCCGACGCCGTTGTCCTGCAGGTGCTTTCGCAAGGCACCGCCGGTGGCATCGGCGCCGAGTGCGGCGACCAGCTGGACGTCAGCACCGGCCCGGGCCGCGGCGACGGCCTGATTACCGCCCTTGCCGCCGGGCTCCGAATGCAACGACGACGCCAGCACCGTCTGCCCGGGCCCGGGCAGATCGGCCAGACCGAACACCAGGTCCATGTTGACGCTGCCCACGACGGTGATGCGAGTCACCGGGCCACGGTAGCCCCGACCGGCCTGAACCGCAGATACCTCGTTACCCTGGGTTAATGAGTGTGCACGCAGCTACGGACACCGATCTGCGCCAGCAGGTGCATGACGCCGCCCGGCGGGCCCGGGTCGCATCGCGCACGCTGGCCACACTGACCACTCAAGCCAAGAACCGCGCCTTACACGCTGCCGCGGACGCGGTGCTGGCCGCCGCTGACGCGGTGCTGGCCGCCAACGCCGAGGACATCGCGGCCGCGCGCGCCGCCGGTACCGCCGAGGCCATGATCGACCGGCTGGCCCTGAACCCGCAGCGGCTCGACGGCATCGCCGCCGGACTGCGTCAGGTCGCCGGACTGCCGGACCCGATCGGTGAGGTGTTGCGCGGCAGCACCCTGCCCAACGGCCTGCAGCTTCGGCAGCAGCGGGTGCCGCTCGGCGTGGTCGGCATGGTCTACGAGAGCCGCCCCAACGTGACGGTCGACGCCTTCGGCCTGGCCCTCAAGTCCGGCAACGCGGCGCTGTTGCGCGGCAGTTCGTCGGCCGCCCACTCCAATCGGGCACTGGTCACGGCGCTCCGTGCGGCACTGGCCGCCGAGGGCCTGCCCGAGGATGCGGTGCAGTTGCTGCCCAGCGAGGACCGGGCCAGCGTCACCCACCTGATCCAGGCCCGCGGTCTGGTCGACGTGGTGATCCCGCGTGGCGGCGCCGGACTCATCGACGCCGTGGTGCGTGACGCCACCGTGCCGACCATCGAGACGGGCGTCGGCAATTGCCACGTCTACGTCCACGAAGCGGCTGATCTCGACATGGCCGAGAGCATCCTGCTGAACTCCAAGACCCGCCGCCCCAGCGTGTGCAACTCGGCCGAGACCCTGTTGGTCGACCGGGCCATCGCCGACACCGCGCTGCCCCGGCTGGTCACGGCCCTGCAGGACGCCGGGGTGACGGTGCACCTGGACCCGAGCGAGGACGAGTTGCGCGCCGAGTTCCTGTCGCTGGACATGGCGGTGGCCGTTGTCGACGGTATCGACGGTGCCATCAGCCACGTCAACGAGTACGGCACCGGACACACCGAGGCCATCGTCACCACCAATCTCGCTGCGGCCCAGCGCTTCTCCGAACAGGTGGACGCCGCCGCGGTAATGGTCAACGCGTCGACCGCCTTCACCGACGGCGAGCAGTTCGGCTTCGGCGCCGAGATCGGCATCTCGACCCAGAAGTTGCACGCCCGCGGCCCGATGGGGCTGCCGGAACTGACATCCACCAAATGGATCGTGTGGGGCGACGGCCAGACCCGGCCCGCGTAGAGGAGAAGAACTTGAGTACACCCGCTCGTTCGGTGCCGCTGTTCGGCGAAAATGCCGCCATCGATGACGTCGCCAAGCGACTCGCCGAAACCGGATACCTGCCCGATACCGCAACGGCCACCGCGGTTTTCCTGGCCGACCGGCTGGGCAAGCCGCTGCTGATCGAAGGGCCGGCCGGTGTCGGCAAGACCGAACTGGCCCGGGCCATCGCCCAGTGCACCGGTTCGGAGCTGGTGCGGTTGCAGTGCTACGAGGGCGTCGACGAGGCCCGCGCACTGTACGAGTGGAACCACGCCAAGCAGATCCTGCGCATCCAGTCGGGTCAGCAGTCCGGCGACTGGGACCAGACCAAGATGGACGTGTTCAGCGAAGAGTTTCTGCTGAGCCGGCCGCTGCTGACGGCCATCCGCCGCACCGAGCCCACCGTGCTGCTGATCGACGAGACCGACAAGGCCGACATCGAGATCGAAGGCCTGCTGCTGGAGATTCTGTCGGACTTCGCCGTCACTGTCCCAGAACTGGGCACCATCAAGGCCCAGCAGACGCCGCTGGTGGTGCTGACCTCGAACGCCACCCGCGAGCTGTCGGAGGCGCTCAAGCGCCGCTGTCTGTTCCTGCACATCGATTTCCCCGACCCCGACCTGGAGCGGCGCATCCTGCTGTCCCGGGTGCCCGAGCTGCCGGAGAAGATCGCCGACGAGCTGGTCCGGATCATCGGCGTGCTGCGCGGCATGCAGCTCAAGAAGTTGCCTTCGGTTGCCGAGACCATCGACTGGGGCCGCACGGTGCTGGCGCTGGGCATGGACACCCTGGACGACGCCATGATCGCCGCCACGCTGGGCGTGGTGCTCAAGCACCAGTCCGATCAGGTGCGCGCTGCCGGCGAGCTGAAGCTGAACTAGGACTCGCCGTGACTGGACGAACCCCCGTGCAACCGCTTGCCCCGCAAGGTATTCCGGGCCACCTGGTGGGGTTCGTCGAAGCCCTGCGCAAGGTGGGCATCAACGTCGGCCCGTCGGAGACGGTCGACGCCGGGCGGGTGATGGCCACCCTGGGGCTGGGTGACCGCATGGTGCTGCGTGAGGGCCTGGCCTGCGCGGTGCTGCGCCGGCCCGATCACCGCGAGACCTACAACGCGTTGTTCGACCTCTGGTTCCCCGCGGCCATGGGGGACCGGGCCGTCTTGGCACTCGACGACGATGAGGACCCGGAGAACCGGCCCGACCGGATACCGCCCGAGGACGTCGAGGGCATGCGCTCGGCGCTCCTCGATCTGCTGTCGGACGCCGACATGGCCAACCTCGACGACCGCCTGATGGCGATGATCGCGCAGATCGTCGACGCCTACGGCAAATACAACTCGAGCCGCGGCCCGTCGTACTCGTCGTACCAGGCGCTCAAGGCCATGGGGCTGGACCAGCTGGAGGGCAAGCTGCTGGCCGGCCTGCTGGCGCCGTACGGTGACGAGCCGACACCCACCCAGGAGCAGATCGCCAAAGCAATTGCGGCGAAGCGTATTTCGCAGCTCCGCCACATGGTCGAGTCGGAGACCAAGCGGCGCACCGCCGAGCAGATCGGCCGCGACCATGTGCAGACCTACGGCATCCCGCAGCTCGCCGAGAATGTCGAATTCCTCAGGGCATCAGGCGAACAACTGCGCCAGATGCGCAATGTCGTTGCGCCCCTGGCCCGTACATTGGCCACCCGGCTCGCCGCCCGCCGCCGTCGTTCCCACGCCGGCCAGATCGATCTGCGCAAGACGCTGCGCAAGTCGATGTCGACCGGCGGCGTGCCCATCGACGTCGTCCTCAAGAAACCGCACCCGGCGCGCCCTGAACTGGTGGTGCTGTGCGATGTGTCGGGCTCCGTCGCCGGCTTCAGCCACTTCACGCTGATGCTGGTCCATGCGCTGCGTCAGCAGTTCTCGCGGGTGCGCGTCTTCGCCTTCATCGACACCACCGACGAGGTCACCGAGCTGTTCGGGCCCGATGCCGACCTGGCCGTGGCGGTGCAGAAGATCACCCGCGAGGCGGCGGTGTACACCCGGGACGGGCACTCCGACTACGGCCACGCCTTCGTCTCGTTCCTGGACAAGTGGCCGGGTGCGCTCTCGCCTCGCACGGCGTTGCTGGTGCTCGGCGACGGCCGCAACAACTACCGCAACCCGCAGGCCGACCTGCTGGCGCACATGGTCAATGCCAGCCGCCACGCGCACTGGCTCAACCCCGAGCCCAAGCACCTGTGGGGCAGCGGGGACTCGGCGACGGCCAAGTACCAGGACGTCATCACCATGCACGAATGCCGGTCCGCCAAGCAGCTCGCCGCGGTGATCGACAACCTGCTGCCCGTCTAGCCCGCGAGGTCCTGCCCCGGAGTTGGCTCCGAACACTGCCGTAAGCTGGCCAATCGTGACTCGACGCAGGCTGGGGGTGATGGGTGGGACCTTTGATCCCATCCACCATGGACACCTCGTCGCGGCCAGCGAAGTGGCCGACCTGTTCCAGCTCGACGAAGTGGTGTTCGTGCCCACCGGACAGCCCTGGCAGAAGCGCGACCGGCACGTCACCGCCGCTGAGGACCGGTATCTGATGACGGTCATCGCCACAGCTGCCAATCCGCGTTTCTCGGTCAGCCGGGTCGACATCGACCGCGGCGGTCCCACCTACACCAAGGACACGCTGCGCGACCTGGCCAGGCAGAACCCTGACACCGACCTGTTCTTCATCACCGGCGCCGACGCGCTGGCCTCGATCCTGTCCTGGCAGAACTGGGAGGACATGTTCTCCACGGCCCGGTTCGTCGGCGTCAGCCGGCCCGGCTACGAGCTGGACGGCAAGCACATCGAGGAAGCACAGAAAGAACTGCCACCCGACGCCCTGACCCTGGTCGAGGTGCCCGCGCTGGCCATCTCGTCGAGCGACTGCCGTCGCCGCGCCCAGGCCAACCGGCCCATCTGGTACCTGGTGCCCGACGGCGTCGTCCAATACGTATCCAAACGGAGGCTCTACCAGGCCGCGAACCAGCAGGAGAACACATGACGGCCACCCCCGAAGCCCTCGGCATGGCGACGGTCGCCGCCCGTGCGGCTGCCGCCAAGCTCGGCGAGAACATCAGCGTCATCGACGTGTCGGACCAGTTGGTCATCACCGACTACTTCGTCATCGCTTCCGCGTCCAACGACCGTCAGGTCAACGCCATCGTCGACGAGGTCGAGGAGAAGATGCGCTGGGCAGGCCACAAGCCGGCCCGCCGCGAAGGCGCCCGCGAGGGCCGCTGGGTGCTGCTCGACTACGTCGACATCGTCGTGCACATCCAGCACCAGGAGGAGCGCGAGTACTACGCGCTGGACCGGCTCTGGCGGGATTGCCCGGCCATCGAAGTGGACCTCGAGGGTGAGCTCCCGGTGAACCCCGACGGCGACGCGTCGGATGAGGACGGCGAGTGAGGAACCGGCGGCTCCTGCTGCTGCGTCACGGTCAGACGGAGTACAACGCCGCCAGCCGGATGCAGGGCCAGCTCGACACCGACCTCAGTGATCTGGGCCGGGCCCAGGCAGTCGCCGCTGCCGATGTGCTGGCCAAGCGGCAGCCACTGGTGATCGTGTCGTCCGATCTGCGCCGTGCCCTCGATACCGCGACCACGCTGGGCGACCAGGCCGGCATGCCGGTGTCCGTCGATGAGCGGTTGCGCGAGACGCACCTGGGCGACTGGCAGGGCCTGACGCATCAGGAGGTCGACGCCGTCGCACCCGGCGCACGGCTGGCCTGGCGGGAGGACGCCCGCTGGGCGCCGCACAACGGCGAGAGCCGGGTGGACGTCGCGAATCGCAGTCTGCCGGTGGTGATCGAGCAGCTGCGCAAGCTGCCCGAGTGGGGCGTCGACGAGGTCGATCGCCCAGTGGTGCTCGTGGCGCACGGCGGCCTGATCGCGGCGCTGACCGCGGCCCTGCTGGACCTCCCGGTGGACAACTGGCCGGTGCTCGGCGGCATGGGCAATGCCAGCTGGGTACAGCTGTCGGGACACAGCGCGGGACTGGCCGACGACGATCCCGTGACGTGGCGCCTGGACGTCTGGAACGCCTCGGCTCAGGTGGCCAACGATGTCCTCTGACCGTCCTGTCCTGCTCGTCTTCTGCGACTCGCTGTCCTACTACGGCCCGACGGGCGGGCTGCCGTCCGATGATCCGCGCATCTGGCCGAACATCGTTGCCTCCCAACTTGGTTGGGACCTGGAGCTGATCGGCCGGATCGGCTGGACCTGCCGCGACGTGTGGTGGGCGGCGACCCAGGATCCGCGTTCCTGGGCGGCGCTGCCGAAGGCCGGCGCGGTGATCTTCGCGACGTGCGGCATGGACTCCTTGCCGTCGCCGTTGCCGACAGCGCTGCGGGAGCTCATCCGCTACGTGCGTCCGTCGTGGCTGCGCCGCATCGTGCGGGACGGCTACGGCTGGCTGCAGCCGCGGCTGTCGCCGATCGCCCGGCCCGCGCTGCCGGCGCACCTGACTGTCGAATACCTCGAAGAAACCCGCGGGGCAATCGATTTCAACCGCCCCGGTATTCCGTTCGTCGCGACGGTTCCGTCGGTGCACATCGCGGAGACCTATGGGAGCTCGCACCGGTGGCGCGACGCCACGGCGGCGGCGATCACCGATTGGGCTGACGCGAAGCAGATTCCGGTCGTCGACCTCAAGGCCGCCGTCGGTGACGAGGTGATGTCGGGCCGGGCGAATCCGGACGGCATCCACTGGAACTTCGAGGCGCACCGCGCGGTTGCCGAACTCATGCTCAAGGGGCTGGCCGAGGCCGGTGTGGTGTCGCAGCGGACTGACGACTAGTCATGACCGTGGTGGTGGTCACGGACTCGTCGGCCCGGCTTGACCCAGATCAGTTGAAGCGCTGGGACATTCGGGTGGTCCCCCTGCACGTGCTGCAGGACGGTATCGATTACCAGGACGGGGTCGACCCGATTCCGCAGGACATCCAGGACCGGTCGCACGTGTCCACCGCGGGCGCGGCGCCCGCGGATCTGACCGACGTCTACACGCAGGCGCTGGCCGACAGTGGCGGCGACGGTGTGGTGGCGGTGCACCTGTCGGCCGGCCTGTCGAGCACGTTCAGCGCCGCCGCGGCCGTCGGCCGGGAACTGGGTCCTGCCGTGCGCGTGGTCAATTCACGATCGGCGGCCATGGGGGTCGGGTTCGTCGCCCTCGCCGCGGCCCGGGCCGCGGCGGCCGGCGCGGACCTTGATGCCGTTGAGGCGCAGGCCCGTTCGGAGTCCGGCAAGCAGCACGGTTTCATCGTCGTGCATCGGTTGGACAACCTGCGCCGCAGTGGCCGCATCGGCACGGCCGCATCGTGGTTGGGCACCGCGTTGTCGCTGAAGCCTTTGCTGCAGTTGGACATCGACGGCCGGCTGGTGCTGGATCAGCGGATTCGGACCGTGGCCAAGGCGCATGCCGCGCTGATCGAGCGGGTGGCCGCGCTGGTCGGTGACCGGCCCGCATCCATCGCCGTGCACCACGTCGACAATCACGACGACGCCGCGTCGATCGGCGCCGCCCTGACTTCCCGTCTGCCCCAGGTCGAATCACTCGTGGTGACCGACATGGGGCCGGTGCTGGCGGTGCACGTCGGCTCCGGGGCTGTCGGTGTGATCGTCAACATGCAGGAGCAGCGCCACCCGGGGCAGTGACCCGGGCAGGCCAACCGCACCCCGGTGGTTGGTCAACCGGCTGAGAACGGCTTTTCCCTAGCCGGCGAACCGTCCGGTGACCGGCGGCAGGTCCTTCAGTGTCAGGATGCCCGGCGCGGCGGCAACCACCGCGGGCACCGCGTTGGTGACCGGCAGCGCGGTGTAGATCATGCCGAGCCCGTTGAGGCTGACCTCGCTCCAGTCCTTCGACGGCAGGCAGTACACGACGGTGCGCATGTTGGGCACGCCGAACACCTGGATCACATGGCCGTGCGCGACGGGCTTCGGCGGCGTCACGTGTTCGCCCATGATCCAGTTGAAACCGACGCTGACCACGTTCTTGTCACCGACCCAGCCACGGTGATAGCCGTAGACGCTGGCCACGGTGCCCTTCGGGATCTGCATGAACCCCAGGTCGGAGTCTTCGGTCGCGGGGGTGAAGGTGACGTCGAACGTGATCTTGTCCAGCTTGGCGCCGATGGCGTCGGCCATCATCGCGGCCGACTCGGCGAACACTTCGCTCTCCAGGCGCACGCTCTCGGCCAGCCCGGGGGTCTCCGGGTCCTTGCCGAAGCCCATCGCGGCCATGGTTCCCGCCGATTCGTAGACGCCGCAGTCGACCGACTCGGTGATGCGGATTTCGTCGACGCTCTCGCACGCGCTGGACAGCACCATGCCCATCATGTTGGTCAGACCAGGGTGTGCGCCGCTGCCGAAGATCGTGGAATTTCCTGCCTCACAGGCCTTCTGGATGCGAGCCAGATCTTCGGGCGACTGCTTGCCACCTGTGATCCAGGCCGCGCTGGAACAGACGTTGATGCCGGACTCGAGCAGGCGCACCAGTTCGTCGATACTGGGCCAGATCGGGTTGTAGCAGCAGGCGTCGGGCCCCAGGGCGACCAGTTCCTCGATGTCGTTGGTGGCCTTGATGCCCGTCGGCTCCGGCCAGCCGGCCAGGTCCGCGGCGTCGACACCGACCTTATCGGCGCCGTACGCGTACACACCCACCAGCTCCATGTCGTCACGAGCGATGATCGCGTGCAGGGACCGTTTACCGATGTTGCCGGTGGTCCATTGGATGACGCGGAGTGGTCGATCGGTGGTCATGGAGGCCTCCTCGTTGGGGCTGTGCGCTTTCGCTAGACACTATGCCGCAGGTGTCTACCGGGCGTCGGGGGTCCGGGCGGCCAGGCGATTCGTCGTCGCATTGTCGAGATGCAAGACAAATTGACAAGCGCTCTCATCCGGACACCATGAGCCGGCGATCTCTGAAACGGCTATGAATCAAATATGAAATTGACATGGCGATCATTATGCGTCGCATATGAGTATCTCGACACGCGTTCGATCCTGGCTAGAATTGAATTCTGAGATAAACGCAGATGAACGGTTCTAAATGCGGGAAAGGAAATCGAATTGTTGGGCGGCGGTATTACCAGGAGCGCCGGGGTTGCGTCTGTAGCGATCGTGTTGAATCTGGGCTCGGCGGCGCCGGCGCTGGCTGCGCCCGAGGTGCAGGCGCCGGCCCAGGCCACGATCAGTGAGCTGGAAGCACAAGGACTTCGGCCGATAGTCAACAAGATCGGTAACGCACCCATCGAGCAATGTACGGTCATCGCGGTGCGGGAGGGCACTGCTGTCAAGCACTCCTGGATACAGCGAGGCCCGACCGGGAACGTCGGCAATCTCATTCGCTATAAAACTGCGTACGTTGATCTCAACTGCAATCGATGAATGATGCCGACGGAGTAATTGGACCACAATTTGCAGGTAAAATAGTAGCGTAAACGGTCAATTACTCGATGCATATCACGCAAGTTTGATGGCAGAGAGCAATGCCTGTCTTGCCTGTACTTTTGCAACGAAGATTGCCATGCCCACGCGACACGCTCGACTTTTTCAAAGTATGCAGGCGTGTCTGGTCAATCCTCGCTGCATCTCGACATCATCCACAGATCGCGATTGATCCACAGGCGGCCCGCGCGGCGGCATTTTCGCGGCGTTCCGGTCGGTGGCGGTGCCTAACGTCGCGGACATGGTCACTCAGACACCGGTCGACTGGGCGCAGCGGCGGCTGACCGCACAGCCAGGAGACGCGACGGACCCCGACGGAGAACCAGACCAGAACGACGACACCTCGCTGTCGCGATGGCTGCCCGACACGCTGTCAGGTGGGCCGGGGTGGCTGGCGTCGGTGCGCGCCGACCCCGGGCGCGCCGGGGTGATCGCGCTTGCGGTGGTCGGCGTGGTCGCGGTCCTGGTGACCGTGATCGCGGTGCTCGGTGATGACAAGCCGCCCGTGACCGCGGCGAAACTGCCTCCGGTGCAGATGGTTTCGTCCAGCACACCGGGAGCGCCCGCACCCCCGGCGAAGGCCGAGGACGTCGTGGTCAGCGTCGCCGGCCTGGTCCACAAGCCGGGACTGGTGACGCTCCCTGCCGGTGCGCGGATCGCCGACGCGGTCACCGCCGCCGGGGGAGCGCTGGCCGGCGCCGACCTCGTCGGCCTGAATATGGCTCGCAAGGTGGCCGACGGCGAGCAGATCCTGGTCGGCATCACCGCTCCGGTGGGTGCGCCGGCGGTGATGCGCAGTTCGGCAGGCGCGACGTCCGCACCGCCGGAGAAGGGGCCGTCCGGTGATGGAAGGGGCACTGGCCCCAAAGCGCCGGTCGATCTGAACACCGCTACCGAGGAGCAGCTCGACGCGTTGCCCGGTATCGGTCCGGTCATGGCGAAAGCGATCGTGGCGTGGCGTACGGCCAACGGCCGGTTCACGAGCGTTGATCAGCTGGGTGAGGTCGACGGCATCGGGCCGGGTCGGCTGGAGAAACTACGTGAACTGGTCAAGGTGTGACGGGCAGTCCCGCGCCGGACGTCCCCGGCATCGACCTGCGGTTGGTGCCGGCCGCCCTGACGTGCTGGACGGTGACAGCAGTCGGGGTGTGGTGGGGCCCATGGGCGGCGCTGGCGGCGCTGGTGGTCGCGGTGGCGGGCGTCGTGGGAGTCGGGCTGCGAATGGGCGACCTGCGCTGGCGCGCAGTGCTCGCCGTGGCGGCGGTGGGGGCGGCCTTCGCGATCGTCGCGACGGTGCGCGTGCATGCGGTCGACACCCATCCGCTGGCTTCCCGGTTCGGCACGACCGTGACGGTCACGGTCACGCCATCGGAGTCCCCGAAGACCATCCAGGGCGGCCGCCTGATGTTCATGGCCTCGTTGCAGAGGCTTCAGGGCGTCGAATCATCAGGGCGGGTCATGGTTTTCGCGCCTGCTGTCGGGTATTCGGAGGTCGGCGTGGGCCGCCCGATGGCGTTCCGGGCCAGGGTCACCCGGCCCAAGAGGCGCGACCTGTCCGTGGCTGTGCTGGCCGCGGTGGGCGCGCCGCGGTTCGGGACGGCCTCGACCGGCCAGCGCGCGGCGGCGCACGTGCGGGCGGAGTTCGGCGAGGCCGCTCGACTGGCGCTGCCGCCGGATCAGGCTGCGATGTTGCCGGGGCTGGTCCTGGGCGACGTGTCGGCGGTCGAGTCGGACACTACAGCGGACTTCCGGCGGTCCGGACTGACGCACCTGACCGCGGTGTCGGGAGCGAACGTGACGATCGTGTGCGGCGCGGTTCTGCTGAGCGCGGCGCTGGTCGGGCCGCGGATCGCCGTGGCGTTGGCGGCATTGACGTTGTTTGCGTTCGTCGTCATCGTGCAGCCGTCCCCGAGCGTATTGCGCGCTGCGGCAATGGGTTCGGTGATGCTGATGGGCCTGCTGGTGCATCGGCGCCGGCAGGCGATCCCAGCGCTGTCGGCGAGTGTGCTGGTGCTGATGGTGATCTCGCCGCCGCTCTCCGTGGATGCGGGATTCGCGCTGTCGGTGGTGGCGACGGCGGGGCTCGTGGTGATCGCGCCGGGTTGGTCGCGCCGGCTGGTGGGCCGCGGCTGGCCGAAGCCGGTCGCTGACGCGGTATGCGTGGCCGTTGCCGCGCAACTTGTGACGGCGCCGTTGGTGGCAGCGATATCGGGAAGCCTGAGTCTGGTTGCGGTGGCGGCCAATCTCCTTGTGGCTCCGGTTATTGCGCCCATCACCATTCTCGGTACCGCGGCTGCCGCGGTGGGCTGGTTCTGGCCTGCCGCAGCGCAACTGCTCATCCGGTTCACCGGGCCGGAACTATGGTGGCTCCTGCACGTCGCGCGGTGGAGTGCCGCGGTGCCCGGCGCGGCGGTGAGCGTCCCGTCGGGTTGGGGCGGCGCTCTCCTGCTCGGCACGACGACATTGGGGGTGGCGCTGCTGGTGGCCGCGTGGCGTCGACGACGAGGAAATGCGATACGGCCGTGAACTCTGGCGCCGCGTTGCAGAATTATTGACGTGGACGACCATTCTCCTGACCCTGCGGCCGCGACGATAGCGGCGCTCGAGGCGGCCGGCGTCGGGACCCTGATCGGCACCGTGGTCAACGCCGCGGGCCTGACGCAAGCGAAGGTGGTTCCGCTCAGCCGGGTGAAGGTGTTCGCTGACCATGGGCTGGGCACGAGCCCGACGTGGCATGTGTTCGCCATCGACCAGACCGGCATCGTGATGAGCGATCAGATCGGTGTGGTCGGGGACCGGCGGGTGCGCATCGATCTGGCGGGCTTACACCTCCTCGGCGACGGACTCGCCTGGGCGCCCGGCGCGTTCTTCACCCAGGACGGAAACCGAGACCCGCACTGCGGTCGCGGTGTGCTGCAACGGGTTACGCAGCGATTGGCGACGGCCGGGTTGACGGCCTCCGTCGGGCATGAGGTCGAGTTCGTGGTCGTCGGCCCTGACGGCGCGCAGCTGCCGTCCGTTCTGTGGGCGCAGTACGGATTGGCCGGCGTACTCGAATTCGAAGGGTTCGTCCGTGACGTGATGGACGCGACCGGCGCCGCAGGGTTGTCCATCGAACAGTTCCACCCTGAATACGGCGCCAACCAGTTCGAGTTCTCGCTGGCACCGCGCGATCCGGTGGCCGCCGCCGATCAGCTGGTGCTCGCGCGGATCATCATCGGACGGGTGGCCCGCCGCCACGGCCTGCGGATCAGTCTGTCGCCGGTGCCTTTCGCCGGCAGCGTGGGTTCTGGTGCACATCAGCACTTTTCGTTGAAGCATGATGGAGTGCCGGTGTTCTCCGGCGGTTCGGGGATGCACGGGATGACAGCGGCGGGCGAGGCCGCCGTGGCGGGGCTGCTGGCCGGTTTGCCTGGCGCGCAGGGGGTCTTGTGCGGCTCCATCGTGTCCGGGCTACGCATCCAGCCGGGGAGCTGGTCCGGTGCCAACGTCTGCTGGGGCACCGAGAACAGAGAGGCCGCGGTGCGGTTCGTCAGCGCTGCATCCGGTAATCCGTACGGCGCCAATGTCGAGGTGAAGATCATCGACCCGTCGGCCAATCCGTATCTCGCGTCGGCAACCATCCTCGGGCTGGCGCTCGACGGCATCACCCGTGCACTGCCGCTGCCACCCGAAGTCACCGTCGACCCGGGTGCCCTGACCGAAGCCGAACGCGAGCGCGCCGGTGTGGTGACACTGCCGGCGAAGCAGATCGAGGTTCTCGACGCGCTGCGCAGCAGCGATGTGGTCCGCGACATCCTCGGCAACGCGGCCACCGATGCGGTCCTCGGTGTGCGCGGCTACGAGCACCAGAACTACGGCGGCCTCTCCGACGCCGAACTGGCCGAGAAGTTCCGTTTGGCTTGGAGTGTGTGAGTGCGTGCGAGGGCTTGTCGGCGCGCCATGAAACGATCAACGGGTGAGTGGATCGACCGAGGCGTTGCATCTGGTGCTGGGCGAGGAGGAACTGCTGGTCGAGCGCGCCGTGGCGGCCGTGTTGCGCGATGCGCGTAAGCAGGCCGGCCACGGCGGGGCGATGAACAACGATGTGCCGGTCGACCGACTGCGGGCCGGCGACGTGTCCACCAGCGAGCTCGCCGAACTGCTGAGCCCGTCGCTGTTCGCCGAGGAACGCGTTGTGGTCCTGGAGTCCGCCGCCGAAGCCGGTAAGGATGCCGTCGCCCTCATCGCGGATGCCGCGGCCGACCTGCCGGGCGGCACCATGCTCGTCGTCGTGCACTCCGGTGGCGGCCGGGCCAAGGCGCTGGCGGATCAGCTCAAAAAGCTTGGCGCCGAGGTGCATCCGTGCGCCAAGATCACCAAGGCCGCCGAGCGTGCCGACTTCGTCCGCAAGGAATTCCGGTCGCTGAAGGTGAAGGTCAGTGACGACGCCATCAATGCCGTGCTCGACTCGGTCGGCTCGGACATCCGCGAATTGGCCGCGGCGTGCTCACAGCTGGTGGCCGACACCGGGGGGCAGATCGATGTGGCGGCCGTGCGCCGCTATCACTCCGGCAAGGCGGAGGTGAACGGCTTCGACATCGCCGACAAGGCCGTCTCGGGCGACGTCAGCGGTGTCGCCGAAGCCTTGCGCTGGGCCATGGCGGGCGGCGTCCCGCATGTGGTGCTGGCCGACGCACTGGCCGAGGCGGTGCATTCGATCGCCCGCGTCGGTGGTTTGTCGGGTGACCCGTACCGGTTGGCGGGGGAGTTGGGTATGCCGCCGTGGCGCGTCCAGAAGGCGCAGAAGCAGGCCCGGCGGTGGAACCGGGACACCGTGGCCGAGGCGCTGCGGGTGGTCGCGGCGCTGAACGCGGACGTCAAGGGTGTCGCGGCCAACGCGGACTACGCGTTGGAATCGGCGGTGCGCCGCGTCGCCGAGCTGGCCGACAGCTGAGCTGCCGAATGTGCCGCCACAGCTGAGACGGACACAACAAAACCGCGGCCCGATCAACGGGCCGCGGTTCCGCGAAAACTTACAGGCTCAGATCAGAGCTTGTTGAAGGCCAGGGTCAGCGCTGACTTCTTGTTGGCGGCCTGGTTCTTGTGGATGACACCCTTGGTGGCGGCCTTGTCCAGCTTGCGGTTGGTGGCGACGAGCAGCTCGCCGGCCTTGTCCTTCTCGCCCGCCTCGACGGCCTCACGGAAACCGCGGATGGCCGTACGCAGCGCCGACTTCACCGACTGGTTGCGCAGACGTGCGAGCTCGTTGGTGCGGATGCGCTTTTCCTGCGACTTGATGTTGGCCACGCGTGTCGTTCCTTCTAAATCTCAATTTGGGCATGCTCTGGGACGAGCATGCTCGGTCTTAAGTCTGCGCTCTTCGCCCGTCAACGGGCAGCGACTGTTCAGGTTACCAGCGTCCACGCGAAATCCCCAAAGCGCGGCGCCCGCGCACTGACTGGCGACGACCCGAGCATATCGGTGAATGCCAAGTTGCCCTGCCGAAACTGCCAGGTTGATGCAGCATGTCTGCCATGAGCCCACGGACATCGCACAGTGGCCCCGTACGGACACGGCGCACCACACCAGGGAATCGCTACGACGGTGTGTTCGGCGGCTACGACGACGTCGACAGTTATGCCGATGCGTACGACGAGATGTTCGACGCCGACGGCGTCGTGCGCAGTCTCTACAAGGGCGTCTTCGCCGAGCTGGCGCCATCCGACGCGTCCGAACTGGCGGCCCGGTCAGAAGCGCTCGGCCGTGCGTTCACCGACCAGGGCATCACGTTCTCGCTGTCCGGCCAGGAGCGGCCGTTCCCGCTGGATCTGGTACCCAGGGTCATCTCGGCCGCCGAGTGGTCGAAGCTGGAAAAGGGCATCAAGCAGCGGGTGAAGGCGCTCGAGATGTATCTCGACGACGTCTACGGTGACCAGGAGATCCTGCGTGACGGCGTGATTCCGCGCCGGTTGGTGACCTCGTGCGAGCACTTCCATCGGGAGGCCGCGGGCATCGTCCCGCCCAATGGCGTCCGTATCCACGTCGCGGGTATCGACCTCGTCCGCGACGACAAGGGCGACTTCCGGGTGCTCGAGGACAACCTGCGCTCGCCGTCCGGGGTGTCGTACGTCATGGAGAACCGGCGCACCATGGCGCGGGTCTTCCCCAACCTCTTCGCCACCCACCGGGTCCGGGCGGTCGGTGACTACTCGTCGCACCTGCTGCGGGCCCTGCGCAACGCGGCGGCGTCGAACGAGGCGGACCCGACCGTGGTGGTTCTCACTCCGGGGGTCTACAACTCGGCCTACTTCGAGCACTCTCTGCTGGCCCGGCAGATGGGCGTCGAACTGGTCGAGGGCCGCGACCTGTTCTGCCGCGACAACGTCGTCTACATGCGCACCACCGAAGGCGAGCGCCAGGTGGACGTCATCTACCGCCGGATCGACGACATGTTCCTCGACCCCATGCAGTTCCGGCCCGACACGGTGCTCGGCGTCGCGGGACTGCTCAACGCGGCGCGGGCGGGCAACGTCGTCATCTCCAGCGCGGTGGGCAACGGTGTCGGTGACGACAAGCTGGTCTACACCTACGTGCCGACGATCATCGAGTACTACCTGGGCGAGAAGCCGCTACTGGCGAACGTGGACACCTACCGCTGTTGGCTCGACGAAGAGCGCGAGGAAGTGCTCGACCGGATTCGCGAACTGGTCATCAAACCGGTCGAAGGGTCCGGCGGCTACGGCATCGTCTTCGGGCCGGACGCCTCGGAGAAGGAGATCGCCACGATCTCGAAGAAGGTCCGCGCCGACCCGCGCGGCTGGATTGCCCAACCGGTGGTCCAGCTCTCGACGGTGCCGACGCGGATCGGCGACAAGCTCGCCCCGCGGCACGTCGACCTGAGGCCGTTCGCGGTCAACGATGGCGACGACGTGTGGGTGTTGCCGGGCGGGCTGACCCGCGTGGCACTGCCCGAGGGCTCGCTGGTGGTCAACTCCAGTCAGGGCGGGGGATCGAAGGACACCTGGGTGCTGGCATCGCGGGCATCGACCGCCGACCGTGAACTCGCCGCCGCCGAAGTCGTCCGCTCGCTGCCGTCTGGCGGTCAGGCGGCCGATGACGGGCCCCCGCAGCAGGCCGTGCAAACCGCCCACCAACAGCAACAGCAACAGCAACAGGCGGTGATGTACTGATGTTGGCACGCAACGCGGAATCGCTGTACTGGATCGGCCGCTACGTCGAGCGGGCCGACGACACCGCCCGCATCTTGGACGTCACCGTGCACCAGTTGCTGGAGGACTCGAGCGTCGACCCCGACCTGGCGTCCCGAACATTGTTGCGGGTCTTGGGAATCGAACCACCTGCGGCACCCTTGGACATGTGGTCGTTGACCGACTTGGTCGCGTTCGGCCGGGGTGGGAGCGGGAACAACTCGATTGTGGAGTCGATCTCGGCGGCCCGCGAAAACGCCCGCGGTGCAAGGGAAGTCACGTCCACCGAGATGTGGGAGTGCCTCAACACCACGTACAACGCGCTGGCGGAACGTGAGCGCTCGGCCAGAAGACTCGGGCCACATGAATTCTTGAGCTTCGTGGAGGGCCGCGCGGCGATGTTCGCCGGATTGGCCGACTCGACGTTGTCGCGTGACGACGGCTACCGCTTCATGATGCTGGGCCGGGGGATCGAGCGCGTCGACATGACGGTGCGCCTGCTGCTGGCCCGCGTCGGTGACAGTGCGTCGTCGCCGGCATGGGTGACGGTGCTGCGCTCGGCCGGTGCCCACGACACCTATCTGCGCACCTACCGCGGCGTGCTGGACGCCGGCCGTGTCGTCGAATTCATGTTGCTGGACAGGCTGTTTCCGCGGTCGGTGTTCTACTCGCTCCGGGTGGCAGAGCGGCATTTGGATGAACTGCACCACCGGCCGCATGACCGGGTCGGCGCCACCGGGGAGGCGCAGCGCCTGCTCGGCCGGGCCCGCAGCGAGCTGGAGTTCCTGCGGCCGGGTCTGCTGCTGGACTCCCTGGAGGCGCGCCTGGCGGGTCTGCAACGCAGCTGCCGGGAAATCGGAGAGGCGTTGGCGCTGGAGTACTTTCACGCGGCGCCATGGGTCGCGTGGACCGACGCGGGCCACCCGGTGGCGGTCATCGAGGAAGGTGAGATCTGATATGTGGCGGCTCAGAGTTGTCCATGCCACGGGGTATGCCTACAAGTCACCGGTGACGGCGTCGTTCAACGAAGCTCGCTTGACGCCACGCTCGGACTCACGGCAGAACGTCATCCTCAACCGGGTGGAGACCGTACCGGCCACCCGCTCGTACCGGTACATCGACTACTGGGGCACCGCGGTGACCACCTTCGATCTGCATGCGCCGCACACCGAACTGGAGGTGACGTCGTCGTCGGTCGTCGAGACCGACAAGGGCGAGATGCCTGCCGAACTGGTCACGTGGGACGACCTGGCCAGTGGCGGCGTGCGTGACCGATTCGACGAACTGCTCGTGCCGACCGCGTACACGCCGGTCAGTAAGCGGCTGCAGCGGGTCGGCCAGCGGATCATGAAGTACTACGACCCGCAGGAAGCGGTGACCGCCGCGGCGAACTGGGTCAACACCGAACTGGACTACGTCCCGGGCACCACCGGCGTGCATTCGTCCGGGCTGGACGCGCTGCGGGAAGGCAAGGGGGTGTGCCAGGACTTCGCGCACCTGACGCTGATCTTGTTGCGCACCATGGGGATTCCGGCGCGGTACGTGTCCGGCTACCTGCATCCGCAGCGCCGGGCCGAGATCGGCGACACCATCGAAGGGCAGAGCCACGCCTGGGTGCAGGCGTGGACCGGGGGCTGGTGGGACTACGACCCGACCAACGACGTCGAGATCAACGAGCAGTACGTGACCGTCGCAGTGGGACGGGACTATGCGGACGTCACACCGCTGAAGGGCATCTACTCGGGCGAGGGGTCGACCGATCTGGATGTCGTCGTGGAGATCACCCGGCTGGCCTGAAACCGGGCGAGGGTGCCGAAGCTCTCACCTTGACACACTATGTGACCTAACCCACGCTGTTGCATATGGCGCGGTTCGTTGCACTATTTGCGTCATAAACAGAACGTGGGAAGGCACGTGGTGCTTGAGACGACCGACACGAGCCTCGCTGGAAAGGACGCCGAAGGCGTCACCACCAGCACGCCGGAGTTCCGGCGTCGTTTTCTCATCAGGCTCACCGCTGTGCTCATCGGCGGCATGTTCCTCGGTGGCTACATCCTCGGCATCATCGGGCCGGCGACCGTCCTGATCCAGTCCGACCTCGGCGTCAGCGATCTGCGGATCGGGCTGATTGCTGCCGGCACTCTTTTCGGCATCTTCGTCGGCGCCCCGATCGGCGGTTGGATGACCGATAAGTTCGGCCGCAAACCCATGTTCCTCATCGACATGGGTTTGTTCGTGATCGCGTCGTTCCTGCAATTTTTTGTGGCGCTCGGTCAGTTCTTCATCACCTCAGCGCTTCAGTTGCTGATCATCCGTTTTCTGATGGGTATATCGCGATCGGCGGCGAGTACTGGGAATGTCGGTGAGCATGTTGGTCGCTGCCGGGGTCGCGTTTGTCGGGGCCGCGCTGTCGCAGTGGCTCGCGCCCGAGACTGCGGGCAAGAGCCTCGCCGAGACGGCTTCGACGTACTCACACTGATATCTGACAGGTGCGCTAAATCCCTTCTGTACGTGTGCGCCCGACTACTATTGGTGTGAGGTGAATCACGATCGGAGGCGCGCAATGCGGATCGCGGACGTACTGAGCAACAAGGGTGCCGCGGTAGCGACCATCGCCCCCGAAACCACGGTGTCCCAACTACTGGCCAGCCTGGCGGCGCTCAACATCGGGGCCATGGTGGTGATCGGACCCGACGGCCTGGCCGGCATCGTGTCCGAACGCGACGTGGTCCGCGAGCTGCACAAGCGTGGCGGCGGCCTACTGGGCCAGCCGGTTTCGGAGATCATGACGACCGTTCTGGCGACCTGCACGCCGCGCGACACCGTCGACCACCTCGTGGTGCTGATGACCCAGAACCGGGTGCGGCACGTGCCCGTCCTCGACGACGGCCGGCTGGCCGGCATCGTCAGCATCGGCGACGTCGTCAAGACCCGGATGGAGGAGCTCGAGACCGAGCAGCAGCACCTGCAGGACTACATCACTCAGGGGGGCTGAATCTCCCATCAGCGTGACGATTCGCGGCAAGCTGGCGGCATGCGTGAAATTCAGACCCGCGCGGCCACCCGTTCCGACGTCGGGGCTTTGTCGCACACCCTCGCCCGTGCCTTCGCCGACGACCCGGTCATGGCATGGATGATTCCCGACGACGGGGCGCGTCGTCGCCGATTGCCGCGCCTGTTCGCGGCGCTCGCCAAGTACCAGCATCTGGACCATGGCGGCATCGAGGTCGCTTCGTCGGCGGACGGCATCGGCGCGGCGGCGTTGTGGGACCCGCCGGGGACGTGGCAGCAGACGCGCCGCGACGAACTGCGGATCGCGCCCATCATGCTGCTGACGTTGGGCGCGGCCGTGCTGCGTGGGCAGGCGGCTTCCGAACTGATGAAAAAGCATCATCCTGAGGAGCCGCATTGGTATCTGGCGGTGATCGGCAGCGACCCTCTCGTTCGCGGCGGCGGGTTCGGCCAGGCCCTGATGAAGTCCCGGCTGGACCGGGTCGACGCCGAACATGCACCGGCCTATCTGGAGTCGAGCAACCCCGTGAACGTGCCGTACTACGAGCGGTTCGGATTCGAGGTCACCGGCGAGATGGTGCTGCCGAACGACGGGCCCAGCCTGATTCCGATGTGGCGGCGGCCTCGGTAGGTGCGTTCAACGCACTCTCGACGGGCGCGAGCGCCGCCTGCGTGCCCGCAGAAAGCGGCATGTTGCCACGCAAACACGCACGCTCGCGGAAAAGGGGGAAGGGGCCTAGCTCCAGGAATAGCTGGCGCGGAGGCGGGCGGCGATGATCTCGAACTTGTCGCGTTCGAGGACCGCGCCTTCGCGGCGGATGCCTTCCTCCGGCACGTCGAGCACGCGGTCGAGGCGCACCCAGCTGGCGCGTCCCTCGTAGTCCCAGCTGCCGGAGCCGATGGCGACCCAGTCGGGGTCGCCCTGGTGCCGGTCCTGGCTGGATAGCATCAGCCCCAGCAGGGTGCTGCGATCGCGGCCCACGACCAGCACCGGGCGGTCCTTGCCGCGGGTCGGGTCGTCTTCGTAGACGACCCAGGTCCAGACGATCTCGCCCGGATCGGCCTGGCCGTCCAGGTTGGGTGAGTAGACGACGCGCCGGGCGCGGTGCGCGGTGGGGACGATGTTCTCGGTGACCGGGCGTCCGGCGGTGATGGCCGCCTGCGGCCCCGTCGAAACCGCGCCGAGCGCGGTGAGACCCACCTCGATGCCGAACCGGATGCCCTGCTGGATGGTCCGGGACAACCCGTCGGGCTGCTGCAAGGTGCGGATGAGCTTGGGCGCCTCGTTGAACACCAATTGTTCCGCCAGACGCTGGAACGTCCTCCACTGCGACGCCATGCCATCGAGCATAGGGGAGTTTCGGGGCCGCGATTTAGCCGCCGGGGTCCTCGCTAGATACCCTGGTAGCCGCGCGTGATACGCGCAGACCCATCGTCACCAGGAGATTCCCATCAGCAGTTTCGCCGACAAGACGTTCACTGCGCCGGCGCAGATTCGGAACTTCTGCATCATCGCCCATATCGACCACGGCAAGTCCACGCTGGCCGACCGCATGTTGGGAATCACCGGTGTGGTCGCCGACCGGGACATGCGGGCCCAGTACCTGGACCGCATGGACATCGAGCGCGAGCGCGGTATCACCATCAAGGCGCAGAACGTGCGGCTGCCGTGGGAGGTCAACGGCGAGCAGTTCGTGCTGCATCTCATCGACACCCCGGGGCACGTCGACTTCACCTACGAGGTGTCGCGCGCGCTGGAGGCCTGCGAGGGCGCCGTGCTGCTGGTCGACGCCGCCCAGGGCATCGAGGCGCAGACGCTGGCCAACCTGTACCTGGCGCTGGACCGGGACCTGACGATCATTCCGGTGCTCAACAAGATCGACCTGCCCGCCGCCGACCCCGATCGGTATGCCGGTGAGATCGCCCACATCATCGGTTGCGAACCGTCCGATGTGTTGCGCGTCTCCGGCAAGACGGGTGAGGGCGTGCGTGAGCTGCTCGACGAGGTGGTGCGGTTGATCCCGGCGCCCGTTGGCGATGCGGATGCGCCCGCGCGGGCCATGATCTTCGACTCGGTCTACGACATCTACCGCGGCGTGGTGACCTACGTGCGCGTCGTCGACGGCAAGCTCAATCCCCGCGAGAAGATCAAGATGATGTCCACCGGGGCGACGCACGAGCTGCTCGAGGTCGGCATCGTCTCGCCTGAGCCGAAGGCCTCCGACGGCCTCGGCGTGGGGGAAGTCGGCTATCTGATCACCGGTGTGAAGGACGTCCGCCAGTCCAAGGTGGGCGACACCGTGACGTCGGCCCGCCACGGTGCCACCGAAGCGCTGACCGGTTACCGCGAGCCGCGGCCCATGGTCTACTCGGGCCTGTACCCGGTCGACGGCTCGGACTATCCGGTGCTGCGAGAGGCGCTCGACAAGCTGCAGCTCAACGACGCCGCCCTGACCTACGAGCCGGAAACCTCTGTGGCCCTTGGCTTCGGGTTCCGCTGCGGCTTCCTCGGGTTGCTGCACATGGAGATCACCCGCGAACGGCTGGAGCGCGAGTTCAACCTCGACCTCATCTCGACGGCGCCCAACGTGGTGTACCGGGTGGTCAAAGAGGACAACACCGAGCTCGTCGTGACCAACCCGTCCATCTGGCCCGAGGGCAAGGTGCGCGCCGTCTACGAGCCGGTGGTGAAGACGACGGTCATCGCGCCCAGCGAATTCATCGGCACCATCATGGAGCTGTGCCAGCAGCGGCGCGGTGAGCTCGGCGGCATGGACTACCTGTCCCCGGAGCGCGTCGAGCTTCGCTACACCATGCCGCTCGGCGAGATCATCTTCGATTTCTTCGACTCACTGAAGTCGCGCACCCGCGGCTACGCCAGCCTGGACTACGAGGAGGCCGGCGAGCAGGAGGCCGACCTGGTGAAGGTCGACATCCTGCTGCAGGGCGAGGCCGTCGACGCGTTCTCGGCCATCGTCCACAAGGACGGTGCGGCCGCGTACGGCAACAAGATGACGACCAAGCTCAAGGAGCTGATCCCGCGTCAGCAGTTCGAGGTGCCGGTGCAGGCGGCCATCGGTTCGAGAATCATTGCCCGCGAGAACATTCGGGCCATCCGCAAGGACGTGCTGTCCAAGTGCTACGGCGGTGACATCACCCGTAAGCGCAAACTGCTGGAGAAGCAGAAGGAGGGCAAGAAGCGCATGAAGACCATCGGCCGGGTCGAGGTGCCGCAGGAAGCCTTCGTCGCGGCCCTGTCTTCCGACGCGGCGAGCGACAAGCCCAAGAAGTAGTGATTTGTGCACGATTTTCCGCGGCAGCCGCGGAAAATCGTGCACTATTCACGAGTCAGGCGACCTGCAACACGGCCTTGCCGGCGACCCTGCGCCCCAGTAGGGCCTGCGCGGCCCCGGCGATGTTCTCCCACGAGTCCCGCAGTCCGATCTGCGGATCGATCTCGCAGTCGGCCAGCAGTGTCAGCAGGTAACTGAGATCGGCGTGGAACGGCGCGCGAACGGTGAACGGCTCCAACCGTTTTCGATTACCGATGCGCCGCTCCGCCTCGAAGTTGATCGTGGTGGGTTCATTGGAAGCCATCCCGATGGACTGAACCGAGCCGCCGTCTGACACGAGGCTGAAGGCCTGCGCCAACAACTTTCCGCCGACGTTGTCGAGGACCCCGAACACCGGCTCGGTCACCGCGTCGAGTCCGACCACCACTTCGGCTGCGCCCAATTCCTGCAGACCTTCGCCGCGCGGCGCGCTGCCGACGGCGGCCACTACGTGGGCGCCGGCCCGGGCTGCCAGTTGTACGGCGAATCGACCGACGCCGCCGGACGCCCCGGTGATCAACACCCGGCGCCCGACGACCGGGCCGAGAGCGCGCAGGGCCTGCAGTGCAGTCACCCCGGCCACCGGAAGAGCCGCGGCATCCTCGAACTCGACGAACTCGGGCAGCTCGGCCAGATTGTCGGTCGATACGACGCGCTGCTCGGCCCAGCCCGCCTCGCCGGCGAATCCGACGACCCTGGCTCCCACCCGCGGTCCGGAGCCGTCGGCCGCGGCTTGCACCACCACGCCGGCGCTGTCCCAACCCGGGACCTCGCCCGGACGGCGCATCTGGTCGATGAAGTGGAGCTCACCGAAGTTCAGCGCAATCGCGTGCACCGCGATCAGGGCCTGAGATTTGGTGGCCACGGGTTCGGCGACCTCGTCGAACCGGAGATTGGCGGGAGCGTCGGGGGCATAGACGAGAGCGCGCATGAACGGGCCAACCCGCAACGGTTGGCCGCTATTCCCGGTAGTTCGGCGTGATCAATCTCCATTCGCTCAACACCGAGTGAAACCCCGTAATTCCCAAGAGAATTACGGGGTTTCGTGCCTCATGGCGAGCTATACCGCGTGGTGTGGGCCGGCGGAGTGTCCGCCGTGGTGGGGTAGGCCGGGGATCAGCATCGGCACCTCGTCGCGGTAGTTCCGGTACTCGTCGCCAAGCGACGCCATCAGATCGTGTTCTTCCAACCGGACCGCGGCGAGGATGTAGCCGGTGGTGGCCAGCGAGAAGAGTAGGTGTCCCGCCGTCATCGTCGGGGCGGCCCAGAACGCCACGATGAAGCCGACCATGATCGGGTGCCGCACCACCCGATAGAACAGTGTGCTCCGGAAAGCCAAGTCGCGGTAGGGCTCTCCGCGCCAGGCCAAGTACACCTGCCGCAGCCCGAACAGATCGAAGTGGTTGATCATGAACGTCGACACGAGCACGAGCGCCCAGCCGGCCCAGAACAGGGTCAGCAGCACGTAGCGTCCGGCCGGTGCCCAGACGTGCCAGATGACCTGCGGCATGGTCCGCCATTGCCAGTACAGCAGGCCCAGCAACAGGCTCGACATCAGGACGTAGGTGCTGCGTTCGATGGACGGTGGCACGACGCGCGTCCACATTCGCTTGAACGCCGGCCGCGCCATCACGCTGTGTTGCACCGCGAACAGGCCGAGCAGGATCAGGTTGACCACAACGGCCTCGCCGATCGATGCGGCGATGCCGTGGTCGACGGTGCGGGGCACCACCACGTTGCCCACGAAGCCGATGGCATAGAGGAACGAGACCAGGAACACCGCGTAACACAGCGCGCCGTAGCCAAGTGTCAGATAGCGCTTCATCCTGTCCTCCGATTCTCGGAAATGTTCCGGTGACGTCGTCCGCACCGGTCGACTTGCGCGCAGCGTCGGGGAAGGCCCTAGACGCGGCCTGGATGGCGGAAACGAATGATGCGCGGCAGTCTGGCCGCAGCGATGGCGGAGGGGCCGGCAGACCGCCGGTCCGAAGCATCACACCTGGCGCCGCAGCCCCTGGTCACTCCTCCAATATATAGCGGAAACCCGCAGGTGGATATGTATTTCTCGGGGGAGTCGTGCAGGCACAAATGCCCCTGCACGCTCGGCGTGTCAGGGGCATTTGCGACTGCTCGTGAGGGTTAGGTCGAGCCCTCGGCGTTGAGCGCCTTGCCGACCTCAAACGGTTCATGCCCGGCCAACACGAATGACAGCACACTGGCCTTCTCGTGAGCCGTCCCCACCAGTCGCACTCCCGTGCCGACCCCGACCGTCATCGACTTCGAGCTGACCTTCTAGCGATGATGTCGGCGTGATTCGTCACGCTCATCGCTACGAATCACGCCGAAATCGCAAGTCACATCGGTGCGTTGGCGGGCTGGAACACGCCGCTGCTGTCGGCTTCCTCCTCGGCGCGGATCACGTGCACGACGGCGTTGATCAACGCCAGGTGCGTGAACGCCTGCGGGAAGTTGCCGAGGTGCCGACCGGTACGCGGCTCGATCTCCTCGGCGTACAGATGCAGCGGGCTCGCGAACGACAGCAGCTTTTCGCACAGATGCCGGGCCCGGCTGACCTCGCCGATCTCGACCAGCGCCGACACCAGCCAGAACGAGCAGATGGTGAAAGTGCCTTCCTCGCCGGACAATCCGTCGTCGGTCTCCTCGGTGCGGTAGCGCAGCACCAGGCCCTCTTCGGTGAGCTCTTCGGCGATGGCCATCACCGTCGCGCGCACCCGCGGGTCGTCCGCCGGCAGGAAGCGGGTGAGGATCGCCAGCAGTAGGGACGCGTCCAGTGCGTCGTCGCCATAGCGCTGGGTGAGCACGCCGCGCTTGTCGACGCCGTGCGCCAGGACGTCTGCCTTGATCTCATCGGCGATGGCGCGCCACTGCTGCGCGTACGACTTTTCCCCTTGCAGCTCAGCAAGTTTCGAGCCGCGGTCCAACGCCACCCAGCACATGATCTTGCTGGAGGTGAAGTGCTGCGGTTCGCCGCGCACCTCCCAGATGCCGCGGTCGGGTTCCTTCCAGTGTTTGATCGCTTCTTCCACTTGGTTTTTCAGCACCGGCCAGAGCATCTCGGGAATCTGCTCACGGGATTTGGCGTGCAGATACACCGAGTCGAGCATGGTGCCCCAGATGTCGTGCTGCATCTGGTTGTAGGCGCCGTTGCCGATGCGGACGGGCCGCGAGTAGTCGTAGCCGGACAGGTGGTGCAGTTCCTCCTCGACCAGGCTGCGTTCACCCCCGACCCCGTACATCACCTGAAGGGGGTGGCGCTCACCGTTGTTCGCGCCCGAGACATCGGCGATGAACGAGAAGAAGTCGTCGGCTTCACGGTCCAGGCCCAGGGTGTACAGGCCCCACAGCGCGAAGGTGGAGTCGCGGATCCACGAGTACCGGTAGTCCCAGTTCCGTTCGCCGTGCGGCGTTTCCGGCAGCGACGTGGTGCTGGCCGCCAGCAGGGCGCCGGTCGGGGAGTAGGTCAGGCCCTTGAGGGTCAGCGCGCTGCGTTGCAGATACGACCGCCAGGGGTGGTCCGGGAAGTCGCCGATGTTGATCCATTGGCGCCAGGCCTCGCTGGTCTTCCACATCTTGTCGGCGGCCTCGTCGAAGGTCTGCGGCGCCGGGTGCTTGGACCACGACAGTGCGACGAACACCTTGTCGCCCTCGGTGAGGCGGGTCCGGGCACGGGCCTCGTGGCCCTCGAGACCGATCCGCAGATTGGTGGTCAGACGCAGCGTGGGGTGAGCTTCGGGGTTTTTGTTGGCCCGGGCGATCGCCTCGCCGTACGCGGCGGCCGAGTACTCCCACGACGTGCTCTCGCGGTGGTAGTCGAACGACGGCTCGCAGCTCATGACGAACTCGACGGTGCCGCTGACGCAGCGGACGGTGCGCAGCAGGATGTGTTCGGCGTCCCAGTCCATCGGAGTACGGCGGTGCGTGCGAGAGCGGGTCTCGATGTCATGCCACGGACCCATCACGAGGGCGTCGCGCACGATGGCCCAGCCGGTGTGCGTCTGCCAAGTGGTCTCCAGGATCAGTGAGCCCGGCAGGTACCGCCGCGCCGAGGGCACAGTCACTCCGTACGGGGCCAGTCGGAAGTGGCCGGCGCTGCGGTCCAGGATCGAGCCGAACACGCTGGGGGAGTCAGGTCGCGGCACGCACATCCACTCCACCGACCCCGCCGAGGAGATCAGGCAGGTGTTCTCGCAGTCGGAGAGGAACGCGTAGTCCGCGATCGGCGGAAACGGCGTCCGCACTGCTGTTGAGATCGCACCGCCGGTCAACGAATCGTCGCCCGCGGCGGCGAGATGAGGAATCCCATTGAGGTGGGAGGCCCTGTCGTTCTCCGCAATCTGGCCCGGGACGCTGGACTGTCCCGACTTGTCAGTGTGTGGCAGCACCATCCGCACATCATCGACTGGATGTGCGCCCGCCGTCCACCTAACGCCCCGGCGAGGCCCCGCAGATTCAACCCACCGCGATTCGAAACGGCACACACCGTAGGCTGGAATTGATGAGCGGCATTCTGAATTGGTGGGACGGCGTTGAGCTCTGGCTGTCCGGCCTGTCGTTCGTGCTGCAGACGGTCATCGTGATGCCTGTTGTGCTGGCCCTGGCATATGGCCTGGCAGTGCTACTTGACGTGGCTCTGGGCTACACCATCACCCTGCTGCACCGGGCCCGCCACCTCGAGGAGGAAGCGCTGTGAACGGACTGCCGCAGTCACGGGTGACGTTGATCCTGGTGCTGCTGGTGGTGCTGGTGATCGTCACGTGGCTGCTGACTCGCTGAGCAGTAGCTGCCAGGCAACCTCTGATATTCTTCCCGCCATGTACGCAGCGTCCGGCACTACCGAGGGTCACATCCTGGCTCTCATTGCCGTGGGTACCCGCGCTGTTGCTGACGTCGCCTGTTGTCGCTGACCCGTTTCCGTCCGCGGTTACTGGGGTCGGCGCTGGCTTCTGCTATGCCCACGTGCTGATTCATCACCTTGCCGTGTGACGGAGTAGTTCATCCGTAATCCCGCAAGGAAGGCCCATCAATGCACAAGATCATCAAGAGCTGGCGGCCCGCCACCGCGGTCGCTGCCGTCGCGGCCAGCACTGCGGTGCTCGCCGCCTGCGGTGGCGGAGCGAGCGACGTCGCCGGCGGTGGTGGTGCGCAGTCGGGTGCCGACACCACCCTGACCCTGGTGGCCTATGCCGTGCCCGAGCCCGGCTGGAGCAAGATCATCCCGGCGTTCGCCGCCACCCCCGAAGGCAAGGGCGTCGCTGTCACGACGTCCTACGGCGCCTCCGGTGACCAGTCGCGCAAGGTCGAGTCGGGAGCGCCCGCCGACATCGTCAACTTCTCGGTGGAACCGGACGTCACCCGTCTGGTGAAGGCCGGCAAGGTCAGCAAGGACTGGAACGCCGATGCCACCAAGGGCGTCCCATTCGGCTCGGTGGTGTCGCTGGTGGTCCGCAAGGGCAACCCCAAGGGCATCAAGGACTGGGACGACCTGCTCAAGCCGGGCATCGAGGTCGTCACCCCGAGCCCGCTGAGCTCGGGTTCGGCCAAGTGGAACCTGCTGGCGCCGTACGCCGCGAAGAGCAACGGGGGCAAGGACGCTCAGGCCGGCCTCGACTACATCCTGCAGTTGGTCACCGAGCACATCAAGACCCGTCCGGGCTCGGGCCGCGAAGCCACCGACCTGTTCCTGCACGGCACCGGTGACGTACTGATCAGCTACGAGAACGAGGCGATCAACGTCGAGCGTCAGGGCAAGGACGTCCAGCACATCAACCCGACTCAGACGTTCAAGATCGAGAATCCGGTGGCGGTCGTGACCTCCGGTCCGCACCAGGACAAGGCCAATGCGCTGAAGAACTTCCTCTACACCGCGGAGGGGCAGAAGGCGTGGGCGCAGGCCGGGTTCCGTCCGGTCGATCCCGCGGTGAGTGCCGAGTTTGCCAAGGACTTCCCGACCCCGGAGAAGCTGTGGACCATCGCTGATCTCGGTGGATGGAAGACGGTCGATCCGGCGTTGTTCGACAAGGAAAATGGCAGCATTACCAAGATCTACAAGCAGGCCACTGGATGACGACCACGTCTACGTTCGACGGCATCCCGGCCCGGCCCGAGACCCCCAGCAATGGCGGCTCGACCGGGCCGGAGTCCGGCGTGAAGAAGGCGTTTGGCAGCACGTCGTTGCGGGTCGGAGCGGCGAGCATCTGGCTGTCCGTGATCGTGCTCCTGCCGCTGGCCGCCATCCTGGTGCAGTCCGCCCGCGGTGGCTGGGGGTACTTCTGGACCGCGATCACGTCGAACTCGGCCGTGGCGTCCTTCCGGGTGACGCTGGAGGTCTCGGCAGCTGTCGCGCTCATCAACCTGGTTTTCGGCCTCCTGGTGGCTTGGGTGCTGACCCGGGACGATTTCGTGGGCAAGCGTTTGGTCGACGCGGTCATCGACCTGCCGTTCGCGCTGCCGACCATCGTGGCCAGCCTCGTGATGCTGGCGCTCTACGGTCCGGCCAGTCCGGTGCATCTGCATCTGCAGCACACCAAGTGGGGCATCGGAGTCGCGCTGCTGTTCGTGACACTGCCGTTCGTGGTGCGGTCGGTGCAGCCGGTGCTGCTCGAATTGGACCAGGAGACCGAAGAGGCGGCCGCGTCGCTGGGCGCGGGCAACTTCGTGATCTTCACCAAGGTGGTGCTGCCGGCCCTGCTGCCGGCACTGCTCTCGGGCGCCGGTCTGGCCTTTTCGCGGGCCATCGGTGAATTCGGTTCGGTGGTGCTCATCGGCGGCGCGGTGCCCGGCGAGACCGAGGTGTCGTCGCAGTGGATCCGCACCCTGATCGAGAACGACGACCCCACCGGCGCGGCCGCGATCTCGGTTGTGCTGCTGGTGATCTCGTTCGTGGTGCTGTTCGTGTTGCGGATCATCGGTTCGCGTGCGGCCAAACGTCAGGAGCTGGCCTCATGACGGCAGACGAGAAGCCGAAGGCGGATCGCGCATGACATTGTCACCGGTGGTTCGCTACCTGACCCGGTACCTGGCGCTGGCCTACATCACGGTGCTCGTCGTCGTGCCCGTCGGCCTGATCCTGTGGCGGACGTTCCAGCCCGGCCTGGGTGAGTTCTTCGCCCAGATCACCACGCCGGCAGCCATTTCCGCCTTGCAACTGACACTGCTGGTCGTCGCCATCGTGGTGCCGCTCAACGTGCTGTTCGGGGTGCCGACCGCGTTGGTGTTGGCCCGCAACCGGTTCCGCGGTAAGAGCGTGCTACAGGCGGTGATCGATCTGCCGTTCGCGGTGTCGCCCGTCGTCGTCGGCGTTGCCTTGATCCTGCTGTGGGGATCGGCGGGTCTGCTCGGATTCGTCGAGCACAGTTGGGGATTCAAGATCATCTTCGGGTTCCCCGGCATCGTGCTGGCCAGCATCTTCGTCACCGTGCCGTTCGTGATCCGCGAGGTCGAACCGGTGCTGCACGAGCTGGGCACGGACCAGGAAGAGGCGGCCTCCACCCTCGGCGCGCAGTGGTGGCAGACGTTCTGGCGGATCACACTGCCGTCCATCCGCTGGGGCCTGACGTACGGCATCGTGCTGACCGTCGCCCGCACGCTGGGCGAGTACGGCGCCGTCATCATGGTGTCCTCCAACCTGCCCGGCCAATCTCAGACCCTCACCCTGCTGGTCTCCGATCGGTACAACCGCGGCGCCGAATACGGCGCGTACGCCATGTCGACAGTGCTCATGGCGGTCGCGGTGATCGTGCTGATCGTGCAGGTGATCCTCGACGCCCGGCGTGCCCGGGCGGCACAATAGCTTTCGATAGGAAGAACCGAACATGAGCGACGAGCACAAGCAGGGCAGGACGCCGGCCATCACGGTGCGCGGTGCCAACAAGCGATACGGCGACTTCGCGGCCTTGGACAACGTCGACTTCGACGTGCCCGAGGGGTCGCTGACCGCGCTGCTGGGCCCCAGCGGCTCGGGCAAGTCGACGCTGTTGCGGGCCATCGCCGGGCTCGACACCCCGGACACCGGCACCATCACCATCAAGGGCAACGACGTCACCGGCGTGCCGCCGCAGCGCCGCGGCATCGGTTTCGTCTTCCAGCACTACGCGGCGTTCAAGCACCTCACCGTCCGCGAGAACGTCGCATTCGGGCTGAAGATCCGCAAGAAGCCCAAGGCGGAGGTCAAGGCCAAGGTCGACGATCTGCTGGAGGTGGTGGGCCTCAGCGGCTTCCAGACGCGCTACCCCAGCCAGCTCTCCGGCGGTCAGCGTCAGCGCATGGCGCTGGCGCGAGCCCTCGCGGTCGACCCCAAGGTGCTGCTGCTCGACGAGCCTTTCGGTGCTCTCGACGCCAAGGTGCGCGACGACCTCCGGGCCTGGCTGCGCCGCCTGCACGACGAGGTGCATGTGACCACGGTGCTGGTCACCCACGACCAGGCCGAGGCGCTCGACGTCGCCGACCGGATCGCGGTGCTCAACAAGGGCCGTATCGAGCAGGTCGGTTCCCCGACCGAGGTCTACGACAGCCCGAGCAATCCGTTCGTGATGTCGTTCCTCGGCGCGGTGTCGACGCTGAACGGGACACTGGTGCGTCCGCACGACATCCGCGTGGGCCGGACCCCCGACATGGCCATTTCCCAGGCCGAGGGCAATGTGGCGGCCACCGGCGTGCTCCGGGCCAAGGTCGACCGAGTTGTCGTGCTGGGCTTCGAGGTTCGCGTCGAGCTGACGACGGCAGCGGACCACACGCCCTTCACCGCCCAGATCACCCGTGGTGACGCCGAAGCGTTGCGCCTCATCGAGGGCGACACCGTGTACGTCCGTGCGACGCGTATCCCGCCGATCGCGGGCCAAACGCAAGAAGTCGAGGCTGTTCTCGCGCGGGCGTAATCCCCAGGGGCGCGGTGCTTAAGCGTTGACCCTGACGCCAGGGCGCAAAAGTGCGAGTAGGGAGGACCCTGAGTACAGGGTCAACGCCGCTGAACGTCAGATGTACATCGCCGGGTCGATGTAGCTCGTCGGGTCGACGGCGGGCTCGCGTTGCTTCTCCGTGCGCGGACGCACGATCGCCGGGATGCCGGTCGCGATCGAGTCGGCCGGAACATCGTGGGTCACAACGGCATTCGCGCCGATGGCGGAGTCGTCGCCGACCAGGATGGGGCCGAGCACCTTCGCACCGGCGCCCACGGTCACCCGGTTGCCGATGGTGGGGTGGCGCTTGCCCTTGTTGAGGCTACGGCCGCCCAGCGTCACGCCGTGGTAGAGCATGACGTCGTCGCCGATCTCGGTGGTCTCGCCGATCACTACGCCCATGCCGTGGTCGATGAAGAACCGCCGGCCGATGGTCGCCCCCGGGTGGATCTCGATGCCAGTGAGGAAGCGGGTCACCTGAGCCAGCACGCGCGCCGGTCCGCGCCATGCCGGCCGGGCCCACAGTCGGTGGGCCAGGCGGTGCGACCAGATGGCATGCAGGCCCGAATACACCAGGGCGTTCTCTATGTCTCCGCGCCCTGCCGGGTCGTGGCTGCGGGCGTTGTCCAGGTCCTCGCGGAGCCTAGAGAGCAGCGTCATCCTTATCTATTTCCTGTCGCTTCGCTCGCCCGGTCAGTCCCGGATGTGCTCGTACAGCGCCGTGGAGACGTACCGCTCGCCGAAGTCAGGGATGATCACCACGATGAGCTTGCCGGCGTTCTCGGGACGCTTGGCGAGCTCCAGCGCCGCCCACACGTTGGCGCCCGCCGAGATGCCACCCAGAATGCCCTCTTCGGTGCCCAGCGCTCGTGCCACCTCGATGGCGTCCGGGAACGCGACGTCGATGATCTCGTCGTACACGGAGCGGTCCAGTACCTCGGGGACGAAGTTCGCGCCGAGCCCCTGAATCTTGTGCGGTCCGGCCTGACCGCCGGTGAGGATGGGGGAGTCGACGGGCTCGACGCCGACAATCTGCACGTCCGGCTTGCGGCTCTTGAGAACGTGCCCGACGCCGGTCAGGGTGCCGCCGGTGCCGATGCCGGCGACGAAGATGTCGACTCGACCGTCCGTGTCGGCCCAGACCTCTTCGGCGGTCGTCTGCTCGTGGATCGCGGGGTTGGCCGGGTTGGCGAACTGGTCGGCGGCCACGGAGTTCGGGGTCTCGGACAGAATCTGCTTGGCCTTGGCGACCGCGCCGGCCATGCCCTCGGCGCCCGGCGTCAGCACGATCTCGGCGCCGTATGCGCGCAACATCACCCGGCGTTCTAGGGACATGGTCTCCGGCATGGTCAGGATGACCCTGTAGCCGCGGGCCGCGCCGACGAGGGCCAGGGCGATGCCGGTGTTGCCGCTGGTGGCCTCGACGATGGTGCCACCGGGCTTGAGCTCGCCGGACTTCTCCGCGGCGTCGACGATCGCCACGCCGATGCGGTCCTTCACGCTGTTGGCGGGGTTGTAGAACTCCAGCTTGGCGACGACCTCGGCACCAGCGCCCTCGGTCAACCGATTGAGCCGGACCAGCGGGGTGCGCCCGACCAATTCGGTGACATTGGCGTAGATCTTGCCCATCGACAACCTCTCGTCATACGCAAGCTCACCGCGTAGGCGGGCTCGCAAGGGACCTGCTGGTGAAATTGTGGGTGCCCCACGCGGCACCGTGGTGTCGCGCACGACCGTCACGCCGCGACTGGCACCTGCCGAATCTGCTGAATAGCAGGTGTTCCGTCAAGGGTTTCGATCATCACAAAATCTATCTGCTTGGGACAACGCGTTACCCACGGGTGGGTATTTCACACCTCGATGCGGGACCCCAGCACGACCGTGCGGTCGAGAGGCAGCTGGAAGTAGGCTGCGGCGTCGGATGTGATGTACGACGTACCGATGAAAAGCCTTGTCCGCCATGGGGCCATCGACGGCTCCTTGCCCATCACCAGATCGACCTTGGACAGGAAGTAGGTCGCCCCCGCCAGATCCAGCGGACCTTCCGTGAGGGCCGAGTCGAGCAGTGCCAGCGCGGCGGGCACGTCGGGCCGGTCCATGTATCCGTAGGTGGCGGTGACGTGGATGATGCCGTCGTCGCTGTGGCCCAGATCATCGACCGCCACTCGGCCGCTATCGGGGACCCTCGGTACCGTCGCTGTCACCAGGGACAACACCACCACGTGCTCGTGCAGCATGCGGTTGTACTTCACATTGGCGCGCATGGCCAGCGGCGCGGTTTCGATACCGCGGTTGAGGAACACCGCGGTGCCCGGCACCCGGGTCAGCGGCGGGTCGCTGGTGACGATCGATTCGACGAACTGGCGCAGCGGCCCTTCGACCTCGTCGCGGGCCCGGGTGACCACCGCGCGGCCTTCCTGCCACGTGGTCATCACCGTGAACGTGATCAACCCGATCAGCAACGGCAGCCAGGCACCGTGAACGAGCTTCGTCATGTTCGCGGCCAGGAACAGCAGGTCCACGGTGAGGAGCGGAGCCCCGATCGCGATCACCGACCACAGCGGCCAGTTCCACCTGGCGCGCGCGATGTTGAGGAACAGCAGGGTGGTGATGGTGATGGTCCCGGTGACCGCCATTCCGTAGGCGTAGCCCAGCGCCGCCGAGCTGCGGAAGGCGAAGACCAGGGTCAGCACCGCGACCAACAGCATGGTGTTGATCCAGGGCACGTAGATCTGGCCCATGGTCGATGCCGACGTGTGCAGGATCCGCAGCCGCGGCAGGTAGCCCAGGTGGGCGGCCTGCGCAGCGACGGAGAACGCTCCGGTGATCACCGCCTGCGACGCGATCACGGTGGCCGCCGTGGCCAGGAGCACCATCGGAAGCCGGCCCCACTCGGGCGTCAGGAGAAAGAACGGGGCGTCGTGCACGGTCGGGTTCTGCAGCAGGAGCGCGCCCTGCCCGAAGTAGTTCAGCATGCACGCCGGGAAGACCAGCAGTAGCCAGGCGATGGTGATCGGCTTGCGACCGAAATGGCCCATGTCGGCGTACAGGGCCTCGGCGCCCGTCACCGAGAGCACGACGGCGGCCAGCGCGAAGAACGCGATGCCGAAATGGCCCGCCATGAACCCCAGCGCGTACATCGGGTTCAGCGCGCGCAGAATTTCGGGTTCTCTGGTGATCCCGGCGACGCCACACGCGCCGATCACCGTGAACCACAGGATCATCACCGGGCCGAAGAACCTGCCGACGACGGCGGTCCCGTGCCGTTGGACACTGAACAGCGCCATGATGATCACCGCGGTGATCGGCACCACCCAGTCGGCCAGACCCGGGTCGATGGTTTTCGCGCCTTCGACGGCAGACAGCACCGAGATCGCCGGGGTGATCATCGAGTCACCGAAAAATAGTGCGGCGCCGAGAATTCCGAGCGCGGCAAGGGTTGTCGCGGTGCGCTTACCGAGCTTGTTCGAGGATCGTCTCACCAGCGTGATCAGCGCCATGACGCCGCCTTCGCCGTCGTTGTCGGCCCGCATCACCAAGCTGACGTACGTGATCGTGACGATCAGCATCACCGACCAGAACACGAGGGAGACGACGCCGTAGATGTTGTCTCGGCTGATCGGCACCGGATGAGGGTCATCGGGGTTGAACAGCGTCTGCATGGTGTAGATCGGGCTCGTCCCGATGTCACCGAAGACGACGCCCAGCGCGCTGACGGCCAGGCCCGCTCCCAGCCCGCTCCGACCGGTGTCGGCGTGTGTGCCCACGCGCGGTGCCTCCTTGGTCCGGATCGTTGGTCGACGGTCCGGATCGTAGGCGACGCAGCCGTGGTGTGCGATCAGGTTCGAACCGCGCGGGACCGCGGGTTGCGCCGGTTGGCGCGCCGGCACATCAGTAGGACCGACGCCGGCAGCGCCATCATCGACAGCAGTTGCAGCAGGTCAGACATGAGTCGTCCCAGAAATTCGCATGAGCGACAGTCAACCGGCGCCATCGCTGCGATGCCACGATCTATACGAAATTCATACGGCGACGGCCGCGGTCTTGCCGGGATTCAGCCGGCTGCGGGCTACGCGGCGCGCCGAGCGGCGACGACGTCGTCGAAGCGGTCCAGTACGGTTTCGGCGACCATTCGGTGCGAGCCCAGTGGCTGTGCCATCGGAATCCCTTGTGCTGCGGCGAATTCGGCGACCCGGTCGGTGATGCGGCCATGGGCCAGGAACCAGGGCGCAATGACCAGCCGCGTCGCGCCTTGATCCAGGAGCAGCTCAGTGGCTTCGGCCAGGTTGGCCTGCGGCCCCGTCGCGAACGCCGTCGTAGCCTGCCAGCGGGTGCCGGCGGTCAGGCCGGTGGCCACGGCGCCGGTCCGTGTGTTGGCGGCAGCCGAGGACGAGCCGACGGCAGCTACCAGGACACCGACGCTGGAGTCGAGCCGGGACACGCCGGAATGCGTGAGCCGCTGGCTCAGGACGTGAATCAGCCGGTCGTCCTCACCGAGTACGTCGGCCTGCCGAACGGCGGGATTGGCGTCGGCGATCATCGCGGGGATGTCGATGCGGGCGTGGTAGGCGTCGGCCAGCAGCAGCGGCACGACGACACCGCCGGTGGGGGAGCCGGCGAGCACGTCCCGCAGATTCGGCGAATTCTGTTCGCAGAACGCCACTTTGACGTCGACGTCGCGCCGCGAGGTGGCCACTGTACGGGCCACCTCGCGGGCGTTCGCCGCGGACCGCGGGTCGGCACTGCCGTGCGCTGTGAGGATCAGTTGCACTTGTTCCTTCCCGTCGCTGCGCTCGCCCCGGGGCGGCCTCAGGACGCGTGCAGACCGCATTCGGTCTTGGCCAGACCGGCCCAGCGGCCACTGCGGGGGTCCGCGCCCTCGACCGGCTTCTGGGTGCACGGTGCGCAGCCGATGGACGGATAACCTTCATCGACAAGGGGATTGACCAGAATGCCGTTGGCTTCGATGTACGCCTGCATGTCTTCGTCGCTCCACGCGGCGATCGGGTTGATCTTCACCAGACCGAACGCCTCGTCGAAACTGATGAGCGGAGCATTGGCGCGCGTCGGCGCCTCGACCCGGCGGATGCCCGTGACCCATGCCGAGTAGCCCTTGAGCGCCGTGGACAGCGGCGCCACCTTGCGCAGGCTGCAGCACCGGGCGGCGTCGCTGGCGAAGAGGTCCTTGCCCACCAGCTCGTCCTGCTCGGCGACGGTGTGCTCGGGGGTCACGTTCACCACGTTCACGCCGTACACGGCCTCGACCGCGTCACGGGTGCCGATGGTCTCGGCAAAGTGGTAGCCGGTGTCCAGGAACAGGACGTCGACGCCGGGATGGACCTTGGCCGCCATCTCGACCAGCACGGCGTCCTGCATGTTGGAAGCCACCACGTACTGGCCGGAAAAATTGTCCTCGACCCAGCGCAGCAGTTCCTCGGCGCTGGCGTCGGCCAGTTCTTGTGCCCCGCGCTCGGCGAGTGCCCTCAGTTCGACTGCAGTCATGCCACTCACGTCTAGGTTCACCTCAAATCAGCTTCGTCGGCCCGAATGGCCCACTGGGCGAAACGCTCGCCGGCCTCGCGTTGTTTCACGAAGTTGCGGACAACACGGTCGATGTAGTCGCCGAGCTCGGTGGCCAGCACCTTGTGCTGACGCAGCTTGCGGCCGAAACCGCTGTCCAGGCCCAGGCTGCCGCCCAGATGCACCTGGAAGCCCTCCTCGGGACCGTTGCCATCATCGATCATCTGCCCCTTGAAGCCGATGTCGGCGATCTGGATGCGCGCGCACGAGTTCGGGCAGCCGTTGAGGTTGATGGTGACCGGGACATCCAGTTCGGCGTTCAGGTCGGCCAGTCGCTGCTCGAGTTCGGGCACCAGCGTCTGGGCCCGGACGCGGGTCTCGGCGAACGACAGCTTGCAGTACTCGATGCCGGTGCAGGCCATCAGGTTCTTGCGCCAGTGCGACGGCCGGGTCTGCAGGCCCAGGGCGTCCAGGCCGGCGATCAGTTCTTCGACCTTGTCGTCGGGCACGTCGAGGATGATCAGCTTCTGGTACGGCGTCAGCCGGATCCGGTCCGAGCCCGCGGCCTCGGCCAGGTCGGCGACCTTGGTCAAGATGGTGCCCGAGGAGCGGCCGGCGATGGCCGCGACGCCGACGGCGTTGAGGCCGTTCTTGAGCTTCTGCACGCCGACGTGGTCGATGGTGTGGGGGACCTGCTCCGGGGCGGGACCGTCGATGAGCTTGCGGCCGAGGTATTCCTGTTCGAGAACGTCCCGGAATTTTTCTACGCCCCAGTCCTTGATCAGGAACTTCAGGCGGGCCTTGGAGCGCAGGCGGCGGTAGCCGTAGTCGCGGAAGACCTTGGTGATGGCTTCCCAGACGTCCGGCACCTCGGCCAGCGGCACCCAGGCGCCGAGGCGCTGGGCGAGCATCGGGTTGGTGGACAGCCCACCGCCCACCCAGATGTCCAGACCGGGGCCGTGCTCGGGGTGGTTGACGCCGATGAACGCGATGTCGTTGATCTCGTGGGCGACGTCCTGCAGACCCGAGATGGCGGTCTTGTACTTGCGGGGCAGGTTGGAGAACTCGGGGTTGCCGATGTAGCGGCTGACGATTTCGTCGACGGCCCAGCTGGGGTCGAGCACCTCGGTGAGGGACTCACCGGACAGCGGCCCACCCAGCACCACACGCGGGCAGTCGCCGCAGGCCTCGGTGGTCTGCAGGCCGACGGATTCGAGGCGACGCCAGATCTCCGGCACGTCCTCGACCCGGATCCAGTGGTACTGGATATTTTCGCGGTCGGTGATGTCGGCGCTGTCCTGCGCAAATTCGGTCGAAATCTCGCCGATGGTCCGCAGCGCCGCACTGGTGAGGGCGCCGCCGTCGCATCGCACCCGCATCATGAAATACGGGGCCTCGAGCATGTCGGCGTTGTCGTCGCCGGTGAAGGTGCCGTCATAGCCCTGTTCGCGCTGGGTGTACAGACCCATCCAGCGGTAGCGCCCACGCAGATCGTCCTTGCTGATGGACTCGAAACCCTGCTTGGAATGGACGTCGATGATGCGTTGCCGCACGTTCAGCGCGTCGTCTTCCAGCTTGAACACCTCATTGGCATTCAGCGGCTCACGATTGCCCAGCGCCCACTGGCCTTCGTCGCGGGTCTTGGCGGGTTTTGCTGTTGTCACGGGGGTGGTTTCCTTCGCACAAGAGCAGGCGTCGGATCACGCGTACACCGGGGCTGTCCGGCACTGCCGATCCTGTGCCAGCTGAAGATTCTGAGGTCAGATCTGCGGCATCAAGGCAGACAGCAACAGCTGCATACGCGCTTGAAGTCGACATGCCGCCGCATTACCAATGCGGAACCGAGGGTGCGGTTGAGGCTGGCGGACACCCGGCCATTCTGCCACGAACAGGGCATTCGGCCTAACTGGGCCAGATTCGGAATCAGCGCGAACAAAAAACTATCCCGTCGCTTCCGCTCGCCCAGGTCCGCTGGCTGCCGGGCTGCGGACATAACCAGCCGGTCGCGCGGTGCGACACTTGTCTGATGACAGATGCCGACACCAGCCGCACCGGGCCGTTCGGCATCTATATCCACGTGCCGTTCTGCGCGACCCGCTGCGGATACTGCGATTTCAACACCTATACCGCCGGTGAGCTGGGCGGAGCCAATCCGGAGGGCTGGCTGGCCGCGCTGCGCACCGAGTTGTCGGTGGCCGGTGCCCAGGTGGACCTGCCGGTCGACACGGTGTTCGTCGGCGGCGGCACGCCCTCGCTGCTGGGTGGCTCCGGGCTCCGCGCGGTGCTCGACGCGGTGCGGGCAAATTTCCGCCTCGATCCCGGCGCCGAGGTCACCACCGAATCCAATCCGGAGTCGACGTCGCCCCGGTTCTTCACCGAGTTGCTGGAGGCGGGCTACACCCGGGTCTCCCTGGGCATGCAGTCCACGGCGCCACACGTGCTGGCGGCACTGGACCGGACCCATTCCGCGGGCCGCGCCCCGGCTGCGGCGCGGGAAGCCCTGGCAGCCGGGTTCGCGCACGTCAACCTCGACCTCATCTACGGCACGCCGGGGGAGTCCGACGACGATCTGCGCCGTTCCGCGGATGCGGCCATCGACGCCGGTGTCGACCATGTATCGGCCTATGCGCTGATCGTGGAGGACGGCACCGCTCTCGCCCGGCGGGTGCGGCGCGGCGAGATCCTCGCGCCCGACGACGACGTGCTCGCCGCCCGCTACGAGCTGCTGGACGCGCACCTCAGCCAAGCCGGGCTGGACTGGTACGAGGTGTCGAACTGGAGCCGCCCCGGGGGCGAATGCCGGCACAACCTGGGCTACTGGGACGGCGGCCAGTGGTGGGGCGCCGGACCCGGCGCGCATGGGTTCGTCGGGACCCGACGGTGGTGGAATGTCAAGCACCCCAACGCTTATGCCGAGGCGCTGGCCGATGGCCAGCTGCCGGTCGCGGACTTCGAGGAATTGGACGACGCCACCCGGCATGTCGAGGACGTCATGTTGCGGTTGCGGCTGCGTTCCGGTTTGCCGGTGGCGGTGCTCACCCCCGCTGAGCGGGATCGGGCGCAGGATGCGGTGGCCGACGGCCTCGTGGCGGTCACCGACGACCGTCTGGTGTTGACCGATCCCGGTCGCTTGTTGGCCGACGCCGTGGTGCGCACAGTCCTGGACTGAAGCTGTCGCGAGGGCGGAAGCAAAAGCAGGCGCTGGGGCATGAATCACAGGGCGGGCGATGTTTTTTGGGTGAGGTTAGGCTAAATTAACTTTTGTGACTGCTGAAGCTCTAGACGCGGCGTCGGTGACGCGAATTGCCTTGCCCGCCGATGTCTCCCCGGCCGATCTGATCGCGCAACTGGCAGCCGAACTACCGGAGCGCTCCGGCGCCGACTACGTCGGTTACGAGCATTCGGGCGAGTGGGTGCTGGCCATCGGAGTGCGCACCGCCATCGAACTCGACTGTGACGAGTTGCGGATCGTCGGCGCCGGCGGCGCGGTCACTCGCCAGCTGTGGAGCGGCCGGCCCGGAGAGGTTCTCGGCGACGCCGTCGATCGGCTACTCCTGGAGACCGACCGGCTGTTCGGTTGGGTCGCTTTCGAATTCGGCGCGTACCGGTTCGGGCTGCAACAACGTCTCCCGGCGGGCACGCCGCTGGCGCGGGTCTTCAGCGCGCAGACCCAGGTGGCCGTCACCGGCGGTGAGGTGCGCGTGTCAGGCGACGGGGACGTCGTCGTCGAGACTCTCAATCGGCTGCTGCAGCAGCCGATTCCAGCAGCCGGGGCCACCCGTGCCGTCGACGTGAGTGTCGACGGCAGTGACTACCCGGCGCGGGTGGCCGCGGCAGTCGCCGAGATCGTTGCCGGCGACTACCAGAAGGTGATCCTGTCGCGCCGATTCGAGGTGCCGTTCGCGGTCGACTTCCCCGCGACATACCGCGTGGGCCGGGCGAACAACACCCCGGTACGGTCATTCCTGTTGCGGCTGGGCGGGATTCGCGCACTGGGCTTCAGTCCGGAGCTGGTGGCCGCGGTACGTGCCGACGGTGCCGTGATCACCGAACCGCTGGCCGGGACCCGGGCCTTCGGCCGCGGCCCGGATCACGACCGCGCGGCCCGCGAGGACTTGGAATCGAACTCGAAAGAGATTGTCGAGCATGCGATTTCGGTGCGCAGTTCGCAGGAGGAGATAGCCGAGGTGGCCAAGGCCGGCACCACCGTCGTCAGCGATTTCATGACGGTACGCGAGCGCGGCAGCGTTCAGCACCTCGGTTCGACCGTGTCCGGGCAACTGTCGGAACAGATGACCCGGATGCATGCGCTGGAGGCGCTCTTCCCGGCGGTGACCGCCTCCGGAATCCCCAAGGCCGAGAGTGTCGAAGCGATCATGCGACTCGACGAGTCACCGCGTGGCCTGTACTCGGGCGCGGTCGTGATGTTCAGCGCCGACGGCGGCATGGACGCGGCCCTGACGCTGCGGTCGGCCTATGAGGCGGACGGCCACACGTGGCTGCGGGCCGGCGCCGGGATCATCGCCGAGTCGACGCCGGAACGTGAGTTCGAGGAGACGTGCGAGAAGCTGACGACGCTCGCGCCGTATCTGGTGCCCCGCAGCTGACCTAGAAGTCCAGCCCGGCGGGGGTATCGGCGGGCGGTTCGCCACCGGCCTCGGTGAATGCGTGCAGCGCGCGGACCATGCCCTGGCGTTCGCGGGCCGGCATGGTCTCGATGACCCGGGCGATCTCGGCGCGACGGCGTGCGGCGACGGTGTCGACCACAGCGCGTCCCCGGCGAGTCAGTTCGACGACGATCTCGCGGCGGGAACTCGGGTGGGGACGCCGGTCGATCAGGCCGGCGGTGACCAGGCGCTCGGCCATTCGGCCGATGGTCGACGGCTGTACGTCGAGTTGACCGGCCAGCGTGGTCAGATTGGTCGCTCCGCGCGACGACAGGATCACCAGAACCCGAAGCTGGGGGACCGTCAACGTGTCGTCCACAACGGCAACCGAGCGGGCGGTGATATCCAGGAGCAGGCGCGATGCGGTGACGAGGGCATCGGCGATGGCGTCGACCGACGGCTCGCCGGTACTTCTCGACCATGCTGTCACCGTGTCACCTCCTCAGTGGGCAAGTATAATTTGCCCGCCTGTCAATTATGAAGCCGTTACCAAACGGTGACCTGCGGGGTATGGTGCACCGGTGGACAAGCTCGGATTAGCTGGCGCGACGCGCACCCGGCACCGCTGGTCGGTGGCGGTGGCGGCGCTGGTGATGCCGGCCGCGGCGTTTCTTGCCGCGGGCACCGCGACCCCACCCGATCACCGCGGCCGCGGAGGCGGATGTGTGCTGCGCGCAGGTCGTGCTGGCCGAGCCCACCGCTGCGCACTCGGGATCGCTGATCGTCGCCGAGGCGGCCGAGAGTTCGCGCGCCATGGCGCGCACCATCGCTTTGCCGGTGGGTATCGCGGCCGAGCGCGGCCTGCAGGTCGACACCGTCCTCGCGGAACGGGCCATCAGCGCGACGTTCCCGGAAATCCACACCATGATCGGGGTCCGCCCGGACGCGCTGCGCTGGCATCCCGAAGGCCTGGCGCTGGACATCATGGTGCCCGACTACGGGTCGTCCGCAGGCAAGGCGCTCGGGGACCGCATCCTGACCTACATACTGGCCAACGCGCAGCGGTTCGATCTGAACCACGTGATCTGGCGCCAGGTGATGTATTTCCCGGACGGTTCCGCGCACCGGATGCCGGACTACGGGGGCCCGGACGCCAATCGCTACACCCACGTGCACATCTCGACCAATGGCGGCGGCTATCCGACGGGTGGCGAGGCCTACGTCATGTCCGCGTCAGGGCCGACGCTCGTCGAGGGTGCACCGACACCGACCGTGACGTTCGTCAGCGCGCACTGAGCCCGGGGGCGGAGCCGTTCTCGGCGACGTCGTGGCGTGCCGGCGGTCGTCCCGCGCTGATCCGGGCACCGACGAGCGTAACGATGAAGAGCGCCAACAGCATCCAGCCCGATTCGGTGCCCAGCCCGTACTTGGCCATCAGCAATAGCGCCGCCCCGGCAGCGCAGACCAGCACACCTGCCAGGGTCGACGCGCGTCCTGTCGCCCGGACGCGGGCATCCCACCACCACAACGGGTTGTGCTCGAGCGGCGACAGCAGCAGGAACATGGCCGTCATCACCACCGCGAAGACCAGCGCCCGGATCGCGATGTTGCGCCAGAAGTAGGGGGCCGCAGGATCGTAGGCATCGAGGTTTGCCGCATGCAGGCCGAACGTCGCGATCGCGATGGCCGCAATGTGCCACAGATACAGCGTCATGGCCCCGCTGTTGCCCACCACGATCAGGTACCAGACCCGGGGGCGCTGCGCCCACCGGCGGACAGCGCCGGAGCAGGCGATGAACAGGCTCGGCATCCAGATGCACTGCAGGGCGAGCAACAGCGTAGGCGGGGTTACGTTGGACATGCGTTCGGCACCGGTGACCACCAGTGACACGTCGTACGGGCCGAGTTCGACAACCAGCACCTGGAGGGCGAGCGTGCCGGCGGCCACGATGAGGGCCGTGCCAGCGGCGACGAATCGGTGCGCGTAGACCGCACCGATGACCATCGGGATCAACCAGACCACAATCAGATTCGCCGCGCCGGCCGCCAACGTGTGCGTGCTGATCCGGGCCCAGTCGCCGAGCGCCGCCACCGCGAGCAGGGCAGCGACCACCAGCGCGGCAGATCGTCCCGACTGCAACCGGGCCATTGCGGGGACGAATGCCAGCACGATCAGATAGGTACCTAGGAACCAGAGCAGTGCCACCGCCTCGTTGCCCAGCGCGGCCGCGGATTCGGCACCCATGGTGAACCGCACCGCGATCAAGGCGACGGTCCAGGCACCCAGGTACCACAGCGCAGGCCGGCACAACCGCTGCGCGCGGGTGAAAAGCCATGTGCCCCAGGGTTTTCCGTCTCGCCAACTGTGCACGCCGGCGGCGGCTCCGGCAAAGAAGAACAACGGCATCACCTGAAGTACCCAGGTGGCCGGTTCCAGGCTGGGAAGCGCACCCAAGGTGTTGCCGATCTGGACACCATCAGCGGTGATCGTGGCGAGCAGCAGCGCGCAGTGACCGAACATCACCACGAGCAGCGCACCGAGCCGTGCCACATCGATGCTGCGGTCGCGGTCGGGCGCGGTGCGGTCGATCACGGTCCGGAAGTCGGGCAGGAGTCTCGCCATGAGCTGATGATGCCCGAGCGCCGGGCGGCGCGGATGAGTGTGACTACTCAGAGCCCGTGCGGATCACCGCGGCGGCGGCAACGTCGTGCCGGTCGATGAACCGGCGAATGCGGGCCACCGCGAACACGATGCAGAGCACCACGAGGGTTGGGCCGGTCGCGACGATGACGAACTGTGAGAAATCCACCGGGTAGTTGAAGATCATGTAGAGGGCGAACACGGGATAGAAACCGCAGAGCAGCCCGAGCCCGACGCACATCTGCGTGTGCAGCCGGTGCCAGTCCTGGATGCTCTGCTCGGTCCAGCCGCGGTCGGGCAGAGCCGTCTCGGCGAGCGCGGGGGAGATGACGCCGGCGACCTTCTTCGAATTCGGCTTGCGCAGCAGTCCGCTGATGGCGAATGACCAGACCAGTAGGGACATCGGGACGAGCTCGAGCGCTTGGACAATGCGCGGGTTCTTGGTGGTGAGCGCGATGGTGAGCGAGCACGCGGCGCCGATGATCACCACGACGTTCGCGGGCTCGACCTGCCGCTTGCGCACCATGGTCAGCGCGCCCTGCAGAGCCGCGGTGATGATCGCTCCGACCAGCGCCAGGTACGGCTCGAAGTCGAACATGCGCAGCACGTAGTACGCGACCAGCGGGGGCACGGTGTTGATCGCCGTGTTGACGATGTACTCGCGCAGGGTCTTCGGGGTATCTGACATTGAGGACAGGCTCCTTATTTTTTTGCGTCTGCTCGCGAGGGATGTGCTGGTCAGGTCATGGTGGCGGCAATCGCGCGCGCGATGGTTTTCTTGTCGACCTTGCCGACCGCGGTCACCGGCAGTGACGGCTGCGCGACGAGGGTGTCAGGGCGGCTGTGCACCGCGACCCCGCGGCCGTCGAGGTAGGCGTTGAGATCGCTGAGGCTGACCGCTGGTCCGCCGAAAACGACCACAGCACAGATTTTTTCGCCAAGATACGGGTCGGGTAGCGGGACCGCAGCCGCAGCCTGGATCGCCGGGTGCGTGAGCAAGTGCTCCTCGAGGTCGAGCGCCGAGATGGTCTCGCCGCCACGATGGATGACGTCCTTGATGCGTCCGGTGACCTCGAGATAGCCGTCGGCCCGGCGCCGCACCCGATCCCCACTACGGTAGAAGCCATCGGGGCTGAACGACCGTTCGTTGTCGGACGGCGCCCGGTAGTAGCCGCCCAGGGTGTACGGCCCACGCACCAGAAGCTCGCCTTCGCCGCCCGGTGGCACGTCGGCACCGTCGTCGTCGACGACGCGCAGCTCATCGTCGGGGCACAGCGGTGCCCCTTGCGTGTGGTCGAGCAGTTCTGGGTCGTCGCCGGGGCGGGTGTAGTTGATGAGCCCCTCGGCCATGCCGAAAACCTGTTGCAGGCCGGGGGTCAGCGCGGCGCGGACCGCCGCAGCGTCGGGTGCGGACAGCTTGGCGCCGCCGACCTGGAGCAGTCGCAACGTGGTGGGGCGCTGCGTTTCCCAATCGCAGGCCTGCGTCCAGAGGCTGGCCAGCGCGGGCACCAATGCGCAGACGGTGACGCCGTGCCGGGCGATCGTCGCGAACGCGGACTCGGGGCTGGGGTCGGTGGTGAACACGGTGGCCGCGCCGACGGACAGCGCGCCGAGCATTCCCGGGCAGGACAGTGGGAAGTTGTGTGCCGCCGGCAGCACCGTCAGATACACATCCGCACTGGTCATTTCGCAGAGCTCGGCGCTGGCGGTGGCGTTGTAGTAGTAGTCGTCGTGGGTGCGGGGGATGAGCTTCGGCGCGCCCGTTGTGCCGCCCGACACCAGCAGCAGCGCGGGTTCGGCAGTGTCGACTGTCGGCGCCGGTACCGGAGCTCTTCCGAAAAGCGAAGTCCAACTGATGAATTCATCGGCCTCGCCGTCGACGATCACGTGCCGGAGGCTCGGGTGCTCGGTGACCAGCTCGCGGGCCATGTCGCGATAGTCGAAACCGCCGAACCGGTCGGCGATGACGAGGGCGACTGCGCCGCTGACCGCCGCGAAATGGCCGAGTTCGGCGCGGCGGTGGGCGGGCAGGCACATGACGGGTACGGCGCCGATGCGCAGTAGCCCGAACAGGGCGATGGGGAAGTTGGCGGTGTTGGGCAATTGCAGCAGCACCCGGTCGCCGACTCCGATCCCCAGCGCGGCGAATCCGGCGGCCGCCTCAGAGGCCAGCTGATCGAGTTGGGCAAACGTGTAGGACGCAGACGGATCGATGACGGCGACGCGGTCCGGCCACTGCCGTGCACCGTCGGAAAGCGGGCTGTACAGCGGTTTTCCAGCCCAGTAGCCCGCTCGCCGGTAGTGCTCAGCGCGGTCGTCCGGAACCGGTATGAAACCATCCAGCAAATGTTGGGTGGCCTCGGTGGAGGCAGTGGTGCGCGTCACGGCGGGTCCCTCGGGGTAGGCATGGAGGCAGCGGCAATATAGGGTAGCCTAATCAAAATTAGGACAGCCTGTCTTTAGGTATTTGGGAGGATTTTGTGGGCGTCGTGGCAGTGAATTCGGAGGCCATCCGCGAGGAAGTTGCCGAACTGCTCGGTGTCCGTGCCGACTCCCTGGATCCAGGCGCCGACTTGATCGGTCAGGGGCTGGACTCGATCCGCATGATGTCGTTGGCCGGGCGCTGGCGAAAGCAGGGCATCGACATCGACTTCGCGGCCCTGGCCGCCGAGCCGACCATTACGGCCTGGTCCGCACTACTGTCCGCGGCGGGGGGTCTGCAGCGCACGGATTTGGTGGTAGCGCAAGCTGATTCAGCGTGGGGCGCCGACCATGACCAGCCGTTCGGCCTGGCCCCGATGCAGCACGCCATGTGGATCGGCCGGGAAGACGACCAGCAACTGGGCGGCGTCGCCGGACACCTCTATGTCGAGTTCGACGGCCGTGGGGTCGACGCGCAGCGATTGACCGCTGCGGCAACGACATTGGCGGCACGGCATCCCATGCTGCGGGTCGAGTTCCTGCCTGACGGCACCCAGCGCATCGCCGAGCTCGACGGCGACTTCCCGGTGACCGTCACCGACCTGCGGCACCTGCCTGCCGACCAGATCGCAGCGCAACTGGCGCAGACCCAACGCCGTAAGGCACACCAGCAATTGGCCGGCCAGGTTTTTGAACTGAGCCTGACTCTGCTTCCGGACGGAGCCACCCGTCTGCACGTCGACCTGGATATGCAGGCTGCCGACGCCATGAGCTACCGCACCCTCATGGCTGATCTCGCGGCGCTGTACTGCGGTGTCGGACTGGCTCCGCTGGCCTACACGTACCGCGAATACCGCTTGGCCGTGGCGCAGTCAGCGGCGCAGCCCGACTCCAAGGCAGAAGCCGATCGGCGGTGGTGGGGCGACCGGCTCCCCGAGCTGCCTGATCCGCCGCGCCTGCCGCTGGTACCGACCGCCGAGCAGAACGACCCGCGGCACACCACCCGGCGCTGGCACTGGCTGGCCCCCGAGGTGCGCGACGCGCTGTACGCCGCCGCACGCCGGCGCGGCATCACGCCGGCGATGGCCCTGGCCGCGTCGTTCTCCGACGCCCTCGCCTGCTGGTCGGCCGGCCAGCGCTTCCTGTTGAACGTGCCACTGTTCGGGCGCGAACAACGCCACGCCGACGTCGACCGCCTGGTGGGGGACTTCACGTCGTCGCTGCTGCTCGACGTCGACTTGACCGACGCGGCCACCGCAACCCAGCGGTCCGCCGTGCTGCAGGGGGCATTCCGCAGTGCCGCAGCACATTCCGGGTACTCCGGGCTGGAGGTCCTCAGGGACCTCAGCCGACACCGCGGGACGCAGGTGCTTGCGCCCGTGGTGTTCACCAGTGCCCTCGGCCTCGGCGAGTTGTTCGGTGCGGCAGTGATCGAGACCTTTGGCGCCCCGGTGTGGATCAACTCTCAAGGGCCGCAAGTGATGCTGGACGCCCAGGTGACCGAATTCAACGGCGGTGTCCTGGTCAACTGGGATGTGCGCGAGGACGCGTTCCCACAGGGCGTCATCGACGCGATGTTCGCGCGGCACATCGCCGAGCTGGAGCGGCTGGCCACCGATGACACCGCGTGGGAGGCGCCCACCCAGGAACCGCTGTCCGCAACGCAGCGCGCGGTCCGCGACGCGGCCAACAGCCGTACCGCGGCGCCCAGTGGCGCGGCGTTGCACACCGGCTTCTTCTCCTCGGCTGCCGCCCGGCCGGCCGCCACGGCGATGATCAGCGAAGCCCGCCAGTGGACGTATGCCGAACTGGCCGAGGAAGTTTCGGCCGTGGCGTCCGCGCTGCAGATCGCCGGCATCGCCCCCGGAGACACCATTGCGGTGCTCGGGCCCAAGGGCGCCGAGCAGATCATCGCCCTGCTCGCCATCCTCGCTGCGGGCGGCGTCTACCTGCCCATCGGGGTCGACCAGCCAGCCGACCGTACCGAGAAGATCCTTGCCACCGGCGGCGTCCGAATGGCGTTGTACTGCAGCGGGGGCGAGCGCAGCGACGGGAAGGCAGGTGATCTGGCGCCGTCGTGGAAGCCGTCGCTCACCGTGACCGAGGCGCTGCGCATCGGGCGTCGCGCGCAGGGGCCGTTCGTGCCCGCGGCCACCGATCCGCACGACCTGGCCTATGTGCTGTTCACCTCCGGCTCCACCGGTGAGCCCAAGGGCGTCGAGGTCACCCACGACGCGGCCATGAACACTGTCGAATTCCTCTACGGGCACTTCGACATCGGACCCGCCGACCGTTGCCTGGCGCTCGCGACCCTGGAATGCGACCTGTCGGTGCTCGACATGTTCGCCACCCTGGCCACCGGCGGCAGCATCGTCGTGGTCGACGAGCCGTACCGCCGCGATCCCGACCGCTGGGCCGCTCTCATCGCCGAGCACGGCGTGACGGTGCTCAACTTCCTGCCGGGCTGGCTGGAGATGCTCGTCGAGGTGGGTGCCGGGCGTCTGGACACCGTGCGGGTGGTGCTCACCGGCGGCGACTGGGTCCGGACCGCCATGGTCCGGCACCTGCAGGCGCAGGCGCCCGGGGTTCAGGTAGCCGGACTCGGTGGCGCTACCGAAACCGCGATCCACGCAAACATTTTCGAGGTCGATGAGCTGCCGGACGCCTGGTCGGCGGTGCCCTATGGCGTGCCATTCACCAACAACGCCTGCCGAGTGGTCAACGAGGCCGGCCAGGACTGCCCCGACTGGGTGGCCGGCGAACTGTGGTTCACCGGCCGGGGCATCGCCTCGGGTTACCGGGGCCGGCCGGACCTGACCGCCGACCGCTTCGTGCGCTACGCGGGCCGAACCTGGTACCGCTCAGGAGATCTGGCGCGCTATCGGCCGGACGGGATGCTCGAGTTCGTCGGGCGTGCCGATCACCGCGTGAAGATCAGCGGGTACCGCATCGAGCTCGGTGACGTCGAAGCCGCGCTGCAGCGCGTGCCCGGGGTACGGGCCGCGGTGGCCGGTGTGGTCTGCGGGCACGATCGCGGCCACGACGTACTGGCAGCGTTGGTGTCGGTCGAAGACCCGGACCTCACCGTGGAGCAGATCGGCACGGCTGTGGCCGAACTCGTCCCGCCGCACATGATTCCGCGGCAGATGCAGGTGGTTACGGCGATTCCGTTCACCGTCGGCGGCAAGACCGACCGTCGGGCCGCGGCCGGTCAACTTGCGGCACTCGTTCAGACAGCTGAAGGCGCCGGACGGGCGCTCCCGGAAACCACTCTCGAGCGGGCGCTGGCAGCGATCGTCTCGGATGTCTTGACGGTTGCCGGTGACATCGGCGTTCACGACGACTTCTTCGAGCTCGGTGGTGACTCGGTGCTGGCGACCGCCACCGTGGCGCGCCTCCGGAAGTGGCTGGACACCCCGACCGTCGGCGTACCGGACATCTTCGCCGCCCGCACCGTGCGGGCGCTGGCCCAGCGGCTCATCGGCCGCGAGAACGGCAGCGGACGGCTGGAATTGGTTGCCGAGCTCTACCTGGAGATTGCACAGATGAACCACGACGACGTGCTGTCCGCGCTGGATCCGGCGGTCGTCTCATGACCGAGATCAACACCGCCATCGGGACTGAGATGACGGGGGCCTTCGCGCCGTGGATCAAGCGCTACCCGGGCTCCGCTGACAACGGGGCGGTCGTCGTCTTCCCACATGCCGGCGGTGCCGCCGTGGCCTACCGGGACCTCGCAACCACGCTGTCGGGTAAGGGGGTCGACACCTACGTCGTGCAGTACCCGCGCCGTGCCGATCGGTTGGCGCATCCGCCGCACCCGACGGTCGAGCAGCTGGCCGTCGACCTCTTCGCCGCAGGTGACTGGGCGGGCGCGGGCCCGCTCCGCCTCGTCGGGCACTGCATGGGTGCGGTGGTGGCGTTCGAGTTCGCGCGGGTCGCCGAACAGCACGGCGCTGCGGTGCACAGCGTGTGGGCGTCAGCCGGCCAAGCGCCGTGCGATGTCGTCGACGCACCGCCGCTGCCGACCGATCCTCGCGAAATGCTGGCCGAGATGGTCGATCTCGGTGGCACCGACCCCCGCTTGCTGGCCGACCCGGATTTCGTGGAACTGCTGCTGATGGCGGTGGGCGCCGACTACGCGGCGCTCAACCGGTACCTGGGCGGTGGCCGCATCGCCGCCGACATCCACGCCCTCGGTGGACGCGACGACCACCGCATCGACCAGGACATGCTGCGGCGCTGGGAGAACCACACGTCGGGCGCCTTCACCCTGACCGAGTTCGACGGCGGCCACTTCTACCTCAACGACCACCTGGACGCGCTCGCGGACGTGATCAGTGCGCGCTGACTCGATGGGTGCCGAAGATCCGGTGGTCATCGTCGGAATGGCGGTTGAAGCCCCCGGAGACGTAGACGACGCCGAAAGTTATTGGCAACTGCTGTCTTCCGGGCGGGAGGCGCTGGGCGCATTCCCGCAAGACCGCGGCTGGCCGGTGTGTGACCTGCTCGCCGGCTCGCGCCGCGACGGTTTCAAACGCATCCACAACCGCGGCGGATTCCTTTCCGGCGCAGCGCTGTTCGACCCCTCGTTCTTCGGCATCTCGCCGCGCGAGGCCGTGGCGATGGACCCACAGCAGCGGGTCGCGCTGCGGGTGACGTGGCGGGCGCTGGAGGACGCGGGGATCAACCCGGACGACCTGGCCGGCCACGACGTGGGGTGTTACATCGGCGCCTCCGGCACCGGGTATGGCCCCGACCTCGCCGAATACTCCGACCTGAGCGGACATCTGATCACCGGGACGTCATTGGGCGTGATCTCCGGGCGCATCGGCTACCTACTAGGGCTCGATGGGCCCGCACTCACCATCGACACGTCGTGTTCGTCGGCGTTGACGGCGTTCCACACCGCAGTGCAGGCCCTGCGGACGGGCGACTGCGGCATGGCCCTGGCCGGCGGGGTGTGTGTGATGGGGTCGCCGGGCTACTTCGTCGAATTCGCGAAGCAGCACGCTCTCTCGGACGACGGGTACTGCCGCCCCTACAGCGCGCAGGCCAGTGGCACCGTGTGGGCCGAAGGTGCCGGAATGTTCGTCCTCGAACGAAAGTCGTCGGCGCAGCGCAACGGCCACCGCGTGCTCGCGGAGGTACGGGCCAGTTGCCTCAACCAGGACGGGCGCAGCACCGGGCTGACCGCGCCCAGCGGGTCTGCCCAGGCGCGGCTGTTCGGCCGCGCGCTCGAGCTCTCCGGCGCCCGGCCCGACCAGATCGGGATGATCGAAGGGCACGGCACCGGCACCAAACTCGGCGACCGGACCGAGCTGAACTCGCTGGCCCAGACGTACGGTGCCACCGCACCCGGGCAGGGCGCGGTCCTCGGCTCGGTGAAGTCCAACGTCGGACACAGCCAGGCCGCCGCCGGCGCCCTCGGCCTGGCCAAGGTTTTGGTTGCGGCCGCGCACGCCACCATCCCGGCCAGCCTGCACACCGCGCAGGCGAGTGCTGAAATCGACTGGAGTGCGCAGGGACTGACGCTCGCCACCGACCACACGCCGTGGCCGGCGCGCGGCGGCGAGCGTCTCGCCGCGGTCTCGGCCTTCGGGATGAGCGGCACCAACGCACACGTCATCGTCGCGATGCCCGAGGAGGACGTGGCGTGATGAGCCTGTCGCACTTTCCCGACGGTCGCGTACCCGTCCTGCTCAGCGCCCATACCCATGAATTGCTGGCGGCCGAGGCGACCGGTGTCGCCGACTACCTGGATCGAATCGGCGCCATAGGCATCGGCGCGGTGGCGGCGACGCTGTTGCGGCTGCGCCGTCGTCGCCGGTTCCGGGCCGTCGTGCGCGCCCATGACGCCACCGAATTGGCAGCCGCACTGCGGGCGCTGGCAGCGGGGGAGGAGCACCCGCTGGTGGCGGTTTCCTCTCGGACCGCGGCTCCCCGGACGGCGTTCGTGTTCCCGGGCAACGGCGGCCAGTGGCCGTCGATGGGTACCGACGCATATCGGCAGCTTCCGGTGTACCGGGCCGCGGCCGACCGCTGTGCCGAGATGTTCGACGCCGCGGGGATCGACTCACCGCTGAACTTCCTGGTCGATCCCGTCGACCGGGAGTGGGCCCAAATCCACAGCCAGAGCGCGCAGTTCACGCATGCCGTCGCGCTGACCTCGGTCTGGCAGGCACTGGGCATCGCGCCCGATTGCACGCTGGGCCACAGCCTCGGTGAAATCGCCGCGGCATACGTCGCCGGTGCCATGACGCTGGGCGAGGCGGTCGCAGTGGTCATCGCTCGGGCCGGGGCATTGGACGGCCTGGCCGGCGACTTCGGCGCCGCGAGCCTGGGCGTGAGTATCGACGAAGCACAGCAAGCGGTTTCGGCCGCCGCCGGCTGGATGGAATTGTCGGTGGTCAACTCGGCGGCCTCGGTCGTGGTGTCCGGGGACCGGAGCTCCGTCGCAGACCTGGTGTCGGACATGCAGTCCCGCGGCCGCTTCGCGCGCGTCATCGCCATGAGCTTCCCCGCCCACACCAGTGCGCTGGACCCGCTGCGGACTCAACTGCTGGCCAGCCTGTCGACCCGGGCGCCGGAGGCCGAGTTCCGTTCGGGGACAGTACCGTTCATCGGATCGGTGACCGGGCAGGCTGTCGATGCGGGTACCGAGTTCGGTGACTACTGGTACCGCAACCTGCGGAACACCGTGCGGTTCGACCGGGCCGCCGTGACGACGCGGGACAGCGGCGTCGAGGCATTCATCGAGATATCGGCGCATCCCGCGTTGCTGCACGCACTCGCCGACACCGATGCACCGCTGATCGTCGGCTCGGGACGCCGCGACGAGGCGCTGGCCGACGTGCTCTCCGACAACATCGCCACGGTGGCCGTGGCCGACCCGGACTACGACTGGGCCGGGCACGTCGAGCCGAACCAACCCATGTTGCGCGGATTTCCACATGCGCCGATGGCGGCGATGCACCTCTGGGCCGCCCCGGAACCACTGCCGCCGGTGACGGCCCTCACGGTCGCTGCCGAACACTGGCAGCCGCAGCCGGAAGAGACCGTGCCTCTGATCATCCGGCGCGCCGCGGTGCTGGAGCTCGCGGGACCGCGCGCTGCGCTCGGCGACCGCCTCCGCGACGGGGTGCGGGCCAATCTCGGCACGCTCTTGGTGGAGCCGGCCGAGGCTGATCTGCTGATCGTCGTCGCACCGATGCTCGATCACCCCGATACCGAGGCGGCGATCAGGGACATGGCCGAATTGATCCGCGGTGGGCTGTGCGACTACCCGAATGCCATTGGGCCGCAGTGCAACGATGTGTGGCTGGTGACCGTCGGGGGCGAGCACGTGCGCGACGACGAGCCGGTGGCGCTGCCGGCCCAGGCGGCGCTGGCCGCCATGCACCGCAGCATCGGTTTCGACCATCCGGATCAGTCTTTCCGCCACCTCGACCTGGCATCCTGGGAACTCGACGCCCCGTCGGCGACCGCCGTCATCGACACCATGCTGGGTACGGGAACCGAAGTAGCGCTGCGTGATTCGCGGCAGTACCGACGCGGTCTCCAGGCCCTGCCGGACGCTGAAGCACCGGCGCCCGGGCTCCTCGACAACGTGGTGGTCACCGGCGGCAACGGCGCCGTCGGGCTGCATTTCGCGCGGACCCTCGCCGCCGCGGGTGCCCGGCGCATCGTGCTGGTGAGCCGCAGCGGTACCGATGCGCAGCAATTGGCTGAGTTCGCGCAGAGCACAGAGGTGGTGTCGGTGCAATGCGACATCACGTCGTCCGAGCAGATTTCTGCCGCGGCGGCCGCCCATGCCGGTGACGGTGCGACGCTCGTGGTCCATGCCGCCGGCGCGGCGGTGTTCGACTCGACGGTCGGCGCTGACGAATTCATCGACACCGCGGCCGCCAAGGTGGCCGGGCTGGCCCGGCTGGCCGAGCACTGGCCGCTGCGATCCGATGCCCGAATCCTGGTGTGCTCATCGGTGTCCGGACTATGGGGCGGGCTCGGCCATGTCGCCTATGCGGCCGTGAACCGCATGCAGGATGTGATGGCCGGGCAGTTCCGTGCCGAGGGGATCGACTGTGTGGCCGTGCGGTGGGGGCTGTGGCCGGGTGGCGGCATCGTCGGTACCGAGGAGGTGGCGCGGATCGAGCGCGCCGGGCTGCGTGAAATGGACCCGGACGTCGCCATCGAGGCGGCCCTGGGCACCCGCGCACCCGCCCCGCTGATCTTCAGCGCCGATGCCGAGCGGTTGGCGACGCTGCTCGGCGCGGCTCCGGTGGCCGCGGAATCGCCGGCACCGCAGCAGGTTCCGGTCTCCGTGGAAGGCGGCGCCGACGCCGAAGACGTCGTCCGTCATGAACTGTCGGTGGTGCTCAAACTGGGCGACCCCGCCGGCATAGACCTGACCGCGGCCCTGTTCGACCTGGGCCTGGATTCGCTGCTGGCACTGGACCTGCGCAAGCGACTGCGCCGGGGCACCGGCCGGTCCGTGCCGCTGGCCGGACTGCTCAGCGGCATCACCGGTATCGAACTGGTGGATTTGCTAACCGATAGATCAGAAAAGGTGGAGAGCTAGCGTGACCGAGACCGACATCCGGGAGCTGCGCACGCGAGGAATGAACGGGCCGGACGACGCGCGCCTGGAGCTGTTGCGGCGCAAGCTTGCCGAGCGCGGCCTGCAGTCTCAGAACCAGGCGCACGACGGCGTGGCCGCCGGGCCGGTGCTGTCCGACGGCCAGCGCCGGATGTGGTTCGTGCAGACCGCCGAACCCTCGGGTGCGCTGCTCAATGTCTGTGTGTCTTTTGCCATCACCGGCGACCTGGACCACCAGCGGCTGCAGGATGCGGTGAATGCCGTTGCCGCGCGTCATCCGGTGCTGCGCACCACTTACCGGGCAGATAGCACCGGCGAACCCGGCCTGACGGTGCATGACCAGCTGGCTCCCGGCTGGAGCACCCATGATCTGAGCGCGCTCTCCGACGCGTCGCGCACCCTGCGGCTCGAGGTACTGGCGCAGCGGGAATTCGGCACGCCGTTCCAGCTCGACACGGAATCACCGTTGCGGATCAGCTTGATTCGCACCGCGGCGCACGAGCGCGTCATGCTGCTCACCGCCCACCACATTGCCTGGGACGACGCCTCCTGGCAGGTGTTCTTCAGGGACCTCACGCGGGCCTACGAGGGAGAATTGGCCGGCGAAGGGCTGGCCGAGGTGATCCCGGCCTCGGTGCCCGCCGATGATCACACCGAGGCGCTGGAGTACTGGCGGTCCGTGCTCGCCGATCTGCCTGAGCCGCTGGAACTTCCGGGCCCGCACGGCTCTGTGGTGCCCGCCGGTCATCGCTCACAGCGCGTCACCCGGCGTCTCGATGCAGACACCGTGGCCCGGGTTTCCGAGCTGGCCCGCCAGACCGGTGCCACTCCGTACACCGTGCTGCTGGCGGCCTTCGGCACTCTGCTGCACCGCTACACCCATGCCCATGACCTCCTCGTCGCGACCCCGGTCCTCAACCGCAGCGGCGGCACCGAGGACGCGCTGGGTTACTACGGCAACACGGTGGCGCTGCGGTTGCGGCCCGAATCGCGCAAGAATTTCGGCGATTTCGTCACGCAGGCCAAGGACACCACCCATGGTGCGTTCGCACATCAGCAGATCAACCTGGACCGGGTGGTGCGCGAACTCAACCCGGACCGCCGCCACGGCGTCGAGCGGCTGGCACGGGTCTCGTTCGGCGCCCGCGAAGCTGACAGCCGAGGCTTCTGCCCGCCCGGCATCACGTGCCGCCGGGCCGGGTACCGCGGCCAGCAGACGCAGCTGCCGCTGGGCTTCATGGTCGAATTCGACGACGACGGAGCGCTGGTCGAGGCCGAGTACCTGACCGAAGTCCTCGACGCCACACTGGCCGACCAACTGCTACGGCATTACGTGGTGCTGCTGGAGTCCGCGCTGGCCGACCCCAGCCGAGCACTGGCCGAGCTGGAGCTGATGGATGACCACGACACTGACTGGCTGCGCCAAATGGCAACGGGCGAACAGTTCAGCACGCCGGACACGACGCTGGCCGCGCTGATCGAGGCCCAGGCCGCGCGCACCCCGGACGCGGTCGCCGTGGCCTACGAGGGCCGCTACTACACCTACCTCGAACTCAACGCCGAGGCGAACCGGTTGGCGCACCGGCTGATCAGCCAGGGCATCGGCACCGAGGACCGGGTCGCCGTGCTGCTCGACAAGTCACCCGAACTGGTGATCACCGCGCTGGCCGTCGTGAAGGCCGGCGGCGTGTATCTGCCGGTCGACCCGACCTACCCCGAGGACCGCCTGGCCTTCATCCTGGGCGACTGCGACCCGAAACTTGTGATCCGCGAACCGATCACCGACCTGGTGGGCCAGCGGGACGACAACCCCACCGACGCCGACCGCGTGCGGCCGCTCACTGCGGGCAATACCGCCTACCTGATTTACACCTCGGGCTCGACCGGTCTGCCCAAGGGCGTTCCGGTACCGCACCGTCCGGTCGCCGAGTACTTCGTGTGGTTCGTCGACGAGTATCAGATCGACGCCGACGAGCGACTGCTGCAGGTGGCCTCGCCGAGCTTCGACGTGTCCATCGCCGAGGTGTTCGGCATGCTGGCCTGCGGTGCGCGGCTGGTCATTCCACGCCCGGGCGGCCTCAATGACATCGGGTACCTGACCGAACTGCTCCGCACCGAGGGCATCACGTCCATGCACTTCGTGCCTTCGCTGCTGGGCCTGTTCCTGTCGCTGCCGGGCGTCAACGAATGGCGCAGCCTCAAGCGCGTGCCGATCGGTGGCGAAGCGCTGCCGGGCGAGGTCGCCGACAAGTTCCACGCCACCTTCGACGCGCTGCTGCACAACTTCTACGGGCCGACCGAGACGGTCATCAACGCCAGCCGGTACCGCGTCGAGGGCAAGCAGGGCACGCGCATCGTGCCGATCGGCAAGCCGAAGATCAACACGCAGATGCATCTGCTCGACGCTGCTTTGCGTCCGGTGCCGGTCGGCGTCATCGGCGAGATCTACATCGGCGGAACGCATGTCGCGCACGGCTATCACCGGCGCCCCGGCCTGACCGCCGAGCGATTCGTCGCCGACCCGTTCACCGCGGGCGGCCGGCTGTACCGCTCGGGTGACCTGGCCCGCCTCAACGCGGAGGGCGACATCGAATTCGTCGGCCGGGCCGACGAGCAGGTCAAGATCCGTGGCTTCCGGATCGAACTCGGCGAGATCGCCGCGGCCATCGCGGTGGACCCCAGCGTCGGCCAGGCCGTCGTCGTGGCCAGTGACCTGCCCGGCCTCGGGAAGAGCCTCGTCGGCTACCTCACGCCGGCCGAGCGCGGAGACCTGGAATCGGTGGAGGTGCAGCGGATCAAGGCCCGGGTGGCGGCCGCGCTGCCCGAGTACATGGTGCCGGCCGGCTACGTCGTCCTCGACGAAATCCCGATCACCGCACACGGCAAGATCGACCGCCGCGCGCTGCCCGATCCGGATATCCAGTCCCGCAACGCGTTCCGGGAACTGACCACCGACACCGAGCGCAAGGTCGCCGAGCTGTTCGCCGACCTGCTCGGCGTCGACCACGCCGGGGCCGACGATTCCTTCTTCGAACTCGGGGGACACTCGCTGCTGGCCACCAAGCTGGTCGCCGCGATCCGGGCGCGCTGCAACGCCGAGATCGGCGTACGCGAGGTGTTCGAGCTGGGCACCGTCTCGGAGATTGCGGCCCGCATCGACACCGGGGCGCCGCGCAGCCATCCGCCGCTGCGCGCCATCGAGCACACCGGCACGCGCCAGATGTCGGCATCGCAACTGCGCCAATGGTTCCAGTACCGCATCGACGGCCCCGGCCCGGTCAACAACATTCCGTTCGCGGCCCGGATCACCGGTCCCTGCGACGTCGACGCCTTCGTCGCCGCGCTCGGCGATCTGGTCGAGCGGCACGAGGTGCTCCGTACCACCTACACCGAAATCGACGGTGTGCCATACCAGGTGGTGAGCGATCCGGCTCCGCTGCCGGTCCGCCGCGCCCGTGGTGCCGACGAAGAGTGGCTGCACGCCGAACTCGACCAGGAACGGCGCTACGTGTTCGATCTGGAAGCACAGTGGCCCATCCGGGCCGCGGTGCTGTCCATCCCCGGGCAGCACGTGCTGTCGATCATGGTGCACCACATCGCCGCCGACCACTGGTCGGCCGGCGTGCTGTTCACCGACCTCGTCACCGCGTACCGGGCCCGCCTCGAGCAGCGTGCACCCGAATTCGCGCCGCTGCCGATCCAATACTCGGATTACGCGGCCTGGCAGGCCACCCTGCTATCCGATGAGTCGGGAATGCTTGCCGCGCAACGCGACTACTGGCGGGGTCAGTTGGCCGAACCGCCCGCCGAACCCGGGCTGCGGCCCGACTTCAGCCGGCCGCCGGTGCTCTCCGGTGAGGGCGCGTCGGTACCGTTCGTCATCGACCCCGACGTTCGCAGCAAACTGACCGCGCTGACCCGCGAACTCGGTATCACCGACTTCATGCTGCTGCAGTCGGCGGTCGCGATTGCGCTCGCGAAATCGGGGGAGGGACTCGACATTCCGCTCGGCACCCCGGTGGCCGGCCGCACCGAGGCCGAACTCGACTCTCTGGTGGGCTTCTTCATCAATATCCTGGTTCTGCGCAACGACCTGACCGGAAATCCGACCCTGCGCGAGATTCTGGTCCGCTCACGGGACATCGCGCTGGCGGCCTACGCACACCAAGACCTGCCGTTCGACCACGTCGTCGATGCGGTCAGCCCGGCCCGGTCGTTGTCGCGCAACCCGCTGTTCGGCGTCGTCGTGCACGTGCGGGAGGACCTGCCGACCGACCATCTCATCGATGCGCGCGCCGACGGCGACACCACGTTCACCGCGCTGGAGCCGACGTTCGACGTGGCACACGCCGACCTGTCGGTGAATTTCTTTGCCACGCAGGACAGTTACCGCGGACACCTGATCTACCGCACCGATCTGTACACGCCGGAGACCGCCCGCAGTCTCGCGGACCGGCTGGTCCGGGTGATCACCGGCATCGCCGAGAACGCCGACCAGCGACTGCGGGATTTGCGGGTGGACGAAGCCGTCGAAGGCCAAGATGGGGTGCTGGTACTCGACGAGTGGCGCCAGCCTGTGGGCATCGGCGTCGTCGGCGACATCTACCGGGAGTCGGCGCCCACCGGCGAACGCGGCAGGTGGTTGGCCACCGGACAGCTCGAGCGCATCGAGGCCGTCCAGCTGCGCACAGCGCGAACCGGGTCGACGGTGGTGGAGCCCGCCCGTACCGATACTGAACGGGCACTCATCGCACTGCTGGCCGAGGTCCTTGACGTCGACGCCGAGATCAACCGCGGCGACGACTACTTCAGCCTGGGCGGCGACAGCATCAAGGCGGTGCAGCTCGCGGCCCGCGGCCGTGACGCCGGGATGAAGTTGACCGCCCGGATGGTCTTCGAGTACCCGACGGTCCACGAGTTGGCTGCCGCGATCGATGCCCGGTCATCGGCGGAAACCGAAGGGGCACAGGGTGCAGATCGCGAGCATGCACCGATGACGGTGTCGGGCCTGTCCGCCGACGAACTGGCCGAGCTGACCGCGTCGTTCGCGACATCGTGGACCGCATCGCAGGAGCCGCAGTGACCACACTGCCACCGGCGCCGGTCATCGAAGACGTCCTGGCCCTGAGCCCGCTGCAGCAGGGGCTGTACTCGATGGCCCAACTCGATCAGGCGGACGACCCCTACCTGATCGCGATGTCGGCCGATATCGAGGGCGACCTCAATGCGTCGCTCCTGCGGGAGTGTGCGGCAGCGTTGCTGGTGCGCCACCCGAACCTGCGGGCCAGCTTCGTGCCGGCCGGGAGCCGGACCGTGCAGGTGATCCCGAGCGCCGTCGACCTGCCCTGGCGGCAGCTCACCGCCGAGTCGCCCGACGACGCCGACAACCTCGAAGCACACGAACGGCGCCGGCCGTTCAGTCTCGAGCAGGGCCCGGCCATCCGATTCCTACTCATCGAAATGCCGGACCAGTGCTGGCGGTTCGCGGTCATCGCGCATCACATCGTGATCGACGGCTGGTCGCTGCCACTGTTCGTCGGCGAACTACTCGCCCTGTACACCGCAGGCGGCGACCTCACGGTGCTGCCCGCCGCACCGCGCCCGTACCGCGACTACATCGGCTGGCTCGCGGCCCGCGACCCCGAGGTCAGTCGCCGGCTATGGCAGCGGCACCTGGCGGGGCTGGACGGCCCGACCATGCTGGCTCCGGCCCTCGGGTCCGGTGAACTCGGCGACGATCTGCCGCACACCACCGAGATCAAGGCGTCCCGCGACACGACGCATCGTCTGGTCGAGGCGGCGCGGGCCCGCGGCGTCACGGTCAGCACTCTCGCCCAGATGGCCTGGGCGGCAATACTGTCGGTGCTCACGGACCGGCGTGACGTCGTCTTCGGCGTCACGGTCTCAGGCCGGCCGGGGGAATTGGCCGGCGTCGAATCGATGGTCGGGTTGTTCATCAACACTGTGCCGCTGCGGATCCGACTGGACCCGCAGCGGCGTGTCGGCGAGCAGTGCCTGGCGGTGCAGCGGGACGCCGCCGAATTACGGGAGCACAGCTACCTGTCGCACACCGAACTCCGGTCCCTCGGCGGAGTCGGCGAACTGTTCGACAGCCTCCTGGTGTACGAGAACTTCCCGCCGGGCGGCCTGGTCGGCAGCGGCGAATTCGAGGTCCGCGGAGCCGCTTTCCGTCCCCGGGCACTGCAGAGCCTGGCGCATTTCCCGATCACCGTCGCGGCGCACCTGACCGACGGCGAGCTGACCATTCTGGTCGAGACGAAAGACGGCGCCACCGGGCTGCTCTCACCAGACAGTCTCGGCCGGCAGGTGCTCGCGGTGATGCAACGCCTCGTCGACTGCTGGGACCGGCCGTTGCGCGACGTCGGAATCCATCTGGCCGCACCCGCGTTACCGGGCCCGCCCGTTGCCACCGAAACCGGCGGCATCCACGAGAAATTCACCGCCACTGCGCGCCGCAATCCCGGGTCGGTGGCCCTGACGTATGACGGCGGCGCACTGACGTTCCGCGGTCTCGACGAGGCATCCGACCACGTCGCCGCAGAACTGCGGCGGCGCGGCGTGGAGACCGAGATGCCGGTGCCGGTGCTGCTTCGCCGCGGCCCTGACTATGTGGTCGCGATGCTTGGCGTGCTCAAGGCCGGTGGAATGATCGTGCCGCTGGATCCGTCGATGCCCGTTGATCGGGTCGAGGAGATCCTCGGCCAGACCGACGCATCGATCATCGTGGATGACGCCCTCGTGACCGCCGCGAGCAACACCCCAGTCGGCGATTTCACACCGGAGCCAACACATCCCGGCCAGGGTGCCTACATCGTGTTCACCTCCGGTACCACCGGCAAGCCCAAGGGCGTGATCGGCACGCATGCCGCGGTGCTGTCGTACGCTGCCGACCACGCCGCTCGGGTGCTGCACCCGGCGGTCGCGAAAGCCGGTCGCCCACTTCGGGTTGCGCATGCCTGGTCGTTCACCTTCGACGCGGCCTGGCAGCCCCTGGCGGCGCTGCTCGACGGCCACGGTCTGCACATCGTCAGCGACGAGGTGCAGCGTGACGCCGAGGCACTGGTGGCGACCATCGGCCGGTACGGCATCGACCTCATCGACACCACGCCGTCGATGTTCACCCAGCTGCAAGCCGAAGGCCTGCTGACCACGGTGCCGCTGACCGCGCTGGCGCTGGGCGGCGAGGCCGTCGACCCGAACGCGTGGGCGGCCATCCGCGACGAATGCGACCGCACCGGCATGTCTGCGTACAACTGTTACGGCCCAACGGAAACCACGGTGGAAGCCGTCGTAGCGGCGTTCACCGAACACCGCATGCCTTCCATCGGGCACCCGACCACCACGACTCGTGCCTATGTCCTGGATGCGTGGCTGCGGCCGGTGCCGGACGGCGTCACCGGCGAGTTGTACCTGTCCGGTGGCCAGCTCACCCGCGGTTACCTGGGCCGTGCCGGGGAGACCGCCGCACGGTTCGTCGCCGACCCGTTCGCGGCCGGCGCACGGATGTACCGCACCGGCGACGTGGTGCGCCGCGATCCCGCCACTGGTGGCCTGCAGTTCCAAGGGCGCTCCGACGATCAGGTGAAAATTCGGGGTTTCCGCGTGGAACCCGGTGAGGTCGCCGCGGTGTTGCACGCTCATCCCGGCGTGCGGCAGGCACATGTCACCGTCCGGCGGCATGTCAGCGGGCCGCGGCTGGTCGCGTATGTCGCCGGGGCGGCAGCTGCCGCCGAGCTGAGGCGGATGCTGGCCTCCCGGCTACCCAGATATCTTGTGCCGCACCACATCATCGCCGTCGATGAGATTCTGCTGACCGTCAACGGCAAGGTGGACGACGCGGCGTTGGCGACCATCGACGCCGTATCCGGCGCCGGACAGGCGGCGGCTCCGGCCACCGCCACTGAACGGGCGGTGGCACAGTTGTTCGCCGACGTCCTCGAGGTGGCCGAGTCGTCGGCACTCGACGTCACCGCTGACTTCCTGGACCTCGGGCTGGACAGCATCGTCGCGCTGTCGGTGGTACAGGCCGCACGCCGCCGCGGACTCGCATTGCGCGCCCGGATGATGCTGGACTGCGCCAGCATTCGCGAACTGGCCGACGAGCTGGATGCCGAGAACGAATCGGCCGCGGCGGCGGCCGAGGAATCCGGCCCGGTGCCGGTGTTGCCCAATGTGCATTGGCTGTACCAATTCGGCGATGCCCGGCGACTGGCCCAGACCCAGGCGCTACGCGTGCCGGAAGCCATGACCGCCGCGCAGCTGACCACGTTGTTGCACAACGTCATCGCCGCGCACCCGGCTCTGCGCTGCCGACTGGACCGGGCCACCATGACCCTGGTCGACCATCCGGTGGGGAACGTCCTCACGGAGGTCACCGTGGCAGGTGACGTTGTCGCCGCGGTGGCGGAGCAGACCAATCTGGCGGTCGAGCGGCTTGACCCGGAGCAGGGACGCCTGCTGCAGGCGGTGCTGCTGCACCCGCAAGACAGTGCCGGGGAGTCCGGTGCCAAGGTGCTGGTGCTCAGTGCCCATGTGCTCGCCGTCGACCCGGCGTCGTGGCGAATCCTGCTGGGTGAGTTGGAAAACGGTTGGCACGCACTGACAGCCGGCGCCGAACCAGCCGCGATCCGGGAGCACACGAGCTATCGGACGTGGTCCCGGCTGGTCGCCGCACGTGCGCAGCATCTCGACACAGCCGACTTCTGGGAGGCACAGGTCGCCGGGCCCGACCCACAGCTCGGCAATCGCCGGGCGAATCCCGAGACCGACTGTGCCGCAGAAGTGGTGGTTTCCATGGGGCTCATCGATCCCGAACTGACCGCGCGCGTGCTCGCGGCCGGCCAGCCGGTCACTGATCTGCTGGCCGCCGCGACCGCCCGCACCGTCACCCGTTGGCGGCAGCGCCGCGGGCAGGACACTCCGCCACCGCTGTTGGCTTTGGAGACCCATGGCCGCGCCGACACCGTGGTGTCGGGCGACCAGGTCGATACCGGGGATTCCGTCGGCCTGTTCAGTGCCATCTACCCGCTACGTCTCAGTTCCGAAGCACCCCAACAGGTCAGCGCCGAGATCGCCGCGGTTCCGGGCCACGGCATCGACTTCGGCCTGCTGCGCTATCTGCGCGCGGACACCGCCGAGCGGCTGGCCGCGTACCCGGAACCCCAGGTGTTGCTGAACTACCTCGGCCGTGTGCATCTCGGGGCGAGCGGTGATGCCCTGCGGCTCGACGGGGCGCTGCTGGCCGGCGCGTCACCGGTGCCCGAACCGAACTACGCGGTGTACCACGAGCTGACGTTGCTGGCGGGAGTCATCGACCGTGATGGCATCGCGGCTCTCGGCGTCCAATGGCGCACGGTGCCGGACATTCTCAGCGCAGACGATATTGCCGAATTGCAGCAGCTGTGGGAAGCGCAGCTCAGGGAAGTGGTGAAATGACGACCAGCGAGGAGCCGGAGGCGGATCGCGCATGACTGAGCCCCGAAACACATTGGCCGTCATCGGTGCCGGTGCCAAGGCGGTCGCCGTGGCTGCCAAGGCCGCTGAACTTCGCGCCATGGGCGTGGATGCGCCCGCGGTCGTCGCGGTGGAACGCCTTGGCGTCGGCGCCAACTGGCAGGCCGCCGGCGGCTGGACCGATGGCCGGCACCGGTTGGGTACCGGTCCGGAAAAGGACGTCGGTTTCCCGTACCGCTCCGCGCTCGTGCCGCGGCGCAACATCGAACTCGACGAACGGATGATGCGGCACAGCTGGCAGTCCTACCTGATCTCGACAGGGCAGTTCGCCGAATGGATCGACCGCGGCCGGCCCGCGCCGACCCACCGGCGCTGGAGCCGGTACCTGGCATGGGTGGCCGAAAGCGTGGCCATGCAGGTGATCACGGGCGAGGTCACGCAGCTGTCGGTGGACGGCGACCAGTGGGTGCTGCACTGCCGCGATCAGCAGGTCCGTGCTGACGGTGTGATGATCACCGGGCCCGGACAGGCCGAGCGCTCCATCCTGCCCGGGCACCCGCGGGTGCTGTCGATCGCCCAGTTCTGGCATCGGGTCGCGCAGGACGAGCGCATCAACGCCGAGCGGGTCGCCGTCATCGGTGGTGGCGAGACCGCTGCGACCATGCTCGATGAGCTGTTCTCGCACCGGGTTTCGACCATCACGGTGATCTCACCGGGCGTCACGCTATTCACCCGGGGCGAGGGCTACTTCGAGAACACCCTGTTCTCCGACCCCACCGGCTGGGCCGGCCTGAGCGTTTCCGAGCGCCGAGATGCCATGGCCCGCACCGACCGTGGCGTGTTCTCCGCGCGGGTCCAGGACTCACTCCTGGCCGACGACCGCATCCGGCACCTGCGCGGCCGCGTCGCCCATGCCGTGCCTCAACAGGACCGAATCCGGTTGACCCTGCAGACCGAACGCGAATCCGGTTGCCTGGAGGCGGTGCACGGCTTCGACCTGGTGATCGACGGCTCCGGCGCCGACGCCATGTGGTTCGCGCCGCTGCTGAGCCAGGATGCGTTGGACGTGCTGGAACTCGGTATCGGGGCGCCGCTGTCGTCCGACTCGCTGCAGCAGTCCATCGGCTACGACCTCGCGGTGACGGGCGTCGCGCCGAAGTTGTTCCTGCCCAGCCTGTCCTGGCTCACGCAGGGGCCCGGTTTCCCCAACCTCAGTTGCCTCGGTCTGCTGAGCGACCGGGTGCTGGGTGCCGAACTGTCCACACAATCCGTGAGGAGAAGCGATGAGCAGCAATCCGTTCGATGACGAGAAGGGTTCGTTCTACGTCCTGATCAACGACGAAGAGCAGCACAGCCTGTGGCCGACCTTCGCCGACGTGCCCGCCGGGTGGCGGGTTGTGTTCGGCGAGAGCACGCGCGCCGACTGCCTGGCCTACGTCGAAGAGACCTGGACCGACATCCGGCCGAAGACGTTGCGCGATTCCCTGGCCGGCTGAGCCGCGGATCGAGGCAGTCGGGTTGCGCATCTGTGGGCGTTGACCGTTCACAGACGTTCACAGAGTCCGCGTAGCGAAGCGTCTGGACGCACCATCAACGCTGACATCGGCGGTGAAGTACCTGCGTTCAATCGGCATGGTGATCCGACGGCGGTTTTTGCACTCAGGGACTTCTGACGGCCTGGAGAAGTACCTACCGTCAATCACAGCGGCCGCGCCTGCCTCCTGATTGACGTCATGTACTTCTCTGGCCCGGCTTCACGTGAGCAGGGTTCCGGCCGGCAATGGTCGGGGGCGCCCACCTGCCACTCTCGGATACGTCCCGCGGGCCTGATCTTCCGCGTGATCCCCGTCGTTCGGTGGCCCGAGTAGAGTCGCGAGAGCCAAAGCTGACCAGGGGAGCAGCAATGACATATCCGGATCCTCGGTACCCGCAGCAACAACCGCCATCAGGGCCCTATCCGACAGGTCCGTATCCGCCCGGCGGCTACCCGAACCAGCAGCCGCCATATCCCTACCCGCAGCCGGGCTACCCGCCGCCCTATGGCTACCCGCGGCCGCAGCCCGAGCCGCGGAGCGACGGGAATTCCGCGGGCTGGCACGCCGCGAGTATGGCGATCGCCACGTTGTTCCGCGGCACCTACGGTCTGGGCGGCAGTGCCCGTAACCGCGTCATCACCGCGCTGATGTGTTTGGGTATCGGGCTCGTCGCGTTGGTGATCGTCGTGCTGGCCGGCATGTACCTGCGCTAGCGAGCGTCACTCGCCGGTGGGCGAAATCTGCTGCGACAGGGGCACATCCATGTCGTACACCCGGGCGTGCAGCACCACCCTGTTCCGCAAGGCCGACCGCACCGCACGGTGCAGGCCGTCCTCCAGATAGATGGTGCCCTGCCAGCGCACGGCATGCGGGAACAGATCGCCGTAGAACGTCGAATCCTCGGACAGCAGCCGGTCGAGGGCGAGCACCGTCGTGGTGGTGACGATCTCGTCGAGACGCAGCTGCCGCGGCGGAATCTGGGCCCATTCGCGGTAGCTCAGCCCATGTTCGGGGTAGGGCTTCCCGTCGCGTACCCCTTTAAAGATCACGAGGAGATCCCGCCGCGAACTTCCCAAAGAGCCGAGCGGGTCCGCGGTAACAGCGTCGGCATACACCCGACCCTAGCGGTTCGACTCGGTGTTTGCCGAGGCATCCAACCACCAGATGGGCTCTGCGGGGCGTCCAGATCCAGCGTCACCGTAAAATGGCAGGGAATCGGGAGGTGACGAATGGGTAGTGCCGACGACCGTCGCTTCGAGGTGCTCCGCGCCATCGTTGCCGACTTCGTCTCTACCAAGGAGCCCATCGGCTCCAAGACGCTCGTCGAGCGCCATAACCTCGGCGTTTCGAGCGCCACGGTGCGCAACGACATGGCCGTGCTGGAGGCCGAGGGCTACATCACACAGCCGCATACGAGCTCGGGCCGGGTGCCTACGGAGAAGGGCTATCGCGAGTTCGTCGACCGAATTGACGACGTCAAGCCGCTGTCGTCCAGCGAGCGCCGCGCAATCTTGACTTTCCTGGAGTCCGGGGTCGACCTCGACGACGTGCTGCGCCGGGCGGTCCGGCTGCTCGCGCAGCTGACCCGGCAAGTCGCCATCGTGCAGTACCCGACGCTGTCGCGGTCCACGGTGCGCCACCTCGAGGTGGTGGCCTTGACCCCGGCCAGGCTGTTGCTGGTGGTCATCACCGACACCGGCCGGGTCGACCAGCGGGTCGTCGAACTCGGCGACTCCATCGGCGAGCATGAGTTGTCCCAGCTGCGTGAGCGGCTCGGGGTGGCGCTGGAAGGAAAGCTGCTGTCGGCCGCGTCCATCGCGGTGGCCGACCTGGCGTCGCAGATGGACGGTCACGGCGGCCTCGGCGATGCGGTGGGCCGTGCGGCGACGGTGCTGGTCGAGACCCTGGTCGAGCATCAGGAGGAGCGGCTGTTGCTCGGCGGCACCGCCAACCTGACGCGCAACACGGCTGATTTCGGCGGGTCCCTGCGGTCGGTGCTGGAGGCGCTGGAAGAGCAGGTCGTGGTCCTGCGGTTGCTGGCTGCCCAGCAGGAGGCAGGTAAAGTCACGGTACGCATCGGCCACGAAACCGAGGCCGAGCAGATGGCAGGGACGTCAGTCGTGAGCACCGCCTACGGAAGTTTGGGCAAGGTTTACGGCGGGATGGGCGTGGTGGGCCCCACTCGGATGGATTATCCGGGGACCATCGCCAACGTCGCGGCCGTCGCCCGGTACATAGGCGAGGTTCTGGGCACCCGGTGAGGGTGCCCAGCGGTTCGAGAGATTAGGCAAGGTTCTTAGGCGTGGCACGCGATTACTACGGCCTGCTCGGCGTGAGCAAGGGCGCCAGCGACTCGGAGATCAAGAAGGCCTACCGCAGGCTGGCCCGCGAGCTGCACCCCGATGTCAATCCCGACGAGGGCGCACAGCAGCGGTTCGCGGAGATCAGCACCGCCTATGAGGTCCTCAGCGACCCGGAGAAGCGGCGCATCGTCGACCTCGGTGGTGACCCCATGGAGAGCGGTGGAGGCGGCGGTGGTGGTGCCGGCTTCTCCGGTTTCGGGGGCCTCGGGGACGTGTTCGAGGCGTTCTTCGGCGGCGGTGCGTCCTCGCGCGGTCCGATCGGCCGGGTGCGCCCCGGTTCGGACTCGCTGCTGCGCCTGCGGCTGAGCCTCGAGGAATGCGCGACGGGTGTCACCAAGCAGGTCACCGTCGATACCGCGGTGCTGTGCGACGTGTGCCAAGGCAAGGGCACGCATGGCGACTCCCAGCCGGCGCGCTGCGACACCTGCCACGGTCAGGGTGAGGTGCAGACGGTCCAGCGTTCGCTGCTCGGCAACGTGATGACGTCGCGGCCCTGTCCCGTGTGTGGCGGTGTCGGTGAGGTGATCCCCGACCCATGCCACCGGTGCGGCGGCGACGGACGCGTGCGGGCGCGCCGTGAGGTCAGCGTGAAGATCCCGGCCGGCGTCGGAGAGGGCATGCGCGTGCGGTTGGCCGCGCAGGGCGAGGTCGGCCCCGGCGGTGGTCCCGCCGGCGACCTGTACGTCGAGGTGCACGAGCAGCCCCACGACCTGTTCCTGCGGGACGGCGACGACCTGCACTGCACCGTCTCGGTGCCGATGGTCGACGCCGCGCTGGGCACGACCGTGACCGTCGACGCCGTCCTCGACGGGCCCACCGAGATCACCATCGCGCCGGGTACCCAACCCGGTTCGGTCACCACGCTGCGTGGCCACGGTATGCCGCACCTGCGGTCCGGGGTCCGTGGCAACCTGCACGCGCATATCGATGTGGTGGTGCCGTCCCGGCTCGACAACCGCGACCTGGACCTGCTCCGCAAGTTCAAGGAGCAGCGCACCCGCGACGTCACCGAGGTGCGGTCCACGCAGAGCGTCGCCGGCGGCAGTGGTGGCCTGTTCAGCCGTCTGCGCGAAACCTTCAGCGGCCGTTAGCCTTCGGGGCTGTTGGTGAGCCGGGCGCTGTTCTACGTCGACGCGGTGCCGCCCGTCGGCGGTGTCGCCGTCGTCGACGGCGACGAGGGATTCCACGCGGCGACGGTTCGCCGCATCCGTCCGGGAGAGGAACTGGATCTGTCCGACGGGGCAGGGACGTTGGCGCACTGCGTGATCGAGGATGCGGTGAAGGGCCGGTTGACGGCGCGCGTGCTGTCGGTCACCGACGTCCCGGCTGCGGTTCCGACGGTGACGGTGGTCCAGGCCCTGCCCAAATCCGAACGCTCGGAGCTGGCAATCGAATTGGCCACCGAGGCCGGCGCCGACGCCTTCGTGGCCTGGCAGTCCGAGCGCTGCGTTGCCCGGTGGGACGGTGCGGCCAAGGTGGAGAAGGGCTTACGACGCTGGAGTGCGGTCGCCCGGTCGGCGGCACGGCAGTCCCGACGGCCGTACGTGCCGTCGGTCAGTGGCCCGATGTCGACCGCTGAGCTGGTCGCGTCGGTCGGGGCAGCCAGGGGTGAGCGAAGCGACGGGATGGGTCATGCCACCCTGGTCCTGCACGAGTCAGCGGAAGTGGCACTGCGCGATGTGATTTCGCCGTCCACCGGGGCTGTGACGCTGATCGTCGGGCCGGAAGGCGGTATCACCGACGGCGAGGTGGCGGCGCTGGTGGCCGTCGGCGCGGTCGCTGTTCGGCTGGGACCGTCGGTGCTGCGGACGTCGACCGCTGCGGCAGTCGCGTTGGGTGCTTTGGGCGTGCTGACGCCGCGCTGGGAGCCCTGACGGTCAGTGCTCGCCGCGCAGGTATGCCGCCTCGGCCTCGGCGACCGCGTCGTCGGCTTGTCGCGGAGTCGGCAGGTCGGAGGCGTTGGCCTCGATGATCGCCTCGACGCGTTCATCGTCGAGCCCCTCTGCCCGCAGGACGCTTTCGATGAGGGCACGTTGCACCGCACGGCCCTTCATGTTCGCGAGCTTCGCGGTTGACAGGATGCTGCGGGCGAGTTCGGTCTCGGTTGCCGCGGCGGCTCCCGGCGCGAGTTTGATCCGCTGGATCGAACCGCTGATCGAGGCCTCGGCGGTGACGTTGCCTGCGGGGTCGGATACCGCGAACACCACCACCCGTGGCCCTTCGTCCTGCTGTGGTGGTTCGTCGTCCTGCGGTGCGGCGGTAGCCGGTGGCTCCATCGCCGCGGCATAGGAGTCGGCCCCGGCAGGTTCTTCGGCGCGTGCCTCGTCATCCGGCGTCACCAGCAGATCCAGACTTGAATCGTCTGGGTTTACCTCGTCGCCGCCGGTCTCGCTGAGATAGTCGAGCGCACTCTCGGTGTCCTTGTGCTCGTCCTCTGGGTCGTCCCAGGAATGGTCGGACATCGATCAGATCTGCATCTGCTTGCTGAGGTGGGAGCCTTCCTGCGCGTCCGTCTGATCGTATTGAGAGGCGGCTGTGGTCAGATTCGAGGCCAGGTTGCGGGACTTGTTCTGCATCTGCTCGCAGGCGGCCTTGCGTGCGTTGTTCGCGGCGCTCAGCGCCGATTGCGTCGACATGCACAGCGGCCCGTGGGTGGCCAGCACTTTGACTTCGACATACGACGTGGTGTCGCCGGCAGCGCTGAACACCGCGGCAGCATCGTCTTGTTTGGTGGACAGCTGGCGCAACTCTGAGGTCGTTACTTGCAGTTTGCCGGCCATGTGTCGCTCCTTTCAGAAAGCCTAGGTTTCGGTTGTGATGCGCGGTGGCGCAGTGGGATTCGACGGATCGAGGCTCACGTGGACAGGGCCTTTGGCGCTGTCGGGATCGACTGCCACCTCGACGTGATGGGCCCCGTCGTCGAACGACACCTGGATGGGTGCACGCCCCGCGGGTGACTCCGCGCCGGGGGCGGCGCCCGGCGGATTCTGGTCCGGCGGTTGGGCATTGGGATCGGCGGTTGCGTCGTCGGGCTTGCCGTCGCCGTCCTTGTCCGTGCCGGGTGCGTTCGGATCCTGAGCATTGGGGTCCTGCTTGCCCTGCTGTGCAGCCTGGGCCGCCTGCGTCGCGGCTTGCGCCGCCTGACCCGCGATGCCGGCGAGGCTGCCGAGGAGTCCGCCGCCACCCCCGCTGCCGGAGCCACCGCCCATCTGCGGCAGCGACGGCATGCCGCCGCCGGCGCCTGCGCCTGTGCCGGCGCCGGTGGGCATGCTCGAGGCGGCAGGCACCTGCGGCATCGACGGCATGCCCGGAGTGCCGCCGCCGGCGCCAGCGCCCGAGCCGCCGCCCGAGCCGCCGCCCGAACCGCCACCGGAGCCGCCGCCCGAACCGCCACCGGTTCCGACCGGGTTGCCCGGTCCCGGCGGGTTGCCGTTGGGGTTGCCGGCGCCCGGCGGGTTGCCCGTGGGACTGCCCGGTCCCGACGGGTTGCCGGTGCTGTCGGTCCCAGTGCCGCTCGAAGCGGGTGGCGGCGGCATGGTGCTCAGCGGCGCCGCGTGCGAAGCGCTCTGGTACATGCTCGTCGCCTGGCTCAATTGGGCTGCGTTGCTTGATGACTGCGCCATCATGTTGCTCATCGTCACGCCGGCGGCCGCGGCGGCAACGGCGACCGATGCGGCCTGGAGTGCAAGCGATTCCGGAGAGCCGATCACCGATGCTTCCAATGCCAGGCAGACGGGGATCATCGCACCGAGGCCGGTGGCGATGTTGTCCATCTGATCGCGTCCGTCGGCAACCTGCTGCGCTTCGGCGCCCAGGATCTGCACGACCAGATTGTCAGCCTGCAGCAATTGTTCGGCGCTGCCGATCTGCTCGGCGTTCCTGCCGGAGTACGACGAAGCGGCGCTGCCGTGCCATTCGTTCGGATAGGCGTTGCTGAGTCCGTCGCCGGCGGCCTGAAAAAGCTCGGCGCCCTGCGAGAACGATTCCCCGGTATCGGGATCACCCATACCGAAGCCGAGCGACACGAGCGACAGCCCGTACATCCCGCCCTCGATGATGGGGGTCGCTGCGGCCTCCGGCATCAACATCTGGGCGAGTTGGCCCGCGTCGTTGGCCAGTCCGACGAGGCCGCCGATCGGGTCGCCCGCCATCATCTTCTTGATGTTGTCCGCGATGTCCTGCGCCGTGTCGAGGGCGTTGTCGACCTTGTCGAGGACGTCGTTGGCTTTGTCGAGCACCTCCCCGAGCTTGCCCAACGGGCCGCCGCCGTGATGGTCGCCGCCGTGATGGGGGCTGTTCCCGGGTTCGTCGCCGCGGTGCGGGCGGGGAATGCGCTGTGTGGGCTCGTCGTCACCGTGGTGCCCAGGGTTGGGGTGACTGTTGCGGGGGTGCGAAGGGTTCGGCGCATGTGGCGGGTTCGGCGTATGCGGTGTATGCGGGCGCCCTGGAAGTCGCGGATGACCAGACATGCAGAACCCTCCCCGATTCCTCACCGTCCCGACGGACCCTCGCCGGCGAATTCGAGCCTAACAGCGCGCAGCCTCCCTCCATTGCGCTAATTCGGAAGCCCACGACGGGGCCGTTCGAGCGATCCGTGTGGCCCGGGACACAGCAATTCCTGCCAGTAAACATCAATTTCCTGCCAGTGGAATTAATCTCTTGACCTGCCTGTTTACATCAATGTCACAGCGGCTCGGGCCGCAATGGGACAAAGACGGACAGAAGACGTGAAGGGGAACTCACCATGAAGAATTTCGGAATTGCAGCAGTTATCGCCGGTGGGTTGGCCGCCGGCGCCATGGGGTTCGCCGTTCCCGCCGTTGCCGCCATCGGCCAGGCACCGACAGGAGTGCAGGCAACGATGGCGCCGACGGGGGTAGATCACCTGAACTGGCTGGACGACGTCCACCAGGGTGCCAAGTCGCCCAAGGTCGACACCAACGTCCACCAGAGTCGGTAATCGGCGACAACTACCACGTAACCCGCGGGCGGTACCGGACATCGGTACCGCCCGCGGCCTGCGTGACCAGCCAACTCGTTGGGCGTGGCATCGGCTCGGCGGTAGAATGTGCTTTCAGCTCGACCCAAGAAAGCAGGCATCGAAAACCACGTGACGCCCCGCGATACGAACGCCGCCGCGTCGCGCTCCTCGGAGCTCGACCCTTCGGTTCGAAGCAGCATCACTGTTCCGCCTGACCTTGTGATGGGCCTGCTCGGCTCCGCTGACGAGAATCTGCGGGCCTTGGAGAATCTGCTGGCGGCCGACATTCACGTTCGCGGCAATTCGCTGTCGATAGCCGGCCGGCCCGCCGATGTGGCGCTGGCCGAGCGCGTCGTCAGTGAGCTCATCGCGATCGCCGCCGGTGGCCAGTCGCTGACCCCGGATGTCGTCCGCCGCAGCGTCGGCATGCTCGACGGCGCCGAGAGCGAGTCGCCGGCGCAGGTGCTGACGCTGGACATCCTGTCGCGGCGCGGCAAGACGATCCGGCCCAAGACGCTCAATCAGAAGCGTTATGTCGACGCGATCGACGCCCACACCATTGTCTTCGGCATCGGTCCCGCCGGCACCGGCAAGACCTACCTGGCAATGGCAAAGGCCGTCAGCGCATTACAGACCAAGCAGGTCAGCCGGATCATCCTGACCCGTCCCGCCGTCGAAGCGGGGGAGCGCCTCGGCTTCCTGCCCGGCACCCTGAACGAGAAGATCGACCCGTATCTGCGCCCGTTGTACGACGCGCTGCACGACATGATGGATGCGGAGATGATCCCGAAGCTGATGGCCGCTGGGGTTATCGAGGTCGCGCCGTTGGCATACATGAGGGGAAGGACGTTGAACGACGCCTTCATCATCCTCGACGAGGCGCAGAACACCACCGCCGAGCAGATGAAGATGTTCCTGACCCGCTTGGGTTTCGGTTCGAAGATCGTCGTCACCGGCGACGTCACCCAGGTCGATCTGCCGGGCGGATCGAAGTCGGGTCTGCGGTCGGCCGTCGAGGTGCTCGACGGCATCGAGGACATCCACATCGCCGAACTCACGAGTGCAGATGTGGTGCGCCACAAGCTGGTGTCGGAGATCGTCGACGCGTATGAAGCAGCGGAAGCCAAAGTGAGCGAGCACGGTCTGGCCAACCGTTCACACCGCCGAGCCACCGGCCGGACGAGGCGGTGACGGAGTGACGGTCGAGGTTTCCAACGAGTCGGGGATCGACGTTTCCGAAGACGAGCTGATCAGCGTCGCGCGGTTCGTGATCTCCAAGATGGACGTGAACCCCGCCGCGGAACTCTCGATGGTCCTGGTGGACCAGTCGGCGATGGCCGATCTGCATATGCGCTGGATGGACCTGCCCGGCCCCACCGACGTGATGAGCTTCCCGATGGATGAGCTCGAGCCCGGGGGTCGTCCGGACGCACCCGAGCCCGGGCCCTCGATGCTCGGCGACATCGTGTTGTGTCCCGAGTTCGCCGCGAATCAGGCTGAGGCCGCGGGACATTCGCTGGGCCACGAGCTGGCGCTGCTCACGGTGCACGGCGTGCTGCACCTGCTGGGCTATGACCACGCCGAGCCTGACGAAGAAAAAGAGATGTTCGACCTGCAGCGTCAGCTGCTCGAAGAATGGGTCGCCGACCAGGTGCAGGCCTACCACAAGGATCGGCAGACCGAGAAAGACCGCCGGCTGCTCGACAAGTCGCGGTACTTCGACGAGCCGTGACCGGGGTGACGCCGTTGCTCGGCGCCATAGTGCTCGTCGTAGTCGGCGGGCTGTTCGCGGCCATCGATGCCGCCATCAACACCGTCTCCATCGCCCGCGTCGATGAGCTGATCCGTGATGAGCGGCCCGGCGCGGTGCGGCTCGCGAAGATCATCCGGAACCGGCCGCAGTACGTCAACCTCGTTGTGCTGCTTCGTGTTATCTGTGAGGCATCTGCGACCGTCCTGCTGGTCGACTATCTCGACGAGTTGATGACGCGAGGTTGGGCACTGGTATCCGCCGCGGCCATCATGGTGGTCATCAGCTTCGTGGCCATCGGTGTCGGCCCGCGCACCATCGGACGGCAGAACGCTTATTCGATCTCGCTGCTGTCGGCGCTTCCGCTGCAGGTGATCTCGGTGTTGCTGACGCCGATCAGCCGGCTGCTGGTGCTCATCGGTAACGCCCTGACGCCCGGCCGTGGCTTCCGCAACGGACCGTTCGCCTCGGAAATCGAGTTGCTCGAGGTCGTCGATCTCGCGCAGCAGCGTGGCGTCGTGGCCGCCGAGGAACGCCGAATGATCAAGTCCGTCTTCGAACTTGGTGACACCCCCGCGCGCGAGGTCATGGTGCCCCGAACCGAGATGGTGTGGATCGAGAGCGACAAGTCGGCCGGCCAGGCGACGTCACTGGCGGTCCGCAGTGGGCACTCCCGCCTCCCGGTGATCGGGGAGAACGTGGACGACGTCGTCGGCGTCGTCTACCTCAAAGACCTGGTGGAGCGGACGTATAACTCGACCAATGGCGGCCGCGGGACCAAGGCGGTCGAGGTGATGCGGCCCGCGGTCTTCGTGCCGGACTCCAAGCCGCTCGACGATCTGCTCGCCGAGATGCAGCGCACCCATAACCACATGGCGTTGCTGGTCGACGAGTACGGTGCGATAGCGGGCCTGGTGACCATCGAGGACGTGTTGGAGGAGATCGTCGGCGAGATCGCCGACGAGTACGACACCGATGAGGTGTTGCCCGTAGAGGAACTGGGCGACAATCGCTTTCGCGTGTCGTCCCGGTTGCCGCTGCAGGACCTGGCCGAACTGTGCGGCTTCGAGGTCGGCGACGATCTGGACGTGGACACCGTCGGTGGGCTTCTGGCGCACGAGCTGGGACGCGTGCCACTGCCAGGAGCCGAGGTGCGTGTGTCGTTCCCGTCGCATCGATCGCAGCACCCGGCAACCCTGCAATTGCGGGCCGAGGGCGGCCGGGACCATCGCGGCCGGGTCCGGATCGGCACCGTGCTGGTGACACCCGTCGAGACGGAACGCACTGAGGATGTTGAAGAAGGAGAACCCGATGAGTGACGAATTCCGTTCAGGTTTCGTCTGTTTGGTCGGCCGGCCGAACACCGGCAAGTCGACGCTGACCAATGCGCTCGTCGGCACCAAGGTTGCGATCACCTCCAACCGGCCGCAGACCACCCGGCACACCATCCGCGGCATCGTGCACCGCGAGAACTTCCAGATCATCCTGGTGGACACGCCGGGTCTGCACCGGCCGCGCACGTTGCTCGGGCAGCGGCTCAACGAGCTGGTCAAGGACACCTATTCCGAGGTCGACATCATCTGCCTGTGCATCCCGGCGGACGAGGCCATCGGCCCGGGCGACCGGTGGATCTATCAGCAAATCCGCACCGTCGCACCGCGAACCAAGCTGCTGGTGGTCGTCACCAAGACCGACAAGGTGCCGCGTGATCGCGTGGCGGCACAGCTGCTCGCGGTCAGTGAATTGACCGAGGGCAGCGCCGAGATCGTGCCGGTGTCCGCGGTCGCCGGTGAGCAGGTCGACGTGCTGATCGACGTGTTGGCCGCGCAGCTGCCGCCGGGGCCGGCGTTCTACCCGGACGGTGAACTCACCGACGAACCCGAAGAAGTGCTCGTCGCCGAGCTCATCCGGGAAGCCGCACTCGAAGGCGTCCGCGACGAGCTGCCGCACTCGCTGGCGGTGGTCATCGAGGAATTCACCGAGCGCGAAGGCCGCACCCCGGAGCAGGGCGAGATGGTCGACGTGCACGCCATCATCTACGTCGAGCGCGACAGCCAGAAGGGCATCGTGATCGGCAAGGGCGGCTCGCGGTTGCGCGAGGTCGGCACCGCGTCGCGCACCCAGATCGAGAAGCTGCTCGGCACCAAGGTCTATCTGAACCTGCGCGTGAAGATCGCCAAGAACTGGCAACGCGACCCGAAACAGCTTGGCAAGCTCGGCTTTTAAATATCTCCCCCGCGAGCCGTGCTGGGGGTACCTCTCGCGAGCGTGCGTGTCTACACCCGACACGCCGCCTCGCGTTGGCATTTTCGTGACGCTCGCGGCCGGCGAACGTGCGCGTTGGGTCCGCCTGTGGCGGTGTGTCCCGCGCAGACACGCACGTTCGCGGGAGGCGGTTAGCGCGGGGACCACCAGTTGTCGGGCTGCTCGGTGGCCCAGCCGCTGATCGCTTCGAGGCTGGCGGCGAGCGAGATCAGGAGTGGCTCGCTGCCCTCCGGGCCCATCAGCTGCACGCCGATGGGCAGCCCGTCGGACGTGAAGCCGGCCGGGATGTTGATCGACGGCCAGCCGAGCGCATTCCACGGCCAGCACACCGGGCAGGCCGCGATGATGGCGCGGTCGGTGGCGGTGCTGCCGAGCCGGTCGAAGGCATCGATCAGCGGTGGCGGCTGTGCGGTGGTCGGCGCCAGCACCACGTCGTACAGGTTGAAAATCCAGCCGATCCGGCGCGCAAGGGTCTTTTCCCGCTGCCGTGCCTGCCGGAGGGCATGCTCCGACAGCAGCCATCCGGTCCGGATGTTGCTGCGGGTACGACGGTCCAATGTCACCTCGGGACCGACGCGGTCGCGCCATTCGGCGAGCCCGGATGTCGAGCGCGCCAGAAAGTCCACGGACAGTTGCAGCCCGTACTCGGGATCGTCCGGCCGGACGGTGTGCCCGAGCTCTTCCAGTTGTCCCGCAACGGTGTTCAGTGCCGCCCGGATCTCGGGATGCAACCGGGCCGGGAACAGTGTGAACGGAAACTTGGTCGACAACGCGACACGCAGGGCCCCCGGCGCCCGCCCGACGGCCTCGGCCGCCGCGATGGGCGGCGGCTTGTGCAGATCACCGTCGGTGTTGCCGGACGCCGCGTCGAGCAGCAGCGCGGCGTCGGCCACCGTGCGGGCCAGCACCCCGTTGACGGTGATGCCGTTGAATGCCTCCGGCAGCGGCCAGGTGGAGATCCGTCCACGCTGCGGTTTGATGCCCACCAGGTGGGTCCACGCGGCGGGGATTCGGACGCTGCCGGCGCCGTCGGATCCGATTGCGGCCGTGACCAGTCCGGCCGCGACAGCCGCGGCGCTGCCGCCCGACGACCCGCCGGGGGTGTGCTCACGTGACCAGGGGTTGCGGGTGTGCCCGAAACCGGGGCCGCTGGTGAACGGCCATTGGCCGAGCTCGCAGGTGTTGGTCTTGCCGACGATCACCGCGCCGGCCGCCTTCAGTCGTCGCACCACCTCGGCGTCCGCGGTGGCCGGGCGCACGTCGCCGTCGGTGCCGAACCGGGTGGGCACGCCCGCGACGTCGACGTCATCCTTGATCGCGATGGGCACGCCGAGCAGCGGAAGATGTTGTCCGGCAGCGCGTTTGCGGTCGGCTTCAGCGGCGTCTGCGAGTGCCTGCGCGGTGAAGACCACCCGGAACGCGTTGAGCTCGAGTTGACTGGCCGAGATGGCGTCCAGCGACTGCTGCACGATCTGCTGGGACGTCACCGTGCCGCTCGCGAGCCGGTACAACTGCTGGGTCAGAGTGGGGAATCGGGGCGGAGCGGATGGTTTTGGAAGGCTGGCCATGTCGACTCCGAGAATAGATTGACCGTTCGTCCCGGCGCTGCCTAACGGAAGTTGTCGGTCTGTGATGGGACAATCGCCCGATGCGGTTGTACCGGGATCGAGCGGTCGTGCTGCGCCAGCGCAAGCTCGGCGAGGCCGACCGGATCGTGACGCTGCTCACCCGCGACAACGGGCTGGTCCGCGCGGTGGCCAAGGGCGTGCGACGGACCCGCAGCAAGTTCGGCTCGCGGCTCGAGCCGTTCGCCCACATCGACGTGCAGCTGCACCCCGGCCGCAACCTCGACATCGTCACCCAAGTGGTGTCGCTCGACGCGTTCGCCACCGACATCGTCAACGACTACGGCCGCTACACCTGTGGCTGCGCCATTCTGGAGACCGCCGAACGGCTGGCCGGTGAGGAACGCAACCCGATGCCGGCGCTGCAGCGGCTCACCGTCGGCGCGCTACGGGCCGTCGCGGACGACAGCCGGCCCCGTGAGCTTGTGCTCGACGCCTATCTGCTGCGGGCCATGGGGATCGCCGGGTGGGCGCCGGCCATCACCGAATGCGCCCGCTGCGCCGCGCCCGGTCCGCACCGTGCGTTCCACATCGCGGCCGGCGGCAGCGTGTGTGTGCACTGCCGGCCGTCCGGATCGGTCACTCCGCCACAGGGTGTGCTGGATCTGATGGCCGCGCTGCACGACGGCGACTGGGAGTTTGCGCAGGGCTCGCCGACGGGGCATCGCAGCCAGGCCAGCGGTCTGGTGGCCGCGCACCTGCAATGGCATCTGGAGCGCAAGCTGCGCACATTGCCTCTCGTGGAGCGCCGCGATGAGCGCTTGCGCGAAGAGCAGACAGCCCCTGTCAGGCCCGATACCGCACTCATTGAACAGCGCATCACCACGTTCAGGCAGGATATGGCCCATGGCACTCAACCGGGCGCGCAAGACCAGCTATCCGCAGCTGCCGCAGGCGCCTGACGACTATCCGGTTTTCCCGGACGTTTCGACCTGGCCGGTGGTCTTTCCGGAGCTCCCGCCGAAGTCCAACGGCCGCTTCGCCCGCCCGCCGCAGCACCCGTCCAAGGCCGTGGCCCCGCGGATCCCCGCCGCCCAGGTGCCGGGCCACGTCGCCATCGTCATGGACGGCAACGGCCGGTGGGCCACGCAGCGCGGGCTCGGGCGGACCGAGGGCCACAAGATGGGCGAGGCGGTGCTGATCGACGTCACCTGCGGAGCCATCGAACTGGGCATCAAACACCTCTCGGTGTATGCGTTCTCCACCGAGAACTGGAAGCGCAGCACCGAAGAGGTGCGGTTCCTCATGGGCTTCAACCGCGAGGTGGTGCGCCGGCGCCGGGAGAACCTCAACGCGATGGGCGTCAACATGCGCTGGGTCGGGTCCCGGCCGCGCATGTGGAGCAGCGTCATCAAGGAGTTCGACATCGCCGAGCAGATGACGGTCGGCAACGACGTCATCACCGTCAACTACTGCGTGAACTACGGTGGGCGCACCGAGATCGTCGAAGCGGCACGCGAACTCGCCGAGGAGGCCGCCGCGGGCAAGATCAACCCGAGCCGCATCTCCGAGGCGTCGTTCGCCAAGCACCTGCACCGCCCCGACATCCCTGACGTCGACCTGTTCATCCGCACCTCGGGTGAGCAGCGCGCCAGCAACTTCATGCTGTGGCAGGCGGCGTACGCGGAGTACGTCTTCCAGGACAAGCTGTGGCCGGACTACGACCGTCGCGACCTCTGGGCCGCGTGCGAGGAATACGTCAACCGGAACCGAAGGTTCGGGAGGGCTTGATGTCGAACCTGCTGCAGCGGTTGGCATCTGTGCTCGCCGATTCGGTGACCATCGTGGAGGAAAGCGACGGCGCCCTGACCGTCGCGCACGACGGGACTGTGGCGTCGCTGCGGGTGGTGAACATCGGCGAGGGGTTGGAACTGATCTCGCTGACCCAACCGCTGGCATGGGACATCAAGCTGGACAACAACCTTCGCGACCGGGTGGCTGATCATGCGGGGCGCACCATGCTCGGCTCGGTGGTGCTGGTGGAGCGGGCCGGCGATCCCCGGAGCAATGGCGCCAAGAAGGTCGGCGACGTGATGCTGCGCTACAACTTCCCGGCCGCCGGCCTCAGCGACGACGCACTGTCCACACTGGTCATGCTGGTGCTGTCCACCGGCGTCGACGTGCGGGCCGACCTGACCCGGTGAAGCCCGAAGTGACCGTCATCCGGATCGTCGCCGCGGTGGTGGTCGACGAGCACGGGCGGCTGCTGGTGGTCCGCAAGCGCGGGACGACGGCCTTCATGCAGCCCGGCGGCAAGCTCGAAGCAGGGGAGTCGCCGGCCGACGCGCTGGCTCGCGAGGTCCGGGAGGAACTCGGGGTCGGGATCACCGACGTGCGGGAGCTGGGGCACCACACCGCGATTGCGGCCAACGAGCCCGGGCACACGGTTGAGGCCGAATTGTTCTTCGTGAGGCTCGACGGCGTGCCGGAGATTGCCGCCGAGATCGAGGAGATGGCCTGGATCGACCCGCACGCGCCCGGCGACATCCCGTTGGCGCCGCTGACCCGCGACACGGTACTTGAGTTCGCCCGGATCAGCTGACCGGCGCGGATACGGTGCAGGCCGCGCACACCCCGAAAATCTCGATGGTGTGGCTGACGTCCGAAAAGCCGTGGGCCGCAGCGGTTTCGGTGGCCCAGGACTCGACCTCGGTGCCTGCCACCTCGACCGTCGCACCGCATTGCCGGCACACCAGGTGATGGTGATGGTGGGCTTGCGAGCAGCGCCGGTAGAGCGCCTCGCCGTTGTCGTTGCGCAGGCTGTCGACCTGGCCGGCCGCGGCCATCGACTGCAGGGTGCGGTACACGGTCGTCAGGCCGATGCCTTCGCCGCGGCGGCGCAGTTCGTCGTGCAGCTCCTGCGCCGACCGGAACTCTTCGACATTGGTCAGCAGCGCGGCGATCGCGGTGCGCTGTTTGGTCGAGCGGGTGGGGGCGCTCACGACCGTTCCTCCTCGGCGTGGGCAATGGCGTCGACGACGATGTGCGCGAGGTGATGGTCGACCAGGCGGTACATCACCTCGCGGCCGACGCGTTCGCCGGCGACGACCCCGGCGGACTTGAGGATGCGCAGGTGCTGGCTGACCAGCGGTTGGGGCACGTTCAGGGCGTCGACGAGTTCGTGCACGCAGCGCTTCGACTCCTGCAGTTGCAGCACGATCGCAATGCGGATGGGGGCGGCCAGGGCGCGCAGCAGGTCGCCGGCGGCGTCGAGCGTCTCCCGTGGTGGGGGCGACAGGAACGGCGCACCGCTGTGCTGGTGGTCGAGCTCGTCATGCGTGGTGGTGGGTGGCAACCCGGTACTCCCAGCTATTGGAAATAGTTTTCATTTAGCTTTCCATCCAGGTATGCGCATGTCAAAGGATTCGTCGGCGCCCGCGGATACGGTCGTGGCATGACAGCACTGGAAGTCGTGGTCCGCGGGCATGCCCGCCGCAAGTACGCCGCTGAAAGGGCGACCGTCGCCGTGGCGGCCAGCCTGGACGACGCGGAGCGGACCGACGTCTACCGGCGCGCCGTCGCGCTGCAGGATCGGCTGATCACCGATCTACGGAAACTGCACGACGGGGGCGCGGTGAACAAATGGACCAGCGACCAGGTCCGGGTGTTCAGCTATCGGCCGTACGCGAAGAACGGCAGGGCCCAGCTGAGGTTCCGGGTCGACATCAGGGTGGAAGCGGAATTCGGGGATTTCGAACAGCTTTCGATGTTCCTGGATCGGTGGGCGGTCGAGGACGGGGTGCAGATCGGCACGATCGACTGGGACGTCACCGAACAGAACCGGGAGGCGTACGAAGCCGAACTGTGGCGGGAAGCCGTGCGCAATGCCGCAATCAAAGCCCGAGTCCTCGCCGACGCTGCGGGGCATGGTGAGGTGACGGCGGTGCAACTGGCCGACCCGGGCATGCTGCAGGCGCAAGCCGACTACGGCGCCCCGCGCGCCATGGCCATGGCCGCTCCGGCCGGGATGCCGGGCGGCGGGCCCACCCTGGACCTGAGCCCCGACGACATCACGATCGGTGCCGCGGTGGATGCGAAATTCGTGGCCGAATAGCCCCCACTAGTCTGGACGGGTTGCATCCGACCTGACTCGAGGAGTGCTCGAACATCGTGGCGTCCATCATCGACACCGTTGCCAACCTGGCCAAACGCCGGGGCCTCGTCTTCCAGTCGGGAGAAATCTACGGCGGCACCAAGTCGGCATGGGACTACGGGCCACTTGGCGTCGAGCTCAAGGAGAACATCAAGCGCCAGTGGTGGAAGTCCGTCGTCACCTCCCGCGACGACGTCGTCGGCCTGGACAGCGCGATCATCCTGCCGCGCCAGGTGTGGGTGGCCTCGGGCCACGTCGCGGTGTTCAACGACCCGCTGGTCGAGTGCCTGAACTGCCACAAGCGGCACCGTCAGGACCACATGCAGGAGGCCTACGCCCTCAAGAAGGGGCTGGATGACCCCGACGCCGTGCCGATGGACGAGATCGTCTGCCCGGACTGTGGCACCAAGGGCCACTGGACCGAGCCGCGTGACTTCAACATGATGCTCAAGACCTACCTCGGTCCCATCGAGTCCGAGGAAGGCATGCACTACCTGCGTCCGGAGACCGCGCAGGGCATTTTCGTGAACTTCGCGAACGTGGTGACCACCGCGCGCAAGAAGCCGCCGTTCGGCATCGGCCAGATCGGCAAGAGCTTCCGCAACGAGATCACGCCGGGCAACTTCATCTTCCGCACCCGGGAGTTCGAGCAGATGGAGATGGAGTTCTTCGTCGAGCCGTCGACGGCGCCGGAGTGGCACAAGTATTGGATCGAGAACCGCTTCCAGTGGTACGTCGACCTCGGTATCAACCCGGAGAACCTGCGGCTGTACGAGCACCCGCTGGAGAAGCTGTCGCACTACAGCGCCGGCACCACCGACATCGAGTACAAGTTCGGCTTCGCCGGCAACCCGTGGGGTGAGCTCGAGGGCATCGCAAACCGCACCAACTTCGACTTGAGCACGCACGGTGAGCACTCGGGCGTCGACCTGTCGTTCTACGACCAGGGCACCGACACCCGGTTCGTGCCCTACGTCATCGAGCCCGCAGCCGGCCTGACCCGCTCGCTGATGGCGTTCCTGGTCGACTCGTACCGCGAGGACGAGGCCCCCAACGCCAAGGGTGGGGTCGACAAGCGCACGGTGCTGGGACTCGATCCGCGCCTGGCGCCGGTCAAGGCCGCGGTGCTGCCGCTGTCGCGCAACGCCGACCTGTCGCCGAAGGCCCGCGACCTGGCCGCTGAGCTGCGCAAGAACTGGAACGTCGAGTTCGACGACGCCGGCGCCATTGGCCGCCGCTACCGTCGCCAGGACGAGATCGGCACTCCGTACTGCATCACCGTCGACTTCGACTCGCTCGAGGATCACGCCGTGACCATCCGCGAGCGTGACGCCATGACCCAGGAGCGCGTCGCCATCGACGCCGTCGGCGACTACCTCGCGGTGCGCCTCAAGGGCTGCTGAGTTCTTTCGTCAAGCGTCGTGAAAACCTCCAAATCGCCTTAGGTTTGGGGGTTTTCACGTTCCCGCTCATACGGGAGGCGCCTTTGGTTCGGGAGTGAAAAATTGCCGCCGGGGACCTGCCGTGGGCTCGAATAGGCTTGTGAGCCATAGGGCCAAGGGACGCTTGAGGGGGCGGCAGTGACGATTCTCGGCGCATTTCTTTCGACGTGGGACGACGCGCGGGCGGCGTTCGGGTCGGGCACACCGGTTGGCGGTTCCGAGTTCGATATGAGTGCCCAGTTCCACGAACTGCGCAGCACGGTCCTGTCGGCGGTGCCGCGAGGGGAGTGGACGGGCACCGCGGCCGAGGCGTACGACGGCCGTAATCGCGACCATGCCGGGATCATCGGCAGGCTCGCCGAACTCGACCGGCGCCTCGGGACCGAGGTCGATCGATCTGCGGCTGTGGTGACGGCGGGGCGTCGCGATCTCGACGCCGTCAAACAGTGGGTCGTCGATGCCGCCGCCAGCGTGCCGCCGACCGCGGCGGGTGACCGTGCGCTGCTGCCCGTGGTGGCCAAGGGAACGGCCGAGATCGCCGAGATCATCAATCGGTCCAATGCGGATATGGACGCCATCGCGGCGCGGATCCGGACTATCGGCAGCGGCTACGACAACCTCACCGGGCGCGACGGGCGCGATACCGATGATCCGGACGGCAAACCGGAAGACCCGCCGCCCGGCACCCCGCCCGGCGACACCATCCCGCCGGCCCCGCCGTGGACGAAACATGATGGCGGGGCGGGGGATTGGGCGTCGTCTGTCGCGACGTACGACGGCGTCCCGCGATGATGCGGTACCTGAGCGCGCTGGCCGCCGCCTTCCTGATGCTGTGGGTGTTGTCCGCGTGTTCGACAGAAGTGAAAAGCGGAAGCCAGAAAGTGTCTGCTGAAACGGCCGCGGAATTCGGCGATGTGACGTTGCCGAAGGGTGTCGAAGTCCTTGCCACCGATACTGATTCGGGCCGGGACACCCGCTATCGCCTGGCAATGCGGATGACCGACAGCCAGCTGCGCGACTTTCTGGCCCAGTTCCCGGCAGCGCCGCGGCGGTCGGAGATTCCGAAAACCATTACGGTGCTCGCCGGACCGTCTCTGGTCGACGCGCCCGAGCCCCTGTTCCTGCAGGACAAGATCGCCACCAAGGCCCACCGGCTGGTCAACCGCGAGGTCGTCGTCGACCAACGCGGGCCCGGAGAGGTCTACGTCCACGTGTCGCTGTACACCACCTGAGCCGGATTGCTGAGCGGTCTGTCAGCGCCCGCCGTCGATCCCGTTGGGCTTTCGGTATAGCGTGCGGGTATGACGCGAGTTTCGGTGATCACCGGCGGCGCCGGCGGCATGGGTGTGGCGACGGCCAAGATCGTCGGGCAGGACCACTCGGTGGTGCTGGCCGACGTACGGCAGGACCGCCTCGATGCGGCGGTGGCCGAACTGGCCGGCCGCGGCATCGCCGCAACCCCCGTCAATGCCGATGTCACCGACCGCGCCGCAGTGGACCAATTGTTCTCGACTGCAACAGGTCTCGGCAACCTCGTCTCGGTGATCCACACCGCCGGCGTGAGCCCGAGCATGGGCGCGGCGGACTACGTGACGCGCACCAACGCGGTTGGCACCGTGAACGTCAACGAGGCGTTCTACGACGTCGCCCGCGACGGCGCGGCGATCGTCAACGTCGCGTCCATGGCGGCACACCTGTTGCCCGACCAGATCGTCCCGACGGCGAAATTCCCGCTGGCGCTCACCGACGTCGACGCATTCCTGGCCGAGATCGCGGCCGCCTGCGCGTTCGCGCCCGAGGAATTGCGCTCGGGGATGGCCTATGGCGTGAGCAAGAACTTCGTCAAGTGGTACAGCAGTGCGCAGGCCGAGCGCTTCAACGCCAAAGGACTGCGCATCGTCTCGGTCTCCCCAGGTTCGGTCGACACCGAGATGGGGCTGCTGGAGGCGGACGCCGGCGCCGGCGCGATGGTCATGAACGCCGCGGTCCCGCGCTGGGGCAAGGCCGAAGAGATGGCGGCGCTGTTCGCGTTCTGTGCCAGTGACAAGGCCGGATATCTCACGGGCACCGACATCCTCAACGACGGTGGTGTCGTCGCCTCGATGCGCGAACGCGCCCGCGTCGCGGCCGCCCAGGCTTAGAACCGGCCGCCACCGCCGGAGAAACCGCCACCGCCGCCGGAGCTGCCACCGGAGCCGCCGAAAGTCGTCGAGCTCCAACCGCCGCCGTGGCTGTGACCGCCGCCCCGGAGCATGCCCGACAGCAGACCGCCGATGACGATGCCGCTGAGGTCCGCGCCGGTACTCGTACCGGTCTGCGCGTAGGCCTGGCGCGCGGCGCGGACGTCGGCGTCGGCCTGCGATTGGGCCTGCGCGGCAAGGGCATCCGCGGCATTGGCCTGCTCGATGGCGGCCGCCACATCGGTGGCCTGAAGCGACTGCGCGGCATCCAGACGGCGCTGGGCCTCGGCCAGCCGCGTGCGGGCTTCAGAACCCACGCTGCCACGGCGGGTGTCGATGAAATCCGAGACGCCGCGTATGCGGGATTGCGCCGCCAGCAGGGCCTGACCGAATGACTGTCGCAGCCGGTTCAGGGCCGCGGTCTCCTCGGCGATGGTGGCGAGCAGCTTGTCCAGCTGCGAGTCGGCGGCGGTCAGTTGCGTGAAGGCGCTCAGCGGGTCGGTTGCGCCGGTCGCCTGCGCGTTCGAAACAGCTTGCACCGCGGCGGTGCGCGCTGCCGTCAGTTCGGCGGAGTGCGCTCCCGGCGGGATCGCGTCCGCGGCCGCGATTCCCTGCTGGATATCGGTGATCGCGGCGGGTAGCGCGCTGGTCGCGTGCGCGATGTCGTCCGCTGCGCTGTCGACGGCATCCAGCATCCGCTGCGCCTGTCCCAGCGCCGACTCGGCGGCGTGGATCGCATTAACCAGGGCGGCCTGACTGTCACCGGGCTTGCTGACCAGACCGCGGGCGGTGGTGATGTTCTGGTCGGCGAAGCGCAATCGATCCCGGGCGTCGTCCACATTGCCGGCCACCGACGTCAGGGCGGCCGGCGCGAACCGACCGTCCAACCCGGTCAAGGTCTGCTGCGCGGGCTCGACGCGCGCCGTGAGAACGACCATCTGCTGGGTCAGGGCGTCCAACCGGGTCGGGGCGTTGATCACCAGATCGCGCAGCTGATGGAAGGCCGTGCGCTGGTTCTCCAGTTCCTTGTCGGCGCGGGCCGCCGCGACGACGACCTGGGTCAGCAGGTCCCGCCGCTGCTGCGGCGTCTCGGGCATCGCGTCGTCGAGGGTCTGGCGCACGCTGAACGCTTGTGCCATGGCCGTTTTCGCGTTCTGGACCGCTGTGGTGAAGGGCGCAGTGTCGCGCTCGCCGAACTCTCCGAGCGCAAGGGCCAGCTCGTTGTCACTGGTGCGCACCGCGTTGTCGACCTCGACGAGGATCGACTTGGACAGGTCCTCCAAGGTCTCCAGCGACATCGTCGCGAGGGCATTGGCATCGGTGGCATCGGCCTGCTGGGCGGCGTTCAGGTCGGCTTTCCGGCGCTGCCCGCGCCGGCGCCGGACCCACCAGATCAATCCGGCCAGTGCGACACCGATCGCCGCCAGCGCGGCGATCAACCCGACCCAGTTGAACGGCGGAGTCGGCGCTCGAAGCCCGTCGGCCGCAGCGACGGCAGCGCCGGCCCAATCGCGGTTGTGCAGCTTCGGTTCGACCGCATCGCGGCGCAATTTGTCGACGTCCACGTCGCCCGTGGCGGCCTTCGGGACCAGGAGCGCATAGGCCCGATCCTCGATCGCCACCGCGAGGATGGCGTCGTGGTCGCCGAGAAAGCTTTGGCGCCAGGTGTTTTCAGCCCAGCCGCGGGGGTCAGCTCCGGAGAAGCTGTCGACGTAGACCACCCACAGCCGGGTGCCCCGCTTGTCGTACAGCTGTTGCACGGCGCCGGAAACCTCGCTCCGTTGCTGCGCGTTCAGCGCGTCGGCCCTGTCGGTGACGTAGTCCGGCAGCCGCATGGGCGGCTCGGCGGACGCGGCCGGAGCCACCAGTGTCCCCACCATCAGGACCGAGATCATCAGCCAGAGCAGTCGCACTATGCGCATACCGCCCAATGTAGTGACAGGGTATGTGGTAGTCGGGTGCGGCCGGGCTGGCAGACTTCGGCTGTGGGCATCACAAGCGACGGATACAGCGACTTCGACCGGCAGCGGCTGGTCGGGGAGGGCGTGAAGAGCGCCACGCTGCCCGGTACCGATGCCGGCCACCGCACCGATTTCGCGCGTGACCGGGCCCGCGTTCTCCACAGTGCCGCGCTCCGCCGGCTGGCCGACAAGACCCAGGTGGTCGGGCCCCGTCAGGGCGAGACTCCGCGGACCCGGCTCACCCACTCGCTCGAGGTGGCCCAGATCGGACGCCACATGGCCGTAGGGCTGGGCTGCGACCCCGACCTGGTGGACCTCGCCGGTCTGGCCCATGACATCGGCCACCCGCCTTACGGCCACAACGGCGAGCGCGCGCTCGACGAGATCGCCAAACCGTTCGGCGGGTTCGAGGGCAACGCCCAGAATTTCCGCATCCTGACCCGGCTCGAACCGAAAGCGCTTGACAGTCAAGGGCGCTCAGCCGGGCTCAACCTCACCAGGGCGGCGCTCGACGCCGTGATCAAGTACCCCTGGTTCCGCGAGGACCGCGTGAAGTTCGGTTTCTACGACGACGACGCGGTCGCCGCAGCCTGGGTGCGCGAGGGGGCCCCGGACGAGCGGCTGTGCCTGGAAGCTCAGGTCATGGACTGGGCCGACGACGTCGCGTACTCGGTGCACGACGTCGAGGACGGCATCATCTCCGGCCGTATCGATCTACGCGTACTCGCCGACGCGGACGCCGCCGACACGCTGGCGCGCCTCGGTGCGCGGTCCCATCCGACGGTCACGCACGACGACATGCTGGCGGCCGCCGCGCGATTGTCGCAGCTGCCGGTGGTCACCGGCGTCGGTAAGTACGACGGCTCGGTCGCGACGTCGGTGGCGCTCAAGCGACTCACCAGTGAGCTGGTCGGGCGATTCGCCAACGCCGCGGTCACCGAGACCAAGAAGCAGTCGGGGCGCGCGACCATGCGCCGTTTCGAGGCCGATCTCGCGGTGCCCAGTCTGGTCCGCGCCGAGGTCGCGGTCCTCAAGATGCTGGCGCTGCAGTTCATCATGTCCGACCATCAGCATCTGCAGATTCAGGCCGACCAGCGCACGATGGTCCGCGAGGTCGCGCTGGCGCTGTGGGGCCAGGCCCCGGCGAGCCTCGACCCGCAGTTCGCCGCCGAGTTCGCCCTCGCGGACGACGACGGCGCCCGGCTGCGGGTGGTTGTCGACCAGATCGCGTCGTACACCGAGACGCGGCTGGAACGCGTCCACGAGGCGCGCTCGCCGCGCCCGCTTGACTGAGCCCATATAGCGTCCGCGTAGTGGTCGGGTAGCGCCCGCCTACACTGGGCGCGTGGCCGGCCGGATTCCTGATCGCGATATCGCGGCCATTCGTGAACGCACCCGCATCGAGGACATCGTCGGTGAGCATGTGCAGCTGCGGCGCGCGGGTGCCGACTCGCTCAAAGGCCTGTGCCCGTTCCACGACGAGAAGTCCCCGTCGTTTCATGTGCGGCCCAACCACGGCCAGTTCCACTGCTTCGGTTGCGGTGAGGGCGGCGACGTCTATGCCTTCGTGCAGAAGGTCGAGCACGTCACCTTCGTCGAAGCCGTCGAACTCCTCGCCGACCGGCTGGGCTACACCGTCAGCTACGAGGGGGCGTCCGCCACCAACGTGCAGCGGGACAAGGGCAGCCGCAGCCGGTTGCTCGCCGCCAACACCGCCGCGCAGGAGTTCTACGCCGAGGCGTTGCAGTCGGCGGAGGCCGCCGCGGCCCGGCAGTATCTGATCGACCGGAACTTCGACGCCGACGCGGCCAAGCGTTTCGGCTGTGGGTTCGCGCCGTCGGGCTGGGACACCCTGACAAAGCACTTGCTGCGCAAGGGATTCACCTTCAAGGAGCTGGAGGCCGCCGGGTTGTCCCGGGAGGGCCGCCGCGGCCCGATGGACCGGTTCCACCGTCGGCTGCTCTGGCCCATCCGGGGTGCGACGGGCGAGGTGATCGGGTTCGGCGCCCGCCGCCTGTTCGACGACGACCAGATGGAAGCCAAGTACGTCAATACACCGGAAACGGTGCTGTACAAGAAATCCAACGTGCTGTTCGGCCTCGATTTGGCCAAGCGTGACATCGCCAAGGGGCATCAGGCCGTCGTCGTCGAGGGCTACACCGACGTCATGGCCATGCACCTGGCCGGCGTGACCACCGCGGTCGCGTCCTGCGGCACCGCCTTCGGCGACGAGCACCTGTCGATGCTGCGGCGCCTGATGATGGACGACAACTTCTTTCGTGGCGAGCTGATCTACGTTTTCGACGGAGATGCCGCCGGCCGCGCTGCCGCCGTGAAAGCCTTTGAGGGCGAACAGAATCTGACCGGTCAGTCGTTCGTCGCTGTGGCTTCCGACGGCATGGACCCGTGCGATCTGCGCCTGGCGGCCGGAGACGGGGCGCTGCGGGATCTGGTGGCGCGCCGAACACCGTTGTTCGAGTTCGTGATTCGCACCGCTCTCGAAGAGCACGACCTGGACAGCGCTGAGGGCCGAGTGGCGGCGCTGCGCCGCTGCGTGCCGTTGGCAGCCCGGATCAAGGACTCCACCCTGCGTGACGAATACGCCCGCCAATTGGCCGGCTGGGTCGGTTGGGATGATGTGGCGCAGGTGATTTCACGGGTGCGCGAGTCGGCCAAGTCCGGCCCCGCGACGTCGAAGCGGGACAGCCGGCGCCAGGCGGCGCCGGCGGCTCAGGCCCCGGCGGTCGGCCGGCCGAACCCGAAGGATCCGACCCTGTGGCCGCAGCGGGAGGCACTCAAGTCGGCGCTGCAGCACCCGGCGATGGCCGGCCCGGTATTCGACGGGCTGCCCGTCGACAGCTTCACCCATCCCGGGTACGCGGCAGTCCGGCAGGCGATCACCACCGCCGGCGGCACGGCCTCGGGGATGGGCGGCGCGGAATGGATCGAGGCCGTACGCGAGGCCGGGTCGGCCGCGGCGAGCCTGATCACCGAACTATCGGTCGAGGCTTTCCAGGTGGAGGAGGACAGGCTGCCTCGGTACATCGCGAGCGTGCTGGCCCGGCTGCAAGAGGTCTGGGTAGGCCGCGAGATCGCGGAATTGAAGTCGAAACTGCAGCGCATGTCGCCGGTGGAGCAGAGCACCGAGTACCACGCCCTGTTCGGCGACCTCGTCGCCATGGAGCAGTACCGGCGCAGCCTGTTGCAGCAGGCCAGCGGCGACGACCTCAGCTGAGCCTTTCCGTCTGCTGTAACACGCGGAACCACCGTGCGCGATATGGTGGGGCAGAACCGACCGTAGGGGAGAGCTCACCATGACCATTCGGGCAACCCGGCTTTTCGCCACAGCAACGCTCGTGGCCACCGCAGTGGCTGCCCCGGTCATCATCGCGCTGAGCAGTGCCCCGTCCTCGCAGTCGACGGCGGACGGTGGCTGCCTCGCCTGGTTCGGCAACAAAGAAGACGGCAACTGCATGGGCCGGTCCAATGGGCAGCCCGTGAATGTGGGCACGCCGTGGGGTGTCTGGGGTCCCAGCGCCGGCGTCAGTAGCGGTCCGCTGCTGCCGGGCCAGAGTTGGAACCAGCCGCTCGGCTGACGGTTCTCGAACCGGCAACCGCCCCGGGGCGGTCGTCAGGCCCGACGGTCAGTCGTGAATGGACTCCGGATGCAGCACCGTGGTCTGCGAATCGATGGCGGTCAACCGCACCATGTTCGGGTCCGGTGACACCTTGTCGGCCAGCCTGCGCCGGCCCGCATCCAGCATCGCCTTGGTCTTCGGGCTCTCGGTGATGGCGCGGTAAGTGCCGGCGATCTGCTCGTAACGGCGACGGCCTGCCTTGGCTCCCAGAACATAGCCAACGGCCATGACGGCGACGGCTCGGATCACTGGACCCCTCCCTGATGACGGTGCGTAGCTCCATCCTGCCTCACGATCGCCGATGCGTCTGGCCCGACCGGCGGCTACCAGCCGATTCAAAGATCCGTGCAGTCATGCGCTAGAGTCATGCCTCGGTTCAGGGACACGCGCCCAGGGCCTGAGCACAATCCCCTGTAGCTCAATTGGCAGAGCTCCCGACTGTTAATCGGGCGGTTATTGGTTCGAGTCCAATCGGGGGAGCAACGGTGACCAGCACGAACGTGCTGGTCATTTTGCATTCTGACGGTGGGTGCCGCCACCGGCGCGGGCGCTGCGCCGAGCGTGGGGCCTGCCGTGGCGCTGCCCGGCGTGTCGTCTAGGCAAGCCCCGCGCTCGGCACGCGCGCAGCGTTTTGGTGGCGGCGCTCACGGGTACCCGCAATGCATGAATGAATCGCCTCCCTCGGCCGGCGCTATGGTGCCGGGCCTGGTGACCATCGGCACGAGTTTCGTGGCACTGGTCGTCGGTGCCGTCGCGATGGTGGCCGGATATCTGACGTTCGGCGCAGTGGCGATGATCGTTTCGCTGGCTGCTGCGACATTCGGCGCCGTGTGGTTGCTGTCGGGCATGTTGCTTGGCGAGCATCACCATTCACACGGTCGGCACGCCTGATCCCGCGCAGAGCGCGGTTGAGGAATAGGGGACCAATTCGATGTCGGACGTCGGTCGACTGGTGGGCGTGACTGCTTATGACCTGTCGGGAGCCAAGATCAGCAAGATTCACCAGGTGTACCTCGACCGGAGCGGACAACCGAGATGGGTGTCAGTTCACCTTGGATTGTTAGGCATCTCGGAGCCGCTGGTCCCGTTGGCCGGCGTGCGAGACGGTGACGACGGTTCGGTGCGGTTGGCTGTCGCGCGAGACATCGTCAAGTGTGCTCCGTCGATCGACGGTGCGGGTCACGTCACGCCGGCAGAGGAAGCCGGGTTGCTCGAGCATTACGGAATGTCCGCGGAGCAGACAACCGGACTGGATGCAGTCCAGTCGCCGTCTTCAACCTCGGGCAAACGCCTGCTGGACGCCGCTGCCGCGGCGGCGGGAATCGGCGGCACGGCAGCGAACACCGCCGCGCGCACCGCTGAGCCGGAGTCGCTTTCTGATGACTGCGATGAAGCGCTCAGAGAACCTTGAGGTGTGAGCCGGGCTCTGCGGCGGACTCGGCAGGCCCCAGGTGCAGGATCGGAAAGGGACGTCCGTCGCCGTCGGTTTCCGAGCGGCTCAAGGTGACGAAGCCGTGGCGATGGTAGAAACCGACGGCTTGGGGATTCTGCTCGTTCACGTCGACCACCAGGCCCGGGCTCTTGGCCACCGCGTCGGCCAGCAAGACCGATCCCACGCCGCGGCCACGATGCTGCTGGTCGATGAACAACATCTCCAGGCTCCCGCCTGCGACGCCCGCGAATCCGACGGGCACGCCATCGGAGTCCGCCACGGTCACCTCGACCAGCTTCAAGTACTCCTCGGCGAGGCGGCGTTCGTAGAAGTCGATGTCGTCGGCCGATAGAAAGTCGTGTGTCGCTTCGACCGCGCTTCGCCAGATGCGCACCAGCTCAGGCCATTCCGTGGGGCCGTGGCAGGGGCGGAGCGCGAAGCGATGCGGGGTGGTCACGTTCACAGGGTACTGACAGGATCGGTGACCTCACCAAGCGAGAGGTTGTTCCGGGCCCGTTGTTCGTCACCGTCGGCCGGAGCTGGGTTGAGTAAGTCGCCCCAATGCTTGAGGGCGGTGCGCACCGCGTCGGGACGGGACCTGCCCGCCAGTCGCAGGGAATGCCCGCCGGACAGCTCGACCAATGCCTCGGCCAGTACGTAGGGCGACATGTCCGAGTCGTGGGCGACACCGATCAGTTCCACGGCGGCGTCTTGCCACCGTCGCCGCTGCAATCCAACGAGGACGCCGACGGCAAGGGCCAGTACGCGACGTTGTGCCTTGCTGCCCGAGGCCGGCCACATCCCGCCGCCGTACAGCCCAGCGACGCCTCCGGGCAAATCACCGTCGGACTCCGGCGGTCCGCCGCCGACCGTGATCGACATGGCCATTGGTTACCCGCGCCATTGCGCAAGGCACCGGTTCGGGACCGGTGCCTACGCTCGCAAGTAGTAAACCTGCAACCCCGACTGGCAATGCCGTCGAGATTGCCGCCGTCGCAGCGGTCTTGACCACCGGCCTCTTGGATTGACCTCTCTTCTGTCTGCGCCAAATCGAATTGCCCCTATTCGCAATGGATTTCGCGCCCGGCTAAATCCAACCGGGCGGCAAAGGCAATGTTTGAGTGCCCCGCGGATCGAGCGGGCAAACCATGCCGATCTCAAAAGACTTGGTGCGCAGGCACGTAGGCTGGCCCCATGCGGCCCATCAGTTACACGTCAGCGTTTGCCCTGCTCGCGGGGTCGGCCCTGCTCACTGCCGGGTGTGGCTGGAGTCCGAAAGGCCCGGATCCCGCCCCGCAAGCAGACAAGTGCACGCCTGCTGATGGGCCGGCGCAGAACGTCGTGACAGCGTCCATCTACGCGTTGCCGGCACCGCCGTCGGGCAAGTGGACGCAGATGGGCAGCGGTCACACTGCGAATTGTGCGTTGTACTGGGTGCAGGTCGGCCAGAACAACTCGACGCCGGACAGCCCGCAGCAGGTGGTGTTCTTCAACAAGAACACGATGCTCGGCACGCCGACCGCCGACGCGCGGCCGTACATCACCGTGACTGCGAGTGCTCCGGACAGTGTGACGGTTCAGTACCAGTGGCAGCAGGCCAAGGATCAGCCGGGAATGCCCACGGGTATCGGCAGCGTGCGGTTCACCGTCGACGGTGGTGCGCTCAAGGCGCTGGATCCGATCCCCGGGCCGTAACCGTCAGTGTGCGGCGAGTAGGCCGCGCATGATTCCGACGGCGGCCGCCAGGGTTTCTCGGTCGGAGTTGTCGAGTTCTGCCAGGAACGGGTCGATGGCCTTGCCGCGGTCGGCACGGACCTGAGCCAGGGCTGCGACACCCTGCGGGGTGATGCTGATGAGCACGGCGCGAGCGTCGTCGGGGTCGACGGTGCGGGACACCAGCCCGGCGTCCTCAAGCCGACGGACCTGGGTCGTCATGGTCGGCTGCGAACAGTGGTCGATCGCGGCGAGGTCGGAGATGCGGGCGCTGCCTTCGCCTTCGATGGTGGCGAGCAGCCGGGCCTGGGCGAACGGCAACGAGAGCCGGACGCGCTGATTGGCCAAGCGGTTGATGCGTGCAACGACGGCGAGGAGATCCGAGGCGAGAGTTGTTTCGGTCGCCGGTGCAGCTGTCATGTTCAACATGGTTTCATAGATTCTCTATGTAGTCGAACAACCGCCGCGAGTGGTGACGGTCACAACACTGTTCAGTTTACTCGTCAAAACGCCTGGCAGAATTGTGCAATGACTGCTGCCGGCACCCGAGACAAGGCCGGTCCCCTCAATCCGGGCGAGTACGCCCAGGCCGCTGTGATGGCGGCGCTGAGCGCGGCCACCGCCATCATCGCCGTCGTCGTCCCGTTCGCCGCGGGCCTCGGCATGTTGGGCACGGTCCCGATGGGGCTACTCGCTTACCGCTACCGGCTTCGGGTGCTGGTGGCCGCGGCCGTCGCCGGCAGCACCATCGCGTTCCTGATCGCCGGGATGGGCGGCCTGATGACAGTGGTGTTCTGTGCCTACATCGGTGGCCTGACGGGCATCGTCAAACGGACGGGCCGTGGCATCGCCACGGTGCTGTGGGCCTCGGTGGTCGCGGGAGCGGTGTTCGGCGCCTACGTCATCGGCATCCTGCTGTTGGTGGGGCGGCTGCGGGAACTGATCTTCGCGTCGATGACCTCGAACATCCACGGCATCGCCAACATCGTCGCTGCGGTGCCCGGCGGCGAGCGCGCGGCCGAGGATCTGCGCACCGGGTTCGCCACCTTCCTGCACTACTGGCCGGTGCCGGTGATGCTCTCGATGATCCTGCACATCGTGGTCGTCACGCTGCTGGGCTGGTGGGCGCTGTCGCGAGTCTTGAAGCGGCTGTTCGGAATTCCCGACGTCCACAAGCTCGACACCGTCGAATCCACCGGTCCGGTGGCGCCGGTCCCGGCCCGGCTGCGCGACATCCGATTCCGATACCCGGGTACCAATCGTGATGCGCTCGGCCCGGTGAGCATGGACATCAACGAGGGTGAGCACGTCGCCGTCACCGGTGCCAATGGATCGGGCAAGACCACGCTCATGCTCATGCTCGCGGGCCGCGCACCGACCGCCGGCACCATCGACCGACCGGGTGCGGTGGGGCTCGGCCGGGCCGGTGGCACCGCCGTGGTGATGCAGCATCCGGAGAGTCAGGTGCTCGGCACTCGAGTGGCCGACGACGTGGTCTGGGGCCTGCCATCGGGGACTACCACCGACGTCGAACGGCTGCTGGGTGAGGTCGGTCTGAGTGGCATGGCCGACCGGGACACCGGCGGGCTGTCCGGCGGCGAGCTGCAGCGCTTGGCGGTCGCGGCCGCCCTGGCCCGTGAGCCGGCACTGCTGATCGCCGACGAAGTCACCAGCATGGTCGACCAGGAGGGCCGCGACGTGCTGCTCTCAGTGCTGTCCGATCTGACGCGGCACCACCGGACGTCACTGGTGCACATAACGCATTACAACGACGAAGCGGACTCGGCCGACCGGGTGGTGCGACTCGATGGCGCGAGCGACAACATCGAGATGGTCGCCACCGCGCCGGTGCCGATCGTGGCGCCCGGCATCGAACCCGGCGGCCCGGCGGTGCTCGAGGTCCGGGGCGTCGGCCATCAGTACGGCAGCGGAACGCCCTGGGAATCAACGGCATTGCGTGACATCAGCTTCACCGTCCACGAGGGCGAGGGCGTACTGATCCACGGGCTCAACGGCTCCGGCAAGTCGACGCTGGCCTGGATTCTGGCCGGACTCACCGTGCCGACCACCGGCAGCTGTCTGCTCGACGGCAAGCCGGTATCCGATCAGGTTGGTGCCGTGGCCATTTCGTTCCAGGCGGCGCGGCTGCAGTTGATGCGGTCACGCGTAGGCGCCGAAATCGCCTCGGCGGCGGGATTCTCGAAGCGCGACACGGCTCGGATCACCGAGGCACTCGCGATGGTCGGGCTGGGCCCCGAGCTGGCAGACCGGCGTATCGACCAGCTCAGCGGCGGTCAGATGCGCCGGGTGGTGTTGGCTGGGTTGCTGTCTCGTCGTCCGCGGGCCTTGATCCTGGACGAACCGCTGGCCGGGCTCGATGCTGCCAGTCAACGCGGTCTGGTGACGCTGCTCGCCGAATTGCGCCGCACCACCGGGCTGACGGTCGTCGTCATCTCGCACGACTTCGCCGGGCTAGATGAACTGTGCCCGCGCATCCTGCGGCTGCATCGCGGCGAACTCGCTGAAGCTCCGATCACTGCGGGAGGACGATCATGACCGCTCCCGCGACCCAGCGCCGGTCCATGGTGCTGCTGCGTCCCGTGCCCGGCACCTCGCCCGCCCACGAACTGTGGGCCGGCACCAAACTCATCGTGGTGGGGCTGTTCGGCGTGGTCCTGACCATGTATCCGGGCTGGGTGCCTATCGGCCTGGTCGCGCTGCTGGTGATGCTCACGGCGTGGCTGGCGCACATCCCACGCAGCGTGCTGCCGTCGGTGCCGCGCCTGGTGTGGGTGCTGATGTTGCTCGGCGGCGGCACGGCGGCGCTGGCCGGCGGTGAGCCGTTCCTCGACATCGCGTCGGTGCATCTGGGGCTGGGCGGCTTTCTGAACTTCCTGCGAATCACCGTGCTGTCCATCGTGCTGCTGGGCTTGGGCGGCCTGGTCTCCTGGACCACCAACGTCGCCGAGATCGCTCCTGCCGTGGCCACTTTGGGCCGCCCGCTGAAGTGGCTGCGGATCCCGGTCGACGAGTGGGCCGTCACGCTGGCCTTGGCTTTGCGCGCGTTCCCGATGCTGATCGACGAGTACCGCGTGCTGTTCGCGGCCCGTCGGCTGCGTCCCAAGGTGCGGCCCGCAACCCGCCGGGAGCGCCGGCGGCAACGTCGCGCCGAGATCGTCGACCTGCTGGCGGCCGCGATCACGGTGGCGCTGCGCCGCGGCGACGAGATGGGCGACGCCATCACCGCGCGCGGTGGGGTGGGTCAGATCGTCGCGAGTCCGGCGCGGCCGGGGTGGGCAGACGCGGTGGCGCTGCTGCTGGTGGTCGCGATGTGTGTGTTGTCGGTGTGGGTCGAGGTGGCGACCCCGCTGGCCACCCACCGGCTTTAGCGATCGGCGGCGGCGTTGGCCGCCCGCTGCGCGGCGGCCAGGGTCGCCGCGACCGGCGCGCGGCCCAGGAACATCTCGTCGAAAAACGGCCTGATGGCGACGAAGCCGGCCGGGAAGCCCGCGCCGCCCGGGGCTGGGAGACGAGGGCCGTCCAGCACTTGAAAGAAGGGCAGAACGTTGATCCCGCGCCGTTTCCAGTAGTCGAAGTAGACCGGCTGGGCACCGAGTACTGCGGGCACCGCTGCTCCTTTGGTGCCCAGGAACGCGTTTCCGTCGGTGCTGCCCATCCACGCCAGCACCGCACGCACGGCGTCGGGATGGCGGGTGGCCGAATTCGCGGCGGCGGCAATCCCGTTGGTGACGCTGACGCGGCCGGCCGGGCCGCTGGGCAACATCGCGACGCCCCAACGGAAGCGCGCTTGGTCGGCGATGGCGGCGAGGTTGTAGGTGCCCGACTGGAACAGTGCCATGCGGCCCTGCAGGAACTGGTTGCGGGAGAAGCCGCCATTGCCGTTGGTGTCGGCCGCCGACGGGGAAACCTGGTCGGTATTGATCAGGCCGACCACATACTCGAATGCCTCCCGTGCACCGGGGTTGTCGAACGCGAACCGGTCGCCTTCGCTGAACGTGCCGCCGGCCGAGCCGATGTAGTTGAGGTAGATCCCCTGTAGATCGTTCGCGGCGTTGTAGCCCCATTGCCGCACCTGCCCGGCGTCGAATCCCGGCGTCCCGGCGTGGTTTCCGTGCTGGTCCAGCGTCAGCCGGGCCAGCAGCGGACGCAGGGTGTCATCGGGGCCGGGGGACCAGTGCAGCGTGTCCAGCTCGGCCGGGTCGATTCCGGTGGCCGCCAGCAGATCGGCGTTGTAGTACACCGCAATGCCACCGTCGGTCAGTTGCGGCACCGCCCACAAGGTTCCGTTGCGGGTGAACTGCTGGTTCACCGAACCGTCCCACGCGTCGGAGGCGCCAGGGCCCAACAGTTTTCCGACGTCCAGGAGCCGGTCGGTGTCCGCGTAGCCGGCCAGGTAGGCATTGGACAGCCAGAAGATGTCGTCGGCGCCGCCGCCCGCGACATCGGTCCGCAGCGAATCGAAATACGACGCATACGCGACGACGTCCACCCGGACCTCGATGTCGGGGTGCCGACGGGTGAATTCCGCGAACGAGGCGCGGTATGCGGCAGCAACCTGGGCGTCCCACAGCCGCACCGTGACAATGGTTTTTCCGGCATCCTGCATCCGGCCCATGAGCACGGCGGCCACCAGCAGCACTGACATGGCGGCAGCCAGGGCAGTCACGAAGCGGGTCGAGAACTTCATTTCATGCCGGTGACGACGATCGAGCGGACGATGTGCCGGCCCAGCAGACTGAACAGCAGGATCAGCGGCACGATCGCGACGGTTGTTGCCGCCAGCACCACGGTCCACTGCGCGTCGAACTGGGACTGTAGCCCGGCGGTGGCGACGGTCAGCACGCGCCACGAGGAGCCGCTGGTGATCACCAGCGGCCACATGAAGCTGTTCCATTGCGAGACAACGGTGATCAGGCCCAGCGTGACGAGGATCGATCGGCTGGCCGGCAGCACCACGTGCACGATGACGTCCAAGGTGCCGGCGCCGTCGATGCGGGCGGCGCGAATGAGGTCGGCCGGGATGGACCGGAAGTACTCGCGCAGCAGGAAAATCGCGTAGGGCGAGCCGAACATGAACGGCAGCACCAACGCCCAGAACGTGTTACGAAGTCCTGCTTCGGCCATCATCAGGTACAGCGGCACCACGGTGACCGTCGCCGGCACCATCAGCGTCGCCAGGTACAGCCAGAACAGGGTGTCCCGCCCCGGGAATTCCAGCCGGGCGAAGGCGTAGGCGGCGGTCACCGAAAAGGTCAGCTGGCCCAACAGGATCACCGCGGTCATCAGGGCGGTCACCAGCGCGGCCCGGCCGAAGCCGGCGTCGGCCAGCGCGGTGTAGTTGGACAGCGTCGGCGGGTTCGGCAGGGACAGCGGTGATTCGGTGTTGAACTGGCGGGCCGAGGTGAACGATGTCAGCAGACCCAGACCGAACGGCACCAGGGTGATCATGGCGGCGACTACCAGCATCGTATAGATGAGCGCGTTACGTGAGGTCATAGCTGACCCGTCGGCGGAAGTAGAGGTGCTGGACCAGCGTGACGCCGAGCAGCAGGACGAACAGGATCAGCGCCATCACCGCGGCGCGACCGACCGCTGCCGAACCGAACGCCTCGGCGTAGATGCGGTGCGCGATCAGATCCGTGCGGCCCTCCGGGCCGCCGCCGGTCAACGCGTAGACGGTGTCGAAAACCTGCGCCGCACTGACGATTCCCGTCACCAGGACGAAGAACAGCGTCGGCCGCAGCATCGGCAGGGTGATGCGGCGGAACCGTTGCCAGGCCGTCGCGCCGTCGATTCGGGCCGCGTTGTGCACATCGCTCGGGATGGCCAGGATCCCTGCGAGGAAGAACAGCGTCACGTAGCCGACGTTGGTCCACACCGTGATTGCCGAAACCAGCGGTAGGGCCAACGCCGGGTCGGTCAGCCATTCGATGCGGTGCCCGAGAACCGTGCTGACGGCGCCGTCGGTGGGGCTGAGAATCCAGCGCCACAACACCGCAATCGCCAGCGGCGAGCAGATCCACGGCAAGACATAGAGCGTGCGGAAGAACCCGGTGCCCGGCAGTCCGCGGGCCAACAGCATGGCCGCCCCCAGCCCCAGGGCGGTTTGAACGGGCACCACCAGCGCGATGAAACCGAAGGTCACCGCCATCGAGCGGCCGAACGTCGGGTCGGTCAGCACGCCATGCCAGTTGTCGAGCCCGATGAACCGGATGGGGCCCAAGAGGTCCCACCGCTGCAGGCTCAGCCAGCCGACCACCAGCATGGGGAGCAGCAGGAACATGACGACGCCGAACAGGCTGGGAGCGAGCAGCGCATAGCCGGTCAGGGTATCCCGAAACCTGCGGCGTGCCACCGGATCATTAAAGCGTGTGGTGCTACTACGGTGTAGCCGTGACTGCGCTGCGACGGGTTGACGCCGACTTCCTGGCCTTGCCGCGCCATTTGCTGGCCGAGTCCGCGGTGTCAGCCGCGCTGGCCGCTGGCGCGAGCTACGCCGACCTCCGGGTGCACCGGATCACCACCGAGCACATTCAGCTGCGTGACGGCGAGCTGGAGACCTCGGTGGTGACCCGCGAGATCGGTCTCGCGGTCCGGGTCATCGTGGACGGCACCTGGGGTTTCGCATCGCACGCCGAGCTGAACCCCGAGGTGGCGGCCGAGACCGCCCGGCGCGCGGTGCAAGTCGCGGTGACGTTGGCGCCGCTGAATGCCGAACGCATCGAGTTGGCCCCGGAGCCCGTGTATGCCGAGGTGTCGTGGGTATCGCCGTATCGCGTCGACCCGTTCGACGTCACCGCCGCCGACAAGATCGCGCTGCTGGGCGAGTACTCGGGCCGATTGCTCGCGGCCGACGGAGTGGACCACGTCTCGGCGGGTCTGCAGGCAGTGAAGGAGCAGGTGTTCTACGCCGATGCCTTCGGTTCGTCGATCACGCAACAGCGGGTGCGGGTGCAGCCGATGCTCGAGGCCGTCGCCGTCGACACGGCCGCCGGATCATTCGAGAGCATGCGGACCCTGGCGCCGCCGACCGCTCGCGGGTGGGAAGCCGTGGCGGGTGACGAGGTGTGGGACTGGACAACCGAATTGGCCGAGCTGCCATCGTTGTTGGCCGAGAAGGTGAAGGCGCCGAGCGTGATCGCGGGCCGCACCGATCTGGTGATCGACCCGACCAATCTGTGGCTGACCATCCACGAGTCCATCGGCCACGCCACCGAATACGACCGGGCCATCGGCTACGAAGCCGCCTATGCCGGAACATCGTTCGCCACTCCGGACAAGCTCGGCACCATGCGGTACGGGTCGTCCATCATGAATGTCACTGCCGACCGCACCGTCGAACACGGCCTGGCGACCATCGGATTCGACGACGAAGGCGTCCGCGCGCAGAGCTGGGACCTGGTGCGCGACGGCGTCTTCGTCGGATACCAATTGGACCGGGTGTTCGCGCCGAAGCTGGGGGTGGCCCGTTCCAACGGCTGCTCGTACGCGGATTCACCGCATCACGTCCCGATCCAGCGGATGGCCAACGTCTCGCTGCAGCCGGGTGCCGAGGATCTGAGCACCGATGACCTGATCAGCCGTGTCGAAGACGGCATCTACATCGTCGGCGACAAATCGTGGTCAATCGACATGCAGCGGTACAACTTCCAGTTCACCGGTCAGCGGTTCTTCAAAATTCGCGACGGCAAGCTGGATGGCCAGCTGCGCGATGTCGCGTATCAGGCAACTACCACCGACTTCTGGGGGGCGATGGAAGCCGTAGGCGGAGAGTCGACCTGGCGCCTCGGCGGGGCCTTCAACTGCGGCAAGGCCCAGCCCGGCCAAGTGGCCGCCGTCAGCCACGGCTGCCCGTCCGCGCTGTTCCGCGGAATCAATGTGCTCAACACACGAACTGAATCGGGGCGTTGATGATCAGTGCACCGCAGGTTGTCGACCTGGTTCTGGCCGAGGCCGCTGGCCGAGGTCGAGCCGACGAGACCATCGTCCTCGTGACTGACCGGTCCACCGCATCGCTGCGCTGGGCCCGCAACACCATGACCACCAACGGTGAGTCGGTGAGTCGCGAAACCACCGTCATTTCGATTGTCCGCCAAGGGGATAAGGCCCGGGTCGGCGCGATGAAATCCAGTGAGGTCGATCCGGACGCCATCGCCGGCCTGGTCGCGGCGTCGCAGGACGCCGCGCAAGCCGCGCCCGAGGCTCGCGACAGCGCACCGGCACTGACCGGTCAGGAAGTGCCCGAGGACTGGGAGACTCCGTCACCGCTGACCGGGGCCGGGGTGTTCGGTAACATCGCCGCACGTCTCGTCGACGGTTTCCACCGCAGTGACGCGCTGTACGGCTTCGCCCGGCACGAACTCGACACCACCTATCTGGCCACCTCCGGCGGCATCCGGCGACGGTTCACCCAACCAACCGGCTCGGTGGAGATCAACGCCAAACGCGGCGACGCGAGTGCCTGGGCCGGGGTCAGCACCGCTGATTTCGCCGACGTGCCAATCGATTCCATGCTCGACGACCTGTGCCTGCGATTGGGCTGGGCGTCGCGGACGGTGGAATTGCCCGCAGGCCGGTATGAGACGCTGATGCCACCGTCCACCGTCGCCGACATGATGATCTACCTCGGCTGGAGCATGGACGGCCGCGGCGCCCAGGAAGGGCGGACCGCGCTGTCGGCGCCGGGTGGTACTCGGGTGGGGGAGAAGCTGACCGATCTGGGGCTGACGCTGTACTCGGATCCCTTTGCGCCAGGGCTGGATTGCCTGCCGTTCGTCGCGACATCGAGTTCGTCGGAGCGGGTGTCGGTGTTCGACAACGGCCTCGACATCGGCCGCGTCGACTGGATTCGTGATGGCGTGGTGAATGCGCTGGCCTATCCGCGTGCCGCCGCAGCGGAATTCGGCGCGCCCGTGGCCGTGCCTGCCGACAACCTACTGATGACCGGTGGCGCTGTGAGCCTGGCCGACATGATCGCCGGAACCGAACGCGGCCTGCTGCTGAGCACGCTCTGGTACATGCGCGAGGTCGATCCGACGGTGCTGCTGCTGACCGGCCTGACCCGCGACGGCGTCTACCTCATCGAAGATGGCGAGGTGACGGCGGCGGTCAACAACTTCCGGTTCAACGAGAGTCCGCTGGACCTGCTGCGCCGGGCGACCGAAGCCGGCGTCAGCGAAACCACGCTGCCTCGCGAGTGGGGCGATTGGGCCACGCGGGCACAAATGCCGTCGCTCCGGATTCCGGACTTCCACATGTCGTCGGTCAGTCAGGCGCAATAACTTTCAGAACCGCGGCGACGTCGTCCTCCGTGGTTGCCCAGGAGCACACGAACCGAACGATCGGTCGTAGCGGGTCGGGAGCGTGAACGGCGAAATATTGGCGGACCCGCGCGGTGGTGGTGGCGTCGAGGACGACGAATACTTCGTTCGCCTCGGTCGGTGCGGCCAGTCGCAGGCCCGCTGCCGTCATCCCGGCGCTGAGGGTCGCGGCCATGCGGTTGGCGTGGGCTGCGGTCTGCAACCACAAGCCGTCGCACAGCATTGCTTCGAACTGCGCCGAGACGAAGCGGTGTTTGCTCGCCAGGTGGCCGATTTGCTTCTGCACGAAGCGAATTCCGGGGAAGTGTGCAGGCCGGCGGACCAGTACGGCGTCCCCGAACAGCAAGCCGTTCTTGGTGCCACCGACGGTGACGATGTCGGCGTCGCCGATGGCATCGTGCGGATCGACATCAAGGGCGGCAACGGCGTTGGCGATCCGGGAGCCGTCGACGTGCACCAACAAATCGTGCTGGTGGGCGTAGTCGATGAAATCCGTCAGCGCGCCGGGTGACCAGACGCGGCCATTCTCGGTGGATTGGGTGATGGTCACGATGCGCGGCTGGGAATGGTGGACCTCGCCGCGGCGGGCGAGGTGCCGGTCAAGAGCCTGTGGCGCGATCAGGCCGTCATCGCTGGGCAGGGGCGTGAGCTGCGCGCCGGACAGGCGTACCGGCCCGCCGGCTTCGTCGAGCAACGCATGCGCGACATCGCTGCACAGAATCTCCTGCCACGGCTGCACGGCGGAGGCCAGCGCGATGATGTTGGCCGCCGTGCCGGTCAGCGCGAACAGCACGTCGGCGTCGGGAGCCTCGAAGGCGTCTCTGAGGGCCTGCGCTGCGCGTTCGGTGCTGGGGTCGGTGCCGTAGGAGCTCACCGGGCCCTGGTTGGCGCCGACGATGGCCTCTATCACCCGTGGGTGAGCACCAGCAGCGTTGTCGGAGGCGAATGCGGCCGAGACGGTCGAACCCATGCGTCGATGGTCTCATCGCGGCAATAATCCGGAGTGTGGAGGAGCTACTGACGTCCCTGATTGCATTGTCGCCGCCTACTGATCGACGGCTCAACGCGGCGATGCGGCAGACCTGTGCCGAGACGTTGGGCCTTGCGCCGTTGCCCTATGAAGAGGTGTTCGGGCCCGTGTCCGACGCCGAGCCCCTGGTGGCTGAGTTCGCCGAGCAATTCGCCACCGACGTGTCGGCGGTGACCTCGTCCCAGCGCGGGCAGCTCACATCGGTGCTGGGCGCCAACAGCTTTCGCGTCGTGACGCTGATGTTCGTCGCCGACTTCGTGCCGCGGGTGCGGGCCGGGTTCGCGGCGCTGGGCCTGCCGCCGGTGGTGGATCCCGACGGCTGGGATCATCAGACCGATCCGGTGGACCTGCTGCTCAACCAGTTCGCCAGTTCCGTCGGGGCGCGCCGCGAGCTGGACCCGGTGACGACCGAGGTGGTGCGACTGCGCGGCGCCGCTGCGCACAACTGCCGGCTGTGCAAGTCGCTGCGCGAGGGCATGGCGCTGGATGCGGGCGGCAACGAGTCGATGTACTCCGAGATCGAGCTGTACGAGTCGTCGTCGCTGCTGGACGAGCGGCAGAAGGCGGCGCTGCGTTACGTCGACGCCCTGGTCTGGACCCCGGCGCGGATTCCTGTCGAGGTCGCCGCGGGTGTGCGCGCGCACTTCTCCGACGCCGAGGCCACGGAGATCACGCTGGACGTCATGCGCAACGCCATCAACAAGATCGCCGTCGCACTGGGCGGTGACGCACCGCGGGTCGCCGAGGGTACCGAGCGCTATCTGCTCGGGGCGGACGGGCAGCCGGTGTTCTCGTAGCGGTTCTCCGGCGCCTCTGAAAAAACTTTGGTCACTTTGTTTTCGCTGGTCACGTAAGGTAACTGGCGTCACAGGCTCGACGGTTTCTTGTCGGTAGTTCGAACTAATGTTCGAAGTATGGGATTGACTGATCCGGCCTCCGTCGAGCAGGCATACGCCGCTTACGAAGCCGCCGCGGCCGCGATCGCGGCCCTGGACTACGCCGGTCTGCCCATCGAAGTCTTGTTGGAGTTGCAGTCCCGTCGCGAAACCCTGAAGTGTGCCGCCGAGGCGGTCGACCACCAGATCCTGGCCGCCGCCCAGACCCAGGCCACGGCCAAAGACATCGGGGCGAAAGACTGGCCCGAGGTGCTGCATATCCGGCATCGCATCAGCTGGGAGGAGGCCCGCCGCCGGGTCCGCGACTGCGACCATCTCGGGCCGCGGTCGGCGATCACCGGCGAACCCCTGGGCCCGGTGTGGGAACTGGTCGCCGCCGCCCAAGCCGACGGTGTCATCAATATCGAGCATATCGCGGTGATCACCGGATTCTTTGCGAAGGTGCCGTTGTGGGTGGACCCGGTCACGTTGGTGCAGTGTGAACGCGACCTGGTGGCCGCAGCGCGGTACAAGACGCCGGAGGAGCTGCGCAAAGCGGCCGCTGATCTGCTGTACCGGCTCGATCAGGACGGGCCCGAACCTGACGATGACGAACCGGACCCGCAACGGTCGTTCGTGATGGGTAAGCAGCAGGCCGATGGGCGCTCGGAAGTCAAGGCCAGCCTCGATCCGGAGGCTCGGGCCTATTGGGAGGCGTTGTTCGAAAAGTTGGCCGCGCCGGGGATGTGCAATCCCGACGATCCCGAGCCGTGCATCTCGGGCACACCGACCCAAGCCCAGATCGCGGGCGACACCCGCACCGTGGCTCAGCGTCAGTACGACGCGTTCAAAGCGGTGGGCCGGATGATGCTGGCCTCCGGGCAGTTGGGCGAGCACAGCGGGCTCCCGGTGTCGGTGGTGGCGACCACGACGGTGCAGGAACTCGAACGCGGCGCCGGGGTCGCGGTCACCCACACGGGATCGAAACTGCCGGTGCGGGATTTGATCCGGATGGCCGGGCAAGGTGCCTACCACTACCTGGCGGTGTTCGATCAACACACCACCATCCCCCTCTATTTAGGTCGGGCCCGGCGCACCGCCACCACCGGGCAGCGGATCATGTTGTTCGCCCGCGACCGCGGCTGCACCAAACCCAATTGCACCGCCCCGGCCTCGCGCTGCCAGGCCCACCACGTTGACACCGATTGGGGCGACGACGGCCCCACCGATATCACCAACCTCGCCCTGGCCTGCGGCTGCGACAACCGAGCCGCCCACGCTGGCGGCTGGAGCACCACCATGAAAAACGGCCGCGCCCACTGGACCCCGCCACCACTACTCGACATCGGCCAACCCCGCACCAACCAATACCACCACCCCACCCTCTACCCGCCCGAGAGCGAGGATGGCGAGGGCGAGGACGGCGATGGTGAAAGTGACAGTCCGGCAAGCTAACCCGGCATTCCGCCACGGCGCCTCACGCCGCGACGGCAGTAGTGCATGCACCACGGCGACTTACCCGTTGATGATGCGGCCCGTGGAGACGTGGCGTTCGACGTCTGCGACGGCGCAGCGTCCGCGGGACTGTCAGATAAACGGTGGATCTGATCCTGGCATTTGGTTAGTTGCCAGTCGGAGTGATCCGGCCGTTAAAGGTGATCGCGAACGCGTTCAGTGCGGGCTTCCACCTCATCGCCCATCGTGCCTTACCGCGGCCGGTGGGGTCTAGGGATCGGGTCACCAGGTAGAGGCACTTGAGCGCGGCCTGTTCGGTCGGGAAGTGCCCGCGGGCCCGAATCGCCCGCCGGTAGCGGGCATTGAGGGATTCGACCGCATTCGTCGAGCAGATGACGCGACGAATCTCGACGTCGTAGTCCAGGAACGGCACAAACTCACTCCAGGCGTTCTCCCACAGCGCCGTGATTGCCGGATACTGCGCACCCCACTTGGCGGTGAACTCGACGAACCGTTCCTTGGCCGCAGCCTCGGTTGCCGCGGTGTAGACCGGCCGGATGTCCTTGGCGATCTGATCCCAGTACTTACGCGACGCGTAACGAAAGGTGTTGCGCAGCAGATGAATCACGCACGTCTGCACCACCGCGCGGGACCACACCGTGTTGATCGCCTCCGGCAGCCCTTTGAGGCCGTCACAGACCACCATGCACACATCGGCGGTGCCGCGGTTCTTGATCTCTGTGAGTACCGCCAACCAGAATTTTGCACCCTCACCGCCATCGCCGGCCCACAGGCCCAGGATGTCGCGCTCACCGGTGCAGGTGACCCCGATCGCGACGTAGATGGGCCGGTTGGTGACCTGACCATCGCGGACCTTGACGAAGATCGCATCGATGAACACCACCGGATACACCGACTCCAGCGGCCGGTTGCACCACTCGGTCATCTCGCCGACCACCTTGTCGGTGATCCGCGAGATGGTGTCCTTGGATACCGTGGCTCCGTAGACGTCGGCGAAGTGGGCGGCAATCTCCCCAGTGGTCAATCCCTTTGCCGTCAGCGACAATACGATTTCATCGATCCCCGTCAGGCGCCGTTGACGTTTCTTCACGATCTGCGGCTCGAACGAGCTGTTGGTGTCCCGCGGCACGTCGATCTCGACCGGGCCGATCTCGGTGAACACCGTTTTGGTCCGGGTGCCGTTGCGGGAATTACCGCTGCCGCGGCCAGCCGGGTCATGCTTGTCATAGCCCAGGTGCTCGGCCATCTCGGCATCCAGTGCCGTTTCCAGCACGTTCTTGGTCAACTGGTTCAGCAGCCCATTCGGGCCGACCAGCTCGACGCCTTGTTCCTTCGCTTGTGCGAGCAGCTGCTCCGCTAGCTGCCGTTGATCCAGGTCAATCGCCATAGATTCGAGTGTTTCTGACATCGTCAGTCCTTCCCGCCAAGCTCACGCTCGGCGTGTCAGACCAAGATCAGATCCACCGTTGTTCGGACAGTCCCATGCGGCCCGTGGAGACGTGGCGTTCGACGTCTGCGACGGCGCAGCGTCCGCTGGACGTCAGCCCTTGAAGTACACGATCTGATGGGTGCTGGCGAGCAATGCGCCGTCGCGGGACCACACGTGTGCGCTCTGGTCGAAGTACCCGTCGGAGAAGCGGTTTGCGTGGGCGCTGCCCAACACGTAGTCACCCCCAATGCTTTCGAGCTCTTGTCCGTTGGCGTGGAAGTACGTGGTCAGCGAGATGGTCCCGGCCGGGAAGAATCCGCCGCGCCGCAGGAACACCCGGGGATAGAAGATGTCGGACATCGCAGCGAGGGCGGCGAAGTCGAGGCCGCGCTGGTTCGCGTCCCGCACCCACAGCGTCGTCCTCGATGACTCGCTGGGTCTGGAATCCTCTCCCGGGAAGGGGTTTTCGACATACCGCGTGTCGTATTGGCTCACCCACGGCAGGGGAGGGCCGCTGATGGTGAGCCCTCCGGGTGGCGCGACGCTCGGCATGCGGGACTCGTCGTCCGACCACGTGTCGCGGCGGATGCCGAAAACCATGGTGGCCGTGGTCTTGATGTCGCCGTCCTGACTGAGCTCGGCGATCCAGTGCTGGTTGGTGCGGTTGGTGCGCGCTGCCCGCAGCGCGATGTCGAACTCGCCGTCGGCGATGGGCGCCGCGAAGTTGACGGTGAGTGCCAGTGGTTCGCCGATGCGATTCGGGTGTATGTCCACCGCGTGCAACAGTGCTGCGGCGGTGATCCCGCCAAAGGGGCCGACCATGTTCGCCCAATCCGGCCGAGTGCGGCCCCGCATGCGGTCTGGGTCGACAGGCTGCAGGTCCAGGGCTCTATCGAAAGGGTGGGTGTCGGTCACGCTCAACATGATGCCTGGCGTTGGTAGGCGTCGAGTCGGCCCGTGGCGTGTCGTCACGGGACGGCGTGCGACCATAGTGGCCGCGATCCTCGCAATGGGGCGGTAGCTCAGTTGGTTAGAGCCGGGGACTCATAATCCCTTGGTCGCGGGTTCGAGCCCCGCCCGCCCTACTCAAGGCTTGGTATGACGTCGGGTGATACCTGGCATTTCGACTTCGGGTGCCGCCTGCCAGCGTTTGGGCTGATGCCCTACAGCTGCGTCGGTTGACCCTTGACACTCCCCAAATGAGGGAGTTGAGCATGGTGAGTTGAATCGCCCCGAGTTTGATGCACACCTTCTTTCGAGGGAAGGTTGTCCGCATCATGCCGAAGAAGTACGACGAGGAGTTCAAGGCCCGGGCGGTGCGGCTGGTCACTGACCATGCCGAGGAGTACGAAACCCGCACGGCCTGCATCACCGCGGTCGTCAAGCGGTTGGGGGTGTCCTACGAATCGCTGCGCCGGTGGGTCAACCAGGCCGAGGTCGATACCGGGGTCCGCGATGGTGTCCCGTCCGATACCGCACGGGAGTTGCGGGAACTCAAACGTAAGAACCGTGAGCTTGAGGAAACCATCGAAATCCTCAAGGCGGCAACAAGTTTCTTCGCGCGGGAGAGCGACCCGCGACACCGCTGATTTGCGGGTTCATCGCCGAGCATCGCGCTCGGTTCGGGGTCGCTCCGATCTGCCGCGTGCTGTCCGAGCATGGCTGCCAGATCGCCCCGAGAACCTTCTACGCCTGGCTGGCCCGACCGCCGTCGGCGCGGGCCTTGTGGGACACCGTCATCACCGAGGTGTTGGCCGGCTACTACGAACCTGACGAGGCGGGCCGACGCAAGCCCGAGTCGTTGTATGGCGCGGTGAAGATGTGGGCGCACCTACAGCGCCAGGGCATCCCGGTGGCCCGCTGCACCGTCGAGCGCCTGATGAAGGCCAACGGCTGGCAGGGTGTGCGCCGGCGCAAGAAGGTCCGCACCACCATCGCCGATCCGGCGGCCGACCGCGCTCCGGATCTGGTGGACCGCCAATTCCGGGTGCCGGCCCCTAACATGCTGCTGGTGGCCGACTTCACTTATGTCCGGCTGGCCGGCGGGGTGTTCGTCTACACCGCGTTCGCCATCGACGCCTACGCCGGACGGATCGTTGGCTGGACCTGCTCAGCGAGCAAGGAAGACCGGTTCGTACGCCGGGCGATCCAGCACGCCGCCGAGCTACGGCGCCGTGAGGGTAACCCATTGACGGGCAATACAATTCACCATTCAGATGCGGGGTCGCAGTACACCTCGGTGCGGTTCGGGGAGACCTTGTCGCTATCGGGATTGGTGCCGTCGATCGGAACGGTCGGGGACGCCTTCGACAACGCCCTGGCCGAGACCACCATCGGCTTGTACAAGACCGAGGCCGTCTGCGACGACTCACCGCTGCGGCGTGGCCCCCTGCACCGCCTGACCGACGTCGAACTGCTCACCGCCGACTGGGTGCACTGGTACAACACCCATCGGCTCATGCACCGACTGGGCCGCATCCCACCGATCGAGTACGAGCAGATCTACTACGCTACGAAGACAGCCCAATCCGAGGCTGCACACCCATAACCAGGTGTGCACCAAACTCGGGGCGATTCAAGTAGCGATATCGTGCCCTGTTGGCGGTGATCAGTGGCGGGCTGTCGATAAGCCAGGTGGCCACCATCATGACCTGGATCGATCCCCCGCAGAAGTCACGTGAACAGTTCGGTCTCGTTTTCGATATTGGCGGATGGGTCGAACGATCGCGTCTCCTGCGGCCCGTCCGGCCTTTCGGCGAGTAGCCCGATGCGAGTGCGGATGTCAATTCAGTGAAACGAAGACGTCATCGAGCACGCGCGGGCGTCCGGCGCGCTGCGCCGATTTTCGGGACGCGACATTCAGATGGTCGATGGTGCCGACCAGATGCACCGACCGGTCGTGGGCCACGGTGTGTGCCCATGCCGACTGCGCGGACGCGGCATAGCCGCGGCCACCGAATGCCACGTCGACGATCTCCTCGTGCACTTCCTCACCGAGGATCCAGTCCACGGCGCCCGGCACGATCGCCAGCAACCCGACGATGTGGTTGTCAGCGACGATGGCCCGCAACTGGTCAGCGGTGTGCCAGGCCCGGATGTCGTCCGGTTCGGCAGGGGTGACGTTGGTGTACAGGTCGGGTCGCGTTTCGCGCAGGTGATCAAAGCGTTTCTGTACCAGCGTGATTGCGTCATCGACGTGCACGAAGGGCTGCAGGACGACGCGGCTGTCGGGTGGTGTCATGTGGGCGTAGGGGGCGGCGTGGATGCTGACGTCGAGACGTACGTGTGGACTGGTCAGGGCGCCGGGGCGGATGCGCAGTCGTAGGTCCAGGGGGCTGAACATGGACCACTCGGTGCGGACGCAGTCGCGTAGCGCCTCGAGGTCGGTAAAACTATGGGCGATGACTTCCACGAAGGGCCGGTCGGGGTTGCGGCGGTAGAACCTTATGCCGCCCAACAGGTTTCCGGCGCGGCAGCCGATCATGCGGTGGGCGTAGTCGGCGGGGACCACGCCGGGCAGAGTGATGTGATCGGAAAACTGCCGGGCGTACTCGGTGTTGTCGACTTTGGCTGCTTGATCGTCCAGCCATTCGGTGACCAGTCGGTTTCCCCGGTCGTGTCCGTATAGGCCTGTGGCGACGTCGCGTTGATCTGTCAGTGATGGCCAGTCGGCGGTGCTCACTTGAGCAAGCCTAAGCAACGGAGCTCCCCGACTGATCTGGCCGAGCGGTGGGTGGGTTTGGCCGGTATGTCTGTCCGCCATGGACGAGTGCGAGTCGGTATAACTCTGTGGCGTGTGGGTCAACTCAGTGCCGCCACGCTATGCGGGCTTGCAGGAGGTTGTTCTCGATACCGAAGCCCCAAGAACTGGGGTTCACCCCGTTTGGTAGACATCGGTTAAGCGGCCTGGTTGGCCGTTGTGACGAGCTGTCGTTCGAAGGTTATCGGACTGATCATGCCCAGACTGCTGTGTCGGCGTGACCGGTTGTACGTGTTCTCGATCCAGTTGCTGACCGCCAGGATCGCCTCGCGATGCGTGGTGAACGAATGCCGTTGATAAAACTCGGTTTTCAGTGTCGACCAGAACGATTCCTGTTGCGCGTTGTCATAGCAGACACCGGTCCGACCGACCGATAACCGGACCCCGACCTCTTTAGCCACGCCGGTCAACTGCGCCGAGGTGTACTGGCAGCCGCGGTCGGCGTGAAAGATCACCCGATCGGCCGGCGCGGCGGCCGGTGGCGGGTCACGGAACAACACAGCCCGCCGCAAGGCCTGCTCGACTATGTCGGTGTGCAGACTGGCGGCGAAGGCGTACCCCAGGACTCGGCGCGAGCAGCCGTCACGGACCGCGCACAGATACAACCAGCCCTGCCCGGTGGCCAGGTAGGTGATGTCAGAGGTCCACACCTTGTTCAGCTCGCCGCGATCGAATTGGCGTGCCACCAGATCCGGTATGACGCATGGCCCGCCACCGCCGATGGTCGTCGGCGGTGTCCACGGTCGCGGACTGATACCGCGAATCCCGTTCTGGCGCATCAGTTTGGCAATAGTCTTGAGGGAAACGACTTCACCGGCGGCCCGCAGATCGGCGGTGATCCGCGGAGCGCCGTTCACCTGATCGGAGGCGTCATGAGCCGCCCGGATCTTGACCACCAGGTCCGCGTTGCGCGCCGCCCGCCCGCTCAGCGTGCCGGCTGCGCGGGCCAGCAGCCCGGTGACCCACTTGTAGTAGCCCGACCGCGATACACCCAGCAGCGTGCACATCCGGGCGATGGTGGGCATCTGCGCGACGGCCTTCTGCGCGTGGATCAATTCGAACGCCTCGGCGGGTTCGAGTTCTCCGCAGCGAAGAAGGCCGCGGCTTTTTTCAGGAACTCCCGATCCATCCGCAACTCGGCCACCTCACGGCGCAACCGCGCCAGCTCGGCCCGCTCATCAGCATCGATCGCCGTCGGCGGATCAGCCATCTGCGCCCGCTCGATCGCCACCCACCGGCCCAGCAGCTGTTCACCCACGCCGATCTCCCGCGCCACCTCAGCGATCGTGCGCCCGGTATCGATCACCAGATGCGCCGCCTCCCGCCGGTAGGCCGGGGTATACGACTTCCTCTTCGCACCCATCAGGTGCCATCCTTCCCTGCCCAGCCGCAGCCGAGCGATCAGGATGTCTACCAAACGGGGTCAACCCCAGAACATGTCGAGGTCGTTCGCGTTGTGTCACGGATAGCGGGGCGGTGCTTTACATCGTCGGTTCATCGAGAGTCGCCGGATGACGACCGTCAGCTCGGCCCAGCAGGTGATTTGACCGCTCGAGGGCAGGTTGTCCGTGGCGCTCAGACGGTCACCGAGCGGTTCCAGATGAACCGCGGCGGTGCCGTCGGGCACCTGGTCCGAGTTCGTCACCAAGTGTTTGCTGTGCGGAGTCTTGCGTGTGTGTTACGTCGAAGTTACGGTAGCGGCGCGCTGTGCCGGGTGGCATGGCTCCCACACGTAAATTGATCAACGCGGTCAAGGGAATTAGGTGGCATCGTGACCGCAACACCCCAGCTCTCGGCGCTGCTGCTCGAGCACGCATCGTTGACGCACGGTGCTATCCCGGTCGTGACCGAGGCTCTCGGGATGGTGCTGCTGGGCGTGGCCGTGCTGCCACATGATTGGCGCTGGCTGCGGCTATGGCTGCCGATAGCCACGGTGTGCGGGCTGCTAGCCGCGGCCTGCGCACGTTGGTACCTGAACTCGGCGGGCGTCATCTCGGGCGTGACTCCGCTGAAGCTGTGGTTCTGGGTTGCCGCGATTGCGATCGCAGCCGTCTTATCGGTTGCCGGCTGGAGACGCAGTCGGTGGAACCGGCGCGCCGTAGCCCTGAGTGCCGTCGCCACGTCACTGGTGTGTGCAGTGGTGACGATCAACGCGTGGCTGGGGTACCTGCCGACAGTGGGTGCGGCGTGGACCGGGCTGGTCGGCGGACCACTACCCGACCAACTGGACTCATCGAAAGTCGCTGCGCTGCGTGGCACTCACACCGTGCCCGCGAACGGGACGGTGATGAGCGTCTCGATCAATCCGTCCGATCCGCACTTCGGGCACCGCGACGAATTGGTCTATCTGCCTCCGGTGTGGTTCTCCAATCCGACGCCTCCGCCGCTGCCGGTCATCATGATGATCGGCGGCGAATTCAACTCCCCGCCGGACTGGATTCGTGCCGGCGATGCCGTCGCCACTGTCGACCGATTCGCTGCGCAGCACCAGGGCAATGCCCCGGCGCTCGTCTTTGTCGATGCGGGAGGCGCGTTCAACATCGATACTGAGTGTGTCAACGGTCCGCGCGGCAATGCCGCCGATCATTTGGTGCGTGATGTGGTGCCCTATCTGACCATGCGCATGAATGTAAGTGCTGACCCTCATTCGTGGGCAGTAGCCGGTTTTTCCGCGGGCGGTACGTGCGCTGTCGACCTTGCTGTCATGCACCCCGAACGCTTCGCCACCTTCTTGGACATCGCCGGTGACCGCGGACCCAATGCGGGTGACAAGGCGCAGACCGTGGATCGGCTTTTCGGAGGCAGCATCCAGGCTTGGACCGCATTTGACCCGGTCTCGGTAATGGCGCGCCATGGCCGTTACACCGGTATCGCCGGAACCATCGTTGTTTCCGGGGCCATCGACGACGGGCACGGTAAGCGCGGGGGTAACCCTGGTGAGGCGGCTGCCGCCTCCGAACTGTGCACCGTGGCAACGGCCAACGGTATCGCCTGTGACGTTGTGCTCGCAGAAGGTCGACATGATTGGCCGTTCGCCGGCCGAGCGTTTGCCGCAGCGCTGCCGTCACTCGCTGCACGACTGGGAGTGCCCGGCGACCCCGCCGAACGCGTCAAGCCCGAGCCGGGGCCGGCGATCCAGCGGTCAATGCATCCCGGGCCCACCCTCGAAGCCAGTCCCGGCACACATCATCGCTGACCGTCCAGGTGGACTCCACGGGTCGTGCGCGGTCGAGCAGATGCGCGGCTGAGGTCGACCGGCAGCCCGGGTCGAACCTCCGCGTCTGCGGGCACAGGTCGGTACCGCAGAATTGACCTGTGCAGTTATCGGCGGCGGTGAATAGAGCGAGTGTTCTGACCGCAGCCGACCCGGGCCGGATTCGGCTGCGCAGTGCGGCAGCGACCACCTTCTCGCTGATGCTGGCGATCGGCGTGATGCTGGCATTCACTCGGGTGGCAGGGCAGCCGGTCACCGTCGCGATGCTCGGCGCCGTGGTGGCCATGCAGGCGTCCGCCGCTGTCAAAGACCGTGATCAGCGCAGCCGCAACATCACCACAGTGCTGCTGTTCTTCCCGGCGATCGGCGCCATCACGCTCGCCGCATTCCTGGGTCCGCACGGGAAGATCGCCGACGTCGGCTTCATCGCCGTCCTGTTCGCCGCGGTGTGGGTGCGGCGGTACGGTCCCCGGGGGAACGCGCTGGGGATGGTCGCGTTCATCTCCTATTTCTTCGCACTGTTCCTGCGCACTCCGCTGCATCAGATGCCGATGCTGGCGGTCGCCGTCGCGGTCGGGATCACGTCCTCATTGCTGGTGCACGTGCTGCTGTTTCCGGAGCGGCCGCGCGTCGAGGCCCGGCGTCTGCTGTCCGCGTTGCGCGCTGCTTCGACGGCCGCCTTGGACGTGGCGGTCACGCAGCGCGGCGTGGTCGAGGTCGAGGTCTTGCGCCGTCGACTCGATCAGCTCGGTGAGACGGCGTTGCTGATCGATGACTGGCTGGATCGACATGAGGCGGCGAACTCGCTGAGCGTCACCAGCAAGGATCTGGCACTGCGCGTATTCGAGGCGCAGATCATGCTGGAGCAGGCCGCGTCGTTCCTGTGGTGGCTCGACCAGGATCAGCCATGGCCCGACGGTCTACGGGACGCGGTCGCTGCGCTGCAGATCTGTCTGATGAACAATCCCACCGTCAAACAACTCCGGCAGGCCCGACGCATGGGTGCCGCGGCAGCGGACCAGGCAGACTTGTCGACCTCCGCCGGCCTCGCGACTGTGACCGCTTACCGGGCGATGCAGGCGCACTTGGCAATTCACCACATCACCACCAACGCCCGAGGTCTCAGCGACGAGGACATCGCCGATGCCGGAGTCCACCAGGAAGACGGGGACGACAGCGAGGAAGCACCGACTGGACTGAACCCCAGCACCAAAGCCGCGATTCAGGTCGCCGTGGCGACAAGCGCGGCAACCGTTCTGGGCGAGCTCATCTCACCTGACCGGTGGTACTGGGCGGTGCTGACGGCATTCTTGGTGTTCACCGGCGTCACGACGCGCGGTGAGATTCTCACCCGCGCGGGACACCGCATCGTCGGCACGGTGGTCGGGGTCGTGGCGGGCGTGGTACTGGCCGCCGTCATCGGGCGGAACCCGCCCGTACAGATCACCGTCCTTCTTGTGTGCGTGTTCTTCGCGTTCTATCTGGTGACTGTTGCCTATTTCTGGTTGACATTCTTCGTGACCGTGCTGTTGGCGATGCTGTACGGACTGCTGGGCAATTTCAGCCTCCAGGTGCTGGAAGTGCGGATCGCAGAAACAGCCGCAGGTGGTCTGGTGGGCATCGCCTCGGCGTACTTCATCTTCTCGACCAAGACGCGCGCCACGTTCGTCGACAAGGTCGACGACTACCTGGGCCAGATGGAGAAGGTCATCAACACCGCGGTGGCAGAGGTGCTGACGCCCGACGATGCCAGCGATCTCGTGGCGGATACCCGTCGGATGGATAATGCTTTGAAGGCGGCAATTACTGCCGGTAAGCCCCTTCAGATGGGCCCACTTTCGGAACTGCGGCATGGCGTCCGGCGGCTGATGCGCGGATTGCAGATTGCCAACCGCTCCGCTCACGCACTGGCTCGCGCCGGAGTGACCGCGTCACATGGCGGCGCGCTTCCCGAGGGTGCAGCCGACGCGCTGGAGCAAGCCGTGGCACGGACCTGTGATGCACTGGCGCGGGTGCGGAAACTGGTTGCCGGCGACGACCTGAACTACGTGGAAAAGCGAAGTGAAATGGCTGCTTTCGACATCGGGATGCCGGAGATGCGGCCCGGTCCAGTGCGCGCGGCCGTTCGGTCGCTGAACATGCTGGATCGCGCGCTCGCCGAAGTCACCACCCGGGTGTGACGCTGACAGTCCGAAGAGAGCGGGTCAGGATGTTGAATTCCTGACCCGCTCTGGCTATTTCGACGTTGTCGCGGTCTGGCTAGGAGCCGTGGTGAGTGATGGTCCGCTGCCGGGGTACCCCGTCGATGTTGTGGGGTGCCGAATCGGTGCTGATGCGAGGCGCGGAGCCACCGGTAGCGCTGTGGTGGTTCGGGATCACCGGGATCGGTGCAATGACGCTGGGCGGCAGGATGATCGGCGTGCGGGGTGGGGTGGCGGTAATTGTTGTTGTGGGCGCATTCGCTGATGTCGTTGGGACGGTGCTGGTTTCGTCAGCCGGCGTTGGCGCGGATGCGGTGGTGGTGGTGACCGGGACAGTCTGGGTGGTGGTGACGACCGGTGCCGGCGGCGTCGTCTGTTCGGTCGCCTGCGGCAGCGGCGCCGGAACGGGCACCGAATCGCTGGGCGGCACAATCGCACTCGTAGGCACGGCCGCGGTGGTGGACGTCACCGGCGATGTGGTCGGGCCGCCGGACGGCCGCGCGCCGCCGAAGGTGAGGGCGAGCGCTCCGATCGGCAAGGCCAGAAACAGGCCGGCGGAGACCAACAGCCGGGCGCGGCCGTGGCGCGAGCGCCGGCCCGGGCGCCGCTGCGGTCCAGCGCCGCCCGGCAGCGGTGCGGAGTCGACGGTCAGTCCACCTCCTGTCGAAATACCCTGACCGGCAAGGCCTGTGGTGGCTGATCCGACAGAGTCACCGATGCCGGGTACGGCGGTGTCTGCGCGGGGTGCGCCGTGCAGATTCCAGCCGTAGCCGCCGCCGACGTAGTCGGAGTCGCCGGTGCTGCCCTGCAGGCCGCTGCCGGGCAGGTGGGGGCCGTGGCCGGAGTCGTGCCGGGTCGAGTGGTGTCCGAGGCTGGGCTTCTCGTCTCCGTTGTCGCCGTCGTCCGAGCGCGGAGCTCCGAAGTGGGTCCAGCCGTAGCCGCCGCCGGCGTTGTCCGTGTCTCCAGTGCCGGCGGTGCCGGTGCCATGACCGGCGGGGGTGCTGCCGCGCGCGGGGTGGGCGTGGTGGCCCAGGCCGGGACGTTCTTCTCCGTCGCCTTCGGGATCCGAGTCGCTGCCGCCGGTGGGGCCGCCGTCGTCGGGAGCGGGCGGGTCGGCGGGCGCGGCGGTCTGATCGTCGGTGTTGTCGTCGTCGTGGTGGTCGTCGTTCGAGGAGCTGTCGTCCGAGGAGCTGTCGCCCGAGGAACTGCCGTCATCGGTGGGGGAGACGTCGTAGACGTCACTGGCATCGGTCGATGCGCTGGTGCCGACATCGCCTTCGGCGGAGGAGGTGTCGTAGATGTCGCTGTCGTCACCACCGATGTCGCCGGCTCCAGTGACGACGTCGACGGCATCACCTGTGGTGTCACCAGCAGTCACGGTGAACCCGGTGTGGATCGTGCCGTCACTGTTGTGTTGAGTGCCGTCGGGGTCCGTCCAGCTGCCGTCCTGGTGGTACACGTAGGACCCGCCGAATGGCCCGGGGAGCGATGTGTCGCCGTTCTCGTAGTGAGTGACGCCGTCCTTGTCTGTCCAGGTGCCGTCCGTGTAGTGCAAGTTGCCGTCGCGGTCGGTCCAGGTGCCGTCGATGTAATAGGTGTTGCCGTCGGGATCGGTCCAGGTGCCGTCGGAGTTGATGGTCCAGCCGCCAGAGGTCTGCACCTGACCGTCGGGGTACGTGGTGTTGCCGTCTGGGTCGAGGGTGAGCCCGCTCGGGGAATGGATGGTTCCGTTCGCGTCCACCCAGGAGCCGGTTTTGGGGTTGACGGTTCCGCCGCCGTTGGGCAGGCCCGGATCGAAGTAGGTGCCGTCTGGATGCACGACAAGGTTGTCCTGGCCGAAGGGGCCGGGCTCGACGATGTCACCGTTGGCCTCGTGAATGTAACCCTGGCTGTCGATCCAACCGTCTTTGGTGTAGGTGGTGCCTTGGGGATCGGTCCAGCTGCCGTCGGCGTTGATCTTCCAGCCGTTGGCGGGGTCGCTTGAATCGGAGCTGCCGCCATGGACATCCGACCGGTACCAACCCTTCCCGCTGCCGCTGGGGGTGATGTGGGTGAGTTCCCGAGAGCCCATGGTGTCCGTCTCTTCCTCGCTGGCGATTGGCCGCGTGTCGGCCGGTCACGTAGAGAGTGCGGGCAAGTTCTTGCGTCGTTCTTGGGTGATTCTTGTGTCTTGTTTCTGCTGGTGGTCAGTTCGTTCTAGAACGCCACGAAGGCGCCGCCGAGGAAAAGTGCAGAGCCGCTTCGCCCCTATGGCCGCAACGCCGATTGTCATCTCCGGACCGGCGTGGCAATGCGCACTATGAGCTCTCAGGCCGAACCGGTTTCGAAGATGAACTCGTTGTCGCCGATCCGGATATGGTCCCCGTTGTCGAGATTGGCACTATTGGCGATGCGGTGTCGGTTGACTTCGACGCCGTTGGCCGAACGTTGATCGGTGATGACGAATCCCGTCCCGGTGTCGACGATGATGGCGTGATGCCTGCTGACGGCTGCGTCGTCGAGGACGATGTCGTTGTCGGAGAGTCGACCGATACGTGTGACCGGTTGCGGTAATTGCACGAATCGGCCACTGGCATAACGGAGTCCAGCGGTCCTCGGTTGTCCACCGGTGTCGAGATTTGCCGCAGATTTGATCAGCGTGCGCGTTGCTGTCGCTTGGGCGGCACTCTTTGTGTCGAGCGGCTCCTGGCGCAGTATCCGACGGTAGATCGCGCTCAAGGTGGGGCCGGGGTCGATGCCCAGGTCCTCGGCGAGTCTGATCTTGACGCGTTGGTAGCACTGTAGTGCGTCGGATTGTCGTTCGGTGACGTAGTACGCGGTGATGAGCTGAACCCACAGCGGTTCCCGATAGGGATGTTCGGCGGCGAGCCCTTCCAGCTCGCCGATCACAGAATTGGCTCGGCCGCAAGCAATCTCGGCTTCCGCGCGGACGACGTGGGCTGTCAATTTCTCTTCGGTCAGGGCCGTGGTGAAGGTGTCGACGAATGAATAGCCGCGCAGGTCGTCCAGAGCCGGCCCCCGCCACTCGGACAGAGCGGCCGTCAAGTCGCAGGTGGCACTTTCGAATTGGCCGGCGGCCGAGGACCGCAGGGCTGCGGTCGTCGCGAGTTTGAAGCGCCCCAAGTCGTAGTCGGTGTCGTCCAGTCGCAGGCAATATCCCGGTGGCGCACTGGCCAGTACGGTGCGCGCGTCATCCCGACCGGTGCCGAGTAGCCGGCGCAGGTTGGAGATGTATGCCTGCACGCTCGCGCGGGCCGCGGGTATCGGATCGTCACCCCACACCGCGTCGATCAACGTATCTGCGCTGATCGCCCGGTTCCGGTTGATCACCAGCATCGCGAATACCGCGCGCTGTTTCGAAGCGCCGAGGGGGACCGGTGTTCCGGACAGGCTGACCTGCAGCGGTCCCAGCACGCTCACGTCGAGACCGGCCTGGCTCATTCCTGCAGCCTCCCTCCCGGCGGCACGTGGCAGGACTGTAGGCGGTGGGGTTACCGTCGTTGTCGTCAAACTCTAGTACGGCATTGTCTGACAGGAACCTCGGTGATTCCTGTGGGAATGACTGTGGAAGTTGGTGATTGGGCCGTGCCAGGGGGCCGAGCGCGTGGCCGGCTCGCTGTGAATCAACGACTCAACTTGCCAGGTCTGACTCAGCCTGGTTCACCCGGTACAGCCGCCAGGTCGGCTGATTGGCACCGTTGTTCGGAATCTCCAATTCGAGGGTGGCGATGTTTGCGCCGGTGTCGTACAGCGTGGGGTAGCGCAAGTTGAGTGCGTCGACTGTCCCGCGTCCAACCCGCGGCACGGCCAGGAGATACTTGATGCCATTTCTTACGGGTTCGTCGAGGTCCGTGACGAAATCAAAATCTGACGGTACGACAAAGGTTCTTGGGCGATGTGATGCGGCGACGACGGCAAAGCCGTACTCGGTGTCGAGGATTACCGACCCCTCGGGCAGGGCCAAATCATCGAGGTAATGTGCGATTTCGCGTTCCGTCGAGAAGCTGGCGGCGATGCTGCGCTCAGTGGCTTCGCGATCGCTGACACTGTCCGGCTGCGGTGCCAGTACGGAGCCGAGTGCGTATTCCTGAGGCGCGTACTTAGGTTGGCGCATTCCCCAAAGGGTGACCGGTATCGATATCGCCAACGCGGCGACGACGCCGACTGGAACCGCGTACGGGTGCCGGCTCGTGGACGGCCTCGGTTGCGGCACTGCTGGGGCGTACCTGCCTCGGCGCTTCACGGGCGCACTGATCTGGTCGGGCACGGCGAGCATCGCCAGGCAGGCGGTAAACGGAATTGCGACGATGTAGAACCGCAGGAAAGGAAATGTCGAACCCGTTGCGTAGCTGAGAGATTGGAATCCCAACGCGGCGCCGTAGATGGCGACTGGTGGCAGGATGGCGGTCCAGCTGGGGCACCGCCACCGCCGTGACACGGCGCAGAGTCCGACTGGGACGAGGGCGGGTGCCAGCAGCATGGTGCAGGTCGCTGCGAACCCGAGGCCATTACCGAACGCCGGCTTGCTTTGGCCGGACTGCGCGAGGATCGCGGTATTGCCGTACTGCGAGGTGAATTGGGCGAAGGCCTCACCGGTGATCAGCCAGCTGATCGCCGCCCATCCGATGAACGCGACAACGCCAGGGCCGCTGACCATCAGAAGATCCAACACCGCTCGTCGTACGCGCGGTGGCGGACGCGCTCGCAGATAGGTGGTGGTCCCGATCAACGCGCCGGCCGCGGCGATGCACGCCAGTGCGTCATAGCGCGTGAGGTACGCCAGACCCATGGCAATGCCGCCGGCCGTCACCAGGTGGTGGACGTCGTCGTCGCGCATCCACAAGATCAGTCGCCTGACGGCCCAGGAAATGAAGAAGATGAACGGCGCCTCGCTCATGCCGTTGCTGCCGTAGAACAGGATCATCGGATTGAACGCGAACAGCAGGGTGATGGTCAACGTATATGGACGCGCGAGCCCGCGGTCGGTGCCCATGCTGAGGATTTGGACCGCCGCACCGGCCATGAATGCCGCTGACATCAGGGAACCGGAGAACGCCCGCTCGGTGATATCGGGCCAGAGCTGGCCGAGCCCAATCGCCGGAATCTGTAGCAAGGCCGAAAGCGGAGTGAAGATGAAGCCGATTGCGGCCAGGTGCGGATCGCGACTGAAGAGCACCGCCTGCGCAGCTGAGACCCGTGATAGAGCGTCCCCGAGAATGAAGCCGTGACGAACCTGCAGCCAATATCCGACTGCCGAGTATGTGGCGAATGTGGTGCCGAAGAGCAACACCTTGAGGCCGCGCTCGGACAGTAGCCGGGTCATGGCGCTTGCGCTGATTCTGGTGAATGCACGGGCGTATCAGAGAGTCCATGGAACGTCTTCTCCCAGTAAGACGGACTACGAATCAGTTGATACAGCCCTTTGGCAGCGGCGATACTCATCATCGCCCAGAACACCGGGACGGTCAGCGCGGCCCACAGCAGATCGGAGCGGTCGTCCTCCCGTAGCGCGATCAAGTTCATGTAGAGCGTGGCGCCGTTACCGAGGACCAACGCGGCCAGCGCGGGAAAGTAGACGTACCAAGGGAAGATGGCCTCGACCAGGGTGGGCTGGCCAAGGAACCACAGGACGGTTATGAGCCAGAAGACGAGGTTCAAGACAGCCACAATTGGCGTGCCGCCCAACACGAGGTTGAACCGCAGGAAGCTGCGAGGCCCGATCGTTCGTAGTAGCCGAATAGGTCGACGCACCTGTACCAGCCACGTCTGCAGATAGCCCTTGTACCAACGGGAGCGCTGGCGAATCCAGTTGATGGCGTCGCTGTTGGCCTCCTCGAGGGTGCTCGAATCGATCACCGCCGTGTGGTATCCGCTTGCGGCGATGCGCAATCCGAGGTCAGCGTCCTCGGTGACATTGTGCGGATCCCATGCGCCGATCTCGTCGAGCACGGCACGGCGTAGGTGATTTGACGTGCCGCCCAAAGGAATTGGCGAGGTGGATATCATCATCCCGGGTAAGAGGTAGCCGAACCACAGCGCGTACTCGGCAGTGAACCATGCGGTGAGCATGTTCTGGTGGCCGTTGTGATAAGCCAGTTTGGCCTGCACGCAGGCGACGTTGTCTGGCAGCTGTCGAAAGGCGACCGCCACGCGTCGCAGCTGAAGCGGTTCCGGCATGTCTTCGGCGTCGTAGATGGTGATGATGTCGCCACTGGAGAAGTGCAGACCGTAGTTGCAGGCTTTGGGTTTGGTACGCGGTTCAGCCGGTGGGACCAGGACAATCGTGATGGCACTGGAATCAGCACATCCCTTGGCTGCCGCAATGGTGACCTCGTCGTCGGCTTCCAGGAGTAGTAGCACTTGGAGTTTGTCGGGCGGGTACTCCAATGCAGCTATCGAACCGATGAGATCGCCGACCACCTCCGGTTCGTGGTAGGCGGGAACGAGGATGGTGTACTGCGGCAATTCCTCGTCTGGCAATGCCCGCGCCTCTGCGTCGCTGATCACGATCGCGCGAGATGCCAAGCCTTCTCGGAAGATCAGCACTCGATCCGCCATCGTCAGCAGGTAGGCGACTGTGCAGACGGCGACCAGTACCACCGTCGTAGTCAGCGGCCGCCAGAGTGCGCAGGCGAGAACGATTGTCAGGCCAGACCAGATCATCAGTCGCTGCCACGGTACCAAGGAGACCGACGCCGATCGAATCGGATCATCTTCGCGCAAACCGTCGATCGCGCGTCTCAATGCGTAGGCCCGCTCCGCCGGGTCATTTACGTCTGGAACTGACCTACTCGTGCCTGGTCTCATGGGGTTTGTGCCACTGCTCCAAACTGGGCGGCAACCAGCTTACGGCCGAATTCGGTGAGCAGTGTGGCGTCTTTGAAGTGCGAATTGTGTTCGTCGAGTACAGCATTGCCCCGGATCAGCATGGTGAAGAGGGCCCCCATCGCGGACCACGGCGAGGTGGAGGGCGCGGGGAAAGGTGCGCCAGGATCATGGTTATCGACGGCGAAGATGGAGACTCGTTGCCCGAGATGCGAATCGCCCCACGCGAACCGCATCGATGTCCACGTGATGAGTTGCTTCTCATCAACGATGGTCTGCATCTGGCCAGTCACGCCATGCCCGAGGTCAACCATCCGCGACTGACTTATCCGCGCCTGGGAGAACCCGTACACCACACGGGCCGGATAGACGTCGAAGGCGAATGGACGTCGACTGACCAGGCTGTAAACGACAAGCGTCCGTGGTCGACCCAGTTTGTCGAAGCGCGTCTCGCCGACGTCCGCGGTCATCTGCTGGCGGACGAGTACAGAGCCGTCGCCGTAAAGCTGGCGTACCCATGGGTAGTCACGGACGTCCGTCGTGTGCCAGCCCGGCGGCGTGGTGAGAGGGCGACCGGCCACGAGTGGCGTTGCGGCCCCACGAGATATGCTCGTGGAGGTGGCTTGTGGCGGCAAGGGAATGAGCATCAGCAGCAACGCCGCTGTCACAACGAGGATCGACGCGCCCCATACTTGATTCGACGCGACGGGTGCGACCGCGCGATCGAAAAGTGGCTTGGGCATGCCGCGGCGTCCGCTGATGAACATGAAGATGCTCGCGCCCGTGATCGCGGTCAGTGTCGGGATCAACTGGTAGGCGAGCACTGGCGCGCTGGGCCATTGCGCCGCAAGGGCATTCAAGACAGCGAGACCGATCAGCCATGACATCAGTGAACCGACGAATCCACGTCGGAGCGTCCGGCCGACGGCGATGCCGGTCCCGACACCCGAAACGACCAGCGCCGCCAGACCGGCCGCGAAACGTCCACCGCCCAGAACGAAAACCAGCACGAAGTAGGGCAGCGGGAAGACCATGAACAGCATTGCCCAGACCCATCCGAAGCGGGTCACCGGCCGAAGGCCGAACAGGAGCACGCCCGAGCTGAGGACGAACAACCACATCGCCACCAGATCGAGGTGCAGCAGGTGGTAGTACAAATTGAAACGCGGGAGCAGTACCTTCTCGACGAGAACCGCCAGAATCAGTCCCATCGTTCCGACGATGATGTCTGTCTGGCGATCGTGAATGGGTAGTTCGCCGCGCCGCCGACGAGACACACCGATTGCGACCAAGATCGCGACCAGAGGCAGGGTCCAGATATAACCGACCAGGTCATGTTTGCGCGTGCTGGTAACCAGTACCTCGAGGCTGTCGTCGAACGCAATACCGGTACAGATTGCGATGATCACCCAGCGTGACAACAGTCGGTATGTCGGATGCCGGGAGTACCACCATGACGTCAGCTCTCGGATCGCTGCGATAGGACGCGACGCGGAGCCTTCTGCGGTCGCGGCAGCAGCGGTCATGGTTCGCGGCGCCTTCTCTTGCGGCGCCGAATGACGAGGACGGCCCCGATGAGGGTCAGCGCGGCGGCCCCGGCTCCGACAACTCGCCACCCGTGGAATCCACTCTGGGCCAACGGTGCGTCCGTGCTTCGGGCATTGTCGGTGCCAACCACGACGGGGTCCCGGTCCGGCATCCCGATGAGGACGCCTCCGGACACTCGGGACCACCGGATCACGTCGGCGTTGATCCATTCCAATAACTCGTCCAGCTGTTCGGGCGCCTTGTTCGACGTGGCGATGAGCAGCATGCGTTTGCCGTCGTACTTGGTTTGCAGCGCACCGAATTTCTGTGCGGGGTCAAGTGTCAACGTGCCGTCGGCCGGGCTGCCGTCGACGTGTTCGACAGTGATCTGATCAGCCGAGCCGACGGAAACAGGCAACGCTATGCGTCCGTCCGACCATCCGTCGGCGCTGATCAGGATCGCCGGCGCGGGTGAGGAGATTGCTTCTGCCACCGACGTTGCCGTGATGTCGAAGGGCAGCGCGCTCAATCGCTGAAGTGCCACCAAGATCGCCACCGCCCGTCGGGTGTCATCGAATCCACCGTTGAAGCCGATTGCCACGCGTGGCATCAACGTCTGCGGGACGGCCTGAAAACTGCCCGGCAGCGGGGGTTTCGCTGTGCCGCTTTCGATCTGGCTATCGCCGTTGACCGTCAACGTGATCGGCTGGAATTCGCCACAGCGTCCGGTGTTTCCGGAGATGTCCACCGCGACAACAAGGTTGGTGTAGCGCATCAGCAGCTCATCGGGAACATCGACCCACCGATCGATCGATCCCGACGTTTCGACCGGCCATCGATCGACCGTCTGGCCGCCCACAGATGCCACCACCTGGCCGGCGACTGACACTGGCAGCGGGGTATGCGATCCGCGCAAATGGATGCGCACGCTGTGCACCGCTCGGCCAAACCGCGTCTGGTCCAATCCGATGGAGACCTGCGGCGCCAGCGCGGTGGCGCGTAGGCCGGCTTGACCGAGGTCGCGCAAGGTGGTCACCTTCGGCGGCAGCAACGGGCTCGGCCGAAGCGGGCCGACTACGGCTTTGGAGCTCACGGCGAGCCGACTCATTTCACTCGACAGGAGTCGAGCCTGGTCGATCAAACGATCGGCGGGGCCCGACACCAACAGGGAGGGCACGCCTGCCTCACCCTGCAGTGCGACACCCACGCTCGGAGATTCTCGGAACACGATCTGGCGCTGCAACGGGCCGGAAGGCTCCGGGGGCATATTCCGGTCGTCCGGCAGCGCCGACACAGTCACCTTCGGATACTGCTTCCCGTAATGGGCGACGACGGCTTGCGCCAGGCGCATTGCCGTCTCCGACTCCGCTCTGGTCGGATTGCGTGGCAGGAACAGATTCAATTGTGTGAGCACCGGCGGCAGGAAGTCGGCAACTGCGCGTGGTGGCAACTCCCGGCCGGCGTAGCGGATATTTGCCGCGACGAGCCGCATCGGATTCGATGGGTCCAGGCAGTAACCCTGGTTTGCGGTGAGATAGCTGCGTAATGTCACCGCCACCGCATGGTCGGTTATCTTCGCGCCTGTCAATGGAATCGAGATGGGGCCGCCGCGCGGGGGTAGATCCACCCGGGACAAGCCCCGATCGTCCTGGACTGCGGTGACAGTTGCAGCGGACACGTTCACCGGCATTTCGACCACCGCGTTCAAGCCGTCAACGGCCATGCCTTGCGGCACCGGAATCGTCAGATCGACGGATCCCTGGTCGCCGTAGAACTGCAGAGTCGGTTCGGACCCAAGTGCCGCCAGCCCCAAGGTCGGTGCGTCAGCTAACTGTCCGCCGTCGCCAGGCGCCGACCGCGCCACCGGTACCGAGCAAACAATCGCCAGCCACAGCGCCATCACTGCGACGATGTGCAACTCACGGCGTTGTGCTGCGCTCATCGCCAACGAGTATGCGCTGCATGCCGGCAAAAATTGCCGGATATGAAAATTTTGGCGACGCCGGGAGCGCGGTCTGAATCGGCTCTCGGCCGCTGCGAAGGAGTCAGGCATGCAACGGGTACCGCGCCGCATTGACAAGTGACCTTCGGCCCTGCACCGGGGGACTGCCGACTGCAGCCGTGACCCGGCAGCCGTCATAGCGTCTCTTTACCCGGCGCAGTAAGGAGGAGCATCATGAGCCACGAAATGACCATGCGTCTGATCGTCTTCGGATTTGTGGCGGTACTTTTCCTGGTCGGCTTCGCGATGGGGGTAGACAGCGGCAGCGGTGGGTCCGCGTCGAAAGCCCCGGCCACGCCTTCGCCTTCGAGTGGTGCGCAGGAGCCGACAACCTCGATTCCTGCCAGCCCCGACAGTGTGCACACAGCTTCGACCGCCCCTCACGGATCGCCCGGGCCATCGTCTCAAGACTGACGTGGTGTGTTGTCGGCCGGCAGCTTCCCGCAGGCGAGCGCCCCAGCTGCCGCTACCCGGATTCCGTTGTCGCCCAATGCTGTCAGTGCCGGCGCAACTCCTCGGCGGTGAACCGCCAGCACCACCGCGGGTGTGGCGGCCACCGTCGAGTTGCCTCACGTAAAGGCAGCCCCGTAGGACTGTGCGCCGTTCACGAAGGTGAACACCAGGTAGATCACAAGCACCACAGCGCCGGCGATCGCGCCCCATAATGCCCATTTCTTGGCCTCATCGGCGGCTGCTTGTGCGGCTTGGAACTGGCCCTGGCCCCACAGGCCCGAGACTTGGGTCGCCTTGACGATGGACACGATTCCGAACGGCAGACAGCAGAAAATGGTGACGAGGATGCCCAAGACCAGATTGTTGTTGGGTGGTCCGCCCGCGGGCGGTGGGCCGCCTGCCGGCGGCGGAGGGTAGTTCCCTGGCGGTATGTCAGTCATTGCAGCCTTTCTCTGTTCTGGTCGCTACTCGGTCGGAGGCCCGTCTGATGGACGCGGCCGGCAGCAGCAACCGCGTCGGGACGCTACGGCGCACCGATTGGAATCCGATTGGGATTCCGCGAGCAAGGACACAGCACCGAGACGGCTACCGATCCCAATATGGGGGCGGTCAGCAAGTGGCTGCCGTTACAGGGAGGGGAGGACGACCGTCAGCCGTGCAACCCGTTCTTGATCGCCGTGGCCTGTTTCTGGCCGACGTCGAGAATGAAATCAGGTGGCGGGTCAGCACCGGGAGGGCCGTCGAACTGCAGGGTGACGAACGCCTTCCCTTCGGTGAACAGCACAACGGTCACCGATTTCGATTTGTCGGGTGAACTCCCCGTCACCGAGACACCGCCGGCGCCAACCTGGAACGGCGCGGGTGTCCCACCCACCACGTTGGTACCGAGCGTCGCCTTCGCAGCCTCGAGCGTGGCGGTGGCGGCGGCGGGATCCGGCAGGACCAGGATCGTGTCGCCCACGACATGGGTGCTGTCGGCGTTCTTGAACGATGTTGCGATGCCGGGTTTCCCGTTCGGGTCTGGTATCGGCGGGGTCGCGATGAACTGTTCGGGTGCGACCAGGTCGGTGCCCTTGATCAGCAGCGCCGAGTAGTCGACAGACGGCGCCGGAGCGGAGCTGGTCGCCGACGTGCTCGTGCTTGCCGACGTGCTCGTGGATGTCGCCGATGTCGACGATTTCGACGCGGCGGGTGGCGCGGAACCCTTGCTGCAGCCGGTGATCGACAAGATCACCGCCGCGCTGACCGCAACCGCGCCGCCGGCCATTCTCATGTGAACGCTCATCGGGACCAACTCCTCTCCGGCCTGGGCCGTCAGTTCAGCGGACCATCGGGAACCGGCGCGTTGCAGCGCGCGCGGAAGTCAGCCGCCGGCTGGCGGATACCCTCGATTTCGGTCTTCACCTGAGGGTTCGCGTCCATGTACGCGGTGATCTCGGTGCGCATCTGGTCGCGCGTCTTGCCCTTGAGACCGGTGAAGAACGCGTTCACATCGGGGTGGCTGAACAGGTAGGCCGAGGTGGCGCCGTTCACCCCGGACATGACGTTGGCGAGATCGCCGGCAGTGCAGTCCGGCGGGTCGGCGATGGCGGTCGTGGCCGTGCCGAGGAAGGTCGCACCGGCGATCACACCGGCACCGATGATGTTGCGGATTCTCATGTTTGGTTGCTCCTAAAGGTTGTGGAAACTACGGGGATCAGCGACGCGGTCCGATACCGCCACCGCCGCCGCCGGGAGGGCGGATCGGGCGGATCGGGACGATGACGTCGACGCCCCAGCCGTCGTCGCAGTACCAGGGATCGGCGCAGTACGACGGGTAGGCCGCGGAAGGGGGCGTGGGGCCGCCGCCGCGGACGTCACCCTGCGCGCACACGGTGGCGTATCCGGCGCCGGTGCAGTCGGCGGATGCCGGCGCTGCCGCACTGACGCCGATGGGCACGAACGTGAGCGCCAGACCCAGACTCAGGGAGCGCTGCTTCAGTCGCATGGTCTTCTTCCTTCGGACGGCTGGTTCGCGGTGAGCGGCAATCTGCCGGGGCGCGGAACCGGTTTCGGCTGAGCATAATTCGGCGTTACCGTTCAAGAAGCTGTTGCGCGATTATTGCGGTGTTTAGCCTGTGTTGATCCTTCGTGCGATGCGCTGCGCGACTGAGCTGCAACCGCCGCGCGAGATCGGACGGCGGTGGTACCGTCCGACTTTGTCGAGTATGCGTGACGAAGGGGTCAATATGAGCGAGAACGGCCAGGATTGGACCAAGCCGGCCGCCATGGCGATCCCGAAGGAGGGGTACTTCGAGGAGGTGCGGGGTCGCTATGGCCCGGTGTACCCGAAGACGCCCGCCTGCTATGGCTTCTCGATCATCGCGAAGGTGAAGGAAGGCCGTGAGGAAGTGGTCCGCGCCTACGGCAAGACCATAGAGGACACCATCAAAGCCAGCCCGGAGGCGCTGGCTCCGCTGCGCCTGCATTACCTGCGCTGGAACTTGTTCGACGTCGGCTCGGGCCTGCACTTTCAGTACATGGGCATCTTCGACACCGACTTCGACAAGTACACCGAGGACGCGGTGGCATTGTTCAGCGCGACGGGCGTCACGACGGTGTTCACCAATCTCGAAGGCTTCCCGGAGGATTGGCAGACCAACACCGAGGCCTTCATCAAGTTCGTGCGCGACCACCAGCAGCCGAGCTTCCTGGAATACGGCGAGTACCCGTACGTGACCGCGGACGAGATCAAGAAGGCCTTGCGCCTCAAAGCGGCGTTCTCGGACATGCTCGACCAGATGCAATGAGCGACAACCCATTTGGTGCGGTCTGCGCGTACCTCGACGCGTTCAATGCTGGCGATCCCGATTCGATGGCCGCAGCGTTCGCGCCTGACGGGTCGATCCTTGATGGCATGGCGCCGCACCTGTGGCAGGGTCCTACTGCGGTGACCGACTGGTACCGCGATGTGGTGGCCGAAAGTGCCCACCTTGGTGCGACGAGCTACCGGGTAACCCTCGACGAGCCGTCGCACAACGAGACCTCTGGTGACAGCGCATACGTGGTCGCCCCGGCGACAATGACATTCGACCTGGGCAGTGCGCCCGTCACCCAGACGGGAGCGGTATTCACGGTGGCGTTGCGCCGGCTATCGGGCGAGTGGCGGATCGTGGCCTTGGCCTGGGCAAAGGGGCAGCGCACGCCATGACGGAGGCCCCGAACCTCCAACTCGACGACATTCAGCACATCCTGCTGACGCGAACCCCGGCTCTCACGGGGCGCTACGAGTTCCTCACCTTCGATACGCCAGAAGGCGGCCGGGCGTGGTTGTCGGAGCTGCAGGACAAGGTGCAGTCGGCGAGCGACGCCAAGGCCGCGATGGACGAGTCCGATCGTTGGGTCACGCTGGCCTTCACCTGGAACGGCCTGCGCGCGCTGGGCGTACCGGAGGACTCACTGGCGACGTTCCCCGACGCGTTCCGGGAAGGGATGGCCTCGCGGGCCAGCATTCTGGGTGACGTCGGACCCGCGGCCCCGGAACATTGGGTGGGCGGACTGGCGGGTGATGACCTGCACGCCATCGCGATCCTGTTCTCCCGTACCGACGAACAGAATGCCAAATCCATCGCGGCACACGACGATCTGCTCGCCCGGACCGAGGGTGTGCGCAGCCTTTCGTTCCTGGAGCTCAACGCCACGCCGCCGTTCAACTACGCCCACGATCACTTCGGCTTCCGGGACCGCCTTTCGCAGCCGGTGATGAAAGGATCCGGGGAAGCGCCGACGCCGGGTTCGGGTGACCCGTTGGAGCCCGGGGAATTCATCCTGGGGTATGACGACGAGAACGGTCCGGTGGTGGATCTGCCTCAGCCCGAGGTACTTTCGCGCAACGGCAGCTATCTGGCGTACCGCAGACTCGAGGAGCACGTCGGTGTGTTTCGAGACTATCTGCAGGACAACGCGGATACGCCCGAAGGGCAAGAGTTGCTGGCCGCGAAGTTCATGGGCCGGTGGCGCAGCGGCGCTCCACTGGTGCTAGCACCGGACAAGGACGATCCCGAGTTGGGTGCGGATCCGATGCGCAACAACGACTTCAACTTCAAGGAAGAAGATCCGTTCGGATACGCGTGTCCGCTCGGGGCGCATGCGCGGCGGCTGAACCCCCGTGACACGGCGCACTACATGAACCGTCGCCGAATGATCCGGCGCGGCGCGACGTACGGTCCGGCTTTGCCGGAGGGAGCACCGGACGATGGCGTCGACCGTGGCATCGCGGCGTTCATCATCTGTGCGGATCTGGTACGCCAGTTCGAGTTTGCGCAGAACGTCTGGATCAACGACAAGGCCTTCCACGAGCTCGGCAACGAACACGACCCGATCTGCGGCACGCAGGACGGCACTCTGGACTTCACTGTCCCGAAACGGCCGATTCGCAAGGTGCACAAAGGACTTCCGGCCTTCACCACGATGAAGGGCGGCGCCTACTTCTTCCTGCCGGGCATCGGCGCTATCCGCTACCTGGCGTCGCTGGGGAGCTGACTGCTCGTCAGCCGGCGCTCGGCGGGCTGCAGGTTTCGCATCCGGCTGCGGGGAATCCCCACCGTGGCGTCCGTTATGCACGGTTGCCGGGAACCTACGACCGGAAGAGGGAGCCTCATGGGCAAGAGCGGTCCGGAAGAAGCTGCCGAGGGTGCCGTCGAAGGCGTCGAGGGCATGGTGAAGACGTTGGTCGGCGCGCCGGTCGGTCGCGATGACCTGTTCCGCGCAGGAGAGATGAGCGCATGACCCGATTCGGCTACACCCTCATGACTGAGCAGTGCGGCCCGAGAGAGCTTGTCGGACATGCTGTTCGGGCCGAGGAGCTCGGGCTCGACTTCGAGGTCTGCAGTGACCACTACTCGCCGTGGCTGGTGTCGCAGGGGCACGCGCCGAACGCCTGGCTGGTGTTGGGCGCCGTTGCGCACGCCACCAATCGTGTCGAGCTGTGTTCGTAGGTCACGTGTCCGACCATGCGGTACCACCCCGCGGTGGTCGCGCAACAGGCCGCGACGCCGCAGATCCTCGCGGATGGGCGCTTCCTGCTCGGGTGGGGGACCGGTGAGAACCTCAACGAGCATGTACAGCAGATTCCGTGTGGCCCCGACATCGACGCCGTCGTCGAGGCGGTGAGTGCCTAGCGCGAGGCCGGGTTCACCGACATCGCTCTCGTGCAGATCGGCGGAGACGCCCAGGACAGTTTCTTCGACGAAGCAGCCCCGGCCTTGTTGGCAGCGCTACGCGCCGACGCCGCCTGAGGCGGCGTCGGGCCGCCGGGCGCGGCACGATCGCACGACGCCGCGGACGACACGCGCGCGGCGCGCCATAGTGTGCGACATGTGATGCAGACGAGTCCGAAATGTGACGCGTGTAGACCAGTGTGATGAGAGTGACTTGAGGGCAGTCAGGTCACCCGGTTCGTGGTTGGGAGCGTCCAATGTCTACAGCTCACAAGGTGGAACGCATCGTCGCGCAGATTGCCGCCGCCGTCACTCGCCATAGGCCTGACGACCAGGCCTATCGCGCTGAGATGGAGCGCTTGGTCACCCAGCAGGAACTCGCCCTGCTGAGCAAGTAGCGCTCGGGCTCGTCAGCGGAAGACGCTGAGCAGCGTCCGGCACAGGAACGGCAGGTTCGACAGCGGGATGAACTGCACCAGGGTGCGGCACACGTTGGGTGCCTGAGCCTGTCCTACCGCGCTTCCGCATACCGGCCAGGCGCCAATGCCCTGCGTCCGCATCACATTTCGCGCTACGCGGATTTGTTCTCCGCGACTGGCTGCGGACGGTGAGCCGATGCCGCCGTTGGCGGCCCACGTGCCCGGACTGAACTGGAGCCCGCCGTAGTAGCCGTTACCGGTATTAGCCGACCAGTTGCCGCCCGATTCGCATTGGGCGATGGCGTCCCAGTTGGGTTCGGCGTTGGCCTCGGAGATCGTCAACGACAGTTGGGAAATCACGAGTACGCCGGATATGGCGACTGCACGAACAAATAGGTGCCCGCTCATACCCACCTCGATCCTGTTGTGCGAACGGGCGTAATGCCGGTCCGCAAATGGTTCGCAATTGACGCATGGTGCTGTCTATACAGACGTTAAACCTGATAATCAGCTGTGCTAATGAGGTAATTGTTATTCTTCGAGTAATTTTAGTGTTTCTGCATACTTCTGATGCAGAAGAAACCACATTGACTGTTGTTACCTAGCGTGTCGCTGCAGGTCAGTGCGCTGTTACGTGGCTAGTGTTTACCGTGTGGTTATAGGCACTCAAGTGGCCTGTGATTCTTTTGTTATTACTGATTCAGTCGCGCTTAGTGATGCAATTGTTATTGAAGTGATTAAAGTTATAAAACGACATTAGAGTTCTCTATGTGGCAGCTGTGACTGGTGTGACTCAAGTGATTTTGATCGCTTGTGCCTGGGTCATCGGCTCTGGCGTGGCGGTCGATCAACGCGCAGACTTCTCGTAGGCCGGCCGACATCCGGTGTGGCCGACGAATTGCAGGGCATGCGATGGCGAAGGCAGCGATCAGGGCAACGCAACGGCGGATGGCCGTCGGGCTGCTGGCGATATGCGGCGGCCTCGGAGTCGGCTTCCTGATGGCGCCGGCCGCGGCTGCCGATCCGCCGGCCACCTGCCAGAGCCGCCACGTCGACGGTGTCGAGGAGGACGTCTGCGTGGGCATTCCGGGGCAGGCCGGCGGCGCCAACCCGCGTGACTTGTATCCGGGCGTCGTGCCCGAGCTGTACTTCGGTATCGGGCGGGGGCTTTAGAAGCTAACGAGCCTCATGCGGTCAACACAGCCGGCGCACAGCTAGCGTCGCCATCATCGAATTCTGTGACGACGACGCTGCTGGCCGACGCCCCGCCCAATCCGGCGCTCCCGCCGTTACCGCCTGTCGTCGCTCCCAATCACCACGGCGTGTCCCTGCTCGAGGGCTGGGTGCCGGTCACCATCCAGGTGGTCGCCGCGGTCGTGCTGGTGTTCGCCATCGGATGGCGGGTCCGCCGGTGGCGGTTGGTGTGGCTGCCGGTGTGCGTCGCGATCGGCGTCGCGGCCGCTTTGGGCGCGAACTGGTACATCAATTCAGAAGGCCTCGCGGGCAACCCCGCGCCGGATTCGCTGTGGGTCTGGATCGGGCTGTCCGCGCTCGCGGTCGGCGTACTCATCCTGGGTTGGCGTGGCGCGCGGTGGTGGCGCCGCGCAGTCGCGGTGCTCGCCGTGCCGCTGTGCGTGCTGAGCGCGGGTGTGGCACTCAACGACTGGGTCGGCTACTTCATGACGGTGCAAGCCGCGTGGAATGAGCTGACCGCCGGCCCGCTCACCGACGAGACCGAGATGTCCAGCGTCACCTCGATGAAGGCGGCCGGCATGGTCCCTTCGCATGGTGCCGTGGTCCACGTCGACATCCCGGACACCGCCTCGGGCTTCAAGCACCGCAGTGAAGTGGTTTACCTGCCACCTGCCTGGTTCGCGCACGATGCCCCCGCGCTGCCCACCGTCATGATGATCGCCGGCGAGTTCAACACCCCGGCGGATTGGCTGCGCATCGGCAACGTGGCGAGCATGTTCGACAACTTTGCCGCGGCGCACGGTGGATATGCGCCGGTGTTCGTCTTCGTCGACGCGGGTGGCTCGTTCAACAACGACACCGAGTGCGTCAACGGTCCTCGGGGCAACGTCGCCGACCACCTCACCAAAGACGTTCCTCCCTACATGGAGTCGACGTTCGGGGTCGGCGCCAAATCGGCCAACTGGGGTGTCGTCGGCTGGTCCATGGGCGGCACCTGTGCGGTCGACCTCACGGTCATGCACCCCGAGCAGTTCGGCACCTTCATCGACATCGCCGGTGACACGGGTCCCAACGCGGGTACCAAGGAGCAGACCATCGCCCGGCTCTATGGCGGCAGCGAAGCGCGGTGGGCTACCTTCGACCCCCGCACGGTGATGACCAAACACGGCCCTTATCAAGGTGTTTCAGGCTGGTTCGCCATCTCGTCGGATGCCCCGACTCAGTGGAAGGGGAAATCCCGTCCCGACGCCGTCGGCCTGGGCGGTCGCGATGGTGCCGGCAACCCCGGCGACCAGACCGAAGCCGCGAAGACGCTGTGCGCATTGGGCCGGCAGTTGGGCATCGACTGTGCTGTCGGTACCCAACCCGGTAAACACGACTGGCCGTTCGCGGTTACGGCGTTCCAGAAGAGCCTGCCGTGGCTGGCCGGTCAACTGGGTACGCCGGGGATTCCGAAGAGCGGTTTCCCCGCGGGATCGGCCGCCCCCGCGGCACCCAGTGGCGCGGCCACATCGGTCGCAGCCGGGCCGCTCCCAGGGAAGTAGTGCGCTGCTGTAACGCTGAGCCGGTCTAAGTAGATGGACTCTGTGAGGTCGTTGCGACATAGCAGGGAGTCGATCTGTAATGGGTACTCAAACCGATAAATCCGATTACCAGCAGGGACGCCGTCAGGGACGGTTCGTGGGAGTGGTCGCCGCCGGTGTGGCGACGACATTGACGGCGCTCACCGTGGGCGCAGCGCCGGTGTCCGCCAAACCGAGCAGTGATTCGGACAGTCCGAGCACCACCACGCTGGCGACCAAGCCGCCCAGGCAGGACTCTTCCTCGGCGCAGGACGGCTCGGGCTCAACGGGCTACGGGCCGGACGGCGGCCAGCGCGGACGCAAGCAACGGGATCAGACGGACGCCGAGGCGCCGAGCCGCCCCGCTCCCGCAGACGTTCCGGTGGTCCAGCCCAAGCCGCCGGCCGACCCGCCCGCGGCACCCGGCGCTCCGGCGGTGACCGCCCCGGAGAAGACGGTGCCGGACAACAAGGCCTCGGAAAAGACAGCGCAGGCGCCCACTACGGCACCGCCTGTCGAGACGCCCGTCGTCGCGGCTACGCCGTCACACACCGCTGACGCCCCGGCGCCAACCACCAAGGTCACCAAGGCGCAGGAGGCCCCTGCGGATCCCACCACGCCGGCACGTCCGTCGACCGCTGTCGCCGAGCCGGCGCCCTCGTCCACTTCAGCTCCGTCGGCCACATCGGTGACGCCCGGCCCGACCACGGCGCTCGCCGAGCGTCCGTCGCCGGCCGGTGCCGAGAAGCCGGACAAGTCGACCGCTCCCGCCGATCAGGCTGTGGCAGAAGGCAAGCCGCTCGCGGGCCTGGAAGGGCAACTCGGCGAGCACGCGGCCGTCGAGGCCGGACCCGGTCGGGTCGATACGTCCGCGACGGCGTCGGCCACGGTGACGGCCGGCTCGTCGAAGTCGGCCTCGCCGTCGACCTCGGCAGTGCGTGAGGTGCGGCAGATCGAGCTGCTGAAGCCCGAGACGCTGACCGCGCCGGTCGACGACGTCGCCACGGCAAAGGCGGCCGCGGCGGTCGACGTGAAGCTGCCGGAGCCGGCGCCGGTGCACGACGTGGCGGATCTCGCCAAGGTCGTGAACGTCGCCAACTTCCAGCACGACTCCCGGGCCGACTGGGACCGTCGTGACAACCGGCCGGACTGGGATCGTCGCGACGACCGGCCCATGGGCCGGGACTGGGACAACCGGGTGCGGCAGTGGCGGCCCGACTGGGTGCAGTACGACGACTACTACCGTCCGGTGCTGTTCAACCCGTACCGCGATCCCGTCCGCGTCGTGTACGTCTACCGGAACGCGCCGCGCATCGTGTACATCCCGCCGCTGCAGCGCATCGTCATGGAGGTCGCTGACCTCGCGGCGTACAGCTTCACCGCGGTCGTGGTGAACGCCGTCAACACCGCCGTCAACGTGGCGGTGGGTAGCTTCTTCGGCGGCGGCTATTACCCGGGCGTCGGCGTGCCGCTGCCCCCACCGCCTCCGCCGGTGCTGAGCTACGCGAATGTGCCTGTCCAGGTTCGCTACTCGGATGCGGTCTACCAGCCGTTCCGGGTGCAGCGCATCGTCGACGCGGGTGATGACGCCCAGTACGGCGAGCGCCGGGTGCTGCTCGACGGCGTCACTCCGGCCTGGGGTCAGTGGACCCAAAGCCCCAGCGGCGAACGCCAATTCGAGGTGCACCGGACGCAGCAGTTCCCGGGTCTCGACGAGCCGCGTGAGGCACCACTACCCGGTGATTACAACATGCAACTCGTCAACGATCAGAAGGGGCTGGAGAACCCGAACAAGGCGCTGACCATTGCCGCGGTGACCTGCGGCCTGCTGAGCCTGGGTGCCGTCGGGCTGAGCGTCTACATCGGGCGCCGCCGCCGCGAGGTGGTCTGACGTTCGTCGAGGGTTCTAGACACAGCGGGATCCGGACTCCGTAAGGTGACCCTGTAACACCGTTACGGAATACCGGATCAGCAGAGGTGCGCAGTTGAGAACCGTATTGATCGACGCCCCCGGCAGCGTCTACGTCGACACCGTGCCCGACCCTGTGCTGCCCGGGCCGGATGGCGCCGTCGTCCAGATCACCACCGCGGCCATCTGCGGATCGGACCTGCACTTCTACGAAGGTGACTACCCGCTCGCGACGCCGGTGGCGCTCGGTCACGAGGCCATCGGCACGGTGGTCGAGGTCGGCCCGGAGGTACGCACCGTCAAAGTCGGTGATGCGGTGTTGATTTCGTCGGTTGCGGGTTGCGGCCACTGTGTCGGCTGCGCCAGCTTGGATCCGATCACCTGTGTGTCCGGCCCACAGATCTTCGGCTCCGGCGTGCTCGGCGGCGCGCAGGCCGAACTGCTCGCCGTGCCGTCCGCGGATTTCCAGTTGCACCGGTTGCCAAGCGATCTCAGCGTCGAGGCTGCGCTGCTACTCACCGACAACCTCGCCACGGGCTGGGCCGCGGCGAGGCGCGCCGACATTCCACCGGGCGGCACCATCGTCGTCTTCGGTCTGGGTGCGGTCGGCCTGTGTGCGGTGCGCTGCGCCATCGCACAGGGCGCGGGACAGGTGTTCGCCGTCGACCCGGTCGAGGGACGCCGTGAGATGGCTGACCGCAGTGGCGCCACCGCGATCGCCCCGGACCAGCTCGGCGTCGTCCACGAGGCGACGGGCGGCAGGGGAGCGGCCTCGGTGATCGACGCGGTCGGCAATGACACCACCATGAACGCGGCACTGACCACCGTGCGCGCGGGCGGCACGGTGTCCGTGGTCGGCGTACACGACCTCAATCCGTTCCCGTTCCCGGCGACGCTGTCGCTCATCCGCAGTATCACGCTGCGCATGACCACGGCGCCGGTGCAGCAGACCTGGCCGGCGTTGATCCCGCTGCTGCAGGCGGGCCGGCTCGATGTCGGCGGCATCTTCACCCATGCCATGTCGCTCGACGATGCGCCGAAGGCCTACGCCGCTGTCGCGGCGCGGACCGCGGACTGCATCAAGGTCACGCTGACCCCGTAGCAATGATGGCCAATCGGGAAACCCTGGAGCTCGCCTTGCCGCGCCTGCGTATGCAGGCGCTGGCGTGGGGGCCGCCCGACGGACGATTGATGTTGTGCTTGCACGGTTTTCCGGACAGCGCGCATAGCTGGCGGCGGGTTGCCCCGCTGCTGGCGGAGGCGGGTTACCGTGTGGTGGCACCCTTCATGCGCGGCTATGCGCCGAGCGGGGTGCCGGCCGACGGCAACTATCACGTCGGCGCGCTGGTGTCCGACGTGCTGGATCTCTACGACGCATTGGGCGGCGGGCCCGACGCGGTGCTGGTGGGTCACGACTGGGGCGCCTTCGCCGCCAATGCCGTTGCCGCGTATCCGAATTCGCCGTTCAATGCCGTGGTGTCGATGTCCGTCCCGCCGCTGGCGGCGATCAGCCAGGCCCGGTTCGGTGTGGCCCGCACGGTCCGGATGAGCCTGATCCAACTCCGGATGAGTTGGTACATCATGTACTTTCAGCTTCCCGGGCTGCCGGAGCACACCCTGCGCCGCGTCATTCCGCGGCTCTGGCGGGACTGGTCGCCGGCGGATGCCGATGTGGCCGACGACGTCGCCGCCACGCTTGCTGCGCTGCCGGCCCCCGAGCATCGGGCGGCCGCGGTCGGCTACTACCGGGCGCTGGTTCGACCGGGTGACGTCAACGGACCGTACGCCGAGTTCGAGCGGTACCTGCGGGAGCTGCCGCGCACCCCGATTCTGTACCTGCACGGTACCGATGACGGCGCGATGCAGGTGGGCTACACCGAACAGCTGTCGCAGGCTTTGCCGGCCGGATCGGTGGTCCAAACCATCGATGGTGCAGGGCATTTCCTGCAGGTCGACCGCCCGGCCGAGGTGGCCGCGGCGATTCTGGACTACGTCGGGAATTGACGAGGAGCTACCCACCATGCGCGTCCAACTCCAGATCGACGGGGCACCCCAGCGGGCGGCCGGCCATGCCCGGGAACTGGCCGGCCTCGGTGCCGACGGGGTGTTCACCTTCGAAGGCCCGCACGATGTGTTCCTGCCGCTGGTGGCCGCAGCCGGTGCCGCCGACCTGGACCTGATGACCAACGTCGCGATCGCCGGCCCGCGTAGCCCGCTGCATCTCGCGCACGCTGCCTACGACCTGCAGGTGTACAGCGGGGGAAGGTTCCGGCTGGGTCTGGGCTCGCAGATCAAGGTGCACATCGAAAAGCGTTACGGCGCACAGTGGGCCAAGCCCGCCGAACGCATGGCCGAGACCGTCACCGCGATCAAGGCCATTTTCGACTGCTGGGAAGGCAAGGCGCCGTTGAATTTTCGCGGCAAGCACTTCACTCACACCCTGATGCCGCCGAACTTCAACCCGGGCCCGAACCCGTTCGGGCCGCCCGCTGTGCTCATGGGCGCGTTGGGGCCGATCATGACCCGCACGGCCGCGCAGGTCGCCGACGGGCTGTTGGTGATGCCGTTCCACAGCGCCCGGCATTTCGCGGACCGGACCCTGGCGGCAGTAGGCGAGGGGCTGCAGCGGGCCGGGCGTGCGTCGGGTGATCTGCAGATCATCGCCCAGGCCATGGTGGCAGTGGGACGGACCGAAGAGGACTTGACCGCGGCGATCAATGGCGTCGCCACGCTGATCGCGTTCTACGGTTCCACACCCGCCTATCTACCGGTGCTGGAAACCGAGGGCTGGGCCGGTCTCCAGCCCGCGCTCAATGCCATGTCCAAGATCGGTGACTTCGCCGGCATGCGGGCGCTGATCAGCGACGAGATGGTCCGGACCATCGGCATCGTCGGCACCCCGGAGGAGTGCGCCGCCGAGATCGGTCGGCGGTTCGGCGGGCACGTCAGCGAAATCTGTTGCTACTTCCCGGGTTACGAGCAGCGATCCGACGATGTGCAGGACCTGGTCACCGCACTGCACGCGCAATGAAAACGGCGTGATCCGTAGCAACCGCTACGAATCACGCCGAAATCCGCGACAAAACCTACGGCGCCTGGACCCAGTCCCAGACGGCCATGTCGCCCTTGGGGTAGTTCATGCAGACGTCGGTGGCCTTGGCGACGACGCCCTTGTTGTTGAAGAAGATCTTGGCCCAGTTGCCCCAGTGGGTGGCCACCTGCTCATAGTAGATGTTGGTGGCGGTGTCCTCGGAGTACTGGCGACGGCCCACGGGATCGAGCGAGAAGAACCAGTGGATGCGGTCCTGGGCCATCTGCTGGATGTCGGCGGGCCGGTTGTGCATGTCGATCATGTAGCGCGAGTAGTAGACCGGGCTGGTGTCGCGGGCGGCGGCCAGGTACTGCTCGGCATCACAGGTGGTGACGATGATCCGGTGGGGGATCGGGTAGTCGTCGGTGGCGTCGGCAGCAGCCGGTCCGGCGAGGGTCGTCGCGACCGCACCAAGGGCTGCGACCGCCATCCCGGCGCGCTTCAGACCACGCATGATCTCGACCATAGTCCTTACTCCTGTTTCCTAGATAACTGTGCTGCTGGAGGCTGTTTGCAGTTCGCCCGTCGGCTTGGGCTGCGGCCACGGCTCGGGCACCGGACGCTGACGCACGCGCTGCGGCCACCAGAACCACTTGCCCATCAGGGCGGCGATGGACGGCGTCATCAGCGACCGGATGACCAATGTGTCGAACAACAGGCCCAGACCGATGGTTGTTCCGACCTGGCCGACCACGTGCAGCTCGCTGACCGCCATGGACATCATGGTAAACGCGAACACCAGGCCGGCCGAGGTGACCACGGACCCGGTGCCGCCCATGGACCGGATGATGCCGGTGTTGAGCCCCGCGTGGATCTCTTCCTTGAACCGGGAGACCAGCAGCAGGTTGTAGTCGGCGCCGACGGCCAGCAGGATGATGACCGCCATCGCGATGACCATCCAGTGCAGATTGAGCCCGATCAGGTGCTGCCACAGCAGAACCGACAGGCCGAACGACGCGCCGAGCGACAGCACGACCGTGCCGACGATGACGGCGGCGGCCACCACCGAGCGGGTGATGATCAGCATGATCGCGAAAATCAGTGCGAGCGCTGAGATTCCGGCGATCAAGAGGTCGTAGTCCGCACCTTCCTGCAGGTCCTTGAAGGTCGCAGCGGTGCCGCCGAGGTAGATCTTGGAGCCCTCCAGGGGAGTGCCCTTGATGGCTTCCTTGGCCGCGTTCTTGATGGCGTCGATGTGCGAGATGCCTTCGGCGCTCATCGGATCACCCTCGTGGGAGATGATGATCCGCACTGCCTTGCCGTCCGGCGAGATGAAGTTCTTCATGCCGCGCTTGAATTCCGCGTTGTCGAAGACCTCGGGTGGCAGGTAGAACGAGTCGTCGTTGCGGGCGTTGTCGAACGCTTCGCCCATGGCACTCGCGTTGTCCTGCTGCGCCTGCATCTGATCCTGCAGACCCTTCTGGGTCTGGTACATGGTCAGCATGTACTGCTTCATGCGCGACATCGTCGAGATCATGTCCGGCATGAGGGCGACCATCTGAGGCATCAGCTTGTCCAGCTTCAGCATGTCCGGCATCAAGTTCTGGATGTCGTCCGTCATGGTGTCGATGCCGTCGAGGGTGTCGAAGATCGAGCGCAAGGACCAGCAAACCGGGATGTCGTAGCAGTGCGGTTCCCAGTACAGGTAGTTCCGGATAGGCCGGAAGAAGTCGTCGAAGTCCGAGATGTGGTCACGCAAATCGGCGACGTCCAGCGTCATGTTGACCATCTTGCCGACCATGCTGTGCGTGGTGGCCGCCATCTGCGTGGTGATGGCCTGCATGCGCTTCATGGTGTCGATGTTGATCTGCATGTCGTTGGCTTGCTTGAGCATGTTGGCCATCGAGTCCTGCGCGTACTTCTCGTTCATCTTCTGCGAGGTGCCGCTCATGCTCATCAGGAACGGGATCGAGGTGTGCTCGATCGGCTTGCCTTCAGGGCGCGTGATGGTCTGCGACCGGGAAATTCCCGGGACTTTGAAGATGGCCTTGGCGATCTTGTCGATCACCAGGAAGTCGGCGGAGTTGCGCAGGTCGTGGTCGCTCTCGATGAGCATGAGCTCGGGGTTCATCCGGGCCTGCGAGAAGTGCCGGTCCGCTGCTGCGTAGCCCTCGTTGGCGGGGATGTCGGCGGGCAGGTAGAGCCGGTCGTTGTAGGCAGGTTGGTAGCCCGGCAGAGTGAGCAGGCCGACCAGGGACAACGCGATGGTGCCGACCAGGATGGGCCCGGGCCAACGGACCACGGCGGCACCGATCTTGCGCCAGCCACGCACCCTCATGGCGCGCTTGGGTTCCAGTGTCTTGCGGAACCGGCTCGCCACCGAGATCACCGCTGGGCCGAGCGTCAGTGCGGCGAACACGACGGTGACCATGCCGATGGCCAGCGGGACGCCGAGCGACACGAAGTACGGCATCCGGGTGAAGTGCAGGCAGAACGTGGCACCCGCAACGGTCAGGCCCGAGCCGAGCACCACGTGGGCGGTGCCCTCGAACATCGTGTAGTAGGCGTCTTCGCGAGACTCGCCTGCGCCACGCGCCTCCTGGTACCGGCCGATGAGGAAGATCGCGTAGTCGGTTGCTGCCGCGATGGCCAGCGTGACCAGCAGGTTGGTGGCGAAGGTCGACAGGCCGATGATGTCGTAGTAGCCCAGCGCCGCCACGACGCCCTGCGCCGCAGACAGTTCGAGCACCACCATCAGCAAGGTCAGCAGCACCGTGATGAACGAGCGGTACACCAGCAGCAGGGTGACGATGATGACCAGGAACGTGACGCCCTCGATCATCTTGACGCTGCGGTCACCGGCGATGTGCTGGTCGGCTGCCAGGGCCGCCGGACCGGTCACGTAGACCCTCAGGCCGGGCGGCGTCTTGATGCTCTTGATGATGTCCTGTGCGGCCTGAACGGATTCGTTGGCCAGCGCCTCGCCCTGGTTACCGCGCAGGTAGACCTGTACGTAGGAGGCTTTGCCGTCGTTGCTCTGCGAGCCGGCAGCGGTGAGCGGGTCGCTCCAGAAGTCCTGGATGTGCTCGACGTGCGCGGTGTCGGCCTGGAGCTTTTTGATCATCTCGTCGTAGTAGGCATGTGCCTCTGCGCCAAGTGGCTGGTCGCCTTCCAGCACGACCATCACCGAGCTGTTCGACTTGAACTCCTGGAAGACCTCGCCGACGTGCTTCGTCGCGATCACCGATGCCGCCTGATCGGGCGACATCGACACCGACCGCATCTTGCCGACTTCGTCCAGCGACGGGACGGCGCTGCCGAGGAAGATGATGATGCCGATCCAGGCGAGGATCACCGGGATCGCGAACTTGCGGATCAGACGGGCGATCGCCGACCGGTGGGGCGGCTGCTCGGCTTTGGGGATGACAGCCGTCGGTTCATCGGCAGTGTTGTTCACGGGGTGGCTCATGCGGATTTCACCAGGCAGAAGGTCTGGGCGTGGACGCCCGTGGAGGTGCGGGTGTCTTTGAGTTCATCGTCGACGTGGACGGTGCAGGTGATGGAGTCACCGTCGCCCTGGGCGACGATGTTGGGTGAGGCTGCCGGTGCGGTGGTGGACAGGACGAGTTTCCAGGGGAGCATGGCGTGGTCGACGCGCTGCGGTTTGGCGTCCAGGTCGAGGTAGTTGATGTCGGCGTAGGCGCCGGGTTCGCCGGTGATCTCGTAGGTGACGACCTTGGGCTTGAACGGTTTGGCGTCGTCGGCGAAGTTGCGTGGGGTGACGATGACGGGGTTCTGGCCGAAGTAGCCGCGTACGCGGTGGACGGTGAAGCCGGCGACGAGGGCGACGGCGAGGATGAGCAGCGGGATCCACGCCTTCTTGAGTGCATTGCCGATCACGCTGCGGGCACCATGGTCGACTGCACTATGTGTTCCCCGCTTCCCGGACCCTGACCGCGACAGATTAGGTCATTTAAGTGTTAGGTTAGACCAGTTAAGTTAATCATGGGAAACCTCCGCTGTGGGTGGCCCCTATCACCGTAACCGGTCACCCGCAGCAGATCGAACCAAATACGCAGCTGTTCAATGAGATTGAACAGACGGCGACGACTGTTCAGGGAGCAGGGGCAGATGGCAACCAGCACGAATAGACTCCATCACATGAAGGCACGCACTCTGGCCGGGGTGGCCGGTTCAATCGCCGCCGCCGCCCTTGCTGTCGGGATGGCCATCCCCGCGCAGGCTGACCCGGACACCGATTTCGCCAACCAGCTGCACACCTACGGGATCTACGGCCCCAAGGACTACAACGCCTGGATCGGCAAGATCACCTGCCAGCGGCTCGACAACAACGTCGACCACACGGCCACCGACTCGGCGGCGTTCCTGAAGAAGAACCTGCCGCGCAACAGCAGCTCGGAGCAGCAGGTGTACCAGTTCCTCAACGCCGCGTTCGACACGTACTGCCCGGAGAAGCACGACCTGCTGGTCGCGCTCGCTCACTAAGGCGGAGATTTCGGCCCTGACGGTGCGTCAGTGCACCGTCAGCGCCGAGACATCCCAGATGTCGTCGCAGTACTCGGTGATCGCACGGTCCGACGAGAACTTGCCGCTGCGTGCGGTGTTCAGGATCGACATCCGCGTCCACCCCGCGGTGTCGCGCCACGCGGCGTCGACCCGGTCCTGGCAGGCGACGTACGACGCGTAGTCGGCGAGCACCAGGAACGGGTCGTCGAGCCGCAGCGAATCGACCAACGGCCGGAAGACGTGCGTGTCACCGCCGGAGAAGGTGCCGTCAGCAATCAGATCAAGTGCCGCGCGCAGTTCTGTACCCCCGTCGATGTCCCGCGCGATGTAGTCGTCCGGGTGGTAGCCGGTGGCCTTGACGCTTTCGACCTCGGCTTCGGTCAGCCCGAACAGGAAGAAGTTCTCCGCGCCCACCTCGTTGCGCATCTCGACGTTCGCGCCGTCCAGGGTCCCGATGGTCAGTGCCCCGTTGAGCATGAACTTCATGTTCCCGGTGCCGGAAGCTTCCTTGCCGGCCGTGGAGATCTGCTCGGACAGGTCCGCGGCCGGGTAGATCAGGTGTGCGTTCTGCACGTTGAAGTTCGGCACGAACGCGACCTTGATGAATGTGCTCACGTGCGGGTCGGCGTTCACCGTTTCGGCCACCGCGTTGATCAGCTTGATGATGCGCTTGGCCATGAAGTAGCCGGGCGCGGCCTTACCGCCGAACACGAACGCGCGCGGGGCGATCTGCAGGTCGGGGTTCTGCTTGAGCCGGTGGTAAAGCGTGGCGATGTGCAGCACGTTGAGGTGCTGCCGCTTGTACTCGTGGATCCGCTTGACCTGGATGTCGAACATCCAGTCCGGCGACAGCTCGATGCCCGTCGTGTTGTGGATGTACTCCGCCAGCCTGGCCTTGTTGGCCCGCTTGACCGCGCGCCAGTGCGCGCCGAAACCGGGGTCGCCGGCCAGCGGTTCCAGCTCGCGGAGCTTGCCCAGATCCGTCAGCCAGCCCGGCCCGACGGTGTCGTCGAGCAGGTCTCGCAGTCCCGGATTGGCCAAGGCCAGGAACCGGCGCGGCGTGACGCCGTTGGTCTTGTTGCTGAACCGCTCGGGCCACAGCTCATAGAAGTCCTTGAGCACGCTGGACTTGAGCAACTCGGTGTGCAGCGTGGCGACACCGTTGACGGCGTGGCTGCCGACCGTCGCCAGATGCGCCATCCGCACGCTCTTGCCACCCGCCTCGCCGATCAGTGACATGCGGCGCAGTCGCTCGGTGTCTCCGGGGAACCGCGCGGCGACCTCGTCGAGGAACCTGCGGTTGATCTCGTAGATGATCTCCAGATGGCGGGGCAGTGACTCCTGGAACATGGCCAGCGGCCAGGTTTCGAGCGCCTCGGGCAGCAGAGTGTGATTGGTGTAGCCGAGGGTCGCGACGGTGATGCGCCAGGCTTCGTCCCAGCCCAGGCCTCGTGTGTCGACCAGGAGCCGCATGAGTTCGGCGACGGCGATCGACGGGTGGGTGTCGTTGAGCTGCAGGGCGAACTGCTCGGGCAACGCTGCAACCGACAGACCCGCCAGATCTTCCAAGATGTGCAGGATGTCCTGCAGCGAGCACGACACGAAGAAGTACTGCTGCAGCAGGCGCAGTCGCTTGCCGGCCTCCGGCTCGTCATTGGGGTAGAGCACCTTGGTGACGGTTTCGGAGCTCACCTCGTCCTCGACAGCGCGGTAGTAGTCGCCGCTGTTGAACGCGTCCAGCGCGAACGACTCGATCGCCCGCGCGCTCCAGAGCGTCAGGGTGTTGCAGGTGTTGACGCCGTAGCCCTGGATCGGGGTGTCGAACGAAATGCCCTTGAGCACTTCGCGGGGAATCCAGCGCACCCGGTACTCGCCGTTGTCGTCCAGGTATGCCTCGGTGTAGCCGCCCCACTGCACGGGGTAATTGACGTCAGGCTTGGCGATCTCCCAGGGGTTGCCGCTCGCCAGCCAGTTGTCCGTCTTCTCGACCTGCCAGCCGTTCTGGATCTCCTGCTTGAAAATGCCGAACTCGTATCGGATGCCGTAACCGATGGCCGGGCGCTCCAGCGTCGCGAGCGAATCCAGGTAGCACGCTGCCAGGCGGCCCAGCCCACCGTTGCCCAGACCGGGTTCCTGCTCACAGGCCAGTACCTCGTCGAGGTCGTGACCGAGGGCCGCCAGGGCTTCGCGGGCCTGCCGCTCGATGCCGAGGTTCAGCAGGTTGTTGCCGAGCTGCGGACCCATCAGGAACTCGGCCGACAGGTAGCACGTCACTTTCCTGGACAGGTCGAGGAACGCCTGCGTACTGGCCATCCAGCGTTCTTGCATCCGGTCACGGACCGCCAGCGAGAGCGCGCGGTAGTAGTGCTCGGGCGTCAGTGCCGACGCCGGCCGGCCGACGGAGTAGAGCAGGTGGTCCTCGACCGCCTGTCGCAGCTCGTCAGTGTGCAGTCCGGCGCGGATGTCTCGGTCGTCAGCGGCGTCGAAGTGGGTCACTCACGGATTGAACCGCTCGGTCACGTCTGCCACGTGAACACCGGCTGACGGTTCGCCGCAGACTTGTCAGGCCGGGCCCTTGCCGTTGTCGACGCGGTACACCGAGCCGTGGATGGCGGCGGCGTCGTCGCTGGCCAGGAATGCGATGACGCTCGCCACGTCGCGCGGTTCCATGAAGCCGCGCGGCGCGGCGATCCGCATGATCAGGTCCCAATCCGCGTTCTCCGGCGCGGCGAATTCCGTGACCTGCGCCGTCAGCATGCCACCCGGGCACACCGCGTTGACCCGCAGCTTTTCCTTGGTGTACTCGACGGCCAGCGCCCGGGTCAGGCCGATCAGCCCGTGCTTGGCGGCGCAGTAGCCGGCCGAATAGATCTCGCCTTCGACACCGGCGATCGAGGAGACGTTGACGATGTTGCCGCCGTTCTCCAGCAACTGCGGCAGCGCGGCCCGGGTCAGGTAGAACGGGCCGTTCAGATTCACCGCGAGATCGCGGTCCCAGTCGTCGTCGGTCATCGACAGCGTGTGCCGCATCACGTGGAAGCCGGCGACATTGACCAGGATGTCCAACCGGCCGAATTTCGCGATGCAGTCGTCGACCGCCTGCCGGCAGGCGTCAGCCGTGCTGATGTCCACCGCCGAGAACGCGCCGCCCGACGCCTCGTCGTAGGCGTCGGCGAACACCGTCGCCATCCGTTCGGCGTCGCGCGCGATGCCGAAGACCGATGCGCCGCGTTCGGCGAAAACCTTGACCGTGGCCGCTCCCAGGCCTGCCGAGGCGCCGGTGATCAACGCAACTTTCCCGCTGAGTGAACTCATACGGTGACTTTCTCACGCCGCGGGCAAGGCGCCTGCGATACTCGGGCGGTGAAAATGAAACGTGTTCTCGCTATGGTGTCGAGTTTCGGTTTCGCCGTGGCGGGCTCGCTCTTCTCGGCGGCCGCGCCGGCGCATGCCGACATCCCGCTGCCCGAGGGCATCTACACGTTCATCCAGGACGGCACGCCGATCGGCGTGTGGACCATCTGGCCCGTCTGCACCCCGACAGTCGGCGATCTGCGCAACAACATGGAACTGCCCGTGGCATGCCTGCTGCACATCGCACCCGACCAGTACGGCGCCATCTATGGCGGTGACGCCCGCCAGACCGGTGGCGAGGGGCACTGGGCGTTCACTCAAACCGATCTCTTCGGCTTCACCTGCCCGGACGGCAGCAAGTCCAAAATCGTCGAGAACTATGAGTTCGAGGACGCCAACTGGACCGGTACCCGGACCACCTTGAACACCGATCAGTGCGGCGTACCGGCGGCGATGACCAAGAAGTCCTTCCGGTTGGAATTCCAGAAGCCACTGCCGATTCCGGTGCAGCAGTACCCGCTGTACTGCGACCCGAACGACGGCCTCAAGCGCTGCCGCTGACGGTCGGTCAGACCGGACCTGACTCCCCGGCGACCGCTGCCGCGGCCTCGTCGATGATGGCGCGCATCGCGCGTTCGGCGCCGGCTGAGTCGCGTAACCGCACGGCGCGGGCCACCTCGTCGTGCAGCGCGATGGCCGCCGGATTGGGGGAGTCGGGCATCATGCCGTGGTGGGTACGTCCGGCCAGGACTTCCGCCACCACCGCATTGAGCGCGCGGAACATCTCGTTGCCGCTGGCCTCCAGCAGGGTCCGATGAAAGACCTTGTCCGCCTGTAGATAGGCGGTGAGGTCGCCGTCGCGTCCATGTACCGCCATGTCCGATACGGCGGCGGCCATGATGCGGCACTGGTGCGGGTTCGCGCGCTCGGCGGCCAGTGCGGCCGCCACGGGTTCGAAGCCACGGCGCAACTCCGACAACGACGTCAGCTGCGCGGCACGATCGCCGGAATCGAGGCGCCAGCGAATCAGTCTGGGGTCGAACACATTCCAGTTGGCGGCGGGCTGAATGGTGATGCCGACCCGGCGGCGCGAGGCGACCATACCCATCGATTCCAGGACCCGGACGGCTTCTCGCACCACACTGCGGGAGACGCCGTGCTCTGCGCTCACTCCTTCGAGGGTGATCACTTCGCCGGGGGCGTATGTTCCGGCCACCACCGCGGTCCCGAGCGCGCTCAGCACACTGTCGTGCAGAGCGCTGACATTTGCGGGCGAAGACACGGATAACATCCTGGCATATCTACGCTGAGCTGGATTAGAAATGATTTTTATCGTATGAGTCTTGCAATAGTCTGACTTTTGAGCCACGCTGTGTGAGTCAAACCACAGCAAGGGGCGGGTGTAGAAGATGCCATCACCCATCGTCGTCATGGGCGTTTCAGGATCCGGCAAGTCCACTGTCGGCGCGGCTCTCGCGCAGCGGCTCCGCGTGCCGTTCGCCGATGCCGACGATTTCCATCCCGCCGCCAACATCGCGAAAATGGCGGCCGGTCACCCACTGAACGACGACGATCGCCGGCCCTGGCTCGAGACCATCGGCCAGTGGCTGGGGACGCACTGCGGCGACGGCGGCGTGATGAGCTGTTCAGCCCTGAAGTACCAGTACCGCGTCCAGCTGCGGAGCCACTGCCCGGGCACCAGGTTCCTGCACCTGTTCGGCACTCCCGAGGTCATCGGTGCCCGGCAGGCGAGCCGGCCCGGCCACTTCATGCCGGCGTCGCTGTTGGCCTCACAGTTCAAAACCCTGGAACCGCTGCGAGCCGATGAGGCCGGCGTCGTCATCGACGTCGCGCAGAGCATCGATTCGATTGTCGACGAATACATTTCCCGTACCGGAGGCGACCACCCATGCATGCACAGCGACGGGGAGAGCATCTGATGGACATCGCCGTCACCTTCTTGGCCGACGCACCCAAGCTCGTCGAACCCGTCGCATCGGCCCCCCAACTGATCCTGGCGTTCGTCGCCGGCATCGGCGTCATCGTCGTCCTCATCACGCTGGTCAAACTGCACCCGTTCCTGTCCCTGATCTTCGGCGGCCTGACGGTGGGTCTGACGGCCGGAGAGAACCTCACCGCCGTCCTCACATCGTTCTCCGACGGATTCGGTGCCACGGCGGCCGGCGTCGGCATCCTGATCGCCCTCGGTGCGATGTTCGCCAAACTGCTCGCCGACTCAGGCGGGGCCGACGAGATCGTCGACACCATCGTCGGTGCCGCGTCGCCCCGCGCCCTGCCCTGGGCCATGGCGCTGGTCGGCGCGATCATCGGCCTCCCGATGTTCTTCGAGATCGGCCTCGTCCTGCTGATGCCCGTCATCTATCTGGTGGCCCGACGTTCGCAGCAGTCGCTGATCACCATCGGCATCCCGGCGCTGGCGGGCCTGTCGGCCATGCACGGTTTCGTGCCGCCGCATCCCGGTCCGTTGACCGCCGTCGGACTGCTCAATGCGGACCTCGGCGTCACGCTCGGGCTCGGCGTGCTCGTCGCGGTCCCGACCATCGTGGTCGCGGGCCCGCTGTTCGGCCGGCTGGCCGGTAAGTGGGTCGTCGTCGCGGCTCCGGACACCTTCGCCACCGATCCGGAAACCCTTCGGACACATGGCAAACGGCCCCGGTTCAGCGTCACGCTGTTCTCGGTGCTGCTGCCGGTCGCGCTGATGCTCGGCAAGGCCCTGGTCGACATCTTCATCGACGACAAGAGTCAGTTGTTCCGCCGGACCTTCGACGCCGTGGGCACACCGCTGGTCGCCCTGCTCATCGCCGTCGTCGTCGGCACGGTCACCCTCGGCCGGGGTGCGGGAATGGATCGCACCGCCATCACCAAGTGCATCGAGTCGAGCCTGCCCCCGGTCGCGGGCATCTTCCTGATCGTCGCCGCCGGCGGCGGATTCAAACAGGTGCTGGTGGACACCGGGATCGGCACGATGCTGGCGCGATGGGCCGAAGGCGTGCACATCTCTGTGCTCGTGCTGGCCTGGGTGCTCGCGGTCCTCATCCGGCTGGCCACCGGCTCGGCCACCGTCGCCACCATCACGGCGTCGTCGCTGGTTCTCGGACTGGTGCAGGGGATGGGCTCCGGCGAGCTGTCGCTGGTGGTGCTGGCCGTCGGCGCCGGCTCGCTGTTCTTCTCGCACGTGAACGACGCGGGCTTCTGGTTGGTCAAGGAGTACTTCAAGCTCAGCGTCGGACAGACCATCAAGACCTGGTCGATCATGGAGACGGTGCTCTCGGTGGTCGGTCTGGCGATGGTCCTGATCCTGGATGTCTTCGTCTAGGGTTTCAGCGCAACTGTTTCTGCACGACGATGTGCGCCACCGGGATCGGCATGGGTTGTGGCGCGCTGGACAGCTGGTCCATCAGTGCGGCTGCCAGGGCGTCGGCGAGCCGGCAGCGTCGCGCCGGGTCGGCGGGGTCCAGCCCCTCAAACAGGGAATCGAACACCGCGGCCCTGGTGAAGGCCACCCAGCTCTTTGCGAAAGCCGTTGCGTCACGGTCATTCTGGTACTGAAGCCAGAAGCGGTCCGGTTCGTCGGCGACCGTCAGATGGGTGATCTGCAGCCGCTCGAAGCGCCCCGACGGGGCGAACGGCGACCGGAAGTCGGCAATACTGCGGCCCACGATGGGCAGGTGCATGCGCCGCAGTTCGTCGGCGGTGACGAGCCGTTGGGTGTGCAGGTCGGCGAGCGCGTGCATCAGCCCGTCGAATAGCGGCTCGAGCCCCAGGCGCCCGTCGTCGTGCTGGCCCATGGTCATCACCACGAGGCGGCCACCCGGACTCAACTCGCGGCCGCGAAACGCGATGAATTCGTGCCAGTCGTGCGCCGCCTGCCGGGCGCACGCGGCGCGCACCTGCGCGTCGCCGCTATAGGACGCCTGGACATGATCGTGAATCTCGGCCGGCGTGCGGCTGAGCCAGTGGATGGCCCACGCCGACCATCCCAAGTGCACGCCGTCCGACGGCAGAATCTGGCTCAGATACGAACGCCCCACCGCCGACGCGAACGTGGCCCGGTCGGCGCGCAGGTAGCTGAAGGGGTCGTCGCGCAGGGTCCGGAACAGGGCACTGAAATCGTTGTCGGGGATGTCGGTGTGCGTCACCATGATGGGGTGTTCGGGCCGCATGCGTTTGCGCAGCGCGGCGATGCCGGCGCCGATCGGGAGCAGGCCCCCCAGGGCGTTGCCGCAGCCGTACTCGGCGATCACCACTGAGTGTGGTGCCGCCGGCAGCGGGACCTCTGCCGCGGCTTGCTCGAAAAGCTTTGTGGCCGTGCGGAGTCCGGCGGTCTGCAGGCGCGAACTCCCGAGCGGGTCGGGCTGCACCACCACACTGGACTCGGGCATGTCTCACGGTAGCGCCGCGAGCTGTGTGGCGCGCTCCGAACGCGCGCCGAATCGGTGGCCGCTGCTCGATTGGCAGCTCAGCTGCGGCGGCTCGATTGGCAGCTCAGCTGCCGCTGCTCGATTGGCAGCTCAGCTGCCGCGGGCCACCCAGTCGTCGTAGTTGACCAGCTCGCCGCCGATGGTGGTGGTGTCGCCGTGGCCGGTGTAGACGACCGTGTCAGAAGGAAGTTTCCCCAATCCTTCTGCGATCGACGCCAGGATGGTCGGGAAGTCCGAGTAGGAACGGCCGGTCGCGCCGGGTCCGCCGTGGAACAGGGTGTCGCCGGAGATCACCGCGCCGAGTGCGGGGATGTGCCAGCACACCGAGCCGGGGGAGTGTCCGGGTGTGTGGATCGCCTTGATCTGCAGGCCGCCGACGGTGAGCACCTGGTCGTCGCCGACGGTGTGAAAAGGGTTGTTCGGGTGGACATCCCGCCACAGCATCTCGTCGGCCGGGTGCAGCAGCACCGGGGCGTCGAGCGCCGCGGACAGCTCGGGCGCGACGGTGATGTGGTCGTTGTGGCCGTGGGTGCAGACCACCGCCACGACGTTGCGGCCGCCGACGGCCTCGATGATGGGCTCGGCGGTGTGGGCGGCGTCGAACACCACGACGTCTTTGTCGTCACCGACGAGCCAGATGTTGTTGTCGACGTCCCAGGTGCCGCCGTCCAGGCTGAACGTGCCGCTGGTGACGACCCGCGCGATGGCAGTCACTTCAGGACCACCACCGAGCGAAGCACCTCGCCGCTGTGCATCTTGGCGAAGGCGTCCTCGATCTGGTCAAGCCCGATGCGCTCGCTGACGAACTTGTCCAGTGGCAGCCGGCCCTGCAGGTACAGGCTGATCAGGGTGGGGAAGTCGCGCTCGGGCAGGCAGTCGCCGTACCACGACGACTTCAGCGCCCCGCCGCGGGAGAAGAAGTCCACGAGCGGCATTTCGAGTGTCATGTCGGGTGTCGGGACACCAACGAGGACAACGGTTCCGGCGAGGTCGCGGGCGTAGAACGCCTGCTTCCAGGTTTCGGGGCGGCCGACCGCGTCGATGACGACGTCGGCGCCGAAGCCGTCGGTCAGATCCTGGATGGTTTGGACCGGGTCGAGGTCGAGGGCGTTGATGGTGTGGGTGGCGCCGAATTCGCGGGCCCAGTGCAGCTTCTTGTTGTCGGTGTCGACGGCGATGATCCGCTTGGCGCCGACCAGTGCCGCGCCGGCGATGGCCGCGTCACCCACACCGCCGCAGCCGATGACCGCGACGGTGTCGTCGCGGGACACGTTGCCGGTGTTGATGGCGGCGCCGATGCCGGCCATCACGCCGCAGCCCAGCAGGCCGGCGACGGCGGGGTCGGCTTCGGGATCGACCTTGGTGCACTGGCGCTCGTGTACGAGGGTTTTGTCGGCGAAGGCGCCGATGCCCAGGGCGGGGGTGAGTGCGGTGCCGTCGGTCAGTGTCATTTTGCCGGTGGCGTTGAACGTGTCGAAGCACAGGTGCGGGCGGCCGCGCTTGCAGGCGCGGCACTCGCCGCAGACGGCCCGCCAGTTGAGGATGACGAAATCGCCCGGTGCGACATGCGTGACGCCTTCGCCCACCGACTCGACGGTGCCGGCGGCTTCGTGGCCGAGCAGGAACGGGTATTCGTCGTTGATGCCGCCCTCACGGTAGGTCAGGTCGGTGTGGCACACGCCGCAGGCGATGATGTCGACCACGACCTCGCCGGGGCCGGGATCGGGAATGACGATGTCGACCAGCTCGATGGGCTGCTTCTTGGCCCGGGAAATCACGCCACGCACTGTCTGACTCATGGCTACAACCTAATGCCTCGGAGCAGAGTCGGAATGGTGTCCATACAAATGTCTGGTTAACGGCGTCTCCGCCGTCGCCCACCGGCTGCGCGACCTATGACAGTGTCGTGCATGTGACCGCACTCGAGCTGTTGGATTCCTGGCCGGTACCGCATGCCGCGGCAGCGGTGGTGTCACCGGCGGGCCTGGTCGCCGCACACGGACCCGTCGATCGCGCGTTCCGGCTCGCTTCGGTGACCAAGCCGCTGGTGGCGCGTGCCGCACAGATCGCGGTGGAGGAGGGCGTCGTCGAACTGGACACCCCGGCCGGCCCGCCGGGATCGACGGTGCGGCACCTGCTGGCGCACACCTCAGGGCTGGCGATGCAGACCCCCGACGCCATCGCCACACCCGGGACCCGGCGGATCTACTCGAGCGCCGGGTTCGCGGTGCTGGCGCACGTGCTCGAACACGAGTCCGGCATCGAGTTCGGGCTGTACCTGCGCGAAGCGGTGTTCGAGCCGCTCGGCATGGCCGATTCCGACCTGCCCGGTGGGGCCGACACCGCCGGGTACGGCGCGTGGTCGACGGTGACCGACCTCGCCGCCTTCGCCGGTGAGCTGCTGCGCCCGACTCTGGTTTCGACGCCCATGCACGCCGACGCGATCTCGGTGCAATTCCCGGGGCTGGACGGGGTGCTGCCCGGGTTCGGCTCGCAGCGGCCCAACGACTGGGGTCTGGGTTTCGAGATTCGGGACGGCAAGAGCCCGCACTGGACGGCCGCGACCAACTCGGGGCGCACGTTCGGCCACTTCGGCCAATCGGGCACGTTCCTCTGGGTCGATCCGGAAGCGGACCTGGCGCTGGTCGTGCTGACCGACCGCGACTTCGGGGACTGGACGCATGCGGTGTGGCCGGACGTGTCGGCCGCGGTTCTGCGCGAGTTCCGTTCTTAGTGGCCGACTTAGTGGCCGACTTAGCGGACGACGCCGATCATGCTGTCGATCCAGCCGCGGGCGAAAAACAGCAGGAATCCGACGGCCACCACCCACAGCAGCGGGCTGATCTCTTTGCCGCGGCCCGATGCCGCGCGCAGCACTGCCCAGGCGATGAAGCCGACACCGATCCCGTTGGCGATCGAGTAGGACAGCGGCATGACGGCCACCGTCAGCACGACGGGCAGGGCCACCGAGAAGTCGGAGAAATCGATCTCGCGCAGGACCGAGACCATCAGGGTGCCGACGATCACCAGCGCGGCCGCCGCGACCTCGGTGGGCACGATCTCCGTCAGCGGCGTCAAAAACATTGCGGCCAAGAACAATCCACCGGTCACCAGGCTGGCCAGGCCGGTGCGGGCACCTTCGCCGATGCCGGTGCCCGATTCGATGAACACCGTATTGGACGACGCCGAGACCGCGCCGCCGACCACCGCGCCGGTGCCTTCGATCACCAGGGCGGACTGCAGCCGCGGGAAGTTGCCGTGTTCGTCGGACAGGCCGGCCTGCCGGGATAGGCCGGTCATGGTGCCCATGGCATCGAAGAAGTTGGTGAACAGCAGGGTGAACACCAGCATGAGCGCGGCGATCGTGCCGATTCGCCCGAAGCTGCCGAAGTCGACGTGGCCGATCAGCGACAGGTTGGGCACCGCGAACGGGGAGCCGGACAGCGTTGGAACCGACAGGCTCCAGCCCCCGGGTTTTTGCGTTGCCGAGCCGAGGTGCCAGATGGCTTCAACTGCAGCGGCGACCACAGTTCCGCTGATGAGGCCGATCAGGATGCCGCCGCGCACCTTGCGGGCCACGAGGACGCCCGAGGTCAGCAAGGTGAACACGAAGACCAGGGTGGGGACGGCGCGAACCGAGCCGGTGCCGCCGGCGCCCAGGCCGAGCGGAGGCGACGGATGGCCCGTGGACGCGACGAAGCCGGCGTCGACCAGACCGATGAACATGATGAACAGCCCGATGCCGGCGGTGATGGCCAGTTTGAGCGGCATGGGTACGGCGTCGAAGATCATGCGCCGCAGGCCCGTGACCGCCATCGCGACGATGATGAGGCCTTCGATCACGACCAGCCCCATGGCCTCCGGCCAGGTCAGGACGCCCACGACCGAGCTGGCCAGGAACGAGTTGATGCCCAGCCCGGCGGCGAACGCGAACGGCAAGCGGGCGACGACGCCGAACAGGATGGTCATGGCGCCGGCTGCCAGTGATGTCACCGCGGAGACCTGGCTGAACGCGAGCTTGTGCCCGGCGATATCTGCCGTGCTCGACAGGATGATCGGGTTCAGCACGATGATGTATGCCATCGCGATGAAGGTCACCACGCCGCCGCGCAGTTCAGCGGCCACGGTCGAGCCGCGTGCGGAGATCTCGAAGAACCGGTCCAGGGCAGTCACCGTTAGAAGATAGATGGCCGGCCGGCACTGCGCGCGACCGTTGGGCCGCGCTCGATTCTGAGGCTGCGCTGAGAGATTGCGCGACAGACTAGCGCAACAGGGGTCTCACGCGGCACAATAGACACGCACTAATCAACTGCAACATTTCGGCAACACCAGGTCGTTGGGGAAGACGTCCCTCGTGTAGCTGAAGGAGCAGAAGATGCGTGCGTCGAACCAACTCGCCGACGCGACGACGGGCGTGGTGTATATCCATGCCTCTCCCGCGGCGGTATGCCCGCACGTGGAGTGGGCACTTTCGTCGACTCTGTCGGCGCGGGCGAACCTGAAGTGGACGCCCCAACCCGCCATGCCCGGTCAGTTGCGCGCCATCACCAACTGGATGGGGCCGGTCGGTACCGGAGCTCAGCTTGCCAGCGCCTTGCGCTCGTGGTCGGTGCTGCGCTTCGAGGTGACCGAGGACCCGAGCACCGGCGTCGACGGACACCGCTGGTGCCACACCCCGACTCTGGGCCTGTGGAGCGGGTCGATGAGCGCCAACGGCGACACCATGGTCGGTGAGCAGCGCCTGCGCACCCTCATGGCTTCCGGCGCCGACATGCTCGCCGCCGAACTCGACACGGTGCTCGGCACCGCCTGGGACGAGGCTCTGGAGCCCTACCGCGGTGGCGGCGCCGAGGTCGGCGAGGTCAGCTGGCTGAACCGGGGCGTCGGGTAGCGTCGGGCGGTCCCGCTCGGCCCTTGTTGTCAGTCACACCAGCGACTTGGGCCTCTGCGCCGAGGATGCGCTGGTCTGCCCGTCTTTGGGCGGCAACGGGCTTCGTCAGGCCCGGCGTGTGCCCGCGAGAGCAACCACACGGCGAATCCTGGTCGAATTTCCCGCCGTGCAGTTGCTTTCGGTGCGGTCGCCTCCTGGTTGGCTGTGTCACTCGTGCCCGAAATCCACGAAATGCCGCCGAAGGCTCCTGCTTTGGCCGCTATCAGGCGCAACGGTGGGAGGCCCTGACTCCGAACACCGGCTGACGTGTACGCCCGTGATCGAAGTCGGCATCCCACGGCAGCACCCCGTGGGCGTCGGCCCAGACCAGTTGGCGTGCGGTGTAGCCGTACCCCTGGATGGCGCTGGCCATACCCATGTGGGCTGGGGGACAGTCAACTTCGACGATCTCGACGAAGGGCGGTCCATCCGTCGCCATCTGTGATCCAGGCGCGGGCGCTCCGTCGACAACCGCTCGCTCCGCCATGTGGGTGAGTAGTTGGTCTGCGGAGGCCGGTACCACGCCGGTGACGAGCAACTCGGGCAGCCCGAATCCGTGTAGCCCGATTGTGTAGGCGAACGATCTGAGACCGTCCTCCACGTATTGAATCGCCCAACCGCGGCGATCGATCTTGCCGCGGACGTAGGCAATCCAGTCGGCCATGGTGGCTTCCGGGTGGTCGCATTTCCAGCACATCGGTTGCCTCCCGTCGTCGGTGGTCCCAGAATGCACCTGGGGTACGACATTGATGATGTAAGAGCGTTGATGATGTAAAAGCGTCACCGCGCGCAGGTCGTGACTCCGGGTACGACTGACACCCTGCTGGGTTGTCCATCAATTGATCTGTCCGGCCTGCGTGGTGCGCGTCTTGTTCACGCCGGACAGGACGGACATGACTTAATCAGGAGCCTGGACCGTTCCTCATCAATGTCTTGTCTGCCCGTCCTGGCCGGTGTGCCCACCTAACGCTGGTCAGAAGGGACACCATCATCTTGACAGAATCTGTGCTTATCGTCGCCGGCGCGGACACCCACGCCGACACCATCCACGTCGCCGCGATCACCATGACTGGTGCCGCTGTTGATGATCGGGAGTTCCCGACCACGCGTGCCGGATACGCCGCAGCCATCAAGTTCCTGATCTCGCTGAGCCAGGTGGAGCGGATCGGGGTGGAAGGCACCGCAAGCTACGGCGCCGGATTCACCCGGGCGCTGACCGCCGCTGGCATCGAGGTCGTCGAGGTGACCCGGGCGGTCAAATCCACCCGCCGCCTCAAAGGCAAGTCCGATCCGCTCGATGCCTACAGCGCCGCGCGGACCGCACTGGCCGGCGACGGGTTGGCCAGCCCCAAAGACCAGGCGACCGCCGGGCTGCGCGCCTTGCACATCGCACGCCGCTCGGCCATCAAGCACCGCACCGCAGTGATCAACCAGATCAAAGCCCTGTTGGTATCGGCGCCGGATGAGGTGCGTGAAAAGTACCGTGGCTTAACAACATTGAAGATGATCGAGGCGATCGCCCGCTGCCGTCCCGACACCTTGACCGAGCCGTGGGCGCAGTCGACGCTCACCGCGGCCAAGATGCTCGCCCAACGGGTGCAGTTCCTCGAAACCCAAGCCGAAGCCCTCCAGAACCAGATCGACGCGATCGTCACCGCGGCCAATCCCGGGTTGCGGGCGGCCTACGGTGTCGGTGCGGACACCGCGGCCCAACTGCTCATCACTGCCGGGGCCAACCCGCACCGACTGCACAGCGAGGCCGCATTCACCGCCCTGTGCGGCGCCGCACCAGTGCCCGCATCCTCAGGTAAAACCAACCGGCACCGCCTGTCTCGCGGCGGGGACCGCGCTGCCAACCACGCGTTGCATCGCATCGCCCTGGTACGGATGTCCCACCACCAGCCGACCAAGGACTACGTCCAACGACAGACCGCGAAAGGGCACAGCAAAAAGGAGATCCTGCGCAAGCTCAAACGCGCGATCGCGCGGGAAATGTTCAAGCTGCTGACCCGCCAGATCGACGTGCCCGAGTACACCGACCTGCGCCCGGCACGGCAGGCCAAAAACATCACCGTCACTGCCGCAGCCAACCACTTCGGGGTCTGGCCCACCGTCATCTCCCGCATCGAACGCGGACTACAACGCGACGACACCTTCTCAGAGCAGTACAGAAACTGGCTACACGCCGCTTGACACAAATAGGAGCATCACTGTTTGGGTCAGCGGACCCGGTAGTGCTCGGGCTCGGGCTCGCTCAGCATCTTCGTCAGCGTCCCGCGGTCGAATGGCCACAGGTCGATGGTGCCGCCCTCGCTGAAGTACCAGGAATTGCAGCCGGTGTTCCACACGGTCGGCTCCATGGCTTCGACTGCCGCGGCATTGAATTCGTCGGTGGCCTGCTCGGTGACCTCGACCTCGTCGATCTCGCCGCGCTCGAACCGCTTGAGCCATTTGACGATGTACCGCGCCGTGAGTTCAGCGGTGTACTGCAGTGAGATGGACCCCGTGGGCGAGTTCGGGCCGAGCACGGTGAACAGATTCGGGAAGCCGGGGATCGCGGTCATCCGGTAGGCGCGCGGGCCTTTGACCCAGGCGTCATCGAGGGTGACGCCGTCGCGGCCCACCACCTGCATCGGGCGCATGTAATTGTGCGCCTGAAAGCCGGTGGCCAGCACGGCGATATCGATCCTGTGATGGTCACCCTCCGTGGTGCGGATGCCGGTGGGGGTGAACTCGGCGATGCGATCGGTGACCAATTGGGCGTTCGGAGCCGTGATCGCCTGGTAGTACGTTCCCGACAGCACCTGACGCTTGCACAGCGGCTGGTAATCCGGGGTGAGCTCGGCGCGCAGCTTCGGGTCGCGGATCTGGGCCCGCAGACTAAGCCTGGCGTACTGCTGCACCAGCTTGCGGCGCCACGTCGGCTTGGTCACGATGTCGACCAGGACGCTCGATCCCCAGAGCGGAACACGTTCGGCGACAGCCTGATACAGCTTCGGCATGGCCTGCAGCAGCGCGGTGACGGCGCCCAGTTGCGGCAGCTTCATCGGTGCCCACAGCATCCACTGTGGCGACCGGGCGAAGTGCAGCAGTTTGCCGGCCTTGGGCTGCAGCGCCGAAACCACCTGCACCCCGGTGGATCCGGTGCCGATCACGGCGATGCGCTTGCCCTCGGTCTCGAGTTCGGGGTCCCACCGCGCGGTGTGCACCACGGCGCCCTCGAAGGTGTCCATGCCGGGGATGTCCGGGATGAAGGGGTGGTGCAGCACGCCGGTGGCGCAGATGACGAAATCTGCCGTCAGCGTTTCATCCGCGGTCGTGACCGTCCACGTGTACTGGTCCTGGTCGTAGTGCAACGCTGTGACTTCGGTGTTGAGCCGCAGGTGGGCGTCGAGCCCGAACTGCTCGACGACGTCGCGGTGATACTCCTGAATCTCCTTGCCGCCGGCCCAGATATGGCTCCAGTCGGGCTTGGGTGCGAAGGCGAACTGGTAGATGTGCGACGGTACGTCACACGTCAGTCCGGGGTAGCGGTTCCAGTGCCAGACCCCACCGACGTCCGAACCCTTCTCCAGGATGGTGAAGTTGGTGAACCCGGCTTGTTGGAAGGTGCAGGCCGAGGCGATGCCGGCCACGCCGGCGCCGATGATGACGATGCGCGGATCGCGATTGCTCATCAGGACTCCCAAGCTCGGCGCACCGTGTTCGGTGCGGTGGTCATGGCGGATTCGAAGGCGCCGCGCCGCCGGCTGCGCAGCATGAAGTTGGCACCCAGTCCGGCCAGATCGGCGGCGTCCGGTTGGATCACGACGACCTCGATGCCGCGGGCGCGCGCGGTGGCGATCTCGGCGTCCAACACCGTGGACATCGGGCGGCGCAGGAGCCGGTGTTCGAGGACGCCGCCCAGGCCCGGTGCGCGAACGCCGCTTTCGGAGGCCATCGGGGTGATGACGTAGATCAGATCGGCATCGTCATGGCTGATGAGGTCGACCGACGCAGTGGACGCGGCGCCGCCGTCGACGAACTTGCGATCGCCGATGGTGACCGGCGGCATCCAGCCGGGCACACCCCACGATGCCCGGAGTGCCTCGCCTGCAGTGGCTTTCGGTGCGCCGGGCGCGCCGAAGGCCACCCGCTCGCCGCGCTGGTAGTCGAAGGCCACCATGCGGGCCCCGGGGTGGTCCACCCAACCGGACTGGTTGGCGAATCCAGAGGCCAAGCGCTGCAACCAGTCTGCGTTTGCTCGGCCGGTCGGAGCGATACCGGTGACCGCGGCCAATCCGCTCTGGCTGCGCAACAGTGCGGGGTTCAGCAGCCGGGGTGATGGCAGCGGCGGCAGGCTGGGCGGCGTCGCGTCGATGTGCCGGCTCAGGCGATCGTCGGTGCTGGTGCCGCGGTGCATCGCCACCAGGTCGTCGACGGACGCGCCGCCGCCGAGCATGGTGACGATCTCGGCGCCCGCCGAGGTGCCTTGCAGCACAGTGGCTTCTCGCGGGTCCCAACCCGTCTGCTCCTGCAGCGCGTGCAGGGCCGCGACAATCCACGCACCGCCGATGGTCCCGCCGCAGCCGATGACCAGCGCCCGCTTCACGCCTGCAACTCCGAACCCGACTCCACCGCATGCTCTTTCGACTGCCGCTCGATCCGCTCCAGGTAGGCCGACCGGCCGACGGGATCCATGCCGTTCAGAGCCCGCCGATCGTCGATGATCGACCGCGCCGCACGTTGGACGAATTCCGGAACCAGCGCGTCCACCAGCGCCCAGCCGGGCGCCACCCATTCGGGAACCGAGGCGCGAGCAGCCTTGGTGCGCAACGTCTTCAGCACCGCCTGCGCCACATCTTCGGGATCCACCGTCGGCATGCCGCCGCCGAGTTGGACACCCGAGGAGAGCTCGGTGCGGACCGCTGACGGCAGCACCGCGCACACGGTGACGCCGGTCCCGGCGTACTCGGTCCGCGCCGCCAGGGACGCCCCGACCGCGGCGAACTTGCTGGCGTTGTAGGTGACCATGCCCGGAACCGGAATCATGCCGGCCATCGACGCGACATTCACGACATGGCCGCTGCCGCGGGTGACCATGACGGGGACCACGGCCCGCATGCCGTTGAGGACGCCACGGACGTTGACGTCGAGGATCAGATCGGTCGTGGCCTCGGCTTCGGTCTCGAAGGCGCCGAGCGGCATGACGCCGGCGTTGTTCACGAGGACGTCGACGCGGCCGGACTCCTCGAGCACCTGCGCGACGAACTGGTCCCACGACTCGCGCCGGGTGACGTCGAGTCGCGCGCTGCGACAGCGGGGGATCCTGCGCGCCGTCTGCTCCGCAACGTCGATGTCGACATCGCCGATCCAGACGTCGGCCCCGTGCTGTGAGAAGAGTTCGGCGGTCTTGGCGCCGATACCCCGGGCGCCTCCGGTGACGATAACGGTTGCGCCGTCGAGTGGGATTGAGCGTCGTGCTAGCTGCATCGATAGCCTCGAATCTGCTGGTAGGAGCCTCGCTGTGCTCATTCGAATACCCACGGTATCCGAATCCTCTCGGTAAAGCCAGTACTCCGGGTATCGCAAACCACTAATATCAACGCATGCCGCGATTGACCAGGGTGCAGCGTCAGGAACAGACGCGTGCCGAGATACTCACCGCGGCGAAGGCTCGGTTTCTCGAACACGGGTATGCGTCCACCAGCCTCGAGGACATTGCAGACGACGCCGGCTACAGCAAGGGCGCGGTGTATTCGAACTTCGGCAGCAAGCCGATCCTGTGCCGCGAAGTGCTGGAGGCCATCCACCGCGAGAAGTTCTCCGAGATGTCCGAGCTGGCGATGTCGGATGCCGATGTGCCGAGTCGGGTCGAAGCGGTGAACGCCTGGCTGGAACGGACTGCCGGCGACGTGGGCTGGACGATGCTCGAACTCGAATTCGTGGTGCTGTCGCGCAACGACCCTGAACTGGGGCAGATGATCACTGATCTGCGCAACGAAGCAGCCCAGATGGTCCTCGAGGTATTGCGTTCGCTGTCAGACGATCTGGGGCTTGCCGAAGAACAGTTGGTCGCGCTCGGCGTGATGGACAGCTTGGAAGACATCGGCAACTTGTTTCTCAGCGCCGGCATCGGCCTGGGCATCCAACGAGCCATCGATCCGTCGCTGCCGGCCCGGCCGGTCACCGGTGCCATCACCCGGTTGATGAATCTGCTCGCGCTCCTTGCGGCTACGCAGAACTGAGCGTTGGGGCGGCCCGGCCGCGAACGCCCGGTCGACCAGGCCCCGGCTACGGAACCAGGACCCGCAATGCCCCCGGTACCGCGGACACCGTCACCGGCAGCGGACACATGAATTCGCCGTCGGCATAGGCATTTATGCCGGGGCAGTCGATGGTGATGGACCGCGCGCGCACTGTCTTGACCTCGTCGCGGTTGACGTGGGTGCCTTTGAACACGGTGGGGAACAACCGGATCAACTTCGTCCGGGATGCCGAGGCGGCCATCGTGACGTCCAGCAGTCCGTCGTGCCGATCGGCTCCCGGGCAGATCAGCATGCCGCCGCCGTAGCTCCGGGTGTTGCCGAACGCGGCGAACGTCAGCGGTGTTTGGTCCACCGGCCCGCCGTCGAAACTCATGTGGAAGGGGAGCAGGCGTAACTGTGACAGCTCGGCGAGCATCGCCACGTTGTAGCGCATTCGCCCGCGTGGCCACGTCATCCGATTCGCGCGGTCAGTGACCAGTGAGTCGAAGCCGGCGGCCATCACGGTGCCGAACCACTTGACGGTGCCGTCTGCGGCCTCGATGCGCCCGAGGTCGATGGTCTCGGTGCGTCCCGTGGCTACGATGTCGGCGGCCGCCTCCGGATCGTCCCGCGGAATGCCGAACTCGCGTGCATGGTCGTTCCCGGTACCGGCCGGGATGATCCCGAGTGGCACATCGCTCTGTGCAAGCGCCTGCAGCACAAGGGAAATCATGCCGTCGCCGCCGGCGACCACCACCGCATCGGTGCCGTGGTCCAGCGCTTCGTCGAGCAATCGGCGCGCGTGGGCGGCATCCGATCCGATGAGCTCCACGACGTCGACGCCGCGGCGCTGCAGCCGCACGACAGCCCGTTGGGCGGCCACGGACCCGTGCCCTTGGCCCGACGCCGGGTTGGTCAGCAGGGTGACACGCTGGGGCGTCCGCGTCATGGGATCAGCTTGCCCGGGTTGAGGATTCCGCCCGGATCGAGCACGTTCTTCACGGCGCGCAGAACCTGGACTCCCAGGTCGCCGACCTCGGCCGTCATCCACGGCTTGTGATCGGCGCCGACCGCGTGGTGATGGGTGATGGTGGCACCGCAGCGCACCATCGCCTCGGACGCGGCGGTCTTCGCCGCCCGCCACTGCTCGATGGGGTTGCCACGCTGGCCCGCCACGACGGTGAAGTACAGCGAGGCGCCGGTCGGGTAGACGTGCGAGATGTGGCACATCACCAAAGCCGTTGTGCCACTTTCCTGTAGCGACGTCGTGAGCGCCTCGGTGACGGCTTGCTTCAGCGCCGGCAGGTTGGACCACGTCGTTGCGGTCTCCAGGGTCTCGCACAGGGCGCCGGCTGTCAGGAGCGCGTCACGCAGGTACGGCGCACCGAACCGGCCGTGCTGCCACGCACGCGCCGGGGCCTCGCCAAGCGACGTGCCACCCTGGGCGGCCAGCAGCGCACGTGTTTCGTCATGGCGGCTCTCGGTATGCGCGGCAGAACCTTCGAACAGGGTGATGGCCAGGCAGCCGCCGGTGATGGTCTGTTCGCCGATGCTTTCGGTGGTCGCGAGGTTGATCCCGGTCTCCACCTCATCGGACAGCCGGATGACCGTCGGGCCGGTGCCCGTCTGGACCGCGGCGCGCAAAGCCGCTGCGCCCGTGGCGAAGTCGGGGAAGGACCAGGCCTCGTAGCGGGTGGTCTCGGGCACCGGATGGACGCGGACACGCACCCGGGTGATGACGCCGAACGTGCCCTCGGACCCGACGATCAGCTGACGCAGGTCTGGGCCGGCCGCCGACGCCGGGGCGCGGCCCAGGTCCAGCACACCGGCGGGGGTGACGACGGTCAGGCCGCGCACCATGTCGTCGAAGCGGCTGTAGCCGGCCGAATTCTGACCTGACGACCGCGTGGCCGCGAACCCGCCGATGGTGGCGAACTCGAAGCTCTGTGGGAAGTGGCCGAGGGAAAAGCCTTCGGCGCCAAGAAGTTCTTCAGCCTGCGGGCCGGTGACACCGGCCTCGAGTTCGGCCTCGCCGGACTCCTTGTCGAGGGCGACCAGCCGGTCCAGGCGGCGTAGATCGAGCGATACGACGGCGTTGAAGCCGCCCCGGATAGGGTCCAGTCCGCCGACGACGCTGGTGCCGCCGCCGAAGGGCACGACGGCGATGCGGTGCTCGGTGCAGTACCGGAGCACGTCTGCGATTTCGTCTTCAGAGCCGGGCAACAGGACCGCATCCGGTGCGTCCTGTTCGCCGGTGTCCTTGCGGCGCAACAAGTCCAGTGTCGACTTACCGCCGGCCCGCAGCAGGCGGTCGTGATCGCCGGTGCGGCAGAACTCGTCGCCGACGATGCCGGCAAGTGCGCCGCGGTCGGCGTCGGTCAGGGTGGAGGGGCGCAACGTGACCTGATCGGCCTCGGGTTCGTCGGCCGGGGTGGCGTCGATGCCGAGGGCCGCGGTCAGCAGTCCGCGGATGCCTTCGGACAGCGGCTTGGCTGCAGCGGGGTCACCCCAGGCGTTCCACTTCATCGGCGGTTCCAGGTGGTCACGTGTCGCGCTCATGCGTTACAGTATTACATATGATGTCAATCAGTAACGATGAAGCTCGGGATTCCATGGATGCCCGAATCATCGACGCTGCGGCCGACTGCGTGATCGCCTTCGGGGTCGATCGGGTGACGTTGGCCGAGATCGCGCGCCGGGCCGGGGTCAGCCGGCCGACGGTGTACCGGCGCTGGCCGGACACTCAGGCGATCCTCGCGGCACTGCTGACGACACGAATCACCAACGTGCTGGGCGAAGTCACCGTCGACGGCACCGACCGTGAGGCGATCGTCAAGCGGATGGTCGGCATGGCCGAGCGGCTGCGCGACGACGAGGTCATCATGTCCGTGCTGAGCAGCGCACCTGCGCTGGCGATGGTCTACATCGCCCAGCGGATGGGTACCAGCCAGCAGATTCTGCTGGAAGTGCTCGCCGGTGCGCTGGCAACGGCGCAAGCCGACGGCAGCGTCCGCCCCGGTGATCCCAGGCAACTCGCGGCCATGTGCCTGCTGATCGTGCAGTCGGCCATCCAGTCCGCACAGATGGTTGCGTCGGTCCTCGATGTCACCGCACTGGACATCGAACTCGCTCACTCGCTGAACGGATACCTGAAGGCATGAACACCCCTGATGCGGCCCGCCGCAACATCCCTGATGCGGCCCGCCGCAGTGCTCTGAACGCGGCCCGTCGCGCGGCCGAACTGACGGCCTTGGCCGATGGAGGCACGGTCGACGTCGTCGTCATCGGCGGCGGTATCACCGGGGTGGGCATCGCCTTGGACGCTGCCTGCCGCGGACTGTCGACGGTGCTCGTGGAGAAGCACGACCTGGCTTTCGGGACGAGCCGGTGGAGTTCGAAACTCGTGCACGGCGGGCTGCGCTACCTGGCCACCGGCAACGTCGGTATCGCCCGGCGCAGTGCCATCGAACGCGGCATCCTGATGAGCCGTAATGCCCCGCACCTCGTGCACGCCATGCCGCAGCTGGTGCCGCTGCTACCCGAGATGAACCGGGCCTCAAGGGCTTTAGTGCGCACTGGTTTCATCGCGGGCGACGGCCTGCGCCGACTGGCCGGTACCTCGGCGTCGGTCCTGCCGCGGTCGGGGCGTGTCAGCGCCGCTCGCGCTGCCGAATTGGTGCCCGCCGTCCGTCGTGACGGACTCGACGGTGCGTTGCTCGCTTACGACGGTCAGCTCATCGATGATGCCCGTCTGGTCACGGCGGTGGCGCGGACCGCCGCCCAGCACGGCGCCCGCATTCTGACTCGCGTGGCCGCGTCCGACGCCACCGGCACCTCGGTTCGGCTGACCGACCAGCTCAACGGGGAGTCCTTCGACCTGACGGCTCGTGCGGTGATCAACGCCGCCGGTGTGTGGGCCGGCGAGCTCGACGGCGCGATCAAGCTGCGGCCCAGTCGCGGCACCCACCTCGTATTCGACGCCAAGGCATTCGGGAACCCGACTGCGGCTCTGACGGTTCCGATCCCCGGCGCGCTCAACCGGTTCATCTTCGCCATGCCCGAACAGCTCGGCCGGGTATACCTCGGCCTTACCGACGAGGACGCGCCCGGCCCCATTCCTGATGTGCCGCAACCGACTCCGGCGGAGGTCAAATTCCTGCTGGACACCGTCAACACCGCGTTGGCCACCAGCCTGGGGCCGGATGACGTGTTGGGTTCGTATGCCGGTCTGCGGCCGCTGATCGACACCGGCGAAGGCAGTACCGCCGACGTCTCCCGCGATCACGCGGTCGTCGAATCGGGCAACGGCGTGCTCAGCGTCGTCGGCGGCAAGCTCACCGAATACCGGTACATGGCCGAAGATGTACTGGACCGGGCGGTGGCGCTGCGCGGGCTCGGCGCAGGACAGTGCCGCACCAGGAACCTGCCGCTGGTCGGTGCTCCGGAGAACCCCGTATCGGTCGATCGTGTTGCGGCGCTGCCGGAGTCGTTGGTGGCGCGCTACGGCGCGGAGGCGTCGAACGTGTTCGCCGTCGCCACGTGTTCCCGCCCGACTGAGCCTGTGGCCGACGGAATCGACGTCACGCGAGCCGAATTCGAATACGCCGTCACGCGCGAAGGTGCGCTCACCGCCGACGACATCCTGGATCGTCGCACCCGGATCGGGTTGGTCGCCGCCGACCGCGAGCGCGTCGCTGCCGTGGCTGCGGAATTCGTGGCCGACTGACGCCGGCGCGCGGAGCCTGCTGGCACTTGGTGCTGTGACGAGCTGACTGCCGTGTGCCGCACTCGTTCAATGCGGCTGTGTCAGCAAGAGATCCCGGATCGGCGAGCTGGTGTGGCGCTGCCACATGGCCTGTACCGGTACCAACAGCGGTGGTTGTAGGTCGACGACTGTCACCCGGCCGTCCATCACCGGTCCGACCGGATGCGTCACGAATGCGACGGCGCCCGTCGTCAGCGGGGCCGCTACCGTGGCCGCGCCCTGCACGCGGCTCACCACATAGTCCGGCTCGAAGCCGGCTCTTCGGCAGGTGCCGAGTAGGAGATCGCTGTAGTACGACGCGCCCGGTGGCGCCCAGAGTGCGATCCGTTCGTGAGTCAGGTCGGTGAGGTCGACGGTGTCGCGCCGCGCCAGAGGGTGTGTGCTGAGCACCGCCACGCGGACCGGGTGATAGCCCAGCACCGCGGTCGCGAGATCCCGATCCGGTGCGACGCCGCGGCGCAGCGCAAGCTGGATCGATCCGTCGATCAGCGCGGGGGACAGCTGATCGGGAAACATCTGACGGAAGGTGAAGGAGACGTCGTCGAAGGCGTCGATCACCGGCTCAAGTAGTGCGTACGCCTCGATGCCGCTGAGTGCGGGGGTGTGCCCGACTACGTAGTTCTCCCGCGCCGCGCTGGCTGCCCGCTGCACGTGGTCGGCGACGGTGCGGGCGGCGGCAAGGAGGGTGCGCGCATCGCTGTGTAGCTGTCGGCCGGCTGGTGTCAGCGTGACGCGTCGGCCGTCGCGATCGAAAAGCGTTGCACCCAGCTCCTTTTCGAGCTGGCGGATGGAACTGCTCAGGGCCTGCTGGCTGAGATGCAGCTGATCCGCGGCGCGGGTGAATCCGCCGGCGTCGGCGGCTGCCAGGAAGTGCTGCAGCCGGCGCAGGTCGGGGTATGGCCTGGTCATCGAGGTCCACCTTATCCACAAATGATGCTTGTGAATAGGTAGAAAAGTTGCGTTTCTATTTGTGGTTGGTCGTGGCTAGCGTGGGCCGCATGAGCAATCTCGAGGGGAAGTCAGCAGTCGTCGCCGCCGGAGCCAAGAACCTGGGCGGCCTGATCAGCACCACACTCGGCGCGCGGGGCGTCAACGTCGCGGTGCATTACAACAGTGCGGCCACCGAGGCCGACGCCGACCGGACCATCGCCGCGATCGAGTCGTCCGGTGCCAAGGCCATCAAGGTCCAGGGCGACCTCACCGTGCCGGGCAACGTGGAGAAGCTGTTCGATGCGGCCGTCGGAGCTTTCGGCGGCGTGGACATCGCCATCAACACCGTTGGCAAGGTGCTGCGCAAGCCGATCGTGGAAACCACTGAGGCCGAATATGATTCGATGTTCGACATCAACGCCAAGGCGGCGTACTTCTTCCTGCAGCAAGCCGGCCTGCGGCTGAACGACGGCGGCTCGGTGATCACCATCGTGACGGCACTGCTGGCCGCCTTCACCGACGGGTACAGCACCTACGCCGGCGCGAAGAGCCCCGTCGAGCACTTCACCCGCGCGGCGGCGAAGGAGTTTGCGGCGCGCGGGATCAATGTCAACAACGTCGGACCCGGACCCATGGACACCCCGTTCTTCTACGGCCAGGAAACCCCCGAGCGGGTGGCGTTCCACAAATCGCAGGCCATGGGGAACCGACTGACCCGCATCGAGGACATTGCCCCGCTGGTGGTGTTCCTCGCCGACGAGGGGCATTGGGTGAGCGGCCAGACCATCTTCGCCAACGGTGGCTACACCACGCGGTAGGCCCGACGGCTCAGCGGCGCCAGAAGAGGTGGTGGATGACGCCGCTGGGGCTCGGCACCACGTCGCAGTGGTACCGGTCGAGCAGCTCGTCGGGGGACTCCCAGAGTCGTGAGCCCGCGCCGAGCGTCACGCTGGGGGACACCGCGACGTGCAGGGTGTCGATGAGGTCGGCGTCGAGGAACTCCCGCACGGTCTGCGCGCCGCCACCGATGCGAACATCCTTGCCCTGCGCGGCTTCCCGGGCTTGCTCCAGCACCTCGGCCGGTGCGGCGTCGACGAAATGGAACGTGGTGTCCGACAGTGTGAATGACGGCCGTAGGTGGTGCGTCATCACGAAGACCGGGGTGTGGAATGGTGGTTCGTCGCCCCACCAGCCCTGCCAGTCGAGCCTGGCCGGGCCGCGGTAGGGGCTGAACTTGTTGGAGCCCATGATCTCTGCGCCGATGTTGTTGGAGAAGTCCCGCACCAGGTAGTCATCGAGACCGCGGCTACCACCAGCGTCGGTGCGAGTGGGCCAACTGGCGGTGGCACCGGCCCAGGAGCCGACGAGGGTCGCCGGGTCGGCATGGCCGAAGGGCCGCTCGAAACTCTGGCCGGTCCCCGCGCCGAAGCCGTCGGCCGACACACAGAAGTTCTGTACTTTCACCAGTTGCGTCATGGTTGTACAGACTTCCATCGTCGACAGAATTCATCGCCCACAAACGGCGAATGGCCAGTTATCGCACGAAATCCCGAAGAATGCGTGCGATAACTGGCCATTCGGCCGCTATCAATTACAGCGCGATGTTCTTGTGGCGACCACGGCGGGCCGGGGCCTCGGCGAGGGCCTGCGTGATCTTCGACCGGGTGTGGGCCGGGTCGATCTTCTCGTCGACCACGCCGATCTCGATGGCCGAGTCGACGCCACCGGCGATGCGCTCGTGTTCGAGGGCGAGTTCCTCATGGAGGGCTTCGCGTTCCGCGGCATCTTCGACAGCGGCCAGCTTGCGCTTGTGGAGGATGCCGACGGCAGCCTTGGCGCCCATGACGGCGACCTCGGCGTCCGGCCAGGCGAAGACCTTCGACGCACCGAGCGACCGCGAGTTCATCGCGATGTAGGCGCCGCCGTAGATCTTGCGGGTCACCAGGGTGACGCGGGGGACCTCGGCCTCACCGAACGCGTGCAGCAGCTTGGCGCCGCGACGCACCACGCCGCCCCACTCCTGGTCCACACCGGGCAGGTAGCCGGGCACGTCCACCAGGACAACCAGCGGGATGCCGAAGGCGTCGCACAGGCGCACGAAACGTGCTGCCTTCTCGGCGCTTTCGGAGTTCAGGCAGCCGCCCAGGCGCAGCGGGTTGTTGGCGATGACGCCGACGGAGCGACCGGCGAGGCGCCCCAGGCCGACCACGATGGACGGCGCCCACTTGGACTGGAACTCTTCGAAGGGCACGCCCTCGTCGAGCAGGGCCTCGACGATCGGGTGCACGTCGTAGGCACGTCGTGCCGACTCGGGCATGAGGGCACGGATGTCGGTGTCGCCGGCCTCGGCCTTGGTGCGGTCGAAATGACCCTGCTGGCAGAAGAGGCCGACCAGGCGACGGCCGCGCTCGTAGGCGTCCAGCTCGTCGTCGGCGACGATATGGCACACGCCCGACTTCTTGTGGTGGGTTTCGGGGCCACCGAGCGAGACCATGTCGACGTCCTCACCGGTGACGCTGCGGACCACGTCGGGGCCGGTGACGAAGACGCGACCCTCGGGGGCCATGACGATGACATCGGTCAGCGCCGGGCCGTAGGCGGCACCACCGGCGGCGAAGCCGACGACCAGCGAGATCTGGGGGATGTAGCCCGAGGCCCGGATCATGGCCTCGAAGACCAGCCCCACGGCGTGCAGCGCGCGCACGCCCTCTGCCAGCCGGGCGCCACCGGAGTGCCAGATACCCACGATGGGGGCCTGCTCGTCGATGGCGGTGTCGTAGGCACGGACGATGTGCGCGCAGCCGTCGACGCCCATGGCGCCACCCATGACGGTGCCGTCCGTGGCGAACGCGATGGTGTGCACACCGTTGACGGTGCCGGAGGCGGCCAGGACGCCCGACTTGTCGCGCTCGTGCAGCGGCTTCACGCTGCCCGGGTCGAAGAAGGTCTGCAGGCGCAGCAGCGGGTCGCGAGGATCAAGTGATTCGGCGGCCGTCGCCTCAGGTGCCAGGGTCGTCATTTTCTAATCTCCTTGATCTCGCATCCCGAGGACTGCGCTGGATTTTCCGGGGTTGCTCAGTACCGGCCGAAGGCGAGCGCGACGTTGTGACCGCCGAACCCGAACGAGTTGTTGATTGCGTACTTGTATTCGCCCTGTCGCGGAGCCTTGGAGACCACGTCCAGATCGATCTCCGGGTCCAGGTTTTCCAGGTTCAGTGTGGGCGGGATGACGCCGTCGCGCAGTGCGAGCACGGTGAGAATGGATTCCACCGCACCGACCGCGCCCACCGAGTGGCCCAGCGCCGACTTGGGGGCGTACACCGCGGGCCGGTGGCCCTTCATGGCGTTGTTGATGGCCACGCCCTCGGCGACGTCACCGACGCTGGTGCCCGTCGCGTGTGCGTTGACGTGGTCGATGTCAGAAGGAACGAGCCCTGCCAGTTCTATGGCCCGGGTCATGGCGTAGCCGGCCTGTTCACCGTTGGGGTCCGGGGCCACGATGTGGTAGCCGTCCGAAGTCACGCTGGCACCCATGAGGCGGGCCAGGATGTTGGCGCCGCGGGCCTTCGCGTGTTCCTCGGTCTCCAGCACCAGCATGGCGCCGCCTTCACCGAACACGAAGCCGTTGCGGTCGCGGTCGAACGGGCGGCAGGCACCGGCCGGGTTGTCGTTGGTATTGGACAGCACGATGCGCATCTGGGCGAACCCGGCGATCGGCACTGCCTCGATCTTTGTTTCGACGCCACCACAGATGGCGACGTCCGCCTCGCCCAGCACCAGCTGGCGCCAGGCATTGGCGATGGCTTCCGAACCGGACGCGCAGGCGGAGATCAGGGTGGTCACCCCGGCCTTGGCCTTGCGATCCAACCCGACGGCGGCCGCCGCCCCATTGGGCATGAACATCTGCACCACCAGCGGCGACACCGCTCGTAGGCCCCGTTCACGCATGGCGTCGTAGGCGAACACCAGCTCTTCGGCGGAACCGATACCGGTGCCGATCGACACCATGAGCCGACGCGGATCAACGTCCGGCGAGCCTGCGTTTTCCCAGACTCGCCGGCCGATGACCGTCGACATTTTTTGCAGATATGACAGCCGACGCAGCTCGACGCGCGTCAGTTCACTTTCGAAATCCTCGTGCAGATGCCCACCGATGCGGACGGGAAGGTCGTACTCCTCGATGAACGGGTCATCGAGGAGACGAATCCCACTCTCTCCGTCAAGGAGCTTCTGCCACGTGGTTTCAGCGTCGGTTGCCAGCGCAGTCGTCATGGCTATGCCCGTGACGACCACGTTGGGGAGACCATTCCCCGTAGACAACCCTCGTGTGGTTACCCCTGCCATTACTGCTCCAATGTCCCTTCGACTTAATAGCGCCCAAAGGCCAGGGCGACATTGTGTCCACCGAACCCGAACGAGTTGTTGATGGCGTACTTGTAGTCGCCATACCGCGGCTCGCCCGCAACCACATCGAGATCAATCTCGGAGTCCGGTGTCTCGTAGTTCAGCGTCGGGGGGATGACCCCGTCGCGCAACGCGAGGACCGTCAACACCGACTCCAGCGCACCGACCGCACCGATCGAGTGACCCAGCGCAGACTTCGGCGCGTACACCGCGGCGTCCTGACATCCGGCAACCCGGATGGCATTGGCCTCGGCGGTGTCGCCGATCGGGGTGGCCGTGCCGTGGGCGTTGATGTGCGAGATGTCCTTGGGGGACAGTCCCGCGGTCTCCAACGCCCGCTTCATCGCGGCACCGGCCCGCAGGCCGTTGTCCGCCGGAGCCACCATGTGGAACGCGTCCGAGGTGATACCAGCGCCGAGCAACCGGGCGATCGGCTTGGCGCCGCGGGCCAGGGCGTGCTCTTCGGTCTCAATGATCATCATCGCGCCGGCTTCACCGAACACGAATCCGTCGCGGTCCTTGTCGAACGGCCGCGACGCGGCGGCCGGATCGTCGTTGCGGGTCGACATCGCGCGCATCATCGAGAACGCCGCGATCGGCAGCGCTTCGATGGTGCCCTCGACGCCGCCGACGACGGCGAAGTCCGCGTCACCCATGACGATCTGACGCCAGCCGTGGGCGATGGCCTCAGAACCCGACGAGCACGCCGACACCGGGGTGATGACCCCGGCACGGGCACCCAGCTCCAAGCCGGCGACCGCGGCCGCACCGTTGGGCATGATCATCTGAACGGCGAGCGGGCTGACCTTGCGGATGCCGCCCTCGTTCATGGCGTCGTAGGTCTCGACGATCTTCTCGCCACCGCCGAGACCGGTGCCGATCACGACGGCGAATCGATCGGGATCGACCTCCGGCGCGCCGGCGTTCTGCCACAACCGTCGGGCCAGCACCAGAGACAGGCGCTGCACGTACGAGTTGCGGCGCAGCTCGACGCGAGTCAACTCGCTTTCGATGTCGTCGACCAGGTGACCACCGATACGCACCGGAAGGTCCCACTTGGTGACGAAGTCGTCGGTGAGTTCGCGGATACCGCTCTCGCCTGCCAGGAGGCCCTTCCACGTGCTCTCGATATCAGCAGCGAGCGCCGTGGTTGCCTCCACGGCGGTCACCACGACGTTCGGGAAGCCTCCGTTAGCCGTGGAAGGCCTGGTCACTTCGTGAACTTATCGCGCAGTGCGGCAGCAGCCTCGGGGTTCTCTTCCTCGAGCTTCTGGATGTAGGCGACGACGTCGCCAACGGTGCGCAGGCCGGCCAGGTCCTCGTCCGGGATCTTCACGCCGTACTTGTCCTCGGTCTGGACGGCGATCTCAACCATCGACAGCGAATCGATGTCCAGGTCGTCGACGAAGGACTTCTCCGGGGTGACCTCAGACGGCTCGATACCGGTGACCTCTTCGATGATCTCGGCGAGGCCGGCGATGATTTCTTCTTGACTGGCAGCCACGATGGCTCCTTCTTTTTGTTGTGTCGGCACACCGGATTTGGTGCGCCGGGTTGGTTGTTTCGGCAAACAGCTCTGTCAGAACTCGGTGAGTGCGTCCAGGTCTGCGGGGGTCTTGATGGGATGCGTCGGCACGCCCTTGACTTCGCGCTTGGCAATGCCGGCCAGGGTGCCCGCCGGCGGGAACTCGATGATGCCGGTGATCGCCTGACCTTCCTGCGCGGCACTGAAGCGCTTCCGCATCGTTTCCGAGCACAGGTCCCAGCGCACCGGGCGGGTCATCTGGGCGACCAGCTTGGCCATGGCGTCCGCGGCGTCGGCGACCGGCTGGCCGTCGGCGTTGGACAGCAGGGTGGTGGTCGGCTCGCTGGGGGTCACGGTTGCCGCGGCAGCCGCGTACGGCTCCTGCGCCGAGCCCATGTAGTGCGTGTGGAAGGCACCGGCGGTGGCCAGCACGCGAACGCGGGCCTTGGCTGGCGGATCCTCGGCCAGCTTCTCCAGCGCCGCGACGGCACCGGCGGCGACGATCTGGCCCGCTGCGTTGCGGTTGGCCGGGACGAGTTCCAGCGCTTCGAGACGGGCCAGTACCTCGGCCTCGTCGCCACCGAGCACGGCGGCCATGCCGGTGGGCTCGGTGGCGCAGGCCTTGGCCATCTCGGCGCCGCGGGTGGCGGCGAGCTTGATGGCCTCGTCGGCGGAGATGACGCCGGCGATGGCGTAGGCGGCGATCTCGCCGACGGAGTGGCCCGCGACGATCGTGGTGGCGCCGGCCAACAGGCCGCGCTTGGTCAGTTCTTCGTGCGCGAGCAGCGTGGCCGCGACGACCAGCGGCTGGGTCACCGCGGTGTCGGTGATCTCCTCGGCGGTCGCGGTGGTGCCGAGCTGGGCCAGATCGAGGCCGCTGATCTCGGACCAGGTGGCCAGCCGGTCAGCAGCGCCGGGCAGCTCCAACCAAGGGGTGAGCATGCCGGGCGTCTGAGATCCCTGCCCGGGGGCAAGCAGCGCAAGCACAGGTGTTTGGGGCACGGATTAAGAAAACACTGTGAAGCGGGTTTTATGCCGTGTAAGAGATTATGAACCTCGTCTTAAAGTTTTGTGGAATGTCTACAAAAACGCACGTTATGCAACGTTGCCGAGACCTCGCTGCGACGTGGATCACTCTGCGGTCGCGTTAGTTACTGCTGGGTAGGCCGCTTCTGTAGGCCCTGATCAGGCGGTTTGCGAGTTGGCTTGAGGCGCCTGACGGTGCAATCGACCGACCGTCGAGGCCACGCGAAGCACATACGCATCCCTGGGCACCATCGGATCGCGGCCGGTGAAGTCGGCGATGCGGCGGAGTCGGTAGCGGACGGTGTTTGGATGAACGAACAATTTGCGGGCGCACGCTTCTATGGCGCCGCCGGCATCGAGGTAGGCGTCGAGCGTCTCAGAAAGCGCCGGACCCGCGTCTGCCAGCGGCCGGACGACCTCTAGCTCCAGCGCGGCAACGGCCGAGCGGTCGCCGAGCAGCGCGCGTTCGGGCAGTAGCTCGCGGGCGGGGACGGGGCGTGGCGCGCCGGTCCAACCGCCCACCGCATTCATTCCCGCGATTGCTTCGGTGGCGCTGTAGTGGGCGGCCGCCAGCGTCGCGGCCATCGGCCCGATCACCACCGGGCCGTCGGCGAACACGGCCATCAACTCGCCCAGGAATCGGTCGGTGGGCGCGATGGGGCCGGACACGATGGCCACCAGCCAGGTGCCGTGCACGTCGGACAGCGCGACGCGGCCGTGCCGGCTGGCGACGTCGTGCACGTCCTCGCCGGCCAGGTCGGCGCGGTCGGGCTGGGGATACCCCACGACGACGGTCGCGGGGGCGGTCGCGTCCCAGTTCAGCGCCGCGGCCTGCGACTGCAGGCTGGTGCCGACGTCGCCGCGCACCACGGCGTCGACGACGTTGGCTTCCATTCGGGTATCCCAGGCGCCGCGGGCCTCGGCCTGGTCGGCATAGGCGCTGGCCGCCGCGAAGGCCAGATCGCGGCTGTATCGCAGGATGCCGGCGGTCAGTGCGGTCAGCTGCTCTTCGGTGCGGGCCAGGAGCGGCACGACTTCCTCGAAGAACTCCATCGTGGTCCGCACCATCTCCACCGATTGCCGCAGCGCAATCCGGCGTCGGAGGTCCTGGGGCACCACTTCGAAGGCTTCTGCGGTGTAGCTGACGTCGCTGTTCGGGTCACGCATCCACTCGACGAAGTTGACGACGGCGGTCTGCACCACCAGGTGGACGCTGGCCCGCTGGGACGCTTCGAGCTCGGCGAAGAACGGCAGGCGCTCCTCCAGTGCGTGCACCGCTTGGGTGGCCAACGTGCCGGAGTACTGCTTGAGGCGGCGCAGCACGGTGTCCGGCACGTTCTCCAGCACCTCGAGGGTGGACTTGGGCGGGACGAACCGCTTGCCGGGCGTATTGTCGGGCACTTCTAAAAGCTACGCCTGAATTCTGGAGATTTCTGCCAACTGGCTACGCCGAGATGACGGTTTCTGACGTGTATCGGGCAATTTTCGTCAGAAACCGTCATGTCGGCGCATGTATGCCTACGCGCTGCCGGTGTCCGCGAATGAGACCTCGGCCGCCGAGACGTCGTCGATCCGGTACTGCTTGGCCGCCGCGATGGCCACCGACGGGTCGATCTCGCCGTCCCGAGCCAGCGCCTCCAGCACCGCCACCACCACCGACTCGGCGTCGGTATTGAAGTAGCGACGGGCCGCCGGGCGGGTGTCGGAGAAGCCGAACCCGTCGGTGCCCAGCGTCACGTAGGTGTTCGGCACCCAGGGACGGATCTGCTCGGGCACCGCGCGCATCCAGTCCGACACCGCGACGACGGGGCCTGCGGTGTTCGCGAGCTTGGCGGTCACGTACGGCACGCCGGCCTGCTGGTCGGGGTGCCGCAGCGCGTGCCGGTCGATGGCCACGCCATCGCGGTTCAGCTCGCCCCAGCTGGTAACCGACCATACGTCGGCGGCCACGTCCCAGTCCGCGGACAGCATGTCCGCGGCCCGCAGCGCCTCGGGCATTGCGACACCCGAGGCCAGGATCTGCGCCGTGCTCGAGCGCTTGTCCGTCGCGGCGCGGTAGCGGTACATGCCGCGCAAAACGCCCTCGGGATCGAAGTTCTCGGGCTCGGCCGGCTGGGCATACGGCTCGTTGTAGATGGTGATGTAGAAGTAGACGTTCTCCGAGTTCTCGCCGTACATACGCTCGAGGCCGTTCTCGATGATGTACGCGATCTCGTAGGCGAACGCCGGGTCGTACGCCACCACCGCGGGGTTGGTCGAAGCCAGCAGCAGTGAATGGCCGTCCGCGTGTTGTAGGCCCTCGCCGGTGAGCGTCGTGCGCCCGGCCGTGGCGCCCAGCACGAAGCCGCGCCCCATCTGGTCGGCCGCCGCCCAGAACCCGTCGCCGGTGCGCTGGAACCCGAACATCGAATAGAAGATGTAAATCGGGATCATCGGCAGGTCATGCGTGGCATACGACGTCGACACCGCGGTGAACGACGCCGTCGACCCCGCCTCATTGATGCCCTCGTGCAGGATCTGGCCGATTTCACTTTCCTTGTACGCCAACATCAAATCGGCGTCCACGGCGGTGTACAGCTGGCCGTTTCGGTTGTAGATCTTCAGGCTGGGGAACCACGAGTCCATCCCGAACGTGCGGGCCTCGTCGGGGATGATCGGCACGATGCGCGGCCCGATGTTCTTGTCCCGCAACAGTTCTTTGAAGGTACGGACCGTAGCCATGGTGGTGGCTACAGCCTGGTTGCCCGAACCCTTCTTGAGCGACTTGTAGACCTCGCGGCCCGGCAGCGGCAGCGGCTTGGCCTTGGTGCGCCGCTCCGGCAGGAAACCGCCGAGCGACCGGCGCCGGTCCAGCATGTACCGGATTTCCGGTGACTCGGAACCCGGGTGGTAGTACGGCGGCAGGTACGGGTTCTCTTCCAGCTGGGCGTCGGTGATCGGCACCCGCGTGGCGTCGCGGAATTTCTTGAGGTCGTCGAGCGCCAGCTTCTTCATCTGGTGCGTGGCGTTGCGGCCCTCGAAGTGGCTGCCCAGGGTGTAGCCCTTGATGGTCTTGGCCAGGATCACCGTCGGCTGGCCCTTGTGCTCCATGGCCGCGCGGTAGGCGGCATACAACTTGCGGTAGTCGTGGCCGCCGCGCTTGAGGTTCCAGATCTCCTGGTCGGTCATCGACTCGACCAGGGCCTTGGTGCGCGGGTCGCGGCCGAAGAAGTGGTCGCGCACGTACGCGCCATCGTTGGCCTTGTAGGTCTGGTAGTCACCATCGGGCGTGACGTTCATCAGGTTGACCAGCGCGCCGTCCTTGTCGGCGTGCAGCAGGGCGTCCCATTCGCGGCCCCACACCACCTTGATGACGTTCCAGCCGGCGCCGCGGAAGAACGACTCCAGCTCCTGGATGATCTTGCCGTTGCCGCGGACCGGGCCGTCCAGACGCTGCAGGTTGCAGTTGACGACGAACGTCAGGTTGTCCAGCGCCTCGTTGGCGGCGACCTGGATCAGGCCACGGCTCTCGGGCTCGTCCATCTCGCCGTCGCCGAGGAACGCCCACACATGCTGGTCGCTGGTGTCCTTGAGGCCGCGGTCATGCAGATAATGGTTGAAGCGCGCCTGGTAGATGGCGTTCATCGGGCCCAAACCCATTGACACCGTGGGGAATTCCCAGAAATCAGGCATCAGGCGCGGGTGCGGGTACGACGGCAGGCCGCCGCCCAGTCCGGCGTGCGAGTGCTCCTGCCGGAAACCGTCCAAGCGGTGTTCGTCGATTCGGCCCTCGAGGAAGGCGCGGGCGTAGATGCCGGGGGAGGCGTGGCCCTGAATGAAGATCTGGTCGCCGCCGCCGGCGTGGTTCTTGCCGCGGAAGAAGTGGTTGAAGCCGACCTCGTACAGCGACGCCGACGACGCGTACGTCGAAATATGGCCGCCCACACCGACTCCCGGCCGCTGCGCGCGGTGCACCATGATCGCGGCGTTCCAGCGGATCCAGCGGCGGAAGCGGCGCTCGACCTCTTCGTCACCGGGGAACCACGGCTCCAGATCGGTGGGGATGGTGTTGACGTAGTCGGTGGACGTCAGCGCGGGAATGGACACGCGCATCTCGCGCGAGCGCTCCAGCAGCCGGAGCATCAGGTAGCGGGCACGCGCGGGCCCCGACCGACTCAACAGGTCGTCGAACGATTCCAGCCATTCGGCGGTCTCGTCTGGGTCGATGTCGGGTAGGTACGACGCGACGCCATCACGGATCACCCGGACCCGGTCGGGTTCGGCTGAGGTACTGGAGTTTTGAGCCAGGTCTTGGCGCACGAACTCAGTGGTCAACTGCCACTCCTTGGTATTCGATTTTGGGGATGCTTTTGGCACTACCCATCGTCCCCCCATCGTTGCGCAGATTAGGCGTTGGGGTGGGCTACCGGCGAGTACGCGTTCGGATGGCCCTGATTGACCTATTCACCCTGTACGGTCAGCTGATGATGACCAGCGCGGCAGGTGTCTCGCGGCTTCGCGCAGCCGCTTTGGCGTTCGGGGGCGTGGCGGTCTGCGCCATGGTGATCGTCGGCTGCAGTAAGTCCGTCGAAGGCAGTTCCACGGTCGACCAGCCCGGTGCAGCGGCGTACCGCACGTCGGTGTCGCTGTCGGCGGCCGCTTCGGCCAGTTCGAGTTCGTCGAGCGCCTCGGTGGCGGCGACCGAAGCTGCCTGCAAGGTGTTCGTCGACACCGGCAAGCCGTCGATGGAGGCGGTGAACGCCTACGTCGACGCCGAGAACGCCGGCGGTACCGACGCCGCCAAGCAGCAGGCCGCCATCGACGCACTGCACCGCGCGGCCGACTCGGTGACAAAGAGCGCGGCCACCGTACAGTCGCCCGCCCTCAAGGCGGCGCTGGCCGGCTGGGCTGCGGCGGCTCAGACGCTGGCCACGGCGATCAGCACCAATGCGTCGACCTCTGACTTTAATGCGGCGGTCGACTCGTTCAATACGGCCAAGTCGGCCACTGAGACGGCATGCTCGTAAGACACGTGCCGATCTTGTCGATCAAAGATGTGTCTTGCGTCGAATGAATCGTCGCCGCGTGCGACTATTGGGTTCCACACACACGGACTGCAAACAGGCAGGTTAGAGGAGGACACCGGTGGCCCCGGCGGACGCGCCGAACTACGCCCAGCGAATGGGCATTCATAAAAATCAGATCGTCCAGGAGTTGGGCTGGGACGAGGACACCGACGACGACATCCGCGCTGACATCGAAGATGCGTGCGGCGGAGAGCTTCTCGACGAGGATTCCGACGAAGTCGTGGACGTCGTGCTGCTGTGGTGGCGCGATGACGACGGCGACCTGGTGGACCGCTTGATGGACGCCATCACCCCGCTGGCCGACGACGGCGTGATCTGGGTGATCACTCCGAAGACCGGCAAGGGTGGCCACGTCCAGCCTGCCGAGATCGCCGAGTCGGCGCCCACCGCCGGGCTGGTGGTCACCTCGTCGGCCAACCTCGGGGACTGGATTGCCAGCCGCCTGGTGCAGCCCAAGTCGAAGGCCGCGGGCCGGCACTAGTGGTCGGCGCTCGAGTGGCGCGGTTGGGCGGTTTGGCCGAAGAGCCCGCCTCCGCGCGACAAATCCTTGGTTCGTGCGGTGCGCTCACGTCGAGTGCAACTGCACGGCGGAAAAACGCCACGTTTGTCGCCGCCCAGTTGCATTCGCGAGCCGCGTCATGATTCCTGTCGGGTCGGTCGCACCGGACTTCACCCTGAAAGACCAGCACGGCCGGGCGGTGACGCTGTCGGCGTTGCGCGGGAAGTCCGTGTTGCTGGTCTTCTTCCCGCTGGCGTTCACCCCGGTGTGTGCGGGGGAGCTGGGTGAGATTCAGGAACATCTGGACCGCTATCACAATTCGTCGGTGGAGACGTTGACCATCTCCGTCGGCCCGCCGGCCACCCACAAGGTGTGGGCCCGGGAATCGGGCTTCGAGTTCCCGATCCTCTCGGACTTCTGGCCGCACGGCGCGGTATCCCAGCTCTACGGGGTTTTCAACACCGATGCCGGGTATCCCGACCGGGGGACATTCCTGGTCGATGGGGACGGCGTGGTGCGGTTCGCCGAGTGCTCGTCACCGGGCGAGGCGCGGGACCAGTCGGTTTGGATCGACGCCCTGGATGCCATCGACTGATTTTCCCTGACCTGCCATCGGCGTGTAGCGTGCCCGAGGCGGGGCGCGTAGCTCAGTGGTAGAGCTCTGGTTTTACACACCAGCGGTCGGCGGTTCGATACCGTCCGCGCCCACCAAGACTTTCCCAGTTCAGCCGGTTGCAAGTTGCCCTATTTGCAGATTCTGAAACCCCGTTGCGTCAAGAGTGTGCCAATAGGTTTCGACTGCTAGTCCGGTGTGCTAGCGCGAACGCGGCCTGAAGTATCGCGTGTGGTGAAGTCACGTCGATCAGATATTCGTTGCCCCTTGTGACGGAGCCGTGTCGTGGAAGTGACCGCGAGGTGCCGTTCGCGCCCATACGATGCCCCGAGACTTGCAGTCTTGGTGGCACACGACGGGGGAATCTTGGCCATACCGGCACCTACAGGGCCGCACGCGACGCTTCCGCCAGGAAGGCATCTAGCGACTTTCGATGAGATCTACGAGCTATTCGTTGAGCAGGCACCATTCAAGGACGAGCGGGAGTTGATCTACGAGGCGCTGCGGTTGTACGCGAAAGTTGTCGACCAGGAGTTTAGCGACGTCACCCTGTGGATCAACGGAGGGTTCATCACACATAAGAGCTGGGCGGCGCCCAAAGATGCCGACGTAGTCGTTGATGCTCCTATTTGTGTCAAGCGGCGTGTAGCCAGTTTCTGTACTGCTCTGAGAAGGTGTCGTCGCGTTGTAGTCCGCGTTCGATGCGGGAGATGACGGTGGGCCAGACCCCGAAGTGGTTGGCTGCGGCAGTGACGGTGATGTTGTCGACGGCATCTGAAATTTGACCCCCTGGTGGCAGGTGAAAGTTGACCCCCTGGGTGGTGGTTGGTGATTATTCCTCGGTGGTGGTGGCCGCGGTAGGTGTGCGGCCGAGGTCGCGGTTTTTGAGTCGGTAGCTGTCTCCTTTGAGGGTGATGACTTCGGCGTGGTGCACGAGGCGGTCGATCATGGCCGCGGCGACGACGTCGTCGCCGAAGACTTCGCCCCAGCGGCCAAAGGCCTTGTTGGAGGTGACGATCAGGCTGGCGCGTTCGTAGCGGCTGGACACCAGTTGGAAGAACAGGTTGGCGGCTTCGGGTTCGAACGGGATGTAGCCGACTTCGTCGACGACGAGCAGTGGGTAGCGGCCCAGCCGGGTCAGTTCGTGCTGGATGCGCCCGCCCTGGTGGGCTTCGGCCAGTCGGGCGACCCATTCGGCGGCGGTGGCGAACAGGACCCGGTGACCGGCTTGGCAGGCGCGGATCGCCAGTCCGGTCGCCAGATGGGTTTTGCCGGTGCCGGGTGGTCCGAGGAATACGACGTTGTCGCGGGCGGTGACGAAATCCAGGGTGCCCAGGTGCGCGATGGTGTCGCGTTTGAGTCCGCGCGCGTGGTCGAAGTCGAATTCCTCCAATGATTTTCGTGATGGGAACCGGGCTGCTCGGATACGTCCTTCCCCGCCGTGGGCTTCGCGGGCGGACACTTCACGTTGCAGGCAGGCGGCCAGGTATTCCTCGTGGCTCCAGTTCTCTGCGCGGGCTCGTTCGGCGAGCCGCCCGGTGGCCTCGCGCAGCGTGGGTGCTTTCAATGCCCTTGTGAGATAGGCGATTTCAGCGGAGACATCCCGGCCAGTCGGGATGGTTTTCGCGGTCGCCATCAGGCCACTCCGCCATCGAGGTCCACACCGAACGCGGTGTCGTAGTCGGTCAGTGATCGGGTCACGACCTCCGGTTCGACCGTGGTGTGCTTGGCTGTTATTCGCCTGCGCCGTAGTACTTTCGCCGCCTCAACGTGGGTCGGGTCCGACAGGGTCTGATGCGTTGCCCAGATCCGGTCATGATCGGCGACCAGGTCCCCGTCGCAGAATGCGTGGACCCGATCCAGATCCGCGCGCACCAGCACCCGTCGTCCGACCGCACTGGGATGCACCGAGTAGTCGTTGCCGTCCAGCCGCACATAGTGATCGCGCGGCAAGCGCAGCGAGGCGCACCACCCCGTCGCAGGGGAGACTGGTGGCAGCGCCAGCATCGCGGACCGATCGGCGGCGATCCGATCGGTCGGGGTGCAGCCCAGCGCGCGGCGCGGCCGGGTGTTTACCAGGGCCAACCAGTCGGCCAGTTGGGTGTTGAAATCCGCCGGTGACGCGAACGTGCGCCCGGGCAGAAACGAGCGCTCCAGGTAGTCGTGAGACCGCTCGATGAGCCCTTTGGCTTCCGGGTCAGCGGGCCGGCAGACGATCACCTTGGCGGCCAGCACCCCGCGGAATGCCTGGCACTCGGTGGTCAATTCGACGCGTCCGGCCCGCCAGCGCCCGATCGCTCCTTCACCGTCCCAGACCAGTGCCCGCGGCACCGCGCCCAGGCCCGCGATCAGCTGCCACCACCCGGCGAACAGATCCTCGCTGCGGCGACTGGGAATCAGGATCGCTGACAGCCAGCGCGAGTAGGCGCAGATCATCGTCAGCACCGGCAACAACGCCGGTTTGCGGACCTGACCGAACCCGACCGGTACCGTCACCGGCGGAAACCACAGGTCGCACTGGGCGATCTCCCCAGCGGCATAGGCCGTGCGGGAGGCCGGGTCCGGCGGCAGATACACCGGCCGCAACTCGGCCACCCGCGCCGATAACGTCCGGATCGACCGGCTCCACCCAATCCGCTCGGCGATCACCGTCGCCGGCATCGTCGGATACGCCGCCAGCAACTCACGAATCCGCGGCTCAACCTCGTCAACAATCGAACCACGTTGTGGTCGTTCATATTTCGGTGGCACGTCCTGCGCCAACGCGGACTTGACGGTGTTCTTCGATATCCCCAACATTCGGGCGATCACCTTGATCGGCATCTTCTCTGCCCGGTGCAACCGCCGAATCTCTGCCCAATCTTCCACTGACAACATTCCCTTCTGATCCTCCTGGCTCGGGTAAAGCCAGGTCACCGGACCAGGGGGTCAAAATTCGGTTGCCGCGCGGGGGTCAGTTTTCAAGCGCCGCTGACAGATGTTTTTGGCCTGCCGTGCCGGGCGCAGGTCGGTGTACTCGGGCACGTCGATCTGGCGGGTCAGCAGCTTGAACATTTCCCGCGCGATCGCGCGTTTGAGCTTGCGCAGGATCTCCTTTTTGCTGTGCCCTTTCGCGGTCTGTCGTTGGACGTAGTCCTTGGTCGGCTGGTGGTGGGACATCCGTACCAGGGCGATGCGATGCAACGCGTGGTTGGCAGCGCGGTCCCCGCCGCGAGACAGGCGGTGCCGGTTGGTTTTACCTGAGGATGCGGGCACTGGTGCGGCGCCGCACAGGGCGGTGAATGCGGCCTCGCTGTGCAGTCGGTGCGGGTTGGCCCCGGCAGTGATGAGCAGTTGGGCCGCGGTGTCCGCACCGACACCGTAGGCCGCCCGCAACCCGGGATTGGCCGCGGTGACGATCGCGTCGATCTGGTTCTGGAGGGCTTCGGCTTGGGTTTCGAGGAACTGCACCCGTTGGGCGAGCATCTTGGCCGCGGTGAGCGTCGACTGCGCCCACGGCTCGGTCAAGGTGTCGGGACGGCAGCGGGCGATCGCCTCGATCATCTTCAATGTTGTTAAGCCACGGTACTTTTCACGCACCTCATCCGGCGCCGATACCAACAGGGCTTTGATCTGGTTGATCACTGCGGTGCGGTGCTTGATGGCCGAGCGGCGTGCGATGTGCAAGGCGCGCAGCCCGGCGGTCGCCTGGTCTTTGGGGCTGGCCAACCCGTCGCCGGCCAGTGCGGTCCGCGCGGCGCTGTAGGCATCGAGCGGATCGGACTTGCCTTTGAGGCGGCGGGTGGATTTGACCGCCCGGGTCACCTCGACGACCTCGATGCCAGCGGCGGTCAGCGCCCGGGTGAATCCGGCGCCGTAGCTTGCGGTGCCTTCCACCCCGATCCGCTCCACCTGGCTCAGCGAGATCAGGAACTTGATGGCTGCGGCGTATCCGGCACGCGTGGTCGGGAACTCCCGATCATCAACAGCGGCACCAGTCATGGTGATCGCGGCGACGTGGATGGTGTCGGCGTGGGTGTCCGCGCCGGCGACGATAAGCACAGATTCTGTCAAGATGATGGTGTCCCTTCTGACCAGCGTTCGGTGGGCACACCGGCCAGGACGGGCAGACAAGACATTGATGAGGAACGGTCCAGGCTCCTGATTAAGTCATGTCCGTCCTGTCCGGCGTGAACAAGACGCGCACCACGCAGGCCGGACAGATCAATTGATGGACAACCCAGCAGGGTGTCAGTCGTACCCGGAGTCACGACCTGCGCGCGGTGACGCTTTTACATCATCAACGCTCTTACATCATCAATGTCGTACCCATGAGTGATTATACAAACATGTGTTCGAATACAGACTGTCTGAGATACCTGAATCGCCCCGAGTTTGGTGCACACCTGGTTATGGGTGTGCAGCCTCGGATTGGGCTGTCTTCGTAGCGTAGTAGATCTGCTCGTACTCGATCGGTGGGATGCGGCCCAGTCGGTGCATGAGCCGATGGGTGTTGTACCAGTGCACCCAGTCGGCGGTGAGCAGTTCGACGTCGGTCAGGCGGTGCAGGGGGCCACGCCGCAGCGGTGAGTCGTCGCGGACGGCCTCGGTCTTGTACAAGCCGATGGTGGTCTCGGCCAGGGCGTTGTCGAAGGCGTCCCCGACCGTTCCGATCGACGGCACCAATCCCGATAGCGACAAGGTCTCCCCGAACCGCACCGAGGTGTACTGCGACCCCGCATCTGAATGGTGAATTGTATTGCCCGTCAATGGGTTACCCTCACGGCGCCGTAGCTCGGCGGCGTGCTGGATCGCCCGGCGTACGAACCGGTCTTCCTTGCTCGCTGAGCAGGTCCAGCCAACGATCCGTCCGGCGTAGGCGTCGATGGCGAACGCGGTGTAGACGAACACCCCGCCGGCCAGCCGGACATAAGTGAAGTCGGCCACCAGCAGCATGTTAGGGGCCGGCACCCGGAATTGGCGGTCCACCAGATCCGGAGCGCGGTCGGCCGCCGGATCGGCGATGGTGGTGCGGACCTTCTTGCGCCGGCGCACACCCTGCCAGCCGTTGGCCTTCATCAGGCGCTCGACGGTGCAGCGGGCCACCGGGATGCCCTGGCGCTGTAGGTGCGCCCACATCTTCACCGCGCCATACAACGACTCGGGCTTGCGTCGGCCCGCCTCGTCAGGTTCGTAGTAGCCGGCCAACACCTCGGTGATGACGGTGTCCCACAAGGCCCGCGCCGACGGCGGTCGGGCCAGCCAGGCGTAGAAGGTTCTCGGGGCGATCTGGCAGCCATGCTCGGACAGCACGCGGCAGATCGGAGCGACCCCGAACCGAGCGCGATGCTCGGCGATGAACCCGCAAATCAGCGGTGTCGCGGGTCGCTCTCCCGCGCGAAGAAACTTGTTGCCGCCTTGAGGATTTCGATGGTTTCCTCAAGCTCACGGTTCTTACGTTTGAGTTCCCGCAACTCCCGTGCGGTATCGGACGGGACACCATCGCGGACCCCGGTATCGACCTCGGCCTGGTTGACCCACCGGCGCAGCGATTCGTAGGACACCCCCAACCGCTTGGCGACCGCGGTGATGCAGGCCGTGCGGGTTTCGTACTCCTCGGCATGGTCAGTGACCAGCCGCACCGCCCGGGCCTTGAACTCCTCGTCGTACTTCTTCGGCATGATGCGGACAACCTTCCCTCGAAAGAAGGTGTGCATCAAACTCGGGGCGATTCAGCGGCCACCAATGCGCGACCTTCGTCAGCCAGAAGCTCGCGCCCGTGTTCGTCCGTCAGATCGATAATCGAGCCAATGACATCTTCAGCAAAAGACTCGGCGGTGAACGGTTGCTCGTTTACTCGCTCCCCGGATACGAGTTGGTCGATGTGCCCTGGTGACATGTCGAAGAGTTCGGCTACCTCGCGGATCCACTCGGGCAGGTATCGGTCCAGGACAGCTCGACCCAACCGAGCGACACTGGTCCAGACATCGCCGAGCAGAGGATCTTGAGCAGCGACGACGTCACTGAACGCTAGAAGTCCGGCGAATGGTCCTTCAGAGAATGCTGCGGTGACGCTCTCAAGCCCGGCAGACTCGGCCACCGTTGGTGACTCGACGCGACTGTGACTTTCGGGTTCTTCGACGCTGGTCATCTCGTGCCTCCCGTGTGATGGCGTCCGGTTCCGATTGAGCAATTCACAGCGCACCACGACCCCGTCGAATTAGTACCGAAATGAGCAAATGGGAGCTAGTACTTGACCGGTTGAGGTGAGCCCTTCGTAGTGGTCCAGATTGTGCGACTCTGTTGCCCGGTTTGCGGGCAAGTGTCAGCTCCGGTCGAATCCTGAGCAGCCTGCTCCGGTCGAAAAGTGAGCAGGTTTACGGGGTTGAGTCTGCCTGACGATCGACTTCTACGGAGGGCAGTGACTCGATCGCGGTGTGTTTGATGCGGTAGCTGGTGCCTTTGAGGGCGATGACGTCGGCATGGTGGACGATGCGATCGATCATCGCCGAGGCGATGGTGGCTTCACCGAAGACCTGTCCCCACCGCGAGAACGGCAGGTTGGAGGTCAAGATGATCGACGACTTCTCGTATCGGGTCGAGACGAGCTGGAAGAACAGGTTGGCTGCCTCGGTGTCGAACGGGATGTAGCCGACCTCGTCGATGACGATCAGCCCGTAGCGGGAGACCTTGCGCAGTTCGGCATCGAGTCGGTCGATGCGGTGGGCTTCGGCCAGGCGAGTGATCCAGCCGGTGGCCGGGGCGAACGCGACCCGGTGCCCGGCGTGGGCGGCGGCGATGGCCAGCGCGGTCGCCAGATGGGTTTTGCCGGTGCCTGGCGGCCCGAGCAGCACGATGTTGCGGGCTTCGGCCAGCCAGCCCCCACCTTCCAGTCGGGCGATCTGAGCGCGATCGACGGCGGGTTGAGCGGTGAAGTCGAAATCAGTGATCGTCTTGATCGCAGGGAAACCCGCATACCGGATACGTTGGCGTGCACCGGATTCAGCGCGGGCATTGGACTCCACCGCCAACACCGCACCCAGATAGTCCTCCAACGACCAGTTCGCCGCCCGGCCTTGCTCGGCGAGACGGTGATAGTGCGCGGCGATCCGCGGAGCTTTGAGGAGGCGAGCTTGATGGGCGATGAGCTTGTCGGCATCACCTGGGGCCGGGGTGCGCTTGGTGGCCATCAGGCGACCTCCCCAGTCCCGAAGATCGCGTCGTAGGCACTCAGGTCAGCGACCTCGACGCTGACATCGAGATGAGCGCCGGCGGTCGGGCGGGTACGGAACTGCTCGCGCAGCACCGCCGCAGCGGCCACGTGTTCGGGGTCAGACACTAATCCTGCTGTGCCCCAAAGTCGTTCATGATCAGCAACCACACGATCGCCACACAGGCCGGTGATTCGGTCCAGGCTGGCCCGCAGGGTGATCATGCGGCCGATCACCTCCGGATGGATCGAGTACGAGTTGCCACCGAGGCTGAGGTAGTAGTCGCGGCCCAGACGCGTGGTCACCGTCGTGCCGGTCACCGGGGCCACCGGCGGTAGCGTGGCCATCGCCGCCCGGTCGGCGACGAGTGCGTCCGCGGGGATCATCCGGGTGCCCGCGTGGGTGCGCCTGTTGGCATACGAGGCCAGCCAGCCGTGCAACTGAGCATTGAAATCGGCCGGTGAGGCGAAGGTGCGCCCGGGCAGAAATGACCTACCCAGGTAGCCGTTGGCGCGTTCCACCACCCCTTTGGTTTCGGGATCATAGGGCCGAGCTTGGATCAGTCGGGTTCCCAACACCCCGCAGAACCCAGCCACCCCTTGAGCGAGGCGGCGGCGTTGACCAATGCCGGACTCGTTGTCCCACAACAGACTCCGAGGAACGCCACCGATGTTCTCGGCGATCAGCTGCCACATCCCGGCCAGCAGATCCCCGGTTACTCGCGACGGAATCATCACCGCGGCGATGAACCGCGAGTAGGCGGCCACCATCACCAGCACCGGAAACGACCGAGCTACTCCGCCGTGATCAGGGACCAGCTGGCCGGGGAACCACAGATCGCACTGCACCTGCTCACCGGGCAGATGCACCAACCGGTCGCTGGGATCGGGTGGGGTGTACTCCGGGCGGATCCTGGTCACGTTCTCTGCGAACCAGGAATGCCCACCCGTCCAACCGACCCGCTCAGCGATCACGGTCGTCGGCATCAGCGGAAACTCGGTGAGCAAGGCCCGTACCGCTGGTTCGATCTGCGCCCACGCCGAGGTCTTCACCGGCGCCCGCTCATAACACGGTGGTGCATCCGCCCGCAACGCTCTGGCCACGGTGTTTCGCGACAAGGACAGCCGCCGCGCGATCGCAGCTTGCGACAGTTTCTCCGACCGATACAGCCGGCGAATCTCCGCCCAATCCTCCACAGTGATCACTCTCCAATCGAAAGGTGAAGTGCTCACTTTTCGACCGGAACTACCTGCTCACTTTTCAACCGGAACTGACAGGCAAGGAAGGATCGATGACGATATGACATCGAAGAAGCGCCTGCCGTCACACCCCGGATCAGATCGTCCGCAAGCTCGCTGGGGGTAGTTGATTGTGAGCGGGCTCATCGTCGCTATCGCGCCGTCTATTGTGTGTCGTTCTTTGGGAGGTGCTTTAGTCCGCTGCTGCCATCAGAGATCGAGCCCGTGGCCCGCGCTGTAGTGTTGGTCTTTCTCGACTTGTCCTTTCATGCCTCGCAACGAGGCCTGTTCGCCATCATCTCGGCACAGGCTTCCGAGACAGAGTTGGTCACACTGGCCGCTGGGTTGTCCAAGGCAGGCCGGGTTGGCGGGGGTGACTCCGCGCATCGTCGGGACTCGCAGCTCCGGGCGACTTGGGATGGGGGACCGACCGAACTCCGAGCTGGTGGCGACTTCGCAATACCGACCCGTCGGCTCGCACCTTCATTCGACGATCTCGGTGCCGATCTAGCGCACGCGCTTATTGCGCAGCTTGGACGACGGTAGGTGTCCGAGCGCAGTTCGGTCGAGGCGCACGAGCGAAACTCCATTGTGCGCACAGTGTGCCAAGAGGCGCAAAAACAGGCGATAGGCCGTCGGTGCCGTGAAGTAGGTGCGACGCGCTGACGTGCGCAGATCCGCATTTAACACATAGATGAGACGCCACGAATACGCCAAAAAGCTAGCTACCCGCCAGCGGTCGGCGGTTCGATACCGTCCGCGCCCACTCTTCATCCCGGCCCGCACGGCCACAGCCGCTCAGGCAGCCGCCTGAGCGGTCGCAGCGGTTTTCTGGTCGTGGACCTTGTTGTCGGCGTTGGTCTTTGGCTTCGTCGGGGTGGTCTTCTTCGCCGTCTTGCTGCCGGTGTCCGACTTGCCTGAATCAGTGGTCGAGCTGGCTGTTGCCCCGGTGGTGTCCGACTTGGTTCCGGTGGAGTCCTTGGTGCCGGTCGTCGTGGGCGCGGTTGCTGTCGGTACGGGCTTCACGGCGGGCTTGATCTTTGTCGCGGCAATCTTCGGCACGGCGGTGGCTGCCACTCCGGCTGTCGAGGCAGGAATCGAGGCGGGCGTGGTGGCGGCCACGGGCGCCACCGCTGCCACGGCGGCCGCGGGCTGGGTGGCCAGCGCCTTGGCGATGGTCTGTTGTGCGAAGACGATGCCGTCGACGACCTTGCCGGCACCGGTGCTGAGCCCTTGGACGACGAGCTTGACGCCGTCGACCACAGCAGTGACGAGATTGCCGAGGTTGATGGGCAGCAGGGCTGCGACGACGTTCTGACCGGCGGTGATCGCCGACGTCGCGACGTCATTGAATCCGCCCAGCAGGCCGGCGCCGAGGCCGATGAGCGCTGCTGGGACCGCGCCTTGCAGTGCCTGTTGCACTGCCAATTGGCGCTGGTTGCGGTCAATTGTGGAGACCAGGATCGGCCCGCCGATCGCGGTCACCGCCCCGACCAGTCCGGCTTCGACGGTGCCGAGCGCGCCGACGAGGTCTCTGGCGAGCACCTGCTGGGTGACGGTGACGATCAGCCCCGGGATGGCATTGATGGTCTGTTGGACCCCCTGGCCTGCTTTGACCAAGCCGGCGCTGATCGTCACGAAGTCGTCGACCTGATTGACCACCCACTGTCTGAAGGCGGGGAACTGCAGGATGTCGGCGACCGTGGCGGTGAGCTGGATATGCGGCATCTGCACGCTGTGGAGCACCGGTGCCGGCAGGGTTGTCAGCGTCGGGGGTGGGGGACCGGCCACGATGACGCCCGCGGCCATGACAGCGGCGGCGGTGGGCAGACTCAAACGGGTTGCGAGTGTATGCATCTGAAAGCTCCTGACCGAGGGTGTGGAACTCGAGCAATATTGACGGTATCGACAAATATTTCTCGGTGTGGAGCTATCACAAAGTTCGCGGCGCCTACGGGCCGAAAGCGGCGCTACCGCCGGCCTCGGCGGCCCATTCCTGCGCGACGCGCTGCTTTTGCTCGGCGGCAACCTGGCTCAGATGCGCGGCCTTGGGCCAGCCGTTGTGCGCGGCGAAATGCAGTATCAGTTCGTCCATTTCGGCGAACGACACGTCGCGGCTCTTCAGCGCGGCGTAGACGTGGCTGACGATCGGAACGGGCGCGTCCTGGAAGGCTACGCAGGCCACGGTGATCAGGCGCCGTTCCTTTCTGGCCAGCCCGGGCCGCAGCCACATCTCGCCGAACACGAAGTTCAAGATGCCGGCCCCTTGGAATGGGTTGTCCCCGTTGGGGGCGAAGGGTAGGCAGTTGATGTCCTTGAAGCATTCCGCGCCGACGGCCAGCCGGTCTTCGGGATCGCTGGGGGTGGAGAGCGGCAACAGCGGTTCGGGCTCGGGCAGCGGCAGGCCCCGTTCCTCGTGGATTCGAGTCCACTCCTGGTCGACGACCATATTGAACCGGGACGCCTTCGGCCAGCCCGCGTACACCGCGAAATGCAGCACGGTTTCCCGGATTTCGAGGACCGTGATGTCGCCGCTGTTCAGTGCGGCGTAGACGTGGGCGCGTAACGGGTCTTCGGCATCGGCATCCGCGACACAGGGGAGGGTGATGAATCGTCGCTCGCGCCGGGTCAGGCCCGGACGTTGCCACACATCGGCGAAGACGAGATTCAGCAGGTGGTCGTCCACCGGTGTCGATTGCGGCGGTGCGGAAACCGTCATGATGTCGGCGTAGGCCAGCCTGCCGCGCTCGGTACGGTCCGCGTCGAATCCGGTCATGCTCGTCCTTTCTGGCTCACCGAATGGTGACGCCGGCATCGACTTTGAATTCGAGACCCGTGACGTATCGGGATTCATCGGACGTCAGGTACAGCACCGCGTTGCTGATATCGATGGCCTCGGCCATGACGACCGGCAGCGCGTTGGCGAAAAGTGGTGCCAGGTCGGGACGTTTCTCCCGGATCAGGCTGTGCAGGGACGCAGGCTGCATTCCCGTCGGTACCCCTGTCGGATGCACCGTATTCACGCGGACCCCCACTGCGGCGAGCTCATTGGCCAAACTCTTGCTCAGCCCGACGACTCCGTGCTTTGCCGCGGTGTAGGGCAGGTGCAGCGGGGTTCCCTTGATGCCGGCGGCAGAGCTGATGTTGACCAGGCTGCCGCCGCGGTCGATGAGGTGGGGTAGCGCGGCCGCGCAGGTGTTCCACGTCCCGATCAGGTTCACGTCGACCACGGTGCGCCATTGTTCGGCGGTGGTGGTGTCCCACGTTCCCGCGGTGAGCACACCGGCGTTGGCAACCGCGCCGTCGAGACCGCCCAACTGCCCGACGCCGTCATCAACCGCAGCGCTCAATTCGTCGGCATCGCGAACGTCGACGACGTACGTCACCGCGCGGCGACCGTATTCCTCGACCAGCCTTGCGGTTTCGTCGAGATCCTCGCGCTTGGCCAGGGGGTACTCGAGGACGGGAAGAGACTCACAGACGTCGACGAGGATCAGGTCGGCGCCCTCCTCGGCCAGGCGTACCGCATGGCTGCGGCCCATGCCGCGGGCCGCGCCCGTGATCAGGATCTTCTTGCCGGCGACGCGCCCGGTTGCCACGCTCATAGCTTGTTGCAGAAGCCGGCATCGACCGGGAGCGTGACTCCGGTGATGTACTGCGCGGCATCGGAGACCAGGAAGGCGACGGCGTGGCTGATGTCTTCTGGTTCGAGTAACCCGACGGGCATGGGGTTCTGCAGATGTGGCCCGCCGTCGGGATAGTTCTCCAGGAAAGCCGTCATCGCCGGATTGACTGCCATCATGGTGTTGACGGCCGTCGGGTGCACGGTGTTGACCCGGATACTCTGCGGGGCAAGGACATTGGCCAAGGTCCGCATCAGTCCGACGATGCCGTGCTTGGACGCCGCGTACCCGAGGCCGCCGGCCTGCGAACCACCGAAGCCCTTCAACCCCGCGGTCGAGCTGGTGAAGACGATGGACCCGCCGCGCCCGCCGGCGACGATGTGCGGGATCGCGGCTTTGGCGGTGTGCAGCGCCCCGGTGAGGTTGACGTCGATGACGTCGGTCCACATCTCGAGTTCTTCTTCGATCGTCAATTCGCGGAACGCCATCGTCGCGATACCGGCATTGGCGCACACGATGTCGAGGCGGCCGAACTGCTCGACGCCGGCATCCACTGCCGATTTGAGTTCGGCGAAATCACGGACGTCGGCCACGACGGCGACGATCTTGCCGCCCACCGCTTCGACCAGCTCCGCGGTTTCGGCGAGTTCGTCCCGGCTGGCCATGGGGTAACCGTTCGATGCGATGTCAGCGCAGATATCCACGGCGATGATGCCGGCACCCTCTCTTGCCAGGTGCACGGCGTGGCTACGGCCTTGCCCACGGGCCGCTCCGGTGATGAACGCGACTTTCCCGTCCAACGATCCCATCTGATCTCCTTGCTGTGCACTCAAAGTTGGGCGTAAACCGTCTTGGTCTTCAGGAAGCTCGCGATGCCGTCGCGTCCCCACTCGTGACCCCAGCCGGACTGCTTGTAGCCGCCGAATGGCATCGAATGGTCGAACACCATCTGGCAGTTGAGCGTGACGGTGCCGGCGTCGAGGCGTTTGGCCAATCGGTGCGCGCGGCTGATGTCCCTGGTCCAGGCGGTCGCGGCCAGCCCGTACTCGGAATCGTTGGCCAGGGCCACGACTTCGTCGTCGTCATCGAACGGCAGGATCGCGACCACCGGTCCGAAGATCTCCTGCTGGTACAACCGCGCGCTGGGAGCGACATCGGTGAGAACCGTTGGGTGCACGAAGAATCCGCTGCGGTCGAGCCGTCTTCCGCCGGTGACCACCTCGACGCCGTCCCGGCGCCCTCCTTCGATGAAGCCCATCACCTGGTCGAGTTGTTTGGCGCTGATGATCGGGCCGATCAGGACTCCGTCTTCTGCCGGCGCGCCGAGCTTCACCGAGTTTGCGATGTTGGTGACACCCTCGACCACCTTGTCGAACACGCTGCGCTGGGCGAAGATCCGCGATCCGCTGATGCAACCCTGTCCAGAGTGGATGAAGATGCCCATCGCCGCCATCGTGATGGCGGTGTCGACGTCGGCGTCGTCGTAGATCAACACCGGCGACTTGCCACCCAACTCCAGCGCGACGCGCTTGAGGTTGCCGGCACCGGCGGCCTGCACGATCTGCTTGCCGACCTCGGTCGAGCCGGTGAACGCGACCTTGTCGACGCCGGGATGCGCGGTGATCGCCGCCCCGACCGTGTGGCCGTATCCGGTCACCAGGTTGACCACGCCGTCCGGAACTCCGGCCTCGGTGAGTATCCGCTCCAGCAGCAGAGCCGAAAGTGGCGTTTCCTCAGCAGGTTTGACGATGCAGCTGCATCCTGCGGCCAGCGCGGGCGCGAGCTTGGTGCACGCGTTGAACACCGGTCCGTTCCACGGGAAGATCAGCCCGACGACGCCGTAGGGCTCCTTGAGCGTGTAGGCGTGCATGGTGGTGAACGCGCCGGTGATGCCGCCGGTCTGCTGCACGTCGTGGGCGATGCCGTCGAGCTTGGTGCACCAGCCCGCGTAATAGCGGAACGACTCGGCGCACGTCGACATGATCATGAACGCCTGCCGGTACGGCATTCCCGTGTTCAGGGAATCGATTTGGGCAAGCTCGTCGGCGTGCCGGTCGATCAGATCGGCGGCCCGCCAAAGCACTTTGGCTCGTTCGTTGCCGGGTATGCCGCTCCACACGCCGGATGTGAAACTCTCCCGCGCACGGGCCACCGCCGTGTCGACCGCCTCGGCGCCGCCGTCCCGGAATTCGGCGATCACTTCCTCGTTGGCGGGGTTGATGATGGAGATGACGTCGCCGTTGCCAGGCCGATTCGCGATGTCTTCGAGCACCGACTGCACCGTCATCGCCGCACCTCCGTGAACTCGATGTGCAGCTCGGTGAGGCCGCGCAGCAGGAATGTCGGCTCGTAGCCGTAGTTGCGGTGGCCCGGGGCGCCGTGCTTGGCCTCGCTGATCTGGATGTCACTCATGCGGTCCAGCAGTCGGCTGATGGTGACCCGGCCTTCGACCCGGGCCAGCGGAGCGCCGGCGCAGGTGTGGATGCCGCGGCCGAAAGCGATGTGCTCGCGCACGTTCTTGCGTTCGAGGTGGAACTCGTTGGGGTCTTCAAACTTTCGGGGATCACGGTTGGCCGCGCCGAGGCACAGCATCAGCACCGTGCCGGCTTTGATCGGGGCGCCGCCCAGGGTGGTGGACTTGCGGCAGAGCCGGAAGTCCACCTTGGTGGGGCTCTCCAGGCGCAGTGCCTCCTCGATGAAAGGGGAGATCAGGCCGCGGTTTTCGCGCAGGCGGTGTTGCAGTTCGGGCCGGTCGCCGAGCACCTTGATCGCAGAGCTGAGCAGCTTGGTCACCGTCTCCTGTCCGGCGGCGAACAGGAACGTGGCCGGGCGTACGACCTCCAGTAGGGGCGGGATGGAGCCGTCAGGATAAGTGGCGGTGGCCAGCCCGGTGAGGACGTCTTCGCGCGGGTTCTCGCGGCGGTCGGCGATGTACCCGCTGAACAGATCATCAAGGTACTGAAGGGGATTGGAGCCCACAGGCTCGTGGTCCAAGGCGCCGACCCGGGACCCCGGGGCGTTGCCGGCGCCGAGATTGCGCCGGATCTCGGGGCGATCCTCATCGGGTACGCCGAGCAGATCCGCGATCGCCAGAGTGGCGAACGGCTTCCCGTACTCGCCGAGGAACTCACACTGGCCGTTTGCGATGAACTCGTCGAACTGCCGGTCGGCGAGGCTCCAGATGTAGTCCGCGTTCTCCTGCAGGCGGCGCGGCGTCAGCAGCCGACTCAGCAGAGACCGGGCCTTCTCGTGCTCGGGCGGATCCATCACGACCATGTGCTCGAAGATTGGGAACTCGTGACGGTGTGCCTCGATAAGCTCGCTGATGTCGTCCCCGGCCGGGGTGAACGGGAGCGGTGGGAACGGGCCACCGATGGCGTTGACTGCCGAGAACGATTCGACATCCTTGAAGGCCGCCTGAACTTCCTGATACCCGGTCACCGCGACCACGCCGTAGTGCGGTTCGCGCACCACAGGACCCTGCTCGCGCAGGTGATCCCAGTACGCGTAGGGATCTTGGGCGATCTCGGCGTTCGTGAAGTAGTCGACGTCGGCGAGGTCGGTCATGGTGGGCTGGGGCTGCATGAAGCCACTCCTGATCGATCGATCAAAATGATAGACTGCCGTATGCCTACCACGGACCGAGACGGCCGGTCAAGCAATCCGGAGCGGGTTCGTTGATGACGCAAGGGCGTAAATCCAAGGCCGACGACGGCGGCGCCCGGCAGCGCCTGATCGAGGCGACGGTGCAGATCATGCACGACGAGGGGTACGCAGCGGCCACTTCGCGGCGCGTCGCCGCCCAGGCCGGCGTCAAGCAGGCGCTCGTGTATTACTACTTCCCGACCATGGACGACCTGTTCGTCGAGGCCTTGCGGGCCGGTGGGGAAGTGGCGCTGGCACGGCTGCGCGCTGTGCTGCTCGAGGAGGACCCACTGCGGGCGTTGTGGTGCATCAACAGTGACCCGCGGCAGACCGTGTTGAGCACGGAATTCATGGCATTGGCCAACCACCGCAAGGCTGTTGGCGCGGAGTTGAAAGCGTATTCGGAGCGCGTGCGCGACATCGAAACCGCCGCGGTGACAATGGCGTTGCGGGCCAACGGCGTCGATCTCAATGACTACCCGCCGGTCGTGATCTCGATGATCGTCGCCCAGATCGCGCGCAGTGTCGGCAACGAGGGCGCCGTGGGTGTCACGCAGGGGCATGAGGAACTGCGCGCCTTCATCGACCGGCAGATCGATCTGCTGTCGAAACCGTCGGAAGTCGTGCGCGACTGACCGTCGGTCGGACTGCCTGGCGCCCCGCCTGTTTCGGCGGCCTGGCCACCTTCGACACATCTTGTCGTTGACACTGCGCGGCGGCTCATGTCATGGTTCCTGATCGATCGACAAAATTCCGAGTCGACGAACCGAACCGCCATTTCTGCGGCGGCGGTGACAACCAGACAGTGAGGTGGACCCATGGCGGGACGGGTAGAGGGCAAGGTCGCGTTCATCACCGGAGCGGCACGCGGCCAGGGCCGCAGTCATGCGGTGCGGCTCGCGGAAGAAGGCGCCGACATCATCGCCATCGACATCTGCGGCCCGGTGAGCAGCAACCCGCAGATTGCCCCGGCGACGCGGGATGACCTGGCCCAGACGGCAGATCTGGTCAAGCAGCTGAACCGTCGCATCGTCACCGCCGAGGTGGACGTGCGCGACTACGCGGCGGTGAAGGCCGCCGTCGACGGCGGTGTGGAACAGCTCGGCCGGCTGGACATCATCTGCGCCAACGCCGGCATCGGCAACGGCGGCCAGACGCTGGACCACACCAGCGAAGAAGACTGGACCGACATGATCGACGTCAACCTCTCAGGTGTCTGGAAGTCGGTCAAAGCCGCAGTGCCGCATCTCATCTCGCAGGGCCAGGGCGGCTCGATCATTCTGACCAGCTCGGTGGGCGGCCTGAAGCCCTATCCGCACACGGGGCACTATATTGCCGCCAAGCACGGCGTGGTCGGGCTGATGCGCACTTTCGCTGTCGAGCTGGGCCACCACTCGATCCGGGTGAACTCGGTGCACCCGACGAACGTCAACACGCCTCTCTTCATGAACGAGGGCACCATGAGGCTGTTCCGTCCGGATCTGGAGAACCCGGGTCCTGACGACATGAAAGTCGTCGCGCAGATGATGCACGTCCTGCCGGTCGGCTGGGTCGAGCCGGTGGACATCAGCAATGCTGTGCTGTTTCTGGCCTCGGACGAATCCCGTTATGTGACAGGTCTTCCCATGACTGTCGACGCCGGAAGCATGCTCAAGTAATCGCAAACGGGCCAGGGAAGGAGGGCATCATCGGAATCGGGGACGAATTGCCCAGTGGTGCACTCCTTCTCGGTGAGGATCGCGTCACCGGTGCTTCCGGCGGGACGCATCACCACGTCTACGCCGGCACTGGTCAGGTGAATGCTGTCGTCGAGATGGCCGGCGCCGCGGAAATCGACCGAGCGGTCGAGGCGGCCACGCACGCGCAGCGGCGGTGGATGTCGTACCCGCCCGACCGGCGCCGCGACATCCTGTTCGACCTGGCGGATCTCATCGGTGAGCACCACACAGAGTTCGCCCGGATCAACACCCACGACTACGGCGTTCCCACGGCGTTGGCCGCGACGTCGGTGTTGACAGAGCGCTTCTTTCGGTTCTATGCCGGGTACGTCGACAAAGCCGATGGGGCAAGCACTCCCGTGTCGGGTGGCTTCGACCTCAACCTGGTGGAGCACGAACCGTACGGCGTCGTGGGCGTCATCGCGCCATGGAACGGCGCCCTCGTGGTGGTCGGCCTGGCGGTCGCTCCAGCCCTGGCCGCGGGTAACGCCGTCATTGTGAAGCCATCGGAACTCGCGCCGCTGGCGGCACTTCGGTTCGGCGAGCTGTGCCTGGAGGCGGGTCTGCCGGCCGGACTCGTCAATGTGCTCCCAGCGGGAGCCGACGGTGGCGAGGCCCTGGTGCGGCATCCTGGAGTGGGCAAGATTCATTTCACGGGCGGCACTGCCACTGCCCATAGGGTGCTGAGGGCCGCCGCCGAGAACATCACCCCGGTGGTCGCCGAACTCGGCGGCACCGCTGCCGGCATCATCTTCGACGACGCCGATCTGGAGGCGGCCGCGAACCTGTCCGCGCACCAGGGCCCGATCATGCAGGCCGGTCAAAGTTGTGCCTGCAGCAGCCGAATACTTGTGCAAGACAGGATATATGACGCATTCATGGACAAGTTCCTCGCCGCAGTCGGGCGCGCGCCGATCGGTGACCCGCTGCGCCCCGATGTGCTCTTCGGGCCGGTCATCAACCAGGCGGCCGTCGACCGGATCCTGACGACCATCGATCGGGCGGCCACCGAGGGGTTCGGCAATCTTGTCCTGGGCGGCAACCGGATCGGCGGCGAGCTGGCCGAGGGGTTCTATGTCGAGCCGACCGTGTTCACCGATGTCGACAACCGGTCACCGCTGGCCCAGCAGGAGACCTTCGGGCCGGTCGTGTCGGTGCTTCGGTTCAGCGACGAGACCCAGGCAGTGGACCTGGCCAATGACACCCGGTACGGGCTCAACGCATTCGTCCACACCACGAATCTTCAACGCGCCCACACGGTGTCGCGGCAGCTCCACGCCGGGTCCGTTTGGGTGAACAGTCGAAGCGACATCCAGCCCCAAGGTCCTTACGGCGGCTACAAACACAGTGGAATCGGCCGGTCGGGGGGAATCGAAGGCTTCCGCGAGTTCCAGCAGACCAAGAACATTCGCGTCAAGTTGTCCTGATCAGCGCGTCAGGCCTCCAGCCTGGCCCGGACACTCGCGAGTCGTTCCCGCAGCTCGGCTTCGCTGATGACCCCGCGAGTGACCAGCGAGTGTGCGAGCGAGACGAGTTGGCTTTCCGGATACGGCAGACCGGCGTACACGGTTGCCGAGAGCGCGTCCTCCTCGTCGCGGCGCTCTTTGAAGCTGAGCACTTCCGTGTCACACGCCGAATGGTCGAGTGCGTCGCACAGACCGTCGAGGCTGGTTTTCCAAGGGGGAACCGGGTTTTCCACGCCCCACTTGGCGGCCATGCGCGACCACACCTGGTCACGGGTCACGATGTCCCGCAGTGGCGCGATCTCGCTCATCCGGCCGTTCCCGGGTGCACGGCCGGACGGGTCTTCTGGATCACGTTGGTCGTCACGCCCGGCTTGGGGAGCGCCACGCCGATCAGGCAGTCGCGCGTGATGATCTCTGCGAGTTGATCTTCGGTCCAGCCGTCGGTGCCCTCCGGACGCATCGGCATCACCATGAACCGATGCTTCTGGTTCGAGTCCTCGACCCGGACCTCGATGTCGTCGGGCAGATAGAGCCCGAATTCGGCCAGCACCTGACGCGGCCAGCGGACCAGGCGCCGCCGGTAGTTGGGCGTGCGATACCACTCCGGCGAATTCCCCAGAATCGGCCGGGGATAGCACGAGCACAACGCGCAGACGATGACGTGATGCACCGTCGGCGTATCGGCGAGGATCTGGAACGCGACGAAATCGCTTGGTGTGCCGAAGCCGGTGGGCTCCAGCCAGTCGACGCCGACGGCCTTGCTGGCAGCCAGTGAATCGTTGACGGCGAGTTCTTTGAACTCGGGATCCAGCCAGGCGCGGGCGACCAGGCGAGCGGCCGGCGTCGGCCCGATCTGTTCGGCGAATTCGGTGAACCGCCGATGCTCCTCGGCGGTGAAAATGCCCTTCTCGATGCACAATTCGCGCAGCGCGATCTCGAGCACCTCGAAGTCGGTGATCTCGTCGACCATGGGCTTCACCGTGCGGGCGTGGTCGTGGTCATGATCATGGTGGTGATCCGACATGCAAATCCTTTCTGGCAACAGTGAATCGAGCTAGGTGGCGGCTTCCAGCCAACGTTCGGGGATTTCGGTGCGCAGGGTGTCTCTCGTCGTTCCCGTGTAGTCGTGCCACAGCTCCGATTGGTTGAACTCGACGACGTAGAACCACTCGGGCGGCGCCTCGAGCAGGTCCCAGGTTTCGTCCTCGGCCGCCGGGCTCTCGTAGGCGACGACGGCGATGGTGCCGGTTGCGCCGCGGGCGTACTCGGGGGTGCGGGTGTAGAAGATGACCGGCAGCTCCCGCACCACCACCTTGTCGCCGACCTTGAACTTCGGCTCACCGGCCTTACCGGCGTAGATCTGCGGATCGCCGATGCCGACGGCATCGATGTGGTGCTTGTTGCGCTTGACGTTCGCGCCGTCGCCTTCGGATTTGGGCAGGGCCTCGAGGGTCTTGCCGTCGAGTCCGTCCGCGTACCGGCCCTTGACCTCGGCCATGCGCTCCATGAGCTCACCGAGGGTGATGTGGTGTTTCTCGAGGAGGATGCGGGCGACCGACAGCAGCCAGCGTCCGTAGTAGGGCAGGCCCAGATACTCGGCACGCCCCACGTCGACGTTGCCGATACGACGACGCTCCTCCGACACCCAGATCCCACGCCAGGCCAGCACTTCGCAGATCACATAGGTCATGTGTTCCCACAGCTCGTACTGCTTGTTGACGTACTCCATGGGTGCGTCGGGCTCGCCGCCCACGTCGTGGACCGGTTTGAGATAGGCCGCGATGCGGGCGGAATCCAGCATGTCGGGGTAGGGGGCGTCCGGGAGCTCCGGATAGGACGATTTCAGTCGGGACACCAAGCCCAGTTGGGCTGCGCGCTCGGCCGCTGTGCTCATGACAGCTCCTCATGTTGTGCAGACGCAACAAACTCACGCGAGGGCCGATTGGGCTTCAACACGTGCGCAGGACCGAACGCACCCCGCGTCCTCGCTCACATGACTACCCAACCGACCTTAAACCTGCCGTCGTCGTTCGGGGCCGCTTTGGCGTGAGTGTGCTGCCGCCCGCGCCTAGCGTCTTCACATCAATATCTGAGCTGATTCATGGCTGGGCCGGTAACTGTGGGCTCATGTCCACTACATCCCGTGCCCGGCGCTACGCCGTTGCCACCGTCACTGGTTTCGCCGCGCTCTCCCTGGCGGCGTGCGGCTCATCGAGTACCCCATCGGCCACCTCCTCGACCGCCGGCAGTTCGTCGCCGGCATCCGCCAGCCCCGCACCTGGAGGTCCCAGCGGTAAGGACCGCGTCTCCGGCCTGGTGAATTCGGTATCGGGTGGCACGGTCTCGGTGACCGGCAAAGACGGCCCGGGCACCGTCAATGTCACGTCGTCGACGCGGATCACACAACTAGGTCCCGGTCAGCTGACCGACGTCACGGCCGGCGAGTGCATCGCCGTCCGTCCGGTCAAGAACGGCAACGACAACGGTTCCGCCGTCACCGCCGCCGGTGTTCTCGTCGGCCAACCGCGCAACGCGCAATGCGGTCCGAAGGGGGAGCAGAAGGCCGACAAACACACCCGCGGCATCAACGGCACGGTCGCGTCCGTCAACGGCAACACGATCGTGGTCACTGCGGCCGACAGCAGCCAAACCACCGTGACGGTGACACCGGATACCCACTACACCAAGAGCGCCGACGCAGACGCGAAGGTGATCTCGGCCGGGATGTGCCTGGGCGCGCGCGGTACCAAGGATGGCAGCGGCGTCCTGCAGGCCACGTTCGCGATGGTGCGGCCGGCGGTGAACGGGGCGTGTGGCGGCGGGGGCGACGGCCACCAGCACCGCTGATTCACTCCGGCGGTGCGAAGAACTCCAGGGCGATGCCGTCGGGGTCGCGGAAGCTCAGGCCCGAGCCGTAGGGGGCGTCGACCACGCCGCCGTGCGTGATGCCCAGTGCTTCGAGCTTGGCGGTCCACTCGACGAGGTCGGCCCGTGAGCCGCAGCCGAAGCCGACGTGATCGAGGCCGGCCCGGAACTCGCTGAACGGGCCGGGCTCGATGGCGCGGTCGTGCTCGTGGATGCCGAACAGCGTGCCGCCGGGCAGCGCCCACACCAGATGCCGGTAGCCCGCGTCGGTGTGCTCGTCGAGCACCGGATCGGCGCCGATCAGGGCGCGATACCAGGGACCGCTGACCGCCATGTCGCTGACGGTGACTGCGACATGGTTCAGGGCTGCGAACGCCATGAAATGCCTCCTGATCGTGAATGTTGTTTCATACCACCGATTTTCCGCGCCGTGCGCGGGCCCGCATATCCCACAGGTACAGCTGGTAGCCGAACAGCCAGACGTCGCGCGGGATCACCCTGTCGGCCAGCCGCAGCGCTGTCATGAGCCGGTCGAACCAGCGCTGCTGACCGGGAGTCCACCGCAGCTGCATGTGGGTGCGGAACTCGGCGGGCAGGAAGCCCGTCGTCGCGAAGAGGTTGACGGGACCGGCCACCTGCCGTAGCGGCGTGGGCAGGAACGCCAGTGACGCCACACCGTGCAGGTGTTCGCGGACGGGTTCGTCGATCTGCAGCTCGTCGAGCGTGCATTTCCAGTACTCGTCGAACGCGACGCGATCAGCCGGCCACATGCCCTCGCGGACTTGCAGCGTGGTGCCCAGAGTGCGGGCGTCCTGATAGATGGCGTCGGCAGCGTCGGGGCGCAGTGGTCCGTAGAGGAACTCGTGCTGGTCCACGTAGTAGCGGTAGAGGCACGACGCCACCCAGAGCTGCAGCTTGGGGTCGAACGCGTTGTACCGGACCGGGCTGGATGCCGTCGACCGCACCTGGGCGTGCACCCGGTCGACCTCGCGCCGGATCAGCGCCCGGTCGTCGTCGGTGCCGTACACCGCGGCTGCCAGATAGGTGCCTGTCGTGCGGGCCCGTTTGAACGGGTGCTTGTAGACGTTTCCGCTGTCGACAGGGCTCTCCAGCACGCCGTAGCCCACTCCCGGCAAGGCCAGTTGCATGATCACGTTGGCCGCCGGCGCCAGCGCCGCCGCGGGGTTGATGAGGTCGACAACCCGCCTGGGATGCCGAGGTGGACCGAGCCGCATGATGGGAGAGTAAACACCCTGTGAGACGCTGCCCGGCGTGTTTGACAGAAGCGGCCCGCGGGCGGTCGGCTTGGCGCTCGGCTACCTGGCCGACGTGTGCTGGGCCGATCCGCGCCGCGGCCATCCGGTAGCGCTATTCGGGACGGCGGCGGCCGCCCTGGAACGGCGCACGTACAGCGACAACCGGTTGGCCGGTGTCGGTCATACCGCGGCACTGCTGGTGGGGCTGGGGGTCTTGGGCGTCGGTCTGGAGCGCGCCGCACGCGGGCCGATCGCGAAGACATTGGTCACCGCCGCGGCGACCTACACGGTGCTCGGTGGGACGTCGTTGGCGCGTACCGGCGCTGACATGGCAGCGCGGCTGGAGCGCGGCGACGTGGCCGCGGCTCGAGAGCTGCTGCCGTCGTTGTGCGGGCGGGACCCTTCGGCACTCGACGCGGACGGGCTGGCGCGGGCGGCGCTGGAATCGGTGGCGGAGAACACCTCTGACGCGGAGGTCGCCCCGATCGTGTGGGGTGCCGTCGCGGGGGTACCCGGACTCCTGGTCTATCGCGGCGCGAACACCCTGGACGCGATGATCGGCCACCTCAACCCGCGCTATACCCGATTCGGCTGGGCGGCAGCACGATTCGACGACGTCCTCAACTATGTGCCGGCGCGCGTGACGGGTCTGTGTGTGATGGTGGCGTCCCGCCGGCCCGGCGCGGCGTGGCGCGCCTGGCGCAGGGACGCACACAAGCACCCCAGCCCCAATGCCGGTGTGGCGGAAGCGTCGTTCGCCGGCGCCCTCGGCGTGCAACTCGGGGGACCGACGCAGTACGCGCACCGTTTGGAGCTGCGACCGACGTTGGGCGATGGTCCACCACCGGCTGTGACTGATTTGAAAAGGGCGGTGCGGCTGACCCGCCGGGTTCAGACGCTGGCGGCGGTGGTCGCGGTAGGACTCAAAGTTGGGCGCAGTTTCCGTGCGCGAATCGAATGACTACATCAGGCCCAAGGGATCTACGCGGTCACCCGGCGCGTCCGCACCCGGAGACGTAGCAGCCTTGTCCAGCTCCCTGCGGATGGCGGCCTGGGCGGCCGGGGGCAGGGTGGGCAGGATCGAGCGCACCCGAGCCTGACGACGAGCCACCGCCCGACGCACCGGCATCCCCGGGGTCACCTCGATCTGGGGCGGCACCCCCTCGATCTCCTCGACACCACCATCGGGATGACCCGCATCGACCGCCGCCTGCTCCGCGACGGCGGTCGCGTTGTCCTTCTCCTCCGACATGCCGATCGGGCCGATACGACGACCGCAGAGGAACTGCTTGACCGCCGGCTCCTCACTGGTCAACAACACCTCACGGGGCCCGAACATGACCAGGTGCTTGCGGTAGAACATGCCGATGTTGTCCGGCACCGTACGCACCACATTGATGTTGTGCGTCACGATCAAGATGGTCGCGTCGATCTGGGCGTTGATGTCGATCAGCAGCTGGGACAGGTAGGCGGTACGCACGGGGTCCAGACCGGAGTCCGGCTCGTCGACCTGGATGATCTGCGGGTCCAGCACCAGCGCGCGGGCCAGGCCGGCACGTTTGCGCATGCCCCCGGAAATCTCACCCGGGAACTTGTTCCCGTCGTTGGGCATACCCACGATAGCGAGCTTTTCCATCACGATCTTGCGGATCTCGGACTCGGACTTCTTGGTGTGCTCGCGCAGCGGGAAGGCCGTGTTGTCGTAGATGGTCATCGAGCCGAACAGCGCGCCGTCCTGGAACATCACCCCGAACAACCGGCGGATCTCGTAGAGCTCCCGGTCCGAACACTCGAGGACGTTGGTGCCGTCGATCACGATCGAGCCGCGCTCAGGGCGCAGCAAACCGATCAGCGACTTCAAGAACACCGACTTACCGGTACCCGACGGGCCCAGCAGCACACTGACCTCACCGGCGGGAATGGTCAACGTGACGTCTTCCCACACGGTCGCGGAACCAAACGACATACTCAGCCCGGACACATCGATTTGGAGACCCATGGTGATCGCCTTCCAAAGCGCGTCGTCGCGATGTCGTGCACCAGCGGAACCTCGAGCGCCGTGGCGCGACAGGTCCTACTTGCGGCTGGCTGTTCCAGCCGTCTCCGCCCGATCGGGCAAAGATGGCCGGTGCCGCCGACTTCGCGATCTCACGGACGCCGCGATCGGTACCACTGAGCTCACGAATGCGCCCAGCGATTGTCCAGCCGATAACTTCGGAACTTACGCTCAGGAAATCCCCATTGCGCTGCTTTCGCAGTTTGTGACTTCGTCCACGCGCCGCGGGTCGGGGAAGCTAGCGCCGCCGGCCGTAGCGGTCGGCGAGTTTTTCCTCGGCAGTGACCGGGGCCGCCGGCTCCTCGGGGTCGGGACCGCCGGATGTTTCCGGGCCGGAACCGGATTGCGCCTTTTCCAGGCGGCGCTGCCGGATCTCGGCCACCACGAAGTAGCCCAGGCCGATGGGTGCGACGATCCCGAACGCGATCCACTGGATGCCGTACGACAGGAATGGGCCGGCATCCAGGTGGGGGAGCGCGATGACGCCGAGGCCACCCGGCTGGCCGTCGACGAGCTGCAGGTAGTCGCCGGTCAGCGGGACCCCGGTCAGCTGTGAAATCTGGGTCAGGTTGATGGAGTACACCTGCCGAATGCCGTTCTGCGTGAACGGCTCCTTGCCCGCCATGAGCGGTTCGGAGTCCCGCAGCCGCCCGGTGATCGTGACGGTGCCGGGCGGCGGCGCCGCGAACGGTGGCACCCCTTCGCCGGCCTTGATGTACCCGCGGTTGACGAGCACCGTGGGGCCGCCGTCGATCGCGAACGGCGTCAGCACCTCGTAGGACGGGTCACCGTCGTCGGTCCGCAGCCGGACCAGCACCTCGCCCTCCGGGCGGTAGTGGCCCGTCGCCGTCAGCCGTCGCCACTGCGCGTCCGGGGCCGACGAATCCTGGTGCGGCAGCACGGACGTCAGGGGCGTGGGCTCGGTGTTCAGCGACGAGGCGATCTGGTTGTTCTCCCGCGAGGTGCGGGTGTTCTTGCCCAGCTGCCACGGCGCGAGCACGGTGAAGCACAGATAGGCGAACGCGATGACCACGACGAACAGCGCCAGCCACTGCGGCCGGAAGAGAAACGCGAAGCGGCGCATCAGTCGCCCCGTTCCGCCAGCTGCTTGTCGACCCACTCGTGCAGACCCGGCAACGACGCCTCGATCACCACGAAGGTCTCCTCGAAATCATCGATGCCGCCGTAGTACGGGTCCTCGACGTCGAGCGCGTGGGCGCCCGAACGGGGGTCGAACGAGCGCATCATGCGGACCCGGTCCGGGTCGGCGCCCAGGTCGCCCAGGATGCGAGTGTGGTTGCGGCCCATGGCGACGACCATGTCGGCAGCCAGATGGTCGGCATCGATGGCCGCGGCGGCGTGCGCGGTGGGGTAGCCGTGCGCGCGCAGCACCCGTTCGGCCCGGCTGTCGGCGGGGTCACCCGCATGCCAGCCGCCGGTGCCGGCGCTGGTCACCCGGACCAGGTGGGCCAGCCCGCGCTCGCTCACCTGGTGGGCGAACATCTTCTCGGCCATCGGCGACCGGCAGATGTTGCCCGAACAGATGAACGTCACGTGCAGGAGGTCAGACACCCAGCACCTCCCGTAGCTCGTCGACGGTGGCGACGCGCCGGACCGGCGAGTCCTCGGTGAAGTCGGCTGCGCCGTAGCCCCAGTCGACGACGACGGTGTCGATGCCGTGATGCGCGGCACCGTGGACGTCGTGCGACCGGTCACCGACCATCAGCACCCGTTCGGGCACCGGGGCCAGCTGGGCCAGCGCGTGGGCGACGACGTCGGCCTTGGCTGAGCGCACGCCGTCGATGCTGGCGCCGGCGACGACCTCGAAGTGGTCGTCGATGCCGAAGTGTTCGACGATGCGCTGCGCCGTCGGCTCGGCCTTCGACGTCGCGACGGCCAGGCGCACTCCGGCGGCCCGCAGGTCGGCCAGCAGGTCTTCGATGCCGTCGAACATGCGATTCATGGACCAGCCGCGGGTGGTGTAGTCGGCGCGGTAGGCGGCGATGGCGTCGTCGGCCTTCTCGCCCAGGCCCAGCGAGCCCAGCGTCACGTGCATCGGCGGGCCGACGATCTTTCTGGCCAAGTCGTCATCGGGCAGTGCACACATCTGGGCGGCGCCGATCGCGTCGAGCGCATGGCGGAAGCTGGCGACGATGCCCGCGGCGGAGTCGGTCAGCGTCCCGTCGAGGTCGAATAGCACCAACTGCGGGGTCACGGTGTCATTGTCCCTGATGTGTCTGGCCGCCTGCGCCGCGCATTAGGGTCTACCTGTGGAACCCGGGGCGCGCTATCACGGCGATCAGGCTGTGGCCCCCGGCATGCTCGACTTCGCGGTGAACGTTCGCGGCGCCGGCCCGCCCTCGTGGCTGGCCGACCGGCTCGCGGCCCGGCTGACTGATCTGGGTAGCTACCCGACCTCTTCCGATGTGGCCGCAGCGCGCGTGGCCGTGGCGGCTCGACATGGCCGTGACCTGGGCGAAGTAGCGCTGCTCGCAGGCGGCGCCGAGGGGTTTGCGCTGCTGCCGCTGCTGCAGCCGCGCCTGGCAGCGCTCATCGCGCCGTCGTTCACCGAGCCTGAGGCCGTGTTCGACGCCGCGGGGGTACAGGTCACACAGGTGGTGCTGGAGGCCCCGTACCGGCTCGCCGGCGGCGCCGCGGTGCCGTCCGGCGCCGACCTCGTGGTTGTGGGCAATCCCACCAATCCGACCGGCGTCCTGCACCGCCGCGACGAGATTCTGGCGCTGCGGGCGCCCGGGCGCATCGTGGTCGTCGACGAGGCTTTCTCCGACGCGGTCCCCGGCGAATCGGAGTCCGTGGCCGGCCTCTCGTTGCCGGACGTCGTGGTGCTGCGGAGCCTGACCAAGACGTGGTCGCTGGCCGGGCTGCGGGTCGGCTACGCACTGGGTGCGCCCGAAGTTCTGGCGCGCCTGACCGCGCAACGCCCGCACTGGCCACTGGGCACCCTGCAACTCGAGGCGCTGAAGGCCTGCAGCGAGCCGGCCGCGGTGGCGGAGGCCGCGGCTGGGGCTCAGCAGCTGGCCGCGCTGCGCGCCGAGATGGCGGCGGGTTTGTCGGCGGCCGGGTTTCCCGTGGTCGACGGCGTCGCACCCTTCGTCCTGTTCTCGGTGCCGGACGCCGAGCTCGCCCGGAAGCACCTGGCGGAGAAGGGGATCGCGGTGCGCCGTTGCGACACGTTCTTCGGGCTGCCCGACGGCCACCTGCGCGCGGCGGTCCGGCCGCAGTGGCCGGTCCTGGTCGAGGCTCTACAGGAGGTGCTCTGGTGAGTGTGCCGTTGCGTGACGTCATCGCCGCGCTGGACCGCGCGTACCCGCCGGCGCTCGCGCACAGCTGGGATTCGGTGGGCCTGGTGTGCGGTGACCCGTCCGAGGACGTGGCATCGGTGACCGTCGCGGTCGACGCGACGGCGGCCGTGGCGGCCTCGGTGCCCGACGGCGGGCTGCTGCTGGCACACCATCCGCTGCTGCTGCGCGGTGTCGACACCGTGGCTGCCGACACCGGCAAGGGCGCACTGATCCACTCGCTGATTCGCCGCGGCGCAGCGCTGTTCAGCGCGCACACGAATGCCGATGCCGCCGCACCCGGAGTGTCGGACGCCCTGGCCGAGGCGCTGGGCCTGCAGGTCGAGGGGGTGCTCGCCCCTGCCGAGGCGCGCGCTGACCTGGACAAATGGGTTGTCTTCGTGCCCCATGCGAACGCCGACGCAGTCCGGGACGCGATGTTCGCCGCCGGTGGCGGGCAGATCGGCGACTACTCGCACTGCAGCTGGGCCACCATGGGCGTCGGCCAGTTCCTAGCGCACGCGGGCGCGACGCCGACCATCGGCATCGTCGGTGCCATCGAGCAGGTCGCCGAAGACCGGGTCGAGGTGATCGCGCCGTCCCGGCTACGCCGTACGGTGCTGACGGCGATGCGCGCGGCGCACCCGTACGAGGAACCGGCGTTCGACGTCCTCACCCTGGCGCCGCTGCCGTCGGATGTCGGGATCGGTCGCATCTGCTCGCTGCCGGCGCCGGAACCGTTGTCGGCCTTCGCTTCTCGCGTCGCGCGTGGCTTGCCAACCACATCGTGGGGGGTGCGGGCCGCGGGTGATCCGGATGCGATGGTGTCGCGGGTTGCGGTCTGTGGCGGCGCGGGCGACTCGCTGCTGGACGCGGTGACCCGCGCCTGCGTCGACGTCTACGTGACGTCCGATCTGCGCCACCATCCGGCCGACGAGCACCGCCGCGTATCGGACGTGGCGCTGGTCGATGTGGCGCATTGGGCCAGTGAATTTCCGTGGTGCGAGCAGGCCGCCGGGGTCTTGCGTGCACAATTCGGTGATGCGTTGCCGGTGCGGGTCAGCCAGATTCGCACCGACCCCTGGAACGTCGAGATAACCTGCTGAGAGACGTGAACATGAAAGCTGAAGTGTCGCAACAACGTTTGTTGCTCGAGGTGGCCGAAGTGGACGCCGCGCTGACCCGTTTGACGCACCGGTCGACGCATCTGGTCGAGCAGCAGCGCTTCGACGCCGTGCAGGCCGAGCATCGCGAAGCCAACGATCGGCTGGCGGCGTTGAGCATCGCCGTCGAAGATCTGGACGCGCAGGTGGCCAAGTTCGAGTCCGAGATCGACGCGGTTCGCCAGCGCGAGACCCGTGACCAGAAGCTGATGGACAGCGGTTCGGTCGGTGCCAAGCAGGTGGTCGAGCTGCAACACGAGCTGGAGACGCTGCAGCGCCGGCAGGCCGCGCTCGAGGAGCAGCAGCTGGAGATCATGGAGCGTCGCGAACAACTGCAGGCCGAGCAGAACGAGGAGCTGGCGCTGATCGACGCGCTGCAGGGTGATCTGACCTCGGCGCAGGTGGAGCGCGACAACGCGCTCGTGTCGATCGACGAGTCACGCAAGGTGGCGGCCGACCGCCGCGTGGCGCTGCTGGGCTCGGTGGCCCCGGAGTTGGCCGAGATGTACGAGAAGCAGCGCAAGCAGGGCGGTGCCGGCGCCGGGTTGCTGCAGGGCAGCCGGTGTGGAGCCTGCCGCATCGACCTGGATCGTGGTGAGCTGTCCCGGATTTCCGCAGCGGCGGACGACGACGTGCTGCGTTGCCCCGAGTGCGGGGTGATTCTGGTGCGGGCCAAGGACTTCCGCGCCGGGTCTAGCGATCTGTGAGTGCAGGGTCTGTGAGAGTTCTGGTTGAAGTCGACGGCGGATCGCGGGGCAATCCGGGACCCGCCGGCTATGGCGCCGTGGTGTTTTCGGCTGACCGGTCCGAGGTGCTGGCCGAGAGCAGTGCCTCTATCGGAGTGGCGACCAACAACATCGCCGAGTATCGGGGCCTGATCGCAGGTTTGGAGGCGGCGGCGGAGTTGGGTGCCGATGACGTTGCGGTGTCCATGGATTCGAAGCTGGTGGTCGAGCAGATGTCCGGCCGCTGGCGGGTCAAGCATCCGGACCTGCTCGCGTTGAACCGGGAGGCGGTGGCATTGGCCCGGCGGTTCGGGCGGGTGAGCTACGCCTGGATTCCACGAGCGCAGAACTCGCATGCCGACCGGTTGGCCAACGAGGCCATGGACGCGGCGGTGGTGTCGGCTCGGGCTTCGGTGCCGGTGGTGGCGCCTGATCCCAAAGTCGTTGCGGCACAGCCATCTCCACCGGGCTGGACGGGCGCGCTCGGCGCGCCGACCCGGTTCCTGCTGCTCCGGCACGGGCAGACCGAACTGTCGGTGCACCGCCGCTACTCGGGCCGGGGTAACCCACCGCTGACCGAGGTGGGTCGTGAGCAGGCGGCGGCGGCTGCCGCGTATATCGCTGGCATCGAAGGAGTCTCGGCGGTGGTCAGCTCTCCGCTGCAGCGGGCGCTGGACACCGCAAAGGCGGCCGCGGATAGCCTCGGCCTCGACGTCACCGTGGACGATGACCTGATCGAGACCGACTTCGGTGCCTGGGAAGGCCTGACGTTCGGCGAAGCGGCGAAACGGGATCCGGAGTTGCACCGCCGCTGGTTGGGTGACGCCAGCGTGGCGCCGCCCGGCGGTGAGAGCTTCGACGCGGTGACTCAGCGGATTCGGCGGGCCCGCAACCGGATCATCGCCGAGCACGGCGCCGCGACGGTACTCGTGGTCTCGCATGTCACACCGATCAAGACAATCCTGCGGCAAGCGCTCGATGCCGGCCCGGGCATCCTGTACCGGCTGCACTTGGACCTGGCGTCGTTGAGCATCGCCGAGTTTTTCGGCGACGGTGGTTCCGCAGTGCGGTTGGTGAATCAGACCGCCTATCTGTAGGCGGTCGCCAAAGCCCGGCCGGCGGTTTGCTCATGCACAGGTTTGTCGTGCCAGGACAGAGCCGGGCGGGCAGTTCTCGTTTTTTCGTCGGTTGCGGACATAGTTCGGGAGCTGTCGCCCGCGCAGAATCTGCGTAGCAACATTCCGAACGGTTGTTGAACGCGCATGGATCGCAGCTGGGCAGAGCTGCCGGCGCCACCGACCCGTTGGCCATGCACGCCATGGAACGTGTTGACATCGGTCACGATTCGACCTCGAGGCAGGGGAGTGGATGGTCACGGTCATCGCCGGGTGCGCTGAAGCTGCCGCAGACGCTGATTATTTGCGCTCGTCAGTCCGCAATCATCGTGGCTTGGGGGTGCGTAGTCAGCTGGACCGACAGTTGGATTGCCTGCGGCGCCGTCTCGAACGGCAGCGCCCAGCCGGCGGCGCGACCAAGGAGCTGTTGGCCGGGGTGCAGCGACTCCGGCGGGAGCTCAATGGTGGCGAGACAGCTCGGGGCGTCGGGCGCGTGAACGCTATCCGCCACGCCGTCGATTCCCTGCGCGGAACATCGTCGCGGGAGACCATCAAGACCGCCATGACGTTGTTGTGCCGGGACTTCGGATTCACCCGGGTGATGGTCTCGACGGTCCGCGAGCACGACTGGCTGCCGCGGCATCTGCACGGGCGTGCCTCGGCATCAGGTTCCTTCCAGGGCTTCCCGATCGGGGTGCCCGTCCGGCTCGAGGAGTCCGAGGCCGAAACCGCCCTGATCCGTGGTCGACATGGCGTCGTCGTGTCCCGCCCGACCGCATCGGCGCGTCAAGACTACCTTGCGGCGCCGATCACAGTGGGCGGCAACGTGATCGGGATGCTGCATGCCGACTTCCCGGAGGCCCCCGACATCACCGTCATGGAGCAATTCGATCTGCTCGAAGCGTTCGCGGAATGCTTGGCAGTGGTGTACGAGCGAGCCGTTCTCGAAGAGAAGGTGTCGCAACAGCGTGTCGAGGTCGACAAGCTCTGCGCCACAATGGACCAACTCATGACCCGGCCGACGCCGAAAAGTGCGGCGTCGTCAGTTGCGGGTGCCTCGGACCCTGTGGGCGAGCCGGCGAGCGATCGCGCCGCGGCGGCCGAGCTCACTGCACGTGAGCGGGAAGTCATGTCCTACGTGGCGACCGGTGCCACCAACCGGGACATCGCGCGCTGCCTGCTGATCTCCGAGGGCACCGTGAAGTCGCACCTCAAACGCATCGCCGAGAAGTTCAGCACCACAAACCGGGCGGCCGCCCTCGCGATGTACCTGACGATGGACGCCGGCGTGGGGAGTGGACGACCACGATGACGCGTCGTGCGATGGTGACCAGACTCAACCAGATCGACGGACACCTGCGCAGCGCGCTCAACCTGCCGAAGCTCAACAAGGCGACCACCCTCGGGCAGGCGATCGCCAACTCTGCGGCAACGACCGAGGAGGTGCTCTTCGGTGATGGCGGCGAAGGCATCACCCTCATGCCGGCCGTCGCGCAGCGACTCTTGATGGCGTCGCTGCAAGCGCAGGTCGAGGCGCGACTGATCAGCGGTGACGACTCCGGCGCGACGGCGCGGTCGGTGATCGACAGTATCCGGCGGTTGAAGGCGGCGCCATCGGTCCAGGCGCTCGAGCGTCAGGTGTGCACGGAGCTGTGCCACACCGTCGGTTTCAGCAGCGTGGTGCTCTCGTCGATAGCGCCCGACAAGTTCATCCCCGTGGCATCGCACGGCACGCGCGGCACGGGAAAACCCGTGCCGCGCACCGCCTGCTTCGCCGAACAGGACTGCGTCCGGTTCCGGCGGATCGTTCACACCGGCCAGGACCACGTGGCGGCCACCGACGGCTTCTGCGAAGCCCTTGGTGCCGCGGACTATCTGGTAGCGCCCATCGTCGTGGAAGCGAAGGTGGTGGCGCTGGTCCACATATCGCGCGCTGGGGGTCCCATCGCCGACGGGGACGTCGACACGCTCGGGCTGCTGCTGTCTGTGTACTCGTTCGTCTACGAGCGACTGTTGAATTCGGGGCGGGTGGAACAGCTTCGGATATCGATCATCGGAGCCGCGGCGCGGCTGGCCGAGGAAGCCGACCGGATCGCCGGAACTCCCGTCAGCCTGGAGGACGACGACGGCGCCTTCGCCACGGACGCGGCTATCGATACGTTCACGGCGGCGTTGTCCAACCGAGAGCGGGACGTGTTCGCCAGGATGGTGCGCGGTGACGCCAATGCGGAGATCGCCCACGAGCTCGTCGTCTCGGTGGAGACGGTCAAGACGCACGTGAAGCGAATCCTGCGCAAGATCGGCGCCGCCAACCGGTTGGAGGCCATCACGCTCTACATGGATGCACAGTCCGGATTTGGTGAGCAGGCGCATTAGCTGCCCGCTTATCGCGATATCCGCATTTTCTCCGAGCGCCGCCAATAATTGGCGCTGTGGTGAATTAATTCGTATTCCGAAATGGTTATCCGAGCACGGGTTCAGCAATTTTCTGAGCTCGATTATTCATGCCTTCGTGCAGAATTTTGGTCGAACACGTCGAGGTGTGTGCTGGAACACAGGTATCCCTCCGGTGGGGGGTGCATCACAAGCGTAGATCCCTCCATCTGGAGGTGTTCGATAGATGAACTGCATTGATAGCGTCTCCACCCATGTTGGCCACAGCGATCGCTTATCGACCATGTGTAGTGGATCTGGCGCAATGGCTGGGAAGCACGGGCGACAAATGGTAGCGATTATGCGGACTGCAGCTAAGCCGGTTACCTCATTGGGCGGATTTTTCGCCATGACGTTCGACACTTTTGTGCAGATGTTTCAGCGACCGTTCGCATGGCATGAATACGTCATGCAGACCTGGTTCGTCGCGCGTGTGTCGGTCCTGCCCGCATTGCTGCTCACGATGCCGTTCGCGGTGCTGCTGACATTCACCTTCAACATTCTGCTGACCGAATTCGGCGCGGCCGACTTCTCCGGTACCGGCGCCGCAATCGGCACGGTGAATCAGATCGGCCCGATCGTCACTGTTCTCGTGGTGTCGGGTGCGGGCGCGACGGCGATGTGCGCAGATCTCGGCGCGCGGACCATCCGCGAAGAACTCGACGCACTGCGGGTGATGGGCATCAACCCCATCCGCTCCCTGGTGGTGCCGCGCGTGCTGGCCGCCACCACGGTGGCGCTGGCCCTGTCTGCCACGGTGATCCTTGTCGGCCTGACGGGCGCGTTCCTCTTCTGCGTCACGGTGCAGCACGTCTCGCCGGGCGCGTTCGTCGGCGGTCTGAACCTACTGACGGGTCCTGGCGACGTCATTGTCGCGCTGATCAAGGCAATGCTGTTCGGCATGGCAGCCGGGCTGATCGCTTGTTACAAGGGCACTTCCGTGCGCGGCGGCCCCGCAGGCGTCGGCAACGCGGTCAACGAGACGGTGGTGTTCACGTTCATGGTGCTGTTCGCCATCAACGTCATCGTGACGGCCGTCGCGATCCAGTACACGGTGTCGTGAGGAAGAGATGACTGTCGATGTTCCGAGCCGCAGGTTCCCGCGGCTCGACAAACTCACCAAGAGTTCGGTCGCTCGCTGGAACCGCATCGGTGAACAGGGCGCCTTCTACTCACACACCATCGGGTCGATTCCCGATGCGGTGGTCAACTACCGCGCCGAACTACTTCGGCTCATCGCCGCAACGGGTTTGGGCACCGGCGCGCTCGTCGTCGTCGGTGGCACCGTCGCGATCGTCGGTTTCTTGACGATGACGACCGGTGCCCTGGTGGCGATCCAGGGCTACAACCAGTTCTCGTCCGTCGGCTTCGAGGCCCTCACCGGTTTCGCCTCGGCGTTCCTCAACGTCCGGATGATCGTGCCGGCGACGACCGCGGTGGCGCTATCGGCCACCATCGGCGCCGGTGCCACCGCGCAGATCGGCGCCATGCGCATCAACGAAGAGATCGATGCCCTCGAGGTGATCGGTATCCGCAGCATCACTTACCTCGCCTCCACGCGCGTGCTGGCCGCTGTGGTCGTGGTGATCCCGCTGTACTGCGTGGCGGTCATGATGGCGTTCTTCGCCGCACGCATGGGCACCACCACCGTCTACGGGCAGGGGGCCGGTGTTTACGACCACTACTTCAACACGTTCCTCAATCCGAATGACCTGATCTGGTCGTTCGTCCAGTGCGTCGCCATCACCATCGTGATCATGTTGGTGCACACCTACTTCGGATTCGCCGCCTCCGGCGGTCCGGCCGGGGTCGGCGAGGCGGTGGGCCGCGCAGTGCGCCTGTCCATGGTGATCGCCGCCGTCGAGATCGTGTTCATCTCACTGGCCATCTATGGCCAGTCCGGCAACTTCAACATGGCGGGTTAGCCGTGGACGCGCGCAAGGGAGATCGGCGGATCTCGAACGCATGGTGGGCACTGATCCTGATCACGGCTGTCGTGCTGTTCATGGTGGTGACCACGGTCATCTTCACGGGTGCGGCCAAATCCTATGTACCCGTGACGGTTATGGCCGACCGGGCGGGCCTGGTGTTGGAGACCAACGCCAAGGTCAAGATGCGGGGCGTGCTGGTGGGCCGAGTCAGCCAGATCGACGTGAGCACATCGGGGGCGACCCTGCAGCTCAAGCTCGACCCCGACCAGGTGAAGTACATCCCCGCCAATATCGGTGCGCAGGTGAGTGTCACGACGGCGTTCGGCGCCAAGTTCGTCGACCTGGTGTATCCGCAGGCGCCCAGTAGTGCCCGCGTGGCCGCCGGCACGGTGCTGCATTCCGAACATACGACGACTGAGGTCGACACGGTCTTCGAGAACATCGTCAACCTGCTGGACATGGTGGATCCCGCCAAGCTGAACTCGGTGCTCAGTGCCGTCGCCGAAGGAGTTCGCGGCCAGGGCGAGCGCATGGGCCAAGCCACAACGGATCTCAATCAGGTGCTGACGGCCCTCAACTCGCGCTCGGACAAGATTCGTGACGACTGGCGTTCGTTCAAAGCCTTCAGCGACACCTACGGTGCGGCCGCCGACAACATCGTGAAGATTCTCAATGCCGCCAGTACCACCAGCGGCACCGTCACCGGCAAGGCCAAGGCGCTCGACAGCCTGCTGCTGAACGTCATCGGATTCTCCGAGGCGGGAACCGATCTGCTGGGGCCGAACGGGGACAACCTCGTCGACGCCATCAACGGGCTGGAACCCACGACGAGTCTGTTGCTGAAGTACAGCCCTGGGTACACGTGCTGGCTGGAAGGCACCAAGAAGTTCCTCGACACCGGCGCCTGGGGGGTGTTCGGCGGGGCCGACGGCCGTTCGCTGATCCTCGACGCGACGCTGCTGCCGGGCAAGAACCCGTACGTGTTCCCCGACAACCTGCCGATCGTCGCCGCGAAGGGCGGCCCGGGCGGACGGCCGGGCTGTGGCTCGCTGCCCGATGTCGCCAAGAACTTCCCGGTGCGGCAACTGATCACCAACACCGGCTGGGGAACCGGGCTGGACATCCGGCCGAACCCGGGCATCGGCAGCCCCTGCTGGGGACAGTGGTTCCAGAGCACCCGCGCGGTGCCGCAAGCACCCAGCATCCGGCAGTGCCTGCCCGGACCGGCTCCCGGCCCGATCCCGTACCCCGGAGCGCCGCCCTATGGCGCGGCGTTGTACGGGCCCGGCGGGGTGCCGCTGTGGCCGGGCGTGCCGCCCGCGTCGCCGAATCCCGCTGACGCTCAACCGCAATCGGCACCGGCACCGGCCGAGGCACCCGCGTTGCCGGCCGAGACGGGCGGGAACTAGATCGTGACGACCAACCAACGACCGAGGAAGGAGGGACGCCGTGGAGAACCTTAAAGGCACGCTGTTGCGCCTGGTCGTCTTCCTATCGGTATGCCTGCTCGGCACGGTCGCCCTCTGGGCGGTGTTCGCCGACTTACGGTTCGACGAGGGCCACACCTACTTCGCCCGCTTCGTCAACGTCTCGAACATGAAGAAGGACAGTCACGTTCGCATCGCGGGCGTGGAGGTCGGCCAGGTGAAGAACGTGTCGATCAACCGCGATTCGACGGTGACCGTCGAATTCACCGCGGACAGCTCGGTCGTGCTGACCGAGGGCAGCCGCGCGGTGATCAGGTACGACAACGTTGTGGGCGATCGGTTTCTGGCGCTGGAGGAAGGTGCCGGCGGTACCAAGAAGATCAATCCAGGCGACACCATCCCCGTCGACCGGACCCAGCCCGCGCTGGACCTCGATGCCGTCATCGGTGGTTTCCGACCCTTGTTCTCAGCCCTCAGCCCCGACAGGATCAACGATCTGAGTGGGCAGCTGATCCAGGCGCTGCAGGGGCAGGGGCCGTCGATCGGGTCGTTCCTGGCGCAGGCCGCGGTGGTCACCAACACTCTGGCCGACCGCGATCAGCTGATCGGGGAGGTCGTCACCAATCTCAACACGGTGCTGACGTCCTTCGGCGGCAAGAGCGACAAGCTCGACAAGGCGGTGGTGTCCCTGTCGGAGCTGGTCGACCGGCTGGCCCAACGCAAGACGGACATCTCACAGGCGGTGGCCTACACCGACGCGGCCGCCAACTCGATCGCCGGTCTGCTGACCGATGCCCGGCCGCCACTGGCCAAAACAGTCCACGAGGTGGACCGGACCGCGGGCCTCGTGCTGGCCGACCATGACTACTTCGACAACTTCCTCAACACCCTGCCCGACAAATACAAAGCGTTGTCCCGGCAGGGGATCTACGGCGACTTCTTCAGCTTCTACCTCTGCGACGCGGTGCTCAAGCTGAACGGTAAAGGGGGACAACCGGTTTACGTCAAGGTGGCCGGGCAGACCTCAGGACGGTGCACCCCGAGATGAAACCATTTGCGGAGCGAAGCCATTTCGCCCTCGGCGCCATCGGCATCAGCGCCGTGGTGGTGATCGCCACCGTGGCGCTCATGTTCCAGAAGATCCCGTTCGTCAGCGGGACGAGCACGTACTCCGGGTACTTCGAAGACGCCAGTGGGCTGCACACCGGTGCGCCCGTGGACATCTCAGGTTTCCCAGCCGGTCGGGTGGCCAGCATCGATCTCGACGGTCCCCGCGTACTGATCAAGTTCACCGTCGACGACAACGTGCATCTCGGCGAGCGCACCGAGGCCGCGATCAAGACCAAGGGCCTGCTGGGCAGCAAGATGCTGGAAGTCGTGCCGAAGGGTGACGGTGACCTCAAGGGCACCATCCCGCTGGAGCGAACCGTGTCGGCCTACCAGCTTCCGGATGCCCTCGGTGATGTGACGAACGCGATCAGTGGGCTGGACACACATCAGCTGTCGGACTCGCTGGCCACGGTCTCGGAGGCATTCGCGAACACCGCCCCGGATCTGCGGGACGCGGTGAACGGCATCGCGCGGTTCTCCAAGACGCTGGGTGACCGTGACGCGCAACTGCGCAGCCTGCTCGACAACGCGTCCAAGGCGACGACGGTGCTGGCCAAGCGCAGCGACAAAGTAGTGAGCCTGGTGAAGGACACCAATGCCCTTCTGGTGCAACTGCGTTCGCAGAGCGCCGCCGTGAGCCGGCTGTGGAGCAGCCTGTCGGCCGTCTCTCAGCAGCTCAAGGGACTTATCGCCGAGAACCGGTCGCAGCTGCGGCCGGCGCTGGACAAGCTCAACGGTGTCGTCGCGATGCTCGACAACCGCAAGGAACGGCTGCAGCAGGCCGTCAAGGGGCTCAGCCGGTACGCGATGGCGCTGGGTGATGCGGTGAGCTCGGGTCCGTTCTTCAAGGCGTACATCGTCAATCTGTTGCCCGGTCAGTTCGTGCAGCCGTTCGTCGATGCCGCCTTCTCCGACCTCGGGGTGGATCCGAACACGAAGCTGCCGTCGCAGCTTCAGGATCCGCAGACCGGGCAGCCTGGCACGCCGCCGCTTCCGGTGCCGTTCCCGCGCACCGGCCAGGCCGGAGACCCACGTATGAACATTCCGGATGCGATCACCGGCAAGCCCGGCGATACCGCTTGTGGCCCACCCGGAATCCCGTTGCCCGGTCCCGGTTGCTACCCGGTCCGCGAACCGCAACCGGCGCCGCCACCCGGCGGCCCGCCGCCCGGTCCGCCGGCGCTCGCACCCGGCCAGACTGCCATGCCGGAACCGCCGAAAACCCCGCCACTGCATGTGTCGGACCCCGCCCACGTACCTACACCGACGCCAGGAGGACAGCCATGACCAAGCTGTCCAACAAGGCCCGTCTGCTGCTGGTGCTCGCGGTGGTGGCCGTTGTCGTTGCCGGCGGCATCGTCACCGTGAAGGCGTTTCAGCAGGCGTCGCGCAACGAGGTGGTGGGCTATTTCCAGAACACCAATCAGTTGTTCAGCGGCGACGACGTCCTGATCCAAGGCGTGCCTGTCGGCAAGGTCGAGAAGATCGAACCGGGACCGGAGAAGGTCAAGGTCACCTTCTGGATCGACGACAAGTACAAAGTGCCGGCCGACGCCAAGGCCGTGATCCTGTCGCCACAACTGGTGACCGGCAGGGCAATTCAGCTGATCCCGCCCTACCGGGGCGGACCGACGCTGCGCGGCGGCGCCGTCATCCCGCTCGACCGCACCGCGGTGCCCGTGGAGTGGGACCAGGTCCGCACCCAACTGCAGCGAGTGGCCGATCTGCTCAAACCCGACCAGCCCGGCGGCGTCAGCACGCTCGGCGGTTTCATCAACACCGCAGCCGACAATTTGCGCGGGCAGGGCGCCAGCATCAGAGAGTCGGTGATCCGCCTGTCGCAGGCAGTGTCGATCCTCGGCGACCACAGCAACGACCTGTTCTCGACCTTCAAGAACCTATCGATCCTGGTGTCGGCGCTGCAGGACAGCACCGGACTGCTGGAACGGCTCAACACCAACCTGGCCGACGTGACCGGACTGGTGGCTGACGATCCGGGCAAGGTGGGCCAGGCGCTGCACGACATGAGCTCCGTCGCTGATGACCTGCGCTCGTTCGTCGCGGACAACAAAGAGGCCGTCGGGACGGCGTCGGACAAACTGTCGTCGGTCAGCACCGCAATCGTGGACAGCATGGATGACATCAAGCAGGTGCTGCACGTGGCGCCAACGGTGGTGGCCGACCTGAACAACATCTATGAGCCGGCGGTCGGATCGTTGACCGGCGTCCTGGCGGTCAACAACTTCGCCAACCCCGTCAGCTTCATCTGCGGTGCCATTCAGGCGGCGTCGCGCCTCGGGGCGGATCAGTCGTCGAAGCTGTGTGCGCAGTACCTGGCGCCGATCGTCAAGAACCGGCAGTACAACTTCCCGCCGCTGGGCGAGAACCTGATGGTGGGTGCCCAGGCGCGGCCCAATGAGGTTACCTACAGCGAGGATTGGATGCGGCCCGACTACGTGCCACCGTCGCGGCCGGCGGCGCCGATGGCGCAACAGCCGGGCGCCGCTGACGCACCGGCCCCGTCCCCGCAGACGGTGAGCACCGACGCCAACGCCGGGCTGGCCGGAATGATGACGCCGCCCGCAGGAGGTGGCTCATGAGAATCCGTCTAAAGGCCACGGCTATGTCGGCCGCGGCAACGGTGGCGCTACTCGCGTCGGCGGGCTGTTCGGATTGGCGCGGCGCCAACAGCCTGCCGCTGCCGGGCACCGAGGGCGGGGGATCGGGGGCGTTCGACATCCAGGCGCAGATGACCGATGTCACCAACCTGCAAGAGAATTCGCGGGTCCGGGTCTCCGATGTCACCGTCGGCACGGTCACCAAGATCGAACGGCAGGGGTGGCACGCCCTGGTCACCATGCGGCTCAACGGCGATGTGAACGTGCCGGCGAACTCGACGATCAAGCTGGGCCTGACCAGTCTGCTGGGCACCCTGCACATCGAGCTCGGACCACCCAAAGATGGCCGGCCACAAGGAAAGCTGCACCAGGGGTCGGTCATCCCGCTGACTAACAGCGGCAGCTTCCCGTCGGTCGAGCAGACGCTGTCGGCGGTGTCGATGGTGCTGGGTGGCGGTGGTATCGGCAACGTCCAGGACATCACCGAGGCCTTCAGCACGGCGTTCCACGGGCGCGCCGAAGACCTGCGCAGCCTCATCAAGCAGCTCGACACGTTCACCGCGAACGTCAAGGACCAGACCCCCGACATCATCGCCGCGTCGGAGAGCCTGAACCAGGTCGTCGGCAAACTCGCCGCGAGCCAGCCCGTGCTCGACCGCGCCGTCGACAGCATCCCGCAAGCGCTGGCCGTGCTGAGTGGCGAGCGAGAGAACCTGGTCACGGCCGCCGACAAGCTGAGCAAGTTCGCCGCCCTCGCCACAGACACGGTGGACCGGTCAAAAGAGAACGTGGTCAAGGAATTACGCGAACTAGGGCCGACCCTTGAGCAGCTCGCCAACGCCGGGCCGGCCATGACGCGGGCGCTGAGTTTCATCCCGACGGTGCCGTTCCCGAGCGACACCATCGAGAAGTGGCAGCGCGGTGACTACGCGAACCTCACCGCGATTGTCGATCTCACGCTGAGCCGCATCGATCAGGCGTTCTTCACCGGCACGCGCTGGGAGTGTGACCTGACCGAGCTCGAGCTGCAGTGGGGCCGCACCATCGGCCAGTTCCCGAGTCCGTGTACCGCGGGCGGCCCGAACAACCCGGGCAATCCGCTGACCATTCCGTACCGCTGGGATCAGGGGCCGTAAATGCATCTCGACAAACGCGTGCGAATTCAACTCGTGATATTCGCCGTCATCGCCCTGACCGCGGTGACGATGATGAGCCTGATCTATATGCAGTTGCCGGCCAAGCTGTTCGGCATCGGGCGCTACGTGGTGAAGATGGAGCTGCCCGAGACCGGCGGCATCTACGCCACCGGCAATGTCACCTACCGCGGCACCGTCGTAGGCCGGGTGCAGTCCGTCGGGCTGACGCCGACCGGGGTGCAGGCCGAGTTGTCCCTCAACTCGGGTACCGACATCCCGTCCGATGTGCAGGCCGACGTGCACAGCCAGATGGCGATCGGCGAGCAGTTCGTGTCCCTGACGCCGCGTGGCACGAGTTCGCGACCGCTCAAGGACGGCGACGTCATCCCGCTCGCACACACCTCTGTGCCACCGGACATCAACACCGTGATCGACTCGCTGACCAAGGGCCTGCAGGCAGTCCCCAAGGAGAACCTCAAGACGGTCATCGACGAATCGGCTACGGCCGTCGGCGGTTTGGGGCCGGAGCTGTCGCACATCGTCAAGGGCGGCAGCCAGCTGGCCATCGACGCACGGGCGAACCTCGACCCGCTGCTGAGTCTGATCGATCAGGTCAAGCCCGTGCTCGATTCCCAGAACAACACCTCAGGCGCGATTCAGGAGTGGGCGGCGAATCTCGCCACCGTGACCGGTGAACTCCAGGCGCAGGACAAAGCGCTCGGCACCGTCCTCGACAAGGGCGGCCCGGCGTTCGGCGAGATGGGGCAGTTGTTCAGCCGCCTGCAGCCGACATTGCCGGTTCTGCTCCAGAATCTCGTGTCCATCAACAGGGTCGCGATCACCTACCAGCCCAACCTCGAACAGCTCCTGGTGCTGCTGCCACGGACAACCGAAGCGGCGCAGGGTGTTACGTTGGCGAACCGCGATACCAAGCAGGCCTACAAAGGGGCGTACCTGAGCTTCAACCTGAACCTCAACCTGCCGCCGCCGTGCACCACCGGGTACCTGCCGGCGCAGCAGATGCGCAATCCCGCGTTGGAGGACTACCCCGAACTTCCGGCGGGCGATCTGTACTGCCGGACCCCGCAGGACGGCATGTTCAACGTCCGCGGTGCGAAGAACCTGCCCTGCGAGACGGTGCCCGGTAAGCGCGCCGCCACCGTCAAGCAGTGCGAGAGCAACGAGCCGTACGTGCCGCTCAATGACGGTTACAACTGGAAGGGCGATCCCAATGCCACCTGGACCGGGCAGGACGTGCCGCAGCTGCGGCCGGGTTCGGCCCCGCCGGCGGGTGCACCTGAGCCACCGCCGGTCGCCGTGGCCGAGTACGACCCGGCGTCCGGAACCTACATAGGTCCCGACGGAAAGACCTACACCCAAGCCGATTTGGCGCACACGGCTCCGAAGGAGAAGACATGGCAAAGCATGATGACGCCGCAGCCGGGGAGCTGACCGAGGGCGGGGTGGCAGTCCTCGACCCCGATATCGACGATTTCGACGACATCGAAGAGGTGGATGAGGCCGATGTCGCCGGTGCCGAGGGAGCGGATGCGCCTGTCGTCGCGCCCGCGAAGCCGAAGGCGGTGCGCCGGCTTGCGGCGGTGATCGGGCTGATTCTGGTGCTCACGCTGAGCGCGTTGGTCGGTTGGCTTGCCGTACGGGCGCACCGCGCGACCCAGGTCGACGAGCGGCAGAGCCGGATCGTTCAGGCCGCCAGGCAGGGCGCACTGAACCTGACGACCATCGACTGGCAGCGCGCCGATGCCGACGTCCAGCGTATCCTCGACAGCGCGACGGGGGAGTTCTACGACGACTTCGCCAAGCGCTCAGCACCTTTCATCAAGGTCGTGAAGGAAGCGAAGTCGACCTCCACCGGCTCGATAACCGAGGCCGGGCTGGAATCGGAGGCGGGCGACTCGGCCCAGGTGCTGGTCGCGGTGGCCGTCAAAACCTCGAATGTCGGTGCGCCGGCGCAGGAACCGCGGGAGTGGCGGATGCGCATCGCGGTGCAGAAAGTCGGTGATGTGATGAAGGTTTCGAACGTGGAGTTTGTGCCGTGAAAATGATGATGAAGTCCCGCGTCAATCACACCGCGACTGAAATGTCCGACGAGGCAACGCCTTCGGTGGACGGGCACGAAGACGCGGTCGAGGTCGACGCCGCACAGACCACCGACGCGGCGCCTGTCGTCTCGCGGCGCCGCGTCGCGTGGGCGAGTATCGCCGTTTACGGCCTGCTGCCCACGCTCGTCCTCGCGCTCGGTGGCGCCGCCGGATACCTGCAGTGGAAGGACGTGTCCCTGAGCCAGTCCGACACGGCCAAAAAGGAATCCACCACGGCTGCCACCGACGGCACGATCGCGCTGTTGTCCTACAAGCCCGAGACCGTCGAGAAGGATCTGGAAGCCGCCAAGAAGTACATGACCGGCAACTTCCTGAACTCCTACACCTCGCTCACCCGTGACGTGGTGATCCCGGGTTCGAAGCAGAAGAAGATCTCCGCGGTCGCCACGGTGCCCGCGGCAGCCTGGACCAAGGCGACCCCGAACCATGCGGTGGTCATGCTGTTCGTGGACCAGACGATGATCATCGGCGACAGCGCCCCGACCAGCACCGCGTCGAGTGTTCGCGTCACCCTCGACAAAGTCGACAACCGTTGGCTCATCTCGCAATTCGATCCGATGTGAGCCCCCGCATGTTCGCAAAACTGTTGACCGGTGCGGTGCTCGGCGCGGTGGCGCTGAACGTCGTTGCGCCACCGGGAATGGCATCCGCAGATGCGACCGCGTATCTGATCGGCGTGACCGTGCGGCCGGGCTACAACTTTCCCAATGCCGATGCGGCGCTGGGATATGGCTACGGCATCTGCGACAAGGTGGCGGCCGGCCGACCATTCGCTGACGTAATGGGCGACGTAAGAGGCGATTTCGGCACCGATGATGATTATCAGGCGTCGTATCTCATTGCGCAGGCCGTCAACGAACTGTGCCCCGCGCAGATCTGGCAGCTGCGAAACTCTGCTGCGCACTACCAGTCACCGCCGGGTGTCCATCCCTGATGCAAAGGAATCCAACATGAGATGTCGGCCACGGGTGCTGTCTGTGTTGGCTGTCGTGCCGCTGGGCGCCGTCATCTGCACGCCGCTCGCGCACGCGGACAACGGCAACACGCTCATCCCGAACAACAAGCGGCTCAACGACTCCGTCGTGTCGAACGTGTACACCGTGCAGCACCAGGGCGGGTGCACCAACGACATCGCCGTCAACCCACAGCTGCAACAGGCCGCCGAGCGGCAGGCCAAGGACATGATGGCCAACCGGGACCTGGACGGGGACATCGGTTCTGACGGATCCACACCGCAGATGCGCGCCGAGCAGGCGGGCTACCGCGGCGGGCCGGTAGCCCAGACGGTCGCCACCAACCCGGCGCTGGCGATCAGCGGCGTCGAACTGATCAACCAGTGGTACTACGACCCCGCCATCAAACAGATCATGGCCAACTGCGCCAACAACCAGATGGGCGTGTGGTCGGAGAACAGCCTCGACCGCACCGTCGTCGTCGCCGTCTACGGCCAGCTGCCTGAACCGCCGCACCGCGACGACAAAGAGGGTGGCACCAACAACGGCTTCGACCCGAGCCCCGACTACGACGGTAGCGACGAGATCGAGCACTTCTTCAACTGGTTCCCGTGGATCCTGCGCGGAGTGCACCCGCCGCCGGCGTACCCCGCGAATTAGTTTGCGCTACTTGACCGAGCCCGCAGTCAGTCCGCTGACGACGCGTCCCTCGATCGCCGCGAACAACACGATGACAGGCACCGTCGCGATCACCGATCCGGCGAACAGGTGCCCCCAATCGATCGAGTACACCCCGATATAGTTGTTGATTCCGACCGTCAACGGCTGCCTGTCCGCCGAAGCGCCGAGGGTCAGGGTCAGCGCCACGATGAACTCGTTCCAGGCGGCGATGAACGTGAAGATCGCGGCGGTGACGATTCCGGGCATCGCCAACCGGAGGCTGATGCGTACGAACGCGCCGAAACGGCTTGTGCCATCGAGCATTGCGGCTTGCTCGAGCTCGAAGGGGATGGTCGAGAAGTACGCGTTGAGGATCCAGATGGCGAACGCCAGGTTGAAGCCGGCATTGACGAGGATCAGTGAGATCAGTGGCGTCGCGAAGTCGAACTCGATGAACTCGCGCTGGATGCCGACGAGCATCGCCGCAGGCTGGAACATCTGGGTGGCGAGCACCAGCAACAGGAATGCCGTGCGACCGCGGAACTTTCGGCGTGCGGTGTAGTACGCCGCGGGCAGGGCGACCGCCAGCACGACGAGCGTTGCGCCGCCTGCGACGATCAGACTTGCCGAGAGGTTCCCACCGAGGCCCGTCGACCAGATAGTCGTGAAATTGTGAAAGTCGAAGCGGGAGGGCAGGTAGCCCGGCGAGAGGAGTTCGTCCGCCGGTCGTAGTGCGGTGACGACCATCTCGGCGTACGGCAGCAGGAAGAAGATGGCGATGGCGTAGGCCGCCAGCGCCGCCGCGAGCCGTCGGGGGCTCACTGGACTTGGTCCTTCCATCGCGTGACGCGCAGGAAGACCAGCACCATGACGACCACCAGCGCGAAGTTCAACACGGACATCGCTGCGGATTCACCGATGTGGGCGGACTTCAGGATGAACATGAACGTCGTCGTCGTGCTGGTCTCGTACCCAGGTCCGCCGCGCGTCATCTCCCAGATGATCGGGAACGAGTTGAAGACGTTGATCACGTTGATCAGCGTCGCGACGACGATGGCCGGACGCAGCAGCGGCAACGTGATCGACAGGTAGCTGCGCCGGCGGGAGGCACCGTCGACCTTGGCCGCGCGGTAGACGTCGTCCGGGATGGTCTGCAGACCCGCAAGGATCGTGTACGTCGTGAAGGGGAGCGATACGAAAATCGCGACCAGCATCATGGCCACGAAAGCGGATATCGGCCGGCCCAGCCAGTCGGCTCTGGTCGACCCGAGGTCGACGAGGCCGAGGTCGTGCAGGAAGACGTTGATCACGCCGCTGCCCGCTTCGAGCGCCCAGCGGAAGATGAGGGCGGTCATCATCACTGACGCGGCCCAGGGCGCGATGAGTGCCCACCGCGCGAGCCTGCGGCCCGGGAACTGGGCGTTGAACAGCTGGGCGAGACCGAGTGATACCGCGATGGTCACAGCGACGACCACCACGACCCAGATGGCGGTCCGCATGAGCACCCCGCTCAGCGCAGCTTCATCGGCGAGCGCTTGGTAGTTGCGGCCACCGGCAGAACCGAGGACGACGCCACTCGGGCTGACCTTTTGCAACGACGTCTGGACCATGACGACGACGGGCCAGAGCACCGTCAGCCCGATCAGCGCACAGGCCGGCCCGATCCACGCCAGCGGCGCGAGCCGGCTCAGAGTGTGCCTCACTCAGCCGGCCCTGACTGCCGCCTGCTGCAGCGCTGTCAGAACATCCTTGGGGCTGTCCGTCATCGCCGTGCCGATCTCGTGCTGGACCTTGGACTTGACTTCGGCCCACGTGGTGTTGCTCGGATATTGCACCGCGTTGGGAAGCGCCGTCATGAACGGGCCGAACACCGGGTCGCCTGCCAGTGCTTTGGCGGCGCTCGTCGTGGCCGGGAGCAGGTGGTACATCTTGTCGAAGGCGACCTGGTACTCGTCCTGGTAGGCGAAGTCCAGGAACGCCTTGATCTGCGCCTGGTGACCATTGGCGTTGAATGCGGCGACGTTGTCGCACACACCAAGGGTGCTTGCCGGCGGGCCGGCCTTGCCCGCGATCGGCACCGACGCCCAGTCGGCGTCGGTGAGCTTGCCGCCTTCCTTGATGATCGGGATGAGGGCCGGTGAGCCGTTGATCATGCCGATCTCGCCCTGCGCGAACTGCTTCCACAGATCGGTGCGGTTCTTGGTGCCCGGGTTGGGTTCGGTCAGGCCTTGCGCGGCAAGGTCTTTGGCATACGTCAGCGCCTCCACATTTTGGGTGCTGTCGATCGTCCACTTGCCGTCGGCGTCCTGGTAATTGCCGCCGTTGCCCAGGAACCAGAGAAGAGCCTCTGCTTGCGCTTCCTCAGGCCCGAGCGGCAGACCGAACCCGATCTTGCCCAGCGGCTTGATCTTCGCCGCGTCGGCTTTGACGTCGTCCCACGTGCCTGGTGCCGCCGGGATGCCGGCCGCGGCGAACAGCTTCTTGTTGTAGAACAGCGTGCGCGCGCTGGTGGTGAACGGCAGACCGTACTGCTTGCCGTTGTAGGTGCCCTGCTTGGCGAACACCGGCAGCAGATTGCCGGGATTGGTCAGTACCTCGTCGGCGGAGTAGAGCAGACCGTCCTGCGCGTAGTTGGAGAAGTAGTCGCCTTCGGTGATGTCCGGGAACTGGCGGTTCTGGACCATGGTCTGGACCTGGGTGTCGAAGTCGTTCCAGCTGATGGCGGTGATGTCCACCGAGACCTTCGGGTTCTTGGCATGGAATGCGTCGACGATGCCCTGCCAGTAGTTCTTGCTGGCGTTCTGGGGCCCGGTGCCATAGTCCGCGACCACGAGCTTGAGCGTGACGTTGCCATCACTGTCCTTGGTGCCGCCGCCACATCCGGAGAGCGTCAGTGCGACGGCCGCCCCGGCTGCCGCCGCACGCAAAATCCTGCTCTTCATGTGGTCTCCCCGTCTTGTGTCAGGCGCCTGTTGGATGCTTTGGCGAATGTTAGCGGCCGGGTTGTGGGATGTATCCGGACATCGTGACAGTTGATTCGGGTCTTGCTCGCTCGGGCGGCATTGCGAAACCGGCCGAGCGACAGCCAAGCGGCGCGAAAAGTGTTCTGGGCGTCGCATTGTGGCGCGCTCGGTGGCCATCTCAACGGTAGGTGGAGTCCGGCGGCATCGGCTGAATCCGAACGGTCCGATGCTGTCTTGCGTCAAGAATTTGGCAGGTTTTGCGGGTTGGGATGGTGTTGTCGATGGCCTTGAATCGGTGGGTTTCCATGTCGAGGGCGTCGCCGTCGTAGCCGGCCGGGATCCTGAACCTATCCACAGCGCGCGACCCATCCACAAGCGGCGCCTGCCGGAAAGTTTGAAGCAGCAACCCCTTGATGTTCGAACATGTGTGCGATATAATTTGGTATGGGAATCGCACCAGATCTCGCTACCAGCCTCGACACCCTCCGCGGCGTGCGAGTGCCTGACGACCTGGCTGGGGATGACGCGTTGGCGGCGATGCGGGGGCTGCTGGCGCTGCGGAATCTGGTTGATCATCTGGCGGCGACGGTGGTCGGGGTGTTGGATCGGTGTGCGGTGGCGGCTTCGCAGGGGCGGACGGTGCGGGAGCTGCTGATCGCTCTCGGTGCGGCGCCGGCCGTGGCGTCGCGGGTGGTCCGTGTCGGTGTCGCGTTACCGTCGTTGCCGACGCTGGCCGCCCATGCCGCGGATGGAGCGGTCTCCGGTGAGCATGTGGATGCGATCGTCAAGGGCATCAACCACATTCGAGCCCGCTCACCCGGACCGGTGGATGAGGAGGCCCGGTTCGCGCAGGTGACCGATCTGGTGGGGCAGTGCTTCTCCGGGGCCACCCCCGCCCAGATCGGGGACCGCGCCCGCCGGCTGGGCAACCGGGTCGCCGCGGCCGAAGGTGGTCTGCCGGCGGCCGAGGACCGGTCGATCAACACCGTCGATCACCGGGTGACCAGCGACGGGCGCCTGCAGGTGCGGGCGGACCTGGATGCGGAGGTGGGTGCGAAATTCGTAGCCGCCATGGAGCAGTGGTCGGCGCCGCGGCCCGAACCCGACGGCACCGCTGATGCCCGTTCGGCGGGACGGCGGCGCGCTGATGCCCTGGAGGCGGTGCTCGATATCGCCGCGCGTGGCGGGGATATCGCGTCGGCGCCGCGCACCCAACTGCTGCTGACGGTGCCCGCCGACGCCCCGGACCTGGCCCAACTCGAGTTCATGGGATCGATCAGCATGGCGACCCTGGAACGCCTGTCCTGCGACACCACCGTGACCACGGTGATCGTGGACGGCGAACAGGTACCACTGGACATGGGACGCGATAAACGGTTGTTCCCGGCGCCGCTACGCAAAGCCTTGTATCTGCGGGATCAATGCCGCATCAAATGCGGCGCCCCGCCGGGACGCACTCATGCCCATCACATCGTGCACTGGACCCACCACGGCCAAACCAGCCTGAGCAACGGCTGCCTGCTCTGCCCGGCGTGTCACGCCAATGTCCATCACGACGGCTGGGACGTCGTCATGGGCCTGGACAAACACCCCTGGCTCATCCCACCCGCGGCCGTGGACCCCCGCCGCAGACCCATCCCGGCCTACAACCGCCGCACCATGCGACTGGACGTGGCCGCATAACGCACGGCCTCGAATCTTCTGCGCACCTTGATAACTCAACAGTGATAGGCGGATCGCGGGCCTGCTGCTTCGGTGGCGGAGCTGAACCAGCAGGCCCGCACACCGGCACACCGCAATGAACTGTCGCCGTCCTGGTGCTTGGCTCAGTTGCGGATGTGCAGGCGCTCGCCGTGAGGTCCGAAGATGGCGATCGCCTCCACGGGTCCGTCCACCGTGCCGAACCAGTGCGGCGTCCATGTCGAGAACTCAACGGCTTCACCGGGTTTGATGGTGAAGTCGCGGTCGCCCAGCAGCAGTCGGAGATTGCCCGAGAGCACGTACAGCCACTCCTGGCCGTCGTGCACGGGAAGCTCGGCGGGTGGCGTTCGACGCCGGGCACTCACGCGGATTTTGAACGTGTGCAGACCGCCGGCCGGCCCGCCACGGGTCAACGGCCAGTAGGTGATGCCGTCGCGGCTGTGTGACGCGCCGCGGACCCGCGGGTCCTCGGCCTCGGGGGCGCGCATCAGTTCGTCGGTGCTGATGGACAGGGCGGCGGCGAGCCGGGGCAGGTGGTCGAGAGCGAAGCGGCGCTTGCCCGATTCCAGGCGGCTCAGCGTCGAGATGTCGATATCGGCTGCGCGCGCAACGTCTTCCAGCGTCATGCCGCGTTGCGTGCGTAGCTCGCGCAGCCGGCGTCGGACCCGCGCCTCGATGTCGTCGTCCTCCGTGTTTGCCTGCATGGCAAATTAGCTTGGCATTTTGCGCGTCGCGCGGCAAGGTCGGTGTCATGCAAAACGAATGGGAATGCGCCATCGTCGGTGGCGGGGCGGCGGGACTGAGCGCCGCACTGGTGCTGGGCCGCGCGCGACGACGAACGCTGGTCATCGACGCCGGAGAGCAGAGTAACCGCGCGGCTCACGGCATCGGGGGACTGCTCGGGCACGACGGGCGTCCACCTGCCGACCTGTACGCCGAGGGGCGCCGTGAACTGACGAAGTATCCGTCGGTGCAGTTCGTCGATGGACAGGTCACCGGTGCGACGGCGCAGGACGGCCCCACGTTCGGGCTCGAACTGGCCGACGGAAGCGTGCACCATGCCCAGCGGCTACTGCTGGCCGGCGGCATGGAGTACGAGTACCCCGACATCCCGGGACTGCACGACCACTGGGGCCGGTCCGCGTTCCACTGCCCGTTCTGCCATGGCTGGGAGGCCCGCGATCAGGCGCTGGCGGTCCTCGCTGACGGGGACCGGGCCGTACACATGGCGCTGTTGCTTCGGGCCTGGACCGACGACATCGTCGTCCTGACCAACGGGCCGACCAGCCTGGACGACGACCAGAACCGCGCCCTGGCCGACGCGGGTGTGCGCGTAGACGAGCGCAAGGTCGTCGAATTCGCTTCGCACAACGATGAGTTGGCCGCCGTGGTGTTCGCCGACGGCGATGAACTCAAGCGCGAAGGCGTCTTGATGGCCAGCGCGTTGCGGCAGCGAACCGACCTGGTGGCCCAGCTCGGGGTGCGCACCGCTCCACCCGGGCCGGTCATTGTCGACGCTGTCGTGGTCGACCAGATCAACCGCACCTCGGTGCCCGGCGTCTTCGCCGCCGGTGACGTCTGCGCTCAAATGCCCCAGGTCTCCGCGGCGATTGCCAGTGGTTCTGCCGCCGCCGCGGCCATCGTGCAGAGTCTGGTGCACGACCAATTCGGCTTGCCCGTCATGCCCTGGCCCAACTTCGATCAGCAGGAGAACTGACATGTCCACGACTGAGACACCGCAGGAACACTGGGAAGGCCGCTATGCCGAGAAGCCCCAGATGTGGAGCGGTCGGGTCAACACCCATCTCGCGACGGTTGCCGGCGAACTGACGCCGGGCCGCGCGCTGGATCTCGGTTGCGGCGAGGGAGCCGACGCGATCTGGCTGGCCACCCAGGGCTGGCAGGTTGTCGCGGTCGACATCGCCACCAATGCCCTCGATCGGGCCCGCAGTGCGGCACAGGCCAGGGGAGTGGCGGAGCGGATCGACTTCCAGCACCACGACCTGTCCCAGAGTTTCCCGGCGGGCAGCTTCGATCTGGTGTCGGCGCAGTTCTTGCATTCCACGGTTCATCTGGAGCGCCGGCAAATACTGAAGCAGGCGTCAGCGGCCGTCGCGCCGGGTGGCACGCTGCTGATCGTCGATCACGGTGAGGCACCGCCCTGGGCTTCCAAACACGTCCATGACCACCGCTTTCAGTCCGCGGACGAGGTGGTCGCCGAGCTCGACTTGGCGGAAGAAGACTGGCAGTCACAGCACGTCGGTACCCTGGAACGCGAGGCAATCGGACCCACTGGCGAATCCGCCATTTTGCGGGACAATCTGATTGTCCTGCGCCGCACGCACTGATCGGAGGTCACCAGGTGGTGAAGCACCGACTCGACATCCGCCTGGCTGCAGAGTCGATGCTTCTGGTGACCGCGTGCCTGTGCCTCCTGCTGGGTGGCCGCCAGGCGCTCGGTTACGTGACCGATGCCATGGGCAACTCGTTGGCCACGTCCGGCGACTGGTCGCTGGGGCCGGCGGCTGCGTTGCTGGTGTACGGCCCGCGGGAGGTGTGGTCGGCCTGGGCGATCACGGTGCCGGTGATCGTGGTACTCGGCATCGGTCTGGCGGTCGCTCGAACACGCCGGGACGGGCCGCGATGGCTGAAACAGGTGTTGCTGGCCTACGGCGCGGTCGTCGTGTTGGACTCGCTGGTCGCGGCGCTCTGACCAGCTGATATGGTGGTCGGCGCGGACGAGTTGGCCGGGCGGCCGCGGGACCGAGAGGTTTCGAGGAAAGTCCGGACTTCACAGAGCAGGGTGATTGCTAACGGCAATCCGAGGTGACTCGCGGGACAGTGCCACAGAAAACAGACCGCCGACTTGAGTGTCAGGGCGAAGCCCTGGGGTTCAGACGGTAAGGGTGAAACGGTGCGGTAAGAGCGCACCAGCATTCCGGGTGACCGGAGTGGCTAGGTAAACCCCACCCGAAGCAAGGCCAAGAAGGCCGCGACCTGGTTGCGGCTGCGCAGGTGCCCGAGGGCTGCTCGCCCGAGCCTGCGGGTAGGCCGCTCGAGGTACCCGGCGACGGTGTGCCCAGATGGATGGTCGCCGCCTTGCCACCAGCGATGGTGGCGGGGAACAGAATCCGGCTTACAGGCCAGCTCGTCCGCCCCGCTAATTCTTCACTTTTCTCATCGCGCGTGCCAGCGCCTTGAGCGAAGCGTCCAGCTGCAGGCGGGCGTACTCGGCCACCTCGGCCTCTTGCTGGTGGAGGATGCCGTAGGTGAAGGTGTCCTCGCCCGCGGAGTGCGCGGCCTCGGCCTGCTGCAGCAGGTGTGCCCGGCTGACATAGCTGTCCTGGTGATCGCCCAGCAGCGTCTGGATGTCCTTGGCACAGTCGGCCACCTTCGACTCGCCTGTGGCGGCGGCGGTATAGCGAAGACGCTTGGCGCCTTTGCGGATGCGGTGCAGCGCCTCCTCGCTGTCCTCGGCGCCGGCCGCCTCGGCCGCTTCGGCCTTCCGTACCGACTTGCGCACGCGGCGGTACGCGCCGCCGACCGTCACCGGCTTCGCGTTTTCTTCAGCTGCGGCCGGCTGGGTGTTGTCGACGACGATGGCGTCGAGCGCATCGAGCAGCCGGAAGTAGCGTTCGGACCGCATGGCCGCGAGCGACCGGCGCAGCCCGGACTGGTAGCGCCGCTGCGAACCGTCGACCAGGCGCTCGCGTACCTGCCCACGAACCAGTTCCGGCGCAAGCCCCTTCAACGCGTCCTCGTACCGCTGTGCGAGGACTTCGGCGTCCCGTGCCGTGCCCAGTACGCCGGCCAGCAGCTTCAGCTCGTCGAGCACCCATTCGCGGTCGCCGAGATTGCCCGTCTCCTGCAGCAGGCTGCGGATCTTGCGGATGGTGACCCGCATCTGGTGCACCGCGTCGAAGGTGTCGGCGCGCACCGCGCGGTCCCACTCGATCAATTCTGCGATGTGCGCCGCGATGGCGCGGTGCACCTTGTCGGTGGGCTCGGGAGTGGGCTCCGGGTCGTCGTCCCCTCTGGCGGCCTCGAGCACCTTGGCCAGCTTGGAGCCGTGCCCGGCCGGTTGGGCGCCGGCGTCGAACAGCCGATGGGCCAGTCGGTCGAGCACGTCGGCGCCCCCATCGACGTTGCCCACCAGTTCGAGCTCCCACTCCCGCCAGTTCTGCAGCGATTCGCCGGCCGTGGCGGTCACGCGATCGTCGCAGAACTCGGCGAGTTCAGTGTCGTCGGGTGCGTACAGCATGGACACGGTGCGCGCTGTCTCGATCCGCGCGACGGGCTGCAGCGGCAGGTCCCGGACGATGGCCAGCACGATGTCGCGCAGCTCGTCGGGCACGCTCTCCCGGGCACCGGTCAGCGGCAGCCGGACCTCGGTGCGGGAATCGGCGCCGGCAGGCAGCTTCAGATGCCAGCCCGCATCGGTGCCGCCGGTGCGCCGGCGCAGGGTGACCATGTGTGCCGCCAGGTCGTGGTCCGGGGTGTCGAAGTACACCGCGTCCAGGTGCTCGACCGGCCGTTGCTCGACCCGGCCGACGGCGGACAATCCGTCGAACGACGGGGACACCGTGCTGTCGACCACCGCGAACTTGCGTTCAATCTCGGTGTGGCGGGACGGTTTACGCTTGCCAGCGGCCATGTTCACCTTCATTTGCGACCCGGGACGGGCAGTACCAACGCTGCCATTAGCGTGCCACATCGCGGCGCTGCATCTGCTGCCGATAACGTCTTGAGGCGTGACCGAATTCGAGACGCTGAAGTTCGCCCAGTCCGGTGCCGTCGTGAACATCGTGCTCGACCGGCCTGAGGCGGCCAACGGCATGAACGACGCCCTGACCCGCGACCTGGCGAGGGCCGCTGCGCTGTGCGACACCCCGGGAGTGAAGGTCGTCACCCTGACCGGCGCCGGCCGCTTCTTCTGCGCCGGTGGTGACCTCAAGGCGATGGCGGCCGCCGATGATCCGGGTGCGTTCGTCAAGGGCATCGCCGACGACCTGCACCGCGCCATGTCCACGTTCGCACGCATGGACGCGGTGCTGATCACCGCCGTCAACGGCGTCGCGGCCGGCGCGGGCTTCCCGCTCGGCGTCTCCGGTGATCTGGTGCTGGCCGCGGAGTCCGCGTCGTTCACCATGGCGTACACCAAGGCCGGCCTGAGCCCCGACGGCGGATCGTCGTACATACTGCCGCGGCTGATCGGCCTGCGCCGCACCCAGGAGCTGATGATCACCAACCGCGTGCTCAAAGCCGCCGAGGCCGCCGACTGGGGCCTGGTCACCCGCGTCGTGCCCGACGCCGAGCTGCCGGGCGCGCTCGACGCCCTGGCCGCTGAGGTCGCCACGCAGGCCGGTGGCTCGAACGCCGCGGTCAAGCAGCTGCTGCTGACCACCTACGGCGCCGACTACGAGACCCAGCTGGAGCGTGAAGGCCGGCTGATCGCCAAGTGTGCGTCGTCGGCCGACGGCAAAGAGGGTGTCGGCGCCTTCGTCGGCAAGCGCAAGCCGGCCTTCGGCTGAGCCGACTATCAGACCTCAGCGCCTAGCGAGGAGTGTGAGGGCTGTGCACGGTAGATAGCGGATGTGCGTGCACAGCCCTCACACTCGTGCTCAGTAGGAGTGCTCCTCTGCGGGGAACACGCTGGATGCCACCTCGGCAGCGTATTGCCGTGCGGCACGGCCCAATTCGGCCCCGACGTCGCCGAAGCGCTTGACGAACTTGGCGGTCTTTCCGGCCGTCATGCCCGCCATGTCCTGCCACACCAGCACCTGCGCGTCGCAGTTGGCGCCGGCGCCGATGCCGACGGTCGGAATGGTCAGCTTGCCGGTGATCTGGGTGGCCAGCTCGGCGGGCACCATCTCGAGCACCACGGCGATGGCGCCGGCCTCGGCCACGGCGATGGCATCGTGGATCGTCTGGTCGCCGGCGTCACCGCGGCCCTGGACCCGGAAGCCGCCGAGCCCGTTGACGCTCTGCGGGGTGAAGCCGATGTGGGCCACGACAGGGATGCCGGCCTGGGTCAGTGCGGCGATCTGCTCGACCATCCGCTCACCGCCCTCCAGCTTGACCGCGTGCGCGCCGGTTTCCTTCATGAAGCGGGTCGCCGTTGCGAGAGCTTGCCGAGGGCTTTCTTCGTAGCTGCCGAACGGCAGATCGGCGACCACCAGCGCGTGCGGAGCACCCTTGACGACCGCGCGGGCCAGTGGGATCAGCTCATCGATGGTGATGGGCAGGGTGGTGTCGTAGCCGTAGACCACGTTGGCGGCGGAATCGCCGACCAGCAGAACGGGAATCTCGGCATCGTCGAAAATGCGGGCCGAGGAGTAGTCGTAGGCCGTGAGCATGGCCCACTTGTGGCCTTCGGCCTTCCATTTCGCGAGGTGGTGGGTACGGATCTTGGTGCGAGGGGTCTTACAGACAGACTCCGGGGCAGCGCCGTAAAGCTGATCAGACATCGTCGTCCTCAAATGTGTTGGTCGGTTCGAACCTCGAGGCCCGTATCGGGTCCCCGGGACGTTTGACGGGTCAAGTCTGCCACCACCGGGCACTCGAGGTGAACGACACATGAAGTGGAATGCCTCACATTGGGTAATCCGGGCCGCCTACGATCGCGCCTATGCCCGGATACCAGCGGCTCAGTGGACTCGACGCCAGCTTCCTCTACCTCGAGACCGCGGTGCAGCCCCTGCACGTGTGCGCGGTGATGGAACTGGACGCCGCCACCATTCCGGGCGGCTACAGCTTCGACAAGATGCGTCAGATGCTCGGCGAGCGCATCGCGGCGATGCCGGAGTTCCGCGAGAAGCTGGCGGACTCGCCGCTGAACCTCGACCACCCGGTGTGGGTGGAGGATCCGGATTTCGACATCGACCGGCACCTGCACCGCATCGGGCTGCCATCCCCGGGTGGCCGCGTCGAGCTGTCCGAGATCTGCGGGCACATCGCGGCGCTGCAGCTGGACCGCAGCCGCCCGCTGTGGGAGATGTGGGTGATCGAGAACATCGCCGGCACCGACGCCCACGACGGCGGCCGCCTGGCCGTGATGGCCAAGATGCACCACTCCGGGATAGACGGCGTCACCGGCGCCAACCTGATGTCGCAGCTGTGCACCCTCGAACCGGACGCGCCGGCGCCCGAACCCGTCGCGAGCGGCGGCACCGCCTCGGAACTCGAGATCGCGGTGGGGGGAGCGGTCAAGTACCTCACCCGCCCGCTCAAGCTGGCGGGAGTGCTGCCCTCGACGGCGACCACCGTGATCGACACCGTCCGCCGCGCGGCCAAGGGTCTGACCATGGCGGCGCCGTTTGCTGCGCCGAAGACCGCGTTCAACGTCAACGTCACCGGGCACCGCAACGTGGCGTTTGCCCAGCTGGACCTGGCGGACATCAAGACCGTCAAGAACCACTTCCATGTGAAGGTCAACGACGTGGTGCTGGCATTGGTGTCGGGTGCGCTGCGGCGCTACCTGCTGGAGCGTGACGCGCTGCCGGACTCCACCCTCGTGGCCATGTGCCCGGTCTCGGTGCACGGCAAATCCGACCGACCCGGCCGTAACCAGGTGTCCGGCATGTTCGCCAAGCTGGAGACCACCATCGAGGACCCGGCCGAGCGGCTTCGTGCCATCGCCGACTCGAGCACCGTTGCCAAACAACACAGTTCGGCCATCAGCGCGACGCTGCTGCAGGACTGGTCGCAGTTCGCCGCGCCTTCGGTGTTCGGGACCGCGATGCGGGTGTTCGCCGCGACCGGCCTGGCCGGGGCCAAGCCCGTGCACAACCTCGTCGTCTCGAACGTGCCCGGTCCGCAGGAGCCGCTGTACATGCTCGGCGCCGAGGTCAAGGCGATGTATCCGCTGGGCCCGCTGTTCCACGGCTCCGGCTTGAACATCACGGTGATGTCCCTGAACGGCATGTTGGACGTCGGCCTGATCTCCTGTCCGGAGCTGATTCCGGACCTGTGGGACATGGCTGACGAATTCGCCACCGCGCTGGACGAGCTGGTTGCCGCCGCCACCGTCTGACGGCGCGCGGCAACGCCCTCATCAGGTCAGACCAGCGCTCATGGCACCATGGTCGACCATGAACCTCAGACGGGGGAGCCTCGCCCTCGCATCGGTACTGGCCATGGTCTTGGTGGATGCGACGGGTTGTAGCCAGGTGATCGACGGACGCGCGATTCGCGCGGTGCCGAAGCCGGGCGCGCCCCTGCAGTGGTCGCCGTGCCAGACCACGTCACCGGACTCGCAGTCGCGCATCCCCAAGGGGGCCGAGTGCGCGATGCTGTCCGTGCCCGTCGACTACAGCAAGCCCGACGGTGACGTTGCACAGCTGGCGCTGCTGCGGATCAAGGCGACCGGCGACAAGATCGGCTCCCTCGTGATCAACCCGGGCGGGCCGGGGGAGTCGGGCGTGAGCGCCGCGGTGTCGTTGCTGAACAACATTCCCGACGCGGTGCGGCAGCGGTTCGACCTCGTCGGCTTCGACCCCCGCGGCGTCGGGTCCTCCAAGCCGGCCGTGTGGTGCAACTCTGACGCCGACAACGACCGGCAGCGCGCCGACCCCCAGGTCGACTACTCGCCGGCCGGTGTCGCACGCATCGAATCCGAGACCAAGGCGTTCGTGCAGCGATGCGTCGACAAGATGGGCAAGGAGTTCCTGGAGAACGTCGGAACCGCCAACGTCGCCAAGGATCTGGATGCCATCCGCGCCGCCCTGGGCGACGACAAGCTGACCTATCTGGGTTACTCCTACGGCACCCGGATCGGCGCGCAGTACGCGGAGGACCACCCGGACAAGGTGCGTTCGATGATCCTCGACGGTGCCGTCGACCCCAACGCTGATCCGATCCAGGCCGACATCAATCAGGCCGCCGCGTTCCAGACGGCGTTCAACAACTACGCCGCCGACTGCGCGAACAGCCCGGACTGCCCGCTGGGCACGGACCCGGCGAAGGTCAACGACGTCTACCACAGCCTGGTCGACCCGTTGGTCCAAAAGCCCGCCCCCACAAAGGATCCGCGTGGTCTGAGCTACAGCGACGCGTTGGTCGGCACCATCCTGCCGCTGTACTCGCCGGCCATGTGGAAGGACCTCACCGCAGGGCTCACCGAGCTCAAGGGCGGCCACGGCGACATCATGCTGCGGCTCGCCGACGCGTACATGGGCCGGGACCCCGACGGCCACTACGACAACTCGACCGACGCCCGCGTGGCGGTCAACTGCGTCGACGAGCCGCCGATCACCGACCGCGTCAAGGTCATCGCGGAGGACAAGCGCACCCGCGAGGTGGCGCCGTTCATGAGCTACGGCCAGTTCACCGGCGATGCCCCGCTGGGCACCTGTGCGTTCTGGCCGGTGCCGCCGACATCCAAGCCGCACGAGATTTCGGTCAAGGGTCTGGCGCCGCCGCTGGTGGTGTCGACGGTCCACGACCCGGCTACGCCGTACCAGGCGGGCGTGGACCTGGCCAAGGAACTCGGTGGCAATCTGCTGACGTTCGACGGCACCCAGCACACCGTGGTGTTCCAGGGCAACAGCTGCGTCGACGAGCACGCCGGCAGTTATCTGATCAACGGAACCATGCCCGACGCCGGCGCGAAATGCTGAATCGCGAAGTGCGGTGTCGCGAAAAACACGGTGCCGCCGCGAGATAACCGTTTGGTCACCGTCTGATTGCCGGGTTGTCTCCCTCCCCGGCCAGGCTTCGGCTCAGCTGCGCGCCGTGCGACCATGTGTGCCATGTTGCGGGCGGGCAGTCGTGGACGACGTGGTGCGGTAGGGGTCGTCGGATTGCTGGTGGCCATCAGCGCCGCGCCCGGATCGGTCGCGCACGCGGCCCCCGAATCCCTGCAGTCCTACTACGAACAGGCGCCGGCCTGGACGAGTTGCGAGCCGTTCATCGGTGACACCACGGACCTGCCGACGGCCCGGTGCGCCAACATCGGCGTCCCCGTCGACTACGCGGATCCGCAAGGGCCGCAAGCCAAGTTGGCTGTCATCCGGGTCCCGGCCTCGGGTCAGCGCCTGGGCGTGCTACTGGTCAATCCCGGTGGTCCGGGCGCGTCGGCCGTCAACACCGTTGCCGGCATGGGGTCGGTGCTGGCCGATACCGAGATCGGCCGCAGTTTCGATCTCGTCGGCTTCGATCCGCGCGGCGTGGGGCATTCGACGCCGCAACTGCGGTGCCGCAGCGACGCGGAACTCGACGCCAACCGCCGCGACCCGATGGTCGACTACAGTCCGGCCGGGGTCGCGCACATCGAGGCCGTCAGCCGCCGCACGGCGCAGGACTGCCTGCAACAGATGGGCAGCAGCTTCCTGGCCAACGTCGGAACCGCCTCGGCGGCAAGGGATATGGACGTGGTGCGGGCCGCGCTCGGGGAGTCGCAGATCAACTATCTGGGCTTCTCATACGGTACCGAGCTGGGGGCGGCCTACGCCGAACGGTTCCCGGACCGGGTGCGGGCCATGGTGCTCGACGGCGCCGTCGACCCCAATGCCGATCCGGTGACCGAGAACCTGCTCCAGTTGGCCGGATTCCAAACGGCTTTCAACGACTATGCGACGGACTGCGCGCAGTCGCCCGGCTGTCCGCTGGGCACCGACCCGACGCAGTTCGTCGCCCGGTACCAGCAGTTGGTCAATCCGCTCGTCGCGCGACCGGGTGCGACATCCGATCCGCGGGGCCTGAGCTACTCCGATGCGATCACGGGCACCATCAACGCGCTGTACACGAAGAAGTACTGGAAGTTTCTGACCAGCGGGCTGCTCGGGTTGCAGCGTGGTGGGGATGCCGGCGACCTGCTGCTGCTCGCCGACGACTACCAGCATCGTGATCAGAACGGGCGCTACGCACCGCTGCAGGACGCGTTCACCGCGATCCGGTGTGTCGATTCGCCGTTCCCGACCGATTCCGCCACGTGGGCGGCCGCGGACCTCAAGGCGCGCGAGATGGCGCCGTTCATGAGCTACGGCCAGTACACCGGCTACGCGCCGCGCGACGTCTGCGCCATGTGGCCGGTGCCCGCGACGTCTCGTCCGCACACGCCGGCATCGCCCGGCCCGGGCAAGGTCGTCGTCGTATCCACGACGCACGACCCCGCCACGCCCTACCAGGCCGGGGTGAACCTGGCACAGGAACTCGGCGCGTCGCTGATCAGTTTCGAGGGCACCCAACACACCGTGGTGTTCAACGGCGACCGATGCGTCGACACGGCCGTGGTGGCGTTCCTGACCCAGTCGGTACTGCCACCGGCGGGATTGCGCTGCTGACCTGCGTACGCGGCCCTCATCAGACCATGGTGTCAGCTGGGGGAAGGTTGAATTCGTTGTTGCCGAAGATCAGGTAGGCGCGCTCGGGCTCGTTGGCGGCATGCACGCGGCCGGCGTGAGCGTCACGCCAGAACCGCTGCAGCGGAGCATCATTCGACAATGCGCTGGCACCTGCCGCCTCGAAGAGCCGGTCGATCGACGCGATGGCGCGGCCGGTGGCACGCACCTGGTCGCGACGGGCCCGGGCCCGCAGTGCATACGGAATCTCCTTGCCCGCCAACAACAGCGCATATTCGTCGGCGACGTTGCCGCTCAGCTGACGCCAGGCGGCGTCGATGTCGCTGGCGGCCTCGGCGATCCGCACCTTGGCGAACGGGTCGTCCTTGGTCTTCTCTCCGGCGAACGCCGCGCGCACCCGGTTGCCCTGCTGCTCGACGTGTGCGTCGTACGCGCCGTAGGCCATGCCGACGATCGGCGTCGAGATGGTGCTGGGATGGATTGTGCCCCAGGGCATCTTGTACACCGGGGCGGTGTTGCTCGCATAGCCGCCGGCGGAGCCGTCGTTCATCGCCTGATAGGACAGGAAGCGGTGCTTGGGCACGAACACGTCCTTGACCACGAGGGTATTGCTGCCGGTGCCGCGCAGGCCGACAACGTGCCAGTCATCGACGATGCGGTAGTCGGAGTGTGGAATCAGGAAGCTGCCGAAGTCGACCGGACGGCCATCCTTGAGCACCGGACCGCCGACGAAAGCCCACGTGGCATGCGCGGAGCCGGACGACCATTTCCACTCGCCCGACACCAGATAACCCCCGTCGACGACCGTTGCCGCACCCATCGGGGCGTAGGAGGAGGAGATCCGGACAGAGCTGTCTTCGCCCCAGACATCCTCCTGGGCCTGCTGATCGAACAGTGCCAGGTGCCAGTTGTGCACGCCGAGCACGCCCGCCACCCAGCCGGTCGAGCCGCACGCGGAGGCCAGCCGGCGCACCGCCTCGAAGTAGGTGACCGGGTCGCACTGCAGGCCGCCCCATTGCTCGGGCTGCAGCAGCGTGAAGAACCCGATGTCTTCGAGTGCCGTCAACGATTCGCCAGGGATCGCGCGGATGTCCTCGGTGAGTTGGGCACGCTCGCGCAACAGCGGTAATACCGCGTCCACGCCCTCCAGAACGGTTTCGGTGTCACGAACTGCCTGGGCTTGCTGAAGAGCCGTCACTGAATTGCCTTCCCGACGCTGGGCTGATTGGGACCGAGGTCGGCGGCGACCGGGGTCGGTGTTTCTCGTTGCCGGAGGTTCTCCGCAACTTCATTGCGCCAATATTCGTTGGCCGCAGTGGTATCGACTTCGTATTCGAAGCGGTCGGTCATGTCGGAGGTGACGTCGGCGGCGTCGACATAGAACTGCTCGTACCACCGACGCAGCTGATAGACCGGGCCGTCCTCCTCGACCAGCAGCGGATTGTCGATACGGGTCTTGTTCTTCCAGATCTCCACGTCCTGGAGAAATCCCTTGCTGACTCCGTCGGTGAATGCGCGCAGCAGCATTTCCGTCGCCTCATCGGTCAGACCTTGCGGCCGGCGCACCATGATGCCCCATTGCAGGACAAAGGAATCCGCGGTGACCGGATAGTGGCAGTTGACCAGAATCGCTTCCACCGCGTATCCGCTGTAGCTGTTGTGCAGCCGGTTGATCATGAACGACGGTCCGAAGTAAGACGCCTCGGAATCGAGGATCTGTTCGCCCGCGTAGTGCGATCCACCCAGGTTGACGTCGGGCCTACCGATCGTCCGTAGGTACTGGGACGCGACCTGACCTTCGAACACGTTCTTGAAGTAGGTCGGGAATCCGAAGTGGACGTAGTAGAAGTGCGCCATGTCAACGATGTTGTCGATGATCTCCCGGCAGTTGGAGCCGATGAGCTCAGTGCGCCAGGACCATCCCGTCCAGCCCTCGTCGTGAAACTCCGGAATATCCGGGATGTCCAGATGGGGCGACGGCGCAGCGCCCTCGGGGTCGTGCCAGACGAAAAGGAGTCCGGCACGAACACTTGACAGCCACCCGCGGGTACGTGCGAGCCGGGGCGGACGCTTGGCATAGGGCACCTGTGCGCACCGGCCGTTGCCGGCCCATCTCCAGTCATGGAACGGACACGCGACGGCATCGTCCTTGACCTCACCTTGAGACAGGTCGCCGCCGAGATGGCGGCAGTACGCGTCGAGCACGTGCACGTCGCCGTGACTGTCGGCGAAGACCACGAGTTTCGTCCCGAAAGCACTGACCGAATGCGGCTTGCCGTCCGCGAACTCCGAGAGCAGTCCCAGGCAGTGCCAGCCGCGCGCAAACCGCGTCGGGGGCGTCCCGACATCGATCTCACGCACTGCGGCGTCAGTCGAATTACTCGTCAATTCCGTCACCTCCAGGCACTTCGCGACTTACTAGAACGCGTTCCTTTAATTAACGAGTCGTCACGGTAAGCGCTGGCAGATGACTTGAACTAGGGACTAATGGCTCTATTTGTGGCTCTCGTACTTGGCCAAAGTGGGTTCCATAAAGGTGAGTCTCATCAGTACCTGTGTTCGAGAAGACGAGGAGCGTTCCGCCATGGCCTGCCCGAATCTGCCCAAAGGCTTCGACCCCCTCGACGCCGACCTGAATGTCGCGGGCCTGCCCGTCGCCGAACTTGCGGAGTTGCGTAGGACCGAACCCGTGCACTGGGTCGACGTGCCCGGCGGAACCGGTGGATTCGGCGACGAGGGCTACTGGTTGGTCACCCGGCACGAGGACGTCAAGGAAGTCTCGCTGCGCAGCGACGTGTTCTCCAGCTCGATGAACGGCGCGATCCCGGTCTGGCCGCAGGGCATGACCCGCGACGTGGCGGTCGACCTCCAGCGGGTGGTCATGCTGAACAAGGACGACCCGGAACACGCGCGCCTGCGCAAGATCATTTCGCGTGGTTTCACCCCGCGCGCGCTCTCGCGGCTCGAGGATGAGCTGAACGCCCGGGCCCAGCAGATCGCCAAGGCCGCAGCGGCCGGCGGCACCGGTGACTTCGTCGAACAGGTCGCCTGCGAACTACCCCTACAGGCCATTGCCGAGCTACTCGGCGTACCCCAGGACGACCGCGACAAGATCTTCCGCTGGTCCAACGAGATGACCGCCGGTGACGATCCCGAGTACGCCGGCGTCGACCCGGCGGCGTCCTCCCTCGAACTCGTGTCCTACGCCATGAAGATGGCCGAGAAGCGGCGTGAGAACCCGACGGAGGACATCGTCACCAAACTGATCGAGGCCGACATCGACGGCGAGAAGCTCTCCGATGACGAATTCGGCTTCTTCGTCATCATGCTGGCGGTGGCCGGCAACGAGACCAGCCGCAACTCGATCACCCACGGCATGACTGCGTTCTCGCAGCACCCCGATCAGTGGGATCTGTTCAAGCGGACTCGGCCGAAGACTGCCGTGGACGAGGTCATCCGCTGGGCCACACCGGTTTCCGCGTTCCAGCGCACCGCCCGGGTGGACACCGAGCTCGCGGGCGTCAAGATCAAGGCGGGTGAGCGGGTGGTGATGTCCTACCGTTCGGCCAACTTCGACGAAACGGTCTTCGAGGACCCCTACAGCTTCAACATCCTGCGCGACCCGAACCCGCACGTCGGGTTCGGCGGGACCGGTGCCCATTACTGCATCGGCGCCAACCTGGCGCGCATGACGATCTACCTGATGTTCAATGCGATCGCCGACCACATGCCCGATGTCACACCGAACGGGCCGCCCGAACGGCTGAAGTCGGGATGGCTCAACGGCATCAAGCACTGGCAGGTTGACTATGGCGGCAAGTGTGTCGCCGAGAGGAACGGCCACAGCGGTTAGGGGGGACCCTCCGGAGGCGAAACCGAAGGCCGGGGACTGCCCCAGGTTTGGTTGCCTCCTGACCTAGGAGTGCCACTTCGATCGATGAGCCCATCGCATGGGCCCGTGTCGTCGTGCTCTCCATACGGTGCTCAGGTGTGCTTGGTGAGGAACCGGCGCAGCAGCAGGCTGGCGATGGCCACGTTGTAGGCGAATCCTGCGAGTAGGTAGGGCCACCAGGTTCCGTGGGCGCTGGCGACCCAGAATGCTTTGGCCGCCCAGTAGGGCGGGAGCACGCCGAATGCGAGGTTCCACGTCGAATCGACGAACCAGGGCAGGCATGGCAGCCCGGCGATGATGATGCCCAGCAGTCGGACCATGGCGATGCCTTGGATTTTGTTGCCCGCCACAGACACGATCAGCAGCATCGTGACCACCGCCGACAGGCCCGCCACCATTCCGATGGGGATGAGGACGGGGAGGAGCCCGGGTGCGAGGAGTCGACTCGCCGACATTGTGGCTACCACGTAGACGGTGGTGACGGCCACGACAGTGGCGGCCCGGTACATCAGGAACGTGGCGAGCGCTACCGGGGTGACGCGCAGCGCGGTGAGCATACCGGCGTCGATCTCGTCGAGTACGAGAAATGCCGCCAACCCGCCGGCGATGATGATGCTGGTCAACAGCAGCAGCGCGGTGATCACCAGCGGGTAGTAGGGCACGAGGTCGAAGTGGTAGCGGCGGCCCAGGGTGTCGGTGAGCGCAGGTACGAGCACGGCCGTGCCGACGGTCCAGATCACCGGCGCCAGGACCAGCATGACCAGTAGCGGGTCTCGGTAGGTGCCGCGAAGATCGTTGCGGCCGAATGCCATCCACGCTCGTACTGTCAAGGGAAGGTTCATCACAGCACTCCGGGGCGTTGGATCACATACCGGGTGAACAGCACCGAGGCCAGTCGGTACAGGCCCGCCGCGCAGGCCAGCGGGTAGCACCCGGCGTAGGCGATTTGCCATGGGGCGAGGGTGATTTGGTCGAACACCGCCGCGAACAGCAGCAGCGGACCTTGGGTAGGTATGAGGTACAGCACCGGATTCGGCCACACCCCGGATAGGTGCAGCACCGGCAGCGCCAGGATCGCCAGCGGCACCGTGGTGGACAGAAACCAGTCGCTGACCGAAGCGAACGGCAGCGATGAGGCGAACCCGGCCAGCAGCATCACCACCGTGCCCAGTACCACACCGGCCACCAGTGGCAACAGGTGAAAGTCTGTGCCGTGCGCCGCGACGACCACCACGACGGCGACGAACAGCGAAATCGCCATCAGTGCAGCGATTTTGGCCGACAGATACTCCCAGAACCGCAAGGGGCTGCAGATTACGGCACTCAAGGTGCGTTCCTGCTTCTCGAAGAACACCGACCCGCCGATGAAGAAGAACCCGACGATGGTGATGTCGCCGACGAGTACATAGGGTTCGATGATTGGGCGCAGATCGCGCGGCATCGGCAGCAACGCCGTCAGCCACAGCAAGCCGGAGATCACCGCGGCGTGGGCAAACCGCTGACGCATCAGCGTGGTGACCTCCAACCGAAAGGTGCTGCACCACCTGCTCATGACAGGCTGCGTCCGGTGACGTCGACGAATACGTCGTCGAGGCTGGCTTCGGTGCTGTGCATGGTTTCCACATGGTGGTTACGCAGCACGGTGTGAAAGTCCGGATTGTCCGCCAGTCCGTCGAGCAGGTACTCGGTGGTTTGTAGCGAGCCGTGCGCGTCGCGGTAGTCCACTCGAACCATCCGCTGACTGCGGGCGATCTTGAGTTCGGTAGGGCTGTCGAGGGCCACGATGCGGCCGGCGACGACGAAGCCGACGCGGTCGCACAGTTCGTCGGCGGTGGCCATGTCGTGGGTGGTGAGAAAAATGGTGCGCCCGCGGGCCTTGAGCTCCAGAATTATGTCTTTGACGGTGCGGGCGTTGACGGGGTCCAGTCCGGAGGTGGGTTCGTCGAGGAACAGCAACTCGGGATCGTTGATCAACGACCGTGCGAAGGTCAGGCGCATCTGCATTCCCTTGGAGTACTTGCCTACTCGGATATCTGCAGCATCTGCCAAGCCGACTGCGGCGAGCAGTTCACGCGGATCGCGGGTGGCGCCCCGGTACAGGGAGGCGAAGAACCGCAGATTCTCGACGCCGCTGAGTTTGTGGTAGTGATTGGGCAGCTCGAAGGACACCCCGATGCGCTGGTAAAAGTCGCGGCCCCACACCACTGGGTCTTTCCCCCACACCAGGGCCCGACCGCCGTGCCCGCGCAGCAGACCGATCAGAATTTTCTGAGTGGTGGACTTGCCCGCCCCGCTGGGGCCCAGAAAGCCGAAGATCTCTCCGCGCCCGACTGTGAAATCCATCCCGTCCACCGCGGGCTCGGTCGTTTTCGGATACGCGTATGTCAAGCCACCAACGTCGATGACAGGCGACGCGGTTCGGGCAGGGAAGTGAGGTGCGGCCATGGTGGGCATCGGCAGTCGGTCGCCTTTCGGTCGACGCGGCCACCGCCGGGGTCACCGGCCGGTCGCCACGCAGCGGAGTATCACGTTTCCGACCAGACTTCCCGGAGCACCACCGATGACTGTACTAAACTTTCAGAGATTAGTGAAGGTTGTTGGTGATGAGGAGGATTCGCAAGGTGTCGACGTCATCGGAGCTGCAGGCCTCGGCCGAGCAGTTGGCACTGGTCCTCACCGACCACGGTCTGCAGCGCATGACCGCACGCGTCCTAGCCACGCTGTTGTTCAGTGAGCACCCTTACGTCACCATGGCCGAGCTGGGCGACACGCTGCAGGCCAGTTCGGGCGCGATCTCGGGGGCGGTGAAGACTTTGACGTCCGTGGGGTTGGCCGAACGAGTCCCGGTCCCGGGCAGTCGTCGCGACCACTACCGGCTCAGGCCCAACGCGTGGGCTGTGCTGTTCACCAGCCAGAACCAGACGTTGGCCGCGATGCGGGCCGCAGCAGACGCGGGATTGGCCATGAGTGGTCGTCATGGGCCGGCCTTCCGGCGGCTGACCGAGATGCGCGACTTTTACGACTTCCTGCTGGCCGAGATTCCTGCTCTGCTGGACCGCTGGAATCAGCACTCCGACGCCACTGAGTCCACGCCGCATGACGTCGGCGACTCAACGCCGCCGTAAAGTGTTGCCCCCGTGCAGCGTACGGGTGTTCAGACGGTGGTCGGCTTCGTGCGCCGCCACCGACGAGCCGCGCGGACTGGCATTGATCGTCCGATAGTAGATGCACGGCGGGCAGCGAGCCGATCGCCATCGAGACGATGGGCCAACCGGACAGATCGCGGGTAACGCGTTGACGGTGAATGCGATTCGCTCACCATTCAGGGCCACTGGACAGTCGAGCCAGGATCAAGCCACCGCCGCAGGCCCCTGCCCGGCATTGTGACAATGTCTACGCTGGCCGGAACCGGGCTGATGGCGGAGGCTGTCGTGGTTCGCGCTGGCATCTGTGGGCGTGGCTGAAACCGCAGGGGTGGTGAGGGATTGGCTTGCCAAGGCTGTGGCACCGCTTAGGACGGCTTTGTGTCTGCGTTCCTCCACGGTGTAGAGGACACCTGTTGGGCAACATACTGTGTCGGCGGTTTCCTACTCAATAATGCGCAGGTTCGGCCGTTCGGGCGATGGGCCGGCGTCAGTGATTCTCGTCGCACGCGAAGAAGGCAATACACGTTGTAGCCCAGTCTTTTTCGTGTCCTGGATGTCTCGGGGCGGGGTTTCGTTGTTTGGTGGTGATGGGTGTGCTGAGGGTCTGGTGTCTGCGATGTTGGTCCGATCCATTGGAACAGCGGCGGAGTCGAGGTCGATGCCGCGGCGCCAGAGCTTGGCCGTGTAAATGGTGTGCCGCCCAAGTAGTCGCGCTGTTCCTGCGGCCATCGCGACGGCGGTCATCAACGGTAGGATGATCGCGTACTGGCCGGTGAGCTCGAAGAGGGTGACCACTGCCGTGATGGGTGCGCCGGTGGCGCCACCGAGAAGAGCGCCCATACCGATTAGCCCGCATGCGCCGGCGGCGATCGCCAAGCTGGGATAAAGATGGTGTGCGGCGACCCCGAATGCGCTGCCTGCCATGGCCCCGATGAACAGGGTGGGCGCGAACACGCCGCCCGAGCCGCCGATCCCGATGGTCAAACTGGTCGCGACGATCTTGCCGAACATGAGCAATAGCAGCATCGCCACCGCATATCGGCCGTCGATCGCGTTCTGCAGGACCGGGTAGCCGACGCCGTACATCTGCGGCAGCGCGATCAATAAGGCGCCCAACGCAATACCGCCGACCGCCGGCCGCGCCCATTGTGGGCCGCGCCAGAGCCAGTCACACGCGTCCTCAACCCAGTACAGCACGCGGGAGAACAGCGTTCCCACGATGCCGGCGCCCACTCCGAGTGCGGCGTACAGCAGGTACTCGGCGGGGTTATGGACGGTGAATCCAGGGAGGGACAGGAATGGGTGATCACCCATCAAGCTGCGCCCCACCACGGCGGCGGCGACGCTGGAGAGCGCAACCACCCCGGCGGATTCGGCGGCGAAATCGCGCAAAATCAATTCGAGGGCGAAGAACACTCCCGCCAGGGGCGCGTTGAACGTGGCGGAGATACCGCCGGCCGCCCCGCACGCGACCAGTAGGCGAATGCGCTGGGTATCCAGGCGTAGCAGTTGACCGATTGCAGAGCCGGCGGCCGAGCCGATCTGCACGATGGGCCCTTCGCGGCCGACCGATCCGCCGCCACCGATGCATAACGCCGAAGCCAGTGCCTTGACCACGGTAACTTGCGGCGCGATCCGTCCATTCTTGCGGGCCACCGCGTACATCACTTCGGGCACACCGTGGCCGCGTGCTTCGGGGGCAAAGTGGTGCACCAGCGGGCCGTAGACGGCGCCGGCGATCACCGGGGCCGCCAGCAGGAACCACCAACCCAAAGCCGGCCAGTGCGCGCTGGGTACCCGGCCCAACGCCGAGTAATCGCTGTACCCGGTGAACATGCGGGTGAAATACACGACGAGCCAGCGGAAGGCCACCGCGCCAAGCCCGGTGAGAACACCGATGGTCAACGCCATCGGCACAAGCGCCACCCTGCTCCGCAGGAGGGCATATACGGGTGCCGGTGGCGGTGCCATCGTCGCGCGCCACCAATAGATCCTGCAGCCAACCATTATTGCAGTCTGCAACAATGGTGCTGCCTAATGGTAATCGGGGTCGTCCCCCGGCGCGGTGAGCTCGCGGGTTGCTGGGTAACAGCTGGTAGTGGCGCAGCGACCAGGCGGGTTCGGCACCAATGCCAATTGCACGGTGGGGTCGCTGCCTAGTGCGGCCGTTGGTAGGGTTCATCGGCCGATCTGTCGCGCAGCCAATTACAGTGGTAACCGAGGAGGGCTCCCAGGTGAATGCGCAGACCAAGGCAACCGCTGACCAATCGGTCGATGCCATTACCGATTCGTTGATCACCGCGTCGCGGCTGTTGGTCAGCATTTCGGCGCGGTCTATCGCTGAGGTAGACGATGCGATCACCATCCCGCAATTCCGGGTCCTGGTGATCTTGTCCAACCGCGGCATCACTAACCTTGCGACGTTGGCTGGGCTGCTCGATGTGCAACCGTCCACGATCGGCAGAATGGCCGACCGCCTGGTCGCCGCCGGGCTGATCGACCGTCGCCCTCATCCCGTGTCGCGCCGCGAACTGGTGGTGGAACTAACCACCCGCGGCCGCAAAGTCGTTCGTACCGTCACCGCGCGGCGCCGCGCTGAAATCGCCCGGGTCGTGGAGGCGATGCCTGCGCGGCAGCGTGAGGGCATGGTCGGAGCACTCACCGCGTTCACGGAGGCCGGTGGAGAGCCTCCGGCGACTATCGATTTCTAGGCTGACGCGCTAGCCGCGGCGATCCTCGGTCACTGAGGGTCATTCCCACAAGACTTTCTACCCGCGAGTCGGGGTGACCCCGAACAACAGCCACAACGCATCACTGATCGCATATCGGGTCGGCACACCAGACGAGACCATCTTGTGCAAGGCGATCGATCACCACGGAGCGACCAGTTCACCGGCCTGGCAGGCACGGCGCTGCGGTTCAACGCGAACCCGCTGCACGGCTCGGGATCCAACATCACACCGCTGCCGCGGTTGAACCTGTTTCGCGTGTTCAACGCGGTTCGCAACCAATTGGGCGAACAGTTCGCCGCGCCGCGGCCGCGATATCTGGCAGTACGACAATTCCGCAACAGGTAGCGCTTCGAGGCCGTCAGCGTGCGAGTCGGCGGGCCAACACCTGCTGTCCTGGGCCGGCCAGCTCTCCGATGGCGCTTCGCCGGCCGGTGATCGCCATCAGCATGGCTTCTGCTGGTCCGGTGACTTCCGGTCCTGAGCCGTGAGTCCAGTCCAGGTCGGTCGGGGTTAGGCGGATACCGCGGGCGAGGTGCCATGCGGGAAGTTCGGGGCTGTACACGCTGGCCCCCAGGACCCAGCGCAGCCGTTCAGTCGGGATCTGGCGGGGCATACCCAGCGGACGGCGGATGTCCTGATGGTGAATGGTCACGTCGAGCAGGGCGAGTCTGCCGCCAAGGCTGGTGGCTAGCCCCTGGGGCCGCAGATGGGCGCGCAGCCTGCGGAGCAGCTGTTCGGTCGTGAGGGATGCGAGTTCGTCAACGCCCACCTGGTTGACGTGGACGAACCGGCCCCGGATTGCACGGCGAAACATCCCACGAAGGCCGACCTCGTCGAAGCTCATGATGTGAGCGACCACGTCCTGCACCCGCCAGCCCTCGCACAGCGACGGCGCGTCCCACTGCCCGGGTGTCAGTGTTTCCAGAAGATCGGCTAGGTCCGTGCGCTCGGCGGTGGCCATCTCAAGACCATCCACGGCATCACTTCCTCAAGCCAGTTGGTGACCAGAAGTTTGTCACTTGCGCGCGCTCTGTGTCTATGCGGGCAGAGCTGCCCGGCGCATCGCCGTCGGCTCTTGATGACGTAGGAGCCGAACACCCGCTCGCCAGCCTGATCGGCCAAGCGGATGACCACGTTCGCTCCGGACACCCATCGACTCCGACGGAGATATCGTCGGTGAGGCTTGCAGAAACCGCTCGACAGCAACGTATTTCGTTCGCAGTCATTAACAGGTTCTCGTGCTCCTCACCTCCGCATCCGTTATGCGGCCACGGGTGCGCCGCGGCGTCGGTGCGGTCAGCGGCGGCAGGTTTCGTAGCGGTCGATGAGTGCTTGTTCGCCGGCGGTGGGCTGATAGACGGCCAGGTCGCGTCGGGTGCATCCGCCGACGGTGATCGCCACCGGGCCTCGCGAGACCCCGTAGCCGCCGATGTGGCCCGACAGTTGGCTGCCGGCGGTGTAGAGCACCGGGGCGGGCAGTGTCGCGGCCAGCGGCAGGTGCCGGCTTGCCAGCGCCAACGCGACGTCGACGGCGTCGGTGCCCGGCGTGGCTTCGGAAAGCCATACCGGTGGGGTGACCGGTCCATTGATCTGCATGCTGTCGGTATGAGCGATGGTTTGATCGGAGGTCAGCTGACGCCACAGGTCGAGCTCGCTGGACGTCGGGAAGCGCCCGGTAAATGCAATCCGATCTTGTGCATGGGCGGCGCTGACCGTCCAATTCAACACTGCCAGATATGGGAAATGGGCCACGATCGTACTGACTGCAGTGGCGATGCCCACGCCGTGAGCGTTCTCGGGAAGGTCGATATTGGCGAGATTCGAACTTTCGGTCTCCCGTGGGGTCAGGTGCGCGACAGGATGACTGATCGTGGAGCGTAGAGCGACGGTGGCCCCAGGCAGCATGGCGCGCAAGGCAATCCAGTCGCGAGCCTGGTCGAGGATTTGTGCCATGTTGGCGACCGGCCGGTCACTGCTATCGACAGCGAAGACGTTCCATCCGTGGCGGACGTCGAGTTCGCTGTGGTAGTAGCGGTAGCGGCCTGAGGAAAGGTTCCGGAGATAGGTGTCCACGATGGCGGCCAGATTGTCGGCGGTGAGGTTGTCGGCGGCATCGAGGTGGATGCTGAACATCACCGTTCCCGCGGACCAATGGTTCGCGTAGTCGGCGTGCACCGACCTCACCCCGGGCATCGAACCAAGCTGGGCGCTGAGATGGTCAACATCGGCGCGGCGGTCGGGAACCGTGGCGCCGCAGCCTGAAATCGGCACCACAGTGGCCATTACCGCCGCGCAGACCGCGGCCCTGCGCGGTCGCATTCCGCCGCGCGGCCGGCGGCCACGGGTGCCGCCTCGTCCTGACGCCGCCCGGCGCCGGCCTCCGATGATCGCGGACAACAATTGTTGCATTATGCGATAATAGGTAATGCGCTGCTGTGGCCGTGCCGCCGGGCGTGTGCAACCTGGAGGAGCCTCATGGTCAGCGAAACAATCAGCGGCCGACCGCGCCGCGGTGTGAGTTCCCCGTGGCGCCGTTGAGGGTCGCGGTGGTCGGCGCAGGGATCGCCGGGACCACGGCCGCATTCTGGTTGCGCCGCAGCGGTTACGAGGTCACTCTGATCGAAAAGGCGCCGCAGCTGCGCGCAGGCGGTTACATTGTCGACTTCTGGGGTGTCGGCTACGAGGTCGCCGAGAAGATGGGACTGGCTGCCGCGGTGCACGCGGCCGGCTACGACATTGACAACGTACGCCTAGTTGACCGGCGTGGCAGGCGGGTTGGGGGTTTCAGCACCCGCGGCCTGCGCCGCATGATCAACGGACGATTCACCAGTGTGGCGCGTGGTGATCTGGCCCGCGTGGTCTTCAATGCGGTCGACGGCCAGATTTCGACCGCATTCGGTGCGGGCGTCGTTGACATCGATCAAACCGATACCGAGGTCAAAGTCCGTTTCCACACAGGCCGATCGCGAACATTCGATCTGGTGATCGGCGCCGACGGGGCGCATTCCACGGTGCGGCGAAAGGCATTTGGTCCCGACCATCAGTTCGAGACCGACCTGGGGTACCGAGTGGCGGCGTTCGAGATCAGTGGATACCGGCCACGCGACGAATTGGTATACCTCACGCACAGCGGTCCGGGGCGCATGATCAGCCGATTCTCCATGCGGGGTGATCGCACGATGTTTCTGACGGTGTTCACCGCCGATCGGCTGCCCGGTCCCAGACCGCGTTCGATGCGCGACATCAAGCACGCTTTGTGGCAGGTCCTGGGCACTGCGGGGTGGGAGTGCCCGCAGATTCTCGAAGCCCTCGAACGCACTGAGAACATCTATTTCGACTGCATGAGTCAGATCGTCATGAACCGCTGGTCGAGCGGGCGCGTCGCGTTGATCGGGGATGCTGCCGCCGCGGTGTCCCTGCTGGCCGGGGAGGGCACGGGCCTGGCGATGGCTGAGGCGTACGTGCTGGCCGGGGAACTCAACCGGGCCGACACCGACTATCGCTTCGCGTTCGAGAACCAGGAGCGTCTGCTGCGCGGTTTCATCCAGGACAAGCAGGCCTCGGCACGCCGCTTCGCTGCCACATTCGCCCCGACAACAGCGCTGGGGGTGTGGGCGCGCAACCAGGCCACCAAACTGTTCGCAGTGCCATGGTTGGGACAGCGCATCTGGCGTCGCGAACTCGACGACGCATTCACGCTGCCTCAATATGGGATATAGACGATTGTCGGAATCACTCGCGCCGGAAGCGGCGCGACGTGGTCACCACGCCTTGTGTGACATCAGTTGATCGTCTGTGCTGGTGTCTCCACGCAGAGCGTTCTGGCTGGGATAGATGGGCCGACCGCGGTGCCCGGCGCCCAGGTCAGTCACCGCCTACTTCATGTGCTCGATGATCAGGTCGGCGAGTCGCTGCGGTTGGTCGAGCTGAATGTACGTGCGGGCATCATCGATGACTTCCAGTCTGGCGTGAGGAAAGGTCTGCGTCAGTCGTGCCGCGTCGGACAGCGGGAAGAAACGGTCGCGTGCACCCCACGCGATGAGCGCTGGGCCAGTGAAATGCCGTAGGCGGTCCGCGGCGTCCAGGGTATGCCTTGCCGAAATCCCTTGCAGCACAGCTCGCACATCGGCTCGGATGCGGTGATCGTGAAGCGGTGCAAACCATGCGGCCAGCAATTCGTCGGGTAGCGGCCGCATCGTCACCGGCACCACTGTCAGCGCCGCGCGCCGAAACAACGGGACTCGCAGCAGTAGGTCCAAGCCCGCGATGAGGCCCGGAATAGCGCCGCCGGCGGCTTCGAGGGGGCGGAACACCGTGGGCGGAAAATGTTCGAACGCATCACAATTGGTCAGCACCAACCGGTCAATGACGCGTGGATAATGAGCGCTCAAGATCTGGCACAGGGCACCGCCGGTGTCGTTGCCGACAACAGTGACGTCGGTCAACTGAAGGTGCTCGATGAATTCGGCAAGCAAAGCCGCCAGCGCCGGCGGGGACAGATCGGCGCCGTTCATCGGTAGCGTATGCGCCCCCATCGGCAGGTCGGGCATCACGCACCGAACGTGTCCGTCGAGCAACGCGACCAGCGGCTCCCACACGGTGCTGTTGACAAATAATCCGTGAACCAGCAGCACGCACGGGCCGCTACCTCGATCGTGATAGCGGATTCGGCCCGCAGACAGCTCGATGTCGGGAATAGCGCACCTCCCAGAGCGAGTGTTGACGTAGGCCGGTCGAGCACTGATTGGCGTACCGTAGCGCGATCACGGGAACCCACGGCAACTATTGTTGTATGCAACACTATAATCGACAGATACGGGCGGGGAACGGGGCCGTGATTGCCCGCGGACTAGATGCGGCACGGGAAGGTGCGCCATGGAGCCGTCGCAACGCGAACGACAGATTCTTGAACGAATTTCGGACGACCTGGAACTGCACGCCCCGCGGCTGACCCGCCAATTCGACCTAATGACATCGGCGCCCCGGATTCGGCGCCGACGACGTCGGGTGGCGGCCTTGGCATTCGTTGCCGGCGCGATGATTCTGGGCGTGGCCGTGCTCGTACCGCCCAGAATCATCGGCGGCGTCTACCTGACCGCGGCCTTCGGCTACGCCGTGATGTTCTGCGCGGCGGTCTGGTGGGTCACCGCACCGCCCAAAGTGGTATTTCGTTCGAAATAGGCCACCGAATCGGCCATCAGGTCTGCCTCATCGGCTCTGCGGTAGTCGTGAATCGATCGTGAAGCGAGTGCGCCGACCTAGCGACAGCTCAAGATAAGCAGCTACTCCGGTTCGGCGAGCTGGTGTCTCAGCCAGGTACGTCGCCAGCTCGATGTTTCTTCCCAGCGCCGCGGTGTGGTACCGGAAGACACCAGTCACGCAGTGGCGGGATCGGCATCGTGCCCCGAATCTGTCGCCCACGCTTGGGATCACGATATTGCAGTGTGCTGCAGTGTGCTACAGCAACTATGGCAGGCCGCCACCATTCTCACAACGCTGCGCACACCGTTGTGAGAGCGAGTTATTTGCCGCGAAACTCATGGAAACGGTTTCGGTAATGCGGCTCTTCTACGTTCGGAACCCGACCGCAGCGAACGCGCGCAACCACACCGACCTCAGGTTTTGGTGACGAAGTCACCAAAACCGTTGCGCCGGTTCGCCACACCGGAAGGATCTGACATGACCGCAACCGTGGCCGACGAACCGCAAGAGAAGACACCAGCGTTTCGGTACCAGCGCCGAGGACGCTGGCTGGACCATTGGGAGCCCGAGAATCCCGCGTTCTGGGAGTCCGGGGGCAAGAAGACAGCATGGAAAAACCTCATCTTCTCAGTGATATCTGAGCACCTCGGATTCAACGTGTGGGTGATCTGGACCATCGTTGTCACCAACATGGGCAGTGCCGGATTCGCCTTCATGGAGGGCGTTGGCGGCAAGAATCCGCACGCGGTGAGCAACGCGCTGCTATTGACATCAGCGCCGGTGCTGGTGGGGGCAGCGCTGCGGGTGCCCTACACCTTTGCGATTCCCCGCTTCGGTGGCCGGGCCTTCACCGCATTCAGCGCCTCGATGCTCCTGCTCCCGTGCCTGGGCCTGGCGTACTTCATCAACCGTCCCGAGACACCGATGTGGGTGTTCCTCATCCTCGCCGCACTCGCCGGATTCGGCGGCGGCAACTTCTCCTCCTCAATGGCCAACATTTCCTTCTTCTTCCCGCAAGGAAAGAAGGGCCTGGCTCTCGGGATCAACGCCGCCGGAGGCAATCTCGGCGTCGCCGTCACCCAGCTAGTAATCCCGCTGGTCATCACCCTCGGTACGACACTGGTGGCCAAAACACCGGCGGGCTATCGGTTCGGCCTGACCCTGGCCGCATTGGTGTGGCTGCCATTCATCGTGATCGCCGCCATCGCCGCCCTGCTGTTCATGGATAGCATCAGCAGCGCCAAACCCGACCGGTCCTCCTACAAGCTGGCCATGACCAACCACAACACCTGGGTCATGGCCTTCCTGTACATCGGGACATTCGGTTCGTTCATCGGTTTCTCGTTCGCGTTTCCGACTCTGATCAAGGTGAACTTTCCCGAACTCGGCCACGTTCCGGTCCTGGTGGCTCTCGGCAACCTCGCGTTTCTGGGTGCTCTCGTCGGTTCGTTCACCCGACCGCTTGGCGGATGGTTGGCGGACCGAACCGGTGGCGCGAAAATCACCCTTCTCGTGTTCGTCACCATGGCCGGCGGCATCGCGCTGATCATGGCCGCGCTCAAGCTCCACAGCTTCCCCCTGTATCTGGCCGCGTTTCTTGCGGTATTCGTGTTGACAGGTATCGGCAACGGGTCGACGTACCGGATGATCCCGACCATTTTCAGTGCCGTCGCGAACAAGACCGCCGCCGAAACCGGCCAGGACCCCACCGCGGCGACGGCCTCAGCCAAGCGACAGGCCGGCGCCGCTCTCGGCGTGGTCGGTGCGGTGGGCGCCTTCGGCGGATTTGTGCTTCAGCAGGCGCTGCGGCTATCGACAATCCACTTCGGCAGCATGGCGCCCGCCTTCTGGGGCTACGCCGCACTATTCCTGCTCATGGGCGCGGTGACGTGGTGGTACTACCTACGTTCGGAGTTTGTCGTGCACCGGATGCCCTCACTGGCCCACGCCAACGTGTAGAAGCGCATCTGAATCACGTTCTGCCCCAGCTCTACTCGCGACTCTGGTGCGCCATGGCGGATGTGCCCGGGTCGCGGGCAGGCAACAAGAACCGGTTCGTAGGTGAAAACCGAACTCGACGGTCGGTCGCGTAGAAGGCGTGGTCTGCGATGGACACCTGGTTGCAGAAGCGCTCGAAGGGATACTGGAACGTCTATGCCGCCGACACCGACAGGCTGCTGGGCTGGGTACGATTCGATCTGCGGGCCAGGGGGTGGCGCAGCTACACCGTGCCTGCCAGTTGCATACACCCCGTCGAGCTGGATCGCCGACTGTTGCGACGACACGCCGTCGGACTCGTGGTCGCCTGGCACACCCGCACACATCCTTTCCGCCCGAACACAACTCACTGAGTGAAACGCGGGCGCAGCACATGACCAACTGAACACTGCGGCCATCAGCTCCCGCACAGCAGTACCCCGAAACGACGAAATCACCTTAGACGCAGGATTCTTGCCGTATCTGCCCGAAATGCGAGAGGCGCCCGTATTTCATTACAGGCCAGAGAATTTCACCGTTGACAACTTCGAGAGGCGCTACCAAATGTTGAACCGTCTAGTCGCAGTCGCCGATGTGGTGATCGGCGTGCCGAACTCGATGTACCACTTGGACGGCAACGGCAACGGCACCAAGCCTAGCGGGCCCGCCAGCGGGAAGATCGGTGTGATCGGGCAATATGGCAGGCCCAGCAGGCCTGCCAACGGCCCCACGTTGGCTACCATTGGATACCGCCGGTGACAAATTCCCGCCCGCCTCGCCTCGTCGCGAAGACAATCCATTACCGCATCTGGCAACTATTGCATGATGCTACCGAAATTTTCACGGTCCGGCCGCTGCCGTGGCCTGGCGGATAGGGGCCATCGTCAATTGCCGGCAGTGTGGTGAATAGCGCAGCGGCAGGACAGTATTGGAGCCGTGGCACTGCGTATTCACAAAAACCCGTTGGCAGCGCAACGAGATCTGCAATCCGCCCTGGGTTAACCGACCGCAACCCACGCGTTCTATTGGCGAGGGCGCCTGTTCGGCTCCTCTGGTGCGGCCTCGGCCCTGGCCTCGGCATCGCGGATACCACGAGGCCGGCCGGCCTTGATCCACAATCGCCACAGCACCGCCGCGATCAGCACGGTGGCGGCGAGGCTGACGACCGGATAGCCGCGGCCCAGGTTGATGACCAGGACGAAGAACACGACGGCGGCGCCCGTGGCGTTGAGCACAAGATGGCCGCGGTTGCTTTCGTGGTAGGAGAAGTAGGCCATGGCGATCAGACCGGCCAAGAAGCTGAGGAACACTGACACCGCGTAATAGAGCACAAGCGTTTGGTCGTTTCCGCCCGCTGCGATCGTCGCGGCCACCGAGATGATGGTGAAAAACAGCACTCCCCAGTACGGGGTGTGGTGGGTGTTCGTGCGACCGAAAAATCCCGGCAGGATGCCGGTGCCGTGTGTGGTGCGGGCCAGCGCTTTCAACAGGCCGGGCCCGGCCTGGAACGATGAGCTGGCTGCCGACAGCAGCAGCAGCGCGGTGACGAGCTGGAAGGCGGCGAATACGGCGCCTGGTGCGCAGTGGCGGGCGAGTTCGGCGATCTGGGTGCTGTTCTCGGGTGGGATGCCAATGTTGAGCAGGCGCGCTTCGATGGTCAACCCCATGGTGAGTGTGCCGACGATGCCCAGTGTGAGCCACAGGGTGATCTTGCCGAACTGGTGACGTCCACGGTCGTCGAGTTGGCCCAGTTGGGCAATCGCCGATGACGGGGCTTCAACGCCGGTCGCGAGGGCCATCGCAACCGGGAAGGCGAGCACCACCGCGAAAATCGCGCCGTGGCTGGCATGACCTGACATCGATGGGGACGTAGTCGCCTGTGGCTCGGCGACGATTCCGTACAACAAAACGACTGTGGTGACGGCGACGAAGGCGATGGTCATGGCTGCGAACACGATGCGGCCGAGGTGGCCGAACCAGGTGGCGGTACCGACCAGCACCGCGAGCCCCACGGACAGAATGATCCGGTATGGGGCCAATACGGGGACGTAGGCGATGATGGCTGAGGCCCCGGCGGCGACACTGATCGCGATGGTCAGGACAAAATCGACGATGAGGGCACCGATCGGTAGGAACGCCCAGCCCTCGCCGAAGGCCTCACCGGTCGCCGCGGAGGCCCCGCCACCACGCGGATACCGCGCAATCAGTTGCTGGTAGTTGATCACCACTAGGGCGATGATCAGCACCACCGCGGACATCGCCGGAATCAACAACGCCAGATTGCCGTCGAGCGCACGCAGCGCCGCCTCGATCGCATACGCCACCGAGGACACCGGATCGGCCATGACGGCAAAGGCGAATGCCAGCAACAAGATCGGTCGCGAGTGAAGAAGTGTCACCATGGGCGTCCTCGGCAATCAGGGGTCGGCAAGAACACTGCCGACCAGACTTCCCGGCGCACCAAGATGAGGAGCCTAGCGGAACCCGGCTCGCTCGGGTCGGCATCTGGGTCGCGCAAAGCAGTGGCGCCGGGGTCGATAGCGCAGCGAAGAGGCGACCATCGCCAATTCTGTCGAACGAGCCGCCGCCTCGCCACTGGTCATCGCAACCACCAGTCAATGCATGATGAGTGCGGTTGAGGCAGTCCGGCACAGGTCAGCGTGGCTCGCATGTGCGATGCCGCCAGACAAGCAGGGCGCGTCGGTGCTGGAGCGCCACGCGGCCGTTACCGAGCCGATCCGAGGCTCGGCCTCCCGCGACACTGCGTGTCGAAGGTCAATCGGGTGTTACCGGGGTACGCGGGACAAACCGGACGAAGGGCATGTGTCGCCCAGCCTCGCGAAAGTCGGTTTCGGACCCGTCGACTGAGAAGCCCATTACCCGGGGGAGGGCCAGCTTCGCCATCAGGCGATGACGCATCGCATAGCGGGCGAAGACGTCCGCCCCCTCGTCGGTGTCCAGGGCCATCGCTGTGACGGGAATGGTCCGCCGCGCCACGTCGATGGTGACGTCCGGTGTGTGCATCACGTTTTGGTACCACGCGGCGCTCGGTCCCCATCCCGAGGCGACGACGAAACTGTCATTCGTGCAATCGTATTCGGCGACCTCCAGGACCGCCAGGCGCGGCTTGCCGGACACTCGTCCCAGGTGATGGAGCAATAAAATACGTTTCCCGAACACCCATCCAAGGTGAGCTCGATAGACGTAAATGGGTAGCCGATACAGGAATCTGCTCAATCCCGCCGGGGGTCTGACGTTTTTCACGATCTTCACCACTGTCGTCCTCTCCGTGCCTCGCGGATGCGTCAGGTCGTGCGTAAGCATCGACCGTGATGACAACAGGTTGACGCTTGACCATTGCATAAAATGCTACTGCAACTATTGCAGATTGCAACTATCTTGGGCGCGGGTTAGAGATCCAGCTTCGAATCGGTGTTGGTGAGATCATGACGATCTCGTGTACCCGGTAGGTCTGCGGTGCAGATGCCGGGCGGATGTATGGTTCGCGACGCTGGTGCCGAGGATCAAGGCTCGTGTCATTGGCGCTCCTCGATAAGACCAGGCCGACCATCAGCCCGCTTGCGCGCCGCCTCGGCGTCTGAAACTCGGCAGCCCTGCGACTGGTCCGGACCCGCAGGCCCATCAGATTTACGATTCTTACGCCGCCGGTGTAGCGGCACCATGAGAAAGCTGAAGGTCCGCGCACACATCGGTCCAACAATCCGAGTCCCGGCGGTTCGCGGGCATTGCGCCTGACGGGCCCATCGGGGGACCTAAGCCTTTAGAGGTGCGGCTTGCCGCGTTCCAGCGTTAACAACGTGGCGTTGCCGATCATGTTGGGTCAGTGCCGTGTCGGGGATTGACGTGCACGGCGTGGTGCAGGGTGTCGGGTCTCGACCGTTCGTGTGCGGCCTCGCCATCGAACTGTATGTCAGCGATATCGGCGGTGACGCGCGCTATGTTGGCGGATCGGTGGCGCGCGGCGCGCCGCACGTCGAGCACGCGGTGCTCAATGAGTTGTCCCGCTACGGGATTCGAGGATGAGGGTGCGCCGGCGTGACGCTACGCGCTGCCGGTGATCCAGTCTCGTGCTTGGTCGACCTGGCCGGCTGGGAACTGACGAACCTGCGCCGCGACCAAGTGGCCACCCAGCAATTGAGCCAGGTCGCCTACGTGTGAGTCGGTGACGACGGCAATCTTCTTGACATGCTTGTGATGTTCCTGGATGAACCTGATATGGCTGATTATCGCGCCGAAGCTGTCCCAGCCGGGAAAGGTGGGGGCGTCGATGATCGCGCCGGCCAGATCGCCGTTGGCTTCGATCTGGGGGTCCACTATTTTCGCCAGCTCGGTGAAGTCGTTCGTGTCGAGCGCGGATTTGGGATGGATCAGCACGATCGATTGCTCTTTGTCCAATGTGCATTCCAGCATGATGTTCTCCTCCTCCGTCGGGACCTTGTCATCGTCTGCCCGAACGAGGCCTCGTGATAAGAGCCCAATGTCACAACTTTTCCGCAGTCGGCGTTGGTCTGAATAGTGCTGAATGCCAATGCTTTCGATGTCAGGTGTCGTTCGCCGGCGGCGTGCTGCGGCGGTCGAGCCAGCGATAGGCAGCCAGCTTGATCCGGTCATTGATCAGGAACCAGCCGAGCGCATAAGCCCACACGAGGCCGGCCCAGCCCCAGCCCAGCGGCGTCATCATTACCCCGTAGACGGCGATCAGCGTGGCGATGGCCTGGGTGCCGAAGACCGCCCCGAGCAGCACAGGTGCGGGCGCGGGCCGCGACCACAGCGGGCCGCGGGCCCGGGTCAGAAAGATGGTGAGGTGACCTGCAACCGATAGCTTGAGATAGATCAGCGTGCGGATCATGTCTTGGCTCAGCCCGAAGACTTTGTCGGCGAGGACGAACAGCAAAAACGTTGCGGCGACACCGATGACGCCGAGCACGGTGGCAATCGTCAGCACTCCGCGCAAGTCCCACGCGGCCGGTCTGGGGGAGCCGCGGACGTGATCGTAGGCGATGGTCAGGATGGCGCCGTCGTTGAGCACCGCCAAAAACACGATCATCACCGCGGTGACCGGGAAGAAGTTCATGAACACCACGGCCAGGGTGACCAGCAGCAGGACCCGGATGGTTTCGGTGATGCGGTAGGTGGCGTAGCTGGTCATCCGGGCAAAGATCTCGCGGGCCTGCCGGATTGCGGTCACGATCACCGACAGCCCGGGGGCGAGCAGTACCACATCGGCGGCGGCGCGGGCGGCATCGGTGGCACCGTCCACCGCGATCCCGGCATCGGCCTGTTTGAGCGCGGGCGCGTCGTTGACACCGTCGCCGGTCATCCCGACGATATGCCCCTGAGCCTGCAGCAGTCTCACGATGCGGTACTTGTGCTCGGGAAACACCTGTGCAAATCCGTCGGCGGACGCCACGCGGCTCGCCAACTCGTCCCGGCCGTCGGCAGTGTCCAGGCTCGCAGCATCGAGAATGCGATCTCCGAGCCCGACCCGGCGGGCAATCTCGCGGCCGATGGCGACCTGGTCGCCGGTGACCATCTTGACCTCGATGCCCAATCCTTGTGCCGCACTGATTGTTTCGGCGGAGTCCTCGCGAGGTGGATCGGCCAACGCGAGCACGCCCGCCAGCCGCCAGGTTCCCTGCCCATCGGTTCGGGCCACGCCAAGGGATCGAAAGCCTTGAGCAGCAAAGCGATTGACCACGTCATCGACGTGACCGCTGGTGGTGTCGTGCGCGCAGAGGGCGGCGATGATCTGCGGGGCGCCCTTGCTGGCCCGAAACCGATGCCCGGCGAGGTCCCGGACCGCCACTTCGGTGCGCTTGCTCACCGGATCGAACGGGATGAACTTCTCCACGTGCGCTGTCGGCGGCCGGCCGGCGGCGGCCAGCACAGCCAGATCGATGAGGTCGTTGTCCTCGGCGCGCGAGGCCAGCGCCGCCGCGGCGAGTAGGTCCTGCTCGCTCACGCCGGGTGCGGCCCACAGGGTGGCGACGGCGAGCCGGTTCTGGGTCAGCGTGCCCGTCTTGTCGGCACACAACACGTCGATGCCGCCAAGTTCCTCGACTGCCGGCAAGTGGCTGACCACCGCCTGCCGGTGTGCCAGTTGGCGGGCCCCGACAGCCATGGTCACCGACAGCACTGCTGGCAGCGCCACCGGGATCGATGCGATGGTGACCACCAAGGCGAACTCGAGGGTCTGTAGCACCGGATTTCCGCGGACCAGCGACACCGCGACCGTCAGCGCCACCAGCGCGACAGCGATGACGATCAAGTAGTTACCGATCCGCAGCACGGCCCGCTGGAAATGGCTGACCGTCCCGGCGGTTTCCACCAGGGCGGTGGTGGTGCCCATGTACGACGACGCCCCGGTCTCACAGACCAGCGCGTCGGCCTCCCCGCGCACCAGCACCGAGCCCGACAGCAGGCGCTGTCCGTAGTTGCGGGTGACAGCGAGCGACTCCCCGGTCAGCGCGGATTGATCAACCTCCAGGGTGACTTCGTCGAGCACCCGCAAATCAGCGGGGATGACGTCACCAATGCGGACCCGCACCACGTCACCGGGCACCAGGTCGCGCACCGCGACTGTCACCCACGCGCCGTCGCGCAGTGCCCGTGCTGAGGTGGCGAGGCGCTTTTTGAGCGCGGCAATTGCGCTGGCAGCCTGGTGCTCTTCGACGAATGCGACCAGTCCGTTCATCATCAGCAGCACCGCGATGATCACCGCGTCGGTCCAATGCCGAGCCAATACCGATAACAGCAGGGCAACTTCGATCATCCACGGAATCGGCGCCCAGAAGTACCCCAGAAACACCAGTATCGGATTACTGCGGCGCTCGGCGATCTCGTTCGGGCCGTAGTGCTGCAATCGCTGCATTACCTCGGCGGCCGTCAAACCCGCTGCGGAACTGTCTAATTCGGCCAGCACCTCGTGCAGCGGCAGGTCGACGAGCTTGTCGGCGGCCTCGGTCAACCTGCTCTCCTCGTCTGCTCCAACACCCGGTAGCGGCGTACCTAGTGATCACCGACCCCGGACGTCCGGCTGCTTGTCGGTTGGCGGTTTCACTGTCGCACCGTTTGCCGAAGCCGCATAGGGTCCAACGGCCCCATGACAACCGATGCGACTGATACGGGGCCGCCGGTATTTCGGGGTCGCCGCAGACATCGGGATCGTCGGCCCCGTGGTGGCGCTCGCATTGTGATCGACTCCGGACCGGCGCCGAACTGCGTCATGGTGCGATGTCAGGAACTTTCCGGATCCCTTCGCATAGGGCTGGCCCGCGGCCTGCGAAATCTAGTGCTGGGCAATCCATTCCCGGGCGACGCCGGATTGACTGCTCGGGAACGCTTGAAGTTCGCCAGGCATCAGAAAGCCGAAGAGCTTCATCGTGTGGCTGATCCAGTCGATATCGGTGACCACCGCCAAGCGCTCCCAACGGGACCAGTGCGCAAACCCCACCTTGGTGTCTTCCCATACCGCACCGGGATCGATGCCGGCGAAATCGGTTGCAGTCTCGTAGTAAATGCGCACCTTGTCGTGCTGGGCAAGCTTCTTTTCGACCTCCGGGACGAGCACGTCTTGGTAATCGCTCTTGGTGACATGCCCATGGCAGGCGAATGCTGCGACATCGCTGGCAAAGCCAGTCAATATCTCGATCATCGGGACCTCCTTCGTCGTGGCCAGCACTTCAGGATGACGGTATCGATGCACGCGGCGATTGTCAGGAGGCAATGGTCCCGAACTGGCCGGTGTTTTCCCGGATCGCCGGCGCTTGCCCAGCAGTCTGCGTTCGGCGAATTGAGCCGCATCGCCGTGTTCAACCGATCGCACTACGAGAACGTACTGGTCAAGCGCGTGCAGGTGTGCGGCCATCTGGATTTGCTTGCGGTCCAACAGCTTTGGCTTTGAACGATGTCACATCAAAGTGGTCGGCGTAGCCGGATGCCGCCAACAGCAACAGCGGGATCAGGATCATCAACGCCAGCAGGCGCCGGTCTGGCCGCATTTGGTGAAATTCTTTGACGATGATCATCGCTGGGCCCCGGGGCGATCGGTGGTATTTCCAGGGCGCAGTGCCTCGACGGCTTCACCGACCGAACTGAATAGATGATCTTCGCCCATACGAGCGAGCAGGCCGCTGCGGGCCAGCGCGGCGTGGACCGTCTTGCTGGTTCGCGCCATCGCGAAAACCGCGCCCCGGTGGTCGAGCTCGTCGAGTAGCTGCCGCAGTGTCCGTGATCCGGTGTAGTCGATGTCGGTCATCCCGACCGTATCGAGTACGACCAGCTGGGGTGGCCGTTCACCGCGGTTGATTGCAGCGCTCATCTGGGCGCGGAAATGGCCGGCGTTGGCGTACCACAGCGGGGTGGCGAACAGCACGACGAGCACCCCGGGGATCTCGGCCGCGTGCTCGGTGGCGGACAGCGGCGCCCAGCTGGTGGTGGAGGGAATGCGGCCTAGGATTTGAATGTGGGGGCGGGCGCTGAGCCGCGTGCGGTCGAGGATGGCCAGCCCGACTGCGACGGCTATGCCCTGTTCGACCCCGACCACTGCGACCGTGAACAGAGTGAGAAGCGCTAGCGCGAATTCGAACCGGTCGTAGCGGGCGATGTCGATGAGATCGCGTAACGGCAGGATGCGGATGGCGATGAAGAGCAGAATCGCTGCCAGTGTCGCCACCGGCACGTCGGCAAGCAGAGCGACCGCCGGGATCAGCGCGGCGACGGCCGCTGCGGCGACCAGACCCGTCAGCTGGGTCCGCCCAGACGCGGCCACTACGGCCGCGGTACGCGGCGGGCTGGCGTTGACCGGAAAAGCGCCGATTAGGCCGGCGACGACGTTGCCTGCCCCGACACCGAGAAAATCGCGGTTCACGTTCACTTGGTAGCCACCCTGGTCGGCGAACGCGCGGGTCGTCGCCGCGGTCTGGCTGACAACCACCAAGGCGACAACGCCGGCAATCGGAGCGGCCGCATTTACTGTCGACCAGGACATCACGTGCAGCGCGTCGTGGGGCGAACCGTGGGCCAGCGGGCCCAGTACCTCCACGCCGCGAGCAGGCAGATCCAGCACTCGCACCAGAATCGTCGAGCCGACCAGCGCGACCAAAGCACCCGGAAGCCGGCGATCGATCAGTGCTGCGACGACCACAACGGCGAACCCGGCAACCGCGATGGCCAGTGCCCACCCGTTGATCTGACCAAGTTGAGCGAGCGCCACGCGGGCGCGATGCACGGTGTTGCCGGAGGCGGCCGGCAAGCCCATCAGATCGGGTAGCTGGTGCACGGCGATGATCACGGCCACCCCGCCCAGGAATCCGCTGATGATGGGCGCCGACAAGAATTCGGCCACCCAACCCAGCCGCAAGGCACCGACCAAACCGACGGTCACACCGACGAGCACCGCGACAATTGAGGCCAACGCCGCGTAGTCCGCAGACCCCGGAGACGCCAACACCGCGATGCCGGTAGCGAACAGTGGGGCAATGGTTGAATCGGCACCGACCGACATCTGCGGATTGGACCCCAGCAGCGCGAAAAGCACGGTTCCCGCGACGAATGCGTAAAGCCCGGCCAGCGGCGCGATCCCCGCCAACCGGGCGGTGGCCAGCTGCTCGGGCACCGCGATCGCCAGTAACGTCATCGCCGCGCCCAAATCGCCTGCCACCCACGACCGCCGATAGCCGCGCAGCGACGACAGCAGCGTCGCGTGGAACCGGGCCGTCAGCTGTGTCGCCCCGCGCATTGATCCATCATGGCAGCCGAGCGGCCCATCGGTGGTCGTAGCGCACCGCGACTGTGCGTGAAGTCATTTCGGCAAATGGGCAGCACGGGCCTCCCGACGGCGCGGCCAAAGTCCGCTCTAGCTTTGGTTGTTGCGGCCTTCGCAGTCGCCGACCGAGGCGTTGATGTCGCGTTGCCAACCGGCATCGCGGACACGATGCGGCGGTTGCTACGACGGCTACGCCCAACCAGATCCCCAGTGCGTCGAGCACGCCGGTCACTGCGCGCGCCGATACCTTCATGACGTTCGACCTCGCGACGCAGAGACGTTTACCGATGGCTCGCCGATACTGTTGCCGATGCCGATGCCGATGCCGATGCCGATGCCGTTGCCGTTGCCGTTGCCGTTGCCGTTGCCGTTGCCGTTGCCGTTGCCGTTGCCGTTGCCGTTGCCGTTGCCGTTGCCGTTGCCGTTGCCGTTGCCGTTGCCGTTGCCGTTGCCGTTGCCGTTGCCGTTGCCGTTGCCGTTGCCGTTGCCGTTGCCGTTGCCGTTGCCGTTGCCGTTGCCGTTGCCGTTGCCGTTGCCGATGCCGATGCCGATGCCGATGCCGATGCCGATGCCGATCTGGCAGCCCACGTCGCGGTTCGGCGAGGGAATCCTGAGTCTCGTGGAACTTGGGTGCCGATCCATCGCCAGCCGTATGGCCTGGCCGCTGATGGCCCTTGGGCGAAAGCTGCGCCCGGGCCGGATCCGGCAGCTACGGCACAGCGTTCAGGGAGCGAGTAGTCGACGCAGCGTGTCGATCTGCATCCGGGTGATGGCGGCTTGTTCGGGCTTTGGGTACTCGTGCAGGTGGCGAAGTGACCAGTGGTCGAGGCAACGCAGAACGTCACTGACGAGTGCTATCTGCAACGATGGGGGCAGGTCGTCGCGAACGGCGCCGCAGGCCCGCCCGCTGGTTAGTGCCTGATCCACCCATGCGGCAATGGATTTGACCACTTTGTGCATTGCCATGCTGTGCTGAGCGGGCACATCCGTCAGGTAGAAGAGTCTGCCCGCGTCGGCATACCAATCGCCGCGAGCCGCGACGCGCAGCACGTCGGTGACCAGCCGCGTGATCGTGTCCCAGTAGTGCGGGCCGCTCAACTCCTGCGGTGCCGGGATGTCGAGCACCCGGGCCAGCTCGGTCATCGCCTCCTGCATGACGGCGTCGAACAGGGCAGCTTTCGATCCGACGTAGTGGTAGAAGGAGCTCTTCCTCATGTCACAGTCACGAATGATCGCGTTGAGTGAGGCGTGCTCGTAGCCTTGCGCGGCAAACTCCCGTGCGGCCGTCTCGAGCAAGCGGCGTCGGCGCAGCGATGGCCATGGAGTCCGCGGCGGTCTTGGGCCGCACGCTGGCCTCCGGTGACGCCGCTTCGGTATCGAGCGCGCTGCGCGCCTACGAGCACGTGCAGCGTCCCCGCGTGGAGACCGCCCAAAACAACTCGCGCCAACTTGCCCGGCTGATGTTCGGCCGCGGACGGTGGGCCGCCTGTGCTCGCGACGCGGGTACGCGGTTCGTCGGTGTGAATACCGCACTCGGGCCCATTCGCAAGCTGTTGGCGCAACGCCTCCCATCCCTGGCCGGGCCAGGCGGGGACACGGCCGGCCCATGACCGACGGTGGTAGGCCTCAGCGCCGCGCTTTTGGGTCATGCCGGGGCTGCAGGATTGCCTCTGCGATGACAGCCACGCCGAGCAGGACCGCCAGAGCGACCAATTGGCCAGGGATGTGGACGATTGCGTAGGCCAATAGCGCTACGACACAGCAGAGGCACGCGATGGCGCCGGCCAGGCCCGGTAGCCGTCGTCGCAGGCCGATACCGTTGAACCGGGCGGCGGCGAGGTTGACCGCGGCGAAAATGATGAGGAAACCCGATGAGCCCATCAGGCTGATTCCTTCGATATCGACCGTATTGACGATCAACACGGAGCCGACGGTGGTGGCGAGGAGACCACCGATCGGGCGATTCCAGATCGGGCGGCCCAGCTTGGCGGGTAGCTCGCCATCACGTGCCATCAGGAAGGTAAATTTGGCTGCGCCGTAGAGCGTGGCGTTGATTGCGCTGGCCGTGGACACCACGGCCGCCACCGCGATCAGAGTGAAACCCGCCGGACCCAGGAAAGGCTGAGCAGCGGCAGCGAGCGCGTAGTCGCGCTTGGCGATGATCGCATCGGGTGTCAGGTTGCCCACCGTCACGAACGCGACAAGCACGTAGAGACAGATCACCGTTCCGATCGACACCAGATACGCGCGCGGCAAGGACTTTTCGGGATCACGGGCGTCCTCGGCTGCGTTGGCGATCAGCTCAAACCCTTCGTAGCCCAGGAAGATCAGCGCTCCGCCGAACACGATCGCGTGAGCGGGCGGGAAGGTCGCCGGCGACACGCGTTCACCGTGCACAGATGCCAAGCCGACGACGCAGAACACCAGCAGCACCGTCAGTTTGAAATACACCAATGCCGATTCAGCCCTGCCGACCAACCGTGCTCCGCCCAAGTTCAGCCCGGCAAAGACGACGATCACTGCGGTGGCAAACGCCCGGCGCCACACTCCGCCCGGGTCAACTCCGATCAGCGTGGCGAAATACGAGCCGAACGCCACCGCATATAAGCCGAGCATCACGAAATAGCTCAGCCACAACAGCAAATTCAGTGGCCCGGCCAGGCGGACGCCGAACGCGCGATCCAAGAAGGTGGCCGTCCCGCCTCTGTCAGGAAACATCACGGACAACCGCGCGTAAGACCAGCCCGTCAGGGCCGCCACCACCCCACCGACAAGAAATGACACATAGGCGCCCGAGCCCGAAACCTGCACTGTCAAACCGAGCACCGAGAAGATGCCGCCGCCAACCATGCCGCCGATGCCGATCGACGCCAACGCCGCAACACCGATCTCGCGGCCACGATCGCCGGATGCCTTCGCCACCTCAGATTCCGTTCGCACTGGCCGTGGTCACCACAACGATGGTTCCCACCTCGCTGCCTCGCGGTCGAAGCTCGCCGTGCCCAATATTCTTGATGAAATTACCGCAGGCGATGAAACTGCTGAAGGATTCGCCAGCTCCGCTCACAATCGATCCATTCCGAACAGAGTCCGCTTGGTAACACAGATTTAACAGCTGCTGCTTACGCTGCGGACATGGATCGGCAGAAGGAATTCGTGCTGCGCACGCTGGAAGAACGCGACATTCGCTTTGTCCGGCTGTGGTTCACCGACGTGCTCGGATACCTCAAGTCCGTGGCGATCGCGCCGGCCGAGCTGGAAGGCGCCTTCGAAGAGGGCATCGGCTTCGACGGTTCGGCGATCGAGGGCTTCGCCCGCGTCTCGGAAGCCGACATGGTGGCCCGCCCCGATCCGTCCACGTTCCAGGTGCTGCCGTGGACCACCAAGAGCGCCGGCAAGCACTACTCGGCCCGCATGTTCTGCGACATCACCATGCCGGACGGTTCGCCGTCCTGGGCCGACTCACGGCACGTGCTGCGTCGCCAACTGGCCAAGGCCAGCGATCTGGGCTTCTCCTGCTACGTGCACCCGGAGATCGAGTTCTTCCTGCTCGAACCCGGCCCGAACGACGGCTCGGTGCCGGTACCGGCCGACAACAGCGGCTACTTCGACCAGGCTGTGCACGATTCGGCGCCGAACTTCCGCCGGCACGCCATCGAGGCGCTCGAGTCGATGGGCATCTCGGTGGAGTTCAGCCACCATGAGGGCGCACCCGGCCAGCAAGAGATCGACCTGCGCTACGCCGACGCCCTGTCGATGGCCGACAACGTCATGACCTTCCGCTACCTGGTCAAGGAAGTGGCGATCAACGAAGGCGTGCGGGCCACCTTCATGCCCAAGCCGTTCAGCCAGTACCCCGGCTCGGCAATGCACACCCACATGAGCCTGTTCGAAGGCGACACCAACGCCTTCCACAGTGCCGACGACCCGCTGCAGCTCTCGGACGTCGCCAAGTCGTTCATCGCCGGCATCCTGACGCACGCCAGCGAGATCAGCGCCGTCACCAACCAGTGGGTGAACTCCTACAAGCGGCTGGTGCACGGCGGTGAGGCGCCGACCGCCGCCTCGTGGGGGGCGGCCAACCGCTCCGCTCTGGTCCGGGTCCCGATGTACACGCCGCGCAAGGCGTCGTCGCGCCGCATCGAGGTCCGCAGCCCCGACTCGGCGTGCAATCCGTACCTGGCCTTCGCGGTGCTGCTCGCCGCCGGCCTGCGCGGCATCGAGAAGGGCTACGAACTCGGGCCGCAGGCCGAGGACAACGTCTGGAACCTGACGCCCGAGGAACGCATCGCGATGGGCTACAAGGAGCTGCCGTCGAGCCTGGGTGTGGCGCTCGGAGAGATGGAGAAGTCGGAACTCGTGGCCGAGGCCTTGGGAGAGCACGTGTTCGACTACTTCCTGCGCAACAAGCGCACCGAGTGGGAGACCTACCGCAGCCACGTGACACCGTTCGAGCTCAAGGAATACCTCTCGCTGTAACGGTGTGGTGGTGCGCTAACGTCGGGTGATGCCCAACCCCGCGACGCAGCGCCCCACGCAGCCCAGCGTCGGCCGGCTCGGGTTGGTGGCCCCGACGGCCCGGGCGGATCTGGACCGGCTCGGCTGGAACACCGACGCGCACGTCCCGTTGCTGTGGTCGTTGTCGCGCGCTCCTGACGCCGACAGCGCGCTGCGCGCCATGGTGCGGATCGCCGATGCCCTGGAAGGCGACTGGGCGGAGCTCAGTGACCTGCTGGTAACCGATACCTCGTTGCGTGGCCGGCTCTTCGCCGTGCTGGGGTCGTCGCTGGCCCTGGGCGATCACCTGGTGGCACACCCGGTCTCGTGGCGTCTGCTGAAGGGCGACGTCACGTTGCCGTCGCGGGCCGAGCTGCTCGACGACTTCGACCGGCTGGCGGCGGAAGTGGCCGGCATCGCAGGGGCTTCGCACGCGCTGCAGACCTACTACCGCGACCGAATCCTGGTGCTGGCGGCACTGGATGTGGCGCCGACGGTCGAAAACGAACCGGTGCTGCCGTTCGTCGCCGTGGGGGAGCACCTGTCCGATCTGGCCGACGCCGCACTCGGAGCTGCGCTCGTGGTCGCGACCCGGACGGTGTGCGGCGACGATCCCGGACCGCGACTCGCGGTCATCGCGATGGGTAAATGCGGTGCGCGCGAACTGAATTACGTCAGTGACGTCGACATCATCTTCGTTGCCGAGGCGGCTGATTCCGGCTCTACCCGGGTCGCCGGCGAGATGATGCGGTTCGCGGGCGAAACGTTCTTCGAGGTGGACGCGGCACTGCGGCCCGAAGGCAAGGCCGGTCAGCTGGTCCGCACCCTGGAGTCGCACGTCGCCTACTACCAGCGCTGGGCCAAAACCTGGGAGTTCCAGGCACTGTTGAAGGCTCGTGCCGCGGTGGGCGACCCCGGGCTGGGCGAGCAGTACATCGCCGCGCTGATGCCGATGGTCTGGACCGCTTGTGACCGTGAGGATTTCGTGCCCGACGTGCAGGCCATGCGGCGCCGCGTGGAGGAGCTGGTGCCTGCCGGGGTGAAGTCCCGGGAATTGAAGCTCGGCAAGGGCGGACTGCGGGACGTCGAGTTCGCCGTGCAGTTGCTGCAGCTGGTCCACGGCCGCAACGACGACTCGCTGCACGTGGCCTCGACGATCGACGCGTTGGCGGCACTCGGATTCCACGGCTACATCGGCCGCGACGACGCGGCGAATCTCACTGCGTCCTACGAGTTTCTGCGGCTGCTGGAGCACCGGCTGCAGCTGCAGCGGCTCAAACGCACGCACTTGCTGCCCGAGGACGGCGACGACGAAACGTGGCGCTGGCTCGCCCGCGCGGCGCATATCAGGCCAGACGGTCAGCATGACGCGCTCGGGGTACTCCGCGAGGACCTGAAACGGCAGAACATGCGGGTGTCTCGTTTGCACGCCAAGCTCTTCTACCAGCCGTTGCTGGAAGCGGGGTCCCATTTCGGCCCGAGGCTGACCGCCGCCGCGGCCGAAAGGCAGTTGGCCGCATTGGGTTACGAAGGCCCGCAAAGTGCGCTGACCCACCTGGCGGCCCTGACCAGTGCCAGCGGCCGCCGCGGCACCGTACAGCAGGTGCTGTTGCCGACGCTGCTGGACTGGCTGTCGGACACCCCCGACCCGGATGCCGGTCTGCTGGCATACCGGCGGATCAGTGAGGAACTGACCGACCAGCGCTGGTTCCTGTCCACACTGCGGGACGAGAGCGCCGTCGCCAAGCGATTGATGCGGGTGCTCGGGACCTCGGCCTACGTGCCGGATCTGCTGATGCGCGCGCCGGAAGTCATCCAGCAGTACGCCGATGGTCCGCAAGGGCCGAAACTGCTTGAGGTGGAACCGGATGCGGTGTTCCGCGCGCTGGTCGCCTCGGCCGGCCGGCAAGCCGACCCGGCCCGGGCCATCGCCGCGGCGCGGACCCTGCGGCGGCGGGAACTGGCGCGGGTCGCCTCGGCCGACCTGCTGGGCCTGCTGCCTGTGGTCGACGTCTGCAAGGCCCTGACCTCGGTGTGGGTTGCGGTGCTGCAGGCCGCGCTGGAAGTGGTGATCCGGGCCAACTCGCAGACCAATGGTCCGTTGGCGCGCATCGCCGTCATCGGGATGGGCCGGCTCGGCGGCGGGGAGCTGGGCTACGGGTCGGACGCGGACGTGATGTTCGTATGCGAACCCGTCGAGGGCGCCGCAGTGGACGAGTCGGCAGCCGTGCGCTGGGCAATCGGGGTGGCCGAGCAGGTACGGACGTTGTTGGGCCAGCCCAGTAGCGATCCACCGCTCGAGGTCGACGCCGGGCTGCGTCCCGAAGGCCGAAATGGCTCGCTGGTAAGGACTTTGGCGTCGTACGAGCAGTACTACGCCCAGTGGGCGCAGCCGTGGGAGATTCAGGCTCTGCTGAGAGCCCATCGCGTGGCCGGGGATCTGGAACTCGGTGAGCGTTTCCTGTTGATGATCGACCGCACCCGGTACCCGGCCGATGGCGTGTCGGCGGACACGGTGCGCGAAATCCGGCGGATCAAGGCCCGTGTCGATGCCGAACGGTTGCCCCGCGGCGCCGACCCGAACACCCACACCAAGCTGGGCCGCGGTGGCCTGGCCGATGTCGAGTGGACCGTGCAGCTGCTCCAATTGCGTTATGCGCACCAGGTTCCCACGCTGCACAACACCTCGACTCTGGAGGCACTGGATGCCGTCGAAGCGGCTCAGCTGATCGAGGGCGACGAAGCGGACATCCTGCGACAGGCCTGGCTGACGGCCACGAGGGCGCGCAACGCGCTGGTGCTGGTGCGCGGCAAACCCACCGATCAGCTGCCTGGGCCGGGCCGGCAGCTCAATGCCGTGGCCTCGGCCGCGGGCTGGCCGGACGGCGACGGCGGCGCCTTCCTGGACAACTATCTGCGCGTGACCCGTCGCGCCAAAACCGTGGTGCGCAAGGTGTTTGGGGAGTAGGCGACATGACAGAGGCAATTGGTAACTCCTCCTTCGACATGATCACCGACGAGGAGTACCAGCGCCAGTGCGCCATGTACGAACCGTTCACCGATGCGGTCCGCCGGCTGATCGAGGCCGGAATCCGGACCGGCGTCGACGCGACGGCCCTCGCCGATGCCCAGGCCGAGATCGAAGCGATCGCCGACAAACTTCTCGCGGTGGAAAAGCAGGTGCCCTCGATAGTGCGGCTCGCCGACACCGGTCGTCCGCTGTCGTATGCGAATCCCACTGTGGGGCTGCGCAACGCCATCGCCCCTCCTATGGGGGTCACCCACCACGACGGCCCGGACGGCCGCTGCTGGGCGGAGTTCGACCTGGGGCTGCCCTATGAAGGCCCGCCCGGCCTCGTGCACGGCGGAATCTGTGCCCTGGTACTGGACCAGCTGCTCGGCGAGATCGCGAGCGCCCGACTGACCAAGCCGCATTTCACCGGCATCATCACCGTGCGTTATCTGCGCGGCACCCCGCTGGGGCGGGTTCGGGCCGAGGCCTGGGTGGACCGGACGGACGGCGTCAAGACCTTTGCGCGCGGGACGCTTTCCGATGCCGAGGGCGTCACCGTCGAAGCCGACGGCATCTTCATCCGGCCGTCCTGGGCGCGCGAGTGAAGTTCTACGTCAGCCTGGCCTTTCTGGAGGTCGGCGAGCTGACCGAGATCGCGCGGGCCGCAGACGAACTCGGCTACGACGGCATCGCGATCCCGGACCACGTGGTGAACCTGGAGACGCTGAGCACGCCGTACCCCTACACGTCCGACGGACAGCGCCGCTGGCAGCCATTCACCCATTGGCCCGACCCGTGGGTGCTGGTGGGCGCGCTGGCGCAGGTGACCAGCCGGGTGAAATTCGTGACCACGGTGTACATCCCGGGCATGCGCGACCCGTTCTCGGTGGCGAAATCGGTCGGGACGGCGGCCTGCCTGTCCGGTGGCCGGGTGGAGTTCGGCGTCGGCGTGGGGTGGTGCGCCGACGAATTCGCTTTGATGGGGCAGGCTTTCGAGCGCCGCGGCAAGCGCACCGACGAGATGCTGGAGTTGATCCGGCAGCTGTGGCAGCCGGGGTGGACGTCGTTCGACGGTGAGTTCTACCAGGTGCCGCGGCTCGAGATGGAGCCAACGCCGCCACCGGTGCCCGTCTACGTCGGCGGTCTCAGCGAGGTCGCCCTGCGCCGGGCCGCGCGCAACGACGGCTGGATCGGCGACCTGATCACCACCGACCAGGCCATCGCCGCCGCGACGCGGGTGCGCGAGCTGCGCGTCGAAAACGGTTTACCGCTGGAGGGTTTCGAGATCCTGACGCCGCTGGCGGACGCCTATCTGCCGGCGCATTTCGAGCGCGCCGCACAGGCCGGCATCACCGGCAACATCACGATGCCGTGGCTGTTCTACAGCGGTCCGCAAGCCACGCTGGCCGAGAAGATCAACGGCCTCAAGCGCTTTCGCATGGACCTGGGACTCGACCGCTAGCGTTTTCGCAGCGCATCGAGCGAGAGCGCCCCACCGCCGGTGAACACCAGCAGGAACAGCGCAAAGCAGTAGAGGACCGCGGGCTCGCCGCCGTTGACGATGGGCAACAGGCCATGCGGCTGATGCTCCATGAAGTACGCGAATGCCATTTCGCCGGAACCGATGAAGGCGGCGATGCGGGTGGCCAGGCCGGTGAAGATCAGGATGCCGACGATCAGTTCGATGGCACCGGCGTACCACCCCGGGAAACTGCCGAAGGCCGGCGACGCCATACCGGGCGCGGTGTCGACGGGCCACTTGAACAGCGTGGTGACGCCATGCAGCGCGAACAGGAAGCCGAGCACTATCCGGAAAATGGACAGGACGAGGGGGGCGACAGTGTCGAGTCGGGATTCGATGTCCAGCTGAGCCATGGCTCGATCCTAGGGGGCGTCGAGCCATGGCACCGATGTGCGTCAGGCGTTTCGGCGCATCGAATCCAGTGCGTACGCGCCTCCGCCGATGAACACCAGCAGGAAGAAGCCGAAGCAGTACAGCACCGTGAGTTCACCACCGTTCTCGATGGGCAGCAGGCTGTTCGGTTGGTGCTGGGTGAAATACGCGAACGCCATCTCGCCAGAGGCGATGAACGCGGCGATCCGGGTGAACAGACCGGTGAGGATCAGCAGACCGAAGACGAACTCGATGAGACCGCCGTACCAGAACGGCCCGGTGCCCACCGGGACCGCGGCGCCGACGAGCTCGCCGGCCTTGTTCGGCATACCGATGGGCCAGGCGAACAGTTTCTGAGCGCCGTGGATCGTCAGCAGGAACCCATGACGACGCGGTACAAGCTGATGACGGTGGGGGACTGGACGGAGAGCCGAGCGTCGAGTTGAGTCGTCATGGGCTGACGGTACGACCGGCATGCGGCCGCGGCGGCCGGTTGTTGCCGCGGTTATCGGACCGACATCAGGTTGGTGCTGGCGCGAATCCAGGGGGCCGTCTCGATGCGGGAGTGGCTCGCAAGTGGGCGGCACCCCCCCACGCGAAAACCCCCTAACCGTGACGGTTAGGGGGTTCTCGTGTCGGCTCGCGTTAGAACCTGCTCGTGCTAGGACTCAGCAGTCGTAATAGAGCGAGAACTCGTACGGGTGAGGACGGATCTGGACCGGCAAGATCTCGTTCTCCCGCTTGTACGAGATCCAGGTCTCGATCAGGTCCTCGGTGAACACGCCGCCCTCGGTGAGGTAGTCGTGATCCTGCTCGAGACGGTCGATGACGGCAGCCAGCGAGGTCGGGGCCTGCGGGATGTTGGCGGCCTCGTCCGGCGGCAGCTCGTAGAGGTCCTTGTCGACCGGGGCCAGCGGCTCGATCTTCTTCTTGATGCCGTCGATACCGGCCATGAGCATCGCCGAGAAGGCCAGGTACGGGTTACCCGAGCTGTCCGGGCAACGGAACTCGAGGCGCTTGGCCTTCGGGTTGTTGCCGGTGATCGGGATACGCACACACGCCGAGCGGTTGCGCTGGCTGTACACCAGGTTGATCGGGGCCTCGTAGCCCGGCACCAGACGCTTGTAGGAGTTCACCGTCGGGTTGGTGAAGGCCAGCAGCGACGGGGCGTGGTGCAGGATGCCGCCGATGTAGTGGCGCGCCATGTCGGACAGGCCCGCGTAGCCGGACTCGTCGTGGAACAGCGGCTTGCCGTCCTTCCACAGCGACTGGTGGGCGTGCATGCCCGAGCCGTTGTCGCCGAACAGCGGCTTCGGCATGAAGGTGACGGTCTTGCCGTTCGCCCACGCGGTGTTCTTGATGATGTACTTGAACAGCAGCACATCGTCGGCCGCGGCCAGCAGCGTGTCGAACTTGTAGTTGATCTCGGCCTGGCCGGCGGTGCCGACCTCGTGGTGGCCGCGCTCCAGCGTGAAGCCGGAGTTGATCAGGTTGGTCGACATCTCGTCGCGCAGGTCGACGTAGTGGTCGTACGGCGCGACGGGGAAGTAGCCACCCTTGGGGCGGACCTTGTAGCCGCGGTTGGGGGAGCCGTCGGCCTCGAAGGGCTCGCCGCTGTTCCACCAGCCCGACTCGGAGTCGACCTCGTAGAAGGTGCCGTTCATCTTGGAGTCGAACGCCACCGAGTCGAAGATGTAGAACTCGGCCTCGGCACCGAAGTAGCAGGTGTCGGCGATGCCGGTGCTGGCCAGGTAGTTCTCGGCCTTGCGTGCGACGTTACGCGGGTCGCGGGAGTAGGCCTCACGCGTGAACGGGTCGTGCACGAAGAAGTTCATGTTCAGCGTCTTGGCGGCGCGGAACGGGTCGATGCGCGCGGTGTTGGCATCCGGCAGCAGCATCATGTCGGACTCGTGAATCGACTGGAAGCCGCGCACCGACGAACCGTCGAACGCCAGGCCGTCTTCGAAAACGCTCTCGTCGAAAGCCGAAGCCGGGATCGAGAAGTGCTGGACAACACCAGGCAGATCGCAGAAACGAATGTCGACATACTCGACGTTCTCGTCCTTGATCAGCTTGAAGATGTCGTCAGACGTCTTTTCTGCCACGTAAGTGATCTCCTTTACTGGTGTTACCCGCGGTCGAACCTAGGGACACGATGTTGCACGCCAATCAACCGTATGTTTCGCGGACGTTACGCGATCGGCGGTTTGTGAACCGCAGACCCACCCACCGCGCCGTTCGGTTGCACGAGCGCGCACGCCTATCCTGACACTATGTCCGGCGCCGATGGATTTCGGCTCGGTTCGTGGCTTTCCGGGCCCGGATCCGAGCGCCCCGTTGATGACTCCACATACCCCGGTAAGGCCCTGGGCCTGCCGGAAACAGGGCCGGGTTCGCTCGCGCGATTCGGCCGCCGGTTCGCCGCGCTGTTGGTGGATTGGCTGATCTGCTACGGCCTCGGCACCCTGAGTGTGGTGTTCGGCGGGGTCAGCGAATACGAGTATCAATACGTCTGGCACGGCACGCCCGCGGTGATCGCCTGGGTCGTCGTCGGCACGGTGTCGGTGCGGCTCTTCGGCTTTACGCCCGGCCAGTACGCCCTTGGGCTGCGCGTCGTATCGGTGGGGCGGAGCCCATACGTCGGACTCGGGCGCGCCTTCGTTCGCATGCTGCTGGTGCTGCTGGCAGTACCCGCGCTCCTGACCGACGCCGACGGCCGCGGCCTGCAGGACCGGCTGACCAACACCGCCGTCCTGCGCCGCTGATCTGAGCGATTTGTGCGCGAAAAGGTGCGCTGGCCGAACCTTTTCGCGCACGAATCACTACTTGCGGCGAGCGGTGCGCTGCATGCCCTTCATCTTGGCGCCGGCAGGCAACGGGCCCTTGGGTAGGCCGCCCGGTCCCAGCTTGGATCCGAGCGCCGCGAGGCGGGACTCCAGCGCGTCCATCTGCTTGGCGGTGATGTTGGCGGGCAGCTTGGCCAGGTGGCGCTCCAGCTTGGCCAGCGGCACCTGGTCTTCTTCGTTGCCGACCACGATGGTGTAGATCGGCACTTCACCGACCAGTCGCGCGGTGCGCTTCTTCTCCTGCGCCAGAAGCGGTTTCAGGCGCTGCGGCGAACCCTCGCCGACGAAGATCACACCCGGCCGGCCGATCACGCGGTGCACGGCATCGAAGCTGCCGGTGGCGGCGACGCCCTGCGTGACGCGCCACTGGCCGCGCATGTTGTCCAGCGCCCAGGCCGCGGCGCCGGTCTGGCCGTCAGCCTTGCTGTAGACCGACTTCTGCGCCCGCCGGCCGAAGATGATGAAGGCGACCAGTGCACCGAGCACGACACCCAGGATGGGCAGCGTCACCCACGTGAAGATGCTGTCCGAGTACACCGCCATGCCGACGGCCAGCGCCAGAATCAGCACGAATGCGCCGATCATGTACGGCAGCAGCCGCTTGTCCTCTTTGCGCTGAATCTGGAACGCCTGCCAGAGCTGGGCGCGGCGCTGCTTCGAGGCAGCCTTGCGGGCAGCCTTCGCCTCGGCCTTCGCAGCCTTCAGAGCGGCAGGATTGGTGGTCTTCGCCATGCCACCAGGATAGATTCAGGAAACCGGTGGCCGTAACCGGGCAGCTTGGGCGTACAGCTTTCCGGCCCGGTAGGACGAGCGGACCAGCGGTCCGGCCAGCACACCGGCGAAGCCGAGGCCCTCTGCGAACTGCTGATGCTCGACGAATTCCTCGGGCCGCACCCAGCGCTCCACCGGGTGGTGCCGCGGCGACGGGCGCAGGTACTGGGTGATGGTGACGATGTCGCAGCCGGCGTCGTACAGGTCCTGCAGGGCAATGCGGATTTCCTCGGGCGTCTCGCCCATGCCGAGGATCAGGTTGCTCTTGGTGACCAGGCCGTAGTCGCGGGCGGCGGTGATGACGCTGAGGCTGCGCTCATAGCGGAACGCCGGGCGGATCCGCTTGAAGATGCGCGGCACGGTTTCGACGTTGTGCGCGAACACTTCTGGACGCGAGTCGAAGACCTCTTCGAGCAGTGCGGGCACGCCGTTGAAGTCGGGGGCCAGTAGCTCGACGCCGGTGTTCGGGTTGAGCGCGTGGATCTGGCGGACGGTCTCGGCGTAGAGCCAGGCGCCGCCGTCGGGCAGGTCGTCGCGGGCCACCCCGGTGATCGTGGAGTACCGCAGCCCCATGGTCTGCACGCTCTCGGCGACCCGGCGGGGTTCGTCACGGTCCAGGTCTGCGGGCTTACCGGTGTCGATCTGGCAGAAGTCGCAGCGGCGGGTGCACTGCTCGCCACCGATCAGGAAGGTGGCCTCGCGGTCCTCCCAGCATTCGTAGATGTTGGGGCAGCCGGCCTCTTCACAGACGGTGTGCAGGCCCTCGCGCTTGACCAGGCTCTTGAGGTCCTTGTACTCGGGGCCCATCTTGAGCTTGGTCTTGATCCACGGTGGCTTGCGCTCGATCGGTGTCTCCGCGTTACGGACCTCCAGGCGGAGCAGCTTGCGGTTACCGGGATCGACACTCATGGTGTCGATGTTAGTGCCGTGGAGGGCGCGCCGACGGCCGCCCCGAGTGCCGAGCACACCGCCGCGGCCACCCGGTCGATGACGTCCTCGGGCGTGATCTCGCGGCCCAGTTCCTTCGTCAGCGACGTCACACCCGCGTCGGCGATGCCGCACGGGACGATGCCGCCGAACGCGCCCAGGTCGCAGTTGCAGTTCAGGGAGAAGCCGTGCAGCGTCGTGCCGCGCGCGACGCGGATGCCGATGGCGGCGATCTTGCGCTCGGGCCGCAGGCCGTCGGCGGCCAGCCACACGCCGGAGCGGCCATCCACGCGGATGGTCTCCAGGCCGAGTTCGGAGCACACCGACATCAGCGCATCCTCAAGCAGCCGAACGAATTTCACCACGTCGAGCGGCTGCGCCAGGCCGATGATCGGGTAGCCGACCAGCTGCCCCGGGCCGTGCCAGGTGATCTTGCCGCCGCGGTCGGTGTCGATGACGGGGGTGCCGTCGGTCGGGCGCTCGTGCGGTTCGGTGCGGCGGCCGGCGGTGTAGACGGGCAGGTGCTCGAGCAGCAGCAGGGTGTCGTTGCCGCGCTCGTCGGCGCGGGCGGTGGCGAGATCACGCTGGAGCTGCCAGGCATCGTTGTATTCGACGATGCCCAGGCGTCGTACCTCGATCGGGCCGCCGGCAGATCGGATGGTCACCGAACTGACGCTACCCCTGCCGAGCTCAGGCCGCGTTGGGGGCGGTGACGTAGGACAGAGCCTCGCCGATGGTCCGCTGGTGGAACTCGAAGCCGGCGTCCTCCAGCGCGGCGGGGATCGCGCGCTGGCCGCCCAGCAGCCCCTCCTCGGCGAACTCGCCGAGTGCCGCCTTCAGTGCGAAGCCCGGCATCAGCAGCGGCGTGGGACGGTGTAGTGCCCGTCCCAGGGCTTCGGTGAACTCACCATTGGTGACGGGCGCCGGACCGGTCAGGTTCAGGGGCCCGGACAGGTTGTCGTGGTTCAGCGCGAACAGCAGGGCCCGCACCTCGTCCTCCAGCGTGATCCACGGCATGTACTGCCGGCCGCTGCCCAGCCGGGCACCGAGGCCGAGCCCGAAGACCGGCCGGAGCCGGGCCAGCATGCCGCCCGCCGGGGCCAGCACCAGGCCGGTGCGCGCGAGCACGACACGGACACCGGCGTCGGCGGCGGGCCGGGTGGCGGCTTCCCAGTCCACGCAGAGCCGGGCGAGGAAGCCGGTGCCCGCAGGGGTCTGCTCGTCGGCGATCCGGTCGCGGGTATCGCCGTAGAAGCCGACGGCGCTGGCGTTGATGAGCACGGGGACGCCGGCGTCGACGACCGCATCGGTCAGCACCTCGGTCGGGCCGATACGGCTGTCCCGCAGGCTCTGTTTGAACGCCCCCGACCAGCGGCGGGCTCCGACGCTCACCCCGCACAGGTTGACCACGGCATCGACGTCGAGCAGTGCGCGCCAGTCGAAGTCGCCGGTGTCGGGGTTCCAGTAGACCTCGTCGGCGTTGGCCGGTTGACGGCGCACGATGCGCACCACGCGATGGTCGGTGGCACGGAGCGCCGACACCAGCGCGGAACCGATCAGCCCCGACGAGCCCGCGATGGCTATGACCGCGTGCGCCATGGGATTACAGACCGCCTAGAGACCGAGGTCGGCCTCGAACGCACCCTCTTCGAGACGACGTTTGATGGTGGTCACGAACCGTCCGGCGTCGGCGCCGTCGATCAGGCGGTGGTCGTAGGTCAGCGGCAGGTAGCAGACCGACCGGACGCCGATGGACTCGTTGCCGCCCTCGTCCACGACGACCCGCGGCCGCTTGACGATGGCACCGGTGCCGAGCATGGCAGCCTGCGGCGGAACCAGGATCGGGGTGTCGAACAGGGCGCCCTGGCTGCCGATGTTGGTGATGGTGAAGGTGCCGCCGGCCAGCTCGTCGGGCCGCAGGTTGCCCGAGCGGGCGCGGTCGGCGATGTCGACGATGGCGCGTGCCAGACCACCGAGGGACAGGTCGCCGGCGTTGTGCACGACGGGCGACAGCAGGCCCTGCTCGGTGTCCACCGCGAAGCCGAGGTGCTCGGCGTCGTAGTAGGTGATCTCCTTGGTGTCCTCGTTGTAGCTGGCGTTGACGTTCGGATGGATCTTCAACGCGTCGATCACCGCGCGGGCGATGAACGGCAGGTAGGTCAGGTTGACGCCTTCGCGCTCGGCGAACGAGTTCTTGGCGCGGGCCCGCAGCGAGACGATGCGGGTCATGTCGACCTCGTGGGTCTGGGTCAGCTGCGCCGTGGTCTGCAGTGACTCGCGCGTCTTCTTGGCGGTGATCTGGCGGATCCGGGTGGCTTTCTGCGTGGTGCCACGCAGGTGAGCCAGCGCTGGGGCAGGCGCCGCGGCCGGGGCCTTGGCAGCCGGAGCAGCGGGGGCCTTGGCAGCTGGTGCGGCGGGGGCGGATGCGGCCTTGGCGGCTTCTGCGGCAGCGAGCACGTCCTGCTTGCGAATGCGACCGCCGACACCGGTGCCCTGCACCGAGGCGAGGTCAACATTGTTTTCGGCGGCCAACTTTCGCACCAGCGGGGTGACGTAGGGGCTCGCGTCGTCGGACGCCGCGGACGCCGCCGCGACGGGTGCCGGGGCAGCGGGAGCCGGAGTGGGCGCGGGGGCCGGCGGCGGGGTGGGCGCGGCCGGAGCCGGGGGAGGCGTCGGTGCGGCAACGGGCGCGGGGGCCGGAGCGGGCGCGGGAGCTGCGGGGGCCGGAGCCGGGGCGGCGGCCGGCGCGGCACCGGCGGCACCGATCTTGGCGAGCTCGCCGCCGATGGACACCACGTCGTCCTCGTCGGCGGTGATGGACAGCAGCACACCGGCGACCGGCGACGGGATTTCGGTGTCGACCTTGTCGGTGGACACCTCGACCAGGGGTTCGTCGACCGCGACGGAGTCGCCGACCTTCTTGAGCCAGCGGGTGACAGTGCCTTCGGTGACCGACTCGCCGAGGGTCGGCATCACGATCGAAGTGGCATCGGCCGCATCGGAGGACGCCGGGGCGGGGGCCGAAGCAGGCGCCGGTGCGGGCGCCTCGGGGGCCGGGGCCGGGGCAGCGGCGGCGGGCTCGGGCGCCGGGGCCGCAGGGGCTTCCGGTGCCGCCGCGGGCGCGGGGGTTGAAGCGGGGGCTGTGGCCGGCTCCGAGCCGGCGTCACCGATGACGGCGAGCTCGCCGCCGATCTCGACGACGTCGTCTTCGCGCGCGACGATCTTCGTCAGGACACCCGCTGCCGGCGATGGGATTTCGGTGTCGACCTTGTCGGTGGACACCTCGAGCAGGGGTTCGTCGACCGCGACGGTGTCGCCCTCCTGCTTGAGCCATCGAGTGACGGTCCCCTCGGTAACGCTCTCACCGAGTGCGGGCATCTGGACGGAGATGGCCATTACGTTGACTCCTCGAAAAGGTCGCTCGTCACTTCGAATGTCTCAGGCCCCATCCTGTCATGCTCACGCAGTCGAGGAGTGGCGGGCCGGGGACTTTGTCCGGGTGTCTTGACACCACCACTGAGCAGGCTACTGTCGCATCGAAACTGGTACCGGCGGTACTGGATATTTCGAGGTCAGGCAGGGTCTGAAGATGCAGTTTGTGAACAGTGCGGACGGGACGCGGATCGCGACCTACGAAGAGGGAAACCCGGACGGCCCGGTGGTGGTGCTGGTGCACGGCTGGCCCGACTCGCACGACATGTGGGACGCCACGGTGCCCTACCTGGCCGACACCTACCGGGTGATCCGCTACGACAACCGCGGCTCGCGCAATTCTGCTGTGCCCAAGAAGGTTTCGTCGTACACCATGGCGCGTTACGCCGACGACTTCGCGGCCGTGATCGAGGCCTTGGCGCCCGGCCGGAAGGTCCACGTGCTGGCCCATGACTGGGGATCGGTCGGCATGTGGGAGTACCTGTCGCGGCCGGAGTCGGTGGACCGCATCGCGTCGTTCACCTCGACGTCAGGGCCGAGCGCCGACCACACGCGTCGCTACATCATGGAGGGTCTCAAGCGCCCCCACCGGCCGGTGCGCTTCCTGCACTCGGTGTCGCAGTTCCTGCGGCTGACCTATCAGGGGTTCTTCTCGATCCCGCTGGTGGCACGAGTGTTCGTCCGGGCCGCCGTGCCGACCATCATCCCGCAGCTGCTGAAGCGGCTGGATGGTATGTCCGACAACCAGATTCGGCATTCGGACACCTTTGCGACCGATGCCGCGAACAGCCTCAAGGTGTACCCCGCCAACTACTGGCGGACGATCTTCACGGGCCGACGCGACCACTACGTCAACGTGCCGGTTCAGGTGATCGTCAACCGTGGCGACCAGTTCGTCCGCCCGCACCTGTACGACGAGACGCCGCAATGGGTTCCGCAGCTGTGGCGGCGGGACATCAAGTCGGGGCACTGGTCGCCGATGTCACACCCGGAGCTGCTCGCCACCGCGGTCCGCGAGCTGGCCGACCACGTGGCCGGCGCCGAGCCCGCGCGGGATCTGGAACGGGCTCAGGTCGCCGGCAAGGCAAGCTAGGGCAGGCTAGGACAGGCCAGAACCGGCCACCCGAATCGGCCGCTCTCGCGCTCCGGGTGGCCCCCTCGCTGAGGGCGGCTAACCGTTGGCTGCGATGTCCTCCAGCACCGCGAACATGGTTCGCGTCGGCACACCCGTGCCGCCCTTGCCGGTGTAACCCCACGGACCGCCGGTGTTGTACGCCGGGCCGGCGACGTCGAGGTGCGCCCACTGCACACCGTCGGCGACGAACTCGCGCAGGTACACCCCGGCCACCAGCATGCCGGCGTTGCGCGCACCGCTCACGTTCGCGAGGTCGGCGACCGTCGATTTCAGGTCATCCTTCAATTCCTCGGGCAGCGGCATGGCCCAGGCGTTCTCGCCGACGTCCTGCGAGAGCTTGGCGACCCGGTCGCGGAACTCGTCACTGCCCATGACGCCGGGGGTACGCGCGCCGAGCGCCACGAGCTGCGCGCCCGTCAGCGTCGACGTCTCGATCAGGTAGTCGGGGTTGTCCTCGCACGCGCGGACGATGGCGTCGGCCAGGATCAGCCGACCTTCGGCATCGGTGTTGAGCACCTCGATGGTGGTGCCGCCGTACTGCGTCAGCACGTCACCCGGCCGCTGCGCCGTCGACGACGGCATGTTCTCGGCCATGGGGACGGTTGCGACGACGTCGACCGCCAGCTTCTGGCGCGCGGCGAGCACGACGGTGGCGATGACCGCTGCGGCACCGCCCATGTCGGAGGTCATCTGATGCATGTTGGCGGCCGGCTTGATCGAGATGCCGCCGGTGTCGAAGGTGATGCCCTTGCCCACCAGCGCCACCTTCTTGGCGTTCTTCTTGCCGGAGCGGTAGGTCAGCCGCACCAGGCGCGGCCCGCGAGACGAGCCCTTGCCGACGCCCACGATGCCGCCGAAGCCGGCGTCCTCGAGCTCCTTCTTGCCGAGCACCTCGACCTCGAGGCCCGCCGACTTGCCCAGAGCCTTTGCGCGCTTGGCGAATTCGCCCGGAAACAGGTGGCTCGGCGGGGTGTTGACCAGGTCGCGCGCAGTCGCCACGGCGGTGGCCACATCGATGCCACGCGCCGCTGCGGTCTCGGCGTCGTCCGCGGTGGAAAGGGCAATGAGCGACGTCAGGCCCGCTTCCTTCGGCGCGGTCTTCGCGCTGCGGAACTCGCTGAAGCGGTAGGCGCCCAGGATCAGGCCCTCGACGGCGGCCGCCATGTCCAGCTCCGACAGTGTGGTCACCACAGTCTCGGTGCCGTTCAGCGAGCGGGCCGCCACACCGGCGGCGCGGCGGACGACGTCGGCCGGCCACTCGTCGCGATCGTTGCCCAGGCCGACGGCCAGCACACTGGCCACCGGCAGCGACGGCACCAGCACGCGGGTCAGCTGCTCATTGGAGCCTTTCGCACCCAGGGTCTTGAGCGACACCTCGATCTCGCCGGTGGCTTCGGCGTCCAGGAACGGGTTGGCCAGGATCTTGGCCTCGTCGTTCTCGCCCGCGATGACGGGCACGATCAGTACCGCGGAGTCCAAGCCGGACGGCAGCTCGGAGGCGACGATGACGGTGGGGGGCTGGTAACCGGGTGCGCTGCTCACCGGACCCACCCTAGTCACCGTGTCTGCCGGGCCGCCCGCTCAGCCTCCGCGCATACCTCGAACGCGGTGACAGGGTCGTTGAAACCTTTGAGCACCAACGGCTCCCGGGGAGCGACCGGCCATTTGCCGGGCATGTCGTACCACGGCGCGGCCACCAGAATCTGCCCGGGTTCGGCCGCCGCGACCAGCCGGGCCGCCAGATTCACCGGATTACCGAAGTAATCGCCACCGGTGGCCACCACCGAGCCGAAGCTCAGACCGGCCCGCACGCTGATGTGGGCCATCTTCGGCCGTGGATGGTGCACCAGGTCGATCGCGACCCGCGCGAGCGATTCGGGTGTGGCGCTGACCCACATCACCGCATCCCCGATGAACTTGATCACCCGGCCACCGTCGGCGCGCACCACGTCGTTGGTGATGGCGTTGAACTCGCTCAGCAAGCTGGTCAGATCGTCCGGCGTGAGCCGCTGCGTGAGCTGCGTGAAATTGGACAGGTCGGCAAACCCGATGCCGCACACCACGGTCGACGAGTCCCGATGGACGATGCCATCGAAATACGTTCTGGCGGAGGCGACATGGTGGCGGTGGACGGCGTCGATCATGGCGCCGATGCGCGGGATGAACTGGGCTGCCGCCCGATAGGCGCGCGCGGTGACCAGCTCGTCGTGGCTGCGGGCCAGATCGAGGTCGGGCAGGCCCGCGCGGCTCATCGACGCCAGGGCCTCGGCCACCCGTGCCACGTTGACGCCGATGACCCGCAGGAATCCTCGTGCGGCATCGTCGCCGATCGCGGCCCGCAGATCCGCCCAGGTGCGCAACGCTTCGAGGTCGGCATCGCTCAGCGTCGGCGCGGTCGGGTCGGCGACCGTCAGGCCCAGTGCCGCCCAGGTCTGTTCGACATCGGCCAGCGGCAGCCCGAGCGCACGGGCGGCGGACGCCACGCTGTGGCTGGGCTGCCCGGACCATTGCACGACGTCGCCGGCCAGCCCGAACAACCGGCCGCGTGCTTCGGCCTGGACCATCTGCTCGGTGGTGAAGCCGAGGCCGTCGAGGTATTCGATCAGGGGTGCGCGGAGCCGCGCATCGGCGATGCCGGCGGCTTCCAGTGCGTCGAAATCGACCACAATGTGAGTCTGCCAGCTACAACGCGGCCGCGGGGCCGACTACGCTTGCCTGCCGTGAGCGAACTGTTGCAGGGCCCGCTGGAAGACCGTCACCGCGAACTCGGGGCGAGTTTCGCCGAATTCGGGGGCTGGCTGATGCCGGTGTCCTACGCCGGCACCGTGGCCGAGCACAACGCCACCCGCGAGACCGTCGGTCTGTTCGACGTCAGCCACCTCGGCAAGGCCTTGGTCCGTGGCCCCGGCGCGGCCGACTTCGTCAACTCCGCCTTCACCAACGACCTGCGCCGCATCGGGCCGGGCAAGGCGCAATACACGTTGTGCTGCAACGAGTCCGGCGGCGTGATTGATGACCTCATCGCCTACTACGTCTCCGACGACGAGATCTTCCTGGTACCCAACGCCGCCAACACCGCCGCCGTGGTCGCCGAATTGCAGCGGGTGGCACCGCCCGAACTGACCATCACCGACGAGCACCGGTCCTACGCCGTGCTGGCGGTCCAGGGGCCGAAGTCCACCGAGGTGCTCACCGCGCTCGGTCTGCCGACCGACATGGATTACATGGGGTACGCCGACGCCGAGTACGACGGCGTCCCGGTCCGGGTGTGCCGCACCGGCTACACCGGCGAGCACGGCTACGAACTGCTGCCCGAGTGGGACCGCGCCGGCGTGGTGTTCGACGCGCTGGTCGCCGCGGTGAAGGCCGCCGGCGGCGAACTCGCCGGGCTGGGCTCGCGCGACACGCTGCGCACCGAGATGGGTTACCCGCTGCACGGACACGAACTGTCGCTGGACATTTCGCCGCTGCAGGCCCGCTGCGGCTGGGCCATCGGCTGGAAGAAAGACGCCTTCTGGGGGCGCGACGCCCTGCTCGCGGAGAAGGCGGCAGGCCCCAAGCGGACGCTGCGGGGTCTCAAGGCCGTCGGCCGCGGCGTGCTGCGCGCCGGCCTGACAGTGCTCGACGGCGATACGCCGGTGGGCATCACCACGTCGGGCACCTTCTCGCCGAGCCTCAAGGTCGGCATCGCGCTGGCGCTGCTGGACACCGCGGCAGATATCGCCGACGGGGCGCGCGTGACCGTCGACGTCCGGGGCCGGGCGCTGGAATGCGAGGTCGTCGCACCGCCGTTCGTGGCAGCGAAAACCCGGTAGGGGCGAGCGGAGCGACGGGAAAACTTGGTCGGGGGCGAGCGGAGCGACGGGAAAACTTGTTAGCCACGGGCGATACAATCGGCATATGACCGACGGCCCCCTCGAATTCACCGTTTCGCGCGCGAGCAACCCAGTGAGCGATGAGGTAAGGGCTCAGGTTCTGGCCGACCCCGGATTCGGGCGGTTCCACACCGACCACATGGTGTCGATCGACTACACCGCCGACCGCGGCTGGCATGACGCCCGGGTCACCGAGTACGGGCCCATCGAACTGGACCCGTCGGCGATCGTCCTGCACTACGCGCAGGAGGTCTTCGAGGGTCTGAAGGCATACCGCTGGAACGATGGCTCGATCGTCTCGTTCCGCCCGGAGGCCAACGCCGCCCGGCTGCAGATGTCGTGCCGGCGTCTGGCCATTCCGGAACTGCCCGAGGACGTCTTCGTCGACTCGCTGCGTCAGCTGATCGCCGTCGACAACGAGTGGGTCCCGGCAGCCGGTGGTGAGGCGTCGCTGTACCTGCGGCCGTTCATCATCGCCACCGAGCCGGGCCTGGGCGTGCGGCCCGCCACCGAGTACCGCTACCTGGTGATCGGCTCGCCGGCCGGCGCGTACTTCAAGGGCGGCATCAAGCCGGTGTCGGTCTACCTGTCCACCGAGTACGTGCGAGCGAGCCCGGGCGGTACCGGTGCGGCCAAGTTCGGTGGCAACTACGCCGCCTCGCTGCTGGCCCAGGCGCAGGCTGCCGAGATGGGCTGCGACCAGGTGGTCTGGCTGGATGCCATCGAACGTCGATACGTCGAAGAAATGGGTGGCATGAACCTGTTCTTCGTCTTCGGCAGCGGTGGCTCGGCCCGGCTGGTCACCCCGGAGCTGTCCGGTTCGCTCCTGCCCGGCATCACGCGGGATTCGTTGCTGCAGTTGGCGGTTGACGCCGGCTTCGCGGTCGAAGAGCGCAAGATCGACATCGACGAGTGGCAGAAGAAGGCCGCCGCGGGGGAGATCACCGAGGTGTTCGCCTGCGGCACCGCGGCCGTCATCACACCGGTGGCGCACGTGAAGTACGGCAAGGGTGAATTGGCTGGTGAGTCGGCGGGTGAGTTCACCATCGGTGACGGCCAGCCCGGCGAGGTCACCATGGCGCTGCGCGACACCCTGACGGGCATTCAGCGCGGCACCTTCGCCGACACCCACAACTGGATGACCCGGCTCGGTTAGCCCGCTCCAACGTGAGGACGATCGCGAGGATTTCCACGAAATCTCGCGATCGTCGTGACCCTCTGCGACTAGTGGGCGGCGAGCCCCAGCGCGGTCAGCGTGGTCGTGACCTCGACGGCCGCGCCCAGCGCATCGCCGGTGATCCCGCCGAACCGGCGAACGCAGTGCGCCACCAGTAGGGCAGTGATGCCCAGTGCGACGAGCACGACGACCGGCCCCTGCCACAGCCGCGGGGTCGCCCAGGCTGATGCGCCGGCGACGGCCACTGTCCACGCCGCGACCACCCACGCCGGCTGACTACCGGCGACCATCGCGCCCAACGTGCTGCCGGGCGCGGCTGGAACCGACGTGCGGCAGGCGGCCAGTGCGGCGACCCGGCCTGCGGCCACCGCGACGACCACGGCGACGGGACTGATCGCGGTGAACGTCATGCTCTGCGCCCCGATCGCCACCACGATCGCCGCCACGCCGAAGGGGCCCGCGGTACCGCCGCGCATGACGGTCAGCGCCCGCTCGGGCGGTCCGTAACAGCCGAGGCCGTCGACGGTGTCGGACAGCCCGTCGATGTGCAGACCGCGGGTCAGCAGGAGCAGTACCGCCACGGCGATCAAACCCGCCAGCGGCCCGGTCCCGAACACGTGCCCGGCGCCCCAGACGACTGCTGCTGCGATGCCGCCGAGGACGATGCCCACCGCTGGGAGCGCGGTCAGGGTGCCCCGCCCGAACGGCCGGTTGCTGCGCACCGGGAGGACGGTGCTGAACGCGAAAGCCGAAGCGAGGGAACCGATCACGGGGCTTGGTCAGCTCTTCCTGCGACGTTCGCCTCACCGAAGGTGGCCATGGCCGCCAGGGTCGCGACCGCGGCCCGCAGGACCGGCAGGGCCACTGCCGCGCCGCTGCCTTCGCCCAGGCGCATGCTCAGATCCAGGATCGGCGTCAGCTGCAGACGTTGCAGTGCCACCGCGTGAGCGGGTTCGGTCGACAGGTGGCCGGCCTGCCACCAGGCCTTCGCGCCGGGGGCCAACCGGTCGGCGACCAGCGCCGCGGCCGTCACCACCACGCCGTCGAGTAGGACGGGGGTCCGGCGCACCGCGGCCTGGGCCAGGAAGCCGGCCATGGCAGCCAGGTCCGCGCCACCGCAAACGGCAAGCAGCGCAACCGGATCGGCCTTGACGTGTCGTGCGCGGAACAGCGCGTCACGGATGGCCGCGGTCTTGCGGGCCCAGCCTTCGTCGTCGACGCCGGTGCCGCGGCCCACCACGGCGACGGGCTCGGAAGCGGTCAGGGCGGCGACCAGAGTCGTTGCGGGGGTGGTGTTCCCGATGCCCATATCGCCGGCGATGAGCAGGTCGGCGCCGGCATCGACCTCCTGATCGGCAATGGTGCGGCCGGCCGCGATCGCCGCCACGGCCTCCGCCGTCGACAAGGCGTCCTCGACGGCGATGTTGCCGCTGCTGCGTCGCACCTTGTGGGCGCCGATCGCGGGGGAGTGCGCCTCACCGTCGACCGCGATGTCAGCGACGCGGACGGTGGCACCGGCCACCTCGGCCAGCACGTTGATGGCGGCGCCGCCGGAGTCGAAGTTCGCCACCATCTGCGCGGTGACTTCCGAGGGGAAGGCGGACACCCCCGATGCCGTCACGCCGTGGTCGCCGGCGAACACAACGACCCGGGGCCGCTCGAATTGCTTTGGCGGACAGACGCCTTGGCATGCCGACACCCAGACCGCCAGCTCTTCCAGCCGGCCGAGGGAGCCCGGCGGCTTGGTCAGGGTGTCCTGCCGCGCGAGGGCGGCCACCCGGACATCGGCGTCCGGTTTGGTGAGGTCGGGAAACTGGGCGCGGGGATCGCTCATCGAGGCTCCTTGACGGTGAGAGGCTGGCCGGCCACCACCAGCACCACGCGGTCGCAGACCGCGGCCAGGCGCTGGTTGAGCGAGCCCAATTGATCGGCGAACCGGCGGCCCGATTCGGTGGCCGGGACGACGGCCAGGCCAACCTCCGGGCTGACCAGGGCCAGCGGTGCGGTGAATTCGCTGACTGCCGAGGTCAATTCGTCGACCTCGGACTGAATCGATCCGCCGGTCCAAGCGTCGCGGCGGTCCATCGCGGCGACCAGCCAACCGCCGATGTCATCGACCATCGTGGCGGCCGCGGACATGTGCAAAGTGCTTGCCACATCGGCGGATTCGACGGTCGACCAGTGTGCCGGCCGGCGGTGCTGATGAGCCGAAACCCGGGCCGCGAAGTCGGCGTCGCCGCCCACGGAGCCGGTCGCGACGTAATGCACCGGTTCACCAGGGCCGGCCGCGCGACCGATCCAGTCCTCGGCCCACTGCGACTTTCCCGACCGGATGCCGCCGAGCACCAGGGTGCGCACCGGGCTCAGTCGACCTTGTCCCCGCGGTTGACCTGCGGCTTCGGCACCCGCATGCGGCGCAGCTGCGAGGCCCGGCTGGACGCGTAAAAGCCCAGCTTCCAACCACTTTCGGTGTTGTCCGGGAACTTCGCGTCGACCCGCTTGTTGATGCGTCGGCTCAGCAGGACACCGTCGATCGCCATGATCACCATCAAGGCCAGCATCGCAATCGACAGCAGGCCCTGGGTCTGCACCGGCGGCAGCGCCATCATGAAGAACACCAGTACCAGCGCCGACGGCATGAACAGCCCCAGCACGTTGCGCCGGGAGTCGACGAGATCGCGAACGTACCGCTTGACCGGGCCCTTGTCGCGGGGCAGTAGGTAGGCCTCGTCGCCGGCCATCATCTTGGCGCGTCGCGAATCCATATCCGCCCGGCGGGCCACCCGCTCGGCTTTGCGCTCTTCCTTGGACTGGGAGTTGCGAAGTTCCTTGCGCCGCTTGCGTGCCTCGGCCGTCGTCATCGGCGCTGGAGCGACCGGGCCGCGCTTGCGCGCCGCGGCGCTCCGCTTGGGCGTCGGGCGGCCCTTGGGCGCAGTGGTGCCCCCGGCGACGTCGACGCCCGCGTCGGTGGCCCCGGCGGAGTCAACGCCCTCGTCGCGTCCACCCTCAGAGTCGGGATTGTCCTTCTTGCGGCCCAGCAGATTCACGGTGTCAGGTTACTTCGGTGGCCGCGGTCGGCCGTCATGCACCCAAGTCAGAGGGGGCTTAACCTGCTCCGATGAGAGTCCTCGTCGCCCCCGACTGCTACGGCGACAGCCTCACCGCGGTGCAGGCCGCGGCGGCGATCGCCGCGGGCTGGGCCGCCACGCGCCCGGCCGACACCCTCGTGCTCGCTCCGCAGTCCGACGGTGGGCCCGGCTTCGTCGACGTCCTGGCCGAACGGCTGGGCGGTGTGCAGACGACCACGGTGCGCGGCCCGCTGGATCGCGAGGTCACCGCGCACTGGGTGCTGCACGAGGCCACCGCCTATATCGAGTGCGCGCAGGCCTGCGGGTTGGCGCTGCTCGGCGGGCCGCCGACGGCAGCGACCGCGCTGAACGCGACCAGCTTCGGAGTGGGGCAGCTGGTGGATACCGCGCTGGTGGCGGGCGCGAGGCGCGTGGTCGTGGGCCTCGGCGGCAGTGCTTGTACCGATGGCGGCCGCGGGCTCGTCGAAGCGCTGGGCGGGCTGGCGGCCGCGCACCGCAGGCTGGCCGGCGTCGAACTGATCGTCGCCTCGGATGTCGAGCACCCGCTGTTGGGGCCGATGGGTGCCGCGGCGGTGTTCGGTCCGCAGAAAGGGGCCGATCCCGCGACGGTGGCAGTACTGGAGCAGCGGCTGACGGAGTGGGCCCGCGAACTCGAATCCGTGGCCGGCCGAGACGTCGCTGTCGAACCCGGTGCCGGCGCCGCCGGCGGTCTCGGGGCGGCGCTGCTGGCGCTGGGTGGACGGCGCGAATCGGGCGCGACGGTGATCGCCGGCCACACCGGGCTGGCTGCGGACCTGGCCGCTGCCGACCTGGTCATCACCGGTGAGGGCCGGTTCGACGACCAGTCGCTGCATGGCAAGGTGATCAGCGCCCTGGTCAGCCAGGCACACGGCACGCCCGTGCTCGTGCTGGCCGGGCAGGTGACGCTGGACCCGGCGGCGGTAGCTGCCGCGGGGGTCGCGGCCGCTTATTCCATCGCCGACCACGCCGGTTCGGTGGCGCTGGCCATCAGCGACGCGGCCAACCAGCTGACCGGATTAGCTGCGGCCGTCGCCGCTGAAGTCGGGAATAGCGGCCGGACAAGGTACCGTTGATGTTGCCTGGATAAGTGCCAGGCAATCGAGTGTGTACCAGGGAGATGCAATGACTGTTGAGGACGCGACCACCACCGGTACCTCGACCGAGACCCACGGCGTGGTCTTGTCGGACGCGGCGGCCGCCAAGGCCAAGGCTCTGCTGGACCAGGAAGGCCGTGACGACCTCGCGCTGCGTATCGCCGTGCAACCGGGCGGCTGCGCCGGCCTGCGTTACAACCTGTTCTTCGATGACCGCACCCTCGACGGTGACCTGACCACCAATGTTGGCGGCGTCAACCTCACCGTCGACCGGATGAGTGCCCCGTATGTGCAGGGCGCCACGATCGACTTTGTCGACACCATCGAGAAGCAGGGCTTCACCATCGACAACCCGAACGCCACCGGCTCTTGCGCCTGCGGCGATTCGTTCAACTGACCTAGCTGGTCCGGCGGTCTCCTACAGGGAGTCCGCCGGACGCGGCAGGTATGAGCAGACCAGGGTTTCGCGCGGCTGTACCAGCAGCTGGGCGACGGCCTGGAATTCGTTGTTCTTCGGTCCCGAACCGCGCGGTAGCCGACCTGACGGCGCCACCTTCATGGTGAACAGCACCTGCGCCTGATTCGGTGACAGCATCACGATCTTGTCGATCGACGTGACATCCGCCTGGCCGAACTGCTTACGGAATGCATCGCTGGCCAGATTCGCGACGGTGTAGTCCGTGGCGTGGTCCTTGACGCCGTCATACAAGCCACACAGCGCGTGTCGCGCTACGGTCTGCTTGTCCTGATGCAGCAGCGCGTTCAGATAGCCCTGGATCGCGGACTTGGCAGAGGCATCGGTCAGACCCCGATCACTGGTGCCGCGGACCGCGAAGATGATGCCGCCGATGACGGCGACAACCGCAACGACTGCGCCAACCACCAGCAGGATTCGCTTGGTGTTGTTGCCGCCACCTGACCGATACGACACCGCCGGCGGGAGCGTCGTCGGGTAGGCCTGAGGAGGGCCGGCGGAGGGTGCACCGTAGGGGGCACCGTAGGTGGGGTTCCCCGGACCCGGCTGCGGGGGGATCGATTCCGGGTACGGATATACGCCGTCCATGTTGACCACAGGCTAGCGCACCCGGGCGGACGTCCCGGTCCGGTTACTCCGGCTGCGCTGGGTAAGCTCGCCGAATGACCATTGCCGTGACCGGATCGATCGCGACCGACCATTTGATGCGCTTCCCCGGCCGATTCGCCGAGCAGTTGCTGGCCGAACACCTGCAGAAGGTGTCGCTGAGCTTCCTGGTCGACGACCTGGTGGTGCACCGTGGCGGCGTCGCCGGCAACATCGCCTACGCCATCGGCATCCTGGGCGGCAGCCCGACGCTGGTCGGCGCGGTGGGCAAGGACTTCGATGACTACCGCGGCTGGCTGACGTCGCACGGCGTCGACTGCTCGCAGGTGCTGGTGTCCGACTCCGCCTACACCGCACGTTTTGTTTGCACCACCGACGAGGACATGGCACAGCTGGCGTCGTTCTATCCCGGTGCCATGTCCGAGGCGCGCAACATCAAGCTGGCTGATCTCGTCGCCGCGCAGGGCGAGCCGGAGCTCGTGATCATCGGCGCCAACGATCCCGAGGCCATGTTCCTGCACACCGAGGAATGCCGGAAGCTGGGTCTGCCGTTTGCCGCCGACCCCAGCCAGCAGCTGGCCCGGTTGTCCGGCGCGGAGATCCGTCGCCTCATCGACGGTGCCGCCTACCTGTTCACCAACGACTACGAGTGGGACCTGCTGCTGCAGAAGTCCGGCTGGTCCGAGGCCGAGGTGATGAGCCAGATCGAGCTGCGCGTCACCACACTGGGGGAGAAGGGCGTCGACATCGTCGGCGACGGTTCATTCATCCACGTCGACGTGGTGCCCGAGAATGAGAAGGTCGACCCGACCGGTATCGGTGACGCCTTCCGCGCCGGCTTCCTCACCGGCCGCGGCGCCGGCCTGAGCCTGGAGCGGGCCGCTCAGCTGGCCTCGCTCGTCGCCACGCTGGTGCTCGAGGCGCCGGGCCCGCAGGAATGGACCTGGGACAAGGCCACTGCGCTGCCGCGTCTTTCGGCCGCCTTCGGGGCCGACGCCGCCGACGAGATTACCGCCGTGATCTAAGCGCCGATAGTGTGGGAAACGACCGAAATCAGCTCCACCTCGCGGTCATTTCCCGCACTGCCGGCGTGCACGATCAGAGTTCGACGGGGTAGACGGGCTCGCTGATCTGCGGGGTGACGCTGCCCTCGATGAAGATGGCGTGCCACAACATGAAGATCAGCACCGTCCACAGCCGGCGGCTGTGGTCGCTGACGCCGCCCCGGTGGTCTTCGAGCATCTGGCGCACGGCGGCGAGGTTGATCAGGTCCCCGGTCTGCGACGCGTCGACCGTCGCGTAGGCCCACTCCAGCAGCTCGCCGGAGCGTAGCCAGTGCCGGATCGGCACCGGGAAACCCAGCTTCGCCCGGTGCAGCACATGGGCCGGCACGATGGGTTCGAGGGCGCGGCGCAGTGCGTATTTGGTCGTGGTCCGGGTGATCTTCTGGTCGTACGGCAGCTTGGACGCGACCGCGAACACCTCGGGATCCAGGAACGGCACGCGCAGTTCCAGTGAGTTGGCCATGGTCATCTTGTCGGCCTTGACGAGGATGTCACCGCGTAGCCAGGTGAACAGGTCCAGGTGCTGCATGCGGGCGACCGGATCCCAGCCGGCGGACTCGGCGTAGACAGGCGCCGTCACGTCGGTGTGCGTCCACTCCGGATTGAACTGCGCCAGGGTCGCCTGCAGCTGCTCGTCGGAGAAGCTGCGGGCGTTGCCGTAGTAGCGCTCCTCGAGCGTCAGCGACCCGCGGTGCAGCAGGCTCTTGCCGCGCATTCCCTCGGGCAGTGACTTGGACGCCTTGCCCAGCCCACGGCGCAGCCCACGGGGGACACGATCAAACGCCTTGAGCGACAACGGTTCCCGGTAGATGGTGTAACCGCCGAACAACTCGTCGGCGCCCTCGCCCGAAAGCACGACCTTGACGTGCTTACGGGCTTCGCGGGCGATGAAGAACAGCGGCACCAGCGCCGGGTCGGCCACAGGCTCGTCCAGGTACCAGACGATCTCCGGCAGCGCCGCGACGAACTCGGCCTGGCTGACCACCTTGGTCACGTGCCGCGCCCCGATGGCCTCGGCGGAGGCGACGGCCACGTCGACCTCGGAGAAGCCCTCGCGCTCGAAGCCGGTGGTGAACGTGATCAGCTTGGGGTTGTGGCGCATCGCCAGCGCGGCGATGGCGGTGGAATCGATGCCGCCGGACAGGAACGCGCCGACGGTGACGTCGGCCCGCATGTGCTTGGCGACCGAGTCCTCGAGCACCGCGGTGATCTCGTCGTACCGGGCCTGCTCCTGCCCTGTGACAAACGGCACGGCGGCGAACTTCGGCTTGAAGTACCGCGTTACCTCCGGCTGCTGGCCCGGCCGGATGCGGGCGTAGCTGCCCGACTCCAGTCGGCGGATGCCGACCTGCAGCGTCTCGGGTTCGGGCACGTACTGCAGCACGGTGTAGTGCTGGACGGCACGTTCGTCGATGCTCAGATCGATGCCGGCGCGGGCCGCCAGGTCGAGAATGCACTTCTTCTCGCTGCCCACGATGGTGCCGCCGGGTCCCGTCGCCAGATACAGCGGTTTGATGCCGAACGGGTCACGTGCGCAGAACAGCTCGCGGGTCTCGGTATCCCACAGCGCGAAGGCGAACATCCCCCGCAAGCGGGCCAGGGCAGCGGTGCCCCAGTAGTGGTACGCGGCGACGATCGCCTCACTGTCGCCCTCGGTGGCGAACTCGGCGCCGAACTCGCCGCGTAGTTCCTCACGCAGTTCGAGGTAGTTGTAGATCTCGCCGTTGAACACCAGTGCGTAGCGGTTCGGCGCCTCGGGCGGACCCCAGCGCAGCGGCTGATGGCTGTGCGCGATGTCGATGATGGAGAGCCGGTTGAAACCGAAGACGACAGCAGCCGAGCCGCTGTGGCCGGCCTCGGTGTGGTGTCCGCTGGTGTCGTCGGCCCAGGCACCCGACTCGTCCGGGCCCCGGTGACGCATCGGATGCGTGGCATCCGAAACCGCGTTCACGAGGTCGGTGGAATGGTCGGCAACAGGGTCGGCCAGGTAGGCCAGCAGTCCGCACACGGGCGCCAGTATGCCTGTTCAGGCAGGTGAACTCAGAACTGGCGCTGCCGATTGGCCGGTCGCTTCGCTCGGCACCGTGGGCGTGGTCTACGCTGCGTAGTATTCGACCGGCTTGACCGACCTCTAGGAGGGCCTCAACGTGACCGCTCGCGGGCTCCGTTTGGTGGCGTTGTCCGCCATTCTCGGCGCGTCGACGCTGCTGCTCAGCGGATGCAGCTGGCAGGAAGTCTTCGGCCTGGGTTGGCCGACCGGCATCACCCCAGAAGCACACGCAAACCGTGACCTCTGGGTGTGGTCGGTCATCGCCTCGTTCGTGGTCGGCGCCATCGTGTGGGCGCTGATCTTCTGGGCGATGGCGTTCCACCGCAAGAAGAAGACCGACACCGAGCTGCCCCGCCAGTTCGGCTACAACATGCCGCTGGAACTCGTGCTGACCGTGGTGCCGTTCCTCATCATCTCGGTGCTCTTCTACTTCACCGTCGTGGTGCAGGAGAAGATGATGGACCACAGCAAGCCTGCTGAGGTCACCATCGATGTCACCGCGTTCCAGTGGAACTGGAAGTTCGGCTACCAGAAGGTCGCCTTCAAGGACAACACCTTCTCCTACGACGGCGCCGACACCGCTCGCAAGGAAGCCATGACGTCCAAGCCCGAGGGCAAGAACGAGCACGGCGAGGAGAAGGTCGGCGCGATCCGCGGCATCAACCCCGAGGACCGCAGCTACCTGAACTTCGACAAGGTCGAGACCATCGGCTCCAGCACCGAGATTCCGGTCCTGGTTCTGCCGAAGGGCAAGCGCATCGAGTTCCAGATCGCCTCGGCCGACGTCATTCACGGCTTCTGGGTGCCGGAGTTCCTGTTCAAGCGGGACGTCATCCCGAACCCCGAGGCCAACCACTCGGACAACATCTTCCAGGTCAGTGAGATCGAGAAGACCGGTCCGTTCGTCGGCCGCTGCACCGAGATGTGCGGTACGTACCACTCGATGATGAACTTCGAAGTGCGCGTGGTGGAGCCCGACCAGTTCAAGGCTTACCTGCAGTACCGCATCGATCACCCGAAGGCGACCAACGCCGAGGCGCTGGTGTCGATCGGTCTGCCCCCGGTGGCCCAGACGACCCGTCCGTTCGACACTCGCCGCGGCGAGCAGGCCGGTTCGCCGGTTCAGGCGAGCAAGTAGGGGATACGAAATGCATATCGAAGCCCGGCTTTTCGAGATTCTGACTGCCTTCTTCGCCTTGGCGACCATCGGCTACGGCACGCTGACCGCGCTGTACGCCAACGGTGGCATCGAGTGGGCCGGCACCACCGCGCTGGTGCTGACCACGGGTCTGTCGCTGATCATCGGCACGTTCTTCCGGTTCGTGGCACGCCGCCTCGACACCCGGCCTGAGGACTACGAAGACGCCGAGGTCTCCGACGGCGCCGGCGAGCTGGGCTTCTTCAGCCCGCACAGCTGGTGGCCGCTGCTGATCGCCCTGTCGGCTTCGACCACCGCGGTCGGTATCGGCCTCTGGCTGCCCTGGCTGATCGTCGCCGGCGTGTGCTTCGTGCTGGCCACCGTCGCCGGCCTGGTGTTCGAGTACTACGTCGGCCCCGAGAAGCACTGACACCTACGGCCCCTGTGACCTGATCGCCTCCGCGGTCAGGTCACAACCGTATGTCAGATGGTCCTCTGGCGCCGTCCGGAACGGCCATGCCAGGCCCATGTTGGGTAATGTCTGCCGAAGCGCGGTATTCCGTAGCTGTGGCGACATAGTGGTCGAGAGGGATAGGCGTACGTGAGCGGGTCACATTCCCCGGGCTCGGATGATGATGCGGCCCGGGAGCCATCGGGCGTCGGTGAAGGCACGGGCGAAACCGAGATCTATTCGCAGGCCTACTCTGCGCCCGAATCCGAGCACTTCACCATTGCGCCGTATGTGCCGCCGGAGCCGGCGCTCTACGACTACGACAGCTACGAAGCCAAGCCAGAGGCCAGCGACGCCCCGCCGCCGCGGTGGCCGTGGGTTGTCGGTGTCGTGGCGATCATCGCCGCGATCTCGCTGGTGGCGTCCGTTGCCATCCTGGTGACCCGCAACACCAGCTCGGAGAACGTGGCAACGCCCTCGACGAGCACCACCTCGGCGCCTCCGTTCCAGGACGAGTTCACCACCACGACGCCGCCGCCTCCGCCGACGACGACCGAGGCGCCGCCTCCGCCACCACCACCCCCGCCGCCTCCGTCGACGGTGACGGTGACCCAGCCGCCGCCGACGTCGGAAGAACCGCCGCCGCCCCCACCGCCCAGCACCCCAGCGGCCGCACCGCCGGCGACGACGTCCGCTCCGCCGACCGGACCGCGGTATGTCACGTATCGGATTTGGGGCACGAAGGCGCCGCTGGACCGCATTTCGGTGACATATACCGACGCTGCCGGACGCCAGCGCACCCAGCAGAACGTCTACATCCCGTGGATGATCACGCTGACACCCATCTCGATGTCCGACGTGGGTTCGGTCCAAGCCTCCAGCCTGCTGCGGCTGAGCCACCTGAACTGTTCGATTGTGACCAGTGACGGCCAGACCCTGGCCTCCCAGACCAACGATGATTGGCAGACGAGCTGTTAATGCCGTACAACGCTGAGACTTCAACCCGGTCGCGAGTGACGGGCGGCAGCCCAGAGCAGTTGGACCGTCTTCTGCTCGGTGGCTGTGTGGCCCTGTGGTTGGCTGCCCTGGGCGCCGGGGTGGCGGCTGCCGTCGCGCTGGTGGATCTCGGTACCCGGCATCCGTCGGGTACTTCGTCGTCGCCCACGCCGTGGCTGCTGTACTCCGTCATCGGGGTGTCCGCCGCGGTGATCATCGGTGCCATCCCGCTGCTGTTGCGGGCCCGTCGCGGTGGGGCTGCGCCGCTGCCGCTGCTCGGCGGCGGGCCGTCCGAGGCCGAGGACCGTCGTCCAGCCGGTGACGTCCCGCAGAGCGCGCTCCGGTCCTTCGACGATCCGGTGGTGCGGCGGTATTCGGTGTCCCCGGCGACCAGCATGGTGGGCTTTCCGATAGCGGCGGTGGACCAGCTGTGGTTGCGCTGCACGGTCGGCATCGCCGCTGCCATGGGCGGTGCGACGCTGTTCGTCTTCCTGGGCGCGTACATGCTGGCCGACCGCCACGATGATTTGGCCTGGATGCTGTACGGCCTGGCCATCGTCATCACCGCTGCCATGGTCGCCATTCCCTGGTACTGCTTGCGGGGTCTGCACGCGGTGCTGGAGGCTGCGGCGGAGGACGCCCGCGCCGCTTAGCCGGCGAAGGACCTCCCGCGCCGACTGACGTCAGCCGGGGACTGGTAAGGGCAGTGCTGCCTCGGCAGTCGTCTCGTTGTCCGTTGAGCCTGTACGTGTGGCGCAGTTGTGCGAGTGTCGGGTGCCACCGTGTGAGGGTCAACGCTGATGTGGCCCTGCTGCGGCGTTGAGCCGGTATTCGTGGCGCAGTTGTGGAGGGCGTGTTGGCCGCGGCATTGCGGTGCATGAGGCTTACCGCCACACCGATTTGAGCCTGGGGCCACGGCAGAACAGATCGTCATTCGATGTCTGCAGTGATTCATTGGCCCCGGCGCAATCCGATGCCGTTGTGCGCGTGGGTAGGGGAGTGGCGCGTGTCCGAACGTGTAGTAGATGCCGCGTCAGAGGCCTGGAACCCGCTATTGAGTTCACGCTCGGGCCGGTTTCGGGCATCCCACAAACGAATTCGGCCCGGTCTGGTGGAAACCAGACCGGGCCGAAACCGTAGATCGAGCTAGTGATGCCCGTTGGAGCCATTGGCGGGCGAAATCTCGTCCTGGTACTCCTTGAGCGCGGTCAGCGCCTTGTGCTCGGCGGCATGTTCGGCGTCGGCGAGGGCGGCCTGCTCGACGGCGGAGTCGGCGAACAGGAAGCTGCCGGTGCCGGGCGAGCCGGCCGAGCCGAGCTTGTTCATGCGCTTGGGCAGGGCGCCACCCTGGTACTCCAGCGGCAGCGGGTGGCCGTGGTCGTCGACCGGGCCGAGCGGCTGGTGCAGCTCGACGTAGGCACCGTGCGGCAGGCGCTTGATGATGCCGGTCTCGATGCCGTGCTCGAGCACCGCGCGGTCGCTGCGCTGCAGGCCCACACACCAGCGGTAGGTGAGGTAGTAGACGACTGCGGGCAGGACCACCATGCCGATACGACCGATCCAGGTGGTCGCGTTCAGGGAGATGTCGAACTTGAGCGCGATGATGTCGTTCATTGCGGCCAGGGTCAGCACCATGTAGAACGCGATGGCCATGGCACCGATGGCGGTGCGCACCGGCACGTCACGCGGACGCTGCAGCAGGTTGTGGTGCGCGTCGTCGCCGGTGAACTTCTTCTCCAGGAACGGCCACGCGATCAGCAGACCGAACACCAGGCCCATGATCACCGCAACACCCATGACGGCCGGGATGGTGTGGCCGAACGGGTAGAGCTCCCAGGCCGGCCAGATACGGGCGAGGCCTTCGGTCCACATCATGTAGAAGTCGGGCTGGCTACCGGCGGACACCTGCGAGGGCTTGTAGGGGCCCAGCTCCCAGATCGGGTTGATCTGCAGCAGACCGCCCATGATGCCCAGGATGCCGGTGACCATGGCGAAGAATGCGCCGGACTTGACGGCGAACACCGGCATGACGCGCACGCCGACGACGTTCTTCTCGGTACGGCCGGCACCCGGGAACTGCGTGTGCTTCTGGAACCAGACCAGCGCCATGTGCGCACCGATCAGGGCCAGGATGACGCCCGGGATCAGCAGGATGTGCAGGGCGTACATGCGCGGGATGATGATGTGGCCGGGGAAGTCCCCGCCGAACAGCGCCCAGTGCATCCAGGTGCCGATGACCGGGATACCCAGGGTGATCGAGGACAGCGCGGCGCGCAGACCGATGCCGGACAGCAGGTCGTCGGGCAGCGAGTAGCCGAAGTAGCCCTCGAACATGGCCAGAATCAGCAGCAGCGAGCCGATCATCCAGTTGGCCTCACGCGGGCGGCGGAACGCGCCGGTGAAGAAGATGCGCGCCAGGTGGACCATGATCGCCGCGGCGAACATCAGGGCGGCCCAGTGGTGAATCTGGCGGACGAACAGGCCACCCCGGACCTCGAACGAGATATCGAGGGCCGATTCGTAGGCCCGCGACATCTGCACGCCGCGCAGCGGCTGGTAGACGCCGTGGTAGACGACCTCGGTCATCGACGGGTCGAAGAACAGGGTCAGGTACACGCCGGTGAGCAGCAGCACGATGAAGCTGTAGAGCGCGATCTCACCGAGCAGGAAGGACCAGTGCGTCGGGAAGACCTTGTTCAGCTGGCGGCGTACCGCGGCCGACGGGTGGTACCGCGAGTCGATCGCATTGCCTTGTGCGGCAGCGATGTCAGCGAGCTTGGGACTCATGATTTGCGCTCCCAGAATGCCGGTCCGACGGGTTCGATGAAGTCGCCGTTGGCGACCAGATAGCCCTCTTTGTCAATCGTGATCGGCAGCTGCGCCAGGGCGCGGGCGGCCGGCCCGAAGATCGGCCGCGCGAAGTGCAGCGCGTCGAACTGCGACTGATGGCAGGGGCACAGAATGCGGTAGGTCTGCTGCTCGTACAGCGACGAGGGGCAGCCCAGGTGCGAGCACACCTTGGTGTACGCGAAGAAGTCGCCGAAGTTGAAGCTCTCCTGGCCCTGGCGCTTGACCACGCGGGACAGGTCTTCGGGCTTGATGCGGATGAGCATCACCGGGTTACGCACACCGAGAGCGATCTCGGACAGCTTCTCGTGCGACTCGAGGGTGGTGCCGTCGCCGTCGGACTCGCGCCACGGGAACACGGTCTCCATGCCGCCCGCGTCGAGGTCCTCGGGACGCATCTTCACGAAGGGGGACTCACCCGGCAGGCCGGTCGCCCGGGCCAGGTAGATGGTCTCGCCGTGGAAACGGGGGGTCCAGCCGGACGTCCACAGGACGGCCTTCTTGCCCTCGGCGGTCGGAACCACCGGCTTCCACGGGTTCTTGATCAGACCGCCGATGAAGGCGACCGCGGTGCCCAGGCCGAACGCACCCAGGCCGACGCCGAGCGACAAGCCGATCAGCTTGCGGCGCTTGAGGGTCGAGGCCTCGAGTGCATCGGTCAGGTTGGCCGCGATGGTGGCCCGGTGGATCTCGGGGGAGGCGCCGTCGTGGCGGTCCTGGATCGAGATCTCCTCGGGGATGAACTTCTTCTGGAAGAGCACCGCACCGATGCCGATCGCGAGGATCGACAGACCGAAGGTCAGGCCGTACAGCGGGGTGGCCAGCGAGTAGATGAACTCACCGTCGGACTCGAACGGCTTGTACTCCCACGGCCAGAACAGGAAGACCAGCAGCAGGGCCAGGCCCGAGAGGCCACCGAGCAGCAGCCAGGCCGCGACCTGACGCTCGGCGCGCTTCTCCGCCTTGGTGCCCTCGACGGGCCAGCGGGGCTCCTTGAAGACGGTGGTGACGCCGTCGATCTTTCCGCCCAGTTCGACGAGTTCCTCGCGCGACATGTCGCGCAGTTCCGCGTCACTGGGAATGTTCACGTTGTCGCTCATGCTCGCGATCCGATCCACATAGCCACGCCGATCACGGCGACCATCCCGATAATCCACATCGCCATGCCCTCGGGCGCGGGGCCGAAGCCGCCGAGGCCGTAGCCGCCCTGGCTGCGGGCGTTAGCCGACTCATGGACGTAGGCGACGATGTCGCGCTTCTCTTCCGGGGTCAGCTGACGGTCCGAGAACTTGGGCATGTTCTGCGGGCCGGTGAGCATGGCGGTGTACACCTGCGCCGGTACCTCGGCAGCCTTGCCGAGGTCAGGCGCGTACTTGCCCGACGACAGTGCGCCACCCTTGCCGGTGAAGTTGTGGCAGGAAGCGCAGTTCAGGCGGAACAGGTCGCCACCACGGGCGACGTTCTCACCGAGGAACGAGTGCTGGTTGATCTGGCCGTTGGCGTCACGGGGGACCTCGGGGCCGCCGCCGTTGGCCTGGATGTAGGCGCCGAGGGCATCGATCTGGTGCTCGTCGAACGCCGGGTCCTTACGGGGCGCCTGAGCCTCACCGCGCATGGCGGGCATGCGGCCGGTGGACACCTGGAAGTAGACCGCCGCGTCGCCGACGCCGATGAGGCTCGGGCCGCGGTCGGGCACACCCTGCAGGTTGGCGCCGTGGCAGGAGACGCACGACGTTTCGAACAACTGCTTGCCGGTGCGCAGCAGAGCCAGCTGCGACTCGTCGGCGACCGCGACCTGCGGCCGCGGCGTCAGGGTGGCCGCCAGGCCACCAGCGACTAGAAGTCCGAGCAGCAGCAGCATCGCTGCTGAGAGGCGCCGGTGTAACCGACGACGGGACTTGCTGGTCATCGAACCCCTTCTCATCGACGAGTTAGTCGTCGGACCCATCGGCGAGCCGATCATCGGACGAAGTAGATGGTGGCGAACAGGGCGATCCACACGATGTCGACGAAGTGCCAGTAATAGGACACGACGATGGCAGCGGTGGCCTGTGCCGGCGTGAACTTGCTCATCTTGGTGCGGGCGAGCAGGTAGATGAACGCCACGAGACCGCCGATGACGTGCAGACCGTGGAATCCGGTGGCCAGGTAGAACACCGAACCGTAGGCGCTGCTCGGGATCGTGGTGCCTTCGCTGACGAGCATGTAGTACTCGAACGCCTGGCCGCCGACGAAGAACGTGCCCATGATCAGCGTGATGACGTACCACCGGCGCAGGCCGAAGACGTCACCGCGCTCGGCGGCGAAAACGCCCATCTGGCAGGTGAACGACGACGCGATCAGCACCAACGTCACCGGAACGGCCTCGGCCAGGTTCAGGTGCGTGGGGGGCGGCGGCCATACGCCGCCGGCCTGAGCACGCGCGGTGAAATACATTGCGAACAGCCCAGCAAAGAACATCAACTCACTGGAAAGCCACACAATGGTGCCGACACTGACCATATTCGGCCGGTTCAGCGAATGCACCCGCGACGTGATCGCGGTTCCAGAGGTACCTACAGCGCTCGTCACAGCGGTAAGTATGACGCTTTGTAGTTGTTGAACTCCACCCGGGTGCCGACATTGGTCATAATCGGGTCCGTGCCAACCATCGATCCTCATCAGGAACCGACCGCCGACGGGCCGCTGTGGCCTCAGATCCTGGGCCGGCTGACCACCGGCCAGAACCTTGCCGCGGGTCAGGCGGGGTGGGCAATGGACCAGGTCATGACCGGTACCGCGACCCCGGCGCAGATCGCTGCTTTCGCCATTGCGATGAAGATGAAGCGACCGACGTCCGCGGAGGTCTCCGAACTCGCCGATGTGATGCTGCGACACGCCCGAAAGGTGCCCGCCGACGCGCTCGCGGCGATCGGCACCGATGTGGTCGACATCGTGGGCACCGGAGGGGACGGTTCCAACACCGTGAACCTGTCCACGATGGCGTCGATCGTCGTGGCCGCGTGCGGGGTGCCCGTCATCAAGCACGGGAACCGCGCGGCGTCGTCGTTGTCCGGCGGTGCCGACACCTTGGAGGCCCTGGGCGTCCGGATCGATCTGTCGCCCGGTGACGTCGCCCGCTCGGTTGCCGAGGTCGGCATCGGCTTCGCGTTCGCCCCGCAGTTCCATCAGTCCTACCGGCACGCGTCTGCCGTGCGGCGCGAGATCGGGGTGCCGACGGTCTTCAATCTGCTTGGGCCGCTGACCAATCCCGCGATGCCGCGGGCCGGCCTGATCGGCTGCGCCTGGGCGGAATTGGCCGAGGTGATGGCTGGTGTGTTCGCCGCGCGCGGTTCCAGCGTGCTGGTGGTGCATGGCGACGACGGGCTCGATGAGCTGACCACCACGACGACGAGCACCATCTGGCGGGTGCAGGCCGGCACCGTTGACCGGCTGACGCTGGACCCGGCGGCGTTCGGCTTCGCCCGCGCCGAACTGAGTGAGCTGACAGGCGGCGACGCCGCGGCCAACGCGGAGTCGGTGCGTGCGGTGCTGGCGGGCCAGGCCGGTCCGGTCCGGGATGCCGTGGTGCTCAACGCCGCTGGGGCAATGGTGGCTCATGCCGGGCTATCCAGCGACGCCCAGTGGGTGCCGGCGTGGGAGCGCGGTCTGGCCCGTGCCACCGAGGCGATCGATTCGGGTGCGGCCGAGAAGCTGCTCGCACGGTGGGCTCGGTTCACCCAGAAGGTCTGACCGCTCGGCTTGCTGCGCCGCCGCCCGGGCGGACCGGGCGGCGGCGGCCCACTCGGCCCACCGGCCGGCCGCGGTGATCGGCAGGCAGTAGCCGGCCCCCGGTCCGGTGCCGGAATCGGTGCGGACGATCCGCACACCGGGGGCGGCCAGCCAGCGCACGATCAGTGCCACCTCCTCGACGGGTGCGCCGCCCAGGGGCCGGTCGGATGTCAGGATCACCTGTGCCGCAGCGGATATCGCGTCGACGACGGGCATCGGCGGCACCCGCCGCGGTGCGTTGCCGGCGGCCGCCAACTGGCCGTACCGGACCACGACGAGGTGCCAGCCACCGGCGCCGTCGGGCCGGGCGGCCACCAGTTCCGGTAGCGCGGTCAGAGCCCGCAAGCGTTGCCCGCGCCACAGCCCGTCGATGACGATTGCGGCATGGTCCCGCAGCCGGGCCGCGGTCTCGAAACGTCCTGCGGCGGCCAGATCGTCGATGTGGTTCAGCGCCGTGGCGAGTGCGGAATCAGCAACGCCGGCGACGTTTCTCGCGGCCGTCGCGGCGAATTCGGCATAGGCGTCCGCGCTGATACCGCGGGGCGCTGGGCACGGCGAGAGCTCGCGCTCAGGGCACTGCGGCCCATGCTGGGCTGCTCGTGCCAACCGCGTCGTGCACGTCCGCACGCCGGTGAAGCGGGCCAGCAGCAGGGCGGCGTCGACGGCGTCGGCGTGGACCCGGAACGGGCCGACGGCGCGATCGTGCCGCGGTGCTCGCACCACCGAAAACCGGGGGAACGCCTCGTCGGTGAGTGCCACCCACCACCAGTTGTGCGGAGCTTTCGAGCGTCGGTTGTAGGGCGGCGCGTGCGCGGCGAGCAGCCGCAGTTCGCGGACCCCGGCTTCCAGCTCGTGGGCGCACTCCACGTGATCGACCCGGATAGCCAGGGACGCCATCTCTTTCATGCGGGCGCGCGGGTCGGCGCCGGTGAAGTACTGCCGGACCCGGCGGCGCAGATCGACCGCGGTGCCGACGTAGAGCACCTCCTCGGACGGCCCGCGGAACAGATACACGCCGGGGGAGTGCGGCAGGGCGTCGGCGAGCTTGCGGTTGCGGCGCTGCGCGCGGGTCACGTCGGGGAGATAGCCGCGTAGTTCGGCCAGCGTGTGCACGCCCTGATTGCCGATGCGTTCCAGCAGCCCGTGCAGCACGTCGACGGTGGCACGGGCGTCGTCGAGGGCCCGGTGCGTGGGCGTGGTGGTGGCACGGAACAGCCGGGCCAGCTCCGAGAGTCGGACGCTGGGCGCCTCGTCGCGCGTCAGTACCCGGCGGGCCAGCTTGACCGTGCACAGCACCGGCGGGTTGGGCCAGGGCAGCTGCGCCCGCTCGGCCGCGGCCCGCAGGAAACCGATGTCGAAACCCGCGTTGTGGGCGACCAGGACGGCGCCGCGACAGAACTCGAGAAACGCGGGCAGCACCGATTCGATGCGCGGGGCGTCGCACACCATGGCCGTGGTGATCCCGGTCAGCTGAACGATTTGGGGCGGGATGGCGCGACCCGGGTCGACCAGGGTGGCCAGTTCGCCGATGATCTCGCCGCCGCGCACCTTGACCGCACCGATCTCGGTGATGGCGTCCCAGCCGCCGCCGGTGTCGTCCGCCCGGGCCCGGCCGCCGGTGGTCTCCAGGTCGACCACCACGAACGTGGTGTCGCGCAGCAACGCCTCGTCAAGATCGAAAGCCAGCTGATCGGTGGTGCTGCCGGAGCCCATGACGTGACAGTAGGGGCCGGGACCGACAAGAAATCCCATCGATGTCATTCCGTTATCGGGTTGCTGATCACGCGCGCTTTTTGTCGGTGGACGTCGCTAGCGTGCGCCTCAACCGATGAGAGGAATCAGAGATGAAGTTCGACAACGGGCCGGTGAAGATCGACTGCGACGACTGCGCGGTGCGTGGTCCCGGCTGCGGTGACTGCGTGGTCAGTGTTTTGCTGGGTGTGCCCGAAACATTGATGGACGACGAGCGTCGCGCGCTGGAGGTGCTCGCCGACGCCGGCCTGGCGCCCCGGCTTCGGCTCGTCCCGATCGGGCGGCCGAAGGGAGGGATCAGCACTGAAAACAAGCCAAAGTCAAGCACCACGGGCGTAGCGTGACGACCCTCACATTGTGATGCTGGTTAACGGGATCGGGGAGCGGGCTGATAGATTGGCCATTCCCGTTGGACAACGCCGATGCCGTTTCGTAACCTATTCGAGACCTCACTGAGTTCGAAGCGGCTCGAACCCGCAGTTGAAGGACGCGAAATCTTGAGTCTCCACCGCACACACCGCACCAAATGCAGTCTTAAACGACCAGTAGCCGGTGCCATCGCGGGGCTCACCATACTCGGCAGCGTATTTGCGAGCAACGTCCAGGCCGATCCGGCGGACGACGCCGTAGCAAAGCTCAACGAGCTCTCGCGCCAGGCGGAGCAGACCACCGAGGCCATGCACGGCGCGCGGCTGGATCTGGACAAGAAGCTGGCTGCCGCTAAGGCCGCCGACGCCAAGCATGAGGCCGCCGAGGCAGCTGCGGAAGCGGCCAAGAACGACCTGGCTACCTACCAGGCGTCTGTCGACAAGATTGCTGCAGCGCAGTACATGGGCGGGCGGACCGACGGCATCGACGCAATCCTGACCGCGGACTCGCCGCAGGGACTGATCGACCAGCTCTCGGTCCAGCGCGTGATGGCCAGTGAGATCTCCGCGCAGATGGCCAACTTCCACAGCGCCTCCGATTCGGCCACCAAGGCCGAGGCCGACTCGGCGAAGTTGGCGTCCGACGCCAAGACCGCCGCCGAGCAGGCCGCCGCGGTGCGTGCCGATCTGCAGTCCAAGCAAAGCAAGCTGCAGGTGCAGATCGCCATCGTCAAGTCCCGTTACGCCGCGCTGACGCCGAGTCAGCGCGAGGCCTTGGCGGCCCTGCCCCCGGCTCCCGCCGCCGCCCCGCCGGCCCCGCCGCCGGTCGGCGTGCCGCCGGCTCCTGACGCTGTGCCTCCGGCGCCCGGGCAGGATCCGTCCATCAACGCCGCGGGCCCCAACCCGCCGGTCGAGGGGCTGCCCGTGCCCTCGGACAACGGCGGTACCGCTACCGGTCAGATCGCGGTCCAGGCCGCTCTCACCCGCATCGGCGACCCGTATGTGTGGGGTGCCGCCGGCCCAGGCCAGTTCGACTGCTCGGGCCTGGTGATGTGGGCGTTCCAGCAGGCCGGGATCTCGCTGCCGCACTCGAGCTACGCGCAGGCGGCCGGCGGACAGCCGGTGTCGCGCGATCAAATGCAGCCCGGTGACGTCGTGAGCTACTACTCCGATGCCTCGCACGTGGGCATCTACATAGGCGACGGCATGATGGTCCACGCCTCGACGTTCGGTGTGCCTGTGCGCGTGGCGCCGGTCGACAACGCGCCGATCTACAACGTGCGTCGCTACTGAGCCTCTCCCGACGCCTCACACGACGGGCTGTCCTCGGTCTGTTGACCGCTGAGGCGGCTGCCGCGACCGTGGTGCTGAGCCACGGCCACCCAAACGAGGTCGTGTCATCGGCGCCCGCGCCGTCACCATCACCCGCGCCGTCAGCGCCGACCACCACGCGGCTCGCTGATGGCCGGACAGTCGAACTCCTGATTCTGGACCCCGGCTCGACGCTGCCGGGCCGCATCACCGGTGAGCTCGACGGTGCGGTCGCCGCGGTCAGCAGCTTCTGGGGCGACGACTGGCGTCGGCAGATCACCATCGTGACCACTGGCACCGACGAGGAATTCCGGGCACTGGCCGGTGGCCGTCAGGAGTTCGCCGCGGCCACCACCGTCGACCGCATCGTGTTCGCGCCCGGCGCCGCCGCGATGGGACCCGGCGCCCTGCGAATCGTGTTGCGCCACGAGCTTTTCCACTACGCCTCACGGCCCGTCACGGCCGCCGCCGCGCCCTGGTGCCTCACCGAGGGCGTCGCCGACTACGTCAGCCGCCCGCGTACGCCGCGTCCCGCGCCCGCCGATATGGCAGTACTGCCCACCAACGCCGACTTTCAGGTCACCGGACCGGCACTGTCGCTGGCCTATGACCGCGCCTGGTGGTTCGCCCGGTTCGTCGGCGCGCAGTTCGGCGATCCGGCCCTGCGCCGGTTGTATCTGGCGGCGTGCGGTGTCGGGCACCCCGACCTGGACACCGCGCTGCATGCCACCCTCGGCCTGGACCGTGACGCGCTGACCGCTGCGTGGCAGCGATGGCTCGCGGCCCGGGTCTGACGCGATAGCCTGACCGCGATGTCATCCCGGGTTCTGCTGCTGACCAATGATTTTCCGCCCCGCCGTGGCGGCATCCAGTCGTATCTGGAGAACCTGGTCGGCGAGCTGCTCGGCCGCGGGTCACACGAGCTGACGGTCTACGCGCCGAAATGGAAGGGCGCCCCGGAGTACGACCGGGCCGCGGCAGCCGCCGGATACGAAGTGGTCCGTCACCCGACGACGCTGATGGTGCCGGAACCGACAGTCGCGCTGCGGATGCGCCGAATCATCGCCGAGCACGACATCGACACCGTGTGGTTCGGCGCGGCGGCGCCACTGGCCCTGCTGGCCCCGCTGGCGCGCGACGCCGGAGCAAGTCGGGTGGTGGCCAGTACGCACGGCCACGAGGTGGGTTGGTCGATGCTGCCCGTCGCGCGAAACGCGTTGCGCCACATCGGGAACAACACCGACGTGGTGACGTTCGTCAGCCACTACACCCGCAACCGGTTCGCCGCGGCATTCGGGCCGGACGCGGCACTGGAATACCTGTCGCCCGGGGTGGATGTGAACCGCTTCGTCCCCGACGAGGTGGCCCGGGCCGAGCTGCGGGCTCGCTACGGGTTGGGCCGGCGCCCGGTGATCGTCTGCCTGTCGCGCCTGGTGCCGCGCAAGGGGCAGGACATGCTGATCCGGGCGCTGCCCACGATTCGGCAGCGGATCGACGGTGCCGCGCTGGTGATCGTCGGCAACGGGCCCTACCGCGACGATCTGCAGAAGCTGGCACAGCGCTACGACGTCTCCGACCATGTGGTGTTCACCGGCGGCGTGCCCGGCGACGAACTACCGGCGCACCACGCGATGGCCGACGTCTTCGCCATGCCGTGCCGCACGCGGGGGAACGGGCTCGACGTCGAGGGACTGGGCATCGTCTTCCTCGAGGCCTCGGCCTGCGGGGTGCCGGTGGTCGCCGGTGACTCCGGTGGCGCGCCGGAAACCGTCGTGGCAGGCAAGACCGGTCACGTGGTCGACGGCCGGGATGTCGCCGCGATCGCCGCGGCCATCGGCGACATCCTGGCCGATCCCGACCGGGGCGCCGCGATGGGCGCCGCCGGCCGTCAGTTCGTCGTCGACAACTGGCAGTGGAAGCTCAAGGGCGAACGGCTCTCGGAATTGTTGTAGTGCTCCTTCGTCGCGTCAGCTGTAGAGCGCCGCGATCTCGGCGGCGAACTTCTGGGCGACCACGTTGCGCTTGACCTTGAGCGTCGGCGTCAGCTCGCCGGTGTCCTCGGTGAAATCGACGGGCAGGATCTGGAACTTCCGGATCGCCTCGGCCTTGGACACGGTCTGGTTGGCGTCGTCGACGGCCTTCTGGACCTCGGCGACCAGCTCGGGGTCGGCGGCGAGGTCTCCGACGGATGCGCCGGCGTCCTTGCCGTTGCGTTGCTTCCAGCCCTCGAAGGCCTCGGGATCGATGGTGATGAGCGCGGCGATGAACGGCTCCTGATCGCCGACGCACATGGCCTGACTGATCAGCGGGTGCGCGCGCATGACGTCTTCCAGTGGCGCCGGGGCGACGTTCTTGCCGCCGGCGGTCACGATGATCTCTTTCTTGCGCCCGACGATCGACAGGTAACCGTCGTCGTCGATGGCACCGAGGTCACCGGTATGGAACCACCCGTCGGTGAAGGCCTCGTCGGTGGCGGTCGGGTTGTTCCAGTAGCCGCTGAACACCACGCCGCCGGACACCATCAACTCGCCATCTTCGGCGACCCGCATGCTGTTGCCGGGCACCAGCTTGCCCACGGTGCCGACCTTCAACTCGCCGATCCGGTTGACGGTGATGGCGGCGCTGCTCTCGGTGAGGCCATAGCCCTCGTAGATGGTGACGCCGACGCCGCGGTAGAAGTGGCCGAGGCGGGCGCCGAGCGGGGCGCCGCCGGAGATGGCGCCGACGCAGTTGCCGCCCAGGGCGGCCTTCAGCTTGCCGTACACCAGCTTGTCGAACACCGCGTGCTTGAGGCCCAGAAGCAGACCGGCACCCCCGGGGGTCTCCTGCGCTTTGCTCCACTCAATCGCCGTGTCGGCCGCGATCTGGAAGATCTTGCCCTTGCCGTCGTTGCGGGCGTTCTGCTCGGCGGTGTTGTACACCTTCTCGAACACCCGCGGAACCGACACCACCAGCGTCGGCTTGAACACCCCGAGGATCGGGACCAGGTTCTTGATGTCGCTGGTGAAGCCGAGCGTCACCTGGTTGCTGAAGCCGGCGACCGCGACCGCGCGGGCCAGCACATGTGCCAGCGGCAGGAACACCAGCAGCTTCTGGCCCTTGGCCAGCAGGTCGGGGAAGCAGGCCTTGACGCCGCGCAGCTCGGACAGCAGGTTGGCGTGGGTCAGCTGGCAGCCCTTGGGGCGGCCGGTGGTGCCCGAGGTGTAGATGAGGGTGGCCGGGTCGCTCGACCTGATCCCGGCCAGGCGGGCGTCCAGTTCGGCGCGGTCCACGCCGGCACCGGCGGCGGCCAGCTGTTCGAGGGCGCCGTCCTCGATCACCAGCACCTCGCCGAGCGCGGGCACCTCGGACCGGATGGACTCGATCTTGGCGGCATGGGCGTCGGTCTCGGCGAACGCCAGGACAGTGCCGGAGTCGGCGAGCACGTGCCGGATCTGGTCGGCGGCGGAGGTCTCATAGATGGGTACCGTCACCGCACCGATCGACAGGATCGCGAAGTCGATGATGGGCCACTCGTAACGGGTCGCCGACAGCAGCACCACGCGGTCGCCGGCCTTGACGCCCTTGGCGATCAGACCGAGTGCGGTGGCCCGGACCTGGGCGGCAACGTCGGCGCTGGTCACGTCGGTCCAGGTGCCGTCAACCAAGCGCTGGATGGCTACGTGGTTGGGATCATCGCGCTCGAGGGAGTACACCGGGGCGGCGACGTTGTCGTACTCGCCGACGGTGAACGATGCGGGAACGCTGAACTCACGCACGGTGTGGGGCCTTTCAGGTCAGAGCAAAGCAGTACTGGCAGCGCCGTGACAGCAATGCCGTGCTCAGCGTAGTCGGGTGCTTCGTCACAGCGTGGAGCCGTATGTGAAGCTGGTGGGGATGAACAGCATCCAGATCGCCGACGAGACCTTCGTGTGCGCCGACCCTGCCGCTGTCGGTGCCGCCGTGGCGAACCAGAGCAGCTGGCGGCGATGGTGGCCGGACCTGTCGCTGACGGTCGTCGAGGACCGTGGCCCGGCGGGGCAGCGGTGGACCGTCACCGGCGCGCTGACCGGGACCATGGAGGTCTGGTTGGAAGGCGTCATGGACGGTGTCGTGTTGCACTACTTCCTGCACGCCGAGCCGACGGGTGTGACGGGCGCGGCGCTGGCGGAGCTGAACTTGGCAGAGCTCAACCATCGGCGCCGGGTGGCCGGTAAGGACATGGCTTTCGAGATCAAGAACGACCTCGAGCGGACCCGCCCGGTGGGCGTGTCCCGGTTGGCCTGAGGCCCGCATCGCCCGGCCAGGGCCGCGCGCTGGCGGTACATTGAGAGCTCGGCAGACGGGCGTCCGACGCCTGTGTCGGCATCGTTAACTCGGGGAAGTGGAAACGTGGCGGACAAGACTGCGCAGACCATCTACATCGACGCCGATCCGGCGACCGTGATGGACGTTATCGCCGACATCGGCTCATATCCCGACTGGGTTGCCGAGTACCCGGAGACCGAGGTCCTCGACATCTACCCCGACGGAAACCCCAAGACGGCCCGGATGGTCCTCGACGCCACAGTCCTGAAGGACACCATGGTGTTCGCCTACCGGTGGCCCGCCGACCGCGAGTCGGTGAGCTGGTCCCTGGTGTCCAGCACGCTGCTGAAGGCGCTCGAAGGCACATACCGATTGTCGCCCAAGGGTTCTGGCACCGAGGTGACATATGAACTGTCGGTCGATCTGATGATTCCGATGATCGGATTGCTCAAGCGCAAAGCCGAGCGGCGGCTGACCGACACGGCGCTCAAGGATCTGAAGAAGCGAGTCGAGTCTGAGTGAGGCGGACCCTGCTGGGCGTGCCAGGATCAGTCTGTTCGTCGGTAAGGGTGGAGTAGGGAAATCGACGGTGGCCACGGCCACCGCGGTACGTGATGCGCGGGCCGGGCAGCGCGTGCTGATCGTCTCGACGGACCAGGCGCATTCCACCGGCGACGTGCTCGGCGCGGACGTCCCGCCGACCGGCTTGCGGGCGCCCACGCAGGTGCCCGTCGACGATGGCGCCGGCGTCGTCGTCGACGCCCTGGCACTGGACACCCTGGCACTGCTGGAAGCCCGGTGGCGTGAGGTGGCCGCGGTGCTGGTCGCCCGTTTCCCGGAATCCGATGTGGGAGATGTTGCACCGGAAGAGCTTTCGGCGCTGCCGGGAATTCAGGAAGTGCTGGGACTGCACGAGGTTGCCGAGCTGGCGGCGTCGGGCAACTGGGACCACGTGATCGTCGACTGTGCTTCGACGGCCGACGCGATGCGGATGTTGACGTTGCCCGGGGCATTCGCGCTGTACCTGGAGAAGGCCTGGCCGCGGCACCGGCGGCTGTCGGTCGGTCTGGCCGACACGAAGACGATCGCCATGGTCGCGCTGGTCGAGCGGCTGGCCGCCGCCACCGAGGCGCTGGGCGAGCTGCTGGACCAGCCGCACGTCACCGCGCATCTGGTGCTCACCCCGGAACGGGTGGTGGTGGCCGAGGCGGTGCGGACCCTGGCGTCGCTCACCTTGATGGGCGTGCACGTGTCCGAGCTGATCGTGAATCAGGTTCTGATCCAAGACGATTCGTACGAGTATGTGAACCTGCCGGCGCACCCGGCCTTCGACTGGTACGCCGAGCGCATCGCCGAGCAGCGCAGCATGCTCAGCGACCTGGACGCCGCCGTCGGCGATGTGCGGCTGGTGCTGGTGCCGCATCTGGCGGGTGAGCCCATCGGGCCCAAGGCGCTGGGGGAGCTGCTGGAGGCGTCACGGCTGCGCCACGGTGCCCCGCCGCCCGCCCCGCCGCGCCCCATCGTCGACCGCGAATCGGGTTCAGGATTGGCCGCCGTCTACCGGCTGCGGATAGAATTGCCGCAAATCGACCCGGAGTCCCTGACTCTGGGGCGCGTCGACGATGACCTGATCATCGGCTCGGGCGGCACCCGGCGCCGGGTCCCGTTGGCATCTGTCCTACGCCGTTGCATCGTGACCGGCGCGTCGTTGCGTGGCTGTGAACTGACTGTCCGTTTTCGCCCTGACCCGGAGGTGTGGCCCAAGTGACGCACACCAATTTCGGGGCGGGGGCATTCGGGGCCGAATTCCTCGGCGACTTACCGGTGGACCTGCGGCTGCTGGCCCAGGCCTTGATCGACAAGATCGACCCCGTGGTGCGACTGTCCGTGGCCATGCTCGCCGACGGCGAGAATCCGAGTGACTGCAACCAGGTGTGGTGCCCGGTATGTGCGCTTGTCGCACTGGCCAACGATGAGCAGCATCCGATGCTGACGGCCATCGCCGAACACAGCACCACCTTTCTGGACGCGGTGCGTGCCGCGCTCGCCGACCGGGGGCCTGTGGGCCCGCATCCGGAACCGCCGACGGACCCGTCCGGTCCGGGCGGCAGACACCCCCAGTCCGACGATCCCGAGACTTCACCAGGTCCGGGCCGGTATCAGTCCATTCCGGTATCTGTGGAGGAATGACCAGTCCGCTGCGCGCTGTGGTCGGGCCGACAGTCGGTAGGTAAAGTTGTCGAGGGCACCGTCCGGGGGCCCGCAGCGGGAGGTTCGATGTTCTTCTGGTTCTACAAGTACATCTTGATGGGCCCGTTGCTGCGCCTTCTGGGCCGTCCGAAAGTCACGGGGCTCGAATATGTTCCGGACAGTGGCGCCGTCATTTTGGCCAGCAATCACCTGGCCGTCGCGGACAGTTTCTACCTGCCGCTGGTGCTGCGGCGACGGATCTACTTCCTGGCCAAAGCCGAGTACTTCAACGGCACCGGCATCAAGGGCAAGTTGACCAAGTTCTTCTACTCGTCGACCGGCCAGGTGCCCATCGACCGCACCAACGCGGACTCTGCGGCCGATGCGCTGACCGCCGCGGCCAAGATCCTGGATCAGGGCACATTGCTGGGCATGTACCCCGAGGGCACCCGGTCGCCGGACGGAAAGCTCTACAAGGGCAAGACCGGCCTGGCCCGTATCGCGCTGGAGACCGGCATCCCCGTCATCCCGGTCGCGATGATCGGCACCGATGTCGTGAACCCGCCCGGAAGCAAGATGTGGCACTTCGGCCGCGTCGAGGTCAAGTTCGGCAAGCCGATGGACTTCCGTCGCTTCGAGGGCCTGGCCGGTAACCGGTTCATCGAGCGCGCCGTGATCGACGAGGTCATGTACGAGCTCATGCGACTGTCCGGCCAGGAGTACGTCGACCTCTACGCGGCCGATGTCAAAGAGGGCAAGACGCCGCCGCCCGCGATCAAAGCGGGCTGAACGCGCCAGAACGACACGCCGAGAGTCGCTGTCACCATCTGACCGCAATCCTCGGCTTGGGTGATTCCCTCAGCCCGCTCACCGCTCCGCCAACGTAACGCGGCGGCGGAAAATCGGCTCTCGGACCGCCGTGGGGTCACAGTCGCGCCGGCTGGGACGCGACCCGTGGTCAGTTCGTTGCCGAGACCGGCGCGATGTGCTCCGTCACGTCGGGTGCCGGCGTTCCGCGGCCGGTGATGGTGCCCGCTGCGGCGATGACGGCCAGTCCCCACCACACGTACGAGCTGCCGAGCACCTGGCGCCACAGCGCCGCGTCGACCTCGTGATGCTCGGGCAGCAGCCGGATCGGGGTGAAGATCAGCAGGAAGGCGCCGATCGCGCTCACCGCTGCGAGGGTGGCGCTGCGCTCCCGGTAGGCGACCACGGTGATGGTCACCATGGTCGGCAGGGCCCACACCCAGTGGTGCGACCACGACACCGGTGACACGACCAGCCCGAACATCGCCACGCACATGAGGGCCAGCACCGGTTGTCCCGCGCGGAGCACCCGATGCGCCGCCCACACCGTGAGCGCCAGCACCGCGAAGCACAGCAGCACCCAGAGCACGAATCGCGGCGTCGCCGACATCCCGAACCGGGCCAGTGTGCCGGAGATGTTCTGGTTGGTGTTCAGCGTCGCGGTGCCGATGCGGTCGGTGTTGCGGACCGTTTTGGTCCAGTACTCCCACGAATCGCCCCAGGCCAGGGCGAACGCGAACAGCGTGACCACGACCGACGACGCCACCGTCGTCAGCAGCGCGCGGAAATCGCGACGCAGCAGGACGTACAGAAGGAACACCGCCGGGGTCAGCTTGAGGGCGATGGCCACCCCGAGCAGGACACCGCGCGGCCACGGCGTGCGGCGCGGGACGCAGTCGGCGATCACCAGCGTCATCAGGACGACGTTGATCTGACCGAAGTTGAAGTTGGACCGCACCGGTTCGAGGAACAGCATGGCCGGTCCGACGATGGCGGCGGCGAGCCAGCAGCGGCGGGCCAGGGCCGAGCCGCCGAGTTCCGACTGCGGCCACACGTCCAGCCGGGTCAGCACGATCACGACGGACACCAGCAACAACGCGAACGTCGTCACCGTGATGGCCACGCTGGCCCCTGGCAGCGGGAGCCAGGCGAACGGCGCGAACATGATCGCGGCCAGCGGCGGGTAGGTGAACGGCAGGTCGATGCCCGCTTCAGTACGGAAGATCGTGCTCTCGCTGTACAGCGGGGTGTTGTTCAGCCAGGCGCGGCCGCCCATCCGGTACACGTCGATGTCGATCCGGTACGGCGTATGACCCAGCAGCCGCCAGGCGCCCCATACCAACGTCAACGTGGCCAGCAACTGCAACAGCCGCCAGGCCAGCGGTCCTGCGGAGGTAGGCAGCACCCCGGGTCTGATACGCATCTCGCCGGACAGCCTATCGGGGGCACCGGCGCGCCGGTGCCCTGCGGGGCAGTGACACGCATACACGGGCGTAAGTTTCTGGCCGTGCACTCGCCCTTACCTACGGAGTTCGTGTCCAGTGGGCGGCTGCCGTTGTTGTGGTGCCTGATTGCGTTCATCCTGACGTTTTTCGTGACGCGCACCGTGGTGCGGTACATCCGCGCGCACGCCGACAACCCGGCCCCGCGCAAATGGTGGCAGCCGCGCAACATCGGTCATGGCAGCCTGCACATCCACCACGTGGTGATCGGTGTGGTGCTGGTGATGGTGTCCGGGGTGACGATGGTGACTCTCGCGGTCGACGGCGGCGTCCCGGAATTCACCGTGGCGGCAATCTTTTTCGGCATCGGTGCGGCGCTGGTCCTGGACGAGTTCGCGCTGATCCTGCATCTGTCGGACGTGTACTGGGCCGAGGACGGCCGTACCTCGGTGGACGCGGTGTTCGTCGCGATCGCCGTGGCGGGGCTGCTGGTCCTCGGGTTCAACCCGCTGTCGTTCTTCGACATCACGGTCTGGCGTGCCGACCAAGATGTGGCGGCCCGCGTCATGGTCGTGGCACTGGCCCTCGTCACGCTGGCGATGGCGGTCATCGTGCTGCTCAAGGGCAAGGTGTGGACCGGCCTGATTGGGATGTTCATCACACCGCTGCTGGTCGTCGGTGCCATCCGGTTGTCGCGGCCGCACGCGCCCTGGGCCCGTTGGCGGTATACGAGCAGGCCCCGGAAGATGCACAAAGCGCTGGAACGCGAGCGGTGGCTGCGCCGGCCGGTGGTGCGGGCGAAGCTGTGGTTACAGGATGCGATCGCCGGTATGCCAAAGTTTCCCGACGACGCGGCCGTGGACCAACAACTCGACCGTGAGATCCATGCGGCACCCGCGCCGCCGGACCGAATCCCGACCGAGGTTGCCTGAATGAAGTACTTCTACGACACCGAGTTCATCGACGACGGTCGCACCATCGAGCTGATCTCGATCGGCGTGGCCGCGGAAGACGGCCGCGAGTACTACGCCGTCTCCTCGGAGTTCGATCCCGACCGGGCGGGCTCCTGGGTGCGCAAGAACGTGCTGCCGAAGCTGCCGTCGCCGTCGTCGAAGGTGTGGCGTTCGCGCCGGGAGATCCGGTCGGAGCTCGAGGACTTCTTCAGCATCGACGGCGACGAACCGATCGAGCTGTGGGCCTGGATCGGCGCCTACGACCATGTGGTGCTGTGCCAGTTGTGGGGGCCGATGGCCGACCTGCCGCCGACGATGCCGCGCTTCACCCGCGAGCTGCGGCAGTTCTGGGAGGACTGCGGCAGCCCGCGGATGCCACCGCGGCCGCGCGACTCCCACGATGCGCTGGTCGACGCGCGGCACAACCTGGACCGCTATCGGCTGATCGCCGAGATGATGACGGCGCCCCGGTAAATCAGCTGGAGTAGCAGCCTCACCAGACTCGGAACGGCACGCTGGTGACGGCTGCGTCGTTCGGGCCGAACTGGACCGTCAGCTGCAGGGTCCATAGTCCGGGGCGTGGTGCGGTCGCGTACGTGCTGTGCCAGCGGCCGTCGGTGCCCGCGGTGAAACGCACGGGCAGGGAGGCGATCTCGGCGCTCGACAGGGTGCCCCGCAGCCCGGTGGCGCCGGTCGCGGTGATGTCGATCGGGATGGCGCCGTGCCGCGTGGTGTCGAGATGCACCAGTGCCTGCCGGTCCTGATCCAGCGGGGCGGTGGCGGTGAAGCCGGGGCCATATGTGGTGCGGGCCGGCGGCTCTCCGGTCAGCACCGTGGTCATCAGCAGCACCAACACCGCGAGCGCGGTTTCCAGCGGCACGGTGCGACGCAGCCGTTCCTGGATGAGTCTGCGCCGGCCCAGATACGCCAGGGCGGCCATCAGCGTCACCAGGAAAACCTTGGCGCACAAGGCCATTCCATAGCCCGTCGACCACAGCGACTCGATGGGCGACACCTGCCGCCACGCCTGGTACTCGCCGCTGAGTAGGACTGCGGCCACGCAGCCGAACGCCACCCGCGACCAGCGCTGCAGCTCGTCGGTCCGGCGTGCCGGCAGGACGACCAGCGTCAGGACACCCAGTCCGCCCACCCACAGCGCCATGGCCAGCAGGTGCACGGTGGTGACGGTCGTCGCCAACCACGGGTCGGGCCCGGCCGCGGCGTGTCCGGAGGCGGCGACGCTGACCGCGAGTGCCGTCGCAACTACGAGGAACACAGGGGTACCGGCGCGGATGGTCGCCGCAAGTACGACGAGCAGGGCTGCCTGCACGTAGAGCCGCACATCAGCTCCGGTGGCGACGACATCGATGGTGGTCGCCGCGGCCAGCAGCACCCAACCGATGCCGGCCAGGATGCGGGTTCTGCGCAGCGCGAGTGCCCAACCCCACACCAGCCGGGCCGCCGCGAGTACGCCGACGCATAACGCCAGGCCGGTGTACCGGAGGCCGCGGGCGACGTCCGAGGCGGCCGAGGCGGCCGAGGACGAGGGGACCGAATGGGCCTCCGGCGGTGCTTCCGGAGCTTGCTGCACCCCGAAACTCACCGACCCGGATACCTCGTGGCCGTCGGCCGACATCAGCCGCCACGTCGCGGTGTAGCTGCCGCGAGGCAGGTGCGGCGGCAGGTCGAGTACGACGGTGGTGTTGCCCGACTGCTGCCGGACGCCCTGGTCAATCCGGCCCCCGGTTGCCGAAATCACCTGTACCGCACCAGGGATCAGGCGAACCGGTTCATCGAACGTCAGGATCACCCGGTTCGGCGCGTCCGGCACGGAGGCGCCGTCGACCGGATCGCTGGAGACCAGGACGGCGTGCGCCTGCGCGAGGGGAGCAGGCAGCACGAGCGCGAGCAGGGCCGCCAACAGGACGACCGGCAGCGCTGCGACCGATCTCAATTCTCTGGTCGTGACGTCGTCTTTCGCCGGGACGATGCCAGGTTGGCGATGCCCAGCAGCAGCGCGACCACCGACACGGCCAGCGCCGTCAGGCCCGGCCAGGCGGGTGTCGCGGGCGCCGGGGCGGCGGCTGTGGCCCGGTCGTGGTCGCCGCCGCCGGCGGGCTTCAGGTGCAGGGTCGGGGCCGGGTGCTCAGGCTCGGGCTGGCCCGGGGTGGCCTTCTCGTTCCAGTTCACCGTCTTGCCGTCGCTGTAGGTCTGCACGGTCGGGAGCGCCAGCGTGTTCACCTTGGGCAGCGGGCCGGCCGAGATGGCGAACACGTTGAACTGATGCGGCGGGATGGGTGCGTCTGCAGCGGTGGCCTTCCACTCGACGGACGATACGTACTCCGTGACCTCGACACCGTCGTCGTCCTTCTGCGGTGCGGGCAGCTTCTTCTTGGTGATGGTGGCGGTCCAGCCGGCCTTCTGCTGGGTGCTGACCGAGATGATCGGCTGGTCATCGGGCAGGACGACCAGCAAGCCGGTGGTCGACGCGGTATCCGACTCGGTCGGCACGCGGAAGTTCAGCACGCCCCAACCACCCTGGGTGGCGTCGCCGGTCACGTTGACGTGGGCGGCAGCCGGCGCGGCCACCGCGACGGCGCAGGCCGCCGTCGCGGTGACGGCGGCAAGGGTCTGAAGAGGCTTAGCGGCCTGAAACAGCCTGGGCATGTTGTCCTTTCGGGAGGGTCAGACGGCCATGACAGCGAAGGCGGCGCTCATTCCGAGCGCCATGAGCAGGTCGGCATACGGGCGCTTCGGCCCGCGCACCAGCAGGTAGAACCACCACAGCGCGGCGGCGCAGAATCCGATCGCGAGCACGACGCACACCGTTGTGAACCAGCCCGGGGGCGTCACGGCGACGGCGCCGTGACCGAGGTGCGCGCTGTGGTGGCCGGAGGCTTGCGCGGTTGCTACCGGGACGCCGGCATTCGGCGCCATCAGCAGGCCCATCAGTGCCATCGCGGCCATCATGGTGCAGTGGTAGACGGGGTGCGGCAGCTCGAAGCCGAACAGCGCGAGGTAGGCGAAGTACAACGCGCCGGCGGTGAACACCAGGACGTACAGCAGCGGTGACACCCGCATGCCGGCCGGCCAGAGCATCGCGATCATGCCGGCCGACGCCAGTGCGTGCCACACCCCGACGCCGCGCTGCCCGGGGACCCGCCGCCCGGCGCCCGCGAACAGCAGCGCCGCCACCGCGAACACGACAGTCAGCGCCCAGCGCAGGGTGGAGTCGGCGATCACGCTGTTATTAGTCGGATGAAAGAGGTTTTCAGTTCCCGGAAGTCTTGGCCCGCATGTCCGGTTGCGATCGGTCCAGCGGGGTCAGCGCCACACCCAGCCAGCAGACGGCCAAGACCGCGGCTGACACTAAGCCGGCCAGCGGCCACCACACCGCGACCCGGGCCGGCGACGTCTGGCACCACCACACCGCGCCGAACCCCGCCGCGGTGGCCACGCCCGACAGGTACAGCGCGGCGCAACATACGCGGAACCGCTTGCGCCACAAGGCTGTTGCCGACGCGACCGCAGCCAGGGTGAACAGCACGGCGACGACCGTCGGTACCCAGCGATGGGTTTCGGACCAGCAGACGCCGGCGGACACCGCGAGTACGACGACAGCGACGGCGGTGGGGTAGCGGCGCGCGGGGCCGATCCAGACTTCATCGAACACCCGGCGCCCGATGGCGCTGAGGGTGTGTTCGAGGTCGATCGCGTGGCGGGTGGACAAGCCGAGCTCCGTTCAGTCTGCAGAACAGTTTCGCAGAGTTGGTCGGATGCGCGCCCCCGCGGGTTCCGCGACGGGTCAGCCCGCGCTCTGGTCCTGGTTCGCGGCGCGCAGGAGATCGTCGCGGGCCCGGGCGACCCGGGAGCGGATGGTGCCGACGGGGCAACCGCAGATTTCGGCGGCCTCGGCGTACGACAAACCCAGAACCTGGGTCAGCAGCAGCGCTTCCCGGCGGTCGGAGTCCACCCCGTCGAGCAGCATCCGGATCTCGACGATGTCCTCGAACCGCGCCGTCGGCTGGTGCATGTCGATGACGGTCTCGGGCTCGATGGCGGCGCTGCTGCGCGGGCGGCACTGCTTACGCCGGATGTGGTCGACGACAACGCGGCGCGCGATGGACAACAGCCAGGTGCGGGCGGTCGACCGGCCGCGGAACCGGGACAGCGAGCCGAGCGCCCGCAGGTAGGTCTCCTGCGTCAGATCGTCGGCGCTGCCGGGCTCGTCGAGATAGGCGACGGTGCGCCAGACATCGCGCTGGGTAGCCTTGATGAACTGCTCCAACGCGGCGCGATCACCCCGGCCGGCGGCCAGCGCCAGGCGCGTCACTTCGTCGTCGTCGCCGCGGCTGTTCACAGCCCGACCATATGTGACGAGTGCCGGGAACTCACAGCCGGGCACATCCGACCAATATTTTTGGGTTGGTCCGCTCACGCGGGGACAATAGGAGGATGATGACGGCCTCGGTCAGCACAGTGGGTGGCAGCGCGGTCGGCGCTGCCGCAGCCGCCGACGACAGTGCGGCCGCCCGCCGGGTGCAACTCGACGTGACCGGCATGTCGTGTGGTGCCTGCGCCGCGCGGGTCGAGCGCACGCTCAACAAGATGCCGGGTGTCCGCGCCTCCGTGAACTTCGGCACCCGCGTGGCGACGGTCGACGCGCTCCCCGACATCGCCGATACCGATCTGTGCGACGTGATCCGCAAGGCCGGCTATGAGGCCGAGCCCCGCTCGGGTGTGACCAACGCGGACCGCGACGACGAGGATCTGTCGCACGCCCGGTACCTGCTGCGCCGCCTGCTGGTGGCCGCGGTGTTGTTCGTCCCGCTCGCCGACCTGTCGGTGATGTTCGCCGTCGTCCCGAGCACCCGGATCACCGGGTGGCAGTGGATCCTGACCGCCCTGGCCCTACCGGTCGTGACGTGGGCCGCCTGGCCGTTCCACCGCGTGGCGCTGCGCAATGCCCGCAACCGGGCCGCGTCCATGGAGACGCTGATCTCGGTCGGCGTGACCGCTGCCACGGTGTGGTCGCTCTACACGATGTTCGTGGGCCATCACGCCACCAACAGCACCGGCGTCTGGCAGGCCCTGGCCGGCAGCGACGCGATCTACTTCGAGGTCGCCGCGGGTGTCACGGTGTTCGTGCTGGCCGGCCGCTACTTCGAGGCACGGGCCAAGTCCAAGGCGGGCAGTGCGTTGCGGGCGCTCGCGGCGCTGAGCGCGAAGAACGTCTCGATCTTGCTGGGCGATGGCACCGAGATGGTCATCCCGGCCGAGGAGCTCGCCGAACAGCAGAAATTCGTGGTGCGCCCCGGCCAGACGATCGCGGCCGACGGACTCGTGGTCGAGGGTTCGGCCGCCGTCGACACCAGCGTCATGACCGGTGAGGCCAAGCCGGTCCGGGCCACGCCGGGCAGCAGCGTCATCGGCGGCACGATCGTTCTCGACGGCCGGCTCATCGTGGAAGCCGCCGCAGTCGGCGCGGACACCCAGTTCGCCGGCATGGTGCGGCTGGTCGAGGAAGCGCAGGCGCAGAAGGCCGAGACGCAGCGCCTCGCCGACCGCATCTCGTCAGTGTTCGTGCCCTGCGTTTTCGGCATCGCCGCGCTGACCGCGCTGGGCTGGGCCCTGGCCGGTGCGGGCCCGGACAAGGTATTCGCCACGGCGCTTGCGGTCCTGGTCATCGCCTGCCCGTGTGCGCTGGGCCTGGCCACACCGACGGCGATGATGGTGGCGTCCGGACGTGGCGCCCAACTCGGCATCTTCCTGAAGGGGCACCGGTCGCTCGAAGCGATCCGGGCCGTCGACACCGTCGTCTTCGACAAGACCGGCACCCTGACCACCGGCCATTTGGCCGTCACCGCCGTCACCGCAGTCGACGGTTGGGAGAACGAGGACGTGCTGGCGCTGGCCGCGGCGGTGGAGTCGGCCTCCGAGCATGCGGTCGCAGTGGCCATCACGACGGCCGCGCCGGAGCACGAGCCCGTCACCGATTTCCAGGCTGTCCCCGGCCGCGGCGTCGTCGGCTTCGTGGGGGAGCGCGGGGTGCGTATCGGCAAGCCGTCCTGGGTGGCCGGCGGTACCGCGGTGCCCGCGGCCCTCTCCGAGGCGCGACGCGGCGCGGAATCCCGCGGGGAGACGGTGGTTTTCGTGGCCGTCGACGGTGCGCTGTGCGGTGCCGTTGCGGTGGCTGACGCGGTCCGCGAATCGGCGGCGGGTGCCATCGCGGCGCTGCACGAGCGCGGCCTGAAGACCATCCTGCTGACCGGCGACAACCCGGCGGCCGCCGCGGCGGTCGGTGCCGCGGTGGGCATCGAGGACGTCATCGCCGACGTGCTCCCGGACGGCAAGGTCGACGTCATCCAGCAGCTGCGCGACCGCGGCCGCATGGTCGCGATGGTGGGTGACGGCATCAACGACGGCCCGGCGCTGGCCTGCTCGGATCTGGGTCTGGCCATCGGCCGCGGCACGGACGTCGCGATCGGCGCGGCGGACATCATCCTGGTCCGCGACAGCCTGGATTCGGTGCCGCAGGCCCTGGACCTGGCCAAGGCGACCATGCGCACCATCCAGATGAACCTGGTGTGGGCGTTCGGCTACAACATCGCCGCCATCCCGGTGGCGGCGGCCGGCCTGCTCAACCCGCTGATCGCGGGCGGGGCCATGGCCTTCTCGTCGTTCTTCGTCGTGTCGAACAGCCTGCGGCTGCGTAACTTCCGGTGATTTGTGCACGATCTGGTGCGCTGAGCGGACCTGATCGTGCACAAATCCCTTACTGCTGGCCGCGCTGGCGGGCCAGTTCGCGCAGCATCGCGTTGTACGCATCCAGGTCGTCGTCGCCGTAGTTACCGTCAGAGTGCCGGTCCGAGCGCGATGCGGCGCGGCGATCCTGCTTGGCCCACTGCGCCACCAGCGCGATGACCACCAGGATCACCGGCAGTTCGCTCGAGCCCCAGGCGATGGCGCCACCGAGGTGCTGGTCGGCGCCGATGCTGGACAGCCACGGCAGGCCGACGAACTTGTAGAACGGCCCGCCGATGGTGGCGGTCATGGTCATGGTGGCGATGCCGAAGAACGCGTGAAAAGGCATGACTGCGAACAACAATCCGAGCCGGCCCAGGAACGGCAGGCGCTTCGGGCCCGGGTCGATGCCGATGATGCCCCAGTAGAACAGGTAGCCGACCAGAAGGAAGTGCACGCTCATCAACTCGTGGCCCCAGTGGTAGCGCACCAGGGTGTTGAAGATCGAGGTGAAGTACACCGCGTACAGCGACGCGACGAACAGTACGAAAGCCACGATCGGATTCGACAGTGCGGCGGTGACTTTCGAGTGCACCAGCCACAGGATCCATTCGCGCGGCCCCGGCGGGGCGTCGGGACCCGCGGGTGGCAGGGCGCGCAGCGCCAGGGTCACCGGACCGCCCAGCACCAGCAGCACCGGGACGAACATGTTGAGGGTCATGTGCTCGCCCATGTGCACGCTGAACATCGCCGACCCGTAGGCGCGCACACCCGAGCTGGTGGTGAACAGCAGTACGGCGCAGCCGATCAGCCACGAGAGCAACCGGCCGGCGGGCCATTCGTCGCCGCGGCGGCGGAGCTTCAGATAGGCGTACACGTACGCGCCGGCGAGCACGATCGCACCGATGCCGATGAAGGTGTCGAACCGCCAGACCGTCAGCAGCCGAACCACATTCGGTGGGTCCGGCAGTTCGTAGCCGAGGAAGATGTCCCACGTGGTGAATTGGTGATGCAGTAGACGCGGCGCCGTCTGTACGGCCATGGCGGACACCGCGGCGAGCGCGGTGATCGCGGGCAGGCAGGTGGCCGGCGGTGACGGCTTGGCGCGGCGCAGTGCCGCGGCATCGGTGATCCAGGACGCGGCGAGCGCTATCGCGGCGACGATGGCCCACCGCCCATAGCCGCTGCCCGTCAGCCCGGTGGGGCCGAGTTGTTCGGCCAGCAGCAGCACGCCGTAGATCAGGGCCGCGGTTCCGCAGGCGACCTGGATGAGCAGCACGCGCCGGTAGAGGTCGGCGGCCGGTGGGCTGACGACGGCGGCGATCTTCGTGCCGGCCAGCACCGCCAGCACCACCGCGAGCACGATCACGGCGCTGGTGGTGTAGTCGTGGTCGGGGCCTTCGCTCGCGTTGCCGGTGACCGGCAGTGCCAGCACGCCGATGACGCTGGGCAGCAGCAGCACGACCATCGCGATCCAGCGCACGCTGAACCGCAGCGTCAGCGCTACCACCGCGGCACACACGGTTGCGGCGATCCAGCCGCGGGACATCTCCGAGGCGCCGATGGCCTCGCCCAGCCGGCCACTTTCCACGAGCCGCAGCGCCGGGGCGCCGGCGTCGGTCGCCGCCTGCACCACAACCATGAGCGCGGAGGCGACCAGCCACACCAGTGAAACCCGTTCCAGCACAAGGTGGATCCGGAAGGCCGGCGGGTCGATGACGCCTTTGGAGTCCGGTCGCGCGGTGGTGACGATGTAGAACAGCCCACCGAGGCAGATCGCGCCGGCGAGGACGGCCGTGAAGTACCCCACCGGCTCAGCGCACGAGGTGAGCGTGCCGGGGTAGCTGTCGCCCGTGGCAACAAAACGCTGGTCGCCCGAGATGAGTGCGTAGGCGACCAGTGCCACCAGCGCGGCCAGATACCCCAGCAACGGCACGAGCTGATCCCGTCGCTTCGCTGGCCCCGGTGACTGATCCCGTCGCTTCGCTCGCCCTGCTGCGAACCTGCCGGTCTGGCGCGGCGACGGCGCCTCGTCCGTGCCCATCGAAATACCGGCCTTCCACCTGAAGAACTGATCACGCCCAGTCTACGACCAGGTGTCGTAGAAATTTCCCGGGCGCAGGAACTCCTGGCCGCGCGGGCCGACCAATACAAATTGTGAGTCACACCCAACTGCCTGAATCGGACGTCCCCGCAACGTCCGATCCATCGCTGTGGAAGCGCTTTCGCCCGGCCTTGCTGCGGTTGCACTTCTACGCCGGTCTGTTCGTCGCGCCGTTCATCCTGATCGCTGCGGTCACCGGGCTGCTGTACGCGGTGATCCCGCAGATCGACAGCGCGGTGTACCGGCACGAACTCACCGTCGACCATGTCGGGGACCGCCAGCTGCCATTGGCGGCTCAACTGGCGTCGGTCCGCGCAGCCCACCCTGAGGGCACCGTCACCAGCATTCGGCCGCCCGCCGCGCCGGACGAGACGACGCAGGTGACGCTCGCGGTGGACGACGTCCCGGCCGACTACGCGCGCACGGTGTTCGTCGACCCGTACACCGGCGCGGTCCGCGGCGCCCTGACCACGTACGGCCAGTGGCTGCCGGTGCGCGCCTGGTTCGACGAACTGCACCGCAACCTGCACCTCGGGGCCTTCGGGCGGAACTACAGCGAGCTGGCGGCCAGCTGGTCGTGGGTGATCGCCGGTGTCGGCCTGCTGCTGTGGATCGGACACAACAAGGGACAGCCGCGCCGACTGGTCGTCCCGGATGTGCGGGCGGCGGGGCGGCGCCGGTTGCTGTCGTGGCACGGCACCCTCGGGGTCTGGATCCTCGCGGCGGTCGCGCTGCTGGCGGTGTCGGGCATGACATGGTCCCGGTTCGCAGGGGAGAACGTCGCCCAGCTGCGGACACAGCTGAGCTGGACCAGCCCGTCGGTCGACACCGCGCTACCGGGCCAGACGGCCGGCACGACGCTGGACGAGGCCACCGCGCTACGTGGTGCGGACGCGACGCTGCAGGTCGCACGCGATGCGCACCTGAGGACCCCGATGTGGATGTATCCGCCGGCGACCAGCGGGCAGGGTTGGCAAGTGGCCGAGCGCAAACGCGACTGGCCGACGCAGTACGACGCGATCGTCGTCGACCCCGCCACGAGCAAGGTGACGTCGCGGCTCGACTTCGCCGAGTGGCCGCTCATGGCCAAGATGACCGACTGGGTCATCGATCTGCACATGGGCATCCTGTTCGGCCTGGTCAACCAGCTGGCGTTGATCGCGGTCGCCATCGCGATGATCGTGGCGATCCTGCTGGGCTACCGCATGTGGTGGCGACGGCGGCCGACCCGCGGTGCCGGGTTCGCACTGCCCACCGGCCGGCGGCGCGGCGCGCTGTCGGCGCTACGGCCCTACGAGGCGGTGCTGCTCGTGCTGGTGCTCGCCGGCGTGGGTTCCTTCGCCCCGCTGTTCGGCCTCACCCTTGCCCTGTTCGTGGCGGTCGACGTCGCGCTCGGTTGGCGTCAGCGCCGGCAGGCGCTCCAATGATCGCCGACATCTGGCTCCGGTTGTTCGTGACCGCGCTGTTCCTCCTGAGTGCGGCACAATGCGTGTATGCCCTGGTCACGGCCCACGAGAACCGGACGTGGATCGACCAGACCAGCCGCGTGCTGCATCTGCTGATGGCGGTGGCGATGCTGGTCATGGCATGGCCGGCGGGGATGGCGGTGCCGAACCGGCCGCCCATGGTGCTCTTCCTGCTGGCGGCCGGATGGTTCGTCGTGGTCCTGCTGGTGCGCACCGGACACCGGGTCGCCGACGGCTATCACGCGGTGATGATGCTGGCGATGGCGTGGATGTACGCGGTGATGGATGGTCGGGTGCTGCCTGCGCAGTGCGCCGGGACGGTTGCCGACGTACCAGAGGCGTCGTCGTCGATGCCGTCCATGCCGGGCATGGACATGTCCGGCATGGCGACGCATTCCGGCCCGATGAGTGGCTGCGGGCACCCGCCGGAGTGGGTCGGCGTCGTGAACTGGACGGTCACCGGGGTGTTCGGCGTTGCGGCGGCGTGGTGGGCCATCCGCTACTTCACAGTGCGGCAGCAGCGCCCCGACGCTCCGGCGCACCTGTGGTTCGCCGTCGCCTGCCAGGCGATGGCGGCGGCCGGGATGGCGATCATGTTCGCCGTGATGGTCTGAAGCAGTGGCTCAGGCCGCGTTGCCGTCGGTGGGCCACAGATGGCCCCGGCGGCGCCCGCGCGAGGCGTTGTCCGGCAGCGTGATGTCGTCGAGCGTGGGCGCCGCGTCGCGATCCCGCCGGGGCGGCTCGCTGGTATGGCGACGCCATACCAGCACGGTCAGCACCACACCGGCCAGCGCCGGCAGATGGCTCAGCATGCGTACCGTACCGACCGCGCCGGTCAGTCCGTCGACGACGACGTAGCCGGCGAGCACCAAGGTGAACACCCCGCCGACGATGGCCAGACCCATGGCCGCGGCGGGCCGGGCGGCGGCGACCAGCATGGCGACGCCGAGCGCGACGGACCAGGCCGTCGATTCGTTGACCACGTGGCCGCCCATCGAATGGCCGACATGCACGCCGATGCTGACGCCCGCTGCCTGGAGCACGGCGAGCACGATCTGGATGGCGCCCACCGCCGTGAGGCTGCCGCGCACCCAGTCGATACCGGTGCCGTTGTCGGGCAGGGCAGGATGGGAGACGGTGTCGGCGACCGCGGTGACGCGGGTGCGGTCAGAGGCGATGAGCCCGCGCAAGAGTTCCATCTGGCCGTTCAGCTCGTCGTGCCACTGCCGGCAGTCCGGGCAGGACGCCAGATGCTCGTCGACGCGGCGCGCGGGGACGGGTTCGTGCTCGCCGTCCATCCGCGCGGACAGCGCCTCCCGAGCAATCTCGCACTCCACATCGTCAATAGTCGCGCACGGGGCCCGGTTTTCTCCCAGTGGTCCCGAATCCGTCGATCCAAGGCCGTCTTGGTGGGTAAATACTCGCTGGTCGGCGCCGGTACCATGGACACGTGAACTGGACCGTCGACGTACCCATCGACCAGCTGCCCGAGCTGCCCCCGCTGCCCGGGGACCTGCACGCGCGCCTTGCCGACGCGCTGTCCCGCCCGGCCGCGCAGCAGCCCAGCTGGCCCGCGGACCAGGCTGCCGCGATGCGCAAGGTGCTCGAGAGCGTGCCGCCCATCACCGTGCCGTCGGAGATCGAGAAGCTCAAGCTGCAGCTGGCCGACGTGGCGCAGGGCAAGGCGTTCCTGCTGCAGGGCGGCGACTGCGCCGAGACGTTCGTCGACAACACCGAGCCGCACATCCGGGCCAACATCCGGACCCTGCTGCAGATGGCCGTCGTGCTGACCTACGGCGCCAGCATGCCGGTGGTCAAGGTGGCCCGCATCGCGGGGCAGTACGCCAAGCCGCGCTCGTCGGACACCGACTCCCTGGGCCTGACGTCCTACCGCGGTGACATGGTCAACGGTTTCGACCCGGACCCCGCGGTGCGGGTGCACGACGCGTCGCGCCTGGTGCGCGCCTACGCCAACGCGAGCGCCGCGATGAACCTGGTGCGGGCGCTGACCTCGTCGGGCCTGGCGTCGCTGCAGCAGGTGCACGAGTGGAACCGCGAGTTCGTCCGCACGTCGCCGGCGGGTGCCCGGTACGAGGCGCTGGCGGGCGAGATCGACCGCGGTCTGAACTTCATGACCGCCTGCGGCGTCAACGACCGAAACCTGCAGACCGCTGAGATCTACGCCAGCCACGAGGCCCTGGTGCTGGACTACGAGCGCGCCATGCTGCGGCTGTCGACGGAGTTCGGCGAACCGCGCCTGTACGACCTGTCTGCGCACTACGTGTGGATCGGCGAGCGCACCCGCCAGCTCGACCATGCGCACATCGCGTTCGTGGAGACCATCGCCAACCCCATCGGCATCAAGATCGGCCCCACGACGACGCCCGAGATGGCCGTCGAGTACGTGGAACGCCTTGACCCGCACAACATTCCGGGCCGGCTCACGCTGGTCAGCCGGATGGGTAACGGCAAGGTGCGCGACGTGCTGCCGGGCATCATCCAGAAGGTGGAAGCCTCTGGCCACCAGGTCATTTGGCAGTGCGACCCCATGCACGGCAACACCCACGAGAGCTCGACCGGCTACAAGACCCGGCACTTCGACCGCATCGTCGACGAGGTGCAGGGCTTCTTCGAGGTGCACCGCGCGCTGGGCACCCACCCGGGCGGCATCCACGTCGAGATCACCGGCGAGAACGTCACCGAATGTCTTGGTGGCGCGCAGGACATCTCCGACGACGACCTGGCCGGCCGCTACGAGACGGCGTGCGACCCGCGCCTGAACACCCAGCAGAGCCTGGAATTGGCGTTCCTGGTCGCGGAGATGCTGCGCGACTAGAACCGCCCGCCGGTGGCCACTTACCGCGCGATTTCCGAGAAATCCGCGCAGTAGGTGGCCTCTCGGCGTTCTAGAACAACCCGTTGATATTGGTGCCGAGCGTCCAGGCGCCGGCGGCGACCAGCGCCGTCAGGGTGACGACCGCGATGACCCAGAAGAGCACGGCGCGCCGCGAGCGTTGCCGGGCCCAGGCGAAGTCGTCGAGGTCGATGCCCGCGAATTGCTTTGCGACCACGGGTGATTCGAGTAGGGCCGGGTCCATCGCCGGGTCCATGGTGAACTGCAGCGTGTGCTGCGGCGCTGGCTTCGGTGCCGGTGCCCGGCCCGTCGCCACCGTGGTGCGATCAGCCCGGCCGCGTTGGGCAGCCGCCGCGGTGTGCTGCGCCGAATTCTGCGGTGCCGGCACGCGGAATTCGGGCAGGCCCAGGTCGGTGACGATCGCGGCCAGCTCTGCCGCCATGTCGCCGGCATCGAGGTAGCGGTCGTCGGGCACGCGGGCGGTCGCGCACGCCACCAGGTCGTCGAATTGCTTTGGCACACCGGCGATTGCGGCGCTCGGCGGTGGCACGTCCTGGTCCAGTCGCTGATATGCGACGCTGAGTGGGTTGTCACCGGTGAACGGCGCGGTGCCCGTCAGGAGCTCGTACGCCAGGATGCCGACGGAGTAGACGTCGCTGCGCGGGTCGGCGTCCCCGGTGCTCACCTGTTCGGGGGAGAGGTACGCCGCGGTGCCGAGGATGACGCTCGTCGATGTGATCTTGGCCTCAGCTACCGCGCGCACCAGCCCAAAATCGGCGATCTTGACCTCACCGCTGTCGGAGATCAGGACGTTCTCGGGCTTGATGTCGCGATGCACCAGGCCGGCCTGGTGGGCCACCGCGAGGCCGTCGAGCATGGGAGCCAGCACGGCCGCCACCGCGTGCGGGGGCATGGGGCCGCGCTCGCGCAGCAACTCGCGCAGGGTGCCGCCCTCGACGAGTTCCATGACGAGATAAGGCGCCGCCCGGCTGATGTCTCCGCCGCCTTGGTCGTAAACTGCTACCAGCCCAGGGCTTTTCAAACCGGCGGCGGCGCGGGCCTCGCGCTGGAACCGGGTCAGGAACTGCTGATCGCCGGAGTACCGCGAATCCATGACCTTGAGTGCGACCAGCCGGTCAAGCCGGGTGTCCAGGCCGCGGTACACCGTCGACATGCCGCCGCTGGCGATCGGGGCATCCACGCGGTAGCGCCCGTCCAGCACCGTACCGATCAGTGGGTCGGGTTGGTGGGATGGCTGCACGTGGCAATCGTACGGCTCTAGAATCTCCTGGGTGAGCAGCATTCCGGCCGCCGAGGACGTTATCGATCCCGATGAAGCGGTCTACGACCTTCCCGCAGTGGCATCCATGCTGGGTATTCCGGTGACCAAGGTGCATCAGCAGCTGCGGGATGGTCATCTGATCGGAGTGCGGCGGGGTGGTGCCGTCGTGGTGCCCAAGATCTTCTTCGACGCCAAGGGTCATGTGGTCAAGCAGCTGCCCGGCCTGCTGGTGTTGTTGCGCGACGGCGGATACGACGACACCCACATCGTGCGTTGGTTGTTCACTGCCGACGAGTCGCTGACCCTCACCCGCGACGGCAGCACCGAACGCCACGTCAACGCCCGTCCGGTCGACGCGCTGCATTCGCACCAGGCCAGGGAAGTGCTGCGGCGCGCCCAGGCTATGGGGTACTAGCCGGCTCGGCTGTCGCCGTCGCCGTCTGCGGCTCCGGCGCGTGGGCCAGCGAGTACCACGCTGCCACGGCGCATCCCGTCGCCAGGATGACATGTAGCCAGGAGTACATGCCGTGCGATCCGTCGGGTTTGAAGATCACCATGATCCAGGTCGAGAAACCGGCGATCAGCGCGATCGCCGACCGGCTCTGCGCCAGTGCCGAGACGATCGCCAGCGGCCACGTGTAGTACCAGGGCAGCGCGGCGGGCACGAACAGCACGACGACGGCCATCACCAGCGCGATGCCGATCAGCGCCTCCCGGTCGGTGTGGCGGAATCGCCACCACAGCAACGGCAGGGAGATTGCGATGATCGCGATGCCGATGATGCGGGTGACGTCCAGTACCGCGTAGAAGCTGACGGTGGTGAACAGCCCGCCGATGGCGTGAATCAGGTTGGCCACAGCAGTCGGGATGGTCAGCCAGTTCACGATCTTCACCGAGCCGGCCAACGCGGTCAGCCAGCCGAGCCCGACGCCCGCCGCCACCGTGACCACGGCGAACACCACGGTGAAGATCGCTCCGGATGCGGCGGTCGCCGCGATCCAGGTGCGCACCGCGCCCCACGGGTGTCGTTCGCGTAACTGGCGCATCCAGACCCACACCATGAATGGAAGCGCCAGTCCCGCGGTGGCTTTCACCGCCACCGCGAGGGCGATCATGCTGACGCCGGCGATGGGATGCCGTTCGAAGGTCAGCGCGATGGCGGCCATCATCAGCCCGACCATCAGCATCTCGTTGTGGACGCCGCCCATCAGATGGATGATCACCAGCGGGTTGAGGACGCAAATCCACAGGGCGGCAGCGCTGTTGGCGCCGACGTGGCGGGCCACCCGGGGCGCCGCCCAGATCAACATGACCAGGCCGGGCAGCATGCACAGCCGCAGCAGCATGGTGCCCTGCACCACATGGTCGCCGACGATCATGGTGACGAATTTCGCCACCAGGATGAACGCCGGCCCATACGGCGCGGTGGTGGTGGTCCAGATCGGACTCACGTTGTCCAGCAACGAGTTCGGGTTGTCCACCGGCCCGACGAGATAGGGGTCCAGTCCGTCGCGCAGCAGCGCGCCCTGGGCCAGGTAGGAGTAGGTGTCGCGGCTGAACACCGGCACGCTCAACAGCAGTGGGGCCAGCCAGAAGCCGGTCGTCGCGATCATCGTGTAGTCGGTCGCCGTGCGGTCCACCACGCGCCGGCCCAGTGCCAGCCAGGCGACGAGCATCAGGGCCACGCCGGTCCACAGCAGGATCGACGACAGCACCAGTCCATGACCGAACCGGAACCACGACAGGTGCATCGACTCCAGCAGCGGATCGTGCTGACGGGTGCTCCCGGCGCCCAGCCCGCCCAGAGCGATCAGGATGGCGCCGGCAAAGCCGAGCAGCGCCGGGCGGCCCTCGTCGGATCGTCCGAACGTGGTCAGCCGGGCCAGCGCCCCGGGCGCAGTAGTCGAGGTGGTCATCGTCGGTGTCTACGCGGACCGGTTCGACGCCCGCCGGGCGAGTTCGGTGAGTCCGGCCTTGGCCTGGTCGTCGATGGGGGACGACGCGAGGGCGTCCAGTCCGCGGTCGGTGAGCAGCGCGATGCGCTGTTCGACGGCGGCCAGCGCACCCACGGACTCGATCACGCCGCACAGGTCGCTGACCTGGCCGTCGGTCAGGTCGGTCCCGATCGAGTCGCGCAGCAGGCTCGCCGCGGCCGGGTCGGCGCGTTCGGCCAGTTCAACGGCCTCGGCCAGCAGCACCGTGCGCTTGCCCGAGCGCAGGTCGTCACCCGACGGCTTGCCGGTGACGGCCGGATCGCCGAACACGCCGAGCACGTCGTCGCGCAGCTGGAACGCGATGCCCAGATCGGTGCCGACCGCGTGGAAGATCTTCTGTACGTCGGGCCGGTCGGCCGCCGCCGCGGCGCCCAGCTGCAGCGGCCGGGTGACGGTGTACGACGCGGTTTTGTACAAGTTCACGTTCATCGCGGAAGCCACGGTGTCGGCGCCGCTGGATTCGGCGACGATGTCGAGGTACTGCCCGCCGAGGACCTCGGTGCGGATGTGCGCCCACACCTCGTTGACGCGCCGCCGCGCATCGGCGGACAGGTCGGCGGCCGAGACCACGTCGTCGGCCCACGACAGCGCGAGGTCGCCGAGCAGGATGGCCGCGGACAATCCGAACTGCTCCGAGGAGCCGCGCCAGCCCTGCCGGCGGTGCCGGTCGGCGAACAGCCGGTGCACCGTGGGCAGGCCGCGCCGGGTTGCCGAACAGTCGATGACGTCATCGTGGACCAGGGCGCAGGCCTGTAGCAGTTCCAATGCGGAGAACAGGCGCAACATCGCGGAGTCGGCCGGGTGGCCGGGGTCGGGAGCCACGGCGCGCCAGCCCCAGTAGGCGAACGCCGGGCGGACCCGCTTGCCGCCGCGGAGCACGAACTCTTCGAGTGCGCCCGTCACCTCGGCGTAGGCGTCGCCGATGTAGGCGCTGTCCCGCCGGCGTTCGGCGAGATAGTCGCGCAGTTGATCTGTGATGGCATTCGCCAGCTCGCCAGCCGACGGACCTGCGGCATCGACGCTCAGCGCGCGTCCCCTCTCCTGACCCCGGAATCGTGCATCCAGATTAGAGGGTGTCGGATCAGAGGTCGGACACAGTGACAAAGTCACTCATCGGACACAGTGACAAAGTCACTCATCGGACGCTGCGGCGAACGTGGGGGACCGGTCGCGGCTCCAGTAGGCGAGGCCGCCGATGACGCCCGCGATCGCGAAGGCCAGGACGGCCATCCAGATCGCGGCCGTGGTGAACGAGCGCGCGCTCGGGTCGGTGTAGCGCGCCTGGGCCTTCATGGTGCTCACGACGCCGGGCTTGAGTTTCCACTGGACGATGTCGCTGGCCACCCGCTCGCCGTTGGTCGACGTGACGTCGCCGGGGAACGCTACCGACAGCGTGACGTCGGAATCCGGATCGCTGAGCGTGGTCAGGTCCACGCGGCCTTCGAGGATCACCAGGTCACCGGCACGGCGCAGCGAGATGTCGGCGCCGGCCGAGTCGCGACTCAGATTGGCCAGCTGGGGCACCTCGGAGAAGCTCAGGTCCGAGAACACCGCCTCGGAGCCGACGTAGTCGTCCTTGCGATAGTCCGAGACCGCCACTTTCTGGGCGAACGGCAGGTTGTTGGTCAACTGCGGACCCTTGTCGTCCGAGTTCTTGGCCTTGGCGGCGGCCACGATCTGGCCCGAAACCCGGTCGTCCGGCGAGACGGTGAGTGAGGTGTGGACGCGCACGCAGCCGACGGCGAGGGGGAGCAGCATCAGAAACAGCAGCATGGCGCGCAGGTGGCGGCGGCGGTTCACGCCGTTATCGTGCCAGATGGCGCGTGCACAGGGCTTCAGAGTGGCAGGGCGCGGCCCAAAATGGCGAACGGTCGCGGATCACCGGGGAAGAAGTAGTTGCGCATCACGTCGTGGAAACCCAGCCGGCGGTACAGCCGCCAGGCCCGGTTGCCTTCGCCGAGGATCTCCGGCGTCGACAGCAGGACGTGCGATTCGGCGGCGCCGGCGAGCAGCCGGCGGGCGAGTGCCTCGCCGAGCCCGTGCCCCTGGGCCCGCGGATGGATGTGCAGCTCGGTGAGCTCGAAGTACCCATTCATCAGCTGGTCGATGCGTTCGCTCGGGGTACCGACGTGACGCAGCCCCGTGGCGACCTGTTGGTACCACCACTGATCGGGCGCGCCGCGGTACCCGTAGGCGACGCCGATCATGGGCGCCGAGTCGATCGACCCGCCTTCAGCCAATTCCGGCGAGGGAACATCGAACGCGGCGACGCCGGTCCAGCCGTCACGTCGGGTGTGTTCGAGCCACATCGAGGCCCGCTGGCGTTCGGTGCCGCGCGGATAGCGCATGGCGTCGACGTAGACGGACAACGCGTCGTCGAGTCGATGCTGCATGTCAGCCAGCGACAGATCGGTCAGCAGCGTCGCCACGGTGTGAGCCTTTCGGTGCGGCGGGGAAGTCGGTGTCGGGGTACTGAACAGGCGCTGTCGCAGGGCCGACGTCCCAGTCTTACAATTCGGGAGTCTGAAGTATGTGGTACGTGTCTGTGTGACCTCGTATCATGACTGTTAGGGATCCGTGACCACGGGTGCAGACGTCAGGAGCCGCTGCGGGCAGCGGTGTGAGTTGGGAGGCGCGGATGCCACTCTCCGATCATGAGCAGCGCATGCTCGACCAGATCGAGAGTGCGCTGTACGCCGAGGACCCGAAGTTCGCTTCGAGCGTCCGGGGCGGCACGGTGCACGCGCCGTCGGCGCGCCGTCGGCTACAGGGCGCGGGGTTGTTCGTCCTGGGTCTGGCGCTGTTGGTGCTGGGCGTGGCATTTCGGATTCTGTGGGTCAACCAGCTGCCGATCCTGAGCGTGATCGGTTTCGTGGTGATGTTTGCCGGTGCGGTGTTCGCGGTGACCGGCCCCCGGGTGCTGTCCAAGGAGAAGTCGGTGCCGGCCGGCGGGAAGTCCAAGCGTGCTCGCGCCGGTAACTCCTTCACAAACCGGATGGAAGATCGATTCCGTCGCAGGTTCGACGAGTAAACGCTGACGCGTGAAACAGGGGTAGCCGATTCGGCTACCCCTGTTTTTGTTTTCGCCGCCCCTTGAGGGGTGTGACTCCGAGACACGCCGGGTTGGTAGCGAAATTTGCCGGCGGCTGCGACGCGGCGATTTTGCAGGGGCTGAGCTCCGCGGCTCCCCACATTGCCCCACCGCATCCCCACATGGCCTTCCAGCTGCGGTTTTAGTGCGCATCCAGGCTGTTTGCCGCCATCCTCCACCCCGGGATTGTCGTGATCACTGTGCCGGGTGGGGCAGATAAGGTCATTTTTAGACTTTGAATGGAGAGAAGTGGGGGATTGTGGGGTAATGTGGCGGACGTCGGAGAGACCGGACTCCGGAGTGGTAGGAGGTGCCTGATGTTCCTGGGTACCTACACGCCGAAGCTCGACGACAAGGGGCGACTGACGTTGCCCGCCAAGTTCCGCGACGCACTGGCAGGAGGGTTGATGGTCGCCAAGAGTCCAGATCACAGCCTCGCCGTGTACCCGAGGGCCGAGTTCGAAGAAGAGATTGCCCGCCGCGTGGCGAGCACTCCGCGGAATGACCCCGCTGCTCGTGCCGACCTGCGCGTTTTCGCCGCAGGCGCCGACGAGCAGCACCCCGACGCGCAGGGCCGCATCACCCTGTCCGGCGATCACCGTCGCTACGCGAGCCTGACCAAGGAGTGCGTCGTGATCGGTGCGGTGGACTACCTCGAAATCTGGGATGCCGCGGCCTGGCAGACCTACCAAGAAACTCACGAAGAGAACTTCTCCGCGGCAAGCGATGAAGCGCTCGGCAGCACCCATTGACCTGCAGGCCCGTGCAGCGTGGCCTCTGCCCGAACCGGCCCTGGCGTACTTCCCCAACGTCAGGTCCGTCAACTCGGACAGAGACCTCGTTGCAGGGGCCGCACAAATCCACCAGCTGAAGCCTTTTGGGGGTGTTGCGTTGACCGATCGCCGGCCGCACATCCCGGTGTTGCTGGACCGCTGCGTCGAGCTGCTGGCCCCCGCTCTCACCCGGCGCGCCGCCGATGGCAGCGGCGCCGTCATGATCGACGCGACGTTGGGTGCCGGTGGCCACTCCGAAGCCTTCCTGACACGCTTTCCCGGCCTGACGCTCATCGGGCTGGACCGGGACCAGACCGCGCTGCGGCTGGCGGGGGAGCGGCTCGCACCGTTCGGTGACCGCGTGCACCTGGTGCACACCGCCTACGACGGCATCGACGACGCACTGACCCAATCTGGTTACCACCCAGGCGAATTGGATGCCATCCTGTTCGACCTCGGGGTGTCCTCCATGCAGCTCGACCAGGCCGAACGCGGTTTCGCCTACGCGAAGGACGCGCCATTGGACATGCGGATGGACCAGACTTCGGGCCTGACCGCGGCCGACATCCTGAACACCTATGACGCCAAGGCGCTCACCCGCGTGTTGCGCGAGTACGGCGAGGAGAAGTTCGCCTCCCGCATCGCCGGCGCGATCGTCCGGGAACGGGCCCGGCGCCCGTTCACGACGACGACCGAACTGGTCGAGCTGCTGTACGCGGTGATTCCGGCCCCAGCCCGTCGGACCGGTGGTCACCCCGCGAAGCGGACGTTCCAGGCGCTGCGCACCGAGGTCAACGCAGAGCTGGACTGCCTGCGCGCGGCGATACCTGCGGCCCTGGATGCGCTGCGGCCCGGCGGCCGCATCGCGGTGGAGGCCTATCAGTCGCTGGAAGACCGAATTGTCAAGGGCTACTTCACCGATGCGATCGCATCGCGCACTCCGGAGGGCCTGCCGATGGAGTTGCCCGGCTACGAGCCGCTTTTCACCTCGCTGACGCGAGGCGCTGAGCGGGCCGACGAACACGAACTCGAATTGAATCCACGTAGCGCATCGGTTCGGCTGCGCGCACTGGAAAAAGTTGTCACAAGGGGAGGTCTGTGATGGCAAAGCGGCCAGCACCGGTACGCAGCGGCAGCACTCGACGGGGTGCCGACCCGGACCCGAGCAGGCGCGCCGGGGGGCGGACCCGCCGCAGTGGCGAGCCCGAGGCCCGCCGCGACGTGGGCAAGCGGGAAGTGGGGCGCGACAACAAGACTGACGCCCGCGTCAAGCGTGGCAAGCGCGACGTCCGGCCGCAGCGGTCAAAGCCCACCGGTGCCGGTCCGCAGACCACGCCGTTCGCCCGGCCTGCTGCGGCACCGTCGCGCCCCAAGAGTGCCTCTCAGGCCAAGGCTCGAGCCAAGGCGCGTAAGGCCAAGGCGCCCAGGGTTGTTCGCACCCCGCTGCGGGAGCGGCTGATCATCCGTATCGCCGAGATGGACCTGAACCCGCGGCGCCTGATCGCGCGGGTGCCTTTCGTCGTGCTGATCATCGGTGCGCTCGGCATGGGTCTCGGCGTCACGCTGTGGCTGTCGACCTCGGCGGCCGAGCGGTCCTATGAACTGGGCCGCGCCAAAGAGATCAATCAGGCTCTGCAGCAACAGAAAGAGGCCCTCGAGCGTGACGTGCTGGTGGCACAGGCTGCGCCGGCACTCGCCGATGCGGCCCGCAACCTCGGCATGATCCCGTCCCGCGACACCGCGCACCTGGTGCAAGATCCGACGGGCAATTGGCTGCTGGTCGGTAGTCCCAAGCCGGCGCAGGGGGTTCCGCCGCCACCCCTGAATACGCCGCTGCCCGAGGCGGCCCCGCCCGCCCCGGCGCCTGCCCGGGTCCCGGCGCCCGCCGCTGCTCCCGCCCCGGCGCCCGCCGCTGCTCCCGCCCCGGCGCCGGCTGCCGCGCCCGTTCCGGTCCCGGGCGCTGTTGCGGCCCCGGGCGCCATTCCGGTCCCGGGTGCGGTTCCGGCCCCGGCTGCCGCTCCCGCACCGGTGGTGGTGGACCCGCGCGAGCAGGTCGTACGTCCGCCGACCCCCGCGGCTCCTGTGCTCCCGGTCCCGGCGCCCGCGCTCGCGGCACCCGTCCCCGCCGCGCCGGCCCTTCCGGTACCCGGGCAGGGCACCCTGCCTGGGCCGGCCCAGCAGCCTGAAGCCGCGCTGCCCGTGCCGGCTGCGCAGGCTCCGGTTCCGGCGCAGGTTCCGGCCCCGCTGCCGGTGCAGCCCGCCCCCGGCCTTCCCGCATGAGCGGCACGCGCCCGAGCAAGCCCGGCGCTACGCGGACCGGCGCGCCGCGCAAGCGGCAGCCCGCCGCCAAACCACGTACCGCGCAACCGCATTCGGCCCGCGACCGACGGACCCGCGAGGCTGTCGTACCCGAGGGGCGGACCGGCTCGTTCGGGTTCCGCCACAAAGCCGGCAATATCGTCATCGCGCTGGTGCTGGTGACGGCGGCTGTGCAGTTGTTCTTCCTGCAGGGGCCGCGTGCGGCGGGTCTGCGCGCCGAGGCCGCCAGTCAGCTAAAGGTCACCGACGTGGAGAAGGCGGTGCGCGGCAGCATCGTCGACCGCAACAACGCCAAGCTGGCGTTCACCATCGAGGCGCGGGCCCTGACCTTCCAGCCCAACCGAATCCGTCAGCAGCTGACCGAGGCGAAGGCGAAGACCCCGGCGGCGCCGGACCCGGACAAGCGCCTCAACGAGATCGCGGTCGGCGTGGCCGGTCTGCTGAACAACAAGCCCGATGCCGCGACCCTGGCCAAGAAGATCACCGGCAGGGATTCGTTCGTCTACCTGGCCCGGGCGGTCGATCCGGCGGTCTCCGACGCCATCACCAAGAAGTACCCCGAGGTCGGTGCCGAGCGTCAGGACATCCGGCAGTACCCGGGTGGCTCGCTGGCCGCCAACATCGTCGGCGATATCGGCTGGGACGGCCACGGCCTACTCGGCCTCGAAGACTCCTTCGACGCAAAGCTTTCCGGCACCGACGGATCGGTCACCTACGACCGCGGTTCGGACGGCGTGGTGATCCCCGGCAGCTACCGGGACCGGCACGACGCCATCAACGGCGCGACGGTGCAGCTCACCCTCGACAACGACATCCAGTACTACGTCCAGCAGCAGGTGCAGCAGGCCAAGGACATGTCCGGGGCGCACGACGTCTCCGCCGTGGTCCTGGACGCGAAAACCGGTGAGATTCTGGCCATGACGAACGACAACACGTTCGACCCGGCGCAGGAGCTGAACCGGCAGGACGACAAGCAGATGGGCAACCTGCCCGTGACGTCGCCTTTCGAACCGGGTTCGGTCAACAAGATCGTCACCGCGGCCTCGGTCATCGAGTTCGGCCTCTCGAATCCCGATGAGGTGCTGCAGGTCCCAGGTACATACAACATGGGTGGCGTCACCATCCACGACGCGTGGGGCCATGGCGTCGACCCGTACACCACCACCGGCGTCTTCGGGAAGTCCTCGAACATCGGCACACTGATGCTGGCGCAACGGGTCGGTCCGGAACGGTTCGCCGACATGCTGACGAAGTTCGGCCTCGGCCAGCGCACGGGTTCCGGGTTGCCAGGCGAGAGTTCGGGTCTGGTTCCGCCGATCGATCAATGGTCGGGCAGCTCGTTCGCGAACCTGCCCATCGGCCAAGGTCTTTCGATGACACTGTTGCAGATGACCGGCATGTACCAGGCCATCGCGAACGACGGCGTGCGCATCCCGCCGCGCATAGTCAAGTCGGTCGTCTCGGCCGACGGCACCCACCAGGACCAGAAGGCGCCGGAAAACGTCCGGGTGGTGTCGCCCGAGACCGCAAAGACGGTGCGCAACATGTTCCGCGCGATACTTCAGCGGGATCCGCGCGGTACCCAGCAGGGCACCGGCTGGCCGGGTGCCGTCGAGGGCTACCAGATGGCCGGCAAGACCGGTACCGCGCAGCAGATCAACCCGGCGTGTGGCTGCTACTACGACGACCACTACTGGATCACCTTCGCCGGTATGGCGCCGGCCGACGATCCGCGGTACGTCGTCGGCATCATGGCCAACAACCCGCAGCGCAACCCTGACGGAACTCCTGGGCACTCGATGGCGGGGCTCTATCACAACATCGCGGCGTGGCTGATGCAGCGCGAGAACGTGCCGCTGTCACCGGACCCGGGTCCGCCGTTGATCCTGCAGGCCACCTGACCGGGCGGGTGCCCGTATCCGGCCCGGTACTGTGTCATGGCCATGTCTTCGCCTACCTTGCGCCCCGCTGACCCTGTCGGAGCCGCGCTGGGCTTGTTGGCCGACCACGTCGGCGCAGCGCTGTCATCCGATTCGCAGGTTCGGGAGTTGCGGGTCACCGGCGTCACGCTGAGCAGCCGGGATGTCGTCGCTGGGGATCTGTTCGCGGCGCTGCCGGGATCGGCCGCACACGGTGCTCGGTTCGCCGCCGATGCGGTCGCTGCCGGCGCCGCGGCGGTGCTGACCGACCCGGCCGGCCTGGACCTGCTCGATGTCACCGTGCCCGTTCTCGTCCAACCCGACCCGCGTGCGGTACTGGGTGAAGTCGCCGCCGAGATCTACGGCCGGCCATCCGAGCGGTTGCGCGTCATCGGCATCACCGGGACCTCCGGCAAGACCACGACCACCTATCTGGTGGAAGCCGGACTGCGCGCCGCCGGGCGGGTGGCCGGTCTGATCGGCACCGTCGGTATCCGGATCGACGGCCGCGACCTGCCGAGTTCGCTGACCACTCCCGAGGCCCCGGCGCTGCAGGCGCTGCTGGCCACCATGGTCGAGCGTGGCGTGGACACCGTGGTCATGGAGGTGTCCAGCCACGCGTTGTCACTGGGCCGGGTGGACTCGCTGCGCTTTGCCGCCGGGGGGTTCACCAACCTGTCACGGGACCACCTGGACTTCCATCCGACGATGGAGGACTACCTGGACGCCAAAGCTCGCCTGTTCCAACCGGATTCGCCCAACCGTGCTGCCGTGTCGGTCGTGTGTGTCGACGACGACTGGGGCCGCCGGATGGCAGCCCGGGCCGCCGACCCGGTGACCGTCAGCACCACAGGCGACGCCAACTGGACCATCGCCGATATCGAGGCCGACCGCGGTGGTCAGCAGTTCACCGCTATCGGGCCCGACGGCGTCCGGCACGGGCTGCGGATCGACCTGCCCGGCGGTTACAACGTCGCCAACGCGCTGTTGGCCGTCGCACTGCTCGACGCCGTGGGCGTCACCCCGGAGCAGGCAGCGCCGGGACTGGCCACCGCCAGCGTGCCCGGCCGCCTGCAGCGCATCGACCGTGGGCAGGATTTCCTGGCCCTCGTCGACTATGCGCACAAGCCCGGCGCCCTGGAGGCCGTGCTGCAGACGCTGCGCCCGCAGACCCAGGGCCGGCTGGCCGTGGTGTTCGGCGCCGGCGGCAACCGCGACGCCGGCAAGCGTGAACCGATGGGACGCATCGCCGCGGAACTCGCGGACCTGGTCGTGATCACCGACGACAACCCGCGTGACGAAGACCCCGACCAGATCCGGGCCACCATCGCGGCGGGTGCCGCCGACGGATCGGCCGAGGTGGTGGTGATCGGTGACCGGCGGGCGGCCATCGACCATGCCGTCGGCTGGGCCAGAGCCGGCGACACCGTCCTGGTCGCGGGGAAGGGACACGAGTCGGGCCAGACCCGCGCAGGCCGTACTCGTCCTTTTGACGATCGTCACGAGTTGGCCGCGTCTTTGGATCAGGTCCTGCATGCCGCGACCTTGAAGACTGGGGAGTCACCCGCATGATCGACCTGACCCTGGCAGAGATCGCCGACATCGTCGGCGGCGAGCTGTCCGACATCACCGCCGATGCCGCGGCGTCGACCCGGGTGACCGGGACCGTGGAGTTCGACTCGCGGGCCGTCACCGCGGGCGGGTTGTTCCTGGCCCTGCCGGGCGCCCGGTCGGACGGACACGACTTTGCCGCAGGCGCGGTGGCGGCCGGCGCCGTCGCGGTGTTGGCGGCCCGGCCGGTCGGCGTGCCGGCCATCGTCGTGAAACCTGTTGCTGGACAGGTTGATTCATCCTCGGGTGCGCTCGAGCACGACGCCGATGGTTCGGGCGCCGCGGTGCTGGCAGCCCTGGGCAAGCTGGCCCGCGCGGTGGCCGACCGGTTGACTGCCGGGGGACTGCGGATCATCGGAGTCACCGGCTCGTCGGGCAAGACGTCGACCAAGGATCTGCTGGCCGCGGTGCTGGCACCGCTGGGCGAAGTCATCGCGCCGCCGGGATCGTTCAACAATGAGCTCGGCCATCCGTGGACGGTGCTGCGAGCCACCCCGGACACCGACTTCCTGGTGCTGGAGATGTCCGCGCGGCACCCCGGGAACATCGCGGCCCTCGCCGCGATCGCGCCGCCGTCGATCGGTGTGGTGCTCAATGTCGGTACCGCGCATCTCGGCGAGTTCGGCTCGCGCGAGGTCATCGCGGCGACGAAATCCGAACTGCCGCAAGCGGTACCGGCCACCGGTGTCGTCATCCTCAACGCCGACGACGCCGCCGTGGCGGCGATGGCGGAGACCACCGCGGCCCGCGTGGTGCACGTCTCCCGGTCGCCTGGTGCCGATGTCTGGGCCGGTGACGTCAGCCTCGACGAGTTGGCCCGCCCACGCTTCACGCTGCATGCGGGGGAGCAGCAGGTTGACGTCGCACTGGCGGTGCATGGTGATCATCAGGTGTCCAACGCGCTCAGCGCGGCCGCGGTCGCGCTGGAATGTGGCGCGACCCTGCAGCAGGTGGCCGACGCGCTCGCCGGCGCCGGACCCGTCTCCAAGCACCGCATGCAGGTCACCACTCGCGCTGACGGTGTGGTCGTGGTGAACGACGCCTACAACGCCAACCCCGATTCGATGCGGGCGGGCCTCAAGGCACTGGCCTGGATGGCCAAGTCGGCGCGCGCCGAGACCGGTGCGCCGGTGCGTAGCTGGGCGGTGCTCGGCGAGATGGCAGAACTGGGTGATGACGCGATTGCCGAACATGACAGCATCGGTCGACTGGCCGTGCGTTTAGATGTCTCACGACTGGTCGTCGTCGGAACCGGGAGGACTATGGGCGCCATGCAACACGGCGCGGTGATGGAAGGCTCGTGGGGCAGCGAGGTCTCGCCGGTCCCCGATGCCGGTGCCGCGCTCGATTTGCTGCGCGCCGAGCTGGAGCCCGGCGATGTCGTGCTGGTCAAGGCCTCGAATTCGGCGGGGCTCGGCGCACTGGCTGAGGAGCTGGCGCGGGAGGGGCAAGCGTGATTCAGATCCTGTTCGCCGTCGGCATCGCGCTCGCGGTGTCGATCGTGCTGACGCCGGTGCTGATCCGGCTGTTCACCCGGCGCGGCTTCGGCCACGAGATTCGCGAGGACGGTCCGGCCAGCCACCAGAAGAAACGCGGTACGCCGTCGATGGGTGGCGTCGCGATCGTCACCGGTATCTGGTGCGGGTACCTGGGCACCCATGTGGTGGGGCTGCTGGTCGACGGCGAAGGGCCGTCGGCCTCGGGGCTGCTGGTGCTCGGCCTGGCCACCTCGCTGGGTGCGGTCGGCTTCATCGACGATCTGATCAAGATCCGGCGATCCCGCAACCTGGGCCTGAACAAGACCGCCAAAACCGTCGGGCAGCTGGTGTCCGCCGTTCTGTTCGGCGCTCTGGTGCTGCAGTTCCGCAACGCCAATGGTCTGACACCGGGAAGTGCCGGCCTGTCCTACGTGCGCGAGATCGCGACCGTCACCCTGGGCCCGCTGCTGTTCGTGTTGTTCGTCGTGGTGCTGGTCAGCGCGTGGTCCAACGCGGTGAACTTCACGGACGGCCTGGATGGCCTGGCGGCCGGCGCCATGGCGATGGTCAGCGCCGCATACGTGCTGATCACGTTCTGGCAGTACCGCAACGCGTGCGCCACCAGCCCGGGGCCGGGCTGCTATAACGTCCGCGATCCGCTGGACCTGGCACTGGTCGCGGCCGCGACGGCGGGCGCCTGCATCGGCTTCCTCTGGTGGAATGCCGCACCGGCCAAGATCTTCATGGGCGACACCGGTTCCCTGGCACTCGGTGGCATCATCGCCGGCCTGTCGGTGACCAGCCGCACCGAGACGCTGGCCATTGTGCTGGGCGCCCTGTTCGTCGCCGAGGTCACCTCGGTGGTGGTGCAGATTCTGGCATTCCGGACCACCGGTCGCCGGGTGTTCCGAATGGCGCCGTTCCATCATCACTTCGAACTGGCCGGCTGGGCCGAAACCACGGTGATCATCAGGTTCTGGTTGCTCACCGCCATTGCCTGCGGGCTCGGGGTGGCACTGTTCTACAGCGAGTGGCTCTCTGCCGGTGGCCGCTAGACACGGCTCCCGGTCAACATCCAGCAGGTGCGCCGTGGCGCTGGTAGCCGCTGTTAGGGTCGCGCCATGAATGTCGAGAAATACCTGGTCGGGCCGGTTGTCGTGGTGGCTGGTGCGGCGTTGCTCGCCGGCTGCGGCGGCTCGGACGGCAAGTCCGGAGGCAGCGAGGCCGCGGCGAAGTACGACATTTCGAAGGTCGGCGGCGCCAAGTCGAGCTTGCCGCCGGGTTTTGACCCCATGGATCTGGAGCGGGACACCGTCACCCAGGAGAAGCTCGACGCGCCCGGTGTCGGCGCACTGACCACGACGCCGCCGTCGGTCGTCACTCCCGCCGAGTGTGCGTCGCTGCTCAAGCCGCTCGCGCCGGCCGGCGTCGGAGCCAAGACGGCGGGCTTCATCGGCAGCGACCAGGAGGCCCACACCATCATCGTGATGGCGGCGGAGGCCGATAAGACCGTCGGCGAACTCGGCCACTCCGGCTGTGATCACCTCACCGTCGATACGACCGACGGTGTCACCGCGACCGTCGAACGCATCCCCGGTCCCGACATCGCCGGCGCAAAGACCATGGGTGTGCAGGCGCACATCACCGCCAATGGCAAGGCCATCGAGGAAACCACCTATACCGCAGTCATGGGCGACAAGACGGTTGCCGTCGTGCAGGCCGACATCGACCCGCAGGTCGCGAAGGACGTGCTCGTCAAGACTGTTGCGGCAATGAAGAGCTGAAGTTCCTGGCAAATCACCCCATTCCGGCGACACGCGCCGGATGTGCCGCGCCCGACGACGGTGACAGGGGAGGATTTTGGGATGCAAGGGACGGTTGTGGTTTTTGTGACCAATGTGAATAACGAGGTCGGGTAGTCACATGCCGGATATCCTTGCGAAGCTCCGCCGGAGCAAAGCCGGCCCGGCCGGCGCCGACGACTCGACGCCGGCTGACGGCGCCACCGCTTCGGACGGTGACCAGCCCGCCAAAGACGCCGCCCAGCCCGCCGCGCCCAAGCGCCAGGGTCCCCGGGCGCGGTTCGGGGCCTGGCTGAGCCGGCCGATGACGTCGTTCCACCTGGTCATCGCCTGCGCGGCTTTGCTCATCACACTGGGCCTGACCATGGTGCTCTCCGCCTCGGGCGTGCACTCGTACGACGAGGACGGCTCGCCCTGGACGATCTTCGCCAAGCAGGTGCTCTGGACGGTCATCGGCCTGTTCGCGTTCTACATCGCGCTACGTCTACCCATCTCGTTCATGCGCCGGATGGCGCTGCCGGCCTTCATCGTCAGCCTCGTACTGATCGCGTTGGTGCTGATCCCTGGCATCGGCCACCTGTCGAACGGTGCCCGCGGCTGGTTCGTCGTCGCCGGCTTCTCCATGCAGCCGTCCGAGCTGACCAAGATCGCCTTCGCGATCTGGGGATCGCACCTGCTGGCGACGCGCCGCATGCAGCACGCCGGCCTGAAAGAACTGCTGTTTCCGCTGGTACCGGCGGCGGTGCTGGCCCTGGGCCTGATCGTCGCCGAGCCTGACCTCGGCCAGACGGTGTCGGTCGGCATCATCCTGCTGGGCCTGCTCTGGTACGCCGGTCTGTCGCTGAAGATCTTCGCCACCTCGCTGCTGGCGGCGGTCGGCGCGGCCGCGATGCTCGCCGTGTCCGCCGGTTACCGCTCGGACCGCGTGCGGGCCTGGCTGGACCCCGACTCCGATCTGCTGGGTATCGGTTACCAATCCCGCCAGGCCAAATACGCGCTGGCCAATGGCGGCATGTTCGGTGACGGCCTGGGGCAGGGGACCGCGAAGTTCAACTACCTGCCCAATGCGCACAACGACTTCATCTTCGCCATCATCGGCGAAGAGCTGGGGTTCGTCGGCGCGGTGGGCATGCTGTGCCTGTTCGGCCTCTTCGCCTACACCGGTATGCGGATCGCCCGCCGGTCGGTCGACCCGTTCCTGCGGCTGCTGACCGCCACCACAACGCTGTGGGTGGTCGGCCAGGTGTTCATCAACGTCGGTTACGTGCTCGGCCTGCTGCCCGTCACCGGTATCCAGCTGCCGCTCATCTCTGCCGGCGGAACAGCAACGGCCACAACACTTCTGCTGATCGGCTTGATCGCCAATGCGGCGCGTCACGAGCCCGAGGCGGTGGCCGCGCTGCGGGCCGGCCGCGACGACCGGATGAACCGGATCCTGCGGCTGCCGCTGCCGGTGCCGTATTCGCCGACCGACCCGGACTCGGCCCGGGACCGAGTGCGCGGCCGTGCCGACAAGCCCGTTCGCAAGCCTGCTGCCCGGCAGGCCAACCCCGCCAAACCGGCAAAGCCCACGAAATCGGCGCGACCCACCCGTCAGGCCGGTAGACAGGAACCGCCCGCCCGGCAGCGCCGGGCCGACGCCCCGAGGCGGACGCGACGAGCGGAGGAACCGGACCGGCGCGCAGACCACAGCCGCAGCAAGCGCGGCAACCCCGTACCGGGCGACGGCGCCGGACGACGCGCAAGGCAAAATGGTGACCTCAAGGGTCAACAAAGACGTGACCCGCGCCGGTCGGACCCACGGGTTCGCACATTGGAAGGTCAGCGGTACGGGTGAGTCAGGATTGGGTGTGAGTTCGGACGGAGGCGAGCGGAGCGACGGGGAAAGGCCCGGAGGCGAGCGGAGCGACGGGGAAAGGCCCGGAGGCGAGCGGAGCGACGGGGAAAGGCCCGGAGGCGAGCGCAGCGACGGGGGAACCCGGAGCATCTCGGTGGTTCTGGCCGGAGGCGGCACCGCAGGTCACATCGAGCCCGCGATGGCGGTCGCCGACGCCTTGGTGGCGCTGCGCCCCGACGTCCGGATCACTGCCCTCGGCACGGCCCGTGGGCTGGAAACCCGCCTGGTCCCCGAGCGTGGCTACGACCTCCAGCTGATCACCCCGGTTCCGTTTCCGCGCAAGCCTTCTGCTGACCTGGCCCGGCTGCCCATGCGGGTCCGCGCCGCGGTTCGCGAGACACGTGACATCCTCGACTCGGTCCAGGCCGACGTCGTCGTGGGTTTCGGTGGCTATGTCTCGCTGCCCGCCTACCTCGCCGCCCGCGGCGGTGGGCTGCGCCGGCGCCGCACGGTTCCGGTGGTGGTGCACGAGGCCAACGCCAGCGCCGGCTGGGCAAACAAGGTCGGCGCCCGTTCGGCGCGCCGGGTGCTGGCCGCGGTGCCGGATTCGGGTCTGCGGCGCGGCGAGGTCGTCGGCATCCCGGTGCGGGAGTCGATCACCTCACTGGACCGGGCCGCGCTGCGCGTGGAAGCCCGGGAATTCTTCGGTTTCGCCCCCGACGCCCGCGTCCTGCTGGTGTTCGGCGGCTCCCAGGGCGCGCAATCGCTGAACCGCGCCGTCTCCGGAGCGGCCAAGAACCTCGCCGCACAAGGCGTTGCGGTCCTGCACGCCTACGGTCGCAAGAACACCTTGGAGTTGCCGGAGCCGGCGCCGGGCAGTCCGCCGTATGTCGGTGTGCCGTACCTCGACCGCATGGATTTGGCCTATGCCGCAGCGGATCTGGCGATCTGCCGGTCCGGGGCCATGACTGTCGCCGAGGTCAGTGCGGTCGGTCTGCCCGCGGTCTACGTACCGCTGCCGATCGGCAACGGCGAGCAGCGACTCAATGCACTTCCGGTGGTCGATGCCGGCGGCGGCCTGTTGGTCGACGACGCCGAGCTGACACCGGACTTCGTCACCGAACGGATCGGAACTTTGATGGGCGACACCGCCGCACTGGATCAGATGACGACGGCGGCGGCACTGGCCGGCCATCGCGACGCGGCCCGGCAGGTGGCGCAGATCGCTCTTGATATCGCAGCGGGTATCCAGTGACGGCGCGCGAGCTGCCGCCCGAGCTGGCTCGGGTGCACATGGTCGGTATCGGCGGTGCCGGCATGTCCGGCATCGCGCGGATCCTGCTGGACCGTGGCGGCCAGGTGTCGGGCTCGGATGCCAAGGAGTCGCGCGGGGTCGCGGCGCTGCGGGCGCGCGGTGCCGAGATCCGGATCGGGCACGACGCGTCGTCCCTGGACATGCTGCCCGGCGGCCCGACCGTCGTCGTCAGCACACACGCCGCGATCCCCAAGGACAACCCCGAACTGGTGGAGGCGCAGCGGCGGGGCATCCCGGTGATCATGCGCCCGGTGGTACTCGCCAAGCTGATGGATGGCTACCGCTCGGTGCTGGTGACCGGCACCCATGGCAAGACCACAACGACCTCGATGGTCATCGTGGCGTTGCAGCACAGTGGTTTTGATCCGTCGTTCGCCGTCGGTGGCGATCTGGGCGAGGCCGGCACCAATGCCCACCACGGCAGTGGTGACTGTTTCGTCGCCGAAGCCGACGAGAGCGACGGTTCGCTGCTCGAATACACCCCCGACGTCGCGGTCGTGACCAACATCGAGGCTGATCACCTGGATCACTTCGGCACCGTCGAGGCCTACACCGCGGTGTTCGACGACTTCGTGGCCCGGTTGCGTCCCGGCGGTGCGCTCGTGGTGTGTGCCGACGACCCGGGCGCGGAAGCCCTGGCCCAGCGGTCGGTCGAGCGTGGGGTCCGCGTGCTGCGGTACGGCATGGGCAGTGCACAGCGCACGGATCTGGAAGCGACGCTGCTGACCTGGCAGCAGCAGGGCACCGGCGGGGTGGCGGCCGTCCAGCTGGCGGGCGAGCCGCACCGCCGCGGCATGCGGCTGTCGGTGCCGGGCAAGCACATGGCACTCAACGCGCTGGCCGCGCTGCTGGCGGCCCGCGAGGTCGGCGCCGATCCCGAGGTCGTGCTCGACGGCCTGACCGGGTTCGAAGGCGTGCGGCGGCGCTTCGAGGCTGTCGGAACCGCTTATGGCGTCCGGGTTTTCGATGACTACGCACATCATCCCACCGAGGTCCGGGCGACTCTGGAAGCGTTGCGGGCCGTGGCCGGCACGTCGCGGTCCATCGTGGTGTTCCAGCCCCACTTGTATTCGCGGACAAAGACTTTCGCGAAGGAGTTCGGCCAGGCACTCGACCGTGCGGACGAGGTGTTCGTGCTTGACGTGTACGCCGCACGCGAGGCCCCGATGGCCGGGGTCAGTGGCGCGAGCATCGTCGAACACGTCTGCGCCCCGGTGCATTACGTGCCGGACTTCTCGGCGGTCGCCGAGCAGGTGGCGGCCAAGGCCGGTCCCGGTGACGTCATCGTCACCATGGGTGCCGGCGACGTCACCCTGCTGGGCCGCGAAATCTTGACCGCACTCGAGGTCAAGGCCGACCGCGCCGCTCCGGGACGGCCCACGCCGTGACCGTGGAGGATGGCTCGGGGGAGCCGGATCCGGTTGTGACGCAGGACAACACGACCGAAGACGTCGCACCTGAGGCGGCCGAGCCGGACACCGCGGCAGCAGAACCCGCAGCCGAGGACAGCGTGTCGGATGCCGCGGCGGCTGATCCCGCGTCACCGGACTACGAAGGGCCCCGTCGCCGCGCCCGCCGGGAGCGGGAGGAACGGCGGATCGCGCTGGAACGGGCCAGGGCCCTGGAGCAGGCGCACCAGGAAGCCCGGCGCCGGGCGGCCGGCCTCTCGGAGCAGCCCAAGGCGCCCACGCGGGGCGTCATCCGCGGCTTGAAGCTGTTGTTGTGGTCTGCGGCGGCGGCCGTGCTCGCGGTCACGTTGGGGCTGGTGCTGTACTTCACGCCGATCATGGCCGTCCGGCACACGGTGGTGACCGGCGTGACGACCCTGACCGAGGACGAGGTCACGGCGGCGGCCGCGGTCACACCGGACACGCCGCTGCTTCAGGTCAACACCGATGCGGTGGCCGAAAGGGTCGCCACCATCCGGCGCGTGGCCAGTGCTCGGGTGCAGCGGGAGTACCCGTCGACCCTGCGCATCACGGTGGTGGAGCGGGTTCCGGTGGCGGCCAAGGACTATCCGGACGGCCCACACCTATTCGACCGGGACGGGGTGGATTTCGCGACCGAGCCGCCCCCGCAGGGGCTGCCGTACCTCGACGCCGAGAATCCCGGGCCGAAGGATCCCGCGACGCTGGCCGCTCTCGAGGTGTTGTTGTCGCTGCGTCCCGAGGTGTTCAGCCAGGTCGCGCGGGTCGGGGCGCCATCGGTCGCCGGCGTGACGCTGACCCTGAACGACGGTCGTGAGGTCATCTGGGGGACCACCGACCGCACTGAAGAGAAGGCGCTGAAGTTGGGGGCACTATTGACCCAGCCGGGGCACACCTATGACGTGTCCAGCCCTGACCTGCCGACTGTGAAGTAGCTCATCGAGTTTCATCGCTTCGCCCCGCCTATCCGTATTCCCCGTCGCTCTTGTCGCCCCGGACCGAAGAAAAATCGCGTGAACTCTCGGCGCGCCTGCACGGCTGCGGCGCGGCCGCCCCCTACCGTTCTGTTTGCGCGGAACAACTTGACATAACTCTAACCCTATGGTTGAGGTTTAGGGTTTTGATTCGAGAAGTTTTGCTCAGGACAAACCGAGCCAGGGAGGAAGACGTCAGATGACACCCCCGCATAACTACCTCGCCGTCATCAAGGTGATCGGCGTCGGCGGCGGCGGCGTCAACGCCGTCAACCGCATGATCGAACAGGGCCTTCGTGGCGTCGAGTTCATCGCGATCAACACCGACGCCCAGGCGCTGCTGCTGAGCGAGGCCGACGTCAAGCTCGACGTCGGTCGCGACTCGACCCGCGGCCTGGGCGCCGGCGCCGACCCCGAGGTCGGCCGCAAGGCTGCCGAAGACGCCAAGGACGAGATCGAGGAGCTGCTGCGCGGCGCCGACATGGTGTTCGTCACCGCAGGTGAGGGTGGTGGCACCGGCACCGGTGGCGCGCCCGTCGTCGCTTCCATCGCGCGCAAGCTCGGCGCGCTGACCGTCGGTGTGGTGACCCGCCCGTTCTCCTTCGAGGGCAAGCGCCGCTCGAACCAGGCCGAAACGGGTATCCAGGCACTTCGCGAAAGCTGCGACACCCTGATCGTCATCCCCAACGACCGCCTGCTGCAGATGGGCGACGCCGCCGTCTCGCTGATGGACGCGTTCCGCAGCGCCGACGAGGTGCTGCTCAACGGTGTTCAGGGCATCACCGACCTGATCACGACCCCGGGTCTGATCAACGTCGACTTCGCAGACGTCAAGGGCGTCATGAGCAGCGCCGGCACGGCGTTGATGGGCATCGGCTCGGCCCGCGGCGACGGTCGCGCGCTCAAGGCCGCCGAGATCGCCATCAACTCGCCGCTGCTCGAGGCCTCGATGGACGGCGCTCAGGGTGTGCTGATGTCGGTGGCTGGTGGCAGCGATCTGGGTCTCTTCGAGATCAACGAGGCCGCGTCGCTGGTGCAGGACGCCGCGCACCCCGAGGCCAACATCATCTTCGGAACCGTCATCGACGATTCGCTGGGTGACGAGGTTCGAGTCACGGTCATCGCGGCTGGTTTCGACACCGCCGGCCAGAGCCGCAAGCCGGTCACCTCGGCGGTGCCGGGTGCCGCGGCTACGCCGGCCACGGGTGGCGCGCACCGGGCCCAGACCTTCTCGGCCGCCAGCGCGGGCAAGCTCGGTGCCTTCGGAGCCGACCCGGGCAGCGTGCCGGCGGCGACCAACGGTGTGACGGTGAGTGTGGGCGGTCGTGGCGACGACGACGACGATGTCGACGTGCCGCCGTTCATGAAGCACTGACGATGGTCGAGTGACGCGGGTCCGCATGATAAATCTGGAATCGTGACGTTCCGTATCCGCAGAGTGACTACGACGCGTGCGGGCGGGGTCTCGAAGGCCCCGTTCGACACGTTCAACCTGGGTGACCATGTCGGCGACGATCCAAAGGCCGTGGCGGCCAACCGGTCTCGGCTGGCCGAGGCCATCGGGCACGGCCCGTTGGTGTGGATGAACCAGGTCCACGGTGACCATGTCGAAGTTGTCGAAGGTCCTGGAACTGGAGCCGGGGGAGCCTACGACAACACCGACGCTCTGGTCACTGCGACGCCGCGGCTGCCGCTCGCGGTGATCACGGCCGACTGCGTGCCGGTGCTGTTGGGTGATGCGCGCGCCGGTGTGGTGGCGGCCGTGCATGCCGGGCGGGTCGGTGCGGCGGGCGGCGTGGTGCTGCGGACGGTCGAGGCCATGCAGAAGCTCGGCGCGCAGATCGCTGACATCTCGGTGCTGCTCGGCCCGGCGGTCAGCGGACGCAACTATGAGGTGCCCTACGAGATGGCCGACGACGTGGAGGCCGTGCTCCCCGGCAGCATCACCACCACCGCCCGCGGCACCGTGGGTCTGGACCTGCGGGCCGGCATCGCCAAGCAGTTGGCGGGGCTGGGCATCAAAGCCGTCGACGTCGACCCGCGCTGCACGGTCGACGACCCGAATCTGTTCAGTCACCGACGTGGCGCCCCGACCGGGCGGCTGGCGTCGGTGGTGTGGATGGAATGACCAGCGCGCCGCGCGAGGCTGAACTGGCCGCGTCGCTGGCCAGGACTCAGACGCGAATCGACGCTGCCGCGGCAGCTGCCGGCCGGGATCGGGCCGACATTGAATTTCTTCCGGTGACCAAATTCTTTCCCGCGACCGATGTTGTTGCGCTGTATGGATTGGGGTGCCGGGCATTCGGCGAATCGCGGGAGCAGGAAGCCGCAGCAAAGGTAGCCAAAGTCACCGAAGCCTTGGAAGCGCTGTCCAACAAGAAATTGATCACAGCGCCGGGTGAATTGTTGGATTCGTCATCGAACATAGAGTCGAACAATGCAATTCGGTGGCACATGATCGGCCGAATTCAGCGCAACAAAGCGCGGGCCGTGGCGGGTTGGGCGGCAGTGGTGCATTCGGTCGACACCGCGCCGTTGCTCGCGGCGCTCTCCCGCGGCACGGTGGAGGCACTGGACCAAGGTCGCAGGTCGGAGCCGTTGCAGGTGTACATCCAGGTCAGCCTCGACGGGGACCCGGCCCGCGGCGGGGTGCCGGTGAGCCACCCCGATCTGATCGATGAATTGTGTGCCGCCGCGCACACCGCTCCGGGCCTGGGCTTGGCGGGTCTGATGGCCATCCCGCCGCTGGCCAGCGACGCCGACGCAGAGTTTGCGCGGCTGGAGGCCGAATTGCTCAGGGTCCAAACGCAATACCCGCACCGGCTGGGGCTGTCCGCGGGCATGTCGAATGACCTCGAAGTTGCGGTGCGACACGGGTCAACGTGTGTGCGTGTCGGTACCGCGTTAATGGGACCGCGTCCTCTAACGTCACCATGAGTAGTCACTCCAGTCACACCTACATCACAGTCACCAGAGACCACATTCTTAGCTAGGGGCATCCGATGAGCACACTGCACAAGGTCAAGGCCTACTTCGGTATGGCGCCGATGGACGAGTATGACGACGAGTACTACGACGACGAAGAGCGCCCGGCGCGCGCCTACGCGGCCCCGCGTCGGCCCCGTGAGGAGCGCTTCGAGGACGACGACTACGGCCGTGGTGAGCCGCGCGGCTACGACGACCGCATGGGCCGCGAATACGGCCGCGAAATGGAAAGCGCCCCAATGGGTTACCGCGGTGCCTACGACGAGATGCCGGCCCGTGGCCCGCGGGAGTTCGAGCGGCCCCGCTTCAACACCCTGCGTGGTGCCACCCGCGGTGCCGTTGCCATGGAGCCGCGCCGCATGGCCGAGCTGTTCGAGGCCGGTAGTGCGCTGGCCAAGATCACCACGCTGCGGCCCAAGGACTACAGCGAGGCCCGCACCATCGGTGAGCGCTTCCGCGACGGCACCCCGGTGATCATGGACCTGGTGTCGATGGACAACGCCGATGCCAAGCGCCTGGTCGACTTCGCCGCCGGCCTGGCTTTCGCGCTGCGCGGCTCGTTCGACAAGGTCGCCACCAAGGTCTTCCTGTTGTCGCCGGCCGATGTCGACGTCAGCGCCGAAGAGCGTCGTCGTATCGCCGAGGCGGGCTTCTACAGCTACCAGTAGCACGCCAGGTGGCACCGACCAGCTCTACGCAAGACCCCTTCGGCCCCGGCTGGAGGGGTCTGCGTTATGTAGGCTCGTCTTCAAGCGCCGACATCAGTCGGCGCTTTTCCCGCGCTAGTGAGGTCTGTTGCATTGACCCTGTTCTTCGACATCCTGGGTTTTGCGCTGTTCGTCTTCTGGCTGCTGTTGATCGCCCGCGTGGTGGTGGAGTTCATCCGCGGATTCAGCCGGGACTGGCAGCCCAGGGGACTGACGGTGGTGATCCTGGAGGCGATCATGACGGTGACCGATCCTCCGGTGAAGCTCTTGCGGCGCTTGATCCCCCCGCTGACCATCGGTCCGGTCCGGGTCGATCTGTCCATCGTGGTGCTGCTGATGGTGGTGTTCGTCGGCATGCGGCTGTCTTTCGATCAGGTCGGGGCCTGAGCGCGTCGTTCCTCTGACCTGCAGAAGCGCATCAATTACATTTATGTAATTAATGCGCTTCTTTCGTTTTGGTCAATTGCGACGGACACCGGACGGCAGCTCGCGAAATTCCAATGAAACATTGAAATTCGTTCTTAATTCCGGCCCTCGCCTGCAACCGCCGGGTCTGCTGTGACAGGATGGACGCCAGTTACTCCACGATCGCTCTACACTTTGATCGCTCTACACTTTGACACCGATTGACGGTCCAGACTGCAAGGGGGCAGAAGATGCCGCTAACTCCGGCTGACGTCCACAACGTCGCATTCAGCAAGCCGCCGATTGGCAAGCGCGGTTATAACGAGGATGAGGTCGATGCGTTCCTCGATCTCGTCGAGACCGAGCTGACCCGGCTGATCGAAGAGAACAGCGATCTGCGGCAGCGGGTCGCCGAGCTCGACGCCGAGGTCCAGTCCGCGCGCACCGGCCAGCCGGTGGCGGCTCCGGTGTTCACCAAGCCGGAGCCGCAGCCCGAGCCCGTCGCGGCGCCCGCCCCGGTGGCCGCTCCCGTGGCCGCACCGGTCGGCGAGGACCACCACGTCCGCGCGGCCAAGGTGTTGAGCCTGGCCCAGGACACCGCCGACCGCCTCACCGGCTCGGCCAAGGCCGAGGCCGACAAGACCCTCGCCGACGCTCGCGCCCAGGCCGATGCTCTCGTCAGCGAAGCCAAGCACACGGCAGAGACCACGGTCGCCGACGCCAAGGCGCGCGCCGAGGCCATGCTGGCCGACGCGCAGACCCGGTCGGAAGCCCAGCTGCGGCAGGCCCAGGACAAGGCCGACGCCCTCCAGGCCGACGCCGAGCGCAAGCACACCGAAATCATGGGCAACATCAACCAGCAGCGCACTGTGCTGGAAGGCCGCCTCGAGCAGCTGCGCACCTTCGAGCGCGAGTACCGCACCCGCCTCAAGACCTACCTGGAGTCCCAGCTCGAAGAGCTCGGCCAGCGCGGCTCGGCCGCGCCGGCGGACTCGTCGGCCGGTGGCGAAGGTGCTGGCTTCGGCCAGTTCAACCGGGGCAACAGCTGACGGCTGAACAATGCTGATCATTGCGCTGGTCCTTGCCCTCATCGGCCTGACGGCGCTGGTGACCGCAATCGTCACCAGCAATGAGCTGATCGCCTGGGTGTGTATCGGCGCCAGTGTCATCGGGGTCCTGCTGCTCATCGTCGATGCGCTGCGGGAACGGTCGCGCGGCGGTGCGGCTACCTCCGAGGCCGAGGCCGATGGCACCGGCGCTGAGGTCGCCGGTGACGATGCCGCCGTAGCGGGCACCGAGGACTATCCCGACGACGAGACCGAAGCGGAGCCGGAAACGGTTGTCGCCGAAGCGGTTTCGGAGGACGAAACCAAAGCCGACGAGGCTGAGAGCGAAGCAGCTGAGGGTGATGAGCCCGCGGCCGAAGAAGCTGTCGACGAGGCTCCGGAAGAAGCCGCAGAACCTGAGGCTGCCGAGGAGACCAGGGAGTCTGAGAAGGCCCAGGACGCCCCGGCCGAGGGCGCAGAGGAGGCTGGCGAGTCCGCGGCTTCCGATGCCGACGACGCTGAAGTCGCCGACGGCACCACAGATGCCAAAGCGGACGAGGCGAAGAAGGCCTGAGTCTCGGCGTTCCCAGTTTCAAATCGAAGTCACCGCCACGACGGGTTCCCGTCGCGGCGGTGCTTGGTTTCAGGGTCAGTTGCGCGACCGCTGAGACACGCGTTGGCCCTGTACACCCGGTGCGTGCCACTCGCTGAAATACGCCCTGAATTCAGGGTCAGCAGGAGGGCCGCGCCGCCGTGGGAGTTATTTCGTGCTTGTTGCGGTGATACGACGGCTGTGAATCGCGCCGGTCACGCGGGCCCGCGAGGGTAAATGAGCCCCTCTTGACTTTGCTGACATCGCAGGGCAACAGCTGCGGAATCGCGCGCCCGTACATATGTAGCCAACCAATTACTGAACTGGGAGGCTTCGTGAGTCTGTTGAGTCGAAACCGCGACATCGAGCACTGGGATGCCGAGGATGTTGCTGCGTGGGATGCCGGCAACAAGGACATCGCCAAGCGGAATCTGATCTGGTCGATCTTCGCCGAGCATGTCGGCTTCTCTGTGTGGAGCATCTGGTCGGTGATGGTGCTGTTCATGCCGCAGGCGGTCTACGGCATCGACGCGCTGGGCAAGTTCGTGCTCGGGGCCGTCCCGATCGCGGTGGGTTCGCTCATGCGCATCCCGTACACCATCGGGCCCGCGAAGTTCGGTGGCCGCAATTTCACCATCTTCAGTGCGTTGATGCTGGCCGTCCCGTGTGCGCTGACCATGTACTTCATGATGCATCCGGGCACGTCGTACACGACGTTCCTGATCGTTGCGGCGGTCGCCGGTTTCGGTGGCGGTAACTTCTCGTCGTCGATGACCAACATCAACGCCTTCTACCCGCAGCGGCTGAAGGGCTGGGCGCTCGGCCTGAACGCCGGTGGCGGCAACATCGGTGTCCCGGCCCTGCAGATCATCGGCCTGGTCGTCATCGCCACCCTCGGCAACCGTCGCCCGGAGGTCGTCTGCGCCATCTACCTGGTCTTGCTGGCCGCCGCGGCCATCGGTGCCGCGCTGTTCATGGACAACATCCAGGGGCAGAAGTCCAACCTCTCGGCGATGGTCGAGGCCATGAAGTTCCGCAACTCGTGGGTGATGTGTTTCTTGTACATCGGCACGTTCGGTTCGTTCATCGGCTTCAGCTTCGCGTTCACCCAGATCCTGAACATCAACTTCACCGCGCAGGACGTCGCGCCGCTGCTGGACAAGTACCACGTCGCTGCGGTGGCCAAGTTGCCCAAGGAAGCGGCCAAGGAGTTGGCCAAGGCGAACTTCGACGCGTCCATCCACACCGCGTGGATCGCCTTCCTGGGCCCGTTGCTCGGCTCGATCTCGCGTCCGTTCGGCGGCAAGCTCGCAGACAAGATCGGCGGTGGCAAGATCACGCTCTACACGTTCGCCGCGATGACGGCCGTCACCGGCGTCCTGGTCGTGGGTGGCATGTGGGATGACGCCACCAAGGGCCCGGCAACCGGCGCTCAGATGGCTGTCTACATCGCGGCGTTCATGGTGCTGTTCATCCTGACCGGCATCGGTAACGGCTCGACTTACAAGATGATCCCGTCGATCTTCGAGGCCAAGGCGCAGAGCAAGGACGCGCTCGGTGCGACGGAGAAGATGCTGTGGTCGCGCAGCATGTCCGGTGCCCTGATCGGCTTCGCCGGTGCTGTCGGCGCGTTCGGTGGCGTGCTCGTCAACATCGTGCTCCGGACGTCCTATGCGGGTCCGTCGCACTCGGCGACCACCGCCTTCTGGGTGTTCCTCGCCTTCTACGTGGTGTGCGGCGTCGTCACCTGGTTCGTGTTCCTGCGCCAGCCGCACCTGCGGGCAGCGACGGGGGAGCACGTCGGCCGGGCAGTTGTGCCTGCGACCTGAGCGGTCGTTGACCGGAATGCCCCGCGGGAGTTTCCCGCGGGGCATCTCCGTATTTGTGACCCAGATCACTGGTCCAACCAGTTGACCAGTAATCCGTCGACCCTCGATCATCGGTGGATGGACATCGCACCCGTCTCGCGCGCGGCGGTCAGTGATGCGGTCTTCGCGCATCTCGTCGAGGAAATCCTGTCCGGACGTGCTGCGGTGGACGAGGCGCTGCCGTCCGAGCGCGAGCTGGCGCTGGCCTTCGCGGTCAACCGGCACGCCATCCGGGAAGCGCTCAAGCGGCTGCAGCAGGCCCGCCTGGTCCGCATCAGTCACGGTGGTAAGACCCGGGTCCAGGATTGGCGTCAGACGGCGGGGTTGGACGTGCTCAGTACGCTCGCCGCCACCGGCGCGGTGCCGGCGCTGCAGATCGCGCGCGACATCATGGTCATGCGCCGGTCGGTGGCCGCCGATGCGGCTCGGTTGTGCGCACTGAACGCCACGGATGGCGAGCTGGCGGTGATCGCCGCCGCGGCCGCGGCGTACCCGCCGGAACGCACCGATGAATCCATCGCCGCTGATCTGGCGTTCTGGACCGCGGTGATCGACGGCAGCGGCAACCTCGCTTACCGGTTGGCGCTGAACACCCTGGTCGCGGCGTTCGCCGACATCGGCTTCGGCGTGATCGCCGACCTCGGCACGGCGGCCGAACTCGTCGACCGTGACGCCCACATCGCGCTGGCCGAGCACCTCGTCGCTCGCGACGCCGACGCCGCGCACCGCGTGGCGGACGAGCTGCTGGGCCGCGTCGTCGACACCCTCTCTGCCACTGATGCTTCCGGTGAGGAGTAAGCCCAGATGTTCGATCTGATCCTGCACGCGATCCCGGTGTTCGTGATCTGCCTGGTGCTGGAGGCGGTGTCCTTCCGCTTCCTGCCGGACGACGACGAGGTCGGGTACGAATTCCGTGATTCCCGAACCAGTCTCACCATGGGCATCGGCAACGTCATCATCAACATCGGCTGGAAGCTGGTGGTCCTGGCGGCGTACAGCGCGGCGTACCTGGTGGCGCCGGTGCACCTGCCGGCCGGCAACCCGCTGACCTGGATCGCGCTCTTCGTCGCCGACGACTTCCTCTATTACTGGTACCACCGCACCCACCACACGATTCGGGTGTTCTGGGCCAGTCATGTCGTGCATCACTCCAGCGAGCACTACAACCTGTCCACCGCGCTGCGGCAGACCTGGACGCCGTTCACCGCACTGCCGTTCTGGTTGCCGTTGGCTTTCCTCGGATTCTCGCCGTGGATGATCCTGCTGCAGCAGTCCATCAGCCTGCTCTACCAGTTCTTCATCCACACCGAACGCGTCGGAAAGCTCTGGCGGCCAATCGAGTTCATCATGGACACCCCGTCGCACCACCGCGTCCACCACGGTTCCAACGCGCAGTATCTGGACACGAATTACGGTGGCATCCTGATCATCTGGGACCGGTTGTTCGGCAGTTTCGAACCGGAAGGCGAGCGCGTGGTCTACGGTCTGACCAAGAACATCAAGACGTTCAACCCGGTCCGGGTCGCCACGCACGAATACACCGCCATCTGGCAAGATGTGCGTGCGGCCCGCAGCTGGAAACACCGCTTCGGGCACGCGTTCCGCGGCCCGGGCTGGGCCCCGGAGAGCGCGTAACCCAGGTCACAGGTTTCCGGCATATTTCCACCATGATTCCGGCATGAAACATGTTGCGCACCAAGGCTTACTGGTCATGTGAGCTCGGGTTGACGCGTAGTACATAGTCGCGCAACGGTTGCGGAATTGACGGCCCGTAGAACTGTGTCATGACCGCTTCCGGAGCACACACCACGCGCACCGCGTGCTCCTATTGCGGTGTCGGTTGTGGCATTTCGGTCGAGACCCGTACCGACCAGGGAACGGGTTTGCCCGTCATCGCGCGCGTGTCCGGAGACCGGCTGCACCCCACCAACTTCGGGCGGCTGTGCACCAAGGGGGCCACCCATGCGGAGATGATGAGTGCCGACGTCGGCCGGCTCACCACGGCTTTGGTGCGACGCAACGACGAGATGGTCAGCGTCACGACCGACGACGCCACGGCCGAAGCCGGCCGCCGGCTGCGGGCCATCATCGACGAACACGGTCCCGACGCTGTGGCGCTGTATGTTTCGGGCCAGATGACCATCGAGGCCCAGTACCTGGCCAACAAACTGGCCAAGGGCTTCATCCGCACCGTGCACATCGAATCGAACTCGCGGCTGTGCATGGCCAGCGCCGGTACCGGCTTCAAGCAGTCGCTCGGCGCCGACGGCCCGCCTGGTTCGTACACCGATTTCGATTCTGCTGAACTGTTTTTCGTCATCGGCGCCAACATGGCCGATTGCCACCCGATCCTGTTCCTGCGTATGGCCGACCGGATGGCCAAAGGCGCCAAGCTGATCGTCGTCGACCCGCGCCGCACCGCGACCGCCGACAAGGCCGATCTGTTCCTGCAGATCAAGCCCGGCACCGACCTGGCGCTGCTCAACGGCCTGCTGCACCTGTTGGTCGAAGGCGGTGCGATCGATCAGGAATTCATCGCCGAGCACACCGAGGGCTGGGAGGCCATGCCCGCGTTCCTGGCCGACTATCCGCCCGCCAAGGTCGCCGAGATCACCGGTATTCCCCAAGCCGACATCCGCCGTGCCGCCGAGATGATCGCGGAGGCGGGGGAGTGGATGTCGTGCTGGACCATGGGCCTGAACCAGAGCACCCACGGCACCTGGAACACCAACGCCATCTGCAACCTGCACCTCGCGACCGGCGCCATCTGCCGCCCAGGCAGCGGCCCGATGTCGCTGACCGGCCAGCCCAACGCCATGGGCGGCCGCGAAATGGGTTACATGGGACCCGGCCTGCCCGGGCAACGCGCCGTCACGTCGGCCGACGAGCGCGCGTTCGTGGAGGAGCAATGGGAGCTCGAACCCGGCACCATCCGCACCGATGTCGGTCCCGGCACCATCGAGATGTTCCGGCAGCTGGGCACGGGCGACATCAAGGCTGTGTGGATCATCTGCACCAATCCCGTTGCCACCGTGGCCAATCGGCAGACCGTCATCGACGGGCTGCAGGCGGCCGAACTGGTGATCACCCAGGACACCTACCAGGACACCGCGACCAACGCGTACGCCGACATCGTGCTGCCGGCCACCTTGTGGGCCGAGGCCGAGGGCGTCATGGTCAACTCCGAGCGCAACCTCACGCTGCTGCAGCAGAGCATCCCGGCGGCCGGCGACGCGCGGCCCGACTGGGAACTGATCTGTAATGTGGCCCGGCACATGGGCTTCGGCGACCAGTTCGACTACAAGTCCAGCGAGCACGTGTTCGCCGAGATCCGCCAGTTCGCCAATCGCCGCACCGGCTACGACCTGGGCGGCGTGACCTACGAGCGGCTGCGCGAAACCCCGCTGCAATGGCCCTGCCCGCCCGAAGGGGGCGATCGGAACCCGACCCGCTACGTCAATGACGGGGTCAGCCAGGACCTGTTCGTCGACGTCGACGGACATCAACCGCGGCTGGCCTTCCCGACACCGTCGCGGCGGGCTGTGTTCCACGCCCGTCCGCACATGGACGCCGCGGAACTACCCGACGACGAATTCCCGTTGGTGCTGAACACCGGTCGGCTGCAACACCAGTGGCACACCATGACCAAGACCGGGAAGGTGGCCAAGCTCAACAAACTCAACGGGTCTCCGTTCGTGGAGATTCATCCGACCGATGCGGCGGATCTCGGTATCGCCGATGGTGCGTCTGTCGAGATCTGGTCGCGACGCGGCACGGCCGTCCTGCCGGCACTCCTGACCGACCGGGTGCGTCCGGGCAACTGTTTCGCGCCGTTCCACTGGAACGACGCGCAGGGCGACCGGCTGACCATCAACGCGGTGACCAACGATGCGGTGGACCCGGATTCGCTGCAGCCCGAATTCAAGGTATGCGCCGTGCGGTTGGCGCCGGTCCTGAGCGAGACCGAGACAGCGGCGCCGGTCGCGCCCGCTGCGACCTCCGGTGTCGCCGCCGCCCATCCGTTGGCAGCGGCACTGGGCCTGGGCGGTCCGCCTACTCTCGACGAGACCGAAAAGGCCTATCTGGCCGGATTCTTCACCGGCGTCCAGCATGCCACCGGGATGCCGGTATTGCCCGAGTCTGCGCCCGTCAGCGGCATCGTCCGGCTGTGGGTCAACGGGGCACTGGCCGGCGCGCACAGTGTGTCGGCCCCCGCCACGGCGACCGGCGCCGTGGCGGCGCCCGCGACGTCGGGCCCATTGGTGCTGTGGGCTTCGCAGACCGGCACCGCTGAAGAATTCGCGGCTGGTCTGGCCGCGAAGATCACCGGGGCCAGATTGCAGGTGCTGGACGACACCGCGCTGGACGAGGTCGCCGCCGCGGGCGAAGTCCTGGTCGTGACAAGCACTTTCGGTGACGGCGGGCCTCCCGACAACGGCGCGGACTTCTGGGCGCGGCTGAGCGCCGCCGATGCGCCGGACCTGAGCGGGGTGCGGTACTCCGTGCTGGGGATCGGTGACCGTGCGTACGAGAATTTCTGCGGCTACGCCAAGTCCTTGGACGGCCGGCTTGCCGAGCTGGGGGCCACCGCGCTACTGGACCGCGCGGACTGCGAGGCGTACGACGACGAACCGCTCGCCCAGTGGGCCGACGCCGTTGTCGAATTGGCCGCGGCGGACCTGGCCGCTGTCGCTCTTGAAGCATCGGTTGTCGCTCCCGCGGCACCGGCCGCCCCCGCCAACCCTTCCTCCAAAACCGCCAAGCCGTTCACGCGCAACAACCCGCTGCCTGTTCCGCTGTGCCGCAACACGCTCCTGACCGCCGGTGGCGCGAAGGAAGTACGTCAGATCGGATTCGACCTGACAGGGCACGACGTCAGCTACGGCGTCGGCGATGCGCTGGGCGTGGTCGTGGCGAATGCTCCGGACGCGGTGAGCGCCTGGCTGACCGCGACCGGGCTCTCCGGCGATGAGATCGTCGAGATCGCCGGCGCGGAAACAGCTTTGCGTGATGCGCTGACCACGTCGTACGACATCTGCAAGGTGTCGCCGACCCTGATCAACTTCCTCGCCGAGCGGCACGGCGCCAAGATTCTGCGGGCGCCCCGGGAAGAACGCGAGCGCTGGCTCGACGGCCGAACCGGCCTGGACCTCGTCGAGGAGTTCAAGGTCCGCGCGGAACCCGAGGAATGGCGAGATGCGTTGGTGCGCCTCGCGCCACGTTCGTACTCCATATCGTCCAGCCCGCTCGTCAGCCCCGACGAGGTGCAACTGACCGTGTCGGTCGTGCGGTACCAAGGTGCGCGCGGCGGCATGCGGCACGGCGTCGCGTCGACGTACCTGGCCGACCGTGCCGCGACGGTGCCGGTGTTCCTGCAGGCCGCTCCGCACTTCCGGCCGCCCGAGGATGCGCTGACCCCGATGATCATGGTCGGCCCCGGCACGGGTGTCGCACCGTTCCGCGGGTTTCTGCACGAGCGGCGGGCGCTGGGGCACACCGGCCGCAACTGGCTCTTCTTCGGTGACCAGCACCGGGCCGAAAACTATTACTACCAGGACGAATTGGAGGCCTTCGCGGCCGACGGCCTGCTGACCAGGCTGGACACCGCGTTCTCCCGGGACCAGGCGCGCAGGATATATGTGCAGCACCGAATGCGCGAGCACGGCGAGATCCTGTGGCGCTGGCTCGAGGACGGCGCGCATTTCTACGTGTGCGGTGACGCGGCCCGGATGGCCAAGGACGTCGACGTCACGCTGACCAACATCATCAGGACGCACGGCGGCATGTCGGAATCGGCGGCGCACGACTACAAGCGCGAGTTGATCGCCGACAAGCGCTACGTCCGCGACGTCTACTGAGCTCTCAGTCCAGGCGGTCCGCCCGTACCGCTGCACACCCGGCCGTTTCAGGGTTGACTGGAGCATGCCGGGAAGGAGCGCCATCGATGGTCGTTGAATCAGGTATCGACGCAGCACCAGGTCCGGATGCGGCATCAGGCCTCGCCGCGTCAGGGATCCCGCCCCGAAACCCCGCCCGCCACATCCGATTGACCTCGCACAGTGGCGGCGCCGACGCCCCGCCGATCCTTTGGGGTGCAGCGACGGCCGCCGAGCGCGGCCCCGTCATCGGGACCACGGCCACGCGCGCGCATCGCAATGTGATCGGTACCCACAGCGGGTCCTACAGCGTCTACCGGGCGCTGGCAGTCGCGGCCGGGGCGCTCTCGCCCGAGCACCGCGCCGACCTGACCAACACCGCACCGACCGATGTGATCGGCCCGTATCCCCGGTGGACCGAATCCGGGGCGATCGTGAGTCTTGACCCGTGGGGCGCGATGGTCGCCGAGGCGTTCTCCGCCGAGCTGGGTCGCGGCTATGACATCCGGCCGACCATCGCCATCACCAAGGCCCATGTGATGCTCCCCGAGGTCGCCGACGCGATCGTCAAGGGCCGGCTCCGCCCGGACGGCCGGGTGCTGCTGGAAAACGGTGCGGCGCTGGTGACCAAAGCGGCCATCGAGCCGGTCTGGTTTCTTCCCGGCGTCGCCGCTCGATTCGGTTGCAGTGAAACCGAACTGCGCCGCGTGCTGTTCGAGGAGACCGGCGGCATGTACCCCGAACTCGTCACGCGCGGCGATCTCGAAGTCTTCCTCCCGCCGATCGGCGGACAGACCGTCTACATCTTCGGCGAGCCCCGCGATCTTGCCGACCCGGCCGTCGAACTGACCGCACGGGTGCACGACGAATGCAACGGATCGGACGTGTTCGGGTCCGATATCTGTACCTGCCGGCCGTATCTCACCCATGCCATCGAGGAGTGCATCCTGGGCGCCCAGCGCGGAGGGGTCGGGCTGGTGGCGTATTCCCGCAAGGAGGGCCGCGCCCTCGGCGAGGTCACCAAATTCCTGGTCTACAACGCCCGCAAGCGCCAGGTCGGGGGCGACACCGCCGACCAGTACTTCGCCCGCACGGAATGTGTTGCCGGAGTGCAGGATATGCGGTTCCAGGAACTGATGCCCGACGTGCTGCACTGGCTGGGTATCCGCAAGATTCATCGTCTGGTCTCGATGAGCAACATGAAGTACGACGCCATCACCGGCTCGGGGATCGAGGTCGTCGAACGCGTGAACATCCCCGACGACCTGATCCCGGCCGATGCCCGCGTCGAGATCGATGCCAAGACGGCCGCCGGTTATTTCACGCCCGGCCCGGTGCCCGACGCAGATGAACTCAAGATCGCCAAGGGCCGCGGACTCACGCCATGACAACCGGTATCGGCACTGGCACCGACAGTGCGATAGCGGTCGGCATCCTGCGCAGCACAGCCGCCATCCGCGCACGCGCAGAATTCCTGCTGCGCCGCGCGCGGGCGGGGGAGTCGCGCTGGTTCGTGGTCGACGACGACGCGCTCGCGCCGGCCGCCGACCTTGTCGCTGACGTCACCCGCACGCGGTATCCCGATCTGGTGATCCCGTATCACAGCCGGTGGCGCCATTTCGAGGCCGGCGGCATCGACCGCAACACCGAGCTGCGGGCCCGGCTGATTGCGCTGGACGTGCCCGCGCAGGCCCGCGCCACGATCGACCTGGCCGTGGTCAGCGTGCTGCTCGACGCGGGTGCCGGCCCGCAGTGGGGCTATGTGGAACCGACTACCGGGCAACGCTTTACGCGCTCCGAGGGACTCGGCGTGGCCAGCTGGCATGCCTTTGCCGGCGGTGTGTTCTCCAGCGACCCGGCCCAGCCGTTGCAGGTCGACGCCGCGGGACTGCGCAGCGTCGACGACACCGCCCTGCGCCGCGCTTTTCAGGCCGGGCCCGACAATCCATTGGTCGGGCTCGACGGCCGGGTGCAGCTGCTGCGGCGCCTCGGTGCCGCCCTGGCGGGCCAACCTCAGATCTTCGGCCCGCAGGGACGTCCTGGCGGTCTGTTCGACGCGCTGGCCGGTCCGACGGTCAGCGCCCACGACATTCTGGTGCGGCTCCTGGACACCCTCTCCGGGGTCTGGTTGGCCGACAACCACATTGGCGGCATACCGCTCGGAGACTGTTGGCCGCATGCCGCGGTGCGGGGAGCCGGCCTGTCTCGCGGCTGGATGCCGTTCCACAAGCTGTCGCAGTGGCTGACCTACTCGCTGCTGGAGCCGTTCGAGTGGGCAGGGGTGACGGTCACCGGGCTGGACGCCCTGACTGGTCTGCCCGAGTACCGCAATGGCGGTCTGCTGCTCGACACCGGGGTACTGCGCTTGCGAGAACCCGCGGCCTCGGACCGAACCTGGTCGGTGGCCGACGAATTCGTGGTCGAATGGCGCGCCCTGACCGTGGCGCTTCTCGACGAGCTGGCGCCCCTCGTCCGCACCAGGCTGGGCCTCGATCTTCCGGCGCTGCCGCTGGCCTGTGTTCTCGAGGGCGGCACCTGGGCGGCCGGCCGCACCGTGGCGGGGCAGCTGCGGGCCGGCCGTCCGCCCCTGTCCATCAGCAGTGACGGCACGGTTTTCTAGGAAGGCGCCATGGGTAACCTGCATCTCGTCGATCATCCGCTGGTCCAGCACAAGCTGACCCTGATGCGACAGAAAGACGTGTCCACCAAAGGTTTTCGTCAGCTACTGAACGAGATTTCCACGCTGATGACCTACGAGGTGCTGCGCGACATCCCCATGCACGAGATCGAGATCGACACTCCGCTGGAATCCACCACCGGCATGGTGATCGACGGTAAGAAGCTCGTCTTCGTCTCGATCCTGCGGGCGGGCAGCGGCATCCTGGACGGCATGCTCAGTGTCGTGCCCGCCGCCCGCATCGGCCACATCGGTCTGTACCGCGACCCGAAAACCCATGTCGCGGTGGAGTATTACTTCAAGATGCCGAGTGAGTTGGACGAGCGCGACATTGTGGTGTGCGATCCGCTGCTCGCCACCGGCAACTCCGCGGTGGCCGCCATCGACCGCCTCAAGGAGTACCGGCCGCGGTCCATCAAGTTCGTCTGTCTGCTGACCTGTCCCGAGGGTGTCGCCGCGATGCAGGCGGCACACCCCGAGGTACCCATCTACGCCGCGGCGCTGGATCGCCAGCTCGACGAGCACGGCTACATCGTGCCCGGCGTGGGCGACGCCGGCGACCGCATGTTCGGAACCAAGTAGGCATTGCCGTGGTGCACGAGCCGAACAGGAGGAGCGTCCTACGCGGTACCGGGCTGTTGTTCGGTGCCTCGGTCGTGGCACTGCGAACCGCCGGGCCTGCCCTGGCAGAGCCCGATGCCGGCCAGGAAGATCTGGCTCGGCTGCGGCGGACCTTCGCCTTGGCGGAACAAGCTCGACAATCCGGTGGCGCACCGTACGGCGCCCTGGTCACCGCCGCCGACGGCTCGGTCGTGGCCGAGCACGGCAACACCTCGGCCATCGACGGCGGCGACCCGACCGATCACGCGGAGATGGTCACCGTCCGCAGCGCGTGGCGAACGCTCGGCGATGACGGCATGAAGTCGGCGACGCTGTACGCCAGCACCGAGCCGTGCACGATGTGCGCGGGCGGCATCTACTGGAGCGGCATCGGCCGGCTGGTGTACGGCATGTCCAACACCCGGCTGTTCCACTTCACCGGCGACGACCCCGACCACGCGGCGTTCGCCTTGCCGTGCCGCAACATCCTGCAGCACGGCTACCGGCCGATCACCGTCGTCGGACCACTACTGGAAGACGAAGCGGCACAAGCTCATCAAGGCTACTGGCACTGAGTCCAGCGGCCCCGTCCGGCTCAGGACGACAGCGCGTCGAACAGTGCCGACAACTGGCCCGGAGTGACCGACATGCCGCACTGCCCACGCAACGACGTCAGCGGTCGGGCGATGTTCTTCAAACCCAGGAACTCGCCCGGATGGGCGGCGCCTGCTCAAGGAGGCGTCAGCATTCGCCCCCGAGGGCCGCGAGCACCCCGCCCGTGCAACCGGGAAGGACCGACCACAGGTTCGTCGAAGGCGGTCCACTCCACGGACTGACCTCTGGAGCTTGCGATTGCGCTCCACTGGCCGGTGAGCAGTAGTACGAGTATTGGAGCTCGCCGTAACAGGCATCGGCATGGGCGACTCCGGCACTCAGGGGGAGCAGGGTGGGTATGGCGGCGCCGGCCGCCGCCATACCCACCGCTGCGATGAGCCGCTTGGGCGTGGAGTTCAGTGTGACATTCATGAAGGTGTCCTTTGTCCAGTGCGCTGCCGGGCGGCCGCGCTACTGGTAGGAGCTTGGAGCCCCCGCGTGCAGGACAACTTTTTTCCGATCTTCTATGCGGGTCGGAGACGACGTGGTTCCACCTGGCCCAGTCGGTCAGTCAGGTAGAGACTGCGAAGCGGACCGTGGTGACAGGTTTACCGGCGTTGACCTGCGCAGCAAGAAACCACCAAGGCGTCTGCCGCAGCCTCTGGGTGACCGGTCACGATGGACCGCCAACAACGAACGGCTAACGACCATGACGCACCTTTCTGCACAGCGGCAGTCGGCGAAGGCGCTGACGCTGATCGCAATAACGGCTGTCGCGTTGACGATGGGCCCGACGGCAACCGCGCAGGCAGACGACAGTGATGCCTTTCGGTCCCCCTCGGGGAACATCGGTTGCAAGATGGGGACGGGGGGTGTCATGTGCGAGATCAAGGACTACACGTGGTTGATACCGCGCCCACCGGACTACACCATGGGTGGGAAAGGCAACAGATTCCTGCTCGACCGGGGCGGTACGCCGATCGCGGGTGAATGGCACTCGGATCACGAATTTCCCGACGGCGCACCGACACTCGGCTACGGCCAATCGCGGGCTCTGGGTTCCATCACCTGCGACAGCGAGCCTTCGGGCATGACATGCACCGACTCCAGCACCGGACATTTCTTCCGAGTGTCACGCGACTCCTATCAGCTCGGCTGACGGCAATGAAGCCAATCCAACCGAAGAAGATCGCGGCACAGATCGCCGCGGCCATCACGACCACCGTCGCCGCCTGCTCGACGACCTGCGCGCCCGCCGCATGGGCCGATCCGCAACCGACTCTTGGGCGTGCGTGGGCCCCGAGCGTGAAGGGCTACGGAACGGTCCGGCCGGCCAGAGTCTTCAACGGTGGCGACCCGACGGGCGACATCTGGGACATCACATGGTCCTCCTGGGGCGGAGAACAGGCCATCGGGACGGGTACTTCTTACGCGATACCGCCGGGCGCTGTCAGCGTCGCGCAGTCGGTCAAGGAACCGGCAACGATCGTGGCGTACAACCTCGGCAACTGCAATGGCCAGCTGATGTACCAAGCGGCGAAGTGGTACTTCCCAGGGTACGGAGAGGCATTCGATCCGGCCGGGCACTACAACATCTGCACTGGGGACTATGTAAAGGCATCTGATGCGGGCTTGTGATCGCCGCTTCGCGGCTTGACACACTCCGTCGGCGCGAGGTTGAACGCAGGGCATCCTTTCGCTCGCCTCAGTCGGGTGTCCGAGGGGGACCCGCCCGCCTACGACACGGGGTGGTGACTTGCGAATCGGTGCCCGATCGTCGTTCGTGATCGGGGTCGACTCATGCGAATGGCGGGCGCTCGGGCTAGGGCGTGTCTCATAACCGTTTGAGCCAGGCGATGATGGCGTGCAGGATGACGCCGCCGCGGTAGTTGAGGTTATGCTTGTCGTAGCGGGTGGCGATACCCCGCCACTGTTTGTAGCGCTGGAAGCGGCGTTCAACGACGTTGCGGCCCTTGTAATCCTGCGCATCGAATGCCGGCGGTCGGCCACCAGCGCGACCACGCCGGCGGCGGTGGCCAATCTGGTCATCAGGCTGCGGGATCACCGCGGTGATCCCCCGAGAACGCAACAGCTCGCGGATTGCTTTCGACGAATACGCCTTGTCACCGCGCACCCTCTCGGGGCGGGTCCGCGGCCGACCGGCGCCACTGCTGGCGACCCGAAGGTGACCGAGCAGGATCGGGAACATCGGGGCATCGCCGGCCTGACCGGGCCCGCACACGGCCACCAACGGCATACCGGCGCCGTCAACCAACGAATGAATCTTGGTGCTCAACCCGCCGCGAGAGCGGCCAATGCCGTGGTCAGCAGGCTCGACGCCCAGATTCTTGTAATTCGACGGTGCCCCCTGTGTCCCGCGGCAGGTTCGTGCCATGTTGATGAGCGCGGTTGACCGTCGAATCGACACTGACCGCCCAGTCGATCAGATCGGCATCAGCGGCAGCCGTGAGCACGACCGCGAAAATCTCGTCCCACGTACCGTCCTTGCTGTACTGGTCATGGCGCCGCCACACCGTCTTCCACGACCCGAACTCCGCGGGCAGATCCCGCCACGGGCACCCCGTGCGATACCGCCACACAATTCCCTCGACCGCCATCCGGTGATCACGAAAAGGCCTGCCACCCTTAGGCGATGCCGTCGGCAGCAACGGCTCGATCCGCGCCCACATCTCATCGGTAAGCACCCGCGATCTCGACATCACCTGACACTGACAGACCAACCATCAAATGGTTATGAGACACGCCCTAGGGGTCGAGCTGGGCGGGAGCGACTCGGCACCCGGCGGCCTGGGCTCCGCTGTGCAGGCGTCGGTCCCACACGGCGACGATCAGGGCGGGGTCGCCGACGGCCAACGCGCTGGCCAGATGGACAGCGTCGGCTCCGCGTAGGGCATGGGCTCGGGCGAGGTGGCCGGCGTGCCGTTCAACCATCGCGGTGAGTTCGACTGGGCGGGTGGCGGCCCAGAAGTCCTCCCAGTCACGCTCGGCGTCGGCGAGCTCGGATTCGGTTATGTCGTGATTGCGGGCTGCTGCGGCGAGTGCGGCGCGAACTTCGGGGTAGGCCAGGCGGCTGGACAATACGGCGTCGGAGCCGTCCCATAGCGCGGACGCCAGCGCGCTTCCTGTCTCGGTGGTGAGCAGTTTGACGAAGGCGCTGGCGTCGAAGTAGACGAGCGGCACCGGTCAGCGCCGCTGGTCGCTGACCCGGTCAGACACCGGCCGCCGCGGTCGGGGCCCGGACCGACCCGCAGCGACGGGCCGCTGCGCGGTGGCCTTGCCAATCACGCCTTCGGCAGTGAGACGCTCCAACGTGCCTGCGCTATCCAGCGCAGCGAGTCGCGCGACCGGAATCCCGCGATCGGTGATGACGACCTCGCCACCAGCCCGAGCGCGATCGAGCCAATTGCTGAGGTGCGCGCGCAACTCGGTGACGGATACCTCCATACCATGGACTGTACATTCACTGAACCGTGATTTGTACATATCGGGTTTTCTATCTACCCATTTCGCAGGGTGAAGGTCGGCGCGTTTGCGAACGTGTGCGCGGGTGTTGACGCGTGGTCGGTAGGCACCCGGCAACCCGACGATGAGGTCGGCAAGTCCAATGATCGTTGGCTGTCGTGCGGTCAGGGAGAGTGCGCAGAGGTGTGCCACCAGTTGCTGGTGCATGCTCCTAGGGTGACGCGCGTAACGCGAGCTTCGCCTCTATGGCTCGGCGGCTGACTTCTGGCCGGTAATCCATACACGACAACAGTCGGTCGATCTGGCCATCGCTGAAATCGATTGTGTCGCTTAGAAGCTGGCTGATGCTGGACTGCGGGAGACCGCTGAGTCAGGTGTCGGCGAACGCGATGCTCTCTCGGCGTCAGCGCATACGAAAATACGCTCCGATTCAGTTCGGAGCGTATTTCGTATCCGTATAGCTAAAACGTTGTGTCCGAGGGGGGACTTGGCCACCTGCGACACGGGTCGAGGTGTTTGATTTGAATCGTTGACCAGCAGGCTTTCGTAGGCTATCGAATTCGAGGCACCTGCAGCCCATCCGCAGGAACTGTTCGTCCAGCCGATCTCGCTGCGCGGGACCAGGGAAGTCAGTTAGGACCGCGATCGCAGCGGGTTCTTCCGGCAAGGACTCGCCGTTAGCGTCGGTGCATGGGCGGTGAACTTCGCGCAGTTGTAGCGGTAGCCGCGCACGGTGTTGGCGGCGCGGGCGGCTTCGACGGAGCCAGTCTCCGCGCCGGTCAAGGCTTCCTCGGCAACGATCGGCGTCGCGTCCGGGATATCAAAGGCATCTGCTGCGGGCCTGCGCGCGGGGACTAGGTCCTGGCATCACCAGTCCGGCTCACTTGATCAGCCCACCGGGCCAGTGCTTCTGGTGTGTCTTGTTGATTCGGCGGAGGTTGCCAAAGACGACTTTGAGTTCGGTCGTGGAGGGCACGTCGTCGTCATGGCTGCCAGGGTTGAGGACCTTAGGTAGGGTCTTCCACTGCCCTTTCTCTGAGTTGCCTTCGACGACAAAGGGATAGAGCAAGGTGAGGAGGTCACCGAGCTGGTTGGCTTTGACCTCGACATCGCTGATCGTCGTGGGCGTGCCCGCGTCGGTCAAGCCGGTGGCGATGATTTGTTTGGCGAGGCGTTCAGCGGCGGAGCGCATCGTGTTGCAAGCCGAACGGCGACCCTTCGCTGTGGGGGCGTGCAGGCTTTCTTCCGCTTCGAGCATGAGTTGTCCGAACGTGTCGGTGGTCTGGGTGGGTTCGGTGCCCGCGAGAATGTCGATGAGGTCGAGTTTGTAGGCCAGGAATTCACTGCCGCCGTGGTTGGTGTTGGACCATTCGGCAAGCTTGCTGTCGAATGTGGTCAAGATGACTTGCGTGCCCGCACTGAGTAGCGCACCCAAGGTGTATTGGACGAAGGTAAGTCGGTGGCCGGCGTCGCTGCCGGGGATAGGATCATCGAGAACGACGACCGGCGCACCGAGCAGTTCGGTGCGTGCCAGGAAGATCGAAAGTCCCAGGGCGTTTAGCTGGGAATCGCTGTAGACGCCGAGGGCTTCTCGTTCGACCGGAATGCTAGTGGGGTCAACGCGCAGGGCAGCGATCAGGTTTACGAAGAGGGCGCCCGCCGCGCGCCGTTTGATGCCACCGAATCCGACGAGTTCTTCGGGGCGGATAGTCGACCACCACTTGGTGATGGTGTCGCTCATTTCGGCGAACCGGTCGTCGAGAACCGCGCCGGCGGCGTCGCGGAGTGCTTTGTCGGCGGCGTTGAGGCGTCGGATAGCGCGTTGGCGAAGGGCTTCGGTGACAACGTCGCTGATCAGTTCCGTTCGGACTGCCACCAGGTCGGCCAGTTCGGCCAACCCGCTGATGGTGATGCGCTCGCGGGCAGCGTCCTCGACGGCAGCACGCAACGCCGCAGCGGGCGCGGCGTAGACCTCGCTGGCGGCTCGGAGTCGGCACACCGTGGTCTCAATGCCAAGATAGCCGGCAGCGACCCCTTCGGGCAGGGGTTGGCGTGCGGCTACGGCATCGCCGGTTGCCTCGACGGCCCGGCGCGCGGCAGCTACGGCGGTGGTCACGTCTGTGGCCGCAGCGGCCATATGCGCGGCCGCGGCTTGCGTGGCGTTTAGCAATGCGATGTCGACCCGCAAACTACGCAACGCGTCGGTGGCGGCTGCCATCTGCTCGTCGCTCCACATTGCAACGGCGGGCGTCGCCGCAGTGGCCGCGACGGTCAACTGATCGAGTTGGTGGCGTGCGGTGGACAGATCCGCGGTGGCGATTCTGGCAACCTCGCCGAGGGTTCGGGTCCGGCGCAGATGATCGCGGAGGACGCTGACTCGGTCGGGGGTCAATGCGTTGTTAGTGCCACACACCGGACAAGACACGGCGTGGTCGAGTTGGGCGTACTCCTCGACGCCGAGTAGGGCGTCGAGGACCGGAGTGAGCCGAGCGGTGTGCTGGTCGAATTCGGCCAAAGCAGTGCTGTAGTGCTCCAGGTCAGGACTGGCGAGGTCTTGGTCGGGAAGATCGGTCACCGCTATCGCCGAGAGAGGGAAGGCACGCTCGCGCTGTGCGTCGAGTGCTGCGCTGAGTGCGATGGCAAGATCGTCGACGATCTGGAAAACCGGCTCGACCCCTTCGGCGTCGACCAGGATCGCGCCGCCGGCAGCCAGCAGCGCTTTATCTATGGCCCCGCGAGCGGTGTCTGCGGTGAGTGGTTTCTTGGTCAACGCGCTGATGGTGTCCGCCGCCGACGCAGCCGGGGTGGCGGCGAGAGACCCCACGCGCTGTAGCGAAGCGCTTGGCGGCTCGGCTTCTACACGAGCGCGGGCCGCACGCACGCGTTCGCGGAAAGAATCGAGGTCTGTCAGGGACAGCAGCGCCTTGAAGTAGCCGACCCGCTGTTTTGGCTCGGTTGACAGCACGTGCCGCAGGATGTGCTGCAGCAGCACCGGGGCGCGCACCGGTGGGTCGGCGAGCGGAAAGCCCACTTGGTCGAGACTGTCCGCCTCGACTCCGTCGATCAGTAGGCGGCTCTCACACTCGGTACCTTGTCCGAAATCGCATAGCAGTTCGCGGCGCACCTCGTGGGTCACACCCGCCGAGTCGCGGACCACAGCCGAGACATAGACGTCGGTGTCGGTGGCTGCCAGATGGGCGTTGCGCAGGCTGTCGTTGTATTCGGCCTTTGCGCCACCGAGTAATTCGCGTCGGCTGCTGCGGCCACTGATCAGAAATTCGATAGCTTCAGCCAGGCTGGTCTTGCCCTGACTGTTGCTCGCGTGGATGACGACCAGCGCGGCGTCGAGGTCGAGCGTGCGGGCCTCCGTGCCGAAGGCACGGAAACCGCGGACCTCCAGTGATAGTAGGCGTGGCCGGGTGGTGCTGGCCGCGGCGCCGGGGCCGGTCATGATTGACGCCAGCTGGAGATGACGGCATCTAGCGCGAAGTCAAGGTCGTCCTCGGTGGCGGCCGCGGCGACGGACTCGGCCAGCGTGCGGGCGTCGTGGGTTCCGGTGGTGGAGCCTGTCAAATGGGCCAGCAGGGCGTCGAGGTTTGGCAACAGGTCGCTCATCAGCACCGAAGCCTAGCCGGTTCGCAAGTCTTGGCTCGTGAAATTCCTGTCGCTTCAGCCAGTTAGGTGGCTGGCAACGCATCTGGCGCAGCGGGCAGGACTATGACTTCGAACGGGATGGTAGCGAGATGTTCGCCGTTGAGTCCGATTTCGATTCGACAGCGGCCAGCAGTGGTGAATAGCGGAGTTGTCACGATGCTGAATAGCTGGGGTCGGTAGGGCGATCGTGGGTCGTCGTGTGTATCTGAAGGCGTGAGGTATAGGGCGGGCATCAGCACATGCATCGTTGCGGACTCGATCGGTCCGCAACCGTCTTCAGGCACATACGACGCACTGAAGATATGGTCTTCGCGTTTCGTGTCGGCTGGCCAGTGGATCCGTCCAATCACGTGCAGGCTCAGACGATAGGGGGGCGCCTCTCCGGTGGCATCCCACGTATATCCGCCCAGGTTCTCGACGTCCATCGTGCCGCTCGGATGCATGCCATGGTTCGTCGAGAGAGAGACGAACTCCAGGCGCGGGTGCGTGGCCGGGCCATATCTCCGACCGCGCCACTGTTCGCGAAACCACTCGGCCGCCTTCTTCAGAGTGAGGTCCGGTCGTGTCTCTGCGGTGTCGAACACTTCCTGTGCCACGGCTTGCACGAATGTCTCAGCTTCGATGTCTGGGACTTGGGGCAGTGGGAACCCGTTGATCCTCAAAAAAGTCACTGCAGCGAACCAGCCGGTGCGCTTGTTTCCGTCCGAGAAGTACTGCGGTCCGGCGATGCTGTGGACGTATGCGGCCGCTTTCGACCAGATGTCGGGGAATACCTCGACATCGAAGTACTGCGAACTTGGTCGGTGTGTCGCGGAGTCCAAGCCCGGTAGATCTAGCGGGGTGCCGCCGCTCTGATCGGCATTGATTTCGACGATCTGGTCGAGAGTCAGGTAGACGAAATCAGTCACTTCAGGCGCTCAGAGAGTCCTGCCCACCGCATCTTCTCCTCTTTGTACGCAGCGCGGAACACGTCATCGGCGACCTTCGTGCTCTCAGGCTTCTTGATTTCCTGACCAGCATCTTTGGCGCTCGAGCTGTTTTTGGTTCCCGCCATGTCTTCAGGATACGGCTAATCCAGGCTGGCTGAGATGTCGGATGCATCTCGTTTGGTCCGCGACGCATGGCCCGCGGATCGCGGATCGCGGATGTGGCTGGTCGGAGTTCCGTTAACTGCATGTCGTGCCGGGTTACCTGGCCAACGCGCGTCGATGTTGCTGCGACCGAGGAACAGTATCAGCCGGCTGTCGGCGAGTCAGTGTCAGGACGGGTCATCTAGATAGCGATTGCGAAACCATGCCGGTCGTTGCCTTCCTTCCAACGCGCCACGCGCTGCCTCGGGTTTTAGGAACGATGAAATCACCTTCGACCACGGACTCGATGGGACACGAACGATGTCATCTGGTGTAAGTGTCCTTTCTAGTCCTTGCTCATTTTGTAGGTGACCGTTCTATGTCGCCAAACGTCGTTCCACTCGAAATTAACTCGTTTGGTGACACCGTCCAATTCCCAAGCCATAAAACCCGGCCGTTGAATAGATCCGCGTAACGGATTGTGGGGATTGTTGTCGAAAGCGTCGGGATTATCGCGGCTTGGATCAAACACGGTCAGTCCAAAGCCTATGCCGTTCAGGTTGACGATTCCGCCGCCGACCCACCCGTCGCGGTGCAGCAGTGGTTGAACCGACCACCAGTCGGTTGTGGTGTCTTCTACGTGATCAAATGGGCGGTAGCGTAGTTCATTGTGGGACAGGTCACCAGCGACGCACAAGCCCCAATTGCGCGGCCACATCGCACGACCCAATAGAAGGTCAACTGCCTCTGGCGGAAATTTGGCTTTCATTCCGTTGAAGGCCTTGCCGACAGCGTGATTTAGGATCAATTTGAGAACCCAAATCTGAAGATCTTCACCCGAGATGGTGATCTCTTCGTTGGTTCCCCACTCGCCTGCGCCGTTGCGAAATTTTAATGCTATTCCTCGTATGAAAGTCGCAAATTGCAGCGCTGCATCGTCGGCGGTGTGCAGATCGTTGTTGTGTTTTTCGCACAGAATATTGGTTTTGAACTGCTTCGGGCTTACGAAGTTTTGTACGCCAAATCCGGTATCATGTTTGATCTTTATATCTGGGTCGTCAAACGAATACAGCTTAATTAAGCACTCCGAAACGAAATGCTCTCCCGATATTTTGGTCGAACATCCGCCGCGTGTGTTCGCATAGCACTTTTTATGCCGGTAGCTATTTTCTTCGTCATCAGTTTCGTTAGGCATTTCGGTGTGTGCGGGTGCGGGTGAAAATATCGCCCGAAGTATCGGCGTGCGGGGCGGTGCGGATACCGAACCCGATCCATCGCCCGATGCCGCCAACGACCGAAGGGTGATCAGTCCACCGTTGGCTTGGCTCCACTTGAACCCCTTCGCGTGCACCTGCCAGACGCGGGGATCGCCGCTACCCCCAGTCCGCGTAGAGACGATCCAATCGCCGGTCTGGATTTCCTCGATGAAGACCCGCTCGATCGCGGCGGTGTTGGCGGTGCGAACCACACTCATGCCTCGAATGGTAGTTCGACGGTCCGACAACCCTAGTCGGGCGCGCTGTCGGGCGCGCCGTCGCGTTGATTCACGTTGGTGCGTTCTAGTCGTTTGCGTCACCTCGGTCGACTGAGGTGAGCGTTCGCTAGGGTGTCATCGTGGCCAGTGGCAAATATAGGCCTCCACAGTCGTTGGCGTACAACGAGTTCGTGGGTGAGCTTCAACCCTCAGATGGCCGCGAGCTCACCGAGCTCCACGTCCGCTACGGGGTTCGGAAGAACTTATACCTCGATTGGGCTATCACGCTTCGAGTGCGTAATGGTGATGTCCAAGACCTCATGGTCCGGAATGAGCCGCTGGAGCGGCGAATGCTGGAGGTTATAGAAGTCGCGGACTCCACGATAGTTCGGCGCACGTTCGACCCGGCCCAGCCGCAAAGGCCTCCGGTGTCTGTCGTCCTCGTGCAGTTGCATCCCGGAGACGGTCTAAAGGTCGATGCCGAATACGACGCCACGATTGGGCGCCTGCGCACGGCATGGAATCGAAAGCACGGGCGTCCAGCGGCAAATGATCGGCACAATGAGGCGTTGTTTAATTTCGCAGCGCAGGAACGCGATCCGAACTTCCGGGACGGCGACCTATCTTGGGTGCGCAACACGGTCGTCTGTCTGAGCACTGATACGGCTGATGCCGTTATCTCCGACCGCGGAGGGTTTTACTTTCCGACGGCAAAGGGTGCGGCCGGCGTGCTCAGGTCTAGCGGAAGAATGCAGTTCCTTCAGATGGAGCCGGGCAGTGTGGGGTTGGCGGATGGACAAGATGAACTGCCGCAAGCCGATTCGTCCCGTCGCAGCGAGCGGATCTTCGGTAGCAACGTCACGATGGGGTCGCTCGTAGATCGGGTCTACCCAGGGCCAATGCCTGAGGACTGGGCAAGTTGGCTGGCACCCTGGGACGGTGTCAGCGCGAAGCTCGAACACGCGTGGCGGCACTTCGACGCGCTAGCTAGCGTGACGATGGCCTTTGTTCGTGAAGGACCGCTGGCATTCGAGACTCTCCCCGCGCCCGAGCGCGGAGCCCATTGGCTCAAGTGCGAGTTGCGAGTTACTCACCCCGACAAGTTGATCGCGCTCATGTTCGGGGACTTTCTGCACAACCTGAGAGGCGCACTCGACCACAGCCTGACCGCGATTGATCCGCAGGCAGGCCGCAAAGTGAACTTTCCGGTCTGCCTGACAGAAGCGGAATTCAACGGGTGGGCACCGAAATGGATTCAGCCGGGTGGAAGCACTGGTGCCCTGGCCGAGATACGGCGGCATCAACCGTTTCATGCCGGGAATGGGCTGGATCCCGAGGACTACGTCCTCAGAATCGTTGCGAGACTGAGTAATACCGATAAGCACCGTCTGCTCAACTTGACACCGGTCGGAGTATCCGACGCAATGCCGCCCGACCTAAGAATCGAAGCGACCGCCGCGGTGGTTTCCTGCGAGTATCTCGTGCAGCACGGCCGACCTCTCGAAGAGCACCAGACCGCGCTATTTATCGAGCTCGACGTCCCGGTCACCGAAGCCTCGGTTGAGATCACGGGCACGATCCCGATCGCTGTATCGATCGATAGCTATTTCGATCTCGTCGCGCTAGCGGGCCGCCTGCACAAAGCGGCCGCAGACACTTGCCGCAACTTGCGCAGCGGGTCGCTCAACGGCTGGCCAGATGAGGCCTCGGAGAATGCTGTCGGTTAGCTGTTTGCTCGTCAGTTTGAGGGGTGCTGAATCGTTGACGACGTGAGTTGTGAGGGTTCGAGCCCGAATCAACGGATGCGGGCAAATGCAAAAACTCGCTCCGACCGAGGCTGGAACGGATTTTCCGCATATCAAGCTAACCAAACTGTGTCCGAGGGGGGACTTGAACCCCCACGCCCGTTAATAGGGCACTAGCACCTCAAGCTAGCGCGTCTGCCATTCCGCCACTCGGACCTGCCCTGCCGTCTGGCCGGGCAGCTTAGGCTAACGGATCGAGGTGCTCAGTCCCAAACCGAGGGTGGTACGAATGTGACTGTGACTGCGCCCGAAGATGAAGTGGTCGATCTCGTCAGCTCGCTCATCCGCTTCGACACGTCGAATACCGGGGAGCCGGAAACCACCAAAGGCGAGGAAGATTGCGCCCGCTGGGTGGCCGAGAAGCTGCGCGAGGTGGGTTACACCACCGAGTACGTCGAAGCGGGCGCGCCCGGCCGTGGAAACGTGTTCTGCCGGCTCAAAGGTGCCGACCCGAACCGGGGCGCCCTGCTGATCCACGGCCACCTCGACGTCGTCCCCGCCGAGCCCGCCGACTGGAGCGTGCACCCGTTCTCCGGCGCGGTGAAGGACGGCTACGTGTGGGGCCGCGGCGCGGTCGACATGAAGGACATGTGCGGCATGATGATCGCCGTCGCGCGGCATCTGAAACGCAACAACATCGTCCCGCCCCGCGACCTCGTCTTCGCGTTCGTCTCCGATGAGGAGCATGGCGGCACCTACGGCTGCCAGTGGCTCGTCGACAACCAGCCTGAGCTGTTCGACGGCATCACCGAGGCCATCGGTGAGGTCGGTGGCTTCTCGCTGACGGTCCCGACGAAGGCCGGCGGCGAACGCCGCCTGTACCTCATCGAGACGGCCGAGAAGGGCCTGTCCTGGATGCGGCTGACGGCCCGCGGCCGGGCCGGGCACGGCTCGATGGTGCACGACGACAACGCCGTCACCGAGATCGCCGAAGCCGTCGCGAAGCTGGGCCGGCACCAGTTCCCGCTGGTGCTCAGCGAGTCGGTCGAGCAGTTCCTGACGGTGGTCTCGGAAGAGACTGGTTATGACCTCGACCCGGCCTCGCCGGATCTGGAGGGCAGCATCGCGAAGTTGGGCGGCATCGCGCGCATCGTCGGCGCCACCCTGCGCGACACCGCGAACCCCACCATGCTCAAGGCCGGTTACAAGGCCAACGTCATCCCGGCCACGGCCGAGGCCATGGTCGACTGCCGCGTTCTGCCGGGCCGCAAGGAGGCCTTCGAACGTGAACTCGACGCGCTGCTCGGTCCCAACATCACGCGCACCTGGGAGCGTGACCTGCCCAGCGTCGAAACCACCTTCGACGGTGACCTGGTCGATGCGATGAACGCCGCCATCCTGGCCGTCGATCCCGACGCCCGCACCGTGCCCTACATGATGTCGGGTGGCACCGACGCGAAAGCCTTTGCGCGCCTGGGAATCCGGTGTTTCGGGTTCGCGCCGCTGCGGCTGCCGCCCGAGCTGGACTTCGCCGCACTGTTCCACGGGGTCGACGAGCGGGTACCCGTGGACGCACTACAGTTCGGCGCCAAGGTCCTCGAACACTTCCTGACGCACTGCTGATCGCTCTGCCCGCCACCGAAAGGACATCATGACTGCTTCGCCGTATGACAACCTGCCGCAGCTGCCGACCTTCACCCTGACCTCGACGTCGTTGACGGACGGTGGCCCCCTGGCCAACGAACAGGTCAGCGGCATCTTCGGTGCCGGGGGACAGGACGTCTCGCCGCAGCTGAGTTGGTCGGGATTCCCGGCCGAGACCCGCAGCTTCGCGGTCACGGTGTACGACCCCGACGCCCCGACCGCATCGGGCTTCTGGCACTGGGCCGTCGCCAACCTGCCCGCCGACGTCACCGAACTCGCCGCCGACGCGGGCAACGGCGAGGCGCTGCCCGGCGGCGCCATCACGCTGACCAACGACGCCAGCCTCAAGCGCTACCTGGGTGCCGCCCCGCCGGCCGGCCACGGGCCGCACCGGTACTACATCGCCGTGCACGCGCTGCCGGTGGAGAAGCTGGACATCCCTGAGGACGCCACCCCGGCGTTCCTGGGCTTCAACCTGTTCATGCAGGCCATCGCCCGGGCCGTCATCCACGGCACGTACGAACAGAAGTAGGCGCGCAGAAGTATCCCGCTCGGGCCGAGTCGCGGGGCGGTACCTGCCGCCCTACTATCGGTTCGAGGCCGGTGGCACCGACGCTCGCCTGCCTTCCGATATGAGGGGGCCGGTCCACGTTGTCCACGTCTGCCCAGACGAGTAAACAGTCCAGGACGCCGGAGCCGGACCGGCTCGACTACATCGACCAGGCCACCTTCCTCTCGTATCGGGCCAGTGGCCGGGTCCAGGTCGGCATGGCGCTGTGGTTCTACGAAGGTCCGGTGGATCTCGATGGGCTGCGCCGGTTCCACGAGAACTTCGGCAAGGGGCTCGTGGCGCGGTATATCGAACGGTCCCCGATACCGTTCGGCCGGCATCGCTGGGTGGCCGCGTCCGGCGCCCCCCGGCCTCTCGACATCGCCGAAACCGCTCGTCCGCGGTCAGCGCTGAGCGACTGGCTCCAGGAGCGCGCGCAGATTCCGATCGATCCGGAGCACGGTCCTGGTTGGACGCTGGGGGTGCAGCCCTTCACCGACGGCTCAACCGGGGTGGCCATCGCGTTGTCGCACTGTCTGATCGACGGCACCGGATCGGTCGTCGCGTTCATGGACGCGGTCCTGGGCACCGAGCGCAACCTCGGCTACGAGCGACCGCGGTCCCGCACCCGCTGGCAGGCGATCCGTTCCGACCTCCGTCAGACCTTCAGGGACCTGCCGGAGGTCCGGCGGACGGTCAAGGTCGCCGTCAAACTGGCGCGCGAGCGCCGCGGCGAGATGAGCGCACAGCCGTCGTCGGCGGGCGGCTCGGCCGACGGCGACGAACTCGTGCACGTGCCGTTCGCGTCCGCCATCATCGACGTCGATCACTTCGATGCGCGGGCAGCGGAACTCGGCGGCAACAATTATTCGCTGGTCTCGGCGTTCGCCACCCGCCTCGGGGTGCGCATGGGACGGCAGCGGGCGCGGGACGGCGCCGTGTCGTTGATGGTGTCGATCAACGACCGCACGTCGCTCGACGACACCCGGGCCAATGCGATGACCTTCACGACCTTCACCGTCGACCCCGCCACGGCCACCACCGACCTCACCGAGCTTCGTGGCGCGATCCGGACAGCGCTGCGTAGCGCCAAGGAGCAGCCCGACGAATCCTTCCAACTGCTGCCGCTGACCCCGTTCATCCCGCGGCGGGCGGTCCGGCATACCGCCGCCATGGTGCTCGGCGAGCTGCCGGTCACCTGCTCGAATGTCGGCGACGTGCCGGACCTGGTCGGCCGCATCGACGGAGTCCACCAGGCTGATTACGTGATCTGTTGGGGTGTCGAGCAGAACGTCATGAAGCGCGACATCGAGCAGCCCGGCGGTCTGCTGGTGGTGACGGCCCTGCGCCACCACGGCAAGGTCACCATCGGCGTCGTGGGCTACCAGGTCGGCGCGGAGAACACCAAAGCTGTTCTCCGCGAACATGTCCGGCTGACGTTGGACGAACTCGGCGTCACGCCGCTGGAGGTGTATTAAGTCGTCCTAGGCCGCAGAGCCCACCGCGTCGGCCAGCGACGCGAACCCGCCGGCCTTCAGGCGGGCGGCCACGCCGTCGTGAATGTGCTTGGCCCACAAGCCGCCGCTGTAGATGAAGCCGGTGTAGCCCTGCACCAGGGACGCGCCGGCGATGATCCGCTCCCAGGCGTCGTCGGCGGTCTCGATGCCGCCGACACTGATCAGCACCAGCTGGCCGCCGACCCGCTTGTACAGCCGCTGCAGCACCTCCAGTGACCGTGCGGCCACCGGGGGGCCCGACACGCCGCCGGCACCGAGCTCCTCGACACCCGGGGTCAACAGACCTTCGCGGGAAATCGTGGTGTTGGTCGCGACGATGCCCGCGAGCCCCAATTCGACGGCCAGGTCGGCGATCTCGTCGACGTCGTCGTCGGACAGGTCGGGAGCGATCTTCACCAACACCGGTTTGGTGGTCTCGGCGCGGACGGCGGCCAGGATCGGCCGCAGCGAGGCCACCGCCTGCAGGTCGCGCAGGCCCGGGGTGTTGGGGGAGCTGACGTTCACCACGATGAAGTCGGCCAGCGGCCCGCACAGCCGGGCGCTCTCGGCGTAGTCGTCGACGGCATGCTCGGCCGGGGTGACCTTGGTCTTGCCGATGTTCACGCCGATGGGCACGGTCGACTGGCTGCGGGTCAGCTTGAGGGCCAGCTCGCCGGCACCGTGGTTGTTGAACCCCATCCGGTTCAGCAGCGCGCGGTCCTCGGGCAGCCGGAACAGCCGCGGCGCCGGGTTGCCGGGCTGCGCCTGTGCCGTCACCGTGCCGACCTCGGCGTAGCCGAAGCCCAGCGGACCCCAGGCATTGATGCCGCTGCCGTTCTTGTCGAAGCCTGCCGCCAGGCCCACCGGACCGGGGAAGGTCACGCCGAATACCGTTGTCTCCAACACCGGATCCGAGGGCGCCAGCCACTTGGCCAGCAGCCGGCGGCTCACGCCCAACCCGGTCGCCGCGCGCAACAACGCGAACACCCAGGTATGAATCCGTTCCGGGGACACCCGGAAGAACACCCAGCGCAGGGCGCGATACATCAACGGCTCCTCACATCGACGGCTGTTCGGGCGGCGCCAATCTATCGGGCACATCTCCCGTCGCTTCGCTCGCCCTGATCTTGCGACGACGCAGCAGCACCCGGCGCGAACCATCGGTGTAGAGGCGCACCCGGGTCAGTTCCCAACCACGATATTCGGCCTCGATCGACAGCCGGATGGACGCTGACAGTCTGGTGACCTCCGGGGGCAGTCGGAGCGGAATCCATTCGTAGTCGTCGGACAAGTCCTCCGCCCATGCCGCCGGCATCCGCCCCCGCTGCATCAGCGCCCGCTCGACCCTGGCCCGGCGGCGGCATTCGCGATCACCTGCACCCCGGCGCCCGAACCCGACACCACGAACAAGGTGCCGGTGCGTTCGTCGAAGGCGAGGACGTCGGGCTGCTGCACGGTGCGATATCGGACTTTCTCCACGGGGATACCAGTCGAAAGATCGTAACCAACCACGCTGTTTGTCGCGGTCTGTGAAACCCAGGCGAGTTTCGACGATCCGACGAGGCCGTAGGGCGCGCCCCGCACCGGCGCCTGCTGACGCAGCATCAGCGGCGTCGTGCCGAACACCAGCAGGCCGTCGCCGCGGGTGTCGGTCACCAGTACCCGGCCCGCGGGGTCGGCGGCCAGCGTGGTGGCGCCCTCACCGGCGCGCAGCGCCTGCGCGACATCGGTGCCGGCCGCGTTCACCTCGGTCACCGAGGTCTGGCCGCGGTCCAGCACCACGACGGTATTGCCTTGGGCGGCAAGACCGTCCACCCGGGCGAAGGCCTTCATCCGAGACTGCACCGCGCTGCCGTCGACGATCAGCACCGCGCCGTCGGCGGTGCCCAGGGCCAGTTTCCCGTCGGCTCGCCGGGCGATCGAGGTGAAGTCGGTGCCTGACTGGCCGTCCACCCCGACGGATTGCACCGCGCGCTTGCCGATGTCGAACCGCAGGTAACCACCCCGAGTGGCCAGAAATGCCGTGCCCGCGCCGTCGCCTGCGATTCCCGTCGCCGCGGCCGGCAGTACCACTGGTGGGGTGCCCGGGATGGTCACCACTGGATGCCCCGCGCCGTCGGTGCCCAGCACCACCAGAGACGACGTCGCCGTGTCGAAGGCCGCGCCGGTGCCGGGGCCGGGGAGGGCGCGGACGACGCCGTCGGGCGCGCCGCTGACCGCGGGTGACACCGCGGCGCGTGCGGGGGAGATGGTGGGTGGCGGCGTATCGGCCGGATGGGACGAGCAGGCGGTCAGGGCGCCGACGGTCAGGGCGGCCATCGCGAATCGCGTTACGCTGGCCGGATATTCACGCCGCCGACAATTGATTCGGTGGTGATCCATTGACACGGGCTGTCTTTCGGTCGGGTGAACGGCGGACGATCGTAAATTGCCAGTCTAGGCAAATTTCTCGGCGTCAAATTTCATCTTCCGGTGGGTACGCTCCGTACCGGAGCGGTATGGTCGGAAGCATGAGCATTGCCACCGACGGCGATCTTGCCAACGGTAATTTTGCTATCGAAGATCTTTCCACAGGTCTGCGGGCCAGCGGGTTTGGCCAAGTTGGCGACGGCCGGAGTTTTTCCTTTCGCCTGGACGACAAACGCGTGCTGATTGTCGAGATCTACCGGCCGCGGCTGCCGGGTCCGGTGCCCCAGGAAGAGGACATCGTCGCGGTGTCCTCGCGAAGCCTCGCGCACGTCGACGTGCACGACGAGCGCAGCCTGGCCGCGGCCGTGCGGGACGCCGTCGCCGACGCACAACCGGTGCCGCGCAACCACTAAAGCCCGCGCGCGCCGCTCACGGTACGGTCGTCGGCGTGACTGACGTGGCAGCCATGAGCTGGTGGCAGACGATCGTGCTGGCCATCCTGCAGGGGCTCACCGAATTTCTGCCGGTGTCGTCGTCGGGCCATCTGGCCATCGCCTCCCGGCTGTTCTTCGCCGGCGACGCCGGGGCGTCGTTCACCGCCGTCACGCAGCTGGGGACCGAAGCCGCGGTCCTGATCTATTTCGCCAAGGACATCTGGCGCATCCTCACCGCCTGGTTCGGCGGGTTGACCGACGCCGCCCGGCGCACCGCCGGGGCGAGCGAAGCGACGGGGAAAAGCGCCGACTACTGGCTGGGCTGGTGGGTGATCATCGGTACCATCCCGATCTGTGTCCTGGGGCTGCTGTTCAAGGATCAGATCCGCTCCGGCGCCCGCAATCTGTGGGTCGTCGCCACCGCGATGGTCGTGTTCTCGGCCGTCATCGCCCTCGCCGAATACCTCGGAAAGCAGACGCGCGACGTCGAGCGGCTGACGTGGAAGGACAGCGTCATCGTCGGCCTCGCACAGTGCCTGGCGTTGGTGCCGGGCGTGTCGCGGTCCGGTGCGACCATCAGCGCCGGCTTGTTCCTGGGTATGAACCGCGAGCTGGCGGCGCGCTTCGGCTTCCTGCTCGCCATCCCGGCGGTGCTGGCCTCCGGCTTGTTCTCGCTGCCCGATGCCTTCAAGCCCGTCACCGAGGGCATGAGTGCCACCGGCCCTCAGCTGGCCGTTGCCGTCGCCATCGCCTTCGTGGTCGGCTACGCCGCGGTGTCCTGGTTCCTGAAATTTCTGGTGCGGCACAGCATGTACTGGTTCGTCGGCTATCGCGTGGTGCTCGGCGTGACGGTGCTGACGATGCTCGGCACCGGCGTGGTGGCCGCGCAGTGACACTCGAGGAGGCCAGATGACCGTCATCCTGCTCAGGCACGGGCGTTCGACATCCAACACCGCGCACACGCTGGCCGGCCGGTCCGAGGGTGTCGACCTCGACGACAAGGGGCGCGCGCAGGCGCAGAGCGTCGTCGACAGAATCGGCGAGTTGCCGGTCAAGGCCATCGTCCGGTCGCCGCTGCTGCGCTGCCAGAACACCGTCGCCCCGCTGGCCGCGGCGCTCGGCCTGGAGCCGCGCGTCGAAGACCGGCTGACCGAAGTCGACTACGGCGGTTGGACCGGGCGCAAGATCGCCGATCTGGTCAAAGAGCCGCTGTGGCCCGTTATCCAGCAGCAGCCCAGCGCCGCTGTGTTTCCCGACGGTGAGGGGCTGGCCCAGGTGCAGTCGCGTGCGGTCGCGGCGGTCCGTGAGATCGACCAGGCCCTGGCGCACGAGCACGACGGCGACGCCCTGTGGATCGCGTGCACTCACGGCGACGTCATCAAGGCTGTGCTGGCTGACGCCCTCGGTGTGCACCTCGACGCCTTCCAGCGGATCGTCGCCGACCCCGCCTCCATGAGCGTCATCCGCTATACGCCGCATCGGCCGTTCGTGTTGCACGTCAACCACACCGGCTCGGATCTCAGCTCTGCGCTGCGGCCCAAACCCGAAGAGCCCAGCAAGGCCGAGGACGCCGCGCCGACACACGACGCCACCGTCGGCGGCTCGACCGACTAGACCGGTGAACCGGTATTTTGAAAGGTGCCATGCCCCGCGCAATCCACGTCTTCCGCACTCCCGACCGCTTCGTGGCCGGGACCGTTGGGCAGCCTGGTAACCGGACGTTTTACCTGCAAGCCGTGCACGAGCAGCGGGTCGTCTCGGTCATGTTGGAGAAGCAACAGGTCGCGGTCCTGGCCGAACGCATCTCCGCACTGCTGGTGGAGATCAACCGCCGGTTCGGCACCCCGATCCCGCCCGACACCGGCGAGGTCACCGACCTGAATCCGCTCGTCATGCCGGTGGACGCCGAGTTCCGGGTAGGCACCATGGGCCTCGGTTGGGACTCCGAAGCCCAGACCGTGGTGGTGGAGCTGCTGGCGGTCACCGATTCGGAATTCGACGCCTCGGTGGTGCTCGACGACGCCGAGGAGGGGCCCGATGCCGTGCGGGTATTCCTGAGCCCGCAGTCGGCCCGGGATTTCGCGAACCGCTCGAATCGGGTGATCTCCGCCGGCCGGCCGCCGTGCCCGCTGTGTGACGAACCGCTGGACCCCGAGGGCCATATCTGCGTGCGCACCAACGGGTATCGACGCGGCGTGCTGGATGCCGGTGATGAACCCGCTGAATGAGGCAGGGCGTGATTCCGAACGCGTTCTGCAGCAGGGGGAGCTGACCGCGCTCGGTCGCATCAGGTCAGCCAGCAACGCGACGTTCCTGTGCGAGGCCGAGCTGGACGGCGCCCTTTTGCACTGCGTGTACAAGCCGATCTCCGGCGAAGCCCCGTTGTGGGATTTTCCCGACGGTACCTTGGCCGGCCGCGAGCTGGCCGCCTACCTGGTGTCGGCTGCGCTGGGCTGGAACCTGGTGCCGCACACCATTATTCGTGAGGGTCCGGCAGGTCCAGGCATGGTGCAGCGCTGGGTGGACCAACCCGGCGATGTCTTTCCCGTCGCTACGCTCGCCCAGAACGCGCTCAGCGAGACCGAACCAGCGCCTGGCCCAGACCTCGTCGACCTCGTTCCGGCGAGCCGCGTGCCGGCGGGTTATCTACCGATCCTGCGGGCCTACGACCATAAAGGCGACGAAGTGGTGCTGGTGCACGCCGACGACGCCCGGTTGCACCGGTTGGCGGTGTTCGACGTGCTGATCAACAATGCCGACCGCAAGGGCGGTCACGTCCTCGCGGGCGCCGACGGCCAGGTGTACGGCGTCGACCACGGCGTCAGCCTCCATGCCGAGGACAAGCTGCGCACGGTGTTGTGGGGCTGGGCCGGAAAACCTATCGACGACGAGGTGCTCGGTGCCGTCGCCGGGTTGCGGGACACGCTGCACGACAGTCTCGCCGCGGAGCTGGCCCCGCACCTGACCCGTCCTGAGATCGCCGCGTTGCAGGCGAGAGTTGTTGAACTGCTTGATAATCCGATCATGCCGACCCCGGATCGGCACCGCCCGATACCATGGCCGGCCTTTTGATCGCAGTTTGCACACAGGTAACCGATTTACGCCGCCCTACCGATCGGTAGTGCTCTAGGCTCGTCGGCATGACCGACCACGACAAGGCCGCAGCCCGCCGCGAGATCACCGATGCCCTCCAGAAGGCGCTGGACCGCCGGCATGAGGTGCTCGACGTCATCGTCGAAGCCGACGACAAAGCCGCCGCCGTTGATGCGATCGCCAAATTGCTCGGCACCTCTCATGTCGGCGGCGAGCAGGTCATGGCGATGTCCTTCGATCTGCTGACCAAGGATGCCCGCAAGCGCATCGCCGACGAACTCGAAGACCTGAACAGTCAGCTGTCCTTCGCGGTGAAAGACCGCCCCGCCAGCTTCGGGGACAACTTGGTGCTGCGCCCGTTCTCCGGTGCCGCCGACCGCGACATCTTCGCCACCCGCACCGCCGATGTCGGTGCTTCCGGTGACGGCTCGGGCCGTGCCGCGGGCGACCTGGACGACGAGATCAAGGCCGCTCTGGCCCGCGTCAACGCCGAGGAGGCGGTGTGGTTCGTCGCCGAGGAAGACGGTGCCAAGGTCGCCATGGTGTTCGGTGAACTGGTCGGCGGCGAGGTCAACGTCCGCATCTGGGTGCACCCCGAGCATCGCCACAGGGGCTACGGCACCGCGGCGCTGCGCCGGTCTCGGTCGGAGATGGCGTCGTACTTCCCGGCTGTGCCCATGGTGGTCCGCGCTCCGGGCGCGACGCCGAAGTAGGCTGCGCCACAACGTAAAAGGGCTCCGGGAACCCCCGGAGCCCTTTTACGTGCCTGGCGTCGGATCAGCCGTGGTACGGCGCGGCCTTGACCGGCGGGGAAGCGACGGTGACGGCCTCGACATTGCTGGGCGTCGTCATGGTGGCGGTGGCGCCGATGTTCATGCCGCCGACGGTCGGCTGGCTGTACTCACCTGACGTCGCGCCGTGGCCCGACGAGGCCACCGGTGCGACGGCCGGGGCGGGGGCGTGGGTCGTGCCGTAGGCACCGAGAGCTACACCTGTGGCGACGCCGGCGAATCCGAACGTCTTCACCAGCAGGGACCGACGGCGCTTGACCGGCCCGATGGATGCGGCGTCCATGGCGTCCTCCTTAATGACTGACGGGTAAATAGTTGTCCAAATGTTATGGGCCGTTTTTCGGCAGGACCTGCCAGCAACCTGCTACCTGGCTGTGAATAGGCGATTTCGGCTGTGACGTGAGCCTCGGCGATACTCATTGGCGTGGAGCAGAGCGATGTCGCGCTAGCCGCCGAGGTCGCGCGGGAGGCAGGGGAGTTCCTGCTGTCGGTGCGCGACCGACTCGGCTCCCACGATCCGTACACCCTCGGCGCCGCCGGCGACCGACACGCCAACACGCTGATCCTCGATCGGCTGCGCACGGCCCGCCCCGACGACGCCATCCTGTCTGAGGAGGCCACCGACGACCTGGTGCGGCTGCGCTCGGACCGGGTGTGGATCGTCGATCCGGTCGACGGCACCCGCGAATTCGGCCGAGGCCGGCCGGACTGGGCCGTCCATATCGCGCTGTGGCAGCGCGATGGCAGCCCGCACGGGTCCATCACGGACGCGGCCGTCGCGCTGCCCGCGCACGGTGAGGTGCACCGTACCGATACCGTGACCGGCCCGCCGCTGCGTCGTCCCGGCCCCATCCGCGTCGCCACCAGTACCTACCGGCCCCCGGCCGTGGTGTGGTGGCTGCGCGATGTGCTCGACATGGAGCTCGTCGGCATCGGCTCGGCCGGTGCCAAGGCGATGGCGGTGGTGCGCGGCGACGTCGACGCCTACGTGCACGCCGGCGGGCAGTGGGAATGGGATTCCGCCGCTCCGGCCGGCGTGGTCCAGGCGGCGGGGCTGTTCGCGTCGCGCCTGGACGGCTCGCCGCTGCGCTACAACCGGCCCGATCCGTACCTGCCGGACTTTGTCATGTGCCGCCCCGAGTTCGCCGACCTGCTGCTGGACGCGGTGCGCCAAGTGTCTGGTGGACCGAGTTGACGCGGTCGATGCGTTGCGGCCCGTCGGGTATGAGGGCAAGAACACGATCGGAGAGGACCGAGACCAGGCTCATGACGGCGGCGTGACTGTCGAAGGCGCCGGGGGAGACGTTCGGGCATTCGAGCCACCACGTGGCACGACCGGCGATCGAACGAAGTTGGTCGTCGGCGAAGAGCGCCAACGGAATTCCGGACTCGGCAGCCCATCCGACGAGTTCACCAGCCCACCGGCCGTGGCGTCGGAACGACATCGCGATGAGCAGGTCGTGCTCGTCGAAGTCCGCGACGTCTTCGGCGACGGACTGACCTGAACTGGGGGCCAGCCAGGTATCAGGCCGCATCTGCGCGAGGTTCAGCCTGAGCACCGTTGCCGCAGCCAGGCTGCTCCGATAACCGCAGACGGCGATGCGACGTGCGGCAGCGATCTTCTCCGCAACGGCCTCGACCACTGCCTCATCCAGCTGGGCGTGCATGGCATGCAGGTTCGCGATGTCCTGCGAGATGATCGCGCTGACGTCGGGCGTGCCCTCGGCCGTGACGGGCACGCCCGATCGCCGCAGCGCACGCAGGTGCTCTCGCATGGCGTCGAAGCTGCTGAACTCCAGGGTGCGCACCAGCCGGGAGAACGTCGCCTTCGAGACATCGGCCATGGTGGCGAGTTCGCTTGCGTGATAGGTACAGGCGTCGCCGGCGTGCTCGAGCAGCACGTCGGCGGCGCGGCGTTCCTGCGGGCTCATCGACGCGTAGCGGCTCGTGATTCTCGCCTCCAGCGAGTCAGGCGGGTCCTGGCGCATCAGCTTCCTCGGTAGGTGGTGTACGCGAACGGGCTCAGCAGCAGTGCGACGTGCGTGTGGCCCGCTCCGATCGTGACGTGCAATTCGACTGTGGGGTAGAAACACTCCCGACCGGTACTGGCGAACCATGCGCCCGTCGCGAAATGCAGCCGGTAATCGCCAGGACTGAGCGTGACATTCCAACGAATTCGGCCGTCGCTGTCGGTATGTGCGGCCGCCACCTGCTCATTCATCCGGCTCACGACGACGGCGAGATCCGCGGCAGGTTCTCCCCGCGCCGCGTCGAGCACATGGGTGGACAGTGACGTCATGGCGTCACGCGTTCCGACAGTCGCAGGAGTGCGATCTCCCGAAGCTGGCCGACGGCGATGACGGCCTCCTCATCGCGGCTGAGTGACAGCCGGTGTTGCAGGGCGTCGTAGATGTCGGCTGGGCTGCGGCCCTTCGCACGAATCAAGAAGATGCGCCCGAACTTCGCCTCATAGTCCGCGTTGGCTTTGGCCAGTGTCGCCGCAAGCTCGTTCGGTATCGCTGGCTGTTCGCCGCGCGACAGGTCGGACTCGACTGACGTTCCGCGGGCCCGTTCCCCGATGCGGGGGTGCTGGGCCAGCGCCTGATCCAAGCTGTCGGCGTTCCAGTTGTCAGCGGCGCGCGCGGCGGTCGACTCGAGCTCGCCGACGCTGACAAATGGTCGCGCCGCGACAACCGCGCTGAGCCAGGGCGGAATATTGGCGCAGGGGCGCAGCACCTCTACGGCTTCCTCAGGCGACGCAGAGTTGAACGTCTGAAGATCCATGACCTGAATCTAGCGTTGCAGCAGTGCTTCTTCCCGATGAAACTGTTACAACCCGCTAACGCCCAGGTCGGCGCCGACGCGGACTTCCCGGATCGGGTACTTCGTCACATGGTTGAAACGAATTGGTGATGCCGCAACAAAATCTGAAACGTACGTTGCAGGGGTTGAGCCGTTTATCGCGCGTCAGGGGGAAATCGTGGCTGTAGGTGACATCGTCCTCGGATCGAATCAGTACGGCAAGGCGGAGAACCGCCTCGTCCGTATCGTTCGGGATACGCCCGTCCATCGCATCGTCGATCTGAACGTCACTTCCCAGTTGCGGGGCGATTTCACCGCCTGCCATTACGAAGGCGACAACTCGCACGTGGTCGCGACCGACACGCAGAAGAACACGGTGTACGCCTACGCCAAAGAAGTGGGCGTGAAGTCACCCGAGGATTTCCTGATTGCGTTGGGCAGGCACTTCGTCGGTGATTTCGAATGGGTGACCGGAGGCCGCTGGGAGGCGCAGGAGTACGCGTGGGAACGGATCGTCGTCGACGGCAAGGCGCACGACCACTCATTTGTCCGAGCCGGCAAGTTTGTCCGAACGACCGTCGTCCAGATGGCCGGAGACACGACGTGGGTGGTGTCCGGAATCAAGGACTGCATCGTGCTCAAGTCCACCGGCTCGGAGTTCCACGGCTTCCCCCGGGACAAATACACCACGCTCGTCGAGACCGACGACCGCATCATGGCCACATCCATCACCGCATGGTGGCGCTACCTGAGCACTGACCTCGACTTCAACGCCCTGCACGACGCCATCACCGACGTTGTGCTCACCACCTTCGCCAGTGTCCATTCGCTCGCATTGCAGCAGACGCTGTTCGAGATCGGTAAGGCGATCCTCGAAACGTTCGATGTGGTCGCGGAAGTCAAGTTGTCGTGTCCCAACAAACACCACTTCGTGGTCGACCTCAGCCCGTTCGGGCTGGAGAACCCGAACGAGGTCTTCTACGCCGCCGACCGGCCGTATGGCTTGATCCAAGCCACCATCACCCGCGAGGGCGCGGACGAGGCGCCGCAGGCGTGGGCCACGATTCCGGACTTCTGCTGAGCGACACAGCACGCCGCGCGACCGCAGGAGGGGAGCCCAATGGACCTGAACACCGTCAACCGATACCGATTCGCGCGCTCGCAAGCCGATCTGCACCTTGCGGATGGCGAATCCTTCGTCGCCGGCGGGACGTGGCTGTTCTCTGAACCGCAGATCGAACTCACCGGCGTCGTCGACCTCACGACAATGGGCTGGCGCCCAATCGAGCCCACCGACGGCGGACTGCGCATCGCGGCGACGTGCACCATCGCTGAACTCGTGAGCTACCCCCGCCGACCCGACTGGCCCGCTCAGCACCTCTTCCGTGAGTGCGCCAACGCGCTGCTCGCATCGTTCAAGATCTGGAACGTCGCCACCGTCGGCGGCAATATCTGCCGGTCGTTCGCGGCCGCGTCGATGGTGTCGCTCGCCGTTGCCCTCGACGGGGTGGCCGAGATCTGGACTCCCGACGGCCAGACCCGATGGGAACCGGTCGCCGATCTGGTCACGGGGAACGGCACCAATTCGCTGGGCCGCGGCGAGGTGATGCGTGCGTTGCATCTGCCCGATGGGGCGTTGCGTGCCACCGCCGCACTGCGCACCATCGCGCTGGCCGAGCACGGCCGCTCCGGTGCCGTCGTCAGCGGCCGCCGTGACGATGACGGGTCGACGGTCTTCGCCGTCACGGCCGCGACGGCCGCGCCCACGGTCTTTCGCTATTCGGGACTGCCCAGTGCCGACACCCTCCGATCCGACGTGCAGGCCGCATCCGGCTACTACACAGACCCACTCGGAGCTGCGGACTGGCGCCGGGGCGTCAGCGGCGTGCTGGCCATGGAGATTCGCGCAGAAATTCGTTCTCACCTGGAGGTGTGCAATGCCGATTGAGACCACCGCGCCTGACATCGCCCGCAAGGCGGTGCATCCCGTCGACGAAGTGTTGCCGATTCCCAAGCTGGCCGTGTACGGAATGCAGCACGTCCTGGCCTTCTATGCCGGAGCCGTGCTGGTTCCGATCATCGTCGCCGGAGCCCTGAAGCTCTCGCCCGAGCAGATGATCCATCTGATCAATGCCGACCTGTTCACCTGCGGGATCGCGACGATCATCCAGTCGGTCGGGTTCTGGAAAGTGGGCGTCAAACTCCCGTTGATTCAGGGAGTGACCTTCGCGGCCGTCAGCCCGATGATCGCGATCGGCACAGCCGGCGGCTTGTCGGGGGTTCCCGGTCTGCTGTCGGTGTACGGGTCGGTGATCGTCGCCGGACTCTTCACCTTTTTCATGGCGCCGTACTTCTCGAAGCTGCTGCGATTCTTCCCGCCGGTCGTCACCGGATCGGTCATCACGATCATCGGCATCGCGCTCTTGCCCGTCGCGGCCAATGACATTGTCGGTGGCACGACCACCGAGGCGATGAAAAAGGACGTGGCGCTCAAGGACCTCGCGTATGCCGCGGGCACCTTGCTGATCATCATCGTCATGCAGCGCCTCTTCCGCGGGTTCCTCGCCACGATCGCCGTGCTGGCCGGGCTGGTCATCGGCACTGCGGTCGCCGCGCTGCTCGGGGATGTCGATTTCACTGCGGTAGGTACGTCCCACTGGCTCGGCGTGACCACGCCGTTCTACTTCGGCTGGCCCACATTCAGCGCCACCGCGATCATCTCGATGATCGTCGTCATGATCATCACCGCGGTGGAAACCACAGGTGACGTGTTCGCGACAGCCGAGATCGTCGGTAAGCGGGTGGGCGCCAACGACATCGCCAAAGCACTGCGCGCCGACGGTGTGGCGACCACGATCGGCGGTGTCCTCAACTCGTTCCCCTACACCTGCTTCGCGGAGAACGTCGGACTCGTCCGGTTGACTCAGGTGAAGAGCCGCTGGGTCGTCGCCGCGGCGGGCGTCATCATGATCGTGCTGGGCTACCTGCCCAAAGCCGCGGCCGTCGTGGCCGCGATCCCGCACTCGGTGCTCGGCGGGGCATCGTTGGCGTTGTTCGCCACGGTGGCCGTCGTGGGCATCCAGACCCTTTCGAAGGTCGATTTCAACGACCACCGCAACGCGGTGATCGTCGGTACCGCAATCGGCCTCGGCATGCTGGTCACGGCGCAACCCCTGCTGAAGTACAGCTTTCCCGCCTGGGCGCAGATCATCTGCGGCTCGGGCATCACGCTCGGTGCCCTTGCGGCGATCGTCCTGAACGTCGTGTTCTTCCACATCGGTCCGAGCCGTGGGCCGATGGTTGCGGGCACGCCACGGACCGGCGAAGTCGGACTCGACGCTGTCAACAAGATGACGGAGGACGAGTTCGTCAAGACGTTCTCCGGCCTATACCAAGGCCTCGCCTGGCCGGTCGAACGCGCCTTTGCGCAACGTCCGTTCGCCGACACCCTAGCCCTGCGCGCCGCCGTTCAGACCGCGCTGCTCGCGGCCTCCTCCGCCGAGCAGATGGAGTTGATGCAGGCGTACCCGGCATTGGCCGAGACGCAGGAACAGAACGTGTCGAAAGTCGATCTGGCCTACCTGGGTCTCGACGGTCTCACGGCGGAGGAGGCCGAGGAATTCAGCGAGTTGTCGGCTGCCTACGAAGCCAAATTCGGCTTCCCCCTCATCATCTGTCTACGGGATCTGGAAAGTCGGGAACACATTCTGACCCTCGGCTGGCGGCGGCTCGAGAACTCCCCGCAGGTCGAGCACATGGCGGCGCTCAGTGAGATTTCGCGCATCGCGGCGTGGCGATTCGACGACCTGGTCGCCGATGCGAATCCCATTGCCTCTGCCCGACGTTTGAGACTGGAGCGATGACGCTTGGCCCCCGCCGCGGCGCGCGATGGCGGCCGAATGAGATTTGACGTCAACGGTATGACCGTCGAAGCCGCACTGCGTCCGGGGCAGTGCTTGCGGACATTGCTCCGGGAAACTGGGCACCTCGACGTCAAGAAGGGATGCGACGCCGGCGACTGCGGGGCGTGTGCGGTCCTCCTCGACGGCGTGCCGGTGCATTCCTGTATCTACCCGGCAGCCCGGGTGGCCGGCCGCGCTGTCACCACAGTTGCCGGGCTTGGTGACGGGGATGATCTGCATCCGATGCAGCGTGCGTTCTGTGACAATTTCGCCTTTCAGTGCGGCTTCTGCACCGCCGGGCTGATCGTCACCGCATCGACCCTGAAGCAGGACGACCTCGGCGATCTCGACCGGTTGATGAAGGGCAGCCTGTGTCGGTGTACCGGGTACCGGCCGATTCGGCAGGCCATTCGTGCCGCCGTCACGGGCAGCGGCGAGACCGTTGCGGTGGACGCCCCGGCTATCGGGGAGTCGTTGCGGCCACCCGCGGGGCGCCGCGTCGTCACCGGCCGCGAGCCCTACACCTTCGACATCGACGTGCCTGGGCTGCTGCACCTCGCGGTGCTGCGTTCGCCTCATGCGCACGCCCGAATTCTGGCGATCGATACCGAGGCCGCCCAGCAGGTACCCGGAGTCGAGCTGATCCTGACGCACTTCAACGTTGCGACGCAACGCTTCTCGACCGCGCGTCACGAGTTGCGGACCGACGACCCCGACGACACTCTCGTGTTCGACCCGGTCGTCCGCTTCATCGGACAGCGGGTCGCGGCCGTCGTCGCCGACACGCTCGCCGCGGCGGAGGACGCGGCACGCCGCATCGTCGTCGACTACGAGTTGCTGCCGAGCGTGTTCGATCCGCAGGAGGCGAGGTCGGCGGGCGCACCGCTGCTGCATCCGGACCGCACACCTGATGACGGCGTCGCCGACGCGTCGCGCAACGTGATCGCGGCGATGCACGAAGGCTTCGGTGGCGACATCGACGTGGCGCTGGCGGACGCCGACGTCACCGTCGGCGGTACCTGGCGGACCGCGCGGGTGACACATGCTCAGCTGGAAACGCACGGAACCATCGGCTGGCTGGACGACGACGGACGGCTCACTCTGCGCACCAGCTCACAGGTTCCGTTCCTGGTTCGCAAGGAGCTGTGCCTGCTGTTCGACCTGCCCGAGGACCGGCTGCGGGTGTATACCGCGCGGGTCGGCGGCGGTTTCGGTGGCAAGCAGGAGATGTTCACCGAAGACCTCGTCGCGCTCGCGGTGTTGCGCACCGGGCGGCCGGTCGCCTACGAGATGTCGCGGACCGACGAGCTCACCGCCACCGCGTATCGCCATCCCATGCGGGTCGATGTCACGCTCGGCGCCCGCTCCGATGGCACGTTGACCGCGATGAAGATCGCAGTGCTCAGCGACGGCGGCGCCTACGGAAACCATTCACCGGGCGTCCTGTTCCACGGCTGTGCCGAGTCGGTGTCCGTCTATCGATGCCCCGTCAAGCGCGTCGATGCCGAGGCCGTCTACACCAATAATCCGCCGTCGGGCGCGTTCCGCGGATACGGACTCGGTCAGGTGATATTCGCGATCGAGAGCGCACTCGACGAGCTCGCGCTGCAGCTGGGCATCGACCCGTTCACCATTCGTCGCACGAACATGGTGCGTGACGGCGACGACTTGTTGATCGCCCATCCCGAACCCGAACCGGACCTGATCTACGGCAGTTACGGGCTCGACCAGTGCCTCGATCTGGTCGAGCGGGCCCTGTCGCGCGCCGATGGCGATGAGGTTCCGCCGGGGGCCCAGTGGCGCACCGGGGAGGGCATCGCATTGTCGGCAATCGCCACGCTGGCGCCGCGCGGCCATTACTCCTCGGTCAAGGTTCGGCTCACCCCGAGCGGGGGCTATGAGGTGGGGATCGGGACCGTGGAGTTCGGCAACGGCACCACGACGGTGCACACTCAGATCGCCGCCACTGCGCTGGCCACCACGCCGGACCGGATAATTCTGCGCAACGGCGACACCGACGCGGCTGACTATGACACGGGCGCCTTCGCCTCAGCGGGGACCACGGTCGCAGGTAAGGCGTTGTACGTCGCGGCGTCGAAGATGCGCGAGCTGATCCTGGACACGGTCTTCGAGTTGACCGGCGAGATCGGCGACTTGGGCGAACGTGGGGTGCGGACCTCCTCGGGTCTGGTGCGTTTCGGCGACATCATCGCGGCCGCGCCGGCGCAGTATCGGGTGGGCGACGGCATCGAGACGACCGGCGCCGAAACGGGTGAACTGCGTTCGATCGCGTTCAACGTGCAGGGATTCCGGGTCGCGGTCAATACCGAGACCGGGGCGGTCAAGATACTGCAGTCGGTGCACGCCGCCGACGCGGGCGTCGTCGTCAATCCGGCCCAGTGCCGCGGACAGGTTGAAGGCGGCGTCGCCCAGGGCATCGGATCGGCGCTCTACGAAGAGATCATGATCGACGAATCGGGCCGGGTGTCGACGCCCACATTCCGCACGTATCGGGTGCCCCAGATGGCCGACATTCCGCCGACCACGGTCCTGTTCGCCGAGACCGCCGACGACCTCGGGCCCTACGGCGCGAAATCGATGAGCGAATCCCCGTACAACCCCGTGGCGCCCGCCCTTGCCAACGCGATTCGTCGCGCCATCGGCGTGCGTCCGTACGAACTCCCCATGTCGGGGGACCGAGTCTGGCGGCTGGCGCAGGAAGGAACACCACAATGAACGCATCCACGGGTACCGATCCGAGATGGCTCACCGTCGCGATCGACCTGGCGACGGCCAATGTCGAAGCCGGTGGCGGGCCGTTCGGTGCAGTGGTCGTCGGGTCCGGTGAGCTGGTTTCGACCGGGCAGAACCGGGTGACGCAGAACCTTGATCCGACCGCACACGCCGAGGTCATGGCGATCCGGGCCGCCTGCGAGCGGGTCGGGAGCTTCAGTCTTGCGGGCCACACGCTCTACTCGTCGTGCGAACCCTGCCCGCTGTGCCTGTCCGCGGCCTTGTGGGCCAGGGTCGATCGGATCGTGTTCGCAGCGGACCGCCACGACGCGGCAGTCGGCGGGTTCGACGACCGGGCTTTCTACGAATTGTTCGACAAGCCTCGTGAGCATTGGGAAGTCCCCGTCCAGCAGCACCGCCTGGACCAGTCATTCCTGCCGTTCGAGACGTGGATCGGCAACAGCAACCGGGTTCAGTACTAACCGTGGACGTCATCGAGAACTTGTTGGCCCGAACCCGGCTCGGCGAGTCGGTGGCGTTGTGCACGGTGGTCGTTGCCAGTGGATCAACGCCGCGCGGGCCGGGTACGTCGATGCTCGTGGCCGGCGACGGTAGCGTCGTCGGCTCCATCAGCGGCGGTTGCGTCGAAAGCGCGGTATACGAGCTGGCACTGGAGGTGCTGTCCTCGGGCGAGCCGAGGCTGGTCAGCTACGGCGCCGGTGACGAGTCGGTGTTCTCTGTCGGTCTGCGGTGCGGCGGATCCATCGATGTCTTCGTCGAGCGCTTCGGCCCGTCGAACGTCGCGGAACTCGAGTTCGCTGTAAAAGTCGCCGACCGGGGTCAGACCGCTGTCCTGGCCACGCTCGTCAGCGCCGGCGAGCCGGCCCCGTCGGGTAGTGGGCCCGGTGGCCACCTGGTGATCGCCGACCGGTCGGTGAAGGGCAGCCTTGGCGTCGGCTCGCTGGACGACGCTGTGGTGCGCGCCGCGGACTCGTTGACCACCAGCCGTACGCTCACCGGCCCAGACGGCGACGTCGTCTTCGCTCGCGTACTGGCACCCAGACCTCGGATGATCGTCTTCGGCGCGACCGACTTCGTTGCCGCTGTTGCACACGCCGCAGCATTCGTCGGCTACCGCGTGACGGTGTGTGATGCGCGACCGGTATTCGCGACCAAAGACCGGTTCCCCATGGCCGACGAGGTTGTCGTGGACTGGCCCGATCGCTACCTCAGGCAACAGACCGGTGCCGGGCTGATCGATGCGCGCACCGCGATCTGCGTTCTGACGCACGACGACCGCTTCGACGTGCCGCTACTCGAGGTGGCTCTGGCGTTGCCCGAGATCGGTTTCGTCGGCGCGATGGGCTCGCGCAGAACCCATGACGAACGGGTGGCACGGCTGCGCGAGCGGGGGATCGACGACAGGCAACTGGCCCGGCTGTCCTCTCCGATCGGACTGGATCTGGGCGGTCGAACTCCCGAGGAGATCGCGATCGCGATCATGGCGGAAATCATCAGCCTGCGTGAAGGCGGAACAGGTCTTCCGCTGCGTGACCGCGACGGCGATGTTCATCAGCGGGCCGGTGTGTCGGTGTCGGTTCCCGTCGCCAGATCCTCGCAGGGAACATGAAGCACGCCAACGCTGTTCAGGTATTCCTGCGCGCCGTGGTCTCCGTGGGCGCGGGCGATGACCCGGTCCCAGTGATTGCGGCCGATCACGACCGGGTGGCCGGGTGTGCCCGAGTAGGTCGCCCTGGCGAGCTGGTCTCGATTCGCCAGTGCACGCAGACGCGCGACTACATCCGGCCCGACATCCGGCAGATCCACGAAATGGATCAGGGCGGCATCTGCGTCGATCGCCGAGAGTCCGGCGCGCAGCGACGCGGCGATGCCTTCCTCCCATCCCGCCACCTCGATGATCGACGCCGTGTCGGGGACGAGTGCTGCGGCGCGCTCATATCCGGCGCCGAGAGCGACGGCAACGGACGTGCAGCCGCCCGACCACAGTGCGTCGACAGCGCGCTCAATTGCCCCGGGCACCAAGGCTTTCGGCATGCCGAATCGACGGCCCGCGCCCGCGGCCAGCAACAGCCCGGCGACCCGGGGATGATCAGGCGGCCTCACCGTGCGGACGATACCGGCCCCGGCGTAACCAATCGCTCCGAAGGAACCACCGATGAGGAGTATTCACATGGAGCTCGTCCCGCGACTGCTCGACGTGATCGAGTCCGACATCCTTCCGCTGACCGCGCAGGGCGTCGCTGCGGGCAACAAGGTCTTCGGGGCCGCGCTGCTGCGCAAAACGGACCTGTCGTTGGTGCTGGCGGGGACCAACGCGGAAACGCGCAACCCCCTTTTTCATGGCGAGATCAACACGCTCAATCAGTTCTACGAGATAGCAGACCGCCCTGCGACGCGTGACCTGCTATTCCTGAGCACCCACGAGCCCTGCACTTTGTGCATGTCGGCGATTACGTGGGCCGGATTCGACAATTTCTACTACCTGTTCAGCCACGAGGATTCGCGCGACAGCTTCGCGATTCCGCATGATCTGCGAATCCTCAAAGAACTGTTCGGCCTGTCGCCGGGCGGCTATCGCCGAACCAACGCGTTCTGGACCGCGTACGGCATCGGTGAGCTCGCCGGTGCCGAGCCCGAATCGCGCCGCGGCGATCTGCATGAGCGCATCGCGCGCATTCGTCGGCGGTATCAAGAACTCTCGCAGCAGTACCAGGAGTCGAAACCGGGCAGCAACATTCCGCTGGGCTGATCGAACTACTGGTTGATCGAATCGATGGGCGGAAATGGCGACGGTTAGAGTCGATGCCATGCGATCGTGGCTGGCGCCCAGCGTCCCGAACCTGCCGGGCCGACCGAGACCGGCGGGCCCTGAACTCCGGCTCTACGACACTGCCGACCGTCAGGTGCGGCCGGTGTCGGCGGGCCCGAAGGCCACCATGTACGTCTGCGGCATCACGCCGTATGACGCCACGCACCTTGGTCACGCCGCCACCTACCTGACGTTCGATCTGGTGCACCGCTATTGGCTCGACGCCGGGCACGACGTCCGGTATGTGCAGAACGTCACCGATGTCGACGATCCGCTGTTCGAGCGCGCCGAGCGCGACGGCATCGACTGGCGCGCCCTCGGGGACCGCGAGACCGAGCTGTTCCGGCAGGACATGGCCGCGCTGCGGGTGCTGCCGCCGCACGACTACGTCGGCGCCATCGAGTCCATCGCCGAGGTCGTCGAGCTCGTCGAGAAGCTGCTGGCCTCCGGCGCCGCGTACGTCGTCGACGACCCCAATGAACCTGGGTACCCCGACATTTATTACCGGGCCGACGCCACCACCCAGTTCGGCTACGAATCCGGCTACGACCGCGACACCATGCTGGCGCTGTTCGGTGAGCGTGGCGGCGATCCCGACCGGTCCGGCAAGGCCAGCCAGCTCGACGCCCTGCTGTGGCGCGTGCAGCGGCCGGGCGAGCCGAGTTGGCCGTCGCCGTTCGGTGCGGGCCGGCCGGGCTGGCACATCGAGTGCGCCGCAATCGCGCTGAACCGCGTCGGCGCGGGCTTCGACATCCAGGGCGGCGGCAGCGACCTGATCTTCCCGCACCACGAGTTCTCCGCCGCGCATGCCGAATCAGTAACGGGGGAGCGGCGTTTCGCCCGTCATTATGTGCACGGCGGGATGATCGGCTGGGACGGCCACAAGATGAGCAAGAGCCGCGGCAACCTGGTGCTGGTGTCGCAATTGCGGGCCGACGGCGTCGACCCGGGCGCCATCCGGCTGGGCCTGATGGCCGGGCACTACCGCGCCGACCGCTTCTGGAGCCCCGAGGTCCTCGGCGCAGCTCAGATGCGCCTGCAGCGTTGGCGCGCCGCCACCGCGCTGCCCGCCGGCCCGGACGCCGACGATCTGCTCGCCCGCGTCCGCCGGTACTTGGCCGATGACCTGGATACTCCGAAAGTGCTTGCCGCCCTTGATGGTTGGTCAACCGATGCGCTGGAGTACGGCGGACACGACGCCGCGTCGCCGCGGTTGGTGGCGGACACGGTCGACGCGCTGCTCGGGGTGACCCTCTAGTCACTTCGCCGTGCGGGTACTTTTTGCCATCATGGGTTCTGTGTACGGAAAAGTCGTCTTCATCACCGGTGGTGCTGCAGGGGTCGGGGCCGAGGTGGCCCGCCGGTTGCACCGTAAGGGCGCCAAGCTGGTACTGATCGACGTCGATGCGGCGGCACTGGACGCCGCGGCCGCCGCCCTCGGCGACGATGTCCTGACGGTGGTCGCCGACGTGCGCGACCTCTCGTCGATGCAGGCCGCTGCCGACGCGGCCGTCGAGCGGTTCGGCGGCATCGACGTGGTGATGGCGAACGCCGGCATCGCCACCTACGGCTCGGTGCTGCAGGTCGACCCCGAGGCTTTCAAGCGGCTGCTCGACATCAACGTGCTCGGGGTCTTCCACACCGTGCGCGCCACGTTGCCGTCGGTCATCGAGCGTCGTGGCTACATGTTGATCGTGTCGTCGCTGGCCGCGTACACCGCCGCTCCGGGCCTGGCGCCGTACAACGCCTCGAAGGCCGCCGTGGAGCACTTCGCGAACGCGCTGCGCCTCGAGGTCGGCTACCGCGGCGTCGACGTCGGCTCGGCGCACATGTCCTGGATCGACACCGCGATGGTCCGCGACACCAAGTCCGACCTGTCGACGTTCGCCGAGATGCTGACCAAGCTGCCGTGGCCCATCAGCAAGACGACGTCGGTCGACAAGTGCGGCGAAGCTTTCGTCGCCGGTATCGAGGGGCGCAAGACCCGGGTAAACTGCCCCGGCTGGGTCGGCGCGCTGCGCTGGCTGCGGCCGTTGCTGGCGACGCGCATCGGTGAGGTGCCGGTGGCCAAGTTCGTGCCCGATCTGCTGCCCCGGATGGATGCCGAGGTGGCCGCACTCGGCCGTTCGACCAGCGTTCACACCGAGCAGCTCGACAAGCACTGACCATGCGGGTCGGTTACTTCTGCCTCGGCCTCGTCGCGATGCTGTTGACGGTTACCGGGTGCTCGAGCCACGAGTCGTCGAGCCCGGCACCGTCGTCGCCGCCGACTCCGGACCAGGTGCGGGCCATTGCGAAAGCCGCTTACACGTACGGGTTTCCGATGGTCGACAACTACCGGATTCAGTACTCGTACTTCGTGGACAAAGGCGGTCCCGAGTACAAGGGCGGCTGGAACGAGGTCCACAACGTCGCGCGCGTCTTCACTCCGGAGGACAAGACGGTCCAGACGCCCAACTCGGACACGCCGTACTCGTTCCTCGGGGCCGACCTGCGCGCCGAGCCGTTGGTGCTCAGTGTCCCGCCGGTCGAGGCGGGCCGCTACTACTCGCTGCAGTTCGTCGACGGCTACACCTACAACATCGCCTACGTCGGCAGCCGCGCCACGGGCAACGGCCCCGGCAACTACCTTCTGGCCGGACCGAGTTGGCGAGGCCAGACGCCGCCAGGCGTTGAGCGCGTGATTCGCAGCTCCACCGATCTGGCCTTCGTGCTGTACCGGACTCAGCTGTTCGGGCCGACGGACCTCGAGAACGTCAAGAAGATTCAGGCGGGCTACCACGTGACGCCGCTATCGGCGTTCCTTAAGCAGCCGCCGCCACCACCCGCCCCGCCCATCGACTTCGTGAAACCGCTGTCGGCGCAGGATGAGCGGACCTCGCCGAAGTTCTTCGAAATCCTCAACTTCGTCATGAAGTTCGCGCCGGCGCAGGCTGCCGAGGAAGTGAAGCGCGAGCGCTTCGCCGCCATCGGCGTCGGCCCCGACGGCAGCTTCCGTGCCGACACGCTCACCCCCGAAAACCGCAAGGCCGTCGAGGACGGCATGGCCGACGCCTGGGCGGCGTTCAACGAGTTCAAGAAGGACAAGGTCGACACCGGCGAGGTGACGTCGGCTCAATTGTTCGGTACCGCAACCGATTTGAAGGGCAACTACCTGTACCGCATGGCGGGTGCGGTGCTCGGGATCTACGGCAACACCGCGGCCGAGGCGATCTATCCGGGTGGGGTCAACGACAGCGCCGGCGCACCGCTGACCGGCACCAACAACTACACCTTGCGGTTCGCGCCCGGGCAGTTGCCGCCGGTCAACGCGTTCTGGTCGGTGACGGTCTACGAGATGCCGCAGAGCCAGTTGGTGGCCAACCCCATCAACCGGTACCTCATCAATTCGGCGATGCTGCCCACCCTGATCAAAGACCCCGACGGCGGCATCACGCTGAACCTGCAGAACAAGTCGCCGGGACCGGCCCGCGAAGCCAACTGGCTACCGACACCGGCCGGACCATTCTCGGTGGCGCTGCGGCTGTACTGGCCCAAACCCGAGGCGCTCGACGGCACCTGGAAGGCCCCCAAGCCCGTCCGCGTGTAACCAATCACCGCGAGCGTGCGTGTTTGCGTGCGACACGCCGCATTTGGTGCGCATTCTCGTCGCGCTCGGCGCCGCCGAAGGTGCGTATTCGGCACAGAGCCAGCGGTGTGCCGCCCGCAGACACGCTCGCGGAGAAGGGCTATCGGCCCCTGCGCTTCAGGTACCGCTCGAACTCCGCGGCCAGGGCGTCGCCGTCGATCTTGCCGAGCGCCTCGGACATGTCGACCTCGGCGTCGCCGCGTTCCTCGAGGGACTGCACGTATTCGGCGATCTCTTCGTCGTCGGCCGTCATCTCGGTGACCGACTGCTCCCACTCCTCGGCCTGTGCCGGTAGATCTCCGAGGGGCACTTCGACGTCGAGAGCGTCTTCCACCCGATGCAACAGCGCGACAGTGGCTTTGGGGCACGGGGGCTGCGACACGTAGTGCGGCACCGCAGCCCAGAAGGTGACGGCCGGGATGCCGGCTTGCACGCAGGCGTCCTGGAAGACCCCGGCGATGCCGGTTGGGCCTTCGTAGCGGGTCTCTTCCAGCCCGAAGAACTTCGCCGAGTCGGCGGAGTACGCCGCTCCGGACACCGGCACCGGCCGGGTGTGCGGGGTGTCGGCGAGCAGCGCGCCCAAGATGACGACCGTCTGCACGTTGAGCTTGTCCAGGATCGCCAGCAGCTCGGCGCAGAAGGTGCGCCACCGCATGTTCGGCTCCACGCCGTGCATCAGCACCACATCGCGATCCGAGCCCGGCGGGCGACAGTAGGAGATGCTCATCGACGGCCACACCAGCTCGCGCGTGACGCCGTCCACCTGGCGGATCACCGGGCGATTCACCTGGTAGTCGTAATAGCTCTCATCGTCAATCTCGACGATGGTCCGCGCCTCCCACATGGCATCCAGGTGCTCAAGGGCGTCGCTGGCGGCGTCACCGGCGTCATTCCACCCCTCGAACGCAGCGACGACGACGGCATCGTGCAGTTCGGGCAGGTCAAGGCCCTGGGGCAGGGGCCGATCGGCGGGGCTCACAACGCCAGCGTAAGCCCTTATCGGCACCCGCGAGCGCTACCCCTGGGCGGGTCGGGCCGGCAAACCGGTTTGATGGCCCGCCTACCATGTTCATGTGACTGCACTGGACAAAATGCTGTCCAACGTGGGCGTCCTAACGCGGGTCAGCCGACCACGTAGACTCTTTCAGGTCGAGAGGCGTTGCAACGGATCCCGGTGTCCCGGTGTCCGCCACGCTCGGCAGAGTTAAGGACGCCTTCCGTACTGGAAGGAACGTATGTGACTGCCGCCCCGGTTGATACTTTCGTGCCGAACATTCGCCCGGACTGCACCGACGAGCTGACGGCTGCGCTGGGTCAGCGGATCATGGTCATCGACGGCGCTATGGGCACGGCGATCCAGCGCGACCGCCCCGACGAGGCCGGATACCGCGGCGAGCGGTTCAAGGATTGGCCGAGCGATCTGGTCGGCAACAACGACCTGCTCACCCTGACGCAGCCGCACATCATCGAGGGCATCCACCGCGAGTACCTCGAGGCGGGGGCCGACATCCTCGAGACCAACACGTTCAACGCGAACGCGATCTCGCTCGCCGACTACGGCATGGAAGAGTTCAGCTACGAGCTCAACTATGCCGGCGCCGCCCTGGCCCGCCGGGCCGCCGACGAGTTCAGCACCCCGGAGAAACCGCGCTATGTCGCCGGTGCCCTGGGACCGACGACGCGGACCGCGTCGATCTCGCCGGACGTCAACGATCCGGGTGCTCGCAACGTCTCCTATGACCAGCTGGTCGCCGCCTACTTCGACGCTGCCAGGGGCCTCGTCGACGGTGGCGCCGACATTCTCATCGTCGAGACCATCTTCGACACGCTGAACGCCAAGGCCGCGATCTTCGCCATCGAGACGCTGTTCGAGGAGCGTGGACGCCGCTGGCCGGTGATCATCTCGGGCACCATCACCGACGCGTCCGGACGGACGTTGTCCGGCCAGGTCACCGAGGCGTTCTGGAACTCGATCCGGCACGCGAAGCCGCTCGCGGTGGGTCTCAACTGCGCCCTGGGCGCGCCCGAGATGAGGCCGTACCTCGCCGAGATGTCGCGCATCGCGGACACTTTCGTCTCCTGCTATCCGAATGCCGGTCTGCCCAACGCCTTCGGCGAGTACGACGAGTCCCCGAAGCGTCAGGCCGGCTACATCGAGGAGTTCGCCGAGGCCGGCCTGGTGAACCTGGTCGGCGGGTGCTGCGGCACGGCGCCGCCCCACATCGCCGAGATCGCCAAGGTCGTCGAGGGCAAGGCTCCCCGCGAGCTGCCGGAGATCCCGGTGGCCACCCGGCTTTCGGGCCTGGAGCCGCTCAACATCACCGAAGATTCGCTGTTCGTGAACATCGGTGAGCGCACCAACATCACGGGCTCCGCCCGGTTCCGCAACCTCATCAAGGCCGAGGACTACGACACCGCGCTGTCGGTCGCGCTGCAGCAGGTCGAGGTCGGTGCGCAGGTCATCGACATCAACATGGACGAGGGCATGATCGACGGCGTCGCCGCGATGGACCGGTTCACCAAGCTGATCGCGGCCGAGCCGGACATCAGCCGCGTCCCGGTGATGATCGACTCCTCGAAGTTCGAGGTCATCGAGGCCGGCCTGAAGAACGTGCAGGGCAAGCCGATCGTCAACTCGATCTCCATGAAGGAGGGCGAGGAGAAGTTCATCCGCGAGGCGCGGCTGTGCCGCAAGTACGGCGCCGCCGTCGTCGTGATGGCCTTCGACGAACAGGGCCAGGCCGACAACCTGGAGCGCCGCAAGGAGATCTGCGGGCGCGCCTACCGGATCCTGACCGAAGAGGTCGGTTTCCCGGCCGAGGACATCATCTTCGACCCGAACTGCTTCGCGCTGGCCACCGGTATCGAGGAGCACGCGACCTACGGCATCGACTTCATCGAGGCCTGCGCCTGGATCAAGGAGAACCTACCCGGGGTGCACATCTCCGGCGGCATCTCGAACGTGTCGTTCTCGTTCCGCGGCAACAACCCGGTCCGCGAGGCCATCCACGCGGTGTTCCTGTACCACGCCATCAAGGCGGGCCTGGACATGGGCATCGTCAACGCCGGTGCCCTGGTGCCGTACGACTCGATCGACCCCGAACTGCGGGACCGCATCGAGGACGTTGTGCTGAACCGGCGCGAGGACGCGGCCGAGCGGCTGCTCGAGATCGCCGAACGGTTCAACACCAAGGGGGAAGAACCCAGCGACGCGGCTGCGGCGGAGTGGCGATCTCTGCCGGTCCGCGAGCGCATCACGCACGCTCTGGTCAAGGGCATCGACGCGCACGTCGACGCCGACACCGAGGAACTGCGCGCCGAGATCGCCGCCGCGGGAGGGCGGCCCATCGAGGTGATCGAGGGCCCGCTGATGGACGGCATGAACGTCGTCGGTGATCTCTTCGGCTCGGGCAAGATGTTCCTGCCCCAGGTCGTGAAGTCGGCCCGGGTGATGAAGAAGGCCGTTGCCTACCTGTTGCCGTTCATCGAGACGGAGAAGGCCGAGAACGGCACTTCCGGGGCGAGCGAAGCGACGGGAAAGGGCAAGGCGTCCAAGGACACCAACGGCACCATCGTGATGGCGACCGTCAAGGGCGACGTCCACGACATCGGCAAGAACATCGTCGGGGTTGTCTTGCAGTGCAACAACTTCGAAGTCATCGATCTCGGTGTGATGGTGCCGGCCCAGAAGATTCTGGACGCCGCCAGGGAACACAACGCCGACATCATCGGGCTGTCGGGCCTGATCACGCCGTCGCTGGACGAGATGGTCAACTTCGCCGTCGAGATGGAACGCGAAGGCCTCGAGATCCCGCTGCTGATCGGTGGCGCCACGACCTCGCGCGCCCACACGGCCGTGAAGATTTCGCCGCGCCGCAGCGGTCCGGTGGTCTGGGTCAAGGACGCGTCGCGCTCGGTGCCGGTCGCGGCCGCGCTGCTCGACGACAAGCAACGGCCGGCCCTGATGGAGGCCACCGAGAAGGACTACGCCTCGTTGCGCGAACGGCACGCTCAGAAGCACGAGCGGCCGATGCTGACGCTGGAGAAGGCCCGCGCCAACCGCACTCCTATCGAGTGGGACGGCTACACGCCGCCGGTGCCGGCCCAGGGCGTCGGCGTTCGGGAGTTTCTCGATTACGACCTCGCCGAGTTGCGCGAGTACATCGACTGGCAGCCGTTCTTCAACGCCTGGGAAATGAAGGGCAAGTTCCCCGACATCCTCAACAACCCGGCGTCGGGCGAAGCCGCCCGCAAGCTGTACGACGACGCCCAGGAGATGCTCGACACCCTGATCAAGGAGAAGTGGCTGCGCGCCAACGGCGTGATCGGTTTCTTCCCGGCGAACGCGGTCGGCGACGACATCGAGGTCTACACCGATGAGGCCCGCACCGAGGTGCTGACCACGTTGCACAACCTGCGGCAGCAGGGCGAGCACCGTGACGGGATCCCGAACAGGTCGCTGGGCGACTTCATCGCGCCGAAGGACACCGGTCTGGCCGACTACGTCGGCGCCTTCGCGGTCACTGCAGGGCTGGGCAGCAAAGAGAAGATCATGGAGTTCAAGGCTGCCCTCGACGACTACAGCGCCATCCTGCTGGAGTCCCTCGCCGACCGGCTCGCCGAGGCGTTCGCCGAACGGATGCACCAGCGGGTCCGCGAGGAGTTCTGGGGATACCGGCCCGACGAGCAGCTGGATAACGAGGCGCTCATCGGGGAGAAGTACGTCGGCATCCGCCCGGCACCCGGCTATCCGGCGTGCCCGGAGCACACCGAGAAGACGACGCTGTTCGGCCTGCTGGACGTCACCGAGCGCACCGGCATCGAGCTGACCGAGTCGATGGCGATGTGGCCCGGCGCCGCCGTCAGCGGCTGGTACTTCTCGCATCCGCAGTCGCAGTACTTCGTCGTCGGGCGGTTGGCTCAGGATCAGGTGGCCGACTATGCGAGGCGCAAGGGCTGGACCCTGAAGGAAGCCGAGCGCTGGCTCAGCTCCAACCTCGGCTACAACCCGGAGGACTGAGTTCGCGTGCGAGCTGTGCTTTTTGACATGGACGGCACGCTCGTCGACTCGGAAAAGCTGTGGGACGTCGCGATGCACGCCTTTTATGCCCGAAAGGGCGGGGTGTTGACCGATGCCGTGCGGGAGACGACGGTCGGCGGCTCGGCAGAGAACGTCATGCGCATCGTCTACGACGATCTCGGCCTGGACCCGACTCCGGAATCCATGGCCGAGTCGGCGGATTGGCTGCACGATTACACCGGTGAGCTGTTCGAGCGGGGGCTGCCCTGGCGGCCGGGTGCGCAGGAGTTGCTGGAAACGTTGGCCGCCAGCCGGATTCCGCTCGCTCTGGTGACCAACACCCGCCGCACGCTGACCGAGCAGGCACTGAAAACCATTGGTAGTCACTACTTCACGGTGACAGTCTGCGGCGACGAGGTGCCCGACGGGAAGCCCCATCCGGCTCCGTACCTGCGAGCTGCGGAACTACTCGGGGTTGCGGCGGAGGACTGTCTGGCGATCGAGGATTCGGTGACCGGTGCGCAGTCCGCGGACGCTGCCGGATGCGTCGTGCTCGTCGTCCCGAACGACGTCGCGGTTCCGGACGGACCGCGTCGCCGGCATATCGAGTCGCTGGCCGGGCTGGAGGTCGCCGACCTCTGGAACATCTACCACGAAATGTGTTCGTAGCTGCCAGTTCTGGTCCTGAGGCGGGGTCTGCTGTGCGATTGTTGACGCACACCACGCAGCGCTGCGAAAGGACGTCAGATGTCCCATGGCCCGGTCGGCGACGACACTTCGGCGATGTTCGACGACGAGGAGTTCGACTCCGGCCACAGCGCCGTGCGCATCGCGTCGGTAGCGGCACTGGGTGGTCTGCTCTTCGGATATGACAGTGCCGTCATCAATGGTGCGGTGAAGTCCATCCAGCAGCACTTCGCGATCGGCGACAAGTCATTGGGTATCGCCGTGGCCTCGGCGCTGCTCGGTGCGGCTGTCGGTGCCATGACGGCCGGCCGGCTCGCCGACCGGATCGGTCGAATTTCCGTGATGAAGCTGGCCGCCCTGCTGTTTCTGATCAGCGCCATCGGGGCGGGCGTCGCCACCAGCGTCGAGATCCTCATCGCGTTCCGCCTCATCGGCGGCCTCGGTGTGGGCATCGCATCGGTGATCGCTCCGGCCTACATCGCCGAAACGTCACCCACGAGCATCCGCGGCCGGCTCGGGTCCCTTCAGCAGCTGGCCATCGTCAGCGGCATCTTCCTGTCGTTGGCCGTCGACGCACTGCTGGCGCACCTGGCCGGTGGTGCGAGCAACATATTGTGGCTCGGCCTGGAGGCCTGGCGGTGGATGTTCATCCTGATGGCCATCCCTGCCGTCGTATACGGGCTGCTGGCCTTCACCATTCCCGAGTCGCCTCGTTACCTCGTTGCCACGCACCGGATTCCGGAAGCTCGCAAGGTGCTCACCACCTTGCTCGGGACGAAGAACCTGGAGATCACCATCGGTCGCATCCAGCAGACGCTCGATGCCGAACAAAAGCCGTCCTGGCGCGACATGTGCAAGCCCGGCGGTGGGCTCTTCAGCTTCTACGGCATCGTCTGGGTCGGTCTGGCGCTGTCGGTGTTCCAACAGTTCGTCGGCATCAACGTGATCTTTTACTACTCGAATGTGCTGTGGGAGGCCGTCGGTTTCGACGAGGGCTCGTCGTTCCTCATCACCGTCATCACCTCGGTCGTGAACATCCTGACGACCGTGGTGGCGATCATGCTGATCGACAAGATCGGCCGCAAACCGCTGCTGCTCATCGGCTCGGCCGGGATGACGCTGACGCTGGCCACCATGGCGGTCATCTTCGGCATCGCCCCGCAGATGAACGGGGTACCGCAATTGAGCGGCGTCGAAGGGCCCATCGCGCTCGTCGCCGCCAACCTGTTCGTGGTGGCGTTCGGTATGTCCTGGGGACCGGTCGTGTGGGTGCTCCTGGGGGAGATGTTCCCCAACCGCATCCGCGCCGCGGCGCTGGGTCTGGCCGCAGCCGGCCAGTGGGTTGCCAACTGGCTGATCACCGTCAGTTTTCCCGAACTGCGCAGCATGCTGGGCGTCGCCTACGGCTTCTACGCGCTGTGTGCCTTCCTGTCGCTGGTGTTCGTCGCCAAGTGGGTGCGAGAGACCAAGGGCGTTGCGCTGGAGGATATGCACGCCGAGCTGATGGCGACGTAGGGACAGAATCCGGATGCCGCTCTGATGGAATCTCCACCAGACGGCCGATGTGGTCGCTCTTGCCCCGCCGCAGTGCGCTGTTTTGGCCGGCTTGGTCCACAGACGTGCGGCATCGACGGCGCGACTTGGCACCGGATGGGCGGGCGTCATTGAGCGCCGAATCACTGCGGCGCACTGTCTGTTTCACCGTCACCATCGCTATCTTCGCCCTCCGTCGGATACAGCGTCGGGTGGTGATACTCGTTCGTCCGGGGTTGGCCGACGTCGAGTAGTGGTGGTGGGGTCCAGTGGGCTCTTCCGTCGGGGCCCATGGTGGTGCTCCAGCCGCCAGCGTGGGCGGCTCGGTTGTCGCAGCCGCAGGCCAGGGTGAGGTTGGTGATGTCGGTGGGGCCGTCGTCGCGCCAGTCGGTGTTGACGTGGTGGGCTTGGCAGCGCGAGGCGGGGGCGGTGCAATTGGGTTTGGTGCAGCCGCGGTCGCGGGCGAAGAGCATGATCCGCTGCCCGGTGGTGGCGGTGCGCCGGGCCCGACCTAAATAGAGGGGGATGGTGGTGTGCTGTTCGAATACCGCGAGGTAGTGGTAGGCACCTTGCCCGGCCATCCGGATCAGATCGCGTACCGGCAGGCGGCTGCCCGTATGAGTGACGGCGATTCCGGCGCCGCGTTCGAGTTCCTGCACCGTCGTGGTGGCGACGACCGTGACGGGCAGGCCGTTGTGCTCGCCTAATTGCCCGGTGGCCAGGATCATCCGGCCCACCGCTTCGAACGCGTCGTGCTGGCGCTGTGCCAGGGTGCGGGTGTCGTTGTCGATTTGGGCTTGGGTGGGTGTGCCGGAGATGCAGGGTTCGGGGTCGGTGGGGTTGCACATCCCGGGGGCGGCCAATTTTTCGAACAACGCCTCCCAGTAGGCCCGGGCTTCCGGATCGAGGCTGGCCTTGACTTCCGAGCGCCCATCGGGCTGCTGTTTGCCCATGACGAAGGAGCGTTTGGGGTCGGGTTCGTGGTCGTCGGGTTCGGGGCCGTCCTGGTCGAGCCGGTACAGCAGGTCGGCGGCGGCTTGCGCAGGTCCTCGGGGGTTTTGTAGCGGGCTGCGGCGACCAGGTCGCGTTCGCACTGCGCCAATGTGGCCGGGTCCAGCCACAGCGGCACGTTGGTGAAGAATCCGGTGATGACCGCGATGTGCTCGGTGTTGATGGCGCCGTCGGCTTGGGCGGCGGCGACCAGGTCCCACACCGGGCCCAGGGGTTCGCCGGTGATCGCCGACCGGGGCCCGAGGTGGTCGGCGTCGCGGATCCGGCGGCGGGCTTCCTCGCGGCTGATGCGGTGCCGGATATGCAGGACTTCGGGCCAGTCTTTGGCGCCGATGTCTTTGGCGGTGGCCTGGGTCTGGGCGGCGGCGAGGATCTGGTGGTCGACCGCTTCGGCGGCGCATTTGAGGGTTTCGCGGCGGGACTGCAACTCCAGCAATGTCCGCACGTCCAGGCCGGTGTAGTCCAGGGACGCGACCCGAGCCAGGACCGCGTCGAGGTCGGCATAGACCTCCTCGACAAGGCTGCTGGCAATATCCATACTTCGAACACTAGTTCGATGCACCGACAATTCGCTGTGACGAATGTGGCCCTAGTTACCTAATGTGACCAGCGCAAACAAAGTGACCAAAGTTTTTCCGTGTGCGGGCGCCGAGCTGCTGGAACGCCCCGGGCGGCCACGTGCACAGTGCAAGTCGTCAGCGTGAAACAATTACAGCCCGTGAAGACCTTCGATGCGCTATTCGCCGAGCTCAGCGAGCGAGCGCAGACCCGGCCGGCCGGCAGCGGAACCGTCGCAGCGTTGGACGCCGGGGTGCATCATCTGGGCAAGAAGATCATCGAAGAGGCCGGCGAGGTGTGGATCGCCGCTGAATACGAGAGCGACGACGAGCTGGCCGGCGAAATCAGCCAGCTCCTGTACTGGACGCAGGTATTGATGATCAAGCGTGGCCTGACCCTCGACGACGTCTACGGCAAGCTGTGACCGGCGCATCGTCCAACGGCCTGCTCCGCGTCGCCGTCCCGAACAAGGGCGCGCTCAGCGAGTCGGCCGCCCACATCCTTTCCGAGGCCGGATACCGCCGTCGCACCGATCCCAAGGATCTGACGGTCGTCGACCCGGTGAACAAGGTCGAGTTCTTCTTCCTGCGGCCCAAGGACATTGCCATCTACGTGGGGTCCGGGCAGCTGGACTTCGGCATCACCGGCCGCGATCTTGCCGCTGAGTCGATGGCTCCCGTCAGCGAGCGGCTGGCGCTGGGCTTCGGGTCGTCGACGTTCCGGTACGCCGCGCCTGCCGGGCGGGACTGGACGGTCGCCGACCTGGCCGGCAAGCGCGTCGCCAGCGCCTACCCCAACCTGGTGCGTAAAGACCTGGCCGACAAGGGGATTGAAGCCACCGTGATCCGCCTCGACGGCGCGGTGGAGATTTCGATCCAGCTCGGCGTGGCCGACGCGATCGCGGACGTCGTTGGCTCCGGCCGGACATTGGCACTGCACAACCTGGTGGCCTTCGGCGAATCGCTGTGCGATTCGGAGGCAGTGCTGATCGAGCGTGCCGACGTCGCGCCCGACCACGCGCGCGACCAGCTCGCCGCCCGCATCCAGGGCGTCGTGTTCGGGCAGCAGTACCTGATGCTCGACTATGACTGCCCCCGCAGCGTTTTGGAGCAGGCGACGGCCATTACGCCGGGCCTGGAATCGCCGACCATTGCACCGCTGGCGGATGCCGACTGGGTCGCGGTGCGCGCTCTGGTCCCGCGCCGCCAGGTCAACGCCATCATGGATGAGCTGGCAGCCATCGGGGCCAAGGCGATCCTGGCGTCCGATATCCGGTTCTGTCGCTTCTGACCGGTGCCGGTGTTAGCGTCGCCGTAGGTTCGCCCAACCTGCACTTCCGACTGGAGGGTTACGTGACGCAAGCGCTGGTTCTGCTGTTCGCCTTACTCATCGGTGTGGTTGCGGGCCTTCGGGCGCTAACTCCACCTGCCGTTGTCGCTTGGGGCGCCAAGCTCGGTTGGCTGCCGTTGGTAGGCACGTGGGCCGAATGGGTGGGTCACTGGATTACGGTGACGGTGCTGACGGTCCTGCTGGTGGTCGAACTCATCACCGATCAGCTGCCCAAGACTCCGGCGCGAACGGTGCCATCGCAGTTCGGGGCCCGGCTGCTCACCGGCGCGTTCGCCGGTGCGGTCATCGGCGCCGGCTGGCACCACACGTTCATCGGCATGGGGGCCGGAATGATCGGCGCGGTCATCGGGACCATGGCGGGTTTTCACGCTCGCCGAATCCTGGTGGCGCGCAACGGCGGACGCGACCTGCCGGTGGCGATCGCCGAGGACGTCATCGCCGTTGCCGGCGGTTTCGCGGTAGCAGCCGTCGTGCTGAGTGCGATCGGTCCGTATGTCGCCTGAGGCCACGGCATTCGACGCCATCATCGTCGGCGCAGGGCAGGCAGGTCCGCCGCTGGCCGGCCGGCTCAGCGAAGCCGGCCAGACCGTCGCCGTTGTAGAGCGAAAGCTCGTCGGCGGCACCTGCGTGAACTACGGCTGTATCCCGACCAAGACGCTCGTCGCCAGTGCCTACGCCGCACACCTAGCCCGCCGCGGTGCCGAATACGGCATCGGCACGGGCGAAGTCACGGTCGACATGGCAAAAGTCAAGGACCGCAAGGACGGGATCGTCACTGCCGACCGGGACGGAGTCGAAAGCTGGCTCGAGGGGCTGGACGGCTGCACGCTGCTGCGCGGGCACGCGCGGTTCGTCGACCCGCACACACTCCAGGTCGGTGACCAACTGATCACCGGCAAGAGGATCTTCCTCAACACCGGAGGCCGGGCGACCGTTCCCGACATCCCCGGCCTCGCCGACGTCGACTACCTCACCAACGTTGGCATCCTCGAACTCGACACCGTGCCAGAGCATCTCGTGATCATCGGCGGAAGCTACATCGGTCTCGAATTCGCGCAGATGTTCCGCCGGTTCGGTGCCGAGGTCACGGTGGTCGAACGCGGACCGCGGCTGGCCTCCCGCGAAGACGACGACGTCTGCGCCGCCATCAAAGACATCCTCGAACGTGAGGGCATCACCATTCACCTGGACGCCGACGACATCCGGGTATCGCGCGACGGCGACGGCGTCGCGGTCAGCACCGGTAGGGCCATCGTGTCGGGATCGCACCTGCTGGTCGCTGTCGGCCGGATACCCAACACCGACGATCTGGGCCTCGAGAAGGCCGGAGTGGCAATGGACTCCAGGGGATACGTCACCGTCGACGATGAGCTGCGAACCACCGCCGACCACATCTGGGCCATGGGGGACTGCAACGGCAAGGGCGCGTTCACCCACACGTCGTACAACGACTTCGAGATCGTCGCGGCGAATCTGCTCGACAATGAACCGCGCCGGGTCAGCGACCGCATCCCCACCTACGCGCTGTACATCGATCCGCCGCTGGGCCGGGCCGGCATGACCGAGGCCCAGGTGCGGGCGTCAGGACGAAAAGCGTTGGTGGGTAAGCGTCCGATGACTCGTGTCGGCCGGGCGGTCGAAAAAGGGGAGACCCAGGGCTTCATGAAGGTCGTGGTCGACGCCGAGACCAATCAGATTCTCGGCGCGTCCATCCTCGGCGTCGGCGGCGACGAGGTGGTGCACTGCATCCTCGACCTGATGGCCGCGAAAGCTCCATACACCACCATGACGCACACAGTGCACATTCACCCGACGGTCGCCGAACTGGTGCCCACCATGCTCGAGGGGCTCAGGCCCCTGCGGTAACGGCCTCCGTAATAGCCTGCGCCGCAGCGCGTCCGGCGACCAGTTGTCGGGTGACGTCGGCGACCCGCCGGCCCAGGTGCTCGCAGGTCGTGACGTCCGCGGGGTGCACTTGGTCGGGGTTCGCGTCGACGTCCGTTGCTGCCGCGGCACCCAACCAGAAACCCAACCGGTTGAGGTCACTCTCACTGGCGGCGGAGTGATTCCACCCGGGGCCCAGGCCCAGGTTCACCCAGTGCATGTGATGCTGTGCGGCGAAAATCGCCAACGAAACAAGCGAATTGAGCTTGTCGCCACTCTTGGAACCCGAGTTGGTGAAGCCTGCCGCGACCTTGTCGCCCCAGGTGCCCTGCTGGCAGCGCCGGCCCGTCTGCTCGGCGAACATCTGGAACCCGGCCGACACATTGCCCATGTAGGTGGCGGTGCCGAAGATGATCGCGTCGGCCGCGTCGAGGGTCTGCCAGTCGTCGTCAGTGAGATCGCCCAATCGGATGGGGGTGACGGCCGCGCCCGCGGCCCGGGCTCCGGTCGCGACTGCCTCGGCCAGAACCGCGGTGTGTCCGAATCCAGACTGGTAGACGATCACCACAGACGGGGTAGCATGAAAAGCATTGTCCGACATCATCTTCTCCTAAGCGCTCGGGGTTGCGGGCGGGGCTTCGAGCGGGCTGTGTCCGGCGATCTCCGCATATCGCTCCAGCCAGCCGGGGAGTGGCGTGCCATCGAGTAGTGCCTGCAACCGGTCGAGGAAGGCCTGCGTGCCGGGCCGGAATCCGTTGGCATTGGGCACCCCGAGGCCGCGATGGGTCATCCGGAGCAGCGTGCCGGTGCCGTCGGCGGTGAGTTCGTAACGGACGACGCCGGGTTCGACGATCTGCTGGTGCCATTCGTGCTCGAACACGTGCGGCGGATCCCAGACGAGGATGCGGCCCGTCATGCGCTTCATCTCCGGCGGCACGGGCGGTCCGGAGGCGACCGTTTCGATCGAGCCGCCCTCGCGGCCGTCGATGACGGTCTTGCCCATCCAGATGTCGCGATGTGCGGGCTCGGTGATCGCGGCCCATACCCGCTCGACGGGATGGCGCAGGCGACGTTCGAATGTCAGCGTCGCGCGGTCGCCGTCGACGGTGACGACGCCCTCGAGTTCATGGGCTGTCATGTTCCTCCTTGAATGTCGAATCCAGATGACGCTCAAGGGCATCCAGATGGTTGGTCCAGTAGCGGCGGTAGCGTTCGATCCACTGATCCATCGCGACGAGGCCGTCGGCTCGCAGCGCGTAGATACGTCGTTGGGCGTCGGGCCGCACCTCGACCAGTCCCACCTCGCGCAACACCCGGAGGTGACGGGAAACCGTCGGCTGGGTGAGGCCGGGGAGGGTGGCGACGAGTTCGCCTGCCGTGCGCTCACCTTCGGCGAGTGCGTCGAGCAGGGCGCGCCGGTTCGGTTCGGCGACCGCTTCGAAGACGTCCATGCGGGCAAGTATGCCCACACATCTATATAGATGCAAATGAATATTCGTGACCCTTCGGCTCAAGCGAGGACTACACCGCCAATGGCGAGCGTCGATTGATCGGCCATGGCAGCGTCTCTCGACAACAGTCGGGGGAGATGGCAGCCACTTGTGCGGTCTATGGCTCAAAAGTGGCACAAGAGCCGAACTCGGGCACGCGCCGTGGTCGTGCTACTGCCGGCAGCCACCAGCGTGTGGGTTCGGCTCCCAAGCCGGCAGCATTGACGGGCAAACGACCGCTGCCGAATCGCGCTGGTACGAACTCAGCTACGAATAGGGCAGAAAGTCACAACATTGGAACAATCGAGTCGGTTGCGGAGGTTTTCGCGAACCCAGCTAGCGGACAACGTAATTAGTCGGCTATACATAGAGGCTGGGGTTTAGGAAGAGGCGTTATCGTCGCCATAATCCAAATTCTGGCAAACATTGGGGGATTCTCATGTGTACGCTGACTCGATCGATCCTGTTGTTGATCTGTCAGTTCCGGTTGAAAAGTGAGCAGGTAGTTCCGGTCGAAAAGTGAGCACTTCACCTTTCGATTGGAGAGTGATCACTGTGGAGGATTGGGCGGAGATTCGCCGGCTGTATCGGTCGGAGAAACTGTCGCAAGCTGCGATCGCGCGGCGGCTGTCCTTGTCGCGAAACACCGTGGCCAGAGCGTTGCGGGCGGATGCACCACCGTGTTATGAGCGGGCGCCGGTGAAGACCTCGGCGTGGGCGCAGATCGAACCAGCGGTACGGGCCTTGCTCACCGAGTTTCCGCTGATGCCGACGACCGTGATCGCTGAGCGGGTCGGTTGGACGGGTGGGCATTCCTGGTTCGCAGAGAACGTGACCAGGATCCGCCCGGAGTACACCCCACCCGATCCCAGCGACCGGTTGGTGCATCTGCCCGGTGAGCAGGTGCAGTGCGATCTGTGGTTCCCCGGCCAGCTGGTCCCTGATCACGGCGGAGTAGCTCGGTCGTTTCCGGTGCTGGTGATGGTGGCCGCCTACTCGCGGTTCATCGCCGCGGTGATGATTCCGTCGCGAGTAACCGGGGATCTGCTGGCCGGGATGTGGCAGCTGATCGCCGAGAACATCGGTGGCGTTCCTCGGAGTCTGTTGTGGGACAACGAGTCCGGCATTGGTCAACGCCGCCGCCTCGCTCAAGGGGTGGCTGGGTTCTGCGGGGTGTTGGGAACCCGACTGATCCAAGCTCGGCCCTATGATCCCGAAACCAAAGGGGTGGTGGAACGCGCCAACGGCTACCTGGGTAGGTCATTTCTGCCCGGGCGCACCTTCGCCTCACCGGCCGATTTCAATGCTCAGTTGCACGGCTGGCTGGCCTCGTATGCCAACAGGCGCACCCACGCGGGCACCCGGATGATCCCCGCGGACGCACTCGTCGCCGACCGGGCGGCGATGGCCACGCTACCGCCGGTGGCCCCGGTGACCGGCACGACGGTGACCACGCGTCTGGGCCGCGACTACTACCTCAGCCTCGGTGGCAACTCGTACTCGATCCATCCGGAGGTGATCGGCCGCATGATCACCCTGCGGGCCAGCCTGGACCGAATCACCGGCCTGTGTGGCGATCGTGTGGTTGCTGATCATGAACGACTTTGGGGCACAGCAGGATTAGTGTCTGACCCCGAACACGTGGCCGCTGCGGCGGTGCTGCGCGAGCAGTTCCGTACCCGCCCGACCGCCGGCGCTCATCTCGATGTCAGCGTCGAGGTCGCTGACCTGAGTGCCTACGACGCGATCTTCGGGACTGGGGAGGTCGCCTGATGGCCACCAAGCGCACCCCGGCCCCAGGTGATGCCGACAAGCTCATCGCCCATCAAGCTCGCCTCCTCAAAGCTCCGCGGATCGCCGCGCACTATCACCGTCTCGCCGAGCAAGGCCGGGCGGCGAACTGGTCGTTGGAGGACTATCTGGGTGCGGTGTTGGCGGTGGAGTCCAATGCCCGCGCTGAATCCGGTGCACGCCAACGTATCCGGTATGCGGGTTTCCCTGCGATCAAGACGATCACTGATTTCGACTTCACCGCTCAACCCGCCGTCGATCGCGCTCAGATCGCCCGACTGGAAGGTGGGGGCTGGCTGGCCGAAGCCCGCAACATCGTGCTGCTCGGGCCGCCAGGCACCGGCAAAACCCATCTGGCGACCGCGCTGGCCATCGCCGCCGCCCACGCCGGGCACCGGGTCGCGTTCGCCCCGGCCACCGGCTGGATCACTCGCCTGGCCGAAGCCCACCGCATCGACCGACTCGATGCCGAACTGCGCAAGGTCTCCCGCTACGGGCTGATCGTCATCGACGAGGTCGGCTACATCCCGTTCGACACCGAGGCAGCCAACCTGTTCTTCCAGCTCGTCTCGACCCGATACGAGAAGTCGTCGATCATCTTGACCTCCAACCTGCCGTTCTCGCGGTGGGGACAGGTCTTCGGTGAAGCCACCATCGCCTCGGCGATGATCGATCGCATCGTCCACCATGCCGACGTCATCGCCCTCAAAGGCACCAGCTACCGCATCAAACACACCGCGATCGAGTCACTGCCCTCCGTAGAAGTCGATCGTCAGGCAGACTCAACCCCGTAAACCTGCTCACTTTTCGACCGGAGCAGGCTGCTCAGGATTCGACCGGAGCTGACAGTTGATCCCCGTGGGACTGTCAGATAAACGGTGGATCTGATCCTGGCATTTGGTTAGTTGCCAGTCGGAGTGATCCGGCCGTTAAAGGTGATCGCGAACGCGTTCAGTGCGGGCTTCCACCTCATCGCCCATCGTGCCTTACCGCGGCCGGTGGGGTCTAGGGATCGGGTCACCAGGTAGAGGCACTTGAGCGCGGCCTGTTCGGTCGGGAAGTGCCCGCGGGCCCGAATCGCCCGCCGGTAGCGGGCATTGAGGGATTCGACCGCATTCGTCGAGCAGATGACGCGACGAATCTCGACGTCGTAGTCCAGGAACGGCACAAACTCACTCCAGGCGTTCTCCCACAGCGCCGTGATTGCCGGATACTGCGCACCCCACTTGGCGGTGAACTCGACGAACCGTTCCTTGGCCGCAGCCTCGGTTGCCGCGGTGTAGACCGGCCGGATGTCCTTGGCGATCTGATCCCAGTACTTACGCGACGCGTAACGAAAGGTGTTGCGCAGCAGATGAATCACGCACGTCTGCACCACCGCGCGGGACCACACCGTGTTGATCGCCTCCGGCAGCCCTTTGAGGCCGTCACAGACCACCATGCACACATCGGCGGTGCCGCGGTTCTTGATCTCTGTGAGTACCGCCAACCAGAATTTTGCACCCTCACCGCCATCGCCGGCCCACAGGCCCAGGATGTCGCGCTCACCGGTGCAGGTGACCCCGATCGCGACGTAGATGGGCCGGTTGGTGACCTGACCATCGCGGACCTTGACGAAGATCGCATCGATGAACACCACCGGATACACCGACTCCAGCGGCCGGTTGCACCACTCGGTCATCTCGCCGACCACCTTGTCGGTGATCCGCGAGATGGTGTCCTTGGATACCGTGGCTCCGTAGACGTCGGCGAAGTGGGCGGCAATCTCCCCAGTGGTCAATCCCTTTGCCGTCAGCGACAATACGATTTCATCGATCCCCGTCAGGCGCCGTTGACGTTTCTTCACGATCTGCGGCTCGAACGAGCTGTTGGTGTCCCGCGGCACGTCGATCTCGACCGGGCCGATCTCGGTGAACACCGTTTTGGTCCGGGTGCCGTTGCGGGAATTACCGCTGCCGCGGCCAGCCGGGTCATGCTTGTCATAGCCCAGGTGCTCGGCCATCTCGGCATCCAGTGCCGTTTCCAGCACGTTCTTGGTCAACTGGTTCAGCAGCCCATTCGGGCCGACCAGCTCGACGCCTTGTTCCTTCGCTTGTGCGAGCAGCTGCTCCGCTAGCTGCCGTTGATCCAGGTCAATCGCCATAGATTCGAGTGTTTCTGACATCGTCAGTCCTTCCCGCCAAGCTCACGCTCGGCGTGTCAGACCAAGATCAGATCCACCGTTGTTCGGACAGTCCCATCCCCGTCGTCCTGGTGGCGGCGGTATGGTCCATCGCTTCTGGCCGCGGATACGTCAGTTGTGACTGAGTGTGTCGCTGGGGCGCGCATTCACTGTGGGCGGAGGAGATGAGGATCGTGACGTCGACAGCAGAAGACGACCTGGCTCATGCGACGGTGCATTTGGCCTGTGTGCATCGGTGGCCCCATCTGTGATTGACGCCGAGGCATCGCCGCGGCCGGTGGGGGTGGCGGTCAGTCGCCCTGACGCAGTGTGGATTCTGCTTGCCGGCGTCATCGGCGGGGTGGCCGCGTTCGTGCTGACGGTCGAGAAGGTCCGGCAGTTGCAGAACCCGTCGTATGTCCCCTCGTGCAGCGTCAACCCGGTGCTGTCGTGCGGGTCGGTCATGTTGGCCAAGCAGGCCTCGGTGTTCGGGGTTCCGAACCCGCTGATCGGCATCGCTGCCTTCAGCGTGGTGATTGTCACGGGGGTGTTGGCGGTGGCGGGAATTCGGCTGCCGCGGTGGTACTGGGCTGGCCCCGCCGGTGGCTCGGTGCTGGGGGCAGCGTTTGTGCACTGGTTGATCTATCAGAGCCTGTACCAGATCGGCGCCTTGTGCCCGTACTGCATGGTGGTGTGGGTCGTCACCATGGGGCTGCTGGTCGTGGTGTCTCCAATTGCGTTGCGGCCCTGGGCTGGCAACAAAGTTCTTTACACCCTGTACCAGTGGCGATGGCCGTTGTACGCCGTGTGGATCACCGCGATTGCGTTGCTGATCCTCGATCGATTCTGGAGTTATTGGTCCACGCTTATCTAGCGTGACGTCCGCGGTTCGGCCTGGGTCATTTGTTCAATGCTGCGCTCAAGTGCCATCGGACGGGCTTGGGGCCCAAGGAAACCGACGCTGCCCAGAATGTGCGCGAAGCGGTCCAATCGCCGCGCCGTGCTACTTCTCGCAGTGGGTGGTGACAAAAGTCCCTACCAGCGCTCCAACGCCAGCCATTTAAATGGGACTGCAAGTTACAGATACACGCTCAGGAGTGACAGTGGCGAAGGACTCGAACGACCTCCGATTGCTACACGAGTTGGAACCGGTGGCGGAACGCCTGCTCAACAGGCATCTGTCGATGATGAAAGACTGGAATCCTCACGACTACATCCCATGGTCGGACGGCAAGAACTATTACGCGCTGGGCGGTCAGGATTGGCACCCCGAACAGTCGCAATTGTCGGAGGTCGCCAGGATTGCCATGGTGGTCAACCTGCTCACGGAAGACAATTTGCCTTCCTATCACCGCGAAATCGCCATGAACATGAGCATGGACGGCGCATGGGGTCAATGGGTCAACCGCTGGACCGCTGAAGAGAATCGGCACAGTGTCGCCTTGCGGGACTACCTCGTGGTGACTCGCGCCAGCGATCCGGTCGAACTCGAAAAACTGCGCGTCGAGCAGATTGCCCGCGGCTTCTCGCCGGGGCAGAATCAGCAGGGCAAGCTCTTCGCCAACAGCCTCTTCGATTCCGTCCTGTATGTGAGCTTCCAGGAACTGGCCACGCGGGTGTCGCACCGCAACACCGGCAAGGCGTGCAACGATCCTATTGCCGACCAACTACTGCAACGTGTTTCGGCGGACGAGAACCTGCATATGCTCTTTTATCGGGATATCTCGGCGGCCGGCTTTGAACTCGAGCCGAATCAGGCCATCGCTTCGGTATATCGGATTCTCAACAACTTCACGATGCCGGGCTACACCATTCCAGCGTTCCGCCGCAAGGCGGTCACGATTGCGGTCGGCGGGATCTACGATCCTCGCGTCCACCTGGAGGAGATCGTCATGCCTCAGCTCAGAAAATGGCGAATCTTCGAACGCGAGGACATCACAGGTGACGGCGCGCGTGCGAGAGACGATCTGGGTGTCCTTCTCGAGAAGCTCGAAGAATCCTGCGTCAAGTTCGATGAAGCCAAGGAGCGTCGCCTCAGTCGCGCTGCCCGCAATGCCGAAAGGTTGGCCGCACCGGCATGATCGGACATGTATTGAACAGTTTGAAACTCAGACGTAGCCGCTGGATCTTGTAGAGCGACTGGGCGCCTTTGCAATTCGCTACGGAAGGATGTGGGCGTGAGATTGCCGGAATCTCTATCTGGTTTACCGGGGCCGGCATCGCATGTATGGGAATGGCAGCTTCTGGCACGATGCCGAGGCACTGAGTTGAGCATATTCTTTTCGCCTGAAGGCGAACGTCTGCAGCTACGGCGTGAGCGCGAGAACCGCGCCAAGCGGATCTGCAACGGCTGCCCGGTGAGCGCCAAGTGTCGCGCGCATGCTCTTCGAGTTCCGGAACATTACGGTACGTGGGGCGGCCTCACACAAGCGGAGCGAGCGCGGCTACTTGCCTGAAGTGGTGAACTCCCGTTAGTGCAATCCTGCATGCGGTGGTCCGTCAACATGCGAATTGCGACGATCGCGCACAGCGTGGGCCTGCTGGCCCGGTCGAGTCATTCTCGAATGTATTCGGTTGCGCTGATCCGGATTCCGCTGACGATCTGCGGTGTGATGGCGAGGACATTGTCGCTAGCTGGGTTTACCCACGGGTGCAGTCGCTCATAACGGGTGAGCTGCTCGGGATCGCTGATCGTAGTGGCCATCCCGGTCACGACGACGCTCCAGCCTGTGTGCTCCTGGAGATCGAGTTGATCGACTTCATAGGCAACGACGACTCCGATGTTGGGGATTGGGCGTGCTGCCTTCGTCAGGGCCGGGTTCAGTCGGGTACGCAGGATCACCCGCCCGTCGTCGACCAGGTGGTTCACCAGTCGGACGGCTGGTAAAGCGTTGCGGGTGAAGATGATCCGTCCGTGGTCGACGCTGGCGACGAGTTTCATGGCCTCGACGTCGTTGAGGGCGACCAGGGCAGACTTGATGGCGCGCGGCGAACGATTAGACGTGGTCATGGTGTCGCACCGCGGGGGTGAGGAGGCCGAGGCTGCCGTCATATCGTGGATAGAGCAGCTGGCCTCGGCCGGTGTTCGGGTTGGTGAAGAACAGGAATCGCAAACCGTGCTCACTGATGCGAGTGACTGCCTCGGCGTCCGTCAGTATCGGCGTAGGGCGGGAATTGACGATCAGCGGTACTGGGGGAGCGGCGCCCCTGGCCGGTGCCCAAGACCAGCCCGGCGGATACATACGCCGTTGGCGGGCCAGCCGGAGCCCCGACGGTCCGGCCCGGTATACCACTGCGTCTTCGCCGGTTTCGTGGTCCGTGAACAGATGTACGTCAAAGTCCATCGAGTCCATGACGGCCACCATCTCCAACGGTGTTCTGATCTGCAGCGCAACGTGTTTACGCCGACCGATCACGGGCTGACCTCCGACCGCGGACAGTATCCGGCGGGTTCGGTCCGGCCAGGGGCGTGGTCGCCACGGTTCCCTCGTTCGTACGATCTGACGATCCAACCGCCCGAGGGCCACCTCCAAATCACCCACACCGGCGGTGATTGCCTGCATGCGGGTTGGTTTGTCTCGAACCTGCAGGTTCACTTGTATCAGCAGCGGCCCACCCAGACCATCCCGCGTGGTCAGTCGTACCCGGGCGTCCCCCGTGATGTGTCGGCGCTCGAGGATCTGACCCACCGCTGCTGCGACCTGCGCAGCCTGCGGCGGTGACACTTGGCCTTCCGATAACACGTAGACCTCGCGGGCCATGGCAGGCATGGGGCTGCGCGCCAAGTGTTCCCCCTCTCTACCGACGTTCTGGCGTTGGCAATGAGGGTCGAGTCTGCGGGACCACTGCGCGAGCCAGTAGGGTCCAAAGTCCCCGCATCGGAGTGAGCCCACGCGGATACCAGATCGTTTGTGGCACAGGTAACACAGACGGACGCAATCCGGGCCGGTCCCCTCGGCTAAGACGCTGTGGGCCAACACTTTCCACTCCACCTAGGGACCTTTGGCCCTACTGGCACCGTCCCGCCGGCAATAGCTTCTGCGGCATTTGCGATATGCGTCGGCATGGAAGGTCTTACGGGTGAAGCGATTGACGCCACGAGCTGTTGGGGTTCTGGTCTTCGGTGAAGCTGGGCAATACCGGCATCTGGTCATGGGTGCGATCTGATGACCGCCGAAGCGCCCCCCATCGCAGGGCTTGAGGCTCGTCGGCCGTTCCCGGATCGGATGGGTCCCAAGGGAAACCTGATCTACAAGTTGGTGACCACGACCGATCACAAGCTGATCGGGATGATGTACTGCGTCGTCTGCTTCGCCTTCTTCTTCATCGGCGGCTTGATGGCGCTGTTTATCCGCGCGGAGTTGGCGCTGCCGGGTCTACAGTTCCTCTCCAACGAGCAGTACAACCAGCTGTTCACCATGCACGGCACGGCGATGTTGCTGTTCTACGCCACTCCGATCGTGTTCGGTTTTGCCAACCTGGTGCTGCCGCTGCAGATCGGTGCCCCTGATGTGGCGTTTCCCCGCTTGAACGCACTATCTTTCTGGCTGTTCTTCTTCGGTGCATTGATTGCGTTGTCGGGGTTCATCACTCCCGGTGGCGCCGCGGACTTCGGTTGGACGGCCTACACGCCGTTGTCGGATGCGATCCACTCGCCGGGTGCCGGTGCTGATCTGTGGATCCTTGGCCTGGCCATCGGTGGCCTGGGCACCATTCTGGGTGCGGTCAACATGGTGACCACCGTGGTGTGCCTGCGCGCCCCCGGTATGACCATGTTCCGGATGCCGGTGTTCACCTGGAACATCCTGGTGACCTCGGTCCTGGTGCTGATGATCTTCCCCTTGCTGACCGCCGCGCTGATCGGCCTGGCCGCGGACCGCCGTCTGGGGGCGCACATCTACGATCCGGCCAACGGCGGTGCGCTGCTGTTCCAGCATCTGTTCTGGTTCTTCGGTCATCCCGAGGTATATGTCCTCGCGTTGCCGTTCTTCGGTGTCATATCGGAGATCGTTCCGGTGTTCTCCCGCAAGCCGATCTTCGGTTACACGACCCTGATCTACGCGACGTTGTCAATTGCCGCTTTGTCGGTCGCGGTGTGGGCGCATCACATGTACGCCACCGGAGCGGTGCTGCTGCCGTTCTTTTCGTTCATGACGTTCCTGATCGCGGTGCCGACCGGTATCAAGTTCTTCAACTGGATCGGCACCATGTGGAAGGGGCAGTTGACGTTCGAGACGCCGATGCTGTTCTCGATGGGCTTCCTGATCACGTTCCTGCTCGGTGGTCTGTCGGGCGTGCTGTTGGCCAGCCCGCCGCTGGACTTCCACGTCACGGAGTCGTATTTCGTTATCGCGCACTTCCATTACGTGCTGTTCGGCACCATCGTGTTCGCCAGCTACGCGGGCATCTACTTCTGGTTCCCGAAGATGACGGGCCGGCTACTCGACGAGCGCCTCGGTAAGTTGCATTTCTGGCTGACGTTCATCGGGTTTCACGCCACGTTCCTGGTGCAGCACTGGCTGGGCGATTCCGGTATGCCGCGCCGTTACGCGGATTACCTGCCCACCGACGGGTTCACCACACTCAATCTCGTTTCCACTGCAGGCTCATTCCTACTCGGTATCTCGGTGCTGCCGTTCGTGTGGAATGTATTCAAGAGCTGGCGCTACGGCGAACCGGTGTTGGTCGACGACCCCTGGGGTCACGGCAACTCCCTGGAGTGGGCGACGTCGTGCCCGCCGCCGCGGCACAACTTCACCGAGCTACCCCGGATCCGTTCGGAGCGACCGGCGTTCGAGCTGCATTACCCGCACATGGTCGAGCGGATGCGCGCGGAAGCCCATATCAGTCGTCGGCACAAAACCGACAGCCCGTCGCCCTGAGGGGGATTCGCATAGTGCTCAGATCACGATGCGCGGACTCTCGGGCACGCACAGGCGGGTACTGCAGCACAGCGCATTAACGCACTCTCGCACCAAACATGGTCAACAGGAAGGAGACGGCGCCATCACATCATCGAACGTTGTGCTGTGCGATGCCGAGCCCGATGGCGCCGTCGTGGTGATCCTTCCAGCAGGGACGAATCCTCACAGGCCAGGAGTCGACCAAACTGGGGGCAGTCCCACCCAGAGAAGTCTGATCATCGACGGGCGTGCCTCCGAGCTCAAGGTGCGGGCACCTTGAGCTTCAGACGCAGAGCCTTATGGCCCTACCGCAGGTCTCATCCGTGCTCGACGCTGTGTCGGTGACAGTGCACTGTGAGCGACCAAAGTAAAAGTGAGAAGAGATGATTGAGGCCGGACCGGTCGGCACCGGACAGGTAGTGGCGTTGCTTGTTGCCGCCGTCGAGTTGGGTGCCGTGATCTACGCGGTGATTCGACGCCCGCGGCGTGGACGCCACTGGGCAGGCAGGTGCGAGGAGGTCATCGTCCGACAGCGTCTCGCCGGGCAGATCGACGCCGCAACCTACCAAACACGCATGACCGATTTGGTTCGCGCTCGGCCGTCGTGACCTCTGCGCTGTCGCGGGATCGGTCAGCCAGTGCCCTCTACTCGATCAAAGACCCGGTATCTGGTTTGGCCCCCCGCGGGCCAGAGCTCCATCGAGGTGATGACCTACGTGCCGGCGGATCCGGAATTATGGGGGCTGGCAGGACTCGCCCTCACTGTCGAAGAAACGCACCCGGTGGGAGGCCTTTTCGTCGCCGGAGCCAGTAGTGCATGGGGACCTGGGTCGAGGGAACGATGCTCTCCGGCATCGGCGCGGCTGGGGCGGTGTTGAACCGCAACCTGATTCGCGAAGTAAGGGACGGCGCCGTATTCGGCGACGTTGCATCAATGCCCGAACGCGACGAGTCCTGCGACCCCCTCGCCGTGTCCACGACGCCGGCCGTGAAGGGTTCCAAGCGCCGTAGCACCGCCCGTTGAGCCAGACAAGCAGATTACGTGGAACGAGTGCAGACTCATCGGGCCGATTCCGATCGTTCCGGCCGGTGGGCGGTTGTTGAGAAGGCACCTATCGAACGGCCGGAGTTGGCGTCAATCGGCGATACGGCCCAGTGCGGCGGTCGTCTACGAGCCGGTCGTTGCGGCAGCCCTCTGAAACGTGAGATTCGGATCGAGGACAGGACCGTTGCGCAGCATTGCGACGTCGTAGCTGTAGTTCATCGACATTAGCCACGGCTCATTGATGCCCCGCCGAGGCATAGCCGCTAGAGCTCGCTGTACATATCCTGCTGAAAAGTCCAGTAGGGGAAGGGTTTCCATGCTCGGGTCGGCTACCGGCCACACCATGTCGTAGCCGTGGCTATCCATGTGCCTCAGTAGGCGGCAGAAATGCTCGCACAAGAGGTCGATCTTCAAAGTCCACGACGAATTCGTGTAGCCAAAGGCGAAGATGAAGTTCGGTACACCGGACAGCATCATGCCCTTGTAGGCCACCGTCTTAGACACGTCCACAGGTTGCCCATCAACGCTCAGCGTCATCCCGCCGAGCAGCTGGATGTTCAAACCGGTAGCGGTGATGATGATGTCGGCATCAAGTTCGTGCCCGGATTCCAACCGGATGCCCGTCTCGGTGAACGTCGCGATGCGATCCGTGACCACCGAAGCGCTTCCGTCGCTGAGCGCAGCGAACAGATCACCGTCGGGTACCGCGCACAATCTCTGATCCCAGGGGTTGTAGCGGGGGCTGAAGTGCTCATCCACCGGATACCCGCCGGGCAACCTCCGCGCGTTGAACCAGCGGATCACCGCCCGCGCCGCCTTTGGGTATTTCTGGCAGAACGTGTACACGGCGCGTTGTCTGAGGATGTTCTTGCGGCGGGCCACCGCGTACCCGAGCTCGTCGCCGAGGAGTCGCTTGGCGGTGTTGGCGAATTTGTCCTTGGCTGGTACCGGCATCACGTACGTCGGCGAGCGCTGCAGCATGGTGACGTGGGCAGCCGTACCTGCTAGCGCTGGAACGAGCGTGACCGCGGTTGCGCCGCTGCCGATTACGACGATCTTCTTGCCGGCATAGTCGAGATCCTCGGGCCATTGCTGGGGATGCACGATCTGTCCGGTGAACCGTTCGGCACCGGTGAACCGCGGGCTGTAGCCCTGGTCATACCGGTAGTACCCGCTCCCGCAGAATAGCCAGCGGGCCGAGAGCTGCACGAGCTCTGGATCTGCCCCCTGTCGGCCGGTCCGCTCGATGTCCACGAGCCATGAGGCACTGGCGGAATCCCAGGCGGCCCCAAGTACCTTGTGGTGGAACCGGATGTGCTGATCGATGCCGTTTTCCGCGACCGTCTCGTGTAGGTAGGCGAGGATCTTGTCGGCGCTGGCGATCGCATGCTCGTCGAGCCAGGGCTTGAATTGGTAACCAAAGGTGTGTAAGTCAGAATCCGACCGAATTCCCGGATAGCGGAATAAATCCCAGGTGCCCCCGGTGGTACCGCGGGCCTCCAGGATCGCATAGCTGCGGCCGGGATGCTCACGCTGCAGGTAGTAGGCGGCGCCGATGCCGGAGATGCCGGCGCCGATGATCAGCACGTCGAGGTTTTCGATATCAGCCATAGCCGACAAGGCCTTTCAATGTAGGGAGTTATGTGCGGGTCGAGCGCACGAAGCTGTGTACGCGTCGACGGGGGCCGACCCGATTTCAGACACGGTGGACGGCGACTACACGACAGAGAGCAGGCGTTCACGCTGCGGTTCACCGCGGTAGCGGCTTGGCGGACCGTCGATCTTGCAGATCCGCCACATCAGCTTGGCGATCGGGCTCATCAGACCGGTGTCGTGGCACAGCATTCGGACATCTCCGAACGTGTCCCGCAGAATCTTGCGCGACTCGGGCGCGGCGAAGAACACCTCCTTGCGTACCGAGCGTGGAATGTCGAATTTCGCCCAGAACGCGCGTGGCGGCACGATGATTGCTGAGCACAGGATGCGCATGACCAGCGGGACAAACAGTGACAGCAACAGTCGCTGGCGCGAGGGCAGGTTCGGCACGCGCTTGTGCAGGTACTGGTGTGCAAATGACATGTGCCGGGCCTCTTCGGCGACGTGGATCGCCATGACCCGCTCCATGATCGGGTGCAAGTCCTTGCCCTCGCGCAGAACGTTCTTTTGCATGTGGTCAATGGGTTCTTCGCCGCCGAGAATGCCGAAGAAGAATGGGATCGGCAGCGGGCCCGCGGTCAATGGGATCAATGGTTGCAACCACTTGAGCAAGCGTGGCATGCCGGGCACATCCATGCCGATCCGGTTCACCATCTCCTGAAACATCAGATTGTGATTGCATTCTTCAATCGATTCGTGCAAGCAGTAGCGGTACTCCGGGGAGCCGTTGGGCACCCAAAACGAGTACTCCATCAGACCACGGATCAGGATGTTCTCGAACTGTTCGCCCACCTTGGCGACGTTGGCCTGGCGCCACATGCCGATCTCGATCTGCCGATCGACCGGCTGGTCCTGGTACCAGGGGTGAGCGCCGATCGGGTCCGATTCAGGAAGAATCCAGCGCGGGTCGTCTGCTTTGACATCGAACGCTGGTGTATCCCACTCGATGTCCTTGTAGGGATGGAAATTTCGTCGCACCGACCCCTCTGACAACGTCGACAGGATCTCGCGGTACCCCTGGTCATCGCTGACGTCCATGTTCTTGCGCCAGCGCTTGACGATCCTGGTGCGAGCCATCCGTTCAACCTCCCGCTCGGGTTTACATACACCCACTGTGTGTACACGGACAGTACCGGCGGTATCACCATCTGTGAGTAGGGCCAAAAGGCCCTACTGGTGTGGACAACTGCTCGGCCGTCGCAAGAGCCGGCCGTCGCGGCCAGCTTTGAGGCGCCCCCGTGACGGCACCCGGCAGGAGGTGCCGAGTCCTTGCCATCAAAGCGGCGCATCTGAACGACTTGAGCTGGACCACAGGATGATTCGCAGCTGACGCAACGTTTGGCGGTTCTTCGGATCGCTCTGCTTACTCGGCAGCCATGGGCGGGCGGGGCGGCTGCGAATCAGACCCTGCTGGCGCGAAATGCGGCGCTACCTCGGGCAGTTGTCGCCCACGGTGCGGAGTTTTTACCGGGGTAGGGGACTGTAGAAGACCAAGGCATTGCCCTTGTTGTCGTAGACAACGGCGCGACGTTCGTGTGCGTCGTTGTACGGTCCTTTCACGATGCCGCCACCGCTGGCTTCGATGTTTTTCGCGGCAGCGTCGACATCGGTGGTCTTGATGCCGACAACGATCCGTCCGGGGATGGGATGATCCAACGCGGTGGCCAATGCGAGCGTTATCGGCCCGCCGTCGAGCGCGGCGAAGTGGGTTCCGTCGCGGAACTTGAGCGGCATTCCGAGGGTGTCGCTGTAGAACCGGATCGATTCGTCCAAATCATCAGTGGACAGGATGATCATTTTGACTTCATGCTCGCTCATTTGTTGCCTCCCATGGCGACAGCGTTCCTAGGTTCGGGCGGTGTCGGCGATGCGGCGCGGAATCGCTCGCCGACGTAGGTATCGGAGTATGCCACGGTCGCAGGTCCATGGATAGCGACCGGCGCGTGGCTCGGGAAGCTCAGTCGCACAGCATGTTTCGTCGCACGGCTCACCAAGGTCCTGGCGACGTCGATCCGCGCGGCGATTTCTTGAAGTGTTGTGGCTGAGTAGCCGACGTCGTTGAAGACTGTGCGAGCCGAGTGAACGATCAGCTCGCGCGAAGGCGCTGCCCTCGGTGTGAGGGGACGACCGCGCTTATGACGTGCAGCCAGCGCCATGCGTGCGCTCGGCTCTGGTGTCGACCTTGATGCCGGGCGTTGATGAGCCCCTGTCGTCGGCCTGCGCGCCACGAGTCTCCTCTCCGCCAATATCCCAGCGGCATTCGGCTGAACAGCGAGTGCCGAGTTTTCCTGCTCGACTACATGGCTAGTAGGGCCCAAAGTCCCACATCTGTGTCAGGTCACGCCGTCGCGTGCTTGCCTGTGTCGAAGATCGGTTCACGTTGCTTCTAGCGATGAGGCGGAAACCGGCAGCGATATCACGTCGCGTGATTCGCCAACGCGGCCGCGTCGCAGACGTCGATTGCCCTGCCGTGTAGTCGAATACATCCCTCTTCGGCGAACGCCGATAGCACTCTGTTCATCGACTCGCGAGTAGTGCCGGCCAGCTGGCCAAGTTCTTTGTAATTCAGCTCGTGGTAGATGCGCATCGCTCCGTCTTCGGGTCCACCGAATCGATTGGCCAGGTCGAGCAGTAATGTCGCGACGCGGCTGGCTACGGCGGTGGTGCCAGTCTCGCCGAGAACGTCGTGGCCGTGCCGCGGCCGGCTCGCCAGCACCCGAAACAGCTGTTCGGTGATTGCGGGATAAGCAGCGATACACGACTGCAAAGCCGAGGCCGTCAATGTCACGCCTTGGAGTGAAGTCAGCGTGGTCACCGTGCGTAGACGCAGCCCTGGGCCGTACACCCACAGCTCGCCGAATACGTCCCTCGGGCCCAACAACTCGATGACGCGGTCTCGGCCCCGTAGCATTTGGGTGACCTTCACCTTGCCGGTCGCGATGACGTAGAGCCGATCGCCAGCGTCGCCTTCGTGAAACACGGTGTGCCGGCGAGGAAATGACACCGGTTCGAGATGGGCTGCCACGGCCGCGACGATGTCCGGTGCAAAGTCGCCAAAGATGCTGGCGCGCAGCAATTCCTCACCCACCGTGTCTCCCGGGCATCGGCGGCGCGGTGGGCGGACCGGGCGGACCGGGCGGACGCTGGAAGTCCACAGTCCGCGTGGGCTGCTCGCGTGTACGCGACTCCGCCGCGCGATAGCAGTCTTGCCCTAGCGGATACTCGATCGCCAATAGGCAGCTCAGCGGCTGAGCAACAATCACCCCGTTTGCCACCGATGCGCCTTGGTACTTGACGCCCCCATAACCTTTCCTCCAACACTCAAATTCTCCGTGCTCGGCACGCCCCACGAATCAGGCGGCCGAACTGCAGTGCAGAACTAATCCGGTGGCTACCGCTAGGGGGAGGGCGATAGTCGAGTCGGATGCCTACCCAACGTCACCTATCTATGTGACAACGACGGTTACATTAACTCAGGCAACACGGCGTAGCGTCCTGGCAACCCGAAAATGTAATTGACGCAACAGTTGCGGATACGGGTAATCGGTATTGGAGTTAGCTCCGTCACCAGGGCCGCAAGGACTGTTGTTATCGCGGCTCCCAGGCGTTCCACGAACGAGCGTCGTGTCCAAACTGCTCGGGACCTTTGACTCTACCGGTGTCACATGTCCGGCCATAGCGTGCCGGGTCACCTTATATGTAGGTAGGGGATGGGGGTCGGTAGGTCGATGGAAGGTAGTCGATACGCAGCGACCGGCGTCGCACTTTATACGCCGGATGGTTCAGGTGGACAAGATGTTTCGGGTAAGCAAGCACTGTTGCGCGACAGCATCTTTGAGAGCTCAGCGCCAAATCTCGTCGCGGCCGTCGCCGCTCATCTGCAGCCGGTATGGTATCCCCGGCGGCACAATGTGTTTGGCGAAGGTGACGCCGGCGATTGCCTCTATCTCATCGAGTCCGGCAAAGTGAAAGTCAGCCGCAGATCACGAGGCCAGGACCGGGTGATCAGCCTGTTGGGCCCGGGGGACGTTTTCGGTGAGCTTGCGGTGTACGACCCGGGAGTGCGCACATCGACGGTGGCCACATTGACTGCGGTACAGGCTTACATATTGACTGCTGACGGCTTGCGATCGTGCATGGCCGAGCATCCGGAGGTCACCGGACCGCTGTTTCGTCTGCTGGCGCACCGGCTGCGGCGCACCAATGACGTTGTCTACGAACAAATTTTCACTGATGTCCCCGGGCGCGTCGCCACGCTGCTGCTCGACCTGGCCGACCGGTTCGGCAGGCCCGAAGACGGGGTGATGCGCGTCCGCCACGAGTTGAACACTCGGGAGCTTGGTCAGCTGGCCGGTACCAGTCGTGAATCGATGTGCAAGGTGCTCTCCACGTTCGCCGATCGCGGATGGGTGCGGCTGCGCGCCAAGGCAATCGACATCCATGATCCGGCAGCGTTGGCCGCTCGCGGTTCGAATCAGCATAGGTCGGGGCCGGCCTACTGAGTGAAGGCAAGTCCCCGCACCCTCGTGACGCCGATCAGTTCCTGGACTGGCCGGTTCATACCCGCGTGCATTCGTTTGCATTGAAACGGATTCCGTCAACGATTTGCGGTGTGATGGCCAGGAGGCTGTGGCTACCGAGGTTGACCCACGGGCGCAGTCGTTCATAGCGGGTGAGCTGTTCGGGATCGTTGATGGTCGGCGTCATCGAGGGCGGCGGCGACGCGGTGGTCGGTGGCCTAGAGGCACGCCGCGGATGAGTTGAATCCACGTTCAGCTAGCGTTGTTGCCCCCACAGTATTCGACGAATCGGCTCAGGGGCGCGTCGTGTCTTTTCGATGAGGCGGCGGAACGTCGCACCGATCAATTCGAACGGGCCGGACCCCCACGCGGCGTATACACCCAATATCCGATGCACGAGCCGGTCTGAGAACTCGTCTGACGATTGACCTCGTCGATCAGTTTGACCAGACATTTCGCCACCAGCGCTACTAGGCTCCATCTGGTCTATCCGGCCGCGCCGTACAGGGAACCCGCAGATTGCAGGATGTCCTCACGGATATCGGGCGGAAACGTGAGCAGCGACGTGGTGATCATGCGGACCTCCGGATCATGTGCCATCTCTAGCCAACATAATTCAGCTTCCAAGTACCGGGTGTAGGCGCTGGTTGCATCGGTGAAATAGGCGACGGACACACCGAAGACATCGGCGAGGTGATGCAGCATATCTAGGCTGGGGTGGTTGCGCCTGCCGGCGCGCAGCTGGGACAGGTATGGCGCAGACATCTCAATCCCGCGGGCCCGCAGGGCTTTAAGCACCTCGTAGTTGCGCAGCGGGCCGCGGCCGGGTGGGCGGATCGTGTCGAACAACCGGTTTAGACGTGCTGCCACGGTGCCGGGATCGATCGATTCCCTTCCGCGGTGGTGTTGTCTCGGGAAAGTGGTGCGAGCCTGATCGGTCTGGTTTGAGGCATGGCTATCGCTGTCAGCGGGTCGTGCCTCGGTCACCGGGTCGGGTGTCGCATCAGCCAGCCGATCGAAGCCAATAGAGTTGGTATTGAGGCGATTACGACTCGCCTGGACGGACATGGTCAAGTGACTTCCCCCTTGCTCTGTCATCCTCCCCAGAATGACTGCGTGCGCAACGAACTGGCGCGTGCATAGGCATGCTTACACAGTTCGGGGGTTATGTTCATGTGATGTTCTTCACCACGTAACCACCGATGTTGGGGCTTTCGGCTCTAGTTTCCGGTCGGTTGGCAACTGACGTTGCAGGTGCCGCGGCTGTCATGAACCCGGCCGTGGCCAGCGCGGCCGAAGGTGCGGGTAGAGGGGGACGTGCCGGGAGTTCCGGTGTCGACCTCGCGGCAGGAGTTGACGCGCCAGTCCGCTCATGCGATTGTTTGCCCTATCGCGTGAGTCGCAGGCAAGCCGGGGGGCTTGGAGCCTGCATTCGCAAGGGGGGCTATGCATGCTGCGGCGCACTGGGTTGTCGGGTTGTTTAATGGTGATGTCGGTGGTGTTCGCTATGGCTGCCGCGCCATGCGTATTCGCCACGGGAGGGGCGGCGGCGGATCCGCAGCTGATGCCGGTTCGGTTCACGCTGTTCGTCACCGATGACGGCTGGATGAACCTCAGACCTCAGCGCGATCACCCTGCTGCGGAGGTGTCTTGCGCGCCCTCGTGCGCGGCCGACCACGGTGGGGCCGACGCTAAAGCCAGGAGGCTCACGGCCCGTGAACCCCGATAACGCTGTAGGACAATGAGTCCCACCGCAACACCGCGCCGCCGATACCTGATCGCCCGCATCGCCCATATCACCGGCGACGCGGCGTGGTGGGTGTTCGTGGTCGCTCGACTTATGGCGGAGATGACCTCCTATGGCCTCCCGCGCCGATACGCCGACTACAGCAGCGGCTCACTGTCCATGACTGTTCTGAATCGGGCCGATCGAGGCTGGACTGCGTACACGCCGCTGACCGATCATCTGCCTCCGGGCCTTGGTGACCGTTTTGTGGCCGCAGACACCATCTCGGCTTGCGTTATCGGCGCGCTGGCGGTGGTGATCATCGCTGCGGTCGTCGAAGCCATCGCCATCGGCCGCTGGCCCGCCGGCACGGGCACCATCGCCGCTCCCGTCCTGGGAGCGGCCGTCATCCTCACCGCACTTTACGAGCGTGCCGGCCACCCCTTCGGTGGCCTACAGCTGAACCTGGTCATCGTCTTCGTGCTGGTGCTCGTCGGCGTCGCATGCCGCCAGGTATGGAGCCAGGCGTTCGCACCGCGCCGGTCATCGGTGAACTGACAACTCAACGAAAGGCCGTGGGCATGGCGTCAAGGAAAGGTCACAAGGATGCTGTATTTCGGTGTGCTCGACGTGCTCGTGTTGCTGCTGGCGATCGTCGATATCGCTTGTACCGATGATCATGAAGTGCGTGGATTGCCGCGCGTGCCGTGGATCTTCATCGTCCTGCTGCTCCCGTTGGCCGGATCAATCGCCTGGTTTGTTGCCGGACGCCCGGCCGTCGCGACGCCGCGCAATGGCACGTTCGCAGATCGACGGTTCCCCGAGTACGACAAACCGGGCCGCTTCATTCCGGAGGATCCTGCCGCTGACGAGGAATTCCTGCGGCGCTGCCGCGAAAGAGCCGAGCAACAACGCCGTGCCGCCAAACTCAAACGTGCACAAGACGGCACCGACGGCCATGATGCGGACTGATCCGGGCGCCGTGCTGCGGCGGGGTCGCCAACGAACCCCACAAGCACGCGCCCGTCAGGCTGCCGGCCGCTCAACGAAACGGTCTGTCCTGCTAGGGGTCCGGTGACAGCGACCGACACGATGCCGTCGATGACCGAACGCGGTACTTTCGCCCAGGGCTCGTAGTGCCCGAACGGTCGCGAGGTGCCCATATCGAACGCATCGGGTATCTCGATGTCGGGTTGTACGGCCAGCGCCACCCAGTCGTCGGCGCTCAACATAATTGGGATGCGCTGCCTGCGGTATTCGGCGACTGCTCCGGTCGCAGGTGTGGCACCAATCTTGCATATTGTCACTTGTCGGACGGGCCGTTTGCAGTGTCCGGTCCTCGCATAGTGCAAGGCGGCCCGGCCGGCCCGGTAGGTGCGAACCGGTCATTGCGTGTGCCACCGGCGTCCGACACGAGAGCAGCATCTCGTCGAGGTGACGGGCGTACCGTCTGGTGACAGTCCCGCTGGAACGCAATGTCCATCGCCGGGTGTTGAGGCTCAAAGAGCTACGGATCGGGTTTGAACCGAAAGGTGTGACGATGTCGACCAGCCCGAACCGCGTGCCTGCATCCGAGTTTCCGGTGTGGACGTCAACCCCCGGTAGCCGCGACGTTGAGCTGGGTCGGCTGCCGGTCACATCCGGACGCTTGGCGATCCGTGACGTCTACGACCGCGCGCGCCCGCAGGTCGTGCTCGCTGTTCGGGCAGGGGATCACCGAGTCTGGGCCACCGAGTGTTACGTCCGGCCGGCGGGCACGGCTGACAAACCTGTGCTGCGGCCCGCGTACCTATCGGTGCAGTTATCTGATGTGGCCCCCGCCTACGTGGGAACGCCGGAGGCGTTGTACGACAGCGATATTCCACCCTACGGAGTGAGTGTCTACACCGATCTGGGGATTGTCCTGGTGCACGACGGCGATGCGATAACGGAGGCGGACATGGAGGCCCTCGACCAGGACTGGGAGCGGGCGTGGGAAAGCCCCAGTAATTTCTCCGAAGTGCGCAGCGACAGAGGGGCCACGGTGATCACCTGCAAGACGTTGGTCGACAACACGTCCATCCCCATCCTGGCCAGCTTCGACGCAGAGGACCGCCCCGTCGCGATCCACATCGACTTAGCGCTCATCGACATCGCGGGCACCGACAGGCCGGTCGCGGCGCCATCGCCAGATTCGTCGGTGAAGTCGCCCGTGAAAGACAAACGGACGCTTGCCGAGTTGTTTTGGCGGCGCAGATGGCGCATGTAACCATGTGGCGCCAAAAAGCCTCCGGCGCAACGCCAAAGAACGTCCTAGGGTCCACCGCGAGACGGTCCGCGCGGAGGCTGTCGACCATGTTGCGCGTCGCGCTGCTGTGCTGGCTGGCACTTATGATCGCTGGCTGCGCGCCGCAACCGGACGCAATGGCCACGGACGACGACAACGGCGGCCAGGTCCACGTCCTGACCGGTCAATTATTCGACATCGTCCTCGCTGACGACTACGACCAGACCTTCTGCCAGTGGCGCGAAGAACATATCGACAATCCTCACGTCCTGAACAAACTGGGTTCGCGCTACCAATGGGGGCGAAAGCCGCCGGCCGGGGTCGGAAATGGCACCTACACCGAGCGGTACCGGGCAAAGCAAGAAGGAACCACGAGAGTCAGTCTCGTTGAATCGACGAACGGCGGCCAGGTATGCCGCCGGTATGCCCTGACGGTGAAGGTGGGTCCGCAGAACCCACTGGACAGCATCATGTTCGGCTTCGGCCAGGTTCTTCCCTGGGTGCTCGTGGTCTCGGTCCCGGTGGGTATCGGGCTGGTGATCCGCGGCGTGTACTGGCTCGTGAGACGTCGGCGTCCCTGATCTGCGTGCGCCGGCGTCCGAGAACAAGACGCACAACCGTGAACGACTCAACCGGCTGCGTTCTGGTAGCGACGCGTTGGTGTGTTCGGGATCACGTGATCCGCACGTTCGGTTCCCGCCCCCAGCAACGACTAACCCTACAAAGCGGCGGTACCGCCACGACGGTTCAGAATATCCGGAACCTTCCAGGCCGACCCACCGCTCACGAGATAAACACCGAGTACATGCTGTTGACCGCGATCGAGCCCGCCGTGGAAGGGCACAGCGCTCCAAGCGTAAGGAGTACCGACGATGTCGTTGACCAGCGAATCCGACGTCGCGTGGGAGTTGGTGGATTGCATCCGCTCTCGCTTGACACCCACGCAACTCAACAACGCATACATCGACCTCGGCATCAGCGAATTTGGCGGCCTGATCGAGTCGTTAATTGCAGTCATCGAGCGCGAACAACTCACACTTCCGGATGCCCTCATGGAGAAACTGGACACCTGGCGCGCACTGCACCACCCAGATGGCCCCATCGCCGAGCGCCTCGGCCGTCAACTCGAAGACTGCCGGCACCGCAGTCCTGGACCAGCAGCCTGACACCACCAGCCAGCAACCAGCCCGCAACGAATCGTGCACAGATTCAACGATCGGGGAGCCGTCCGAGGCGGCAATACCATCTCGAAAGGGGAACTAGAGCAACATGTTAAGCCGACTACTCGCTCTCAGCGGTACCGCCGCAGTCCTCGGCGCGCTGCTATCCACGGCAACGCCAGTGCACCTGGGAGCTGTCGACCGGGCCGGATTCCCGATCCCATGCGGGACCGGCTTTCACCCACGCTTCGAAGTCGCCCAAGAGCAAGACCGACTCAATTTCGATCAGCACACCAGCGGCGGACCGATGTTTGTGGCGAGCAACTATGTCGAACAGTGCCAATCGATATTCGCTGACCGTCAATCGACCACGCTGCCGGTAGGCGCTGGCGGCACTGTGGCCTTGATCGCCGCCGTGGTAACGCGCCGTTACCGTCGTGCCCACTTGGGACAACATCCAGCGGTCACGCCTGTACTGATGCCGTCGATCACCCGAGAGGGCGCATTGTCATAGCAACACCCCGCCTACGCGGGCACGCCAGAAATGTTGTACCACGGCGATATCCCGCCATACGGAGTGAGTATCTACACCGATCTGGGGGCTTGCTGGGCCAGACGCTACTGCACCCGCTCGGGATTTCGAACTGAGATAGCCCGTCAAAGGTGCTGTGCACCAGCTCATTCAGTGCGAGGGCTAACCCGTAGGAGGCGTGCGGACCGATGGCTTTCGCCGACACTCTCGGCGGCAAGCCGCAGGTGAGCTCGGTGTTACGGTGTCGTGGTGCGCCACGCAATCTTTATGCCGCCGTTCGGCGAGTTGGCCGACCCTCAAGCCATCGTCGACATCGCGATCGCCGCCGAGGAATCGGGCTGGGACGGCCTATTTGTCTGGGACCATATACTGAGCCCGATCGGCGGCCAGTGGGAAATCGCCGATCCCTGGGTCACATTGGCAGCTGCTGCGTCCAACACGAGTCGAATCAGTTTGGGGCCGATGGTCACACCGCTACCGCGGCGCCGCGTCCTCAAACTTGCACGGGAGACCCTGACACTTGATCGGCTGAGTCGCGGACGGCTGATTCTAGGCTTGGGCACCGGTGACGATCGGGGCCGGGAATACTCCGCGGTCGGAGAGGACGCCGACGCGCGGCGACTCGGGCGCCTGCTTGATGAAGGTGTCGGATTGTTGACGGCCATGTGGGCCGGTGAAACCGTCACACATCGTGGTCAGCTGGTCGCCGACGACGTGCGTGCGCTACCCGACGCCGCGCAGCAGGTGCGAATCCCGTTGTGGTTCGGCACCGCACGCCACAGCGGCAAGCCAGTCGAACGAGCCGCCCGCCATGACGGCATATTTCCGCTCACAGGCGACGCGTCGACGGTTGCCCAGATCGCCAACACCATCGACCAATTGCGCGGCAGCTGTGAAGGTTTCGATATCGCCGTCAAGACTCGCCCGGGTACTGACGCGGCCGAGTTTGCCCGCGCCGGCGCGACCTGGGCAATGCACGCTTTCTGGCCTGGCGACGGCACAGATCAGGTACTGCGGGTGATAAACGCCGGCCGCCCGAACTGACGAGTTGCCGGGTCTCTCGCGCGCCGGGAGTCGGCGGTCTGCGCCCCTCCGTAATGTCGTCAACTTCAGACGGGAGATACCAGCGCCTCGTCCGCGAGGTCGTCGAGTTCCTTGCCCTTGGTCTCGGGGCCCAACAGGTAGCCGACGACCGTGAGCAGCCAAATCGCCGATAGCGCCAGATACGGCGCCTGTACGCCGTAGTGACCGATGGCCCAGCCGACGACGGTCGGCGCGGCGATCGAGACGATGCGGCCGCCGCCGACAGCGACGCCAAATCCGGTGCCCCGCAGCACCGTTGGGAACAGCTCGGAGATATACGCGTCGCCGACTCCCCACAGCCAACCGAGGGTGGCGATCGATATTGCACCGTAGACCTGGTATTCGGCCATCGAATCCGAGGTGGCTGCCAGGATGGAGGAACCGGCCGCGATGATGGCACCGAGGACCGCCGAAGGACGGCGACCGAATCTGTCGGCCAACGCGGTGCCCAGAAAGACGAAGACGACTTGCAGCAGGAAGAACACCAGGGCGTAGCGAATCGCATCGGTGGTGGATGCGTGGAATCTCTTGACGATGTACGTCGTGAGAAACAGGGTGGAGCCCCAGTAGCCAACCGCGTTCGCCGTGTAGATCAACCAGCCCACGACCAGACGCCGGCGTACCCCGGGTAGCTTCCACAGCTTGGCCCTCGGAGTGCCGTCCTGCTTTCGTCTTTCGTCGACCTCGGTATAGCGCGGCGATTCGGTAATACCTTGGCGGACAAGAAACAAGATCACAGCTGGAACGATGGCGACGATGAATGCCCATTGCCAGCCGAACCGTGGCACCAGCACGAGCGCAACCGCCGCCGCGAGGACGTAGCCGAGCGAGAACAACGAGAAGATAACCCCGCCCACGCCGATCGCCCGGGTCTTGGTCGGCCACACCTCGGCGGTATAGGGGGCACCGACCGCCAGTTCGCCGGCGCCGCCCACGCCGGTGAGGAAGCGCAGGCCGGTGAATGCCGCCAGGTTCGTGGTGATGCCGGCCAATGCCGTGGTGATGCCGTAGAGGAGGATCGACGCACCGAGCGTGGCCTTGCGGCCCCACCGGTCGGCGGCGAAACCGAATCCGATGGTCCCGATGGTGTAGCCGACCAGGAAGATCGATCCGATATAGCCGGCCTGAGCCTCGGTGATCTGCAGGGTCTTCTTGATCTCGGGCAACACCAAGCCGTAGATGTTCACGGCGTAGGAGTCAAAGCCGTACCCCAATCCCGCCGTCACTGCCACGAACACCGCCGGCTTCAACGGCTGCGATTTCAGTGTGGGTGAATCAGCTTGCGCCTCTTCGAGATTGGCGGACATGTGGCCGACGCTATCGGGTGCCGGTCGGCGTCCGGATATTCAGAATCCGCGGGATCGAAAGGGTATTCAGATCTGGCCGTGATTCGGCGGTGTCACACCGGAAAGCTCCCACGCACCGATGTGGTGGTACTTCCAGTCGACGGGGTCGTGCACGCTGTGGGTACGGGCATTACGCCAGTGTCGGTCGAGGGCGTACCGGCGATCGGTTCCGCTTGCCCCAGTGAGCGCGAACACCTGGCTGGCTACGTCGACGGCGACGTCGCTGCTGAAGGCTTTGGCCTGGGCCACCGCTATCGAGCCGCGCGCGGCAGCGTCGGAATCACCGACGTCAAGACCGATGTCTTCGAGTTCCCCTGCAGCCCAACGTAACAGCTGGACAGCCGCGCGGGTCCGGGTGGCGAGCTGGCCGAATCGCAGCAGGACGTGCGGATCGTCGCTCGCCGTGTTGGCCTGTCCGTAGCGCACCGCCTCGAAGAACGGGCGGCTGCGGGTGCGGACGAACTCGCCGGCGTCGGCGAGGGCGCCCTCCGCGATGCCGGCTTCGATGGCTGCGTGGACCAATTGGGCCCGTGCGCCGAGAAGTTGCGGCTTCTCGAATGCCGACCAATAGGGTACGACCAAGTCGCCGTCGATCGTGACGCCATCCAGAGTGGTGGTCCCACTCACGGTAGAGCGTTGCCCCATGGCGGCCCAGTCTTCGTCGATGGTCACACCGGGTGCGTCACGTTCGACGAATGCCAGCACGAGACGGTCGTCGCGATCGAGTGCGCTGACTGCCAGCCACCGAGAAGTGATGGCGCCGGTGCAGTAGTACTTGGTGCCGTCGACCCGCCAGCGCGTGCCGTCGTTGCTCAGGCGGGTTTTGAGATCCTGGGCATGATGGCCGCCGCGCTCGGCGAGCACCGGTGCGATGCGCGCCCCGTTGACGACGGCGGGAAGGATGCGGGCTCGCTGCAGGGGAGTGCCCAGCAGGCGCAGGATGTCCACGGCAAGGTAATGGCCTTGTGGCACCTGGGCAAGGGCTGGATCGGCCGCTGCGATGATCCTGACAACTTCGGCCAAAGTCCGAGGCCCGAGCCCGTCTCCGCCGTCTTCGATCGGCACTGTGATGGCCGGCAGGCTGAGGGTGTCGAACTCGGAAACCTCTGCCTGGGGCACGGCGCCGATTCGATCACGTTCGGCCGCATCAGGTTTCACCGCTGCGGCGAATTCTTCTGCGACAGCGACGACGTGCGCGTGCGTCCTGGGCGCCGAAGTTCGCACCATGCTCACGAGCGCCGATCAGCAAGCAGCCCACGTTCCGCGAGAATGGGAGTGACGCCCTCGCCGAAGGAGTAGGCCTCTTCGAGGTGTGGATATCCGGACAGGATGAACTCGTCGAGACCCAGTTCGTGATACTCCGCGATGCGGTCGGCAACCTGCTCATGGCTGCCCACCAACGCGGTGCCGGCACCACCACGAACCAGCCCGATACCGGCCCACAAGTTGGGGGACACCTCCAAGTTGTCGGTCCGGCCGCCGTGCAGGGCAGACATCCGTCGCTGCCCCTCTGACTGCGAATTGCGTTGAATCTGCTGGGCGCGACTGATGCTCTCGGCATCAAGACCTGCCAGCAGCTTGTCCGCCTGCGCCCATGCCTCCGCTTCGGTGGGGCGACTGATGACATGCAGACGAATCCCGAACCGCAGTTCTCCGGCGGCCAGCCGCGCCCTCTCCAGATTTTTGACCCGGTGGCGCACCGCATCGAGCTTCTCGGCGACCTGAGCAGGTGGCTCACCCCAGGTGAGGTACACGTCGGCGTGTTCGGCCGCCACTTCCAGTGCTTCGGCCGATGACCCGCCCAGGTAGATGTCAGGAAAGGTGTCGGCGGGGATGATGGTCGCGTCCTCCACCGACAGGTGCTTGCCGGTAAAAGTGACCGGTTCGCCGGACCACAGCTGCCGGAAGATCGTGAGGAACTCCGCGGCCCGCTCATAGCGCTCCGCTTTGCCGAGATGATCGCCGAAGCGGCGCTGCTCGACATCGTCGCCGCCAGTGACAACATTGAGCAGCAATCGATTCCGCGAGATTCGCTGGTACGTAGCGGCTGCCTGGGCGACCAGGGTCGGCGCTTGCAAGCCTGGCCGGAACGCGACCAGGTACTTGAACCGTTCGGTCCGTTGGGTCAGTGCCGCGGTGAACACCCAGGCGTCCTCACACCAGCTACTGGTGGGAGTCAATGCGCCGGTGAATCCGAGCCGGTCCGCCGCGCCCGCCACCAGGCTGAGGTAATCGAGGTCGGGCGCGCGGTCTGCGCCGAAGGTGCCCGCGCGGCTGCCTGCCGCACCGACCGCGTTGCCCAGACTCAGGTCGCTGCGCGAGTCACCATTGGTGGGCAGGAACCAGTGCAACGTGATGGCCATCGGTCTACCGGTACAGCGAGAACTCGGGGCGACGACCGTTGAGGGTCCAGTCACCAACCTCTTTGGCCTTGTACGCCACTGGATCATGCACCGTGTGGGTGCGCAGGTTTCGCCAGTGCCGGTCGAATCCGTACTTGGTGGACGTGGCGCGTGCCCCCTGGATTTCGAACAGGCGGCTGGCGGTCTCCAAGCCGACCTTCGTGGAAAGGTACTTGGCTTCGTAGACGGCCACCGCGGCTTCGGCGCGCTGGTCTTCGGACAGCGCCGGCCCAAAGTCCAGCGCGGCTTGCAAGGCATCGCCGGCCCGGTCGGCCAACAATGCGGTTGCCCGTACTTGGCTGACGAGCTCGCCGACGGTCTGCAGAACGTACGGGTCGTCGGTGGCCCGCGCGACTCCCGAGGATTCCCATGCCGAGCCGTGGGCTCGCGTCCAATCGAGCGCCTCGGCCAAGGCCCCCTCTGCGGTACCGAGGTAGAAGTTGACGAACGCCAACTGCCAGTGCGGCGTCACCAGAGTCTGGTACGGCGTGGGATCCGAAGCGACGAACGGTTCTTCGCCGAGCACTTCGTCATGCTCGATCCGAGCGTCGACGACGCGGACACCACCCGAGTCCGTCAGACGCTGACCGATGTTGTCCCAGTCATCAAGGAAAGTGAATCCCTGACGGCCGCCACGGACGTCGAGCGACAGAAAAACCAGACTGCCGTCGAGCGAGGCCGTGACGGACAGCTGATCGCCGGTACTCGCGCCGCTGGCGAACGTGCGGCTGCCGTTCAGCCGGAACCCGTTGCCGTCGCGGGTCAAAACCAGATCAGAGCCCCCGCGGGGATTCTGAATTCCACCCCAGAACAGCTTTTCGGCTGCGTTCTTCCGGGAGAGCGCGTCAGCTTGAGCGGGCGTCCCGAAGAGCGACACGATGCGGGTCTGGGCGTAGTGGTAGCCGATGAGATGGGCGATCGACGTGTCACCACGGGCGATCCGCCTCGTCACCTGAGCCGCCTGCGCGTAATTGAAGCCCGAGCCGCCGTATTCGACCGGCTCTTGCACTTGCAGCAGATCATTGCGGCGCAGCAGCTCGATCTCTTCACGCGGCGCGGCGTTCGCCCGGTCCCGCGCGGCGGCGGTCTCGCGCAGTTCGTCAGCGACGCGGTCAGCGGTGGCCAACACGGCGGCGACGACATCGTCGTCGGCAGGGGCAGTCGTGGTGAGAACAGTCATGGCTCAACTCCCGGGAACGTAACACGGCCACAAGCCGAAGGGGCAGTGGCGAATTCAGGCGGTTCACTCAGAAATATAGGGACGAGAAACGCCACACCGTGCGGCCCCGGATTCGACGCGTGCGCTCGGAAGAGGCCTGACCACCGGCGGCAGCGTCGATTCCGCTAAAGATCATTCTGATTCCAACGCGGTCGTCAGTTCAGGCGGGCGGGCAGCCGTTCGCGGCGCGTAGATGTCAGAACTGTGTCGCCGACAGACGATCGGCGACCGATTGGGGACTTCGGTCCCTACTGGACTGTTGTCGCCACGCGATCAGATAGCGATACGAGAGGTTGACCGCCCTGTCATTGCTGGGGCATGCCATGGCCTTGGCAACGGGTCCGTTCGACGGAGGTAGTTATGAGCATCACCCCGCACATCCAGTCGCGGACGCGTCTGTTCGCCCGCGTGTTGGGTCCGTATCTGTTCATTGCGGCGCTGACCATGATCGGTCGAACCGCCTACATGCGTTCGATGATCGAAGCGTTCAGCGCGGATGCGGTATGGCCGTGGGTAGCCGGCGCGTTTGTCCTGCCGATGGGCCTTGTCGTCATCGTCCTGCATCCCTATTGGCGTGGACCGTCCGCTGCCGTGGTGTCGCTGCTCGGCTGGCTGAGCGTCGTCAAGGGCATCGCGCTGATGGCCTTCCCCCAGGCTTACCTGTCCATGGGCCAGTCTGCGCTCAGTGCCGCTACGTGGTGGCAGGCAGGATCGGTGTTGGTCGCAGTGGTCGGCCTGTACCTGACGTACGTCGGCTGGGCTCCCGTCCACAGCCATCCGGATTCGTACCAATCTGCGGGCGCTGTAACCGATATGCCGCACGCTGCGTGAATCCCGACCGCGCGCGGCCAGGTTTCGCCGCGCCGGCTGCCGATCTTGCCGCAGAGATGACAAACTTGCCGCCGAGATGACAGATGAGAGTGAGACCCAGAAAAAGCAGCCATTGGTCGGTGGGGCCGCGATGACGTCTCGCGGGTCGCGTGCGTCAATGCGGGCCCGGGCGTCTGCGGCGTGGAAGGTCCTCGGTCCGGGATTCGTGACGGGATCGTCCGACGACGATCCGTCCGGTATCCAGACATACAGCCAAACCGGGGCGCAGTTCGGCTACTCCCAGCTATGGGTGGCTGCCTGGGCATATCCCTTCATGGTGGCGATCCAGGAGATTTGCGGCCGAATCGGAATGGTCACCGGCCGCGGCCTGGCGTCGGTGCTGCGCGAAAATTATTCGCGTAGGGTGCTTTTCATCGCTGTGTCGCTGCTCACGGTCGCCAACATCGTGAACGTTGGCGCTGACCTGGGAGCGATGGCGGCCACCGGTCAGATGCTCGTTCACGTCCCCTTCCTGGCCTGGCTCGCGGTGATCGTGGGCATCTCACTGCTGCTGCAGACCTTCGTGCCGTACCCCGCCTACGCCCGGTTCCTGAAGTACGCGAGCCTGAGCCTGCTCGCATATGTCATGGCGGCCTTCGTCATTCATCATCCGTGGTGGCCCACGGTGGCGGTCAGTGCATTCGTTCCGCATGTCGAGTGGTCGCGCGATTACTTGCTCAACATCGTCGCCGTCCTGGGCACCACGATCACGCCGTACTGTTTCTTCTGGCAGGCCGACCAGGAAGCCGAAGAGGATTTCGCCCGTGGCCGAATGCAGTTCTACGGCAAGGGTATTCCGGTGGTCCACGACAGGGACATTCGCAACATGAGGGTCGACACCACGGTCGGCATGGGCTTTTCGAATTTCGTGCAGTTCTTCGTCATCCTGACGTGCGCCTCCACCCTTCATCAAGCAGGCGTATTCAGCGTTGACACACCGGATCAGGCCGCCGCCGCACTACGGCCACTTGCCGGCGACTTTGCCTTCCTGCTGTTCGCGATCGGCATCATCGGGGTCGGGTTTCTCGCGGTGCCCACCTTGACGGGTTCGGCGTCCTACGCGCTGTCCGAGGCGCTGGGCTGGAAAGCGGGGCTCGGATACACCTTCCGCGAGGCCCGCGCTTTCTATGTCGTGATTGCGTTGGCCACGATTGTCGGTGTCGGTCTGAATTTCATTGGGATTCCGCCGTTTCGGATGTTGTACTACGCCGCCGCAGTCAACGGGGTGCTGGCACCTCCGCTGATGGCGCTGATCACGTTGGTCGGCAACAACCGATCGATCATGGGAGAGCACGTCAACGGCCGTTTCGCCAACGTCATGGGCGCGGCGATCGTGGTGATCATGGGTGTGTGCGCTGTGGCGTTACTCGGTTCTCTCATCACCGGTGCGTGACGGCAACAGGGTTTGGGTCGTACCTGCCGTTGCCCGTGCACTCATGATGCAGCGATTTCGAGTGTCTGGTTATGCCCCACCCTCAGAACTCGCACGTTCGGCCTACGCACCCGCCGCTGAAGCCGGTATCTGCCTGGGCTAGTGCGGGTTCGGGCGCGGCATAAGACAGTACCTGGCCTTCGTGGCTGCCGTAGCGGTAGATCGTTATGCCCTTGACCTTTGCCTTCCACGCCGCCAGGTAGATGGCGCGGACATCGTCAACCGTGGCGGCAGCGGGCAGATTGACAGTCTTCGACACTGCGGCGTCGACGTGACGCTGCACCGCGGCCTGCATCCGCAGATGCCACTCCGGCGCGATCTCGGCAGCAGTCGGGAACGCCGCCCGCACGTCCGCGGGCAACCGCGAATAGCCCCGTACTCCGCCGCGCTGCGCGATGACGGCGGTCAGCTCATCGCTGTAGAAGCCGCGGTCGCGGGCCAGACGATCAAAACACGGGTTGACCTCCAGTAGGTGCCTGCCGACGATCGCCCGGGTGAAGGCGATTGCGAACATCGGCTCGATCCCCGCGGTGGTGCCGGAGATCAGCGAGATGGTGCCGGTCGGGGCAACGGAGGTGAGCTGCGCGTTGCGTCGCGGGCCGCCACGCACGAACCGGCTGTCGGCGAGCGCGGGAAACGCACCTCTTGCCTCGGCCAGCCGACGGGACGCCAGGTGCGCCGACCGCTGAATGCGGCGCATGACTCGGCCGGTCAGTTGCACCGCCTCCTCGCTGTCGTACGCAATGCCCAGCACCGCAAGCAGTTCCGCCAAACCCATGACGCCGAGTCCGACCTTGCGGGTGGCGCGGGTTGCCTCGCCGAGTTCGGGGAATGGGTAGCGGCTGACGTCGATCACGTCATCGAGGAACCGCACAGCCACCGTCGCGACGTCGGCGAGCTTGTCCCAATCGACGCGACCGTCGGTGACCATCCGAGCCAAATTGATCGAGCCGAGGTTGCACGACTCGTACGGCAATAGCGGAACCTCTCCGCACGGGTTCGTCGCCTCGATTCGGCCCAGTCCCGGCACGGGATTGGCCCGATTGATCGTGTCCAGAAACAGCAAGCCCGGATCGCCGCACCTGTGCGCGGATTCGCAAATGGCGTCGAACAGCTCGCCTGCCGGTACTCGGGCAACGGTCTTGCCGGTGCGCGGATTGACCAGCCGATGTGTGCCGTTCCTTTCGACGGCGCGCAAGAACGCGTCGCTCACACCGACTGATAGGTTGAAATGTGTTAACTGGTAACGTGATTCGTCCTTGGAGGTGATGAAGTCATGGATGTCCGGGTGTGACACGTCGAGCACCGCCATGCACGCACCGCGGCGACGCCCGCCCATCGAGACCACGGCTGCGGCGGTGTCAAAGAGCTGCAGAAAGGACACCGGTCCGCTTGCCGTGCCACCGGTGCCGGCCACCCGATCCCCGGCGGGGCGCAGGTGCCCGAATGAATACCCGGTGCCGCCCCCGGCCCGCTGGATCTCGGCGGCCTGGCCCAAGGTGGTGAAGATGGAGCGCAGCGAATCCTCAACGGGCAGAACGAAACATCCGGAGAGCAGGCCCAGATCGGTGCCGGCGTTCATCAATGTGGGCGAATTCGGCAGAAATTCGAGATTCCGCAGTAGCGCCGAAAACCGCTCGGCCCACTGCGCCGATGAGCCCGATTGATACTCGTCTTCCGCGGCGGCCACGCAGCGCGCCGCGCGGTCCATCATCTCGCCGGTCGACTCGGTGAGAGCGCCCTGGTCATCGCGCAGCAGATAGCGTTCGCCCAGCACCGTGACCGCGGCCAGGCTCAGCTTCAGCTCATCGCGGACCACGAGCAATTCCTTGGCCGTGCGCAACTCGGCATGACGGTGCCGGTAAATGATGTATGCGCGGGCGACATCGTCAAGGCCTGCTTCGCCCAGCCTCGCCTCGACGAAATCCTGAATCTTCTCGACCTGTGCTACACCGGGTCCCAGTGCGTCGGCAACGGACCCGGCCACGACGACCGGTATGTCGGGATCGTCGTTCGCCACCTCGCGGGCCGCCCGCGCGACCGCAGCTTCGATCCGGGTGACGTCGAAAGGCACGACGGTCCCGTCCCGGCGCTGTACCTTCGCCGGCCACCGGGGCGCCGCCGTGGACCTCATCGCCATAGCTACCAGTGCGGCGGTACTTCGTCGTCGATGACATGAACGGCGGCTTCCTCTGCGGACGCTGCACCGCCGCTGATACCGACGTCCGTGGCAATCAGCTCTGCCTCAGTGTCTTCGCCAAATCCCAAGTCCGGTGCGACAAGTCGACCTGCTCGCGCGCGGCCGACCTCTCGTCGCTCGGGAAATTCCGCTTCGCGCTCGGCGTCGTCGGAACGTTGCTGCTCGTCCGCGTCGAGTAGGACGTCAACACGTGATGCCGGATCGTGTTCTTCCTCCGCGAGCAGCTGGTCCATGCTCTCCGAGGGCCCGAAGGCGCCACGCCCGTACAGTCGCTCGGGCGGCGAGTATCCCTCATCGAGCATGTCGTCGATGCCGCGTTCGATCAGGGTGTCCTGCGGCTGCAGCTGGTTCTCGTCGTCCACGCCGTATTCGCCTGCTGCCGGGCCGGTCTCATAGTGAGTGCTCATGATCTGCTCGCCGAGGTGTCGCCGGTCAGTGGCTGGCGAGAGCCGGTGGGGCGCAGACGGCCTTGACGAACTGCGCGACGGCGTATTCGGGTAGATGCCGCGCGATGTCGCCTTCGCTCACCATGCCCACCAGGCGGTGATCTTCGATCACGGGTACCCGCCGGACTTGGTGTTCTTCCATGACGTTCAGCATCTGCTCGATACCGGCGTCGGCGTCGACGTAATAGGTGCTGCCTTGGGCAAGCTCCGCGGCGGTGACCGTGTTGGGGTCATGCCCGGCGGCGATGCATTTGATGACGATGTCACGGTCGGTGATCATGCCGTGCAAGCGATCATCGTCCCCGCAGATCGGTAGCGCACCAACGCCCAACTCGCGCATGTGCTGAGCCGCCGCGGTCAATGTCTCGTGCTCTCCCACACATGTTGCTCCGGCGTGCATGATGTCACGGGCCCTTGTCATGGTGTTTCTCCTCGATATCGAAGGGAGCCGGGGGCTTCGGCTCCTCGCACAGTTCGATATTTCACCGCGGCGCGAGCCCGATCTAGGGCCATTCGGCCTTCGCGGCGAGGGCGCTGGACTTCATCCCACGACTGGTTCGGAAATCTCGACAGATTCCCGATTCGCTGTCGGCACTGCTGCGTTCGGCCCGGGGGCGTTTGGTTCCACGGTCAGGGTCATTGGCCTCTATGGCCAGCCGGTCGTCACACTGCAGACTTGTCCACAACTTCGCGGGCGGTGTCGAAAATTTAACTGTAACAACAATTTAGGCTCCGGTCGGCAATCGCCGGACGCGACGACATCACGTTGAAGGGAGATGAGGACCATGCCCTCTATCACCTGTCCCGTTTGTCATCGGCATATTGCCGTGACGAAGGAACATCACCAGAAGACGCCGAAGCATGACGACCACAAGGGACAACCGTGCCGAGGTACTGGTCGCGAACCATTGCCGGGGCCTGAACCTGTTTGATCGTGGTTCGGCTGTCATATCGGCACTGACCATTTGATGCAAGTCGCGGTCTGAGGCCCCTCAAACCTTCGTGGTGATACGCGTCAGCGAATCCTGTCGGTACCTAGCCGTGCTCATCGGGTTGCGCGCCGATCGCCGGCTCATCTGGCTCAGCCTCGGAGGCCAGCTCGATCGCGGCCAATGTGAACTGTTCCGCCAGTTCTTCGATGGTACTGGTGGAAAACCGGCTGGATGCATACCACCAGTCCAGCTGCAATAGCCCGTCGCAACGGTAAGCACGCAACTCCAGCGTATGGGCCGGCCCCGGGTGAGCCCCGATGATGGGCGTCATGCCATAGCCGAAGAGCACCTCGGACACCTGATCCGGGTCGGCGATCGCCTCGTCGAATGCGTTGCGCACATTGTGCAGCATGTCCGTGGCCGAAACCTTGTCGTACGACACGCACTGCAGCGGGACACGTCGCACCACGGCCAGGGCACCGCCGACGCGTTCGTTTGCCGCAGCCACGTCGAGGACGATCTGTCCCGGCCCGATGACCCGGTCGATCGCGCGTCCGAGGGCGGCGATGAGGAGTATTTCGACGTCCAGCGTGAGGTACCAGCTGGCACCGTCGACCTCATCGGTGATCACTTGGGACATCGGAGCCTCGAGCCGAGCCATGTCGAGCGAGGTGCCGGACGAATCATCGGTACCGAAGTCGTAGTCGGCGACATGTAATGGGGTCGGACTGGCGGACGGACGAATGTCCGTCCTGGTGGAGTATGCGAGATTCATAGCTATGTCAGCTTTCGTTAAGTTCTGCTCTTTCTGTCCAGATCGGTAACGAACCGGCAGATCGGGCCCCTCGTTCATGATTCGGGCCCGAGCTTGGTCGGGTTCATCGCCAGGCCGGCGACTGGGTCGGCGGCCTTTCGACGCCGTTGGTCAATCAGATGCCTTCGTTGTGAATACGCCTGAATTCGGTAGCTGAGCGACTCACGAAAGGCCCCACGCTGGGGGACTTAAGCCACCCGATTGCCAAGGTGGGCTACATATCTGCCGAGCCATGGGCCCGGCGACCGCGGTGTGGATGCAGGCAGACGGTTTGCCCGAGAGGTGATCGGACGGCGTTTTCCGGCGCCCCGACACCTACGCCAACGGTCGGGTGATCGTCCGGGCGGCGTCGCTGAACCGTAGTGACGTCGTCGCGGTGGGCGGGCCTCGCGGAGGCGAACGTGCCATGGCCGTGTGGGTTGATCCTTTATGTGGCAGGGGTTTTGGTTGAGGCTCTGGAGCGCATGACTTTTACCAAACCGGTTACTGCGGTGATCAGCCCGGTTGCCGCAACGAGTAACGTCGCGACGGCGCTGACCTTGGCGGGCCAACCAATTGCGCTCGGCGCACTCGCGTTCGGGCTTGGTTGGCCACCTGTGGGCGGCGGGGCGGTCACCGTTGTTGGCGCCTGCACGGTGACGGTGACGGGGGATTGCGGCGCAGGCGCGGTCACGGTGATGGGCATCTGAGGCTCCGCGGCATCGGGTCGGACCGTTATTTGGGTCTCGGGTGGCGTCCCGAGCGATTTGTTGGGGTCACGCGGAACAATTGTTATGCGCGGTTCGAGAGGAGGCGGGACCGACGTGCTGGGCGGGTGGGGTAACGACGTGGTCTTGCTTCCTGAATGAGACGTGATGATTACCCCGAATAGGATCACGGCCAACGCGGTCAGCGAGAGTCCGACCGCAATCCACAAGCGACCCCGGCTTTGCTCGGCAGGCTTCGACCCCTCCACGCCTATAGCATGAGCGCCTTCGGCGTGGCTTGGGGCCGGTCTGCACAATTTCCTATACCTGCGTATTTGTGAACTGCTCAGACGCGTGCCGAGCGTTGTCTCGGCACCTCTGGTCAGCGCCGCTGCACCAAGAGTGTTTGCGCCGAGGTCCCGATGAACCCCTGCTCGTCGAACAGCTCGGCGGTCGTCGACCCGAGGCCGTCCGGACCGATCGAGCCGCGGGCCCGCAGGCAGAATTCGGGGCCCACGGGAGCGCGGTGCAGGTGCACCGTGGTGTCGGTGTTCATGAACATGAACTCATTCGGATCCAGCGCGGCGCCAACGCCATTCGCGGAATCGACGACCATCGCCAGCCGCTGCAGGTCGGTCGGCTCCTCGTCGTCGACCAGCGAGATCAATGGCCGCATCCACACCACGGAGGCGCCCGCGTCGTCGGGTTGCGGGACCCAAGTGACGGTCTCGAGATAACCGGGCCGGCCCTGCCAGTGATGCCGGAACCCGGTATCAGGCACGCGGGTCATCGGCGGGTAACGGTCCAGTACGGCGTCGCGGGTGTCGCTGCGGGCGATCAGCCACGCCGACAGCCGCGCCACCGCCCGCTCGGAACCGTCAGGCTGGGCGGCCGTCATCTCCGCGGTCATCATGCAGATCCGGGATCCGGGCCGCGACACCCACGTCCGAACCGCAACGGGTGCAACGGGAATGGCGCCGAGAATGTCGAGAGCCAGCCGGCTCACCTGCATGCCGCTGTCGGCGGCCAGCTCTTCGATCGCCTTGGTCAGCAGTGCCAGCGGCGGCGAACCGTGCTGGATGCTCGTATCCCAGTTACTGCCGGTGCCCTCGGTCGATTCGAAGCGCTGCAGATCGCCGTCGGAGCCCCGCCGACGGTAGTAACAGTCGATCATGCGACCCCGAAACTCTCGGGCCAGCCGGGATACGGCGGGGGAGTGCCACCGAAGGCGGGGCACAACTCCTGGTGCGAGCACCAGGAGCACAGCTTGGACGGGTTGGGCCGGAAGTCACCGGTCTCGCCTGACTTCTGGATGGCTTGCCAGATGGCCATCAGCGTCTTTTCGAACCTCTCCAACTCAGCAAGATCGGGGCTGTAGTCGAGCACCTGACTGTCGGCCAGATACAGCAACCGCAGCCTCGCTGGCACCACGCCACGCATGCGCAGCAGCGCCACCGCGTAGAACTTCATCTGGAACATGGCCTTGAACTCGGCCAGCGCCCGGGCTTCCGGTGGAGCCTTGCCGGTCTTGTAGTCGACCACCCGCAGTTCGCCCGTCGGTGCCACGTCGATCCGGTCGACGAATCCGCGCAGCAGCGTCCCGTCGGACAGCTCGACCTCGACGCGTTGTTCGCAACTGTGCGGGTCGAAGCGCGTCGGATCCTCGAGCCGGTAGTACCCCGACAACAACGTGCGGGCCTCGTCGAGCAGCGTCTCGCGCAGCTCGGGCGCGATCTCGTCCGCAAGCTCGGGCTTCTCGGCGACCACCGCGTCCCACGCCGGCGTCACCAGCGACAGCGCGGTCTCCGGGACCCGGTCGGTGGCGGGCAGTGCGTACAGCTGTTCCAACGCGGCGTGCACCACCGAACCACGCAACTGCGCGGTGGACGACGGCTCCGGCAGCCGGTCGATGGCCCGGAACCGGTAGAGCAGCGGGCACTGTTTGAAGTCACCGGCCCGCGACGGCGAGAGCGCCGGCCGTCGGACAGGGGCGGCAGAGGTCATCCGCGATCCGCCTTCGGCTCCTCGCTGGCGGTGGTCATGCCAGCAGCTTAGGCCGCGACAGCGACAAATCGGCTCAGCCGGGCCGTCACGAGACTTCGTGAACCCCGGCCGTCAGCCGGGACGGGTCGGCTGGCAGGCTGACGCGGTGCGAATCACCGGACCCTTCACCGTCGGCGACCGCGTCCAACTGACCGACGCCAAAGGCCGGCACTACACCATGGTGCTGGCGACCGGTGGGGAGTTCCACACCCACCGCGGCATCATCGCCCATGATTCGGTGATCGACCAGCCCGAGGGCAGCGTGGTGAAATCCACCAACGGTGACCCCTTCCTGGTGCTGCGTCCGCTGCTGATCGACTACGTCCTCTCGATGCCGCGCGGTGCTCAGGTGATCTACCCGAAGGACGCCGCGCAGATCGTGCACGAGGGCGACATCTTCCCGGGCGCAAGGGTTTTGGAGGCCGGCGCCGGCTCCGGCGCGTTGACCTGTTCGCTGCTGCGGGCCGTTGGACCGGGCGGTTCTGTGACGTCCTACGAGGTGCGTGACGACCATGCCGTGCATGCCGTGCGCAATGTCGAGACCTTCTTCGGCGAGCGGCCCAAGAACTGGAACCTGGTCATCGCCGACCTCAACGACTATGACGGCGGGCAGGTCGATCGCGTGGTGCTCGACATGCTCGCGCCGTGGGACGTGTTGGAGACGGTCTCGAAGGCACTCGTGCCGGGCGGCGTCCTGATCGTCTACGTCGCTACCGTCACGCAGCTGTCGAAGACGGTCGAGGCGCTGCGCGAGCAGCAGTGCTGGACCGAACCGCGGTCGTGGGAATCGTTGCAGCGCGGCTGGGACGTTGTCGGCCTGGCGGTGCGTCCGCAGCATTCGATGCGCGGCCACACCGCGTTCCTGATCAGCGCGCGCCGGCTGGCGCCGGGCGCGGTGACGCCGCAGCCGCTGCGACGCAAGCGCAATATCTAGTCCTCGCTGCTGACCAGACCCCGCCGGACCGACAACAATTCGATCTCGGGCCGGGCCGCCACCTGGCGCTCGGCGGCATCGAGCACCTCGACGACGTGCTGACGGTCAGCAGCGACGGTCGACACCCCGATCGCCGCGCGACGGTGCAGTTCCTGATTGCCGCTCTCGGCAGCGGACACGAAGAATTTGCGCTGCAGTTCGGCGATGATCGGCCGGATCGCCGAGCGCTTCGCTTTCAGCGAGCGGACGTCGCCCAACAACAGGTCGAACTCCAGCCAGCCGACCCACATCGACAGCTCAGCGGGCCGGGGTTGTCGCGGCGTCAGGCCCGCCCGGCTGCCCCAGCTTCAGCAGCAGGTTCGCGGTCTGCCGATTCAGCTGCCAGGAGTCGCGGATGGGGCTGAATTCCATGGGGAACGTGAACTTGTTGTCCGGTGCGGCGACGGAACTGATCGTGATCGTGGCGATGATGTCGCCCGGCTGCCCGGCCGACCACAGCAGGTCCGCCGCCGTCACGTTCATCGGATTGAAGCCGTTGTCGCGCAGTGCCCTGGTGAAGTTGTCCAGCCCGGTCTGATCTTCGACGGTGCCGTATTGGATCAGCCCGATCTTTTGTGCCGAAGGCACCGCGGGGTCGGCGATCTTGTAGAGCACTGCGGTGAGCGCATCGGGCGATGGCAGCGGCGCTGTCGCGGGGGACTTGGCGTCGGTGGTGAGCAGGGAACGGGGCATCGGGTCGGCGGGCGGCTCGACGTGTTCACTGCACCCGGACAACCCGATCGCCGCCGCGATGACGGCGATCAAGGTCCCTCGGGTTGGGTTCACCGGGATGCTCCTGGTGTGCCTACTTCACCGACGACAGCAGAGTCATGGCCGACCCCTTGGAGAGTTGCCAGCCGGTGGGGCTCGGGCCCGCGATGAAGGTCAGCGGCTCAGACGCGGTGGCGCCGGTGGCGGCAGTGGCCGTCACGTTGGCCGTCGCGGTGCCGTCTCCGAGGTCGTCGATGTCGGCAACGGCGAAGCTCATGGGGAACACGCCTTGCTTGACAGCGTTGCTGTACGCCCGGTCGGCGGTGATGGCCTCGAGCCGGCCGACGCCGCCCTGGATGTAGCTGCCCTTGGACCCAGCGAAGCTTCCGGCGGCCGTCAGCCCGGTGAGCGTCGACACCAGTGACGTCTGCAGGCCTGGCGCGGGCGCCTGCGGCAGCGGAACCTGCCGAACGACCGGCGAGACCGCCGCCCGCATCCCAGTGGTCGGGATGGCCGTCTGGGAAGTCACAGTCGTACCGACGGCTGCCGCACCGACGAGGGCGGTGGCTGCGATGCCGGTGACGAGGGATTTGACGATCACTGCGGTCCTTTCGATGAGCCCGACTTGCGTATGAGGTTAACAGCGCGGTCAGAGCAACACCCGTGTGTCGTGATTCCTTCGACGCCCATGAACGGCAGATCGCCGGTAGCGTTGAGGTATCCGCCGCACCAACTTCCGGTGTGGGAAAGGAGCGCAAGATGTCTGAAATGGATCGCCCGGACGCCTTCGGCAACCCGGGCACATCTCATCAGAACCCCATGTCCAGCACCGATGCCGCCGAGTTGGCGCGGCTTCGTAGCGAAACGGCGGCGCTGCGCGAGCAGCTCACGAACGCGGCCGCGGCGCACCGCGGTCCGCGTGATGTGCAGCAGCTCGAAGCCCGCATCGATTCGCTGACGACTCGCAACGGCAAGTTGATGGACACCCTCAAAGAAGCGCGGCAGCAGTTGCTGGCGCTTCGCGAGGAGGTCGATCGGCTCGGGCAGCCGCCCAGCGGTTACGGCGTCTTGCTGCTGACTCACGACGACGACACCGTCGACGTCTTCACCTCCGGTCGCAAGATGCGGCTGTCGGTGTCGCCGAACATCGAGGTGTCCGAACTCAAACAGGGCCAGACCGTCCGCCTCAACGAGGCGCTTACGGTGGTCGAGGCGGGCTCGTTCGAGGCGGTCGGCGAGATCAGCACTCTGCGCGAAATCCTGAACGACGGTAAGCGCGCCCTCGTCGTCGGTCATGCCGACGAGGAACGCATCGTCTGGCTCGCCGAGCCGTTGATTGCGCTCGAATACCTCGACCCCGAGATCGTCGAGCTGCTGGACGACACCGACGACTTGTTGGACGAGCGAGCGCGCAAGCTGCGGCCCGGTGACTCGCTGCTGGTCGACAGCAAGGCGGGCTATGCCTTCGAGCGGATCCCGAAGGCCGAGGTCGAGGATCTGGTCCTCGAAGAGGTGCCCGACGTCGCCTACAGCGACATCGGTGGCCTGACGCGGCAGATCGAGCTGATCCGCGATGCGGTGGAGCTGCCGTTCCTGCACAAGGACCTGTACCGGGAGTACTCACTACGGCCGCCGAAGGGCGTCCTGCTGTACGGCCCTCCTGGTTGCGGCAAGACGCTCATCGCCAAGGCTGTCGCCAACTCGCTGGCCAAGAAGATGGCCGAGCTGCGCGGCGACGACGCCCGGGAAGCCAAGAGCTACTTCCTCAACATCAAGGGCCCCGAGCTGCTGAACAAGTTCGTCGGCGAGACCGAGCGGCACATCCGGTTGATCTTCCAGCGGGCGCGTGAGAAGGCGTCCGAGGGCACTCCGGTGATCGTGTTCTTCGACGAGATGGACTCGATCTTCCGCACCCGTGGTACCGGTGTCAGCTCTGACGTCGAGACCACCGTTGTGCCGCAGCTGCTTTCGGAGATCGACGGTGTCGAGGGCCTGGAGAACGTCATCGTCATCGGCGCCTCCAACCGCGAGGACATGATCGACCCGGCGATCCTGCGGCCCGGCCGCCTGGACGTCAAGATCAAGATCGAGCGGCCGGACGCCGAGGCGGCGCAGGACATCTTCAGCAAGTACCTCACCGAGGACTTGCCGGTGCACGAGGACGACCTGCGCGAGTTCAACGGCGACCGGACATTGACCATCAAGACGATGATCGAAAAGGTCGTCGACCGGATGTACGCCGAGATCGACGATAACCGCTTCCTCGAGGTCACCTACGCCAACGGCGACAAGGAGGTCATGTACTTCAAGGACTTCAACTCCGGCGCCATGATCCAGAACGTGGTGGACCGGGCCAAGAAGTACGCGATCAAGTCGGTGCTGGAAACCGGGCAGCGCGGCCTCCGTATCCAGCACCTCCTGGACTCGATCGTCGACGAGTTCGCGGAGAACGAAGACCTGCCCAACACCACGAACCCCGATGACTGGGCACGGATTTCGGGCAAGAAGGGCGAGCGGATCGTCTACATCCGCACGCTGGTCACCGGCAAGTCGTCGAGCGCCAGTCGCGCGATCGACACGGAATCCAACCTGGGGCAGTACCTGTAGGCACGACGACTGTGAGGGCTGTGCACGCGAGACTCCGGAATCGCGTGCACAGCCCTCACAGTCGTTTGCGGTCGGCGAGATACCGGTCGCGGGCGTCCAGCCGGCGGCGCAGGCTGTCGATCTGGGGGTCGACGAACTCGGCCCGGTATTCGGCGTCGGTGGTGGTGCGCGCGGTGATGTACATGAAGGTCAGCGCACCCAGGAACAGCGCGGTCTGAATCAGCGCTTCCGGCACCGGCAGCGTCATGCCGAAGACGGTGCCGTCGGGCGAGCCGTTGTTGCGTGTCCACTCCGCCAGCAGTTTCGGGCTGATGAGGATGAGGCCGAGCACCAGGAAGATGAATGCGGTCACCAGGGCAACGATCAGCAGTTGCAGCACCTGGGACATGGCCAGCACGAAGACCACGTTGACCCGCTCGATGCGGGTCAACGGGATTCGGCGGGCGGGCTGAGGCATGTGCTCGAACGGGGTGCCGGCCAGGATCGCGTTCTCGGCCTCGGGCGCATCCGGTTGCGTGGCCGTCAGGATCGGCCGAACCCGGTCGATGGTGGTCGTGATGACGAATGCCACGGCGATCAGGGCCAGGAAGCCCAGCGCGGACCACAGACGTGCCCTGCTGACGATCGCTGCCATGAGCCAGACGTAGGTGTTGAAGAACACCAGCACGGTCAGCAGCATGATCGGCAGGGCTCTCACGAACAGACTGCCGACGAGTGTCAGGTTGTGGGTCGTGACGTCCAGCGCCCAGCCCAAGATGGAGCCGATGCCGGTCGCTGTGCAGACCAGGATGGCGGCGATGATCACGGCCACATACACCACGTTGCCGGGGACCTTCGGGCCCGGACCGCCGAGCACCGCGCCGGCGGCGCACACCGCCACCGCCACTGCGGCCGCCGCGGCCCGGTTGCGCCACGACGAGATGCGCGACACCAGCCAGCCGGCCAGCGCGGCCACCGGCGCCACCAGCACGAGCAACGCCAGCACGAACCACTCGGTCCGGGTGGGTTGGCCTTCGATGTTGATGGTGTGTTTGCCGGTGACGGCGGTGACGAGGATCGAGTTCGCCATGAACACCGCGAACGCGGCCAGCGCCGGTGCCGACCGTTGCCACAGCCGCCGCACGAGCGCTCCTGGGCGCAGCACTGCGGGCAGACCCCGGCGCAGAAACCAGGTCTCGGCGGCGACCCGCTCGCTCGGCGATGACTGATCCCGTCGCTTCGCTCGCCCAGATGCGGTCATGCGCCCAATGGTGCAACACGGACACCCGGCTGTGTGCGTGGACGGCTTTCTCGCTGGGGCTCGGCTCCGGCCTGTCGGGCCCACGCATCGCCAGTCCGTCTACGCTGTGCGGCATGCAACGGATCATCGGAACAGAGGTCGAATACGGCATTTCATCGCCGTCGGATCCGACCGCGAACCCGATCCTCACGTCCACCCAGGCGGTGCTGGCGTACGCGGCGGCCAGCGGCATCCAGCGGGCCAAGCGCACGCGGTGGGACTACGAGGTCGAGTCCCCGCTGCGCGACGCCCGTGGTTTCGACCTGAGCCGCTCCACGGGACCGGCACCGATCGTCGACGCCGACGAGATCGGCGCCGCCAACATGATCCTCACCAACGGCGCCCGGCTGTATGTCGATCACGCGCACCCGGAGTACTCCGCTCCCGAGGTCACCGACCCGATGGACGCGGTCATCTGGGACAAGGCCGGCGAGCGGGTGATGGAAGCCGCTGCCCGGTATGTGGCCAGCGTGCCCGGGGCGGCGAAGCTGCAGTTGTACAAGAACAACGTCGACGGCAAGGGTGCGTCGTACGGCACGCACGAGAACTACCTGATGAGTCGGCAGACGCCCTTCAACTCGGTGATCGCCGGGCTGACGCCGTTCTTCGTGTCCCGTCAGGTCGTCACCGGTTCGGGCCGCGTCGGCATCGGGCAGTCGGGGGATGAGCCGGGCTTCCAGCTGACCCAGCGCGCCGACTACATCGAGGTCGAGGTCGGCCTGGAGACGACGCTCAAGCGCGGCATCATCAACACCCGCGACGAACCGCATGCCGACGCCGACAAATACCGCCGGCTGCACGTCATCATCGGTGACGCCAACCTGGCCGAGACATCCACGTATCTGAAGGTGGGCACCACGTCGCTGGTGCTCGACCTGATCGAGTTCGGGGCCGCCGAGGGCATCGAGCTGTCCGACCTGGCGCTGGCTCGCCCCGTGCACGCGGTGCACGTCATCAGCCGGGATCCGTCGCTGCGCGCGACGGTGGCACTGGCGGACGGCCGCGAACTCACCGGCCTTGCGCTGCAACGCATCTACCTGGACCGGGTGGCCAAGTTGCAGGAGCGGCGCGACCCGGACCCGCGCGCCAACCATGTCATCGAGACCTGGGCGCATGTTCTGGATCTGTTGGAGCGTGATCCGATGGAATGTGCCGAAATCCTGGACTGGCCGGCCAAGCTGCGCCTGCTGGAGGGGTTCCGGCAGCGTGAGAACCTGAGCTGGAACGCCCCGCGCCTGCATCTGGTGGACCTCCAGTACTCCGACGTGCGGCTGGACAAGGGGCTGTACAACCGCCTGGTGGCGCGCGGCTCGATGAAGCGGTTGGTCACCGAGCAGCAGGTGCTCGACGCGGTGGACAACCCGCCCACCGACACCCGGGCGTACTTCCGTGGCGAGTGCCTGCGCCGGTTCGGTGCGGACATCGCCGCGGCCAGCTGGGATTCGGTGATTTTCGACCTCGGCGGCGAGTCGCTGGTGCGGATTCCGACGCTGGAACCGCTGCGCGGTAGCAAGGCACATGTCGGCGCGTTGCTCGATTCCGTGGACAGTGCGGCCGAGTTGGTGGAACAGCTGACGACGTAATGGCTTGTGTTCCCGGGGAACCCGGGCACGGACCGGTAGTGTGAAGTTAGTAATCGAGCAATCAGGAGGCGGCGATGGCTCAGGAACAGACCAAGCGCGGCGGTGGCGGTGGAGAGGACGACGACCTCTCCGGCCCGTCTGCCGCAGGTCAGGAACGTCGCGAGAAGCTCGCTGAGGACACCGACGACCTGCTCGACGAGATCGATGACGTGCTGGAAGAGAACGCAGAGGACTTTGTGCGCGCGTACGTCCAAAAGGGCGGCCAGTGACGCCAGCGTTCGGGCCTTTCTCTGATCGACTGGATGTCACCTCACCGCACCTGAACCTGTCCTCATTTTCGGACTTTCTCAGTCGGCAGGCACCTCACCTGCTGCCGGCCGCGGACGTGCGGAGCAACTGGGCTTCAGCGGGTGATGTTCGGCCCGGTTCCGATCTGCCGCACGGTACGACGATCGTCGCGATCAAGTACCCCGGCGGTGTGCTGATCGCGGGGGACCGGCGGGCCACTCAGGGCAACATGATCGCCAGTCGCGACGTGCAGAAGGTACACATCGCCGATGACTACACGGCGACCGGTATCGCCGGTACCGCGGCCATCGCGGTGGAGTTCGCGCGGTTGTACGCGGTCGAGCTGGAGCACTACGAGAAGGTCGAAGGTGTGCCGCTGACCTTCCGCGGCAAAGTGAACCGGCTGGCCACCATGGTGCGTGGCAATCTCGGCGCCGCGATGCAGGGTTTTGTCGCACTGCCGCTGCTGGTGGGCTACGACCTGGATGACTCCGATCCGGGCAATGCCGGTCGCATTGTCTCCTTCGACGCCGCGGGCGGCTGGAACTTCGAAGAAGAGGGCTACCAGTCGGTGGGTTCGGGGTCGCTGTTCGCCAAGTCGTCCATCAAGAAGCTGTATTCGCATGTGAGCGATGCCGATTCGGCGCTGAAGGTCGCCATCGAGGCGCTCTACGACGCTGCCGACGACGACTCGGCCACCGGCGGACCGGATCTGACGCGTGGCATATACCCGACCGCGGTGCTTCTCGGCGCCGACGGTGCCGAAGAGGTCACGGAGGAGCGCATCGCCGCGTTGGCCCGGGAAGTCATCGCCAACCGGACCCGCGCGGGAGGTAATGCCTGATGAGCTTTCCGTATTTCATCTCGCCCGAACAGGCGATGCGGGAACGTTCCGAGCTTGCACGTAAAGGCATTGCGCGGGGTCGCAGCGTGGTCGTGCTGGCCTATGAGGGTGGCGTGCTGTTCGTGGCGGAGAATCCGTCGCGGTCGCTGCAGAAGGTCAGTGAGCTGTATGACCGGGTCGGTTTCGCGGCCGTCGGCCGGTTCAACGAGTTCGATAACCTGCGTCGCGGTGGTATCCAGTTCGCCGACACCCGGGGCTATGCCTACGACCGGCGCGATGTCACCGGTCGCCAGTTGGCCAACGTCTACGCCCAGACGCTCGGCACCATCTTCACCGAGCAGGCCAAGCCGTACGAGGTCGAGCTGTGTGTCGCCGAAGTGGCGCACCACGGCGAGACGAAAGCCCCTGAGCTGTACCGGATCACGTATGACGGCTCGATCGCCGACGAGCCTCATTTCGTCGTGATGGGCGGTACCACGGAACCGATCATCACCGCACTCAACGACTCCTACGAGGAGAACTTGAGCCTGGCCGACGCGGTGAAGATCGCCGTCGACGCGCTGCATGCCGGTGCCGGCGCGGACCGCGTGCTGGGCGCGGCCACGCTCGAGGTGGCGATTCTCGACGCCAAGCGCCCGCGCCGCGCGTTCCGCCGGATCACCGGCGCCGCGCTGGACGCGGTGCTGCCGAAGGCTGAGGCGGAAGCCAAGGACGAGGGCCCGGCCGCCGCTGACGAGAGCAAACCGGACGCCAAACCCGAAGGCGACGCGGCCGAGTAATCACTCGGACGACAGGACGGCTGTCAGTCCGCGCAACAGCACCGCGATACCGAATTCGAAGGCGTCGTCGGCGCGTTCGGGTTTGGTGCTGCCGGTGGCGAGTGCGGCGGCGAACTCCGGGCTGACTTCGGCGCCGGGCTGCCAGGGTTCGTCGGGCGCGGCGACATCGAGTGCTGAGCCCAACACGAACGCGTCGATCAGGGTGATGGCGCGCAAGGTGTCCGCGGGATCGAATCCCGCGCGGCCGAACGCGACGGCCAGGACGTTGTACATGGTGAGGGCGTGGTCGCTGTTTACCGCGTGCGAGGTCAGCAGGGGAATGAGCCGCGGGTAGCGCGCGTAGCTCTGGCGGTAGGACCGCATGATGTCGGCGGCGACGTCCGTCCACGGGCGGTGTGGGTCGTCGGCGGGCAGCGCGACGTCGGACATCGCCCGTTCGCGTAGCAGCTCGACGATCTGTTCGCGCCCGGCGACGTGGTTGTACAGCGACGATGGGCTGACCTTGAGGGCCCGGGCCAGTTCCGGGACGGTGAAGCCGCCCGTCTTGTTGACCAAATCCATTGCTGCGCCGGCGATGCGATCCGTGGAAAGCAGCGGTTTGGAGGGGCGGCCCATGGAATCTTTCTACTACCTCTTTACAAGCGCGGGTAAGCCGGGCCACAATAAAACGAATCAAATTCGTTTTAGGAGTCCAGCTGATGATCACCCTGACCGCCACGGCGCCCGAGTCGCTGTCCCGCAGTACCGAGTCGACGCGACCGCCGGTGCGGGTCGGTCTGGTGCAGCATCGCTGGCGTCCCGAGGCTGACGAGCTCGCCAAGGTGCTGCGCGACGGCATCGATCGGGCGGCCGGGGATGGTGCCACGCTGGTCTGCCTGCCGGAGATCACGCTGCTGCGGTACCCCGCCGATACCCCTGCCGGCCCCAACCCCGGCGACACCGCCGAAGACCTGCTCGCGGGGCCGACGTTCGCGCTGGCCGCCGAGGCCGCTCAGGCCAACGGCGTCTTCGTGCACGCTTCGTTGTATGAAAAGGCACCGGCGGCAGACGGTTTGGGCTTCAACACGGCGATCCTGGTGTCCCCGTCGGGTGAGTTGGTCGGCCGGACCCGCAAGATGCACATTCCGATCTCGGCGGGCTACTACGAGGACACCTATTTTCGGGCCGGCCCGGCCGAGTACCCGTACCCGGTCTACGAGCCTGAGGGGCTCGGCGCCAAGCTGGGTATGCCGACCTGCTGGGATGAATGGTTCCCCGAAGTGGCCCGTAGCTACTCGCTCGGCGGCGCCGAGATCGTCGTCTACCCGACGGCCATCGGGTCCGAGCCGGTCTTCCCAGCGTTCGATACGCAACCGCTGTGGCAACAGGTCATCGTCGCCAACGGCATCAACAGTGGCTTGTTCATGGTGGTGCCCAACCGAATCGGCGATGAGGGCGCCGTGACGTTCTACGGCTCGTCGTTCATCTCTGACCCGTACGGTCGGGTGCTGGTGCAGGCGCCGCGCGACGAGGAGGCCGTGCTGGTCGCCGACCTGGACCTGGACCAGCGCCGCGACTGGCTGGAGCTGTTCCCATTTCTGCTGACCCGGCGGCCGGAGAGCTACGGTGCGCTGACCGCGCCCGTCGACGCGCAGCGTCCGTACGGCGCCGGCCACGTAGCCACGGCGGTGGTGAAGTGACCTGTTATGTGATGCCCGCGGAGAGCGCACCGCAGGACAGGGTGTGGATGGCGTTCCCATCGGCAGGTTATTCGTTGGGAGACAACGAGACCGAACAGCACGAAGCCCGCTCGACGTGGGCGGCCGTGGCGCACGCGGTGCTGGAGTTCGAACCGGTGACCATGGTCGTTGACCCCGCCGAAATGGCGGTCGCCCGCCGCTATCTGTCCGCCGATGTCGACATCGTCGAGGCGCCGCTGAACGACGCCTGGATGCGCGATATCGGGCCGACCTTCGTGCACGCCGACGACGGTTCGGTGGCTGCGGTCGACTGGGTGTTCAACGGATGGGGCGCCCAGGACTGGGCGCGCTGGGATCGCGACGCGAAAATCGCTGCCGCAGTCGCCGGTTGGGCGGGAGTTCCGGTGGTCGACTCGACGCTGGTCAACGAAGGTGGTGGTATCCAGGCCGACGGGCAGGGCACGGTGCTGGTCACCGAGACCGTCCAACTCGATCCCGGCCGCAATCCCGGCGCCACCAAGGCCGACGTCGAGGCCGAACTGGCCCGCACCATCGGCGCCACCCACGCCGTCTGGCTGCCGCGAGGCCTGACCCGCGACTCGGAGCGCTTCGGCACCCGCGGGCACGTCGACATCGTGGCAGCCATCACCTCACCAGGGCGCCTGCTGGTGCATGCCCAGCGCTCCGACGCGCATCCGGACCACTTGGTGTGCAAGGAGATTCGCGAAGCGATCGCCGACACCTGTGACGCTGCGGGCCGGCCTTGGGAGATCGCGGAACTGCCCGCGCCGGACCTGCTGACCGACGCCGAGGGCTACGTCGACTACAGCTACATCAACCACCTGGTGGTCAACGGGGGCGTCATCGCGTGTGCGTTCGGCGATCCGCGCGACGCCGACGCGGCGGCGATCCTGGCCGAGCAATACCCGGGCCGGCGAGTGGTCAGTGTCGATGCACGGCCGCTGTTCGAGCGGGGCGGCGGCATCCACTGCATCACGCAGCATCAGCCGTCTGCCCTGAGCTAGGGCGAGTTTGGCCGCGGCCCTGCTGATTACCAGCCACGGCATGGCCATCAAACTCGAGGACGTCGGCATCGCCATGCTCGCCACGGCTGCCATCCGTTCCGTGGCGTGGCGACCTACGAGGACGTCTACAGCCTCACGTATGTCCGCGGTCCCAGCGGCATCATCGTGATGTTCGCCGAGGAGCTCAAGAAGAGCTGACGGCGATCAACCGGCTGACCGCTGCACTCACCCGATCACGGTTGCCCGCGCCGTTGCGCACCACCCACGACGTGAGGTGCTCGAGCAGCTCACGGATCTCCAGTAACGCCTGAATGCGTTGGCTCTCATCGGTCTTACCCGTCAACACCTCGGACCACAGGGCATCGAGATCGAGGATGTCGCGTACCGTCGCGTAGGCCATCGCCACGTCGGAGGTGCTCACCGAGAGCCGTTCCTGCATGCGATAGATGGTGCCCGGGCCGACGCGGTTGATCAGCTCACCGGCGACCGAGGTCGCGACGATCTCGCGGCGCAGCGGGTGGTTCGCGATCTCGCTCCGAGCCTGTTCGGCAATGGTGGCCGGGAAGTACTGCTCCAGGCGGCCGACGAACAATTCGTGGTCCGGCACGTCGGAGGCCAACAGCTCCTGTGCCACCAGATTCTTGGATTGCGCCAGCAGCACGGCGATCTCGGGTCGCGTCAGTCCCAGCCCGACCAGGCGCCGCCGGTCCAGTTCCTGCTTCGACGGCAGGCCTTCGACGTCGGGGTCGACGCCGGCCTCGTCCTGCAGGTTGGCGATGAGCCTGATGTGCCGGTCCAGCAGAGAGCCGGCTTCGGCCGCAGCCATGCTGATCGCCAGAATTTGGTCCGCGTTGTCGGCCAGCACCCGCGCGGCGACATCGTCCGTTGCTCCCGCGAGCAGCGAATTGCGAAGGGCTGTATCGACATTGCCGGAGTCCAGCGCGACCTTCAGGTTGACCTCGAGGTCGGACGTGGCGACACCCGCGGCGTTGTCGATGAAGTCGGCGTTGACCCGGCCACCGTTCAGTGCGAACGCGACACGCGCCTGCTGCGTCAGGCCGAGGTTTCCGCCCTCACCGATCACCTTGCAGCGCAGCTGCGATGCGGTGACGCGCACGCGATCATTGGCCTTGTCCTGGGCGTCGGCGTCGGTCTCGTCGTCGGCGCGCACGTAGGTGCCGACGCCACCGTTCCACAGCAAGTCGACAGGCGCGCGCAGCACGGCGCTGATCAGCTCGTCGGGCGTGCATTCGCCGGTCTTGATGCCCAGGCTCACCCGGGCTTGATCTGACAGCGGGATCGATTTCGCGGTGCGCGGCCACACGCCGCCGCCCACCGAGATCAACGCCGGGTCGTAGTCCTGCCAGCTGGACCGGGGGAGGGCGAAGAGCCGTGACCGCTCCTGATATGAGGCTGCCGGGTCCGGATTCGGGTCGAGGAAGATGTGTCGATGGTCGAAAGCTGCGATCAGCTTGATGTTGCGGGACAACAGCATTCCATTGCCGAACACGTCCCCGGACATGTCGCCGATGCCGGCGACGGTGAATGGCTCGACGTCGATGTCATGACCGGCCTCGGCGAAGTGCCGGCGTACTGACAGCCAGGCGCCACGGGCGGTGATGCCCATGGCCTTGTGGTCGTATCCGGCCGACCCGCCCGACGCGAAGGCGTCGCCGAGCCAGAAGCCGTATTCCGCGGCAATGGCATTGGCCAGGTCCGAGAACGTGGCGGTGCCTTTGTCGGCGGCGACCACGAGATAGGCGTCGTCCCCGTCAGGGCACACGGTGCGGTCGGGATGGCGGATGGTGCCGTCCACGATGTTGTCGGTGACATCGAGCAGACCGCGGATGAAGGTGCGGTAGCCGTCAGCGGGATCGACAGTGGCAGAACGCAAGACGAAGGCGCCCTTGGCGCCCGTCGGCACGATCGGGGCGTTCTTCACGGCCTGCGTCTTCATCAAGCCCAGCACCTCGGTGCGGAAGTCCTCGGCGCGGTTGGACCAGCGGAGCCCGCCGCGGGCGATGGCGCCACTGCGCAGGTGCACGCCCTCGACGGTGTCGGAGTGCACGAAGATCTCGCGATAGGGGACAACGGGTCCCGTGATCGACAGCCGCGATGAGTCGATCTTGAACGACACGTAGTCCTTGGAGCGGCCGTCGGGCCCGACCTGGAACCAGTTGGTGCGCAACGTCGCAGCGACGAATGCGTGCAGAGCCCGTCGGATCCGGTCGTCATCCAGCGAGGCCGCGGCATCCACCAGAGCGGTGACTTCTCGATCCGCCTGCTCGATGTCCGCGGTGGCGTCCGGGTTGAACCGGGCGTCGAACAATGCCAGTAGCGCATTGACGAATTCGGGTGCGGCGACCAGGGATTCCACGATGTAGTCCTCGGAGAACCCCAGTCCCGTCTGCCGGACGAACCGGCACGCCGCGCGGATCAGGACAGCCCGGCGCCAGTCGATGCCGGCCGCGGCGATGAGCATGGCGAACCGGTCGACGTTCCAGCGCCCCGCGATGGCGGCCTCGCATGCCTGCGCGACCAGGTCACGTGTCGAGGCAGAGAGCGAGAGGTCGCCGAACTCGTAGCAGTGCCCGGCGTCGCCGCAGTGGTGATAGGAGGCGACGCGCAGGCCGAAAGATTCGAACATGGCGCAGACGTCGGCCAGGAACGGCGGATGGCCGGGCCACTGGATTTGGGCGTGGTTGTTCAGCCCGTCGGCGTCGAAAGACACCCGGGCAGCGGAATTCTGCATGGGAGGACTACTCCGGTCTATTTACTTGGAGGTCTGCGAATGTGGATGAAGGGCGGCGGAAGCCATTGCAGCGCAATTACTGAAGGGCGATGTACTTGGTCTCGAGGTACTCCTCGATACCTTCGCTGCCGGCTTCACGGCCGATGCCGGATTCCTTGATGCCGCCGAACGGCGCGGCCACATCGGATATGACGCCACGGTTGACGCCCACCATGCCGGCCTCGATCGACTCCGCGACCCGCAGCGCACGGTCCAGGCCCTGCGTGTAGACATATGCTGCCAGGCCGTATTCGGTGTCGTTCGCGGCATCGATGCCGGCCTGCTCGCCGTCGAATCCGATGATCGCGGCAACCGGTCCGAAGATTTCCTCGCGCAGGAGGCGGGCGTCGGACGACACGTCGGCGAGCACGGTCGGTGGGTAGAAGAAGCCTTCGCCCTCGACGGGTTTGCCGCCGGTGGCGACGGTGGCGCCCTTGTTGACGGCGTCCTGCACCAATTCGTCGACCGTGGCCCGTTGCTTGGCGGTGATGAGCGGACCGACCTGGCTGCCGGTCTGATCGCCCGGGCCGGTGGTCAGCGCCGCCATGCGCGCGGCGAGTTTTTCGGTGAACTCGGCACGCACCGCGTTGTCGACGTGGATGCGGTTGGCGGCGGTGCAGGCCTCACCCATATTGCGCATCTTGGCGGCCATGGCACCGTCGACCGCGGCGTCCAGATCGGCATCGTCGAACACCACGAACGGAGCATTGCCACCGAGTTCCATCGAGGTGCGCAGCACCCGATCGGCGGACTGCCCCAACAATTTTCGTCCGACACCGGTGGAGCCGGTGAAAGTCAGCTTGCGCAGTCGCGGGTCCGCCAGCAGCGGTCCGGTCAGGCCGGCGGCGTCAGTGGTCGGCAGGATGGACAGCACACCGGCGGGCAAGCCGGCGTCGGCGAACACCTGGCCCAGCAGCAGCATGGTGAGCGGCGTCTCGGCTGCGGGCTTGACGATCATGGTGCAGCCGGCTGCCAGCGCCGGCCCGATCTTGCGGGTGCCCATCGCCAATGGGAAGTTCCACGGTGTGATCGCCAAGGTGGGACCGACGGGCTGCTTGGTCACGAGGATGCGGCCGTTACCGGTGGGGGACTGGGTGTAGCGGCCGTTGATCCGGACCGCTTCTTCGGCGAACCAGCGCAGGAACTCGCCGCCGTAGTTCACCTCGCCCTGGCTCTCCGCCAAGGGTTTTCCCATTTCCAGCGTCATGGTCAGGGCGAAGTCGTCGCGACGCTCCATGACCAGTTCCCACGCGCGGCGCAGGATTTCGGCACGTTGGCGGGCCGGGGTGGCGGCCCACGAGGCCTGCACGGCAACGGCCTCGTCGAGGGCGCGGGCACCGTCGGCGGGCGCGGCGTCGGCGACCTCGATGAGGACGGCGCCCGTGGCCGGGTCGTGCACGGCGAACCGTGCTCCCGTGGACGCCGGCACCTGCAGGCCGCCGAGCCACAGTTCGGTGGGCATGGACTCCAGTAGCGTGGCGCGGTCGATCATCGGGTTGCCGCCATTTCGCGCACGATGTCGCCCAGCACGGCGATGCCTTCTTCGAGCAGCTCGTCGCTGATCACCAGCGGCGGGAGCAGCCGGATGATGTTGCCGTATGAGCCGCAGGTCAGGATGATGACGCCGCGCTTGAACGCTTCTGCCGCAATGGCTTTGGTGAGTACTGGGTCAGGGTCAGTGGTTCCCGGTTTGACGATTTCGACCGCCAGCATGCCGCCACGTCCGCGGACGTCGCCGACCACCCCGGTGTCGCGCAGGGCCTGCAACTTGGGCAGTACCGAGGCTTCGATGGCGCGGGCCCGGGCGGGCAGGTCCATCTCTGCCATGGCGTCGAGGGTGGCCAGTGCCGCGGCGCAGGCCACGGGGTTGCCGCCGTACGTGCCGCCCAGGCCGCCGGGATGCACGGCGTCCAACAGTTCGGCACGCCCGGTGATGGCGGCCAGCGGCATGCCGCCGGCGATGCCCTTGGCCAGGGTCATGATGTCGGGGACGATGCCGTCGTGCTCGGAGGCGAACCACGCTCCGGTGCGGGCGAACCCCGTCTGCACCTCGTCGGCGATGAATACAACGCCGTTGGCCTTGCACCAATCAACCAGGGTGGCAAGGAATCCCGGCGCGGGCACGATGAAGCCGCCCTCGCCCTGAACGGGTTCGATGATCACGGCCGCGAGAGAAGCGGCGCCGATCTGGGTCTCGATGCGGCTGATGGCGGCCTTGGCCGCGGCTTCGCCGGTGAGCCCGTCGCGGTAGGGGTACGACGCCGGCATCCGGTAGATCTCCGGCGCGAACGGGCCGAACTGGGTCTTGTAGGGCATGGCCTTGGCGGTCAGCGCCATCGTCATGTTGGTGCGGCCGTGGTAGGCGTGGTCGAAGGCAACCACGGCGTGGCGGCCGGTTGCCAGCCGCGCCACCTTGACGGCGTTCTCGACGGCTTCGGAGCCCGAGTTGAAGAATGCGGTGCGCTTCTCGTGGTCGCCGGGGGTCATGGCATTGAGCCGCTCGGCCAGTTCCACGTAGCCCTCGTAGGGGGTGATCATGAAGCAGGTGTGGGTGAACCGGGCTGCCTGTTGCGCGACGGCGGCAGCGACAGCGGGATGCGATGCGCCGACACTCGTGACGGCGATGCCCGAGCCCAGATCGATGAGAGAGTTGCCGTCGATGTCGACGATGACACCGCCATCGGCGTCCGCCGCGTAGACCGGGGCGGAGGAGCTCACGCCGCCCGCGACCGCGGCCTGCCGCCGCACCGACATTTCGGCCGATCGGGGACCGGGCAGCGCGGTGACGATGTTGCGCTTCTGCGCCAGTCGATAGGTGATGTCGGTCATCGGTTGCTCCTGGTGATCGAACGGCTTGTGTACTGCTGATTCTTGGCTGTTCGAGCGGCGATGACCATGTCCAAATTGTCGAATCGGCGCAGCTACCGCGCTCCACTTTGTCGCCCGCTGGGCGCATCTGTGAAGGTCGACTATCGCGATCTGCGGAAGTAGCTCGGTGCGGTGCCTTCCCAGCGCTTGAAAGCGTGGGTGAAGTTGGCCGTTTCGGCGTACCCCAGGTGCCGGGAGACCTCCTCCACCGACAAATCCTGCTGTAGCAGTTCGACGGCCAATTGGCGGCGCACCTCATCGAGCAGCGAGCGGTAGGAGGTGCCCTCGGCCGCAAGGCGGCGGCGCAGTGTGCGTGGATCGATGTGCAATTCGTCGGCGATGGTGGGCATCGCCGGTAGTTCCCCGGGGTTGTGCAGCAGCCGGCTGCGGACCTGCCCTGCGACGCCGACGCGAGACAGCCGGCGTTCGAGCACGTCTCGGCATTGTTGTTCGAGCTTGCGCGCCGTGTTCGCGTCGGCGAGTGGCGACGGCATGTTCAGAACTTCATGGGTGGCAGCGACGCGGTTCGTGCGTTGGCCGTGACGTACCGCGGACTGAGGGAGCTGCCACAGCTCTGCGAGCTTTGCGGCGCGGTCGGCATCGAGTGTCGTCTCCGCCCACGCAGGTGTCAGCGCTAGGTTCGCGCCCTGCGTCGCGGCGACGAATCCGGCGAGGTCCCGCTCGACGATGAACGGCCTGACATCCGTGGGCAATTCACTGTCATCGCCCACCAGGTAGCCGTATTCGTCGTCGGTCTCCACCGAGAACCGCAGGTGGGTGGGGGAGAGCGCGAGATAGGGCAGGATCAGCTCTACGCCCTGTCGCAGGGTGGGACCGGCCAGGATCAGAAAGCCGAGCAAGCCGGCCCGCCCGAGTGTGGAATGCAATCCCACCTCGATGCCGACACCCGGTCTGTCACCAAGTCCCGCAATGAGATTGCGGATCACGTCGAATTCCTGGTGCGCCCAGATTTCGGCGTTCTCGTCATCGAGGCCAGCTTCGGTCAGTCCGCTACCCGCGAGACATTCCGTGAGCGTCATCCCATGCGCGATGCCGCCCTGCACCATGATGCGGACGCCTTCGGTGCCCCGCGGCACCGCCCAGACCGGGGTCATTCCCACTGTCCGAAAATACCAAATCGTCGTCCCGTTGGAACATTCAATCGCTTGGCCGGCGTCCGTAGCGTTTTCTCCGAGACGCAACCGACGGTGGTTGCCCGGAAGACGGAGTGTCGAATGTCGCCAGTTGAAGTGGTCGATCGGGCGGACAGTCAAACCGCCGCGCGAACGGCGCTGCCGGATCCGGGCGAGCAGGTACCCAAGTTGGCGTGGCCGACGGTCGCGCTGTTTCTTGCGGGCGCAGTGGCATTCGCCGCGTCCACCGTCGCATACCTTGTCGGCGCCGTGCCGACATGGGTCCCCATCGTGGTCAACGCGGTGGTGTCCTTCACGATGTTCACCGTCGCTCACGACGCCATCCACTACGCCATCAGTTCCACCCGTTGGGTCAACGGATTGGTCGGACGGTTGGCGGTGCCGTTCGTCCAACCGATGATCTCGTTCCCCTCGTTCGGGTTCATTCACATCGAGCACCACCGGCATTCGAACGACGACGAGAACGATCCGGACACCTTCGCCTCCCATGGGCCGGCGTGGCAGCTGCCGCTTCGGTGGGCATTGCTCGACGTGTCCTACGGCGGTTATCTGATCCGCAAGTTACGTGGTCGCCCGAAGGCGGAGGTCGTCGAAACCTTGGCGTGCGTGACCATTTCGGTGGCCGGATTGATCGTCGCGTCGATGTCGGGCCACTTGTGGACGCTGGCCGTCGTCTTCATCATCCCGCAGCGGATCGCGGTTGTTGTCCTGGCGTGGTGGTTCGACTGGATGCCGCACCACGGCCTCGAGGACACCCAACGCAGCGACCGCTACCGGGCGACCCGAACCCGCGTCGGCATGGAGTGGCTCTACACGCCGTTGATGCTGTCGCAGAACTACCACCTGGTGCACCACCTGCATCCGTCGGTGCCCTTCTACCGGTACACCAAGACCTGGCGCCGCAACGAGGAGGCGTACCTGGACCGGGGCGCCGCGATTTCCACCGTGTTCGGGCAGGAGCTCAACTCCGACCAGTTCCGGGAGTGGAAGCAACTGAACGGCAACCTCGGTCGACTGCTGCCGGTGCGGATGCCGGCGCGCTCGAGTTCCCCGCATGCGGTGTTCCATCGGATTCCGGTGGCCGCGGTCGACCCGATCACCGCCGACAGCACATTGGTGACCTTCGCCGTTCCCGAGGCGCTGCAGGATCAGTTCCGCTTTGAACCGGGCCAGCACGTCTCGGTGCGCACCGACCTGGGCGGTGAAGGGGTGCGCCGCAGCTACTCGATCTGTGCGCCGGCCACCCGGGCGCAGTTGAGGATCGCGGTGAAACACATTCCGGGAGGAGTGTTCTCGGGGTTCGTGGCCGACCGGCTCCAGCCCGGCGATGTACTCGACGTGATGACCCCGGCCGGCAGTTTCAGTTCCGTGTTGCATCCGCTGCATCGCAAGCATTACGTGGGTCTGGTGGCGGGCAGCGGCATCACCCCGGTGCTGTCGATCCTGGCGACCGTCATGGAGCTCGAAACCGAGAGTCGCTTCACCCTCATCTACGGCAACCGCACCAGAGAGTCGACGATGTTCCATGCCGAGCTCGACCGTCTCGAATCCCGTTATGCCGACCGCCTCGAAATCCGGCATGTGTTGTCGAGCGAACCGCGGCACATCGCGGAGCTGTCGGGGCGCATCGATGCGGACCGCCTGACTGGCTGGCTCACGACCGACCTTCGTCCGGACACGGTGGACGAGTGGTTCCTGTGTGGCCCCGCCGCGATGTCGACCGGTGCACGCGAGACGTTGATAGAGCGTGGTGTCGACCCGGAGCGGATCCATCTGGAGTTGTTCACCGGCTTCGGCCGCACCGACGCGCCCGCACGCGACTACCAGGCCGCAACTGTCACCTTCCAATTGTCCGGAAAGACGCAGGCTTTCGGCCTCCAGGCCGGCGAAACGATCTTGGAAGGCGCACTGCAAACGGGCAGCAGCGCGCCCTACTCATGCATGGGCGGCGCGTGCGGTACCTGTCGAGCCAAGTTGCTCGACGGCACCGTCGAGATGGAGCAGAACTTCGCCCTCGGCCGCGATGACCTCGAAGCCGGCTACATCCTCACCTGTCAGTCGCATCCGACCAGCGCGGCGGTGTCGGTCGACTACGACGGCTGACGGGGTAGTAACGTCGCGGCGCATCGTGGGTCAGGGGACTTGCGGATCGCCCTGAGTTCAATCGTGGTGGTGAACTGCCGGTGGTTATAGAAGCCAGGGACATCCAACCCCCGAAACAGATACCTCGCTTCAATCGGGATGGCTTGCAGTGCATCGTCATTGAAGCGAGGTACTTGTCTGCGTCGGTGTTGATCCGGTACCCACGTACACGGTTACTCGGCCTTTTGCGCCCAGGTTGCAGGGTCAACGGGTACAGGGAATTGCCTCTCACACGAAACGCGCCCGTCATGCCGAAGCATGACGGGGCACGTCGAACCGAATCAGGGCAGTGGCGGCGTATCCATGGTGAGCGTCTCGCCCCGGAAGTACGCCGGCTGGACGGTGCGCATGACGAGCATCAGGATGGCCCCGAAGAGCAGGATGCCGAAGCCGAGGTAGAACACCAGGCCGATGCCGCCGATCTCCGCGCCGCTGCCGCTGGCCGTCGGGTCCATACTGACGAGCACCGACTTCACGAAGACGGAGAGCAGCATGATGCCACCGAGCAGCGGGAATGTCAGCTTGTAGATGACGTTGTGCAGGCTCCGGAACAGTTCCTTGCGGAAAAACCAGACGCACGCGAACGCGGTGATGCCGTAGTACCAGCAGATCATGATGCCAAGGGCGGCAATGGTATCCAGCAGCGTGCGCTCGGACAGCAGCGTCACGATGGTGTAGAAGGCGGCTGTCACAACGCCGGCGACGACGGTGCTGTACACCGGAGACAGTGTCCGCGGGCTGATCTGGGCGAATTTCTTCGGGAAAGCCCCGTACGTACCCATCGCCAGCATGGTGCGCGCGGCCGGCAGCACGGTGGTCTGCAAACTGGCGATCGACGAGGCGAACACCGCCAGCAGGAGCAGCGGCCCGCCCCAGTCGCCCAGCACCGGATAGGCCAGCGCGCCGAATACGTTGGCGGCGTTGTCTTTATTGCCAAGACCCAGCCCGGTATCGCCGATGCCCGCATACATCATCACGGCGACCGCCACGAGGAGGTACGTCAGCAGAATCGACAGCACACAGAGCAATCCGGCGCGGCCGGGGACCTTGGTCGGGTCCTTGCATTCTTCGCCGAGCGTCAGGCAGGTATCCCAGCCCCAGAATGCGAAGATGGAGCCGATCAGCCCGATCACGAAGGCGCTCAGCGTGAGTCCGGTGAAAGGGTCGAACCAATCGATGTCGAAACTCAGGTGTCCTTCGGTGCCACCCGACCGCACGATCGCGACGATCGCGAACGTGACCAGCACGATCATCTGGAAGCCGACCAGCACATACTGCACCTTTTCGCTGGTCGTGATGCCGCGGCAGGAGATGTAGGTGGCGATGGCCAGCAGTGCGACGGTGGAGCCGATGTTGACCCAGACATTGTCGGCCGAGAGTGTGGCGAGCTTTTCGTTGTGCAGCACCTTGCCCAGGAACTCATAGCCGAACTGGACGCCGATCGAGGCGAGGTTGGACAGCACGATGATGGTGGCGATCACCATGCCCCAGCCGCACATCCAGCCGATATACGGGCCAAAAGCCTTGGTGGACCAAGTGAAGGAGGCGCCGCAGTCGGGTGCCCGCGAGTTCAGCTCGCGGTACGCGTACGCCGTCAGGAACATGGGGATGAAACCGGCGATGAGGATGGCCGGCATCTTGAGCCCGACCGCGGCGACGATGAGCCCGATGCTGGCGGTGAGGGTGTATCCGGGTGCCACGGTGGAGATACCGAGAATGGCTCCGGTGAAGGTACCGATGCGGCCTGCCGCGAGGCCCTTGGCGACCAGACCTTCCTCCCGCTCGACGCGGGCCAGGTCGGTGTCGGCCAGTTGTTCAGTCACTATCAGCCCCTTCATCTTTCGGAACCACGATCATCGGAACCTGCAGGACGCGCAGCATTTTCGCCGCGGTCGAGCCGAGGAACAGCCGGCGCGGCTGGGCCAGCCGACTGGACCCCACCATGATCACGTCGCCGTCATGCCAGCCGAGCTTGTTGACGGCGTCTTCGACGGTGGGGCCGGAGGCAACGCGCGAGGTGACCGGAATGTCCTCCGGCAGAGTTGACCTCGCCTGATCGAGGGCGTTTTGGGCGTGTTTCTGTGCCAGCTCCAGATCGTCGGAGTTGTCGACGGCGACGAGCGATACCAGGCGCAGCGGTGTCTGGGTGTCGCGGCAGAGCCGCAAAGCGGAATTCAGCAGCGCGTCGGCGCCGGGCCGGGTGCCGACCGCGCAGGTGACTTCCCGAATCCGTTCGTTGCGAGTCAGGCGCGCGCCGCGCGGCGCGATGACCACGGGAATCGGAGACGCATGGACCAGGTCGTTGACCACCGATCCCAACGACAACGAACCGGCGATGCCGCCGCCTGCGCCGCCCACCACCAGTGCTTCGGCTCCCACGGCCTCTGCCGCCGCGATCAGGCCTGCCGTGCTGGACTCGTCGAAGCTCAGGTGTGTGGTCACCGTGATGTCATTGCGGATCCCGGCCGCGGCGGCGGCAAGCCAGCCCTCCGCTTCCCGTAGCAGCACGTTGCCGGGGATCGCAGCCAGCGCCGGTCGCTCGCTGGGCAGCACCATGCAGAGGTCGATCTCTGCGCCGAGCGTGTGGGCGAGCTGCTCGCCGACGGCCACGGCGTCGTTACCGCCTGGTGTGGCGAGGTACGCGACGGCAATACGCGGGGTGCTCACGGGTCAGCTCTCCTCACATCCGGTGGGCATGTGGCACGCCTTCGGCGGCGTCGGCGCCACGTCGATCGAGGGGTTGCGGTCGAAGAAGCCGACCGGCTTGAGCCAGAAGCTGACGGTGTCCGCCGGCATGATCGGCCAGTCTTCCGGCCTCGTGATGTGGTGGATGCCGAACACGTACCACAGCACCACGTCGGTGTTCTCGATCGAGCGGTTGGCCTCGGTCCACATCGGCAAGCCGGTGTCTTCCCTGCTCTGCGTGACGAATTCGCCTGCGGGCCAACGCTCATCGGGAGAGTTGGGGGTCACCCACACGGTGTGTTCGATGGCCCTGCAGCGGGCCAGGATCGGGGACTCGGGATCGAACATCGCCGGGAAGGCGCCGCCGGGAACCAGCTTGTAGGCCGGCGCGGTGCCGATGCCGTTGCGGACGTTGTCGTTCACGACTTTCCACGCCCGCTGGGTCTGGAAGTTCATGTCCTGCTTGCCTTCGGACTCCGTGCGCAGCGGGGTGTTGCGCTGCCGCAGCGACAGCCCGTAGGGGTTGTCCGGTCCCATCGGCTCGATCTCGGTCTCGCTGGCATACACCGTGTTCTCGGTGCCGTCGACGTCGAGGTCGAGACGGGCCACCAGGAAGTGCTGGTGGTACGGCGCATAGGTGCGGTTGTCGACCAGTGTGCCGTGCGGGTGCGCCTGGCCCTCCGGGAAGTTGCTCACCACCATGATCCCCGTTGCGCGGACCTCACATTCGATGTTGCCGTCCTGGTAGAACCGCCAGTAGGTGAGGTACTCGTAGTTGGCGACGGTGACGTGGAACGACACCGTGAGCCGGCGCATGCGGCGCACCTCTGCGCCGTGATGGTGGTCGACGTGCTTCCACAGCACGGCGTTGTCTTCTTCGTGGATGCAGATGGCGTTCTTGATGGTGTACGGCTCGCCCTTGCTGTTGTGCAGCACGGCATCCAGGTACCGGATCTCGCCGAGACAATCACAGCCCAGCTCCAGCGAGGTCGTCATGAAGCCGATGCCCCACTCGCCGATGTCGAAAGCCGTTCGGCGGTAATGGTCGGTGCAGTGATCGCGGTAGGGGACCATCATCTCGGCGAACGACATGCGGTTGGCCACCGACCGCACGTTGCCGTTGTCGTTGTAGCTCACGGCGTGCAGCGTCATGCCCTCGCGGTAGTTGAACCCGACGCGCAGCGACCAGTTCTGCCATTTGAGCAGATTGCCCTCGAGCGTGAACGAAACCCCTTCGGGCTGAGTGATGTTCAGCGGCTGTAACGGCTCGCGGGTACCCGCGTTGCGGATGCGCTCGGGAATGTGTTGCGGCACGTACTCGCCCATCATCTCCGGGCGATCGACGGTGAAGGTGTCCTCGATCTCCAGCAGTTCCATGGTGTTCATATCGATGACGCAGTGAAATCCGTTGACCGGACCGGCGTAGGGGTTCGCGCCGTCGGCGGCTCGCACCCAGGTGTCGGTCCAGCCCAGGCGGCGGTCCTTGTACTTCTCCGGCATCACGACGTCGCCGTAGGTCCAGGTGTCCATGAACACCAGGTCCATGTCGGTGAACCCGCGTTTGGCCAGGGCCGCAATGACTTCCGGGTGCTTGCGCAGCACCTCGTCGGCCTCTTCCCATTCATCGACGGTGAAGTTGGGCTGCACCCCCGGGATGTGGTCCCACGACAGCACCGACCCGGCCGAGAGCGACACCACGCTCTTGTAGGTCCGGTTGTTCGACGTGTCGAGCACCGTGGCCAGCGCACGCCGATCCGGAACCATGCCGGTGGCGTCGAAGGCCGCGACCTCTGCCTTGGCAGGTTCGACCATCTCGATGGAGGTGTACCGCCAGCCGTCCCCGACACCGTGCGCGGTCGCGAGGATTTCGGTGACCTTGGCGAATTCGGGTGCGGTCAGTGGGTCGAGCGGATGGAAAGTGTCAGTCATCGAGAAGGCTCCTGTTCGGCAGGGTGGGTTCGAGTCGGCGGGCGGAGTGAAGGGCAGGGATCAGTCGTGGGCACTCATGACGTGCTTGATCCGGGTGTAGTCCTCGACGCCGTAGATCGACAGGTCCTTGCCGTAACCGGAGTACTTGAAGCCACCGTGCGGCATCTCCGCCACCAGCGGGATGTGGCAGTTCACCCACACCGCACCGAAATCGAGTGCCCGGCTGAATTTTTCAGCAGTTGCGTGGTCCTTGGTCCACACGCTCGAGGCCAAGGCGTAGCGGACGCCGTTGGCAAGGCCGATGGCCTGCTCGTCGGAGCTGAACGGCTGCACCGTCAGGATGGGCCCGAAGGTCTCGTCCTGGACGATGGAGTCGTCCTGTCGTACCCCGGTAATGATGGTCGGCTCGAAGTAGAAGCCCTTGTCGCCCGCCTGCTTTCCGCCTGTGACGATGTTGGCGTGCTCCGGGAGCGCGGCGATCTTCTGGCTCACTGCGGTGAAGTGGTTGACATTGTTCAGCGGCCCGTAGAACGCGTCGGCATCATCGGGCAGGCCGGGGCGCAGGGCGTGCGCGGCCTCGACGAGCGCGTCGACGAACTGGTCGTGGATCGATTCGTGCACGATCACCCGGGTGGCCGCGGTGCAGTCCTGGCCGGCGTTGAAGAACGCGGCCTGGGCGATTCCGGTTGCGGCCTTGGTGATGTCGACGTCACCGAACACCACCGCGGGCGCCTTGCCGCCGAGTTCGAGGTGGCTGCGCTTGAGCTGCTGGGCAGCGGCCGAGGCCACGGCGATACCGGCCCGCACCGACCCCGTGATGGACACCAGACCGAGCGCCGGGTGGTCGACCAGTTCGGCGCCTGTCGCGCCGGTGCCCAGTACGACGTTGAACACGCCGTCGGGCAGGATGCCCTTGCTGATCCGGGCCAGCACCAGCGTGCTTTCCGGCGTGGTGTCGCTCGGCTTGAGGACGACGGTGTTACCGGTGGCCAGGGCCGGGCCGATCTTCCAGATGGCCATCATGAACGGGTAGTTCCACGGGGTCACCTGACCTACGACGCCGATCGGCTCGCGCCGCACATAGGAGGTGAAGCCCTCCATGTACTCGCCGGCGGACAGCCCCTCGACCATGCGGGCGGCCCCGGCGAAGAAGCGGACCTGGTCGGCGCTCACCGCGACTTCCTCGGCGGCGATCATCGCCTTGAGCTGGCCGGTGTTGCGGCTCTGCGCCTCGACGATCTCGTCGCTGTGTGCCTCGATCGCGTCGGCGAGCTTCAGCAGGGCCTGTTGGCGCACGCTCGGCGTGGTCTTACCCCAGGTGGCGAACGCACGCTCGGCAGCGGCCACTGCGGCATCCACGTCGGCGCGGTTGGACACGGGTGCCTGTCCCACCACCGAGCCGTCCACCGGGCTGATCAGGTCGATGGTCTCCGACGACGACGAATCGACGAACTGTCCGTCGATGTAGTTCTGTAGAAGTCCGTCGGGCATCTCGTACCGTCGCTCTCTTGCTGGGAAGATCGTCACGTGTCTGGCGGCCTCAGTGTGCGCCAGGACACACCGCTGAGCATCGGACAATTCGGGGATTTTTGGCGGGTTTTTTCGACATTCTGTACATTCATCCCGGTGACGGTTCCGGTGCGATGGGTGCTGGACCAAGCTGATCTGCGGGTCCGGCTGCGCGGGGGTGCGGCCGGCCTCGGCAGTGAGATCAGCTTGGTGCTGACCACAGAGTTGGCTGATCCGGCCAAGTGGCTGTCCGGTGGCGAGCTGGTGCTCACCACCGGCATCGGTCTGCCGCCGGGTGCGCGCGACCGACGGCGCTATCTCCAACTGCTACATGAAAGTGGAGTTGCCGGAGTCGGATTCGGTATCGGTCTGACCTTCGACGAGGTGCCCGAAGAATTGGTGTCCGCCGCAGAGGAGCTGGGGCTACCGCTGTTGGAAATTCCCTTGCGGACGCCGTTTGCGGCCATTGTGCAGCGGGTCAGTTCGCGGATCGCCGCGCTGCAGTATGACGCGGTGCTGCGTGCGTCCCGGGCGCAGCCGCGGATCACCCGGGCGGTCGTCAGCGGCGGCCCTCAAGAGGTCGCCGCCGAACTGGGCCGGGCCTTGCGGGCCAGCGTCGTGGTGCTGGATCCGTCGGGCACGGTGATCGCATCCCACCCACACAATCTCAACGTCACCACCGTCAACCTGGTGCGCGATGCGATCGAGCCGGGGGCTGCGTCGGCCGTCGCGGTGCTGGCGGAGGGCGTCACCGTCGCGCAGCAGTCCATCCGCGTCGGGGGCCGTTCGCACGGGGTTCTCGGGGTGGTCAGCGAGACGGCCCTGAGTCCGGTCGATCAGGTGCTGCTGGGGCACGCAAACTCGTTGCTCGCATTGGATTTCGAGAAACCGGTGCGACTGAAGGAGGCGCAGCAGCGACTCAACGAGCAGGCGTTGGGACTCATTCTCACCGGTGTGTCCAACCTGGAGCCGGCCTGGGCGCAACTGTCTCACGCGGCCGATCCGCGGGGCCGGATCAGGGCGCTGGTCGCTGCGGCCGATTCGGACTCGGGCGCCGAAGCTGATACCGCACAACTGTTGAAGAAGGTGGGCGCGGCAATTCTGGATCAGCTGGACCAGGCCGGTCAGCCCACCTTCGTTCATTGCGCCGACAACTGGCTGGCGGTGTTGTTGCCGGGAGCGGACGCCGGGGAGATTGCGGCCGCGCTGGCTGCCCGGATCGATCCATCGCGGCGCCGCACCATCCGTATGGGGCTCAGCGGAATTCTGCCGCTGGCCAAACTGGCCGAGGCCGTCGACAGCGCCCGGCTGGCGGCGTCGGTCGCAGAATGCGGCCGGCCTCCGCTCGAGTTCTCCGCGATGGCAGGCAGCACGCTGCTGGCGTTCGGCGAGAGCCGGGAGGTGCTGGTCGCGCTCGGTGCGGCGGTGCTGACTCCCGTCCTCGACCATGACGCCGAATTCGGTACGGGGTTGCTCACGTCGTTGCGTGCGTACCTGGAAGCCAACGGCCACTGGGAATCCGCGGCCGCGGCGGTCGGCGTCCATCGGCACACGATGCGCAAGCGCATCGAAACCGCAGAGGCCCTGCTTGGTTGCGATCTGGCGGTCGCCCGGGTCCGCGCCGAGCTGCTGTTGGCGATCTTGGCGCGGACACCGGGCGACTGAGCGCCGGCTGACTGGTCAGCCGACGGGCAGTGCGGACTGCTGTTCGGACGACACGGCAGGCTTGGAGCCCGGCCGCAGTGGCCACCAGAACCACCGGCCCAGCAGCGCGGCGATCGACGGCGTCATCAACGACCGAACGATCAGCGTGTCGAACAACAAGCCCAGCCCGATGGTCGTGCCGGCCTGACCGATCGAGCTCAGGTCGCTCGCGGCCATCGACATCATGGTGAAAGCGAACACCAGACCAGCGGTCGTGACCACGCTGCCGGTCTCACCCATGGAGCGGATGATGCCGGTCTTCAGCCCGGCGCCGATTTCTTCCTGGAACCGGGAGACCAGCAGCAGGTTGTAGTCGGAGCCGACCGCCAGCAGGATGATCAGGCCGAAAACAGGTGCTATCCAGTTCAATTCGAGCCCCAGCAGGTCCTGCCACACCAGGACCGACAGACCGAACGCCGCGCCGAGCGACAGTAGCACCGTGCCGACGATCACCAGCGACGCGACCAGTGCCCGGGTGATGAGCAGCATGACGACGAAGATCAACGTCAAGGCGGCAGCCCCGACGATCAACAGGTCGTATTGAGAGCCCGACTGGATGTCTCGGTAGATCGCCGCGGTGCCGGCGAGATAGAACTTGGCGTCGGTGAGCGACGATCCCTTCACGGATTGATGTGCCGCGTCGAGTGTCGGCATGACCGCGGCGATGCCGTCCGGGGTTGCCGGGTCTTTGGCGTGCGTGATGATGAAGCGTGCGGCCTTGCCGTCCGGTGAGAGGAAGAGCCGCAGGCCCCGCTGAAAGTCCGCGTTCTCGAACGCTTCTGGCGGCAGATAGAAGTAGTCTCCGCTGCGGGACGCATCGAAGGCCTGGCCCATGGCGCCGGCGGTGTCGGTCATGGCGGACATCTGGGTGATCAGGCCGGAGAAGGTGCTGTGCAGCGTGAGTAGCGTGCCGCGCATGGACTCCACCGTGGCGATCATCGGCGGGAACTGCGCCTTCATCTGGGGCAGCAGGGCCACGGTGCGGTCCATGTCGGTGCCCAGCGTGGTCATGTCCGAACTGAACGTGTCCACATTGTCGATCGCGTCGAAGACCGATCTGGTTGCCGCACACACGGGAATGTCGGTGCAGTGCTGCTCCCAGTAGAAATAGTTACGCAGCGGCCTGGCGAAATCGTCGAAGTCGGCCAGATGGTCACGGAGTTCGTCGAGCGTGGCGTGCATCTGGTGGACGTCGGCGGCGAGGTGCTGCGTCGAGTCACTCATCTGGTCGACCAGCGTCTGCAGTCGCTTCATCGGCGCGATCAGACCGCCGAGATCGTCACTCATCTTCAGGATGTCGCCCATCCGGTCCTTCATGATCTGCAGGTTCTGCTGGATCGGAATCGATTGGGCGCTGACCTGGAACGGGATCGACGTGTGCTCGGTCGGGCCGCCGAATGGCCGAGTGATGCTCTGCACCATCGCGATTCCCGGCAGCTTGAAGATGTCCTTGGCCAGCTTGTCCAGGATGATCATGTCACCGCTGTTGCGCATGTCGTGATCGGCCTCGACCATCAGAATGTCGGGATTCATTGTGGCAGCACTGAAATGGCGCTCGGCGGCCGCGTATCCGACGTTCGACGGAAGATCGCGGGGGATGTAGAAGCGATCGTTGAAGCTCAGTTTCATGGTGGGCATGAACATGATTCCGACTAGGGCAACCAAGAGGGACGCCACGAAGACCGGTGCAGGCCACCGGACCGTGGCGGTGCCGATCCGACGCCAGCCCTTGGTCTTGGTCATCCGTTTCGGCTCGAGCAGGCCGCGGCGGGTGGCGACGGCCACGACTGCCGGCGCGGCGGTCAGCGCGCCCGCGACGACCACGACCAGTCCGAGCGCAGAGGGAATGCCCAACGCCTTGAAGTAGGACAGCCGCGCCAGATGCAGGCACAGTGTGGCGCCGGCGATGGTCAGTCCCGAACCCAAGATGATGTGGGCGGTACCGCGAAACATGGTGTAGTAGGCCGTCTCCGGGTCTTGCCCGGCTTGGCGTGCTTCGTGGTATCGGCCCACCAGGAAGATCGCATAGTCGGTCCCGGCGGCGATGGCCAGCGACGACAGCATGGCGACGACGAACGTCGAGAAGCTCAGTAGGTTGTGGTCTCCCAGCAGCGCGACCAAGCCTCTGGCGGTGCCCATCTCGAAGCCGACCATGACCAGCACCAGCGCTACGGTGGCCGCGGAGCGGTAGGCCAGGGCCAGCATGGCGATGATGACCACGCCGGTCACGCCCATCATCACGAGCATGCTCTTGTCGGCGGCTTCGTTCATGTCGGTGGTCAGTGGTGCGGGGCCGGTGACGTAGGCCTTGAGGCCTGGGGGAGGGGTTGCGCGGCTGACGATTTCGCGCACCCGGTCGACCGACTCATTGCCCAGCGTACTGCCCTGGTCACCGGCGAGATTCAACTGCACATAGGCGGCTTTGCCGTCGCGGCTCTGCACCCCTGCTGCGGTGAGCGGATCACCCCAGATGTCGTGGACGTGCTGCACGTGCTTGGTATCCGCCCGCAGCGCCTGCACCAGCCCGTCGTAGTAGCCGCGTGCTTCGGCGCCGAGTTTCTGGTCGCCTTCCAGGACAATCATCGCGATGCTGTCGGAATCCGACTCGTGATATGTCGCGCCGATCTGCTTGGCGGCGATCAACGCCGGGGCATCCTGAGGCGACATCGTGACCGCATGGTTGCGGGCCACCGACTCGATCTGTGGCACAAGCACATTCATGGCGACGGTCAGCAGCAGCCAGCCGATGATGATCGGCCAGGCGAACCGCCGGATGAAGCGCATGTATGCCGGTCGCGTGTTGTGGTCGCCGCTCATGCGTTCTTGACCAGACACGAGGTTTGGGCGTGGTGTCCCGTCGAGGACTGCTCTTGGCGGGCCTCGCCGTCGACCGTGATCCGGCACCCGAGCCGGCCGCCATCGCCTTGCGCCACCACGCTCGCGATGGTGGCCGGCGCGGTGGTGTCGACCGTGACGGTCCACGGCAGGCCGTGGAAACTCGCCTGCACGGGCTGCGCGTTCTGATCGAGGTAGTTGACGCTGCCGGCGGTGTCACTGGCCCCGAAAACCTCGTAGACCACGCGCTTGACGTGCGTGGGCTCGAGTGGTGCCGCGCTGCTTGCGGTCGCGGTGAAGACCGGCTCGGAGCCGAAAGCGCCACGCAGTTGCGTGACTGCCGCGGCGCCGAGCGCAACGGCCACCACAGCCACGGTGGGCACCCAAATTCTCGCCAGGACGGTTGGCATCGTCGTATCCCTTCGCCGGTGGGCTGCTTGTCGTGTGGGCAGGGCAAGCGTGTCGGCCGCATCGCGGTCGCGCCCTCATATACCCCGTTGGGTATACCCAGCGAAGTCAACGTACCATACCCCCTAGGGTATTACCGCGTGCGTGACATGGTGCACAACGACGTTGACCTATACCCCATGGGGTATGTATAAATGAGGGGAACGGTCTGCGGACTCGTCAGTGAAAGGTTCAAACATGTGTCAACCCAAACGTTGTTCGGTGTGCGGCAAGACCACCTGGTCGGGTTGCGGCATGCACGTGGACGCCGTCAAGGCGGCAGTGCCCGCCAGTCAGTGGTGTGACGGCCACCCCAAGGCCGATCGGCCGTCCCGCCTGAAGTTCTGGCGGTAGGACGTGGCGGGCGTCATGGGATTGTGGCGCCGCGTCGGCTGGCCCGCTGATACCCTGTGGGGTATTGCGGGCAGTTGGCTGCAGCGCAATGAAAGGTAGGTGCGACATGGTTGGTGATGAAGAGGCCATGGCCGCGGTGCTGGCCCGGTTGCGCCGGGCGCAGGGGCAGTTGGCCGGTGTCATCTCGATGATCGAGCAGGGCCGGGAGTGCAAGGATGTCGTCACGCAGCTCGCGGCGGTATCCAAGGCGCTGGACCGCGCCGGGTTCAAGATCGTTGCCACCGGGCTGCGCGAATGCCTCACCGGCGGCACCGAAGATGGCCGTTCGCCGATGACCGAGGCCGAGTTGGAGAAGCTGTTCCTGTCGCTGGCTTGAGGCGGCTCAGCTGGTCGGCCGCTTGACGATGGTCAGCGACTGGTCGATCTTCTTGAACTTGGTGAAAGTGTCTGCGGGCACGCCGAACACGACGCCGAGAACGTCGGACGGCAGCTTGCTGATCGATGCGCCGATGCCGATTTCGTCGTTGCCTTCTTCGGTACTCGAGTTGAAGACGACGAGCAGGTCGAGGTCCTGGGTGCCCCTGTTTTCGAAGTAGTGCAATGAACCCTGGGGCGTGAACACCACATCACCGACGGTGGCTTCGAAGTGCTCGGAGTGCCCCCGCGGATCGAGCACAGTCCACGTCGCCACCCCATGGGTGATGATGTTGAGCTCCCAGGCGCTCGGATGCCAGTGTGGTTCGCGGATTCCGCAGGGGTGCAGCGTCACCATCACCACGCTGGCTTCCTGCCCCATCAATATCGGCCAATCTCCTTCGGAGACCTGGCGCAACGTCCCGCCGTCGAACTCGCTGGGCGGTAGCGCACCGAGGCGAAACACGTGCGGCTGCGCCGTGTCCAGTTCGGCCGGGATGCGGGGATTGCCGAAACGGGCGGCGGCTTCGGTCATGGTTGCGTCCTCGACGTTGCTGCGGGACAAAGGGGATGAGAACGCGCGGCCGGCACCCGCACCCGCGATGGCGGTAACGCCGACCGCGCCCGCACCGCCGAGCATCGTGCGTCGATTGATCATGTGGCCAGGTTCGTCCTGTGGGGCCGCGTTGTCCTCACCGCTGGCACCCAGTTGCGTCTTCCGGCTAGTTGCAATACGGAACGGGTGCCTGCAGTAGCGACTTTCACCTGGTCGGAGCAGACGATGAATGCAGTCCGAGAACGGACGAGCACTCTGACAGAAAGCGCCGATCATGAAGAACCTGATCAAGTTCATCGCCCCCGGACTCGCCGCGGCCGGCATCGCCGGCGCCCTGCTGCTGGCGCCGATCGCCGGCGCGGACACTGACCCCCTGGTGCCGAGCGGGACCGACCCGCACTCGTCGTACGTGCTGGGAGAGCACTTCTCCAACCATGACGAGGCCAACCAGAGCGCGGGCGGTCTGGACACGTCGTTCTGATTCCTGCGACCCGGCCTGGTTCCGCCCGCCCCCGATCTGGGGGGCGGGCGGAACCATTTCTGAGTCAGAAGCGCCGGACGAAATTCAGTGCGACGTCGGCCACCTCGTGCCAGCCGCTGTCGATGGTCAGCGAGTGTCCGCGTCCCGGAATCTCGACGATCTCGGTGACATTCGGGTTCTTCTTCTGCCGTTTGTAGGAGGCGTTGGCGACCGCCCAGGGCACCGTGTTGTCCTTCTCGCCCGAAATGATGAGCAGCGGACCGCGTTCGGGATTCTTGGTGTTGACCTTGGCCTCGGTGGCAGGGTTGAAGTTGGCGGCCGCGGCCTGGAACAGCGGCACACCGGAGCCGGCGACCGAGTGGCGCTCGTACAAGCTGCTCGCTTCTTGTTCGGAGACCTCGCCCGCGAACGCGAACCGGAACTGCTTGGGGGTCAAGGTGATTGCCCGCCCGCGGTTGACCGGATTCTTGAAGACGGGGAAGGCTGCGCGCAGTGCCGATACCGGCAGCGGCAGCACGCCGCGGAACGGCGCCGGATCGATCGCGATGGCTATCTCGGCCAGCCCCAGGCCGGCGAGCTTCTGGGCGATCAAGCCGCCGAACGAGTGGCCGATGACGATGGGTTTGCGGTCCAGGGCGCGGATGACGTCGGCGTAATGCTGGGTGATCTCGCCGATGCTCTTGCGCGCGAACACCGACGGATCGCGGCGGGCTTCGGCCACGGTCGCCGGGTCATCCGGCCAGCCGGGGGCCAAGGTCGCGAAGCCGTGCTCCTCGAACAGCGCACGCCAGTCGTTCCAGCTGGTCGGCAGTAGCCACAAGCCGTGCACGAACACGACGGGCTGCTGCCCGGAGGTGTTGGCGCGGTCGATGTCGGCCTGTTCGCGAGGGGTGATCGTGGTGGGCATCTGAATGTCTCCTTGAAGTAGATAGAACGGTCTTTCTCTTACTGTGAACCGGTACCCGTTCCGATGTGTTCCCCAAACCAGAAAGAACGTTCTGCCTCGTGGTTAGGATGGCGTCATGGACACCGCCGAACCGGCCTTGCGCCCACGCGAGCGACTGCTCCGGATTGCGGCGGAGCTGTTCTATCGCGAAGGAATCCACGCCGTCGGTGTCGACCGGATTCTCGCCGAAGCGGGCGTCACGCGCGCCACCATGTACCGGCACTTCAAGGGCAAGGAAGGCCTCGTCGAGGCGTACCTCGGGCTCGAGGACGAGACCATCCGCGGCTACTTCCGTGATGCCGCCGCCGATGCCGGACCTGACACCGACATGCTGGAACTGGTGATCGACGGCATCGCCGAAGACATCGCGCGGTACCACACCCGGGGTTGTCCGTTCATCAACGCCGCAGCTGAGTACCCCGCGGCGGACAGTCCGGTTCGGCAACTCATCGCTGCGCATCGCAACTGGTTTCGCGGTGCGCTGCAGGAAGCGGCCGGCGGACGGGACAATCCTGAGCAGATTGCGGCATCGCTGGTATTACTGCGGGACGCCGCACTGGTGGGTGGCTACCTCGACGGAATCGACACGACCAGGGCCGCCTTCGTGCGGGCCGCGCGGCAGGCCGCCGGTATCTCTCGGTGATGCCCGGCCCGTTGCCCACCTAATAGTTCTTCCCAACCCGTAAGCTCGATCATGTGCAGCGACGGATCATGGGAATCGAGACCGAGTTTGGCGTGACCTGCACATTTCATGGTCACCGCCGGCTCAGCCCTGACGAGGTAGCGCGGTATCTGTTCCGGCGAGTGGTGTCGTGGGGGCGCAGCTCCAACGTCTTCCTGCGAAATGGTGCACGCCTGTACCTCGACGTAGGCAGCCACCCCGAGTACGCGACCGCCGAATGCGACAACCTCGCGCAGCTCGTCACCCACGACCGCGCGGGCGAGCGCGTGCTGGAAGACCTGTTGGTCGACGCCGAGCAGCGGCTGGCCGACGAGGGCATCGGCGGCGACATCTACCTGTTCAAGAACAACACCGACTCGGCCGGCAACTCCTACGGCTGCCACGAGAACTACCTCATCGTGCGGGCCGGCGAGTTCTCCCGGATCTCCGATGTGCTGCTGCCGTTCCTGGTCACCCGTCAGTTGATCTGCGGTGCCGGCAAGGTGCTGCAGACCCCGAAGGCCGCGACGTTCTGTCTGAGCCAGCGCGCCGAGCACATCTGGGAGGGCGTCTCCAGCGCCACGACGCGGTCCCGGCCGATCATCAACACCCGCGACGAGCCGCACGCCGACGCCGAGAAATACCGCCGGCTGCACGTCATCGTCGGCGACTCCAACATGTGCGAGGCCACCACCATGCTCAAGGTGGGCAGCGCCTCGCTAGTGCTGGAGATGATCGAGGCGGGCGTCCCGTTCCGGGACTTCTCGCTGGACAACCCGATTCGGGCCATCCGCGAGGTCAGCCACGACCTGACCGGACGCCGCGCCGTGCGACTGGCCGGTGGACGGCAGGCCTCGGCACTGGACATCCAGCGCGAATACCACTCGCGCGCCGTGGATTACCTGCAGACCCGGGAGCCCAACGTGCAGCTCGAGCAGGTCGTCGACCTGTGGGGCCGCCAGCTCGACGCCGTCGAGAGCCAGGACTTCGCCAAGGTCGACACCGAGATCGACTGGGTGATCAAGCGGAAGTTGTTCCAGCGCTACCAGGATCGCTACAGCATGGAGCTGTCCGATCCCAAGATCGCCCAGCTGGATCTGGCGTACCACGACATCAAGCGTGGACGCGGGGTGTTCGACCTGTTGCAGCGCAAGGGATTGGCCGCCCGGATCACCACCGACGAGGAGATCGACGCAGCGGTCAACATCCCGCCGCAGACCACCCGGGCCAAGCTACGCGGCGAATTCATCACGGCCGCACAGGAAGCCGGGCGTGACTTCACCGTCGACTGGGTGCACCTCAAGCTCAATGACCAGGCGCAGCGCACGGTGCTGTGCAAGGACCCGTTCCGGTCGGTCGACGAGCGGGTGAACCGGCTGATCGCCAGCATGTGACAGGTGCCGTCGCGTATGAAGGCGCGGCGGTGGGCTGCCAGCCCACAGCAACCACTTAGTCTGTTGGACGTGACGACGTCCAAGGTTGAGCGGTTGATGAACCTCGTCATTGCGCTCCTGTCCACCCGTAGCTACCTGTCCGCGGAGCAGATCCGGGCCAACGTCACCGGCTACCAGGACCCGCCGACCGACGAGGCGTTCTCCCGGATGTTCGAACGGGACAAGAACGAGCTGCGTGACCTCGGTATCCCGCTGGAGACCGGACGCGCCTCGATGATGGACGTCAACGACGGATACCGCATCAACCGCACCGCCTACGAGTTGCCGCCGGTGGAACTGACGGGTGACGAGACGGCCGTCGTCGCGATCGCCACCCAGCTCTGGGAGTCGCAGGAGATGGTGACCGCCACCCAGAGCGCGCTGCTCAAGCTCCGCGCCGCGGGCGTGGACGTCGACGCGCCCGATGCCGGTGTCGCGATCACCACCGGCGCCACCCCGGGGCTGCGCGGCTCCGAAGAGGCGTTGGGAATTCTCTTGTCCGCCATCGACTCCGGTCGCGCGGTGCAGTTCGCACATCGCCCCAACCGGGGCGCGCCGTACGTCGACCGCACGCTGGAGCCGTGGGGCGTGGTCACCTACCGCGGCCGCTGGTACGTCGTCGGCCACGATCGGGACCGCGACGACGCGCGCACCTTCCGGGTGTCCCGCATCGCCGCCGGAGTGCGCGCCGTGGGGCCCGACCGCGCGTTCACCCGGCCCGACGGCGTCAACCTGCGGGACATCGTGCACCGCGCGGTCGCAGAATGGCCGGCCGGCGAGCAGGCCCGGATCTGGGTGGCCGCGGGCCGTGCGACGGCGTTGCGCCGGCAGGCCGTCACCACGTCACCCAGCGCGCGCGGCGGGCGCGACGGCGACGAGATCGTCGTCGACATCGGCATGGTCGACCGGCTGGCCCGTGAGATCGCCGGCTATGGTGCCGACGCTGTGGTGCTGGAGCCGAAGTCATTGCGGGACAACGTGATCGGTCGGTTGCGCGCGCAGGCGGGGGAGAGCCTTCAATCATGAGTAACGTGTCCACCCGTCTCGTGCGGCTGTTGAACATGGTCCCGTATTTCCAGGCCAATCCGCGCGTCAGCCACACCAAGGCCGCTGCCGATCTGGGCGTGACGCGAAAGCAGTTGGAGGCCGACCTCTGGCAGCTGTTCGTCTGTGGGCTGCCCGGCGGAGGTCCCGGCGAATTGATCGACCTCGACTTCGAGGGCGACACCATCGAGGTGATCTTCTCGGCCGGGATGGACCGCGCGTTGCGGCTCACCTCGCCGGAGGCCACCGGCGTGTTGATGGCGCTGCGCGCGCTGGTCGACGTGCCCGGCGTCGTCGACCCCGACGTGGCGCGCAGCGTCATCGCCAAGATCGAGGCCGCGGCCGGTACCGCCGGGGCAACCGCGGCGGCGGTCCCGGCGCCAGAGGTCACCGGAGATGTCGAGAACAAGGCCACCGCGGCGGTGCGGGCCGCGGTCCGGGACAAACGGGCCTTGTCCCTGGAGTACTACTCCGCTTCACACGACACCATCTCGCAGCGAGTCGTCGACCCGATCCGGGTGGCGCTCATCGGCGATCACAGTTACCTGGAGGCCTGGTGTCGCACCGCCGAGGGCGTGCGGTTGTTCCGCTTCGACCGGATCGTCGACGCCACCGCCCTGGACGAACCCGCGGCACCCCCGGCGCCCGCAGTGCAGGCCGAGCCCGACACGTCGCTGTTCTCCCCGGAGACCGCGGACCCGAGCTTGCCGGTGGCGACGCTGCTGATCGATTCGTCGGCGTCGTGGATGTTCGACTACTACCCGCTGGCGGTGCAGCGAGAGATTCCCGACGGCAGCTGGGAAGCCACCATGACCTACGCGTCGGACGAGTGGATGGCCCGATTCGTGCTCGGTTTCGGTTCAGCGGTCCGGGTCCTGGACCCGCCGGAGCTCGCCGACCGCGTGCGGGAGTCCGCGGTAGCGGCGCTGGCGGCATATGAACCGGGTCTCGGCGAGTAGACTCGGCCTCAACATCTGGAGGTGACCCAAATTGGGCGGTTTGCAACCGTGGCACTGGTTGATCGTCATCGCGGTGTTCGTGCTGCTCTTCGGCGCGAAGAAGCTGCCGGACGCCGCGCGTTCGCTTGGTAAGTCGATGCGCATCTTCAAGTCCGAATTGAAGGAAATGCAGTCGGACGGTTCCGGGGAATCGACCGTGCAGCCCGGCGCACACCCAAGTCCGAGGCCCATCACTGCTGAGCGCGTCGAGAATCCGGCACCCGCACCGCAGCCGGCGCCGGACGCCACCGACAAGCACCCGGCCTGACCATTGCCGTGATCCCGCCGCAGGCCCAACGCACGCGGCGGTTGGCTCCTACATACACACGTGCCAGCACCTGGAATTCTCCGAAAGCTTGACCCGCGCCGTCGACGGTCGCGGGTCAATCCTGACGGCACCATGTCGCTCGTCGATCACCTCGAAGAGCTCCGGACCCGTCTGCTGATCGCTGTCATCGCGATCTTGTTGACCACGGTCGTCGGCTTCCTCTGGTACGAGCACAGTTTCTTCGGATTACCGAGCCTCGGTGACTGGCTCCGCGGCCCGTACTGTTCGCTCCCTGCCTCATCACGTGCGTCCATCGCTCCGGACGGCGCGTGCCGGCTGCTCGCGACGGCGCCGTTCGACCAGTTCATGCTGCGCCTCAAGGTCGGCACGGCGGCGGGCGTCGTGATGGCCTGCCCGGTGTGGCTCTACCAGATCTGGGCGTTCATCACCCCCGGCCTGTACAAGAAGGAACGCCGGTTCGCGTCGCTGTTCGTCGGGGTCGGCGCGCTGCTCTTCGTCTCGGGCGCGGTCATGGCGTACGTCGTGCTGTCGACGGCGCTGTCGTTCCTGCTGACCGTCGGTAGCGACGTCCAGATCACCGCGCTGTCGGGTGAGCAGTACTTCGGTTTCCTGATCAATCTGCTGATCGTGTTCGGCATCAGCTTCGAGTTTCCGCTGCTGATCATCATGCTGAACCTGGTCGGAGTGCTCACCTACGACAAGCTCAAGGCCTGGCGCCGCGGTCTGATCTTCGGCTTGTTCGTGTTCGCCGCGTTCGTGACGCCCGGCTCGGACCCGTTCTCCATGTTGGCGCTGTCCCTGGCGTTGACGGTCCTGCTGGAGCTGTCGATCCAGGTCGCTCGGCTCCACGACCGGCGCAAGGCCCGGTTCGAAGCCGAGGCCGTTCCGGACGACGAGGCCGCCCCGATCGGGTCGGTGGAACCCATCGATGCGCCATCTGCCGTGCCCGCGCCGACCCGGCTGACCATCGATGACGACGCCACCTGAGTTTCGGGCGGCGGAGCCGCCGATCCCGACGGGCGCGGCGGTATCCGTCGAAACCGAGCCCGGCCCGCAGCTGCGCGACTTCGCCGCGGGCCTGTCGTTCACCCTGGACGGTTTCCAGACAAAGGCTTGTGTGGCGCTCGAGAACGGTCGCGGCGTCCTGGTCTGCGCCCCGACCGGTGCCGGCAAGACCGTCGTCGGCGAGTTTGCCGTGCATCTGGCGCTGGCCGCCGGCCGCAAGTGTTTCTACACCACGCCGATCAAGGCGCTGAGCAACCAGAAGCACAACGATCTGGTGGCCCGCTACGGGCCTGACCGCATCGGCCTGCTCACGGGTGACCAGGCGATCAACGGTGACGCCGACATCGTGGTGATGACCACCGAAGTGCTGCGCAACATGCTCTACGCCGATTCCCCTGCGCTGCACGGCCTGTCCTACGTCGTGATGGACGAGGTGCATTTCTTGGCCGACCGCATGCGCGGCGCGGTGTGGGAAGAGGTGATCCTGCACCTGCCGGAGGAAGTGCGGTTGGTCAGCCTGTCGGCGACGGTGAGCAACGCCGAGGAGTTCGGCGGCTGGATCCAGACCGTCCGCGGTGACACCACGGTCGTCGTCGACGAACATCGCCCGGTCCCGCTGTGGCAGCACATGCTGGTGGGCAAGCGGCTCTTCGACCTGTTCGACCTGTCCAAGGGGGCAGGTGGCAGTAAGGGCTCGGGCAAACAGGCTGCTCGCGTGGACCCGGAGTTGTTGCGGCACATCGCGCACCGCCGCGAGGCGGACCGGCTGATGGACTGGCAGCCGCGGGGGCGAAGCGGAGACGGACGCGGACGTTCTGGCGGCCGGCCCGCGATGTACCGGCCACCCAGCCGTCCCGATGTGATCAGCACGCTGGATCAGGCCGGCCTGCTCCCGGCCATCACGTTCGTGTTCTCCCGCGCCGGCTGCGATGCCGCGGTCAAGCAGTGCCTGCGGTCGGCGGTGCGGCTGACCAACAAGGCCGAACGCGACCGGATCGCCGAGATCGTCGACCGGCGCTGCGCCGATCTGGCCGAGTCCGATCTGGCGGTGCTCGACTATCACGAGTGGCGCGAAGGGCTGCTGCGCGGCCTGGCCGCCCACCACGCCGGCCTGCTGCCGGTGTTCCGGCACACCGTCGAGGAGTTGTTCACCGCGGGGCTGGTGAAGGCCGTGTTCGCCACGGAGACCCTGGCGTTGGGTATCAACATGCCGGCCCGCACCGTCGTGCTCGAGCGGCTGGTGAAGTACAACGGCGAACAACACGCTCCGCTGACGCCGGGGGAGTACACCCAGCTGACCGGCCGTGCCGGGCGCCGCGGTATCGACGTCGAGGGCCACGCTGTCGTGCTGTGGCATGCCACCGACGAGATGGCCGACCCCGCCCAGGTCGCCGGCCTGGCGTCGACGCGAACGTTTCCGCTGCGCAGTTCCTTTGCGCCGTCGTACAACATGACCATCAACCTGGTTCAGCACATGACGCCGGCGGCGGCGCACCGGCTGCTCGAGCAGTCGTTCGCGCAGTACCAGGCGGACCGGTCGGTCACCGGACTGGTGCGCGGCATCAAGCGCGGTGAGCGGATGCTCGCCGAGATCGCGGCCGAGCAACGCGAGAGTTCGGATTCAGCGCAGGGTGTCGATTGGAACTCCGTGCTGGAGTACGCCCGGCTGCGGGCGAGCATCACCGAACGTGAGCGGGCGCAGTCGCGGGCCGGCCGCCTGACGCGGCGCAAGGGCATCAACGACGCGCTGGCCGCGCTGAAGCGGGGCGACGTCATCGCCATCGGCCTCGGCCGCCGCAGCGGATTGGCCGTGGTGCTGGAGCCGGCATTCGACGCCGACGACCCCAGGCCGCTGGTGCTCACCGAACATCGCTGGGCGGGAAGGATTTCCGCTGCCGACTACGCGGGCACATCACAGCGTCTGGGCAGCATGTCGCTGCCCAAGCGGGTGGAACACCGGCAGCCGAAGGTGCGCCGCGACCTGGCGTCGGCGCTGCTGTCAGCGGCCGAAGCGCTCGACGTGCCGTCAGTGCGGCGCAGCCGCGGCGCCGGGGAAGCAACGACGCCGGATATCGATCCGGAATTGGCGGGTCTGCGCGAGCAGATGCGCCGCCACCCCGCACATCAGCTGCCCGACCGCGAGGCCAAAGTGCGTGCCGCTGAGCGCTATCTACGCATCGAACGTGACAACGACCAGACCCGGCAGAAGGTCGCGGCGGCCACCAACTCGCTGGCTCGCACCTTCGACCGGATCACGGCGCTGCTCAGCGAGCGCGGTTTCATCGAGGGGGCAGAGGGCGAACCCGCGGTCACCGACGACGGCCGGCTGCTGGCCCGGATCTACAGCGAGAGTGACCTTCTGGTCGCCGAGTGCCTACGGGGCGGTGCGTGGGACGGACTCAACCCGGCCGAGCTGGCCGCGGTGCTGTCGGCCGTGCTTTTCGAGTCGCGCGGTGATGGCCCGACGGTGCCGCCGGGCTCCGAGCAGGTCACCGACGAGGTGCGGCGGGCGCTGGCGAAGACCCGCGGGTTGTGGACCGACATCCGGGGTGACGAGCGCAGGCATCGACTGCCGTTCAGCCGGGAACCCGACGCCGGGTTCGCCGCAGCGATGTACAGCTGGGCGACCTACGGAGACCTCACCGCGGCGCTGTTGATGTCCGATAACGGCAATGGAAATGCTTTGCCCGCAGGCGATTTCGTGCGCTGGTGTCGCCAGGTGCTGGACCTGCTGGACCAGGTGCGCATCGCCGCGCCATCGCCGCAGTTGCGCGCCACGGCCAAACGGGCCATCGGTGCGGTACGTCGGGGCGTCGTTGCCATAGACACCATGTGATCGCAGGGTTGTTGTGACCGCAGGGTTGGTCAGGCCAGACCCAGGTCCAGCCAGTCGTCGACCATGAACCGGTCGCCGCGTGCCACAATGGTCGCGCCGCCATGGCCGGCATAGTGCGCCGGGACCACCGTCGCCCGCCGCCGGGATGCCTCGGTGAACACCCGCTTGCGGGTAACGGTCGCCTCGGCCGCGTTGACGTCGAAGGCGCACGGATCATCCGGTCGGGGAATCTGGATGGGGCAGTGGGTCAGGTCGCCGACGAACACGGCCGGCTTGCCGGCATCGAGCCACAGCACCGACGAACCCGGCGTATGGCCTGGGGCCGGGCGCAGCCACACCGAGTCGCTCAGCTGGTAGTCACCGGAGAACTGCTCGGTCTGGTCCGCCACCGGAATGACACTGTCCTCGAACACCGTTCGCATCTCGTCTGTGGCCTCCGGATCGTCGGGGGCGAAGAACCGGTAGTCGGCCTCGGGCATCAGATAGCGGGCGTTGGGGAAAGTGGGGACCCAGGCGCCGTCGACCAATTGGGTGTTCCAGCCGACATGGTCGGTGTGCAGATGCGTGTTCAGGACGACGTCGACGTCGGACGGGTCGATGCCGGCAGCGCGCATGTTGTCCAGAAACGGGGTGCTGAGGTGATCCAGCGGCGGCATGTGCGGGCGGTGCCGGTCGTTGCCCGCGCCGGTGTCGATGACAATGGTCAGCCCGTCGACCTGCAACACCCAGCTTTGAATCGCGATCCGGAACAGGTCGGTCTCGGGGTTCCAGAACCGCGGGGCGAGCAGTTCGGCCTCGGCGTGCCAGGCCTCCGGCGGTGTCGACGGCCACAGCGACGTGGGGATTTGAACCTGGGTTTCCGCCACGCGGGTCACGATGGCGTTGCCGAGCCGGATTTGGTCCGTCATACCGCGAGACTAAGGCCGGCCGGGTCAGGTAATGCCCAGACACGCGCCCCGCGTGCAGGTCATCCAGGAACGGCGGCACCGGTAGTGTGGTTGACCAGCAGCCCGGATGATGTCCGAGCCGTAGAGCACCGAGGAGAGACGATGAGCGGTCCAGAGGGAACTGATCCGTCACAGCAGTGGCAAGGTCAGCAGCCCGCTTGGGGGCAGCCGGCGTCCGGCGCCGAGCAGCCGACCACTGCCGCCCCGGCGTGGGGGCAGCAGCCGGCCTACAACCCGGAGCAGTACCAGCAGCAGTACCCGGGAGTTCAGCCCGGTGCCGCGCAGCCCGGAGCGCAGCAGGTTCCCGGTTACCCGCAGCAGCAGTACCCGCAGGGCTATCCGCAGCAGGCCTACCCCCAGCCGGGCGCCTACGGACAGCCGCAGTACGGCCAGCCCCAGTACGGCCAGCCCGGACAGTACGGTCAGCCGCAGTTCGGTGAAGGCGCCGCGGGGCAGCAGTTCGACCAGCAGTTCGGCGCACCGGCAGCCAAGTCGAACAAGACACTGCTGATCATCGGTGGGGTCGTGGCCGTGATCATCGTCGCGGTCGTCGGCGTGCTCGGTTTCCTGTGGCCGGGCTTCTTCGTCACCACCAAGCTCGACGTCAATGCCGCGCAGTCCGGCGTGCAGAAGGTCCTGACCGACGAGACCAACGGTTACGGCGCCAAGAACGTCAAGGACGTCAAGTGCAACAACGGCGCCGATCCTGAGGTCAAGTCCGGGCAGACGTTCGACTGCGACGTGAACATCGACGGCACCAAGCGCACCGTCAAGGTCACCTTCAAAGACGACAACGGCACCTACGAGGTCGGCCGCCCGAAGTAGCGTTTCTCGCGACCAGTCCCCAAATGTCCCCCCAACACGCCGAGCGTGTGGGGGGACTTTTTGGTGGCTTAGAGCTTGTCGAGGGCTTTCTGCAGCCGCGCGATCGAGTTGGTGACGCCGTACTTGGCGGCCAGGTCGGTCACGCGCTGCGGATCGCGGGCTGCGAGCGGCAGCGTGTCGGACTCGGTTGATATCGACACCGGCGCATCGGTCGCGACGAGGACGACGGGCAGTGCGGCGGTGATGTAGTCGGCGGCGGCAAGAAGTTTCTTGCGTTGCGCCGCAGCCATTTTCGAGGTCGGGTCCTGCGCGGCGGCCTCGATCGCCGGCAGCGAGCCGTAGGTCTGCAGCAGGGTCGCCGCCGTCTTCTCGCCGATGCCGGCGACGCCCGGCAACCCGTCGGAGGCGTCGCCGCGCATCAGCGCCAGCTCGGCGTACGCGGCGCCGGCGCGATGCAGCGGGACGCCGTAGCTCTCGGCGACCTCGGCGGGCCCGTAGAGCACGGCTTTGGCCATACCGCGGCCGATGTAGAACACCCTGATTCCCGGGCCGTCATCGCTGGCCAGCTGCAACAGGTCACGGTCGCCGCTGACCACGATCGCGGGGCTGGTCTGCTCCCGGGTCGCCAGCGTGCCGAGCACGTCGTCGGCTTCGAAACCCGGTGCGCCGGCGGTGGCGATACCGAATGCGTCGAGCAGCTCCATGATCATGGCGACCTGGGGCGTGAGGTCGTCGGGCACTTCCTCGATGTCAGGGGCGTCGCCGGGAGTGATCTCCTCGACCCGGTGCGCCTTGTACGACGGGATCAGGTCGACGCGCCACTGCGGACGCCAATCCAGGTCCAGGCACACCACCAGGCGGTCCGGGCGATGCTGGGTGACCAGGGCGGCGATGTTGTCGATGAAGCCGCGGACCGCGTTGACGGGGCGGCCGTCGGGCGCGGTGATCGAGGACGGCACCCCGAAGTACGAGCGGAACCACATGCTGGCACCGTCGAGGAGCAGGATCGGCTGGCTCACGCTCGGCTCATTCATCCTCGGGCCCGCCTGTCGCGGATGTCGATCAGCATCGCACTAGCCTATTGCCATGAGCTCAGGCCGATTCAACACCGACGTCTATGCCGCGCGCCTGCGCTCGGCCGCCGCGGCCGCGCACGCCGCCGGCCTGGCCGGGCTGGTCATCACCCCGGGGTATGACCTCCGGTATCTGGTGGGCTCGCGCGCGCAGACCTTCGAGCGGTTGACGGCGCTCGTGGTGCCGGCTGACGGGTCGACGCCGACGGTCGTGGTGCCGCGGCTGGAGCTGGCGTCGCTGAAAGAGTCGGCGATCCTGGAACTGGGCCTGGCGGTTCGGGATTGGGTCGACGGCGACGACCCCTACGCCCTGGTGGCCGCGGCGCTGCCCGGAAACCTGGTCGCGGTCACCGATGCCATGCCCGCACTGCATCTGCTGCCGTTGGCGGCGGTCCTCGGGGCCGTGCCGGTGCTGGCCACCGACGTGCTGCGGCAGCTGCGAATGATCAAGGACCCCAGCGAGATCGACGCCCTGATGAAGGCCGGGGCGGCCATCGACCGGGTGCACGCGCGGGTACCGGAGTTCCTGGTGCCGGGCCGCACCGAGGCCGACGTGTCTGCCGACATCGCCGAAGCGATTGTCGCGGAGGGCCATTCGGAGGTGGCGTTCATCATCGTCGGCTCCGGCCCGAACGGCGCGGACCCGCACCACGAATGCTCCGACCGGCAATTGCAGGTGGGTGACATCGTCGTCGTCGACATCGGCGGGCCGGTCGAGCCCGGCTACAACTCGGACTGCACCAGGACCTACAGCATCGGCGAACCCGATCCCGTCGTGGCGCAACAGTATTCGGTGCTGCAGCGGGCACAGGCGGCAGCAGTGGCGGCCGTGCGGCCCGGGATGACCGCCGAACAGATCGACGCCGCGGCCCGCGACGTGCTTGCGGCGGAAGGGCTTGCCGAGGTGTTCGTACACCGCACCGGCCACGGCATCGGGCTGTCGGTCCACGAGGAGCCCTACATCGTGGCGGGTAATGCGCTGACGCTCGAGCCGGGCATGGCGTTCAGCGTCGAGCCCGGTGTGTATTTCGCGGGGCAGTGGGGTGCCCGGATCGAGGACATCGTCGTCGTGACGGACGACGGCTGTGTGTCGATGAACAACCAGCCGCACGAACTGGTGGTTGTGCCGGTTTCGTAGGGTTCTGGCCGGGGTTGTTGTCAAGATCGGCTAAGAAAGACAAGATCGACGACATGGCTGAAATTCGCCGTGGCCGCACCGGGCGTGCCGCCAAACTGGCAACCCTTCCGGCCGGTATCGCCGGCCGCGCCGTCCTGGGCGTCGGCAAACGTATGGCCGGCAAGTCGAAAGAGGACGTCAACGCCGAGCTGGTCGAGAAGGCTGCCGAGCAGCTGTTCCAGGTGCTGGGGGAGCTCAAGGGCGCCGCGATGAAGCTCGGGCAAGCGCTTTCGGTCATGGAGGCCGCCATCCCGCCGGCGTACGCCGAGCCCTATCGCGAAGCGCTGACCAAACTGCAGAGCGACGCCCCGCCGCTGCCGGCGGACAAGGTCCACCGCGTCCTCGACGCCCAGCTGGGCACCAAATGGCGCGAGCGCTTCCAGTCCTTCGACGACAAGCCCGTCGCCTCCGCGAGCATCGGCCAGGTGCACAGCGCCGTGTGGAGCGACGGCCGCAGAGTTGCGGTGAAAGTGCAGTACCCCGGCGCCGACGAGGCGGTGCGCGCCGACCTCAAGACGCTGCGAATGCTGACGTCGCTCTTCAAACAGGTGGTTCCCGGTGCCGACGTCAAGAGCATCATCGACGAGCTCATCGAGCGCACCGAGGAAGAACTGAACTACCGCATCGAGGCGGACTATCAGCGTGCGTTTGCCAAGGCGTTTGCGGGGGATCCACAGTTCTACGTCCCAGCGGTCGTCGCGTCGTCGCCGAAGGTGGTCATCACGGAGTGGATGGAGGGCCGCAAGCTCTCCGAGATCATCGCCAATGGCACCGAGGAAGAGCGCAACCGCTGTGCGCACATGTTGCTCGAGGTCACCATCAGCGCCCCCTACCGCTGCGGACTGCTGCATGTCGACACCCATCCGGGCAACTTCATGCTGCTGGACGACGGGCGTTTCGGCGTCATGGATTTCGGAGCCTGCGCGGTCCATGAGGGCGGGCTGCCGCGGGCGACCGGGCCCATCCTGCGGCTCGCGCGGGACGAGAAGTGGGAGGAGATGACGGACTACCTGCGGGACGAGGGCTTCATCCCGGCCGGGGCGACCGTCTCTCACGAGGAGATCAACGCCTACCTGTTGCCGTACATCGAACCGTTGCGGCACAAGAGCTTCCACTTCAGCCGTAGCTGGCTGCAGGGTATCGCCGCCACCGCGGCAGATATCCGCAGCGAACAGTTCGCCGCGACGTTCAAGACCAGCCGTCAGCTGAACCTGCCGCCCAACTACCTGATGATGTTCCGGGTACTGGGTGGCCTGCTCGGCATTGCCGCGCAGCTCGACGCGACCATCAACTATGCCGAGATCGTCGAGAAGTGGGTGCCCGGATTCCGCGAGGACTGACGCCGCCCCGGAGTACGAGCCGCGTGGCGCCGGGTCAGTCCGGGGTCGGATGCCCGGCCATGGCGGCGAGTTCGCGGTGCGCCTCAGCGGGGTAGACGATTGCCGGCTCGATCGCCGCGGCCGTGAGCAGGGTGTTCGCCAGCGCTGCGGTCGCGAGTTCGACGAGGGTATCTGCATCGGTGTCGCGGTGGGTGATGCGGTCGATCATCATCTCATCGAGGGACCCGACCCAGCCCCGCATGGCGGTGCGCAAAGTTGGCGGCACGGGTTCGGTAATGCCGAGGGCGAGCAGGATCCGTTGTGCCCCAATCCAACGCAGATTGGCGATGGCAGCGTGATGTTCAGGGTCGGCGCCGAGCGCTCCGCGCATCAGGGGAATGAAGGTGTCGGCGTGGGTGTCGATATAGGCGATCTGATGGCGCAGACCGTGCCGCAGCCGGTCGGCCAGCGATGAGCCGGGCGGTGGCGGCGCGAGTTGCACGGCGGCGATCTCGTCGGCGATCTGACTCATCACCGCGAGGTAGAGGCCGCGCTTGTTTTCGAAGTGGTGGGCGATGAGCCCGTAGGCCACCCCGGCTTTCTTGGCGATTTCGGTAGTGGTCACCTGGTCATAGGGCCGGGTCGCGAACAGCGCTCGTGCCGCGTCGATGATCGCTTGCCTGCGGTCGACGGTGGCTGCGGCGGCGTTGTCGGCGGTCATCACTGCAGGCTAGCCGGTGAGGGTGCGATCACTGGGTTGGCGAGGTGCCCGATGCCGTCGATTTCCACGCGAACGGTATCGCCGGACTGCAGGAATCGCCCCGTCGGCCAGCCGGTGCCGGCGAAGGTGCCACACGCTATGACATCGCCGGGCTGCAGCACGCAGAATCGACTGAGCCGGCTGACGATCTCGGCGGGGGACAAGATGAGGTCGGCTATGCGGCCCCGTTGCCGCAGTTCGCCATTGAGGTAGGTACGCAGTTCCATGTCGGCTGGATCGACGCGGTCGACGGTGACCAGCCACGGTCCCAGTGGGCCGTGGCTCGGGTAGCTCTTCGCGAGGGCAGCCGACGTCGGGTTGTCGAACTGCCAGTCGCGCACCGAGACATCGTTGGCGACGAGATAGCCGGCGATGCTCCGACGTGCCGTTTCGTGGTCGACGTCATGGACGGTGGCACCGATCACCACGGCAAGCTCACCCTCCCAGTCCACGCGAGAGGTGTTTTCCGGCAACAAGATCGGATCAGATGGACCGACAACGCTCGAGGTGGCCTTGGCGAAGAAGAACGGGTGCTTCGGCCGGGGATGGGCCAGTAGGTACCCAGCCGCGAGCAGGATGAGTTTGGGCTCGCGCATCAACCACCGGACATTGATGTCTTTCCTGTGGTCGCGTGCGTTGAGACCGATCGCCATGAACTTCGGTGGTGCGGGAACCGGCGCATGCAGCTTCACCGCTGACAGCGCAACACGGGGCGCCGCGCTGAGCAGCGATGTGACTGACTCGTGCCAGTCCGAGCGCGCCAACACGCTCAGCATGCTCCGCGGACCGCCCGGGAGGGCGGTCAGATCGGCGATCTCGGCGGCGATCACGACGCCAACGTGCATCGACCTGTCATCGGTGGAGAAGGTGGCCAGGCGCATCGTCGTCCTCAGAGAGTTTTCCAGCGCAGCGTGCGCAGCCCGGACCGGGGCCTGCGGCCGTCAGGCGGCGCGGATCCCCGTTTGGTCAACGTCGCCGCGGGCACGCCGGCTGAGAGCCGGCGTTCGAGTACCTCGGGGTCGAATTCGACGCCGATGGCGTTCTCGTCGAACTCGCCGCTCGACAACCACTGCAGCAGTTCGGAGTTGGTGGCGAAGTTGTCGACTTGCAGCTCGACTCGATTGCCGTCCGGGTCCTCGTAGTACATCGATGTGGTCGGCCCATGGTTGATGCACCACACCGGTGCAATACCGGCATCGGACAGCCGTCGGTACGTTGCGACCAGATCATCGAGCCGGTCGTAGGTGAAGGCGACGTGGTCGACGCCGTACACCTTGCGGTGCAACTTCCAGACCGTTCCCGGAAAACGCAGCACGCTAGGAACTTTGATCAATGCCACCCGGTGGTGTTCCTGGTCGTAGGTCAAGAAGGTGATCCGCTTGTCGGCGAACACCACTACGGCGTCCAGAACGGTGGTGTACCAGTCGGTCATCTCGGCAGGGCGCGGGGTCTTGAATACGATGTGCGCCAACCGGTTCGGTGCACCAGCCCGGGTCTGATCGAGGTCAGCTGTGTCGATTCTGAGACCGGCGGAGCTCGTCGGCGACGTCATGCCGAGGCCCCGATGGCCCCGAGCGTGTCGACGCGGCGCCCGCCGACGGTCGCGATCAGGCGTCCGAACGCCGGAACCTCCAGCGGGACCAGCGAGTACGCCGGGTAGACGACGCGGTCGGCGCCGCGCTTGAGGGCGCGGACGATGACTTTGGCGGTCGCTGTAGGTGCGACGGGTGGCAGAGTGCGTGGCGGCGTGGTCTTCCACGGCAGTTCATCGATGTCACGAAGTGCGGTGTCGGTGGCTCCGGGTATCACTTCCATGACGTTGATCGGAGTTTCGGTGAGTTCCCGGCACAAGGAACGGGTTGCCTGTGCCAGGGCGGCTTTCGATGCTGCGTAGTAGCCGAGAAGCGGTAACGGCACCGATTGCACAGTCGAGGTGACATTGACGATGGTGCCCGAGCCGGCGGCGTGCATCGCGGGCAACACCGCAGCCGTCAGCGCGAGGGGCGACCAGACGTTGGTTTCGAAGACGGCACGTGCTTCGGGTGCGTCCGCGATGCGTGACTGGGCGCCGGTCAGGTTGGTGCCGGCGTTGTTGATCAGGATGTCAGCGGTACCGCCCAACGCCTCCAGCGCCGCTGCGCCCAGATCTGATGCCGCGCCGGGCTCGGACAGGTCGGCGGTGATGACGGTGGGGCGGGCATGGCCGCGATCGTTGATCTCGGTGGCGAGTTCGTCGAGCAGCGGTTTGCGGCGGGCGGCCAAGACCAGCAGCGCACCCTCGTCTGCCAGGGCGCCGGCAAGCGCTCGCCCGATTCCGCTTGATGCGCCGGTGAGAATTATTCGCTTGTCCTGCAGATTCATTCGGCCGTTTGTGGTCATGGAGTCCTCCGACTGAATTGGGCCGGAAGCGTTGACCTTTCCGGCTGACCGGTTCTACTGTGGCAGACTGACTGATAATCAGTCAATAGGAGGAACAATGTTCGATATCGCAGGCAAGGCGCGGCCGGAATCGCGCCTCGGCTCAGGCGAGTGGCTTATCGGGACTGGCGCTCTCGCCATGGCCGTCGGTGCCTTCGGCGGCCACCTGCTCGCGCCCGACAAGGTCGCGGACCACTATGGGTGGGCGCGGGATCGTTGGTACCAAAGGGAGATCGGTGCCCTCAATGCCGGGTTGGGCTACGGCCTGGTGGTGTACGCGAGGGGTCGGGATCGGGATGCCTTCGTGAGCTCTTGGTCAGCGGCCGCGCTGCTGCTGGCCGTTGTCCGGCTGTGGGCGATGGCCAGTGGTGATCGCCGAGGGGCGTGGAATGTCGCCACCGTCGTGGAGGATGCTGCGCTGGGTCTCGGCGGAGTGTGGCTCCTGCATCGGCGAGCGCGGCTAGCATCGAGTGCTGACTGAATGGCATGAAGCGGAGGTGGTTTCGGCGTGCGTGACAGTGCTGCAGTGGAGCCCGAATTTGTCGCGGTGACCCGTGACGGTTACGACCGCAGCGCCGCACACTACGTCGCGCGCTACCAGTGCCACCTCGACGACAGGCCCGTGGACCGCGCGATGATCGGCGCCTTCGCCGCGCTAGTGGATCCCGGGGCGGGTGTGCTGGATGTGGGGTGCGGCACCGGCGTGGCCACTGCGGCACTTGCCGCCGCCGGCCTGGACGTCATCGGAATCGATCTGTCGCCCAACATGATTGCGCAGGCACGACAGCACAACCCGGGTCTATCTTTTCGCGTTGGGTCGATGCTGGACCTCGATGTGGCCGACGGCAGCGTCGGCGGGCTCTGCGCCTGGTACTCGATCATCCATGTCCCGGACACGCATCTGCCGGCAGTGTTTGCCGAGTTTCACCGGGTGCTGGCGCCGGGCGGGGTGGTGCTTGTGGCGTTCCAGGTCGGCGAGCAACCGCGGGTGCTGACGGACTTCGATGGTGCGCAGGTGAACTTGACGTTCATCCGACGTCGACCGGATGTCGTCGCAGACCTGTTGGCGAAGAGTGGATTGCGCGTCTACGCCGAGCTGGTTCGGCAACCCGACGACGAAATCGAGTCCACCCGACAGGCTTACCTCATCGCGCGTCGAGCCGCTCGGCCGTAGTTGGCGTAGTGAGCGGAAGGCCATGCCGAGCAACGTGTTTGGCTCATTCGTCACTTTCGGCACAGCTGTCCCAAACCGTCGAAACTTGTCAGTGGTCCGAACTAGTGTTCGAAGTATGGATATTGCCAGCAGCCTTGTCGAGGAGGTCTACGCGGACCTCGACGCGGTGCTGGCTCGGGTCGCGTCCCTGGACTACACCGGCCTGGACGTGCGGGCATTGCTGGAGTTGCAGTCCCGTCGCGAAACCCTGAAGTGTGCCGCCGAGGCGGTCGACCACCAGATCCTGGCCGCTGCCCAGACCCAGGCCACGGCCAAAGACATCGGGGCGAAAGACTGGCCCGAGGTGCTGCATATCCGGCATCGCATCAGCTGGGAGGAGGCCCGCCGCCGGGTCCGCGACTGCGACCATCTCGGGCCGCGGTCGGCGATCACCGGCGAACCCCTGGGCCCGGTGTGGGAACTGGTCGCCGCCGCCCAAGCCGACGGTGTCATCAATATCGAGCATATCGCGGTGATCACCGGATTCTTTGCGAAGGTGCCGTTGTGGGTGGACCCGGTCACGTTGGTGCAGTGTGAACGCGACCTGGTGGCCGCAGCGCGGTACAAGACGCCGGAGGAGCTGCGCAAAGCGGCCGCTGATCTGCTGTACCGGCTCGATCAGGACGGGCCCGAACCTGACGATGACGAACCGGACCCGCAACGGTCGTTCGTGATGGGTAAGCAGCAGGCCGATGGGCGCTCGGAAGTCAAGGCCAGCCTCGATCCGGAGGCTCGGGCCTATTGGGAGGCGTTGTTCGAAAAGTTGGCCGCGCCGGGGATGTGCAATCCCGACGATCCCGAGCCGTGCATCTCGGGCACACCGACCCAAGCCCAGATCGCGGGCGACACCCGCACCGTGGCTCAGCGTCAGTACGACGCGTTCAAAGCGGTGGGCCGGATGATGCTGGCCTCCGGGCAGTTGGGCGAGCACAGCGGGCTCCCGGTCGCGGTGGTGGCGACCACGACGGTGCAGGAACTCGAACGCGGCGCCGGGGTCGCGGTCACCCACACGGGATCGAAACTGCCGGTGCGGGATTTGATCCGGATGGCCGCCCACGGCGCCCACCACTACCTCGCGGTATTCGATCAACACACCAACATTGCGCTGTATTTGGGCCGGGCGCGTCGTACCGCATCCACCGGGCAGCGGATCATGTTGTTCGCGCGTGACCGCGGCTGCACCAAACCCAATTGCACCGCCCCGGCCTCGCGCTGCCAGGCCCACCACGTTGACACCGATTGGGGCGACGACGGCCACACCGATATCACCAACCTCGCCCTGGCCTGCGGCTGCGACAACCGAGCCGCCCACGCTGGCGGCTGGAGCACCACCATGGGCCCCGACGGAAGAGCCCACTGGACCCCGCCACCACTACTGGACGTCGGCCAACCCCGGACGAACGAGTATCACCACCCGACGCTGTATCCGACGGAGGGCGAAGATAGCGATGGTGACGGTGAAAGTGACAGTCCCACAACCTAACCCGGCGCCTTGCGATGCCCGGCGGCGCGGAGAACCTCCATGCCGCTGCTACCGCATGCGCCGCAAAGGCGCACAGGCCGAGGTATCGACCTGTGTCCCAACGCGTTTAAAGCGGGCGCAGCTGCTCAACTCTCGTCGAGCAGCTTGACCAACCGTTTCGTCGCGATCAGCCGGAACGACGCGTCCAGCAGTTCGCGGACCTCGTCCCAGTCGACCTTCGCCGCGGTGAAATCGAGCCCGAGCCAGCCTGACGGGCCCAGATAGGCGGGATAGTAGAAGCGCGAATCCTGTTCGAGTGCGGCGCGGTCGGACTCGTCGACCTTGACCAGGACCGAATGCGGATACGCGACCATCTCGCCCGTCGTCTTCGAATTGCCGCCGTACATCGCGAACATCTTGGGCGCGCAGAACACGGGCCGGCCCCAGGACACCTTCTCGAAGGCCTCGGGGAAGCTCAGTGCCACCGTCCGCAGCTCTGACAGTCCGGGGTCGTCATCGTCGAACATGATCGGATGCGGCACGTGCCCAGCCTATCGACACTTCGCGCCCCGTCAGACCCCTTCGCTAGCCTTACCGGGTGAGCTCACCCGATCCCGACGTGCGCCGGCAATGGCAGGAACTGGCCGAAGAAGTTCGCGGCCACCAGTTCCGCTACTACGTCAAGGACGCTCCGATCGTCTCCGACGGTGAGTTCGACAAGCTGCTGGGGCAGTTGCAGCAGCTCGAAGAGACGTACCCCGAACTGCGGACACCCGATTCGCCGACGCAGCTCGTCGGCGGCGCCGGGTTCGCCACCGAGTTCGGGGAGGCGCAGCACCTGGAACGCATGCTGTCGCTCGACAACGCGTTCAACAGCGACGAGCTGACGGCATGGGCGGCCCGGCTCGCCAACGAGCTCGGCGGGGATCTGGAGTACCTTTGCGAGCTCAAGGTCGACGGCGTCGCGCTCGCATTGGTCTACCGCGACGGCAAGCTGGTCCGCGGCGCCACTCGAGGCGACGGCCGCACGGGTGAGGATGTGACGCTCAACGCCCGCACCATCACCGACGTGCCCGAGGTGCTCACCGGCACCGATGAGTTCCCGGTGCCTGCCGTGCTGGAAGTCCGCGGCGAGGTGTACTTCCGCCTCGAGGACTTCGCCGCGCTCAACGCCAGCCTGGTGGAGGAAGGCAAGCCGCCGTTCGCCAATCCGCGGAACAGTGCCGCGGGGTCGTTGCGGCAGAAGAATCCGGCCGTCACCGCACGCCGTCGGCTGCACATGATCTGCCACGGTCTGGGCCTTACCGAAGGCTTTGAGCCGGCGTCGCTGCACGACGCGTATCGCGCGCTGAAGGCCTGGGGACTGCCGGTATCGGACCACACCACCCGCGTCACGGGTATCGCCGCGGTGGCCGAACGCGTCGCCTACTGGGGTGAGCATCGTCATGATGTCGATCACGAAATCGACGGCGTGGTGGTCAAACTGGATGACCGGACGCTGCAGCGGCGGCTCGGGGCCACCAGTCGCGCGCCCCGGTGGGCCATCGCCTACAAGTACCCGCCCGAGGAAGTCACCACCAAGCTGCTCGATATCCGGGTCAGCGTGGGGCGCACCGGCCGCGTCACGCCATTCGCCTATATGGAGCCCGTCACCGTGGCGGGATCGACGGTCGGGTTGGCGACGCTGCACAACGCCACCGAGGTCAAGCGCAAAGGCGTGTTGATCGGCGACACCGTGGTGATTCGTAAGGCCGGTGACGTCATCCCCGAGGTGCTCGGCCCGGTGGTCGACCTGCGTGACGGCACCGAGCGCGAATTCGTCATGCCCGCAACATGTCCCGAGTGCGGCAGCACGCTGGCGCCGTCGAAGGAAGGCGACGCCGATATTCGCTGCCCCAACACCCGGTCATGCCCGGCGCAGCTGCGTGAGCGCGTGTTCCACGTCGCGGGCCGCGGGGCCTTCGATATCGAGGGTCTCGGCTACGAGGCGGCCACCGCGCTGCTGGCCGCCGGCGTGATCACCGACGAGGGCGACGTCTTCGATCTCACCGCCGACGACCTGTTGCGCACCAACCTGTTCAAGACCCAGAAGGGCGAGCTCTCCGCCAATGGCGCTCGCCTGCTGGCCAACCTCGGTAGGGCCAAGCAGCAGCCGCTGTGGCGAGTGCTGGTGGCGCTGTCCATCCGGCACGTCGGCCCGACAGCGGCCCGCGCGCTCGCCGCGGAATTCGGCGACCTGCAGTCGATTACCGAAGCCTCCGAGGAACAGCTGGCCGCGGTCGAGGGCGTCGGCCCGACCATCGCCGCCGCGGTGATCGACTGGTTCACCGTCGACTGGCACCGCGCCATCGTGGACAAGTGGCGGGCCGCAGGTGTGCGCATGGCCGACGAACGTGACGCCGGCATCGAGCGCACGCTGGAAGGCCTGTCCATCGTGGTGACCGGCTCGTTGACCGGGTTCTCGCGTGACGAGGCCAAAGAAGCGATCCTGGTCCGCGGCGGCAAGGCGGCCGGCTCGGTGTCGAAGAAGACCGCCTATGTGGTGGCCGGTGACGCACCAGGGTCCAAGTACGACAAGGCCGTTGAGCTCGGTGTGCCCATCCTCGACGAGGACGGCTTCCGGCGGTTGTTGGAGGACGGGCCGGACGCGCTCTGATCTCGAGGGCGGCGTCAGCGTCCCCCAGAATCCCGGCAATCACCGCGCGATTCTCGTCGGTTCGGTGCTCTACCGATAACCGCGGCGCATGTCGTCGACGATCAGGGGATGCTCCAGAGTCGACGGCGGCAGGTGTTGGGGCGCAGTGTCGGGCGCGAAGACGATGGCGGCATCGAGCACCTGTTGATTCAGAAAGCGAAGCGGGGGAGCGTCTTTGGGCATCACTGGCGCTGGTGGTACCGGACCGCGTCGGGCCAGCGTGAAACCCCAGTCGCCGAATGTCGGCACCTCGACGTGGTAGGGCGTCACGGCTAATCCCGCGGACGCGATGGTGGACACCGTGCGCCAGAACACCGTCGGCGTCGAGTACGGACTGCCGGACTGCACCACCAACAGTCCCTGGGGCGCCAGTGCCCGGGCGGCAAGGCTATAGAACTCCGTCGAATACAGCCGGCCGAGCACCGGGTTGTCGGGATCCGGCAGATCGACGATGACCGCATCGAATCCGCCCGGCGGCACGACGTCGGGGTGCGGGACCCGCAGCCATGTCATGGCGTCGTCGAGAATCAGATGAACGCGCGGATCGTCGAGCGCACCGGCGTTGGCGTCCCGCAATGTGGTGCGCGCAATCGTGACCACCGCGGGGTCCAGTTCGACCTGGACGATTCGGTCGATACCTTTCTGACGCAACAATTCCCGCGCTGCCAGGCCGTCGCCACCACCGATCACGAGCACTGAGTGGGCGCCGTGGCCCAACGCCGGGTACACCAGCGATTCGGTGTACCGGTACTCGTCGCGGGTCGAGAACTGCAATCCGCCATCGAGATACAGCCGGGTGTCATCGCCACGGCGGGTCACCACGATCTCCTGGTAGGCCGAATGTCGATAGGCCACAATCGGATCGGCATACAGCCGCTGTCGCGACGTGGTCTCGATGCCGTCGGCGGCCGCCATCAACCCGGCCAGCACCGCGAACGCCAGCACCAGGGCGCTCAGCGCGCCGATGAATTCCCGCCGGCTCAGGATGTGGCGCAGCAGAAAAACCGAAACCACCGCTGCGGCAGCCAGGTTGATCATTCCGGTGGCGGCCGCGCCGCGGATCATGCCCAGGTGAGGCAAGACCAGAAATGGCCATGCCAGGCCGCCCAGCAGGGCGCCCAGATAGTCGGCGGCATTGAGGTTGGCCAGCACCCGGCCGGCATCGGTGGCCCCGGCGACCCGGCCCCGCTGCAACAGCGTCATCAGCAGCGGCACTTCCGCACCGACTAACCCGCCGATCAGGGCTGTCGCCACACCCAACACCCAATCGGAGTCGCCCAGGAATGCGAACGTCACGTACAGCACCGTCGCCGACAGGCCACCCACGACACCCAGTGCCGTCTCCACCGCGATGAAGCTGATCGCCGCGCGGGCCAGTAGGGCCTTGGCCAACAGCCCGCCGACGCCCAGGGCTGCGACGTAGCCCGCGACGATCAGCGACGTCGACACAACGCCGCCGCCATTCAGGCTCGTCGAAAGGGTCAGCAGCGCAAGCTCATAGACGATGCCGCATGCGGCGCACGCCGCCACCGCTGCCAAAAGCAGCGCACGCCAACGCGTTCCGACCGTAGGTCCAGGGACCGCCTGGGCCTCTGGGGTTTCCGTCACCATCAGGTGAGAGCGGCGGCGTTGATGCCGCCGACGGCCAGCAGCACCACGGCGACCGCCACGGCGGCGGGGTGGAAGTCCTCGGCGTGGATCTCGCCCCGGAAGTGGCCGGGCGCCAACAACTCCACGGCCACCAGGGCCAGGCCCTGAAGGGCGACGCCGATCAGCCCGTAGATCAACGTGTCGATCAAACCCTGTCCGAGACGGTCGGAGCTCGAGTGGATCGCGGTGATGATGATGGCGGCCAGCGAGACATCCATCGCGGCGGTGACCGCCACCGCGTTAGGCCGCCGTTCGACGAACACCTGCCGGCGGAGGTTGCCGGGTGTCAACACGTCGACCATGAGGAAGCCGGCGGCCAGCACCAGCACTCCCACCAAGAAGTACAGCACTGAACCGACGATGTTCTGGATGATGGCGTCGGTGTGGACGGTGCCGAAGTCGATGGCGGCCAGGTACATCGGAGTCTCCTCGGGTTTCATTTGGTTGCCTGATGCATCACTTGACGCCGCCCGGTCCGCCCGAGCTGCCGCCGGAACTGTGCGACGGCGAACCCGGACTGAAGCCAGGGCCCAGAAAGAAGTAGCTGCCGTGGTTGTATCCGGAATTCAGGCTCTCCAGCCGGATGGAGCACGACTGACCTGAGCCGGGCCCGACGATCGCGATGGAGTCGCTGTACCGCAGGTAATAGTTGCCGCTGTCGGTGGCGCGCGCCTGCGGCTGGTGGGCCCGGGCCAGGTCGTCGGCGACAGCGCTCGCCGACCCGTTGCACCGGTAGGTGTTGTGACCGACGTGCTGATAGTGGTCTTTGACGTACGACTGGATCGTGCGGCCCGTGCTGATGCCGATCGCCAGGCAGATCACCGATGCGACCGCGAGCACTCCGGCGAGGATCAGCATCTTGCCCCGGGTCATGGCGCCTACGAACCCGCGGGGGGAGCCGGGTACACCGTGAGCTCACCGGGCGACATGACCTTGCCGGTCGACACCTCCCACGGTGAATTCGGTGACCACTGCTCGAAACTCAGCAGGGCGGCCCGGCTCGCGGTGGCGTAGTCGACATAGTTCATCTCGCCCTGCGCCGGCAGGCCCGTCGTGCCCTCGCAGGCGTATCGCGCGGTGCCGCGCTCGACCTCGCTGTACTGCCCGCCGTCGACGGTGTGGGGGCCGCCGGGCTGCAAGAGCAAGTCGGGCCGCTTGGTCCAGAACGCGAGTTCCAGACGTCCCTCGTCCTCCTCGACGCTGAACCAGATCGGTTCGCCCTGAACGCCTTCCAACAGATGCTCCCACCAGACGAACGGCCCTTCGCGGTAGGTCACCGAGCCCCGCACGACGTAGTCGACGCCGCCATAGCTGACGATTGCGCCGGGGCCCAGCTGCTTGGGGCCGAACACCGGCATCTCGCCGGATTTGAGCGGGTCCTGGCGGGCGCCGGGCTTCTCGGGCTTCTTGGCCCGGGTGAAGGCGAGCACCACCACGACGATGGCCGCGATCATCAGCAGGACACCGATGACGATCAGAAATGTGCTCACGTGCGCCTCCAGCGAGATGTCGGCTCACGCTAGCAGTTTCGGCGCTGTAGGAACCGTATTCCCGCAGGTGAAGTGGCTGAGAGCGATCAGCTAGCGCACGATGGTCGCGACGATGCCCGCGAGGTAGCCGAGCCGGGCGACCTCCGACGGCCGGAAGGCCGGTCCGCCTGGGCGCCCGAGCATGATCGCGGTGTGCGGGTCACCCAGCGGCGCTGCAGCCAGGGTGGTGTCGATGTCCCGCCAGAACTGCGGCACCCAGTCACCGGTGGCGTCCAGGGCGGCAGCGTGTTCCAGCGGCAGCCACGGCGCCGAGTCGGCGAGCGTCTCGGGCGCGCCGGGGCTGCCGGTGATGCGGTGGGGCAGCACACCTTCCTTACCGCCGGTCACCACGACGCACCAGCCGACCCGCAGTACCCGCGGTGCTTCGTCGGCCAGCACCTGCAGGCGCGCGGCCTTGCCCTTGGCGGCGGCCACATGGTCGATCAATTCCAGTTCGCGATGGGCCTCGAGCAGCCCGGTGTGGGGCCGGATGCTGTCTACGTACACGCCCTTGAGGGTCTCGGCGGCGGTGATCAAGGTGTCGGGCATGGACCCGAGTGGCAGCTGGACCACCAGGTCGTCGATGGCGTAGCCCGGACCGCGCTCGACAACGTCGAGCGACAGGATGTCGGCGCCCACCGAGCCGAGAGCCACCGCCAGCGAGCCGAGGCTACCGGGGCGGTCTTCGAGCTGGACCCGCAGCAGATAGGAGGACACGCCACAACTGTGGCACAGCGTCGTGGCTACGGCAGGACGGGCGGGTGCGGTGCGCGTCACGGATACATTCCCCGTCGCTGCACTCGCCCCAGATACATTCCCCCGTCGCTGCGCTCGCCCCAGATGCATTCCCCGTGGCTGCGGTCGCCCCGGCCCCCACTAGGCTGTTTCGCTGTGTCGAAGATTTCCCGGGACGATGTCGCCCATCTGGCGAATCTGGCCCGGCTCGCCCTGACCGACGGTGAGCTGGACAGTTTCGCAGGCCAGCTCGATGCCATCCTGGCGCACGTCGGCAAGATTCAGGCCGTCGACGTCACGGGGATCGAGGCGACCGGTAACCCTCTCAAAGAGGTCAATATCACGCGGCCGGACGTCGAGGTGGCGAGCCTCGCGCAGGACCAGGCGCTGGCTGAAGCGCCGCGGGCCGAAGAAGGCCGGTTCGCCGTGCCGCGCATTTTGGGAGAGGCAGAATGAGCGACCTGATCCGTTTCGACGCGGCCACCCTCGGCGAGAAGATCGCTGCGGGCGACGTGTCGGCGACCGAGGTCACGCGGGCGCACCTGGACCAGATCGCCGCCACCGACGAGCGCTACCACGCGTTCCTGCATGTGGGTGCCGACGCGGCGCTGGCCGCCGCCGCCGCGGTCGACAAGCAGGTGGCCGCGGGCGAGTCGCTGGCGTCGCCGCTTGCCGGAGTTCCGTTGGCGCTCAAGGACGTTTTCACCACGACCGACGCGCCGACCACGGCCGGCTCGAAGATCCTTGAGGGCTGGCGGTCGCCGTACGACGCGACTCTGACCGCCAAGCTGCGCGCGGCCGGAATCCCGATCCTCGGCAAGACCAACATGGACGAGTTCGCCATGGGGTCGTCCACCGAGAACTCGGCCTACGGCCCCACCCGCAACCCGTGGGACGTCAACCGCGTGCCGGGTGGTTCCGGTGGTGGTAGCGCCGCGGCGCTCGCGGCGTTCCAAGCGCCGCTGGCGATCGGCACCGACACCGGCGGCTCGATCCGTCAGCCTGCCGCGCTGACCGCGACCGTCGGCGTCAAGCCCACCTACGGGACGGTGTCGCGGTACGGCTTGATCGCCTGTGCGTCGTCGCTGGACCAGGGCGGGCCGTGCGCTCGCACGGTGCTGGATACCGCGCTCCTGCACCAGGTGATCGCCGGTCACGATCCGCGTGATTCGACCTCGGTCGACGCTCCCGTGCCCGACGTGGTCGGGGCGGCCCGCGCCGGCGCCACCGGTGACCTGTTGGGCGTCCGGATCGGTGTGGTCAAGCAGCTGCACACCGGAGAGGGCTACCAACCCGGAGTGCTGTCCTCGTTCAACACCGCGGTGGACCAGCTGACCGAGCTCGGTGCCGAGATCACAGAGGTTGACTGCCCCCACTTCGACTACTCGCTGGCCGCCTACTACCTGATCCTGCCGTCCGAGGTGTCCTCGAACCTGGCCCGCTTCGATGCGATGCGCTACGGCCTGCGCGTCGGCGACGACGGCACGCGCAGCGCCGAAGAGGTCATGGCGCTGACTCGCGCCGCCGGCTTCGGCCCGGAAGTCAAGCGCCGCATCATGATCGGCACCTACGCCCTGTCGTCGGGTTACTACGACGCCTACTACAACCAGGCCCAGCGGGTGCGCACCCTGATCGCCCGCGATCTGGACCGGGCCTACGAGAAGGTCGACGTGCTGGTCACCCCGACCACCCCGACCACCGCATTCGGCATCGGTGAGAAGGTCGACGACCCGCTGGCGATGTACCTGTTCGACCTGTGCACGCTGCCGCTGAACCTGGCCGGGCACTGCGGTATGTCGGTGCCGTCAGGCCTCTCACCCGACGACAACCTGCCGGTCGGTCTGCAGATCATGGCGCCGGCTCTGGCGGACGATCGGCTGTACCGCGTCGGCGCAGCCTACGAAGCCGCCCGCGGCGCGCTGCCGACCGCGCTGTAGCGCCGAGCGTGCCCGCGGCTCGCCGGATCTGCCGATCTGGCGAACCGGCCCGCACGTTCGACGAGAGCGAGACCGCGCGAGCGGGCAGTATGGGGGCATGCGGATAGGCGTACTGACCGGTGGCGGTGACTGTCCTGGCTTGAACGCGGTGATTCGGGCGGTGGTCCGCACGTGCGATGTGCGGTACGGCTCGACGGTCGTGGGGTTCCGCGACGGCTGGCGCGGCCTGCTGGAGAACCGTCGGGAACAACTCAGGAACGACGACCGCAACGACCGGCTGCTGGCCAAGGGCGGCACCATGCTGGGTACCGCGCGGGTCAATCCCGACAAGCTGCGGGCCGGGCTGGACCAGATCAAGCAGACGCTCGAGGACAACGGCATCGACGTGCTGATCCCGATCGGCGGGGAGGGCACGCTGACGGCGGCGCACTGGCTGGCCGAGGAGAACGTGCCCGTCGTGGGCGTGCCCAAGACCATCGACAACGACATCGATTGCACCGACGTCACTTTCGGCCACGACACCGCGCTGATGATCGCGACCGAGGCCATCGACCGGCTGCACAGCACCGCCGAATCGCATCAGCGGGTGATGCTCGTCGAGGTGATGGGTCGCCATGCCGGCTGGATCGCGCTCGGCGCAGGCATGGCCGCCGGCGCCCACATGACCCTGATCCCGGAACAGCCGTTCGATGTCGAAGAGGTGTGCCGACTGGTGAAGCAGCGCTTCGTGCGGGGCGATTCGCACTTCATCTGCGTCGTCGCCGAAGGGGCGAGGCCGGCCGAGGGGTCAATGCAATTGCGCGACGGCGGAATTGACGAGTTCGGGCATGTGAAGTTCACCGGCGTCGCCCAGCAACTGGCGATCGAGATCGAGAAGCGGATCCGTAAGGAAGTCCGCACCACCGTGCTCGGCCACGTGCAGCGCGGCGGCATCCCGACGGCACATGACCGGGTGCTGGCCACGCGGTTCGGGATCAACGCCGCCGACGCCGCGCACTCGGGGGAGTACGGGATGATGGTGTCGCTGCGGGGCCAGGAGATCGGCCGGGTGCCGTTGGCTGACGCGGTACGTCAGCTGAAGCTGGTGCCGCAGACCCGGTACGACGACGCCGCGGAATTCTTCGGCTAGCGGTAGGCCGGCGGCAGCGGCATACCCAATTCGGACTCCACTGCACGTAGTCGGCTCGGGTAGTCGGTGATGATGCCGTCGGCGCCGGCGGCGATCTGGGCCCGCATGGTGTCGGGGTCGTTGATCGTCCACGGAATCACCGTGAGCCCGAGGGCATGTGCGCGGTCGATGAACGCCGTGTCGGCCACGAGCGCGAACCCGGGATCCTTCGGCGTCAGCCCGTAGGGGACCGAGTAGCCGGGGGACAAGATGTTCGCGCCGGCCGACGCTGCCCCAGTGATGGGATCGGTGACCACGGCCGGGTTCACGTCGGCCGTCCACGCCGAGTTCGGGACCCAGGTCGTCTCGTCCCACAGCGCCACCAGCGGGATGCGAGGCTCTTGCCGACGGACCAGCGGCAGTGTGCGCCAGTCGAAACTCTGGATCTCCACTTTGTCGGCCTTGTTGGCAGCCCGCACGGTGCCGAGGATGACGTCGACGAATTGTTGTGGGGTGGCTGAGGATTCGGGCTTGTCGGCTTCGATCTTGGTCTCGATGTTGTACCGGACGCCGGCGTGGTGCGAGTCGGCGAGCGCGAAGACCTGATCCAGGGTGGCGATCTTGTTCCCGGTCACCACCTCGGCAGCCGGGAATCCGCTGAGCAGCCGGCCGCAGTCCAGTGTGTGCAGCTGCGCCCGGGTGAGGTCGTGCACGAGCTTGCCGACGTAGGGGTACTGCGGGTCACCGCGGAAGGCGGGGCCGGTGTCGGTGCATTTGTCGGGCTGGATGGTCGGGTCGTGCCAAACCATGGGCGCATCGTCCTTGGAAAGGACGACGTCGAGCTCCAATGTGGTGACGCCGAGTTCGATGGCCTTGGTGAAGGCACGTAGCGATTCCTCGGTGGTCTCGCCCCGGCCGCCGCGGTGCGCTTGCAGGTCGAAACCGTCGGGGGCGGCCGCAGCGACAGCCGTGGCGGTCAGCGCGAAGGTGGTCAGCAGGGCGCCGATGCATGTGAGCATCCGCGGAGGGTAACCGGGCCGAGGAAATGGCCGGTGAACGACAACTAGGATTCAACGCATGGCTGACGCAGACCTTCTCGACTACGACGACGTCCTCGCGACGTACGAGCCCGTCATGGGCATGGAAGTCCATGTCGAGCTGTCCACCGAGACCAAGATGTTCTGTGGCTGTGCGAACCGGTTCGGCGCCGAGCCGAACACGTTGGTGTGCCCGGTGTGCCTGGGCCTGCCGGGCGCATTGCCGGTGGTCAACGGGGCCGCCGTGGAGTCCGCCATCCGGATCGGCTTGGCGCTGAACTGCGACATCGCGCCGTGGGGCCGGTTCGCGAGGAAGAACTACTTCTACCCGGACCAGCCGAAGAACTACCAGATCAGCCAGTACGACGAGCCCATCGCCGTCAACGGTTACCTCGATGTCCCGTTGGAGGACGGCAGCACCTGGCGCGTCGAGATCGAGCGCGCGCACATGGAGGAGGACACCGGCAAGCTGACCCACCTGGGCAGTGACACCGGCCGCATCGCGGGCGCCACCACCTCGCTGGCCGACTTCAACCGCGCGGGTGTGCCGCTCGTCGAGATCGTCACCAAGCCCATCGAGGGTGCCGGCGAACGTGCCCCGGAGATCGCCCGCGCCTACGTGACGGCGCTGCGGGATCTGTTGCGCGGCTTGGACGTTTCGGACGTGCGCATGGACCAGGGATCAATGCGGTGTGACTCGAACGTCTCGCTCAAGCTCAAGGGCGCCACGGAGTTCGGTACCCGTACTGAGACCAAGAACGTCAACTCACTCAAGAGCGTCGAGGTCGCGGTCCGCTACGAGATGCGCCGGCAGGCTGCCGTGCTGCAAGCCGGCGGCACCATCACGCAGGAGACCCGGCACTTCCATGAGGACGGGCACACCACGCCCGGCCGCAGCAAGGAGACCGCCGAGGACTACCGGTACTTCCCGGAGCCGGACCTGGAGCCCATCGCTCCGTCTGCCGAGTTGGTGGAGCGGCTGCGCGGCACCATTCCCGAGCTTCCGTGGTTGGTACGCAAGCGGATTCAGGACGACTGGGGCATCTCCGACGAGGTCATGCGCGACCTCGTCAACGCCGGCGCGGTGGAACTCGTCGCGGCGACCGTCGAGCACGGCGCGTCCAGCGAGGCGGCCCGCGCGTGGTGGGGCAACTTCCTGGTGCAGAAGGCCAACGAGTCAGAGGTGACGCTCGACGAGCTGGCCATCACCCCGGCCCAGGTCGCCGCGGTGGTCAAGCTCGTTGAAGAAGGGAAGTTGACGGCGAAATTGGCCCGTCAGGTACTCGAGGGTGTGCTGGCCGGCGAGGGTGAGCCCGAGCAGGTGATGAACGACCGCGGACTGGTTGTGGTGCGCGATGATTCGCTCATCCAGGCGGCCATCGACGAGGCGTTGGCTGCTCAGCCGGACATCGCCGAGAAGATCCGCGGTGGCAAGGTCCAGGCCGCGGGCGCAATCGTCGGTGCGGTGATGAAGGCAACCAAGGGCCAGGCCGACGCGGCGCGCGTCCGCGAACTGGTGATCGCGGCCTGCAGTTAGTGCAGCGCCTCCTGCGGCGCGGGCGTCGTCCTCGGACGCAGTGACGACACGCCCGCGACGCAGTAGCCCGCGATCACGAAACACACCGCGGCGCAGGGCAGATTGCCGGTCGGCGTGCCGGTGCCCGTGACGCCGTCAATGGCACCGGCGAAGTCCGGCAGCGCGGCCAGCCAGAGCACCGTGAAGGTGAGTAGATAGAGCACGCCGAACACGCGAACGTACGGGCTCGGGTGCCGCGTGCCGACGCGCCGCGTGATCCGCCAGTCCTGTATCAGGACCGGCACCGCCACGAGGGTGAACACCGTCACCTCGACGCCGAGGACCGCGTACTGCGTCGCGCTGTGGTGGGCGGAGAGCAATGTCGGCAGGCTGAGCAGGCCCATGATGACGGGGGCCAGCACGCTGATGACCGGTATGCGCCAGGCCAGCGACCGCGGCCCGGGAGGTTCGCCTGCGTCCACCTGACGCCCGACCAGTACCCGCGCCAGGAACGCGACCGCCGCGGGTCCGACCACCGCCAGGCTGACCCAACTGCTGACCGGCACGCAGCCTAGCGTCGGGTGATTCAGCGGGTTGGCGGTGTTCCAGACCCACCAGCGCAGCTGCGGACCGAGATGGTCGAACACGCCGTAGACACAGCCGTGCACGAAGCCGACGCAGATGGCGCCGATGACGGCACCGCGCCGTTCGAAGACTCCGGTGGCGCGGACGATGTCATAGGCCAGGGTGATGGTCGCCGGATACAGCGCCAGGATGTACAGCGGCAGCCGTCCGTCGACGAAATCCACGCTGAACACGTTGTGCACCAACATGACCCCGAGCCGGGTGCCGGCGAAGATGTCCGGTGGATGGCGGGGCAGTTCGGTCACCAGGGCATAGGCCACCGATGCCAGCCAGATGGCGATCCCGGTCGGATCCCGGCGGACCCGCCGCAGCGCGTACGCCAAGGCCAGCGCCGCACCGATCAGCATCAGCAGCTCGACGACCGGCATGGTCCAGTTGGTCAGGGTCAGTGGGTTGCGCAGCTTGACCCACGAATCGTCATCGCAGGCGAAACCCAGATAGCCGGCCAGCCGAGCGAAGTCGGCCGGGCACGAGCGCATCATCGAGCGATCCCTCGCACGTTGGTCGCCAATTACGTCTTGTCGTCAGTGCTACGCGGGAATCCGCCCTGCGGGAACAGCGGGAACACGACGTCGTCGAACTTCTCCACGTCGCCGGCAGTCTTGTTCACGGTGGCGCCCCAGACGTTGCCGTCGGGGGAGAGCTTCAGCGCGAAGACGTGGCCGTGGGTGTCTGTGCGGAGGGCCTCGGGGTCGCCGGTGACGGCGCCGGTGTCCTTCGACAGCCGCAGCGCCACCGTCTTCTTGGTGTTGACCAGATTGACCATGACGGTGTTGTCGGTCGCCACACAGCCGGCGACGCCGGGGCGGTCGGGCCAGCTCCAAACCGTGGACACCTTGGAGTCCTTGGTGATCTTCTGCAGCCGATCGGCGGTCGGGGTGCGATCGGTGACGTACAGCGCGCCGCTGGCGCCGTCGATGCACAGTGAGCCGCCGGCGCCCATTCCAGACAGTGCGGTGGTCGGTGGTGCCTGGCCGACCGTCGTTGGCTGTTCGATGCGTAGCAGCTTGCCCGCCAGCGAAGCCGGATCGGCAGCTGCCGCCGGGTTGCCGGCGTCGCCGGTGAGGACCATGAGGGTCGTCGGGCTGGTGAAGATCAGTGCCCCGGTGTTACCCGTGGGGCCCTTGGGGATGCCGGTGAGGATGGGCTTCGGCACGTCGCCGTCGGCGATCCGGACCACCCGGTTGTCGGTGGGCGTTGTGATGTACGCGTACATCAGCCGGTCCTGCTGGTAGCTCGGTGACAGCACGATGTCCATGAGCCCGCCGTCGCCCGATGCGTCGACCGGAATCACGGTCTTGACCTTGGGTTCGGCGTTCAGAGCGATGTCCTTGACGGCGCCGGTGACGCGCTCGGCGACGATCGCCGTCTTGCTGTCGCCGCCCATGATCAGGCCGCTGGTGCTCTCCAGGCAGCCCTGCATGACGGCCGGTGCCGGGCACGCCTTCGGGAACGGGGTCGGCGGCAGCGGGGGCGGTGGCGGCGGGGTCGAGCTCGGCGCCCCGCCGAGGTCGGGCTCGATGGTGAACGGCTCGGACGCGGCCGAGTCGAAACGGGCGCAGCCGGGCAACGCCAGCAAAGCGATGGCGCACAGCGCCAGGACCCGTCGGGCGGGTGCGGAGCTGGGACGCTCCGGCCGGCGTTCGGGCCTCGTCAGCGCAGTCCGCGTCGACCGCCGCAATGTCATGCCCGCCAGGTTACGGACTGTTCGACAGTGCTCGCCACGTCGGGGCCGCGCGCCGGACTGGGCAAATCCCATCAACAAGCCGGTCAAACCACCGCTTAAATCCACGGTCAGCAGTGCAATTGCACTTACCCTGGCAACTATGACCAGTACTTCCCATGACCCGCGTGCATGGCGGCGGCCCGATGAGTCGGCCGCCAGGCCCGCGTCGGCACGCCTGGTCGATCCCGAAGACGACCTGCCCATCACGACCTATCGCGGCAGTGGCGGTGCGGATGGCAGTGAGACGGCGGCGACCACCGCGATCCCGCGGTTCGACACCGTGTCGTCCGACGATGCAACCGAGGTCACCGCTACACCGTCGGCGACGTCGTCCGGGGCGCCGTCCTCGATGGCGTTCGATCTCATGCACGAACCCGAGCCGCTCCCGTACGTCCAACCCCGCGAACGGGGCTCGCAACAAGCCGTCGAGCCGGCAGAGATTGAGCCCGACCCGGAGACCGACGCGCGCGTGCGCGTGGCCAAACGCCGCGGCTCCCAGGATCTCGGGCTCATGGTGTTGCGTGTCGGTCTGGGCGCCTGGCTGGTGGTCCACGGGCTGCAGAAGGCGTTCGGCTGGTGGGGCGGTCAGGGGCTGAACGGGTACCAGCACGCACTGGCCGCGGCAGGCTTCCAGCACGCCGGGATACTGACCTACCTCGCCACCGGAGCACAGATCGGGGCCGGCGTCCTCCTGGTGCTGGGGCTTTTCACGCCGGTGGCCGCCGCTGTCGCCCTGGGTTATCTCGTCAACGCGCTGGCCGTGGAGGTCGCCGCACAGCCCGTCCACGGCTACTTCCCGTATTTCCTGCCTGAAGGCCACGAATACCTGGTCACGATGATCGTGCTGACGGCGGGGCTGACCCTGACCGGTCCGGGGCTCTACGGCTTCGACGCCGGCCGCGGGTGGGCGCGGCGGCCCTTCATCGGGTCGTTCCTGTGCCTGCTGATCGGCATCGGCGCGGGCATCGGTGTGTGGATGCTGCTGAACGGATCAAACCCGCTGCACTGAGCGGCGTCCGTTCGATCGATATCGAGCGCGCCGGCTCATTCGTTGTAGGGGTTGGGCACGACGCCACCGCTGGCCGAGGTCAGCAGCGGCAGTGACGCGAACGTCACACCCGGCAGGCGCAGATCGGTGCCGTCGGTCAATTCGGCCTTGGCCCATTTCGAGCCGTCGAAGCGCAGGCCCTTGATGTCCTGCCACGTCACAGTCCGGCTGCCGAGCAGCGACCGCGCGGTGACGCCCGTCTTGTCGGCCACCGTGCGGTAGCGAATCACCATCGCAGACAACAGGATCGGGATGACGAGCAGTGCCGCGCACCAGGCCGGTCCGGCGAACACCAGGGCCAGCAGTCCGATGGCGAAGAACCCCACCGCCAGATGGGCGACCCCCGGAATCTTGATCACGAGGGGTCGGGCTGCGGTCGATGCGGTTCGGCGGCTCACGTCATCCATCTTCCCAGGCGGCGGGTCAGCGGGTTGCCGGGTGTGTCCGGCAAGGGATCTGATTTGACCTGCGTGCGCCGCGAGGACTACCGTCCTTGCTTATGCAGAACTCGGGATTGCTTGTAGTAACTGGGCGCGTTGGTGCGTGACCAGGCTGAGTAAGCCGACTACAAGCATCGACGCGCAACCCTCGTACAGCCACCCACGCTGACGGGGGTTTTTTGTTTGCCCGAGAACGCCAAAACCGCAACACGATCAAGAGGACAAGAGTGAGCGCACCCACCACGCGACCGCCAGAGTCGACGCAGCAGCCCAACGGCCCCGGTGGCCTCGGCGGTACGGTGAACGGTTCTTCCAAAGCCGTTGCCCCGCAGCAGATGACCGGTGCGCAGGCCGTCGTCCGGTCGCTCGAGGAACTCGACGTCGACACCATCTTCGGCATCCCCGGCGGTGCCGTGCTGCCGGTCTACGACCCGCTGTACGACTCGAAGAAGGTCCGCCACGTCCTGGTCCGGCACGAGCAGGGCGCGGGCCACGCCGCGTCGGGCTACGCGCACGCCACCGGCAAGGTCGGCGTGATGATGGCCACCTCGGGCCCGGGTGCCACCAACCTGGTCACGCCGCTGGCCGACGCGCAGATGGACTCGATTCCGGTGGTCGCGATCACCGGCCAGGTCGGCCGCGGGCTGATCGGCACCGACGCGTTCCAGGAAGCCGACATCTCCGGCATCACCATGCCGATCACGAAGCACAACTTCCTGGTCCGCAGCGGCGACGACATCGCCAAGGTGATCGCCGAGGCGTTCCACATTGCGGCCTCCGGCCGTCCCGGCGCCGTCCTCGTCGACATCCCGAAAGACGTGCTGCAGGCGCAGTGCACCTTCAGCTGGCCGCCGGTCATCGACCTGCCGGGCTACAAGCCCAACACCAAGCCGCACAGCCGGCAGGTCCGCGAGGCCGCCAAGCTGATCGCCGCGTCGCACAAGCCCGTGCTGTACGTCGGTGGTGGTGTCATCCGCGGTGAGGCGTCCGCTGAGCTGCTGGAGCTCGCCGAACTGACCGGCATCCCCGTCGTCACCACCCTGATGGCGCGCGGTGCGTTCCCCGACAGCCACCCGCAGCACATGGGTATGCCGGGCATGCACGGCACGGTGTCCGCGGTGGCCGCACTGCAGAAGAGCGACCTGCTGATCGCCCTCGGCACCCGCTTCGACGACCGGGTCACCGGCCAGCTGTCGTCGTTCGCGCCCGATGCCAAGGTCATCCACGCCGACATCGACCCCGCCGAGATCGGCAAGAACCGGCATGCCGACGTGCCGATCGTCGGTGACATCAAGAACGTCATCGTCGACCTGCTCGAGGCGCTGCGCCGCGACGGCGTCTCCGCCGACACGCTGGACCTGGCCGACTGGTGGACCTACCTGGGCGGCATTAAGGAGACGTACCCGCTGAGCTACGGCCCGCAGAGCGACGGCAGCCTCTCGCCGGAGTTCGTCATCGAGAAGCTGGGGCAGATCGCCGGACCGGACGCGTTGTACGTCGCGGGCGTCGGCCAGCACCAGATGTGGGCCGCGCAGTTCATCAAGTACGAGAACCCGAAGACCTGGCTGAACTCGGGCGGTCTGGGCACCATGGGCTTCTCCATCCCGGCCGCGATGGGCGCCAAGTTCGCCCGCCCGGAGGCCGAGGTGTGGGCCATCGACGGTGACGGCTGCTTCCAGATGACCAACCAGGAGCTGGCCACCTGTGCCCTCGAAGGGGCGCCGATCAAGGTTGCGCTGATCAACAACGGCAACCTCGGCATGGTGCGGCAGTGGCAGACGCTGTTCTACGACCAGCGCTACTCGAACACCAACCTGTCGACGCACTCGCACCGTATCCCGGACTTCGTGATGCTGGCCGAGGCGCTGGGTTGCGTCGGTCTGCGCTGTGAGCGTGCCGAGGACGTCGAGGACGTCATCCGGCAGGCCCGCGAGATCAACGACCGCCCCGTCGTCATCGACTTCATCGTCGGGGCCGACGCCCAGGTGTGGCCGATGGTCGCCGCCGGCACCAGCAATGACGAGATCATGGCGGCGCGCGATATCCGGCCGCTGTTCGACAACGAGGATCAGGTGTAAGCGCCCATGACGACTACCCACACATTGTCGGTCCTGGTCGAGGACACCCCGGGTGTACTCGCCCGCGTGGCGGCGCTGTTCTCCCGGCGCGGCTTCAACATCCAGTCGCTGGCGGTCGGCGCCACCGAGCAGAAGAACATGTCCCGCATGACCATCGTGGTCTCGGTCGAGGACCTGCCGCTCGAGCAGATCACCAAGCAGCTCAACAAGCTGATCAACGTCATCAAGATCGTCGAGCAGGAGCCGGACAACTCCGTCTCCCGCGAGCTGGCGCTGATCAAGGTGCGCGCCGACGCCACCACCCGTGGTCAGGTGATCGAGGCGGTCAACCTGTTCCGCGCGAAGGTCGTCGACGTGTCGACCGAATCGCTGACGGTCGAGGCCACCGGCACCCAGGAGAAGCTCGAAGCACTGCTGCGAGTGCTGGAGCCGTATGGTATTCGCGAGCTGGTGCAGTCCGGTGTGGTCTCGTTGGCGCGCGGCCCGCGCGGCATCGGCGCGGTCAAGTAACCGAGCTGGACCCCGAGCAAGACTTCGAACAACACAGCTTCAACAACAGAAACAAGGGTAAGGAAAAGCAAGTGGCAGTTGAGATGTTCTACGACGACGATGCGGACCTGTCGATCATCCAGGGTCGCAAGGTCGGCGTCATCGGCTACGGCAGCCAGGGTCACGCGCATTCGCTTTCGCTGCGCGACTCGGGTGTGCAGGTCAAGGTCGGTCTGAAGGAGGGCTCGAAGTCCCGCGAGAAGGTCACCGAGCAGGGCCTCGAGGTCGACACCCCGGCCAACGTCGCCGCCTGGGCCGACGTCATCATGCTGCTGGCGCCCGACACCGCGCAGGCCGAGATCTTCACGAACGACATCGAGCCCAACCTCAAGGACGGCGACGCGCTGTTCTTCGGCCACGGCCTCAACATCCACTTCGGCCTGATCAAGCCCCCGGCCAACGTCACCATCGGCATGGTCGCCCCCAAGGGCCCCGGCCACCTGGTGCGTCGTCAGTTTGTCGACGGCAAGGGCGTCCCGGCCCTGATCGCCATCGACCAGGACCCCAAGGGCGAGGGCCAGGCGCTGGCGCTGTCCTACGCCAAGGGCATCGGCGGCACCCGCGCCGGCGTCATCAAGACCACCTTCAAGGAAGAGACCGAGACCGACCTGTTCGGTGAGCAGGCCGTCCTCTGTGGTGGTACCGAGGAACTGGTCAAGACCGGTTTCGAGGTCATGGTCGAGGCCGGCTACGCACCGGAGATGGCCTACTTCGAGGTGCTGCACGAGCTCAAGCTGATCGTCGACCTGATGTACGAGGGTGGCATCGCCCGCATGAACTACTCGGTGTCCGACACCGCGGAGTTCGGTGGCTACCTGTCCGGCCCGCGCGTCATCGACGCCGACACCAAGGAGCGCATGCGCGCCATCCTGAAGGACATCCAGGACGGCACCTTCGTCAAGCGCCTGGTCGCCAACGTCGAGGGCGGCAACAAGGAGCTCGAGGGTCTGCGCAAGGCCAACGCCGAGCACCCGATCGAGGTCACCGGCAAGAAGCTGCGTGACCTGATGAGCTGGGTCGACCGGCCGATCACCGAGACCGCCTAGTCTCCAGTTCCCAACGCCGACTGGCCAGTTACCGCACGTGATTCACGAAAAAGCGTGCAGTAACTGGCCTTTCGGCATTTCAGGACAACGCGGCGGCTAGCTGCCCAACCGGTCCGCCACCGAGACCACGCGTCGGGCCAAGTGATCCAAAGCGGCGTAGGTGTTGTCGTCGAACTGTCGGATGTTGTCGTGGTTGGCCAGCAGGCTCACGCCGTACGGGTTGCCGTCGGCGAACTTGAGTGGGTCGGTGTAGCCGGGTGGGACGATGATGCCGCCCCAGTGCATCAGCGTGATGTACAGCGACAGCAGCGTGGTCTCCTGCCCGCCATGCGCGGTGTTGGTCGAGGTGAACCCGGCGTAGACCTTGTCCGCCAGTGCGCCCTGCGACCAGAGTCCGCCGAGCGAGTCCAGGAACCCCCGCAACTGCGACGCAACCGAGCCGAAGCGGGTCGGCGAGCCGAAGATCACCGCGTCGGCCCAGACGATGTCGTCACCCGCGGCGGCCGGAAGATTCTTGGTCGCTTCGTAATTCGCGGTCCAGGCCGCGTTGTGGGCGAACGACTCAGGGGCTGCGGTCTCGGCTACGGGCCGCAGCCGCACCTCGGCGCCCAACGATTCGGCGGTACTCGCGACCCGCTGTGCCATGGAAGTGCCGTGCCCGGTCGCCGAGTAATAGATCACAGAAAGCTTGGCCATGCGCCAAGCCAACACTATGGCGCCAGCGACGGCAGCGTCTTCACTCCGAATTCACGACGGAGCACGGTCCGGGCGGCGTACAGACCGGCCATGCCGTGCACGCCGGTGCCCGGCGGGGTGGCCGACGAACAGAGGTAGGCCTTGGGGATCGGTGTGGTCCACGGGTTGGCCCGCAGCGTCGGACCGATCATCGCGGCCTTGAGCGTCGCGCCGCCGACGATGATGTCGCCGCCGACGTAATTCGCGTTGTGCTGCGACATCTCGGCGGCCGGCACCGCACGGGCCGCCACCACCAGATCACGGAAACCGGGTGCGGCGTCTTCGAACAATGCCATGACGGTCTCGGTCTGATCGATGGTCGAACCCGCGGGCACGTGGCAGTACGTCCAGAGCGGCCGTCGACCCTGCGGGTCCACACGGGTCGGGTCGGCCAAGTGGGGGAGCGAGGCCAGCGTCATGGGGTGTGCGGCATGGCGGCCCTGCCAGATCTCGCGTTCGGCGTGCGCCATCTGGGCTCGGGTGCCGCCCAGGTGGACCGTCGGCGACAATGCCATCCGCGGATCACGCCAGGGGATGTCGCCCGACAGTACGAAGTCGATCTTGCAGACTCCGGGGCCGAACTTGTAGCGCCGCAACGCGTTTGCATAGCGGTCCGGTACCGCGGACCCGTAGATGTCGAGGAGGGCCGTCGGCGAGGTGTCGTAGACGACCACGCCGTCGGGTGGGCTCGTCACGGGGAGGCCGGTGATCAGCTCGCCACCATGCGCCCGCAGATCGGCGATCAACGCATCGGTGATGGTCTGTGTGCCGCCGATCGGGACGGGCCAGCCCGCGGTGTGCGCGACGGTGCTGAGCATGATGCCCGCGCCGCTGTTGACGGGCGACGGGATGGGATGGATGGCGTGGGTGCCGACGCCGGTGAACAGGGCCTGCGCGTCGTCACCACGCAGAAGACTCCACGCCGGGCTGCCCTGGGTCAGCACCCGGAGGCCGGCACGCACGGTGCTCGGCAGGTCCGGCGGCAGGGAACGCTTGTCGCCGAGGAAGAAGCCGAGGACGCCATCGACGTGTTCGACCAGTGGGCCGAGCAGTCGCCGCCAGGACGAGCCGTGTTCCAGCTCCGCGCAGGTGCGATCCAGCGAGCGGTATCCGATGGCGGCGCGGCCGGAGGCCTTTCCCGTCGCTTCGCTCGCCCCGGAAGGCAGGGGATTGGCGTACGAGATCTCGGGCGTCACCATCTGGACGCCGCGGGCGGCCAGGTCGAATTCCGCGAAGAACGGCGACGCCACACCCAGTGGATGCACCGCTGAGCAGACGTCGTGCAAAATGCCTGGATATTCGGGATCGGGGGCGCTGCGGGCGCCGCCGCCGGGGGTCGGCTGGCCTTCGATGACCCGGACCGACAGTCCGGCTCGGGCGCAGATGACGGCTGCGGCCAGTCCGTTGGGCCCACTACCGACGACGGTGACGTCCACCACTCGATCGTAGTGACGTGTGGTGACAACCCAGATCAACGCAACCGCGATTGGAGCGACAGCCATGCGGACCACTAGTCTGTGCGCGTGAGCCTTCCTGTCGTACTCATCGCTGACAAACTCGCCGAATCGACCGTCGCCGCCCTCGGCGACCAGGTAGAGGTCCGTTGGGTCGACGGCCCCAACCGCGCCGAACTGCTGGCCGCCGTCCCGGACGCCGACGCGCTGCTGGTGCGCTCGGCCACCACGGTGGACGCCGAGGTGCTGGCCGCGGCACCCAAGCTCAAGATCGTCGCCCGCGCCGGCGTCGGCCTGGACAACGTCGACGTCGACGCCGCCACCGCGCGGGGCGTGCTGGTCGTCAACGCCCCGACCTCCAACATCCACAGCGCCGCTGAGCATGCCCTGGCGTTGCTGCTGTCGACGGCTCGCCAGATTCCGGCCGCCGACGCCACGCTGCGCGAACACACTTGGAAGCGGTCGTCGTTCTCCGGTACCGAGATCTTCGGCAAGACCGTCGGCGTCGTGGGGATGGGCCGCATCGGTCAGCTCGTCGCGCAGCGTCTCGCCGCTTTCGGCGCGCACATCGTCGCGTACGACCCCTACGTCTCGCAGGCGCGTGCCGCCCAGCTGGGCATCGAGCTGCTGAGCCTCGATGAGCTTTTGGGTCGCGCCGATTTCATCTCGGTGCACCTGCCCAAGACCAAGGAAACCGCCGGCCTGATCAACAAGGACGCGCTGGCCAAGACCAAGCCGGGTGTCATCATCGTCAACGCGGCCCGCGGTGGCCTGATCGACGAGCAGGCCCTGGCCGACGCGATCACCAGCGGCCACGTGCGTGGTGCCGGCCTCGACGTGTTCGCCACCGAGCCTTGCACCGACAGTCCTCTCTTCGAGCTGCCGCAGGTCGTCGTCACCCCGCACCTGGGTGCCTCCACCGAAGAGGCGCAGGACCGCGCCGGCACCGACGTCGCGGCGAGCGTGAAGCTGGCGCTGGCCGGCGAGTTCGTGCCGGACGCCGTGAACGTCGGCGGCGGTGTGGTCGGCGAAGAGGTCGCGCCGTGGCTCGACCTGGTGCGCAAGCTGGGTCTGTTGGTCGGTGCCCTCGCGCCGGCGCTGCCGGCTTCGGTCAACGTGGAGGTGCTCGGCGAGCTGGCTTCGGAAGACGTTGAGATTCTGAAGCTTTCGGCGATGCGCGGGCTGTTCTCGGCCGTCATCGAGGACCAGGTGACGTTCGTCAACGCCCCGGCGCTGGCCGCCGAGCGTGGCGTCGAAGCCAACCTCAGCACCGAGACCGAGAGCCCCAACCACCGCAGCGTCGTCGACGTGCGCGCGGTTTTGGCAGATGGCTCGGTTGTCAACGTGTCGGGCACCTTGAGCGGCCCGCAGCTGGTCGAGAAGATCGTCCAGGTCAACGGCCGCAACCTGGATCTGCGCGCCCAGGGCGTCAACCTGATCCTCAACTACGGTGACCAGCCGGGTGCCCTGGGCAAGATCGGCACCCTCCTCGGTGGCGCCGACGTCAACATCCTGGCCGCCCAGATGTCGCAGGACTCGGACGGTTCCGGAGCGACGGTCATGCTGCGCCTGGACCGCGAGGTGCCGGCCGACGTGCTCAGCGCGATCGGCGACGCCGTCGGCGCGACCACGCTGGAACTGGTGGACCTGTCGTGAAGCTCGCCGTCATCGCCGGTGACGGCATCGGCCCCGAGGTCATCGGAGAGGCGCTGAAGGTTCTCGACGTCGTGCTGCCGGGTGTCGAGCGCACCGAGTACAACGTGGGCGCCAAGCGCTACCACGAGACCGGGGAGACCCTGCCCGAGGGCATGGTCGACGAACTCAAGACGCACGACGCAATCCTGTTGGGCGCCATCGGCGATCCTTCGGTGCCCAGCGGCGTGCTCGAGCGCGGCCTGCTGCTGACCATGCGGTTCGCCCTGGATCACCATGTGAACCTGCGGCCGTCGCGGCTGTTCGCGGGCGTCGACAGCCCGCTGGCCGGCAACCCGGACATCGACTTCGTCGTCGTGCGCGAGGGCACCGAGGGGCCATACACCGGCACCGGCGGCGCGATCCGCGTCGGCACCCCGCACGAGGTGGCCACCGAGGTGTCCACCAACACGCGGTTCGGTGTCGAGCGCGTCGTGCGCTATGCGTTCGAATTGGCGCAGGGAAGGCCTCGTCGTCACCTGACCCTGGTGCACAAGAACAACGTGCTGGCGTACGCCGGTTCGCTGTGGAAGCGCACGGTCGACGAGATCGCCACCGAGTACCCGGACGTCGAGACCGCCTACCAGCACGTCGACGCTGCGACCATTCATATGGTGACCGCTCCTGAGCGGTTTGATGTGATCGTCACCGACAACCTGTTCGGCGACATCATCACCGACCTGGCGGCGGCCGTCTCCGGCGGCATCGGCCTGGCGGCATCGGGCAACATCGATGCGACGGGCACCAACCCGTCGATGTTCGAGCCGGTGCACGGCAGTGCGCCCGACATCGCCGGCCAGGGCCTGGCCGACCCGACCGCCGCCATCATGAGCGTGGCGCTGCTGCTGACTCACCTCGGTGAGAGCGAAGCCGCGGCCCGCGTGGACCAGGCCGTGGCCGAGCACCTTTCGACGCGTGGCGATGCCAAGCTTTCGACGTCGGAGACCGGCGAGCGGATCCGCAGCTACCTGTAATGCCGTGACCGGCTTCGCCACTCTCACCAGGCAGTGTTGGCTGTTCGCCGTCGGGTCGTCGTTCTTCGCGCTTGCCACGGTCCCCGGGTTTCCCTCGGTGGCCGGAGCCGGTGCGACGAATGTGCTGTGCTTCATCGGGTCGTGGTTCTTCACTACTGCCGCCTTGATGCAGTACATGCTGGCTGCGCCGGGGATTCAATGGTGGTCGGCGGCAATCCAATTCATGGGCACCGTCCTGTTCAACGTGAGCACCGGTGCGGCGGTGTGGGCGCATGCTGTCCTTGCCGAGCGCCGCTACGTGTGGGCGCCCGACGCCGCCGGGTCATTCGCCTTCCTGCTCAGTGGTCTGCTGGCGGTCATGGTCGTCGGCCTGTGGTCGCCGAAATCCGCTGACTGGCAGGCCTCTTGGATCAACATGATGGGCTGTGTGGCGTTCGAGATCTCGGCGCTGGCGGCGTTCGTCCGCAAGACCGGCGTGACGGTCGACGAGTGGCTGGCCAACTTCGGGACGTTCGTCGGGGCATTGTGCTTCCTGGTGGCCGCCCTGTTGGTGCGGCCCAAGGGCAATCCGCAAAAATCCCGCTTGGCGTCGCGTACCGATACATGATTGGCTGGGATGCGTGGGGGTACAGCTGAACCGGCGGGATTTCATCGTCGGGGTGGCCGCGGTGGGTGTACTGGCCGGGTGCCAGCCCGCCAAGTCGGAAGAGCCAACCAGTTTTGCGGATCTGGAAGATCGCTACCAGGCGTTAATCGGCGTCTATGCAGTGGATTTGGAATCGTCGGCGACGGTCGAGCACCGCGCCGACGAGCGGTTCGCGATCTGTTCGACCTTCAAAGCGTATGCGGCGGCCCGGATCTTGCAGATGGCCAAGGCGGGTCACGCGAATCTCGATGCCATGGTGCCCATCACCGCGGCAGACATCGTGGTCAACTCGCCGGTGCTGAGTCCGGCGGTGGGTGCACGAATGGCGCTGCGGGACATCTGCGCCGCGGCCCTGACCCAGAGCGACAACGCAGCAGGAAACATCATGCTGCGCACCATCGGTGGGCCGTCCGCCGTCACCGATTTCGCCCGTTCGATCGGGGATTCGCAGACACGGCTGGATCGCTGGGAACCGGACCTCAACGCCGCGGCGCCCGGCGACCTGCGGGACACCACCACGCCGCGGGCTCTCTGCGGCGGGTACCGTGCCATCCTCGTCGGCGACGCGCTGCCCGAGGCGAGCCAATATCAGCTGCAGCGGTGGATGTCCGAGACCACCACGTCGACCCGACGCTTTCGCGCGGGTCTGCCGGCGGAGTGGACCAGCGCGGACAAGACCGGCAGCGGCGATTACGGCTCGACCAACGACGCCGGCATGCTCATCGGCCCCAAACATGAGCGGGTCATGCTCACGGTTCTGATCCGGACGCGTACCCTGCGGCGGGACGCCGGGCCGTTCAACGAGGCGGTGGCGGAGAGCGTGCGATCCGTGCTCGCACGCCTCGGCCACAGCTAGTGTTGGATCGTGGGGATCCGGAAGCTGGCGCTCGTGGTGGCCACCTGTATGTGTGTGGTGACGGCGTGTTCGACGACCACCGCCGGCACGGCGCGGTTCGGAGGGTCCCTGAGCGACCCGGAACCCGACGTCAGTCAGCTGCGGACCGGTAACTACCAGATCAAGCCGAGCACCCCGTTCTTCAGCGCTGGGCCCAACCCGCTCACGCAGTCGATCGTCGAATCGACCAGGCTGGCCGAATACGTGGTCGGCCCTTGGGAAATCGACTCGTCGGTGACGACGTTGGGATCGCTCGGGACAGGCACTATGACGTCGGAGTTCGGCGTCGACAACACGCTCGGGGTATCCACGGGCAATGTCATGCAGGGAATTGCCAGGGCGCACAAGCTCGTCGCCGGTTTCGGCTCATTCCGGGCGTCAGGGACCAAGGAAGCCGATCTGGAAATCCAGAATGCCGTCCTCATGTTCCCCGACGACGCCCAAGCTGCCGCGGCGGCAGGCGAATTCACGGCCCAGATCGGCCCTTTGGTCGCCGCGCCGTTCCCGACGTATCCCGTCCAGATCTCGCTCGGCGCCACTTCGGTGCCGGCGGTCGGCATGGACTTCGGCACCGGGGCCAGCGCAGTCGCGGCTTACACCGCGCAAGGGCGGTTTGTGCTGTACCAGTTCGTGACGGCCAAGGCCACCAAGTCCACCCGGGCACCGTTGCGGGCCGAGCTGCTGGTATCCGACCTGCTCGGCAGGCAGCAATCGCTGCTCAAGGGCTTCGTGCCGACCGAGCCGGCGAAACTCGCGGACCTGCCCAAGGATCCGAGCGACGACCAGTTGCTGTCCAAGACGATCACCACTCCGGACCGCCAGCAAGGAGTGCTGATCGGGACCTGGCGGCCGCGGGCGTGGTTGCACTTCGAGGTCGACCCGGTCAGCATGACCACCCAGTTCGAGCGGGCCGGTGTCCAATGGGTGACTCAGCGGTGGGGACGGGTCTATCAGGCCCCCAACGCCGATTCGGCCGCGCAGCTGCTGGACTTCACCAGCGCCGAGATCACGAAGAACCCGGACGTGCAGATGGCCGGCCCGGTTCCGGGATTCCCGGGCGCGCGGTGTTTCGAGCACATGCACGACTATGCGCGCCCGGACGCAACCGTGACGTGGCGCATCCTCGGTTGGCACTTCAGCTGTCTCGCACGCACCGAAAGATTCGTGTTTCAGGTCTTCGGGGACGACGAAACTGCTGCGGACCAACAGATTTCGGCGCAGTACCGAGTTCTGTCGGGGAAGTAGCCGGACTGCCCCGATGAGTTTGGCGGCGGTCGGTGGTCTATTTCACCGACAGACACCGTCGACTCGTCAGGAGCTGGAAATGGGCCAGATTCGCCTCGCATTGTTCGCCACCCTCGACCTCGTCGGGCAGGCGCCGGGCGGTCCCGGCGAAGACCCTGATGGTGGATTTCCGTTCGAAGGCTGGCAGGCGCCACTGATCGACGACGTGTCGGGGGAGCAGGTCGGCGCGGCTTACGAAGGCACCGATGCGCTGCTGCTCGGCCGGCGGACGTACGACATCTTCGCGGGCTATTGGCCGCACCAGGACGACGCATTCGGCCAAATGTTCAATCGCATCCCCAAGTACGTGGCGTCCCGGGGCAAACCCGATCTGTCGTGGGCCGGCTCTGCACAGATCGGCGCGGACCTGGTGACCGAGGTGCGGGAGCTCCGGCAGCGGCACGAGCATGTCAAAGTGGTCGGCAGTCTGAATTTCGTACAGACCCTGTTGCGCGAAAAACTGTTTGATCGGATGGATCTCTGGCTGCATCCTGTTGTCCTGGGGGTCGGCAAAAAGGTGTTCGACGGGGGTGCCGCGCCGGCCAACCTGACGCTGCTCGCGCCGCCGGTGTCCAGCCCGGCGGGCATCGTGCATCTGCAGTACGGGTTGGCAGCAGGTGTGCCGGCGACGGGGGACATGAGCGCACCGGATCGGGGGGACGTTTGACGGATACGGACTGGACTCGCGGCGTGCTCGCCGGCGCGGTCTCTGGCGGAGTCGGCTGGGGTCTGGTGGCGGTCGATGCGGTAGGTACAGCCGCTCACGACGTGCACGTGAGTCGGCTCAGTGGCACGAATTTTCCTGTTGCAGTGGTTATTTCGTTGATGTGTCTGGTGGTTGCGGGGGTACTCCCGCGAGCGAGGGCTCACCGATAACGGAAGGGGGTGCGCATGTCTTTCGAGCGGGAAAGCTCACTCGACCCACGCACCGAGCGAAAGACCGATCCGCGGTATCTACTCGGTGGTTACGCGGCTGGGCTGGCGGCAATGTCGCTGGCGCCGCTGGCGTATTACTGGCTCTTCGCCCCGGCGGGGGCGGTGCTGGTCGCCGCGGTGGCCGTGCTGGTCGCGACGGTGCGGCCACGGTTCGACGATGCGGCGTGTGGCGCCTTCTTCGCAGCGCTGCTCGGCTTGGTGGCGGTGCTCGTGCTGTTCTTCGTCGGCGCACAGCGCTGACTGATGCCCACGATCGGGCGCGCGTGACTGCTGCGCCGAAAGTGACTGGGCGCCACAGCTTTCTGTGCGTCGCTGTGTACGGGCTATGGATTGATGAGAATCCCGCTCAGACACTGGCGAGAGCACCGCGGCTGCGTAGCCTTTAGTTGTGCTTAGTAGTTCTGGTGGGCCTGAATACCGGCCGGACCAGCGGGCACTTGTATCCGAAATCGCGCGGGTCGGGAGCGACGCGACGACGGCCACCGGTCGTAGCCCGAGGAGGTCGACATGACGACTTTCAGTTCCCCACCCATCCACGTCGTACCGCCTCCCGCGCCCACACCACGGTGGCACAGACTGCTGCCGCGGACCCGCAGGCGCAAAGCGGCCGTCGCCGCCGGAGTCATGGTGGTACTGGTCGCTGGCGTGCTGGGCGCGTCCTACGAGGCCACACCCGGAGGCACGCTCTGGGGCGTCGAGAAGACGATGTTTCCGGGTCACGCGCAGGACGTCGCGCTGACGGCTGTCGTGAACGACCTGAAAGCGGCGCAGGACATCCTGGGCAGTGGACAGCAGCCCACGCCCGACCAGTTGACAGCCGCTCGTACGTCGCTCAATGATGCCAAGCAGGGTCTGGACTACCTGTCGCCCTCGCCACAGCGGACGAGTCTGCAGAACCTCTACCTACAACTGACGCAACAACTTCTGCAATACACCCCTGATTCGGCGCAGCAGTTGCCGGCGTTGCCCACGCCACCCGCCGAGCCGCAGGCCGCGGACCCGGGCAGCGGCGCGCAGACGCCCGCAGTGGCACTGACGAGCGCCACCGCACCCACGTGGGGATACCAGGACCCGGCCGGGAGCGCGGCACCCGTCGATCAGATGTCGGACACCTTCGTCCCGCCGCCGCCAGGCGTGCCCGACGCGCCTGCCGCGGACTGGTCGCAGCCGGTGGATCCGCCGTTGACGCCGAACCTCCAAGACCTCGGCTACTACGACCCGTCCTGGGGCCAGCTCTATGGCTACAACGCCGGTGACTGGTACAACTACGACCTCGGCGGCTACAACCAGTACGGCTACGACGTCGTCGGGTTCGACCGGTGGGGATATGACCGCTGGGGCTACGACCGGTGGGGATATGACCGCTGGGGCTACAACTGGGGCGGCTACAACTGGTCGGGCTATGACCGCGACGGCTGGGATCGAGGCGGCCGCAACGAATGGGACCAGCGGCGCGACCATCCCGACGACCCGCGCAATCAGGCCTGGTACGACAACCACCACCCGTACGAGCAGTACTACCAGTGGAAGTTCCGGAACGATGATCCGGTGTACGAACGCACACAGTGGGATCAGGCCCACGGATTCAACCCGAACCAGTACCAGAACTGGAACATGAGCCGGGACTGGCACGACCCGCGCAGCCGTGACTGGGCACCGCCGGCCACCGCCGTGACTGCCGCACATTCGATCACGGATGTGAGCGCGCATGTCGCGTCTCCGGTCGTGAAGCTGAATGTCTCACTGGCGCAGTTCATCTCCACGGACAAGGCGACGGCTGCCTCCGGGTCGCTGATGACGGACCTGGCGCGAAAGCCTGCCCGCGACGTCGCCAAAGACCTCGATGCGACCGCGGCCAAGGTTGCCGCGGTGACGCCCGCGACGCCGGTTCCGGGCATCGGTACGCGCGTGGACAACCACCAAACACCTGCTGCGCCGCCGGCGTTGACGGCGGTCGCCCCGAGTGCGCCGCCGTCGAAGGTGCCGGCCGGATTCACCGCACCCGAGCTCGCGCCGGTACCCATGCCGGCACCGCAAGGCAAGCCACAGACTGCGCCGAGTGGTCGCACAGCCGGCTCTGATCTGAACAACGTTCCTGGAGCTACGACTGTTGTGCCCAAGGACGGTTCGCCGAACCCGGTTGCCGTGCCGAAGCCCGTCGTGGTGCCGCCGGCCGAGCCGAAGGCCGCGACTCCCTCCGTACCGGATGCCGCGCCGCCCAGCGCGGCACCGCTGCCGCGAGGGGCAGCGAATCCGGTTCCGCCGAAGCAGATTTCAGAGCCGCCGGCGACTCCGGCGAAGCAGATTCCGCAGGAGTCACCTCAGCGGCAGCCCGCGGCCGAGCCACCGATGAAACATGCGCCGGTGCCCGAAGGCCCCGCGCCTGAGGCCATGGCTCCACCTGCTCCGGTTCGCCAGGCGCCCGTACGGCAAGCCCCGGCGCCGCAGGAGCAGGCTCCGGTGCGACAGGCACCGCCACCGGTCCATGAAGCGCCCCCGCCGCCACCTGCGCCTCGTCAGGCACCCGAGCCGCAGCGGGGATCCAGCAAGTGCGTCGGCCCCATGTGCCCGCCTGCGTAGCAGGTTCGGCAGTCGACTTGTATCCGAGTTACACCCCTGACCGCTCGTCCTCGTCAACAAAGTTGGTGCGCAACGGATCTGCAGCGACCGGGACCAGTGGCACGGCCGACACCGGGAACAGTGCGCACAACGCGAACGCGGCGGGGAAGCCGAAGGCTCCGATCAGCGCACCGAATGCCGGCGGCACGATGCCCGCCGTCAGCAATTGCGTGGTGTTCTGCACGCCCAATGCGCGTCCGCTCCAAAATGGCCCGGCGATCTCGGCAATTGCGGTGAAGGACAAGCCGTTATCGGTGACCGTGACAACGGATGCCACCACCATGACGAATACCGCCACGGGCCAGTGCAGGTAATCGCACACAGCGAGCAGCCCCATGGTGACACCCGCCAAGACGGCAATCACCCGGACCGGATGTAGCCGCGAACCCGCCAGATCCGACCACCGCCCGGCGCCGATTCGTCCTGCAGCGCCGCACAATTGGGCAACCGTCACCATCGTGCCGGCAGCCCCGGCCGACCAACCGTGTGCGGTCATCAGCCACACCAATGAGAAAGTCCACACCAGGCACTGCGGCACGACCAGCAGCACTGACACCGCGTGGATGCGGGCCAGCGCCGAGGAACCGCGATATGGGTTGGCCAGATCGGTTGCGGGGGCCGATGATCGGGGTGGCCGCGGCGGATCGATGACGCCAACGGCGGTCACCACGGCCGCGACCAAACACGCAATGGCGGGAAACAACAGCGCGGCGGAGACTCCCGACGATTCGGCCAGTCGCGGAATCACCAAGGCGCCCAGCCCCACTCCCAGGGGTTGCGCCGTCTGCCGAATGCCCATCACCAGTCCACGCTGCTCCGGCGGGAACCAGCCGACGACCAGCCGGCCACTCGCGGAATTGGAGCTGGCGGCCGCCATGCCGCCCAGCAGCAGGAACGCACCGACCGCCACCAACGACGAAGCCCACGCCGCCGCGAACGCCGCCAGTGAGGTCAGCAACGCCCCGGCCGTCAGCACGAATCGCTCACCGACCCGATCGACGACCCAGCCCCAGGCGATGAGGGTCAGCACCATTCCGAAGCTCGGCATGGCCGACACCAGCCCGGCGCGAGACAGATCCAAACCGCGCTCCCCGTGGAGTGTCGGGATCAGGAAGGCGGCCCCGTTGATGAAGACGTTGGCGCACATCGTCGAGCCGAGGGCGATCACCAGCATCGACCAGCGGCGGACGGCTGAGACGGAAGTGGCCATGAGCCCATGGTGCCACCGGACTTCTCAAGATATGAATAAACATCTCACTATGTAAGACGGCTAGAGTTGGGCGCATGGCTTTGCGGGCGAATCTTTCCCGGGCGACGGCGGCCCTCACTGCCGGCTTGATCCTGGTGGCGGCACCGGTACCGAGGGCATCGGCGGCCGCGCCGAACTGGTCAGGCTTGGATACCCGGGGATTCACGGCCCCGGTGCCGCAGTCGGGGGAGCTCATCAGGGCGGTCCCGCTGGATCCGCTGTTGTCGGTCACCGCGGCGGCTCACGCCTACCGAATCCTGTATTCGACCACCGACCAACACGATTCGTCTGCGGTGAGCACCGCAGTGGTGTTCGTCCCCAAGGGGCCGGTGCCGCAGGGCGGATGGCCCGTCCTCGCCTGGGCGCACGGCACCGTCGGCCTCGGTGATGACTGCACGCCCTCCGCGCAGCCCCGCAGTCAACGTGACAACGAGTATCTGTCCCACTGGCTCGAACAGGGATACGCCGTCGTCGGATCCGACTACACCGGCCTCGGCACGCCGGGCCTGATGAGTTACCTCAACAGTGTCGCCACCGCACACGCCATCATCGATTCGGTGATCGCCGCGCACCACCTGGACGTGCCGCTGTCGCCGAAGTGGGCGTTGGTCGGCCAGTCCCAGGGCGGTGCCGCCGCAGTGGCGAGTGCCCGGTGGGCGACGGAATTCAGCCGGGGGACAGGCCTGGACTACCGCGGAGTCGTCGCCACCGGGACACCGGCCAATATCGACGACGTGGTCATCACCGCCGGTCCGGACATGGTGCTGCCACCTGGCTTGGGACCCATAGCGTCGGCCTACGCCGCTTACATTCTGGCGGGTTTCCGGGAAGCGCGGCCGGACCTCGCCGTCAACAGTGTGCTGACGCCGGCGGGACTGGCCGCGGCCGACAAAGCCGAGACACTGTGCACCGCACCGCTCAGCGCGTCACTCGATGGCTTGACTCCACAACAGTTCTTCGCTGCTCCGCTCACCTCGCTACCCGGCATGCGCGGCGCGCTGGCCGACTTCATGGGCACCCCGGTCGCCGGCTACGACCGGCCGATCTTCCTGGGCGTCGGCCTCAAGGACCGCGATGTGCCGCCGTCGTCGACGTTGAAGTTCGCCGACCAGCTCAAGGCCAACGGCCAGCATGTGACGCTGCGCGTCTATCCCGAGGATGACCACTCCAGCGCGGTGCTGACCTCGATGGCGGACTCCACTCCGTTCCTTCAAGCCCAGTTCGCGGGCTGACCAGCGGCCCTCACTAGGCTGGGCGGATGCGTCTAGGTCGAATTGCCAGTCCAGACGGTGTCGCTTTTGTGGTGATCGAGGGCGACCCGAACTCCGATGCGGTCTGCAAAGAAATCGCCGAGCAGTACCTGTCCCGCAATCCAACTTTCACCGGACGCTCGTGGCCGCTGGCCGACGTCCGGCTGCTGGCGCCGATCCTGGCCAGCAAGGTGGTCTGCATGGGCAAGAACTACGCCGCGCACGCCCGCGAGATGGGCAGCGAACCGCCCGAGGATCCGGTGATCTTCCTCAAGCCCAACACCGCGATCATCGGGCCGAACATCCCGATCCAGTTGCCCGCCGATGCCAACCCGGTGCACCACGAGGGCGAGCTGGCGGTTGTCATCGAGCGCCCGTGCAAGGACGTCCCGGCGGCCAAGGCCAAAGACTTCATCCTCGGCTACACCATTGCGAACGACGTGTCCGCGCGTGATCAGCAGAAGAAGGACGGCCAATGGATGCGGGCGAAGGGACATGACACCTTCTGCCCCGTCGGCCCATGGATCGAGACCGCTGTGGACCCGGCCGATCTGGACATCCGCACCGAGGTCAATGGCGAGAAGCGGCAGGACAGCAACACCGCGCTACTGCTGCACGACGTCGGCGCCATCGTCGAATGGGTCTCGGCGGTCATGACGCTGCTGCCCGGCGACATCATCCTCACCGGAACCCCCGAGGGCGTCGGCCCGATCGAAGACGGCGACACCGTCAGCGTGACCGTCGAAGGCATCGGCACCCTCTCCAATCCTGTTGTACGTAAAGGGAAATAACGTGACCACACCTGTCAGGGTTCGCTTCTGCCCGTCACCGACCGGCACCCCACACGTCGGCCTGGTCCGCACCGCGCTCTTCAACTGGGCCTACGCGCGACACACCGGTGGCGACTTCGTCTTCCGGATCGAGGACACCGACGCCGCGCGCGACAGTGAGGAGAGCTACAACGCCATTCTCGACGCGCTGCGCTGGCTGGGCTTGAACTGGGATGAGGGTCCAGAGGTCGGCGGCCCGTACGAGCCCTACCGGCAGTCGCAGCGCAGCGACTTCTACCGCGACGTCATCGCGAAACTGCTTGCCGCGGGCGAGGTTTACGAGGCCTACTCGACGCCCGAGGAGGTCGAGGCGCGGCACATAGCGGCCGGCCGCAACCCGAAGCTGGGTTACGACAACTACGACCGTGACCTCACTGCCGAGCAGAAGGCCGCCTTCGAGGCTCTGGGTCGAAAGCCGGTGCTGCGCCTGCGGATGCCCGACGAGGACATCACCTGGGTGGACCTGGTGCGCGGCGAGACGACCTTTGCCGCCGGCGTGGTTCCGGACTACGCGATCACCCGCGCGAGCGGAGATCCGTTGTACACCTTGGTCAATCCGGTCGACGACGCGTTGATGAAGATCACCCACGTGCTTCGCGGCGAGGATCTGCTGCCGTCGACGCCACGGCAGATTGCGCTGTACCAGGCACTGATCCGGATCGGTGTCGCTGAAGCGGTGCCTCAATTCGCGCACCTGCCAAGTGTTCTCGGTGACGGCAACAAGAAGCTGTCCAAGCGCGATCCGCAGTCGAACCTCTTCCTGCATCGTGATCGTGGCTTCATTCCGGAAGGCCTGCTGAACTACCTGGCGCTGCTGGGCTGGGGTATCGCCGACGACAACGACATCTTCAGCCTCGATGAGATGGTGGCCGCCTTCGATGTGGTCAACGTCAACTCGAACCCGGCACGTTTCGACCAGAAGAAGGCCGACGCCATCAACGCCGAGCACATCCGCCGGCTGGCCCCGGACGACTTCGCGAAACGACTCGACGTCTACCTGAAACAGCACGGCCACGACACCACGCTGGACGCCAAGGGTTTCGCCGCGGCGGCCGAACTGATCCAGACCCGCATCGTCGTGCTCGGCGACGCGTGGGACCTCGTGAAGTTCTTCAACGACGACGCCTACGTGATCGACGAGAGGTCGGCGGCCAAGGAACTCAAGCCGGAGGCTGCAGAGGTCCTGGACGCCACGCTGAGCGCTTTGGAGGCCGTCACGGACTGGAACACCGCCAACATCGAGGCCGCGCTCAAGGCGGCGCTGCTCGACGGTCTGGAACTCAAGCCGCGCAAGGCGTTCGGTCCCATCCGGGTGGCGGTCACCGGCGCTGCCGTCAGCCCGCCGCTGTTCGAGTCGATGGAACTGCTCGGACGTGAGCGCAGTCTGGCGCGGATTCGCGCGGCGCGGGAGGCGCTTGGGGCGGGGGTGTAAAAAGCACCGCCAATTGTTTGGTAATGTGCTCGTCGGCCCGAAAAGTGAAAACGAGGTCCCGGAGACGGAACCAAGGTGACATGGATTGGGTCGAGAAGGCCTCTGACCTGCGGTTATTGGCTTTCAATGGGGTATGGTGTAATTGGCAACACTAGGGATTCTGATTCCCTCATTCTAGGTTCGAGTCCTGGTACCCCAGCTGCCGGAGCGATTAGGTCGGTCAGCGCGACTGAGCTAAGCTATCGCTCCGGAAGTTCTAGCCCCCGTCGTCTAGCGGCCTAGGACGCCGCCCTCTCACGGCGGTAGCGTGGGTTCGAATCCCATCGGGGGTACGTACGAACGCCGGACCTGACAACAGGTCCGGCGTTTTGTCTTTCCCGGGGTATTACTTTCCGCCGGCCAGGAATCCGATGTCTCGCCGTCCGCGGCCCACCGAAGGCTCCGGATCCGCGCCGAGGGTGCCGTGGAGCAGTTCGTGATAAACGTCACGGAAGTCGACGGTTGTCTTCAGATCGCCGTCGGTGAGGTCGGTCAGGCTCGGCTCGTCTCCGTAGAAGCCGCCCTTGACGGGAGTGCCCGCGATGAACACCGGGCCCGACGTGCCGTGGTCGGTGCCCTGCGAGGCATTGGCGGCCACGCGCCGCCCGAATTCGGAGTACATCAGGACGACGACGTTGCGGCCGTAGGGCGTGCCCTGGAGTTTGTGGAAGAAGGGCGTCAGGGCATCGTCGAGGGTCTTGAGCAATGCCTGCTGAGGGGCGCGCTCGTCGGCGTGGGTATCGAAGCCGAGTAGTTGCGTCATGTACACCTGCGTGGGCACGCCGGCTCGGATGCAGCGGGCCACCAGTTCGAGGTCGCTGGCCAACTGGTTGTCGGCCTGGCCGATGGTCTGCAGGCCGCCGTTGATCACCGGGGCGAAGCGGCTGTTGGTGGAGTGGTTGGACCGGTAGGACTCGCACACCTGGCTCATGGCGGTGGTGTCGTGCGGGTCGTCGACGCTGAGCGCGGCCAACGTGCGTGCGACATCGGGCGGGATGGCCGGCACGAAGTCGGAAAGCGATGCCGCGACGTGCTTTTGACCGACGGCCAGCGGCGGCAGCACGGTGCCGATGTTCACGGCCCGGATCGGGTCGTCACCGCTGGTGTCCAGCCAGCGGCCGATCCAGCCGCTCGTGACCGCGTCGACGGGATTGGCCGTCTGCCAGATGTCCATCGAGCGGAAATGGCTGCGGTCCGGCTTCGGGTAGCCGACACCGCGCACGATTGCGAGCTTGTTGGATTGCCACAGCTTCGACATCCCGGTCAATGCGGGATTGAGCCCGAATGCCGGATCGAGTCGCAGCACTTCCTCCGGCTTGTAGGCGAGCTCGGGGCGGGCGTCATGATAGGCGTTGTCCGCGTACGGGATAACGGTGTTGAGGCCGTCGTTGCCGCCGTAGAGGGTGACGATCACCAGGATGCCCTGATTGGCCTGCAGCGGGCGGTCCCGGGCTTCGTGGAGCAGATCAGGCAGCGTGACGGCGGCGACGCCGCCGAGCAGACCGGCCGCGCCGACCCCGGCGCTGGCGATCAAGAACTTGCGGCGATTGAACTCGGGCATGGGATCTGCGCGATCTCCTCAGGACGTCACGTATTCGGGGGCGATGACGGCCGCTGCCACCAGCCGGTGTGGATCGGAGACCAACGGTTTGAGTGCGGCCGCCGAGCGATCCGACCAGGCGCCGATGCCGAACAGGTAACCCACGCCGTCGATCCGTTCGCTGGGTGACATCTTCTCGACCGCGCTGATATCGCTGAGGGCCAGCAGCCGGTTCGCGGCCCAGACGCGCGCTGCGGCACTGTTGGTCGACAGCCAGAGCTGCCCGCGGGGCCAGCCGCCGACGTCCGGCGGGTAGAAGGGGCGCTGGCCCATCACGCGGAGCACCTGGTCGAGGTCGGCGAGCACGTGGTCGTCGTCGAGCGGGACCGCCAGCGACCGGACGATGCCCATCAGCCATTCCACCGGCGTGCTGACCACCGTGCCGGCGGCCTTGGTGAATTCGGGATCGAGCACCACCGCCTTGGTGAGTGCCTTGAGATCCCGGTTCGGGCCGTAGGCCGCAACCAGGCGGGCCACGGTGTCGGGGGAGGCCGGCTGGTCCGAAGCCAGCAGGCGCCACAGGGTTCCGGCGACGAAAGCGGCGGAGGTGGGCTGGCGCAGCACGATGTCGCAGAAGTCGGTATCGGTGAGGTTGCCCGTCACGCCGAGCACGGTCTTGCTCGACTCGTCGTGGTGTTCGGGGTAGACGACGGTGCTGCCGTCGGGCCGCAGGTGTCGTCCGGTGAGTGCCTTGGCGCCTTCCTTGACGTCGAACTCGGTGTAGCCGTTGGCATGCCCCATGGTGAAGAGCTCCATGAACTCCCGGGACAGGTTCTCGTTCGGCGCCGCGGCGGTGTTGACGTCACCGTCCAGCCAGTGCAGCATGGCCCCGTCCGTGAGCATGGCGTACGCCAGGGTGTGGAAGTCGCCGAGCGCCAGGGTGCGGAGCTTCTCGTTCTGCTCGCCCATCAACTGTGCCGCGTTGACCTTCTCCGCGGAAGTGGCAAAGTGGTTGTGCCACAACAGGGTCAGCTTCTCGTGGATGGGCTGGCGCACTGCGGCCATGCGGCGCAGCCACCAGCCGGAAAGCACCTGCATGCGCGCCACGAGTTCCTGGCCGAAGGCGGCGATCTCGGTGGCCGATGCACCCGACGGCGGATACTGCGGGATGGCGGATTTCGGCATCGGGGTCGCGATCGCGCCGGGGTCGGCGTTCGGATCGAGGTTCAGCACAGTGTCCAGGTAGGCCGACCAGTTCTGATTGACCACAGCGTCCACCTGGGCTCCGGTGGTTCCGAAGCCCGTGCGGCGCAGCATCCGTGCGGTTGCCAGCCACTGTGGTGGCTGCGACACGATGAAACCTACTTTCTTGCAAGGGGCGACCCGACCCCGCGGGGTCCCCTAAGAACTTAGGTGATCAGCGCCGTCGTCGTCGACGTATGCAGCGGATTCAAAGGTTTGCTGGTCTGCGTCACAGCCGGCGGGTGAGCGCTTCGGCCGCAGCCAGTAGATCGCTCGCCCAGCGGACACCGGGGCGGCGGCCCATCCGGTCGATCGGCCCGGACACCGACACTGCCGCGATCACCGCGCCGCGGTTGTCCCGCACCGGTGCCGAAACGCTGGCGACGCCGGGTTCGCGCTCGGCCGCGCTCTGCGCCCAGCCGCGCCGGCGGACCTCGGCCAGCACGCGATCGGTGAACTTCGCCGTCGGCAGCACCGCCTGCTGGGTTGCGGGATCGCTGTACGCCAGCAGCACTTTGGCGCCGGAGCCAGCGGTCATGGGCAGCCGGCTGCCCACCGGCACGGTGTCACGCAGGCCGGACGGCGGTTCGAGCGCCATGACGCACACCCGCACCATGCCTTCCCTGCGGTACAGCTGCACGCTCTCGCCGGTGATCTCGCGCAGTCGGGGGAGCACCGCGCCTGCCGCACTGAGCAGCGGGTCGTTGACCTGCCCCGCCAGTTCGGTCAGGGCCGGCCCCAGCCGCCATCGTCCTTCGTTGTCGCGGGCCAGAAGTCGGTGGACCTCGAGGCCCGCTGCCAGTCGGTGGGCGGTGGCCCGGGGCAGCCCGGTACGGGCGCACAGTTCGGCCAGTCCACACGGGGACTCAGCCACCGAATGCAGCACGCCCACCGCTTTGTCGAGGACGCCGATGCCGCTATCCTGTCTCACAGGGAGATACTAGCGTCCCGCATCGTGAGACGGTAGGTCAGCCTCCCGGGTATCGCGGAAGGAACTGCACAGTCATGACGAACAAGCCACGCACCATGGCCGAGAAGGTCTGGGCGGACCATGTGGTGGTCGAGGGCGCCGGCGAAGGCGCTGCCCGCGAACCCGATCTCATCTATATAGATCTGCATCTGGTGCATGAGGTCACCAGCCCGCAGGCGTTCGACGGCCTGCGGCTGGCCGGTCGGCCCGTGCACCGCCCGGACCTCACCATCGCCACCGAGGATCACAACGTCCCGACGGTCGACATCGACAAGCCGATCGCAGACCCCGTGTCGCGCACTCAGGTTGAGACGCTGCGGCGCAACTGTGCGGAATTCGGCATCCGCCTGCATTCGATGGGTGACGCACAGCAGGGCATCGTGCACATCATCGGTCCGCAGCTGGGCCTCACCCAGCCCGGCATGACGGTGGTGTGTGGTGACAGCCACACGTCCACGCACGGCGCCTTCGGTGCCATCGCCATGGGCATCGGCACGTCCGAGGTCGAGCATGTGCTGGCCACCCAGACGTTGCCTCTCAAGCCATTCAAGACCATGGCGGTCAACGTCGACGGCGTGCTGCCGCCGGGCGTCAGCGCCAAGGACATCATCCTGGCGGTGATCGCCAAGATCGGCACCGGCGGCGGTCAGGGCCATGTCATCGAATACCGCGGCAGCGCCATCGAATCGCTGTCGATGGAAGGCCGGATGACGATCTGCAACATGAGCATCGAAGCCGGCGCCCGTGCCGGCATGGTGGCCCCCGACGAGACGACGTTCGAGTTCCTCAAGGGCCGGCCGCACGCGCCGAAGGGCGCCGATTGGGACGCGGCCGTGGAAGCCTGGACGGCGTTACGTACTGACGAGGGTGCCGAATTCGACACCGAGGTCCACATCGACGCGGCGACGTTGAGCCCGTTCGTCACCTGGGGTACCAACCCCGGACAGGGCGTGCCGCTATCCGGGAATGTTCCGGATCCAGAACAGATGTTCGATGAAGGCGAGCGGCTGGCCGCTGAAAAAGCGTTGGCCTATATGGACCTTCAGGCCAATCTGCCGATGCGGGACATCGCGGTGGACACGGTGTTCGTCGGTTCCTGCACCAACGGCCGGATCGAGGACCTGCGCGTGGTGGCCGACGTGCTGCGTGGTCGCAAGGTCGCCGACGGGGTGCGGATGCTGGTGGTACCTGGGTCGATGGCAGTGCGCGCGCAAGCCGAATCCGAGGGGTTGGGCGAGGTTTTCACCGCTGCGGGCGCGCAGTGGCGGCAGGCCGGCTGCTCGATGTGTCTGGGCATGAACCCGGATCAGCTGGCTCCGGGCGAGCGCAGCGCGTCCACGTCGAACCGGAATTTCGAAGGCCGCCAAGGTAAGGGCGGCCGCACCCATCTGGTGTCACCCGCCGTCGCCGCCGCCACCGCGGTGCGCGGAACCCTGTCCTCACCCTCTGACTTGAGCCCAGTTCTGAGCTAGGAGCGCATCATCATGGAAGCTTTTCGCACCCACACCGGAATCGGCGTTCCGCTGCGCCGGTCGAACGTCGACACCGACCAGATCATCCCGGCGGTGTATCTGAAGCGGGTCACCCGAACGGGTTTCGAGGACGGACTGTTCGCCGGGTGGCGCACCGATCCGTCGTTCATTCTCAACCTCCCGCCGTTCGACCGGGGCTCGGTTCTGGTCGCCGGCCCCGACTTCGGCACCGGCTCCTCGCGCGAACACGCGGTCTGGGCGTTGATGGATTACGGATTCCGGGTCGTCATCTCGTCGCGATTCGCAGATATTTTCCGCGGCAATTCCGGCAAGGCCGGATTGCTCGCCGCGGAGGTCGCGCAGGACGATGTCGAACTGCTCTGGAAGCTCATCGAGCAGAATCCGGGCCTGGAAATCACTGTGAATCTTCAAGATCGGAATTTGACCGCCGGAACGGTCGTGCTGCCCTTCAAGATTGACGATTACACCGCGTGGCGGTTGCTCGAAGGACTCGACGATATTGGCCTTACGCTGCGGAAACGCGATGAGATCGAAGCGTACGAGCGGCGCCGTCCGAGCTACAAACCCCGCACGCTGCCGGCCTGAGGCTGGCGCTCCGCAGGTCCCGTCTGAGGGCCTGCGGAGCAATTTCGGCACTCGGGCGCAGCTCGAATCCCTGCCCCCGCAACCACCTTTCGAAACCTGCTAACCACCTCCCAAGTGGGCCAACCGGATTGCCGAAATTCGCGATAGCTATGCTCGAAACCGGGCGTGGCTCTTGGAAATCGGCGGGTACTGGGTTTACCGTGTGCATTAGTCGGTCCACCCAGGGCCACTGACATCGGAGGTTTTGGATGAACAAAGCAGAACTTATCGATGCCCTGACAGAAAAGTTGGGCACCGATCGTCGTCAGGCCACCGCGGCCGTCGAGCACATCGTGGACACCATCGTGCGCGCCGTGCACAAGGGCGAGAGCGTCACCATCACTGGCTTCGGCGTCTTCGAGCAGCGTCGCCGTGCTGCCCGCGTTGCGCGCAACCCGCGCACAGGTGAGACCGTCAAGGTGAAGCCGACGTCGGTTCCGGCGTTCCGCCCGGGCGCCCAGTTCAAGGCTGTTGTGTCTGGTGCACAGCGTCTTTCGGCCGAAGGTCCCGCGGTCAAGCGCGGCGCGACCGCAGCTCCGGCCAAGCGTGGTGCCGCCAAGAAGGCTGCCCCCGCCAAGAAGGCCGCGCCGGCCAAGAAGGCTGCAGCTACCAAGGCTCCGGCCAAGAAGGCCGCTCCCGCCAAGAAGGCCGCGGCTCCGGTCAAGAAGGCTGCCGCTACCAAGGCTCCGGCCAAGAAGGCCGCTCCCGCCAAGAAGGCCGCACCGGCCAAGAAGGCCGCGGCTCCGGTCAAGAAGGCTGCCGCCACCAAGGCTCCGGCCAAGAAGGCCGCTCCCGCCAAGAAGGCCGCACCGGCCAAGAAGGCTGCGCCCGCCAAGAAGGCCGCACCGGCCAAGAAAGCTGCGCCCGCCAAGAAGGGTCGCCGCTAAGCCCTACCGATAGGTCCGACTCGGACACGCCGTGGATCATGCGATCCACGGCGTGTCTGTGTGTGGGCTGGGCCCATCGGAACGGGCGGCCGTTAAAGCATTGTCGGTAGTGGGCTGCCGATGTGGTCCGCGGCGACCAGCGCGTCACCGTGCAGCGTCATCACCCACATGCTGCCCTTGCGATTACGTGATTTGTCGGGCCGGATACCGCTGCGCTCGCACCACCACGAAATCAGGCCGGGGATCACCTTGCCCTGGGTGCAGATGACGGGGACTGTTTCGCCATCGCTTTTCGCGGCAATCTTCAGCACCCGCTTCCGTGCCGCATCGGCGTCGGTCGCATAGGCCTCTTCTGTGAGCGTCGGCTCGTCCCGTATCTGGACACCGAGCTCCTGTGCCAGCGGTTCCATCGTCTGGTGGCACCGGGTCCGCGATGCCGCGTAGACGTCGCTGGCGCCGAAGGCGAGCAGTTGGCCGACAAGCGATTCCGCTTGTGCCCGGCCCTTCATGTCGAGCGGTCGCAGCCGATCGTCGCCCTTGTACCGGGCCTTGCGCCCCGCGGTGGCGTGCCGGACGATCAGCACCGTGCGGGTATCGGCAGGTCGACGAACGAAGCGCCGCAGTACCTTTCGATCATGGGGGTACTGCAGCCGGAGCATGGCGTCGGCAACCGGTAGCCAGTCGAGCTTGTCCGCTTCGGCGTTGGGGCTGAACCCACCACCGGTCGTGCGGGCCGCCCAGTAGCGGACCTTCTTGGTGCCGTACTCCAGCGGATAGGTGACGGACGCCAGCCGCCGGCCCAGTACCGACTCATACCCGGTCTCTTCCAAGACTTCACGGACGGCGGTAACCGGTTCGGTCTCACCGGGATCCACTTTGCCCTTGGGTAGTGACCAGTCGTCGTAACGCGGGCGGTGGATGACGGCGATCAGCGGATCCCCGGATTCGCCGGGGCGCCACAACACCGCTCCGGCCGCGAACACCGGCGTCGCGGGGGTATCGTGCGCCGTCTTGTTCGGCACCTGTGCTCCTGGGTGTGGTTGTCGGGATCAGGTTTTCGCGGTGCGTGGCTTGCCGGGCGAAAAACTACGGTGTCCGGTGCCGCTCCATGATCGACACCTGGTGATCCCGTACCTTCTCGCCTTCCCGTGGCAGCGCCGTCCAGTGCCCGTCAGGACCCAGCCCCCAGCAGCGGGTCGCGGGATCCATCGCGGAATCGAACACCCCGCTCAGTTCTTCGGTCAGTCTCGGGTCCTTCACCTGAGCCATCACCTCGACGCGACGGTCGAGATTACGATGCATCATGTCGGCGCTGCCGATCCAGAATTCATTGATGGCGTTGAAGTGAATAACGCGTGAATGTTCAAGGAAGCGACCGAGAATCGAGCGCACCACGATGTTCTCGGAGAATCCTTCGGCACCCGGACGTAGCGCACAGATGCCCCGGACCACGACCTCCACCCGCACCCCGGCCTGCGACGCCCGGTACAGCGCGTCGATGACCTGCTCGTCGACCAAGGCGTTCATCTTCATGCGGATGCGACCGTCGCCGCCGGCCCGTTTGGCTTCGATCTCGCGCTCGATGCGCTCGATGATGCCGCGCCGCACACTGTGCGGGGCGACCAGCAGATTGCGGTACGACACCTTGCGCGAGTACCCGGTCAGCGAGTTGAACAGATCGGTGAGGTCGGCACCGATCTCAGGTGCCGCGGTCAGCAGGCCCACGTCCTCGTACAGGCGCGCGGTTTTCGGGTTGTAGTTGCCGGTGCCGATGTGGCAGTAGCGGCGGATGGTCGAACCTTCGCGTCGCACCACCAACGCCGTCTTGCAGTGCGTCTTGAGACCGATCAGTCCGTACACCACGTGCACGCCTGCCTGCTCCAGTTGCCGGGCCCACTTGATGTTGGCCTGCTCATCGAAGCGGGCCTTGATCTCGACCAGGGCCACCACCTGCTTGCCGGCCTCGGCGGCGTCGATCAGCGCGTTGACAATCGGGGAGTCGCCCGAAGTCCGATACAGGGTCTGCTTGATGGCCAACACATTCGGGTCGGCGGCGGCCTGCTCGATGAAACGCTGCACCGTGGTGGAGAACGAGTCGTACGGGTGGTGCACCAGGACATCTCCGTCGCGGAGTGTCGCGAAAATGCTCTTGGGTGTCTCACGTTCGCCGAACGCGGGGGGAGTGGCCGGTACGAACGGCCGGTCTTTAAGGTCGGGCCGGTCGACACCGTAGATCTGCCACAGCGACGAAAGATCCAGCAGTCCAGGAACTTCGATGACGTCGCCAGGGTGCACGTCCAGCTCGCGCAGCAGCAGATCGAGCATGTTCTCGGTCATGTCCGTGGCGACCTCGAGCCGCACCGGGGAGCCGAACCGGCGCCGGGCGAGCTCGCGTTCCAGCGCCTGCAGGAGATCCTCGTCGCGGTCCTCTTCGACTTCGAAGTCGGCGTTACGGGTGATCCGGAAAGCGTGATGTTCGACGATGTCCAGCCCCGGGAACAGCACCGGCAGGAATGCCGCGATCAGTTCTTCCATCGGCAGGAACCGCACGCGGGACTTGACGCCGTCGCCCGCCGACCCCGGGTCGGGCAGCTCGACGAATCGATCGACGTTGTCCGGCACCTTGATTCGGGCGAAGTGCCGAGTGCCGTCGTCGGGGTTGCGCACGGTGATGGCCAGGTTGATGCTCAGCCCGCTGACGAACGGGAACGGGTGCGCGGGGTCGACGGCCAGCGGCGTCAGCACCGGGAACACCTGATCGTGGAAGTAGGTCGAGAGTTTGGACTGCTCGTTCTCGTCGAGTTCGCTCCAGTTGACGATCGTGATGCCCTGCTCGGCCAGCGCCGGGCGCACCACCTCACCGAACACCGCGGAGTGCCGGGTCGAGATCTGCTGGGTGCGTTCACCGATCCGGCGCAGTTGTTCGCGAGGGGACAGGCCGTCCGCCGACCGGACCGACAGACCGGTCTCGTCGCGGCGCTTCAGCCCGGCCACCCGAACCATGTAGAACTCATCGAGATTCGACGCGAAGATCGCCAGGAACTTGGCCTGCTCCAGCAGCGGCAGTGACCGGTCGGCGGCGAGCGCCAACACCCGGGCGTTGAAGTCCAGCCAGCTCAGCTCACGGTTGAGGTAGCGGTCATCGGGTAGCGCGCCGTCTGTCGGATCCGCGGTGGCCGCAGGCAGCGGCTCCGGGTCGGAGTCGACAGCCGCCCGCGCACGCGGGCCGTCGACTGAGGCCCGCTCGGTCTGCATTGATCGGGTGTCGGCTTCGGTCACCCAGACGATCATTCCCTATCGGCAGGGTGCAGGCCACACGGTTGGTGATGCTGGATCGTCAGACCGGGGCGTCTGCCCTCACCGTGCGGCGCTGACGATCCGGGTCGTCGCGGGACCCACGCCGAGTCTGCGCGCCGTCTCCAGATCGTCCGGGGTGTCGATGTCGCAGCGCAGTCCCGGCCATTCGCCCGATAGTTCCACCGCACCCGAATCTGCATGGCGCCGTGCGGAATCGGCACCGAATTCGGGGTCGAGGGGAGCGCCGAAAGCGAAGAGCGCCGCGGTGCCGGTGCGGTGCCGGTCAGCGATGAAACTGCGAGCATGCCGACTGGCGCCGGCGATGGCGTCGGCCAGTTCCGCGGTGCGTAGCGCAGGCAGATCGCCCTGCAATACCGCGATGTTCGTCACCCGGTCCCGCAAGGACCGCTCCGTGGCCGCGAGTGCGTGATTCAACGGATCGGGGTGCCCCGCCGGAGTGGGGTCCACGAGAACGTCGGCACCGAGCTCGCGCACCGCGGCGGCCGCCTCCGCGTCCGGGGTGACGACGGTGACGGAGCCGACGGCGGGCACGGCCAAGGCAGCGGCGATGGTGTCGAGGAGCATCGCGAGCACTACCTGCTCGCGCAGATCGCCGGCGAAAACCGGGGCCAGCCGCGTCTTGGCCGCGGCCAGCCTCTTCAGCGCGATGATCAACCCGACACCGGTGCCGCCGCCGGCCGTGTCCGCACTCGGGTCGATGCTCATGACCGCCATACTGCCAAAGGGTCGACGGGACTACTGTTGACGCCGTGGTGGAGGCAGCGGTGATGGGTGCCGGAGCGTGGGGGACGGCACTGGCGAAAGTCCTGGCGGACGCGGGCAACAATGTGACGTTGTGGGCGCGCAGCGCGGAGGTGGCGCGCGAGATCAACGAGACGCACCGGAACTCGAAATATCTCGGTGACCGGGCGTTACCGGCGTCCATCAAAGCGACCGCGGATCCCGCCGAAGCGCTGACGGGTGCGTGTACGGTCCTGCTGGCAGTGCCGTCCCAGACGCTGCGCACCAACCTGACCGACTGGACCGGCCATCTGGGTGACGACACCACGCTCGTCAGCGTGGCCAAGGGCATCGAACTCGACAGCCTGCTGCGCATGAGCCAGGTCATCGTCCAGGTGACCGGTGCTGATTCGGGCCGGGTCGGCGTGCTCAGCGGGCCCAACCTGGCCAGTGAGGTGGTCGACGAACAGCCCGCCGCCACTGTCATCGCGTGTACCGACTCGGGTCGGGCGGTCGCCCTGCAGCGCGCGTTCGCGACGGGATATTTCCGGCCGTACACCAACGCCGACGTCATCGGCGCCGAGATCGGTGGGGCCTGCAAGAACGTCATCGCGCTGGCGTGTGGAATGGCTGCCGGCGTCGGTTTCGGTGAGAACACCGCCGCCGCCATCATCACCCGCGGCCTGGCCGAAATCATGCGGCTGGGAATCGCGCTGGGTGCCAAGGGCGTAACGCTGGCGGGCTTGGCCGGCGTCGGCGATCTGGTCGCCACCTGCACGTCGCCACAGTCCCGCAATCGCAGCTTCGGTGAGCGCCTGGCCCGCGGCGGCACCATGGAATCGGCGATGGCTGCGGCCAGCGGGAAAGTCGCCGAGGGCGTCACCTCCTGCCAGTCGGTGCTGGCCCTCGCCGAGAGCTACGACGTCGAGATGCCGCTGACCGATGCCGTGAACCGGGTGTGCCACAAGGGGTTATCGGTCGACGAAGCCTTCGCACTGGTCCTCGGCCGCAGCACCAAACCGGAGTGAGCAATGGACGGCCAGCTCGGCGATTCCACCCGTAGCGTCAAAGCGACTGCATCACAGCGGGTTCCAGGGCAGCCGGTGGCGCCGCCGCCGGTTCCGGTGGCGGCGTATCACCTGTCCGACGACGAAGCCGACGGTCTGGACTTCTACGGCCGCAACTCCAATCCAGTGTGGCGCCAGCTGGAATCGGCCCTGGCCGAACTGGAAGGCGCCATCTCGGCGCTGACGTTCTCGTCGGGGATGGCCGCCATCTCGTCCGCACTGCGGGTGCTGGCGACCCCGGGTACCACTCTGGTGGTCCCAGCCGATGGTTATTACCAGGTACGCCGGTACGCGGCCGAGTATCTCGCCGCCCGTGGCGTCACCGTGATCGAGGCGACCGCCGCGGGAATCTGTGGCGCCGCCGAGCAGCTGTCCCATGCCGATGTGGTGCTCGCCGAATCTCCGGTGAACCCCACGCTCGATGTCGTCGACCTGCACCGGTTGTCCACGATCTGCCGCTCCCGCGGCGCGACCCTGGTGGTGGACAACACCGCCGCGACCCCGCTGGGTCAGCAGCCGCTGTCGCTCGGTGCCGATCTGGTGGTCGCCAGTGCCACAAAGGGCCTGTCCGGGCACAGCGATCTGCTGGCCGGCTACGTCGCCGGATGCCACCGGGAGCTGATGGCCGCCATCGAGCGGGAACGCGTGCTGGCCGGTGCGATCCTCGGGCATTTCGAGGCCTGGTTGGCGTTGCGCAGCCTGGGCACCGCCGGTCTGCGGTTCGAACGGCAGTGCAGCAACGCCCTCGCGCTGGCCATGACGCTCGATGCCCACCCGGCTGTGCGGGCCGTCCGCTATCCCGGGCTGCCCACCGACGCGGCGCATCCCGTGGCCCGGGATCAGATGCGGCGATTCGGCGGGCTGCTCGCGATCGAGTTGGCCGACGCCGCCGCCGTGCACGATCTGGTGAACCGCAGCCGGCTGCTGGTCGCCGCCACCAGTTTCGGTGGCATCCACACCTCGGTCGACAGGCGTGCACGCTGGGGCGATGCGGTGTCGCCGGGTTTTGCGCGGATCTCGCTCGGCATCGAGGACATCGATGACCTACTGGCCGACATCACGGGTGCCCTGGAGTAGCCAGGTAGCCTCTCTAGGTTGTGACTGCCCCTCATTCCTCAGGAGCCGCCGGCCGTACCCGGGTCGCCGTCGTTTACGGCGGACGCAGTTCGGAGCACGCGATCTCCTGCGTTTCGGCCGGGAGCATCCTGCGCAACCTGGACCCGGCCCGCTACGAGGTCGTCGCTGTCGGCATCACCCCGGACGGTTCGTGGGTGCTGGGCGACGGTCGTCCCGAGACCCTTGCCATCACCGACGGGCAGCTGCCCGGTGTCACCGCCGCGTCTGGCACCGCGCTGACGCTGGCCGCCGACCCGAACCGCCGCGGTGAACTGCTGTCTCTGCACGACGGTGTCGCGCAGGTCCTGACGGCCGTCGACGTCGTTTTCCCGGTGCTGCACGGCCCGTACGGCGAAGACGGCACCATCCAAGGCCTGCTGGAACTGGCCGGTGTGCCGTATGTCGGCGCGGGCGTGCTGGCCAGCGCCGCGGGTATGGACAAGGAATTCACCAAGAAGCTGCTGGCTGCCGACGGTCTGCCGATCGGCGACCAGGTGGTGCTGCGGCCGCGCGATGTGACGTTGAGCCTGGATGACCGCGAGCGCCTGGGCCTGCCGGTGTTCGTCAAGCCGGCCCGCGGCGGATCGTCCATCGGTGTGAGCCGGGTCGCTTCGTGGGACGAGCTCGATCAGGCCATCGCCTATGCGCGCCAACACGACCCGAAGGTGATCGTCGAAGCCGCGATGCCGGGCCGGGAAGTGGAATGCGGGGTGCTGGAATACCCCGACGGCCGTATCGCGGCCAGCGAGCTGGGCGAGATTCGCGTGGGTGGCGGGTTCTACGACTTCGCCACCAAGTACCTCGAGGACGCCGCCGAGCTGGACGTGCCGGCCAAGGTCGATGACGAAATCGCCGACGAGATAAGACAATTGGCCATTCGCGCGTTCAAGGCGCTGGACTGCCAGGGCCTGGCCCGCGTCGACTTCTTCCTGACCGAGAACGGGCCGGTGATCAACGAGATCAACACCATGCCGGGCTTCACCACCATCTCGATGTACCCGCAGATGTGGGCCGCCAGCGGTGTCGACTACGCCACCTTGCTGAGTGTCATGGTGGATACGGCGGTCGGACGGGGGACCGGCCTGCGTTAGCGGGCCGGCGCCGGGTCCAGCGGGCGGGCCGGCATCACCTTCTCGATGAGCTCGGAGACGGTCTGGATCGGCGTCGGACCGGAGCCCTGCGGCAGCGTCAGCGCCACGTAAGTGGCCCCTTTTCCGCCGTCGACTACGCCGTGGTCGACGGCGTACCAGGTGCTGGCCGAGGGGCCGCTGGCTTCGAACCACGACACCGCGTTCACCATCTGCAGCGGTGCGCCGACCACGAAGCCGTCGGGGCGCTCGACACCGCAGCGCAGCACCACGGTGTCGATGCCGGTCGGTCCCAGCCAGGCGGCGGCTCCCGTAGGGGCCGGGTCGGCGAGCGTCGCCCGCCGGAAGTCGCCCATGGTGTCCGGCAGTGCCGCCAGGAGTGCGCGGCACTGCTCGCTGTCGGCCTGCGGCGCCGGCGCGTCGGCCGGCGGGAGGGCAACAGGCAGGTCCGCCGGCGCCTGCCGCAGCGCCGCATACGCGAGCAATCCGACGATCGCCGCGACCGCCACCACGATGGCCGCGATGATGGCGCCGCGCGGCGGCCCATCCAGATCATCGGGGTCACCGGTTTCGGTCATGACGGCAACTCTAGAGCGCCGGTCGCCCCGGCAGCCTGACGGCGGTCAACCTGCATCATCGACTTGCCGCACTCTTCAACGCGGCTCGTGCCTCGCCGCTTGATCGTCGTGCGCCCTAGATGTAACTCTTGGACAGGTTGTGAACGGCGTGGTGAGCGGAAATAGGTGAGGACCTCCGGTATCGCTGTGGTTACCACACACACATCGATCACCGAGAGGTCCTCGTGTCTCACCGTAATGCCTTCCTGACTCCGCGTGGCCGTTTGGCTCTGGCTCAGTGTGTTGTTGATGACCGATGGCCGCTGGCTCGTGCTGCCGAGCGATTCCAGTGTTCGAGGGCCACGGCCAAGAAATGGGCCGATCGCTACCGCGCTGGAGGTAAGCAGGCGATGGCCGATCGCTCCAGCCGCCCGCACCGTAGCCCGCGGCGCCTGGCGCAGCGTCGCGAGCGCCGGATCATCAAGGTGCGCTTCACCCGTCGCTGGGGCCCGCACCGCATCGCGGCGCACCTACGGCTGCCCCGCTCGACTGTGGAGGCGGTCCTGCGCCGCTACCGGATGCCGCTGCTGCGTGATCTGGACCAGAACACCGGGTTGGTCGTGCGCCGACCCAAACCTCACCGCTACGAGCATCCCGCGCCCGGAGACCTGGTCCACGTCGACATCAAAAAGCTCGGTCGCATCCCCGACGGCGGTGGGCATCGCAAACTCGGGCGCCAAGCCGGACGGCGCAACCGCAGCGGGGCCGGCTACGCCTACCTGCACCATGCCGTTGATGACCACTCGCGGTTGGCGTACTCGGAGATCCTCGGCGATGAGCGCAAACAGACCGCCGCCGATTTCTGGGTCCGGGCCAACGCCTACTTCAATGGTTACGGCATCACTGTTAAGCGGGTGCTGACCGATAACGGATCATGCTATCGGTCAAAGGTTTTCGCTACCGCGCTCGGCGATGGCATCAGCCACAAGAAGACCCGGCCGTACCGTCCCCAAACCAACGGCAAGGTCGAACGATTCAACCGGACCCTGGCCACCGAATGGGCCTACGCACGCACCTACCTATCAGAGGACGAACGCGCCGTGACCTATCCCCACTGGCTGCATCACTACAATCACCATCGACCCCACAGCGGCATCAAAGGCAAGACACCCATCGACCGCCTACGCGTTCACAACCTGCCTGTGAAGAACACCTAGACTCCACCACCATGACCAGCGCTGAATCCGGGGAGACCCTGGCGGAGCTCGGCGAGTTCGCGGTGATCGGGCGCTTGACCGCCCGCCGTACCCAGCCCGCCGAGGTCGTCGTCGGTCCGGGTGACGATGCCGCGCTCGTGTCCGTTCCCGACGGCCGGGCTGTGGTCTCCACCGACATGCTGGTGGAGGGTCGGCATTTCCGCCGGGACTGGTCCACGCCGCATGACGTGGGGCGCAAGGCAATCGCGCAGAACGCCGCGGATATCGAGGCCATGGGAGGACGGGCGTACGCCTTCGTCGTCGCCTTCGGGGCGCCGGTCGACACCGCGGCCGCGGACGCGCAACAGCTGACCGACGGAATGTGGTCGGAGGCAACGCGATTCGGCGCAGGCATCGTCGGTGGTGACCTGGTCGCGGCGCCCCAGTGGGTGGTCTCGGTCACCGTACTCGGGGATCTGGGCGGCCGTCCGCCGGTGCTGCTGTCTGGTGCGCGGCCGGGGGACACCGTCGCGGTGGTCGGTGACCTGGGGTGGTCAGGCGCGGGGTATGCCCTCTGGCACAAGGGTATCCACGAATTCGATGAGCTGCGCCAGCGGCATCTGGTGCCGCACGTCCGGTACGGGCAAGGGGCGGCTGCCGCAGCGGCGGGTGCGACCTCGCTGACGGACGTGTCCGACGGATTGGTCGCCGACGTCGGCCACATCGCGGAGGCCTCGGGCGTAGCCGTCGACCTGTCGACGGCGGCGCTCGAGGCCGACGTGGCCACCCTGACGCCGGCGGCCGCGATGGTCGGGGGCGACGCCCGCTCCTGGGTGCTCGGCGGCGGCGAGGACCACGTGCTGGTCGGCACCTTCGGCGGCGCACTGCCGGACGGGTGGCGCGCCATCGGGACCGTCCTGTCCGGCGCGCCGCGCGTGACGCTCGACGGCGCGTCATGGCAAGGAGTCGGCGGCTGGGAATCGTTCGGTCAGTAGGGTGGCTACCCGTGAGATCTCAGGTGCCCGCATGACCGCCCGCCCGCTATCGGAACTGGTGGAGCCCGGCTGGGCCCGCGCGCTCGAACCGGTCGCCGAGCAGGTCGCCGCGATGGGTGAGTTTCTGCGCGCCGAGAACGCGGCGGGCCACGGCTACTTGCCGACGGGGGAGAATGTGTTGCGCGCCTTCACCTTCCCCTTCGACGAGGTGCGGGTGCTGATCGTGGGGCAGGACCCCTATCCGACCCCTGGACACGCCGTCGGGCTCAGCTTCTCGGTGGCTCCCGAGGTACGTCCGCTGCCGCGCAGCCTGTCCAACATCTTCACCGAGTACACAGCGGACCTCGGCCACGAGCCGCCCGGTTGCGGCGACCTGAGCCCGTGGTCGAAGCAGGGCGTCATGATGCTGAACAGGGTGCTGACGGTACGGCCGGGCAATCCGGCGTCGCACCGCGGAAAAGGCTGGGAGGCCGTCACCGAGTGCGCCATCAAGGCACTGATCGCGCGACCCCAGCCGCTCGTGGCGGTGCTGTGGGGGCGCGACGCGCAGACCCTCAAGCCCATGCTCACAGGTGAGCGGTGCGCGAGCATCGAGTCGGTGCACCCGTCGCCGTTGTCGGCGTCCCGCGGCTTCTTCGGGTCTCGTCCGTTCAGCCGGGCCAACGAGCTGCTGACGGGACTCGGCGCGGAGCCCATCGACTGGCGGCTGCCTTAGGCCACCATCAGGTTACGGTCGCGACCGCGCCCGGCGTCTTCGGACTGAAGACACGCGAAAGCGCTGCGCGGGTTTCGCGCAGCGCTTTCGTGTACAGCTTCAGTGGTAAGCGGAATCAATCCGCCCCGGGGTAGCCGAAACTAGCCGCGGGTGACCTTGCCGGCCTTGATGCAGGAGGTGCAGGCGTTGACACGCTTGCGGTTACCGCCCGGACGGTCGACGGCACGCACGGTCTGGATGTTCGGATCCCAGCGGCGGTTGGTCCGACGATGGGAGTGCGAGACGGACATACCGAAGCCCGGTCCCTTTCCGCAGATGTCGCACACGGCGGCCATGAAGAACTCCTCGAAAATCAGTACTTGGGGTCTGAGTCCGACGGCCACAGACTTGCGCGGCGCGAACAGACAACCTGACCAGGATACCGGGCGGCCTGACGATCACCAAAATGGGTCTGGTGGCGGGGTGTTCGATAGGAGTTGGTCAGGAAATCTGTCGGGGCCACTGGCTAGGCTGACGGGCACCGAGGGTTGCCGGGCGGGCGACTGCAGAATCGGGGTGCACCCGGGTGAACGCGATGGAGGTCACATGTCAGCTGGCGTGGGTCGCACACCCCGTCCGCTGGATGGGATCGCGTTACGTGACTGGGCTCACACCGCGGTCCTGCATCTGATTGCCCACACCGACGAGATCAACCGGCTCAACGTCTACCCGGTTGCCGATTCCGACACCGGCACCAACATGTTGTTCACCATGCGTGCTGCCGCAGCTCAGGCTGACGAGGCGGTGAAGGCGGCGGGCAACGACGTGGCGGCGGTGTCGGCCGCGTTGTCGGCAGGGGCCTTGCGCGGCGCCCGGGGTAACTCCGGGGTCATCCTGTCCCAGATCCTGCGCGGGGTGGCCGACGTCGCGGCCGAGGCTGCGCTGCAGCGCGGCGAGGGCGGAGAGTGCGGTGAGATCACCGCGCCCGAATTCACCGCGGCCTTGCACCACGCGCAGGTCCTGGCCGTCGCGTCCGTCGGGCAGACGGTGCCCGGCACCATCGTCTCGGTACTGCAGGCGGCCGCAGTGGAAGCCGAGAACCAGAACGGCGTGGCCGACCTCGCGACCATCGCGGCCGCGGTCTCGGATGCCGCCGCGGTGGCGCTCGAGCGCACCCCCGATCAGCTCGACGTGCTTGCCGAAGCGGGTGTCGTGGACGCCGGCGGACGCGGGTTGCTGGTCCTGCTCGACGCGCTGACCGCGACGCTGTCCGGTGCCTCGGCCCCGCGGCCGCAGTACCAGCCGGGTGCCGCGCACCCGCGTGCGGACCACGACCACGGGCATCACGAGATCAATGGCGCACCACCACAATTCGAGGTGATGTACCTGCTGGGTGACTGCCACCCGGACAGGGTCGAAGTGCTGCGCGCCCGATTGTTGCGGCTGGGTGAATCGGTGGCCATCGCCGCCGCGGTCGCCGGTGTCCAGTACAGCGTGCATGTGCACGCCGACGATGCCGGCGCCGCGATCGAGGCCGCCCTCGACCTGGGCACAGTCAGCAGAATTCAGGTCACCGCGCTGATCGGGGCGGCCGGTGCCCGGCCCTCGGGCGGCTGGAGCCGGGACCGCGCCGTGCTCGCGATCGTCGACGGCGACGGTGCGGAGGAGTTGTTCGGCGGTGAAGGCGCGCACGTGCTGCGGCCGGACGGCGGGCCCGTCAGCGCACAGCAGTTCCTCGCCGGGCTGGTCGGCACCGGCGCCGCTCAGATCATGGTGCTGCCCAACGGTTTTCTCGCTGCCGAGGAGCTGGTGGCCGGCTGCGCCACGGCGATCAGTTGGGGCATGGACGTGGTGCCGGTACCGGCCGGGTCCATGGTGCAGGGATTGGCGGCGCTGGCCGTGCACGACCCCAACCGTCAGGCGGTCGACGACGGGTACACCATGGCGCGCGCGGCGGCAGGCGCCCGGCACGGTTCGGTGCGGATCGCCACCGAGGCAGCGTTGACCTGGGCCGGCAGGTGCCGTCCCGGCGACGGGCTGGGTATCGCCGGTGACGAGGTGCTGATCGTCGGCCACGATCTGGTGAGTGCGGCCAGCGGGCTGATCGACCTGTTGCTGTCGTCGGGCGGAGAACTGGTGACAGTGCTGACCGGCGCGGGGGTCGACGCCGAGGTGGGCGCCGCGCTGGCCGAACATGTGCGCCAGGAACACCTGGCTGCCGAGCTGGTGACCTATCACACCGGTCACCGTGGGGATGCGTTACTGATCGGAGTGGAGTAGCGGTGGTCGCGCTGACCGACTCACTGGTGCACGTACTAGGTGCCAAATCCGCTGCGCCACTTGAAGAATTCTTCGGGATCCGCACCGTCAACGATCTCCTGCGGCACTATCCGCGCAAGTACAGCCAGGGTATGACGGTGCTCGGCGAGGACACCGAGTTGCCTGAGGAAGGCGACCACGTCACGTTCGTCGATGTCATCACCAAGGCGGAGACGCGCTGGACCAACCGGGCGCCCAAGCGCGAATACCTGGTGGTCACCCTCGGTAACCGTAATCCGAAGGTCACCGCAACCTTCTTCAACGCCAAATTCCTCAAGAAATCCCTTGTCGAAGGGACCCGGGTGATGTTGTCGGGTGTCGTCGGATTCTACGGGCGCACAATGCAATTGACGCATCCCGCGCATCTGGTCCTCAATTCGGGTGCGGGCCGCACGTTCGGTTCCCCGGCGCTGAAGAAGATCGCCGACGCCTCCGAGAAGATGCACGGCGAGCTGCAGATGTCGGCGTTCGAGCGGGAGTTCTTCCCGATCTACTCGGCATGCGCCAAGGTGCAGAGCTGGGACATCTACGCCTGCATCCTGCAGGTGCTGGCCGTGCTGGACCCGGTACCCGACCCGCTGCCGGAATCGATCCGGGTGCAACGTGGTCTGATCTCTGAAGATCAGGCGCTGCGCGACATCCACCTCGGTGAGCGCGAAGCGGACCGTGAACAGGCCAGGGAGCGCCTGACTTTCGATGAGGCGGCGGGCCTGCAGTGGGCGCTGGCTGCCCGTCGGCACAGTGCGCAGTCGCAATCCGGCCCGGCGGCACCGCCGCGTGCCGACGGTCTGGCCGCCGCGCTGCGCGACCGGTTGCCGTTCGAATTGACGGCGGGCCAACGTGACGTCCTCGAGGTGCTGTCGGCCGAGCTGTCCGAGTCCCGGCCCATGAACCGGATGTTGCAGGGCGAGGTCGGCTCGGGCAAGACCATCGTCTCGGTGCTGGCCATGCTGCAGATGGTCGATGCCGGCTACCAGTGCGCGCTGCTCGCGCCGACGGAAGTGCTTGCCGTGCAACATGCCCGGTCGGTTCGCGATGTCCTCGGGCCGTTGGCCATGGCAGGCCAGCTCGGTGCGCCCGACGACGCGACCTCGGTGGCACTGCTCACCGGATCCATGACGGCGCAACAGAAGCGCCAGGTTCGTGAGGAAGTATCGAGCGGACGGGCGGGCATCGTCATCGGCACCCACGCGCTGCTGCAGGACGCTGTGGAATTCGACCGGCTCGGCATGGTGGTGGTCGACGAGCAGCACCGGTTCGGGGTAGAGCAGCGAGATCGCTTGCGCGCCAAGGCTCCCGACGGCCTGACACCGCACCTGCTGGTAATGACGGCCACGCCGATCCCGCGCACCGTCGCGCTGACGGTGTACGGCGATCTGGAGACCTCGACCATGCGGGAGCTGCCGCGCGGCCGCCAGCCGATCGACACCAAGACCATCTTCGTCAGCCAGAAGCCGGCCTGGCTGGACCGGGCGTGGGCCCGTATCCGCGAAGAGGTCCAGGCTGGGCGGCAGGCGTACGTGGTGGCCTCCCGGATCGACGAGAACGACAAGCAGACCGAGAACAACGAGGCCGGGCCGCCGCCGGTGACCGTCGTCGAACTGTACGACAAGCTGCGCACGGGCCCCCTGCAGAAACTGCGCCTGGGACTGATGCACGGCCGGCTGCCGGGCGACGAGAAAGACGCGATCATGTCGGCCTTCCGGGCCGGTCAGATCGATGTGCTGGTGTGCACCACGGTGATCGAGGTCGGCGTCGACGTGCCCAACGCGACGGTCATGGTCGTGATGGACGCGGACCGCTTCGGGATCAGTCAGCTGCACCAGCTGCGGGGCCGCATCGGTCGCGGCTCGCATGCCAGCCTGTGCCTGCTCGCGACGAGGCTGCCGGAGGGATCGAAGGCCGGCGCGCGGTTGCAGGCCGTCGCCGGCACCCTCGACGGTTTCGAGCTGGCCGACCTGGATCTGCAGGAACGCCGCGAGGGCGATGTGCTGGGCCTCAACCAGTCCGGGCGGGCCGGCCATCTGCGGTTCCTGTCGCTGGCCGACCACCAGGAAGTCATCGAGTCGGCTCGCGCGTTCTGTCAGGCGGCCTATGCGCAGAATCCGGATGATCCCGGGATGTCCGCGCTGGCCGCCCAATTCGTCGACACCGATCGCGTCGAGTACCTGGACAAGGCGTGACCAGGCGAGCGCCAGCGACGGGGTTGTGGTGAAGCGCCTGCTGTGGCTGGTGGCCGCGGTGGTGCTGGCCGTCGTGGTGGCCATCCAGGTGGGTACCGCCGACGAACCCGCAGCGGTCGCCGACGGCCCTGACGGCGCATCGGTACCGACCGTCGCGCCCGGTACCGACGTCCTGGCCGGAGTGGTCGTCATTCCGCGGCGCGTGCGGGACCCCAACTACCGGCGCGCGGCGTTCGGCGAGCCCTGGACCGACGACAACTCGGCGCCCGACGGCCACAACGGCTGCGACACTCGCAACGACATCCTGAACCGCGATCTCACGGACAAGACCATCGTGTCGCTCAAGCGCTGCCCGCAGGCCGTGAAGACGGGAGTGCTGCACGACCCGTATACCAACGACACCATCGCATTCACGCGTGGCAACCAGCTCGGTGCGGCGGTGCAGATCGACCACATCGTGCCGCTGGCACTGGCCTGGGACCTGGGGGCCCGGGACTGGAATGACGAGCTTCGGCTCCGATTTGCCAATGACCCGGCGAATCTCCTTGCCGTGTCCGGGAAATCCAATCAGGACAAAGGGGACAAGCAGCCGTCCGATTGGATGCCGCCCAACCACGGGTTCTGGTGCCAGTACGCGGTGCAGTACATCGCGGTGGTGCGCGGCTACGGACTCCCGGTCGACCAGCCATCGGTGCCCGTTCTCCGCGATGCGGCCGCGACCTGCCCGACAGGCTAGGCAACCGCGGGTAGAGCGGTCCCATGACCTGACCCGTGGAGCCAACCAACGCGCTGGCGCAGCCATGGCAAAGGGATACCTGCTGAGCGGGAGTGTTCGAGGGTGCGGTGACCGCGACCGCACTGTGCTCCGGCACTGATCGCCAGAACAGAACGGAATCTTCGGGTCTTTGTTGCCTACGGGGATGACTCTGCACGAAAACCGGTGCTGAATTGTTTGCTGAAAAGCCGACCGGCGGCGGCGCCGCTAATCTGGGCGTAGTCGGCGTCGATTGCGTGGGTATTGGTTGCCGAGCTAATGCACCCCGGCAACTAATACCTGGTCACGCATTTTGGCGAACACGGCGAAATAACCGATAGCAGGCAACTGAATTTCGCCGACAGAATGGCGCTATTCAATAATCGGCCGTATTGGCCGCGCTCGGGATATCGAATTCGCGCCTAAGCGCTGTTAGTGGCGTCCAAAAAAACCTCCGATGGTCATCAACGTGCCGTTGAGGTCGGCGGCGAGGGTCTTGCTGGTGCCGTCGAGCGCGCCCGCGACGGTGTGGGTGGTGCCGTTGAGTCCGCCGGCGACGGTCTTGGTGGTGCCGTCGAGGTCGCCGGCGAGGGTGTTCGTGGTGCCATTGAGCGCGCCCGCGACGGTGTGGGTGGTGCCGTCGAGGTCGCCGGCGAGGGTGTGTGTGGTGCCGTTGAGTGCGCCTGCCACGGTCTTGACCGTGCCGTCCAGTGCGCCCGCGATGCCGGACACTGGGCTGCCGGCCGCTGCTGCCTTCGGCGTGGCGGCTGCTGCCTTGGGGGTGGCGGCTGCTGCCTTCGGGGTGGCCGCGGCGGCTTTCGGCGTTGACTTCGCCGCGCCGGCGCTGGCCGTCGTGCTGTGGGTGGTGCTCCCCGAATGCGATTTGTCGGCGTAGGCGGTGCCGGTTGCGCCGCTGATTATCAAAGCGCCGAATCCCATTGTCGCCGCGCCTATTGCCAAGCGACGGGAGATGACGACAATTGTCGGTTTCGTTAATTCTGAGGTGCTGCCAAATGGACGGATCACTTTTTGAACCCCCTCTTTGATGCTGCATGGTTGCGTCGGATTAGCGGACGCAATATCAAATTAACGCACCAGAGGTAATAGCGGGATAGTTAATGCAAATCAATTGCTGCGAGTTGCTCTACAACTGACACATGCGACGCACTGGACACATCTGTGACAGGCGAGCGAGGGTCGCCTCCGCCGCTACCCAAACTCGTTCGGGCTAAACGCAAATAGTCGTCCTCCCGATGGGAGGACGACCATTTGTGTTGTGTTTACGGCAGGAACGCCCGGCGGCCTAGATGCCCGTGTAGGTAGCGGGGTCCGGGCGGTACCGGGTGCCGTTGTCGAGAGCGTTCAGGGCATTCATGTGCTCGGTGGCCAGCTCGAAGCCGAACACGTCCATGTTCTCGGCGATACGTTCCGGCGACGACGAGCGGGGGATGACCGAGTTACCCAGCTGCAGGCTCCAGCGGATCAGCACCTGCGCCGGGGTCTTGCTGTACTCGCCGGCAATCGACTGCACGGTCGGGTTGGTCAGTAGATTGCCGACGCCCAGAGGGCTGTAGGCCTGCGTGACGATGCCGCGCTCGGCGTGCACCGCGCGCAGCGCCGCCTGGTTGAGCAGCGGGTGCAGCTCGATCTGGTTGACCACCGGGCTGACGTAGCTCAGGTCGATGATGGTGGACAGGTCCTCGTCGGTGAAGTTGCAGACGCCGATCGACTTGGCGCTGCGGTCGTTGTGCACCTTGATCAGCGCACCCCAGCTGTCCACGTACTTGCTGATGTCGCCGGCGGGCCAATGGATCATGTAGAGGTCCACGTACTCCATGCCGAGCTTGTCGAGGCTGACCTTGAGGGCGTCCTGGCCGGCCTGGAAGCCCTGGTCGGCGTTGGCCAGCTTGGTGGTGACGAAAATCTCGGCACGCGGGATGCCCGACGCGGCGATGGCCCGGCCGACGGCCTCTTCGTTGCCGTAGACGGCTGCGGTGTCGATCAGACGGATACCCATCTCGAGCGCAGCCGAGACGGCACGCTCGGTCTCGGCGTCCGACAGCTCGGCAACACCGAGGCCGAGCGCCGGAATCGTGTTGTCGTCGTGGAGCGCCACATTGGGAATCTCTGCGGAGGCCATGTCACCTACCCTGTGAAGTTGAATGTTCGTGGATCCGGGCCCAGGCGGGTGCCGTTGTCGAGGGTCGCGATGGACGCGATGTCCGCTTCGCTCAGCTCGAAATCAAACACGTTGAAATTGCTCGCAATCCGCTCTGGGTTCACCGATTTCGGGATGACGATATTACGCAGCTGGATATGCCACCTAATCAGGACCTGTGCTGGCGTTTTTCCGTGTCGCTCGGCGATGGCGGTGATGGCCGGGTCCTGAAGCAGGGATCCCTGCCCCAGTGGGCTCCAGGCCTCGGTGGCGATGCCGTACCGGGCATGGGTCTCGCGCAGCTCCGCCTGGGGCAGGCGGGGATGCAGTTCGATCTGGTTGACGGCCGGCACGATCCCCGTGGCGTCGATGAGCAGTTTCAGGTGCTCGGGCTCGAAGTTGCTGACGCCGATGGCGCGGATCCGGCCCTGGTCACGCAGGTGGGCGAACGCCTTGAAGGTGTCGACGAACAGGTTCTGCGCGGGCATCGGCCAATGAATCAGGTAGAGGTCCAGGTAGTCGAGCCCCAATCGCTGCATGCTGGCGTCGAACGCGGCGAGGGTCTTCTCGTAGCCCTGGTCGGAGTTCCACAGCTTGGTGACGACGAAGATGTCCTCACGTGCGACATCGGACGCGGCGATGGCCTGGCCGACCTGGGTTTCGTTGCGATATGCCGCGGCGGTGTCGATATGTCGGTATCCGGCGTGCAATGCTGCCGTGACGGCGCGTTCGGTGTCCTCTGCAGGTGTCTGCCACACTCCGAGGCCGACCACCGGGATGGACGTACCGTCGTTGAGCATCAGCGTTGGATTCGGAACACCTGAAGGATCAGCCATGACCATGAGCATGCCAGGCGATGCTGTGCAGTCCGCGGTGACAAGTCACGCCGAACTGGTCGTCCGACCGGAGCATCCGGTCGCGGGGCGACCCAGCCGACTCCGCTTGACGGTCATGACCAAGATCGGCGGCGTCGCCCTTCGGCTGCTGCCCAAAATCCCCGACTGGCTCAAGCGGGTCCTGCTCGGCGGGCGCCGGGTCACCATCGACGGCAACACCCTCGACACCACCCTTCAGCTGATGCTGGCGGCGCAGAACGCGAGCGGCGCCGGCGGCCTGATCGTCAGCAGCGACATCGACGTCTCGCGAAAGCAGTTGACCGCGCTGTCGCAGTACCTCGACCCGGCCATCGCCGTGACGACGGCCGACCTCGCCATCCCCGGTCCGGTCGAACCGCTGCGCGCCCGGCACTACCAACCGGATGTCAGCGGGCCCGCCCCGATGCTGGTCTTCTTCCACGGCGGCGGATTCGTCGTCGGCGGCATCGAGTCACATGACGGGCTGTGCCGGCTGATCTGTCGTGACGCCGGCGTGCACGTCGTGTCCGTCGAATATCGGTTGGCTCCCGAGCACCCGGCGCCGGCCGCCTCCGACGACTGCTACGCCGCCTACCTCTGGTGCGTGGAGAACGCCGCGCGTCTGGGCGCGGTCCCGGCGAAAATCGCGGTCGGCGGGGACAGCGCGGGCGGCAACCTGGCGGCCGTGGTGTCTCAGCTGGCCCGCGACAATCACAAGCCGCTGCCGGCCGTGCAGTTGCTGATCTATCCCGTGACCAACTTCGCCGGGGACACCCGGTCGAAGGTGCTGTTCGCCGACGGCTACTTCCTCAGCAAGATCGACATGGACTGGTTCCGGGCGAACTACCTGGCCGAGTCGGCGCTCGAGCCGTCGGACCCCCGGGTGTCGCCCCTGTTGGCCGACGATCTGTCGGGGCTGCCCCCGGCGCTGGTGCTCACCGGTGGCTTCGACCCGCTGCGCGACGAGGGTGACGCCTACGCCGCGGCGCTGGCCGCCGCCGGGGTGCCGGTCGATCACCGCAGGTACGGCTCGCTCGTCCACGCATTCGCGAATTTCTTCCCGCTCGGCGGCGACAGCGCGACGGCGACCGCGGACTTCGTCTCCGCGTTTCGGGCTCACCTCACCCGCTGAGGGCACGGGTCCGGCCGACTTCGGCGACCGCGTCGGTACCCTTGACGCCGTGCCGTCGAAATCGTCGAAGTCATCGAAGAACGCCAGCTACGACCTGAAGGCCGCGGACCGGAAGCGGGACTGGGTGGTCAAGGGCGGCCTGACCGCGCTTGTCATCGTCTTCGCCGTGGTCCTGGTGGCGTACATCGTCATGAACGGCAAGCCCAAGGCCGACCCGCACAAGGTCCAGGCTGTTCAGATCGCGGCCAGCAATGTCGTCACCAATCCCGGCACCAAGGACCCGAAGGTCACCCTCGCGATCTACGAGGATTTCCTCTGCCCGGTCTGCGGCGTCTTCGAGAAGACGTACGGCCCGACCATCGCCAAGCTGATCGACAACGGCGACATCGCCGTCGACTACAACATCGTCTCGATCATCGGCCGTGGCGACCCGAAGTCGTACTCGACGCGCGCCGGCGCCATCGCGTACTGCGTCGCCGACGAGGACAAGACTGCGTTCCGGCGCTTCCATGAGGCGCTGTACAAGAACCAGCCCGAGGAGACCGCGGCCACTTTCCCGGACAACGCCAAGCTGCTGGAGTACGCGCGCCAGTCCGGTGTCGCCGTCGGCCCGAACGACCCGATCAGCAAGTGCGTCGAGAACGGCGTCTACACCGAGATGGTCAACAACATGGCCCGCAACGCGCAGATTCAGGGCACCCCGACCATCAAGATCAACGGCACCGAGACCAGCCTGGTCCCGAACGGCGACCCGGGCAGCCTGATCGAGAAGATCAAAGCCATCGCGCCTGATCTGCCGAACCTGTCCACGGCATCGGTGGCACCCGCCGCACCTGCGCCCGGCGCTCCGGCACCGCAGCCCGCTCCGGCGCCGCACCAGTGACCGACGTCGAGACCTCCGAGCGGCCGGCCGGGGTGGCGGTCAGCCGCCCCGCCGCCGTCTGGGTCCTGCTCGCGGGCCTCCTCGGAGAGCTCGCCGCGTTCGTGCTGACGGTCGAGAAGATCCGGCAGATCCAGAACCCGTCGTACGTCCCGTCGTGCAGCATCAACCCGGTGCTGTCCTGCGGGTCGGTGATGCTGACCAAACAGGCCTCGGTCTTCGGGTTTCCCAACCCATTGATCGGCATCGCGGCCTTCAGCGTCGTCATCGTCACGGGTGTGCTGGCGGTGGCGGGGATTCGGCTGCCGCGGTGGTACTGGGCCGGTCTGGCCGGTGGCACGCTGCTCGGCGCGGTGTTCGTGCACTGGCTCATCTACCAAAGCCTGTACGTGATCGGCGCTTTGTGCCCCTACTGCATGGTGGTGTGGGTCGTCACCATGGCACTGCTGGTCGTGGTGTCGTCAATTGCCTTGCGGCCCTTGGCCGGTAACAAAGTGTTGGACGCCGTGTACCAGTGGCGGTGGCCGCTGTATGCCGTGTGGGTCACCGCGATTGCGTTGCTGATCCTTGATCGATTCTGGAGTTATTGGTCCACGCTGATCTAGCGCACCAGTCGGCCGTAGCCGCTAGGGTCACTGGGTGATTTCCAAACTCCTGGTGGCCAATCGCGGTGAGATCGCGATCCGGGCCTTTCGCGCAGCCAACGAACTGGGTGTCGCCACCGTCGCGGTGTACCCGTTCGAGGATCGCAATTCGCTGCATCGGCTCAAGGCTGACGAGTCGTACCAGATCGGCGAGAAAGGCCATCCGGTACGGGCGTACCTGAATATCGATGACATCGTCGCCACAGCGGTGGCGTGCGGCGCCGACGCGATCTACCCGGGCTATGGCTTCCTGTCGGAGAACCCCGAACTGGCGGCCGCCTGTGCCGCCGCGGGCATCACATTCGTCGGACCCAGCTCCGACATTCTCGAACTGACCGGTAACAAGGCACGGGCCATCGAGTCCGCCCGCGCCGCGGGACTGCCCGTGCTGGCTTCGTCGGAGCCGTCGTCGTCGGTGGACGACCTTCTCGCGGCTGCCGAGCAGATGCGGTTCCCGTTGTTCGTCAAGGCCGTCGCCGGTGGTGGCGGTCGCGGTATGCGCCGGGTGGCAGACCCGGCCGACCTCCGTGAGGCGATCGAAGCCGCGTCCCGCGAGGCCGATTCGGCATTCGGTGATCCGACGGTGTTCCTGGAGCAGGCCGTGATCAACCCGCGGCACATCGAGGTGCAGATCCTCGCCGACACCCACGGCAACGTCATGCACCTCTTCGAGCGCGACTGCAGCGTCCAGCGCCGCCACCAGAAGGTCATCGAACTGGCGCCCGCGCCGAACCTGGATCCCGAACTGCGGACGCGCATGTGCAACGACGCCGTGGCCTTCGCCCGGCAGATCGGCTACTCGTGCGCCGGCACCGTCGAATTCCTCGTCGACGAGCGCGGCCAGCACGTCTTCATCGAGATGAACCCGCGTATCCAGGTGGAGCACACGGTGACCGAGGAGATCACCGCCGTCGACCTGGTCGCCTCGCAGTTGTGTATCGCCTCCGGCTCGTCGCTCGAGCAGCTGGGGTTGAGCCAGGAGACCATGCAGCCTCGCGGCGCCGCGCTGCAGTGCCGCATCACCACCGAGGACCCGGCCAACGGCTTCCGTCCCGACACGGGCCGGATCACCGCCTACCGCACCCCCGGCGGCGCCGGGATCCGGCTGGACGGCGGCACCAACCTGGGCGCCGAGGTGTCGGCGCATTTCGACTCCATGCTGGTCAAATTAACCTGTCGCGGAAGGGATTTGACGACTGCGGTGGCGCGCGCCAAGCGGGCCCTGGCCGAGTTCCGCATCCGCGGCGTCTCGACCAACATCCCGTTCCTGCAGGCGGTGCTCGATGACCCAGATTTCGTCGCCGGAAAGGTGACGACGTCGTTCATCGACGAACGTCCGCAGTTGCTGACCGCGCGCACCAGTGCCGACCGTGGCACCAAGATCCTCAACTACCTGGCCGACGTGACGGTCAACCAGCCGCACGGACCGCGTCCGTCGGCGGTATATCCGCGCGACAAGCTGCCCGCCGTCGACCTCAAGGCGGCGCCGCCCGCGGGCTCGAAGCAGCGGTTGGTGGAACTGGGCCCGGAGGGCTTCGCGCGCTGGCTGCGCGACACCCCGGCCGTCGGGGTCACCGACACCACCTTCCGTGACGCGCACCAGTCGCTGCTGGCCACCCGCGTGCGGTCCACCGGGCTGCTGGAGATCGCTCCATACATCGCCCGGTCGACGCCGCAACTGCTGTCGGTGGAGTGCTGGGGCGGCGCCACTTACGATGTGGGCCTTCGCTTTTTGAAGGAAGACCCGTGGGAGCGGCTGGCCGCACTGCGTGAGGCCCTGCCGAACATCTGCCTGCAGATGCTGCTGCGCGGCCGCAACACTGTCGGCTACACGCCGTACCCCGAACTGGTGACGTCGGCTTTCGTCGAAGAGGCCACGGCCACCGGTGTCGACATCTTCCGCATCTTCGACGCGCTGAACAACGTCTCGTCGATGCGTCCAGCCATCGAGGCGGTGCGCGAAACCGGTTCTGCGGTAGCGGAAGTCGCGATGTCCTACACCGGCGACCTGACCGATCCCGGCGAGCACATCTACACGCTGGACTACTGGCTCGGGCTCGCCGAGGAGATCGTCGAGGCCGGCGCCCACGTGCTGGCCATCAAGGACATGGCCGGCCTGCTGCGGCCCCCGGCCGCGGCAAAGCTGGTGTCGGCGCTGAAGTCTCGCTTCGATCTGCCGGTGCATGTGCACACGCACGACACCCCGGGCGGCCAGCTGGCAACCTACATGGCCGCCTGGCAGGCGGGTGCCGATGCGGTCGACGGTGCCTCGGCGCCGATGGCCGGCACCACCAGCCAGCCCGCGCTGTCGTCCATCGTCGCGGCGACGGCACACACCCAGTACGACACCGGGCTTTCGCTCACTGCCGTCTGCGACCTGGAGCCGTACTGGGAAGCGCTGCGTCGGGTGTATGCGCCGTTCGAGTCCGGCCTGCCATCGCCGACCGGCCGCGTCTACACCCACGAAATCCCGGGTGGCCAGCTCAGCAACCTGCGCACCCAGGCGATCGCGCTGGGCCTGGGGGACCGGTTCGAGGAGATCGAGAACGCCTACGCCGGGGCCGACCGGATCCTCGGCCGCCTGGTGAAGGTGACGCCGTCGAGCAAGGTGGTCGGCGACTTGGCCCTCTCGCTCGTCGGTGCCCACGTCACCGCTGACGACTTCGCGGCCGACCCGTCCCGCTATGACATCCCGGACAGCGTCATCGGATTCTTGCGCGGCGAGTTGGGCGACCCGCCCGGCGGTTGGCCGGAGCCGTTGCGGAGCAAGGCACTGGAGGGACGCGGCCCGGCCCGGCCGGAGCAGCAGCTGACCGAGGAGGACGGGGCCCAGCTGGCGACGCCGGGTCCGGTGCGCCAGGGCGCGCTGAACCGGTTGCTGTTCCCCGGACCGACAAAGGAGTTCCTCGCGCACCGCGAGGAATACGGCGATACCTCGCGGCTCAGCGCCAACCAGTTCTTCTACGGTCTGCGCCGCGGGGAAGAGCATCGCGTGCAGCTGGAGAAGGGCGTCGAGCTGCTGATCGGCCTGGAAGCGGTGTCCGAGCCCGACGAGCGCGGCATGCGTACGGTGCTGTGCCTCATCAACGGACAGCTGCGGCCAGTGCTGGTGCGTGACCGCGCCATCGCCGCGGACGTGCCGGCTGCCGAGAAGGCCGACCGCACCAACCCCGACCATGTGGCGGCTCCGTTCGCGGGCGTGGTCACGGTCGGCGTTGCGGTCGGTGACAAGGTCGACGCCGGTCAGGCCATCGCCACCATCGAGGCGATGAAGATGGAGGCAGCCATCACCGCACCCAAGGCTGGCACCGTCGCGCGGATCGCCGTCACGCCTACCGCGGGCGTGGAAGGTGGCGATCTGCTCGTGGTGATCAGCTGACCCGGATCATCGGCGGCCGCCACGGCGGCCGCCGGATCTCGGTGCCGGCCAAAGGGACTCGGCCGACGACGGATCGGGTGCGCGAGTCGTTGTTCAACGTGCTGGCGGCCCGGGTGGATTTCGATGGGGCGCGCGTGCTCGATCTGTACGCCGGATCGGGAGCGCTCGGACTGGAGTCACTGTCCCGCGGCGCGGCCTCGGCCTTGTTCGTCGAGGCCGATCGGCGTGCCGCGGCGGTGATCTCACGGAACATCGCCGAGCTGGGGGTCGACGGCGCGGCGGTGCGGTGCGCCACGGCGTCCAGTGTGGCGGGGACGTCCGCGACGCGGCCGGTGGACCTGGTGTTCGCCGACCCGCCGTACGACGTGCCGGCCGCTGACGTGGAAGCCGTTGTCGGACAGCTGGTTTCAAGTGGCTGGCTGGCGCCGGGGGCGATCGCGGTGATCGAGCGCCCGACGTCGGGCCCGGCGCTCGTCTGGCCGGACGGCTGGACGGTGCTGCGCGAGCGGCGGTACGGCGACACCCGGCTGGAGATGGCGGAGTGGGCGGGCTGAGCACTGGCATTGCCTGGGCCTTGTACCGTCTTGGGCTATGAGCGGTGCGGTCTGCCCGGGATCCTTCGACCCGGTAACCCTTGGTCACCTCGATGTCTTCGAGCGGGCGGCGGCCCAGTTCGACGAGGTGGTGGTGGCGGTGCTGGTGAACCCAAACAAGAAGGGCATGTTCACCGCCGAGGAGCGCATCGCGATGATCACCGAGGCGACGTCGCACCTGCCGAACCTGCGTGTCGAGGCCGGATCGGGGCTCGTCGTCGACTTCGCCCGGGCGCGGGGGCTGACGGCCATCGTCAAGGGCCTGCGCACCGGCACCGACTTCGAGTACGAGCTGCAAATGGCGCAGATGAACCGGCATGTAGCCGGTGTCGATACCTTCTTCGTCGCCACCAAGCCGCAATTCTCGTTCGTGTCGTCGTCGTTGGCGAAGGAGGTGGCGGCCCTCGGCGGCGACGTCACCGACCTGTTGCCGGCAGCGGTGAACAAGCGGCTGCAGGCCAAGCTGGCCGGATAGTTCTGCGCGACACACCGGTCGCCAAAGCGGAGTCACACGAGTAACACCAGGCACACTGGTAACAACAACTACGCCTGGAGGATGTTGCCGTGTACCGAGTATTTGAGGCGCTGGACGAGCTCGGCGCGATCGTGGAAGAGGCACGTGGAGTGCCGATGACCGCGGGCTGCATGGTGCCGCGGGGCGATGTCCTGGAACTTCTCGACGACATCAAGGACGCGATCCCGGGTGAGCTGGACGATGCCCAGGATGTTCTGGATGCCCGCGACGGGATGCTGCGCGAGGCCAAGCAGCACGCCGACGCGATGGTGTCGTCGGCCACGGCCGAGGCCGACTCCCTGGTCAACCACGCCCGGTCCGAGGCCGACAGGCTGCTGGCCGACGCCAAGGCCCAGGCCGACCGCATGGTCGCCGAGGCCCGTGCGCACAGCGAGCGCATGGTCGGGGAGGCCCGTGAAGAGGCCAATCGGATCTCCGCCACCGCCAAGCGCGAGTACGAGGCCAGCACCAACCGGGCCAAGGCCGAGGTCGACCGGCTCCTGGAGAGCGGCAATCTCTCATATGAGAAGGCCGTCCAGGAGGGCATCAAGGAGCAGCAGCGCCTGGTGTCCGAGACCGAGGTGGTCCAGACCGCCCATGCCGAGGCCACCCGCATGGTCGATTCGGCGCATGCCGAGGCGGACCGTTTGCGGGGCGAATGCGACATCTACGTCGACACCAAGCTCGCCGAGTTCGAGGAGCACCTCCAGGGCACGCTGCGCTCAGTCAGCCGGGGCCGGCACCAGCTGCGTACCGCGGCGGGCACGCACGACTACGCCCAGCGCTGAATCGGTTAGCGGGAATGGCGTCCGGTCGACGATCGGCGCCGACGTAGGATTGACCAATGCCTGGCCCGAGTCCTCTGACCATTGACATTGTGCGATTGGGCCGACGGCCCGGGTTGATGATCACGCACGTCGAAACCGTGCCCAGTCCCGGGCGAATCGGCCTGGATCTGATGGCGATCGAGGCCGGCGCGCCGATCGATCTCGACCTGCAACTGCAGTCGGTGTCCGAAGGCGTGCTGGTGACGGGGTCGGTGTCCGCGCCGACATCCGGCGAGTGCTCGCGGTGCCTCAACCCGCTGTCCGGACACGTCACGGTCGACCTCACCGAGCTGTTCGCCTACCCAGACAGCACGACCGAGGCCACCACGGAGGAAGACGAGGTCGGCCACGTCGTCGATGACACCGTCGACCTCGAGCAGTCGATCATCGACGAGGTCGGGCTGACGCTGCCGTTCGCGCCGCTGTGCACCCCGGACTGCCCGGGCTTGTGCCCGGATTGCGGAGTGCGCCTACTCGACGCCGAACCGGGCCATCATCACGACAAGATCGACCCGCGGTGGGCGAAGTTGCAGGCACTGATGCCGGACGGCCCCGACGCCGACGGCGCTGCGCCGGAGGACGGTCCGTGACGGTAGATCGTGCGCCGCTGCTCGCAGCGCTGGGCGTGCGGTTGCCCGACGATCTGCTGACTGTGGCTCTGACTCATCGCAGCTACGCGTACGAGAACGGCGGTCTACCGACCAACGAACGGTTGGAGTTCCTGGGCGACGCCGTGCTGGGTCTGGTGATCACCGCCGAGATTTTCCGCCGGTACCCGGACCGCAGCGAAGGCGAGTTGGCCAAGCTCAAGTCAGCAGTCGTCAACACTCAGGCGCTGGCGGAGATAGCTCGTAGTATGCCCCCCGATGGGCTGGGCAGCTACCTGCTGCTGGGCCGGGGCGAGATGGCCAGCGGTGGCGCGCAGAAAGCCAATCTGCTGGCTGACGGACTCGAATCCTTGCTCGGCGCAACGTATGTCGAACATGGTCACGAGGTGGCCCAGACCGTGGTGATGGGACTGTTCAGCACCGCACTCGACACCGCGGCGAGTCTGGGCGCGGGTCTGGACTGGAAGACCAGCCTGCAAGAATTGTCCGCGGCCCGCCGGATCGGCGTCCCGTCGTACGTCGTGACGTCCACGGGCCCGGAGCACGACAAAGAGTTCACCGCACGCGCGGTGGTGGGCGGCATCGACTACGGCGAAGGCACCGGGCGCACCAAGAAAGAAGCCGAACAGCACGCTGCCGCGGCGGCTTACCAGGCGCTGGAAGCCAGTCCCGACGTCGACCCTGACGCTGACGCCGTCAGCAATGCCTGAACTCCCCGAAGTCGAGGTTGTCCGGCGCGGCCTCGAAGCACATGTCGTGACAAAGGGTTTCACCACTGTGACGGTGTTGCACCCGCGCGCCGTGCGACGGCACGACAACGGTCCCGCGGATCTGGCGGGCCGGCTGGCCGGACGCCGGATCACTGGGACGGGGCGCCGCGGCAAGTACCTGTGGCTCACTCTGGACGGTGACGAGGCACTGGTGGTGCACCTGGGGATGAGCGGCCAGATGCTGATCGGCCCTCCCGCGCGACCGTCGCACCTGCGGATCGCGGCCGTGCTCGACGACGGCACCGAGCTGAGCTTCGTCGACCAACGCACCTTTGGTGGTTGGCAGGTTTGCGACCTCGTCGAGGTCGACGGCAGCGTCGTCCCCCTGCCCGTGGCGCACATCGCCCGCGATCCGCTGGATGCCGCATTCGACCCGGACTCGGTGGTGAACGTCTTGCGGCGCAAGGACTCTGAGATCAAGCGTCAGCTGCTGGACCAAACCGTGGTGTCGGGTGTCGGCAACATCTACGCCGACGAATCGCTGTGGCGCGCGCAGGTCAACGGCTTTCGGCCGGCCTCGGCGCTGGCCAGGCGCCGGCTCGGGGAACTGCTCGGCCATGCTGCCGATGTGATGAACTCGGCACTGGCGCAAGGCGGCACGTCGTTCGACTCGCTGTACGTCAATGTCAACGGCGAGTCCGGATACTTCGACCGGTCACTGGACGCCTACGGCCAGGAGGGCGAGCCGTGCCGCCGCTGCGGCACGGCGATCCGGCGGGAGAAGTTTATGAACCGCTCGTCGTACTACTGCCCGAAATGTCAACCGCGGCCACGGATCCCGCGCGGGATCTGACGGGCCAAGCTACTTCAGTCCGGGCAGGCCTTTGAACTTCGGCGAATCGGTCATGCAGAACTTCCACTCGCCGCCTTCTTTGCGCAGCGGGACGTTCGTGGTCGTCCCGCTCGACGACTTTACGTCCACCGTCGCCCGATCGCCGTTGACGTTGATATCGGTGATCTCGGCGCCGCCGCTCGGACCAGGGCTGTCGCTGCCCTTGTCGAATTTGCCCGCTATCGAGGGCAGCTTGTCGTAGAGCTTTACGTCATTGGCGCAGGAGTGCGCCTTGAAATCGTCGAAGGTGTCGATGCGCGCCGTCATCAGGTCGCGAATCTGGTCCTCTTCCGACGTCGGGGCGACCGTCACTCCGCTGCTGCCGGACGCCGACTGCGAGTCCGAACCTGACATCGCGATGAGGATGACCACCACGATGACCAGGACGACGGCGAAGATTCCCGCACCGATGAGCGCGAACGTCCGGTTCCGATTGGGCGGAGTGGGCGGCGGGAACCCGGGCTGGCCGGGGTATCCCGGACCCACCGGATACCCGGGGACCGGCCCGTATCCGGGCCGGCCGTAGGCGCCGGGGTATCCGTACTGCGACTGGCCGTAGGCGGCAGGCTGCCCGTACTCAGGCTGGCCGTAGGCCGGTTGTCCGTACTGCGGCTGCCCGTACGCGGGTTGTCCGTAGGCCGGTTGCCCGTACTGCGGTTGCCCGTACGCAGGCTGGCCGTATCCCTCGGGCGGCTGCTGCGGCGGCTGCCAGGGCTGAGCGCCCGGATCCGAGCCGGACGGGGGATAGGTCATGTCTGCGCGCTCCCTGTGAAATGTGCCTGGTGTCCAACGTAACACCAGCTTGACTGCCCGAAATGCCAACCGCGGCCGGGCAAGTCACAGGTCGGTCACTTCATGCCGGGCAGGTTCTGCAGCTGCTTCAGTTGCGGTGAGTCGGTGAAACAGATCTTCCACTCACCGCTTTCTTTGCGGAAGTACAGCGTGCCGGAACGCTCCAGGCCGGTGCTCGACGTTGCGGTTACCTCCGCGGTGGCGGTGTCACCGGTCACGTTGACACTGTCGACCGTCGCTTTGCTCTTGGCGCCGGTCGGATTGGTGCCGGTGCTGTCGGCGATGCCGGGGAACTTGCTGAAGAACTTCTGGTCGTTGGCGCAGGCTCGTTCTTTGATCGACGACGGTCCAGAGCTCATCAGGCTCCGAATCTGGTCTTCGTCGGAGTTGCCGCCCAGAGCGCTGAGCCCGCCACCGGAGTTCGAGACGAGCACCACGGCGAGCACGATGCCGACGACGATGATGGCCGCCAGGCCGCCGATCAGCGCCCACTTCGGGCCATTCGATTTCGGTTGCGGTGCGCCGGGGAGGCCCGGACCGGCCGGGTACCCCGGCGGCGGTCCGTACCCCGGATGGCCGTACCCAGGTTGGCCATATGTCGGCTGCCCGTAGGCGGGCTGGCCGTACGTGGGTCCGGGTTGGGGTTGGCCGTATCCCGGTTGGCCGTAGCCGCTCGGCGGGAACCCGGGGGCAGGCTGCTGCGGCGGCTGCCACGGCTGAGGGCCCGGCTGCGGCCCGAGCGGGGGATAGGTCATGTGTGGTCGCTCCCTGTGAACTGTGCTTGCAGTCCAACGTAACATCGCGGGCCGCCTACCACCGGAAACGCCGGTCGGCCCAGTCCTGCTTCATCCCGGGCAGCTGCTGAATCTTCGGCATTCCCGGCGAGCTCGCCAGGATCACCGGCAGCAAAGGGGTCCTGCGCGCACGGTACAAATGACGCATGACGGAACTGTGGGTCGAACGCACCGGGGTGCGCCGCTATACCGGGCACAGCTCGCGCGGAGCAGAGGTCCTCGTCGGATCCGAGGACGTCGAGGGCGTCTTCACCCCCGGTGAACTCCTCAAGATCGCGTTGGCGGCGTGCAGCGGGATGAGCAGCGACGCGCCGTTGCGTACCCGGCTCGGCGACGACTACGACGCCACCATCCGGGTCTCGGGACCGCCGGACCGGGAGAACGAGGTCTACCCGCTGCTGCAGGAGTCCATGGAACTCGACCTCTCGAGCCTGTCCGAGGACGAGATCAAGCGACTGAAGATCGTCGTCGAGCGGGCCATCGACAAGGTCTGCACGGTGGGCCGCACGCTGAAGGCGGGCACCGAGGTCACCTTCGAGTTCGCCGACAAGTGACCACTGACGGTCCAATTGCCGGCTCCGCCGACGTAGTCCGGTTGTCGGCCTGGGTGCACGGCCACGTGCAGGGCGTCGGGTTCCGGTGGTGGACCCGGGCGCGGGCGCTGGAGTTGGGCCTCACCGGCTACGCCAGTAACAAGCCCGACGGCCGCGTGCACGTCGTGGCGCGGGGTCCGCGCGCCGACTGTGAGCGGTTGTTGGAGCTCCTGCGCGGTGGCACGACCCCGGGCACGGTGACGACCGTCGTCGAGGACTGGGCCGCCGCGGGCGACCCGATCGACGGCTTTTCCGAGCGTTAGACGCCCAGGGGTCCCCGGCATTTAACCGGCGCGACGGTAGGGTTTCACCCCATGCATCTGAAGAGTCTGACGCTGAAGGGCTTCAAGTCCTTCGCGTCGCCGACGACTCTTCGCTTCGAACCCGGTATCACCTGCGTGGTGGGGCCGAACGGTTCGGGCAAATCGAACGTCGTCGATGCCCTGACCTGGGTGATGGGCGAGCAGGGCGCCAAGACGCTGCGCGGCGGCAAGATGGAAGACGTCATCTTCGCCGGCACCTCGTCGCGGGCCCCGCTGGGCCGGGCCGAGGTGACGTTGACCATCGACAACTCGGACAACGCACTGCCGATCGAATACTCCGAGGTGTCGATCACCCGCCGCGTGTTCCGCGACGGCGCCAGCGAGTACGAGATCAACGGCAGCAATTGCCGGCTGATGGACGTGCAGGAACTGCTGTCCGACTCCGGTATCGGCCGCGAAATGCACGTCATCGTCGGCCAGGGCAAGCTGTCGGAGATTCTGGAATCGCGCCCCGAGGACCGTCGCGCCTTCATCGAGGAAGCCGCCGGCGTGCTCAAGCACCGCCGGCGCAAGGAAAAAGCAGTCCGCAAGCTCGACGCCATGCAGGCCAACCTGGCCCGCCTCACCGACCTGACCACCGAACTGCGTCGTCAGCTCAAGCCACTGGGCCGGCAGGCCGAGATGGCGCGCCGCGCCCAGACCATCCAGGCCGATCTGCGTGACGCCCGGCTGCGGCTCGCCGCCGACGATCTCGTGACGCGCCAGGCCGAGTTCGATGACACCAACCAGACCGAGACCGCGCTGCGTCGCGAGCACGGCGAGGTGACCGAGCGCCTGGAAGCCGCCTCGGCGGAATTGGCCGGCCACGAAGCAGCGGTGTCAGGCCTGTCCGGCCGTGCCGAGGCTGCCCAGCAGACCTGGTTCCGGCTGTCCGCGTTGGCGGAACGGGTCAGTGCCACCGTGCGCATCGCCACCGAGCGCACCACCCTGCTGGACTCCGATCCGGAGATGTCGACCGGGCCGGACCCGGATGCGCTGGACGCAGAGGCCGACGCCGTCGCCGAGCACGAGGAACAACTACTCGCCGAGCTCGCCGAGTCCCGGACCCGGCTGGAGGCCGCACGTGGCGCGCTGGCCGAATGCGAACGCGCCGCGGCCGACGCTGAGCGGGCCCAGATGGCGGCGGCCCGCGCCGAGGCGGACCGGCGCGAAGGCCTCGCACGGTTGTCCGGCCAGGTCGACACCATGCGCACCCGCATCGAATCGATCGACGAGCGCACGGTCCGGCTGAGCGGCAGCATCGAGGAAGCGGCCGCCCGGGTCGAGCAGGCGAAAGCCGAGTTCGAGCTCGTGCAGGGCAAGGTCGGTGAACTGGACGCCGGCGAGTACGGGCTCGATGAACATCACGGGCGGACCATCGCGGCCATGCGCCAAGCCGACGAACGGGTCAGCGAGCTGCAGGCGGCCGAGCGTGCTGTCGAGAAGCAGGTGGCTTCCTTGCGGGCCCGCATCGACGCCCTGTCGGTGACCCTCGACCTCAAAGACGGATCGGCGTGGTTGCAGAAAAACCATGACGGCTCAGGGCTTTTCGGCTCGGTGGCGGAGTTGCTCAAGGTGCGGTCCGGTCATGAAACCGCAATTGCGGCCGTACTGGGTGCCGCTGCCGACGCCTTGGCGGCCGACAGCTTCGAAGCCGCACGCGCCGCCGTGGCCGCGCTCAAGCAGGGCGACGGTGGCCGTGCGGCCATTGTGCTCAGTGACTGGCCTGCCGAAACTGCTTCGCCGCGTGGCGAATTGCCGTCCAATGCCCAATGGGCGCTGGATCTGGTCGAGGTGCCGGCCCGGCTCTCGGGCGCGATGAGCGCCATGCTGGCGCGGGTTGCGGTGGTCGCTGATCTCCCTGCGGCGTTGGATCTGGTGGCCGCGCGTCCGGAACTGCGGGCAGTGACGGCCGACGGCGATCTGGTCGGCGCCGGCTGGGTCAGCGGTGGCTCCGATCGCAAGCCGAGCGCCCTGGAGATCACCTCGGAGATCGAGAAGGCACGCACCGCGCTGATCGACGCCGAGCGCCAGACCAGCGAGTTCGGTGCCGCGCTGGCGGGTGCGCTGGCCGAACAGTCGGCGCGGCGGGACGCCGTCGAACACGCGCTGGCCGCGCTGCACGAGTCTGATGCCACCATCTCGTCCGTCTACGAGCACTTGGCTCGGCTGGGGCAGGAGGCCCGGACGGCCGATGCCGAATGGCAGCAGCTGATGGCGCAGCGCGATGAGCTGGAGGCCGGCCGCAGTCGTACCCTGGCCGAGCTGGCCGAGTTGGAAGATCGCCTCCACAACGCGCAGCAGGAGCCGATGTTCGACGCCGAGTTCGTCGACCGCTCCGAGACGACGGCGGCCGCCGAAGAGGCGAGAGCGGTCGAGGTCGAGGCCCGGCTGACGGTGCGGACCGCTGAAGAACGAGCGAATGCCGTTCGCGGCCGGGCAGATTCATTGCGCCGAGCCGCGGCGGCCGAGCGTGAGGCCCGAGTGCGGGCCGCACGGGCCCGGGAAGCGCGGGAGAACGCGGCGAAGGTCGCCGCCGCGGTTGCCGACTCCGGCCGGCTGGTTGCCGAAAAGCTGGCTGCCACAGTGGCACTGGCGGCACGCGAGCGCGACGCTTTGGCCACCGAGCGGGCCCAACGCTCGGAGGGATTGACGCGCGTCAGGGCGGAAGTGTCCGAACTCAGTGCCCGCGCGGGCGCGCTGACCGAGGCGCTGCATCGCGACGAGGTCGCGAAAGCACAAGCGGCCCTTCGCATCGAGCAACTCGAGCAGCAGGCGCTCGAGCAGTTCGGGATGGCGGTGGCCGACCTGGTCGCCGAGTACGGCCCGGATGTGCCGCTGCCGCCGACCGAACTCGAGATGGCCGAATACGAGCAGGCCAAAGAACGCGGCGAGCAGGTCACCGCGCCCGTGCCGATGGAGTTCGACCGGCCCACCCAGGAGCGGCGCGCGAAAAAGGCCGAGAAGGAACTGGCCGAGCTCGGCCGGGTGAACCCTTTGGCGCTGGAGGAGTTCGCCGCGCTCGAGGAGCGCTACAACTTTCTGTCCACCCAGTTGGAGGACGTCAAGGGTGCCCGCAAGGACCTGATGGACGTCATCGCCGACGTCGACGAGCGCATCCTCCGGGTCTTCACCGAGGCTTACGCCGACGTGGAGGCGGAGTTCAGCCAGGTGTTCCAAACGCTGTTCCCCGGCGGCGAGGGCCGGCTGCTGCTGACCAACCCCAGCGACATGCTCACCACCGGCATCGAGGTCGAGGCCCGGCCGCCGGGTAAAAAGGTCAAGCGGTTATCCCTGCTGTCCGGTGGCGAGAAGTCGCTCACCGCGGTCGCGATGCTGGTGGCGATCTTCCGGGCGCGCCCGTCACCCTTCTACGTCATGGACGAGGTCGAGGCCGCGCTGGACGACGTGAACCTGCGCCGTCTGATCAGCCTGTTCGAGCAACTGCGGGAGAAGTCGCAGCTGATCGTCATTACGCACCAGAAGCCGACCATGGAGGTCGCCGACGCGCTGTACGGCGTCACGATGCAGGGCGACGGCATCACACAGGTGATCTCACAGCGCATGCGCGGCCAGGAGTTGGTCTCCAACCCCTCCTAGGCGAGGGCCCTGGGTTGCGGGCGGTCTTCACGGTCGATCTGCATCTCGACTTCTGTGGCGCTTGTCAGATGTCCTGAGACATAACAGTGGCGCTTGTCAGATCCGCCTGGCATAATAGAACGTATGTTCGAACGCGTGGGGATCGGGGCTGGCGGTGCGCTGGTCCACGATGTATCCGTGGTCGACTCGATGGTCCACTTCGCGCGGGTATCGGCTATGGCCGAGTCTGGGAAGTTCACGGCCATTGCTGATCTGGTGGCGCTGCGCGTTGATGGTCAGGGTGATCGGCAGTGGTGGGCGTGTGATGGTTGGGATGCCGCGGTCGCTGAGGTCGGGGCTGCGTTGGGGATCGGGTCTCGGGAAGCCTCTGGGCAACTGTCTATCGCGGTCGCATTGCGAGACCGGTTGCCGAGGGTGGCGGCGGTGTTCGCCGATGGCGGGGTGTCGGCGCGCACGGTCGGCATGATCTGTTGGCGTACCCGGCTGGTGGAGGATCCCAACACGTTGGCGGTGATCGATGCTGCTCTGGCGGGGGCATTGTGTGAGTGGGCGGGGTTGTCCCGCAAGAAGATTGAGAAGAAGATCGACGGTTGGGTGCACAAGTTCGACCCGGCCGCGGTGCTCAAGGTGCGGTCGGCGGCCCGCTCGCGTGGGGTTGGGGTCGGCAAGCCTGATGATGAGACCGGGGTGGCGTCGATCTGGGGTGCGCTGCTGGCCACCGACGCCGAGTTGTTCGATCGGGCCTTGACTGCCCTCGCTCGGCAGGTGTGTGACAACGATCCGCGCACGTTCGCCCAGCGCCGCGCGGATGCGGTCGGGGTGCTCGCCGCCCGTGGGGACCGTTTGGCGTGCCAGTGTGGCACCCCCGATTGCGCGGCGGTCGGGCCTGATGTGCGGGCGACGGCGGTGGTGATTCATGTGCTGACCGATGCGCTGCCGGCGCCGGTGGCTGATCGGCTGCTCAGCGGGGACCCGGCTGCACCCCTGACCCCGCCCGTGCCTGAGCCGGTCTTCACGCCCGAATCCGAGCGCGCACCCGAGCTGGTGAACGGGGCAGCGCTCGACGCGTCGCCCGCGCCAGTGCCAGCCGCCACGCTCGCCCACAGTCCTGCTCCCGCGGCTGAGCCGGCGCCTGTGCGGGTCCCCGCTCCGGTGCGCACCCCGGTCGGCTATGTGGTCGGCGGCGGTGTGGTGCCGCCGGCCACGTTGGCCGATCTGGTCGCCCGCGGCGCCAAGGTCCGCACCGTCGCCTCAGCCACCGGATTGGGTGGGGTAAACCGCTACCGGCCCTCGGCCGCGATTGATGAGTTCGTGCGGATGCGGGCGATGACGTGCATGTTCCCGGGCTGCGATCAGCCGGCCACCACCTGCGACCTCGACCACACGATGCCGTGGCCGGGCGGGCCGACCCATCCGGGCAACTTGAGCCCGAAATGCCGCAAACACCACTTACTCAAGACCTTCTACGGTGGGCCCGAGGGCTGGCGTGACCGTCAACTCGCTGACGGGACGATTGTGTGGACTGCACCTACTGGCCACACGTATATCAGCGTGCCTACGAGTCGAATCTTGTTCCCCGACAAGGTCACCGACACCCCGCTCCCGGATCCGCCGCCGCCGGACGGTACTGATCTGGATACCCCACCGGCGCCGGGGCGGGGTGTCATGATGCCGATGCGGCGCCGCACCCGCGCCCAAGACCTGGCGCAGCAGATCGCTTACGAACGCGCTCTCAACGAAGCCGACCTCCAGCAGTTAGCGGCGGCCCAAGAAGCCTGCGCCCGGCGACACGAAGCCCTCCAAGCCGCACGCGAAACCGGCCGTCGGGCAGAGGAAGCAACCGCATCCGGCGAGCAATACCCGCCCACTGAAAACGACATCCCACCACCGCTCTGAACACTCGGATGGATTGATATCCCCGACTGAGGGGATCGTTGTGCCGATCTGCGTCAGCCGGGCTGACGTCTGCCATGCGCGGCGGGACTTGGTGCGGCTGACAGAATGGCACGGTGTCGGAAGGTCTCTGGATCGCGCTAGCGGTCGTCGCAGTTCTCGTTGTCACTGCACTGGTCGTCGGATTCGTCCGCTACCGGCGCAGCCGCATCTCCCTCGCCGCGCCAGAGGAGACACCGAAGCTGGACCGCTCCGGCGGCTACACAGCGTCGTCGGGTATCACGTTCAGTAGTTCCGACACTGCGGAGAAGTTGCCGACCGTCGGGGACGACGCCGAGATTCCGCGTGACTCGCGTAAGCGCACCATCGCCGATATCCAGCTCCCGGAGCCGGAAGTCGTGGCCGAGCCGGAAGTCGTGGCCGAGCCGGAAGCTGTGGCCGAGCCGGAAGTCGTGGCCGAGCCGGAACCGGACGTCGTCGTGGCGCCCGAGCCGACTCTCGCTCCCGAACCCGAACCCGAACCCGAGGTCGAAGCCGAGCCCGAAGCCGAACCCGAAGCCGAGGTCAGCCCGCGCGACGAAATCGCGCCCACCGCCGGCCGGTTGGAGCGGTTGCGCGGCCGCCTGGCCAAGTCGCAGACCACGCTGGGCCGCAGCATGCTGGGCCTGTTGGGCGGCGGCGACCTGGATGAGGACTCGTGGGAGTCCGTCGAAGACACCTTGCTGATCGCCGACCTGGGGCCGGTCGCCACCGAATCGGTCGTCACCGCGCTGCGCAGCCGGATGGCCGAGGCCAACGTGCGCACCGAGGCCGATGCCCGCGCGGTGCTGCGCGAGGTGCTGATCAAGGAACTGCGGACCGACCTGGACCGGTCCATCAAGGCACTGCCGCACGCCGACAAGCCGTCGGTACTGCTGGTGGTCGGGGTCAACGGAGCCGGCAAGACCACCACCGTCGGCAAACTGGCCCGCGTGCTGGTCGCCGACGGTCGCCGCGTCGTGCTCGGCGCGGCCGATACCTTCCGCGCCGCCGCTGCCGACCAGCTGCAGAGCTGGGGCGCCCGCGTCGGCGCCGACATCGTGCGCGGTCCAGAGGGCGCCGATCCGGCCTCCGTGGCGTTCGACGCCGTCGACAAGGGCATCGCAGCGGGCGCTGACGTCGTCGTGGTCGACACGGCGGGCCGCCTGCACACCAAGACCGGCCTGATGGACGAGCTGGGCAAGGTCAAGCGCGTGGTCGAAAAGCGCGCCAAGGTCGACGAGGTGCTGCTGGTCCTCGACGCCACCATCGGACAGAACAGCCTGCCGCAGGCCCGCGTCTTCGCCGAGGTGGTCGACATCACCGGCGTGGTGCTCACCAAGCTCGACGGAACTGCAAAGGGTGGCATCGTGTTCCGCGTGCAGCAGGAGCTCGGTGTGCCGGTCAAACTCGTCGGCCTCGGCGAAGGCCCGGACGACCTGGCGCCCTTCGAGCCCGCGGCTTTCGTCGACGCCCTCTTGGGTTAACAGAACTCCCGCGAGCTGGGCACACTTCGCGGTTGCGGTGGATTTCACGTCTGCTCAGCAGGGGTGAGAGACGTCATTAACCGCGCCGAAACGTAACTGGTCAATCCGTTCACATATGCGAAACGCCCGCGCGCCGTCGGCGAAACAACCGATGCGCAAAGTTCTGGCCTAGGTCATTGGTATCTGCCCGTGACATGGGTTAAGGAGGAAGCGGCCAGTGGATGGATTCCCGATCTTGGGCACGCCGGACACCGGTGACACAGCATGGATGCTGGCGAGCTCAGCGCTTGTCCTGTTGATGACACCGGGTCTGGCGTTCTTCTACGGCGGCATGGTGCGCCGTAAGGGTGTGCTCAACATGATCATGATGAGCATCAGTGCCATGGGTGTCGTCACGGTGTTGTGGGTGCTGTTCGGCTACTCGATGGCGTTCGGCAACGACAAATGGAACATCGTCGGCGATCCCACGCAGTACTGGGGGCTCAAGGGCTTGATCGGCGGTAACTCGCTGGTTCCGCACCTCGCCGCGGGAGCCACTGCGGCGGTGAAGATTCCGCTGGCCGGAACCATTCCACAGCTGGTGTTCGTCGCGTTCCAGCTGATGTTCGCGATCATCACCGTCGCCCTGATCTCCGGTGCGGTCGCCGACCGCCTCAAGTTCGGTGGCTGGCTGCTGTTCGCCGGCCTGTGGGCCACCTTCGTCTATTTCCCGGTCGCGCACTGGGTGTTCGCCTTCGACGGCATCACGGGCGAGCACGGCGGCTGGATCGCCAACCACCTCAAGGCGATCGACTTCGCCGGTGGTACCGCGGTGCACATCAACTCCGGTACCGCGGGCCTGGTGCTGGCCATCATCCTGGGCAAGCGTTCCGGCTGGCCGGGCACCATGATGCGTCCGCACAACCTGCCGTTCGTCATGCTGGGCGCCGGTCTGCTGTGGTTCGGCTGGTACGGCTTCAACGCCGGCTCTGCGCTGAACTCTGACGGTGTCGCAGCGTCGACCTTCATCACCACCACCGTGGCGACCGCCGCCGCGATGCTGTTCTGGCTCCTGACGGAGAAGATTCGTGACGGTCACGCCACCTCGCTGGGTGCCGCATCGGGCATCGTGGCAGGTCTCGTCGCGATCACCCCGTCCTGCTCGTCGGTCAACGTCCTCGGCGCACTGGCGATCGGTGCGGGCGCCGGTGTGGTGTGTGCCCTGGCCGTCGGTCTGAAGTTCAAGCTGGGCTTCGACGACGCGCTCGACGTCGTGGGCGTGCACCTGGTCGGTGGTCTGTTCGGCACGCTGATGGTCGGCTTGGTTGCCGCACCCGAGGCTCCGGCTGCAGTGAAGGGCCTGTTCTACGGCGGCGGATTCGATCAGTTGTGGCGTCAGGCCGTCGGCGCGTTCGCGGTGCTTGCGTACTCGGCGATCGGTACCGCTATCTTGGCGTTGATCGTGAAGTACACCGTGGGCCTGCGCCTCGACAAGGAGGACGAGGCCAACGGTATCGACGAGGCCGAGCACGCGGAAACCGCTTATGAATTCGCGTGATCGGGAAGGATTCACGATGACATCCACGGGTATTTGGAAGGACTCAACCAAATGAAGTTGATCACGGCGATCGTCAAGCCGTTCACGCTCGAAGACGTCAAGACCGGCCTGGAGCAGATGGGCATCCTCGGGATGACCGTCAGCGAGGTACAGGGCTACGGGCGACAGAAGGGCCACACCGAGGTCTACCGTGGCGCCGAGTATTCAGTGGACTTCGTGCCGAAGGTGCGGGTCGAGGTCATCGTCGACGACTCTTCCGTCGACAAGGTCGTGGATGTCATCGTGCAGGCCGCGCGGACGGGCAAGATCGGTGACGGCAAGGTGTGGGTCACCTCCGTCGAAACCGTGGTGCGCGTCCGTACGGGCGAACGGGGCAGCGACGCCATCTGACGGCTGCTGACCACCAGATGACCATGCAGACACCAGATTCCGCTGCCGGGGCCGACGACACTTCGGTTTCGCAGGCTTCGGCAGCGGGATCCCCCCGTCCGGCAAGCGATCTGAGGGCCGCTGTCGAGCAGTTGCTCGCCGGTGGCGCGCGCCGGCTCGATTCGGCGGCGTTGCGCGAGGCTCTGGTTGATCTGTATGAATTCTGGCTTGCCGCAAAGGCAACCGAGATCGGCATCACCGAGACCAGCGGCTTCGCCATTGTGGCGACGGGCGGCCTCGGTCGGCGGGAAATGCTGCCGTACTCGGACCTGGATTTGATGCTGTTGCACGACGATCTGCCGCAGGACGTCGTCACCGAGGCTGCCGAGGCGCTCTGGTACCCGTTGTGGGACGCCAACATTCATCTGGACCACAGCGTCCGGACCGTGCCGCAGGCACTCAAGACCGCGGCCGGCGACATCTCCGCGGGGCTGGCCATGCTCGACGCGCGGCACATCGCCGGCGATTCGGACCTGTCGTCCCTACTGGTCGGCGGTGCCCGGCGGCAATGGCGGACCGGGATCACATCCCGTTTCACCGAACTGATCGAGCATGCCGCGGCGCGGTGGGAGCGTTCCGGTCAGATCGCGCACCGCGCCGAGCCGGATCTGAAGAACGGCCGCGGCGGCCTGCGTGATGTGCAGCTGCTGAACGCGCTGGCCATGGCGCAGCTGGCCGACGTCTACCCGAGCCGTTCGGTGGCATCACCGATCGGCACCCTGGCCGACGCGCATCTGGCCCTTCTCAATGTTCGCACCGAACTGCATCGGGTCTCTCACAAGGGGCGCGAGATGGTGCTGGCCCAGTACGCAGACGAGGTCGGCGACGCACTGGGTATCGGTGACCGCTTCGATTTGGCGCGGATGATCAGCGATGCCGCCCGAACCATCACCTTCTACGTGGACGCCGGGGTGCGTACCGCGGGGAATGCCTTGCCGCGCAGAGGCTTCGCCGCACTCAAGCGACCGGTACGACGGCCGCTCGACGAGGGCGTGCTGGAGTTCGGCGGTGAGGTCATCCTGGCTCGCGACGCCAAGCCGCAGCGCGACCCAGGCCTGATTCTGCGAGTGGCTGCGGCTGCGGCCACCAACGGACTGCCCATCGCGGCCTCGACGCTGGCGCGGCTGGCCGAGTCGGCGCCCGAACTGCGGGCCCCGTGGCCCAAGGAAGCACTCAACGACCTGCTCGTGATGCTGACGGCGGGGCCGGGCACGGTGGCCACCGTCGAGGCCCTGGACCGGACCGGGTTGTGGGGCCGGTTGTTCCCGGAGTGGGGCGCGATCCGCGACCTGCCGCCGCGCGACGTCGTCCATATCTGGACCGTCGACCGGCATCTGGCCGAAACCGTCTCCCGGGCAAGCGCTTTCACCACCAGGGTGGACAGGCCCGATCTGCTGGTGTTGGGCGCGCTGCTGCACGATATCGGCAAGGGGCGAGGCGGCGATCACAGCAGGATCGGTGCCGAGCTGGCCAACCAGATCGGTCTGCGGCTGGGACTGTGGCCGGCCGATATCGAGGTGCTGGTCAAGATGGTCCGCTACCACTTGCTGCTGCCCGATACCGCGACTCGCCGAGACCTGCAGGATCCGAACACCATTGCCGCCGTGGTCGACGCGCTCGGCGGCGACCCTGTACTGCTGGAGCTGCTGCATGCGCTGGCCGAGGCGGATTCACTGGCCACCGGCCCCGGCGTGTGGGGTGACTGGAAAGCCTCCCTGATCGGCGATCTGGTGCGGCGGTGCCGGCTGGTGATGGCGGGGGAGAGCTTGCCGCACCCTGATCCCATTGATTCGGAACTACTTTCGCAGGCCAACCAAACCGGGGTCCATGTCGAGCTGGCGGCGGCCGACAGTGCGCACCTGTTCAACGTCACGATGATCGCTCCGGACCGGCGGGGCCTGCTGTCCAAAGCAGCCGGGGTGCTGGCGCTGCACTCGCTGCGCGTGCACTCGGCGTCGGTCAACAGTCACGAGGGACTGGCTATCAACACGTTCGTGGTTTCGCCGCACTTCGGCTCGCCACCGGCCGCCGAACTGTTGCGCCAGCAGTTCATCCTGGCGCTCGACGGGGAGCTGGACGTGCTCGCCGCGCTGGAGCAGCGCGACGAGGAAACGCCGGCTCCGACCCGGCGCGCCGGTGAGATTCCGGCAGCCGTGCCCGGCTATCACACGATCGCGCCACCGCACGTGCGGTGGTTTGCGGGGTCCTCGGCCGGTGAGCTTGTGGTGCAGATTCGCAGCGCCGACCGGCCGGGCCTGCTCGCCCGGCTGGCCGCCGTGGTCGAGCGCAAGGGCGTGGACGTCGCCTGGGCCAAGGTGACGACACTCGGCGCGACCGTCGTCGACGCCTTCGGTCTCGTGGTTTCCGAGGCCTTCACCACCGCAGAGGCGCAGACCGCGTTCGAGCAGGACTTGTATGCGGTGCTGCCTGCCCCGCTACCGGTCAAGCCCGCTACAGCCGCCAGCTGATACCGGTTCAGCCGGCGCTGACGCTCACCCAGGTGTTGTTGACGGCCGCCGTCCCGGTGAAGGGGTCAACCAACGCCGGATCGTGGAGATCGTTCACATTGGCGCCGGGCAGGGTATCGGCGTGACGCCAGCCGGTGTTCGCGTGTCCCCAGCCGTGCGGAACCGCAACGGTGCCGGGGCGGACATCGTCGCTGATGTCCAGCGGCACTTCGATCTGCCCTACCGCTGAGGTGACGCGCACCAGTTCGCCCTGGGCAAGTCCGCGGGCGCTCGCATCGTCGGAGTGCATCAGCAGCGTGCACTTGTTGGAGCCGCCGGTCATCGACGGCAGATTGTGCAGCCAGGAGTTGTTGCTGCGCAGTTGACGCCGGCCGATGAGCTGCAGATCGCGGCCGGAGTCGTCGGTGTCGTGCGTGGCCTGGTCGAGCAACCGGACTGCGGCCGCGATGAATTCGGGCGGTGCCAGGGCCACCTTGCGGTCGCGGGTGGCGATCACCTCGCGCAGCCGCGGTTGCAGGGGGCCGAGGTCCAGTCCACCGGCGCTGGACCTCAGGTCGTCCATCGTCTTGCCCTTGCGGCCCTTACGGATTCGTCCATGCGGTCCGGTGGTCAGCGCTACCGCCGCCATCCGCATCGGGTTGGCGAACCCGATCAGCGCGGTGCGCAGCGGTGCGGTCAATTGTCGAAGCGGAGCCGGGAGGAGTTCCATGGTCAGGCGACTGAGGATTTCCCAGTCCTCCAAAGCGCCTGGGGGCGGGTCGAAGGACCGGTGCTGATACCGAATGTTGTTGCGCACGCTGAAGATCGTCGTCAACAGCCCGACATCTTCGCGCTCCAGAGGTGACACCGGCGGCAGGATGAAGTCCGCGTGCCGGGTGGTTTCGGTGACGTACATGTCCACTGCCACATGCAGATCCAGTGATGCCAGTGCCTCATCCAGTCGGCCCTTCTGTGGCACGGAGGACGCCGGGTTGCCGGCGTAGGTGATCATCGCGCGGATCTGGCCGTCACCGGGGGTGAGGATTTCGTCGGCCATCGCGACGGCGGGCAGCTCGGCACGGAAGGATTGGTAGCGGCCGGACCGGTCGGTCCATGCCCCGTGTCCCACCGGGACGTACTTGGCCAGCCGTGGCAGGTCGGCGATCGGCGTGGAGAACATGGTCCCGCCCGCGCGGTCCAGGTTGCCGGTGACCGTGTTGAGGACCATGACCAGCCAGCTCACCAGGGTCCCGGTCTGCTGCTGGCAGATTCCGATCCGGGCGTAGATGGCGGCCGATTCCGCGGCCGCGTGCTCGCGGGCCAGCCTGCGGATCGTGTCCGCGTCCACCCCGGCGCGCTGTGCGACAGCCTCCGGACTGGTGCCGCCGACCAATCCCTTGAGTTCGTGCCATCCGGTCGCGATCTGATCGAGAGCCGCGGTATCGCAGAGGTTTTCACTGATCAGCACGTGCAGCATGCCCAGCAGCAGGTACGCGTCGCCGCCCGGGCGTACCGACACGTGCTGGTCGGCCATCCGGGCGGTCTCGGTCCTGCGGGGGTCGATGACGACGACAGTGCCGCCGCGCTCGCGGACCGCCTTGATGCGGCGTTTGGCACCCGGCATGATCGACATCGAACCGTTCGACACCGCGGGGTTGGCGCCGAGGATCACCAGCCGCTGGGTGCGGTCGATATCGGTGATCGGGACCAGGACGTTGGAGCCGAAGACCCGCCACGCGGCATATTCGTGAGGCATCTGGTCGAGCGTGGATGCCGAGAAGAAGTTGGGCGTCAGCAGGGCCGCTCGCAACATCAGACCGTAGAACGCGCCCGAACTGTGCGCTGCCGGGTTTCCCAGGTACATCCCGGCCGAGCGGACCCCGTGCTCCTTGCGGATGCGGCGCAGCCGGACCCCGATCTCGGCGAAGGCGTCGTCCCAACTGACCGGTTCGAAACTGTCGCCGACCCGCCGCATCGGCGTGCGCAGCCGGTCGGGATCGTGGTGCAGGGCACCCATGGCGGTGGCCTTGGGGCAGATATAGCCCTTGGAGAAGACGTCGTCGGGGTTGCCCTCGATGCGGCTGACCTTGCCGTCGGCCACCGTGACGTGGATGCCGCAGTGCGCCTCGCACAGCGTGCACTGGCTGACGTGCACAGTGCCGGCCGTATCGCCTGTAGCGCGGTGTACTCCGGGCAGGGGCATGTCGATCGCTGTCACAGGGCCTCCGGGACGATCTGGCTACGTGCGTGACCAGACTATCCGCGACAGTGCGCTCCAGGCCAGACCCGACCGCCCGTTAGGCTTGTCCCGTGTTTGAATCCCTGTCCGACCGGTTGACCGGTGCGCTGTCGGGTCTGCGCGGCAAGGGCCGACTGACCGACGCCGATATCGACGCCACCGCCCGCGAGATCCGCCTGGCGCTGCTCGAAGCCGACGTGTCGCTGCCGGTGACGCGCGAATTCATCGGCCGGATCAAAGACCGCGCCAAGGGCGCCGAAGTCTCCGGTGCGCTGAACCCCGCGCAGCAGGTCGTCAAGATCGTCAACGAGGAGCTCGTCGGCATCCTCGGTGGTGAGACGCGTCAGCTGGCGTTCGCCAAGACCCCGCCGACGGTCATCATGCTGGCCGGTCTGCAGGGTTCCGGTAAGACCACCCTGGCCGGCAAGCTGTCGAAATGGCTTGCCGAGCAAGGACATACACCGCTGCTGGTGGCCTGCGACCTGCAACGTCCCGGCGCGGTCAACCAGCTGCAGATCGTCGGTGAGCGGGCGGGCGTCAGCGTCTTCGCCCCGCACCCGGGAGTTTCGCCCGACGGCGTGTCCATCGACCAGATGACCACCGGTGACCCGGTTTCGGTTGCCGCCGCGGGTCTGGCCGAGGCCAAGGCCAAGCACTTCGACGTGGTGATCGTCGACACCGCCGGCCGCCTCGGTATCGACGAAGAATTGATGGCCCAGGCCGCCGCGATCCGCGACGCCGTCAAGCCTGACGAGACGCTGTTCGTCCTCGACGCGATGATCGGTCAGGACGCCGTCACCACCGCCAACGCCTTCCGTGAGGGCGTCGGCTTCACCGGTGTCGTGCTGACCAAGCTGGACGGCGACGCCCGCGGTGGTGCCGCGCTGTCCGTGCGTGAGGTCACCGGCGCGCCGATCTTGTTCGCCTCCGCCGGCGAGAAGCTCGAAGACTTCGACGTCTTCCACCCCGACCGCATGGCGTCGCGCATCCTGGGCATGGGCGACGTGCTCACCCTCATCGAGCAGGCCGAGCAGGTCTTCGACCAGAAGAAGGCCGAAGAAGCCGCGGCCAAGATCGGTTCCGGTGAGCTCACGCTCGAGGACTTCCTCGAGCAGATGCTGATGATCCGCAAGATGGGTCCCATCGGAAACCTGCTGGGCATGCTGCCCGGTGCCGGTCAGATGAAGGAAGCGCTGGCCGCCGTCGACGACAGCCACCTGGACCGGATTCAGGCGATCATCCGCGGTATGACCCCCGCCGAGCGGTCCGACCCGAAGATCATCAACGCCTCCCGGCGACTACGCATCGCGAACGGTTCCGGCGTCACGGTGGCCGACGTCAACCAATTGGTCGACCGCTTCTTCGAGGCTCGCAAGATGATGTCGCAGATGGCCGGCCAGATGGGAATGCCGTTCGGCCGCAAGAACACCCGTAAGGCCGCCAAGGGCAAGAACAAGCAGGCGGGCAAGGGCAAGAAGGGCGGACGGGGCCCGACGCCGCCGAAGGTCGCCAACCCGTTCGGCCTCGATCCGAGCGCGTTGCCGGGCGGCTTCCCGGACCTGTCCAACATGCCGCAGGGGCTCAACGAGCTGCCGCCGGGTCTTGCCGACTTCGATCTGTCGCAGCTGAAGTTCCCGAAGAAGTAAGGGCGTGATCCTGCACGTGCGCGGTCGGGCGTTGCCCGACGGCGAACAGGTGCAGTGGTGGATACACAGCGGGGTGCTGTCGGCTGAACCGTTAGCCGGCGCCGAGACCGTCTTCGACGGTGGCTGGATCATCCCCGGCCTGGTCGACGCGCACTGCCATGTGGGCCTGGGGCCGGGTGGTGCTGTCGAGCTCGACGAGGCAGAGCGGCAGGCCGAGACCGAACGACAGGCCGGTGCGTTGCTCCTACGCGACGCCGGCTCGCCGGTGGACACCCGCGCCTTCGACGACCGCGATGACCTGCCACGGATCATCCGGGCAGGTCGGCACCTGGCCCGGCCCAAGCGCTACCTGCCCGGGTTGCCGATCGACATCGAGGACGAGTCGCAGCTGCCGCAGTACGTCGCCGAACAGGCCCGCCGCGGTGACGGCTGGGTCAAGCTCGTCGGCGACTGGATCGACCGGGGAGCGGGCGACCTGGCCCCGCTGTGGTCCGACGACGTCCTCAAACAAGCCATCGCGGCCGCGCATGCCAACGGCGCGCGGGTGACGGCGCATGTTTTCGGTGAGGAGGCGCTGCCGGGGCTGATCAACGCGGGAATCGACTGCATCGAACACGGCACCGGGATCACCGACGACACCATCGAACTGATGCTGGCCCACGGTACGGCGCTGGTCCCGACCCTCATCAACATCGAGAATTTCCCCGGCATCGCGGAGAAGGCGGCCAAGTTCCCGGCGTACGCCAAGCACATGCGCGATCTGTACGCGACGTGCCCGCAGCGGGTGGGGGCCGCGCACGAGGCCGGGGTGCCGATCTATGCGGGCACCGACGCCGGCGGCATGATCGCCCACGGCCGGATCGCCGACGAGGTCGCCGCCCTCGGCCGCGTGGGGCTGAGTCCGACGGAGGCACTCGGGGCGGCCAGTTGGGACGCGCGAAAGTGGTTGGGGCGTCCGGTACTCGAGCACGGCGCGTCGGCCGACCTCGTCTGTTATCACGACGACCCGCGGTTGCCGGGTGTGCTCGACCACCCCGCGCTGGTGATCCTGCGTGGCCGCGTCTACTGACTTGCGGGGTACTGGCTGAAACCCCAGTCGAACAACTGTCTTGCCTGCGGGTAGAGGTCGCCGGTGCCGTACATCTGCACCACGACCAGCCGGTGGTTCCCGCGCTGCGCGGCGCCGACATAGGTCTTGCGGGCCCGGTCCGTATAGCCGGTCTTGCCGGCGAAATCGCCCGGATATCCCGTCAACAGCTCGTTCTGACTGGTCAGGGTACGGCCGGGGAACTGCGCGGACGTCTGCCGGAAAATCTCGGCGATCACGGGATACGTCAATGCGGCGCGGTAGATCACCCCGAGGTCGCGCGGTGTGGTGATCGACTCCCAGCCGGGGCCGTCGAGCCCGGAGGGCGAGCCGGCGTGCGTGCTGCGGGCCCCGAGCGCGGCCGCCTTGCGGTTCATGGCGGCCACCGTGACGCGTTGCCCGCCGAGCATGTCGGCCAGCATGTTGGCGGCATCATTGCCCGACACCATCAGCAACCCGTCCAAGAGTTGGCGCACGGAGTACACCTGACCCGGTTTGAGCCCGACGCACGAGCACTCGACCTTGGTGTGTGACTCGTTGGCCCGGCCCAGGGCATCCGGACGCAGGTTGTCCAGCACGACCATGGCCAGCAGTGGCTTGATGGTGCTGGCCGGGGCGTACGACCCGCCCGGGTCCTGCGATGCCAGCACCTGCCCGGTGTCGAGGTCGGCCACCAGCCAGGCTTTGGCAGGACCATTGGCCAGCGCCTGCGCGCCCGTCGGCTGTCCGGTGGGTTCGGCTGCGGCCCGATTGTCGGCACCGCCGACGGCGGCGATCGGGGCCGCCAGTGCCGTGCTGAGGGCCAGTACCGCGGCCGTGAACAGTTTGCGCACGAGCGCCGACGCTACGGACCGGAGGCTGCGATGAGCTCGCGCCGAGATTCCGGTCGGGTATCGGTTAGAGGGAACCGATACTGACCGAGCGTTCCTGCCCGAAGCCCCAGTCCAGCAACTGCGAGGCCTGATCCCAGTAGGTCGGGCCGCCCTCGTGCACCATGCCGTACATCATGGCGATGACCAGTCGGCGTCCGCCGCGGTCGGCGGCGGCCACGTAGGTCTTCTTGGCGGCGTCGGTGAAACCGGTCTTGCCGCCGATGGTGCCCGGGTACCGCTGCAACAGCTGGTTCTCGTTGACGATCTGCTCGGTGCCGTTCTTGCCGGGGAACGTCGCGGCGGGCTGCGCGGTGATCTGCGCGAAGTAGGGGTTGGCCATGGCGGCGCGGAAGATGATCGCCAGATCGCGGGGCGTGGTCCAACCCGAGCCGCCGGCGCCGTCCAGCCCGGACGGGGTGGCCGCGTGGGTGTCGACGGCGCCGATGGAGGCGGCCTTCGCGTTCATCTTGGCGACCGCGACGTCGTAGCCGCCGATCATGTCGGCCAGGGCGTCGGCGGCGTCGTTGCCCGACGCGAGCAGCACCGCGTCCAGCAGCTGGCGGGCGGTGTACACGTGGCCCGGGACGATGCCGGCGCAGTTGCACTCCACCTGGGTGTCGGCGACGGTGCCGGCCACGGTCGCGTCCAGGCTCGGCAGCTCGCTGAGCGCGGTGAGCGCCAGCAGCGTCTTGATGGTGCTGGCGGGCGGGTGCCGCAGGTCGATGTCGCGGCCGGCGAGAATCTGGCCTGAATCCATGTCGGCGATGATCCAGGCCGGGGCCGGTCCCGCCGGAATCGGCACGGTGCCGACCGGCTGGATGTCGGGATCAGCGGCCGCCACCGGCGGCACGACCAGGACCACGAGCGTCAGCGCGGCCCTGACGGCCGTTGCGAACCTTCCCATGGAGCCAGCAGCCTACTGTCCGAACCTGGACGGTGCCGTCTCTGCGGCGCCGCGGTGGTGTTCAATCGGACCATGTTGAGTCTGGAAGAGATCTCGGACCGTCTGGAAATCCAACAACTGTTGATCGCGTACTCGACGGCCATCGACACCCGCCGATTCGACGATCTGGCACAGGTTTTCACGCCTGACGCCTACATCGACTACCGCGCGATGGGTGGCATCGACGGGCATTTTCCCGAGGTCAAGGAATGGCTGTCCCAGGTGCTGCCGAATTTCCCCGCCTACGCGCACATGCTCGGCAACTTCGACGTGACCATAACCGGGGACACCGCGACGTCTCGGACCATCTGTTTCAACCCCATGGTGTTGCCCGGTTCGGAGCCGCCTCAGGTGCTGTTCTGCGGTCTCTGGTACGACGATGAGTTCCTCCGCACGCCAGAGGGCTGGCGCATGACGCGCCGTGTCGAGACGAAGTGTTTCGACCGGGTGGTCTGATCCCGCACCGCGGGATTTGGGCCGCTCGCAGCCGCTCTGGCAGAATGGTCGGCTGTCTGTCCGCGACTCGTTCAATGCGCCGCGCGGCGGTCACACACGTGAGGCAAGACCGGACCGGGCAATCCGCCCGAGTCGCTGAATTGCAGCGTGGCAATCATCAGGAGAAGTGCAGAACATGGCTGTCAAGATCAAGCTCACTCGGCTTGGCAAGATTCGCAACCCCCAGTACCGCATCATCGTCGCCGACGCGCGCACCCGCCGCGACGGCCGCGCCATCGAGGTCATCGGCCGGTACCACCCGAAGGAAGAGCCGAGCCTGATCGAGATCGATTCGGAGCGCGCGCAGTACTGGCTGGGCGTCGGCGCACAGCCGACCGAGCCGGTCGCCGCCCTGCTGAAGATCACGGGTGACTGGCAGAAGTTCAAGGGCCTGCCGGGCGCCGAGGGCACCCTGAAGGTCAAGGAGCCCAAGCCCTCCAAGCTGGATCTGTTCAACGCCGCGCTGGCGAACGCCGACGCCGCCCCCGGTGGCGAGGCTGTGACGCTGAAGAAGCGCAAGGACAAGAAGGAAGAGGCCGCCGAGGCCGCCGCCGAGACCGAGGCTGCCGAGGCCACTGAGGCCGAGGCCGAAGCGCCCGCCGAATGAGCAGCGTCGTCGTCGACGCCGTAGAGCACCTGGTGCGGGGGATCGTCGACAATCCTGACGACGTCCGCGTCGATATGGTGACCAGCCGCCGTGGTCGTACCGTCGAGGTGCACGTGCACCCCGACGACCTGGGCAAGGTCATCGGGCGTGGCGGCCGCACGGCCACCGCGCTGCGGACGCTGGTCGCCGGTATCGGCGGCCGGGGCATCCGTGTCGACGTGGTGGACACCGACCAGTAAATATGGACCTCGTGGTCGGCCGCGTCGTCAAGGCGCATGGCATCAGCGGCGAGGTAGTCGTCGATGTACGTACCGATGATCCCGGCGAGCGTTTCTCGCCGGGATCATCGCTGCGTGGCAAGCCCGGTGCGCGTAGCACCGAGCGCGCGGAACGTGACTATGTGATCGAGGCGGTTCGCGAGCACGGCGGACGGCTGCTCGTGCGGCTGGCGGGCGTCACGGACCGCAACGCGGCAGATGCGTTGCGCGGCATGCTGTTCCTGGTGGACTCCGAAAGCCTGCCGCCCATCGACGAGCCCGACGAGTTCTACGATCACCAGCTCGAGGGCCTCAACGTCCGCACCGTCGACGGCGTCGAGGTCGGTGTGGTGACCGAGGTGCTGCACACCCCGGGCGGCGAGCTGCTGTCCATCCGAACGGAAGCCGGTGCCGAGGTGCTGGTGCCGTTCGTCACCGAGATGGTGCCGACGGTGTCGTTGGCCGACGGCCTGGTGGAGATCGATCCGCCCGACGGCCTGCTCGAGCTGGGTTGATACCCATGCGGATTGACGTCGTCACCATTTTCCCGGCGTATCTCGATGCACTGCAGCAGTCCTTGCCGGGCAAGGCGATCGCCAACGGCACCGTGCAGCTCGGCGTCCACGACCTGCGGAACTGGACGCATGATGTCCACAAGTCGGTCGATGATGCCCCGTACGGCGGTGGGCCCGGCATGGTGATGAAGGCGCCGATCTGGGGTGCCGCGCTCGATGAAATCTGTACGCCGGAAACGGTTTTGGTGGTCCCGACGCCCGCGGGCCGGTTGTTCACCCAGGAGCATGCGCACCGCTGGACGGGCGAGCAGCACCTGGTGTTCGCCTGCGGTCGCTACGAGGGCATCGACCAGCGGGTCGCCGATGATGCCGCGCGGCGGATGCGGGTCGAAGAGGTGTCCATCGGCGACTACGTGTTGCCCGGCGGCGAGTCCGCGGCGCTGGTCATGATCGAAGCCGTGGTGCGGTTGCTCCCCGATGTCTTGGGCAATCCGGTTTCGCACCAAGATGATTCACATTCCGCGCATGTCGGGGGAGTGCTGGAGGGGCCGAGTTACACGCGGCCACCGGTCTGGCGTGACCTCGAGGTGCCCCCGGTGTTGTTGTCCGGCGACCATGCCAAGGTGGCGGCGTGGCGTCGCGAACAGGGTCTGCAGCGGACGCGCGAGCGCCGGCCGGACTTGTTGAACCCGGATCGCATGGGGAACTAGCTGATTCGCCCGCCCGGGAACATCGTCTTGACGGCGTTGGTGATGGTCGTGCGGGCCGTGGCGTCATCAGTGGGCTGCAACGAGCCGATCGCCATGACGTAGCGTCGGTCGGCGCCGATCACACCGGTGGACATGTGCATCCAGTTGTTGCCGTTCCACTCCGGCATCCAGCCCTGCTTCACCGCAACCGGTTCGCCGTACAGGCCATCCGGGATGCCGAAGCGCTGCGGGTAGCCGTCGGCGCCGGAGGGCGTGGACGCGGCCAGATCAGACAGGATGATGCTGGCCTGCTCCGAAGGCAGCCCACCGGAACCGTTGATCAACTGGTCGTAATAGTGCACGAGGTCGGTGGGAGTGCTCATGGTGTTCCACCACTTGCCGTCATAGGGCACCGAGGTTCCAGTCAGCCCGTAGCGGGCTGCGACGCGGGTGATGACGCTGTTGCCGCCGCTGCGGTTCCAGAAGACCTCGGCCGCCGAGTCGTCGGACGACCGCAGCATGGTGTCCAGTGCCTGGCGGTCGGTCGCGGTGAGCTCGATCTGGCCCTTGGCCTCCTGCAGCAGCAGATCGTCGGCGATGAACAGCTTGGCCACCGACGCGATGGGCATCGGGGACCCGTCGCCGGTGGCGATCAGCTGGCCGGTGTTGCGATCGAGCACCGCGGCGCTGATCGACGCCCCGGCTGCCGAGGCATCGCTGCTGGCACTGCGTTCGCGGCCATCGAGGCCCGTCATGGCCGCCGCGGGTTCGGCGGCTGGGGCGTCCGGCATCTCCAGCGCGGTGACCACTGGTACGACGGTCAGCGCGATCCGATTCGGCGGCGGCGCTCCGTACACCTTCGCCTCGCAGCCGGCTGTGAGCATCACCGCTGCTGCCGCGGCAGCGGTGATGGTCAGCAGCTTCAACGGCTGCGGGCGCATGGTTCTCCTAAGCCTGATGACGAACAAAACGTCACGACGGATAAAATTCTGGTTGATCAGCGTAACGGGTAAAGCTGTGTTGGGTGTGGCGTCTGTGACAGCGCCGAGTGTGATGTCTGCTGCACCGGGCCCGGTGGGGTCACGATTTCGTCACCCGGCGGCCGTCTGGCACAATTGAGCAGTTGTCCGCGCTGGGCGCGGGGTCGGCGTCTGTCTGATGTGTCCCCGCCCGCTGTGGCATCCGCCAAGTACGTCCGTAAAGAGAATGGCTGTTCCGTCGCGCCGCATGGCGTCCGGCGGCTGTAGCCCGCGAGTTAGCAAGGAAGTGTCACCGATGAAAACGCTGGACTTCGTCGATCAGGCGTCGCTGCGCGACGACATCCCGGCCTTCAACCCCGGCGACACCCTCAATGTGCACGTCAAGGTCATCGAGGGCAACAAGCACCGCATCCAGGTGTTCAAGGGCGTCGTGATCCGTCGCCAGGGTGGCGGCATCGGTGAGACCTTCACCGTCCGTAAGGAGAGCTACGGCGTTGGCGTCGAGCGGACCTTCCCGGTGCACTCGCCGAACATCGACCACATCGATGTCGTCACCCGCGGTGACGTGCGTCGCGCCAAGCTGTACTACCTGCGCGAGCTCCGTGGCAAGAAGGCCAAGATCAAGGAAAAGCGCTGAGCTTGTTCGGCGACCTTTCAGCCGAGCTGATTAGCCTGGTGCCGTGACCGGCCCAAGCGAAGACAGCACCACCCCGGACAGTCCGACGACGGACGACGCCGACACCACAGCGCCCGCAGACTCGGCAGGCAAGGCTGACACCGCCGACGAGAAGCCGAAGTCGAAGCTGGCCGCGCTGCGCGAAGGCGTCGTTCTCGTCCTCACCGCGGTGCTGCTGTATTACGTCGTGCTGACTTTCGTCGCGCGACCGTACCTGATTCCGTCGGAGTCCATGGAGCCCACGCTGCACGGATGTAGCGGCTGCGTCGGCGACCGGATCATGGTCGACAAGTTGACCTATCGGTTCGGCGCGCCCGAGCCCGGCGACGTCGTGGTCTTCAAGGGCCCGCCGAACTGGAACATCAGCTACAAGTCGATCCGTTCGGACAACCCGACCATGCGCTGGATCCAGAATGCGCTCTCGGTGATCGGCTTCGTGCCGCCCGATGAGAACGATCTGGTGAAGCGCGTGATCGCGGTAGGCGGCCAGACGGTGCAATGTCGTGACTCGACGGGGCTGACGGTGGATGGCAAGAAGCTCAAAGAGCCGTACCTGGATCCGGCGACCATGATGGTCGACCCCGCGACCGACCCGTGCCTGGGCAACGAGTTCGGCCCGGTGAAGGTGCCGGACGGCCGGCTGTGGGTGATGGGGGACAACCGCACCCACTCGGCTGACTCGCGGGCCCACTGCACCAACACGCCGGCCGACGCCATCAACGCGCTGATGTGCACCGGTGACCCGATGGCGGGCACCGTGCCGGTTGCCAATGTGATCGGGAAGGCCCGGTTCATCGCGTGGCCGCCGTCGCGCTGGGGCGGTGTGGTCACGGTCAATCCGCAGACCGGTCAATAGGTTTTGCCTTGCCCGTTTGGCCACCTCGCACGGTGATCCGCAAGTCCACGGGCCTGCGCACCCTGGAGTCCGCGCTGTACCGCGGCGGGTTGGGCCCGGTGGCCGGAGTGGACGAGGTGGGCCGCGGGGCCTGTGCTGGCCCGCTCGTCGTGGCGGCTTGTGTGTTGGGGCCGAATCGGCTGGAAAGCCTGGCGGCCCTTGATGATTCGAAGAAGCTGAACGAAGCCGAACGGGAACGGTTGTTCCCGTTGATCCGGCGCTACGCCCTCGCGTACCACGTGGTGTTCATTCCCTCGACCGAGGTGGACCGGCGCGGGGTGCACATCGCGAACATCGAAGGCATGCGCCGTGCTGTCGCGGGGCTGTCTCTGCGGCCGGGCTACGTACTCTCCGACGGGTTCCGGGTGCCGGGCCTGTCGGTGCCATCGCTGCCGGTGGTCAGCGGGGACGCCGCGGCTGCCTGTATCGCCGCGGCGAGCGTGCTGGCCAAGGTCAGCCGCGACCGGCTGATGGTCGAGATGGATACCGTGCATCCGGGCTACGGGTTCGCGGTGCACAAGGGTTACAGCACCGCCGCGCACACCGCGGCACTGGCGGAACTTGGGCCGTGCCCCGAGCACCGGTTCTCGTTCGCCAATGTGCGCAAGCTGGCTGCCAACCCGGCGATAGGGCAGCGCTGCCGATCCGGGTGAGGAAAAATGGGAACTAGTCGCCAATCCGAAGAAGACATGGCCCGCAAGAACCGAAGGACCGTTGAACTGATGAGTCTGTGCCGATGAGTGCCGAGGATCTCGAGAAGTACGAAACCGAGATGGAGCTCTCGCTGTACCGCGAGTACAAGGACATCGTCGGGCAGTTCAGTTACGTCGTGGAGACCGAGCGCCGCTTCTACCTGGCCAACAGCGTCGAGCTGATCCCGCGCAATGCCGACGGCGAGGTCTACTTCGAGCTTCGGCTGGCCGACGCCTGGGTCTGGGACATGTATCGGCCGGCGCGATTCGTGAAGCAGGTCCGGGTCATCACCTTCAAAGATGTCAACATCGAAGAGGTCGAGAAGCCCGAGCTGCGCCTGCCCGAATAGCCCGTGTCGACCATCGGCGAGCTGTTCGCCGTCATCGACCTGGCGGGCGTCCTGACCAACGCAGTCCTGGGTGGCATCGTCGCCCGCGACGAGCGCATGGATCCCATCGGCTTTCTGACCCTGGCGTTGCTCTCCGGGCTCGGCGGCGGCATCATCCGCGACACCCTGCTGCAACACGGACCGCCGGTGGCGCTCACCGATTTTCGCTACGCGCTGTGCGCGGTGATCGGTGCCGCGATCGCCTTCCTGATGCCCATCGGCGGCCGCGGCTGGCATGCGGTGTTTCCCTACGTGGACGCGCTGGCCCTCGGTTGCTGGGCGACGGCCGGTGCACAGAAGACGTTGGCAATCGGCCTCGGCTGGGTGCCCGCGCTGCTGCTGGGCACGGTCACCGCGGTCGGCGGCGGCGCGCTGAGGGATCTCACGACGCACCGGGTGCCGCAGATTTTCGGCGGCAACACCCTCTACGCGACCAGTGCGCTGGCGGCCAGCGCCGTGGTCACCGGCTTCTGGTATGTCGGGCTGGCGCAAACCGGCGTGTTGGTCGGCACCGCGGTCGGCGCCGGCCTGTGCCTGATCTCCCGCCGCCGTGGTTGGCAACTGTGGGGTGGTCTGTCGTGGGAGTGCAGCTTCGGCCGGAAGCCGGGGCAGCGGCTGCCGCACATGTCGGTACGGATGCTGCGTGACGAAGCCGGTGGTTCGAGCGGCAGCGCCGGCGACGGTCAGCGGTAGCGCAGCTCCAGGCTGCGGTGCCTGCGCACCATGAGGCTGGGCACCCATTCGGCCTCGACGAGCTCGAACCAGTCGGTGGCCTCCAGCAATGTGGTGATCCCGATGCGGGCTTCCGTCCGGGCGAGGGCGGCCCCGACACAGAAGTGCAGGCCCTTCCCGAACGCCAGGTGATTGCGCAGGTTCGGCCGGCCCAGCTGCAGCAGGTCGGGATCGTCGAAAGCTGCGGGGTCGCGATTGGCCGAACCCCAGAGCAGCAGCAGATGCCCGTCCTTGGGTAGTGGTACGCCCGCAAGCGTGGTGTCCCGGCGGATGTGCCGGTGATGGTTGCGGAAGGGTGACTCCAGCCGCAGCGTCTCCTCCAACAGTGCGGGCACCAGTCCGAGGTCGGCCCGCACCTGCTCCTGGACGTCGGGCAGGGTCGCCAGAAGCCGGGTGGCGTTGCCCATCAAGCCGGCGGTGGATTCGCCGCCGGCACCCACCAGCTGGATCAGCATGAGCACCGCCGCGTCGCTCTGGAGGGCACCGGCGGCGACGGCGCGGGCGAGGTCGCCGAGCAGATCGTCGCGCGGGTTCGTCTGCGCCGCGGCGAATTTGGCGTACAGGTAGCCGGCCAGCTGCGTCGAGGTTTCGATCGCGGTGCTGATGTGTTCGAGATCGAAGACGCCGCTGAGCAGTTCGGTGCTGCCGTAGCCCCACTGCACCAGCTGCGGCACGTCGTCGTCGGGCAGTCCGATGAGCCTGGCCACCAGTGTCATCGGCAGGCGGTCGCCGATGGCGGACATCCACTCGATGCGGCCGTCCACCGCCGCATCGCGCCACAGGCTTCGGGCAATGTCGTCGATCACCGGCTCGAGAGCCCGGATTCGTTTGGCCACCAGGGCCGGCAGCACCAGCTTGCGTTCGTGTGCGTGCCGCGGGTCGTCACCGGTGGCCAGGACATGTCCAGCGGTGTCGATGGCCCCTATGTCGAAGGTCGACGGGCGCCTTCCCTCGGTCACCAGCGTGGCGGTCAGATTCGACGAGAAGTCATCCGGGCGGCTGACGGCCTCTTGGACGGCGTCCCAGGTAGTGGCCAGGTAGAAGTCCGTGCCGGTGACCCGGTGCACCGGACCGGTGAGTCGGAGCTGCGCGTACCAGGCATACGGATCGTCCAGCGTGGACGGGTGGAGAAGACCCGAAACTAGTTGCACGCCTTGAGCTTTGGGCTCAATAGCCACCGTGTCAAGGGTGATTTTCGGCTGTCTCACGCACGGTTCATGAGCTGCGCCGATGCGGACGACTTTGGAAAATACGTCTCGCTATGAGACATATCCGTCGGTTAGTATCAGGCAATGGACTGGCTGATCGGCGCCGAGCGCCGCGATGCGGGTGTTGAACGCATCTATGCCGCCGCGGCGGCCAGTGCAGCGGCCCGGGGCCTGGACCGGTTGAGCATCGACGAGGTCGCCGCGCGCGTGGGCTGTTCTCGCGCGACGGTGTACCGGTACGTCGGTGGCAAACAGGCGTTACGGGATGGGGTCTTGGCGCGCGCGATCACGCGGGTCGGCCGGGAGATCGACCACGCGGTGTCCGGGCGCACCGGGCCGGAACGGATCGAAGCGGCCGTGCTGTCCGCCGTTCGAGTGGTGCGGGCCGACCCGCTGGCCGCGAATCTGGTGCGCACCGGTGCCTTGGCCGACTTCGATTCGCCCCGGCTGGCGCAGGCGGCAGGCGAGCTGTCGGGGACCGCCGATCCGCTGCTGGCGGACTGGATCGTGCGGGTCGTGCTGTCGTTGCTATGTTGGCCTTTGGCCGACGAAAGGGCCGAGGAGCTGGTGGTACGCCGGTACGTGGCCGCCGTAGCCGGGCCGGTGGACCGCCGATGACCGTCCCGATCGGCGGTCATGACTAGGGCCTTTGCGGCAATGGATTGTTAGGCTGAGCAGATGGCAAACAAGCCGCAGAGCAAACCGTCGCTGGCGGCGACGAGTTGGACGCTGCTGGGCATGTTGTCGTACGAAGAGGAACTCAGCGGCTACGACATCAAGAAGTGGATCGACTGGAGTGTCGGTTTCTACTACTGGAGCCCGTCCTACAGTCAGATCTACACCGAGCTGAAAAAGCTTGAGGGACTGGGCTATCTGGAGTCCCGCGTCGAGCAGGACGAGGGTCTGCGCTCTCGCCGCCTCTACAAGATCACCGAGTCCGGCATGGCAGCGGTGACCGACTGGACCAACAACGCGCCTGTCGACCCTCCTGTGCTCAAACACAGTGTGCTGCTGCGTGTTACGTTCGGTCATCTCAGCAACCCGACCCGGCTGCGGGAGCTGTTGGAGCAGCACGTCGCCTATTGCGAGGCCATGGAGCGCCAGGCTGCCGAGGACTCCGACGGCGCCAAAGCTCAGCCGGTGTGGGCGTATTCGGTGATCGCGCTGCGGTGGGCCGCCAAGTACTACGCCGCCGAGCGCGAACTGGCGCTCGAGCTCATGAAGGACATCGACGAGGCCGACGCGGTCCTGCAGACCGCTGCGAAAGGCGTTGCGGGTATGCCACGTTCGATGCCGGGCCTGTGGCGCGAGGTCGAGCGCGAAGTGCAGGGGCGCCGCGAGTAATCGCGACCTGCCACGAACCCGGCTCCCGTAGCCAGAGGCGGCTATGGAACGGGTGCCGGAGAATGTGACTCCGTCCGACGTGGTTACCTTGGGCGGGGACAGCGATTCTGGTGCACGCCTGTCACCGCGAACCATCCTCGCGGTGACAGGGGCGTGCCGGGTCAAGGATCGTGTGAGCCCTGGACACAGAAGGAGTGACCGATGGCTGACCGCAATGTGCTGGGTGCTCCGCTGGAACCGTGCGGCGTCGAGCCGCTGACCGGCTTCTACCGCGACGGCTGCTGCTCGACCGGACCCGAGGACGCCGGTCTGCACACCATCTGCGCGACTGTGACCGCCGAGTTCCTTGAACACCAGCGCTCGATAGGCAATGACCTATCCACGCCGATGCCCGAATATCGGTTCCCTGGTCTGTCTCCGGGCGACCGCTGGTGCGTGACCGCGGTGAACTGGCTTCGGGCTCACCGCGACGGATGCGCAGCACCGGTGGTGCTTGCTGCCACCCACGAGCAAACCCTCGAAGTCGTGGCCCTCGAGGTGCTGAGGGCATACGCCGTCGATGTGCCCGACGATCTCGGTGGCCTCTGAGTCGACTGGTGGCGAGCCCAATTCGGCTGCCCGCCGCGCAATCCCGGTCGGAGGCGCCTCGGCGGGCGGTCTACAGCTTTCCCGCAGCATCCCGTCCGGCGATGTAGCCGTACACCAGCCCCTGCGCGATGGTCGCGCCCGCACCCGGGTACACCGCACCGAAGGCGTTGGCCGCCGTGTTGCCCAGCGCGTACAGCCCGTCGATGACGCCGCCGTTCTCGCGGTGTACGCGGCCACGTTCGTCGGCCACTACGCCGCCGCAGGTGCCGAGGTCGCTCAGCGTCATCTTCACCGCGTAGAACGGGCCCTTGACCAGCGGGCGCAGGTTCGGGTTGGGAGTGACTGTGGGGTCGCCGTAGTAGCGGTCATAGGCGCTGAGGCCGCGATCGAAATCAGGATCGATGCCGGCAGCCGAGCTCTCGTTGAACCGCATCATGGTCTGCTCGAAATCGGCGATCGGGACGCCCATGCGGGCGGCCAGCTCGGCGAAGGTGCCGGCTTTGACGGCAATGCCCGCCTCGTACCAGGACGTGGGCAACGGCATCCGCGGGAACGATCCGGCGGCGAATACATAGCTGTTGCGGTACTTCTGGTCGAACACGATCCACATCGACTCGATCGGGGTACCCACATGCTCGAGCTCGAGCACGCGCTGGCCGAACGACATGTAGTCGGTCGACTCGTTGACGAAGCGCTTGCCGTTCTGATCGACGATGAGAGAGCCCGGCAGCGAGCGCTCGGCCAGCAGCACGGCCGGCGGACGGCCGCCCGCGGACGCGACCGCGGGGAACCACCAGGCCTGGTCCATCAGTGCCGTGGCGGCACCCAGGTCGGTGGCGGCCCGGATGGCCTCACCGGTGTTGGAGTCGGCGCCGAGGCTCTCGTGGTCGCCGAGCGAATCGGACTGGTGCTTGTGGCGCATTGCCATGTCGTGGTCGAAGCCACCGGCCGCCAGCACCACACCACGCCGGGCAGTGACGGTGACCTCGCGGCCCGCGTGCGCCAGCACGGCGCCGGTGACCCGCCGGCCGTCGGCGGTCAGCCGAACCAGTGCGGTATCGGTCCAGATCGGGATACCGGCCTGCAGCACGCCGGCAAACAGCCCGGCCGCCAGTGCCTGGCCGCCGGCGATGTACTCGCGGCCCAGCAGCGTGCCGCCGACGCCCTGCGCGAGCCGTTTTACGATGAGCGGTAAGCCTTTTCGTGGCACCCGCGTCATCAGGTTCATCCACTTGTAGTCCGCGCCGGTGGTCGGCATCGGCACCGTGACCTCCATGACGCCACCGCGCAACCGGTCGCGGTACTTGCCGAGCACGCGGGCATTGAGTGGGCGGCACTCGCAGGTGCGTCCGGTGGCCCGGCCACCCGGAAGCTCGGGGTGGTAGTCCGAGTACTCGCGGGCCCAGAACAATCGCATCGGCGTGGTGCGCCCGAGCATGTCGACCGTCGCATTGACGTGCTTCAGGAAGCCGGTGGAGCGGGCCGCCGGTGCGGTCCCGTGCACCACCGCGTCGAGGTAGGTCGCGGCGCGATCGGCGGTATCGGCAGTGCCCTTGTCGGTCAGCAGCGGAGTGGTCGGCAGCCAGAGGGCGCCGCCCGAGCGGGCGGTGGAACCGCCCACATCGGAGGCCTTCTCGACGACGAGGACGTTCAGCCCGGATTCATGACCGCTCAGCGCCGCGGCCAGGCCGGTGCCGGAACCGATCACCAGCAGATCGACGGTCGTGTCTGTGATGTCGAGGCCGGCCGGAATCGTGGCCGCGGCAGATGTCGTCACGGCCGCTACCGTATTGCGGCAGATGGCTTTCCGGCCTCGGGCGTCCCTACCAGTGGGAGAACACGTGGATTGCCCACCCCGTTGCTGTTAGACCTGAAAGATCAAAACTGCAGCCCAGATTTCTACGTGAGGATGGTCGCCTGAGATGAGGCTGGATGATGTCGACGTTCGCCAGATCGAAGCCGGCGATGCACCGACCCGGTTCGCCCGCGGTTGGCACTGCCTCGGCCTGACCAAAGACCTCGGTGACGGCAAGCCACACTCGATCAACGCGTTCGGCCAGAAACTCGTGGTGTTCCGCGGCGACGACGGCCGGCTGAATGTGCTGGACAGCTACTGCCGGCACATGGGCGGCGACCTGAGCCAGGGCACCGTCAAGGGCAACGAGATCGCCTGCCCGTTCCACGACTGGCGCTGGGGCGGCGACGGCAAGTGCAAGCTGGTGCCGTACGCCAAGCGCACGCCACGGCTCGCGCGCACTGTGCAGTGGAAGACCCTTGAGCAGGACGGGATGCTCTTCGTCTGGAATGACCCCGAGGGCAACGCGCCGTCGGAGGACAACTACATCCCGCGCATCGAGCAGGCGAGCAGCGACGAGTGGACCGATTGGCACTGGTACACAACGGTTGTCAACGTCAACTGCCGCGAGATCATCGACAATGTCGTCGACATGGCGCACTTTTTCTACATCCACGGCTCGGTGCCGTCGCACTTCAAGAACATCTTCGAAGGCCAGGTCGCGACGCAGTACATGAACGGTGGCGGCCGCGCGGACATGCAGGGCACCGAAAGCGCGAAGATGCTGGGCACGACGTCGGTGGCGTCGTACTACGGACCGTCCTTCATGATCGACGACCTGACGTACCACTACCCGGAAGCCGACCACAAGACCATCCTGATCAACTGCCATTACCCGATCGATGCGAATTCCTTTGTGCTGCAGTACGGAATCATAGTGAAGAAGGTTGAGGGATTGCCCGAGGACGCCGCCATGGCGACCGCGGTCGCGCTCGGTGACTGGGTGGCACGGGGCTTCGAGCAGGACGTCGAGATCTGGAAGAACAAGACCCGCATCGACAACCCGCTGCTGGTGGAAGAGGACGGCCCGGTCTACCAGCTACGCCGGTGGTACGAGCAGTTCTACGTCGACGTCGCGGACGTGGTGCCGGAGATGACCGATCGATTCGAATACGAACTGGACACCACCGTCCCCCGCGAGGCCTGGACCACGGAGATGGCAGCCAACATCGCCGCGCGGGCCGCGGAGTCGGTCCGATGACTGCGCGGCCCGACGTGCGGTTGGCCGACATGCCGATGGTGCCCGTTGTCTGCCGTGCCTGCGGCGCAGAGGTTTTGGCGCGCAAAGGCAGCTGGCAACAGACCAGTGTGCAGTGGACTCGCGACTCGGCTGCGATGTGTGAGGAACGCCGGACGTTCGAGCAATTGCCGGGCCGGATCTTCCTGGCCTGTGGCCGGCTGAAGGAGTCGATCGCCGCTGCCGTGGCGGCCGGTGTCGTGCACGTCGTCCAAGCTGAAGCCGACGAACTGGGCGTGGCACCATAGCCGCATGAGCTCAGACAAGCGGGTCGCGGTCGTCACCGGTGCCAGCAGGGGCGCCGGCAAGGGAATTGCCGCGGCGTTGGTTGCCGACGGGTGGACGGTCTACCTGACCGGCCGCACCGTCACCGATCCCGGTGACGGCGGCATCGCGGTTCCGGTGGATCACCGCGACGACGATGCGGTGGCCGCGCTGTTCGCCCGGGTGGCCGACGAGGCCGGCCGGCTCGATCTGCTGGTGAACAACGCCGCCGTGGTGCACGACAATCTCGTGGACCCGAAGCCGTTCTGGGAGAAGCCCATCGGCTTGGGTGACGTGCTCGACGTCGGCCTGCGGTCGGCCTACGTTGCGTCCTGGTACGCGGCGCCGCTGCTGGTGGCCCAGGAACGCGGCCTGATCGCATTCACCTCATCGCCGGGCGCGGTGTGCTACATGCATGGCCCCGCGTACGGGGCGCAGAAGGCCGGCGTGGACAAGATGGCGGCCGACATGGCTGTCGACTTCCACGGCACCGGGGTGTCGACGCTGTCCATCTGGATGGGCATCCTGCTCACCGACAAGTTCAAGCAGTCGTTCGACGCCGAGACGCTGGCCAAGGCTGCCGGCAATTTCGAGACCCCGGAATTCGTCGGGCATGTGATCAATGCGCTGTACCAGGACCCGGATCTGGAGGGCATCAGCGGGCAGACCGTGATCGCCGCGGAAGAAGCCCAGCGCTACGGTATCACCGACGTCGACGGCCGGACGCCGCCTTCGCATCGGGCGATGCTTGGTGATCCACGGGTGCCCAGCGACGTCGTCGTCCGCTGAGCGGGCAGTCGGACACAGGTCTACTCGAGTGTGTGCACCAGGCGTTCGTCGTCGGCCGGGGCCGGCGCGTCGTCCTCGGTGACGGGTGCGACACGTCGCCGAACCACCTCGAAGGCGCCCAGGATGACCAGCAGCGTGACACCACTCATGAGGAACTGGGATCGCGTGCCCGGCAGGAACGCCATCGCCAGGATGACGGTCGCCATCAGGGCGATGGTGGCGTAGCTCAGCCACGGGAACAGCCACATTTTCAGTTTCAGCGTGCCCGGCGCGGTCCCCTCGACGCGGCGGCGCAGGACTACCTGGGAGATCGCGATGATCAGATAGACGAACAGCGCGACGGCGCCGTACGAGTTGATCAGGAAGTTGAACACCACGTCGCCCCACACGTAGGTCGCGGCGACCGACGCATAGCCGACAGCGGTGCCCAGCAGAATCGCGCGTCGCGGGACGCCGCTGGGGGAGAGCTTGGTGAAGAACCGCGGGGCATCGCCGGAGGTGGTGAGCGCGAACAACATTCGCGAGGTGGTGTACAACGCAGAGTTGAGGCACGACAGCACCGCGGTGAGCACGATGAAGTTCATGATCGTCGCGACGCCGGGGATCCCGAGCACCGTCAGTACCGAGGCGTAAGGGCTGATGCTCACGCTCTTGGTGTTCCACGGCTGGATGGCCACGACTACGAGGATCGAACCGACGTAGAACCCGATGATGCGGAACACGATCGACTTCATGGCACGCGTCACCGCGCGTTCGGGCTCATCGGATTCGGCGGCGGCGATGGTGACGATCTCGGCGCCCGTGTAGAACGCGACGCAGGGCACCACGGCGGCCAGCACCGCACCCCAACCGAGCGGCGCGAAGCCGCCGTGATCGATCAGGTTGGCGAGGGCGGGCGTCGAATGCGGCCAGAGCCCGGTGATCCAGAGGGCACCCATGGCCAGGAACACCACGATCGCAATGACTTTCACCGACGAGAACCAGTACTCGAATTCTCCGAATGAGCGTGCAGAGACCAGGTTGCTTGCGGTGAGTGCCAGCATCAACCCGAGGCTGAGTGCCCACAGTGGCACGGCGGGGAGCCACAGATGCAGGATGCGTCCGCCTGCGACGGCTTCGACGGCGACGACGATGACGAAGAAGTACCAGTACATCCAGCCGGTGGCGAAACCGCCGCGGCGCCCGAGTGCTTCCCGGGCGTAGACGTAGAACGACCCCACGACCGGCCGCGCCACGGCCATCTCGGCGAGCATCCGCATGATCAGCAAGGTGATGAGGCCGCCGATCAGGAACGACACGATGGCCGCGGGGCCGGCGCTGCCGATGACCACGCCACTGCCGACGAACAGCCCGGCTCCGATCACCCCGCCCAGGGCGATCAGGTTCAAATGCCTGCGCTGCAGACCTTTTCCCAGCTGTGCTTCACTGGCTTTGCTCTCTGAACTCACCACCGAAGCGACGATGCCGCAGTTTTGTGCGCGGGCCCACCGTTGTGGTCACCGTGCGTCTATCAGGCGTCAGCTGCGGGTCGGCAACGCCAGTGCCCAAGGGGTTCAGGGTAGCTCGCCGGGCGGCTAACGCGTCTTGGCGAACCGGCGGTACCGCCACAGGTAATTCGGAATGCCGCGCCAGGGGACGCCCTTGGGCCAGTCCTCGGGGCGGAAGTAGGCGTCGGTGCCGCCGTCGACGAAAATCACACTGCCGCAGAGGAAGTCGGCGGAGTCCGACAACATGAAGGTGATCCAGTTGCCGAGGTGCACCGGGTCGCCGAAGTGGCCGACTGGAATCGGGAAGGCGCGCACGGCCTTGCCTTCGCGCGGCGAATCGAGCTGGGCCTGCAGCAGCGGGGTCATGATGGCGCCGGGCGCCAGGACGTTGAGCCGGATGCCGCGGCCGGCCCAGTCGGCCGTCACCGCGGCCCGCCGGACCCAGCGGGACACCGCGATCTTCGAAGCGGCGTACATGAGCGCTGAGGCACCGGGGCCGAAGAACCGCACCGCACGGGCCGCGCGGTCGGCGTCACCGGCCAGCAGGGCTCTGATGGCGCGGTGCGGGACTGCGGGCACCGTGGTACTCGAGTTGCTGCCCAATGCAACAACTTTCGCGTTCCCGGCGGAGGCGAGCGCCGGGCGCCAGGCAGTCAGCAGCTCGACGGTGCCGAGGTAGTTGATCTGGGCGATCAACCGGGCGCGGTCGGCGCCGGCGCCGGGCCCGATCCCCGCGGCCAGGACGGCGCCGTCGAGCTTGCCCTCGGACAGTTCCAGGACGCGGGTGGCAGCGGTGCGCCGGCCGCCCGCGGTGGACAGGTCGGCGATGACGACGGCGTCTTTGAGGTCGACCCCGATCACCGTGTGGCCCTGAGCGCGTAATTGCTCCGCCGCTTGGTATCCCATGCCGGATGCCGAGCCCGTCACAGCGTAGGTACCGATGATGACCTCCTCGATGGGTGGGAATCGCCGTCTAGCCGGCGAGCAACTTGGTCACTGCGTCGGCCACGTCACGGCGGGCGCGGTGCGCGAGGTCGAGCACCGGCATGGTCAGGAAACCGTGAATGGCACCGTAATACAGCTCGGTGACCGGCACGTCCGCCTCGCGCAACGCCTCGGCGTAGGCCAGGGCTTCGTCCCGCATCGGGTCGTAGCCCGTAACCACCAGCACGGCCGGCGCCACTCCTTCGACGGACGCGGACAGCGGTGCCGCGTAGGGTTTTTCGCGGTCGGTGGTGTTGGGCACGTACTGGTCCCAGTACCACTGCATGGCAGCGGTGGTGTTGTAGTAGCCGATCCGGAACTCGTGGTAGGACCCGTAGGTGAAGTCGGCGGTCAGTACCGGGTAGAGCAGTATCTGAGCGGCCAGCGGCGCGCCGCCGCGATCACGGGTCATCAATGCGGTGACCGCCGAAAGGTTGCCCCCGGCGCTGTCGCCGCCGACCACGAGCTTCGTCGGGTCCCCGCCGAGTTCGGCGGCATGAGCGGCAGCCCATTGGGTGACGGTGTAGACGTCCTCGGCGGCCGCCGGCCACGGGTGCTCGGGCGCCAGCCGGTAGTCGACGGAAACCACCACGGCGGGAATCGAGTTCGCGAAGCTGCGGCAGAGTCCGTCGTGCGAGTCCAGATCGCAGAAGACGAAGCCGCCGCCGTGGGCGAACACGAAGATCGGGAGCGGGCCGCCTGGCCCGTCGGTGGCGGGCCGGTAAATCCTGACGCGGATGCCGTCGACCTCGGTGTCGGTGACCGACGCGACCGGCTCGGGTTCGGCGGGCGGGACGAAGCGCGCGCGGATGGTGGCGCGCGCCCCGGCGCCGGTCATGCTCGGCAGGTCGGGGAAGCCGCCGTTCAGTGCATCGAGGAGTCCGGCGATCTGCGGGTCGAGACTCATGCGTACTGCAGCGCCGGGCCCATGCGCAGCGGGCGCATGGGCTGTAGCGTCGGTGCCACGCGGGAATCCTCGGCGTTGCGCCAGATGCCCATGGCGGTCATGCGCACCGGCGCGGTCAGCTGCTCGAAGGCCATACGGTTCATTGGACCACACACGGAAACAGCGGCGACAGCCTCACCCTGGCGACCGATCGGTGCTGCGACGCAACCGAATCCGGGCACCGACTCCTCGCGTTCGAAGGCGACACCGTGGGCGCGGACCTTGGCCAGCTCGGTGGCGAGCTGGGCGTGGCCCGCAATCGAGTACTTGGTCTTGCGGCTCATGAGGTCGACCTCGGCGTCCTGGTTGTAGGCCAGGATGGCCTTGCCGACGGCGGTGCAGTGCGCCGGCTGGCGGCCGCCCACCCGTGACGGCAGCGCGGTCATCATGCCGTTGCCGACCTTCTCTAGGTAGACGACGTCACCTCCGTCGAGCACGGCGAGGTGGACGACGAGCCCGGTGGCGCGGTGCAGCTCATGCAACAGCGGGCCGGCGGCACGGTGTATGCGGTCCTGGTGCACGGCCAGCGAGCCGAGCTCCACCAGGCGCATTCCCAGCTCGTAGTCGCGGCCGTTGCGGCGCAGCCAGCGCAGCTGGACCAGCCGCTCGAGCATGCGATGTGCGGAGGAGCGGGGCAGGCCGGTGCGGCGCACGATCTGCGCCAGGGTCAGGCGGCCAGGGCCGTCGAATGCATCGAGGACCAGCGATACCCGGTCGATGACCGCGCTGGGGGTGGTGGATTCGACTGCTGCTGTCATGTCGGCCTCCAAGCTCCGTTGCTTCGTATGTATTACTATTAGTAATATGACTGTTTGTATCACATAGGAGTGGGGCTTGTCACACATCTAGCTGGGGCGCGGCAGGATACATGCAGTACGAAGCGCCCCAAGCCGGGTGGCGTGGGGCGCTTCGTGGATGAGTTCTGCTGCTCGGGTCTCAGCTCTGCGCCGCGGACCTCCCGGCACGCCGTCCGTAGAAGCTGCCGTCGCCCAGCGACACGCCACTGGCATAACCCCATGCGGATAGGCCGGCCGCGCTCCGGCCGGCCGCGAACAGGCCGGGGATCGGCTCGCCGCTGACGTGCAGCACCCGGCCGTCCAGTGTCGTCAGCAGGCCACCGAGGGTGAACCCGCCGGTGCTGCCCCGGAGGTCGACCGCGCCGACCGGGGATCCGATCGGACGCAGCCACTGCGGCTTCTTGTGCAGCAGCGGGTCCGCACCGTTCGCGGCGTGCTCGTTGTAATAGGTGACGGTGTTCTGCAACATGCCCTCGGGAAGCCCCATCTCGGCTTCGAGCTCCGCCACCGTCTCGCACACCCAGGTGGCCGGGCGACGCAGGAACGGCGTCGCCGACGTCGCGGCCATCGCCTCCTCTTGCGCATCGCCGTCGATGATCAGGTAGCTGGTGTTGTCCTGGTAGTACAGCGTCTGCTGACCGATGCGTCCTGGATAGGTGTCTTCGGCGATATAGCGCTGGCCGAAACCGTTGACGAGGATGCCGCGCACCAACTGCTGGGGGTCGCAGAAGAACGCCACTTCGGTCGCGTCCATGTGCGCCAGATCGGCACCGAGGGCCTGGGCCATCCGGATGGCCCGCCCGTCGTGCTGCTCGATGCTCGCGGCGGGACGGCCCGCGATCCGTGGCGCGTACTGCGCAACCATGGCGTCGCTGTACGCGAAGCTGCCCGAGGCCAGCACCACGCCGCGGCGGGCTTTGATCGCCACAGTGTCGGCGTACCGGCGCGCGACGATGCCGACCACCCGGCCGTCGGCCTCGGTAACGGGCGACTGCACCTCGGTGTCGTAGACGGACCGAACGCCCTGCGCGGTGGCGGTATCTACCAACGGCTTCATCAGCATGTAGCCGCCACTGCGTTCGCCGGCCACCTTGTCGGTCATCTGCGGCACGTGACCGCGCGGCGCGGGAGAGGCAATCGTGTTGTACGGAAAGGCATTTTCGCCGCCCGTGAACATCAGGCCCTCGTCGCTCGGTGGCTCCCAGCCGGGTTCGCCCCAGAACGCCGGCTTGAACGGCACGCCGCAGCTCACCAGCCAGTCGTAGTGGGCGACGCTGCCCGCGCAGTAGTCGTCGATCCGGTCTTCGTCGGCGCCCGGACCCATGGCCACCTTGAGGAAGGCGGCCATGTTCTCGACGGAATCCTCGAAACCGCAAGCCTTTTGGAGCTCGGTGCCGCCACCGAGGTAGATGAACCCACCGGCCATGGCGGCGGCGCCGCCCCAGCCCCCGGTGCGCTCGACGACCAGGACGTCGGCGCCGGCGGCCGAGGCTGCCACCGCGGCGGCGGCGCCGGCGATGCCGTAGCCGACGATGACCACGTCAGCTTCGTCGTCCCAGGCGGTGATCGACGACGCCGGGACCGGTTTCAGCTCGGCGCTCATGGCAGCATCGCCCGCGGGGGAACGCCCATCCACTCATGGCCCCAGTAGCTGTCGGCGGTGATCTCCTCGGCGGTGTAATACCGCTCGTCGACCTTCATGCCCTCGGTGCCGAACTCGATGTCCCAGTCGCCGGGTGACCGCACGTAGAACGAGACCATCTTGTCGTTGGTGTGCCGGCCCAGCGTGGAGGACAACTGGAAGCCGTCCCGGTTCACCCGGTCGAGCGCCTGGCCGACGGCGTCGAGCGTGTCGACCTCGACCATGAGGTGAACCAGCTTCGGGTCGCGCAGCGTCGCGGCCGGGCAGATCGCCAAGCTGTGGTGCCGTTCGTTGATACCCAGGAATCGCACCCGCAGCGGGCCGAACTCCGGGGGAGCGGGCACCCGGAAGGCGCCGCGGGGCAGGAAGCCCAGCACGTCGGTGTAGAACGCGGTCAACCCGCCCGCGTCCTGGGCGGGCAGCACCACGTGGCCCAGTCCGAGGCCTGCGGTGACGAAGCGGGCGCCGAACGGCGTGACGACCGGGCTGTGGTCCAGCACCGCACCGTGGAACACCTCGACGTCGTTGCCGGCGGGGTCGGCGAAGGCGATGACCTCGTCGACCCGTCGGGCGTCGGCTTCCTCCAGGGACAACTGCTTCCATGGCACGCCGGCGCCGTCCAGGGTGGCCTGCACCCGGCGCAGCGCGGCGCCGTCCCGGACCTCCCAGCCCACGGTGACGATGCGGTCGGCATCGCCCGGCACCACGATGATGCGCGCGGTCCGCTCGTCCATCCGCAGGTACAGCGCATCCGGATCGGGACCGCTGCCGGTCGCGAAACCCAGTACGTCAAAAGCGAATTGGCGCCAGCGTTCGATGTCGGCGGTCTGGACCTTCACGTAGCCCAGGCTCTTCAGATCAGTCACGTCAGATCATGCCTCGCAGCGCGCCCTGGGGGTCGACACCCAAGCTGCTCAGCGCCGATGCGTGGAAGGTGGTGCCCGGGACGTGGATGGCGTGGGCCTGGCCGACGTGTGCGTCGCGCCAGTACCGCTGCAGCGGCTTGTCCATGCGAGTGGCGTTGCCGCCGCAGCGTGCGAAGATTTCGTCGACGGCCGATACCGCGCGCCACACCGATCGGATCTGGGTGCGCCGGCCGGCCGCGCGGTCTTCGAAGGACACCTCCTTGCCGGCCTCGACCATGTCGTAGATGCGGTCGACGTTGGCCAGCAGTTCCTGGCGCGCGGCGTTGATGTCGGCCGCGGCCTCGCCGATGGCGTACATGACGTACGGGTCGTCCTTGATGGCCACGCCACTGGAGTTGACGCGCTCGCGCTGGTAGTCGAGTGCGGCGGCCAGGGCGCCCTCGGCGATACCGATGACGGCCGACGAGATGCCCAGCGGAAACATGGTCGACCACGGCATCAGGTACAGCGGCGAGGTCATGCCGGCCTCGATCTGGGCCCGGCCGTCCATCACCTTGGTGGCGTCCATGGTGCGGTAGGTGGGGACGAACGCATCCTTGACGATGACGTCCTTGGAGCCGGTGCCGCGCAGGCCGACCACGTTCCAGGAGTCCTGCACGATCTCGTAGTCGCTGCGCGGCAAGATCATGTGCAGCATCTGCGGCGGCATGAGCGGCTTGCCCTCGGCGTCACCGAGCATGGCGCCCAGGAAGATCCACTCACAGTGGTCGGTGCCAGAGCTGAACTGCCAGCGACCGTTGAAGATGTAGCCACCGTCGACGGGCCGGGCCACGCCCTGTGGGGCGTACGGAGAAGCGACCCAGGTGTCGGTGTCGGATCCCCAGATCTCGGCGGCGACCTTCGGGTCGGCGTAGGCGAGCTGGTACGGGTGCACACCGACAACGCCGTTGATCCAGCCGGCGGCCGGATCCAGGGCGGCGGTCGCCATCACGGTCTCCGCGAACTCGCGCGGATGTGCCTCCAGGCCGTCGTATTCCTTGGGCTGCAGCAGCTTGATGTTGCCGGCGGCCTTCATCAGCTTCACCGTTTCGTCGGGCAGCTGTCCCAACTTCTCTGCTTCCCAGGCTTGTTCGCGAAGCTGGTCGGCGATCTCACCGAGTTTGTCGATAACCCGCTGGGTCATGGTCGTTTTCCTAACTCCTGTGATGGGCTAACCAATGGTTTACCGCACCCGCGGTGCACCGGGAGGCGGTTCCCGGTCAGCGGGCGAAATTCCTTCGGCGCGGCGAAATGACCGCGCGGTGATCGGTGTCCAGCTCGAGGTGGATTGGATTGCGTCCCATCGTGTTTTGCATCGGCGTGGGCTTGGCCGGTCTCGGGGCGGTGAGGTGATCCCCGACGCGAACGGGACTTGTGACTCTTGACGACGGACCGATGGGCCCTATCCGCCGGTCCGGCGCCGGCGGATCGTGGATCACGATGGTTGACGACGCAGAGCGGGCATCGAGACATGCGGGGTCCGGACATGCGCGGTTGAAGGGCGGAGTGGTCATGGTCATAGAACGCGCGGCGCACATGCTGACCGTTCTTGCTGCGGTCGGTGCCGTGGCAGCGTCGGTGCTGGGCAGTGCCGGTGCAACGGCTGCGCCTGCCGCAGCGCAGTCATGGACCGCGGACCCGCCCGGTTGCTGGGGTCCCAGCGGATTCGACCCCGACTGCTTGGGGCCCGGGCCATACGGTCACGGCCAGTGGGGTCCGTGGATGATGGGCCCGGCAATGACGGGACCGGGCCCCATGACCGATCCCGGAGACGCCGGCCCCGACCCGATGGGACCGTCCATGATGGTTCCTGGATATCGCGCCGACTAGAAAATCGTCGGCTGGCTCCAGCTCGGTGGCCGGGACGTGTTCCGGTGGGCCGTCCGGTCACCGGGATGGCTCGTACTCGCTCATTCCGCGGACGGCTAACTTCGCACTATGAGCAGCGCAGAACAGGTCGATGTCGTCGTTATCGGTGCCGGGTTCGCCGGTCTTTACGCACTGCACAAGCTCCGGTCGGAAGGCCATTCGGTGGTCGTTTTCGAGGCGGCCGCAGACGTCGGCGGCACCTGGTACTACAACCGGTATCCGGGCGCCCGTTGCGACGTCGAGAGCGTCGACTACTGCTACTCCTTCGACAAGGACCTGCAGCAGGAGTGGACCTGGACGGAGAATTACGCGACCCAGGCCGAAATCCTCATGTACATCAACCATGTCGCCGACCGGTTCGACCTGCGCCGTGATATCCGGCTGGGCACCCGGGTCACCTCGGCGACCCTCGATGAGGAGCGGCTGCGCTGGACTGTGACCACCGACGCCGGCGACACGGTGGACGCGCAGTTCTGCGTCATGGCCACCGGCGCCCTGTCCGATCCGCTGCTGCCGGACATTCCGGGGGCCGAGACCTTCGCGGGCGAGACGTACCACACGGCGAACTGGCCGCACGAGGGCGTCGACTTCACCGGCAAGCGGGTCGGCCTCATCGGTACCGGATCGTCCGGTATCCAGACCACCCCGCTCGTGGCCGCGCAGGCCGCCGAACTCGTTGTCTTCCAACGCACGCCGAACTTCTCCGTACCGGCGGGCAACGAGCCGCTGACGGCCGAGCGTGAAGCCGAGATCAAGGCCAACTACGACGAGCGGCGCGAGCAGTCGTGGCGCAGCGGCGGTGGCTCGCCCCACCTGGCGCACCCGAAGCTCACCATGGAGCTGTCGGAGGAAGAGCGCCGTGCCGAGTTCGAAAAGCGTTGGCAGCTGGGCGGTGTGCTGTTCAGCAAGACCTTCCTGGATCAGATGGTCGACCCGGTGGCCAACGCCGAGGCCAAGAAGTTCTACGACGAGAAGGTGCGCGCGGTCATCGACGATCCCGCTGTCGCCGACCTGCTGATCCCGACCGACCACCCGATCGGCGCCAAGCGAATCTGCACCGATACCAACTACTTCCAGACGTTCAACCAGCCGCATGTGAAGCTGGTCAGCGTGAAGCAGACGCCGATCGAGACGATCGACGCCACCGGCATCAGCACCACCGAGGCTCGGTTCGACCTGGACGCCATCATTTTCGCCACGGGGTTCGACGCGCTCACGGGTGCGCTGGGTCGCATCGACATCACCGGTCGCGGTGGCGAGAAGCTCAAGCAGAACTGGGCCGACGGTCCGCGCAGTTACCTGGGCTTGGGCGTCGATGGCTTCCCGAACATGTTCCTGGTGAACGGACCTGGCGCGCCGGCCGTGCTGGCGAACATGGTGCTGCACGCCGAAGCGCACGTGAATTGGATCGCCGATGCCATCGAGTACGTCGGCTCGCACGGCTACTCGGCCATCGAGGCCACCACCGAGTCGGTCGACGACTGGAACGCCGAACTGGTCCGCCGGGCCGACCAGACGCTGTTCCCGAAGGCGAACTCCTGGTACATGGGCGCGAATGTGCCTGGCAAGCCCCGGGTTTTCATGTTGTTCATCGGTGGCTTCGCCGCCTACAACGACATCTGCGCCGAGGTTGCCGCCGCCGGGTACAAGGGATTCGAACTGACCAAGGCCGGCTGATGTCAGGGCTGCTGAACAAGGTCGTCCTCGTCACCGGTGCCGCTCGCGGCACCGGCCGGGTGCACTGCGAGCGGTTCGCCGACGCGGGCGCCGATATCATCGCTCTCGATGTCGCCAGTGCCGCAGCGGATTTGGCCGATGTTGCCGACGCGGTGAAGCAGCGCGGCCAGCGCTGTTATATCGGTGTGGCCGATGTGTCGTCGTTCGACGAGGTGCAGGCCGCGGTCGACGAGGGGGTCTGGGAATTCGGCCGCCTGGACGTGGTCGTCGCCAATGCCGGAATTCATTCGGCGTCGGCACCCGCCTGGGAGGTGAGTGCCGAAGACTGGCAGCGCGTCGTCGGGGTCAACCTCACCGGCGTGTGGCACACGGTCAAGGCCGGTGTTCCGCATTTCGGCCCGGGCGGCGGATCCGTGGTCATCATCAGCTCCACCAACGGACTGCGCGGCACCGCGAACACCTCGGCCTACACCGCGACCAAGCACGCGGTCGTCGGTCTGGCACGCACCTTGGCGAATGAACTGGGGCCCAAGCGGATCCGGGTCAACACCGTACATCCCGGGGCTGTCGGCACCGCGATGGTGCTGAACCCGGAGACCTTCAAGCGCATCCGGCCCGACTTGGTGAACCCGACAGAGGACGACGTCGCCGAAGTGCTGTCCGCGCGCAATCTCCTACCGGTGCCGTGGGTGGAGCCCGAGGACATCAGCAACGCGGTGGTGTTCCTGGCCTCCGACGAGGCCCGCTACATCACGGGCACGCAACTGGTCGTCGACGCGGGGTTGACGCAGAAGGCGTGACGTTGGGGCTAGGGGCGCTCGGCGAGGCCCGCTGCGATCTCGAGCTCGACGAGCGCCGGTTCGATGGCGTCGGCCATGGCGTCGATGTCGTTCGCCATCTCGGGGGTGGTGACGAAGCCGAAGTCGATGCGGTCCCGGTAGCTGAAGCAGGTGACGTTGAGTCCGACGTCCATCACCAAGGGGCCCATCGGCATCATCTGCTCGAGGACCGCGCCGTCCATGTAGAGCGGGACGGGCGGTCCCGGCACATTGGAGACGACCAGATTCATGGGCTTCAGGGTGCCGCCGAGCTTGCTCGCGGTGTACGCCCGGGCGGCCAGGGCCACCAGGCCGGGCGGGGTGGTGTCGGTCAGCCCCATGATCTGGTGTGCCGTCAACGCTTTCGCCATCTCCTTGGCACTCTGGGAGCTCGCGTAGATGGCCTTGATCCGCTCGGCGGGATCGACGATGTCGGAAGCCAGCGATACCGACATCGCGCTGACCTGGTTACCCACCTGGTCGCTGGAGCTCTCGGTCCGGGTCGACACCGGGACTTGGGCGATGAGTGGTTTCTCGGGCAGCTCGCCGCGGTCATCCAGATACGTCCGCATGGCGCTCGAGACCAGCGCGAGGACCACGTCGTTCAGCTTCACCCCGAACGCTTCCTTGACCGCTTTCACGCGCTCCAGGGGCACGCCGGAATTGCTGACCCGACGGTGCGGCGAGATGGGGCCGTTGAACCGCGTATGCGGTGCGTCGAAGTAGCCGGGCGGCTTGTTGGCGACGCCGAGCGCCGCAATCTGTTGGCGTACGGTTTGTTCCAAGAAGCGCACGACACGGTAGGGCGTCTTGATGCCGATGTTGATCAGCCCGCCCAATGCCTGCAACTCCAGCCCAGGAGCTTTGATGCCGACCAATGATCCGCTCGGCTCGGCGGCCGGCGGCCGCGGCGTGGGCGTGATGTCGAGCAGGATTTCCCCGAGTCCGGCTCCGGACACGCCGTCGATGATGGCGTGGTGCATCTTCATCAGAACCGCGACCCGGCCGCCCTCGACGCCTTCGATGAACCAGAGCTCCCATAGTGGCCGGGAGCGGTCCAGCTTGTAGGACATGAGCCGTCCCACCAGCTGGTCGAGTTCGCGGCGGCCGCCGGGTGCCGGAACCGCGATGTGGCGCACATGGAAGTCGAGATCGAGTTCCTCGTCCTCGACGAACCACGGCCGGTCGAGGCCGAGCGGTGCGCCGGTGACCCGCCAGCGCAGTTGCGGCATCTCCGGCAAGCGGGCGGCGATAAGCGCTTTCACCGATTCGAAGCTGAAATCCGGTGCGTCGGTGGGGTCGTAGATCGATGAGGCGGCGACGTGCATATGCCAACTGTTGGTTTCCGCGAACCAGAAGGTTGCGTCAGCACCGGACAAGCGATTCATGGGGGTGATCCTAGGGTGCTCGCGCAGGGGCTGGTTCGAAATCGGCCTTTTGGTACGAATTTCGCGGTGTGACCATTGTCTCCGCGCGCTGAGGTTCGTCAATAGTGTTGGCGCACAACGTTGCCCGGCGCTTCGATGGTCGGGTCGAATATGCCGAACCGGTCAATTGCTATGTCTGGCAATATATTCCGCGAATCCATCGGATCGGCTTGCCGACGCGGACGGCCGGTAACCGCACATCATCAGTGTGCGGCCGCGGCCGCCCGGGTCAGAAGGTCAGCGCTGCAGGAAGCCCAGCACCGTGCTCTCGAAGGCCTCCTTGGCCTCGATCATGGCCCAGTGCCCGCAGTTCGGGAACACATGCAGCTCGGCATTGCGGATGGTGCGCATCGGGATCAGCGCCATGTCCAGCGGGCTGACGCGGTCGTCACGGCCCCAGGTCAGGAGCGTCGGGGCCTTCACCTTGTGCATCTGTGCCCACGGCTGCGGCGGTGCGGCATCCGATCGCATGAATTTCATCATCATGTTGAACGCGGCCTTGCCGTACATCCGGCGGGCCGACTCGAGCGTCTCCGGATCGGAGGCCAGCTTCATGCGCTCTTCGATCAGTTCCTCGGTGACGATCTTCTCGTCGTAGACCATCGAGTTGAGCCAGTCGATCAGCCGCTGCCGGGTCGGGTCCTCGGTGAACTCCTGCAACAGCCGGATGCCCTCACTCGGGCCGGGGCTGAAGATGTTGGTGCCGATACCGCCGATGGTGACGAGCTTGCCGATGCGGTCAGGGTTGTTGATGGCGAAGTTGATGCCGACGCCGCCGCCCATCGAGTTGCCGACGATGTCCACCTTCTCGATGCCGAGCGCGTCGAGGAAGGGCACCACGGCGGACTGGGCGTCGATCATCGGGTGGCCGCCGAAGTCATCGCTGACGCCGAAGCCGGGGAATTCGAGGATCAGGCAGCGGAAGTGTGCCGCGAAGGTCGGCAGGATGCCGCGGAAGTTCCGCCAGCCCGTGACACCCGGGCCCGAACCGTGCAGAAACAGCACTACAGGGCCGGTTCCCTCGTCGTAATAACGCAGCGTGCCGCGCTCGGTCTGGACTTCCTTCAGCTCAGTCATGCGTTCCAAATTACGGCGTGAATGTCACGCGGCGACGACCGCCTCCCGTCCGGCGGGACGCGACGAGCCCGGGGGCACCCGATTGTGCTGCGTAGGGCCTTTATGGTGTCCAGATGACGGCTGATTCATCGTGCTCCTCGCGTCCACTGGCGGGTGTACGCATCGTCGAGATTTCGAGCTTCGTCGCAGTGCCCTTGGCGGGGATGACGCTGACACAGCTCGGCGCCGAGGTGATCAGGGTTGATCCGGTCGGGGGCGCCGCGGACTATCACCGCTGGCCGGTCACCGATGGTGGCGAGAGTATCTACTGGGCGGGCCTGAACAAGGGCAAGCGGTCGGTCGCGGTGGACCTGCGTTCGCCGGAGGGGCAGGACTTGGTGACCCGGCTGATCGTCGACGCCGGCGTCTTCATCACCAATGTGGCGGGCCGGCAGTGGCATTCGTACGAGACCCTCTCCACGCTGCGGCCAGACCTGATTCACGCCGAAGTGTCCGGCCGGGCCGACGGCGGCACGGCCGTCGACTACACCGTCAACGCGGGATTGGGCTTTCCGTTGGTCACCGGCCCGCCGGAGCTACAGACCCCCGTGAACCATGTGCTGGCAGCCTGGGACGTGTCGTGCGGCCTGTACCTGGCGCTGGCGGTGACGGCGGCGCTGCGGCACCGCGACAGCACCGGCCAGGGGCAGCGGGTCAGCATCCCGTTGGAGAACGTGGCCCTGGCCACGGCCGGCAATCTGAGCTTTCTGACCGAGGTGATGGTCAACGGCGTGGGGCGTGAGCGCATCGGCAACTCGATCTTCGGGCAGTACGGGCAGCAGTTCGTCAGCGCCGACGGGGCGGCGTTCATGATCGTGGCGCTGACCGGTCGGCATTTCCGGGACCTGGTCGAGGTGACAGGGACAACGAAAGCTGTTGCCGCGCTGTCGGAATCGCTTGGCGCCGACTTCGCCGACGAAGGGCAGCGGTATCTGCACCGCGACGCGCTCACGGGTCTGTTCACGGTCTGGTTCTGCGCGCGCACCGCAGAGGAGATCACGGCGGCGCTGGGGGCGACGTCCATCCTGTGGGAGCGCTACCGCGATTTCAGCGAGGTGGCTGCGAGCCCGAAAGTGACCGACAACCCGTTGTTCACCCAACTCGACCAACCGCGCATCGGCCGCTATCTGGCACCGGGGCTGCCGCTGCGCATCGACGGCGAGTACCCACCCGCGCGTCCGGCGCCGGCGCTCGGCGACGACACTACCGCGGTGCTGACCGAGCGGCTCGGGTTGACCGGTGACGACGTCGCCCGCCTCACGCAAGCGGGGGTTGTGGCGTGAGCGTGCTGCCTGATTTGTTGGTGGTGTCGCCCGGGGAAGGGGTTGACACCTGGCTGGGCAAGGCCGGGGGACCGGACGGCAAGCGGGCCTTCGGTGGCCTGTTGATGGCGCAGAGCTTGTCTGCCGCATGCCACACCGTGAATCCGGAGATGCGCCCGACCGCCATGCACCTGCAGTACCTACGCGGAGGCGAAGCCGGTGCGGCCACCGAGTACACGGTGGCCCGGGTGTACGACGGCCGGACCGCAGCGGCGCGGCGGGTCGAGGCGTTCCAGGCCGGGCGGTTGCTGACTGTGGCGACGGTGTCGTTCTCCGTGGACCTGGCGGGCCCCGAACATGATGAATCACGGACGCTCCCAGACGATCCCGAGCTGCTGCCGTTGACGGGCCCGCCCGGGCCCGCGCCCGCGATACCGTCGGGTGAACTCGACATCCGGATCGTCGACGACCGGTCGTCAGGCGAGTTCGTGCGACGCATGTGGTGGCGGGCCACCGTACCGATGCCACCAGAACAGCTGCCGCACATGATGATTGCCTGCTACATCACCGATCTGTACGGGATCGACCCGGCGCTGCAGGTACACGGCCATTCCATGCAGGCGCGTACCCACCGCAGTGGCACCACCGATTTTTCGATCTGGTTCCACCACCCGATCCGGGCCGACCGGTGGAACCTGCTGGAATCGCGCTCGCCTGCGGCGGGCCGGGGGCGCGGCGTGATCACCGGGAGTCTGGTTGACGCGAACGGCACCCGGGTCGCGACATTGGTGCAGGAAGGCTTGATCGCGGACCGGTAGTACCGTCGTCCGCAGGCTGGTGAAAAACACCCGAAGGAGAACCATGAACGGCGCACAGGCACTGATCCGCACACTGGTCGACGCCGGCGTCGACGTCTGCTTCGGCAACCCCGGAACCAGCGAGATGCACTTCGTCGCGGCACTGGACTCGGTGCCCGAGATGCGAGGCGTGCTCTGCCTTTTCGAGGGTGTGGTGACCGGAGCCGCCGACGGGTATGCGCGCATGGCCGGCAAGCCGGCGGCCACCCTGCTGCACCTGGGACCCGGCCTGGGCAACGGCATCGCCAACCTGCACAATGCGCGTCGCGCCTATTCGCCGATGGTCAACGTGGTCGGTGACCACGCGCTGGGCCACAAGAAGTACGACGCACCACTGGAATCCGACATCGACGCCATGGCCGGCACGGTGTCGGGTTGGGTGCGCCGGTGCGAAAAGCTGGCTGACATCGCCACTGATGCGGTGGCCGCCATCGAGGCCGCGCAACAGGGCCAGGTCGCCACGCTGATCTTGCCCGCCGACGTCTCCTGGACCGAAGGCGCCGAGCCGGCGGCGGGGGAGCCGGCCGCGAGCCCGGTGTCGTTCGACTACCAGGCCGGTGTCGACTCCGAAGAGCATGAACTGCTCGACGCCGGTGCTGACGTCTTCGGAACGGGCACCGTCATGCTGCTGGGCAGCGCGGCGTGCCGTGAGCGCGGTCTTCGTGCCGCCAGCCGGATCGCCGAGGCGACAGGGACCAAGGTGCTGATCGAGACCTTCCCGGCCAGACTCGAACGCGGCGCCGGACGGCCCAACTTCGAACGGCTGGCGTATCTCGCCGAAGCTGCCCAATTTCAGCTGACCGGTGCCGAGAACCTGGTACTTGCCGGTGCGCGGTCCCCGGTGTCGTTCTTCGCCTACCCAGGCAAGGCGAGCGACCTGGTGCCCGCGGGCTGTCGGGTGCAGACAGTGAGCGGCGACGTCGTCGCGCGGCTGGAAGCGCTGGCCGACGCGGTGGCACCGGGAAGTGAGCCCGCACTGACCGAGCTGAGGACCGTCGCGGTGCCCGATGATTCAGCGCTGACGACGCAGAACTGGGTCGAGGTGGTGGCGGCGACGCTGCCCGACAACGCCATTGTGGTGGACGAGGCCAACACCAGCGGGTTCCTGCTGCCACAGGCGACGATGAGTGCGCCGCGGCACGACCTGCTGACCCTGACCGGTGGGGCCATCGGTTTCGGATTGCCGAATGCCGTGGGTGCCGCGGTCGCCTGCCCTGACCGCCCGGTGCTGTGTCTGCAGGCCGATGGCAGTGCGATGTACACGATTTCGGCGTTGTGGACCATGGCGCACGAGCAGCTCAATGTGGTGACGGTGATCCTCAACAACGCCGCCTACGCGATCCTGCGGATGGAGTTGCAGCGCGTCGGCGCCACTGAGGTCGGGATGGCCAGTGGGCCGAAAGCCGCTGCGATGCTTGATCTGTCGGGGCCGACGACGGATTTTGCGGCGTTGGCGGCGGCCATGGGTGTGCCCTCGGTCAAGGTGACGACCACCGCGGAGCTGGCTGACCAGCTCCGTGTCGGATATGCCACTGCGGGGCCGTACCTCATCGACGCTGCGGTCCCTGCGCTGGTGTAGTTCAGCTTTGTAGTTCAGTTGCCACTGAGCAGCGTGCGGAGCTGGCCCAGTTCGAGTGTGCCGGCGGCGCTGCGGATCCGTCCCGGGTCTGAACGGGTTCGCCGGCCAGGTGGCCTTCCAGTACCCGGGCCAGCTCTTCGGCATTGCCGGTCTGATGGACGACGATGTCGCGCACGGTCCAAGCCTCACACCACGTGCCTGTCTCGGGGCTCCGTTGCTGTACGGCTTCGGCGAAAGGTCCCCATTCGGGGAAGCGGTCGGTATCGATCGAATCCATGGTTCCTTGATACCCCGAAACGCCGGACACAAAAATCGGGGCGCCCCCGGTGGAGGACGCCCCGAATCGTGTTGCCGGTCAGCGGCTCTGGTGCACGGTGTTGTCGACCTGCGGCGCCTGCGCCTGCGGGTGGATGTTGTTGACCCAGTCGTGGTGCGAGTAGTCCGCCGATGCCGGCGCGGCCAGACCCAGAACTGCTGCCGCCAATCCATTTGCCACCAGTGCGGCGATCCCGAGCTTCTTCATTGTCCCCAACTCCTTGTAGCCGAAGCTTTGATGCCCAGTTCAACGGGACGGGGTCTGGCGGTATTTCTGCGGATGGGGTGTTGGCAGCAATTGATCGTTCTTCGGCAGTAATCGGTCTTTCCCTGTGGATGAATCGCGCACTGTGGATAACTGCCGGCGGCGCGGTGGATCTGGGGCCCTCGGCCCGCGATCTGTCGGTGGCAGCGGCCACGGTGGCGACATGAACACACCACCACGCATGACTCGTACCGAGATCGGAGCGCTCGGCGAGCAACTCGCGGTCGACCACCTGATCTCGCTGGGGATGACGGTCCTGGCCCGGAACTGGCGCTGTCGCTGGGGTGAACTCGACATCATCGCCACCGAAAGGGGCCACAGTGCAGTGGTTTTCGTCGAGGTGAAGACGCGAACCACCACCGAGTTCGGCGGCATCGAGGAAGCGGTGACGCCCGAGAAGGCCCGTCGCCTGCGCCGGCTGGCCAGCGTGTGGCTCGCCGAGCAGAACGTCCACTGGCCCGACATCCGGATCGATGTGGTCGGCGTACGCCTCGGCGGCCGGGAGCCCGAACTGGTCCACCTGAAGGGCATCGGCTGATGGCGCTCGGACGGGCATACTCGGTGGCCATCCGCGGCCTCGACGGCGTCATGGTCGAAATCGAAGCGGACATCACCTCAGGGCTGCCGGGAGTGCATCTGGTCGGCTTGCCCGACGCAGCCCTGCAGGAGGCCCGGGACCGGGTCCGGGCCGCGATCACCAATTGCGGCAACAGCTGGCCGATGTCACGGCTCACTCTCGGGTTGTCGCCGGCCACCCTGCCGAAAGGCGGGTCGATGTACGACCTGGCGATCGCCGCATCGGTGCTGTCGGCGCATCTGAAGATGCACTGGGCACGGCTCGAGAAGACGGTCCTGCTGGGTGAACTGGCGCTGGACGGGCGGGTGCGGCCGGTCAAGGGCGTACTGCCTGCCGTCATGGCGGCCAAGCGCGAGGGCTGGCCGTCGGTGGTGGTGCCTGCAGAGAATCTGGCCGAGGCCAGCCTGGTCGACGGCATCGAGGTCTGGGGCGTCCGCACCCTCGGCCAGATGCAGGCATGGCTCAACGGGAAGGCTGCGCTCGGCGAGCGGGTCGACACCACCGCCCCGGCCGTGGACGACAGCGTTGACCTGGCCGACGTGGTGGGGCAGACCCAGGCTCGGTGGGCGGTCGAGATCGCCGCCGCCGGCGCGCACCACCTGATGCTCACGGGCCCGCCGGGCATCGGGAAGACCATGCTGGCGCAACGGCTGCCGGGGTTGTTGCCCGACCTGACCGACGACGAGGCGCTGGAGGTCACCGCCATTCATTCGGTGGTGGGGCTGCTCACGGGCGATACGCCGCTGATCACCCGGCCGCCGTTTGTGGCACCGCACCACACGTCGAGTGTGTCGGCGTTGGTAGGCGGCGGCTCCGGTATGGCGCGGCCGGGCGCGATCAGCCGGTCCCATCGCGGCGTGTTGTTCCTTGACGAGTGTGCCGAGATCGGGGTGAGCGTGCTCGAAGCTTTGCGAACCCCATTGGAGGAAGGGCAGATTCGGCTGGCCCGACGTGACGGCGTCGCGTGCTATCCCGCCCGCTTCCAGTTGGTGCTCGCGGCGAATCCCTGCCCGTGCGCGCCGCCGAATCCCCGGGACTGTGTGTGCCCGTCGGCCGACCGCCGCCGGTATCTGGGCAAGCTGTCCGGGCCGTTGATGGACCGGGTCGACCTGCGCGTCGACATGCACCCGGTGCTCGCCGGAGCGTTCGGTGACCACGGGGCGGAATCCACCAGTGATGTCCGTGCTCGGGTCGCCGCGGCCCGGGCGGCCGCCGCCGAGCGATGGCAGATCGTCGGGGTCCGGACCAACGCGGAGGTTCCGGGGCCGGTGCTGCGCCGGAAATTCCGGCCGAGCCGGGACGCGATGGCGCCGCTGCGCAAGTCGCTCGATTCTGGGCGGTTGAGTATCCGCGGCGTTGATCGCACGTTGCGGGTCGCGTGGTCTTTGGCCGATCTGGCCGGCCGGAATTCCCCCAACCTCGAGGACGTGAGCACGGCGCTGGGTTTCCGTGAGGGCGATGTGCGATGAGTACCGACGATCTGGAACGACGGGCGTGGGCGTATCTGTCGCGCGTGGTCGAGCCGCCGTGTCCGCGGCTGACGACACTGGTGGCTGAGCGCGGTCCCGTCGAGGTGGCGGACATGATCCGCCGCGGTCGGGAGGACAGGGACCTCACCGGGAGTGTTGCCGCTCGTCGCGAGGTCGATTGTGCTGCAAGGGATTTGGAGGCACTGGATCGCCGGGGTGGGCGGCTGATCACTCCCGACGACGATGAGTGGCCGTACCTGTCGTTCGTCGCATTCGCGAACAGGGCGGTGATGGATCGGCCGTCGGGCCATCCGCCGATGGTGCTGTGGGCGCTCGGCCCGGCCCGGCTCGATGATGTTGTCGAGCGGGCCGCCGCGATCGTCGGCACCAGGGCGTGCACGTCGTACGGCGAGCACGTCACCGCGGAGATCGCGGCCGGGCTGGTCGAACGTGACGCCGCGGTGGTGTCTGGCGGGGCTTATGGCATCGACGGGGCAGCGCACCGCGCGGTGCTGGCGTCAGACGGCGTCACCGTGGCGGTGCTGGCCGGTGGTGTCGACGTGCCGTACCCGTCCGGGCATTCGGCACTGTTGCATCGGGTGGCTACCTCGGGCCTGCTGCTCAGTGAGTACCCGCCGGGAGAGCGGCCGACCCGGTATCGCTTCCTGACCAGAAACCGGTTGGCGGCGGCCCTGTCTGGTGCGACGGTGGTGGTGGAGGCGGGCCTGCGCAGCGGGGCGGCCAACACCGCAGCGTGGGCGAACGCGATGGGCCGCAAGGTGTGTGCGGTGCCGGGACCGGTGACGTCGGCCGCCTCTGCGGGATGCCATGTCCTCATCCGCAACGGCGCGGCTCTGGTCGACCGAGCGGAGCAGGTCGTCGAATTGATCGGGCGGATAGGCGAACTCGCTGACGAGCCCGAGCATCCCGAAACACCACTGGACGACCTGACCCCTGAACAGCTTCAGGTGTACGAGGCGCTGCCGGCGCGCGGGTTCCGCAGCTTGGAGCAGATTTCGGTCGGCGCGGCGCTAGCGCCCGAACGGGTCCTCGGGCCACTCGCGCTGCTGGAGATCAATGGGCTGGTGGAGAAGCAGGACGGGCAGTGGCGGATCAGGCGGGCGGGGTGAGGTCAATCTCTGGAATGAGGCGCGCGGTGGCGAACGAGGGACGAAAGCCCGGTATGGCCGCACACAGTTTCCACACGTCGTGGCCGGCGCACATCACCGTGCGATCAGGCCTGACGATGGCCGCGGTGGCATGGCCGCGGCGCAGCCACCGCTCCAACTCGCCACCCGGCTCGGCGACGTGTACCACGATGCCGTGCTCATCGAGCGCGGCGCGTTGGAACGCGAGCGGACGCGTCGTGGTGACGAGCGCAAAGCTATTGCCCAACAACGTGTCCAGGCGCTGTCCGTCGGCAACAACCGGATTGGGGCACAGCGTTCCGGCAAGGTGGCGGGGTGCCCGGTGTTTGATGACCAATGCAGATTGGTGCAGCCGGGGGGTGGTGCCGTTGGTGAGCTTGTCACGAAGGCCCGGTACCCACCGCAAACGGGGTGCGACGGTACGCCGCACCATGTTTCCGACATGACCACCGGCCGTCATCGCCCACCCCATGGCCAGCGCCAAGTCGATCATGCTGCGTGCGTGGGGTTTCCGCTCCTGTTCGTACGTTGCCAGCAGTGCCTCGGGTAGATCCCTGTTGATCACGCCGGCGACTTTCCATGCCAGGTTCATCGCGTCGCGCAGGCCTGCTCCCATGCCCTGCCCGATGAATGGGGGAGTGAGGTGCGCGGCGTCGCCGAGGAGGAACACGTTGCGTTCCCGCCATCTGTCGGCGATCTGTGCGCGGAAGGTGTACTCGGTGACACGCACGAGTTCGAGCTCATCGTCGGCGAGATCGCCGATCCAGGGGACGACGAGGGGCCGAAGGGTTGCCATCGTGCCGAAGTCGGCTGCTGTTTCCGCTGGCAGCAGCCGAAATTCCCAGCGGTAGCGGTTGGGTCCGATCCGCATGTACGTCGCAGCGCGCACGGGATCGCATACCTGGTGCACGCCGTCCCACTGATCGAGCTCGGCCTCGGTGACCACATCGGCCACCAGCCAGCGCTGCTCGAAGCGCAGGTCGTCCATGGCCGCGCCGATGGATGCCCGCACGATGCTATTGGCTCCGTCGCAGCCCAGCACGTAGCTGGTTTCGACCACGTGCTCAGTTCCGGTGGCCCGGTCGGAGTAGGTCACCCGCACGCGGCCGGGTTCGTGCTGGGTGATGTCGGTGACCTCGGAATTGCCGCGCAGCTGCACATTGGTGCGCTTGGCCATGTTGGCGCGCAGCAGCCCTTCCAGTTCGGGTTGGTCGAACATGTTGGCTTGCGGGAAGCCATGCCGGCTGCGGGCGGGGTCGCGGTCGAACTGTGCCAGCGCGTGGTGGTTCTGGTCGAGCAGGCGCAACCCGAGCGCCGGCCGGGATATCGCGGCGAATTCTTCGGCCACGCCGAGGTGGGCGAGGATGCGATGAATCTCGTCATCGAGGTGCACCGCGCGGGGCTGGGGATAGACCGTTTCCCACCGGTCGAGAACCAGCGTCGGGACACCGTAGTCGGCGAGCAACGTCGCCGCGGCGACGCCCGTCGGCCCCGCTCCGACGACGACAATGGGCACGGATTTCGTTACAAAATCAGTCATTTCGGTGCTCGACTCGGATCAGCCGATGATCGACTTGCGGTTGGCGACGAGAGTGTCGAGGCGCGCGTGCATGGCGGTGAGGTCGCCCGGCGTGGCATAGCGCGGCCACAGCAGGCCCGCGTTCATGCATACCTCACCGACGTGCACTGGGTGCCGAGGTCGATGGCGCCGTCGTCGGTGGCCACCGACAGTTCCACCACGTCCCCATGCTGCAGATACTTGGGGTTGCCGGCTTGGCGCGAGAAGAACGCCTTCCATTTGATGGCCGGCGGCAGCAGCGATCCGATGATCTCGAGAGGCTTGGGCGGCGCGCTCAAGGCCGTGCCCGCAGGAGTGCCCGTCAAGACAAGGTCACCGGGACCGAGGTGCTGAAACCGGGCCAGGGACTGCAGTGCCTCTAGGGGCTTGTAGATCATGTCCCCAGCGACCAGCATGTTTTGGCGCACCTCGCCGTTCACCCGAAGTTCCAGCCGCAGGTCGCCGAACCGCTTGAGTTCGGCGGCCGTCAACAGGACCAGCGCCGGGCCGACCGGCGTGAACGTCGGGTACGACTTGGCTTCATAGAACTGCGTTTGCGGCAGCTGAATATCCCGGGCGGAGACATCGTTGGTGACGACCAGTCCGGCGACGTAGTCGGCGAGGTTCGCCTCGGTGACCTCGGTGCCGACGGGCAGCTCCCGACCGATGACCAGACCGATCTCCACTTCGTAGTCGAGAAACTTGACGTGCTGCGGCTTGACGATGTCGTCGAACGGCCCACTGATGGAGCCGGAGGTTTTGCGAAAGAAGGTGAGCGGTACGGTCTTTGGGTCCATACCGGCGTCTTTGACATGTGAGGCGAAGTTGGTCATCTGGGCCACCACGCGGCAGGGAGCGGTCACGGGAGACACGAGTTCGAGGCTGCCGATCGGCACCGTCTCGCCGCCCCGCGTCGCGGCGTCGATGGCGGCCCGATCGGCGAGCAGCTCGCCGGTGGTCGTGGCCGAGGTGGCGATTCGGACGGCACCGGTAGTGGTCTGGACCCACCAGGCTTCGGCGGTGCGCAGGATCGAGATGGTCATGAGTTCGCTACTTTCAGCAGGCCGATGAGGCGGTTGATATCGAATTCGTTGTGGCCTCGCAAGGCCGCGAGGACCGACTGTGCTTCGTGCGGTAGGGATTTCGGGTTGGTGCCGAGGAAATCCTTGCTCGCGGGTGGCCCCCACTGGGCCAGGCCCGAGGCGGTGAACGGTGCCCAACCCGGTTGCAGGGTCGAGTCGAACAAGTCGCCATCGGTGAAGTGCTCGACCATGAAGCCATCAGGATCACGCCAGTAGTCGAACAGCTGACTGCCCTGGATATGACGCCCGATTCCCCAGGACCGGAAATAGCCACGCTCCGCGAGGTATTCGCCACCGGCGGCCAACGCGTCGAGATCGCACACCTGATAGGCCGAATGCACGTAGCGGTTCTGAGGTCCCAGGGCCAGTGCCAGTGTGTGGTGATCAGTTGGCGTCGAACCGCGGTCGCATCGAATAAAGCTCATGGTCGGTCCCCGGCTGCGCTGGCCCGGGAAGTAGAGGAAGTCGCTGACGATCATGCCGAGGGTGTCGAGATACCAGTTCAGCGTCTCGAGGTATTTCGTCGACTGCATGACGAGGTGACCGAGCCGTTGCACCGTGGTCGGCTCCCGCCGCGGGCGTTGGGTGGCGTTGATGCGGTGAATTTCGTGGCCGATGTTGTAGCGATGTGGAGTCTGCGTCGGCAATGGGTCGAGGGCGTGCATTCCCGACACCACCTGTACCGGTACGCCGCTCGGGTCGATCAGGTCGACCGCCATGCCGCCGATGGCCGCGGGCAGCGGCCTGGTCCGGGCACCGGTCGCGGTGGCGAGCCGGAGCAGGTCCGCCTCGTCGGCAGCGGCGAACGCGACTCCGAGGAACCTGCTCCGGCTTCCGCGGCGCACGATCACGCATGGCGCGGTCGAATCACTGCCGCGCAGATGCAGTTCATCGTCGGTTCGGAGCGAGGTGGCGAACCCGAACGCGAGCGCGAACGCCTCTGCTCGCTGAAGGTCCGGTTTCTCGAATTCCAGCCAGGCGATATCAGCGACCTTGATTACGGGGTCGCGGGAACGCCCGCAATGCTCGCCTTTCCAGGCGCCCTGCTCGCTGTGGAGTTCGTTGTGTGCGCCGACCAGGTCGTTCATCCGTGACCCCTTTCGCTCTGACGAAATCGTCACATACGACGCAAAGGTCAGTCAAGAGATTCTGACGAAATCATCAAAACTGATAGATGCTGTTATTCTGGACCGGTGAGTGCATTGCAGGACGAGCCGGCTAACCGCCTGGAACGGCGGAAACAGCGCACCCGCGCGGCGCTGATCCAGGCGGCGCAGGCACTGATCGCCGAGGGCAAACTCAACGTGCCAGTCCTGGAGATCACGCAGGCGGCAGACGTCGGAATGGGTTCGTTCTACAACCACTTCGACAGCAAGGAAGAGCTGTTCGAGGCTGCGGTGGCCGATGTGCTCGACAACCACGGTGCCTTGCTTGATCGACTCACCGCGTCGATCGACGACCCGGCCGAAGCATTTGCCTGCAGCTTTCGGCTTACCGGTCGATTATTTCGGCGCCGCCCGCAGGAGAGCCGGATCCTGCTCGCCAATGGCCTCAGTCTCATGGGTTCGGACCGCGGCCTGGGTCCACGCGCATTACGGGACATCAAGGCCGCCGTAGCCGCCGGCCGATTCACCGTCGACGATCCCAAACTGGCCATGGCCGTCGCTGCTGGGGCACTCCTTGGGCTCGGCAAGCTCCTGCAGCAAGAGCCCGAACGCGACGACGCGGCGGCCGCCGATCGGGTCACGGAAGACGTACTGAGACTGTTCGGATTGCCCGCCGAGGAAGCGCATCAGGTCTGCCAGCGGGCACTTCCTGGTCTTGATGGTGTAGCACCGGTCGCGTGAGCCGGCCCCTCGGTGCCCGTGCGTGATTTCGGGTACCCGCCGCGGGCTGGCCAGAAGCGAACAGCAGCAATGAGATTCACAATTACCTCAGGTACGTTCGCTGTCATGGCCAGCCGTGGGACCAGCCCATTACGCCGACTTGCGGTCGTCGCCGGGCTGGTCTGCGCGCTGGCGGCCGGCAGCTGTCTGTGGGTGCGTCCCTCGCCCGTTGCGATGCCGGTGGTGCCGGACGGCGGTTATGGGTTCAGTGTCGGTGCGCCCCAGTCCTGGATGAGCGACTCCGACGCCGACCGCGAACTCGATGCCGTCGCCCGAACCCGGGCGGAGTGGATGCGGGTGCTGATCGATTGGCACATCGTGGAACCCGTTAAAGGTCAATATAATTGGCATTACGTCGACCACTGGGTGAGTGGCGCCAAGAAGCGGGGTCTGAAGGTACTCGGACTGATCGCGTACAGCCCCACCTGGGCTCGGCCACCGGGCTCGTATTTCAGTGCGCCACCGGTAAACCCGGCCGACTACGCCGCGTTCGTCACGGCCGTCGTCCAGCGCTACGGCGCCCGGGTCGCGGACTGGGAGATCTGGAACGAGCCGAACCTGCCGCTGTTCTTCGGATTCACCGACAACCGCGCTGCGGTCTACACCGAGCTGCTCAAGGCGGCGTACCCGGCGATCAAGGCCATCCAGCCCGACGCCACCGTCATCGCCGCCGGGCTGAGCCGCGCCGCCGGCCCGGACGCGCCGACCAAGTTTCTCGCCGACATGTATGCCAATGGTGCGCGGAAGTTCTTCGATGCCACCGCGATGCATCCGTACGTGTTCCCGGGTGGCATCGCCGAAGACGGCGACAATGGCTGGTCGGATCTGGTGCGTGTTCACGATCTGATGACGGTCAACGGCGACGGCGACAAGAAGATATGGATGACCGAACTCGGCGCCTCAACCTGTGCGCCGCAGGCCCGCGGGGTCAGCCAGGACGAACAGGCGCGGCAGATCCTGCAGGTGTTGTCGGGCGTGGCGGGTACGGGCTGGAGCGGGCCGGCGTTCATCTTCGCCGTGCGCGACACCGACACTGCCAAGCGTGACGACCTCGAATCCAACTTCGGTGCGCTGCTCACGTCGGACTGGAAGCCCAAGTACACCGCAGCGGTGCTGGCCAGGTAGCCCACCATGGCGGACGGCCCGCTCGTATAGTCGAGGCGTGGCAGGCCGTCCGATACATACCTTCGAAGTACTGCGCACCCAGCGTCTGACCCCGCACATGATTCGTGTTGTGTTCGGCGGCAACGGGTTCGACACCTTCAGTCCCAAGGAATTCACCGATTCCTACGTCAAGTTCGTCATCGTGCCCGCGGGCGTCCATGTGGCCGGCCTCGCGCAGCCGCTGACCCTGGACAGCTTCGAAGAGCTACCGGCCGACCAGCGGCCGACGGTGCGGACCTATACCGTGCGGCGCGTCGACGTGGAGCAGCGCGAACTCACCGTCGACTTCGTGGTGCACGGCGATACCGGCGTGGCCGGGCCGTGGGCGGCGTCGTTGGTTCCCGGTGATCCGGCGTATCTCATGGGCCCCAATGGGGCCTACAGCCCGAACCCTGCCGCCGACTGGCACCTGCTGGCCGGTGACGAAGCAGGGCTGCCGGCGTTGAGCACCGCGCTGGAAGCGTTGCCGCCCAATGCAATCGGCCAGGCCTTCATCGAGGTCGGGGGACCCGACGACGAGCTGGACCTGACGGCGCCCGCGGGCGTGAAGATCCAGTGGATCCACCGCGGCGGCCGCGCCGATCTGGTGCCCGACGACCAGGCCGGCGACAACGCGCCGCTCATCGCGGCGGTCCGGGCGGCCGACTGGTTGCCCGGCCAGGTCCAGGTGTTCGTCCACGGCGAGGCCCAGACCGTCATGCACAACCTGCGTCCGTACCTGCGCAAGGAGCGCGGTGTCGGCGCCGAATGGGCGTCCATCTCCGGTTACTGGCGCCGCGGGCGCACCGAGGAGACCTTCCGGCAGTGGAAGGCAGAACTCGCCAAGACCGAAGCCGAGGCATAGGCCGAAAAGCCGACGCGCAGGCCGACGCTAGTGTGCGATCCTCAGCCGAAGTTGCAACAGAAGGGCGGGCCCGATGGCGTTCGGTGACTACCAACTCGAGATTTATCTGCAGGGGCTGGGCGGTGTCGTCCCGACGCTGCCGATTTCGTTCGCGGAACTCGAGGAGCGCGCCCAGGCCGCGATGCCGCCGTCGATCTGGTCGTACGTCGCAGGCGGCGCCGGCGATGAGCGGACGCAGCGCGTGAACGTCAGCGCCTTCGATCGCTGGGGCCTCATGCCACGGATGCTGGTCGGAGCCACCGAGCGTGACCTGACCGTCGACCTGTTCGGCCTCAAGCTGCCGTCGCCGCTGTTCCTCGCGCCCATCGGGGTCATGGGCATCTGCTCGCGAGACGGCCACGGTGACCTGCATGCCGCACGGGCCGCGGCCCAGACCGGCGTACCGATGATGGTCTCGACGCTCACCAGCGATCCGTTGGAGGACGTCGCCGCCGAATTCGGTGACACCCCAGGCTTTTTCCAGCTGTACACCCCGAAAGACCGGGACCTGGCGGCAAGCCTGGTCAGCCGGGCGGAAGCCGCTGGATACAAGGGCATCGTCGTCACCCTCGACACCTGGGTGCCCGGCTGGCGTCCGCGCGACTTGTCGACGGCGAACTTCCCGCAGCTGCGCGGTCACTGCCTGTCCAACTACACCAGCGACCCGGTGTTCCGGGCCAAGCTGCCGGCGCCACCCGAGCAGAACCCGCAGGGCGTGGTGATGCAATGGGTGCAGGACTTCGGTAACCCGCTGACGTGGGACGACTTGCCATGGCTGCGGTCGTTGACCACACTGCCACTGTTGGTCAAGGGCATCTGTCACCCCGACGACGCGCGACGTGTCCGGGATGCCGGCTTCGACGGCATCTACTGCTCCAACCACGGCGGCCGGCAGGCCAACGGCGGAATTCCGGCCATCGACTGCCTATCCGGTGTCGTGGAGGCGGTGGACGGCATGCCGGTGCTGTTCGACTCCGGCGTCCGCACCGGCGCCGACGTGGTCAAGGCGCTGGCCCTGGGCGCGACCGCCGTCGGCATCGGCCGGCCTTACGCCTACGGCATGGCACTGGGGGGCGTCGACGGTGTTGTTCACGTGCTGCGGTCCCTGCTGGCCGAGGCCGACCTGACCATGGCCGTCGACGGCTACCGCTCGCTGGCCGAGCTCACCCCGGACGTCCTGCGCCGCGTCGACGCGCATTGATGCGCGTGTCTCATAAGTGGATGTAAGACGACGGTGTGCATTCACTGGACGCCGTCACTTATGAGGATGTGCGCTGGGTGAGGCCGCGCCCATCGTGGAGCGATTTGCCGAGGCAAGCGTGCGCGCGACGGTCAACGGTCGGCAGCTGGTCACGGACCTGCGCACCATCCGCGCCAGCTGGAACGACAGGATCACCGCGCGCGGATTCAGGAGCGTGGAAGGCGGCCGACCTACTGACCAGTCGCCCGGTGATCAATGCCGCGCTGCTCGTGGACTCGGGCATCGTGGCCCAAACTGCACACGCCCAGCGAGTGCTGACTCCATTGGTTGAGGCAGGCGTGATCATCGAGACCACCGCCGGCCGTCGCAACCGCGTATGGCGATCCCGGGAAGTTCTTGCCGCACTCGATGCGTTCGCCGAACGTGCGGGCAGGCGCGTCGACGCTTGAGGTCACAGCTCGGCTAACGGCGGGTGGCGTGCCGGGCGATCGGGTGTCGGCTCTGCCAACGTAGGGGAGTGCACCCGGCAGTTCTCGATGAGTTCGATCAGTACCTCGAACTCGAATGCGGCCGTTCCGAGCACACGCGGCGTGCCTACCGGGGCGACCTGCGGTCGTTGGGTGAATTCCTCGGCGACGACGCGGCCATCGGCGACCTGGACCTGACGACGCTGCGGTCCTGGCTCGCCGAACAAGCTGCCAGGGGCGCGGCGCGCACCACGCTGTCCCGCCGGACCTCGGCGGTCAAGACCTTCACCGCATGGGCGCTGCGACGGGGGCTGCTCGAGACCGACCCGGCGGTGCGGCTGCAGACCCCGAAGGCTCGTCGTGCCCTGCCCGCCGTGCTGCGCCAGGACCAGGCCGTCGACGCGATGTCCGCAGCGAGTTCGGGTGCGGAGCAAGGGGATCCGATGGCCCTGCGGGACCGGTTGATTGTCGAGATGCTGTACGCCACCGGTATCCGCGTCAGTGAGCTGTGCGGCCTGGACATCGACGACGTCGACCAGAGCCGCCGCGTACTCCGGGTGCTGGGTAAAGGCGACAAGCAGCGCACCGTGCCGTTCGGTGAGCCGGCCTTCAAGGCGCTGCGGGCTTGGCTGTCGGACGGCCGCCCTGCGCTGGCGGTGGCGACGTCCGGGCCTGCGCTGCTCCTCGGTGCGCGCGGACGGCGCCTCGATCCCCGGCAGGCGCGGACCGTCGTGCACCAGACCATCTCCGCCGTCGACGGTGCTCCCGACATCGGGCCGCACGGGCTGCGGCACAGCGCGGCGACGCATCTGTTGGAAGGCGGCGCGGACCTGCGCGTCGTGCAAGAGCTGCTGGGGCATTCGTCGCTCGCGACCACGCAGCTCTACACGCATGTGACGGTGGCGCGGCTGCGCGCCGTGCACGACCAGGCCCATCCCCGCGCCTAACCCACTTCCGCCGAGCGTGCGTGTTTGCGCGCGACATGCCGTGTCCTGCGTGCGATCGCGTCACGATCGAGGGCCGCGAGCGTGCACATACAGCCCGCTTCGGGCGGCGTGTCGCGCGCAAACACGCACGCTCGCGGTCAGGGGGCGGGGGTGAGGGGCTTGAGGCGAATCGGGGTGGCGGCGAGCAGGCCGAGGGGATCGACGTAGTCGGCATTGGACGACGCACCCCACATCGCGCCCCAATGCAGGCAGTTGCCGCACCCGGGGTGCCCGGCCACCAGGGTGCCGAGGGCACTACCGGCGGAGACGGCGGCGCCCGGCCGCACCGCCGCACGGACCGGCTCGTAGCTGGTCCGTAGCCCGCCCGGATGCGCCACCGATACCACCGGCCGGCCTGCGAGCTCCCCGGCGAACACCACGGTGCCCGGGGCCGCGGCATACACGGTCTGGCCGGCGGAACCCGCGAGGTCGACGCCGCGATGCCCGCGCTGCCAGTTGGGCTGCGGCGCGTCGAAAGTCCTCACGACGGCGGGGCGCGGCCGTAGTGGCCAGTCCAGCCGGTCGTCGGCAGCGTGCGCCACGCCGGTCGAGCTGACGGTGATGAGCACTACGAGCAGATCGATCCGCATCACCCCAGTTCAGCGCTCCGTCAGCGGCTTGGGAACCCCGCGAACCCCGATCTGTGGATAACCGGCGCGCTGTGGACAAAAGCACACCTCGGGAGCGTGTAAACTTCCACCTGCAATCCGCATTCGTGGGTTGACTTCGCGCGCCTGCACAGCGGCTCGATCTCGGGTCGCGATCGCATGTCGGGCGGTCCCACCTCGGACAACCGAGTTGGGTCCGGCACGCAGCAGACGCCAGGGTTCGGTATCACCCGATATCGGACGACAACCGAAAAACAAGTGAGGCACAACCATGGCCGTAGTGACCATGCGGCAGCTGCTGGATAGCGGCGCGCACTTCGGGCACCAGACCCGTCGCTGGAACCCCAAGATGAAGCGGTTCATTTTCACCGACCGCAACGGCATCTACATCATCGACCTGCAGCAGACGCTGACCTACATCGACAAGGCGTACGAATTCGTCAAGGAGACCGTTGCCCACGGCGGCACCGTCCTCTTCGTCGGTACCAAGAAGCAGGCCCAGGAGTCCATCGCTGACGAGGCCACCCGCGTCGGCATGCCCTATGTGAACCAGCGCTGGCTGGGCGGCATGCTCACCAACTTCTCGACCGTCCACAAGCGCCTGCAGCGCCTGAAGGAACTCGAGTCGATGGAGCAGACCGGTGGCTTCGAGGGTCGCACCAAGAAGGAAATCCTCATGCTGACGCGTGAGAAGAACAAGCTGGAGCGCAGCCTCGGCGGTATCCGGGACATGCAGAAGGTTCCGTCGGCCATCTGGGTCGTCGACACCAACAAGGAGCACCTGGCCGTTTCCGAGGCCATCAAGCTGGGCATCCCGGTCATCGCGATCCTGGACACCAACTGCGACCCCGACCAGGTCAACTACCCGATCCCGGGTAACGACGACGCGATCCGCAGCGCCGCACTGCTGACCAAGGTCATCGCTTCCGCGGTCGCCGAGGGTCTGCAGGCCCGCTCGGGCGCCAAGACCGAGACCGAAGGCGCCGAGCCGCTCGCCGAGTGGGAGCAGGAACTGCTCGCCGGCGCGACGGCAGGAACCGAGACTGTGACGTCTCCGGCGGATTCTCCGGCGGCCGCCACCGAAACCACCACTACAGAAAGCTGAGATGGCTAACTACACCGCTGCTGACGTAAAGCGACTGCGGGAGCTCACCGGCTCCGGCATGCTCGACTGCAAGAACGCACTGGTTGAGACCGAGGGTGACTTCGACAAGGCCGTCGAGGTGCTGCGCATCAAGGGTGCCAAGGATGTCGGCAAGCGCGCTGAGCGCGCCACCGCCGAGGGCCTGGTCGCCGCCAAGGGCGGCGCCCTCATCGAGCTGAACTCCGAGACCGACTTCGTCGCCAAGAACGCCGAATTCCAGGCTCTCGCGGACCAGATCCTCACCGCTGCTGTCGCGGCCAAGGCCAACGACGTGGAGGCCCTCAAGGCCGCTACGGTCGACGGCACCACCGTCGAGCAGCTGGTCGCGGACCTGTCCGCGAAGATCGGCGAGAAGCTCGAACTGCGCCGGGTCGCTTACTTCGACGGCACCGTCGAGACCTACCTGCACAAGCGTGCCGCGGACCTGCCGCCGGCCGTGGGTGTGCTGGTCGAGTACAACGGTGCTTCGGAAGAGGCCGCTCACGCGGTTGCGCTGCAGATCGCCGCGCTGAAGGCCAAGTACCTCACCCGTGAGGACGTGCCCGCCGACCTGGTCGCCAACGAGCGTCGCATCGCCGAGGAGACCGCCAAGGAAGAGGGCAAGCCCGAGGCCGCACTGCCGAAGATCGTCGAAGGCCGCGTCACCGGCTTCTACAAGGACGTCGTGCTGCTCGACCAGCCGTCGGTGTCCGACAACAAGAAGACCGTCAAGGCCCTGCTGGACGAGGCCGGCGTCACCGTGACCCGCTTCGTGCGGTTCGAGGTCGGCCAGCAGTAAGAACTTGGGCGCCGTACCCGGCGCCCATCGACAAAACCCCGCGCACAATCCCGGCGATCCCGGAGTGCGCGGGGTTTTGCTTTCTCCGGCTAGGGCCGGGGGAGCCTGCGGTGCAACGGATTTGCGGTCACCTGCGCGCGGCGGCGGCTCGCGGGCAGGCTGCGGACGACGTCCGGGCTGTCTGCCGTGGCGCGGGTGGCGTCCTGTACCCGCATGCCCGGCGTGTTGCCGGCACCTAGGGCAGGTGCCCCGATTCTGCGTTTGGCCGTGCCGCTGCAGCTCGGGCAGGGTGTGTCGTCGGGCGCGGTCGCCATCGAATGCTGTTCGGTGAAATCCGGGCAACCCCGTCCACACCGGAATACGTAGGTAGGCACAACGACACCATAAGCCCTCTCCGGCAACGTCATCCGGATGTAACTTGCCCGATCCGCAGCCGAGACACCTTCACTATTGAATACTTCCATTCGGAAGCAAGTGTTTTGTGTCGCTACGGAGGTCAATGTGCCCGAATTGCTGTTCCCCTTGGATTCGACGAAGAAGTTCACCGACCAACAACTGGTCGGCCACAACCGATGGCACCCGGATATCCCGCCGGCCGTCACCGTCAAGCCGGGGGACAGCTTCCGGGCACACTGCCGGGAGTGGTTCGACGGCGCCATCCACAACGACGACTCGGCGGAGGACATTCTCAATGCCCCGCTCAAGGGCGTGCACTGCCTGTCTGGGCCGTTCGCGATCGAGGGCGCCGAACCGGGTGACCTGCTGATCGTCGACATCCTCGACGTCGGCCCGATCCCGCAGGAAGATTCGGGGCCGCTGGCGGGCCAAGGTTGGGGATACACCGGCATCTTCGCCAAACAGAACGGCGGCGGGTTCCTCACTGATCAGTTCCCCGACGCATACAAGGCGATATGGGATTTCTCCGGCCAACAGGCCACCTCACGGCACGTGCCAAGGGTGAAATACACGGGCATTGTGCATCCCGGCCTGATGGGCACCGCGCCGTCAGCGGCGCTGCTGGCCAAGTGGAATGCGCGCGAGGGCGCCTTGATCGCCACCGATCCTGACCGCGTGCCGCCGTTGGCGTTGCCACCTGAACCGCAGGACGCGATCCTCGGTTCGTTGAGCGGTGACGCCTTCGTCAAGGCAGCGGCCGAGGCCGCCCGGACCGCACCACCCCGCGAGAACGGCGGAAACCAGGACATCAAAAACCTCACCAAGGGCAGCCGGGTGTTTTATCCGGTGTTCGTTCCCGGTGCGAATTTGTCGTTCGGTGATCTGCACTTCTCGCAGGGTGACGGGGAGATCACGTTCTGCGGGGCGATCGAGATGGGCGGCTTCCTGGACCTGCACGTGGATCTGATCAAGGGCGGCATGGACACCTACGGTGTGCATGAGAACGCGATCTTCATGCCGGGTAACACGGACCCGCAGTACTCGGAATGGCTGGCGTTCTCCGGCACCTCGGTGACACTCGATGGCGAACAGAAGTACCTCGACTCGGATCTGGCCTACCAGCGCGCATGTCTGCACGCCATCGACTACCTCACGAAATTCGGGTACAGCCCGGAGCAGGCCTATCTGCTGCTCGGGTCCGCACCGATCGAGGGGCGGCTCTCCGGAGTGGTGGACATCCCGAATTCGTGTGCGACGGTGTATATCCCCACGGCGATCTTCGATTTCCCGGTGGCGCCGTCCGCGTCGGGGCCGTACCAGATCGATCCGGGAATGGGCGCGCCACACGCCAGTTTCTGATCCCGTAGCCGGCAGCCAGTCCCTCGATTTGGTTGGGGGGCTGGCTGTTTGGCGGGTGTTGCGGTCAGCCGCGGAGATCCGCCGGGGAGCCCGGCCGCTGCAGCGTGCTCAGCAATTCGGTCAGTGCTTCCGGCTGCAGGGACGTCGACATGCACAGAGCGGCCAGCTGTTCGGACTTGCCCAGGCGCTCACGGATCTGGCGGTACAGCGCACCGCCGCGCCGGGTCTGGTAGACGAGCACCCGTCGGCGATCGACCACATCCGCCTTGCGCAGTACGAGGTTGTCGTCGACCATTCCGTCGACGAGCCGGGTCAGGCTCGGACCGGGCAACAAGGTCACCTCGGCCAGCGCCGTCATGGGCTTTCCGACGCCGCCTTCGAGCGCGGCGAGCACATGCCATTGGCGCACCGTCAAACCGGCCAGATGGTCGGCCACGACGTGGTCGAGTTCGAAGGCGACCAACTTCACCAATCGAGCGAGCTCCTCGATGGTGTCGGCACGGGCGCCGGGCTTCATGTCCATGGTGGCGCCAAGCCTACCGCGACGGGAGTTTCATCTTGCCGTGAAACAGCGGTGATCGGCAGGTATGTTCAAAATGAATTCTCGTCACCCGGGCAACGGACGTCGTAGACGTCGTGATTGGTGTGGCGGAGCCGGGCCGGTCTCCCAAAGTGAGGTGATGGTGGATCCGAATCCTGCGCCGGTCCCCGCGCGCGCCGACCGGGATGTGGTCGACATCGCCCTCGTGGTGCCGTTGAGCGGCCCGGCCGGCATGTTCGGACCTTCGTGCGAGGCCAGCGCCGAACTGGCTGCCGAGGACATCAACGCAGCCGGTGGCATCCTGGACCGGCCGGTTCGGATTCATGCGGTCGACGCCGGGGCGCCGTTGCGCGATCTGGCGGACCAGCTGGGCCGCCTGGTGTCCGAGCAGCGGATCGACGCGGTGGTCGGGTGGCACCTGTCGAACGCGCGCCGCGTCATCACCCCGCAGACGGCCGGCCGGGTGCCCTACGTGTACACCACGTTCTATGAAGGCGGAGAGAGCACCGACGGCGTGTATATGGTGGGGGAAACGCCTCAGCAACAACTCTTTCCGGCGCTGTCGTGGCTGCGTGAGAACCTCGGGCTCAAGCGTTGGTGCATCGTCGGCAACGACTACATCTGGCCGCGGCAGACCGCCCGGGTGACCAAGGAGTACATGTGGCGATCCGGAGTCGAGTTCGTCGGTGAGGCATTTGTTCCGCTGGGCGGACGGGATTTCGGGCCCATGCTCGATGTCATCGGTAGCTCGGACGTCGACGGCGTGCTGGTGTTGATGGTGGGTGCGGACAACGCCGCATTCAACCGGGCCTTTGCCCGGGCCGGTCTGGACCAGAGTGTCGTGCGGTTGTCGTTGATGATCGGTGAGGATGTGCTGTCCGCCAGCGGAAGTGGGGCGACCACCGGCTTGTACACCGCGTGCGGCTATTTCGAGAGCCTGCCCACTGAGGTGAACATGGGATTCGGCTCGCACTACGTGCAACGGTTCGGCAGTGCGGCCCCTGCGCTCAACAACATCGGTGAATCCTGTTACGAGGGACTGTTGTTGCTCACGGCATTGGCGCAGACGGCGGGCAGCCTGGAGGTGGCCGCGATCGACCGGGCGCGCGCCAATGTCGCCTACCAGGGGCCACGCGGCGAGGTCGTCATGCATGGTGCTCATACTCGTCAACCCGTATACCTCGCCAGTGCCGACCAACTCGAATTCAACGTGATCGCCGAGCTGACACCCTGAGCGACGGCCATGGCCCCGGTCCGGCGAATCCGGGCGGGGCCATGGCGCTCCGTCAGCTCGATTGCGGCGTGGCCGCGGTTTTCAGTAGATCGGTGGTCATCGAGTCGGTGTATCCGTCTTTCTTGCACATGTCATGGCAGTCCTTGGTCAGCGTGCAGGTCAGTGAGGACACAGTGCCGTGATGAAAAGGACAGTCGTGCACCATATCCGGCAGCTCGTACCGCTTCTGGTCGACGACGTCCAGCAGCGTCTGTCCGGCCCACAGCGGCTCCTTCTCGATCTCCTCACGAAGCGGATTACGCCGCGCCAGATAGTACTTTCCCTTGGTCGCGATGCAGATCACCGGCGACAGCACGAACGCCAATGTCAGCGCGAGATAGGGCGACCAGGCCGCCAGGAAATCACCGAAGGCGTGGTAGAAGGCCAAGATCGAGAACACCGAGCCCACCAGCATCGAGACGAATCCGACCGGATTGATGTTGTAGAGGTAGGCGCGCTTGAACTCGACGTACGACGGGCTGAGCTTGAGCAGCGGCTTGTTGATCACCAGGTCGGCGACGATCGCACCGACCCAGGCGATCGCGACATTGGAGTAGAAACCCAGGATCGTGTTGAGCACGGCGAACATGTTGCTGAGCATCAGTGCCAACGCGATGGCGATGTGCAGACCGAGGTACACCACGCGGCCGGGGTGCACATGCAGGATCCGGCTGAAGAAATTCGACCAGGACAACGATCCCGAGTATGCGTTTGTCACGTTGATCTTCACCTGCGACAGCAGCACCATCAGAGTCGCCAGGGCCAGCGCGGCGACGTCGTTGTGGATGACGGAACCGAAGCCGCCCAGGAACTGCTCGATGGGTTCTGTGGCCGCCGAGAAACCGACCTTTCCCGCGACGTAGAACGCCAGGAAGGCGCCGCAAATCTGCTTGGCCGCACCGAGGATGACCCACCCCGGTCCGGCGGCGAGCACCGCACCCCACCACCGCAACGGCGGTGTTTCCGACTTCTCGGGCATGAAACGCAAGTAGTCGACCTGTTCACCGATCTGGGCGATGAGCGACAACGCGACGCCGGCCCCGGCGCCCACTCCGATGGCGGTCACCCGCTCGGTACCGCCGTCACCCGCCCAGCTCAGAAATCCGTGGAAGCCGGCGGGATCCGCAGTCGCGATGAAGGCGATCGGTGCCACGAACAGGATCAGCCACAACGGCTGCGTCCAGACCTGGAACTTGGCCAGGGCAGTCATGCCATAGAGCACCAGCGGGATGATGATCAGTGAGCCGATGATGTAGCCGAGCGCCAGTGGGATACCGAACGCCAGCTTCATCGCCTGCGCCATGATCGAGCCTTCGAGCGCAAAGAAGATGAAGCAGAAGCTGGCGTAGATCAGACTGGTCAGGGTCGATCCGAAGTATCCGAAACCCGCTCCGCGCGTGAGCAGATCCATGTCGATGTTGTACTTGGCGGCGTAATAGGCGATCGGGATGCCGGTGAGGAAGATGGTGACCGCGGCGACCAGGATCGCGACGACGGCGCTGGCCGCGCCGTGGGTGACGGCGATCGAGGCGCCGATCGAGTAGTCCGCGAGATATGCGATACCGCCCAAGGCGGCCACGGCGCACGCCATGGGTGACCATTTGCGAAAAGACTTGGGCGCGTAGCGAAGTGAGAAGTCCTCGATGGTGTCCTGGCTGGCCCAGGTGACGAAGCGGGACCACGGACCGCCGCGTGCCCCGGCCATCGGGTTGCCCTGAACTTCGTCTAGGGATTGCTCGGTTGTCATGAAGCATTTCCTGTCGAATCCGTCGTAATCGCCAGTGATGCAACGCATCAGGCGATCAGGTCTGGTGCGGGCGCCGATGACCGGACCGGTCCCCGACCTGCAGCAGCCGGGTCGGGAAAAGCTAACACCGAATACTTCCAAATGGTACTAGTTCAAATGGAACGTTACGACCAGGAAACTACGTGTTTACACGGCGCGGGGCAATGGCGGATAAGCCGGTGTCCGGATTCACAACGTGAAATCTCGAAGTAAGCCGCGGGAGGACCCTGGGCAACCGTGGTACCGCTTGGTACCGTGGCGCCATGACGCGCATCAGCACATTCGGTGACGACGCCCTCGGCAACCTCGACGCGGTCGGTGTTGCCGACGCGATCCGCGGCGGTGCGGTGTCGGTGGCCGAGGTCGTGCAGGCGGCTATCGCCCGTACCGAGGAGGCGCAGCCGGAACTGAACGGCATGGCGTACGAAGCCTTCGAGCAGGCAATCGAAAAGGCACTCGCACCAAGGCCTTTCGGAGGCTTCTTCGACGGCGTGCCGACGTTCATCAAGGACAACGTCGCAGTCGGTGGTTGGCCGACGATGCAGGGCACCGACGCCTGGTCGCCCCGGCCGATGCCCGCCGACGGGGAGTGGGCGCGCCTGTACCTGTCGACGGGCCTGGTGGCGCTCGGCAAGACGCAGATGTCCGAGTTCGGGTTCAGCGCGTCGGCTGAACATCCCCGCCTCGGCCCGGTGCGCAACCCGTGGGACACCGCGGTGACCGCGGGTGCGTCGTCGTCCGGGTCGGGCGCGTTCGTCGCGGCCGGAGTGGTGCCCATCGCGCACGCCAACGATGGCGGCGGGTCCATCCGAATCCCGGCTTCCTGCAATGGATTGGTCGGTCTCAAGCCCACGCGTGGGCGGCTACCACTGGACCGGGAAACCCGGATGCCGCTGCAGATCGTCGCCAACGGCGTTCTCACCCGCAGCGTCCGGGACACCGCGGCGTTCTACCGGGAGGCCGAGCGTGTCTACCGCAACCCCAAACTGCCGCCGATCGGCGACGTCACCGCACCGGGACGGCGCCGGCTGCGCATCGCGGTCTGCACCAGCTCGATCGGCCGCGATGCCAGCCCCGAGGTCCGGGAGCTGACCATGCGGACCGCCGCCCGGCTGGAAGAGCTCGGCCACCGCGTCACCGAGATCGGCAACCCGGCGCCGGAACGGTTTCGGGACGACTTCGTGCTGTACTGGGCCTTCCTGGCCTTTGCTCTGGTTCGCGGCGGAAGACACACGTTCGGCCCGACCTTCGACCGCACCCGGCTGGACAACCTGACCCTCGGTCTGGAGCGCCAGGCCGCCCGCAACCTGCACCGGGTGCCGGGCGCCATCGCCCGCCTGGCCGCATCGCGGCGCATCCCGGCGCGCTTGGCCCGGGACTACGACGTGGTGCTCACCCCGACTCTCAGTGAGGTCACGCCACCCATCGGGCATCTGGACCCGACGGCCGACTACGACCAGGTGATGTCGCGGCTGATCGACTGGGTCGGCTTCACCCCACTGCAGAACGCCAGTGGAGCACCGGCCGTTTCGCTGCCGCTGGCCCAGTCTGCTTCGGGATTGCCGGTCGGCATGATGTTCGGGGCGGCAGCGGGCCAGGAGGCCACGCTGCTGGCGCTGGCCTTCGAGCTGGAGCAGGCGATCGGCTGGCCCTCTCTGGCAACACGTTGACGCACCACTGATCGCGCCGGCCCCTCGCCCTTTTGCGCCGCGGAAGCAGAGTCAACGGCAACTTTGCGAGGCAGCCACCCTTATGCTGTCTCACAGGTTGCGTCCAATTGGGGGTGTGCATGACTGTCGGGCCCGATAACGGGGCGCAGGGACAGCCGTGGCGAGCGTCGGCTGACGGTAAGGGGCCTGACCCGGCCCCGGGTTCCGAGCCGAGCTTCACGCCGGAACCCGAGCTGAATCCCGAGCTGGAATTTCAGCCGAGTCCGGAGCCGGAAGCCCCCCACGGCTCTGTTCGCTGGCAGGACCCCGCCACAGCCAAACCGCGCGAGCCGAGCGTCGCCGAGGCCCGGGCCCGGGACAAGGCGCAGAAGGCCCGGGAAGCCGAAGAAGAGATCGAGCGGGTGAAAGCCGAGAAGGCCCGCAAGCGCGCGGCCACCGGCAAGAAGGTGCTCATCGGTTCGGCCGTCGGCGTCGGCGTGGTGGCGGTCGTCGCGGCCGGCTACGCGATCTTCCACGATGACGACCAGATGAGTGCCTCGTGCGTCAAGGACGGCACCAATGAAGTGGTTCCGGACAGCTACTGCGACAGTGGGCGCAGTTCAGGCGGCAGCACGTTCTTCTACGCCGGATCGTCGTACCGCTATTACTACGGCGGCTCCAACAGTGGTATCGGCACCATCGCGCATGGCGGCACCCTGACCCTGCCGAAAGGTACTACGGCCACAACGAAATCCGGCACATCGATATCCAAGGGCGGCTCATCGGTTTCGCGCGGCGGCTTCGGCTCGTCGAGCCACGGAAGTTCGGGCAGCTGATGAGGCGCGAACACAGCACCCCGAGGCCGGGGTGGCAGCAGATCATCGCCAAGCAGGGCATGTGTTTCGACACGCCCGCGGTCAACGCGAACGGCGGTATGCGCCCGTACTGGGACGAGTCGGTGCACTACGTATTCGACATGGACGAGGTGCTCTCGATCGAGGCGTCGGTCGAGGTGCTGCATTCCATGTGCCTGGAGGCGGTCGAGCAGGTGGTGCTGACCGAGCGCTACCGCGACTTCGGGCTCCCGGAATGGAGCTGGGCACACATCGAAAAGTCTTGGCGACGTAGCGATCCGCATCTGTACGGCCGCTTCGACCTGCGTTACGACGGCCGCCGGCCGCCGGTGCTGCTGGAGTACAACGCCGACACTCCGACGTCGCTGCTGGAGGCGTCGATCCTGCAGTGGTACTGGAAGACCGACGTCTTCCCGAACGACGATCAGTGGAACTCGCTGCACGAGAAGCTCGTCGAACGGTGGAAGGAAATCCGGGATCGATTGCCCGGCAACGAAACCCACTTCACCTGGTCATCCGCCGACACCAGCGGTGAGGACAACGTGACGCTGGCCTACCTGCAGGAGTGCGCCGCCGAGGCCGGGCTGCACACTGTGGGCCTGGCCATCGAGCAGCTGGGCTGGGACCGGGACCTCAAGCGCTTCGTCGACCTGGAAGAGGCGCCGATCTCGACGCTGTTCAAGCTCTACCCGTGGGAATGGGTGCTCGACGACGAATTCGGCCGCTACGCAGTCGAATCCCTGCCGGAAACCATGTGGGTTGAGCCGCTGTGGAAGTCGTTACTGAGCAACAAGGCCATTCTGGCGGTGCTGTGGGAGATGTATCCGGGGCACCCGAACCTGCTGCCGGCATATGTCGACGACCCACACGAGCTCACCGAATACGTCCGCAAGCCGAAGCTCGGCCGCGAGGGGGCGAACGTGACGATCGTCGGCGCCGGATACGAAACGCAGACCGGCGGCGTGTACGGCGAAGAAGGATACGTGTACCAGTTACTCGATCCGCTACCGCAGTTCGACGACATGCGTCCCGCCCTGGGCGCCTGGATCGTCGGCGACGAATCGGCCGGACTCGGTATCCGGGAGACCTCGGGCCTGGTCACCGACAATGGCGCAGCCTTTGTGCCCCACCGCATCCCGCAGTGACCGGAAGGAAACGAACGTCATGACCCTGACCGCTCTAGGAACCGGCTATTGGTCGATTGTCGGGCACGGCGCCACGGCCATCGCGATGTACGCCATCGTCGGCGTCGCGCTGATGATCCTCGGCTTCTTCGTGATCGACTGGACCACACCTGGACCGCTGCGCCAACTGGTGCGCACCGGCCACCCGAACGCCGCTGCCGTGGCGGCCTCGGGCGTGGTGTCGATGGCCTTCATCGTGGTGTTGGCGATCTACAGTTCGTCTGGAGACCTGAACGCCGGGCTGCTCAAGACCTTGGTGTTCGGCCTGGTCGGCATTGCGGCGCAAGCGCTTTCGGTGCGCCTCATCGGGTTCGTCAAGGGGCTCGACATCGGGGCCATGCTCGCGGAAGAGAAGTTCACGCCGGTCGTGCTCGATGTCGCGGCGTCGTACCTGGCGTTCGGCTTGATCGTCGCCGCGGCGATCCTGTGATCCACTAGTCGGGTGGCAGGAGGGTGATCAGCGTACGGCGGAACTCGCGGCGCTGACCCTCGGTGAGGTCGGCCAACAGGGCGTCGTCCGCGGCGCGGATGCCGGCGACGGTCTTGCCCAGCAAGGTGCGCCCGGCCCGGGTCAGTTCGGTGGGCCGCGATCTTCCGGCTGCGACGGTCGACGGTCGCGTGATGAGGTCGCGCTCCTGAAGCGCGCGCACCACGATGTTCATGGCTTGCGGTGACACCCCGATGAAGCGGGCCATCTCGGCATTGGACATGCCGGGCTGGTTGTCCACGATGCGCAGGCACACGAACTGTGGGAAGGTCAGGCCCAGTGGTTCGAGTACGTCGGCTGTGATGGTGCCGCGCAGCGCGGTGGCGATGCGGTTCAGCAGATAGCCCAGGGGAGCGTCCTCAACGTCGTCGAACATGTCAACTATATTGACATGTATCAACGCCGTTGATAAACCGGAGGTATGACCGGATCAACTGATGAAATGTTCGAAGCCGCATACCGCGGTGAGGCCCCCGAGATGGGAGCCCGCCCGCCGTGGAGCATCGGAGTGCCGCAGCCCGAGATCGCCGCGCTCATCGACGCCGGCAAGGTGCACGGCGACGTGCTCGATGCCGGATGTGGCGAAGCCGCCACCGCGATCTACCTGGCTGAGCGCGGCTTCACCACGGTGGGCCTGGACCAGTCGCCGACCGCCATCGAACTGGCCCGCGCCGAAGCCGCAAAACGCGGCGCGCACAGCGCCAGCTTCGAAGTGGCCGACATCAGTGACTTCACCGGATACGACGGGCGCTTCGGCACCATCATCGACAGCACCCTTTTTCACTCCATGCCGGTCGAGCTGCGCGACGGCTACCAGCGCTCGATCGTGCGGGCCGCAGCTTCCGGCGCCACCTACATCGTTCTCGTCTTCGACCGCGGCGGTATGCCCGCCGGCCCGGCGAACCCGGTGACCGAACAGGAGCTGCGTGAGGTGGTCGGCAAGTACTGGGTGATCGACGACATCTCACCGGCCCGCATCCACGGCAACATGCCCGAGAGTTTCGGCGCGTCGGGATCACCCGGTGCCGGTTTCGCCGACGTCGACGTCAGGGACGAGCCGAGCGGCCTCAAGTCGGTTCGCGCTTGGCTGTTGCAGGCGCACCTGGGGTAGCCGGCCGGGTAGCCGGGTCTGTCCATCGGGTTCCACCCTCCTTGCCTCCGGCCCGATCGTCATGAGGCAGGATGGAGCCGCTGCCGATCGCCGGGGCAGCTGTGACGTGTGGGGACCGAAGGAGTCTGATGGCCAGCCCAGACAACGAGGCAGACAATGGTGGCCAGGGTGTGATCCGGCCGGGCTATACACGAGTACTGCTCAAGCTCGGTGGCGAGATGTTCGGCGGCGGTGCGGTGGGTCTGGACCCCGACGTCGTGGCTCTGGTCGCCCGGCAGATCGCCGAGGTGGTACGCGGCGGTGTGCAGGTCGCCGTGGTCATCGGCGGCGGCAACTTCTTCCGCGGCGCGCAGCTGCAGCAGCGCGGCATGGAGCGGACGCGCAGTGACTACATGGGCATGCTCGGCACCGTGATGAACAGCCTTGCGCTGCAAGACTTCCTGGAGAAGGAAGGCATCGACACCCGCGTGCAGACCGCCATCACCATGGGACAGGTCGCCGAGCCCTATATTCCGTTGCGGGCGCGCCGGCACCTGGAGAAGGGGCGTGTCGTCATCTTCGGTGCCGGCATGGGGCTGCCCTACTTCTCCACCGACACCACCGCCGCGCAGCGTGCGCTGGAGATCGGTGCAGAGGTGGTCCTGATGGCCAAGGCCGTCGACGGTGTCTTCACCGCAGACCCGCGTGAGGTTCCCGACGCCCAGATGATCGCCACCATCACCCATCGTGAGGTGTTGGAACGCGACCTGAAGGTCGCCGATGCCACCGCGTTCAGCCTGTGCATGGACAATGGCATGCCGATGCTGGTCTTCAATCTGCTGACTGAAGGCAATATCGCACGCGCGGTCGCGGGTGAGAAGATCGGAACGCTGGTCGCCAGCTCGAGCTGGGTGGCCGGGCGAGCGGGAGCGACGGGAGATAACAAGTGATCGAGGAAACCCTCTTCGATGCCGAAGAGAAGATGGACAAGGCCGTATCGGTGGCCCGTGACGACCTGGGGTCGATCCGCACCGGCCGGGCCAACCCGGGCATGTTCAACCGGATCAACATCGAGTACTACGGCTCGATGACGCCCATCACCCAGCTGGCGAGCATCAACGTCCCCGAGGCGCGCTTGGTGGTCATCAAGCCCTATGAGGCCAATCAGCTCAAGGCCATCGAGGACTCCATCCGGAACTCGGACCTCGGCGTCAACCCGAGCAACGACGGCAGCGTCATCCGCATCTCCATCCCGCAGCTGACCGAGGAACGCCGCCGGGAACTGGTCAAGCAGGCCAAGGGTAAGGGCGAGGACGCCAAGGTGTCGGTGCGCAACATCCGTCGTAAGGCGATGGACGAGCTGTCCCGGATCAAGAAGGACGGCGAGGCCGGCGAGGACGAGGTCGCGCGCGCCGAAAAGGATCTGGACAAGACCACCGCCACCTACACCTCTCAGATCGACGACCTGGTGAAGCACAAGGAAGGCGAGCTGCTGGAGGTCTAGAACCTCCCAGCCGTGACTTTCGTGACCACCGATACCGCTCCGACCGGGGAGCCCAAGAAGACATCGCGCGCCGGCCGCAACCTGCCCGCGGCAATCTCCGTCGGCGTTGTCCTCGGCGGCACCGTCATCGCGACGTTGTTGTGGGCCCCGCAGCTGTGGGTGGCGCTGGTGGCCCTGGCCGTCGCGTTGGCCACCCACGAAGTGGTGCGGCGGCTGCGTGAAGGCGGCTACGCCGTCCCGGTGATTCCGCTGTTGATCGGTGGCCAGGCGATGATCTGGCTGACCTGGCCGTACCGGGAAGCCGGTGCGCTCGGTGCGTTCGGCGCCACGGTGGCGTTGTGCATGATCTGGCGGCTGCTGTCGGGCGGTCTGAAAGCCGCGCCGGTCAATTACACGCGTGATGTCTCGGTGACGGTTTTCCTGGCCGCCTGGGTGCCGCTGTTCGGCGCTTTCACGGCGCTGCTGATCCACCCCAACCAAGGCGGCTACCACGAAGGTGCCATGCAGGTGTTCTGCATGATGCTGGGCGTCGTGGCCTCGGATATCGGTGGTTACACGGCCGGCGTGCTGTTCGGTAAACACCCGATGGTGCCGGCGATCAGCCCGAAGAAGTCCTGGGAGGGCTTCAGCGGGTCGCTGTTGTTCAGCATCATCGTCTCGGTGCTGTCGGTGCATTTCCTGGCCGGCAGGCCGCTGTGGGTCGGTGTGCCGCTCGGCATCATGCTCGTCATCACCGGCACCCTGGGTGACCTGGTGGAGTCGCAGGTCAAGCGAGACCTCGCGATCAAGGACATGGGCACTCTGCTGCCTGGTCACGGCGGTCTGATGGACCGGATCGACTCGATTCTGCCGTCGGCCGTGGCGGCGTGGCTGGTGCTGGAGTTGCTGGCCTGACGGTCCGCGCCACAGCTCGCGAGTTGAGCCAACAGGCCAGCGCGCCGAGCGCGAGGCCGACCACCACACCCAGATCGGGCCTCTGGCCCAGCAGCAGCCAGGACAACACACCCGCAATCGCGGGGATCACGGCGAACAGCATGGCCACCGCGGCGGCGCCGTAGCGATCGATGGCTCGCACGTACAGCGTCATGCACAGGGTGGCGTTGAGCAGCACGACGGCGCCGACCGCCAAGACGGCGGTGTGCGGGTTGATAACGGTCCACGGCATGACGGCAGCCAGGATCGCCACCGGAATCAGCGATGCCGTGTTCTGCAGCGCCGCGGTGGCGCGGAAATCCACTCCGCGGCAGAACCGCTGCTGGTAGACGCCGCCCGAGGCCAGCGCCAGCAGCGAGACGACCAGCAGCACGATCACCGCGTCGACCCCACCGACCATGAGTAGTCGCTGGGCACACGCCGCGAGCACTGCCAGCGCCCCCAGGACCAGAGCGACGACACGCATGGCCGTCAGCCGTTCCCCCAGGAACACAGCAGCGAGTAGGGCGGTCGCGACGGGGTTCATCGAGATGACCACGGCGCCCAGCACCGCCGGCGCGCCGTGCATCAGTGCCAGATACAAGCAGATGAATTGCACGGCCTGGGTGAGCAGACCGCTGATGACGACGTGCACCAGCCGGGTGCCAGTGGGCCATTTCACACGCGCCGCCAGTGCCCATGTGGTCAGGATGGCGGCCGCCAGACCGAAGCGGAACACCAGTGTCGCCATGGGCGACAGGGACGAAACGGCAAGGGCGCCAATGGGATAACCCAACGCGTAGATGAAGGCCAGGAGTGACGCGGGGCGGGGTGGCATGGCGCCATGGTGACCGGTTACGGCTGCCCCGTCCAACGATTTTCGGCTGTGATTTCTCTTGCGGGGTCCGGTCGATGCGATACTGGAGCCCGTTATGGCCGTTTCCCTTCCTCTGGTTTTCGATGCGCCGCGGCGCGGCATGCCGCCGCGCCATCTGGCCGATCTCGATGCCGACGGCCGCGTCTCGGCCGTCGCCGAGCTGGGGCTGCCCAAATTCCGCGCCAAGCAGCTGGCCAACCAGTACTACGGCCGCCTCATCGCTGATCCGCGGGAGATGACGGACCTGCCCGCCGCGGTGCGGACGCAGGTGGCTGACGCGCTGTTCCCCGAACTGATCACCCCGGCTCGTCAGGTGCAGTGCGATGCGGGGGAGACCCGCAAGACGCTGTGGCGTGCGGTGGACGGCACGACGTTCGAGTCGGTGTTGATGCGCTATCCGCAGCGCAACACCGTCTGCATCTCGTCGCAGGCCGGTTGCGGCATGGCCTGCCCGTTCTGCGCCACCGGCCAGGGCGGTCTGAAGCGGAACCTCTCGACGGCCGAAATCCTGGAGCAAGTGCGGGCGGCGTCGGCCGCGATGCGCAATGAGCATGACGGCCGGCTGTCCAACATCGTCTTCATGGGCATGGGGGAGCCGCTGGCCAACTACAACCGCGTGGTGGCGGCCGTCCGAAGAATCACTGCATCACCTCCTGACGGTTTCGGGATCGGCGCCCGGTCGGTGACGGTCTCGACCGTCGGCCTGGCCCCGGCGATCCGTAAGCTCGCCGACGAGAAGCTGGGTGTCACGCTCGCCTTGTCGCTGCACACTCCGGACGACGAACTGCGTGACACCCTGGTGCCGGTGAACAACCGGTGGAAGGTCTCCGAAGTCCTTGACGCCGCACGGTATTACGCCGACGTGACCGGCCGGCGGGTGTCGGTGGAGTACGCGCTGATCCGCGATGTCAATGATCAGCCTTGGCGGGCCGATCTCTTGGGCAAGAAGCTGCACAAAGCGCTCGGTTCGCTGGTGCACGTGAACCTGATTCCGTTGAACCCCACCCCGGGCAGCGAGTGGGACGCGAGCCCGAAACCCGTCGAGCGCGAATTCGTGCGCCGGGTGCAGGCCGCGGGCGTGTCATGCACGGTACGTGATACTCGCGGGCGGGAAATCGCTGCTGCCTGTGGACAATTGGCGGCCGAGGGCTGAGACCGGTCAGCGCAGGCCGACGGCGTGGCGCAGCTGCGCCAGCAACTGCTCGGTGTCGTCGCTCGGGACGAGGTAGTGCGACACCGCGATCCGGATGGCGGTCGCGGCCTTCAATTCGGCATTCGGCCCCGAGAGCAGCTTCTGCAACCGGCTCCGCATGATCGGGACGACGTTGGGCAGCTGCGCCAGCACGGCCTCCGGCTCGATGTCGATGACTCGCACCCCTGAGTAGGTCTTCTGATATTGCACGATGAATCGCAGTGCGGCATCGAGCTTTTCGTTGCCCCGCAGCCCTTCGGTGGCGGCGGTCATGCCGTCGACGAACAAGTCGCGCTCGTACCGCCCGAACGACTCGAGCAGCGCCTCCTTGGAAGCGAACCAGCGGTACAGCGTGGGGCGCGAGACGCCGGCCTGCATGGCGACCTCGGACAGGCTGAGCTTGGTTTGTCCCTGACGGGCAAGCACTTCCGCCGTCGCCACCAGGATGCGGCTGGGGGTCGAGGCATCCTCGACGGAGCCGTTCTGGGCGCTCGCGGTACTGTCCACGAAACCGATGGTACTACTCGGTAACTTAGTCGACGGTTCCGGTGAGGCCGAGCTCGTCCAGCGCCTTTCGAGTGGAATCTGCCAGTGCCGCTTTGGTGTTCGACTCGCCCGGCTCCCATGCGGTGACCGTCACGATGATCGACGTCGGTGTCTGGCACAGCACCAGGAACAGGTGGCCGTTCAGGCGCTCGAGGTCCACCGGCGTCAGTCCCGGCTCGACCAGGCGGGCGTGGAAATTGTCGGCGTCGGTGCCGTCGGGCCGGTTGAACGCGGCGGGGAACAGGCCGAGATTCGAGCAGCCGATGGGCTTGCCGACCTTGAGCACCATCTTCTCCAGGCGTCGCACCGCGAACTTCGGCACCAGGGGGGTGAGCGGCAGCGGTGTGAGCATCATCCGGGTCCACTCGTCGACACCGGCCAGTTCGCGCTTGATGTCGCCCCGCAACTCGCTCAGGTCGGTGCTGACCTTCTCCGGGTCGGCCATCACGGTGATGGTGCTGAGCGCGTTGCCCCGGGTGTCACCTTCGGTCCGGATGTTGACCGGGAACGAGAGCATGGCCTTTCCGTCCTCTCCCAACCGTCCCACGACCTGGCCGACCTGTGCGGCCAGCGCGGCGAACATGACGTTGCTGGTGCCGCCAAGGGCTTTGGCGCGCTGGTGCCACTCCTCGATCTCGACATGGACGGTGACGAACGGCGGCGTCACCGGCGTGGTGATCCCGCTGGAGACGGGTGCTTTCACCGATTTTGCCGACGCGGCCAGGTCGCCTTTCTGGTCACGGGCGATCTTCACGGCCCCGACCACCGCCTTGAACCAACTGGGTACCGAGCGCACCGTCTGGCGGAGGTCTTCGCGCAGCGCCTCGCGCCGGGGCCGGGCGCCGGGTGCCGGGTAGCCGAGGTCGCGGGGTTCGCCCTCGACCGCTTCGGTGACGGCTTCGGCGATGGCCAGGCCGTCACCGACGGTGTGCGACACCACGAGCGACACGGCGGCACCGCCGCCTTCGAGCGGCTGCACCCCGAGGTGCCAGGGCGGGCCGTGTTCCGGGTCGACCGGTTGGTATGCGCGTTCGTTGATCCAGTCGTCCAGCTCGGCGACAGGCCGCGTCTCGGTGGCGATGTCGAGATCGATCGGTCCGGTCGAGCGGACCCACCGGTGCCGTCCGAACGGCAATGGCGACCGTTCGATCCGCCGGCCCAGCAGTCCGCCGGATCCCAAGTTGCGGTGTAGGCGACGCAGTCCATCGAGATCAAGGGGATGTTCGTAGATCCAGGTGTACTGGATGAGCGGACCGCGGCCCAGCGCCCGTAAGCCGGTGAATGAGGCTTGATCGCCCAAGTCGATCGTGTTGTCGGCGACGGTCATGTCGCGAATGTTACCCAGCCCACAATTTTCTGCTGCGCGAGCCTGTGGGTTGTCTGGGCGGCCGCCGATCTCGCGAATCGGTTCGATGGGTCTGGCGCGCTATGATGGATTGCGAATTTCGTCAATCCATCAATTAAGGGTGTGGTAATGGTCGACAGCGTGCTCGATGGCCCCGAACGGCCGCTGTACGAGATCAAGGCGAATCTCTTCAAGTCGCTGGCGCATCCGGCTCGCATCAGGGTGCTGGAGATTTTGTCGACCTCCGATGGCCCGACTCCGGTGAGCGACATCCTCGCGGCCAGTGACATCGAACCGACGCTGCTCTCACAGCATCTGGCCGTGCTCAAACGCCATCACGTCGTCACCAGGTATCGGACCGGCAACGCGGTGCACTACACGCTGGCGCATCCGAAGATCGCCGAACTGCTGCTCATCGCACGCACTTTCCTCGCCGATACCCTTGCCGCCCAACGCGATCAGCTCGATGCTGTCGGCTCGCTGCCGCCGATCGGGACCAACCGATGATCAATATCGCCGCCGACCGGATCGCTCGGTTGCTGCCATCGGCCAAGGACTATGCCGGCCTCAGCCGTTCGTGGCGGCGTGATGTCCTTGCCGGGGTGACGGTCGGGGTGGTGGCCTTGCCCCTCGCATTGGCGTTCGGCATCAGTTCGGGTGTCGGTGCGGCGGCCGGGCTGGTCACCGCGGTCGTTGCGGGATTGGTGGCCGCGGTATTCGGCGGCTCGCACGTGCAGGTGTCGGGGCCGACCGGGGCCATGACGGTGGTGCTGGCGCCGATCGTGGCCCAATACGGACTGGGCAGCATCGCCGTGGTGACCATCTTGGCCGGGGTCATCGTCGTGGTGGCTGGTGTCACCGGCGTCGGGCGTGCGGTGACGTTCATCCCGTGGCCGGTGATCGAGGGTTTCACCCTGGGTATTGCCGTCATCATTTTTCTGCAGCAGGTCCCGGCCGCGTTCGGGCAGTCGGTGCCTGCCGGACGGTCCCCGCTGGCTGCCGCAGGCGTGGTTGTCTCGCACATCGAGATGGGCGTGGCGCGGCCGGCGCTCCTCGTCACCGCGCTGGTGGCGGCGCTGATGATCGGGCTGCCCCGGCTGCACCCCGCTGTGCCCGCATCGTTGGTGGCCGTCGTGGTGGCGACCGTGGTGGTGGCGGGTACCGGATTGAGCGCGATTCGGATCGGGGCGCTGCCGTCGCGGTTGCCCGCTCCCGTGTTGCCACACGCCGATCTGGCGGTGCTGCACTCTCTGTTCGGCGCGGCACTGGCGATCGCGGCGCTGGCCGCAATCGAGTCGCTGCTGTCAGCGCGGGTGGCGGCGACGATGTCCTCGACCGGCCCCTACGACCCCAACCGGGAACTGGTGGGGCAGGGCCTGGCTTCGGTCGCCTCCGGGTTGTTCGGCGGCATGCCGGCCACTGGAGCCATAGCCCGCACCGCTGTCAATGTGCGCTCGGGTGCGCGGACTCGCGTCGCGGCGATCGTGCACTCGGTGGTGCTCCTCGCCGTGGTGTATCTGATCAGCCGACTGGTCGGGACGATCCCGCTGGCGGCGCTCTCGGCGGTGTTGATGGTGACGGCGTGCCGGATGATCGCACCCCACACGGTCACCCGGATTCTGCGATCCACACGTTCGGACGCGCTGACTTTCCTGCTGACCGTGACCGTCACCGTCTGTTTCGATCTGATCGAGGCCGTCGAGATCGGCATTGCCGCGACGGCACTGTTCGCGTTGCGCGCGCTGGCCCAACGCAGCAGCGTCACGCGCGAGGACCTGCCGGGGCCGTACCTGCCCGGCGACGAGCACATCGCGTTGCTGCGGCTCGACGGCGCCATGTTCTTCGGTGCGGCCGAACGGATCTCAACCGCCATCACCGATGGCAACCATCCCGATACGTCGGTCGTCATCATTCGGCTGTCTCAGCTCGGCATGCTCGACGCCACCGGTGCGCACACCCTGACCCAGATCGTCGAAGACCTTGAGACCCAGGGAATCACGGTGATCATCAAGGGCGTCCGGCCCGAGCATCGCGAACTCCTTGCGGGGGTCGGCATCATCGATTCCTTACGGCATGAGAACCACCTCATCGACACGCTGGACGATGCCATCGCCCATGCCCGCAGCCACGCCGGCAAGTAACGCCTATCTAGGCAAAGGAAACCCGATATGAGCCTGACCGACCACGCGCACCTCAGCGATGACCTCACCGTCGACGCCACTGCCATCCACCGCATCATCGGCGAACCTGTCAAAAGCCCCGCCGTGGAACAGAAGTCGTCCGAGGTGTGCCCAGGCTCGGGCATGCTCGTGATCACGCGCGGCCCTGGTCCCGCCGGACAGTTCCTGCTGGGGGACGAAGTCGTCGCCGCGGGCCGAAATCCCGACAGCGCTGTGTTTCTCGACGATGTCACGGTCAGCCGCCAGCATGCCGAGATTCGTTGGCTCGACGACGAATACTGGATCATCGACGCCGGCAGCCTGAACGGCACCTACGTCAATGGGAGCCAGATCCAGTCCCTCCCGCTGACCAGCGGCGACCAGATCCAGATCGGCAAGTTCCGGCTGACCTTCACCTGTCAGTCGCAGGGCCGCTGAGTACGGACCTGTTCGCGCTGTATCGCCATCCGCGCCGTACATAATGTGCCGGTGGATGAGCAGTCGCCCGACAGGGTTGTAAGCAGGGAAGCCGCAGTCGGACCTGAGGCGCGGCTGTCGTGGTTGTTGTCGTGGTTGGCGGGCATGATCGGCGCGGTCGCGTTCTTGCACAGCGCCGGCTACTTCGTCACCTTCATGACGGGCAATACCGAACGCGCGGTGCTCGGCTGGTTCGACGTCGCCGAACGCCAGAAGGTGGCCGGGGCCGGGCCGCAGGCCGCGCTGTCGTTGATGGCCGCGTTCGTGCTGGGCGTGTTCGTCGCGTCGTTCCTGCGGCGCAAGTTCTGGCAGAACCACCCGCACGGTGCCACCGCGTTGGTCACTGTCGGATTATTGGTGGCGACGGTCGTCGAAATCTTCGAAGACGGCTGGTACTACGAGGATGTCAACTTCACGGGCATCTTGATCATCTGTTTCTCGGTGGGCGCGCTCAACACCAGTTTCGTCAAGCGCGGTGAAGTGGCGGTGCCGCTCAGCTACGTCACCGGCACGGTGGTCAAGCTGGGGCAAGGCCTGGAGCGGCATATCTGTGGCAACGGCACCGTGTACGACTGGCTGGGATATTTCGCTCTGTTGGGTTCGTTCATGGTCGGCGCGGCGGTCGGTGGTGGACTGGCCGACCGCATCACCGGACCGCAGCTGATCGGGACGGTCGGATTGATCTGCGGCGCAACGACGATCGTCACGTTCTTCCATACCGACCGGCGGCGCAGTGAGCCCGCAGCAGCCTAGACGGTCAAACGGCAAAGGCCACGAACTCGAAAGAGTTCGTGGCCTTTGCCGTTTGGGCTGTGGTCAGCGGATCCAGCCGCGACGACGCAGCCACCAGCCGCGGATCACGATGACGAACAGCAGGATGGAGAACCCGATGAGCCAGGCGTCCTCGACGTGGCCGACGTGGTTGCCGCGCAGCATCAGCAGCAGGAAGAGAGCAGACAGGATGCCACCGGCCTGAATGACGCCGCGGTTCATCTTGGACCAGCCCCACTCGGCGGAGGGGACGTCTTCGACATCGACGCCGGTGCTTCGTTCGACCTCGGTGGTGGCCACGGCTACTCCTTAACGATCCGATGGATTGCCGACATTCTTACATACGACACTCGGTCGTATTTGGTGGTGGCCGGGTTCTGACCGCGTATTTCGCCAGTCGCACACCGTGTACTCGGATATTGCGATCGAGCGGCACAATGGAGACGTGAGTGAGCGGCTACGAGTCCTGGTGCTCGGCAGTACCGGGTCGATCGGTACCCAGGCCCTGGAGGTGATCGCCGCCAACCCCGACCGGTTCGAGATCGTCGGCCTGGCGGCCGGCGGCGGCAACGCCGAACTGCTGGCCCGGCAGCGCGCCGAGACCGGCGTCACCAACATCGCGGTGGCCGACGCCGCCGCGGCCGAGCGCATCGGCGACGTCACCTACGCGGGCGCCGACGCGGCCACCCGGCTCATCGAGGAGACCGAGGCGGACGTCGTCCTGAACTCACTGGTCGGTGCGCTCGGTTTGAAGCCGACGCTCGCCGCGCTGCAGTCGGGTGCCCGGCTGGCGCTGGCGAACAAGGAATCGCTGGTCGCCGGCGGGCCGCTGGTGCTCAAGGCGGCGCAGCCCGGGCAGATCGTGCCCGTGGACTCCGAGCATTCGGCGCTGGCCCAGTGCCTGCGCGGCGGCACGCGTGACGAAGTGGCCCGGCTGGTACTCACCGCCTCGGGCGGGCCGTTCCGAGGCTGGTCGGCTGCCGCGCTCGAGGACGTCACACCCGAGCAGGCCGGCGCCCACCCGACGTGGTCGATGGGGCCGATGAACACCCTGAACTCGGCATCGCTGGTCAACAAGGGGCTGGAGCTCATCGAGACCCACCTGCTGTTCGGCATCGATTACGACCGCATCGACGTCGTCGTGCATCCGCAGTCCATCGTGCATTCGATGGTCACGTTCACCGACGGCTCGACACTGGCACAGGCCAGCCCGCCCGACATGAAACTGCCCATCGCGCTGGCCCTCGGCTGGCCGGCGCGGGTCCCGGGCGCGGCGCCGGCCTGTGACTGGACCACGGCGTCGACCTGGGAGTTCGAGCCGCTGGACGACGACGTCTTCCCGGCAGTCCGGCTGGCGCGTGCGGCCGGGACGCGGGGTGGCTGCCTGACCGCCGTCTACAACGCCGCCAACGAGGAGGCTGCGGAAGCCTTCCTGCAGGGACGTATCGGCTTTCCGGCGATCGTGCGGACCGTGTCCGACGTGCTGGGCGCTGCGGATCAATGGGCCGCCGAACCCAGTACCGTGGATGACGTACTTGATGCGCAGGATTGGGCCCGAGACCGGGCACGGCGCACCATCGCACAGGAGGTTGTGCCCGCCCGATGATGTTCGTGATCGGCATTGCGCTCTTCGCGCTGGCCATTCTGGTGTCGGTGGCCCTGCACGAGTGCGGCCACATGTGGGTGGCCCGGGCCACCGGAATGAAGGTGCGGCGGTACTTCGTCGGCTTCGGCCCGACGTTGTGGTCGACGCACCGGCCCAACCGGCTCGGCACCACGGAGTACGGACTCAAGGCCGTGCCGTTGGGCGGCTTCTGCGACATCGCGGGTATGACGTCGGTCGACGAGATCGCGCCCGCGGACGAGCCGTACGCGATGTACAAGCAGAAGGTGTGGAAGCGCGTCGCCGTGCTGTTCGCGGGCCCCGCGATGAACTTCGTCATCGGGCTGGTGCTGATCTACGGCATCGCCGTCACGTGGGGCCTGCCCAACCTGCATCCGGCGACCACCGCGGTGATCGGTGAGACCGCTTGTGTGGCGCCGCAGATCGCCAAGACGGGGGACAACCCGTTCGGTCCGTGCCCCCATCCGGGTGCCGGGCCTGCCGCGGCGGCCGGGCTGAGGGCCGGGGACACCGTGGTCAAGGTCGGCGGTCAGTCGGTGAGCACGTTCGAGGAGATGGCGAAGGCCATCCGAGGCCTGCGCGGCGCTGTCCCCGTCGTCTACGAACGCGGCGGCCAGACGTTCACTACCACCGTCAACGTCGAGCAGACCCAACGATTCACCGACAAGGAAGCCGCGACTGCGGCGCAGGTCGGCGCCATCGGCGTCACTGCTGCGGCGCAGCCCGGACCGACCCACTACAACGTGCTGACCGCCGTGCCCGCGACCTTCACGTTCACCGGTGACCTGGCCGTCGAACTGGGCAAGTCGCTGGCGAAAATCCCGACCAAGGTCGGTGCGCTGATCCATTCGATCGGCGGCGGCGAGCGCGACAAGGAAACACCGATCAGTGTGGTCGGGGCCAGCATCATCGGCGGCGACACCGTCGACCACGGCCTGTGGGTGATGTTCTGGTTCTTCCTGGCGCAGCTGAACTTCGTGCTGGGCGCGGTGAACCTGCTCCCGCTGCTGCCGTTCGACGGCGGACACATCGCGGTCGCGGTGTTCGAGAAGTTGCGCAATATGATTCGCGCGTCCCGCGGCAAAGTCGCCGCGGCGCCGGTGAACTACCTCAAGCTGATGCCGGCCACCTATCTGGTGCTGGTTGTGATCGGTGGCTACATGCTGCTGACCGTGACGGCTGACCTTGTGAACCCCATTCGAATCTTCCAGTAGGAGACCGTGATGACCTCCATCGGTTTGGGTATGCCGGGCGTTGGCAGCGAGCCGCCCGCGCCGCCAACCCTCGCGCCGCGCCGTAAGACCCGCCAGCTGATGGTGCGCGACGTCGGCATCGGCAGCGACTATCCGATCGCGGTGCAGTCGATGTGCACCACCAAGACCCACGACGTCAACGCCACGCTGCAGCAGATCGCCGAGCTGACCGCGTCGGGCTGTGACATCGTCCGGGTGGCCTGTCCGCGCCAGGAAGACGCCGACGCGCTGGCCGAGATCGCCCGCCACAGCCAGATCCCGGTGATCGCCGACATCCACTTCCAGCCCAAGTACATCTTCGCGGCCATCGACGCCGGATGTGCCGCGGTGCGGGTGAACCCGGGCAACATCAAGGAGTTCGACGGCCGGGTCAAGGAGGTTGCGAAGGCTGCCGGTGCCGCGGGCATCCCGATCCGCATCGGCGTCAACGCCGGTTCGCTCGACCCGCGGCTGCTCGAGAAATACGGCAAGGCCACTCCTGAGGCGCTCGTCGAGTCGGCGCTGTGGGAGGCCTCGCTGTTCGAGGAGCACGGTTTCGGCGACATCAAGATCAGCGTCAAGCACAACGACCCGGTGATCATGGTCGAGGCCTACCGCCAGCTCGCCGCCAAGTGCGACTACCCGTTGCACCTCGGCGTGACCGAGGCCGGCCCCGCGTTCCAGGGCACCATCAAGAGCGCCGTCGCGTTCGGGGCGCTGCTGAGCGAGGGCATCGGGGACACCATCCGGGTGTCGCTGTCCGCGCCGCCCGTCGAAGAGGTCAAGGTCGGCAACCAGATTCTGGAATCACTGAACCTGCGCCCGCGCGGCCTGGAGATCGTGTCCTGCCCGTCGTGCGGTCGTGCGCAGGTGGACGTCTACAAGCTGGCCAACGCGGTGTCAGCGGGCCTCGACGGGCTCGACGTGCCGTTGCGCGTCGCGGTGATGGGCTGCGTGGTAAACGGACCGGGCGAGGCGCGCGAGGCGGACCTCGGCGTGGCATCCGGCAATGGCAAGGGCCAGATTTTCGTGCGCGGCAAGGTCATCAAGACCGTGCCCGAGTCGCAGATCGTCGAGACCCTGATCGAAGAGGCCATGCGAATCGCGGCCGAGTCCGGCACCGATGCGAGCGGTTCGCCCGTCGTGACCGTAAGCTGAGCTCAGTCTTGTGACTCCGGTCACCGAGCACGCCCAGCTACCGCATCAGTCACACACGCACACAAGAAGGTCGGTGAATGTCGGCACCTCCGCTGTTCCGGATCGCAGATGCGCGCCGGATCTCAGTGGTACGCGAAGTCGCCCAGGTGCAGCAGGTCTTCGACGAGGACCCGGTGGGCACCTGCATGGTGGCCGCCCGCGTGGGCGATCACGGCCTTGATCCGGTGGCGATCGGTGGCGAGCTGTGGACCCGCAGTCTGCCCACCGAGTCGCTGTGCTTCGCCGGGGTGAATCTGATCCCGATGCGCGGCACCGCGGCCGACATGATGATCTTCGCGGACAAGGTGATGAGCGCGCCGCGGCGGTGTTCGTCCCTGGTGGGTCGCGCCGAGTTGGTGCTGCCGATGTGGCAGCAACTCGCCCAGGTGTGGGGCCCGGCCCGCGAGGTCCGGGACTGCCAGCCGCTGCTGACGCTGTCCGACGCTCCGCAATGCGCGCTCGATCCTGCGGTACGCCCGGTCCGGATGGACGAGCTGGACGCGTATGTCGTTGCGGCAGTGGACATGTTCATCGGCGAGGTGGGGGTTGACCCGCGCATGGGCGACGGCGGTCGCGGTTACCGCCGCCGGTTGGCGGGGCTGATCGCCGCCGGCCGGGCCTGGGCACGTTTCGAGGACGGCCAGGTCGTGTTCAAGGCCGAGATCGGGGCGCAGACGTCCCGGGTCGGTCAAATCCAGGGCGTGTGGGTGCACCCGGATCGGCGTGGCCACGGTCTCGGCGCGGCGGGTACAGCGGCCCTGGCGTCGGCGGTTTTGCGCAGCGGACGGACCCCCAGCCTCTACGTCAACGATTTCAACACCCCGGCCCGCGCCATCTACCGGCGCATCGGGTTCAACCAGTTGGGCACCTACGCAACGGTGCTGCTGGACTGACGCCCGCGCCGCGTGCGCGACCTCACACCGGACGTCCTGCGTCCGGGTGCTCACAAAACTGTCACGGTTACGTCTCGGTGTGCCTCCGCGCCACTTGCTTGTCACACTTCTAACATCAGCCCCAATGGCAACGCACACATCATCCGTTTCGCGCTCGGCCGCGTTGTTGTCGGTGGTGGCGGTCGCAGGAGCGATGACGGCCTGCACCCCGAAACCCAACGGCCCCGAGCCCACCGCGCAGGCGTTCTTCGCCGCCCTCGGCCGCGGGGACACCGGCGCCGCCGCTGACCTGGCCGACAAGCCCAATGACGCACGTACCGCGATCAACCAGGCCTGGGCCGGTCTGCAGGCCACCAAACTCGACGCGCAGGTGCTCGGCTCCAAGTACACCCAGGACACCGGCAAGATCACCTACCGGTACACCTGGCACCTGCCCAAGGACCGCACCTGGTCCTACACCGGCCAGCTCAACATGATCCGGCAGGACAACCGGTGGCAAGTGCGTTGGGGCAGTACCGATCTGCACCCGAACCTGGGGGAGCACCAGAGCTTCCAGCTGCGCGCCGACCAGCCCGTCCGGGCCTCGGTCAACGAGCTGGGTGGTAGCAACGTTCTGGTACCTGGGTACCACTACAACTACGCGCTCAATGCACGTTCTGCGGCCGGTGACCTGATGCGGACTTCACGCGTGGTCGCCGACGTGCTGCGGCAGTTCGACAACACCATGGACGCTCAGCGGCTCGCGGAGCAGGCCAGCTCGTCCACCGCACCGCTGAACCTGATTACCCTGCGCCGCGAGGACAACGACAAGGTGTCTGCGGCACTCGGCCATCTGCCGGGCGTGGAGATCACCCCGCAGCCGGAGATGGTGCCCACCGATCCCCACTTCGCGCCGGCCATCGTCACCGAGGTCAAGAAGCAGGTGGCCGATCAGCTGGTCGGTCAGAGCGGCTGGCGCGTCGTGAGCGTCAACCAGAACGGTGCCGACATCGACGTCCTCGACGAGGTGCCGGGCAAGCCGGCCCCGTCGATCACCATCAGCCTGGACCGCAACGTGCAGAACGCTGCTCAGGATGCGGTGAACATGGTGGGCCGCAAGGCGATGATCGTCGCGATCAAGCCCTCGACCGGCGAAATCCTGGCCGTCGCTCAGAACGCAGCCGCCGATGTCGACGGCCCGACCGCCACCATGGGTCTGTACCCGCCCGGGTCGACGTTCAAGATCATCACCGCCGGTGCTGCCATCGAAACCGACATGGCCGGGCCCAACACGCTGCTCGGCTGCCCCGGCACCATCGACATCGGGCAGCGCACCATCCCGAACTACGACCGATTCGATCTGGGCGTCGTCCCGATGGCCAAGGCCTTCGCCAACTCGTGCAACACCACCTTCGCCGAGCTGGCCAGCCGGATGCCGCCGCGAGCGCTGACCAACGCGGCCGCCCAGTACGGCATCGGTGCCGACTACCAGGTCGCCGGCATCGACACCGTCACCGGAAAGGTGCCGCCCACCGTGAACCTGGCTGAGCGCACCGAAGACGGCTTCGGCCAGGGCAAGGTACTGGTCAGCCCCTTCGGGATGGCGCTGGCGGCGGCGACCGTCGCGGCCGGGAAGACCCCGCTCCCGCAACTGATCGAAGGCCGCTCGACCACGGTCACCGGCAACACGGCCCCCATCAGCCCGAAGATGCTGGATGGGTTGCGGCCCATGATGCAGCTCGTGGTCACCAACGGCACGGCCAAGGACCTGCGGGGCAGCGGCGATGTGCGCGGGAAGACCGGGGAGGCGGAATTCCAGGGCGGCTCGCACGCCTGGTTTGCCGGCTACCGCGGCGATATGGCGTTCGCGGCCCTGATCGTCGGCGGCGGTGGGTCAGAGACTGCGGTTCGCATGTGCCGCGACATGTTCAAGGGACTGCCGCCCGATTACCTCGCTTGAGTAACCTGTTTGGGTGACCAACAGCGACGAGATCGCGGTCCTGCGCGTCTCCGACGCCGACCGCAACGGCACGCTCCGGCGACTGCACAACGCGGTGGCCCTGGGGCTCATCGACATGGACGAGTTCTCCGAGCGGTCCGCGCTGGTCGCCCTCGCCCGTCAGCAGGCCGAATTGGCGGTGTTGGTAGGCGATCTGCCCGCACCGAACGCCATTGTCACGGGTTCGACCGACCGCGTCGAGCTGCGCGGGGTCATGGGGTCGCTGAAGCGACAGGGCGAATGGGTCGTGCCGACCCGGCTGTCGCTGGTCCGTCGTGTCGGCTCGATCGACCTGGACCTGACCCGCGCCCGGTTCGGTGGCCCCATCGTGGTCATCGAGCTCGATCTGAAGTTCAGCTCCCTGGATCTGCGGCTGCCGGACGGCGCCAGCGCATCCATCGACGACGTCGAGGTGGCCGTCGGCAGTGCCACCGACCATCGCAAGGACGCGCCTTCCGACGGCACCCCGCACGTGATCCTGACCGGACGGGTGGTCTTCGGCTCGGTCGATATCCGCGGGCCGCGCCGGACGTGGTTCGGGCGCGGCGACCGCACCTAGCCGCGCCCGCTACGCTGGGACGATGTCTGTTCGTACCGCGCTTCGCCCCGGCGAGGTGTCTGCCACCCTGCCGGTGCCCAAGTCGATCCCGCGCCCGGAGTATGCCTGGAAGCCGACGGTGCGCGAAGGCAGCGAGCCATGGGTGCAGACGCCCGAGGTGATCGAGAAGATGCGCGTGGCCGGCCGCATCGCGGCCCAGGCGCTCGCCGAGGCCGGCAAGGCCGTCGCGCCCGGTGTCACCACCGACCACCTGGACCGGGTGGCGCACGAGTACATGCTCGACCACGGCGCCTACCCGTCGACGCTGGGCTACAAGGGCTTTCCGAAGTCCTGCTGCACTTCGCTGAACGAGATCATCTGCCACGGCATCCCGGACTCGACGGTGATCGAGGACGGTGACATCGTCAACATCGACGTCACCGCCTACAAGGACGGCGTGCACGGCGACACCAACGCCACGTTCCTGGCGGGCGACGTCTCCGAGGAGCACCGGCTGCTGGTCGAGCGCACCCACGAAGCCACCATGCGGGCCATCAAGGCGGTCAAGCCGGGTCGGCAGCTGTCGGTGGTCGGGCGGGTCATCGAGTCGTACGCAAACCGGTTCGGCTACAACGTGGTTCGCGACTTCACCGGCCACGGCATCGGCGAGACGTTCCACAACGGCCTGATCGTGCTGCACTACGACAAGCCCGAGGTCGAGACGGTGCTGGAGCCGGGCATGACCTTCACCATCGAGCCGATGATCAACCTCGGTTCGCTGGACTACGAGATCTGGGACGACGACTGGACCGTCGCGACCAAGGACAAGAAGTGGACGGCGCAGTTCGAGCACACCCTCGTGGTGACTGACGACGGCGCCGACATCCTGACCCTGCCGTGACGTGACCGGCGGGGCTCTGCTGGTCGCCGGCACCACGTCGGACGCCGGTAAGTCGATGGTGGTGGCCGGGCTGTGCCGGCTGCTGGCCCGCAAGGGCGTGCGGGTGGCGCCGTTCAAGGCGCAGAACATGTCCAACAACTCGGCCGTCACGATCGAAGGCGGTGAGATCGGCCGGGCGCAGGCGATGCAGGCGCGCGCGGCCGGCCTGGCGCCGAGCGTGCGGTTCAACCCGATCCTGCTCAAGCCCGGTGGGGACCGCACCTCGCAGCTCGTGGTGCGCGGCCAGGTCGCCGGCACGGTGGCAGCCGGGGACTACTTCAGCCGGCGGACGCAACTCGCCACCGTGGTGGCCGACGAATTGGCGTCACTGCGAAGCGAATTCGATGTGGTCATCTGTGAGGGTGCGGGATCGCCCGCCGAGATCAATCTGCGGGCCACCGACGTGGCCAACATGGGATTGGCGCGTGCGGCGGACCTGCCGGTGATCGTGGTCGGCGACATCGACCGCGGCGGGCTGCTGGCGCACCTCTACGGCACGGTGGCGGTGCTCGAACCGGCGGACCAGACGCTGATCGCCGGTTTCCTGGTCAACAAGTTCCGTGGCGATCCCGCGTTGCTGGAACCTGGTCTGCGGCAACTGGAATCACTTACCGGGCGCCCGACGTTCGGGGTGATTCCGTACTGCGACGATCTGTGGCTCGATGCCGAGGACTCGCTGTCGGTCACTGCGCGCGGGCGGCTGGGCCGGCCGACGGTGCCGCGCGGGCACGATGCCTTGGTGGTGGCCGCGGTACGACTGCCACGGATCTCTAATTCCACCGACGTCGAGGCCCTGGCGTGCGAGCCGGGCGTGCAGGTGCGGTGGGTCGACACCGCGGCCGAGCTAGCGGGCGCCGATGTGGTGGTGCTGCCCGGAAGTAAGGCGACGGTCTCGGATCTGAACTGGCTGCGCGAGCGTGGATTGGCCGATGCCGCCACTGCGCATGCCCGGTCCGGTCGTGCGGTGCTGGGTGTCTGTGGCGGATTCCAGATGCTCTGTACGACGATCGTCGACACTGTCGAATCGGGTGCGGGCCGGGTGCGGGGGCTGGGGCTGCTCGACGCGGACATCGAGTTCGACGCCGACAAGACCCTGAAGCACTGGGATATGCCGTTGTACGGCTACGAGATTCACCACGGTCGGGTCGCGCGCAGCACTGAAACCGACTGGCTCGGTGTCGGCATCCGGACGGGCCAGGTCTACGGCACGCATTGGCACGGGCTGATGGACAACGACGCGGTGCGCCGGGCCTGGCTCACCGAGGTTGCGGTGGCCTGCGGCAAGGCGGGGTTCGTGGTGGCCGATGACGTCGACGTCGCGGCATTGCGCGACGCTCAGCTTGACGTGATGGCCGATCTGCTTGCCGCGCATGCGGATATCGACGCGGTGCTCAAGCTCGTGGAATCCGGTGCGCCGGCGCGACCGGTTATCGCGAGCAGCCTGCTCCGCTGATCAGCTCGGTTCGGCCACGGACTCTGCCGCTTCTGTGGGCTCCTCGACCTGCTTGATGGGTCCGGTGAACCAGTTCTTCACCGACACGTGCCAGTAGATGTACAGGAGCACCAGGACGCCACCGACCAGCAACGGCGTGTAGTTGACGAACTTCCATTCGAAACTGGGATCCCACGGCACGCCGCCCAACGAGGTCGGGAACATGGCGATGATCGAGGTGATCGTGATCTCGGCCAGCGCGACCGGGGCCATCCACCGGTGGTGGCCGCGCAGATTCCAACTGCCCGTTTCGAATTCGTCGCCGGCACGCCAGCGGTAGTAGATCGGCACCGCGAAGCACAGGTAGACCCCGACGACCCCGATCGAGACCACGGCGTAGAACGCCACCGGGGTGGGGGTGCCGTTGATGTCGACCTTGACCAGGGCCGGCAGTGTCAGCGCGGCGGCCACGACGGCGGTGATCGTCACGCTGTGCGTGGGCACCCTGTGCTTGCTGACCGCCGACCACCACCGATGGCCGGGCACCGCGCGGTCCCGGCTGAACGCGAACAACATCCGGGACGCGCTGGTCTGGCAGGCGACGGCGCAAAAGAATTGGCCGGCCGTCGAGATGAACAGCACCAGCGTCGCCCATTTCGAACTCATCGCCTGGTTGAAGATGGCGGCCACCGCGCCGCCGCCCTTGGACACCGCGTCGGCGTCCTGGACCGCGAACAGGAACGCCAACAAGAGAATCCAGCCGCCGACGGCCGAGTAGAAGATGGATCGCCAGATACCTTTGGCGGCCGCGCCTGCCGCGCTCTTGGTTTCCTCGGAGAGGTGCGCCGACGCGTCGTAGCCGGTGATGGTGTACTGCGTCAGGATCACCGAGATCGGCAGCACCACCAACAGCCAGCCGGCGCCTGACGTGGCGCCACCGAACATGCCGCTGTTGTTGATCGTCTTGGCGAAAACGTCCGAGAAGCTCGCATGATGGCTCGGCACGAAGATCAGAATGCCGATGACGGCGGCCGCGCCGAAGACGTGCCACCACACCGACACGTTGTTGATGATCGCCAGCAGATGGCTCGAGAAGATGTTGATCAGCGCAGAGATACCCAGGATGGCCACGAAGATGAGGAAGGTGCGCGTGAGGCTGTACCCCGCCAACCAGTCGGCGCTCAGGGTGCCCAAGGTGAGGTCGATGAATGTCGCACAGCCATACGCCACGGACGCCAGGATGGCCACCAGGCCGATGAGGTTGAGCCAGCCCGCGTAGAAACCGGCCTTTGCGCCGCCGAGTTTTGCTGCCCACCAATAGATTCCGCCGGACGTCGGGAAGGCTGACACCAGCTCGGACATACAGAGCCCGATGACGAGGATGAATGCTGCAACGATCGGCCAGCCCCAGGCGATGGCGGCCGGCCCACCGTTGTTCCAGCCCAGACCGAACGAGGTGAAGCACCCCGAGAGGATGGAGATGATGGAGAACGAGATGGCGAAATTGCTGAATCCCGACCAGGAGCGCTGCAGCTCTTGACTGTATCCGAGCTTGGCCAGTAGCAGCTCGTCCTCGGTGAGTGCTTCGTGTCCTTCTGGCACTGCGACCTCCTTAGGCGCCCCTGGATGTTGAAGAACAATAGGGTGCATCCGGGTTTCGCGCTGGCCAACGCGGGTGCGGTCGGTGGCTGCTGATGATCGGTACCTGCGGTCCGGTGGCGTTCGCTACGGTGGCGTCATGCCAATCATCCCGACCGTCGACGGTTTCGGCGCCACCGTCGATGTGTCTGGCCCCGACGACGCCACGACCGTCGTCATGCTGACGACGAAGCAGGCGACGGGCGCCCTGTGCGAGCTCCTGCACACCGCGTCGCTGCGCACCGTGGTGATCGAGGCCGATGACCGGCTGACGGTGAATTCGGTTGTCGGCATTCTGGATACGCTCGGGGTGCGGTGGGCGCTGCTGTTCACCGACGGCGGGGCGGGTGAGCTGGCCTGGCGGCTGGCGGCCACCCGGCTGGACCGGTTCACCGCCCTGGTGGCGATCGACGGCACCCATCCGCGAGCCGCCGAGGAGTCGGGTGATGCGTGCCCGCCGGTGGAGATCAACACCACCGTGGTGGTCACCACCGCCGATGCCCGGGCGCGGGCGCAGGCCGGGCAACGCTTCATCTACGGCGAATTCCGGATGTCCGAGCTGGTCGGCCGGCGCAGCGCCGAGGAGTTCACCGCCCAGGTGGCCAACGAGATCGTGCTGCGCAGCAGCACCTGGTGATCGGCCGCTCAGGCGAGCGAAGCGACGGGAGAGCAGCCTGTCGGTCCCGGCCGTTATCGTGACGAGATGGACGGCACGGACTCGACGGCCGGGCTAGCGCTCGCGCCACACGAGTTGCTTCGTGCGTTCAACGCAATGACGCTGGCCCGCGGCGAGACGTATGCGGGCCAGGGGCGCGTCGTCACGGCCAGGTACGACCCGCTCGACGGGACGCTCATCGGCTCATGCCTGGGCTCGAAGTCCGAGTATTACGACGTCGAGGTGGCCCTCTCCGGTGCGCGCAGCAGCTTGGAGATCGAGTACGCGGTCTGCACCTGCCCGGTAGGGCGGTACTGCAAGCACGCTGTCGCCATGCTGATCGCGGCGATCCCGAGTGCACCCGACCGGGCGGCGCCGCAACGTTGGCAAGTGGTGCTGGGTTCGCTGCTGAACGAGATGACCGAGATCGATGCCGACGCCAGCGGCAAGCCGTTGGCGCTGGAGTTCGGGATGCTGCCGGCAGGTCGGTACCACACGACGCCCATCGCGACGCTGCGGCCGCTGACGGTCGGCAAGCGCGGGCATTGGATCAAGAGCGGGATCAACTGGCGGCGGCTGGTCGACACACCCGACCCGGGCGAGTTCGACCGGAACCAGTACGGCGCGCTGCGAGCGCTGGTCCTCGGTGTGCCCGGCTACTACCCTTACAGCAACGACCAATTGGTGCTTTCCGGTGTCGGACAGAGTTTTTGGTCTGATCTGCAGCTGGCCGTGGAGGCCGGCGCCACTCTCCTTCCGGGCCCTGGGATCCGGGCCGTGCAGATCGCCAAGGACGTCCAGCTACGGCTGGACTTCACCGCCTCCGACACGGGCGGAGCGCAGATGTCGACGGTGCTCGTCGTCGACGGTGAGCCGCGACCGCCCGAGGGGACCGGGCTCGTCGGCACCCCCACACCACATGGCATCCATCAACTGGTGGACGGCATCCTGCATCTCGGGGCGTTCTCGCCGCTGCCCGGTCCCACGCTGCTCAAGCTGGTCGCGGCCGGCGAGAAGGTGCAGATTCCGCCCGAATCGCTGTCCGAGTTCGCGGTGGACGTGTTGCCTCGGCTGCGTCGGACGGTGTCCGTCGACATGGTGGAGGGACTGTTCGCCGAGCCCGACATCGTGGGACCGCTGCCGGTTCTGAGCATCACGGCCGATGCCGTTGACGGCCACGTGAAGTGGCGCACCCGCTACGAGGTGAACGGGCAGCGTCAGGAGTTCGACGCGGTGGGTGTCACGCGCACGAGCGGTATCCGGGACAGCGCGGCAGAGGACGCGATGTGGCGGGCGGTCGCGCCGGCGCTGGAAGCTGTCTCGGGATTGTCGGCAGCGGACGATCCGCTGGCCTCCCTGCTGCTGTCGCGGCGGCTGTCGCTGCCCCAGATCGCGGTGTTGTGCCACGAGATGCTGCCGCAGCTGGCCGAATATGAACAGCTGATCATCGACATCGATGAGCGGGTGGCGGCGTTCCGGCGCTCGGTGGCCGGCGCGCAGCTGGGGTTCGGCACCGCATCCTCCGACGAGGCACCGGCGCAGGACTGGTTCGACCTGCACATCACGATCGATGTCGACGGCTACCCGGTGGCGCTGTCTGCGGTCGTCGCCGAATTGGCTTTGGGCGCGACACACATGCTGCTGCCGGGCGGCGTGTACTTCCGGCTCGACACCCCCGAACTGCTGAAGCTGCGGGCATTGCTCGAAGAAGCCCAGGCGCTGGGGGAAATCGAGGGCGAGCGGGTGAACGCCGGGTCCCTGAACGCGACGTTGTGGGACGAACTCCTGGGCCTCGGCGTCGTCGACCGTGAACTCGCGCAGTGGCGCGACAACATGGCGCGGCTGGCCGCTGCACAGCCACCCGTTCCGGTGCCCACGCCGGCCGGACTGCAGGCCGAGCTGCGCGACTACCAACGCGACGGGCTGAACTGGCTGGCGTTCCTGTGGGACAACGGGCTCGGCGGCGTGCTCGGCGACGACATGGGTCTGGGCAAGACGGTCCAGACTCTGGCCTTGATCAGCCGGGCCGTCGAGCGGGGCGCGGGCAAGTTCCTCGTCGTCGCGCCCACCAGCGTGGCCGGCAACTGGGCCGCCGAATGCGCGAAGTTCGCGCCCGGCCTCACCACCGTCGTGGTGCCCCGCACCGAAGCCCGCGGCGCGGTGCCCATCGCCGAGCTGGTCGCCGCGGCCGACATCGTCGTCACGACCTACACGCTGCTGCGCATCGACAACGACAAGTATCGGGAAATCGCCTGGGCGGGAATGATTCTCGACGAGGCGCAGTTCGTCAAAAACCACCACAGCAAGACGCACCAGTGCGCGCGCCGGCTCGATGCGCCGTTCAAACTCGCCATCACCGGCACCCCGATGGAGAACAACCTCATGGAGCTGTGGTCGCTGTTGTCGATCACGGTGCCGGGTTTGTTTCCCAGCCCCAAGGTTTTCGAGCGCTACTTCCGCAAGCCCATCGAGTCCGACGGCGAGCCGGGCCGCCTGGCGGTACTGCGTCAGCGCATCAAGCCAGTGCTGTTGCGCCGCACCAAGGATCAGGTGGTCAAAGAGTTGCCGCCCAAGCAGGAGCAGGTGCTGGCCATCGAACTGTCGGCCAAGCACCGCAAGATCTACGACACCCGGCTGGCGCGGGAGCGGCAGAAAGTGCTCGGCCTGCTGGGGGAGTGGGAGAAGAACCGCTTCCAGATCTTCCGGTCGCTCACCCTGCTGCGGCAGCTCAGCCTGCATCCCGGCCTGGTCGATGCCGACTCGATGGACGCCGGTTCCGCAAAGGTGGACTTCCTGATCGAACAACTGGACCAGCTGGTCGCCGAAGACCACAGTGCGCTGGTCTTCAGCCAATTCACCGGATTTCTGGCGATCGTGCGGGACCGCCTGGATGCCGCGGGGATCGAGTACAGCTACCTGGACGGGTCGGTCGACGCGCCCGCCGGGCGGAGGCCATCGATGCCTTCAGCTCAGGGCGGACGAAGGTGTTCCTCATCAGCCTGAAGGCCGGCGGCTTCGGATTGAACCTCACCGCCGCCGACTACTGCTTCCTGTGCGACCCGTGGTGGAGCCCGGCCGCCGAAGCGCAGGCCGTCGACCGGGCGCACCGCATCGGTCAGCTGCGCCCGGTGAACGTCTATCGGCTGGTGTCCGAGAACACCATCGAGGAGAAGGTGATCGAGCTGCAGGAGCGCAAGCGCGCGCTGTTCGCCGCGGTGATCGACGACGGCGACATGTTCGGCACCGCGATCACCGCCTCTGACATTCGCGAACTGCTGGGCTGAGGGAGACTGAACCGCATGGGGCTTTCGTTGTCCGGTCAGGATTGGGCGCGGCTGGCGGCGATGTTCGGCGTCATCGCCGCACTGCATGTCATCGGTTGGGGCACCCTGGTCCTCGTCGTCGTACCCGAGCATCACACTGTCGGCGGTACCGCGCTCGGCATCGGGATCGGCCTCACGGCGTACACCCTCGGGCTGCGGCATGCGTTCGATGCCGACCACATCGCCGCCATCGACAACACCACCCGCAAGCTCATGGCCGATGGTTCCATGTCGCTGCACGTGCGCGGCAGCCACCGTGCGCTCGGCGTGGGATTCTTCTTCTCCCTGGGCCATTCGACCATCGTGTTCGGACTGGCTGTGCTGCTGTCGCTGGGCATCACGTCCATCGCCGGTCCGCTGCAGGACGATTCGTCGACGCTGCACCGGTACACGGGGCTGATCGGCGCCGGCGTCTCTGGCGTTTTCCTGTATCTGATCGCCGCCATCAATGTCGTTGTGCTGGTGGGTATCCTGCAGGTGTTCAGGCGGATGCGTGCCGGTGAGTACGACGAGGCCGCGCTGGAACATCAGCTGGGCAATCGCGGCTTCCTGAACCGCATCCTGCGCCGGTTCACCAGCACCATCAGCAAGTCCTGGCAGATGTATCCGCTCGGCATGCTGTTCGGCCTCGGCTTCGACACCGCGACCGAGGTGGCGCTGCTGGTGCTGGCCGGAACGGGGGCTTCGACCGGATTGCCGTGGTACGCAATCCTTTGTCTACCGGTGCTGTTCGCTGCCGGGATGAGCCTGCTGGACACCATCGACGGCGCGTTTATGAACGTCGCGTACGGCTGGGCATTGGTCCGGCCGGTGCGCAAGGTCTACTACAACCTGACCATCACCGGGCTGTCCGTCGTGGTGGCCCTGGTGATCGGGACCATCGAGTTGCTCGGGCTGCTGGCCGAGGAGTTCGGCTGGTCCGGGGGCGTCTGGGACTGGATCGGTGGAATCGACCTGAACGTGGTCGGATTCGCCATCGTCGGACTGTTCGTCGTCACCTGGGTCGGGGCGCTGCTGGTGTGGCGGTGGGGCCGCATCGAGGAGAAATGGACGGCCCGGCTCAGCCCGGCCGAGAATTAGATCAGGCCCAGCAGCGCGTTTTCGACCACCTCGGGCAGGGCCGGGTGAATCCAGTACTGGCCACGGGCCACTTCTTGTGCGGTCTGCCCGAAGGACATGGCCTGGATCAGCGGCTGAATCAGCGACGACGCCTGATGCCCCATGAGGTGCGCGCCCAGGATCCTGCCGGTGCCGCGTTCACCGATGAGTTTGACGATGCCCGTGGTGTCTTCCATGGCCCAGCCGTACGCGGTGTCGCCGTAGTCCCGCACCTTGACCACGACATCGAAACCGGCTGCCCGCGCGTCGGATTCCTTCAATCCGACCATCGCGACCTGCGGATCGGTGAATACCGCGGCAGGGATGAACCGGTGATCGCTGGCCACCAACGCGCCGTCCCAGTCGCGCAGCAGGTTCTCTTTCACCGTCCGCGCCTCGTGGTTCGCCACGTGTTTGAGCTGGTGGTGCGACGACACGTCTCCCAGGGCGAAAATCCCGCGCGCCGAGGTGCGTTGGTACTCATCGACCACGACGTAGCCGTCGTCGTCGAGGGCTACCCCGGCCAGGTGCACATCGAGCTGATCGCCATTGGGCACCCGGCCGGTCGCGACCAACAGTGCGTCGGCGGTGAGGGTCTCGCCGTCGTCGAACTCGAGCGCGACACCGTGACCGTCCTGCTGTGCGTCGACGACGTTCTCATGGGTGCGTACCGTCCACTTCTTGGAGACGACGGTGCCGAACCGCCGGCAGATTTCCTCGTCGCACCGCTTGAGCAGCCGGTCGCCGCGCAGCACGATGGTCACCTTGGACCCGAGAGCCGAGAACACGTGCGCGAACTCCACGGCGATGAAGCCACCACCGATGATCACCAGATGTTCGGGCAGTGCCGGGATGCGCATGATGTCGTCGCTCGTGTAGAAGTGCACCCCGGACTTGGCGATGAGTTCTGGAATCCAACTGCGCGAGCCGGCCGCGATCACCACGCGGTCGGACGTGAATTCGTCTCCGTCGGCGGTCCGCAACGTGTACGTGCCGTCGGGCAGGGTCGGGCCGAAGCGGGTGTGACTGCCGTACACCGTGACATTCGGCAGGCCGCGTCGGTACTCCTCGCCACCGGCCGCGATCGGGTCGATCCGGCCGAAGACCCGGTCCACGATGTCCGGCCACCGCACGCCATCGAGGTGGGCGTCGACGCCGTAGGTGGCGCTGTGGCGGATGGTCTGGGCCACGTCGGCGGCGTAGACGAACATCTTGGTGGGGATGCATCCGACGTTCAGGCAGGTGCCGCCGAACGTGCCCTCCTCGCAGATCGCGACCCTCAGATCGTCGTACCGCTCGTCGAGCACGCTGTTGCCCGAACCGGTTCCGATGATGGTCAGGTCGTAGTGCTCCATGTCGTCAGGCCTGTTCGTGTTGCGTTGCGGGGGAAGCGGAGCGGAGATAACCGTCGAGCCAGCGGTGCAGCTCGGCGAACGCCACGGCGCGTGGCACCGGCAGCGACAGGAACACATCGTGTTTGGCGTCGGTGACGGGGACGATGGTGCTGCGGTTGCCGACGCACCCCGCCCACCGCGCGATCTGACTGACATCGAGCACCGCGTCGCCGCGCTCCATCCCGGCCGGGGTCGAGGTCTCGGCCACCGTGTGGTCGGACCGCAGAATCAGGTTCGGCACCCCGACGTCCAGTCCGCGATGCAGCCGCCGCTGCCCCTGCCGGATGGCATTGATCCAGCCGACGGTGACCGGGAAGCCACCCACCGGTTTCCAGTCCAGGTTGTAGTCGAACTCGCCGCCGTGGTCGCGGTGCAGGCTGGTGCCGTAGCCGCCCTCGGTCGGCTGGCGGACCACCGTCAGCTTGCGGAATCGGGCCAACGCCCGCAAGGTGCCGGACACCGGGGCCGAACGCAGGACTGCCGGCCCGTGCAGATCGAAGAAGGGGCTGTTCAGGATCAGGCCCGTCACCCCGTGCGTCTCCAGCGTGTTGTCGCGCCGGAGCTGATCGGCGAACAGTGTCGCGATCAGTCCGCCGGCGGAGTGGCCGTACAGGCATACCCGGGCTCCGGCGGTGTCCGCGGCGATGAGCTGCAGGGCCCGGCGGAGCTCGTCGTAGTACGACGCCAGGTCGGTGGTGAAGTGGGGCGTCTGCCCAGGCCGCCGCGACCTTCCACATTTGTGCAGATCTATCGCGTAGAAGGCGAAACCCCGCGCGGCGAACTGGTCGGCGAGTTCCGTCTGGAAGAAGTAGTCGGTGTAGCCATGAATGACCACGACCGCCTGCGTGACTTGCCCCGGCTGACCCCTCCGCACGACGGTGGCGACAAGGTCGCCTTCGCCGTCGGGATCGGGTCCCAGTGCGATGGTCTGCTGCCAGTACCCGGGCAGCGCGTCCGGCTGCCACTCGGGTTGTCCCTGTGGCTCCTGCGGCGTCACGTGCTCAACCCTAACTGCGACGAACATCATGGTCGATGGGAGGAGATAGCGCGTCGGCGCCGAACTCGGTCGCGATAACCTTGAGCACCGAGCATCCGTCAATACCGGCGGGTAACCCGAGTGCGAAGGACGAGCGATCACGTGTCGAATGCAAACGTAGCTGGGAGCGCGCAGACCGACGTCGTCCTCGTGGGCGCGGGAATCATGAGCGCCACCCTCGGGGCATTGATCCGGCTGCTCGAGCCGGAGTGGTCCATCACCATGATCGAGCGCCTCGACGGCGCCGCCGCCGAGAGCAGCGATCCCTGGAACAACGCGGGCACCGGCCACTCGGCGCTGTGTGAGCTCAACTACACGCCGCAGAACTCCGACGGCACCGTCGACATCAAGAAGGCCGTCCACGTCAACGAGCAGTTCCAGGTGACGCGCCAGTTCTGGGCCTACGCCGTGGAGAACGGGGTCCTGCCGGACGTCAAGAGCTTCCTGAACCCCATCCCGCACGTCAGCTTCGTGCACGGTGCCGACAGCGTCGACTATCTGCGCAAGCGTCGCGAGACGCTGGTGTCGAACCCGCTGTTCGCGACCATGGAGTACATCGACGATAAGGACGAGTTCGCCCGTCGCCTGCCGTTCATGGCCGAGCACCGCGACTTCAGCGATCCGGTGGCGCTGAACTGGACCACCGACGGCACCGACGTCGATTTCGGTTCGCTGTCCAAGCAGCTCATCGGGTTCGCCGCGCAGCGCGGTATGAACACGATGTTCGGACACGAGGTGACGGGCCTGCGCAAGCAATCCGACGGCAGCTGGAAGCTGGGTGTGGTGAACCGGCGCACCGGCGACCGGCAGAAGATCAACGCCAAGTTCGTGTTCCTGGGCGCCGGTGGTGGCGCGCTGCATCTGCTGCAGAAGGCCGGCATCCCCGAGGCCAAGGGCTTCGGCGGGTTCCCGGTCGGCGGTGCCTTCCTGCGCACCGACAACCAGGACCTGACGGTGGCGCACCAGGCCAAGGTGTACGGCCAGGCGTCGGTCGGTGCCCCGCCGATGTCGGTGCCGCACTTGGACACTCGCATCATCAACGGTCAGTCCTGGCTGCTGTTCGGGCCGTTCGCCGGCTGGTCGCCGAAGTTCCTCAAGCAGGGCTCGGTCACCGACCTGCCGCTGTCGGTCAAGCCCAACAACCTCGCGTCGATGCTCGGCGTCGGCGTCACCGAACTCGGCCTGGTGAAGTACCTGCTCAAGCAGCTGTCCCTCAGTGAAGGCGAACGTGTCGATTCGCTGCGCGAATTCGCTCCCAGCGCAGTCGATTCCGATTGGGAGCTGGACGTCGCGGGGCAGCGCGTTCAGGTGATCCGTCGCAAGGGCATCGGCGGCGTGCTGGAGTTCGGCACCACGGTCCTGACCGCCGAGGACGGCCGGATCGCCGGTCTGCTCGGTGCTTCGCCGGGTGCCTCCACCGCCGTGCCGGCCATGATCGAGGTGCTGGAGCGCTGCTTCGCCGACCGCTATCAGGCCTGGCTGCCCAAGCTCAAGGAGATGGTGCCGTCGCTGGGCGTCAACCTGTCCGGCGAGCCGAAGCTGTACCACGAGGTGTGGGACTGGGGGACCAAGGTGCTCAAACTCGACCAGTCGGCCTGATCCGGAGGCGGATCACCCATGAGCGTCGCGCCGAGGCGTAGCTGGGCCAAGGATCTCGATGCCGCAACGCTTTACGAGCTGCTGAAGTTGCGGGTCGAGGTCTTCGTGGTGGAGCAGGCCTGCCCTTACCCCGAACTGGACGGCCGCGACCTGCTCGCCGAAACTCGGCACTTCTGGCTGGAAAGCCCTGACGGACAGGTCATCTCGACGCTGCGTCTGATGGAAGAGCATCCCGGGGGCGAGAAGGTGTTCCGGATCGGCCGGGTATGCACCAAACGCGCCGACCGCGGCCATGGCCACACCACCAGGCTCATGCAGGCGGCGCTCGCTGAGGTCGGCGACTATCCCTGCCGGATCGATGCCCAGACGTATCTCGAGGAGATGTACGCCCGGCACGGATTCGTCCGCGCCGGTGAGGAATTCATGGAGGACGGCATTCCGCATGTGCCGATGATCAGACCAGGTCTGGGAGCGGGGCAGCAGTAGTGACCTATCCGTTCAGCGCATTGGTGGGCCAGGACCGGCTCCGGCTGGCGCTCATCCTGTGCGCGGTGCGTCCCGACATCGGCGGCGTGCTGATCCGCGGCGAGAAGGGCACCGCTAAATCGACTGCGGTGCGCGGTCTTGCCGGAGTGCTGGCGGCTGTGGATGCCGATGCCCGCCTGGTGGAGCTGCCCATCGGTGCGACCGAGGACCGCGTGGTCGGCTCGATCGATCTGCAGAAGGTGTTGCGGGACGGCGAACATGCCTTTTCGCCAGGGCTGCTGGCCCGCGCACACGGCGGTGTGCTGTACGTCGACGAGGTGAACCTGCTGCACGACCACCTGGTCGACGTGCTGCTGGACGCCGCCGCCATGGGACGCGTGCACATCGAGCGCGACGGGGTCTCGCATTCGCACGAGGCCCGATTCATGTTGGTGGGCACCATGAATCCGGAAGAGGGCGAGCTACGTCCGCAGCTGCTCGACCGATTCGGACTGACCGTCGACGTGTATGCCTCGCGGGATGTCGACGTCCGGGTCGAGGTGATCCGGCGCCGGATGTCCTACGAAGCGGATCCCGCCGGTTTCGGCGACCGGTACGCCGCCGCCGACGCCGAGCTGGCCGGCCGGATCGCCAAGGCGCGTGCCGCGGTCTCGTCGGTGTTGTTGCCGGACAACGAGTTGCGCCGGATCGCGGCCCTGTGCGCGGCGTTCGACGTGGACGGGATGCGCGCCGACCTGGTGGTCGCACGCACGGCTGTCGCACATGCCGCCTGGCGGGGCGTGACCGAGGTGGCCGAGGAAGATATCCGGGTCGCCGCGGAACTGGCCCTGCCGCATCGGCGGCGCCGCGATCCGTTCGACGACCCGGGCCTGGACCCGGGGCAGCTCGACGATGCCATGGCGCAGGCGGAAGCCGAATCACAGACCGAGCCCGAGCCCGAACCGGATCCCGACCCGCCCGGTGGCGGTGTCTCCGCGGACAGCGCGGCAGAGGCTGCACCGCAAGGAAACCAGGCGGGGACCGGTGCATCGCAACCGGGCACTGCTAAGCCCAGCGCGCCGCCGGCGGCGACGTTCCGGACCCGCGCGCTCGTCGTGCCCGGCGTCGGGGAGGGCGCCCCGGGCCGGCGGTCGCGGGCCCGGAACCGCACCGGCACTCCCATCTCGGCCACCGACGACGCGCAGGCGGGCCACGGCGTGCACGTCTTCGGCACGCTGCTCGCCGCGGCGGACCGTCGTCCGCAGGCCGGTCGGCTGCAGCTGGCGCCCACCGACGTCCGCCACGCGATCCGCGAAGGGCGCGAGGGCAATCTGGTGATCTTCGTGGTCGACGCGTCAGGTTCCATGGCTGCCCGGGACCGCATGTCCGCGGTCAGCGGGGCGACGCTGTCGCTGCTGCGTGACGCCTACCAACGCCGCGACAAGGTTGCCGTCATCACGTTCCGGGGTGCCGAGGCCACGCTGCTGTTGCCGCCGACCTCCTCGGTGCACATTGCCGGCCGGCGGCTGGCGCGTTTCGATACCGGTGGGAAAACCCCACTGGCACAAGGACTCCTGGCCGCGCGCGACGTGGTGCTGCGGGAGAAGGTCCGCGACCGTGCCCGTCGTCCGCTGCTGGTCGTGCTCACCGACGGCCGTGCAACGGGCGGCCCCGATCCGCTGGGCCGGACTCGGACCGCCGCCGGTCTGCTGGTCGCGGAGGGGACGGCCGCCGTCGTCGTCGATTGCGAAACCTCTTATATTCGACTGGGGTTGGCGCAGCAGCTGGCCGGCCAACTCGGCGCGCCCGTCGTGCAACTGGCGCAGCTGCGCGCCGACAACCTGGCCCGAGTGGTCCGGGCCGGGCAAGCCGCCGCGTAAGGAAAACAGCTATGCCACAAGGACAGCCGCTGACCGTCCCCAACGACGGTCTGACCACCAAGGCGCGGCGCAATGCACCCGTCCTGGCGGTGCACACGGGCCCGGGCAAGGGGAAATCCACCGCCGCTTTCGGCATGGCGCTGCGCGCCTGGAACCAGGGCTTCGACGTCGCCGTGTTCCAGTTCGTCAAGAGCGCGAAATGGAAGGTCGGGGAGGAAGCGGCGTTCCAGGCGCTCGGCCGGCTGCACGACGAGCAGGGCGTCGGGGGATCGGTGCAGTGGCACAAGATGGGCTCGGGCTGGTCATGGACCCGCCGGCAGGGGTCCGACGAGGACCATGCCGCCGCGGCGGTCGAAGGCTGGGCCGAGATTTCTCGCCGGCTGGCGCAGGAGCGGCATGACTTCTACGTCTTGGACGAGTTCACGTATCCGCTCAAGTGGGGCTGGATCGACGTGGCAGAGGTAGTCGACGTGCTCCGATCGCGCCCCGGCACCCAACACGTCGTCATCACCGGCCGCGACGCGCCGCCGCAGCTTCTCGAGGCCGCCGACCTGGTGACCGAGATGACCAAGGTCAAGCACCCGATGGACGCCGGCCGTAAGGGCCAGCGCGGCATCGAATGGTGAGGGTGATGTGACCGCTGATGCAGTCCCGGCCGTGGTGATCGCGGCGCCGGCGTCGGGCAGCGGCAAGACCACGGTGGCCACCGGCTTGATGGGTGCCCTGCGTCGCGCCGGGCACCGAGTGAGCGCCGCCAAGGTCGGCCCCGACTTCATCGACCCCGGGTACCACGCCCTGGCCACGGGCCGCCCCGGCCGCAACCTGGACCCGGTCCTCGTCGGCGACGACCTGATCGCGCCGCTCTACCGGCATGGCAGCGCGGGCGCCGACATCGCCGTCGTCGAGGGCGTCATGGGCCTGTTCGACGGCCGGATCACCGAGCAGCCGATGTCCCCGGCACCGGGATCAACCGCACATGTCGCCGGGCTGCTCGGTGCGCCGGTGGTGCTGGTCGTCGACGCGCGTGGGCAGAGCCAGAGCATTGCCGCTCTGCTGCATGGCTTTTCGACGTTCGACCAGGCCGGGGCGAGCGGAGCGACGGGGAAAGCGCCGGTGCGGATCACCGGGGTGATCCTCAACAAGGTGGGATCGCCACGGCACGAGCAGGTGCTGCGGCAGGCGTGTGAGCAGGCGGGTGTTCCCGTGTTCGGTGCGATCCCGCGGGACAGCGGGCTGGAGATACCGTCGCGGCACCTCGGCCTGGTCACCGCCGTCGAGCACGGCCGCCGAGCGCACGAGGCCGTCGACGTCATGACCGAACTCGTCGCCCGGCACGTCGATGTGGCGGCTGTCGCCCACAGCGCCGGTATCGGGACGCGGGCACCGGCGTGGGCCCCCGAACTGGAGCCGGAGGAGAAGGCGACCGCGGCTGTGACCGTAGCTGTGGCCGCGGGCAAGGCTTTCAGTTTCGGGTATGCCGAGCACGCCGAGTTGCTGCGGATGGCCGGCGCCCAGGTCGCGGCCTTCGACCCGCTGACCGATCCACTGCCGGACGGCACCCAGGCGCTCGTCATTCCCGGCGGTTTCCCGGAGCAGTTCACCGCCGAGCTGTCGGCAAATGCCGTTGTCCGGCAACAGATTGCCGCGCTGGCGGCCGCCGGCGCACCGGTACACGCCGAGTGTGCCGGGCTCACCTACCTGGTCGACGACCTCGACGGGCACCCCATGTGCGGGGTGCTGCCCGGCTCGGCGCGCTTCACCCCGCGGCTCACCCTGGGCTACCGAGATGCGGTCGCGACGGTGGACTCCAGCATGCACGCGGCGGGGGAGCGCGTCACCGGTCACGAATTTCACCGCACCACAGTCGAATTCGCCGACGAGCAGGCGCCGGCCTGGGTTTTCCGGGGCGCCGGGCAGGTCACTGTGCACGACGGGGCCGTCCGCGGCGGCGTGCATGCCGGCTACCTGCACACCCATCCGGCCGCGCATCCGCACGCGGTGCGTCGGTTCGTGTCGGCGGCAACTAAACTCGCCGGGTGATACTGCGCACGCGAGGAGCGAAATGACGTCCCAGCATGCCTACCTCGTGGGGCTGCATCTGTCCGGTAAGAAGGTCGTGGTCGTGGGCGCCGGCAGCGTCGCCCAGCGCCGGCTGCCCCTGCTGATCGCCAGTGGTGCCGATGTCCACGTCGTCGCGCCCGTCGCCACCCCGGTGGTCGAAGCGCTGGTCGACAACCCCGATGGCACCGGCATCACCCTCACGTCCCGGGTATTCCAGAACGACGATCTCGACGGCGCCTGGTATGTGCTCGCCGCCACCGACGACGAGGCCGTCAACGCCGCGGTCGCCGACGAGGCCGACCGTCGGCACATCTTCTGCGTGCGCGCCGACGCCGGCCTGGAGGGCTCGGCGGTGACCCCGGCGTCCTTCGAATACGACGGCCTGACGGTCGGTGTGCTGGCCGGCGGTGCGCACCGACGCTCCGCGGCGCTGCGCACCGCCATTCACGAGGCGCTGCATCGCGGCGCCATCGGCGACGCTGCTGAGCCCGACAACTACAGCGGTGTGGCTCTGGTCGGTGGCGGGCCGGGCGATCCCGAGCTCATCACGGTCCGCGGCCGCCGGCTGCTGGCGCACGCCGATGTGGTGGTGGCCGACCGGCTGGCCCCGCAGGAGCTGCTGGCCGAACTCGGCCCGCACGTCGAGGTGATCGACGCCGCCAAGATTCCGTACGGCCGGGCGATGGCCCAGGACGCGATCAACGCCGTGCTGATCGACCGCGCCAAGGAAGGCAAGTTCGTGGTCCGGCTCAAGGGCGGTGACCCGTTCGTCTTCGCGCGCGGTTATGAAGAGGTGCTGGCGTGCGCCGACGCGGGCATTCCGATCACCGTCGTACCCGGTGTGACCAGTGCCATAGCGGTTCCGGCGCTGGCCGGCGTGCCAGTCACTCACCGGGCCGTCACGCACGAATTCGTGGTGGTCAGCGGTCATCTGGCGCCCGGACACCCGGAATCGTTAGTGAATTGGGACGCGCTGGCCGCGATGCGCGGCACCATCGTGCTGCTGATGGCGGTCGAGCGGATCGAACTCTTCGCCAAGGTGCTGCTGCAAGGAGGCCGACCTGCAGAAACGCCGGTGCTGGTGGTTCAGCACGGGACGACGGCGGCGCAGCAGACACTGCAGACCACGCTCGCCGACGCCCCCGAAGACATCCGTTCGGAGGGCATCCGACCTCCCGCGATCATCGTGATCGGGGACGTCGCGGCGTTCGCGGGGTTAAAGAAATCTTAAGATTACTGTAAGGTAGCTTTCCATGACGGCTCTCAACGACGCTGAGCGCACCGCCATGGCACACAGCCGCCGCGAACCGCTCTCCATGCACGTGGGACAGACCGACGACGAACGAAAGAGCTGGTATCCAGCTTGGCTTCCGTCCCCCCGATTCCTTTCCGCAGTCATCGCCATCGGTGGCATGCAGCTGCTGGCCACGATGGACAGCACTGTCGCGATTGTTGCTCTTCCTAAGATTCAGGACGAGCTGGGCCTCTCCGATGCCGGCCGCAGCTGGGTGATCACCGCTTATGTGCTGACTTTCGGTGGTCTGATGCTCCTCGGTGGCCGCCTCGGTGACACCATCGGCCGCAAGCGCACCTTCATCGTCGGTGTCGCCCTCTTCACCATCGCGTCTATTCTCTGCGGCGTCGCGTGGGACGAGACGACCCTGGTCACCGCCCGACTGCTGCAAGGTGTCGGTTCGGCAATCGCCTCGCCGACGGGCCTGGCGCTCGTCGCCACCACGTTCCCGAAGGGTCCGGCCCGTAACGCCGCGACCGCGATCTTCGCGGCCATGACCGGCGTCGGCTCGGTGATGGGCCTCGTCGTCGGCGGTGCGCTGACCGTCTTCTCGTGGCGCTACGCGTTCCTGGTGAACGTACCGATCGGTCTCGTCATGATCTACCTGGCCCGCACCACCCTGACCGAGACCTCCCGCGAACGCATGAAGCTCGACGCGGCCGGCGCCATCTTGGCGACCCTGGCCTGCACCGCGGCGGTGTTCGGCTTCTCGATGGGTCCGGAGAAGGGCTGGATGTCCCCGCTGACGCTGGGTTCGGGCGCGGCGGCGGCCGTGCTGTTCCTGGCGTTCCTGTTCGTCGAGCGCACCGCTGAGCACCCTGTCGTTCCGTTCGGCCTGTTCCGCGACCGCAACCGCGTGGCCACCTTCGCGGCCGTCTTCCTGGCCGGTGGCGTGATGTTCACGCTGACCGTGCTGATCGGCCTGTACGTGCAGGACATCATGGGTTACAGCGCGTTGAAGGCCGGCATCGGCTTCATTCCGTTCGTCATCGCGCTCGGCATCGGGCTGGGGCTGTCGTCGCAGCTCGTGGCGATGTTCTCACCGCGAGTGCTGGTGATCGCCGGTGGCATCCTGGTGCTCGCCGCGATGATCTACGGCTCCACCCTCAACGGCGGCATCCCGTACTTCCCGAACCTGGTCATCCCGATCACGGTCGGTGGCTTCGGTATCGGCATGATCGTCGTGCCGCTGACCGTCTCGGCCATCGCCGGGGTCGCGCTCAACGACATCGGGCCGTTGTCGGCCATCGCGCTGATGCTGCAGAACCTCGGCGGGCCGGTCGTGCTTGCCGTCATCCAGGCCGTCATCACCTCGCGCACGCTGTACCTCGGCGGGACCACCGGCCCGGTTGCCAAGATGAACGCCGCGCAGCACACGGCCCTCGACCATGGCTACACCTACGGCCTGCTCTGGGTCGCCGCGGTGGCCGTCATCGTCGGTGTGGTGGCGCTGTTCATCGGCTACAGCGCCAATGAGGTCGCGGCGGCGCAGGAGACCAAGGAAGCGCTGGACGCTGGAGAGCTTTAGCTCGACGGTGGTTGTACCCGAGCTCTAGTTCGATCTCGACGTAGTTTTCCTGGAGGATCGGCGTGCCTTCGTTCGTCACCCATGCATCGCTGATGCATGGGTGGCTGCCGCTCCTGATTCAGCTCGTGACCTTTGTGGTCCTGTGCGGCGCGATCGGACGCCGGTCGCGGCAGTGGAGCGTCAGACGGCTGCCCGTGGCCCTCGCCGTCGGCGTCGGGTGTGCCGGTGCGCTGTACTGGTACATCACATCGCTCGGTATCGCCGGTGACCCGGCCCCGGTGCGGCTGTGGATCTGGACCGCACTCGGCGGCTTCTCGGTTGCCGTGCTGATCCTCGGCTGGCAGGGATCGCGCTGGCGACGTCGGGGACTGGCCGCGCTGGCGGTGCCCCTCTGTGGGTTGTGCGCGCTGTTGATGATGAATCTGTGGGTCGGCTACTTCCCGACCGCGTACGTGGCGTGGAACAAGTTCACCGTCGGCAAGGTGCCCGACGAGATCGACCGCTGGTCGGTGACGGCGATGCAGCTCAAAGGTATTCGGCCTCCGCGAGGAGTGGTCGTGCCGGTGACGACGAGCTCCCGCGAGTCGAATTTCGCGCACCGAGCCGAACTCGTCTACCTACCGCCGGCGTGGTTCGCCACCAATCCACCACCACAGCTGCCGACGATCATGATGATCGGGTCGCAGTTGAACACCCCGGCCGACTGGATCTGGGCGGGCAACGCCAAGGCCACCATCGACAAGTACGCCGCCGAACACGACGGCAATGCCCCGGTGTTGGTGTTCGTGGACGCCACCGGTTCGTTCAACAACGACACCGAATGCGTCAACGGCAGCCATGGCAACTCATCGGTCCACCTGACCAAAGAGGTGGTGCCCTACCTGGTCTCGAACTTCGGCGTCAGCCCCAAGCCCGAGAACTGGGGCGTGGTCGGCTGGTCCATGGGCGGCACCTGCGCGGTGCAGCTCACCGCGCGCCATCCCAACCTGTTCAGCGCGTTCGTCGACATCGCCGGTGACCTGAGCCCGAACATCGGCACCAAGGACCAGACCATCGCCCGGTTGTACGGCGGTGACGCAGCCAAATGGGCCGAGTTCGATCCGAGCACCGTGATGCGCCAGTACGGCCGCTACCGCGGCATCTCCGGCCTGTTCGAGATCCCCGGCACTGCCGCCGCATGCAACGCCCCCGGACCCGGCGTCCCGCGCGACGCCCGCGCGAACCCGGAAGGCCAGGACATCGCCGCCGGCACTCTCTGCGAGATCGCCCGGCAACACGGGATCGACGCCGAGGTTCGCGCGTTGCTCGGACTGCATGACTGGGGCTTTGCCAACGAGTCATTCGCCGACTCGCTGCCGTGGATCGCGGGCAAGATCGGGACGCCGAAAGCCGGGAGTGCGCCGGTTGTTCCCGCGACGCCCAGCTCGCCGGGCGGTGCCGATCCGGCGAGTGCGGCAGCGAGCCCGCATACCAGCCCAACGCTCTAGCCCCTCGACGGCTCCGCCCGGTGGTCGGCCCGCCAGCTTTCGGTGTTATTCATGGTGCATGACTGCATCCGGTGCGCGGACCATGATCGCCTCGACCTTGCTCGTCGCTGCTGCGATCACGGGCTGCCAGCGTCCACCCGCACCCGGCCCGCAGGCCGGCACGCTGACCGGAGCCCCGATGCTCAACACCGTCACCGCTCAGTCGCTGGTGCGGGACATGGGCGCGGCGGGCCTGGCGGTGGCCAACCCGCGCGACGTCGCCAAGCAGAAATGCCCTGACATCAGGTGCATCGAGGCGATCGAGACGGACGCGGTGACCGTGTTGGTGTTCTCCACGACCGGCGCCGGCGAAGGGTACGCGGGAGCGACGCCCGGCACGTTCCAGGTGATGAACATCGTGCTGCAGTTCGCTCCGGGTGTCACCGCGAAGGACAGAGCGGCCTACGAGCAGGTGGTGAACAAGGCGCTGCTCTGAGAGCCGCCACGACTGGGTGGACCGAAGGCAACGAGGTGTGTGTCTGCACCTGGCAGGGCCGCGATTAAGCTGGCCCCCCGTGATCACCCGCATGTCCGAGCTGTTCCTGCGCACCCTGCGTGACGACCCCGCCGACGCCGAAGTGCCGAGCCACAAGCTGCTGATCCGGGCCGGCTACGTCCGCCCGATCGCGCCCGGTCTGTACAGCTGGCTGCCGTTGGGCCTCAAGGTGCTGCGCAAGATCGAGGACGTCGTCCGCAGTGAGATGAACGCCATCGGCGCCCAGGAGATTCTGTTCCCGGCGCTGCTGCCGCGCGCCCCCTACGAGGCCACCGACCGCTGGACCGAATACGGCGATAACCTGTTCCGGCTGCAGGACCGCCGCAAGAACGACTACCTGCTGGGGCCCACCCACGAGGAGATGTTCACGCTCACGGTCAAGGGGGAGTACTCGTCGTACAAGGACTTCCCGCTGCGGCTCTACCAAATCCAGACCAAATACCGCGACGAGGCGCGTCCCCGCGCCGGCATCCTGCGCGGCCGCGAGTTCATCATGAAGGACTCGTACTCGTTCGACATCGACGACGACGGTCTCAAGGACGCCTACCACGCGCACCGCGAGGCGTACCAGCGCATCTTCGACCGGTTGGCGGTCAAGTACGTCATCGTGTCCGCGGTGTCGGGCGCCATGGGCGGCAGCGCCTCGGAGGAGTTCCTGGCCGAGAGCGAGGTCGGTGAGGACACCTTCGTGCGCTGCCTGCAGTCGGGCTACGCGGCCAACGTGGAGGCCGTCGTCACCGCGGTTCCCGAGTCGCTGCCGATCGAAGGCCAACCCGAGGCCGTCGTCTACGACACACCCGACGCGCCGACCATCGCCACCCTGGTGGACTGGGCCAACACGGCCGGTCTGGGCCGGGAGATCACCGCCGCCGACACCCTCAAGAACGTGCTGCTGAAGGTGCGTCAGCCCGGCGGTGAGTGGGAACTTCTGGGTATCGGTGTGCCGGGTGACCGTGAGATCGATGAGAAGCGCCTGGGCGCGGCGCTCGAGCCTGCGGAGTACGCGCTGCTCGACGACGCCGACTTCGCCGCCAACCCGTTCCTGGTGAAGGGATATGTCGGCCCGAAGGCCCTACTGGACAACGGTATTCGCTTCCTGGTGGACCCGCGGATCGTGGACGGTTCGTCGTGGATCACCGGTGCTGACGAGCGGGGCAAGCACATCGTCGGGATGGTGGCCGGCCGTGACTTCGTGGCGGACGGCACCATCGAGGCCGCCGACGTCCGCGACGGCGACGCATCGCCCGACGGCGCCGGGCCCTTGGTCTCGGCGCGCGGCATCGAGATCGGACACGTCTTCCAACTGGGCCGCAAGTACACCGACGCCTTCAGTGCCGACGTGCTCGGCGAGAACGGCAAGCCGGTCCGCCTGACCATGGGCTCCTACGGCATCGGCGTCTCGCGCATGGTCGCGGTGATCGCCGAGCAGCACCACGACGAGCTGGGTCTGCGCTGGCCGTCCTCGGTGTCGCCGTTCGACGTGCACCTCGTCATCGCGAACAAGGACACGGAAGCACGCAGTGGCGCGACCGAGCTGGCGGGTGAGCTGGACCGGCTCGGCCTCGACGTGCTGCTCGACGACCGCACGTCCTCGCCCGGCGTGAAGTTCAAGGATGCCGAGCTGCTGGGCGTGCCGTGGATCGTCGTGGTCGGCCGCGGCTGGGCCGACGGCACCGTCGAGCTGCGGAACCGGTTCACGGGTGAGAAGACCGAGGTGCCGGTCGACGGCGCCGCGGCAGCGATCGCGGCGGCACTGGCCGGGTAGTCCGGCCGGCGGTGCGTCGGCGGCCTTGCCGCGGCGTACACGCGGACAACTCGCTATGCCGAGGATTGCAGTCAACATGTGGCGGCAATCCTCGGCGGTGGCGTATGAGAGCGGTCAGGCTGCGCGATCGAGGCGGGTGTAGTCGCATCCCGGCCCGCACGCATGGCCACTGACGTCGATCCCATGCTGTCGCATCACTTGAGCGATCTTGGCGGCAGTCTGACACGTTCGGTCGAACACTTGTTGATAGGTGAGCCGGACGGTTGACCGGCCATCGACCGCTGCGTCGAGATCGCGCTCGAAGTCCTTGTTCCGTGCGGATGCCGAGTCGTGAAACAGGCGGCCGTCGAGTTCGACCACGAGCCGTTCCGCGTATTCGGTGTCGCGATAGACCACGCCAACCGAGGAGACGGAACGGGTCTGCCGTTTGGCCCGAGGCAGGCCATGCGCCCGCTCGATGCGATTGCGGTATCCGTACTCCAGAACGGAGCAGGTTCCCTCGGCGATGTCGACCAGGACTGCTCGCAGCCGCCGCCGACCTCGAATGCGCTGGCGGGAGTCGAGAACCCGCAGAAGCCGATCTGCGGTGGTGCGCCTCGACTGGCAAGCGTCGGCCAGTGCCGCGATGGCGTCGAAACCCGTTGCGCGGGAAGCAACGTCGAGGGCAGCTTCCTCATAACGCAACCGCGGCGGGCCGACGTTCCAGAGCACGCGTCCGTCTAAGTGGTCGATGTGGTGGATACGTACGCCTTCCGGTTCGACCAGCATGGCCCGATGACGCGAGACTGCGACATGGATGAGCGGGCCTTCGATCGACAAGGCGGACTCAAGACACAACGCGGCCGGCGCCGCGTAAAGAACCGCGGCCCAAGCACGTTGGAGCCAGGTCAGAGGTCCGGTGTGGTCGATGTATATGCCGGGGTGGACCCGTGCCCACTCGTTACGTCTGAGCAGCCGCCGGATGTGGTGGTCCTGCAGCCCGGTATCGATGGCTTGGCGACGCGAAATGACGCCCGCTTGCAGGCGAACCATTTCGTCGATGTCCACGCCATCGATGCTGGCCGATCGACGCTGTGCGGACCAGTCCCTGGTCGCCGGCCTGTGGATAACCCGGTTACGCCGAGGGTTGCGGTCAATATTCGACAGCAATCCTCGGCATTGACGCTGATTCCGTGTCTGCCTGCCGAACCTGGGTGGACTAGTCGTTGCCGCCGGGGAATGCCACGGCGACCGGCGTCGCGCCGAGGACCGCACGCCACCGGGCGGCCAGCACCGCGCAGTCGGTGAGGGCCCTGACCGCCAGCGTCCGGTCCTCGACGGTGGTGGCCTGCTCTGCCACCGCGCGCCAGGCGACGGCGGTCTCCTCTTCCATCTGCAGGGCCAGCTTGGCCGCGTCGCCCGGGTTGTTCGCGTCGACGGGGAGCTGATAGCCCGCGGCCGGCAGTGGAGCCGGTACCGACCGCGCCGCCAGCGCCGCGATCCCGGCCTCACGGTTGGCCCGGTGTTTGGCCAGGGCCTCGGCAACCAGGTCGTTGACATCCGACGTGGTGTGCGCCGACACCAGGCCGTAGCCGTAGATGGTGCCGTGCTCGGCGGCGACCGCGTCGTACACCGCGGCGTCGGGGGCGCTACCCGGCCGCGTCGGGGTGGGCTGGGGACTCGTCATGGCGTGGCCTGACCGGCGAGCGTCACGGTGTGGGCCGCGGTGCAGGCGGCAGAGATCGAGGCCAGTAGCCCGGCGCGGTAACCGGATTGACCGGCTGCGGCGCGGCCTGCACTGTCAGCTGCCTGTTCCAGCGCCGCAACGACTTCCTGGGATGTCGGGGGCGCGGGTGCCGGCGTGGCTCCCGGTGTGGCCGAGGGCGTCGCGGTTGTCGACGTCCCGGTGGCCGATGACGGCGTGGCGGCCGGCGGGCTGCCCATTCGGGTGAGTTCGTCGGCGAGAACCCGGGCGTGCGCGTCCCGCAGTGCCGCGACGGCAGTCAGTGCCGGCGCCAACTGGGGCGCTACACCGGTGGCGGCGGATGTGGCCAGCTGACTGTCGCGGCGAGCGCGGTCGAGTTCGGCGGTCAGGATGTCCAGGGCGGGATCGCGCTGGGGTGTCGATCCACAGGCCGACACCGCGCCGCCGAACAACGCCAGCGCCGCCGTGCCCAGCAGGACACGCCGTCGGCTGACGGTGGTTTCGGTGTGCGGCACAGGCACATCCTGCCATTGCCGACAGCGGCTTCGCGGCACCGTCGGGCCGGATGTTCTCCGGTGCCGCGGTCAGGATTGCCATTCGGCCATCCGCCGCTGGCGTATCGTTGGTACCGGGTTCACCCTTCTGGGTGCCCTGTCCGCACAACTCAAGATGAGGAGCTCGCCGTGGCCCGGGACACGCCGGAACAACCGCTGCCACCCAGTCGGTTACCGACCACAGGCCAGGTGCTTGAGCTGCTCAGCAGTGCTTTTGCGGACGCCGGATACGACATCGAGGACGTGCGGGTGGACGCCGCCGCGCGCCCGCCGCGGATCGTCGTGGTGGCCGACGGTGACTCGGGTCTTGACCTCGATGCGGTCGCCGACCTGTCACGCGCCGCATCCGAGCTGCTGGACCAGGCGACCGCCGACTCCGAGCCGTATGTGCTGGAGGTCACCTCGCCCGGTGTCGAGCGTCCATTGACCGCGGAGCGGCACTTCCGCCGCGCCCGTGGTCGCAAGGTCGAGCTCACCCTGGCCGACGGCACGTCGCTGACGGGCCGGCTGGGCGAGCACGACGGCAGCGCGATCCAACTGGTCGTCGCCAACCGCGGAGTGCTGTCGGTGACCACCGTCGCGCTCGCGGACATCGCGAAAGCTGTTGTACAGGTTGAATTTTCACCACCCAATCGCCGGGAACTGGAACTGGCGGGTATTACCGGAGAGGGGGCCGACGGATGAACATCGACATGGCGGCACTGCATGCCATCGAGGCAGACAAGGGAATCACCGTCGACGTCGTCGTCGACACCATCAAGACGGCGCTGCTGACGGCGTACCGCCACACCGAAGGGCACGAGCCCGACGCGTACATCGACATCGACCGCAAGTCGGGCATCGTGCGGGTGATCGCCCGTCAGACCGACACCGACGGGACCGTCATCCACGAGTGGGACGACACTCCCGAGGGCTTCGGCCGGATCGCCGCGACCACCGCGCGTCAGGTGATCCTGCAGCGGCTGCGCGATGCCGAGAACGAGAAGAACTACGGCGAGTTCGCGGCGCGCGAGGGTGACATCGTCGCCGGCGTGATCCAGCGCGACGCCCGGGCCAACGCCCGCGGCCTCGTGGTGGTGCGGGTCGGCACCGAGGCCAAGGGCTCCGAAGGCGTGATCCCGGCGGCCGAGCAGGTGCCGGGGGAGAGCTACGTGCACGGCGACCGGGTGCGCTGCTACGTCGTCGGGGTGACCCGTGGCGCCCGCGAACCCGTCATCACGCTGTCGCGCACGCACCCCAACCTGGTGCGCAAGCTGTTCTCGCTGGAGGTCCCCGAGATCGCCGACGAGTCCGTGGAGATCGTCGCCGTGGCGCGCGAGGCCGGACACCGATCCAAGATCGCCGTCGCGTCGCGGGTACCGGGCCTGAACGCCAAGGGCGCCTGCATCGGGCCGATGGGGCAGCGCGTGCGCAACGTGATGAGCGAGCTCTCGGGCGAGAAGATCGACATCATCGACTACGACGAGGACCCGGCGAAGTTCGTCGCCAACGCCCTGTCGCCGGCCAAGGTCGTGTCGGTGACGGTGATCGACGAGGCGCAGCGCGCGGCGCGCGTCGTGGTGCCCGACTTCCAGCTGTCGCTGGCGATCGGCAAGGAGGGCCAGAACGCCCGCCTGGCCGCGCGGCTCACCGGTTGGCGCATCGACATCCGCAGCGACGCCGACGGTCAGGAGGCACCGGCCGGGGGCCGGGAGGCCGACGCCGGCGGCCGGTCGGCGGGGCATGGCGGCGGCCGCGACCGCTGAGAGAAAACCCGCAGTTACCGGCGGCGTGTCGGGGCCGCGACCGCGATTGAAGTTCACGGGCCCCGAGACGGTAGACTGCACTGTGATCCAGCGCGAGACTTCGACAGCTCCGGTGCGTACCTGCATCGGCTGCCGGAAACGAGAGCTGGCCGTCGACTTGCTTCGAGTGGCAGCTGTACGCGACGGGGACGGTAAATGCGCCGTCTCGGTCGATTCAGCGGGTAACCTGCCGGGTCGGGGTGCGTGGTTGCACCCGGTTCAGCAGTGCCTCAATGCGGCAGTTCGGCGGCGAGCATTCGTCAGAGCGTTGCGTATCACCGGTTCGCCGGACACCTCTGCGGTGGAAGAGTTCTTCAGTGCCTTACCGCCTGACGGACCCGGAACACCGCAGCAAGAGAACAGGTAGCGAAGAACATGAGCACACCGTGAAGTCCCGATGACCATGCGTCATAGCTAAACCGAGGCGCGGCCTACCCACCGCTGACGCCTCACGATGAGGAGAGAAGTGGCAGCAGGTAAGGCACGCGTACACGAGTTGGCCAAAGAACTCGGTGTCACAAGCAAGGAAGTGCTCGCCCGACTGAGCGAACAGGGCGAATTCGTTAAATCTGCGTCCTCCACTGTGGAGGCGCCCGTCGCACGCCGGTTGCGTGAGGCGTTCGGCGGAGGCAAGCCCGCCAAGTCCGAGGCATCAGCCGCACCCGCGGCCAAGCCGTCCGGTGCGCCCAAGCCGGGTGCGCCCAAGCCGGCTGCTGTCGCGGCACCCGCCGCACCTGCACCGGCAACGCCGGCCGCAGCAGCGCCGGCACCCGCAGCACCCGCACCGGCAGCCCCGGCCGCCGGTGGACCCAAGCCGGGTGCACCCCGGCCCCAGGTTCCGAGCGCGCCCGCAGCTCCGGCTGCTTCCGCCGCGCCGGAGCCCGCTGCCCCGGCAGCGCCCGCCGCTTCGGCGGCTCCGGCTCAGCCGCGTCCGGCCACCCCGGGTGCGACCCCGGGTCCGCGACCTGGCGCACCCAAGCCGGCTCCGCGAGCTCCGCGCGTCGGCAACAACCCCTTCTCTTCGCAGCAGCCGGTCGAACGCCCGGCCCCGCGTCCGGCTCCCGGTCCCGGTGGTCCGCGTCCGGGTCCCGGCGCTGGTGGTCCCCGTCCGGGCGGTGGCCCGCGTCCGGGTGTCACGCCGGGCAACATGCCCCCGCGTCCGCCGGGTGCCCGTCCGGGTGCCGTCGGTCGTCCGGGTGGTCCGCGTCCCGGTGGTGGTCCGCGTCCCGGTGGTGCCGGTGGTGGCCCTCGTCCCGGCGGTGCCGGTGGCGGCGGTAACTACCGCGGCGGTGGCGCAGGTGCCGGTGCCGGTGCCGGTGGAGCGGCTGCTGGAGGTTTCAGGGGTCGTCCCGGTGGCGGCGGCGCTCCCGGTGGCGGTGGCCCCGGTGGCGGCGGCGGTCGTCCGGGTCAGCGCGGCGGTGCCGCGGGTGCCTTTGGGCGTCCCGGTGGCGCGCCCCGTCGTGGCCGCAAGTCGAAGCGCGCAAAACGCGCCGAATACGAGAACATGCAGGCGCCGATCGTCGGTGGCGTGCGGTTGCCGCACGGCAACGGCGAGGTCATCCGCCTCGCTCGCGGCGCGTCGCTGAGCGACTTCGCCGAGAAGATCAACGCCAACCCGGCTTCGCTGGTGCAGGCGCTGTTCAACCTGGGCGAGATGGTGACCGCCACCCAGTCGGTGGGCGATGAGACCCTCGAGCTGCTGGGCGGCGAGATGAACTACGTCGTGCAGGTCGTGTCCCCGGAGGACGAGGACCGCGAGCTGCTCGAGTCGTTCGACCTCACCTACGGCGAGGACGCCGGCGACGAGGACGACCTGGCCAGCCGGCCGCCGGTGGTCACCGTCATGGGCCACGTCGACCACGGTAAGACCCGACTGCTCGACACGATCCGTAAGGCGAACGTCCGCGAGGGCGAAGCCGGCGGCATCACCCAGCACATCGGTGCCTACCAGGTGCTGACCGAGTTGGACGGCAACGAGCGTCTGGTGACGTTCATCGACACCCCGGGTCACGAGGCGTTCACCGCCATGCGTGCCCGTGGTGCCAAGGCCACCGACATCGCGATCCTGGTGGTCGCCGCCGACGACGGCGTCATGCCGCAGACGGTGGAGGCCATCAACCACGCTCAGGCCGCTGATGTGCCGATCGTGGTGGCGGTCAACAAGATCGACAAGGAAGGCGCGGATCCGCAGAAGATCCGGGCGCAGCTGACCGAGTACAACCTGGTGGCCGAAGAGTACGGCGGCGACACCATGTTCGTGGACATCTCGGCCAAGCAGGGCACCAACATCGACGGTCTGCTCGAAGCAGTGCTGCTGACCGCGGATGCCTCGCTTGACCTGCGGGCCAACCCCGACATGGAAGCCCAGGGTGTGGCCATCGAGGCGCACCTGGACCGCGGTCGCGGTCCGGTCGCCACCGTGCTGATCCAGCGCGGCACGCTGCGGGTCGGTGACTCGATCGTCGCCGGCGACGCCTACGGCCGCGTCCGCCGCATGGTCGACGAGCACGGCGAGGACGTCCACGAGGCGCTGCCGTCACGTCCGGTCCAGGTGATCGGCTTCACCTCTGTGCCCGGCGCCGGCGACAACCTGCTGGTCGTCGACGAGGACCGCATCGCCCGCCAGATCGCCGACCGGCGCAGCGCGCGCAAGCGCAACGCGCTGGCCGCACGTTCGCGCAAGCGCATCAGCCTGGAAGACCTGGATTCGGCGCTGAAGGAAACCAGCCAGCTGAACCTGATCCTCAAGGGCGACAACTCGGGCACCGTCGAGGCGCTCGAGGAGGCCTTGATGGGCATCCAGATCGACGACGAGGTGGAACTGCGCGTCATCGACCGCGGTGTCGGTGGCGTCACCGAGACCAACGTCAACCTGGCGTCGGCATCGGATGCCATCATCATCGGGTTCAACGTCCGTGCCGAGGGCAAGGCGACCGAACTGGCCAACCGCGAGGGCGTCGAGATTCGCTACTACTCGGTGATCTACCAGGCCATCGACGAGATCGAGAGTGCGCTGAAGGGCATGCTCAAGCCGATCTACGAGGAGAAGGAACTCGGCCGCGCCGAGATCCGCGCCATCTTCCGGTCGTCGAAGATCGGCAACATCGCTGGTTGCCTCGTGCAGTCAGGCCTCATGCGGCGTAACGCCAAGGCCCGCCTGCTGCGTGACAACATCGTCATCGCCGAGAACCTCACGGTGTCCTCGCTCAAGCGCGAGAAGGACGACGCCACCGAGGTGCGCGAAGGTTACGAATGCGGTCTGACGCTGACCTACAACGACATCAAGGAAGGCGACGTCATCGAGACGTACGAACTCGTTGAGAAGGCTCGTACGTAGGTGGCAGATCCAGCACGCGCCAAGCGATTGGCCAAGCGCATCTCGACGATCGTCGCATCGGCGATCGAATACGAGATCAAGGATCCGCGGCTCGACGGCGTGACGATCACCGATGCCAAGATGACCGGTGATCTGCACGACGCCACGCTGTACTACACCGTTATCGGGACCAGCCTCGACGAGGAGCCGGATTACGACGGCGTCGCGGCTGCCCTGGAGAAGGCCAAGGGTGCGTTGCGCACGAAAGTCGGTGCGGGAACCGGAGTTCGGTTCACCCCGACGCTGACTTTCGAGCGCGACACCGTGCCGGATGCGGCTCTGAAGATGGAGGAGCTGCTGGCCCGGGCTCGTGCCGCGGATGCGGATGTGGCTCGAATCCGTGAAGGTGCCACGCACGCCGGTGACGCCGATCCGTACCGTGTGGTGGGGGACAGCGATTCCGAGGATGCAGGTGACCGCGATCGAACCGACGATTGAGATCCGGCCGCAGGGCGCGCGGGTTGACGCGCGCGCTGCGGCTGATCTGCTCGGTGCGGTCGACAGCGTCAGCGTGGTTGCCCACGTGTACCCAGACGCCGACACCATCGGGGCGGGCCTCGCGCTCGCACTGGTCCTCGAGGAATGTGGCAAGGGCGTCCAGGTGGGCTTCGCCGCTCCGGCGACCGTGCCGAATTCGCTGCAGACGCTGCCGGGTGGGCACTTGTTGGTGCCGCCGGACCAGATGCGGACCGACGCCGACCTGGTGGTCACCGTCGACGTTCCGAGCGTCAACCGGCTGGGTTCGCTGGCGAAACTGGCCGACCCCGGCCGGCAGGTGCTGGTGATCGATCACCACGCCTCGAACCGGTTGTTCGGTAGCGCGAATTACGTTGATCCGTCGGCAGATTCGACCACCATGCTGGTGGCCGAACTGCTGGACGCCTGGGGTAAGCCGATCGAGTTGCCGGTGGCGCACTGCTTGTACGCGGGGCTGACGACCGACACCGGTTCGTTCCGGTGGGCCAGTTCCCGGGCGTACCGGTTGGCGGCGCGGCTGCTGGACATCGGCGTCGACAATGGCGCGGTGAGCCGTGCCCTGTTCGACACCCATCCGTACTCGTGGCTGCCCATGCTGTCCCGGGTGCTGTCCACGGCTTGCCTGGTGCCTGAGGCCGCCGGCGGCAAGGGGCTGGTGTACGCCGTTGTGCCACATCACGAATTCGCCGGTGCGCTGTCGGAAGAAGTCGAGAGCATCATCGACATCGTCCGGACCACGTCCGAGGCCGAGGTGGCTGCGGTGCTCAAAGAGATCGCGCCCGGCGAGTGGTCGGTGTCGCTGCGTGCCAAGACCGAGGTCGACGTGTCGGTGCTGGCCAGTTCGTTCGGCGGCGGCGGCCACCGGTTCGCGGCGGGCTACTCGCCGACCGGAACCACCGAGGACGTCGTCGCGGCCCTCATCGCCGCCCTGCGTTAGTGCTGTCCCCGCCCCTTTTCCCGCGAGCGACCGTGTTTGTACGCCGACACGCCGCTCTTGGTGTCCATTTCGCGCACGCTCGTCGCCGACGACGGTGCGCATCATGACCACCGAGGTCACCGGCCGTCGCATCGCAGCACTGGCCTTCCCGGCACTCGGGGTGCTCGCGGCCGAGCCGATCTACCTCCTGCTGGACACCGCGGTGGTGGGCCGCCTCGGTGCACTGCCGTTGGCCGGTCTGGCGGTCGGCGGCCTGATCCTGAGTCTGGTCGGGTCGCAGCTGACGTTCCTGTCGTACGGCACGACGTCGCGCGCGGCCCGGAGTTTCGGTGGCGGTGACCGGGCCGGCGCGGTCGGGGAGGGCGTGCAGGCCACCTGGCTGGCGTTGGGCGTCGGTCTGCTCATCGTGGTCGCGGTGCAGGCGTGTGCGCCGATGCTGCTGACGGCCATCGCGGGGTCTCGTGGCGGCATCGCAGTCACGGCACTGCCGTGGCTGCGCGTCGCGATCCTGGCCGTCCCGGCGATCCTGATGTCCATGGCGGGCAACGGCTGGCTGCGCGGTGTGCAGGACACGGTCCGTCCGCTGCGGTACGTGCTTGTCGGCGTGGGTATTTCGGCGATTCTGTGTCCGCTGCTGGTCTTCGGGTGGCTCGGGTTGCCGCGGCTCGGGCTGACGGGTTCGGCGGTGGCCAACGTGGTGGGGCAGTGGGTCGCCGCGGCGTTGTTTGGGTATGCGCTGCTTTCCGAACGGGTTTCGCTGCGGCTACGGCCCGATGTGCTGCGCGCGCAACTGACCATGGGCCGCGATCTGGTGCTGCGGTCCCTGGCGTTCCAGGTGTGCTTCCTGTCTGCCGGTGCGGTCGCAGCGCGGTTCGGCGCGGCCGCCGTCGCCGCCCATCAAGTGGTTCTGCAGCTGTGGAATTTCCTTGCGCTGGTGCTGGATTCGTTGGCCATCGCAGCGCAGTCTCTGGTCGGTGCGGCCCTTGGGGCGGGGGAGCCGGGGCACGCGAAAGCGGTGGCGTGGCGCGTGACGGTGTACTCCGCGGCCGCGGCGGCAGTGCTGGCCGGGGTGTTCGCGCTGGGCGCCGGGGTGTTGCTCGCGCTGTTCACCTCAGACGCCGGGGTACGAGGGCAGATCGGCATCCCGTGGTGGTTCATGGTGGCCCAATTGCCCATCGCCGGAATCGTTTTCGCGCTCGACGGGGTGCTGCTGGGCGCCGGCGACGCGAAGTTCATGCGCAATGCCACGCTGATCAGCGGGCTGCTCGGCTTCCTGCCGCTCATCTGGCTGTCGCTGGCGTTCGGCTGGGGCCTCGCCGGCATCTGGTCCGGACTGAGCACGTTCCTGGTGCTGCGGCTGATATTCGTCGGCTGGCGCGCACTGTCCGGCCGCTGGCTCTGACCGCTCTGCCCACTTCGCGCGAGCGTGCGTGTTTACACACGACACGCCGAGGGTTCCGTGCCGGAGCGTCCCGCTCACGGCTGGCGAGCGGGACGCTCTGACACCTCGGCAGCGGCGTGTCGGGGACAGACACGCACGTTCGCGGGAGATGGCGGGCGACGGGAGATGGCGGGCGACGGCGGTGATCAGACCTGGCTGCGGCCGCGCTGCATGACGGCGTCGCGGTTCGCGGCGATGTCATTGCCGCTGGAGGCAGCCATCCACTGCCGGGCCGATGCCGCTTCGATCCACAGGCCGGCGTCGGTCTGCGAACCGTCGATCTTGTGATACGAATCCAGCAGCGCGCGAACGGCGTTCTGGTTGTTGCCGACGATCGAGGCCGCGACGCGCCGCGCGGCCGGCAGCAGCTCGTCATGCGGCACGACCTCGGTGACGAGCCCGGCCCGCAGTGCTTCAGCCGCCGACAGGTAATCGCCGGTCAGGCTCATCCGCCGGGCCAGGCCGACACCGGCCTTCTGTGGCAGTCGCACACTCAGACCCCAGGTCGGCAGCAGTCCGACTCGTGCGTGGGTGTCGGCGAACTTGGCGTTCTCCGAGGCGATCAGGATGTCGCAGTACAGCGCCAGCTCCAGACCACCGGTGACGGCAGCGCCGTTGATCGCACCGATCACCGGCTTGGTCATGTTCGGCCACTTCGGTGAGATGTCCGGCAGAACAGCGCCTTCCCCGAGCTCCTTGAGGTCCAGGCCGGCACAGAACACCGGATCGGCGCCGGTCAGGATCACCACGTCGACGTCTGGGTCGGCCTCGGCCTGGCGCAGCGCACCGTAGAAGGCATCGCGAAGTTCGTAGGACAGCGCGTTCCGGGACTTCGGCCGGTTCAGCGTCAGGGTGCGTACCCGGTCGGTGGTGTCGATCAGTAAAACGTCGGTCACGTTGGCTCCTTGCTTTGCGGTCACCCACCGACACCGTAACCCCCGGCCCGGGCGGGCCTATCGTGGAGGCCATGTGCCGCAACATCACCGAACTGCGTGGCCTGGAGCCGGCTGCCACGGCCGAGGAGATCGAGGCCGCCGCACGTCAGTACATCCGCAAGGTCAGCGGGATCACCCGTCCCACCGCCGCCAACGTCGACGCCTTCGAGGCTGCCGTGGCCGAGGTCACTGCCGTCACCGAGAGTCTGCTGAATCAGCTGCCGGCCCGGCGACAACCGCCTAAGACAGTACCTCCGCTGCGCCGGCCCGAGGTGCGAGCGAGGTTGGCCGCCAAGTGAATTGGCCCGCGCTCAAGGAGTGGGGCGCGGCGGTGCACGCGCTGCTCGACGGTCGGCAGACGGTACTGCTGCGCAAGGGTGGCATCGGTGAGAAGCGGTTTGCGATATCGGCGCCGGAGTTCGTCTTCTTCCCGACGGTCGAACACAGCCATGCCGAGCGTGTCCGGCCCGAGTTCACCGATCTGCTGGAGCGGGCCGCGGGGGACAGCACCGAAACCGAGGTGGTACTGCGTGGCGGCGCGAAAATCGCTGCCGCCGTGGCGGTCGAGCATCCGGACCAGCTGGAGGCTATTGCTGATCTGCACATCTGGACCGCCGAGTCGGTGCAGAACGACCGGCTGGACTTTCGGCCCCGGCACCGGCTGACGGTGCTGGTGGTGCAGGCGAAACCGCTTGCCGCCTCGGTGCGGCTACCGCGTACCCCGGACTACGCAGGCTGCCGCAGCTGGGTGAATCTGCCCGTCACGCCTGAGTGGGGACCGCCGGTGTACGACGACGCGTCGCTCGCCGCCATTGCTCAGCGCGTGCGCGACTCAGTCGGCTGACAGCGCCACGGTCGGCAGCAGCAGCCGGGACACCCCGCCCGCACCGTGATGGATCGTGTGCGTGGCCGGCACCATGCGCTCGCCGGAGACGACGGGCTCGCCGGTGCCGAGATTGCGGTCATAGCGGGGATGGCAGCCGCCTGCGACGATCACCCGCAGCCGCGACCCCGCCGGGATCCGGTGCGCAATGGGGTCGAGCTCGAGCCGCAGGGTTTCGGGTTGGTCCGAAGGCGCTGTGAGCCTGCGGAATCCGTCGCTGACGTTGCGGGACCTGCCCTTTGCATCGACCTCGCTGAGCCGGACGAAGATGTCCCGGTTTGGGTTGTCGCAGGACAGCGCGAGTTCGATTACCGGGGTGCCGATGAGATACAGGTCCTCCGTGAGAGGTTCACCGGTGAAGTCGATGACGTCGGGCCGTCGGCTCAGTGCGGAGTCTTCTTGGTAGCCCGCCGCCGACGACAGCAGCCGGCCGCCGAGCGTGGGCGTCGGCGCCGCCGGATCGAAGGTGAACCGCGACGGCGGTGCGGTATCGGCGGGCGCGGTGGTCCCGAGCCGGTGCGCAGGTTGCAGGTACAGCTGGAGGTCGGTGGCGGCCGGTGGCCATTCGGGCATGGTCAGCCAGCCCTGCCCGTTGACCTCGACGCGGACGGCAGCTCGCTCGGGAGCCTGCGCGCGCTCGGCCAGATGCGTGTCGAGCCAGGCCAGCGACTCGCGCAGCACCGTGGCCCCGCCCCGGGTCATCACCTGGGTGTGGGTCCACGACCCGATGGTGACCGCGGTGCGCACGCCGCGCGACTTCAGACGCTGAAACTGCGTCAGCGTCTGCTCCAGGAAGAGGTCCTGCCAGCCGCCGATCAGCAGCACCGGCACGTCGACCTTGTCCAGCGTGTCGGTGAACACCATCTTCTCCCAGAACGGGTCGGTGCCGTCGGGGTGGCTCAGCCACGATTCGTACCAGGTCGCGCCGGAGCCCAGCAGCCGGCGTGCGGCGGCCCCGGCCGGTGCCTGCATATGGGTGCGGGCGACCAGGCGCGGTGCCCGGAACCGCCGAAAAATGACGGCGAGCGGGGCTTCTTCCTGGTGCGCCATCATGTCGCTCCAACTCAGGAAGTTATCGAGCGTGAATGCGCCTGTGCCCCAGGTTGATTCGGCGAAGTCGTGGGGGCCGACGCTGATGATCGCGGCCTTCAGTTCGGGCGGGGGATCGCTGAGCAGCGCCCACTGGGTGAAGCCGAGGTACGACAACCCCATCGTGGCGAACGACCCGGTGAACCACGGCTGGTCCCGCAGCCAGGCCGCGGTGTCCACGGCATCGGCGATCTCGTTGACCATCGGTTCGAATTCGCCACCGGAGCCGAACGTGCCGCGCACGCTCTGCACCAGCACGTGATAGCCGCGCCGGGCGTACGCCGCGCCGAACACCGGGCCGAACGGGAAGCCGCGACCGTAGGGGCACCGCACCAGCAGGGTGCCTTTGGCGGCGCCGGTGGGGGCGTAGTGACTACCGACCAGTTCGACGCCGTCACGCATCGGCGTGGTGACGCGGCTGACGGTGTAGTCGGTCGTCGGAGGCGGGACGTCGAGGACGCGGCTCAGCAACCGGGAGCCGAGATGGGCGATTCGGGAGCTCACCATTCGGAGGGTACCGATCCGTACCGCCGAGCGCCGACCGCGAGCTCGTGGGCGACGCGCGATCAGAACTTGTAGAACGGCACCAGCTGGTTGGCGCGCTGCAGGTTGGTCTGCAGGCAGTCCGGGCGGTCGGGCGACTCGATCGGCGAGTAGAAGAGCGACTGGTTGATCAGGCCGTAGCTGGTTTTGAAAGTGATCATGCAGGTCACCCACCACCGGTCATTCCAGTCGGTCGGCTTCATGATCCAGTACTGGGCGGCGCGGTGTCCGGCGATGGTCAGCTCGACGGCGTCGGCCGGCAACGTCTGCTCGTAGGTGCGCCAGACGATCGGCTCGACGGCCATCTGGTAGTTGCCGGCGTCGTAGTGGCAGCGCAGGCCGTCTTCATGGTCGGGCGGGGTGACGCCCAGGCCCATGGCATTGATGGCGTCGAGCGGGATCTGATCGCACGGATCGAACGGGCTGGGATTCGTGGTGGCGATGATCGGCGACTTGATGGTGCTGCTGATCGGGGCCATGGGGGCAGAAGTGGAGCGCAACTCGACGTTGCCGCCGGTCGGTGTCACTGGGTTGGTCTGTGTGACCACCACGCCTGCTGTCACGAGCGCACACAGCGCCGACAACAGACGCAGTTTCCCGGCCATCGCTGCCATGACACCCCTTAGATCCGAGCAATACTGCGGGGAGTCTACAAGTCGCCTGCGTCACACCGGACGGGAAGGGAGAACCTGTTCTAGTTTCTCCCGGTGCGCGGGACGGTTGGCAGGACAGCGGGGGTTGCTGCCGCCCAAGTACCCTGAATTTTTGTGTCGACCCAGCCGACCCTTTGGGCCATCAGTGACCTGCACATCGGGCACACCGGAAACAAGCCGGTCACCGAGTCGCTGCACCCTGCCTCGCCGGACGACTGGCTGATCGTCGCCGGCGACGTCGCCGAGCGCACCGACGACATCCGGTGGTCCCTGGACCTGCTGCGTAAGCGCTTCGCCAAGGTCATCTGGGTGCCGGGTAACCACGAACTGTGGACCACCAACAAGGACCCGATGCAGATCTTCGGGAAGGCCCGCTACGACTATCTGGTCGACATGTGCGACCAGATGGGCATCGTCACGCCCGAGCATCCGTTCCCGGTCTGGACCGGTCCGGGGGGCGCGGCGACGATCGTGCCGATGTTCCTGTTGTACGACTACACCTTCCTGCCTGCGGGTACCGCGACGAAGGCCGAGGGGCTGGCGTTGGCCAAGGAGCGCAATGTGGTCGGCACCGACGAGTTCCTGCTGTCGAGCGAGCCATACGCGACGCGCGACGCGTGGTGTCGCGACCGGCTGAACATCACCCGCAAGAAGCTCGACGACCTGGACTGGATGGAGTCGACGGTCCTGGTCAACCACTTCCCATTGGTGCGTGAACCCTGCGATGCCATGTTCTACCCGGAGTTCTCGCTATGGTGTGGCACGACGGCGACCAAGGACTGGCACACCCGCTACAACGCCATCTGCTCGGTGTACGGCCACCTGCACATCCCGCGCACCACCTGGTATGACGGTGTGCGGTTCGAGGAAGTCTCCGTCGGTTACCCCCGAGAGTGGCGGCGCCGCAAGCCTTATCGGTGGATGCGCCAAATCCTGCCGGACCCCCAGTACCCGCCGGGCTACCTCAACGACTTCGGTGGTCACTTCGAGATCACCCAGGAGATGCGGGAGCACGCGCAGAAAATGCAGGACCGGATCAATTCGAGGCGATTGTGATGAGCGACGAGCTCCTGACGCAGGTGCTGCCCGACGTGGTGGCCACTGCCGAGACGTATTCCGACCCGGGCCATCTCGTGCCGCTGCCGGAGGAAGAGCCGCTGATCGCCCGGTCGGTGGCCAAGCGCCGCAACGAGTTCATCACGGTCCGGCATTGTGCCCGTGAGGCATTGGGCAAGCTCGACGTCGGCCCGGTTCCGATCCTCAAGGGCGACAAGGGTGAACCGTGCTGGCCCGATGGCATCGTCGGCAGCCTGACGCACTGCGAGGGTTTCCGCGGCGCGGTGGTGGCCCGGGCCACGCAGGTGCGCTCGGTCGGTATCGACGCCGAACCCCACGGGGTCCTGCCCAAAGGGGTGCTGGGCGCCATCGCACTACCCGCCGAGCAGAGCGCCATCGGGACGTTGGAAGGCGACCTGCACTGGGACCGAATCCTGTTCTGCGCCAAGGAGGCGACGTACAAGGCCTGGTTCCCGCTGACGCACCGCTGGCTCGGATTCGAGGATGCACACATCACTTTCGAGCTGGATTCGACGGGCAGCTCGGGCACATTCCTGTCGCGGATTCTCATCGACCCGGCAGCCGAGTTCGGGCCGCCGCTGACCGAATTGCCGGGGCGGTTCACCGTATCCAACGGCCTGGTCCTGACGGCGATCTCGCTGTGAAGACGGCTTCGCGCCCGGCGCCGCCGCCTGGCTTGGTGATCGTCGACAAGCCCGCCGGGATGACGAGCCACGACGTCGTCGGCCGGTGTCGTCGACTGTTCGGTACCCGCAAGGTCGGGCATGCCGGCACATTGGACCCCATGGCCACCGGCGTGCTCGTGGTCGGCATCGAGCGGGCCACCAAGATCCTGGGCCTGCTGACCGCCACCGACAAGACGTACATTGCGACGATTCGGCTCGGTCAGGCCACCTCCACCGAGGATGCCGAAGGTGAAGTGCTGCAGACAGTTTCGGCTGCACACGTGGCCGATGAACAGATCGAGCACGCGGTCGCGGCGCTGCGCGGCGAGATCGACCAGGTGCCGTCGGCGGTCAGCGCCATCAAGGTCGACGGCGAGCGGGCCTACAAGTTGGTGCGCGAGGGCAAGGCGCCGGAACTGGCGGCTCGCCGGGTGCGGATCGATCGGTTCACGGTCGATGCCACCAAACGAGTCGACGACTTCATCGACGTCGACGTCACCGTCGACTGCTCGTCGGGTACCTACATCCGGGCGCTGGCCCGCGACGTCGGCGCTGCCCTTGGAGTCGGTGGGCACCTGACGATGTTGCGGCGCACCAAGGTTGGCCGCTACGGGCTGGACGAGGCGCGCACGTTGGAGCAGTTGGCCGACGCCGCCGAGCTGAGCTACACGTTGGACGCAGCCTGCCTGCTGGGGTTTCCGCGCCGCGACCTGACCGACGCGGAGACCGAGGACACGCGCCACGGCCGGGCGCTGGCCCCGGCCGGTATCGACGGGACGTACGCGGCGACGGCTCCCGATGGGCAGGTGATCGCGTTGTTGGAAGACGGGTCCGAGCGCACGCGATCGGTTGTGGTGCTCCGGCCGGCGACGCTCTGAAGGTCAGTCGCCTTCGGCCAGAAAGGGTTCCGCGCGGTGTGGTGGGGCCGCCGGGGCACCGGCCGCGTCCAGGAGGCTGAGGGCCTCGGCGTCGAGCCGGATTGACCCGGCCGCGGCGTTGTCCTCCAGATGCGCGACCGATCGGGTACCGGCGATCAGCAGGGTGTTCGGGGCGTGCGCCAGTAACCAGGCCAGGCCGACCTGGGCGGGCGTGGCGCCGATTCGCTCAGCCACTGTTCGCACCGAGGGGTCGTCGGCGACACTGGGGAATCCGGGGAACGCCGAGCCGAGCGGAAAGAACGGCACCCAGGCGATGCCCTCTTTGACGCACAGGCGCAAGGTGTCCTCCTGCGCCCGGTCCAGGACGCTGTAGGCGTTCTGGACGCAGGTGATGCCCGCCGGTAGCGCGTGGCGAACCGTCTCGACCGGCACCGCGCTCAGGCCGATAGCGCCGATCTTGCCTTCGTCTCGCAGCGCGATCATCTCCGCCAGTTGATCGTCGACGTCGACGATCTGATCACCCTCGGTCTGAACGCCAGGCGTCATATCCAATCGACGCAAGTTGACCACCGGAATCTGTTCCAGGCCAAGCTGATTCAGGTCCATTTCGACCGCAGCCCGTAATTCGGCGGGTTTCTGCGCGGCAGCCAGCGGCACCGGTCCGTCCGGCACGTGTACCGCACCGACCTTGCTGACGATGACCAGGTCGTCGCGGTACGGGCGGAGCGCTTGCCGGATCAGGGCATTCACCGTTCCGCCGCCGTAGAACGACGCGGTGTCGATGTGGTTGATGCCGAGCTCGACCGAACGGTGCAGCAGCGCCACCGCAGCATCAGGGGAGCCGGCATCGTGCAGCTGCATGGCTCCGTAGCCGATCCGGGCCACCGGGCGACCACCGATCGAACCGAGGCCGCCAGGGTGTGTCGTATCGGTCATCGTCGCTCCTCAGCTGTGATTTTCTGCGATACTCGAGTGATTCGGAGGAACCTCCGGTTAGCTCAACGTAACAGAAACGGAGGAGCCTCCGCTATGGCTGACGGTATCCGCGCCGATGCCCGCCGCAACCGGGAACGGATCCTGGAAGTGGCGGCGCTCGCCTTCGGCACGGCTGACAGTCCGGTGTCGCTGGAGGGCATCGCGCGTGATGCCGGCGTCGGTATAGGCACGTTGTACCGGCATTTCCCGAGCCGTGAAGCGCTGGTCGAGGCGGTGTACCGCGCCGAATTGGCGGAGGTGGCCGCGACGGCCGAGGAGCTGGTACGTACCCATCCGCCGGTCGAGGCGCTGCGGCTGTGGATGGACCGCTACGCGAAGTTCGTGGCCGCCAAGCGGGGCATGGCCGAGTCACTGAAGGCGATATTCGATTCGGGTGCGGTTACGGCGGGCGACACCCGTGCGGGCGTGGTTGGAGCGGTCGGAACCCTGCTGGCTGCCGGCGCCGCCGATGGCACCCTGCGCGCCGACGTGCCGGCGGACGACGTCGTCACCGGGCTGCTCGGCATCATGGTCGCGAGCGCGTCACCCGAGCAGTGCGGGCGGATGTTCGACTTGCTGCTGGCCGGACTGGTGACCACCCGCTGACCAACTACGCGACGACCCAGATCGCTTCTGCCGCAGGGTTTCCCAGGTCGACGGTGGTGGCGTCGGCGTCCACGTCGGCCGCCGCGTCCGCAGCCGTCACGGCCACCGAGATCATCCCCGCGAAGTCGCGCCGGGCCACCACGCGCAGGTGTGAATCGAGCGTGATTCCCACGCTGTCGAAGTACCGCAGCATCTCGGGGTCGTGATCGGAGATGCGGGCCACCGTGCCGGCGTCCCCGTCCGAGCACGCGGATAACTGCCGGGCGGGGGGAGTCGGAACCTGGCCGTCGGCCGCGGGGATCGGGTCGCCGTGCGGGTCCCGGGTCGGGAAGCCGAGCTTGGCGTCGATGCGGTCCAACATGCGGTCCGACACCGCGTGCTCCAGGATTTCGGCTTCGTCGTGCACCTCGTCCCAGCCGTAGCCGAGCTCGCGCACTAGGAACGTCTCCATCAACCGGTGGCGGCGGACCATGGCCAGCGCCGCGCTGCGCCCGGTGTCGGTCAGTGTCACCGCGCCGTACTTCTCGTGGTGCACCAGACCCTGATCGGCAAGCTTGCGGATCGATTCGGAGGCCGTCGAGGCCGATACACCGATGCGTTCAGCCAGCATTTTCGTGCTGACTTTGTCGCGTGACCACTCCTGGGCGGTCCAGATGACTTTGAGGTAGTCCTGGGCAACCGGGGATAGATCCGGCGGGTTGCCAGCGTCGTCTGCAGGACTCACAGCACAAAGTTTAGGCAATGGTCACCTGATCCGGGGATCTCACGGTGCCTGCCGCGCGGCCGCGCCGTAGGCTTGCGGTCGTGCAACGCTGGCGTGGGCAGGACGAGATCCCCACGGACTGGGGCCGATGTGTGCTCACCATCGGGGTGTTCGATGGCGTACACCGTGGACATGTTGAGTTGATCAGCCACGCGGTGAAGGCGGGTCGGTCCCGCGGGGTACCCACCGTGTTGATGACATTCGATCCGCATCCGATGGAAGTGGTCCTCCCGGGGAGCCATCCGGCCCAGCTGACGACGCTGACGCGCCGGGCCGAACTGGTCGAGGAACTGGGCGTCGACGTCTTCCTGGTGATGCCGTTCACCACCGACTTCATGAAGCTGACCCCTGAGCGCTACGTGCACGAGCTGCTCGTCGAGCGCCTGCACGTCCTCGAGGTCGTGGTCGGTGAGAACTTCACGTTCGGCAAGAAGGCCGGCGGCAACGTGCCGCTGCTGCGCAGGGCCGGGGAGCGCTTCGGGTTCGCCGTCGAGGGCATCTCGCTGGTGGCCGAACATCATCAGGCCGAGACCGTCACGTTCTCATCCACCTACATCCGGTCCTGCGTGGACGCCGGTGACATGGTCGCCGCGACCGAGGCGCTAGGCCGGCCGCACCGCGTGGAGGGCGTCGTCGTCCGCGGTGACGGTCGTGGCCGCGGGCTGGGCTTCCCGACCGCGAACGTCGCCCCGCCGATGCACTCGGCCATCCCGGCCGACGGCGTCTACGCCGCCTGGTTCACCGTGCTGGGGCATGGCCCTTCCGTCGGCACCGTGACGCCGGGGGAGCGCTACCAGGCCGCGGTATCCGTCGGCACCAATCCGACGTTCTCCGGCCGTACCCGCACCGTCGAGGCCTTCGTGCTCGACACCGAGGCAGACCTCTACGGGCAGCACGTCGCGGTCGATTTCGTCTCGCGCATCCGCGGCCAGGAGAAATTCGACTCGATCGATGACCTCATCGTGGCCATGGATCGCGATACGCAGCGGGCCCGCACGATTCTGGTTCCGTAGTAGCTTCCTGATAAACTGCCCGACGCGCGTGCTGCAGTTCGCGGCGGCCGCGCCCTCGTTGTTCTTCGCGGACCGAATTGATGGAGTTGTTTCGTGGCACTCACTGTCGAGCAGAAAAAAGAGATCCTGGGTCAGTACGGCCTGCATGAGACCGACACCGGTTCGCCGGAGGCTCAGGTCGCCCTGCTGACCAAGCGCATCTCGGACCTGACCGAGCACCTCAAGCAGCACAAGCACGACCACCACAGCCGTCGTGGCCTGCTGCTGCTGGTCGGCCGTCGTCGCCGGCTGCTCAAGTACGTCGCTCAGGTCGACGTCGCGCGGTACCGCTCGCTGATCGAGCGTCTGGGTCTGCGTCGCTGACGCACCACTGATCCACAACCACCGCCAGGTCTGCTCCGGCAGGCCTGGCGATGGGCATTGGTGCGGGTAGTAATATGAAACTGTTTTGGGCCTAACGCTCAAGACGTCGGAACGACACTGCAGCATCCGCCTGAACCTCGTGGGGCGGTCTTCGGTAGTGGCTGCCGGGGTATGACCCCGGCCGCTTCGATCGACGGCCGTCAGCAACTAGCGGGATGGTTTTCGGGTTTTCTGGATGCTCGCGTGTGACGATGCGACAGCTGTAACAAAGAGGAACCAGAAAAAACGGAAACCCGCATAGGGCGGGCCCGAGAGAGGTAATTGCGACATCCATGTCTGCAGTTGAAATTGAAGACGGCATTTTCGAGTCGACCGCCGTCATCGACAACGGGAGCTACGGCACCCGGACCATCCGCTTCGAGACCGGCCGCCTCGCACGTCAGGCCGCCGGCTCCGTCGTCGCCTACCTGGACGACGAGACCATGCTCCTGTCGGCCACCACGGCCAGCAAGAGCCCGAAAGAACACTTCGACTTCTTCCCGTTGACCATCGACGTCGAAGAGCGCATGTACGCCGCGGGCCGCATCCCCGGCTCGTTCTTCCGCCGCGAGGGCCGCCCCTCCACCGACGCGATCCTGACCTGCCGTCTGATCGACCGGCCGCTGCGCCCGTCGTTCGTCTCCGGCCTGCGCAACGAGATCCAGGTCGTCGTCACCATCCTGAGCCTCGATCCCAAGGATCTGTACGACGTGCTGGCGATCAACGCCGCATCGGCGTCGACCCAGATCTCGGGTCTGCCGTTCTCCGGTCCGGTGGGTGGCGTTCGCGTCGCGCTGATCGACGGCCAGTGGGTCGCCTTCCCGACGGTCGAGCAGCTGGAGAAGGCTGTGTTCGACATGGTCGTCGCCGGCCGCGTGGTCGACAGCGACGTCGCCATCATGATGGTCGAGGCCGAGGCCACCGACAATGTCATCGACCTGATCGCCGGTGGCGCGGGTGCTCCCACCGAGGCCGTGGTGGCCGAGGGCCTGGAGGCCGCGAAGCCGTTCATCGCCACACTGTGCAAGGCGCAGCAGGAGCTGTACGAAGCCGCTGGTAAGGAGACCGCCGACTACCCGGTGTTCCCGGACTACGCCGACGACGCCTTCCAGGCCGTCGCTGCGGTGGCCACCGACGCGCTGTCGCAGGCGCTGACCATCGCCGGCAAGCAGGAGCGCGAAGAGCGCACCGACGAGATCAAGGTCGAGGTGCTCAGCCGGTTGGCCGAAACCTACGCCGGCCGCGAGAAGGAGATCGGCGCGGCGTTCCGCTCGCTGACCAAGAAGCTGGTGCGCCAGCGCATCCTGACCGACCACTTCCGCATCGACGGCCGTGGCATCACCGACATTCGCGCCCTGTCGGCCGAGGTCGCCGTGATCCCGCGGGCGCACGGCAGCGCGCTGTTCGAGCGCGGCGAGACCCAGATCATGGGTGTCACCACGCTGGATATGGTCAAGATGGCTCAGCAGATCGACTCGCTCGGTCCGGAGACCAGCAAGCGCTACATGCACCACTACAACTTCCCGCCGTACTCGACCGGTGAGACGGGCCGCGTGGGTTCGCCGAAGCGCCGCGAAATCGGCCACGGAGCGCTGGCCGAGCGGGCCCTGATGCCGGTGCTGCCGAGCGTCGAGGAGTTCCCGTATGCCATCCGTCAGGTCTCGGAGGCGTTGGGCTCCAACGGTTCCACCTCGATGGGTTCGGTCTGTGCCTCCACCCTGTCGCTGCTGAACGCCGGTGTGCCGCTGAAGGCCCCGGTCGCCGGTATCGCCATGGGCCTGGTGTCTGACGACGTGGAAAACGAAGCCGGTGAGACCGAACGTCGTTTTGTCGCGCTGACCGACATCCTGGGCGCCGAAGACGCCTTCGGCGACATGGACTTCAAGGTCGCCGGTACCAAGGAGTTCGTCACCGCGCTGCAGCTGGACACCAAGCTGGACGGCATCCCGTCCAAGGTGCTGGCCGGTGCCCTGGCCCAGGCCAAGGACGCGCGTCTGACCATCCTCGACGTCATGGCCGAGGCCATCGACGAGCCCGATGAGATGAGCCCGTACGCGCCGCGCATCACCACCATCAAGGTGCCGATCGACAAGATCGGTGAGGTGATCGGGCCCAAGGGCAAGGTGATCAACCAGATCACCGAGGAGACCGGTGCGAGCATCTCCATCGAGGATGACGGCACCGTGTTCGTCGGCGCCTCGAACGGCGAGGCGGCGCAGGCGGCGATCGACAAGATCAACGCCATCGCCAACCCGCAGCTGCCGAAGATCGGTGAGCGGTTCCTCGGCACCGTGGTGAAGACGACGGACTTTGGTGCGTTCGTCTCGCTGCTGCCGGGCCGTGACGGTCTGGTGCACATCTCCAAGCTCGGCAAGGGCAAGCGCGTCGCGAAGGTCGAGGACGTCGTGAACGTCGGCGACAAGCTGCGCGTGGAGATCGCGGACATCTCCGCGGACAACCGTGGCAAGGGTCAGAAGATTTCGCTGGTCCTGGTGGATGACGAGAATGCGGCGGCAGCGGATTCGAACGCCGCCGAAGCTGGATCCGATTCGGAGACCGCACCGGCAGATGCCGCGCCTGCAACCTCCTAGTCAGAATCTGCGCGACGGCCGGGGCTCTGCTGTCTCTCCCGAGACAGCGCTCATGGCCCCGGCCGCTGTGCGCAAGACGACTCTCCCCGGCGGGCTCCGGGTCGTCACCGAACACCTGCCGCACGTGCATTCGGCGTCGGTCGGTGTGTGGGTCAACGTCGGTTCACGCGACGAAGGCCCCAGTGTGGCCGGTGCGGCACACTTCCTGGAACACCTGCTGTTCAAGTCGACCCCGACGCGCACCGCTGTCGAGATCGCCCAGTCGATGGACGCCGTCGGCGGTGAGCTGAACGCCTTCACTGCGCGCGAGCACACCTGCTACTACGCCCACGTGCTCGACAGCGATCTCGGGCTGGCCATCGACTTGGTTTCGGACGTCGTGCTCAACGGTCGTTGTGCCGCAGCAGATGTCGAGCTGGAACGCGACGTGGTGCTCGAAGAGATCGCGATGCGTGACGACGATCCCGAGGACACCCTCGCCGACGTCTTCCTCGGCTCCATGTTCGGTGCGCACCCCGTGGGCCGTCCGGTGATCGGCAGCGTCGAATCGATCATGTCGATGACCCGGAACCAACTGCACTCGTTCCACGTCCGCCGGTACACCCCGGACCGGATGGTGGTCGCGGTCGCCGGGAACATCGACCACGACGAAGTTGTGTCGTTGGTGCGCAAGCACTTTCGGCCGCATCTGGTGCGTGGTCGCAAGCCAGTGCCGCCGCGCAAGGGGGCCGGCCGGGTGCCAGGGACGCCGACACTGCAGTTCGTCAAGCGTGACTCCGAGCAAGCTCACATGTACCTGGGTGTACGCACCCCTGGGCGCAACTGGGAGCACCGGTGGGCGCTGTCGGTGCTCAACACGGCGCTTGGCGGCGGGCTGAGTTCCCGGTTGTTCCAACAGATTCGGGAGAACCGCGGACTGGCCTACTCGGTGTACTCCACGATCGACACCTTCTCCGACGCCGGTGCGCTGTCGGTGTACTCGGCGTGCTTGCCGGATCGCTTCGACGAGGTGGCGCGGGTGACCACCGAGGTGCTGGAAGACGTTGCCCGCGAAGGCATCACCGCCGATGAGCTGCGTATTGCGAAGGGTTCGATGCGCGGCGGGCTGGTGCTGGGGCTGGAGGATTCCGGTTCCCGGATGCACCGCATCGGGCGCGCCGAGTTGAACTACGGCAACCACAAGTCGATTTCGGAGACCCTCGCGTCGATCGACGCGGTGACGCTCGAAGAGGTCAATGCCGTTGCGCGCGAACTGCTGACGCGGCCCTTCGGTGCAGCGGTGCTGGGCCCGCACCGGTCAAAGCGCTCACTGCCGAAGCAGCTGCGCTCCATCGGCTAGCGAGTTGTGCACGCAAGTCCGCGTTCGGCGCGGATTTGCGTGCACAAATCTCAGCGGCTGAGCCGCAGCGAGTTGTCGCGGCGCAGCACGAAGAAGTACGGCTGAGACTGGCCGCGGAGGTCCATGGCGCCCAGGACGGCGTCGTCGCTGAGCTTGCGGAAGACATCCATGATCGGCAGCTGGTCGTAAACCATTGTGGCGGTGTCGACACCGCGGTAGCGGGTGGTGCGCAGCCGGGCCTTGGCGGACCGGGCCTGCAGCAGCGGACGCAGGGCGGCAATCGGCTTGGCCACGTGAAGCCGGTGCAGCATCGGGATTTTGGCGGCAAGCCCGACACCGGAGAATGCGAGTACCGGGTTGAGCGGCCACAGCGACTGACCAGAAACGTCGGGGAACAGCAGCGGGTGCACCGTCTCGCTGTCAATGAATTGCTTGCCCCACCATCCGCTGGCTTCTAGTAGGCCGTCCATGGGGTGGCCGGTGGGTACTTCTGCGCCATGCCAGGTGCCGATCATGAAGTCGGGTTCAACGGCGGGTGCGGCGTCGAAGATCTCGAGGGCTGCGGCGGTCGTGGTCGGCGGCGTGGGCAGCAATTCCTGCAAGAGCATGGCGATGACAATACTTGACAGGTGTCAAGAGAGCGATTTGTGCACGCAAAGGGACGCGTAGCGCACCTTTGCGTGCACACATCGCGGGAAAGTCATCGCCCGGCCAGCGCGGCACTGCGCTGACCGGGCGATGGGTGCCAGGTTTGTGGGGTTTGTGGGTTTTCAGTACTCGACGTGGCCCAGTGGCAGGTCGAGGTCCGCGGCGACCTGGCCGCACAGCAACTCGCCGTCGTGCGTCGACAGGCCCTTGGCCAGTGCGGCGTCGCCCCGGCAGGCCGCCTGCCAGCCCTGGTCGGCGAGCTTGAGTGCGTACGGCAGGGTCGCGTTGGTCAGTGCGTAGGTCGACGTGCGCGGCACCGCTCCCGGCATGTTCGCCACGCAGTAGAAGACCGAGTCGTGCACGGCGAAGGTCGGGTCGTCGTGCGTGGTGGGCTTCGAGTCCTCGAAGCAGCCGCCCTGGTCGATCGCGATGTCGACCAACACTGATCCTGACTTCATATGCGCCACAGTCGAATTGGTGACGAGCTTGGGCGCCTTGGCGCCGGGGACCAGCACCGCACCGATCACCAGATCGGCCTGCTTGACGGCGTCTTCCAGGTCCAGGCTCGAGGAGTACCGGGTGTGGATCCGGCCGCCCCATTCGGCGTCGATCCGGCGCAGGGTGTCCAGGTTGACGTCGAAGACGGTGACCTGCGCGCCCATGCCGCTGGCGATCTGTGCGGCGTGCAAGCCCGCCGTGCCACCGCCGATGACGACGACGGTGGCGGCAGCGACGCCCGGCACGCCACCCATCAGGACGCCGCGGCCGCCGTGGCTGCGCATCAGGTGGTAGGCGCCGACCTGGGCGGACAGCCGGCCTGCGACCTCGCTCATCGGGGCGAGTAAGGGCAGGCGGCCGTCGGCGGTCTGGACGGTCTCGTACGCGATCGCGGTGGTGCCCGACGCGAGCAGTGCGTCGGTGCATTCGCGTGAGGCGGCTAGGTGCAGGTAGGTGAACAGGGTCTGACCCTTGCGCATGCGGTGGTACTCGGCCGCGATGGGCTCTTTGACCTTGAGTAGCAGATCGGACTCAGCCCAGACCTGGTCCGCGGTGGTGAGAATTTGTGCGCCGGCAGCCTTGAAGTCGTTGTCTGCGATCGCCGAACCTTCGCCGGCGCCCGCCTGGATCAACACCTCGTGCCCGTGCCTGACCAGTTCGGCGACGCCGGCCGGGGTGATGGCCACCCGGTACTCGTTGTTCTTGATTTCGGTCGGGATACCGACGTGCATCTGGGGTTCTCCTCAGGTGGATCAGGTGATGCCCTAAGTGTGAATAAACGCCGACTTACCTGCAATATCTGTGATTATAATTCTCAGTATGGCGCTGGTTTCTGAACAATCTTCGAAGACGAGGACTCACGAGGCGTCCCAGCCGAAGGATGTTCAGCCGGTCGAACTCGACGACGTCGATCGCCGCATCGTCACCGCTCTGCACGCCGACGCGCGCATGCCCAACAGTGCACTGGCGGAGCTCGTCGGGATCGCCGCGTCGACCTGTCACGGCCGCGTGCGGCGGTTGCAGGAACTGGGGGTGATCCGCGGATTCCATGCCGACATCGATCCGGCGGCCATCGGGTTGGGGCTGCAGGCGATGATCTCGGTGAGTCTGCAATCGGGCGCCCGCGCGCGCATCCGCGACTTCATCGCCCATATGCGGCGGCTGCCGCAGGTGATGGACGTGTATTTCCTGGCCGGCGCCGACGACTTCATCCTGCACGTTGCTGCGCGCGACACCGCGCACCTGCGCGCGTTCGTGGTGGAGCATCTCAACGCCGACGCCGATGTGGCCGGCACCCAGACGTCGTTGATCTTCGAGCACCTGCGCGGCGCTTCGCCGTTGTAACCGGTTGCCGCGGCTCAGGATTGGGTCGCGGCCTTGAGTTCGGCGAGTGCCTCACGGATGTGCTCGGCGAGGCTGCGGTCGGCCGGATCGGTGAGCCAGTGTTCGAACGCCACCTTGAACACCGCGATGCCGGCCTCGGCGACCAGGCTGGCCGCGGGGTCGGCGACACCGCGGCGGCGCAGCGCGTCCCGAATGGTCGCCGCCAGTGCTGCGAGCTTGATGAGTTCGCGTTCTTGCAGGCTGGGGTTGGCGCTGATCACGGCCTGGCGCTGGCGTGCATGCGGGCGACGTTCGGCGAAGAAGTCGGACACTGATTCCAGCGCCGCTGCGACGGCATCGAGGGGTGCGGCGGCCGCGGGAGCATCGTCGATGGCCGCCTCCAGCGCCTCGGCGAGTTCGCGTCCCCGAAACAACACTTCCCGTTTATCCGTGAAGTGCCGGAAGAAGGTGCGTTCTGTCAGGCCTGCTCGGGTGGCGATCTCGGCCACCGTCGTCTCGTCGAAGCCCTGCTGCAGGTACAGCTCCAGGGCCGCCTGCTCCAGGCGGCCCTGCGCGTTCGGTTCCCAACGGCCCACGGGCGGATTGTAGGCGATGTCAGTCACTGTCACCGTGAGTGATGACAGTGACTGACATTGGGTGTACGTTCGGTGATGTCATGGACTGACATCACTTGAGGAGCTGAAACCATGCGCATATTCGTCACCGGCGCCAGCGGGCACATCGGGTCCGTCGTCGTCCGCGAGCTGCTACAAGCAGGCCATCAGGTCACCGGACTGGCCAGGTCGGACGCCTCGGCGAGTGCCCTCACCGCGGCCGGCGCGCAGGTGCACCGCGGCACTCTCGACGACCCCGCCGGGCTCGCTGCCGCGGCCGCCGCCTCTGACGGCGTCATCCACCTGGCTTTCAAGCACGACTTCTCCAACTACGCCGACTCGCTCCAGGCCGACCTGCGCGCGGTCGAAGCCATGGGGGAGGCCCTGACGGGCACTGGCAAGCCGTTCGTGAACACTTCGGGCACCCTCATGCTCGCCTTCGGCGCGCCGGGCCGGCTCGGTACCGAAGATGCTGACGTGGACAGGTCGGCGCCGCGGGGCGCATCTGAACTGGCCACGCTCGCGCTGGCCGAACGAGGCGTGCGGTCATCGGTCATCAGGCTCGCTCCGACGGTGCACGGGGACACCGATCACCACGGCTTCATCCCCACTCTCATCGAATTCGCCCGTGCGGCAGGACGATCCGGGTATCTGGGCGACGGCTCGAATCGATGGCCGGCGGTACACACCGTCGACGCCGCGCGGCTCTATCGACTGGCAGTGGAATCGGCACCCGCCGGCTCGGTGTTGCACGGGGCGGCTGAACAGGGGATCGCCTTCCGCGATATCGCCCAGGCCATCGGTGATGGGCTGGGTGTGCCGGTGCAGGAGATTCCGTCCGACCACGCTGCGGCACAGTTCGGCTTCCTCGCCGGCTTCGCCGCGCTCGACAACCCGACATCCAGTGAACGGACACGGGCCATGCTCGGCTGGGATCCCGTGCAGCCGACCCTGCTCGAAGACCTCAAGGCCGGCCACTACTTCGCGCCTCGCGCGAGCTGACGCGGCGGAACGGCTAGCTGCTGACCAGCTCCGGGTGGAACTTGGCCACCAGCCGGCGCATGCCGTCGCGCCAGTCGACCGACGTGCCGCCGATCAGTTCGTGCATGCGCGTGGTGTCCGACGGGCCCCCGCTCAGGGCATTCGGGTCCTCGGTGAACACCGGCTCGCGGCCGACCAGCTCGCCGATGTACGTGCACCATTCCTGCAGGCTGACGGTCTGATCGCCGCACCAGTTCACGGTGGTGGCGGGCACCGACGCCACGCCCAGCAGCTTGGGCAGGGTCGACAAGATGTCATCTTCGTGGATCGGGTTGTACCGCGCCGGACCACCCGGCGGTACCGGGATCGGGATACCCGCCAGGATCATCTCCATGTGATAGAACTGCCAGCCGCCGTTGTCGCCGTAGGGCACGTTGAACCTGGCGATGGTGGCCGGCAGATCCAGCGCCCGCGACATGGTGCGCACCACCGTCTCGCCTGCGATCTTGGAGATCGAGTAGGTGGGGAAGAGGTGCTTGTGGTTGTCGCCCAGCACCGTCGATTCCGCGCGCGGCTCGTCATCCGGCGGGTCGTACACCGCGGCCGACGACGTATGCAGGAAGGCCTTCGCTCCACGGCAGTGCGCCATGAGTAGGCCCACCGACTCCGCATTCGCGGCGAGGTCGGCGTCCCACTGGCCGCTCTTGGCCACCGCCATGTTGACCACGTAGTCGAAATCCGTTGGCAGTGCGCTGAAGTTGCCATCGGTCAGGTTGACCGTCTCGCAGCGGACACCGGCCCGCTCGAGCTGCTGGCGGGCCTGCGTGTTGTTGAACCGGGCGACGCCCCATACCTCGTTGTCGATGGCCAGGGCTGTGGCGATCGGGGTGGCCACTTGTCCGGTGACTCCGGTGATGAGGATCTTGGCGCCGCGCATAGGGCTGATGGTAGGACGGGCTGTTCCCCGTCGCTGCGCTCGCCCCCGGACAGTTAGGGTTGACCTCATGCGAGTCGGAGTTCTGGGTGCCAAGGGCAAAGTCGGTGCGACCATCGTCGACGGTGTGGAGGCCGCTGACGACCTGACGTTCACGGTCGGCGTCGACGCAGGTGACGAGTTGAGTCTGTTCACCGACAGCGACACCCAGGTCGTCGTCGACTTCACCCATCCCGACGTCGTGATGGGCAACCTGAAGTTCCTCATCGACAACGGCATTCACGCCGTCGTCGGGACCACGGGCTTCACCGAGGAGCGCCTCGCGCAGGTCCGTGACTGGGTGGCCGCCAAGTCCGGCGTCGCCGTGCTGATCGCGCCGAACTTCGCCATCGGCGCGGTGCTGTCCATGCACTTCGCCAAGCTGGCCGCGCCGTTCTTCGAGTCGGCCGAGGTCGTCGAACTGCACCACCCGCAGAAGGCCGACGCCCCGTCGGGCACCGCGACCCGCACCGCGCAGCTGATCGCCGAGGCGCGAAAAGGCTTGCCGCCCAACCCTGATGCCACCACCACCGGCTTGGAGGGTGCGCGCGGCGCGGATGTCGACGGCATCCCCGTCCACTCCGTGCGACTGCGCGGTCTGGTGGCGCACCAGGAGGTGCTGTTCGGCACCCAAGGTGAGACGCTCACCATCCGGCACGACAGCATCGACCGCACGTCGTTCGTGCCGGGCGTGCTGCTCGGCGTTCGTGAGGTTGCCAAGTACCCCGGACTGACCATCGGCATCGAGAACCTGATGGGGCTGTGACGGGCCGGTGATGACCAAACCGAGCTCGCAGGTGTTCCGCATCCAGCTGGTCGTCGCATTTCTGTGCGTGGCGCTGGTGGTCTACTTCGTGATGCTCGGGCGCTCCGGCGTCATCCTCATGCGGTCCGGGGAGCCCGCCGCGATCGGACTCGGCATCGGCATCTTCGTGCTGCCGTTGATCGGCCTGTGGGCCATGGTCGCCACCCTGCGGGCCGGTTTCGCACACCAGCGGCTCGCTCGGCTGGCCCACGACGAGGGCGTCGAACTCGACGTCAGTGACCTCCCCAAGCGCCCGTCCGGCCGCATCGAACGCGACGCCGCCGACGCGCTGTTCGACTCGGTACGCCGCGAGGTTGAGGCCACGCCCGACGATTGGCGGGTTTGGTACCGCCTGGCCCGGGCATACGACTATGCGGGTGACCGCAGCAGGGCCCGGGAGACCATCCGCAAAGCCGTCCAACTGGAGCAAGCATCACGGTGAAACTGCTTGTCGTGCACCACACCCCATCTCCGCACTGTCAGGAGATGTTCGAGGCGGTGCTCGCCGGGGCCACCGATCCCGAGATCGAGGGCGTGGACGTGGTGCGGCGCCCGGCGCTGACGCTCTCGGCCGCCGACGTGCTGGAGGCCGACGGCTACCTGCTGGGCTCGCCGGCGAATCTGGGCTACATGTCGGGCGCGCTCAAGCACGCGTTCGACCAGATCTACTACCCGTGCCTCGATGCGACACGCGGCCGGCCGTTCGGCCTGTGGCTGCACGGCAACGAGGGCGCCGAAGGCGCAGAGAAGGCCGTCACGGCCATCACCACCGGGCTGGGCTGGGCGAAAGCGACTGAGTACGTGGTGGTTTCGGGCAAACCCAGCAAGGCCGACCTCGAGGCGTGCTGGAACCTGGGCGCGACGGTCGCGGCGACGTTGATGGGCTGATGGCGTGATTTGCGCCGTACTGGTGACCGGAATGTCCGGTGTAGGCAAGTCGGCGGTGCTGGCCGTTTGAGTCTCCGGCTTGCCTTTCCATGGCGCATGTCGATCCGGCGCCGTCACGACCGGCTGACATTGTCATCACTTGTTGACAGTTCCCGCTGCAAGTGCTACAGGAGAACCTGACAGTCCGGTATTGGTCGGTATAGCAGCGCGTCGTCGCATAAAACGGGGACGTCCGAACGGTCGGCTAGGGTGATTGACGTTTGCGTCGACAGCTGAGGAGCCGACCATGGGAATCGCGGACCTGGCGCTGGGAGCCGCGCCACTGGCCGGAGGTGCGCTGCTCGGCGTCGCGGCAGGCCAGCTCAAACCGCCAGATGTGCGGGCCGCGATCAAAGCCGACATGGACCTGCTGGACCGCATCCCCGTCGAGCAGACCGAACGGCGGGCCGAGTTGCAGCGCGTGATCGACATGCGGATCGATGAACTCGTCGCAGGTATCGATCGCAGCCGCCAACTCAAATCGATGGCGACCGACTACGCCTTCAATCGGGAAGGCCGCCTGCGCGACATTCTCGTCTTCATTCTGGCCGTGCTCTTCGCCATCATCTGGTGGAACGTCAGGCATTCCCGCACCGGCTGGCTGCCGATGTTCATCGCGCTGATCGTCTTCGCCGCATTGTCGGGCTGGTACGCGCTGCGCGGCATCATCCGGGTGCTGGCGCCGGCCATGCGCCGCAACAAGAAGGCCGGCGATGCCGCTCAGTAGTGGTAGGTGTCCGACGGCGCCGATACGTGGTCGGGATCGTCGCCGAACATCGACGGGTGGATGCCGTATGCCTTCGCCAGATCCAGGATCTTGTTGGCGCGGGCGATGCGCGGCAGGTCCGAGCCGTTGCGGATTTCGCCACCGTCGCGCTGGAACTCCGCGAAAAACTCCTGGGCCCAGGCGATTTCGTCCAGTGACGGGGACAGTCCCTCGTTGACTGTCCCGCACTGCTCGGGGGTCAGGCAGATCTTGCCGGTCATGCCGAACTCGATGGACACCGCGGTGGCCTCGCTGAGTTTGCGTGAGCTGGACCCGATGGTGGGGCCGTCGATGGCGCCGGGCAGGTGTGCGGCCTTGGCGGCGATGGTGAACCGCGAGCGGGCGTAGGCCAGCGTCGCCGGGTTGTCGCCGAAGCCGGTGTCACGCCGGAAGTCGCCGATACCGAACGCCAGCCGGAACGTGCCCTTGGCCGATGCGATCTCGGTGATGCGCTCGAGTCCGCGGGCCGTCTCGACCAATGCGACGATCGGCACGTTGGGCAGCCGCTTGGCGGTCTCGGTGACGTGGTCGACGGACTCGACCATCGCCAGCATGATGCCGCCCACCGAGGTCTTCGACAGCATCTCCAGGTCGTCGGCCCACCACGGCGTGCCGAAGCCGTTGACGCGCACCCAGTCGGTGTTGCCGTCGCCGAGCCAGCGGGCCGCGTTGTCTCGCGCCGAGTCCTTGTCCTTGGGCGCTACGGCGTCCTCGATGTCGATGATGACGATGTCGGCGTTGGACCGGGTGGCCGGCGAGAAGCGGTCGAACTGCACTCCGTTGACCAAGAGCCAGCTGCGCGCGAGTACCGGGTCCAGTCGGGATCCGTGCTCGTTGGCGTCGGGTTCGTAAGTGCTGGGCTGGTCATACACATGTCAATCGTCCCGCACAGCGGGAGTCGGGCCGGCCCCGGGGTTACTTCAGCGCCGCGCCGAACACGCGTTCCATTGCTTCCCAGTGTCGCTGCGCCGCGGCCACGTCGTACGCGCCGACGTTGTCGGGCACCGCGAAGCCGTGCGCGGCGGGATAGAACTCGACAGTGTGCTCGACGCCGGCGTCGGTCAGCGCGCGGTCCAGAATCTCGCCCTGCTCGGCGGTGAAGGACCCGTCGTTCTCGGCGGCGGCGACGTAGACGACGGCGCTGATCCGGTCGGCGCGCAGGTGGGGGCTGTCGTCGGTGTCGCTGACCAGCCCGCCGCCGTGGAAGGACAGGGCCGCGGCAACCCGGTGGGGCAGCTTGCCGGCGATGACGAACGAGGTGCGGCCGCCCATGCAGTAGCCGGTGGTCCCGAACCTGTCGCCGCGAACATCTGCGCGTTGCGCGAGATAGTCGAAGAAGGCGCCCGCGTCGGCCGCCATGATGTCTTGGGTGACCTTGCGCATCATGCCGAACAGCCGCCCGCGTTCGCTCTCGTCGGCGAACGCGGTGGCCATGTCGAACGGCGCCCACCCGGCGTCCCGGTAGTAGATATCCGGCACCAGCACCACGTAGCCCAGACCGGCCAGGCGTGCGGCCATGTCATCGAAGGTCTGTCGCGGGCCGCCCGCGTCGGGATACATGACCACCGCGGGCCACGGGCCGGTGCCCTCCGGCGTTGCGACGGTGACGGCACAGGCGCCGTCGGCGGTGGTGATGGTGTCCTTGGTCACGGGCATGGCTTCCGTTCTACTCCTTGCCCCGGAACGTAAGCTGAGGGCGTGGCTGTGCCGACTCCTTACGAAGACCTGCTGCGCCTCGTGCTCAAGCAGGGCACGCCGAAATCCGATCGCACCGGGACCGGCACCCGCAGCCTGTTCGGTCACCAGTTGCGTTATGACCTGGCCGCCGGGTTCCCGCTGCTGACCACCAAGAAGGTGCACACCAAGTCGGTGATCTACGAGCTGCTGTGGTTCTTGCGCGGCGACTCGAACGTGCGGTGGCTACAGGAACGCGGCGTCACGATCTGGGACGAATGGGCCTCGGAGACAGGCGAACTGGGACCTGTGTACGGCGTCCAGTGGCGGTCCTGGCCGACGCCGACCGGCGAGCACATCGACCAGATCAGCGCGGCGCTCGAGATGCTGAAGACCAACCCGGACAGCCGGCGCAACATCGTCTCGGCGTGGAACGTCGGCGAGATCGCCCAGATGGCCCTGCCGCCGTGCCACGCGCTGTTTCAGTTCTACGTCGCCGACGGCAAGCTGAGTTGCCAGCTTTACCAGCGCAGCGCCGACCTGTTCCTCGGTGTGCCGTTCAACATCGCCTCGTACGCGCTGCTCACGCACATGATGGCCGCGCAGGCGGGCCTCGAGGTCGGCGAGTTCGTCTGGACCGGCGGCGACTGCCACATCTACGACAACCACCTCGAGCAGGTGCAGCTGCAGCTCTCGCGGGAGGCCCGGCCGTACCCGGAACTTGTTCTGGCGCCGCGGGATTCGATATTCGACTACCAGTACGAGGACATCGCGATCGTCAACTACGATCCGCACCCGGCCATCAAGGCTCCCGTTGCCGTCTGACGGCGTGCCGGTCCAGGGGGCTCTGGTGACATGTTCGAGCTGGAACCGTCAGCTTTCCTTGACTCGTCAAGGAAAGCTGACCAGTTCAATTCGCAAGTGCCACAGGAGAGCCGACACGCTGACCGCGACACGCGCGGGGGCGGCGCGGTGAAGCTGATCTGGGCCCAGGGCAACGGCGGCGTCATCGGCCGCGGCAATGACATCCCCTGGCAGCTGCCCGAGGACATGGCGCACTTCAAAGAGCTGACCCTCGGCTCCGCGGTCGTGATGGGCCGGCTCACCTGGGAGTCGCTACCCGCCCGGTTCCGGCCGCTGCCCGGGCGCCGCAACGTCGTGGTCAGCCGCGACGCCGACTATGCCGCCGAGGGCGCCGAGGTCGTGACGTCGTTGCCCTCGGCGGTCGACGGCTGGGTCATCGGCGGCGCACAGCTGTACGCGCTGGCATTGCCGTCGGCGACGCGGTGCGAGGTCACCGAAATCGACGTCGACGTGCCGGACGGTGACGCGTTCGCGCCGGCGCTCGACGACACGTGGACGGTGACGTCAGGGCAGTGGCAGACCAGCAAGACCGGGTTGAAGTACCGGTTCTGCAGCTACCGGCGTCAGCTGTAGCCGGCCGGGCACGAGACGTCCAGCGCCCGACACCCGGCGTCGCGGCAATAGGCACGTCGTCGGGCGAGAAGCCTGACGCGCTGGCATCATCTGTGACATGAAGCGACTGGTGAGCTCTGAGCTCAACGTCGACGTGCTGGAACCGACCACGTTGGAGTTTCAGATCGCGGTCGCTCAAAACCCCGGCGCCACGGTCACGGAGGCGCTGTCATTTGTGTTGAACGGCAACGCGATAGAGCCTCGCGAGATCTGCGGAGCACACGGAACCCGCATTCACGCCTTCGAGTCGGCCCCGGGCAATCTGAACGTCCAGTACTCGGCGACGATTGACGGGCACTGTGACCCGGCTTCGGTGACCGAATACGACAGGACGCTGTACCTGCGGCCCAGCCGATACGCCGAAGCGGACAGGCTGTACGGCTTCGCCGCCGCCGAATTCGGCCAGCACTCAGACGCCGCAACCCTGTTGGACAAAATCTGCTACTGGGTTGGATATCGGCTGAACTACGTTCCCGGCTCCAGCGATCCCATCGACGGCGCCGTCGACACCCTGCTCGCCGGAAGAGGAGTGTGTCGGGACTACGCTCACCTGGTTGTCGCGCTGCTGCGCGCCGTGAAGGTCCCGGCCCGCCTGGTCGCCGTATACGCGCCCGGTTGTGTGCCGATGGACTTCCATACCGTCGCCGAGGCGCTGGTCGACGGACAGTGGCGTGTCGTAGACGCGACAGGACTGGCTCCCAGGCAATCCCTGGTCCGCATCGCGACCGGCCGCGATGCCGCCGATATCGCCTTCCTGGACAATCACAACGGCGCCATCAACCTGAACCGCGTCGCGGTCACGGCCGACACTGATGGCGATCTGCCCATCGACTCGACCCACGAACTGGTATCGATCAGCTGACCCGATTTCGGTGCGGCGCCACGAGGTCCACTGCGGTCGGGCCGCAGGCCCCGGCCAGTCGCACCCCGCGGGTTACTGGCCGGCCGGCGACACGTCCAACCCCGTGCCCTTCACCGACGACTTCGCGCGCTTCTCGGCGCGCACCGTCTTGCCGTTGCGCACGAACCCGGTGGGGGAGATCACTGCCGACAGCAAGGCGTCTTCGCCGCCCACGAACGGGTGGAACCCGACCCCGGCGCCGCCGCGGCCCTTGACCGGGATGTCGGCGACTTCGGTTACCTTCCAGCCCTTTTCGGAGGTGGACAGGATCGCTTCGCCGTTCTCGCACGAAATTGGTAAGGCCGCGATCACAGTGTCTTCTGGGTCACCCGCCACCAGCTTCACGCCCGCGACGCCGTTGCCGGCCGCGCCCTGCGGATTCACCGCGGCCGGGTCGATGCGCAGAATCTTGCCGCGCCGCGTCACCAGCGCCAGGTGATAGCCGGGGGTCAGCACGCCGGAGCGCAGCAGCCCGGTGATGTCCGGTGCCACCGGGATGTCACGCGTCTTGAAGGGCAGGCCGTTGCCATTGGTGAACTTGACGCGCCCATCGGTCCACACCGCCCAGCCCAGCCCCGAGGTGAGCAGGTCGCCGTGGGTGTCGGAGAACACGCCGCGATCGTCAAGGCGCCAGTTGGCGTTGACTTTTCGTTCGCGGGGGCCGTCCTCGTCGGAGCTCGATGCCGTCGGGGTGCCCTCGGAGTCGAGCACTGTGCGACGGTCGAATTCGGGCCCGGCGAACAGCTTCGCCGTCTCCTTGAGTTCGTTGTCGATAACCACCCGCCGCGCGTCCGGGTTCGACACGAGCTCGGTCAGCTCGGCGAATTCGGCATCCAGCTTGTCCGCCTCGGCCTGCAGCTCGATGACGTCGAGTTTCGTCAGCCGCCGAAGCTGCAGTGCCAGAACATAGTTGGCCTGCTCTTCGTCGATGTCGAACCGTTCCTGCAGCCCCCGCCGGGCGTCGTCGACGGTGTCCGAGCCGCGGATGACCGCGACGGCCGCATCGATGTCCAGGTGGATCTTCATCAACCCGGCCACCAGATGCCTACGGGCGGTGACCTTCTCCAGCCGGTACTGGCTGCGGTGCAGCACCACCGAATCGCGCAGGTGCAGGAATGCGCCGATGAGCTCGCGCACCGTCCACCAGCGCGGGACGCGGTCCTCGTCCAATGCGACGAGGCTGGCGGCGAACGTGGACTCCAGCGGGGTCAACGCGAGCAGCTGGTCGCGAATGGTCTCGGCGGCGTGGCCGCGTTTGGCGGTGACGACGATCCGCAGCCCGTTGCGGCGGTCCGTCAGGTCCGACATGTCGGCGACACCGGCCAGCTCGCCCGACTCGACCAGGGCCCGGATCCGGTCCTGCACCGTGTTGCTCGCGACACCGGGCGGTAGTTCGGTGATCACGACGTTCTTGCCGTCGACCGACAGCGTGCCGCGCACCGTGAGCGCGCCCCGGCCGGTGGTGAGGTACTCGCGCAATCCCGCCGTGCCGACCACCGTCGAACCGCAGCCCCAGTCGGGGCCGGGGATCAGCTTGGCGAGCCGGTCGTCGGTCATGTTCGGCGTCTTCAGCAGCGCGCGGCAGGCCGCCATGACCTCGCGCGGGTTGTGCGCGGGCACCTTGGTGGCCCAGCCTTCGGCGATGCCGACGGCGCCGTTGCAGAGCAGTACCGGCCACTGGGCCGGCAGCATCGTGGGCTCGATCCATTCCCCGTCGAAGGTGGGCACCATCGGGACGGCGTGGTCGTCGAGTTCGGCGGTCAGTGCCGCACCGGCGGCAGACAGCCGCATCTCGGTGTACCGGTCGGCGGCGGGGATGTCGCCCTGGATGCGCGGGAAAGCACCTTGTCCATCAATGACTTTCACGCGCTGGAACTCGGCGGCCAGCAGCGCCGCGGCGCCGTACATCGACGCGCCGCCGTGCGGGTGCAGGTTGCCGGTGACGGCCGAGCAGACCTTCGAGGACTTCTGCGGCTTGTTGCCGGGCAGCAGTTTCGAGTCGTGCATCTGGTACAGCAGCCGGCGCTGGCCGGGCTTGAGGCCGTCGAACGCCGACGGGATGGCGCGGTCGCTGACGCTGTAGAGCGCAAACGTCAGCTGGTAGTGGTTCCAGTAGTCGTCGGCGCTCTGGTCGAGGACCAGATCCGGATTCTGTTCGGGAACGTCCAGGGTCGAGGTCACGGTTGACTCTTTCTAGTCCAGGTCCAGCGCAAGTGTGTCGACGACGGCGGCCACCTCGGCCATCCACGTGCGTCGGCCCTCGGGCGGCCCGCCGAACAGGGTGTGGTGCAACTTCTTCTCGCCGTCATCGAGGTGTACGCGAATCACGGTGCGCCGCTGCGGATCCAGGACGGTGTTCCAGAAGTCGTCGGCGTCCATCTCACCGAGACCCTTGTTGCGCTGGACCTCCACTCGGCGTTTGGACCGGGCCTTCAATTCGGCGACCGCGGTATCACGCTCGGACTCGTCCTGGCAGTAGATCCGCTCTTGGCCGTCCTTGACCACGAACAGCGGGGGCAGCGTCACGTAGACCATGCCCGCTGCGACGAGCGGCCGGTAGAAGTCCAGGAACATCGAGATGAGACTCGAGTTGATGTTGCCGCCGTCGGGGTCGGCGTCGGATGCGAACAGGATCCGGTCGTAGCGGCACTGCTCCGGGTCGCAGTTGTCGCGCACGCCGCAACCCAGGATGCGCTCGATGGAATCGAACTCGTCCTTGACCCGGGCCTTGTTCACGGTGAACCCGTAGACGTTGGGCGGCTTACCTTTGAGCGGGAAAGCCGCCTGGAAGGTGGCGTCCCGTGCCGCCTTGATGGTGCCCAGTGCGGAGTCGCCCTCACACAGGAACAGTTCGGCGCCCGACCCGCGGCCTGTTTCCCGGCTGGGCAGCAGCTTCGGCGGCAGCGACAGGTTGGTGCCCAGGCCCTTGGCTTTCGACGCGGCCCGCGACCGCGCTTTGGCGCCCTCGGCGCTGCGACGCGCCCGGGCCGACTCCAGCGCCAGCTTGGTCCATAGCGACACCGTGTCGGCGTTGGCCGGGTTCGCGGCCCAGACGTTGACGCTGCGTGCCACATCGGGGGCCATCGCGACATTCAGCGAGCGCGACGAGACCGCGGTCTTGGCCTGGGAGTCCCAACCGACGTCCGGGGCTCGGGTATCGACCGCCAGTGCGGTGACCGCGGCGAAGTCCTGGGGTTCGGGGCCGTCCTCACCCTTGGCCAGGCCCAGGTCCCGGATCCGGGACGCGCGATCGGCCAGCGCTTCCGACAGGCCCTTGATCGCGGCGGTCAGGTGCGATCCGCCACCGGGCGTGCGCACGGTGTTGCAGAACGCGGCCACCGTGGCCGGCTCGGCCGGGCCGGCGGTCAGCGACCAGCGGAACGGGGTGGGGCCGCGCCCGGTGGTGTATTCGCCGCGGCCCTCCACCACGGCGCGCACCGGGGGCAGGGGAGTGCCGGCCGAAGTGCACATGAGGTTCAGCAGAGCCTCGGTGCCCCACGGGCCGTTGAACTGTTCGAGCAGGACTGCTGGAATCTCGGTGCCGGGCCAGCCCTCGTCGACGACGGTCAGGTGCACGCCGGGGCACATCCGGGCGGCGGCGTGGCCGCGCAGCAGCACCTCGGCGATGTCCACGCTGGCGTCCGGCACGACGGCCTGGTCGAACAGGATGCGCACCGTGGTGCCGTGGGCGTCGGGCTTGCGGTTGCTCGTGCCGCGGAGCTTCTGGTTGTCCACGCGGGTGAAGGGTGCATTTGCGTCGAACGCCTGGCCCCCGCCACCCTCGAACGTGCCGGGGTAGCCGTGGCCGAAACTCTGCAGGTAGGTCTTGCCGGCGCGGCGGACGGTGACGTCGGTGCGCGCGGAGATGAACACCGCGGCCGCGGCGCCGATGCCGTTGAGGCCGGCGCCGGTGCTGGTGGCGTCGGTGTGGGCCGAGAACTTGCCGCCGGCCCGCGCCGTGCCGAGGGTCTTGACGATGCCGTTCTTGCCGGTCACCGGGTCGGAGTCGATGGGAAGACCGCGTCCGTCGTCGGCGACGCTGACCGAGCCGTCGGCATGCAGGGTGATGGTGACGGTGGAGCCGCCGTGGCTGGGGTCGGCGACTTCTTCGACCGCGTTGTCAACCAGCTCGCGCAGGGCGGTGTTGAGCACGTCAAGGCCCAGGTTGACCGCCGGTCGCAGGCGGGTGTGCTGGACGTCGTCGAGCTCGGTGATGTCCGCAGCGTTGTAGCTCACTGCTGGTCCTTTCCGTCAGGGCCGGTCGGGGACGACCGAAGCCCCAAAACAGGGTGTGCCGCAGGAATGGTAGGCGGTTCCGCCGACAACCTTGCAGATCCATGCGCGAGTTTGTCGGTGGGCTGCGCCACGATGTGACGGTGGCAGTACTCACCACGGTCCAGGCCCGTCGCATCGCCGTCGCCGCCCAGGGCTTTCACGAACCCAAGCCGGCCGGTCCGGTAACCCGGGCGCACCTGAAACGTCTGATGTCCAGAATACAAGTGCTGCAATTGGATTCGGTATCGGTCTCGGTGCGGGCGCACTATGCGCCGGTGTTCAGCCGGCTCGGGCCATACGACCGGGACGCGCTCGACGCGCTGGCCTGGAGCCACAGTGCGCGGTCGCCGCGGCAATTCATCGAATATTGGGCGCACGAGGCGGCATTGTTGCCGGTCGAGGACTGGCCGCTGCTGCGCTGGCGCATGCGTGAATACACCCACGGCCGTTGGGGCACCGAAATCGTCAAGCGAAACGGCGAGCTGGCCGAGAAGATCGTCGCCGCCGTCGCCGAACTCGGGCCGTCGACCGCGGGCCAGATCGAGGCTCACCTGGAAGCCGAACCCCGTGGCGCCAAGGGCCCGTGGTGGGGACGCAGTGACACCAAGTGGGTGGCTGAAGCGCTGTGGTCGTCGGGCGTGCTCACCACGGCCACCCGCGTCGGTTTCGCTCGGCACTATGACCTGGTCGAACGGGTGCTGCCACCGGAAGTGCTGGCCCGGGAAGTCTCCGACGACGATGCGGTCCGGCAGTTGGTTCTCAAGGCGGCCGGCGCGCTGGGCGTGGGTACCGAGGCCGACATCCGGGACTATTTCCGGCTGGGCGCCCGTCAGGTGAAACCGGCGCTGGCGGCACTGGTCGCCGCGGGCGAATTGGAGTCCGTCACCGTGGACGGCACCCCGGCATACTTGCGCGCCGGGCAGCCGGTGCCGCGGCGCGATCGCGGGACGGCATTGCTGTGCCCGTTCGACCCGCTGATCTTCTTCCGGCCGAGAGTTGAGCGCCTGTTCGGGTTCCACTACCGGATCGAGATCTACACTCCGGCGGCCAAGCGGCAATTCGGCTACTACGTCTGGCCTTTCCTGCTCGACGGCCGGCTGGCAGGGCGCGTCGACCTGAAACGTACTGGCGACGCACTGCACGTCGTGGGTGCGTTCGCCGAGGACGGCCAAGACCGCGCCCGGGTGGCCGCGGCCCTGGTCCCCGAGCTGACGTCGATGGCGACGTGGCTCGGGGTCGGCGACGTGACGGTCGGGGACCGCGGCGATCTAGTCGCCGAGCTGGCTCGGCAGTTCTAGCGCCTAGTTCGCGGCGTGGTAGGCCTCGACGATGTCGGCCTTGATGCGTCCACGGGCCGCGACGTCGTAACCGTTCTCCTGGGCCCACTCGCGAATTGCGGCGAGCTGTTCCTTCGATGACGCGCTCTTGGCGGCCTTCTTCGCGCGACCGCGGGACGTGCTGTTCTTGGCGGCGCGGCTGCTGGGTTCTGCGGGCTTCTGGGTCCGCGCGCGACGGCCACCGACCCTGGTGGCGGCGTCCACATAGGGCGCCAAGGCCTTTTCGAATTTCGCCACGTTCGCAGCGGAAAGATCGATCTGGTAATCAACCCCACGTACCGAGAAGTTAATACGCTCACCGGTGTCGTCGGTGAGTTCAGTGCCGTTGATATCGTCAACAAGCTGGACGACAATGCGTTCGGCCACGAATGATCTCCTTTATCGGGGGTGTTCGGCCGGAAGTGTATCGACTGAAAATAAGGACTGCACCTCGGTGTCTCGATTGCCGGTAGTCCGGCGCCGGTTCAGTTCTATTTGCGCGGCAATCCGGCTGTATATCGGAATTCTCGATCGGTGGTAATTGCCACGGCCCCAAGCTGATTCGGTGCGCGTCCAGATGCGGACGTAATCAGTCCGCGTCGTGGTGGCACACCGCTTCCAGCATGATGCCGAACGGGTCCAGCCAGAACGTGGCGAAGTAGGGCGGCGGATATTGGGGGAACGACTGCGGCGTATGGAGCACCTCGCCGCCGGTCCGCTGCACGAACTGGTGGACACGCTCAACCGCGGATCGCGTCCTGACCATAAAGGCCAGATGCTGCAGGCCGGTGCGGTGCCGGGAGTAGTCGCCGAGGTCGGCCGTCGGATAGAAAAACACGAAGGTGCCGGGTTTGCCACCGGCGGGGCGAAAGGCGAACTCGTCGGCGGAAGCGATGAACGATTCAAAACCTACCAATGGCATGAATTCGTCGTAGTAATTCTTCGCGCGTGCGAGATCGGGCACATTGACGCCGAGATGACCGAGCACGTTCCGACTCTAACCGGGGGTGTTAACCGGTCCCTTCGTGCGACGGTTCGCCGAGTTCAGGCACACCGCGACCGCGCAGCTTGTTGACGACGAACACGACCGTTCCGATGCCCAGCCAGACGATCCCGCCGATCTTGGCCAGGGAATCGGCGTTGAACAGCACATAGCCGATGATGACAAAGCCGAGTGTCGGCACCGCCAGGTGCAGCAGATAGTTCTTCGACTTCTTTCGGCCCAGGTAGTACCAAACCACCGAAACGTGCAGCAGGCAGAAGGCGAACAGCGCGCCGAAGTTCACCAGTGACGAGATGAGTGCGATCTGGCCGACGAAGAACAGCACGAGCACCACGCTGATCGCACTGACCAACAGGATTGCGGCGAACGGCACCTTGCGCGCGCTGACCCGGGATAGGAACGCGGGCAGCTGGCGGTCGCGGCTCATCGAGAACAGCAGCCGGCTGGTTGCCGCCTGGGCGGCCATCGCGTTGGCGAAGCCCACGGCGAGCACGTTGACGACAAAGAACGCGTTCATCCAGCCGGTGCTGGACGCCGCTTCGACCAGTGTGAAGAACGCGTTGCCCGCTTCGCTATCGCTGAACGATGCCCGGCCACCCGCCAGCAGGCTGGCCAACCAGGTCTGGCCGATGAACAGGAATGCCACGATGAACAACGCGCCGATCATGGCTCTGCCAGCCGGATTCCGCGTACCGGTGGATTCCTCCGCTAACGTCGAAATACCGTCGAAGCCAAGGAAACTCAGCACGGCGATCGACAGGGCGGCAGCGATCAACGGTGCGCTGACGGTGTCCGGGTTCCAGAGCGGCGTGGTGCTCCAGTGCACATTGGGCAGCGAATCGCCGTTGATGGCCCGCACCGCGATGACCACGAAGATCGCGAGAAAGACGAGTTCGAGAACCAGGAACAACCGGTTGGCCACCTTCAGCGAGTCGACGCCGAGCAGATTGATCACGGTATTGACGAGGACGAACACCAGTGCCCACAGCCACCGTGGCGTGCCGGGGAACAACCCGATCATCGATTCGGCGGCCAGCACATACAGCAGAGTCGGTATCAGCAGGTAGTCCAGCAGAATCGCCCAGCCGGCGAAAAAGCCTGCGCCGGGGTGGATTCCGCGGCCGACATACGAGAACACCGATCCCGCAAGGGGGAACGACTTGGCCATCTGCGCGTACGCCGTCGCCGTGAACACCATGGCGACCAAGCCGATGAGATATACCAGCGGCACCATGCCGCCGGCACTGTTGTACACGACGCCGAAGATGGTCCACGGCGCAATCGGCACCATGAACACGAGGCCATAGACGATGAGGTCGAGGGTGGAGACGGAACGATTGAGTTCCTGTTTGTAGCCGAATGATTCGACGGTGCGCTGGCCTTCGCCGGTGGTGACTCGCGTGGGTGTCATGGATGTCCTGTCGGGTCGAGCGAATGGGTTCAGACCCGGGCGTCGGCGGCCAGATCGTGGTTGGCGAGGAACGCGGCGACGACGGCGCGGAATTCTGCGGGCTTCTCCAGGTGCGAGCAGTGGCTGGTGCCGGTGAATACATGGCTGACCGCGCCGGGGATGTTCTCGACGTACGGCTGCCAGGCGGCGGGGGTGGCCTCGTCGAACTCGCCGGCGATCACCAGTGTCGGCGTGGTGATCTCGGCGAGTCGGTCGATGATGGTCCACCCGTTCAACGTGCCTACGACGTGAAATTCGTTGGGCCCGTTCATGGTGTGGTAGACGGTGGGCTCCGCTTCCATCTGTGCGATGGTGTCGGTCAGGTCCTGCGGCGTGGGTACGACGCGGCACAGGTGCCGCGCGTAGAACTCGTTCGTCGCGGCCACGTACTCCGGGTCGGTGACCGTGCCCGCTTCTTCGTGCCGGGTCAGCGCGGCGCTGATGTCCGGTGGCAATTGCGTGCGCAGCTCCGCGCAGCCGGCCATCCAGAGTTCCATCGATGCGGGGGAGTTGCAGATGACGAGCGATGTCAGTCCCGAGGGACGGCGCACGGCGATCTCCGCGCCCAGCATGCCGCCCCACGACTGGCCCAGCAGGTGGTACTCGTCGATGCCCAGCGCCGCGCGAACGGTGTGAAACTCCTCGACGAACAGCTCGGGCGTCCAGAACCCGGCAGGGGCGTCGGGCAGGTGGGTGCTGTTGCCGCAGCCGAGCTGGTCGTAGTGGATGACGGTGCGGCCGGTCTCGTCGGCCAACTCGGCGATGTTGCGCACGTAGTTGTGCGCCATGCCCGGCCCACCGTGCAGGACGAACAGCGGGAGCGCCGCCGGATCGGGTGTTTCGGGGGTGGTGATCTGGACCCAGGTCTCGTGTTCGCGGAACGGGACCCGGTGGCTGATGGTCGGCATGACGGTCAGCATGTGCCATTAATGGTCTCGCTACAAGACCATTAATCGAGATTTAACAATCCGTGTCGATACTCTGTGTGGCGAACGAAGGGAGCCGGCGATGACACATCTCCATGGTGTGGACGCCCCCGGCCTACTGGATCGTGAGCTCGAATCGTCCTCTCGGGTCGACGAGATCACCGACCGGCTGGTGACCGCCATCGCCATCGGCGAATACCTGCCCGAGGCCCGGCTGCCCGCCGAACGCGAGTTGGCCGCGTCGTTACGTGTCGGCCGGATGACGGTGCGTGCGGCGCTCGCGCGGCTGGTGGACCGCGGCCTGGTGGAGACCCGGCGGGGCCGGGGTGGTGGGTCGTATGTGCTGCAGCAATGGCCGGACTCGTCTACGGAAGCCGTGGTCCGAACCCTGAGAATGCGGGTCGACGAGATCCGGGACCGATGCGACGCGATCTGCCGGATCCACGGTGCGGTGAGCCGCGCCGCCGCCGAATCTCGCACCGACGGCGATGTCGGCGTGCTGCGGCAGCGCCTGGAGGACTACCGCCAAGCCGAGAGTGGACTGACCGCCCAGCAGGCGGACAGCGATCTGCACCTGGCGATCATGGACGCCGCTCACAACGCAGTCCTCAAGCAGGTGCTGCTCGAACTGGAAGCGTCGGTCAGCATCGGCGCACCCGCTCACGTCTGGGGCGAACCGGTGACGATGCGGGCGATGGAACAGCGGGCGCTGGGCGAACACACGACTCTCGTCGACGCCATCGCCGAAGGCCGTGGGGATGACGCCGAAGCGCTGGCGCGCGCACACGTCGCCATTGATTTCGAGAACATCTCGGCGGCGATGCGGCGTGCCGGGATGCTCATCGACTGATCCCGCCGCCCGGCACCGCCCGCGGTCGCAGCGGGCAGCGGTGCAAAACCACGTAGAACCAGCGGGTAATCTTGTTGCCCGTGAGCACCAGCGGAATTGATGTCAGCGCACGTGTGGGCACCGTGCTGACTGCCATGGTGACGCCGTTCGGCCCGGACGGCTCGCTTGATCTGGCCGGTGCGAAGAAGGTAGCCAAGTATCTGGTCGACAAAGGGTGCGACGGCCTCGTCGTTTCCGGCACCACCGGCGAATCACCGACCACGACCGACGACGAGAAGATCGCCCTGCTCGAGGCGGTTCTCGAAGAGGTCGGCGACCGCGCCCGGATCATCGCCGGCGCCGGCAGCTACGACACCGCGCACAGCATCCACCTGGCGAAGGCCTGCGCCGCCGCCGGCGCGCACGGTCTGCTCGTGGTGACGCCGTACTACTCGAAGCCGCCGCAGGCCGGCCTCGTCGCGCACTTCACCGCCGTCGCCGATGCCACCGACTTGCCGGTAATCCTGTACGACATCCCGCCGCGCTCGGCGGTCCCGATCGAATGGGACACCATCCGGACGCTGTCCGCGCACCCGAACATCGTCGCGGTCAAGGACGCCAAGGGCGATCTCAACGGTGGTGCGCAGATGATGGCCGAGACCGGATTGGCCTACTACTCGGGCGACGACACCCTCAACTTGCCGTGGCTCGCCATGGGCGCCACGGGATTCATCAGCGTCTGGGGCCACGTCGCGGCCGCAGAGTTGCGTGCGCTGTTGTCGGCGTTCAATTCCGGCGACATCGCGACTGCGCGCAAGATTCACGTGGGCTTGCACTCGCTCGGCGAGGCGCAGAACCGACTGGGCGGCGTCACCATGAGCAAGGAAGGCCTGCGCTTGTTGGGCATCGAGGCCGGCAACCCCCGCTTGCCGCAGGTGCCCGCCACGCCGGATCAGCTGACGGCACTCGCCGCGGACCTGCGCGCAGCGTCGGTGCTTGCGTGACCAGGCCCGACTTCGCCCCGCCCGGTCCTTTGGAGCCGGGCGGTCTTCGTGTGACGGCGCTCGGCGGTATCGGCGAAATCGGCCGCAACATGACCGTTTTCGAGCACCTGGGCCGACTGCTCGTCATCGACTGCGGCGTGTTGTTCCCGACGCATGACGAGCCGGCGGTCGACCTGATCCTGCCGGACATCCGGCACATCGAGGACCGGCTGGCCGACATCGAGGCGCTGGTGATCACCCACGCGCACGAGGACCACATCGGCGCCATTCCGTATCTGCTGAAGATGCGGCCGGACATCCCCGTGGTGGGCTCGCGCTTCACGTTGGCGCTCCTGGCGGCCAAATGCCGTGAGCACCGGCTCAAGCCGAACATGCAGATCGTCGCCGAGGGGCAGCGCAGCACTCATGGTGTATTCGAGTGCGAGTACTTCGCGGTCAACCACTCGATTCCCGACGCCCTGGCCATCGCCGTGCACACCGGTGCGGGCACGGTGCTGCACACCGGTGACATCAAGCTCGACCAGTTGCCGCCCGACGGCCGGCCCACCGACCTACCCGGTATGTCCCGCCTCGGTGAGCAAGGCGTCGACCTGCTCCTGTGCGACTCGACCAATTCCGAGATTCCAGGAGTCGGCCCGTCGGAGAGCGAGGTCGGCCCCAACCTGCACCGCCTGATCCGCGGTGCGGACGGCCGCGTCATCGTGGCGTGCTTCGCCTCGAACGTCGACCGTGTGCAGCAGATCATCGACGCCGCGGTGGCGCTGGGGCGCAAGGTGTCCTTCGTCGGCCGCTCGATGGTCCGCAACATGGGGATCGCCAAGGAACTCGGCTTCCTCACCGTCGCCGACGACGACGTCATCGACATCGGCGCCGCGGAACTGCTGCCGGCCGACCGGGTCGTGCTGATCACCACCGGCACCCAGGGCGAGCCCATGGCGGCGCTGTCGCGGATGTCCCGCGGCGAGCACCGCAGCATCACCCTGACCGCCGGCGACCTGATCATCCTGTCCAGCTCGCTGATTCCCGGCAACGAGGAAGCCGTCTACGGCGTGATCGACTCGCTGGCCAAGATCGGCGCCCGCGTGGTCACCAATCAGCAAGCGCGCGTGCATGTTTCCGGTCACGCCTACGCCGGCGAGCTGCTGTTCCTGTACCGCGGGGTGCGGCCGCGCAACGTGATGCCGGTGCACGGCACCTGGCGGCACCTGCGTGCCAACGCCAAACTCGCCGTCCGCACCGGCGTGCCGGAGGAGAACGTCGTGCTCGCCGAGAACGGCGTGAGCGTCGACCTGGTGGGTGGCCAGGCCCGGATTGCCGGCGCGGTGCCGGTCGGCAAGGTGTTCGTCGATGGCCTGGTGCTGGGCGACGTCGGCGACGCGACACTGGGCGAAAGGCTCACGCTCACTTCGGGTTTCATTGCTGTCACCGTGGTGATCAGCCGCGAGACCGGCAAGCCGGTGGTGCCCGTGCATCTGCACTCGCGTGGGTTCTCCGAGGATCCGAAGGCGCTCGAGCCGGGCGCCGAGAAGGCGCAGACGGCTCTGGAAGCCCTTGTCTCCGAGCAGGTTGCCGATCCCGCGCGCATCGCCCAGGCGGTGCGGCGGGCCGTCGGCAAGTGGGTCGGGGAGGCCTATCGGCGCCAGCCGATGATCGTGCCGACGGTCCTCGAGGTCTAACGCTTCTGCGCCAGGGCCGACCATTCCAGGTCGGACGCGGGCAGCCCGCGACCGGTCGGCCCCACATATCGGTCCCGCACCTGGTCCGGGCCCAGTTGGTCGAGAAGCTGCCAGCCGTACCCGTCGAGGAAGTGCGCAACCTCGTCGGGAGGTAACCCGAACTTCCACACCTGACTGCGCTCGCGGAATCGGCGGTACAGCGACGGCGCGGCGGAGATGTCCACTCCGTCGATGAAATCGCGCTGCACATAGGTGAAGTCGAGCCGGCTGCCGGTGGGCGCGGATCGCAACTGCTCGAAGGTGCTGTCGATGGCCTCGGCGCTCAGGTACTGGGTGACGCCTTCCCAGATGAAGAACGTGCGGGCGTCGCGACGGTAGCCCTGGCCGGCCAGGGCAGTCATCAGGTCGTCGCGCTCGAAGTCGACGGCGACCAGGTGGACCGACGGTGGGGGAGTGCTGAAAACCCGATTCAGGACGGCGCGTTTGCGCTCGATGTTCACCGTCTGGTCCACTTCGAAAACCGGCGCGGCGCTGCGGCGCGACAGCCGGCAGCCCCGGGTGTCCAGTCCGGCGCCCAGCACCACGACGGCCTCGATCTCGCCCAGCGCCGCCATCAGGTTGTCGTCGGCATAGCGCTTGCGGCACGCCATGTTGGCCCACATGCCAGGCGCTGACCGGTCTGACGCGGCGACCATGCTGCGCCGCACCGGCGACCAGCGGGTGGCCGCCACCAGCGCGCGAAGGCCTTGTGGCAGAAAAGAAGCCGCCAGGTCGTCGTCGACGAGACGACGCCCTGGCGGCTCATGCTGTTCGATCGCGGTGAGGACCATCGGCCCGAAGGCCGTCAGTGCCGCTGGGTTACCAGCCAAGTCGATACTCTGTTCCTCGCGCAAGCCCTCGTCAGCGTTTGTTGACGAAACCGGCGTCCACCGGCAGCGTCACCCCGGTGATGTACCGCCCGGCGTCCGACACCAGCCACGCCACCGTGTTGGCGATGTCCTCGGCGTCGAGGACCTGTACGGGCAACGCGTTGGTCATGTTCGGCGCGGATTTGGCCGCTTCCGGGTCAGCGGTCAACTGGCTCAACCACTTGCGGGTGAAGTCGTTGTCGATCATCGGGGTGTCCACCCCGGCCGGGTGGATCGAGTTGACCCGAATGTTCTGCGACGCGAGCAGGTTCGCGTACACCCGCATGAGGCCGACCATGCCGTGCTTGGCAGCGGCATAGCCCACTGAACCGGCCATCGGTGAGGCCAGCCCGACCAGTCCGGCGACCGAGCTGATCAGCACGATCGACCCGCCGTTGCCGGCCTTGACCATGGGCCGCATCGCCACTTCGACAGTGTTGTACACGCCGGTCAGGTTGACGTCGATGACGTCCTGCCAGGCGTCCTCACCGGCCATGGGCGCGATGCCCGCGTTGGCGATGACGATGTCCAGCCGCCCGCCGAGTTCCTCGACGCCGGCCTTCAGCGCGGCCTTCAAGGCCTCGCGGTCGCGGACATCGGCCTGGGCGGCCACGATCCGGGCCCCGTTCTCCTCGACCAGCTTCACGGTCGCAGCCAGATCGTCGGGTGTGGCCATGGGGTAGGGGACCGACGGGATCTGGTCGCACAGGTCGACCGCGATGATGTCGGCACCCATGGACGACAGCTTCACCGCGTGCGCTCGACCCTGGCCGCGGGCCGCGCCGGTGATGAAGGCGACCTTGCCGGTCAGCTCAGCCACCGCGCGTCCTCTCGGCTCTTCGCGCGAGCGCTCATCACTGGCCCCGCAGTTGGCCCTTGGCCGGATCGCCGGCGACCACGGGGGAGAGCATCTTGATGTCGGGCGCGCCGTCGAGGTGCTCGCCGATGGCGCCGAACAGCTTCCCGATGGCGGGCGCGGTGCTGTGGGTCTTGATGGCCTCCGCGTCGGCCCACTGCTCGACGAAGACGAAGGTGCCGCCGTCGGCCTCGTGCAGTGAGTAGAGCTCGCAGCCCGGCTCGCCGTGGACGGCGTCGACGGCCTCGATGCACGCGGTGCGCACCAGATCGACGGACTCGGGCTTGGCTTTCATGGTGGCGACGACTACGACCGGCATGAGCGAACTCCTCGATAGATAGCTGGACTAGACAGGTGTCCACGTTAACCCGAAGCTTGGGCCGGGTGTGACGTGGCTCCCACTGCCCGGTGATCAGCGGATATGCGGCTCAGGTCGTGACCTAAGCGTTACGTGTGTGGCAGATGGTGCAGATGGGGTAACTGCGACTAGGCTGACAGCCATGGCGAGTAAAACCGCAACGAGCTCAGCTAACCGGGCCAAGGCCGGGTCGGCGAATCGTGGCGCAGCCGGTTCGGGGGCGCGTTCATCGAAGTCAGGCAGTGGAAAATCGGGGCGGGCGACACGTCCGCCGACCCCGAAATCACCCGCTCGGAAGCCGGCCCGCAAACCAGCGCCCCACCCATCTCCGGTGGCTACCGCCGGTGCCGCGGTGGGTCGTGGTGCCCGCGCCGGCTGGCTGATGCTCGCCAAGGGTGCCGGAACCACCGCCCGCAGCGTCGGCCGCGCGCGGGAACTCGAGCCCGGGCACCGTCGTGACGGCATCGCGCTGGCACTGCTCGGCGTCGCCTTCCTGATCGCCGCCAGCTCGTGGTTCGACGCGGCCCGACCCGTCGGTGCGTGGATCGACTACGGCGTGCGCACGGTCATCGGATCCGCGGTCGTGGTGCTGCCGGTCCTGCTGTTGGCATTGGCCATCACGCTGATGCGCACCCACCCGAACCCCGACGCGCGGCCGCGGCTGATCCTCGGCGCCGCCATGATCGCACTGCCGGTGCTCGGCCTGTGGCACATCTGGGTCGGTGGGCCCACCGCGCCGGGGGAGCGCCGCGGCGCTGCGGGGTTCGTGGGCTTCGTCATCGGCGGCCCGCTCTCGGACGGGCTGACCGTCTGGATCGCCACGCCGCTGCTCATCATGGGCGTGCTGTTCGGCCTGCTGCTGGTCACCGGCACGACCATCCGCGAACTGCCGGACACGTTGCGCTACGTGGTGTCGGGTCGCCTGTACGGCGCGCACGACGACGAGTACGACGCGCGGGCGGGCTACGCCGACGACGACTTCTCTGATGATTTTTCAGACGGCTACTACGACGACCCGACCTATTCGCGGGACGAGCCTTCCCCCGGCGAAGCCGGGAATCTGGCAGGAGGCTGGCCCACCGCCGACGCAACCACCGCGGCCATGACGCGGCCGCTGGGCCGCACGCCGATGGACAACTATCCGGTCGAGCCCGCCGCGGACGAGGCGCCGACGGCACCGGAGCCCGCGGCCAAGCCTCGCCGCCGGAAGGCGCAGAACGTCGCGGACCCCGTGCCCACCAAGGCCAAGGCCCTGGACAAGGCCCTGGACAACGCTGCGGACACGGCGCCGGCCAAGGACGACAGCCTGACGCTGGATCGCGTCATCGAGGGCGATTACACGCTGCCGCCGCTGGACCTGCTGGCCGATGGCGACCCGCCGAAGCGGGTCGGCCGCGACAACGACCGCATCATGAACGCGATCTCCGAGGTCATGGAGCAGTTCAAGGTCGACGCCACGGTCGTCGGCTTCCAGCGCGGCCCGACCGTCACGCGCTACGAGATCGAGCTCGGGCCCGGCGTCCGCGTCGAGCGGTTCACCCAGCTGCAGCGCAACCTCGCCTACGCGGTGGCCAACGAGCACATCCGCCTGCTCGCACCGATCCCCGGCAAGTCCCTGGTCGGTGTCGAGGTCCCGAACAGCGACCGCGAGATGGTGCGGCTCAAGGACGTGCTGAACGCGCCGAGCACCCGCAAGGATCACCACCCCATGGTGTTCGGCATCGGCAAGGACGTCGAAGGCCACTTCATCAGCTACAACCTGGCCAAGATGCCCCACCTGCTGGTGGCCGGCTCCACCGGTTCGGGTAAGTCGAGCTTCATCAACTCGATGCTGGTGTCGCTGCTGCAGCGCGCCACCCCGGACGAGGTCCGGATGATCCTGGTTGACCCGAAGATGGTGGAATTCCCGCCGTACCAAGGCATTCCGCACCTCATCACGCCCGTGATCATCGACCCGAAGAAGGCCGCCGCCGCGCTGGCCTGGCTGGTCGAGGAGATGGAGCAGCGGTACCAGGACATGAGCGCCAGCGGTGTCCGGCACATCGACGACTTCAACAAGAAGGTGCGTTCGGGCGAAATCACCGCCCCGCTCGGCAGCGAGCGGGTCTACAAGACCTACCCGTACATCCTGTGCGTCGTCGACGAGCTGGCCGACCTGATGATGCAGGCGCCGCGCGACGTCGAGGACGCCATCGTCCGCATCACCCAGAAGGCCCGCGCCGCGGGCATCCACCTGGTGCTGGCCACCCAGCAGCCGGTGGTGTCGGTGGTGACGGGTCTGATCAAGGCCAACGTGCCGTCCCGCATGGCATTCGGTGTGACCAACGCGACCAACTCGCGCGTCATCCTCGACCAGATCGGCGCCGAGAAGCTCACCGGTAAGGGTGACGGCCTGTTCCAGCCGTCGGAGGCGCCCAAGCCCATCCGTGTGCAGGGCGCGTTCGTCAGCGACGAAGAGATCCAGGCCGTCGTCGCCTACACCAAGCAGCAGGCCCAGCCGGAGTTCATCGACGGCGTCACGGTCAAGACCGTCGAGAAGCGCGAGATCGACAGCGATATCGGCGACGACATGGACGTCTTCCTGCAGGCCGTGGAACTGGTCGTGTCGAGCCAGTTCGGGTCGACCTCGATGCTGCAGCGCAAGTTGCGGGTCGGGTTCGCCAAGGCCGGCCGCCTGATGGACCTGATGGAGACGCGCGGCATCGTCGGACCGTCCGAGGGCTCCAAGGCCCGCGAGGTCCTGGTCAAGCCCGACGAACTGGCCGGCACCCTGATGCTGATCCAGGGCGGCTCGGATGCGGTCGGCTCGGCGGGCGACGATCCCGGGTTCTGACCGGGGTTACCGACGTCACACCGGTGCTGACAGACGGCCCGGATAACAACATCGAGTGCTGGCGAGCGCCGCCGACTGTGGGAGGCTGGACTCCTAAGGAGGCTTTGCCGTGGTTGACATTTCGCGCACCGGGGAGCTCGATGCAGACGTCGAATCCGGTGGTCGCAGCCGGCCTGCGCTGACGGCGTTCACCGACCTCGGATTCCGGAAGTCGGCGGCGCCGCACGTGGTGCCACTGTTGTACGGGCTTGTCATCGTCGGTGCGGTGGTTTTGTATCTGGCGGGCGCCGTGGTGGCGTTCGAGCTGGCCGTGCTGCTCGGCGTGTTCTGGGTGTTGCTCGCGGGCCCGGTCACCTGCGTGGCGATCGTGCTGGTGGCGCGGGTGGTCCTGGAGTCGCTGAGCGCGTTCATGGCGATGGGCCAGCAGGTCGACGAGCTGAACGAGCTGGTGCTGGAGATCGCTGAGCTGATGATCGGGGTATCGGACAAGATCGAGGTGATCCCGACGCTACCGTCGTTCGGCCGTGGTGGGCGGTCCCGCCGGCGGGCCGCGATCATGGACATGCGGGACCGGATCGTCGCGCGCCGGGCGGCCTCGACCGACACCGCCGACTGACTACAGCGTGACGATCATCCGGGTGTTGCCCAAGGTGTTCGGCTTCACGTAGGAGAGATCCAGGAACTCGGCCACGCCGGTGTCGTACGAGCGGCACATCTCCTCGTACACCTCGGCGGTGACGGGCGTGCCCTCGATCTCCTTGAAGCCGTGCCGGCTGAAGAACTCGGTCTCGAAAGTGAGCACGAAAACGCGCTGCAGCTCCAGCTCCCGCGCCACGTCGAGCAGCTGCGCCACCACCGCGTGCCCGACGCCCATGCCGCGCACCTTCGGATGGGCCGCGACGGTACGCACCTCGCCGAGGTCGGCCCACAGCACGTGCAACGCGCCGCAGCCGACGATCTCGCCGCCCAGGTCGGCCACCCAGAACTCCTGGACCGCCTCGTACAGGGTGACCAGGTTTTTCTCCAGCAGGATCTTTCCCGCGTAGATGTCCACGAGGGCCTTGATTCCCGGGACGTCGGATGTTCGGGCGCGGCGAACCACCAGCCCTGTGGTGCCGGGTTTCGCTGCGTCGCTCACATGTGGAGGGTATCGGCTGCGTATGGCCCGGTAGGTGACCGGATATCCTGTGTCGGTGACAGGCCAGTCAGATACCGATCCGCGCGCCTCGGGCGCCGGCGTGGCGAACATCGCCAATCTACTGACCGGACTGCGCATCGCGCTGGTGCCCGTGTTCCTGGCGGCGCTCTTCGCCGGTGACGGTCATGAAACCCGTTGGCGGATCGCCGCTTTCGTCGTTTTCGCGGTGGCCGTCATCACCGACCGGTTCGACGGCGAGATCGCCCGCAGCTTCGACATGGTCACCGAATTCGGCAAGCTGGCCGACCCGATTGCGGACAAGGCCCTGATCGGGGCCGCACTGATCGGGCTGTCGATACTCGGGGACCTACCGTGGTGGGTCACCGTCGTGATCCTGGCCCGCGAGCTCGCGGTGACGCTGTTGCGCTTCGCGGTGATCCGGCGCGGCGTCATTCCCGCGAGCCGTGGCGGCAAGCTCAAGACGCTGGTGCAGGCGGTGGCGATCGGTCTGTTCGTGCTGCCCCTGCACGCCTGGCCCGCCCCGTGGCTGACCACTGCCTGGGTCTTCATGTGGGCTGCGGTGGTGCTGACGGTGCTCACGGGCATCGAGTACGCCGTCTCGGCGTTTCGTCGGCCCTGAATCGCCGCATCGGGAACCAAAGCGGTGCGTCGCCGCGTTGGTGCCTACAAGACCGTGTAGAACGGGTGATCCGGCCGGGCTGCGCGGCTGTTGTTACTTGAAGGCGAAGGGGAAACGCGATGACGACATCTGGGCAAGCGAAGCGCCGGGAAGCGATGTTGCTGCGTGAGGTCATCGGCGACGTGCTGCGTCAGGCCCGTACCGGGCAGGGACGCACACTGCGCGAGGTGTCCGACGGTGCTCGGGTGAGCCTGGGCTACCTGTCCGAGGTCGAACGGGGCCGTAAAGAACCGTCGAGTGAACTGCTCGGCGCCATCTGCGGTGCCCTGGACGTGCCGCTGTCGCAGGTACTGGCCGACGCTGCCGAGCAGATGCTGCACACCGAGCGCGCCGAGGCCGACCGCACGGTGGCCAACATCGACGTCGCGACCAAGGTGGTCATCCCTCAGCATCTCGCCATGGCCGTTGCTTGAGTTAGCACAGCCCGAACCGCAGCAAGACGCGCGTGGCATCTCGCCGCGCCGCAATAGTGCATGTGGGCTGCGTCCGGCTGTCCGCACCTACTAGGTTGGCTGTAGACGTGCTGGCACAGATGCGGCCGGCAAGCAGATAACCGATCCCGAATCACGAACGACACGAAGGCGGACCGATCTCATGGCCAATCCCTTTGTCAAAGCCTGGAAGTACCTCATGGCGCTGTTCAGCTCCAAGGTCGACGAATATGCCGACCCGAAGGTGCAGATTCAGCAGGCGATCGAGGAGGCCCAGCGCCAGCATCAGGCCCTGACTCAGCAGGCGGCGTCGGTCATCGGCAACCAGCGTCAGCTGGAGATGCGGCTGAACCGTCAGCTTGCCGACATCGAGAAGCTGCAGGCCAACGTCCGTCAGGCCCTGACCCTGGCCGACCAGGCCACGGCGGCCGGTGACGTTGCCAAGGCCACCGAATACAACAACGCCGCCGAGGCCTTCGCCGCCCAGCTGGTGACCGCCGAGCAGAGCGTCGAGGACCTCAAGGGTCTGCACGACCAGTCGCTGCAGGCCGCGACCCAGGCCAAGAAGGCTGTCGAGCAGAACGCCATGGTGCTGCAGCAGAAGATCGCCGAGCGCACCAAGCTGCTGTCGCAGCTCGAGCAGGCCAAGATGCAGGAGCAGGTCAGCGCCTCGCTGCGCTCCATGACGGAGATCGCCGCCCCGGGCAACACCCCGAGCCTCGACGAGGTGCGCGACAAGATCGAGCGCCGCTACGCCAACGCCATGGGTTCGGCCGAGCTGGCTCAGAACTCGGTGCAGGGCCGCATGATGGAGGTCCAGCAGGCCAGCGTGCAGATGGCCGGCCACTCGCGCCTCGAGCAGATCCGCGCCTCGATGCAGGGCAATTCCCTGCCGTCCGGCGGTGCCGCCGCACCGGCCACCCCGGCAGCTCCGGCCGCCAATCCGGCACCGGAAAACCCGCTGTCGCAATAGTTTTCTGAGATGTGAGGGGGCAGCGGTGAAAGCCCAGTCGGCCGGCCGTCCCGGGGAGACCCGGGGCTGGCAGGCAGTCCTGCAACGCGGCATCGACACCGCTGCCGAATTGTCCGACCTGGTGGCCCAGCGCCTCGGCGCGGCCGCCGATCCGCGGGCCCGGCTGCTGCGCAAGCGCCGCTGGGCGCTGCGGCTGAGCTGGTTGTTCGCCGGCGCCAGCGCGTTCTGGATCGGGTTGACGGCGCTGCTGGCGGCCTGGAGCACCCCGTTCTGGGTGCTGATCGTCACCGGCCCCATCGCCGGCGGCGCCGCGTTCCTGGCCACGCTGTGCTTCCTGCGCTACCGGTGGCTGCGTGGGGAACCACTGCCACCGGTGCGGACCTCACGGCTGCTGCCGCCCAGAGGCTCGGCGGCACGGCGCCCGATGGAGACGCTGGCGTCGGCCGAACGTGGGCTGTACTCCCTGTTGAGCGTCATCCAGCGCGGCCAATTGCTGCCCGCCGCCGAGATCGTCGAGGTGACCGCCGCGGCGAATGCGTCGGCTGCGGCGCTGGCCGGTACCGCCGGGGAAGTGGCCGCGATGGAGCGTGCGGCCGGCTCGGTGCCACAGTCTCGTGGTCATCTGGCGCCGGCCATCAAGGCCTATACCGCGCAGCTCGACGCCGGTGTCCGGCAGTACGCCGACATCGTCACGGCCGCAGCGCAATTGGTGTCGGCGGCGAACAGCGGTGCGGGTTCGGCCCGGGCGATGTCCGAGCAGCGGTACCGCAGTGAACTGGTTGCCGCCACCGACCGGCTGAGTGCCTGGGCGCAGGCCTTCGACGAACTGGGGCGCCTGCGCCAGGCCTGACGGTCCGCTAGATGGTGGTGGAGCCGGTGCCGTCGTCGGACCGGCGACCGTACCGCTCTTCATAAGCCGCGTGGATGTGGGCGTTCTTCTGGCGCAGCGATTGGTCGAGCAGCTTCGGGTCGATGCCGTTCTTGACCAGCATGTGCCGCCGCCAGATCTTGTTCAGCGCATGGGAGAAGTAGACCACCGGGATCAGGATGGGCACCGTCGCGCTCAGGCGGATGACGAGGTCCGAGCCCCCGGTGATGCCGAGCAGCTCCGGCAGGAACCAGATCGGGATCAAGATCAGGAACGCGGGGACGAACATGCGGATGACGATCCGCAGCGTCGCGCCTTTGCCGATGAGGTCCTCGGTCACCCACGCCCGCATCGAGTCGGGCAGCCGGCCGCCGTAGCTGTACTTGATGTACTGCCGGGCGTTGGGCTTCGGGCGATTCTCATTGGCCATGGTGGTCAATTTTACCGCTGGCTACATGGTCGGCCGCAGGGCCGGGACGGCGGCCCCGATGAGACCACGCACGGTGGCCTTGACCATGTCGAACATGTCGAAGTAGTCCCGCCACAGCGTGATCTTGCCGTCGCGCACCTCGAACACCCCGCAGACCCAGAACTGCAGCCGCACCGGCCCGATGACCAGTGCGTCGGTGCGCTCGGTGAGCACCGTGGTGCCCTCGCCGACGATGCGGTGGAACTTGACCTCGAAACTGACGGGGCTGTTCTTCATGGGCCGGAACAGTTTCATCGCGCGGGCCCGACCGCGGATGGTGGGCAGTCCCACGTTCTCGTAGACGAGGTTGTCGTCGAGCAGGCGGTCGGCGGTCTCCATGTCCTCGGCCTGCAGGGCGTAAAGGAAGGTTTCGACGATCTCGACGTTGGTCTGAGTCACTGCCGGTGTGCTCTGTGTCATACGGTCACGGTAATGCGCCTGCCCGCCGGCGCACAGGGGCCGGTATGACAAGGTGGCCCGATGCGCGTCGCCGTGGTTGCCGGGCCGGACCCCGGCCATGCCTTTCCGGCTATCGCGCTGTGCCTTCGGTTCCGGGCGGCCGGCGACCATCCGGTGTTGCTGACCGGTCGGCAATGGCTCGGCACTGCGGCGGAGGCAGGTGTCGACGCGCGGGAGCTGCTGGGGCTGGACCCCGAGGATGGCGACGACGACCTCGACTCGGGCGCCAAGATTCACGAGCGTGCCGCGCGGATGGCGGTGCTCAATGCGCCGGCGCTGCGGGAGCTGGCGCCCGACCTGGTGGTATCCGATGTCATCACGGCCTGCGGCGGCATGGCCGCTGAGATGATGGGTCTGCCCTGGGTCGAGCTCACGCCGCACCCGCTGTACCTGCCGTCGAAAGGGTTGCCGCCGTTGGGCAGCGGGCTGGCTCCGGGCGTCGGGGTGCGGGGCCGGCTGCGCGACACGATGCTGCGATTCTTCACGGCGCGTTCGGTGCGCCAAGGGGACCGGCAGCGGTCGGCGGCGCGCATCGGAATCGGCTTGCCCGCAGCCGATCCCGGGCCCGCGCGGCGGTTGATCGCGACCCTGCCCGAGCTGGAGGTGCCGCGCCCTGACTGGCCGGCCGAGGCCGTCGTCGTCGGGCCGCTGCACTTCGAGCCGACCACCGCGGTGCTCGACATTCCCGCCGGTTCGGGTCCGGTCGTGGTGGTGGCGCCGTCGACGGCCACGACCGGGATGCAGGGCCTCGATGATCTGGCCCTGGAGGCGCTGATCCCGGGACGGACACTGCCCGACGGCGCGCGTGTCGTCGTATCCCGGCTGCGGGGCCCCGATGCGCCGGTGCCGCCGTGGGCCGCGGTCGGACTCGGCCGCCAGGACGAGCTGCTTAAGCGGGCCGACGTGATGATCTGCGGAGGCGGCCACGGCATCGTCTCCAAGACGCTGCTGGCCGGGGTGCCTCTGGTGGTGGTGCCCGGTGGTGGCGACCAGTGGGAGATCGCCAATCGGGTTGTGCGGCAAGGCAGTGGTGAGTTGATCCGGCCGTTGACCGCGGACTCGTTGACGGCGGCTGTCGGCCGAGTCCTGTCGGCGCCTCCCTACCGGGATGCCGCACGACGGGCCGGCAACAGTGGAGCCGGCGTCGCCGACCCGGTGGCCGTGTGCCGGGCGGCGCTGCGCGTCGATGCTGAGTAGGTTGGTGCGGTGCGACTGACCGAATTCACCCTGCTGATCGAAGACCAGTTCGGTGCGGCGCGCGGTGCTGCCTTGGTGAAGGACCACGTGCTGGCGGTTCTCGGTGGCCGTACACCGGCTCAGGCGATCGAAGCCGGCGTCGAACCCCGCGACGTCTGGCGGGCCCTGTGCGCGGACTTCGACGTCCCGCGCGATCAATGGTGAACAACGCGTTCTGGTCTCTCGCGACTACTCACCCCGCACTGTTTGTCGGACGGCGACATGGTGTTCGCCACCCCGAACTCATAGCGTCCTTCGTATGGCTGAGCGAAGCTCTGAGCCAATTCGACACCGAGGAGGATGGCCTATGAGCGCCACCATTGCCGTAGTCACCGGAGCTGGCCGCGGAATCGGCCTGGCCATCGCGAAAGCCCTCACCGCACAGGGGCACCGCGTGCTGATCACCGACGTCGACGCGGCTGCCGCGCAGCGCGCTGCCGAGACCGTCGGGCATGGCGCGTGGGGCCTCGCTCAGGACGTGCGCGATGTCACGGGTCACCAGAGCATTGCCGCGCTTGCCGCCGAGCAGGGGCGAATTGCGGTGTGGGTCAACAACGCCGGGGTGCTGCACGCGGGCAACAGCTGGGAACAGCCCGCCGAGCACGTCGTACAGACCCTTGACGTCAATGTCCGCGGCATGATGGCGGGCTGCATGGCGGCCGTCAATGCCATGGGTGCCCGCGGCGGTGTCATCCTCAATATCGCCTCGATCTCGGCGCTGACGCCCGTGCCCGGGCTGGCCGTGTATGCGGCGAGCAAGGCCGCGGTGCTGTCTTACACCACCTCGCTGCAGGGCGAACTGCGCAGCGCCGGCCTGCCGATCCGGGCCTGCGCGCTGTGCCCGGACGTGGTGAACACCGAGATGGTCACTGCCACGACTCACGATCCCGGCGCGGCGCTGCTGTTCTCGGGTCCCAAGCCGTTGAACGCCGACGACGTCGCCCGGGCCGCGATCGAGCTGATGGACTCCCACCAGATTTTCCGCGTCGTACCGCGCTGGCGGGGCGTGATCGCGCGGGGCGCCGACATGGCGCCGGCCGTCGGCCTGCGCGCGCTTTCCCTGATGAGGACGTTGGGTCTGCGGCGCCAGCGTTCGCTGTGACCTCCCGGGGTAACCCTGGCCGTGAAGGCGCATCGACGATGTGAATGCGGGCCTCCCGTACCCGGGTCTGCGTTCGACGTTGGGTCCTGATCGGCGTGTCTGCTTGAAATCGAACATCTGTTCGTCCTACTGTGGTGCCAGTTCGAACGGCTGGAAACGCGACCGACGCGTTTTTGTCGGACCCCGCCGCTAGCGTCACGGCCAACCGATCGGAAACCCGATCAACGGACACCCACGAGGACGGAGACCACCCATGGCAGCACAGGCCCCAGATCGCGAGAAGGCACTCGAGCTCGCGCTGGCACAGATCGACAAGAGTTTCGGCAAGGGCTCGGTCATGCGGCTGGGAGAAGAGACCCGCCAACCGATTTCGGTCATCCCGACCGGGTCCATCGCGCTGGATGTCGCGCTCGGTATCGGCGGTCTGCCGCGCGGCCGCGTCGTCGAAATCTACGGCCCGGAATCCTCGGGTAAGACCACGGTCGCCCTGCACGCGGTGGCCAATGCGCAAGCCGCCGGCGGGATCGCGGCGTTCATCGACGCCGAGCACGCGCTGGACCCCGAGTACGCCAAGAAGCTCGGTGTGGACACCGACGCACTGCTGGTCTCGCAGCCTGACACCGGTGAGCAGGCCCTGGAGATCGCCGACATGCTGGTGCGCTCCGGCGCCATCGACATCCTGGTCATCGACTCGGTTGCCGCCCTGGTGCCGCGCGCCGAGATCGAGGGCGAGATGGGTGACAGCCACGTCGGTCTGCAGGCTCGTCTGATGAGCCAGGCGCTGCGCAAGATGACCGGTGCGCTGAACAACTCCGGCACCACCGCCATCTTCATCAACCAGCTGCGCGAGAAGATCGGCGTCATGTTCGGTTCGCCCGAAACCACCACGGGTGGTAAGGCTTTGAAGTTCTACGCCTCGGTGCGTATGGACGTGCGCCGCATCGAGACGCTCAAGGACGGCACCGACGCGGTCGGTAACCGCACCCGCGTCAAGATCGTCAAGAACAAGGTGGCGCCGCCGTTCAAGCAGGCCGAGTTCGACATCCTCTACGGCCGCGGCATCTCGCGTGAGGGCTCGCTCATCGACATGGGTGTCGAGCACGGCTTCATCCGGAAGTCGGGTTCGTGGTTCACCTACGACGGCGAGCAGCTGGGACAGGGCAAGGAGAACGCCCGTAACTACCTGCTGCAGAACGCCGACGCCGCCAATGAGATCGAGAAGAAGATCAAAGAGAAGCTCGGTATCGGCGCGGTGGTGACCGATGGTGCGGTCGATGACGTCCTTCCCGCCCCAGTCGACTTCTGAGGCGGAGCCGGCTGACGCGCCGCGGCGTGAGGAGCAGGCACGGGACGTCTGTCTGCGTCTGCTCACCACCCGCGCGCGTAGCCGGGCCGAGCTCGAAGCGCAGCTGACCAAGCGCGGCTTTCCCGACGATGTCAGTGCCCGCGTACTCGACCGGCTCACGGAGGTCGGGCTGGTGGACGACGCGGCGTTTGCCGAGCAGTGGGTGCGGGAACGTCGTACCAATGCAGGAAAAGGCAAGCGCGCCTTGGCTTCTGAACTGCGTACCAAGGGCATCGACGCCGAGGTGATCGCCGAGACGCTCGACAGCGTCGACGCGGGCGAGTGGCGGGTGCGAGCCGAGGAGCTCGTCGCCGCCAAGCTGCAGCGGGAAAACCTCGACGACGAGACGAAGGTGACCCGGCGCCTGGTCGCGATGTTGGCGCGTCGCGGCTACAGCCAGGGCATGGCCTTCGACGTCGTCAACACTCAGCTCACGCAGGAGCGTCAGCGCCGCGCGGTCTAGCGGTGGTGCGGTCCCTTGCTTGGGGATTGATGGGTCTTGCCGTGCGGAGTGTTGCCGTCGGGCTGGTGAGTCTGGAATGAATGCGTCTGGACGCCAAGGTCTTTCGTTGGGCCGGTGACGGTGTTGATCACGGCGGTCAGCGGGTGTTGCCCGGTGAGCTTGCCGCCATTGGTCGTCGTCGGACTGAGGGTGTTGACGGTCGGTTGTTTTTGCCCCAGCGGTGTTTTCGGCGTGATGACAGGGATGCTGGTGGCGGCGACGGCACTGGTCTTGAGTGGCGCCACCGGCACCGGAGTGCCCAGCAAGCCGTGGGTGAACTGCTGTGCCCCGGTGACCAGCGCCGAGGCGAAGTTGGCTATGCCCTGCACCAGATTGAGGCCGAAGTCGGTGGTGGCGACGACGAACTGTTGACCGGGTCCTGCGTTGAACGGCGGGAACGCCGACAGGGTGGTGGCGCGGAACTGCAGCTGGAAGTTCGCGAAATCTTGGGCGAACCCGATCAGATCACGTCCCGCTTCGAACTCGATGTCGGCGAAGGCGCTCAAGGCCCGAGCCACCGCGGTTTGCGGCGGTACGCCGGCGCTCAGGTCGGCAACGAACGCGCCGGGCACCTGTGTCTGGCGCTGGAACAGAGTGGCGCCGGTGGTGATCCAATCGGCGAACAGCCCGACGTTGAACACCACCTGCTGATTGAGCAGGTCCAGCGGCAGGGGCAGCGGTTGGGCGGTCAGCGAGATGCTGGATGGCGCCAGGACGGGGACCCGGTGCGTGGGGGCCTGAGCTGATGGTGCCGGTGCTGCGGCGAGTACCAGACACGCGGTGCACAGCGCGGCCAAGGTCTGGGCCGGAGCTGGAATTGCCGTCAATGCACGAACCTCGACGCTCATGACGCCTCCCGTGATCGAGTAGATCTCTCTAGGACACACGGGATAGATGCCCGCGGGGTTCACTTCGGGGGTGTACCCCGCGGGCGCGTTGGTCAACCCACGGCGTCAGATGACGAATCCGCCGTCGATGTTCCAGGTGACGCCCGTGACGAACCAGGATTCGGGGTGGGCCAGATAGGCGACGGCGCTGGCGATATCGCGCGGCTGCCCGTACTGGCCGACCGCGATGAGCGGGCGAAGCTCGTCGGCGAGGTCGCCGGTGTCGGGGTTCATGTCGGTGGCGACCGGTCCCGGCTGGATGGTGTTGACCGTGATGCCGCGCGGGCCGAGCTCGCGCACCAGGCCCCGCGTCAAACCGGCGACCGCTGCCTTGGTGAGGGCGTAGACGGAGAAGCCGACGGTCGGCACCCGGTCCGCGTTCACACTGCCGATGGTGATGATGCGGCCACCGGCGCCCAGGTGCGGTACGGCGCGCTGAATGGCGGCAAAGACTGCTTTCACATTGATGGCCAGCATCCGGTCGAAGTCCTCCAGCGGGAACGACTCGATTGGTGCGCCCTGCGCGACGCCGGCGTTGTTGACCAGGATGTCCAGTCCGCCGAGCCGCTCGACCGCTTCGTCCACTGCGGCGGCGACGTCCAGTGCGTCGGCGCTGTCGGCCTTGATGGCGGCCACCTTCGCGCCCGTTGCCTCCAGTTCGTCGACCAGGTCCTGCGCGGCATCGGGTGAGGACTGGTAGGTGAACGCGACCGCTGCGCCGTCTGCCGCGAGTCGGCGTACGGTCGCGGCGCCGATGCCGCGGGAACCGCCGGTGACCAGTGCGCGCCGCCCCGCGAGCGGGGCTTCCGAAGTGGTGCTCATGAGCTCTCCAAGCCGTGGAATGATTCTTTCGAACCGATCGGTTACTAAGTACGCTCAGGACAAGGCGCCTAGGTCGGGCTTTCATTCCGAACTATGGCCCACGTCACACAGGAGGGTCGATGGCGATCGGCAGACCCCGCATGTTCGACCCCGAGGGTGTTCTCGACATCGCGATGCGACTGTTCTGGGCGCACGGCTATGACGGGGTGTCCATCAGTGACCTCACGGCTGCGACCGGCATCAACCGCCGCAGCCTGTACGCCGAATACGGGTCCAAGGCCGACCTGTTCCGCGCTGCCGTGCGGCGCTACCAAGCTGGGCCCGGCGGATATGCCGAGCGTGCGCTCGCCCTGCCCACCGCATGGGAAACGGCGTACGCCATGGTGCACGGCGCTGTCGACGCGTCGTCCGGGACAGCCGGTCCGCGCGGATGCCTGCTGGTGCAGAGCGCGCTGGCCGCCGGCGATGAGGCGACAGAGTTGCATGCCGAGCTGGCCCAGCTTCGCGAAGACGGAATCGCCGAGCTGGCCGAACGGTTCAGCGCCGCCCAGCGGCTGGGCGAACTGGCCGGGGCGGACCCAGAGCTGTTGGCGCGCTGGATCGGTGCGATCAGTCAGGGCCTGGCGGTCCAAGCCAACAGCGGTGCCGACCGTGACGAACTGCACGCGGTGGCCGATCAGGCTCTCCGGGCCTGGCCGGGGGCGCCTCAGACTGCCGGTGCGCCTGGCGTGTCGTCCTGAACACCGGTATTCACCGGCAGTGGTTCCGGGGCGCGTCGCGACTGCCGCAGCCGGCGCTCGAGTCGGGTCGCCAGCGCCGACAGCGCGAAGTTGAGGCTGATCATCAGCGCCGCGATCACCAGCAGCGCGGGGATGTAATTGCTGTACGCCGAACCGATGTTGGTGCCCTGGCGGACCATCTCGACGAAGGTGATCTGGTAGCCGATGGCGGTGTCCTTGAGCACCACCACCATCTGGGACACCAGCACGGGCAGCATCGACGTTACGGCCTGGGGGAGCAGGATCAGCCGCAGCGTCTGACCGGGCCGCAGGCCCAGCGCCACGGCAGCCTCACGCTGGCCGCGGGGCAGCGCGTACACGCCGGCGCGCACGATCTCCGCGATCACGGCGCCGTTGTACAGCGTCAGCCCGGTGATGACGCCGGCGAGCGCCAGCTGCCGTGACGGGAAGACGTCGTACAACGCGAACAGGAAGTACGCGAACAGCATCATGATCAGCACAGGGACGGCGCGGAAGAACTCGACGAACACCGAGGACGCCCACCGCACCGCGCGCGCTTCGGACAGCCGGCCCATGCCCAGCAGCAGACCCAGCACCAGTGCGAGCACGATCGATACCGCCGCCGCCGTCAACGTGCCTACCGCACCCGGCAGCACGTACGTCGTCCACAGGTTCACGGTCAGGAACGGGTGCCACTTCGCTTCGGTCAGTTGGCCTTTGGACTCGAACTGCCACAGCACCCAGCCGGCCATCGCGATGATCACCGCGACGATGACGGCGGCAAGAACGATGTTGCGACGCTGCGCCCGCGGTCCCGGGGCGTCGTAGAGGACGGAAGCTTCGCTCATCGGTGCCCTCTGTTCTTCGCGCGAGCGCTCACGGGTCTTCTGTTCTTCGCGCGAGCGCTCACGGGTCTTCTGTTCTTCGCGCGAGCGCTCATCACCGCACCACCGCGTATCGCCTACCCAACCAACCGAACAACAGCCCCAACGGCAATGTCAGGACCACGAAACCAGCGGCGAAGATCGAACCGACCGCCAGCAGTGCCGCGGTGTTCTCGATCATCTCCTTCATCAGCAGTGCCGCCTCCGCCACGCCGATGGCCGAGGCGATGGTGGTGTTCTTCACCAATGCGATCAACACGGAACCCAGCGGATTGATCACCGCGCGAAAAGCCTGCGGCAGCAAGATCATCCGCAGGTTCTGCCCGAAGCTCAGTCCCAGCGAGCGCGCGGCTTCGGCCTGGCCCAGCGGCACGGTGTTGATGCCCGAGCGCAACGTCTCGCACACGAACGACGCGGTGTAGACCGTCAACCCGAGAGCCGCGAGCCGAAAGTTGCTGTCCACCACGGCCGTCGGCGAATGTGGATCGACAAGGGTGATCCGCAGGGTGTTCCCGATGCCGAACGAGCAGAACAGGATGATCAGCGTCAGCGGGGTGTTGCGGACCACGTTGACGTATGCCGTGCCCAGCCAGCGCAGCACCGGCACCGGTGACAGCCGCATCGCGGCCAGCAGGGTGCCCAGGATCAGCGCCCCGGCCGCGGCGAGCAGCGTCAACTGGATCGTCGTCCAGAATGCGGCCAGAATCTTGCCGCCGTAGGTGCCCCACAGATCGACGCGCTTCGATCCGCCACTGCCGTTGATATCGGTGTCCAACGGGGGAGGCGGCGGCGCGGAGAGCCCGGCGGGCCCCAGGTTGCGGTCGAACGCGGCCTGCCATTCACCGCTCTTCTGCATTTTCTCGATGGCGTCGTTGACCTTCTGGCGAAGTTCCTTGTCGCCCTTGAGCAATCCGATGCCGTACTTCTCCACCGAGAACGGCTTGCCGACCAGTTTGAACGCGCCGGGGGTCTGGGCGGCGTAGCCGGCCAGGATCACCTCGTCAGTGCTGAGCGCATCGATGGCGCCGGTCTTCACGGCCTCGAGACAGGCCGAGTAGGTGTCATACTGCTGCAGCTGCACGCCCGGGTACTTGTCCTTGATGCGTTGTGCCGGTGTGGAACCTGACACCGAGCACAGCTTCTTGTGGTTCTGCAGCGATTCGACACTGGTGATCTCGTTGTTGTCGGCACGCACCAGCAGGCTCTGGCCGGTGACGAGATAGGGACCGCCGAACGACACCTTCTGCTTGCGGGCGTCGGTGATCGAGTAGGTGGCGACGATGAAGTCGACCTGGTGATTCTGAATCAGGTTCTCGCGCTGACCCGACGGGGCTTCTTTCCATTCGATGTCGTCGGGCTTGTAGCCGAGCTGCTCGGCGATGTAGGTGGCGACGTCGATGTCGAAGCCGGCGAGCGTGCCGTCGGGCTTCTTCGCGGCCAGGCCGGGCTGGTCGAACTTGGTGCCGATGGTGATCTTCTTGCTGCTGGCCCCGCACGCGCTCACGGATAGCAGGGCCACGATCAGCACGGTGACCGCGGCCAGGCGGCGAATAACTCGTGCCGCCGCCTGCGGCCCGATTGCCCGTTTCACGGACCTCTGCCCGATTGCCGGTTTCACGAACCTCTGCCCGATCGATCGTTTCACGATCAGTGGTCCAGGATCTTGCCCAGGAAGTCCCGGGCCCGGTTGGACTTCGGCGCGGTGAAGAACTCGTCGGGCTCGGCGTCCTCGACGATGGTGCCGTCGGCCATGAACACCACCCGGTTCGACGCCCGGCGGGCGAAGCCCATCTCGTGCGTCACCACGATCATGGTCATGCCCTCGGTCGCCAGCGACGTCATCACCGACAGCACCTCGTTGACCATCTCGGGGTCCAGCGCGCTGGTGGGCTCGTCGAACAGCATGACCTTCGGGCCCATGGCGAGGGATCGGGCGATCGCGACGCGCTGCTGCTGACCGCCCGACAGCTGCGCCGGGTACTTGTCGGCCTGGTTGGCGACCCCGACCCGCTCCAGCAGTTCAATCGCCCTCAACCGTGCTTCTTCTCTGCCCTTACCGCGCACCTTTATCGGCGCGAGGGTGACGTTCTCGAGAATTGTCTTGTGCGCGAACAGATTGAACGACTGGAACACCATGCCCACCTCGGACCGCAGCGTGGCGAGCTTGCGGCCCTCCTCGGGCAGCAGCTCACCGTCGATGTGGATCGAGCCGGAGTCGATGGTCTCCAGTCGGTTGATGGTGCGGCACAGCGTCGACTTGCCCGAACCTGACGGTCCCAGCAGCACGACCACCTGGCCGCGGGGGACTTCGAGATTGATGTCTTTCAGTACATGCAGTGCACCGAAGTGCTTGTTGACCCCCTTGACCGAGATCATCGGAGTGGCAGGTGACGGCTCGCCGGTGACCATGCGCACAGAGACTACCCAGGTACGCCCGGGTGCGTGGATCTCTCACAGAAACCCGGAATGCCTTCGGCAAATTTGGTATAAAACGCGCCGCCCGTACGATTGGCACGTGATTTCGACAGCGACTCCGGACGTGGAAGCTGACGTCACGGAGTCTGCTACGGGTTCCGGGACGGGACGCACCTATCAGGTCCGCACCTACGGGTGCCAGATGAACGTCCACGACTCCGAACGGCTGGCCGGCCTCCTGGAAGACGCCGGATACCGGCGGGCCGACGAGGGTGCCGATGCCGACGTGGTGGTGTTCAACACCTGTGCGGTCCGGGAGAACGCCGACAACAAGCTCTACGGCAACATCAGCCACCTGGCGCCGCGCAAGGAAGCCGATCCGAACATGCAGATCGCTGTCGGCGGCTGCCTCGCGCAGAAGGACCGCGACACGGTGCTGAGCAAGGCGCCGTGGGTCGACGTCGTGTTCGGTACGCACAACATCGGCTCGCTGCCGGTGCTGCTGGAGCGGGCCCGGCACAACCGCGAAGCGCAGGTCGAGATCGTCGAGGCGCTGCAGGAATTCCCGTCGGCGCTGCCGGCGACGCGCGAATCCTCCTATGCCGCTTGGGTTTCGATCTCGGTAGGGTGCAACAACACCTGCACGTTCTGCATTGTGCCGTCGCTGCGCGGCAAGGAGGTCGACCGACGACCCGGCGACATCCTGGCCGAAGTCAAGTCGCTCGTGGACCAGGGTGTCCTCGAGATCACGCTGCTGGGCCAGAACGTCAACGCCTACGGCGTCTCCTTCGCTTCGGACGAGCGCTTGCGCGAGGACCCGACGGCCTGGGCCGAGCTGCTGCGTGAAGGCTCGGAGGGGCCGGCGATCGAGCGCGACCGCGGCGCGTTCGCCAAACTGTTGCGGGCCTGCGGCGAGATCGAGGGTCTGGAGCGGGTCCGCTTCACCTCGCCGCACCCCGCCGAGTTCACCGACGACGTCATCGAGGCCATGGCGGCCACCCCGAACGTCTGCCCGACGCTGCACATGCCGCTGCAGTCGGGATCCGACCGCATCCTCAAAGCGATGCGCCGCTCGTACCGCGCCGAGAAGTACCTCGGCATCATCGAGCGGGTACGCGCGGCGATCCCGCACGCGGCCATCACCACCGACATCATCGTCGGATTCCCGGGGGAGACCGAAGAGGACTTCCAGGCCACCCTCGACGTCGTCGAACGCGCCCGCTTCTCGAGCGCCTTCACCTTTCAGTACTCCAAGCGGCCCGGCACCCCGGCCGCCGAGCTGCCCGACCAGCTCCCCAAAGAGGTGGTGTCCGAGCGCTATATGCGGCTCATCGAGCTGCAGGAGCGCATCTCCTGGGAGGAGAACCTGGCCCAGGTCGGCCGTGAGGTCGAGTTGCTGGTGGCCACTGGCGAGGGCCGCAAAGATTCGGCCACCGAGAGAATGTCGGGCCGCGCCCGCGACGGCCGGCTGGTGCACTTCACCCCGGGCTTCGGCGACAATCGGGCTGCCGACATCCGGCCGGGCGACATCGTCACCACGACCGTCACCGGCGCCGCCCCGCACCACTTGATCGCCGACGCCCCCATCACGTCGCACCGTCGCACCCGCGCTGGTGACGCACATGCCGCGGGCCGCAAACCCACCACCGGCGTAGGGCTGGGCATGCCGCAGATCGGCGCGCCTCCCGTCACGCCCGTAGAGCAGGGATGTTCACGATGAACGACACCAAGCCCGGACAGCCGAACGGCGACTTCGAGCAGTTCAAGGGCGACATCGATGCCGCCGAGCAGCGCATCGCCCGTGAAATCGATCCCGGCGGCCGCGCCATGGTCGTCGCGATCTGCGTCTTCCTGATCCTGCTGTCGTTCGTGCTGCCGCACACCGGCAGCGTCAAGGGGTTCGACGTATTGATCGGCGATCAGATCGCCCTCGACGCGAAGATTCTGCTGCCGTCGCGGGTGTTCGTCTGGCTGATCCTGGTGTTCAGCGTCGGCTTCTCGATGCTGGCGCTGCTGACCCGCCTGTGGAGCCTGGCCTGGATCGCGCTGGCCGGCTCAGCCGTGTCCTGCTTCCTCGGCATGCTCGCGATCTGGTCGCGCAACACCGTGGTGCACCCATATCCGGGGCCGAGCTTCGGGCTGTACCTGGCGTGGCTGGCCGTCATCGTGCTGACGTTCCACTGGGCCCGAGTGGTGTGGTCGCGCACCGCAGTGCAGCTGGCCGCCGAGGCACAGCGCCGCGAGTCGATCGCCGAGCAGCAGAAGCGTGGGCTGCTCGACGGCCCGGACGAGCCCGGCGCGCCTACTTCTTGATTGCGGCGTCCGCCGCTACTTCTTGATCGCCGCCGATGCGGCGTCGGCCCACTCACGCCACTGCGCCGCACTGGCCCGCGCATTTTCGGCGTCCTTGGCCTTGCCCGCAGCCTCGGCCTTCTCCGCCTGACGCTCGAACTGCTCGGCCCGCTCACGGAACTGGTCGGCCCGGGCCTGCGCCTCCGGGTCAGTCCAGCCGCTCTGCGCGGCGTCGCGGATCTTCTTCTCGACGGCCCGCAGCCGGCGTTCCAGCTCGGCGGTGCGGTCGCGCGAAGCCTTGCCGATGGCGTCCCATTTGTCGCCGATGGCCCGGAACGCCGCCCGTGCCGCGTCGACGTCGCTGATGTCGATCTTCTCGGCCTCCACCAGCAGCTCCGCCTTCGCGTCGGCATTGGCGTTGAACTCGGCGTCCTTCTCGGCGTTGACCGCGTTGCGGGCGCTGAAGAACGTGTCCTGGGCGGCCTTGAACCGCTTCCACAGGGCGTCGTCGACGTCCTTGGCGGCGCGACCCGCGGCCTTCCACTCCGCCAGTAGATCGCGGAACGTCGAGGCGGTGGCGCCCCAGTCGGTCGAGCCCGACAGCGCCTCGGCGCGTTCACACAGCGCCTCCTTGGCCTGCCGCACGCCGACCCGCTCGCGATCCAGCTCGGCGAAGTGCGAGCCGCGACGCCGGTTGAACGCCTCACGGGCCGCCGAGTAGCGCTTCCACAACGCGTCGTCGACCTTGCGGTCCAGGCCGGTGATGGTGCGCCACTCGTCGAGGATCGCCCGCAAGCGGTCGCCGCTGGCCTTCCACTGCGTGGAGTTGGCGCCGATCTCCTCGGCCTCGGCGGCCAGGGCCTCCTTGCGGGCGGTCTGTGCGGCCCGGTGCTCGTCGCGCTTGGCCCGCTCCTCCTGCGCGCTGGCGCCGGCCTGCTCGACGATGGTCGTCAGCCGGGCGGTCAAGGCGTCGACGTCGCCGAGCACCGATGCGTCCGGCAGCGATTCCAGCAGCGTCGCGGCGGCGGACTTGATCTTGCGGGCGTCGCCGCTACCACTGCCGAGCCGGTGCTCCAGCAGCGCGACCTCGGTGCTCAGATCGTCGTACCGCCGGCCGAAGTGGGCATACGCGGCCTCGGCGTCGCCGGCCTGCCACGATGCGATCTTGCGTTCGCCGGCGGCGGTGATCAGCCACACCGTGCCGTCGTCGTCGACACGGCCGAACCGGTGCGGATCGCAGGAAACCGGCACGGGCACAGGCGCCGGGGGATGGTGCGGGGTGGGGCTGGGACGGGGGCCGGGGCGCGGCGGACCGGGCCGAGGAGTCGGTTTCGGGGTGTTGCCGGGTTCGGTGGTGGTCATCTCGTGCTCCTCATGCCCGCGCGCGGGGTGACCCACGCTTCTGCCGCGCGACGCGGCGCCGTCATCTGGTACTCGCACGCTATTCAAACAGGTCGACGCGCCGTGTGCGCAGGCGTTTGCCGGACTCGTTAGCGTGGACGCGTGCTCAGCGCCATCTCCATCGTCCCATCGGCCCCTGTTCTGGTGCCCGAACTGGCCTCCGGCGCCGCCGCGGAGCTGGCCGATCTGACGGCCGCAGTGCAGTCTGCGGCGCAGGTCCTGCCCTTGCGCTGGGTGGCGGTAGGTGTGGGTCCGCAGGACGCTCACGTGCGTTCTGAGGCGGTCGGCACCTTCGCGGGGTACGGCGCCGACGTCCGCGTGACGTTCGCGCCCACCGGGAGTGCAGGTCCGGGCCCCGTCCGAGAAATGCCGTTGTGCGCGTTGATCGCCGGTTGGCTGCGGGGCACGGCCAACCCCGAAGCCGCGGTCGAGGTGCGGGTCTATGCCGACGATCTGGCCCCGGAGGTGGCGGTGGAACGCGGCCGCGCGCTGCGTGACGAATTGGACGCTGCGCCCGATCCGGTGGGCGTGCTGGTGGTCGCCGACGGGGCGAACACCCTGACCACCGCGGCACCCGGCGGCTTCGACCCCGACTCGGTGGCGCGCCAAGCGCAGTGGGACGACGCCCTGGCTACCGGCGACGTCGCCACTCTCGCCGGGCTGTCCGGGGTCCTGGGCCGGGTTGGCTATCAAGTGCTGGCGGGGCTGGCCGGACCGGATCCGAAGGCGACCGAGCTGTACCGCGGCGCGCCGTACGGCGTCGGCTACTTCGTCGGTACCTGGATCCCGCAGTGAGGCCCATCGCGGTCGTCGGCCCCACCGGGACCGGAAAGTCGGCGCTGGCGCTGGACCTCGCCGAGCAGTTGGGCGGCGAGATCGTGAACGCTGACGCCATGCAGCTCTACCGCGGCATGGACATCGGCACCGCCAAGCTGACGGTGCCCGAGCGGCGCGGCATCGTGCACCACCAGCTCGACGTCCTCGAAGTCACCGACATCGCGACCGTCGCGAACTATCAGGCCGCCGCGGCGGCCGACATCGAGGCCATCGCCGCGCGCGGAGCCGTGCCGGTGATCGTCGGCGGTTCGATGATGTACATCCAGTCGCTGCTCGACGAGTGGTCGTTCCCGGCGACCGACGCACAGGTGCGGGCCCGCTGGGAGGACCGGCTGGCCGAGGTCGGCGTCACGGCCCTGCACGGCGAGTTGGCGCGGGTCGATCCGGAGGCCGCCGCGTCGATCCTCAACACCGACGGTCGGCGCATCGTCCGGGCGCTGGAGGTCGTCGAACTCACCGGCCAACCGTTCGCGGCGTCGGCGCCACAGATCGGCGCCCCCCGCTGGGACACGCTCATCGTCGGATTGGATTGGGACACAGAGATTCTCGACGACCGGCTACAGCGTCGCACGGATCTGATGTTCGCCACCGGGCTGGTCGACGAGGTGCGGACGCTGCAGGCGCGCGGTCTGCGGGACGGGGTGACGGCGGCCCGGGCCCTCGGTTATGCGCAGGTGCTCACCGCGCTGGACGCCGGTGGTGACGTGGCCGCGATGGCCGAGGCGAAGGAGCGGACATTCATCGGGACGCGCCGCTACGTCCGGCGGCAGCGCTCCTGGTTCCGGCGCGATCACCGGATCACCTGGCTGGCGGGCGACGCGGACGGTAACGCTGGTGACGTGGCTCGGCGGTGGCGCCACGTATCCTGAAGACGTGCGGTTTTCGAAAGGGCACGGCACCCAGAACGACTTCGTGGTGCTGCCCGATGTCGACGCCGAACTGAATCTGACCCCCTCGGTCATCGCTGCGCTGTGCGACCGGCGCCGTGGGCTGGGGGCCGACGGCGTCCTGCGGGTGACCAAGGCCGGAGCCGCCCAGAACGCCGGCGTCTTCGATCGACTTCCCGACGGGGTCGCCGCCGACGACTGGTACATGGACTACCGCAATGCCGACGGCTCCATCGCGCAGATGTGTGGCAACGGCGTCCGCGTCTTCGCGCACTACCTGCGTGCGTCCGGGCTGGAGTTCCGTGACGAGTTCGTGGTCGGCTCGCTCGCCGGGCCGCGGCCGGTGGTGCTGCACGGCGCCGATGCGGTCAACGCCGAGGTCACCGTCGAGATGGGCAAGGCGCGGTCGTTCGGGCCGGGTAAGGCCGTCATCGCCGGTCGCACCTTCGAGGGGCTGGCGGTCGACGTCGGCAACCCGCACCTGGCCTGCGTTGACGCGTCGCTGAACATGGCCGGGCTGACGGCGCTGGATGTCGCGGCGCCGGTGTCTTTCGACGCCGACCAGTTCCCCGAGGGCGTCAACGTCGAGGTGCTCACCGCGCCCGCCAACGGCGTCGTGGCGATGCGGGTGCACGAGCGCGGGGTGGGTGAAACCCGCTCCTGCGGAACCGGAACCGTCGCTGCCACGTTGGCAGCACTGAACCACATCGGCGCGGACACCGGCAGCCTGCGGGTGGTGATTCCAGGTGGCGAGGTCAATGTGACCATCACCGAGAACACCAGCTTCCTGCGCGGGCCGTCGGTGCTGTTGGCGCACGGTGAACTGGCCGCCGAGTGGTGGCATGAGAACGAAGGAAATTCAGATGCGGCCCGCTGACTTTGCGGGCACCATCGATAACTACCTATGACCTCTCCTTTCAATCCCGACAACACCCCTAGCGTCGGTGAACTCGCGCTCGAAGATCGTGCGGCACTGCGCCGCGTTGCCGGTCTGTCGACCGAACTCGCCGACATCTCCGAAGTCGAATACCGCCAACTGCGCCTCGAACGCGTGGTGCTGGTCGGCGTGTGGACCGACGGCACCTCGGCCGACGCCGACAACAGCCTGGCCGAGTTGGCCGCCCTGGCCGAGACCGCGGGCTCGGAGGTGCTCGAAGGCCTGATCCAGCGCCGCGACAAGCCCGACGCCTCGACCTACATCGGCTCCGGCAAGGCCCAGGAGCTCCGCGAGATCGTGCTCGCGACGGGCGCCGACACCGTCATCTGCGACGGTGAACTGAGCCCCGCACAGCTGAACTCGCTGGAAAAGGTGGTGAAGGTCAAGGTCATCGACCGCACCGCGCTGATCCTCGACATCTTCGCCCAGCACGCCACAAGTCGTGAGGGCAAGGCCCAGGTGTCGCTGGCCCAGATGGAGTACATGCTGCCGCGGCTGCGCGGCTGGGGTGAGTCGATGTCCCGGCAGGCCGGTGGTCGCGCCGGCGGCGCCGGCGGCGGCGTGGGTACCCGTGGCCCCGGTGAAACCAAGATCGAGACCGACCGGCGACGGATCCGCGAGCGCATGGCGAAGTTGCGCCGCGAGATCAAGGACATGAAGAAGATTCGCGACACCCAGCGGCACAGTCGCCGGGCCAGCGACGCCCCGTCGGTGGCGATCGTCGGCTACACCAACGCCGGCAAGTCCAGCCTGCTCAACGCCCTCACCGGCGCCGGGGTACTGGTGCAGAACGCCCTGTTCGCCACCCTCGAACCCACTACGCGCCGAGGCCAATTGGACGACGGCCGGCCCTTCACCCTGACCGACACCGTCGGGTTCGTGCGGCACCTGCCGACCCAGTTGGTCGAGGCGTTCCGCTCGACGCTGGAAGAGGTCGTCGACGCCGACCTGCTGGTGCACGTGGTCGACGGCTCCGATGCCGACCCGCTGGCGCAGATCAACGCGGTGCGCAAGGTCGTCGGCGAGGTCGTGGCCGAGTACGACGTCGCCGCACCACGAGAGTTGTTGGTGGTCAACAAGATCGACGCCGCCGGTGATCTGGCGCTGGCGCACCTACGGCGCGCGTTGCCCGACGCGGTGTTCGTCTCGGCCCATACCGGTGAGGGGCTGGACCGGTTGCGGATGCGTATGTGCGAACTGATCGAGCCGACCGACGCCGCCGTCGACGTGACCATTCCCTACGACAGGGGCGACCTCGTGGCCCGAGTGCACGCCGAGGGTCGCGTCGAGGTGGCCGAGCACACCGCCGACGGCACCCGGATCAAGGGCTGGGTACCGATGGCGCTGGCCGCCAGCCTCGGCGAGTTCGTCACCGCCTGAGTCAGGCGGCAGCCTTGGCCGGCTGGTCCGCTTTCTCTGCGGCCGGCTTCACGGGCTTGGGGGTCTTGGGCGTCTTGTCCTTCTTCGGCTTCTTGGCGTTGTCGGTGGCCTTGTCATCGGCGCCGGTCTGACCGTCCTTGGCCGGGCCCTGCTTGGTGGTCGGATCGGTGCCGGGCTTGGGGTCCTGCTTGGGGTCGGTTGTGGTCTTGGTGTCGGTGGTCTTGGTGTCGGTGGTCTTGGTGTCGGTGGTCTTGGTGTCGGTGGTCTTGGTGTCGGTGGTCTTGGTGTCGGTGGTCTTGGTGTCGGTGGTCTTGGTGTCGGTGGTCTTGGTGTCGGTGGTCTTGGTGTCGGTGGTCTTGGTGTCGGTGGTCTTCGTGGCCGTGGCCGTGGCGTCCGGGGTCTTGGTGCCGCTGTCCTTCGGGACGGTGCCCTTGGGATCGGGCGTCGTCGACAGCTTCGAGGTCGTGACGGGCGCGAGCTTGCTGTCGCCGGTCGGGGTGGCGGACACCGCCTTCGGCGCGCTCGACCCGGTCAGGGCCGCGACCGTCGTCGGTGCCGGGGCCGGGGTGGTCGCGGCGATCGGAAGCTGCACCTTGCCGCCGGTGATGTCGCTGATCGCGGCCTTGACGCCCTCGCCTGCGGCGTTGATCAGGTCCACCGTGAGCGTGATCGGGTTGATCAGCGGGATCAACCGGAACGGCGCCGGGACGCCCGGACTCAGGCTGCGGTCGTAGCCGGTGTCGATGAGGACGCGCAGTACCGGGGAGACCAGGTCGACCAACGGCTGGATGATGAAGCTGGTGTGGGTGAAGCCGCCGAACTCCAGGAACGGCCGGACCAGGGGCAGCGTCTTGGTCGGGATGGTGATGTAGGTGGTGTCGCCGTACACGGTCTGGTTCTTCGGGTCCGTGAGGGCTGCGTTCAGCTCTGCCGGGGTGTATTGGAGGTCGGGAATCTCGCCGACATCGCTCTTGGCGTTCGGTGCCAGGTAGGTGCCGTGGGTGTACCAGAAACCGGCGATGGCGTTGAGGTCGGCGAGCAGGTTGATGGGGTACAGCGGGAAGTCGGAGACGCCGTCGTACTGGAACGCGATGTCGGTGGTCTTGATACCGGTGTTGGTCGGCGCCGGCAGGCCGAACGTGGCGTCCAGGATCGGCACCGTGCCCAGGAATGCCAGGCGTTCGAACAGGCCGCCGTTGGGCCGGTTGGTGTTGCCGATCATCACGAAGGACAACGCCGCCTTCTGGGCGTCGGTCAGGCCGGACAGGGTGGACTTCTCCCGGCTCACGATGTTGCCGCCCTGCGAGTAACCGAAGACGACGACGGGGTTGGCGGTCGTCGCCGTCGGGAGCGCAGCCATCAGTGCGGTATCGAGGTTGGCGATGCCCTCACCAGTCGAGACGTTCCACTTGGCGCCGGACAGACCGCCCCAGCCGGCGAACGGGAACGGCCAGAACTGCGCGGGGTAGTTGATACCGGTCAGCGTGCAGTTGTTGGCCTGCGTGCACAGCGGGTTGAACGGGGCGATGTAGTAGTTGTCCGCGTTCTCCTTGTAGCCGGCCACGATGTTGGCGTTCGGCGTGCCGGTGCCCGGGACGATCAGCGCGGTCGCGGCCAGCGTGAACGCGGCCGTGACCATCGACACCACCCCGAGCAGAACGGTGCTCAGCACCGTCAGCATCACGGCCACGACTGCGGGAATGGTGCGTCCGAAAGCGCGCATCGCCTCGCCCCCCTTTCGACTTCGCCGACCCTGATAATCGGCACCGTTTCGCATCGTCGCACTGAGACCGGACCGGTACCCGGTGTTTGCCGAAAATTTGTCGGGCGTGTCGATTTTTCGGTCCGCCCGTGTCGGGTGACGGTGGGTGAAATCACACCGTCGCGATACTGCTTGCGGGGCAAGGTCTTTCGCGGATCCGGCGGCCGGATCGGCGGTGATGGTCAGCGACGGGCACGGTTCGGCACTAAGCTTCGAACCAACATCGGTTGCGCACTCCTGCCAGGACGTGTCTGCCGATCACGTCGTGGAACGGCTGAGAGCCGTCAGTTCCCTCTGCACCAGCATTTCTCGCGGCGACCGATACTGCCGCCGGCATTGTCGACCCACCGTGCCGGAAAGGCTGTGTCCCTTCATGTCTACAGAACTATCGTCTTCGTTCGCTGAGCTCGGCGTCCCCGAGGCGCTCGTCACCTCGCTCGCCGGCCGCGGTATCGCCGCGCCGTTCCCGATCCAGGTCAGCACCCTGCCCGACACCCTGGCGGGCCGGGACGTGCTCGGCCGCGGCCGCACGGGCAGCGGCAAGACCTTGGCCTTCTCCATTCCCCTGGTGGTCCGGCTGGCCGGCGCGTCGCGACGCCCGTCGCGCCCCACGGGTCTGGTGCTGGCACCGACTCGTGAGCTGGCCACCCAGATCGCCGCCACCGTCGAACCCCTGGCCACCGCCGTCGGCCTGAAGGTCACCACGATCTTCGGTGGGGTGTCGCAGAACCGCCAGGTCGATGCGCTGCGCGGCGGCGTGGACATCGTCATCGCCTGCCCGGGCCGCCTCGAGGATCTGATGAAGCAGAAGCTCGTCAGCCTGGACGCCGTCCAGGTCACCGTGCTCGACGAGGCCGACCACATGGCCGACCTCGGCTTCCTGCCGGGCGTCACCCGCATCCTGGCGGCGACCCCCGCCGGCGGGCAGCGCATGTTGTTCTCCGCGACCCTGGACAACGGCGTCGACAAGCTGGTCCGCCGCTTCCTGTCCAACCCGATCACGCACTCGGTCGACGAGATCGACGCACCGCCGCCGGCCATGACCCACCACGTGTTCCACGTCTCCGGTGCTGCGGAGAAGAACGCCCTGGTGCACCGGCTGGCGTCCGGCACCGGCCGCCGCATCCTGTTCATGCGCACCAAGCATCAGGCTCGTAAGCTGGCCCGCCAGCTCACCGAGGCCGGCGTGCCGTCGGTCGACCTGCACGGAAACCTGTCGCAGCCGGCCCGCGACCGCAACCTCGCGGCGTTCAGCACCGGCGAGGCACGCGTGCTCGTCGCCACCGACATCGCGGCGCGTGGTGTGCACGTCGATGAGGTCGAGCTGGTGGTCCACGTGGACCCGCCGGCCGAACACAAGGCGTACCTGCACCGTTCGGGACGCACCGCCCGCGCCGGCAGCGCCGGCGACGTCGTCACCGTGGTCCTGCCGGAGCAGCGCAAGGATGCCCAGCAATTGCTGCGCAAGGCCGGTATCACGGCCCGGCCGCAGGAAGTCGTCGCCGACTCGGCGCCGGTGCAGGCGCTGGTCGGCGAGATCGCGCCGTACCGGGCTCCCGCATCCAAGGAAGCTCCCGCCCCGCGCGGCGGCAACCGCCCGGCCAAGACGGCGACCGCGGGTCAGGCACAGCGCCGCCGTCGGCGTTCGGGTGGTCAGCAGGCCCCCGGGCGTGCGCAGTCGGGTCGTTCTCAGCCGGGGCGCGCCCAGTCCCGGTAGTCGCAATCCGGCGACGCGCCGGATGTGGGCCCCCTCACAACCAACCGCCCGGTTGGGATAAGTTGTTGCAAACTTATCCAGTACCGGAGGTCTCGCATGGGTGTCATCAAGTACGACCGCACGTTGTTCGAACCCGAGCACGAGCTGTTCCGGGAGTCGTACCGGGCATTCCTGGACCGGCATGCCGAGCCCTACCGCGAGGAATGGGAGAAGGCCAAGATCGTCGACCGCGAGGTCTGGCGCGAGGCCGGTAAGCAGGGCTTTCTGGGTATGGCGGTGCCGGAGGAGTACGGCGGCGGCGGTAACCCGGACTTCCGCTACAACGTCATCGTCAGCGAGGAGACCGCGGCCGGACGGCACAGTGGTCTGGGCTTCACGCTGCAGAACGATGTCATCGCGCCGTATCTGCTCGAACTCACCAACGAGGAGCAGAAGCGCCGCTGGCTACCCGGGTTCTGCAGTGGCGAACTGATCGGTGCCATCGCCATGACCGAGCCCGGCACCGGTAGTGACCTGCAGGGCATCAAGACCCGCGCGGTAAAGGACGGCGACCACTACGTCCTCAATGGCTCGAAGACGTTCATCACCAACGGTATTCACGCGGACCTCGTGATCGTCGTCGCGCAGACCGATCCGGACAAGGGCGCGCAGGGCTTCAGCCTGCTGGTGGTCGAGCGCGGCATGGAGGGTTTCGAACGCGGCCGTCATCTCGACAAGATCGGTCTCGACGCGCAGGACACCGCGGAATTGTCGTTCACCGATGTCAGAGTCCCGGCCGAGAACCTGCTCGGGGTCGAGGGCATGGGATTCGTCTATCTGATGCAGAACCTGCCCCAAGAGCGCATTTCCATCGCCGTGATGGCCGCCGCAGCTATGGAGGCCGTTCTGGAATCGACATTGCAATACGCGAAGGAGCGTAAAGCGTTCGGCAAGCCGATCGGCAGCTTCCAGAACAGTCGATTCGTGTTGGCCGAACTGGCGACAGAGGCCACCGCGGTGCGAATCATGGTCGACGAGTTCATTCGTCTGCATCTCGATCGAAAGCTGACAATCGACCAGGCCGCGATGGCCAAATGGTATTCGACAGAGGCGCAGGTTCGCCTGGTCGACCGGTGCCTGCAGCTGCACGGCGGCTACGGCTATATGCGCGAATATCCCATTGCGCGGGCATTCCTGGACTCGCGGATCCAGACCATCTACGGCGGCACCACCGAGATCATGAAGGAGATCATCGGCCGCGGATTGGGCGTTTAACTAATTGCCCACGCGAATTTATTCGCATATCCAACCGCGACACACTGGAGCGTTACTGCCGGATATCCCGCACGATGGGCATGAACTGAAGCAAAGTTGACAGAATCCTCTCAATCAAGAGAGTTTGTCTGACGGAATTTGTATCCGGAGTTTTGCCAACCGCGGGAGGAATTCGATGACCGGGCTGCGAACCCGTGGCGGACGGGCTGGTATCGGTGCCCTTTCGGTCGCGGTGGCATTGCTCATGGCTCCGACGGCGATCGCGACACCGGAAAGTGACGCCGCCGACGCGGCGATCTCGCATACCTGGGACGCCGCCGGCGGTGACACGGGTGAGTTGGGTGCGAAAGACGGTGACGTCTACCAGGTCGGCGCGGGCTATGCGCAGAACTTCGCGAGCGGAAAGATCTATTTCACCGAGAACACCGGCGCACACCTGATCTACGGCCCGATTCTCGACAAATATCAGGGTCTCGGCGGTGCCGCCGACAGCGACCTCGGCTTCCCGACCATCGACGAAGGCGCCGGGAAGGCGGCCGAGAGCCGGAACAGCACGTTCAGCGCGGCCGACAAGCCGGTCATCTTCTGGACGCCGGACAACGGCGCGTGGGTCGTGCGCGGTGCCATCAACGCTGCCTGGGACAAGCTCGGGGGGTCGGCGGGCACTCTCGGCGTACCGACCGCCGACGAGTCCTGGAAGGGCGACGTCGTCTCTCAGCCCTTCACCGGCGGTGAGGTGAGCTGGAACTCCAAGACCAAGGCGTTCAGCACGACACCCGCTGACCTGGCAGGCCAGCTGACCGGGCTCGACGTGCCGGGCGACGCGACGACGGCTATCGCCGCGGCCCGCCGGGCAGCCGGTGGGCCGCAGGGGCCCCTCGGCGACGCGCAGGGTGCCCAGTACAAGGTCGGCGACGGCGTGGCGCAGAACTTTGCCGGCGGCACCATCTTCTACTCGGCCGCCACCGGTGCCCATGCCGTCACGGGCGACGTGCTGGCCAAGTACCGCGCGGCCGGTGGGCCGCAAGGTGACCTCGGATTCCCGGCGAGCAACGAGACCGACGGCGGCATCTCGCCGACCAGCCGGGTCGCCACCTTCGCCGCGGCCGACAATCCGACCATCTTTTGGACCCCCGACCACGGCGCATTCGTCGTCCGTGGCGCGATGAACGCCGCGTGGGCCAAGCTCGGCGGCGCCACCGGCAAGCTCGGCGCGCCGACCGGGGACCAGACGGTCAATGGCGACGTCATCAGCCAGAAGTTCACGGGTGGGTCGATCTCGTGGAACAAGTCGAGCCACGAGTTCAGTACCGAGCCGGCGGACCTGGCGTCGCAGTTGAGCGGTCTGCAGGTCCCCAGTGTCGACCTCCCGGGCGGAGTGAACGCGCAGCCCGAGGAGTCCGGCAAGTGGTACCAGTTCCACTGGTGGTGGCTGCTGGCGATCATCCCGCTGTTGCTGGTGGTGTCGGGCATCGTGATCGCGGCGCTGCTGCGGCGCCGGCGGCGGGCCGGCCAGGATGTTTTCGACGAGCACGATACGTACGACTACGACGACCACGACGACCACGATTTCGGTGACGGGGAGTACGGCGACCCGCAGTATGCGGACGACGGCGGCGACACCGAGTACGCCGCCGACTTCGCGCCCGAGACCGAGCATTTCGACGCTCCGCGCGGCGGGCCCGAATTCCAGAGCAACCCGGACGTCATCGACACCGCGCCGACGGTGTACCCCGATTTCACGGCCGAGCAACCTGCAGACGAGGGTGAGTCGACGGCACAGGCCGAAGCCGAGGCCCAGCCCGTGGACGCTGCCGAGCCGGCCGAGCCCGCTGAGTCCGAGCCGGACGCTCACGAGCCCGCCGACGAACCGACGGCATCGGTGCAACTTCCCGAGGCCCTGCGCCGCGGGAGCGCGGCGGCGGGCCTGACCGCGGCTGGGCTGGCAGGGTTCGCGGGCCTGCGGCCTCGAGACTCCGGCGACCGTGTGTGGGTCGCGCCGGCCGCCGCGGACGCCGGGGCCCCGAACGCTGACGTGCACGCGCCCGAGGAGCAGGTCGTCGATGCTGCGCCGGCCCAGGTCCCGGCGAGCGAACCACCGAGCGAACCGACGGCCGAGCCGCGCGCGGACGCCACGCCGGCAGAGGACACTGTGACGGCAGAGGACACTGTGACGGCCGGTCCGGCCAGTGGCAGGCACCATGCCTTGGGCGCGGAGGAGCCCGAGACCGCGCAGATGTCGTTCCGCGTGGCGACCGGCGCGGAGCCGCCTGCCGGCTACGTCATCAAGGCCAACACGAAGTCGGGTCTGTACTGGGTGCCGGGTGCGCTCGGATACGACGACGCTGACGTCGAAATCTGGTTTGCCAGTGAGGAATTCGCGGTCACCAACGGATTCGTCCGAGGCTGACCCCGCCGACGGCTGAGCCCCGCTGCGAGCGACTGCAGCGGGGCTCGACTATTGGTCTGGCAGGCGTCAGATCTTGCGGATGACGGTCACGACCTTGCCGAGGATGACCGCGTCGTTGCCCGGGATCGGGTCGAACGCCGGGTTGTGCGGCATGAGCCACACCTGGCCCTTGGTGCGCTTGAAGGTCTTCACCGTGGCTTCACCGTCGATCATCGCCGCGACGATGTCCCCGTTGTCGGCCACATTCTGCTGGCGCACGACGACCCAGTCGCCGTCGCAGATCGCCGCGTCGATCATGGATTCGCCGACCACCTTCAGCAGGAACAACGAGCCCTCGCCCACGAGCTCGCGGGGGAGCGGGAAGACGTCTTCGACGGCTTGCTCGGCGAGGATCGGACCGCCCGCGGCGATCCGGCCGAGCACCGGGACGAAAGTCGGCTCGGGCAGGGTGTCCGAACCCGCCACGTCGGTGGTGATGGCGGCGCCGGTCGAGTCGTCCGCGCCCCGGACGTCCACGGCTCGTGGGCGGTTCGGATCGCGGCGCAGATAGCCCTTCTTCTCCAGCGTGCGCAGCTGGTGGGCCACCGATGAGGTGGAGGTCAGGCCGACGGCATCGCCGATCTCGCGGATGCTGGGTGGGTAGCCGCGCGTCGTCACCGAGGTGCGGATGACGTCGAGGATGGTCCGCTGACGTTCTGTGAGGCTGCTGGCCCGGCCACCCGACTGGGTTTCGGGGGTGCGATCGGTGCGGTCCGGGGTATCGGTGCTGTCGCTCATGTGAACGAATCTAGCCCAGTGCACACGATTGATCAAACATGTGTTCGAGATCGGGCGGATCGGCGTGTCGCGGCCGCCTCCCGCTGGTGACGTGGCGAAAGCGGGGGGCGAATCGGCGGAACGGAACTTGTCGGTGGGTCGTCGTATCGTTCGCAACAGTTCGATCACATGTTCTACCGTTCGAACATTTGGGCGATATAGTCGAACACAAGAGCGATCGAACCTATGTACGAACTCAGGAGAGGAACCGACATGACCGTCATCACCCGCGAGTACCCCACCGACGTCGTCGTCCGCACCGTGCCTCGGCGTGCAGACGTGAATCGTCACCGCCAGGCCCGGCTGCGGCCGGCCGGTTCCCGTCCCTCGGGTGCGGCGTTCCAGCATCGGGGCACGGGCGTGCTGAGCTCCCGTGCCTCGCACCGGCGCAACCCGGTCACGCCCTTGACCACGGTGCTGCTGGCTCTCGTCGCCGCGGGCATCACGGTGTGGCTGGGCCTGGTCGCGCAGTTCGGAGAGTCTGTTCAGCCGACCGCGTCGACCGCATCCGTACCCGCGCAGCTGGCGGTGGTCCGGGTGCAGACCGGGGAGTCGATTCAGCAGGTCGCCCGGCGCGTGGCGCCCGACGCACCCGTCAGCGCCGTCGTCGACCGCATCAAGGAGCTCAACAAGCTGCCATCGGTGGCCCTGGACGCCGGGCAGACGCTGATCGCTCCGGTCGGCTGAGGACAGCCCGTGCGCACCTTGATCGGCACGGCGCCCGGCCGGGTCCGAGCGGCACGGGTAGGCTCGAGACCGTTCGAAACGGTCGATTGTCGGTGCGGCGAAGGAGCGGTGATGCACTGTCCGTTCTGCCGGCATCCGAACTCGCGCGTGGTCGATTCGCGCGAAGCTGACGAAGGCCAGGCGATTCGTCGTCGCCGGTCATGCCCGGAATGTGGCCGCCGGTTCACCACGGTGGAGACCGCTGTGGTCGCGGTGGTCAAACGAAGCGGCGTCACCGAACCGTTCAGTCGGGACAAGGTGATCAAGGGCGTACGGCGCGCGTGCCAGGGTCGGCAGGTCGACGACGACGCCCTGAACCAGTTGGCCCAGAAGGTCGAAGATGCGGTGCGGGCCACCGGTTCTCCCGAAGTGCCGAGCCATGAGGTCGGATTGGCGATCCTCGGTCCTCTGCGTGATCTCGATGAGGTCGCCTATCTGCGATTCGCCTCGGTGTATCGCTCGTTCTCGTCCGCCGAGGACTTCGAACGCGAAATCGAGGCGTTGCGAGCACACCGCGGCGTGACGTCGCCCGGCTGACCGCCGTTAGGTCGCGCTGCGTTCGTCGGTCTCCATCGCGTCGAGAACCGCGAACTTCGTATCGTGCGGGGCGTCGATCGACTTCGCGGTGACGCCGGTCTGCAGGAGTCCGCGCAGGGCATCACGGTCGTATACCGACGGCGCGGTCGTGTCGATGAATTCCTCGATGAGCTTCACGAATCGATCGGGGTCGTCATGAAATGGGAAATGTCCCGAGTTGTCGAAGAACTCGAGCCGGGAACCCGGCATCGCGGCATGTGCCAGTTCTCCATGGGCGGCCGGGATCACGGCATCCTGGGTGCCCCAAACCAACTGCACCGGAATGGCTTCCGTCAAATAACATCGGTCCAGCATGGTGACCACCTGGCCGCGCCAGTCGACCACCGCACGCAGGGTCCGGGCGAAGGCAGACGAGGCCTTGGGCTCGGGCAGGTCGTTGAGGATCCGCAGCATGTTCGGCAGGTCGTGCCCCAGACCGGTCGACCCGAGCAGCGCGCCGCCGAGACGCCCGGCGAGCTGAAGCGCGGGCAGCACCAACGGGATTCGCAACAGCGCCAGCGCTTCGGTGCCCAACGGCAGCGCCGCAAGCCGCAATGCGATGTTCACGTCGCGCGTCACGCCGCCGGCACCGACCAGCACCAGGCGCTCGACCAACTGCGGGAACTGATAGGCGAATTGCATGGCCACGCCACCGCCCAGCGAATGGCCGACGACCGTCACCCGTTCGATGTCCAGCACGCTGAGCAGGTCGCGCATGCCGTTGGCGTACGCCGCCACCGAGTAGTCGGCGCGCGGCTTGTCGGACTGACCGTGGCCCAGCAGGTCGGGGGCGATGACGGTGAAGCGCTGGGCGAGGCGTGTCTGCACGGTTTCCCAGGTCGTGGAGTTGTCGCCGATGCCGTGGATCAGCAGGATCGCCGGACCCGAGCCGGCCACCCGATAGGCCCGCCGGTAACCGTGGATGGTCCGGTATTCCAGGCGGGGTGTCACGTCACGGACAGAATGCAGGGTGGGCTTTCCGTCGGGCATCGTCCCAGCTCCTTCCCATCGTGTCGGCGAGGCCGACCACGTGGGTCAGTCGCCGTCGGTGCCGTCGTCGCCGGGGTGGGAATCGGGGAAACCGTCGCCGGACTGTTCGGCGAGGAACTGTTCGAACTGTGCGCCGAGTTCGTCGCCGCTGGGTAGTTCCTCGTCACGTGCCAGCAACGACCGATTCTCCTGAGCAGCGACGAACGAATCGTACTGTTGTTCCAGTGCAGTGACCACTTGAGCGACTTCGGAGCTGGCCTCCACCTGCTCACTGATCTTCGTGTACACCTCGGCGCCCGCCTCGGACAGTGCGTGCAGCGGAATCTGCAGCGACGCGATCCGGGAGACTTCGCCGAGCAGGGCCTCGGCGGCCGGCGGATAGGCGGTCTGCGCCAGGTAGTGCGGCACGTGCACGGTGAAGCCCAGCGCTTCGTGGCCGTGCTGGATCATCCGGTACTCCAACAGGTTCGACACACTGGCCGGAACCTGGACCTCGCCCACCCACGGTGTGTGGTCCGCGATCAGTTCCTTGTTGCCGGCATGCGCGGTCATGGTGACGGGCCGGGTGTGCGGCACCGCCATCGGGATGGCACCGAGTCCGATGACCTGCCGGACGCCGAGCCGCTCGGACAACAGCCGCACCGCCGTGATGAAGCGCTCCCAGCGCAGGTCCGGTTCCATGCCGGCGAGCAGCAGGAACGGCGTCCCGGCAGTGTCGTGCAGTGCGTACAGGTTCAGCTCGGGATCGTCGTACTTGGTGAAGTGATCGGTGGTGAACGTCATCAGCGGCCGGCGCGACCGGTAGTCCAGCAGTTCGTCGATGGCGAACGAGGCGACCAATTCGGTGTCGAGCGTGTTCTTCAGGTGCTCGGCGGCCAGGCGGATGGCGTGGCCGGCATCGGAGAAGCCTTCGAGGGCATGGACCATCACCGGGCCCCGGCCGTCGGCGGCCGACAACTGGGGCGCGGGGAACTCCAGCTCGTACATGCCGCTCTGCTCGGGCTGGTACTGCTGGCCCTGACGGTCGCCGGGCCGCTGGTCGCTCGCGTCGGGCGCCTGCCCGTCTTGCTCGCTCACCTTCACACTCCTTGCCGTACTGCCTCGCCCACGTCTCGCCGTGGGATGCGTCTCCTACAAGTGTCCCGCATTCTTACCTTGTTGCCCGTGCCACCCCGCAGTACGCCATGGTGCACCAGGTGCTGCTCCGACAGTGGGTATCGGGCAAGATCGGACAGATGGTGGGCACCCGACTGGTCGTGAGCGCGTTCGTCGCGCTGCTGGCCACTGCATGCAGCCCACCGTCGATCAAGGCCGATCCCCGTGCCGGCGACGTGGGGATGGTCGCGCCGGGTCCGGCTGGGGTCCCGGGGCCGCGCCCGGACCCTCGCGTCGGAGCGGTGTTCCTCGGCAGCGATTCCGTACACACCTGCAGTGGCGCGGTGCTCGATTCGCTGGCCGGGAACCTGATCATCACGGCCGCGCACTGCCTGGATGCGTCGTACGAAGCGACGTTCGCGCCCGGCTACCGCGGCGGCGTCCCGGCGGACTTCTGGCACATCGACGCGGTGTATCTCGACCCGCGGTGGGTGCGACGGCAGGACCCGGCCGCGGACTTCGCGATCGCCCGGGTCAGCCACGGCGGCACCGCCACGACCGACACGTTGGAGCATCGCACGGGCGGCGGCTTCGTCCTCGGCGTGGCACCGGGCCAGGACGTTCCGATCACGGTGACGGGATACCCGCTCGGTGACGGCGGGGTCCAGATCAGCTGCAGCGGCCCGACATCACGTCCGGACCGCGGGTTCCCGGCGTTGCGCTGTCCCGGGTTGGTGGACGGGACCAGCGGCTCGCCGTGGGTGTCGGCGGCCGAGGTGAGGGGAGTGGTCGGCGGCCTGCAGGGCGGTGGCTGCAGCAGCAACGAGCTGTCGTACTCATCGCCGTTCGACGTGCAGGTCCAGGTGCTGTTTCAGCGGGCACAGGAAGGCGGCCCCGCCGATCAGGCCAGCGGTGCCCCAGATGACGGCTGCAGCACCTAGCTCTTGAACTGGTTCAGTGCCCGCAGCTTGTTCATCACGTCGAGCGCGGCGACCTTGTAGGCCTCGGAGAAGGTCGGGTAGTTGAAGACCGCGTCGACCAGGTACTCGACGGTCCCGCCGCAGCCCATGACGGCCTGGCCGATGTGGACCAGTTCGGTGGCGTTGGAACCGAAGATGTGCACGCCGAGCAGGGTGAGGTCCTCGGTGGACACCAGCAGTTTCAGCATGCCGTAGGAGTCGCCGGCGATCTGCCCACGGGCCAGCTCCCGATAGCGGGATACGCCGACCTCGTAGGGGATCGAGCTGTCGGTGAGGTCGACCTCGGTGGCGCCGACGTACGACACCTCGGGAATGGAGTAGATGCCGATCGGTTGCAGGTCGGTCATGCCCTTACACGGTTCGCCGAAGGCGTGGTAGGCCGCCAGTCGACCCTGGTCCATCGAGGTCGCGGCAAGCGCGGGGAACCCGATGACATCACCCACGGCATAGATGTGGTCGACCTTCGTCTGGTAGTTGTCGTCGACGAAAATCCTTCCCCGGCTGTCGATTTCGAGGCCTGCCTGGCCGACGTCGAGGTGTTCGGTCTGTCCCTGCCGGCCTGCCGAGTACATGACGGTCTCGGCCGGGATCTGCTTGCCACTGGCCAGCGTCGTGAGGGTGCCGGAGGGACCGACGTCCACAGCGGTCACCTCCTCGCCGAAGCGGAAGGTCACCGCGAGATCCCGCAGGTGGAACTTCAGGGACTCGATGATCTCGGAATCGCAGAAGTCCAGCATCGTCGGACGTTTCTCGATGACGGTCACCTTGGTCCCGAGCGCGGCGAACATGGACGCGTACTCGATGCCGATCACTCCGGCGCCCACCACGACCATCGACTGCGGCAGGCTCTTGAGGTCCAGGATGCCGTCGGAGTCCAGGACACGCTCTTCGTCGAACGTCACGCCGGGCGGGTGAGCCGGCGTGGTACCGGTCGCGATGACGATGTAGCGCGCCGTGATGCTGATGTTCTCGTCGCGCGTGGGGTCTTCGATGACCAGGGTGCGCGGATCCACGAAGCGGCCGTGGCCTTCGAACAGCTCGACCCCGTTGCGCAGCAGCTGGTTGCGGACCACGTCTTGTTCCCGGCCGATGACGTGGGTGGTACGGCGCAGCAGGTCGGCCGGCGTGATTCGTTCCTTGACGCGGTAGCTGGATCCGTACAGCTCGCGCTGGCTCATCCCGGTGAGGTAGACGACCGCCTCACGCAGCGTCTTGGACGGGATGGTCCCGGTATTGACGCAGACGCCGCCGAGCATGCGCCCGCGTTCGATGACCGCGACAGATTTTCCCAGCTTGGCGGCCGCAATAGCAGCCTTCTGCCCACCTGGGCCGGACCCGATGACAACGAGGTCGAACTCCTGCATGGAACCCATGACAGCCAGGTTGGCACGGTGCGCGCGATCACGCAGCCCGATCATCGGCGAACTTTGCGGAAACACCTCGGGCGGGCCGGTTATCCACAGATCCGAGTTCATCCACAGCGCGCTCCGCCGGCCGCATCGCCCGGCGATTCCTGACGGACCGCGCTGCCACGTTCTGAACATGACAACTTTCAGCTCATTCGATTTCCAACTGAACCGGCCCGGCGCTCTGATCGCTGCGGTCCCCGCTGTTCTGGGCTTTGCGCCGGAGCAATCATTGGTGCTCGTCACCGTCATCGGCGGCGAGATGGGCGCGGTGTTGAGGGTGGATCTGTCCGAAGGATTCTGGGGCGCCTTGCCCGCCGCGCTCGGACATCTCTCCGGCATGGCCGCCGCGGCGGATGCGGATGCGGCCGTCGCGGTAATCGTGGACGAGGCGAGCGTCGACTGTCCGATGTGCGCCGACCTCTACCGCGAAGTGAGCCACGAACTCGACGAGGCGTTGTCCGATCAGGGCATCGAGCTGTTCGCCGTCCACGTCGTCGACCGGGTGGCTGTCGGTGGCCGGTGGTACTGCGCCGACGGTTGCGGGAACGCGGGCGTGGTCGAGGATCCGGAGTCGTCACCCGTCACCATGGCCGCGGTGCTCGACGGCAGGCGCCTCTATGCCCGGCGCGCGGACCTCGTCGACGTCGTCGCGGTCACCGATCCGCAGCGTGCTGAAGCGCTCCGGTCGGCTATCGAAAAACATGCTGCGCCAGTGGATTACCCGGGCCGCACAGATTCCGAGGTGCGCGCCGACGTCGAGCATGCCGTGGCCTGCGCCAGCGGTGCGCCCGACGGGTCACCGTTGACCGATGACGACGCGGTGCGCCTGGCCTGCGCGGTGGCGGACTCGCGGGTGCGGGACACGCTGTATGCCTTGGCGGTAGGGGAGAACGCCGCGTCTGCCGAGTCGGTGTGGGCGACGCTGACACGCATGTTGCCCGCGCCGTGGCGCGTCGAGGCGCTGGTGTTGCTGGCGTTCAGTGCCTACGCCCGCGGTGACGGCCCGCTCGCGGGGGTCGCGCTGCAGGCGGCGCTGGACGTCGACAGCGGGCACCGGATGGCCGGCATGCTCGATATGGCGTTGCAGTCCGGCATGCGCCCGGACCGGATCCGGGAACTGGCGCTCACCGGGTACAAGCTGGCGGAGCGGCTCGGCGTGCAGATGCCTCCGCGCAAGATCTTCGGCAGGTCGGCGTGACGGGTCGAGGCGAGCGAGCGGAACTTTGTGGTCAGACCTTTTCGACCCTGACGGCATGCGCCATGTGATGCGGCAGTTCGACCTGCTCGTGTCCGGGGATGACGATCAGGACGCTGCCGTGCTCGGTGGCCTGCACCGTGACGCGCGCGTTCGGGACAACCCCGGCGTCTTTGAGCCGCGCGATCAAATCGGCGTCGCCCTGGACGTGTTCGGTCAACTGGCGTACCCGGACGGCGACCGGGAATCCGGTGGGCAGTTCGGTGAGCCGGACGAGGCTGACGTCGGAGTCGCCCGTCGGCATGACGCCGAGTTCGGCGAGGCCCGGGATCGGGTTGCCGAACGGGGACGTGGTCGGGTTGTCGAGTACCTGGACCAGGCGGCGTTCGACGTCCTCGCTCATCACGTGTTCCCAACGGCACGCCTCGGCATGCACTTCTTCCCACGGCAGGCCGATCACGTCGACCAGCAGTCGCTCGGCAAGCCGGTGCTTGCGCATCACCGACACCGCCAGCGAGCGGCCCTTGTCGGTCAGTTCCAGGTGGCGATCACCGGCGACGTGCAGCAGGCCGTCGCGCTCCATCCGCGATACCGTCTGGCTGACGGTGGGGCCGCTCTGCTCGAGTCGTTCGGCAATGCGCGCACGCAGCGGCACCACGCCCTCTTCTTCGAGGTCGTAGATCGTCCGCAGGTACATCTCGGTCGTATCGATCAGATCGTTCATGCCAAATCCTCCAGGCCTCCGCCGCGTGCCAGCTTACCGGTTTGGCCGGGTCAGGCAGGCATCCACCACGGCGCAGCGGCGGTGTGGTGCGTGTGGCGATCGGCAACGACCGGATGGGGCACCGAAAACGGTGCCCGCCGGAGCAGCCGGCGGGCACCAGGGGTGTGCAGTTATGGGTGTGCGGTCAGCTCGCGTAAGCCCGCAGCCGTTCGGCACGCTCGCCGTTGCGGAGCTTCGACATGACCTCGCGCTCGATCTGCCGGACCCGCTCACGCGACAGGCCGAACAGCTTGCCGATCTGGTCCAGCGTGCGGGGCTGACCGTCATCGAGGCCGAACCGCAGCCGGATCACCTGCTGTTCGCGCTCGTCCAAGGTCGCCAGCACGTGCCGGATGTCCGTGTGCAGCAGCTCCGAGATCACGGCGTTCTCGGCGGAGAGCGCCTCGGAGTCCTCGATGAAGTCGCCGAGCGGGGCTTCCTCGTCGGTGCCGACCGGCATGTCCAGGCTCACCGGGTCGCGGCTGTGCTCGAGGAGGTCGTTGATCTTCTCGACCGGGATGCCCGACTCTTCGGCGAGTTCTTCGTCGGTGGCTTCACGGCCCAGGCTCTGGTGCATTTCGCGCTTGATCCGCGCCAGCTTGTTGACCTGCTCCACGAGGTGGACGGGCAGCCGGATGGTGCGGCTCTGGTCGGCCATGCCGCGGGTGATCGCCTGACGAATCCACCAGGTGGCGTACGTCGAGAACTTGAAGCCCTTGGCGTAGTCGAACTTCTCCATCGCCCGGATGAGGCCGAGGTTGCCTTCCTGGATGAGGTCGAGCAGCGGCATGCCGCGGCCGGTGTAGCGCTTGGCCAGCGAGACCACGAGGCGCAGGTTGGCTTCGAGCAAATGCCGGCGCGCGGCCTCGCCGTCGCGGACGACGGCCGCCAGGTCGCGCTTGCGGTTGTCGCCGAGTCGCTTCTTGGTCTCCAGCAGATGCGCCGCGTACAGGCCCGCCTCGATCCGCTTGGCCAGTTCCACCTCGTCCTCGGCATTGAGCAGGGCGGTCTTACCGATGCCGTTCAGGTAGACGCGCACCAGGTCCGCGGCGGGACTCTGGGCGTCAAGGTCGGAATCGATACGGCTTGTGGTGGCTTTTGCCATTTGCGGCCTCCTGCTCGTGCTCAGCTCGAACTGTCACTTGCTTCAACGCGGAAGCAGCAGGAGAAGTTCCCGAAGTCTTCTCTGCGCATGGCCTCTGACCTGCGGTTTTTCGCGGTCGACCTGAGAATGTCCTTAGAAAGGAGAAAGAATGAAACTCAGGTGGCGGTCAGGGCTCGACGTCGCCGTCGATGACGTGATGCCCGTCCTCGATTGCGGGGCGCTCAGCGCCCGGGACCATGGGTGCCCGTCGGCCCGCGTCGTAGCGGCGCGGCTCCTCTGCGGTGCGCGGCGGCCGGTCGTTGGCGATGAGCACCGCGATCCAGGGCAGCGGGATGGATGCGATGAGGATGGCCAGGGAGATCAGGCCGTTGTGCCAGATGCTGTAGGCCAGGGCGGCCAGCAACAGCGCCGGTATGCGGAACGACATGATGGTCAGGTAGCGGCGCACGCGGGCTCGGTGCTGCTCTTCGTAGGCGGGTGCTGCGCGAGTGATGAGGACCGGCCGACCGTCGTCGTCGAAACTCAGCTCAGGGCCGTGTTTCATCTCTCTACTGTCCCACATCCGGCTCCGTGCCGCCGCGACCGGTTCGCCCGAAGTGCCACAATGAGTCCATGCAGACCGACACCCTCGAACGCACCGATTCCGATGAACAGGTCGACGACGGTACGGACGACGACCGACCTAAGCACTTCCACTATGTCAAGAAGGACAAGATCGCCGAGAGCGCTGTCATGGGCACCCATGTCGTCGCGCTGTGCGGCGAGGTGTTCCCGGTGACCAAGTCGCCCAAGCCCGGTTCGCCGGTGTGCCCCGACTGCAAGCGCATCTACGAACAGATGAAGAAGTAGCCGCAGCCCGTCAGGCCGGCGGCTCCGCCGGCTCCACGGGCTGATCGCCGGTGAGGGTCTCGGTTTTCTCCTCGAGCCATTCGCGCAGGCGCCGGGCATGCGTGTCCGGCGCCGGCCATTCCTCCTGGATCGCGGCATTGAGTTCGGCGCCGAGCATGATCGCGAAGCCCAGCGCGAACGCGAACAGCAGGAACGCGATCGGCGTCGCCAGTGCGCCGTAGGTATAGCCGGTCTCGGTGATCCAGGTCAGGTAGAACCGCAGCCCCACCGTCGCCACCACGAAGACCACGGTCGCCAGTACCGCCCCGAACAGCAGCCGATGCGTCGGCAGTGGTTTGGGCAGCGACACCCGGTAGAGCACCGTCACGGCCAGCATGATGCCCAGTAGCAGCGCCGGCCAGTACCCGTACTTCATTGCGTTGGCCCAGGTTTCGGGAATGTGCTGGGCGATCTTCATCGGTCCGATGGCGGCCACCGGAGCGGTCGCGATCACGAACAGCAGCATGACCAGATACAGCCCGAGAGCGTAGAACCGCTGCCGCACGGGATGGCGCAGCGGCGTCTGGTCATGGGCCTCGACGACGGCGTCGACGAACGCCGAGATCGCCGATGAGCCCGCCCACAGCGAGATGACGAACCCTAGGGACACCACCTCGCCGCGGGCGCCCACCGCGATATCGCGGACGGTCGGCTGGATGATCTCGTTGATCACGTTCGGCGAGAAGAAGTTCTTCGCCGTCCCGATCAGCTGTTCCTGGATCATCGGCAGCGTCTCGGCACCGAACAACGGAGCCACGTACGCCAAGCTGCCCAACATGCCCAATAACAGGGGCGGTAGGGACAGCGCCGACCAGAACGCCGCCTGAGCGGACTCCGAGAAGATCGAGTCGTCCCAGCTTTTCGCCAGCGTGCGCCGGATGACCCGAAGCACGTGATGACGTGTCGGCTTGATCGGCTGCGTCTGGTCGTTCATGACCAGACCAGCATTACCGAAGAGATCCCATCAGGACTGTATTTGAGGTGACCGGCGGGTCACTCAGTCCTCGGCGCTGATCTCCAGCACGGCGGCCAACTCGACCAACTTGGATTCGTGTTCGTTGGCGTGGTGCTGGCAGAACAGAAGTTCCATGCCGGACGGCAGGGTAGCGCGAACGCGGGCGGCGGCACCGCACCGGTCGCAGCGGTCGGCCCGTGTCAGTGTCGGGCCCGTCAGAGTTGCGTTCATGGCGCCTCCTTCTGCTCGTCGCCGCCTGGGCGCTTTGCCGGTTACACATCTCTACTCTGTCAGACGATTTGGATTCCAGCGTTGTTCCCCAGGTGTTCACGGGTGTGTCGTGTCTCACCTATCTCTGGAGTTGCGGGCGCGGCAGGCTGACCGCATGATCGCCGAGCCCGCAGTCCTCGTTCATCTGTGTAGTGAAACGGATTGGGCCCGTGCTCAGTTCGATGGCGAGCTTCGGCCGCCGTCGCTTGCCGAGGTCGGGTTCGTCCACCTGTCGGCGCCGGAACAGGTCCACCTGCCGGCCAACCGCCTCTACCGCGGTCACTCCGACCTGATCCTCCTGGTGTGTGACCCGCAGCTACTGGGGTCACCGGTTCGCTGGGAGCCCGGGGTGCCGACGGATCCCGCCTCGATGCTCTTTCCCCATCTGTATGGGGCTCTGCCCGTCGCCGCGGTGACCTGCACCGTGCCCTACCAGCCTGGTGCCGACGGCGCTTTTGTGGTCCTACCGGCGAATTTCGGCACTCGTGGTTCTGGTTGACGGAAACCGAATGACACTTTGAGAAATCTGTCCACTCATTGGGAATGCGGTCCGAATCACGATCAGGGGATTGGCACGATCTCGCGCGTAAATATCCCCGAACCGGTGAGAGGGCATGATCAACCACACCAATCCTGAAGACGCGGCCGGTAAGCGCCGTCGCGCACGGAGGCTGAAGGGACTCGGTGTCGCCCTGGCGGCGATCGCCCTTCTGGTCATGTCGGCGCTGCCGGCATGGGCGGCCGAGAACATGACCATCACGTTCATTCGGCACGGTCAGTCGTATGGGAACACCTCGGGCAACATCGACACCCAGGTGCCGGGTCCGGTTCTGACGCCGGACGGCCAGCAGCAGGCCAAGGACATCGCGGCCAAGCTCGGCGACCGTAACTTCGACGCCATCTACGCGTCCACGATGGTTCGGACGCAGCAGACGGCGACGCCGCTGTCGCAGTACCTGGGTCTGCCGATCCAGGTGTTGCCTGGCCTGCAGGAGATCGAAGCCGGCAAGTACGAAGGCACTCCGGAGCGCGCCGGCATCTTCGGCTACCTGACGGCGCCGCTGGCCTGGGCGGGTCTGTCGGTGAGCCCGCCGCCCAACATCAGCTTCAACCCGATCACCCCGAACCTGGACGCGTTCATCCCGTCGGCGGCGGATCCGACGACCGGTCTCAACGGCCATCAGTTCGAGGACCGGGTCAACGGCGCGTTGCAGACGATCTACAACAACGGCGATCGCAACGCGGCGGTGTTCTCGCACGGCGGCACCATCATGATCTGGACGATGATGAACGCCAAGAATCTGAGCGCTGAGCAGAAGATCATGCTGTTCACCCAGCATCCGCTCGGCAACACGGGCGTAGTCGTCGTCGAGGGCAACCCCGAAGACGGCTGGAACCTGGTCGAATGGAACGGCGTCAAGATCGCCGGCATGCAGAAGGGGCCGATCGAGCAGGTGCTGACCCAGGTCCGCACGCTGAGCCGCCAGCTCAACTCGGTGGTGCAGGATGTCGCCGCGGCGTTCCAGATCGGAAACGTCGGCACGATCCTGACCGCGATCAACCACGGGGCGGCCGACGCGCTGTTCTCGACGGCCAAGTTCGTCCGCGCCATCAACGCGCAGGTCATTGGTGGTGTCACCACGGCCATCGACAACCTGCAGAAGAAGCTGGCGCCGTCTGCTCCGGCTGCGGGCACGCAGACTACCGCCCTGACCTCGGGCGCTGCGGCCTCGCCGGCGGCGTTCTCTGCTCCGGCTCCAGTCGCGGCCAAGGCTGCGGCGGCGGTTCGGACGGGTGACTCGCCGGCCAAGGTTGCCGACGCCCCGGCTTCGGACAACAAGGTCGAGGGTCAGGTCACGGCCGATGGGGCCCAGTCTGGTGCCGATGGGGCCCAGTCTGGTGCCGACGCTGCCAAGGCTGAAGGTCAGGCCACGGCTGACAAGGCCAACACCAAGGCTGACGACACGAAGGCTGCGGCGGAGGCGAAGAAGGCCGCGGCCAAGGCCAAGGCCGATGAGAAGAAGGCTGCGGCGGAGGCCAAGAAGGCCGAAGCCAAGGCCAAGGCTGACGCCAAGAAGGCCGCTGCGGAGGCGAAGAAAGCCGAGGCGAAGAAAGCCGAGGCGAAGGCCAAAGCCGAGCCTGCCAAGGCCAATGCCAATGCCAACGCCGGCGCTGGAACCGCCGACTGACGGCTCCCGGTCGGACGGATCGACCCCCTTCTCCTCGGAGAAGGGGGTCGGTTTGCGTCAGCCCTGCGGGTGGGCGGAGAGCAGCAGGTCCCTGGTGATCTCCAAGTGCCCCACGTGCTGTGCGATGTCGTGCAGGATGTGCAGCAGTGCCCACTCCGGGGTGGCGGTGGCCAGCACCGTGGCGCGGGTGGTACCGCCACGCACCCCGTCGGCCACCGAGCGGTCCCGGATTCCTTCGGTGACCGCCACCTCGACCCAGACGGGGAGGCGCTGCTGCAGGGCCGTCAGCCGTTCCAACAGCTCGTCGACCCGCCCCGTGGCGGTGAACTCGCTGTCGCGGTCCCGTGGGATTCGTTGTCCGGCTATGAAAGAGCCCGCCCAGTAGTCGACCACGCCGATGCAGTGGTTGACGATTGCGTAGCAGCTGTTCGCGCCGGCGAGGTCGGGCCGCCGGTTGGCGAGGTCGTCACCGAGGACCGTGAGGATGTCGGCCATCGAGGTGAAGCATTCGGCCGAAACGTCCAGCAGTGCTTGGCCCAATGGGTGTTCCGAGGTTGGCATGCGCGAGAGCTTTTCACACGCAGGACTTTTCCCGCCTCAGATTTTTGGGCAGCGGGGGAGTCCGGCCTCTGGTCATCAATCTGACGCGAGCGTAAAATTTGACGGTTCGAATCCAACCAGTGACCCGACGCCGGAGGCTTTCATGCACACCAAAACTGTCCTGGCTCTTGCCGCTGCCGCGCTGCTGGTCGCGCCCGTCGGCCCGACATCCGTCGCCCAGGCGGCGCAAAGCTCAACTGATACCACGACCTTCAGTCCACAGCCGACGGTCGCAGCGCAACCGATGAACTGTCGCGGCGAAACCGGCGACCACGGGTGCGGCGCGGGGTGGATCTGGAACGGCAACAGGTGCGTGCCCTGCTGACCCGCTGACTACGAAAACTGCCCCGAAACCGCAGTCTCGGGGCAGTTCGTTGAGCGGGGTTAGTCCAGGTAGTCGCGCAGGACCTGCGAGCGCGACGGGTGCCGCAGCTTGCTCATGGTCTTCGACTCGATCTGACGGATGCGCTCACGCGTGACGCCGTAGACCTGGCCGATCTCGTCGAGGGTGCGCGGCTGGCCGTCGGTGAGGCCGAAGCGCAGCCGGACGACGCCCGCCTCACGCTCGGACAGGGTCTCGAGCACCGACTGCAGCTGGTCCTGCAGCAGCGTGAACGACACGGCGTCCACCGCCACCACGGCTTCGCTGTCCTCGATGAAGTCGCCGAGCTGGCTGTCGCCCTCGTCGCCGATGGTCTGGTCCAGCGAGATGGGCTCACGCGCGTACTGCTGGATCTCCAGCACCTTCTCCGGCGTGATGTCCATTTCCTTGGCCAGCTCTTCGGGCGTGGGTTCGCGACCCAGGTCCTGCAGCAGCTCACGCTGGATGCGGCCGAGCTTGTTGATGACCTCGACCATGTGGACGGGGATACGGATCGTGCGAGCCTGGTCGGCCATGGCACGCGTGATGGCCTGACGAATCCACCAGGTGGCGTAGGTCGAGAACTTGTAGCCCTTGGTGTAGTCGAACTTCTCGACCGCACGGATCAGACCGAGGTTGCCCTCCTGGATCAGGTCCAGGAACGCCATGCCGCGACCGGTGTAGCGCTTGGCCAGCGACACCACCAGACGCAGGTTGGCTTCCAGCAGGTGGTTCTTGGCGCGGTCGCCGTCACGGCAGATCCACTGCATGTCGCGACGCTGCGCGGCGGGCAGCTTCTCGCCCTTCTCCATCAGCTCTGACATCAGCTGAGTGGCGTACAGGCCGGCTTCGATGCGCTTGGCGAGTTCGACCTCCTCCTCAGCGTTGAGCAGCGCGACCTTGCCGATCTGCTTGAGGTAGGCGCGCACGGAGTCGGCGGATGCGGTGAGTTCGGCGTCCTTGCGGGCCTGACGCAGCGCCTCGGATTCCTCTTCGTCCCAGACGAAGTCGCCGGATGCCTTGTCCTTCTCGGACAGCTCGGCGGTGTCATCGGACTCGTCGCCTTCGGGGGCTTTGGGGGCGGCCTTGGCGCTTTCCGCGGGGGCATCCCCGTCGGCTACACCGTCTTCGGTGTCGTCTTCGTCGTCATCGCTGACGTCGGCCTCGAGTTCGTCGTCGAGTTCCAGGTCGGCGTCGTCGACGTCCAGATCGTCGCCGGGCTCGACGGCGAGATCGTCGACGTCGGTGGCGTCGTCGGTGCCGATGCCGTCCTCGGGCTTGGTCGAGTCAGTGGCCTTGCGGGGGCCGCGCTTGGCGGGGGCTTTCGCCGCAGCCTTCTTGGCGGGGGCCTTGGCGGCGCGCTTGGCCGGCGCGGCCTTCGCGGCCGCCTTCTTCGCTGGGGCTTTGGTGGTGCGCTTCACCGGCTCGTCGGCTGTCTCGCTGGCTTTGGTCGCTACCACGGCCACCCTTTCGGTCTTTCGTACATCGGTGGCGTGGGCGTGCGCCACCGAAAAGCGTCGGCTGTCGAATATTGGCGTCGATCTTCGATCGGATGTTCGCCGCTATCCGTTCAGGCGGCCGCCGTTGACCATTGTAACGACATAGTGCCCGGAAGCCGTATCAGCGGCAGGTTCGGTGCGTTGGCGGGCTGCTAATGGTGGTGCAGAGCGCCGTCGGCGGCCATCGCCGCGCCCACGATGCCGGCCGAGTTCTGCAGCGTCGCGGCGACCACCGGCGTGCGGTTCTTCAGCAGCGGCACCCACTTGTCGGCCTTCTTGCTGATGCCACCGCCGACGATGAAAAGGTCCGGCCAGATGGCGTTTTCGACCGCCACAAGCACCTTGGTGACCTCCACGGTCCAGCGTTCGTACGACCAGTCCTTGCGCTCCTTGACCGACGACGCGGCGCGGTGCTCGGCTTCCTTGCCGTCGACCTCGATGTGGCCGAACTCGGTGTTGGGCAGCAACACGCCGTCGTAGATCACCGCCGAACCGATGCCGGTGCCGAACGTCAGCAACACGACCAGGCCGTGCACGTCCCGGCCCGCGCCGAACTTCTGCTCGGCCAGTCCGGCGGCGTCCGCGTCGTTGAGCACGGTCACGTCCTGGCCGTGCAACCGCGAGGCGAACATGTCCCGGACATTGGTGCCGATCCAGCTGCTGTCGACGTTGGCCGCGGTGCGCACGATGCCGTCAGTCACCACGCCCGGGTAGGTGACCCCCAGCGGTCCGGTCCAGCCGAACTCGCGGACCACCGCGGCGACGGTTTCCGAGACGGCTTCGGGAGTGGCCGGCTGCGGGGTGGGGAGCCGGAAGCGCTCACCGATCAACTGGCCGGTCTCCAGATCGACGATGCCGCCCTTGACGCCGCTGCCGCCGACGTCGATGCCCAGCGCTCGATGCTGCGAGCCGTCTGTCGTCGCGATGGGCGTCTCGGTCATCTGCACTCCTTGGAGGGGGTGGGCTACAGGGCGCGACCCACACCCTAACCGCGTGTGCTGCGATAGGTGTCATGACAGCACGCGAACCCGAAAGCGGCACCGCACCTGCTGCGCTGCGCGCGCTCGCCGAGCAGTTGGCGACCGAGGCCGCCGGATTCGTCCGCCGGCGGCGCAGTGAGGTTTTCGCCGGTGCCCAGCAGGACCGCGGCGCGGTACGCACCAAGAGCAGTCCGACCGATCCGGTGACGGTGGTCGACACCGAAACGGAGCGGCTGCTGCGGGAGCGCCTGGCGGCACTGCGGCCGGACGACGCGATCCTGGGCGAGGAGGAAGGCGGCGTGGCGCAGGCTCCGGCGGGGGTGCCGGTGTGGGTGCTCGATCCCATCGACGGCACGGTGAACTTCATGTACGGCCTGGGCGCCTATGCGGTGTCCGTGGGCGTGCAGATCGACGGCGTGTCGGTGGCCGGTGCGGTGGCCAACGTCGCGACCGGAGCGGTGTTCTCGGCCGCGCGCGGTCACGGCGCCGTGGTCGTCCGGGACGGGCTGTCAACGGTCTTGCGCTGCAACGCCATCGACGAACTCCCGATGGCGTTGGTGGCGACCGGGTTCGCCTACGAGCGCACGCGTCGGCGGCGCCAGGCCGGTGTGGTGGCCGAGCTCTTGGCAGAGGTGCGGGACATCCGCCGGGTCGGCTCGTGTGCCCTGGACCTGTGCATGGTCGCCGCTGGACAGCTCGACGCGTACTTCGAATCCGGTGTGCACGTGTGGGATTGGGCGGCTGCGGCACTGATCGCCGAGGAAGCGGGCGCAGTGGTCCGACTGCCCGCGCCGGGCGCCGAAGACGACGACCTGGTCGTCGCCGCGGCACCCGGGGTGTTCGCGGCGCTGGCCGGGCAGTTGGAGCGGGTCGGCTACCGCTAGGGCCGAATGGTCGCACCCGCCCCGCCAGCGGGAGGTGCCCCCACATCGCGGCTCGTACCTCGCCGCTTGATCGTCGTACGACTAGCAGGTCCCGCTGTGGATCTTCGGCAACAGCGACGTGTCGGCCGGCTGGGTCGCGTCCGGCTTCAGGCTGGCCAGCATGGCCTCGATGTCGTCGCTGTGGGCGAGCTCGTTGAATTCGGTGCCGATGGCCAGGTCGACGGAGTCGTCGGGCCGCTGGTCCTGGAACAGCTGGGTGCACGGCGCGACGAGCCACAGCGCGGCCGCGGCGGACTTGCCGGCCGGCCCGAACCGGATCTGGCCCTGGCATTCCATCCGGGTGCTCGCATACACGGGGTCGTTGCTGGCCGCGGGCTGACTGAATCCGAGGTCGCGCAGCTCGCCGGCGACCTCAGAGGCCTGGCCGCCCTGTCCGCTGGCGTTGAGCACGCGGATCTTGGTGTCGGCGAGCTTGGCCGGTACCACATTGACCATCGACGATTGCGACACCTCTTCGCCGAGCTTCGGCTGGTTCGGCTCGCTGGGCGCCGGCGGGGGATTACAGGTGATCGCCTGGTGGATTTCGGCCGGCTGGTTGGCGACGACGAGCCACGCGACCAGTGTCGCCACGGCGAGTACTGCGAACAGAACCGCGGCGGGCACGTAGTTGCGCCGCCGGAACGGCCGGCCGTGCTTGTCGAAGGCTGTGCCCTCGGTGATTTGAGCGACCACATGTGCACTGTAGATGCCCCGCTTCCTGCGTGATTACCAAGCACCCCTAGCGCGTGTGATGCAAATCACATACAATCGGCGCGCTTTCTGGGCACGAATCATTTGGTAGAAGCGTTCGACGCTGGTACAAAGCTCTGCTGCAAGGTAACGGAGGGGATGACCATGGCTACCGATTACGACGCCCCGCGGCGTTCTGAGACTGACGAGGTTTCCGAGGACTCTCTGGAGGAGCTGAAAGCACGGCGCAACGAGGCGCAATCCGCCGTCGTCGACGTCGATGAGACCGACTCGGCCGAAAACTTCGAGTTGCCGGGCGCTGACCTGTCGGGCGAGGAACTCTCGGTCCGAGTGGTGCCCAAGCAGGCCGATGAGTTCACCTGCTCGAGCTGTTTTCTGGTGCAGCACCGCAGCCGTCTCGCCAGCGAGAAGAACGGCGTGATGATCTGCACCGACTGCGCCGCCTAGGGATCCACGCAGAGCCGAATGGCCGGTTTTCGCACGCTTACCGCGTGCGGGAACCGGCCATTCGGCGTCTCAGGGGCGTTCTAGCGCCCTTGCAGCGCCGCCAGGATGCGGTCCGGATGGCGAGTGCTCACCAGCCAGTACGGCGTGGGGTCGTCCGGATCGTCGAGGACCACGAGGATCAACGGGCCCACCCAGGCCCGGTGCACGACGTACGCGGCCGGGTCGAGCTGCCGCCCCAGGGCCGCCGACTTCGCTGACCGCGGCACCTCGGCCGACCGGGAGATGACGCTGGTCGGGATGTGTGCCGGTCCGACCCACAGCTCGGTTTCGGCGTTGGGTCCGGTTCCGGTGCTGACCACGCGCAGCTCGACGCGCCCCATCCACACCAGCGTCGCCGCGGCGACCGGCAGCAGCACGGCGAACGGCGCCCACGTCGGCACCCCCGACACGCCCTGCACCACTTCCAGTGCGATCAGGGCCGCCAACCCGAAACCCGGTAACCACCACCACAAAGGCACTGTCAACCGCTCCCGGTAGCGGACGGTTTGGGTGGCTGCTCGCGTGTCTGACACGCGGCCAAGGGTAGTCTGTGCGGTCGTGTCCACCTCTCTGGCGGTAGTTCGGTTGGACCGGGATCTGCCGATGCCGGCCCGGGCTCACGACGGCGATGCCGGCGTCGATCTGTTCAGCGCAATCGACCTCGAACTGGCCCCCGGCCAGCGCGAGTTGGTGCCGACGGGGATCGCCGTCGCAATACCGCACGGCATGGTCGGCCTGGTGCACCCGCGCTCGGGATTGGCCATCCGCGTCGGCCTTTCGATCGTCAACGCGCCCGGCACCATCGATGCCGGGTACCGCGGTGAGATCAAGGTGGCGCTCATCAACCTCGATCCCAGCGAGCCCATCACCGTGCATCGCGGTGACCGGATCGCGCAGCTGCTGGTGCAGCGGGTCGAGCTGCCCGAGCTGGTCGAGCTCACGTCGTTCGACGAGGCGGGGCTGGCAGACACCTCACGTGGCGCGGGCGGCCACGGTTCCTCCGGCGGACATGCGAGTTTGTGATGGTATTCGAGTTCAACTCCGAAGAAGACGGCCCCTTCGACGTCGAGGACTTCGACGACCCGGCCGACGCTGAGGCGGCCCGCCTGGACCTAGGTGGGGTGCTCGTCCCGGTGCCCGACGGTTCACAACTCAACGTCGAGGTCAACGAGCAGGGCGTGCCGAACGCCGTCTGGATCATGACGCCCAACGGGCGCTTCTCCGTGGCCGCGTACGCGGCGCCGAAGACCGGTGGGTTGTGGCGTGAGATCGCCGCCGAACTGGCCGAGTCGTTGCGCAATGACAACGCGCAGGCCCGGATCGAAGATGGGCCGTGGGGCCGCGAGGTTGTGGGCTTGCCCGTGCCGCAGCCCGGCCAGCCGCAGGTCGTGATGCGGTTCATCGGCGCTGACGGTTACCGGTGGATGGTGCGTTGCGTCGTCGTGGGCACCGAGGAGACCATCGACGCCATCGCCGATGAGGCGCGAACCTCGTTGGCGGACACCGTCATTCGCCGCGGTGACACGCCGCTGCCGGTCCGTAGCCCACTGCCGGTGCAGCTGTCCGAGCCGCTGCTGGAGCAGTTGCGCGCGGCCGCCGCCCAGATGGCGCAGCAGCAGATGGAGCAGGCTCAGCAGGCGCTCGAACAACTGCAGCAGCACATGCAGCAGGAACAACAACCGATGGGCGAGGGTGAAACCGGGCCTGATGCCCGGCGCAGCGAGCAGGGCTCGGCCATGCAGCAGCTGCGCACCCAGCAGATGGGCACCATCACAGGAGGCTGACGGCCTCCCGCAACGCGGCCACGCAGGCATCGCCCAGCACGGTCGGCTGTTCCCCCATCGCATCGAGGGTGACGGTCCGCAGCGCGGCCCTGGGGGCCGCCACGGCCCATTCCGCGGCGACCGCGACAGGGTGGACGGCATCGTCGACCGCCCCCGCGACGCCCATGGGCACCTGAAGTTCTGCCAGCTGGTCACGAGTCGGCCCGGCGTACGCCGCTGCCTCGTCCATTGCGTCCGGCAGCCCCGGCCACTGCGCTGTCCACGACCGCGTCAGTTCGTCCGCGAGCCAGGCCGGGCTACCCGCCCGCATGCCGGCGACGGCCGCGTCCAGCCCGACCTCGCGCAGTTGCCGCGCGGAGTAGCGGGCGGCCTGCGCGGCCGGTGCGCCGTCGGAATCGCCCGTCCAGGCGGGCAGGGCGGCCAGCACGGCAACGCACTGGTCGGGGTGCTCGAGCGCCCAGTTCGTCGCCACCGCGGCGCCCAGCGACACCCCACCGACGATGATCGGGCCGTGCTGTGCGGCGGCGTCGAGCGCTTCGAGATAGCCGGCGATCAGGTCGCCCGGCAGCGGCCGTGGGGCGATCACCACGGCGCCGGCTTCGACCAGGGCGCCGCCGAAGGCCCGGCGGATGTAGTCGTCGTCAGATCCCGTTCCGGGCAGGAGTACCGCGGTCATCCCTGGCAAGTTGGCCGTCATCCTTCGATGGTGCCCGGCGGCCGGAACAGCGCGGACAAGGGGGTCGGGCCGGGTGTGCGGTCCACTGAGCGGGACAACGGAGATATATCCCGCGCCGAAATGGCGAATCGGAACCAAGAGGTCTAGCGTGACGTTGGTTGGATAGCGGGTCCATGGTGGATTCGCAGCAAGTCTCAGGAGAGACCATGGCTACGGCGGAAGGCTATTTGCGCCGACTCACCCGGCGGCTTACCGAGGACCTCGAACAGAGTGATGTCCAGGAGCTGAACGACGAGGCCCTCAACACCGGTGCCATGCGGGCGGCGGACTGTACGCGCGGACAAGAAGTGACGATGGTGGGCACATTGCGATGTGTCGAGACCAACGGCAAAGGTTGTTCGGGCGGCGTACGGGCCGAGCTGTTCGATGGCACCGACACGGTCACGTTGGTCTGGTTGGGTCAGCGGCGCATTCCGGGTATCGAATCCGGCCGGACCCTGCGGGTCCACGGCCGGCTGGGCAACTTGGACAGCGGGGCCAAAGCGATCTACAACCCGCATTACGAGATTCAGAAGTGACATTCCCCGACAAGGGGACCGCGGACAACGAGCAGGCCGAAGCGCAGAGCGCGGCCGACGCTGAAACCGTCGCTGAAGCCCAGCAGGACGACAGCGACGCCAAGCTGACAGCGCACGTCCTGCTCGAGCAGATGGGCGGCCTCAGCGGCCTCATCTATTCGTCCCTGCCGGTCCTCGTCTTCGTCCCCGTATCCAGCTTCTTCGGGCTGACCGCCGCGATCTATGCGGCGCTCGGTGTGGCCGGCCTCGTCCTGGTCTGGCGGCTGGCGCGCCGCGAATCGGTGCAGCCGGCGGTGTCGGGCTTCATCGGCGTCGGGATCAGCGCGCTGATCGCCTACCTGATCGGCGCCTCGAAAGGCTATTTCCTGCTTGGCATCTGGTCGTCGCTGATCTATGCCGGGGCGTTCGCGATCTCGATCCTGGTCCGGCGCCCGCTGGTCGGGTACGGCTGGAGCTGGGTCACCGGGCACGACCGCAGCTGGCGTGACGTTCGGCGTGCCGTGCTGGCGTTCGACATCGCCACGGCGGTCTGGGTGCTGGTGTTCGGGGCGCGCTTCCTGGTCCAGAACCACCTGTACGGGCAGGACCAGACCGGCCTGCTCGGCGTGGCCCGGATCGCCATGGGCTGGCCGCTCACCGCGGTGGCGGCGCTGGCGTCCTACCTGGCCATCCGCACCGCTCAGCACGCCCTCCGCGACGCCGAGCACCACCCGGAGCAGGCCGTCACCGAGGACTAACTCGGGTTCAGCACCTGGTTGCGCAGCTCCTGCTCGACCTCGGCAACGGCGACGAACAGCAGTTCGTCGCCGCCCTCGAGCGGCTCGTCGGATTCGGGCACGATCACGCGCGGGCCGCGCAGGATGGTCACCAAGGTGGCATCGCGCGGCAGCTGCAGCCGCTTGACCGCCTTGCCACCCCACGGCGTGTCGTCGGGCAGCGTGATCTCGACCAGGTTGGCCTGGCCCTTGCGGAAACTCATCAGGCGCACCAGGTCGCCCACCGACACGGCTTCTTCGACAAGTGACGCCAGCATGCGCGGCGTGGACACCGCGACGTCGACGCCCCAGCTGTCGTCGAACAGCCACTCGTTGCGCGGGTCGTTGACGCGGGCGACGACGCGGGGGACCGCGAACTCGGTCTTGGCCAGCAGGCTGACCACCACGTTGGCCTTGTCGTCGCCGGTGGCGGCGATGACGACGTCGAATTCGTGCAGTTTGACGGACTCGAGCAGCGACAGCTCGCAGGCGTCGCCCAGACGCCACTGCGCCGCCGGCACGGCGTCGACGTCGATATGGTCCGGATTGCGCTCCAGCAGCGTCACCTCGTGGTGATCGACCAGTTCCCGCGCGATGGAGCGGCCGACGGCGCCGGCGCCCGCGATTGCGACCTTCATGTGCGCTCCCTAGTGGCTTTCGACGTCGTCGCCGGGCGGCAGTGCTGCGATGGCGATGGCCTCGGCGACGCGGCCCGACACCGCGGCCATGTACACCTGATCGCCGGCCTGGATGACGGTCTTGGCGTCCGGCAGCACGCCGCTGCCGAACCGGATGAGGAATGCGACGCGGCCGCCGGTCGCGCCTTCCAGCGCGGTGACGCGGTAGCCGACCCAGTCCTCGTGGAGGGACAGTTCGGTGACGCCGACGTTGCCCGACGGATCCCGCCACTTGGTGGTCTCGGTCTCGCGGGTCAGCAGATTCAGCAATCGATCGGTGGTCCACGGGACCGTCGCGATCGTGGGGATGCCCAGCCGCTCGTACACCGCGGCGCGCTTGGCGTCGTAGATGCGCGCGACGACGCGCTGCACGCCGAAGGTCTCGCGTGCCACCCGGGCGGAAATGATGTTCGAGTTGTCGCCGGAGGACACGGCGGCGAACGCGCCGGCCTCTTCGATTCCCGCCCGTTCCAGGACGTCGCGGTCAAAACCCATGCCCAGCACGCGTTCTCCGGGGAATTCGGGGGACAGCCGGTGGAAGGCGGTCCTGTCCCGGTCGATCACGGCGACTTCGTGGCCGATGCGGGCCAATCCGTCTGCCAGCGATGCGCCAACCCGGCCGCAGCCCATCACGACTACTCGCACCAGCCGATCCTTTCTGGGCCGGGAACCGGCCTCGAAGCGAATATCTTGCCTCTGCTCGTCCGAACGCTACAACCAATGACCCCGGGCCGTACCCTTGGCTCCGTGTCAAAGCTTTCGACCGCTACGCGACGGTTGGTGATCGGCCGACCCTTCCGAAGCGACAAGCTCGCCCACACGTTGCTGCCCAAACGTATCGCCCTGCCGGTGTTCGCGTCGGATGCGCTGTCGTCGGTGGCCTACGCGCCGGAAGAAATCTTCCTGGTGCTGTCGGTCGCCGGTCTGTCGGCCTATTCGATGGCGCCGTGGATCGGTCTCGCGGTGGCCGGGGTCATGCTTATCGTCATCGCCAGTTATCGGCAGAACGTGCACGCCTATCCGTCCGGTGGCGGCGACTATGAGGTGGTCACCACGAACCTCGGGCACACCGCCGGGCTGACGGTGGCCAGCGCGCTGTTGGTCGACTACGTGCTGACGGTCGCGGTGTCGACGGCGTCGGCGATGTCCAACATCGGGTCGGCGGTGCCGTTCATCGCCCAGAACAAGGTGCTGTTCTCGGTGCTGGCGATCCTGATCCTGGCGTCGCTCAACCTGCGCGGCATCCGGGAGTCGGGTACCGCGTTCGCGATTCCCACCTACGCCTTCATGATCGGTATGTACATCATGTTGGCCTGGGGATTCATCCAGATTTTCGTGCTCGGTAACCCGCTGCGGGCCGAATCGGCCGGCTTCACTCTGAAGTCCGAGCACGGCGACGTGATGGGTTTCGCGATGGTGTTCCTGCTGGCCCGGGCGTTCTCGTCGGGTTGTGCCGCCCTTACTGGTGTGGAAGCGATCAGTAACGGCGTGCCGGCCTTCCAGAAGCCCAAGTCGCGCAACGCGGCAACGACGCTGCTGCTGCTCGGCGCCATCGCGGTGTCGCTGTTCATGGGCATCATCGTGCTGGCCGAGAAGATCGGTCTGAAGATGGCCGACAACGTGGACCAATTGGTGGGTGCGCCGGGCGATTACCACCAGAAGACCGTCGTCACGCAGCTGGCCGAAGCCATCTTCAAAGGCTTCCCGGTCGGCCTGTACGCCATCGCCGGGGTGACGGGCCTCATTCTGGTGCTCGCCGCCAACACCGCGTTCAACGGGTTCCCGGTGCTGGGCTCGATCCTCGCGCAGGACCGCTATCTGCCCCGCCAGCTGCACACCCGCGGTGACCGGCTGGCGTTCTCCAACGGCATCCTGTTTCTCGCATTCGCCGCCGTTGCCTTCGTGGTGGCGTTCAACGCCGAGGTCACGGCGCTGATTCAGCTGTACATCGTCGGTGTGTTCGTGTCGTTCACCCTCAGCCAGATCGGCATGGTGCGGCACTGGAACCGGTTGCTGCGCACCGAAACCGACGGCTCGGAGCGGCGCCGTATGCAGCGCGCGCGGATCGTCAACACCATCGGCTTCCTGTGCACCGGCACCGTGCTGCTGGTGGTCATCGTGACGAAGTTCCTGGCCGGCGCCTGGATCGCGATCCTGGCGATGAGCTTGCTGTTCGTCCTGATGAAAGCGATCCACAAGCACTACGACACCGTCGCCCAGGAATTGCGTACCGAATCCGGGCCGGACGAGGATGTCGTGCTGCCCAGCCGCAACCACGCCGTGGTGCTGGTGTCCAATCTGCACCTCCCGACGTTGCGGGCCCTGGCCTACGCCCGGGCCACCCGCCCGGATGTCCTGGAAGCGATCACCGTCAGCGTCGACGACGCCGAGACGCGTGAGCTGGTGCACAAATGGGAAGACAGCGATGTCTCGGTCCCGCTGAAGGTCATCGCCTCGCCTTACCGCGAGATCACCAGGCCCATCCTCGATTACGTCAAGCGCATCACCGCCGAGTCGAAGCGCACCGTCGTGACGGTGTTCATCCCGGAGTACGTGGTGGGCCACTGGTGGGAGCACATCTTGCACAACCAGAGTGCGCTGCGGCTCAAGGGCCGGCTGCTGTTCATCCCGAACGTGATGGTGACTTCCGTGCCGTGGCAGCTGAATTCGTCGGAGCGCGTCAAGGTGACCATGGCCCCGGGCTCGGCGCCCGGCGATACCCGGCGGGGCATCATCGAGTGACCGACCATATCTCGTCGCTTCGTTCGCTGGTGACACTGACGGTCGGCCCCCCGGCCAACGGTGGCAGCTGCGTGGCGCGCCACGACGGCCGCGTGATCTTCGTCCGCCACGCGCTGCCCGGCGAGGTGGTGCGCGCCGAGGTGACGTCCGAGCGGGGGGCGTACTGGCACGCCGATGCACTGGAGGTGCTCGAAGCGTCGCCCGACCGGGTGCAGTCGTTGTGCCCGATCGCGGGGTCCGAGGGGTCCGGTTGCTGCGACCTGGCTTTCGTCGATCCCGCCGCGGCGCGACGGCTCAAGGGCGAGGTGGTGGCCAATCAGCTGGCCCGCCTCGGTGGCTACGAGGCGGGTGATCTCGAGGCTGCGGAGGTCGGCACCGTCGGCGCGACGGGGTGGCGCACCCGGGTGCGTCTGGAGGTCGGTACGGATGGCCGCGCCGGATTCCACCGGTACCACAGCGACGAGTTGGTGACCGATCTGTCGTGCGCTCAGGTGCCGCCGGGGATGCTGGACGATCTGCCGCTGCAACCGCCCGGTTCCCACCTGCACGTGGTGCTCGACGACACCGGACACCGGCACGTCGTGCGGTCCGGTCCGCGGGGTGGCAAGAAGAACAAACCCGGCATGACCGAAGTGGTCTCGGGCGAGTACGAAGCCGTGCAGCGGGTCGGCGACCGGGAATGGCGCGTGCCGGTGACGGCGTTCTGGCAGTCCCATCGCGACGCCGCCACCACCTACAGCGCGCTGGTCGCCGACTGGGCCGAGCTCTCCGAGGGGCAGACGGCGTGGGATTTGTACGGCGGCGCAGGCGTTTTCGCCGCGGCGCTGGCCGGCTCGGTGGGGGAGTCCGGAAAGGTGCTGACGGTCGACACCTCGCGCGGATCGGCGCGCGCGGCCCGGGCCGCGTTGCGGGATCTGGGTTGCGTCGAGGTGGTGACCGATTCGGTGCGCCGGGCACTGGGCACGCAGCGGGTGGCGGCCGACGTCGCCGTGCTGGACCCGCCGCGCACCGGCGCCGGACACGAGGTGATCGATCAGCTGGCCGCCGCAGGCGTGCCGCGGGTGATCCACATCGGTTGTGAGGCAGCATCTTTCGCCCGGGACATCGGTCTGTACCGCGGTCACGGCTACCGGGTGACCAACCTCCGCGTCTTCGACTCGTTCCCACTGACGCACCACGTCGAGTGCGTCGCGCTGCTGACCCGGTAAGTTTGCGCCCAGGTGTGCCGGGAAGCCTGGTCGGCGCCGTCCGACGCTGCCCAGGAGATTCCCAATGAACAACCGCAATACGCGCCGGCGGCTGCTGACGCGTGGCAGCTGGCCCGAAGCCCAGCGTTTCACCGAGATCCTGCGCAAGGAGACCGTCGGCGGCATCCTGCTGTTGCTGGCCGCCGGTACGGCGCTGGTGTGGGCGAATTCGCCTGCCGCGCACAGCTATCACGCGCTGTCCGAATTCGCGTTCGGCCCCGAGTCGTGGCACCTGCGGCTCAGCTTGTCGGAGTGGGCGGCCGACGGCCTGCTGGCGATTTTCTTCTTCGTTGTCGGCGTCGAACTCAAACGTGAATTCGTGGCCGGCGACCTGCGTGACCCGGCGCGTGCCGCGCTACCCATCGCCGCGGCCGTCGGTGGCATGCTGGCGCCCGCCGCCATTTTCGTCGGCCTGAACCTGGCATTGGGGCACCCCGAGAATCTGGACGGCTGGGCGGTGCCGATCGCGACGGATATCGCGTTCGCCCTCGCGGTCCTCGCGGTGATCTCGACGCATCTGCCGACCGCGCTGCGCACGTTCCTGTTGACCCTTGCGGTGGTCGACGACCTGCTGGCCATCATCGTCATCGCCTGCTTCTACACCGACCACCTCAACCCGGTGGCGTTGGCGCTGGCCGTCGTTCCCGGCGGGCTGTTCGTCGCGGCCGTGCAGCGCGGCATCCGGCACTGGTGGCTGCTGTTACCGCTGGCGGTGGCGACCTGGGCGCTGGTGCACGCGAGCGGCATCCACGCCACGGTGGCCGGCGTGCTGCTCGGGTTCGGGGTACCCGTGCTGGGCAAGCATGCGTCGGCCGAGACGTTCGAGCACGCGCTGCGGCCATTGTCGGCCGGGGTGGCCGTGCCGGTGTTCGCGTTCTTCGCCGCGGGCGTGAGTGTCGGCGGTTGGTCGGGTCTCATCGACGCGATGGGTCATCCGGTGACCGCCGGTGTGCTGCTCGGGCTGGTGTTCGGCAAGGCCATCGGTGTGTTCAGCACCACATTCCTGATCGCGCGGTTCACCGGTGCCGAACTCGACGACGGCCTGGGCTGGCTCGACGTCGCGGGCGTGGCGCTGCTGGCCGGGATCGGCTTCACGGTCTCGCTGCTGATCGGTGAGCTGGCGTTCGGTACCGGCACGGCCGCCAGCGCTGATGCCAAGATCGGCGTGCTCACCGGTTCGGTCATCGCGGGGATGCTGGCGGCGGTGGTGCTGCTGTCCCGCAACGCCGCATACCGCCGCATCCACGAGCGCGAGACCGCCGACGACGACGGCGACGGTGTGCCGGACATCTATCAGCCTTGACCGGCTCTACCCGGTACGCGTGCGTAGACTGTCGGAATGCTTGAACAGGTCCGCGGCCCAGCTGATCTGGCGCACCTGTCGCAGCCTCAGCTGACCGAACTTGCCGCCGAGATCAGGGAATTCCTGGTGCACAAGGTGGCCGCCACCGGCGGGCATCTCGGGCCCAACCTAGGCGTCGTGGAGCTGACGCTGGCCCTGCACCGCGTCTTCGACTCTCCGCACGACCCGATCATCTTCGACACCGGCCACCAGGCCTACGTGCACAAGATGCTGACCGGCCGGTGCCCCGACTTCGAGACCCTGCGCATGAAGGGCGGGCTGTCCGGCTATCCGTCACGCGCCGAGAGCGAACACGACTGGGTCGAGTCCAGCCACGCCAGCACCGCGCTGTCCTACGCCGACGGCCTGGCCAAGGCCTTCGAGCTCTCCGGCTACCGCAACCGGCACGTCGTCGCCGTCGTCGGTGACGGTGCGCTCACCGGCGGCATGTGCTGGGAGGCGCTCAACAACATCGCCGCCGCCAACCGGCCCATCGTCATCGTCGTCAACGACAACGGCCGCAGCTATGCGCCGACCATCGGTGGCCTGGCCGACCACTTCGCCGCCCTGCGCCTGCAGCCCGGCTACGAGAAGGCGCTCGAGCGCGGCAAGAACGCGCTGCGCGGCGTGCCCGTCGTCGGCGAGTTCTGTTACCAGTGCGTGCACAGCATCAAGGCCGGCATCAAGGACGCGCTGGCACCGCAGGCGCTGTTCACCGATCTGGGGCTCAAGTACGTCGGGCCCATCGACGGCCATGACGAGCACGCCGTCGAGGCGGCCCTGCGGCACGCCCGCGGGTTCAACGCGCCGGTGATCGTGCACGTCGTCACCCGCAAGGGCATGGGGTATTCGCATGCGGAGAACGACGAAGCCGAGCAGATGCACTCGACCGGCATCATCGACCCGCACACTGGCCGCTCCACCGCTGAGTCGGTGCTCGGCTGGACGTCGGTGTTCTCCGAGGAGCTCATCAAGCAAGCCGCCAAGCGGCGTGACATCGTCGCGATCACGGCGGCCATGCCAGGCCCGACGGGACTGTCCGCATTCCGGCAGCGTTTCCCCGACCGGTTCTTCGACGTCGGTATCGCCGAGCAGCACGCGATGACGTCGGCCGCCGGCCTGGCCATGGGCGGTATGCACCCCGTCGTCGCCATCTACTCGACATTCCTGAACCGGGCGTTCGACCAGATCATGATGGACGTGGCGCTGCACAAGCTGCCCGTCACCATGGTGCTCGACCGCGCCGGTGTCACCGGCAACGACGGCGCCAGCCACAACGGCGTGTGGGACATGTCGATGCTCGGCATCGTGCCCGGCATGCAGGTCGCGGCTCCGCGCGACGCCGCCCGGCTGCGTGAGGAACTCGGCGAGGCCCTGGCCGTCGCCGATGGCCCGACCGCTGTTCGGTTCCCGAAAGGTGCTGTCGGCGACGACATCCCGGCGGTTCGCCGCCAGCACGGTGTCGACATCCTGACCGAGCCCGCCGACGGCCTGTCCGACGACGTGCTGCTCGTCGCGGTCGGCGCGTTCGCGCGGATGGCGCTCGTGGTGGCCGACCGGCTGCGCAAACAGGGCATCGGCGTGACGGTGGTCGATCCCCGCTGGGTGCTGCCGGTCCCGGCGGTCATCGCCGACCTGGCCCGGGCACACAAACTCGTTGTCACGCTTGAGGACAACGGTGTCGCCGGTGGCATCGGATCCGCGGTGTCGGCGTCGCTGCGCCACGCCGAGATCGACGTCCCGTGCCGCGATGTCGGTGTGCCGCAGGAGTTCCAGGAGCACGCCACCCGCAGCGAGGTTTTGGTGTCGCTCGGGCTGACCGATCAGGACATCGCGCGCCAGGTCACCGGCTGGGTCGCCGCCCTCGGCACCTCGGTCGAGATCACTTCCCAATAACCAAACCTCCCGCGAGCGAACCTCGCGCGACCGTGCATGTCTGTACGCTCAAACACGGTGTGTCGCGTGCACTTTGAGGCCGCTCGCGGACGACGAGGGGGACGTTTATGGGGGACGGTGTGCGGATCAGTCCGGCGGTGCCGATCCTGCGAATGTTCGATGTCGAGGCCACTATCGGCTTCTATTGCGACTACCTGGGTTTCACCAAGGACTGGGAGCACCGCTTCGAACCCGGCTTCCCGCTGTACGTGCAGGTGAGCCGGTCCGAGATGACCTTGCACCTGTCCGAGCACTACGGCGACGGCAGCCCGAACACGGCGCTGTGGATTCCGGTCGACGACGTGGTGGCCTTCCAGGCTGAGCTGATCGCCAAGGAGCACGGCTACTCGCGCCCCGGTATCGAGGACGACGGGCCAGGTGGTCCGACGATGACGATCACCGACCCGTCGGGCAACCTCCTGCGGTTCGCGCAGCCGTCCTAGCCCGAGGCCGAGGCCGCTAGTCCTCGGCCTCGCGATCGACCCTGCCCCTGATCTCCGCGTACGCCGCGGCGAGGGCGGTGATCTTGTCCACCGACGACGACGCGGGCGCAGGCGTCGCATCAACGCCGTACAGCTTGGCGGCCAGGCGACCCCGGACGTCGTCACGCTTTTCGGCCAGCTCTGCCCGTGTGCGGTCATCGCGCAGTGACCGGTCGATCTCCTCGGCCTTGTCGGCACACGTGCGCAGGTCAGCGACCCGCTGTCGCGACTGGCCTTCCAGTTGCCGCGCCTTCGTCCGGGCGTCGTCCAGCATCGACAGGTCGTCCGAGTCGGGATCGGCGAGGTCGCTGAGCTCCTTCATCAGACCGTTGAGTTCTCGTGTGGCTCGGCAGTTTTCGCGGATGGTCGCCAGGTCACCGGTGAAGTCCAGGTCCTGCGGATCGCCGAGCCAGCCTCCTGTCGCGGCTTCGGACCGCCTGATCCGATCGATGGCGGCCTGGGCCCCGTCGAGCATCTCGATGCCGTGGGCTCCGAACTCCTCAGTGAGCCGGGCACGTTCGATTTCCTGCGGTGACGGTTCGTGCGTCGGTGCAGACCTGGTGCGGCCACCGATCACCAGCTGAGTGATCAGCAGACCGATGGCACATACGCCCAGAGCGGGCACGAGGGCGATGCCCTCCGTCGCGATTCCGACCACGATCACCACAACAGCCGACACGAGCCAGGCCTTGGTCATCACGGAGATAGGGCTGCGAGAGGGGCGGCCGGCTTTCCGATCTGTCTCGTCTGTCTCGGACGTGAAGGCCGCCCCGAATGCGGCGCCTCCGACGATCATGATGACGGCGAGGATGACTGTCACGACCACGAGCGGTAGGAGGAGCCGAATCATCCCGATGTCCTTCACTGATTGATGCTGTCAATGGTAGTTCGGCGGGCCGACATGCCTGGTCGGTGCTGCGTAGAGCGTCACGACGTCGGCGCGCATAGGCTCACCCCATGCACGACGAACTCGAAGCCTGGAAGTCGGCCGGCCAGTATTTCGACTATCTCGGATTCGACATCTTCTATCGGCTCGGCGGCCTGGAACTCGGCAGCGGTCCGGTACTGCTGCTCATCCACGGCTACCCGTTCAATTCCTGGGACTGGTCGCTGATCTGGCCGACGCTCGCAGAGAAGTTCACCCTCGTCGCGCCGGACATGATCGGCATGGGGTTCTCCGCCAAACCGTCGGCGTACCGGTATTCGGTGCACGACCACGCCGACATGCACGAGGCGCTGCTGGCGCATCTCGGGGCCGCCTCCATCCACATCTTGGCCCACGACCTGGGGGACTCGGTCGGGCAGGAGCTCTTGGCCCGCAACCAGTTTGGTGATCAGGCCTACGGCACACAGAACATCGAGTCGGTCACCTGGCTCAACGGCGGGCTGTTCGTCGAGTCCTACACGCCGCGGCTGTTGCAGAAGGCGATGTCGCAAACTCCGTTGGGCGACATCATGCGTCCGTTGCAGGGCAGCCCGTTGTCGCGGCGCCTGGCCGACCCGACCATCAACGAGATGTTCGGCGTCAACACGAAACCGTCGAAGGAGCTGATGGACAAGTTCCACCAAATCCTCGACTACAACGACGGCAAGAAGGTGATGCACCAGGTCGGCCGGTTCATAAACGACCGCTACACGCACCGCAACCGGTGGGTGCGCGCGATGCGGGAGACGACGATCCCGATGCGGCTCATCGACGGCCCGTCCGACCCGAACTCCGGTGCCCACATGGCGGCCAGGTACCGCGAGGTCATCCCGAACCCGGACGTGGTGATGCTGCGCGACGACATCGCGCACTGGCCGCAGATCGAGGCGCCCGACGCGGTGCTCGAGCACTTCCTGGAGTTCGTCACGCCCTACCTGTAGCGGCCGTTCGGGGCCCGCTGATCTCGATACCCGGGCCGGGTTACCAGGATGCGCCCCAGCATGACGGGGTGCCGGTGATCGGCACCCAGTGATCGGTCGAGGCTGCGCCGGCGGGGCAACCCACTCGCTTTTGTAGTTCCCCGGTTCAGGATCAACGCTGAACGGAGATGGATCCGCGTTGAGCCTGAATTGGCTGCGCTACCTACTCGCACTTTTGCGCCCGGAGTGCAGGATCAACGTGGGGGGTGGACTGACCCTGCGTCGGCGGCGACCCTCCGCGCTGCGGACGTGCATGTCCTGAGTACTCAACTCAACGCGGCAGTCAGCACGGGGCCACACAGCTCCCGCTGCCACGGACGGGCGCCGGCCGCGGCCAGGAATTCGTCGACCGTGGCGGCGACATCAGGCACCGGCTGCCAATCCCAGCACAGTCGGCGCACGGTCTCCGGTGTCAGTAGGTTTTCCGTTGGTATCGAAACCTGTTCCGACAGTTCGGAAAGCCCGGCGCGGCACTTTTCCAGCCGCTCGAACGCCTCGGGCTTGCGGCGCGCCCACCGGGCGGGTGGCGGCAGCCCGTTGTTCGGCTCGGATGCCGGGGGTTCGGCTTCCCGGGCCCGGGCCAACGCGTCGAGCCACACCTGCGCACCGCGCTTCTGCCGCGAACCGCCGAAAATCGGCAGTGCTGTGAGCTTTTCGATGGTGTCGGGGTTGGCGACGGCGGCGGAGACGATCGCCGCGTCGGGCAGGATGCGGCCGGGCGCGATGTCTCGCCGCTGCGCGATCAGATCGCGCGTCTGCCACAGCTCCCGCACGGCGGCCAGCGCCTGGCCGTTGCGCACCTTGTGGATGCCCGACGTCCGCCGCCAGCGGTCACGCCGGGTCGGGCTGGGCTCGACGGTCCGCATGTGCTCGAATTCCTGTGCGGCCCAGTGACTTTTGCCCTGCGACTCCAGTTCGGCGGCCACCGCGGCACGCAACTCCAGCAGCACCTCGACGTCCAGTGCCGCGTAGTTCAGCCAGTCCGCGGGCAGCGGGCGCTTGGACCAGTCGGCGGCGCCGTGGCCCTTTTTCAGCCCCAGCCCTAACAACCGCTGCACCATTGCCGCCAGGTTCACCCGGTCATAGCCGGCGAGCCGCCCGCCCAACTCGGTGTCGTACAGCGACGGCGGCGTCATCCCCAGTTCGGCCAGGCACGGCAGGTCCTGGTCGGCCGCGTGCAGGATCCACTCGTCGGAATTCACGACGTCGGCTACCGGCGCCAGCGCCTTCAGCGGGTCGATGCCGTGGCTGACGGGGTCGATCAACACCGTGCCGGCACCGGCGCGGCGAATCTGGATCAGGTAGGCCCGGTTGGAATAGCGGAAGCCGGAGGCCCGCTCGGCGTCGATCGCGAACGCGCCGTGCCCGGATGCCAAAAGCTCACCGGCACGGGCGATGTCGCTCGCATAGATGGCAACGGCGGGCACGCCGTCGGCGGGTGCCAGTAGGGGAGTGACGTCGGGATCGTCGTCAGACGTCTCGACCGGATCAGAATCAGTCATGCGGTCACGCGCGGGTGCGCGAACCCAGATCGGTCACGCCGGCAGGCGGCAGTCCGGCGGCGTGCTCGAGCACCTCACAGAACGCCTGCACGTGCGGTCCCAACTCCAGCGACGTCGCGGTCCACGACGCGCGCAGCTCGAGCTGGTGGGCCCGCGGCGGCCCGGAGATGTCGCCGTAGCGGACCGACGTCGTCGCGGTGACGGTGCCGCCCAGTGCGGTGACGCCGTCGGCGTGTGACTCGAGCGCGTCCACCAGCCAGCTCCACGCCACCTCGGGCAGCAGTGGGTCGACGGCCTCGGTGGAGTCCAGGTCGGCCTGGATGTACGCGACGAGACGCATGGTGCCGTCCCAGGCTTCAGCGCCGTCGGGATCGTGCAGCAGGATCAGACGTCCGAAGGCGTCGCCCTCCGAGCTCTCCGGTACGACGGAGGCGTCGGGGTGACGCACCTCGGCGCCCAGCGCGTAGCTGAAGGGGGCCAGTCGCTGCGGTGGACGGATCGGGCCGAGTTCGATCTCCTGGCGCACGGTGGCGGCGTTCATTGCCGCAACAGCAGTGCGGAACTGGGCCGGCTCGGCGGAGGTCACATTCTGGGACGCTAGCCCGATCCGGGCGGTCGCGTAAGCAGGCGCGCCGATAGCCCGACATTTGGCTGCCCGACAGGGTATAAGCGAGCGTTCCGGACATGGCAGCATTAGCAGTGATGAGCACCCGTCGTGAACTGCCGCATTCGCCCTATTTGGCTGCCGCCAATGGCCGCACCCCGGACCGGACCCCGGTGTGGATGATGCGGCAGGCCGGCCGGTCCCTGCCGGAGTACCGCGCTCTGCGCGCCACCCACACCATGCTCTCGGCGTGTTTCAATCCCGAGCTGGTCTGCGAGATCACCATGCAGCCGGTACGCCGTCACGGTGTCGACGCCGCGATCTTGTTCTCGGACATCGTGGTGCCGCTGAAGGCCGCGGGCATCGATCTGGACATCGTGCCCGACGTCGGGCCGGTGATCGCCCACCCGATCCGTACGCCGGACGACGTCGAAGGCATCAAGCCGCTTGAGCCCCATCAGGTGGCCCCGGTGGCCGAGGCGATCGGCCTGCTCGCCAAGGAACTGGGCGACGTGCCGCTGATCGGTTTCGCCGGCGCGCCGTTCACGCTGGCCTCGTATCTGGTGGAGGGCGGCCCGAGCCGCAATCACGAGAAGACCAAGGCCATGATGCTCGGCGAGTCCGCGACGTGGCATGACCTCATGGAAAAGCTGACCGATCTCACGATCGAGTTCCTGCGCGCCCAGCTGGCCGCCGGGGTCGATGCGATCCAGCTCTTCGACTCCTGGGCCGGTACCCTGTCGCTCGCGGACTACCGCGACTACGTGCTGCCGCACAGCTCCCGCATCTTCGCCTCGCTGAAAGACGAAGGCGTCCCGATGACGCACTTCGGCGTCGGCACCGCCGAGCTGCTCGGCGCCATGGGGGAGGCCGGCGCGACGGTCGTCGGTGTCGATTGGCGCACCAATCTCGTCGACGCCGCGCGCCGGGTCGGACCGGGCAAGGCGCTGCAGGGCAATCTCGATCCGGTGGTTCTGCTGGCCGGCTGGCGTGTGGTCGACGACGCCGTCCGTCAGGTTGTCGCCGACGGTCGCCGGGCCGTCGCGGCCGGCGCGGCCGGGCACATCTTCAACCTGGGTCACGGTGTGCTGCCGGCCACCGATCCCGGCGTGGTCACCGAAGCGGTGGCACTGGCGCACTCGCTGTGAGTCTGTAGATGAGTATGACGTATTGCGTTGTCGGCGGCGGCATCTCGGGTCTCGTCGCGGCGTACCGGCTGCGCCAGGATGACCCGTTGGCGCGCATCACCGTCTTCGATCCGGCGGATCGGCTGGGCGGTGTGCTCCGCACCGAACGGCTCGCCGGGCAGAGCCTGGACGTGGGCGCCGAGGCCTTTGTGGCCCGTCGGCCCGAGGTGGCGTCGCTGCTGAAAGAACTGGGCCTGCGGCAGATCGGCACCACCGGCGTCCGCCCGCTGATCTGCAGCGGTGGCCGCCTCCACCCGATGCCCGAGGGCACGATGCAGGGCATTCCGGGACCAGGCGCGAACCTGCGCGGCCTGGTCGACGACGCGACGCTGGCGCAGATCGCGAGCGAGCCGACGCGACCGCTGCACTGGCAGCTCGACGCCGACCCGACCGTCGCGCAACTGGTCGGTGACCGCTTCGGCGCCCAAGTGGTGACGCGGTCGGTCGACCCGCTGCTGGCGGGCGTCTACGCCGGTTCGGCCAAGACCATCGGGATCCGTTCAGCCGTCCCGGCGCTGGCCGCCGCGCTGGATCGCGGCGCCCCGAGCCTGACTGCGGCGGTCGCCTCGGTGCTCGCTTCCGCGCCTCCCACGAGCGCGTCGGTGTTCGGCGCCGTCGACGGCGGTTACGCCGTCCTGGTGGACGAACTGGTCCGGCGTACCGGAGCTCAGTGGGCGCAGGTGGGCATCGAAGGGCTGGCCCCGGGCCGGGGCGAGCGGAGCGACGGGAGAAACCTGGCTCGCGGCTGGCAGCTACGTGACGACGAGGGCAAGATCTGGTCGGCCGACGCGGTCGTACTGGCCGTTCCGGCGCCACGGGTGGCCACGCTGCTCGCCGACATCGCACCGGGCAGCGCGGCCATGGCTCGGTTGATTCCGGTGGCCTCCGCCGCGGTGGTGGCGCTGGCGCTGCCGGGCGGAACCCCGCTGCCGCAGCAGTCCGGTGTCCTGATGGCGGCGGGAGAAGCCTTGCACGCCAAGGCGATCACCCTGACCTCCAGGAAATGGGGACGCGGCGGCAACGTGGAGCTGCTGCGGTTGTCGTTCGGCCGGTTCGGCGATGACCTCGCGCGCAATGTCGGCGACGATCGGCTGCTGGCCTGGTCCCTGGAGGACCTGCGGACGCTGTTCGGTATCACCGCCGAGCCGGTGGACTACCTGGTGCAGCGCTGGATCGACGCCATGCCGCAGTACGGGCCGGGCCATCTCGAACTGGTCGAGGAGCTGCGGGCCGGACTGCCCTCGGGGCTGGCCGTGGCCGGCGGTTATCTGGACGGCATCGGGGTGCCGGCCTGCGTCGCGTCGGCAACCCGGGCGGCCACGGAGCTAGTGGTTCGTGGTGACGTTCAGGGATAGGGCACGATAGAGCCATGGCCAAGCTCGACTACGACGCCCTCAATGCGGTGACCAGGTACATGATGATCTCGGTCTTCGCCGTCCAGCCGGATGAGTTGCCTGCTGACGAGAAGTCGCGGGCCGCCATCGCCGCCGATACCGCCGCCTACCTCAAGAAGCGCGAGGACGCGGGCGTCGTGGTCCGCGGGCTCTATGACGTCGCCGGCTTCCGGGCCGACGCCGACTTCATGATGTGGACCCACGCCGAACGCGTCGAGGACCTGCAGGCCACCTACACCGGCTTCCGTCGCACCGCCCTCGGCGCCGCCACCGAACCGGTGTGGAGCGTCGTCGCGCTGCACCGTCCGGCCGAGTTCAACAAGAGCCACCTGCCGGCGTTCATCGCGGGCGAGGACCCCGGCGACTACATCTGCGTCTACCCGTTCGTGCGGTCGTTGGATTGGTACCTGCTGCCCGACGAGGACCGCCGCCGGATGCTGGTGGAGCACGGCATGAGCGGGCGTGAGTACCCCGATGTGCGCGCCAACACCGTGCCGGCCTTCGCGCTGGGCGACTACGAGTGGATCCTCGCCTTCGAAGGTCCGGACCTGGCCCGCATCGTCGAACTGATGTGGAAGCTGCGCTACACCGACGCCCGCCGGCACGTCCGCGAGGAGACGCCGTTCTTCACCGGCCCGCGCGTCGGTATCGAGCAGCTGGTCGCGAACCTGCCGTAACGCTCAGCCGGTAGTGGCGCCGAACAGCAGGCCCAGTGCATAGGTCACCGCGGCGGCGCCGTAGCCGATCGTCAACTGGCGCAGCGCCCGTCTCAGCGGCGGTCCGCCGGAGAGCAGGCCGACGACCATGCCCGTCGACAGCAACGCCAAGCCGACCAGGACCGCCGAGACCACCACAGCCGCGATTCCGGTGAGCCCGAACAGGTAGGGCAGCACCGGGATCAGCGCGCCGGACGCGAAGAACAGGAAGCTGGACACCGCGGCCCGCAATCCGGTGCCCACGGCTTCGTGTTTCTCGGTCGACACCTCGCCGAGCGGTGAGTCGGCCAGTGCACCCGACCGCAGGTTCGCGAACACTCCGGCGGCCCGGGCGGCGGCGTCCTGTGGGCTCATCCCGCGGGCCCGGTACACCAGCTCCAGCTCGTTGGCGTCGACATCGAGGGCTTGCACCGCGGTACCTGCCGTGGCGCTGGGCAACGAGGCCTCCAGCAGTTCGAGCTGAGAGTTGACCGACACGTACTCGCCGGCGCCCATGGACAGCGCTCCCGCGATCAACCCGGCCAGACCGGTGGCCAGGATCGTCGCGCTCGACACCCCGGTCGCGCCGACGCCCAGCACCAGAGCCAGATTGCTGACCAGTCCGTCGTTGGCGCCGAACACCGCGGCGCGGAAACTGCCCGACAGCTGGTCGCGGCCGCGGCTGGCGAGGGCGCGCACGACCTCCATGTGGATGCGTTCGTCGGCCGCCATCGTGGGTGTGGCGTCGGCGTCGTGGTCGTACTCCGAGCGGGCTTCGGCGCGCTGGGCCAGGGCCAGCGTGAACACCGATCCGAGGTGACGGGCGAGAAAGCCCAGCAGCCGAGTCCGGACGTCGGGGCGGCGTGGCTTGCCGACCTGGTCGCCTAGCAGCGTCAGCCAGTGTTTCTCATGGCGACCTTCGGCGGTCGCCAGTTGCAGCAGGATGTCGCGTTCGGTGCCCGCACGGCGCTGCGCCAGATCCCGGTAGACGGCGGCCTCGGCGCGTTCGTTGGCCAGATGCTGTCGCCACCGTCGCAATTGCGCGTCGGTGGGCTGTGCCACCACGTCTCAGCTCTCGGCCGGAACCAGGCGAAGCGAGATCGAGTTGATGCAGTAGCGCTGGTCGGTCGGGGTGGGGTAGCCCTCGCCCTCGAAGACGTGCCCGAGGTGGCTGTGGCAGTTGGCGCACAGCACCTCCACCCGCCGCATGCCGAGGGTGTTGTCGGCCCGCAGGATCACCGCGTCCGAATCGGCCGGGTCGAAGAACGACGGCCAGCCGCAATGGGATTCGAACTTCTCGGTGCTGCGGAACAGCTCAGCGCCGCAGGCCCGGCATTGGTAGATGCCCTCGGTCTTGGTGTCGGTGTACTCGCCGACGAAAGGGCGTTCCGTCCCGGCCTCGCGCAGCACGTGGAACTCCTCTGCCGAGAGCTTCTCGCGCCACTGGGCGTCGGAGAGTTCAACTTTGGGGGGCGGCAGTGTCAGTGCGCGATCCGCCTTCGGCTCCTCGCTGCGAGTCATGCGCCCACGCTACCCGCGGAGGCTGCCGCAGGCTCGGGCTTCGATTCGTCCTTCGGCAACCACAACGGGTCGATGCCCTGATCCAGCCGGCCGTCCTTCTTGGCATCGAGGTACCGGAAGTACAGCACGCAGAACACCACGATGAGCATCAGCGACCAGCCGTAGGTGATCCTGATGTACTCGAGGAAGCGGCCCGTGGTCGGCCAGCGCCACATCAGCCAGCGGTCCATGGTGAGGAAGCCGTACACCGCGAGCCAGGCCGGCCAGCTGCGGATCGCCGACCGCGGCAGGACCACCGTCATGAGGAACGGGAACAGCATCATTGAGTAGTAGCCCTGCGCCAGCGACAGCACCAGCCACGAGGTGATCAGCAGCACGCCCGACGAGGTCAGCATCCAGAACAGTTGGTCGCGCTCGCGGTAGTAGCGGTACAGCAGCCACAGGCTGGCCGCGGCCAGCAGCACGAAGGCGGCGCGCAGCGCCACGATGAGCCACATCGGCAGGCCGTAGTAGATGCCGTTGCCCAGCAGCGAGCTGTTGAAGTAGTCGCGGGTCTGGAAGATGTACGGCACCGTGTTGCGGACAAAGCCCATCGGATCGGCCGACAACGGCCAGGCCACGGCGTTGAAGATGAGCGGCATCGCGAACGCGGCCACCAGCGCCCGCCACTGGCGGTTCAGCAACGGCAGGAGCAGCAGGACGCCCAGCAGCGGCTTGAGTACCAGGGTCAGGCCGATCGCGGCGCCGGCCAACCACTCGTGATTTTTCTTGCCGTCCAGCAGCCAGGTGAAGAACAACACCTCGGCCAGCAGGATGCAGCCATTCACGTTGGTGAAAACCAAAGTGTTGGTGACCGATTCGGTGCAGTACATGGCCAGTAGGAGGGCCGGCAACGCCACCGACGTGAGCGAGAACTTGAACAGCCGTACCAGAAGGCAGGCGGCGACGATGATCGCGACCGAGTTGAACGCGACGAACCACATCCGGGAGGCGAACTCCGGCAGGAAGCCGAACGGCGACAGCAGCAGCGTGCCGCCGGGCGGGTACAGGTAGTGCGGGTCGACGTAGTTGAAATGCTCGTTGTAGATCGCCCAGTGCCGCCGGAAGTTGGACACCGCGCGGTACACCGGACCGAAGTCGTCGGTGATGTAACCGTTGGTCGTCAGCACGTAGCTGCGGTGGATGATCGACACGATCGCGATGGGCCACAGCGCATTGCGAACGACGTCCGCGGTGCTCGGTGGGCCGCTGCGGGGACCGAAGACGCTCAGAAGCGATAGAGGGCGCGTCACCACCGAACCCTATAACGGGGTGTTGGGCGGGCCGCTCAGGCCGGGCAGAACGTGTCGGTGTCCGGCAGCTTGCCGGTGTTCACGTACGCCTGCACCGGCGGCAGTGCGCACGCCGTGTAGACGACGGTGCCGTGGCCCGTGCCCTGCCACATGACGCGCCGGCTGTTGGTGCCCGCGTTGATCGCCATGGCCGCCACCGCGGCAATGCCGTCGCCGCCGATGATCGCGTCGTTGTGGGTGCCCAGCAGCAGGAGCGGGATCTTCAGCTCCTTGGGCGGTGCGGGTGCGGGGCTGCTGGGCCAGCTCAGGCACGGCGCCAGGCTGAGCGCGCCGACGGCGCCGAACTGCGGGTACTTCTTGGGCCAGGCGACGAGCAGTTCGCGGACCCGGTCCGGGGTGGGGCGGTTGACGGAGTCGTCGCACCGGTTGACGAACTGGCCGTCGGTCTGGCGTGTCGCCTCGGCCGTCGCGCTCAGCGCGTTGAGGGCGGTCGGGTCACCGTTTCGGGCCGAAGCCAGTGCGCCGGCGAGGAACTGGGTGTTGGCCAGCCCGTCGCCACGCGGATAGCCGAGTGCGGTGGTGATCGCCTCGACCAGGCCGGCCGTCGAGGCGCCGCCGGCACCCCGGCCGGCGCGCGCGTCGGCCAGCATGCCGTCGATGGCGCCCTTGGGGTCCGGGCCCAGTGGGCAGTTGTTGGCCACGCACTGCGCGGCGAACGCGTCGAGCGCAGCCTGCTGGCCCTTGACCCGCTGCTCGGCCGCGGCTTCGGCGGAGATGCCCAGCGGCAAGGGGGAGTCCAGCACCAGCCGGGCGACCTTGGTCGGGTGCGACGCCGCGTACGCCAGCGCGATCTGGGCGCCGTTGCCGATGCCGAGCACGGCCAGCGCGGGTACGTCCCAGGTGCTGCGCAGTCGTTCCAGGTCCTCCGCCGAGTGCGCGTTGTCGTAGGCCGATTCACCGGGCGCGATGCTGTCGGTGCAGTCCGTGGTGGCCGAGGTGGCGACCTTCGCCAGGTTGGCGACCTGGTCGTCGCCGGCGAGGAACTGGGCCTGGTCCAGCAGGTCCTGGCGGTCATTGGTCGACACGCAGCTCAGTGGTCCGGACATGCCCATCCCGCGGCGGTCGACGGCGACGACCGGGCGCGTCTTCAGCAGGTCGACGCCGCCGCGCTGCAACCACACCGGCAGCTGACGCGAGGTCGGGATGTCCGATCCGGTGGTCATGACGATCGGTCCGGCGTCGGCCGGTGTGGTGGCCAGGCGGGCACGTACGACACCGATGCTGACGGTCCCGGCTGAGCCGCCCAGGGAATCGAGGTCGGCATCGTAATCGGAACAGTCCAGGATGACGCCGGGCACGGCGGGCACCGTCGCGTCGCCGAACACCCGGGACGTGCACTCGCGCCACGTCAGGTCCTTCTTGGGCACGGCGATCGGCGGCGGGCCGTCAGGCGCCTTGGACGCGGTGGCTGCGCCTTGCGGGCGGGCACCGGAGTCCGTGACGTACCGGGGGTTGGCGGCCAGCAGCGGAGCGCATCCGGCGACGACCGTCGACAGCACCACGGTCGACAGGCTCAGGGCCGGGAGCAGGTGGCGACGCATGGCCACCACAGTAGCGATGCGGGTGGTCCGGACCCGTCAGCGGACGTAGCGCGTGTACAGGTAGCCCGCGGTGTCGGTGAGCACGTGGCTGCGCCGCAGCCGGGTGTGGGCCTCACCGGGACCAGAGGCGATCCGCCGGGCAAATCCGCCGACCAGGATGGGGGCGATGGTCACGCACATCTCGTCGATCAGATCTTCTTCGATCAACATGTTCAGCACTGACGGCCCGCCCTCGGTCAGCACCCGCCGCAGCCCGCGCTCACCGAGAATGCGGAGCACGATGTGCGGGTCGACCCGGTCGGGTGCGGTGCCGGAGGCGTCGATGACCTCGGCGAGCCCGGTGAACCGGTGGTAGGTGTCGTCGATACTGTCGCGGCTGGTGAGGAGCAGCGGCGGCACCTCGGTGCGGGTGAACAGCTTGGCGTCGTGCGGGATGTCCGCGCTGTGGGTGATCACCGCGATCGGCGGCACCTCGGCCTGGCCGCGGAGTTGGCGGGCCTGCCGTTGCGCCGCGGACATCTGGGCGCCGGAGTAGTTCTCGATGCGGACGGTCGCCGCGCCGACCAGGATGACGTCGGCCTGCTGGCGCATATAGCCGAACAGTGCCCGGTCGCCCGGACCGGCGAGGCCGCCGGCGCGTCCGTCGTCGGTGGCGCCGCCGTCCAGGCTGGAGATCATGTTGGCCCGCACCCAGGGCCGGTCGAGTTCGGCAGGGTAGCTGTAGAACGGCGCCAGCGCCGTGTCGTCGCCGGTCTCGGCGCCGGCCGGGAAGGCAGCGCCAACCGCGTTGAGCTCTGTGAGCTGCGTCGCAGCGTCGGGATCGGACACGTGAATCATTGCAACACGCCGCTATGGTGCGTTAATGCCTGGGGCCAGCGAAGTCGCGCACCTGACCGATCGTCACCCGACCGTCACGCCGGAAAGACTGATCGCCGAACTGGTTCCGCCACCCACCTTCGCCGACGTCAGCTTCGACTCCTACCGCCCGGATCCGAACGAACCGTCGCAGGCCGCGGCGGTGGTCTCGGCCCGCAAATTCTGCGACCACGCAACCCGCCAGCGGGCCGGCAAGAAGAAGTTGTTCGGCAAGCGCGAAGCGCTGCCCGGTGTCGGCATGTACCTCGACGGTGGCTTCGGCGTCGGCAAGACCCACCTTTTGGCGTCGACCTATTACACGCTGGCCGGGGCCGACGCGGGCCCGGCCGCATTCGCCACGTTCGGTGAGCTGACCCAGCTGGCCGGCGTTTTCGGCTTCACCGAGTGCATCGACCTGCTGTCCGACTATGTGGTGGTCTGCATCGACGAGTTCGAGCTCGACGATCCCGGCAACACCACTCTGATCTCGCGGCTGCTCTCGGCGCTGGTGGAGCGCGGCGTGTCCATCGCGGCGACGTCGAACACGCTGCCCGAACAGCTCGGTGAAGGGCGCTTCGCCGCACAGGACTTCCTGCGGGAAATCAACACGCTGTCAAGTATTTTCACCACCGTCCGGGTCGAGGGCCCCGACTACCGGCAGCGCGCACTGCCGTCGGCTCCGGTGCCGCCGTCGGAGGACGAGGTGCGGTCCTGGGCCGTCGGTGTCGAGGGTGCCACGCTCGACGAGTTCGACGCCTTGTGCGCGCACCTGGCGACCATGCACCCGTCGCGCTATCACGCGTTGATCGAAGGCGTGCAACGGGTTTTCATCACCGGCGTGCACATGGTGTACGACCAGGCCGTCGCGCTGCGCCTGGTGTCGCTGATCGACCGCCTCTACGACGCCGGCGTTCCCGTCGTGGCGTCGGGGGAGAAGATGAACGCCGTCTTCAGCGAGGAGATGCTCGCCGGTGGCTTCCGCAAGAAGTACCTGCGTGCCACGTCTCGGCTGCTCGCGCTGACCCATGAGGGCACGCAGCTCCACGTCTAGCGCGACAGCGGCCGCACCAGCACGTAGTCACTCTCGGTTCGCTCGCCGAGCTGAAAGGTCTTGGTGCCGCTGACCTCGAATCCGTGCTTGCGGTAAAACCGTTGGGCGCGCCCGTTTTCCTGGTTGACGCCCAGCCACACGCAGCGGGCGCCGAGGTCCCGGGCGAACCCGACCGACGCATCCATGAGTGTCGCGGCGACCTTGCCGCCATGGACGTCGGGCAGTACGTAGCACTTGGACAGTTCGACGGCCGGTCGCTCCGGCACCGCACGCTGCACGTCGGCGTCGTCGATCACGCCACGAATCAGCATGGTGTAGCCCAGGATTCGGACGTCGTCGTGGGCGACGAACACAGCGCGCTCGGGATCACGCAAGTACTCGCCGAAACGATCCGCGGACAGGTTGGCGGCGATGAACGCGGCGATGTTCTCCCGTGTCGACGACGGCGGGCACGCCAGCGGGAAGGTCGCCGCGGCCACGTCGGCAAGTTCGGCGATATCGCCGGTCCGCGCAGCCCGCACTTGAACCGTCATCGGAATCTCCTTGTCCCCGGCCACAAAACTGCCCCTGTCCGCAAGGGGCAGGGGCAGTTTATGTGCGTTCTTGGGAGCCTCAGGGCAGCTGGTCGCCCGGCTGCCAGATGTTCCACTGCGCCAGGTGGGTGCCGGTGGCCGGGTTCAGCATGACCACGTTGGTCACCAGCCCGCGATAGACGTCCCAGTAGACGACGCCGTCGACGGTCGAGCCCGCCGGCGCGTTCAGCAGCTTGGTCTCCAACGCGTTGGGGTCGTCGGTGTGCTTGGACACGTACGCGTCGGCGTAGGGGGTGACGCCGCTGAAGGTGACACCCGAGGCCATCCAGTAGGGGTTGGGTGTCGAGATGACGTGCACGGTGACGTCGGCCTTCCAGGGGCCGCCCTGATTGCGCCAGCGCGGCGAGCCGTTCCAGGTCCAGCCCGGCGGTTCGTCCGACGGCAATACGTTGTGGACGGTGACATCCGCAACGAGGCCCTTGAAGTCGACGTGGAGGGTCTGGCCCAGGTTGCCGATGCTCGTCTCGGCTGCCGCCGACGGCGCCAGCGTGGCGGCCAGCAGGGTCAGCGCACCGAGGAAACCCGCCAGCCAGCGGTAGGTCCTGTTGCCGTTCACGCCCGTGCTCATCGCGTCCTCTCAGTTGTGACTGCCTCGCATGATGGCATACCGCCATCACGGCCTCGCCCGAATGGACCAGATCTGGCCACTTCAGCGTGGTCGGTGGATCGTTTCGTCCCTGTCAGTGGACACTCACGCCTGCCCGGGCTGGCCGCCGGCCGACTGCTGGGCGGCGACGAAGTCGCTGAGCATCTTTTCCAGCTCGGTTTCGAGGCGGCCTTTGTCGACGCCGAGGTGGTGCAAGGGTCCGTCGGTGTCCTCGGATTCGAGCAGTGCCAGCAGGATGTGCTCGGTCCCGATGTAGTTGTGCCCCAGCCGAAGTGCCTCGCGGAAGGTCAGCTCCAGCACCTTCTTGGCGGCGCTGTCGAATGGGATCAGGGCCTTGGGTTCGGCGGTGCCGACGGGGACGGCGGCGGCCGTGCGAATCTGGTCGGCGGTGACGCCTTGGTTGCTCAGCAGGACCATCGCCAGTGAGCCCGGATCGGTGAGCAGTCCGAGCAACAGATGGTCGGGGGTGATCTCGGCGCTGCGCGACGTGTGTGCGGCTTGTTGGGCTTCGACGACGGCGGTCCGGGCGCGCGGGGTGAAGCGGCTGAATCCGTCTTTCGGATCCATGGTGTCGAACCGGGGTTCCTTGGGGACGAAGCGTTTCTGGGCGGCCTGTTTGGTGACGCCCATGCTGCTGCCGATGTCGGTCCAGGACGCGCCCGAGCGGCGGGCTTGGTCGACGAAGTGGCCGATGAGATGGTCGGCGATGTCACCGAGGTGTTCGGCGGCGAGCATCGCGTCGGTGAGTTGGTCGAGCGGTTCGGTGTGCACCTTCTTGATCGTCTCGATCAGGTCGTCGAGCCGGATGGTGCCGGCGATCGGATTGGGGGTCGACGTATGTGCGGATTCAGACATGCGTCAACCCTAGGTTGACGACAGGAGATCGTCAACCGCAAGTTGACGAAATCTATGAGTGGCGGAGGGTATCCCAGTCGTGCTCGGTTTCCAGCTGCTCGATGGCCTTGGCCGTGCGCTCCTTCAGCACCAGGGTGACGGTCAAGGCGAGCAGGGCGCCGACCAGCAAGGCAACCCAGGAGAACCGGGCCAGCCACTTCTCGGCGGCCACGCCCAGGTAATAGACGACGGCGGTGGTGCCACAGGCCCAGACCACGCCGCCGGCCGCGTTCGCCGCCAGGAAGTGGGGGTATCGCATCTTGAGAGCACCGGCCAGGGGGCCCGCGAAGATGCGCAGCAGTGCGACGAAGCGGCCGAAGAAGACGGCCCAGACGCCCCAGCGGCTGAAGAGCCGGCGCGCAAGCGCGACGTGGCCCGGCCCGAAGTGTTTGGGAAACCTGCGGCCGAGGCGTTCGAACAGCGACATGCCGAAGCGTCGGCCGATGCTGTATCCGATCGAGTCGCCGATGATGGCGCCGGCGGCGGCCGAGAGCCCGACGGCGGCCGGGTCGATGTCGAGGGTGTGTCGCGTCGCCAGGACCGCAGCCGTGACCAGAATGATCTCGCCCGGCAGCGGGATGCCCAGGCTTTCCAGCCCGATCACGAGCCCTACCACGAGATACACCGCCAGTGGCGGGATCGATTGCAGCAGCGTGTCGACGTCCATGCCGCTAAGGATGCACTACTACTGCGTGGGTGCCGGCGCGGGCGGCGCCGGTGCCGGGGCGGGACCACCACCGCCGCCGAGGGTGCCGAGAATCGCGATCGCGGCGCGCGCCTGCGGGGAGATGTTCGGTCCCGGTCCGGGGGAGTCCGGCGCGGCGTCGGTGACGTGCCAGGGCTGGCAGCCGCTGGTCTTGAATGCCTTGTCCGTCGCGTCGATGAGGACGACCTGCGGCTTGGCGCTCATGGCGCTGTCGATGACGTTGTCCTTGGCGTGCGGATCCACGTTGTTCATGCGGCGCCAGTAGCAGCGGTGATCGCCGACTGGGCCGGCCGTGGCGTACGTGCCGGGCGCGATGTCCTTGCCGACGACGAACAGTCCGTCGCCGTCGATGCTGGTCTTCGGGCCGGCCGGGTTAGGGGCGGCGGGGCCCGGGGGAGCCGGCGTGGGGTCGGCCATGGCGATGGCCGTCGAAGCGCCCCAGCTCACCACGGCCAGTGCCGCGGCAACGGCGATCGACGTCTTTGAGCTCATGACGACAAAGTTTAGCTCTTCTAGCAATGTGCGTGGGGTGCGCAGTGGTACAGAAAACACCGCAGGGCGTGGGCCGTTGTGGCCCACGCCCTGACGATGACGGTTTGCGAGATCAGTGCTGCGGCGCGAAGATGCCGCCCACCAAGCCGACGAGCTGCTGGGTGGCATAGGTGCCGAGCGTGCCGGCGCCCTGGTTGTAGTACGTGCCGGCGGTGCCGGTTTGCTGGTTGTAGTAGGTCCCGGCCTTGCCCAGGGCCTGCTCGTTGGCGGTACCGAACTGGCCGACGGCCTGGTTGACCTGGGTGCCGAACTGGCCGATCGCCTGGATCGGGTTCGGCGGCGGCGGGGTCGGGGCGGCCGAGGCGGCGCCGGCTCCGGCGAGCGCGACGATTGCGGCCCCGCCGGCCAGCGCGATCGATCCTGCGATGCGAGTGGTGATGTTAGCCATGACTGGTGTCCCTCCTGGAGCGAAACTCGCTTACAGCAAATATTTGTAGTCCAGATTCAGCCGCTTCGCAACCATCTGAGCGAACTTTTGACGAAGATTCATATTGCGAATTGATATTTGCTGGCCAAATCGAGGGCGATCGCTGCTGCAGAGTCGGGTGGGACATGTGTGGCAGCGCGGTGATGCCGAGCATCAAGCCGCCAGCGCTGCGCTGATAATGCATTTGAACTGCCGCTATGGCTGTCTCGTGACACCTCTGAGCGGGTGACTGGACCGTGACGGTCGACGCTGCTGGGGTTACGTCGATGGAATTAGCTGGACGGCGAATAAACATCGCCGAGCAGCTATTGAGTGAGACGGCTCGGTCTACTTCATCGGTGCGCATCAGTAAAGCGTTACACGCGGCGTGGCGGGGGTCCGAGCATGTTCACTGTCGGCGCCGCTTCGTGGCCTGCGGGTGGTGTTGGGATGCCCTGGACGCCGCGGCGTGAAACGAGGACCCTATGACTGAATGACTGAAGGAGTCATAGGTATGGCACGCGCTTTCACGTCCGGCGAGAAGGACGACATCGCGCGCGTCCTGGCGGATACGGCCGAGCGCCTGTTCGCCACCCAGGGCCTGAAGAAAACGTCGCTTCTGGCGTCCTGGTCGACGACATCGCGCCGGAGGTCCTGCTGGGCGTCATGCCGTCGGTCGGTCTGCTCGTGCTGAACAAGGACCGGTTCGGCGCCGACTACGCCGCCGTGCTCGAGGCAACCATCCGGACTTTGGCAAGGGGGATGCTCAAATGAAACTTCTGGACAAGTACGCCCATGTGGCCGGCATGAGCGACGACGCCTGGCGCCGCCACGCCAACCCATGGAGCGTGTGGACACGATTCGCGGCCATCCCGCTCATGATGCTGGCGATCTGGAGCCGTGTCTGGATCGGGTGGTGGGCGTTGGCGCCTGTCGGCGTCGTCATCCTCTGGCTCTGGTGGAATCCGCACGCATTCGCGCCCGTCGACAAACCGGTTGCCTGGTCGTCCCGCGGCATCTACGGCGAACGGCTGTGGCTGCGGGATCGCTCGAGCATGCCGGCGGGCTTCGCTGTGGTGCAACGAATTTGGATCGTCGGCGCGGTGGCCGGCGCAGCCTTGCTGACATGGGGCCTTGCCGCTCTGCTCATCTGGCCGGCGGTGTTCGGCGCCGTACTCGTCGTTTATGGGCAGCTGTGGCGGATCGACCGATTGGGCATCTTCTACGGCGAGGTGACTGCCGGTCGGTGACCGGTCTCATTTCGCGCTTTGGCCGCGCGCGGGGGAGCGCCGCGCGAGAATAGGTCGATGCGCGAGTTCAGCGAAGAGCGAGCGATCAGCGAAGTTGTGATACGTCTGACGGCTCGCTACCCGTCACTCGACCCCGCGCAGATCGCCACCGCAGTCCGGCAGACGCACGACGGGTTCGCGTCGAGCAGCGTGCGGGATTTCGTGCCCCTCCTGGTAGAGCGACACGTCCGTGAGGAACTCGACGAAGGCCTGCGGGCTGCCGCGGTCTGAGTCGTACTCCGACGGCCTCTGATCAGCCTTCGCAGGCGATTCCGTCGCCGTCGCGGTCCTGGGACGCCTTGTAGTCGGGATCGCCCTGCGGGATGTTGTATCGGCCGTCGGCGTGGGCTGCCGAACAGTTCTTGTAGCCGGATGCCTGCGCGGCGGGCGCGATGGCCACCCCGGCAGACGTGATCAGGGCAGCAACGACCAACGCACGCAACATTTTCGACCTCGGAGAGTTAGCTCGGAACGGCAATATGCCGATATTGCGAGCTGGACGCTACCCGGGCTTTTGCGGGTCTGTAAGCGAAATAGGGAAATTCCTGCAGATTGACTGTGAACGCGTGTGCGGTTGCTGGTTGCCGTGAAACAAGAAAAGGCCCGGTTCGAAAACCGGGCCTGTCCTGAAGGTCGTGGTGCGCGATACTGGGATTGAATCACCTCTTTGGTTTGCTGGCGACATTGGGCGCGATCAGCGGATATGATGTAATCGGTTGCTGTGCAACAAGATTAGTATCCGGAAAATTGCGGAAGACTCCGGAAGTGTGTGTGCTAATTTTTGTCCACAGATACCCCGTGGGCATCCTTCAGCCCACGGTCTGCCCACCTCAGTATCGCGGGAAGGTGTATCCAGTGGCGCGCACCAAGGGCACCTTCGGAAGCGTCGAGCTGCTCTCCGGCGGGCACTACCGGGCTCGCTATGTCGGTCCGGATGGACGACGGCACAAGGCCCCGACGACGTTCTTGACGATCAAGGACGCGCGCTGCTGGTTGGCTCTGCGGCAGTCCGAGATTATTCGCAACGCCTGGGTGCCGCCCGAGGCGGCGCTCAAGGTTGACCGCAAGCTGACCTTCGGTCGCTACGCCAAGTCGTGGATGGCCGACCGGCGAGTCAAGGGGGAGCCATTGAAGGTGCGCACTCGCGAGCACTACCAATGGCTGCTTGACGAGCACTTGCTTCCGACGTTCGGAGCAATGTCCGTTAGTGCGATCACCGCCGACGATGTACGTGTCTGGCACACCCGAATGGGTAAGGCGACCCCGACGGCACGCTCACACGCCTACGGCCTGCTGAACGCGATCATGAACACCGCTGTGGCTGACGGCAAGGCGACGTTGAGTCCTTGCGTAATTCGCGGTGCTGGAACTTCCCCGAGGGTCAAGAAGATCAGGCCCGCGACATTGTCCGAGCTGGAGGTGCTCACCAAATCCATGCCTGCGCCCTATCAGGCTCTAGTACTGATGGCAGCTTGGTGCGCAATGCGATTCGGTGAGCTCACCGAGTTGCGTCGCAAGGACATCGAGTTGACCGCACGCACCGAACGCGATGACGACGGAAATGAGCTGGTCGTGCATGAGGGTGTTGTACACATCAGTCGCGCGGTGGTTCGTATGGGCGACGGATTCGAGGTCACCACGCCCAAGAGTGACGCCGGAACCCGTGATGTTGCAATCCCGCCCCACCTGGTGCCGGTGATCGAAGCGCACCTGCAGACCCACGTCGAGGCCAAGCCCGATGCGCTGTTGTTCCCGGCGAAGCATGGGGGACACCTTGCACCCGCGTCGCTCTACCGCAGGTTCTACTCTGCGCGCACTGCAGCTGGCCGTGACGATCTTCGGTTCCATGATTTGCGCCATACTGGCGCGGTACTGGCGGCTCAAACCGGTGCCACGCTGGCGGAGCTGATGTCCCGGTTGGGCCACTCCACGCCACAGGCGGCTATGCGCTATCAGCATGCTGCCCAGGGTCGAGACCGTCAGATAGCGGCGGCGCTGTCCCGGATGGCGCTCGGGGAGTAAACACTCTGCCTCCAGCGCGCCCAAGCGTCGGGCTGGAGTGGTGGTTTGGGGGATGCAGGTTCGCGATACCGGCTATTAACTGCACGTGGGAGGGGCCTTTCGCCTCCGGCGACGACGCTGAAACTTGGCGAGGGCCCAGCCGACTGGCGAGAGCTCGTCTAAAACAGGTGGGAGAAGCCCAGGATTACGCCAGCGGCGATCACCAGAGCGAGCGCCAACACTGCGATCCAAAGCCAGCGGCGACTGGGTGGGTGATCGCTCGCAGGCGAGCATGGCGATGACCCACTACCAACCGGGAGTGGTCCGAAGCCTGGCTGAGTCCCATATCCGCCGGGAGGTTTACCTCGCTGTAGCGCATCGGATCGACTCACGTCTGCCTCGCGCTGCGGAGGCATGGCTCCGAAACCAGGCACATCACTGTCATCCATGGCGATCCCGATCTCAACTCGTCGTAGCTGGATGATGCGTATGAGCCGACCACGCAGTGCGTGATGGGTGTCGACTACCTATTGGTTGACTGAGGTTTCTCGTCCGGCTTCGGGTCAGTTTCGGGCTTCGGACTGGACTCCGTGGGCTTGCCCTGCTCTATATGAGTCGATCTATTGGGGTCGGCACCACGTTGTCCCATCACCGACCTTCCCGGACCGTGGTCATCACCTCGCTTTGTCATGGTGGACGTCCTTTGTCTTTTCCACCTGTGATTTTGGCTTGCCTGCCTGGATTTTCTCGGAGCGAGGCTGCGACGGTTTCTGCTGCCTAGTCTCCGTAGACTCTTCAAATCTGCGTGACGGTCCTGCCATAACATCGGCCCCTATCAACTAGCCTTGCCGCCAGCCATTTTATCGATCAGCAACTCCTCCGGGGCCACAATCCGTCGCGCGAATACCTCGACATCTTCGTCGCTGAATTTGCCGTTGTGGTCGTCCTTCAGCGACCACAACAACCTGACTTCGAGCCTGCAGATGTTTGGCGGTCTGCCCAGATCAAGCAGCAGGTCGTCCGACACCGTTTCTCCCGGTTCAATCCATGCGTGCTCACGCAGGATTTCAAAAGCACGGTCAACGTTGTCAGGGGTCCCTTCGTTGTCGATCGACAGCTGCACGTAATTCCACTTGACCTCGTTGTGGACGGAGTCGCCGTGGAAGGCCACTTGCAGGCCGGTCCCGTGCTGATTCAGCGTGATCATCGACGCGCCGATATTGGTGACACGAACTCTCACGTGAAGCAGGTCTGTCTCATCCACCGCGCGCCATTGGCAGGCCAGTTCGACAGAAAGGCGGGGGCGGTATGTCCGCCCTCGGACGAATTTGAAATACGCCCATGACCCACCGACGGCCACACCTGCGGCGGTGACAAGGCTCTGGATGCCGCCAGAGATGTCCCTGAACGCGCCGGTGCCGAGCTGACGCCAGGGGCCCACGGTCATTGCCGACCAGACTCCGACGACGATTGCGGCGAGCCCCAGGACCAGCGAGACATAGCCGACCCACTTGGTGACGGGTGATCGGTTTCTCGGCACGTCCAACAGTTTGAACTGTGTTGGAGTCGAACATGCGACAATTCGAGGTGCGTGGGCACCCATGGGCCGAGCGGATTCCTGGCGCTTCTGGCTTGCGGGGTTCGTACGGATTCGCTGCGGCTGTCTAGGCAGCGGTTGCCCCGAGAGGCCGGAGGTCTTGGACCCCGGGAGGAATGGATCGCGTCTGATGACGGGTCGGAGTTCAACGTCGTGGTTGTCCCGGGCAACTGCGGTGTAAGTGCGTTGTCAGCCTTCTTGAGGCTATGTCGGACGGTGCGTGTTGACGTCGAAAGTTATTGCTCCGCTACAGAAACCGTGTAGCGAATCGCGCCGAAATATGTCCGTCGGCGCTGTCGTACTTGCCGGTTCGGTTGGAACTTCCGATCCGGCGGTGACGTTGAAGGGGGCATGGCGTTGACCGAACTGCCTCAAGGGGATTCGATGGTCGCGCTGGCAGCGGCCCCGGCGTACGCAGTCACAACGTGGGGCCCCTACTTCAACGCCATGACCGGTGCGCCGCGCCGGGTGCACTGGTACGCCAGCTGGAAGAACAACCAGCTCGGCGCTGACCGCGCAGCTGCTCTGTGGCGTCAGCGAGAGGCACTGCGGGTGGCTTACGAACAGCTGCACGGTGATGACCTAGACCGGTGGCCGGACGCCCATCCAGGCGTGGTCCTAAATGGGACGGACTTCTTCGCCTACTCCGCGTGCTTGCGGTGCCAGTGGCTCCATGCCGAACGGTTCGATGTTCGGGACCCCGCCCAGGTCGTGATTGCCCGACAGCGGGCCCGAGAGCATCAAGAAGCCCCTATCGCCGACGTTGTGCAAGACGCGCCACGGTTCTGATCCTCCTCCATGCGCGCCCGCTAGAGGCAGTGCGTTTGCGTATCGAGGCGGTCACCATCGTTCGTCAAAGTTTGCCCCGGTAGTCCGGATGCTCCGGACGATGCTGAGCGGTTCGCGGTGCGCTGAAGACTCTCATCACGGCATGAAGCCCAGAAATCCTGCGCGTAGTGCGTTGACGCTCTAGCATTCGGTCAGCTGGCGGTGGCGTTGCTGAGGGCTGGGGGATTGAATGTTCGCCAAATGCGTGCGAGCCCTAAGTTGCTGGATTCTCAGCCTCGGTGTCGTCCACGGCGGTTTGCTCACCGCTGGTATCGCCCACGCCGACCCGATCACTCTTCCGGGTTGCGATGGTGCCGGTGACTGCCAAACGAACCATGATCCAAACAAAGCCGGATGCTGGGGTGATGCGTATGTCGTGCACACCGCTCCCGTGTGGAACCTTGGTCCCACGAGAGATACCAGCTTCAAGCACTCGATTGGGCGGGTGGAATTGTGGTACAGCAACTACTGTCAGACCAACTGGACCAAGACCATAATCGACGCTGGCCAACCGAAAACTACAATCGATCAGTACGTTTACCTTCCGGGTACGAGCCTCTACACCACACCTCAAGTAGACACAGCAACCTCAGCGTTCAGTCTGCAGGTCTACGCTCCCGGCGCGACGGAAGTCCGGTGGAGTGTCGAGGTGTATCAAAACAAAATCCCGGTAGGAACATCGCTCGGCGGGTGCGACGGCACGTCTTGCTTTCACACCCTCGGGGACAACGGGTGAACGCCGACTCACGAGAGCATCGTGTCGAACCACCCGGCACCGACAGTCGCTAGTGGGCTGAGCCGCAGTACCGGCACTTGATGGCGGCGGCCTTGATGGTCTCAGCACAGAAGGGGCCCCGTCTTTTCGTCGTCCCGAGGGCGATCGAGCACTGCGACCGGCTCTCGGGTCCGCTCCAAGCCGATGGGGATGTTGTGCATGGCTACACTCCGGGCACTAACGCCCCGGAGGCGTCGCGGTGAGCTGGCAGGCCTGGGTCCCCGAGGCAGTCCACAATGACGCGCGAACCGGGTGCAGCTTGGGCGAGTGCGGCTTGAGCCGCCGCTTCCCGCGTGGGAGCCCACGCTCCTCGGATGCTGTAGGGAGTCCCCATCGTGGCGGCGGCGACGCATCCTTCGGGACCTGCCGCCAGTGGCTGGCAGTCGACTACGCCGCCGAGGCGGTTACAGCCTCTTGTGGCGTTGATCAACGCGGACTGGCGGGTAAAGCCGGTATCGACGCCTTCTTCGCCACTGGTCTGTGATGCCGCCACGGCGACCCAGAGGTCGTCCGCGTGGGCCGCAGCGGGTGCGCCGACCGCACCGATACTCATGCCCACGAGCAGCAGGGCGGTGCCCACGGTGAAGAGATGGCGCGCCATTGGTGATCGGCGGGGCCACGTGGCAGGGGCCGTCCGTGTCATCGTTCCTCCGGTTGGTTTGTGGTCTGTGGATGCAGGAAGACGCAGGAACTCGGTCGGTGCTTGGCCTACTGGGACCAGTACGCGGTCATCGGTTCGTCGCTGAGGACGCTGCCGCCCTGGGTAATCGTGAGTTCGCTGGATGAGATCGTGTAGAGGACCCCGTTGTTGGTGACCGTGAAGCCCGAGGAGGTGCGGGTCACGCCGTCGGCGTAGACACCTTGCTGGTTCTGCAGGCCCATCCCCTTGTAATACAGAGCGCCGTTGCGGGATTGGCAGACGACCACAAGTGCACTGTTGGTGCGCCCTATGGCCACCGCCGGATCGACGTCGAGGCACCGGGCGAGGTAGTTCCCAAGGAAGCCGTGACCGTCGGCTCCGGGCACTGTGACGGAAGCTGCTGGGGCGGCAGGTGCAGGTAGCTGCTGTTCGGGTGCGGTAGCCGCAGGGGTGCTTGCACCCGATGGGGGCGTGGAGCTGATCGGGGTATTCCAGGTGCACGCCTGCGGTTGGAACACCATCGGCAGCGTGCCGTTACTGGCCACCATGATTGGGGCCGACGACATCTGAATTTCCGGTTTGAAGGGACCGTTGCCGAGGAGTTTGTTCTGGCCGTCCAGGTCGACCACAATGTCCACGGTGTGTCGCGAGGCGTTCACGTTCACCGACGGCGGGACCTGTTGTGGGGGCCGGTCGAGTCCATCGCCATCGGCGTACCAGGTCGAGTGGAAGCGGTCCGGCGAGTTCACGACGAGAACCGGGTCGTGGGCGGCGGCAGCCCCGTCCAGGTCGGTTGTGGTGGCGATGTCGGCCCCGTAGGACATGCCCTCGGCTGGTGGCCCCAAGGGGAAATGCAAGGTTACCTCAAGGCGCTGATCCCCGGGGTGGCGTACGGACACCCAGTCCACCCAGGCCTCGGGCGTCAACGGCTTGGACATCCGGGGATCGGCTTTCGGTCCGAACGGAAGGACCTGGCAACCCATGGTGTGCGGCAACGCCGACCACGTGGTGCCATCAGCAGTTGATTTAGAACATGAGCTGGCACTGATCAGCGCACCGACGAGTGCGACCGTTGTGAGAAATCGCGTTACCGGCGCGCTGTTCCGCATGTTAGGGAAGGACCGCGTCCGCCAGGCCGAAGAACATTCCGCGCCGGGCCACCTCAGACAGTCCATCGCCCGCCCTTCTCGCGGTAGCAGCAATCAGCATCGACCCGTGCCGCTGGCCGAAGTCCGCTGTAAACACTGCGGGATCACCGGGATCACGCCTCATTCCTGAGCGACACAGCAAACTAGAAGAACAATATCCTAAATTGGGATATTCCTGGCGGCAAGGTGCGCTGCCAGGATGGAGAAGTCCATCTACTCGGAGCAGTACCAGCAGCTGTGTGCGCTGCTGCGTAACCTGCGCCGGGAGGCTGGGTTGACCCAGGTTGAGGTCGCCGAGCGACTTGCGGTGCCCCAGTCATTCGTCAGCAAGTACGAGATTGGCGAGCGCCGCCTTGACGTGATCGAGCTCCAACATGTTGCAGACGCACTGGGAAGCACCCTGAGTGAAGTGGTCTCCAGGTTGGATCGGAACGCGAACTAGGTGGCTGGTTCATAGCCTCAACCGGCGTAGCGGGTGCCGCGCGCGGCGAGCGCAATCTGATTCTGAAGTCGCTGAAAGATCGCCACGTTGATCGGCGTCGGCCCGCGAAATCTGCTCGACAATCCCGTGATCGACTGATCGTTGGGTGGGAGGGCCAGCATTCTCGCCGACCCTCCCCAACGACCTGGGTGCGAATTCCGAAGAATTCGCAGGGACACCTCGTACCGGCATGAATGGGGCCGGTCCCAGGAGTTGCGGGGGCAACGGTGCCCCATATTCGCTCTGCTGTCAATATGTTGATCGTGACCTCGATCGTGGTGTGGTGTGGCGTTGATTCGCGTGCTCCGGCATCGCTGTACATCGCATCCGACAGCCGCATTACATGGGCACGTGGTGACGGCGTATCGGCATGGGACCGTGGCCGCAAGACGTTCGCGTCAGTGTCAGCTCCGTTCATCTTTGGTTACTGGGGAGATGTGCAATTTCCCGCGATGGTCATCCCGATGGTTCTGGACCGTATCGATAGAGGGCAGTATTTGGGGCTGCAACCGCAACTCGCCCACGAAGCCATATTCGGCATGATCCAGCGGCAGTGGTCGAGCTATCCGGACCATGAGCGAAGGACCATGGGCATCGTGATCGGCAGCCGGGACGGAGACCGTTCGAGCGACTTCCACCTGTCAGTCGCGAACTATTCGGCATCGAGTCGTCGTTGGAAACTTCAGCCAGTTTCGATGCCGCTCACCTCCAGTGTCCTGGAGCTGAGGGGCAGCGGCCAGACGACGGTCAACGAAGCAGTCGCGCGCTGGGATGCCAGTCCAGCAGCGGGCACCAGCCGCGCGGTCTTCAGCGCATTCTGTGAAGCCCTGCGGTCCGGCGAGGACGCGGCTTCTGGTGGCCCACCGCAGCTTGTAGGTCTCCACCGCATCAAAGCGGGCAAGAACTTCGGCATCGTATGGAACAACCAGCGATACCTGTCAGGAGCCGACGTTCTGACCACCGAATACCCTGACATCTCGGGCGTTGAGTGGTTCAACGAGCTCTTCGAGAGGGCTGACCCTGCGAGTCGGAAGCGACTGCCGGGGGCACAGGTGCATCAGCCACGCTGACCTACCTGCCCAATCGATCTGGGGTGTCGGTGGGAGCGCGTAGCGTTGCGCCACCATGTCCAAGGCCAAAGCCAAATCCAGCAACGTTTCCCGAGCGCCTATGCTCGGCCCGCTGATGAACCGCCATGGGGAATACCCGTGCGGTATGTGCGGAGTGAAGATGGTGTTATCGAAGGCGCACGTACCTCCGAAGTGCGCGGGCAACAAGATGTTGGTCAAGCGCCACCACTTCACGAGGAACGGCCACGAGGCTGATGCCGGTCGAAGCACCATGGGCGGCATCCACTTCTATGGGCTGTGCGGTGACTGCAACACGCTGGCGGGCCAGTACGACGAGGCCTACGGAGTCCTGGCCAGCGGCCTTCGTCCGCTGTGGGTCAAGTCCTGGAGAATCGAGGTACCGCCGCGCATCCAGATGCCATCGATCGAATTCGACCCCGGCTCGGTCGTCCGGTCGATCTTGCTCGGGATGTGCGCCACCGGTGAGCTGATCTATCGCAATTGGCCGTCGCTGCCGTCCGACCTCACCAACGGCCAGTCGGTGCAGCTGCCATCCGATATGAGGCTCTACCTTGCGCTGGCCCGAGGCATGACAGCCCGTGTTGCTGGGTCCATGTCGGGGTTCCAGATTTACGGGCCAAACGCGCGCCGGAATCTGGAGGGCGCTCCGATCGGCATCAACGCCCTGGCCTCGGTGTACTTCCCGCCGATGGCTTGGGAACTGGTGCAGGCCGGTGATACGACTCTTGATGCTGATGGCTGGGTCAACGTTAGCGACTGGACCCAGTACCTGCCGAACGAAACTCATCGGCTGCCGGACCTGGTGTCAGCTCTGCCGTCCGTGTGTCATCCGTGGCACCACCCAGTGCATAACGAAGGCTGGTTCGACCTGATGAACATCAACCACGTGCCCATCGTCGAGTGTGAGAACATCGAGGGGGGTCCCCGCGATCCTGACGCTCCGCTGACTGTAACCAAGCGGGCCGTTGTCAGCATCGACGAGTACAAGGAGATGGCCCGGCGCAACGGTATGGTGATCTGACGAGCGACCTCTCGGACTCGCATGATCCGATTGCACAGGCCTACAGCAACACCACAGGAAGCGGTCGGGCGCGGAGGCTGCACCCGCTAGCATTCGCCCATGCCATTGCGGATCGGTGAGACCTTCGCCGGATACCGGATTCTGCGATTGCTGGGCTCCGGGGGGATGGGTGAGGTCTATCTTGTCCAGCACCCCCGACTGCCCAGGCGGGACGCCCTGAAGGTCCTTCGCGCAGACGTTTCCAGCGATACCTCGTTTCGGGAGCGGTTCATCCGGGAGGCTGACCTGGCTGCGGGTCTGCGGCATCCACACATCGTGGGTGTCCAGGATCGGGGCGAACACGACGGCCAGATGTGGATCGCGATGGACTACATCGACGGCACCGACGCGGCTCAACTCATACAGCAGCGCTACCCGGCGGGCATGCCCACCGAACTGGCCACCACCATCATCATCGCCGTGGCCAGCGCGCTCGATTACGCCCACAAGAAGGGCCTGCTGCACCGAGACGTCAAGCCCGCCAACATCATCGTCGCCGACATCGACACCGACGATCCGCAGGTCTTCCTCGCCGATTTCGGTATTGCGAGACCGCTCGACGACACCACCGGAATCACCACCACCAACATGACGGTGGGCACTGTTGCCTACGCTGCACCGGAACAACTCATGGGTGAGCCGATGGACGGGCGCGCCGACCAGTACGCGCTGGCAGCCACCGCCTACCACCTCCTGACCGGGGTGCAGCTGTTCCCGAACTCCAACCCGGCGGTGGTGATCAGCCGACATCTCAGCGCAGAGCCGCCTCCGTTGGGCGACCAGCGCGCGGACTGTGCCGTCCTCGACGACGTACTGCAGATCGCGCTGGCCAAAAATCCCGACGACCGATTCACGTCGTGTTCGGCGTTCGCGCATGCCCTCGCCGATGAATCCCCAGGCCGGGGCACTGTATCGGCAAACGCGACTACCCGGGCAGCCCCACGACCGCGCCGATCTGCTCCGGCACCGTCTACGAGCGCAGCGTCTCCGGTGGCAGCCGCCGGATCATCTCGGCGGACCTGGCTCATCCTTGGCAGCGTCGCGGCCACCGTCTTGCTACTGGCTGTTATCGGAGTGCTGTGGCGGCCATGGCAGCACGCGCAGTCCAATGCCAGCGCCAACCCATCCGGCCAGGCACCATCTACGTCCACCTCGACCCCGACCTCGGTGGCAGCCGCGCAGTCTGTTGCCGCTCCGCCGCCGGTAACCGTCATGGCCGCACCAACGACGAGCGCCGCCCAGATTCCCGGCGGACCGACCATCGGTGACGAGTGCGGCGACTGGATGAAGTTCTCCACCGATCCTGTGTCGGGGCAAACTATGTTGTGTGGCGGATACCCAGGCGGTGACTCCATGACATGGTCCTCCGCCGAGGAGGGTGCGGTAGGACCGGCAAAGGGAACAGCGGACAAACCTCGCGTCGGCAAGGTTGGTAGCTCCTGCAGGGGCGAGGTGCCGTTTACGTTGGGGCGGTCCAGCGATAACTACCTCGTGTGGTGTACGGGTGGGGGCCAATACGACCCCCCTGGTTCCATATCCACTTGGACCAAGTACCACCCTTAGACACTGTGGTCCTGACCGGCGATCTGCCACCCGGGTGCGCGGCGGGGGTAATGGGCGGGCGCATACCCGCACAGAGCCCGGCAGCGATGGTCAGTCCTCCGGGATGGCGTCTCCGAATAGCTGCGCGACAGCTTCCAACATCGGTTCCTCTTCAACCCCGAGTTCGATGCCCGCACCTGCGACCGGTGCGCCGTAGCCGGGTGCCACGGCAACCCAGGTGACCGATACCCGGTTGACACCGCTTTGCGCTGACAGGACCACGTCGTGATACTCGGTACTATCCCACGCGAACTCTTCGCCGGGGGGGGGGGGGGGGGGGGGGGGGGGGGGGGAGTTCTGCAAGGTTGATCCCGACTTCGAGACCAGCATCGAGGTTCTTCCAGCTGACCGGGTAGTGGGCAGGCTTCGGTATCCGGACTCTCGCAGCCGCGTTGTACATCGTGACCGGTTCTTCGTAATCCGGGTCAAGCAGCCGATAGATCGAGAAGTCGCTCAGGTCCTCCTTTTCGATGCCAGCAGCACCCGCAAAGTTGATCACCAACTTGACGTCACGCAGGTACTCAGAGGTGTAGTTGGTGACGACGAATCTGAGTGCTGGCCAGGTCATTCCGGCGACATAGTGTTCGGTGCGATGCCATTCTCGGGTAACCCTGGCGCGTCGCTCGGCGATGACTTCGTCTACGTCTTCCGCCGTCGGCGGTGCCGCCGGGTGGTCGTGTCCCAATAGCGAGTCATATGCTGCCCACGCCGTTCGCTCCGAGGCCGTCCGGCGCTGGGACTTGGTTTGGCTGTCGCGGGTCTGCTGGTCGCAGTACTCCAGCAAGGTTTCACGCACTTCATCTCCGCCGGTGAAGAACCGCCCGACACCATCGACCACCAGCTGGATATCCAGGACGGTTGGAGCATCGTCACCGTCAGCCGGTGCGGCTGCGATGCTGCTGGCGGCGCGGGCTTCGGCAGCGCGTTTCCAGGACCGCAACGTTTCTTCCTCGTAGGCCGAGTCATCGGCGTCGATGAGGTGCGCACAGTTCTGGCAGCACCAGATGCCGTTGTCGGCGCTTCGCCGTTGCTCGCGGTTCAGGGTCTCGTCGTATCGGGGGCCGAGGACCGACGCGGCGGTGATATGTGCCGCGATACCGATGTTGGTAGAGCCAGGGTGTCCGGCGGCTGGACCGACGGTGAGCTTGCCACAATTCGGGTTCGAGCAGAGGTACCCAACGCGCCTGGCCAAGTTGGTCTTGGTGGTCTGCAGGAAATCATCCCTACTCGGCGACACGATGCTGACTTCCCCCATCTGGTCGCGGTGGTGCAAGGGCCTGGCTCGATGTCGAAGATATGCATTCCGGACCGGCGGGCCGTCACCTGACACGCGGTACCAGCTGTCTCGAACATAACTTCTAGTTCAGCGGCACCCACTCCGTCACGACCTGAATGTATTCGCCGAAGCGCGTGATGTCGGACCATTCGGCGTGGTCCCCGAAGGGCAGGTGCTGTTCAGCTTCGTCGCTGATCGTCGTGTACCAGTCGCCGCACGGCGTGTCGTCGTCGCTGACGTTGATCGCTGCCAGGTACTGGGCGTTGATGGTGAACCGCACCACCGCAAGGTGCTCACGTACCCGGGGATCATCACGAGGATCGACTGAAGCCCACGCCGTCGCGATGTCAAACTTGGCAACCTTTGTGGCGAGGTCCCGCCAGGTCATGGCCTCGTTGATCGAGCCCCAATCGCCCGTAGCTGTGGTTTCCCAGTGATCGGACCGACGGACGGCCACGTAGTTGTAGCGGCGGCCTTTCGAGAACCGCACCAAGGACCCGTCAGGAGGCTCGTCGGGCATCGGCGGCGACACTGGCTTCACAAGAGGAAGAGGTCGGAGCCACTGGCCCATCGCGGAGAGATCGTAGCCAGCTGGATTCGTCTCTTCGGCCAGGAGCGAAGGCACCGTCACCGGTGGGCCGTCGAGGACCGCAGCCGTTGCCTCATTGGCCTTGACCGCGTCGATGCGAACCTCTGCAGCGACAGCGGAACCGGTGATGTCGCCCCAGGACGCTGTGACGAGGCCCCGGTCCTGGAGGTGCCTGATCATCGGCAGGAACCGCTGGCTCATCTGCGGGGTGAGCTGTCCGATGCGCCTGTCGTTGATACGCACTTCGACATGGGGTTTTGCGTTACCTCCACACGCCTGTTCATGCAGCGTGACGAACAAGGTTCCGTAGCCGCCTTTCGGGACGAACTTCAGCAACTCATCGAAGTGTTCGTCCTCCTTGGTCACCTGCACGATCGAGGACCTCGGCAGCAAGGTGAAAGGGACTACAGGCGGATCGTTGAGCGGCAGCGCATCTTTGGGCTTGCCGAGAGCGATACGTATCCAGGCCCGGAACTCCAGCCCGTCCCAGCCGTCGTACTCGTGGGCCGCGATTCGGCTGACAGTGGTTGGTATGAAACCCGATGCGACGACCCGCCGAATGACTCCAGCCCATTCGGGTGCGACCTCGGCGTCGAGATAGCCGAGTGTCCGTCCCGCTGTTCGTACGGAGATCGCCCACGGGCCTCTCGGTCCATCTGGCTCTGGAACCAGTTCGACGTCCGGCAAGAGGGCTTGATTGCCTCCGGGCCACTCCGGCGGGAACAGACTGCGGATCGCCGGTAGATGCTCCTTCTCGACGGTCATTTCGTAGTCGCACCACGAACGTGCCTGTGTCCACAGCCGGTACACCTGCGCCACTTCGCCCCCTGACCGACGTGGACCGCCGACCCGTTTGGTTGGTTCCCCGTCGGTATTCCTCGATTCTGGCATCCACCCCCGGGTGCATCAGCTATCTGGGAGACAGAGATGCCTTGTCTCGAATCAGACCACATATGAGACGGCGGTCGGACCTCATAGTCGGGTCCGAGTAGTCCCAGGTGGACGTGTCTCGAAAGTCCGTCTCGGAATAAGTGTCTCGAATATCCCGTTGATCTGATTTATGAGACATAACTCGGTTGCCGGAGTTGATCAGAAGCCGGGGCAGCGGATCGGCTACGTCCGAGTCTCAACCGTGGCGCAGACCCTGGATCAGCAGCAGGCTGCACTGAAGACCGCCGGAGTGGTGAAGACATTCCAGGACGTGATGTCGGGTGCCCGTGACGACCGCCCGGGTCTGGCCGAGCTGATGGCCTATGTGCGCGAGGGCGACACCGTGGTGGTGTGGAAGTTAGACCGGCTGGGCAGGAACACTCTTCACATCCTGGAGACCGTGAAGGAACTCACCAGCAGGGGCGTCACCCTGGTGTCGGTGACCGACGGGATCGACTCCTCGACTGCTGCCGGACGCATGATGATCGGGGTCTTGGGAGCGCTGGCCGAGTATGAGCGGGAGCTGATCAAGGAGCGCACAGCACTCAAGCGCATCACCGCGCGGGCCAACGGCACCAAGTTCGGTCGGCCACGGAAGGTCCAGAACTCTAAGGACGTGGCCACCGCCGTCCGAATGAGGCACGACGGGCACAGGGCCCGGGACATTGCGAAGTTCCTTGGCGTCAGCCGGGCAACCTTGTACCGCTATCTCGCCGAGGATGTCGCATGATCCGAGGAGACCGCGCTGACCCCAGTCGCTGATCCGCCAGCAACAACGGTGAAGAAGCAGTACAAGTAACGCTGGCCGCAATGGTCGGACTCCATCGGCGTCGATCACCCGGATGTGCCATTGCCGAAGTTCAGGGTGTTGCTGAGTGAAATCAGGGGCCGGAGATTCTGCACCGTGCGCACGAGATCGAACGCGAGATGAAGCGGTGGCCGGAGCAGTAACCCTGCGCGTTCCGCCAGACGTTGCTGATGTCGCAGCGGCCCCAAACTTCCTGAGGAAAGATCATCGACCATGGCACGATTCGGATTCGACCTCTGCGCATGGTTCACCGCCAATGCCGACCAGGTCCGACAAGACCTGATCGGGTACTTCGGCGGCGGTAAGGAGCCGTTCACCGGGCGGTGGTTCGAGGATTTCGCGGCCATCGGTGACCCAAACCGGTTCGAAGCCTCGGACGTGCTTGCGGTCGAAGCGCTGAGCGTGTCAGTGCCACCCGAAGCAGCTGCGGCGCTGCTGATTACTGACAGCGAGCGCTTCAACTCCTTGCTAAGGGACATTCCACGCGAGCAGAACATCTGGGAGGTTCGGCGGCTCGACGTCAATGTGGGCAGTCCTGCTGAGAACCTGCATCGCGCCCTGCGAACATTGCGGGGCATCGATTGGGTGGTCGCCGGAAAACTAGTGGCTGCCAAGCGGCCCAAACTGATACCGATCCTGGACAACGAGGTCAATGCCTTCCTGAAGCCGCCGAAAGAGCTGTTCTGGGTGTCCATGTACGACGAACTATCCGACGCTGCCCGACGAGAGGCAATCTCCGAGGTATGCGAGGTCGCACCGGCACCTGTCAGTCTGCTCCGACGCATCGATGTCGCGCTGTGGCGGGCTGCCAAGCGGGCATCCGCCTGAGGCTCAAGCTAACCAATCGTTCCTTGCGTCGGGCGGCAACGCTATATCGATACCTGGCTGCCAGGCGGCACGACCGATGGCACCGCGCCGGAACCGGGTGCTGAGCCAACGCGGCCACCAGCATACGAAGTAGAAGAGGCAAATGAGCCCTTTCCCCAGGGGATAAGGTGATGCGACCAAACGGGATTGTTCGACGCCGATGCCACGCCACGAAAGTGCGCGATTCCACGGTGGCACGACGATCGTTCTGTAGCTTCTGGCTCTTAGATGCATTGTGTCGCAAGCATTTTCATCACCTGTTTGCGCGGTTGTGCTTCGGTCAGCTGTTCGGAGTCCAACCATGTGTTGGCGGTCCACGAGGTTGACGGTCAAAGCAGTTACCCTTCCCGAGTGGGCGAGGACAACTTGCAGGATATGTCGAGCGGCGCGAGTCCCGGTTGGACCGCAGTGACTGACACCGCGACCGATGCCGCGTCGGACACCCCGATCATCAACGTCGAGGAACCTGGTGGATTTGTTTATCACTACACCAGCGCTGCGGGCTTAGCTGGAATCGTCGACGGCAGGCGCGATGCGAATGTGTCGCGTCGGCTCACGTTCTTCGCTTCGGACGTTTTGGGCATGAATGACCTCACCGAACTCGCGTTCGGCCTAGATATCGTGCGGCGGCATGTCGTGCGCCTGGCTGATGGTGGCGGACCTCAGTCACAGTTCTTTCAGAAGTGGCTCCCAGTGCTCGAAAAGTACTTAGCAGCACCGACGCTCGAATCACTTCAGCAAGCGCCACGTGCATGCGTGTGCGCCACCAGTTTCACGACGAGCGACGATCTATTGAGTCAGTGGGTGACCTACGGTTCAGGCGGCGGATTCGCGATCGGGCTGGAGGCACAGACTCTGCGCAGCGGCATATACACCGGACACAATGTACGAACCGGGGAGCCGCGCGACTTTCAGTGCGCCCTCAACCGGGTCTACTACGGCGACGACGCGCGGGCACGGATCGATGAGCTGCCGCTGTTCAAGGAGCTCGGCATCGTGGGACTTCCACTCGCAACTGCGCTCCAAACGCTGGTGTCCGTAGTCTCCGCGCTCGGTGACATGTTCAAGGACCCGGAACGCCGCCCACCGCCCGATGTCGGCGAACACGCTTCAGCTGCACTCGCGATCGGTATAGCAGCGCAGTACAAGCACGATGCGTTCAAAGCCGAGGACGAGTGGCGCTTGTTGGTCGGCGGAGGAACCACCGGAGACCTCGCCAAACTGCTCAGCGGGCACTACCCACCCAATTTTCGGGCGGCGGGTGCGCGATTGGTGCCGTTCCGCCCCGTCACTGTTGGTCCAACCGGCGACCAGCCGGTCATCCGGGACCTCGTAGTTGGCCCTGCACCTGACCAGGTTCAGCTGGTGCACGCGGCGCAGCAGCTCCTTATCGCGAACGGACACGACCCCGGTGTCGTCCGAGCGTCACCGATTCCATATCGGGGTTGGTGACTGTAGCGCCGACCTAGCGTGACGCCGTGTTCCGATACCAGCGCACTCCAGCGGGAGATCGTTACCGACGCGCGCGCAGGCGAGTCGCCCTGATGAGAAGGCCGTTGCCCTTGGGGCAGGCGATCACTCACTTGGCGACTGTGCGATGACGCGATCAGCGAACGACCGAGGCCTCGGGCCTTACTCTGGCGCGATGGATGCCCGTAGGTTCGCTGAGCGGTACCCGGTGCTGTATCACATGGCTGACGAGGCTTCGTGGCCCTCCATCCAGCGACATGGTCTGCTCAGCACTCAGGCTATCGTCGATCTTTACCAACCCGATCCGGGTACCACGGCGGCGATCCTGTCGCAGGTGCGGCGCACCTCCATCACTCTCGACGATGATCGCTACGGAGCTATTACGGTGCGGGATCAGCTTCCCCTGAAGTTCCTCGACGAGTGCCTTCATCTGGGTGTCACCGCGCAGCAGTACCTCGACGCGCTCAACAGCCGGGTGTATTTCTGGGTGTCCCGAGCGCGGCTGGAGACCCTACTGACCGCACGTGCCTACCGGGACCGGCGGCATCTGGTCCTGCATGTCGATACCGCCGCGCTGCTGGACGTCCACGGGTCCAGTGTCGAGTTGGCTCCCTACAACACCGGAAGCGCACACGTACCAAATGTGCCCAAACGCGGCCCGGGTGTCTTTGTGCCTCTCGCCGACTACCCCTTTGATGAGTGGCGACGCAAGCGCGGGCCGTCGGGTGAAGCTGTGGTCGAGCTGACAGTGCCTTACGCGGTCCCAGACGTGGTGGCCTTCATCCAGCGTGTGGAGCTCCGACATGGCGATGCCCCGGCAATTGCAGTCAGCACGACCGAGCGTTGACTAATGACCTGAGGCTGTTGGCTTCAGGTAGATGAATCCAGCCTTCGATCCGGGCGAGTTCGCGGTGGTCCTCAGTGCCCGGGAGGACAGTCTGATTAGTCGCTGCCGCCCGGGCCACGAGGGCACACACCAAGGCGTCCAGGCGGTCGTCGGAGCGGGCGACCTGGTCGCGGTGGATGTCAGAGATGGTGAAGCTCTCGCCCAGCCCGTCGAGTAACCCACGGAGCAGAGCTTCGCGCCGGTCCTGAGCAGGCGCACTGACCTTCGACTTGTAGGACTGTGATACGCCGGTGAAAAGTTCTGGGAGCCAAGTACGGAGTGCGGCGTCCGGATAGGCCTCGACCGCCAGGCCGGAACCGTCCCTGGGGCTCCCGAGGGCGCTGAGGAGGGCGGCGCAACGCATGGCGCAGTAGGCGATCCGGTCGGTGGTTACCGAGAGCGGTGTCTTGCCGGTGCTGGCGTAGACGAGTCGGTCGGTCGTCCGTCGCTCCAACATCGCGCGTGCCGCGTCGGGCGGCAGTGGCCACGCACCGGGTGGATGGCTGATTGCCTCGATGAACGGCATCGGCCAGCCGAATGGTGCGTCAATGCCCACCTTGTCGGCGTCCTGCATGAGGGCGAGTAGAGCAACGTCGTTGAACTTTCTGCCGTCGAGGCTGCCGCATGCCAGCGTCGTCCCCTCAGCAGAACCCGGCCTCCATTCGATGATGCACACAGCAGTGTTGCTGGGTTGCGACGCGAGGTCGATGCCAACGGTCCGGGAGTTCATGGAGGTCATTCTCAGCGCGACGGGCTCTGGGTAGTTCTGATTTCTGCGTGATGGCTACTTGTCGACTGCTGCGATCGCTGCGCGAAAGCGAACGTGGTGGTCCATCAGCCAGTCCAACATCGCGTTCCACTGGTCAGTGTCACCGACCTGCCGGTACGGCGAGGTGATGTAGATGCGTGCCCCGTTTTGCCCTGGCTTGTCGTCCCACTGAGCCTTCTGACCGAGCTGGGCTTCGAACTCGGCTCTCTTCGCGTACAGGGCGTCGTACCGAGTTTGGTCATGGAGGGTCAATTGCAGCAGTAGTCCGTCCCGCATGAATCGGGATGTCAGGGGACAACCGGTGATCCCCGACGGCACGTCGGACCACGCTGAGGTGCGCGTGCCTCCCACTGCATTCCATTCCGGGTGTTCCGCAGCTACGCGGGCTCGGAGTTGTTTCCAGAACTGCTGGTAGAGCTTGGCCTCTTCTGTAAATGGACCGCCTGATGTTGCGGCCTTCACGTGCTTTTCCCAGTCGTTCGGTTGCGCGACCAACCGAAAATTGGGTGCAGGTTCGGAGGTTCCGATCTTGACTACTTCGATCTCAATACCGAAGAACCGAGTGTCCGGAAGGGTGTGTTCATTGAGCCAGTCCAGTGCGGCGCGGTGTTCTGGCCTGAATCCGGTGGTGATCCACACAATCGTCCGGGGGTCCGTTCCGGCGGCGTACGTGAGAATCTGCCCGAGGTGAGTGTGGTCGGACGGCTCCAGCTGGTTCTCGACGATCACGACGCTGCCATCGGCAAGGTCGCGCCCAAGCAGGTCCAGAGAGAAGTCCCCGACAGGCTGCTCAGCACGATCGAGCGTCAGGTCCATCCGCAGGAGGCTTCCCAGAACGTCGACATTCTGGAGCAGCCAGGGGGTGAAGTTGCGCGCCTCGTGGAGCCATACCTCGCGAGGAGGGACCGTGGTGAGCCGACCGAGATGTGGCGTGGTCATTGATACCTCCGGTGGCTGGAACGAGGGCAACAGGGCTTCACAGTAAGAACTGGGACCGACACACCGCAGGTGATTCTCGTTGGCCCTGGCCATCAAACGGTGCGGACTAGGAACCGAAACCGTCGTAGTCCCTGGCTACTCTGCCGACATGGCGCTATCTGAAATCACTCGTAAATCGGTCCTAAAAGCGATGCGCGAGTACGACGAGCTAGGTGCCGACCAATTCCTCGCCAAGTACGGATTCGCGCCAGCGCGGAAATATCGCGTTGCCGAACATGGGCGGCAATACGACTCCAAAGCGATCACGGGGGTGGCACATGGGTATGCCACCGGCCATACGCTCGCATCCCGCGAGTTCGTCGGCGGCCAACAGACCGTCGTAAAGACCCTTGAGGCACTCGGCTTCCGATTCGCTCCGACTTCGGCTGACGAGACCCGGGCATGGTTGGTCACCACCAAGTCGGACTATCGCAGGCTCGGCGGGGCGACCACCTACGACGACGATGCGTCGAGCCACTACAGCTACGACAGCAACGTGGCCAACTCGCGCCAGGTGTCGGTCGGGGATCGGCTGGTGTTCTGGGATGAGGTCACTCTGATCGGCGCGTCTACCGTGGCCAGCATCGAACAGCAGCCGGGTACAAAGCAGATCAGTCGCTGCCCGAGCTGCGCCACAACCAACATCGCCGCACGCAAGACCATGACGCCCCGATTTCGGTGCGACGGCTGCCACTTCGAGTTCGATACTCCGACGGTCTCTGAGGTCGATGTCACCCTCTACCGGACCGATCATTCCCAGGGCTGGGTCGATCTGGCGGGGCTGCTCGACGGTGACGCACTGCGAACCCTGACCGGGTATTCGCAGAACAGCATCCGGCGCATTGCTGCGTGGAGCCAGTTTGCGTCTGCGATTGCAGCTGTTGCCGGACCGATCGCCCTCGCTCCCGTAGAGGTCGCGCAGTCGCAGGTGATCGGTGGTGGCCATACCGTCCGCCAGGTCAGTGTGCGTATTGGCCAGCCCGCCTTCCGCGCTGAGCTGATCAGAAAGTACGGGCTAGTGTGTGCGTTCACTGGCCCGACTCCGGCGGAGGCGCTAGAAGCCTGCCACCTCTACAGCTATGCCGAGATTGGCCGCCACCACGCCGATGGTGGACTGCTCCTACGGCGCGATCTGCACCGCCTGTTCGATCAAGGCCTGCTGGCGGTCAACGAGGACGGCATCGTCGACGTCTCTGACTCGCTGAAGGGCTACCAGCTCTATGCAGCATTGCAGGGAACACCGCTGCAGGTGTCGACAACCCCTGGTCAACGTGCCTGGCTTGCGTCGCACTGGGCGGAATTTAGATCGGGTGCCGCTTCCGTCAGTGGGTTGGCACCGGTAGACCAACAATGAGTGAAAACCCGAGGTTGACCGGCGTGGCGTCGTGAGGAGCTTCAACGAGCTCTCCAGGGCGCGCATTTCAGCTTCGTCGTAGCGGACGTGATCGAATGAACCGACTATCAGGCGATCGCCTAGTGGGTCCCGAGACTCCGAAGGTCGATGATCTCGTGATCGGCGGTATAGCCCTCGACCGGGCGCAGTGCGTAGCCGGACGGGATATCACCGGTTTTGTAGTAGTTGTAGAAGATTTCTCCGGCCTCATCAGCCCCGAAAACTTCAGAGGCGCTGACTAATTCGGGGCCCTTAGGAAGCTTGATCGTCACATCGATTGGTTCTGCGTCCGGGTGTGAGTGCCCGACGATGTAGCGCACCCACTTCGCGCCCCACTGCTCGCCGCCGGGTTTGCGCAAGTCCAGCATCATCTTCTCGGCGCTGCCGCCCGCCTGCAGGAACTCGGTCGTAGCGTCGTTGCGGACCTCGTTGTAGCGCTTTCCGGCAGGAAGAGGGAACAGCGTGATGTACCAGCGGTCGACCCCGTTGAGCTGGCGCAGCGGGGATTGAAAGTGCAGCAGGCCGGAGCCGCCGTCCTTCTCCGAGGCCATGCCGCTGCTGAACTCCATCACGTGGGTAGGAACTCCCATGGTGATCAGCCTATCTGTGAGAAGTGACAACGACGGATGCCGCTGCTATGCCGTGTTGTTGGGGTCACTCGGATTCACCGTGGGCGGGGACATGCCCTGGCCGAACTTGCCGAGGTTGCCAACCTCGCCTCCGCCTTTTGAGGCCTCTTCGGGAGTGATGTGTGTACCCCAATTCGGGAACAGGCTCGTTGTCCCCGAACCCTGCACCGGAGCTGGACCAGCGGAGGGGACTGTTGCGTCGGCCTCTGCGCCCGCGAACGGGCTCGTGCCCGGTGCTGGTGGTACCCACCCTTCCGGTGGGTAGGCCACGTCCGTACCGACGATCTTGATCGGCTGTCCGTTGAGCATCGCCGTAGCTGGGTGCTCGGGGCTGACTGCGTCGTCGAATCGCTTCTGCGCTTTGGTTCTGTCGACCCCTTCGTGGGTCTTCGCCTCGACACCGATGTACTCGCCGGGCACGCCGGTAGGTTCGAGACCGTCGTAGAGACGGCCCTGTGGCTTCTTTGTGTCGTCGTTGATCACGTCCGGGTGTGTGGCCACCACCTGGTCACGGATGATCGGGATGCCCAGGTCTTTCTGGCGTTTGTCGAGAGCCGCCTTCTCCGCCGCCTTACCGTCGAAACTGTTTCCATCGCCGTACTTCCCATCTCTTGTTCGGTTCGGGTAGTTGGGGTTCGGGTCCTTTGGATTCGGCGTTGGAGTGTCCTGCTTGAACCCGTAGTCAACAGCCTGCACGGTCGGCTCGTGGTCAGGCTTCCCGCCTTCTGGGAAGTCCAGCGCCTGTAGTGGGGCAAGTGCTGCGGTGATCTGGTTGGCGACCGACTTGTCCATCGTGGCGAGGGCTTGCGCCTTTGTCTGGATGTCGTGTGCGAATTCTTTGGCCTGCGTTTGACGGTCCTGTCCATCACCCACCGCCGACGGCATTGAGCGGTCCGTGACCGACAGGTTCTCTGAGACGGTGAACCCGGCCTGTTCGGCGTCGTCGATCGCGGTGACTGCCTGACGTTTGGCCCACGCGATGTCATCTGCGCCATTGCGGGCGAACCCTGAGGCGGAGTGCAGCCCGTCTGCCAGGCCACGGACCTTTACGAGATCGGCCCAAGCCCTGTCCTGTGCAGCGTCGGCTGCGGGGCCCTCCCACGCTGTGCCGCCGGGGCGGAGCATGCCCTGCTGGATGCTGCCGAAGTGGCTTTCCCACTGTTCGGCTGTGCCCGCCCAGTGGGTAGCGGCGGACTCGAGGTGGCCGACGTCCCAGCTCTCGATCTGCGACCGGGTTGGGGTTCCGGTTGCGCTAGTGCCGGGCATTAGACCTCGACGGTTCGAATCTGTTGGCCGGAGTCTGCGTCGGTGCTGGCGTAGGCGGTGGCTGCGGTGCGCAGCTTGGTCCCCGTTGATGTGGCCCGGCTCGCCAGTGACTGGGATGCGGCTTGGATGAGTGCGTAGCCGTGCTCGACGGCGGCGCTGGTGGGCTGGTGGAGCGATCCGCTGGTTGCTGGGCGCGGTGCGCCCGTCAGGGCGGTGGCGGTGGTGTCGCACTGCCCAGCCAGCGTGTTGAGGCCATCGCTATCGACCTTGATGGAACCACCCATCCGAATCCCCCTTGTGTGCGGCAGCGGTTCCCCAGCCGTGCCCTGCATCTCAGGATAGGTGCATCTTGGTCATCGCTCCGACGTCAATCGCGCGGGCGGCATGCCCTAAAGCCCAATTGATCGATAGGCACCGCCGAAGGTGGTGAGGCTGCTCCGCCGATTCCGCCAGCGGCCAGCCGTTCGTCGAGCAGCCGGTCCATCGCGGCACTCGTACCGACGCCGTAGCCATCGCGGCGCATCGTCACGCGCACCACAGACAACAGCCTCAGCTCACGGTCGATGACGTCGATGTCTCGCATGATGAGTTAGACGCATCCACGGGGCATTCGGTTCCATAAGGTGCGACAATCGAATGCATGTTCGAGGACTGGGAGAACATCGATGGGTATCCAACCCTGTTCCCCTGCGACCGTCCCGTCGTCGTCGACACCAGCTGGCTGCCCCATTCGGGCATCCGGCGTGACCAGCTGGCCATGTGGGTCAAGTCTGGCGGTCTGCACCTCGACCACGAGATGCCAGGGCATCAACTGGCTTGGATCAGACGATCGGACGGCTCCTGGATTGCGGTCGTCGAACTCACCGCCCGCAGCGGCAACCAACGGTCGTCAGTCACTGCGACGTTATGGCTGCCGCCGAGTGCGATCCGGGCGTAGACGTCGCACGGATTGTCAACGCCATATACATCTTCATCGGCAACGTGACGAGGCCGGGACCGGCCAGTGCACCGCGCGGTCCCACCGACATGCACTGGCAGAGTCCTTCGTCATCGTTGGTGTCTTTACCTCGGGGTGCAACCACCTACGGTCACCCTCCCCACTCGTTGGCGTCAATTAGTCCAGTGGCCGCACCTACACGGAGGCTGCGCGTGTACTAACCTTCGCACCACCATTTGCTGGAGGTTGCCCGTGGACTTTTGGTTCTGGCTCAACTACGTGTGGTTCGTCAACCACTGGTGGGTGTGGCTCATAGCCGCCGTGATCTGCGGCCTCATCGCCGAGGAGATCGGAGTCTCCAAGCGCCGATCGTTCGTCGGATCGTTCGCGTGGGGCTTCTTCCTGGGCATCCTCGGCATCGTGATTGTGGCGTTACTGCCGCGCGGCGTGGCACCGCCACCGAGGGGCACCGCCACCGTGAAGTGCACGCGCTGCAACGCCGAGCAGAACATCCTCATCGGCGCGACCAGCTTCGAATGCTGGCAGTGCAAGACACCCATCCACGTTGTCGTGCAGTCGTAGCTTGTCCATCGCGGCGCTCGTGTCTCCGTGATGGCCGTCGCGGCGCATCGCCAACGCGCACCCCGGCTAACAAGTCCATGGCATGCATAAGGTGCCGCGACGGGGCCATCGAGGATCGCCCCTGACTGGGGCGTTGAAGGCTAGCCGGGCAAGATGCTGACGGTGACGACAGTGAAGGCTGCGTTTAAGTCGGCGCGCGTCGATGCCGTGCGCCACATGAGGGCGTGCGAGCGGGCATGGCTGCGATGGGGCGAGGTCGGGGTCACCGAAATCGTGACCTCTCGTGCTGCACCGGCGGTGACGGTCGCGCCATTCAGCCAGCCTGCTGAGGCCATCAGCGGTGCCGATTGGATTTGGTGGTGGGTCGACGCTACCGCTGCCTACGGGATGCTCGTGCAGGCGAAACGTGTGACGGTGGATGGAGCCCGATGGCACTTCGACTTCGGATACCCGAGAGGCAGCGGCAGGCAGCGGCACCAGCTGCTCTCCACGGCACAAGCTCTGGACTTGATTCCGGTTTACGCCCTCTACCTTGGAACCGGCGACTATCGGAGGTGGGAGCGTTGCCCCGACAACCACCACGCTCAAGGCTGTCTCGCGTGCGTCAAGCGGTCGGTTTCGTTGATGCCCGCCCTACTAGCCGAGGAAGCGCTGGTAACGAGCTCGTCGACTACTTACGCACGATCGATCGCGCTCGAAGACGTGTGGACGCCGGAATCTGCCCCATCGTGGCTCATTCCGCCGCTGGCCGAGTTCTCACCAGAACTTCTGAGATTTCTGACAAAACCGCAGAACGGGGTCCGCGCAGTATCGCGGGCCATGATCGACAGAGTGCTACGAGTGCGCGCTGGGCAGTTCGCTGGCTTTTCGATTTCTGCCAACACCGTTCTTGATAACAGCCACGAAGGGCTCGGACCGGTATTTCCGAACTTGCCCGACGACAGAGGTCACTGGGGCATTCCCTATTTCGAGCAGGTGCTCAACCCGCTGCGAGTTGCCCCGCCCGGATATGTGCTGGAACTCCTAGCGGAAGACGTCGTCGATACGAACGCCATGGCGTCCACAATGCCCGAGAACGTGGCGGGGGTTGTCGTTGTTCAGCTGCCTGGGAATCCTTGACCTCGGGCCTGCTCCACGTTCGTGGGCTGCGGGACTACGCACGACGGTGCTTTCTATCTCAGTCGGCACCGCCCTGGGCTGCGGTTCCAACCTTGCCGTTGCACTATTCGTGCGGTCGGGAGGCGGCGTGGTCGCTTGCACAGGTTTGTTGGTTGGTGAGACCGTTCCCCCGTCCCTAAAGGAACGGGGAGAAACGTGGTCGCTAAGGGTGTGGTCGCTAGTTAGTCGGTTGCGTGGTCGCTCTAGCTGCAGAAACAGGAGCAAAGCGGGCACGGCGTGGTCGCCCGTGGACGGGTCCGGGGTCGGTTTCCGGCGTGGTCGCTCTACCTGCGGTTTTATCCGTCGCGTGGTCGATCGCGTGGTCGCTCACGCCGCGAACCACTTCGCAGGAGTACCCCCACCGACGCCTCCCTGAACGCCGTCTTCGCGCCGCGCCAGACCGTCACTGACCAGCCGGTCGAGGTCGCGCCGAGCCTTCTGCATCTGGCTGTCCCGCGCGCGTTTGTCGAGTTTCTCCCCAGGACGGCGCAACTGCATCACCGCGTCGGCGGTCAGGCCTTCGTCTGCCGCTCGGAGCTCCTTCAGGAGGTCGAACTCGCCATGCACTTCCATCAAGCCGGTGACTTGATCGTGGTGCACCAAGAACGGCCCGACTTCCTGGGCGGGCTGGCGGGCGTGACGGAAGTGGATGACAGGGTCGCCCGGATCACCTTCGAGCAAGACAACCGAACCCGCGCCGCTGGTCAGCCACGTCGAGCCGTACACGTCTTTGACACCCCCGGTGCCGTGCTTGACCGGGTGGTGCAACTCGGCGAGCTGACGACCGGACTGCAGCAGCAGTTGCCGCGCGCGGTTGTAGGCTGCCCCCACTTTGTCGTCGGAGAGTCCGATGGCGGCGTCCTTGAGGCTGTCGACGAACACGATCTCGGCCTTGGACTTATCGGCCAGTGCGGCGAGCAGACGGGGATTGACGGCAAAATCATTCGGGGGAGGACCCTTCCACACCATCAACCGATCGGCCAGCGCTCGGCGCATGCTTTCGGGGAATTGGCGGTGCAGGGAACGGGCGATCTGGTCGGGCCGGTCCATCGCCAGGTACAGAATCCTGGCCCCGTTGCCAGTCACCGGCAGTCCCAACACCGGACTCGGCACTGGTTGCACCAGGGCGCGGACCAGCATCCCGGCCAGCGTGGTCTTCCCGGTCCCGAGCGGGCCCGAGATCATCAGCGACTCGCCCTTGGCCCAGAGCACCTGGTTGCCCTGGCCCCACACCGCCGGAATGGTGTCGGGCACATCGAGGACGAACGCAGCGCCGTCAACGAAGCTCCAGTCCCCACTGCCGGTGTCCGAAGCGCCCGGTTCCCCTGAGTGCTCGTAGTTGGTCCCATGCCGGTCGCTCATCATCGCTCCCGGCAGACTCGCCAACACCGGGCCACGTCGTCGTCATGACGCTGCGCGAGTCGTGCGGCCAGATCGTTGCGCTGGCGCACCGCCCACCGGGTCTGGCCTAGTGTCAGGCCACTGCGGTAACAGGCTCGGACCACACGCATGGTGTCTGCTGACCGGTCGGCGCTGACCGTGGCTAGTGCCTGGCGCACGGCGGGGAAGCGGTTCGGCTCGAAGGGCTCCTCTGGAGGAGTCACCGCTGCATCGAATCCTCCGGAGATGTCCCTCTTCTCGGCTTTGTGCACCACGGTCATGGGCCCGTCAGCCAACTCGATACCCAGGAGTCCGGCCAGCTTTTCTGGATCGATCCGCACGCCATCGGGCTTCACCGCCCACACCACCGGAAGTGCCTCACCCCTGCCGACGGTTGGCTTTCGATTGAACGTCCCTGGGGGCCGTAGCACGTCGTTGTCGGACACCTTTGCGTCCTTCGCGCCGAAGTGGGCCATCAGCGCGCGGCAGAGCTGTTCGTGCTGGTGGTGCGGCACTGGGCGGGTCATCAGGACGTACACATGGCCGTTGCCGGGCGACCCCGAGCTGACGGCGCAGCCGCCGGGAATGCGCCGGACTTTCTCAACGTCCAGTTGCCCGTCATCCACGTCGGCATGCACCTTGTCGGGAGCCACGGAGGTGTGCTTTACGCGCCGGGGCCCGCTCAGCACATAGGGGCAGACGTAGCAGTCCAGCTGCTCTGATGTGTCCCGTAGAAAGGTCACTAGACCGTGGGCCTCATCCGGCCAACGCACCGGCTGCTCAATCCAACGCAAGAACCGGAACTTCCGGAAGTTCTTGCGGTACGGCTTCACCCCAACAGCAATGCACAACCAGCCGGGGGCCGGTCCCACGACCTGAATTAGGTAGTCGATGATGCCGTCGCGCTCGGGGGTACTCACGAGGCCTCCACTGGAAGGGTCGCAGGGCGAGGCTGGGCGGTACGCGATGCCAGGCTGGAGGACACGGGCGACGTCGCCCGGTTGGTCTACTGCGTCGGTCGGGGATACCGGGTGGGCTATCATCAGATCAGTCCTTTGGTCGGGATCAAGGATTGCCTCGGTAACGATTTCGCTGCCGGGGCAATTCTTTTGAATGAGCTGTTCAGGCCGTCATCACGACAGTGGCGTGGATTACCTGTGCGGCAGGATCGATTTCGATCCAGTAGGTCCCGGGAGAGGGGACTCCGGGATCGTTGGGGATCAGGTGCCCGCTCCAGTGGAGACGCGGCTCGTCCGTCGGGTCCGGATGCCAAATGTGGCGGACCCAGTACCCGCGAGCCAACTCCAGGCGGTCCGATGTGCGACGGCCATCGGACCAACGGTGGGGGCCACCGAGGTTGTTTACCGCCAGCGTCAGCTCGGCGATGAACGAGGCAATGCGGTCAGACGATCCATCGTCGGCGTGGTGGCAATCCTGGAAAATGTCGTCGGGGCTGGCCGATGCGGAGACTCGGGTTCCTGCGTTCTGTAGTGCGTCCAGGAGGAGCAGAAAGACGTACTTCCGGTGATCGTCGAAGTACTTCACGAAGTGTGGGCGCTCCCGGAGGTACTGCTGGTAGAGGAGGGGGTCAACAGGTCCGTACTGCTCGGCGTAGGCGTCGCCCATGTAGGCAGATTCGTACTGCTCCTCGTGGATGGCGTCGATGTCGCGGTTGCGACTGGGCATGATGGTCGTGTCCTTCTTGGTCGGTTTAGGGATGCGCCAAGGCGATTCGGTCGGCGGCGTGGTCGTTGTGCAGGCGGGCAGACGTCGGAGGTGATGAGGGCTCACCAACTGATGTGGGGTACCGCGTGAACAACGTGTTCAGTAGGTAGCTCTGCTTGGCTGTTAGAGGCGGTGCCCGGGAGGCAATCTGGTGGGCGTGCTTGCAGATCGCTGCATACGTGGCGTCGTCGATCATGGCGGTGCCTCGGCGGCCAGCAGCTCGACGATCCGCTCGCGCGTCTGCGCAGTCAAAGGACGGGAGTTGGCGAGGGCCTTTGCGATTGCGTCGACCAGAATCTCGTCCTGCATCTGGCTGCGTGCAGCGCGTAAGTCGGGGTCGTCGTGAGCCCGAGTTCGGGTCAAACCGCCTACGCGGGCACGCTTTTGGGTGAACTGCGACATGGGGAAGGCTCCAGGGGTCGGGCGGGCACGAACCGAATCATCAAGAAGTTCATGAAGTCAGGTGAGGTCACATGAAGCAGATTCATGAAGTGATGTGGAGTCGTGTGCCGGTGCCATGTCACGCCGTCAGGGCCCCTGCACGTGCCCGTAACGATCGGGTTCTTCCCAGGCCGTAGCTTTTGCTGGATGGCTTGGATCGCCCCAGTAGCAAGCTACCCAGTAGTGCTTGGCGGCGCAAGCACAACCCGAGCGGATGATGTTGTGTCCGTATTGATTTCGTTTGATCAAGCTCTAAAAGTGGACCATAAATTGGCAGTTGAGAGATGATTTTGTCTACCCGTTGATCGCGAGCCCACGTCGACTTTTTTGGGGGTAAGACGGGCTGGGTATCGCCACCGGTGGTGTTGAGGGCCTGGGCGCTGAGGTGAAGACCGAAGACACCGTGCCAGGTTCCTGCCCCGAGCATCGCCATCGGGACCACTTGGTTGCGCGCACCGACCCAGACGATCACAAGAAGTTCGCGACGGGCGATGTGCTCGCGTTGGTATCTGCTGCCCGGGCAGGATGCCGACCGACGGACCCGGATTCGACCTCGTGCCCGGGGAAGACACCGACTGCTGCGGATCGCCGCCTGAATCGGGGCCCAGGCCACCACCAGGGATGTCAGAGCGTTGCCTACTCCACCTGCGGGTCGTCAGCGCCATGCTCTAACGGGACATCGGCGACGCGCGGTTGCCACGCATTCCGCGCTGCGTCAGCTAGGAACACGCGCACGTCGTAGTTTGAGCCGTGAGCTTCGAGGTCGTCCAGCATCTGCGGCACGACGTGGTTGGCGATGGTTTTCAAAGCTGCTGCGCACACCAGCATCATGTGGTTTGGGTCGCCGACCATCCTGAGGCACGACATCAGTACCTCATGGACCTCATGCTCATTGGCGCAGCAGCCGAGCAGATCGAACGCGAGGCGGGCACCGAAGAGTTCTTTGGCATTGGGCGTCGGCAGGGCGAGCATGCCGTTGATCTCTCCGCCGGGGCGGTGCGTCGGCATGGCCGACCACAGTTCCCACCAAGGTTCTGCGGTTAGGCCGATAGTCCGCGCCTCCGCCGCCGAGGCTCGGGCATTGGCGAGGTGAGCGGGTTGCTGCTGACGAGAACGCTCAAGCTGCTCTACGGCCCAACGAGCTTGCTCAGCGAAGGTCGTGGCGTTGATCTGCTTTGCGTTGTGATCGGTCATGTCAGACCACCGCCGAAAGCGGTCATGGCGGCGTCGACCTCATTGAGGTCCAACCGGATGAACCGAGGCCCCAGGCGGTAGCCGGTGAGGCGGCCATCGGCGATCCACGTGCGGATGGTGCGTTCTGTGACACCGAGATACTCGGCAGTTTCGCCGAGGGATGCATACCGACGTCCTGTTGGCGAAGCGGTCGGGGGCAGCTTTTTGGTGCGAGTGGACAAAATTCCTCCGGGCAGCACGAATCGAAACCGAGATTCGGCCCAGAGGGCTAGAGGCACAATGTGCCGCATAGTCTGCGGCGGGACGCAGCCCTCTCCACGTGATCTTGATCGGTTCGGACCGCGTGTCTGGACTTGAGAGTACACCGGAACCGTGCGGCAACTTGGGTGCGTGCTGCCGGGCGGGGACACATCCGGGGTGACGGATCGGGGCAGGTCTGGCGGGCTGAAATCGGTTTGCCCACAGATTGCCCATCAACGGCGAGGCTGGCGGAGAAATATTGCCTTGACCTGCAAAGAATGTGGTGCGCGATACTGGGATTGAACCAGTGACCTCTTCCGTGTCAGGGAAGCGCTCTCCCGCTGAGCTAATCGCGCCGGGTTGAAAACTTGTGGAGGTGGAGACGGGAATCGAACCCGTGTGCACGGCTTTGCAGGCCGTTGCCTCACCACTCGGCCACTCCACCACTGGGGCTGATGCCATTCGCACCTTCGAGCGGATGACGGGATTCGAACCCGCGACCCTCACCTTGGCAAGGTGATGCGCTACCAACTGCGCTACATCCGCGTTTCGCTTCGGTTGAACTTTGTTCGTCCGTTGCGATGCAAGACATTAGTGCACGAATGCGAGCAGACACAAATCGCGTGAAAACCCCTGGTAAACGGGCTGGTTCGAGGAGCTGACCGAGTGATGGCGGGTGTTTCACGCGTTGCCTCCCGTGACTCCTGAGGCGGCGCGGCGGTCGGGTCGGGTGACTCGGACTCGGGCGGCAGGTTGCCGGCGGGGCGCGATTCCCGTTCGGGTCGCGGGACGTGTTAGTGTCTGTCGTCGCACCGATCCGGTCGGTGAGATTCCCCGGTCTCGTAGCTCAGGGGGAGAGCGTCCGCCTCACACGCGGAAGGTCACTGGTTCGATCCCAGTCGGGACCACCACACAAACCCGCATGGTGAAATTCACTCCTCGTCGGGCATGGCGACTTCCCATTGCCCGAACAGCTGCAGCCCCAGACCGGCCGCGAGCATGACCGACGCGGCATTGTCCAGCTGACAACGGTACTGCGGCTCGAAACCCTGGGTGAGCGCGTAGCGAAAAATCTCACGCGCCAACGTCTTTGCGTGCCCTTGGCTCCGTGCGGAACTGAGCGCCGGCACGCCGATATCAGCCAATGGGAACTCGTCGTCCCATGGGTGAATGCTGCCGATGCTGGCCAGGGCGCCGCGTTCGTCGAACGCGCCGAATACCGCCCAGTGGTCGAGCTCGACATAAGCGCCGTCCCAGACTTCCTCGGGCACAACCGCTTTGAACGACGTGAAAATGTTGGCGTCGGCGTTGGTGAGTTGACGAATGTTGGTTGACTCGGTGTCGCCCAGGATGTCGTCTGCCGCAGTTTCCGTGAGATAAAACACATTCTTGGCACCGTTCAGTGCGACGCCATGGTTGGCGAACGCCGCCCGGATGTCGGTCTCCGTTGGATTGCCCAGTGACGCAATGCCTTTGGTCAACGCCTCGGCGGCGGCAGGGTGCACGGCTATGGAGACGTGGTCATCGTCGACGGTTCGCGGGATGGTGACGCGGGTGTCGTCATCGAGGTCGGGGTTGACGGTGATGGTCAGGTAGTCGTTGCGGTGCAGCTGTTTCCCGCTGAACGCTGCGGCCCAGTAGTCGGTGACGACCGGAGGGAAATCGGGCACGGAAACTCCCTGAATGGCGTGCGACGCGTGGCCCGGACGCGCCAGGTCGTTCATCGGCTCCACGTGATCGGCAACGCATTTTCTCGCAGCGCGTCCCCGGCTGCTACCTTAATGAACATAGTTTTCATTATCGTTAATGAGGCGGAGGTGATGCGCGATGGCAATGCCGGTGTGGATGGCGACTCCGCCAGAGGTGCATTCGGCATTGCTCAGCAGCGGTCCGGGTCCAGGAGCTCTGCTCGCGGCCGCAGCCCAATGGTCTTCGCTCGGCGCGACCTACACGGCGGTCGCAGAGGAGCTGCGCGCGGTCCTTGCGGCAACGCACGCCGGGGCGTGGCAGGGTCCGACCTCAGAGAGCTATGTAGCCGGGCACCTCCCATACCTGGCGTGGCTCACGCGGAGCGGCCTGGAAAGCAATGCGCGCGCAGTCCAGCACCAGACCATCGCCGGCGCGTACAGCGTTGCCCTGGCGATGATGCCGACCTTGGCCGAGTTGGCGGCGAATCACGCCACGCAGGCCGCGTTGCTGGCCACAAACTTCTTTGGTATCAACACGATTCCCATCGCGGTGACCGAGGCCGACTACGTCCGTATGTGGGTGCAAGCCGCTACCGCGATGGCGACATATGAAGCCACGTCCGACGTGGCGGTCGGATCCGCGCCGCACTCCACTCCGGCGCCGTCGATCGTGGCGCACGACGATCATGACCACGACCACGACCACGACGGTCACGATCACGATCATGGCCACGGTGATTTGGACCCAACCGATCTGGAGTGGTGGTTCGACGTGGGCGCCGAGATGGGCGAGCACCTCGAACTGCTGTGGAACAACGTGCTGACCGATCCGGCCGCGCTGCTGACCAACCTGCCGATGGTGCTGGCAGACGTCACTTTCCATGCCTCTCAGCTGGCTTCGGTGCTCGGTCAGTTCGCACCGGCGCTGATTCAGCCGGCGTTGGCGCTGGCGATCGCCAACCTCGGCTGGGTGGCCGGGTTCGCGGGGTTCGCCGGCATCCACGTTTCTCCGGAAGCTATCGGCGCGGAGCCGCCTGCGTCGCAGGAACGGTCGATGCCGGCTGTCGCAGCGGCCCCCGCAACCAGCCTGGTGTCGTCGGCGGCAGCCCCGGCGCCGGCGTCTGCTCCGGCAAGCGCTCCAGCCCCGACGGCACCCGGCACCGCCGCATCGCCCGCGTCGACACCGCCGCCCATCGGCGACCCGGGCTTCCCGTACGCGGTTGGCGATGGTCCAGGCATGGTTACGAGTGCGTGGCTGCAGCGGCAGGCGCGCGTTGACGCTGGTGCGTCGGTACGGACTTCGGCGACCGCTCAGGCAGCCTCGGCCGCGACGGCGGCCGCACGGCAGGCGCGTCGGCGCCGCGACCGGAGCAGGCAAGAAGCCGGCGAATACATGGATCTCGAGGTCACGCCGGAATGGGAGTCCGGCCCAGATCCGCACGACGCGTTATCGGTCCGAGCGTCGAGCAGCGGCGCCGGCCCCATGGGTTTCACTGGGGCTATATCGAGGGCAGATGTGATGCCGATGGGACTGACGGCGGTGGCCGGTGACGAGTTCGGCGACGGGGCGCGGGCCCCGATGCTTCCGAGCACGTGGAGTCCCGACGAGAACCGTTAGGCGGACTCGTTCCTCTCGACCTTGTCGGCCGCGGCCAACGCGTTCAGCTGGTTCTGCAGCAGTTGCATCGAAGTGCGCGCGTAGATCATCTGACTGGTGATCGCCATCTGGGCCCGCCCACGGCCGAGGAAGGTGACGAACCAGGTGAACAGCGTCGTCGCCCGGTTCTTGTAGCCGACCAGATAGACCAGGTGCAGCACCAACCACGACAGCCAGGCGAATACGCCGGCGAATTCCAGCTTCTTCGTTGTCAGCGGCACCGGCACCTGCGCAACCGCATCGAACCGCGACACGGTCGCCATGCTGCCCTTGTCCCAGTACTCGAAAGGCTCGCGGTTGGCGGGGTCATCGTGGCCCGCCAGGGACCGCTTGATGATGTCGGCGGCGTACGTAGCCCCCTGAATTGCGCCCTGCGCCATACCCGGCACGCCCGGGACCGCCATCAGGTCGCCGATGACGAACACGTTCGGGTGTCCCTTGACGGTGAGGTCGGGCTCCACCATGACTCGGCCGGCGCGGTCGGTCTCGGTGCCGTCGGACTGCTCGGCGATGAGCTTGCCCAGCGGGCTCGCCTGCACCCCGGCAGACCAGACCTTGCATGCGCAGTCGATGCGGCGCTCGGTGCCGTCCTTGTCCTTGACGGTGATGCCCTTGTAGTCGACGTCGCTGACCATGGCGTTGAGCTGGATTTCGACGCCGAGCTTCTCCAGGCGTTTCTGGGCCTTGGCGCCGAGCTTGGGGCCCATGGGCGGTAGCACCGCGGGGGCGGCGTCCAGGAGGATCACGCGGCAGTCCTGCGGCTCGATGCTGCGGAACGCCCCCGCCAGGGTGCGTTCGGCGAGTTCGGCGATCTGCCCGGCCAGTTCGACGCCGGTGGGGCCGGCGCCGACGACGACGAACGTCAGCCGGCGTTCCCGTTCGACGGGGTCGGTGACCACCTCGGCGGCCTCGAACGCGCCCAGAATGCGGCCACGCAGCTCGAGGGCGTCGTCGATGGTCTTCATGCCCGGCGCGAACGTCGCGAAGTGGTCGTTGCCGAAGTACGACTGCTGAGCGCCGGCGGCCACGATCAGGCTGTCGAACGGCGTGACAGTTTCCTGCGACATGAGCTTGGAGGTGACGGTTTGCGCCCTCAGGTCGATGTGTTCGACCTCGCCGAGGCGGACCGTGACGTTCTTCTGCTTGCGCAGGACCAGTCGCGTCGTCGGCGCGATCTCGCCTTCGGACAGGATGCCGGTCGCGACTTGGTAGAGCAGCGGCTGGAACAGGTGCGTCGTGGTGCGCGAGATCAAGGTGATGTCGACGTCAGCACGCTTGAGGGCCTTGGCTGCTTGTAGGCCACCGAATCCCGATCCGATGACGACGACGCGGTGACGCTGGGACGCGATGGTCATGTTGCTCCTTCGGGCACGCCGTGAGGACCGAACGACAGGGCAAACATACTGGGAGTTGTCCAACTATGGGCGGCAACCGAATGCGCGGCCGGTGCGGGGCGCTGTTTGCGTGGGTACGTTTGCGCACGAGCCGAGCGGGAATCGCATGGGCAATGACCCACTGGCACTTCCGCAATTACGCGCCGCCACATCCGCTGCGGCCGGCACTGCCGCGGGCTGATCGGGGCGACTGCACCCCCGTCCGGCAGATGTGGGCGTCCTATCGGCGCCATCGCACCCGCCTCGTGGCGGTGGGGCTGGTCGCTTGCAAACCATCTGCCGTGTCGGCGCCGTTGAGCCGGGTCAGTGGGCGGGCAGCTCGATTCCCATCTGCTGCAGGGCTTTTCGCATGGAGGTGTCGCCGCGGTCCAAATAGCCGCTCAACTGATCAAGCGCAGCGTCCGCGGTACCCGGCGTCATCATGGTGCAGACCCGCGCGAACGAGCGGAAATTGTCGATGCTGTCCTGCAACGATGAGTTCACGTTGTCGTCAGGGGTCGGCAGGTGCTTGCCGAGATCGTCCAGCGTGGTCTGCAGCTTCGTGCAATCGCGCGACATGGCGACGAAGTCGTGTGCGGTCATCGCCTCGCCGACGGCGCCGAGCGTGCCGCCCAGGCTGGACACCGAATCAGTGATGGGGCGTTGCCATTTGAGCTCCGCAGGAGCGCCGGCCTGTCCCGAAACCGTCTGGGTGCAGGCACTGAGCAGCACACCTGCCACTGCCAGTGCCGCCACTCGACGCATATGGCCAGCGTAGGCGACGCGGCGGTCGCATGAGAGCCTGGCTGCATGAGGCGCACAGTGATTCACGGCGCGTCGGCGCTGGTCGTCACGCTGGCTGCGGCGTGCAGCTCGCCGCCGGCAGAGTCCCCGGGCCAGGCGTTGAAGGTGTGCAGCACCGGCGATTACCGACCATTCACCTACCGTGATGCCGACGGTCAGTGGAGCGGCATGGACATCGATCTGGTCCGAGATTTCGCTCGGGATACCGGTGCCGATCTACAGCTGGTACCGACCACCTGGCCGACTCTCATGGCTGACTTGGGGCAGAAATGCGACCTGGCGGTCGGCGGCATCACAGTCACCGCCGACCGCGCTGCCAAGGCGCTGTTCTCCGACCCGTATCTGCGCGACGGCAAGGCTGCCGCGGTGCGATGTGCCGACGCTGCGAAGTACCGGTCGTTGGCCGACATCGACCGCGGGGGAGTCCGGGTTGTGGTGAACCCCGGTGGCACCAACGAACAATTCGACCGGGCCAACCTGCACCACGCGACCATCGTCGGGTATCCCGACAACAACACCATTTTCGATCAGGTCATCGAGGGCAAGGCCGATGTCATGATCACCGACGGCAGCGAAATCCGCTGGCAGGTCACGCAACATCCGCAATTGTGTGGTGTGTCGACCGACCGGCCCTTCACCGACGCGCAGAAGGCCTACTTGATGCCCAAGGGTGCGACAGCGCTGCAGGGGCGAATCAACCAGTGGCTCAGCACCATTCAAGGCAATGGTGGCTACGCAGCCGTCAGCCGCAAGTGGCTGGGCGCCGACCTCGGACCAAAGTGACGAGTGTGGACCTGCGCTGCCTCGTCGCCGCGGGCGGCGGAGACCAGTCCGGTGAGCGTGAGGCTCGGTGGCTAGTTCGGGCCAATGCGGTCGCGGCGCTGGTCTAATACCGGCATAGAGTCGGCAGTGTTCGCTTCGATCGAAGACGGGATGAAGTTGACGACCGCCGCCAGGGACTGGATTTGAACTCCACGCACGATCGTGGGCCAGTGCCAGCTGGGCTTCCAAGGCCGCGAGGTGATCTCCGGCGCACGTCCGTGTCCCGGCGACGGACGCGATCTACCGCCAACGGTCTCGGCTGCTGACGTTCTGTGGACTGCTTCGACCATGTAGCCGTCAACAGCGATGTCCCGCAGGGCGGTGCGACCTGAGGGCAAAGTCGCCCGCTCTCGCCAGCTCCCATGGGCTAATCTTGCGCGTAACCGCCACAAACACAAGATGATTCGAGCTACTGAGGATATGGTCCCGTTGTGCGCGCGTGACCACTTTCGGTGGTTCTGTAACGGTGAACGTGAGGTTGCGTTGGCGCACAGTTAATTTCGGGGAGGAATAATCGTGGCTTTATCGTCAGACATTCGAGATATTGCGTCCCTACCGCTACCTCCTGTGAATCCGCTGCCGTACAAGGAGCGTTTGGCTGCTTGCCGCAGTTTCCACACCGGCACTGACGTCTTGCGCGACGCGGGTGGTCCGGTGACGCGGTTCACGTTGGCGCCGAAATGGCTGATGCCGCCAATGGTCGTTGTCACATCGCCCCAGGGCATACGTGACGTCGTGGCATGCCACGACAGCTCGATCGATAAAACGTCCGGAGTTACTTTGGAGATGCGCCGCCTCATCGGTCCGAACATGTTTGTCGTCCCTTTCGAGGAGTGGAAGCCTCGTCGGCGCACTATCCAACCGGTGTTCACCAAACAATCGGTCAACGCCTTTGGTGGACACATGGCGAAGGCCACCGAATCGGTATGCAGCGCTTGGCGGGACGGCGGCACGATCGACCTCGATGTCGAAGCGCGCAAGCTGACCATGCGTGCCCTCGGCCACTCGGTGTTGGGTCTGGAACTTACTGACGAGAACGACTCGATCGCAGCACCGATGCGGGAGGCGGTCAGTTATGCGGTCTCGCGGGCAATCAGTCCGGTGCGCGCGCCGTACTGGTTGCCCACTCCTGCACGCCGGCGCGCTCGTCGTGCGGCGGCTACTTTGCGTGAAGCTGCCCTGGGCATCGTTACGTCGTGCAGGGCAGACCCTGCGCGCAGTGCGCCGTTGGTGCAGCAGCTTATTGCCGCGAGAGACCCGCAGACGGGAAAGCCGCTGACGGACAACGAGATCGCTGATGAGCTGATCATCTTCATCTTCGCCGGGCACGACACTACTGCCACCTCGATCAGTTATGCATTGTGGCAGTTGGGCCGTAACGGCGACGTTCAGGATCGAGTTGCTGCAGAGGTCGCGCAGCTCGGCGATGGTGAGCTCACACCCGATGATGTTCCGCGTTTGCTCTACACCATCCAGGTGCTCAAAGAGTCAATGCGTTTGTGCCCACCGGGTGCGACCGGGTCGCGGATGGCTACCGAGGACGTCGCGGTGGCCGGCTATCGGGTTTCTGCGGGAACGATGCTGGTAGTCGGCCGAATGTCGGTTCATCGCGATCCGACGTTGTGGAATGAGCCGCTGCGATTCGACCCAGATCGGTTCACCGAAGAAGCGTCCAGAGGTCGTGACCGTTGGCAGTACGTGCCCTTCGGTGGCGGGCCACGCGGGTGCATTGGGGATCATTTCGCCATGCTGGAAGCCACACTCGCGTTGGCGACAATTGTTCGCCGCGCCAAAATCGACTCTCTTGAAGAGGAATTCCCGATGGCTGCGCCGTTCACCGTCGTTGCGGGAGGTCCTATTCCGGCGAGGATCAAATTGCGGTAGTGCCGTGGGCCCGACTATTTCGGATGCACGTTTGATGCCGCGGCAGCGTCGGTCGATGACCCCTCGACATCGACCAACGCTGCCGCCAATGTCAATGGGCTGTGGCGTCGGGTGCTGCTGGATCGTTGAGCTGGCCGTTGCGGATGAGGCTGCTGACTGAGGCTTCCCAACGGTGAATCTGGTCAGGAGTTTTGAACGGTGCCGGGAGCAGCTCGTTGATGTGGTCGGCGAGGATGAAGGCGCCGACTCGCAGGATGACGGGGTGCAGGGCCGCCCATACTCGGTCAGTTCCCTCGGGAAGCATGCCGCGTTCTTCGAACCAGTCGCCTTGGGCGTTGGAGAGTTCGTAGAACCAGCGGAACATCACGCGGCCGGCCTCGCCGCCTTCAATGATGGAGCGGGTGATGAAGGCGATGAGGTGCGGTTGTTCGACGAAAATGTTGACCAGCTTGTTGCCGGCCGCGGTGAGTATGTCCAGATCGTGGACGTCCGGGACCTCGACAATGGCGGCGATCTGCTTTAGGACGTGCTGGTTGGTGGCGTCGAGCAGGTCTTTCTTGGTTTTGAAGTAGTGCTGCACCAGCCCTGTTGATACCCCGGCGGCCTCACCGACGCGGCGGTAGGTGGTGCCCTCGGTGCCGTGGTCCGCGAATTCGACGGTCGCCGCATCGAGGATCTTGTCGAGGGTCGTCGGTTCGACGGGCGCGTCGACGGCCTCGTAGATCACGGTCCTCATGCGGCTAGACAATACATCTAACTCGTGCCACGATACAACAATATGGGAGGGTAATACGGACTTTTAGTATCACTATGGTTTTGTATTGTTTCTGTCTGCTGCCGAGGAGATCGACGCCCCACGCCGGGCCGCACCAGCCGCGGCAAACAATGCGTGCCAGGGAGGAAACATCCAGTGCGATTTGATGGCTTAACCCGTGCCGACGCTGGGTTCTCAGGTCGCAAATGGCGGACGACCTTGCGCTGTCCGCTACGGGCGCCCCTGCGCCACTGCTGCGAGCCATCATGGGTAAGCGTCGCGAGCATCGTCGGCGCGCGCTGACGATGCTCGAGCACCCAAGGCTCACGTAACTGCAATCGAAAGCTCCTCCAAATGCCCGACATCGCGTACCCCGCCGGACATGACACCCGCCCGGGATATCTGGCCGTTCCTGGGGGACCGGGCCCTTGGCCCGGTGTCGTCGTGATCCATGACATTCGCGGTATGACTGCCGACGTGAGAGCTCTGGCCGATCGCTTCGCCAATGCCGGCTATCTTGCGCTAGCGCCTGACCTCTTCAGCGGTGGCAATCGGATTGTCTGCATGGTCCGCGCTATCGAGTCACATTTCAGCGGCGAAGGACCAGCTATTGACGCCATCGGTGCGGCGCGCGACTACCTGATGGCCAACGAGCGGTGTGCGGGCAAGATCGGCGTCGCCGGCTTCTGCTTCGGAGGAGGCCTTGCACTCGTCGTCGCACCTTCCGGACAGTTCGATGCGGCCGCATCGAACTATGGCCTGGCCCCCAAAGATCTTGACGTGCTCGAAAAGTCGTGCCCGGTCGTAGCCAGCTTTGGGGGTGAAGACAGGATCGTGAAGGCGGGATCGGCTGCCGCCTTGGATGACGCGCTGACCAGTCACGGTGTGCCCCATGACATTGAGGAGTATCCGGGCGTTGGTCACGCATTCATGAACTCGTCGTCACTTCCGGACTGGATCCGCCGGTCATTGCGCATGTCGTACTCGGGGCCCGAAGCGGAGGACTCCTGGGCGCGGCTGTTTGCATTCTTTGACGACTATCTGTGCTAGATCGTCTATCCCATAGATGATTTCAGGCGTCCTTCGACGTCAATGAGGCAAACTGTGTGCTACTCGTGGTCACGTTCGGTGAGCAGCGTCATCGGCCGAGCCGTTCTGTAGCCCCGTACGCTGAGGCGTCTGCTGCGCGGTGGCTTCGGGGGTCGGCATTGCGGGAAACGCAGGTCCGGATGGGAAAGGGTTTCCGCTGGAACGAGATAGATGCCCGTCCCCGAGTCCATTGAATCTTGATGATTCCGTCAGTGCGCTCGGTCAACAGCGACCCCGCCCAATCTGGTTGTAGCCGTGCCCGGCAGACACCAAGGTCGATCATCCGTGTGGCCTGTTGCTGCGCTGCCGTGACGAGGGCATCTTTTTGACGAGCATTCCACGTCCAATTTCTGCGGCTCATGTCTCGAGGGTGTATCGCCCCCGCGCTGCGCTTGATCGCTCATTTGTAGCTAATCTTGACGCCACCGTCAATCGAGATTGGCATTGCCGCAGCGCGCATATTTATTCCCCCTGGCTACGTCGATATTTCAATTCCCTGACGTAACCAGTCTCGACGGTGGATATCCACCTATGTAATAGTGAATGAATGCCGAGCCAGCATCAACTGCCCGCCGGCATTTACCGCGCCGACGAGGCACTGCGTAAACGTGCGATTGAAGCTGCGGCACAAGTAGATTCGTGTTTGAACGCCCACATCAACGGGTTTCTGCTATGGCTGGCCGGTGATGCCGACGAACTGCCGCCCCGGCCCACTCCGTACCGCATCGACGGCCCAAATAGTCCTGAAGACATTTGCGCAGAATTGAGAGCCGATAATGCAGCCATCTGACGCGAACGAATATCGCCCGCAAATTCTCGATCCCACCGATTCGGCGGACGCGATCACCCTCGATCGACTCCGATCCGACTCCCACATCCAGGTCCTCGACCACCACAGCACCGCACTGGAGAACCTCCGTCGGCTGCGCCCCGAACCCGCTGCGGCGCTCCTGGACGAGCCCGGCCGCTGGGCCTGGTACCCCTGGCGGCGGACCCTTGTCTCGATCCTCGGCCCGAACAGCTTCCGGGCCCTACGGCTGGACCGCAATCGCAACGGCATCACCATCGAAGAACAGACTCGCCTGACGGAACTCACCGTCGGAGTTGCCGGCCTGAGCGTCGGCCACGTCATCGCGCATACCCTGGCCACACAAGGTCTCTGCGGGCGCCTGCGGTTGGCTGATTTCGACCGGATCGAGCTGTCCAACCTCAATCGGATACCGGCCACCGTGTTCGACCTGGGCCTCAACAAGGCGGTCGCGGCAGCTCGCCGGATCGCCGAACTCGACCCCTACCTACCGGTGGAGGTGTTCCACGCTGGCCTGACTGCCGATAGCGTCGACGACTTCCTCGATGGACTGAATGTCCTTGTCGAGGAGTGTGATTCGCTCGATATCAAAGCCATCGCGCGGGTCGCGGCCAGGCATCGGCGGATCCCGGTGCTCATGGCCACCAGCGACCGCGGCATCATCGACGTCGAACGGTTCGATGACGAACCTGACCGCCCGATCTTGCACGGTCTCCTGGGGCCGCTCGATATCGGCCTCTTGCCTGGGATGAGCAGCAAGGAGAAGATTCCGCACATCCTGCGCCACTTGGAAGCCGAGAAGCTTTCGCCGCGTACCGCGGCGTCGTTGATCGAACTCGACCGGACTCTGGCCACCTGGCCGCAGGTGGCCTCCGAGGTCATCATCGGAGCCTCGGCAGTCGCCGAGGCTGTCCGGCGAATCGGGCTCGGCGAGGAGCTGCGGTCGGGCCGGGGCCGCATAGACATCGGCTGGTCCCTCGACCACCTTGCCGAACCAGCCATGGCCGCACCGAGATCGACGACACCGCCGCAACAGCCGTTGGTTTCCACCAGCGTCACCGCCCTGGTGACGGTCGCTGCGATGCGCGCCCCGTCAGGCGGCAATATCCAGCCGTGGCTGATCGAAGCCGGCGAAGACGAGATCGCGATCAGCCTTGCGCCGCAATACAGCCCGACCATCGACGTCGCGTTCCGGGGGAGCGCCGTTGCCGTCGGCGCCGCCGTCTTCAACGCCCGTGTCGCCGCCGCCCACCTTGGAGTGCTCGGCCCAGTCACCTTCGACGAGAACCCCAGCGGGGCATGGTCGCCGCTGAACGCGACGCTCTGGTACGGCAAGGGCAGCTCCGAGGAGCTCGCCGATCTGTACGAGCCGGTGCTCAGGCGTGAGACGAACCGTGGCAAAGGCACCGCTACGCCGCTCACCGGGAACGTCGCCGCGGCCCTGACTGCGGCCGCTGAACGCGAAGGTGGGCACATACGCCTCATCACAGCTTCCGGCGATATGGCCTCTGCAGCGGCAATTTTGGGCGCCTCGGACCGGATTCGGTTCCTGACTCCGCACCTGCACCAGGAGATGATCGCCGAGCTGCGCTGGCCCGGCGATCCCGACCCGGACACCGGGATCGACGTGCACAGCCTCGGCTTCGACGACGGTGGCCTGGTCATGCTCGACCTGCTGCGCCGCCGCGAAGTCATGGCCCAGCTGGCCGACTGGAATGCAGGGGAAGCACTCGGCGACGATATGCGCAGCCGCATCACCGCCAGCTCAGCGCTCGCCGTCGTCACCACCACCGGCGGCACTCTGCGGGACTACGCGACCGGAGGATCGGCCGCCGAGTCGGTGTGGGTGCATGCCCAGCAACTCGGCCTGGCCGTGCAACCTATTTCTCCTGTCTGGCTCTACGCCCACGACATTGCTGACCTCGAAAAGCTCTCCGCCCGGTTCGCCGATCAACTCGGCCAATTGCAGCGCGAATTCATCGAGCTATCCCGCATCGGAGCGGACGAAAGCATCGCGCTCATCCTGCGGCTCGCCGCCGCTGCACCGCCCGTGATAACAAGCCGGCGCAGCGCCGACAGGATCCGGCTACACGAGTAGCCAGCGAGTTACGACGCGCTGCCGCCTGAGCCTAGTTCCGGTAATCGTTCGGCCTCTGCGGATCCTGCTCGGTAATCGCAACGGGCCATTGCATTTGAGGTCGTCTTTTCACGCAGCGGGGGCACGCAGTTTCGGCGCCTTCAGGAGTGCTTCCATGCCGTTCGCGTCAACCGGACCTGACACCAGAAGTCCTTGTGCGCGGCGGTAACCCATTGCCACGAGTCGTTCTGCTGCGGACTCGGTCTCCAGCCCGTCAGCGGTCAGTTCGAGGCCGAACGCGTCGGCCAGGGCAGCGATCGACTGGACGAACAACGCGTTCTCTCCGTCGTGATCGAGCGTCCGGACAAACGCGCGGCCGACTTTCAACGAATCGATCGGCAGCTCTTTCAAACTGGGCAGGAAGCTGTATCCGGTGCCGAAGTTGTCCAACGCCAGCTGCACGCCGATGTCTTTCAGCGCCAGTAGAATTTGGCTGCAGCGCTGAGCCTCAGCGACCAGCAGGTCTTCGGGCAGTTCCAGACACAGCGAAGCCGCTGGAACGTTGAAGTGGGCCAGCGTCGCGGTGAGGTGTTCGGTAAACCCGTCGGTCACAATCTGAGCGGGGGACAGCTTCACCCGGAGCATCACATCCTGCGCCAATCCCTCGATCCGCCAGCGCTGGAACTGCTCGCAGGCCATCCGCATGACCTCGCGTCCTACGGCACCGCCGAAATTGGTGGCTTCGGCGACAGGCATGAACGCGTCGCGGAGCAGTAGTCCGCGCGTGGGGTGGTTCCACCGGACCACTGCCTCCATCGCCGCGAGCTGTCCACTGCGCAGATCGACCTCGGGCACGTACTGGAGGTGCAGTGCGCCGCTGTCAATGCTGTCTTGGAGGTGCACTTCGATGTCCGTCTGGAGCGAATATTGCGCCGCCAGTTCGTCGCTGAACGCGATCACGGTGTTGCCGCCGGCGGCCTTCGCGGCAGTCAACGCGTGCTCGGCATACTTGAGCAGGTCAGACACGGAGTCGGTTCCTGGAGTCCCTACGGCAACGCCGATACTCACTCTGTGCCTGATGTAGGACGAGCCGAGCATCAGCCGCGCTGCCAGCGTCTCGCGCAGCTGTTCGGCGTATTCGTAGGCATCGGCAAGTGTGGTTGGTGCGTTGAGCACCGCGACGATCTCGTCGCCACCGAGGCGAGAGAGATAGGCGGCGTCGGCGGCGTGCTCGCGCAATCGCTGGGTGAGCTCGACAAGAACCTGGTCCCCGGTGTCGTGACCGAGTAGATCGTTGACCGCTTTGAGCTGATCGGGGTCGATGTATAGCGCTGCGACAGGGGCCGGCTGACCAGCCGCGAGCCGGCGCTCGAGGTGGTCCAGGAGACTTCGGCGATTGCACAAGCCCGTCAGATCATCATGCTCGGCAAGGTGCCTGACCGATTCTTGTGCTTCAACGCGCGCCTTGAGGTGAGCGAACATGGTGGCGATGACCTTCAGTGCCGTGATCTCGTCATCCGTCCACGCAAGGTCGCCGTACTTGATGAAACCCAGTGTGCCCGTTGTGATGAAGCCGGCGGATCCTTCGGTCTTGTCGGTGACGTTCATCGGCACGGCGGCTATCGAGACGGCGGGGACGGTCGTGCCTTCTTCGATGCGCTGCTGGTATTCATCCGGCTCGGCCCCCGGCCGCAAGATCACCGGTTCTTTGACGTGCTCGGCCATCGCGAAGACCGGATCGGCGTCTTTGAAGTAAACCGTTCCGATCGGATCAGGGTCCGGAACGTAGGTCCTGACCGGCCATTGCGCGATCAGGATCGTCGCGCCAATCGCGTGATCGTTGTGCCGAAGAAATGCCACGTCCAGCCCGAAATGCGCCGCCACGTCGGCCAAGGCCTGCTCGCTGGCCGGGACGTAGTTGCCCTCGTCGGCGGCCATCAGGGTATGGGCGACCCTCTCGACAAGCTCGTTGAGGGCGCTCAGCACTTCATTACGGTAACCAACGATCGGGCAGGTGGTGCACTTGTCTTGATGTTGGGTCATGATCGGGCTGCGACAGCTGTCCCCGAACCGCACCGCCGCCAATCCTGACGAGCTGATTTCGGACCAAAGTGACGGCTACCGCAGCGCGCCGTTGATCACGGGTTTGTCGATGACGCCCATTTCGACACCCCATTTGGTGGCGATCTCCCGGTACTCGCCGGTCCGCATCAGATGGGTCAGCGCCGCCTGCAACGCCGAGGCGAGCGACGAGCCCTTGGGCACCGGCCACCCGTAGGGCTGCGCGTCGACGATTTCGCCGGCCGCTTCGAGCTTGCCGCCGCTGAGTTTGATGGCGTAGCCGGTCACGGGTGAGTCAGCTGCCATCGCGTCGACGGTGCCTGCCAGCAGAGCCGCCGTGACGCCGTCCTGGCCGGCGATGGGAACGATCTCGATCGGCGCCACCCCCGCCGCGACACACGCGGCGCTGCGTGCCGGCAGATGGTCGGTCTCTTCCACAGACCCCAGGTGCACCGCAACCCGCAGACCGCACGCGGCATTGGGGTCGACGGTTGATCCAACCCGGCGTGCCCACAGGACGCCGGCCTTGAAGTACGTCACGAAGTCGGCTGACTTTTCCCGCTGTTTGGTGTCGGTCGTCGACGACGCCCCGACAGAGATCGTCCCGTCGCGGACCGACGAGACGATCTTCGAGATGCCGATCTGCTTGAACTCCGGCTCGAGCCCGAGCACCCGGCTCACCGCGGTCATGAGGTCGACGTCGAAGCCGGTGAACTTTCCGTCGGGTCCCTTGAATTCGTTTGGCGCATAAGGGATGTTGACCCCGACCACCAGCCGGCCGGAATCCCTGAGATCAGCGGGCACTTTGGCGGCGATCGACGGGACCGATCCCGATGGTCCGACCTGGTACTGCCGCGACCAGTAGAGCCAGGCCGTGCCGGCGCCGGCCGCCAACACGATCACGGCGCTGACAGCGATCACGATGCGTCGGGTGCCGCGCTTCGGCTCGGCAGCCTGCACCGCATGGCGTCCTGATCCGGTTCTCGGGCCGGTCCGCCCCGCGACGCGGACCTGCGCGTTCAGTGCGGTGCGGGCGTCCGCGGCGAGTTCGCCGGCGTGCTGGTAACGCTTGCCGGGTTTCTTCGCCATGCCTTTGGCGATCACGTCGTCGAATGCGGCGAGCCGCCGGTCGACATCGGATGGTTTCGGCGCGGGCGCGCTGACGTGCCCGGCGATCTGGTGTTCCAGGCTGTCGGCCGGATACGGTCGCCGGCCGGTGAGGCATTCGTACAGCACGCACGCCAGTGCGTAGATGTCCGAGCGGGGGTCGGCCTGGCCGCCTTCGAACCGCTCGGGCGCCATGTAGGCGAGCGTGCCCAGAGTGCTTCCGGCCGTGGTCAATCCGTGTTCGCCGGCGGTGCGGGCGAGCCCGAAGTCGATCAGATAGGCGAAGTCGTGGTCGGTCACCAGGATGTTGGAGGGCTTGATGTCGCGGTGGATCAGCCCGGTTTCGTGCGCGGCGTCCAGGGCCGCGGCGATCTGCTCGACCACGCGGACGGAGAATTCGGGGCTGGGACGGTGCTCGGCATGGGCCAGGATTTCCGCGAGCGTGCGGCCCTCGATGAGCCGCATGTCCAGGTAGAGCTGGTGGTCGATCTCGCCGAAACCGTGAATCGGCACGACGTGCGGTTCATTCAGACCCGCCGCGGCCTGCGATTCGCGCTTGAAGCGTTCCTGGAACACGGGGTCCTTGGCCAGGTGCGGGGGCAGCACCTTGAGCGCGACGGTGCGCTGGGTGTTGGTGTCGTAGGCGATGTACACCTCGCCCATGCCGCCGCGGCCTATCAGTTCGCGCAGCTCGTAGTGCCCGAATCGTGTCGGCTCCACCCAGCACTCCTTGGCCGTGTCGGTTTCGTGTGAAAGCTACAACACGTGGTCGGCGGTGTCGGCGCGAATGACGGTCACGTGGTTGCAGCGGCCTCGTGGTGGGCAATGCGAGATCGTCAGGGCGATACGAGGATCGTTGCTGCGGTGACAACCTGCGCCCGAGGCTCGGGCGCGAGTGTCACGGCCAAGGCTGCTCGAACTGTCACCGATGTCTTGAGGCAGAACTGTCACCGATGTCCTGATGCAGAACTGTCACCGATGTCCTGATGCAGAACGAACTTGAAGCAGTAGAACCCTTGTTGTTCGAACGTGTGTGCGATATAATTTGGTATGGGAATCGCACCAGATCTCGCTACCAGCCTCGACACCCTCCGCGGCGTGCGAGTGCCTGACGACCTGGCTGGGGATGACGCGTTGGCGGCGATGCGGGGGCTGCTGGCGCTGCGGAATCTGGTTGATCATCTGGCGGCGACGGTGGTCGGGGTGTTGGATCGGTGTGCGGTGGCGGCTTCGCAGGGGCGGACGGTGCGGGAGCTGCTGATCGCTCTCGGTGCGGCGCCGGCCGTGGCGTCGCGGGTGGTCCGTGTCGGTGTCGCGTTACCGTCGTTGCCGACGCTGGCCGCCCATGCCGCGGATGGAGCGGTCTCCGGTGAGCATGTGGATGCGATCGTCAAGGGCATCAATCATATTCGGGCCCGCTCACCGGGCCCGGTGGATGAGGAGGCCCGGTTCGGGCAGGTGACCGATCTGGTGGGGCAGTTCTTCTCCGGGGCCACCCCCGCCCAGATCGGGGACCGCGCCCGCCGGCTGGGCAACCGACTGGCCGCCTCTGAGGGTGGGCTGCCGGCCGCGGAGGACCGGTCGATCAACACCGTCGATCACCGGGTGACCAGCGACGGGCGGCTGCAGGTGCGGGCGGATCTGGATGCGGAGGTGGGTGCGAAATTCGTAGCCGCCATGGAGCAGTGGTCGGCGCCGCGGCCCGAACCCGACGGCAGCCCCGATGTCCGTTCGGCGGGGCGGCGCCGGGCCGATGCCCTGGAGGCGGTGCTCGATATCGCCGCGCGCGGCGGGGACGTCGCCAGTGCGCCGCGCACCCAGTTGCTGCTGACGGTGCCCGCTGATGCCCCGGACCTGGCGGAGTTGGAGTTCATGGGATCGATCAGCATGGCGACGCTGGAACGCCTGTCCTGCGACACCACGGTGACCACGGTGATCGTGGACGGCGAACAGGTACCACTGGACATGGGACGCGATAAACGGTTGTTCCCGGCGCCGCTACGCAAAGCCTTGTATCTGCGGGATCAATGCTGCATCAAATGCGGGGCACCGCCGGGACGCACTCATGCCCATCACATCGTGCACTGGACCCACCACGGCGAAACATCACTGAGCAACGGCTGCCTGCTGTGTCCGGCGTGTCATGCCAATGTCCATCACGACGGCTGGGACGTCGTCATGGGGATGGACAGACACCCCTGGCTCATCCCGCCGGCGGCCGTGGACCCGCACCGCAGACCCATCCCGGCCTACAACCGCCGCACCATGCGACTGGACGTGGCCGCATAGCCGCCTCACGCATTATCTGAAACCTGCTGTGCACCTTGATAAATGAACAGTGTTGCGGCGGGACGGCAAGTCGTTCAGACCGCGCGCAGATAGCGCCGACCGATGAGGCGCTGCGCCATCCGCGCGATGGGCGCTCCCAGCCGGCTCCACCACAGTGCCGGCCGTGAGAACGCGCTGATCTCGGCGTGCACGGCGTCGGTGGCCGGGTCGTAGCGCACGCTGAACAGCTCCTCGCCAGACTCCGGATGGCCTGGCAGCGTCCCATAGGCGAACCCGCGCCGGTCGGGTTCATCGATGACGTACACCACCCGACACGGCACCGACACGGGACCGAGATGGCCCAGCATGTCGGCGCCCGTCGCGGCCGTCACGGTGGTCGCTTCCACCTTCATCCCGACGCCGCGCTGCATGCCCCAGCGCAGCACCGCGTCGGCCGCCTCGTCGAATCGTGCTCGGCCCGAGCCGATCTGGCCCGACGCTCGGACGTGGTGATAGCCCATCGGCAACTCTCCGGCGGTTGCTCCGACATCGGGGTACGTGAACGCCAGCCCGGCCAGATCGCTCAGTCGCATAAGGCCACCTTGCCACCGTGATAAGAGAAACAGGTGGACAACACCGAGGCCGTGCATGCAGGCGGGGGATTCAACCCGCCCAAACCGACTATTCAAGGCGGCCCGGACTACGGCAGGTTCGTCGAATCCGTCCGGACGATCTGCGACAACGCTCGCGGCGCCGACGCGCCCGATGACGTCATCACCCGGGCGGCGAACCTCATTGAACAGGCCAACGCGTTGTTGGCGCCCTACCGCGCCGACGAGTGGCACTCACCGTCCGGGCGTCGCCTGGACCTGCCGAACCGCGGCAACATCCTGAACGTGCCGTCGAATCTCACGGTCACCGACGACGGCCGGATCGCGGGTCCGGTCCGCTTCCGGCGCTTTCACCTGGGCCGTAACGGGGCCGCGCACGGCGGTGCCATCGGGCTGCTGTTCGACTCGGTGCTGGGGCATGCCGCCTACCGGCTCACCGACAGTCCGTTCCAGCGCACCGCCTACCTGCACATCAACTACCGGCAGATCGTTCCCGTCGAGCGCGACCTGCACGCGACGGCGGCGCTGGAGCGCGTCGAGGGCCGCAAGATCTTCATTACCGGCGCGCTGCTGGACGGCGACACCGTGCTCGCTGAGGCCGAAGCCCTCTTCGTGAAGCTCAAGCCGGGTCAGCCTTGAGGCGGCGCTGCGCCGCGAAGCGATGACCGGTGCCGATAGCATGGTCGCGATCGTCACCTAACCCGTAGGAGTGTCTCGATGACCGCCGCCGCCAGCCCCGCACCAGCAGCCCCGATCCGGGTCGCTGCCGGGACTACCGCCGGCGCTGCTGTCCGCGAGGCCGGGCTGCCGCAGCGCGGCGAGGTCGACGCGATCGTCGTGGTTAAGGACGCCGACGGCCGCCTGCGGGACTTGTCTTGGACCCCGGAGGCGGACGTCGAGGTCATCCCGGTCGCCGCGAACACCGAGGACGGCCGCAGCGTCATCCGCCACTCGTGCGCCCACGTGCTGGCGCAGGCCGTGCAGGACCTGTTCCCGGAGGCCAAGCTCGGCATCGGCCCGCCGATCACCGACGGTTTCTACTACGACTTCGACGTCGCGGAGCCGTTCACGCCCGAGGACCTGGCCAAGCTCGAGAAGCGCATGCAGAAGATCGTCAAGGACGGTCAGCTGTTCGATCGCCGCGTGTACGAGTCCAAGGATCAGGCCCGGGAAGAGCTGGCCAAGGAGCCGTACAAGCTCGAACTGGTCGACGACAAGTCCGGCGACGCCGACATCATGGAGGTCGGTGGCGACGAGCTGACGGCCTACGACAACCTCAATCCCCGCACCCGCGAACGGGTTTGGGGTGACCTGTGCCGTGGCCCGCACATCCCGACCACCAAGCACATCCCGGCGTTCAAGCTCACCCGCAGCAGCGCCGCGTACTGGCGCGGCGACCAGAAGAACGCCAGCCTGCAGCGTGTGTACGGCACGGCGTGGGAGTCGCAGGAGGCCCTCGACAAGCACCTCGAGCTGCTCGAGGAGGCACTGCGCCGCGACCACCGCAAACTGGGCGTGGAGCTGGACCTGTTCAGCTTCCCCGACGAGCTGGGCTCGGGCCTGCCGGTGTTCCACCCCAAGGGCGGCATCGTGCGCCGCGAGCTGGAGGACTACTCGCGGCGCAAGCATCAAGAGGCCGGCTACGAGTTCGTCAACACCCCGCACATCACCAAAGAGCAGCTGTACATCACCTCGGGGCACCTGGAGTGGTACGCCGAAGGCATGTACCCCCCGATGCACATCGACGCGGAATGGGGCGAGGACGGCACGCTGCGCAAGCCGGGGCAGAACTACTACCTCAAGCCCATGAACTGCCCCATGCACCACCTGATCTTCCGGTCGCGGGGGCGGTCCTATCGCGAGCTGCCGCTGCGGCTCTTCGAATTCGGCAGCGTGTACCGCTACGAGAAGTCGGGTGTCGTCCACGGCCTGACCCGCGTGCGCGGTATGACGCAGGACGACGCGCACATCTACACCACCCGCGAGCAGATGCGCGACGAGCTGACCCGCCTGCTGCAGTTCGTCCTGGACCTGCTGAGCGACTACGGCCTGGACGACTACTTCCTGGAGCTGTCCACCAAGGACCCGGACAAGTACGTCGGGTCCGACGAGCTGTGGGAAGAGGCCACCGAGACCCTGCGCGAGGTCGCAGAGGCCTCCGGCCTGGCCCTGGTGCCGGACCCGGGCGGCGCAGCGTTCTACGGCCCCAAGATCTCCGTGCAGGTCAAGGATGCGCTGGGCCGAAGCTGGCAGATGTCGACCATCCAGCTGGACTTCAACATGCCCGACCGGTTCGAGCTCGAGTACACCGCGGCCGACGGCAGCCGGCAGCGGCCGGTGCTGATCCACCGCGCGCTGTTCGGGTCCATCGAGCGGTTCTTCGGCGTGCTCACCGAGCATTACGCCGGCGCTTTCCCGGCCTGGCTGGCCCCGGTGCAGGTGGTCGGCATCCCGGTCGCCGACGCGCACCTGGACTACCTGTATGACGTTGCGGCACAACTGAAATCGCGTGGCGTGCGGGTAGAGGTCGATGGTAGTGACGACCGGATGGCAAAGAAGATCGTCAACCACACCAACCAGAAGGTGCCGTTCATGCTGTTGGCGGGGGACAGGGACGCGGCTGGCGAGTCGATTTCGTTCCGCTTCGGTGACCGCACGCAGGTCAACGGCGTCCCGGTGGCCGAGGCTGTCGATCTCATCACCGGGTGGATCGCGCGCCGCGAAAATGCTTTCCCGACAGCAGAATTGGTGAACGAGGCGCGGGGCGCACGGGCGTGACCGAGGATCGGAGCATCGTGGACCGAGGCGTCGGAGAAGTGGACCATCTGCAACGGCTGTGGACGCCGCACCGGATGAGCTACATCGTCGACGCTCCTATGAAGGCGGGTGAGGGCACCTCCGCGGGCTCGAAGCAGCCGTTCATCGACATTCCCACGATGTCCGACGAGGAGGGCCTGATCGTCGCGCGCGGCGAGCAGGTCTACGCGGTGCTCAACCTGTACCCGTACAACCCGGGGCATCTGATGGTGGTGCCGTACCGGAAGGTTTCCGAGCTCGAGGACCTCACAGAGGCCGAGAGCGGTGAGCTGATGGCGTTCACGCAGAAGGCGATTCGCGTGATGAAAGCCATCTCGAATCCGCACGCCTTCAACGTCGGCCTCAACCTGGGCACTTCGGCGGGTGGCTCGCTGGCCGACCATCTGCATATGCACGTGGTGCCGCGCTGGGGTGGCGACGCCAACTTCATCACCGTCATCGGCGGTACCAAGGTGATCCCGCAGTTGCTGCGCGACACCCGCAAGCTGCTGGCCGACGAGTGGGCGGCGCAGGACGGGAAAGCAACTCGGCCGTGAGCGACTTCTACCTGCTGACCCGCGCGGCCTACACCAAGTTGAGCCGCCCGCTGGCCCGGGGCGCACTGCGCATTGGGCTGACGCCGGACAGCGTCACCGTCATCGGTACCGCCGCGTCGGTCATCAGTGCGCTGACGCTGTTCCCGACCGGACATCTGTGGTACGGCGCCGTGGCGGTCTGGTTCTTCGTGCTGGCCGACATGCTCGACGGCGCCATGGCCCGCGAACGCGGCTATGGCACGCGGCTCGGGGCGGTGCTCGACGCGACCTGCGACCGTATCGGCGACGGTGCGGTGTTCTGCGGCCTGCTGTGGTGGGTCGCGTTCGAGATGCACGACAAGCCATTGGCCATCGCCACGTTGATCTGCCTGGTCACCTCGCAGGTGATCTCGTACATCAAGGCCCGCGCCGAGGCCAGCGGGCTGAACGCCGACGGCGGCTTCATCGAACGCCCGGAGCGGCTGATCATCGTTTTGGTCGGCGCCGGGTTCTCGGACCTGCCGATCCATCCGCTGCCGCTGGCACTGCCCATCGCGATGTGGCTGCTGGCCGTCGCCAGCGTCATCACGCTGGGTCAGCGCGTCGCCTCGGTGCGCCGCTCGCCGGGCGCCGATGAGCCGCTTCCCTCGAGTTCGCCCACGAAGGAGCAGGGATGAGCGTTCCCACCGGTGGGGTTCCGTCCTTCGGCGGTTTCGAGGTTCCGATGGGCGAGCAGCTCAAAGACCTCGGCTACGCGGCGGGGTGGGGGCTGGTGCGGACCATGCCGGAGTTCGCCGCGCGCAACATGTTTGACGCGGGCGCGCTGTACGCGGCGCGCGGTGGCGGTCCCGAGCAACTGCGCAAGAACCTGGCCCGGGTGCTGGGCGTCCGGCCGGCCGAGGTGCCGGGCCGACTCATCCGCGCCTCACTCGCGTCCTACGGCCGCTACTGGCGGGAGGCCTTCCGGCTGCCGTCGATGAACCAGCGCACCCTGGGTGAGAAGCTCCGGCATTGTCTGGTCGGCACCGAGCACATTGCAGCGGGGCTCGAAAACGGTAAGGGCGTCATCCTGGCGGTGCCGCACAGCGGCAACTGGGACATGGCCGGCGTCTCGGTGGTGCACCAGTACGGAAGATTCACCACCGTGGCCGAGCGGCTGAAGCCCGAGTCGCTGTACAAGCGTTTCGTCGAGTACCGAGAGTCGCTCGGGTTTGAGATTCTGCCGCTGACCGGGGGAGTGCGTCCGCCGTTCGAGGTGCTCACCGAGCGGCTGCGGGAAAACCGCGTCGTGTGCCTCATGGCAGACCGGGACCTGTCCCGAAACGGCGTGCAGGTCAACCTTTTCGGCGAACCGACCCGGATGCCGGCGGGGCCGGCCAAGCTGACCGTCACCACCGGCGCGACGCTGCTGACGGTGCAGTGCTGGAACAAGCCCAACGACTGGCAGTTCGACGTGTCGTCACCGCTCGACACGTCCAGCGGTGACGTCGCGGCTATCACCCAGGATCTGGCGACGCGGTTCGAGGCGGGTATCGCGGCGCATCCCACCGACTGGCACATGCTGCAGCCCCAGTGGCTCGCCGACTTGTCCGAGGAACGTCGGGCCCGGTTGGCCGGGAACGACTGATGCGCATCGGCATGGTGTGCCCGTACTCGTTCGATGTACCGGGTGGCGTTCAGGCACACGTGCTGCAGCTGGCCGAGGTGATGCGCGGCTACGGCCACGAGGTCAGCGTGCTGGCGCCGTCGTCGGCGCAGACGCACGCCGACCTGCCGGACTACGTCGTCTCCGGCGGCAAGGCCGTGCCCATCCGGTACAACGGCTCGGTGGCGCGGCTGCGGTTCGGTCCAGCGACGCGCCGGATGGTCAAACGGTGGATCGTCGAGGGCGACTTCGATGTGCTGCACCTGCACGAGCCCAACGCCCCGAGCCTGTCCTTGCTGGCGCTGATGGTGGCCAGCGGTCCCATCGTCGCGACGTTCCACACGTCGACCACGAAGTCGTTGACGCTCAACGTCTTTCAAGGGATTCTGCGGCCGTGGAACGAGAAGATCATGGGCCGCATCGCGGTGTCCGATCTGGCGCGGCGCTGGCAGATGGAGGCGCTGGGCTCGGACGCCGTCGAGATTCCGAACGGCGTCGACGTGTCGGCATTCGACGACGCACCGCTGTTGCCCGGCTACCCACGGCCGGGCCGGACCGTGCTGTTCCTCGGCCGGTTCGACGAGCCACGTAAAGGGATGCAGGTGCTCGTCGGTGCATTGCCGAAGCTGGTGGCGGCCTGCCCCGACGTCGAGGTGCTGATCGTCGGCCGCGGTGACGAGGAGGCGCTCAAAGAGACCGTCGGCGAGCACGCAGGGCACCTGCGCTTCCTCGGCCTGGTCGATGACGCCGAGAAGGCGTCGGCAATGCGCAGCGCCGACGTGTACTGCGCCCCGAATACCGGCGGTGAGAGCTTCGGCATCGTGCTGGTCGAGGCCATGGCTGCGGGCACCCCCGTGGTGGCCAGTGACCTGGATGCCTTCCGGCGCGTGCTCGACCAGGGTGAGACGGGACGGCTGGTGCCGGTCGCCGACGCCGAGGCCCTCGGCGATGCGCTGGTCGAGATGTTGTCGAACGACGCGGCCCGTCGCCGCTACGCCGAGTCGGCGAGCCGGGCGGTGCGCCGCTACGACTGGTCGGTGGTCGCGCAGCAGATCATGCTGGTCTACGAAACGGTCGCGGGGTCGGGCACGAAGGTCCGGGTGGAGGGCGGCTGATGAGCTGGTTGCTGATCGTCGCGCCGGCCTTGCTGGCGGCGATGGTCCTGATCACCGTGGTGTGGGCCTATCAGACCGCGCACCGGCTCGACCGGCTGCATGTCCGCTATGACCTGTCGTGGCAGGCCCTGGATGGGGCGCTGGCCCGGCGCGCGGTGGTGGCCCGGGCCGTCGCGGCCGACGCGTACGGGTCGAGGCCGGCCGGCCGCCGGCTGGCGGCGCTGGCCGACGACGCCGAACGGGCATCTCGCGCGGCCCGCGAAGCTGCCGAGAACGAACTGTCCGCGGCCTTGGCGCAGGTTGACCCGGCGTCCATCCCGGTCACCCTGGTCGCCGAGCTCGCCGATGCCGAGGCCCGGGTGCTACTGGCCCGCCGCTTCCACAACGACGCCGTCCGGGACACCCTGGCGCTGCGGGAGCGCGTGCTGGTGCGCTGGCTGCATCTTGGCGGAACCGCGGCCATGCCAACCTATTTCGAGATCGTCGAGCGGGCGTCCCGGCATGAGCCCGGCACCGTGGGGCGGCGCACGTCGGCCCGGGTGGTGCTGCTGGATCAGGACGGGCACGTGTTGCTGTTCCGCGGCAGCGACCCGGCCGCCGACCCGCTGATGGCGCCGCGGTGGTGGTTCACCGTCGGGGGCGCGGTCGAACCGGACGAGGCACTTCCCGACGCGGCCGCCCGCGAGATCGCCGAGGAGACCGGACTGCAGGTCGACCCTGTCGACCTGACCGGCCCGGTGTGGCGCCGTGAGGCGGTGTTCGAGTTCAACGGGTCTGTGATCCGCAGAGAGGAATTCTTCTTCGTGTACCGCACCTCACGCTTCGAGCCGGTGACCAGTGGCCACACCACGGTGGAAAGGCAGTCGATCCACGCCCACCGCTGGTGTGACGCGGCGGTCATCGCCCGGCTGGCCGCAGATGGTGAGACTGTCTACCCATTGCAGCTCGGTGAATACCTTTCCCTCGCAGGCGAATTGGCGGACGGCAAACATCCGGTGGCGAGCGTGGGCGCGGAACCGCAGCCCATCCGGTGACGTCAGGTGACCTGCGCGGATAACCGATTTGGTCCGGCCACTAGACTTGGCCTGTACCAAATTCTTGAGGGAGATTGCAGTGGATACCGCAGCGGATAACAGCGGTCAGACGGGCACCGCCCGGGTCAAGCGCGGCATGGCCGAGATGCTGAAGGGCGGCGTCATCATGGACGTCGTCACGCCCGAGCAGGCACGTATCGCCGAAGGCTCAGGCGCCGTAGCCGTCATGGCGCTGGAGCGCGTACCCGCAGATATCCGCGCGCAGGGCGGTGTCTCGCGGATGAGCGACCCGGACATGATCGAGGGCATCATCGATGCGGTCACCATCCCGGTGATGGCCAAGGCCCGCATCGGCCACTTCGTCGAGGCGCAGATTCTGCAGAGCCTCGGCGTGGACTACATCGACGAGTCCGAGGTGCTGACCCCGGCGGACTACACCCACCACATCGACAAGTGGAAGTTCACCGTGCCGTTCGTCTGCGGCGCCACCAACCTCGGTGAGGCACTGCGACGCATCAACGAGGGTGCGGCCATGATCCGCTCCAAGGGTGAGGCCGGCACCGGTGACGTGTCCAACGCCACCACGCACATGCGCAAGATCGGCGGCGAAATCCGTCGGCTGACGTCGCTGTCGGAAGACGAATTGTACGTTGCTGCAAAGGAATTGCAGGCGCCGTACGAGTTGGTGGTCGAGGTCGCACGGGCCGGCAAGCTGCCCGTGACGCTGTTCACTGCCGGTGGCATCGCCACCCCGGCGGACGCCGCGATGATGATGCAGCTGGGCGCCGAGGGCGTGTTCGTCGGCTCCGGCATCTTCAAGTCCGGTGACCCGGCGGCTCGCGCCGCGGCCATCGTCAAGGCGACGACGTTCTACGACGACCCCGACACGCTGGCCAAGGTGTCGCGTGGTCTGGGTGAGGCCATGGTCGGCATCAACGTGGAGGATGTGCCGGAGCCGCATCGGCTCGCCGAGCGGGGCTGGTAGGCCCAACAGGGTGATGAGCCGCTTGCGTGAAGAACAGAGCTAGATGGCAATCGAGCAGATACTCGACCTCGAGCAACTCGAGGTCAACATCTACCGCGGCAGCGTCTTCAGCCCGGAATCGGGTTTCCTGCAGCGCACTTTCGGTGGCCACGTAGCCGGTCAGTCGTTGGTGTCCGCGGTGCGCACCGTCGAACCGAAGTATCAGGTGCATTCACTGCACGGGTACTTCCTGCGTCCCGGTGACGCCCGCGCACCGACGGTGTACATGGTGGAGCGCATTCGCGACGGCGGGTCTTTCTGCACCCGCCGCGTCAGCGCGATCCAGCATGGCGAGAACATCTTCTCGATGTCGGCGTCCTTTCAGACCGACCAGTCCGGCATCGAGCATCAGGACGTCATGCCGGTGCCGCCGCCCCCCGACCTGTCGACGGGGTTCCGGTCCGCCGGCGCATTCGACGACGCCGGTTTCGCCCAGTTCGATGAGTGGGACGTGCGCATCGTGCCGCGCGACCAAGTGGCGCGAGTGCCCGGCAAAGCGTCGCAGCAGCAGGTCTGGTTCCGGCACCGCGATCCGCTGCCCGACGACCACGTGCTGCACATCTGCGCGCTGGCCTACATGAGTGACCTGACCCTGCTGGGTTCGGCGCAGGTGAATCATCTTGAGGTACGCAAACATATGAACATCGCCTCGTTGGACCACGCTATGTGGTTCATGCGGCCGTTCCGGGCTGACGAATGGCTGCTGTACGACCAGTCGTCCCCGTCGGCGTGCGGCGGCCGAGCGTTGACGCAGGGCAAGATTTTCAACCAGTACGGCGATATGGTGGCCGCCGTGATGCAGGAGGGACTGACCCGCTACAGCCGCGGCTTCGTCCCACCGGCCGAGTGAGCCCGCACGTCGGTGTCCTGGCCTTGCAGGGGGACACCCGCGAGCATCTGGCTGCGCTGCGCGAGGCGGGCGCCGAGGTATCCACGGTCCGGCGGCTTGCCGAGCTGAATGCCATTGACGCCCTGGTGATTCCGGGCGGGGAATCCACTGCCATGAGCCACCTGCTGCGCGAGCTGGAACTCCTCGAGCCGCTGCGCGACCGCTTGGCGGCGGGGATGCCGTGCTACGGGTCGTGCGCCGGAATGATCCTGCTGGCCACCGAGATCAACGACGCGGGCGTGCCGGGACGCGAGGCGCTACCGCTCCGCGGCATCGATATGACGGTGCGGCGCAATGCTTTCGGTCGCCAGGTCGATTCCTTCGAGGATGACCTCGACTTCGTCGGGCTGGATGATCCCGTGCACGCGGTGTTCATCCGGGCGCCGTGGGTCGAGCGCGTCGGGCCCGACGTTGAGGTGCTGGCCCGCGCCGCCGGTCATCCCGTCGCGGTCCGCCAGGGCCGCATGCTCGCGACGTCATTCCATCCTGAAGTCACCGGCGACCGGCGCATCCACAAGCTTTTCGTCGACTCCCTCTGAGCGATTTGTGCACGATTTTCCGCTGACCGCGGATTATCGTGCACAAATCACGCCAACCAGACGCGCAGGCGCTCGTAGATCCGCGCGTCGTTCAGCAGCGTGAAGTGATGCGCCTCCGGCAGGTGCAGGTGATTGTCGCGGTCGAACCCCATGTCCCGCTTCCTGCTTCGGCCTCGCGCGCTGCGCACCTGAACCAGTCCGTCGCCGAGCACCCAGCCGATCGGGTTGGCCGGCGTCCGGGCGAGGGTCGCGGTCACGCAGTAGTACGACACCCCGTCGAGCAGAGGTACCTCGATTGGAGCCGCGGCCCGCAGGGCATCCGGCTCCCGATCACGCCAGTCGCGTTCGTCGAGCGAGCCGAACCGCAGGTCGCGGATTCCGGTGCTGCGGCGCCGCAGCAGGCTGCCGAACGGCCGGGTTTCCGGCAGCGCGCTGAGTGCGGCCGACCCGTAGTGCACGACCTTCTCCAGTGGTGCGCCGGTGTGCGGTGTGCCCAGCGTGACGACCGTGCGCACCTGGTCCACCCATGACCGGTCGGGCACCGCGCAGGCCGAGCGGATGACCAGCCCACCCATCGAATGGCCGACCAGCGAGATCGAGGTCACCGGTACCGGCCACGCCGCCACCAATTCATCCAGCAGGTCGGCGAGCAGTAGGCCGTTGTCGGAGACGTGCAGACCGGTGTTGTAGCGGATCTCCACGCCGGTGATGCCGATGTCGGCCCCGAGGCGCTGGCTGTAGGTCGGCCGCTTGCCGAGCGCCCAGAATGCCTCGGTCTCGATCAAGCCGTGGAGAAAGACGACGACGTCGCCCGAGAGAGCGGGGTAGGCGGCCCGCAGGCTGTCGGTGTTGAGTGCAACGGGCCGGCCGTCGACGCGTACCGACATCGTGGTCGCCAGCACGGAGCCCTGCTCGTGGAGCTTGTCGCCGATCAAACCCTGCAGTGCCGCGAGCACCCGGGCACTGCCGGGCCGGTCGGACAGCTTGCCTGTGACTTGCCCGTGGACCGCCTTGCCGGCGAGGGGCGCCGCCGTCGTCATCGTGTGACTGATGGTGGAGTAGACGCCGTCGGTGATGGCGTCGTAGACGACCTTCACGGGCTTGGCGGCCGGACCGACACCGAAACTCACCAGCCGGAACACGCGCTCAGAGATGGCCCGCTGGACCTGGTGGATGCCGTCGACGGCGCCGCCCAGCTCGTTCAGACCGAGCGCGGCGAGGGCGCCGGCTTCGCTGGCGATGGGGTCGTCCATGAAATGAGTGTACGAGTGTTCACTGGATATGCCGGTGGCAAATCTGCTGATTGTGAGCAGATTCATGAACTGCGTACCGGTCGGCAAGTCATAGCGGTGGCTCGCCCGCTTCACAGCCAGGCCATAGCTGGAGCTGCCTTAATGGTCGGGTGACTACGACATCCGCTGCCGTCCTGGACGCACCGGCGGCCGAACCGCAGACCGCGGCGCCGCGTCGCTGGAGTCTCGCGACCAAGACCGGGGAGCGCGCCGCGCTGGCCCTGCTGCTGGTCGTCACCGCGGCCGGCTACCTGTGGAACATCACCGTCAACGGCATGGGCAACCAGTTCTACGCGGCCGCCGTATGGGCCGGCTCGCAGAACTGGGAGGCGCTGCTATTCGGGTCCATCGACCCGAACAACGTCATCACGGTGGACAAGCCGCCGCTGTCGCAATGGGTCATGGCGCTGTCCGGCCAGATCTTCGGCTTCAGCAGCGCCAGCATGTTGATCCCCGAGGCGCTGATGGCGGTCGGCTCGGTGTGGCTGCTCTATGCCTCGGTACGACGGATCAGTGGTCCGGCGGCCGGTCTGCTCGCCGGGGCGGTGCTGGCGTTGACTCCGGTGTCCGCCATGATGTTCCGCTTCAACAACCCCGATGCGGCCATGGTGCTGCTGATGACGCTGGCGGCCTACTTCACCGTCCGGGCGCTCCACGGCAGTGTCGACGACGCGGCTCGCCGCGGTGTCGACGACGCGGCTCGCCGCGGTGGCGCCAAATGGATGGCGCTGGCCGGTGTCGCCCTCGGGTTCGCGTTCCTGGCCAAGATGCTCGAAGGCTTGATGGTGATGCCGGCCCTCGGGCTGACGTACCTGATCGCCGCGCCCGTCGCTCTGCGCAGCCGGCTGTGGCACCTGCTGGGCGCGCTGGGTGCGCTGCTGGCCTCCGCCGGCTGGTTCGTGGTGCTGACGATCCTGTGGCCGGCGTCGTCGCGCCCGTACATGGCGGGTTCGACCGACAACTCCTTCATGAATCTGGTGTTGGGCTACAACGGCTTTGGTCGCGTGCTCGGCAAGAACCACATGGGCAGGACCGACCCCGACAAGCCGTCGATGGTGCACACCCTCACCGGTGAGCACGCCGGTCATGCCGCCGGCGAGGCGATCAAGACGGTGGGGCATCACGGGTTTGGCATGGGCGATCAGACTCAGGGCCTGCCGCGACTGTTCACCGGCGAGTTCGGCTTCGAGATCGGCTGGCTGGTGCCGGCCGCGCTCCTGGCCACGGTGCTCGTCTTGATCTCCCGTGGACGCGCACCCCGCACCGATCTGGTCCGCGCCGGCGCACTCCTGTTCGGCGGCTGGCTGGTGAGCGTCGGCCTGGTGCTGAGCTTCATGAAGACCAACGTGCACCCGTACTACTGCCTCGCGCTGGTTCCGGCGATGGCCGCGATGTTCGCGATCTTCGTCGTCGAGTTCTGGCGCCGCCGGGATTCGAAGCTGCACCGGATCGGTTTGGCGACAGTGCTTTTGGGCAGTGCGGTGTGGGGTTTTGTGATCCTGGGCCGCAATGCCGACTGGCTGCCCGCATTGCGCTGGGTGCTCCTGGCCGCCGCGGTTGCCGGGGCCGCGGCACTGATCTGGTCGGGCGGCGACAACCGCAAGCGCATGGCGACGCTGGCGCTGGCACTGGCGATGTTCGGCGCCGTCGGGGGATCGGTGGCCTACTCGCTCGCGACCTTCGGCCAGCCGCACCTCGGCGGCGGACCGTCCGTCGGCCCGGCGGACAAGGACGACAAGGGGCACGGCGGCTGGGGTCAGCGGGACGCCAACCCCCAATTGAACGCGCTGCTCAAGGCCACCACCACGAAGTGGTCCGCCGCGATCGACCGGTCGTCTCCGGCCGCCGGCCTGGAGCTGGACACCCGCACGCCCGTCATCGCGATCGGTGGATTCGGCGGCAGCGACCCGGCCCCGACGCTGCAGCAGTTCCAGTCGTATGTGGCGGGCCATGAGGTGGCTTACTACATCGTCTCCGACAACAAGGGACACTGGGGCGCCGACGCCCACAGTCACATCGCGGACTGGGTGAGCACCACCTTCACGCCGATGAAAGTCGGGTCCGACACGGTCTACAACCTGGCCGTACCGGCCAAGAAGTAACGTCTGTTTCTGCGATTGACCAGGCCTGTCGGGCCCGCTATCCCGCCCACGTAAACTGGTCAATCGAAGTTTCACCAGAAAGAGGGCGTACACGCATGAGCGGCCATTCCAAGTGGGCGACAACCAAGCACCAGAAGGCCGTCAAGGACGCGCGCCGAGGTAAAGAGTTCGCCAAGCTGATCAAGAACATCGAGGTGGCGGCACGCACCGGCGGTGGTGATCCGGGCGGCAACCCGACGCTGTACGACGCTATCCAGAAGGCCAAGAAGACCTCGGTCCCGAACGACAACATCGAGCGGGCCCGCAAGCGTGGCGCGGGCGAAGAGGCCGGCGGCGCCGACTGGCAGACCATCATGTACGAGGGCTACGGCCCCAACGGTGTCGCCGTGCTCATCGAGTGCCTGAGCGACAACCGCAACCGCGCCGCCGGCGAGGTCCGCGTCGCGATGACCCGCAACGGCGGCAACATGGCCGACCCCGGTTCGGTGTCTTACCTGTTCTCCCGCAAGGGCATCATCACCCTGGAGAAGAACGGTCAGACCGAGGACGACGTCCTGATGGCCGTCCTGGACGCCGGCGCCGAAGAGGTCAACGACCTCGGTGACGCGTTCGAGGTCATCTGCGAGCCGACCGACCTGGTCGCGGTGCGCACCGCGCTGCAGGACGCCGGTATCGACTACGACTCCGCCGAGTCCGGCTTCCAGCCGTCGGTGTCGGTGCAGGTCGACCTCGAGGGCGCCCGCAAGGTGTTCAAGTTGGTCGACGCGCTCGAGGACAGTGACGACGTGCAGAACGTCTACACCAACGTCGACATCCCGGACGACGTCGCCGCACAGCTCGACGAGGAATAACCGCTTCGGCGGTAGCGTGCCGAGCATGTCCCAGCCGCCCCCGTTCAGCCCGACTGTCGCACTGCTGACGGTCAGCCGGGTCTGGGATGCCGCATTCGCCGACGCGCTGAAGCCGCTGGGCCTGACGACGCGAAAGTACGGCCTGCTGGGGCACATTCGCGGAAGTGCCGGCATCTCGTTCAGCGAGCTCGCGCGGCGGTCCCGGATCACCGTGCAGAGTGCGCATGCTGCCGTCGCGGCGTTCGTGGCGGCGGGTCTGGTCGATGACGGCACGGCACATGCCGGTGCGGCATCCACCTTGCGCGTGACGGCCGAGGGCGACGCGCTGTTGAACCGCGCCGCTGACGTCGTGACCGCTCTCGACGCCGAGTTCACCGCGCAGCATCCCGAACTGACCGAGGCGCTGCGCGCGTACATGGGCCGGATCACATCCGATCCTGCATAACCTTTAGTTAGGCTGAAGGTTATGCAAGCACTGCTGTTGTCCGTTCATGTCGTAGCGGGCATCCTCTTCGTCGGGCCGATTGCCGTGGCCACCAGCCTGTTTCCCCGATACGCGCCAGTCGTAGGCGCGTCCGCGGATACCGAACGCAGTGCAGGCATCGCCCGGCTGCTACATCGGATCACCCGCGTCTACGGCGTGCTGGCGCTCGTGGTTCCCATCGTCGGCCTCGCCCTCGCCGGAGTTCAGCGGCGGATGTCCGAAGTGTGGATCATCGCGGCGATCGCGCTCACGGCCGTCGCCGGCATTCTGCTCGTCGTGCAGATCGCGCCACGTCAGGCGCAGGCGCTCGCCACACCCGGCGGTGTCGCCGAACTGCGGGCCCTCGGCATGGTGACGGGCGTCTTCAACCTGCTCTGGGTCGTCGTCGCGGTGCTGATGGTCGTGCACCCGGGATCGAGGTACGCGTGAGCATCCGCCACTACCTGCGGCGGCCACCGGCCGTCACGGCGGCCGAGGCGCTGCGGCTCGTCGAAGAGGGCGCACTCGTCGTCGACGTGCGCCGCGCTTTCGAATGGCATCGGGTGCACATTCCGAGTGCGGTGCACCTGCCGCTGGAAGCATTGCCCGAGGGCTGCCTCGAACTTCCCGACGACCGCTTGCTCATCACCTTCTGTACCGGGGGTATCCGGTCCGTCGGCGCGGCAAATCTGTTGGTGGAGAACGGTTTCGAGGTGGTGAACATGACCGGCGGGCTCATTCAGTGGCGGGCTGCCGGGGGTTCGCTCGTCGCGCGATGAACCCGCTCAGCCGAGCGCCGCGGTGATCGGGGCGTTCCCGGAGATCAGTTCGAACGTCCGCCCGGCGGTTTCCGGCGCATCCAGTACGGCCAGGAGAACAGCCGCGACATCCGCGCGCGGAATGCTGCCGCGGCCCGTGTTTTCCGCGATGTGCACCAGGCCAGTGCCGGCCTCGTCGGTGAGTCGTCCTGGTCGGACGATCGTCGTCGCCAGTCCGCTACGGCCCCGCACGTCGGCGTCGGCCTCGGCCTTGGCCCGGATGTACGCCAGGAACACCGGGTCGTAACCAGCATCCAGGCTGCGGTCGTCGGCCGAGATCGCCGACACCATGACGTAGCGCGCGACCCCGGCGGCTTCAGCGGCATCGGCCAGCAGGATCGCCGCGTCCCGATCCACTGTCTGCTTGCGTTCGGCCCCGCTGCCCGGACCGGCTCCGGCCGCGAACACCACCGCGTCGGCGCCCTCGAGTTGCGCGGCGACGTCGGCCACCGACGCCCGCTCGAGATCGAGCACGATCGCCGTCGCGCCGGCCGCCTCCACGTCGGGGGCATGGGCTGGATTGCGGATCAGCCCGGCTACCGTGTCGCCGCGACGGGCAAGCAGTTGTTCCAGCAGTAGGGCGATTTTCCCGTGTCCGCCCGCGATGACGACCCGCATGCGTCCACTGTGTCACGTGCCCGCCCGCATCTGAGGCGTGTCCCTCGCCGGAACTGTCGCCACCGCCCGCTAAGCTATCGAACAGCTGTTCGGGACCGTAGTGAGGAGTGGGCGTGCGGGTGATGGGCGTCGACCCTGGTCTGACGCGCTGTGGCCTCTCGATGATCGAGGGTGGCACGGGGCGCAAGGTCACCGCGCTCGATGTGGACGTGGTGCGTACCCCGTCGGACGTCGAGCTGCAGCGGCGGTTGCTGACCATCAGCGACACCGTCGAGCACTGGATGGACACCCACCGGCCCGACGTCATCGCCATCGAGCGGGTGTTCGCCAACCAGAACGCCAACACCGCCATGGGGACGGCGCAGGCGGGCGGCGTCATCGCCCTGGCGGCGGCGCGTCGGGGGATCGACGTCCATTTCCACACGCCCAGTGAGGTGAAGGCCGCGGTCACCGGAAACGGTCGGGCGGACAAGGCCCAGGTCACCACCATGGTCACCAAAATCCTTGGTTTGCAACAGAAACCGACTCCGGCCGACGCCGCCGACGCGTTGGCCCTGGCCATCTGTCACTGCTGGCGGGCGCCCATGATCGCTCGGATGGCCGCGGCGGAGGCCAAGGCGGCGGAGTTCAAGAAGCAGTACGCGGCAAAGGTGAAGGCGGCACGCGCATGATCGCATCGGTCCGTGGCGAGGTCATCGACATCGCGCTCGATCACGCGGTGATCGAGGCCGCCGGCGTCGGCTACAAGATCATGGCCACCCCGGCGACGCTGTCCACGCTGCGCCGTGGCGCCGAGTCGCGACTGATCACCGCGATGATCGTGCGCGAGGACTCCCAGACGCTGTACGGCTTCGCCGACTCCGACGCCCGCGACCTGTTCAGCACCCTTCTCGGGGTGTCCGGTGTCGGTCCCAAGATTGCGCTGGCGACCCTCGCGGTCTACGACGCTCCGACGTTGCGACAGGCCTTGGCCGACGGCGACGTGACCGCCCTGACCCGGGTGCCGGGCATCGGCAAGCGGGGCGCTGAGCGCATGGTGCTGGAGTTGCGCGACAAGATCGGTGCGACGGCGGGAGCGGGCGTCGGCGTCACGGGAGGGCATTCGATTCGGGGACCGGTTGTGGAAGCCCTCATCGGACTCGGTTTTCCGGCCAAGCAGGCCGAGGAGGCCACCGACAAGGTGCTCGCCAACGATCCGGACGCCAACACCGCCACCGCGCTGCGGTCCGCCCTGTCGATGTTGGGTAAGAAGTGAGCCGCTTCGAAGACGAGGGCGCCGGGCCTGACGAGCCGCAGGACCGGGAAGTATCACCCGCGCTCACCGTCGGTGAGGGCGACGTCGACGCCAGCCTGCGGCCCAAGTCGCTGCGTGAGTTCATCGGCCAGCCCAGGGTGCGTGAACAGCTGCAACTGGTGCTCGAGGGCGCCAAGAACCGCGGCGGCACACCCGACCACATCCTGCTGTCCGGGCCGCCCGGTCTCGGCAAGACCTCGCTGGCCATGATCATCGCCGCCGAACTGAGTTCGTCACTGCGCGTCACGTCGGGTCCTGCGCTGGAACGCGCCGGCGATCTGGCCGCCATGCTCAGCAATCTGGTCGAGGGCGACGTCCTGTTCATCGACGAAATCCACCGTATCGCCCGCCCCGCCGAGGAGATGCTGTACCTGGCCATGGAGGACTTCCGGGTCGACGTTGTCGTCGGCAAGGGACCCGGCGCGACGTCGATTCCGCTGGAGGTCGCGCCGTTCACCCTGGTCGGTGCGACGACCCGCTCGGGCGCGCTGACCGGCCCGCTGCGCGACCGGTTCGGTTTCACCGCCCACATGGACTTCTACGAGCCGCCCGAGTTGGAACGGGTGCTGGCCCGCTCGGCCGGCATCCTCGGTATCGAGTTGGGCGCCGCGGCCGGCGCGGAAGTGGCCCGGCGGTCCCGCGGCACGCCGCGTATCGCCAACCGGTTGCTGCGGCGCGTTCGCGACTACGCCGAGGTCCGCGCCGACGGCGTCATCACCCGGGACGTGGCCAAGGCCGCACTCGCGGTCTACGACGTCGACGAGCTCGGCCTGGATCGTCTGGACCGGGCGGTATTGACCGCGCTGACCAAGAGTTTCGGGGGCGGTCCGGTCGGCGTCTCGACGCTGGCGGTCGCGGTCGGGGAGGAGGCCACCACCGTCGAGGAGGTGTGCGAGCCGTTCCTCGTGCGCGCCGGCATGATCGCCCGGACCCCGCGGGGCCGCGTGGCCACCCCGCAGGCGTGGACGCATCTGGGCCTACAACCGCCGATAAACGGACTTGGGCAAGCCGGACTGTTTGAATAGTGCCCATGCTGACTGCAGGGTTGATCGTTGCCGGCCTGGCCGCACTGTTGCACGTGTACATCTTCGTGATGGAGTCCCTCACCTGGACCTCACCGCGTACCAGGGCCACCTTCGGCCTCACCGAGCAACAGGCGGTGGACACCAAGGAGATGGCCTTCAATCAGGGTTTCTACAACCTGTTCCTGGCTGTCGTCACCGCCATCGGTATCGCCGCAATTGCCATGGGGCACTGCGGAATCGGTCTGGCGCTGATCTTTGCCGGGGTCGGTTCCATGCTGGCCGCGGCGCTGGTGTTGCTGCTGTCGTCCCCGGACAAGGCGCGCGCGGCGATCTCACAGGGCCTCTTCCCGGCGATAGCGGTCGTGCTGCTGGTGATCGTGACAGTGAGGTGATCCGTCGGTGGGCGGCCGCCATCGTCGCCGTCGTCGCCACCGTGCTGGCGCTCACCGGCACCGCGCGGTCGAGCGCGGACCCAGGGCCTGACCCGGCGCTGATCGCCGACGGCCTGGTCGCCGACGAACAGGCGGTGCGCGACCCGGGGACGCCCGAACCGGCGTTGATCTCGGCGGCGCACCGGCAGCAGGCGGCGTACCGCGACATCGCCCGGCACCCCGAATGGGACGGGGTCATCGCATCGCACATCCCGCCCGCCCTGGCCGCGGCGTATGAGCGCAACGTCGACGCCGGTCGTCAACTGTTCGGGATGACGCCGCCGCGCGACACCGTCCCACCGTGGACCATCCAGCCGCCGGCGCCCGCCGACGAACTTCTCGGCTACTACCGCGAGGCGCAGGCGGCGTCCGGGGTCGACTGGACGTATCTCGCGGCGATCAACCTCGTCGAGTCGCGGTTCGGTCGGATCAACGGCGACAGTACGGCCGGCGCGCAGGGCCCCATGCAGTTCCTGCCGTCGACGTTCGCCGCATACGGCAGCGGTGACGTCCGCGCGCCGCGCGATGCCATCCTCGCGGCCGGCCACTACCTGGCTGCCAACGGTTTCGCCGTCGACCGGGACGGCGCCCTGCACCACTACAACCATTCCGGCGCGTACGTCCGCGCGGTCGACGATTACGCGGCGGTGCTGGCCGCTGATCCCGCGGCGTTCGCGGGCTACCACCAATGGCAGGTCTACTACCGGACCACGGTCGGGGATCTCGTCCTGCCGGTCGGATACTCGGCGCCCAGCCCGATCCCGGCAGCTGACTACCTGGCCTCGCAACCGCAGTAGTGCCCGTCGGCGCTCGCGCCGGTTGCGGCCGCTGACGCCCGTGATGGCACACTGGTCAGTACCGCGGGACGTCGATCGGCTGGTCCGGCTCGCTTGCGGAGTTCACAGACTCAACAGAACGAAAGATTTTCGCTGTCATGGATTTGGTTGTCTTCCTGCCGCTGCTGCTGGTCATGGGTGCGTTCATGTTCTTCGCGTCGCGGCGTCAGCGGAAGCAGATGCAGGCCACCATCGACCTGCACAACTCGCTGAAGGTTGGCGACCGGGTGCACACCACGTCGGGTCTGCAGGCCACCATCACCCGGATCGATGACGACAACGTCGATCTCGAGATCGCTCCCGGCGTCGTCACCACCTGGATGAAGCTGGCCGTGCGCGACCGCGTCGAGGCCACCGAGGATGAGGTCGAGACTGCTGACGACCTGACTGTGGCGCCCTCAGAAGAAGGCGCGCCGAAGACCGAAGGCTGACATTCCCGCACCAACACGTACCCTTTGCGGGGCTGACGTACCGATCTCAAGGAGACCCTAGAACCGTGGCATCGTCTTCGGCGCCGGTGCACCCATACCGCTATTTGTCGTTGTTTCTGGCGCTGCTCGTCGGTGCCTACCTCCTGGTGTTTCTCACCGGCGACAAGCAGGCCAAGCCCAAGCTGGGCATCGACCTGCAGGGCGGTACCCGGGTCACCCTGACTGCACGTACCCCTGACGGCTCGACGCCGACCCGCGAGGCGCTGATCCAGGCCCAGGAAATCATCGGCGCTCGTGTGAACGGCCTCGGTGTTTCGGGTTCTGAGGTCGTTATCGACGGTTCGAACCTGATCATCACCGTGCCCGGTCAGGATGGCAGCGAGGCCCGCAACCTGGGCCAGACGGCCCGGCTGTACATCCGGCCCGTCGTGCACGTCATCCCGGCACAGGGCGCGCAGTCCGCGAAGCCCGCGGCACCCGCAGCTCCGGCTCCTGGCGGAATGCCCGGCGCACCCGGGGGGATGCCCGGCGTGCCCGGAATGCCGGGAATGCCGCCGCTGATCGCCCCGGCCGAGCCCGAGGCCCCGATCACTCCGCCGACGCCGGGCATGCCAGCGCATCCGGCCACCACCGCTCCGGCGCCCGCGCCGGCTCCGCAGCCGCGTCCGTTCCCGCAGGAGCCGACCCCGGCACCGTCCGAGACCTCGGCCACGCCGGCGCCGCCGGCACCTGCCGCTCCGGGCGCGCCTGAGCCCGGAGCTCCGGCTTCACCTGAACCCGCCGCCCCGGCTGCACCTGAGCCCGGCGCTCCCGCCGCGCCCGCCCCGGGCGCCCCCGGTGCCCCGGCTCCTGGTGCCCCCGCCCCGGGCGCGCCCGCGCCGCACGGCCCCAAGGCCGAACTGGCCCAGCGCATCGCCGACGAGAAGGCCCTGCGCCAGAGCACCCAGCCGCAGATTCAGCTGCTGGCGCTGCAGTTCCAGGCCACCCGCTGCGACCAGCAGGATGTGCTGGCCGGCAACGACGACCCGAACCTGCCGCTCGTGACCTGCTCCAAGGACCACAAAGAGGTCTACCTGCTGGACAAGTCGATCATCAGCGGTGACGAGATCAAGGACGCCTCGTCAGGTCTGAACCAGCAGCAGGGCGAGTACGTCGTCGACGTCACGTTCAAAGAAAAGGCCGCCGACGTCTGGGCCACCTTCACCGCCGCCAACATCGGCACGCAGACGGCCTTCGTGCTCGACTCTCAGGTGGTCAGCGCGCCGGCCATCCAGGAGGCGATCCCGGGCGGACGTACGCAGATCACCGGCCACTTCAACGCCTCGACGGCCAAAGACCTGGCCAATGTACTGAAGTACGGCTCGCTGCCGCTGTCGTTCGAGTCGTCCGAAGCCGAGACGGTGTCGGCCACGCTGGGCCTGACGTCGCTGCGCGCCGGCCTCTGGGCGGGTCTCATCGGCCTCGGCCTGGTGCTGCTCTACTCGCTGGCCTACTACCGGGTCCTCGGTCTGCTCACCGCGCTGTCGCTGGTCGCCTCGGGCGCCATGGTGTTCGCGATCCTGGTGCTCCTGGGTAGGTACATCAACTACACGCTGGACTTGGCCGGTATCGCGGGTCTGATCATCGGTATCGGCACGACCGCCGACTCGTTCGTCGTGTTCTTCGAACGCATCAAGGACGAGATCCGCGAGGGCCGCAGCTTCCGCTCCGCGGTGCCGCGCGGTTGGGCCCGCGCCCGCAAGACCATCGTGTCGGGCAACGCGGTCACCTTCCTGGCCGCGCTGGTGCTGTACATCCTGGCCGTCGGCCAGGTCAAGGGCTTCGCGTTCACGCTGGGCCTGACCACGATCCTCGACATCGTGGTGGTGTTCCTGGTGACGTGGCCGCTGGTCTTCCTGGCGTCCAAGTCGGCGCGGATGGCCAAGCCTGCGTACAACGGCCTCGGCGCCGTACAGCAGATCGCCCGGGAACGGCGAGCGGCCAGCCTGACGGGACGGGGGTAACACCGATATGTCGAAGCATTCAGCAGACGGCACCGATGTGGAGCTGACCGAATCGGCTGCGGCCGAAGAGGACTCGGCGAACGTGATCGAGGACACGACGGCCGCCGAGCAGTCCGGCACGCTGCCGCAGCACGGCTTCTTCGTCCGGCTCTACACCGGTACCGGCGCTTTCGAGGTGATCGGCAAGCGTCGCATGTGGTACGCGATCAGCGGCGCGATCATGCTGATCATGATCGCCAGCATCGTCATCCGGGGCTTCAACTTCGGTATCGACTTCGAGGGCGGCACCAAGATCGCGATGCCGGTGGCCGGCGTCTCCACCACCGCCACTCCGCAGGCGGTCGAAGACGTCTTCAGCAAGACGCTCGGCCATGCGCCGGAGTCGGTGGTGCGCGTCGGTAACGGCGTCTCGGCCACCCTGCAGATCCGCACGGCGACGCTGTCGACGGCGGACACCGACAAGGTGCGTAACGCGTTGTTCGACGCATTCCAGCCCAAGGGCGAGGACGGCAAGGCCTCGAAGGACGTGATCAGCGACTCGGCGGTCTCGTCCACCTGGGGTGATCAGATCACCAAGAAGGCGCTGATCGCGCTCGTGGTGTTCATCGTCATCGTGTCGATCTACATCACCATCCGCTACGAGCGATACATGGCGGCGGCGGCCCTGGCCTCGCTGGCCTTCGACCTGATCAGCACCGCCGGCGTGTACTCGCTGGTCGGCTTCGAGGTCACCCCGGCCACCGTCATCGGCTTGCTGACCATCCTGGGCTTCTCGCTCTACGACACGGTCATCGTGTTCGACAAGGTCGAGGAGAACACCCACGGCTTCGAGCACACCACGCGACGGACGTTCGCCGAGCAGGCGAACCTGGCCGTCAACCAGACCTTCATGCGGTCCATCAACACCAGCCTCATCTCGGCGCTGCCGATCATCTCGCTGATGGTGGTCGCGGTGTGGCTGCTGGGCGTGGGCACCCTGAAGGACCTGGCGCTCGTTCAGCTGGTTGGTGTCATCGTCGGTACCTACTCGTCGATCTTCTTCGCCACGCCGCTGCTGGTGTCGATGCGTGAGCGCACCGACCTGGTGAGGAACCACACCCGCCGCGTGCTGAACCGCCGCAAGTCGTCGACTGAGCGCGGCAGTGCCGGTGGCGAGGAAGTGGCTGTTGGTGCAGTGGCGGTGGACGCACCGGAGAAGCCGGCGCCGGGGGCCAAGCCGTTGCGGCCCACCGGTAAGCCATCGGGTAAGCGAAACAGCCGGGGCTAGCCCTCCATGCCCGCCCGGTTCCGCCGAACCGCATTGGCCGGTGCGGTGATGTTGGTGGCCGGTTTCGCTCTGTCCGGTTGCGGCAGTTCGACCGACGCCGTCGACTACATCGTCGACGGCGCACTGCCCACCTACAACACCGCGTCGGTCATCGGCGCGGCTTCGGGTGGGCCGCAGGCCTTTTCGCGCGTGCAGACGGGTTTCAACTTCCGGGGGCCCGACGGGCAGCTGGTCGCCGACCGCGACTTCGGCACCGTATCGGTGGTCGGACGTGCTCCGCTGACGCTCGACTACAAGATCAACGACAGTGCCGTGTACTCGGACGGCAAACCCGTCACGTGTGACGACATGGTGCTGGCCTGGGCCGCGCAGTCGGGGCAGTTCCCGGCGTTCGACGCGGCCAGCCGCGCCGGGTACGTCGACGTGGCCGCCGTCGACTGCACGCCGGGTCAAAAGCGCGCTCGCGTCACTTTTGTTCGGGACCGTGACATCACGGACTACGGGCAACTGTTCGCCGCGACGTCGCTGCTGCCGGCGCACGTGCTGGATGACTCGCTCGGTCTCGGCGACGGCGGGGTGACGAAGGCGCTGCAGACCGGCGACGGACCGGCCATCGACAAGATCGCCGCAGCGTGGAACACCACCTGGGACCTGAAACCCGACGCGGACCTCAAGCGGTTTCCGTCGGCCGGCCCCTACAAGCTGGCGTCCGTCGCCAAAGACGGCTCGATCACGTTGGTGGCCAACGACAAATGGTGGGGCGCCAAGCCGGTGATCGGCAAGATCACGGTGACCCCGCGGGGTGCGGACCTGGTGAGTCGGATCAAGTCGGGCAAGGCCGAGATCGTCGATATCGCGGCCGGCGTGGTCGGCAAGGACGATGTGCCGACGAGTTACGTGCGCAGCGAGAGCGCGTCGGATGACATTCAGCAGTTGATCTTCGCGGCCCAAGGGGCGCTGGCTGATCCCGGTATGCGGCGCGCCGTCGCACTGTGTACGCCGCGGGACGCCATCGCCGCCGCGGTCGGCGTTTACGTCAGCAACGCCCGGCTGAACACGGCTTCGGACGATTCCCTGTCCGTGGCCGAAAATGTTGATGCGAGCGGACAATTCGCCGCCGCTGACGTCGACGGGGCACGGGCTGCGGCGGGCGGCCAGCCGCTGACCGTGCGCCTGGGTTATCGCGGCCCGGATGCCCGACTGGCCTCGGTGGTCGCCGCGATCACGAAGTCGTGTGCCGCTGCGGGTATCACCGTGCAGGAGGTGGCCTCGCCGACGGTGGGTATACAAAGCCTGCGCGCCAACGACATCGACGTGCTCCTGTCCGGCGGCGGGGGAGCGGCGGGCAGCGGGTCCAGTGGTTCGTCGGTGGCGGATTCCTACGACCTGCGCGGCGGCAACGGCAACAATCTCTCGGGCTACGCCAATGACCGCGTCGACGGCGTCATCGCAGCGCTCGCGGTGACCACCGACCCCAAGGAGCAGGCGCGCCTGCTCGGTGAGGGTGCGACGGTGCTCTGGGGTGATGTGCCGACCCTGCCGCTGTACCGCGAGCAGCGGACGCTGCTGGTATCGAAAGACATGACATTGGTGCGCGCCAATCCCACGCGGTGGGGTGCCGGCTGGAACATGGACCGTTGGGGAAGCAAGTGAACGATCTGAATGCTCTTTTCGCCGAACTCGTCCGTGAGGTGCCGGATTTCCCGGAGCCCGGCATCCAGTTCAAGGACCTGACGCCGCTCCTGGCCGACGGCCGCGGACTGGCGGCCGTGACGGCCGCACTCGCCGAGATCGCCGACGGTGTGGACCTGGTCGCCGGCATTGATGCCCGCGGGTTTCTGTTGGGCGCCGCGGTTGCGACGCGGCTGAGTACTGGTGTCCTCGCGGTGCGCAAGGGCGGCAAGTTGCCGCCGCCGGTGCACAGCCAGACCTATGCACTGGAGTACGGCACCGCAACGCTGGAGATTCCCGCTGACGGGATCGATCTGACCGGCCGGCGCGTTGTCGTCATAGACGACGTGCTGGCTACCGGTGGCACGGTTGCTGCGACGGTGCGGCTGCTGCAAGCGGCAGGTGCGACGGTGACCGCGGCCGCGGTCGTGCTGGAGCTGAACGGCCTGGGCGGACGCGCGGTGTTGGAACCGCTGCCGGTCACCAGCCTGTACGTGGTCTGAGGGGCTATCCTCGACAAACCAGGTGAAGGAGGTGCGCGGCGTTGGCTGACGACAAGGTGACGCAGGTCCAGTCGGCGCCGCCAGAGCCGCCGCCGGGGGCGTCGCTGGAAACGACCAAGAGCACCGTCAGCGCGTCCCGCCGGGTCCGTGCCCGGCTTGCGCGCCGGATGACGGCGCAGCGCAGCCTGGTCAACCCGGTCCTCGAGCCGCTGGTCGCCGTCCACCGGGAGTACTACCCGAAGGCCGACCTGGCGATCCTGCAGCGCGCCTACGAGATTGCCGAGGAGCGGCACGCGCCGCAGCTGCGCAAGTCCGGCGACCCGTACATCACCCACCCGCTGGCCGTCGCCAACATCCTGGCCGAACTCGGCATGGACACCACGACGCTCGTCGCCGCGCTGCTGCACGACACCGTCGAGGACACCGGATACACCCTGGAGGCGCTCACCGCCGAATTCGGCACCGAGGTCGGCCACTTGGTCGACGGCGTCACCAAACTCGACAAGGTTGTTCTCGGCTCGGCCGCCGAGGCCGAGACCATCCGCAAGATGATCATCGCCATGGCGCGCGACCCCCGCGTGCTGGTGATCAAGGTCGCCGACCGGCTGCACAACATGCGCACCATGCGGTTCCTGCCGCCGGAGAAGCAGGCCCGCAAGGCCCGCGAGACGCTGGAAGTCATTGCGCCGCTTGCGCATCGGCTCGGTATGGCCACCGTCAAATGGGAGCTCGAGGACCTGTCGTTCGCGATCCTTCACCCCAAGCGGTACGAGGAGATTGTGCGGCTCGTCGCCGACCGGGCGCCGTCGCGCGACACCTATCTGGCCAAGGTGCGCGCCGAGATCGCGAGCTCGCTGCTCGCCATGAAGATCAACGCGACGGTCGAGGGCCGGCCCAAGCACTACTGGTCCATCTACCAGAAGATGATCGTCAAAGGCCGCGACTTCGACGACATCCACGACCTGGTGGGCGTGCGCATCCTGTGCGACGAGATCCGGGACTGCTACGCCGCGGTCGGCGTCGTGCACTCGCTGTGGCAGCCGATGGCCGGTCGGTTCAAGGACTACATCGCGCAGCCGCGGTTCGGCGTGTACCAGTCGTTGCACACCACGGTCGTCGGCCCCGAGGGCAAGCCGCTGGAGGTGCAGATTCGCACCATCGACATGCACCGCACCGCGGAGTACGGCATCGCGGCGCACTGGCGTTACAAGGAAGCCAAGGGCCGCAACGGTTTACCGGCGGGCGGTCATGCCACCGAGATCGACGACATGGCGTGGATGCGCCAACTGCTCGACTGGCAGCGGGAAGCCGCCGACCCGGGCGAGTTCCTGGAGTCGCTGCGCTACGACCTCGCCGTCCAGGAGATTTTCGTGTTCACGCCGAAGGGCGACGTGATCACGCTGCCGGCCGGTTCCACGCCCGTCGACTTCGCCTACGCGGTGCACACCGAGGTCGGGCACCGTTGCATCGGCGCCCGGGTCAACGGGCGACTGGTGGCACTTGAGCGCAAGCTCGAAAACGGCGAAGTGGTCGAGGTTTTCACCTCCAAGGCGCAGAACGCCGGCCCCTCGCGCGATTGGCAGACGTTCGTGGTGTCGCCGCGCGCGAAGGCCAAGATCCGGCAGTGGTTCGCCAAGGAGCGCCGCGAAGAGGCGCTGGAGACCGGCAAGGACGCCATCGCCCGTGAGGTGCGCCGCGGCGGAATGCCATTGCAGCGGTTGATGAACGCCGAGCTCATGGCCGCGCTGGCGCGCGAGCTGCGCTACGCCGACGTCTCGGCCTTGTACACCGCCGTCGGTGAGGGGCACGTTTCCGCGCGGCACGTGGTGCAGCGGTTGGTGGCCACGCTCGGTGGTGACGACGAAGCCGCCGACGAGATCGCCGAACGGTCGACGCCGGCCACCATGCCGGTGCGGCGCCGCACGAACGACGATGTGGGCGTGGCGGTTCCGGGTGCACCCGGGGTGCTGTGCAAGCTGGCCAAGTGCTGCACGCCGGTGCCCGGCGACAACATCATGGGCTTCGTCACCCGTGGCGGTGGTGTCAGCGTGCACCGCACCGACTGCACCAACGCCGCGTCGCTGCAGCAGCAGGCCGAGCGCATCATCGACGTGAAGTGGGCGCCGTCGCCGTCGTCGGTGTTCCTGGTGGCCATCCAGGTCGAGGCGCTGGACAGGCACCGGCTGCTATCTGATGTCACCCGCGTGCTCGCCGACGAGAAGGTGAACATCCTCTCGGCGTCGGTCACCACGTCCAACGATCGAGTTGCGATCAGCCGCTTCACTTTTGAAATGGGCGACCCGAAGCACCTCGGACACGTGCTGAACGTGGTGCGCAATGTCGAGGGCGTGTACGACGTCTACCGCGTGACGTCCGCCGCCTGACCCTGGTTTTCTGCCGCTGCTCGTGATTTGAGCAAACTCGTGTTCGGCGCTGCGCAAGATTGGTGCAGGACTGGGGTTGGCGGTACGGGTAATCTCAGATGCGGGACTGTCCAGATGTGGGGGTGGACGCGTTGAGCGGTGAATTGAAGGTCGACCTGGAGACCATGTCGTGGTCGGCAGCTTCGGTGCCGCCGGCAGAGGGGGTGAACATCCCCGCTAAGGCCGATCCAGTCAGTCTGATGCTTTCCTCATACCTGCCCGGCTTGGTTGACGGTGCGAACGAGAAGGTCGCGGCGGCGACCGCCAACGATCAGGCATTTGCAGGGAAAGTGTCGTCGGCTCGGAGCGCCTATCAGAACGGGGACGAAGCAGGCGGACAGACGATCCAGAAGGCCGGTGAGAACCTCAATCCCGCACCTGGCGCTGGCCAGGCCGGCGGCGGCGCTGACGGCGGCATGGGGCAGTTCGGCCAGATGATGGGCATGGCGATGCAGGCCTTCCAAGCGCCCGCGCAGGCCATGCAGGCGCTCGGGTCTGTTCCGCAGACCGCGATGCAGGCAGCGCAACAGATCGGACAGCAGGTCCAGCAGCTGGCTGGTCAAGCCGGTAAAGACGGTGGCAAGCCGGGCGAAGCGGGCGCTGGTTCAGCTGGGGCAGGTGGAACTGGTGGCGCGCAGGCCAAGCCTGAGGACCGCAAGCCGGGCGAGGAAAAGGCCCGCGAGGACAAGCAGGACGAGAAGTCCGAGGAAAAGAAGGACCGTGAGGCCGACAAGAAGCACGCCGCTGCGGGTCCGGCCAGTGGCCCGACCGCTCCGGTGCCACCGCCTTCTCCCGCACCGCGCTCTGGCCGCCATGCCGCCAATCCTGCGGTTGATGTGTAATTTTCGGTCTTGACTGTTTTGCGTTGTGAGTTTGTGAGGGAGGGCGATCTGTGACGCAACCGCCGACGTGGGGTGCGCCCCCGCCGCAGCAGCCGGGTGGCTGGCCGGGTCAGCCCGGCCCGGGCGGGCAATGGGGCCCGCCGCAGCAGCCGTGGCCGGCTCCGGTTCCGCCGAAGAAGGGGGGCGCCGCGAAGTGGGCCATCGGGGCGGTGTCGTTGGTTGCGGTGATCGCCGTGACGGCCGTGGTTGCGGTGTCTTGTACCAAGGGCAGCGGTGGCAATAACGGCAACAGTGGCGGTACTACTTCGGCCGCGCCGTCGGATGTTGCAAGCGCCAACGACAAGGGGCCGGTCGGGATCATCACCGAGGACCCGTCGTGTGCGCCTTGGGGGCCGATCATCAACACTCTGTCTGATGTCGAGAATCATGGCTGGCTGACGAGGGATCCGTCGATTTCTGCGTCATCGTGGACGCCGGAATTGCGCGCTCAGTATGAGGCTGTTGGCAAGGCATGGAGTAAGGCTGCCGACCAAATTGTGCCGCTGGCCAAGATGACGCCCCACAGAGTAATGCGTGAACTATATGAGCAGTCGATCGCATTCATGCGCGCCTACGCTGCCAGCATCCCGACGTACACGCCGTCGGACGATGGCTTGGCGCGGGCAGGATCGACCGCGGGCAACGTTATTACGAATGTCTGCGCAGCAATTTCTTTTGGTTCTGCAGCGGCTCGTGCCTCGCTTGTAGTGGCTCCAGCGGCGCCGACTTCGACGGCGCCGATTGGTGACATATCTAATCCTCGTCGGATGTTCGACTCGCCGGACACGATATGTCCCGATTTAGTTCCCACGCTCGATCAGCTGCTGTCTAACGCAAGCTTTAAAGAATGGATAAAGGGAGACCCCAGCGTTCCTGTAGGCAATTGGCCCCCGGAGCGTCAGTCGCTGACCGACGTAGTGATACAAGTCATGGCTTCAACTGCCGATGCTTTGGAGAACCTGGCGCGGAAGAGTTCGAACCCTATCGTCCAGGATTTCATCCTGTTAGGCGTGCAGTACAGGCGGACTTTTGTACAGGCACTGTCGACGTACCAAGCAAGCGATCAGTACATCTACTTGGCTGGTCAATACGCACCCGGCATCCTTTCGGGAGCCTGTAAATCCGCCGTTAGATGAGAAGCGGTGATGGCATGTCGTACGTCGAGCTTCTATTGGATTTCGACCTAGGTAAAGGCGTTTTCCATCGAGATCATCTGTGGCGCCCATTGAATGCGGTGGAGGGGCGATGAACCATGGCAATTGAGCGGTACCACCCAGGTGATTACGGTCCAAAGACGGTAGAGGGTGCTGCATTCCCAGATGTTGACGAGAACGCACTAAACGACATTGCCGTGCGGCTTATGTCGCTGGGGGACCATCTTGACGGCGAGGTGATTCCGCATCATGCCCACCAGCGGATGCAGCTATCGGACTGGGAGGGCGAGGCTGGTCGGCTTGCGGAGGCTGCGGCAAAAGGTGTTCTTGGTTCGTATGGTGATGCGTGCGAGGCTGTGTATGCAGCAGCTCGGAAGGTGTTCCGGGCCGAATCTGCGGTGGTTCAAACCAAAAACGCGGTTAACCAGACAGCGGAGACTACAGAGCAGGTCTGCCAAATATTCGCGAAGGCAGCCCTTCAGATGCTTGCCGCCGGTTGCGTGGCGGCGCAGTCTGGGGATGCGCCAGCAGCGAATACATTCTTTAACTCCGCCGTGACTTTCATGAAGTCAATCCAGTCTTTGACCGCTGCGGGTCTCGCCGAAAACACTCGCGCGGTGGCGGCGTGTGCAAAGGGTTTGGCGCAGGATTTGGGAGTCCCGTCGAATACACCGGGGGCGAACGGTGAGATGCCGCCTCCTCCGCCACCACCGCCTCCTCCTGCTGCTCAGAACCTCGGCGCCCCGGGTTCCGCGCCGACGCCGACGGCGGGATCGCCTACCGGCCCATCTGGGGGTGGTGGGGGCTTTGGCGGCGGCACGGATGACACCGCGGGACACAACAAAGACCCCGAACCGGCACATCCGGTGGCGAATGCCTCGGGGCCAGCCTTGCCTGGCGGATCAGTTGATGACGGTGGACATGGCAAAGAACCCTTGTCCGCAAATCCGGGGGCAAACGCGGCAGCTGCAAATACGGGCGGCGGATCGGTCGACGATGCTGCGCATGGTGCGCAACCAGCCCCGCTCGGCGGTCGAACGGTTCCCGACGCACCTGGCGGCGGACCTCCGCCTCCTCCTGCCAGTGGTATCAACCCGGCGATGTCATCACCAGGTGCGCGTCCATCATCATCGGGGACAACGGCAACCAGTGCACCCTCGCCCTCGTCCGCTGCCAGCCCGGCGTCGGGAAACCCGTCGTCAGGCGCCGCCCCGACGGGCCAAGGGACCGGCCAAGGCACCGGCCAGCCAACTGGCCAGCAGGCGCCGGATACCCCGAAGAACCCGTTCGGGCAGCTCCCGAACGCGCAGCCGTTGGCCGCGAACGCCGCTCCGCTCGCAACGCCGGAACCGGCCACACAGACCGGCGCAGCAGCGTCAGGCACACCAGCCGCAGGCAGTGGCGCAGCGACCGGCACCAGCGGTGCGGGGGCCGCACCCGTGTCACAGGCGTCGGCGAGCACCGCGGCGGCACCGCCGACGGGTGCACCGGCTGGCACGGCACCAGCCGCCCCGCTGGGTCCGGCCCCGACGCCGTCCCCTGCCGCGCCGGTCGCTCAACCGGCCCCAGGTGCCGCCGGCACTGGCCCAGGTGTCGCGCCGATGTCGGCCAACCAGCAGCAGAACGCTGCAGCGGCTGCGCCGATCCCCGTGACGCCGGCTCGAGCCGAGCGTGATGCGATGGCGGCCGCGGCGCGGGCCGGTCTGGTGCGCAAGTCGGCGGGCGACGCGGATGTCCAGTTCGCCGAGCGAATTGCGGCGGCGTTGCACGCTCCACCGTCGATCCCGCCGATGGCGTGGAATTTCGTGTGGGCGGTCGGCGTGACATCCGATGGCGAGATCATCGCCGCGAATTCCTATGGGGTGTCATTCATTCCGGACGGCATGTGCCTGCCGCCGCAGGTCATCTTCGTGAGCGCCGACGAGAGCATTCCAGCCGGGCAGCGCGGCCGCTGGGTTCGCGAGCCGTTCGTCGCGCTCCAGGCGTGGTGCGCCTTCTACGAGAAGACGCTGAAGGTCGTCATCGGCACCGAGCAGGAAGTGCAACGGTTCGCCGGCAGTATGCAGACGAGAATCATTGCGCCTGAGGATATTCCGACCGACGGACTGATGAAGGGCCGCGCTCGTCTTGAGGTCATCGCTCCCGAAGCGGCGGCGAAGCTGGCCGAATGGCCGGACGCGCAGCTGCACGAAGCGTTGCCACCGCAGCCTGTTCAACTGATACCGCCCGATTCGGCCGCGATCGGTAAAGCCTGGATGGAGTCGATCAGGCCGCTGATGCAGACGACCGGCGAGACCTACCGGGCGACGCACCTGGAGAAGCTGGCTGCCTACGGCCGGCTGCAGGAGGCCGCGGCGCTGTACCGGGCGTACACCGCGCCCTACGTGGCCGACCTGCGGGCAGCGATCACCGATTGGGTGTGGTGGCAGCAGTTCTCGACCATCCAGGGCGATGCCCAGCTCGTGGAGCTGGGCGCCTAAACCCGACTACACGCCCTTGGGCAGCATCGCCAGCTGGCGGCTCTGCACCACCACCTGACCGGTCGAGTCGAGGATCACGTGGTCCTCCTCGAACCAGGTCTCGCCGACCACGGTCGAGCTGGCCTGCACCCGCAGCCAGCCCGGCGCCGGCCGGCGCCGCACGTAGGTGGTGAGCTGGACGGTCGGCGTCCAGCCGAAGTGCCCCTGATTCATTGTGACCGGGGGAGTGATGTCGCCCGCCATCAACGCGAACAACAGGGCGGTTTCCGGATTCGCTTCGTCATCGGCGAAGGGCCGCAACCACATTCGATTCACGGGGTCGCCCTCCTCGCCGGAGAGGAACGGCGTCGCACCATCGAGCAGGAACTCGCAACCCTGCGCCACGTGCACAATTTCGCCAACCGCATGGCCACCGGTCACCGGCACGGCGTCCGCGGGCGGCTCCACCGGCAGGTACGACACCCCGAGTGATTCCTGGTAGTGCGGCGGCTTCGCATCGAGCGGGCCGAGGGTGACGGCGCAACTGACCGCCGCCCGCCCGCTCTGCGACAGCTGCACGTCGACCAGGGCCACCTGGCGCCCGTGCTTGCGCACCGTCGTGGTCAGCTGCACCTCGCCGGGATCGGGGGCGTTGAGGTAGTTGGCGCTCACCGCGACCGGCGCCAGATCGGACTCCGCACCGATGGCCTGCTGCGCGGCCGCGGCACACACCGCCATCATGCAGCCCCCGTGCACCTTCAGGCCGATGGTCCACACCGGATCGATCGTGGCGGTGAAGGCGCCCTCGCCCACCGCGGTGACGGTGGTGAGGTCGGTGAACGGGTGCGCGGTCATTTCTTCTCCAACGATGCCATGGTGGTTGCTGATTCCGGGACAGGCAAAGTCCGCTACCTGTTCAGCCGGATTTCGATGTCACCTGGGGAAACGGTGGCAGCATCTGGATCATCGGTGACGATCACGCCAACCCGATTGCCGGATTCGCGGTCGACGAAGCAAAGCGGCCCGCGGCCGCCTATCTGTAGGTGTTTGTCACCCCATTGGCTCATCGCGAGGTACACCGGCAGCAGGTCTTCGCCGGCCTCGGTCAGTCGGTACTCGTCACGGGCGCGCTTGCCGGGCTCCTGATACGGCACCCGGACCATGAGCTCCGCGGCCTCCAACTGCTTGAGTGCGCGCGACACAGCCGGTGCCGACGTGCCGATCCGTTCGACGAAATCTTCGAATCGTGTGGTACCGAAAAGGCTCTCACGAACGGCGAGGAAAACGGTCTTGGTGCTGAGCAGGTCCAGAAGCTTGGCCACCGAACAGGCATTGCCGATCGACCACTGGCGATCGCGCAGCTTTTCTTCGAACTCCATCACACCCTCTTTTGGATAACGCTTGCGTTACTCAGATATCCGTGCTTCCATCTTAGTAACGACATCGTTATTCAGCAAGGGAGAGTGGTCGAAATGGTGGCAGTGGCAGGAAAAGTGGTCGTGGTGACCGGCGGTCGACGCGGTCTCGGGGCCGCTCTGGTCGACGAGCTGCTGGCTCGGGGAGCGCGCAAGGTGTACTCGACGGGCCGTTCGTCGTTCACTGATGAACGCGCGGAAGTGGTCCCGGTCGAGCTCGAAGTGCGTTCGGAGGCTTCGGTTTCCGCGTTTGCCGACATGGCGTCGGACGCCGAGATCGTCTTCAACAACGCCGGCATCCTGCTGCCGGGCGCGCTGCTGACCGGCAGCTTCGACGACATCGAGACGACGTTCGATATCAACGTCTTCGGGCCGCTGCGGGTGGCCCGCGCATTCGCGCCGATCTTGGCGTCCAATGGCGGCGGCGCACTGGTCAACATGCATTCGGTGCTGTCGTGGGTGGCTGGAAGCGCTGCCTATGGTGCCTCCAAGGCGGCAATCTGGTCAGTGACCAACTCGCTGCGCGGCGAGCTTGCCGCACAAGGCACTCAGGTGGTGGGCGTGCACGCCGGGCTGATCGAGACCGAGATGGTCGCGAACATTCCCGGTCCCAAGACCACGGCGGCCGACATCGCCACCCGCATCATCGACGGCCTGGAATCCGGCGCGGTCGAGGTCCTGGCCGATGACGTGTCGGTGGGTGTGAAGTCGGCGTTGTCCGGTCCCGTGGAGAACCTGACCTTCGCGATGGCGGTGTGAGCCGGTCCGGCGAGAGGAGCTGAAACATCATGCCGCTGTGGACCATTCACCACACACCGGGTTTCTTCACTGCCGAGGACAAGCGTGAGCTGGCCTCGCGCATCACCGATCGCTACGAGAAGGCCGGGCTGCCGCGGTTCTACGTCGTGGTGATCTTCAACGAGACGCGTTCGGAGAATCTCTATGTCGGCGGTGAACAGACCGACGTCGGGCTGAGGGTCGTCATCGACCACATCGCCCGCCATGCCGCAGACAAGCAGAGCCGCAACGCGATCGCGCACTGGATCAAGTCGATCCTGAGCCCGTACGTGGAAGCCCACGGCAACCCGCACTGGGAGTTCCACGTCGACGAGACCAGCGAGGACCTCTGGATGATCAACGGCCTGATCCCGCCGCCGATGGGCTCCGACGCTGAAAAGCGTTGGGTCGCAGACAACGCGGTCTCCACGTACTGACCGCGACGATATTGACCACGGCGATGCTGCCGCCCGGGCTCAGGACCCCAGCGGCAGCATCGCCATCTGCCGGCTTTGTACGACCACCTGGCCATTGGCGTCGAGGATGACGTGGTCCTCTTCGAACCAGGTGTCGCCGATGACGGTGGAGCTGGCCATCACGCGCAGCCAACCCGGTGCCGGCCGCCGCCGCAGATAGGTGGTCAGCTGGACCGTCGGCGTCCAGCCGAAGTGTCCGCGATTCATCGTGACCGGCGGTGTGATGTCACCGGCCATCAGCGCGAACAGCATGGCCACATCGGGGTCGGCTTCATCGGAAGCGAAGGGACGCAACCACATCCGGGTCACCGGCTCGCCTTCGGCGCCGGTCAGGAATGCCGTGTCGGCGTCCATCCGCAGGTCGCAGCCCTGCGCGACGTGGACCACCTGGCCCATCGGATGCTCCGGGGTGACGGGAACCGCATCAGCCGGCGGCTCGGCCGGCATCGAGGAGGCGGCCAGCGGCACCTGATGCCGGGGCGGCTTCGCATCGACGGGTCCCAGCGTGACCGAACACGTGACGGCGACCCGGCCGCGTTGGGACAGCTCCACCTCGATCAAGTTGACCTGCCGTCCGCGTTTGCGGATCGTGGTGCTGAGCTGGACCTCGCCGGGGTCGGGCGCATTGAGGTAGTTGGCGCTCAACGCAACTGGGCCCAGATCGGCGGCGTCAGGAACGCTGTGACGGGCGGCGGCGGCGCACAGGGCCATCATGCAACCGCCGTGCACCTTGGGTCCGATGGTCCACATGTCGTCGATGTGGGCAGTGAACACGCCGGAGTCGACGGCCGTGACGGTGGTCAGGTCAGTGAACGGCTGATGGGTCATGCCATCTCCAATTCCGGTGTTGTGGTTACGGTTTGCGCGGCGCTGGCGGGACGGGTCCGGACCTTCAGCGGCCACCAGAACCAACGCCCGAGCAGCGCGGCGATCGACGGGGTGATCAGCGAGCGCACCACGAAGGTGTCGAACAACAGACCGAGCCCGATCGTCGTGCCGATCTGGCCGACCGATCGCAGGTCGCTGGCGATCATCGAGATCATGGTGAACGCGAACACCAGGCCGGCGGCGGTGACGACGCCGCCCGTGGCGCCGGTCGCGCGGATCAGTCCGGTGCGTAGGCCCGCACCGATCTCCTCCTTGAAGCGGGACACCACCAGCAGGTTGTAGTCGGAGCCGACGGCCAGCAGCACGATCACCGACATGGCGATCACCAACCACTGCAACTCGATACCCAAGAAGTACTGCCAGATCAGGACCGATAGACCGAAGGACGCGGCGAGGGACAACACCACGGTGCCGACGATCACGATCGAGGCGACGAGGGCCCGAGTGATCAGCAGCATCACCACGAAGATCAAGATGATGGCGGCCAGGGCCGCGATCAACAGGTCGTAGTGCGCTCCCTGCTGGATGTCCTTATATGTGGCGGCCGTGCCGCCCAGGTAGAACTTCGCGCCGGCCAGCGGAGTGCCCTTGACCGCCTCCTTGGCGGCCTGCAGCTCGGCGTCGACGTGCGAAATACCTTCGAGGGTGGCCGGATCCACGTCGTGGGTGACGATGAATCGGGCTGCCTTGCCGTCGGGGGAGAGCATCAGCTGCATACCCCGCTGAAAATCGGGGCTGCTGAACGCCTCTGGCGGCAGGTAGAACATGTCGTCGTTCTTCGCGTCGTCGAATGTCTGGCCCATGGCGGCCGCGGTGTCGGTCATGCGCTCCATCTGCGTGACCATGCCGTCGAAGGTGCTGCGCATGGTCTGCATGAGATCGCGGACGTCGCTGGCCAGGCTGATCATCGGCGGCAGCTGCGCAGCGATCTGCGGCGTCACCGCATCGAGCTTCCCGGACGCATCCGACAGCGCCTTGGTGTTGTCGGCCAGCTGGTCGAAGCCGTCGGTGGCGTCGAACACCGAGCGCATCGCATGACAGATCGGGATGTCGAAGCAGTGCGGCTCCCAATAGAAGTAGTTCCGCAGGGGGCGGAAGAAGTCGTCGAAATCGGCGATCTGGTCCCGCAAGTCGGCGGTGGTGGCCGACATGTCCTGCGCCGCGAGTTGGGTGGCGTGGGTGGCATCGGCCAGCTGGACGCTGAGGTCGTGCATGTGCCGCATGATGCCGATCATGGAGGTGAGGTGGTCGGTCATGGTCTGTACGTCGCCCAGTCGGGCTTTGAGGAACTGCAGGTTCTCGTTCGTCGACACGGCCTGGGCACTGATCTGGAACGGCACCGACCCGTGTTCCATAGGCGGCCCGAGCGGCCGGGTGATGCTCTGCACCCGCGCGATACCCGGCACCCGGAAGATGTTCTTGGCGATGCGATCCAGCACCAGCATGTCTCGCGAGTTTCGCAGGTCATGATCGGCTTCGACCATCAGCATGTCGGGGTTCATCCGTGCTGACGTGAAATGTTCTCCGGCAGCCGCGTAACCGATGTTGGACGGCACGTCTTTCGGGACGTAGAAGCGGTTGTCGTAGTTGGTGCGGTACCCGGGCAGGGCCAAAACCCCGACCAGCGCGGTGGCGGTCGCCGCGACCAGGATGGGCCCGGGCCAGCGGACGACGGCGGTGCCCACGCGGCGCCAACCACGGGTCTTGTTGGCGCGCTTGGGGTCCAGCAGGCCGAAGTGGGTGCTGACGACCATGACCGCGGGGGCGAAAGTCAGAGCCATCACCAGGATGACGACCATGGCGGTGGCGCACGGCAACGCCAGGGTGTTGAAGTAGTTGAGCCGGGTGAACAGCAGGCACATCATGGCGCCGGCGATGGTGAGACCGGACCCGAGGATCACGTGGTAGACGCTGGAAAACGTTGAGTAGTAGGCGGTTACCCGGTCTTCTCCGGCATTGCGGGCCTCGTGGTACCGGCCGACCAGGAATATCCAATAGTCGGTGCCGGCGGCGATCGCCAGGGCGGTCAGCACGCTGACCGCGAATGTCGACAGGCTGATGGCGTGGATGTGGCCCAATACGGCGACCAGCCCGCGGGCCATGCTCATCTCGGTCAGCACCACGAGCAGGGCGATGAATGTGGTTGCGATGGAGCGGTATACGACCAGCAGCATCACCGCGATGACGACGAGCGTCACCACGGTCATCTTGACCATGCTCTTGTCGCCTGCTTCGTTGGTGTCGGCCACCAGGGCGGCCTGGCCGGTGACGAATGCCCTCACTCCGGCCGGTGGATGGCTGCGTTCGACGATGTGCCGCACGGCGTCGACGGATTCGACGCCTTGGGTGGAACCCTGGTCGCCGCGCAGGTTGACCTGCACATAGGCGGCCTTGTGGTCCTCGCTCTCGGAGCCCGCGGAGGTGATGCGGTCGCCCCAGAAGTCCTGCACGTGCTCGATGTGCGTGGTGTCTCGCTGCAGCTGTTGGACCAGATCGCCGTAGTACTGGCGCGCGGTATCACCGAGCGGCTGGTCCGATTCGATGATGATCATCAGCACGCTGTCGGAGTCGAATTCGCCGAACTTGACGCCGATGTGCTTCGTCGCGATGACTGACGGCGCGTCCTGTGGTGACAGCGATACGGCGTTGTGTGCGCCGACGACTTCGAGTTTGGGCACCAGCAGATTGGTGGCCGCGGTGGCCGCCAGCCAGATCAGGATGATCGGCACTGAGAGAACGCGGATCAGCCGGGGATAGCCGCCCCGGGTGCTGTGCTGGCCGCTCATGCTGCCTTCACCAGGCAGAAGGTGGTGGCCGACGCGCCGTCGGCGGCCTGGTGGTCGCGTAGTTCGCCGTTGACGGTGATCCGGCAGCTCAGCCGGCTGCTGTCGCCCTGGGCCACGAGGTTGGCGAACACGCTGGGCACCGTCGTGGTCAGGGTCTTTGACCAGGGCAGTGAGGTGAAGCGCTCCTGCTGCGGCTGGGCCCGCTCATCGACGTAGCTGATCATGCCGGTGGTGTCCGACGGTCCGTCCACTTCGTACGTGACGTACTTCGGGATGGTGGAAACGATGTTGTCCGTGCGGGATTCGGCGGAGTGCTGGCTGCCGAACACGCTGTGAAAGCGGTCGATGATGAAGCCACCGACCGTGACGACCCCCACAACGGTCAGCAGCACCCAGCCGCGCTGCGCGGCCTTGAGCAACCAGTTCATGAGAAGCCACCATACGACCGTATGTATACGCATGTATAGTTACAGGGCGGTGGCGACCATCACACCTCGTCGCCGGAGGCGATTAGGGTGAAGGCATGGCGGGATCGACACGGCAGCGAAATGTGCGCGGACAAGGGGCACTGCTGCGCGACGAGATCCTGGCTGCCGCGATCCGGGTGGTCGACTCGTCAGAGTCCACCAACGAGGTGTCGTTGCGCAGCATCGCGCGCGAGGCCGGCATCTCCAATATGTCGGTATACGCCCATTTCGACAGTCGCGAGGACGTCCTGGCCGCCGTCGCGGAACTGAGCTGGGACCAGGTCCGCGAGGATATCGCCGAGCAGGTACCGGCCGGCAAGACGCAACGCGAGCGGCTGTTGCTCGGCTGTCGTGCGTATGTGGCCTTCGCTCAACGCTTTCCATTGCGCTACGTGCTGATGGTGAAGGTCGACGAGATCACCCCGTCGGCACGCCAGGCGCTTCAGACGGTGACCCGCGGTCTGCTGGCCGCGGGCGGCATGGACCCTGACTCCGAGCCCGGTCCCGATGCGCAGCGGGTGGCCGCGGCACTGTCGGTGGCGCTGCACGGGGTGGCGATGCTGCACCGCACCGACACCCCGCATCTGTGGATGAGCGATTTCAGCACCTGCGAGATCATCCAGACCATGGTCGACGCCGCCATCTTGCAGCTCGAACAGGCGGCCGCGGCGCCGCGCCCATAGCCTCTACTTCTTCGCCTCCCGCCAACCCCGCTCGAACGGCAGCCGCCAGGCGTTGGGTGCGATCAGTTGGTGAATGGCGTTGGGGCCCCAGGTGCCGGGCGGGTATGGCTTGGCCGGCGGTGGATCGGTAAGCAGCGCAGCCGAATTGGCCCAGAGCGACTCGATGCCCTCGGCGGTGGTGAACAGCGTGTGGTCGCCGCGCATGGCATCGAGGATCAGCCGCTCATAGGCTTCCAACACCTGATCGGCGCCGTCGGCCTCGGTCGCCGAGAACTGCATCGACAGCTTCTCCAGCTTCATGCCCGGCCCAGGACGCTTGCCGTAGAACGACAGCGAGACCTTCGAATTGTCGGCGAGGTCGAAGGTCAGATGGTCAGGCCCCTGCGAGCCGACGCCCGAGCCCGCCGGGAACATCGTGCGCGGCGCTTCCTTGAACGCGATCGAGATGATCCGCATGCCTTCGGCCATCTTCTTGCCGGTGCGCAGGTAGATCGGGACGCCCGCCCACCGCCAGTTGTCGATGCCGACCTTCAAGGCGATGAACGTCTCGGTATCGGAATCCCTTGCCACACCCTCGAGTTCGCGGTAGCCGGTGAACTGCCCGCGCACCACGTCGGACACCTTCACCGGCAGCATGGACCGGAAGACCTTGTTCTTCTCCTCGCTGATCGCCCGCGGTTCCAGCGCTGTCGGTGGCTCCATCACGACGAACGCCATCACCTGGAACAGGTGCGTCACCACCATGTCCTTGTAGGCGCCGGTGCTCTCGTAGAAGTTGGCGCGCGCATCCAGCCCCAGCATCTCGGGAATGTCGATCTGGATGTGGTCGATGAAGTTGCGGTTCCAGATCGGCTCGAACAGACCGTTGGCGAACCGGAACGCCAGGATGTTCTGCGCGGCTTCTTTGCCCAGGAAATGGTCGATTCGGAAAACCTGCTCCTCGTCGAAGGTTTCGTGGACGAAGTTGTTCAGTTCGACCGCGCTGGCCAGGTCGGTCCCGAACGGCTTCTCCATGACCACCCGCGAGCGCTCGACCAGGCCGGCCTCGTCGAGTACCGCGATCACCGCCCGCGCGGCCTTGGGCGGCACCGAAAGATAGTGCAGTCGGCGCACATTCGGGCCGAGCCTCTTCTCCGCGGCAGCGACAGCGGCGGCCAGCCCCGACGGTCCGGCGCTCTGCGGGACGTAGGTGAGCGTCGCGGCGAACCGTTCCCACTGCTCGTCGGTGAGGCGATGGCTGCCGAATTCGTCGATCGCCTCCTTGGTCAACGCGCGAAACTCATCGATGGTCAGGTTCTCCAACGAGGTCCCGACGATCTGGATGTCGGGTGCCAGCTCGGACTGGTCCAGATATGCCAATCCGGGCAGCAGTTTGCGTTTGGCGAGGTCGCCCGTCGCGCCGAACAGCACGATGACGTGCGGGTCGACGGCGACATCGTCGTGGCGATGCGGCCGAGAGCCGGGCGCCGGGTACGAGATGGTCTGCGGTTTGGTGTTCGCCACGATGCGCATGATTCCACCGCTGCCGCATCCGTGCAGGAGCTACCACGAAGAAGGCCCGGTCACCGTGATCGGTGACCGGGCCTTCGTCGCGGTAGCTGTCAGTCCAGCTGGATGTACTTCACCGTGACCGGCTGCGCGGGCTTGCCGTCGCCGCTGCCGCCCTCGATGCCGTTCTGGGCAATCTTGTCCAGCGTGGCCAGGCCGGTGGCGTCGATGGTGCCGAACGCGGTGTAGCCCGGCGGTAGCTGCGAGTCCTGGTACACCAGGAAGAACTGGCTGCCGTTGGTGTTCGGACCGGCATTGGCCATCGCCAGCGTGCCGCGCGGGTAGACGACCGGCTGGCTCAGCGCGGGGCTGTCGGGCTGGTACTGGTTGGTCGGGTACTCGTTGGCGAACTGGTAGCCCGGGCCGCCCATGCCGGAGCCCGTCGGGTCGCCACACTGCAGGACATCAAGACCGCCCTTGGTGAGCCGGTGGCAGGGGGTGTCGTTGAAGTAACCCTGCTGCGCCAGGCTGGCGAAGCTGTTCACGGTGCACGGAGCCTTGGCGTTGTCCAGCGTCAGCCCGAGGTTGCCCTGGTTGGTGCTCATGCTGGCCGTCACCGTCGCCGGCGTGGTCGGGATCTTGCCGGTGCGCGGCGGGTTGACCTTCTTGCTGGCCTGCTCCGACGACGCCGGGTACTGGCAGTTCTCGCCGAGCCCGGCGGGCGCCACGAACGGCGGCAGCTTGCCGTCGGCGGGCGGGTTCTGCGCCGGGGCGGTGGAGCTCTCGGTGGACGCCGAGGCTGTCGCCGACGACGACTTGGAGTCCTTGTTGAGGTAGATGACGCCACCGACGATGCCGCCGATGACGGCCAGCACCGCGACCACCGAGGCGGCGATCGTCATGATGCGTTGCTTGCGGGCCTTCTCGGCCCGGCGCTCCAACTGCCGTTCCAGCTTGCGCTTGGCAGTCTCCCGCCGTTGTTCGTTCGTCGGCACCGCCGAAGTCCTCCTCGTCACGGTCGAGGCCAAGTGCCCCGACTTCAGCCCATGGCCGCACTCCTCAGCACGGCTCGTTCCTCGCCGCTTGATCGTCGTGCGGCGACCGGTCGGCACCGAGTGTGCCAGGTCACCCTGAATGTCGGGGCTGCGACCCGCGTGACCAGCCGTCAGTTGACGGTCTTGAGCTGGTCCAGCAGCGCCTGCGGATCGGGATTCTGCAGCACGGCGTCGCCGATGTCGGTGCCGTTGAGCAGCACCGTCGGCGTGGAGTTGATGCCCGCGCTCTTGACGGCGTTGTTGACCATGTCGCGGTACTTGCCGCTCGTGATGCACTCGGCCACCGAATCGGGTGCGCCGGCCGTGTTGGCCTGGGCGACCAGCTCGTCGTCGGACGGGTAGGAGCGCGCCGTCTCGCTGGGCTGGTGGGCGAACAGCGCGGCGTGGAACCGCTGGAAGGCGGCCGTGTCGGCGTCGGCCACGCAGTACGCTGCCGCGCCCGCCCGGACCGAGTACGACTTCAGGTCGCCACGGCCCAGGATCGACACCATGGTGTAGTCCACGGCGACCCGGCCGTCGGCGATCAGCTTGCCGATGGTCGGGCCATAGACCTGCTCGAACCGGCCGCAGAACGGGCACAGGAAGTCCTCGTAGACCGTCAGTGTGGCCTTCGGCTCGGAGCTGCCCGGTTTGGTCGCGACGGTCGGCGCCGCGAGGCGGATCGAACGCAGCGAAGTCGGACCCGCCTCGGCGGTGGACGAGGACGTCTCGGCGGCCCCTCCGACGGGAGCGTTCTTGTGCCGGAGCACGATGACCGCGGCGACACCTGCGGCGACCAGGGCGATGACGGCGATCACGGCGAACAGCACCCAGCCGGTGCGGGATTTCTTCGGCGGCGGAAAGCCCGGAACGTATTGCGGCGCACCGTAGTACTGGGGCTGGTCGGGCTGCGGGGGTCCCCACGGTCCTGGCTGAGTCATGAAGGCAGTTTCCCACGTGGGAAACTGGTTGCCGTGTTGGTGACGGGGTTTGCGGCCGGGATGTTGCAGTGCAACTGCTACATCCTCGCGGCGCGCGCCGGGTCGGACGCCATCGTCGTCGACCCGGGCCAGCGGGCCATGGGCCGCATCCGCGAAATACTGGATGAAAACCGGCTCACCCCGTCGGCGGTGCTGCTCACCCACGGGCACATCGACCACATCTGGTCGGCGCAGAAGGTGGCGGACACCTACGGCTGCCCGGTGTTCATCCATCCCGAGGACCGGTTCATGCTGACCGATCCGATCAAGGGGTTCGGTCCAGCCGTCGTGGGGAAGCTGGCCCAACTGGCGTTCGGGGTGTTGTTCTCCGAGCCCAAGCAGGTCGTCGAACTGGATCGGGACGGTGACAAGCTCGACCTGGGCGGCATCACCGTGGCCGTGGACCACACTCCGGGACACACCCGCGGTTCGGTGGTGTTCCGCGTCACGGCTACCGGTCCCGTCGCTTCGCTCGCCCAGGAAGGCCCCTCCGACCTGGTATTCAGCGGCGACACCTTGTTCAAGCAGTCGGTGGGCCGCACCGATCTCCCGGGCGGCAGCGGCCGGGACCTGCTGGACTCGATCGTGACAAAACTGTTGGTGCTCGACGACGACACCGTGGTACTACCTGGGCACGGCCCGCAGACCACGATCGGCGCCGAACGGCGTACCAACCCATTCCTCGAAGGCTTATCAAGTTGAGCGATTTTCAGGCGCCCAAGGGCGTTCCGGACTACCTGCCCCCGGATTCGGCGGAATTCGTCGCAGTGCGCGACGGCCTGCTGAATGTTGCGCGGCTGGCCGGGTACGGCCACATCGAGTTGCCGGTGTTCGAGGACACCGCCCTGTTCGCCCGCGGTGTGGGCGAGTCCACCGATGTGGTGTCCAAGGAGATGTACACCTTCGCCGACCGCGGTGACCGCTCCGTCACACTGCGGCCCGAGGGCACCGCCGGTGTCATGCGGGCCGTCATCGAACACGGCCTGGACCGCGGCGCGCTGCCCGCCAAGCTGCGGTACTCCGGACCGTTCTTCCGCTATGAGCGCCCGCAGGCGGGCCGCTACCGCCAGCTGCAGCAGGTGGGTGTGGAGGCCATCGGCATCGACGACCCCGCGCTCGACGCCGAGGTGATCGCGGTGGCCGACGCCGGGTTCCGCTCGCTGGGGCTCGACGGTTTCCGCCTCGAGATCACCTCACTGGGAGACGAAACCTGCCGTCCGCAGTACCGGAAGCTGTTGCAGGACTTCCTGTTCAAGCTCGATCTCGACGAAGAAACGCGCACCCGCGCCACCATCAATCCGCTGCGCGTGCTCGACGACAAGCGGCCGCACGTCAAGGAGATGACCGCGGACGCCCCGGTGATGCTGGACCACCTGTCGGAGGCTGCCAAGGAGCACTTCGACACAGTGCTCGCGCATCTGGACGCCCTCGGCGTGCCATACGTCATCAACCCGCGCATGGTCCGTGGCCTGGACTATTACACCAAGACCACGTTCGAGTTCGTGCACGACGGTCTCGGCGCGCAGTCCGGCATCGGTGGCGGCGGCCGGTATGACGGCCTGATGAAGCAGTTGGGCGGCCAGGACCTGTCGGGCATCGGGTTCGGGCTCGGTGTCGACCGCACGGTGCTGGCACTGAAGGCCGAAGGCAAGACGGTGGCCTCGCCCGCGGCGGTCGATGTGTACGCCGTCCCGCTCGGTGCGCCGGCCAAACTGCAGCTGGCGAAAATTGTTGCCGCCCTTCGTGGCTCGGGTGTGCGCACCGACATGTGCTACGGCGACCGCGGTCTCAAGGGTGCGATGAAGGCGGCCGACCGCTCCGGGGCCAAGATTGCCCTGGTGGCCGGTGACCGTGACATCGAGGCCGGCACCGTCGGCGTCAAGGATCTGTCCACCGGTGAGCAGGTCGACGTGCCCATCGCCGACGTCGCCGCCCAGGTCGCCGCCCGACTTCTTTAACCGCGAGCGTGCGTGTCTGCGCGTGACACGCCGCGTCAGGTGTGCAATAGCGTCACCTTCGCGGCTGGCGAGGGTGACGATAGTGCCCAGAGTTGTCGGCGTGTCGCAGGCAGACCCGCACGCTCGCGGCAGGGGGTCTAGTGCGTCATCCGGCGGAGCATGCCGTCGCGCAGTGTCAGCGTGTGCAGCAGCACGGCGCTGACGTGCGCGGCGATGGCGGCCACCAGCAGGTAGGCCACCGCCGAATGGGCCTCGCGTAGAGCGCCGTAGAGGCCGGCGTTGAACGGGACGATGTTCGGGAGCGTGAGACTGTCGAACACCCGGACCGGGGTGCCCGACGCCGACACCATGGCCCAGCCGACGAGCGGCTGCGTCAACAGCATGGCGTACATCGCCAGCTCGGACCCGGCGATCAGTCTACCTTCCAGCGGCCCCACCGTGGCGGGCCACTTCGGCGCCTTGTGGGTGAATCTGTTTGCCGCCCTGCCGATCACGATGAGCAGGATGCTGATACCCAGCGTCATGTGGACGCCGACGAGCGCCGCGTGGGAGCCGATCGCGTTGGTCATCGTGAAACCGATCAGCAGTGCGGCGAAGACCGCCACCGCAGTTAGCCAGTGCAACACGCGGGTGCGGACGGGGAAGCGGTCGGTCATGGCTTGGCCTCCTGAACCTGAACGGCCGGAGTGGTTTTCGGCTCGGCGGTCCGTGCCCGGTAGGAGCCGGCGTACACCGCCGACCGTGCACTGAGCAGCGGATCGTCGGAGGGTTCGATGCCGTCGGGCAGGACCAGGGGATCGAAGTTGATGTCGCGGGCGTTGCCGGCGGCATCGGTCTGGGCTTCGGTGAGGGTCAGGACCCCGGCATCGATGACCTGCCGGTCGGCCGGCCAGGGCAGTGTCGGGTCGGTCGGGTCGCCGTCCCGTCCGACGGTCAGCCGCAGATTCCACTGCAGCGGAGCCTTTTTCAACTGCAGGATCAGCGCGTCGAACAACGCGTTGGGATTGTCGGATTTCGGTGGCATGGCCGTCTGTTGCGGGACGAACGTCCAGCGGACGGGGGTGCGGACGCCGGCATGGTTCACCAGATAGAACTTGTGCAGACCCGAGAACGTGCTGTCGGCGAAACCCGGTGTGGGCGGGCTCTTCTTGACCAGCGCCGTCGCCGCCGCGGTCTCGGGGTGCCGACGGAGAAACTCGGCCATCACCTGCGGGTCGGGCTTCCCCGTGCCGGCGGCCGGCTTGGACGCCAGCAAGCGGTCGTAGAAGCCCTGCGGTGAGTTGTCGAGGAACACCGGGATGTTCAGCATCGCGGTGCGCCACTGCTCGGCGCCCGGGAAGCCGATTGCCAGGCCGAGGCCCCGCGCCGCGCTCGGCGTATCGGCAACGGTCGGGTTCCCGCCCGCGAGCGAAAACCGGCCGGCGACCGGCGTCTCGCCGGGCCCGAACACCGCGGCGCGCGACAATGTGGCCGCGTTGCCGTTGCTCATGAAATGACCGACCACCGAGACGCCCTTGGCGTGGTTCTTCCGGAATCCGGGGTGCGCGCCGAACACGTGTTGGAAGCCGTCCAGGAACGTCTGTCGGGTCAGGGTGCCGGCACGGCTGGTGTACGCGACCAGGCCGAGATCCACGGCAAGGAACGCGCCGACAGCGCCGATTCCAACCAGTATCGAACGCCGGGTCAGGGGAGTGCCGCGCCAGGATGGGCCGTCCATGACCACCACAGGTACCACAAAGTGCTGTGGCAGCATCTGCAAACGTGCGGGTACTGGTGCAACGGGTGACGGCGGCGCGGGTGACGGTCGATGGGGAGATCGTCGGTGAGATCGCCCCGAATCCTCAAGGGTTGGTGGCCTTGGTGGGCCTCACCCACACCGACGACGTCGCCGTCGTCCACAAGATGGCGGACAAACTGTGGCGGCTGCGCATCCTCGACGGCGAGCTGAGCGCCGCCGACGCGGCCGCGCCGATCCTCGTGATCAGTCAGTTCACGCTCTACGCCGACACCGCCAAGGGGCGTCGGCCGTCGTGGAACGTGGCGGCGCCCGGGCCCGTCGCCGAGCCACTGGTCGACGAGTTCGCCGCAGCGCTGCGGAAACTGGGAGCAGAGGTCGCCACCGGGCGGTTCGGGGCCCACATGCACGTCGAACTGGTCAACGACGGGCCGGTGACGGTGCTGCTGGAACTGCAGGCGGGTTGATGCGGGTGATGCAGGGTGTAACAGTCCGGTACCGTCAGTCGATATGACCGGCATGCGTAAAGCGACAGTCAAGTTCGGAGTGATTTGTGGCGCGGCAGCAGTGGCGGCCGCGGGGCTGATGGCGCCTGCGGCATCAGCCGAACCGGCCGGTCACGAAGTCCGGTACACGCTGTCGGTCGGTGGCCCGGCCACCTTCGACCTGCTGTACCTGGTCAACCAGCCGGCCAACAAGGCCGCCTACAACGCCGACGCCTACGCCTACCTGAAGCGCGAGACGGTCACCGTCGGTCCGGACGCCCCCTGGGTGTTCACCACCACGCTGGCTGACCCGCAGTGGGCCATCTTCACCGTCAGCAGCACCACGCACGGCGGCCAGGCGGCCCCGGACTCGACGTGCGACATCGCGGTCGACGGTCAGTCGGCGGCGCACCAGACCGCGCCGTACAACGTGCAGTGCCAGCTCGGCCAGTGGTAATTCGCTAAGCCGCGAACAGGTACACCCCGGCCTGCTTGCCACACCGCACCGCAGTCGCTCAGGACTTGCGGCTCGCCCGGCGGTTGGCCTTCTCGATGGCGTCCACGAGTTCGGCCTTGGTCATCGTCGACCGGCCTCGGACGTCGAGCCTGCGAGCGATGTCCATGAGGTGTTTCTTGGTGGCCTGGGTGTCGATGCCCTCGGCCGACCGGCTGCGGGCATTGGGCCCGCCGCTGCGTGCCCGCTCTGGACGCCGGGTTCGATCGTGTCACGGATCGGGAATCGGTGAAGTCCCTGCTGGCCGCCCTGTCGGCGCGGGAGCAGAAGGTGCTCTACCTGCGTTACTTCGGTGCCATGACACAGCGGCAGATCGCCGACTCGATCGGCGTGTCTCAGATGCACGTGTCCCGGATACTGGATCGCACGTTGCGGGACCTGCGGTCTCAGGTCGGCTGCTGCTGGCAACCGGCCGGCGTCCTCCAGCCAGCGGGCGCGGGCAGTCATCACGGGGCCGAAGGGGATTGTCCTGCGGGCAGCAGGTCGGGGGCTGATTTGCACAGCGGGCCGAGGACGAGCCGGCCGTCGGGGCCCGCGTTGAATGACATCGGCGGGCCGCCTGCGTCCGGAATGACGGCATCGGCGTCGGAGGGCGCGGGTACGTAGGGCGGATTGCACAGCACGAGGTCGAACGGTTCCAGTTCGAGGGCAGCCGACCAGCACCCCAGGCGGACGTCGACCACGCTGCCCGCGAGCCGGGCATTGTCGCGGGCAGTCGAGAAGGCCGCCGGCGAGGCGTCGAAGGCGGTCACGCTGCTTGCCCCGGCATCGGACGCCGCAATCGCCACGACACCACTGCCGGTGCACAGGTCGGCCACCCGCATGCCCTCGGGCCGGCGGCAGCTGTGCATCGTTTCGATCAGCAGTCTCGAATCGGATTGCGGCAGATAGACTTCCGCGCTTGGGCGCGAGATATCGGAGCTCAGCATTCGGGCTTCCTCTCTCATTCAACCTCTCCGATATAACCGCGAAGCGCCGGCGGCAAACGTGTCGAACCGGCAACTGGCATGTCGGAGCACCGTCAGCTGCCGGCTAACGCGCGACGTATCAAGTCAAGTCAGTGCAGAAGAGCCTCAAGGGCTTTGACTGTCCAGGCCCCCGCAGGAGCCTGGCGACCACGCGAGAGGCACTGGTGCTGATGATGCTAAACGGGACAGCTTCGGCTTGCCCCAACGCTGTGATGGACGGCCTTGGTTCGTCCGAGCTCGAAGGCGGTCGAGACCCTCAGGCGGTCTCTTTCTTACGCGTTAGTTTGCCACCACGCGCGCATGGGTACTTGTTTCCTTGAGACCAAAGCGGTCTGTGTAGGAGGAGCCATGTTGCGAGGAAGCGTGGGCGTCATCGTGGTGGTCTGGCTGCTGGTCGGTGTACTGGCAGCGTGGCAACGCGACTATTTCCGCGGCGGCGACACCAGCTGCGGCTCAGCGGGGCGTATCGCGCTGACCGTGGTAGCCGGACCGTTGAACTACGCCGGGGTCAATCCGAAGGTCGTCGATTGCCGACTGCCGCAACCAAGTTCGATGCGGGCAACCGCGTGAGATAAGGAAACGATCATCATGATTGCTTTGGGAGTAGTCCTGCTCATTCTGGGCTTCGTCTTCAACGTCTATCTGCTGTGGGTCCTGGGCATCGTGCTCGTCGTCGTCGGCGCGGTCTTCTGGCTGCTCGGCTCCGCCGGCCATGCCGTCGCCGGACGCCGCCATTGGTATTGATGCACGGGCGGCCACGGCCGGTACGAGGGGCAGGAGCCCGGGCCCGCAGGCCCGGGCTCTCGCCTACTACGCGCGGGCCTTCGCCTTCTTTGCGGTAGTGACTGCGGTACTGGCCAATTCGGTTGCCTGCTCTCGTGCGGTATCGGCCAACTCCGAAGCACGTGCGCTGGCTTTCCGGAAGGCAGACTCGGCAAAAGGGGCAGCTTTTCGGTAGGCAGTCTCCGCGTACGGGGCAGCTTTCTCGAGGCCGTCTTCCAGTTTGTCGAGCGCGACACCGGCGAGTTCGCGGCCGTGCTCGAAACCGGTCTGGACGCCGTGGCCGACCTTCTCGCCCAACTCCGGCATCCGGGCGAGCGCGACTTCGGTCCTCGAAGGCACGGTGGATGAGAGGGCTTCCGCCGCCCGCTGAGCGGCCCGCCGGCCCCGCCAGCCGAGCGACGGTTTGCCGGCGGTGTCGGCCGCGGCCAGGATCAGACCGCCGAGCAGGCTCAGGTCGGCCAGGAAGCCACGGCGTTTCGCGGCTTTGGCCTCGGGATCGCTCTCGGCCCAGAACATGTGATTACCCAAGTTGGCGGGAATGACCGTCGCCGCGAGCACCGCCGAGGCGACGCGCGGAATACGTCCGGTCGCAAGCAGCAGCCCACCGCCGACCTGAGCGGCCGCGGTGGCCCGCGCCACGGCGACTGCGTTCGACGGCACGTTGCGGGCCACGGGATCCGGCATGTCCTTCAGGCCGTCGAGTGCGGGGCGTACGGCTTGTGCCCCTGAGTCGATGTTCACCAGGGTTTCGAAGCCCTGTCCGATGAACGCAGCGGCCAGAAGCGGACGGGCGATCCTACGAATGATCATGGGGCAGGGATTTCCCGTGCGGCGCTGGCGCAAACCTCATCAGGCATCTCGGCCGAGATCGTCTTCGTCCGGGTCGATATCGACGGTTTCGATCTGCTCCTGCCAGTCGTGTGCTGTCGCGTCCATCGGCGGACCGGCCGGACCGCTCACCGCCGCTTCGTCGTCGAGTGGCTGCTCTTGAATGTCGCGTGACTGCTCGGCCGCATCGGCATCCGGAACGGCGTCCGGAAATTGTTCTGGTGTCATGGCGGTGCGGATACCCGGGCAGGGAGGCCGGAAAACCCCGAGCAGGCCTGGTCAACTGGTAGGCGGTGTCTGCGGCGCGCCGGGATGCGTCTGGAGGTAACCCAGCTCGCGACGCCGCACCCGGCGGTGCCGTAAGGCGAGCCAGGTGCCGCCCACAGCGGCGAGGATCGCAGCGATCGCCAGGGCGACGCCACCCATACCGGGCTGACCTGAAGCGAAGAAGTAGAGGCTGATCACCAGGACGACAACGGCGACGGCGACGGCCAGCAGGCCGGGGGCGTTCGAGCCATCCTTGAGCGACTCGCTGGCGTGCGGCCGGGTGGTGCGGGCATGGTCGACGGGGTCTTTCATCAAATTCCTCCTGGGAGCGGGTTCTCCGTTGTGCATTGCCTGTGTATTGCCCAGCGGAGCGCGGTTCTACACCCATGGGCCGGTGCCGCGGACCGATTGGGCGTCTCAGACTGGTTCGTGGTCACCGTTCTGTTGGCGGTCGTGGCCCTGTTGTCGGTCGTGCCGCAGCCCCGCTGCGAGTAGCTGCACGGTGTGCAGCGCCGGGGGATGGTCGGTGAGTTCGCCGATCTGGGTCCGGCAGCTGAAACCGTCTGCGACGACGAGCGTTTCCGGATCCGCACGGCGGATCGCCGGCCGCAACTGGTCTTCGGCGCACGTCACCGACACGTCGTGGTGCCCTTTCTCGAAGCCGAAATTCCCGGCCAGTCCACAACATCCGGCATCGAGCACCTCGACGTCGACGCCAACTACCCGGATCCGGCCGGTCCAAACCCGGGTTTAACGCCGCACGCCTGCGGGTATCGCGAAATTCCCATGTGCACAGATGAATTACTCCAGCCTTTGCTCCCAGATCCCCGCGGCCCGTTGTCGGGTGTGGTGATCGAGCTGCTCGGCGAGCGGCTGCCATCGGCCTATCTGACTCGCATCCAGCTACCGCTCGGCGAAGTCGACCCGTTCGGGATCGATCTGCAGTTGGCGCTCTACGTCTGCTACGAACTGCATTATCGAGGTTTCGCCGACACCGACGAGAAGTGGGAATGGAATCCCGCGTTGCTCGATGTTCGTCACTGCATCGAGGATCGGTTTCTCGCCGCTGTCCGCCGGCTTGTCGGCGATATCCCGCATGATGCGTCGGCGCAGGACGAGCTCGACCGCTGTGAGTCCGCGCCCGTCGACCGTACGAGTCTGTCGGTCTACATGAGGGATCGGGCGACTTGGCCGCAGAAGCAGGAGTATTTCGCCCATCGATCGCTCTATCACCTCAAGGAAGCCGATCCGCAGTCGTGGGTCATTCCTCGGCTGACCGGGCGAGCGAAAGCCGCGTTCGTGGCGGTGGAATACGACGAGTACGGCGGTGGTGGTGGCTACCGGACCATGCATCAGCGGTTGTTCGCCGACCTGCTCGGTGCCGCGGGCATGAGCGACAATTACTGCACTATCTCGGCAACGCCACGGGTCCCACGCTGGCCGCGGTGAACCTGATGTCGATGTTCGGGCTGCACCGGCGCCTCCGGGGTGCGGCCGTCGGCCACTTCGCCGCGACCGAGCTGACGTCGTCGCCGGCATCGCAACGAATAGCCAAGGGTCTCAACAGGCTTGGTGCTCCGCTGCCGTGCATCGACTTCTACCGCGAGCATGTGGAGGCGGACGCCGTTCATGAGCAGGTGGTTCGTAAGGAGGTCGTCGCCGACCTGCTGTCCCGCGAGCCCGAACTGGATCGAGACGTGGTGTTCGGCATTCGCGCGTTCGATGCGGTGGCGGGGATGCTCGCCACCCAAATGCTGTCCAGTTGGGCCGCGGGATGTTCGTCACTGCGGAATTGGCCGTGAGGCCGGTTGGCGACTGAACTCAACCCTGCGTAGCACCATCACCGCGACCGGCAGCCGGGGCGGCGGCGCCCGCACATACCCGGTCTGCCTCATGGTTTGGAATTTGTGCAGGTAGCGGCGGTTGTGAGGACTTCGAGAATAGTTCGGGGAAGGGCGGCGGCCACGAGGCTTGACATCGAGTCGAACAATTGTTCGAATTGAAGTATGCGGTGGGACGGGCAGGCGGTAGCGCGGGCCGAAGTGGACGGTGCCCTGCCCGGCCTGGAACGCCTGGGGCTGGTGCGCAGCGTCCGGGTGCCGAAATTCGACGGCATCACATTCCACGAGGTGCTCTGCAAGTCGGCGTTGAACAAGGTGCCTGAGGCATCGAATCTGCCGTTCCGCTATACCGTCAACGCCTACCGCGGCTGTTCGCATGCCTGCCGGTACTGCTTCGCGCGGCCCACCCACGAGTATCTGGACTTCGATTCTGGAAACGACTTCGACCGTGAGCTGGTGGTGAAGACCAATGTCGCAGAAGTGTTGCGGCGCGAGCTTTTCCGGCGGTCGTGGACGCGGGATGCGGTCGCGTTGGGTACCAACACCGACCCCTACCAGCGGGCCGAGGGCCGGTACGCGCTGATGCCCGGAATCATTGCGGCGCTGGCTGATTCCGGGACGCCGTTCTCGATCCTGACCAAGGGCACGCTGCTGCGTCGCGATCTGCCGCTGATCGTCGATGCTGGTAGTCGGGTCGGGGTCAGTGTCGCCGTGTCATTGGCGATGCTGGACCCGGATCTGCACCGGTCGGTCGAGCCCGGCACACCGACGCCTGCCGCGCGGCTGGAACTCATCTCGGCGATAGCGCAGGCGGGGCTCGGCTGCCATGTGATGGTGGCGCCGGTACTGCCGTATCTCACCGACTCCGTCGACCAGCTCGATGCCTTGTTGTCGCGGGTCGCCGAGGCGGGCGCCACAGGCGTGACGGCGTTCGGGTTGCATCTGCGCGGCGCGACCCGCGGCTGGTTCCTGGCCTGGCTGGGCTCGTCGTATCCGGAGCTCCTGCCCAGGTATCGCGAATTGTACGGTCGCGGGGCGTATCTCGGCCCGGAGTACCGCGAACGGTTGCGCACCCGGGTGGCCCCGCTGGTGGCCCGGTACGGCCTCGGTAACAGCGGACACAGACCTGACACCGTGCGTACCGCCCCGGCGGCAGTGCCCGCCGGGGCGGTGCAGCCTGCGTTGTTCTGACGCTACTTCTCCAACGCGCGCAGGCAGAACGCGTAGATGCGGTCGCTGCCGATCGGGGTGAGCCCGAGGCCGGGTCCGAGTGCGCGTAACCGTAGGGCGCCGAAGATGGTCTGCATGACCAGTGCCGCGGTGGTTTCGACGTCGAGGCCCGGGCGAAAGGTGTCGTCCCCGATGCCGCGTTCGACGATGTCGACGATCAGCGCGTGCAACGGCGTCAGCACGCGGCCATAGTCGTCGGGCATGGTTTCCGCCAGGCGATCGTGGTAGAAGGTCAGCCCACGATTGATGCTGTCCTGGGTGCTGGAGGCGGGTGGCACGCAGATGCCGTCGACCAGCGCCCGCAGCGCCGCCCTCGGTTCCAGCTCCGCCGCCTCGGCCTGCCATGTCGTGGTGAACTCGTTCAGCATCGCATCGATCAGCGCCAGCACCAGATCGTCTTTGGTGGCGAAGTGCTGATAGAAGGCGCGCAACGACGTCCTTGAACGTTCCACAACCTCGAGCACGGTGAACTCCGTGCGGCCGGTCTCACCGAGGATGTCGAGGGCCGAGCGCATGAACTCGCTGGCGCGTGTCCGCGCGTCGGCACCGTTGTTTGCCACTCCGGCGGTCGCCTTCGCCATGGCGATTGACGTTACCCGGTCAGATCTTGAGATAGCCCTTGTCTGCCGGGATTTGCGCGGCCGTTACCAACGACGATGCGTCGCTCGCCAGCCACACGACGATGTCGGAGATCTGGTCCGGCTTGATCAGCGAATCCGTCGGCAGCGCGCCAGGGGAGAAGCTGTGGATGTACTGCGGATGGTCCTGCAGGACCTGGTACATCGACACATCGTTGCCCATCGGGGTGTCGGTGCCGTACGGGTGAATGGAGTTCACCCGGATCCCGAACTCACCGAGTTCCACGGCCAGCGCGTTGATCATGCCGACGACGCCGAACTTGGTGGCGCAGTAATGGCCGCAGCCCGGCACCGCCTTGATGCCGGCAGCCGAGCTGGTGGCGATGATCGAGCCGCCGTTGCCGGCCGCGATCATCGCCGGCACCACGGCTCGGATGGTGTTCCACACGCCGGTCAGGTTGATGTCCAGGGTGTCCTGCCATTGCTGCTGCGAGATTTCCCAGAGTCGCCCCCAGTTCAGCACGCCCGCATTGGCGACGACGATGTCCAGCCGGCCGAATTGCTCGACGGTTTCGGCGACCGCCCGCTGTTGGCCCTCGGCGTCCCGGACATCGACCGCCTTGGCGTAGATCTTGCGGCCTTCGCCTTCAACGAGATTCACCGTCTCGGCCAGATCCGCGGGCGTCGCGGGCTCATACCCGTTGGCCTCGGTGACCGGTGCGCAGGCGTCGATCGCGACGATGTCGGCGCCGGCCCGGGCCAGCCGGACGCAGTGCGAACGGCCCTGCCCGCGTGCTGCCCCGGTGACGAAAGCGACCTTGCCGGACAGCGGTTGATCGGTCATGCGCTGAGTTCCTCGCTGATCGTGGCGGCCTGGACTGCGGTGAATTCGTAGTCCGTGAGTGGCGAGCGCCGCGCGAAAATTCTTGAACCCGTGATGGTTTGCGGTCGGTAGTAGGGCGTTTCGTGCTGGGAATTGACGAAATAGGTGTTCAGCTCGGCGGCACGGGTGTAGTACGTGTGCGCAGTGCGACCACGCCGTTCCATCAACGCATTCCACCGCTGGAACGCCTCGTGGCTCACTGCTACGACAGGCGCGTCGGCGCGGCGTCTGGCTTCGTCGATCAGCCGAACAGCATGGGCGGCAACCGTTTCGACGTAGTCCATCCACGCGAAGCCGACGAATCCGAGCGGGCCGACGATCTCCCAGCGGTTGGGCAGCCGGGGGTGGGCCGTGCCGGCGTAGGCTCGCAGACCATGGTCGCGGTAGTACTCGGCGAGATCGAAACCGCCCGCGCCCAATATGGTTCCGGGCCGGTACGTCTCCGGGTCGGTCCAGAGCTCGTAGCCGGTGGCGGTGACCAGCAGGTCGGCAGGGTGGTCCACGCCGTCGACGGTGCGCACGCCGCCGCGGGTGATCCGCTCGATGGGCGTGGTGATCAGGTGTGTGTCGGGGTGATTGAGCGCCGGTAGGAAAGCACTCGAGATCACCGGGCGTTTTGCCATGATCCCGTAGCGGGGCAGTAGCGCCTTGCGGGTGGCGGGGTCCTTCACGGTGGAGCGCAGCAGCAGGCGGTAGAGGTTGCGGCTGTGTCCGTCATACAAGGGCATCAGCTTGGTCAGCACCGTGCGGGGCAGCCGGGAGAAGACGTGGATGATCGGCGCGACCATCGCCGCATCCATCAGGAGTCGCCCGAACACGTTGACCGCGCCGACGAAGCCCGGCATCTTGAGCAGACGTCGTAGCCACGGCGGGATGTCGAAGTCGACTTTGGGCAGTACCCAGGCCGGGGTGCGTTGGTACACAACGAGGTTCGCGGCGACCCCGGACAATGCGCCGGCGATCTGCACCCCGCTGGAGCCTGTGCCGATCACCGCGACGCGCTTGCCGCGGACGTCGTAGTCGTCGTCCCAGGCGTTGGGCCGCATGACGGTGCCCTCGAAGTCCTCGATGCCGTCGATGTCGACCACGTTCTTGGCGTTCACGTAGCCGCCGACCGAGCTGATCAGGAACCGGGCCGTCACGTCCGACTGGTTGCGGATGGACAGCCGCCACAGGCCGGCGTCGTCGTCCCATTGCTGCCGGACCACCTCGGAATTGCCACGCAGGTGCGGACGTAGCCCAAGCTTGTCAGCGGTGTCGCGGAGGTACGCGTAGATCTCGGGCCCGGGCGCGAAGAACCGGCTCCAGTTGGGATTGGGCGCGAACGACAGTTGATACCACAGCGACGGAATGTCGACGGCGAGCCCGGGGTAGTGGTTGTCGCGCCAGGTGCCGCCGAAGTCGTCACCGCGGTCGATGATGACGAAGTCGTGAATACCTTTCTGCTGCAGAAGGTAAGCGGAGGCGATACCGCCGGGCCCTGCGCCGATGATGACCACTTCGTGGTCGGGTGTCGTCATGGTGTCTCTCCGGTGAGTCCGCTGATGATGTGATCGGTGACGAAGCGCCGGATGGCGCGGGGGTTGTCGAGGTTGACGCCGATGGGCGGGAGCAGTTCGAAGCTCAGCAGCACCCGGACGATCCATTCGCCGGCGCGGGCAGGGTCCACTCCGGCGCCGATTTCACCGTCGCGCTGCGCGGCCTTGACACGCGGCTTCCAGAGTTCGACGGCGCGCTTCATCAGGTCCTCACCGATGTTGCGGAGCAGCAAGACAACGATGCCCTCGTTGATGCCCTTCTGCGGCGCCGAGGGGGAGCTCTGCCGGTGGGCGCAGATCAAGACGGCGGCGGCGGCCACTTGGTCGGCCAGCGTGGACTGCTTGTCGATCTCGGCGGCCATGCCGTCGACGAACGTCGATGCCAGGTGGTCCAGTGCCACGCTGATGGCGTGATCACGACCGCCGAGCGCGTTGTACACCGTGCCGCGTGAGACGCCGGCGGCCTCGGCAACCGCGGTGAGGCTGAATTGCCTTGGCCCCAAACGATGCAGCGTTTCCGCGGTGGCTTCGATCAGTGCCGGCGAGATGGTGCGGGGCGTCGGCGGCTTGGCAGGCATTTGAACACGTTAACGAAATTTGTTCAAAGTGGTCATCGATTCGGGGAACTGACTTTGGGGTGGCGTCGTGTCAGAGAAGGGGAGTATTATCGAACGTATGAGCGAATGTGTGGTGGACCCCGGCGCTGACGAGGCGGTGTTGCTGGGTCGGATCGCTGAGCTCGAGCGGGTGAAGGCGGTTGCGGCGGCCGAGCAGGTCCGTGTGGCGGCGTTGTTGGAGGCGCGGCGGATCGAGGCGGCGCGTGCGGGTGGGCCGCGGGTGTCGCGGGCCGCGTTGGGCTCGGAGATTGGGTTGGCGCGGCAGGAGTCCCCGCATCGGGGTGAGCGGTTGATGGCGATGGCCCGGATCTTGATGGCGGATATGCCGTGCACCCTGGCAGCACTGGAATCGGGCGTGCTGTCGGAGCATCGGGCGGAGTTGATCACGAAAGAGGCGGCGTGCCTGTCGGTGTTGGATCGTCAGCTTCTGGATGTCGAGCTGTGTGCGGATCCGGCCCGCTTGGCGGGGTTGGGGAACACGCAGGTTTCGGCCGAGGCCGCGCGGATCGCCTATGAGTTGGATCAGCAGACGGTGGTGGACAAGATGACGCGGGCGCGGGCTGCGCGGCATGTGCGGTTTCGGGTGGCCCGTGACGGCATGATGTCGATGACGGTGCTGCTGCCGGCTGCGTACGGTCAGCTGGTGCGCCAGACGCTCGCGCGTGAGGCGGCGTCGGTCGTGGCGGCGGGGTCGGGGCGCGGCCGTGCGCAGGTTATGGCGGACGTTGTGGTGCAGCGGGTCACGGGCCGCAATCCGGTCGAGTCGCCCGTGCCGGTGACGGTCAATCTGGTGCTCTCGGATCAGACGCTGCTGACCGGGGGTGAGGAGCCCGCGCAGTTGGATGGCTATGGGCCCATTCCGGCGGTGCTGGCTCGCGAGCTGGTGCTGGCTGCGGCCGCTGATGAGAAGGTGGGGGCAGCGTTGCGGCGGTTGTATGCCCAGCCCGGCACCGGCAAGTTGGTGGCGATGGAGTCGACGGCGCGGGCGTTTCCGAAAGGCTTGGCGCGGTTCATCGCGTTGCGGGACCAGGTGTGTCGGACCCCGTACTGCAACGCGAGGATTCGGCACACCGACGACGTCACGCCGCATGTCACGAGTGGGCCGACCAGTGCGCACAATGGGGATGGGCTGTGTGAGCACTGCAATTACGTCAAAGAAGAACCCGGCTGGCAGGCGGCCGCGAGTTACGACCGGTACGGCCGGCACACGATCGCGCTGACTACGCCTTCGGGAGCGGTCTACACCTCAACGGCGCCACCGACGCCGGAGGGGTTGCGTATCTTCACCCGCGACGTCTACATCGCGCGCATCAAACCCGCGGCCTAACCCAGGTTTTGTGCGTTGAAGGTGTCGCACTGCTTGGGATCGCCGGTCTGGTAGCCCGTGGTGAACCACTTCTGGCGCTCCGCCGACGACCCGTGTGTCCAGGACTCCGGGTTCACGCGGCCAGTGGCCTGTTTCTGGATGCGATCGTCACCGACCGATGAGGCGGCCGACAAGGCATCGGCAATGTCCTTGTCGCTCAACGGCTGTAGAAAGGGGACGCCCGTGCTCTTCTGCTTCACCGTCGAGGCGTAGTGGGCCCACACGCCGGCGTAGCAATCGGCCTGCAGCTCGGTGCGTACGCTGTTGCCCTCGGCGCCCTTCGGCCCCCGTTGTGCCTTGCCGATGTCACCGAGCAAATCCTGCACATGGTGGCCGAACTCGTGTGCCACGACGTACTCCTGTGCCAAAGGTCCGCCACTGGAACCGAATTGGTCGACGAGGGTCTGGAAGAACGTGGTGTCGAAATAGGCGGTCTTGTCGCCCGGGCAGTAGAACGGGCCGACATCGGTGGTGGCCGGCCCGCACGCGGTGTTCACGCTCTGGCTGAACAACCGGATCTTCGGCGGACGGTAGCCCTTGAGCAGCTGCGACCACACCCCGTCCACCGAGTTTCCTGTCGCCACGATGCGGCACTCCAGGTACTTGTTGGCGTCGGCGCCGGTCTTGCACTTGCTCAGGTCGTACGCGCTGGAGCCCTGGCTCGACTGCGGCGCCTGGTTCTGGTGGCCGAGAATCGAACTCGGGTCCACCCCGAGGAACATGGCGACCACCACGATCACCAGACCGCCCATGCCGCCGCCGATCGCGATGCCACGGCCGCCGAAGCCGCCACCCCCACTGGTCGACGTGTTGCTCGTGTCGATCTCCATACCTTCGTTGAAGGTCATCACCGCTCCGTCCGGGCCTCGAATACGACAGGATGCCAGCTTTCCACACTAGGATTTCCGGTGTGGCCGTCCAGCCCGAAACCATTGACCGTTCGACCATCGTTCACACCGTCGCGGGAGCCCTCCGGGGCACCACCGAAGGCAGCGTGTACGTCTGGCGGGGTGTCGGCTACGCCGAGCAGCCCGTTGGCCCGTTGCGGTTCCGCGCTCCGCAGCCGCTGATCCCGTGGACCGGCATTCGCGACGCCATCGACCATGGACCCATCCCGCCGCAAGGCAAGTCGTTCGTCGGTGGCGGGCGCGACGACCCCAAGATGCGGGACGAAGCCTGCCTGACGGTGACGGTGTGGTCACCCGATGTCACGGGTTCGCTACCGGTGATGGTGTGGATTCCCGGGGGTGCGTTCGTGTTCGGGGCCGGCCAGCTGCAGCTGTACAACGGCTCGCGGCTGGCGGCCAACGGCAACGTGGTGGTCGTCAACGTCACCTACCGCCTCGGGGTGTTCGGTGGTTTCGAACTCGGCGATCTCGGCCCGGGATTCGACGACAACCTGTGCCTGCGGGACCAGCTCGCGGCACTGAAATGGGTGCGCGACAACATCGCGGCATTCGGGGGGAACCCCGACCAGGTCACCGTGTTCGGCGAATCCGCCGGCGCTACGTCGGTGCTGGCGCTGCTGGCCAGTCCCGCCGCCGACGGACTGTTCGGCCGGGCCATCGCGCAGAGCCCGGCATTGCCGCTCATCGCCGACCGCGAAACCCGGGCGCGCCAGGCTCACGAGTTCGTGCGCCGCCTGGGTGTCGGCGTCGAAGAAATCGCCGCGCTGCCGCAGCGCCAACTACGCCGTGCCGCCGGCCAGCTGCAGGGGGAGAGCGCCGCCAGCAGCCCGAAGTTGGCCTACGGACTGACCTACGGCGTCGACCTGCTGCCCGCGCATCCGGTGTCGGCCGCCCAGGCCGGGGCGGTGGCGAAGGTGCCGTTGATCGTCGGCACCAACAGCCGCGAGGCGTCGATGTTCGCCTGGGGCAGGCCGCCGATGCTGCCCACTACGGTGCCGATGGTCGACGACTATTTCGCGCGTATTGCGCCGGACTCCAAAGATGCTGTGCTGCAGGCATATCCGAGCTACCCGCGCCGCCGGGCGCTGATCGCCATCGGCTCCGATGTCATGTTCGGCGCGCCGACGTGGGCCTTCGCGGACGCCTACAGTCGGCACGCGCCGACACACGTCTACCGGTTCGACCACACCACCTGGACGCTGAAAGTGCTGGGGCTCGGCGCGACGCACGGCAGCGAGATCGTGCACATCCAGCACAGCTACGGCTCGTATCTGGGCCGGATGCTGCACCCGCTCGGGCGTCAGGTGCAGCCGTCGGTGGGCCGGCGCATGCAACGCACCTGGCTGGATTTCGCGACCCGCTCAGATGGCATGGCGGATTGGCCGGCATACGACATCGAGCGTCGCGCCACCCGGGTCATCGGCTCGATGCGCGACGAGACCATTGACGACCCCGACCAGGTGCGACGTGCGGTCTGGGAAGGGCTCTACGCGCCGTAGCGCTCGTCCCCGTATCGCTCGTCGCAGTAGCGGCGCAGGTTGTGCAGGAACCTCTGGAACAGCCACGCCATCACGGGCCGACCGGCTCGCATGCCCAGCTCACCGGCGAGACCGTTCGGCTTCATGGCCATCACCCACGTCAGGTGGCAACCATCTGCGGTCTCCTCGACGGTATAGCCCTCAGCGAAGGCCGAGAGCATGTTCGAGGTGCTGGTGTTGAATCGGAAAGCCATGTAGGAGAACGGTTCCCAGCCGATGAACTCCTCGTCGCCGACGATGTGACCGCGCATCGACACCGTGCGGGTGGTGCCGACGCCGTACGGCTTCGGGCTGGTCCACTCCACGTTGGTGATCAGCGTGGCCCAGTGCGGCCAGGATGTCTCATCCGAGAAGACCTCGAACAGCTGCTCCGGCTTGATCGCCAGATTGACTTTGCTGACGAAGCGGAACGGTGCGCTGTCGATGAAATCCACGCCGACGCGTTCGCACTGGTAGGTCTTCATGAGTAGACACCCTAGAGCAGGGTGTCTACTAACTCACGGGGTCCAGACCATCAGGTCTTCCATACCGTTGTTCATCGTCACCGTCGTGGGTGCGGGGCCGGTGACGTCGAAGTGAATCTTTCCGGTCGATTGCCCGCCCTGCGGGATGGTCCCGCCACTGATGTTGACCGGGCTGGCGACCATCCACAGCACGCGGTAGCTGGCCTGGTTCGGCGCGACGGCGTTGAACTGTGAGATGCCGGGGGTTACGGGGCCACTGAGCGCGCGGACGGTGGCCGTGGCTTCCCACAGCTTTCCGGCGACCGGATAGCCCGGCATGACATCGGAGCTCGGCTTGAGGTCGCTGACCCTCCAGCTCAGCTGAACTTGACCGACGGTGTCGGTCATCGTCAGCGTGGTTCCGAGCTTGCCGACGAGCGGATAGTCGGCTGATGCGATCGGAGTACTGGCGATGCCGATGACGGCAACACTCGCAACGGCTGCTGCGGCAATCTTCACTTCTACCTCCCGACGTTTTTACCTGCGATGTCAATAACGGATTACCACTGAACAGGCGCGATGTGAATGGCCTTTAGGCCTCGGCCTGGCGACTAAGATCGGGAAGTGGACCGACGGGAACGGGGTAGACCCGATGTCTACGCGAAACCAGGTATCGAGGCGCATCTTTCGTAACCGTGCGGAGGCCGGGCGCGTGCTGGCCGGTCTGCTGGCGGCCTACCGCGGCAGACGCGATGTCGTCGTGCTCGGTCTGGCCCGCGGTGGCGTCCCCGTCGCGCGGGAAATCGCCGAAGCGCTCGGCGCGCCGCTGGACGCGCTGATCATTCGCAAGCTGGGCGTGCCCGGTCACGAGGAGTACGCCATGGGCGCGCTCGGCGCGGGTGGTCACATCGTCGTCAATCAGGATGTAGTTGGGCCACTGCATATTTCGCAGCAGACGCTGACCGAGGTCGCAGAGGCCGAGGGCCGCGAATTACGCCGGCGTGAAGCCGACTACCGCCGTGGCCGACCACCACCGGAGGTGATCGGGCGAACGGTGATCCTGGTCGATGACGGCATGGCCACCGGAGCCAGCATGCGGGTGGCGGCCGAGGTGGTGCGCGCGAGCGGCCCGCGGATGCTGGTGGTCGCGGTCCCCGTGGCTGCCGAGTCGGCGTGTCGGGCGCTCACCGGAATGGTCGACGAGATCGTCTGCGCCGACATGCCGACGCCCTTCGCGGCCGTGGGGGAGTCATACCACGATTTCGGCCAGGTCAGCGACGTCGAGGTGCGCCGGCTGCTGCGTTAACCCGGGCCGTCACTCGCCGCGGCCAGCAGCGGCACCAGGATGTCGCTGATCGGGGTGGCGATGCCGTGCATGGCGCCCATGCGCTGAATCACGCCGTTGCGGATGTCCCATTCCAGTGGACGGCCTGCTTGGCGGTCGATCAACATCGAGGTCGCCATGTCGGTGGGCGCCTGCGCCAGCATGTCGGCGATCTCGTCGATCACACCGTCGGGAAGGGTCGCGCCCTCGGCTCGCGCGACGGCAAGGCATTCGGCCAGGTATCGACGGGCCAGCGCGGCGACGTCGTCGCGCCGGAACATCCCCGAACGGCGCCCGGGCAACACCATGAAACCCACCACGGCATTGACGAGCAGCTTGCGCCACGCTGCGCTGACGAAGTCCGTGTCCAATTCGACGTCGATCCCGATGCCGTCGAGTGCCGCCGCCAAGCGGGTGGCTGCGGGGCCGTCGGGCAGGACCAGCCGCGGCGTGGTGCGCACCTGCACCCAGCCGTCGGGCTGGGTCTCGGCGGCGATCCAGATCGCCGCAGGTACGACCGCAGATTCGGGACAATAGGGCCGCAGGCGGTCGGCCTGCTCGACACCATTCTGCAGTGCGCAGACGATGGTGTCCGGACCGCACAAGCCAGCCAGCCACGGAGCGGCGTCGGCGTACTGGGTGTCCTTGACCGCCAGCAGTACGACGTCGACCGGACCGGTGACGATTTGGGGATCGGTATGTACCGGGCCCGGTACGACGATCGGCTCGGCGCCGTCGACCCGGACCTCGATCTGTTGCCGTGCGGTCCGCCCGCACAGCACCACCTCGCGACCCGCCGCGTACAACAGTGCGGCGATGGTCGATCCGATGGCGCCTGGTCCTACGAGGGCAAAGCTCACTGTCGCCAAAATACCGGTCGAGGCACCCCTTTAGACTGAGCGATCGAATCCAGACTTCTTGAGGAGATTTCGTGTTGCGCAGCCACGCCGCCGGTTCGTTGCGGTCCACCGACGCCGGCCAGACGGTGACCCTCGCCGGATGGGTGGCGCGCCGGCGCGACCACGGCGGCGTCATCTTCATTGATCTGCGCGATGCCTCCGGGGTCTCCCAGGTGGTGTTCCGTGACGCCGCGGTGCTGGAGCAGGCACATCGGCTGCGCGCCGAGTTCTGCGTCCAGGTGACCGGCGTCGTCGAGGTCCGGCCGGAAGGCAACGCCAACAAGGACATCGCGACCGGTGACATCGAGGTGAACGCGGTGGCGCTCACGGTCTTGTCCGAGAGCGCCCCGCTGCCGTTCCAGCTCGACGAGACCCCCGGCGAGGAAGCCCGCCTGAAGTACCGCTATCTGGACCTGCGCCGGGAAGGCCCGGGCAACGCGATTCGCTTGCGCGCCAAGGTCAACGCAGCGGCCCGCGCGGTGCTCGACAAGCACGACTTCATCGAGATCGAGACGCCGACCATGACTCGGTCGACTCCCGAGGGCGCCCGCGACTTCCTGGTGCCCGCCCGCCTGCAGCCGGGCTCGTTCTACGCGCTGCCGCAGAGCCCGCAGCTGTTCAAGCAGCTGCTCATGGTGGCGGGCATGGAGCGCTACTACCAGATCGCGCGCTGCTACCGCGACGAGGATTTCCGCGCCGACCGCCAGCCCGAGTTCACCCAGCTGGACCTCGAGATGAGCTTCGTCAATGCCGACGACGTGATGGGCGTCGCCGAAGAGGTACTGGCCGCGCTGTGGCAGCTGATCGGCGTCGATGTGTCGCTGCCGCTGCCGCGCATCAGTTACGAGGAAGCCATGCGCCGCTTCGGTTCGGACAAGCCGGACCTGCGCTTCGCTGTCGAGCTCGTCGAGTGCACCGAGTACTTCAAGGACACGCCGTTCCGGGTGTTCCAGGCGCCGTACGTGGGTGCGGTCGTCATGCCGGGGGGTGCGTCGCAGCCGCGCCGCACGCTGGACGGCTGGCAGGAGTTCGCCAAGCAGCGCGGCCACAAGGGCCTGGCCTACGTGCTCGTGGGCGAGGACGGCGAGCTGGGCGGCCCGGTGGCCAAGAACCTCACCGACGCCGAGCGGGCCGGTCTGGCCGAGCATGTCGGCGCGAAGGTGGGGGACTGCATCTTCTTCGCGGCCGGTCCGGCCAAGGGCGCCCGTGCGTTGCTCGGCGCGACGCGCATCGAGATCGCCAAGCGACTCGACCTGATCGACCCCGACGCCTGGGCATTCACTTGGGTGGTGGACTGGCCGATGTTCGAGTCGGCCGATGCGGCCACGGCATCGGGCGACGTCACCGTCGGCTCGGGTGCCTGGACAGCCATGCACCATGCCTTCACCGCGCCCACCCCCGAGTCGGAGGCGACCTTCGACACCGAGCCCGGCGCCGCACTGTCTGACGCTTACGACATCGTCTGTAACGGCAACGAAATCGGCGGCGGCTCGATCCGCATCCACCGGCGCGACCTCCAGGAACGGGTGTTCGCGATGATGGGCATCGACCACGATGAGGCGCAGGAGAAATTCGGATTCCTGTTGGACGCCTTTGCCTTTGGCGCACCGCCGCACGGCGGTCTGGCCTTCGGCTGGGACCGCATCGTGGCGCTGCTGGCCGGGATGGATTCGATCCGCGAGGTCATCGCGTTCCCGAAGTCCGGCGGCGGCGTCGACCCGCTGACCGACGCTCCGGCGCCGATCACCGCGCAGCAGCGCAAGGAGTCGGGCATCGACTTCAAGCCCGAGGCCAAATCGGAACCCAAGGCAGAGGCAGAGGCTAAGTAGCCAAGAACCTCCGCAGCGCCGCGGCCATCTGGTCGCGGATGGGTTCTCCCGACACGACCATGTCGACCATCGTCGTCGACAGGTGGGTGTGGCCACGGGCTTGCACGTGCTCGGTCGGCACGCCCGCTCCGGTCAGCGCGGCGGCGTAGGCGTTGCCTTCGTCTCGGAGCGGGTCGAACTCGCAGGTCACCACCATCGTCGGTGGCAGGCCGGCGAGGTCGCCGCGCAGCGGGGCCCGGCGCGGATCGTCGGTAGGGCCGCCGTAGTGCGCACCGAACCACTGCATGAGTGGTGTGGTGAGCCCGTAACCTTCGGCATTCTCCTCATGGGACGGGTACGGCTGCGCGTCGGTCGCCGGCGTCAGCAGAAGTTGCCCACTGAGGTGCGGGCCGCCGTGATCGCGGGCCCACTGGCATACGCCGGCGGCGATGTTGCCACCCGCGCTCCATCCGGCGACCGCCAGCCGGTCCGGAAGTCCGCCGAGCGCGCCGGCGTTGTCGGCGGCCCACTGCAGGGCGGCGATGCCGTCCTCGACGGCCGCGGGGAACGGATGTTCCGGGGCGTGCCGGTAGTTCACCGAGAGGACCAGGGCGTCGGCCCGCACGCACAGGTCGCGGCACAGCGGATCGTCGGACGACGCGTCACCCAGTACCCAGCCGCCGCCGTGGAAGTAGACGAGCACCGGGTGTGGCCGCGGCGTCGCCGGACGGTACAGGCGGTAGTCGAGTTCGCCTGCGGCACCGGGGAAGCGGCCGTCGATGACCTCGCCGACATCCGGACCCGGCGGGCGGGCGGCATTCGCCTCGACCATGGCGGCGCGCGCCGTCTCGACCGGAAGCGATTCCAGTGGAGGCAGATTCATCGCCGCCATCATGTCCAGCACCATCTGGACGTCGGGTTGCAGCCGCCGGACCACACCGTCGTGGCATTGCGAACCGTGTGGGCCGGTCAGCTGAAAACCGAGGTAGTCCTGGCCGACGACGTCGGCGCAGGCGGCGCCATAGAAGTCGACGCCCGCGGCGTACGGCATGAAGACCCGCGGCTTGCCGGGGATATTGGCGCCGACGTACCACGAATTCGCTTGCGGGAACATCGTGATGGCGCCCGCGTCGGCGACGTGCTGCATCCAGCCGGCTTCGGCGGTCGGCGTCGGTTCGATGGTGTCGAAACCGTGCGCCCGCAGATACGCCATGGTGTCGGCGACGAATTCGACGTGCTGCTCGATGGACACCGCCATGTTGGACAGCACCGATGGACTGCCCGGTCCGGTGATCAGGAAAAGGTTCGGGAACCCGGTGGTGGTGAGGCCGAGGTAGGTCGACGGCCCTTGTGCCCATTTGTCTTTCAGTGCGAGTCCGTCGCGCCCGACGATGTCGATGGCCGTCACCGCGCCGGTGATGGCGTCGAAGCCCGTGGCGAACACCAGCGCGTCGAAGTCGAAGGATTCACCTACGGTCTCGACGCCGGTTTCGGTGACGCGGACCAGCGGCTGGGTGCGCAGGTCGACCAGTCGCACATGGGGCTGGTTGAACGTGGCGTAGTAGTCGGTGTCGAGGCACAGGCGTTTCGCGCCGACCGGATAGTCATTGGGACACAACAGTTCTGCAGTCTGCGGATCATGCACGGCCGCGCGGATCTTGTCGCGGACGAAGTCGGCGAATGACTCGTTGGCGGCCGGGTTGCTCATCAGGTCCGAGAACATGTTGAGCGTTTCCAGTAGTTCGCCGATCTGCCAGGCGCGTTCGTACCGCTGCTGGCGGTAGGCCTCGGGGACCGCGAACGTCGGGATCAGCGTGCGCTCCTGCGGTACCCCGCCGAACGACGCCCGCGCCGCGGCGCGGTAGGCCGGTTCGTCGGCCAGTGCCTCCTGTTTCTCCTGCGACACCGGCCCGTTGTGCGCCGGGATGGAGAAGCACGGCGTGCGCTGGAAGACGGTCAGTTGTGCGGCCTGCGCGGCGATCAATGGAATCGATTGGATGCCCGACGATCCCGTGCCGATCACCCCGACCCGCTTGCCGGTGAAGTCGACGGGCTCGTGGGGCCAGCGATTGGTGTAGAACGTTTCGCCCGTGAAGGTCTCGATGCCCGCGATATCGGGTTCCTTGGGTATCGACAGGCAGCCGGTGGCCATCACCAGGTGACGGCACGTAACGTCGTCGCCGTGGTCGGTGCGCACGCGCCAGGTTCCGTCGGTCCAGTGCGCGCTGGTGACACGGGTACCGAGCGTGATGTCGCGGCGCAGGTCGAACTTGTCGGCGACGTGGCCCAGATAGCGCAGGATCTCCGGCTGGGTGGCGTACTTCTCCGACCACTGCCAGTCCCGGTGCCAGTCGGGGTCGAAGCTGAACATGTAGTCCAGGCTCGGGATGTCGACCCGCGCGCCCGGATACCGATTCCAGTACCAGGTACCGCCGATGTCGTCGCCGGCCTCGAAGACGCGCACCGAGAAGCCGTGCTCGCGCAGTTTGTATATCAGGTACAGGCCGGCGAACCCGGCTCCGACCACGACGGCGTCCATATCTGGCATCATTTGCACCTCCGTCAATACCACGCAAGTATCGCGCCGGGACGGGAACATTTGGGCCGGTTTACGCGGTTGCGTCAGTCATGACCGAATTCACGGACGCCGCGTCCTTCCATGCCTTCAACGCCGCCATCGTCGACGAGTTCCGCGCGAACGGCGGCAAGGTGGGTGGACAGTTCGAGGGCGGCAATCTGCTGCTGTTGCACACCACCGGTGCCAAGTCGGGGCAACCGCGGATGTCGCCATTGGCGTACCTGCCGGTCGACGGCAAGATCATCATCGTCGGCTCGAAGGCCGGCGCCGATACCCATCCCGACTGGGTGCACAACCTGCGCGCCAACCCGGCCGCGCACGTCGAGATCGGCACCGACGCCGGCCTGGACGCCTACACCGTCGTCGCCCGCGAACTGCCCGACGACGAGCGCGAGGCCACGTATCCGCTCATCACGGCCGTGGCCCCCGTCTTCGCCGACTACCAGGCGAAGACGTCGCGCGTCATCCCGCTCTTCGAGCTCGTGCGCGCCTGAGGCGCTACAGCCGCTCGATGATGGTGGCGTTCGCCATGCCGCCGCCCTCGCACATGACCTGCAGCCCGTAGCGTCCGCCGCGCTGCTCGAGCGCGTTGACCAGGGTGCTCATGATGCGTGCACCGCTGGCGCCGAGCGGGTGGCCGATGGCGATGGCGCCGCCGTTGACGTTCGTCTTCCCGAGATCGGCCCCCGTGTCGGCCGCCCAGGCCAGCACGACCGGCGCGAACGCCTCGTTGACCTCGAACAGGTCGATGTCGGAGAGCGACAGGCCGGACCGGGCCAGCACCTTCTCGGTCGCCGGGATGACGCCGGTCAGCATGTACAACGGATCCGAGCCGACCGCGGTCATGGTGTGGATGCGGGCCAGCGGCTCGAGGCCGTGGCTGCGGGCGAAGGCGCCACTGGTGATCATGACCGCCGCGCTGCCGTCGGACAGCGGTGACGAGTTGCCGGGTGTGATCTCCCAGCGGATCTGGGGGAAACGCGCGGCGTAGGCGTCGCTGTAGAAGGCCGGCTTCAGTCCGGACAGCGTCTCCATGGACGTGCCGGGCCGGATGATCTCGTCGGCGGTCAGGCCGGCCACCGGCACGAGTTCGTTGTCGAACAGTCCGTCCTTGGCGGCTCGTGCCGCCTTCTCGTGGCTGGCGGCGGAGAACTCGTCCAGTTGGGCACGCGAAAAGTTCCATCGCGCGGCGATCAGCTCGGCGCTGATGCCCTGGGGGACAAGACCGTCGGGATAGCGCTCGGCCATGCCGGCGCCGAACGGGTTGCTGCCGGGCAGCACGGCCGTGCCCATCGGAACCCGGGACATCGACTCGACGCCCGCGGCGATCACCGCGTCGTATGACCCGGCGAGCACACCCTGCGCGGCGAACGAGATGGCCTGCTGCGAGCTGCCGCACTGCCGGTCGACGGTGGTGCCGGGCACGCTCTCCGGGAAACCTGCTCCCAGCACGGCGTTGCGGGCGATGTTGGCCGCCTGATCGCCGGCTTGCGTGACGGCACCGCTGATGACGTCGTCGACCAGTGCGGGATCGACGACCGTGCGGTCCACCACCGACCGCAGGCTGTGGGCGAGCAGATCGACGGGAAGAACGTCGTGCAACGCGCCGCTCGCTTTGCCCTTGCCGACCGGTGTGCGTACCGCCGCCACGATGACGGCGTCGCGGTCTGTGTATCCGGACATCAGAATCCTCCTGCAACTCCACGCTGAGTACTGCTTCCTATACTCAGATCTAACACCTGGGTATGGCAAGAACAACCCAGCGGTAGAGTGATTCGCATGACAGCGCTCCAGGGTGTCCTCGCCGATCGCGACACATGGTCGGCCGTCGGCCAGTGCGCCATCGAGAAGACCATGTCGTTGGTCGGCACCAAATCAGCGATGCTGCTCCTGCGCGAGGCCTATTACGGCACAACACGATTCGATGACTTCGCCCGACGGGTCGGCATCACCAAGGCGGCCACCTCGGCCCGGCTGGCCGAGCTGGTCGAGGCCGGCCTGCTCACCAAACGGCCGTACCAGGAGCCCGGCCAGCGCAGCCGCGACGAATACGTCCTGACCCAGGCGGGCACGGACTTCATGCCGGTGGTGTGGGCGATGTTCGAGTGGGGCCGCAAGCACCTGGGCGACACCGGACTGCGGCTCACGCACCTGGGGTGCGGCGCCGACGCCACTGTGGAGATCCGGTGCGCGGCGGGACACGAGGTGCCGCCCGAGGAGCTCGGAATGAAGCTGGCCCGGCACCGCGGTCGGTAACCTTCGGCCGTGCTGCATCTACGCGTCATCACGCCACCGGAGCTCACCGAGTCGGTGCTCGACCTGTACCGGCATCACCGCGGAATCGCCAACGTGGTCGCGCATCGCGGCGCCGCGATCGATCCGCAAGGTGACGTGGTCACCGCCGACATCGCCCGCGACGCCGCAGACGGCTTGATCGGCGGGCTGCGGGCCCTGGGCATCGACCAGGACGGCGCGATCACGATGGAAGTGCTCGACACCGTGCTGTCCACCGCGGCCTACCGTGCCGAGGACGAGATACACGGCGACGGTGAAGACGCGGTGGTCTGGGACGAACTGGTGCTGCGCACGCGCGAACAGAGCAGTCTCAGCCTGTCGTACCTGGCCTTCCTCTGCATCGCCTGTCTGCTGGCGGCGGTGGGCGTGGTCACCGACTCGGCCATCACGGTGGTCGGAGCCATGGTGGTGGGGCCGGAATTCGGGCCGCTGGCCGCGCTGGCGGTCGCGGTCGTGCGGCGCAAGGGTTACCTCGCGCGGCGAGCCGCGCTGGCGCTGGTCATCGGATTCCCGGTGGCGATGGCCATCACAGCAGTGGCGACCCTCGGCTTCGAGGCACTCGGCTGGGTGACGCTACGCAGCATCCATCAACTGCAGAACGTCGACTTCATCTTCCAGGTCGGGCCGTTCTCGTTCGTGGCGGCGCTGCTGGCCGGAGCGGCCGGCATGCTCTCGCTGGTGACGTCGAAATCGGCTGCGCTGATTGGGGTTTTCATCTCGGTGACAACGGTCCCGGCGGCCGGGATGTCGGTCGTCGCGGCCACCACCCGGGACTGGGACGTGGCCCTGGCGTCGGCCGGACAGCTGGCCGTCAACATGATCGGCATCACAGCGGCAGGCGTGCTGGTGCTGGCCGGGTACAACCGGACGCGCCGCAGTTAGCGTGCTCCGCTCTGCGACCTGCCGGTTCTTGTGGTGGGATCGATCGCTATGGCAATCAAAGTGGCGCTGGAGCATCGCACCAGCTACACGTTCGACCGACTGGTCAAGGTGCACCCGCACGTGGTGCGGTTGCGCCCGGCGCCGCACTCGCGCACACCGATTGAGGCCTACTCGCTGCAGGTCGAACCTGCCGACCACTTCATCAACTGGCAGCAGGACGCGTTCGGTAACTTCGTGGGGCGCTTGGTGTTTCCGAACCGAGCCAACCGCCTGAGCATCACGGTCGGACTGATTGCCGACCTCAAGGTGATCAACCCCTTCGACTTCTTCATCGAGGAATGGGCCGAAACCGTCCCGTTCGCTTACCCGGACAACCTGCTCGACGATCTCAAGCCCTACCTGCGTCCGGTTGAGGATTCCGGCGACCTGACGGCGGCGTGGGTCCGCAACTTCGACGTCGCGTCGGGGACGGGCACCATCGATTTCCTGGTCGCGCTCAACCGGGCGGTCAACGCCGACGTCTCCTACAGTGTCCGGCTCGAACCCGGGGTCCAGACACCGGATTTCACGCTGCGCACCGGCATCGGCTCGTGCCGCGACTCCGCCTGGCTCCTGGTAGCGATCCTGCGACAGATGGGCTTTGCGGCGCGCTTCGTATCCGGCTATCTCGTGCAGTTGAGTGCCGACATCGAGGCGCTGGACGGGCCGTCGGGTCCGCCGGCCGACTTCACCGACCTGCACGCCTGGACCGAGGTATACATTCCGGGCGCCGGCTGGGTCGGTCTGGACGCCACCTCGGGCCTGCTGGCGGGGGAGGGCCATATCCCGCTGTCGGCCACGCCGCACCCGGAATCGGCCGCGCCGATCACCGGCGCCGTCGACCCCTGCGAAGCCACCCTCGATTTCGTCAATGTGGTGACGCGGGTGCACGAAGACCCACGCGTCACCCGGCCGTACACCGAACAGGCGTGGGCGTCGATCACAGCCCTCGGCTCCGTCATCGACAAGCGGATGGCCGAGCGCGACGTGCGGCTGACCGTCGGCGGCGAACCCACCTTCGTCTCGATCGACAACCAGACCGACGAGGAATGGACCACGGCCGCCGACGGGCCGCGCAAGCGCCTGTTGGCCTCGGCCCTCACCACACAGCTCAAGGACGCCTGGGCTCCGGGCGGCCTGGTGCAACGCAGCCAGGGCAAGTGGTATCCCGGAGAACCGTTGCCGCGCTGGCAGATCGGGCTGATGTGGCGCACGGACGGGACGCCGCTATGGGCCGATCCGACGCTGCTGGCCGACCCGTGGGCCGGCGAGCAGGCGACGCCCGTGCCGGCAGATGCCGGACTGCTGCTGCTCACCGAGATCGCCGCCGGGCTCGGGTTGCCGGACAGTCAGGTGCGCCCGGCGTACGAGGACGCGCTCGCGAGACTGGCCGACGCCGTGCGCCTACCGGCCGGGGACCCGGTCACCGACGACCTGACGGACGACGGTGCAGCACCGCGAAAAGCCCTGGTGGATAGGCTCGATGCGGCGGTGACCGACCCTGCCGCATTCGTGCTGCCGCTGCACCGCCGCGACGATGACACCGGTTGGGAGTCCGCGGATTGGCGACTGCGCCGGGGCCGCCTGGTCCTCACGGCCGGAGATTCACCAGCAGGCCTGCGGTTGCCGTTGAACTCGATCAGCTGGCATCCGCCGCGGCCGGTGCCCGATGCCGACCCGTTGGCCGGGGAGAGTGGCGACAGCTCGACCCGGCCCGCCGCCGTCGTCAGCGCGGACGGCGCACCCCCCACCGCCCTGGTGGCCGAAGTGCGCGAGGGCCTGCTGTATGTATTCCTGCCGCCGACAACGACATTCGGTGATTTCGCCGACCTCACCGGCCGCATCGAGCAGGCCGCCGCCAAGGTCGGCGCGCCCATCGTGATCGAAGGCTACGGACCACCGTCGGACCCACGGCTGCAGCAGATGACCGTCACCCCCGACCCCGGCGTCATCGAGGTCAACGTGGCGCCCACGGCGTCGTTCGCCGAGCAGGCAGCGCAACTGGAGACGCTGTACGAAGCGGCCCGGCAGGCCCGGCTCGGCACCGAGGCCTTCGACGTCGACGGCACGCATGGCGGCACAGGCGGCGGCAACCACATCACCCTCGGCGGCATCACGCCCGCCGACTCGCCGCTGCTGCGCCGGCCCGATCTCCTGGTGTCGATGCTGACCTACTGGCAGCGGCACCCCGCCCTGTCATATCTGTTCTCCGGTCGGTTCATCGGCACGACGTCGCAGGCGCCACGCGTCGACGAGGGGCGTCTCGAAGCGCTGTACGAGCTGGAGATCGCCTTCGCGGAGATCGCGCGGGTGGCTGATGACGGCGAAAACCGTGCCTGGGTCATCGACCGCGCCCTTCGGCACCTGCTCACCGACATCACCGGCAACACCCACCGTGCCGAGTTCTGCATCGACAAGCTCTACAGCCCGGACAGTGCCCGCGGCCGTCTCGGTCTGCTGGAACTGCGCGGCTTCGAGATGCCGCCACATTTCCAGATGGCCATGGTGCAGTCCCTGCTGGTGCGGTCGCTGGTCGCCTGGTTCTGGGACGAGCCGCTGCGGGCGCCGCTCATCCGGCACGGCGAGAACTTGCACGGCCGATACCTGTTGCCGCACTTCATTCTTCAAGACATCGCCGAGGTGGCGGCCGACCTGCGGGCACACGGCATCGCGTTCGACACCAGCTGGCTCGACCCGTTCACCGAGTTCCGCTTCCCCCGCATCGGCAGCGTGAATTACGACGGCGTCGAGCTCGAGCTGCGCGGCGCCATCGAACCGTGGAACACCCTGGGTGAGGAATCCGCGGGCACCGGGACCGCGCGCTACGTCGACTCGTCGGTGGAGCGGCTGCAGATCCGGTTGATCGGCGCCGACCGGCATCGTCATATCGTCACGGTCAACGGACATCCGGTACCGCTGCTGGCCACCGACACCCCGGATATCCAGGTCGGTGGTGTCCGGTATCGGGCTTGGCAACCACCGAGTGCCCTGCACCCCACGATCACCGTCGACGGGCCGCTGCAGATCGAACTCATCGACGGGTTCACGGGATTCTCTCGAGGCGGCTGCACGTACCACGTCTCGCATCCCGGCGGACGGGCGTACGACACTCCGCCCGTCAACGCCGTCGAAGCCGAGTCGCGGCGCAGCCGGCGCTTCGAGGCGATGGGATTCACCCCGGGTGCCGTCGATCTGGCTGATCTCCGCGAGAAACAGGCCCGCCAATCCACCGACGGCGGAGCGTCGGGCATCCTCGATCTGCGCCGGGTGCGTACCGTTCTGCGGTAATGGTTCTCCGCGCCCGCAATCTCGACGACCCCATGGCCGGGTACCGCGCTGCGCGGGCCCAGGCGCCGCTGTTCGACGTCCGCGATGTCGCGACTGTCGGCTACGACGAACTGGTTTCCGAGTCCGGCGCGGTCCGCCCGGCCTGGCAGGAACTGACCGACTGTGTCCGGGACCGGGGTCGCACCGGTCTGGACCAGCTACGCGGCGTCGTACGTGAGCTCGTCGACAACGACGGCATCACGACCATCGACAGCGAGGCCGAGGTCGACGCCTGGCAGCTCGACGCGCTGCCGCTGCTGCTGTCCGCGGGCGACTGGGCCACTCTGGAATCCGGCGTCGTGCAACGCTCCCGGCTCCTTGATGCGGTGCTGACCGACCTCTACGGCGAGCGTCGGTCCATCACTTCCGGTGTGCTGCCCGCGCAGCTGCTATACGCCCACCCCGGCTATGTGCGCGCCGCCCGGGGCATCGCGGTGCCGGGCCGGCACCAGCTGTTCCTGCACGGCTGCGACGTCAGCCGGCACCCGGACGGCAGTTTCGCGGTGAACGCGGACTGGACGCAGGCACCGTCGGGAGCGGGCTACGCGCTGGCCGACCGCAGGGTCGTCGCCCACGCGGTGCCGGACCTGTACGAGCGGGTGGCGCCCCGACCCGCGTCGCCGTGGGCACAGGCCCTGCGCCTGGCGCTGATCGACGCGGCACCGGAGGCCGCGCAGGAGCCGGTGGTCGTCGTACTGAGCCCCGGCATCCACTCCGAGACGGCCTTCGATCAGGCGTACTTGGCCAGCGTGCTGGGCTTTCCGCTGGTCGAGAGCGCCGATCTGGTGGTGCGCGAAGGCAAGCTGTGGATGCGCTCACTCGGCACCCTCAAACGCGTCGACGTCGTGCTGCGCCGCGTGGACGCCGACTACGCCGACCCGCTGGACCTACGGCCGGACTCCCGGCTGGGTGTGGTGGGCCTTGTCGAAGCACTGCGCCGCGGCGCCGTCACAGTGGTGAACACGTTGGGCAGCGGGATCCTCGAGAGCCCCGGCATCATGCGGTTCCTGCCCGAGCTGGCCCGGCTGCTGACCGGCGAAACTCCAGAGCTGGCCGGTGTCCAATGTTTCTGGGGCGGCATCGACGCCGAGCGCTCGCACCTGGTGCGCAGGCTCTCCACGCTCCTGATCCGCCCCGTGATCGGCGGCCCGGCGATCGTCGGCCCGGCGCTGTCCGTTGCGCAGCACGCCGAGCTCGCTGCCCGCATCGAGGCCACCGGATGGCAGTGGGTGGGCCAGGAGCTGCCGAAGTTCTCCTCGGCGCCCATGGACGTACTGCCCGGTGGGCTGTCGGCGGGCAGCGTCGGCATGCGGCTTTTCACCGTCGCCCAACGCAGCGGATACGCGCCGATGATCGGCGGTCTCGGCTACGTGCTGGCCTCCGGGAACGCCGCGTACAGCATGAAAACCATTGCGGCCAAAGACCTCTGGGTGCGTACCCCGGACCGGTCGACCGCCGTGCCGATGACGCCCGTCGAGCTGCCCGCCAACACCGGCAGCCCGACGCGGGCCGTCAGTTCGCCGCGCGTGCTGTCGGATTTGTTCTGGCTGGGCCGGTACGCCGAACGCGCCGAGTTCACCGCGCGACTGCTCACGGTGACCCGCGAGCGCTATCACGAGTTCCGCTACCGCCGTGACGTCCCCGGTAAGGACTGTGTGCCGGTGCTCCTCACGGCGCTGGGTGAGATCACCGGCAGCGATACGGGCTCCGATGGTGACGATGCCGAACAGGTGGCGATCGCGCCAACCACGTTGTGGGCGCTGACGGCCGACCGGCACCGTCCCGGCTCGCTGGCACAGTCGGTCGAGCGGCTCGGGCTGTCCGCGCGCGCGGTCCGCGATCAGATGTCGAACGACACGTGGATGGTGCTGGCCGCGGTGGAACGTGCGGTGCTGCATCCGGGTGACCGCGGCCGGCGGCGCGAGCCGTTGCCGCCGCCGGACTCGAAGACCGAGGGGGAGGCGTACCTGGCCACCGCCCACAGCCAGACCCTGGCCGGGATGCTGGCGCTGTCCGGCGTCGCCGCGGAATCGATGGTGCGCGACGTCGGCTGGACCATGATGGACATCGGCAAACGTATCGAGCGGGGCCTGGGCCTGACCGCACTGTTGCGGGCCACCCTCACCACGGCGCGCGGCGCCGAGACCGAGCGCACGGTGACCGAGTCGGCGCTCGTGGTGTGCGAGTCGGCCGTGATGTACCGGCGACGCACCCTGGGGAAGGTCAGCGTGGTGGCGATCGCCGAGCTGGTGCTGTTCGACGAGGAGAACCCGCGCTCGCTGGCCTTCCAGATCGAGCGGCTGCGCGCGGACCTGCGGGCGCTGCCGTCGTCCACCGGATCCACGCGGCCCGAACGAATGATGGAGGAGATCGCGACCCGGCTGCGCCGACAGGACCCCGCCGATCTCGAACACCTCGACGGGGACGGTCGGCGTGATCAACTGGCAGACCTGCTGGGCACGTTGCACGCGGACCTGCGGGAGCTGTCCGAGCTGATTCGCGCCGCACACCTGGCCCTGCCGAGCGGCATGCAGCCGCTGTGGGGTCCCGACGAACGGCGGCTGATGCCATGACGCGCGAATACCAGATCACCCATCGCACGCGGTACCGCTACTCCGACGTCGTCACCAGCTCCTACGGCCGCGGGTTCCTCACTCCGCGCAACAGCGGTCAACAGCGCTGCCAGTCGTATCGGTTGAACATCGATCCCGAACCTGCCGACCGCTCCACGAGCCGGGACGCCTACGGCAATATCAGCTCGTATTTCCATGTGACACAACCACATCACGAACTTGTCGTGACCGGACGCAGCATCGTGGAGGTCGATCCGCCGCCGGCCGGATGGTATGCGGCCGGAGCGGCCGTGGCGCCGTGGGAGGATGCCCGGCCGACCGGGCCAGAAGGTGCGCTGGCCACCGAATTCGTGCTGGACCTGCAGTCCGTGGAGATCACTGACGCGGTAAGGGCTTATGCCGCACCGAGTTTCGCCGCGGGCCGGCCTCTGATCGAGGTGCTGCGCGACCTCAACTCGCGCATCTTCAGCGACTTCACCTACCGATCCGGGTCGACGACGGTGTCGACGAAGGTCGCGGAGGTGCTGGTAGCCCGCGAGGGGGTGTGCCAGGACTTCGCGCGCCTGGCCATCGCCTGCCTGCGCGCGAACGGCCTTGCTGCGAGCTATGTCTCGGGTTATCTGGCCACCGACCCGCCGCCGGGGAAGGAACGGATGGTGGGGGTCGACGCCACGCATGCCTGGGCGTCGGTGTGGACGCCGCAGAACCAGTGGCTGGGGCTGGACCCGACCAACGACCAGATGGTCGACGAGCGCTACATCGTGGTCGGGTTCGGCCGGGACTACGCCGACGTCCCGCCGCTGCGCGGCATCATCTACACCGACTCCGACAGCAGCATCATCGACGTCTCGGTAGACGTCGCTCCGATTGCGGGAGGTTAACCGCGTGCGTGACTTCAACTGCCCCAATTGCGGTCAGCGGCTGGCCTTCGAGAACTCGGTGTGCCTGGGCTGCGGCAGCGCGCTCGGCTTCTCCCCGGAGAGTATGGCGCTGCTGGTTATCGCTCCCCCGGAGAGCAGCGATCACGCCGGTGCGGTCGCCTCGACGGACTACCAACTGTGTGCGAATCTGCACCTGGCCGAATGCAATTGGCTGGTGCCGGTGAGCCCGGTCGCGCAGCTGTGCGCATCATGCGAGTTGACGCGGACCCGGCCTGCTGACGACGACACCAAAGCCATGGCCGCCTTCGCCACCGCCGAGCAGGCCAAGCGCCGACTCATCGTCGAACTGGCCGAACTGGGTCTGCCGATCATCGGCCGCGACCGCGACCCGGAGCAGGGACTCGCCTTCGACCTGTTGTCCAGCGAGCAGCACCAGGTCTTCACCGGCCATGAGGACGGTGTCATCACGTTGGACCTCGCCGAAGGTGATGACGTCCACCGCGAACAACTGCGCGTCGAGATGGCCGAGCCGTACCGGACCCTGTTGGGCCACTTCCGTCATGAGATCGGGCACTACTACTTCTACCGCCTGATACAGCCGTCGCCCCAGGCCGTCGCGGACTTCACCGCACTGTTCGGGGACCCCGACAGCGACTATCAGGCGGCGCTGGACCGGCACTACCGCGACGGCGCGCCCGCGGGCTGGGACCAGGATTACGTGTCGTCCTACGCGACCATGCACCCGGCCGAGGACTGGGCCGAGACGTTTGCGCACTACCTGCACATCCGGGACACGCTGGACACCGCGGCGGCTTTCGGTTTAGCGCCCGCCGGCGCCACCTTTGTGCGGCCGGTGCTGGGCCCCAGCGGCTTTGACACGCTGATCGAGCTCTGGCTGCCGCTGGCCTGGGCGTTGAACATGGTCAATCGGTCGATGGGTAAAACCGATCTCTATCCGTTCGTGCTGCCGCCGGCCGTGTTGGAGAAGATGCGGTTCATCCATGCGGCAGTGGACGACAGCGGTGCGGACCGCGCGGCGCGTTGACGCGGCCCACGCAGATAGAGCACGATCGCGCCCATGATGCGCATACGGATGGGGGCAGCGGCACTAATGGGTCTGGCGGCCCTATCGCCGGCTGCATGTAGCTCGAAAACCACGGTCAAAGCCGACGACGCCGCCAAGCAGGTGGTCAAGCTGGTGTCCGATCAGAACAAGTTCACCCCCACCGATGTGAAGTGTCCGTCCGACGTTGAGGCCACCAAGGGCAGCCAATTCGACTGCCACTTCACCGGCCCACGCAACGTGCCGTACGTCGCGCACATGAAGATCGTGAAAGTCGACGGCGAGCGCATCACCTGTGACATCAAGGTCGAGAAGGCCCCGTGATCCGTCATTCGTGATCGGGCCGTGACGAAAACGTGGGTGGCGCAACCGGATCTGGCCGGCGCGGCTTCCTAGGATCGGAGCCGTGAGTGACCGATACGGATCCGATGTGCTGGCCCGCAACCCGAACGCCAAGAAACGTTCGACCGAGCAGCCTGCCGAGAAGGGGCTTGTGGTCGAGTGCGCCACGACCGGTTTCGTGGGCGCCGTGGTGCAGGTCGAATACGGCCGCATGGTTCTCGAAGACTTCGACGGCTACCGCAAGCCGTTCCCCATCGGTCCGGGGTACCTGGTCGACGGCAAACCAGTCATCCTCACCGCACCCAAGCGGTCCGCGCCCGCCGCTCCCACCCGCACCGCATCGGGTTCGGTTGCGGTGCAAGGACATCGGGCCCGTACCGCATTGGCCAGCCGCATCTACGTGGAAGGCCGTCACGACGCCGAACTCGTCGAGCAGGTGTGGGGGCACGACCTGCGGGTCGAGGGCGTGGTGGTCGAGTACCTCGGGGGTGTGGACGATCTGGCCGCCATCGTGCGGGATTTCCAACCCGGTCCTGGCCGCCGGCTCGGCGTGCTTGTCGACCACCTGGTGTCGGGCTCGAAGGAGGCGCGCATCGCCGAGCAGGTGCGCCGCGGCCCGGGCGGCGAGCACACCCTGGTGGTGGGCCACCCGTTCATCGACATCTGGCAGGCCGTCAAACCCGCCCGCATCGGGCGCGAGGCCTGGCCGGTGATCCCGCGCGGTATCGAGTGGAAGCACGGCGTCTGCGACGCGCTGGGCTGGCCGCACGCCGATCAGGCCGACATCGCGCAGGCATGGCAGCGCATCCGCCGCCGCGTGCGGGACTGGAACGATCTGGAACCGGCGCTGATCGGACGGGTCGAGGAGCTGATCGACTTCGTGACCACCCCGGCCGACTGAACCGCCGGTCGGTGCGGCGTGGTAAGCCTGAACCGTGTCTGATGGGCTGTTCGACGTAGGAGGCGATGCTGACGTATCGGCCGGCATCCCCACCCAGGCACCATTGGCCGTACGGATGCGGCCGGCCGGGCTCGACGAGGTAGTCGGTCAGGATCATCTGCTCAAACCTGGGTCGCCGCTGCGCCGGCTGGTCGAGGGCTCGGGCGCGGCCAGTGTCATCCTGTACGGCCCACCCGGCACCGGCAAGACCACGCTGGCGTCGCTGATCTCGGGTGCCACCGGTCGCCGGTTCGAAGCGCTGTCGGCGCTGTCGGCCGGCGTCAAGGACGTGCGCGCGGTGATAGAAGAAGCCCGTCGAGGCGCGATTCACGGCCGCCAGACGGTGCTGTTCATCGACGAGGTGCACCGCTTCTCCAAGACCCAGCAGGACGCCCTGCTGGCCGCGGTGGAGAACCGCGTCGTGCTCCTGGTGGCGGCGACCACCGAGAACCCGTCGTTCTCCGTGGTCGCACCGCTGCTGTCGCGATCGCTGATCCTGCAGCTGCAACCGCTGACCGCCGACGCTGTGCGGGCCGTCGTGCAGCGGGCGATCGCCGATCCGCGTGGCCTGGGCGGCGCCGTCGAGGTCGACGACGACGCCGTCGCTCTGCTGGTGACGCTGTCGGCCGGGGATGCCCGGCGTGCGCTCACGGCACTGGAGGTCGCGGCGGAAACCGCCGACGAAGAGCGCGTGACGGTCGAGGTCGTCGAACAATCGCTGGATCAGGCCGCGGTGCGCTACGACCGTGACGGTGACCAGCACTATGACGTGACCAGCGCGTTCATCAAATCGGTGCGCGGCTCCGACGTCGACGCCGCGCTGCACTACCTGGCCAGGATGCTGACCGCGGGGGAGGACCCGCGGTTCATCGCGCGCCGGCTGATGATCCTCGCCAGTGAGGACATCGGCATCGCCGACCCGACGGCGCTGCCAACCGCGGTGGCCGCCGCGCAGACCGTGCAGCTGATCGGGCTCCCGGAGGCCCAGCTGACGCTGGCGCACGCGACGGTGCACCTGGCGACGGCGCCGAAATCCAATGCGGTGACCGTGGCCCTGGGGGCGGCGATGGCCGACATCAAGGCCGGTAAGGCGGGGACGGTGCCGGCGCACCTACGAGACGGGCACTACGCCGGTGCGGCCGCCCTCGGCCACGCCCAGGGCTACAAGTACGCGCACGACCACCCGGGTGGTGTTGCGGCGCAACAGTATCCACCCGATGAGCTGGTGGGTGTCGACTACTACCGGCCCACCCCGTACGGGGCGGAACGGGAGATCGGCGGCCGCCTGGAGAAGTTGCGCGCCATCATCCGGCGGCGGCGCTAGACCAGCTCCGGCACCCGCAGGTGGGCGATGGCGAGATCGAACGCGCAATCGTCGATCTCGGTCGCACCGGCGGCCTGTACCGATTCGACCTTCAGCGCCGTCGCCTGCGGCCAGTAGTCCTCCATCAATTCGCGGGTGCGGAACGACGCCGACGACACCACCCGGCCCGAGCCGCGGTCGATGAGCAGGCTGGCGCTGCAGAACCCGGGCAGATGCTCGATCTGCCGCAGCACGGTGTCGCGGAAGTAATCGATGCCGGCCTCCATCAGGTCCGGCGGCACCGTGAGCCAGGTGGCGCGCACGCACGCGCCGTTGCCGCGTTCGCGGTGCAGGACGGCGATCTCCCACTCTTCGACCTGCGGGGCGCCGCCGCCGAACCGTTCGGCAGCCAGATTGCGGAGCCGGCGGCCCTCGCCGGCGCTGTAACGCAGGGCGTCCTCGGACTCCCAGGCGCTGGTGGCGATGCAGCGACCCGTTTCCCGGTCGACCATCAGGGACAGGCCGACAGAACCGGGTAGTTCCTGCAGCGTAGGCATGACCTCGTCGCGGATGTAGGCAATGCCGGCGTCGATCTGGTCAGGGCGCGCCATCATCGTGGTAGAACGTGCGAACACGGTCCACCCCCTCTTTCTTCGGGGCGGCGCTCCGGTGGCGCCACCGGCTAAGGACAACTGTCCTCCCCGGCGGTGCGGCGCACAATGGTTCTTGGGCTGGGGCCGAAACCGCACCCGGTACTGTTATGCGGGCAACTACCCGGTCGATGAAGGACGTCAGCACGTGCAGACACACGAGATCAGGAAACGATTCCTCGATCATTTCGTGAAAGCGGGCCACACCGAGGTGCCGAGCGCATCGGTGATCCTGGACGATCCGAACCTGTTGTTCGTCAACGCCGGCATGGTGCAGTTCGTGCCCTTTTTCCTGGGCGACCGCACCCCGCCGTACGACAAGGCGACCAGCGTCCAGAAGTGCATCCGCACGCCGGACATCGACGAGGTGGGCATCACCACCCGGCACAACACCTTCTTCCAGATGGCCGGCAACTTCTCGTTCGGCGACTACTTCAAGCGCGGCGCCATCGCGCTCGCCTGGGATCTGCTGACCAATCCGGTGTCCGAGGGCGGTTACGGCTTCGACCCCGAAAAGCTCTGGGCCACGGTGTATCTCGATGACGACGAGGCCATCGGGCTCTGGGAGGAAATCGCCGGGCTGCCGCCGGAGCGCATCCAGCGCCGAGGCAAGGCCGACAACTACTGGTCCATGGGCATCCCCGGCCCTTGCGGCCCGTGTTCTGAGATCTACTACGACCGCGGCCCTGAGTACGGCATCGACGGCGGCCCCGAGGCCAACGAGGACCGCTACATCGAAATCTGGAACCTCGTGTTCATGGAGAACGAGCGTGGCGAGGGCACCAGCAAGACCGACTTCGAAATCCTCGGCCCGTTGCCACGCCAGAACATCGACACCGGCATGGGTGTCGAGCGCATCGCCTGCCTGCTGCAGGGCGTCGACAACGTCTACGAGACCGACCTGGTCCGGCCCGTCATCGACAAGGTCGCCTCGGTCGCGCCCCGCCACTACGGCGCGGGCAACCACGCGGACGACGTGCGCTACCGCGTCATCGCCGACCACAGCCGCACCGCCGCGATCATCATCGGCGACGGCGTCACCCCGGGTAACGAGGGCCGCGGGTACGTGCTGCGGCGCCTGCTGCGCCGCATCATCCGGGCCGCCAAGCTGCTCGGCGTCGAGCAGCCGATCATGTCCGACCTGATGACCACCGTGCGCGACACGATGGGCCCGTCGTACCCGGAGCTGGTCACCGATTTCGAGCGCATCAACCGCATCGCGGTCGCCGAGGAGACCGCCTTCAACCGCACCCTCGCGTCGGGTTCGCGGCTGTTCGAGGACGCCGCGGCGGCCACCAAGGCCGCGGGCAAGACCGTCGTCTCCGGCAGTGACGCCTTCACCCTGCACGACACCTACGGGTTCCCGGTCGAGCTGACGCTCGAGATGGCGGCCGAAGCCGGCCTGTCCGTCGACGAAGAGGGCTTCCGCAGCCTCATGTCCGAGCAGCGCGCCCGTGCCAAGGCCGACGCCGCCGCCCGCAAGCACGCACACGCCGACCTGTCCGCCTACCGCGACCTGGTCGACGCCGGCCCGACCGAGTTCACCGGTTTTGCCGAATTGACTTCCGAGGCAAAAATTCTCGGCATCTTCGTGGACGGCAAGCGAGTGCCGGTGGTGACGCACGGCGGCGAGGGTGCCGGTGAGCGGGTCGAGCTGGTGCTCGACCGCACTCCGCTGTACGCCGAGTCGGGCGGTCAGATCGCCGACACCGGCTCGATCACCGGCACCGGCTCGTCGGCCACCGCCAAGGCCGCGGTAACCGATGTGCAGAAGATCGCCAAGTCGCTGTGGGTGCACACCGTCAACATCGAGTCGGGCGAGTTCGTCGAGGGCGACACCGTCACGGCCGCCGTCGACCCGACCTGGCGCCGCGGCGCCACCCAGGGGCACTCGGGCACGCACATGGTGCACGCCGCGTTGCGACAGGTGTTGGGCCCCAATGCTGTTCAGGCCGGTTCGCTCAACCGCCCGGGCTACCTGCGGTTCGACTTCAACTACCAGGGCGCGCTCAGCGACGAGCAGCGCACCCAGGTCGAGGAAGTGACCAACGAGGCGGTGCAGGCCGACTTCGAGGTGCACACCTTCAACGAGAAGCTGGAGAAGGCCAAGGCCATGGGCGCCATGGCGATGTTCGGCGAGTCGTACCCGGATGTGGTCCGCGTCGTCGAGATCGGTGGACCGTTCTCCCTCGAGCTGTGCGGTGGTACCCACGTCCAGCGCTCGGCGCAGATCGGCCCGGTGACCATCCTCGGCGAGTCGTCGGTGGGTTCGGGTGTGCGCCGCGTCGAGGCCTACGTCGGCCTGGATTCGTTCCGGCATCTGGCCAAGGAACGGGCGCTGATGGCCGGCCTGGCCTCGTCGCTGAAGGTGCCCTCGGAAGAGGTGCCCGCGCGCGTGGCCACCCTGGTCGAGAAGCTCAAGGCCGCCGAGAAGGAACTCGAGAAGGTGCGCCTGGCCGGCGCCAAGGCCGCCGCCGCGAACGCCGCGGCCGGTGCCGAGGTGATCGGTAAGGTCCGCGTCGTCGCGCAACGGCTGGCCGGTGGATTCTCCGGTGGCGACTTGCGCACCCTGACCGGTGACATCAAGGGCAAGCTCGGCTCGGAGCCGGCGGTGATCGCGCTGATCGCCGACTCGGGTGACGCGGTGCCGTACGTGGTGGCCGTCAACGCGGCCGCACAGGACCTCGGGTTCAAGGCCAACGAACTGGTGCAGCAGCTGGGCGCTGCCGTCGGCGGCCGTGGTGGTGGAAAGGCCGATCTGGCACAGGGTTCCGGTAAAGGGGCGGCGGGTATCGACGCGGGTCTGGCCGCGCTACGCGCTGAACTGGGCCGGAGCTAGCTTTGGCCCATACCGACCGCATGCCCGACCGCCCCGGTGCCGACGACCCCGGACGCGGTCGTCGGCTCGGCATCGACGTCGGCACGGTGCGGATCGGTGTCGCAGTGTGCGACCCGGACGGAATCCTGGCGACCCCGCTGGAGACGGTTCGTCGTGACAAGACCGCTAAACATCTGGCTCGGCTGGTGAAACTGGCCGGTGAGCAGGACGTGGTCGAGATCGTCGTCGGATTGCCCCGCACCCTGAAGGACCGGGCCAGCAGCTCGGCCCTCGACGCGATCGAGGTCGCCGACGCCCTGGCAGTGCGGGTGGCCCCGACTCCGGTGCGGATGGCAGACGAACGCCTGACGACGGTGACCGCGCAGCGCTCGCTGCGGGAGGCCGGAGTGCGTGCGAAGGGGCAACGGCAGATGATCGATCAGGTGGCAGCCGTCGGCATTCTCCAGAATTGGCTGGACATGCGCCGGACGGTGCTGGCCGCCGCGGCGAACAATGAGGCCGGCCAGGAGGGGCAGGCATGACCCCGGCTGAGGACATGATTCCGGACGCCCCCGATGACGATGAGTGGGGCAGCACCCGCATCAAGCCCGAATCGGTGGGCCGGCCCCGCCGCGGAATGAGCCGGGGCGAGCGGGTCCGCGCCGAGCGAAACCGCAAACGCCGTCGCCGCCGCAGCATCGCGGCGCTGACGGTCTTCATCGCCGTCGTGGTCGGTGCGGTGTTCCTCGGTTCGCGCCTGTGGCATGGGATCTTCGGTTCGGGCAACGACTACTCAGGTGACGGCAACAACGACCTGGTCATCGAGGTGCATCAGGGCGACTCGACCACCGCCATCGGGCAGAACCTGCACGACCACGGCGTCGTGGCCAACGTGAAGACGTTCGTGCAGGCCGCCGAGGGCAACAAGGCGATGACCGAGATTCAGCCGGGCTTCTACAAGCTGCGCACCGAGATCTCGGCAGCCAGCGCGGTAGCCCGGCTCACGGAGAAGAACAATCGCGTCGGCCGCCTGGTGATCCCGGAGGGCCGTCAGCTCGACGACACCACCGACGTCAAGACCAACAAGATCAACCAGGGCATCTTCAGCCTGATCTCGGCTGCCTCGTGCGTCGACCTGGACGGCAACCGCAAATGCGTGTCCGCCGACGATCTGAAGAAGGCCGCCGGTGCGGCCGATCTCTCGGCATTGATGGTGCCGAGCTGGGCGGCGGGGCCGGTGAAGGCGCTGGGTGCCGACCACCGCAGGCTCGAGGGCCTCATCGCGCCCGGCACGTGGAACGTCGACCCGGCTGGCACGCCGGAATCGATTCTGGCGAGTCTGATCAGCTCGAGCGGTCACGAGTACGAACGTGGCGGCCTGCTCGACGCCGGCGCGAGCGCCAACATGACGCCGTACCAGATCCTGATCGTGGCTTCGCTGGTGCAGCGCGAGTCCAACCCGCAGGACTTCGCCAAGGTGGCCCGCGTCATCTACAACCGGCTCGCCACTCCTGATCACCGCAGGCTGCAGTTCGACTCGACGGTGAACTACCCGCTGGATCGGCAGGAGGTGGCCACCACCGACGCCGATCGCGAGCAGCCGACGCCGTGGAACACCTATGTGCGTGAAGGCCTTCCGGCCACGCCGATCTGTTCGCCCGGGCAGCCCGCGGTGGTCGCGGCGCAGGAGCCGGCGCCGGGGGACTGGCTGTACTTCGTGACCATCGACCTGCAGGGCACGACGGTGTTCACCCGGGATTACCAACAGCACCTCGCCAGCATCGAGCTCGCCAAGCGCAACGGCGTGCTCGACAGCGCTCGATGAGCGGGCGTCGGGCGGCGGTCCTGGGCTCGCCCATCGCGCATTCACGGTCCCCGCAGCTGCACCTGGCGGCCTACCGGGAACTTGGACTCACCGACTGGACCTACGACCGCATCGAGTGCACCGAGGCCCAACTGCCCGGCCTGGTAAGCGGTTTCGGCCCGGAATGGGTCGGCGTCTCGGTCACCATGCCCGGCAAGTTCGCGGCGCTGCGGTTCGCGACCGAACGCACGCAGCGGGCTGAGCTCGTCGGCTCGGCCAACACCCTGGTGCGCGTCGACGGTGGCTGGCGAGCCGACAACACCGACGTCGACGGAGTCGTCGGCGCGCTGGGCGAGGTGTCGGGCCCGGCGGCGGTGCTGGGCTCCGGCGGCACGGCGCCCGCGGCGGTGGTGGCCCTGGCCGAACTCGGTGTGCGGGACCTGACGATCGTCGCCCGCAATGCCGACAAGGCGGCCGCACTGGTGGCACTCGGGGACAAGCTCGGGGTGCACGCCCGGTGGGTCGCCTTGGGAGAACCGCTCGATTCCCTTGGCGTGGTGGTCAATACGCTGCCCGCCGACGTGGCTTCGCAGTTCTCTGGGACCGTGGCCGACGCTGCCGTGCTGCTCGACGCCATCTACGACCCATGGCCGACGCCGCTGGCTGCTGCCGTTGCCTCAGCCGGTGGCCGCGTGGTCAGCGGCCTGCAGATGCTCCTGAACCAGGCCTTCGCCCAGGTCGAGCAGTTCACCGGGATGCCTGCGCCGCGCGAGGCGATGGCAGCGGCGCTCGCGGCGTCGTGAGCGCCCTCACCCCAATGCCTTTCATCCAGAGCTGTCGCAAATCGTGACATTGTCAGCATGTGCTGACATCGTCAGCCGATGATGACAGCTCCGGGTCCGACATGTCCCAGAGAGAGCATCGCGCAATTTTTCGTGTCGGGACGCCCGGTGTAGTGCCCTTAGCCTCGAAAGATGGGGGCGGGCTTGGCTATTGGTGTGTGGATGATGGCGCTGTCCGTCTACGACCTGCGGCAGCGACGGCTGCCGAACTGGCTCACGCTGCCGGGCGCCGCGGCACTCGTCGGGGCTGGGGTAATCAGCGGCAAGGGGACCGCGGCTGCGCTCGGGGCCGCGGCCTTGTTCGGCCTGTATCTGTCGATCCATCTGCTGAGTCCGCGCGCGATGGGCGGCGGCGATGTCAAACTGGCTCTCGGGCTGGGCGCGCTGACCGGGATGTTCGGCGTCGACGTCTGGGCGCTGGCGGCCATCGGGGCGCCGCTGATCACGGCGGGCTATGCGGTGGTCGTCCTGCTGCGGCGAGACGGCCGGACCGTGCCGCATGGACCGTCGATGTGCCTCGCCAGCGCTGCGGCGGTCGCGCTCGGTACCTTGGCCTCACCATGAGCACCCGCGCCGCGGGCGTCCGCGAGGTCGGCCACAAGCACGGCCGGGACATCGACACCGTGCTGCTGCAATGCAGCCTGCATTGAGGAGATTTCAGCCGGTAAACCCCCTCATGGGACAATGGGACACGTGTTGCGATGGACCACAGCAGGTGAATCCCACGGCCGCGCCCTCGTGGCCATGGTCGAAGGCATGGTGGCCGGCCTTTCGGTGACCTCGGACGACATCGCCACGCAGTTGCAGCGGCGTCGTCTCGGCTACGGCCGCGGAGCCCGGATGAAGTTCGAAAAGGACGAAGTCACGCTGCTCGGTGGCGTTCGGCATGGTCAGACGCTGGGCGGCCCGATCGCCATCCAGATCGGCAACACCGAGTGGCCCAAGTGGGAGACCGTCATGGCCTCCGACCCGGTCGACCCGGCCGAACTGGCCAACACCGCGCGCAACGAGCCGCTGACCCGGCCCCGTCCCGGCCACGCCGACTACGCCGGCATGCTCAAGTACGGCTTCGACGACGCCCGCCCGGTGCTCGAGCGCGCCAGCGCCCGCGAGACCGCGGCCCGCGTCGCGGCCGGCACCATCGCCCGCGCCTTCCTGAAGCAGGCCCTCGGCGTCGAGGTCGTCTCGCACGTCATCTCCATCGGCGCGTCCAAGCCCTACGACGGCCCGGTCCCGCAGCCCGAGGATCTCGAACGTATCGACGCGAGTCCCGTTCGGGCGTTTGACGAAGAAGCCGAAACATCCATGATCACCGAGATCGAGGCCGCCAAGAAGGACGGCGACACCCTCGGCGGTGTGGTCGAGGTCGTGGTCAGCGGGCTGCCCATCGGTCTGGGCTCGTTCATCAGCGGCGACAACCGGCTGGACAGCCAGTTGGCCGCGGCGGTGATGGGCATCCAGGCCATCAAGGGCGTCGAGATCGGCGACGGCTTCGAGACCGCGCGACGCCGTGGCACCGTCGCGCACGACGAGATGTACCCCGGCCCCGACGGCGTGATGCGCTCCACCAATCGGGCCGGCGGCCTGGAAGGCGGGATGACCAACGGTCAGCCGCTGCGGGTCCGTGCCGCGATGAAGCCGATCTCGACCGTGCCGCGCGCGCTGGCGACCGTCGACATGGCCACGGGCGAAGAGGCCGTCGCCATCCACCAGCGGTCCGATGTCTGCGCCGTGCCCGCGGCCGGTGTCGTCGTCGAGGCCATGGTGGCGCTGGTGCTCGCCCGCGCCGCGCTGGACAAGTTCGGTGGTGACTCGCTGGCCGAGACGCGCGCCAACGTCGAGAACTACCTGCGTGCGGTGCAAGAGCGCGAACCGCAGATGTCCGGATAAATCGATGGTGCCCAAGGCTGTACTGGTCGGCATGCCCGGGTCGGGCAAGTCGACGATCGGTCGGCGGTTGGCGAAGGCGCTGCAGGTGCCGATGCTCGACACCGACGCCAAGATCGTCGAGACCACCGGTCGCAGCATCGCCGACATCTTCGCCGAAGGCGAACCGGTGTTCCGCAAGATCGAAGCCGACGTCATTCGCGACGCACTGGCCGAACATGACGGCGTGGTCTCGCTCGGTGGTGGCGCGGTGACCACCCCGGAGGTACGTGAGGCACTCGCCGGGCACACCGTTGTCTACCTGGAAATCAGTGCGGCAGAAGGTGTTCGGCGCACCGCTGGCGGTGGCCGTCCGCTGCTCGCCGGCGACGATCCGGGGGCCAAGTACCGCGCCTTGATGGCGCAGCGCGTGCCGCTGTTCCGGCAGGTCGCCACGCTCCGCGTGAACACCAACCGACGCAATCCCGGGGCCGTCGTACGCCACATCGTGCACCGGCTCGAGCAGCCGCGCTGCGACGAGCACTCCCGGCGTCGCCGCCGTTCGGCGTGGCGCCGGCTGCCCACGGTCCTGAACCCCGGACCGACCACCGAGGCCCCGCCGAGCCCCGCGGCACTGGCGAAACGATTGAAAGGCTCCAATGACCGAGAGTGTCGCTGAACCTGTTGTGGTCGACGTGAACGTCGACCGGCCCTATCCGGTGATCATCGGGCGGGGTTTGCTCGGCGACCTCGGCCGGGTTCTGCGGGGGCGGCACCGCGTCGCCATCCTGCATCAGCCGGTGCTGACCCAGACCGCCGAAGCGATCCGTGGTTACCTGGCGGACCAGGGGATCGACGCGCACCGTATCGAGATTCCGGACGCCGAGGCGGGCAAGGAGCTGCCCGTCGTCGGCTTCATCTGGGAAGTGTTGGGGCGCATCGGCATTGACCGCAAGGACGCCATCGTCAGCCTCGGCGGTGGCGCGGCCACCGACGTCGCCGGGTTCGCCGCGGCGACCTGGTTGCGGGGCGTCGACATCGTGCACGTGCCGACAACGCTGCTCGGCATGGTCGACGCCGCCGTCGGCGGCAAGACCGGTATCAACACCGACGCCGGCAAGAACCTCGTGGGTGCCTTCCACCAGCCGCTGGCGGTCCTCGTCGACCTCGCGACGCTGGAATCGTTGCCGCGCAACGAGATCATCGCCGGAATGGCCGAGGTCGTGAAAGCCGGCTTCATCGCCGACCCGGTGATCCTCGACATGATCGAGGCCGATCCGGAGGCCGCGCTGGACCCGACCGGAACGGTGCTGCCCGAGCTCATCCGCCGGGCCATCGCCGTCAAGGCCGAGGTGGTGGCCGCCGATGAGAAAGAATCGGCGCTGCGCGAAATCCTCAACTACGGCCACACGCTGGCGCACGCCATCGAGCGCCGCGAGCGCTACCAGTGGCGGCACGGCGCCGCGGTGTCGGTGGGCCTGGTGTTCGCCGCTGAACTGGGCCGGCTCGCCGGGCGTCTCGATGACGACACCGCCGACCGTCACCGCCGCGTGCTCACCGCGCTGGGTCTACCGGTCAGCTACGACGCCGATGCTTTCGGCCAGCTGCTGGAGTCGATGGCGGGGGACAAGAAGACCCGTTCGGGTGTACTGCGTTTCGTGGTGCTCGACGGGCTGGCCAAGCCCGGCCGGCTCGAGGGTCCGGACCCCTCATTGTTGGCGGCGGCCTATTCGGTCGTGGCGAAGGACTGAAGTAGCGCAACAAAAATCGCGGCCGGTGATACCGGCCGCGATTTTGTCTCCGAGCCCTCAGGACTCGGGGTTGGCTTTGGGCGTGGCCTCGATGACCTCGGTGCCCTCGCCACCTTCTGCAGGGACCGCGACGGCGACCGCGGCGAAGACGTCGGTGTCGGCGCGCTCACCCGCGCCGGCGTGGTCGTGCTTCGGGGGCGGCGGGGCGTGGCGGTCGATCAGCCAGCGGCCGAGCGTCACGCCGCAGATGCCGCCCACGAAGACGATCAGTGCCGTGAACGCGGCGAACGTGGTGACCTCGGCGGCCAGTGCGTCGACGTAGATGTTGTCGTAAATCTGTCCGATGAGCCAGGAGACGAGGCCGCTGACGACGCCGGCGAACAGGCCGGCGACCAGCCACGCCATGGCCAGGTCCTCGCGTCGGTCGGGGTCGGGCTGCGCCTTCGCGTCACTCTGTCCGTCGAGGACGCCCCAGGCAAATGCGGCGAGGACGTACAGCACGACCAGCGTGACACTGATGATGAGGGACTGTTTTTCCCAGGCCCCGATCATCGCGCCTTGCAGCAATCGGACGATCACCATCAACGCCGCAAAGACGATTCCGCGCAGCAACCACTTACTCATGAGCAGACAGCGTAGCGAGTAGCGTCACATATCGTGACAATTTCCCACCGGCGCCACATTCTGCGTCGCCATCTGGCGGCTGCCGAGCTGGATGCGATCCTGGTAACCGACCTGGTCAACGTGCGTTATCTGTCCGGATTCACCGGTTCGAACGCCGCATTGCTGATTCCCACTCACGGGGAGACCCCGGTGCTGGCCACCGACGGGCGGTACCGGACGCAGGCCGCACAGCAGGCCCCGGATGCGCAGATTCTCATCGAGCGCGCGTGTGCCCCGCAATTGGTGCGCGCCGCGGCAGCCGCCGGGGTCAAGCGGCTCGGCTTCGAAAGTCACGTCATGACGGTCGACGTGCACGCGGCACTGCAGCGGGTCAGCGGGGACGTCGAACTGGTCCGGGCGCCCGGCATGGTCGAGACGTTGCGAGAGGTCAAGGACGCCGGCGAGATCGCGATCCTGCGACTGGCGTGCGAGGCCGCCGACGCAGCGCTGACGGACCTGATCGAATCCGGCGGGCTGCGGGCCGGCCGCACCGAGAAAGAGGTCGGCCGCGAACTCGAGTCACGGATGCTGGACCACGGCGCCGACGGGCCGTCGTTCGAGACCATCGTCGCCACCGGCGCCAACTCCGCCATCCCGCACCACCGGCCCACCGATGCGGTGCTGGCGGCCGGCGACTTCGTCAAGATCGACTTCGGCGCGCTCGTCGCGGGCTATCACTCCGACATGACCCGCACATTCGTGCTGTCGCCCGTGGCGCAGTGGCAGCGCGACATCTATGACCTGGTCGCCGCGTCGCAGCGGGCGGGCCGCGAGGCCCTGGCGCCGGGCACCACGCTGTCAGCCGTGGATCGGGCGTCGCGGCAGGTCATCGTCGACGCCGGCTATGGTGAGCAGTTCTCCCACGGGCTCGGGCATGGGGTGGGGTTGCAGATTCACGAAGCGCCGGGAATCAACTCCGCCGCCGCCGGTACACTGCTTGCTGGCTCTGTGGTCACCGTGGAGCCCGGTGTCTACCTGCCCGGCAGGGGCGGCGTCCGGATCGAGGACACGCTAGCCGTGGGCAGCGATACGACACACACACCTGAGTTGCTTACCCGGTTCCCCAAGGAACTGGCCATCCTCTGATGACAGAGAGCTAGGAGCAGTACCGATCGTGGCATCTACCGCCGATTTCAAGAATGGCCTCGTGCTGAACATCGAGGGCCAACTGTGGCAGATCACCGAGTTCCAGCACGTCAAGCCGGGCAAGGGCCCGGCCTTCGTGCGCACCAAGCTCAAGAACGTGCTGACGGGCAAGGTCGTCGACAAGACCTTCAACGCCGGCGTGAAGGTGGAGACCGCGACCGTCGACCGTCGTGACGCCACCTACCTGTACCGCGACGGCAGCGACTTCGTCTTCATGGATGCCGAGGACTTCGAGCAGCACCCCCTGACCGAGGCTCTGGTGGGCAACGCCGCCGGCTTCCTGCTGGAGAACCTGCAGGTGCAGATCGCGTTCCACAACGGTGTGCCGCTGTACCTCGAACTTCCGGTCAGCATCGACATCGTTGTCGCGCACACCGAGCCCGGCCTGCAGGGCGACCGCTCCAACGCCGGCACCAAGCCGGCCACCCTGGAGACCGGTGCCGAGATTCAGGTACCGCTGTTCATCAACATCGGCGACAAGCTGAAGGTGGACACCCGCGACAGCAGCTACATCAGTCGGGTCAATGCCTGACCGTCGTTCCGACAAGGGTCGGCACCAGGCGCGCAAACGCGCCGTCGATCTGCTGTTCGAAGCCGAGGCCCGCGGGATCACCGCCGCCGAAGGCGCGAAGTTGCGCAACACCCTGGCCGGCAGCGACCCCGAGATTTCGGCGCTGAACCCGTACACGGTGACCGTCGCCAATGGCGTCACCGAGCACGCGGCACACATCGACGATCTGATCTCCGCACACCTGCAGGGCTGGACGCTGGAGCGCCTGCCCGCGGTGGACCGGGCGATCCTGCGCGTCGCGGTGTGGGAGCTGCTGCACGCGACGGATGTGCCGGAGCCGGTCGCCGTCGACGAGGCGGTCGAGCTGGCGAAGACGCTGTCCACCGACGAGTCGCCCGGATTCGTCAACGGTGTCCTCGGCCAGGTCATGCTGGTGACCCCGCAGATCCGGGCAGCGGCGGCGGCGGTCCGGGGCGAGTAGCCATGGACGAACCGCAGGACTGGGCGCCCTACTCAAGTGTCGAGGACGCGGCCAAGGTCTATCTGCGCGATCCGGAGCTGGCGCTCGAACAGCTGCGCTCGGTGGTCGATTTCCGGTCGATCAAGTCCTTCATCATGTCGCGCGGCGCGTCCGAGGAGTCCTGGGGCGACGCCGTGTGGCAGGAGGTCGTGCTCACCGATGGCGAGCGGCTGATCATGTGGCGGGCCGACGATGACGCGAGCGGCGAGGACGAAGAGGTGCGTCGCACGTTGGACACGTCGGTGCGCACCATCCTGTTGTCGACCATCACCGACCACATCCTGACCACGCAGTTCGAGGTGCTGGCCGACGGCACCCGGCGCCTGGCCGAAGTGCGGCTGCGGATGTACACCCAGCTGATCACCCGCAGCCGGCAGAAGTCTGCCATCGACAGCGACTTCTTCTGCGAGTCGTTCCGGTACACCAAGTCCGTCGACGACGGCGGCCTGGCCCAGATGCAGCGGCTGCTGCAGTTCGGCCGCGAGCTGTCGCACGCCCTTTAGGTCTGGTCCATCCCGCCTCCCGGTCAGCGGAAGCAATCGTGACCCGCGTCTCAGTAACGCCGTTACAGTCGGGGGATGGGAACCGAGCCACGAGTGATCGCCGAAGTCGGCGCAGACGGTCTGCACCTGCACGCCTGCTGTCTCTGTGAGGCCATGTGCGGCTTGGAGATTCAGGTGTCGGGCGGCAAGGTCGCCGGCATCCGGCCGAACATGACCGACGCATGGAGCGCGGGCCACATCTGCCCGAAGGGCGCCTCGCTGGGTGCACTGCACGAGGACCCCGATCGGATCCGCCGGCCCATGATCAAGATCGACGGCCAGTGGCACGACGTCGACTGGGACACCGCGTTCCGTCGCTGCACCGAACTCCTGGCACCCATCATCGACAAGCACGGCATCGGCGTCGTCGCCGCCTACGCCGGAAACCCACTGGCACACTCGTTTTCGCTGTCGCGGTATGCAGCGATCCTGCTCGGCCTGTCCGGCATACCGATCACCTATTCGCCGGGCACCATCGACCAGTGGCCCAAGAACCTGTCGTCGCACCTGATGTACGGCAGCTGGTGGGCGTTCCCGACGCCCGACGTGCAGCGCACCGACCTGCTGGTGGTGATGGGCGCCAACCCCGCGGCGTCGCAGGGCTCGCTCCTGGCCGCCCCGGACATCATGGGCATCATCGGGGGAATTCGTCAGCGCGGCAAGGTGATCGTCATCGACCCGGTGCGGACCCAGACCGCAGCCAAGGCCGACGAGTGGCTGCCCATCACGCCCGGTACCGACGCGGCGCTGCTGCTGGGCGTCATCAACGTTGTGTTCGACGAAGGACTGGTCAACCTCGGCCGGCTGGCGCAGCATCTCGACGGGGTGCCCGAGCTGCAGCGCGCCGTCGCCGGCTGGTCACCCGAAAGGGTCTGTGCCGCAACAGGTATCGATGCTGAGCGGATCCGGGAACTGGCCCGCGAGCTGGCCGGCACGCCGCGCGCCGTCGTCTACGGCCGCATCGGCACGTGCAACCAGGAGTTCGGCAGCCTCGCCAGCTGGCTGATCGACGTCGTCAACATCGTCACCGGACACTTCGACGTGCCCGGCGGCGCGATGTTCGCGACCCCGACCGCCTGGACCGTCACCAGCCAGACCATCCCGGGCCTGGAGGACGGGGCGCCCAACTTCGGCCGCTACCAGACCCGAGTCCGCGGGGCGAAGGAAGTGCTGGGCCAGGTACCGGTCTCCTGCATGCTCGAAGAGATCACCACACCGGGCGAGGGGCAGCTCAAAGCCCTGATCACGGTGGCCGGCAACCCCGTGCTGTCGACGCCGGGCGGCGACAAGCTGGACGAGGCGTTGTCGCAGCTGGACGCGATGATCTCGGTGGACCTGTGGCTCAACGAGACCACCCGGCACGCCGACGTGATCCTGCCCGGCCCCTCGGCGCTCGAGCAGCCCCATTCGGCGGACCTGCTGCTGGGCTCGGCCATCAACAGCTTCGCGCGCTACTCGCCGCCGGTGTTCCACCGCGAGGACCCGGACGCACCGGAAGAGTGGGAAATCCTCATCAGGCTGACCGGATTGTGCACCGGCACCCCGGCCGAGGACGTCGACGTCGCCGCGCTCGACGACGGCTGGTTCGACTATCTGTGCTTCACCCAGGGCCTCGACGGCGCCGAGATCCGCGCGAAGTACGACCACGGCGGCCCCGAGCGCATGCTGGATCTGACGCTGCGGACCGCCGCGTTCGGCGACCGGTACGGCGAGAATCCCGATGGCCTGACACTCGAGAAGCTCAAGGCCCACCCGGATGGGATCAACTACGGGCCCATGGTGCCGCGGGTGCCCGAGGTGTTGGGAACGGCGGACAAGAAGATTCGCCTGGCCCCGCAGTACCTGCTCGACGACCTGCCCCGGCTGGCTTCGCGACTCGAGCGTGCCGAGGATGAGCTGGTGCTGGTGAGCCGGCGGCACCTGCGGTCCAACAACTCGTGGCTGCACAACGTCGGCGCGCTGATGAAGGGTCGCGACCGGTGCACCTTGCTGATGCACAGTCGCGACGCCGCCGCGCGGGGCATCACAGACGGCGACAATGCCGAAGTCGCCTCGGGCGCAGGGAAGATCGTCGTGCCCGTCGAGGTGACCGACGCGATCAAGCCGGGCGTCGTGTCCATGCCGCACGGCTGGGGGCACGGGCAGTCCGGCACCCGGCTCGGGATTGCCAACGCGTCGCCCGGGGTGAACACCAATATCCTCTCGCTGCCGGACTTCATCGACGAGCCGTCCGGCAACGGTGCGCTCAACGGGATTCCGGTGACGGTGTCGGCGGCGGGGAGCTAGGGGCGAAGGGCCAGCCGCGTTTCCGTCGGCTCCACGCGGTGGCTGCCACGAATACGGACGGAAAAGTGCGTGAGTTCAATCGTGATGTCGATCCGCTGGTGGTGATTGAGCTCAGGGACCTCCGACGTCCGAGAAAAGTACGTGTCTTCAATCAGGGTGGCTGCCGGCGCCGCGTGATTGACGCTACGTATTTCTCAGCTCGGAGTTCCTGGGTTCGGAGCCGGATACCGGACAGGTGCGTTTTGTATTCATCGAGATTCGAATTGGTGGGCGTTGTCAAGGTGGCGTAATGGCGGCTGAAGGTCCGGTTCGTGCAGGTCACAGGCATGCCAAAGCGGCGTAATGCGGGTACCTGCGAGCCACCGGATTTGCGGGTGCAGACCTGAGGAGCGCTGGTCCCTACCGTCGTCCGCATGTCCGAGTCTTCCCCGTCGCTTCGCTCGCCCCGGCCGACCGATCCGACCCCGCTGCGCCGGCGCGCCGACCGCGCCCGCCAGGTCGCCGACGTGCTGCGCCATCAGGTGCGCGACGGCATCTACGCGGACGGGCTGCCCGGCGAGGCCGAACTGGTGGCCGAGTTCTCCGTCTCTCGCAACACCGTGCGTGAGGCCTTGGCGATCCTCAAGGCCGAAGGGCTGATCGACCGCGGCCCGCGGGTCGGCACCCATGTCGCCCAGCGCAAATACGACCATGGGCTGCACGCGCTGGTCGGGCTGAAGGAGACGTTCAAGGACTACGGCGAGGTCCGCAACGAGGTCCGGGCCGCGACGCATATCCCCGCACCCGCGGCGGTAGCGCGCCGGCTGCGGATGAACCCCGGCGAGCCCGTCGTCTTCGTCGAACGGCTGCGTTACCTGGGCGACCTGCCGCTGAGCCTGGACCTGACGTACCTGGTGCCCGACATCGGCGCAGCGGTGCTCGAGCACTCATTGGAGACCAACGATGTGTTCGCGTTGATCGAGCAGGTCACCGCGCAGCGGCTGGGCTCGGCGGACATTGCGCTGGAAGCGGTCTCGGCTGATCCGCACACCGCTGCCACCCTCGACATGCCGGCCGGCGGAGCGATCCTGATGCTCGAACGCCTCACCACACTCGACGACGGGCGTCCCGTCGACCTCGAATACATCCGACTGCGTGGTGACCGAATCACCATGCGCGGCAACCTGTTACGGAGTGAATCATGACGCTGGTCAACAACCAACGCGCCGATGTGCCGGTCACGATCGACGAGTCGCTGTGCATCGAGGGCTGCACGCTGTGCGTCGACGTCTGCCCGCTGGACTCGCTGGCCATCAACCCCGACAACGGCAAGGCGTACATGCACGTCGACGAGTGTTGGTACTGCGGGCCGTGCGCCGCACGCTGCCCAACCGGTGCCGTCTCCGTCAACATGCCCTACCTCATCCGCTAAGGACCCCAGCCCAATGAAACGCACGCAACTCGCCCGGTTCTCCGCCCTGGCGGCCACCGTCGTGCTGGCCGCCACCGGCTGCTCGGTGGATTCGGCCGGTAAGGACGACGACGTCATCACCGTGGTCGTCGGCTACCAGTCCAAGACCATCAACACCGTCACCGCAGGGACATTGCTGCGTGCGCAAGGGTATTTGGAACATCGGCTCAGCGACATTACTTCCAAGACCGGCAAGAAGTACCACGTCGAATGGCAGGATTACGACACCGGTGCGCCGATCACCGCCCAGATGGTCGCCGAGAAGATCGACATCGGTTCCATGGGTGACTATCCACTGCTGATCAACGGCTCCAAGACCCAGGGCAACGAACGTGCCAAGACCGAGTTGGTGTCGGTCACCGGGTCCAGTCCCACAGGTTCGCTGAACATGGTTGTCGTGGCGCCGGATTCACCGATCCAGTCGCTGAACGAACTCGGCGGCCAGAAGATATCGGCCAGTGTCGGGTCGGCCGGTCACGGCACCCTGGTCCGGGCGCTGTCGAAGATCGGCATCGACCCGAAGACCGGAGTCGAGGTGCTAAACCAGCAGCCGCAGATCGGTGCGTCGGCACTGGAATCCGGTCAGGTCAAGGCGCTTTCGCAGTTCGTCGCCTGGCCGGGACTGCTGGTCTTCCAGAACAAGGCCCGCCTGCTGTACGACGGCGCCGAGCTGAATTACCCGACGTGGCACGGTGTCGTGGTGCGGCGGGCCTATGCTTCGGCGCATCCCGAGGTGCTCGACGCGTTCCTGCAGGCACAGCTCGATGCCACCGATTTCCTCAACACCAAACCACTGGAAGCGGCCCGGGCCGTAGCGCAGGGCAGCGGCTTGCCGCAGGAAGTCGTCTACCTGTACAACGGCCCCGGCGGCACCCGGTTCGACACCACGCTGAAGCCGTCGCTGGTCGACGCGTTGAAAGGCGATGTGCCGTATCTGAAGTCGATCGGCGACTTCGCCGACCTCGATGTCAACGCGTTCGTCCAGGACAGACCGCTGCGCAAGGCGTTGACCGAGCGGGGCCGCGACTACAACGCTGCGGTCGCCCGCACCGCCAATCCGTCGGTGGTACATGGCACCGACCCGGTGTGCAACATCCCGGTCGACAACCCGGCGCTCGCGGGTGAGTTGTGGCCCGACGGTTCGGACACCACGCAGCCGGCGGCCAACCCGACCTGCCTGCTCAAGGCGATCCGGGCCGCGCAGGACAAGGGCACCAAGGTCCTTGCCGCCTACGTCCCGGACGCGGAACTCGGAACCCGTTGGCTGGCAGACAAATCCGTGTGGGTCCATCAGGGTGCCGAGTTCGTGCCGTTCGACACCGCGGCCGGCGCCCATCGGTACCAGGCGGCCCATCCCGGATCGTCGGTGGTGACCTACCAGCAGGCTCTGGTGGATGTGGCATGACGGCCATCGCCGCGGCCCCGGCCGCACCCACACGCACTGCCGAGGCCGAGGTCCCGCGGCGGCCGGGGCCGGCGAAATGGCGCGGCTACGTGATCAAGACCCTGTCGGTCATTGCTGCCGTGGGCATCTGGCAGCTGCTGACCGTCCATCACATCCGGTTCTGGCTGCGGTTCGACAATCTGCCGACCGTGACCCAGATCGCCGCCAAATTCGTCGAGAGGCTGGGCGCCGCGCAGTACTGGCTGGACCTCACGCAGTCGGTGATCCGGATCGTCAGCGGTTTCGGACTCGCGGCCGTGATCGGTGCGGTCACCGGTATCGCTCTCGGCCGGTCGCAGCTGTTCGCGGACATCGTTGGCCCGCCGACCGAGCTGGCTCGTCCGATTCCGGCCATCGCGCTGGTGCCGGTGGCCATCCTGCTGTTCCCGACCGACGAGGCCGGCATCGTGTTCATCACGTTCCTGGCGGCGTTCTTCCCCATCATGGTCAGCACCCGGCACGCCGTTCGGGCCCTGCCGACGCTATGGGAGGACTCGGTGCGGACCCTCGGCGGTAGTCGCTGGGATGTGTTGCGGCAGGTGGTGTTTCCGGGCGTGCTGCCCGGGCTGTTCGGCGGCCTGTCGGTCGGCATGGGGGTGGCCTGGATCTGTGTGGTGTCCGCGGAGATGATCTCCGGCCGGCTCGGCGTCGGCTACCGGACCTGGCAGGCCTACACCGTGCTGGATTACCCGAGCGTTTTCGTCGGCATCATCACCATCGGCGCGTTGGGTTTCGGCACGGCGGCCGCGGTGGAGCTGATCGGCCGGCGGCTGACGCGCTGGCTGCCGCGTGGCGAGGAGAACGAGCGATGAGCGCCTTCGCGAAGAGCAGAGGGCACAGATGACCGGCGTATTGACCGCGGGCCTACGCCTGGAACTCGACAGGATCCGGCTGTCCTACACCGGCGAGCCGGTTGTCGACGGGCTGAGTCTGACAGTTCAGCCGGGGGAGATCCTGGTGCTGACCGGGCCATCGGGCTGTGGCAAGTCGACGATACTGCGGGCATTGGCCGGGCTGCTCAAGCCAGACGCGGGGCAGGTCCTCGCGGACGGCGAGCTCGTGACCACCACGTCGCGTGATCGCGGCATGGTCTTCCAGGACAGCGCGTTGTTGCCCTGGCGCACAGTGCGATCCAACATCGAGCTGGCGCTGCAGTTGCGTGGGACGCCGCGTGCCGGGCGCCGCGAACGCGCCGAACGGTGGATCGACGAGGTCGGGCTCAGCGGATTCGCCGACTTCCTGCCGAAGAGCCTGTCCGGCGGGATGCGCCAGCGGGTCCAGTTGGCGCGCGGCCTGGCCGGGGCGCCGCGGGCCGTCCTGATGGACGAGCCGTTCGGCGCGCTGGACGCCAAGACCCGAACCGCCATGCAGCACTTGCTGATCGACACCTGGCAGGCCCATCCGACCACCGTCGTCTTCGTCACCCATGACGTGGACGAAGCCCTCGCCCTAGGGGACCGGGTGGCGGTCCTCGGCCGCGCCGGCCAGCCGCTGCGCGCGCTGCTGGCTGTCCCGAGTCCCCGTGATGCCGAAATCTCCCGTACCGAGCTGCGGGCCGAAATCCTTGGAGCACTACACCAATGAGCACCCTTGAGATCCCCGATCTCGCCAACCCCGTGCGCCTGGACTGTGATGTCCTGGTGATCGGGGGTGGTACCGCCGGCACCATGGCCGCCCTGACCGCTGCCGAGAACGGCGCCCGGGTACTTCTGCTGGAGAAGGCGCACGTCCGGCACTCCGGTGCGCTGGCCATGGGCATGGACGGCGTCAACAACGCCGTCGTCCCCGGTAAGGCCACCCCGGAGGACTACGTCGCCGAGATCACCCGGGCCAACGACGGAATCGTCAACCAGCGCACCATCTATCAGACCGCGACGCGCGGCTTCGCCATGGTGCAGCGGCTGGAACGCTACGGCGTCAAATTCGAGAAGGATGAACACGGCGAATACGCCGTGCGCCGCGTGCACCGCTCCGGCTCGTACGTGTTGCCGATGCCCGAGGGCAAGGACGTCAAGAAGGCGCTGTACCGCGTGATGCGGCAGAAGTCCATCCGGGAGAAGCTGCGCATCGAGAACCGGCTGATGCCGGTGCGGGTGCTGACCTCTGCGGGACGCGCGGTCGGCGCCGCGGCTTTCAATACGCGCACAGGCGAATTCGTGACGGTGGCCGCCAAGGCCGTCATCCTCGCGACCGGGGCCAGCGGCCGCCTCGGCCTGCCCGCCTCGGGATACCTGTACGGCACGTACGAAAACCCCTGCAACGCCGGCGACGGATACTCCATGGCCTACCACGCGGGGGCGGAACTGTCGGGCATCGAGTGCTTCCAGGTGAACCCGCTGATCAAGGACTACAACGGGCCGGCCTGCGCCTACGTCGCCAATCCTTTCGGCGGGTACCAGGTGAACGCGCTGGGGGAACGGTTCGTCGACTCCGACTACTGGTCGGGCCAGATGATGGCCGAGGTCAAGAGCGAGATCGAATCCGCCCGCGGCCCGATCTACCTCAAGGTCACCCACCTGCCGGACGAGACCATCACCGCGATGGAGAACATCCTGCACACCACCGAGCGTCCGACGCGCGGCACGTTCCATGCCAACCGCGGCCACGACTACCGAACGCACGACATCGAGATGCACATCTCCGAGATCGGCTTGTGCAGTGGGCATTCCGCGTCCGGGGTGTGGGTCGACGAACATGCCCGCACCACGGTGCCCGGACTGTACGCCGCCGGTGACATGGCGTGCGTGCCGCACAACTACATGATCGGGGCGTTTGTCTACGGCGACCTCGCCGGCGAGCACGCGGCATCGACCCTGGCCGATGTCGAAGCGCCCGCGGACCTTCCGCAGGACCAGCTGGCCGAGGCGCACGAGCTGATCTACCGCCCGCTGCGGCACCCGGACGGACCGCCGCAGCCGCAGGTTGAGTACAAACTGCGCCGCTTCGTGAACGACTATGTGGCCCCGCCGAAGACGGCGACCAAGCTGTCCATCGCGGTCCGCACCTTCGAGCGCATGGCCGAGGAGATCGAGCAGATGGGCGCCCGCACGCCGCACGAGTTGATGCGGACGGTCGAGGTGTCGTTCATCCGGGACTGCGCCGAGATGGCGGCCCGCTCGTCGCTCACGCGTACCGAATCGCGCTGGGGCCTGTACCACGACCGTGCCGACATCCCGGAACGCGACGACGACGAGTGGCGCTATCACCTGAATTTGCGTAAGAACGCGGACGGTCAGATGGAGTTCCTGAAGCGGCCCGTGGCACCGTATTTCGTGCCGGTGCCCGACTTGGACCACCTGCCGTCGGACCACGCGGTGCAGCATGTGCACCAGCCGGACCTCGTCGGTGGCAAGGCGCCGGCGACCGCGGGATCGCGCCTGCGTCCCACCGAGCCGGTGGCGCCGCCGTCGCCGCGGATCGCGGTGGTGGTGGCGCTGGAGGAGCCGACGCTGTCCGACCTGGCCGCGTACCTGCAGGACGTCGACGCGGGGGTGCGGAGGGCGGCTATCGCAGTGCTGGTGGAGAACCTGCCGGACGGCTATCAACCGGACCTGGTCGCCGCCCTAGGCGACGACGACGGCGCGGTGCGGGCCACGGCTGCCGACGCGCTTCGCGAGCTGGTCGAGATGCTGCCTGATCCGGCCGCGGTCGCGCCGTACCTGAAGTCCGGTGACCCGGTCGTGCGGGCGGTGACGCTGTACGTCCTCAGTTCGCGCCGTGTGGGTGCGGCCTCGGATTACCGCGCCGCAGTGGATGATCCCGACCACCGGGTGCGCATCGAGGCGGTGCGGGCGCTGGTATCCGTCGATGACGTCGACGGGGTGGCCGCCGCCGCGGCCGACGACAACCGCGAGGTACGGATCGCGGCGGGCAACGGCCTGGCCACGCTGCAATCCGGTGCGGACACCGTGCGGCAGCTGGTGGCCGACCGGGACCCGCTGGTGCGGGCGGCGGCGTTGGCCGCGTTGGCCGCCGTCGGTTGCGCCGCGCAGGACGTGCCGGAAGTGCAACGCGCCCTTCGGGAATCAGCGTGGCAGATTCGCCAGGGTGCGGTGCGGGCACTGTCCGGAGCGGCTGCGGCGGTCGCCGTCGAACCACTGTCGCAGGCGTTGCACGACCCGCACCTGGACGTGCGCAAGGCCGCGGTGCTGAGCCTGACCCGGTGGGCGGACTCCGAAGAGTCCGCCCGGGCGGCGCTCGGGATCGCGCTGGAGGACGGCGACGCCGACGTGCGCGCCTACGCCCGGCATGCGCTGGCGACCTCCTGAATCCGGGCGAACGGCCGCGCCGATTCCAGGAGGAAAGCCAGCTCGAGCAGGGTGCGCTCGTCGCCGTACGCGCCGGACAGTTGCACCCCGACCGGTAGGCCCTCGGGGGACAGGCCGGCCGGTAGCGAGACGGCCGGCGTGCCCGCGATGTTGTTGAGCGGGGTGTACGCGACATACCGGCGCAGGCGGTCGATGAGGTCGGGGAAGTCGACCGTCGGCGCGAGGAAGCCGATGCGGGGCGTGGTGTGCGAAAGCACCGGGGAGAGCACGGCTTCGTGCCGGGCGAACATCCGCGCGTACTGCGCGGCGACGCCACGCAGGCGTAGCAGAGCGCCCGGAGTCCGGTGCAGGTTCCGGCGGTGATGCGCGCGCAGCCCCAGGCTCAGGCCGTCGGCCCTGGCGGCGTCGAACGACCGGTCCAGGATCAACCGGCCGGTGCCGACCGCGAGATCGGCGAGCAGAGCCCAGTATTGGACGAAGTCGTCGGCGAACTGCGCCGTGACGGGCAGTGTTATGGGTTCGACGACGTGACCGGCGGCTTCGAGCAACGCCGCGGTGTCTTCGACGGCCGCCCGGGTGGCGGCGTCGACCGACTCACCGGTGACGCTGTCGAACAGCACGCCGATGCGAAGGGTCCGCCGCGCCGGCCCGTGCACCCGGCCGATGGGCGCGAGTTTCGGATTGCGCCAATGGTTCTCGCACGCGGCGACATATGCCGCGGTGTCGCGGACGCTACGGGTCAGGACGCCCTCGGAGATCATGTTGATCGGCAGGTGGCTGACCTGCTCGCCGTCGCGGTGCCGGCCTCGGCTCGGCTTGAGCCCGACCAGGCCCGCGCAGGCGGCGGGAATGCGGATGGAGCCACCGCCGTCGTTGGCGTGCGCGATGGGCACGACGCCCGCGGCGACCAGCGCCGCCGAGCCGCCGGATGAGGCGCCGACGGAGTATCCCGTGTGCCAGGGGTTTCGGACCGGCTCCTCGGTCATGTATTCCGTGGTGGCGTTGAAACCGAATTCGGGCATCCGGGTCTTGCCCATGAGCGTCATGCCGGTGCTCAGGAGCTGCGTCGCGTAGGCGCCGTCCTTCTTTGCGGGCCGGGCCGTGAATGCCTCCGAACCGTGCGTGGTCGGCAAGCCGGCGACATCGGTGTTGTCCTTGATGAACGTTGGGACGCCGAAGAATTCGGCGTTCGGATCGGTGCTGTGTCGCGGCGGCAGCCGGCATGCCACCGCCCGCAGCGCGGGGTCGACGAGCCCGGCGCGGGCCGTCGCGGCGGCCGCCAGTTCATCAGGGCTGACCTGCATGTCGCGGACCAGTTGTGCCAGGGCGACGGCGTCGTGGTCACCGAGCGCGTCATCGCCGAAGGCATGAATCGTTGTCATCTGGTTCCTCAATCTCCGAGCACTTGGTATAGGTAGTCGTTGGCGAAAGTCCTTTTGGGATCGAGTTTTTCGCGGACCGCGAGGAAATCGTCGAACCGCGGGTAGCTGTCTCGCAGGTCCGCGGCGGTGCGGCCATGCATCTTGCCCCAGTGCGGCCGCCCGTCGTGGCGCCGCATGATCTGCTCGACCGCGGCGAAGTATTCGGTCGGGTCGTCGCGCACGTAGCGGTGCACCGCGACGTAAGCGCTGCGTCGTCCGTAGGCAGTCGACAACCAGTTCTCGTCCGCGGCGGCGGCCCGGACCTCGATGGGAAACCCGATGCGCCAACCTCGTTCGGCGATCAGGCTGCGCGCCTCGTCGAATGCGGCGCCCACCGACTCGTAGGGGACGGCGTATTCCATCTCGCGGAACCGCACCCGCCGCGGCGAGGTGAAGACGCGATCGGAACGCTGGGTGTGCTCACGGTCGGACAGGAACCGGGTGACGGTGCGGTTCAGCACCGGAACAGCGGCCGGCAGTGCGCTGCCCACCGCACAGATCGCGCCCAGGACACCGTTCTCCACCAGTTCCTCTTCGATCCACTGGGAGACGGGATTGGTGGACTCGAGCGGAGTGTACGCGGGCAGCCGGATGTTGGCCTTGGTGAACGCGACCTCGGTGTGCGGGAACCAGAAGAACTCGAAATGGTCTGTGTGCGTGCAGCGTTCATCGAAGGCTGTGATGACCTCGTTGACCGGCTCGACGCGTTCGATGGCGTGGATCGCGAAACTGGGGACGCACTGCAGCGTCACCTCGACGATGATGCCCAGCGCACCCAGGCCGACGCGCGCCGCCGGCAGGAGCTCGCTGTTCTGCTCCTCGTCGATCCGGACCAGCTCGCCGTTGCCCGCGACCAGCGTCAGCCCGACCACCTGAGTTGCCAGTCCGCCGAACGTCACACCGGTGCCGTGGGTGCCGGTGGAAATGGCCCCGGAGATGGTCTGCCGGTCGATGTCGCCCATGTTCTCGAGCGCCAGTCCTCGCGTGGTCAGCAGCTGCGTCAGTTGCCACAGCGGGGTTCCGCCGCCGACGGTGACCCGCTTGCGGCCCTGGTCTGCGCTGAGCACACCGGCCAAGGCGCCCAGATTCAGCTGAATGTCCGGCGCCACGGCAATGCCGGTGAAACTGTGCCCGGAGCCGACGACCTTGACCCGGCGGCCCGCCGCGGAGGCGCGGGCGACGATGTCGCAGACTTCCGCAGCGGTTTTGGGCCGCAGTACTTCCGTTGGCCGCGCCGTCGCGCAGCGCCCCCAGTTCGTCCACTGGTGCCCAGTCATAGGAACGTCTGCCCTTCGCCTCGGTAGGTGGCGGCCGCGCCGACGGTGTGTCCGTCGCGGACCAACCAGAATCGGTCGACGTGCTCGCTGAGCTCACCGGCCTTGCAGTGCCGGAACCACACGCGGTCGCCGATGGCCAGCGTGGCCGCGGCCTTTCCGGTGACGGGGGTCTGTACCTCGCCGGCCATCTCAGCGGACAGCAGACTCAGTCCCGGAGGCCAGACCGGTTGCGGCACCCGGTCTTTGGCCGGCGGTCCGGAGGCGATCCAGCCGCCGCCCAGCACCGTCGCGATCTGCGCTGCGGGCTTGCGCACGACCGACAGCGCGAACGCCGCAGCGGGTGCGGGTGAGAAGCCACGGTAGGTGTCGAACAGGTGCGGACCGAAAAGGCCACTGCCCGCGGCGACTTCGGTGACCGCGGGATCGGCGGCGGTGTACTCGATGGATCCGGTACCGCCACCGTTGACGAACTCGAGGTCCGCCACCTGTCGTACCGCGGCCACCGCGCGACCGCGGCGTTCGAGCAGTTCGTCCTTGGAGCGTCGCTGCATCCATTGGATCAGTCGGGACCGCGCGGCCTGGCCGCGGACGTCGTCACCGACACCCGCGATCTGGGCTTCGTAGGACATCAACCCCACCAGCGAGAAGCCCGGGCGGGCGGCGATGGCCACGGCCAGGGCGCGGGCCTGCGCGGCACTGTGGACGGGGGAGCGGCGCACGCCGAGATGGCCGAGTGCCGGAGCCTGCCACGACGCGTCGAGGTCCAGGCACACCCGGAGCGCGGGCCGGGTCGACGGCGCGGCGACGGCGTCCACCAGATCCAGCTGGGCCACGTCGTCCACCATGAGGGTCACCCGCGCCGCCAACTCCGGGGCCGACGCCAATCGAGCGATCGCGGTGCGGTCGGCTGTCGGATAACCGACCACGACGTCGTCGTGTGGGGGATGCGCGTCATCGCCCGCGGCCAGCCACAGCGCTTCGGGCAAGGTGAAGGCCAAGACGCCCGCATAGCCGTCGACGGCCGTGACGGCGTCCAGTATCGCCCGCGACCGCACCGATTTGGACGCCACCCGGATCGGTGTCCCGGCCGCGCGGCGGCGCATATCGTGCACGTTGTGGCGCAGCGCGCCGAGGTCGATCGCGGCCAGCGGTGTCTCCAGATGCGCGGTCGCGTCGGTCAATGCCGGCCAATACGTGCCCGGACGCGCCCACGACCCCTCAGCGGAAAGCGATTCCGACAGATCGACCGGCATTGACGACACCATGGATCGGGAGCTAACCGCATGTCGCTGGGTGCGCACGAGGGCATCGGTGACCACAATGGGGGGGAAACCGGACACATGTAGGAGGTGGGGTGGACAGGCAGGACGCGGCCTTCATCCCGACGTCGGTGCTCGTCAACGTCGTCGACGTTGCCGAGCGCGCGGGTCTGCCCACGCAGCGGTGGCTGGCCGCGGCCGGTCTGTCTGCCGAGACACTCAATTTGCCCGACACGCGGATCTCGTTCCGGCAGGCGGCGCTCATCCTGCGGCGTGCGGTGCGCGCCATGCCGGACCGGGGTCTCGGGATCGATGTCGGGGCGCGTGACATGTTCGTGTCGTTCGGGGTGCTCGGCCTGGCCATTCGCTCGGCGGAAAACCTCGGCATGGCAATGCAGGTCGGCCTCGAACTGCATCAGAGCGCCGGCAGCCTGATGGATGTCGGCGCCGAGCTCATCGGTGACACGTTTGCGCTGCGGGCCTACGAGCGGCACCCGGAACCGGAGTTGCTGCCCTTCCTGTGTGAGGAGCTCTTCTGCAGCGTGCTGGTCACCGTCAGGACCGTGCTCGAGTTGCCCCAGCAGGCGCCGGAGTACGTACAGGTCAGCTACCCCGCACCCGTCTACGCGCACCGGTATCGCGAATTCTTCGGCTGCCCGGTCTTGTTCAGCGCCGATGCCAACCGGCTGGCGTTCCCCGACCCGCTGTGGTCGCAGCGGCTGCCGCGCGCCGATCCGGCCACGCACGCGGTCGCGGTCGCCGCCTGCCGCGACATGCTGACCCAGGGTGAGCCACCGACCGACGTGGTGCAGACGGTCGAGACGATGTTGCGCGACAGCGTGCGAGACCCGCTGACCATGGCCCAGATCGCCAAGCGGCTGGGCATGACGGAGCGCACGCTGCGTCGGCGTCTCGGTGCCGATGGTCAGCAATTCAGCGCGCTACGCGACAAGGTCCGCAGCGAACGGGCACGGTATCTGGTCCGGGAGACGGCGATGCCGATTCACGCCATCGCCGCAGAGGTCGGGTTCACCGACCCGCGGGAATTCCGCCGGGCGTACGTCAAATGGACCGGTCATCCGCCCACACACGACCGATAGCCGATCCCAGTGTTTTCAGCTCGCTCACGGCATCCGCTCCTAGTCTGGCCTCATGGCGGATATCGACCGGCGGACACTTCTCAAGGGCACGGCGGCGGTAGCGGGGGTGGCCGCGGCAGGCGTGGGCGGTTATCAGCTGCTGTCCCGGGCGGGCCGTGACCACACGGCAGGCAGGCCCAACATCCTGGTGATCGTCGTCGACCAGATGCGCGCGCCCCAATGGTTCCCCGACGCCACGAAGCTCGGCGAACTGCTGCCCAACCTGGACCGGCTGCGGCAGCGCAGTGTGTCCTTCGAGTCGCACTACTCCGCGTCCAACATGTGCACGCCGTCGCGCGGTGTGCTGACCACGGGGCTGTACTCGCATCAGACGGGCTGCCTGTACACCGGCGAGGGGGCCACCGAATCCACCCTGGCACCCCGCTTTCCGACGTGGGGCACCATGCTTCGCGAGCAGGGTTACCGGACCTGGTGGTGGGGCAAATGGCACCTGGGCCAGATGGCCGATACCACCCCGGACGGCCTTGACGCGCACGGTTTTTCGGGTGGGACCTATCCCTCGCCCAACGGCGGACCGAACCAGGGGCTGCACGTCGACCACACCATCGTCGACCAGTTCGACGGGTGGTTCGCCGACCACGCCGGTAGCGGCCCGTGGTGCACCACCCTGTCCCTGGTGAACCCGCACGACATCTGCTGGTGGCCGAGAAACCCACTGCCCGATGATGTTCCGCATGTGTTCTCCGGGATGCCCGCCAATTTCGAGAACGCCGACGACCTGCGCCGGCGCGGTAAGCCGCAGCTGCAGATCGACTACATGAACTTCATGTCGCCGCTCATGACGGGCCCGGTGCCGTATTCCGGTCCGGAGATGGCGGCGCAGTGGGCTCGCTGCCTCGACAACTACCTGTGGCTGCAGCAACAGGTGGATGTGCAGATCGGCCGGGTGCTGGACACGCTGGCGTCGCGCCCGGATGTCGAGCGCGACACCGTCGTGGTGTTCACCTCGGACCACGGGGAATATGCCGGCTCGCACGGTCTTCGCGGTAAGGGCGCGGCGATCTACGAGGAATCGATCCGGGTGCCGCTGTACATCCACGACCCCGCCGGCCACCTGACGCCCAAACCCGGCGAGCGCCGCGGACAGCTCACTTCCAGCGTGGACATCGCGCCGTTGCTGCTGACCATCGCGGCCGGCGGCAACGGCTGGCGCTCCGACGGCCGGTTCACCTACCTGCAGGCGCGCGGCGACATCGCCGCCGTCGCGGCGAACCCCGGCGCGGCGGGCCGCCCCTGGGTGGCCCACGCCACCGACGACATGTCGGTGGAGGAGATGGCCACGCTGATGAAATCGCCTGCGGTGCGGAAGATGTTCGGCGGCGGTGTGGTGCCCACCGAGATTCCGACGTCGGCCCCCAGCCACATCGTCGCGGTGCGGACGCCCGATGCGAAGTTCGGCCGCTACTCCTACTGGCAGCGCGGCGGCATGGAGGCGGACCATTCCCGCAAGATCGACTACGAGCTCTACGACTACGAATTGCCCTCGGGCGCAAACGAACTTGATAACCAGGCAGGCCGCAGCACCAAACAGGCCCGGCTGCAGGGGTTGCTCGACAACGAGGTGCTGCCCGAGCTGCGGGCGCCACTGCCGGCCTGGATGCGCGATGCGCAGGAGCAGGGCATGGCTGACATGCAGCGGCTCACCGCAGCGCGGGCGGGCTAGGACCTCGGCTAGAAGCTGCCGCAATTGGGCGCGGTGGGCACCCCGTTGAACCGGTCGGTGAGCCAGTCCATGGTCGGTTCGCCGTCGACGTACGGTTGCAACAAGCTGGTGGTGGCCATCTTGTTCAAGAACGGTGCCATCTCGTTGGTCCGGAACGTGACGTCAGCACCCTTCGCACACCAGTCGTTCGCAGTGTCGACGGCTGAGGTATAGGGCGCGAGGGAATCCCAGCGGTTGTGGGTGACCAGGACCGGACCGGTGGGCTTGAGGCTGCCGATGCGTTGCGCCGCCAGCAGGCTCTTTATCGGATCGTTGCCGACCAGGTCGTTCAGATCGGTGTTGAACCAGGGCTGCACGTGCCGGAAAGCGTAGTCGACACTGCCCTGGACCAGACAGGTGTGGCCGCTCCAGTCCAGCATATCCAGGCCGCGCGGGGTCAGCGAATTACGCAGCGGCTCTTCGGTCTGGGGGTACGACGCGATGATGCCACGCAACATGTATCCGGTCAGCACCGCCAGGAAGTTGCCGTCGATAGCCGGAAGCGCTGCCGCGATATCGGTGACGGCCCCCGCGGCGTAGGTGCCCACGACCCGAAGTTCGGGTGCGTAGCTGCCGGCCAATTCGGCGGCCGACATCGAGGCCTGCCCACCGGACGCCCAGCCCCAGAAGGCCACCGGCCCATGAGAATTCAGCGACGTGCCGGGGAGTTTCATAGCCGCGCGGGCAGCGTCGAGCATCGCGGTACCCGCCGCGACCCTGTTGAGGAATTGCGGTGACTCCGGCCCGTGGACACCCATGCCGACACCGTCGGTGACCACGATGGCGAAGCCCCGGGCCAACAGGGTGGCGATGAACCCCTCCTCGTAGTTGAACATCAGGTCGAACCCCTGCGAGAAGTGGATGCCCTGATTGAACAGTCGAGAAGGCGCACACTGTTCACCCGTTCCGTATGGCCCGGTCGCGTACGCGATCAGCGGACGCGGGCCGTTGCCCGTCCACGGGGCGTCGGGTTCGATGTAGGTGCCGGTCACGGCCACCGGCTTGCCCTGAGCGTCGGTGCTGCGGTACATGATTCGCGTACCCGTTCCCACGAACGCGCCGAGCTGACCCGAGGGCTCGAGCACCAGAGGTGACGGTTCGGTGCGGATGAGCTCCCCCGGCCGGCCACCGGGGAGCGGCGTCGGCGGTGTGTAGAATTCTTCGTAATGCTGATCGTCGGCTTGGGCGACAGGGTTCATCAGCGTGGCCGGCGACGCGGTCAACGCCAACGCCGCGACAACCACAGCGGCAGTGAGTCGAGTTCTGTTCCGGCGGTGGGGGATTGGTGGCATGGGACGTCCTAGCTCGAAGTAAAAGGGTGTGCGCGAGTGCTGGCGCCGCGCATAGGCGGCGTCAGTGCGTCAGTCGGTTGTCAGATGTGTGGCGAAGCGGAAGCGTCAGGTTCTGGACGTAGCAGCACGCGGCTCGCTGTGCCGGGAACCTGTCTTGCCGTCGATTCGGCGGTGCAGCTTTCGGGTGGCGGCCCGGTAGGCGGTTGGCCTGATCGGTAGCAGCCACTGCCGTAACTGGGTCCAGCGTCCGACGTTCACCCCTGCCTCATCGAGGATCTCGTCGATCTGGCGCACGGAGAACGGGATGATGTTGGTTCCGCGGGCATGCTTGCCCTCGGTGCGTTCGATCATCCACTTCAGTCGGCGCTCGGCGAACGCGCGCTGCTGCTCGACCGGCGGCAGCTCGGCGTACCCGGCCAGATAGTTGACCACCCAGATCGCGGCGGCTTCGGCGCTGATCGGGCTCAGCAACGACGACCCGTAGCCGACGAAGAACAGCCGCGGGACGTCGACAGGCAGAATCTGGCGGTACAGCTGGAAATTGCCGTCCGCGTCGGTGATGCGCGCCTGCAGGTCCTCGGCCAGGAACGGTGTCCGCTGCTGGTAGCCGGTCGCGCAGACCACGGCGTCCGCGCGGCGGGTGGTGCCGTCGGAGAACTCGACTGTTGGGGCGCCGTCTTTGTCGTAGAGCCCGACGATCGACACGCCGCGGCGCATGTCGATGACTCCGTCGCGAATCTTCTCGTAGAAGCCCTCGGTGGCCAGGCTGACCGCATGCCGCACGATTCTTTCGAACGGGCCCACCGGCACCAGGCCGAGGCGGTCGAACATCAACTGGTGCCGGGCGATCCGTCCCACCATGGCGAGCATGGCATTGCGGGCGAACCGGCCGGGGCCGGTGATGACGCGGGCGAAGCCGCGCTGGTCGAGGTGGTCGAACAGTCCCTCGGAGAGCCGGGTCAGCAATACGTACTTGTAGTTGATCACCCCACCGACCTTGCGGGGCATCTTCCAGGTGACTTCGCGGGCCGCGACGGTGGTGGACCGCGCCACGTCGCTTAGTGCCTCGGCGATATCGCACGACGACTTGCCATAGCCGATGACGACGATGTCCTTGTCCACAGCGTCCTGCAGGTTGTTGAATTCCGTAGCGGCGCAGATGCGTCCGCCCGCCCGGGTGAAATCGTCGATTCCCGGGTAATCGGGAATGAACGGGTCGCAGAAGATTCCGGTGGCCGCGATCAACTGATCGAAATCGCTTTGTCCGACCGTCCCAGTGACGAGATCACGGGTGGTCAACGTCCAGCGACCTGCTGCCTCGTCGAGGTCGGCCGAGACCACCTCGGTGTTCAACCGGACCAGCCGCTCGAGGTCGAAGTGGCGGGCGTAGGCGGCGAGGTACTGCTGCACCTGGGCGCCGGTCGGCCACTCCGGATATGACTTCGGCATCGGGAAGTCCGAAAAGGCATAGGTGTCCTTCCCGTTCTGCGTGGTCACTCCCGGGTACAGCCGGGTGTGACTCCACACACCGCCGATATCGGGGACCTTGTCGAAAATGGTTACGTCGAAACCGAATTCGGTCAGCAGTTTGGCGGAGCACAGGCCGGCGACGCCGGCGCCGATGATGGCGATCTTCATCTGGGTGGTCCTTATATTGTGTCTAGACGGGGCTGAGTTCTGAAGTGGCGGTGTGGGATTGGCTTCGTTCGCGCTGGAGGTCGATCGCGATGTCGATGATCATGTCCTCCTGACCGCCGACGTACCGACGTTCTCCGACGCGGTAGAGGATTTCGTGGGCGGGAACTCCGTAGCGCCCTGCGGCTCGTTCGGCGTGCAGCAGGAAACTCGAGTAGACCCCGGCGAAGCCCTGCACGATCGACGCCCGGTCCATCACCGGGAGCCGGGAAATATACGGTTTGACAACATCTTCGGCGGCCGCCAGTAGTTGGTTCTTGTCGACGCCGGTGACGATGCCCAGTCGGTCGAACACCGTGGCCAGGACCTCGGTCGGCGAGTTGCCCGCCCCGGCGCCGAGGGCGACCAGCGAGCCGTCGATCTGGCGGGCGCCGGCGCGGTGGGCGAGTACCGAGTTGGCGACGCCCAGGCTGAGATTCTGATGACCGTGGTAGCCGACTTCGGCGTCCTCGCCCAACTCCGCGACCAGAGCGGCGACCCGGTCGGTGACTTCGTCGAGGATCAGTGCACCGGCCGAATCCACCACGTAAACGCATTGGCAGCCGGCGTCGGCCATGATCCTGGCCTGACGGGCCAGCTGTTCCGGACTCGACATGTGCGAGAGCATCAGGAAGCCGACCGTCTCCAGGCCCAGGTCACGTGCGGCGCCGAAGTGCTGGATGGCGACGTCGGCCTCGGTGCAATGCGTGGCGATCCGCACCGCGCCCGCGCCCAGGTCGTGGGCGACCCTGAGATCCTTGACGGTGCCCAGCCCGGGTAGCAGTAGTACCGCAATCTTGGCCTGGCGGGCCTCGGCCACGGCGGCGGAGATGAGTTCGGTTTCGTCGACCAGCGAGAAGCCGTAGTTGAAGGTCGATCCGCCGAGTCCGTCGCCGTGGGTCACCTCGATCATCGACACCCCAGCCGCATCGAGGGCGGCGACCGTGTCGCGGACCTGTGCGACGGTGAAGCGGTGCGCCATCGCGTGGCTGCCGTCGCGCAGCGTGGTGTCGACGAGGCGTACCTCGCGTGCCCCGGTGTCCCAATTGCTCATCGTGCTACCACCTGATCTCGTGCTGCCAGCAGTGACGCGGCGATTCGCTCGCCGGCCTCGGCGGCAGCTGCCGTCATGATGTCGAGGTTGCCCGCGTAGGGCGGCAGGTAGTCGCCCGCGCCATGTACTTCCAGAAGTGTCGTCACACGGGCCTTTCCATTCCAATCGGGGCGCGGGTCGTCGAACTGCGGTTCGGCTTTGATCGCGTACCCGGGCACGTAGGTGGTGACCGCGCGAACCATGTCGTAGATCGACTCGGCGATCCGGTCGCGGTCGGCATCGGGATCGATGGCACAGAAAACGGTGTCGCGCATGATCATCGGCGGTTCGACCGGGTTGATGACGATGATCGCCCGGCCGCGGGCCGCACCGCCGACTTCCTCGATGGCCCGCGCGGTGGTTTCGGTGAATTCATCGATGTTGGCCCGGGTGCCCGGGCCGGCCGACCGCGATGAGATGGATGCGACGATCTCGGCGTAACTGACCGGGGTCACCCGGTTCACCGCGTGGACGATGGGAATCGTCGCCTGGCCGCCGCAGGTGATCATGTTGACGTTGGGCGCCGCAGCGTTGATGTCGAGATTCACCGGCGGGCAGACGAACGGCCCGATCGCGGCAGGGGTGAGGTCGACGGCACGGATACCTGCCTCGGCATAGCGGGGCGCGTTGGCGGCGTGGGCCTTCGCCGAGGTGGCCTCGAACACGATGTCGGGCAGCTCATCCTGGTTGAGTAACCAGTCGACGCCACCGGCCGAGGTGGTGACCCCACGGGCGGCGGCGCGTGCCAGCCCATCCGATGCGGCATCGACACCGACCATGTAACGCACGGTGATCCGGTCACTGTGCGCCAGCTTGGCCAGCAGGTCGGTACCGATGTTGCCGGGGCCGACGATGGCGGCAGAAATTGTGGACATAGTTTCTCCTGTAGGTGCCGCAGCGGTTATGCGGCGGCGAAATGTGCTGTGACGCTGCCGAGTGCGGCGAATTCAACGTGAAAGCTGTCGCCGGCCCGGACCGGCAGTGCCGACGTCATGGAGCCGGGGATGACGGTGTCGCCCTCCTCGATCGCCACACCGCGAGCACCGAGGACGTTGGCCAGCCAGGCCAGCGCGTTGAGTGGGGAACCCAACACCGCCGCGCCGGCGCCGGTGGCGACCAGTTCTCCGTTGCGGTGCACCAGCACGCCCATCAAGCGCAGATCCAGTTCGTTGAGCCGGCGTGCCGTGCCGCCGAGCACCACGCCACCTGAGGAGGCGTTGTCGGCGATCGTGTCGATCAGGCGGATATCCCAATCCCGGATCCTGGAGTCGATGATCTCCAACGCGGGCATGACGACGTCGACAGCGCGTGCCGCGTCGGCGACGGTGACACCGGGTCCGGCCAGGCGGCGTCCCATCACGAACGCGATCTCGGGTTCGACGCGTGGCTGCAAGAATCGGTCGACGGGGATGGGCGCACCCTCGGGCAAGAACATCGATGCGGTCAGCCGCCCGTAGTCCGGGCAATCGACGCCCAGCTGGGACTGCATGGCTTGAGAGGTCAGGCCGACCTTGTGGCCACGGACCGGGTCCCCGGCCTGCGCCCAGGCCGAAACCTGTTGCTGCTGAATCGCATACGCATCATCGATGGTGAGGTCGGGCGCCGCCGCGGTGATCCGGGGAATCGGCGTGCGGTTGGCGTAGGCGGCCGAGAGCCGGTCGGCAAAATCGGTGTGCGCCGTCATTCGGCTTCCCGCAGGAACGTCGCCACCAGCTGCTGGAACCGCTGCGCGTGCTCGATCTGGGTCCAGTGCCCACACCGGCCGAATACGTGCAGCTGGGCGTTGGGGATCTGCTCGAACATGTGCCACGAAGCCTGTACGGGGACCACACGGTCTTCGCGGCCATGCAGGATCAGGACCTCGTGGCCGATGCCGGCCAATGCCTCATCCGGCACGATCTGTGCGTCCAGCCAACGCTGCCGCGGCGGCGGGAAGACTTTTTCGAAAGCCTGTTGGGCGCCGGGGCGGATGGTGGCCCGGTACCGCAGTTCGGCGAGTTCGTCGGTCACCAGCGACCGGTCGAAAGCCATGATGTCCATGATCTTCTTCATGTTGGCGACCGATGGGGTGTAGCCCCAGAGTTGGTCGAGCTCGTCGCTCAGCGGCATCGCCACCCCGCCGGCACCCATCAGGGTGATCCGGTCGAGCCGGTCGGGATGCCTGGTCGCCAGATGCAGTGCCAGCCCACCGCCGAACGAGTTGCCCACGATGTGGGTCTTTTCGATGCCCAAGCCGTCCAGTAGCGCGAGGATCTGGTCGATCCAGGTGTCGAAGATGGTGAGTTGCAAGGTATCCGGAACCTCGGTGTAGCCGAACCCGACGAGATCCGGCGCGATGACCCGGAAATCCCGCGCCAGCACCGGGATCAGCCCGCGCCAGTTGGCCCACGCGGATACTCCGGCACCGGACCCGTGCAGCAGCAGCACGGGCGCGCCGTCGCCCACGTCGTGATAGTTGGTGTTGTAGCCGCAGGTGCTCCGGGTGCGGCCGATCTCTGGGTTGTCCGTCGACATGATGGTCTCCTGATTGGGGTGTTACGACAGGGCTGGGGTGACGGCCGTGAGTAGGTCGTCCTGGATGAGTGCCGGCGGCGGATAGGCCCGCTTGCTGTGGGTCAGCCCGGTCAGCACGAGCAGTTCACACATCTTGTAGGCGATGACGCCCGGATTGATCACCGGGACGTCGAGGGCTTTCTCCAGATAGGCGTGCGATTGGTGCATGGTGGTGGAGCCGAGAATGATCACGTCGGCACCGTCTTCCGCAATGGCAGCCCGGGCCTGGGTCCGGAGCGCCTCGAAGATGAAATCCTCTTTGCCGGCGAGCAATTCGCTGGCATTGGGTGCGACGCCCACATCGCGAACCGACGCCAGCCGGGCCGTGAGCCCGTGCTCGCGCGCTGCCTTGTGGTAGAGCTCGTGCCATTGCGGCCACATGGTGATGACGGAGAACTTCTTGCCCAAGAGCGCGGCCGCCAGCATCGACGCTTGATTCGGGGCGACCACCGGAATGCTCAGCCGGGAACGCAGCGCCGCCAGCGCCGAGTCACTCATCGAATTGACACACACCGCGGCATAGCCTTGTTCCTCGGCGCGGCATCCGGCGTCCAGCACGAAAGCGTCGGCGAGGGTGGTTTCGTACGCGCTGTCGAGGGTCGTACCCCCGGCGCGGACGGCGACGAAGACATTCTCGAAGCCGGGGAACACCGCTTCTGCTGGAATCTGCGCCGCGAACGCGTCGAGTGCCTGTTGCGGCACCGGGACCGGGACGATGTTGAGGATCTTGCGGTGCAGTGTCACAGGTCGAGTTCCTCTCGGGTGCGGGTCAGGGTGTCGACGACCGCGTAGGCGACCGCGCGGACGGCGGTCATGACGTCATTGACCGATGCGACGCCCATTCCGCCGAGTCCCTCGTTGAGTTCGGCGGGGGCGGCGGCCGGTGGCCAGGGGTAGCCGATCCGGGCGGTAGGCACGCCGAGGCGGCGGATGAGGGTGCCGTCGGTCTGCCCACCGAGCAGTGGCGTCGATTCGTAGGGCCGGCCTTCGACTTCTTCCCAACCGCGCCTGCAGGATTGGATGATCCAGTTGTCGGGATCGGTCATGCCGCCGGGCAAGGAGCCGTACATCTCCCAGTCGAGCTCGAGGTCCGGTTCGGCAGCCCGGATTTCCGCGATCAGCTGGGCGAACTGGTGGCGCACCTCGCCCGGGGTGGTTCGGGGGTTGACGCGCACGTCGAGGTAGATCTCAGTGGTGGCAGATGGGAAAGCCGGTTTGTCGGGGGAGCCCGAGCGGACCGCCGAAATCCAGCCTTCGGGGATGGTGGTGCCCGCGGTGTTGCGGGCGGTGTACTGCGGCAGCCACGCCTCGATGCGCTGAATCACTGTGGCAGCCGGGACGATCGATGATCGGAAACCCGGTGTGCCCCTGGAAATTCCGGCGTAACCGTAGGTACCCCGCACAGAGACCTTGAACCAGCACATGCCCGGCTCTTCGGGGAACACCGCCCACCACGGTTTGAAGACGATCGCGTGATCGGGCATGGCGCCGTGGGTGAGCAGATGGAAAATTCCGTTGCTCATGCCCGCCTGGTCCCGACCACTCATGCTGACGGGCATGCCACCGCCGGCGAAACCGATTGCCAGATCGCCGATCAACGGGATTCCCGACTCGATGACCGCATGGGTGACCTCGGTCAGTCCGGCCACCATGCACTTGGGATTCGAGGCGCCCAAGCCGATCACCAGGTCCCCGTCGACCCGGGCCTCGGGCAGCATGTCCGGGCGCAGCCGAGGCCCGACCCACGGGACATCGGACTCGGGGTCGATGTGCGTGTCGATGGGCGCGTACAGCAGTAGTCTGCTGCCCCCGCCGTTGCCGAGCCGTTCACCGAATGCGTTGCCGCTGTGCTCGTTCATCGGCTGGTAGCCGGCTGCGATGCCAACGGTGTCGCGCAGGTAGCCGGCCATGAACTCCGACGCCGGGCGTTCCAGTCCGGTCGGGCTGTGAATATTGATCAGATTGACCAGGAGGTCGCGAAATCGGTCTGGATTCAACCGATCACACACGGCTTGGTACATGGCGCGACGGGTGTCGGTTACGGAGCTGGTCATCACTGTTCCTCGGGTAGTGCGCAACGCGCGGTGAGGCCGGCGCGGTCGGTCAGGCAGGTGGCGATCCGGACCAGGGCGTGGTCGGCGTGCGGCGGTGCGATGAGTTGCACGCCCAGCGGTAGCCCAGCGGCCCCGGCTTCGATCGGCAGGCCGACCGCGGGCAGCCCGGTCACACTGGCGAGCTTGTTGAATACCGGATCGCCGGTGCTGGTCAGGCCTTCCGGCGCCTCGCCGGTGGCCGCCAACGTGACGAGTACGTCGACATGCTGCAGCGCCGCCGACACGAACCGGGTGCAGTCCTGGACCACCGCGCGCGCCTGCTGAATGTCGTTGGGCGTCGCTGCCCGGCCCATGGTCAGGAACTCGGCCAGCTGATTGCTGACCTGGCCGTGACTTTCGCGGCGCAGGCGAGGTTCGAGCGCTGTCGCAGCCTCGGCGGCCATGATCAGCGTGTGACCGGTGTCGAGGTCAATCAGCGCACCCGGGACGTCGATGTCGGTGACGTGGGCGCCCAATTCTGCGAGCCCGGAGATGAAGCGTTCCAGGGCAATGGCGGCAGACGGGGTGGCCTGGCCGCTCCACGGCGGCCGAAGTACGCCGACCCGGAGCCGATCGGTGGACGGCAGGGTCGTCGTGCCGTGCCGGTGGGTGAGGACAGCGTCCAATTCGCCGAGCCAGGCCGGGTGGCGCGCGAACGCGCCCACGGTGTCGAAACTCAAGGCCACCGGCAGCACGCCGTCGAACGGCCAGCGGCCGTATGTCGGCTTCAGGGTGAACACGCCACAGTAGGACCCCGGTCGCAGCACTGAGCCCGCGGTCTGCGTGCCGAGTGCGATCGGGACCTGCCCGTCGGCCACGGCCGCCGCGGACCCGCTCGACGAACCGCCCGGAGTATGGCCGGGATTGTGCGGGTTGCGGGTGGCGCACGGCCGGTAGGTGGCGAATTCGGTGGTGGCTGTCTTGCCCAGGATCACCGCCCCGGCATCGCGCAGCCGTGCGATCACGTCGGCGTCCCGCACCGGGCGATGGCCCGCCCACAACTCGCTGCCGTACGCAGTGGGCTGGTCGGCGGTGTCGATGATGTCTTTGATCCCGACCGGCACACCGTGCAGAGCCGTGCGCGGTGGCTCTGCGTCGCGAGCTCGGGCCTGTGCGTGCGCCAGCTCGGCGTCCAGGTGGGCCCAAGCATGGATCACACTGTTGCGCAAGGTGATCCGGTCGAGGTATCGCTGCACGGTGGCAGCTGCCGTCGTCGGCGCGGGTGCGCTCAGCATCAGCCGGCCCTTTGCACAACGTGGCCCCAGCGGGCTGGGGCATCGTAGGTCTTCACGACCCAGTCCTCACCGACCACGTCGCCACCCCAGCCGATCTCGATCCCGAACCCCGAAGGGGTGGTGAGGTAGAACGAGGTGACACCGTCGTTGGTGTGGCGACCCAGCGTCATCTTGAGGTCGATGCCCGCACCGCAGACACGATCGTAGGCACGGCCGACGTCGTCGAGCGTCGCGGTTTCGATCATGAGGTGGTTGAAGTCGCCGCCGCGGAATCCGAAGCACTCATTCATCAACGCGACGCTGTGGTGGCGCGGATTGCAGTGCAGGAAGGTGGCATCCGCGCCGTCCCAGACGATGTAGTCGGTCAGTTTGAAACCGAGCACCCTGGTGTAGAAGTCCACCGCGGCGGGATAGTCCTTGCACATGTAGACGACATGACCGAGACCCAGATCGCCAGTGACGAAGCCGCTGATCACGCCGCCCTGGGTGACGGGGGAGAGCTCGGATACCGGCCCGACCACCACCTCGGTCCGGAAACCGTCGGGGTCGTCGAATCGAAACCCCGACTGCGCCTTCGGCGGCTCAGGGGTGCCATCGTCAACCCAGTCGACCACGACGTTGTCGGCGGCAATCGCTGCGGCGAGCCGATGTAGTTCGGTAGGTGTGTCGACCTCCCAGGTGACCCGACGGATCTCGTCGGTCGGTCCGGGATACAGCGCGATCCGGTGGTGCCGATCGTCGAGCCGGACCAGCAGGGGGTCCTGCGGCGACGTGCGGGGGCGCACGTCCAGCTCGAGCAAGTCGACGAGCAGACGGTGCCAGGCGTCGATATCAGCGACGGTGACGGCGAAGGCGCCGAGCCGCGCAATGCTCATTGTTGTTCCAATCACTTTGTGAACAAGGATGTTTCAGCTGGGAAGAAACTGCTCGGTGTGGATGTTTTCGCGCGGCAGACCGAGTTCCTGTAAGCGTGCGAACGCGGCGTCGATCATGGCGGGCGGACCACATAAATACGCCGACGTCGCCGGATCGCTGACGTCGTCGGCGGTCAGGGCGCTCACCGGATTGCCGACCAGAACGCCAGGATGCTGATGGGGCTCGTCGGCCGTCACCCGCACCGAGAGGTTGGGCATGAAGCTCGCCCGGCCCTCGAGTTCGTCGAGGTGGAACAGGTCGCGGGTCCTGGTGCAGCCGAAGATCAACCGGATCGGCTCCTTGCCCCGAGCCAATTGCAGCTTGTCGAGCATCGACAACATCGGCGCCAGGCCGGTGCCACCGGCCAGCATCAATACCGGGCCGGCGGCGGCGGCCAGCCCGAACGACCCCACCGGGCCCTCGACGTCGATCGGCTCGCCGATCGTGGCGCGGTCGCGCAGGTAGTCCGACATCGTGCCGGTCGGCAACAGCCTGATGGTGAAGGTGAGTTGGCGCTTCTGCCGTTCGCCCGAGGCCATCGAATACGACCGCCACTCCTCGGTTCCCGGGACCCGCAGCCGGGCATACTGCCCAGGCCGGAAGGCGAACGGCACCTGTTTGGGCAGCCGCACCGTGAGCTCGACAACGGTCTCTGCGAGCTGCTGCAGACCGGTGACCTTGGCCGTGGCCTGCCGCAGTGGGTACTCGTCGAATACCGAAGCCGGGTAATCCAATTCGACCTCGGTATCGGCTACCGCCCGCGCCTGACAGAGCAGGCGCATGCCGTCTGCGATCTCGGTGTCGCTGAGCGGGTAGATCCGGTTGTCGGGCATGACGAGCGCCTCGTCGCGCACCCGGCCGACACACGTGCCGCAGGTGCCGATGCCGCATTGACTTGCCAGCCGGACGCCGGCGGCGGATGCCGCATCGAGCACTGATTGGCCTTCAGGTACCAGGATTTCCTTGCTTGTATCGGTGTAATGCAGTCGTACGCAGTGGGTGCGCGCCACGGCGTCGGCGTCGGGTTGCTGCTCGCCCGCCAGGATGGTCATCTCCTAGTCCTCGTCCTGGTAGGGGGATTCGAAGAAGCCCCGGGGATGCCGGGCGGCCACCTTGCGCCAGGCGACGATCGAGTAGTCCATGTCGCAGAGCACCTCGTTGTTCCAACCATCGAAGCGGGTGTAGTGCTCTTCCGTCGCTTCCCGCGCGAACACGTCGCTGTTGTTGAAGCCTTCGAGCGCAAGGGGTTTGAAGAAGTGCTCGTACTTGAACTCGAACTCTTTGCGAGCATCGTCGTCGGCGACGCGGGTGGCGACCACTTCCCAGTACTCGTGATGGTGGTCGTCGATCGGGACGTAGAACTCATACTGGACGTGATCGGTGATCGGCCAGTGTTCGACCATCAGCGTGCCGGGAACCCACAATGAGGTGCGGAAGTAGTGCGGTACCGTCCCGCGGGCCTTGATGTCGACCTTGGGGTTCTCCAGCACTGGCTGGTACAGATCCGGGCGGTCGTACCGATTCATGACGCCCTTCGGGCCGTCCAGGATGTCGATCTCCTCGGTCGCCTCGTTGGACAGCGCGTTGACACCGAGCGGCAGCGCGCGATCGAGCGCGACGAGGATCTGGTTGTCCCAGTGCACCAGCAGATGGCCGGGGTCCAGACCGTTCTCGGCCGCCAGCCGCCAATTGCCGACCAGTTTCCGGTGAATCCCGCGGATAACGATTCCCTCGTCGGTCAGGTGGGGGACCGGCGTGTTGTTGGGGTCGTTGGTGACGTGCGCCGGCAGGTCGGACGTGAGCGGCGGCGGAGTGCCGTAGTCGGCGTCGCCGACGAAGACGAAGATCATCCCGTTGACCTCTTCGACCGGGTAGGTGCGCACACCTACCCGTCCGATGAGCGAATCCTCTGGATTACCAACGATTGTCGTCAGCTTTCCGTCCGACACGTCATAGGTGTAGCCGTGGTACCAACAGCTGACGGTCCCCTCGGACAGGCACATCGGCTTCGCGGACAGCTTCACGCCGCGATGGATGCATCGGTCCGCGAGGGCGTACACCTTGCCGGCCGAGCGACGCAATGCGATGTCGTGGCCACCGATCGTGATGCCCTTCAGTCCGCCGTCCGCGAGTTCGTCGGAGAACAACGCGGGGTACCAGTGGTTTGCGTAGCCCCAATCTGCTTGCACGTAGGGGGCGTAATGCCTGGTTACCGCGGACGAGCTGCCGCTGTGGCTGTCGACGGACATCAATGACCTCCAAAAGGGTATGGCTCCGCGCGCTCGGCGCGGCAGAGATAGATGACTCATCCGGATCGGCGAAGGTGAGGTCCGGAAGGGCTGGACACGATCACGTGTCTGCAATCACATTACTGACTATCGATTGATAATCAATAGAGATTCCATAAATTAACAATGGTCCACGTTGCGGTCCGGTCCCGTGACGTGTTGAGTGGAGGACGATGAGCGCTAGTGACACGCAGGCGGACAAGGGCGCAGGTGCCGGTCAGCCGCAACCCCTTGAGCCGGAACGTCGTTGGCACCTCGCCCAGGACGGTTACGAAGAGGCGTTGACCGCGTTCGAATTCGCCATGCTGCAGGTCGACGGCGAGTTTCAGCGGTTCGCGGTGCATGCGATGCAGGTGGCCGGCGACCTCGACCTGACCGTCAACGAGGTGGTCGCCCTGCATGTGGTGCGGATGCAGGAACGGCCGAAGGACACCGCCACCATCGCCCAGCTGACCAACCGTGAAGACCTGCCCAATCTGCAGTACAACCTGCGCAAGCTGGTGACCATGGGGCTGCTCGAACGCACCAAATCCGGCACGTCGGCGGTGTTCCGGGTGACCGACAAGGGACGTGAGATCACGGATCGCTATGCCGCGCTGCGTCGTCAGATGCTCACGTCGAACCTGACGGAGCTGGCGGAGGTGACTTCGAAACTGCAGCATGCGGTGCGCTCGATGAATGTGCTGACCGGTCTGTATGCGGCGGCGAGCCGCGACTTGGCGACCATCAATCCGGCCGTCATGTTCCCGTCGCCGAACGGCTCCGGCTCGGCGGCGCGGGGCACCGCCGAGCCGTAGCCCGATTCGCGCGCCGGACTATTCGTAGTCGGCGAGCAGTGCCTTCTTCTGCACCTTGCCCATGGCGTTGCGTGGCAACGCATCGACGAAGCGGATCTCCCTCGGGCGTTTGTGGGCCGAAAGCGACGACGCCACGTGGTCGATCACTGCCTTTGGACTCGCGATATCGCCGACCACGTACCCGACGATTCGTTGGCCGAGATCGGCGTCGGGCACGCCGACGACCGCCGCCTCACGGATTCCCGGATGGGTGAGCAATGCGTGCTCGACTTCTCCGGCGCCGATCCGATAGCCGCCGGACTTGATCATGTCGACGGACTCGCGGCCGACGATCCGGTGACAGCCCCCTGGATCGATGACCGCGATGTCGCCGGTGCGAAACCAGCCATCCGACGTCATCGTCTCGGCGGTCTTGGCGGGGCTGTTCAGATAGCCGTCGAACAGCGTCGATCCGGCAATCTCCAACTGCCCCAGCGATTCTCCGTCATGTGGGGCCACCTCGCCGGATTCGGTGCGGATGCGGGTCCGCACTCCGTCGACGGGCAGCCCCACCCACCCGGGCCTGCGTTCGCCGTCGTATCGGGTGCTGAGCGTGATGATCGTTTCGGTCATCCCGTACCGCTCGACCGGAGCCGTGCCGGTCAGCGCGGTGAGAGTTTCGAACACCGGAACCGGCAGCGGTGCACTGCCGGAAACGAGTAGCCGCGCGCCGGCCAGGGCACGTGCCGAAGCCGGGTCGGCGCATACGCGCGACCAGACGGTCGGCACCCCGAAGTAGAGCGTTCCGCCGGCGGCGGCGTACAGGTCGGGTTTGGGGCGCACTGTGTGGATCAGCGGTGAGCCGATGCGCAGTGCGCCAAGGACTCCGAGCACCAGGCCGTGCACGTGGCACAGTGGAAGTCCTTGCACGAGAACGTCGTCGGCGTTCCACTGCCAGGCGGCGGCAACGCCATCGATGCCCGCGGCTATGGCGCTGCGCGACAGCACCACACCCTTGGGGGCGCCGGTGGTGCCGGAGGTGTAGACGATCAACGCCGCCGACGACGGATCGGGTTCGGTCCAGATGGTGCTGGACCGTTCGGCGGGGTCGATCGCCAGAACCGGAAGCGAGATATCGGGACGGGGCGCTCCGGCCCAGATCTCGGCGCCCGAGTCGGCCAGGATGTGGCCGAGTTCGGCGGATCCCGAATCCGGTGGCACCGGTATTGCCGGAACGCCTGCGAGCAGACATCCGACGACCGCGACCACCGATTCGATGTCGGGTGTCGCGTCGATGGCGACGCCGCGGGACTCGCCGATCCTGTCCGCGACCGCGGCGGCCGCCTCCAATAGTTCGGTGGCATGGAGCGACCGATCTCCGACGGTCACGATGGGCCGGTGGTCGTCACGATGGGTGTGGATAGCGTGAAGCAAAGGGACTGCCATTGACCAGCGCCTTCTGAGTTGCGGTCCATAATATGGACCGATGGACTATATTACGGACCAACGCTAGGGTGTGCCTTTACGGGTCGTCAAGTGCGGTGAAAGGAGCGCGGGGTGAACAGTGTGCTCACGGCGTTGCGGGTATTCGAGGAGGTCGCAACGGCGCAACCGGTCGGGTTGAGCGAACTCACCCGACGGCTCGGGATTCCGAAGGCCACCGTGCAACGCAATTTGAAGACTCTGGCCGAAGCCGGCTGGATCAGGCCCACGTCCGACGGCGGGCGTTGGGAGATAACAGGTTTGGCCTATCGGCTCGGTAGCGCGGTGGCCACCCGGGACAACTTGCGCGAAGCTGCCCTGCCCGAATTGGCTGCTCTGCAGTCGATCACGGGAGAGACGGTCCATCTCGCCGTGCCCGATGGAGATGAACTCGTCCTCGTCGAACGACTCGACAGCTCGCATCAGCTCCGGGCATTCCTGCCGCTGGGTACCCGGTTGCCCTTACACGCTGCCGCGACGGGCAAGGCCTATCTGGCGACGCTGGACGACGCCCGGATCGCGGAGTATCTGGCCGGCGCGCCAGCCAAGGTCACCGCCAACACGATCACCGACCCGGAATGGCTGTGGGAAGAGGTGCGCGCCACCAGGCAGCGTGGCTATGCCGTCACCGTCGAGGGTCTGCATGACGGCATATCCGCGGTCGCGGTCGCGGTACGCGGGCGTGATGGCTTGGCCCGGGCCTGCTTCAGCATCTCGGGGCCGTCGGCACGGATGACCGCCGATCGGCTCATCGAATACGCCGCGGTCGCACTGAACGCTCAAGCGGCAATTGAGCGTTCGCTGGACTGAGGCGCAGCCGGGCTTCTGCGACCGGAGACTACAGATCCAGCGCCTGGTATGTCCGCTTCGCGAATTTCGGTCGCGCCGAACGGAGTTTGGCCTGTGAGGCATTGCCGGCGACCGCTACTGCGGCATCCACGCTGAGCTCAGGCTGATTCTGGATCAGGTAGATCAGGATCAGGTTGGCGCTCGGGTCCGCCTGCCACCAGGTACCGAACGCGCCCGGCCAGCTGAACGTGCCGGGGCCGCCCGGACCGAAGAACGGCGTGGCTTTGGCTTCGTCGGTCACAAGCGACAGGTTCAGTCCGAAGCCGCGGCCGATCCAGAACGGCGCACCGAGGAAGTTCTGCGACTTCTGCTCGGCGGTCAACCGATCGGTGCGCATCGATCGCACCGACTCTTCCGACAACACCCGCACTCCATCGACCTCGCCGCCGGCCAGCAGCATCCGCGCGAAGGTCAGGTAGTCGTCGACGGTCGACCAGAGACCGCCGCCGCCGGCGCAGAACGTCGGAGGCACCACCTGCGGCGGCCCCATCTTCCCGGGCTGCAAGCGCAAGGTGTCTCCGTCGGCCGCCAGCTGATACATGGTCGCGGCACGACGCCGGCCGGAATGCGTCACGGCGAAACCGGTGTCGACCATACCCAGCGGTTTGAAGATGCGCTCCGCCAACACATCCGGCAGCGGCTTGCCCTCGATGCGCGACAGGATGAAACCCAGCACGTCGGTCGACTGGCTGTAGGTCAGGGCGTCACCGGGCTGGTGGGCGAGCGGCAGCTGCCCCAGCTCGGCCAGCCAGCGGTCCGGGTCCTGCAGCGACTGCAACTTGTTGTACGCCTTGCCCAGCGGTGCAGGCACCGTGAACCCGTAGGCCAGGCCACCGCGGTGGGTCATGAGGTCCTCGATGGTGATGGGCCGCCGGGCGGGCACGGACCGCTCCAACGGTCCGTCCAGGCTCGTCATCACCCGCGGGTTGGCCAGCTCGGGCACCCAATTCGCGATGGGATCGGTCAAGGCCAGCCGGCCCTCGTCCACCAGCGTCATGGCCGCGGCGACGGTGATGGGCTTGGACATCGACGCGATGCGAAACACGGTGTCGCGCTCCATCGGCAGCTTGGCTTCCACGTCGCGGTGGCCGAGCGTGTTGACCTGCCGCACCGCGCCGTCCTGCCACACCAGCGTGACCGCGCCGGCCAGCAGGCCGGTGTCGATCGCCGCGCTGACCGATTCGGTGTTCGCGTCGAGATTCACCCCGGTCACGTTAGCCGGTGATGCGGAGACGCTCGCGGTGCCGTCCGAGCCAGCGGCACGGTAAATCGATCGGCAGCGGCCACCCGGTAGGCAATACTGCCTGACGTGGCTGCAGACGCGTCGACCCCGCACACACCGATGAACAAGGTGGCATTTGCCAGTTTCATCGGTACCGCGATCGAGTTCTACGACTTCTACATCTATGGGACGGCTGCGGCGCTGATCTTCCCGCAGGTGTTCTTCCCGAACCTGCCGCCGGCCATGGCGACCATCTCGTCGCTGGCGACCTTCGCGGTCGCGTTCCTGGCCCGCCCGGTCGGCGCGGCGGTTTTCGGGCATTTCGGCGATCGGCTGGGCCGCAAGAAAACTCTGGTCGCGACGCTGCTGATCATGGGTCTGTCCACGGTCGGCGTGGGGTTGGTGCCCAGCTCGGTGTCGATCGGTCTCGCAGCGCCGATCATCCTGTTGACCCTGCGCGTGTGCCAGGGCTTCGCTGTGGGTGGCGAATGGGCGGGCTCGGCACTACTGAGCGCCGAATACGCCCCGGCGGGAAAACGCGGCACCTACGGCATGTTCACCCAGTTGGGTGCCGGAGCGGGCCTGGCCGTCAGCAACCTGGTGGTGCTGATCGCCAACGTGACGATCGGGGAGAAGAGCCCGGTGTTCCTGGACTGGGGCTGGCGGCTGCCGTTCCTGTTCAGCGCGGTGCTGCTGGCAGTGGCGCTCTACGTGCGGTTGACCATCGACGAGACGCCGGTGTTCGTCGCGGAACAGAAGCGCGGGACGGTGCCGAGGGCGCCACTGTCGGAACTGGTGCGCCGGCAGGGCAAGGAGGTGCTGCTCGGTGCCGGCTGCATGGTCGGCATCTTCACCATGAGCTTTCTCGGCGGCACGTACCTGATGAGTTACGCCAGCACCCGCATGCACCATCCGCGGACCCTGATCCTGTCCGTCGGTGTGCTCGCCGGGGTGGCACTGATGGTGTTCTCGGCGATCTCGGCGGTGCTGTGCGATCGGTACGGCCGGCGGCGCATCATCCTGCTCGGGTTCGGGCTGGCGCTGCCATGGGCTTTCCTCGTCATGCCGTTGATCGACTCCGGGTCGCCGGTGGCGTTCGCGGTGGCCATCGCCGGCATCTTCTGCATCTTCGGGCTGGCCTACGGCCCCATCGGTGCGTTCCTGCCTGAGACGTTCGCCACGCGCTACCGCTACACCGGCGCCGGCATGGCCTTCAATCTCGCCGGCATCGTCGGCGGCGCGCTGCCGCCGGTGGTCGCCGGGCCGCTGGTCGCCACCCTCGGGAGCTGGGCCGTTGGGCTGATGATCGCCGTCTTCGTGCTGGTCAGCATCGCGTGCACGCTGGTACTGCCCGAAACCCGGGGCGCTGAACTCGGCGATGCGCAGGATGAGATGCGTGATGGTGACGCCGTGGCGGCCTGCTAAGCTACGCGGCTAGTTAGACGTCCTTTAACGACCCGTCCAGAGAGGCGGAGAAGGAGGTCAGGTAGCTCGTGGCTGTCACAGGTAACGATGCAACTGGCGTGCCCGGCGGCTCCGACCGGGAATTGCTGTCCGCCGCCGATGTCGGCCGGACCATCTCGCGCATCGCCCATCAGATCATCGAAAAGACCGCGCTCGACGCGCCGGACGCCCCGCGCGTGGTGCTGCTCGGCATCCCGACCCGCGGCGTCACCCTGGCCGCCCGGATCGCCGAGAAGGTCAAAGAATTCGCCGACGTCGACCTGCCACACGGCGCGCTCGACATCACGCTCTACCGCGACGATCTGAACTTCAAACCGCCGCGGGCGCTGGCCTCGACCTCGATTCCCGAAGGCGGCATCGACGACGCGACGGTGATCCTCGTCGACGACGTCCTGTATTCCGGCCGCTCGGTCCGTTCGGCGCTGGACGCGCTGCGCGACATCGGCCGCCCGCGCATGGTGCAGCTGGCGGTGCTCGTCGACCGCGGCCACCGCGAACTGCCCATCCGCGCCGACTACGTCGGCAAGAACGTCCCGACGTCGCGCAGCGAGAACGTCAAGGTGCGGCTTTTGGAGACAGATGGAACAGACACCGTCGCTATCGCACCCTATGGAGGACCCACCAGGTGAAACATCTGCTGTCCGCCTCGGACCTGAGCCGCGATGCGGCGACGGCCATCCTCGATGACGCTGACAGGTTTCGCGAAGCGCTGCTGGGCCGCGACGTCAAGAAGCTCCCGACGTTGCGCGGCCGCACCGTCATCACCATGTTCTACGAGAACTCCACTCGTACCCGGGTGTCGTTCGAGGTGGCCGGCAAGTGGATGAGCGCCGACGTCATCAACGTCAGCGCTTCCGGGTCCTCGGTGGCCAAGGGGGAGTCGCTGCGGGACACCGCGCTGACCCTGCGCGCTGCGGGCGCCGACGCCTTGATCATCCGGCACCCGGCTTCGGGTGCGGCACAACAACTTGCGGCCTGGACGGCTTCAGCGGACGGCCCGTCGGCCAGCCCCTCGATAATCAATGCCGGCGACGGCACCCACGAGCACCCGACCCAGGCGCTGCTCGATGCGCTGACCATCCGGCAGCGGCTGGGCGGCCTCGAGGGCCGGCGCGTGGTGATCGTCGGTGACATCCTGCACAGCCGGGTGGCGCGGTCCAACGTCTCGCTGCTTTCGACGCTGGGGGCCGAGGTGGTGCTGGTGGCGCCGCCGACACTGCTGCCGGTGGGGGTTTCGGAATGGCCGGTGACGGTGTCGCATGACCTGGACGCTGAACTGCCGGCCGCCGACGCCGTGTTGATGCTGCGTGTGCAGGCCGAGCGGATGAACGGCGCGTTCTTCCCGTCGGCGCGCGAGTACTCGGTGCGCTACGGGCTTTCGGAGAAGCGACTGGCCGGGTTGGGCGAGGACACGGTGGTGCTGCACCCCGGGCCGATGCTGCGCGGCATGGAGATCGCATCGTCTGTGGCGGACTCGTCGCAATCAGCTGTACTGCAACAGGTTTCGAATGGGGTGCATGTTCGCATGGCAGTGCTGTTCCAGCTTCTCGTGGGTGTGGGCCGGGAGGTGATCGCATGAGCGACGCTCGCGGAGCGAATCAGCAGCCGAAGCGCACGGTGATTTCCGGAGTCCGGCTGTACGGCGAGGGTGAGCCGGTCGACGTGCTGATCGCGGACGGTCAGATCGTTGAAATTGGATCGGGGATCGGTTCCGAAGCCGACGAGGTCATCGACGCCGCCGGCCAGATCATGCTGCCCGGCTTCGTGGACCTGCACACCCACCTGCGTGAGCCCGGCCGCGAATACGCCGAGGACATCGAAACCGGTTCGGCGGCAGCGGCGCTCGGCGGGTACACCGCAGTCTTCGCCATGGCCAACACCGACCCGGTCGCCGATACCGTCGTGGTCACCGACCACGTCTGGCATCGCGGGCAGCAGGTCGGCCTGGTCGACGTGCACCCGGTCGGCGCGGTCACCGTCGGACTCGACGGCAAGCAACTCACCGAGATGGGCCTCATGGCCGCCGGTGCCGGGCAGGTCCGGATGTTCTCCGACGACGGCATCTGCGTCGACGATCCGCTGGTGATGCGCCGGGCCCTGGAATACGCTGCGGGACTTGGGGTCCTGATCGCTCAGCACGCCGAGGAACCTCGGCTGACCGTCGACGCCGTCGCGCACGAAGGCCCGAACGCTGCCCGGCTGGGATTGGCCGGCTGGCCGCGCTCGGCTGAAGAGTCGATCGTGGCCCGGGACGCGATCCTGGCCCGCGACGCCGGCGCCCGGGTGCACATCTGCCATGCCTCCACGGCGGGCACCGTCGAGCTGATCAAGTGGGCCAAAGCCCAGGGCATCTCGATCACCGCCGAGGTCACCCCGCACCACCTGCTGCTCGACGACAGCCGGCTGGCCGACTACGACGGCCGCAACCGGGTCAACCCGCCGCTGCGTGAGGCCAGTGACGCCGAGGCGCTGCGCCAGGCCCTGGCGGACGGGGTGATCGACTGTGTTGCAACCGATCACGCCCCGCACGCCGAGCACGAGAAGATGTGCGAGTTCGCGCACGCCCGTCCCGGCATGCTCGGCCTACAGACCGCGCTGTCGGTCGTCGTGGAGACCATGGTCGCGCCGGGCCTGCTCACCTGGCGCGACGTCGCCCGCGTGATGAGTGAGGCCCCGGCCGCCATCGTCGGCCTGCCCGACCAGGGCCGCCCGCTGGCGGTCGGTGAACCCGCCAACCTGACCGTGGTGAATCCCGACGCCACCTGGACAGTGCAGGGCACCGACCTGGCCAGCCGCTCGGACAACACGCCGTACGAGTCGATGACGCTGCCCGCCACCGTCACGCTGACGATGCTGCGCGGCAAGGTCACCGCGCGGGACGGGCGCAGTCCGGCATGAACACGGGGACTCTGATCACCTACCTGGTGCTGGCCGCCGTCGTGGTGGTACTGCTCGGCTTCGCGATCCGGCAGATGCTCAAGGGCTGGATGCACCGGGTGCAGCGCCAAGCCGGCGCCGTCGGACTGCTGCCCGCACTGCCGGACACCGTGGGACCGGCGACCGTGCCCGCCACCAAGGGCATGTACATCGGCAGCACCTTCGCGCCGAGCTGGCAGGACCGAATTGCGGTGGGCTCCCTCGGATTTCGCAGCAAGGCCGTGCTGACGCGCTATCCCGAGGGGATCATGCTGCAGCTCACCGGCGGTAGCCCGATCTGGATTCCCCAGGAGTCCATCACCGCCATCCGCACCGAGCGGGCCATCGCCGGCAAGGTGCTCACCTACGACGGGATTCTGGCCATCCGGTGGAAACTGCCGTCGGGCACTGAGATCGATACCGGATTCCGTAGCGACGACCGTCGCGAACTGGCCAAATGGGTTGAGGAGGACAGCAAGTGACCCAGACCGATCAGACTGCCGTACTCGTGCTGGAGGACGGCCGGGTGTTCACCGGAACGCCGTTCGGCGCCGTGGGCGAGACGCTGGGTGAGGCGGTGTTCTCCACCGGCATGTCCGGCTACCAGGAGACGCTGACCGACCCGAGTTACCACCGGCAGATCGTGGTGGCCACCGCCCCGCAAATCGGCAACACCGGCTGGAACGGTGAGGACAACGAGAGCCGCGACAACAAGATCTGGGTCGCCGGCTATGTCGTCCGCGACCCGTCGCCGCGCGCCTCCAACTGGCGCGCCACCGGCACCCTCGACGACGAACTGGTGCGTCAGGGCATCGTCGGTGTCGCGGGCGTCGACACCCGCGCCATCGTGCGGCACCTGCGTAACTTCGGCTCGATGAAGGCCGGCGTCTTCTCCGGTCCGGCTCTGGCGGACACCGACACACTGGTCGAGCGCGTGCGCAACCAGCCGTCGATGCTGGGTGCCGACCTGGCCGGCGAGGTCAGCACGGTTGAGCGGTACGTCGTCGAACCCGTTGGGGCGGAGCGCTTCTCAATTGCGGCCGTCGACCTCGGGATCAAGACCAATACTCCGCGCAACTTCGCGGCCCGCGGCATTCGCAGCCACGTGCTGCCGTCGTCGGTGACGTTCGACGAGCTCGCCGCCCTCAAGGTAGACGGCGTGTTCCTGTCCAACGGCCCGGGTGACCCGGCCACCGCCGACCACGTGGTCGAGTTCACCAAGCAGGTGCTCTCGGCCGGAATCCCGTTGTTCGGCATCTGCTTCGGCAACCAGATTCTCGGCCGCGCGCTCGGTCGCTCGACCTACAAGATGACCTTCGGCCACCGTGGCATCAACATCCCGGTCGTGGAGCGGGCCACCGGCCGCATCGCGATCACCGCGCAGAACCACGGCTTCGCGCTCGAAGGGGAAGCCGGGGAAGAGTTCGACACCCCGTTCGGCCGCGCCATGGTCAGCCACACCTGCGCCAACGACGGTGTGGTGGAGGGTGTTTCGCTGCTCGACGGACGCGCGTTCTCGGTGCAGTACCACCCCGAAGCGGCGGCCGGCCCGCACGACGCCGAGTACCTGTTCGACAAGTTCGCCGATCTCATGGCAGGGGAGAAGTAATGCCACGCCGCACCGACCTCAACCACGTCCTGGTGATCGGGTCCGGACCGATCGTCATCGGCCAGGCCTGCGAGTTCGACTACTCGGGCACTCAGGCCTGCCGCGTGCTGCGCGCCGAGGGCCTGCAGGTCAGCCTGGTGAACTCGAACCCGGCGACCATCATGACCGACCCGGAGTACGCCGACAACACCTATGTCGAGCCCATCACCCCGGCGTTCGTCGAGAAGGTGATCGCCCAGCAGGCCGAGCGCGGCAACAGAATCGACGCCGTGCTGGCCACCCTGGGCGGGCAGACCGCACTGAACACCGCGGTTGCCCTGCATGAGAACGGCGTACTGGAGAAGTACAACGTCGAGATGATCGGTGCCGATTTCGACGCCATTCAGCGCGGTGAAGACCGGCAGAAGTTCAAGGACATCGTTGCCAAGGTCGGCGGTGAATCGGCCCGTAGCCGCGTCTGTCACACCATGGACGAGGTCCGCGACACGGTCGCCGAGCTGGGTCTGCCCGTCGTGGTTCGGCCGTCCTTCACTATGGGCGGCCTGGGTTCCGGCATGGCGTACACCAAGGAAGACGTCGAGCGGATGGCCTCGGAGGGTCTGGCGGCCTCTCCCAGCGCCAACGTGCTGATCGAGGAATCGATCTACGGCTGGAAGGAATACGAGCTCGAGTTGATGCGCGATCACCGCGACAACGTGGTGGTGGTCTGCTCGATCGAGAACTTCGATCCGATGGGGGTGCACACCGGCGACTCGGTGACCGTCGCGCCCGCCATGACCCTGACCGACCGCGAGTACCAGAAGCTGCGTGACCTGGGCATCGCGATCCTGCGCGAGGTCGGCGTCGACACCGGTGGCTGCAACATCCAGTTCGCCATCAACCCCGTCAATGGCCGCCTGATCGTCATCGAGATGAACCCGCGCGTGTCACGGTCCAGTGCATTGGCTTCCAAGGCAACGGGTTTCCCGATCGCCAAGATCGCGGCCAAGCTGGCCATCGGCTACACGCTGGACGAGATCGTCAACGACATCACCAAGGAGACCCCGGCCTGTTTCGAGCCGACCCTGGACTACGTCGTCGTCAAGGCGCCGCGGTTCGCGTTCGAGAAGTTCCCCGGCGCTGACCAGACGCTGACCACCACCATGAAGTCGGTGGGTGAGGCGATGTCGTTGGGCCGCAACTTCATCGAGGCGCTCGGCAAGGTGATGCGGTCGCTGGAGACCAAGCGGGCCGGGTTCTGGACTGGGGACGATCCCGACAAGACCCTCGACGAGCTGCTCACCGGCCTGCGCACCGCGACCGACGGCCGGCTCTACGATATCGAACAGGCGCTGCGCCTTGGCGGTTCGGTCGAGGTCGTGGCCGAGTCCTCCGGCGTGGACCCCTGGTTCATCGACCAGATCGCCACCCTGGTGGCGCTGCGCGGCGAACTCGTCGACGCCCCGGTGCTGGACGAGCGGCTGCTGCGCCGAGCCAAGCACAGCGGCCTGTCCGACCGCCAGATCGCCGCGCTGCGGCCGGAATTGGCGGGCGAGGCCGGCGTGCGGACGCTGCGCGAGCGGCTCGGCATCCGGCCGGTGTACAAGACCGTCGACACCTGCGCCGCCGAGTTCGACGCCAAGACGCCGTACCACTACAGCAGCTACGAACTGGACCCCGCGGCCGAGACCGAGGTGGCGCCGCAGACCGAGAAGCCCAAGGTGCTGATCCTGGGCTCGGGCCCGAACCGCATCGGCCAGGGCATCGAGTTCGACTACAGCTGCGTGCATGCGGCAACCACATTGAGCCAGGCCGGCTTTGAGACCGTCATGATCAACTGCAACCCGGAGACCGTCTCGACGGACTACGACACCGCTGACCGGCTGTACTTCGAGCCGCTCACCTTCGAGGACGTGCTCGAGGTGTACCACGCCGAGCAGGCTTCCGGGGCCGGTGGTCCGGGCGTGGTCGGCGTGATCGTGCAGCTCGGTGGCCAGACGCCGCTGGGCCTGGCCGAACGGCTCGAGAAGGCCGGGGTGCCCGTCGTCGGGACCAGCCCCAAGGCCATCGACCTGGCCGAGGACCGCGGTGAGTTCGGTGAGGTGCTGCGCGCCGCCGGGCTGCCGGCGCCGCGCTTCGGCACCGCAACGAGTTTCGAGCAGGCCCGCCGCATCGCCTCCGACATCGGCTACCCCGTGCTGGTGCGCCCGTCGTATGTGCTGGGCGGCCGCGGCATGGAGATCGTCTACGACGAGCAGACCCTCCAGGGCTACATCGAGCGCGCCACCGAGCTCTCGCCCGAGCACCCGGTGCTGGTCGACCGGTTCCTCGAAGACGCCATCGAGATCGACGTCGACGCCCTGTGCGACGGCACCGAGGTGTACATCGGCGGCGTGATGGAGCACATCGAGGAAGCCGGCATCCACTCCGGAGACTCCGCGTGCGCGCTGCCGCCGGTCACGCTGGGCCGCACCGACATCGCCGCCGTGCGCAAGGCCACCGAGGCCATCGCCCACGGCATCGGCGTGGTCGGCCTGCTCAATGTGCAGTACGCGCTCAAGGACGACGTGCTGTACGTGCTCGAAGCGAACCCCCGCGCCAGCCGCACGGTGCCCTTCGTCTCCAAGGCGACGGCAGTGCCACTTGCAAAAGCCTGCGCCCGGATCATGTTGGGCGCCTCCATCGCCGAGCTGCGTGCCGAAGGCATTCTGGCCGCCGAGGGCGACGGTGCCACCGTCGCGCCCAACGCGCCCATCGCGGTGAAGGAAGCCGTGCTGCCGTTCCACCGGTTCCGCAAAGCCGATGGCTCGCAGGTGGATTCGCTGCTCGGGCCGGAGATGAAGTCGACCGGCGAGGTCATGGGTATCGACAGCGATTTCGGTACCGCCTTCGCCAAGAGCCAGACCGCGGCCTACGGCTCGCTGCCCTCGGGCGGCACCGTGTTCGTGTCGGTGGCCAACCGGGACAAGCGCTCGCTGGTGTTCCCGGTCAAGCGCCTGGCCGACCTCGGCTTCCGGGTGCTGGCCACCGAGGGCACCGCGGAGATGCTGCGCCGCAACGGCATTCCGTGCGAGGTCGTCCGAAAGAATTTCGAGGAGCCCAGCCCGGATCGCCCGGCGATGTCGGCGGTCGACGCCATCAAGGCCGGTGAGGTCGACATGGTGATCAACACGCCGTACGGCAACTCGGGTCCGCGCATCGACGGGTACGAGATTCGCTCGGCTGCCGTGTCGGCCAGCATTCCGTGCGTGACGACGGTGCAGGGCGCCTCGGCAGCGGTGCAGGGCATCGAAGCCGGCATTCGCGGTGACATCGGGGTGCGGTCACTGCAGGAGCTGCACAGCCAATTGGCCGAGAAGTGAGTTTCCGCGCACGCGAGGAGCGCAGATGAGCTTCGGCTCGCGGCTTCGGGCCGCCATGGCTGAGCGGGGTCCGTTGTGCCTTGGCATCGACCCGCACCCGGAGCTGTTGACGGCATGGGGTCTGCCGGTGTCGGCGGACGGCGTGGCGAAGTTCAGTGACATCTGCGTCGAGGCGTTCGCGGGCTTCGCGATCGTCAAGCCGCAGGTCGCGTTCTTCGAGGCCTATGGATCGGTGGGCTTCGCGGTGTTGGAGCGGACCATCGCCGGATTGCGAGAGGCCGGGGTGCTGGTGCTGGCCGACGCCAAACGCGGCGACATCGGTTCCACTATGGCCGCCTATGCCCAGGCGTGGGCCGGCGACTCACCGCTGGCCGCCGATGCGGTGACAGCGTCGCCGTATCTCGGCTTCGGCTCGCTGCAGCCGCTGCTGGACATCGCGGCCGCGGGCGGCCGCGGGGTGTTCGTGCTGGCCGCCACGTCCAACCCGGAGGGCGCTTCGGTGCAGTGCGCGGTGGCCGGTGGACGCACCGTGGCGCAGTCGATGGTCGATTCCGTCGCGTCGGTGAACAACGCTGCGGCGGTCAATGCCGCCGGCGACGGTTCGGTCGGCGTCGTCGTCGGTGCGACGCTGACGGAGGTGCCCGATCTGTCCCAGCTGGGCGGACCGGTGCTGCTGCCCGGCGTCGGCGCCCAGGGCGGACGCCCGGACGCGCTCGCCGGACTCGGAGGAGCCCGGCCCGGCACGCTGTTGCCTGCGGTGTCCCGCGAGGTGCTCCGTGCCGGACCGGACGTCGCCGCCGTGCGCGCAGCGGGGGAGCGGCTGCGCGACGCGGTGGCCTATCTGGCCGGATAACCCGTCACAGCGGGATCCAGATCGGGCCCAACCAGAAGCCCCAGGCGTTGAAGCCCTGGTCGAACACAGGGTTCACCCACTGGCCGTTGTAGGCGAACGGCTGGTGATCCCAGCGGGCGTCATCGATGCCGCGGTGGTACCAGTCACGGCCGCGGTCATCACGCCAGCCGTCCCGGTCCTGGTGCCAGTCGACGCCGCGCTGCCAGCCGCCGTCGCCACGCCCCCAGTCACCGTCGCCGCGGTGGTCGTTGTGCGGACCCCAGCACGGTGCTCCCGGCCCGCACCACGGATCGGCACTGGCTGTCGCCAGGCCGATGCCCAGCAGCCCGGCGGCCCCGATCCCGGCTGCGAGCGTGGATGCGGTTAGCGCCCTCTTCACCTTCATAGCTGACTCCATTTCTGAGCAAAGTGGCCTTCTGCATTAGTCGCGGGCGGTGTTGTCGCCACACGCTGGTGACCATATGGCGGTCCGATGGGCACACACTTAGCTGAACTTAGGTGTGTGCTGTGTGCGCGATGACGGCGCGCAGACCGTGATGCCCGGCATCGCCTGCTCGGAGGGTCACCGGTTGTGAATATGTGTGGTGAAAGGTGGTTTTGTGGTCCTGATCAGGTCGGCGCCGCCGCTTCACCGACCACCGCGTGCTACTGACGGACGGTTTGCCCAAGGCAACAGAACGGCCCATCACTTGACGTGATGGGCCGTTCTGTTGCCTGGCGCGGTTATCTGTTGTCGATCACAGCGGGATCCAGATCGGGCCGAGCCAGAAGCCCCACGCGTTGTGCCCGTTGTCCCATACCGGGTTCACCCACTGACCGTTGTAGTCGAACGGCTGGTGGTCGAAGCGGGCATCGTCGATGCCCCGGTGCTGCCAGTCGCGGCCCTGGTTGTCATGCCAGTTGTCGTCGCGGCCGACGGGAGCGGCCGGCCCGCGGTTGTCGCCAGGGCCCTGGTTGCCGGGACCGCGGTTGTCGCGGTGGTCATCGCGCTGTCCGCACGGCGCGTTCGGCGGGCACTGGCCCGGATCGGCGTTGGCGCCGGCCAGGCCGACGCCGAACAGCCCGGCGACACCGATACCGGCGGCCAGGGTGGATGCGGTCAACGCTCGCTTGAAGTTCATCGCTGCACTCGGTCCTCTACTTTTCGTGGGTCCTCTTCATGTCGTGGGCGTGATACCGCCGCACTGGAACCAAAGTTAGGACTGCCTAATGTGTGCGCACTTTGGTGTCGATAGGCGTGTGCTGTGCGTGCCGCAACAGTTTGGCCACGGTGCGCTGGCCATTGACTGTGGAACGAGTGTCTTTGCGGGAAAACGTTGGGCGAGAAACGGTTTGGTCACAATAGACATCGCGGCTGATGGCAGACGTGTTCGGGGGTGTCGGTGATCGCGGCACGGACGAGTTTGCGGAGTCCGCTCGAGGGCACGCATCTGAGCCGGGCGGACGCGTCGGCGTAATGCCCGACAGGTCGTCGAACCGACCGCAACCTGTGGATTTGGGCGGTCGAACCGCCCAAATAGGTGTCGCCGGGCCGCCAGCGCGCCACCGGTGTGCACCGACCCGCTCGCACTCGGCACCGACACGCCCGACACGCCGTGACCTGCGAAAATTTTCCTGAATGACCCCGGATGACGGCCTGAAAATCGGCCGGGCGCGGTACCGGCGGGATGGCCGTCGTCCTGCTGAGTGCTCAAAACCCTTGATACGCAGGCATATTTGTGGCGAACACGCCGAATTTCCGGGCTCGCAGAGCTTGCACTGGGCGGTCGCTCGAAGCCGCCGTTCGCACTACACGCTGGGCTTTTAGCTTCGTTACCCGGGGGGTGGGGTTAGCGCTTGTCGGGAAGCGTGGGTACGGTCGTCGTCGCTGGCTGGTTAACCCAGCCGTGAGAAGAAATTATTGACGGAGATACGGAGGAACCCCGTGGCCCTTCCCCAGTTGACCGACGAACAGCGCGCGGCAGCGTTGGAGAAGGCTGCTGCCGCACGTCGAGCACGTGCCGAGTTGAAAGACCGGCTCAAGCGCGGCGGCACCAACCTCAAGCAGGTCCTGACGGACGCCGAGACCGATGAGGTCCTCGGCAAGATGAAGGTTTCCGCTCTGCTGGAAGCCCTGCCCAAGGTCGGCAAGGTCAAGGCGCAGGAGATCATGACCGAGCTGGAGATCGCTCCGACCCGCCGTCTGCGCGGCCTGGGCGACCGTCAGCGCAAGGCCCTGCTGGAAAAGTTCGACTTTTCCTGATCTGACGCAAGACTGACGAGCAGTAGGGGCCGGACGGCGATGAACCGTGTTGTTGTGTTGTCCGGCCCCTCTGCCGTGGGTAAATCCACGGTCGTGCGTTGCCTGCGCGAGCGGGTGCCCGACCTGCATTTCAGTGTTTCCGCCACGACGCGCGTAGCGCGTCCGGGCGAGGTCGACGGTGTCGACTACACGTTCGTCTCGGCCGAAGAGTTCCAGCGCCTCATCGATGAGGGCGAGCTGCTCGAATGGGCCGAAATACATGGCGGGCTGCAGCGCTCCGGCACCCCGGCCCGGCCCGTCCGAGAAGCCATCGCCGCTGGTCACCCGGTGCTTATCGAGGTCGATCTGGCCGGCGCCCGCGCCATCAAAGAATCCATGCCCGAGGTGTTGACAGTGTTCCTCGCGCCGCCCAGCTGGGCAGCGCTGGAGAGCCGGCTCGTCGGCCGCGGTACCGAGAGTGCCGAGGTGCAGGCCCGCCGCCTGGATACCGCGCGGGCCGAACTTGCCGCTCAGGACAGTTTCGATGTGACCGTTGTGAACAGTCAGTTGGAATCCGCCTGTGCAGAATTGGTATCCTTGCTGGTGGGCCGCTGAGCGGTCTGCGCAACACCCGCACAGATATCGCTGATAGCGACGCCAATCTTTACACCGAACGCCGGGAGAATCCTTCGTGAGCACCACTGTCGAGAGCATCGACTCCGACGCCGCCATCGCCTACGACACGCCGCTGGGTATCACCAACCCGCCCATCGACGAGCTGCTGGACCGGGTGTCGAGCAAGTACGCGCTGGTGATCTACGCCGCGAAGCGTGCGCGCCAGATCAACGACTACTACAACCAGCTCGGCGACGGCATCCTCGAGTACGTCGGCCCCCTGGTCGAGCCGGGTCTGCAGGAGAAGCCGCTGTCGATCGCCATGCGCGAGATCCACGGCGACCTGCTCGAGCACACCGAGGGCGAGTAAGGCCACCGAGTAGGGCCACGAGGCGCCGGACATGGCCGACCGCAAACGCATCGTCGTCGGAGTCGCCGGAGGTATCGCCGCCTACAAGGCGTGCACCCTGGTTCGTCAGCTGAGCGAGGCCGGTCATTCGGTCCGCGTGGTGCCGACCGAGTCGGCGCTGAAGTTCGTCGGCGCCGCCACCTTTGAAGCCCTGTCCGGCAATCCCGTGCACACGGGCGTGTTCGAGGACGTCTCCGAGGTGCCCCACGTCCGGTTCGGTCAGCAGGCCGACCTCGTCGTGGTCGCACCGGCCACCGCCGATCTGATGGCGCGCGCGGTGGCGGGCCGCGGCGATGATCTGCTGACCGCCACCCTGCTCACAGCGCGCTGTCCGGTGCTGTTCGCTCCGGCGATGCACACCGAGATGTGGATGCACCCGGCCACCGTCGACAACGTCGCCACCTTGCGGCGCCGTGGCGTCGTGGTTCTGGAACCCGCGTCCGGGCGTCTCACCGGCGCCGACAGCGGTGCCGGACGGCTGCCCGAGGCCGAAGAGATCACCACGTTCGCCCAGCTGCTCCTGGAGCGCGGTGACGCGCTGCCCCGAGACCTGGCCGGGGTCAAGGTCGTCGTCACGGCCGGAGGCACCCGCGAGGCCATCGACCCCGTCCGCTTCATCGGCAACCGCAGTTCGGGCAAGCAGGGCTACGCCGTGGCTCGCGTCATGGTCCAGCGCGGCGCCGAGGTCACCCTGATCGCGGGCAATACCGCCGGCCTGGCGGACCCTGCCGGCGTCGACGTCGTGCACATCAGCTCGGCGGCGCAGCTGCGAGACGCGGTCTTCAAGTACGCGCCCGACGCGCACGTTCTCGTGATGGCCGCCGCGGTGGCCGATTTCCGTCCTACCGAGGTAGCGACCACGAAAATCAAAAAGACGCACGGTCCCGGGGAAACGAACGACGCGCCCGTCATCGAACTGACGCGGACCGACGACATCCTGGCCGGCGCGGTGCGGGCGCGCACCGACGGTCAGCTACCGAACCTGCGGGCCATCGTCGGATTCGCCGCCGAGACCGGCGACGCGAACGGCGACGTGCTGTTCCATGCACGGGCGAAACTGCACCGCAAAGGCTGTGACCTGCTGGTTGTCAACGCGGTGGGCAATGGCAGGGCCTTCGAGGTCGATGTCAACGACGGCTGGATGTTGGCTGCGGACGGGGCCGAGTCGGCGCTGGAGCACGGGTCCAAGACCTTGATGGCGAGTCGCATCGCCGATGCGATCACGGCCTTCCTGCACGGCAAGGACGAATGAGCATCGCCTGGACCGCGTCGCGGAACGGGTTTGCTGCGCAGGGGTAGACGACAGTGGATAGCCGGGCGCGGATATTATGCGCCGGACCAAAGTTTTGGAAGGGATTTGCGACGTGAGTGAAGGTCGGCTGTTTACCAGCGAGTCAGTGACCGAAGGACATCCGGACAAGATCTGCGACGCCATCAGCGATTCGGTGCTCGACGCGCTGCTTGCGCAGGATCCCAAGTCGCGGGTCGCGGTGGAGACCCTGGTGACCACGGGTCAGGTGCACGTCGTCGGCGAGGTGACCACCAGCGCCAAGGAAGCGTTTGCCGACATCCCGCTGATCGTCCGTGACCGCATCCGCCAGATCGGCTACGACCACTCCGACAAGGGCTTCGATTACGCCACCTGCGGCGTGAACATCGGCATCGGTGCGCAGTCCCCGGACATCGCCGCCGGCGTCGACACCGCCCACGAGGCGCGCGTCGAGGGCGCCGGTGACCCGCTGGACGCCCAGGGCGCCGGCGACCAGGGCCTCATGTTCGGCTACGCCATCAACGACACTCCCGAGCTGATGCCGCTGCCCATCGCGCTGGCGCACCGGCTGTCGCGGCGCCTCACCGAGGTCCGCAAGACGGGCACCGTCGACTACCTGCGTCCCGACGGCAAGACCCAGGTCACCATCGAGTACCGCGACAACGTCCCGGTCCGCCTGGACACCGTGGTGCTGTCCACCCAGCACGCCGAGGGCGTCGACCTGGACGGCACGCTGGCCCCGGACATCCGTCGCCACGTGGTCGAGACGGTGCTGGCCGACCTGGGCCACGACACCATGGACACCTCCGACTTCCGGCTGCTGGTCAACCCGACCGGAAACTTCGTCGTCGGTGGCCCGATGGGTGACGCCGGTCTGACCGGCCGCAAGATCATCGTCGACACCTACGGCGGCTGGGCCCGCCACGGCGGCGGCGCATTCTCGGGCAAGGACCCGTCAAAGGTGGACCGCTCGGCGGCGTACGCGATGCGCTGGGTGGCCAAGAACGTCGTCGCTGCGGGCCTGGCGGACCGCGTGGAGGTCCAGGTGGCCTACGCCATCGGCAAGGCCGCCCCGGTTGGTCTGTTCGTCGAGACCTTCGGGACCGAGCATTTCGACGTGGCCCGCATCGAGAAGGCCATCACCTCGGTCTTCGACCTGCGTCCCGGCGCCATCATCCGCGACCTGGACCTGCTGCGCCCGATCTACGCGCCGACCGCCGCGTACGGCCACTTCGGCCGCACCGACATCGAACTGCCGTGGGAGCAGCTCGACAAGGTCGACGACCTGAAGGCCTCGGTCTAAGCCTCTTCTGCACAAGCGAATGTCCCCGTACGCCATGGCGTACGGGGACATTCGCTTGTGGTCGGCAGTATCAGTCGACAGGAGATGCCAGACTCGGGGTGTGCATTACGTTGGGGCTGTTAGTACCGGCTCCAGCCGGTTCGTCCGGTGTAACCGGTGTAGGGCCAGTGCCACCAGCAGGCTGATGGCCGTCAGCGACACCCAGATGAGTTCGGGCCGCCCGGCCTCACGTGCGGTCTGCATCAGCGCACCGGTGGCCAGGTTTCCCACCAGGATGCCGATACCGACGATGGTGTTGTAGAAGCCGTAGTACGTCGCGACCAGCCGGTCCCCGGCGAACGACACCACGGTGTCCATCTCGAACGGGTAGACCGCCGCCGACCCGACCGCCAGCAGCGCCGCCGTCAGCAGCAGCGCGGCGACTGCGGCGGGAACGCCCCATCGGTCGTCGGGCACGACGATCAGCGGGACGAACGCCGCGGCCAGCACCAGCACCCCGATGGTCAGCGACTGGGCGCGGCCGTAGCGTGCGGTGAACCAGGCCGTGATGCGCAGCTGCCCGCCGATGGCGACCAGGCCCGACACCGCGAAAACCGCTGCCACGATGGCTGATTCGTGGTGGGGCGCGAGTACCCCGGCGTGCAGCGGCAGTGCCAGGTACACCTGGAATGTCACCACGTAGGTGCCGACCATCGCCGCGGCGAACAGCAGGAACGGCCGGTTGGCCAGCACCGTACGCCAGTCATGCAGGACCGGGGCACGTTCGGTGACAGCATGACCGGCATGATCCTTCGGCAGGGCGAACAACTGCGCGATGGTCAGCACCGCGAACACCGCCGCTGCCATGCCTGCGGTGACCCGGAAGTCCAGCGCCAGCAACGCCAGTCCTACGAGCGGCCCGGCCAGGATGCCGCCCTGATAGAACACGTTGAACACCGTGAACGCCGCCACCCGGCGCTCGCCAGAGTCCGCGGCCAGGTAGGCCCGCACCGCGGGGTTGAACAGCGCGCCCGCGAAACCCGTTGCCGCCGAAGCGATGAGCAGAGTCGGCAAGGACTGCGCGACCGCCAGCAGTCCGAAGGCCGCCGTGCGTAACAAGCAACCCGCCACGATGAGCGGTTTGTAGCCGAGCCGGTCTGCCAATGTCCCACCGACGATGAACATGCCCTGCTGCGAGAAGTTCCGCACCCCGAGCACCAACCCGACGGCCCAGCCGGCCAGGCCGAGTGGACCGGCCAGATACCCGGCCAGATACGGCATCAACATGTAAAAGCCAAGGTTGATGCCGAACTGGTTGAGCATCAGCATCCGGCTGGGCCAGCCGAAGCTGCGGAACTGGGTGAGCACTGCCATCAGAGTTCCTTCCTCACCGTGACGCCGCAGCGGGCTTGCGCACCGTGGCGCAGCGGGTCCACGAATCGACCACGTGCTCAGCGGGATCGGCGATCACCGCGGGTTCGGCCGGCGGGTCGATCCCGAGCAGGTTGTGCTCTCGGCAGTAGTCGTCGTTGTAGACGGTGTCGAAATACCGTTGCGGGCCGTCGGGAAAGATCGCGACAATGGTCGTGTCCGGCCCGTGGTGGCGGGCCGCCCACCCGGCGACCAGCGCCACCGCACCGCCACTCCAACCGCTGCTGGCGTAACTGGTCGCGGCGAGCGCCCGGCATGCCCACACCGCTTCGGCGGGCGCCACCCAGTGCACTTCGGCGAACGCGCCGTAATCGACGTTCTCCGGATAGATGCTCGACCCCAGCCCGCGCATGAGCCGGCTCTGGGCGGGCTGTCCGAAGATCGTCGAACCGATGGTGTCGACGCCGATCAGCTCAAGGTGAGGGTTGAACTCACGCAACACTTTTGCCACTCCGGCCGAATGCCCGCCGGTGCCCACCGAGCACACCAGGATGTCGATGGTGCCGAGCTGTGACTGCAACTCGAGGGCGAGATCACGGTAAGCGTCGACGTTGTCGGGGTTGTTGTACTGGTCGGGGTACCAGGCGGTGGGGTCACCTGCCAGGATCTGGGTCACCCGGTCCCGGCGGGCCTGCTGCCAGCCGCCCGTCGGGTGCGGCTCGGTGACCAGGTCGATGTCGGCGCCGTAGGCCGCGAGCATCCGCAGCATCATCGGTTCCATGCCCGGATCGGTCACCAGTGTGACCGGATGGCTGTACACGGTGCCGGCCAGGGCAAGTCCGAGTCCCAGTGTGCCGCTGGTGGATTCGACGATCCGTGCCCCGGGCAGCAGGTCGCCGCGGGCCCGGCCGCGCTCGACCATGTACATGGCGGGCCGATCCTTCATGCCGCCGGGGTTGACGCCTTCGAGCTTGGCCCAGAACCCCCGGTCCCCGGTGGTGAACGGCGCAGAGATCCGCAGCACCGGAGTGCCGCCGACCATGGTGCCCGGCCGGTCGTAGCGGGCCAGCCGGCACGGCCCGGCCGCCGGGCGAGGCGATTTTCTGGGCAGGGTGAGGTTGGACGAATTGTTCATGAGTGCATCACTTTTCGCTGGAGCCGCGGTGCGGCAGCGGAATCGGACAGCGAACACCGATCGACCACGGAGCGTGGCCGATCTGCGCTGACCGATCAGCGTCGGGAGATGCAGAGCCGGGTCAGGACCACCCGCCCGGTGTGAATCGCAGCCGCGCGCCGGGGCGGACCCCGGCCGGTCTCGAGCGCCATCGCGGGCCAGCGCACCACCAGGACGCCGAGCGTCACCACCAGACCGAGAGCCAGGAGAGTGGAGCCGGAGCGGGGGAGTCCGGCGGCGGTCACCAGTTCTGGGGCCGACGGCGCCGAGCCGTCCCGGACGTGCGGGTGTTCGGGGGTCACCGACGGCAGCGTGTGTCCGGGGGCGACGATCTCGGAGGCCGCGTGCGCATGCGATGCGTCAACGGGCTTGACGTTCAACTGGATTCCCAACCCGATACCGAGCACGGTGACGAGCAGCACGGCCGCTGCCCGCCATCGGATCGGCCGGGAAGTCACGTCCGCGACTGTACCGACGCTTCGGCGGCTATAGCCGGGGCGGTGGCAACGCGTGCGGAAAAGTTACCGGGTTCAAAGAACTTTCATATCTGGCCGCCGCGAACACTCAAGCGCTGAACTCGTAGTCGTCGAGGTCGAACCGCCGGCTGCGGACGTAGGCCTCCACAGTGGTGGCCGGCCGCAGGGGCACGTCGCCGTTCTTGTCGAAGTAGTAGCTGTTGGCGCTCTGACAGCTGTCCTGCCAGAACACCTGGCGGTGGCGTTTGCGGAGCATCTCGGCGAAGTAGCGGTCGTTGGCCTCCTGCGACACTTCGATCCGGCGGGCGCCAACTCTTTCCGCGCGCTGCAGGCACCGCACGATGTGGTGCACCTGGGCTTCGATCAGGGCGAAGTAGGACGAGCCCACATAGCCGTACGGGCCCATGACGGTGAAGAAGTTCGGGAAGCCGGGGATGCTGACGCCCTCGTACGCCTGCAGTCGCTGCGTCTCCCAGAACTCGCCGAGGGCGTGGCCACCGGCCCCGGTGACGGGAAACGTCGGCACGCTGTCGACGTCCATCACCTTGAACCCGGTGGCCAGGATCAGCACGTCGACCTCGTGCTCCTGCCCGTCGGCGGTGCGTACCCCGGACGGTGTGATCCGTTCGATGGCTTCGGTTACCAGACTGACGTTCTCGCGGTTGTACGTCGCGAGGTAGGAGTTGTGGAAGCCGGGGCGCTTGCAACCCACCGCGTAGCGCGGGGTGAGCTTGTTGCGGATGACGGGATCATGCACCTCGCGGCGCAGGAACGACCGGCCCATCCGGGCGGCGCCGTCGGCCAACGGGAACACGCTGTAGTACTGCGCAGACAGCGGGAACGTGAGCTCGACGTAGGCCTGGCTGGCCAGCCGCTGCAGTGCCTTGCCGCCGGGGATGCGCATGGCCCAGCGGGCCGCGGCCGGCAGGGGCACGTCCAGTTTGGGGAAGCACCAGATGGGCGTGCGCTGAAACACCGTGAGGTGGTCCACGATCGGCGCGATCTCCGGGATGACCTGCACCGCCGAGGCGCCGGTGCCGATGATCGCGACCCGCTTGCCACTCAGGTCGATGCTGCTGTCCCAGCGCGCGGTGTGCATCGTGATGCCCGCGAAATCGGCGACGCCCTCGATGTCCGGCGGCTTGGGCACCGTCAGCACGCCGCTGCCGTTGATCAGGAACCGTGCGGTGATGGTGCCGGAATCGGTCTGCACGCGCCACAGGTCGGCGGCGTCGTCGTACTCGGCACCGGTGACGTGGGTGCCGAAGCGGATCCGGTCCCGCAACCCGTACTTGTCGACGCAATGCTCGGCGTAGGCCTTGAGCTCGTGGCCCTTGGCATAGGTCCGGGACCAGTCCGCACTCTGCTCGAAGGAGAACTGGTAGGAGAACGACGGGATATCTACGGCGACACCGGGATAGGTGTTCCAGAACCAGGTCCCGCCGGGCCCGGAGCCGGCTTCGAGGATTTGGTAGTCACCGAGCCCGGCCCGGTCCAGCAGGATGCCGGCCCCGATCCCGGAGAAGCCGGCGCCGACGATCACGGTCTGGACATCAGGCGTTGTCATGTGTCGTCATCTTTCCGCGAGTGGGCGTAAAACTGTCGCTTTTGCGGCAAAAACGACCGTTTTACGTTCCACCGCAAGCGGGAGGTACCCCCAGCTCGCGGAGCCGTCAGGCGTGCAGGGCAGCCTTCAGCGCAGCCAGGCCGCGGTCGGTGGCCTCGGTCGCCACCGGCGATGCCAGCGCGAGGCTGACGAAGCCGTGCACCATGGTCGGTTCGTTGCTCAACTCGACCGGAACCCCGGCTGCGGCAAGCAGTTTCGCGTAATGCGCGCCGTCGTCGCGCAGCGGGTCGTGCTCGGCGGTGCCGATGTACGCCGGCGGCAGCCCCTCCAGCGAATCGGCATTCGCCGGGGCCAGGTCGGTCGGCAGCGTCGACGCGTCGCTGAGGTCCATGCCGGGCAGGTACCACGACAGGAAGGCCGCGGTCACGTTGCTGTTCAGCATGGGGGCGTCGGCGTTCTCGGTGAACGACGGCAGCGTGACGTCACCCGTGGTCGCCGGGTACCAGAGCAGCTGGAACGCCAGGGCCGGGCCCGCGGCGTCGCGCGCCCGCTGCGCCATCACGGCAGAGATGTTGCCGCCGGCCGAATCGCCGGCGACCGCGAGGCGCGTCGGGTCACCACCGAGTTCAGCGGCGTTCGCGCCGACCCACTGCAGTGCGGCCCACGAATCCTCGATGCCGGCCGGGAATGGATGCTCGGGCGCCAACCTGTATTCGACCGACACCACGATCGCGCGGGCGCCGACGGCGTGGGCGCGGGCCACATGGTCGTGGGAATCCAGATCACCGATGGCCCAGCCGCCGCCGTGGTAGAAGACCACGACCGGCAGCGGACGCGTCTCACCGTCGATGGGCGGCCAGTAGACCCGCGCCGGAATCTGGCCCGCATCACCGCAATCGAGCACGCGGTCCTCGATCCGCAGGTTCGGCAGCATCGCGGCGGGCGGCCGCACCGCGGCGAGCTTGGCCCGGGCCACCTCGACGCCGTCGTCGATGGTGAACTCCAGTGGCACGGCGTCCAGGAGAGCTTTGAGGATCGGGTCGATACCGGGGCGGTCTGAGGACGTCACAGCGTCGCGCTCATCCAGAGTCATGCCTCAGGCTAACGCGACTCGGAGTGCGGCGATGGCGCGGTCGGCCGCTTCCGTCGTCGCCGGCACCACACCGTGGTAGCCCAGGTAGCCGTGCACCAAGGTCTCGGCATTGTGGACCTCGACGGAAACCCCTGCCGCGGTGAGCATCTCGCCGTACCGGATGCCGTCGTCGCGCAGCGGGTCGTGGCCGGCGACGGCGATGTACGCCGGTGCCAGCCCGGCCAGGGACTCGGCGCGCGCCGGCACCAGGGCGGCCGGTGGGTTCCGTAGGTCGACACCCGTGGCATATAGCAGCGAGAAACCGCCGACGTCGTCGCGGCCGAGCACCGGCGCGTCGGCGTTCTCGGTGAACGACGGCAGCGTCGTGTCCCAGGTCGTCGCCGGGTACCACAGCAGCTGGGCGCGCAGCGGGATACCGGCGTCACGAGCCAGTTGGGCGACCACGGCGGCGAGGTTTCCGCCGGCCGAATCACCGGCAACCGCAAGACGATTCGGGTCACCACCGATCTCGCCGGCGTTTGCGGCCACCCACTGGGTGACGGCCCAGACGTCGTCCACAGCGGCGGGGAAGGGGTGCTCGGGGGCCAGGCGGTAATCCACCGAAATCACGACGGCGCCGGTCCCGGCGGCGTGCAGCCGGGCGGTGCCGTCGTAGGTGTCGAGATCGCCGACCACCCAGCCGCCGCCGTGGAAGAACAGCACCACGGGTGCCGATGGTTCGACGTCCGCGGGCCAATAGATCCGGACCGGCACGCCTTCGATGGCGCGGTCCTCGGCGCGGACCTCGGGGAACACGGCCTTGCGGGGCAGCTCACGGAACCGCGCGCGGGCGGCCTCGACGCCGCCGTCCATGGTCAATTGGAACGGAACCGCTTCCAGTACCTTTTCCAGAATGGGATCGAGCGGGGGACGCACAGTGTCCGACATGAGTTCACCGTACGCACCGCGCTGGCGGGTGTGGGTGGCGGCCGCTGTCGTGGCCGCCGGCTACGGCGTCTTTCTCATCGTGACGGCGCTGCGGCTGCCGTCGGGTGCGGACCTGACCGGCCAGTTCGCCCTGCAGCCCGAGATCAAGGCGCTGCCTGCGCTGCTGCTGGCGGTGGCCGCGGCCGGACACGCCATCGTCCGCGAACGTCGCTGGCTGATCGCCGCACTGGTGTTCTCGGCAGGCGGCGACTTCCTGCTGGCGATCCCCGGGTGGCCGCTGGGATTCGTGTTCGGGCTGGGCTCGTTCCTGATCGCGCATCTGTGTTTCCTGGCGGCCCTGCTGCCTCTCGCCCGGCGGACCCCGGCCGCCACCGCCGGCGCCGGGGCCTTGGTGGTCATCTGTATCGGGCTGATCGTCTGGTTCTGGCCGAGCCTGGTCGCGCAGAAGATGACCATCCCCGTCACCGTGTACATGGCGGTCCTGGTGGCCATGGTGTGCACCGCGCTGTTCGCCGACCTGCCGACCCGTTGGACCGCGCTCGGTGCACTGTGTTTCGCGGTGAGTGACGGCATGATCGGGATCAGCAAGTTCGTCCTCGGTGACGAGACGCTGGCAATACCCATCTGGTGGGCCTACGCCGCATCGTTGCTCCTGATCACCGCCGGGTTCTTCGCGGGCCGGACGGTGGCGGCCGCGTCGGCCATGTCTGCTACACCGGCTGCGTGACCGTCACCAGGGCGCAGGCCGAACACGAGCCCGTGGCCCGGGTGCTGCCGATGCTGTCGGTGCCGCACCTGGACCGCGAGTTCGACTACCTGGTGCCCGCCGACCTGTCCGACGACGCCCAGCCGGGCGTGCGGGCCAAGGTCCGGTTCAACGGTCGGCTGGTCGACGCCTTCATTCTCGAAAGACGCTCGGACACCGACCATTCCGGCAAGCTCGGTTGGCTGGACCGCGTGGTCTCGGCCGAGCGGGTGCTGACCCCGGCGGTGCAGCGCCTTGCCGAAGCGGTGGCCGCCCGGTACGCGGGCAGCCGTCCCGACGTGCTGCGGCTGGCCATTCCGCCCCGGCACGCCACCGTAGAGAAGCAGGCGCCGCCGGAGCTCCCGCCGCTCACCCCGCATCGGGTCGACGCCGGCGCCTGGGCGAACTACGGCCGCGGTGAGCAGTTCCTCGAGGCTCTCGGCGAGGGCCGGGCGGCCCGCGCCGTGTGGCAGGCGCTGCCGGGCGAGGACTGGGCCAGGCGGCTGTGTGAGGCCGCGGCCGTCGTCGTCAACGCCGGGCGGGGTGCGCTGCTGATCGTCCCCGACCAGCGCGACGTCGACGCCGTCCACGCTGCGGCCCTGACACTCGTCGACGAGTCCCGGGTGGTCGCGCTGTCCGCGGGCCTCGGCCCGTCGCAGCGGTACCGGCGGTGGCTGTCGGTGCTGCGTGGCCACGCCCGGCTGGTGATCGGCACGCGCAGTGCGGTGTTCGCCCCGGTCTCCGACCTCGGGCTGATCGTTGTGTGGGACGACGGTGACGACTCGCTCGCCGAACCCCGCGCGCCGTACCCGCACGCCCGGGAGGTCGCGATGCTGCGGGCGCACCAATTGCGTTGCGGCGCAGTGATCGGCGGCTTCTCCCGTACCGCGGAGGCACAGGCGCTGGTGCGCGGTAACTGGGCGCATGACCTGGTGGCCGGCCGCTCCGTCCTGCGCGCGCGGGCCCCGCGGGTCGTCGCGCTCGACGACGATGCGCACACCCACGAGCGCGACGCCGCCGCCCGCACCGCGCGGCTGCCGTCGATGGCGCTGGGGGCCGCGCGGGCGGCGCTGAGCGCCGGGCGGCCGGTGCTGGTGCAGGTGCCGCGCCGCGGCTACGTTCCCGCGCTGGCGTGTGGCAAATGCCGGACCATTGCCCGGTGCCGGCACTGCACCGGCCCGCTGTCGCTGCCCGACCGGGACACCGTGGGCGCCGTCTGCCGCTGGTGCGGCCGCCAGGACAGCGCGCTGCGCTGCGGCCGGTGCGGCTCGGATGCCGTGCGCGCCGTGGTGGTCGGCGCCCGCCGCACCGCGGAGGAGCTGGGCCGCGCCTTTCCCGGTGTCCCGGTGGTCACCTCCGGCGGCGACGCCGTGGTGACCGAGGTACCCGCCCGCTCGGCGGTCGTGGTGGCGACCCCGGGCGCCGAACCACGCGCCGACGGTGGCTACGGCGCGGCGCTGCTCCTGGACGGGTGGGCCCTGCTGGGCCGCCAGGATCTGCGGGCCGCCGAGGACACGCTGCGCCGGTGGATGTCAGCGTCGGCCATGGTGGTCGATCGGGCTGCCGGCGGCACGGTGGCGGTGGTCGCGGAGTCATCGATCCCGACGGTGCAGGCGCTGGTGCGCTGGGACCCGGTCGGGCATGCCGAGTCCGAGCTCGACGGCCGCGCCGAGGTCGGGCTGCCGCCTGCGGTGCACCTCGCGGCCGTCGACGGCATTGCTGAGGGGGTCGACGCGCTGCTGGAGGCCGCCGCGTTGCCACCCGATGCCGAGGTGCTCGGTCCGGTCGACCTGCCGTTCGGCGCCCGCCGTCCGCCCGGTGTGGACTCGGGTGCTCCGGTACACCGGATGCTGGTGCGGGTCCCGCGAGACCGGGGGCTGGTGCTGGCGGCGGCCCTACGGCGGGCGACGGGTGTGCTCAGCGCCCGCCACGATCAGGAGCCGGTGCGCGTGCAGATCGATCCGCTGCACATTGGCTGAGTACAGGGATGAGTGGGTTCGGTCAGATCACAAAGCCGGGCGAGCGGAGCGACGGGAAATAGGCAGTAGCCTGGTGGATCGTGCGTATCGTCTTCGCCGGAACACCGGAACCCGCGCTGCCGTCCTTGCGCCGGCTCATCGCGTCGCCCCGCCACGAGGTGGTTGCGGTGCTGACCCGACCCGACGCGGCCTCCGGTCGGCGGGGCAAGCCGGCGCCGTCCCCGGTGGCCGAACTTGCTCTGGCAGAAGGCATTCCGGTGCTGCGGCCGGCCAAACCCAACGAGCCGGAGTTCGTCGCCGAACTCGCCGAGCTGGCACCGGACTGCTGCGCCGTCGTCGCCTACGGTGCTCTGCTGCGTGACGAACTACTGGCCGTGCCGCGGCGGGGCTGGATAAACCTGCACTTCTCGGTGCTGCCGGCCTGGCGCGGCGCCGCCCCGGTGCAGGCTGCCATCGCCGCCGGCGACGAGGTGACGGGCGCCACGACGTTCCAGATCGAACGTGCACTGGACTCCGGCCCGGTGTACGGCGTGCTGACCGAGGCAATACGGCCCATCGACACCGCGGGTGACCTGCTGGCCCGCTTGGCCGACGCCGGCGCCGGTCTGCTCGAGACGACGCTCGACGGTGTCGAGGACGGTGCACTGACCCCGGTGCCGCAGCCCGCCGACGGCGTGACGATCGCCCCCAAGGTCACTGTCGAAGACGCGCGCGTGCGTTGGGACCTGCCCGCACACGTGGTCGACCGCCGCATTCGCGCGGTCACGCCCAACCCGGGTGCCTGGACCGAGATCGGCGACCTGCGGGTGAAACTCGGCCCGGTGGTTCCGGTCGAGGCAGAACCGCTGGCGCCCGGCGCAATTCGCGTGGAGAAGGCGGGCGTGCTGATCGGCACCGGGAGCTCTCCGGTGCGCCTGGGCATGGTGCAACCGCCGGGGAAGAAACTGATGAATGCGGCGGACTGGGCGCGCGGCGCCCGGCTGGATGAAGGTGTGGTGGCCCGGTGAGCGAACGGAGCGGCGAGGGACGCGGCGGACGCGACCGCGGTAAGAGTGGCGCTGATCGGGGCCGGCAGGGCCGCCCGAACAACCAGGGCCGCTCGGGTGGCCGGGATCGTCAGGACCGCCAGCCGGGCCAGTCACAGTCCCGACCGGCCGATGCCGAGCGGCGCGGCCCCCGCGGCCCGCGCCGCAAGCCGCTCGATCCGGCGCGCCAAGCCGCTTTCGACGTGCTGCGTGCCGTGTCGGAGCGCGACGCCTACGCCAACCTGGCGCTGCCGGCGATCCTGCGCGAACGTGACATCACGGGCCGTGACGCGGCCTTCGCCACCGAGCTGACCTACGGCACCTGCCGCTGCGTAGGACTGCTCGACGCGGTGATCGAGAGTGCGGCCGGCCGGCCCACCGACCGGATCGACCCGGTGCTGCTGGACCTGCTGCGGCTCGGCGCCTACCAGTTGCTCCGCACCCGGGTCGACGCCCATGCGGCCGTGGACACCACCGTCGAGCAGGCCGGCATCGAATTCGATTCGGTGCGTGCGGGTTTCGTCAACGGCGTGCTGCGCACCATCGCGGGCAAGGATGAGGCCACCTGGGTGGCCGAGCTCTCGCCATCGGCCGCCGCCGACCCGATCGGCCACACCGCCTTCACCCACGCCCATCCGCGCTGGGTGGCCCAGGCCTTCGCCGACGCACTCGGTGCCGACGCGGGGGAGCTGGACGCGATGCTCACCAGCGACGACGAACGCCCCGTCGTGCACCTGGCGGCCCGGCCCGGCGAGATCAGCGCCGACGAGCTGGCCGCGGCGGTCGGCGGCGACGTCGGCCGGTACTCGCCGTACGCGGTGTACCTGCCCGGCGGCGACCCCGGCCAGCTGGACCCGATCCGGGACGGCCTCGCCCAGGTGCAGGACGAGGGCAGCCAGCTGGTGGCCCGGGCGCTGACCGAGGCGCCGCTGGAGGGCAACGACACCCGCTGGCTGGACCTTTGTTCGGGTCCCGGCGGTAAGACCGCGATGCTCGCCGCCATCGCCGCGCAGTGCGGCGCCGAGGTGACCGCTGTCGAACCGGCAGCGCACCGGGCGGATCTGGTCGAACGCAACACCAGCGGTATGGGTGTCGAGGTGCTGCGGGTCGACGGCCGCGAGTCGGGTCTGGAGCCCGGCTCGTTCGACCGGGTTCTGGTCGATGCGCCCTGTACCGGTCTGGGTGCACTGCGCCGTCGTCCCGAGGCGCGGTGGCGCCGGCAGCCCTCTGACGTGCCGGGTCTGGCCCGGCTACAGCGTGAATTGCTCGCTGCGGCAATCAAACTCACCAGGCCCGGCGGGGTTGTGCTGTACGCGACCTGCTCGCCACACCTGGCCGAGACGGTCGGCGTGATCGCCGACGCCCTGCGCCGTCAGCCTGTCGAGGCGATCGATACCCGGCCCTTGTTCGCACCGGCGGACCGGCTCGGGCCCGGACCATACGTGCAGTTATGGCCACATCGGCATGGCACCGATGCAATGTTCGCGGCCGCGCTCAAAGTAGTCTGACCGCCATGGCAGGTCCATCTCCCGTCGCTCCGCTCGCCCATGCCCCACTGATCGCCCCGTCCATCCTTTCGGCCGACTTCGCCCGGCTCGCCGACGAGACCGCGGCGGTGGCAGGCGCCGACTGGCTGCACGTCGACGTCATGGACAACCATTTCGTCCCGAACCTGACGCTGGGTCTGCCGGTGGTCGAGAGCCTCCTGAAGGTCACCGACATCCCGATGGACTGCCATCTGATGATCGAGGACCCGAAGCGCTGGGCTCCGTCGTATGCCGAGGCCGGTGCCTACAACGTGACGTTCCACGCGGAGGCGACCGACGACCCGATCGCCGTCGCCCGCGACATCCGCGCGGCCGGGGCGAAGGCGGGCCTGTCCGTCAAGCCCGGCACCCCGATCGAGCCGTACCTGGAAATCCTGCGGGACTTCGACACGCTGCTGGTGATGTCGGTGGAGCCCGGCTTCGGCGGCCAGAAATTCATCGCCGAGGTGCTGCCCAAGGTCACCGCGGCGCGCCGCCTGGTCGACTCCGGTGAGCTGACCCTGATCGTCGAGATCGATGGCGGCATCAACGACGAAACCATCGAGGCGGCCGCCGCGGCCGGTGTCGACTGCTTCGTCGCGGGTTCTGCGGTCTACAACACGGCCGATCCGGGTGCCGCGGTGGAAGCCTTGCGGCGTCAGGCCGCGGCTGCCTCACCGCACCTGGTGCTGTGACGCCGAAGGCGCTCGACGCCGCGGTGCTCGACGCGATGCGGCTGGCCATCGGCCAGGCCGATGCGGTCAAAGGCACCACCTACCCGAACCCGCCGGTCGGCGCGGTGATCCTGGACCGCGACGGCGACGTGGCCGGCGTCGGCGGGACCCAGCCGGCGGGGGAGGCGCACGCCGAGGTGATGGCGCTGCGGCGGGCCGGGACCCGTGCTGCGGGCGGCACTGCCGTGGTGACGCTCGAGCCGTGCAATCACCAGGGCCGCACCGGCCCCTGCGTCGATGCGTTGCTGGACGCCGGGGTGACGGGCGTGGTGTTCGCCGTGGCCGACCCGAATCCGGTGGCCGCGGGCGGCGCTCAGCGACTGACCGATGCCGGGGTGACGGTGTCCTCGGGCGTCCTCGCCGACGAGGTGTCCGGCGGGCCGTTGCGGGAGTGGCTGCACCGCCAGCGCACCGGCCGGCCCCATGTGACGTGGAAGTTCGCGGCCAGCGTCGACGGCCGCAGTGCCGCGGCCGACGGTACGAGCCAGTGGATCACCGGTCCGGCCGCCCGGGCCGACGTGCACCGGCACCGCGCGGTGGCCGACGCCATCGTCGTCGGGACCGGCACGGTGCTGGCCGACGACCCGTCGCTGACCGCCCGCCTGCCCGACGGCACCCTGGCGGCGCGTCAGCCGCTCCGAGTGGTGGTCGGGGCACGCGAAATCTCGTCCGAATCGAACGTCCTCAACGATGATTCCCGCACCATGGTGATCCGGACGCACGACCCGTTGGAGGTGCTCCAGGCGCTGTCGGACCGGACCGACGTGATCCTCGAGGGCGGCCCGACGCTGGCCGGGGCGTTCGTCCGGGCGGGGTTGGTGGACCGGATTCTGGCCTATCTGGCGCCGACGCTGCTGGGTGGACCGATCACGGCGATCGACGATGTCGGTGTGCCGACCATCTCGCAGGCCCGCCGCTGGCGTTTCGACGGGGTTGCCACCGTCGGTGCCGACGTGCGCCTCAGCCTGGTGCCGAACTGATTGCTCGGGGGCATCCCAGCGAACTTTTTAGGCCGCCCGCGGCGGTCTGAACGGTGGTGAGCCGATGCTGAATCACCCGAATTGATTCCCGCAGCGTATGAGACGTGCGATTCACCGTGGCGCACAATGTGATTGGCCTCACCGCGGCCCATCTTTAGTTTTGCTAATCGTTACCAGTTCGAGATCAACGCCTCGGCATCTGCGCAGGAGGCCGGGATTTCGCGGCCGTAAAATTAGGGGCATAGACCGGGTCGCCTGGATCCGGCCGAAATATCGCGCTCACCGATGTCGTTAGAGCGAAGGTGAACACGAGCAAAGGATACGAGCATGACTGCACTGCAGGACTGGCTCAGCTTCCGTCCGGTTGAAGACGGCATCAAAGACATGATGTTCCGACGGCCCCTGCGGGCGGTGCTGAGTGTCGTCGAGGACTTCGACGAGGCAGTGGACGTGGCGCTGGAACGCCTGGCGGCGCATGCGAACGTGCCGCAGCCGGCCCAGGAGCCGACCCCGGCGTACATCCCGGACAACGTGGTGCTGATGCGCCCGGGCCTGGAGCGGTGCTGAGCCGGGACACCTGAGCCCGCGTCGAGTGCGCGGGCCTGCTGACTGAAACAATGGAGCCGCAGAGTCGATGGACTCTGCGGCTCCGTTGTTCTTACGGATCAGGCCACCGGCGCCGGATCCACCTCCGGGGCGGTCTCCGGTTCGTCGGCCAGTTCGTGGCGGCCGGCGATCAGCAGACCCGCCAGCGCACCCACCACGCAGACGATGGCGGTGATCAGGAAGATCGAGCTGTACTGCATGGTGTAGGCAATTCTGACGTTCTTCGTGATCTGTTCTGCCGCGTCGGCAAGGCTGCCACCCTTCGCCGGCGGCAAGGCCGCCAGGTTCTGGTTGAACTTGTACAGACCCCACGCGGACAGCGCCGCCATCCCGATCAGCATGCCGATCATGCGGGACACGACGACTGCGGCCGAGGCGATGCCGTGCTGTGCTGTCGGTACCACCCGCAGTGTCGCCGAGGTCAGCGGACCGATGACCAGACCCAGCCCCAGGCCGGCAATGATCAGGTCGGTCGGCAGCTTCGGCAGCGTGATGATCGCGAGGTCATGACTGGCCTCCAGCACGTTCATGTCCCAGTGCGACACCAGCAGGTACGCGGCGGCCGCGATGACAAGGCCGACGAACGCCACGATGCGGTCGCCCACGCGGGTGGCGATCCACCCACCGACGAGGGCGCCGACCGGCAGCGCACCCAGGAACCACGCCAGTTTGAAGACCGCGTGAGCCTGGTCGATACCGAGGACGCCGCGGCTGAACAGCTCGACGTTCACCAGCGTGACCATCAGCGCCGCGCCCGCGCACAGCGACGATGCCAGACCGGCGAGGAACGGCCGGAAGTGCACGCCCACCGGATCGATCAGCTTGGTGCGGGCGATCTTCTCCCAGACGAAGAACGCGACCGCGGCCACTGCCGCGGCGATCAGCAACGGCGGACCGTTTTCCGGCAACACCTGCTTGCCGTCCGGGTTGGGGTTGTACAGACCCCAGGTCGCGAGACCGAGCGCGACGGCGAGCAGGACGCCACCGAGCACGTCGATCTTCTCCGGCGTCTCGGTCTCGGCGCGCGAGGGCAGGCTGAAGTGGATCATCACCATGGCCGCAATGGTCAGCGGCACGTTGATCCAGAAGACATCGCGCCAGTCGTTCAGCAGCCACACCACGCCGACGCCGTACAGCGGGCCGAGCACGCTGCCCAGCTCCTGCGCGGCACCGATACCGCCGAGCACCCCGGCGCGGTTGCGCGCGGCCCACAGATCGGCGGCCAGTGCCAGCGTCACCGGCAGGAGCGCGCCGCTGGCGACACCCTGGATGGTCCGGCCGATGATCAGCTGGATCAGCGGCTCGATCATGTCGTTCGCCGGGGCGAACATGCCGGCCATTGCCGTGACGATCGAACCCACCGCGAACAGCGCCAGGCTGGCTTGCAGCACCAGTTTGCGGCCGAACCGGTCCGAGGCCCGGCCCAGCAGCGGCATGGCCGCGATGTAGCCCAGCAGGTACCAGGTGACCACCGGCGTGACCTGCTGGATCTTGTTGATCGGGATGCCGATCCCGTCCGGCGGGTCCTTCATCATGTCGGTCATGATCGTCACGACGACATAGGTGTCGAGCGCGCCGAGCAGGACCGCAAGGCTGCCCGCGGCGATGGCGACGTGGCGGTTGTTGCCCCCGGCCATTACTGGTTGCCCCCGGCCATTACTGAACGTCGGGCTTGTTGACGGTGACCGGCTTACCCCAGTCGGTCAGCGTCATCTGCAGGCTGTTACCCGGGCTGGTCTCCAGCTGCGCCTGTGCCAGCTGGTGATTGCCGCCCTCGTCGATCCAGGCGGTGCCCGGCAGCGCGTTGGTGACCTTCAGCTGCGGAGCGATCTTGTTGACCGCGTCGGCACTGACGGTGCCGGTGACCTTCACGGTCTTCACGCCGTTGATGTCCTCGCGACCGACGGCTTTGGCGTCGGTGAAGTTGTCCAGGATGTTGGCCAGACCGGTGTCCGGGCGCAGGATCGCCGAGATGTCGTAGATGGCGTCGGCGGGGCCGAAGTCGGACAGGGGACCACCGGCCGACAACGAGGCGTACAGGTGGTTGTCGTAGACCACGAACGGGGCGTCCTGGACCCCCATGCCGCCCACCGACAGGTTGGCCTTGCCCTGGCCGGCGACGGCCGGGGTCAGCGTCATGTCACCGGTGAGCTTGGTCACCGTCATCTTGGCGATCTTGCCGTTGACGGTCAGAACCAGGTGCACGCTCTGCTGGCTGCGGGTGGTGTCGGCGGACTGCTTGAGCAGCGTCGCCGCGTCGGGCAGCGGGGTCGAGGGTGCCTCGGACTTCGAGCAGCCGGAGACCAGGAGCACCCCGGCCATCACGGTGGAGAGTAGGGAAACAAGCATGGCGGAGCGTTTGCGCGTCTGCATGTCCTGCATCGTAATAGGTGCGCCTGACTAACAAGTTGTCTCGATGGCCCGGTAGAACCACAGGCATGGTTGCTGAAGTCGAATTCCGGGCGGTTCCGATCGATGCCGGTGACGGCGCGGCGCTGGTCGGGGCCATGGAGGCCGAGATGGCGGAACTGTATGCCGACGTCCGCGGCGGGCTCGATCTGAACGCACCGGACATGCCCAAGGCCGGGCCGGCCGAGCTCGGCCCGCCGCATGGCGTCTACCTGGCCGGATACCGCGACGGGCGGCCGGTCTGCGGAGGCGGGCTCAAGCGGCTGCCCGACGGGGCGTGCGAGATCAAGCGGATGTACGTGGCGCCGGAGGCTCGTGGGCAGGGCCTCGCCCGATTCCTGTTGCGGGCCTTGGAGGACGCCGCCCGCGGGCTCGGTTACACGGTTGCCCGGCTCGATACGGGGTCTCGGCAGCCATATGCCCAGCGGTTGTACGAATCGGAGGGGTACCGGCCGATCCCGAATTTCAACGGCAACCCGGTGGCGCACTACTTCGGCGAGAAGCAGCTTGGCAGGGCGAGCGAAGCGACGGGGGATGTTTCAGGGGCGAGCGGAGCGACGGGGGATGTTCCGGGGGCGAGCGGGGCGAGCGGGGCTAGCTAGGCTGGGGCGCATGTTCACCGGCATTGTCGAAGAGCTCGGCGAGATCGTCAGCAAGGATCAACTGGCCGACGCGGCCCGGTTCGTCATCCGTGGTCCGCTGGTCACCACCGATGCCGGCCACGGTGATTCGATCGCGGTCAACGGTGTCTGCCTGACCGTCGTCGACGTGCTGCCCGACGGTGCGTTCTCCGCCGACGTGATGGCCGAGACCCTCAACCGGTCCAGCCTGGCCGGCGTAGAGGTCGGCGGCCGGGTGAACCTCGAGCGCGCCGCGGCGATAAACAGCCGCCTGGGCGGGCACATCGTGCAGGGCCATGTGGACGGGGTCGGCACGGTCCTCGCGCGCACACCCTCGGAGCACTGGGAGGTCGTGCGCATCGCGCTGCCGCCGCAGCTGGCCCGGTATGTGGTCGAGAAGGGCTCGATCACCGTCGACGGGGTATCGCTGACGGTATCCGGCCTGGGCCGCGATGAGCAGGGCGACTGGTTCGAGATCTCTCTCATCCCAACGACGTTGCAGCTGACGACTTTGGGCCGTGCGCCGGTGGGCACCACGGTGAACCTGGAAGTCGACGTCATCGCGAAATACGTCGAGCGGCTGCTCACCCCGGCGCAGTAGCGCCCGGTCATGCCGTGTCCGCTGAGCGGACCGGCGGGAGTCAAGCGGCCTGTACCAGTGGTTCATACTGGTAGGTGATCAACATGGCCCTGATGTGGCCACGGCAAGGGTGGTGGAGATGACGAGGCTTGATTCCGTCGAGCGGGCGATTGCCGATATCGCGGCGGGCAAGGCTGTCGTCGTCATTGACGACGAAGATCGCGAGAACGAAGGCGATCTGATCTTCGCCGCGGAGAAGGCGACGCCGGAGCTGGTGGCCTTCATGGTCCGCTACACCTCGGGCTACCTGTGTGTGCCGCTCGACGGCGCCATCTGCGACCGCCTCGGTCTGCTGCCGATGTACGCGGTGAACCAGGACAAGCACGGCACCGCCTATACCGTCACCGTTGACGTGAAAAAGGGTGTGGGAACCGGCATTTCGGCTTCGGACCGGGCCAAGACCATGCAGGCGCTGTCCGATCCGGACGCCGTCGCGGACGACTTCACCAAGCCTGGACACGTAGTTCCGTTGCGCGCCAAGGACGGTGGCGTGCTGCGTCGTCCCGGTCACACCGAAGCCGCGGTCGATCTGGCCCGCCTGGCCGGATTGCAGCCCGCCGGCGCGATCTGCGAGATCGTCAGCCAGAAGGACGAGGGCGCCATGGCCCAGACCGACGAGCTGCGCGTCTTCGCCGACGATCACGACCTGGCGCTGATCTCCATTGCCGACCTCATCGAGTGGCGCCGCAAGCACGAGAAGCACATCGAGCGGGTGGCCGAGGCCCGGATTCCGACCCGGCACGGCGAGTTCCGGGCCGTCGGCTACACGAGCATGTACGAGGACGTCGAGCACGTGGCCCTGGTGCGCGGCGAAGTCTCCCCGGAGAACGGTGACGACGTCCTGGTGCGCGTGCACTCCGAGTGCCTGACCGGTGACGTGTTCGGTTCGCGGCGCTGCGACTGCGGCCCCCAGCTGGATGCCGCCATGGAGATGGTGGCCAATGAGGGCCGTGGTGTGGTGCTGTACATGCGTGGGCATGAAGGCCGCGGCATCGGCCTGCTGCACAAGCTGCAGGCTTATCAGCTGCAGGATGCCGGCGCCGACACCGTCGACGCCAATCTGGAACTCGGCCTGCCCGCCGATGCCCGGGACTACGGCATCGGTGCCCAGATCCTGGTCGACCTCGGTATCCGGTCCATGCGGCTGCTGACCAACAACCCGGCCAAGCGCGTCGGTCTGGACGGCTACGGCCTGCACATCATCGAGCGGGTGCCGCTGCCCATCGGCCCCAACGCCGACAACATCCGGTATCTCATGACCAAGCGGGACCGGATGGGACACGACCTCATCGGACTCGACGATTTCGCCGGTGACGCAACAGACGGAGAAGGTAAATGAGTGGTGCCGGTGTTCCGGAGATGCCGGCGCTCGACGCGTCCGGAGTCAAGCTGGCCATCGTGGCCAGCACCTGGCACACCGTCATCTGTGACGCACTGCTGGACGGCGCGCGCCGGGTGGCCACGGCCTCGGGCATTGCCGAACCGACCGTGGTCCGGGTGCTCGGTGCCATCGAAATCCCGGTGGTGGCACAGGAATTGGCCAGGACACACGACGCGGTGATCGCGCTCGGCGTGGTGATCCGGGGTGGCACACCACATTTCGACTACGTGTGTGACGCCGTCACGCAGGGCCTGACCCGGGTGTCGCTCGACGAGTCGACCCCGGTCGCCAACGGCGTGCTGACGGTCAACACCGAAGAGCAGGCCATCGACCGCGCCGGCTTGCCCGGTTCGGCGGAAGACAAGGGCGAGCAGGCCGCATCGGCGGCGCTGGCCACCGCGCTCACCCTGCGCGATCTGCGCCGATGACCAAGGATGCCGGCAGCTGGGACCTGGAGGTCCGGCCGCAGCGGGTGAAGTACGTCGCGTACGCGGCGGCCGCCGTCATCATCGTCGTGCACATCACTGTGGGTGCGCTGCTGAAACTCGGCGCCACCGGGGTGATCTTCCAGACCTCCGACCAGGTGTCCATGGCACTGCTCGGGCTCATCCTGGCCGGTGCGGTGCTGCTGCCGACGCGGTCCCGGCTACGGGTGGGTCCGGCCGGCATCGTCGTCCGTAACGTCCTGAGCGACAAGCTCATTGCCTGGCCCGACGTCGTCGGCGTCTCGTTCCCGCTGGGGGCGCGGTGGGCCCGGGTGGACCTGCCCGACGACGAGTACGTCCCGATCATGGCCATCCAGACCGTCGACAAGGTGCGGGCCGTCGACGCGATGGACCAGCTACGGGAACTGGTCGCGAAATACCGCCCGGATCTCAGTTCAGAGTCAAAGACATCGTGAGTTCGTCTGCCGGACCGGGATTTTGGGAGCCCTCGGCCGGTTCGGCCGTGGCGACGAACCCGAAGTCCTGGTAGACCCCGAGCGCTGCCGCATTGTCGCGGTGCACCCGCAGGGTCACGGTGTGCGCTCCCAGCTCACGTCCCCAGTCGATCGCCGCGGTCAGCAGGGTGCGCGCCACGCCACGCCCGCGCGCGACCGGATCGGTCCACAGCGAGTAGAGGTACACCGACCCAGGGCTGGCCCGATGTGCGGCGATCAGGCCCACGAGGCGGTTGTCCTGGGCGAGGGCGAACTGGGCGTGGGCCCGCAGCCGCCGGCGCCATTGCGTCCCGGTGAAGCTCAGCTCGGTGCGGTATTCGGCGTCGTCGGTCCCCGCGGAATCGGCCAGCGCGCGCAGCCGTAGCGCGGCGAACATCCGCCAGTCGGCCTCGGTGAGCCGGATCACCCCTGTTCCGGTCATATCCGTCCCATCACCAGGCCCACCTGTCCGCGCCCTCTCATGGGATAGAATTTGCTGATAGTGACCGATTTTCGCATGCCTTCGCCGCCGCAGGACGTCGTGGCGATCGCACCCGCCGAACTGGTCGGCCGCCTTGGTGCCTACCCGACGGTGACCGTGCCGATCTACCAGGGCCGGACCGTCGACATGGCGTGGTTGTGGCAGTACCTCGCCGAACCCGCGGACTACTTCGGGCTGGCCATGCCGTCCGAGGCTGACCTCGGCGCCGCGGTGGCTCACTTCTCGGGGCAGTTGGTGGCCGCGACGGTCACGATCATGGACGGCGGTCGGTGCGCGGTGACGGGCACGCCTTCCCAGGTCTACGCACCCGGTCCGGTGCGCATCGGCCGGCGCGTCAGTGACTGGACCGCACCGGCGGAGACGGACGAGCGGTGGCTGCGGATGGCGGCCCGGACGACCAGCCTGGGCGCCGTGGACCTGCTGCAGCGCCGGCTGGCCGAACAAGATTGCGCGGACGCGATGGCATCCGGTCCTGACGTCACCCCGCCCGTGGCCGGCGCTCTGGTGCTCGACGTCGGTGGCGAACCGGTCGGTGTCGAGAATCCCGAGCCCGTCTCGATCCTCGATCAACTGCAGACCTGCGGTGTTCTGCGTCCTGTCGCGCGCCGAGATGAGGTCCCCGTCGACGCGGTGCGTCACGCCTGGTGGATCTCGCCGCAGTACCGCATCCAGCCCGTTGCCGGGCTCGGCGACCGCACCGTCCCCGTTGATTCCGCCTACCCGCCGTTCCTGGAGCAGCTGTGACCAAACCTTTTGTCCCCCAGTCCTACAAGTCGTTTCGCATCGACGGCTTCGACGTCGAGGGCGGCGTGTTCCACGGGCGTTACACCATGTGCGGGGCCGATTCCGCGGACGACGTCAGCTTCGCCGAGACCGTCGATTTCCGGGACAGCCTGGGCGGTGGCCGGCCCGACGACCGGCTGCTGCGCCTGCTGACGCTGACCTGCTCGCTGAGCTACTACAAGGCCGCCGCGCCGCCACAGATCGAAATCGCCTTCGCGACTTATGATTTCGAACGGGATTATCTGCGCCAGGTGCTGGCCGGCGGCCTCGGTGAATACGCCTACCGCAACAACCTGCCCGGCGCGCTGAGCCCGGAGATCACCGGCGACCGCGCCGATGCTTCTCCCGTCGCTTCGCTCGCCCCGGAAATCCCCGAACCGCAGCCCGACACCTGGAATCCCGACGCGGCGCCGCTGGTGCCGGTCGGCGGCGGCAAGGACTCGGTGGTGACCATCGAAGCCCTCACCCCGCTGCAGCCGGTGCTGTTCAACGTGAACAAATTCGACCCCATCGACCGGTGCATCGAGATCAGCGGGTTGCCGCACGTGCGCGTCATGCGGACCATCGACCGGACCCTCATCGACGTCAACGCGGCCGGCGCCTACAACGGACACATCCCGGTCACCGCGATCAACAGCATCATCGGTTTGATCGTGTCGGACGCCAACGGCCTGGGACCCGTGGTGCTATCCAACGAGCGTTCGTCCAACGTCGGCAACGTCGAATGGATGGGCCAGGACATCAACCATCAGTGGTCCAAGAGCGTCACCTACGAGACGTTGCTGCGCGACACCCTCGCCGCGTACGGGCTGAACCCGGACCGCTACTTCTCGCTGCTGCGCGGTCTGTCGGAGTCGCAGATCGCTGATCGGTTCGCCGCCAGCCCCCAGTATTTCCGCGCTTTCATCAGCTGTAACCGGCCGTTCGCGCTCGATGCCGGCCGGCGTGGTGCCACCTGGTGCGGCCACTGCCCGAAGTGCCAGTTCGTGTTCGTGCTGATGGCGCCGCGCCTGGGCCGCGCCGAGGTGGAGGCGATCTTCGGGCGGAACCTGTTCGAGGACAACGACAGTCGCGCCGAATTCGAGGACATCCTCGGCATCGGTGCGCACAAGCCGTTCGAATGCGTCGGGGAGTACTACGAGGCCGCCGAGTCGATGCTGACCATTCTCGACGACGCATCGTGGGCCGGTCTGCCGCTGGTCGAGGAGTTCCGCAGCGCGCGAGCCGATTTGGAGCGCGTCGCCGGCGACCACGACGACAGCCCCGCCGTGCAGTACGTGCCCGAGCGCTATCGTGCCGCCCTGGACGACCGTCGATGACGTCCCAGCGTCCAGACCTCGCCGGTGCCGCGGTCGGGATCTGGGGTTTCGGCAAGGAGGGCCAGTCGCTGGCCCGCACCGCGGCCGCCGCGGGTGCCGCGCGCATCGACGCCGTCGACGACGCGGGCCGGGGGACCCTGGACGTGCCCGGTGATATCGCCAATCTGAATCTGTGGCGCGGTGCCGAGCACCTGGCCCGCCTCGCGGAGTGCGACGTGGTGTTCCTCAGCCCTGGGATACCGTGGCATCAGCCGTTTTTCACCCAGCTCCGCGCTGCCGGCAGCACGTTGTCCAGCGCCGCCGACTGGTACCTGCGCCGGTACGCCACCCAGACCGTCGGCGTCACCGGGACCAAGGGCAAGAGCACGACAGCGTCGTTCCTGACGCACCTGCTGCGGCGGCTCGGCGCGGACGCCGTCGTCGCGGGAAACATCGGCACGCCGTTGTCGGACCTGGAACCGGGGCCGGGCGCCGTCGTGGTCGCCGAGCTGTCCAGCCAACAGTGCGCCCTGGTGACCGCGTCGCCGCGAATCTCGGTGATCACCAATCTCTTCGAGGATCACCTGGACTGGCACGGCGACATCGATGCCTACCACTGCGCGAAAGCCAACATCTTCGCCTGCGGCGGTGAGATTCTGGTCACCACACCGCAGGTGCTCGGCGTCCTCGATCGTCTGGGCATCGCCCTGCCGCCGGTGGTGCGCACCGTCGACGCGGAAGAGGCGGCGCGCAGCCAGGCTGGTCTCGGGGCGGGCGATTACGTGATGGCCTACGAGCACAACGTCGTCAACGGCGCCCTGGCTGCTGTTGCTGCCGCCGAGGTGATGGGCCGGCCGGTGACCGACGACGAATTTCTCGGCGCGGTAACGACATTCGAGGCCTTGCCGCACCGGCTCCAGGTGGTGCGGCGCACTCCGGGAGTGCGCTGGATCGACGACACCCTGGCCACCACGGGCGAGAGCGTGGTGGCCGCATTGCGCTCGATGCGCCCCGACGACCGGGTGGCGCTCATCGTCGGCGGCATGGACCGTCAGCTCGACTACGACCAGATCGACGACTATCTGCTCTCCGGCGCGCGTGACGTTCACCTCATCCAGGGGCCGACCAACGGGACCTCGATCGGGCGCCGCTTCGCCGCCGCACGCCCGGAGTCCGTGCACCCCGTCGACAGCCTGGGGGCGGCGGTACGGGCAGCGGCCGCGGTACCAGGCGTGACGGCCGTGCTGCTGTCGCCGGGCGCGGCCAGCTATGACCTGTTCGCCAACTACGTGGCAAAGGCCGCGGCGTTCTGCGAGTTCATCGATGCCGAGACCGGCGTCTCCGATGCTGTCAGCCAGCCGAACTAACCTGTAACAGTGCCTGATCCATCGACGTACCGGCCTGCGCCGGGAACCATCCCGCTCGAACCGGGGGTATACCGGTTCCGGGATCCTCATGGTCGGGTCATTTACGTCGGCAAGGCCAAGAGCCTGCGCAACCGGCTGAACTCGTACTTCGCCGACCTGTCGGCGCTCGCGCCCCGCACCCGCCAGATGGTGACCACGGCCGGCAGTGTGGAATGGACGGTCGTCACGACCGAAGTCGAAGCGCTGCAACTGGAATACAACTGGATCAAGGAATTCGATCCCCGGTTCAACATCCGGTACCGCGACGACAAGTCGTATCCGGTCCTGGCGGTGACCCTCAATGAGGAGTACCCGCGGTTGTTCGTGTACCGCGGGCCGCGACGTAAGGGCATCCGGTACTTCGGCCCATACTCGCACGCCTGGGCCATCCGCGAGACGCTCGATCTGCTCACCCGCGTCTTCCCGGCGCGCACCTGCTCGAACGGAGTGTTCAAGCGGCACAACCAGATCGGCAGGCCCTGCTTGCTGGGCTACATCGACAAGTGCTCGGCACCCTGCGTCGGCCGGGTGACCGCAGCTGAGCACCGTAAGATCGTCGAGGATTTCTGCGACTTCCTGGCCGGCAAGACCGACCGACTGGCCCGGGACATGGAACAGCAGATGGCCGAGGCGGCCGAGGAATTGGAGTTCGAGCGGGCGGCGCGGCTGCGGGACAACATCTCGGCGCTCAAACGGGCGCTGGAGAAGCAGGCGGTCGTGCTCGGCGATGGCACCGACGCCGACGTGGTGGCGTTCGCTGACGACGACCTCGAAGCCGCCGTCCAGGTGTTCCACGTCCGTGGCGGCCGGGTCCGTGGCCAGCGCGGCTGGGTCATCGAGAAATCCGGTGAGCCGGGTGAATCGGGTGAGGACTACCTGGTGAGTCAGTTCCTCACGCAGTTCTACGGCGATCAGGCCGAACTGCGCGGCGCGGCGCCGACCGACGAGATCACCAACCCGGTGCCCAAAGAGGTTCTGGTTCCGGTACTTCCGGACAATGCGGACGAACTCGCCGACTGGTTGTCCGGTCTGCGTGGCTCCCGGGTGCAGCTGCGGGTGGCGCAGCGTGGCGACAAGCGGGCCCTGGCCGACACCGTGCAGCGCAACGCGCAGGATGCGCTGGCGCAGCACAAGCTCAAGCGGGCCGGCGACTTCAACGCCAGATCCGAAGCACTGCAAAGTATTCAGGATTCGCTGGAGCTCGATGACGCGCCGCTGCGCATCGAGTGCGTCGACATCAGCCACGTGCAGGGCACCGATGTGGTGGCCTCGCTGGTGGTGTTCGAGGACGGACTGCCCCGCAAATCCGACTACCGGCACTACGCCATTCGTGAGGCCGCGGGCGACGGCCGGTCCGACGACGTCGCGTCCATTGCCGAGGTGACCCGCCGGCGCTTCGCACGCCACGTGGCCGACACCCAGGTCCGCGCCGAGACCGACGGTGCCGACACCACCGAAACCCCGGCGCGGCCAAAGCGATTCGCGTACCCGCCCAACCTGTTCGTGGTCGACGGCGGCGGGCCCCAGGTGAATGCGGCGGCTACTGTGCTCGACGAGTTGGGCGTTACGGATGTGGCGGTCATCGGTTTGGCGAAACGTCTGGAAGAGGTGTGGGTTCCCGAACAGCCGGACCCGCTGATCATGCCGCGCAACAGCGAAGGCCTCTATCTGCTGCAGCGGGTCCGTGATGAAGCCCACCGGTTCGCCATCACCTATCACCGCAGCAAGCGGTCCAAGCGGATGACGGCGTCTGTGCTCGACGCGATCCCGGGCCTCGGTGAGCACCGGCGCAAAGCGTTGGTGACCCACTTCGGTTCGGTGGCGCGGCTCAAGGAGGCCGGCGTCGACGAATTGACCGCGGTCCCCGGCATCGGTGCGGCCACGGCTCAGGCGGTGGTCGACGCTCTGCGGTCGGCGGACCCCGGCGGCATCGCTGATTCCCAGCCGGATTCGGGGGCGGCGCCGACAGATATCGGCAATGATCGGACACCAGAGTGAGCGCGCAGCAGATGAGCAGCGGGGGATGGACGAGGTCGTGACAGACGAACAGATGGACGGTGCGGCCGGTGCCGCCGCCGGTGAAATCGATGTGGTTCTGGTCACGGGTCTGTCCGGTGCCGGTCGCGGCACCGCCGCCAAAGTACTCGAGGACCTCGGCTGGTACGTCGCCGACAACCTGCCACCGGAGCTGATCACCCGCATGGTCGAGTTGGGCCTGGCCGCCGGTTCGCGCATCACCAAGCTGGCCGTGGTCATGGACGTCCGGTCCCGTGGCTTCACGGGAGACCTGGACTTCGTTCGCCGCGAATTGGCGACCCGCAGCGTCTTCCCGCGGGTGCTGTTCCTGGAGGCGTCCGACGACATCCTGGTGCGCCGGTACGAGCAGAACCGGCGCAGCCACCCGCTCCAGGGCAACCAGACTCTCGCGGAAGGCATTGCTGCCGAACGGAGATTGCTGGAGTCGGTTCGCGCGACGGCCGATCTGGTCATCGACACCTCTACGCTGCCGGTACCGGCGTTGCGCGCCAGCATCGAGCGGGCTTTCGGCGAGGAGGCGGCAACCGGCACGAGCGTGACGGTCGAATCGTTCGGCTATAAATATGGTCTGCCGATGGACGCCGACACCGTCATGGATGTCCGGTTTCTGCCGAATCCGCATTGGGTCGACGAGTTGCGGCCCCATACCGGGCAGCATCCGGCGGTTCGGGACTACGTGCTGGGACAAGAAGGCGCCGCCGAGTTCGTGGACACCTACCATCGGCTGCTAGGGGTTGTGATCGACGGCTATCGCAGGGAGGGGAAGCGCTACATGACCGTGGCCATCGGCTGCACCGGCGGCAAGCATCGCAGCGTCGCGATCGCCGAAGCGCTGGCGGGCCGGCTGCGTGGCGGTGACAACCTGACCGTGCGGGTGTTGCACCGGGATCTGGGGCGCGAATGACGGCCGCTCGTGAAGAGGTCGGCGCACCTGCGCGCATCGTCGCGCTCGGCGGCGGACATGGTTTGTACGCGACGCTGTCGGCGGCGCGCCGGCTGACGCCACACGTGACGGCCGTCGTGACCGTCGCCGATGACGGCGGTTCGTCGGGTCGGCTGCGTTCCGAACTGGACATCGTGCCGCCGGGTGACCTGCGAATGGCATTGGCGGCCTTGGCATCTGACAGTCCGCACGGGCAGTTGTGGGCCACCATCATCCAGCACCGTTTCAACGGCAGCGGCGCGCTGGCCGGTCACCCGATCGGCAACCTCCTGCTCGCCGGCCTCAACGAGGTGCTGGCCGACCCGGTCGCCGCGCTCGACGAGCTCGGCCGGATCCTCGGGGTCAAGGGCCGGGTGCTGCCGATGTGTCCCATCGCGCTGCAGATCGAGGCCGACGTGTCCGGGCTCGAGGCCGATCCGCGGATGAGTCGCGTGATCCGCGGTCAGGTCGCGGTCGCCACCACACCGGGCAAGGTGCGCCGGGTCCGGCTGCTGCCGGGCGATCCGCCCGCCACCCGGCAGGCTGTCGACGCCATCATGTCGGCAGACCTCGTGGTGCTCGGTCCGGGCTCGTGGTTCAGCAGCGTGATCCCGCATGTGCTGGTACCCCAACTGCTGGCCGCGTTGCAGGCGACCGAGGCGCGGCGGGCACTGGTGCTCAACCTCGCCGCCGAGCCGGGGGAGACGGCCGGGTTCTCGGCCGAACGGCATGTGCACGTGCTGTCTCAGCACGCCCCCGGCCTGACGGTGCACGACATCATCGTCGACGCGGCGAGTGTCCCCAGTGAGCGCGAACGCGACCAACTGCGCCGGGCGGCCGCGTTTCTCGAGGCTCAGGTCGAGTTTGCTGACGTATCCCGACCTGGTACACCTTTACATGACCCGGCACGACTTGCGGCTGCGCTGGAGCGGGTGCGTCTCAATGGCAGCGCACCGGCCCGGCCCGCATACGAGCCATCCACTCCCGCCGCACGGTCGGCCGACGGATTCCGTCAGCAGCCGACCCCTGAAGGACCAAGAGGTGACGATTCGTGGCGATGACGTCGGAAGTGAAGGACGAGCTGAGCCGGCTTGTCGTCAACTCGGTGACGGCACGCCGGGCGGAGGTGGCGTCGCTGCTGCGCTTCGCCGGCGGCCTGCACATCGTGGCCGGTCGCGTCGTCGTCGAGGCCGAGGTGGACCTGGGCAGCATCGCCCGGCGGCTGCGCAAGGACATCTACGACCTGTACGGGTACAACGCTGTCGTGCACGTGCTGTCGGCCAGTGGCATCCGCAAGAGCACGCGGTACGTGGTTCGCGTTGCGCAGGACGGCGAGGCACTGGCACGGCAGACGGGGCTGCTCGATCTGCGCGGCCGGCCCGTGCGCGGCTTGCCGGCCCAGGTGGTCGGCGGCAGCGTCGGCGACGCGGAGGCGGCCTGGCGCGGGGCGTTCCTCGCGCACGGTTCGCTGACCGAGCCCGGCCGGTCTTCGGCGCTGGAGGTCAGCTGCCCGGGACCGGAGGCGGCACTGGCGTTGGTGGGCGCGGCCCGTCGGCTCGGGGTGAGCGCCAAGGCCCGCGAGGTCCGCGGTAGCGACCGGGTGGTGGTGCGCGACGGCGAGGCCATCGGCGCGCTGCTGACCCGGATGGGCGCCCAGGACACTCGCCTCAACTGGGAAGAGCGGCGGATGCGCCGCGAGGTGCGTGCCACCGCCAACCGGCTGGCCAACTTCGACGACGCGAACCTGCGCCGGTCCGCCCGAGCGGCGGTCGCGGCCGCGGCCCGGGTCGAGCGGGCGCTCGACATCCTCGGCGACACGGTGCCTGATCACCTGTCGGCCGCCGGCCGGTTGCGCGTCGAGCACCGGCAGGCCTCGCTCGAGGAACTGGGCCGGCTCGCCGATCCGCCCATGACGAAAGATGCTGTGGCAGGACGGATTCGGCGCCTGCTGTCGATGGCCGACCGCAAGGCCAAGCTGGAAGGGATTCCGGACACAGAGTCGGCCGTCACCCCGGACCTGCTCGACGACGCGTAGCGCACGTCGGCCGGTGGTCACCGGACAGGGGCGTACCCGACGCGCGGAGCGCGAGTCGAGTACTGCACGCGGGGTTCCTCACCGCACTAGGCTGGCTGAGGATTCACCGCATGACCTGTCCAGGAGTACCGGCGAAGGAGCACAGCAGTGACTATTCGGATCGGCGTCAACGGTTTCGGGCGCATCGGGCGTAACTTTTTCCGGGCCTTGGACGCGCAAAAAGCGGCGGGCATCAACACCGATCTGGAAATCGTGGCGGTCAACGACCTGACAGACCACGCGTCACTGGCACATCTGCTCAAGTTCGACTCGATCCTCGGCCGGCTGCCCTATGACGTCAGCCTCGATGGTGACGACATCGTGGTGGGTAACTCGCGAATTCGCGCGTTGGCGGTCAAGGAGGGTCCGGCGGCGTTGCCGTGGGGTGATCTCGGTGTGGATATCGTGGTGGAGTCGACGGGGATTTTCACCGATGCGGCCAAGGCCAAGGGGCATTTGGATGCGGGGGCCAAGAAGGTGCTCATCTCCGCGCCGGCCACCGGTGAGGACATCACGATCGTGATGGGTGTCAACGACGACAAGTATGACGGCAGCCAGAACATCATCTCGAATGCCTCGTGCACCACGAACTGCCTGGGCCCGCTGGCGAAGGTGCTCAATGACGAGTTCGGGATCGTGCGCGGGTTGATGACGACCATCCACGCCTACACCCAGGATCAGAATCTGCAGGACGGGCCGCACAAGGATTTGCGGCGGGCGCGGGCGGCGGCGATCAATATCGTGCCGACCTCCACCGGTGCGGCCAAGGCCATCGGTCTGGTGTTGCCTGAGCTCAAAGGCAAGCTCGACGGGTATGCGCTGCGGGTGCCGGTGCCCACCGGTTCGGTGACCGATCTGACCGCGGAGTTGGGTAAGTCGGCGACGGCTGCGGAGATCAACGCGGCGATGCAGGCGGCGGCTGAGGGGCCGCTGAAGGGGATTTTGAAGTACTACGACGCGCCCATCGTGTCGTCCGATATCGTCACCGACCCGCACAGTTCGCTGTTCGATTCGGGGTTGACCAAGGTCATCGACCACCAGGCCAAGGTCGTCTCGTGGTACGACAACGAATGGGGCTACTCCAACCGCATCGCCGACCTGGCCGCACTGGTCGGCAAATCGCTGTAGATCGCACGTAAGAGAAAGACAGGTATGAGCATCAAGACCCTCGATGAGCTGTTGGGCGAAGGCGTAGAGGGGCGGGGCGTCTTGGTCCGCTCCGACCTGAACGTCCCACTCGACGAGAACGGCAACATCACCGATCCGGGCCGGATCATCGCCTCCGTCCCCACGCTGGCCGCGCTGGCCGACGCCGGAGCCAAGGTCGTCGTCACCGCCCACCTGGGCCGGCCCAAGGGCGGCCCGGACCCCAAGTTCTCGCTCGCACCGGTCGCCGCAGCGCTCGGAGAGAAGCTGGGCCGGCACGTCCAGCTGGCCGGCGACGTCGTCGGCACCGACGCGCTTGCCCGCGCCGAGGGCCTGACCGATGGTGACGTGCTGTTGCTGGAGAACATCCGCTTCGACCCGCGCGAAACCAGCAAGGACGACGCCGAGCGTGCGGCCCTGGCCCGCGAGCTGGCGGCGCTGGTCGAGGGCGCCGACGGCTCGCCCGGTGCGTTCGTCTCCGACGGCTTCGGGGTGGTGCACCGCAAGCAGGCTTCGGTGTACGACGTCGCGAACATCCTGCCGCACTACGCCGGCACGCTGGTGGACGCCGAGGTCAAGGTGCTCGAGCAGCTGACCAGCTCGACCGAGCGGCCGTATGCCGTCGTGCTCGGCGGGTCCAAGGTCTCCGACAAGCTCGCGGTCATCGAGAACCTCGCCACCAAGGCCGACAGCCTCATCATCGGCGGCGGCATGTGCTTCACTTTCCTTGCGGCCCAAGGGCTTTCGGTCGGCACCTCGCTGCTGCAGGAGGAGATGATCGACACCTGCAAGCGCCTGCTGGACACCTACGCCGACGTCATCCACCTCCCCGTCGACATCGTCGTGGCCGACAAGTTCGCCGCGGACGCCGAACCGGAGACCGTGGCCTCCGACCGCATCCCCGAAGGCAAGATGGGCCTGGACATCGGTCCCGAGTCCGTCAAACGGTTCACCGCGCTGCTGTCCAACGCCAAGACGGTGTTCTGGAACGGCCCGATGGGCGTCTTCGAGTTCCCGGCCTTCGCCGACGGGACCAAGGGCGTGGCCGAGGCCATCATCACCGCGACGTCCAAGGGCGCGTTCAGCGTCGTGGGCGGCGGCGACTCGGCGGCCGCGGTGCGCCAGCTCGAACTCGCGGAGGATGGCTTCTCTCACATCTCGACCGGTGGCGGGGCGTCGCTGGAGTACCTCGAGGGCAAGCCCCTCCCCGGCATCGACGTGTTGGAGTCGTAGAACATGGCACGCAAGCCGCTCATCGCCGGCAACTGGAAGATGAACCTCAATCATTTCGAGGCCATCGCCCTGGTCCAGAAGATCGCCTTCGCCTTGCCGGACAAGTACTTCGCGAAGGTCGACGTCACAGTCCTGCCGCCGTTCACCGACCTGCGCAGCGTGCAGACCCTGGTCGATGGCGACAAGCTCCTGCTCACCTACGGCGCACAGGACGTGTCCCAGCACGACTCCGGCGCCTACACCGGTGAGGTGAGCGGGGCGTTCCTGGCCAAGCTGGGCTGCTCGTTCGTGGTCGTCGGGCACTCCGAGCGCCGGACCTACCACCACGAGGACGACGCCCTGGTCGCCGCCAAGGCCAAGGCCGCGCTCAAGCACGGCCTGACCCCGATCGTGTGTATCGGCGAGGGGCTCGACATCCGCGAGGCCGGGAACCACGTCGAGCACTGCACCAGTCAGCTCACCGCCTCACTGGCCGGGCTCTCTGCCGAACAGATCGGCGACGTCGTCATCGCCTACGAACCCGTCTGGGCCATCGGCACGGGCCGGGTCGCCAGCGCCGCCGACGCGCAGGAAGTGTGCGCCGCGATCCGCTCGACCCTGGCCGAGATGGCCACGCCGGAGATCGCCGCGACCGTGCGCGTGCTCTACGGCGGCTCGGTCAACGCCAAGAACGTCGGCGAACTCGTGGCGAAACCCGACGTCGACGGTGCGCTCGTCGGCGGTGCCTCGCTCGACGGCGAGCAGTTCGCGATGTTGTCGGCGATCGCCGCAGGTGGGCCGCTGCCGTGAGACCACGCAGGCACCCGGTAAGCTGTGTGTCATGATTTTGGCCCTGCAGATCACGTTGATCGTCACCAGCGTGTTGGTTGTGTTGCTGGTGTTGCTCCACCGGGCCAAGGGTGGCGGTCTGTCGACGCTGTTCGGCGGCGGTGTGCAGTCCAGCCTGTCCGGCTCCACCGTGGTGGAGAAGAACCTGGACCGCCTGACGTACTTCATCACCGGCATCTGGCTGGTGTCGATCATCGGCATCGCGCTGCAGATCAAGTACGGCGCCTAGATTCGGCCGCCCAGCCTCAGCTTTCCGAACCGGCCACGCCCTGCCAGGCGTGGCCGGTTTGTTTTTGCCTTCTCGCAGCATTACAGGAGGCGTCCAGCGGGTACTGTGCCGGCGCTGCTCGGCATCGCGGGCGGTGCCGCTCGAGCCGACCCACTCCCGGTCGCCGGCGTCCGGCATGCCGTCAACACCGAAGATGGCTGGCGCCTTGGTGTTTCGCTCATCCAGATGACGGTCGACTCGGTGCCCAACATGGCCGCGACCGCGTTCATCCGCGAGGGTTTCGTCACCGGCCGGGCCCGTCGGGCTGCCGGTACCGTGATCCGCTCGGCCGCCGTGCCCTGCGGCAAGGGCGTCCTCCATCGATACTGATGTGATGGCCGAGGTTCCGAACGCCCCCGACACCACGCTGCTGCCGATCGGATCGGTGCAGCGCACCGAACTGGGCCGTGAGGCCACCGAGCCGATGCGCGAAGACATCCGACTGCTCGGTGCCATCCTCGGCGACACGGTGCGCGAACAGAACGGCGACGCGGTCTTCGATCTCGTCGAGCGAGCGCGAGTGGAATCGTTCCGGGTGCGGCGGTCGGAGATCGACCGGGCCGACCTGGCAGCGCTCTTCGCCGGCATCGACATTCATCAGGCCATCCCGGTGATCCGAGCGTTCACGCACTTCGCGCTGCTGGCCAACGTTGCCGAAGACATCCACCGCGAACGGCGGCGTGCCGTGCACGTGGCAGCCGGGGAGCCTCCGCAGAACAGCAGCCTGGCCGCGACCTACCGCAAGCTCGATGGCGCTGGGGGATTGGACGCGGCGGCGGTCGCCGATGCGCTCCGCGGCGCGCTCGTCTCACCGGTGATCACCGCACATCCCACCGAAACCCGGCGACGCACCATCTTCGACACCCAGAACCGGATCACCGACCTGATGCGGTTGCGACTGCACGGACATTCGCTGACGCGCGACGACCGCGACATCGAGACCGAGCTGCGGCGGCACATTCTCACCCTGTGGCAGACGGCGCTGATCCGCTTGTCGCGGTTGAAGATTCAAGACGAGATCGCCACCGGTCTGCGCTACTATCCGGCCGCGTTCTTCGACGTCATCCCGCAGGTCAACGCCGACGTGCGCGCCGCGCTCCAGGCGCGCTGGCCAGGTGTCGCGCTGCTGGAGACGCCGATCCTGCGGCCCGGATCCTGGATCGGCGGCGACCGCGACGGCAATCCCAACGTCACCGGTGACGTGGTGCGGCTGGCGAGCGGCAGCGCGGCCTACACCGCGCTGGACCGCTACTTCGGTGAACTGCTTGCGCTGGAACACGAACTGTCGATGTCGGCGCGGCTGGTGCGCGTCAGTGACGAGTTGCAGGTGCTGGCCGACCAGCATCCTGAACCGGCCCATGCCGACGAACCGTACCGCCAGGCGCTGCACGTGCTCCGCGGACGCCTGACCGCGACCGCCGCCGAGATTCTCGACCGGCAGCCCGAGCACGAGCTGGACCTTGGGTTGCCGCGCTACACCACACCGGGCGAGCTGCTGGCTGACCTGGACGTCATCGATGCCTCGCTCCGCGCCGGCGGTTCCAGCGTGGTCGCCGACGACCGGTTGGCCCGGCTCCGAGAGTCTGTGCGGGTCTTCGGCTTTCACCTGTGCGGCCTCGACATGCGGCAGAACTCCGAAGTGCACGAGCAGGTGGTCGCCGAACTGCTGGCCTGGGCGGGTGTGCACCCCGATTACGCATCGCTGCCGGAGGACGAACGCGTTTCCGTGCTGGTCGCCGAGCTGTCCACCCGCCGGCCGCTGGTGAGCCGCGATGCCCAGCTGTCAGAACTGGCCCGCAAGGAACTCGACATCGTTGCGGCAGCCGCTCGGGCGGTCGAGGTCTTCGGGGCGCAGGCCATTCCGAACTACATCATTTCGATGTGCCAGTCGGTGTCCGACCTGCTCGAGGCCGCGGTGTTGCTCAAGGAGGCGGGCCTGCTCGACGCGGCGGGGCCCGAGCCCTACAGCCCGGTCGGCATCGTCCCGTTGTTCGAGACCATCGACGACCTGCAGCGCGGATCGTCGATTCTGGAAGCGGCCCTTGCCATTCCGCTGTACCGCTCGATTGTCACCGCCCGGGGCGAGCAGCAGGAGGTGATGCTCGGTTACTCCGACTCCAACAAGGACGGCGGGTACCTGGCGGCCAACTGGGCGCTGTACCGGGCCGAGCTCGACCTCGTGGAATCGGCCCGCAAGACCGGTATCCGGCTGCGGTTGTTCCATGGCCGCGGCGGTACCGTCGGCCGCGGCGGTGGCCCGAGCTACGACGCGATCCTCGCGCAGCCGCCAGGAGCGGTCAGGGGCTCGCTGCGTATCACCGAGCAGGGCGAAGTGATCGCCGCCAAGTACGCCGAACCACATGCGGCGCATCGCAATCTGGAGACCCTGCTGGCCGCCACCCTGGAGTCGACTCTGCTCGACGTCGAAGGGCTCGGCGACGCGGCGGCCCCCGCCTACGACGTGCTCGACGACCTCGCCGCCCGCGCCCAGCGGGCCTATAGCGAATTGGTGCACGACACACCGGGATTCGTCGAGTACTTCAAGGCGTCGACGCCCGTCAGCGAAATCGGCGCGCTCAATATCGGCAGCCGCCCGACGTCACGCAAGCCGACCACCTCGATCGCCGATCTGCGGGCCATCCCGTGGGTGCTGGCGTGGAGCCAGTCCCGGGTGATGCTGCCCGGCTGGTACGGCACCGGCACGGCGTTCGAGGAGTTCATCGAGCACACCGAGGGTGGCCTCGAGGTACTGCGGGACCTGTACGCCAAATGGCCGTTCTTCCGGACTGTGCTGTCCAACATGGCGCAGGTCCTGGCCAAGTCGGATCTCGGCTTGGCGGCGCGCTATTCGGAGCTCGTGGACGACGAGGCGTTGCGCCACCGCGTGTTCGACAAGATCGCCGCCGAACACGAGCGGACCATCCGCATGCACGCCTTGATCACCGGACAAGAGGATTTGCTCGCCGACAACCCCGCACTCGCCCGGTCGGTGTTCAACCGGTTCCCGTACCTGGAGCCGCTCAACCATCTCCAGGTCGAGCTGCTGCGCCGCTATCGCTCCGGCGACGACGACGAACTCGTGCAACGCGGCATCCTCCTGACCATGAGTGGCTTGGCCACCGCACTGCGCAACAGCGGGTAACGGCGGCGCGTGCGGTACTGCCGTCGCGGCGCGAGGTGCTGTGGCGGGGTGCCGGGTTAGCTTGCGGGACTGTCGCTTTCACCATCAGCGTCCTCGCTCTCGTCATCCTCGCTCTCGGGCGGGTAGAGGGTGGGGTGGTGGTATTGGTTGGTGCGGGGTTGGCCGATGTCGAGTAGTGGTGGTGGGGTCCAGTGGGCTCTTCCGTCGGGGCCCATGGTGGTGCTCCAGCCGCCAGCGTGGGCGGCTCGGTTGTCGCAGCCGCAGGCCAGGGCGAGGTTGGTGATATCGGTGGGGCCGTCGTCGCCCCAGTCGGTGTTGACGTGGTGGGCCTGGCAGCGCGAGGCCGGGGCGGTGCAATTGGGTTTGGTGCAGCCACGGTCACGCGCGAACAACATGATCCGCTGCCCGGTGGATGCCGTACGACGCGCCCGGCCCAAATACAGCGCAATGTTGGTGTGCTGATCGAACACCGCCAGATAATGGTAGGCACCTTGCCCGGCCATCCGGATCAAATCCCGCACCGGCAGTTTCGATCCCGTGTGGGTGACCGCGACCCCGGCGCCGCGTTCGAGTTCCTGCACCGTCGTGGTCGCCACCACCGACACCGGGAGCCCGCTGTGCTCGCCCAACTGCCCGGAGGCCAGCATCATCCGGCCCACCGCTTTGAACGCGTCGTACTGACGCTGAGCCACGGTGCGGGTGTCGTTGTCGATTTGGGCTTGGGTGGGTGTGCCCGAGATGCACGGTTCGGGATCGTCGGGATTGCACATCCCCGGCGCGGCCAACTTTTCGAACAACGCCTCCCAGTAGGCCCGGGCTTCCGGATCGAGGCTGGCCTTGACTTCCGAGCGCCCATCGGGCTGCTGTTTGCCCATGACGAAGGAGCGTTTGGGGTCGGGTTCGTGGTCGTCAGGTTCGGGGCCGTCCTGGTCGAGCCGGTACAGCAGGTCGGCGGCGGCTTTGCGCAGTTCCTCGGGGGTTTTGTAGCGGGCTGCGGCGACCAGGTCGCGTTCGCACTGCGCCAACGTGACCGGGTCCACCCACAACGGAACTTTCGCAAAGAATCCGGTGATCACCGCGATGTGCTCGGTGTTGATGACACCGTCGGCTTGGGCCGCGGCGACCAGGTCCCACACCGGGCCCAGGGGTTCGCCGGTGATCGCCGACCGGGGCCCGAGATGGTCGGCGTCGCGGACCCTCCGGCGGGCCTCCTCGCGGCTGATGCGGTGCCGGATGTGCAGGACTTCGGGCCAGTCTTTGGCGCCGATGTCTTTGGCCGTGGCCTGGGTTTGGGCGGCGGCGAGGATCTGGTGGTCGACCGCTTCGGCGGCGCATTTGAGGGTTTCGCGGCGGGACTGCAACTCCAACAAGACTTCGATGGGCAGACCGGCGTAGTCCAGGGACGCGACCCGTGCCAGGACCGCGTCGAGGTCGGCATAGGCCTCCTCGACAAGGCTGCTGGCAATATCCATACTTCGAACACTAGTTCGATGCACCGACAATCCTCTGGGGCGGATGTGGTCCTAGTTACCTACTGTGACCAGCGCAAACAAAGTGACCAAAGTTTTTTGGACGCGCTGCGGCGGCGCTACGGAATCAAGCCGCGAACCGACTTCAGCACGCTACGTACCGCGCTCTCGGTGACCGTGATGGGCGACAGGACGGTCTCGGCGACTCCGACGATGGCCTCGACGCGCGTCACGATGGCCTCCATCCGATCGACGACGCCGAAAATGCGGGGCGCCAGCTCGTCGATCTGGGTGATGGTCTCGTTGAACCGCGACATCGTGGTGTCGAGATCGCCCGTCAGCGTGCTGAGAGTGGCGAGGGTGCCTTCCATGTCGACCAACAGTGCATCGACCTGGGAAACGGTCACGTCGGCGTTGAGGGCCGCCTGGGTGAGCGTCCGGATGCGGCCGCCGACCGGACGGGTCCGCCCATCGCCTTTGTCGACCATGCCTACAGTTTTGCCGCCGCGGCCGCATCGAGCAACCACACGGTCGCCTCGGAACCGATCGCACCCGCCGCCGGAAAATCAACGGCTGGCGCGCCGCCGACAGCGGCTGCCACGGCGTCGGCCTTCTCTGCGCCTGCGACGACCAGCCACACCTGCCGGGAACGTCGAACTGCGGGGAGTGTCAGCGTGATCCGCCGCGGTGGCGGTTTGGGGGAGTCGGTGACCGCGACGACGTACCGCGCGGTCTCGCGCACCGCGTCGGTATGCGGGAACAACGAGTTGATGTGGCCCTCGCCGCCCATGCCCAGCAGGTGTACGTCGAATTCCGGTGTCGGCGAACCGTTCCCGGCCACGCGGGCCAGCTCGTGTGCATAGGCGGCGGCCGCTGCGTCGATATCGTCGCCGAACTCGCCGTCGCTCGCGGCCATTGCGTGCACGTTCTGCGCCGGAATGGCAACGGAATTCAGCAGTGCTTCCCGCGCCTGCTTGATGTTCCGGTCGGCGTCGTCGGCCGGGACGAACCGGTCGTCGCCCCAGAACAGGTGCACCTTGGTCCAGTCGATGGGATGACCGCCGACATGCTTGAGCAGCTTGATGCCGGTGCCGCCACCGGTCAGCACGACGTACGCCACGCCGCGGGCTGCGATCGCGCCGTTGATGGCCGCCACGAGTCGGTCGCCCGCAGCGGTCACCAGAGCGTCAGCGTCGGAATACCTTTCGATGATCTGCTCAGACATATACGACCTTGTCCAGGCCCACCAGGGCGCGGTGATAGATCTCGTCGGCATCGAGCCGGCGCATCTCTTCGGCGAGACAATCGCGTGCTTCCCTGCGTGCCAACGGAACACGAGCCTCCGGTCGGCCGGTACGCGTGAGCGAAGCGGTGACACCGGTTTGCGGACGGCTCAGCGTGATGGTCTCGGTCGGCCTGGTCAGGACGACTTTGAGCTCGCCGACCGCCCGCTTCACCGGCCCGTCGATGCAGGCCGCCAACCAACCGGCCAAAATGTCCAGTGCCGGTTCGTCTTTCAGGCCCGACACCAGCGCTTCGGTGATCGGTTCATACGGTGCCTGGTCCAGGGCGGCGGCGAGCAGCGCCCGCCAGTAGGTCACGCGGCTCCAGGCCAGGTCGGTGTCGCCCGACGTATATCCGGCCAGCCGGCTCTTGATGCAAACCTGCGGGTCTTCACCATTGGTGGCATCGGTGATCCGGCGGATCGCCAGCTTGCCCAGCGGATCAGCCGCAGGCACTGCCGGCGCCACATCGGGCCACCAGGTGACCACCGGGGTGTCCGGGAGCAGGAACGGTGTCACGACACTGCTGGCGTGGCTGGCCAGCGGCCCCGAGAGGCGCAGCACCACAACCTCATTGGCGCCCGCGTCGCGACCCACCCGGAGCTGGGCATCGAGTCGGGCCTCGGTGGCCAGACGGTCTCCCGGGATCACCACGATGACGCGGCACGGATGTTCGCGACTAGCGGTGTTCGCGGCGTCGATGGCCTCTTCCAGGATGGCCTCGGTGTCCGGTGCCACCACCAGGGTCAACACTCGCCCGAGGGTGATGGCGCCGCCCTCTTCGCGGAGGGAGACGATCTTCTTGTTGATCGCACCGGTGTTGGTGTCGGGCAGATCGAGAATCACGGTCGCCTCCATTCGCGGCCGCTGCGCCGCAGCATCTCGAACGCCGACTCCGGGCCCCAGGTACCGGACTCGTACGCCTCGGGCCGGCCGCCCGCGCGGTCCTGCGCCGCCCAATGTTCGAGCGCGGGATCGAGTATCTTCCAGGACAATTCGACCTCGGCGTTGACCGGGAACAGTGACGGTTCGCCGAGCAGGACGTCGAGGATCAGCCGTTCGTAGGCTTCGGGGGAGTCCTCGGCGAACGCCGAACCGTACGAGAAGTCCATGCTGACATCGCGGACCTCCATGAGGTGGCCCGGCACCTTCGAACCGAACCGCAGCGTGATCCCCTCGTCGGGCTGCACCCGGATCACCAGAGCGTTCTGTCCGAGTTCGTCGGTCATGGTGGCATCGAATGGCAGGTGCGGGGCCCGCTTGAACACCAACGCAATCTCGGTGACCCTGCGTCCCAAGCGCTTTCCGGTCCGCAGGTAGAACGGCACGCCGGCCCAGCGCCGGGTGTCCACCTCGACGGTGATCGCCGCGAAGGTCTCGGTGGTCGACGTCTTAGAGAAGCCTTCCTCATCGAGCAGTCCGACCACCTTCTGCCCGCCCTGCCAACCGCCGGCGTACTGACCGCGTGCCGTGGTCTCCTCCAGCGGCTCGGCCAGGTGGGTCGCCGACAGCACCTTGATCTTCTCGGCCTGCAGTTCGTGGGGCGAGAAGTTGACCGGCTCCTCCAGTGCAGTCAGCGCGAGCAGCTGCAGGAGGTGATTCTGGATGACGTCTCGCGCCGCCCCGACGCCGTCGTAGTAGCCGCCGCGCCCGCCGAGGCCGATGTCCTCGGCCATGGTGATCTGCACACTGTCGACGTAGTGGGCGTTCCACACCGGCTCGAACAATTCGTTGGCGAACCGGAGCGCCAGGATGTTCTGGACGGTTTCCTTGCCCAGGTAGTGGTCGATGCGGAACACCGACGACTCCGGGAACACGCTGTTGACCACCCCGTTGAGCGCTTCGGCGCTGGCCAGGTCGTGCCCGAACGGCTTCTCGATGACCACGCGGCTCCACGACCCGTCGGTCTTGTTGGCCAGGCCAGAAGTGGACAGCTGCTCGCACACCTGCGGGAACGCGTTCGGCGGAATCGACAGGTAGAACGCATGATTGCCGCCGGTGCCGCGTTCCTCGTCGAGCTTGTGCAAGGTGTCGCGGAGCCGTTGGAAGGCCGAGTCGTCGTCGAACGTGCCCTGCACGAACCGGAATCCCTCGGCGAGCCGGTCCCAGACCTCCTGCCGGAACGGTGTCCGGGCATGCTGTTTGACGGCGTCGTGGACGACCTGACCGAAGTCTTCGTCGGCCCAGTCCCGCCGAGCGAAACCGACCAAGGCGAACGAGGGCGGCAGCAGCCCGCGGTTTGCGAGGTCGTAGATCGCCGGCATCAGCTTCTTGCGGGCCAGGTCACCCGTGACGCCGAAGATCACCACCGCGCACGGGCCGGCGATGCGGGGCATGCGCTTGTCGCGCTTGTCCCGCAGGGGGTTCACCCAATCCGCCGGCCGCTCGCTGCTATCGCTCATTGCCTGTGTCCTCGGCTCTTCGCGCAAGCGCTCATCGCAAAGCGTCGAGTTGACCCTGCGTGGCCTCGAGCAGTTCGCCCCAGGATTTCTCGAACTTCTCCACGCCTTCGACCTCGAGGACGTTGAATACGTCGGCCAGGTCGATGCCGACCGCCGACAGCTCCTCGAAGACGGCCTGCGCCGCGGAGGCGGTGCCGGAGATGGTGTCTCCGGTGACCTGACCGTGGTCGGCGACCGCTTCCAGGGTCTTCTCGGGCATGGTGTTGACGGTGTTGGCGGCGACCAGTTCGGTGACGTACAGCGTGTCGGGGTAGTCCGGGTTCTTCACACCGGTCGAAGCCCACAGCGGACGCTGCACGCGGGCTCCCGCGGTCTTGAGATTCTCGAACTGCGGACCGCCGAAGACGTGCTCGTAGGCCGCGTACGCCAGCCGGGCGTTGGCGACGCCGGCCTTGCCACGCAGGCCCAGCGCCGAGCCGCCGATCTTCTCCAGCCGCGCGTCGATCTCGGTGTCCACGCGGGACACGAAGAACGAAGCGACAGAATGGATTCGGGACAGGTCGTGGCCCGCTTCGCGGGCCTTCTCGAGCCCGGTCAGGTAGGCGTCCATCACGGCGCGGTGCCGCTCCACCGAGAAGATCAGCGTGACGTTGACCGAGATGCCCTCGGCGATCACCGCGGTGATCGCCGGCAGGCCGGCCAGCGTTGCCGGAATCTTGATCAGCAGGTTCGGCCGATCGACGATCTTCCACAGTTCGATGGCCTGCAGGATGGTCTTGTCGGTGTCGTGCGCGAGCCGCGGGTCGACCTCGATGGACACCCGGCCGTCGACGCCGCCGGAGGCTTCGTACACCTTGGCCAGCACGTCGCAGGCGTTACGGACGTCGTCGGTGGTGACGGTCCGGATGGTGGCGTCCACGTCGGCGCCACGGGACGCCAGCTCGTGCACCTGCTCGTCGTAGGCCGTGCCCTTCGACAAAGCGGCCTGGAAGATCGAGGGGTTGGTGGTGACACCCACAACGCTGCGGGTATTGATCAGCTCGGTGAGGTTCCCCGATTGCAGCCGCTCACGCGACAGGTCATCGAGCCACACGGAGACACCGGCGGCGCTCAGCGCCGCGAGGTTCGGGTTCTGAGTCATCTGAATGCTCTCCTAGATCGGCGGATCAGTTATCAGCGACGGCGGGCCGTCAGTTGTCCACGACGGCCGAGCCGTCAGTTGTCAAGCGAGCGCTCCGCTGCGGCAACCACCGCTTCAGCGGTGAATCCGAACTCCCGGAACAGGGTCTTGTCGTCGGCCGATGCGCCGTAGTGCTCGATCGAGATGATCTCGCCGGTGTCACCGACGAGCTTGTGCCAAGGCTGGGCGATGCCGGCCTCGACCGCAACTCGGGCCGAGACATCCGGCGGCAGCACCGCATCCCGGTACTCCTTGGGCTGCGCCTCGAACCACTCCAGACACGGCATCGACACCACGTAGGCGACGATGTCCTTGTCCGCCAACAACTTCTGCGCATCCACGGCCAGCTGCACCTCGGAGCCGGTCGCGATGATGATCACGTCGGCGTCGTCGGCCGGGTTACCGCCACCGAGCACGTAACCTCCCCGGGCCGCGCCCGCGGCGTCGGTGCCCTCCAGGACGGGTACCCCTTGACGGGTCAGGATGAAACCGGTCGGGTTGTTGCCGTGGGTGCGCTGCAGGATGGTGCGCCAGGTGTAGGCGGTCTCGTTCGGGTCGGCGGGACGGACCACCGACAGGTTCGGGATCGCGCGCAGCGCGGCGAGGTGCTCGATGGGCTGGTGCGTCGGGCCGTCCTCACCCAGACCGATGGAGTCGTGGGTCCAGATGTAGATCGGGTCGATGTTCATCAGCGCGGCCAACCGCACCGCCGGCCGCATGTAGTCGGCGAACTGCAGGAAGGTACCCGCGAACGGGCGCGTCGGGCCGTGCAGCACGATGCCGTTCAGGATCGAGCCCATGGCGTGCTCGCGGATGCCGAAGTGCAGCACGCGGCCGTACCAGTCGGCGGTGTAGTCCTCGGTCGAGATCGACGGCGGACCGAACGACTTCACGCCGTTGATGGTGGTGTTGTTGCTGCCCGCGAGATCGGCTGAACCGCCCCACAATTCGGGCAGCTTGCCGGCCACGTCGTTGAGGACCTTGCCGAACGCGGCGCGGGTGGCGACGGCTTTGCTGCCGGGCTCCCAATACGTCAGGTCGGCGTCCCAGCCCTCGGGCAGTTCACCGGCGTACAGGCGGTCCAGCAGCTTCTTGCGCTCGGGCTCCTTGGCGGCCCAGGCGTCGAATGCGACCTGCCACTCGTCGTGCGCCTTCTTGCCGCGGGCGACCAGCTCACGGGTGTGGGCGATGACCTCGGGCTTCACCTCGAAGCTCTTGTCCGGGTCGAAGCCCAGCACCTTCTTGGTGGCGGCGACCTCGTCGGCGCCGAGCGCCGAGCCGTGCACCCCGCCGGTGTTCATCTTGGTGGGCGCCGGGTAGCCGATGATGGTGCGCACCGAGATGAACGACGGGCGGTCGGTCACCGCGCGTGCGGCCGCCAGCGCCTCTTCGATGGCCACCACGTTCTCGCCGCCCTCGACCTCCTGGACATGCCAGCCGTAGGCGCGGTAGCGGGCGCAGGTGTCCTCGGAGAGCGCGATGTTGGTGTCGTGCTCGATGGAGATCTTGTTGTTGTCCCACAGCACGATCAGATTGCCGAGCTGCTGGGTGCCGGCGAGCGACGACGCCTCGCTGGTCACGCCTTCTTCGATGTCGCCGTCGGAGGCGATCACGTAGATGAAGTGGTCGAACGGGCTCTCACCCGGAGCGGCGTCGGGATCGAAGAGGCCGCGTTCGTAGCGCGCTGCCATCGCCATGCCGACCGAGGAGGCCAGGCCCTGGCCCAGGGGACCGGTGGTGATCTCCACACCCTTGGTGTGGCCGTACTCGGGGTGGCCCGGGGTCAGCGAGCCCCAGGTACGCAGCGCCTCGATGTCGGCCAGCTCGAGGCCGAAGCCGCCCATGTACAGCTGCAGGTACAGCGTCAGGCTGGAGTGCCCACAGGACAGGACGAAGCGGTCGCGGCCGATCCAGTGGGTGTCGGACGGGTCATGGCGCATCTGGCGCTGGAACAGGGTGTAGGCCAGCGGAGCCAGGCTCATCGCGGTTCCGGGGTGGCCGTTTCCGACCTTCTGAACCGCATCCGCGGCCAGCACTCGTACGGTGTCGACGGCGGCCGAGTCCAGCTCGGTCCAGTCGTCCGGGTGGTGCGGGCGGGTGAGTTCGGAAATCTCTTCGACTGTGGTCACGGGCGCACTCCTACTGAGGGACGTCTCGGGCTCGGCAAATTGCAAGCGAGCTGCATGACTACCCTAGTGCGCGCCGCGGGCGCGGTGCAGACCGCTTCACCTTTGGCCTGTCCGTGATTGGGTTTCCGTTCATCTGAATGCACCCTGCGGTGTGGAGCACTCAGGTGCGCGGTCTACCATCGTCTGTAGTAGAGGCTGCGCGGCCGTGACTTCCGAGGAGATATCTGCGTGAGCATTCGCGAGCGCCGTTCCGTCCACGGGGCACACGGTTTCGGCCCCGGAGCTGCGGCATCTGACGAGTCCGGCTCTGTGTCGGGGACCAAGTCGCCGCACCGCGTTCGGGACACGTTGCTGGCCTACATTGCCCTCACCAAGCCGCGGGTCATCGAACTGCTGTTGGTGACCACGATTCCGGCGATGCTGCTTGCCCACCGCTTTGACGTGGTGGCCAGCCAAGGCCCGATCAAACCGCTGTTGATCGCGAACACCCTGTTCGGCGGCCTGCTCGCGGCTGCCGGTGCCAACACGCTGAACTGTGTCGCCGACGCCGACATCGACAAGGTCATGAAGCGCACGGCGCGCCGGCCATTGGCCCGCGCGACGGTGCCCACCCGGCACGCGCTGATCTTCGGTCTGGTGCTGACGGTCACGTCGTTCCTGTGGCTGTGGCGCACCTCGAATCTGCTGTCGGGTCTGCTGGCCCTGGCGACCATCGCCTTCTATGTCTTCGTCTACACGCTGCTGCTGAAGCGCCGCACCTCGCAGAATGTGGTCTGGGGCGGCGCTGCCGGCTGCATGCCGGTGATGATCGGCTGGTCCGCGGTGACGGGCACCATTGCGTGGCCGGCATTGGTGATGTTCCTGGTCATCTTCTTCTGGACGCCGCCGCACACCTGGGCTCTGGCCATGCGCTACAAGGAGGACTACGAGGCAGCCGGGGTGCCGATGCTGCCGGTCGTCGCTACCGAGCGCGCGGTCACCAAGCAGATCCTCATCTACACCTGGGCGACCGTCGTGACGACGCTGGCGCTGGCGTTCGCGACCGGCTGGCTGTACGCCGCCGTCGCTCTCGTGGCCGGTGTGTGGTTCCTGGTCATGGCGCACCAGTTGTACTCGGGTGTGAAGCGCGGTGAGCCGGTCAAGCCGCTGCGCCTGTTCCTGCAGTCGAACAACTACCTGGCAGTCGTGTTCTGCGCGCTGGCGGTCGACTCGGCGCTCGCGCTGCCGATGCTGGTCCACTGAGCAGACCTACTCCATACGGGCGCTAACTTAGGGGCATGCCCCAACTGGTGAGCCCTGACAATTTCGCCCGCGCCGAGTCGGATCTCTATTTCTCCGGCATCGTCACCGACAACGGCTTCGGCAAGTTCCATCACATCCGTGAGCTCACCCCGATCGACCACCAGGTCGTCATCCGGCAGAACCGCGACACCCTCTACTCGGCCGCGGTGTTCGACCTCGACGCCGGACCCGTCACCGTCACCCTGCCTGACAGCGCCGGCCGGTTCATGTCGCTGCAAGTCATCAGCGAGGATCACTACACGACCCAGGTGGCCTACGCGCCCGCCACAGTGACACTCACGCACGACGAGGTGGGCACCCGGTACGTCGCGGCGGCGGTCCGGACGTTGGTCGATCCCAACGACGCTGCCGATCTGGCCGCCGTACATGCCCTGCAGGACGCCATCACCGTCGCGCAGGACGCGCCGGGCACCTTCTCCGTCCCGGATTGGGACCCTGTCAGCCAGAAGACCGTGCGCGACGCGCTCGTCACCCTTGCCACCACGCTGTCGGACACCAAGCGGATGTTCGGCACTGCGGCGGACACGGATCCGGTGCGGCACCTGGTCGGGTCGGCCAACGCGTGGGGCGGTAACCCGCAGCGCGACGCCTTGTATCTGACCGTGATGCCGCCGCAGAACGACGACACCACGGTGCACCGCCTCACCATCAATGACGTTCCGGTGGACGGGTTCTGGTCGGTGACGGTCTACAACAAGGACGGCTTCTTCACGGCCAACGAACAGAACGCGTACTCGCTGAACAACATCACCGCGGTCAAGGACGCTGACGGTTCGACGACCATCCAGTTCGGTGGCACGGGTGCAGTCAACCTGCTGCCGATCACGCCGGGCTGGAACTACACCGTGCGGCTCTATCGCCCCCGGCCCGAAATCCTCGACGGCAGCTGGACGTTCCCGACTGCCCAGCCCGTTTAGGGCACCAGTACCACCGAGCCGACGGTCAGGCGGGCCTGCAGGTCGGCGTGCGCGCGGGCGGCGTCGGCCAGCGGATAACGCTGGCTCACCGTGACGTTGATGGTGCCGTCGGCCACGGCCTGCAACAGTTCGCCTGCGCGCCAAGAGAATTCGTCGGCGGTGCGGGTGTAGTGCGCCAGGGTCGGCCGAGTGACGAAGAGCGAACCGGCGCTGTTCAGTCGTTGCAGGTCGAACGGCGGCACGGGCCCGCTGGAGGCGCCGAACAATGCGAGGGTGCCGCGCACCGCGAGGCTGGCCAGGCTGGCTTCGAACGTGGATGCGCCAACCCCGTCGTACACCGCGGCGACGCCGTTGCCGCCCGTGAGCTCGCGGATCTTGGCGCCGAACTCTGCGGGATCGTCCGGGTAGTCCAGCACCTCGACAGCGCCGGCCTGCCGCGACAACTCGGCCTTGTCCTGGTTGGAGACCGTGGTGATGACGCGGACGGCCATGCTGGTGGCCCACTGCGTCAGGATCAGCCCGACGCCGCCGGCGCCGGCGTGCAGCAGCACGGTGTCGCCCTGCTGCACCGGATAGGTGGACTTGATCAGGTAGTGCGCCGTCATGCCCTTGAGCAGTGCCGCCGCGGCAACCTCGGGGTCGACGCCCTCTGGTACGTAGGCCACGTAATCGGCCGGCGCGACAGAGTATTCGGAGTAGGTGGCGTCCGCCGCGGCGGTGACCACCCGATCGCCGACCGCCAGCGCAGCCACGTCGTCGCCCACCGCGGTGATGGTGCCGCAGACTTCCTGCCCCGGGATGTACGGGACCGGACGTGGATACAGCCCGGAGCGGAAGTACGTGTCGATGAAATTGACGCCGATGGCCTCAGCCTTGATGAGGACCTCGCCCGGACCTGGGGTGGGCTCGGGACGTTCGACCAATGACAGGACTTCCGGACCGCCGAGTTCGGCGACTTCGATGGCATGCATGGCACCTATCATTCCAACGTGAAACTCGCTCGGCCCGATATCCGGCATCCCCGTGTCGTTTTGGCAGGTTGTCAGGCTCTCGTCGAAGGCGACGGCGATGACGACGGATTGGTCGGCGCGCTGCGTGACCGCGGTTTGCATGCCCACTGGCTGGCTTGGGATGACCCGGCCACGCTGCAGGCCGATCTCGTGATCCTGCGGGCTACGTGGGACTACACCGAGCGGCACGACGAGTTCCTGGCATGGACCAAGAAGGTGCGCAATCTGCTGAACGCTCCCGAGGTGGTCGCGTGGAACAGCGACAAGCACTACCTGGCGGATTTGGCGGCGGCAGGGGTGCCGACGGTGTCCAGTGCATTCTTCGCCCCCGGCGAGCCGGTATCGGTGCCCGGCGGCGAGGTGGTGGTCAAGCCGGCGATCGGTGCGGGTTCGGTTGGTGCGCAACGATTCACCGATGCCGCAGCGGCCGCCGAGCATGCTGCCGCGCTACAGGCCAACGGCCGCACGGTGCTGATTCAGCCGTACGACGAGCGCATCGAGGCGGGGGAGACGGCGCTGGTGTTCCTGGCCGGCAAGCAGTCGCACGCCTTCCTCAAAGGGCCGATGTTGCCGCCGCCGGGCGGCAGCGTGGCGTTGCACGAGTCCGGCACCTACGCCGAGGAACAGCTGCAGCCGGCCGACCCGGACTTCGAATTGTGGGACGTCGGCTACGCGACCCTGGCCGCGGCGGCCGCCCACCTCGGCATCGAGGCGACGGAGTTCCTGTACGCGCGCGTCGACGTCATCGGTGACCGCCGCGACCCGCGTCTGCTGGAATTGGAATTGGTCGAACCGTCACTGGGTTGGCGGCAGCTGGCCGCGCCGGCACGTGCTCTGGCGCAACGGAAATTCGCGCTGGGTGTCGAGTCGGCTCTGGAGCGGCTCGGCCTCGGTCCGCTGTCAGGCCGGAGCTTCTGATCCTGAGTGTCGTCGGGGATGTCAGTCCTCGATCCGCTTGCCGCTGGCCGAATCGAAGCGGTGCACTTCGCGGGCCGAGAGCCGAACTGACGCGCCCGGGGTGATGTCGGTCAATGATGCGGCTTCCACCACACTGGTGAGCTGCATATCGCCGGCACGCACCGTGACGATGGCGCGCGGGCCCAGTAACTCCACGAGTTCCACCGACGCCAGATCGGCACTGCCCGATTCCGGGGTGAGGATGACGTCGTCCGGGCGCACCCCGATCGTCACGGTGCCGGTGTCCGGGCCGCCGACCTCGATACGCACGCCCGACATGGTGCGTAGCTCGCCGCCGCGCACCGCGCCGTCGATCAGGTTCATCTTGGGGCTGCCGACGAAGGTGGCGACGAAGGTATCGGCCGGCCGGCGGTAGACCTCCTCAGGAGGACCGGCTTGGGCGATGTGCCCGTCGCGCATGACGACGATGCGGTCCGACAGCGTCATCGCTTCTTCCTGGTCGTGGGTCACGTACAGCGCGGTGATGCCCAGCTTGCGTTGCAGCCGCAACAGTTCGGTGCGGGTTTCCACCCGCAGCTTGGCGTCAAGGTTGCTCAAAGGCTCGTCGAACAGGAACACCGCGGGTTCACGGATGATGGCCCGCCCGATCGCAACACGCTGCTGTTGGCCGCCGGACAGCTCCTTGGGTTTGCGCTCGACCAACTTGCCCAGTCCCAGCGACTCGGCGATCTCGTCGGCCCGCTTCAACGCCTCGGCGCGGGGAATCCGCTTGGCGCGCAAAGGAAAGGCGATGTTCTCGCGGACCGTCAGGTGTGGGTACAGGGCGTAATTCTGGAACACCATGGCGACATCGCGCTCCTTGGGCTCCAGCCTGGTCACATCGCGGTCGCCGATGTGGATGCTGCCGGAGGTGATGTCTTCCAGCCCGGCCAGCATCCGCAGCGACGTGGTCTTACCGCATCCGGACGGGCCGACCAGCACGGTGAGGCTTCCGTCGGCCAACTCCAGGTCGAGGTCGGACACCACAGTCGTTGTCCCGTAGGACTTTCCGACCTTGGAGAACGTAACCGATGCCATATCCGAATCCTTGTCTAGTACTTGACGGCGCCGCCGCTGATCCCTTGGACCAGGCGTCGCTGGATGAAGAAGCTCGCCACCACGACCGGCACGATGGCGATCATGATGGCGGCGCTCATGGTGCCGATCTGCACACCGCGGAACGTGTTGAAGTTGGCGATTGCCACCGGCAGGATCGCCGAGTTGCCCGGGGCCAGGATCAGCCCGTAGAACAGGTCGTTCCAGGACAGGGTGAAGCCGAAGATGCCGGCCGCCCCGATACCCGGGTACACCTGCGGCAGCACCACCAGCCGGAAGGCCTGCCACCGGGTGAAGCCGTCGACGCGGGCCTGCTCTTCCAGGGAGGCGGGTACTGCCTCGAAGAAGCCGATCAGGAACCAGGTGACCAGGGGCAGAACGAAAGACAGGTGAGCGAAGATGACCGGCGTCAGGGTGTCGGTCAACCGCAGCGCGTGCGCCATGGTCAGGAACGGAAAGACCATGACCGCGGGCGGGACGACCTGCGCGGCCAGCATGCCGAACCGGGTCAGCGAACCGCCCGCGCGGTACTTGGCGATGACGTAGGCACCCATGCTGCCGACCACCAGACTGATCGACACCGTCACGATGCCGACCAGCGCGCTGCGGCCCGCGGCGGCGAACACCCCCGAATCCAGCACGGCGCGCCAGTTGGTCAGGCTCGGGGAGAACGCGATCAGGAACGGGTCAGCCATCTGATCCGGCGTCTTGAAGCTGGCCAGTGCCACCCAGGCGATGGGGAACAAGACAAACACGAATGCTGCGGTCAGCACGGAGATTCGAAGGATCTCCAGCCATCGGGGTCGGGCCATCAGACGGTGTTCCTTTCGGCCGCCCGGTTGCGTTCCATGGTGCGGAACGCGACCACGATCACCAGCAGGACCACGGCCAACACGATGAAGGCCATGGCACTGGCCTGCGCGAGCCGGAAGAACTGGATGCCTTCGAGATACATGTAGTACTGCAGGGTCTGGGTTTGCGTGCCCGGGCCGCCGCGGGTCGTCGCATAGACGTACTCGAACACCCGTAGCGCATCGAGTCCGCGGAGTAACACCGCCACGGTCAGCACCGGTGCGAGCATCGGTATCAGGACGCGGCGCAGCCGGTAGACGGGGCCCGCTCCGTCGACCCGGGCAGCTTCCAAAGGCTGCTTGGGCATCGACTCCAGACCGGCCAGGATCAGCAGCACCATGAACGGTGTCCACTGCCAGACATCGATGAAGGCCAGGGTGAACAACGCCCGTCCGCTGCCGAAGAAGTCGTAGTCGGCTCCGACGGCGTGCAGCAGCGCGGGGACGGCGCCGATCTGGTCGTTGAGCAGGAACCGGAAGATCAATCCGACGGCGATCGGGGTGACGAACATGGGCGCGAGCACGATGGCCCGGGACAGATCCTTGCCCCAACGCTGCTGGTGCAGTGCGAGCGCCAAGGCGAAACCGATCACCAGCTCGGCAGTCACCGCGATGACCACGTAGAGCGCGGTCGTGGCGAATGCCTCCCAGAACGCCGAATCCGTCAGCGCGTGGGTGAAATTCGCCACGCCGACAAAGCCGGGCTGTTTACGGTCGGTCAGCTTGTAGTCCGTCAGCGACAGATAAACCGCGTAACACAGCGGGAATCCGACGGCCACCGCGAACAGGGCCAGTAGCGGCATGAGCATGCCGTACCTGAACTTCATGTGGACGGCCCCGTCGTCGTGGCCGCCGGACTCCCGACCATCACTTCTGGACCCGCTCCGCGGCAGCCTGCGCGTCACGCAGCGCGTCGGCGACGCTCTTGTTGCCCGCGACGGCGTCGTTGAGCTCGGTGCCGACCGCCTGGATCATCTCCTCGCCGCCCTTGCCTTTGCTCAGTGGTGAGGCGTTGGCAAGGATCTGCCCGACGGTCTTGTAGTACTCGGCGCCGTACTTGTCGCCGAGCACCTTGGGGTTGGTCAGCGAGCTCTTGCGGATCACGGCGCCACCGTCGGCGACGCGCAGGGCGTCGATCTCGGGCGAGGTCACCCACGAGGCGAAAGCCCATGCCGCGTCGGGCGCACCTGAGTTGGCCGGGATGGCCCAACTCCACATTCCCAGAGCCGATTTGCCGCCAGGGATGGGGGCAAGGGCGTACTGGCCCGCGCGCGGCCCGGAAGCTCCGGCGGGGTCATTGAGGGCGGGCAGGTTCCAGTTGTACGCGACCATCGAGGCGGCCTTGCCGCTGGAGACCGAACGGAACGCCTCGTCGAAGCCCCAGGACAGGCTGTTGGCCGGGGCCGCGGTGCGGTAGGTCTCGATGTAGGCGTTGAGGGCCCGGGCCGCCTGTTCGGTGTTCAGGGTGGGCTTGCCGTCCGCACCATAGATCGACCCGCCGGCGGCGAACAGCCAGTTGGCCCACTCTTCAAAGATCTTGTAGCCGCGCTGTGGCTGCATGGCGATGCCGGCCCGGTCGGTGGTCTTGAGTTTCTGTGACGTCGATACCAGGGCGGACAGGTCGTTCGGGACGGTCAACCCGGCCGACTTGAGGTCCACGCTGTTGTAGATGTACCCGAGTGCGTAGTTGTAGAACGGAACTCCGTACGTGGTACCCCCGACATTGGTGATCGCGGTCAGCGACGGAAAGAAGTCGTCGGGCTGATAGCCGGTGGTCGCGGCGATCCGTCCGTTCAGCGGGGCCAGGAATCCGGCCGCGGCGAAATCGTCCATCCAGGGGTTGTCGACCACGATCAGGTCATAGGCCGGCTGGGCGGCCTGGAACGAGGACACCAGGCGGTCGCGCATCTGATCGTAGGTCATGGTCTCGATCTGGACCTTGATCTTGGGGTACTTCTGATTGAACTGTCCGACAAGCCGTTTCACGGCATCGGTGTCAGGCACGTTCTCCATCAGCATCCGGACGGTGGCGCTGGTATCGGTCGGCACATTGCCGATCGCGGAGGCATTCTGCCCGCCGGAATCGCCGCTACCGGCGCAACCTGCGAGGATCAGACCGGCCGTGGCGATGATCGCGGGCAACCACCGCGTCGCCCTGGAGGCGGCGCGGCCGGTACTGCGGAACATCGGAATTTTCATGCGTTCTCACTTCCCTTGTCCGAGTGGATGAATCGAGGCGTTCACAAGTACCGGTTCGGCTCAATCCATGTACGCACCACCGTTGACGGACAGTGCTTCCCCGGTGATGAACCGGGCGTCCTCGGAGGTCAGGAACGCCACCGCGCGGGCGACGTCGTCGGGGGTCTGCAGCTGTCCCAGTGGGGTGGCATCGATCCACGACTGACGCACGCCGTCGGGGGTGGAGCCGCTGAGGGCGGCTTCCCACTCCAGTTCCCGGGACTGCATGGGAGTCGCGACGAAACCCGGGCACACGCTGTTGACCGTGATGCCATGGGCGGCAAGCTCATACGCCATAGCCTGGGTGAGACCCAACACGCCGAACTTGGATGCCACGTAGTCCGACAGGAACGGCACCCGGCCCTGTTTGGCCGCCATCGATGCGGTGTTGATGATCGTGCCGCGCACCCCGGTGCGGATCATCGCGCGGGCCGCGGCCTGTCCGCACAGGAACACGCCCTTGAGGTTGATGTCGAGGCTGCGGTTGAGCTGTTCGGCAGAGACGTCGACGAAGCTGGCCATGGCTGAGATGCCGGCATTGCTGATCCATGCGTGCAACCCGAGCCGGTCGGCGACGTCGTCGGCGAGCCGGGTCGCGGCAGCGGCATCGGTAACGTCGAGCCGGGCGGCTTCGTGCCCGGAGCCGGACAAGCCTCGACAGGTCTCCACCGCCGCGGCGTCGTCGACGTCGGTGACCACCACACGCCAGCCCCGGGCAGCCAGCGTGGTGGCGATAGCCCGCCCGATGCCCGAACCGGCGCCGGTGACGACGACGGTGTGGGCGGTGGCTGTGTTCTCTGAGCTGTCAGCGCTGGTCATTACCGGGCCTTTCGGGCGATGCGGTGGGAAACGGGAGTGAGAACGTCGCCGAGCTCGCGCCACTGCGCATACGCCTCGGCATACCGGTCGACGTGCTGTGGGTTGGGCTCGACGGCGTCACCTACGGTCTGGAATGCCGCGGTGCTGTCCCAACTCTCGAGTAGGCCGGTCCCGACGGCGGCGATGATCGCCGCACCGAGCGATGCGCCGGGATGGCCGATGACCGGGGAGAGCGGGGTGTCCAGTACGTCGGCGAGGATCTGCTTCCACAGCACCGACCGGCTACCGCCGTTGGTGACCAGAGCGCGATGCAGCGGGATATCGATGGCGGCGAAGATTTCGGTGTGGTGCTTGAAGCCGTAGGCGATCGCCTCGAGTACCGAGCGATACATGTCCGCGCGATTGTGGGCGAGATCGAGTCCGACGAAAGCGCCACGCAGATCCGGGTCGTGTAACGGGCTCTTCTCGCCGAGAAAATAGGGCAGACAAAGGATTTCGCCTGGGTTTCGGTCGCTGGCCTCGTCGTCGAGGGTCAGCAGGTCGATACCGCCGGACAAGGTCTGGAACCAGCGGATCAGACTGCCACTGGTTGCCATACAACCGTTGGGCAGCCAGCGGCCGGGTACCGGGTGGGCGTCGAGATAGAGCCGGGCATCGATCACGGGGTGCGCGGCGGCGGCCAGAATGTCCCCGGCACCGCCGAGCTTCACCAGCCAGTCGCCCTCGTCGTTGATCCCAGCGGCGTACGCCGACAGCACGTGGTCGGCACCTCCGACGATCAGAGGCAGGCCGGTGGGCAGGCCGGTCGCCGTCGCTGCCGCGGCGCTCAACTCGCCGGCCTGGGTACCGGGGGACAGCACAGGTGGCACCAGGTCGGAAGGCAGACCGGCGGCGGCATACATCGGCTCGAAGCGGTGGCCGTCGACGGTGCCCAGCCCGGATTCGATCGCCCAGTTGAGCTCGACGTGCGCGGGGGCGCCGAGGGCCATCAGCACCCAGTCGTAGGAGCCGACCAAATGATTTGTGGCGCGCCAGGTTTCGGGCTCGTTGCGTTGCAGCCACAGCGCAGTCGGACCTACGGACTGCTGGGTGACCGCTGACCCCGTGGCGCGCAGCACCGCTTCGCCGTCGAGGGCATCTTTGAGTTCGGCGATCTCAGCGGCCGCGCGAGCGTCGTTCTGCAGCATCGCGCGCCGCACCGGGGCGCCGGTGAGGTCGACCGGTACGACGGCCGGGACCATACCGGTGGTCGACAGTGCGCCGATCCGGTCGGGACTGACGCCCGACTCGGCCAACACGGTCCGGATGCCGTCGTGCACATTGCGTAGCCACTGAGCCGGGTCGGCTTCGGCCTGCCCGGTACCGGCGGAAAACAGTCGAGCCTCGCCGGTGGCCTGGGCGACGATGCGCGCTCGGTGGATATCGACGAGCACGGTTTTGGTACCGGTGGTGCCGATGTCGATGCCGATGGTGAACTCCGGCATGCCGTCCCTTCTTTTGGGTGACTGCTGCTCAGTGCGGAGGAGCGAACTTACCGTAGCTGATGCTGTTAGATTCTCACATGATTTGTGTAATAGTCACGTAAAATCACGTAAAGAAGTACGTTCAATGTGATTCAGTAACGGATATCAATCACCTACTCCGATGACCGAAGTGAGAGAGGCGCCCCATGACCAACTGGCTCGACGAGGTATTCGCCGTGCGAAAGCCCGTGATCGCGATGCTGCACCTGTCGGCATTACCGGGTGATCCCGGATTCGATTCGGCTGCTGGCATCCGTGCGGTTGTGGATCGGGCCCGTGGCGAGCTCGCCGCGCTGCAGGAGGGTGGAGTCGACGGCGTGATGGTTTCCAATGAGTTCAGCCTGCCCTACCTGACCAAGACCGAGCCGATCACCGCCATCGCCATGGCCCGGATCATCGGCGAACTACTGCCCGACTTCTCGGTGCCCTACGGCGTGAACGTGCTGTGGGATGGACGGGCTTCCATCGATCTGGCCGTGGCCACCGGTGCGCAGTGGGTCCGGGAAATCTTCACCGGTGTGTACGCCAGCGACTTCGGCCTGTGGAATACCAATGTGGGTGAGGTTGCGCGGCACCGTCATCGCATCGGCGGCGACGGGGTCAAGCTGCTGTTTAACATCGTCCCCGAGTCGGCGGTCTATCTCGCCGACCGGGATTTGGCATCAGTCACCGCCACGACGGTGTTCGCCACCAAGCCCGACGCCATCTGCGTCTCCGGCCTGACCGCGGGGGCGTCGACAGATACCCAGGCACTTCAGGTGGTCAAGAACAACGCCGGCGCGGTGCCGGTGTTCGTCAACACCGGCGTGCGCGCCCACAACGCCGCCGACCAGTTGTCGATCGCCGACGGGGCCGTCGTGGGTACGTACTTCAAGGAGGACGGCGTCTTCGAAAACCGCGCGGTGACCTCCCGGGTCAGCGAATTGATGACGGTGGTCAAGGAATTCCGCCAGACGCTATGAGTGAACAGCTGCGTGTGCTGGCGATCGAAGCCGCTCGGAGGGGTGCCGCGGTATGTCTACGGCAGTGGGGCGAACCGGTAGAGGTTCGCACCAAGAGCGCTGCCGGCGACGTGGTGACCACCGTCGACCGCACAGCCGAAGAAGCGGTTCGCGCCCTGTTGCTCGACGCGCGGCCCGATGACGGGGTGCTCGGCGAGGAGTTGGCCGAGCATGTCGGTGCCGGGTCGGTGCAGTGGGTCGTCGACCCGCTCGACGGCACCACCAACTACACCCGCCGCATCCCATACTTCGCCACGTCGGTGGCGGCACGGTCGGCGGTCGACGGGCGCTGGCTCGCCGGCGCGGTGTGCGCGCCGGCACTGGGAATGCTCTGGAGTGCTGCGGAAAACCTTGGTGCACTGGTTGATTCGGGATCGGGTGGGCAACGTCTGCCGCTGGCTATGGTGCAATCGTCGGCGCGACTGATCGGTACCGGCCTGTCCTACGATCCATCGCATCGCCGGCGCCAGGTGCGGGAACTCGGTGCCCTGATGACCGACTACACCGATATGCGTCGCTTCGGTGCGGCAGCTATCGATCTGTGTCTGGTGGCACAGGGCAGCCTCGACGCGTTCGTCGAGGACGACCTCGCGGTGCATGACTGGGCGGCAGGCGCGCTGATCGCCGAGGAGGCCGGGGTCCGGGTGTCGCGGCCGGCGGGCTGCGACACGGTGTTGTCAGCGTTCTGGCGCTGACCGTTCCGCGTTGACACAGACCACCGAAACGCCGGCCGACTGCAGGGCCTCGACCGTGGGATGCGTCGGCGGCCCGTCGGTCACCAGGATTGAAATCGCGGACACCGGTGCGACATTGATCAGCTGAACCCGACCGAGCTTGGTCGCGTCGGCGGCCACGATCACCCGGTCCGCGGACCGCATGGCGGCCTGCTTCACATTGCCTTCCTCGCGGTGGTACTCCGAGGCGCCACGTTTCCCGTCCACCCCGGCGATGCCCATGACGTAGGTGTCGCAGTAGTAGCGCAGGTAAAAGTCCTCAGCCTCGGCGCCGATCAAGCTCAGCTCGCCAGGGCGGACTTTCCCTCCAGTGAGCAGGACGGTGGTATCGGGCTCGTCGGCGAGTTCGACGGCGACCAGCACGCTCGGGGTGATCACGGTGAGTCCCAGATCGCGGCCCCTGATGGCACGGGCAACGGCCAGCACCGTGCTGCCACTGTCCAAGATCACGGTTTCCCGCGGGGTCAGCAGATCGGCAACCGCGCGGGCGATGTGCAGTTTCTCGTCGGCGGAATCGGCGGCTCGCGCGGCGAACGACGGTTCGGTCGACTTACCGCCGAACGCGATGGCGCCGCCGAGGACCCGCCGTGCAATGCCCTGATCCTCGAGTCGCTCGATATCGCGACGAATCGTCATGGCCGAGACATCGAACTCGTCGGCGAGGGTGGAAAAGTCGACTTCCCGGTCGGCGTGAATTCGTGCGGCGATCGCCGCACGCCGGGCCTGGGCGTTCATGCCGGGTGCCATGGGGAGAGCCTAGAGCACTGTTGTGAATTAATCACAACTATCACAGACCAATTGCGTTGCGCGTGCGCTGGTGCAACAGTCAGTGCGCGGGGACGGCCGCGCTCTCATCCGCCGGCCGCACCCGCTGTCGCATCGACGCCCACAGCGCCGCGGTGGCCGCCGTGCAGGCGGCTGCGCCGGCCACGTGGATGGCGACCAGCACCGCGGGAACCCCGGTATAGAACTGGACCGCGCCGACCGCGCCTTGAGCGCACACCAGTGCGGCGAGGACCCCGAGCCGCACCAGCACCGGCTTGGGTGCGCGCACCGCGAACAGGGCGAAAGCCAGCCCGACCACGAAGCTGAGATAAGCCACCAGGAGTGACGAATGCAAGTGCACCAGATCGGTGATCTCGAATTGCAGGCGCTTGACCGGCTGCTGGGCGCTCTTGTCGCCGGCGTGCGGCCCAGCTCCCGTCACCAGTGTCCCGGTTACCAGCACGGCCGACAGGGTGGTCGCCGTCAGGGCGGTGAACCAGCGCAGCGGCCTGGGTACGACGAGTTCATCGGTACCAGAGTCGGGTTCGCCGATCTTGACGTAGAGCAGTACGGCCAACCAGACCATCACCATGGACACCAGCAGGTGAATGGCGACCGTCCACCACAGCAGTCCGGTGCGGACCGTGATGCCCCCGATGACGGCCTGGACCACGGTCGAGGCCGGCATCAGCCACGCGTAGACCTGGACTTCGCGGCGGCGGCCGGCTCGGATGACGGCGAGGACCGCCAGCGCGGCCGTCAGCACGACACCGAACGTGAACATCCGGTTGGTGAATTCGACGGCCTGGTGCACCACGGGCACTTCGGCGTGCGGCACTGGCACGAAGCTGCCGGGGAAGCACTGTGGCCACGTCGGGCAACCCAGTCCGGACGCCGTGACGCGGACGATGGCCCCGGTGACGGAGATGCCGCCCTGGGTCAGGATGACCAGGAATGCGATGAGCCGCTGGACCCGAAGCGAGGGGATGGGCAGCTTGTCAAGCACGGCCTGATCGTAGAACAGCGCTAACTACGTGCCGTAGTAGGGGCCGTCAGCTGAAGCGGAACCAGCGCATCGCCGCCAGCCCGGCGAGCCCGCCCCAGGCGGCCAACACCGCGATGCCGAACCAGTCCACAGACAGCGTCATGGCCTGCGTCAGGGCTTCGGTCAGCGCCCCGGACGGGGTCAGGCGGGCCACCCAGCGCAGGGCCTCGGGGACCACGCGATGCTCGATGGTCAGCGCGCCGAGGCCGGCCAGGATGAACCACAACAGGTTCGCCAGGGCCAGCACGATCTCGGCCTTCAGCGTCCCGCCGAGCAGTAGGCCCAGCGCGGCGAACGACGCGGTGCCGAGCGCGATGATCACGGCACCGAACAGCAGGCTCAGTGGGCTCGGCCGCCAGCCCAACGCAATGCCGATGCCGCCCAACAGGATTGACTGCAGAAACACCGTGGTGACCACGGCGAGCGACTTGCCGGCGATGATGCCCCAGACCGGCAGTGCGGTGGCACCGAGGCGTTTCAGCGCGCCGTAGCGCCTGTCGAACGCGACGGCGATGGCCTGGCCGGTGAATGCCGTCGAGATCACCGCCAGCGCCATGATCGGCGGGGTGAAGGTCCCAGGGCGGTGGTCGCCGAGTGAGCCCAGGGGCAGCAGCGTGAGCCCGACCAACAGCGTGATCGGGATGAACATGGTGAGCAGTAACTGCTCGCCGTTGCGCAGCAGCAGTTTGAGCTCGAGGCGGTACTGAGCCGCCAGCATCGCGGGGACGGCCGCGGGCCTGGGGTCCGGGGTGAACGTCCCCGGCGCGAAGCGATTCGTCTCGGTGCTCATGCGCGATCCGCCTCCGCTACTCGCTCGGTACTCATGACCGCAGCTCCCGTCCGGTCAGGTCGAGGAACACGTCCTCGAGGCTGCGCTGCTCGACGCGCATGTCGGTGGTCAGCACGTTCAGCCGGGCGGCCCAGGCGGTGACGGTGGCCAGCACCTGCGGATCGATCTGTCCCTCCACGAGGTATTCGCCGCTGGCGGCTTCGCTGGCGCGGTAGCCCTCGGGCAGGGCAGAGACCAGCAGTGACAGGTCCAGTTTGGGTGGTGCGGAGAAGCGCAGCTGGTTCTCGGCGCCGCCGCGCATCAGGTCGGCGGGAGTGCCGGCAGCCACCGCAGCGCCGTGGTCGATGATCACGATGCGGTCGGCCAGTTCCTCGGCCTCGGTCAGCTGGTGCGTGGTGAGTACGACGGTCACGCCGTCGCGGCGCAGACCTTCGATCAACTCCCACACCACAATTCGGGCGTGGGCGTCCATCCCGGCGGTGGGCTCGTCGAGGAACACCAGCTCGGGACGTCCGACGATGGCGCAGGCCAGCGCCAGGCGCTGCTGCTGGCCGCCGGACAGCCTGCGATAGGTGGTGCGCGCGGCTTCGGTGAGGCCGAGGGTGTCCATCAGCCATTGGGGATCCAGCGGGTTGGCCGAGTACGCCGCCACCAGATTCAGCATCTCGCCGGCCTTGGCGGCGGGATATCCGCCGCCGCCCTGCAGCATCACGCCGATGCGTGCGCGCAGCTTGGCGTTGTCTGCCGTCGGGTCCAGGCCCAGGATGGAGATGCTGCCCGAGTCGGGTTTGTTGAAGCCTTCGCACATTTCGACGGTGGTGGTCTTACCGGCCCCGTTGGGCCCGAGCAGAGCCAGTACCTCGGCGCGGTGCACCTCGAGGTCCAGGTTGTTCACGGCCTGGATATCGCCGTAGCGCTTGCTGACGCCGCGCAGCAGTACGGGCGTCTCTGAAGAACTCACGGGGACTCAGCGTAAGCGTCGGGCCTGGCAGAGGCGCTACCAGGGGCGTCACCGTTATCGGTTTCCGGCAATCCGCGCCACGGCAGGTAGTTGCGGGTGACTGCGATCAGCAGCAGCACGATGACCGTGCTGGCCAGGGTGGCGTCGAGAATCTGGAAGAGGGCGAACCGGTCGCCGTTGGCCGTCGGACCGAAGACGCCGACGACGAACGTCACCACGATGGTGGTGCCGCGGAAGCCCGGCCGAGTGGCCCAACAGGCCAGCGGGATGATCGCCCACAGTAGGTACCAGGGCTGCACCACGGGGAAGAGCAGGACTGTCGCACCCATGGCGACGCCGAGGCCGCCGAGCGGATGCAGCCGACCGCGCAGCACCGACAGCAGCAGCCAGGTCACCAGCACGCCGATGACGAAGACACCGATCCCGCGGGTCAGCCCGAGCACCGCGGTGGTGTGGTCGCCGAGCCCGAGCAGAATGCCGACCTGGCCGGTGCCGAGGGCGACCAGCGTCGGCGGCGACATCCACGACCGCACCACATTCGCGGTGCCGAGGGTGAACAGCCAGCCGAAGCCCAGCCCACTGGCCCAGCCGATGAGTGCCATGACAGCCAGCGCGACCACGCCCAACGGCACGCAGGCCTGGAAGAAGGCCTTGACCGTCCCGCCCAGCCGGCGGGCGAGGGCCATCGCCACGAACCCCAGCGCCAGCAGCGACGGCAGCTTGATCTGCGACGACATGGCGATCAGCACGGTGCCGGTGAGCAGCATCGTCATCGGCCACCACGCGGCCCAGTCGTCGCGGTGCCGTGGCCAGCTGAGTGGTCGCGGGATGAGCGGACGGCCGGAATCGATGCCGCGCATGGCGAATTCGGTGCCGGCCAGCATCAGCCCGAGCATGGGCGCTTCGTTGTGGATGCCTGCGATGAGGTGCATGAAGAGCAGGGGATTACAGGGTCCGAGCCACAGGGCGCTGACTTCGGCGACACCGCAGCGACGGGCCAGGCGTGGCGTTGCCCACACCGTGGCCGCGACGCCGAGTAGTACGACCACCCGGTGCGAGAGGACTCCGGCGACGATGTTGTCGCCCGTCAGTTCCGATATGCCGCGCCCGATCCACAGGAACAGGGGCCCGTAGGGGGCCGGTGTTTCGCGCCACAGGCTGGGCACCGTCAGTGTGAACACATGGTCGAGTCCGAGGCCGGTGGCGGGGCCGACGCGGTAGGGGTCGAGGCCGATCCGGGCGATCTGACTCTGCGCCAGATAGGAATAGACGTCCTTGCTGTACATCGGCGGGGCGATCAGCAGCGGCAGCGCCCAGAGCATGAGCGTCTGGTCCAGCTGGCTGCGGGACATCCGGCGTCTGCCCAGCGTGTAGCGGCCCAGCATCAACCAGGCCAGTGCCATCATGACGGCACCAGTGGTCGTCATGGTCAGCGAGACGGTCTGGATCCGCGACGGCAGGTTCAGCAGGCGGACCCCGAACGTCGGATCTTGCACGACGGGCCGGGCGCCGGCGCCGAGCGCTCCGATGGCCATCAGTACCGTTCCGGTGGCGCCGAACCGCCGGGTCCGGCGCAGCGAGGCGATCTCGGAGTCGTTGAGCGGGTAGCCGACGGACGGCTCGTCGGCATGCCAATGCGCGACGGCCGTGCTCAGGTGCTGAAGGCGGTCGGGCATCAGAGCAGATTAGCCGTAGGCCTGTTCGGCATCGCCGAACTCCACTGCGCCGGTGATAAGGGTTACCTTCCTAGATTCAGTTTCTGAATTCCGTCACAATGGTGTTGTGAAATTGCCGTCTGGAGCTCCTGAAGCTGCCGGCACCGCGACTGCGGTGGCGTCGGCGACGGCGGTTTCAGACGGTCACACCCGGTCGGCCATCGTGCAATTGCTGCTGGAAGGGGCCGTCACCGCGACCCAGATCGGCGAGCGGCTCGGCATCTCCGCGGCCGGTGTGCGGCGTCATCTCGACGCGCTCATCGATGCCGGCGACGCTGAGTCCAGCGCCGCCGCCGCGTGGCAGCACAACGGCCGGGGCCGGCCCGCCAAGCGCTACCGGTTGACCGCGGCCGGCCGCGCCAAGCTCGGTCACACCTACGACGACCTGGCGGCGGCCGCCATGCGCCAGCTGCGCGAGCTCGGCGGCGACGATGCCATTCGCACGTTCGCCCGGCGTCGTATCGACTCGATCCTCGCGGGTGTCACCGCGGCCGACGACGTCACCGACACCGCGGACCGGGTGGCCGCGGCGCTCACCAAGGCCGGCTACGCCACCACGACGACCCCGGTGACGGGGCCCATCGGCGGGGTGCAGATCTGCCAGCACCACTGCCCGGTTTCGCACGTCGCCGAGGAGTTCCCGGAACTGTGCGACGCAGAGCGCGAAGCGTTCGCCGAGGTCCTCGGCACCCACGTGCAACGCCTGGCCACCATCGTCAACGGAGATTGTGCGTGTACGACACACGTCCCCGTGATCCCCGAGCACGCAGTCCACTCCATCCACACCGCGACCCAAGAAGAAGGAGTGTCGCAATGACGACCACCCCGGAACAGTTGACCCAGGAGGAGACCATTGCCTCCCTGGGCACGTACGGCTACGGCTGGGCCGACAGCGATGTCGCAGGAGCCTCCGCGACCCGAGGGTTGAACGAGGCTGTCGTCCGCGACATCTCCGGCAAGAAGAGCGAGCCCGAGTGGATGCTCGACTTCCGGCTCAAGGCGCTGCGCATCTTCGACAAGAAGCCCATGCCGCGGTGGGGCAGCGACCTCGACGGCATCGACTTCGACAACATCAAGTACTTCGTGCGGTCGACCGAGAAGCAGGCCACGTCCTGGGAGGAACTGCCCGAGGACATCAAGAACACCTACGACCGCCTGGGCATCCCGGAGGCCGAGAAGCAGCGTCTGGTCGCCGGTGTCGCCGCGCAGTACGAGTCCGAGGTCGTGTACCACCAGATCCGCGAAGACCTCGAGGCACTGGGCGTCATCTTCCTGGACACCGACTCGGGTCTGCGCGAGCACCCGGAGCTGTTCAGGAAGTACTTCGGCACCGTGATCCCGTCTGGTGACAACAAGTTCTCCGCGCTGAACTCCGCTGTGTGGTCGGGTGGCTCGTTCATCTACGTGCCGCCGGGCGTGCACGTCGACATCCCGCTGCAGGCCTACTTCCGGATCAACACCGAGAACATGGGCCAGTTCGAGCGGACGCTGATCATCGCCGACGAGGGCTCCTACGTGCACTACGTGGAGGGTTGTACCGCGCCGATCTACAAGTCGGACTCGCTGCACTCGGCCGTCGTCGAGATCGTGGTGAAACCCGGTGCGCGCGTGCGGTACACGACCATCCAGAACTGGTCGAACAACGTCTACAACCTGGTCACCAAGCGGGCCCGCGCCGAGGCCGGCGCCACCATGGAGTGGATCGACGGCAACATCGGTTCCAAGGTCACCATGAAGTACCCGGCGGTCTGGATGACCGGCGAGCACGCCAAGGGTGAGGTGCTCTCGGTGGCGTTCGCGGGCGAAGGCCAGCACCAGGACACCGGCGCCAAGATGGTGCACCTGGCGCCGAACACGTCGAGCAACATCGTGTCGAAGTCGGTGGCCCGTGGTGGCGGCCGCTCGTCATACCGCGGCCTGATTCAGGTCAACAAGGGTGCGCACGGCTCCAGGTCGAGCGTGAAATGCGATGCGCTGCTGGTGGACAACATCAGCCGCTCGGACACCTACCCGTACGTCGACATCCGTGAGGACGACGTCACGATGGGTCACGAGGCCACGGTCTCGAAGGTCAGCGAGGACCAGATGTTCTATCTGATGAGCCGCGGCCTGACCGAGGACGAAGCCATGGCGATGGTGGTGCGCGGCTTCGTCGAGCCCATCGCCAAGGAACTGCCAATGGAATACGCGCTCGAGCTCAACCGGCTGATCGAGCTGCAGATGGAAGGCGCGGTCGGCTAGTGGGGCGAGCGAAGCGACGGGAAAGACAACTGTGAGTTCGAATCTGACTGAGGCGACGGAAGGCATCGTCGCCAACAAGGGTGAGCTGTTCACGTCCTACGACGTCAACGCTTTCGAGGTGCCGGGCGGCCGCGACGAGCTGTGGCGGTTCACGCCGCTGAAGCGTCTGCACGGCCTGCATGACGGCTCGGCCGAGGCCACCGGCGCCGCGCGCATCGAGGTTTCGGAGCGTGACGGAGTCACGGTCGAGACCGTCGGCCGTGACGACGAGCGGCTGGGCCAGGGTGGCGTGCCTGCGGACCGTGTTGCCGCACAGGCCTATTCGTCGTTCACCGAGGCCACTGTGGTGTCCGTCGGGCGCGACGTTCAGGTCGCCGAGCCCATCGAGATCGCTATCGCCGGCCCCGGTGAGGGCAAGACCGCGTACGGCCACCTGCAGCTGCGGGTCGGCGAGCTCGGCCAGGCCGTTGTGGTCATCGACCAGAGTGGCAGCGGAACCTACGCCGACAACATCGAATTCGTCGTCGGTGACGCGGCACGTTTGACCGTCGTGTCGATTGCCGACTGGGCCGACGACGCGGTAAACGTGAGCACCCACCACGCCACGCTGGGCAAGGACGCCGTGCTGCGGCACGTCGCGGTCACCCTCGGCGGCGACGTCGTGCGGCTGACCTCGCGCACCCGCTACCTGGGTCCCGGCGGCGACGCCGAGATGCTCGGCCTGTACTTCGCCGACGAGGGTCAGCACTTCGAGTCGCGCCTGCTGGTCGACCACGCGGTACCCAACTGCCGCTCCAATGTGCTGTACAAGGGTGCGCTGCAAGGTGATCCGGACTCGAAGAAGGCCGACGCCCACACGGTGTGGATCGGCGACGTGCTGATCCGGGCCGCCGCCACCGGTACCGACACCTTCGAGGTGAACCGCAACCTGGTGCTCACCGACGGCGCCCGCGCCGACTCGGTGCCCAACCTGGAGATCGAGACCGGCGAGATCGTCGGCGCCGGACACGCCAGCGCCACCGGACGTTTCGACGACGAGCAGCTGTTCTACCTGCAGGCCCGCGGCATCCCGGAGGACCAGGCCCGCCGCCTGGTGGTAAGGGGCTTCTTCGGCGAGATCATCCAGAAGATCGCCGTGCCGGAAGTTCGCGACCGCCTGACCGCCGCCATCGAACACGAACTTGAACTGACTGAAGGACGCAACAACTCATGACCACACTGGAAATCAAGGACCTGCACGTCTCGGTCACCGCACCCGACGGTGCCGACGTCCCGATCCTCAAGGGCGTCAACCTGACCGTGAAGTCGGGCGAGACGCACGCGGTCATGGGCCCCAACGGTTCTGGCAAGTCGACGCTGTCGTACGCCATCGCCGGCCACCCCAAGTACACCGTCACCTCCGGCTCCATCACCCTGGACGGCCAGGACGTGCTGGAGATGAGCGTCGACGAGCGTGCGCGGGCCGGCCTGTTCCTGGCCATGCAGTACCCGGTCGAGGTGCCCGGCGTCTCGATGTCGAACTTCCTGCGCACTGCCGCGACCGCGGTCCGAGGCGAGGCCCCCAAGCTGCGCCACTGGGTCAAAGAGGTCAAGACGGCCATGTCCGAGCTCGACATCGACCCCGCGTTCGGCGAGCGCAGCGTCAACGAAGGTTTCTCCGGTGGTGAGAAGAAGCGCCACGAGATCCTGCAGCTGGGCCTGCTGAAGCCGAAGATCGCGATCCTGGACGAGACCGACTCCGGCTTGGACGTCGATGCGCTGCGCGTCGTGTCCGAGGGCGTCAACCGGTACGCCGAGGCCGAGCACGGTGGCGTCCTGTTGATCACGCACTACACCCGCATCCTGCGCTACATCCGCCCGCAGTTCGTGCACGTCTTCTTCGACGGCCGCATCATCACCTCCGGTGGTCCGGAGCTGGCCGACGAGCTCGAAGAGAACGGCTACGAGCGCTACACCACCGCGGCTGCCGAGGCCTGACATGACCGCGTCAGTTGATCTCGACCTGACGCGGATCAGGGCGGACTTCCCGATTCTCGGCCGCGTTATGCGCGGCGGAAACACCTTGGCGTACCTGGATTCCGGGGCGACATCGCAGAAGCCGCTGCAGGTCCTCGATGCCGAGCGGCAGTTTCTGACCACTTCCAACGGCGCCGTGCACCGTGGTGCGCATCAGCTGATGGAGGAGTCGACCGACGCCTACGAACAGGGCCGCGCCGATATCGCGGCGTTCGTCGGCGCCGACGACGATGAGCTGGTGTTCACCAAGAACGCCACCGAGGCGCTGAACCTGGTGTCGTATGCGGTGGGGGACAACCGGTTCGACCGCGTGGTCGGCCCGGGCGACGTCATCGTCACCACGGAACTGGAGCACCACGCCAACTTGATCCCGTGGCAGGAGCTGGCTCGCCGGACCGGCGCTGAGCTGCGCTGGTACTCGGTCACCGATGACGGCCGCATCGACCTGGATTCGTTGCAGCTCGATGAGCGGGTGAAAATCGTTGCCTTCACTCATCATTCGAACGTCACCGGCGCCATCGCCCCGGTCGCGGAGCTGGTGTCGCGGGCCAAGGCCGTCGGTGCGCTGACCGTGTTGGACGCCTGCCAGTCGGTGCCGCACCAGCCCATCGACTTCCACGCCCTCGACGTCGACTTCGCGGCGTTCTCGGGCCACAAGATGTTGGGGCCCACCGGGATCGGCGTGCTGTACGGCCGTCGCGCATTGCTGAACGCGTTGCCGCCGTTCCTCACGGGCGGGTCGATGATCGAGACCGTCACCATGGAATCGGCGACCTACGCGCCGGCACCGCAGCGGTTCGAGGCCGGTACCCCGATGACCTCGCAGGTCGTCGGATTGGCCGCTGCCGCACGCTATCTCGACGCGATCGGCATGGCTGCCGTCGAGGCGCACGAAGGCGAACTGGTGGCCGCCACGCTGGACGGGCTGACCCAGATTCCGCAGGTGCGGATCATCGGGCCGACCACCACCGAGCACCGCGGTTCCCCCGTCAGCTTCGTGCTCGACGGAGTGCACGCGCACGACGTCGGCCAGATCCTCGACGATGACGGGATCGCCGTCCGCGTCGGGCATCACTGCGCGGCACCATTGCACCGCCGGTTCGGTATCGCCGCGACGGCCCGGGCGTCGTTCGCGGTGTACAACACCCTCGACGAGGTCGACCGATTGGTAGCCGGAGTCAAACGCGCTGTGGAGTTCTTTGCATGAGAATGGAACAGATGTACCAGGAAGTGATCCTGGACCACTACAAGCACCCGCATCACCGCGGGCTGCGCGAGCCGTTCGGCGCGCAGGTGCACCACGTCAACCCGACCTGTGGTGACGAGGTGACGCTGCGGGTGACGCTGTCCGACGATGGCGAGACCATCGCCGACATCTCGTATGACGGCCAGGGCTGCTCGATCAGCCAGGCGTCGACGTCGGTGCTGACCGACCAGGTGATCGGCCAGAGCATCGACGAGGCACTCAAAACCGTCGGTGCGTTCACCGAGATGATTTCCTCCCGCGGCAACGTTGAGGGGGATGAGGATGTGCTGGGTGACGGCATCGCGTTCGCCGGTGTCGCCAAGTACCCGGCGCGCGTGAAATGCGCGCTACTGGGCTGGACCGCGTTCAAGGCCGCGCTCGCCGAGGCGAGCGCCAAAGACACTGCGCTGGCATCCGCCGGCACCACCGTGGAGGACAAGCGATGACTGACGCCACAACAGAAGGCACCACTGCACCCAACGTGGTCGACGACCCCGAACTGCTCGATGCGGTCGAAGAGGCCATGCGCGACGTCGTCGACCCCGAGCTCGGCATCAACGTCGTCGACCTCGGTCTCGTCTATGGCATGACCCTCGAAGAAGGCGACGAAGGCACCGTGGTGAAGCTGGACATGACGCTGACGTCGGCGGCCTGTCCGTTGACCGATGTGATCGAGGACCAGTCGCGGACGGCCCTCGTGGGCGCGGGCCTGGTCAGCGACCTCAAGCTGAACTGGGTCTGGAACCCGCCGTGGGGCCCGGACAAGATCACCGACGACGGTCGCGAGCAGCTGCGGGCGCTGGGCTTCACCGTCTAGTTCACGGGTTCTCGCCTGTGGATAACTTTCAATTCTGAGGCCTCTTCGCGGCATTCTTGTCGGTCGCCTTCTCTAGCTTCCAGCGCAACAGGACCACTTCGGTCCGCTGCGATAGGAAGGCAACACGATGAACGCTGACATCGAACGACTGCAGGCTGCGTGCGAACGCGATCTCGGCGATCCAGCCGGCTGGCCCTCGAAGTTCGGATATCCGAACGCTTATCCAGATTCGCTGGCGCTCTGCATCATTGATGCCATCTACGTCACCGGCGCCCGGCACCTCACCGTCGACAAGATCGTCGAGCGGTACCGCAGCTACCGGGCCGGGCAAGGCGGTGACGCCGATACCGACGGCGCACCCGAACTGCTCGCGAACGTCGAGGCATTGGGTGGCCCGGAGCGGTGGGCCGCCCAGATCGGTAATCGGCGACCGACGTCCACGAGGAAGGACGCACCGCTGCGATCGGTGGCGCTGACCGAGGTGGCGCAAGCCTTTGTCGCGCTGGGGATCACCACCACCGAGGACCTGCGGGTGATTGCCGCGGACCCCGAGCTGGCGAAGGAGGCCAAGCGGGCGTGGTGCGCGGTGCCCGGGCAGCGGTCGGGCTTCACGTGGCGCTTCCTGCTGATGCTGGCGGAACTGCCCGGCGCTGATCCGACGGTCGCGGGATACGTCGCGCGCGAGATTGGTGACGACGGCCCGATCGACACGGCGGGGCTCCTCGTCGCGGTGGCGGACGCGGCAGGCTGGCACGCCGATGCGCTGCGCCAGGCGATCTGGCGGTTCGAAGCACGCCGCGCGCCGGAGCTGCCGTCGACCGCGTGACAGCGATAACTGACCGGCAGCCCGGCGGAATCGGTTGAGGCGTCACGGTGTTGCATAGGCTCATGACCGTCGATGCATCTGGACTCTTCGCCCCACTGGCCCTGCGGAACCTGACCGTCCCCAACCGGTTCGCAATGGCTCCCATGACCCGGCAGGCGTCGCCCGGAGGCGTCCCTGGGCGCGACGTGGCGGAGTACTACGCCCGTCGGGCTGCCGGCGGCGTCGGCCTGATCATCACCGAAGGCGTGCGGCTGGGTGACCCGTCGGCGGCCGGCTCGCAGGACATCCCGACCCTTGTCGGTGCCGCAGCGCTCGATGGCTGGCGCAACGTCACGAGCGCGGTGCACCGCCACGGCGCGACCATCGCCGCCCAGTTGTGGCATCAGGGCGCCGAGCGTGGCGACCGCGACGGGGTGGCCCCGGTCAGCCCGTCGGGCGTCAACGGTCTCGGCGAGCAGATCGGCCGGGCGCTGGAGGCCGACGAGCTGCCGGCCGTCGCCCGGTGGTACGCCGAGGCGGCGCGCAACGCCAAAGAGGTGGGTTTCGACGCGGTCGAACTGCACGGCGCTCATGGCTATCTGCTGGACCAATTCCTGTGGACCAGAACGAATCTGCGCACTGACGAATACGGCGGCTCGGCCCTGAACCGGACCCGTTTCCCGGCTGAGGTGGTCGCCGCGGTGCGTGCCGCGGTCGGCCCCGACTACCCGATCATCTACCGCTTCTCGCAGTGGAAGGGCACGGACTACAACGCGACGTTGGTCGACGACCCGATGCAGCTGCAGGAACTGCTCGCACCGCTGGTCGATGCCGGGGTCGACGCGCTGCATCCCTCGACCCGCCGGCACTACGTGCCGGCGTTCCCCGCCGCCGACCCGGCCCTCACGCTGGCCGGCTGGACCAAGAAGGTCACCGGGACGCCCGTCATCGCGGTCGGTTCGGTGGGCCTGCAGACCGCATTCCGGTCCGAGAAGCCCGGCCAGGTCATCGAGCCGGGACCGGTGGACCAGTTGGTGGAACAGTTCGACGCGGGCGAGTTCGACATGATCGCGATCGGCCGGGCACTGCTCGCGGACCCCGGTTGGGTCAACCGCCTGCGCACCGGCACCTTGGACGGGTTCAATGGCTACGACGCGGCCAGTGCACTGGCACGGTTGAGCTGACCAGATACTGGGAACAAGCAGGTATACCGCAACGTTGGGAGAAGCGTGAGCACCAAGGACATCACCGCCGCCGAATTCAACGGCATCATCAGCGACAACGACATCGTGCTGGTGGACTTCTGGGCGTCATGGTGCGGGCCGTGCCGGGCGTTCGCTCCGACGTTCACCGCATCGTCTGAGAAGCACCCCGACGTCTTCCACGCCAAGGTCGACACCGAGGCCGAGCAGGGTCTGGCCTCCGCGGCCGAGATCCAGGCCATCCCGACCCTCATGGCCTTCAAGAAGGGGCAGCTGGTCTTCCGGCACTCGGGCATGCTCGCGGCGAACCAACTCGACGAGGTCATCAGCCAGATCAAGCAGTTCGACGTCGACGCCGCGATGGCCAACGACAGCGCGACGACCGACATCTGAGCAATCTGCACTGCCGGCGGGTGTGACATTGCGCACCCGCTAGCGTGCAGGGCGTGAGCGAACAGACCCCACTGGTACTCGTCGACCGTCCGCGCCCCGGCGTCGCACTGGTCACCCTCAACCGCCCGGAGCGGATGAACTCCATGGCCTTCGACGTCATGGTTCCGCTGAAGACGGCACTCGACGAGGTCAGCCACGACAACGACGTCCGGGCGGTTGTCCTCACCGGCGCCGGGCGGGGATTCTCGTCGGGTGCCGACCACAAGTCGGCCGGCTCGGTGCCGCACGTGGCCGGGCTCACCCGCCCGACGTTCGCGCTGCGCTCCATGGAAGTGCTCGACGACGTCATCCTCGCCCTGCGCAAGCTGCACCAACCGGTGATCGCCGCAGTCAACGGCGCCGCCATCGGTGGTGGCCTGTGCCTGGCGCTGGCGTGCGACATCCGCATCGCCGCCGAGGGCGCCTACTTTCGCGCGGCGGGTATCAACAACGGTCTGACGGCCAGCGAATTGGGCCTGTCGTACCTGCTGCCGCGGGCCATCGGCACGTCGCGGGCGTTCGAGGTGATGCTCACCGGCCGGGACATCGACTCCCAGGAGGCCGAGCGGATCGGTCTGGTGTCACGCACCGTGGCCGACGATCAGCTCCTGCAAACCTGCTTCGACATGGCCGAGCGCATCGGCTCGTTTTCTCGCCCGGGAATTGAATTGACCAAGCGGACTCTCTGGAGTGGACTGGACGCCGGTAGTCTGGAGAGCCATATGCAGGCCGAAGGCCTGGGTCAGCTCTTCATCCGACTGCTCACCGCCAACTTCGAAGAGGCGGTTGCCGCGCGCGCCGAGAAACGACCCGCGGTCTTCACAGACGACAAATAGACCGGTGCCCACGGCCCCGGCACTGACAGCCAAGGAGGCAGCAGCGTGATCACCGCAACGGACCTGGAGGTCCGCGCCGGAGCGCGCACGCTGCTGGCCTTCGAAGGTTCCGCGCTGCGCATCCAGCCGGGGGACCGCATCGGCCTGGTCGGGCGCAACGGTGCCGGCAAGACCACCACGCTGCGCATCCTGGCCGGTGAAGGCCAGCCCTATGCGGGCACGGTCGAGCGCATCGGTGAAATCGGCTACCTGCCACAGGATCCGAAGGAAGGCGATCTGGACGTCCTGGCCCGCGATCGGGTGCTCTCGGCCCGCGGACTGGACACCCTGCTGGCGGACCTCGAGAAGCAGCAGGCCATCATGGCCGAGGTGGTGGACGAGGCGGCCCGCGACAAGGCCGTGCGCCGGTACGGCGTTCTGGAGGAGCGGTTTTCGGCCCTGGGCGGGTATGCCGCCGAGAGTGATGCCGGTCGCATCTGCGCCAGCCTGGGCCTGCCGGACCGGGTGCTGACCCAGCCGCTGCGGACCCTGTCCGGTGGTCAGCGTCGCCGTATCGAACTGGCCCGCATCCTGTTCGCCGCCTCTGAGGGCTCCGGCTCCAACACCACGCTGCTGCTGGACGAGCCGACCAACCACCTCGACGCCGACTCCATCGGCTGGCTGCGGGGCTTCCTGCAGAGCCACACCGGCGGCCTCGTGGTGATCAGCCACGACGTCGAACTCCTCGCCGATGTGGTGAACCGGGTGTGGTTCCTGGATGCCGTGCGCGGCGAAGCCGATGTCTACAACATGGGCTGGCAGAAGTACCTCGACGCGCGCGCGACCGACGAGCAGCGCCGCCGTCGTGAGCGTGCCAACGCCGAGAAGAAGGCCGGCGCGCTGCGCGCACAGGCCGCCAAGATGGGCGCCAAGGCCACCAAAGCCGTTGCGGCACAGAATATGTTGCGCCGCGCCGAGCGCATGATCGCCGAGCTCGATGCCGAGTGGGTGGCCGACAAGGTCGCCAAGATCAGGTTCCCGACCCCGGCGCCGTGCGGCAAGACCCCGCTGATCGTCAAGGGTCTGACCAAGACCTACGGGTCGCTCGAGATCTTCACCGGCGTGGACCTCGCGATCGACCGCGGTTCGCGCGTCGTCGTGCTGGGCCTCAACGGCGCCGGTAAGACGACGCTGCTGCGCCTGCTGGCGGGCGTGGAGACCGCCGACGCCGGCGGCATCGAACCGGGCTACGGCCTCAAGATCGGGTACTTCGCGCAGGAGCACGACACCCTCGACAACGCGGCGACGGTGTGGGAGAACATCCGGCATGCCGCCCCGGACACGGGCGAGCAGGACCTGCGCGGCCTGTTGGGTGCGTTCATGTTCACCGGTCCGCAATTGGACCAGCCCGCCGGCACGCTGTCCGGTGGTGAGAAGACCCGTCTGGCTCTCGCGGGGCTGGTCGCCTCGACCGCCAATGTGCTGCTGCTCGACGAACCGACCAACAACCTGGACCCGGCGTCGCGCGAGCAGGTGCTCGACGCGCTGCGCAGTTACGCGGGTTCGGTGGTGCTCGTGACACACGATCCGGGGGCGGCCGAAGCGCTCAACCCGCAGCGGGTGCTGCTGCTGCCGGATGCCACCGAAGACTTCTGGTCGGACACCTATCGCGATCTCATCGAATTGGCGTGACCTGATTCACCGAATCGCCCGCGCGCAGCGACTGCTGTTCTTACGCTGAATCCTGTCAGCCCGGCATACCGCCGGGGGAGAGTCAGGGGACCGGCGATGAGGCAATCCAAGGCATCTCGCGACCAGATGATGACCCAGCTGCGCAACGCCTACGAAAACGGCGCCAGCATCAGGTCATTGGTGGCCACGTCTGGCAAATCCTACGGTTCGGTGCACAGCATGCTGGTGCAGTCGGGCGCGGTACTACGCAGCCGTGGTGGCCCGAATCACCGCAGCCGCAAGATCGCCTGAACATCCTGCGGCTCAGCCTTTTTCGGCGCGAACGGACATTCGCGGAGCCATCGTGTGCGTTCATGGGTGCGCACTAGACGGCGCCGCGGATGCATAAACCGTTAGCCGGCGCTAGATTTCGTCGGTCAACCGGACCGGTGCGATCAGGTCGAAGACATCGCCAGGCCCGGGATTCGTCGGCGGCGTCGCCCCGCCGAGCTGGTCCATCACGGCCCAGACGGCGTTGAGCGCGGTGGTGATCGCGCCCTCGGCCCATCCCGCCGTCCACGAGATGTCGTCGCCTGCCAGGTAGATGCCGCGATGACGCGCGTCGAGGTCGCGCTGCATGAAGTGGGTGTAGAGCGTCTCCTGGTAGCGGTAGTGGCCCGGCAGGTTCGCTTTGAACGCACCCATGAAGTTGCGCTCGGTCTCCCACGACACCGTCTTCGGCGTCTCGATGATGTGGCCGCGGATGTCGACGTTCGGGTAGATCGCCTGGAGCGACTTGAGCATGAGGTCCATACGCTCGGTCGCGTTCAGCGGCACGATCTTCCGGGAGTCGTCCTCCCAGGTGTACGAGAGGCAGATGACGCCGGGCTTCTCGTTTCCGTCGGCATCGAGCCCCTGATCCAGCAGATAGGTGCCGCGGCTCATCCGGTCTGTCAGTGTCATCGACATGACGTCGCGGCCCCGGGCGTCCTTGTCCTTCCAGAACGGGCGGTCGACCAAGACGAACACTTTCGACGAACCCATGTAGTGCGTCTGCTCGATGGCCGACCACACGTTCGGCGGGAACAGGTCGTCGTCGCAGCGAATGTTGTTGAGCAGCATCCACGATTGGGCGGTGACGATGACGGCGTCGTAGGTGCGGGTCTGCCCGTCGGCGTCGGTGATGGTGTAGCGGTTCGGATGCGTACGCCGGATGTCGGTGACGGCGCCCCGGGTCCGGCCACCGTGCAGTGATTCGAGCGACGTGCCTGCGGGCCAGTGGGCGAGGCGCTGCGGGGAGCGCTGCCACAGGCGCAGCGGGAGCTGCTGGGAACCGCCCACCACGCCGCGGTGGTTGTCGTCGGCCTCGGTGAGTACGACGCGCAGGATTTCCAGCATCGAGCTCGGGTAGTCGGTGTCCCAGCCGCCGGTGCCGAAGCCGACCTTGCCGAAGATCTCGCGCAGCTCGAAGGACCTGAAGTGGTGCGACTTGGTCAGGAAGCCCCAGAACGTCTCGTCGTCGAGTTCACGAACGAGCTTGTCCCACGCCGACTTCAGTGCCTGGGTGTCGCGCTCGCGGATGGCGTGCTGGATCGCGTACAGATCGGCGCCGTCCTCGAGCGTCTTGCGCCAGGCGTCGGCGACAGCGGTGAAGGCGTGCGGCAGGTCGGCGAGTTTCTCGGCGTAGTGCGTCTTGCCCTTGAGGTCGACGACGGTGCTGGGCGCCGCGACCGACAGCGGGTTGGGGAACTCGAACGTTTCGATACCGACCTTGTCGAAGTATCGGTAGAGCGCCGTCGAGGTGGGCGGGAACCGCATGGCACCCATTTCGGCCACCGCGTCGCGGGCGTGCTCGAACGGGACGGACCGCATCCGGCCGCCGATCTGATCCGCTTCGTAGACAACGGGTTTGAGGCCCATCTTCATGAGTTCGTAGGCGGCGGTGATGCCGGCGCAGCCCGCACCGACGATCGCGACCTCGGTGCCGTGGCGGTCGGCGGGGATGGCGCCGAGACCCTCGGGGCAGGACACGTAGTCGTCGTAGGCGAACGGGAAGTCCGGTCCGAACATCGTTATCGGCTTGTCCGATGACCGTGTATCCGTTATCGGCTTGGCTGCCGGCTCGTCGGACGGCTGGGTTTCTGCGATGGGCTGGGGGACCGTCATCGGGTCTGGTTCTCCTGGTAGAGGTCTCGGCGGCGATCGCTGAGATGAGTGTTGACTGCGCGGGACGCGGTGACCGCGCTGGGATCGATGTGAGTGACGAGGAGTTCCTCGGTGCGGCCACCGCGACTCAGTTCGGTCGCGTCGGGCGCGATGGTGCAACTCAGTCCGCAGTACTCGAGGCCGTTCTCGACGCCCGTGCGGTTGACGTACGACAGAAACAGCTGGCTTTCGTAGGCACGTGCCGGAACGATGTGCGTCGCAACGAAACTCCACGGCTCCATGAGTCCGGTGGGGACGAGGAGCCACTGGGTGCCGGCGTCGGCGTGAGCGCGGGCGTTCTCGGGGAATTCGATGTCGTAGCAGATGAGCAGTCCGCAGGTGACGCCATCGAGCTCGAACTGCGTGACCCATTGCGAGCCCGGGGTGAAGAAGTCGCGGTCGAAGCCGTACAGATGGGTTTTGCGGTAGTTGGCCAGCGATTCGCCGCTGCGGTCGACGACCTGGACGCTGTTGTACGGATGACCCGTTGTCGCTTCGGGGTAGCCGTAGACCACGGCGACTCCGGCGTCGCGCGCAATCTGCTGGACCGCCCGGAAGATCGGGCCGTCCGCGGGCTCGGCGCGCTCGGCGATCGCGGTGCCGATGTTGTAACCGGTGGCGGACATCTCGGGTGTGATGACGATCCGGCAGCCGGCGTCGGCCGCCCGTCTGGCCGCCGACGCGATGGCGGTGAGGTTCTCGGCGACGGTCGCGGATTCCTGGGGACCTTGGAACATGCCGACGGTGATCATCTATGCAGTGTCCACTCGCAGCTTGGATTTCTTGATGCTGTAGCCGAAGTAGACCGCGAGACCGAGGGCGCCCCAGATGCCGAACGCGATCCACGTCGCGGTGGGCAGCGCCCACATCAGGTAGCAGCAGAAGAGAAAGCCCAGCACCGGTGCGACGGGGAAGAGCCGCAGCCGGAACGTGCGATCGAGGTCCGGCCGGGTCCGCCGCAGGATGATGACGGCGATGTTGACCAGGGCGAAGGCGAACAGGCAGCCGATCGAGGTGGCATTGGCGAGTTCACCCAGCGACACGAAGCCGGCCAGCAGCGAGACCACGACGCCGCAGATGACGATGTTCCACGTCGGCACGTTGGTCTTGGGGCTGACCTTCGCGAATATCGCGGGCACCAGGCCGTCGACGGCCATGGTGTACAGGATGCGGGTCTGCCCGTACTGGACGGCGAGCACCACGCTCGCGATGGCGATTACGGCACCGATGGACAGGATGACGGCGGGCACGTTGCTGCTGGTGATGCCGCCGAGTGCGACGGCCAGAGTGGCGCTCTCGTCGGCGCTGAACTTCGTCCAGCTCATCGCGCCGAGCGCGGCCAGCGCCACCGCGAGGTACAGGACGGTGACGATCACCAGCGAGGCCATGATGGCCCGCGGCAGGTCGCGCCTGGGGTCCTTGGCTTCGTTGCCCGCGGTGGACGCCGCGTCGAAGCCGATGTAGGAGAAGAACACCTGCGATGCCGCGGCGGAGGCACCCATGAAGCCCAATGGCATGAACGGGGCGAGGTTGCCGGCCTTGAAAGCGGTGAAGGCGACTGCGCAGAAGAACACCAGCACAACGCATTTCACGACGACCATCACGGTGTTGACGACCGCGGACTCGGACGCACCTTTGAGCAGCAGGATCGACACGAGCACGACGATCGTGATGCTCGGCAGGTTGATGTAGCCACCTTCGCCGGGCGCGGCCGTGATGGCCGCGGGGAGTTCGATGCCGAGGAGCTGCTGCAGCAGCGTGTTGATGTAGCCGCCCCAGCCGACGGCGACTGCCGCGACCGACACGCCGTACTCGAGCATCAGGCACCAGCCGCATACCCAGGCCCAGAATTCACCCATGGTGGCGTAGGCGTAGGAGTACGAGCTTCCGGAGACCGGGATGGTGCCGGCGAGTTCGGCGTAGGACAGAGCCGAGAACAGTGCGGTGACGGCGGCGAGGATGAACGAGAGCAGGACCGCGGGACCGGCTTTCGGCACGGCGGCACCGAGAATGACGAAGATGCCGGTGCCGAGCGTCGCGCCGATCGACAGGGCCGTCAGATGGACGAATCCCATCGACCGTTTGAGGTGGGGGCCGTCGGTGGTTTCGTTCGCCGCGACGATGTCGTCAACCGACTTTTGTGCGCTCATGGCGCGCAGAATGCCCGGCCGTGGGGCCTGGATGATGGCCAAGGGAGAGCTCCGTGAAGAGGAGGGCGCGCCACGAGATTTGTGACTCGCGTAACAGAGTGCGGTACGTCACTCTGATCTGTCAACATGGGGAGTGACTTAGGAAACGATTGTTGCCTTGGCTGTCTCTGGTGCCTAGCCTGTGGAGCAGTGATCTGAGCCACATCGAAGGGGATGGCCATGGCAGGAGCAAATCGAGACCCGGTCCATCGACTGGATCCCGACCGCCGAACGCAGGGGCAAGGTGCACCATCAGGCGCCGTTCTGGTTCACCGGGAACTTCGTGTTGACCACGATGGTCACGGGCTTCCTCGGGCCCCCGTTCGTCGCCGTGATCTTCGTGTACATCGGCTTCAACGTCTTCAACACGATCCTGGCGACCTCGGGCTTCAAGACGGTGTTCGCCGGCCCGAACTGGCTCTGGTACCTCGGGCTGATGGTGGTGGCGATCGTCATCGCCGTCGTCGGCTTCGACCTGATGATGGTCGTGCAGCGGTGGCTGACGTATCTGCTGATCGTCGTGTTCGGTGTCCTCACCGGTTACGCGTTGTCGACGTTGCACCTGAACGCCGCGGTTCCTGACGGCGGCACGTTCTCGCTGACGGTGTTCCTCATGCAGTTCGCCGCGGCGGCGGGCTATCAGATTTCGTACGCGGTGTACGTGTCCGACTATTCGCGGTACCTGCCCGAGAACGCCTCGGCCAAGCACGTCATCTGGTGGACGTACCTGGGCGCCGCCGGCTCGTCGGTGTGGCTGATGTCGCTGGGCGCGGTGCTCGCGTCGGCGCTGCCGACGCCGGACGCGATCGCCTCGATCCGGGCCGTGGGCAACCAATTGCTGCCTGGCTTCGGCACTTTCACGGTCGTGGTGGCTTCGGTCGCGCTGGTGACGATCATGTCCGTCAACGCCTACGGCGCGAGCCTGACGAGCATGAGTGCCCTCGATGCCTTCCGGCCGGTCACCCCGACCGTGCGGTTGCGCGTCATCGGCATCGCGCTCACGTCGTTCGTCGCGTTCGGCGTCGCGTTGTCGCTGCCCGAGGGCTACCTCGAGGCGTTCAACGTCTTCGCGCTGCTCATGCTGTACTTCCTGATCCCGTGGACCGCAGTCAATCTGGTGGACTTCTATTTCGGCCGGCACGGGCACTACTCGATTGTCGACATCTTCCGGCCGGACAGGATCTACGGCCGCTGGTCGTGGCGTGGACTGACCGCGTACTTCCTGGGCATGGCGTCGATGGTGCCGTTCGTCTCGCTGACGTTCTACGCGGGTGCTATCGCCAAGATGCTTGGGGGAGTGGATATCTCGTTCATCGTCGGGTTGGCGGTGTTGGGTCTGGCGTACTACGTCCTGACGCGTGGCGTCGATCTGAGTGGCGGGCATGCCGCTGCCCGACGCAGCCGTCGGGAACTCGCCGCCGCCTGACGGCGGTTACTCGGCCTCGGCCAGGCGCCGGTGTGCCAGGGCCGGGGCCAGTACCCACAACACCTTCGCGCCGACCCGCGCATCAGCGTGGAAGGCATGCGGGCGATCGGCCTCGAAGGTCAGCGCATCGCCGTGGTCGAGGGTGATGCGGCTGCCGTTGCCCTCGACGAAATCGATGTGCAGCCGGCCCTCGATGACCATGGCGAACTCCACCTCGGCCGGTAGGGAGTACGTGTCGGTGCCGCTGCCGCCGCCAGGCTCGATGTCGCTCAGCAGGACCTGGAAGCGCCGCTCGCCCGTCGGGGTCAGCTGGAACTCGCTCATCTTGGTGCCGCCGAATTCGATGGGCGGGTACTCGCCGGCGCGGACCACCTCGCCGACGGGGGTTTCGTCGAAGAGCGAGCCGACCTGCAGTTCCAGCGCGTCGCAGATCCGGATGAGCGCGGCGACGGACGCGTTGGACTGGCCGCGCTCGACCTTCGACAGGTAGCCCTTGGTCACGCCGCTGGCGACGGCGAGTTCGTCGAGCGTCATGCGCTTGGCGCTGCGCGCAGCCTTCAACCGTGCGGCGATCGTCAGTTGCGTTGCCGGGGAACCGCCCACGATTTCCTCCTAGGAAACAAAGGTTGACAACAATTCTACTGCGGGAAACAATGAGACCCAAGCCACACGCCACGACTTTGGAGAACCGATGAGCTTCGACCGGTACATCAAGACCACCGCACCCGACGGCCGCGAGATCGTCGGCCAGGTCGATGCCAGCCGGTTCCCGCGCTACGCCGAACCGGCGACGTTCGCCCGTGTCCCGCGCCTAGATCAGGTGGCGTCACCAGACGTGACGATCCTGGGCGTCCCGTTCGACACCGGCGTCTCCTACCGCCCGGGCGCCCGCTTCGGTCCCGGCCACATCCGCGCGGCCTCGAAGCTGTTGCGGCCCTACAACCAGGCGCTCGACGTGTCGCCGTTCGCCAATCAGCAGGTGGCCGACGCGGGCGACATCGGGGTCAACCCGTTCAACATCAACGAGGCGATCGAGACCATCGACTCCGAGGTGACCGCGCTGCGCAAGGACGGCAGCGCCGTGCTGACGCTCGGCGGCGACCACACCATCGCCCTGCCCATCCTGCGCTCACTGCACCGCGACCACGGCCCTATCGCCGTACTGCATTTCGACGCCCACCTGGACACCTGGGACACCTACTTCGGCGCGGCGTACACGCACGGCACGCCGTTCCGCCGGGCCAGCGAAGAGGGCCTCATCGACATGGAGCGCTCGCTGCACATGGGTATCCGCGGCCCGCTCTACAGCAAGCAGGACCTCGAGGACGACGCGATCCTCGGCTTCCAGGTGATCCGGTCCGACGACTACCAGGTCGACGGGCTGGCCAGCGTGCGTGAGCGGATGGTCAAGCGGCTAGCAGGTGGTCCGGTCTACGTCTCGGTCGACATCGACGTGCTGGACCCGGCGCATGCGCCCGGCACGGGCACGCCGGAAGCCGGGGGCCTGACATCGCGAGAACTGTTGCACTCGCTGCGTTCGCTCACCGGCCTCAACATCGTCGGCGCCGATATCGTCGAGGTGTCGCCGGCCTACGACCACGCGGAGATGACGGGCATCGCGGCCGCGCATGTCGGCTACGAGCTGCTATCGGTGATGAGCGCGAACCGCTGACTAGGGCTTGCGGCGAACGGACGCCTCGACAATGTCGAGCACGGCGGCCAGGTCTTCGCCGGTCTGGCCCGAGGCGAGCCGCGCGATGAGGCCGTCGAGCACGAGGTCGAGATAGATGTGCAGCACTTCGGTGGGCACGTCGTCACGCAACGTGCCGGCGGCCTTCTTGCGCTCCAGGCGGGCGATGGTGGCCTGGTTGAGTTCCTCGTAGCGCTGCTGCCACTCGGCGCGGAACTCGGCGTCGGTGCGCAGCCGGCGGGCGATCTCCAGCCGGGTGCCCAGCCATTGGTAGTTCTCGGGTTTGGCGAGCATGTTCCGCATCACCTGGACGAGGCCGTCCTTCTCGACGGTCTCGGCCATGCGCTCACCGTCTTCTTCGGCGAGCGCGAAGAACAGCGCGTCCTTGTCGCGGAAATGGTGGAAGATCGCACCGCGCGACATCGCGGTGGCTTCTTCGAGAAGCCGGACGGTCGCCCCCTCGTACCCGAACTCGGAAAAGCAGCGTCGGGCGCCGTCGAGGATCTGCGTTCGGCGGGCGGCGAGGTGGTCGTCACTTACTTTGGGCACCAGGACTCCTACTGGTGAGCGGTTGGGTGGCACCCCGGTGTCCGGGACGCCACCCAACCGCCACAGCCAGATATCGGACTAGCTATCCGAACGCAGCATGTTCCGCAGCACGTACTGCAGGATGCCGCCGTTGCGGTAGTAGTCGGCCTCACCGGGCGTGTCGATGCGTACCACGGCGTCGAACTCGACCTTGGTCCCGTCCTCCTTGGTGGCGGTCACGTGGACGGTCTTCGGGGTCTTACCGGCGTTGAGCTCTTCGATACCCGTGATGTCGAAGGTTTCGGTGCCGTCCAGGCCCAGCGACTTGGCGCTCTCACCGGCCGGGAACTGCAGCGGGATGACACCCATACCGATCAGGTTGGACCGGTGGATGCGCTCGAACGACTCGGTGATGACGGCCTTGACGCCCAGCAGCGTGGTGCCCTTGGCGGCCCAGTCCCGCGAGCTACCCGAACCGTATTCCTTGCCGCCCAGCACGACCAGCGGGATGCCGGCCTTCTGGTAGTTCATGCACGCGTTGTAGATGAACTCCTTCGGGCCACCCTCCTGGGTGAAGTCGCGGGTGTAACCACCCTGCGTGCCCTCCAGGCCGATGGTGTCGAGGATCCGGTTCTGCAGGCGGATGTTGGCGAAGGTGCCGCGGACCATGACCTCGTGGTTGCCACGACGGCTGCCCAGCGAGTTGTAGTCCTTGCGGGCCACACCGTGTGCGTCCAGGTAGTCCGCGGCCGGAGTGCCGGGCTTGATCGGGCCGGCCGGGCTGATGTGGTCGGTGGTCACCGAGTCGCCCAGCAGGGCCATGACGCGAGCGCCCGTGATGTCGGTGACGGGCGCCGGCTCCATCTGCATGCCGTCGAAGTACGGCGCCTTGCGGACGTAGGTCGAGGCGTCGTCCCACGCGAAGGTGTCGCCGTCCGGCGTCGACAGGTTCCGCCAGTTGTCGTCGCCCTTGAACACGTCGGCGTAGGACTTGCGGAACATGTCCTGGCTGATAGCGCTCTTGATGGTGTCGTCGATCTCCTGAGCCGACGGCCAGATGTCGCGCAAATAGACGTCGGCACCTTCATTATCTTTGCCCAAGGAGTCTTGCTCGAAGTCGAAGTCCATGGTGCCCGCGAGTCCGTACGCGATGACCAGTGGCGGCGAGGCCAGGTAGTTCATCTTGACGTCGGGGGAGATGCGACCCTCGAAGTTGCGGTTACCGGAGAGCACCGCGGTGACGGTCAGGTCTTCTTCGTTGATGGCCTTGGAGATTTCCTCCGGCAGCGGACCGGTGTTACCGATGCACGTGGTGCAGCCGTAGCCGCCCAGGTAGTAACCCAGCTTCTCCAGGTACGGCCACAGGCCGGCCTTCTCGTAGTAGTCGGTGACGACCTGCGAGCCCGGGGCCATGTTGGTCTTGACCCACGGCTTGGTGGTCAGGCCCTTCTCGACGGCGTTGCGGGCCAGCAGGGCGGCGCCGATCATGACCGACGGGTTGGAGGTATTGGTGCAGGAGGTGATGCCCGCGACCGCGACGGCGCCGTGGTCGAGGATGAACTCGCCGCGCTCGCCCTTGACCCGCACCGGCTTGCTCGGGCGGCCCTCGGCGCCGTTGGCGGCGGACTGCACGTTGACGGCACCGTCGTCCGCGAACGACAAGGCGGCCGGGTCGGAAGCCGGGAACGACTCCTCGACGGCCTCGTCGAGCTTGGTGTGGTCGGCCGGGTGCTGCTCCTCCACGTAGTTGTGGATGTCCTTGCGGAAGGCGATCTTGCTCTCCGACAACAGGATTCGGTCCTGCGGGCGCTTCGGGCCGGCGATCGACGGCACCACGGTGGACAGGTCCAGCTCCAGGTACTCGGAGAACGCCGGCTCGTGGTCGGCGTCGTGCCACATGCCCTGGGTCTTGGCGTAGGCCTCGACCAGCGCCAGCTGCTCGTCGGTGCGGCCCGTCAGGCGCAGGTAGTTGATGGTCTCGTCGTCGATCGGGAAGATCGCGCAGGTCGAGCCGAACTCGGGGCTCATGTTGCCCAGGGTGGCGCGGTTGGCCAGCGGCACCTCGGCGACGCCCTTGCCGTAGAACTCGACGAACTTGCCCACGACGCCGTGCTTACGCAGCATGTCGGTAACGGTCAGCACCACGTCGGTGGCGGTGACGCCCGGCTGGATCTCGCCGGTCAGCTTGAAGCCGACCACGCGCGGGATCAGCATCGAGACGGGCTGGCCCAGCATGGCGGCCTCGGCCTCGATACCGCCGACGCCCCAGCCCAGCACGCCCAGGCCGTTCTCCATGGTGGTGTGGCTGTCGGTACCCACACAGGTGTCGGGGTAGGCCTGGCCACCCCGGACCATGACGGTGCGGGCCAGGTACTCGATGTTGACCTGGTGCACGATGCCGGTGCCGGGCGGGACGACCTTGAAGTCGTCGAAGGCGCCCTGGCCCCAGCGCAGGAACTGGTAACGCTCGGAGTTGCGTTCGTATTCGAGGGCGACGTTCTTCTCGTAGGCGTCGGCGGTGCCGAACACGTCGAGGATGACGGAGTGGTCGATGACCATCTCGGCGGGCGACAGCGGGTTGACCTTGTTCGGGTCGCCGCCGAGGGCGGTGACGGCCTCGCGCATGGTGGCCAGGTCGACGACGCAGGGCACGCCGGTGAAGTCCTGCATGATCACGCGGGCCGGGGTGAACTGGATCTCGATGCTCGGCTCAGCCGAGGGATCCCAGTTGGCGAGGGCCAGGATGTGATCTTTGGTGATGTTTGCGCCGTCTTCGGTGCGCAGCAGGTTTTCCGCAAGCACCTTCAGGCTGTAGGGAAGCTTCTCGACACCCGGTACCGCATCGAGGCGGAAAATCTCGTAGCTGTTTTCCCCGACAACGAGCGTGTCACGGGCTCCAAATGAATTGCTGCTCACATCAACTCCCGGCTAGATCTCGCCGCGACGGGCTGTGTCAGCGGCGCGTTGCAACCCTAACAGTACGCTTGTCCTGTAGGCACCTCGGGGCGCCTCCCACAGTCTTGTCGGGTTCCGGGTGTGCCGTCCGGGAGTTCGTCGAAATTCCAGTACCGTTTGCCGGGTGACCACTTTTGCGGCGACGCCGTTCATCCCGGCATTCATTCCGCCGGACGTCTGCGCCACGGTCGGGCAGGACCCGGTCAAGACCCCCGTCGACGTCTGTATGGCGACGGTCATCACGCAGGTGCGCGATGGTGGGGTGAGCGCGCCGGGCATCGCGCCGGCGAAGCCCCCGGCGACGCCGCAGGAAGCGAACCAGGCCGCCGCGGCCGCGCAGGACGCCGCCGCCCTGCGCCAGGTGGTCGCCGACGCCCACGCCAAGGGCATCGACCTCAAAATCGTGGTGCTGCCCACGAGTCCGGGCATCGACACCCCGTTGCGTGACATCGCCGCCGACGTCGGCCATCACTACCCGGAATCGACGGTGTTGACCCTCAGCCCTGGCTTCGCCGGCGCGGTCAGCCCGACCTATGACCGCGTGCTCCTGGAGGCGGGTCAGGACCTGGCGAAGACACCGAGCGTCGTGCAGTCGTCGAAGAATTTCGTGAGCCAGCTGGAAACGCCGATATTTCCGTGGACGTCGTTCACTGTGGTGGTCATCCTCGGCGTGGTAGCGGCTGCCGTCGGTACCCGCTTCTTGCAGGTCCGAGCCCGCAAAGCCGTCGCCGCGGTCGCCCCGGTGAATGCCGCCGAGACCACAACGGGGTAGCTGGGCGCGGAGCGCCGCGAATTCGAATATCACTATTCGGTCACACCTTTTTCAATTACACCGATGTGGTTTGTTACTAACGTTTCATTTGTGCAACCTGTGACGTACGGTGCAGTTGGTACCGCATGTTGTAGTTGTTATGAATGTGATTTCTGCGACTTACGGGACCAACGGATCGAGCCCGCTTTCGCCTTACGCGGGCACCAGCGCGCTGGAGCCTTAGGAGACCTAGTCAATGGGACGCAGCATTCGCCCCTTCAGCGGTGGGCTGGCCGCCCGGCTGGGCAGTCGCGTCGGCACCGGGTCGCTGGTATTCGGTGTCGTGACCGCGTCCGTCTTCGCCTCCGGGGTCGGCCTCGGCCCGGCCTCGGCCCAGCCCGGCAGTGGCGAGATCGCCGCTCTGGTCACCGACCTCGCCAACGCCAACCAGAAACTTCAGGACCTCGGCGCCTCCATCCAGACCCGGCAGGAATCGGTCAACAAGGCCATTGCCGACGTGCAGACCGCCCGCGACAACGCCGCCACTGCCCAACAGTCCATCGAGACGAGCCAGCGCGAGCTACACGACGCCAACGCGGCGATCGCCGCAGCACAGGCTCACTTCGACAAGTACGCCGAGGCCGCCTACATCAACGGGCCATCTGCCAACTACCTGACCGCCACCGATCCCGGCGAGATGATCAACACCGCCGCCACCGGTCAGGCCCTGACCATCAGTTCGCAGGAGGCCATCGCCGACCTGCAACGCACCCGCACCGAACGGGCCAATCGTGAATCCGCGGCTCGGCTGGCCAAGCAGAAGGCCGATCAGGCCGTCAAAGACGCGCAGGCCCGCCAGGACGACGCGGTCAAGGCCCTGACCGACGCCCGGTCGACATTCGCCGAGCAGCAGACCCAACTCGATCAGCTGGTCAGCCAGCGCAACGCGGCTCAGGCCAAGCTCGACGCCGTACGCACGAAATGGGCGGGGAACAGCGGGCCGGCCACGGCGCCCGGTACGCCCGCGGCCGATCCCGGCCGCTACGCCGCAAACTGGGACGGCGCGGCCGGTGCTGCCGGCGGTCCCCGGAAGTGGGACGAAGGCGGCTGGGACCCGACCCTGCCCAAGATCGCCAGCGCAAACATCCCCGGTGACCCGGTCGCCGTCATCAACAGCGTGCTCGGCATCACGGCCACCTCGGCGCAGGTCACCCAGCAGATGGGCCACAGCTTCCTGCAGAAGCTCGGCCTGGTGCCCGCCGACGTCACCAAGACCGGCTTCACCAACGGCGCCATCCCGCGGGTCTACGGCAAGCAGGCCTCGGAATACGTGATCAAGCGCGCCATGTCGCAAATGGGCGTGCCGTACTCCTGGGGCGGCGGCACCGCGGCGGGTCCGAGCACGGGAATCGACTCGGGCTCTGGCACGGTGGGCTTCGACTGCTCGGGCCTCATCCTGTACGCGTTCGCCGGCGTCGGCATCAAGCTGCCGCACTACTCCGGCAACCAGTACGAGATGGGCCGCAAGATCCCGACCTCGCAGGCCCGTCGCGGCGACGTCATCTTCTACGGCCCAGGCGGCAGTCAGCACGTCACCCTCTACCTCGGCGACGGGAAGATGCTCGAAGCCCCCTACACCGGCTCGGACGTGCACATCTCGCCGGTGCGAACCAGCGGCATGACGCCGTACGTGATCCGCTACATCGAATACTGACCCAGGGCGAGCGAAGCGACGGGAAGAAAGCTCAGGGCGAGCGAAGCGACGGGAAGAAAGCTCAGGGCGAGCGAAGCGACGGGAAGAAATAGGGGTTATTGCATTGCAGGGCAAGGAATTTCACCGGCGAGACGTCCTCGCGGGCGTCGGCGCGCTCGCGCTGGCATTCGCGATCGGGACGGCGCCGCGCGCTGCGGCCGACCCCGACGGTGGCTGGGATCCGACCTTGCCCGCCAAACCCAGCTCCGGCGCCCCCGGCGACCCGGTGGCCATTGCCAACGCGACTTTCCAGGCCAGCCAGTTGGCCCTGCAGACCACGCAGAACCTCGGCCAGAGCTTCCTGTCCAGCCTGGGTCTCGGCGGCAAGCCGAGCGGCGGTGGCGGCGGAAGCGCCGCGATGATGCCGGGCGGCCGGGTCGGCGGGAAGCAGGCCATTGAATACGTCATCCGGCGCGGCGGCTCGCAGATGGGCGTGCCGTACTCGTGGGGCGGCGGCACCCTGACCGGTCCGGGACCCGGCGTCGACTACGACGCCGGCAAGATTGGCTACGACTGTTCCGGGTTCACGCGCTACGCATACGCCGGCGTGGGCGTCCAGATCCCGAAGTACTCGGGCGACCAATACAACACCGGCCGCGCCATCGCGCCGTCGGAAGCCAAGCGCGGCGACCTGATCTTCTACGGCCCCGGCGGCAGCCAGCACGTCACGATCTATCTGGGTGGCGGGAAGATGCTGGAAGCCTCCGGCAGCGCCGGCAAGGTGACGGTCAGCCCGGTCCGGATGGCCGGCATGTCACCGCACCTGTCCCGCATCATCGAGACCTGATAATCACCTGAGTCGGCCATGCCAACGTCGACGGATACCCGACTGCCTGGAATAGTTGAGTCCGGGCGCGCGGCTATATTGGCGGCTACCCGCTAGACCAGCGATTTTGTGTACGACGAATCAGACGGAACAGCCGGTCTGAATAAACCTGGGAGGAAGCTAGATGACGTCACCGAGTGGGCCACCCGACGGCGCCGGAGGCTACCCAGGCCCGGCTCCCACGCAGGGTTACCCGCCCGGGGCGCATGCCGCGCCGACCGCACAGCAGCCCGCCAGTGGATCGTTGCAGTCCGAGGTGCACACCCTCGAGCGGGCGATCTTCGAGGTCAAGCGCATCATCGTCGGCCAGGACCAGCTGGTCGAGCGCATGCTGGTCGGCCTGCTGGCCAAGGGCCACGTGCTGCTCGAAGGTGTGCCGGGTGTCGCCAAGACGCTGGCCGTCGAGACCTTCGCCAAGGTGGTCGGCGGCTCGTTCGCCCGCATCCAGTTCACTCCCGACCTGGTGCCCACCGACATCGTCGGTACCCGCATCTACCGCGTCGGCAAGGAAGAGTTCGACATCGAACTCGGCCCCGTGATGGTCAACTTCCTGCTCGCCGACGAGATCAACCGCGCGCCCGCCAAGGTGCAGTCGGCGCTGCTGGAGATCATGGCCGAGCGCAAAATCTCCATCGGCGGCAAGACCTTCCCGCTGCCCAGCCCCTTCCTCGTGATGGCGACCCAGAACCCCATCGAGCAGGAGGGCGTCTACCAGCTGCCCGAAGCGCAGCGCGACCGCTTCCTGTTCAAGCTCAACGTCGGTTACCCATCGCCTGAGGAAGAGCGCGAGATCATCTACCGGATGGGCGTCAAGCCGCCGGAGCCCAAGCAGATCCTCACCACCGACGACCTGCTGCGCCTGCAGGACGTGGCCGCCAACACCTTCGTGCACCATGCGCTCGTCGACTACGTGGTGCGCGTCGTCACCGCCACGCGCGAGCCGGAGAAGTTCGGCATGCCCGACGCCAAGGCCTGGATCGCCTACGGCGCCTCGCCGCGTGCCTCGCTGGGCATCATCAGCGCCTCCCGTGCGCTGGCCCTCGTGCGCGGCCGCGACTACGTCATCCCGCAGGACGTCGTCGAGGTCATCCCGGACGTGCTCCGGCACCGCCTCGTGCTCACGTACGACGCGCTGGCCGACGAAATCTCGTCGGAGACCGTGATCAACCGCATCCTGCAGACCGTCGCGCTGCCTCAGGTGAATGCCATTCCGCAGCAAGGGCATTCGGTGCCGCCGGTGATGGCCGGCGCGGCTGGGGCCTCTGGTCGGTGACCGCTCCCGGGTCTGACCGTTCGGCTTCGCCGAAGTCGTCTGATCGTTCGGCTTCGCCGCGGTCCGGCAGGTCGGTGGATCTGCCGTCGCTGCAGCGCGGCCAGATACGGGACCCCGAACTGTCGGCCGCGCTGCGCAAGCTCGAACTCACCATCCGCCGCAAGCTGGACGGGGTGTTGCACGGTGACTACCAGGGCCTGATGCCGGGTCCCGGCTCGGAGCCGGGGGAGTCACGGCTCTACCAGCCGGGTGACGACGTCCGCCGGATGGACTGGTCGGTGACGGCCCGCACCACGCATCCGCACGTGCGGCAGATGATCGCGGACCGCGAACTCGAAACATGGCTGGTCGTCGACATGTCGGCGAGCCTGGACTTCGGCACCGCTGGCTGCGAGAAGCGCGATCTGGCTGTCGCGGCGGCGGCCGCGATCGCCTTCCTTAACAGCGGTGGCGGCAACCGGCTCGGCGCCATCATCTCCAATGGCGACACCGTGCGCCGGGTGCCGGCGCTGTCGGGGCGGCTGCACGAGCAGGAGCTGCTGCGCGCCATCGCCACCACACCGAAGGCGCCCGTCGGGGTCCGCGGTGACCTGGCGGCGGCCATCGATGCGCTGCGGCGGCCAGAGCGGCGGCGCGGCATGGCGGTGATCATCAGCGATTTCCTGGGGCCCATCAACTGGATGCGCCCGCTACGGGCCATCTCTGGGCGGCACGAGGTACTGGGCATCGAGATCATCGACCCCCGTGATGTGGAGCTGCCGGCCATCGGCGACGTGGTGCTGCAGGACGCCGAGTCCGGCATCACCAAGGAATTCACCATCGACGAACAACTCCGCGACGACTTCGCCCGGGCCGCGCAGGCCCATCGCGACGAGGTGGCCCGCACGCTGCGCCGATGCGACGCCCCGCTGCTGACGCTGCGCACCGACCGGGACTGGATCGCCGACGTCGTCCGGTTCGTGGCGAACCGCCGCCGCGGCGCCATGGCGGCCCGGTAGCCGTCGGTAGTTGCCCAGACCGCCGTGCGGCGCGCTGTAGCGCGCCGATTTCGGCCCGCACCGGCTGAGACGATAAGTTGACCACCATGAGTGACAGTGTTGCCACGGAAAGTGCCGCCACGCCTGTCGGCGGTCGCCCGGCTTTCGTTTCCCGTTCCGTGCTGGTCACCGGTGGTAACCGGGGCATCGGCCTGGCCATCGCGCAGCGCCTGGCCGCCGACGGCCACAAGGTTGCGGTGACCCACCGCGGTTCCGGTGCGCCCGAGGGCCTGTTCGGCGTCGAGTGTGACGTCACCGACACCGAGGCCATCGACCGTGCGTTCAAAGAGGTCGAGGAGCACCAGGGCCCCGTCGAGGTGCTGGTGTCCAACGCCGGCATCTCCAAGGACGCGTTCCTGATGCGCATGACCGAGGAGCGGTTCACCGAGGTCATCAACGCCAACCTCACGGGCGCGTTCCGGGTCACCCAGCGGGCCTCGCGCAGCATGCAGCGCAAGCGGTTCGGCCGGATCATCTACATCGGCTCGGTCTCGGGCATGTGGGGCATCGGCAACCAGGCCAACTACGCGGCCGCCAAAGCCGGCTTGATCGGCATGGCGCGCTCCATCTCCCGTGAGCTCTCCAAGGCGGGCGTGACCGCCAACGTCGTCGCCCCCGGTTACATCGACACCGAGATGACGCGCGCCCTCGACGAGCGCATCCAGGAAGGTGCGCTGGAGTTCATCCCGGCCAAGCGCGTGGGCACCGCCGAAGAGGTCGCCGGTGCCGTCAGCTTCCTGGCGTCCGAGGACGCGGGCTACATCGCCGGTGCGGTGATCCCGGTGGACGGCGGCATGGGCATGGGTCACTGACCCCACATTCTTTGGCTTACCAGAACTCAGAAGGAGTCAGCACAATGGCAGGTTTGCTCGAAGGCAAGCGGATCCTGGTCACCGGGATCATCACCGACTCGTCCATCGCGTTCCACATCGCGAAGGTCGCCCAGGAACAGGGTGCTGAGCTGGTGCTCACCGGCTTCGATCGGATGAAGCTCATCCAGCGCATCGCCGACCGGCTGCCGAATCCGGCGCCGCTGCTGGAGCTCGATGTGCAGAACGAAGAGCACCTGGCCTCGCTCGGCGAGCGCGTCACCGAGGTGATCGGCGAGGGCAACAAGCTCGACGGCGTCGTGCACTCCATCGGCTTCATGCCGCAGAGCGGCATGGGCATCAACCCGTTCTTCGATGCCCCGTACGAGGATGTCGCCAAGGGCATCCACATCTCGGCGTACTCCTACGCCTCGCTTGCCAAGGCGCTGCTGCCGATCATGAACGAGGGCGGCGGCATCGTCGGCATGGACTTCGACCCGACCCGCGCCATGCCCGCCTACAACTGGATGACGGTCGCCAAGAGCGCACTCGAGTCGGTCAACCGATTCGTCGCACGCGAGGCCGGCAAGTACGGTGTGCGCTCCAATCTTGTTGCGGCAGGCCCCATCCGGACCCTGGCCATGAGCGCTATCGTCGGTGGCGCCCTCGGCGACGAGGCCGGCCAGCAGATGCAGCTGCTGGAAGAGGGCTGGGACCAGCGCGCGCCGATCGGCTGGAACATGAAGGACCCGACGCCGGTCGCCAAGACCGTCTGTGCGCTGCTGTCCGAGTGGCTGCCCGCGACCACCGGTTCGATCATCTACGCCGATGGTGGCGCCAGCACCCAGCTGCTCTGATTGTCTTGTTTCCGCCGAAACGGCGTTCCAGCAGGCGTGCTCTCGCACTTCGCCTGCCGGAACGCCGTTTCGCGTCTTAGAGGAGCGAACTCGTGGACTTTGACGCATTACTGCTGTTGTCGTTCGGCGGGCCGGACGGCCCCGACGACGTCCGTCCGTTCCTGGAGAACGTGACGCGCGGACGTGGGGTACCGCCCGAGCGCCTGGACGCCGTCGCCGAGCACTACCTGCATTTCGGGGGTGCGTCGCCGATCAACGGCATCAACCGGGCGCTGATCTCGGAGCTCGAGGCGGCGATGCCGGAGCTGCCGGTGTACTTCGGTAACCGTAACTGGGATCCATATATCGAAGACACGGTTACCGCCATGCGGGACAACGGAGTTCGTCGCGCCGCGGTATTCACCACCTCGGCATGGGGCGGTTTCTCCAGCTGCCGGCAGTACCTCGAGGACATCGCGCGGGGCCGCGCCGCGGCCGGGCCGCAGGCGCCGGAACTGGTGAAGCTGCGCCAGTACTTCGACCATCCGCTGTTCGTCGAGATGTTCGCCGAAGCGATCGGCGAAGCCGCCGCCCAGTTGCCCGCCGAACTGCGCGACGATGCCCGGCTCGTGTTCACCGCGCACTCGATTCCCGTCCGGGTCGATGAACGGGACGGGCCGCGGCTCTACAGCCGTCAGGTCGGCTACGCCACCCGGCTGGTCGCCGCCGCCGCCGGATACGACGAGTACGACCAGGTCTGGCAGTCCCGGTCCGGGCCGCCCCAAATCCCGTGGCTGGCACCGGATATAGGTGATCATCTGGCGACGCTCGCGGACGCCGGCACCAAGGCCGTCATCGTCTGCCCCATCGGGTTCGTCGCCGACCACATCGAGGTGGTGTGGGACCTCGACAACGAACTGGCCGAGCAGGCCGCCGAGGCGGGAATCACGTTGGCGCGCACCACGACTCCCAATGCCGATCCGCGTTTCGCCCGGTTGGCGGCGGCGCTGGTCGAGGAGCTGCGCACGGGAGCGACGCCGGCGCGGGTCGAGGGCCCGGATCCCGTGCCCGGTCACGGCTGCAGCGTCAACGGCGCATTGTGCCTGCCGCGCTGCTGCGGCGACTGACGGGGCCTAGCGCTCCCAGGCGGAGTGCAGGATGGCCGTCACCGCGGCCAGCCGGGCGGAGCGCACGACGTCGGCGAGCGGCCGCATGGCCTCGCTGGCGATCTGCATCTCCGATGCGCTCTGCAGGCCGATGGGCGCCAGCCCGGCGCTGACGGTGATGATCGCGTCGATGTGGGCAGCCGTCTCCAGCACCCGCACCGCCCGGGTGGGGGCGTGGTCCGGCAGCCGGTGCAGGTGTCCGGCCTCGAGCAACTGCTCGACCATTTCGCGCGGATCGTCGATGTCCGAACCCGGTTCGGCCCGCAGGCGCCCGAGCGCATCGGCCGCGGACCGGACCGCGTCGCGCAACCGGTACTCCTCGTCACCGAGGTCGAAGTGGCCGACCACCGGTGCGGTCGGCAGCGAGTACACCGTCCAGGACAGCGCCTTGACCTCGGCGTCGTCGGTGTCGTCCTCGTATTCGAAATCGGGGACCAGCCCGACGGCTTCGCCGTAGTTCGAGGTGACGACGACGGCTTCGCCCGCGTCGATGGCGTCCTGCTGGAACTGGGTGCCAGGGGGCAGACCGCGGACATCGCCGGGTACGGGCAGTACCAGGTTCATGGCCGGCTCCGAGCGCGCCGCACCGGCGGCATGCCGCAGCGTCTGGAGCAACGTGACGCCGCCGTAGTTGGTCAGGTCCGGCCATGGCAGACCGGTCCGGCTGGCCGCCACTGCGTCGTAGGCGGCAATGGAATGCCGTGGCGCCCAAGGCGACAACGCATCCAGGACATCGTCAGGTGCGGCCAGGCCGGCATGCCAGGCATTGGCCCACACCGTCAGTGAAACACTCGGACACCACATGATGCACGCAGTGTAAAACGCTCCGGCCCATAACGCCTGCAAGGCGCTACTCTGGTCGCATGCCGGTGCCGTTGCTGTGGCTCGTCTTGGCCATCGGGCTCGCCGGTGCCGAAGCGCTCACCGGTGACATGTTCCTGCTCATGCTCTCCGGCGGCGCCCTGGCGACGGCGGGCCTCAGCTGGGCCACCGACTGGCCCATCTGGGCCGACGGCGCTTCCTTCCTCATCGTGTCGGTCCTGCTGCTGGTCCTGGTGCGGCCGGCGTTGCGCAGGCGGTTGGGCGCCCCGGGCCTGCCGGAGCCGGTGAAGGCCTTGGAAGGCAAGACCGCACTGGTCCTCGATCGGGTGGCCCGCCATGAAGGGCAGGTAAAACTCGACGGCGAAATCTGGACGGCGCGTCCGCTGGACGACGACGATGTCTTCGAGCCCGGCGATCACGTCACGGTGGTGCGGATCGACGGCGCGACCGCGGTGGTCTTCCGGACCATCTGAACCCAAGGGGAGCTGAAATTGACTGGTGCACTTGTTCTTCTGCTGATGCTGGTGGCACTGGCCATCGTCGTGGTGGTCAAATCGGTGGCGCTCATCCCGCAGGCCGAGGCGGCGGTCATCGAGCGGCTGGGCCGCTACAGCAAGACGGTCTCGGGGCAGTTGACGCTGCTGCTGCCGTTCATCGACAAGATCCGGGCGCGGGTCGACCTGCGTGAGCGGGTGGTGTCGTTCCCGCCGCAGCCGGTGATCACCGAGGACAACCTGACGGTCAACATCGACACCGTCGTCTACTTCCAGGTGACCAGCCCGCAGGCCGCGGTGTACCAGATCAGCAATTACATCGTCGGCGTCGAGCAGCTGACAACCACGACGCTGCGCAACGTCGTCGGCGGTATGACGCTGGAGCAGGCGCTGACTTCTCGCGACTCGATCAACGCCCAGCTGCGCGGCGTGCTCGACGAGGCCACCGGCCGGTGGGGCCTGCGGGTCGCCCGGGTGGAGCTGCGCAGCATCGATCCGCCACCGTCGATCCAGGAGTCGATGGAAAAACAGATGCGGGCCGACCGGGAGAAGCGCGCCATGATTCTGATGGCGGAAGGCAGTCGGGAGGCATCGATCAAGCAGGCGGAGGGTGCCAAGCAGTCGCAGATCCTGTCGGCGGAGGGTGCCAAGCAGGCCGCGATCCTGGCGGCCGAGGCGGACCGGCAGTCGCGCATCCTGCGCGCCCAGGGTGAACGCGCCGCGCAGTACCTGAATGCGCAGGGCCAGGCGAAGGCCATCGAGAAGACGTTCGCCGCCATCAAGGCCGGCCGGCCCACGCCGGAGCTGCTGGCCTACCAGTACCTGCAGACCCTCCCGCAGATGGCGAAGGGCGAAGCGAACAAGGTGTGGGTCGTGCCCAGCGATTTCGGTTCTGCGCTACAGGGTTTCACCAAACTGCTCGGAGCGCCGGGGGAGGACGGGGTGTTCCGCTACACGCCGTCGCCCGTCGACGAGACTCCGGTGCGCGATGACGACGACGAGGTCGCTGACTGGTTCTCCACCCAGACCGACCCGGCCATCGCACAGGCGGTCGCGAAGGCCGAGGCCGAGGCCCGCACCCCGGTCCAGCAGCCGGGCTACAGCGCGCCGCCACTGTCGGTGCCGCCGGCCCCGCCGACGCAGCCGATAGAGTCGCGCCAGACCCCTGAAATCGACCCGTCCGCCGGGCAACACGCGAGGTGACGATGAGCCTGTTGACGTCCCGCAAGACCTACACCGCGCTGGCATTGTTTCTCGCCGGCGATGCCGTGGCGTGTGCCGTGCCCGTCGCGCCCATCGAGAAGTCGCTGACCGGGGTGAACTTCCCGCTGGAGTACCGGTGGGTCCTGGTCGGGTCCAAGGCGGCAGCTGCCGTGGGTCTGCTTGCCGGACAACGGAATTCGGCACTCGCGCGGCTGACTACGGCGATGCTGGCCCTGTACTTCACGCTCGCCGTCACCGCGCATGTCAAAGCCCACGACAAGCCCCAGAACGCCGCGCCGGCTGTGCTGTTCCTGGCGCTGTTCAGCGCGATGACAGCGAAAGGGCTGCCCGAGCGCGAGGCCTAGGGCTGCAGCCGCAGTTCCACCATCGGTAGCGGGATGTCGCGGTCCCCGATCGACTGACCGAGCGTCTGTTCGAGCACCGGCCGGAACTGCTCCCAGTACTTGGGGTGGCGGGTCCGGTAGTCGCCCAGCGTCCGATCGGTTTCGGCCTGATCGAGCACCCGGGCCGTCGCAGGTGCGGCGCCGCGGCTGCCGATCCAGAGCCGGACCCGGGGATTGGCACAGACGTTGCGGAACCACTGCGCGGTGGTCCCGAACCCGGAGGCCACGACGAAGGTGCCGGCGTGCGGCCGGTCGACGATTTCGAGTACGACGTAGCGACGCTGACCAGAGCTGCGGCCGACATGCTCGAGCATCAGCATGCGCGAGCCGAGCAGTGCGCCCAACCGCGCCCGGTACAGCCAGACGGGGGCCCGCACCAGGCGGCGGTTACGCAGCATCCGGGCGCCGAGGTCGGCGAGTGCGCTCATGAGCCCACGGTGTCCTGTGCAGCGGCGTGGGCGCGGCGATGGAGCCGGACCTCGTAGATCAGTCCGCCGATTCCGATGGTCGCGGTGCAGGCCGACACGACCAGCAGCGACGGCCGAATCTGTCCCGTGAGTGCGTCGCCGAGGATGACGACCGCCGCGGTGCCCGGCAGCAGGCCGAAGAACGTGGCGATCGCGTACGGCAGCACCCGGACCGATGAGGCCCCGGCCGCATAGTTGAGCACCGAGAACGGCACGGCCGGGATCATGCGCATCGACAAGATCGCCGCCCAGCCCCGTTCCTTGAGCCGGGCATCGAGGCTGTCGATGTGCTTGTGCGACAACTTGCTCAGGTGCCAGCCCAGCACCCGCACCAGCCAGAGCGCGATCAACGCGCTCAGCGTGCTGGCGATGACGGCGAGCGTGACGCCGAGGGCGGAACCGAACAACAGCCCTGCGGCGAGGGTGAAAGCGGTACGGGGGAACGGCAGCACCGTGACGACGGTGTGGGCCAGCAGGAAGGCCAACGGGAACCACGGCCCCGCCGCGGCCGCCCAGTCACGCATCTCGACCGCGTTGGGCAACGGTACCCAGATCGCCATTGCGACAAGAATCACAATCACCGTTCCGATGCCGGCGGCTCGTCTGGGCGGCATCTGCGCTGCAGTGGCTTGCACCGCAGACAGGACCATGCGCAGCGCGCTGACAACGGAGTTCACGTCTTCCAAGGGTACGGGGCGACCGGCTGATCACCGCTGTCAGGAGCGGGTGCGTTGGGAGGTCGATCGCGGCAACTCGTCGCCGTCAGAGGTATGGACAGCTGGTGTGCGGTGGAGCTACTGGGTAGTAGCGACCTGCGTGATTTAGCCTCGAATTCAAGTGTGATAGGCATTTCTGCATGCAGTGCCATATGTCTGATGGCCGAAAGATTGGGAGTCGCCGGTGACTGTCGACGCGTCCACCGTTCGGGACCGCTACGCGCGGTGGCAAGAGAACGTCGCCGGCGTGCTCGCCAAGAGCACCCGCAAGGCAGTCGAGGAGCTGCCGGCAGACCCCGAGCGTCTGCTCGATACACCCACTTATGACGGATTCCCGGTCCGTCCCCTCTACACCAGCCTGGACGGCCTGGCCGAGCCCTCGCTGCCCGGACACTGGCCTTTCACCCGTGGCGGTGACGCCCACCGCGACGTGCTCGCCGGCTGGAAGGTGACCGAATCCTTCCCGATCTCCAGCGACACTGAAGTCGCCGACGCCCGCCTGGTCAACGGGGCCATCCTGCTTGCCCTGACCGACGGCACCAGTGCCCTCGAGGTTCGGGTCGGAACGGGCGGCGTCCCCGTCGACCAGCTGGATCGCGTATTCGAAGGTGTCTTCCTGGACCTGGTTCCGGTGCTCCTCGATGCCGGCGCCGACGTTGCCGGTGCCGCCGACCAGCTGCTCGCGCTGGTGAAGCCGTTCGACGCCGACCAGCGCGGCCGGTTGTCGATCGACCTCGGCGCCGACCCGCTGACGGCGCCGCTGTCGGGTCGCGCCGCCGCGGCCGAAGCCGACGTCATCGCCACCGCGGCGAAGCTGACCGAGTACGACGGGGGAGTGCGCGCCGTCACGGTCGACGCCGCCGCGTTGCACAACCTCGGCGCCAGTGCCTCCCTGGAACTCGCGGGTGCCATCGCCGCCGGTGTCGCCTACCTGCGCCTGCTCACCGGCAGCGGGCTGTCCGCCGCTGATGCGTTGCGGCAGATCAGTTTCCGTTTCGCGGCCGACGACGATCAGTTCGCCACGATCGCCAAACTCCGGGCGGCGCGCCAGCTTTGGGCGCGGGTTGCTGAGGTCGTCGGTGCACCTGACGCCGGTGCCGCAACGATTCACGCCGTCACCTCCAAGGCCATGATGTCGCAGCGCGACCCGTGGGTGAACATGCTGCGCACCACGCTCGCCGCGTTCGCCGCCGGTGTCGGCGGTGCCGACACCGTGTTGGTCGAGACGTTCGACGCCGCCATCGCCGGCGGATTGCCCGGAACCGCAGTCACTTTCAGCCGGCGCATGGCCCGCAACACTCAGCTGTTGCTGCTGGAGGAGTCGCACCTGGGCCGGGTCGTCGACCCGTCGGGCGGCTCATGGTTCGTCGAGGACCTCACCGACCAGCTGGCGCAGCAGGCCTGGGCGAAGTTCCAGGACCTGGAATCGCGGGGTGGATTTGTCGCGGCCCGCGATTACCTGAGTGCCCAGATCGCCGAGGTCGCGGCCCGGCGTGCCGACGACATCGCGCACCGGCGCACCGCCCTCACGGGTGTGAACGAGTTCCCGAACCTCGAGGAAAACGCACTCGCACAGACTGATTCGTTCCCCGGCGTGGTCCGGTACGCGGCGGCATTCGAGGCGCTGCGCAACCGCTCCGACGCCTACCTGGCGAAGACCGGCAAGCGGCCGCAGGCGGTGCTGCTGCCCGTCGGACCGCTGGCCGAGCACAACATCCGCACCACGTTCGCCTCGAACCTGCTGGCCTCCGGAGGTATCGAAGCCGTCAACCCCGGAACCGTCGACGCTGCGGGTGCTGCGGCCGCCGCCGCCGGCCAGGTCGCCGCGGTGGTTTGCGGCACCGACGCCCGCTACGCCGAGGAAGCCGGTGACGTCATCAAGGCCGCCCGCGCGGCCGGCGTCGCGCACGTCTACCTTGCCGGACCGGAGAAGGCGGTGGCCGCTGCCGCTGATAAACCCGATGCGTACCTGACCATGAAAATCGATGCCGTCGAAGCGCTTTCCACCCTGCTCACCCGATTGGGGGCATGACAATGACCGCGACTGAGGCCAACCCCATCGCCAGCTTCGCCGACGTTCCGCTGCAGGGCGAGGCCGCCACCGCGCCAACCGCGGACGCCGTCGACACCCACGTCGCCGACGCGGCCGGCGCCCACGGCTATACCGCGGCGCAGCTCACCTGGTCGACCCCCGAGGGCATCGACGTCAAGCCGGTGTACATCGCTCAAGACAGGGATGCCGCGACTCAAGCGGGCTACCCGCTGGACACCTTCCCGGGCACCCCGCCGTTCATCCGCGGGCCGTACCCGACCATGTACGTGAACCAGCCGTGGACCATCCGGCAGTACGCCGGGTTCTCCACCGCCGCAGAATCCAATGCGTTCTACCGGCGCAACCTGGCCGCCGGCCAGAAGGGTCTGTCGGTCGCGTTCGACCTCGCCACCCACCGCGGCTACGACTCGGACCACCCCCGCGTCCAGGGCGACGTCGGAATGGCTGGTGTGGCAATCGATTCCATCCTCGATATGCGCCAGCTGTTCGACGGCATCGACCTGGGCAGTGTCAGCGTCTCGATGACGATGAACGGCGCGGTGCTGCCCATCCTCGCGCTCTACGTCGTCGCCGCTGAAGAACAGGGCGTGCCGCCGGAGAAACTGGCCGGGACCATCCAGAACGACATCCTCAAAGAGTTCATGGTCCGCAACACCTACATCTACCCGCCGAAGTCGTCGATGCGGATCATCTCGGACATCTTCGGCTACACCAGCACCAAGATGCCGAAGTTCAACTCGATTTCCATCTCGGGCTACCACATCCAAGAGGCCGGCGCCACAGCGGATTTGGAGCTGGCCTACACGCTGGCCGACGGTGTGGAGTACATCAAGGCCGGCCTCGAGGCCGGGCTGGACATCGACAAGTTCGCGCCCCGGCTGTCCTTCTTCTGGGGCATCGGCATGAACTTCTTCATGGAGGTGGCCAAGCTGCGTGCCGGCCGTCTGTTGTGGAGCGAGCTGGTCGCCGAGTTCGCGCCGAAGAGTGACAAGTCGCTGTCGCTGCGTACCCACTCGCAGACCTCCGGCTGGTCACTGACAGCGCAGGACCCGTTCAACAACGTGGCCCGCACCTGCATCGAGGCCATGGCCGCCACCCAGGGCCACACCCAGTCGCTGCACACCAACGCCCTCGACGAGGCGCTGGCGCTGCCCACCGACTTCTCGGCCCGCATCGCCCGTAACACTCAGCTGCTGTTGCAACAGGAGTCGGGCACCACGAGGCCCATCGACCCGTGGGGCGGCTCGTACTACGTCGAGTGGCTGACTCACCAGCTCGCCGAGAAGGCCCGCGCCCACATCAAGGAGGTCGCCGAGCACGGCGGCATGGCGCAGGCCATCGGCGAGGGCATTCCGAAGCTGCGTATCGAAGAGGCTGCCGCTCGCACCCAGGCTCGGATCGACTCCGGTGCCCAGACGGTGATCGGCGTCAACAAGTACCAGGTCGACGAGGACCAGGAGATCGAGGTCCTCAAGGTCGAGAACAGCCGCGTGCGCGCCGAGCAGCTCGCCAAGCTCGCGCAGCTGCGGGCCGACCGCGACGAGGCCGCCACTCAGGCCGCGCTGGCCGAATTGACCCGTGCCGCAGGCGAATCCGGTCATGCCGGGGAAGACGGCCTGGGCAACAACCTGATGGCGCTGGCCATCAACGCGGCCCGCGCCAAGGCGACCGTCGGCGAGATTTCCGACGCCCTGGAGAAGGTGTACGGCCGGCACCAGGCCGAGATCCGGACCATCGCCGGCGTCTACCGCGACGAGGTGGGGAAGGCCGGAAACGTGAGCACCGCAACGGAATTGGTCGAGAAGTTCGCCGAGGCCGACGGCCGTCGGCCCCGCATCCTGGTGGCCAAGATGGGCCAGGACGGTCACGACCGCGGCCAGAAGGTGATCGCCACGGCATTCGCCGACATCGGCTTCGACGTGGACGTCGGCTCGCTGTTCTCCACGCCCGACGAGGTGGCGCGGCAGGCGGCGGACAACGACGTGCACGTCGTCGGGGTGTCGTCGCTGGCCGCTGGTCACCTGACGCTGGTGCCCGCACTGCGCGATGCACTGGCCGAGGTCGGGCGTCCGGACATCATGATCGTGGTCGGCGGCGTGATCCCGCCGGGCGACTTCGACGAGTTGTACGCCGCGGGCGCCGCGGCGATCTTCCCGCCCGGCACCGTGATCGCCGAGGCCGCGATCGGCTTGTTGGGCAAGCTCGCCGAGCGGCTGGGCTACAAGCTCTGATGCGCCGAAACGGCATTCCAGCAGGCTGCTACTCGCACTTCTTCTGCTGGAACACCGTTTCGCCGGTGATACGACGATGAGCACACCAATACCGGAACTTGCCACGAAGATCCGCGCCGGCGATCGTGCGGCGTTGGCGCGGGCCATCACACTGGTCGAGTCCACCCGGGCCGACCATCGTGATGCCGCGCAGCAGCTGCTGCTCGAGCTCACCCCCGAAGCGGGCCGGGCGCTGCACGTCGGCATCACCGGCGTGCCCGGGGTGGGGAAGTCGACCACGATCGAAGCGCTCGGTATGTACCTGATCGGGCAGGGACACCGCGTCGCGGTGCTGGCTGTCGACCCGTCGTCGACCCGCACCGGTGGCTCGATCCTGGGTGACAAGACCCGGATGGCTCAGCTGGCGGTGCAGCCCGAGGCATACATCCGGCCGTCGCCGACGTCGGGCACCCTCGGCGGGGTGGCCAAGGCCACCCGAGAGACCATCGTGCTGCTCGAGGCGGCCGGTTACGACGTCGTCCTGGTCGAGACCGTCGGCGTCGGGCAGTCCGAGGTAACGGTGGCCAACATGGTCGATACCTTCGTCTTCCTGACCCTGGCTCGCACCGGCGATCAGTTGCAGGGCATCAAAAAAGGTGTGCTGGAGCTGGCCGACGTCATCGTGGTCAACAAGGCCGACGGTGAGCATGCCATCGAAGCCAAGGCCGCGGCCCGCGAGCTCTCGGGTGCCATCCGGCTGATCTATCCGCGTGACACCCTGTGGCGGCCGCCGGTGCTCACGATGAGTGCGCTACGTGGCGACGGTCTGGCCGAGATGTGGGACACGGTGCTCAAGCATCGGGACACTCTCAGCGCGGCGGGCCAATTCGAAGCCCGGCGCCGGGCTCAGCAGGTGGACTGGACCTGGACCATGGTGCGGGACACCGTCTTGGACCGCGTGCTGTCGAACCCGGCCGTCAAGGCGCACCGCGACGAGGTGGAACGTCAGGTGCGCGACGGCGAACTCACACCCGCACTGGCGGCGCAGCGCATCATCGACCTCGCGAACTGACGGACGGCGTTCCCCTCGGTATCACGCCGACGGGTGCCGCCGGCGTGATATCGGGCACGGGCCGGGTGTTTTCGGGCCGCGCGTTTGGCGAAACCAAATGTTGGTGTGTTCAGCGGCGTGCCGCATTCCCGCCGAAAACGGCGGTCGGATGGATATGGCTACCGGTCAATGTCGCCAGATATCTGCTGTGACCACGAAAAACTGTCGGCGTAGTCGACTTTTCGCAACGAGTTACGCCGGCGTAGCTGCGATCTTGAAGTGAATTTCCGGCCGCGCGCGCCAGACTATTTAGTTAACAGATTGATAACGTCGGAGATGATCGGCGGCAACGGCAGGTCATCATTTGGTAATGACCAACGCTTTTCGCCGGGAGCGCAATGTCGCGCCTCTCCGGTCCGCCGGCGGGCCCCTTCCGCAGGGCGTTCACGGTGCCGCTGACCCCAATTTCGCAAACGTGGTGCGGGCCTTTTCTGCCATGTTCCCCAGCCGCTTTCTCGGCGGCGGCGCCCTCTCGGTGTACCTCGACGGCGTCCCGGTCGTCGATGTATGGACGGGGTGGGCCGACCGATGGGGCAACCGGCCATGGGAAGCGGACACCGGCGCCATGGTGTTCTCGGCGACCAAGGGGTTGGCGTCGACCGTCATCCACCGGCTGGCCGACCGGGGCCTGATCGCCTACGACGCACCGGTGGCCGACTACTGGCCTGCCTTCGCGGCCAAGGGTAAGGCCGGCGTGACGGTGCGGGAGCTGATGCGGCATCGGGCGGGGCTATCGCAGCTCAACGGCGCCACCCGGGAGGAGCTGATGGACCACCGCCTCATGGAACAGCGGTTGGCGGCGGCTCCGATGAGCTGGATGAAGGGGCGCCCGGCGTACCACGCCATCACCTACGGCTGGTTGTTGTCCGGCCTGGCCCGGGCGGTGACGGGGCAGGGCATGCGGGAGCTGTTCCGCACGGAGCTGGCGGAACCGCTCGGTGTGGATGGTCTGCATCTGGGTCGTCCGTCGGCCGATGCGCCCACGCAGCCGGCACAGATCATCGGCCCGCAGTTCCGCATCCGCAATCCGCTCTTCGACGCGGTGGCGCCGTATGTGGCGAAGTTGCCGTTCTCGGGTGGGTTCGGCTCGATGTACTTCACCGGTATGCGGTCGATGGCTCAAGGGGACACCCCGCTGCTGGATTCCGAGATGCCGGGCGCCAACGGGGTGGCCACGGCTCGATCGCTGGGCCGCGTTTACGGCGCGATCGCCAACGGTGGCCAGATCGATGGCATGCGCTTCTTGTCCGCCGGCACGGTGGCGCAGCTGCGCGGCACGGGCAGCGTGTTCCCCGACTTGGGCCTCGGGCTGCCGATGGACTTCAACCTGGGCTATCACGGACTGCCGTTCCCGGGCATCATGCCGGGGTTCGGCCACGTCGGTCTCGGTGGGTCGTTGGGCTGGGCCGACCCGGATCGCGGCCTGGCGTTCGGCTTCGTGCACAACCGGCTGTTGACACCGCTCATGGTTGCCGATCAGGCCGGTTTCGTGGCGCTCGGGGCAATGGTGCGACACAGTGTCGCGCAGGCCCGCAGCAACGGTTTCTGTCGGGTGACGGAGTTCGGTTCGACCTATGCAGATCCGGCGCCCGTGGCGGGCTGACGAAGTTTGCGCGCGCGAGATACGCGGCCGCATCGGAAGCGATGCGGACCGCCCTCAGCACGGTACTTTCATGAACCCGGAGATGTCTGGCGTGTTGATTTTTTGCCCGCATCGAGCGGAGTTCGTCACACTAGATATTTCGTACCATGTGTATCGATCATTGCCGAAAATACGGATTTATGGCTGCAGCCTGTAGGTATCGGATTTTTGCAATGTTGCTCCAATTGTAATTTCGATATCCACGCAAACATTCGCCCTGTCGCCCCTTCTCTGTGCGTGCGGTGCTGGGGTGAACGTTGTTCGCTACGGAGCGCTATGCTTCCGGCCCGAGGCTGGTTCGAAAAGGCTCCGAACCAACGCCCTGTGCAACGGCGCGCCGGGTGGGTTGGGCCTTCCGTGGCGAGTGTGCTGCGGATATCCGGTGGTGATGGTCGCCTGGTAGCGATTCGGCCGAAACGGGTAGCCCCGATTCGGCGGATCAGTTAATTTGACCCGGTAGGATTTCGAGCCAGTTTGATTAAAGCGGCAAAGACGATTTCCAAAAAGATTGAGCGGCGGTCTGCGAGCCACCCGGCACAGCGTGTGTCGGAGTCGGTCCGGACTGCACGGAGAGGCGGTAGCTAAGTGGGTGGGTCACCGACGACACCCGTCGCGATCATCGGCATGGCATGCCGACTTCCTGGCGGAATCGGTTCGCCAGAGGAGTTGTGGGAAGCCCTGTTGCGCGGTGACGACCTGGTTACCAAAGTTCCGCTGGAGCGGTGGGACGCCGAGGAGTACTACGACCCGGAGCCCGGCGTGCCCGGCCGGTCGGTCTCCAAGTGGGGCGCCTTCATCGATGACGTCGCCGGCTTCGACGCCGACTTCTTCAACATCAGCGACCGCGAAGCCACCGCGATCGACCCGCAGCACCGCTTGATCCTCGAAACCTCCTGGGAGGCCGTGGAGCACGCCGGTATCGACCCAGCGTCGCTGGCGGGCTCATTGACCGGCGTCTTCGTCGGCATGACTGCCGGTGACTACCAGTTGCTGGCCGCAGATGCGCACGCCATCGAGGGGCCGTACGGCTTCACCGGCAACAACTACAGCCTCGCCTCGGGTCGCGTCTCCTACCATCTCGGCGCCCATGGTCCCGCGTACACCGTCGACTCGGCGTGTTCGTCCAGCCTGCTCGCCGTGCACCACGCATGCCGCAGCCTGCACGACGGCGAGAGCGACGCCGCACTGGCCGGTGGCGTCAACATCATGCTGGAGCCGCGCAAGATGTCCTCGGGTTCGGCGCAGGGCATGCTGTCGCCGACCGGCCACTGCCACGCATTCGACGTGGCCGCTGACGGCTTCGTGTCCGCCGAGGCGTCCGTCATGTTCATGCTGAAACGCCTCGATGACGCGCAGCGCGATGGCGACCGCATCCTCGCCGTCATCCGCGGCACCGCGAGCAACCAGGACGGTCACACCGTCAACATCGCGACCCCGGGCGGGGACGCCCAGGTCGCGGTCTACCGGCGCGCGCTCGACCTGGCCGCCATCGATCCCGCCACCGTCGGTTACATCGAGGCGCACGGAACCGGAACGCCGGTTGGTGACCCGATCGAATACTCAAGTCTGGCAACGGTTTACGGCCAGCAAGGCCCAGTCGTCCTGGGCTCGGTGAAGACCAACCTCGGCCACGCGCAGTCGGCTTCGGGTGCGGTCGGTTTGATGAAGGCCGTCATGGCCCTGCAGCACGGTGAGGTGCCGAAGAACCTCTACTACAACGAGATGCCCGCCGAGATGGCCGCGATCTCCAGCGGCCTGTTCGTGCCGACGGAGCTCGTGCCGTGGCCGGCCACCGCCGACCACCCGCGCCGCGCCGCCGTGTCCGCCTACGGCCTCTCGGGCACTAACGTGCATGCCGTCGTCGAGCAGGCGCCCGCCGCATCGTCGCCGCGCACCGTCGAGTCCGAGGGCCGGGGGAGCCTGGCTGGCAATGGCAAGCTGCTGTTCCCGGTGTCGTCGACCTCGGCCGAGGAACTGCGCCGCACCGCAGGCAGGCTGGCCGACTGGGCGGCAGCCCAGGGCGAGTCCCTGGACGTGGCGGATACGGCCTACACGCTGTCCCGCCGCCGCGCCCACCGCCCGGTCCGCACCACGGTGCTCGCAGAGGACGCCACGGGGCTGATCCAGGCGCTCCGCGAGGTCGCCGACGGCGAGACGCCGTACCAGCTTTCGGCCGGCAAGGGCGATCGTGGCCCGGTGTGGGTGTTCTCGGGCCAGGGCTCTCAGTGGGCAGCCATGGGCGCCGGCCTGCTGGCCGCCGAGCCCGCATTCGCGGCCGCCATCGCCGAGATCGAACCGCTGATCGAAGCGGAGTCCGGCTTCTCGATCACCGAAGCCATCACCGCCGGTGAGACGGTGACCGGCATCGACCGCATCCAGCCCGCGGTGTTCGCCATCCAGGTGGCGCTTGCCGCGACCCTGCGGTCCTACGGTGTGCAGCCCGGCGCGGTCGTCGGCCACTCCATGGGCGAATCCGCGGCGGCAGTCGTCTCCGGCGCACTGTCGCTGGCCGACGGCGTGAAGGTCATCTGCCGCCGCTCCAACCTGATGCTCAAGGTGTCCGGCTCGGGCGCCATGGCATCGGTGGAGCTGCCCGCCCAGCAAGTCCTCTCCGAGCTCGGCGCCCGCGGCGTCAGCGACGTCGTGCTGGCGGTCGTCGCCTCGCCGCAGTCGACCGTCGTCGGTGGTGACAAGGAGGCCATCCGCACGCTGGTCAAGGAGTGGGACGAGCGCGGCGTCATGGCGCGCGAGGTGGCCGTCGACGTGGCGTCGCACACCCCGCAGGTCGACCCGATCCTGGACGAGCTCGCCGACGCGCTCGAGGACCTCGAGCCCGACGAGCCGACGGTGCCGTACTACTCGGCCACGCAGTACGACCCGCGCGATCCCGCCGACTACGACGCCGACTACTGGGTCGACAACCTGCGCCACACGGTGCGGTTCGGCGCCGCGGTGCAGGCCGCGCTCGACGACGGCTTCCGGGTCTTCATCGAGCTGGCCCCGCACCCGCTGCTGGTGCACGCGGTCAACCAGAACGCCGCGCATCAGGACATCGGCATCGCGGCCCTGGCGGCGATGCGTCGCGAACAAGAGGTGCCGAACGGCCTGCGTGAGGTCGTCGCCGACCTGCACAATGCCGGTGCGGCAATCGACTTCTCGGCGATGTACCCCGATGGCGTGCTCATCGACGTGCCGCTGCCGACGTGGACCCGTAACCACCTCATCCTCACGCGCGACCCGCACGAGCAGGCGCCCGGCGGGGCCTCGCTGGCCGTGCACCCGCTGCTCGGCGCGCACGTCCGCCTCCCGGAGGAGCCCGAGCGCCACGTCTGGCAGTCCGACGTGGGCACCGATATGCAGCCGTGGCTGGGTGACCACCAGGTGCACAACGTGGCGGCACTGCCTGGTGCGGCGTACTGCGAGATGGCACTCGGTGCGGCTCGCGAGGTGCTGGGCGAGGCCTCCGAGGTGCGCAACGTGACCTTCGAGGCGATGCTGCTGCTCGAAGAGGAGACCGCCGTGTCGGCGGTCGCGACCGCGGTTCCGTCGGGCGACATCGACTTCCTCGTCGAGACCTACCAGGACGGCGAGCAGGTGCGCCGGGCCGCCGCGACGCTGCACGCCGTCGACGATGACGCCGCCCGCCCCGCCTACAACCTGGCCAAGCTGGTCGCCGCCCACACGCAGGATGTCGACGGTGGCGACCTGAGGGCCTGGTTCGCCGATCGCGGCATCCAGTATGGGCCGGCGTTCTCGGGCCTGACCGCGGCGCACACGACCGTGGGCACCACGGTCCTCGCGGCGGTCACGCTGCCCGGGGCCATCCGGTCGCAGCAGAGTGCGTACACGGTGCATCCGGCGTTGCTCGACGCCTGCTTCCAGGCGGTGGCCGCGCATCCCGATCTGCACGGTGACACCACCGGCGCGCTGATGCTGCCGCTGGGTGTCGGCAAGCTGCGGGCCTACGAATCGACGCGCAACGCGCACTACTGCTACGTCAAGCTCGTCAGCCTGTCCCCGACAGCCGTCGAGGCCGACATCGACGTACTCGACGAGAATGGTGCGGTGCTGCTGGCGGTGACCGGCTTGCGCCTGGGCACCGGTGTGTCCGAGGACGGTCAGCGCGAACGGTTGCTGAACGAGCGCCTGCTGAACATCGAATGGCGCAGCCAAGATGCTCCGGTAGCCGACGTCGTGGATCCGGGCCGCTGGCTGCTGATCTCGGCCGCAGCAGACGCCGACAGCCTCACCGAGAAGCTCTCCGAGGTCCTGCAGTCCGACGAGGCCGACGTCTCCACCATGGCGTGGCCGGCCGACGCCGACCATGCGTCGAACCTCGAGTCGCTGCAGGCCACCTTGACCGCCAAGCCCTTCAAGGGCGTCGTCGTCGTCACGGGTGTGCCCGAGGACTCGGCGGCGTCTGCGTCGGCGGCCACCGCGCAGCGCGGTATGACGCAGGTCGAGCAGTTGGTGCACATCGTGCGCGGACTGCCGGACGTGCCGGGTCAGCCCGCGCGGCTGTACGTGCTCACCCGGGGTGCCCGCACCGTGCTGCCCGCGGATGTGGCCAACCTCGAGCAGGGCGGTATCCGCGGCTTCATGCGAGCCATCGGCATGGAGTACCCGGCGATGCGGCCGACCCAGATCGATCTGGACGTGCAGGCCGACGTGGCGCACGTCGCGGCGGAACTGTTGTCCGGCTCGGAAGAGGACGAGACGGCATGGCGCTCGGGCGAGTGGTTCACCGCGCGCCTGAACCTGAGCCAGTTGCAGCCCGAGGAACGCCGCACCTGCGTCGTGCGACCGGAGACCGACGGTGTGCAGCTGCAGATCCGGACCCCCGGCGATCTGTCGTCGGCGGAACTGGCCGCGTACGAGCGGGTCGCTCCGGGACCGGGCCAGATCGAGGTGTCGGTCGCGGCGTCCAACCTGAACTTCGCCGATGTGCTGGTCGCGTACGGCCGGTACCCGAGCTTCGAGGGCCGGCTCCCGCAGCCGGGTGCGGACTTCGCCGGTGTCGTCACCGCGGTTGGCCCGGGCGTCACGGATCACCAGATCGGTGACCGGGTGGCGGGCATCTCGCTGACCGGTGCCTGGAAGACGTTCGTCACCTGCGATGCCAACCTGGCCGTGAAGATTCCGGACGACCTGCCCGAGGGCAGTGCGGCAGCGGTGCCCAGTGCGCACGCCACCGCCTGGTACGGCCTGCACAACCTGGCCCGCATCCAGGCCGGCGACAAGGTGCTGATCCACTCGGCCACCGGTGGCGTGGGGCAGGCCGCCATCGCCATCGCGCGGGCCGCTGGTGCCGAAATCTACGCCACCGCGGGTAGCGACGATCGTCGAAACCTGCTGCGCAGCTGGGGAATTCAGCACGTCTACGATTCCCGCAGCACGGCCTTCGCGGAGGAGATTCGCCGCGACACCGACGGCTACGGCGTTGACGTCGTGCTGAACTCGCTGCCCGGCGCGGCACAGAAGGCCGGTGTCGAGCTGCTGACGTTCGGCGGCCGGTTCGTCGAGATCGGCAAGCGCGACATCTACGGCGATACCCGGATGGGCCTGTTCCCGTTCCGCCGGAACCTGTCGTTCTACGCGCTCGACCTGGCCCTGCTGACGCTGACCAACCCCGACGTCACCCGCGGCATGCTGGAGACGATCTTCGGGCAGATCGCCGACGGTGTGCTGCCGGTGCCGGACACCACGCACTATCCGCTGAGCGACGCCGCCACCGCCATCCGTGTGATGGGCGCGGCCGGCCACACCGGCAAGCTCGTGCTCGACATCCCGCACACGGGGGAGTTCGAGGCGGTGCTGTCGCCGGAGCATGCCCCGGTGTACCGGCCCGACGGTTCGTACATCGTCACCGGTGGTCTGAGCGGTCTGGGCCTGTTCCTGGCCGAGAAGCTCGCGGCCGGCGGCTGCGGACGCATCGTGCTCAACGCGCGTTCGGAGCCGAGCGCCCAGACCCAGCAGGCCATCGAGGTGGTCCGGAGCAAGGGCGCCGAGGTCGAGGTGGTCCTCGGTGACATCGCCGCCGCCGACACCGCGGCCCGTCTGGTCGCGGCCGCCGAGTCGACCGGCAAGCCGCTGCGCGGCGTGCTGCACGGCGCGGCGGTGGTCGAGGACGCGACGTTGCCGAACATCACCGACGAGCTGATCGAGCGCGACTGGGCTCCGAAGGTATCCGGCGCGTGGCACCTGCACGAGGCGACGGCCGGGGCCGGGCTGGACTGGTTCTGCTCGTTCTCGTCGGCCGCCGCCATGGTGGGCTCACCCGGACAGGGCGCCTACGCCGCGGCAAACAGCTGGCTGGATGCGTTCACGCAGTGGCGCCGGGCCCAGGGCCTGCCGGCCACGGCCATCGCCTGGGGCGCCTGGGCGAAGATCGGAGCCGGGCAGGGCATGGCCGCCGACGAGGCCATGGCGATCGATCCGGAGGACGGCGCGTACGCATTCGACGCGATCATCCGCCACGACCGCGCCTACGCCGGCTACGCGCCGGTGGCCGGAGCGGACTGGCTGGTGGCTTTCGCCCAGACCAGCAAGTTTGCCGAGTCGTTCGCCAACATCGGTCGGGGAGGTGCGGGCACCAGCGAGTTCCTCGCGGAGTTCCACGCCCTGTCGGAGGAGGAGCGGCCCGCTCGTCTGAGGCGCCTGATCACCGACGCTATGTCTATGATACTTAGGCGATCTGTCGATCCCGATCGTCCGTTGGCCGAGTACGGCCTCGATTCGCTCGGGGCGCTCGAACTGCGGACCCGTATCGAGGCCGAGACGGGAGTCCGGATCGGTTCGTCGGACATCACGAATGTTCGAGCACTGGCAGAACGCCTGGGGGAGGCGATTTCGACGGCGATTTCGACATGACGGGTCAGAGTAGGGCGTCACAGAAGCCGCGCGCTGAATTCACCGAAGCACAGGAGAGTGAACATGGTTGCGATTAGGACCATCCATGACTGGATGGGTTCCTCGGGTGTTCTGACTTCCTGGAACCCTTCCTCTGCGTCGCTCGCCAAGCTGCGCAATGCGCCGGTCAGTTCGGTGCCGGTGAGCTACCAGCAGAGCCAGCACATCCGCGCGTTCCGTTCGCACGAGCGCAACGGCACCGACATGGCGCGGTTGAACATCGCCGCGTGGGACATGCCGGGCAAGTGCGACGTCCGGGCGATGACGCACGTCATCAACGCGTACGTGCGCCGGCATGACACGTTCCACAGCTGGTTCGAGCTGCTCGACGACGACTCGGTGGTGCGCCGCACGGCGAAGAGCCCGCGGGACATCAAGCTGGTGCCCACCGAGCACGGCGAGATGAACGCGCAGCAGTGGCGTGACCACGTGCTCGCGACGCCCGACCCGCTGCAGTGGGACTGCTTCCACTTCGGCATCATCCAGCGCGACGACCACTTCACCTTCTACTTCAGCATCGACCATGTGCACACCGATGCGCTGTTGATGGGGCTGGTGCTGGTCGAGATCCACCTCATGTACGCGGCACTGGTCAGTGGCGCTCCGCCCATTCCGCTGGCCGACGCCGGCAGCTACGACGACTACTGCGTCAAGCAGGCGGAGTTCACCGCGTCGCTGACGCTGGAGTCCCCGGAGGTCCAGGACTGGATCAAGTTCGCCGAGGCCAACGACGGCACGCTGCCGTGCTTCCCGCTGCCCCTCGGTGACCCGACGGTGCCGTGCGGCGGCGAGATGCTCACCGTCCGGTTGATGGACAAGCACCAGTCGGAGCGGTTCGAGTCGGCCTGCCTGTCGGCGGGCGCCCGCGTGATCGGCGGCGTGATCGCTTGCGCAGCACTGGCCGAGCATGAGCTCACCGGCCGGCCGGTCTACAACATCATCACCCCGACCACTACGCGCCGCACTCCGGCCGAGTTCATGACCACGGGCTGGTTCACCGGCGTCGTGCCGATCAGCGTCCCGGTATCGCCGGATTCGTTCGGTGACACGGCCCGCGCCATGCAGAAGGCGTTCGACGCCGGCATGGACCTGGCGCATGTCCCGTTCGAGAGGGTGCTGGAACTCGCCGAGGGCAAGGTGGCGTCGATCCGCAAGGCGGACCCGGGCGTGCCGATGGTGTCGTACCTGGACACCAACCTGCCACCGCTGTCGCCGGCGATCATGAACGAGTGGGAGCGGCTCAACGGCCGGGTGTACAGCGATGCTCGCTCGGCGTACCAGATCGGCATCTGGGTGAACCGTTCCGAGAAGGAAACGTCGGTCACCATCGCCTACCCGGACAATCCGATCGCCCGCGAATCGGTGGACAAGTATCTGCACGCGATGCGTGCCGTGTACCTGCGCGTCGCCGACGGTGGTTCGGGTGCCGGCCGTTCGGATGCCTTGCGCCACAACGGTTGCCGCAGCGAACTGATTCGAGCTGTGAAGGGCTGACCTGTGACGACCTCCACGCGCCCGTCGCGTGTGCCTTTGTTGCGCCGCTGGCGCGCTGTTGGCGGCGACGACCAGAGCCGCGTGCTCGACTATGTCGACCAGGCGATGTTCCTGGGCCTGCGGGCCACCGGCCAGGCTGCGGTCATGCAGTTCGGCTGGGTCTACGAACACCCGGTGGACATGGACGGTTTGCGCCGGTTCCACTACAACTTCGGCCACGGTCTCGGCGGGCGCCAGATCGAACCGTCGGTCCTGCCGTTCGGCCGGCACCGCTGGGTGTCGGCGCTCGGGCCACCGGCGCCGATCCGGATGTACGAGACCGTGCGCCCCCGGTCGGAACTCGGCGACTTTCTGGACGAGCACGCACAGATCCCGGTCGACCCGGAGTTCGGGCCGACGTGGCACATGGGTGTGCAACCGCTCGACGACGGTGCCACGGTGGTCAGCCTGGTCGGTTCGCACTGCATCGCCGACGGCGGCGGCGCCATGCTGACGGTGTTCGAGTCGGTGACGGGCCAGCGGCGCGATCTCGGTCTGCCGCAGCCACGTTCGCGGTCTCGATGGGGTGCTGTGCGCGCCGACCTGCGCCAGACCTTCCGCGATCTGCCCGAACTCGGCCGTTCGATGAAGTCGGCGGCGAAGCAGGCTTATCGGAAACGCAGCGAGCTGCGCCGCTCCGGAAAGTCGCCGGCGGCCCACCTGGATTCGGCCAGCGCCAAGGAAAACCTGGTGGTGCCGGCAATCTTTGCGTTCATCGACGCTGCTGAATTCGACGCCCGGGCGAAAGCACTCGGCGGAAACAGCTATGCGTTGATCGCCGGTTTCGCCGCCCGGTTGTCCGAGCGGATGGGGCGGTTCAGCGAGGCAGAAGGTGTGGTGCCGCTGGTCGTGCCGATCAACGACCGCACGCTGGAGGACACCCGGGCCAACGCGGTGCTGATCGGTGATGCCCGGGTGAATCCGAAGGGCGTCACCGAGGATCTGACGGAGACCCGGGCGATCATCAAGGAAGCCCTGCGGAAGATGCGCGAGGAGCCCGACGAGAAGTTGGAGCTGCTGCCGCTCACGCCGTTCATCCCCAAACGCGCCGTCACGCAGGCCGCTGACATCGCGGTCGGCTTCGGTGAGCTGCCGGTGTTCTGCTCGAACCTCGGGGTGCTACCGGACGACCTGGCTCGCGTCGACGGGACCCCGGCCGAATACGTCATGGCGCGCGGTGTGGACGGCCAGGTTCCCCGCGGGGTGCTGGAACACCGCAAGGGCATTTTGACGGTCATCTCCATGCAGATGATCGGACGGGTGTCGATGGCGGTGATCGGTTACCAGCCGGGTGCCGATAACACCAAGGCCACGCTGCGCGCGTACGTGGAAGAGACGCTGGCCGAGTTCGGCCTTTCCGCCGTCTACGAGTAATCCCGCTTCAGACAATCGAAAAGTGAAGGGCCAGGTCTATCTTGTCCACTGATACCCGGTCAAAACGGTCCGGTCGTCGCCGGTTCGCCAAGCTGCCCCAGGAGCTGGACCGTTCGCAGGACCGTCTGGACTACATGGACGAGGCGACGTTTCTGTCGTACCGGGCCAGTGGCCGGGTCCAGGTCATGCTGGCCATGTGGTTCTACGAAGGGCCCGTTGATCTCGACGGACTGCGCCGGTTCCATGCGAACTTCGGACGCAGCCTCGCGGCCCGCCGCATCGAGCGCTCGCCGTTGCCGTTCGGCCGGGCCCGGTGGGTTGCCGCTCCGCCCCTCGAGCGGCCCCTCGACATCGCCGAAACCCCGCGTCCGCGTTCGGAATTGACCGATTGGCTCGAAGAGCGGTCGCAGCTCCCGATCGATCCGGAACACGGTCCGGGCTGGCACCTGGGTGTCCAGTCGTTCAGCGACGGTTCGACAGCTGTCGCGCTGGCGCTGTCGCACTGCCTGATCGACGGCACCGGGGCGGTGGCCGCCATCATGGAGTCTGTGCTCGGCCAGGGCCGCGATCTGGGATATGCGCAGCCGGGCTCCCGGACCCGTTGGCAGGGCATCCGCGCCGATCTGCGTCAGGCCCGGCGTGATTTCCCCGAGGTCCGCCGGACCGTGGTGGCCGCCGCGAAGATGCTCCACCGCAGACGTCACGAGATTCGCACTTCCGGGGACACCCGGCCTGCGGTGACTGCCGGCGCCGGCGATGAGTATGTACTGATGCCGTTCGCGGGCACCCACATCGACGTCGAGCAGTGGGATGCGAAATGCGAAGCCCTCGGTGGCAACACCTACTCGCTGGCCGCGGCGTTCGCGTCCCGGCTGGGTGTCCGCATGGAACGACACCGCAAGCACGACAACAACATTTCGCTCATGGTCGCGGTCAACGACCGGACCTCGATGGACGACACCCGCGCCAACGCCATGGCGTTCGCCAACCTCACGGTCGACCCGACCCACGTCGCCAAGGACCTGACGGACTTGCGGGCGTCGCTACGGACCTCGCTCAGCACGGCCAAGGATCAGCCCGACGAGTCGTTCATCCTGCTGCCGCTGACGCCGTTCATTCCGTTGCGCGCGGTGAACAAGACGGCCGACCTCGTGCTTGGTGACATGCCGGTGACATGCTCCAACTTCGCAGAGCTGCCCGACCTGATGTGCCGGCCCGACGGCGTCAACCAGGCGACCTTCCTGAACTGCTGGGGTGTCGAGCAGAAGGTCAAGAGGTCCGATATCGAGCGGCCGGGCGGCCTGCTGGTGGTCGCGTCCGGCCGGTACAACGGGCGGGTGAACCTCGGCATCGTCGGCTACCAGGTGGGGGCCGAGAACAGCCGTGCCATGCTGCGCGAACTCGTCCAGCAGACGCTCGACGAGTTCGATCTCACGCCGTTGACCATCTACTAGCGCCTACCGGGCGTTTCCGCCCAGGCCCTCAGCGGGCCTGGGCGGCCTTCTCCAACAGATCCGCGGTGCGCGCCACGCTGTCCGCCGGTTTCGTCATGCGCGCCGCGGCGACACGGACCCGATCCGCGCATTCCGGCTGCAGCGCCGTGCGCAGCGCGGCTTTCAGTGATGCCGGCGTGGTCTTCGAAAAGCGGCGTGACGCCCCGAGCCCCAGCTTCTTGATCTGCCCGGCCCAGACCGGCTGGTCGGCGCTGACCCACAGCACGACCGTCGGCACGCCGGCACGCAGCCCTGCTGCAGTGGTGCCGGCGCCGCCGTGGTGGACCAGCGCCCGGCACAGCGGAAACACCGCGGCATGGTTGACCGCGCCCACCAGCTTCACGTGATCGCCCAGCGCCGTGTCCGGCAGGTCCCAGACCCCTGAGCTGATCAGGGCCCGCTCGCCGAGTTCGGCGCACACGGTGTCGATCATCGCCACCGCGGCGGCGGGGGACTCCACCGGCATGCTGCCGAAGCCGAAGTAGATGGGTGGCTTGCCGGCCGCGATCCAGTCCATCACGTCGGCATCGGTGTCGGTCTGCAGTTCCATCGACATGGATCCCACCAGGGGCTTGGCGTCGCCATATTCGGCCGCCAGCCCCGGGAACAGCACCTCGTCGTAGGCCTGGATCTCCAGGGCGCCACGGTCTTCGATGCGGCGGACCGCCCGCACCGTCGCCGGCGGCAGGCCAAGGGTGCGCCGCTGGATGTCCTCGGCTTCCTTCAGCATGCGCCAGTGGAACCATTCTCCGACCGCGAAGCCGCGGCGGATCAGCGGCAGCGGCAGCGGCACCGGCAGCACCTGGCTGTTCGGGCGGAACGGGAAGTAGTGCAGGGCGGCCAGCGGGATGTCGAAATGCTCGGCGACGTTGGCGGCCACCTCTTGATATGTGGTCCCGGCAAGGAGTAGATCCGCGCCGGAGGCGACGTCGGTGAGGGTGGCATTCATGTCCTGCCAGCCCTGCGTCATGTAGTCCCTGAGTTCGCGGACCACGCTCACCGGGTTCTTGATGCTCAGATGGTCGCGAAAGATGTCCGCATCCAGTTGCTGCTGAGAATCCACGCCGTAGCTGGCGGGCATCGGAAGTCCCGCCGAAGCGACGAATGACACCAGATTCGGCGGCACGGCCATGCGGACGTCGTGGCCGCGACGCAGCAGTTCTCTGGCCACAGCACCGCTGGGTTCGATGTCTCCGCGCGTGCCATGGATGGCGATAGCAAACTTCACAGGGCATCACACATATCGGTCTGCCGCTGTTGTCCGCATTGCTGGGGCACCGATGGCAACAAGGACGTCCGGCGCCGAGGGGGGCGCAGGGGGTTGGGTGACTTCATCACTGGCACACCCGATTACAGCATGGCGCCGGGTATGCGGCTCTTTGACAGCGCCGATAGTGCCGCGCCGGTCGGTGCATCTGATCCGTTTGCGGCGTGTAGCCTGTCGGGGATGCTGAAACGTGCCAGGCCAAGCGGTGCTTTGGCACATGCGGGTTTCGCCGCACTCGGCAAGTACGTGGTGCGGCGTCCCGTCGCGGTCCTGGCCGCCTGGGTCGGGCTGGCGGCCATCCTGTTTCTCGCGCTTCCGACGTTGATCGACGTCGCTGGCCGGCGCCCGCCACCGTTCCTGCCGGACGACGCGCCGACGCTGGTTGCCAGCAACACGATGAAGAACGCGTTCCGCGAAGCCGACGCCGGCAACGTCGCGGTCATCCTGCTGACGAACGAGCATGGCATCAGCAAGGACGACGAAGAGGTCTACCGCCGTCTCGTCGACAAGCTGAACGCCGACAAGACCAACGTCAGGTCGACGCAGGACTTCATCCACATTCCCGAGCTGCGCCAGGTGATGGTCAGCAAGGACGGCAAGGCGATGCAGCTGCCGGTCAGCCTGGTCGGCAGTATGGGTACCGGCCCCGGCCAGCTGGCCTTCAGCAATGCTCAGCAGACCATCCAAGAGGTGGTCAAGGGCAGTGACCTGACGCTGAACATCGTGGGCGCATCGGCCACGTTTCAGGACATCAACGAAATCGGTGCCCGCGATCAGCACATGATCGAGACGGCCACTGCCGTCCTTGTCTTCTCGATCCTGATCATCGTCTACCGGAGCCTGGTGGCGATGTTGCTGCCGCTGGTCACCATCGGCGTCTCGCTGGTGGTCGCGCAGCAGCTGGTGGCCGGTCTGGGCCTGATGGGGCTCGCGGTCGGACCGCAGACGCTGGTGCTGATGACCGGCATGATGATGGGTGCCGGGACCGACTACGCCATATTCCTGTTCAGCCGATATCAGGAGTTCATCAGACAGGGAGTTGCCAGTGATCAGGCGCTGGTCTCTGCCCTGACCTCGATCGGCGAAGTCATCGCCGGCTCGGCCGGCACCGTCGCGATCACCTTCCTGGCGCTGTCGTTCGCCACCCTCGGGGTGTTCGCCACCATCGGCCCGGCGCTGGCGGTGACCGTGCTGGTCGGTTTCTTCGCGTCGGTCACGATGCTGCCGGCCCTGATCGTCCTCGTCGGACGGCGTGGCTGGATCAAGCCGCGCAAGGACATGACCGGCAAGTTCTGGCGCCGTTCGGGCGTCAACATCGTGCGCCGCCCGGTGACACATCTGGCCACCAGCCTCGCCGTGCTGCTTGCGCTCGCCGGCTGTGCGACGCTGGTCCGCTACAACTATGACAACCGTAAGGACCTGGACCCCAGCGCGGCGAGCAACGTCGCATACGAGGCACTGAACAAGCATTTCCCGGTCAGCTCCACCATGCAGCAGTTCGTGCTGATCCAGTCGCCGCGCGACCTTCGCGCCCCGAAGTCGCTGGCCGACATGGAGCAGATGGCACAGCGCATCGCACAGTTGCCGCACATCGACGCGGTCCGTGGCATCACCCGGCCTACGGGCGACGTGCTGGAGCAGGCGAAGGCCACGTATCAGGCCGGTGAGGTCGGCAGCAAGCTCAAGGACGCCTCGAACCTCATCAACAGTAATGACGCCATGCTGCAGAAGCTGGTCGACGGCGAGTACCAGCTCGCCGACGCGCTGAACCAGATCCGCACGCAGGTGCTCGGGGGCATCGGCCCGGTGCGGTCCATGCTGACCCAGATGGCGGCGCTGCAGAAGCAGTACGGCGGTTCGAAGACGCTGGACGATCTGGACAAGTCGGCCAAGATGGTGTCCCAGATGACCTCGCTGGGCGATGCGGTCGGTGGTCAGCTGGTCCGGGTCGGCGACGTCTACAAGTGGTCCGGAAAAGCCCTCGAGACGCTGAACGCGACGCCGTTCTGCAACTACTACCCGGCGTGCAACGATCTGAAAATCGGTCTCCAGAACGTCAACGACGGCAACGATCCCGAGACGGTCCAGAAGGTCATCAACCTCGGCCACATGCTGCAGCAGTACAAGAGCGACCCGGGCATGGACGACAAGGTCCGCGGCATGGGCACCAACATCGAGAGCATCACGGCCCTGCTGAAGCAGCTGCGGCTGTACGACACCGCGGACCTCGAGAAGCGTCTGCAACAGGCGGTCGACGGCGTCAACCTGCTTGCCGACTCGAGCAAGCAGCTCGCCGACGGTGTGAAGCTGTTGGTCGACCAGGTCCGGGGGATGGGCGGCGGCCTGAACCAGGCTTCGTCGTTCCTGCTCGGTATGCGCCGTGACGCCAACACCCCGCAGATGGCCGGTTTCTACGTGCCGCCCGAGATTCTGAGCCGGAACGAGTTCGAGAAGGCCGCGACGCTGTTCGTGTCCCCGGACGGGCACACGGTGCGCTATCTGGTGCAGACCGCACTGAACCCGTTCGGCACAGAAGCCATGGACCAGACCAACGCGATCGTCAAGGCTGCCCAGACGGCACTGCCCAACACGTCGCTGTCCGACGCCAAGGTGTCGATGGTCGGTCTGTCTGCGGTGAACCGCGACATCCGCGACTACTACAACAGTGACATCCAGTACATCGTGATCGTCACGCTGATCGTGGTGTTCCTGATCCTTGTGCAGCTGCTGCGGTCCATCGTGGCGCCGCTCTATCTGGTGCTGTCGGTGGTGCTGTCGTATGGCTCGGCGCTGGGTATCGGCGTGGTGTTCTTCCAGTTCATATTGGGATACGACATCTCCTGGAGCGTGCCCGGTATCGCGTTCCTGGTGTTGGTGGCGGTCGGTGCCGACTACAACCTCCTGCTGATATCGCGAATACGTGACGAAGCGAAGTGGGGCGTGCGCTCGGCGATCGTCAAAACGGTCTCCGCGACCGGCGGTGTGATCACCTCTGCCGGTCTGATCTTCGCGGCATCGATGCTCGCCATGACGGTCAGTAGCATCCTGGGCGCCGTGCAGCTCGGCTTCATCATCGGTATCGGTCTGCTGCTGGACACCTTCATCGTCCGTACGGTGACGGTGCCGGCGACCGCGGCTTTGCTCGGCGACGCGAACTGGTGGCCGTCCAAGTCGCCGCGCCGTAGGCGCGAAGAGGCCGCGGCGGCCGCGGCCCTCGCCGCCACCGAGCGGTTGCAGGCGGAGCGTCAGGCCCGCCGGGAGTCCGACGAGGTCGAACCCTGCCCGGAGTGTGGCTATGCGGCGACGTGTGAGGCCTGCCAGATGACGACGGCCTTCGAGGCCGCCGGGGCAGTCCAGCACCGCGGCTTCTTCGGCTGAGCCGGCTGACGGCCCGCGCCCCGGAGGTATACGAAACGACCAGGGCCGCAACGTCATAGACGTTGCGGCCCTGGTCGTTCTGAAAGGCGTCAGGCGTCGAGTCGCGCCAGCTCACCCTTCCGGTACAGCTCCGTGCAGGCCTGCCGGCGGATCTTGCCGCTCGTGGTGATGGGGATCGAGCCCCGGCCGACCAGCACCAGGTCGGCGGCGTTCACACCGTGCACCTGCGAGATGGCGGAGGTGATGTCGTGCTTGACCTGTGCCAGGTTCTCGCGGACCTCGTCCTCGGTCTCGCCGCGCTTCTTCATCTCGATGACGACGGCGAACTGCTCGACTCCGTCCTCCTCGAAGCCGACGGCCGCGGTACGACCGCCCGAGACCGCGCTGACGGTGGCCTCGATGTCGTCGGGGTACAGGTTGCGTCCGCGGATGATCAGCAGGTCCTTGATCCGGCCGATGATGAACAGCGAGCCCTCGGAGATGAAGCCGAGATCGCCGGTGCGCAGCCAGGTGTCCGACGGGGTGCCCTCAGGGGCATCCACGAGCACGCCACCGAAAGTCTTGGCGGTCTCTTCGACTTTGTTCCAGTACCCGGCACACACGTTCTCACCGTGCGTCCAGATCTCGCCGACGGTGCCTTCGGCCGCCTCTCGGCGGGTCTCCGGGTCGACGATGCGGACCAGGGGAGAGGGCGAGAAGCCGTAGCTCACCAGCGGGCTGCCCGACTCGACGCGCTCGACGATGCCGTCGGCCAGCTTCTCGGTATCGAATTCGACGACCGTCGGCGGCTCACCGGACTCACGAGAAGCCACGTAGAGGGTGGCCTCGGCCAGGCCGTAGCTGGGCCGGATGGCCTTGCCCGGCAGACCGAACTTGGCGAAGCGCTGGATGTAGCGCTTGATGGTGGTGGGCTGCACCCGCTCGGCGCCGCTGAACACCGTCAGGACGGTGCTCAGGTCCTTACCGGCCATGTCCTCGTCGGTGGTCCGGGCGGCCGCCAGGTCGAAGGCGAAGTTCGGCGCGGCGGTGATGACGTTCTTGTGGCTGCCCATGAGCTGGATCCAGCGGGCGGGCTTGACCAGGAACGAGATGGGGCTCGTCATCACGGTGTGCCAACCGCCGAGGATGGGCGTGCACACACCGAGCAGCAGGCCCATGTCGTGGTACAGCGGCAGCCAGGTCACCACGGTGCTCCCCGGCGGCGCCACCTTGCCCCACTCCGAGAAGAAGACGGCGATCATCTGCTCGTAGTTGGCCGAGACGTTGCGGTGCGACACCATCACGCCGGCGGCAGTGCGGGTCGAGCCCGACGTGTATTGCAGGTAGGCGGTCTCTGGGCGAACCTCGCGGCGGGAGAACGGCTTACGGCGGGTCTCCAGGTCCAACTCGTCGACGGCGAGCACGACGGGGCTGCGGCCGTCGTCGTTCGGGGTGGCGTACTGCGCGACGGCGTCCTTGCTGGCCGCGGTGGTGAGAGCGACGACGGGCTGCGCGTCCTTCATGACGGAGATGACGCGCTCGTCGTGGTGGCCCATGATCGGTTGGGTCAGCGGGACCGCGATCATGCCGGCCTCGAGCGCGCCGAGGAATCCGACGACGTATTCGAGGCACTGCGGCGCCACGATCACCACGCGGTCACCGATCTCACCGTGCTGGCGCAATTCGTGGGCGACGGCGACGCTCTGCTGGTACAGCTGAGCCCACGTCAGGGTCTTGGCCACACCATCGGGGTCGGTGTCGTAGTCCATGAACGTGAAGGCCAGGTCGTTGGGTTGCAGGCTGGCGCGTTCGCGCAGGACGGCCGGCAGAGACGACTCGATCACGGACACTTCCTCCTCGGGATGTTCGGGCGGGGGGTGAAGGGCCCGGGTGTCGTCGGTGACGGTTGACTACCGTCAAACTGACACCGGGTGCCGGATAGCAGCGTAGGGCATTACCGCTGATTTTGACGTATCAGGCTTTTTGCTGACGGGTCGCCGACGGTCGGTGGCGGAGGCTCAGCGGGCTGCCCTCGAGAACCACCTGGTCTTGATCAGCCACGAGTGCGCGGAGGCAAGGGCGAAGACGCCGCCACACATGCAGGAGAACACCCATACAAAGTTGCCGTCTTCGAGGGGCTGCAGCTCCGGAACCAGCGAGGTCAGAATGCGGGTGGCGCAGGCCATGATGCCGCTGCCGGTGGCGAACAGGTAGATGTTGGCGATGCGCCGCGAGTCCGCGTTCTTGCGCAGGACCAGCAGGGCTCGGCCACTGAACACCAGCAGGTAGGTCAGGGTGCCGCAGAGCACGATCCAGTACGCGGTCAACCAGCCGTCGGTCGGCATGGTGAACAGGTCGGGGGAGTATTCGCGGCCGGCGACGCTCATGGAGAACAGCGCTAACAGCACCGGGATGCACAGGGTGGCGGGCCGCTCGATGTACTGCGTGAACATCTTCTGCATGGCGGCGTCGTCGGCCAGGCGGCCGATGGCGTTGTAGACGATGGCCGAGGCGGCCACGATGTAGCAGTCATGGCCCAGATAGGCCGGCAGGTTCCAGACACCGGTCAATGAGTGGATGGCCCGGCCGAGGGTGTCGGCGGCCATGGGGGACATCAGGGCGACGGCCGCGGCCTGGAGTGCGATGTTGAGAGTCGCCGCCACTTCCCAGCGGCAGGACCAGGTGACACGACGGATCCACAGACTCCACGCCATGCAGGCGAGAGTGATCGTGATGAGAAATGTGAGAGCCATGGTGGAAGCCTTCTGAAAGCTCTTGTCAGCGCTGGTGCCGCTCAGACTCTACTGGTCAGAGCGGCGGTGCATCAGCACGTCGCGTCATTTCCGACAACTTTGTGGCGCGCTTGGGCACCGCGGGCGCCGCCGTGGCAACCGCGAGCGGTGCCGACTGGATGTAGTTGATGACTTCGTCGTGGCTCATCAAGCCGAACCGGACTTGCAGATCGGGGTAGCTCAACCGGAAGTGGTCGGCCACCAGCCGCAGCTCCTCCGCGTTGGGGTAGTCGGCCTCTTTGATCCGCCGGTAGTACGTGCTGCTCGACGTGCCGAGCGCACCGTAGATCTCCCTCGCCTCGACGTCGCCGTCGAAGATGTAGTCGAGCAGTGCTTTGAGCTGTCTGCCGTTCTGGTCTGTTCGGGGCACCCTGCAACGATAGACCCTTCCCCCCTTTGGTTGCTAGCAACTAGTTCCGCGACATATAAGCCGTAATTGACATGGGCGTCACACTTTCGGGAGCTATGTCCCACATTTGGGAATCGTGTTGTAGTGTGCATCACATGACTCTTGCGTACGCCGGTGAGATCGACCCCGTTCTCCCTTCTGCTGCTGCGGCGACGATCCATGTCGCCGACTATGAGTTCGGCGGCGTCGACACCGCCGGTGCTGCAGTCGACATGCGACGGCTCGAAGCCCCGCTGTCGCCGGTGATCGCCGCCGAGCTCGAGGGCGGTGCCGAATACCTGGGAGTCGACGCCGAGGTGTTGCTGATCGGTGCGCTCGGCCGCGCCATCGAGCGCGTCATCGGATCCGGGCGGGCCGCGGTCGACGTGGCCGCAGCCAAGGAACGCTCGGGCGGCGGGCTGGCGGTGCTGCGCCGGCTGGAAGTCGACTGTGTCTCGGCGTCCGACGTGGACGCCACCGAGATGGTGCAGGCGGTGCGCAGTGCGCTGGCCGCCGCCACCGCAAACCCGACCGACGTTGCCGACGTCTTGTTCAGCTACGGCATGTCCGCGATCGACGGCGACCACCCGGGCCCGGTGCACACCCTCGAGGTGCGGGCATTCCAAGCCGACGACGTGCTGCACGTGGACTGGTGGTACGCCCGGCATCAATTCGAGCCCTACACCGTGGAAGAACTCGCCGAGCAGTTCGCCTACGCCGTGATCGAGCTCGCCTCCGAGGCCATGCCGGTCTCCGAGTAATCCGTGGTGACCCGCGCCCGTTAGAATCGCAGCACACGTATCGATCCGGCCATCACCGGGGAGCATTCGGAAGAACGGCCGCGGCGGCCCCGACTGCCGCAGCCCAGTAGAACCGAACGGGTAGGCCCGTTATCGCCGTCAGTTGAGCGGCGCACGTGCCGGGCCTCCGGGGCCGGTCGTGCGCAAGCGGGGTGGTACCGCGGCGCTCGCGTCCAGACGCGAGATCGTCGTCCCCGTGCCTGGAACTGAGCACCTGTTTGGTGCTGACGGCACTGGAGACCCCTGACGTGAGCGCGTACCCCAAGACCGCCAGCGGCACACCGAACTTCCCCGACCTCGAGACCGAGGTTCTGGAGTTCTGGGCCCGCGACGATACCTTCCGCGCCAGCATCGCCCGCCGCGACGGCGCCCCCGAATACGTCTTCTACGACGGTCCGCCGTTCGCGAACGGTCTGCCGCACTACGGCCACCTGCTGACCGGCTACGTCAAGGACATCGTTCCCCGGTACCGCACCATGCGCGGCTACAAGGTCGAGCGCCGGTTCGGCTGGGACACCCACGGCCTGCCCGCCGAGCTCGAGGTGCAGCGCCAGCTCGGCATCTCGGACAAGGCCCAGATCGAGGCCATGGGCATCGGCGCGTTCAACGACGCCTGCCGTGCGTCGGTCATGAAGTACTCGAACGAGTGGCAGTCCTACGTCACCCGCCAGGCGCGCTGGGTCGATTTCGACAACGACTACAAGACCCTGGACCTGACGTTCATGGAGTCGGTGATCTGGGCGTTCAAGCAGCTGTGGGACAAGGGCCTGGCCTACGAGGGAAACCGGGTGCTGCCGTACTGCTGGAACGACGAGACCCCGCTGTCCAACCACGAGCTACGGATGGACGACGACGTCTACCAGAGCCGGCAGGACCCGGCCCTGACCGTGGGCTTCGTCGCGACCGACGGACCCGTCGCCGGTGCCCGTCTGCTGGTCTGGACCACCACGCCGTGGACGTTGCCGTCCAACCAGGCCGTCGCGGTCAATCCCGAGGTCACCTACGTGCAGGTGGTGGGCCCCGACGAGCAGAACTACGTCCTGGCTGAGGCCCGGCTGGCCGCCTATGTGCGCGAATTCGGCGAGGAGCCGGTCGTCGTCGGCAGCTATCTCGGCGCCGAACTGTTGGGCACGCACTACCTGCCGCCGTTCGCATTCTTCGTCGACAGCGACCAGGCGCAGAACGCGTTTCAGGTTCTGCAGGGCGATTTCGTCACCACCGAGGACGGCACCGGCATCGTCCACATGGCCCCGGCCTATGGCGAGGACGACAAGGCCACCTGTGACGCCGCGGGCATCGTCGCGGTCACGCCGGTGGACTCCACGGGCCGCTTCGACTCGACTGTGCCCGACTACCAGGGACAGCAGGTCTTCGAGGCCAATTCGCAGATCATCAAGGATCTGAAGAACGGCACCGGCCCGGCGGCGGTCAACGCGCCGGCGCTGCTGCGGCACGAGACCTACGAGCACTCCTACCCGCACTGCTGGCGGTGCCGCAATCCGCTGATCTACCGCGCGGTGTCATCGTGGTTCGTCAAGGTCACCGAATTCCGCGACCGGATGGTCGAGCTCAACCAGCAGATCACCTGGTACCCCGAGCACGTGAAGGACGGCCAGTTCGGCAAGTGGCTGTCCAATGCGCGCGACTGGTCGATCTCGCGAAACCGCTACTGGGGTAGCCCGATTCCAGTGTGGAAGTCCGATGACCCGGCCTACCCGCGGATCGACGTCTACGGCAGCCTCGACGAACTGGAGCGCGATTTCGGCGTCCGGCCGGACAATCTGCACCGGCCTTACATCGACGAGCTGACTCGGCCCAATCCCGACGACCCGACCGGGAAGTCGACGATGCGCCGCATCGAGGACGTGTTCGACGTCTGGTTCGACTCGGGCTCGATGCCCTACGCGCAGGTGCACTATCCGTTCGAGAATCAGGACTGGTTCGACGGTTCGGCGAGCGAAGAAGCCCATTTTCCGGGCGATTTCATCGTCGAGTACATCGGCCAGACCCGTGGCTGGTTCTACACCATGCACGTGCTGGCGACCGCGTTGTTCGACCGTCCGGCCTTCAAAACCTGTGTGGCCCATGGCATCGTCCTCGGCAACGACGGCCAGAAGATGAGCAAGTCGCTGCGCAACTACCCGGACGTGTCCGAGGTGTTCGACCGCGACGGCTCCGACGCCATGCGCTGGTTCCTGATGGCCTCGCCGATCCTGCGCGGCGGTAACCTGATCGTCACCGAGCAGGGCATCCGCGACGGCGTCCGGCAGGTGCTGCTGCCGGTGTGGAACGCGTACTCCTTCCTGGCGCTCTACGCGCCGAAGAAGGGCACCTGGCGCACGGACTCACCGCACGTGCTCGACCGCTACATCCTGGCCAAGCTCGCCGACCTGCGCGACACGCTGACCGAGTCCCTCGACGTCTGCGATATCTCGGGTGCGTGCGAGCAGTTGCGTCAGTTCGCCGAGGCGCTCACCAATTGGTATGTGCGACGGTCGCGTTCGCGGTTCTGGGAAGAGGACGCCGACGCCATCGACACCCTGCACACCGTGCTTGAGGTGACCTGCCGCCTGGCTGCGCCGCTGCTGCCACTGGCGACCGAGGTGATCTGGCGTGGCCTGACCGAGGAGCGCTCGGTCCACCTCACCGATTGGCCCGAAGCCGGCGTCGTCCCTGCCGACCCGGAGCTGGTCGCCGCCATGGACCGGGTGCGCGAAGTCTGCTCGGCGGGCTCGTCGCTGCGTAAGGCCAAGAAGCTGCGGGTGCGCCTGCCGTTGCCGAAACTGACCGTGGCAGTCGATAATCCGGAAGCGTTGCAGCCGTTTGTCGACCTCATCGCCGATGAGCTCAACGTCAAGGCGGTCGAGCTCACCGATGACATCGACGCCTACGGCAAGTTCGAGTTGACCGTCAACGCACGGGTGGCGGGTCCGCGCATCGGCAAGGACGTGCAGGCCGCGATCAAGGCCGTCAAGGCCGGGGAAGGCGTGGTCAACGCCGACGGCACGCTGACCGCGGGGCCCGCTGTCCTGCTCCCGGCGGAGTACAGCTCGAAACTCGTTGCCGCAGAACCTGAGTTCACCGCGGCGCTGCCCGAAGGTGCGGGCCTGGTGGTGCTCGATGCCACAGTCACTCCCGAGTTGGAGGCCGAGGGCTGGGCCAAGGACCGCATCCGCGAACTGCAGGACCTGCGCAAGGCCACCGGGCTGGACGTGTCCGACCGGATCGCCGTGACGTTCGCGGTGCCGGCCGACAAGCAGGCGTGGGCGAGGACCCATGCCGGCCTGATCGCGGGCGAGATCCTGGCCACCGACTTCACCGTCGTGGCCGTCACGGACCTGGCCGACGGCGCCGATGTCGGCGACGGGGTGCGGGCTGTCATCGCGAAAGCGTGAGCTTCACCAACGTTTTTCGGCGACCGGCTGGTCGCCGGCAGGCACCTGACTGCCCGAGCGCAGTCGCCTGCCGGTGACCACCATCCACGCGAGTGTGGCCATCGCTGCGGCGATGTAGGCCAGCCCGGCCCAGGCCAGGTACCACGGCCGGCTGATCTGCCAGAGGCTTGGTTCGGCCATGGCCAAGATGCTGGGAACGCTGACGACCGTCAGGGCGATCCAGCCCCAGCCGACGACCCGCGCGCCGCGTTCGTCCCGCCACGGTCCGCGCAACAGCCACATGATCAGCGGCGCGACCCACACCCAGTGGTGCACCCAGGAGATCGGTGACACCAGAAGGCCGAAGAGCTGGACGACCAGGAGCGAGCCGAGCCGATCGCGCGCACCTGACCGGTTGCCCATCACCCACCAGGCCAGCCCGGCCAGCACTGCGGTCCCGAGGATCGCGACGAGCACCAGGGCGCCTTCCCCGGCGTCGTGGCCCACGATCCGCGAGATGCCGCCTCGCCACGACTGATTCAGGGCGATGCCGATCGGGTTGATGCTGGTATCGCCCATCACCTCGGTGAAGTAGTGCCGCACCTGGTCGCCCACGATCAGCCACGACAGCGCGACCGTCGCGAAGAATACGATCGCGGAGAACACCGCGGCGGCCCAGCGTCGTAGCCCGACGAAGTACAGCCCGGTGATGGCCGGTGTCAGCTTCACCCCGGCGGCCAAGCCGACCAGCAAGCCGGAAACCCACCACCGTCTGCTGTAGGCCGCGTACAAGCCCGCCAGCGTCAGGAAGATGCCGACCTGCCCGAGGTTGACGCTGACCCGTGCCGGCTCGAGCCAGATCAGCACGGCGGTCCAGAGCATTGCCTCGCGCGCGTCACCACTGCCCAGCATCAGTTGGGTGAGCCGGACGATGGCGTACATCGCGGCGATCATCGCGATCTGCCACAGCAGCCCGACGGCTGCGAAGGGCAGAAAATGCAACGGGTAGAAGAGGATTGCCGCGAAAGGCGGATAGACGAACGGCAGCGGCTGGGTGGGGGACTGATCCGAGTAGGCGAACGTGTACAACGTGCCGGGGTGCTCCAGCGCGGCGCCGCCGAGCACGTAGACATGGAAGTCCACCAGGTTGGGCTGGCTGGGAATGTTGAGCGCCAGGAGAACGACCGCGCTCAGCATCAACAGCGCCGGAGCCAGCCGGCGCAGTCGCTCAGTCCCGATCGGTGATTTCACCGCGACGTCCTGTCCTGATGATCCAGACCATGGTCGCCAGGGCCGCGACGATGTACACCATCTCGCCCCAGGCGAGATACCAAGGACGACTGATCTGCCAGATGTTCGGCTGCGCGAACGACAGCAGGCTCGGCACGCTGAGCACCATCAGGGTCACCCAGCCCCAGCCGAATATCCGGGCGCCGGGCTGGTCCCGCCACGGACCGTAGATCAGCCAGATCATCAGCGGCAGCACCCAGACCCAGTGATGCGTCCAGGACACCGGTTCGGCCAGCAACCCGAACAGTTGCACCACCAGCAGCGACCCGAGTCGGTCGCGCTCGCCGCCGAGCGCTCGGAACGCCAGCACTGTGAGCACCGCGGTGACCACTATCGCGCCGATGACCAAGGGCGACATACCGACGTCGTGACCCGCGATCCGGGACAACCCGCCCTGCCAGGACTGGTTCCACGCCGAGCCCACGGGCAGCGACTTGCCGGCCTCGGCCATCTGGTGCGGGAAGTAGCGCTTCGTCTCCTCGGGCAAGAACAGATACGCCAGTCCGACGGTCCCGAAGAACACCGCGCCCGAGAACAGCGCTGTGCCCCAGCGCCGGACGCCGACAAAGTAGAAACCGGTGATCGCGGGCGTCAGCTTGATGCCGGCGCCGACCCCGATCAGCAGACCGGACAGCCACCATCGTGAGTCATAGGCGGCGTACAGGACGGCGAGCATCAGGAAGATGCCGATCTGCCCCGATTGAATGCTGCTGCCGGGCGCCTCCATCCAGATCGCGCCGGCGGTCCACAGCATCGCTGTGCGCTGGCTGCCACCGCCGATGAACTTCTGGCTGAGTCTGACCGTTCCGTAGACGGCCGCGATCAAGGCGACCTGCCAGGCGAAGGCGATCACCCCGAACGGCGCAAGATGCAAGGGCGCGAACACCATTGCCGCGAATGGGGGATAGGTGAACGGTAGGTGTTCACCTTTGGTGGGGTCGACGTAGAAGAAGTCGTACAACGCACCTGGGTGCGATATCGCGGCGCCGCCCAGAACGTAAACCCGAAGATCGAAGAAGGCGTCACCCTTGACCAGGTAGTAGCCCATCGTCGACGCGATCCGGAGGGTTGCGCTGACGGCGAGGATGACCGGAGCGAGTGTCTGCCAACGGGATACGTCGGGACGCAGCGCTGAGACGGGTCCTGCGTTCACCGGGCGAATATATCGGCTGTGCACCCGAACGGCGCGTCGGGCTTTTCCGCTCACGGGCGATTCAGCTTCATCTTGCGAAAAATTCATGCCGGGTAAAGGTTATGACAGGGTGCCCGAGGCCAGGAGATACACGCCCAGCAAGCTCAGCGCGATAGCCATCACCCAGATGCGCCGCGCTCGCAGCCAGTTCGGCACCCGATCGAGGTACTGTGCCGTCTTCGCGGGTGCGATCAGGTAGCAGATCAACGGGATCTCGGCGAATGCGAACGACACCACGGCGTAGGTGACCACCGCGGCGACCTGCACGGATTTGCAGTTTCCCGAGGCGAGGATGACCCCCAGTGCGCCCACGAGTTCGACGTGCGGCCCAGGGCCGGCCCAGAGGCCGGCCAGGAACGCCATCCACAGGGACTGGCTGTGCATCAGCCGCCGTGCCCACGCTGTCAACCGCGCCGTGATGGACGGCGATTCCGGTTCAGCAGGCGGCGGCTCGGGGTCAGCGCTATCGGCTGCCGACTCTGATGCCCGCACGGCGACAGGTGTTCTGGTGGCGGCCCGAAACAGCAGCGCCAGCGCCACCAGCAGCACCAGTGCGCCGATCGCGATCTTGGCGTCCGCCGGATCGATGGAATGAGTCGACGAGTTCATGTCCGCGACGAGCCGTTTGGTGGTGCCGTGCAGCAGGTAGACGGCAGTGAGGCCGATTGCCAGGCTCGAGGCGATACCGCCGATGCAGAACACCAAGAGAGACGGGATGGGGCGATTGCGCATCACCACGAACACCGCCACGCCGAGGCGGACGGGATCCCACATCGCCATGACGGCGAACATCAAAACGGTGGCCCACACGGCCCGGGACCCTACAGGGCGAAGCTGACTACTCGTGCAGCGTTTCCGTCGTACACCACGATGTCGCCTGCTTTCAGCTGTCGGCCGCGCCGTGTTTCGACCTCATCGTTGACGGCCACCAGGCCCTCGGCGATGACCGCCTTGGCGTCGGCACCGCTGTCGATCAGCGCGGCCAGTTTGAGGAATTGGCCCAGCCGGATCGACTCGTCGCGGATCGGCACGTCGTTCATACCCAGAAGGGTAGCCACCTGTCCGGGCCTACTATCTGGCCTGTGGATCGCTGGGTCATACATCTCGATATGGACGCCTTTTTCGCGTCCGTCGAGCAGCTGACCCGGCCTACGCTGCGGGACCGTCCGGTGCTGGTCGGGGGCCTCGGTGGCCGTGGGGTGGTGGCGGGCGCGAGTTATCAGGCCCGCAGGTTCGGCGCCCGTTCGGCGATGCCGATGCACCAGGCGCGCCGGTTGGTCGGCGCCACTGCTGTGGTGTTGCCGCCGCGCGGTGCGGTGTACTCGGTGGCCAGTCGCCGCGCGTTGGATGCGGTGCGCGCCCTGGTACCGGTGCTCGAGCAGCTGTCGTTCGACGAGGCGTTCGGCGAGCCCGCCGAACTTGTCGGCGCTGACCTTGACAGGGCTCGGCAGTTCTGCGAAGACCTACGGGCCGCGGTGCGCGCCGAGACCGGCCTGGTGGCCTCGGTCGGTGCGGGCTCGGGCAAGCAGGTCGCCAAGATCGCGTCGGGGCTGGCCAAACCTGACGGGGTCCGGATCATCAGCGGTGACGAGCAGGGACCGCTCCTGGAAGGGTTGCCGGTGCGCCGTCTGTGGGGGATCGGGCCCGTCGCCGAGGAGAAACTGCACCGGCTGGGTATCGAGACCATAGGCGCGCTGGCGGCGCTCACCGATGCCGAGGCTGCCGATGTCCTCGGCGGCACCGTCGGCCCGGCGCTGCACCGGCTGGCTCGTGGCATCGATGACCGGCCGGTGGTCGAGCGCGCCGAGGCCAAACAGATCAGCGCCGAGTCCACGTTCCAGGTCGACCTGACCACCCTGGATCAGTTGCGCGCGAGCATCGTTCCCATCGCCGAGCACGCTTACCGGCGGCTGCAGCGCGATGGCCGCGGTGCCCGCACCGTGACGGTCAAACTGAAGAAGTCCGACATGAGCACGCTGACCCGGTCGGCCACGCTGCCGTACGCCACCACCGATCCGTCGACGCTGACGGCGACGGCCCGCCGGCTGCTGCTCGACCCCATCGAGATCGGTCCGATTCGCCTTGTGGGCGTCGGGTTTTCGGGTCTGACCGATGCGCGGCAGGAATCGTTGTTCCCGGAACTCGAGATGATGGACGGCTCTGATGTCGCGACGTCCGCCGGTCAGACGGGCCCGGTGAGTGCTCCGCCGACCGAATCCCCGTGGCGCGTCGGGGACGACGTCCAGCATCCGGATCACGGGCACGGTTGGGTGCAGGGAGCCGGGCACGGTGTCATGACGGTGCGCTTCGAAACCCGGGCCAGCGGGCCCGGCGTGGCCCGCACCGTCTCGGCTGACGATCCGCAGATCACCCGTGCCGACCCGATCGACAGCCTCGACTGGCAGGAATACCTGGCGCAGTTGCCGACGGACGACAGCGTGGATTAGCCGCGGTGCGGTGGCATACCGCCGGGCGCACCGGGGCCGGCGGCAGCCATCTCTGTCCGGCCTGGCTGGCCCTTCCCGGCTGGTTTGCCGCTTGTGCTGAGCAGCGGCATCAGATCCGCGGCGATGAGGGGAGCCAGTTCAACGCTGATGTCCGTCGTCATGTGGTGTCCGTCGCGGTAGACGAGGGTGTCACCGAGGATGCCCGGACAGATGCTGTCGTTGCACAGATAGTCGTCGTAATCCAGATACGTGAACGCACCGGCGGCGGCCAGCTCCTGCTCGGCCCGGCGGACCCGGTCATCCAACGCTGTTGTCCGCGGCAGCGCACACCGCTGGGTGTCGGTGAGGAAGAGACTCAGGCAGTAGGACGGCGGGACACCGGTGGCCGGGGTGTCGGCGAGGACCGCAACACGCGATGGCGAGGGGAGTCGTTCGAGTGTGTCTGCCAGAGCTTTTCGCCAGTGCGCTGTCGGGTCTGCGTCGTCGCGCACGTAGCTGGTTCCCCAACCCCCGAGAACGATCAGCGCGGGCTTGGACACGGCGAGGCTGGCCAGTACGGCTTCGCGCCACCGGTCGCAGCGCGAGTAGTGCGCGGCATGAATCTCTGCCGACGGGCAGTGACTCTTGGTGCGGTTGTCCAGCCGGATCAAGCCCTGTTCGGCCAACTTGGACAGTGCCGGATACCACTGTGCGGCATGGGAATCGCCGAACAGGACGACCACCGGCGCCGACGGATTGGTCCCGCTCACGCAGCCGACCGGATCGGTCGACCATTCGTCGCGGTGGCAGTGATTGGCATAGATGACGGGCTGGGCGCTCTCGGCGGCGGACAGCCGGGGGTGGAGATTGTTGGGCACGTACGGGGTCCCGGCGGGCTTGAGGCTGAGCGCTGCCTGCGCGGCGGTCCGGCCCGCATCCAGCGCCGGATGGTGTGCGACCGCAACTGCGAGGACCACCGCGCTGACGGCAACCATGGCGCCCACCGTCGCGGTGAGCGTGCGGCGCGGGCGTGCGGAGTTCAGCCATTCCAGGCGCTGACCAGGCTGTTCGACATAGGTGTAGAGCAGCCACGCCAGGGAAACACATGCCGCGACGATCGCAACTCGAAGCCACATCGGTGACGTCTGCTGGTAGCCGGTTGCCGCGACGGGAAGGACCAGCACTGGCCAGTGCACGAGGTACAGCGAGTACGAGATGTCGCCGATCCAGGCGCACGGGCGCAGGCTCAGTAGCGCACCGGGGCCGCGGCGGACGGGCCCGGCTGCGATGAGCAGTGCGGTGCCGGCCACGGGTATCGCCACCGCGTATCCGGGGTAATCCGTGGCTGTGGAGAACAGCATGCCGCTGCCCACGATGGCCGCGAGTCCCGTCCAGCCGGCGATTGCGCCGACCCGGTCGCCGAAAACCCGTTCGCGGTTCAGCAGTGCGAATGCGACCAGAGTGCCCAGCCCGAATTCCCACATCCGCGGGAACAGGATGAAGAACGCGTTCGGCTGTGAGAAGCCGGTCAACCACACGCACAGTGCGAACGACACCGCGACGATGCCGGCGATGGCCGCAACCCTGCGGGTCCGCTGCTTGCACAGCCCGAACAGCCACACGAGCAGTACCGGCCACAGCAGGTAGAACTGCTCCTCCACGCCGAGGGACCAGTAGTGCATGAAAAGCGACGGCGTCTTGTCGGCGAGATAGTCGGTCGCACGGTAGGCGAACACCACGTTGGGGACGTAGAACGTGGCGGCGACGGCATCCTTGACGACGTGGCCGAACTGCAGCGGAGACACCCAGCATGCGGCGGCGGCCACCGTCGCGACGATGACGGTCAACGCGGCCGGCAGCAGTCGCCGCACCCGCCGCGCGTAGAACGCGCCGTACCGGATGTGCCCACGGTCCCGCAGCTCACCCAACAAGTGGCTGCTGATGAGGAAGCCAGAGATCACGAAGAACACGTCGACGCCGACGTAGCCGCCGCCGACGCCGGGAACATCGGCGTGGAACAGCACGACCAGAGCCACTGCGACGGCGCGCAGGCCCTGGATGTCGAGGCGTTTCAGTTGTTTGCGGTGGCTGGTCGTCGCCGTCAGCTCGGTGCCTTTCCCCGGAAGTTTGGCGAGGGGAAATTATCACTGGCTCGCAAATTGGGTGTGCTTCGAAGCCGCACGTTGTCCACCCACGGGGACGGTTCGGCTAAGCCCACTCAGCGAACAGCTCGGCAGCGGGTGTCCCGGAGGCCAGCGCCGCCATCAGCAGCACCCGGGCCTGAGCGGCCCGCAGCCCGCCGGCCGACACGGCGCCGGCATCCAGCAATGCCCGGCCCGGGCCGTAGCCCGACGTGACGCGCGTGCCAGGTACCCGCGTCGCTATCGCTACGGCGATACCGTCGGCGCACAGTCGCTGCACGCCGGTGAGCACCTTGGACCCCGCGTTGCCCGAGCCGAGTGATTCGAGCACGATGCCGCCGGCGCCGGCGGCGGCAAACGCGTCCATGGCCAGTGCATCGCTACCGGCATAGGCCGTGACGATGTCGACGCGCGGCGCCGCCGTCGCCTTCAGTGCACCCAGCAGTGGTCGTCGTTTGACGGCGTCGGGAACGAACGAACCGTCCCTGATCGACCCGACGGCGGTGCCGACCAGACCGTGGCCGGCTTTCGTCATGCCCAGTGGTTGCCACACCCGGCCGGCCATGCTGACCAGCACCCCGAGATCACGCGCGGCCGGACTGGCGGCGACGGTGATCGCGTCCCGCAGGTTGGCCGGACCGTCGGCGTCGGGTGCGTCGCTGCTGCGCATGGCGCCGGTCAGCACCACTGGCACCGCGCCGGCATACGTGATGTCGAGCCACAGTGCGGTCTCTTCCATGGTGTCGGTGCCGTGGGTGATGACGATTCCATCGGCATCTCCGGCCGCCAGTACCGCAGCCCCGATCCGGTCCCAGTCGGTCGGGGTCAGCTCGGAGCTGTCGACGGACATGAGGTCCACGGTGTCGACCTGGACGCCGGTTCCGAGGCTGCCCACCAGGTCGGTGGCGCTGCGCGTCGGCCGAGCTATTCCATCTTGGTCGATGCTGGTGGCGATGGTGCCTCCGGTGGCGATCACGACGACGCGAGTCATAGGCGGAATTGTTCCTCACGACGTCTTTGGGATGATGGGGGCGTGACTGATGAATCCACGGAGCCGGAGGCGACCGAGCTGGCGGAGCCGCAGGCGACCGCGACCACCGGACCTGGGGCGACCACGCAGCCTCGGACCCAGGCCGCCCCGCGGCGGCTGTGGCTACTGCTGGTGGTGGCGGCGGTGGTGCTGGGCCTTGATGTGGTGACCAAGGTGCTGGCGGTGAAGCTGCTGGTGCCCGGTCAGCCGGTCGAGATCGTCGGCGACACCATCACCTGGACACTGGTCCGCAACTCTGGTGCGGCCTTTTCGATGGCCACCGGTTACACCTGGGTGCTGACGTTGATCGCCACCGGCGTGGTGGTGGGCATCATCTGGATGGGGCGGCGCCTGGTCTCGTGGTGGTGGGCGCTCGGCCTGGGGATGATCCTCGGCGGCGCGGTGGGCAATCTGATGGACCGGTTCTTCCGCTCCCCAGGGCCGTTGCGCGGGCACGTGGTGGATTTTCTTTCCGTCGGCTGGTGGCCGGTGTTCAACGTTGCCGATTCCGCGGTGGTGTGCGGGGCAGTGCTGTTGGTCGGGCTGTCCGTGTTCGGCTTCGATTTCGACACCGAGGGCAAGCGCCCGCCGGAGCCGGATGCCGAGGCAGGGTCGGAGCCGGCCACTGCGGCCGTCGACGAAGCTGAAACCGGCCGATGAGCAGCCGTTCGATGCCGGTCCCCGAAGGATTGGCCGGAATGCGGGTGGACGCGGGCCTGTCTCGGCTGCTGGGCTTGTCGCGCACCGCGGTCGCGACGATCGCCGAAGACGGCGGCGTCGATATCGACGGTGCACCGGCGGCGAAGTCGGACAAACTGGTGGCGGGCTCCTGGCTGGAGGTCCGGCTGCCGGAGGCGCCGGCCCCGGTGGAGAACACGCCGCAGGAGATCGAGGGCATGGCGATCCTCTACGCCGACGATGACATCGTGGCGGTGGACAAGCCGGCCGGGGTGGCGGCGCACGCTTCGTTGGGCTGGACCGGCCCCACGGTCCTCGGCGGGCTGGCCGCGGCGGGCTTCCGGATCAGCACCTCGGGTATCCACGAGCGACAGGGCATCGTGCACCGTCTGGATGCCGGCACGTCCGGTGTCATGGTGGTGGCGCTGTCCGAGCGGGCGTACACCGTGCTCAAGCGGGCGTTCAAGCACCGCACCGTGGACAAGCGGTACCACGCGCTGGTGCAGGGCCACCCGGATCCGTCCAGCGGCACCATCGACGCGCCGATCGGCCGGGCCCGGGGCAATGACTGGAAGTTCGCGGTCACCGAGGGCGGCCGGCACAGTGTCACGCACTACGACACCGTCGAGGCGTTCGTCGCGGCAAGCCTGCTCGATGTGCACCTCGAGACCGGCCGCACCCATCAGATTCGGGTGCACTTCTCGGCACTACACCACCCGTGTTGCGGGGACCTGACCTACGGGGCGGATCCGACGCTGGCGAAAAAGCTTGGGCTCCAGCGGCAGTGGCTGCATGCGCGTTCGCTGGGCTTCGCGCACCCGGCTGACGGCCGGTGGATCGAGATCACCAGCGAGTACCCGCCGGAATTGCAGCACGCCCTGGACGTGTTGCATCGTCAGTGACCATTACCGCGACGGCCACTTCGAATCAGAACCGGGGATTGCTCCTCGGGCTCGGCGCCTACGGATCGTGGGGTCTGTTTCCCGCGTTCTTCCCGCTGCTCAAGCCGGCGAGTGCGTTCGAGGTGTTGGCCCATCGCATTGTGTGGACCGTCTTGCTGATGTTCGTGGTGCTGGCCGTCGGCCGCCGCCTGGGTGACCTGCGCCGGCTGTCGGGCCGCACCTGGGGACTGCTGGTGTGCGCCTCGGCCCTGATCTCGCTCAACTGGGGCATCTACATCTACGCCGTCAGCAACGGCCACGTGGTCGACGCTGCGCTGGGCTATTTCATCAACCCGCTGGTGAGCGTGGCGCTGGGCGTCGCGCTGTTCGGTGAGCGGTTGGGGCGCGCGCAGGCGGCGGCGCTGGCCATCGCCGTGGCCGCGGTGATCGTGCTGGCGGTGCAGGGCGGTGAGATCCCGGTGATCGGTCTCGGCGTGGCGATATCTTTCGGTGTGTACGGCGCGGTGAAGAAGGTGGTTCGCGCCGACCCGCGGGTCAGTGTCGGCGTCGAAGCCGGGGTGGCCGCCCCGTTCGCGCTGGCCTATCTCGTCGTTCTCACCGTCGCCGGGCAGGCGACAGTCCCATCCCTGGGGCCAGGCCATACCGTCCTGATGATGTTGTGCGGCCCGGTGACGGCGCTGCCGTTGTTGATGTTTGCCGGTGCGGCGCAACGGCTCCCGCTGGTCACCATGGGTCTGTTGCAGTACCTGACCCCGGCGTTGCAGATGGCGTGGGGTGTCTTCGTCGGTCACGAGCCCATGCCGGGCGGGCGGTGGGCCGGCTTCGTGCTGATCTGGCTCGCCCTTGTCGTCTTCACCGGCGACGCGGTGTTGCGCAACCGGTCGGGCGCACGGGTCAGTGTGTCCGTCTGAAGATGTGGAAGTCGGCGAAGCTGGTGTTGTCCGGGTCCTTCTTCGAGTACGGATAGGCGTTCGGGATTCGCTCGGTAAGGACGAAATCGGCGCGGTTGGCCTCGACCCACCGGGTGAACTCTCGGTGTCGGACGTGCGGTGATGACCAGGCCTTGTCTTCATTGCTCGCGTAAACGATGACGAACTTGATACCGGCATCGAACAGGCGGTGCATGTATGCGTCGAATACGTCGTCTTCCACCAAGTGGTAGATCACATCAAGAGACAATGCGAGGTCGGCTTTGTCCGCATCGGTTACTTCACTGGTGTGAAGAAATGACATCGAACGGTCGGCACTGAATTTGTGGCGCGTTGCTTCGATGACAGTTCGGGAGACGTCGACGCCAACGTAGGAGGGGTACCGTGCCAGGGCTAATTGCGCCCCATCGCCCGACCCGAACTCGATGACACTCTCAATATCGTTGTTTGCGACAAAGTCGTTGAGAACATCGGCTTTGAACTCCGCGAGCCGGTTGTACGACCCGGCACCCGAATTTCCGCCACGCCGATAACGCTCTTCCCAATAGTTGCGCGAGCTATCGAATTCCGAAGGCTTCAGCAGCTTTCGCAGCGCATTCTGAAATCGATGAACCCGATCATCCAATGACCGCACGCCTTTATCCATGGCTTCTGTTTCTTCTCGCAATTCGAATCGCATCAGGATGCGTCAGTTGTCGGCGGTGGCGGGGCGGCTGTTGTCGGACAGCCACGCCCGTCGAGTCTGTTCGGAGATGGCGTCGTTGGCGGTCCCGCGACCGTCCCAGAGCCCCCCGCCCGACACGGTGACTCTGGGCCACCAGTAGGCGGCGACATCGCGGACCTGACGGATCGGCGTTCCGGTCGCTACGGCGGCGTAGTGCAGCCAGTAATCGTCGGCCATGGGACACACCGCGGTGAACTCGTCGCCGCGGTCTCGGAGCGTGCAGAGGAGTTCGGGGGGATAGGCGACGCCGGACACGCCGGTCGCAAAGACGGTCTCGGACGCCTCGGTCGTGGTGCACAGTGGCCAGGCGCGGTAGGGCGCTGCCGACCGGGTGCGGGCGCGGAACGCCGTCACCTCGCCAGGCCGGTGGGCCTCGAGGAGCTCGGCCAGCCAGTTGGCCGGGTAGTAGACGTCGTCGTCTGCGGTGACGAGGACGCGTTCGGGTTCGTCGTGCAGTATCTCGTTGACATACGGAAAGTACTTCTTGTGCGGGCCGTAATCCCGGCAGTGCCTGATCTCCAGCCCGCGCGCCAGCAACCGCCGCAGAGGTGCTGGTGGGTCGGTGACCACGGCGTCGTCATCAAGCCACAGGATCAGGCGGTGCGGCTTGACGGTACCCAGCCCAATGGTCTCGATTGTTTGCCAAACCGACGAAATTCGTTTGCCGTAGCTGGTCAATGAGACATTTGCGTCGCCGTCACCGATTACCGGATCTGCCGATTTGCGATTAATTAGTCGCAGCCGCGGGCTCAGGAGGAAGAATTCAGTCCAGGTCAAAACCCAGTCGACTGGAGTCCTCGGATTAATACCGGCGTTGCGCATGGCCCTCCCAGACCTCTTCATAGGCGTGTCGATCGGCGTAATCCCAGGCTGGGGCTCTGTGCTGTGAATGCGGAGCTGGCGCCGGAATTGTTTTGATGCGGCATTTGGCACCCTAACGCGAGTGTAGATTTTTCGCAGTCAACCGTGGTCGAATACTGGTGTGGGGAATCCCGAGCTGTGTGCGCCGATGCCTGTCGCATGTTTAGGTCTGGACTTGCATTAGTTACCTACCGTCCCGTGTGCGGATCTCTTGGATGAGGTTCGCTGACCCGGTGCCGGGCTACGTGTCGGCGGTCACTAAGGGTAGCCACAGCTACGTCGTGTGATGTACCAAGAGACGACTGTCCAGCTTGTCCACAGCAAGCAGGCATCAAGTAGCAAGGAAAGATCGTTCATGGTGTGGACGTTTCCTGTAAATCTTCCCGTGCTACGGGGCGTCGCAAAGCGGTGTGGGGTTTGCTCGGACATGATCGACGGATTGCCTCCCCCCGGGGTGGCGCGAACTGCAAGAACGTGGAGTTCAGCTAGATGAGATTGAGCGTGATTGGAACGGGCTATCTGGGTGCCGTTCACGCCGCCTGCATGGCCAAACTGGGCCACGAGGTCGTCGCGTACGACACCGATGCGGCGAAGATCGCGACGCTCTCGGCCGGAACTTCGCCGTTTTATGAACCGGGTTTCGATGCTCTACTCGCGACCGTGCTGGAGACCGGCCGGCTCCGGTTCACCCACTCCGTGGAAGAGGCGGTGTCCGGCGCTGCGGTGCACTTCGTCTGTGTCGGGACGCCCCAGCAGGCGGGCTCAGATGCGGCCAATATCGAGTATGTCGACAGTGCGTTCCGGGCGGTAGCCGCCAATGCGGACTGCGATGGACTGATCATCGGAAAGTCGACTGTGCCGGTGGGTACGGCCCAGCGCCTCGCCGCGGAGCTGGCTGCGACGCCGTCGCCGCACCGTCTCGAAATCGCGTGGAATCCCGAATTCCTCCGCGAGGGCAAGGCAATTGAAGACACCCTCCGGCCGGATCGGCTGGTATTCGGTGTCACTTCCGAGACTGCGGAAAAGACACTGCAAGAGGTCTACGGCTCGCTGCTCGACGCCGGCACGCCACACTTGACCGCGGACCTTCCCACGTCTGAACTGGTGAAGGTCGCCGCGAACGCCTTTCTGGCAACCAAGATTTCGTTCATCAACGCGATGGCCGAGGTGTGCGAGGTCGTCGACGCCGACGTGGTGATGCTCAGCCGCGCACTGGGGTACGACGACCGGATCGGTGCCCGTTTCCTCAACGCGGGCTTGGGTTTCGGCGGCGGATGCCTGCCAAAAGACATCCGCGCCTTCAGCGCCAGAGCCGGCGAGCTCGGTGCGTCGGACGCGCTCAGATTCCTGCACGAAGTCGACAAGATCAACATTCGCCGGCGGGAGAAGGCGGTTGCCGTGGCGAGTGCCATCGTCGGCGGTGACTTCCTGGGTAAGAGCATCGCCGTACTGGGCGCCGCCTTCAAGCCGAACAGTGACGATGTCCGCGATTCGCCCGCGCTGAACGTCGCTGCCGCCATGCATTTGAAGGGTGCCGACGTACGCGTCCATGACCCGAAGGCGATCGAAAACGCCAAGGGACGGTTTCCGACGCTCGGCTACTTCGACAGTGCCGAGGACGCGTGCCGAAATGCGGATCTGATCGTGCTGGCCACAGAATGGGACGAGTACTGCAACCTCGATCCCGTCGCGTTCCGGTCTGTCGTCAGAGAGCCTCGTCTCCTCGACACCCGCAACGCGATGGACCGTGAGTTTTGGATTGGCGCCGGCTGGCAGGTGTTTACGTTGGGCCGCGGCGGATTGAACGCTATTCAGGGGGCATGAAGCATGGCGAAGCAGACAATCGAGGTGATCGTTCCGGTCCGCGACATGGCCGGCCATCTGCCGAAGCTCCTGCGGCCACTGATGGCACAGCTCGCCGATGGTGATCGGGTCACTGTGGTCGACGACGCGTCCAGTGACGACACCGCTAGCGTGGCGCGTTTCTCGGGCGCCAACGTCGTGACGCTGACCGACAGCAAGGGTCCGTACTACGCCCGCCAGGTCGCCGCCAGCAGATCGACCGCCGACACGCTGCTGTTCATCGACGGCCGTTGTCGGCCTTTGCCGGGTCTGCTCGACGCGCATCGCGAACTTCAGCGGCGACCGGGAGTTGCGTTGTCCTGCACCAACGTTCGTACCGTCTGGGGTCCGACCCTGGCCGCCCGGATGGCAGCCAGGATGCAGCCCTTCATGCTGCCTCGCGGGGGTGGGGCGATGAAGGCGACCGTCGGGATCGTGCCGCCCCGGCCCGACTACTACCCAACCTGCAATCTGGGTATCGACCGGGACGCCTTCGAGAAGGTGGGTGGCTTCCGGGCGATGCGCGGCGGTGGGGACCTCGATATCTGTTGGCGTATCCAGGAACAGTCGCACGGCACGATTGCCACCGACACCCGCGTGCTGATGGAGTGGGAGCCGCGAACCTCCATTCGGGACCTGGCCAGCCAGTGGAAACGCTATGGGAACAGCAATGCGTACCTGCGCTGGGCGCACCGCAACGACGGCTTGGGCGGAGGTACGGGCCCCGCGCCGCGAATCTCTCCGGTTGCTGCCTGGACGACGCTGCGCACCGAATTGCGGCGGCCGCCATCCGAATTGGCGGCGACCGCGGTGGTCGGTATCGCGTTTCAGTACGGCTACTTCGCCGCTCGCTGGAAGCAGTCAGAGTTCGACATGCCGGTCCATTTTTCAGTTCCCGAGGCTCCTGCGCCCGTCGAGCGGCCGGTGTCTGACGACCCAGCCGTCGCTAGCTGACCGTCACCATCTGATTCGACGGCTCAGCCGTCGACTTTGCCGCCCTCGACTGACGCGCGGTATCCGCGCAACATCACCGGCACGAACGCCGCACCGATGGCAGCGGCCCACAGCACCGTCAGCAGCATCGGCCACCACACCTCACCGCCCGTCGACAGCCCGCGCATGGCCGCCACAGCCGGGGCGATCGGCTGGTATTCCGCGAGCGGACGCAGCAACGCCGGCACTTTGTCGGCCGGGATGAGCGTGGCGAAGGCCAGCCCCATGCAGAACGACTGGGTCCAGGTGAGGATGATCCGGCCCTGTGGTCGCAGGGCCAGCGTGATCACGATGGTCGCAAAAACGACGACGATGATGACCGGAACCATCAGGTAGACCAGTAGATCGATCCAGCCGCCTTCGAATCGGAAACCCATCGCGTAGCCCGTTGCCACGACGAATGCCGAAGCCGCGAAGGTGCGTAGCGCCTCGGCCAACAGCGCGCCGGTCAGCGGGGCCGTCCGGTGCACAGGCATGATCCACAGTCTGGTCAGCAGGCCACTGTCGCGGTCGTACGGCACCGCCAGGCCGGCGCCAATGGCACCTGACATCGCGCCCGCGAGTGTGCACACCGGGATCAGCACGTCCATGCCGCTGTTGCCGGTCAACCGAACCATCGATTTGCCGACCAACAGCCCGTAGACCACCAGCAGCAAGGCCGGAAAGAGTAGCGCCTGCATCGGCACCATCGGGTATCGACGCCACTGTTTGAACAGCCGGCCCGCGAAGATCCAGCTTTCGGTGAGTAGCGAATGTTGGTGCTGGGTGGTCGAATTCACGATTCTCGCCCCTGAAGTCGAACGGCGAACGTGCCGAAAACGAGCAGCAGCCCGATGCACCACGCGAGGCTGGTACCCAGATTGCTCATCGCCACATCGCCGCTGGTGAAGCCACGCATGGTCTCGGTGATCTGGGAGATCGGCTGGTATCGAACGAAGGAATGCAGCCATGAGGGGAATGCCTCGAGGGGCGCCAGTCCGGTCGACAACATGACCAGGAGCAACTGCGGGATCATCAGCAGCTGGCTGGCGACCTCGGTGCGTCCGGCTTTGCTGCCGGTGGCGTCCGCGCCGAGGGACAACGCCAACGTCAGCGTCAGCGCCATCACGACGAACGCCGCGGTGTAGCCGAATCCGCAGGTCAGGCGAAAACCGAACAGATAGGCAGCCAGAATCGATGCCGCCAGCGCCAACACGCCGCGGATCAGGCAGTAGGCCATCCGCGCCATGAGCGGCGCGTACGGCGAGATGGGCAGCGTCCGCATCCGTGAGCCCAGCCCGCTGGCTTTTTCCCAGGCAGCGCGATCGGTGGTGGTGAGGGCGCCGAACAACATCGCCTGTACGACCACTGCGGGCAGGACGTACTGCTCGTAGCTCATGTGGCCGGTGGAGATGACGCCGCGCAGCAAGAACGTCAGGCCGATCAATGCCGAGACCGGCACCAGGACGGCGAAGGCCAGATCCAGTCGACCTCGCTGCAGGGTGCGAGCCGTCAGGAGAGCGAGTGCGTTCACTTCGAGGCGACCGGGCTGGTGAGGTGCAGGAACACCTCGTCGAGGGAGGGACGACGCAGCGAGATGTCGATGAGCTCGACACCGATGTCGTCCATGCGGCGGAACACCTCGGTCAGCGTTGCCACACCCTTGGGGGCGGGCACGGATACCGTGGTCGCGTCGCTGTCGACCTCGACGCCGTCGAAGTCCGAGAGTGCCGTTGCGATGCGTGGCAGGTCGTCCGGATGCAGCGGCGTCATCTCGCAGTAGCTGGTACCGGTCTGACGTTTGAGTTCATCGGCGGTGCCGCTGGCGACGATCTGCCCGGCGTTGAGGATGACGATGGAATCGCTGAGGAGGTCAGCTTCCTCCAGGTACTGGGTCGTCAGCAGCACGGTGATGCCCTGGGCCTTCATCGAGGACACCAGATTCCAGACATCGCGACGACTGCGCGGGTCCAGGCCGGTGGTCGGCTCATCAAGGAAAAGCACCTTCGGCTGCACAACAAGGGATACCGCGATATCAATGCGACGGCGCATACCGCCGGAATAACTGCTGACCTGTCGGTCGGCGGCGTGGCCCATATCGAATTGCGAAATCAATTCGTCTGCTCGGCTGCGGGCTTGACCGCGCCGCAGGCCGCGCAGCCGGCCGAACAGCACCAAGTTCTCTCGACCGGTCAGCCGGGGATCGAGTGCCGCATCCTGCCCGGTGACACCGATACTCTGGCGCACCTTCGCGGGTTCGCGAGCCACGTCGTAGCCGGCGACAATCGCTTGTCCAGAAGTCGGTTTGAGCAATGTCGACAGGATTTTGACCGTTGTGGTCTTCCCGGCGCCATTGTGCCCCAGCAACCCCAACACTGAGCCGGTGGGAACGGAAAAGCTCACGTCGCGGAGCGCGGGAACGGACCCGCCAAAAGTCTTGGCGACGTTAATGAGCTCGATCACGAACTCATACTCTTGCAGAGACCCACAGCGCATTCAATTCGAATAGTGCGCGCCTCGATGTGGACAACATCACCATGTGGCGCCGTTTGCCCGGCACCTCGAGACCGCAATCGGTTGCCGGATCTCTGCATTCGCGACAGATTTTCGGGCAAATGAATTGCGAGGCCCGTCGGTGCTGCAGAACGCGCCGTCGAGCAACTCGCGGGCGGGACGCCGTCTGTGCCGGTACCGAACTGATTCGTCCGATCCGGAGAGCGACGCACAGCGAGTTGGCTGAGTGCCGTCGCCGTTGCGGTTGACCAGGTATCAGCTATGTCATAGAGTTTGCTGAATTCGTTAATATCCCTTTCCTGTGCGAGGACGTGGCATGGTGCAACTCGATGTTCTGCCAGTGAAGGCAACGCGCCGGAGGGGCCGGCCCGCGGGCACTGATTCGGCTCAGACCCGGGCGCGCATCCTGGGTGCCGCGCGGGAAGTGATCGCGCTCCGTGGCTACCACGCCACCACCATTCAGGCCATTGCCGAAATCGCCGAGTTGAGCCGTCCCACGCTGCATTACCACTTCCAGACGCGCGAGGACATCTACCACTGCCTGCTCAATGAGATCGCGACCACGATCGATCTCTGCATCACCCGGGCGGGCGCGGAATCGACACTTCCGGGGCAGATTTCGGTGCTCATCACCGAATTGCGCAGTGCCGGTGTCCACGAACCGGAGAGCGTGGCGCTGTTGATCAGTTCCTACCTCGAGGCCGACCGCCTTCCGGCCCCGCGGCGCGACGCGAAGGCTGCCGTCCGCAAATTCATGGACGGGGCGGTGCGGGACGCGGTGGCGCGCGGCGAACTGCCTGCCGATACAGCTGTGGCCCCTGTGGCCGATCTGCTCTACACCGTGGTGTGGGGACTCGGGTTCTACGCCGGGCTCATGGACGATCGGGACCGCGTCGAGGCGGTAACTAAGCAACTGCAACACGTGTTGCACATGGGGTTGCTGGTGGGTCCCATGGCAACGGAGGTTGAGGCGACCGAGGGCCGCGTGCCCGTGGGTGCCGCGGCGTCGTCGTAGTCCTTCCGGCGACACAGCACCCGACACGCCGAACCGTGTCGGTGGCCCGTCTTAGACTGGCAGCCCTATGAGCCAGTTCGTGCACCTCCACAATCACACCGAGTACTCGATGCTGGACGGTGCCGCGAAGGTCAAGCCCATGATCACCGAGGCGCTGCGGCTGGGCATGCCGGCCATCGGCATGACCGACCACGGAAACATGTTCGGCGCCAGCGAGTTCTACAACATCGCCACCAAAGAGGGCATCAAGCCGATCATCGGCATCGAGGCGTACATCGCGCCGGCGTCCCGCTTCAACACGAAGCGCATCACGTGGGGTGATCCCAGCCAGAAGGGCGACGACGTCTCGGGTAGTGGTTCATACACCCACATGACCATGCTCGCGGAGAACGCGACCGGCCTGCGCAACCTGTTCAAGCTGTCGTCGCTGGCTTCCTTCGAGGGTCAGCTCGGTAAGTGGTCGCGCATGGATGCGGAGATCATCGCCGAGCATTCCGCGGGCATCATCGCCACCACCGGCTGCCCGTCGGGTGAGGTGCAGACCCGGTTGCGGCTCGGTCACGAACAAGAGGCCATCGAGGCTGCCGCGAAATGGCAGGAGATCTTCGGGAAGGAGAATTTCTTCCTGGAGTTGATGGACCACGGCATCGAGATCGAGCGCCGGGTTCGTGAGGGCCTGCTGGACATCGGCAAGAAGCTGGGCATCCGGCCGTTGGCGACCAACGACTGCCACTACGTCACCCGGGAGGCGTCGCACAACCACGAGGCGCTGCTGTGTATCCAGACCGGTAAGACGCTGTCCGACCCCACGCGGTTCAAGTTCGACGGTGACGGCTACTACCTCAAGTCCGCGGCCGACATGCGGGCCATGTGGGACGAGCAGGTGCCCGGTGCCTGCGACTCGACGCTGCTGATCGCCGAGCGCGTCGAGTCTTATGCCGACGTCTGGAAGTTCCACGACCGGATGCCGGTCTTCCCGGTACCCGAAGGAGAGACGCAGGCCACTTGGCTGCGTAAGGAGGTGCTGCGTGGCCTGGACCGGCGCTTCCCGGCTGGCCCGCCTCAGGAGTACCTCGACCGTGCAGATTATGAGATCAGCGTCATCGTGCAGATGGGCTTCCCGGCGTACTTTCTTGTCGTCGGTGACCTCATCAGCCACGCTCGCGAAGTCGGTATCTGGGTCGGCCCGGGCCGAGGTTCGGCAGCAGGTTCGCTGGTCGCATGGGCGATGGGCATCACCAATATCGACCCCATCCCGCACGGTCTGCTGTTCGAGCGCTTCCTCAATCCCGAGCGCGTGTCGATGCCCGATATCGATATCGACTTCGACGACCGCCGGCGCGGCGAGATGGTGCGGTACGCCAGCGAGAAGTGGGGGAGCGATCGCGTCGCCCAGGTCATCACCTTCGGTACCATCAAAACCAAAGCGGCGCTGAAAGATTCGGCGCGCGTCCACTACGGGCAGCCGGGCTTCGCCATCGCCGACCGGATCACCAAGGCGCTGCCGCCGCCGATCATGGCCAAGGACATCTCGGTGGCGGGCATCACCGATCCCAACCATGAGCGGTACAAGGAAGCCGCCGAGGTCCGTGCGCTGATCGACACGGACCCCGACGTGCGCACCATCTACGAGACCGCACGGGGCCTCGAGGGTCTGGTCCGCAACGCGGGTGTGCACGCCTGCGCGGTGATCATGAGCTCCGAGCCACTGATCGATGCGATCCCGATGTGGAAGCGCGCCCAGGACGGCGCCATCATCACCGGCTGGGACTACCCGTCGTGTGAGGCCATCGGCCTGTTGAAGATGGACTTCCTGGGCCTGCGCAACCTCACCGTCATCGGTGACGCGCTGGAGAACATCAAGGCCAACCGTGGCATCGATCTCGATCTCGATCACCTGGGTCTCGATGACCCGAAAACCTATGAACTGCTGGCGCGCGGCGACACGCTCGGGGTGTTCCAGCTCGACGGGTCCGCGATGCGTGATCTGCTGAAACTGATGCGGCCGACCGGCTTTGAGGACATCGTGGCGGTTCTGGCGCTGTACCGGCCGGGCCCGATGGGTGTGGATGCGCACACCGACTACGCGAAGCGAAAGAACGGGCTCCAGGAGATCAGGCCCATCCACCCGGAGCTCGAAGAGCCGCTGCGTGACATCCTTTCTGAGACTTACGGTTTGATCGTTTACCAAGAACAGATCATGCACATCGCGCAGAAGGTGGCCGGCTACTCGCTCGGTCAAGCAGACCTGCTGCGCCGCGCGATGGGTAAGAAGAAGAAGGAAATCCTCGACGAGGCCTACGGCGGATTCGCCGACGGCATGAAGAAGAACGGCTTCTCACAGGCGGCCATCACCGCGTTGTGGGACACGGTGCTGCCGTTCGCCGGCTACGCGTTCAACAAGTCGCACGCTGCCGGGTACGGCCTGGTGTCGTTCTGGACCGCCTATCTCAAGGCCAACTATCCGGCCGAGTACATGGCCGGTCTGCTGACGTCGGTCGGTGACGACAAGGACAAGGCCGCGGTGTACCTGGCGGATTGCCGCCGCCTGGGAATTACGGTGCTGCCGCCGGATGTCAACGAGTCGGTGCACAACTTCGCCTCGGTCGGCAAAGACATCCGCTACGGCTTGGGCGGTGTGCGCAACGTCGGTGCCAACGTGGTGCAGTCCATCATCGCGGGCCGCACCGAGAAGGGGAAGTACACCGATTTCTCCGACTACCTCAGCAAGATCGACATCACGGCCTGCAACAAGCGGGTCACCGAATCTCTGGTCAAGGCAGGCGCTTTCGACTCCCTGGGCCATGCCCGCAAGGGCCTGTTCCTGGTGCACGCCGACGCGGTCGACTCGGTGCTCGGCACCAAGAAGGCCGAGGCCATGGGTCAGTTCGATCTGTTCGGCGGAGGTGATGCCGGCGATGCCGGAGATGCGGCCTTCACCATCAAGGTGCCCGAGGACGAGTGGGACGACAAGCACAAACTCGCCCTGGAGCGCGAGATGCTGGGCCTGTACGTTTCCGGCCATCCGCTCAACGGTGTCGCGCACCTGCTCAATGCGCAGGTGGACACCCAGATTACGGCCATCCTCGAGGGCGCTGTCGCCAACGACTCCCAGGTCCGCATCGGCGGCATTCTGGCGGGTGTGGTGCGACGGGTCAACAAACAGGGATTGCCCTGGGCCTCAGCGCAATTGGAGGATCTCAACGGTTCGGTCACGGTAAACTTCTTCCCGAAGACCTACGCCGTGTTCGGTGCCGACATCATGGACGACGCCATCGTGCTGGTGAGCGGCAAGGCCCGGGTCGAAGACGAGCGGGTGTCGATCTTCGCCAGTGACCTTGTGGTGCCGGACTTTTCGAATGCCCAGGCGGATCGGCCGCTCGCGGTAAGCCTGCCGACCCGGCAGTGCACCCCGGAGAAGGTCAGCGCACTCAAACAGGTGCTGTCGCACCATCCGGGCACCTCGCAGGTACATCTGCGGCTGATCAGCGGCGACCGCATCACCACGCTGGAGCTGGACCAGACCTTGCGGGTGACACCGTCGTCGGCGTTGATGGGTGACTTGAAGGCGCTGCTGGGTCCGGGCTGTCTCGGCGGGTAGTTCGAGTTCAGAAGCGGTAACGCAGGATTCGGGCCTTCCGCGCGCCGGCACGGGTGCGTCCCGTCAGCCGGGTGGCGATCCGTAGAACTTGGGGAAACAGGTCGACCTCGGGCTGGTGGGCCAGGCTGGCTTCTTCGATGAGTTGCATTCGAGGATTCCAGCTCGAGGGATGCCGTGCGTCTTTGAAACCCGCATAACCCAGTTGGCTGCCAACGTCTTTGAACATCTTCTGCGGCAGGTATTTGAATGCGGCCAGGCTGATCGGTCCGAACTGTCCGTAGTCGTTGAACGCCAGCTCGCCGCGGTGGAAGTGTTCGGTGACGCTGCGGAACACGCCGGCGATGACGGGCTCGGTCAGGAACGCGAACAGCCCATCTGCCACGAGCATGGTGGGACGGTCTGCGGGAATCCCTGCGGCCCAGTCCGGTTCGGCCACCGATGCCACCACCGTGTGCGAGTGCGGATTTGCCGGCAACAGCTGCTCACGCAGCGCAGAGATGCCGGCCAGGTCCACGGAGTACCAATCGACCGTCGGCGGCGGGGCCACCCGATAGAAGCCGCTGTCGAGGCCACCGCCCAGGTCGACCACGACCGCATCGGGATTCGATGCGGTGAATGCACGCACGCGGTCGTCGAGCATCTTGGCACGCAGCGCGGTCTGGCAGACCACGCTGGTCTGAACTCCAAGTGCGGCAAAGTCATAGTCGATCGCCGCCACCACCGAATCCGCCCAGGTGTCGCGGAGGATCGAGGGCGTCTTGCGGTTGTCCAGGGCCCTGGCGTACACCGTGAGCAGGGCGGTCCGTTCCACAGGCGTCAGCGACGTGACAGCTACTCCCATGGGTCCGACCATACGCCACCATCCGGGCTGAACGTTTTGTCCAAAACGTTTAGTACCCAGTGGTTTTCGCACCGGAGTACCGCGGACGGTGCCCGGTTCGCCCGCGACCGTATTTCACTTACCGCTCACGCGGTGGTGCAGGCGAACTTCAAGCCGAAGCCATCGGGCGCGGGGAGCACCGGCGTCAGGCACCCGAAGGTCTGGATACCGGCGTTGCTGAATCGGACCGCGGTGCGGCGCGCGTAGTTCACGCAGACCGGCCCGGTGGCGTCGGCGCGGCACTGATAGTCGCCGAACCGCAGGCTCTGGCCGTCTTTCAGCTTGGGTCCGGTGCCGGTGTTGAAGCGGCCCGGATCGCCGTGAATCGAACCGACTTCAGCGGTCGGTCCCTCGAAGTCGACCCAGCCGCCGACCCAGTGGCCGTAGGTGTCGGCCGGTTGCGGTGGTGGGGAGGTCAGATGAATCAGGCAGGCGAGGGCGCCGCTGAATGCCTTGTCGGTCATGCAGTTGGCGCCCGACGAAGTGGTGAACGCGATGTCGGTGCCGAGGTTGGTGGCGGTCCCGTCCCGGGTGGCCGAATGGAAGCCGCCCGGGTCGGCCGGAGTGCCGGCCTCCACCCACGCGATGACATCGGCGACGGGAGCGCCCGCGGGCGGTGGCGTGGTGGGGACCGCTTTCGGGGCCGGCGTCGGGAGACGACTCGGCGGGGCGGCGGCCGACAACGACGGCTCCGAGATCGCCACGCCGGGCTGTCGGTGCTCCTCCGACGTGGCGGAACAACCCGCAACCAGGGCACATGCCGCCAGGACCACCGGAAATCGCATGCCCGCCAGGGTAACCGGAGGTCCCGCAACACGCGGTTCAGGCGCCCCGATGATTACAGATTTTCGATAGTGTCCATTTATGCACGAACGTACCGTCCGCGTGACCATCGACAGCGGAACCATCGAGGGCTTCACCCGCGACGGTGTGCACCGGTGGCGGTCCGTGCCCTACGCGCGGCCCCCGGTGGGTCCGTGGCGCTACCGGGCTCCGCAACCTGTGCAGCCCTGGCGCGGTGTGCGCCACTGCCATGGATTCACCTACTGCGCTCCGCAGGAGCGCAAATACACCATGCTGAGTGTGGGCAAGTACCAGCCGATGGGCGAGGACTGCCTGACCCTCAACGTGGTGACGCCCGAGAATCACAGCGGCGAGCCGCTGCCGGTCATGTTCTTCATCCACGGCGGCGGGTACATCATGGGCAGTTCCGCGACCCCGATATACGACGGTGCCGCGCTGGCACGTCGCGGCTGCATCTTCGTCTCCGTCAACTACCGGCTCGGCGCACTCGGCTGCTTCGATGTGTCCACGCTGGCCACCGCGGAGCACCCTTTCGACGACAACCTCTTCCTGCGCGATCTGGTAGCAGCGCTGAAGTGGGTGCGGGCCAACATCGCGGTGTTCGGCGGGGATCCGGGCAACGTGACCATTTTCGGCGAGAGCGCCGGGGCCCACGCCGTGGCCACGCTGTTGGCGGTGCCACAGGCGAAAGGCCTTTTCCACCAGGCGATCGCGGAGAGCCCGGCCAGCGGCATGGTGCGTTCGCCCGGCGCCGCCGCCCGGTTCGCCGAGCATTTCGCCGAACAACTGGGGGCCGGCAAGCGTGACAGTGCCGCGGCACTGATGTCGGCCAAACCGGCTGAACTGTTGGCAGCGCTGGACCGGGTCATCCACGGCGCGGTGACCGACTTGCCGGGTGCTTTCCCGGCCGGCCCCGCGTGCGGCACCGAGTTCCTGCCCGAGGATCCGATGATCGCGATGCGCGAGGGCCGGGCGCACAAGGTGCCGCTGATCGTCGGCAGTAACGCTGACGAGGGCCGCCTGTTCACCAAGTTCATGCAGCTGCTGCCCACAAACGAAGCCATGATCGAACGAATCCTGGCGCATGTCCCGGCCGAACAGCGCACCCGGATCACCGGCGCCTATCCGGGCTACCCGCAGTCAGCGGATGCCTGCATCAAGCTCGGCGGTGACTTCGCGTTCGGCACGGCATCGTGGGAGATCGCCGGCGCACACATGCGCCACGCGCCCACCTATGCCTACCGGTACGACTACGCCCCGCCGGCGCTGCACTGGACGGGTCTGGGCGCTACGCACGCCACCGAACTGCTGGCGGTCTTCGACGTCTACCGGACGCCGCTGGGCGCGCTGCTCACGGCCGCCATGGACCGTAAGTCGGCGCTGCGGATCAGCAATGACGTCCAGAACCGGTGGCGGGCCTTCGCCCGCGCGGGTGTCCCCGGCGAGGGATGGCCGCGGTACGACGCCGACGGCCGCGCTGTCCTGGTGTTCGACCGCAAGTCCCGGGTGGAACTCGATCCCCGTGCCGAGCAGCGTCAGGCCTGGGAGGGTTTTTCGCTGGTGCACGGCTGAGCGGTGTCGCCTACTTCTTGACCACCTGGGTGCCGCCGGCGAGTTCGTCGTGCCGGCCCTGTTTGCATGGGCTGGCGTTGATGGTGACGGCGATGAAGATGTAGGCGATGAACGCGAGCAGTCCGCCGACCCAGGGGATGATCGGGAGCAGGGTGAACGAGTTGCGGATGGCCGACTGCTTGAAATCAGGCTTCGGCATGCCGTTGGGCCCACGCACGCTCAAGCCGAGCAGCATCTTGCCCGGCGTAGCGCCTGCCGCCACCTCGAACAACACGAAGTAGAGGAACGTGCCGAGCCCCGAGAACAGGCCGGTGACCATGACGTCGGACATCGAGCCGATCGAGAAGGCGCCGAAGAACGCCAGCACCCCGACGATCAGCCCATCGATGAATCGCGCGAAGAAGCGGGGCAGCAGATCGCCGGGATGCACCGGTGCGGGTGCGCCGTAAGCGCCGGAGGTGGGGTACTCGCCGTAGGTCATGGCGCCAATTTACTGCCGATCGGCCAGTAATATCTGGCTTAGCCGCGTAGTGGTGGCCTGGCCGTCGGCATTGCCACCGGCGCCGTTCAGCGCGTTCATGACAGCCAGCGTGAAACGCTGTCCGGGACCGGCGAATCCGACGGTGTTGGTGACCCAACCGCCCTGTTCGTCGGACCAGCCGTCCTTGTTGCCGGGCGCCATGTTGGGACCGGCGCCCCAGACACCCCACTGCTGAATCGGGTCGACGTTCTGCATGGCGCCCACGATCCAGGCGGTCTCGTTGGGCCGCAGCCGGGTCAGCATGTAGTTGACCATCTGGTCCAGGTCGTCGGTGGTCGACTTCTGAAAACCCCAGTAGGGGAACATGTCTCCGAAGCCGCGCTGTGGTTGCACCCGCGTCATGCCGAAATGCGGGAAGTCGTTGTTGAAGATGGTGTGGTCGGGCCCGCCGTACCGGGTCCACAGCGTGTCCGCGGCATCGTTGTCCGAGGTGTGCAGCATCTTGCCCATGAGGGCGATGTCGTTGTCGGTGAGTCGCAACAAGCCCGCGCTCTGCCGCGCGAAGAGGTCGACCACCATGCCGAGCTTGATCGTCGAGGCCGTCCAGACCATGTCGCCGGCGTGCGAATTGCGGTACACCGCACCGGTTTTCCGGTCCCGAAGGACATAGCCGACGGTGCCCGGCCGGGTCGCCAGATAGGTATCTGCCGTCGCGATGCGTTGTTGCGCATCGCAGGCGCCGGTGCATTCGGCGTGCGCGGTGGGCAGCACCGGGCCGGCCAACAGCGTCGCGACCAGCGCCGCCCTGATCAGTTTCACGCCCGTCGCCTCCCAGATCTCGGTTCTCATTGCGTTCAGACAGCCTCTGGGCGAGGCCATGTCGGTAGCGGCACCGGCCCGTCGCCCGGTCGTAGCCGGTCGAGCACCGCGCGCAACGGCGGCCAGTTCGTGCGCCCCTTGCGGGTGACGGCATAGGCCGTGTGGATCACCGTCGGCCCGGCCAACGGGACGACCTTGATGCCGGCGCTGGTAGGCCGCTCCAGTGGCAGCAAGCCGACGCCGTACCCGGCGACGATCAGATCCTCGACGAGTTCCAGACTGTCGATCTGATGAGCGATCCGCGGGGTGAACCCGCTCAGCGCGCCCAATGTACGCACGGCGTCTTCGTCGGCGGTGTTGCGCGAGTTGACGATCCAGGTCCGGTCCGCGTAGTCGGACAGCTCGGCGGGTCCGTTCGCTTCGTCGGCCCGCAGACCCAGGCCCCACGGAATCGACCACAGCGCAAAGCCTTCCAGCAGCGGGCTGGGGGAGGCCGGGGCCAGGTTGTAGTCGTAGGTCAGGGCCAGATCCAGGTCATCGTCGGTAAGTAGTGCGAACGCTTCGATGGGCTCGTATTCACTTATGGCAACGTCGATTCCGGGGTGCTCGTGAGTCAGGTCCGCCAGGATCGGCAACAGCGAAACGCGGATGCCGGTGGCGAACCCGCCGATCCGCAGAGTGCCGACGGGCTCGGCGCCCGAATCGAGGTCCAGGCAGGCCGCGTCGACGGCGGCCAGAATGGTCACCGCATGGTCGGCCAGTCGCTGCCCGGCCGGGGTGAGCCTGACTCGGCGTCCTTCCGGTTCGATCAATTGAGTGCCGGTTTCCTTGGCCAGTGCGGCGATCTGTTGCGACACCGTCGACGTCGTCAGATCGAGGTTCTCGGCGACGGCTCGCATCGACCCCAGGCGCGACAAGGCCAGCAGTAGGCGCAGTCGGCGGGTGTCCATCTGACTATTGTCCAGGGAATCTGCACGGTTTTGGGTCTTCCGGCCCGAAGTTATGAATATTTAGCCGATGTGCGACGATCCGAAAATGACCGCACGTCCTGCCCACTTCATCCCGATCGACGACGACCGGGTGCAGCCGACCCAATTCGCCCAGAGCCTGTGGGGTGAAGACCATCTCAACGGCCCGGCAGTGGTGGGATTGGCTGCGCACGCGCTGGAGGCCGCGTTCGGACTGCCCGACTTTCTCCCGGCGCGACTGACGGTCGACCTGTTCCGCGCCGCCCGCGGGGTGCCGACGACGACCGCGGTGACCTTGGTCCGGGACGGGCGACGGGTGCGCAATTCCGAGTGCGATGTGGTGCAGGACGGTGTCACCGTGGCTCGGGCCACTCTGGTGCAGTACCGGCTCGCCGAGCGGCCGCCGGGTGAGGAGTGGTTCCGCGCAACAGATTTCGATCCGCCCGCGGTGATCGATGACGGCCTGCCGCCGTACATGAACAGTGATGCCGTGGGCTGGACGCGGGCCATCGCCGATCACCAGAACACCAGCCGCAAGCGTTACCTGAACCGGTCCATCGACGTCATCGAGGGACAGACCAACACGCCCTTCGTCCGGGCTGCCATGGCGGCCGAGGGCACCAGCCTGGTGACCAATCTGGGCACCGCCGGCGTCGGGTACATCAACGGTGACCTCACCGTGGCGTTGTCCCGGTTGCCGCAGGACACCTGGGTCGGCGCCGAGGCGGATTCGCACTGGGCAGCCCACGGCATCGCCGTCGGCACCACCACGTTGTACGACAGCGCAGGGCCGTTCGGTACCGGCCTGACGACCGCTGTCAGCAATTCGGCCGCGCAGATCGATTTCGGCCACAGCCGATTCCCCGACCGGATCAGGCGGGAGCTCTAGTGCGCCGATTGTGAACTGCTGCAGAGGGTTCAGCGATGGCGCCCCTGCGGTAACCAACAACCGACCGAGCAATCCGTGGGGTCGATACTCCGGTACGGCCGCGGCCACCATGGCGCCGCCTCCGGGGCCGACAGTGACGGCGCCGCCGTCGTGGGCGCCGCCGAAGCCGGCTGACCCGATGTGGTCGACGAGCAATCCCCAGGTCTGTTCCGACGTTCTGATCGGTCCGGTCTGGCGCCGGATCCGTTGATGAATAGCGAACGATATGTCCACGATTATCACGTGGACATGAACGTTGGAGCTCCCGTTCAATACAGCGCATGACCACCGCAGCGGCCCGTAACGGCGCACTCATGACCGTCGCGTCGATGATGTCGGTGCAACTGGGGGCCGCCCTCGCGGTGAAGCTGATGGACGGTCTCGGACCCGCAGGTGTGGCCTGGCTGCGTCTGGCCTGGGCCGGTGTGTTGATGCTGCTGTTCGTCCGGCCACGGCCGGCGTCGTTCACCCGGTCGGCGTTCCTGTCGTGCGTCATGCTGGGAATCACCACCGCCGGGTTTACCCTGCTGTTCATGGTGGCGGTGTCCCGGATTCCGCTCGGCACTGCCAGCGCCCTGGAATACCTTGGCCCTCTTGCCATAGCGGTGACCAAGGGGCGTGGGCGGGGACGGTTGCTGTTCCCGTCGATGGCCGGGACCGGCGTCGTGCTCCTGACCGAGCCGTGGGCGGCCGCTGTCGACCCCATGGGGGTGCTGGCGGCGCTGGCCTCCGCCGCGTGTCTCGCCGCATACGTCCTGCTGACCCAACGCGTGGGTGACGAGGTCACCGGCATCACCGGTCTCGCGGTGTCCATGCCGGTTGCCGGGCTGGTCGTCACCATGGTGGCCGGTCCATCGGTCTTGGGACACCTCACGCCGCACCTGCTGCTGGCCGGGCTGGGCTTGGCCATCCTGTTGCCGGCGATCCCTTTCACGTTGGAAATGCTGGCCCTGCGGCGCCTCACCGCTGCGGCGTTCGGCACGCTGATGAGCCTGGAACCGGCGTTCGCGATGGTGCTGGGGCTCCTCATCCTGCATCAGGTGCCGGGCCTACCCGCCGTCGCCGGTATCGCCCTCGTCGTGCTGGCCGGTATCGGCGCGGCGCGTGCCGGCGTCCGACCCGCATCTGAGACTGGCCGTCGGGAACCGGCCCTCGTGATCGAATAGGGGTATGACGCCACCGGCCACCGCGCTCAACGCCTCTCCCTTTACCGGCCGTACCCCCAGCCGCGCCGGCGACCTGTCTGTAGAGACGCATGGCATCGCACCGGTGCCGACCGACCGCCGATATGGCACGCCAGGTCGGCTGTTCACCGTGTGGTTCGCGCCGCAGATCAATATGTCGTGTGTCTTCACCGGCGCGCTGATCGGTGGACTCGGCTTAGGTTTCTGGCTCTCGATGCTGGCCATGATCGTCGGTACGGTGCTCGGATCTCTGGTGGTCGGCTACCTGTCGACGCTGGGTCCGCGCACCGGTGCCGCGCAATTGCCCGGTGCGCGTATGGCGTTCGGTGGCTTGATAGCGGTTCCGGCGGTATTGCAATGGCTCTCGTCGGTGGCGTGGGACGCCTTGGTCGGTCTGTTCGGGGGCGAAGCGCTCGCTGTGCTGCTCGGCATCCCCTTCTGGGTTGCGGTACTGATCGTGTTGGGCGTCCAGGGGGCGGTCGGCTTCATCGGCTATGAGCTGATTCATCGGCTGCAGGCCGTACTCACCGTGGTGCTGTTTGCGACGTTCGTGGTATTCGCCGTGAAACTTGTTGGCGGACATCAGGTTGTGGCTCCGGCCAGCGCCACTGGTGCGGACCTCGCCGGAGCGTTCGTACTGGCGGTGACCATCGCGCTGAGCCTGGCCGTGTCCTGGGCCAGCTATGCCGCCGACTTCAGCCGTTACCTGCCGGCGGAGTCCGCGCCGCGAAAGGTGTTCGCGTTCAGCTTCGCCGGACTGGCCGCAGCGTACGTCTTCGTCGAGACCATCGGGATCGCCGCGGGCGGCTTGATCACCGACCAGACCGCGGAGGGCGTGCGATCGGTCATGGGCGGGGGACTGCTCGGGGCTGTCGCGTTGGCCATCATTGCGCTGGCCTCGGTCGGTTCGGGTGTGATGAACGACTACAGTGGGTCCCTCGCCCTGCAGACGCTGGGCGTCCGAGTGCGGCGCCCGGCCTCGTCACTGGTGGTGACAGCGCTGGCGTTCGGGCTGATCCTGTGGCTCCACACCGGTGACACCGCAACCCGATTCACCAATGTGTTGCTCTTGATCAGCTATTGGATTCCGGCATTCGCCGCCATCGTGATCGTCGACTGGCGGCGCCGCAGTCGCGGCCGGCAGACCGTGGATCCCGCAGCCGAGACGACGCCGCGACGGGATGCCGTTGCCGCGCTGGTCGCATTCGTCGTGGCCTACGGCGCGGCGATCCCGTTCATGAACACCACGCTGCTGCAAGGCCCCATCGCCGTGGCATGGCGCGGCGCCGACATCGCGTACTTCGTGAACTTTGTTGTCGCCCTGGTCGTCTACGGCGGCTACCGGCGGGTCCGCGCAGCGTGACTCAGCGCACTGTCGCGAAGAACGCCCGCACGTCGTTGACGAACAACTCGGGCTGCTCGAACGCCGCGAAGTGACCGCCGCGTGGCATCTTGGTCCAGTGGGTGATGTTGTAGCCGGCTTCGCACCACGACCGCGGTGGACGTCCGATCTCTTTCGGGAACGACGCGACACCCGTGGGTAATTCGACCTTTTCCCCGCCGCCGAAGACGCGGAAGCTCTCCCAGTAGATCCGGGCTAACGACGCGCCGGTTGCGGTGGCCCAATAGATCATCACGTCATCGAGCATCTCGTCGCGGCTCAGCGCCTCCTCGACATTTCCGTCGTGATCGGTCCAGGACCAGAACTTCTCGACGATCCAGGCCAGTTGCGCCACCGGGGAATCGACCAGGCCGTACCCGATGGTCTGCGGGCGCGTCGACTGCTGCTTGGCGTAGCCCGAGTCCTGGTCCTGGTAGTGCTTGAGCGCCGCGAGTGCGGTCTGCTCTTCCGCGGTGAATTCGGTGGCGCCCTTCGCGGGCCGGCCCATCGGCATGTTGGTGTGAATCGCGATGCAGTGCCCGACGTTTCGTCCGATCTGCGTCGTCACCGCGGCGCCCCAGTCGCCGCCCTGAGCGCCGTAACGGGTGTACCCGAGTCGCACCATCAGCTCTTCCCACGCCCGCGCGATGCGCTCGACACCCCAGCCGGTTGCGGTCGGCTTGCCCGAAAATCCGAACCCGGGCAGCGACGGGCACACGACGTGGAAGGCGTCCTCGGCGCGTCCGCCGTGCGCGGTGGGGTCGGTCAGCGGTTCGATGATCTTCTGGAATTCGGCGATCGACCCCGGCCAGCCGTGCGTGATGATCAACGGCAGGGCGTCCGGGTGCGGTGACCGCTGGTGGATGAAATGGATATCGAGCCCGTCGATTTCGGTGACGTACTGGTCGAACCGATTGAGCTGCGCTTCGTGGGCCCGCCAGTCATAGCCGTCCGCCCAGTAGTCGGCCAGCGATCGCGTGTAGGCGAGTGGGAGGCCCTGGCTCTGACCGTCGACGCACTCGGCCTCGGGCCAGCGGGTATTGCTCAGACGGCGGCGGAGATCGTCGAGGACCTCGTCCGGCACAGCGATCTGAAACGGTGCAATGTCAGTCACGAAGATCCATTCTTACCGGCCGGCTCCGACGATCACCACGTCGAGAATGCGCGGACCGTGCACGCCCTCGACGCGCCGCAGCTCGATGTCGCTCGTCGCACTCGGCCCGGAGATGAAAGTCAGTGGGCGCGACGGGTCGAGCGCCGAAAAGGCCTGCGGCACCGTGTCGACGATCTGGTCGGCCCGGATGACGCAGATGTGATGGTCGGGCACCAGCGTCAGCGCGCGACGGCCCTGCGCCGCACCGGCGTCCAGCACGATGGTGCCGGTCGCCGCGATCCCGAGCGCACAGCCGGTCACTACCGCATCAACACTGTCCAGCACATCGAGGCCGACCGGTGGCTCGTCGACAAGGGTCGGCACACCGACGATCCAGTCGCGCGGCAGGTCTGCAGGGATGACGGCGGTGCCGGAGCCGACGAGGGCCGCCACGATCGTTCCCACCTCGCCAGGGCCGGCGCGGTGCACCTGCGCCCGGTAGTCGGCGACCGTCTCGGCGAACCGCTCGACGTCGCCGTTGCCGGTCGATGGCTGCCGGTCGTAGTCGCGCGGCACCGGGACCGGGATCGACGCATCGGCCCCCAGGGCGGCACGGATGCGCTGCAGCACCACCGCCCGCGCGTCACTCATCGGTCGCCGCCCCGGTTGCGCGCCCACCACTGGCGGAACGTCTCTGCCGGTGGTTCCGGAATATCACGACTGGCCGTCCATTTCGACGCCGGCCAGGGCAACTTTCTGATGCGGTGGTCTTTCCCGGCGACCAGTCGACCGGCGCCAAGGGCCTTCTCCGCCAATCCGAACCGCGGTGCGGACCCCATCGCCCAGCCGGCGGCTTTCATCGCCAGATCTTGTCCGCTCGGCAGTCCACCTCGCTCCGAGTCGACTTGCACCGCACGCAGATGCACCAGGATCGACGGGATGTCGATGAGTACGGGGCAGGCCTCGAAACAGGCCCCGCACAACGACGACGCGTACGGCAGGCTCGCGTTCGGGTCATTGTGGCCGGTGGTCCCCGTCAGCTGCGGGCTCAGGATCGCACCGATGGGCCCCGGATAGACCGAGCCGTAGGCGTGCCCGCCCGTGCGCTCGTAGACGGGACATACGTTCAGGCAGGCGCTGCACCGAATGCAGTGCAGCGCAGCGCGTCCCACCTCATCGGCGAGCACGCGTGTCCGGCCGTTGTCGAGCAGCACCAGATGGAACTGCTGTGGGCCGTCGCCGGGATGCACGCCCGTCCACATTGACGTGTAGGGGTTCATCCGCTCCGCTGTCGAGGACCGGGGTAGCAGTTGCATGAAGACGTCGAGGTCGGTGAACCGTGGGATCACCTTCTCGATGCCCATGACGGTGATCAGGGTTTCGGGCAGGGTCAGGCACATGCGCCCGTTGCCCTCGGATTCGACGACGGCCAGCGTCCCGGTTTCGGCGACACCGAAGTTCGCGCCGCTGACAGCCACCCTGGCGGACAGGAACTTTCGCCGTAGATGGGCGCGAGCGGCCATGGCCAGTACCCGCGGTTCGTCGGTGAGTTCGCCGGCGCCGGGCATCTCGCGCTCGAAGATCGCCCGGATCTCCGCCCGGTTGCGGTGGATCGCCGGGACCAGGATGTGGCTCGGTTTGTCATGTCCGAGTTGGACGATCAGCTCGGCCAGGTCGGTTTCGATCGCGGTGATGCCCTGGTCTTCCAGGTACTCGTTGAGCCCGATCTCCTGGGTGGCCATGGACTTCACCTTGACCACCTCGCTGCTTCCGGTGGCCCGGATGAGCTCGGCGACAATGCGATTGGCCTCGAGCGCGTCACGCGCCCAGTGGACCTGGCCGCCGCGCGCTTGCACATTGGCTTCGAGTTGTTCCAGTAGTTCCGGCAGCCGCGCCAGGACATCTTGTTTGAGCGCACTGCCGGCCGCTCGCAGCTGCTCCCAGTCGGCGCATTCTGCCACGGCGGCAAGACGTTTCGTGCGGATGGTGCCGGTAGCGTGACCGATATTGCGGCGTAGTTGGGCATCGGCCACCGCGCTCCGGGCGGCCTTCGGGAAGCTCTGGTCGCCGCGCAGATTGCCCTTCCCGGGCTGGCCGAGGAATACCGCGGTCATGGGGTGGCCGCCAGGATCTCGGCCAGATGCACGGTGCGGACGCCACTGCCGACCCGGCTCAGACCACCGCCGATGTGCATCAAGCAGGACGAGTCACCCGCGGTACATACGTCGGCTCCGGTAGCGGCGATATTCGACATCTTGTCCGCCAGCATCGCCGTGGAGACGTCGGCGTTCTTCACGGCGAAAGTGCCGCCGAAGCCACAGCAGGACTCGGCCTGGGGCAGCTCGATCAGGGTCAGGCCGCGGACCTTGCGCAGGAGGCGCAGCGGTTTGTCACCGACACCCAGCATCCGTAGTGAGTGGCACGTCGGGTGGTAGGTGACGCGGTGTGGATAGTAGGCGCCGACATCGACGACGCCGAGTACGTCGACCAGGAATTCGGAGAGCTCGAAGGTGTGTGCCGCAAGGGCTTCGGCCTCGGCTGCCAGCTGACCGTCACCGGCGCGCCGCGCCACCATCGCATGCTGGTGGCGCACCGAGGCGACACACGATCCCGACGGCGCGACGATGGCATCGAAGCCGGTGAACGCGTTGACATGGTTGCGCACGAGCGGCACGGCCTCGCGTTGGTAGCCGGTGTTGACGTGCATCTGACCGCAGCAGGTCTGGCCAGCGGGAAACTCGACCTGGTGGCCGAGCCGTTCCAGGAGCCGCACCGTGGCGATGGCGGCAGCCGGGAACATGGCATCGGCCAGGCAGGTCGCGAACAGGGCTATCCGCACCGGCCGACAGTACCGCTGATGTCGGCCGGTGCGGCGCAATGACCGTTACTGCGCGTACTGGTCCGCCACGTCGAGCGCGCGGTCCAGAATCGCCAGTCCGGACCGGACCTCGTCCGCACTGGCGTTGCACGGCGGCACCACGTGGACGCGGTTGAAGTTGGTGAACGGCATCAGGCCGTTCTGCTTGCAGAATGCGACGACCGCGTTCATCGCGTCGCTGGTGCCGCCGTAGGGTGCCAACGGTTCTCGCGTGGTCTGGTCCTTGACCAGCTCGATGGCCCAGAACACGCCCGCGCCACGGACCTCACCGACGCTGGGGTGCCGTTGTGCGAAGTCACGCAGCGCCGGTCCGATGATCTCGGTGCCGAGGCGGGCCGCGTTCTCGACCATGCCTTCGTCTCGCATGGCGTTGATCGTCGCGACCGCGGCCGCTGTGGCCAGCGGGTGTCCGGAGTAGGTGAGGCCGCCGGGGTAGGCGCGTTCGGCGAAGGTCTGGGCGATGGCATCACTGATCGCGACGCCACCCAGTGGCACGTAACCGGAGTTGACGCCCTTGGCGAACGTCAGGAGGTCCGGCACGACGTCGAAGTGGTTGATGGCGAACCACTTTCCGGATCGGCCGAAGCCGGACATGACCTCGTCGGCGATCATCACGATGCCGTACTTGTCGCACAGTGCGCGGACGCCGGCCATATAGCCGGGTGGCGGCACCATGATGCCGGCGGTGCCCGGGATGGACTCGAGGATGATGGCCGCGACGGTCGACGCGCCCTCGAGTTCGATGACGCGCTGCAGTTCGTCGAGGGCGCGTGCGGATTCCTGCTCCTCGTTCTCGGCGTGGAACACCGAGCGGTACAGGAACGGTCCGTTGAAATGCACGACGCCGGCCGCGCCGCGATCGTTGGCGAAGCGCCGCGGGTCGCCGGTCAGGTTGATCGCCAGGTCGGTGCCGCCGTGGTAGGCGCGGTAGCGGGCCAGCACCTTGTGCTTGCCGGTGTGCAGCCGTGCCATGCGCACGGCGTGCTCGACGGCGTCGGCGCCCCCGTTGGTGAAGAAGATCTTGTTCAGGTCGCCGGGGGTGAGTTCGGCGATGAGCCGGGCGGCTTCCGAACGTGCGGCATTGGCGTGCTGCGGTGCGACGGTGCACAGCTTGGCGGCCTGTTCCTGGATCGCCGCAACGACTTTCGGGTGCTGGTGGCCGATGTTGGTGTTGACCAGCTGGGACGAGAAGTCCAGCAGCCGGTTGCCGTCGCCGTCCCAGAAGTAGCTGCCTTGGGCCGCGGTGACGGTCATGGGGTGGATCGCGCCCTGGGCAGACCAGGAGTGGAAGACGTGGGCGCGGTCCAGCAGGTAGGCGCGTTCGGCCTCGGCGCGCATCGAATCGATGGTGTGGCCGGCGGGCAGGAGCTGGTCTGCGGCGAGGGTCATGTTCGGGTCCTCTGTCTGGTTTGGCGATCAGTTGTTTTCCGGGAAGCCCAGGTTGATGCCGCCGTGGCTGGGGTCCAGCCAGCGCTGCGTGACGGCCTTGGCGCGGGTGAAGAACTGCACGCCCTCCGGGCCGTAGGCGTGGCTGTCGCCGAACAGCGAGGCCTTCCAGCCGCCGAAGCTGTAGAACGCCATGGGAACCGGGACCGGCACGTTGATGCCGACCATGCCGACCTCGACCTCGTTCTGGAACCGGCGGGCGGCGCCACCGTCGTTGGTGAAGATCGCGGTGCCGTTGCCGTACGGGTTGTTGTTGATCAGCTCGAGCGCCTCGTCATAGGTGTCGACGCGGACGATCGACATTACGGGACCGAAGATTTCGTCGGTGTAGACGCTCATCTCGGGGGTGACGTTGTCCAGCAGTGTCGGGCCGAGCCAGAAGCCGTTCTGGCCGCCGTCGGCGACCACGCCTCGACCGTCGAGCACGACCTTGGCGCCCTCGGCCTCACCGGCGTCGATGTAGGCCGCCACCTTGTCGCGGTGCACCTTGGTGATCAGCGGTCCCATGTCGGACTCTTTGGTGCCGTCACCGGTCTTGAGCATGCGGGCTCGCTCGACGATCTTGGCGACCAGGTCGTCGGCGATAGGGCCGACGGCCACGCATGCCGAGACCGCCATGCAGCGCTCGCCGGCCGAGCCGAAGCCCGCGTTGATCATGTTGTCGGCGGCCAGGTCGAGGTCGGCGTCGGGCAGGATCACCGCGTGGTTCTTGGCGCCGCCCAAGGCCTGGACGCGCTTGCCGGAGGCGGTGGCGGTCCGGTAGACGTACTGCGCGATCGGGGTGGAGCCGACGAACGAGACGGCCTTGATGGCGGGGTTGGTCAGCAGCTCGTCGACGGCGGTCTTGTCACCCTGCAAGACGTTGAAGACGCCGTCGGGCAAGCCGGCGTCCTTCCACAGTTCGGCCATCCACAGCGACGCGGACGGGTCCTTCTCCGAGGGCTTGACCACGACGGTGTTGCCGGCGGCGATCGCAATCGGGAAGAACCACATCGGGACCATGGCCGGGAAGTTGAACGGCGAGATGATCGCGACGGGCCCGAGGGCCTGACGGATGTTGTAGACGTCGACGTTGGTGGAGGCGTTCTCCGAGTAGCCGCCCTTGAGCAGATGCGGAATGCCGCAGGCGAATTCGACGACCTCGATGCCACGGGCGACCTCTCCCATGGCGTCGGAGAGCACCTTGCCGTGCTCGGCGGTGATGATGGCGGCCAGCTCGGCGCGGCGCGCGTTGAGCAGCTCGCGGAACGCGAACAGGGTCTGTACGCGCTTGGTGATCGAGGTGTCGCGCCAGGCGGGGAACGCGGCGACGGCGGCATTGATCACGGCCTGGGCGTCCTCGACGCCGGCCAGTGCGACCTGGCCGGTGACCTCGCCGGTGGCCGGGTTGGTGACCGGCGCCGACTGTCCCGAGGATCCGGTGAAGATGTCGTTGTTGATCCAGTGCGAGATGGTCTGCGAGGCGGTCATCGTCGAGGTCGGCCTTCCTGTCGGGGCGGGATGTGAACTCAGCTTGCCCCGGTGGGGACCCTGAAATGGCTGTCAATCTGTATCAAGATGCACCAGGAGATTTACACTTTGTAAGTGCCGACAGTCGCCGAGATCGTCGCCCTCCCGGTGATCCAGCAGGGCGAGCCGGAGATCCTCTGCGCGCACGGTTTCGAGCGCTCGATCCGCTGGGTCCACGTCAGTGACGTGCCGGACCTGTCGGACGTCCTGCAGGGTGGCGAGCTGGTGCTGACGACCGGGGCCGCGCTACGGGCAGCGCCGGTCGAGTATTTGCGGTCGGTCGCCGCGGCGCAGGCCGTGGGCGTCATCGTCGAACTGGGTGCCGGCGCCGTGCCGCTGCCCGCCAATGTCGGCGCCATCGCCGAGGAGCTGGGACTGGCCCTGGTCGCGGTGCATCGGGTGATCAAGTTCGTCGAGGTGACCGAACAGGTGCACCGGGTGATCGTCGCCGACCAGTACCAGGAGGTGGACTTCGCTCGTCAGACGCACGAGGTGTTCACCGACCTGAGTGTGCGGCGGGCCACGCCCGCCGGTATCACCGAAGCGGCGGCGAATCTGCTCGGTGTGCCCGTCGTGCTCGAGGACCTCGCACATCAGGCCGTCGCCGTGGCGGCCGCGGGGCATGCCACATCAGATGTGTTGCGGGACTGGCAACGTCGGTCCCGCCGCCACGAGACCGGAGCCGAGCGGACGGACGGCTGGGTGATCAGCGAGGTCGGTCGTGGCGACGATGCCTGGGGCCGGCTCATCGCGCTGAGCCCCTCCGGTGATGTGGCGGCCAAGTTCACGATGGTGCTGGAGCGGGCGTCGCAGGCACTGGTGCTGCACCGGATGGCCGAGCGCGGCCGCACCGACATCGAACATCAGGCGCAGGCCGGACTATTGGAAGACGTTGCACGCGAACGCATCCGGTTCGAGGATGAGGCGACCGCCCGGGCATTCGCGTTGGGTCTGCGGCCGGCGTCGCAGTACCTGCCTGCGACGCTGCGAGTCTCGGGATGGGCCTCGGCGTCTGGTTCAGACGCCGACCCGGTCTCGGAGCAGCGACGCGGCGCCCGGCTGCTCGACGTCGTCACCCGAGCGGTGAAAGCGTTGGGGCACACCGGCTTGTTCTCGTTGCGCGGGCCGGGTGAGATCGCCATGGTGCTGTCGCTGAACACGCGTCCGGGCGGTGCGCTGGAGCCGCTGGGACGAGCGCTGCGCCGTGATGCCGAGCGCGCGGTCGATGCGCACGGCCTGGTGCTGGGCGTCGGCACACCGGCGCCCGGATTGATCGACGCCATCCACCGCATCACCGAAGCGGCCCATGTCGCCGAGGCTGCGTTGTCGCTGCCTGCCTCGCAGCGGGTCTGCTTTCGGGTCGCCGACATTCGGCTGCGCGGGCTGCTGTCGATGTTGCGGACCGATCCTCGGGTCCAGCGGTTCGCCGAAGGGGAGCTTCGGGCGTTGATCCTGCATGACATGGAGAGTGGCGACGGGTTGCTGGACGTGCTGCGCGGCTACCTCGAACTCGGTGGCAACAAGTCGGCATTGGCATCGCGGCTGCACCTGAGCCGGCCGTCCCTCTACGCGAAGCTGAACCGTGTCGAGCAGATTCTGCGCGTCGATCTCGCCGACGGCGAGTCCGCGACCTCGTTGCATGTGGCGCTGCTGATCCTCGAAACACGAAACACGTTCAGTGGCAGCGGCGCACCGCTGTGACATGCTTCTGACCGTGTCGGGCACATCGCAGAACCGCCAGGGCAATGCCACCCGCGCCAAGTTTGTGAAGACGGCCGAGAAGCTGTTCGCCGAGCAGGGCGTAGATGCCGTCTCGGTGCGCTCGGTCAATGCCGCGGTCGATCTCGGCGCCGCGGTGGATCAAGATCATGGCGCAGATCACCCAGGCGGGGCCGGTGTCGATCATGATTCCCGCGAGCGTGCGTGTTTGCGCGCAACACGCCGCGGCATGCGTGCATTTTCGTCACGCCTGCGTCTGCTGAGCGTGCGCATCCTGTCCGGTTAGGACCGAGAACCGGGGGACCACCGTGAGCAGCGCCGCTGAGGCACTGATCACCGGACGTAGCGGGCTCGACGGCATCGCCGATGCGTTCACGGCGCTCCGAGATCCCGATGCGCACGTCAAGATCCTGGTCCTGCCGTCTTGAGGTGGTGAGCAGCGTTACCGACGTGTAGCCGTGTCGATCACGGGACAGGCGGGCCCGGGTGCGGCACAGTTAACTGTATGGCCGGTCAAATGATTCCGAAGCCCAGCGACCTGAAGGCCGCAGCGCAGTCCGCGGTCGACGCAGCCCAGTCCGCTGTCGAGATGACGCAGGCGGTGGCCAGCGGCGCGATGCGCATCCCTCCCGCCTCCGTGCAGCTGGCCGCCCAGGTCCCCGATCTCATCGAGAATCTGGCGGTGGCCACCGAACGGCTCAACGCGACCATCGACCGCACCGAGCGAGTCATGGCTATGGCCGATCCCATGTTCCGGACTCTCGATGCCCTGCTGCCGCAACTCGAGGCATTGGTGAATACCGGCAACGAGGTGTTCCGGCTGCTGTCGAGCATCCCGGGGGTGTCGAGGCTGAATCCGTTCAGCGGGGGAACCAAGCCGCAGGACAAGTGATTCGTCACGGGAGGGCAGTGAACCGCAGCGCCAATCCGTCGATGAAGGACGTCAGCGCCAGTTCGAAACCGGCGGCGTCGATCTGGTCGGCCTTGCCGCGCAGCAGGTGCGCCTGGCCCATGTGTGGATAGCGGTCGCGGTAGACCTGCACGTCGTCGGTGAATCCACGGGAGAACGAGCCGACGGTCGATCCGAGCACCAGTGACCGGGTGGCAGCGCCGATGAGAGTCGCTTCACGGGGTGGCCAACCGGCACCGACCAGACCGCCGTGCACGGCATCGGCTATCCGCAGACTCACGTCTCGCCGTCCCGGCCCGGTGGCGAGGTAGGGCACGAGATTCGGGTGCGCCGCCAGCGCCGCGCGGTGCGATCGCGCCCACGCCGCCAGCGCGTCCTGCCAGTCGTCGCCGCGGTCGAAGCCCGACGTATCGATTTCTCCCGCCACTCGACTTGCGACGGCGTCGAGCACGTCGTCTTTGGTCGGGTAGTGCTTGTAGAGCGACGACGCCTGTACCCCGAGTTCGGCAGCCAGCTTGCGCATCGACAGTTCGGCGAGGCCGTCGCGGTCGATCAGGTCCAGCGCCGTGTCGCGGATGCGATCCTGGCTCAGCAGCGGTACCCGGGGCCTACCCATCTGCGTCTCCCTTGAATTAGCGAACACCGTTAGCTTATGGTGGACGGCAATAAGCTAACACTGTTCGCCGAGCTTGAGGAGATATCTGTGAAGCGCGAGGTCTACACCGAGGAGCACGAGGACTACCGGAAGATGATCCGGGCGTTCGTGGAATCCGAGGTCAGCCCGGTGTACGACGAGTGGTTCGAGAAGGGCCTGGTGCCGCGCGAGTTCTACTACAAGCTCGGCGAACTCGGCATCTTCGGCGCGGAGATCCCGACCGAGTACGGCGGCGAGGGACTGACCTCCTACAAGTTCCAGGCCATCCTCACCGAGGAGCTGGCCCGCGCCGCGGTGTCCTTCGGAGGCTCTAGCGTGCACGTCGGCCTGTGCCTGCCCTACATCCGCGACATCGGCAACGAAGAGCAGAAGAAGCGCTGGTTCCCCGGCATGCTCAGCGGCGAGATCATGTTCGCCATCGCCATGACCGAGCCAGGCACCGGTTCCGACCTGGCCGGAATGCGCACCACCGCAAAGCTTTCCGAAGACGGCACGCACTACGTGCTGAACGGTTCCAAGACCTTCATCACCGGTGGCGTGCACGCCGACCGCGTGATCGTCTGTGCCCGTACCTCGGCCCCCAAGGAAGACGACCGTCGCTACGGCATCTCGCTGCTGGTGGTCGACACCAAGCTCGAGGGCTACTCGGTGGGCCGCAAGCTCGACAAGCTGGGTCTGCGCTGCTCGGATACCGCCGAGCTGAACTTCACCGACGTCAAGGTCCCGGTCGAGGACATCCTCGGTGAGGCCGACCAGGGCTTCAACTACCTCGGCCAGAACCTGCCCCGCGAGCGGCTCGGCATCGCCGTCAGCGCCTACGCGCAGGCCAAGGCTGCCGTGCGGTTCGCCGTGCAGTACACCAAGGACCGGACCGTGTTCGGCAAGCCGGTTTCCTCGTTCCAGAACACCAAGTTCGAGCTCGCTGCCTGCCAGGCCGATGTCGACGCGATGGAAGCCGTCGTCGACCGCGCCATGGAAGCCCACGACCTGGACGAGCTGTCCGCGGCTGACGCCGCCAAGGCGAAGCTGTTCTGCACCGATGCGGCGGCCCGCGTCATCGACCGCTGCCTGCAGCTGCACGGCGGCTACGGCTATATCAACGAGTACCCCATCGCCCGGCTGTACGCCGACAACCGGGTAGGCCGCATCTACGGCGGTACCAGCGAGGTCATGAAGATGATCATCGCCAAGGACATGGGTCTCTAGAAATCCTGCTGTCGCTGTGTGCGAAGGCGCCCGTCGGAGTAACTTCACTCTTGGGCGCCTTCCGCATTTTCGGGCTCGGGCAAGGCACCCGAATCGAGGGAACGACGCAAGTGGCAGGCCCGCGACACCACGTGCACGTGTGCGACCATCCGCTCACGCGGGGGCAGGCACGTCGACTCAGTCGGCGTTTCGCCGTCGCCGGAGTGCAGATCGAGCCTGGGCGCCTGCAGGAGATCGCGGCGGGCGCGGCCACTGTCGGCGACGAACACATCGATGTCGCGTTCGCGATGGTCGCCGTTGGATACGTCGAGGAACGTCGCAGTGCAAAATTTGCGCGCATCCGCCGCCGAATGGGCCGCTGGCTCCTGGTGGGTGCGATGATCGTGTTGAGTCTGTGTCTGCTCATCAGTTTGGCCATGGCCATGTTGACGCTGATGCAGCCCACATTCGGCGGGGTATGAGGAGTCGAGCATCGAGAACGTACTGACGCGCTGGGCGATCGGGGCCATTGCCTTCGCGATGATCGTGGTCGCGGTCGTGCTGCCCTGGTACACAGCGCACAACGACCATGGCCACGGCTCGATGAGCGGCTGGGGAATCTGGGACATCAGCGGGAACCTCGGCGCCGAACTGCGGCCGCTGCCTTTCGCCGTGCTGATCGTGCTTGCGGCCGGCACCATGATCGTCGCCGCGGTACGGGCCATGTTCGGCACCGCGCTGGCTGCGGCCATCGCCTGCTTCGTGGTCGGCCTGCTGCCATTGATGACGGGTGGGGTCGTCGACCGGCGGCTGGCCGGAAGTGATTCTGTTGCAGTGGTTCTCGGTCAGGCTGTGACACCGATGATCGTGATCGGGTTCGTGGCCTGCGTGGTGTCCTGGATCGGCTATGCGCGGTGCGTCCTGCGTGCGGCGCCGAAAGCCGAAGCCGAGGTCCAGCCGGTCTGACCGGCATTCCATTCCGAGCGCGCCCGGGTCCTGCGGCAGCAGGCGACTCCCAAGCTAAGAAACCGCCGGTTCGCCACCCAGTGACGTCTGCACGAGGGAGGCGAGCAGCGCCGCGAGTCCGTACTCGAACACAGCGTCGTAGTCGGTGGGCGACCGCAAGGCGTCGACCAATTCCTGGTCCGGCCAGTCGTCGCCCCATAACGACGGGTCTTCTTCCTCGTGTTCACCGCTGCGGATCGCCGAAAACTGCATCAGCGCAGACGAAATCACATGCACCTCGATAGACCGCAAGGCCAGCGCCGCCTGCGTGCCGGTGATGCGCAGTGCGGCCAGCTCGCCGGCGAGGGTCTGTTGCACCGACTGGAACAGCGACGGCGTGCGGTCGCGCTCGTGGGCGATCGCCATCAGGTGCTGGCGCTCGATCAGCGCGATGCGTTGTGCGCGGGCCAGCGCGGCGATCCGATCCTTCGGCGTATCGCCGGTCGCGGGCAGGCTGGACATCACGTCGATCAACCTGTCGATCAGGCGGTCGAAGAGCTTGTCGCGGCCTCCGACATGCCAGTAGATGGACGTGACGGCGACGCCGAGATGCTCGGACAGGCTGCGCATGGAGAATCCGGCGACTCCGTCACGTTCCAGCAGTGCCGCGGCGGTATCCAGGATCAGTTGAGCGTCAACATTTTTCGACGTGCCGTCGGAACCACGCTGGGTTACCTCAGCCATGGCCAGCTCCTTCCGGTTTGCCGAACACACCTAATCACACTCCGGTCGCAACCAGTTGCCAGATCCGCGTCCGATCACCGTGTAACACTGTTACAGTACTGCCGCAGACGAGCGGTCGCGGGCAGCAATGAGGGAGCAGATGTGTTCGATCTGAAGATCACCGGTGGCACCGTCGTCGACGGCACCGGTGCCGACCGGTTCACCGCCGATGTCGCGATCAAGGACGGCAAGATCGTCGAGGTCCATCGGCGCGGACCCAATGATCCTGTGCTGGCCGGTGATTCGGCCGAGACCATGGATGCCGGCGGCAAGATCGTCGCTCCGGGGTTCGTGGACATCCACACCCACTACGACGGTCAGGTCAGCTGGGACAGCGTGCTGGAACCGTCGAGCAACCACGGTGTGACGACGGTGGTCGCGGGCAACTGCGGCGTCGGCTTCGCACCGGTCCGGCCCGGCCAGGAGGAATGGCTGATCGCGCTCATGGAAGGTGTCGAGGACATCCCCGGCACCGCACTGACCGAGGGCATCACCTGGGGCTGGGAGAGTTTCGGCGAGTATCTCGACGTCATCGGGCAGCGCGAGCTGGCTGTCGACATGGGCACCCAGATCGCCCACGGCGCGGTTCGCGCGTACGCCATGGGGGAGCGCGGGGCGCGAAACGATCCTGCCACCGCCGACGACATCAAGGCGATGGCGAAACTGGTGCAGGAGGCGATCGAGGCTGGGGCCCTGGGCTTTTCGTCGTCACGCACGCTGGCGCACCGCGCCATGGACGGCGAGCCGGTGCCGGGCACCTTCGCCGCCGAGGACGAGTTGTTTGCCCTGGGCCGGGCCACCGCGGCCGGCGGGGCGGCGGTCTTCGAGCTGGCGCCGCAGGGTGCCGCGGGCGAGGACATCATCGCGCCTCGCAAGGAACTCGACTGGATGCGCCGGCTCGGTGAGGAGATCGACTGCGCGCTGAGCTTCGCCCTCATCCAAGTCGACGCAGATTCGAACCTCTGGCGCGAACAACTCGACCTGTCCGCCGCGGCGCACCAGGCCGGCAGCCGGTTGTTCCCACAGGTGGCGGCCCGGCCGTTCGGCATGCTGCTGGGCTTCCCCGGCCACCACGCGTTCACGCACCGGCCGACCTACCGCCGACTGGCTGCCGAATGCACGGGCGACGAACTCGCGGAGAAGCTGGCCGAACCCGCCGTGCGGGCCGCGATCCTGGCGGAGGACGATCTGCCGATCGACCCGACGAAGCTGTTCGACGGCATGTTCATGCTGGCGCAGAATGCGGCAAATCGCCTGTACCACATCGGCGAACCACCGGACTACGAGCCGACGGTGGAACGTACCGTCGCCGCGATCGCGCAGCGGCGCGGCGTGGATCCCTTGGCTGCGATGTACGACCTCATGCTGGAAGCGAACGCCGGGGCCATGCTCATGTACCCGATGTTCAACTACTCCGACGGCAACCATGACGCCATCCGGGAAATGCTCACCCACCCGGCGGGAGTGCTCGGGCTGTCTGACGGTGGTGCGCATTGCAGCATGATCTGCGACGCTTCGTACCCGACGTTCCTGCTCACCCACTGGGCCCGGGACCGGCACCGCGGCGAGAGGCTGCCGCTCGAGTACGTCATCCGGAAGCAGTCGCACGACACTGCCCAGCTCTACGGCATGTCCGACCGTGGCGTGGTCAGTGTGGGCAAGAAGGCCGACCTCAACGTCATCGATCTCGACGCGCTGACCCTGCACGCACCGAAGATGGTGCATGATCTGCCGGCCGGCGGAAAACGCTTGGTGCAAGGCGCAAGTGGATACGACGCGACCATCGTCAGCGGCACCGTCACCCGTCGCCACGGCGTTGACACCGGCGCCCGTCCGGGCCGTCTGGTGCGCGGCGTCAAGTAACCAGGGCCACAGCCATTGGCCCCGAGTTCGTGCTTAATCTGGACTCATGACTCCGAGCAACGGCCTGATCCAGATCGAGGAGTGCTTCGACGAATCGGGGAGGGTGACGCTGCCGCCCGGCGCGACCTTGATCTCCCTGATCGACCGCAACATCGCGCATGTCCCGGACACCGTCGCGTACCGCTACCTGGACTATTCGGCTGCGGACCTGCGAACCATCGAGTTGACCTGGGCCGAGCTCGGTGTGCGCCTGCGGGCCATCGCCGCCAGGGTCCAGGCCATCAGTGAGCGCGGTGATCGCGTTGCCATCCTCGCCCCACAGGGACTCGACTACGTCGCCGGATTCTTCGCGGCGATCAAGGCCGGGGCCATCGCGGTGCCGCTCTTCGCGCCCGAATTACCCGGGCACGCTGAACGTTTGAATATCGCGTTGCGTGACGCTGGACCGACCGCGATCCTGACGACGACGTCGGCGCTGCCCGCAGTCACCGCGTTCCTGTCCGTACACCCCGAGCTGGGCAGCCCTACCGTCGTCGCCGTGGATGAGATCCCCGACGGCGAGGGTGCCGCGTTCGCTCCTGTGGACTTGGACATCGACGACATCTCGCACTTGCAGTACACCTCAGGTGCCACCCGACCGCCCGTCGGTGTCGAGATCACGCATAAGGCGGTGGGTACCAACCTGATTCAGATGATCCTGTCCATCGACATGCTGGACCGCAACACGCATGGCGTCAGCTGGCTGCCGCTGTATCACGACATGGGTCTGTCGATGATCGGCTTTCCCACGGTATACGGCGGTCACTCGACGCTGTTGTCTCCCACGGCATTCATCCGACGGCCGCTGCGGTGGATCAAGGCATTGTCCGACGGCTCGAAGGTCGGGCGGGTCGTGACTGCCGCACCGAATTTCGCCTACGAGTGGGCCGCGCAACGGGGGACGCCGGGTCCGGATGACAACATCGACCTGACGAACGTCGTATTGATCATCGGCTCCGAGCCCGTGAGCATCGACGCCATCAACACATTCAACGCGGCATTCGAACCGCACGGCTTGCCGAAGACGGCGTTCAAGCCGTCCTATGGCATCGCCGAGGCAACGCTTTTCGTATCGAACATCGCACCTGCCGCGGAGGCGACGGTGCGGTACTTCGACCGCGACCAGTTGGCGTCCGGAAATGCGGTGTCCGTGGCCGAGGGGGCGCCGGGTGCGGTCGCGCAGGTGTCGTGCGGTCAGACCGCACGCAGCCTCTGGGCGGTGCTGGTAGACCCGGCTACCGGCGCCGAGCTGCCGGACGGACACGTCGGTGAGATCTGGTTGCAGGGCAACAACATCGGCCGAGGGTACTGGGGCATGCCAGAGGAGACTCGCGAGGTTTTCCGCGCTCAGCTGCGAGCGGCCCAGCCGCAGCGCAGTCACACTGACGGCGCCGAGATCGACGGATCATGGCTGCGCACAGGCGATCTGGGTTTCTACCTCGATGGCGAGCTCTATGTGACGGGACGGTTGGCCGACCTGATCACCATCGATGGACGTAAACATTATCCGCAGGACTTCGAAGCCACCGCCGCTGACGCGTCACCCCTGGTGCGCCGCGGATACGTGGTGGCCTTCACCGTGCCAGGCGAGCATGGCGAGCAGCTGGTGATCGTCGCCGAACGCGCCTCGGGCACAGCCCACAGTGATCCGCAGCCGGCCATCGAGGCGGTGGAAGAACTGGTGTCTGAGCGGCACGCCGTGACCGTCGGTGATGTGAAGCTGCTGCCGGCCGGCGGCATCCCGCGCACCACCAGCGGCAAACTGGCCCGTCGTGCCTGTCGTGCCGCATATCTCGACGGCGCCCTGTAGCTCGGTTTTCTTGGATCCCCCTTCGCTATGAGTGCTCCCATAGCGAAGGGGGATATCTGGTGTTATCGGTGCCAGACGCGCTGCGGTTTCGTTGCGTCCTTGACCGCTCAGTATGAGAGAGATCATAATTCGAAGCCATTGATCGCACCAGGAGTTGCCCATGCCGCCCGACACCCGCCAGTCGATGGTGCTCGCGGCTGTCGAGTTGCTGCGTGAGCGCGGTGTGGACGGTGTCACGCTCGAGGATGTGCTGAGCCGGAGCGGGGCACCTCGAGGTTCGATTTATCACCACTTTCCGGGTGGGCGTGCCCAGATCATCGACGAAGCCGCACAGCTCAGCGGTGATGCCATCTCGCGGCTCATCGCTGATGCCGCGGACCGTGGACCGGCCGCCGTTGTCGATGAACTCACCACGTTCTGGCGAAAGCTGCTGCGGAAGCACAAGTTCGGAGTCGGCTGCCCGGTGGTGTCCATTGCCGTCAGCGCCGCGCCGGACTCGGAGCTGGCGCGGCACGCCAATCAGATTTTCCGCACTTGGCACGGGCTGATCACCGACTGCCTGACGGCAGATGGTCTCGACACCGCAGCGGCCCGCCGGCTCGCGACCATGTCGCTCGGCGCCATCGAGGGTGCGATCACCATGTGCCGGGCCACGTCGAGCCCGCAGCCTCTCGACGACGTCAACGCCGAACTGAAGTTGCTGCTGGCAGCGCGAACGCTTTTCGCCGCCGGCGCACCAACACCGAAGGGAAATTGAGTCATGGAGTGGACCGGTGCGGTGTATGCCGACGCGCCTACCGTCGAGGTCTCGACGTGGATCGACGCGCCCGTCGAGCGGGTATGGGAACTGGCCTCCGACATCACGGTGATGCCCGAGTGTAGTCCGGAGCTGCAGCGAGTCGAGTGGCTCGAAGACTGCGACACACCTCGTTTCGGTGCCCGGTTCGTCGGCTACAACAGTCACCCGGCCCTGGGTGAGTGGTCGACGGAGTCCGTGATCATCGAGTACGAGCCGCGACAGGTGATGGCCTGGGCCATCGGTGATGCCGAGAACCCGACCGCAACCTGGCGGCTGAGCGTGAGCCCCGAGGGTACGGGAACGCGGCTCGCGCAATGGGCTCAGATGGGCCCTGCGCCATCCGGCTTGTCTCTGGCGATCGCCCGGATGCCCGACAAGGAGCAGAAGATCGTCTTCAACCGACTCCGCGAATTCGAAGCCGGCATGCAGGCCGCCCTTGCCCACATCAAGCAGCGGGCAGAAAGCTGATGCGCGCGGCGACAACGGTCGAGGCGGACAGCCTCGGAAACTGGAAGTACCAAAGGATTTTCGTCGCAGAGGCCGAGAAGCTGGGCCTCGACATCTGCTGGGTCGCCGAAGCGTGGGGGTCCGACGCACCGTCTGCGCTGGGCTTCTATGCCTCGTGCACAGAGCGGATGTTGTTGGGTTCGGGCATCATTCAGCTGGGTACGCGCACTCCGGTAGCCATCGCACAAGCCGCGATCACGCTGTCCAACCTGTCGGAAGGACGCTTCCTGCTGGGCCTGGGCGCATCAGGTCCCCAGGTTATCGAGGGACTGCACGGCGTACCGTTTGCCAAGCCTCTGGGCCGGATGCGCGAGACCATCGACGTCATCCGCCAAGCGGCTGCTGGTGATCGGATCTCGCACAGCGGCAAGCAGTTCCAGATTCCGCTGCCGGGCGGCGACGCGAAGCCGATGCGGCTATCCATGCGGGCAGAGCACGAAATCCCGCTGTACATAGCCAGTCTCACGCCCGCGATGCTGCGTCTCACCGGCGAAGTCGCCGACGGCTGGCTCGGCACCAGCTTTGTCCCGGAAGGCGCCGAGGACGCCTACTTCGCGCATCTCGATGACGGACTCGATCGCTCCGGCCGCACCCGCACCGATCTGGATATCTGCCAGGGCGCCGAGGTGTCCTTCGCCCGCGACGAGGAGCACCTGAAGACACTGATCGACGCCCGGAAAGGCGAGTTGGCGTTCAGCCTCGGTGGAATGGGTTCAGCCTCAACCAATTTCTACAACCAGGCGTATAGCAGGCAGGGCTGGGCGGAGGTCGCGGTGGCGGTCAGTGAACGCTGGCAGGCCGGCGACCGCGAGGGTGCGGCGGCGCTCATCACCGACGAGATGATCCTCGCCACCACCTTGATCGGTACCGCGGACATGGTGCGCGACCGCCTGCAGGTGTGGTGTGACGCCGGCGTCGACACCGTGCGCGTCTATCCCGCCGGAGACACACTCGAGGAACGGTTCAATACCCTCGGTGCCGCGATCGACCTGGTGCATTCCATCAGCCGGTAGCCCTGCCGGCTTGGTACCCGTCCAGGAAACCGGTGAGTCCTGACGGCGTATGCGGACCGATGGCGATCTGTTCGACGACACCGATCCCGCTGCGCTCACCCATGGTTGCCTTGACGACGTTCTGCAGGTGCAGGGACGTGAAGTCGGTGGGGTCGAAATCGTCCAAACTGATCGATTCCCGGCCGATCTCGTATTGCCCATGGTTGGAACCGTGTCCCCAGTGGGGGTGCCAGTAGCCGATGCCGCGCATCCGGAACGTGTAAAGCTTCTCCAGCTCGATATGGGTTTGACCCTCGATGGGGTCGGTGAACCATAGATGGGCGCGCCGGATCTCGCGCCGGCCGGGCTCCCAGTCGAGTTCGTAGCCGACGTCGTAGCACTCACGCACGCCGACCCGACTGCACGGCGACGCACCTGCAGGCAGTGGGTCCAGGACCGCGGCAGTCTCCAGCCAGCGGCGCCCGTCCTCGTGCTCATGGAAGGCGTAGTGGGTGAATCGGTCCCCGAAATGCAATGGAGCCCAGAGCCAGAAGACCTGGAAGGGCATGGGTTGACGTAGTACGGCAACTTGCTCGCCGACCGGTCGGACACCCCATGAGCGATCCCGTGTGCCCGGCACGTAGCCGGCCTTGACCGTCACGTCTTCGCCGTCGACGGTGATGGTCCCCTCCCACGACCCCCACTGGGTGAGCCTGGTGTGGTCGGTCAACACGATGCCTTCGGCGGTGCGCCGCTGTTGACGCGGCTCCTCGACGGCCGCCGTCGTGGCCTGGAAGGTCAGGTCGCAGGAAATGCCGTGCTCGTTGGGTTCGACGACGTACCGGATGGTGCGCAGCGGTTCGATGACTTCGATGCGGAACGGCCCGACGGTGGCCGACCGGTCGAGAGGCATTGCCCCCGAAGCGAAGACCGAATGTTCGACACCATCTTTTACGACGCTGAAGGCGGCATCGATGATCCCGCGAACGGGGTAGTGCCCCATGGCTGCGCCGAAGTAGAAATCGCCGTCACGCTGGTGGCCGTTGAACCAGTAACGGTCGTAGTGGTTGAGGTCGCCACTGGCCGGGACGCCCACCGGATCGGCAGAGGAATGGATCGGGTAGTCATCAAAGGGAGTCAGCACAGGGCCTCGCCGTCGGCGGGGACCCGGGTGGGCACCGTGACCATCTCGGTGTCGTCGGGGGAGACCAGCCCATTGGGGCGGCGCCGCAGCAGGATCTGACGGTTGACTCGGCTCATCGTGTCGTTTCTGTGGTGGGTCAGCGGCAGTCGAGGAGCTCCCGGCCACAGCGAGTTTTTCATATTGATTATTAAAAGTCGCCTCGGTTATCGTCAACCCCGAATGTGAAAGCGGTCGCCAGGAGAACCCGATGAGCGTGAACGACGCAGCACCCCGCCGAGGGAGGCCGCCGCGCATCGACCAAAACGCCATCGCTGCAGCGGTTTTGGATATCGGCACAGAGAACGCCACAATGCGCCGCGTCGCCGAACATCTCGGTGTCAGTTTGCCCGGCCTCTACCATCACGTGAAGAACCAGGATGACCTGCTGCGTCTGGCCACGGCGAGTGCTCTGACCAGCTCGCCGCCGCCGCGGTATACCGGCGGCCACTGGGCCACCTGGCTACGCGACTACGCCTCCTACATCCGGACGGTGCTCGCCTCAGAACCCGCGCTCGTGGAGAAGTTCGTCAGCGGAGCGGTTGGGCATGACGTCGAGATGGAGTACACCGCCGATGCGGTCGAAGCACTTGCGGCCCAAGGCTTGTCACCGGGCGACGCGCTTGCGGTGTGGGCCGCTGTGAGCGCCATGGCGGTCGGCAGTGTTACGGAGGCGCATCGCGAATACCTCTACTCCGAGAGCGGGCAACCGTGGCTGGCGCGGATTCTCGCGCTCACCGCGCAGTGCCCGCCATCGGAGTACCCGACGCTGCGTGCCATCGCGAAGTCCGGTGACGACCCGTTCGGCGAACAGGCATTCCAGCATCGAATGACGTTGTTGCTGGGCGGTATCGCGGCCCACTACGGGCTACCCCTCTAGCGCCGAAACGGCATTCCCGCAGAACAAGTTCGAGAACTCGACTGCGGGAATGCCGTTTCGGTGGAAGGCGAGATCAGCTGCGCGGGTACGTCGGGTACTCGATGCCCGACAGGAACTGCACCACGCGGACCACCTGACAGGAGTAGCCGAACTCGTTGTCGTACCAGCAGTACAGGATCGCCTGGTCGCCGTCGACGATCGCGGCGTTCGCGTCGATGATCGATGCCGCACGCGAACCGATGAAGTCGCTCGACACGGCGTCGGTCGCGGCCGTGTAGTCGAGGTTGCGGCTCAGCGGACCCGACAACGACGTCTCGCGCAGGTGCGTGAGCACCTCCTCCTTCGTCGTCTCCTTCTTGAGCTGCAGGCTCAGGATGGCGATCGAGACATCGGGGGTGGGAACGCGGATCGAGTTACCCGTGATCTTGGCCTTGAGCTCCGGCAGCGCCTTGGCGACGGCCGAGGCCGCACCGGTCTCGGTGATCGTCAGGTTCAGCGGCGCCGAACGGCCGCGACGGTCGGCCTTGTGGTAGTTGTCCAGGAGGTTCTGGTCGTTGGTGAACGAGTGGACGGTCTCGACGTGGCCGCGGATGATGCCGAACTTCTCGTCCATCGCCTTGAGCGGCGGCACGATCGCGTTGGTGGTGCACGACGCACACGAGAAGATCTGCTGGTTGACGTCCTGCCCGAGGTGGTTGACGCCGTGCACGATGTTGGGCACGTCGCCCTTGCCCGGTGCGGTCAGGACGACCTTCGAGATGCCCGGACGCAGGTGCTGCTCGAGGCCGGCGCGGTCGCGCCACTTGCCGGTGTTGTCGATCAGGATGGCGTCGTTGATGCCGTACTGGGTGTAATCGACCTCGGACGGGTCATTGGCGTAGATGAACTTGATGACGTTGCCATTGGCGATGAGGAGGTTGTTCTCCTTGTCGACCTTTATGGTGCCGTTGAAGTGCCCGTGCACCGAGTCGCGGCGCAGCAGCGAAGCCCGCTTCTTGAGGTCGTCGGCGCCACCGCTGCGGACAACGACGGCCCTCAGGTTCAGTCCGTTGCCACCGCCGGCCTTCTCGACGAGCAGCCGTGCGACGAGACGGCCGATCCGGCCGAAACCGTAGAGCACCACATCGCGCGGGCCCTGCGGTTCGGCCTTGTTGGCACCGGTGACCGCGGAGAGGGCGTCGGCGACGAAGTCCGGGACCGAGAGGCCGCGCTCATCGGCGCGGTAGGCGTGCACGAGCAGGCCGAGGTCGATCTTGGCGGGGCCCAGATCAAGATTCGCCAGAGCCTCCAGGAACGGGAAGGTCTCGACCACCGACAGCTCTTCGCCGGCGATCTGCCGGGCGAAGCGGTGCGTCCGCAGGATGCTGATGACCGACTTGTTCACCAGCGACCGGCTGTGCAGCAAGACGGTGACGCCACGCGTGCGGTGCAGGGTGCCGACGATCGGAATCATCGCCTCCGCCAGGGCTTCCTGGGTGTTCCAACTGGCAAGTTCTGGTGTATTCAAGTCATCTGTCCTACGGGTCGCTTGGCCGATCGCGCTGAGCAGCGCATTCATGTTAGCGAGCGTCATTTCCGGCTCTGCAGGTCGCTCCCGCTGGCAAGGCGCGTAGGGGTTGACAGCCACCCGGGATCGTGCGCCGAGACGGTGTTCCAGCAGGCGTCCACTCGGATTTTCGCCGCTGGAACACCAGTTCAGCGGGTGGCTATCAGGTGGCCGGCTGCATGCGCCGCAACACCGGCACCAGCCCGGCGAGCGCGGCGATGTTCGCCACCACGATCAGCGCCATGGTGTAGCCGGGGGAGATGTCGTAGACCGCGCCGAGCAGTCCGCCCGCCACGAGCAGTGCGACGCCGCGCAGCAGGGCCAGCCAGCCGAAAGCGATGGCCCTTATGTTTGCCGGCACGAGCTCGGTGATGACCGATTTGACGGTGGAGTCGAGCACCCCGTTGACCACACCCCAAACAGCGACGCCGATCCAGACCAGGGTGCGGTCGCCAGTGAAGGCGATCGCGGAAAGGGCGGCGGCGATCGGAACCGCGAGCAGCGTGACCGCTCCTCGCTGGTCGTAGACGCGGCCCATCACGAGTCCCGCGGCGCCGTCGACGGCCATGGCCACCGCGAACAGGATGGGTACCTGAGCGTCGGTGAGCAGCCCGGTGCGCTGGGCATGGAACGCCAGCAATGGGAACGACGCGACACCGCAGGACAACAGTCCGATCGCGAGCACGTACTGCCAGAACTGGGCCGGAAGCCGTGGCTTGGCGTCGGCGGGCTGGGGTTCGTCGGACGCCCCGTCAGGCGCCGTGATGTCGACGTGCACCTGTTCGTAGTCACGAGGGTCCGGGACGCGGAAGCGGAGCCAACCGAGCAGGGCCAGCACCAGGATGCCGGGGACGATGAGCACCCCGAACGCCAGCCGGTAGTCACCGGCATGGGCGCTCAGTACCGCCGCCAGCAGCAGCGGGCCGGCGATCGCGCCGGTTTGGTCGAGGGCTTGGTGGACGCCGAAAGCGCTGCCGCGGCCGGTGCTCATCGACGCATGCGACAGCAACGTGTCTTTCGCGGGTGAGCGCACAGCCTTGCCCAGCCGCTCCGTGCCATACAGCAGCAGTGCCGGTACGAGAGATCCCGTGACACCGATCAGCGGCACACTCAGCACGGTGAGGGCATAACCGGTGATGGTCCACGCCCAGTAGTGCTGCGTTCGTGCAATCGCATAGCCGGACACGACGCGCATCCCATAGCCGATGAATTCTCCTGCGCCGGCAACCAATCCGACGACAGCAGCCGAAGCTCCGAGAGTCGCCAGGTAGGGACCGATGATGCTCCGGGCACCTTCGTACACCATGTCGGCGAGCAGGCTCACGACGCCGAAGAGGAGGACGAAGTGCCAGGGCTTGAGGGGGCGGCGGGTCACGCACCGATTGTGCACGCCGAACCGAAAACGGACTTGGCCACACGGGCAAGTGCTGGCTCGGTCTGTGACTTCCCCGCAAACCTGGTCGAATTCTGTTGCGGTGCGGCAGATCCACCCGTAAACTAGCACATATGTTCGAATGCGTGGGGATCGGGGCCGGCGGTGCGCTGGTCCATGATGTATCCGTGGTCGACTCGATGGTCCACTTCGCGCGGGTATCGGCTATGGCCGAGTCTGGGAAGTTCACGGCCATTGCTGATCTGGTGGCGCTGCGGGTTGATGGTCAGGGTGATCGGCAGTGGTGGGCGTGTGATGGGTGGGATGCCGCGGTCGCTGAGGTGGGGGCTGCGTTGGGGATCGGGTCTCGGGAGGCGTCGGGGCAGATGGCTACCGCGGTCGCATTGCGCGATCGTCTGCGTCGGGTGGCGGCGGTGTTCGCCGATGGTGGGGTGTCGGCGCGCACGGTCGGCATGATCTGTTGGCGTACCCGGCTGGTGGAGGATCCCAACACGTTGGCGGTGATCGATGCTGCGCTGGCGGGGGCGTTGTGTGAGTGGGTGGGGTTGTCCCGCAAGAAGATTGAGGAGAAGATCGACGGTTGGGTGCACAAGTTCGATCCGGTCGCGGTGCTCAAGGTGCGGCCGGCGGCCCGCTCGCGTGGGGTTGGGGTCGGCAAGCCTGATGATGAGACCGGGGTGGCGTCGATCTGGGGTGCGCTGCTGGCCACGGACGCGGAGTTGTTCGATCGGGCCTTGACTGCCCTCGCTCGGCAGGTGTGTGACAACGATCCGCGCACGTTCGCGCAGCGCCGCGCGGATGCGGTCGGGGTGCTCGCCGCCCGTGGGGACCGGTTGGCGTGCCAGTGTGGCACCCCCGAGTGTCCGGCGGTCGGGCCTGATGTGCGGGCGACGGCGGTGGTGATTCATGTGCTGACCGATGCGCTGCCGGCGCCGGTGGCTGATCGGTTGCTCAGCGGGGACCCGGCTGCACCCCTGACCCCGCCCGTGCCTGAGCCGGTCTTCACGCCCGAATCCGAGCGCGCACCCGAGCTGGTGAACGGGGCAGCGCTCGACGCGTCGCCCGCGCCAGTGCCAGCCGCCACGCTCGCCCACAGTCCTGATCCCGCGGCTGAGCCGGCGCCTGTGCGGGTCCCCGCTCGGGTGCGCACGCCGGTCGGCTATGTGGTCGGCGGCGGTGTGGTGCCGCCGGCCGTGTTGGCCGATCTGGTGGCCCGCGGCGCCAAGGTCCGCACCGTCGCCTCAGCCACCGGATTGGGTGGGGTAAACCGCTACCGGCCCTCGGCCGCGATTGATGAGTTCGTGCGGATGCGGGCGATGACGTGCATGTTCCCGGGCTGCGATCAGCCGGCCACCGCCTGCGACCTCGACCACACGGTGCCGTGGCCGGGCGGGCCGACCCATCCGGGCAACTTGAGCCCGAAATGCCGCAAACACCACTTACTCAAGACCTTCTACGGCGGGCCCGAGGGCTGGCGTGACCGTCAACTCGCTGACGGGACGATTGTGTGGACTGCACCTACTGGCCACACGTATACCAGCGTGCCCACGAGTCGAATCCTGTTCCCCGACAAGGTCACCGACACCCCGCTACCGGATCCGCCGCCGCCGGACGGCACTGATCTGGGCACCCCACCGGCGCCGGGGCGCGGTGTCATGATGCCGATGCGGCGCCGCACCCGCGCCCAAGACCTGGCGCAGCAGATCGCCTACGAACGCGCCCTCAACGAAGCCGACCTCCAGCAGTTAGCGGCGGCCCAAGAAGCCTGCGCCCGACGACACGAAGCCCTCCAAGCCGCACGCGAAGCCGGCCGTCGGGCAGAGGAAGCAACCGCATCCGGCGAACAACACCCGCCCACTGAAAACGACATCCCACCACCGCCGTGACCCACGGCTCCGGCACTGCCGGAATCGCTCGTCCAGTGCGCGTGGTCGAGGGATGATCGGGTCGACAGGGCGATCACCGCCGAATTGCGTTACCCCGCAGGGCATACCGGCCGGGTGCGCTGCAGCATGTGGCGGAGAGCTACGGGTACTCAATCCCGTGCTGCCGCAGTTGTTCCATCGCCTCGCGGTCCGTACCGCGAACGGCAAACGCGTCGAACGGTTTCCGCGTCGCGCGTCGTACAGCTATCAACTGGACGCATTCGCCGATGCGGTGTTGGGCGGTAGAACCGGTAAAGACGTCGCCGCTGGACGCGGTTGAGAATATGACCGTCATCGATGCCGGCTACCGAGCCGCGGGGTTACCACTGCGGGCACCTGCTTGAAGCGGCGGACCATGAATGCGACCACTGCGGCGATCGCGAGGACGATCACAGAACCGACGACGTTGACCAAGCCGTTCGCGACGTCGAAGGGGAACGTGAAGATGATCGCCAGCAGGACGACTACCTGAACGACCAGGCCGACGCCGACGACCGCACTCAACCGGATGTGCAATGCGTGCAACGCTGCGGTGAGTGTGCTTTCGGTGGTCCCGGGCATGAACCGCGCCGCGACGAACAGTGTCATGGGCTTGCCGATGCCGCAGCTCGCGAGGAACACCGCAGCCGCAACGCCGCCGACGAGCGTCTGCCCGGCCAGCACCAGCTGTGGGTTGGTGGTCACCAACGCGACCGCCAGCGTCAGCCCGAACATCAACATGAGGTATCCGGAATACGGGTCGAGCTGACGGGCTTTGGCCAGACCATATGCCACCGGGAGGCCGGCGACGATCGTGGCGGCCAAGAGCGCGAAGTACTCCGAATGCCCGGTGGCGCGAAGTCCATAGAAGGCGAGCAGCGGGGACCCTACTTCGAGAACCGTACGGATGATCGCGCGCCGTTTGGCAGTGGACCTTTCGGCGCCCGGGATGGCAGTCATGGCGAGGTCCTTCCGGGAAGCGTGAGCTGTGGCGCGGTGCTGAGTTGCTTACAGCGTCTCGCTCGGCCGGCCGCGAGTCTGTCCGGTGACCGGCTGACGCGGGGATGAAATCACTGTCCCCCGATTGGGGGAGTCGCCGCCGACGGGCAGCCCGATGCGCCTCGAAAGCCCACGTCAACCACTCTGTTCGCGCTAGTGTCGTGACGACTTCCCTCCCGTTAGGAGACAGCATGGGCAGCTATCAAACGGTCCTCGTGGGTACTGACGGTTCAGACTCGTCGATGAAAGCGGTGGAGCAGGCCGCCGCGTTTGCGGCGCAGCACGGCGCGAAACTGGTCATCGCAACCGCGCATATTCACGAAGTCGAGAAGGGCGGTTGGGCACGGGCGGCTGCACCCGAAAAAGCGAGTGACCGGCGCGCCGAGGATGCCCTGGGGCGCGAGGGCTACCGGGTGCACGGCGATGCACATGTGTACGAAATCCTCCATGAGGCAGGCGAACTCGCCCGTGGGGCAGGTGCCACAGACATCGAGGAACGTTCGGTGATCGCCGCACCTGTCGAGGCGTTGGTCAGACTGTCGACGGAAGTCGAGGCGGAGCTGATCGTCGTCGGCGACGTCGGCCTCGACTCAACAGCAGGACGACTGCTGGGCTCGGTACCTGCTGACGTGGCCCGAAAGGCCAAGATCGACATCTTGATCGTCCATACCGTCGACTGATTGTGGTCTGATGTCGACGCACGATTTCGCGACGTACGAGGAATTCGGCCGAAAGTTCTTCGAGGTTGCCGTCACCGCTGACCGTGTAGCCGACGGCTTCGGCAGCATGGCGGGCGATACCTTCGAACTCGGACCCTTTCCGGCCGGCCCGGCGGGAATTGCTCGGGTTACCGCGCGCGTCAGTATCGAGCAGCCTCACGTGACGCGCAGGGCCGGCGACATGATCTCGTTCGACGTTCGCATACCGCTGGACATCGATCTCCTGATCGACCTGCGCGTGGACCGCTCGAGATTCATGGTGGCGGGGGAGATCGCGTTGGTTGCCACCGCTCGGGCGGCGGAGCCGCTGCTGCTGATCATCGATATCCCCAAGCCGGAGCGTAAGGACATCACTGTCAACGTGACGTCGCAGACGCTGCGGGGCGAACTTTTGCGCATCGTCGCGGACGTCGACTCAGAGATCAAGCGCGTCATCGCCAAACAGGTCGGCCGGCGGATCGAAGCACCCGAAGCGCAGCAGGCGAAAGTTGTCGACATCGGCAAGCAGATCGCCAGCGCTTGGACCGGGAACTAGGCTGATCATGGAGCGGCGCGCCCGCGAATGGCTGGCGGCAGGCAGTCACTTCGAGTGGATCTCATCGGAGCCGGATAGCCTTCGGCTCAACATCTTTCATGCAGAATTCGGCGACCCCAGGGCTCCGCTCCTGCTGCTGGTTCATGGGTTTCCCACCAGCAGCATCGACTGGCAGGACGTGGTGGGGGAGCTCAGCGCAGGCTTTCGGGTCTGCGTACTGGATCTTCCGGGCTTCGGATTCTCCGACAAGCCCCAGGGCGTGAGCTATACCTTGCGCCGCGACAGCGAACTGCTCGGGTACTACCTCACCGAAGTCCTCGATGCCCACACAGGCGATGTGGTTGCCCACGACCGCGGCGACAGCGTCGCGCTTGCTTTCGCGCATCGATGCAGCACCGGCGAGACGTCGTTCGACGTGTCCAACCTTGTTCTCAGTAACGGAAATATCTTCCTGCCCTTGTCGAATCTGACCGAATTCCAGCGGCTCGTGCTCGATCCCCAGACAGCGGCGGCGACCGTCGGTGCCATCACGCCCCAACTCCTCGCCGCCGGGCTTGGGCAAACCACGTTCACGCCGCGTCGCGCACTCGACGATCCGACCATCGTGGCGCTGGCCGACACCTTCGCCGCAAACGATGGCCTGGCCGTCATCCACGACACGATCCAGTATCTGGTGGAGCGCGCCGAGCACGAACAGGAATGGCTCGAGGCAGTCGCGGCGATGACCGTCAAAACGATTGTGGTGTGGGGGCTTTGCGATGAGGTCTCGCCGTTGCGGGTCGCGTCACATGTGTGGAACAACTACTTGTCGACCAAGCCGGGCGACAACGAATTCTGGGTGTTGCCGCGAGCCAACCACTACCTGCAGAATGATCAACCCGCGCAGTTCGTGCAGGTTCTGCGGGCCGCACTCTCGGACAGTTCGCCGCAGGCACCTGGGCCGCTGTCTGATGACGTCGGCGCCCCGGTCTTCGTGGATCGGTCCCGGTCGCGACTGCCGACTGCACGTGAGACCCTCCACACGAAGGCAATCAGGTAGCGGCGACACGTTCAGCGATGCTGCGTTATCGCATGTTCGATGGTCCCGATCCCGTCCAGTTCGAGCGTGAGGGCATCACCGTCGTTCAGCCAATTGCCGGTTTCCATACCACTGCCACCGGCCAGAGTCTCGGTCGCGAAAAGCTCACCGGGAAGCAAAGTTTCGGATTTTGACGCGTGTGCGAGCATCTCGCCGATGGTCCAGCGTTGATCGCTGGTATCAACCCGGCTGACCACGCGGCCGTTGATGCTCACTGATCCGGTCAACGTTGCCAACTTGGGGAGTATTTCGTCGGGGGTCACCGCGACCTGCGACATGGAACTTGCGAAGTGCTTCGACTTCTGCGGGCCGAGGCCGGTGGCCATCTCGGCGCGCTGCACGTCGCGGGCGCTGAAGTCGTTGAGCACGACGAAGGCTCCGATGGCGTTCGTGGCCTCTTCGGGGCTGGCGTCGCGCAGCCCGGTGCGCAGGACGAAGCCGAGTTCGAGTTCGTAGTCGAGGGCCTTGGTGTAGGCCGGAGCCCGCACCGGCGTACCGCTGGGCACGAAGGTGAGGTGATTGGACATGTAGTAGATCGGCTGTCGGTCGAACAGTGCGTGCGGTGCGAACTTCGGAAACGGTTTGTGGGTAAGGGATTCCACCGCACGCGTCACGGCAGCTTCGCGCGGATGGAACCGGGTCAACAATCCTCGAGAAGCATCGATCACGTGTTGCCGGGACGCCATGAAGTCGCGGAACGACAGCGGCTGGAACGGCAGACATCCGCCGCCGGCCGCGGCGTGGTCCCGGGCGCGGGCCACCTCGAATTCCGGGGTGAAGGCCGACGGTAGCGGCGCGACATCGGTGGGCTCCCAGTCGCCGGTGTCGTCGAGCTTCTGATACTGCAGCCGGTCGCCGGACAGGATGCGCCGGAACTTCATTGTCAAACCTCCCTTGGCGAGATCCTGTCGAACACTCAGCGCGCGGGCGCCACGCCGTTCAGGACGAAGTCGATGACTTCACGGGCCACGTCGCGCTCGGACTTTCCCGAGCTGACGGCGTTGTGCAGCAGCGCTGTCATCATCATCGCGCCGAAAATGCTGATGGCATCGCTGCGTGGATCCGCGACATCCTTCAAGGTTCCGTCGGCGGCCCCGGCCGCCAAAACGCGGGCGATGGGTTCGTAGAACGCATCCTGGACGGCCGACGCGAGTTCGGGGAGTCTGATCGCTCGACCCAGGTCGCCAACCAGAGTCATGCTGGTCCCTGGCCGGTTCATCGTGTGCGCGACCTGCGCGGTGATGACCGCAACCAGTCGCTCCTTGCCGCTGCCGGCGGAGTCGGCAGCCTCGGCGACTTCGCGGGCAAGGTCGCCCAGCGAATCCCGCAGCAGAAAGCCGAGGATGTCGTCTTTGCCGGTGAAGTAGTAGTACAGCGTGGCTTTCGGGACACCGGATGCGGCCGCGATCTCTTCGATCTTCGTGTTTTCCAGTCCCTTGGTGGCGATCAGTTCGGCTGCGGCATAGAGCTTGCTCGCCACTGCCGCGGGCACCGCACGTCCCGTTTGTTCAGCCACGAGTCGAAGTGTACGAGCAGCGGGCCCAGCGAATCCGGGGACCGTGTAACCCAGATCCAAACCGATATGTTGTACTCAAAGTCTAAACTGTAAGTTCGAGTTATCGACCGGAAGGATCGCCATGAGCGACGTCATCGCGGACGTGATCGTGGTCGGCTACGGAGCCGCGGGTGTATGCGCTGCACTTGAGGCCCGCACCCAGGGGGCGGACGTTCTCGCCATCGACCGGTTCAACGGCGGCGGCGCCACACAGGTCTCGGGCGGGATCGTCTACGCCGGCGGTGGCACGTGGGTGCAGCGCGAAGCCGGTATCGACGACACCGCTGACGCCATGTACACCTACCTGCATGCCGAGATCGGCGACGCGGTGCGGCCAGAAACGTTGCGGCGCTTCGTCGACGGCAGTCCCGCGATGATCGACTGGCTCACGGCACACGGCGTGCCGTTCGAGGCATCGGTGTGCCCCTACAAGACGTCCTACCCGAACAACAAGTACTACCTGTACTACTCGGGAAGCGAGAACTCCGGCCACTTCCGCGGGCTCACCCCGCCGGTGCAGCGCGGTCACCGCGCCAAGGGGCCGGGGGCCTCGGGCAAGAAGATCTTCCAGCCACTGGCAGCGTCGGCGAGCCGAGCAGGTGTACGCACGATGTTCCACACTCGCGCCGACTCGCTATTGACCGACGCCACCGGGCGGGTGGTCGGAGTGCGCACCAGCACGCTCGCACATGCGCCGGCGTGGGTGCGGCGACGTTATGCGGCGTACGCGGCGCTGGCGGTGAAACCAGGCATTTACTACCCGCCGCTGCGCGCCGCGATGGAACGTCGCCTGGCTGTCTTGGAGCGCCGGTATGCCCAGACGGTCGACATTCATGCCCGCAAGGGCGTAATCCTGTGCGCCGGCGGCTATATCGCCAACCGGGAGTTGATCGCGCAACATGCTCCGGCCTATCGCGAGGGACTCCAGCTCGGAACCAGCGCAGACGACGGCAGCGGCATGAATCTGGGCATCGAGGTTGGCGCGGCCGTGGATCGGCTGGACAACGTCTCAGCCTGGCGGTTCATCACCCCGCCCAGCGCGATGCTCGGCGGGCTCGTCGTCGACGAACATGGGCACCGGTTCATCGACGAAACCCGTTACGGCGCCGCCATTGGCAATGCGATGGTGCAACACCACAACGGCCGCGGCTGGATTCTCGCCGACCGCACCTTGCTCGAGCAGGCACGCGAACAACTTCCGCAGCAAGCGATTTGGTTCCAGCGCCTGCAGATGGAGGCGATGCTGCGGACCGATCGCGTTGAGGCGGATACCCTCGAAGCCGTTGCCGCCAAAGCGGGTATCGACCCGACGGGACTGCGGCAGACCGTCACCGAGCACAACGAGGCCGCAGCGGCGGGGCGCCCTGATCCGCTGGGCAAGCCCGCCGAGTTCGTCCATCCCATCGAGCGGGGGCCGTACTCGCTGATCGCGATCTCGGTCAAGCACAGTCTGATCAATCCGTGCCCGATGTTCACCCTCGGTGGCCTCATCGTCGATGAAGACACTGGCGCCGTGAAAACCCCGGCGGGACAGGCGATCGACGGCCTGTTTGCCGCGGGACGCACTGCCGTCGGTATCTGCGCCAACTCCTATGTGAGTGGGCTATCCCTGGCCGACTGTGTGTATTCCGGACGGCGCGCGGGTCAGCACGCCGTCACCGCTGGCTGAACGAGAGTTCGTCCTCGTCGCTGTCCCGAGAAGGAGTCGGCGTCGGCCATTCGGCGGGGACCGGGCGTTGGCGCACGATCTGCGGCCACCAGAACCACTTGCCCAGCAGCGCGGCGATCGATGGCGTCATGAACGACCGCACCACCAACGTGTCGAACAGCAGACCCAAGCCGATGGTCGTACCGATCTGCCCGAGGATCATCAGGGGGCTGAAGATGAACGCCGCCATGGTCGCCGAGAACACCAGGCCCGCCGCGGTGACGACGCTACCGGTGCCGCCCATCGACCGGATGATGCCGGTGTTGAGGCCGGCGTGCATCTCCTCCTTGAACCGGGACACGAGCAGGAGGTTGTAGTCGGCACCCACCGCCAGCAGCAGGATGATGGCCAGCGGCACCACGACCCAGTACAGATGGATACCGAAGATGTACTGCCACACCAGAACCGACAATCCGATCGAAGCGCCCAACGACAGCACGACGGTACCGACGATGACGGCCGCGGCCACGATGCTGCGGGTCACGATTACCATGATCAGCAGGATGAGCGCGACTGCCGCGAGTGCGGAGAGCAACAGGTCGTACTTGGTGCCCTCTTGAATGTCTTTGTTGGTGGAGCCGATTCCTGCGATGTAGATCTTGGCGTCCGACATGGGCGTCGCCTTGAGGGCGTCGAACACCGCTTCCTTGATCGCGTTGATGTGGGGGATCGCCTCAGGGTTCGCCGGATTGCCCTGATGCGTCACGATCATGCGCGCCGCCTTGCCGTCGGGCGACAGGAACAGCTTGAGACCGCGTTTGAAGTCGGCGTTGTCGAAAGCCTCGGGTGGCAGATAGAACGTGTCGTCGTTCTTGGCGTCGTCGAACGCCTTGCCCATGGCGGTGGCGTTCTTCAGTGCCTCGTCGCTCTGGGAGTTGGTGCCACCAGTGGTCGCGTAATTCGACAGTGTCAGTTCGCGATTGCGTTCCTGAATGGCGATCTGCGGCGGGATCAGCGCCACCAACTGCGGCTGCAGGGCATCCAAGCGGTCGAGGCTGGCGGTGATGGTGCCGAACTTGTCGGAGAGATCGGCGATCCCGTCCAAGGAGTCGAACACCGATCGCAGCGCCGAGCACATGGGGATGTCGAAGCAGTGCGGTTCCCAATAGAAGTAATTGCGCAACGGACGGAACTGGTCGTCGAAATCAGCGAGCTTGTTCCGCAGATCGTTGACGGTTTCGACGGTGTCGTGGAACGCCTGGACCTGATCATGGGTGGCCGCGGCGCTCTGCTTCTGCAGCGAGAGCTGCTGCTTGAGGACGCTGATCGTGTTGTCGATCTCATTGGCCTGCTTGAGCAGGTCGTTGGCCCGGTCCTTCTGGTAGCCCAGGTTCATGATCTGGCTCGCACTTGACGCGCTGATCTGGAATGGGATGGAACTGTGCGTGATCGGCGTACCCAGCGGACGTGTAATCGATTGCACCAGAGCGATTCCCGGCGTGTGCAGCACGGCTTTGGCGGCGCGCTCGAGGATGAGCATGTCCGCCGGATTCCGCATGTCGTGATCGGCTTCGATCATCAGCAACTCAGGATTGATGCGCGCCTCGGTGAAATGACGCTCGGCGGCTTCCATGCCGACGACGCCCGGGGCGCTGGCGGGGATATACGGGCGGTTGTCGTAGCTCACCTCGAAGCCGGGCAGTGCGAACACACCGATGAGTGCGATCGCGCCGGTCACCACGAGGATCGGTCCGGGCCAGCGCACGATGGCGGTGCCGATTCGGCGCCAGCCGCGCGCCCGTTGAGCGACCTTGGGCTCCATGAGTCCGAACCGGGTGGCAATCAACAACACTGACGGACCCAGCGTCAGGGCCGCCGCCAACGTCACGAGGACGCCGAGAGCGGCTGGGATACCGAGCGTCTGGAAGTAAGGGAGCCGGGTGAACTGCATGCACGCGACGGCGCCGGCGATGGTCAGTCCTGATCCGACCATGACGTGGACGGTGCCGTGCCACATGTCGTGATAGGCCGAGATCCGGTCCATGCCCTTGCCGCGCGCTTCCTGGTAGCGGCCGACGACGAAGATCGCATAGTCGGTGCCGGCTGCAATGGCGAGAAGGGTCAAGAGGTTGGTCGCGTACGTCGACAGACCGATGACGCCGGCATGGGCCAGGACCGCCACGACACCGCGGGCGGCCGCGAGTTCGATAGCGACAGTCAGCAGGACGATCACCATCGTCACCAGCGACCGGTAGACGAACAGCAGCATGATGCCGATGACCAGGAACGTGATACCGGTGACCTCGTTGGTGCCTGCGCTGCCGACCTCGAAGTTGTCGGTCACCAGCGGCGAAGCGCCGGTGATGTATGCCCTGATGCCGGGCGGAGGCGGATCGTCGGCGACGATCTTACGGACGGCGTCGACTGAGATGTTCGACATGGCTTCGCCCTGATTACCACGCAGATATAGCTGCGTCAGAGCGGCTTTGCCGTCCTTGCTCTGCGAGCCGCCGGCTGTCAGTGGGTCGCCCCAGAAGTCTTGGACGTGCTCGACATGCTCGGTATCGGCCTGGAGCCTCTTCACCAAGCCGTCGTAGTAGTTGTGCGCTTCGGGACCCAGGGGCTGATCGCCCTCGATCACCAGCATTGCCGCGCTGTCGGAATCGAATTCATGGAAGACCTGTCCGATGTGCCGCATCGCGAGGATGCCCGGCGCATCGGGCGCGTTCTGCCCGACCGAGCGTTCCCATCCGACCACCTCGAGCTGGGGCGAGATGGTGTTCGAGACGGCGGCGATAGCGATCCAGATCAACAGGATCGGCAGGGACAGCTTCTGGATGAGCCTTGCCGGAAGGGAACCCTCGACGGCGTGATCGAGGCGGTGGCCGGTCATGCGGTCTTGTCCAGGCACGAGATGTATCCGTTCACGTGGTTCGTGGACCTTTCGTCCTTGACGATGCCGTTGACGGTGATGCGGCAGCCGATGGTGCTGCCGTCACCCTGTGCGCGCAGATCGGCATACATCGTCGGATCGTCAGTGGTCAGGGCCTGAGACCAGGGCAGAGTGACGTTCTCGACACGCTGAGGCTGTGCGTTGATATCCAGAAAGTTGATGGTCGCCATGGAGCCCGGCGAACCGAACACCTCGAACAGCACCCGTTTCGGGTTGTAGCCGGTGTTCTCCAGGGCTTCGGAACCGGGCCGTGAGATCTCGTTGTCGGAGCCGAAGATGCCGCGTAGCCGGTCGACACTGAATCCGACGAGGGCGACCACCACGATCGCGACGATGGCGATCCATTGCCGGCGTGCCAACTTACCCACCGAAAACTTGCTCAAGCCAAAGCCTTTCGACGCCCCCGCAGGCGAACAGCCGAAGCAATGTCGCCAAATCGTCCCGTGACGCAGAACGGTACGGTACCGTACGCGTGATCGCAACCGGGTTGACATATGCGCAAAACCCTGCACCCAATGCCGTAACGGTGTGCAACGTCGAGGTGTAACTCTGGTATTCCATTCGGTGTGAGTGAGGCGGAAAGGGGTGTGGCGATGTCCGATGACATGTGCGCCGGCTCCAGCTGCCCGCGGAGTGAGCGTGAAGCCGAATTGTTGGCCATCACGCTGGAACTGCTGCAGGAGCACGGTTATGACCGCCTGAGCGTCGAAGCGGTGGCGACCAGGGCCAAGGCCAGCAAGGCGACGGTGTACCGGCGGTGGCCGTCGAAGGCGGATCTGGTGCTCGCCGCCTTCATCGAGGGCACCCGCAATTCCGCGGTTCCGCCACACACCGGGTCGCTGCGGGGCGACCTGCTGGAAATCGGTCGGGCCACCTGCGAACAGGCTCGAGAACACACGCGGACCATGCGTGCCGTGCTGAACGAGATGTCGCACAGCCCGGGCCTGCAAGCGGTGATGCAGGACAAGTTCGTTCTTCAGCGCAAGTTGGTGATCGACGGCGTGCTGGCCCAGGCGGTGGACCGCGGGGAGATCGACTCCTCGGCCATCAAGGAGGAGATCTTCGATCTGCTGCCGGGGTATCTCGTGTTCCGGGCACTGGTTTCGGATCGGCCACCGACCGATGACACGGTGCGAATCTTGGTCGACGATGTCCTACTGCCCAGCCTCACGGCCGGCCGGGAGCCTTAGGCCAGACGGTCGCCGACCCAGACGATGAGCTGAGCCCCGAACGGAAATCCGCTGCCCCAGAACGAGGTTCGCGGCAATCGCCGCCGCCGCATCACACCGCGGGGCCGAGCAAGTCGTCGCGCAGGCCAGGCGTCAACGTCATCAGTGCATGAGTGAGGTCACGGACGGACTCGTCGTGGGTGAGCCGGAGCCAGTCGAGTTCTGCATCCAAGGCGCGGGCGTAACCGGTGGTGGGGTCGAAGTAGTCAACTCCCACGCCGAAGAATTCGGCCAACATGTCCGCGGTGCGCGGGGATGGACACGTCCGGGTGCCAGATCGTAGCTGCGAGAGGTACGGGGCGGACAGTCGGTATCCGCGGCGGGCCAGGGCCTCCGTCACCTCGAAGCTTCGGTACGGACCGCGCCCGGGTGGGTAGATGGTGGCAAACAATCGGTTGAGCCGTTCGGCGAAAGTGGCTGCGTCCAACGAAGGTTGGCGACGTTTCTTGCTGACCATGTGATTCCCCCTTGAATCATGATGCGGTGCAGTGCCTTACGGCGTGCGAATGAATATCAGATCCGCTGTGGCGCTGAAGCGACCTGATGATGACCGCCCGGGGGTGCGGCACCTGGGCTAGATGCCGCAGGATGGTGTGCGGGTGTCAACCCGTCGCACGCACGTTAGCTCATATTTCTGCGAATGCAATGTCAGCAAATGTTTGCGAAGAGTTGACGCGTCGGTAGGTTCGTGGAATTCTCGTGACATCAGTTGAGTGCCAGGTAAGCCGGGGGGCTTAGGGCAGGCCTTCTCAAGGGGGATGCAGTGTTTCGTGTTGTGCCGCGGGTTTCGCGGTGTCTCATGCCGATGTCCGCGTTGCTCGCATGGCAGTCCCGGCGCCTGTGAGGATTGCTCGCGCGGTGGTAGCTATTCGGGGTTTGCGCCGGGGCTGATCGCTGGCGCAATCGCCATGGTTGGCGACCAGGTCGGCGGCATCCGGTGAGTTATGGCGCGCCGCGCCGGTTCGAATGGGCGGTTGCCAGGCCGTGGGTCGTCGATGGTGCCAACTCTGCGGTGCCACGACGTTGGTGTCGGTTGCGCCGTTTTCTGTGAAAGTGCCCGGTGTCTGCCGTTGATCGCAAGTGCTGGGACACGCCGCTGTGCGGCGCAGTTGGAAGGAGTTTGGCTATGCAGACCATGATCGGCAGCAGCGAGTGAATTCGGTTGGATGGCAGGACTACTCACAGCACGACTCCGCCGGATGGACGGCGGAGACCGCGGATATGATGGCGCTGCTGGGTGGCTCGCGTCTGTTGAAGCAGCCGCGCTCGGCGGAGCGCAACTCCGCGCATATCCCAGGTATGATCTGTCAGCCGCCGCGCCAGGTACGGGTGGCGTACTGGTGGGCCAAAGCGCTCCAAGCGCACGGCTGGCAATTGTGGGCATTGGGCGAGCAGCTCGCAGGTGGCGGGTTCATTGCCGAGATCGGCGTCACCGGCGGTGAATCGGTGTGGATGGTCTTTCCCCGCACTATGCCCGACGACGGCACCGAGGCGTCAGCGTTGGCCAACTTCATCCCGCGGCTCACGTTCGACCAGCGGAACTACCTTCGTCGGCTCGTCGCCACGGTGCCGTGGCACCTCCAGCGCGATGCGGAACCGGCCCGACATCCGAAGGGATCACCTCGTTGACCAGCGAGTCCGACATGGCATGGGAATTGGTGGAGTGCGTCCGCGCTCACCTGACGGTCGCGGAACTCAACAACGCATACGTGAACCTGGCTGTCGGCGAGTTCGACTCGGTGATCCAGATCTCGATGACAGTTGTTGAACGGGAACGACTTCCGGTGCCCGATTCGCTGGTCGACACGCTCGATACCTGGCGTGCGCTGCACCATCCCGAGGGTGTCACTGGCGAACGCCTCGCGCGCCAAATCGCACAGTGTCGGCTGAGCGGAGATTTCCGATGTGGTGGATAGACCGCGGCGAGTACGGAACCAATGTGTTGTGGGGGATTTGTAGTGTTGACACCGAGGGCGAAAGACGAGCTCGCTAGTACCGTCGTGCATCTGCCCAGTGCGCGCAAGGCCGAAGTGACCGCGCTTCTCCAATTCGCGGGCGGGCTGCGGGTAGCCGGTGGGCGCGTTGTGATCGACGCGGACGTCGATCGAGAGTCCGTGGCCGCCCGCATCTGCAAGGACCTCAAGGACTTGTGCGGGTACTCGGCAGAAGTACGTGCGCTGCCGAGCATAGGTTCGCGGGGTCGTTACCTGGTGCAGGTTGCCCACCAGGCCGAGGACGTGGCTCGCTGGACCGGGCTGATCGACCGGTGGGGGCGGCCGGTCCGGGGTATGCCGGCGCAGATCGTCGGCGGTAGTACCGCAGAAGCCGAAGCGGTGTGGCGTGGGGCGTTTCTCGCGCGGGGCTCGTTGTCGTTGGCTGGTCGCGCGCGGGGGCTGGAGGTCGAGTGCCCGGGTATGGAAGCCGCGTTGGCGCTGACCGGGGCCGCGCGCCGACTGGGTGTGCACGTGAAGGCTCGACAGCTACGAGGCGCGGATCGCGTCACCGTGCGTGACGCGGACACAATCGCGTTGTTGTTGAATCGAATTGGTGCCCAACAAACGCGAGCGGCCTGGCAGTCCCACCGCGATCGCGCCGACCCGATCATCGCTGATGCCGCATTGGTCGACTCCAATCAGCGTCGCGCGCAACGGTCGGCGATGGCGGCTGCGATTCGGGCGCAACGCGCCTTGGAAATCCTCGGGGACAAGGCACCCCGGCACTTCGTTGAAATCGCACGTCTACGCATCGAACACCCAGACTTGTCATTGGACGATTTGGGGCGTCTGGCCGCGCCACCGTTGACGAAGAACGCAGCAGCTGGTCGCCTTCGGCGGGTGTTGGCGATGGCAGACCGCGAAGCCCGGCGAGCTGGTGTCGCCGACACTCGTGGCGTGGTCGCGGCGGGATGACCTGAGCGGATCCGAGCGGGGATTCGAACTGCTGTTATCCCAGCGGGTCGCCCTCGACGACGTCGGTGATGGTGACATCGATCGGTCCGGCTGGGGTTCCGCCGTTCTGGTCGAGGTCGTCGAGGATGGTTCGGATCGTGTCGAGCACCAACCGCCGGATGTCGTCGCCGAGATCGCGCAGCTGGGTTCCGTAGCTTCCGGTGACGTCGATGTCGATGGCCCGCAACACCGCGCCTTCGAGCGTGAACGCGATACGTGTCGGCTGGCAGACAAATGCGCGGCGCAGCTCACGGGCCAGCAGGCTGCGCAGGGCGTGGTCGCTGATGTACACGACTCCGTCGCCGGTGTCCCGGGATGCCCGGATGGGCCAGCCGGCGCGGGACGCTGCATGCACCGCGGCACGCACTCTGTTGCTGATGGCGTCCCAGCCGGGCTCGGGCACAGTCCTCAGGTACGAGGCTGCGCGGTGCAGGAATGGATCGGGCTCCGTCACTGCCACCTCCTCAACAGAACACGCAGGGTCTTGACAGCCCGAAGGTGGTGACCGCGCACCGCATCGGCACTGAGGTGCAGCACCTCGCCAATTTCAGGGAACGTCATCTGCTCGACCTCCCGCATCATCCACACTGCGCGCTGACGCACCGGCAATTCGCCGAGTGCCAACTCCAGGGCATCCAAGAAGGCCGCATTGGACGCCGCGGTGAACGGGTCCGCGGACGTGTCGGGTCCCGCCAGCGGTTCGAGCACCCAATCTTCAACCGGTCGTGCACGTTTCAGCCGGTGTGTATCGGCAATTTTTCGGTAGCAGATGGCGAACAACCACGTCCGAAGTGACGAGCTTCCGCGAAAGGCACCGATCTGTTGCCATGCGGCAACGAAGGTGTCCTGCACGACATCTGGGACATCGGCTTCGTAGGCGAGCATTCGCCGTGCGTACCGGTAGAGCACCGGTCCGTAGCGGTTCACGATGACGTCGAACGCTTCGCGATCGCCGACTACCGCCGATGCCCGTAGGGCCTCGTCGTCAGCGTCGCGTAGGTCGCCACCGGTTGGCGCTGTCACCACACTCCGCTCTCAGCTACGCTTCACCGCTCTTGAAATATAGGGCCTTCGTACCAGAATTGGCTGCCGCTTGGGCTGCCTGAGCATCTTCAGCTGAGTAGATTTGCCATGTGTCCTGTATCACTCGATCGGGGCGTTCGGTTCGAGTCTTGAGTAACGACTACCCATATATCGATGTCGAAAGGGGAGCGGTGATGACCAGCGCACAGGCCGATGTGGAGTCGTCCGGCAAAGAAGTCAGCCCGTACCAGGGGTCACCGTTGGTGAGCTCGCAGGGGAAGACGACCATCGCGGACGTGGTCGTGTCCAAGATCGCCGGAATCGCGGCCCGTGAGGTCAGCGGCGTGTACGACCTGGGAGGCGGAGCGTCGCGCGTGGTGGGGGCGATCCGGGAGCGGATCCCTGGTGCCAGCGTCAACCAGAGCCAGGGTGTCTCGGTCGAGATCGGGGAGAAGCAGGCAGCGGTCGACATCGACATCGTGGCTGAATACGGCGTCGCGATTGCCGACCTGGCCGCCGGCATCCGGCGAAATGTCATCGCCGCGGTCGAACGCATGACGGGTCTTGAGGTCACCGAGGTCAACATCACCGTCCACGATGTGCACCTTGACGGTGACAGCGGCGACGATGCCGACGCCGCGCCTGCGCGTGTCCAGTGATGCCCCGCCGGGGGGAGGGGTTCTCGAGGACGCTGCCGATCGCATCGCGGCCGCGGTGAGTGCCGTCGAGGGCGTGGTCGGATTGCACGCCGGCATGTTCGGCGAGGTGGCGACCTACCTGCCGGGACGGCGGGTCTCTGGGATCCGGATCGGGGCGGACCGGGTCGACGTGCACGTGAGTCTTGTGCTCGGCGTGCCGGTGCGGCCCACCGCAGCCGCTATTCAGCGGGCCGTCGGCGAGCTGACCGACCTACCCGTCGACGTCACGATCGAAGATCTCGTGCCGGTGACACCAACGCCCGGTCGAGGACTGCAGTAGACATCCGCGGTGCGGCGGCGCGACGAGGGGCGCGCCGCCCCACCGTGGTACATGAACTTCCAAGTGCCACTACAACTTCGTTTCGCGGAAGGTTTACATCATGACCTCATCGACACTGGGTCTGGTTGCCGGTCTGCTACTCGGTATCGCTGCAGCGGCCGGCGGGCTCGGCGGCTTTCTCATCGCGTTGCTGCTCGGCGCGGCGGGATACCTGATCGGCGCTCACCGCGATGGCGAACTCGACCTGTCCGCGTTATTGCGGGGTCGCGACCGTGACTGAATCAGAGGTGACCGAATCAGTTGCAGCGCAGTCCGATTCCGAGGACGACGCTGCGACACGTGGCACCCTGACCGTACGTGAGAAGGTCGCACAACGGCTCGCCGTCCGTGCCGCGCTCGATACACCGGACGTACTGCCGTTCCCGGAAAGCCGCACGAAGATCGCCGGCCGGTCGCTGCCCCAAGCTCAGCTGACAGTCACCGCTGACCGGGTCACGGCCCACCTCAAGGTGACCGTGGCATGGCCTGCGCCGGCGGTGGACGTCGCCCGTGCGGTTCAGCGCAATGTCGCGCAGACGTTGTCCGACATGGCCGGCTTGCACGTCGACCGCGTCGACGTCACCGTCGAGCAACTCAGCACCGTCACCACAGACATGAAAAGGACCCGATGATGACCGCCGACAGCTCTGCACTACCCACACCGGGCCGGTCCCCAGTCGCTACTGCCACCGCTCGATACGTCGCGGTGGCGCTGGCCCTGGTTGTCGTGTGCGGCGGGGTGGTGTCGCTGCGTGAAGCCGGCGTCGAACTGGGCTGGGTCGCGGGAACGCCCTGGATCGGCACGGCTGTCTCGGCACTCAACGGTCTGCGCAGCCAGTGGTGGATGATGCCGGCAGGTGCCGCCGCACTGGTCCTTGGCGGCTGGCTGGTATTCGTCGCCCTGCGTCCTCGACGCAAGACCGTCGTCGCCGTCGATGCAGCGGGATCGGTATGGATGCGCCCGCGCGACGTCGCTCGATTGGCATCGCACGCGGCGTCATGCGTGCCTGGCGTCGAGGTGCTGAATTCGGCGGCAACTCGACGCAAGGTCACGATGTACGTCGGCCTCACGAGCATGGAGTCCGACGTCGAGGCCAAGGGAGCGATCGCTGCTGCTGTGGGTAGCGCGACCGAAATCCTGATTCCCACGCCGCGAATCGTCGTGCATGTCGGTACGAGTGGGGCTGCATGAGCCTGCTCCCGACTGACTTCGTGGATCGTGCCGCGACGCTGGTCGCGGGACTTGCGGTGGCCTGTCTCGGTGCCGCGGCGGTGCTGTGGCCTACCCATCTGGTGCGTACGGCACCAGAACGCATCAGTACCGGACCGGTAGCGCACGCCGCCACCTCGACGTGGTGGCCATGGGGGTTGGCCGGGGCCGGAGCTGTCTCGGTGGTGATCGGGCTCTTGTGGCTTATCGCGCACGTTCCCGTCCGGAAGAAACCGGTGCTGCGCGTTCCCGGCACTACCGACCCAGGATTCATCACAGTGAACCTCGACGGCGTCGCCTCGGCGGCCGCCGAGGCCTTGGAGCGGGAATCGAATGTCCAGTCCGCCAAAGGAAAAGCCATTGCCGATCGCCGCACGTCGACTGTGGAATTGACGGTCACCGCGGCACACCCGGCAGGTCTTGCGGATGTGATCTCGGCGGTCGATACCACGCTTGCCGACATCGCCCGGGTCACCGGGGGTACCGGCAACACAGTAGCGGCGCGCGCGGTGGTGCAGATTGCCAAAATCAAAGGCCGGGGCTTGGGCTGATCTCGCCGCTTCAGCGCGTTCGAACCAAACCAATGGACGTGAGCTCGACGGTGACGTTTGGAAACAGTCAGGGCAGGGAATAGCTCAGGAGTTAGCTGATGCCCTCGACGCGTCACTGAGTGTGAGGAATTGAAATGGTTCACGAAGCGCTGTTCGCCTTGCAGAGTCAGCCCGAGGCAGCTGGATTCATCCTGCGGGGTATCAAAGGAATCTTTGTCGCCATCGGCAGCGTCATTGCCGCCATCGTCTGCGCGGTGATCGCCGGCATGAAGGGCCGAAGCTCTTTGGGCTGGGGCATTCTCGGTCTGTTCTTCTCGATCGTGACACTGATCGTCGTGATCGTCATCCCCTCGAAGAAATCTTGAGCCAACTGGCATTTGGTGCATCAGCACCATTGGAGGAACGGCGATGAAGGAGCAAAAATGTCGGTTCGACGAATGATTTTGCTGGGCGGCGCAATTCTGCTGCTGGCCGGCGTCATAGGGCTGCTGGTACCCGTTTCGACATCGAGCAGCGACGGCAAGGACGTGGGTTGCGGTAACGCACTGTTCCAGAATCTGGACCAGGCGCGCTCGGCTAACGCGTCCAGCGTGGCAGGCGTCCCCATCCTCAATCAGATTGTCCCGCATACCGATTACGTGGCACAGTGCGAATCCGAACTGTCCAACCGGCGGGCGTGGTCGATCCCCGTGGCGATTCTGGGCATCGTGATCGCGGCGTCCTCTTTCGCGGTTCGCGGGCGGAGCGCCGCAAGCGCGCCGCACTGACGAGGCCGTCAGATGGGGGCGTCGTCGGCTGTCAGCGTCGCCGCCCCGGCATGCCGAACCACGGCATCATGGGCTGGTTGGCGGGGGGCGCGACCGTGCCCGGCCGAGCTTTGATCGACGTGCTGCCATTCGTCGAACAGATGGTTTTGGTGGAGGTGTCTTGACACGTCGGCCGAGCGTTGGCGACAGGCGCCGAAATGCCCGCCGCCACAGCCAAACTCACCATCAGTAATGCCGCTCCGCGTCGTTTTGGCATGGGTCCATTTCCCTCGGTCATGGGCGCGCTCATCAGGGGCACGCCGATACGACGGTGATGGCGTCTGCCCCGAGGGGTGTGCCCGCGGCTGCGGCGCGGTTGAAGGCGTCGTCCCGGGCGGCTTCGACGGTGGCACCGGCGCCGCCACTGACGACATGGCTCACGCCATCGCCCACAGACACGATGCAGAGGCGGTCGTTGGTCACCTCATCGCTGGTGCACTCAACACCGCCCGCCGCGGTGCATGCTGCGATGACTGCCGCCGACGCCTGATCGTTGGTGCCGCCGGTCGCGGTGAAGCCAACCAGCGCGCCTTCGAATTCGCCTGTGCCGACTGCCACCGACACGTTGTCTGATGGTTCTACGAAACCCGGTGGACCTCCTGCCCAAGCTGTAGCTGCCGCGCCACCTGCCAAGACGACGCCTGCAGCCACGATCGTCGAAACCAAACGGCTTTTCGCCATACAGACCCTCCCAATCGTGTAATTCAGCGGCAGTCTATCTATCGTTCGCTTGGATTTAACGCGAACTGGCATTTTTCCAGATCTGCGCTATTTGAGGTGCCGCTAGCTAAGTGCGGGTCCTGAACTACGGATTCGGTGCGTGCAAACGCCTGCTTCAGCCGGAGTGACCGGCGTGCGGCCAGCCGTCGATCTACCGGCCATCGATTCGCAGATCCCGCGAGATTTCTACGGCAGCAACTACATAGCGTCGGTCTGACCGTCCACGAACCTTCTCGCTCTCATCGCTGCGGCAACAGGTGGATTCCGGCATGCAGTTTGTCCGCCCCGGGTAAGTATCGGTCACCGGCTAGGGCACCATGTCGAATGACGATCGCCAATCTATGAGTTTGGGCTTGCTGGATAACGGGTATCTGCGGCCACGACACTGCCGAAAGAAAGTGATTTCACCATGCGTACCAACTCGAATCCACTGTTTGCAGGTCGCCTGCCCGTGTGCGTTGGCGCGCTGGCGCTGGCCGTGTCCAGTCTGGCCGGTTGTGGCGACAAGGCGTCGAACGACAAGACGACGACATCGGTCACGACGACGACATCGAGTACCGAAACATCCACGTCCACAGCAGTTCCAACATCATCGGCGCCGACGGTGTACTCGTCGGCGCCAGTCACCGAATCGCCCGCACCGCAGATGCCCGCGACCGAGCCGGGAGGCCCGATGATGCCAGCGCCGCCGGCGATTCCCGCCCCGCCGGCGATTCCGTCGCCCCCGGCCATCCCGTCACCGCCGCCCATCCCGGCGCCGCCACGGATTCCTATGCCGTGACGGCCGACGGCCTAGGCCGCTAACCTGCGAGGCGGGGGATCACCTCGTCGCCGAGTCGTCGCACCCAGCCGGCAGGGTCGGGGTTGCCGGGCAACGGCCCGGTCATGATGAGGTCGAAACCAAGTTCGGCCCACTGATCGAGCGTGCGGAGGTACTCATCGACGTCTGCGAGCGGATCGTCGAATGCTCCCGCGGTCAGCTGGATCTCGGACGCGTCGCGGCCAACGTCGTCGCAGTGGCGGTGCAGCACCTCGAGTTTGTGAGGCATCTCCTCCAGTGATCCCGTGCTGTTCCAAACGTCGGCGTACTGCGCGACGAGACGAAGTGTCTTACGCTCGCCGGAACCGCCGATGATGATGGGCGGACGCCGCACCGGTTGCGGAGAGCACAGGGTCTCGTCCAGCTGGAAGTGCTTGCCCTCGAAGGGGCCGTCGTCATCGCTCCACATCTGCAGGCAGATCTGCAGCGTCTCCTCCAGCATCTCGAATCGCTCGGACAGCCTGGGGTAGGGGATGCCGAGGCCGCGGTGTTCGCGGTCGTACCAGGCTGCGCCAAGGCCGAACATCGACCGGCCCTGGGACAGCACGTCCAGGGTCGTCATCGTCTTGGCAAGCACGCCGGGGTGGCGGTAGGTCACGCCGGTCACCATCGTGGAGAGCTCGATTCGGTTGGTGATCCCGGCGAGATAGCCCAGTGTCGTGTAGCACTCGAGGAATGGGTCTTCGGCACGGCCGATGTTCTCCATTTGGAAGAAGTGATCGGCCAGTGTGAGCAACGCAAAGCCGGCGTCCTCCGCGGCCGTCGCAGTTGCGGCTAACGTCGGCTGGAGTTGGCTGGCTTCCCCGGGAAGGAAATCGATGTAGTGAATGCCCAGTTTCATTGTCCTCTAGTTCCTTTCGTCGTCGAATAGTCGATCGAGCAGCGTCAGCGCCTCGATGACAGTGCGACGCTCAGCCTCGGTGTAGCGGTCTTCGAAAGCGCGCACGAGCCACCCCTCTCGGGCCTTGCGATCGATCTCCGCACGGTGGAGACCCTGCGAGGTGAGAGTGATGAGCTGCCGGCGCCCGTCGGTGGGGTCAGGGGCCCGAGCGACGAGACCCTGTTGGTCCAGGCTGGACACGGTGGCCGCCATGGATTGCGGGCGGACGCGTTCCGCACCCGCGAGCTGGCTGGTCGAGGCCGCGCCGTCCTTGGCCAGGCGCAAGAGCACGGCGGTCTGCGATGGCGTCAGGTCGTCGGCGGCGGCGAATTGCCGCAGCCGCCTCCGCAGTCGGCCGAATGTCACACGCACATCGCGCGCCGCCGTCAATGCGGATTCGCTCACCTGACCCATATGCACAGTCTAGACTGTGCAGTTGCAACTGTGCAATATCCAAGCGGGGAAGCTGTCCTCGCCTGTGTTCGGCGAGATGCGAACCGTCATCATCGGGTCGAGAGGTGCGCGGCAATGACATTGCGTAGACGTCGTTCGGATACTTGGCGTTTACCGTCCGTCGCCCCCGGGTTCACTACTGGCACAAGGTGAATCAGGCACCGTCCCTTGGCCTCTAAACATCAGGGCCTAATGGCCTTAGTGCCTTCGACGTGGCTCGCGCATCCTTTCGGCATGTCGCAAACAAGCCAGCAAGCTCAGCGCGCAACATCGGGTCCCGATCAACTGAATGTGGATGACGTTGCCGGTCTCCGTCTACGAATCACCAACCGACTTCCGTCGGAACACATCGACGGTGCCTGGTGGCCTTGCTCAACGGACTTGGTCGCCGAGCTGCCCGCACTGCTGGCCACGCTGTCGCGGCGGCTGGGCCAGGTCGTGATGGTGGGCTATGTCCGCAACGGCTGGACTCCCACGCCACCTGAAGTCGAAATCGCCGGGCAGACAATAGAACTGCTGGCCTTTGACAGTGCCGAGCCGGCCAGCGTCATTCTCGTCGGGCACGATGGTCATCACCTCACGCTGCGCGTCATCTCGCCGCAAACCGGTGAACGGGATGCGCAACAGGCCTTGGCCGCCGTACCGGAACGAAGCCGCGCCGGGACCGGCACGGCAGCCGCCGCAGCACGATCCGTGGTTGACGTCGCGGACAAACTGGCACGCCATGAAGGGCGACACGATGCTCGGCGAAAGGCCGAGATCATGCGCTGGTGTGAGGACGCCGCCGTCCAGTTCGACGAGGCACGAATCCAGAGCTTCGTCCCCATCCTCGTCGAACACATTGTCCGGAACAAGATGTACCAGAGCCGCGATGCGCGAGCATCGCAGCCAGCCGTTGATTCCAACGACCGTGCTGGCGATGGTCCACGGCTCCCTCGGTGAATCTTCCGAGTACCGGTACGGACGGACCAGCCGCACACGGCTGTGGCATTTCAACTTACCCGCCAAAGAGTTAACGAATCAGGAGCCCGCTGATGTCGTCATTTCATGAGACCTCTGCCGTCGTGCGCGACGCGCCTGCCACTGATCGCGAACTGGTACGTTTACTCGGTCAACTCGACGACCTGCTCGGCAGCCTTGAGTCCGCTGAATCAGCGTGGCAGCACTGGCTCGCCAACGTCGCTGCCAACTACCGGTTGAGCGCTCGAAATCTCGTGCACTACTGGGCGATCCGGCAGTGTGACCTACGAGAGCTGCAAAGTCGGCTGGCCGCCTTCGGACTGTCCTCTCTGGGACGCAGCGAACCACACGTACAGGCCACACTGCTACTCGTGCGAGCGGCGGTACTGGCGATGCTCGAAGACTCGTGGCAACCACCCGCACCGGCAATCGTGCACGCCAACCAGGGGAGGCAACTGCTACGCAACCGCGCCGTCGATCTGCTGGGACCCGCACCGGCCGACCATGAGGCTCGCATCATGGTCACCTTGCCGTCGTCCGCCGCGACGGACCCAGATCTGATTCGCCGGTTGATCGAACGCGGCATGAATCTTGCTCGCATCAACTGTGCCCACGACGACCCTGACGCTTGGCGTGCCATGGCCGGTCACGTTCGGCACGCGAGCCAGCTCTCCGGACGGAGCTGCCTGATCGCGATGGATCTCGCCGGGCCGAAGCTGCGCACCGGACCGATCGAGCCAGGGCCGCGTTGTGTCAAGCTTCGGCCCAGTCGCGATGCGCTGGGCCGCGTTCTCGCCCCGGCGCGAGCCTGGTTGACAGCGGCGGAAAACCCCACCGCAGCGCCAGAAGCCGACATGGCGACGCTGCCGGTGCCCGCACAGTGGCTGGCCCGTCGGCATGCGGGCGATGTGATCACAGTGCACGACACTCGCGGCGCGACCCGTCACCTCCAGCTGACAAGCGCGTCGTCGCACGTCGACGGATTCCTGGTAATCACTTCCAAGACGACGTATCTCGCTACCGGCACCGTTCTGCGTGTGGAGAACACCGACGACCCAACCGAGCTCGGACTGCTGCCCGAACGCGAGCAGAACCTGTTACTGCGGCCCGGCGACCTGCTGAACGTCACGCGGGACTGCACACCCGCGGACATCGGTAGCGAGAGCGTGGCGCAGATCGGTTGCACGTTGCCCGACGTTTTCGACAACGCTCGGGTCGGCGAAACGATCTATTTCGACGATGGCCGAATCGGCGGGGAAATCACATCGGTGGACCCCGGAGTACTACAGGTGCGCATTGACCACGCCGCAGTTGGCGGTTCAAAACTGCGCGCGGCGAAAGGCATCAACGTGCCCGACACGTATTTGCCTGTGCTGGCGTTAACTGCCAAAGACGTCGCTGACCTGGAGACCGTGGTGCAGATCGCCGATCTCGTCGAAATGTCGTTCGTCAAAGATCCCCGCGATGTCGTGCAACTCCACGAGGAACTGGCCAAACTCGGTGGCGACCATCTTGGCGTCGTACTCAAGATCGAGACGGGCCGTGCGTTCGAGTACCTGCCACAACTACTCTTGACGGCGATGCGGCGGCCGCGGATCGGGGTGATGATCGCGCGCGGTGACCTCGCTGTCGAGGTGGGCTACGAACGGCTGGCCGAACTGCAGGAGGAAATCCTGTGGCTGTGCGAATCAGCCCATCTGCCGGTGATCTGGGCGACCCAAGTGCTCGAACAGCTCGCCACGAGTGGACAGCCGTCGCGCGCCGAAATCAGTGATGCCGCAATGGGTGAGCGGGCCGAGTGCGTCATGCTCAACAAAGGCCCGCACATCGATGCAGCCGTAACGGTGCTTGACAACATCCTACGTCGAATGGCCGAGCATCATTACAAAAAGAATGCACTACTGCGACAGCTGCACTCGTGGCACCCAGACGCGGGCTGAATGCAGAGCAGCTTGGGGAGCTTCTCGAGTTGCAGACCAACATACCCACGGGGTTGGGACGTTTTACCCTACGGCCGGCGTTTCGTGGCGCGAAGAGTTCGCGTTGTCTGACGATGGATCCGGGAAAGAGAGAAGCATGGTGACTACGGTGCAAACCCCGAGGCTGCTTGGCAATCTGTGGAAGTCGGTCTTGGTGTGGGGCGGGCTCACGCTAATCGCGGGTGCTGTAGTGCTGGCGTGGCCGGGACCAACCGTCGACGCCGTCGCGATACTGTTCGGCGTTTACCTGCTGGCTGCGGGCATCGCGCAGATAGTTGTGGCCTTCAGCCTTCATCGGTCGGCGAGTGTGCGCGTGCTGTGGTTCATCAGTGGTGCACTGTCATTGGTGTTGGGAGTGTTGGCGTTTCGTCATCTCGACCAGGGCTACCCAATTCTCTTTCTAGCCATCTGGATAGGCATCGGCTTCATCTTCCAAGGGGTTGCCGAGGTAGCGGTGGCGATGAGCTATTCGGAGTTGCCCTACCGCGGCTGGCACGTGTTCCTTGGCGTGATCAGCGTGATTGCCGGCATGGTCGTGCTTGCCTCACCGTTTGCGTCGATCTTGGTGGTGGCTATTGTCACCGGTGCCTGGCTAGTCGTCATCGGCATCGCACAGATCGTGTGGGCGCTGCGGGCGCGCAGCGAGATCAACCGCACCTACCGCCAATTTCAAGGGTTGACGAGCCAGTCGGCGGCTTGAGCGCCAAGGCGAATGTAGCGTGCCATGACCGGCTCTGCAGATTCCGCCGGCCATGCCGCGGATACAGGTCATCACCGTCGGGTAGCTCAACCCCACGGTGAGGATGAAGGGCCAATCACGCACGCCGAACTCCGGGCCTCACAACAGCGCTCTGCGGGCCATCGACTGGGGCAGCGCGGGCAGCGGTTCGATTGGAGCTCTCCGTTCTTCGTCGGGTTAGCTGCGTCTGCGGGTGTCGCGGTGACCTATGGCGCGGTGCGGGCGCTGGCCTTAATGGCATCAGTGCTGCTATTGATCGGCGTAGCAATGTTTTTCGCTCTCGGGCTCGATCCGGCCGTATCCATGCTGGTGAACCGGAGGTTACCGCGCTGGCTGGCCGTCACTGTTGTGGTGGCTTGTGTGGTTGGTATCGTCGGCGGAGTCGTGGCGGCGGCGGTACCTGCACTGGTAGCCGAGGCGCACCAGTTCAGCGCGCAGCTACCGCACTACATCCAAATGGTCAACGACCACTCCTCGGCGATCGGAAGGTTCAGCGAGCGGTTTCGCGTTCAGCAGCGCGTCACCGAGATGATCAGCGGGTCAGGGCGTTTCACCGTTGCCGGAGTCGTCAAGACCAGCACCGAGGTGTTCGGCGCGCTGTCCCACGCGGCCGTGGTCTTGGTGATGATGGTGTATTTTCTGGCCGACATGCGTCGCATCCGGGCTGGCTTTTACCGGTGCCTGCCCAACTCGCGGCGCCCTCGCGCGATCCTGATCGGCGATGAGGTGGTGGCCAAGTTGGGCGACTATCTCCTTGGCAATGTCGCGACTTCGCTCATCGCAGGAGTGGCGACATTTGTGTGGTGCCTGGCGTTCGACATTCCCTACGCAGTGTTGCTCGGTGTCGTCGTGGCGATACTGGACCTGTTTCCCTACGGTTCCAGCGTCGGCGGGTTCTTCGTCGCGGCCCTCGCCCTGACGGTATCGATCCCGGTCTGCGCGGCCAGCGTCGTGTTCTACGTGGTGTTCCGCTTGGCCGAGGACTATCTGCTGACCCCCAAGATCATCGGTCGGGCAGTGCAGATCCCTGCAGGAGTGACCGTTGTCGCGGTGTTGTTGGGGGCGGCGTGGTTGGGGGTTGTCGGCGCACTGGTCGCCGTCCCGGTCGCCGCGGTTATACAGCTGTTGGTGGCCGAACTGGTGTTGCCTGTGCTCGACGAAATGTGAACAGCGACTGCCCCTAGGTATCGGTGATCTTGGCCCATGAAGTTATTGAGGCTCAACACTTCTCATCGTGCTGACCACACGAGAGCGTGCGTTACTCGTACCTCGCGCCTGGCCCCGATGTCCAAGAGCCTTGGCCGATAACCTGACGGGCCCGGTAAGGGACACGGTGCGCGATGTCGACTGCGTGGTCGGCGAATCGTTCGTAGTAGCGGCTGAGCAGAGTGACGTCGATCGCTGTGGTGATGCCGTAAGGCCAGTCTGGGTCCATCACGACTGCGAAGAGTTGCCGATGAATGCTGTCCATCGCGTCGTCAGCGATGGACAGCTGCGGTGCTTTGTCTGGATTCTGTTCGAGCACCGCGGTCTTCGCATCATTAGCTATCCGAAATGCGATGTATCCCATTTCGGCGAAGTATCTGCCAACGTCGGCGGGCACGGCGCTCAGAGGATGGCGTCGGTGACTGATTCGAGCGACATGGGCGGCCAGGGCCGTCATGCGCCGTAGATCGGCCAGGCTCTTGAGGCAGCCGATTGCTGTGCGCAGATCGGGCCCGAGCGGCGGTTGACGGGCCAGGATGGCGAACGTGTCTGCTTCCAGGGCGGCACACTGGTCGAGGATTGTGGGCCCGCGGTCGATGACACGTTCAGCGGCATCGACGTCGGTGTTGAGGAGGGCCTCGGTGGCAACCTGCATCATCGTGGCAGTACGGTCGCAAACGACAGCAATACCACCACTCAAATCGTCGATCCGCTCATAAAAGACCGTCCGCACGGGGGTCCAGCGTACGAGCTCGCAGAGGAATTTCTCCGCGAGTCAACCAAATTTTGGCCACTGGCCGACCAATGTTCAACAAGTGATGCCGTAGTCCGGCCTGTGCGCCGTAGTCGGCCCGGACCTGGGCATACCAACCATGACCTCATCGTCGTGGTTCCCGGTCGACGCGCTGTGGTCTTCGGCGGAGACCTGGTCGAGGAATCCGGCGATCCAGCCGTCGATGCGCATTCGGACGTCACGGCGTGGCCGGCGACGCTGGACGTGCTGCTCGCGGCGGCCGGGCTGGACGCGCTTCTGGTGCCGGGCCACGGAGCAGTTGTGGATGCCCACTTCGTTCGGCTCCAGCAGCAATGGCTGCGCGCTAGGGCGGTCAGATAGCGGCGCTACCGTACGGCGGTGCGGACGCGGTTCACTTGCCCGATTCGTCACCATGACGATTAGTAGTGCGCTGCGCATCGAGCGTCCTGGGGGATCGGGCAAGATCGGGCAGGCATCGGTGAGCTATCCAATGCGAGTCGCGCGCGCCGTCAACTCGCAAGTGAGGCCAACCCCAGCCACGGGATGCCGGCCAGCCAACGCGAGGATGATGCAACGAAAAGTGCTGCGGTACAGGCGCGTCCATACGCCCAGGCCCATTCCACTAAATCGTCACTGTGACGTATTTGGTGACTCGTAGCCCGCGCACTCCCGACCGTTGAGCGGGGTCGTTGCGATTGAGTGATGTCAGTTCTCATCCGATCTGAAGCATTCTCATTTGATGTGACACATCGGCGCGCCTTTCTCATTTGATCTGATACAGCCGGTACCGTTCTGGGCATGTCGATGCTGGCCGGTGATGCTGTTGCCGCGGGCCGGTGCGATGCGGTGTTTGAGGTAGCCGACGTGGATGGGACTTCCCGTCTTCCATTGGAGTTGGCTCATGGGATCCGGTTCGATGTCGATTGCGAGCCGGTGCGGTCGTTTCCGTCGTTTCGTGGGCAACGGAATTTTCCTGGGCTGTGGTGGTTCGCGACGACGCGCCGGCACATCGGTTATGAATCGTGGGTTGAGCGGGATCAGCTGATGGCATTGGATGCTAATCCTGAAACCGTTGGCGTTGCCTCCCAACCTTTTCGGCTGCGATGGCCCGATGGCCGTCATCATGTGCCCGACTACTACGCTCGCAGATCCGACGGCACGGTCGTGATCGTCGATGTTCGTCCCGATGACCGGATTCCTGAGTCTGATGCGGAGTTGTTCGCCCGCTCGGAGGTCGTGTGCATTGCGGCCGGCTGGCAGTACCGGCGCGTCGGTGTATTGGACCCTGTGCTGGCGGCGAACCTGCGGTGGCTGTCTGGGTACCGGCATCCGAGAGCGTTGCGACCTGGCGTGGCGGCAGAACTGTTGAGCTGTTTCGCCCGCGAGCAGCCCCTTCTGGAGGGCGCGACGGCGGTGGGCGACCCGCTGGTGGTGCTGCCTGTGCTGTTCCATCTGCTCTGGCATCGACGCTTGGTGGTCGATCTGTCCCGGACGGTCCTCGACGATCGGACGGCAGTGAGCGCGGCAGCGTTATGAGTTCGCTTCGAGGCGGTGTGATCCGTGAAGGCGATGAAATCCGTCTAGGTTCACGGGTTTTCACGGTCGCAAGTCTGGCCGGAGGATCGGTACGGCTTGTCGACGCTGTTGGTGAACGCACAACCGTTCCCCTGTCGATGGTATTGGCCGATTCGACTCTGGAGGTTCTGGCGGGGTCACGACCGGTGCTGTGGTCTGTTGAGGCGCTCGAAGGTGTCCCCGAGGAGGTCGCTGATCGCGCACGATGGTGGGAGCAGCACATCGTTGAGGTATTGACCGGGCGCCGACCCGAAAGTCCGCCTGGGCAGCCAATCCGGCCAGAGTTCGATCCGGCGGTCCGATCCCTTCGCCAGAGGGAGCTGACCAAGCTTGAGGAGCTTCGAGCAGCCGGTCACGATCTGGCGTTGATCACCCTGCAGCGTCAGCGATCTCGCTACGAGGCCAAAGGTCTTCTGGGATTGGTGGACGGCCGCTATCTCGCCAAACGTCCAGTGTTGGGCCGTGTCGATGAGCGTGTCGTTGCCGTGGTCCGGCGTCTGATCGACAACGAAACTGAGCTATCAACCGGCACGGTGAGCAGACTTCAGCGCAAGCTGGAGAAGGCGCTGTTGGCCGAATACGGTCCCGACGACGCCCCGAAGGCCCCGTCACAGGCGACCTTCTACCGGCTCGTCAAACGCCTGGAGGAAGGCAAACACACCTTCGGTTCCGCCCGTACTCGCAGGTCATTGGCCAAGCAACCCGACGGCCCCTTCGGCACGGTAACCGCGGCCCGTCCCGGTGAAATGGTGGAAATCGACTCCACCCCGCTGGACGTGCGGGTGGTCCTTGACGACGGTGTAGTCGATCGGGTGGAGCTGACCGCCATGGTCGACAACGTCACCCGCTCGATCCCGGCGGCAGTTCTGCGGCCCACCACCAAGGCCGTCGATGCCGCGCTGCTGTTGGCCAAGGCGCTGACCCCAGAGCCGATGCGCCCGGGTTGGTCCGATGCGTTGCGGTTGTCACGCTCGGTGTTGCCGCATCGGCGTTTGACCGATATCGATCAACGGCTCGCCGATGCCGCGGCTCGCCCGGTGATCGCTCCCGAGACCATCGTCTGTGATCACGGGAAAGCGTTTCTCTCCAAGACATTTGAGCAGGCGTGCTGCTCACTGGGCATCAACCTGCAACCCGCTCATCCGGATCAGCCCACCGACAAACCGAAGGTGGAACGCACCCTGCAGTCGGTGGGTACATTGTTCGCCCAGTATGTCGCCGGGTATGTCGGTTCCAGCGTGGAACGTCGCGGCAAGAACGCCGACCAGGACGCAGTGTGGTCGCTGGTGGAACTGCAGGCGTTGCTCGATGAGTGGCTCGTCGCGGTGTGGCAGAACCGTCCCCACGACGGACTACGTGACCCGGTGACCCCGGGCAAAGCGCTGACGCCGAACGAGAAGTTCGCGGCCCTGGTCGAAGTCGCTGGTTACGTCCCGGTGCCTCTGAGCGCTGATGCTTACATCGAGTTGTTGCCCGCGACGTGGCGCACCATCGGCTCAGCGGGTATCCGGGTCAATCACCGGACCTACGATGCCCGGGCATTGAACCCGTACCGGCGAGTCGACTCTGGGGTTCGTTCCCGCAACGGCCGGTGGGAGGTTCATTACGACCCCTATGACGTCTCTCAGATTTGGGTTCGCAATCACCACGACGACGGTTGGATCACCGCGACCTGGACCCACATGCGCACCGCTGCAGTGCCGTTCGGGGACACCGTGTGGAAACAGGCCCAAGCGATCGTCGCCGAAAGGGGCGCAGATCCGGTGACCGAAGCCGAGATCGCGGCGGCGGCCGACGCCCTGCTGGACCGTGCCGAACGCGGCCCCGACACCCAGCAGGACCCGCCAGCAGCTCGACGCGCAGCCGCCAGGGCCCGATCCATCCCCGAGCCGTCCTGGCCACACCCCAGTGTCGAGGGCACCAACCAGAACCAGGAACCGTCTGAGGTGAGCACCGACAGGCCAGCGAACTCCGACGATGACGATCTTGCTGATGTCATCCCGTTGCCGGTGTTCGACGCACGTAAGGAGGCCGAGCAGTGGCATTGGTGAGTCCGATCAGTCAACTCGAGGAGCGCCGGCAGCCGACGACAACCCTGGAAGGGTGGCGACGGTTCATTGACGCTGACCGGCCTGAATTCACCTTGCTGCCCGACCAAGACTGGTCCGATCTCGACGATGCTGATCGGATCGCCTACAACGAGGCCAGGGTGGCCCACCATTCCGAGCTCGTCGTGGTGACCACCTCGGCGATCCAGAAGATCACCAACGAGGGTCAGCTGCTCACTTTGCTGAATCAACGCGAGATCGGCGCCCGGCGAGGGCTGATCGTCTCCGGTGGCGCAGCCACCGGAAAGACCACGGCCATCAAACAACTCGGCCGGTTCCACGAACTTCGGATCCGCACCCGTTACTCGGACAAAACCCGCATCCCTGTCGTCTACGTGACCGCTCCACCGAAGGGCTCAGCACGCAAGCTCGCAATGGAATTCGCCCGCTTCCTCGGGCTTCCACCGGTACGACGGATGAACGTCACCGATATCGCCGACGCGGTGTGCCAAGTGCTCATCGATGCGCGTACCGACATAGTGGTCGTCGACGAGATCCATAACCTCAATCTCGATACCCGTGCCGGAGAAGAACTTTCCGATCACCTCAAGTACTTCACCGAACACCTGCCCGCGACCTTCGTCTACGCCGGCATTGACGTCGAACGCTCCGGAGTGTTTACCGGTACTCGCGGCCGCCAGCTTGCCGGGCGCTGCGGTGTCATCAACACAGCGGCCTTCCCGTATGGGCAGGAGTGGCGGGCTCTGGTCGCCGCGATGGAGGGAACCCTGCGACTGCACCGACACGAGCCGGGCACGCTCGTGCGCCAGACGAAACACCTGCACCAGCGCACCGGCGGAATGATCGGAAGCCTCGCCCACCTCATCCGCTCGGCAGCCATCCGGGCAATGCTGGACCACACCGAACACATCGACCGCGAGGGCTTGGACAGCGTCCTCATCGACTACGCGGCTCAGGCCTCAGCCCAACGCAGCGCCGGATAGCAGTGATCACCGACTGGCCCCGACTCCCACCACGACCACTTCCGCAGTCAGTCACCGCATTTCGCGATGAGACCGTGTACTCCTTCACCACCCGACTCGCCCACGCCAACAGAATCCCACCCCAAAGCCTGCGCGACTACGCCGCACGCGAGAGCCATTACGTCGACCCTGAGCGCCTCGCCCGCCTCAGCGGCTACCCACGACATGTCCTCTGCGCCCGACTGCGGGGCCTGACCGCTGATGAACGTGATCTCACCCGCCAGCGGGCACGTGCCCGCCCGATTTGCCGGTACTGCACAGCACGGCGAGGGGTGCCCCAGCCGGTCCATTGCTGGTTGCCCGACCACCTCACCGTCTGTCATCGCCACGGCCGCTGGATTGGCCCCTCCGCCCAGCGATGGGACGATCAGATGTCACTGAAACACCATCCAGCTGTTGCCCGATCTGCCAGGGCACATCATGCCCTGGCCAAGCGCAATGCCCCCGACATCGTTGAGCTAGCGATCAACGACGCATCACGTATAGTGCTGCGGCAGCGCCGATTCCGACGGGATGACGGTCTCGGTGATAGCGCGGCCACCGGTATCGCATTACGGGGGCGATGGGCCAGCATCTCAACGGTCAACCTGCACATCGCCACCTACGTCGAAACAGTCCGGATGGCCGCAGTCATCATTGACCAGCGGCCAGCATTGTTGAACCGCACCGGCGATCCCAGTGTCGCCCGCGTAGCTCTCTTGGCAGCCGCGAACGCAGTGTTCGGCGCCGAGGATGAGACGGCGACCACCGCGGCCCTCGACGGCTGGCTGAACAACCAGCAGATCATCCGGAAGTCCCGCGATAAATCAATGATCGTTCATACCTGATGCAAAAGTCTTTATCTTGCAACCATATTCGTAGGAAAACCCATTGCCAGCCGACCGTGAGGCATACGTAGATGGAAATACTAGACGAGCTAGAAAGCTAGGCCGCCGATCAGGATGACAATACCCAGTCCGATCAGAACAATCGGGAACAGGATGTGTTCCCATCGTTCGAGGATCTCCGCGATCGGGCGGCGGGTGGCAACATATCTGGCGATGACCACCAGCACCCCGACGAGAAGAAGGAAGACGACGCAGTAGGCCACGACGGCTGCGTGTCCGACGCTGAGGAAGACCGGGACGTAGACGCCGACGTTGTCGCCGCCGTTGGCGAAGGTCACGCCAGCGACCGCCCAGACGCTGACGGTCTTGCCCGCAACCTTCGCGTCACCATCATCGTCACCGTTTCCGCGCCAGGCTTGCCAAGCCGCCTTCAGTCCCAGGGCGAGGGGGATGAGTCCGAAGAACGGGATGACGTCGGGCGGCAGGAATGCGCCCGCACCTAGGGTCACGAGGACGGCGGCGCCGAGAATTCCAGCGAATCCCAGGTATTGGCCGGCGGTGATCCGGGAGGTGGTCCCGCGTTGTCCTGCGCCGCGGGCGAAGAACAGTGAAAGCACGATGATGTCGTCGATGTTGGTGACGATGAACAGCCCGATCGCGGGCAGAACCGACGACAGGATCATGGGTGTGTGCCATCGGTGGTCACGACGGGGCACCCACTGCGGTCGCGGTGGCTAGGTTGGTTGACCGCTGTGCGGTGAGTGCGGTCAGTGCTGTGGTGCGGCCGGCGCGCACACCGTTGGCGATGACCACGATTTCGGCGAGTTCATGGACGAGCACGACGGCGGCCAACCCGAGCACCCCGAACAAAGCCAGCGGCATCAGCACAATGATCAGTCCGAGGGATAGGCCGACGTTTTGCAGCATGATCCGTCGGGCGCGGCGGGCATGGGTGAATGTTTGTGGCAGGTGGCGTAGGTCTTCACCCATGAGTGCGACGTCGGCGGTTTCGATGGCGACGTCGGTGCCCATGGCGCCCATCGCGATGCCGAGGTCGGCGGTAGCCAGTGCGGGGGCGTCGTTGACGCCATCGCCGACCATCGCGGTGGGGCGCTGGGTGCGGAGCTGTTCGATCAGTCGGGCTTTGTCTTCGGGGCGCAGATCGGCGTGCACGGTGTCGATGCCGACTTCGCGGGCCAGGGCGGCCGCGGTGGCGTGGTTGTCGCCGGTGAGCATCGCCACCTGGTAGCCGTCGCGGCGCAGCTGGGTGATGACTTCGGTTGCCTCGGGCCGCAATTCGTCACGCACGGCGATGGCACCGATCACCTGTCCGTTGTCTTCGACCAGGACGGCGGTGGCTCCGGCCTGCTGCATCCGGGTGACCTCGGCGGTGAGCGGACCTCGGTCGAGCCAGCCGGGGCGGCCCAGCCGGATGCGGTGCCCGTCGCGGTGGCCGGTGAGTCCGGCGCCGGTGACTGCCTCGACGTCGGCGGCGGGGGTGACGGTGCCGGCGGCGGCCAGGATCGCCGCGGCCAGGGGGTGTTCACTGCGGGCCTCTACGGCGGCCGCGAGGTCCAGGACGTGCTCGGGGGTGACGTCGGGGGTGGTGGCCACCTCGATGACGGTGGGCCGGTTGGCGGTGAGGGTACCGGTCTTATCCAGGGCGACCCCACGGATCCTGCCCAGCGCTTCCAGCGCGGCGCCACCTTTGACCAGGGCGCCCAGCTTGCTGGCGGCGCCGATGGCGGCGACGACCGTGACCGGTACCGAAATCGCCAGAGCACAGGGCGAGGCGGCGACCAGCACCACCAGAGCGCGTTCGATCCAGGTGGCGGGGTCACCGAGCAGGCTCCCCGCGACGGCGATCAGGGCGGCGGCGATCATCACGGCGGGGACCAGGGGTTTGGCGATGCGGTCAGCCAAACGTTGGGCGGCGCCCTTGCGGGACTGCTCGGCTTCCACGATGCGCACGATGCGGGCCAGGGAATTGTCCTCGGCGGTGGTGCTGACTTCTACTTCGAGGGCGCCGGCTCCGTTGATCGACCCGGCGAACACCTCATCACCGGGGCCGGCTTCAACGGGCACTGATTCGCCGGTGATGGCCGAGAGGTCCAGGGCGGTGCGGCCCCGGGTGATGATGCCGTCAGTGGCGACTCGTTCTCCGGGTTTGACGACCATGAGGTCACCGATGCGCAATTCTGTTGGCGCGATGGTTGTTTCGGTGCCGTCGCGGCGAACGGTGGCCTCATCGGGCACCAGCGACAGTAGTGCGCGCAGTCCGCGGCGGGTGCGGGCCAGCGAGTATTCCTCCAGGCCTTCGCTGATGGAGAACAGGAACGCCAGCATCGCGGCCTCACCGACCTCGCCGAGCAGCACCGCGCCCACGGCGGCGATGGTCATCAGCGTGCCGACCCCGATCTTGCCCTTGGCCAGCCGCCCCAGGGTGGACGGCACGAAGGTATAGGCGCCGGCCAGCAGCGCCGCTGCCTCCAACGTGAGCACCACCGGGTCGGCGGCGCCGACCAGGTTGGCGATCAACGCCGCCAGCAGCAGTACCCCGGAGAGCGCGGCGAACTGCAATTCTGTGATCTGCCAGAGCCGTTCGGGTTCACGCTCCTGCTCCTCGGCGCTGCGGGGTTCGTCGCTGCCGCAGCCACAGGCATCGCTCATTGCCGCGTCTCCTCGGTGTCGATCGCCGCACCCCGGGCGCCGGTTCCATAGGTGGGACACAACGCCACCGCGTTGCCGGTGGCCGCCAGCAGCGTTTCCGCCGCAGCGAGCACGTCCAGCAGCTCGGGGCGAGACAAGGAATAGAACACCTGACGGCCTTCTGGGCGGCCGGTGACCAGCCCACAGTCCCGCAGGCACGCCACGTGCGCGGAGACGGTGGATTGCGCCAACCCCAGCTCACCGATCAGATCGACAACTCGCGCCTCCCCGTCAGCCAGGCGGCGCACGATCGTCAACCGCGTCGCATCGGAGAGACTGTGGAACAGTGCCACCGCGGCATCGAGGTCGGACGTGTTGCCGGCCAGGCAGGTGTCCCGCTTATTCATCGTCACACAACGATGATAACCATCGAAGCCGATTTAGCGAAAGGGGCGCATTCGTGACAGCCATTCTCGGAGCTGCTCCCGGTCGCGGCGAGCGTCGCAGACGAATTCGGTCGTGCATCAGATCGGCTGATAAAGCTGGTCAAGTGGAATTCTCATCCGATCTGATACACCGCAGTTCAGCTCACTGGTCCTGTGTCAGATCAAATGAGAACGGACAAGTGAGCGGTGTTGGCGGCGCGGCTGCGGCCGGCGCTACGACGCTTGCACGGTTTGCATAGTGCACAGCCACGCCACGAGCGCGAGGAACGTTTGGGCACGGACGCTTCCTGGACCGACTCCGGCGGAAGGCGAAGCGGGTGTCCGATCCAGGACTAGTTGACAGTCGGGGAGCGCGCTGAGCTCGGCACTCTCAACAAGTCGTGGACCCAATCTAGGCCACTTGTCCACAACGATCTGAGAGTGCAAGACAGAATCCAGAAGCAGGTGAGAGCGCCGGACACGGCCAACTGCACTACGAAGGGACTGCCCCCAGTTTGGTTGACTCCTGACCTGTGAGGATTCGTCCTTGCTGGAAGGATCAATCTCGTGCCGACACCGTTTCCTGCCGAGTTCCGCGCTGACGTCATTGCCGTGGCCCGCAAGGGCGAGGCGCCATTGCGCCAGATCGCGAAGGACTTCGGCATCTCGGAGGCCTGCCTGCATCGCTGGCTCAAGATCGCCGACCGCCAAGACGGCGTCGACCAGCCCGGGCCTGCGCCAGCGGCGGAGGACGTTGCCGCGCAGCTGCGCGAAGCACGCAAGCGCATCAAACTCCTCGAGCAGGAAGCCGAGGTGATGCGCCGCGCCGTGGGCTACCTGTCCCGGGACGCCAACCCAAAATGATGTACCCGCTGGTCCTCGACCTTGCCGATGACGGTGTGCCCGTCACGGTGACCTGCCGGGTTCTCGGGTTCTCAACCCAAGGGTTCTACAAATGGCGCAAAGCACCCGTGTCGCAGCGAGATTGGGACGATGCGCACCTGATCGACACCGCCCGCGACATCCACGCAGACGACCCCGCATTCGGCTACCGATTCATCGCCGACGAGTTGCCCGGACGCGGGATCACTGCCGGCGAAAACCGTGTCGCGCGACTGTGCTCCCAGGAGCGCATCTGGTCGATCTTCGCCAAGAGACGTGGACTGAACCGTCGATCCGGGCCGCCGGTCCATGACGACCTCGTGCAGCGCCAGTTCAGCGCAGCCGGCCCCAACCACGTCTGGCTGACAGACATCACCGAACACCGGACCGATGAAGGCAAGCTCGACCTTTGCGCCATCAAAGACCTCTACTCCAACCGGATCGTCGGCTACTCGATCGACTCCCGGATGAAGTCCTCACTGGCGGTGGCCGCCCTGACCAATGCGGTAGCACTCCGATCACCGGTGGCGACGATCGTCCACTCCGACAGAGGCAGCCAATTCCGATCGCGGAAATTTGTCCATGCACTGTCGCACAACGGATTACACGGATCAATGGGCCGTGTCGGTGCATGCGGTGACAATGCCGCCATGGAGTCGTTCTTCGCCCTGCTGCAACGCAACGTCCTCGACCGGAAACGCTGGACCACTCGCACCGAACTGCGCCTGGCGATCGTGTCGTGGATCGAGCGGACCTACCACCGACGCCGACGCCAGCGCACCCTCGGCAAACTCACCCCGATAGAGTTCGAACTGCTCCACACGCCAGTCGCAACCGCGGCCTGAAATTCACACCCCGCGAGTCAACTGAACTCGGGGCAGTCCCGTGAAAGCCCAGGCGTGGATCGTCGACGGCCGCGATCCCGATCGTCACTCTCAGGGCCTAATCGCGCTGGCGGAACTCGGGCTGATGGATCCGCGGGCGGTGATCAGTCAGGCGCGTCCCGACGATCGTCGCGTCATCCGCCGCATATTGCAGCATCTCCCTGCCGGTTCTCGACCGTTGCGGGCCGCCGAGGATCCTGATGGGGTACGTGCGTGCGTTCCTGACGCGGCTCGCCGCGCCGACCGAGTAGACCGCGGTCCTGGCCGAGTATGAACGCTGGCGGGCAGGACAACAAAGTTCGAGGTCAACCGTCGTTGAGCGACAGGTCTGGTGGTGTGGACGGCAGCAGCCGCGCGTGGGCTGGTCTGTCTCGCGGTTCGGCCGTCCGGTCAGGTGAGCCGTCCGGTCAGGTGAGATGGAGAGTTTCGACGTCGCCCGCGGTGGCTTTGGTGGTCGTCGTGTCGCGGCATTCGCCGTAGAGCATGACCGACGCTAGGGGGACGCTGGCATCGGCCGGCGACAGGGAAGCATCCACACCGCCTTTCTTCAATGTCAGTGCGTGGCTTTTGAAGTCACTGTCCGCGGCCCATCCACCGTTTCGGAGGCGTTGTGCCATGTCGTCGAACGCGGCCGCCGCGGCGTGGGGTTCCGTTGGCGGTTGATAGGAGATTCTGGCGGCGCCACGGAACGGGCCTTCGCCGCCGTCGCTGCACGATTCATGCCAAAAGTACGCCGATACAATGGGTTTGGCGATGAGGTGGCTGACATCGGTTGCCGCGTCGACAACCTGACGCCGGGACTGTTCCGGTGTCATCGGGTTGGTCACGCCATTGGCGAGTGAATTCACTGTGTCACATCCTGCCAGTAGGGTTGCCGCTGCAATAAGGGTCACTGCACGTCGGGTGCGGTTCACGTTGTCGGGCTCTTTCATTTGTGCTCATGACCGCTCGTCGGTGGCCGGTACAGCTCGGGGTCAAAATCGGTCGATGGTAGGCCTGGGATGAACGAGGGCACGTGTATCCGGTGCGGTGCGGTCATGCCGTCATGCTCCAGCGCGTCGCCGTGTCCGGAGGCGATGTCCCCGATGCTGAAAAGCGATTCCGTTCCCGGGTCGTAGTAGTGGCTGTGGTCAGTGAAGGTGAGGCCCGGCACTTCGGCCTTGAACCTCGTCGACCCGAAACCGTCCACGGACGGATCGGCCCCGAGTGCGACCGTCACGCCCGTGCCGGGAAGGTGCGATTGCGTCATGCCGCCCAGGGCGGTGATCGGGTCGGTCGACGCTGAGCCGACATAGACGTGCCCGCCGGGGTTGAGGTGGAAGTCGTTGGCGTTGCGGGCCATATCGGTTCCCGGGCACCCCACCAGGACGGCGTTATCGATGTGCATGCCGTACCCGGCGGCCGCATCAGCGACCGTCGTCGATCCGTAGGAATGCCCGATCGCCGTGATGTGCTGGGAGCCCACCTTGGGATCGTGGGTGGAGCTGAGTGCGTTGACGTCGGCGGCCAGCAGTGCTCCGCCCTGGTGGGCCAGCCCGGTTTGTGCCACCTGGGGATCGAGCAAGCTGTCCGGGGCGTCGTAGCCCATCCACGCGATCACCGAGACAGGCTTGCCGTGGTCAGCGTTCTTGGTTTCGGTGTAGATGTGCGCGGCGTCAGGTGAACTCAGCCAGCCTTCGGTGACGCTGTGGCTGGTCCCCGGGACCACCACGGCGGTGTTGACGGCTTCATCGGGGTTGCCGATGGCGATCGCGGCGCGCCCGGCACCACCGAACTTGTCGGGTTCGTAGATCTGCAGGAACGTCGGTGCACCCGTGTCCGCCGCGTTTTTCTCGAGCCCCCTTTTGACCTGGACCGCGTTGTTGTAACGGTTCATCATCTCGCCGGCCATGCCGTACTGCTCGGGGTGCGCGAGCACCTCCTCCACGGTGACGCCGCGGGCCTTGGCGACCTCGGCGGGACGGTTGAGGTCCTGGTCCATAACAGCCTTGTTGGCCTCGCTGCGGGCGGCCACCGGGATGCCATTGAGGTTGCCGAGCCGCTCGGGCCAGTCATGCAGCAGCTGCGTGCGCTGTTGATCGGTGAGCGAGTTCCACCACTTGTTGACCTCTTCGGGACTCTTGCCGGTCGGGATTTGCGAGCCGTCGTCGTAGGGAAGCTTGTCCTGCGGCAGGTCACCGATGCCGAGCTTGGTTGGTGCGCCATCGAGGCCGGCCACCGCGGTGCGCAGGTCTTTGGATAGCTGCCGGTCGGTGGCGTCGAAGAACCCCAGCAGCGTCTTGACCGCGGTGGAGTTGGTGGCCGCGAGCTGGAGCACTTTCATCTCATTAACCGTGCTGGCCTTGGCGTACTGGTCCAGCGGGCCGCCCGGGCGCACCGAGACGCTGCCGTCAGGGGAGACTTGCCAGCCCTGACCGGTCAGCTGGCTGACGGTGTTGACCACATTGGTCCGGTTGGCGGCCAGGCGTGTGCCGCCGTCCTGGAGGACTGCCTGGGTGCGAGTGAGGGCGTCGTGGATCTGTTGCATCCGCGCGATAGTCGGCGCCACCTTGGCTGCTGCGGCATCAGAAGCTGTGCCCTCCCAATTCTTTCGCAGCCCGTCGGTGGTGGCGCGCTGCGTGTCGATCTGGGTGGCCAGATTCGCGGCCTTGCCACGCAACTCGGTGGCCGATTCGGTCAACGCTTCGGGTCGCGACGCCTCGACTTGGGGGATGGTCACCGTCATCGGTGACGCCGAACTTTCATCCTGCCCAATTGTGCTGCAGCGCAAGCCATCATCGAAGGTGCCTGCTGAACTTCTCGCCGAGTTCCTTGTCGGCGCGCTGATACATGTCTGCTGCCTTCGATAACTTGTCGGCGTGCGCAGCCAATTCCTCGTGCGCAGCAGTTGCCGCGGTGTTGAACAGCTCGCCAACCGATCGACATTCGGTCGCGCTGAGGAGACCGGACACTCCCTCGCCTGCGCTCACCATCGACTGCCCCACCGCCAAATTCGAAATGGCTGATGCGACGGTGGTTTGCGTGCGCGAGGCATGACGAAGTGCGTGAGGGTCGACGCGCAACACCGATGCCACACACACGATCCTAAGCCCGGCATCTCAGCCATCACTGCACCAAAAATACTCAGGGTACAGGCTGTTGCCCGGCCAGCCGGGGACCGGCCGGGCCTGGCGCCATCGCAGTTGGTCAGAGCCGAACTCGCACGCTGGTCGCCGGTCCCGGGCGCCGGATTGCGTGTCGCTACCGGCATGCCTGTTGGAGCTGTGTTTCCTCGTCGGCGATCGTTTTGAGGAGGTGTACGTAGGCAGTCTGTGCGTCGGCCAGGGGATCGTCCTGGCCGGGAGCTGCGGCCGGTTGCCGGGCCTGACCAACAAGGACGACTTCCTGGTCGACCAGATCGGCGATCCGGTTCATGTGCGGGGCGACTGCTGTGTAATCGCCGACGTCAGAGGCATAGCGGCGCAACCGTTTTGCCAACTGCTGATAATCTTCCAGGGGTCGTCCACCGCCGCCAATGTTGTTGGTCCAGAACCAGTCACGCTCGGTGTAGAGCCGGTCGATGACCGAATCTGCGGCACGGCAACCCCGCTTTTTCGGGGAGAATTCGATAGCCACAACGACCGTGCCGGCGTAGGCGACCGCGACGACAACGATCACCGCGACCATCCATCGGCGCATCTTCGGCCGTGGGGCGGCAGTAATGCGATCAGCGACCGCTACAGACACGCTCGGGTCCTGTTGCGCCGCGGCATGCAGCTCAGTGAGCCGGGGCCGACGGAGCTTCGCACGCAGATCGGGCCACAAAGAGAAGAACCCAAAGATCACCCAGTACGCCACCATCAGCACGCCGGCGACGGTCACCTGGTGCGCGAGATAGGCCCAGATCAGGATCGGGACGTACAGAAGCGCAATGGCCGCAGCGACTTTGCGTCGCCGCAGCGAGCGCCGGCGGTACTGCTCGGAAAGATCATGGAATCGCAGTGCCGCAGCCAAAACTGCGGGATCCTCCGGGACCGGGCCACGCCTCCACACGCGGGCCAGCTGTCGACGCTGCTGTTGATCGAGCCCGGCTATCGCTTCACGCTGTGTGGCTAGGACCTGGCGTCCGTTAACGACGGAAAACCAGCCAATGAGGAGGCAGAGCCCTGCACTGGCTGCCGCCCAGAGCAGCCACCACGCCCACTGGTGGGAACCGTACCCGTAACGAATCAGTTGCAGCGCGGAGTACCCGGGCAGCCACAGGCCACACCATGCCGATAGGACGATCCAGCGTGCGCGTTTGCTGCAGCGCACGGCCCACACCCACATTGGCTGTCCGCCTTCCGTTCGTTGTGTTTGATGGTTGCGTCGGCGGTCAGTCGGTATCGGACTCGTCGTTGTTTTGTTGGCACTGAACCTGTTTGGCTGCCCGGCGCTGCGCGTCGGCGCGCTCGCGGCATTGCCGCAGGAACTCTGCGTCAGCGACCGGATCCTCCGGAATGAACCGGCCCGGCCTGTCGTACTCGGGGCAGCCTCGGTCGGCGTTCGGTCGACGAACTGCCGCAGCGACCGGACGCCCGGCCGCTCCGCCAACGACTACACGACCGGCAACAACAAGCAACGGCCCAGCCATGGCCGCGATCGCACGCCCGAGCCGACGCACCGAATTCCCCACCAGATACCCCCGATAGCAACCGTGCACCCCCCGGCGCACAACACCAGACCCATGACATAGAGGCTGACATGTCAATACTCCATGAATCCGCGAATATAGCAAACGTTGCACACCACCACCGATCTCGTTCCCAGGTCTTCTGTCGTTGGCCTCGATGGTGTCGACGCAATGCTTAGTCGGTGTCGTAGTACCACCACCGCGGCATCACCTCGGGTCCGACTTCTACTCGGTTGCGATCAGGTTCGGGCATTCCAACCGGCACATACAGCAGACCGTCCCAGCCTCTGTCGAACGCGACGAGCACGGTCCCGTCGCGAAGCCCGGACACGCTGGCCGAGTACGTGCCGAGCAGCAGATGCTGCTTCTGGCCTCGGGCGGGCGGATGCTCGGCGATGGCCAGCACGTCCGGCCGGGCCTGGGCCCACCGCACTTTCCGTACGACGCCGGTCGCGATCGACAGAACCGAGAGAGCAACCACGACAACACTGGTCAGAAGCGGTGCCCATACTGACCGCCGCCTCGCGGAGATGCCGAAGTAAACCCCTGCGATCGGCAAGAACACCATTGCGCCGAATATTGCGTAGACGGGCCATCCCATGCGTTCGAACGGGCCGCCGCACCACACCAATGTTCCGCAGAGCAATATCACTGCGGCAACGAACAGTGCATCCATCACTTGGCACATCCAGGAGATGGCGGTGCGCCAACCCCCGGCCCGTGAGGCGGGCGGCGAAGCCGACCCGCGTGGGGTTGACCGCCCCAGACGTCGGCGCCACCGACGTGGCGAGCCCGCCGCCGGCGTAACTGGGTCGACGGCGTCGCGACCCTCATCATCACCATCGGCGGTCCGCTGTGGGGTTGTCACTGGCCCACCTCTGCAACAACACCGTTCGGGGCAATTCCTTGAATTGGCTTGCGGTGCTGCGTATTTGCGCGAACTTCGCCGCTGCGGGCCATGTGACTCTCCCTGAATGCAATTGTGCTGCAGAGACTTACAGGCCGCCCGCCAACCGAGGGGCATGATGTGTGGCGTGCGCGCCCGGTGATGACCGCCCGAGGGGCGCGGACACCGCGGCTGAGAGCTTGCCGATGGGGTACATCGGCAGGCAAACTCGATGCACCCCCGTTAGCTCACAGTCGCAAGGTGGAGATAACAGCTACTCGTCGCCATGAGTTGACGAGTCGGTCAGTTCGTGGAATTGTCGTCGACATCAGTTGAAGTGCTAGTCGAGCCGGGGGGCTTGGGCCGGGCATTCACAAGGGGGAAGGAATGTTTCGCGGATTGCCGCGCGCTGTGCGGCAGATTCTAGCAATGCCAACGCTGGTCGCTGTAGCGGTCATGGCTACCACCTCCGCACCCGGTGTGCGGGTTGCTGGTTGCCGCGTGAGGCAGGGGTATCGAAGCTACTACACCGACGCCCCGTGGGCGGATTGAGCGAAAGGCACCAGCACATGACGTATCTGCCACCGGGTCAACCGCCCCACGATGATCAGCCCGAGGGTTTGCCGCCTGGGCTCGAGACGTCCGTTCCGCCTCCGGGGTTCCCACCGCCGCCCGGATACGCACTCCCGCAGGGATACCCGCCACCGCCGGGATTCGGGTACCCCATGGGCTATGAGCCGCCCTTCACCGCTGGACAAGCCTGGACGTGGGCCTGGGGCCAGCTCCGCAAGCGAGCAGGGCTGCTTATCGGCGGACCGCTGGCGTGGCTGGCGATCATCGCGATCGTGTTCGTGCCGTTTGTCGTCATGACCGTCACGTTGGGCCCGAAGTCGGCCATGAACGCCGATGGCACCATGGTCCAGCAGGAACCGACCTCGCCGATGTTTGTCGTGGCGATGGTTCTCATGTACGCGGTCCTGTTTGCGGCCGGGATGTTCATGGCGAACTGTCTGATGGCAACGCAGTTCGACGTCGCCGACGGCAAGCCACTGACCCTGGCCTCGTTCTTCAAGCCGCGTCGATTGGGCCCGTTCGTCGGGGTGTACCTGCTGGTATTTCTGATGACGGTGCTCGGCATGGTGGCGTGTATCTTGCCGGGTATCGTCCTCGGATTCCTCGGCCAGTACGCGGCCTTTTTCGTCGTCGACCGCCAGATGAAGCCTGTCTCGGCCATCAAGGCGAGCTTCCGAATGGTGTTGGACAATCTGGGCACGACGATTCTGGTGTACCTGATCCTGTTGGCCGTCGGCCTGGTTGCCGAAGTCGCCATATTCCTGACCCTGGGCCTGGGCGCCTTGGCTATCGCTCCGGCGCTGTTGTCCCTCAACGGTTTGATGCATGTGGTCACCTATCGGCGCCTCTCGGGTGGCCAAGCAGCACCCGTCGCATAAACGCAGCCTCTGGGGGGGCGAGGACCAGAGTCGGCTGAATTAGCGTTAGCCGCATGTGAATACGCGCGCCGCGACTCTCCCAATCCGTCGAGGAACCACGCTCGACGCGAGCTGCCCGGCGGTCGTGCGGGGCTGGGCGGGGTGAGGCAGTTCGGACGGGCCTTCTGCATCGCGGCCTCGAGCCGTGGTCCTCGTCGGGCAACTGTGTGTCGAATGCTCGGCTAGCGTCGCTGCAGTGGTGAAAACCACAGCGAGGCAACTACATTGCGGATCGCTTAGGTAGCTACACAGCACTATCCTGGTGATGTGCCCGAGGAAAAGTTTGCGCAGCGCAACGGTGTCGTCCCCGAGTATCTGCGGAACGGCATGCTCGTCCGCGGGTTGTCTGCGGTGGCCTCCGATCCGGTCACCGATGAGCGGCGCGCACGTGAAGCGGTGCAACAGCAATGGTCGCGACACCAGGACCACCTCGGCAGTAACGTTGATGGGGATTGGGTGAAGTTCGATGCCGCGTGCCAGGAGATGGCTGACCAGGGCGTGCTGGTGCGGCACAATTTTACGTGTTGCCGGACCTGCGCCGACGACGAAATCAGCGACGAGCGCAGCGCTGAAAACCCGCAGTGGGGCTATGTGTTTTTCACCCAGAAGGATGCGTTCGGGCTCGCCTACGAATCGGCGTCGGCATGGCTGAGCTACGGCTCCTTCGGCGCAAGTCCGCAGATCCCGGCCGCTGAACTGGACCGGGCACGCGAACTCGACCAGGAGCGCGGCGGTGATACCGCGCTCCGTGTGCTCTACGAGCGCACGTTCGATCATCTGGCCGAAGTGATCACGACCTCGCTGGCTCACCATGGCCTGCGCTACGACTGGGATGGCAATACCGAAACGCGCATCAAAGTCATCGATATGGACTGGCGCCGGCCACTGCCCACCCACACAGCCGAGCCACCTCAGCCGCCTTCGGCACCGCCAGCGCCACCAAAGAAGTTCACGTTCGGATTCGGATAACTCGGACCGGACCCCACGGCAGGAACACGCACACCACCAACAGCGAACAGCGCCCAGCTGCCAAAGCCGCCGCAGACCGTGCTGACAGCGACCTCACGGCGGTGAGCGCGGCAATGGCCATGCGCCGCAACAAGATCGACGTCAGGAACAACCGTCCACGTCGCATGTCATCCTGACGAGAGGTGATGCCCCGGGCGGCCGCCGTAGTGGCGTGATCGTTGAACTGGCCGGGCCCGAACGGACCTTCATCTAGCACCGGGCCCGGGCGCCGGCGGGTCGCTGGCAGTGATGGCGGCCAGCTGGTCGAAGTCAAGATGGCCCGCCATGTATTGCTCGATCGGTGCCAGCGGATAGCCCTGCCCGGCAAGGTAATCGAGATAGGCGGCACCGTGCTGTGGCGGTGGGCGGCGACGCAACCCGCGAGACAACCCGAACTCGCACGCCCCGAACGCGGAGGCCACCACACCTAAAGCGGCCTGCCCCGGGGCCAGCGCGGCGAACACCTCCTCGTGCTCGCCGTCGGCGCACAGCAGATCCCGGGCGGCCAAAGCCATACTCGCCGGGCACAGATCATCGGAGGCGGCAAGGGCGCCCATGTTGCGGGCCGCGAACAACTCCGCCGCAGCCAGCCCGCCTGCCCGGATGTGTTCGCGAATCCATGCGCGCCGCGGCTGCTCGCGTTCGGCGGCAATGGAGTTGAGCATGCGAAGTGTGCGCCAGTCCCGGCCCGCGGTGCCGTCGTCGACTGCCGACCGGACGAGTTCAGCACCGGCAAAGGAGGGGCTGGCCTCGAGTTCACTCAGCCAAATCGGACGCGCTGCCTGGCCAGTGAGATAGCCGGCCTGCACCACCGGCACCGGCGCACGTCGCGCGAGATCGGCTACCGTCCTTGGATATTCACTCGCGAGGCACACGAACCGGTCTTCGCGCAGATGATCGCGCGTGTAGATCAGGCCCAGCGGCCAGCCGGGCCCGCGGTCACCGACATCCTGGTAAATGCGCCAGCCAGCGAAACCACCCACGCGGGGTAACAATTGTCTCGCGATGATTGCGAGCAGGTCTGGGATCGACGTCGATGATGGCAGCTGCCAGACCTCGTGGTGCAAGGTGGCGTCATCGCCCATGGACACCGATGCTCGGTCCACAATCAGCCGGCATAGCGAGTCACCAGGTTCGGCTTTGGTCATACATTGACGCTAGCGCGCCGACGATGCCGCTCGCCGATCGAACCGGCAGCCTCACACATTGCCGCGCCGGCGCACCGCCGGGGCGGCAGTGGTACGGGTCCGCGGTCACACCCCGCGGTAACGCTTGACGGCGAATCCGCAGTAGCCGCAGGTCTTGGTGTCCGCCGCCTTCATCGACCGCTTGCAGCGCGGGCAGTTGTCTGCCGCGGCGGGGACAGCGCCGTACCCGGAAACGGGTGGGGGAGTGGACGGCTGGGAGTGGGAGTCGGCTGGGCGCCGGGCGAGAAGTAGTGAGCCGACCAGGGCGGCCGCCACGCCTACCGCGGCAATGCCATGGGGCATCAACGACAAACCCGGGTTCATCGCGCCGGACAGCGCCGCACCAGCCAGGATCGGAACACTGCTCAGAACACACGCCGCGACCGGCAGGACAGCGCCGCGGTGGTTGCCCCGGCTCACCCACAGCGCGCTGCCTGCGATCACAACGGAACTGGTGATCAGAATCCATCCGCCGGACTGCAGCCGCACCAGCGTCGCGGCGCCCATGATGGCTGTGGCACCCAGGACGGCCAGCCCGAGGCCCACCCGATTGGTCAACATCGGGTCAGGCTATAGGGAGCAGGCTCCGCCAGCTCAGTAAACCCTGCTGATGCCGTGCGGTGGCAGGCGGATGCGGCGGGTCTTCTTGTCCCCGAGCTCGGGTTGCTGAATCTCTCACGTGAGCGTGCCGTCGTGAGCAATCGCGCACACCTCGTCGTTGACGTCGACGCCCGCTCCCAGTGCAGCCGCCGACGGCGACCAGGACGGCGGCCACGGCGCCAGCGAAGAGAACGACGCCACGCACAACCGCCACGGTATATCTGCATTTCCGTGTCGACGATGAATGCATCCTGGGGCCATCAGCAGCTAAAGTCAGCGGCGGGAGAGCGTTCGCACCGTCTGAAGTTGGCCACGCATTGCCGGGGGTCCCGGGGGAGCGACGCAGGGGAGGGAACGGCCGCAGACGGCCGCGTAGCAGTATGGGGGAATGCAACAGTGACCGATCTACCTGCGCCTGAAGGCTGGAAGAACCGATTCTTGCTGTACAGCATCGGCCTGCTCGTGATGGGATCGCTCGGGCTATTCTTCGCCTACAAGACTGTTCTGGCAGTGCAGCGCACGCACTGGATAGCCGCCACCATTTGCCTTGCGGTAGTGGTGATCTCGCTGATCATCGAAGCGGGCATTGTGTGGGTGATGACGGGCCACGCCAAACTGCGGGCAAGCGTGGATGCCGACGGAACGACGCTACGTCCGGGCCCGGTGTCGAAATACCTTGTCGCCCTGATGGTGACGATAATCGTCGGCAGCGGCCTGTTCCTGATGTTCGGATCGCAGCTGCATGACGATCTGCCCGCCACTGCCCGGGACCGCGGCAAGATCATCGCCCTACTCGTTTGCAGTCTGCTCGGCTTGGGGTTCATGGCCCGCACCCGCCGGCGTCCAGGGCCGATGCTGCGACTGTCCGCTGATGGCGTCGAGTTCAGCGATACGTACACCACATTCACACTCGCCTGGGACGAGATACGAGACATCACCGGCTGCGCGCCGAAAGGCAAGACCTACCGGCCGGTGGTGTTCGAAGTCCACGCTGATGCGCCGCCTGCGGTGATCAACAACGCCTCAGCGTGGGCCCCCGATGGTGCGGCATTGTTCTGGCTGATTCGCCACTACTGGCGCCACCGTGAGGACCGCGGCGAACTGTCCAACGGGGTTGCGATAGAACGACTTAGCGACCGAAGGGTCACCGCGTCATGAACACCCCACAGGCCGGTACGCGCATACAGTGAGGGTGGAGAAAAGGTGCGCCGCCGGCCCGATCGGCGGTTCAGTGCGTCCGCTGCGCTCATCGCGTCTGCACTGGCTAAGCCCGAGGGCTGGCGATCGCAGACCCTCGCCGTCACCGCAGCCCTGATGTGCCTCACCATGATTCCCACCGCCGCGGCGTCCCCGGCAGTAGTACCGCGCAGCCGCGACATGATTCTGCCGCTCGCGCAGGTGCTATCGATCGTCGGTGGGACCACGTTGCACGCCAATCCTGCCGAAGACCGCACCAGCCCGTGGGTCGACCACAGCCTGGACACCAAACTGTCAGCGCCGTGCCGGCACTTCGCTAACGCAGACGAGGCATTCGGAAGCACCTGGGTGTGGCGTGTTCCCAGTGAATGAGACCAACTGATCTGTCCCCGCTGTTTCGAGCCGCGGTCATGCGAGTTGAGGGATCGAATAGGTGGATGTCCAGAGCGTTTCGAACTCCGTGGGGCTGATGTTACCGAGGTAGCTGTGGCGGCGTTCGACGTTGTAGAAGTTGTCGATGTAATCGGCCATGGCGGCGGCCAATTCGATGGTGGTGGCCCACTTGCGGGTGTTGAGTAGCTCGACCTGCATCCGGGCCCAGAACGACTCCATGGCGGCGTTATCGAAGCAGTCGCCCACCGTGCCGAATGAGCCGAGCAGGCCCCATCGGCGCATGTTCTCCCCGAAGCTCCAGGACGTGAACTGCGTGCCGTGATCGGTGTGCAGAATCGTTGAACCACTTCGGTTTCGGCTTTCGACGGCCATGTTGACCGCATTGTTGACCAATGCGGTGTCCGCGGTAGTTGAGAAGGTGCGGGCCACGATCATCCGGGAGAAGCAGTCCAAGATCGCGCAGCAGTACACCTTCCCATCACGCGCGGGGTGTTCGGTGATATCCGTGCACCAAAGTTCGTTGGGCCTGCTAGCAGTGAACCGTCGATTGACCAGGTCAACTGGGGTGTCGACGCCGATCAGGTTAGGTTTTCGCCGCCCGGGGCGCGGCAACCCGTAGAGACCTTGCTCGGACATGATCGAGTTGACAAGTTTGTGGTTGACGTTCATGTCGTAGTCGGCCAACAGCGCAGCGCGCACCCGCTTGCGCCCGTAGGTACCGCGGGATCGCTGATAGATCTCGGTGATTGTGTCAGCCACAATTAACCGCCGCACCTCACGGTCCGGGACGGGCCTGCGCCGGTGATACTGCAACAGGGAACGGGCCAATCCGGTTATCCGGCAGGCAGATCGGGCTGAGTGTCCTCGCGCGATCAGTCCCTCAGCGATCGCGCGTCGGCGTTTTGGGGGCACCACCGCCTGTTCGTCGAATAAGGCGCACGCGTCGCGTGTCAACGCCAACTCGGCCTCGAGTTGGGCGATGCGCTTGTGGGCGGCTGCCAGTTCGTCGGCCTCCACGCTCGGGGTGCCCTCGATGACGCCGGCATCGATGAGCGCTTGATGTTTCCAACGGAACAGCGTCGCCTGGCAGATACCGGTTTCGGCAGCCAACACGGCTACCGGTTCACCCGACCGAAGCCGGGCAACGATTTGCCGACGCACCGACGACGAATACTGACGGGGCATGTGACCTCCCGATGATCACTCTGCCCTCGACTCTCACAACCGTGGACCAACAACACGGGTACAGATCAGGTGGACTCAGCAACGGGGACTCGCCAGGTGAACTTCGCGTCCGCGCGCTACAGCGGCTCGAGCAACATCGATTACATCGTAACTCCGCTGTACAAGGGTTCTGAACTCATGCCGGCAGCTGTACAGATCATTGCTAAAGGGAGTCAAGGCTTCTACCTAGCCGTCACTGTACTTAACGGATAAGATCGATTTAGATTCAAGCTAACCAAGGATTGAAATTATGGCCTCGATTGCAGAACTGATAGCGCTAGTACCTCCGCCTAGCAGAGCTCCTGGGCGGAGAGATTGGGCCAGCGTTGATCAGGAGTTGGGATTCGAGACGCCGCAGGACTACCAGTCAATCATCGACACTTATGGTCGAGGAAATTTCAGCGGCTTTCTGTACGTAATGCAGCCGTTGGACGACAATAGATCTCTTGATCTGACGTTCAGAACTAACATTAGTCAAGATGCGCTTCGGGCTCTCACCAACGAGGTAATTCCGTACCCAATTGACTCATTAGTCCAGTGCGCCTCCACGGATAACGGTGACTCTATCTACTGGCTGACCAGCAGATCACCACACGATCCGAATAAATGGCCGCTTGTGATGAATGCGGCAAGGGATGACGAGTGGGCTGAATTCGATGGAAATCTGCTCGACTTCCTGGTTGCTATCTTCAATAGATCGTACGTATTCCCCATCTTCCCGGACGATTTTCCAGATTTCGCCGGGGTACCTGCCCGGCGAGGACGCCCGATTTGACTTGATTGAGAAACCCGAAGGTTGGCGCATTGAGTCTATCGGCACATACGTCGCGCCGTAGCGGTCGCCGTCCGGATCGTCGCGGCGAAGTCACCATTCCACGGCGCCTCGATGATCGCCTCGACCAGATGTCTGTGGTACCGAAGTGATACAGGATCTTGCGAATCCATGCTTGGGCCCACCTAATCTCGGCTATCACCGCTGAAGTCGATGATAGTGGGTTTGCCGGGGATAGGTTTGTGGCCGAGCACGCTTCGATGGTCCGGATGCGGTGGATGTAGTCGCCCATTGTGTCCGCGTTTGCTTCCGCCGAGACGCCGAACCCCACGGCCTGCAGCCGATTTGAACTGCGGCGGTTGCAGTCTGCGCTCAGCGGTGGTCGATCTGCCGAACGAGACCATAGAGTGGGTTCTGCGCTGCGGCGCTGCGGTTTTCAGCACCAGCGGCAGTCACATAGCGTTGTGAAGTGGTCATCGATTCGTGGCCAAGTAGCTTCATGAGCGTGTAGACGCTGACATCGCAGCCAGCCAATTCTGTCGCGAAGGTATGTCGAAATCCGTGCACCAAGGCACCGGGGACAGGCTGCGCATCGGGCCCAGCAAGCTTGAACGCCCGCTTCACCCGGGACTGCAAGGTGCCACGCGTGATGCGCTGGCCGTCACGACCGACGAACACGGGAGCGTTGGCCGACCACCGCACTAACCCGCTAACTCCCTGTGCCGCAGAATGTTTCACGGCATCGGGAAAGCGTGCAGCGCGACTGTCCAGGTAAGCTGCGATGACCGACAGCAAGTCAGCCTCGATGGGGATGCTGCGTTCCTTTCCACCCTTTCCCTTGACATGGACGACGGCGCCACCGTCATCGAGAGTGCGTATGTCTCCGATATCGAGGACCCGCATCTCGTCGGCACGCAGACCCGCCAGCAGACTCGTCAGGATGAGCGCCAAATCCCTTTCGGCCCAGACAGTTTTGTTCCTCGAGTCGGTGTCTTGGACAACGGCGTCCAATAGGGTATTGACCGCGGTGCGGGGGAGAGCCTTGGGGAGGGTTTTGGCTAGTTTGGGCCGGCCGACCAGCGGCATCGGGTTAGCGTCGAGCTGGTCGCCGGTATAGAGGAAGGTGCACAACACGTTCCATGTGGACCAGCAGCGCCGGATCGACGCGGCTTCGTGTGTTGCGGCGTAGGAAGCGAAGGCTCGGCGCATCGCGTCTTTGGTTATGTCTGCCGATCATTGAGAAATGTGGTGAACCAACCTGGAAGCACTTCGGCGGCGCCGCCCGGGCCTGTTCCGTCGTCGTGGGGTGGCGCGATTGTGGCACTAGGAGGCATGATCTGATGGTATGAAAAAGAAATGGATAATTGCTGTTATCCATCAAATGCGGCTAAAGATGAAGCGCGGCAGTGATTTTCCCGTTGCCGTAAGAGTGGGTAAGTGTCACAGTGACGGATGTGCGCCACCCGATTGCGGTCGTGAACTTACTGCCATGAGTGGCGCAGAGTTGGCCTCTGAGGCCTTCGACCTGGTCGCGCTGCTCAACTCCGGCGACCTGACAGCACGGGGCCGGCGGATCGTCTTCGATGTCATCGTCAACGCCATGATTGAGGACTCGATCCCTGATCGCGAGTCTGTTGTGGCACTCATGGACCTGGTGGCAGGACGACTCAGCGGCGATGAATACCGACAGCGAATCTTCGACCGATACACAAGTGTCAAGTAGCTCGTCCGCACCACCCGTAGCCAAAATCACTGCCGGAGTGCGCAACTCACCGGCCCCGGAAGGTCTAGGCGCACCGGCACCATAACGTCACGTGACGTTTAATCAGCGATGAAGTCGCACGCCCACGACGGGTCCACGTCAGCCATCCAACGGACGCACCAGTCAAATCCGGCACTGTCAGATGGTCGTGGATTCAACCCGATTGAGCCGACTCAAACATCATCTGGGCCAGAAACTCCGGCCTAGACCAGGGCCTACGCCGCTGTCAGATGGTTCTGGAAAACAGGGCAGATTCGGACAGCTCGCATGTTTTCCCGGATTACTGTCAACAAGTCCTGGATCGGACAGAAGGTGAAGCGTGTGACCTTTACGCCACCGGTCGCCGTCTCGCCTGCAGTTCAATGATGTGCCGATAAGGTACATTATGTCAGTTAAACCACTGCATATTGCATCAGATGAATCAACGTCTGGCCGCTTGCCGGCCACCACGCCTCCCGTCGTGTTCGGCTGCGTTGCAACACTTTCCGCCCGCCGACCCCGCTCAGCGGACTCGCATCGGCAGTCGTGCTCGCTACACCCGTGGCCGTTCCAGCGACACGCTGACCTGGGGTCTTGACTTGATGATTCAACAGATGAATCATTGATTCATCTGTTGATACCAGATGGCAGGAGTTTCGGGTGGCAGTCGACGACGTCGGACGTGCATATCTCGTTGACGCGGTCAGGCCCCTGCACCCCGAAGAACAGACAGTCGCCGAAATGCTTCAGGGCTGGCGCAACCAGCAGCTCAGCCGCAATCTGCAGTTCGAGACTATCGACGCCCGCATCAAGCAGGTGCAGCGCTTCATCGAGCACTCGAACGAGTTTCCATGGACCTGGACCGTCGCCATGGTCGACGAGTTCTTCGGCGATCTTCGCAGTATCCACAAACTCGCCCAGTCGTCGATCCGTTCGTATCAGGTTGGCCTGCGACAGTTCTGCTCCTACGTCAGCAATCCGGACTACGGCTGGGACCGCGTCTGCGAAGCACTGTTCGGGACCCACCCATCCCAAGTCTTCTTCGACTGGAACACCGCTCGACACGTCCAGGAGAACGAGGCCCAACCCGAGAAACGCGCATTCACCAAGCGCGAACTTCAAGACTTCTTCGATCATGCCGACGAGCAGGTATCTGCCGTCGTAGCTTCGGGTAGAAAGGGTTGGTTGCCCGCATACCGCGACGCTGTGATGTTCAAGATCGCCTACTCGTATGGGTTGCGGTTCAACGAACTGGCCCACCTGCAGACGGTCGACTTCGCAAGGAACCCACACGCTAAAGAGTTCGGAAAGTTCGGCCTGGTTCATGTGCGATACGGCAAAGCGAAGAAGGGCTCCCCGCCGAAGCGGCGCAGCGTCCTGACAGTCTTCGACTGGACGCCCGAAGTGCTAGTCGACTGGCTGGAGAATGGTCAGCACCATATGGACGACGGGATCGACCTGTTCCCCAGCGAACGCGGAAATCTCGTCTCGGAAACTACACTCATCAGGCGGTTCCGCCGCTACTGTGACGATCTCGACCTCTTGCCCGGCCTCGATCTCCACTCGTTCCGACGGTCCTATGCAACGCACTTACTCGAGGCCGGCTGGGATGCGATGTTCGTTCAGCACCAAATGGGTCATGAGCACGCGTCGACCACAGCGATCTATAGCTGTGTCAGCAGCGACTACCGCACCCGGACGCTGCGAAACGCGCTCGACGCCACCATCGCCGCAGCGCTGCAGCCGAGACAGAACGGCGGCGCCGGATGAAACGCGATGTTGATTACCAATGGCGCCTCGCCGAGCTCATGGCGGGTCATCAGATGCACAACAGCACCGATCTCATACCTCGGCTGAACGAACGCGGCATCACGCTGTCACGGCCACAGGTCTACCGGCTCGTCCACCAACGACCCGAACGAGTTTCTCTGAAGCTCATCGCCGCGCTCTGCGACATCTTCGACTGCGGCCCAGACGATCTCGTCACGTTTACCGCTGCGGACGCCCGAAAGAAGGCCGTCAGCGCTGGCCGAGAAAACGTGGTAGAACTGAACAAGGCCATCCGCCCCAAACGTGCTCGGATCCTCAGCGATGACGATTGAACCGCTGCGCCGGAACACCGTTCGGGGACGACCCAAAGTCACCGACGGGTCAATGGAGTGTGATCGTTGCCACCGCGAGATGCGGCGCACGGCAGCAACATGGCCAGACGGCCGCATCTGCAACTCCTGCTACTACGAAGCAACCAGCCTCTACGGCGACTGTCCCAGCTGCGGATTCCACCGCCTTTTGCCGGGCCGACTGGACATCGGCGAGCAACCAGTGTGTCGAGACTGCGCACGTATCCGCCAGAACTTCTACTGCTCGTCGTGCAACGAGGAGCGGCGACCCTACCGCGGCAACGTATGCGCACGTTGCAGCCTCCGCGAAGACCTTGAGCGGGCGTTCCTCCACCCAGACTCTCCCGCGGGCTTCTCTCAACTCATCGACGCCCTGTGCGCAGCCGATCGCGCCGAGAGCATTATCACTTGGAAACGGTCGGACAAGGTTCAAGCACTCCTACGCTCCCTCGGAGACGGCACCACTCCCCTCACCCACGACGGCCTGGACCAGTACGAGCCCGCGGGCCGGCACGTCGACCACCTACGGGCCATCCTGCAGCACCATGACGTAATTCCCGCACGAGACAAGTATCTCGCCTACTTCGAGCGGTGGATCGAAGACAAGCTCCACCCAGTCTCAGATCCCGAGATTGCCACGCCAATAAGGCAATTCGCCACCTGGCACCACCTCAGGCGAATCAACGACTTAGCACTTTCTGGGGTTTCAACCCGAGGGCCCGTTCACACCTCGAAGCAGGACATCACAGAAGCACTGAAGTTCCTCGAGTGGCTTCGCGCCGAACACGGACGAACGATAGCCAACTGCACACAGCAAGATGTGGACCTCTGGGTCACCACAGGTCCAACAACGCGGCACCTCATCCGGACGTTCATCATTTGGTGCAAAAAGATGCGGGTGAACCGATCAATCACGCTCGGACATCGTCAGGCCAAAACGGTCCGGGTTCTCACGCAAGATCAGCGGCTCGAGTGGATTCGCGAGCTCCTATCTGGCGACAATGAATCGCTCCCCTACCGCGTCGCTGGAACCCTGCTACTTCTCTACGCCCAGCCGCTGGTGAAGGTCTCAGCCATCCCGATGAGCAAGGTGCTTGTCGCGCCCGACGGACTATCTCTCGAACTTGGGGTGACACCATCACCGGTGCCTGAGCCATTCGCCGAGATGCTGAGAACGCACACCGTCACGCGCCCGAACATGCGCACAACGGCTGGCGAGAGTCCTTGGCTGTTCCCTGGCATACGAGCTGGGGACCACATCCACCCAGACGGCATCATGGTGCGATTAAGGAAGCTCGGAATCAATATCCTCGGTGCTCGAAACACCGCTCTTCGAGAGCTGGTCACTCAAGTGCCTCCACCCGTGGTGGCCGAAATGCTTGGCTATAGCGCCCGAGTGGCCCATAGGCACGCAGCGTTGGCCGCCCAGCCATGGGCGCAATACGCAGCTAGCGGTGGATGAAATCAGATGTCACGGTTGCGGACATGCACTCGGACCGACAGAAGATACATACCCTCGGTACCACCCGAGACTTCTGAAGAAAGACGGGGAATCTTGTGATACCGCGCGACGGCGCTGTCCGTCGTCATGTCGAGGGAACTGATGCTGCTTCGGGCGGCGCCGTGGGCGCGATGACCGCGAGGAAGTCCGCTGAGAAGCCGCTCCAGTCGCTCAGTCCCAAGTACGAGGAGAACCACCACGGCACCTACCTGAAGCGCCTGGAGCAGGCGGTAAGGGACCCGGACAACCTGAACATTGCGTTGACGGGTCGTTACGGTGCGGGTAAGTCGAGCGTGCTGAACGAGTTCGAGGACAAGAACAGGAGATCGGTTCTCCGGCTCGCCATCTCAACCCTCGCGCCCGGCGAGGAAGGCGAGGGTACGACGAACCGCATCCAGAAGGAGATCGTCAAGCAGTTGCTCTATGGCGCTTCTGAGAAAGTCGGGAAGAACTCACGCTTCAACAAGATCGCGGTCCTGAGTCGGCGCCGGGCGTTCATGCAGTCCGCGACCGTCGTCCTGCCGCTCGTGGGTCTGGCGTATGTGTTCGGCGTGCTGCCGCAGTTGAAGTGGCCTACAGCGCAAGATCCGACGTGGCTACGCGTGATTACCTGGGTCGCTGCTATCGGGCTTGTAACGGCGCTGGGGGCCGTAGCTCGGCTGTTGACTCATGACCGATTCGATGTCAAGGACGTATCAGCTGGCGGTGCTGCCCTCACGCTCTCGGAGAAACCGCAAACATTCTTCGACAAGTACATCGACGAGATCGTGCATTATTTCGAGCAAGAGCCGAAGAACATCGTCATCTTCGAGGACCTAGACAGGTTCGAAGACCCGAACATTTTTGAGGCGCTGCGCGAGCTAAACGTGCTTCTGAACGACACCCCTCAGCGGCGCAGGAAGCGCAATGGGAACCGCCTCGGGCGCGGAATCGCGCACGTGCTCGGGTGGGTAAACGAAGAGTGGCCTCGCCGGCTGGAGACAAAGCTGTCGTACCCGTGGGCCGGACGCGTCCTGGGACTGGGCGAGCCGCTGCGATTCATCTACGCGGTGCGTGACAGCGTCTTTAGCCAGATCGACGCCACCACTACTAAGGGTTTATCCAAGCGTTCCGCAACCGTGCTCGCTTCCACAGCTCAGGAGCAAGGCGAGGACCCACCGCCGACACCTGTGCCGGAGCCCGACGAAGCTGCGGCGGAGACCATACGGGCGAACCGGACGAAGTTCTTCGACATCGTCATCCCTCTGGTGCCGTTCATCTCACACCGCAACGCGCGCGACCTGCTGGTTAAGCTGCTCGACGAGCGCGACATCACCAGCATCGATTCGCGTCTCGTCAACACGGTCGCGCAGCACTGTACTGACATGCGGCTGATGCGCAACATATGCAACGAGTACCTGGTCTTCGCCGAGCGTCTCTTGGAGCAGCCAGCACCCACCTCGCCTGCTCCGGGCCTCGATGCCACACACCTTTTCGCGCTTATTGTGTACAAGAGTTTCCACCTGGAGGACTTCGAGAACATCACGCGGCGCGACAGCGACCTGGACAGGGTCTACGACTTCGCCCAGCGCCTCACGCGCGACATCATCAGCGCCCACGAGAAGCGCATCCGCGACCTCCTGGCCAGACCAGAACGGTTCCGCGAGCGTGGGCCCCTCGCTGGGCGGCTCGGGCAGCGCCTTGACCTTTTTGCGTCAACTTTGATGGTGGCCAAGGCATCGCAGTACGGCATCCAGTGGAGGCTCTTCCGGTTGAAGGCCGGCACTCGAGAGTTCGGCGCCGACAAGATTAACGATTACGGCTTCTGGGCCGCTGTGGCCAGAGTCCGCTCCCTCGAGGTTGTGCTGGCCCAACAGGAGTCAGGTGGGCAGACGGTGGTCGGACATACTTTCGACGGCGTCGGGCTGGAGGGATTTTTCCCCGAAGCTCTCGACGCTGACCGGTGGGCCGCGTTCGACCAAGACGCCATCGACACCGAGGTCGCAACGAAGGAACGTGACATCGAGATGCTGCGGCGCGCTGACTTCGCCGACCTTGTCGCGACCGAATTCCTGTTGACGCTGCGGGAGGGAGAAGCGGCGTCGAAGAAGCTGCCCCGCCTGAACAACCCGGGAAGCTCCTACACATTTGCGGATCTCACCGACGCGACATTGAAATCCGAGCTCGCCCGCGACCTAGTCCGACGCGGCTACATCGACCGGAACTTTTCGCTCTACGCCGCCCAGTTCTACGGAAACTTCACCGGCGTCGACGTCGCGAACTTCATGGTCCAGCACGTCCAGCCGAATGTCATGAACATCGACTACGACTTGAGCCGCCCCAAGGAGGGCGGACGAGAAGGCGCAGCCGCGAACCTCCTCCTCGAAGCCGAGGAAGCCGGCGAGGACCTGCTGAACACGGTCGTTGCATACAACATCGACCTGGTAAACCACCTCCTGCAGACTGCTGATTCTGGCGCCAGCACGGTCGCGCGGCACCTCATCGCCACCTGGCCCGAGGAGAAGGCACGCAGCTTCCTTGCGGCCTTCTTCACCTCGAAGACAGCGCAACGCGAGAAGCTCGCTGAGCTTCTGACACGTTGTCGTTGGCAACAGGTGTTTACCTACCTGACCTCACACGACGACGTGCCTACCGACGCACGAGTGGCGCTATTCAACGCCGCTCTGGGAGCGTTCGACGCGAATGCGCCCTACGACCTCGGTAAGGACGTCTGCGGCTTCCTCACCGCGAACTACCACAGAATGTCAGTCTTTACTGAAGCGCCGCACGTGCAGCACTCGTCCGCCGACAAGGCTGAGCAGCTACTGTCCGAGAGCTTGCCTCAGCGTCTCGATGCAATGTTGCGTCGCAGCAACGTCGTCCTGCCCAACCTCGCGCCGTTGAGCGACGAGATCCGCGTGTTCGTCGTTGAGGGAAGTCGGTACGCCCTGACCGCTGACAACCTTCGTATCTCTCTGAATCTGAAGGGCTCCGATCCGGTGACCCTCGAGACAATCACAGACGACAACGTCGGGAGCGAGACGGTCTACGCCTACGCCCTCGCAGATCTCCCCGGCTACCTCGCTGCGATCGACGACGACGAGCGGACCACCGCGGCGTTGACCACGCCGCGAACTCTTGCCAAGGTGCTCGCCGATATGGTCGAGAAGCGAACTGACGAGCAGGAGTCGAAGGACCAGCAACGGTCGAGTTTCGACGACCTCGCCGATCTCCTCGCCCGCACCTCGCCGACAGCTCGGCTGAGCAACGTGCGTGACGCGCCCCTGGACACGTGGAAAGCGCTCGCCGACGCGAAGCTGTTCCGCTCTTCCCTTGCCAACATCGAAGCGTACCGCGGCAAAGTCGGCTCCATCGACGACCACCTCGCGCGACTGCTGGAGGCCGCCGCGACCGTCCACGTCGACGAGGACGGAGACACCACCGACCTCGATGGTGCCGAATACGACCGCCAAGCGACAGCGCTCGCCATCCTCAACACGAATGCGCTGCCAGCGCAGGTACGCGTCGCCTTGGTCACCTCCCTAGGCGCGACGACACCGCTACCTGCGACGGATATCGACGCCGAGAGCAGCGACCTGTTTGCGCGCCTGCTCGAAGCCGACCTGATCAGTGACGACGCGGAGACATTCGCGCACCTGCGTGCCGGCGGCTGGGCCGCACTGGGCCCCGCAGTCGCCGTCTCTAACGGCGTGGAAACCTTCCTAAGCGGAGCCATTCTCGATGGCATGGTCGACAACGCACTCGACGACGAAAATACCTCAACCAAGGTGGCGGGCAAAGTCCTTGAAAACGTGAACGAGTATGTGCCGGAGGATGACTGGGCGGCGTTGCAGGCCGTCGCCATTTACGCGGACCGGCACGGGGCATCGCTCGATCCCGCCGTCGTGGCACGTATGGCCAGGGTCGGCGATGGGAACAACGCGACCCTAATGCTGCGCCTCCTGGACCGGGCCTCTCCGTCCGCGTCAGCCGACCACATCGTCGAAACCTTCATGCAATTGGGGCCGCCGTACAACCGCATCACGAACTCCCAGGACTCGTTCGAGCTTGACTTCAACGATGTCCATGACCGACTGCTCAGGGTTCTGCAGGGGGACAACCGCATCACCCGGGGCTTCCCACGCATCCCCAAACGCCGTTACAGCGTAACGGTGATCTGACAGCCCCCCGGGGCCACGCCCCAGTCGCACTGTCTGTCGTAGGCGGCAAGTAGTGTCCGATCCCCGCGTCGACGAGGGCTCGAGGGGCAAAACAAGGTTCGTAGGGTTCGTCATTTGTATCGAAGCGCTGCCCGGAAACGACGCGGCGCACTCGGTGGCCGACCACCCGCGCTCGACGAGATCCGCTACAAGCAGCGCAATCTCGTCGAACGATCATTCGCGCTACTCAAACAATGGCGCGGGTTGGCCACCCGCTACGACAACCTCGCCATCGTCTACCGCGCCGCTGTTGTCCTGAGCGCATGCATCATCTGGACCCGCCAAATGGGAGACACACCCTATGGGGTTCACCCCGTTTGGTAGACATCGGTTAAGCGGCCTGGTTGGCCGTTGTGACGAGCTGTCGTTCGAAGGTTATCGGACTGATCATGCCCAGACTGCTGTGTCGGCGTGACCGGTTGTACGTGTTCTCGATCCAGTTGCTGACCGCCAGGATCGCCTCGCGATGCGTGGTGAACGAATGCCGTTGATAAAACTCGGTTTTCAGTGTCGACCAGAACGATTCCTGTTGCGCGTTGTCATAGCAGACACCGGTCCGACCGACCGATAACCGGACCCCGACCTCTTTAGCCACGCCGGTCAACTGCGCCGAGGTGTACTGGCAGCCGCGGTCGGCGTGAAAGATCACCCGATCGGCCGGCGCGGCGGCCGGTGGCGGGTCACGGAACAACACAGCCCGCCGCAAGGCCTGCTCGACTATGTCGGTGTGCAGACTGGCGGCGAAGGCGTACCCCAGGACTCGGCGCGAGCAGCCGTCACGGACCGCGCACAGATACAACCAGCCCTGCCCGGTGGCCAGGTAGGTGATGTCAGAGGTCCACACCTTGTTCAGCTCGCCGCGATCGAATTGGCGTGCCACCAGATCCGGTATGACGCATGGCCCGCCACCGCCGATGGTCGTCGGCGGTGTCCACGGTCGCGGACTGATACCGCGAATCCCGTTCTGGCGCATCAGTTTGGCAATAGTCTTGAGGGAAACGACTTCACCGGCGGCCCGCAGATCGGCGGTGATCCGCGGAGCGCCGTTCACCTGATCGGAGGCGTCATGAGCCGCCCGGATCTTGACCACCAGGTCCGCGTTGCGCGCCGCCCGCCCGCTCAGCGTGCCGGCTGCGCGGGCCAGCAGCCCGGTGACCCACTTGTAGTAGCCCGACCGCGATACACCCAGCAGCGTGCACATCCGGGCGATGGTGGGCATCTGCGCGACGGCCTTCTGCGCGTGGATCAATTCGAACGCCTCGGCGGGTTCGAGTTCTCCGCAGCGAAGAAGGCCGCGGCTTTTTTCAGGAACTCCCGATCCATCCGCAACTCGGCCACCTCACGGCGCAACCGCGCCAGCTCGGCCCGCTCATCAGCATCGATCGCCGTCGGCGGATCAGCCATCTGCGCCCGCTCGATCGCCACCCACCGGCCCAGCAGCTGTTCACCCACGCCGATCTCCCGCGCCACCTCAGCGATCGTGCGCCCGGTATCGATCACCAGATGCGCCGCCTCCCGCCGGTAGGCCGGGGTATACGACTTCCTCTTCGCACCCATCAGGTGCCATCCTTCCCTGCCCAGCCGCAGCCGAGCGATCAGGATGTCTACCAAACGGGGTCAACCCCACCTAGTAGTTCGGATCGTCCGGTTCGCGTTCGAGGTAGCTCTCTTCCCTCATGCGTTCGAGGTAACTTTCGATTTCGTAGCTTTCGCGGGCGTCTATTTCTTCCTGGGTCGCCTCAATGGTGATCGTGCGAGTCTCATCCATTCCTTCAAGCTCAAGAAGATCTGCGTGAAGATTCAAACCGCATGCCCCGCACCTGAATTCCGCCGCTTCGATGAGGACATCGACCAAATGCCAGTATTCGTGCTGCATTTCGTCCGTCTCCGTGTACGCACCGCCTCTGTCCGTTGAAACGAAGCCGAGCCATCCCAAATGGCTGCACGCCGGGCACGTCCGGCGTTCGGGGTCGAAGTCAGTGGCGGTCCGAAGTGTCGGATCATCGATGTCAGGATCACGATCCGCAAGTTCCAACAGGGCTCCTTCATTGAACCCTCGCTCCTTTAAGCGCTCAAGTGATCGGCGAGCAGCCGCTTTGAGCTCCTCCAACTCGAGGGTCCTAGCTTCCTGATCTTCCTTGAGTCTCTCGTTGACTTGTGCGAGAAGTTCCGTGCCCCAGAATGTGTTCCGGTCCAATGCACCGTCCAAATTCGTCACTACGCCGAGGATTTCTTCGTTGATCCTCACCATGAGGTTCAAGGCCTCGTCGAACTGTGTGCTGTCGACCAGTCCCATATGCACGGCGAGATTCCTTACGGAGAGCACTTTTTGGTCCTTGTCGGAGTTAAAGTTCACCGAATGCGAGTGCTTCAGTATCAGGAGGCAGTCCGAGACAGATTTTGTCTTCGCATCGTGCGCCGACATTTTAGGAACGGCTACACCCGCGTACAGCAGCAGGCTCCTCGCGTCCTTTTCCGCGATCAGCGTGGGCGAGATCAGGGTGAGGGCGGCCTTTGCCAGCAGTTCGACCGAGCTACCTATCGATGTAGCCCGATCAATGAGGTCGAGAGGCTCCTCTGCCGCGGCGAGCGCGCGGCGGGCATGGAGGGCGGCGACAGTAAACAGGTGCTTCGGTAGATCCTCATGTGCAATGCCTCGCCCTGGGCCAGGCCACGTAGTCCGTCCGACCGCGGGTGTTGGAGGTGCAGGCTGTGCTGAAGTCATCGACCCTCCCGTGGCAGTGCAAGCCGCTCGTCGAGTAGCTCGCCCCTTCGCATTCTTGTTAATTCGCCGCCATGCTCGCGGATGGACCAGCAGGCCTCGGCGAGGAGCCGGAGTTCCGCGTCGATCGTGTGGATATCACGCATAGCTCACAAGCGTAGATGCCGCAGATCGCGCATCTGGACGCTCGTCGACGTGGACGGTCGCGGCGGCCTCCAACAGTCGCGCGAGGTGGTCGTCGATGGAGCCACAACTAGATTAGACCGGACAGTGTGCTGATCCGGCGGCTAGGCTAAAACCATTCCTGCGGCCCGCCGGGCTTAGTTGCACTGCCAGCCCATTTGACGGTTCCGTCTTTACCCTCCGTCGCGACGACAGACACGCGCATGCCTTCAAAAGGGGTCGAGCCAGACGAGTACGGCATGCCGTCATAGTCACCATGGGTGAGAGAGACTTTGACGAGGTCGAGTTTCACAGGCCCCTCGATATACATCCCCAAAATAGGAGCGGGTGGTAATTCCTTACCTGCAATCGTCGGAATGACGAATAGAGGATTTCCGTCGCGGCTGGTAGGGCCGTTAGTGCGCAAATTCATAAACTTGTCTTTTTCGGTGGCGCTTCGTAGGTGCGTCTGCTGAGCAGGATTGCCGTCAAGCATCCCTCGGACGATACCTCCCACGGCCTCGATGTCAGTTCCGTCTTGGGTGTAAACAGGCGAGTCTGCGAAGGTTGGCACCCAAGGTGCATGGCCATCTGCAAGCTGAATTTGCAACATTACGGTCTTGACCTTGAAGTGAGCCCTTTTGGTCACAACTTCATGCAAGTTGTTGACCACCGAACCGATGAACCCCGGCGTGACCTCGCCAGGCGCGATCGTGTCCATTCCGTAATGCGCGGCCTTTTTCAAAGCCGCCTTGGTGAACCCCTTCGACGAGACTAACACCGTCTTATTCACCGGTAAAGCAAGGTTTTTCGCGTGCATTTCCTCGACCCATTGCACGCTCTGGGGACGCTTCCAGTCACGGCACTCGACAGCGAGAGACAGTTTGCGCCCTACGGCGGTGGTTTCGACGAGGATGTCGACCTCACGGAGTTCCCCCGTGATTATGTCGGTGAGCATCGCCGACGGGTTCACTATTACCGACTCGTCTTCGCGCATCACCCGTGTAAGAAGTGTGACCATTTCTTGGAACTCATTAGTTCGGGCTGGCATAGAGATACGCTATCGCTTCGACTGGCCCCATAGGCGCTGTCCTAAATATCTACGCAACTCAACAGTGAGTTAGGTAGTGCTACTGAGCACTGATCCGGTTGGACAGTTTCGAGTCGGCGTCATAGCCCTCAGCCACGGTCTTCAGCCCCACAAGGGTGTCCAGAGGACCATCTACACGCCCGACCACGTCGAAGCCGCCCCCGGGTGTTTCGGTGTAGACCAACTGAACCATTGCGTCGCCAAGAGCGCCTGTCCCCGTGGAGAAGTATGTGCCGTCGTACTCGCCGTGGCGAAGGCTCACATCAGCGACGATTCGTTTGGCCTCGAAGGTGACGATGACATTGACTAACTCTAAAAGAATTTCGCGGCCCGCAGGGTCAAGCCCTTTGACATAGATTTCCTGCCCGTTGAAATTCGGGTTTGGGTAATCACCCGTGGCGAGGTATTGAAACTTGCCTGTGCCGTATTGCTGCTCACCCTCGCGGTCGCCCTCATCCCAAAGTTCTTGGTGAGATTGTGTGTGGTGTTTCCTGACCTCCTCTACGAGATCGTGGAACATCCCCACTTCTACGCCGTCGCCGGTGAAGATCGGAAAAGTTCCGACCATTTCTCGTTGATCGATTTGGCCATCAAGAGAAACGACTATCTCCGTCTTCTTCACGAGGGTGACCCAATGGTGGTACTCCGCTCGCGTAGCGCTGTTGACGACTTGCCCGACGAACTCCTCGGTGACTTCACCGGGTGTAATCGTCTTGATGCCGAACTTGGTGGCGCTCTCTAACGCTTCGGCTGTGAACCCCGAAGACGACACAAGAATCTTGACGTTGGCGCCAAGGCGCTCGAACTTCGTCTTCGCCTGCTCGACCCACAGAACATCCTGCTTTCGCTTCGTATCCCGAGCTTCGATGGCCACGACTGTCCGGTGACCCGCCACCGCACCGACGGCGACGACGTCAATCTCGCGCTTCTTTCCCCCGTCGAGGGTCTCGATTTCGACAGATTCGTGGACGATCGCGCCATCGCTCTTCGCCATGGTCAACAGTGCGATGAGTCTCTGAAATTCGTTAGACCGCTTCGGCATCCTGGCCCCCGATTCTCCGTCGACGTTGATGCCACGTTACGTCGATGGTCCGACATTGGCGTCGACGTGGCGGCGTTTATGGCGGCTTACCAGTAAACGTCGCCGCGTTCATCGGATCAACACGGACGTTCTAATGCAACTGCCCCGTCTCAGTACACCTGGCGGCTTTCGCATCAGACCTGTCGGTTAGCGGATTCCGGCCGCGTGTGTGCAGCATTGTTTGGTACCACCCGCGTGTTCAGTGCACCTAGCCCAGGGGTCGCCGTTCTCCAGGTGGGCTCCGGCCCTGGCGCGACGTCCACCGAGTTGTCGGAACCAACGCTTAGATTTAGATGAGACCCCCAGCTGTGGGGTCGGAGGTGGAGGTTGTAGATGGATCCCGTAACCCTAATCGTCGCCGCGCTCGCCCTTGGCGCGTCCGACGGCGTCCGCGGCACCGCGAAGCAGGTGATCGGTGACGCCTACTCCGCGATAAAAAGCTTGGTCATAAGTCGCTACGCCTCGGTCAGCGCAGCCGTCGAGGTTCTGGAGCAGGAGCCGGAGGAAGAGCTTCGCCGCGCACTGGTTGAGAAGAAGCTCACCCAAGCCGGCGCCGGCGACGATGTGGAGCTGTACGGCCTCGCACAGGCTCTCCTGTCGGCCGTTGAGGACAAGGCCCCGGATCTCCCAGCCACCATCGGCGTGGTGATCCGCCGCGCCGCGGTTGGAGGCAACATTGAAGTCGAAGACGTGGCTGTCGACGGCGGAACCGGTGTTGCAGCGGAGGACGTTGCAGCTGGCGGCGATCTTCGAATCAGTCGAGTCGCTGCGCGTGCCCCCCCCAGGCGCCGCCCCACCCTCCCCAGGCGCGGGAGCAGTAGAGGATTCGTCTGCTTCCGCGCCATCTCTCAGCACCACGCAGAAGAACGTGCTCGTAGGGCGCGACAACAACACCTATTTTTCTATCGGTGCCACGGAGACTGGGAACAGTGGTGGCCGTATCCGCGCGGTGACCGCCTCCGTCAAAGCCGTGCCCATCGGTGAGGGACTGTGGACCGTGACCGTCACCAACGCCAGTTCTGGTCCGATCACCGACCTCGAAGTCGACGTGTACGGCGTTGACGGAGAAGGTAATCGGCTAGAAGATGCATGTCACCCGGCGAAGGGGAAAATCTCAGTGCAGGACCTATTCCGTGAGATTCTGTCGGGCGGGATGAGTGGAACTCTCGATGCAATCGGCTCCCGCGCTCAGTCGATGTATCCGCCCGGGATGGTGGCCGGGATGCCAGCGAATCTCGGTGCATACGGCGGGATGTTCACCGACCACATCTTGACTGCTCCAGGTCTTTCCTCAATTCTTCGGAACGCGCAGCAGCAGATGGTCGATAAATACCCCCAGGTCATCCCGAGTGGCCAGTCTTCCGAGGTGCTGTACAGCGCACCGAGGGCGGTTGAGGTGCGCGTTGATCTCCGGTTCGCCGACGACGTCGGCAACCTTTGGCGTCGACGGCACGGTCAGCAACCCGAGCCGGTAATGGAAGGCGAGGACAGCTAGTCCGTGGTCCGTTGGCGGACCGAGCCACCGGTCAAGCGTCTTCTCAATAGCGACGCCTCGCCGCCCTTTGGCACCGGCAGGCGGGCCCTAGGCCCGCTCCGCGGGAGGAATATGCAGGGATCGAATATGCAGGGTTACCAATAGAGTACTGCGTTTTCATCTGATGAATCACGCAGCATTTGTGTGACTCTCACCTACCGAGATCCGTCCACCCTCGCTCATGTGCGGCACCGCGACCTGCACGGCGAGAAGGACGGCACGCACGTTTACAGCCAGGGTTTGGTCTATGTCAGCGACGGTGATCGCATCGAGCGGGCCCAGGACCACGACACCCGCATTGTTGACCAGAACATCGAGTCGGCCGAGTGCATCGACAGCGGTCTGGACCGCGGAGGTCACCGCAGCCGGGTCGGCGCTGTCAGCGCGAACGGCTATCGCACGCCGACCGAGTGCCGTGATCTGGTCAACCAAGTTCGCCGCCGCTTGTTCCGACGAGGTGCATGTGATCGCGACGTCGGCGCCATCACGGGCCAGGCCAAGAGCTATTTCAGCGCCAATCCCCCTGCTCGCGCCGGTAACGAGTGCGGCCTGACCATCGAGTGCATCCATCGTGTCCTGTAATTCTGTAGTAGTTGATACATATTTGCACGGTACGGTAGACGATTTCAACGACTTCTGTGTCGTTCGATAGAGAAAGGGGTGCGATGTCACCGCGGGGAAGACGGCGGGCATTCGACCGCGACCGTGCGTTGCAGCGTGCGATGCAGGTATTCTGGGAGCGCGGCTACGACGGGGCCTCGCTGGCCGAACTGACGCAAGCGATGGCAATCGGCTCGCCGAGTCTGTATGCCGCGTTCGGCAACAAGGAGAAATTGTTTCGTGCCGCCGTCGACCTCTACGGCGCCACTGCCGGTAACCGGACGGCCCGGGCTTTGTCCGACGCACCAACCGCTCGCGCCGCGATCGAGATGATGCTGCGTGGCAACGCCGAGGACTATTTGAGCACCGAGCGCCCACCGGGCTGTTTGCTGGTCCTCGGGGCCAGTAACTGCTCGGACCGCGCCATCCGAGACTTCCTCGCCGAGCGGCGCAGAGCGGGCCGGGATCTCGTCGCGCAGCGGCTGCGCCGAGCGGTCGGCGAGGGCGAACTACCCGTCGGTGCCGACTGCGAGTCCATGGCCACCTTCTACGTTTCTGTCCTCCAGAGCCTGTCGTTGCAGGCCCGGGACGGCGCTTCTCCCGCGGAGATGACCGCTATCGTCGACGGCGCCCTGTTGGCCTGGGACAGCTACCTCGGCGCGGTCGCCAGCGCGTCAAATTGACCATCTCACGAGATGCCGCCATGTCGAGCGTTTCTGGACATCAATTCTGAGTTCGCTTGCATCAGTTGCGCTTTCGAAGGCCCGGTCGTACCGGACCTGTGACTGAGGATTGCTCGGCGCTAGGCGATGATGCGCGCAGCTGCGCGGGGAAACAGTCCCGCGACTGTTTCGTTGAGTGTCTCGATATCCTGCGCGGACAGCGGCTGTCCGCTTAGCAGTGTGGCAAGGTACGCCCCGGCGACATCGTCGCCGCCTGGCGGGAAGTCAGTGCCGAAAACGATGTGGTCAACGCCGGCGAGTTCGACGACCGGCACCATCGTGGCCGCGGTGGTGGCGAGGGCCGTATCGAAGTAAAGCGACGACAGCTGGTCGCGAAGCTGGCCCGACGTGAGTCCGAGTGGATTCGCTACCCACGGCTGCACGCCCAGGTTCACGATGCGGTCCGCGAGTGAGGGCAGCACACCCCCCGCATGAGCAAGGATCATCCGGATTCCGGGATGACGCAGGAAAAGTCCCGCGAAGACCGCGTCGACCACGGTCCGGGCGGTGTCCATGGGGAACTCGATCAATGGCCCCGGGCGACCGAGGGACAGTTCAGAAAATCCGGAAGGCGCAACCGGGTGCACAAACACCGAGGCGTGGCGTCGATCCAGCTCCGCAAACACTGGCTCAAAGCGGGGATCGCCGAAATATGCGCCTTCATAGTTCGTGACCAGAACGATTCCGTCGGCGCCGAGTTCGTCGTACGCGCGATGGACCTCACGTAGAGCAGCATCGGGTTCGGCCATCGGAAGTGAGGCGAGCAGCCCAAAACGCCCCGGATACATTGCGACCACCTGTGCCCCAATGTCATTCATCGCGGTAGCGGCGGGCGCGGTCATCTCGCCCAGTGAGGACAAGAGTTGCATCTGGATGTCGTGTCGATCCATGAAGTCCATGGCGATCTCAGGGGACCACTCCATTGGAGGCGTCACCTTGTTGAACCCTTCACGCGCGACGATGCGGGCCAGGGCCTCCTGACTTGGCGTACCCGGTATGAGATGGGCGTGGACATCAATCGTGAGCATGTGAAGCTGCCCCCTCATTCGTATAACAACTGTTAATTATTTACGACTGCTATATTTGCACCGTGGATCCGGACGCGCAAGCCTTGCAACTGGTCGATCTCCTGCATCGCCTAATTCGGTCGATCGCGGACGACGCTCGTCGGGTGCAGGAAGTCGCGACGCTCGATCTCGGAGATTTCATCGCGCTTCGAGCAATTGCTTCAGGAAAGCTCTCGCCAGGGGACTTGTCGCGAGACCTCCACTCGCATCCGAGCGCAACCAGCAGGACGATCACTGGCCTCGCGAAGGCTGGACTGGTCACGCGCGTCACCGACCCTGTCGATTCCCGCAAGATCATCCTGACGCTAACGCCCAACGGAGCCGCGGCGGTCGAACGGATCGGTCGTGAGATTCGACCCTCGTTGCAGCGCCGTCTGGACGCCCTTCCCGGCGCCGATGCCACCAACCTGCTGGCAGCTCTCGAAACCCTGCTGGGAAGTGATCCGCCGCAATAGACCCGCTACGAATCCGGCGGGACCGGAGGTGATTTCTTCGCATCTCGTCGGCAGGATTGACGCTCGAAATCAGGCAATCTAGGTTGTCAATCATGAATGGTGAGCCGAGCGTCGACGCGCTTGCCGCGGTGATCTATCAAGCGGTCTCACTGATCTCGCGCCGGGCCAAGCATCTGCAGGCGGCCGGCGAGTTGACGTTGCCTGAGCGGGTAGCGCTGGCGAGATTGGACCGTGGTGGCCCGGCCTCGGCGGCGGAGCTGTCGCGCGTCGAGCAGATCAGCCCGCAGGCAATGCGGGTGACGCTGGCGTCGCTGGAGTCACAGGGCCTGGTGCAGCGGGCGTCCGATCCGAACGACGGCAGGCGGCAGGTGATGTCGTTGACGCCGGCCGGTGGCGCGAGGGTGCACGGCGACCGCGATGCACGTGCCCAACGCTTCGCGGAAGTACTCGCCCAGGAGTTCAGCGTTGCGGAGTTGCGGACATTGCAACGGGCTGCGCCACTCATCGAACGGCTGGGTGCAAGTTTCTAGACGGGTCGACGTCCGCGCGGTGTGGTCCTACGCGTTCAAGGCCTTCTTGTACTGGGTGGAGTCCACGACGTCGGCCTCGATGGGTAGGACCTTGTTCAGCAGGATGCGATTCACCTCCGGGTCGGGATCGGCGACGCAATCGGACAACACGATCACTCGGTAGTCCAGGTCTGCGGCTGCCTCTGCCGTCGCCAATACGACGCCGCTGGTCGCAATGCCGGTCAGCACCAGCGTATCGACGCCGCTGGCGTGCAGTTCCTGTTGCAGCGGGGCTCCGCTGAAGGCGCCGACCTCGCGCTTGATGATCACAGGTTCGGCATCGAGAGGCGCGATTTGGGGATCCAGCCGGGTTTCGGGGCTGCCCAGCAGCATCTCGTTGCTTTGCCGGATGCGAGCGAAGGCCTTGTTGTTGGGCGAGATGTCGAGATGGCCGGGGGCGAAGGCGGTCGTCACGAAGATGACGCGGACACCGGCGCGGCGGCTGGAGCGTTCCGCCTCGGCCGTGTGCTTCAGGGGCTTCTCGGCAGAAGCGCCGGCCATGTCGATGATGGCCCGCTGCATGTCCATCACCAGCAGCGCGGTGCGCTTGGGATCGACGGCAAGTGCGATGTCGGGTGAAGCGGAGGGTCTGGCGGGTGCCGGGGCCGGTGGTGTCGACGGAGTACGCGAGTGCCCGCACGCTGCGATCATTACGGCCAATGTCGCGCAGCTGATGCCGCGGCGAACGACCCCCGTCACTGCAGTCATGATGCGGGGGCCGACCAATCTCGGGCGGCGGAACCACTTCCGGGGTCTGGGGATGGCATCAGATCGCGCAGGTGTGCGACGTCGATGACGGCGACGTGTCGGGGGAAGACGACCCTGGTGAGGAAGGCGTGCACGGTCGCGTCGTGGTCGGCGCAGCCGTCACCGAGAACGATGACCCGGTAGTCGAGGTCCATCGCCTCGCGCATCGTGCTCAGTACGACCCCACTCGTGCTGATGCCAGCCAAGACGAGCGTCGTGACCCCCCGGGCTTTGAGCTGCTGGTGGAGGTCGGTGGTGCTGAAGGCTCCTACGCGAATCTTGCGGACGGTGATGTCGGACGATCGTGGACTGAGGTCTCCGTGAATCCGAGTGGCCGGAGAATTGGCGTGCAGCTCGTTACGGCGCTCGGGCGTCACCATGCTCGCCATGACGCTGGTCGGTGGGACCGCCTCGAATTGCTTGTCGTCCAACCCCATTCGAACCCATGCAACGTGCCCGCCCATCGTGCGAACGTCAGCGACTGCGCACTGGACTCGCTGGAGCGCCAAGCCCGCGGCCGGCAGGCGGCCGACATGACCAACCTGGTAATCCATGACCACCAACGCCGATCGGGCGTGGTCGAAGTCAATCGGGCTGGTCACCGGGTCACCCATTCTGATCCGGCCGAATCGCTGTTTTCGATCGGTCGAGGGCCACGGGCGAGTGAGCGGTCGATGACGTTGATCAGAAGAAATGCGGCGCTGGCGCCGACGAGAAGTACTGCCAGGCGGTGCATTCCGTCGGTGTCGGCGCGGTCGCCGTAGAAGCCCGCCTGGGCAGCCGAGGCGGCGATAGCCCCGATGTAGCCGAAGGTCCGCAGCAGGCCCGCGGAGGCGCCGATGTCGTCGGGTGCCGCTTGCCGGTAGACCGCGTTCTGAAGGGCAATGCTATTGAGCCCTTGTGGGAGGCCAAAAATCATCATGACGACGACGAGCATCCACACCGGGCTCTGCGGATTCAGCGTCAGCAGCAGCACGCACGCGACGAGCTGTGCCAATGCCGCCACGATGAGCTTGCCGCGTATCGTCTCGCGGCGCCCGGTGATGGCCGAGACCACGATGCCGGTCGCGAAAATCGGCAGCGTCACCATGCCGGCTTGAGTCGCGGTGAGTCCGCGTCCGACCTGCAGCCATTGCGTGACGCCGTAGAGAAAGCTGTAGGACACGATGTAAGCCAGTAACGCGCGGGCGTATGTGGCCAGCAGCGGCCCGTTTTCGCCCAGCACGCGCAGGTCGATGAATGGTTCGGGACAACGAAGCTCCCGCACCACGAATCCAGCCGTGGTGGTCGCGACGGCGGCCGTGAGGTACCAGGAGCCGTCCCGCGGGTTCATCATCAGCAACAGCAACGCCACCAGTGCGCCCGCGAAGAGCACCATCCCGACGACGTCGAGGCCGACATTTCCCCTACCGCCCGCCGCGGAGGGTCGCAGTTCGTCCTTGGGGAAGCGGCGCCACCCGAGGATGAAGGCCACGGCGGCCAGGGGGATGTTGATCGCCAAGGTGGTTCGCCATCCACCCAGCCCAATCAGCAGCCCACCCAGCGCGGGTCCGATCACGGCAATGGTCTGGGTGGCAACGGCCAGGATGGTCAAGACGGCCGCGGGACTGTCCTTTCCGGTGCGGTCGGCCTCATCGTGGATCAGTCGCATCGCCGCCGGATAGCCTGCGCAGGTGCCGAAACCCAGAAGGGCTCGGGCAACCACCAGGACTGCCAAGTTGGGGGCCACGGTACCGACGACACCCGCGAGTCCAACCAGGGCGGTCGCAGGCAAAAACAACCGGCGGGGTCCATAGGTGTCGATCAAGCGGCCGACGACCGGTTGGCCGACCGCGGTCGCCAGGTACAGCCCCGAGATCAGCCACGCCGTCTTCGACGGCGGCTCACCGAATGCGACCCCGATAGGCACCAACGCGACCGCCACGACGCTGGAGTTGATCGGATTCAGTACCGCGCTGGTAACCAGCGGCGCGATCAGCTTGGGATTGAACCCGCCGTCGAGGCGCAGGCGCCGCCGAACCCGTCCCGAGACCGACCACCGACGCCGTGTCGCCTGCGCCGTCGATTCATTCATCGCCATACCACCCGGTTGCACGGCGCCTACACCGGTCATCTGCATCCAAACATATGGCCTGACAGCCGAATCCGGGTCTGCCACAGGAGTACACCACCATGCCGGGCATCGTTCGCCACCCTCATAATTGACAACCTAGATTGCGCAATCTAGGTTGTCAATAGCGGTCGAGCCACCCCACGCTTCCGGTGGCATCGAGTTGACGAAGGGGTACGAGTAATGGACGTCGTCGATGCCCACACGCCAACGTGCTGGGCACCGAGGTCACGCTCGCGATCATGGACGCCTTGGGGATCACCGGACTGCTGTTCGACGAATACGTGGGCGTCGATCACGATGGAGCGCTACATCCTGGTTATCGGCTGCCCAATGGCACATTCCGCAGCATCGGGCCGCGTGCCGAAGCCGCGGCCTTGCGTCATCCCGAGCGGTTCGCCTTTTTGATGCGCGTAGATCCCCTGGACCCTGGCATTGACTGCTGGGTCGAAACCCTCAGCGCAGCACCCGGTTTCAAAGCGTTGCGTACCCTCGTCATCACTGCGTCCCAAAAAGCGGCGTTCATCGACGGTGGTTACCAGCGGCTGCTAATGGTTGCCCAACCCCACGGCGTTCCGGTTTTCGTCGGCTGCCCTGACCTGCTACCGCACCTGACCCAATATGCCCAGTGCTTCCCCGACGTCCAGTTCGTCATCGATCACTGTGGAGCGGCGACCGACAAGCCACCTGGGGAAGCCACCATCGACGATGGGCTGACCCTGGCCCGCTTTGACAACGTCGCCTTGAAATGGGCGCACGCCGCATCGCTTCTGTCCCAGGCGGCCTACCCGTTCTCCGACCTGGATGTCACGCTGCGTCGCGCGGTGGACGCCTTCGGTCCGCACCGTGTGATGTGGGCCAGCGATTACACAGCCACCCGCGAGCGGGCGAATTGGGGCGAGAGCCTGTTCTGCATTCGCCATTGCCCATCGTTGTCCGAGGACGACAAGGAGTGGATCCTCGGTCGCACCGCCCGAAGGCTATTGAACTGGGCACCCCCAGATGCGCCCCGGGAGCCCGCGCCCCCATGAGTGGGGACCAGTTCGGGCCAGGGAAGAGCGGTTGCCAAGCCGACAACCGCCAGATACGAAGAAAGACACCCAAACAGAATGAAAACAGCAATACATTTCGTCGACTTCCTGCCCGGCGCCCCCGAGAAACTGGGCCCGACGCTGGCAGCGGTGGCCAGGACCGCCGAACAAGCCGGCGCATCGCTAATCACGTTGGCTGACCACTTCTTTCAGATGGAGGCCGTGGATGCGCCCGCAGGAGATCCATTCCTGGAGGGATACACCTCGTTGGGTTTCCTTGCCGGACAGACAGAAACGATCGATCTGAGCTTGCTGGTCACCGGGGTCACCTACCGTCACCCAGGCATACTGGCCAAGACAGTCGCCACCCTCGATGTGCTGTCCCAAGGGCGATCCATGCTCGGTATCGGCGCCGCATGGTATGAGCGCGAACATCGGGGTCTGGGCATCCCCTACCCATCCTTGACGCAGCGCTTCGAAATGCTCGAAGAAACCCTCCAAATATGCGCACAGATGTGGAGTGAGGACGACGGACCCTACGCCGGCAAGCACTATCAGCTGGCCGAGACGATTTGCCAACCCCAACCCATCCGGCACCCACCGATCATCATCGGCGGGGACGGCGAAAAGAAGACGCTGCGCCTGGTCGCCGAATACGCCGACGTCTGGAACAGCGTCACCGAGGACGCCGAAATCTTGAAGCACAAGATAGAGGTCCTCGAGCGGCACTGCGACACCGCCGGACGCGACGCCGCTGAGATCCGCAAGACCGTGGGTCTCGGCCATCACACCGAACCCTTCACCGCCACAGCGGCGTTCATGCGCACCATCGAGCGCTACGCCGCGCTCGGCGTCGAGATGGTCAACATTGGGGTGTTCCCCGGCGTTGCGGATCCCGTGGGATATGTCGCCCGCCTCGGCGATCAGATCATCCCCCAGCTGTCGTCTTTGAGCTGACGACATAGCCCGGTATCCCCTGAATCGTTCGCACGACGACGCGGCAACCCAAGCCGCAAGGAAGGAAATCCTGCGATGCGCTTTGCCTTCAAGACTTCACCACAGAACACCACCTGGCCCGAGCTGCTATCAGTCTGGGCGGCGGCCGACGACATCGACGTCTTCGAGTCCGGCTTCACCTTCGACCACTTCTATCCCGTCACCGGCGGGCCCTCCACCGGCCCGTGCCTGGAGGGCTGGACCACGATGACGGCGCTGGCTCAGGCCACCAAGCGACTGCGGTTGGGCACGATGGTCACCGGCATCCACCATCGCCACCCCGCAGTGCTCGCCAATATGGCCGCGGCCCTCGACATCATCTCGAGCGGACGGCTAGAGCTGGGCATCGGAGCGGGATGGAACGAGGAAGAGTCACATGCCTACGGCATCGAGCTGGGCAGCCTCAAGGAGCGCTTCGACCGGTTCGAAGAAGCCTGCGAGGTGCTGACCAGTCTGCTCAGCAGGGACACCACGACCTTCGACGGTCACTACTACCAGCTCGACACAGCGCGCAACGAACCCAAAGGCCCACAGCGCCCGCACCCGCCCATCACGATCGCCGGCAAAGTGGGGTTCACCCCGTTTGGTAGACATCGGTTAAGCGGCCTGGTTGGCCGTTGTGACGAGCTGTCGTTCGAAGGTTATCGGACTGATCATGCCCAGACTGCTGTGTCGGCGTGACCGGTTGTACGTGTTCTCGATCCAGTTGCTGACCGCCAGGATCGCCTCGCGATGCGTGGTGAACGAATGCCGTTGATAAAACTCGGTTTTCAGTGTCGACCAGAACGATTCCTGTTGCGCGTTGTCATAGCAGACACCGGTCCGACCGACCGATAACCGGACCCCGACCTCTTTAGCCACGCCGGTCAACTGCGCCGAGGTGTACTGGCAGCCGCGGTCGGCGTGAAAGATCACCCGATCGGCCGGCGCGGCGGCCGGTGGCGGGTCACGGAACAACACAGCCCGCCGCAAGGCCTGCTCGACTATGTCGGTGTGCAGACTGGCGGCGAAGGCGTACCCCAGGACTCGGCGCGAGCAGCCGTCACGGACCGCGCACAGATACAACCAGCCCTGCCCGGTGGCCAGGTAGGTGATGTCAGAGGTCCACACCTTGTTCAGCTCGCCGCGATCGAATTGGCGTGCCACCAGATCCGGTATGACGCATGGCCCGCCACCGCCGATGGTCGTCGGCGGTGTCCACGGTCGCGGACTGATACCGCGAATCCCGTTCTGGCGCATCAGTTTGGCAATAGTCTTGAGGGAAACGACTTCACCGGCGGCCCGCAGATCGGCGGTGATCCGCGGAGCGCCGTTCACCTGATCGGAGGCGTCATGAGCCGCCCGGATCTTGACCACCAGGTCCGCGTTGCGCGCCGCCCGCCCGCTCAGCGTGCCGGCTGCGCGGGCCAGCAGCCCGGTGACCCACTTGTAGTAGCCCGACCGCGATACACCCAGCAGCGTGCACATCCGGGCGATGGTGGGCATCTGCGCGACGGCCTTCTGCGCGTGGATCAATTCGAACGCCTCGGCGGGTTCGAGTTCTCCGCAGCGAAGAAGGCCGCGGCTTTTTTCAGGAACTCCCGATCCATCCGCAACTCGGCCACCTCACGGCGCAACCGCGCCAGCTCGGCCCGCTCATCAGCATCGATCGCCGTCGGCGGATCAGCCATCTGCGCCCGCTCGATCGCCACCCACCGGCCCAGCAGCTGTTCACCCACGCCGATCTCCCGCGCCACCTCAGCGATCGTGCGCCCGGTATCGATCACCAGATGCGCCGCCTCCCGCCGGTAGGCCGGGGTATACGACTTCCTCTTCGCACCCATCAGGTGCCATCCTTCCCTGCCCAGCCGCAGCCGAGCGATCAGGATGTCTACCAAACGGGGTCAACCCCAAAAGGCGAAAAACGAACCCTGCGCCTGGTTGCCCGCCACGCGCAACGGTGGGACTTCGGCGACGGCACGAACGTGACAGAGTTTGCCCGTAAACGCGACGTGCTGGCCGCGCATTGCGCCGACATTGCACGCAACGCGCGGGAGTTCACCTTATGCGCTCACCTTCGCCTCGAATCGGACCGCAACTACGGGCAAATCGTCGAGCAGGCAGCGGCACTGGAACCCGAAGGACTTGATCTTGCAGTCATATACCTCGATCCCCCTCACGACCCCGCCATTCTCGAACCGCTCGCCGAAGCCATCCAGGCTTCAGACCTTCTTCGCCACGCCGCGACCTGGAATTGACACCGCAGCGGGACCTCCAGATCGTTGTAGATTCGTCCGCGTGTCCCCAGGTGTTCGGCGTCTGTGGCCCCGCGTTATCGGCGTTCCTGAACGGATCTCGTCCGGCCGCCGGTCGCGATCTAGCCCGCAGTCGGCACCTCTCCCCTGTCACGCTCCACCCGATTCACTACTGCGCATCGCGAGGAATACGACGGAATCGAATATGGCGGGATCCCAGTCAACCACTGCGTATTGCATCTGATGAATCATCGTCAGTTCTCTTGCCGCCCACTGGTGACCACACCCGGCCCGCCTAGTCTGGTGGCCAAGTCGCGCGCTCGTCAGCGTTCAGCGGCGGCATCGGCCACTTGATCGACGTCACGTCACCACACCAGACGATTCCGTCGGAGTCGAGAGATTTTTGACTGACACTAAGATGCCGCTGCTAAGACAACGGATACCGGTTGACGCCATCGGAGACAATCAGCGACCGCCTACCCAAACTGATTGCGATGCAACGAGCATACGTGTCCCGCTGGCCCGAGTGTAGGCCTCTACGGCAGCAGCGGCCTTGTCCGAATCACGCGCTTCGATTGCGTCGGTGATGGTCACGAGATCACGAACAACCGCGGCGGCGTGCTCGTAGGCGGCGGTGAGTTCGTGTTCACGCCCACCGAAGGCGGTCTCGACCCAGCGGTACATCAACGCCAGTGCACGGTTGCCGGTGGCATGGATCAGCACTGCAAAATAGGCAAGATCAGCGGCCTGGCGCGCACTAGCGGAGTCCGCGGCCTCGACGGCGGCGAGCGCCGAGCGTAATGCGCTGAAGTCCTCGGGCGTCCCACGCTCGGCGGCCACCCGACCGATGTATGCACCGAGCACTTCGCGAATCTCGAGCAGTTCAAGTAGGAAGTCAGGGCCCAATCGTCGGACCAACGCCTCAACCATCGCGGGGTGAGTGAGTGTGCCCGGATCACGCACCACGTTGCCGCTCCCCTGCCGGGCTTCGATCAACCCCATGTGCTGAAGTCTGGCGAGTGCTTGCCGAAGTGAGGTTCGGTTGACCCCGAGTTGCTCGGCAAGTTCCCGTTCAGGCGGAAGCGCACTACCCGGTGGAAAAGCGCCGTCGAGGACCGCCTCAGTGATTGACGTGGCGATCTGCTCGTCGACGCGCTGTCGATTCGGCTGCGAAAGAGGGCTTGACTGGTTCATTGGCTCAACCAATATAGTAGGCGGCATGACGGACCAACGCCACGCGGCCGAAGCCCCTCGATGGAACGGACGACCCGGCCGAATGGAAGTTTGGTACGCCACCCTGTCGGACCCGGTCACGCACGCAGCTGTGTGGGTGCACCACGAGACAGTCAGCCCGCTCAACGGATCGGGGCCTTACGCTCACGGTTGGGTCACGTGGTTTCCATCGGACGGACCGCCGTGTACTCAGCGGTTCGGTCCGGAACCCGTCGACCCTGTTCTCATCGGCGGACCGTGGTGCAGCGTCGGCAGCGCCAGCATGGGACCCGAAGTCATTGCCGGACAGTCTGGTTCGTTTGCCTGGGACCTGCATTGGCAGGATGCTTCCGCGCCGCTATGGACGTTCCCCGGGTTCGCGTGGGAGCACGAAGTGTTACCCGGTGCTCAGGTCGTTATCGCGCCGTCCGCGCAATTCAGTGGCTCGATCACTGTGGGCGAAACGACGCACAGCGTCGACGGCTGGCGTGGTGCGGTGTCCCACATCTATGGCCATGGCAACGCCCGTCGCTGGGGCTGGATCCACGCCGATCTGGGTAATGGTGACGTGCTTGAGGTCGTCACCGCGGTGTCCGGTCGGCCGGGCTTACGTCGCCTGAAGCCTTTGGCATTCCTCCGACTACGCGTCGACGGTCGAGATTGGCCGACGGGCCCGCTGCCGGCGCTACGCGTGCGCACCATCCTCAGCTTGCATCACTGGCAGCTTGAGGGCCGCATCGGTGGACGCGATGTCCTCATCCGCGTCGATCAGCCGCCCGCGCGGTGCGTGAGTCTGAGCTACACGGATCCCGATGGCACCACCTGCGTGTGCACCAACACGGAGCAGGCCGACATCCATGTGGAGATCGGGGACCGCACATGGGCGGTACTCGGCACTGGGCACGCGGAAGTCGGCCTGCGCGGCACTGACGCACCGGCCGTCGATGAAAGGACCGCGTCGTGAGCTTTCTGTTCGATCCGCCCATGCTGGTGGTCTCGGGTGTGCTGATCGAGCGCAAGGTGCCACAGGAGGACCGAGACGCTGCCGAGGCCGCTGTCCTCGGGATGTTCTTCGGTGGTTCCTTCGGTCTATACCACAACGTCCCCGGACTCGGGATCCTGTGGCGGCCGTTTGGCGCGCAGTGCGGGCGCGACTTCATGTGGAACAGCGGCGTTTTTAACCGGAACACCGGGGACCTCGGATGGCGTATGCATGCGCTGGCGGCGACCATCTTCGCGACCTACCCCTTCTTTCTCAAGCTCGGCCGCCGCTTCGGTCGCCGCGCATGACGACGCTCCTCGATCGCGCGACCGCCTGCTTCGGGGCCGCGTTGCTGCCCGAGGAACATGGCGGTCCGCCACCTGCTCTAGTCGTCCAGCGAGTCGACCGCTATGTATCCCAGTTGCCCGCGCCGACACGGGCGGCGATACGCGGGGGCATGCTCTCCCTTACTGCGGCAAGCTACCTCAGCACCGGCCGATCCCTGCAACGGCTTGGCCCCGACGCGCGGGCCCGAGTGCTTCACCGTATCGCGTCGCTGAGCCCAGACACCGGTGCCGCAGTCGAGGGCCTCAAAGCTGTTGTCCTGCTGGCCAATGGTGCTGATACGTACGCCTCCGAACTGCTTGACACCGCCAGCCGCCACGAAGTGGCGCGTCCTGACGCCGCACTGGCGGTGGCCCCGTCGGCCGGCTGCAATTCCGTCTTGATGGCCGACGCGGTGATCGTCGGCTCGGGCGCCGGAGGCGCAATGGCGGCGCGCAGCCTCGCGCGCGCCGGTCTTGACACGATCGTGCTTGAAGAAGGTCGGCGGTGGACCGTCGGAGATTTCCGCACGATGCATCCAATGGATCGCTACGCCGGGCTCTATCGCGGCGGTGGTGCCACTGTCGCGCTGGGTCGACCGCCGGTCGTGCTGCCGATCGGGAGGGCCGTCGGCGGCACCACCGTCGTCAACTCCGGCACCTGCTATCGTCCGCCGATGACGGTCCAGGAGCGCTGGCGCGATCGATACGGGTTGGGCCTTGCCAGTCCGGAACGCCTGGGCCCCTTCCTAGATGAGGTCGAGCGCACATTGCAGGTGCATCCGGTTCCGTTGCCGCTCATGGGCCGTAACGGGCAGCTGTTGCTCGACGGCGCACGAGCCCTGGGCTGGCATGCGGGGCCGATCACGCGTAACGCGCCTGGTTGTGGCGCCTGCTGTCAATGCGCATTAGGTTGTCCCCGCAATGCCAAATTCGGTGTGCATCTCAACGCGCTGCCTCAGGCGTGTGCCGCGGGTGCGCGCATCGTCTCCGATGCGCGGGTAGAACGGGTCCTGCATGAACGCGGCCGTGCGCGGGGTGTTCGTGCACGCCGTGCTGACGGCTCTGCCTTTGACGTGATAGCCCCCATCGTGATAGTCGCAGCAGGAGCGACGGAGACACCGGGACTGTTGTGGCGCAGCGACTTCCGGGCGCACCCACATCTCGGGCGAAACCTGGCGCTGCATCCTTCGGCACCTTTGGCCGGCCGATTCGACGACGACATCGTTGCCTGGCGCGGCGTACTGCAGAGTGCCGCCGTCGAGGAACTGCACGAGACGCACGGTGTCCTCATCGAAGCTACGGCCACGCCCCCCGGCATGGGATCGATGGTGTTTCCGGGCTACGGTCGCGAACTACTCGGATGGCTCGACAACGCGCACAAGGTGGCAACATTCGGCGCGATGGTCGCTGACAGCGGCGCGGGACGAGTGTTACGGACCAAGGGCGGTGACACGGTACTGCGCTACGACATCACGCCATCGGACGCCGCCAAACTCGTCACGGCGATCGAGGCCATGGGCCGGCTGATGTTCGCCGCCGGCGCTGCCGAGGTACTTACCGGCATCCCGGGTGCACCGACGGTCACCACACTGGAGGCGCTGCAGGACGCGTTACGGCATGTCGACCCGAAAGCGTTGCATCTAGCGGCATTCCATCCGACAGGCACTGCAGCAGCCGGCAGCGACGAACAACGCTGTCCTGTCGATGAAACCGGCCGTCTGCGTGGCTGCCACGGTGTCTGGGTCGCCGACGCGTCCATCCTGCCCAGCTGTCCCGAGGTGAATCCGCAGGTATCGATCATGGCGCTAGCCCTCGGGGTGGCGGACGAGGTTATCGCCTCCTGCGGGTAGCCCACCAACCCACCGGCGGCCGACATCCCCCAGACCCGAGATACTCGACATCGCTGCCATTACGCCGACTGCTCGGTGACCGAGAACCTCGCCAAGTCGAAGGCCATCAGAGATGACCAGCACTGCGTCGGTGGCAGGCCATCACCGCATCGAGAACCTCCCAACCCGGAGCATTCATCACACACGCTCGCCCTGGCGCGATGACCTGTCCGAGCCGACACTCGGCGCGATGCTTCCGTCCGCGCCGTAGGCTCACGGCGTGCATCACGTGACCCTGGCCAGCGCCGCGTCGACGGCGGCGCTGACGGTAGGACTGGCGGCCTACGCAGCGTTGATCCTCGCGGGCCTCGCGGTGGCGATCTACGACGTACGTCGGCACCGACGAGGCCGGGCGATCGCCGCTGCGGTGATCGTCGGGGTGCTGACCCTAGGTGGGGTGGTTATCGCAATCGTCAGCAGCGTCGCGTGAACCGTCATGGCGATCTGGCCTGCAGTCCGCAGTCCGCCCTTCTCCCCTTTCATCACATTCCACCCGATTCGCCGCCGCACCTCGCGAGGAATCCGGCGGGATCGAGTACCGCGGGCTACCGGTAAATATCGGCAGATTGCGCTGCGCCCCAATCGCTCTCGCATAGACCGCGTCGGACAGCACTCAGCCCATGGCCTATCGGTGGCGGCTCGAACTGACGGCTGGCTCAGCGGCCTGGCCACTCAAACGCGGCCCGACTGTTCTGGGGGCACCACCTGGGTGGACACTATGACGTGGCCCTTTCCGCAACAGTATTCAAAGTCGAACTTGGCGTCTCCGATGTCGATCACGGTTACTACGCCGATCACACGCTGACCGTGGCCCGTCATCCCAGTGAGAACGATGAGCGGATGGTGGTGCGGTTGTTGGCTTTTGGGCTTCGCGCACACCGACTCGGCGACGTCGACGGTGAGTTGGCGTTCGGGCCAGGCCTGTCCACCCCTGGCGTACCGGACTTGCGGCTCGCCGACTACACCGGCCGGATCCTGGAATGGATCAACGTCGGCCAGCCCGACGAACGCGTCTTGGGCAAGGCGGCCAGCCAGGCCGACCAGGTGCTGCTCTTCCCGTTCGCCGCCGGCGTGGCCACCTGGTGGCGCACCGTCGGCCCCAAAGTGGCGGGGCTGCGGAACCTGTCGGTGGTGCAGGTACCGCACGCATCGGTGCAGCAATTGGCCCAGACTGTCGATCGACGGGTCTCTGCACAGGTGATGGTGATCGAAGGTCAGGTGACGATGACCGTAGGCGGAGTCGACGTTACCTTCACGCCCGAGCCGTTGGAGTGAACGTCTAAGTGTCGTGACCTGACACGTTGTTGTCAGGCGGCGAGCCGGCTGATGGGTGGTTTTCCGCTGAGGGCGGAGTGGCCTCGTTGAGTGTTGTAGTGGTCGAGGAATCGGTCAAGGCCGTGTGTGCGTTGGCTGTTGGAGGTCCATGGGCGGGCGTAGGCCCATTCGGTGAGCAGGGTCCGGTTGAAGCGTTCGGCTTTGCCGTTGGTCCAGGGGCAGCCGGGTTTAATGAAGCGGCGTTTGAGCTGCCACGCGGAGCACACCCAGCCCCAGTTGGTGCCGCGGCGGTAGACCAAGGCGTTGTCGGTCAGCAGTCGCCTCGTGCGCACGCCGTGGCCGGCGAACCAGAGCAAGGCTCGGTGCAAAAACGCTGCGCAGGTCAGGTCTTTTTCATCGGTGTGCACTTCGCTGTAGGCCAGCCGGGTGCGGTCATCGATAGCGGTGTGGATGTAGTCGTAGCCGATCTTGGTTTTCTTGTGCCGGTTGGCAATTGACACTTTGGCGTCGCGTCCGTGCAACCGCCAACCCCCACCACGGGGGATTCGGCCGAGCTTTTTGACATCGACATGGACCATGGCCCCAGGGGTGCGGTGTTCATAGCGGTTCGGTTGGCGCCGCGAGGTGCGCACCGACGTGCCGGTGATCGGATCGATCGCCGACAGATGCGGCACCTGATGGCGCGCGAGAATCCGTCCGATCGTCGACGGATTCAGATTCAGTTCGGCGGCGAGCACCACCGCACCACGCTTGCGGCGGGCCCGGGCGGCCAGCACCTTCTTCTCGACCTGGGCGCTGGTGCGCCGGGGCATGTGATTCGGGCGTGATGAGCGGTCGGCCAACGCCGCCTCACCGCCTTCGGCATATCGGCGCAGCCACTTGTACACCGTCGACCGTGAAATACCGAGTTGCTCGGCCACATGCGCCGGTGGCCAACCAGCGGCGACACGCTCAACGATCAGGCGACGAGCGAACAGATTGGTACGGGCGTTAGCGTGAGACACGAGGACCTCCTACGGGTGAATGCCAGACACATCCACTCCGTCAGGAGGTCCTCCCCATTTCAAGCAGGCACGCCGTCAACAACCTCTTGGGTCACGACATCTAAGCGCTAGACGTGCTCGATCAGGTGGCCGACGGTCCAAAGCCTCGTCTCGTGGAGTCACTCGGTGCCACGTATCACCAGGACCCCATGGACGACGTGGCTTCGAAGCTGCAGCCCGACGTGGTGATCGAAGCCACCGGCGTCGGGTGATTAGTGTTCGACACTCTGGCGCACACGAGTTCTTACGGCATCGTGTGTCTCACCGGACTGTCCCCAGCAGGCCGCAAAGTCGACGTGGACGCCGGTGTTATCAATCGCGAGATCGTGCTCGAGAACGACGTGGTGGTCGGTTCGGTGAACGCCAACCTGCGCCATTATCACCAGGCCGCCGACGCGCTGGCCCGTGCCGACCTCGACTGGCTCGGTCGCCACATCACGCGACGCGTGCCGATGGAGGGGTTCGCCGACGCATTCGACGCCGGACCGGACGACGTCAAGGTGGTCATCACCCTGGAGGCTGGCAGTAGCGCGTGGCGCGCATCCAGGGCTACGCCCTGGCGGGTTACCTGCCGGAGTTTCCCTTCCAGGGCTCTCTACGTGGCGCGCTCGGCGACAATCGTTTGTATCGAGGCACCCGACGACATACTGGCGTACTGCGCCGAGAATTTGATGGCAGCGCCATCTAGTTGTAACTCTTGGACAGGTTGTGAACGGCGTGGTGAGCGGAAATAGGTGAGGACCTCCGGTATCGCTGTGGTTACCACACACACATCGATCACCGAGAGGTCCTCGTGTCTCACCGTAATGCCTTCCTGACTCCGCGTGGCCGTTTGGCTCTGGCTCAGTGTGTTGTTGATGACCGATGGCCGCTGGCTCGTGCTGCCGAGCGATTCCAGTGTTCGAGGGCCACGGCCAAGAAATGGGCCGATCGCTACCGCGCTGGAGGTAAGCAGGCGATGGCCGATCGCTCCAGCCGCCCGCACCGTAGCCCGCGGCGCCTGGCGCAGCGTCGCGAGCGCCGGATCATCAAGGTGCGCTTCACCCGTCGCTGGGGCCCGCACCGCATCGCGGCGCACCTACGGCTGCCCCGCTCGACTGTGGAGGCGGTCCTGCGCCGCTACCGGATGCCGCTGCTGCGTGATCTGGACCAGAACACCGGGTTGGTCGTGCGCCGACCCAAACCTCACCGCTACGAGCATCCCGCGCCCGGAGACCTGGTCCACGTCGACATCAAAAAGCTCGGTCGCATCCCCGACGGCGGTGGGCATCGCAAACTCGGGCGCCAAGCCGGACGGCGCAACCGCAGCGGGGCCGGCTACGCCTACCTGCACCATGCCGTTGATGACCACTCGCGGTTGGCGTACTCGGAGATCCTCGGCGATGAGCGCAAACAGACCGCCGCCGATTTCTGGGTCCGGGCCAACGCCTACTTCAATGGTTACGGCATCACTGTTAAGCGGGTGCTGACCGATAACGGATCATGCTATCGGTCAAAGGTTTTCGCTACCGCGCTCGGCGATGGCATCAGCCACAAGAAGACCCGGCCGTACCGTCCCCAAACCAACGGCAAGGTCGAACGATTCAACCGGACCCTGGCCACCGAATGGGCGTACGCACGCACCTACCTATCAGAGGACGAACGCGCCGTGACCTATCCCCACTGGCTGCATCACTACAATCACCATCGACCCCACAGCGGCATCAAAGGCAAGACACCCATCGACCGCCTACGCGTTCACAACCTGCCTGTGAAGAACATCTAGTGCATCGATGACCCGGGCCACATCGACGGCAGAATAGAGCCGTCCACGGTCGTCGCGCCGGCACGTGTCCGCCACCCGCCAGCTCAGATACAGCATGCCGCCCGGCCGTAACAACCGCAGCAATCGGCGCACCGAAGGCGCGATATCCGCAACGGGCAAGTGCATTATCACGGTCTCGCACAGCACATTCGAGAATGTGCCCTCGCCGGCACTCCCCAACTCGGGCAAGTCGTCACGAACAAAATCCACTCCTGGGTGGCGTCGACGAGCCTCCAGGAGCAGGCCGGCTGACGGATCGTATCCAACTGCAGGGTAGCCATTCTCGTTGAGCCAGGCCGTATCTCGTCCTGCGCCGCACCCGATGTCGGCGGTCGGTTCACCTGAGTGAAAGAAGCGACGCACAAGCTCGTGCATTTCGGCAGGATCAGATTGTGTGTGCCATGCGTTGGCAAAGCCCGTGGGGTTGGCGTCGTAGGCGGCGAGGGTCAATTCATCCATGGTCGCCCTCCTACGTGTGGGTCGGCGCCTGGAGTTCGGGCCGGACAACAGAGCCAGAGTGTAGTCCGCTGCGCGGCTGCCGTAGCGGTGGCTGGCCTGCGGTGGCCTCTCCCCTGATGTCTCACCAACGATCTGTTTGGCACCCGATGAAAGCAACCGACGACTCGGCCGCAGTTGAAGTGGGCGAACTCTATCTGGATTCCGTGAGGGTCGACGAAGTCGAACATCGATCCCAGTCCCCCCGGCTATGCTCCGGATCTCCGATCGAGCAACACCAGAGGTATCAAGCCAACTCGCCCACTCCTGGACGGGACACCAGTAGCGAACACGGAGCTCAGCGCTCCGCTCCCGTAATGGGACGGGCGTCATCCCACCCGGCCGAAACGACGGGCAGATCGAGCGTTCGGCCTATCCTTCGGCGATGCGCCCGAGCGGCCCAACACTTTTCGCCGATCTGCGAAGCGCAGTTCCCGGCGGCGTCTGCTTGAGCACGTCGAGACGGTGGACCAGTTGCGGACGGTTTGGCGATCTAATTGGACATCCGCCCGCGGCTGGATAGGACGCTTGTCATTGGTCCTGGTGCGTAGGTTGACGTCCCGCTGTCGGCGAGTCCAGCTGATTTACGACGGTCTCGGCCCAGCGCTGGACGTGTGCCCGGCTCCGCCAGTCGCCGGCGTGCGTTTTGGCCATCGCGCTAGCGGGAAACCCTTTCGCGTCCCGTGCGAGGCGACCGCCGAACGTCACATGGCCACGGGCGCCAATTCGAGCGGCCAGCTTGGCTACCTGTCTAGTGGGCGAAATGTCTTGGCGTTCGGCCGAATCGTCCAGGGGCCCGCTGCTCACCAGCCATACCGGCAACGTGCGCAGCACGGCACTATTCCGCCGGACGAACCGACGAGCGTCGCGGTGCCATCTGTTGGCGTAGAGTGCGCCAGCGACAATGACCGCGTCGACATTGGCCACGTGCTTGTCGTCTTTGGCTGGGGTTACCACCGCTTCACAACCCGCCGTTGTCAATGCGTCACCAATCATGTCGGCCAACCCGGACGTGCCGCCCCGCTTGGAACCGAACGCAACGAGAACACGCATCATCGTTCTCCGTTCTTCTGCGCCGCCTCAGCGTCGGCCTTGATCTTGTTCACCGTCGCCCGCATGATGTGGGCGACGAACGGCCGGATCAGCCACCAGTAGCGCAGGAATTCGCGTCTCGACTCGGGATCCGTTGTCACGGTTCGACATTGGTAGCTCAGCAGCGCACTGTGCTGCCCGTACTGCATTACTGAGAAATTGGCGGCGATCTTTCCCCAACCGGGTTCGGCGAACGCGCTGAAATCTTTCGGCGCCACGTCCCGCCACTCGATGACCGATCGCCAGAACCTTCCCACGGCGCCGAAGGCGATCTCGCGGTCCTCCACTTCTCCGAGTTCCAACCAGCCAGGCAGCCCGACTCCCTCACCGATCACAAGCCGGGGTGGCCGCGGTGTCGTCGCACCCGACAAGCGGGCGGGCAGACCGCGCATCCACATCGACGCCGTCAACAATGGCGTGCGTACGGTAAGCAGGTCCAGCGCCCGAGCGGCACGGAAAGTGCTCGAAGGGTCGGCAGCGACCACCACGTGCTCTGCGATCATGACGTCGAACACCGGCATCGCGGATTCGATGAGCATGAAATCGGTACCAGCCGGTGTCATGCTGCGATCGTCGCCCAGGTGCTCACGCGAGACTAGGGACTCTGGTCCTCACAGCACGGGACCTCCCGCCTCGTCCGTTCAGAGTGCGGCCGCCCCGGAGACCTGGCCCCGACCTCAGCTGTCGCCGTGGCGGTCCCGTCGACGCTCGCCGGCGGGATTGTCGCCCGGGCACTGCACGGCTAGACGCCGTCGCTGCTGCGGCTGGGACACCGGCCGGCGTCCTGCGCGTCGACCTGAACCGCGCGGCCGATGGCACGCTCGAATCGGTGACCTTGCACCACGCCATTCGACGGATCGCCACCGCCGAATAATTCTTCACCGCAACGGCATTGACGGCCGCTGGGGTTTAATCGGACGATCGTTCTCTCGGTGAGGTATCGGAACGGATGGTTCGCTCCCAACCTAAACCTTGTGCAATCCGCCCTCCGCTGTGTTGCTCACCGCGTCTCCGACTGCCAACGCCTTCCATGTCGCGCGGTCAACGCGCACAGTGATCGTCTGCCCGTCGTCGAGCCGAATGCGCAGGCGTCGGTACAGATTCGCTCCGTCGAGAAGCGCCCGGTATTTCTTGACGACGGTGCCGTCCCACTCCCCTGTCGACATCTCATCTACCGCCGTTCACCGAGTGATGCGGTAGCGGAGGTGAGCGACGCCGGGTGCTTGCAGCACGCGAACGAGCTCCAATTTCGGTAGGCCGGGCTGGAATCCGTCGAGTAAGCGCTTGCCCGATCCGAGGATCACCGCCGACACCTGCAAGTCGATCTCGTCGACCAAGCCCGCCTTGATCGCCTGGCGTGCGCACGATGCGCCACCAGCGATCGAGATGTCCTTCCCGCCTGCAACCGCCTCCGCCTGTTCGTACGCGGATTCGATGCCGTCGGTGACGAAATGGAACGTCGTACCGCCGTTCATCTCGATCGGGTCGTGGGCATAGTGCGCGAGGACGAAGACTGGGCAGTGATACGGCGGAGTATCGCCCCACCAGCCTCGCCAAGCCGAACCATTCCATTCACCTCGAACAGGACCGAACATGTTGCGCCCCATGATGGTTGCACCCATGCCGTCCAACATCTCTGACATCACCTGCCGGTTGACTGGGTGATCTCTGCTGGGACCGATATGCCAATCATGGAGGGCCAGCCCGCCCACTCCTATCGGATTCTGTTCGGTCTGATCAGGCCCGGCGACATAGCCGTCGGCCGAGATCGACATCGAGAGGTTGGTTCGCGCCACGTCAAGTTCCGTTCCGTCGGGTGATTCGGTTGCCTCTGCTCAATACGACCGCTGCGCCGTCGGAAACTCATCGGCGCCAGGTATCCGTACTCGGTCGAAAGCTGACGTCAATCCTCGGTTGAGAGCACCTCGTTGACGAATCCGTGCACCTTGCGGCGTAGCTCACTGACCTGCTGTGCGCGCAGGCCGGCAAGGTCGGTCCCCTTGTGATACGCCGGTGGCAGCTGCCGCACGTTGCGGGAGCATCCGAAATTCGCGCAGATCAGCGCGCCGATGGTGTCCCCCTTCCGGCCGGAGGCACCTCCCCGGCGAACCGTGTACAGCACGGCCTCGTCCGTGAGATTCACGTCGTTGCACCACGCGCACATGGCTCGCGCGCGTGGCTTGACCGCAGCCCGGTTCAACAGCAACGCGACCGGTCCGTCGGGTCGATCGACGAGCACGTAGGCACGGCGCGGGATTCGGGGTCGGTCCAGCCGTAGAAGTCCAACTTCTCGAAGTCGACGGCGTCGAAGTCCGCAGCGAAGGTGACCTTCTTGACCTCGCCGCGGGTGGCACCTCGGAAGGCGCCGAGGATCTGGTTGCGGGTGTGGGAGTCCATTGATGAATCCATGCTGAAATAGGGAGCGCACGACGTACGCACCCGGCGAGTGAGGGCATGGCGATGTCGCCGACCTGGGACGGTCGGCGACGGAGCGCGGTCATCTGATGGCGGCGCAAGCGCCGACGACCTCCTCGACTCGGATGTTCACACCGGTGACGATAGCGGCACGGCAGTCAAGCTCGCCACTGAATTCTCGCCAGCCACCTCTGGTCATTCCCGAAATCCCCTCTGCGACAGTGTCTCTGAGGGTCGATATCGCGCTGTGCTGCCGTAAACGCTCACGCCGTTTGACCTGCCGAACAAAGTCGATGCCGTTTCGCCATTACTCATGCGGATACGCTTGGCGCGGCGACGCAGGTATCGCGTGATCGTCATGTTGTGAGGTGATGTCGATGGGTAATTCAAGGAGCGTCCGCTTTCGGAAGACGGCGTTATCGCGGACGCGTGCAACATGTGCGTCGCACCACCTCAGGGCAGAGGTCGCACCAGCCAAGGTCCGAACCCGCCAGTTCGTGCTCGCCACTTACGCATTCACCTGGATTCCGATGCTGGCCTTGATCGGACTTGGAGCGGATGTGCGTCGAGGACCCGCGCAGGTGGTCTTTGCCATATCGGCCTGCGGGCCGAGTCTGATGGCGGCGGTCATGTGGCTGGCCCATCCGCGCGAGCGCCGCGAGCACCGTCGGCCAGTGGCGTCGGCAATAGCGCTCGGGCTTGTTCTCGGCGCGGCGGTTCCCTGTGTGCCTGCACTCGTTCTGCACATGAACGACCTGTCGGCTCTATCGCGCAGTTCGTCGGCAGCCCTCGCCGACGCAGGCGGACTCCTGGGATTTGTCGGGCTGACGCTGTTGGCCGGGCCGCTCGCGGAGGAATTCGGCTGGCGCGGTTATCTGCAGCCAAGAATTCGCCGCAACCACGGTGTCGCGGCAGCCAGCCTGATCATCGGACTGATCTGGGCGATCTGGCATCTACCCATGTTCTTCCTGCACGGCACCGGGCAACATGCGGCTGGACTACTCAGCGTCCGAGCTGTGGCACTGCTGGTCGGACTGATTCCGTTCTCGCTAGTGATGCTGTTCCTCGTCGAGCGTTTGCGCGGCGGGGTGCCAGCCGCGGTGGCTGCGCACTTCGGATTCAACGGCGGTGACTCGGTTGTGCCGCGCCCGACAGTGATCGGCACGCTGCTGGAGCTAGGCGTTTTGCTGTTGATCGCTCTCGGCGCGGCATGGTTGTACACGCGCGACCGAACGCGGATCAGACCGAGTGACTAGAGCGCCGTCTTTTCGAAGCGACCTGTCTTTTCCGTCAGGCGGATTCGGTAGACGGTCCCTGGGAAGTCTTGTCCCGAGCGGTGCGCGACGTGCATGGCGGTGAACTCCGGCCCAAGCACCGGCGCCAGGTGATCTAACAGGATTTCCAGGCCGCCGCGGGCGGCGGCTCCGTCGAGCAATTCGGCTGTGCCCCAGGCGATAACGCTGCGCCAGTTCGAAAGGTCCGTGATGTTCTCGACTTCGAAGCAGACCGCGCCTTCATTCTGCAGCGCTGCGAGTTTGGCGCCGGGCATGCCGTGCCCGTAGACGTAACCCTCGTGGTAGGCATAGCACACCGGCACCACGTAGGGGCGCCCATTGCTCAGGCAACCGATGCGGCCGACGACGCCATTACGCAGCTCGGTCTCCACGTCAGCAGAATCGAGTTTGCCCAACATCAGATACCTTCCGATCGATGTGCAACAGCACGCTGGTCGATCTGCGCTCCCACGGTGAGCGCGCGACGGGCGGGTTTAAGCCCGACGTCGTTAAACGTCACGCTGGCGGAACACCGAGCTGCATGGCTCGATCACGCATCCGCGTCGCGAACGCTCTAGCTGTAACTCTTGGACAGGTTGTGAACGGCGTGGTGAGCGGAAATAGGTGAGGACCTCCGGTATCGCTGTGGTTACCACACACACATCGATCACCGAGAGGTCCTCGTGTCTCACCGTAATGCCTTCCTGACTCCGCGTGGCCGTTTGGCTCTGGCTCAGTGTGTTGTTGATGACCGATGGCCGCTGGCTCGTGCTGCCGAGCGATTCCAGTGTTCGAGGGCCACGGCCAAGAAATGGGCCGATCGCTACCGCGCTGGAGGTAAGCAGGCGATGGCCGATCGCTCCAGCCGCCCGCACCGTAGCCCGCGGCGCCTGGCGCAGCGTCGCGAGCGCCGGATCATCAAGGTGCGCTTCACCCGTCGCTGGGGCCCGCACCGCATCGCGGCGCACCTACGGCTGCCCCGCTCGACTGTGGAGGCGGTCCTGCGCCGCTACCGGATGCCGCTGCTGCGTGATCTGGACCAGAACACCGGGTTGGTCGTGCGCCGACCCAAACCTCACCGCTACGAGCATCCCGCGCCCGGAGACCTGGTCCACGTCGACATCAAAAAGCTCGGTCGCATCCCCGACGGCGGTGGGCATCGCAAACTCGGGCGCCAAGCCGGACGGCGCAACCGCAGCGGGGCCGGCTACGCCTACCTGCACCATGCCGTTGATGACCACTCGCGGTTGGCGTACTCGGAGATCCTCGGCGATGAGCGCAAACAGACCGCCGCCGATTTCTGGGTCCGGGCCAACGCCTACTTCAATGGTTACGGCATCACTGTTAAGCGGGTGCTGACCGATAACGGATCATGCTATCGGTCAAAGGTTTTCGCTACCGCGCTCGGCGATGGCATCAGCCACAAGAAGACCCGGCCGTACCGTCCCCAAACCAACGGCAAGGTCGAACGATTCAACCGGACCCTGGCCACCGAATGGGCCTACGCACGCACCTACCTATCAGAGGACGAACGCGCCGTGACCTATCCCCACTGGCTGCATCACTACAATCACCATCGACCCCACAGCGGCATCAAAGGCAAGACACCCATCGACCGCCTACGCGTTCACAACCTGCCTGTGAAGAACATCTAGCGCGGTCGAGATCGTCCTGGTTGGGCCGTCCCTTGTTCACGCCACCGATCAAGCCGAGCGGCCCCACCGTGTCGAGCCCGCGACATGAGAACGATCCGAGGACGTCGAACCCTTTCGACTCAAGGCGGCGCCGGATCCGTCCGCTATAGCCGAGCAGCGGCAGCTCCGGACCCCCGCCGGTGAAGAACGTGAAGACCGGCCGGCCGTGCCCGGCCGACAGCTCGCTGATTAGCTTCTGCAACCGTGGATGCGGGGCCATGTAATAGACCCCCGACCCGAAGCCGACCAGGTCGTAGTCACGGATCGTGTCGACGTCGACGTCCTCGGGCTCGACCACCGTGGCGCCCAGCACCTCAGCAATCAGATCGGCGACACGGCGCGTGTTTCCATTCGATACCGAGACGCAGACCACCAGCGACTTCATGGTGCAGCCTTTCGATGTGCGATGTCGAGATCGACGCCGCTGTGGACACCTTGATGTTGCATCGGCCTTCTTGCTGGCGAAAGGGACGAAAGGCTTGGTTATGCGCGGCCATCGGTCATCGATTGCGAGTCCCGCGGGGTCCCGGGCATCGCCGGTCCGGGAAGCGGCCGCCTCAAACGCCGCGCGCAAGCGCATCCACGACAGCCGACGAGAACGCCGGAAGGCAGGAGACCTGTGCCAGCCCTGAGCTTCTGAAATGCTCAGTGCGGCAACCATTTCGGGGATACCGGAATAAACCCGTCGGCCATGACCTTGGCTCAAGAGTCGCCTTTCCCACGACCCAGGAGCGTTCCATGACTCGTCCCGTCCGCGTCGCCGTGCAGATCCAGCCCGGCGGAACCCCTGACTACACCACGTGGCGCGACGCCGTGCTGGCAGCCGACGACCTCGGTGTCGACGTGATCTTCGGCTACGACCACTTCCACCGACCGGCGATGAAGGCCATCGTCGACGGCAAGCCCGTCCTCCACCACGAGCAGCCCGATGTCGCCAACTTCGAGGGCTGGACCGCACTCGCATCGTGGGGCGAGATCACGTCACATGCCGAGATCGGGCTCCTCGTCACCGGCGTCGGCTACCGCAACGCCGACCTGCTGGCCGATATGGCGCGCACCGTCGACCACATCAGTGGTGGCCGGCTCATCCTGGGCCTCGGCGCTGGCTGGTACGAAAAGGACTACACCACTTACGGTTACGACTTCGGCACCTTCGGCTCTCGCTTCGATCTGTTCGACGAGAGCCTGATCCGCATCGAGAACCGGCTTGCCGCACTGATCCCGCCACCCGTGCGCAAGCTGCCGATCCTCATCGGCGGCACGGGGCCCAAGCGCTCGTTGCCCGCCGTCGCCCGGCACGCCGACATCTGGCACGCGTTCCAGGAGCTCGATGCGTTCCGCAGATCCAGCGATCGCGTCGACGAGCTGGCAGCGACGTTCGGCCGCAACGGCGCCGATATCGAACGCTCGACACTGTGGCAGAACGCCGACAGCGCCGACGCCTTCCGCGAGGCCGGTGTCACGCTGTTCCAGACCGAGCTCACCTCCGACGACGGCTACGATCTGACCTCCCTCAAAGAGGTGATCGCATGGCGGGACAGCGCGTGACGATATTCAGACCTGTGCGCCGCCGTCGTCAGACGTGTGATTTGCTGTAGCTCGCGGTAGCAAACGCGGCACGAACTACTCTGGGAATGTCAGCTTTCCCGCACAACCCAGCGATCGGGCATAAACTGACGCTCGTGCAAGTGGCGCCGTGCAGGACTGACGAGCCGTCCGCCCGTATCGCCGCGGAGCTGGATCGGAACGGGGTCGTGTGCCTCGCCGACGTCGTCTCCGCCGACTGGCTTGCCGCCGCACAAACCGCCGCAACTTTACTCATCGCTGCGCATAACGGCCGCCACGTCACGGTTTACGGCGCTGCCGAGCAAGGCTTCGAGCCGGCCCGCCAGATAGTGACCGACGAGAGGCTGCAACGGCTGTTCGCAGAGTTGATGGTCGTAGGCTGCCCCGGGGGCGGAGCAGACGGCGAGCGTATCCACACCGTGCTACGCATCAATTCCGGCGCCGCGCCCCACGACGACCCGATGTGGTTTCACTACGACGCCAGCGCGCTCACGTTGGTCATCCCCGTCTTCATGTCGGAAGGCGCTCACGGTGAGTCAGGGGAATTAGGGCGTGTCTGACAAATGGGGTAGCCACAGGGTGACCGCTCTCAGGACTGCTGCGGCGCGGTAGACGATGGCGAGCTTGTCGTAGCGGGTGGCCAGTCCGCGCCATTGCTTGACGTCATTGAAGTTGCGTTCAACGACGTTGCGGCCCTTGTAATCTTGGGCGTCGAAGGCCGGGGGCCGGCCGCCACGGCAGCCCCGTCGTTTCCGGTTGGCGACCTGATCGGAAGGTTCCGGGATCACCGCGCCGATCCGGCGTCGCCGCAGCAAGGTCCGGGTGGCTCGACTCGAATAGGCCTTGTCTGCGCGGACGCGATCGGGGCGGGTGCGGGGCCGTCCGCCGCCGGGGCGGTCGACTCGCAGATGGGCGAGCAAATGCTCGAACACCGGGCCATCGTGGGATTGACCGGCGCCCACGAGCACCACCAACGGCCGCCCGCGACCGTCGACCAGATGGTGAATCTTGCTGGTTAACCCACCGCGGGAGCGGCCAATACCGTGGTCAGGCGGCTCGATCGCCAGATTCGTGTAATTCGACCCAGCCCCCTGTGTCACGGGTGAGGTTCGTGGCGTGCTGATGCGCGCGAGCGATCGTGGAATCGACCGCCACCGCCCAATCGATCATCCCGGCCTCATCAGCGGCCGCCAGCAACCGGGCCAACACCGCATCCCAGGTACCGTCGGCGCTCATCCGCCGGTGCCACGTCCAGATCGACTGCCACGGACCGAACACCTGCGGCACGTCACGCCAGGCAATGCCACACCGGTACCGGTAGATGATGCCCTCAACCATCGACCGAGCATCCTGGAAAGGTCTGCCCCGCTTACCCGTTCGAACCGGAAGCAGATCCTCGATCAACGACCACTGGGCATCGGAGAGCAATTGGAACCGCGACATTCCTCAAGTCTCAGGCACCACACCTGAAACTTTTGTCAGACACGCCCTAGTGGTCTTCCCCAACCGGCGCCCGTTCCGGCGCTTCGTCGGAGCGAACATCGCCGAGAAATTCCTGACCCAGAACAGCTTGTATCGCAGGCGGATTGAGCACCAATTAGCTCTGGATCCAGACGCCCATGTCCTGGCCCTGAAGCCAGGCAACGCTTATCTCTTCTGGGGCTACCGCAGCTACCATGCGTATGCCCGTATCCCGCCGAGCGAAGTGCGGGCGACGCTGTGTCTCCATTACGGGCGTCCGCATGGCCATCATCCCGCTCTTGCTGCAGCGGTCCTGGCCCGAAACCTCTTGCGAAGGCTTTTCTCGCCTCTCATTTTCCGTGTTACCGCTAGCAGGAACGGGCGAAGTAGGGCTTCCGGCAACTCCTGATTGCCGGCGGCATCCATGACGGAAGGCTCCTCGCCGACGACACTGACATCTGTCGGCTTGAGCAACGAGGAGGATTCGTATGACCACGTCCATCGCCCGCAGCAGCCACACCGTCTCACTACTGGGCGGCGAGATTGTCGAGGAATCCGAACTCGGCTCGATGCGCCGAGTCACCGCTGATGCCCTGCCGATTCTGAAGAATCTGTCGATCAAGCGGCTTTTGCTCAACCCCGGGGCCATGCGCACGCCACACTGGCACGCGAACGCCAACGAACTCACCTACTGCGTCTCGGGGACCGCCCTGGTGTCCGTTCTGGACAACCACAGTTCGTTCTCGAACTTCATCGTCACAGCCGGACAGATGTTCCACATCGAATCCGGTGCGCTGCACCACATCGAGAACATCGGTACCGACGTCGCCGAGTTCATCATCGCCTTCCGCAACGAACGTCCCGAGGACTTCGGCCTGGGCGCCACCTTCGGAGCGTTCACCGACGCCGTGTTGGGCAACACCTACGACCTACCGTCGTCCGACATCACCAAGATCCGTCGCAGCACCGTCGACCACAAACTGGCAGCCCGCACCGGCGACCCGAGCATCCCCGCCGCAGCCCACTTCAACGATCCGCACAAGTTCGACATTGAAGCCCAAGCGCCCGGACTCAACTTCGCCAGTGGTAACGCACGCTTCGCCCGCGACCAGTTCTGGCCGGCGTTGAAGGACATTTCGATGTACTCGCTGCGCATCACCGAAAACGGTATGCGCGAACCGCATTGGCATCCCGTCACCGCTGAGATGGGCTATGTCCATTACGGCGACGCGCGCATGACCATCATGAACCCGGACGGCACTCTGGACACCTGGAACCTCACCACGGGAGACATGTACTTCATCCCCCGCGCCTACCCCCATCACATCGAAAACATCGGCACCGACGACTGGCATTTCCTCATCTTCTTCGACCAGCCGTTCCCCGCCGACATTGGCTTCAAAGCCTCTGCCAGCGCCTATTCACGAGAAGTCTTGGCCGCCGCATTCAACACCCACATCGATGATCTGCCGACGTTCCCCTTCACTCCCGCAGACCCACTGGTGGTTTCCCGGGTGAACCCTGTTGACGCGCACGGAGTCGGCCAACTCTGATTCCCCACACGCGGTATGGGAATGCGCACGGACCAGACGGTCATCGCGCACACTAGGACTCGCCGTCCGCTGCCATGGAGGATTGATCGCCAGAATGAGCCCCGCCGCCGACTTCGACTTCATCATCGTGGGTGCAGGCAGTGCGGGCTGCTTGCTCGCCAACCGACTCAGCGCCAACCCAGATCACCGGGTCCTGCTGATCGAGGCCGGCGGTAAAGACAATTGGTTCTGGATCAAGGTGCCGGTGGGCTACCTGTACACCATCGCCAACCCGCGCACCGACTGGTGCTTCACGACCGAGCCAGACCCAGGTCTGGCCGGGCGCAGCATTCATTACGCGCGGGGCCGCGTCATCGGTGGCTGTTCGTCGATCAACGCCATGATTCACATGCGTGGCCAGGCCTCCGATTACGTCCTCTGGGCGCGAGCCACCGGCGACGAGCGCTGGCTGTGGGGCGGCGCTGACGGTCCCGGCGAGACACTGGCGATCTACAAGGAGCTGGAAGATTACTTCGGCGGGGCCGACGACTGGCACGGCGCGGGTGGCGAGATCCGCGTCGAGCAGCCGCGGGTGCGCTGGAAGATCCTGGACGCCTGGCAGGCCGCCGCTGCTCAGGTAGGCATCGCCCCGATCGATGAGTTCAACCGGGGCGACAACTCGGGCAGCGCCTACTTCCACGTCAACCAACGGCGCGGCCGGCGCTGGTCGATGGCCGATGCCTTCCTGCATCCCATCACCCACCGACCCAATCTCACGGTCTACACCGAGACTCAGGCCGTGCGGCTACTACTGGACGATCAGGTCCAGGAGCAGCAGCGTCGCGGTGCCTGGACCACGGCGCAACGACGTGCCACCGGCGTGCGCCTGCTCAAAGACGGCCGGATGGTCGACGTCCGTGCGCGCCGGGAGGTGATCCTGACTGCCGGCGCCATTGGCTCGCCGCAGCTCATGCAGACCTCGGGTTTGGGTCCGGCGGAGCTGCTCACCCAGCATCAAGTGCCGGTGGTGGTCGATCTGCCTGGCGTTGGCGAAAACCTCCAGGACCATCTGCAGTTGCGAACCGTGTACCGCATCCAAGGCGCCCGAACGGTCAACACGCTATACCGGAATTGGATCACCCGTGGTGGCATGGGACTCCAGTACGTGATGCTGCGCTCCGGACCGATGACCATGCCGCCCTCGACGCTGGGGGCTTTCGCGAAAAGCGATCCGGCACTGGCCAGTCCCGATCTGGAGTGGCATGTGCAGCCGTTGTCCCTGCCCAAGTTCGGTGACCCGCTGCACCCTTTCGGAGCCATCACTCCCTCAGTCTGCAATCTGCGCCCCACATCGCGCGGACACGTGCGCATAGCCAGCGCGGATCCGCGGGCCAACCCGAAAATCTCCTGCAATTACCTGTCCACTGACGCCGATCACCACGCCGCCGTCAAAGGTCTCCGGATGACGCGGGAGATCATGGCTGCACCAGCACTGGCCCCCTACCACCCGGACGAGCTGCTGCCCGGACCGCAAGTGGTGAGCGATGATGATCTGCAACAAGCCGCCCGTGAACTAGGCACGACCATCTTCCATCCGGTGGGCACCTGCGCGATGGGAGCCTTTGACCCGCAAGGCCTTCCGCGGTCAGCCACAACGGTGCTCGACACCGACTTTCGCGTGCATCGCGTCGCCGGCCTCCGCGTGGCCGATGCCTCGGCCATGCCCACCATCACATCGGGCAACACCAACGCGCCGGTCATGTTGATCGCCGAGCGTGCAGCTCGGGCGATCCTGGGATAGGGCGGTCGGCGGCGACTTATTGCGCGGAGGGCTTCGGTGCGTCGAAGAAGTTTCGCAGAGCTGATCGATCGCCGGTGATATCAACAAGTGCGGCAACATCATTGAGGGACAACACGCCCGCCGCGAGCCCAAGGATCAGCTGGCCCTCGCCAGCCAGTACCGCGTCGAGATGCCGCCCGTCGGGGCGGCCGACAACGATGCCGCTCGCGGTGGCATGCAGTTGGACCGTGACGTCGTCCACGGTGATTCCCACGGCGACCGATTGATCAGCGGGCACACGACCTGACAGTAGGGCGGGAAGGGCGACGAGAAGGCCGGCTAGGCGGAACTCGTCGCCTTCGGGCCCACGGATCATCAGCGGCGTGGACCATCGGATCAGCGCATTGATGGGCTCCCGCAACTGGGCACCCCACGGCGTCAAGGCGTATGTGATCGAGCTGCTGTCGTCGGACAAGCGTCGCTCGATCACGCCGGTCGCTTCGAGATCGCGGAGTCGGCTGGTTAGCAGATTGGTCGCTACGCCCGCCAACCCTTCGCGCAGCTCGCCGAACCGCGCAGGTCCTATCAGTAGCTCGCGGACAATCAGCAGATTCCACCGGTCGCCCACCACATCGAGGGCCCGGGCAAGTCCGCAGTACTGACCGTAATCTCGACTCATCTCGCATCCGCTTGCAAATTTAAACTAACCTTGCTTTTATCATCTTACATGGTCGAGGGGTGGACGAATATGACCACGATGAGCAAGGCCGGAATCCTGGCCGCGATATACGTTGCGGTCCTTGCCATCAACCTCGACGTCACGATCGTCAACGTCGCCCTTCCGAGCATCGCGACCCAACTTCACGCCGACACCCGAGGCCTGCAGTGGGTTGTCGATGGCTACAACCTCACGTTCGCCGCTCTCGTGCTGGCGGCCGGCAGTTTGTCTGATCGGTACGGACGACGTCCCGCCCTGCTCATCGGGCTGCTCGGTTTTGCCGGCACCAGCGCAATCGGCGCCATGGCCACGACCACTGGAGCACTGGTTGCCGCACGGTTCGCCATGGGTGTCTTCGCCGCACTGATCTTCCCGACAACACTGTCGGTCATCACCAACACATTCGCCGATCGTCGCCAGCGCGCCGCCGCGCTCGGCGGTTGGGGTGCGGTGGTCGGGGTTGGTGTTGCCGCCGGGCCGGTCACCGGCGGGCTTCTGCTGCAACACTTCTCGTGGAGCAGTGTCTTCTGGGCACTCATACCCCTTGCTCTGCTGGCCGCAGTCCTCACGGTCTTCCTCGTGCCGGAATCGCGAGACCCCAACGTGCCGGCGGTCGACATCCGAGGTCTCGCCACCTCGGTTCTTCTACTCGGCGTTCTCGTCTACACCATCATCGAGGCCCCCGTCAGGGGTTGGCACAGCACCACGACGTTGGTGGGGTTCGCTGTGGCCGCAGCATTGGCATTGGCCTTCGTCATGGTCGAGCAAGCGGCCGAACACCCTATGCTGGATGTCGAGCTCTTCACCGACCGCAGGTTCAGCGCCGCCAGTGCATCCGTGACGGTCGCCTTCTTCTCGCTGTCAGGCTTCATCTTTTTGATTACCCAGTACTTCCAAGTCCTTCGCGGGTTCAGCCCGCTCTCCACCGGCGCGCGCATCCTGCCCGTCGCGGGTTCGATCGCCGTCGGTTCGGTCGTCGGTGGACTACTCGCCCCACGCATCGGTACCCGCACGGTGGTCGTCAGTGGACTGGTCTCCTTTGGCACCGCGATGGCCTGGATCGCCGGCAGTATCGACATCAACACGCCCTATTGGTCCACCATCATCGGACAGATGCTGCTCATGGGTTTGGGTATAGGGCTGATCTCCACGCCCGCAACAGAATCCATCATGCTGGTGCTACCGCCGGCTCGCGCGGGTATCGGCTCCGCGGTCAACGACGCCACGCGCGAGTTGGGGTCGACATTGGGCGTCGCCATCATCGGCTCGTTGTTCTCATCAGCATTCGGCGCACACCTGGCCGGCAGCGCATTCGCGACTACCGGTAAAGCGGCCGAGGCCGCCAACTCCGTCCCAATCGCGTTCGGCATCGCCTCCGACACCTCAGGACTTCTTGCTGCGGTACAACAATCATTCCTCGCCGGCCTCACCGAGGCGTGCACCGTAATAGCTGCCCTGTGCTACACCGCTGCCGCCGCGGGGCTCGTCGCGCTACCCGGCCGTCGATTCCAAGGATCGCTCACGACGGCAGCCCTGACGGCACGACCTCCCCGTTGACCGTGACCTCAACCTCGCGGCACCCGACCGCAAACGGCTAGCCGCTCGGCATCAGATGCCGGGCGAAGAAGCGGGCTGCGTCCTCGCCCGCGAACTGCGGGACGCCGGTGTGGCCGCCCATGTTGGCTTGCAATGTCTTCTCGCGCGAGCTGAAGGCGTCGAACAGGGTCAGCGCCTGATGCCGGTCGTTCCACTCGTCGTCCCACTGCAGCAGCATGTGCAGCGGAATCGTGATGCGACGGGCCTCGCCGAACATGGAGCGAGGCACGAAAGTACCGGCGAACAAACCAGCGGCGGCGATGCGGGATTCGACTGCTGCCAATCGGATGCCAATGGCGAGCAACCCGCCCGAGTACCCCGCAGGGCCGCTGATCTCGGGAAGCGAGAGGAGTATGTCGAGAAGGTATCGCCATTCCGGGACTGCGGCTTCGACGAGAGGGAGGACAAGCCGGTCGACGATTTCGTCGACGGGCTCTCCGGCGGAAAGCGCCCGGCGCAGATCCGCACGGGCCTGCTCGGCGTCGGCCCACCGGGGCCGGTCCCCGGAACCGGGAAGCTCGATGGTGGCTGCGGCAAAGCCATCCGCTAAGGAGCGTCGGGCCCGGCTCGCCACCCGCGGATACATCGCCGGCAGTCCGCCGGGGTGACCGACGAGGATCAGCGGCGCCGGTGTGGACTCGGGCGTCCACAGGATGCCGGGGATGTCACCGAGGGTGAAGGTGCGCTCAAGACTGCCGTCATCGAGGCGCATTTCGGAAGTGAAGTGCATGGTCGTGCCTTTCGGGAGAGCTCGTCAAACGGCGCTCCCGGACGACCTATCGCCCGACCGTGTCCCTGAAGAGGAGCACCCACGTCGATACGTTCACGGGTACCACCTCCTTGTCCTGTCGCACGGCCTGCCAACGAACATAGCAGCGGTCACCGTTGGCAGCCAACGATTTTCCGGTGGTCTTCGTGGCATGCTGTCGCAGCTTGGCGCCTTCACCGTCAGTCCGGGCGCGTGACTTGCTGTAGATGCCCTAGCCCTGTCGGCGTAAGGACGACGGCGCGTGGCGTTTTGGCTTTGGTGATCCACCCGCGTTCGAACAGGCAATCCGCGAGCACGGTGCCGTGGGGCCCAGCGAAGTGGTGGGCTTGTTCGGTCCAGTTCACGCAGTATCGCAGTACGGCGGTGGTCTCCAGCAACGGCGTGGGTAAGCCCCAGTCGGCGAGCGCGGCGGCCCCGGATTCGGTGAGGCGATAGAAGCGAAATGCTTCGGCCTTGGAGATCGAAGACGGGTTGATCCAGGCCCACCGCGTGTACTGGGGTTGGCACGGGGTCGAGATCCTGGCGAGCGACGGCTATCACCGATGATCGCGATCCACGGACAGAACCGGCACATTGACGGCTAACCTGATCGGTAGTCGATCCGCGGGGGCGAATAACGTGAATGTGGATATAAAGACCTGGTCGCATTGGCTGATGGGGTACGGGCTCCCCCGCGGGACACTGAAGGTTCTGGCGCGTCGCGGCGACCCGTTCGCCCAGCTGCTCCTTGACGACGACCAGCATGAACGTTCCTATGATCTGATCGAGCAGATTCGCCAACACGGGCGAATGGCACCGGCATTCGGGGGCAACGCCTGGGTCACAGCCGATCTGCAAATTGTTCGAGAGATATTGCGGGACAGTTGTTTCCGTACCGCTAAACCCCAAGATCGCTCGCCGTTCCGGACCGTCCAGCGACTAATCGAGAAGACCAATCCCCGCGTGATCAACCCCGTGGAGCCGCCGTCGCTACTGATGGTCGACGAGCCCGAGCACGCGCGGTTGCGACGCCTCGTATCGCGGGCATTCACCCCGAAAGCGATAGACGGGCTTCGCGTGCGCATCCACGAGGTCGCCGACGGCTTGCTGAATGAACTCGAGGACGGCGGCGACTGCGATTTGGCTACCGCCTACGCTTCGCGCATCCCCATCGAGATCATCGCCGAGATGCTGGGAATTCCACGTGGCGATACGCCTTACCTGTACGAAATGGGTGAATCTGCCTCTAAATTGATCACCACCACAGCGCCGTCTTGGCGCAACTTCCGAACCGCGGTTGCGGGCTTGCGCGAGTTCGAAAATTACCTCGCCACGCATATCGAGCGGCTGCGCGACGGTAGCGCCGGCGACGGCATTCTGTACGCCGTCATCCAAGACACCGAGCTCTCCGACTTCGAGATTCGGACGTTCGCCGGCCTACTCCTCGGCGCCGGATTCCTCACTACTGCACATCAATTCAGCAATGCAGTCGTTGCGCTGGTAAATCACCCGGACCAACTAGCGCGCCTCCAGGCGCACCCCGAAGACTGGCCCAACGCCGTAGAAGAAGCACTGCGCTACGACTCGGTCTCCCAAATCGGAGTCAGAGTAGCCACAGCGGAAGTTCAACTCGGCGGCCACACCGTGCGAGAGGGTATGGCCGTCTTCGTGCTCCTTGCCGGTGCCAACCGCGACCCGGCCGCATTCGATCGGCCCGGCGAATTCGATAGCGCTCGCGCCAATGCCCGCGATCACGTCAGTTTCGGTACCGGTAGCCACGTCTGCCTCGGCGCTCCGCTGGCCCGGATGGAACTGCAGATCGGCCTGCAAGCTCTGTTCGAACGGTTCCCCCGACTGACTCTCGCCGGCACGCCAACCATGAACGACAGCACACTGCTGCGGGGAATAAGTCATCTCCCCGTGTGCCTCGGCCCCTCAAGGGTCAGCCAAGGCTAGTGTCTGAAGTGCGCCGTAATGTCTGTGGTCACAGCTGGTTTCGCCATGTCGGTAGAGTCCGGGCCATGCCGATAGATCGGCGAGCGATGTCGATTCGATCCGAGCCCCGAACGTTGGACTCGGCCGGGAAGCGTCGCGCTGGGACGGCTCGTCGAGAACGTTGACGGCCGGTCAGAGGTCTCCCCGCACTCGCCGCCGCACTCCATTGTGCGACCGAAGAACTCCCGCCCGGCGCCTGCGGCGGACCTAGCTGGCGGGGTCGGTTGACACCCGTCGGCGGTGATGCCGAAGAAGAAGCTGTCGGCGTAGCTGATCATCGCTGTGCCGGTGGGCAGATGAAGAGCGAGATGGCTACCTAGGTCGGGTCGAACGGCAGCGCGTCGTGGACTAACGACCATTAACGTCACCCGGCGCCTTCCCTAGGGTCGAAGCGGAACGGAAAGCAGGTGATCGTCGTGACGCCAATCGCCACCGATGCGGTTTCACCCTCCACTAGTGCCCGGATTGTCACCGTGACGATGAATCCGGCGCTCGATATCACCACCAGCACCGACGTAGTGATGCCGACCGACAAAATGCGTTGCGGCGCTGCGCGTTACGACCCCGGCGGTGGCGGTATCAACGTCGCCCGGGTGGCACAGGTTCTCGGCACCTCGGCAGTGGCCATCTTTCCCGCGGGCGGCGCCAGTGGCGATCTTGTCTCCGCGCTGCTTGGTGCCGCAGGCGTGCCCGTGCGCCGGATTCCGATCGCCGAGCCGACCCGGGAGAGCTTCACGGTGAACGAACGCCTTACCGAACGGCAATACCGGTTCGTGCTGCCCGGACCGGCCCTCAGCGCCGCCGAGCAAGAGGAATGTCTCCGGGAGCTGCGTTCCCTGGCAGCTTCGGCCGACTTTGTGGTCGCCAGCGGCAGTCTGCCGCCCAACGTATCGCCAGATTTCTACAACCGAGTCGCCGGTGTCTGCGCGCAGCTGGGCACCCAGCTGATCCTCGACACCTCTGGCAGCGGTCTGCGCCACCTCACCGGCGACAGGGTTTTCCTGCTCAAGCCCAGTGTCCGTGAGCTCCGCGAATGTGTCCGCCGCGACTTGCCGGACGAGACCCAACGGGTCGCGGCGGCCCGAGAGCTCATCGAGCGTGGGTGTGCACACAATGTCCTGGTATCACTGGGCGTCCAGGGTGCGTTGTTCGTCAATACCGAAGGCGCCCAGCGCTATCCGCCGGTGGCAGTACGGTCGGGTAGTGGTGTCGGTGCCGGCGATGCCATGATCGCCGGGCTCGCCGTCGGGCTGAGCGGCGGGTGGTCACTCACCAAGTCGATTCGGCTGGGTATCGCCACGGGTGCCGCCATGCTGATGACCCCGGGAACCGCGACTTGCACTCGCGCCGACGTCGAGCGACTGTTCGATATTGCTCCCGAACCGATCGCCCTGGCGGACGGTTCCGTGGACCTCTGACCCGCCGACGGAGCCCGTCAGAGCGTGGATGCGACAAGGTCGGTCAAGTCCACCAAGCGGTGGGAGTAGCCCCATTCATTGTCGTACCAGCCGACGACCTTCACCAGGTCACCCGTGACCTTGGTGAGTCCGGCGTCGAAGATGCATGACGAGGGGTCGGTGACGATGTCGGAGGAGACGATGGGATCCTCTGTGTAGGTGAGGAAGCCCTTGAGTTCACCTTCGGCGGCGGCCTTGAACGCGGCATTGACCGCCTCGGCGGTTGCCGGCTCTCGCACGATGACGGTGAGATCGGTGGCTGAACCCGTTGGCACCGGTACCCGCAGCGCGTACCCGTCGAGTCGGCCTTTGAGTTGGGGCAGCACCACGCTGATCGCGCGGGCGGCCCCGGTGGACGTGGGCACCACGTTGATCGCCGCGGCGCGAGCTCGCCGAAGGTCGCGATGCGGACCGTCCTGCAGGTTCTGGTCTGCGGTGTACGCGTGGATGGTGGTCATGAGCCCGCGCTCGATTCCGAACACCTCGTCGAGCACCATCGCCATCGGCGCCAGGCAGTTCGTAGTACACGAGGCGTTGGAGACAACCGTCTGCGTGCCGTCGTAGTCGCGATGGTTGACACCCATCACCACGGTGAGGTCCGCACCCTTCGATGTCGCCGACACCACCACCTTCTTCGCGCCGCCGTGGAGGTGACCGCGCGCCTGCTCGGCGGCAGTGAACCGACCGGTCGATTCGATGACGACATCCACCCCGAGGTCGCCCCACGGCACCGCCGCCGGCCCGTCGGCGATGGACCACGCCTTGATCCGCTGGTCTCCCACCATAAAGTCGTCACCGTCAACCGACACGTCGTGCGGTAACCGTCCGAGGATCGAGTCGTACTTGAGCAAGTGAGCCAGAGTCTTGTTGTCCGTGAGGTCATTCACCGCGACGATCTCAACGTCAGTGGTGCCTGCCGCGCGCTGTACGTCCACCGCACGGAAGAAGTTTCGGCCGACGCGGCCGAAGCCATTCACACCCACTCTGATAGCCATGGGAAATCTCCTCGTAGATCGGTCGTCTGGTGGCGCATTGAGCCGGGCCGGTTAAATACTGGCCACACCAACAGCCAAGTGGCAGAGGACAAGGTCCTCGCTTGCCGTCGTCATCGGATAGTCACGCAGTATTGGCCTGGGCTTCATTGTCGATGGGGCACAACGGTCCTGCCGCCACTGCATTCCTGGCGTCCCGACACAATGGCCAACTGCTGAACGAAAGCACGCTGGTGCGTCACCTATTCGAGTGACCTTCGCCCCTGGCTCGAGGCTGGCCGCTGTGGGAGGTTGACGTTCGTGGCACAGAGTACGGAAGCACGCGCGGCCAGCCAGGTATTCGAGCGATGAACCGTTGGCTGCACGACTTGCGGCCGCGGACAACGTTGGCCGGCAATGACTCTGGTCGCGGGCGACGTTGCGGGACACGCTACGAGAGGACAGGTCATGGGTACATCGAGGTACGTTCGCTTCTTTGAGGAGTTCGGCATTGACGACGTCTCGCTCGTCGGCGGAAAGAACGCGTCACTGGGCGAGATGTTCCAGAAGCTGTCCGGGCAGGGTGTCCGCGTCCCGCACGGCTTCGCCATCACCGCCCACGCCTATCGCTATATGTTGGACAAGGCCGGCGCCTGGGACCGTCTGCATGCCGAGCTCGACGACATCGATCCCGCCGATGTCGCCGCGCTGGCACGGAAAGGCAAGCGCGCCCGTGAGATCGTCTATGGCGCGGGGCTTCCCGACGATCTGGCCGACGAGATTCTGAATGCCTATCGCAAGCTTCAGCAGGAGTATGGCGAGGAGGTGAGTCTCGCCGTCCGGAGCTCGGCGACCGCCGAGGACCTGCCGACGGCGAGCTTCGCCGGCCAACAGGATTCGTATCTCAATATCAAAGGCGAACAGAGTCTGCTCGACACCTGCCGTCGTTGTTTCGCCAGTCTGTTCACCGATCGCGCCATTCATTACCGACTCGACCAGGGCTTCGATCAATTCAAGGTGTCCCTGTCGATCGGCGTGATGAAGATGGTGCGCTCCGATATCGCGTCGTCGGGTGTGATGTTCTCCATTGACACCGAGTCGGGCTTTCGCGACGCCGTCTTGGTGACGGGCGACTACGGTCTTGGCGAAAATGTGGTTCAGGGCGCCGTCGACCCCGACGAGTTCTACGTCCATAAGCCGACCTACCTAGCCGGCCACCGCGCCGTTCTGCGGCGCCGCGTCGGCGACAAGGCCGTGAAAATGATCCTCGTCGAGGGTGAGGCGAAGAGCACTGTACGAAATATCCCGACGCCAAAGTCCGACCGTGCCCGGTTCTGCATCACCGATGAGGACGTCCTGGAACTGGCCGGCTACGCATGCACCATCGAAGCGCACTACGGACGGCCGATGGACATGGAGTGGGCCAAGGACGGTCTAGACGGGAAGCTCTACATCGTCCAGGCCCGCCCCGAGACGGTGACGTCCCAGCACAGCGCGACGACGCTGGAAACCTATGTGCTCGAGGGGCGAGGCGAGGTAATCGCGGAGGGCCGAGCGGTCGGCGACCGGATCGCCTCGGGTGTTACGAAACGGATCCATAACCCCGAGCATCTGTCCGAGTTCAAGCCCGGCCAGGTACTGGTCGCCGACACCACCACGCCCGACTGGGAACCGATCATGAAGACCGCCGCGGCGATCATCACCAACCGCGGCGGTCGCACCTGCCACGCGTCGATCATCGCTCGCGAACTCGGCATCCCCGCCGTGGTGGGCACCCGCGACGGAACCACGTGCGTGCCCGATGGCGAAACCGTCACAGTGTCATGCGCGGACGGCGAATCGGGCCGCGTGTACCGGGGCGAACTCAGCTTCCACGTGGACCGCAGCGAGGTGGGGGATCTGGCACGGCCGCGAACCCAGATCATGATCAACCTCGGGAACCCCGCGCTCGCCTTCAAGACGTCGTTCCTGCCGAACGACGGCGTGGGACTCGCTCGGATGGAGTTCATCATCAGCGAGTACATCCGGGTACATCCGCTGGCTCTGCTGCACCCCGAGAAGGTCGACGACCCCGACGCGCGCAGAACGATCGAACAGCTCACCCAGGGCTATGCCGATGGAAGCGCCTTCTTCGTGGAACGCCTGTCCGAAGGAATCGGCACCATCGCCGCCGCGTTCTGGCCCAAACCCGTCGTGGTGCGCATGTCGGACTTCAAGAGCAACGAATACGCCAGCCTGATCGGCGGAGCCGCGTTCGAGCCGTCCGAAAGCAATCCGATGCTCGGTTTCCGCGGTGCCTCTCGCTATGCGCATCCCGCGTATGCGGAGGGCTTTGCGCTGGAGTGCCGCGCGATGCGCCGCGTGCGCGAACAGATGGGTCTGACGAACGTCATCCTCATGCTTCCGTTCGTGCGCCGGGTGGCCGAAGCGGACCTTGTTCTCCAGACGATGGCGGACCTGGGGCTGCGCCGAGGCGAGAACGGGCTCAAGGTGTATGCGATGTGCGAGATCCCGAACAACGTGATCCTCATCGATGAATTCGCCAAGCGTTTCGACGGATTCTCCATCGGCTCCAACGACCTGACTCAACTCACCTTGGGCGTGGATCGTGACAGCGAGATCGTGGCGTTCGACTACGACGAGCGCGATGAGGGGGTCAAGGAGATGATTCGCCTGGCCGTTGAGGGCTGTCGCCGCAACGGAATTCACTCGGGGCTGTGTGGACAAGCGCCTTCGGACTACCCGGACATGGCCGAGTTCTTGGTCCGGGTCGGTATCGAGTCGATGAGCCTCAACCCCGATTCGGTTATCAAGACCACTCGCCACGTGCTGGAACTGGAACGACAGCTCGTCCGTACTTCATGAAACTGCCGGTCACCATCGACCCGCGTCGCCACGACGCGGTGATCTTCGACGTTGACAGTGCGCTGAGCACCGATCCGAGGTGCCTCGAACCGACCGCGGATCTCGCCCGAGAGTTGCGGGCCAGCGATGTCGCCACGGCGGCCCATTCATCGAATCCACGATGTCAGCACGCTTTGAAGACTGCAGGCGTGGACCATCTGTTCGACATATGCATTGACGGAATCGCCGGCGAATCCGGAACGGCAGTACTTCAGGAAGCCGCGCGTCGGCTCGGGGTCCGGCCGCAACGATGCGTCGTCATCGAGGACACCGCCGCCGGAGTGACCGCGGGCCGCGATGGCGGTTTCGGGGTCGTCATCGGTGTCGACCGGAGCGGACATCCCGATGATCTGCTGCACAGCGGCGCGGACGTCATCGTCGCCGAGGTGGCAGACATCCTCGTTCGTGGTGGGGACAAGCGTGTCTCAGATCTTCCGAATGCGTTGGAGTCATATGGTCAGCTGATCGGGATCACCAGCGTCCGAGAGTCTGTCTTGTTCCTGGACTATGACGGCACGCTGTCCCCCATCGTTTCCGATCCCGCTGCGGCCGTGCTCGTCAACGGCGCGGCCGAGGCATTGGAACTCGTCGCGGCGGCGTGCCCGGTGGCTATCCTGAGCGGACGTGACCTCGCGGATATCCGCAGCCGGGTAGGCATACCGGGCATCTGGTACGCAGGTAGCCACGGGTTCGAGCTGACAGGGCCTGATGGCACCTACCACTGCAACGATGCGGCTGCGGCTTGCGTGCCTGTGCTTGAACGGGCGGCCACCGAGTTGACCCACGGCCTGGCCCGGATTCCGGGAGTTCGCGTCGAGCACAAGCGTTTTGCCGTCGCGGTGCACTACCGCGAGGTCGAACCGCAACACGTCGATGAGATCGTGGCCCTGGCGCACCGACTGGGACAGCGAGACGGACTGCGGGTGACCAGTGGGCGCATGCTCGTCGAGCTGCGGCCCGACATCGACTGGGACAAGGGGACCACGCTGGCCTGGATCCGTGATCGCATCGACCCGACCGGTTCCTTGCTGCCGATCTACATCGGCGATGACCTTACCGACGAAGACGCCTTCGACGCGGTTCACTTCGACGGAATCGGGATCGTCGTCAGGCACGGCGAGGACGGGGACCGCAAGACCGCCGCCCACTTCGTCCTGCAGAGTCCCGATCAGGTGCGCAGCTTCATCCATCGCGGATCGCAGTGGCTGGCCTACAAGCATCACGTTTCGAGCAAGGCGTGGGAGTACACCTTCGACAGGTACGACCCACAGGGCGAGAAGCTTCGCGAGGCGTTATGCACATTGGGAAACGGGTATTTCGCCACCCGAGGTGCCGCACCGGAAACGAAGGCCGGGCAAGCGCACTACCCCGGGACCTATGCCGCCGGGGTGTACAACCGCCTCGTCGACGACGTGTCGGGCACCCAGATCGACAACGAGAGCCTGGTCAATCTGCCCAACTGGCTCGCGCTGACTTTCCGGATCGACGGCGGCGCGTGGTTCGACATCGATGCGGTCGACGTGCTGTCCTACCGGCAGAGCCTCGATCTTCGCGGCGCGGTGCTGACTCGCGAAGCGCGGTTCCGCGACGGCGCGGGCCGGACGAGTTCATTGCGGCAACGAAGATTCGTCGCGATGCACATGCCCCACGTCGGCGCCCTCGAGACGACGGTCTGCGCCGAGGATTGGTCAGGGACCATGGAGATTCGCTCCACCGTGGACGGCGGCGTGACGAACTCGCTTGTCGAGCGCTATCGGGACCTCGCCAACCGACATCTCGACTCAGTCCAGAAGCACGAGATCTCTGCGGATTCGGTGCTGCTCACCGCGCAGACGACCCAATCCCGCATCTCCGTCGCCGTCGCGGCGCGAACCACCGTGTGGCGCGACAGTGAGCCCGTCCCAGCATCGTTCCGGCTCTTCAACGAGGATGCCGAAATCGGTCATGACATCAGCGTTGCGCTGTCGGTTGGCGAATCGGTGACTGTCGAGAAGATCGCTACCGTCTACACAGGGCGCGATGTCGCGACGTCCGAACCCGCTGTCGACGCTCAGCGCTGGATTTCCCGCCTCGGCCGGTTCGACGAGCTGCTGGACGGGCATCGGACCGACTGGGTACATCTGTGGGAACGGCTTTCCATCGAATTCGATGACTTCGGCGACGAATTGCGCGTCCTGCGGTTGCATCTGCTGCATCTGCTGCAGACTGCGTCACCGAACACGGCCGACCTCGACGTCGGGGTGCCGGCCCGCGGACTGCACGGCGAGGCCTATCGCGGCCACATCTTCTGGGACGAACTGTTCGTCTTCCCCGTACTCAACCTGCGGCTACCGACGATCACCCGGTCTCTGCTGCAGTACCGCTACCGGCGTCTCCCGGAAGCACGCCACGCGGCCGCGGCCGCAGGCTATGCGGGTGCGATGTTTCCCTGGCAGTCCGGCAGCGACGGCCGTGAGGAAAGCCAACGGCTACACCTCAATCCGCGTAGCGGCCACTGGAATCCGGATGCCAGCGCTCGCGCCCACCACATCGGTATCGCCGTCGCCTACAACGCGTGGAAGTTCTACCAGGTCACCGGCGACCTTGCCTATCTGATCGACTACGGCGCGGAGCTGCTGGCCGAGGTCGCACGCTTCTTCGTCAGCAGGGCCACCTACGACGACGAGCGCGACCGCTTCAGCATCCGGGGCGTGATCGGGCCCGACGAGTTCCATTCGGGCTATCCCGACGCCCCCTACGACGGCATCGACAACAACGCCTACACGAACGTGATGGCGGTCTGGGCGATCATGCGGGCCATCGAGGCCCTGAACCTGCTACCGCTGCCCAACCGGCTCGACATGATGGAAACGCTCGGATTGAACAGTGCCGAACTGGCGCACTGGGAGGCGGTCAGCCTCCGGATGTACGTCCCGTTCCACGATGGCGTCATCAGTCAGTTCGAGGGTTACGGTGATCTGGCAGAACTGGATTGGGACCGTCTTCGTCGGCAGTACGGCGACATCCAACGCCTGGACCGCATCCTGGAGGCAGAGCAAGACGACGTCAACCGCTACAAGGCTTCCAAGCAGGCCGATGCCCTGATGTTGCTCTACCTGCTGTCGGGGACCGAATTGCGTGAGCTCCTCGACCGGCTCGGCTACCGCTTCACCGCCGATCAGGTGCCGAAGATGGTGGACTACTACCTGGCGCGTACGTCGCACGGCTCGACGCTCAGCAGTGTTGTGCACACCTGGGTGCTCGCCAGGGCCAACCGCGACCGCGCGCTGGAGTTCTTCCAGCAGGCGCTGAGGTCCGACGTCTCGGACATCCAGGGCGGCACCACGTCCGAGGGCATTCACCTGGCGGCGATGGCGGGCACTGTCGACCTCATGCAGCGGTGCTTCACCGGGCTCGAGACCCGGTCAGGCCGGATCATCCTCGACCCGCACTGGCCGGAATCCCTTGGTGTGCTTGCGATACCGATCCACTACCGCGGTCTTCACCTGCACCTGCGAGTCAGCGGCAAAGGCGTCATCATCAGTGTCGATCCTCGTGACGCCGCTGGGGTCGAAGTGGAATGCCACGGTCGTGTCGTCCAGCTGATGCCAGGCACTACCGTCCGGTTCCCGGGTTGATGATGACCGGAAACGATGCGGATCCCACGCCGCTCGCCGACCCTCAACCGATGGGAGACCGTCAAAGAGTGGGCGCTGCTGAACCACGATCTGTCCGTCGACCGCGGCGAGCTGACACCGTCGCTCAAGGTCAAACCGACTCGCTCTACACCTGACCGCCCGATGAGAGATATGCCTTCGCGTCATCCAAATTCCGCTGCGCAGCCTGCGTCAATCCCAGTTCGAGTTCGAATTCGAATCCCCTGATCGCGAGCAGGTGAACCGCTGGCAGGCGGTCGAAACACTGCTGACACGTCGCCATGATCGCGGGGATCGAGATGGCGTGCGACGTGAAGCTGAAGTCCATTCTTGGCACCACGCGCTCCACCGTGAACGATTTGACCGAGGTGTCTTTGGTGGCATCGACGAACAGCACATGTTCCTTGTTGCTGATCAGTTCGGCGTCCTCGAGCAGAAGCTGATACTTCCGCTCCAGGCCTGCGTTTGGGCAGAGGCCTTGCGCCTGAATCCAATCGACGAAGGCCCAGCCCAAACCGTCGTCCTGCCGACCGACATTACCGATCCCGTAAATCAGGCAAGAGTCGTCGTCGAACTCGTCGAGCGTCACGAACGGACGCGCTCGGTGATGACATTTCCCGCCGGATCGTAGACAGTGACGATCAGCGGCATCTGCCCGTAAGCGTGCGTCGCGCAACTCAGGCACGGGTCATACGCGCGGATCCCGACCTCGATGGCGTTCATCATGGCTTCGGTGATCACGCCGCGGCCCCCCAGATAGTCCTCGGCGACCGAGCGCACCGTGCGGTTGATCACCTGATTGTTGTGCGTGGTAGCCACAATCAGATTGGCGAAGGTGATGTCACCTTCTGGACCGGCCCGATAGTGGTGGAGCAGCGTGCCGCGAGGTGCTTCCACAACGCCGACACCCTCACCGGCCCACGCACCGGCCGCGGGGGTAACGACCAAGTCTTGCTGCTGCAGATCGGGATCGCGCAGCAGTTCTTCGATCAGTTCCGCCGCGTGGAGCACTTCGATGGTCCGCGCCCAATTGGTGTGCAAGGTCATGTTGTTCGTGGCGCCGCCGGTGTAAGCATGAAAACGCTCCAGCGCCTCCTGAGCCAGTGGCGTGGAGAGCGACTTCGTGACGTTCATTCGCCCGAGCGGCCCCACCCGAACCGAACCCTCGTCCCTGCCCAGGTCCTTCAGGAACGGGAACTTCATGTACGTCCACTCTTCGACCGCTTCCGAAAAATGGCCGAGGTAGTCGTGGTAGTCGAATTCACGGACGACGTGTTTGTCGTCGTCGACGATGCGTAGCACGCCGTGGTAGTAGTCCACGTTGCCGTCGTCATCGACCAGGGACATGTTGAGGGCGGGAACGTTCGCGAAACCATCCACCTCAGCCCGATTCTTCGCGTGAAAGTCGTAGAAGATGCGCAGCCCGTCCTGGGCGTAATCGATGATGTCGGCTATCGACGGGAGCCCTTCTTCCCCGTTCAACAGGCGGTCGCATTCGGCCCGGCTCAGGTTCTTGTCGACGCCGCCGGGCACGGAGCTGATGCCGTGCATTCTCCTGCCGAAGACCGTCTTGATGACTTCCTGGCCCCATTTGCGCAGCATGATCACTCGTCGCATCAACGCGGGGTCGGCCTCAATGAGGCCGACCATGTTGCGCTGCGCCGGCGCGGCATCCATGCCGAACATCATCTCGGGGACGACCAGGTAGAAATATGCCGTCGCGTGCGATTGCAGCATCTGCGCGTAGTGGCCGAGTCGGCGGATCTTCTCCGCTGTCCGCGTCACGCCGCTTCCCGATTTTGGGCCGACGCCGATCATGTCGTCGAGTACTTTGGCGCCGGCCAGATGGTGACTGACGAAGCAGATTCCGCAGATGCGTTGCATCAGCATCGGCGCCTCCCAGAACGGGTGGCCCTGAATGAACTTCTCGAACCCGCGGAATTCGACGACATGCAGCCTGGCATCGACGACGTTGTCGTCGTCATCGAGGTGCACTGTGACCTTGCCGTGGCCCTCGATTCGGGTAACGGGATCGATGATCAGCTTTCTGCTCACGCGCAGCCTCCGAGATCAGTCGTAATGGTTCAGCGAGCGGGGCAGCGTGACCGGGCGACCCTCTATCAGGTCGTCGAGCACCGCGAAGATGGCGTCTGCGTCCGGAGGGCATCCGGGGATGAAGTAGTCCATGTGGACTACTTCATGGCAGGGGTAAACCTTGGTCGTGAGTCGGGGAATGTCCGGGTGGGAGGGGACGACGGGTTTGGCGCCCGGAACCGCGGTCGGCGAATTGACGTACGCCTCCGACAGGCAGTCCTTCAATTCGAAGACATTGCGCATCGCCGGGACGCCGCCCCAGACGGCGCAGGCTCCGACGGAGATCAGGATGTCGCAATTGTCCCGGAAGTGTCGCAGCGTTTCGATGTTGTCCTCGTTCGCGACACCCCCCTCGATGAATCCGATCGCGCAGCGCTCGGTGATTCTCTTGATGTCGGTCAGCGAGGACCGGTGGATGCTGATCTTGGTCAGGAGCGGCAGGAGCCGTTCGTCCATATCCAGAAAGGACAACGTGCAGCCCCAACAGCCGCACAAACCGATCATCGCCACCTTGACCTTGGTGTCGCGGGCCGCCGCGAGCGCCGGTTCCGTTGGGGCTACCGGTATTTCGTGCGACGTGGTCTCCTCGGTCACGGCTTACCAGACTCGTCTCGGCGGTCGAGGGCCCGTGCGCGCACAGATTCGAGCTCGTACTTACGTCGGCCGATCGGGACGTCGTATCCGACCCGTTTGTCGATGATGGCGCCGACGGGGCAGATGTCGACGGCATAGTGGATCTGCTCGTCCGGCATGGCATTGGCCCGCTCGGTGTCGATTTCGATCTGGGACTCGGGACCGCGCTCGCTGATGCTGAAGATCTTCTGGCCGCTGGATTCGTCGCGGACGAATTCCACGCAGCGTTGGCAGAAGATGCAGCGATCCCGTTCCAGCCAGATTTTCTCCGACGCATGGTCCCGCTCGCGACGCGGGAACCGGTACGGGAACCGTGACACCAGCATGTCCACCTCGTAGCCGACCGCCTGCAGCGTGCAGCGTCCACTCTTCTCGCAACTCGGGCAATTGTGGTTGCCCTCCGCGAACAGTAACTCCACCAACGCCTTCCGGAGGTCTGCCGTTTCCGGTTCGTCGACCTCGACTTTCAGTCCGTCCGAGACTCGAACCGTGCACGCCGCGACCACGGTGCCGTTCACCTTGACCGAGCAGACCCGGCAGGTTCCGAGGCACGGCTTGCCTTCGAGGTAGCACAGCGTCGGGATGTACACCCCAGCGTCGGCGGCCACATCGACCAGGACGCCGCCTTCTTCGGTCGACATCGGTACCCCATCGATTTCGATGCGGATGGTCATGCGGTCCCGTCCGTTTCCAGTTCGGTAACTGCCTTGTCGTACCCGGCCAGGGCAGCATCGAGATCGAATGAGAGCAGCAGGGCCTGTTCCTGGGTGCGCAATCTGCTCCGATAGATCTCGGGGAACTTTTCCAGGGTCGTCAGAATGGGATTGGCGGCGGTGGCGCCGAGACCGCACCGACTTGTCGTTCGCACCAGCGCACCCCAGCGGGCCACGTCGTCCAGATCCTCTTCGACGCCGGCGCCTGCGACCACGCGTTCCACCTTGTCGTCCAGAACGACGGTGCCCGCCCTGCAGGGAACGCAAATGCCGCACGACTCGTCAACGAAGAACCGCGTGTAGTCGCTGACGCATTGCAGCAGGTCGCGGCTCGAATTGAAGATCGTGACGGCGCCACTGCACGGAATGTCCTCGTACGCGATCCGACGTTTGCCGTCCACCTCCACCGACAGACACTCCCCCGCTGGGCCACTCATCTGGACAGCGCAAGCACCCCGCGCCCCGACCATTGCCAGCACCTCATCGAGGGTGATGCCCCACTCGACCTCGTAGACGCCCGGACGGTCGCAGTCCCCCGCGACGCTCAGCAGGCGGGCGCCCGCGGAGTCGGGTGTGCCCATGCGGCGAAACCAGTGCGCGCCGTTCGCCATAACGCGGGTAGCTGCCGCAAACGTCTCGACATTGTTGACGCAGGTGGGTTTGCCGAGATACCCCTCCTGGACCGGGAATGGCGGCTTCAGCCGGGGCGTACCCCGTTTACCCTCGCACGACTCGATCAGCGCCGATTCTTCACCGCAGACATAGGAACCGGCGCCCAGCTGGACGCGGATGTCGAAATCGAATCCTGGTCGCCCACCGATGCGGTATCCGAGCAGCCCGTCGTCCCGGAGTTGCTGGAGCTGAGCTTCCAGATACCGCTTGAGATACACATATTCGGCACGCAGGTAGACGATTCCGTGCCGACTACCGATCGCGTAGGCCGCAATGACCATCCCGATGAAAACATCCCGTGGCGAGCGCGTCAGCAGTGCCCGGTCCTTGAACGTGCCGGGTTCACCTTCGTCAGCGTTGCAGATGACGTACTTGTCATCGCCGGGTGCGGCCCGGCACAGGCTCCACTTGCGCCCGGTGGGAAACCCCGCACCACCGTATCCGCGCAGTCGGGATTCGCTGATCTCGCCGATCGTCTGCTCGGGAGTGCCGGCGAGGCAGCGATCGAGCAACGACCGGTAATCCATTGTGCCGCAGAAGAACACCGGACCCTGCGTGCGGACATTGGACTGCACCAGGTGGTCCACGTAGGCGATGTCATCGTCTGGTAGCCCAGCTGGGTTTGCGATATCAGCGGCCACTCTCCCAGTTTTCAACTGGGATATGATGTCCGTGACAGTTTCCGGTGTCAGTCGGGTGAATACCACGCTGTCGATCAGCATCGCCGGTTCCTGATCGCTGAGTCCGATGCACGGCGTTTCAAACAAGCCGAAGACGCCCGCTTCGTCCGTTTCCCCGAAGCGGGCCCCGGTCTGGAGTTCGAGCGTGTCGTACACCGCCTGATACCCGCTCCTCTTCGCAATCACCGTGTTGCTCAAGTAAATCCGGTGCCGTCCTGATGGCTGACGGTGGAAGAAGTGATAAAAGGAGGCTGTCTCCACGATGTCCAGCGGAGACCGATCCAAAGCGGTGGCGAGCTGCGGCAAGACGTCATCGGGAATGTGGCCGTACAGATGCTGAACATCCCACAGTATGTCCATCAGTCGCGTTCCGTCGTAACGGTGGCGCCGCACTATTGCATCGATGTCCGAGGTCATTTCGTGCCGGGCCACGGCCGTACCGGCGTCGTCGGCGACCGCGTCGACCCGGCCCACCGGCTCGCGGCGGCGCCGAGTCATGCTGGCGACCACGAGGTCGGCGATGTCATCTCTGGCCCGGACAGCAGCACATCATCGGAATCCTCGCCTTTCTTGTACATGCCGGCTGATGTCAAAGGAAATGGATACCGCAGTCCTGCAAGCATTGTGATCTTGTATGCCGTCTCGTAGTGCCATAAGGCCCCGATCTACTCGAATTCAACCGTGACTCAATCGTCGTCCACAGGACGGCGCCTGTCATCGGGTTTCTGCCACTATCGGACCGACGCCCGCGGTTACGACTGCGCAGACGCGGCACCCATCTCGACCGAGCAACAACCAACCATCGCTGGGTCTGCCGTAAAAAACCGTTACAGGCAGGGTTGCCTGCCTGTGAAATTGGGGCTACTTTTGCGACATGGTGGCCAGAACCCGGACGCGACACTCCGACGAGCGGATTCACATTCCTCGCGCAGAGCGAGTGGAGGCCATGAGGGCGCGGCTGCTCGAGGCCACCCTGTGGTGCATCGTCGATAAGGGCTACGCCGCCACCTCCACCAATGATGTTGTCCGGCGCGCCAAGGTCTCCCGCGGAGCACTAGCTCACCACTTTCCGACCAAGGCGGCACTGGTCAATGCGGCCGCCAGCCACCTGGTGGCCAAACGGGCCCTCGATTTCGAGTCGCGGATGGCGCAACTCGATGCGGACCAGCGCACACCGGCGGCGGCACTCGACATCTTGTGGTCGTTCTACGAACAACCCGAATGTCGGGCATTGGTGGAACTGTCGATCGCAGCACGGCATGACTCCGAACTGCGCGCGTTGATGTCGACCTGGGACGACATGTACATCGAGCTACTGCGTACGTCGGCAACAGAATTCGTCCCCGACGTAGCCACAAATCCGCACGCCGGTGTGCTACTGCGGACCATCACCGCGCTCTACGACGGACTAGGTCTCTACGACATGACCCAGGACGACCACCGCAACAAGGTCGCCGAAGTCCGCACCTTCTTCTTCGCAATCTTGACCCAGCTGGACCCGACCCTGGGAGACGCTCGTGACTGAAACCTCTACCCGGCTCGTTCGCGCGCGGCGGATCCACTTCGACTATCCCGACGGCGGCTTGCAGCGGCACTACGTCCAGGGCGACTTGGTGATGAGTCACATCGTCGCCTACCTGTCCGCCACCTTCCCCGAGGGCGAGGACTTCTTCGTCCGGTCGGTGCGCAACTACGCCGATCAGGTCGCCGACCCGGTACTGCGGGAACAGGTGAAAGGCTTTATCGGACAGGAAGTGACGCACAGCCGCGAGCATGTAGCCCTCAACGAGCGGCTCCAACAGATGGGCTACCCCACCAGGTTCAACGACCGGATTACCCGACGTTCGCTGCAACGGGACGAACGCATATTCTCGCCGATCACGTGCCTGGCCATGACGGCCGCGCTCGAGCACTTCACCGCCGTGTTCGCCGAAACGCTACTAGGGGACGAGGATGCGCGTGCCCTGCTGGGGGCCACCGAGGTGCGAAAGATGTTGTTGTGGCATGCCTATGAGGAATCCGAGCATCGCGCGGTCGCCTTCGATGTGTACCGGGCAGTCGGTGGCACCGAGCGACGCCGCATCTGGACCATGCGAATGGTCACGTTTACCTTCTTCGGCAGCGTCGCGCTGTTCACCACGCTGTCACTGCTGGCAGACCGGGCCACCTACCACCCGGTGCGGCTGATTCGTAGCCTCTGGGCCCTGCGCCGGTCGCCGTTCCTGAAACGCTCCGTGCGCCAGCGATTTCGGCAGTACAACAAGGTGGGATTCCATCCCGACCACGTCGACAACACCGCCCTGCTCGAACGCTGGAAGCCCGAGCTTTTCGGCGTGGACGGACAACTCGCCGCCAACATGAGCTGACCGGGGCGGGTTTGCCCGCGCGGTCGCCGACAAGTTCGTATCGATCGTCGGCGGGCTCGCGGACCACCAACTCGGCGGGCAATCCACATGTCTGGATAGCCCGCAAGAGGAAGAATATCTGCATGAGGAACCAGAGCACCCTGACCGATCAGGAGAAGCAGGCCCGGCTCGACGTCAACCAGCTCAAGCAACTGGTGGGTCTGGTGGACTACGACCAGAGCAACGACCCCTTCCCCGTAACGGGCTGGGACGCCGTTGTTTTCGTGGTCGGCAACGCCACCGAGGCCGCGAGCTACTTTCAATCGGCGTGGGGCATGGAGCTGGTCGCCTACTCCGGGCCGGACAACGGCAACCGCGACCACAAGGCTTTCGTACTGCGGTCCGGCTCCGTGCGGTTCGTGCTGAAGGGTGCGGTGAACCCCGACAGCCCATTGGTGACCCACCATGCCAAACACGGTGACGGAGTCGTGGACATTTCTTTGGAAGTGCCCGACGTCGACAAGTGCATTGCCCAGGCCAAGCGGGCCGGCGCCACGGTCCTCGGCGAACCACATAACCTGTCGGATGAGCACGGCACCGTGCGCGTCGCGGCCATCGCGGCCTACGGACAAACACGGCACACGCTGGTTCAAAGGCAAGTAGCCGGTGCGCGATACGCCGGCCCCTACCTGCCCGGTTACCAGCCGGCGACCAGTGGATACGTCAAACGGGACGGCGCTCCCCCGCGGCTGTTTCAGGCGTTGGATCACGTCGTCGGCAACGTCGAGCTCGGCAAGATGGATGAGTGGGTCGGTTTCTACAACCGCGTCATGGGGTTTGTGAACCTGGCTGAGTTCGTCGGCGATGACATAGCCACCGAGTACTCGGCGCTGATGTCGAAGGTGGTGGCCAATGGCAACCACCGGGTGAAGTTCCCGCTCAACGAACCGGCCGTGGCGAAGCGCAAATCCCAGATCGACGAATACCTGGAGTTCTACCGAGGACCCGGCGTTCAGCACCTTGCGTTGGCCACCAACGACATCCTGAGCTCGGTCGACGAGCTGCGCAGGCACGGCGTCCAGTTCCTCGACACCCCCGACACCTACTACGAGGATCCCGAACTGCGTGCCCGGATCGGCGAGGTGCGCGTACCCGTCGCTGAGCTGCAGCGGCGCGGCATCCTCGTCGACCGCGATGAAGACGGCTACCTGCTTCAGATCTTCACCAAACCTTTGGGAGATCGGCCGACGGTCTTCTTCGAGCTCATCGAACGCCACGGCTCACTGGGTTTCGGTAAAGGGAATTTCAAGGCCCTGTTCGAGTCGATCGAGCGTGAGCAGGAAAAGCGCGGGAATCTGTGATGGCCGGCTACCAGTCCGGCTTCGGCAACAGCTTCGAAAGTGAGGCACTGCCCGGAGCGTTGCCGGTCGGCCGGAACTCCCCCCAACAGTGCGCCTACGGCCTTTACGCCGAACAACTCAGCGGTTCCCCGTTCACCGCGCCCCGGGCCGCCAACAAGCGATCCTGGCTGTACCGGATCCGCCCCAGCGTCGCTCATTGGGGCCGCTTCGCTCCCGTTGCAGCCGAGGGAGTTTCGTACTGGCGCTCGGCTCCCGACGACGCCAACCCGGTACCCATCGCCCAAATGCGTTGGCATCCCCTGCCGATACCGGATCCCGCGACCGCGGACACCACGTTCATCACCGGCGTGCGGACCATCACGACCGGCGGGGACGTCAACACGCGCAGCGGATTCGCCTGCAGCATCTACACCATCACGACGTCGATGGTCGACGCCTACTTCTACAACGGCGACGCCGAGATGCTGTTCGTCCTGGAGCAGGGGAACATACGGTTCTGGACCGAGTTCGGGATCATCGACGCCGAACCGAGCGAAATCGTCGTCATCCCACGCGGAGTGAAACTGCGCGTCGAGGTGCCCGATGGCCCGGCCCGGGGCTACTTGTGTGAAAACTACGGCAGCAGTTTCACTCTGCCCGAGCGCGGCCCGATCGGCGCCAATTGTTTGGCCAACTCGCGTGACTTCCTCACACCCGTCGCGAACTACGAGGATCGCGAGATCCCGTCCACGCTGTACGTGAAGTGGGGTGGCACGCTGTGGCAGGCCGAAGTGCGCCAGTCACCGCTGGATGTTGTTGCCTGGCATGGCAATTACGCGCCATACAAGTACGACATGCGGCGCTTCTCCCCTGTCGGCCCGGTCCTGTTCGACCATGCCGACCCGTCGATCTTCACGGTGCTCACCTCGCCCAGTGAGACGCGGGGAACCGCCAACGTCGACTTCGTGTGCTTCCCCGAACGCTGGATGGTCGCCGAAAACACCTTCCGGCCACCGTGGTACCACATGAACGTCATGAGCGAGTTCATGGGACTCGTGCGCGGTGTCTATGACGCCAAACCTGATGGCTTCGTCCCCGGTGGGGTCAGCCTGCACAACTGCATGACTCCCCATGGCCCCGACGCCAACGCCTTCCACGCCGCCAGTACCGAAAAATTGAAGCCGGTCAAGCAGGAAGACACACTGGCGTTCATGTTCGAAACCCGGCTCCCGCAGAAGGTCACCGCTTACGCGGCGAATCTGCCACAGCGGCAACAGGATTACGCCGACTGCTGGAGTGGACTGACCAAACGATTCGACCCGGGCACGCCGTGACCACACTGGATTTCACGCACGATCCGCGCTTGCGCAGCTGGGTTATCTCGGCCGAGTCCGGCGACTTCCCTTTGCAGAACCTCCCTTTCGGTGTTGTGGCCGGTGCAGCCGGCGCACCCCACGGCGTCGTCCGCATCGGAGACATGGTCCTGGATCTGCGCGCCCTGTCCGAGTCGGGGCTACTGACCGGTGAGGCTCAAATGGCGGCCGAAGCTGCCGCTCACGGCACGCTGAACACCCTGTTCGCCCTGGGCGCGGGTCCACGGATCGCGCTTCGCCATGCACTGTATTCCCTACTCGTCCAAGGGACACCGCAGCAAGAGGCGGTCGCAAGGCTGCTCACCCCACTGACCGACGTCGACGTCCTGCTGCCCGCCAGCATCGGTGACTACACCGACTTCTACGTCGGCATCCACCATGCCCGCAACATCGGTGCCCTGTTCCGGCCGGACAATCCCTTACTGCCCAACTACAAATGGGTTCCTCTCGGCTACCACGGCCGCGCCTCCAGCGTGCGGGTCAGCGGCACTCCGGTCATCCGGCCGCACGGACAGCTGAAGGCTCCCGGCGCACCGAAACCTGAACTGGCGCCAACCCGACAGCTCGATTTCGAACTCGAACTCGGCGTGTGGATGGGCCCGGAGAATGGGCTGGGTGAGCCGGTCACCATCGATGACGCCGACACTCACATCGCCGGTTATTGCCTGCTCAACGACTGGTCCGCGCGCGACGTGCAAGCCTGGGAATACCAGCCCCTGGGCCCCTTCTTGGCCAAGAGCTTCGGCACCACCGTGTCCCCGTGGGTGATCACTCCAGAAGCATTGGCGCCGTTCCGGATACCGGTGGACCGACCCGGGGATGATCCAACCCCACTGCCCTACCTCGACAGTCCACGACACCGGGCACAGGGCGGACTCGACATCGAACTGCGGGCCCATCTGAGGACGGCGCAGATGCGCGCCGCCGGCCACCCGCCTTACCTGGTCTCGCGCTCGTCCAGCCGCCACATGTATTGGAGCGACACGCAGATGGTCACCCACCACACCAGCAACGGGTGTGACCTACGCCCGGGCGACCTGCTCGGCACCGGCACCCTGTCCGGACCCACCCCGGGTTCCGAAGGCAGTCTGATGGAGCTCAGTCACGGCGGAAACGACCCCATCACATTGCCCAACGGCGAAATTCGGACGTTCGTCGAAGACGGCGACGAAGTTCTGCTGACGGCCAGCGCTCGCCGCCCAGGCACCGTCAGCATCGGATTCGGCGAATGCGTCGCCGTGGTCCAGCCGGCGATCACCTACCCGTGACTTCAGCGGCGTCATGCATCAGGCGGTGCGCCATCTCGTCGTCCACATCAGCGAAGAAGCCGCCGACCACATCTTCGATCTCGTTGAATCCCTGGGCGCAGAAGAGAACCGGTTGGTAGTGCGTGATGTCGTAGGTCTGTACACCCATTCGCCCGATATTCAGCGGCCGCAGGTCCGCAGAATCGAGTTGCTGGATCTCCCCGAATGACGAGAGCAGGCCGGCGCCATAGGTGCGCACTTCGCCATACTCGCGGACCGCACCGAACTCCAACGAGAACCAGAAGACATTCGAGACGAATTCAAGCGCCTCAGTCGTTTTCACCCGCTGGGCGGCCTGCCCGGCCAGCCGGTACAGCGTCGCGAAACGCTCATGGGCCAGGCAGTTGCCATGGCCGACGACCTCGTGGATCAGGTCCGGCTCGGGCGTGTAGAGCGGCACGGAATGGTGCCGGATGTACTGGGTGGAGTGGAATATTCCGTCGGCCAGCATGCCGTAGAACTCGCGCAACGGCACCAGCCCGGCCGCGGGCACGTACTGAAACCCGGTGAGCGGCTTGAGCATCTCGTTGACCTCGACGAGTTGCGGGATCCGATCCTCGGGAAGCCCGAGCCGCTCGCGGCCCTGCAGGTACACAGCGCACGCCCGGCGTTGATGGAGCCGGTGAAGCTCGGCACACGCGATGCGCCAGACCTCCTGCTCGTCGTCGGTGTAGGTCGCGATGGGTGGTGGTGTGCCGGGCGGCCAGTCCATGGCGAGCGCAGCGATGGCGTTGCGCCGCGCTCGGTATTCCGGATCGACGGCACCGGGATGATCCGCCGCGAGATGCACCGTGACGTCATCGCCCGAGCGCGTCACCGGTGCATACAACTGCGCTTCCTCGAACATCGCTGCCTCCCGGAGGTCCGGGCGTCGCACAGAGCGGCGTCTGTCAACCAGGATATGCGCGCTGTCTATTTGCGACCGGCAAGAATCTGTTCGCGCAGGATGTCGGCGTGCCCACAGTGCTGCGCCAGCTCGCGCAACACCTGGAGCATTCATCACTCCGTGGCGGCCGCCTGCTTCCTGGTGACCTTCACCATCATTCTGGAGTAGCCCTTCACGAAGTTGGATTGCGTGTACTCGGGCTCACCGACGACCTCGATGTCCTCGAATCGCGCCAGCAACTCCTCCCACAGGATCTTGAGCTGCAACTCGGCCAGACGGCTGCCCATGCACCGATGGATGCCGATGCCGAAGGCCAGGTGATGGCGGGCGTTGTGGCGGCCGATGATGAAGTCGTCCGGATTCTCGAACTTGCGCTCATCGCGGTTGGCCGAGGCGTACCACATGACGAGCTTGTCGCCTTTGCGGATGAATTGCCCGCCCAGGATGGTGTCCTGCTTGGCAATGCGGCGCATGTACGCCAGCGGGGTCTGCCAGCGGATGATCTCGTGCACCGCTTTGCTGATGAGTCCCGGGTCCGCCTTGAGCCGCGCGAATTCGTCAGGGTTCTGGTTCAGAGCGAGCACGCCGCCGGTCATCGAATTGCGGGTGGTGTCATTGCCGCCCACGATCAGCAGAATCAGGTTGCCGAGGAATTCCATCGGACGGTCGATCAGGTCTTTGGTGTCCTCGGACGACTGCATCAGGGTGATGAGGTCGAATCCGGGCTTCTCACCGGCTGCCAGGCGCGCCTTCTTGTCGTGCCACAGAGCGCTGAAGGCGCCGGCCATATCGGCTGCGGCTGCGAACATTTCGTCCATATCGGCCTCGCCACCGGTGGCCGAGGCGCTGCCGGCGACGGTATCGGTCCAGTACACCAACTTGCGGCGCTGGTCGTACGGGAAGTCGAGCAGAGTCGCCAGCATGCGTGAGGTCAGTTCGATCGACACGGTGTCGACCCAGTCGAACGGCGTGCCTTCCGGCAGCCCGTCGAGGACCTCCTGCACCCGGGTCCGGATGAGTGCCCCCATCTCCTGGAGGTTCTGGGGTGCCACCACGCCCTGAACCGCTCCGCGCTGTTCATCATGACGCGGCGGGTCCATGGCGATGAACATCTCGACGTCGAGGCCCTCGGGTGGGTCACCGATGATGATCTGCGGCTCAGCGGAGAACCGTTCGTTGTCCTTGTCGACAGTGACGATGTCCGTGTACCGGGTGATCGACCAGAACGGGCCGAACGGGCTGTTCGGCTGGTAGTGCACCGGGGCCTCGTCACGCAACCGCTTGAAGTACGACTGCCAGCGGCCCTGGCGGAACATGAACGGGTTACTCATGTCGATCTCTGCCAACGGCACATCCGCGGCAGCCGGAATCGGCTGCTCGACAAACACCGGGGTCTTGTCACCGACGACCGACGTTTTCGTCTTCTGGTAGAGGTGCATGCCCTTGATCTGCAAGGGCATTGGGATTGTCGACTGCGCGCGGCTGAGGACCGGGTCGAGAATCGCTTCCTGTGCCTTGGTGATTGCCTGACCGAGAATGTTCACGAGTTTCTCCGTTCTGAGACATGCGTCGACAATCACGCTACGAACCAATAGACGCAGATGGGAGAGCACAAGTGGCTAAATAGTTACTCGAAGTGGCAATGCGAGTGCGCCTCGACTTACTAGGTTTGGCAATGTGGTTGATTGGGACATTCCCCGTACACCGGCAAGTGTCGGCGTGCTCCTCGGGCTGGCCGGCGAACGCGGTGTGAGCCCGAAGACCTGCCTTGCCGGCTCCCGCTTGACCGTTCACGGCCTGCAACGCCCGAGCGCCGAGGTCACGGCCCGGCAGGAATTGGCCGTCGTCACGAATCTGCTGGAGGCACTTGATTATCCCGACGACCTCGGCGTCGAGGCGGGACTCCGCTATCGTCTGGCCACCTACGGGATCTTCGGGTTCGCGTTGATCAGCAGCCCGACCTTGCGCAGCGCCATTGATGTCGGAGTGCGGTATCTCGATCTGACCTTCGCGTCTTCCACCCTCGCAACTCGAGTGGTCGGCGACGAGTTCCACATCGTCCTGGAGGCCCCGGGCACACCGGACCTGGTTCGCCGCTTCGACATCGACCGGCTGGCCACCGCCATCGCCGTGATCAAGCGCGAACTGTCGACGGAACTGCCACCCTTCGGAGTTCAGTTCACCCATCCCCGCCCGTCCAGCCTCGACCGGTACCTCGCGGCGTTCGACACCGAGCCGGAATTCGGCGCACCCGAAAACCTGCTGATCCTGCCCGTCGACCTCCTCGACCTGCCGTTGCCACAAGCCAATGCCTACAACTCCGCGGCGACACAGGAGCAGTGCCGCAATCTCCTGGAGGAGCGGCGCAGCCGAACCGGGCTGTCAGGACAGGTTCGTGACCTGCTGCTGGCGTCCCCGGCGCAGCCGCCTAATGCACACGAGATCGCCCATTTGCTGATGATGAGCCCCCGCACGTTGCGTCACCGCCTCGGCGCCGAGGGCACGTCCTATCGCGAACTGCTCGACGAAATCCGGCAGAGATTATCGGAGGAAATGCTGATCAAAGGCCGGTTGACGGTCGCCGAGACGGCCAATCGGCTGGGATACGTCGAGTTGTCGAGTTTCTCGCAGGCCTTCCGCCGGTGGCATGGGATGAGCCCGCGCGCCTTCCGGGCAGCTCGCAGCTGAGACGCGTCTGAGCCGCAGTCAGTTCGCAGCCTCCCACCAATCGAGCACCCGCGTCGCGTGGAGGGTGAGCCACTTCGACGGTTGCCCGGCCGGCACATCGACTTCGAACCAGACCCGCCCGGGTTGCCGGCCCGTTTGCAGCCACGTGCCGTCGGACCGCCGCGCGGCGCGCACGATGCCGATGGCCTCGGTCATCCGCGGGTCGGGAACGGTGCCGTCGTGCGTGGCTGCCAGGCGAAAATAGTCGCACGCACCCAGGGCACTGTAGCTCCAGCGCATGGGATAACTGAAGTCGTTGATCCATTGTCCCACTGGTTGATTCGTCGTCAGCCGGTTGATCAGCCGGCGCTCCAGCAGATACTCCTCGCCACGGCGGCGCGCTGCGCGGATGTCGACGTTGCCGCCGACGACCGTCTCGAAAGCGAGCAGCCCTTTCAAGGAATTCAGCGTGGAATGGAACGACGATCGGCGCGACCCCTCGACCCAGTCGCAGTTCCACCCACCGTCAGGCAGCTGATGGTCGAGAAACCAGCCTGCGATGCCGCTGACGTCCGCGCCCAGCCACACTCCGTTGGCCAACGTCCACGCGTTGATGCAGCAATCCACCTCACCCGACCAGTAGGGCAGGTCGTCGTACTCCCAGTGGCAATACGCATCAAGCAATTCCGCCGTCCGGCGTTCTCGCAAGACCGTTGTGTCAAGGCCCCACTCCCGCAACGTATTCAGTGTCCACGTGGTGGCCGTCCATGGCTGGCCATCTTCGGCCCGCTCGGGGTCGTCGAAGTCATAGTCCGCCGGAAAGAAGGCCCCACCCGCCCACTGCCCATCGGCTTCTTGCAGTGCGAGCAGGCGTGCGCCATAGCCCTCGGTCGCGATTCGCGCCCGCGTCGCTTCCCACACCTCGGGCGGGGCATCGAGCAGGTCGCGCTCGACCTGCCAGCGCAGCGTCGGGTCGGAGTCCAACAACCAGTCCGTCAACGCCGCACTCATGATCAGACCACCGTCATCGCTACGAGCAGTACACCTGGCCGTTGAGCACACAATTCGACGGTGGCGTGTACGTCCCGCTGAGCACGCCACGGATTCCACCATTGGCAGATCCACCGGGCGGAATGACGCGATTCCAGCTCGCGGGGGTGATCACGTAGTGGGTGCCATATTGGGTGAATGTGCTATTCCACGTATGCGAGATGGACTGTCCCATCGGCATGTCGAATTCGAGTTTCCAGTCCGCCATCGGGACAGTGCTGTAGTTGGTGATGACGTAGCGCGCGATGAAACCGTCCTGCCACGTGTGCTGCACCACCAACCGCGCCCCAGCCGCGGCCGCATAGGCCACCGGAGTACCGGCAAGCCCGACAATGACCACCGCCATCGCGGACACCACGACGTGAAGCGCTGTACGCCAGCGCTTCACGTGGGAGTTCAGTCCAGTCATCGCGGCCAAGCCTAAGGCCCGCCGGTCAGCGTGCGGTCTGGCGCAGCGGGTGGGCTGCCGTACCTTTGCGCAATTGCAACCGTCACGAAATCTTTCGACGTGTCACGTGGATCGACACCGCCGCGATCGTCACGAGCGCCGTCCGGTTCCCACCGCCGCCGCATACCCGCCCCTGACGCACGGCCAAAAAATTTCCCGAATCACGTACTTGCACTCGCCGGTGCCGAGTGCTAAAACGAATCTATGCCAGCTGACACAGATAATCGGGCTGGCAGCGCACAGATGGCTAAAGAGAAAGGAAACCTGGAGGTGGCCACGATGCTGTTGCGTACTGATCCGTTCCGCGACCTTGACCGCTTCACCCAAGAGATCCTCGGCACCGCGGCCCGGCCCGCGGGAATGCCCATGGACGCCTGGCGTGACGGTGATGAGTTCCACGTCGAGTTCGACCTGCCCGGCATCAATGCCGACTCGCTCGACCTCGACATCGAGAACAATGTGGTGACCGTTCGTGCCGAACGCGCCCCGGTCGATTCGGCGCGGGAAATGTTGGCCGCCGAGCGGCCGCGAGGCGTCTTCTCCCGACAACTGGTGCTCGGCAACAACCTCGACACCGGCCGGATCACCGCGGACTACCACGACGGGGTGCTTCGACTGGTGATCCCGGTGGCGGAGAAGGCCAAACCCCGCAAGATCACGGTCGGCAGAGCCGGTGAAGCCAAGGCGATCAAAGAGAATCGAGTGATCACCGAGGATGGCAGCCCTGTTGCCGACAAGGCTACGGCCAAGGAGCCGGTGAACGCCTGACCCGGACCGGAGTGCCGGGCTGCGCAGCGTCGCAGCCCGGCACCGGTACCGCCACGTTCTTGAATGGTCGGTGTGATGCCGACAGCGCAAGGAGGTGAAAAGTGATGCGGTACAGCATGATTGCGGCGCCGGCGGCGCCTGAAACCATCACGCCAGATGAGTTGGCCCAGTCCCTGGGCGTGGATGACCCCGCGATGGTGATAGCGCTGATCGCCGAAGTCGACGCCATCTTCTGCCCCGCCGAAGCCCCCCGCTGTCAGCGGCCGACGCCACCGGCCATCGGGTGTGCTCTACAAGGGCCCCGGTGCGCTGGTCGGTCTTGGTGGCCCGCCTCTCGGCGACCGCATTGTGGGCCGGTGCGAAAGATGACTCCGGTGCAGCGGAGCCCATCGATGCAGACGCGCCAATGCCCGATCTAGGCAGCCGGCGGTGCCGACAGGGTGGGTCTGGAAGAGCTGACCGACTGCGCTGGCGGAAACCCGCCAGCGGCCGGCGCGGCTCCATCGCTAGCGTCGATGCGTGACCACAATTGCCCAACCGAATCCGGTAATCACCAGAGGCGCAGTTCTTTTCATGGCGTTAGCGGCCGCCCTGGGCACCGCAGCGATTTATCCTCTTCAACCGGCGATCGCCGACCTCACCCGGTCGCTGGACGCCGGTCCGGCCGCCGTCGGCGCTGCGCTGGCGGGCGGCCCAGTGGGCTACATGCTGGGTCTGGCCCTGCTCGTGCCACTAGTTGACAGGTTCTCTCCGCGGCGCGTCCTGGCGCTGGAATTCTTGGCCCTCGGCGGTGCGCTGGCGCTGACCGCCGCGGCCGGCACGGCCTGGCTGGTCGGTATCGGAGTACTTCTGACGGGGGCCTTCTCGTCGGTGGGGGCAGGCCTGAGCTCGGTGGTCGGACGCTTTGCGCCCGAGCACCGTCGCTCGACCGTCCTCGGTATCGTCACCGCCGGCATCTCCGCTGGCATATTGGCCGGCCGTATCGTCGGCGGCTGGTTGACCGACGTGATCGGTTGGCAGGCCATGCTTTTGGTTATGGCTGCGGCTGCCGTCGGTGTCTCCGCGTCCTGCCTGTTGCTGCTGCCGACTGCCACGGGAACCGTTGTGCACGGCTACCTCGCCGGCCTGGTGTCGACGCCCGGACTTCTCCTGCGTACCGCGGTGCTGCGTCGCGGCGCGCTGCGCGGCACCCTGTGGTTCTTCGCTTTCTGCGCGATCTGGTCCGGTATCGCGGTCACGCTCTCGCGAGAGCCGTTCTCATTGCACGCCACAAAGATCGGGCTCTACGCGCTGGCCGGCATCGCCGGCATCTTCGCGACGCGTATCGCCGGTGGCTGCACGGACCGGTTCGGATTCCGGCCGGTCGTGCTGCTGGGCCTTACGGCCGCCGGTATCGCCTGCCCCATACTTGCGCTCGGCCTGCACAACTCCGCGGCGACGATGGTCGCTCTGGCGATGTTCGACGCCGGCCTGTTCGCGGCACAGGTTGCGAACCAGACGACAATCCTGGCCATCGACCCATGTGCGCCCGCACGATTCAACAGTGCGTACATGCTCGTCTACTTCGTCGGCGGCAGCGTAGGGACGGCATTCGGTGCGGCCGCAGCAGCCTCATACGGTTGGCCTGCCACTGTGAGTGTTTGCGGCGCAGCGCTACTGGCCGCCGCGCTCCTCACGACCGATCGACCGCACCACACGCCGTGAGCGCCGCGTCGACGGTGGCGTCGATCAAGATGTCATCGATCGCTCCCACGGAGTCGTAGCGCAGCCGCGGTGGACACTACGACGTTTACGCCGGTGGGCCGGGACTACTGCCCTCGCTAGGGTGTCGATAATCGGGATGGTCGTTCGTGTAGAAGGTGAGGGGCGGCGCTCTGGCTGCCCCCCTGAACGAGGAGTGACGAGCATGCACTACCTACTTGCCATGCATCAGCCGGTCGGCGATCCGCCGCCGCCCGAGGTGCTGGAGCCGATCATGGATGCGCTGAATGTGGTCGAGAACGACATGCGTGCGGCCGGAGTATGGGTGTTCTCCGGTGGTTTGCACGGCCCGGATGCGTCGACCGTGGTGCGGGCCCACGAGGGCGCCATATTGACCACCGACGGCCCGTACGCCGAAGGCAAAGAGCATCTGGGCGGCTTCACCATCATCGACGTACCCGACTTGGACTCCGCTCTCGAATGGGCGCGCAAGCAGGCTGAGGCCGTCCGGCTCCTCCCGATCGAAGTACGCCCGTTTCGATTCGGTGCACAGGGCTGAGCTCGACCGTGCCGCCGATGCCGCCAGCGGATATCGCCGATGTGTTCCGCCGCGAGTACGGCAGGGCGGTGGCCGTCCTGGTCCGCCGATACGGTGACATCGACCTCGCCGAAGAAGCAGTCCAGGATGCCTTCGCCAAGGCTCTGGACCGATGGCCGCGGGCTGGGCCACCGCCGAGCCCAGCCGGATGGATCATCACCACTGCCGCAAATGCGATCGTCGACCGCTTCCGTAGAGAGTCGACGCGCGACGAGCGGCACGCGCAGGCAGCCCTGCTCTATCCGGTGGCCGACGCAAATGAACTCGAAGCCGGACCTGTGCGCGACGACCGCCTCCGATTGATCTTCATCTGCTGCCACCCGGCGCTGGCCCTCGAGGCGAGAGTGGCGCTCACGCTCCGCCTGCTCGCTGGCCTGTCGGCCAGCGAGATCGCGCGCGCTTTCCTCGTCTCGGAATCGGCTGTCGCTCAACGTCTCGTCCGCGCCAAACGCAAAATTCGCGACGCGCACATCCCCTACCGGGTGCCCCACGACAGCGACTTACCCGACCGCATTCACGGAGTGCTCGCCGTGGTGTACCTGATCTTCAACGAGGGCCACACCGCAAGCTCGGGCGACGATCTCGTACGAGCTGATCTCACCACGGAAGCCGTGCGTCTTGGCCGACTGCTGGTCGAGCTGATGCCCGATGAGCCCGAGGCATTGGGGCTGCTCGCGCTGATGTTGCTGACCGAGGCACGACGTGCTGCCCGCACCGATGCCGAAGGGAATCTGGTTCTACTCGCCGATCAGGACCGAAGTCGGTGGGATCACCGCTACATCGCCGAAGGCCAGGCGCTGGTTCGCCGCTGCCTGCGCCGGAACCGGCCGGGCCCGTACCAGATCCAGGCTGCGATCAACGCCGTGCACAGTGACGCACCCTCGGCATCCGCCACCGATTGGTGCCAGATTCTCGCGCTGTACGACCAACTGATGATCGTTGCGCCCACACCTGTCGTAGCTCTCAACCGGGCCGTGGCGATCGCCGAGGTGCACGACCCGCAGACGGCACTGGACCTGGTGGACGCAATCGATCTACCTGGCTACCACGTCTACCACGCGGTCCGCGCCTCGCTCCTGTCGCGGCTCGGCCGAACCGCCGAGGCTGCCGACGCCTACGACCGGGCGGCCGACCATGCGGCCAACCCGATCGAGTCGGCTCACCTGCGCCGCGCCCGCGACGCGCTCCGCGGTTGATTGGCTCAATTCGCCTCGGGCGCAAGCTGATCGGCGAGCTTTGCCATGCCGGCACACCGATGGCGGCCGCTATACCCGTTAGCCACTGGAATCTGCCAAGAATCCACCAAGGACCGCACCTCAGTATTGCTGCCAACGGTCAGACAGGCCGATTCAGCGAGAGGGAGCCATCATGCTCAGCATTCACAACATCAAGAAGGTCGCGGGTACGGCGCTGCTGTCGGGCGGCTTGGCGCTTGTCGGCTTCGGCCTGGCGTCGGGCACGGCTCAGGCCTTCAACCCGCAGCCGGAACCTCCGGGCAAGCCGGTCAATGTCTCCGTCACACCCCGGATCAGCTCGCCGGGCGCGATTCGTGGCTTCAACCCCACGCCGGAACCGCCCAAGGTGGTCACCGGTGGCATCCGGGGGTGCGACGGTTCCGTCTAGGCGCCGCAGCGGCAGAGCTCAGGTGACGGTCACCGTGTCACCGGCGACCGTCACCGTCTTCGGAGCCAGTGGCTTCTCCGCGGGGCCCTTGACCACGGAGCCGTCCACGGCACTGTATCGGCTTCCGTGGCAGGGACAGTCGATGGTGCCGTCGGCGACCTTCGACACCGTGCACTGCCGGTGGGTGCAGACCGCACTGAACGCCTTGAACTCACCCGCCCTCGGCTGGGTGACGACGATCTTCGACTCCTTGAGGACCGCACCCCCACCGACTGGCACATCGGCGGTTTTCACCGAGGTCGATGCGGCGGTGGCAGTCGTCGCCTTGCTCGAGGGCTGACCGGCGGGCGACCCGGAGTTCTTGCCACCGCAGGCGGCAAGAACCATTCCTGCACCGACGGCGCCGGCGCCGATGAGAACGCCGCGGCGACTCGCCGCAGTCGGATCGCTGCCGTGCTCACTGTCTGCCATCTATCCAGCCCCTCTCAGCCCTACGCCATGCTGGCAGACGTAGGGCTGAGAGAAGCGAGATCTGAGCAAATCTGCGGCAGGCTTACCGCCGTCCGCCGCCGCCCCCGGCGTTGTACCCGGGCGAAGCGACCTCTCCTTCGGTCAGTTCGAACGGCGGCGTGAACAAGCTGGGATCGTCAAGAGACGATTCTGGTGCGTCGAAGGGACCTTGTGCGGCCGGCGCGGCGGCGCCACCGCCTGCGGGCACGCAGGTGTCCCCGGATGCTACGAGGCCGTCCGCACACGTCAGGCCGTCGTCGGCGTGCGCGATCGGCAAGCCGACCAACCCGACCACGGCAGCCGCAACCCCAAACGTTGCCGCCGCCACTGACAAACGAGCGAAAGCTGACGTTGTTGCGCTCATTGCACACCCACTCTCCGGTGCTAACTGGTCCGGTGAAGGTAGCACCAATGGACCCGTTTCGACGGGTCGTTTCAACACTTGGGTCAATTGCCGTTACGCAGTGTTTTCACGCCAGGCCATAGGCGCTTTCCAACGCGGCCAACGCCTCACCGGTCTTGATGGCGAGCTTCTGCATGTGAGGCATCGAGTCACGACAGCCGGTGAAGCCGAAATTCAAAGTGCCCGAATAGCTTTGGCAGGTGATGTTGAGTCCGACACCATGCACCGGAATCGACACCGGATAGCTGGACACGAGTTCGTTGCCCCGGAAGTACAGCGGGTAGTCCGGGCCCGGCACGTTCGACAGGATGACGTTGTACGACGCGGGCGCCACCTTCGGCGCCCCCATCGTGGCGGCACCGGTCTGCACGAGGAACGGCGCCATCAGCGCGGCGGTGTAGGCCAATATCGCGTTGCTGGTCATGCCCGACAACTGCTCCTTGGCGGCCAGGGTCGACTCGCTGATCGCTTCGATCCGCTCGCGCGCGTCGATGATATCGGTACCCAGGGTGGCAAGAATCGCGCCGACGGCATTGCCGCCGCCGGGATCGTCTTTCGGCCGAATGTTGACCGGCAGCATGGCGATCAGAGATTTCTCGGGTAGGGCATCGAGTCCCAGCAGATAGTCGCGCAGCCCGCCGCCGCAGATGGCGAGCGCGACGTCGTTGAGAGTTCCGCCGACGGCCTCGGCAACGGCCCGCAGCCGGGCGATGTCGTATTGCTGCGTCGCGAACCGGCGGCTCCGACCGATGCGGCCGTTGAAGATGGTGTGTGGCGCCTGACCTGGCCCGACGAGCGGATTGCTCTTGCTGACGGCGGTGAATGCCAGCTTGGCGAAGGCAGCGGGCAGCTCGATGACCGTCGACAACTCAGAGGTGATGGACCGCAGCAAACCGCCGATGTCGGGGATGAGGCTGCTGTCCTTCTCGTCCTTCTTCCGCTCCCGCTTGGGCACCGGATTCCTGAAGAACAAGGGTGTTTCGGCATCAGACGGATCGGTCGACATCGACCGGATGAGCGTCTTCATCGCCGTATAGCCGTCGACGAGTGAGTGGTGCATCTTCACGTACAACGCGACATTGCCATCGTCGAGGCCTTCGATGATGTGCAGTTCCCACGGTGGACGCGTCAGGTCCAATTGCCGAGCATGCAAGCGGGAGATCAGGATTCCCAATTCACGCTGATCGCCCGGACGTGGCAGGGCAGAACGCCGAACGTGATACATGACGTCGAACTTCGTGTCCTCGACCCACCGTTGCAACGGGTTCAGCAGGAACCACGGGGTCTGCAGCTTCATGTTCCACGGTGGCTCGATCTCGTTGGACCCATAGATCTCGTCCCGCAGTTGATCCAGAATGTCCCCCGCGTCGCCCGACGTCAGGCCAAACTGCATCAGGCCCGCGACATGCATCATCGTCTCGGGAGATTCTGCCGCCAGGAACATCGAGTCGAGCGGAGACAGTCGTTTACTCGTCACCCGGGTGAACTTACCCAGCACTTGGCGGCCCGACGGCAAAACGCGTGAACGGCGCTCTCGCGCCAGAACTCACCCGCCGAACACGCCGCCATCGACCAGGATCGTGGTACCGATGGCAATCAGGACGACGGGAAATATGATGTGGCCCCAGCGGGAAAACGCATTGGCCACGACCGGGTGGGCAGCGAAGTAGCGGCCTGCCGCACACCACACGCCGACCCCGATCAGAAACACCGTGACATACGCCGCGAGCGTGCCGGTAGTGGCGACCGCGAACATCGGTACGTAGACACCGATGTTGTCGCCGCCGTTTGCGAACGTGATGCCCGCGACCTGCCACATACCCGGCGCGGGCGGCGGTGCTGCGTCCTCGGTTCCCGTCGGTTCGGCAACCCGGCCTCGCCAGCCCACCCATGCGGCTCTGAGCCCCAACATGATTGGGAGCAGGCCGAGATAAGGCAGCGCAGTCCTCGGCAGGAGGGCGGCACCGAGAAGGGCGGCGCTCGTCGACACCACCAAGATCGCCACGAAGCCGAGATACTGGCCCGCAACCACCCGGGCCGCCGCGCTGCGATGGCCCCGTGCCTTGCCGAAGAAGACCGCAAGCACCACAAGGTCGTCGATGTTGGTGACGGCGAACGCCGCGACGGCCTGGCTGACTGTGGCCAGACTCATGCCGTCGCACTCCTCGGGACGGCACTCATCGGTGAGGACATTACGGGACGCTGCCTGGGTCCCACGTGCAGAGTTCGTCTCGCGGTAACCTGGTCGACGCCGGCACATGACACAGTGCCCGCGTGACCGTCGACTCGGCGAGTGGCCTGCAGCGCGCTGTCGACGGTTTTCACCGCGGCTGCGAACTGGCGGTCAGCCGGTTGCCGTGGGGGCTCAAATCGATTGTTGCGTCGACTTTTCTGGGGTTCGCACTGATCAACGGCTGCACGTTCGCAGTCGACCTGCTGCTCCTGACTGCATTACGTGATGGGTTGAGCCTTCCGCTGGCGGTGGCGGTGACGATCTCCTACGTCTGCGCGTTCGGGCTGAGCTATGTCCTGAACCGGATCTTCAACTTCAGCTCGCACAGTGCCGTCGGCCCGCAACTCGCCGTCTACATCGTCGTGGTGGCGGTCAACTACCTGGCGTTCATCCTTGGTGTGTCGACCGGGTTGTCGGCCCTCGGCGTCGAGTACCACGTCGCCCGCATCACCGCGGGGACGTGCGAAGCCGCCTATATGTATTGCGCGATGCGCTGGGTGGTGTTCCGAGGCTGAGGGGGCGCACAGCGCGCCGGTGAGCTGCGTCTCATGGCGAGCAGAAATGCTGTGACAGTGTTAATTTCGCTTCGTCAAAGCTGTACTGAAGTACCAAACCGGGGGTAGGTCGCGGACAGGCAGGTTTAGCACACGCACGGGCGAGGTCCCGCCACCAGTGTCGCCATCACCATCGCCGATCCATCGGCGAGATTCCTGAGCAGCTTCCCATGCGACATCGTCGCACCAGTGGTGCTGCTCTGCGCTCCAACCAGAGTCTCCATCCTTCCGTACAGATAGGAAACTGCTCCGTGCACGGTCTATTTCGCTTTAGCGCAATAGGTTTGGTGGTCGGCCTCTGCGCGTCGCTCAGCGTCGACCCATCGGCAGCCGCCCAGAAGGACGGTCCAGACGTCGCCTTCTACCTGCAGGGCACCTGCCTGTGTGACGTCACACCGACGCCACAGGAGGCCCTCGGACTGGCCGGCGGATACCTCAAGTCCGCCGGTGCCATCAACGGCATCGGTTACCCCGCCGGATTACTGTTCGCGGCGGACGCCCTCGTCGGTTCCGGCGCCGTGAACGCCACACTGGCCCAGGTGCCCGCCGACAGCACCGTCACCCTGGCCGGGGTCAGCCAAGGTGCCATAGTCCTGAACTACGTGAAACTCTCACGGTTGCTGCAGGATTCGCATAGCCGATCGACTACTGACAACCTGCGATTCGTGACCTTCGGCGACCCGCAGAACGCCACCGGCGGCATCACCACCAAGAATCCCGCACTGCAACTCTTCGCGCCGAACGTCCCGGTGCCAACGTCCTACCCCACCACCGAGATCGTTCGCGAATACGACGGCTTCTCGGACTGGCCCGACAAGCCAACACGTTTGGCAGTCCTCAACGCCGTGATGGGTATCGGATTCGTGCATACCGACTACGGGTCAGCGGCCAACCCGGCGACACCTGGAACACTCAAAACCGTCCGCACCAACGCCGCAGGCGGCACCACCACGCACTACGTGGTGCCCACGGCCGGACTGCCACTCACTCAACCGCTGCGCAATATGGGCCTGAACACGTCCCTCGTCGACCGCTGGCTCCGGCCGCAGATCGACCGGGCCTACTTCCGCCGCCCGCAGGTAGAGGCCGGCGGTCCGACTGCCCCGCTACCGGCTGAGCCGGCTCAGCCGAAAGTTCCCGTCGGCACTCCGGTAGCCGCCGAGGCCACTCCGGCTACGCGAAAAGCGCCCGATCGTCAGCAGCCCACCAAGTCCGTACCGGCACAGCGGGCGCGTGACAAGACCGCCGACGCGACACGTCAGGGCACTGAGACATCAGCCGCCAAACCGGAGGCCAAGGCAAGTGCAGCAAAGGACACAACTGCGGCCACCGGCGCGAAACCGACTGGCAGCACCAAGGACAAGGCAGCCAAGTCGCAGTCTGACAGCAAAGTTCGTCCAGCGCGCGAGCACTGACGAGTCCGCTGACACCGTGAACCCGCCGCCATGCGAAACAGGGTTCATGCCATAGATTTTCGAAGGTTTCGCTGTGGCGGACAATCAAGGAGGTAATTCCCATGTGGGTCAAAGCCCAGGCATCGGCTTTCTCGGTGCTGTGCTCGGCGGCGGTCGTGGCGACGACTGCGGTACCGCTTGTGCCGACGGCACACCCGACAGTGACCCGGGGTGCCGACTACCGGTACGCGCTCACGGCGGCGACCATTGATGCCGCTTTCAATCCGATCCAATACCTCGGCGGCCTCGGGGGCGCGGCCCAAGCCGTCGCATCCGACGTGATCTATTGGCAGACACCCGACTTCCCGCTGCTGGTGCTGAGCGCACAAGTTGATCCGGGCACCGGCGAGTACACGGCGGTGCAGAAAGTCAATTCCACGGCAACCGACCTGCAGAATCTGGTCGGCGCGGTCACCGCATTTCCCGGCGCCTCGTCGTCGACCCAGGTGAAACAGTTGGTCAGCGGCATCGGAGCCGCGGGCTCGGCGGCCGCAACCGCGACGCACACCATCACCGCAACGCTCGCACCCCACCTTGCACCACTCACCCCGGTGATCTATGTGGTCAAGGTCCTCAGTGCGGCGGTGGGCGTGTACTACGCCGTCGCCACGCTCTCCACCACGGGAGTGAGCACAGTGCTGAGCGGGCATAACCCGCTGACCGCCGTCGCCAATGTCGTGTCGTCGGTGCAGGGGTTGGCGAACGCGATTGCCGGCGCCCCGCATCCGTTGGCCTCACGCTCGACAGCTGCCGCCGCCGTTTCGACCCCCGCGCCGTCGCAACTCGCAGCGAAGACCGCCGCGACCACTGCCACAGCCGCCCAGACGGGCGAGAAGACCGCCGCCACCGCCACCGCTACGCCACGGACACGTGCCGGCCGAGGCACCACGGGAGCCAAATCCCCAGACGCACAAGCAGAGTCACCAACCGACAACGCCACCTCACCGAAACCGAGCACTACGCCGACCAAATCAAAACCGTCGTCAGCGCCGAAGTCGGCGGCTGCCTCTGACTCGCACACCGAACAATCGGCTGAGTCGACGAAGCAGCCCGCGGGTGGGGGAAGTGCTTCCACGCCGTCCGCCAAGCGCACTGCGAAGAGCAGCGATCACGCCGGCCATGACGGCGGAAGCAGCCACGCCGAATCAGCCCCCAAGTCGAAGAGTGATCACTGATCTCGTAGACACTTGAACCATGGCGAAAATGCACCACTACGAGCTCGAGGTCACCTGGACGGGCAACACCGGCAGCGGCACCTCCGGTTACCGCGAGTACGCCCGTGCTCACGACGTCAGCGGCGATGGCAAGCCCACGATCGCGGGTAGTGCTGACCCGGCGTTCCGCGGCGACCCGCAGCGCTGGAACCCGGAGGAACTGCTCGTGGCGTCCCTGTCGCAGTGTCACATGCTGTGGGTCCTGGCCCTGTGTTCCCAAGAGGGCATCGTCGTGACCGGGTACACCGACCACCCGTCGGGCACCATGGCCCAAACCCCTGACGGCGGTGGATATTTCACCGAGGTGGTGCTGCGGCCTGTCGTGCAGATCGCCGACGGCCGCCACCGCGCTGCGCTCACTGACGTACACGAGCGTGCCCACCACCTGTGTTTCATCGCCAATTCGGTCAACTTCGACGTCCGGTGCGAAGCGCAGACGACTGTCGCCGAATCGGAGTAAACCCGCGGTATCCCCGTGGGAAAATGCCGCATGACCATCAAGCTCGACGCTCTGGACGCCGCGCTGCTGTCGGAGCTGGCCGCCGACCCGCGGACGCCGATTCTCGAGCTCGCGTCGCGACTGAAGGTCGCCCGGAACACGGTCCAGGCCCGGATGAAGCGGCTCGAAGAATCCGGGCTGGTACGCGGCTACCCGCCGAACATCAACCTGTCCCAGCTCGGGTTCGCGGTGCATGCACTGGTCTTCATCGAGACGGACCAGACCAAGATGAACGCCATCATTGCGGCGCTGCAGGACATCCCGCATGTACTGGAGGTCCATGCCACGACCGGGCGAGCGGATCTGCTGGCCCGCATTGCCGCCCAGACGCAGGAAGAACTGCTCAGCGTGATCCAGCGCGTCCACCGCATCGACGGCGTCAAGCATTCCGAGACCATGCTTGCCATGGCGACTCCGGTCGAATACCGATCACTGCCCCTCGTGCAGCACGTGACCCAACATCGAACAAAATGATGCGTGCGTCACAGTGTGCCACGTCACAATTGAGCAGTTTGATCAACATTTTCGCCGACTGTTGACGTAGATCACCCACGGGGGCAGATTTCGCTGCACTGATTGCCATAGTTCGCGCTTTACGACTGGTGATCTGAGCTGCGGAAAGTGTGGAGGTTGTCGATGACCAGTGTCCTGTCCCGAACCGAACGCGCAGTGGCGGAGCCCGCCGCGCCCTACGACCTCGACGACCGCTACCGCTCCGGCGCCGGACCGGTACTCCTGACCGGTGTACAGGCCATCGCCCGGATGATGGTCGAGCAGCATGTCCGTGATCTGCGCGCGGGACGCCGCGTCGCCACCTTCGTCTCCGGCTACCAGGGCAGCCCGCTGGGCGGCGTCGACAAGATGCTGTTGGGCATGCCGAGCGTGCTGACCGAACACGACGTCGTCTTCACCCCGGGCTTCAACGAGGAGCTCGCCGCCACCTCGGTGTGGGGCAGCCAGACCGACCTCCCGGCAGGCAAGGCATCCCACGACGGTGTCATCGGCGTCTGGTACGGCAAAGGGCCGGGTGTCGACCGCGCCACCGACGCGCTGCGCCACGCGAACATGTACGGGGTGAATCCACGCGGCGGCGTCCTGCTGCTCGTCGGAGACGACCCGGCGTCCAAGTCGTCGACCGTACCCGCCGTGAGCGAGCGGTCCCTTGCGGCTCTCGGCATCCCGGTCCTGTTCCCGCGCAACGCCGAAGAGATCATCACGATGGGCATGCAGGGCGTCGCACTGTCGCGGGCCTCGGGCTGCGTCGTAGCGATGAAGATCGTGGCCGACGTTGCCGACGGCGCATGGACGGTCGACGCGGACGTGGCCGACCTTGCGATCACCGCGCCCGAAATCCTCTGGGACGGAGAGCCGTTCACCTATCTCCAACGTCCGATGGCCGCACCGGCCGACAGCCTGCTGGCCGAGGCCGATCTCTACGGCCCGCGCTGGGCGACGGTGCGCGCCTTCGGCGACGTCAATGCCCTCGACGTACTCGAAGTCGACCCGGCCCGCGCAAAGCTCGGCATCGCCGCCACCGGCACCACCTTCGACGCCGTCCGCCAGGCGCTGCTCGACCTCGGTGTCGACGACACGGCGCTGCACCGTGCCGGAATTCGCCTGTTGCGCATCGGCATGCCCTACCCGGTGGGCCAGCAGTCGGTCAGGGGGTTCGCCCGCGGCCTCGAGCAGGTGATCGTCGTCGAGGACAAGACCGCGTTCATCGAAACCCAGATCCGCGAAATCCTTTATGGCACGGCCCAAGCCCCGCAGATCATCGGCAAACATGACGCCGCGGGAGTGCCACTGTTCCCTGTCGGCGGTGAACTGACCGCCGCCCGCCTGCTGGCGCCGCTACGCCGCGTGCTGCGCGATCATGTCGAACTGAAGCGCATGCCGCCACCCGCCCTGTCACTGGAAGTGTTGTCCGCCAAGCGGACCGCATACTTCTGCAGCGGCTGCCCGCACAACCGGTCCACCGCGATCCCCGAGGGCTCGATCGGCGGCGGCGGCATCGGCTGCCACACCCTGGTGACCATGTCGGGTCGCAGCGACAGCGCCGTGGTCGGCATCACGCAGATGGGCGGCGAAGGCAGCCAGTGGATCGGGCAGGCTCCGTTCACCGATGTCCCGCACCTGTTCCAGAACGTCGGTGACGGCACCTTCTTCCACTCCGGCCAGCTCGCAGTCCAGGCCTGCATCGCCGCAGGGGTCAACATCACCTACAAACTGCTCTACAACGAAGTCGTCGCCATGACCGGCGCACAGAACGTCGAGGGTGGTCTGGTCGTCGCGGGCCTCACCCACAAGCTGACCGCCGAAGGCGTCAAGCAGATCATCATCTGTGCCGATAAACCCACGCGGCACAACAAGAAGGCCCTCGCGAAGGGCACGCTGCTGTGGCATCGCGACCGGCTTGACGAAGCACAGAAGGTGCTGCGCGAGATCCCGGGCGTCACCGTGCTTATCTACGACCAGCACTGCGCCGCCGACGCGCGCCGCCAGCGCAAGCGCGGCACGCTGCCTACCCGCAACACCCGCGTCGTGATCAACGAAGCGGTCTGCGAAGGCTGCGGTGACTGCGGCACCAAGTCGAACTGCTTGTCCGTGCAGCCCGTCGACACCGAATTCGGCCGCAAGACCCGCATCGACCAAACGTCCTGCAACACGGACTACACGTGCCTCGACGGCGACTGCCCGTCGTTCGTCACGGTCGAGCTGGCCCCGGAGAAGAAGGGCCGCAGGACATCTCGGCGCAAGAGCGCCGAACCGCCGCGCGTCGCCGATCCGGGATTCGGTGTTCCGAGCGGCACCCAGAACGTCCTGCTGGCCGGCATCGGCGGCACCGGCATCGTCACGGTGAACCAGGTTCTCGCCACCGCCGCGCTGCGCGCCGGCTACAAGGTGGAGAGCCTCGACCAGATCGGCCTGAGCCAGAAGGCCGGTCCGGTCGTGTCGCACCTGCGGTTCTCGACGACCGCGCTGGAGCCATCCAACCGTCTCACCTCGGGCAGCGCCGACTGCATCATCGCGATCGACCTGCTGACCGCGACCGACAACGGGAACCTGGCCTACGGCAGCGCGGAGCGCACCATCGCGGTCGCTTCGACGAGCCAGACCCCCACCGGCGACATGGTGTACGACAAGTCTGTTGCCTACCCCCAGACCCCATTGTTGCTGGACCGACTGACGGCCAACACCCGCACCCTGACCCACTTCGACGCGCTCTCCGCGGCACAAGCCCTGTTCGGCAACACTGCGGCGGCCAACTTCCTGGTCGTCGGTGCCGCCTTCCAGAACGGCGGACTGCGCTTGCCCGAGGCAAGCATCGAAGAGGCCATCGGCATCAACGGTGTCGCGGTCGCCGCCAACGTCGCGGCCTTCCGCTGGGGCCGAGTTGCGGTCGCCGATCCGGCAGCCTTCGCCGCCGCCGTGGACGCCGCTCGCCCGAAGACAGTCCCGGCCGTGGCGCGCCCGGAGCTGTTGGCCAGCACCACGTTCGACGGCGAAGTACGCCGACTGGTCGAATTGCGGTCCGGTGCGTTGGTGCGCTACCAGAACGCGAAAGTCGCGCGGCGCTACGTCGAAACCGTCCAGGCAGTCTGGCAGTCGGAGCGCACCATCACAGCCAACACCGCGTTCAGCGCGGCGGTGGCGCGCGGGCTGCACAAGTTCACCGCCTACAAGGATGAGTACGAGGTCGCACGGCTGCTTGTCGATCCGGCGTTCCTTGCCGACGTGCAGGCCCAGGTACCAGGTGGGGAGAACCTCACCTACAAGCTGCATCCGCCGGCGTTGCGTGCCATGGGCCGCTCGAAAAAGGTCGGTTTCGGACCGAAATCGCATGTGGCACTGAAGCTCCTCGCCAAGGCCAAGGTGTTGCGCGGCACCAAGCTGGATCCGTTCGGCTACGCGCACGTCCGAAAAGTGGAGCGGCAGTTACTCTCTCACTACTCCGATATGGTGCTCCGCCTCGCCGCCGGCCTGACCGTCGACAACTACGCCACGGCCGTCGAGGCAGCCGGGCTGCCCGACATGGTCCGCGGATACGAGGACATCAAACTAGGCAACGTCGAACTGTACCGGGCGCGCCTGCGCGAGCTCGGCATCCCGGCCTGACAGGCCATCCCGCTGTCCTGCCGCCACACCTACGGCAGTGTCAACCCACGCCGCCAAACATGCGGCACCAGAAAGGAAGTAGTAGTGACCTCTGTGTCCAACCCACCGGTGGCCACCCCCGCCGGAGTATTCGGTCGCTCGCACAAGTTGAGCTCCCGCAGCCACGAGCAGGTCGTGTTCTGCGAGGACGCGGAGTCCGGTCTGAAGGCGATCATCGCCATTCACTCGACGGCGCTGGGGCCGGCCCTCGGCGGCTGCCGCATGTACCCGTACGCCGACGAATTCGAGGCACTCGAGGATGTTCTGCGGCTGTCGTGGGGCATGTCGTACAAGGCCGCAGCCGCCGGCGTCAACCTGGGCGGCGGCAAGTCCGTGATCATCGGCGACCCCACGAGCGACAAGAGCGAAGCACTGTTCGCCGCTTTCGCCCACTACGTCAACACCCTGGGCGGACGGTATGTCACCGCGGGTGATGTCGGCACCAACACCGACGACCTGGACGTCATGGGCAAGTACACCGAGCATGTGACCGGCCGCAGCGCCGCCGCGGGCGGTTCGGGCGACAGCGCTCGCCTGACCGCGCTGGGCGTATTCAACGCCATGCGCGCAGGTGCCGAATCTGTCTGGGGCGCAGCAACGTTGGCGGGAAGGACCGTCGGGGTCGAGGGCGTCGGCAAAGTGGGTCGCGAACTCATCGACCTGCTGCTCGCCGACGGCGCGGAGGTCTACGCCACCGACGTGAACGACGCGGCACTGCAGCACCTCTCGAACGCCCACCCGTCGGTGCGCCTGCTCAATTCGGTTGCCGACGCCCCGCTCGATGTCTACGCTCCGTGTGCCCTCGGGGCTACTCTGACGCCTATGAGCGCTGACACCATCGAGGCGAAGTTGATTTGCGGTGCCGCAAACAACCAGCTCGCGACCCCGGACGTCGAGTTGTTGCTCGGCCGTCGCGGGATCACCTGGGTGCCTGACTTCGTCGCCAACGCCGGCGGCCTCATCCAGGTGGCCGGCGAGTTGCACGGCGCAGACCGCGCGACTGTCGAAGCCGACGTGACCCGCATCTTCGACCGCTGCCGCGACATCATCGCGACCGCGCGCGAAGCGGGCCTCAGCATCGGCGCTGCCGCGAACCTGTTCGCCGAACAGCGGCTCGACGGGGCCATCTGATGGGCGCCGGCGGCGGGCTGTTCCGCACCAAGTCAGTCGAGCAGTCGATCCGGGACACCGATGAACCCGACTCGAAGCTCCGCAAAGACCTGACGGCAAGGGATCTCACTGTTTTCGGCGTTGCCGTCGTCATCGGCGCCGGCATCTTCACCCTTACCGCTCAGACCGCGGGCAACATGGCGGGGCCGGCCGTGTCGGTGGCCTTCGTCATCGCAGCGATCACGTGCGGGCTCACCGCCCTGTGCTACGCCGAGTTCGCCTCGACTGTGCCCGTCGCCGGCAGCGCTTACACCTACGCCTACGCCACCTTCGGCGAACTGGTCGCGTGGATCATCGGGTGGGACCTGATCCTCGAGTTCGCGCTCGCGGTAGCGGTCGTCGCCAAAGGCTGGTCGCAATATCTCGCCGAAGTGCTCGGCGGCGCGGTGTCACCGGTCGTGCATCTCGGGTCCATCAAGTTCGACTGGGGCGCACTGGTGATCATCGCGATCGTCGGGTTCCTGCTGGCGACCGGAACCAAGTTGTCGTCGCGGGTTTCTGCTGTCGCCGTCGCGATCAAGCTCTCGGTGATCGTGCTGATCCTCGTTGTCGGTGCCACCTACTTCAAGGCCTCGAACCTCACGCCGTTCATCCCGGCCGCGCAGCCGTCCGCGAAGGCCGACGGCGTGCATCAGTCGATGCTGGCGTTCCTCACCGGCACCGGCGGCACGAGCTACGGGTGGCTGGGTCTGCTGACGGCGGCCAGCATCGCCTTCTTCGCCTTCATCGGCTTCGACGTGGTCGCCACCGCCGCGGAGGAAACCCGTAACCCGCAGCGCGACGTCCCTCGCGGCATCTTCGGCGCGCTGGCCATCGTCACCGTCTGCTACGTCGCGGTGTCTTTCGTTCTCACCGGCATGGTGCCCTACACCCAGCTGCAAGGTGAAAATTCCACCCTTGCAACGGCATTCGCCATCCACGGAGACACCTGGGCCAAGAACATCATCTCGATCGGCGCACTGGCCGGGCTCTCGACCGTCGTGATGGTCATGTTCCTAGGACAGACCCGCGTTTTGTTCGCGATGTCCCGCGACGGCCTGCTCCCCCGCCGCCTCGCGCACACCGGCAAGCACGGCACGCCGGTGCGACTGACGGTCATCGTGGGTGTCGTGTGCGCGGTCCTGGCGGCGTTCGTCGACTTCGGCACGCTCGCCGGAATGGTCAACATCGGCACGCTCGTCGCCTTCATCCTCGTGGCGATCGGCGTCCCGATCCTGCGCCGGACCAGGCCCGACCTCGAGCGTGGCTTCCGCGTGCCCTTCATCCCGGTTGTGCCGATCCTCGCCGCGCTGTCCTGCCTGTGGCTGATGCTGAACCTGGAAGTCGAGACCTGGCTGCGGTTCGTCATCTGGATGGCGATCGGCGTGGTGCTGTACTTCGCCTATGGCAGGTCCCACTCGATGATGGCGCGACCGCGCCCCGAGCCGCACAGGCACCTCAACGTCACGCAGATCGCGGCATGAGGCTCAGCTGCAGGTAACCCGGATCTCGAAGGGCTTGGTCACCATCACGGGCGGTAGCGCTGCCGTCACCCCGGTCGCGCTGCCGCTGATGGTGTACGTGTTGCCGTCCTTGGACGCGGTGGCCTGGCCACCCGACATACCTTGCTGGTAGCCGAGAATGACGCCGTTGACGTTGCCCAGGATCACCGAATGCACCGTCGCGGCATCCGGCGTCAGCACCACCGCCACACCTGAGACCTTCTGGCCGATGGCGATGTTGAAATTACCGACCGCATTGGTGCAGACCACATTGCCGGTGATGTTCTGTCGCACACCGTCGACGGTAACCTCGGCCTGACCGGGCGGTGGATTGCCGGTCACGGACGCCGTGGGTGAAGCAGCTGTGCTGGACGTCGAAGACGTGGCCTTGGTAGTGCTGCTGGTCGAACTCGGCTGCTCCGACGACGGCTTCTCATTCGCACAGCCGACTCCGGCGAACCCGACGACGACCGCAGTGCCGACCGCACCGATCGCAACCCGTTGCCTCACCATAGAACCCCTTCAGTCGTGACCAATCCGGCTCCACAACATCTACGCCGTTGAACGGACCGGCGCATTTCTTTTTTCCAGATGCGACGAGGTCTATGGCGTCGGGTGGTTGGGGAGAAAGACGTCGTTGAAAGTGACCGTCCGCAGGTTGCGACTCCGGACGACGTCGGCGAGCCGATCGAAGACGTGGGTCACCGGGGCATGATTGAGATGGCCGAGGACGATGTTCTGCGGCCGGAAATGCGTGTCGGCCATCTTCACGATGTAGTCCTCGGTGATGACCGTCGAGTCCGCCAAGGAACCCGTCCACATGGTGGTGAGCGTGTAGCCGAGGTCGGCGGCGACGGCCCGCACAGCGGCGTTGTGCCGGCCGTAGGGCGGCCTCAGATACGGACGCGCATCCGCCCCGTACGTGTTGGACAGGAACGCGTGGTTGCGCTGGATCTGGTCGGCAATCTGCGCCGGCGACTGCGTGGTGAGGTCCGGATGCGACCAGGTGTGGTTACCCAGCTGGATCTGGCCCGATTCGACCAGTGGCCGCAACAGGGACGCGTTGTCGGTCCACGACCGATAAGAGCCGTTGACGAAGAACGTCAGCCGGATGCCGGTGTCCTTCGCAAACTGGGTGTACAGCCGCACGACATCGCTGTCGACACCGTCGTCGACGGTCAGGGCCAGGAGATCGCCCTGCCCCGGGAGAACGCTCAGCACACCGCTACCGGGAAGCGCGACGCGTGCTGCGGGCGATGGTGGCGGCAGCAGCGCGGTCATGCCCTGCCTGACCGCGGTCCCGGCGAGTTCCGGCATCTGTGCCGCCGAGGCCGCGGCGTGGGGCGTCGTAACCGCAGTGGTCAGCGCTGTGCGCGCCACCTCGATGGTCGCCACGGCGGGGGGAATCGTGATGGCTGCCCCCAGGCCGACCAAGAAGGCTCTGCGGTTCAGCACGGACACGGCCCGCAAACTATCAGCAGTTCCTGGCAATCGCAGAACTGGGGAATGCGTCGACTCAGCGGTTGAGCGCTCGGAGCCCGGCGACGGTGTCGGCCAGCGTGATTCGCGGGTCACGGTAGGTGATGCCGAGGTCGCGCTCGCTGGGCGTATCGTCCGAGTCCGGCATCTGGGTGTAGTACTGCATGGCGGCTTCGGTGAACGGGGTCTGGAATGGCAGGAACGGGCCCAACCGATCGAGCAGTTGCCCAGCGATTCGCAGGACCGTATCGGGAACCGGAACCGAGAGCATGGTCTTGTCACCGACCTCGCTCAGCAGCCGAGCCAACTCGTCCACCGGGATGCGGTGGCCGCCGGCCATATAGCGACGTGGCCCCTTTCCGGGTTCCAACAGCGCCGCGTGCAGGTCGGCCAGATCCCGCCCGTCGACCACCGTCCACGCGGCGCTCCGACCAGGAATCGCGCCGAGTTGAAGTGCCTGGGCCACCCCCTCTCCGGCCTCACCGAATTGGTTACCGACGGGCGGACCCATCACCATGCCGGGGTAGGTGATGTTCACGGGTGCACCGGCGTCCTGCATCCCACGGGCGTAGATCTCGACCTGGGCCTTGGACCGGCCGTAGCCGTCGGTACCGCCGAACACCGGCAGGTCGGCGTCGAGCTTGTCGACGTCGGGATTGAACAACGCGGTGATGCTGGATACGTGAATGATCGGGTCCATGCCGAGTTCGACGGCACCGCCGAGCACGTTGCGCGCACCGTCCATGTTGGTACTCAGCATCTGGGCCGTGTGGTTGGGATCGGTGGCAACCAGCGCCGCGGCATGCAGCACGGCATCGCACCCGTCCAAGGCGCGCAGCACCGAGTCGCGATCGGTGATGTCGCCGACCACGTGGTCCGTGACATCGACACCCAGCTTGGCAACGCTCGTCTGCAGCCGGGCGGTATTGCGTACCAGGAATCGGACCGAATGCCCTTTGTCGGCAATGGCTTTCGCACTCCAACCGCCGACAAATCCGGTACCGCCAGTGACCAGGACCCGCATGACACCTACCCCTCCGAAGTGAACTGCCGCTGCCCTGACGCTAGTACGGCAGCAAACAGGCCGGAAGGGCGCCGGGCCGCCGGGATGACTCGGCGATCAATAATCTGACGCATCCGTCAATCGATGACTACGCTCGCGCGTAGAGAAGTCGACGCGAGGAGCTGCAGGCCGATGACCAATGTGCTGACGACTGCGACGGTGGCGCTGGCAGCCGTGGCGATCACACACGCTGGATGTAGCACCTCGACCAGAACCGAGTCGGGACCGTCAAGCGTGCCCTCCTCGCCTGGATCGCCCAGCGCGATAGCGCCTTCCAGGCCGAACGTTGCCGGCCCCAACAAGACGATCAACGACTACATCACCGAGAACAACATCGCCGAGACACCGTTCAAACCCAACCAACCCGGCACACCGGACTTCGACTTTCCGTTCCCGCCCGGCTGGAGTAGCGCCGGCGACAAAACCCCGGCTTGGGCCTACGGCGCCATCGTTTACGACAAACCGGCCGACCCCGGCGATCCGCCAACAATGATCGCCATCGCCTCGAAGCTGACCGGCAAGGTTGATCCCGCCATGATCCTGAAGTACGCCCCCGGCCAGCTGGAAAACCTGCCGGATTTCAAGCCCCTCGGCGAGCCGGAAAAGAGCTCACTGAGCGGCTTTGAAGCAATCCAGTCAGCCGGTACCTACACCTACAACGGCAAGGCACGGGTCGTCGCGCAGAAAACGGTGATCATTCCCGCCAAAGATGCACTGTTTGTCCTGCAGCTCAATGCAGATGCTCTCCAGGGCCAGGAACAAGTCGTGATCGATGCCGCCGACGTGATCGAAGCCCAGACCAAAATCACCGCATAGGGAGAACATCACCATGAAATTGCGGTTACGGTCGTCCAACTTCCTGACGGTATCCATCTGCAGCGGCATGCTCTTGCTGTCAGCCCCGTGGGACAGTCCGCCGACGGCGTCGACCGCTCCGTGTGCGGGCGGGACCATCCTCGATCCCCGTACTGGCATCTGCTGGTCGCAGAACCAACCCAACAACAGCTACGGCGGTTCAGGCAACATCCCTTGTCTACCAGGACGACTCGGCCTGTGTCTGGGCGCGTTGCAGAACACGCCTGCGCCCGGTGCGGCACTGCGTCCCGCTCCGCCGGCCGGCCCGGCGCCGCGACCCGGCACCTGGCCGTAGTCGCCGGTTGGTTGAACTAGGCCGCGGGGTGGATGCGCGCGATGTAGACGTCGCGGGTGAAGATACGCAACCCCTCCGGCGTCGGTGGCGCCGTTGAGGTGTAGACCGCTCCCGAAGGCGTAGTCAGCGCGATCGTGTGCCGGCCGTACCGGTCGTAACTCGCGGCCGCCTGCCAGCCGGGTTCTTCTTTGACGTAATTGCAGTGCTCACACAGCCCATCCCCATTGTGCGCACTGGTCGGCCCACTCGTGACATGCGGCGTGACGTGGTCGGTGTGCCGAATCCTCGCGTTGCAGTACGGGGTCCGACACATCTGGTCCCGCAACGCGATGAACCGCGCCAAGCCTTTCGGAAACGCCCGCGCCGTCGACTCCATCGCCACCAACTTGCCGGTGCCGGGCTGGGCATACAACCGCCGCAACGCTGCCCCCACCTTCTCATCAGCGGCCGCAGCCAGCACCAGCTCGCGAGCCAGCACCGCCGGAATGGGCCCATAGCCATCCAACTGCGCGGGCTCCTCACCCCCGGTCAGCAGCGTCTGATCCGAGAGCACCAGATTGACCGTCACCGGCACGGGCGACTCGACCGGATTGCGGCCCGTGACCCGCTGCACCACAACGTCCGCCATAACCTTCGCACGGCCGCGCCCCGACCCCGCCGCCACGACCGACGCCGCCTCACGCGCGAGCGTCTGGCGCACCAGCTGACCCTGCGCAGCCGGCAGCAGCACCGTCATCGACATCATGCCGTCACGGGCCACCCGAAACCGCACATGCCGCGCAGCCCGCGCCCGCGTCATCTTGTCCACCACCGTCTGCTGATCCAACTCATAGGCGATCCGCGCGGCCTCGGCCGAAACCTGCGTGTTCCCCAACCCCGCCAACGGGACCGGATCCGCACACAGCTCGACATCCAGAAGCTGACGATCCAACACCGACAGGCACGCCGCCTCTTTCGTGATCAACTCCGCCCGATGCTCCGACAGCACGCCCGATTCCAGCGCCGCCAGGGTGCACGGCATATCCGCGACCAAGATGCGGGCCATCGCCATCAACCGCTCACCCCGATGCGGGGACTCCTGCCGCGCCAACCCAATCTCCGAGCCCAACGCGGCCCGCGACACCCGCGGCCCACCCGCACGCGCCGCCTCGATCCGCCGCGCCTCCAACAACGCCGCCACACGGACCTGCTCGGCCGCCGCAACCGCCTTCACCCGCTCGAGCTCAGCGATCCGACCCAGCAACACCGCCTCGTCAGCGCTGGGGTCCACCACACATTCGCTCATACGTTCGATAATACTCCCCTCCCCGGCAAGACGCCACAACTTCTCCGCCAGAGGTTTGGGATGCCGACTTTGCCTGTGGTGCTACGCATCTCGCCACTCTCAAGGCTGCCGCAGACGTAGGCTGCCACTGTGCACGTCGACGTGATGACCGTTCCGCAGCCGTTGGCTCAGATGGCCGCACTTGCCCAACGCACTCAAGCAGCCGGATTCTCCGGCCTGCTGTTGACCGAGACCGGGCGGACTGCTTATCTGAGCGCCGCGGTCGCATCCCAAGCGGCTCCTGGACTCGAACTGTCCACCGGCGTCGCAGTGGCTTTTCCACGCAGTCCGTTTGTCACGGCGGCATCGGCGTGGGAACTCCAGGAAGCCACCGGCGGCAGGTTCCGGCTCGGCATCGGCACCCAAGTGCGGACGCACGTGGTGCGGCGCTACGGCATGCCCTTCGAGCAACCGGGCCCGCGACTGCGCGACTACGTGCGCGCTGTCAAGGCGTGCTTCACCGCCTTTCGGACCGGCAAGCTCGACCACCACGGCGATTTCTACGACCTGGACTTCATCACGCCACAGTGGAGCCCGGGACCCATTGACGTGCCCGACCCCAAAGTCGACATCGCGGCGGTGAATCCGTGGATGCTGCGCATGGCCGGCGAAGTCGCCGACGGCGTGCACGTTCACCCGCTCGGCGAGCCCGGCTACATCGCCCGCCACGTGCTGCCCAATATCGCTGCCGGCGCCGAGAAGGCGGGCCGCTCCCCCGCCAATATCGACATGATCATCCCGGCGATGACGATCGTCGGCGACAGCGATGAAGAACGGCACCACGAACGCGAATTCATCCGCGCCAGCATGAGCTTCTACGGCAGCACACCCAATTACGCGTTCATCTGGGACGAGGCCGGTTTCGAGGGCACCACCGGACGCCTGCGGGAGAAGCAGAAGACCGGCGACACAGCGGGCATGATGGCAGAGATCACCGATGAGCACATCGCTGCGTTCGCCACTGAATGCACGTGGGATGAATTGGCGGACAGGCTCATTGACAGATACGAAGGCGTCGCCACGCGCATCGTGCTGTACAACGCTCTCGGCGGATGGGACCGCTTCGAACGATACGGTGAGATCGCCCAGCGGTTGTCAGCTCGCTGACGTCAAGAGGACTTCTTGACGACGCTCGACTTGAGCTGCAGGCGACCGAAACCCGGTACGTTGGCGTCGATGTCGTGATCACCGACGCCGTCGGTGATGAGCGTGATGCCACGAACCTTGGTTCCCACCTTGATGGCACCGCCGCCGCCACCCGACACCTTGACGCTCTTGACGAGCGTGACGGTGTCGCCGTCGATCAGTACGTTGCCGACGGCGTCCTTGACCACGCGCCCGCTGTCGGTGTCGCCCTCCCCGTTGTCGCCCTCAGCCCACTCATGGCCGCACATAGGGCAGGCGTAGAGCGCTCCGGACTCGTAGGTGTACTCACTGGCACATTCAGGGCAGGGGGGCGTTGCGGCAGTTTCCGTCATCCGACAATTGTCGCGCTTGGCAATCGGGCTACGCCCCGTGCCCCGGGCTGAGGTCCTTCACGTCGGTGAAGTACACGGGCCGGCGCCCGGTGTTGGCCGCGGATCCCGTCACCGGTACCAGTAGATGACCGACGTGGTCCCCATGTCGAATCTCTGCACGATCTCGCCGACGAACCGTCTCCCCGCCGAACAATTCGGCCAACGGCACGTCCTCGCGCAGCAACACATGCACCGCGAGATGGGTGGCCGCGCGCGCGATCGAGGTCGTGTGGTTCTGACGAGACAAGCCGACCAGGAACCTCGGCGGGTCGATGCTGGCCTGGGTGGCAAAACCGACCAGGCATCCGCCCATCCGGCCATCGGCCCGGGCCGTGACCACGAACATCGGATAGTCCAACAGGTCGACGAAGTCGTCGAAAGCGCTGCTTGATTTCATCACCGGTCCTCCGAGCAGGGACAGCAGTGCGAGACACCCGGCGTAGCTGACGGGCGATAAATCAGGGCAGCGCCAGCGTGTGGTACGCCGCGGTGAGCCAGTGGGGTCCGTTGCAGAAGTCGTGGTCGATCCACCACGCCAGGAGGCCGAGCGTCGCCGAGGTGTGGAATTCGGCCGCCACCTCGGCAGGCACTGCCGAAGCCGCCGAGGCGAACTGAGGTCGCAGGTGCTTACGCAGCACGTCGCCGATCAGATGCCTCAGGTGACGCTGGACCACATCACCACCGTGTCGGCCGCACAAAGCTCGGTAGATCTGTTGATGTCGGTGAGCGTGACTGAAAAGCATTGTTGCAGGCAAGGTTACGTCGACGACACCGGACATCGGAATGGCTGAGAGGGCCTCCTCGAGCTGATCGCGCATCTCATCGAAACTCGCGGTCAGCAGCGCTTCTTTGTCCCGGAAGTGGACGTAGAACGTCGAGCGGCCGACATCGGCGCGGTCGAGAATGTCCTGGATGGTGGTCTTGTCATAGCCCTTTTCCACGACGAGTTCCAGGAACGCCGAATGGAGCAGCTTGCGGGTGCGCCTGACCCGCCGGTCGCCGGAATTCCGAACATAATTCGGGTCATGTTCGGTTGTGGACATCTCGCCCCCGTTGGTTGTTGACGGAATTTCGGCCAGCTCCCTTCAATTGAACATGCTGTTCGGAAACTAACCAAGTGTTCGGCAGAATCAACAGATCAGGAGAACGTCATGGGCTATGTATGGGCGATTGTGGTAGCCGGATTGATCGGCACCGTCGCAACAATCATCGCGATGTTGTTCCGTGGTGCCATCGCCGCCGACTCGGGACGTCGGGCTGCAGTCACCCTCGCGTTCACATTCGGAACATTCTCGCTCTCTTGGGTTTTGGCGAGTTCAGCACTGGCCAGAGCCGACGTGTACCGATTCGCACCCGCGAAGATCGAGCCGTGGTTGGCCCTGGCCATGGTGGTACCCCTCGTGGCAGTCTTGCTGGCAACCCGGGTGCCGGTGGTGTCGCGAATCCTCGATCAACCGGACACGCAATGGTGGCTGGCCGTCGCTCAGATCTTCCGGGTGGAAGGGGCCGCCTTCTTGATCGTCATGGCGCTGGGTGACCTACCGGCCGGATTCGCACTGCCCGCCGGATTGGGTGATATCGCAATCGGTTTGGGCGCAATCTACCTTGCCCGCGAGCTCCGGCACGGGCGCGTCAACCGCCGGTTGGTGTGGTTCAACGTTCTGGGCCTGCTGGACCTCGTGGTCGCGACCGCACTCGGCGTCACCGCGGCGCCGGGCCTGGCACATATTCTTCAGTTGTCGCCGTCCACCGAGCAGATCGCTCTGCTGCCGCTGGTCCTGATTCCGACCACCTTGGTCCCACTCGCTGCGGCGCTGCACATCGTGTCGTTGCGCAAGCTCAAGCTCGCAGCTTCCGCGTCCGCCAAGGCCGAGCCTGCCCTGGTTGGAGCCTGACATGACCACCATTGCCCACCAGGTCAATCGCTTCGTCCTCGGCACCGGCGACACGTTCGAGGGCCTGCGTCAGAATTTCGAACGCCTGGTTCCCACAATCGATTTCGCAGAGCTCACCGCAGTCATCGGAAGAGGCGACCTCGCCGCGGTGCAGCAGTACACCGCAGCGCACGCACCGCATTCTTTCGTCAACTTCTGGACCCTGGATGCGACGCCGATGATGATGCTGGCCGGGAACCGAGCGCGCGCCGTGACGTACATGGTGGGAAACAATGTGATCGCCGAGACGATGTTCCGCCACGATCCAGGCATCATGCTCTACGCACCGATGCGCGTGGCCATCTACGAAGATTCCGACGGCGCTGTGCATCTGAGCCTCGACCAGCCGTCGACCAGATTCGGGAGTTTCGGCGATAGCCGGATCGCCGAGGTCGGGTCGCGACTCGACGCCAAGATCGCCGCCCTGCTGCGCCTGCTGGACGTGACCGTTCCTGCCGAGCTCGACGCGATCTGAACAGTCGACGCGAAACTAATTTACACTCCTGCCAGTGCCATGGGAGAGGGTCGTCGATGAAGGTCCGGGTAATCGCTGGCGTGGTGGTCGTCATCGCGGTGTACATCACGACGATTGCGCTGTATGCGAGTACCGGACTGGGACACCCGAGCCGGGTCAGCGAACCGATACCGACAGCAGACGGCACCACCGTGACCATCGACCTGAACGAGGTCCATGCGGTCAAAGGCGACATGGTCGCCAACGTCACAGTGGTGCCCGGGCCGGCGCTACTGGACCCGCAAACCCATGGATTGCTCGAAGACCTCAGTGTCGCAGTGCAATCCGCAGTGACACCCACCCGCCGCACATGGACGAAAGGCATGGTGCCCGACGTCTTCCCCGTCGCCCTGATCCTGTCCGGAGACCCTGGCGGCTACCCATTCGATCACTACCGATCGGGCCCGATCACCGTCGAATTGTTCCGTGGCGCCTCGCACGTACCGATCCGCGTGGCGCCCGCATTTTTCGATCGTGTGCCGGGCTGGATGTTCCACATTCCGGCTGACGGGAATGGCGCCGTACCGGGCGTCTATCGCGTCGACACGCAGCGCTCACCGAGCACAGCCGCGTTCGCCGCGGTGCTTGTCGGCGCACTCGTCACGATTGCCGTGCTGGGCGCGGTCGTGGCGATTCAGACCGCACGCAACCGCCGCAAGTTCCAGCCGCCGATGACGACATGGTTTGCCGCAATGCTTTTCGCCGTGGTGCCATTGCGCAACGCGCTGCCCGACGCGCCACCCATCGGTACATGGATCGACGTGTCCGTCGTGCTGTGGGTGATCGTGACGTTGGTGGCGTCGATGAGTCTTTACATCACCTGCTGGTGGCGACATCTTGCACAGTAGCCAAACATCATCCTGCTTTATGGATTAGCTTGAGATGCCGCTGGCGGCACCTCAAGCCCGAATAGGGTGTACTGAGCCCGACATCGGGTATGAGCTCGCCGTGACCACCACAACGCCGCCCACCCCCATGGACACCGTGGCCGAGCTTGCCGCTCGTCTCCGTGTGGATTCGATCCGGTCGAGTACCAGCGCGGGATCCGGCCATCCCACGTCGAGCATGTCGGCAGCGGATCTCATCGCGCGCCATGGTCGGCAGCCGCGTTGATCGGGACGCCGTCAGCCGGTGCAACTCGGGCTTGCCACAATGGACGCATGGTCGAGCAGAGCCTGTGGATGCAGAAAGTCGAGGCCGATCCTGGCCACTCGCAGTGGTACATCGAACGGTTTCGGGCATTGGCTCGCGCCGGTGAGGATCTCGTGGGCGAAGCCCGCCTGATCGACGCGATGGCCCCACGCGGCGCGCGGATTCTCGACGCCGGCTGCGGCCCCGGCCGGGTCGGCGGATACCTCGCAGCGGCCGGCCACGACGTGGTCGGGGTGGACGTCGACCCTGCGCTCATCGCGGCCGCCGAAGAGGACCACCCCGGACCCCGCTGGCTGGTGGCCGACCTCGCCGAACTCGATCTGCCGGCTCGCGGCATCGCCGAGCCGTTCGACCTGATCGTGTCCGCCGGCAACGTGATGACGTTCGTCGCCCCGAGTACCCGGGTGCAGGTGCTCTCCCGGCTGCGCGCGCACCTGGCCGACGACGGCCGCGTGGTGATCGGTTTCGGCGCGGGCCGTGACTACGAGTTCGGTCAGTTCTTCCAGGACGCCAGCCAAGCCGGCCTCACCCCGGACCTGCTGCTGTCCACCTGGGATCTGCGGCTGTTCACCGACAAATCCGACTTTTTGGTCGCAGTCCTCATCCCGATCCCGCCCGGGTAGCGTGACACCGGTGAACCTCTCCCGCGTGTCTTCCTCCGTTGCACTGACCGCCTGCGCCGCATCACTCGCCGTCGCCCTCACCGCATGTGGTTCCGACGACAAACCCGCAGCGGCGACCACCACCCAGGCTCCGCTGGTCACCACAACCCCATCCCCGGCGACCGCCCTGGACAACTCGTCAACAGCAGCTGCCCGCAGCTGCCCGATGGCCGAGGGCCAGGCCGGTTCGCCCGAGTGGACGCTCAACGGGGCCACCGGCAGCGTTGCCGTCACCGGATCCACCGACACCACGGCGCCCGTCGTCACCGTCAAGGGTCCGTTCATCGTCAACCAGACGCAGGTGCAGACACTGAAGGCCGGCACCGGGCCCGTCGTCCCCGAAACCGCGACGGTGTCCGTCTGCTACGCGGGCTTCAACGGTCGCGATGGATCGAAGTTCGACAGCGCCTATGACCGCGGCGCCCCCGCCACCTTCTCACTCATGCGCGTGGTGCCCGGCTTCCAGAAGGCCATCGCCGGTCAGAAGGTGGGCTCCACCGTCGCCGTCGCGATGACGTCTGCCGACGGCTACCCCGACGGCCAGCCGAGTGCCGGCATCGAGAAGGGCGACTCGTTGGTCTTCGCGATCAAAATCCTCGACGTATCGAACTGATCGTCAGGCTGCGGCGTGGCGGCGAACCTGTTATCAAGAACATCGTTCATCGTTACCGCGAAACACCGTCGAGTAACGGCGGCCCGACCTCAATTGACGCAACAATAGAAATGTTGAAGTACCGCGCTGCGGAGGACAGCACGGGACGTCAGTAGGTCGCCGCTGCCGCGACGGGAGGATATATGCGCAGCTCAGTCGCCGCGGTCACCGTTGCCGTGGTTGGTGTTCTGACCGCGGGATGTGGCAGCACCCCGGGTAAGGCCGTGCCGGTGACCACGCCGCCGATGGTGGCCCGGCCGCTGGTCGAACGTGAACTGGACGGGCTGCTGCTGAACCCCGAGCAGGTGAACGCGACCATGGGATCGGCGGCCATGACGGTGCTCGGCGCCCAGGCCACGATGTCGGACAACAGCAGCACGATGGCACCACCCGAGTGCCTCGTCATCGACGGCGCTGCGGAAGCGACGGTATACGCGGGCAGCGGGTTCTGGGCCGAGCGCGAGCAGAGCATGAACGACGGCGACAAATTCACGCACTACCTGAAGCAGGCGGTGGTGCTGTTCCCGACGCAGGACAAGGCGCAGGAGTTCTTCAACACGTCAGCCCAGCAGTGGCCGGCGTGCAAGCGCTACACGCACACGCAGAGTCAGTCGCAGTGGACCGTCGGGCCGATGACGAATGCGCACGACACCCTCAGCGTGGTCTCGACCGAACAAGACGCGGCCGCACCCGGTTGGGCGTGCGGCCGCGCCTTGGCACACAAGAACAACGTCATCATCGACATCAACACATGCAGTCCCGATCCGGCGGACACGGCGGTCCAGATCGCCAACCAGATCGGTACCAACGTCGCAGCGCGATGGTGACGCGGGCGGTCTAACCGCCGTTGGTGACCGGGTTCGACGTCAGGGTGATGAAGGCGTCGTTGATCCAGACGCCCCAGCGACCACCCCAGGCCGAGGTCCACACGACGGGCTGACCGTCCCAGACCTCGGCCGGCTTTTTCGGAGCCCACGACGGCGGAACCTCACCCTGTCCGGGCGCCGGTGGCGGAGGCTGAGCGGCTGCCAGCGGCATGCCGAAACCGAGCGCCGCCGCCGAGAGCGACCCAGCGATGGCGGCGGCAGACAAAGTCTTCTTGATCGAGGTCATGCACTTGCTCCCCACGTCGACTGCGATTACTTAGCGTATGTAATCACATTATGCCGAATGCTCAGTGCGACGGGGTGGGCACGAATCCGGCGGCAGGCGGCGGCGGCGCGTCGGGACCTTCTGCCGGTGTCACCGGAGCAGAACCCGGCTTCGGGTCGTAATACCCCGGCGGTGGCGGACCGTTCAGCGGGTAATAGCCCGGAGGCAGTGGTGGTCCACCGGTCTTGGGGCCGGTGTCGACGATCGGGTTCGACGACGCCGGGTCGTTGAGCGAGATGAAGCCGGGAGGCAGTTTCGGCGCCGGTCCTGCTCCGGGCGGGGGCCCGGGCGCTTCTTCGGGCGCCATGGTGAGCGCTTCGAGCGGGTTGCCGCTGTGGAACGTGTGCCAGATGTCCCGCAGGTATCCCAACTGACCCGGCGTGTTGCCGGCGCCATAAGTCGGGTTGTCGATCTCGGGCACCGTCGGTGGACCCATCGGCGGCGCGGCGACGGGGCCGCTCGGACCGCCTGCTGGCTCCACGACCGGCTGGCCGGGTGCGGGCGTCGTCGGTGTGGCGGGGTCCGCCGCAGCCGGACCGGCCGCCGCGAACGCGCCGGCAAGCAGGATGCCGCCGACGATCACTGGCGGTCGGAAACGCTCTCGCTCGGTCTTCAAATGCTCGTCCGTCCTCTCCGCCGGCCTCCGTAACGGCTCAGGCTATCGCGTGGGCGGCCCGCCGTCACCTCGTTCGGACCTGCAAAGCCCGGTAGGCCGACCGAATCTCGTCGACCCGAGTCGAGGCGATACCCCACGGCTCGTCGACACCGACCCGATGGTCGAGATCCCACAGCACGCAGACTTCGTCGGGCCCGGCGACTTTTTCCCAGGCGATGACCGTGCGGCGGAGCTGCTCGTGCATCGGCTCGACCACCGCACCGGTGGGAGCCCCACCCTCGGGGTGATGGTGCAGAAACTGGCCGTACGCAGCGTCGCAGAACGCTTTATACCTTGCAGTGCACAGGATCAAGCCATGCCAGGCCTCATCGACGGCGTGCGACGGCATCCCGATCACCTGACCGTCCCGCATGGCCGCCCCGCAACACCGCAACCACTGCCGCAGGCCCTCCTCGACGAGATCCCGCGGCTGCCAGGGGCAGGTCTTGAAGACTGCGGCGGGCAGTTCGAGATCCGCCACCGCGGCGTTCATCTGGTCGAGCGGCCCCTGGCGCTTGAATCGCACCCCTGCAACTGTAGGTCGTGGCGGCAGCTATCCGATTGTCGTCGGCACCGGCATGCGAGTCTGCCGCCGGGCTTCCCAGCGCCGCAGCGCCATCCGGCACGGCTCCTCCAGGAGCGCATAACTCACCGCAGCCACCGCGAATCCGAACGTCGTCGTCAAGACCATCACCACCGGCAGCGCCCCCGGAAACGTCGTCCGCCCGACCATGCCGAGCACCATGTCCAACGCGGCCAGGTGCCACAGGAACAGGCCATACGACCAGCGGCCCAGCGTCACCATCGGTGCACTGCCCAGCACCCGATGCCGATCGTCCGGAGCGCCGAGGACCAACGGCGCCAACAGAGTTCCGGCGATGACGGCCCCCAGAGCCGTCCGCACGATGAACTGGCCGAGCGTCGCGTGGTGGTGCCCACCCGGCATGGCCAGCGGAGACGCCGCGACCAGGAACGCCAGGGCGGCCACAATCATCAGGATGGTTCGCTGCCGGGCCAACTGATGCAGCCAGCCATAGGGCCGGAATATCCACTCCGCCAACAACATCCCGACGGCAAACCACGAGGCGTAGGCCGGCAACCAGTTCAGCGGATTGGCCCCGTGGTACGTCGGGATCGGCAGATAACCCCAGCCGAAGCTGAGCAGGGCGACGCCGGCGATCGCCGGAACCCGCAGGCGCAGTGGCAGTTTCGCAACCGTCAGCGCCAACAGCGGTACCACGAGATAGAACGCCATCTCGACCGACAGGCTCCACATCTGCGTGAGCCCGGCGATCAGCGTCTTCGGAATGAAGACCTGGGTGAGGGTCAGGTTCGCGATCCACACCGTCCGGTCGGCACCGTGGGCGTCCGGCAACAGGGTCAGCACCGCGACCACCGTGAGCAGGTAGGCGGGCATGATCCGGACGAGCCGAGAACGGTAGTAGGGCGCCACCTCGGGATCGGACCGCAACCCGTGCGCCGCAGCGGCGTGGCCACGCCAGAGCAGGAAACCGGACAGCGCGAAGAACACGGCCACCGCCAGGTCGAAGCGGGCCAGCAACCGGCCGACGACACCGTCGGTGTAACCCGTCTGCAGCGCCACATGCGTGAGCACCACGCCCAAGGCCGCGGCGGCCCGCAGGCCCTCGACCGCAGGCAGGAACCCACGCGTCCCGCTCACGGGCTCGGCGGCACGTGCACTCATGCGCACAGTGTGCCCGAGAACCGCGCTCAGCTACCGAAAAGCCCCACATCGACAACCCGGATGACCGGGGCGCCGTCCTCGTCGGACGCCGCCAGGTCGACTTCCACGTCGATGCCCCAGTCGTGATCGTGCGCGGGGTCATCGAGGATCTGCCGAACACGCCACACACCGGGCGCGCGGTCGAAGATCAACATGGCCGGCCCGCGGGCATCCGCTCCGGTACCAACGTCCTCGTGCTCGGTGAAGTACGTCTCCCCCGCGGCTTGCCACCGCTGCGCCGTCCATCCCGACCCGGCATCGAGGGCCCCGAGTTCGTCCCAGCGGCGCCGGGCCCAGAGCTCCACCCGGCGGAACAAGGCGTTGCGCACCATCGCGGTGAACGCCCGCTCGTTGCCGGTCAGTGGACGCACCGGCGCCATGACGGCCACCTCGTCGACCTGATCGGCACTGGTCAACTGTTCCCATTCGTCGAGCAGGCTCGAATCAACCTGGCGCACAAGCTCACCCAGCCACTCCACGATGTCGGTGAGCTCGTCGGTCCGGGCGGCCGCCGGAACACCGGACCGCAGCGCTTTGAACGCGTCGGACAGATAGCGCAGCACCGCGCCCTCGGTCCGGGTCAGCCCGTAGGCACTCACGTACTCCTTGAACGTGAGCCCCTGCTCCCACATCTCGCGGACGACGGACTTGGGGGCCGGGTGCCCGTCGGCCGCCCATGGGTTGGTGCGGCAGTACACCTCGAAGCAGTGCATCAGCAGTTCGTTCAGCGGCCGTGGGTAGGTGACGTCGTCGAGCAATTCGATGCGCTCGTCGTATTCGATACCCTCGGCCTTCATCGCGGCAACGGCCTCGCCGCGGGCCTTTTTCAACTGTGCTGCCAGGATCTGGCGGGGGTCCTCGAGCGTGGCCTCGATCACCGAGACCACATCGCGGGCAAAAGTTTCCGAATCGGGATCGAGCAGTTCCACCGCGGCGAGCGCGAACGTCGACAGCGGCTGGTTCAGCGCGAAATCCGGCGGCAGGTCGACGGTCAGCCGGTAGCGCCTCCCGTCGGGCTCCGGTTCCGGCAGTCGTTCCAGCACCCCGGCCTGCAGAAGCGAGCGCGCGATGCCGACCGCCTCGCGGATGTGCCGCAACTGCCGCTTGCGCGGCTCGTGGTTGTCGCCGAGCAGCCGGCGCATGGCCAGACAGGGGTCACCGCGGCGGTCGACGACGTCGAGGATCATGGCGGTGGAGACTCGCATGTTACTGGTCAGCGCTTCGGGCGCGGCCTCGACGAGTCGCTTCATGGTGTTCTCGCCCCAGGGCACCATGCCCTCAGGCGCCTTGCGGCGCACCAGTTTTCGCCGCTTCTTCGGATCGTCTGCGACCTTGGCGAACTGTTTGAGGTTCTCCACCTCGTGCTCGGGTGCCTGCACCACGACGGTGCCCGCCGTGTCGTAGCCCGCCCGTCCGGCCCGCCCGGCGATCTGGTGGAACTCGCGGGCATTGAGCAACCGCGTGCGGGTGCCGTCGTACTTCGACAGCGCCGAGAACACGACCGTGCGGATCGGCACGTTGATGCCGACGCCGAGAGTGTCAGTGCCGCAGATGACCTTCAACAAGCCCGCCTGGGCCAGCTGCTCCACCAGACGCCGGTACTTCGGCAGCATGCCGGCGTGGTGCACGCCGATGCCGTGCCGGACCAGCCGCGACAGCGTCGAGCCGAACGCGGTGGTGAAGCGGAAGCCGCCGATGTGGTCGGCGATGGCCGCCTTCTCCTCCTTGGTGCTCACGTTGACGCTCATCAGCGCCTGGGCCCGCTCCAGCGCGGCAGCCTGGGTGAAGTGCACGACGTAGATCGGTGACTGTTTGGTCTGCAGCAGGTCGGCGATGGTCTCGTGCATCGCGGTGGTGGCGTAGCTGTAGAACAGCGGCACCGGGCGCTCGGCGCCAGCGACCAGCGCCGTCGGCCGGCCGGTGCGCCGAGTGAGGTCCTCACGCAAGACGGTCACGTCGCCGAGCGTCGCCGACATCAACAGGAACTGAGCTCTGGGCAACTCGAGCAGCGGCACCTGCCACGCCCAGCCGCGATCGGGGTCGCCGTAGAAATGGAACTCGTCCATCACCACCAGTCCGATGTCCGCCTGCGCGCCCTCACGCAGCGCGATGTTGGCGAGGATCTCCGCCGTACAGGCGATGATCGGAGCGCCGGCGTTGACCGCCGCGTCGCCGGTGAGCATGCCGACGTTGGCGGCGCCGAACACGTCGCACAAGGCGAAGAACTTCTCGCTGACCAGGGCCTTGATCGGCGCGGTGTAATAAGTTCGCCGGCTGCTTTCCCTATTGCTCCTCGCGTCCGCACCCGCAAGAGCGAAGTACACCCCGCCCGTGGCCACCAGCGACTTGCCGGAACCCGTTGGCGTCGCCAGCACTACATTGGCGCCACTGGCCAGCTCGATCAGCGCTTCCTCCTGCGCCGGGTACAGCGCTGTGCCCGCCGCATCAGCCCATTCGGCGAATGACGCAAGCAGTTCGTCGGGGTCGGCGCCCGTCGCGCGCAGCGCGGACAGGTCGGCGGGGTCGTCCAAGAGGGATATGCGGGCTGCCATCGTGTGCTCCAGCGTGCCCGATCACCGACCGCGCGTCTGCGGCGGGCAGCCACAAGGCAGGATGCGCGCAGGCAAGATGGCAGCGTGACGTGGTTGATCCCCGACGCGCTCATCGTGGCGCTGTCCCCGATGGCGGTCCTGCCGCCGGTGCTGCTCCTGCTGTACTCCGACCGGCCCCGCGGTGCGGGTCTGACCTACCTGGGCGGGTGGCTCGCCGGGATCACGGCCGTCATCAGCGCGGTGGTGTTGGTGTCACCCGTCGGGCAGTCACACGCCGCCGCGACCAGTTCGCGCTTACAGCTCGGCATCGGCATCGCACTGATCGCACTCGGCGTCCTCACCTGGTTGCGGCGCGCGCACTATGCCAAGGCCACCGGTTGGCTCACCCGGCTGCAGACCGCGTCGCCACTGGTCACGGGGGTCATGGGCGCGGTCTTCGCCATCGCGAACCCCAAGTTCATCCTGGCGTGTGTCGCCGGCGGCGTGGCCATCGACGCCTTCCTGGCCGCTCCCGTCGAAAAGGCCGGCGCCATCGCCTTTTTCGTCGCGGTCGCGGGATCCACCACCGCCGCCCCGATCCTCGCGCACCTGGTGGCTTCGCGTTACGCCGAGAAAGGCCTGGAGCGGATGCGGCACTGGGTGCAGGAACACACGGCCGCGATCACGGCGGTGACATTGACGGGCGTCGGGGCGCTCCTGGTCGTGGTGGCGTCGTCGTGACACCGGCGGAAATTCAGGTGCGCGGACGGCGGATGGAGTGTGACGATCCGAGCCATGCCGAGTTCACTGATCGAAGTACGCCGTCAGTACCGCCAGGCCGACGAGGTCGCCATCATCGATGCCGTCCACGGTGCGCTGGTGGCCGCGTTCCAGATCCCGGTCGGTGACAAGCACGTCCGGCTGGTGGTCCATGAACCGCACCGGTTTTCGCACGCGCCGCACCTGGCGCACCCCGAGCGCTACACGCTGGTGACCATCGACTGTTTCGCCGGCCGTTCAGTGGACGCCAAGCGCGCGCTGTACCGCGAGATCGCGGGCCGCCTTGCCGCGTTCGGCATTCCGGCCGACCACATCACGATCCTGCTGCGCGAGAGCGCGCTCGAGAACTGGGGCGTCCGGGGCGGGCAGGCGGCCTGCGATGTCGACCTCGGCTTCGATGTGAATGTCTGATCGCGTACTCCCGGCCGCCCCGCGGCGATAGGCTCGGAGGGCTCATCGGAAACAAGCTCAGCAAGGAGCAGTCCATGACTCTCGAAGCAGTTGCGACGTCGTTCGAGCAGAACGTCGCCGCCGTGCAGGAGTATTTCGACAGCCCCCGCTTCGACGGCATCACGCGCCTCTACACCGCGCGTCAGGTCGTCGAACAGCGTGGCACCATCCCGTCGGACTATCCGGTGGCCAGGCAGGCCGCCGAAGCGTTCTATCCGCGGTTGCGGGAATTGTTCGCGCAGAAGAAGAGCATCACCACCTTCGGGCCGTACTCCCCCGGCCAGGCGGTGGTCATGAAGCGGATCGGCATCGAAGGCATCTATCTGGGTGGCTGGGCGACTTCGGCCAAGGGCTCCATCAGTGAGGACCCCGGGCCCGACCTGGCCAGCTACCCGCTGAGCCAGGTGCCCGACGAAGCCGCGGGCCTCGTGCGCGCCCTGCTGACCGCGGACCGCAATCAGCAGTACCTGCGCCTGCAGATGACCGATGAACAGCGGGCGACCACGCCGGCCATCGATTACCGGCCGTTCATCATCGCCGACGCCGACACCGGCCACGGCGGAGATGCGCACGTACGCAACCTGATTCGCCGTTTTGTCGAGTCCGGCGTGCCCGGCTACCACATCGAGGATCAGCGGCCCGGCACCAAGAAGTGCGGCCATCAGGGCGGCAAGGTGCTGGTCCCGTCGGACGAACAGCTCAAGCGCCTCAACACCGCGCGCTTCCAGCTCGACATGATGGGCGTGCCCGGAATCATCGTGGCCCGCACCGACGCCGAGGCCGCCAACCTCATCGACAGTGCTGCCGACGAGCGCGACCAGCCGTTCCTGCTGGGCGCCACCAACCTCAAGATTCCGTCCTACAAGTCGTGCTTCCTGGCCATGGTCAGGCGGTTCCATGACAAGGGTGTCACCGACCTGCGCGGGCACCTGCTGTACGCGCTGCCCGAGGGGCAATACGCCACCGCCGAGGCGTGGCTGGACAGCCACGGTATCTCAGGCCTCATCGACGAAGCCGCGGCTGTCTGGGACCAGAATTCCGGGCAGTCCGTCGACTCGGTGTTCGACAAGGTCGAGTCGAAGTTCGTCGAGGCCTGGCAGGCGGATTCAGGACTGAACACCTACTGCGAGGCCGTCGCCGAGGTGCTGCAGTTCCGGGCCAAGGAGGGTGAGGCCACCACGGTGAGCCCCGAGGAGTGGCGCAAGTTCGCCGCCCGCGCGTCGCTGTACGCGGCTCGAGAGAAGGCGCGCGAACTGGGGGCGGACGTGGCGTGGGACTGTGAGCTCGCCAAGACCCCCGAGGGCTACTACCAGGTGCGTGGCGGCATCCCCTATGCCATCGCCAAATCCCTTGCGGCCGCGCCGTTTGCCGACATCCTGTGGATGGAGACCAAGACCGCTGATCTGGCCGAGGCCCGCGAATTCGCGGAGGCCATCCATGCCGAGTTCCCCGACCAGATGCTGGCGTACAACCTGTCGCCGTCGTTCAACTGGGACACCACCGGCATGACTGACGACGAAATGCGCGCGTTCCCCGAGGAGCTCGGCAAGATGGGGTTCGTCTTCAACTTCATCACCTACGGCGGCCACCAGGTGGACGGGGTGGCGTGCGAGGAGTTCGCGACGTCCTTGCGACAGGAGGGCATGCTGGCGCTCGCCAGGCTCCAACGCAAGATGCGCCTGGTCGAATCTCCCTACCGCACACCGCAAACGCTCGTCGGTGGGCCGCGCAGCGATGCCGCGCTGGCGGCATCGTCGGGTCGCACGGCCACCACCAAGGCCATGGGCGCCGGCTCGACTCAGCACCAGCACCTGGTCCAGACAGAGGTGCCCAAGAAGCTGCTCGAAGAGTGGCTGGCCATGTGGAGCGACCACTACCAGATCGGCGAGAAGCTGCACGTTCAGCTGCGTCCCCGCCGCGCCGGGTCCGACGTCCTGGACCTGGGCATCTACGGCAGCGGTGACGAGCCGCTGGCGAACGTCGTCGTCGACCCGATCAAGGACCGGCACGGCCGCAACATCCTCACGGTGCGCGACCAGAACACCTTCGCCGCGAAGCTGCGGCAGAAGCGCCTAATGGATCTGATCCACGTGTGGCTGATCCACCGGTTCAAGTCGGAGATCGTCTACTACGTGACGCCGACCGAGGACAACATCTACCAGACCGAGAAGATGAAGTCGCACGGCCTGTTCAGCAATGTCTATCAAGAGGTCGGAGAGATCATCGTGGCCGACGTGAACCAGCGGCGAATCGACGAACTGCTGGCGCCGGACCGCGAGGCGCTCGGCCGCCTGATCCGCAAGGAGGACTAGGGGCGGGCCGAATCCGGCTCTGCCGTACCGAAAATCGCAATCGCGACCGCACCGGCCACTGCGGTCGCGAATGCGACCCCCACCAACCACCCGAGCCCCGGCTTGGCCACATCACCGAGCAGCAGAACACCGACCACACCGGGGATCACGGTCTCGCCCATGACGAGTGCGGCCGCAACTCCGTTCACCGAACCCACCTGCAACGCGACGGTGAACAGGTAGAACCCGCCCACGCCCGCGATCACGACCGCCCACGCCGCCGGGTCGGAGATGAGTTCATGCCACCGCAGCGGGTCGAGACCGTGGGCGATCCGGACCGCGACGGCCATGGCGCCGTACAGCACACCGGCGATGAGCCCCGCCGGCACCGCCGCCTTCTTGCCGAGCAACCGGACGAGCGCGACCCCGAAGACGAAGATGAGCAGCGACACCGCCAAGACGCTCCAATGCATGTGCCGGCCCGGCACCGCGTTGCCGAGCTCGCCGGCGCTGAAGCCCAGAACACACAAGGCCGCAAGGACTGTGGCGATGGCGGCCCAATCCCGGGCCCGCAGTCGCACGTCGAGAACCACAACGCTGAGGACGGCCGTCACCGCGAGATTGGCGCTCATGATGGTCTGGGAAAGAAACAGCGGGATCAGCCGCGCCGACACCAGGCTGCCGAGGAACCCCAGCCCGTCCAACGCCATGCCGGCCAGGAAAAGCGGCGCCAGCATCGCCGCGATCGTCAAGCGCAGAGTGGGGCCGGCTTCGCCAGCCTCGCCGGCCGACTTGCGCGCGGCGTGCGACTGTAGGACCGAAGCGGTGCCGTAACTGAAACAGGCAACCAGAGCCGCGACGACGCCGATCAGCATTGCGCGGCTCCGGCACGGGCGAACCGAGGGTTGGCAGACATCGGCCAATTGTAGGAGCGCGGCGGCGCGGGTCCCGTGCGCACGAATCCGGGGCGACTGTCATTGCCCAAATCGAGACCCACTACATACGTCGGGCACAGCTCATCCACAACCTGACGACGTTCTATGCTCGGACCGGAGCTCGATGCCCTGCCGTCGACAGCCGAGAATGGCGACCATTGACAATGAGATCAACGAAAATTGTTGCGCGCCTGGCGATCGCCGGCAGCCTCACCGCCGGCGCGTTCGCGCTGGGCACCTGGAACGGTGGCTGGGAACCCGATGGCGGTGTGTGTCTGTTCGGCGCCTGCATCTGATTCCGAAAGGCGTCACCTAAGGCATGCACAGGCCATACATAGCTTGACTAATGACAATGGCTACAGACCGAGAAACAGCGAGCACTGCAATTTCCGTGGTGGTCACCTGAGTCGAGGAATGGGATAGCTATGAAATCGATAAAGCTCATTGTTGGTATGGCCGTTGCCAGCGGGATCGCTGCCGGCGCCGTCGGACTGGGCGCGGGTACTGCCAGTGCAGATACCGGCATGGCCCCGGTCCCGGCCCGCTGGGGTCACGACCACGGCTGGGACGGCGACGGTGGCCCCGGCTGGGGTCCCCCGCCGCCTCCGGCGTGGGGCTGGAACCCGCCCGGCACCTGGAACGGTGGTTGGGAACCTGACGGCGGATTCTGCATCTTCGCCGCCTGCATCTAGCTCAGTCGGATTCCGGGTGCGGCGCCGGTAGCTCCAGCAGCAACCGCGCGCCGCCCAGCGGACTCTGTGTCAAAGATGCTGTGCCGCCGTGCAGTTCGGCCTGCTGGGCGACCAGCGCCAGGCCGAGTCCGGAGCCCGAGTGCGACGCCGTCGAGCCGCGGGCGAAGCGGTGGAACACCACGTCACGCTCGTGTTCCGGTACGCCGGTGCCATTGTCGTCGATGGCGATCTGCACGCCGTCGTGCGAGCTGACCGCCGACAACTGCACGCGCGTCGCGCCACCGTGCTTGACCGCGTTCGCGATCGCGTTGTCGACCACCAGCCGGAGCCCGACGGGCAGTCCGAGCATCAGCACCGTCGCCGACGGCACGAGAGCGACGTTGAGGTCCGGATACACCCGCACGGCGTCGTGGGCAGCCCGGTCGAGCAGCTCGGTGATGTCGACGGGGACCAGATCGTCGGCGGTGGTCAGTTCGCCCTGTGCCAGCCGCTCCAATGCCGTCAGTGTCGCCTCGATGCGGCTCTGGGTGCGCATGACGTCACTGATCACCTCGTTGCGCTGCTCCACGCCCAGGTCGAGTGTGGACAGCACCTCGAGGTTGGTGCGCATCGCCGTCAATGGGGTACGCAGTTCATGCGAGGCGACCGAGGCGAAGTCGCGAGCTGATTCCAGCGCGGCCTTGGTCCGGGCCTGCTCCTCGCCGATGCGGGACAACATGCCCTCGACCGCCTCCGCGATCTCCACGGCCTCCGAGACGCCACGTACGTGCACCTCTTCAGGCTTCGACTGGGCGTTGATCTGCCTGGCCTGCTGGGCGAGCTTGCGGAACGGGTTGATCATGATGAACCACATCGAGCCACCGACGAGGAACGTGCCGAGGATGACGCCGCTGCAGATGGCCAGGATGCGCATGTGCAGTGTGCGGATCTGACTCCGCGCCTCCGCCAACGGTGCCCCGAGCGCGATCGACGCCGACCCCGTCGTGACGGTGCGGACCCGGTACTCGACGCCGTTGATCGTGGTGTTGGCATATCCGTTCTCGAATTGCGGCAGCACGATCTCCGGCGGCATCGAGACCGTCGCCGCGCCGATCCGCACCGTGCGAACGAGCGATCCCTCGGCTTGGGGCGTGCCAGTGGGGCTCTGCTTGGCAATGCTCAGCAGGGTGTTGACGTCGGGCAGGCTACTCAGGGAGTCCAGCCGACGGTCGAGCTGGCTGTACTGGTCGTTGGTGACACCGATCCACACCCAGGTACCGATGATCAGCACCGTCGCGACCACCGACAAGGCGGCGACAACGACGATTGCTCGCAACGACAAAGCCGGTATCGGTGATCGCAGCTGCACCAGGTCATCATGCCCGATGCAAAAAAGACTGACGGGGTGCGTGCCCCTGGCACGCACCCCGTCAGCCGAACAGCTGGTGTTACTTGGCGGCTGCGAGAGCCGCGTCGTAATCCGGTTCCTGGGCGATCTCGGGTACGAGTTCGGTGTACGCGACGTTACCGTCGGCACCGATCACGACGATGGCGCGGGCGAGCAGGCCCGCCATGGGGCCGTCGGCCAGCGCGACGCCGTAGTCGGCGCCGAAGCTGTCGCGGAACGACGACGCGGTGGAGACGTTCTCGATGCCCTCGGAACCGCAGAAGCGCTTCTGCGCGAACGGCAGATCGTTGGACACGCACAAGACTGTGGCGCCACGGGCGGCCGCACGCTCGTTGAAGGTCCGGACGCTGGTGGCACACACCGGGGTGTCGATCGACGGAAAGATGTTGAGCACCAAGGGCTTACCGCTGAACTGCTCGTTGGTGACCGGACCGAGGTCGACACCGGTCAAGGCGAACGCCGGAGCCGCGGAGCCGACAGCGGGCAGGTCGCCGACGGTGTTGATGGGGTTACCACGCAGGGTTATCTGTGCCATACCCCACAGTCTGTCAAGACGACGCCGAGGCTGCAGCGTGGGGGTGCTGCTGTGCCGTCCGTTGTGGGGCCGTCACTGCCATTCGATGATGCGGCTCAGGTACGGATCCATGCCGTTGGTGCGGACTGGGCCCACGGTGACGGACGGCTCGGTGCCCTCGACCATCTGCCCGTTGCCGACGAACATCGCGACGCTCTGCGAACCGGCCGGGCCGTAGAACAGCAGGTCGCCCGGCAGCGCCTGGTCCGCAGTGATCTTGCGGCCTACCTTGTACTGCTCGCCCGACGACCGCGGCAGCTTGATGCCCACGCCGGCGAACGCGTACTGAATCAAACCGGAGGCGTCGAAGCCCGGTGTGGTCGGCACGGGCGTGATCGCCCCCGCCGCAGGTGTCGGGCCGAACAGACCCGACAGGCCGGGGATGAGGGCGTTGGACTGAGGCGCAGCAGCCGGCTGCGTGACACCCATCGGCTGCAGGCCCACCTGAGGCGCTGGCTGGCTCACCGGGGCCGCCGCGGTCGTGACGCTGGCCGGAGGCAGGCTGGGACCGTTGGCGTTGCCGCCGCCGTAGACGAACGGCACCCCGCGCTGCGACAGCGCACGCTGGATGACGAAATCGATGGCCTGCCGGTGAGTGCCGCCGGTCCAGGTCGTGTTGTCGGCCGACGCAAGGGGCGCCGACACCAGCGGGGCCGCCATCGCGATGGGTGTCGCAAGCAGTGCTGCGCTCGCCATCGTCACAATCATCCGTCGCATGTCGACACCTCTCTTCGTGCACCACTGGGGCACACGACGCCGCGTCGTCTACGCGGGGGTCGCGACCCCTGTGGTCCCTCTCCTCACAAATTTCACTACCGTCACTTTAACCCCACGCGTGCGCGTTATCCCATATAAATGCAGGTCAGCGCACGATCTTTATCGAAAATGTGATCGAATGGTGATCGGGCACGACAGGCCCCGGGCCGCGGCCGCCTCTAGGCTTTCCGGCATGGCAGCGATCCTGACGGTGAATCTGGCGGTCCCACAGCCGAGCCCCGACAAGGATGAGTTGGTCACCGGCATCGACAAGCGCCCGACTTCCGAGCCAGTGCCGGTTCGGGCACCGGGACCCATGCAGGGCGGCCTCGGCAGCGGCCTGATCGGTGACACCATCGGCGACCAGCAGTTCCACGGCGGCGACGATCAGGCGGTGTACGCCTACGCCCGCGAAGACCTCGATGCGTGGCAGCTAAGCCTCGGCAGGGTGCTGAGCAACGGCTCGTTCGGCGAGAACCTCACCACCACGGGGCTCGAGGTGAACGAAGCCCTCATCGGCGAACGCTGGCAGATCGGCGATGGCGGTCCACTCCTCGAGGTGAGCCGGCCGCGCATCCCGTGCCGCACCTTTGCCGAGTGGCTCGAAATCCACGGTTGGGTCAAGACTTTCACCAAAGAAGCCATACCTGGTGCCTACCTCCGGATCGTGACGCCGGGCGTGCTCCGCGCCGGGGCATCGATCACGGTGGTCTCCCGACCGCCGCACGACGTCACTGTCGCCCTGGTGTTTCGCGCGCTGACCCTGGAACCCGAGCTACTCCCGAGCTTGCTGCCCGCCGATGCGTTGCCGGACGTGATCAAAGAGCGAATCCGGCAGCGAGTGCACTAGCGGTCAATCGCGCAGCACGGCAGCGGCCGCCACCCCGGCGACGATCTCGAGCGTCACGATGACGGCCGCCACCGCCGTCCACCCGGCGGCATCGAAGGCGATGCCGCCGACCCATCCGATGACACTCGAACCGGCGTAGTAGGACAAGTTGTACAGCGAGCCGGCCTGTGCCTTGCCCACCGTGGCCAACTGACCCGTCCAGCCCGACGCGGTCGCATGCGCGCCGAAGAACCCCGCGGTGGCGACCAGGAGACCGGCGAGGACCGTGAACACGTTGTGGCTCAGCGTGATCAGCACACCGGCACCCATCACCACGACACTGCCCAGCAGTACCGGACGCCGGCCGTAGCGACTGGCGGCGGCCCCGGCCCACGCCGACGCCCAGGTACCCGCCAGGTAGGCCACGAATACCAGGCTGACGACGGTCTGCGGCAAGCCGAACGGCGCCGCGCTCAGCCGGAAGCCGAGGAAGTTGTACATCGCGACGAATCCGCCCATCAGCAGGAAGCCCTGCAGGTAGAGCACCAGCTGCCTGGGGTTGCGGAGGTTGGCGGCCAACCGGTGCGCCAGGGAGCCCTCGAATTGCTCACCGGCCGGGACGAACCCCTGGGGTTCGGGGGCGAGCCGCATGAACCCGACAGCCGCTGCGCTGCAGAGCAATCCGACGACGAACATGGCCCACCGCCAGTCGGTGAGCTCGGCCACCGGTGCGGCCACGAGACGGCCGAGCAACCCGCCGATCGTGGTGCCGGCGACGTAGGTGCCGGCCGCCCGCGCGGCGTGGCCGGCTTCGATCTCCTCGGTGAGGTAGGCCACCGCGATGGCCGGCACTCCCCCGAGTGCCAGACCTTCGGTGAGTCGGCCGGCCAGCAGCAAGTGGAACGTCGGCGCGAAGGGCACCAGCAACGCCAAACCCGTTGCAATGCAAACTGAATAGGACATCGCCCGCACTCGGCCGATCCGGTCGGCCAGCGTCGACCAGCCGATCACCCCGAGCGCCAAGCCGATTGTCGATGCCGACACCATGAGTGCCGATGCCGCCGCGCCGCCGCCCAGGCTGCGGGCGATCAGCGGCAAGACCGCCTGCGGCGAATACAGCTGCGCGAAGGTCGCGACGCCGGCGCAGAACAGCGCACCGAGCAGCCTGCGGTAGTCGGTGGATCCACGCGCGTGGCCGGTCCAGACAGGCGCTTCAACAGTCACAAGCAGAAGGCTAGGAACGCCCTATTGATGTGTCCAATACATCATTTTAAGTTGAATGATGCGCATACCGCATCAGAAGCCACCCGCGGTCACGAACTCGGCGAATCGTCCTGCGGCAGGCGGTAATTCGCGACCTCGGACCCATGCCATGCCAATTTCGCGCTTCACCCGGGTATCGGACAATGGGATGTACGTCACCGACGGATCGCCACGACCCGGCCGTGGCACCGGCACCACCGCGACGCCGAAGCCCGCAGCCACCAGACCTTCCATCGTCGGAATCTCCATGGCTTCGAACGCGATCTCGGGCGTGATGCCACTCTCGGCCCAGACTTGATCGGTCAGCTGACGCAGCCCGAATTCCGCGCCGAGCGCGATGAAGGTCTCGTCGGCCGCCTCACTCAAGCGCACGCGCACCCGCCCGGCCAGGCGGTGATCGGCGGGCACCGCCAGACAAAGCCGCTCGACATACAACACCCGCCACATGCACGGCACCTGCGCGGGCCGCGGCGACGTGATCGCGACATCGGCCTGCCCGGTACGCAGCCGCTCCGCAATGTCGTGCGCCGCCCCCTGGAACAGCTCGAACCGCACCGCGGGGGCCAGCGCCCGGAACTGCCGAAGCGCCTCGGGTACAAACCAATTGGCCGTCGAATGCAGAAAGGCCAACCGCACCAGGCCACTGTCCGGATTCCGCAGAGCGTCGATCCGGCTGTGCGCCGCATCCATCTCGGCGATGCCGCGGCGGGCATGTTCGAGCATGATCCGGCCGTAGCCGTTCAGCTGAAGACGGCGACCGATGCGATCGAAAAGTGGTGTGCCGAACTGGTTTTCCAAGCGGGCCAAGGCCCGCGACAGCGTCGGTTGGGCAACCCCCAGCTCCGCGGCGGCGACGGTGACGTGCTCGGTTTCAGCGAGGACGACGAACCAGCGGAGTTCGTCGAGGAGCACAAAACGACAGTACCCCGTGGACCGAACGGCCCACGGGGTACTGGATCAGGTTGTTACCGGATGTCGAACCGGTCGGCGTCCATCACCTTGGTCCACGCCGCGACGAAGTCCTTGACGAACTTCTCCCTGGCGTCATCCTCGGCGTATACCTCGACCAGCGCTCGCAGCTGCGAGTTCGAGCCGAACAGCAGGTCGACCCGGCTGGCCGTCCACTTCGGCGCACCGCTGCTGCGGTCGGTGCCGACGTAGGTGCCGTCATCAGCCGGAGACGGGGCCCACTTGGTGGACATGTCGGTCAGGTTGACGAAGTAGTCGTTGGTCAGGTGACCCACGTTCTGCGTCAGCACGCCGAGGTCCGAACCACCGTGGTTGGCACCGAGCACGCGTAGACCACCGATCAGCACGGTCATCTCCGGCGCCGACAGACCGAGCAGGTTGGCACGGTCGATCAGCCGGTACTCGGACGGCAGCGTGTCACCCTTGCCGACGAAATTCCGGAAGCCGTCGCCCTTGGGCTCGAGGTAGGCGAACGACTCGACGTCGGTCTGGTCCTGGCTGGCGTCGCCACGGCCCGAGGTGAACGGCACCGCGACGTCGAAACCGGCGTCCTTGATGGCCTTTTCGAGCCCGACGACACCGCCGAGCACCACCAGGTCAGCGAAGGACACACCGGTCGGTGAGGCTTGCTGGATCTCCTCGAGCTTGCGGATCACCTGAGCCAGCTCGTCGGGCTCGTTGACCTCCCAGCCGAGCTGTGGCTGCAGCCGGATGCGACCACCGTTGGCGCCACCGCGCATGTCGCTCGAGCGGAACGAGGCCGCCGCCTTCCATGCGGTGTTGACAAGCTGCTGCACCGACAGGCCGGACTCGGCGATGGCGGTCTTCAAGGTGGCGACGTCAGCCTCTGACAGCGTCTTGCCGGCGGGCACGACGTCCTGCCACAGCCAGGTCTGCTTCGGCACCAGCGGGCCGAGATAGCGGACCACCGGACCCATGTCGCGGTGCAGCAGCTTGAACCAGGCCTTGGCGTACTCCTCGGCCAACTCCTCCGGGTGGTCCAGCCAGCGGCGGGTGATCTCGCCGTAGATCGGGTCGAACCGCATCGACAGGTCGGTGGTGAGCATCGACGGGTGGGTCTTGCCGGTGCCCTGAGCCATGGGCACCGAGTTGGCCCAGCCGTTGTCCTTGGGCTTCCACTGGTTGGCGCCCGCGGGGCTCTTGGTCAGCTCCCACTCGTTGCCGTAGAGAATCTCCAGGAACGAGTTGTCCCACTTGGTCGGGGTGTGCGTCCAGGTGACCTCGATGCCACTGCTGACGGTCTCGTTGCCGAGGCCGGGGTTGGCCCAGCCCAGGCCCATCTGCTCCAGCGGGGCGGCCTCGGGCTCCGGCCCGTTCTCGATGTCGGTGGCGCCGTGGGTCTTGCCGAAGGTGTGGCCACCCACGATCAGGGCCGCGGTCTCGACGTCATTCATCGCCATGCGACCGAAGGTCTCACGGATGTCGATGGCAGCAGCCAGGTAGTCCGGATTACCTTCGGGCCCTTCGGGATTGACGTAGATGAGGCCCATGTGGCTGGCGGCCAGCGGGTTCTCGAGCTTGGTGCGGTCACCAACGCCGGCGTAGCGCTCCTGCGAGCCCAGCCACTCGTGCTCGGCACCCCAGTAGATGTCCTCCTCGGGCTCCCAGAAGTCCGGACGACCGAAGGCGAAGCCGGCGGTCTTGAAGCCCATGTGCTCCATCGCGCGGTTGCCGGCGTAGACGATCAGGTCGGACCACGAGATCTTCTTGCCGTACTTCTTCTTGAGCGGCCAGAGCAGCCGACGGGCCTTGTCCAGGCTGACGTTGTCGGGCCAGCTGTTCAGCGGCGCGAAACGCTGCATACCGCGGCCGCCACCGCCGCGGCCGTCCGCGACCCGGTACGTGCCGGCGGCATGCCAGGACATCCGGACGAAAAGCGGTCCGTAGTGGCCGAAATCGGCCGGCCACCACTCTTGCGAATTGGTCAGCAGCTCGTCGAAATCGCGCTCGAAGGCCTCGAAGTCGAGGCTCTGGACGGCCTGTCGGTAGTCGTAGCCCTCGTCGGTCGGATCGATGGCCGGCGGGTTCTTCTGCAGGACCTTCAGGTTGACCGCATTGGGCCACCAGTCCCGGTTGCTACCACCCTCGACAGGCGGCTTGATGCGCATCGGGCAACCGCCTTCGGCGGGCTCGGTCTGTGCTTCTCCGATCGGAGGATGAGTTTCCTCAGGCACTGCACTTCCTTTCGAGGGTGGTGAATTGGGCTGCGATCACGGATGTGATCGTGAACTTGTTACGGTCGCGCAGTCGGGGCACATGCCCCAGTAGATGACTTCGGCCTCGTCGACCACGAAGCCGTCGAGCACGCCGTGACTGTCCGACGGGGTCAGGCACGGCGTTTCGCCGGTGGCACAGTCGATGTCGGCAATGGCGCCGCAGGAACGGCACACGACGTGGTGGTGGTTGTCCCCTACGCGGGTTTCATACCGCGCCACTGACCCCGAGGGCTGAATGCGCCGGATCAGTCCGGCCGTGGTCAGGGCTGCCAGCACGTCGTAGACCGCTTGACGGGAGACCTCCGGCAGGATGGCGCGGACCGCGTCGAAGACCGTCTCCGTATCGGCGTGCGGACGCACGGACACGACCTCGAGGACTGCGAGGCGGGGCCGCGTCACACGGAGATCTGCCGAACGCAGCTGCTCCGCGTAGTCGGTCGTCACGTGATCACTTCTACGCCCTTTTTTGGACTGAGTCAAGACTTGGCGGTGATTTGCGTCACGCGATGTTGCGGCGGGATCCGGCCGGCGACCGTCATTCACGGAGGTCAAAGCCGTTGTTCCGCAGACACTTTAGGCGACCGGCTGGCGGTCCGCAGGGAAATCACCAGAACCGGCGCACGCCGCCGTTCCGTTCGCCCACGGGCACAGAACCAAAGGCCGAGCTTCTACGCAGAGTTTGCCGACGGCTGCCGAAATCCCCTTGCGGGATTGTTAACCTGCTGAATATGGAACGCAGCGTGACAGGCCCACCGGTTCGCCGGTCGGCCGCCGCGGGAGACCGTCGGGTACCCGCATGACCGCTGCCGGACTGAACCACTACTACTGGCTCACCTCGCTACTCGCCGCGCGCGGCCTGCAGACCAGAACCTGTCGCGTGATCGCGGCTCTCAACGCCGTGCTCGGCATGGTTCCCGCGCTGCTGATCCTGAGCCCGGCCGGCCCGCACGGGCCGGTGCGCCAAGCGGTCGCCGTCGCCATCGGGGTATTCGCGCTCGGAATCGGCGCCGTCTGGCTCCGCCATTCCTGGCCGTCCCAGCGGTTCTCCGCGGTCGTGGTGTCCCTCGGCTCGATCCCGATGAGCGCCGCCTGCCTGATCATGTCCGATCCGCTGCTCGGACTCCTGGCCACGAGCGCGTTCATCTTCTCCAGCGGCTACGTGGCGTTCCTGCACCGTCCCAGCGTGCTTGCCGGCCCCTGGACCCTCGGCGGGCTCACGCTGGGATACCTGGCTGTTCAGATCGGGTCCCACGACCCTGCCCTGGCCGCCTGCGCCGTGCTGATCATCGCGCTGCTCAACGTCTTCGTGTTCTTCACCTGCCGCGTGGCGATCGGGTTGAGCTCCACGGACATCCACCACAGTGAGATCGAGCCGCTCACCGGCATGCTCAACACGGACGGCCTGTATTCACGCGCCGCGAACCTGCTCGCGGCGCGGAACCGGCAGGACGACCGTCACATGGTGCTGGCCGCGGTCAGCATCGACAGCTTTCCCCTGCTGTCGTCCGTGTCCGGCCCCCGGCGCGCCAACCGGGCCCGAATCGACGTCAGCCAGGCGTTGCGGGAGACGGTGCGGCGCAACGCGATCGCCGCACACATCTCCGACAGTGACTTCATCATCGCGGACACCTTCACCACTCCCGACGCGTCGCCGTTGATCGACCGGGTCCAGGGCGCCATGAAGTCCACGCCGTCACGGGTGACCGCGAGCATCGGTGTGGTGGTGACACCGTTGGCCCCGTTGACGGTGCACCCGCCCGAGATCGTCATCGACGCGCTGCTGGCCGTCGCGGCGCAGGCCATGGAACGCGCCCGCGAGGACGGCGGCAACGACGTCCGCTACGACGTGCGGGACGACCTGCCGATCAACGAGTAGGCAGTTCCGCCTTGATCCGCGGCGCGATGAGCCCCGCCAGGTAGTCGTGCCCGGCATCGGTGGGGTGCACCCCGTCGGACGCGATCAGATCCGGGCGATCGACGAACCAGCGCTCGGTGATCGGATCGACGAACGTCGCACCGGCCATGCCGGCCTGCATGGCGAGCACATCTCGGATCTGGAGCACCGCGGGCGGCACGTCAGCGGTTGGCCACGGCGGGCCGATCACCAGCAGCTTGGCACCCGGCGCCGTCGCCCGTGCCAGCATGAACGCGTCGTGCGCCATCCCCGACAGTTGCATGAGGTCGGCACCCTCGTCGTTGCGCGAGCCGAAGAACACCACGAGCGCATCGTCCGGACGCACCGCCCGCGCGGTCAGGTCCCGGAAGATGCTGCCGTGGTCGCCGCGCACGACGTACCCGGCCCGCCCTTCGGCGGCGACGTCCGCGGTGATCGGGACGCCCCAGGCATCGAGGTTCCGGCCCGCCTGCGCCGCCCAACTCCGCGGACCCTGGCCACCGAAGTTCGTGCCGTTGGTATACGAATCGCTGATCACCGCGACGCGGTCGGGCGGCATACCCGGGCGCACGCTTCGATAGGCGTGCGCCGATCCGGGCGCACTCACCACGGACGCCACGCACAGCACAGCTGCCAACAACAAGGTGGTCAGATGACGCACTGCTCTCCCATGATCCAGTCGGTGATTCGACGTACTCGGTCAGCCCGCCCGTTCGGCGCGCTCGACGTCGTCGTCAGATATCGCCTGCAGTTTACGTTGCCCTGCAACAGCTTTCGAGTTGTCGGCGGGGCCGGCCATGCGCCGCATCCAGTGTCGCGCCGGTTCTTCGACGTAGTGGAACAGCAGCACCGCGCCGGCGAAGGACCCGGCCAGCAGGGCCAGCACGATGAACTTGGTCCCCCAGCTCGGGGACATGTCGATGCGGTACTGCGCAGCGGCCCAGTTCCAGCTCTGGTGCACCAATTCGTGGACCATGTACAGGCTGAACGAGACCTTGCCGCCGTAGACCATGACCCGGGTCGACAGCAGCGCGGGCAGGGTTCCGGTGCCGACCGACAAGGCCACCACCAGTGGCAGGAAGAAGATGTCGACGAGGCCGAAGTCATCACGGACCGTCGGGATCGGATGCGCGTCGAACCAGTACACGAGGCCCACGATGAGGCCGAGCAGCACCACTGACAGCACGCCGGCGAGGGTCCGGCCGCGGTCGGTCAGATTCAGCTTGCGCACGGCGGCGCATGCCAGGGCACCTGCCGTGAACTGCAGAACGATGCGCGGCAGCCAACTCCAGGGCGTGTAGAACTCGCCCGTCGCGGCCAGGAAGAGCAGTGGCGGCAACGTCGCGGCAAAGGCCAGCCACAGCAGGGCGCGCGCCCGGCTGGCCCGGGCGACGCGGAACAGGACGATGACCAGCAACCCAAACAACAGATAGGCCAGCCATTCCGCGCTGATCGACCACGCGGGGCCGTCCCAGCTGGAGTTGTCGAAGAACGGCACCACCCACAGCTGGACCAGGAACAGCTGGCGCAGATAGTTGGGGCCGGTGAGGGTGGCCGCAGCCGGCGACGGGAAGTCGCCGACGTTCAGGGTGAAGATGATCCAGGCCACGGCCAGATGCATGGTGACCAGATAAACCGGCCACACTCGGGCCAGGCGCAGCCACAGGAAATGCAGTGTCGCGCGCGTCGACCACGCCGGCCCCATGCGCTCGAGGTAGTTCCACGTCAGCACGAATCCGCTGAGGATGAAGAACAGGTCGACGCCTTGGGCGCCGCAGTCGAGTATCGGGGCGAGGGCCTCGCTCAGCGGCGGGGAAGCCTCATGCAGCAGCGGACGAAAGTGGAACAGCACCACCCACACTGCGGCGACGATGCGCAGGCCGGACAGTGCCTTGATTTCACCGCTCGGCACAACACTCATGACGGGGAAAGGGTAACAGCGGCAGCGACCCGGGTCCCGGTGGGAAACCTGTGACTTTTCTTGGATGACACTCCCGAGCGCGTGATACTCGCTCGAAATCACTCCCTCTCCAGAGGCTGGAATATCCGGCCTCTGGAGAGCATTCTGTAGACATGCTAATTAGGCGGAAATTCACGACATCGGCGGTCGCCGCGGTGGCCGCCACAGCAGCGATAGTTGCGGCTCCGGCGGCGGCGATGACGCTCTCCGGAAGCTTCGGTGCGGACCGAACTGTGGTTGCCGACAACGGCTACGGCGGACCTGATGGCCAAGGCGGCGGTGGCGGCTGCGGCGACGGCGCGAACTGGCAGGGCTGCGGCGGCTGGAACCCCAGCACCGGCGGATTCGGCCACGGCTGCTTCAACGGAATGTGCGGCGGCTGGGACGGCACTCGCGGCTGGGGCGGATAACCCTTTTACCTCTGGGCGGAAATCCCTAAGCTCGCGGCCATGGATGTCCCGAGCCCGCGACACGACGCGCCGCATCTGGCCGACGTGGTGCCGGCGGTGTTGGCAGCGATGGGCGTGACAGGAGCCCAACTCGACGGGGTTCATCGCCCCATCGACCTGCCCGCCGGCATTCGGGGTGCCTGTGTCCTGCTGATCGACGGCCTCGGCGTGCAGCTGCTGGACACCTACGTGGGCGACGCTCCTGTGCTGGCGGGCCTGCGTGGGCGGACCCTGCGAGTCGGCTACCCCGCCACCACCAGCGCGGGCCTCGCCGCGGTGGGCACCGGCCGACGCTCCGGCGAACACGGCATGGTCGGCTACTCATTCCGGATCCCCGACCACGGCGTGGTCAACGCGCTGCGCTGGACGCCACATCCTTTTGGCGCCGATCTACGCGACGTGCTGGTGCCGGAGGAAGTCCAACCGCTGCCGACCACTTTCGATCGGGCCACCGAGGCCGGCATCGATGTCAGCGTCATCTCGGGAGCCGAATTCACCGGCTCGGGGCTCACCCGGGCGGTGCTGCGCGGCGGGCAGTATGTCGGGGTGCATCGGCTCGGCGACCTCGCAGCCCGGGTGCAGCAGGCCGTCGCCGGCGGCGGGTTCTGCTACGGCTATCACGCCGACCTCGACATGCTCGGTCACCTGTACGGCGCGGGGTCGACAGCGTGGCGCATGCAGCTACGGCAGGTGGACCGGCTGGTCGAATCGATCGTCGAGGCCCTACCGGCCGGTGGACTGCTGGCGGTCGTGGCCGACCACGGCATGGTCAACCTCGACGAAGCCGAGACCGTCGACCTCGATTCGCATCCTGATCTGCAGGACGGCGTTGCCGCCGTCGCCGGGGAGGCGCGCGCCCGGCACGTCTACGTCGCCGCCGGGGCGGCCGACGCCGTCGCGGACAGGTGGCGGGAAACGTTGGACGGCAAAGCCTGGGTCCGGACCAGAGACGAGGCCATCGACGAAGGGTGGTTCGGTGCGCGGGTCGGTGACACGGCGCGGAGCCGGATCGGCGACGTCGTCGCGGCGGCGCGGGACAATGTGGGACTGCTACGCAGGACGATCGAACCTCTTGAATCTGCCCTGATCGGACAGCACGGGTCGTGGACAGATGCCGAGCAGCTGGTCCCGCTGCTCATCGCATGTGGTTGATGGCGCCGGACTACTCCGGCTTCAGATGCGCGTCGTCGGCGAAAACGAGTGATCCGCTGTCCAGCAGAACAGCCCAGCGGCGTGCCGCATCGGCAATATGCTTTTCCCCGACATCGACCGAATAGCCCGCATGGTCGCCGTAGTCCTCGACGATCACACCGCGCAGGTCCTTGGCGTCACCCCGGTTGACGCGAACCCGCATGTCAACGGCGAACTTGGCGTTCCTACCCATAACCACCCCAGCATTTCTGGTAATCACCGCAGGTACGGAACCTCGGCCCACCGACCTCGGCCCCGACGTCAGTAGGTACCGAACTTTAGGCCACCGTGACCACAGCGGCAAAGCAAACACCCACGATTGACACGTAGATGGTACGCGCCGTACCAACCGGCGTCGGCTACCGTCTTCGCCGTGATCGTGCTGCTGCCGCCCTCGGAGACCAAGCGCCCAGGTGGCGACGGACCACCGCTGCAGCTCAGCACGTTGAGTGTGCCGGAACTCACGCCGCTCCGGAGGACGCTGGTCGACGAGCTTGTCGCCCTGGCGGCCGACCCGGAAGCCAGCCGCAAGGCCCTCTCCATCTCCGCCTCGCAGGACGCGGAGATACAGCGCAACGCCGAACTGAACAGCGCCCCGACAATGCCGGCGATCGAGCGCTACACCGGGGTGCTGTACGACGCCCTCGACGTCGGCTCGCTGCGCGGTGCCACCGCGACCCGCGCCCGGGCCCGGCTGGCGGTCGGATCGGCCCTGTTCGGGCTGCTGCGCGCAGATGACCCGATTCCGGCGTACCGGCTGTCGGCATCGTCGAAACTGCCCGCCGGCGGCACCCTGGCCAGCCGGTGGAAGCCCGTCCTGGAGCCTGTCCTGGCCCAACTCCAGCAGCATGAGCTCATCGTCGACCTGCGGTCCGGCTCGTACGAGGCGCTCGGCAAGATCCCCGGCGCGGTGACGGTCGACGTGTACACCGAACACGCCGACGGGCGCCGCACCGTCGTCAGCCACTTCAGCAAGGCCCACAAAGGACGGTTGGCGCGAGCGCTGGCCGGCAGCCGGGCCGAGCCGGATGACGCCGCCGCCGTCGCCACCGTCGCACGTCGCGCCGGGATGCGCGTCGAACGTGACAGCTCCCGACTGACCGTTCTGGTCACGGCGTGACCCCGGCTGCGCGACGGGTCCCCGCCGGTCTGCGATAATGGCTCTCGAGGGGAGTATTCCTTCGCCGCGGTGTCGTCATCACGTTGTCCAACGTCGGGCAGCCGGTACCGCGGGCCGCTGCGGCGGCGGTAGAGACCTCGGTCGTTCACTGACGCCCGGAGGCACCCTCGCATGAATGTTTCTACGCTGGAATGGTCGATCACCCTTGGTGTGACGATCGCCGTACTGCTGTTCGACGTGGTGGTGATCGGCCGCCGCCCCCACGAGCCCACCACCCGGGAAACAGCCGGCTATCTGGCCGTCTACGTCGGCCTCGCAATCGCCTTCGGAATCTGGGTGTGGAACTTCCACGGCGGCGATTACGGCGTGGAGTACTTCGCCGGCTGGCTCACCGAATACAGCCTGTCGGTCGACAACCTGTTCATTTTCCTGATCATCATGGCCAGCTTCAAGGTGCCCAGGGTCTTGCAACAGGAGATCCTGCTGATCGGCATCATCCTGGCGCTGATCTTCCGTGGCATCTTCATCGCCCTTGGCGCCGTTGCCATTTCGCAGTTCTCGTGGATCTTCTACCTCTTCGGCGCATTCCTGGTGTACACCGCCGTCAAGCTGGCGCGGGACACCGAGCACGACGACGACGCCGAGAACTCGATGGTGCGGTTCGCCCGCAAGTACCTGAAGGCCTCCGACCAGTGGGACGGCAACCGGTTGCACACCAGCGTGAACGGCAAGCGGGTGCTGACCCCGATGCTGCTGGTGATCGTCGCGCTGGGCACCACGGACCTTTTGTTCGCACTCGACTCGATCCCGGCGATCTACGGCCTCACCCAGGAGCCGTACCTCGTGTTCACCGCGAACGTCTTCGCACTGATGGGTCTTCGCCAGCTGTACTTCCTCCTCGGCGACGTGCTCAAGCGGCTGGTCTATCTGTCCCAGGGCCTGGCCTTCATCCTCGGGTTCATCGGTGTGAAGCTGGTCCTGCACGCGCTGCACGAGAACACGCTGCCGTTCATCAACGGCGGTGAGCCTGTGCATGTGCCACAGATCCCGACGCTACTGTCGCTGGCCGTCATCATCGTCACGCTCGTCGTGACGACGGTGGCCAGTCTGTTGAAGACCCGCGTCGACGCCCGCAGCGCAGGCTAGTTGCGGGCCGCCGCCACCGACCGGGGCAAATCTGCGTGCGACAATCTGGCCATGGCCATGTCGATCGATCGCCCCAAGCTGGAAGGCAACATTGCCGTCGGCGAGGGCCGCCAGATCAGTTTTGCCGAGTTCGGCAACCCGCAGGGACGCGCGGTGTTCTGGCTGCACGGGACGCCGGGCGCGCGCCGGCAGATCCCGACCGAGGCCCGCTCCTTCGCCGCGCGCAAGAACATCCGGCTGATCGGCATCGACCGGCCGGGTATCGGCTCGTCGACGCCCTACCAGTACGAGAACGTGCTCGGCTTCACCGACGATCTACGCACGGTTGCCGACACCCTCGGCATCAACCGGTTCGCGGTGATCGGGCTGTCCGGCGGCGGCCCCTACACCCTGGCCACAGCGGCAGCTATGCCCGACCGGGTGGTGCTGGCCGCGGTGCTCGGTGGCGTCGCGCCGTTGATCGGTGAAGACGGCATCAGCAGCGGGCTGATGGAGCTGGCGAAGATCGTCCGGCCGATCATCGAGGTCGCCGACACCCCCATCCGGTGGGTCGCCGGCTCGGTGATCAAACTGATCGGACCGTTCGGCTCCCCCGCCCTCGACCTGTATGCCCGCATCTCGCCCGACGGCGACCGAAACCTGTTGAGCCGTCCGGAGTTCAAGGCCATGTTCCTCGACGATCTGCTCAACGGCAGCCGCAAGCAGCTGGCGGCACCGTTCGCCGACATCGTCGTGTTCGCCCGCGACTGGGGCTTCCGGCTGAAGGACATCAAGGTGCCGGTGCACTGGTGGCACGGCGACGCCGACCACATCGTGCCCTACGCCCACGGCCAGCACGCGGTGGCGCGTATTGCCGATGCCGAGATGTACACGCTGCCGGGCGAAAGCCACCTCGCGGGTCTCGGTGTGCCCGAAGAAATCCTGACCAAGATTCTCGAGGTCTGGGACGCTGACCTGGCCGCACAGTAGCGCCCGTCAGGCCGTGACGGCCTGACGGCTGAGCACCCGGCGCAGCATGTGCATGGCGACCGTCGTCGACCGCTCGCGGATGTCTGCCCGGTTGCCCGGCAGGTGGACGGTCCGGGTGTGGATTGTGCCGTCGGCCAGACGTACGCTGAAACACACTGTGCCGACCGGCTTCTCGTCGCTTCCACCGCCTGGGCCGGCAATGCCGGTGATACCCACGGCGACGTCGGCGCCGAACCGCTCCAGTGCGCCGGCCGCCATGGCCTCGGCAACCGGTTCGGATACCGCACCGTGCGCCGCGATCAATGCCGGGTCGACGCCGAGCAGATCGGCCTTGGCCTCGTTGGAGTATGACACCACGCCACCGGCCAGATAGGCCGACGAACCCGGCCGGTCGGCCAGCCGAGCTGCCAGCAGGCCCGCCGTGCAGGACTCGGCCGTCGCGATGGTACGCCCCGAAAGCAGCTGCGCCACTTGGTCATCGACCAGGGCGCCGTCCTCGGAGAAGACCTCGTGCCCGTGGCGTTCACGGAGCAGTGCGGCCAGTTGCCGGTAGCTCTCGGCGGCGTCGGGTTCGTAGCGGGTGACGATCTCCAACTCGCCGCGACGCAGGCATGTCGTGATCTCCAGGCCGGGGAAACCGGCGACCAGGGTCTCGGCTTCCCGCAGGGTTTCGGCCAGCCCCGACTCGGGCAGACCGAACATCCGGATGGTGTCCTGGGTGTAGATGGTGCGCCCGGCAATCGCCTGCTGGGCGGTGGCCGTCTCGATGGCGCGGGTCCACATCGGCTGCAGTTCACGAGGCGGCCCGGGGAGCACGATGACCGTCGGCGCACCCCCGGCCCGGGTGACCACGACGCCGGGTGCGGTGCCGACGGGGTCCAGAATCTCGATGCCCTCGGCGCTGCCACCCTTGGGCACCAGCGCCTGCTTACGGTTGGCGGCCCGGACCGCGTCGAAATCGGCGCCAGGGAACCGGCCCATGAAGGACCGCAGGATCTCGGCGATGCGCTCCTCGAGTGCTTCGTCGAGCACCAGCTCGCGGCCGCAGAACCTGGTCACCACGGCGACGGTCATGTCGTCGGCTGTCGGCCCGAGTCCACCGCTGGTCACGATCAGGTCGACACCTTGCGCGGCAAGGAAATTCAGCTGGGACTCGATGTCTTCAGGCCGGTCGCCGCAGATGGTGATGTGGGCGAGCTCGACGCCCAGTTCCAGCAGCCGATCCGCCAGCCACGGCCCGTTGAGGTCCTGGACCCGCCCGGTGAGAACTTCGGTCCCGGTCACCACGATGCCCGCACGCACGCCCATGGCGATCACAGTACGGCGCTACCGCAGGACCCTGCGGACTGAGTCAGCCCGCCAGCCAGGCGCGCACGGTGCCGAGCTCGCGCGTGTAGGACTCCATCATCCCGTCCTGGAAGCGCGAGCTGCCGCTGATCGCGTCGTCGCCCTGCCAGATCACGCGGACCCGAGAAGCGCCACGCAGGTAGACGTCCACCCGGTCGTCCTGGCGGCGCTGCCACCCGGTTTCGGCGGTGTGCTCGGCCAGTGCGGATCGTTCGTCAGCCATCGGCTTCTCCTTCATGTGTGCCTTCATCATGTCTTATGCGCCGGGCCGCAAAACCCGCGGTACGACGTCCGGCGCCGCGGGCCGGACGTCCGGCTCGGCAAGTCCGGGATCGGCGACCCCGGCGGGTGAGACGCCGCCGGCGGTGCCCTGCGGCGCGGGGCCGCCCGTGACCGGGACCGTCACCGGCGGGGTGTTGTAGCCGCCGACCCGCACCCAACCAGCGGTCACGCCGGGTTTCGGCACCAGCCCCCGGACGTGCGCGGTCTCCCCCGGGTAGACCGTCACGTAGTTGTCGCTGTACTCGATCGGCAAGATCTCGTCGGCGTCCGGCGCGGTGGTCAGCTCCGCCCGCTCGAAGAACGCGAGTTGCTTGGTCGGGTTGTGCAGGGCTATGTCGACCACCTGCTGGCCTTCGCCGTTGACCGAACCGACGGCACTGACCTCCAAGGCGGCCTTGGTCATGTAGTTCAGCGGCGTCATATCGGCCCAACCGGTCTGATGCAGGTCGAAGGCGTCGTCCTTGCGGGGATTGCCGATGTCGTCCTGCTGCGACTGCCAGTAGTCGTTGTCGGCGATGACCTCACCGATCGGATTCAGCAGTTCGCACCGGACGAAGAACACCCGTGAGTCGGGCACTTCGCGCGGCAGCGTCATGGCTACCGCGGCGGCACCCGAGACCACGTCGTACGGGTCGCTGGTGCGGTCGTCGCGCACCGTTCCGTTGATGTCGTAAACCCGGGTGCGCACCCGCAGGCCGACGGCATTCTCCGGGCTCTGGTTGGTGATGCTGATCTTGGCGGTGCTGTGGTCGCCCGTGGCGTACGAGTCGAAGGTGACCGACAGCGGCTGCAGGCCCTTCTTCGCGCCGTAGTACGCGCCTCCGGGCCGTAGGTAGTAGTCGAAGATGTTGCCGAAGAACGATGGCCAGTGGTTGTTGAGCATCCAGTAGATCGTCATCTTGTGGTCGGCCCAGCCCAGCGCGGCGAACGACTCGAACTGGGCCCGCGTCGCCTCGTAGTGCGCGAGCTGCGCCTTGCGCGTGAATTCCTCTGCGCCACTGGACGATCCGTAGCGCTGGACGACCGCGTCGCGGATGCTCGCCAGCGCTTCGTTGCCGGGGTTGGAACCGGCGTGGAAGTACCACATGTCGTTGATCGGCCAGAGCTTGTCCGGCGGGATGAACTTGCGCAGGCTCGCGAACGGCGGGATGTGCTCGTTGTCGCCCTGCTCGGCCGACGCGCCGCGAGCGGCGGCGTAGTCGCCGCTGAACCAGTACGACGGGGGCCGCCAGGTGTACGGGCCGGCCATCTGGATGCCGTCCCACAGCCGGTTGCCCTGCGGATCGGTGGCGTATGACGACACCGTGTCGACAACGGCGTTCTGCCAGTGCAGCTTTCGCAGGATGTCGTGGTACTCGGTGAGGATGTCGGCCGGCGGGTGGCCGTCGCTGGCATTGGCCCACACGAACGCCGATGCATGCGAACGCAACATCATGATCTGCGAGCGCAGACTGTCCTGCGCGACGCGGTGGTCCTCCTGGCCCCACTGCGGCCATTTCTCCCACTGGTTGCAACACATCCAGCCCACCATCAGCGGGATGCCCAGCTCGTCGGCCCGTTCGATGAAGCGCGCAGCGGGAATCTTGGATTCCATGCGGATCATGTTCAGACCCAGATCCTTGACGTAGCGGAGGATCGCGTCGTCACGATCGGGATCGTCGCGGTACAGCAGGTCGGGCGTGTAGGTGGCTCCGCGCGCCAGGAACTCGCGGCCGTTGACCTTCAGGTAGAAGTTGCCGCCGGAGCCCAGCTGCGGGAACTCCTCACTACCGTCGCGGCCCTGTTCGATGGACCGGATACCGAACCGCTGCTTGAACTCGTCGGTGGCCTGGCCGTACTGCAGGAACTGCAGCCGCAGGTCGTACAGGTCTGGTTTGCCCATCGTGTACGGCCACCAGAGATCGGGGTGCTGGACCCGCAACGCCTCGTAGTCAGTGGGGCTGAACGTGACGTCGCGGCTCTCCCCCGGTCCGAGCGACACCGGTCGCTCGATGTCGATGGCCGGCTTGCCGGCGCGGGTGATCGTTGCCCGCACCACGCCGTTGACCCGTTGTCCGGAGTAGTTGGTCAGGCCCGACCGGACGCTGAGCTGGGCGCTGTCGGTGCGCGGCAACGGCAGCTGGCTGTTCACGGTGGCGTCGGTGATCGCCACGTCGCCCGACATCTTGAGGGTGACAGGCTTGAAGATGCCGGCATTGCGGTCGGCCACGAACGAGTTGCCGTTGGCCGGGTTCTTCCCCGGCCCCTGGTACCCGAGATAGTTCCAGTTGATCCAGTCGAACCAGCTGTCGGCAAGCTCCACGCCGTCGACGTCCTGCAGTGCCCGCTCCGGGGTGACCTTGACCGCGAGCGTGTTGGTGCGGCCGGGGTCGATCCACTTCGACACGTCGAGGGTGTGGTCGACGTACATGCCGGCGATCTGGTGGCTGTCGGCGATCTGGTGCCCGTTCAGCCAGATCTCGGCCCGGTAGTTGATACCCGGGAAGTTCAGGCGGTAGGTCGAGTGCCCGGTCGGTGCGACGAACGTCGTGCGGTACCACCAGTCCTGCTTGTACAGGTCCTGCGGCACCTTGGTCAGCAGGTTGTCGGCGTAGTAGAGGTCCGGGTAGGTGCCGTCGTCCTGCAGCGCCTGCAGCACCGTCGCCGGCATGTGCCGCACCTGGTGCCAGCCGGCACCGGAAGCGGGGAATCCGGCGAGGCTGAGCTGCGCGCCGCTGGCCACCATGCCCTGCGCGGACGCCAGCTGCCAGCCTTGCGCGAGCTCGACCTCGGTGGCCGCGCTCATGGGCTTCAGCAGGCGCGGCAGATCACCGGTGCACGCGAACAGCAGCACCAGGGACATGACGGCACCCAGCACTGCACCGCGGCGCAACTCGGTTGATATAGCCCTGCTCCCTCCGAAAACGTCAGCATCTGAACGCGCTTCTACAACCGAATACGCGATGTGGGGGCACCTCATTGTGCCCCGTCAGACCCGCAGTGTCGGAATCGGTGAGGTCAGAACTTGTGCGGCACGTCGGTCGTCAGACCGCCGTCGACGACGAACTCGCTGCCTGTGGCAAACGACGATTCGTCGCTGGCCAGGAACACCACAAAGGTCGCTACCTCATTGGGCTGCCCGGGCCGGCCCAGCGGCGCGGTCATCATGTCGTCCGGGAAATATTTGGTCATCGGCGTGCGGATGAAACCGGGGAGCACCGAGTTCACCCGGATCTTGTCCTTGCCCAGGTCGATGGCTGCCGACTTGGTCAGACCGCGCACCGCCCACTTGGACGCGACGTAGGGATGCAGCAGCGTGGCGCCGCGCATACCTTCGATGGACGAGATGTTGATGATGGAGCCGCCGCCGGCCTCCCGCATCGGCGCCACCACCGCCTGCATGCCCAGGAAGGTGCCGGTGAGGTTGACGTCGATGCACTTGTGCCACTTGGCCATGTCGAACTCGCCGATCTTGCCGAGGGCGGTGATGCCGGCGTTGTTGACCAGGACGTTGAGGAGGCCGAACTGCTCGGTCGCAGTGCCGACCGCGGCGGCCCACTGGTCGGCGTCGGTGACATCGAGGTGCACGTAGCGGGCGGCGGCGCCGAGTTCGGCGGCCAGTGCCTCGCCCTGCTCATCGAGGACGTCCCCGATCACGACCTTGGCGCCCTCGGCGACCAGCATCCGGGCATGCGCCGCACCCATCCCCCGTGCGCCGCCAGTGATCAGTGCAACTTTTCCGTCCACGCGTCCCATGACGGGTCACGCTACCGCCCGGCCGACGGGTAGCCGGGAGGCCGCGCGCGAATCACCTGGGGCGAGCGAGGCGACGGGGAAAATCCCGGCATACTGGTCGCATGTCTGCGCCGAACGCCGGGCCGATCACGGGGCCGATCGCTGCGGTCGACGCCGACGACCCCGGCGCGACGGGCTCGAACGTCGGCGCCTTTTTCGACGTCGACGGCACGCTGGTGTCCGGATTCATCGCGACGATCCATGCCGCACACCGGTTCCGGCAGCGCCAGGCCGCCTTCGGCGAACTCACCGGAATTCTCGAGGCGACCCTGCGATACAAGCTGGGCCGCATGGAGTTTGAGCGGCTGCTGGTGCGCGCCGCCGGCTACCTGCGGGGTGAGTCGCTGGCCCAGCAGGAATCGCTGGGCGAGCAGTTGTTCCACAGCCATGTGCAGGCCCGGATTTTCCCGACCATGCGCGAGGTTGTGCGCGCCCATCAGCGGTCGGGCCACACGGTGGTGCTGAGCTCGTCGGCGCTGACCATGCACGTCATGCCGCTGGCCCGCGCTCTGGGTGTCGAGCACGTCATCTGCAACCACTTCACCGCCGACGGCGATGGCACGCTCACCGGAGACATCGTCCGGCCCATCGTCTGGGGGCACCGGAAGGCCGCGGCGGTCGAGGAATTCAGCCTGGCCAATCGTGTTGACCTGCAACAGAGTTACTTCTACGCCGACGGCGACGAGGACCTGCCCCTGATGCGCGCCGTGGGACATCCGATTCCAGTGAATCCGCGCCCCGGGCTGGCGGCCGAAGCCGAGCGGCTCGGCTGGACGGTGGTGCGCGCCGCCGCCCCACCCCGCGACCGGTCCGGCTGGCTACGGCGCTTCGTGCCACGCTGACGTTCCGGAACATCATTCGCCCCAGAATCTCGGCCGAAATGCGTGCGTAGTCTTGCGCGCCGGACTGTCACGAGGTAGTAAACTAGAACACGTTTCAGTTTTGCCGCTTTTGCTACGGCCCCAGCACGAGGAACTCATATGCGCACCGCTATCTGCGACCAGCTCGGCATCGAATACCCGATCTTCGCCTTCACCCACTGCCGCGACGTCGTCGTGGCAGTCAGCAAGGCCGGCGGCTTCGGCGTGCTGGGTGCGGTCGGCTTCTCCCCCGAACAACTCGAGATCGAGCTGAAGTGGATCGACGAGAACATCGGCGACCACCCGTACGGCGTCGACATCGTCATCCCCAACAAGTACGAGGGCATGGACCAGGTGGATCTGGATCCCGATGTGCTCAAGAAGCAGCTCAACGCCCTGGTGCCCCAGGAACACCTGGATTTCGCGAAGAAGATCCTCGCCGACCACGGCGTGCCGGTCGACCACAGCGACGACGACGCCCTGCAGCTGCTCGGCTGGACCGAGGCCACCGCGACCCCCCAGGTCGAGGTCGCACTGCAGCACCCGAAGTGCACGCTGATCGCCAACGCACTGGGCACGCCGCCGAAGGACATGATCGACCACATCCACGCCGAGGGCCGGAAAGTCGCCGCGCTGTGCGGCTCGCCGTCGCAGGCCCGCAAGCACGCCGACGCGGGCGTCGACATCATCATCGCCCAGGGCGGCGAGGCCGGCGGGCACAGCGGTGAGATCGGCTCGATCGTGCTGTGGCCCCAGGTGGTCAAGGAGGTCGCGCCGGTTCCGGTGCTGGCCGCCGGTGGCATCGGCAGCGGCCAGCAGATCGCCGCCGCGCTGGCGCTCGGCGCCCAGGGTGCCTGGACCGGTTCGCAGTGGGTGATGGTCGAGGAGAGCGAGCACACCGAGCAGCAGCACGCCGCGTACGCCAAGGCCAGCAGCAAGGACACCGTGCGCAGCCGCTCGTTCACCGGCAAGCCGGCACGGATGCTGCGCAACGACTGGACCGAGGCCTGGGAGCGGGAGGGCAACCCCAAGCCGCTCGGAATGCCGTTGCAGTACATGGTTTCCGGCATGGCGGTGGCCGCCACTCACAAATACCCGAACGAGAGTGTCGACGTCGCCTTCAACCCCGTCGGCCAGGTGGTCGGTCAGTTCACCAAGGTCGAGAAGACCGCCGCGGTGATCGAGCGCTGGGTGCGGGAGTACCTCGAGGCCACCGGCCGGCTCGAGGCGCTGAACGAAGCCGCCTCCGTCTGATCGAGGCTGCCGCCTTGCCTTGGCGGCTCGCTTGACGTTGCTTGTGCCTCGGATTGCAGTCAGTATGCGACTGCAATCCGAGGCGTAAGCGGTGCCCACATTCACAGGCGTAGACCCACGCCGTCGGATTATGTATGGTTGCATACATAATCCGACGGAAGGTCACGGATGCCTGGTCCCCGTGAACGCATGATCGTGTCAGCGGCACTGCTCATCCGCGAGCGCGGCGCACATTCGACGGCCATCTCGGACGTGCTCGCCCACAGCGGCGCGCCGCGCGGCTCGGCCTATCACCACTTCCCTGGCGGTCGCACCGAACTCCTTTGTGAGGCAATCGATTTCGCCAGCAACCACATCGCGCGCCGGATCGCCAGAGCAGACTCGGCACTCGAAGCGCTCGACGTACTGATCGACGGCTTCCGCGCCCAACTCACCGAGACCGAATTCCGGGCCGGTTGCCCGGTGGTCGCGGTCGCTGTCGAGGCCGACAACCCGCCTGTGCTCGAGCGCGCCGCCGCGGCGTTCACCCGCTGGCTCGCCCAGCTCGGAGAACAGCTCCGGGCCGACGGCGCCCCGGCAGAGGAAGCCGCCGAACTGGCGATGCTGGCCACCACCGCCATCGAAGGCGCCGTTCTGGTGGCCCGCACCTCCGGCTCCACCGCCCCCCTTGACCTCGTGCACCGGCAGCTGCGCGCCCTGGTGTCTGCCGCGACAACACAACGGAAGGCGACCTCATGACCGCGACCCAGGCCGAGTGGCAGCCCACCGCCTGCATCCTGTGTGAGTGCAACTGCGGCATCGTGGTCCAGGTCGACGGCCGCACACTGTCGAAAATCCGTGGCGACAAGGCGCATCCGGCGTCGCAGGGTTACACGTGCAACAAGGCACTGCGCCTGGACCACTACCAGAACAACCCGGGCCGCCTCACCACTCCGATGCGCCGCCGGCCCGACGGCAGCTACGAGGAAATCGACTGGGACACTGCGATATCCGAGATCGCCGAAGGCTTCTCACGGATCCGCGACGAGCACGGCGGCGACAAGATCTTCTACTACGGCGGCGGTGGCCAGGGCAATCACCTGGGCGGCGCGTACAGCGGGGCATTCCTGAAGGCACTCGGGGCCCGATACCGGTCGAACGCGTTGGCACAGGAGAAGACCGGCGAGTACTGGGTTGACGCGCAGCTCTACGGCGGGCACACCCGCGGCGAGTTCGAACATGCCGAGGTGTCGGTGTTCATCGGGAAGAACCCGTGGATGTCGCAGAGCTTCCCACGGGCCCGCACGGTGCTGCATGACATTGCCAAAGACCCGCAGCGGTCCATGATCGTCATCGATCCGGTGATCACCGACACCGCCAAACTCGCCGACTTCCACCTGCGGGTGCGTCCCGGCACCGATGCCTGGTGCCTGTCGGCACTCGCCGCGGTTCTGGTCCAGGAAAACCTTTGCGATGAACCATTTCTCGCCGAACACGTCACCGGTGTCGAACCGGCGCAGGCCGCACTGCGCGCCGTGGACGTCGACGACTTCGCCCAGCGCTGCGGCGTCGAAGCCGAGCTGTTGCGCGCCGCGGCGCGCCGGATTGCCAGTGCGGCCAGCGTTTCGGTGTTCGAGGACCTCGGCGTGCAGCAGGCGCCGAACAGCACCCTGTGTTCCTACCTCAACAAGATGTTGTGGATCCTGACCGGCAACTTCGCCAAACGCGGTGGACAGCATCTACATTCGTCGTTCGCGCCACTGTTCGCGGCAGGCGGCGTCGGCCGGTCCCCGGTGACCGGCGCTCCCATCATCGCCGGGCTGCTGCCGTCCAACGTGGTGCCACAGGAGATCCTGACCGACCATCCGGACCGCTTCCGCGCCATGATCGTCGAGAGCAGCAACCCGGCCCATTCGATCGCCGACTCGGCCGCGGTGCAGGAGGCGCTCAGCGCACTCGAACTGCTGGTGGTCGTCGATGTCGCAATGACCGAGACCGCCCGACTGGCCCATTACGTGCTGCCCGCGGCGAGCCAGTTCGAGAAGCCCGAAGCCACGTTCTTCAATCTCGAGTTCCCGCACAACACCTTCCACCTGCGGCACCCGGTGATGACGCCACTGCCCGGGACCTTGCCGGAGCCGGAAATCTGGGCGCGGCTGGTGCGGGCGCTCGGCGTCGTCGACGACGCCGAGCTCGACCCGCTCCGCCGGGCCGCCCGCGACGGCCTCGACGCGTACCTGGGAGCATTCTTCGGCGCGGTCGGCGCCAACCCGTCACTGGGCCGCGTACTCCCGTATGTGCTGTACGAAACCCTGGGCCCGACACTGCCCGACGGCCTGGCCGGTGCGGCAGCTTTGTGGGGGCTGGCGCAGAAGGCCGCGATGACCTATCCCGATGCGGTGCGCCGGGCCGGCCACGCCGATGGCAACGCCCTGTTCACCGCGATCCTCGAGGGCCGCTCGGGCGTCACGTTCACCGTGCACGAGTACGACGACGACTGGGGCCTGGTCGGCCACGGTGACAAGCACATCGCCCTCGAGATCCCCGAGATGCTGACCGAACTCGCGGCGCTTGGCGCCGACCGGCCACCACTGGTCACCGACGAGTACCCGATCGTGCTGTCGGCCGGCGAGCGCCGGGCGTTCACCGCCAACGACATCTTCCGCGATCCTGGCTGGCGCAAACGCGATGCCGACGGCGCGCTGCGGGTCAGCGTGGAAGACGCTGCGGCCCTGGGCCTGGTCGACGGCGGGCGGGCCCGGATCACGACCGCTGCCGGCACCGCGGAAGCGTCCGTCGAAGTCACCGACGTCATGCTGCCCGGGCATGCCGCGCTGCCGAACGGTTTCGGACTGGACTTCACCGACGCCGACGGGCAACAGCGCGTGCCCGGGGTCGCCCCCAACAACCTGACCTCGGCCGACTGGCGCGACGAATTCGCCGGGACCCCGTGGCACAAGCATGTGCCCGCCCGCATCGAGGCCCTGACGGCCTGACTAGCTCGGCACGGGATCACTCGGCGGGAGCAACCGGTCGATGGCGCTGACGGTCTCAGGCGACAGACCATCGCGCATCACCGCCGCCAGGAATTGCGTGACGCCGGCCAGGCCGGCTAACCGGCCGGGGCGTCCGGCGGAGCCGGCGGCTGGACCGGTACCGGAGCCTGCGGTCCGGCGGGCATCCCCGCCGGTGGTGTCGCGTCGGCGTCCATCGGCCGCTGCGCCAGCAGCACGAGCGCCTCCTTCGGGCTGATCTCCCGGTTTTGCACGGCATGCCAGACGTCCTTCAGATAGGACAACTGGTCGGGGTCCTGCGAACCGTCCGGAGTGGACGTCGTGTACGGCGGCAGATTTTCCGGGCTGGACAGGTGCGGGACCGGGGCCGCCTCTGGCACCGGCACCGGTTTTCCTATCGGAGCCGGCGCCGACGCCGCCGCAGCCGTTGTGTCGCTGGATTTGGTATCGGTTGCCGGCCCGTCGGCCCAGGCCGTTGCCGCGCTACCGAGCGGCAGCAGCAATGCTGCGCAGGCAAACCCCACGACGCGGATCTTGGCGTGGGTTCTGGTGTCGTCCAGGATTCTCATCTGATGCCCCTCCCGTCCATCTCCGGTAACCAATGGTGCTACAGGTGACTGCGGTATTGCTGGGAATTTGCCGTATCAATCTGGTGCGGCCGTACGAATATCCCCCTGCCACCTCGGCCCCGGAGCGCTCCTACAGCGGCCTGGCTACGACGAATAGTCCGATGCGAATGGGCGTCCATCGGCATTCACCCAGAATCTGAGCCGGAATATCGGCATAACCTTGCGGCCCCGACTGCCACGCGGTACTAAATTGAAACACGTTGCAGAGTGAGGAGCGCCACATGTCGGCACCGAACATCCCACCCGGATTCGACTTCACCGACCCCGACATCTACGCCCAGCGACTGCCCGTGGCGGAGCTGGCCGAACTACGCCATGTCGCGCCGATCTGGTGGAACGACCAGCCCATGGGCAAGGGCGGTTTCGACGACGGCGGCTACTGGGTGGTGACGCGGCACAAGGATGTCAAAGAGGTATCCCGCCGCAGCGACGTGTTCTCCAGCCAGACCAAGACCGCCATCCCCCGCTACCAGGACGGCACGGTGACCGAGCAGATCGAACGCGGAAAGTTCGTACTGCTGAACATGGACGCCCCGCACCACACGCACCTGCGCAAGATCATCTCGCGCATGTTCACCCCGCGCGCCATCGAGCTGCTCCGCGACGAGCTGAGCAAGCGCGCACAACAGATCGCGCAAGAGGCGGCCACCAAGGGCTACGGCGACTTCGTCGAGCAGGTGTCCTGCGAGCTGCCGTTGCAGGCGATCGCCGGTCTGATGGGTGTTCCCCAGGAAGACCGCAAGAAGCTGTTCGACTGGTCCAATCAGATGGTCGGAGACATGGACCCCGAATTCGCCGGCAACGACGCCATCACCGCGTCCGTCGAACTGATCATGTACGGCATGGCGATGGCCGCCGACCGGGGCGCCAACCCGCGCGACGACCTCGTCACCCGACTGGTCCAGGCCGACGTCGAGGGCCACAAACTCTCCGACGACGAGTTCGGCTTCTTCGTCATCCTGCTTGCGGTGGCGGGCAACGAGACCACCCGCAACACCATCACCCAGGGCATGATGGCGTTCGCCGAGCACCCGGACCAATGGGAACTGTTCAAACGCGAACGTCCGGCGACAGCCGCCGACGAGATCGTCCGCTGGGCGACGCCGGTCACCGCATTCCAGCGCACGGCAACGGAGGACACCGAACTCGGCGGCGTGCCGATCAAGAAGGGCCAACGGGTGGTGATGTTCTACCGGTCGGCCAACTTCGACGAAGAGGTGTTCGACGACCCGTACACGTTCAACATCATGCGCGACCCCAACCCGCACGTCGGCTTCGGCGGCACCGGCGCCCACTACTGCATCGGGGCGAACCTGGCGCGCATGACCATCGATCTGATGTTCAACGCGATCGCCGACCAGCTGCCTGATCTGCGGCCACTCGGCGAGCCGGAACGCCTACGGTCCGGCTGGCTGAACGGCATCAAGCACTGGCAGGTCGACTACACCGGCGCTAACGCGAAACCAGCTGCCGCGCAGTGATCTTGGGCCGATCGGGGTAGTCGAGCAGCGACTGCCAATAGTCGTCCGACAACTCTTGGCCCGAGCGCAGCACCATCGCCAGCCCAGTCGCCATCGCCACGCCGAGGAGGCCGAGCCACAACCCGGTGACGGCGATGACCACCCACAGCACCGCGGTGAGCGCCGGCCACGGCGAGACCGCCATCAGTGCCGGCGCGAAGAAGAATCCGGTACCGACATACCAGGCCGACCCGGTCCGGTCGGCCGCCATGACCGCCCGTAGCCAGACGGGCGGCACCCGCGTCGGCGGTTCGGCTGGATGAGTGCGCATCTCGATCGCCTCCTGTGGGTTGCCGGACGATTCGATGCTGTGCCCATCAGGTAAACGCCACAATTACCTCACAGGTAGTCGCCACCGAGCCGGCCAGCCGCAACACTTGAGGCGTGACCGTCGCCAGCGCCGCCCCGCCACACTCGCCACAGCCGTTCGGAACACTGATGCGGCAGTGGCGCCAGCGGCGGCGCATCAGCCAACTCGACCTCGCGATCGAGGCTGACGTGTCGGCCCGCCATCTCAGCTTCATCGAGACCGGCCGCTCGACGCCGAGCCGGGCCATGGTGCTCAAGCTCGGCAGCGTGCTCGATGTCCCTGCGCGAGAACAGAACCGGCTGCTGCTGGCCGCCGGGCATGCGCCGGTGTACGCCGAACGGTCACTCGACGATCCGGAGATGAGCGCTGTGCGCAACGGGATCGACCGCGTCCTCGCCGCGTACGAGCCCTTCCCGTGCCTGGCCGTCGACCATCTGTGGAACATCGTCGCGGGCAATGCCGGCATTGTCGTGCTGCTCGAGGGCGTGACGCCCGCATTGCTGGATTCGCCCAACGCCCTTCGCATTTCGCTGCACCCGGACGGGCTGGCGCCGCGAATACGCAATCTCGGACAGTGGCGCCACCACGTGATCGGCCGGTTGCGCCGCGAAGTGGCCGCCAGTGCGTCGGCCGAGCTCCACGACCTGCTGACGGAGATCGAGGCCTATCCCGGCGGAGACGTCGAATCGTCCGATCTCGGCGGCGTCGCGGTGCCACTGGAGATCGACGGCCCCGACGGCCAGGTGCTGACCTTCCTGAGCACCGTCACCACCTTCGGCACAGCGCTGGACCTGACCGCTGCGGAGCTGAGTTTCGAAGCGTTCCTGCCCGCCGACGAGTCGACGGCACGGGCGCTCAGGCGTTGATGACGATCGGGTCGCCGACGTTCACCTGGTTGTAGTACCACGATGCGTTATCGGTGCTGAGGTTGATGCAGCCGTGGCTGACGTTCGAACTGCCTTGCTGCGCAACGGACCACGGTGCCGCGTGCACGTAGACCCCGCCCGAGGTGACCCGCACCGCGTAGTAGACCGTCAGCTTGTAGCCTTCGGGGTCGTTGAGCGGGATGCCGATGGTCCGCGAGTCCATCACCACGGGATTCTCCTTCGACATCGCGGTGAACGACCCCACCGGTGTCGGGTGCTTGGGCTTGCCCATGGACGCCGGCATGGTCTTGACGACCTGGCCGTCGATGCTCACCGTGAAGGTGTGCCCGCTGATGCTCGCGACTCCGAGCGTGGCCGAGCCGGTCCGGAAATCCTGCTTGAAACCGCCGACCGACACCGTGATGGACGAATGTGCGGGCCAGTATGTGCTCGGCGTGAACTGCACCTTGTTGTCCGCCAGCCACGCGTACGTCCCGGCGGGCGCCTTCGTCATCTTCGGCGAGGAGAACTCGATGGTGCGCTCAGCGCGCCCCCGGTCTGCCACCGGCTGGCTGAAGGTCACCGTGACAGGCATACCCACACCGACCGCGTCTGCGCTGCCAGGCGTGATCATGGCGACCGGAAGAGACTCGGGCAGCGCCGCGACGGCAGCACCCACGGAGCCGCTCAGCATCATCACCGCAGATGCGGCAACGGCCAGCGCATAACGCACAGTTTTGGGCAAGGGGTCCATCCTCAGGTCCGAGATACGTTCACTACTTATCGTAGTTCGGCGCGGGCGCTACTTTCGTTAGCCGCACGCCGGTAGCCGGCCAGTTGCGGCCTCACCTCGCCCTTTACTGAGGCGGCGCGGCGGGTTCTGCCGGCGGGGCAGCATCGGCAGGCGGCGGAGCGGCCGGTGCAGGGGCCTCGGCGGGCACCGCGACAACGACCGAATTCGGCGGGACCTCGGCCGGAGGGATGTCGGTGGCCGCGGGCGGCACGTCGGCCGCCGGCAGGCCCTCGGGGTGCGCCGCTGGGTCCGATTCGGCAACCGGGGCGGCCTGCGGCTCGACGGCGGGCGCGTCAGACAGCGGCGCCTCGACCGGCGCCGACACCCCGGCCGACGGCTCGGCAGCCGGCGCCACGTGGACCGCCGCAGGCGCAGCCGGTGCCACCGCCTCCTCGGCAGCCGCGGGCCGCGGGCTCTTGGTGACGGACGTCGACGCGGCGCCATGCCCGGGCAGGAACTGCAACGTGACCGCCATCGACACGGACGCCACGAACGCCGTCGATCCGACGGCCAGCATGGTGAGGGGCAGCGCGGGCGAAGTCGACACCTGCTGCCAGCGGGACGATCCCGTCGACCGATGCCGGCCGACCGGCATCATCGCTCTGCGCTCGAACGCGTCGGCGGCCTCGAACGCGTCGAAGGTCGGGTCCCAGCCGCAATCCTGACCACTCCACTCGTCGGGGCGGGGGACGTCGCCGAAGTAGTACGGCTCGGACAGGTCGGAATCACCCGTCCGCACGGACACCAGCGCCGCACCGCGGGCCAGCGCCAAATCCGCTTCTTCCGGCGTGAAGACCGGTACCGAGAGGGCGTCCTGCAGCCCCGGCAGAATGGCCTCGAAGTTCCCCGCGGAGCCGATGACCACCAGTGCCTCCGGCTGCCAGTCCGCGCGGGTGAAAACGGCGCTGAGCCAGCTGGTCAGCCCCGACCGGGAGCCGACGGAGTGATTCACGGCGGTGTGGACCGCACCGCTGGCCGCGTGCACGATCATGGTGATCGCAAATTCGGGCTCGATGGTGCACACCGCGGTGGTCCCACAGCCCAGTGCGTCGGCGATGCCGCGGGCCACCGCCTCGTTGGCCTCCGGGAAGCGCACCGGCACCACGTTGTCGAACCCGGATTCCGACAGCGACCGCATCAGCATCGAGGCCTCGGCGTCGGCGTCGTCGCTCCATGTCAGCCCGATCGACTTGAGCCGCAGTCCGCGCGTCGCCGCCAGGGCCTCACTGCGCAGCACGGCGGCGGTGGCATCTGCCGAGTTCATGATCTCGACGGCGTCGTGGTCCATGGTGAATCCGTCGACGTCATTGCCCTCTACCAGGACCAGCCCCATGGACGACGGAGTCATGGCCAAACCGAGCACCGCGTCCACGCAAACAACCCCTTCAAAAACCGCATGGCGGCGCCGCACGACCGGCGATGACGCGTGCTTCGGCACGCGGAAACCACCGCGGAATCGCGGTGAGACAAGCCACCCTTTGACCGGTGACTTTACCCGTTACCTGGGCCACAGTGCATCCCTCCGCAGGCCACCGACCTGGGGATATTTGCCAGCTTCCGACTGCCCTGTGTTCAAACCGTTATCAGTATTTGCCACCTTGTTCACGGCCGGTCGGCGTGCCCGAGGTGCGTACCGGAAGTTTGACGGCAGGCGCGATGAGGTATCCAGTGGCCTAGTTGTGACCTGTCGCTGCGCGATCCTGTGATGGGGCGGCGCGAGAATTGTCGACAAGAACGGCAAGGAGGTCAGCATCATGACGGCACCGCCACTCACCCCGCCCACGGCGATCTCCCATGACGAGGTGGGCGTACATGTCCGCGGCCTCGGCTGCTCGTATGCGACGTGCACGTGCGGGTGGACCGCGCGCCCCCGGCATCTGCGGGCCTCCGCCGAGCAGGACGCGTGGACACACTCCATCGAATCCGGCTGCGCCCTGGCCTTTCCCCTCGTCAACCGGTAGCGCTCAGCTGTCCCGTGATGTTGCGCGCCAGGCGAGGTGGGAACACAGTGGGTTATGACCGAACAGTGGATAAAAGGATGCGCAGTGCAGCGGATCGGATTCCGCGACGGACTGGTGCTGAACCTCGAGGACTACAACGAGCTCGTCATCTCCGCACCCCTGGCCCTGACTCTGCCTGCCACCGAGACCGACCCGCAGGAAGTGGTCACGATCAATCCGACGGACGTGCGCAACCAGGAACGGCCCTTGTTCGATTTCGCCGGCCAGAAATGCACGCACGCCGAGTGGGACGACAACGGCAGCCTGCATCTGGCTTTCGCGGACGGACACCGGATCGACGTGCCCACCGACCTGGAGCACACCTCGTGGGAGCTCTACGGCAAGCACCATGGCTACGCCGCGTGCCTGCCCCGCGGGCATGTGCGCGTGGTCCGGCATGACCTGCCTGACGACCAGTCCGTGAATTGAGCGCGTCCGCCCCTCACCCGAAGGTGTAGTCCTCCGGGTCCACGTTGCGCGTCCAGGTCCAGTAGTCGACCAGACGCCACGGGCTGAGCGTGTAGACGTCGCCGTCGGCGTTCTTGTAGAACGAGTGCCGGATGGACGGCTGGGACCAGACCATGGTGCGCATCTCCGCCTGGCTGCGCTGCACCCAGTCGTCGAGGCGTTCCTGCCGCGGTTCCATCCACCGACCGTGCCCGGACAACAGCAGCTCCAGACACGTTGAGATGTACCGCATCTGGCACTCCGAATGGAAGATCAGGCTGCCGCCGCTCGCGAGATTGGTGCCCGGTCCGTACATACAGAAGAAGTTCGGGAATCCCGGCACGGTGATGCCGAGATAGGCGGTCGGGCGTTCACCCCACTGCTCGGCCAGCACGCGACCGTCGCGGCCGACGACGGCCATGGGCCACAGCACCTTTCCGGCGTGAAATCCGGTGGCATACACGATCACATCCGCAGGGTGCCGCTGCTCGTCGGCCGTGACGACCGCGCCGCGTTCGATGCGTGCGATAGGCGTCCAGATGAGTTCGACATGGTCCTGCTTGAGCGTCTGGAGCCAACTTCCGTTGTCCTGCAATGTCCGTTTGCCGGTCGCCGGGTAGTCCGGGATGACCTTGGCGAGCAGGTCCGGATTGTCACCGATCTGGCCTTTGATCCACTCGGTGAACATGATTCGCGTGACGTCGTTGATCTCGCTCACCGCGCGCCCTTGATCGGGATAGTCAGGATCGACGCGGGCCGCGGCCAAGCCCTTGTCACAGCCGGGCCAAAACAGCAGGAAGCGGTACCAGCGGCCGTAGAACGGCAGGTGCTTCAGCGCCCACTTCACGCCGTCGCCGACTTTTTCGTGGTAGTTGGGGTTGGGGAACATCCATTGCGCGGTGCGCTGAAAGATGTTGAGCGAAGCCACTTTATCGGCGATGGACGGCGCAATCTGGAAGCCGCTGGCGCCCGCGCCGATCATCGCGACGCGCTTTCCGGTGACGTCGACGTCGTGGTCCCACTCGGCCGAATGGAAGGACGGCCCGTCGAAGTCGTCGCGCCCCGGGATGGGCGGCAGATAAGGACGGTTGAGTTGCCCGACGGCGCTGATGACCGCGCGGGCCGACACGGTTTCTGCCGACCCATCCGGCCCACGGACGGCCACCTGCCACGTCGCGGTCGCCTCATCCCAGATGGCGCCGGTGACCTCGGTTTCGAACCGGACGTGCGGGCGGATTTCATATTTGTCCAGGATTCGTTCGAAATACGCCTGCAGTTCGGGTTGTTCGGCAAAGAACTGCGTCCAGTGATCGCTCGGTTCAAAGCTGTAGCAGTAGAAGTGGTTTCCCACGTCGACCCGGGCGCCCGGATAACTGTTGTGCCACCAGGTACCGCCGACACCGGCAGCGCGTTCGACGATGGTGAACGGAATCCCGGCCTCTTTCAGCCGAATCCCGGCGAGCAGTCCCGATTCGCCGCAGCCGATGACGAGCACCGGGAAATCCGTGGTCGATTCGGCGTCCCGGCCGGCAGCGTCAGTCGCCCGGACAGCTCGGATGTCCAACCCGTCGAGCTCCATCTCCTCCAGCACCATCGGGACGTACTCGTCGGGCACCGGTTCGCAGACCAGCCACTCCATCATCTCCTTGAGCAGCTCGGCGCCGACGGGCTGCGGCTCGGGGCAGCCCCGGTCGCGGTAGTCCGCGATCACCGTGAGAGCCAGCGTGCGTACCGCCGCCTTGTCGTCTTCAGACATGTAGCCCTGAACCTCGTTGAGGAAAAGCCCGGCCGGGCGCAGCGCACCGCGGATGAGCTCCGGATCACCCGACATGTGCACCAGCGACAGCATCAGCGTGGGGATGCTGACGTCCAGTAAAGCCCGGGCGATTTCCTCATCGGAGGTCGTAAATGGTTGTCCTGCATGTGGGTTACGCACTCCAACGGCCTATCACGTTCAGCGGATTCTTCGCAGCTGATTCTGCCGCGCCACTGCCGGCCGGGCCTTACGCTCCGAAGATGGCCATAGCGTTACTCGACAACGGCGCTGCGCCGGCTGACCTCGCGCTGTCCGACATCGACCTCAGTTCGATCAAGTTCTGGGGCCGGCGCGACGCGTTCCGGGACGCTGCGTTCGCCACGTTGCGGCGTGAAGCACCCATCTCATTTCACGCCGAACTGGCTCAGGAAGGGTTCGAACCGGGTCCGGGCCACTGGGCGTTGACCCGCTACGACGACGTGTTCTTCGCCAGCCGCCACCCGCACATCTTCAGCTCCGCGGGAGGCATCACGATCCCTGAGCAAGCCCCCGAACTCGCCGAGTACTTCGGATCGATGATCGTGCTGGACGACCCGCGGCACACCCGGCTGCGCAACATCGTGCGCAGCGCGTTCACCCCGAAAGTGGTGGCGCGGACCGAAGCGTCGGTGCGCAACCGGGCGCGCAGCCTGGTCGAGTCGATGATCGAGCGCCACCCGGACGGTCACGGCGACATCGTGGCCGACCTGGCGGGACCCCTGCCGCTGCAGATCATCTGCGACATGATGGGCATTCCGGAGCGGGACCACGAACGGATTTTCCACTGGACCAACATCATTCTCGGCTTCGGTGACCCCGACCTGACCACCGATTACGAGGAGTTCTTCCGCTGCGCCATGGACATCGGCGCCTACGCCACCGCGCTGGCCGACGATCGGCGCGGCCACCCCCACGACGATCTGACCACGGCTCTGGTGCAGGCCGAGGTCGACGGCGAACGACTCACGTCGGGCGAGGTGGCGTCGTTCTTCATCCTGCTGGTGGTCGCGGGGAACGAGACGACGCGCAATGCGATCAGCCACGGGGTGCTGACCCTCAGCCGGTTCCCTGAGCAGCGCGACCAGTGGTGGGCCGACTATGACGCGGTGGCGCCCACCGCGGTCGAGGAGGTCATCCGCTGGGCCTCCCCCGTGGTCTACATGCGCCGCACCCTGACACAGGATTTCGAGCTGAGCCGCGTGAAGATGCAAGCCGGGCAGAAAGTTACGTTGTGGTACGGCTCGGCCAACCGGGACGAGGCGAAATTCGACCGACCCTGGCTGTTCGACGTGCACCGGAACCCCAATCCGCATGTGGGTTTCGGTGGCGGTGGCGCACACTTCTGCCTGGGTGCGAACCTGGCGCGCCGCGAGATCGCCGTGGCGTTCGAGGAGATCCACCGCCGTGTGCCGGACCTGACGGCCACCGACGAACCCGACCGGCTCTGGTCGCAGTTCATCCACGGCATCAAGCGCTTACCGGTGAGTTGGACGCCGCCACGCTGACCGGTTACTGGACGATCAGCACTCCGACCATGCCGGGGTGATACACGCAGTAGTACGGGTAGCGACCCGGTGTCGTGGGAGCGCTGAAGGTCACCTGCGCATTGCCGCCGACCTTGACGTCGAACTGCCCCTTGACCTTCGACGTCACGGTATGCGCGACGTCGTCGCTGTTCACGACGGTGATCTTCGCGCCGGGCGACACGGTCAGCGGGTCACCGAAGTTCAGCGCGGTGATGGTGATCGCCGGGCCCTGCACGGGGCCGGTCACCGGTACCGCACTGGCCGGCGGGGTGCTGTTCGGCGCCGGTGCCGGGCTCGAGCACCCCGCCCCCGCCCCGGTCGCCAGCGACATCGCCACGAGCACCGCCGACATCCGCGTCGCGGTCATGCCAGGTACCTCTCCAGCCAGGACTGCGTCTGCTGCCACGCATCGGCGGCCGCCGCGGCGTTGTACCGCGGACCCGAGTCATTGAAGAAGGCGTGATCGGCGTCGGGCTCCACGATGATCTGATGGGCCATGCCGGCCTGCTCCAGTGCCGCCGCCGCCGCGTCCTTACTGGATGTCACCCGCTCGTCCTTGGCGCCGTAAAATGCCAGCACCGCAGCCTGTTTCGAGCCCGCGAAGTCATGCGGGTCCGGCAGCGGCCCGTAGAACGGCAGCGCCGCCGCCAGCCTCGGCTCCCCGGCGGCCAGCAGCTGCCAGGTGAGCCCGCCGCCGAAGCAGAACCCGATGACCGCGAGCTTGACGCCGGGAGCCCGCCGCTGCAGCTCGTCGAGCCCCGAACGCAGGTCGGCGACGAACTGGTCCGGAGGGATCTTGCCCAGTGCCGCAGTGGCTTCCGCGGGATCTTTGAATGCCGCGGTGCCGCCCTGCGCCGACAGGAGATCAATGCCCAGTGCCGAGTACCCCGTGCCGCCGAAGCGGCCGACGACCGACCGGACCCAGTCGTTCAGGCCCTTGTTCTCGTGGATCACCAATACCGCGCCGCGAGGCTGGGCGGCCCCGGCCCACGCCCCCTGCAGCTTGTCGTCGGCCCAGGTGATCGGCGCCGGCTGCACGGCGTTCTCCAGACCAGGCGGAGGGCCGGGCTCGATCGACGGCTTGCTTGCCGTTGTCGACGTCGTGGCCGCGGTCGGACCGCGACTCTCGCCGCATGCGGCGATCAGGGCGGTCGCGGTCGCGGTGCCCACGCCCAACAGCGCGAGCCTGCGCATGGCTTCCCGGCGGGACAGCAACCCGTCGACATGGTCGGTGGCGATTTCCTCGGCGATGTACCGCTGCAAGGGGGTCACCCGAGTCAGTATCCGCCCTGATCCTGAGGGACGTCCCAGGTTTCCCCTGGACGAGTAGACAATGTTACGAAAGTGTTCACTTTTTCATTGACAGCGGCCTGAGCGGCACGCTTCTATAGCTAGGTGACCTCTGCAACGACGTTCGACACGATCATTCGCAACGGGCGCTGGTTCGACGGAACCGGTGCGCCTGCTGCCGTCCGGGACATCGGAATTCGCGCCGGGCACGTGGTGGAGATCGGGGTGGACCTGGACGAGGCCGGATGCTCGAACGTCGTCGACGCCACCGGCAAGTGGGTGACCCCCGGCCTGCTGGACATCCACACGCACTACGACGTCGAGGTCCTCGCCGGCCCCGGCCTGGCCGAGTCGCTGCGGCACGGCGTGACCACGGTGATGCTGGGTTCGTGTTCCCTCTCGACCGTGCACGTCGGCGGTGAAGACGCCGGTGACCTGTTCGGCCGCGTGGAGGCCATCCCGCGCGATCACGTTATCGCCGCTGTCGACGAGAACAAGACCTGGGACACCGCAGAGGGTTACGTCACCGCACTCGAAGATCGCCCGCTCGGGCCGAACGTGGCCGCGTTCATCGGCCATTCCGACATGCGCACCGCCGTCATGGGTCTGGACCGCGCCACCCGCGAGGATGTCCGCCCGACGCGCGGCGAGCAGGCCGAGATGGAACAGATGCTCTCGGCCGCGCTGCAGGCCGGCTTCGTCGGAATGTCTTCGCAACAGCTGCTTTTCGACAAGATCGACGGCGACACCTGCCGGTCGCGCACCCTGCCGTCGACCTATGCCCGGGCACGCGAACTGCGCCGGCTCAAGACGCAGCTGCGGCGCTCGGGCCGCATCCTGCAGTCCGGCCCGGACCTGCAGAATCCGCTGAACCTGGTGTCCCAGTTGGCCCAATCCCTCGGCCTGTTCCGGGAGAACCTCAAGACCAGCCTGCTCTCCGCGGCCGACATCAAGGCCAACCCCTATGCCATCACCATCATGGGGCCGATTGCCCGGCTGGTGAACAAGCTCGGCGGGAACTTCCGGTGGCAGCATCTGCCGGTGCCGTTCGAGGTCTACGCCGACGGCATCGACCTCGTGGTGTTCGAGGAATTCGGTTCCGGCGCAGCGGCTCTGCACCTGCGCGACGAGGTCGAGCGCAACGAGCTGATGCGAAACGACGACTACCGCCGCCAGTTCCGCAAGGACTACGAGAAGAAGTTCGGCGTCCGGGTGTGGCACCGTGACTTCTTCGACGCGGAGATCGTCGGCTGCCCCGACGAATCCCTGGCCGGCAAAACCTTCGGTCAGGTCGGCGTCGAGCGCGGCCTGCACCCGGTGGACGCCTTCCTGGATCTGGTACTCGAGTACGGGCGCCACCTCCGCTGGCGCACAACAATTTCCAACCACCGCCCCGAAGTGCTGAAGAAGCTGGCCCGCGATCCCGGCATCCAGCTCGGCTTCTCCGATGCCGGCGCACACCTGCGGAACATGGCGTTCTACAACATGGGCCTGCGCCTGCTACGGCACGTGCGCGACGCCGAACGCGCCGGAACTCCCTTCTTGACCGTCGAGCAGGCCGTTCATCGACTGACCGGCGAACTCGCGGACTGGTACCGCCTGGACGCCGGACATCTGCGCGTCGGCGACCGGGCCGACCTGGTCGTCATCGACCCCGAGCGCCTGGACGTTTCGCTGGACGCCTACGCCGAGGATCCCGTCGAGCAGTACGGCGGACTGTCCCGCATGGTCAACCGCAACGACGCCACCGTCGCCGCGGTGTTCGTCAGCGGCCAGCAGGTGTTCCGAGACGGCGTGCCGACCGAACTGGTGGGCACCACCCGTACCGGCCGCTTCCTGCGGTTCGCCCGTCAGACCCCAGCTCTGCCCGTCGCCAAGGAAGGTGAATTCGCCAGTGTCGGTTGAGGATACGATCCACGGATTGTGGCAGGCGCTGTCCGCGCGGGACTGGGAACGGTTGACGGACTTCGTGTCCGACGACTGCATCTACCTGGACATGCCAGTCGGCCCGGCCGCCGCCGCCCGCGGACCCGAGGACATCGTCAAGCGCCTCAAGATCGGGCTGGAACCGCTGGCCTCCTATGAGAACTTCGACGGTCTGCTGCTGACCAACGGCGCCGACGCCATGTACGAGCATCATGAGGAATGGCATTGGGAGACCGGGGAATCCGCGGTACTCAAGTTCGTCACGGTGCACCGCGTGGAGAACGGCAAGGTGACGTTGTGGAAGGACTACTGGGACATGAGCGCGCTGTCCAACTTCGCGCCGCCGTCCTGGCTGGAGAACTTCGCGACCGCTGACATGTCGTGGATTTTCGACGCGACGGGCCTGGTCTGACCGCCGCGCCGCTCAGAGGGTGATCTTGCAGGCCTGACCGATGTCGAGGGTGCGCAGCATCCGGCCCATGCCGAGCCACATGGCACACGACAGCGCCAGGTCGGTCAACAGCTCGTCGCTGAAATGCTCTGCGGCGCGGGCCCAGAAGTCTCCGTCGTCGCGCAGGCCGGTGTGATCGGTGGCGAAGCGGTAGGCGAACTCGGCCGCGATGCGCTCCTGGTCGGAGTAGCCGGGCCAGGTCTGCCAGACGCCCGCATGGTTGTAGAGGTCCTCGTCGACGCCGGCCCCGGGACCCGCTGCGTCCCGGGTGTTCTGACACGTCACGCATTCGTTGTCGAGCGCGATCACCGCGCGCGCCAGTTCGCGAACCCGTAAGGGCAAGCGGCCCTTGGTGTACACCGCGTGGGTGAAACCCGCCATGGCCGTAGCGATGTCGGGTGACTTGAGCACCCAGGCGGTTACGTCTTCGTCGGTGAAATCTCCGATTCGGCTCACTTTTCGCACGCTACGCCAAGACTGAAACAAGTTCTAGTTTTTTCACCGATGAATCGGTCTCGGATGCACCAACGACAACGGCCCCGCCCCGAAGGGCGAGGCCGTAATCGCGACACCGGTCTATGACGGCGGCCGCGACACACACTGGGCCGCGTAGAGCTGCTCACCGAGCTTGTCCATCAACTCCAGCTGGGTTTCGAGGTAGTCGATGTGGCCTTCCTCGTCCGCCAGGATGGCCTCGAAGATGTTGGCACTGGTGGCATCGCCCTTCTCGCGGCACATGATGATGCCTGGCTTCAGCCGGTTGACCACTTCGTACTCGATGGCCAGGTCGGCCTCGAACTGCTCGCGCAGCGTCTGCCCGACGCGCAGCGAGAACAGCCGCTGGTAATTGGGCAGGCCGTCGAGCAGCAGAATGCGATCGGTGAGCGTTTCTGCATGGCGCATTTCCTCGAACGACTCTTCACGGGTGTGCTTCGCCAATTCGGTGAAGCCCCAATTGTCCTGCATTTTGGAGTGCAAGAAGTATTGGTTGATCGCGGTGAGTTCACTGGTCAATTGCTCGTTGAGCAATTTGAGAATTTCGGGGTCGCCTTGCATTTCGGCTCCTTAAACACCATCGGGGCTGGGTCAAGTGTCACTGGCGCGGAACAACGTGGCGCCTTGTGCAAACCTAGTGCAGCGGTCCCCTGCCGGCGACCGGATCGCCCCGCGTTTCCGCCGCGATTCTGCCGCGCCTGCCCGATTTCCCGATTCGCAACTCCGGCGCTGGCCAGCAGCTATGGACTGGCTGCCCTAAGTAAGGTTAGACTGCACTAACCGCCGCGGGCCGCCCGTCCGCGGTCCCCGCGACCCCGAATGGCAGGACCGATGAGCGAGCAGCCGTTGCACTCGCTGATCTTTGCCGCCGATTATCGCGTCGACGACGTGGAAGCGATGTGGCGGCGACTGAAGTCGCACCGATCGATTCTGACGGAACTCTCGGCACACCACGTCGTCGTGTATTCGTCCTTGTGGGAGCCAGGGCGGGTATTGGCCACCGTCGGTATTCGCAATGCGAATTCTGTGCGCGAAGTCTTGCGCTCACCCGCGGTATTCGAATTCTTCGATGCGTCCGGCGTGGACGACATCCCGGCGGTATTCGCCGGTGAGGTGGTCGAAAAGATCGACCTGGCCGAACCGCCCCCAGGCGAGCATGCCGTTGCGTCCGTCATCGTCGGTGTCGTCACCGCGGTCGAGGACGTCCCCGCCCTCATGGACAAGGTGCACGATGCCGCCGGGCGCTTCCGGGATGCCGGTGTGTGCAAGGTCTGGGTGTACCGGGCCTTCGATGACGGCCACGAGGTGCTGATCCTGCAGCAGATCGAGAGCGAAGCCGCCGCGCGCCGCTGGATCGATCACCCCGACGCCGCTGCCGAATGGATGTCGGCGGCCGGCTTCGGTGTCTATCCGACGGTTTTCGTGGGCACCCTGGCCCACCTCACGTCGGTCGAGTCGTTCGACGAGGAGGCCGGCTGATGTTCGTCTGCCTCTGTACCGGAGTGACCAGTCAGGTCGTGACCGAGCTGGTCGCCGACGGTGCAACAACCTCGAAGCAGATCGCCGAGAAATGCGGTGCGGGCCTGGACTGCGGCCGCTGCCGGCGGACGGTGCGGGCCATCATCGAAGCGGCCCGCACCGACTGCCCGGTGCACAAAGCGGGTTAGTTCTTACGCCCCACGAACGCGCTCAGCGCGTCGGCGTTGGCAGCACCACCGAGCAACTCGGCGAACTGCCCGGACTCCCGTTGCGTCGCCGCGACGATCGCGTCACGCGTCGGCTCGACCATCGCGTACTTGACCGCCATCAAGCTCGAAAGTGGCCGCGCTGCAATGATTTCCGCGTGCCGGCGAGCTTCCGGCAGCAGGTCGTCGGGCTCACACACGCGCCACACCAGACCCATGCGCAGTGCTTCCTCGGCACTCACCCACTCCGACGACAGCAGCAGCCAGGCCGCGTTCTGCCGGCCCATCAACCGCGGCAACAGGTATGACGACGCCGCCTCCGATGCCACCCCCAAGCTGGTGAACGGGCATTTGAGCCGCGCGGTCGTCGACATGAACGCCAGATCGGCGTAGCCGAGGATGGTGGTGCCGATTCCCAGACCGACCCCGTTCACCGCACAGATCAACGGCTTCGGGAACGCCGTCAGCGCCTCGATCAGCCCGGGAAAGCCGTACTCCCCCATCTGATACTCGGGATTGGTGACCATCGCCTGCATCTCGACGAGGTCGTTGCCGGCGCTGAAAGCCCGCCCGGCGCCGGTGAGCAGGACGACCGAGACCTCCGGATCGGCCGCGGCCTCCCTCAACGCGATCGTGGTCGCGTCGTACAGCGCCTCACTGAACGCGTTGAGGGCGTCGGGCCGGTTCAGGGTCAGGGTGCGCACCCGGTTGGTGTCGTCGATCTGCACGAGCGCGGCGGTGTCGGTCACAGCTTGTCTCCAAACGGGTTTCGTATGACGTAGCGGCTGGTGGGCACGGTGTCCACGTTGACGTTGGCCCCGAAGGCCGACGTGCTCGCGGCCATCTTGCCCGCGCGGTCGGCCAGGTCGGCGTCGTCAGCAGCTCCGAAGAACGCGTGCAGGCTGGTGGTCGCCTCGATGGGGAACAACTCCTCGACGATGGCGCCGAGCTGCGGGGCATCGGGCGTCAGCGCACGGACCACCGCGTTCTGCGTGTAACCGAACGTGGACTGGGTGTCGATCGCGATCTGAGTGTGGTCAATGTGCCAGCGGCGGAACCACTCCCGTTCGTCCATCCCGTCCGGGCGGCGCAGCAGCGCGACATTCGCGAGGCCTGTGGTGCGTTCACCGAGGACGATGGCCGGACCGGCCATCGGGACCGATTCGGTCACCAGGTAGGCCGCCAACTCGGTGCACTCTGTGCGCAGGCGGTCCAGTACCGCGGTCATCTGCGCCCCGTAGTACTGCTGGGTCCACACGCTGATCACCGCCACCACCGGCGGTTCGAGCGTGGTCAGCACCATGAGCGAGTCCCGCACCGGGGCGTCTTTGACGTTGACCGCCAGGCCGGGCACGCCCAGCGCCAGCAACTCATCGGCGACCTCGGTGCGCAGACGGGCACACCAGGCGTCGTCCGCCGCGGCACGCCGGAGCGTGACCATGACCTTCTCCATGGAACCTCCCGGTCAGTCCCGCGCCCAGCGCGGTGTGATGAACACGCCCTCGGCCTCGACCGTGACGCCCTCGGCATCGGCGATGTGCCCGACGGCGTATGTCTTGATGCCTTCGGTCCGGACGATGCGGGCCTCGGTGTGCAGATCACCCAGCCGCGTCATGCGCCGGTAGCGCATGGTGAGCGTGCCGGTCAGTCGCGGTTGTCCCGGCAGGCTCGCCCCCTCACCCAGCACATGGTCGAGGATCATCGCCGACACTCCGCCGTGTACATGCCCCGGCGGGCCCTCGTACGCGGCGCCGAGATGAAAGTCGGCCGACACGCTGCCGTCCTCGGCCCGGATCAGTTCCACCGGCGCCGCAATCGGATTGCGCACCCCGATCACCGCGTTGCCCCAGGGCATTTCACTGCCCTGGGCGCCGAAGCGGATGCCGAACGAGCCCTCGAGCTGGTTGGCCCGCAGCTGGGCGGTGGCGGCGTCGATCTCGGCCTTGACGGCGGCAACGGTGTCTGCGCCGGTTTCGGTCCGGATGGTGGCATCGATCAACTCGCGCACAGACTGCGTCAACGGTTCATAGATGGCCCGCATCCGCGCGACCTCGTCGGCGCTGAGCTTCTGCAAGGTGTCCTCGAGCACCCTTGAACTAGAACACGTTCTAATCATGCTGTCGAGGGTGGGGTCGGTTCCGCCATGAGCCCTGTTCCGAGTCCCAACCGTTAGCCAACTGCGACATCACTCTTCGGTATCGGCAACCGCAGGTCAGCACTCTGGGTGCTTCACTAGTAACACGGGAGCCTGCCGTTACCCCCGAGACGGCAGGCTCCCGCTTTTGTGCGCGAATCACGGTCGCCACATAGTGTCGTCGCGGTGAGCGAGGCACCGTCCATGCGACCGATCATTCGCGGCATCCTGCTCGATGTCGCACCGCCGCTGATCGCGTACTACGGACTGCGCGCCGCGGGCGTCTCGGAGTATGTGGCCCTGCTCACCGCCACCGTGCTGGCCGGCGGCAAAGTCGCCTACGACGCGATCAACGCTCGCCGCCTCGATCCGTTCGCCGGCTATCTCATGCTCAACTTCGGGCTGAGCCTGGCCGTCGGGCTCAGCACGTCGGATCCGCGAATGCTGCTGGCGGGCAACACGTTGGTGGGCGGCCTCGGCGGCGTGGTCTTCCTCGGCAGCTGCGTGGTCGGCACGCCACTGACCCAGGTCGTCTCGGAACGGGTACAGACCGGACAACCCGACACCAGCCCGGCTGCGGTCGCCTATCGCCGGCGAGTGCACATTCTGCTCTCAGCGATGTGGGGCATCGGGTTGCTCGTGGGAACCGCACTCCATCTGGCAGTCATCTTCTCTGCGTCGGTGGACGTCGCCAATGCCGTGACCTCGGTGTTGGCGCTGGCCACCACCGCCGTGCTCATGACGGCGACGTTCATCGTCGGCAAGCGGGCCAGAATCCGGTGGGAAGCGCGGGAACAGCGCGGGCCGGTGGCCGTGGAACAAATCGAGACCCCCAAAGGTTGAGCGCAGGAGATTCAACTTTGGAGGTACGGATGTCTGACGCCACAACAGCGCCCATCGCTGTTCCCGTCCTGTTTGTCACCGAGCCGATCGTCCTGCCGGGCATGGTCGTGCCCATCGAACTCGATGAGGCCGCGCGGGCCGCGGTCGATGCGGCCCAGGCCGCCGCTACCGCCGGCGAGGCCGGCAAACTGCTCATCGCGCCCCGCCTCGACGACCGCTACCCCACCCACGGCGTCCTGGCGTCGATCGTCCAGGTCGGCCGGATACCCAGCGGCGGTGCCGCGGCCGTGGTCCGCGGTGAGCGACGTGCGCACATCGGTTCCGGCACGTCCGGCCCGGGCAGCGCCTTGTGGGTTCTGGTCGACGAGGTCGAGGAGCCCGCTGCCACCGAGGAGACCCGGACCCTGGCAGCCGAATACAAGAAGCTGCTGCTGGCCATCCTGCAGCGGCGGGAGGCCTGGCAGATCGTCGACGCGGTCAACCAGATCAGCGAGCCGTCCGCGGTGGCGGACACCGCGGGTTACGCCTCGTACCTGTCCGACGTGCAGAAGCGCGAACTGCTGGAGACCGAGGACGTGAGTCGTCGCCTGAGCCTGCTCATCGGATGGACCGGCGAGCACCTGGCCGAGGTCGAGGTCAACGACAAGATCGCCGAGGACGTCCGCGCGGGCATGGACAAGCGGCAGAAGGAATTCCTGCTGCGCCAGCAGCTGGACGCCATCCGCAAGGAGCTGGGCGAACTCGACGGTTCTGCGGGGGCCGAGGAACCCGCTGACTACCGGACCCGTATCGAGGCGGCCAATCTGCCCGAGAAGGTGCGCGAAGCCGCCCTGCGCGAGGTCGGCAAGCTGGAACGCTCCAGCGAGCAGACCCCGGAAGGCGGCTGGATTCGTACGTGGCTGGACACCGTCCTGGACCTGCCCTGGAACGAGCGGACCGAGGATTCGACGGACCTGACGGCCGCTCGCGCGGTGCTGGATGCCGATCACCACGGTCTGGACGACGTGAAGGACCGCATCGTCGAGTACCTGGCCGTGCGGGCCCGTCGCGCTCAGCGCGGCATGGCCGTCGTCGGCGGGCGCGGCTCGGGCGCGGTCATGGTGCTGGCCGGTCCGCCCGGCGTCGGCAAGACGTCGCTGGGCGAGTCGGTGGCGCGGGCCCTCGGCCGTAAGTTCGTCCGCGTGGCCCTGGGCGGCGTGCGCGACGAGGCCGAGATCCGCGGGCACCGTCGCACCTACGTCGGTGCGCTGCCGGGCCGCATCGTGCGGGCCATCGGCGAAGCCGGTTCGATGAATCCCGTTGTGCTGCTTGACGAGGTCGACAAGGTGGGCTCCGACTACCGTGGCGATCCGGCAGCGGCACTGCTCGAGGTGCTGGACCCGGCGCAGAACCACACGTTCCGGGACCACTACCTGGACCTGGATCTGGACCTGTCCGACGTGGTGTTCCTGGCGACGGCCAACGTCATCGAGAACATCCCCTCGGCTCTGCTGGACCGCATGGAACTGATCACCCTCGACGGCTACACCGAGGACGACAAGGTCGCCATCGCCCGGGATTACCTGCTGCCCCGGCAGGCCGAACGGGCGGCGTTGACCACCGACGAGGTGACGGTGACGGACGCGGCGCTGCGCAAGATCGCCGCGGACTACACCCGCGAGCCGGGTGTCCGGCAGTTCGAGCGACTGCTGGCGAAGGCGCTGCGGAAGGTGACCACGCGGCTGGCATCTGGTGCCGACGCGGTGACGGTAGACGAACCGGACCTGGTCGAGTACCTCGGCCGTCCGCGATTCCTGCCGGAGTCGGCGGAGCGCACCGCGGTGCCAGGTGTGGCGACCGGACTGGCCGTCACGGGCATGGGCGGCGATGTGCTCTACATCGAAGCCGGCTCGAACGACGGAGAACCGGGCCTGCAGTTGACCGGCCAGCTGGGCGACGTGATGAAGGAGTCGGCGCAGATCGCGCTGTCCTACGTGCGGTCGCACGCGGCGGAGCTGGGTGTCGATCCGACGGCGCTGGATCGTCGCATCCACGTGCACGTGCCCGCGGGCGCCGTGCCCAAGGACGGTCCGTCGGCTGGCGTGACCATGGTGACCGCTTTGGTGTCCATGGCCACCGGACGGCAGGTGCGTTCCGACGTCGGGATGACGGGCGAGGTCACGCTGAACGGGCGGGTGCTGCCCATCGGTGGGGTCAAGCAGAAGCTGATGGCAGCCCAACGTGCCGGGCTGACAACAGTCTTCATCCCGTCACGCAACGAGCCCGACCTGGACGATGTGCCGGCCGAGGTCTTGAACGCACTCGATGTGCGGCCCATGACCGACGTCGCGGACATCATCGCCCAGGCGCTGGAGCCGGCGGCGGAGACCGCCACGGTGGCTGCCTGACAACTGAATGACGCGAGCGGACCCAAATGCTCCTGTTCACCTCATGGTGGTGGGACTTTTGGGTCCGTTCGCGTTAGATGGGCACATGCCCAACCTCAATGAGCTCAAGCGGCGTGTGGTCCACACCGTGCAGCGACGCCTGGTCAATCCGGTGGGCCGGCAGCTGCCGGTGACCATGCTCGAGACCATCGGGCGCAAGTCCGGCGAACCCCGGCACACCGCGATCGGCGGTCGGGTCATCGACGGCGCCTTCTGGCTGGTGTCCGAGCACGGCGACCACGCTGACTTCGTCCGCAACATCAAGGCGAATCCCGCTGTGCGCGTGCGTATCAACGGCGAATGGCGCAGCGGCACGGCGCACCTGGTGCCCGACGACGACCCGGTCGCCCGGCTGCGTCAACTTCCACAGCTGAACAGCGCCGTCGTCCGGGTGATGGGCACCGACCTGCTGTCGGTCCGCGTCGACCTGGACTGAGTCTCAGGCGATGTCGGCCGACGGCGACTCGTCGGCCAGATTGATCGCGCGGTGCTCGATGAGTTCGTGGATGCGATCCGGGCCCAGCCGGGCCCGGAAATCCTTCACCGTGTAGCCGACGACGACTCCGTCGGTGAGCGCGCGGACCGTCGCCGTGCGCGGTATGCCGAACAGCGGCCCGATCTCGCCGAAGTACTCACCAGGCCCGGCGGTGAACAACAGCATCGTCGCCCCGTCGGGCATCTCCCGGGTGATCTCGAAGCGGCCCTCCTTGACCACATAGATCAGGTCGCCGATCGTGGTCTGCTCGAACACCAGGTCGCCGGCATCGAGCTCGAATACCTCGGGCTCCCGCTCGGTGCTGGCGACAGTCGGGACAAGCTCGACGACGCGGTCCGCCAGCGGCAGCATGCGGCTGTCATGGGTGGCGACCACCACGACGCGATCGTCGGCAAGCTCCCGGATGAGCCGCAGCACCTCCTCGACCTGGATGAAGTCCAGGTGCGCCGTCGGCTCGTCGGCCAGGATCAGCGGCGGGTCCAGTGCGATGGCCCTGGCCACCGCGACCCGCTGCTGCTGTCCGCCGGACATGTCACCGGGGCGGTGTGTCATCCGATGCGACAGTCCGACGCGGTCCAACAGTTCCGCGGCGCGCTGCCGGGCTGCGCCCCGGCTCATACCGGCGGCCCGCATCGGCACCATGACGTTCTCCGCGGCGGTCAGGCTGGGCACCAGGTTGAACGCCTGGAACACGATGCCGACGGTGTTGCGGCGGTAGTCGGTGAGTGCCTTGGGCCCGAGTGCGGTGACGTCGATGCCGTCGAAGAGGATCCGGCCCGACGTGGGCTTGAGGATCCCGCCCATGCACGAGAGCAGCGTCGTCTTCCCACAACCGCTGGGTCCCAACAGGATCGCCAGCGATCCGGCCGACAGCTCGAGCTCGAAATTGTCGATCGGCCTGACCTTGTCGGCGGACTTGCCGTATTCAACCACCAGGTCGCGAATCTGTAAGCCGCTCATGGTCTATGGCCCCCCGAATGCCATCGCTGGATCGATTGTCACCGCTCTGCGCATGCCGGCCAGGCTGGCGATCAGTCCGATGGTGATGGCCACGACGGGCAACAACAGGTAGGCCCCGGCCGGGACGTCCACCCGCATCGGGAACATGGGCCCGAGCAGCATGGCCAGAAGGACTCCGATCGCCGCGGAGCAGACGGCCACGAACACGGCCTGCATCGCCAGCCCGGCCATCATCGATTTCGTCTTCACCCCAACGGCTTTGAACACCGCGAAGTCCCGGGTGCGTTCCATCGCGGACATGTAGATGAACATGCCGATGATCGTCGCGGCCACCACCCAGAGCAGGACGGCCATGATGCTGATGGCATCAACAGCGACCTTCAGCGGCCGCATCATGTCGTCGATGGCACCGCGACGGTCCACCAGACGGTAGCCGTCGAGCGCCTTGGTCGGGTTACCCCGGATTCCGACCGACGCGATGACGGGCTGCCCGCCGTACACCAGCCGTTGCGCGCCCACCGTCGTCAGGAACAGGTTGGGCTGCTGCGCCAGCACGGTCGAATTGTTGACGATTCCCACCACCTGCAATGTGTGTGAGGCGATGTGCATCTGGTCGCCGATCTTGCGGCCCAGGGTGGACGACACCGCGATCTCGTCGGGTGTGGCGGGCGCGCGCCCCAGGGACATCGCCGGCATGCCGGGCCCGGCGGTGGGTGCACCGAACAGGTTCATGGTCCGCGGCGTCCCGTTGTCGAGGGCCGTTGTGCCCGCGTAGACCACCGCTGCGGCAGCCTGGACGCCCGGAAGTTTCTGTGCGCGTTCGACTTCGGTCTGGGCGAACGGTGATGAACCCAGAAACGGGCCCGCCGCGCCGTTCTGGATCATGAAGTAGTCGATGCCGAGCGAATTGACGGTGTTACCGGCCTCCACCCGGAAACCGTTGGCCAGTCCGGTGAGCACCAACGTCATCGCGAACACGAACGAAGTTCCGACGACCGCGATGAGAAATCGGCGCCGCCGCCACTGCAGGTCCCGCAACGCCGCGATCAGCACCTGAGGAATCTAACGTGTTCGCTGACTGTGCAGCAGCAAGATAGCCAAAGCCGACGGCTGATTAGTGCGAGACTGGCCGCATGGCCTTTGACGAGGATCTGGCCCACCGGATCCGTGAACTGCTCGGCCCGGTCGGCGGCGTCGACGAAAAGCGGATGTTCGGCGGGCTCGCGTTTCTGTTGAACGGCAACATGTCGGTGGCAGCCAGCCGAGATGGTGGCCTGCTGGTCCGGGTTGCGCCCGACGACACCGAGACGTTGCTGCGACGCCAACACGTCGACTCGATGGTGATGGGCGGCCGCGAGATGCGAGGTTGGCTGCGGGTCGCGCCCGACGGGCTGAAAACCAAACGGCAGCTGCAGGGCTGGGTCGACCGCGGCGTCGGGTACGCGGCCGCACTGCCACCCAAGTAGCGTTTGCGCACCGCGCGGATGGGTATGCGTGGAGGTATGGCACGGGATCGTCAGGTCGTCGCGCGGTTGCTCGACGCAGCCGGTACCACGTATGCCGAGGATGCCGGGATCACGCTCCGCGACAAGCCGATGCCGCTGTTCAAGCTGCTGTCGCTGTGCATGTTGGCCAGCAAGCCCATCTCCGCGGACACCGCGGTGGCCGCGGCCCGTGAGTTGTTCCGCGCTGGGATTCGCACTCCGGCGGCCGTGCTGAAGGCTGACCGCAGTGACATGATCGCCGCCTTTGGTCGCGCCGGCTACGCCAGGTACGACGAGAGTTCGGCGACCCGAATGACCCGTATCGCGAACCGGGTCAACGATGAATACGGCGGCGACCTTCGCAACCTGCGGGTCAGGGCCCACCACGATGTGGCGGCGGCGAGTAAGGCCTTGCAGGGATTCGACGGCATCGGCCATACCGGCGCCGACATCTTCCTGCGCGAGATCCAGGACGTCTGGACCTGGGTGCAACCGTATTTCGATGAACGCGCACTGTCCACGGCGAAGGAGTTGGGGCTGCCCACCGAGGCACGGAAGCTCGGGAGGCTGGCCCCCAAACACAATGCGCGACTCGCCGCCGCACTCGTCCGGGTATCGCTCGACGACACCCTGCGCCGACGTATCGAAAACTGATTTCTGAAGTACTGATTCACATCTCGACTACCGAAGGGAAGACTCGATATGGCCGGCTCACCCACATTCGTGATCATCGGCGGCGGGCTGGCCGGCGCCAAGACCGCGGAAGCCCTGCGCACGAAGGGTTTTGAGGGACAAGTGGTGTTGTTCGCCGCCGAGGACAGATTGCCCTACGAACGTCCGCCGCTGTCCAAGGAATTCATGGCCGGCAAGAAGACCCTCGAGGAATTCACGGTGCAGCCGAAGAGCTGGTATGCCGAGCACGACGTCGATCTGCGGCTCGGCACGGAGGTGACCACCCTTGACCGCACCGCGCATATGGTGGCCTTCAACGACGGCGATCACGAACACTACGACAAGTTATTGCTGGCCACCGGATCCCGCTCGCGGAAACCGCCGATCCCCGGTTCGGACGCCGACGGCGTGTACTTCCTGCGCACCGTCGACGACGCCACTGAGTTGCTGGCAAAACTCGGCAACGGACGGCGGCTGGCGATCGTCGGCGGCGGCTGGATCGGGCTCGAGGTCGCAGCCAGTGCGCGCGGACTGGGCACCGACGTGACAGTGGTGGAATCGGCCGCACTACCTCTGCTGGCCTCGTTGGGCCGCGAGGCCGGTGAGGTGTTCGTCGGCCTGCACCGGGACCACGGCGTCGACCTGCGGTTGAGCACCGCAGTCGAGGAGATCACCACCGCTGGCGGCAAAGCCACGGGACTGCGACTCGGCGACGGGTCCACTGTCGAGGCCGACGCGGTTCTCGTCGCGGTGGGCGCCACGCCGAATGTCGAGTTCGCCGAACGCTCGGGACTGGTGATCGCCGACGGCGGTATCGCGGTCGACGAAACATTGATGACCAGTGACAGTGACATCTACGCCGTGGGTGACATCGCGGCCGCGGAACATCCGCTGTTCGGGGTCCCGATCCGCACCGAGCACTGGGCCAACGCCCTCAAGCAGCCCACGGTCGCCGTCGATGGAATGCTCGGTACCCCAAGCAGTTACGACGAGCTGCCGTATTTCTTCACCGACCAGTTCGACCTCGGAATGGAGTATGTCGGCTACGCACCGCAGTATCAGGCGTCGATCACCCGTGGCGATCTCGGCACGCGCGAGTTCACCATGTTCTGGCTCGACGGCGGGCACCGGGTACTGGCCGGGATGAACGTCAACATCTGGGAAGGCCTCGACGACATCAAGAAACTCATCAGATCCCGCCGCCCGGTCGACGCCGGAGCGCTCGCTGATCCGTCGGTTTCGTTGTCGACCTTGACTGGGTAGCGCGTTTCCGTTTTTTGTCGGACCCTTCTGCTTTGATGGTGTTATGTCCACCGCTGCAACATCTTTGGATGCACCGGTGTCGCCGTGTGAGCGTCTCGAGGCGTTCTTCGCCGAGATCGGGGAGTTGACCGGTCAGCGCAACGCGATCGACGGACGCCTCGTGGAAATCGTCGCCGAGATCGACCGGGACGGGCTGTGGGGTGCCACCGGGGCGCGCTCGATCACGTCGCTGGTGGCGTGGAAAACCGGGGTGACGCCACGCAACGCGGAGGTCATGGTGGCGGTGGCGCACCGGATCGAGGAGCTCCCGCGCTGCGCCGAGGCGATGTCTGAGGGCCGGCTGTCGCTCGATCAGGTCGGCGTCGTGGCCGAACACGCCGCCGACGGTTCTGATGAGCATTACGCGCAGTTCGCGGAAAGCGCCACGGTCACCCAGCTGCGCAAAGCCGTGAGCCTGGAACCGCGCCCGGACCCCGGACCGAAGCGTGAGCCGCCGCGGTCGATCAGCAAGACCACGCACGATGACGGGTCCACGACCTACAAGATTCGGCTACCGAAGCTGGAGGCCGCGAAGGTCGATGCCGCGCTGGCCTCGCATCGGGATGCGTTGGTCGCGGACTGGAAGCGCGACCACGAAGGCGTCGAGCCCGGCGAACAGGTGCCGCCGTTCCCGAACGGTGTGGACGCGTTCATGAGCGTGATCGACGCGGGTTGGGACAGCGATGTGGCGCGCCGTCCGCATGGTCAGCACACCACCGTCGTAGTGCATGTGGATCTCGACCATGACAGTGCCGCGTTGCATTTGGGTTCGGTGCTCACCGATGAGGAACGTCGACTGTTGTTGTGTGATGCGACCTGCGAGGTGTGGCTGGAGCGGCACGGTCAGCCGGTCGGCGTCGGGCGGACGACCCGCACCATCAGCCGCCGGTTGCGCCGGGCCCTGGAACACAGGGACCGCTGCTGCCGCGTACCGGGGTGCGGGGCCACCCGAGGATTGCACGCGCATCACATCATCCACTGGGAGGACGGCGGCGTCACCGAACTGCACAACCTGGTGCTGGTGTGCCCGTATCACCACCGCCTGCACCACAGGGGCGGCATCACCATCACCGGACCCGCCGACCGACTGGTGGTCAACGACAGAACTGGTAGGTCGCTGCATGGTGGGTCGCTGGCACGGCCACCCACCACAGCACCACCGCACGTGCCGCTGTGTCCCGGACCCACCGGGGAACGCGCCCAATGGTGGTGGTACCAACCATACGAACCACCAGCCACACCGTCCACCAACTAGACGGGCCGCCCGCGACGCCTAGCATCGGTAGGTCGATCAGGGTCGACACCTCACAAATGCCGGCGACGGAGCGTCTACAGAGTGTGAAAGCCAAGCCGCCTTTTGAGACCGTGGTACGTCACCACGGCCCCACGGTCTTTCGGGTCTGTTGCGCCGTCGTCGGCGCTCTCGACGCCGACGACGCCTGGTCGGAAACCTTCCTGGCGGCGTTGAAGGCCTATCCCGATCTTCCGGTGGACGCGAATCTCGAGGCCTGGCTGGTGACCATCGCGCACCACAAAGCCATCGACATCACCAGGACCCGCACGCACCAGCCGATCCCCATCGACGTCGTACCCGAGCCACCGGGACCGCCCGAGACCCGCGACTTCGAGGATCTGGCAGCCGCGGTGGACAGCTTGCCGCCCAAACAGAAGCACGCCGTGGCGTACCACTACCTCGCAGGCCTGCCCTACAACGACATCGCCGAGATTCTCGGCGGCACCGCCGCGGCAGCCCGCCGCGCCGCCAGCGACGGCATCGCGACGCTACGACGGACCTACCTCGGCGAGCTCGTCGAGGTCGCCGCGCCGCTGCAGAACACAGGAAGGAGCCCGCGATGATCAACGGCGAGAACATCGTCAGTGGCCTGGCGCGCACCACCGACATCGGTCCGAACGAGATGGCTGAACTGCACAGCCGGCTGGCCGCCGCGGCGGAGCGCGACGGCGTCCTCGACATCGCCTACCGCACCGTCGACAGCCCTGTCGGACCGCTGCTGCTGGCTGCCACCGACCGGGGCCTGATCCGTGTCGCCTATGCCTGTGAAGACCATGACGCCGTGTTGCAGGAGCTCGCCGATAGGGTGAGCCCCCGCATCCTGCTGGCACCGGCCCGGCTCGACGCCGCTGCCCGCGAACTCGACGAGTACTTCGCCCGGAGCCGCCGTACCTTCGACGTACCACTGGATTGGCAGCTGGCCGCCGGGTTCCGCGCCGCGGTGCTGCACCACCTGCCAGAGATCGGCTACGGGCAGACAGCCAGCTATGCCGCCGTCGCCGCGTTGGCCGGCAGCCCCAGGGCGGTTCGCGCAGTCGGCACGGCATGCGCGAAAAACCCTCTGCCCGTGGTGGTTCCGTGCCACCGCGTGGTCCGCAGCGACGGCGGGATGGGCGGCTACCTCGGCGGTCCGGAAGCCAAGCGGCTCCTGCTTGATCTGGAGGCCGCGGCGTGAGCATCTGGCAGCAGCGCGTCGCCGGCACCGACTGGAACGGCGTCCGCACCGAGCTCGAGACCGTCGGCGCGGCGCTGACAGGACCTCTCGTCACACCGGCCGAGGCAGCCGAACTGGCGGCGATCTACCCGGATAAAGCCCGGTTCCGGTCGACCATCGACATGGCGCGCTATCGGTTCGGCGAAGGCCAGTACCGCTACTTCCACCGGCCCTATCCCGAGGTCATCACCGAGCTCAAGTACGCGCTTTACCCTCGGCTCCTGCCGATCGCCCGGGACTGGTGGGCCAGGTTGCGTCGTGACCCACCCTGGCCCGATAGTTTCGATGATTGGTTGGCCACCTGTCACCGGGCGGGGCAGACGAGAACGACGGCGTTGCTACTCAAGTACGGCGCCGGCGGCTGGTGCGCGCTGCACCAAGACCTGTACGGGGACCTGGTCTTTCCACTCCAGGTGGTCATCAACTTGACCCGGCCCGACATCGACTACACCGGCGGCGAATTCCTGCTGTACGAGCAGCGACCCCGCGCTCAGTCACGCGGCTCCGCCATCTCGATTCCGTTCGGGCACGGGCTGGTGGTCACCACCCGTGAGCGCCCGGTGCCGTCCAAACGAGGCTGGGCCATCGGCCCGGTGCGTCATGGCGTATCCACCCTGCGCTCGGGGTCTCGGATGACGCTCGGGCTGATCTTCCACGACGCCGCATGAGCACGTACACGCTCACCGGCGCCGACGGCCGGCCGTATGTGAGTGCGACACCCGGGCGGTTGGGAGGCCATCGCCGCCGGATACCGCCCTTGCGCGGTGTGCCTACCCGAGGAATACGGACGGTGGCGGGGCCAACCGTGTGACCTGGACCTTTGGCACCTACCAGTACACTGACGACAGATGATCGACGCCTCGGCAGCCGCCGCTGTCCCCTGCTTATCGCACGGCTCACCAGCAGTGCGGCATCCGCGTGTCTACATCGATGTGGCCGTGGTGGTCGCCGTACTGGTCGCCACCAATCTGCTTGCCCACTTCACGACGCCCTGGGCGAACATCATCGTAGTGCCGCTCGCGGCGCTCGCCCTGGTCGCCCTGGTCCGGAAGCGGGGACTGGGATGGACCGAGCTCGGCCTCGGCCGTGCACATTGGCGGACCGGCATGCGCTACGCGCTCGGCGCGATCCTGCTCGTCGGTTCGGTGATCGCCGTCGGCGTACTGCTGCCGTGGACCCGGCCGATGTTCCTCAACAACCACTACGCGACCATCTCCGGCGCCCTGCTGGCCTCGATGATCGTCATCCCACTACAGACCGTCATCCCCGAGGAGCTGGCCTTCCGCGGCGTACTGCACGGCACCCTCGACCGGGCGTGGGGCTTCCGCGGCGTGGCCGCTGCTGGTTCGCTGCTGTTCGGGCTCTGGCACATCGCCACCTCACTAGGCCTGACCAGCAGCAACGTCGGATTCACCCACGTGCTGGGTGGCGGCGTGGCCGGCATGATCGCCGGGGTGGCCATGGCAGTCGTCGCGACGGCTGCCGCCGGGTTCGTCTTCACCTGGCTGCGACGCCGGTCCGGCAGCCTGCTCGCCCCGATCGCCCTGCACTGGTCACTGAACGGCATGGGTGCCCTCGCCGCGGCCGCCGTCTGGCACTTCAGCTAGGACTGGCCCCCTAACCGTCACCAGATCGCTGCAGTTCAGACCTCGTGCTGACTCCTCGAAACGGGCTAGCCTCGAGATGTATCAGTCAATCGAAAGGTCATGACAATGATGCATATCGTCTGGTTGATTCTTCTGGGCCTCGTCGTCGGAGCCATTGCCCGGTTCGTCGTACCCGGGAAGGACGACATGGGGTGGATTCTCACATGCGTGCTGGGCATCGCCGGGGGCTATGTCGGCGGTACGTTGAGCAGCATCGTCTACGCGCCTCACAAGCTCGACTTCCGCCCGCCGATCCAGCACTCGTTCTGGGGCGCACTGGTCGGTGCGGTGATCCTGGTGCTCATCTACCGCTTCGTGAAGTCGAAGAGTTCGGCCTAGAACTCGCGCACAAAGTATTGAGGACCGCGCCTGGTTGGGCGCGGTCCTCAATACTTTTCGCGACTACCCGCCGGGGGTCATCTCCGGCGGCGCATTCGTCACCGGCACCGGCACACCGACCATCGGGTGGGCGGGGTCGGCCGCCTTCGGCGGGGCGTTCGGATCGACCGGAGGCGGTGGCGGCGGGTTCCACGGGCGGATCGACTGGGCCAGTGTCACCGCGGCGGCCTTGTCCACCGGGTGGTTGCCCGAACCCAGCCACACCACGAACCACCGCTGAGGGTTGCGCTGGCTGCGGATGGTGGCGTCCGGTGGCGGGTTGCCGACCACGCCGGCCCAGATCTGACCGTTCGGCTTACCGGTGTCGGTGAACTTCACCTCGTAGAACGACGCCGCACCCGGCATGTTGCCTGCGGTCAGCGCGGTGGTCTCCTGGCCGATGCGGGTGCCCGGGAAGGGCATGAAGAACTCACCCATGTCCGAGGCCAACCGGTTGGCGGCCTTGCCGTTGTCGGACTCGGCACCGGCGAACAGCTTCAGATCCAGCCGGCCCAGCAGAACGCTGGTGTCACTGGGAGCCTGTTCCGAACCGGCGGCCGGAACCCGGGTCAGCAACGCCTGGCCGTACGACAGCTGCGTCGCATCGGCGATCTTCCAACCCTGGGGCACAACGTAACTGAATCCACCGGCGTCATTGTTGACGCGGCCGGGCTCAGGCGCGGGCGCCGGAGCAGCAGCCGGGGCAGCAGGTGCGCCCGGCGCGCCCGGCGCCGCGGGAGCAGGCGGCGGCGCGTTGGGGTCTGCCGGAGGCGCTGCCGGGTCGGCTGCGGGCGGCAACGGGGCCGGCGCGTCAGCCGGCGGGGCCGGAACAGGTGCCGGTTCCCCGGCCGGAGCCGGGGCCGGAGCGGGTGCCGGGGCGGGCGCCGGGGGTACCGGATCGGCGTATGAGATCGCGCTCGGCAGGGCGATGGCCGCGGCCGCTGCACCTGCCACCGCGGCAGTCAGTGATTTCGGAAGACGTTTGCGGGCTGGTGTCCGCGCATCCGGGTGTCGCATGGGGACGAAAATACAGTGTTACCGGCGTGACGCAAGTGCGAGTTGCTACCAGTTGCCTTGTTATTTGGTTAGCTCGGCTCAGGCATCTCGACAGACCACAGCGATATCGCTCGGTTGCTGAGGCATTGCTCTGCTGCAGCCGGGCCTCGGGCGGGCCGGGCGTGCCGTCACGCGGGCCGGATCGCCACGTCGCGCGAGTCCACACTGAAGTACACCTGCTCCCCCGGGATCAGCCGCAGACCGGCCGCCGCTTCCGCACTGATATCGGCTGCCAGGCCCCCACCGGCGTCGTCGGTCGCCTCGGCGCGCACGCGGATGCCGGGGCCGCGATGATCCAGTTCCGCGACCCCGACCGCGACGACATTGACGTCAGCGGCGGGGGCGTCCCGGCTCACAGCTACCGCGGAGGGAGCGAACACCGCGATCGCCGGGCCACCGGGCGCCACGTCGGGCCCACGGGTACCGCGCCAGGTCAGTCCCGCGGCCAGCACCGACCCGCCATCGTCACCGGCGCGCCCGCTAACCAGATTCACGCCGGCGAATCGCGCCCCGAATGCCGTCCGCGGCGCGGTCAGAACGTCCGCCACCGGGCCCGATTCGACGACGTGCCCGTCCTCGATGACCACCACGCGGTCGGCCAGCGTGACGACATCGAGCAGATCGTGGCTGACCAGAACGGAACTACGCCCGCCCGAACCCAGTACGCCACGCAGCAGCCGGCGCATCGCCGAGGCGGCTGCAACGTCGAGTCCGGACAACGGTTCGTCCAGCAGCAGCACGTCCGGCTCGGCGGCCAACGCCCGGGCCAGGGCCACCCGCTGCGCCTGACCGCCGGACAGCTGCCCCGGACGGCGGTCAGCCAGACCCGCGGCGTCAACCTCACTGAGCCAATGCGCTGCCGTCCGCCGCGCCTCGGTGCGCAGGCCGCGACGGTGGTGCCGGGCTCGCGGCCCGAAGGCCACGTTGCCTGTGACCGTCAGGTGCGGAAACAGCGCCGGGTCCTGCAGCAGCAGTCCGACCCGCCGGTGGTGTACCGCGACGTGCAGGCCGGCTGCCCCATCGGTCAGCCGGTGCGCCCCCACCGTCACGGTGCCGGCGTCCGGCCGCAGCAGGCCGGCGATCACGTGCAGCACACTGGATTTGCCCGCGCCGTTGGGTCCGATGACGGCGACCACCTCGCCGGCGGCGACGTCGAACGCCACGTCGATGCCGCGGGCTTCGACGACGGCATGTACCGAAAGTCCGCCCGTCACTGCCGGTTCTCCGCCTCGAACGGTCCGCGACCGAAGCGGGCGCCACCCATCCCGAGCACCACGACTGCGGCGACCAAGACCAGCACCAACGACAATGCCACCGCGGCATCGGCGTCGGCCTCACGTTGCAGGTAGATCTCCAGCGGCAGCGTCCGCGTCACCCCTTGGCGGGAGCCGGCGAACGTCAGCGTCGCGCCGAACTCGCCCAGCGACCGCGCGAACGCCAGCACAGAGCCCGACACCAGGCCCGGCGCCAGCATCGGCAACGTGACCCGGCGCCAGACCGTGGTCGGACGGGCACCCAAGGTGGCCGCGACGGCCTCGTACTGTGAGCCGGCCGTGCGGGCCGCACCTTCCAGCGCGATCACCAGAAAGGGCAGCGAGACGAAGGTCTGCGCCAGCACGACCGCCGTCGTCGAGAACGCGATGTGTACGCCCGCCGCGTCCAGATACTTGCCGATCAACCCCAGCCGGCCGAAGGCGTACAGCAGCGCGATACCGCCGACCACGGGTGGCAACACCAGCGGCAACAAGATCAGCGGGCGGGTCCACCGCACCAGGCGCGAGCCGCTCCGCGCGAGGACCAGGGCCATCGGCACACCCAGGACCACGCAGAGCACCGTGCTCGCCGTGGCGGTCTTGAGGCTCAGGACCAGTGCCGTGACCGACGACTCGCTGCTGATCAGGTCGAGGAACCGGGACCAGTCGACCTTCGCCGCGACCGCGATCAGGGGCAGGACGACGAACACTGCTCCGAGTACCGCCGGCACATAGATCCAGCGCGGCAGTCCAGGATTCAAGGTTTCGCGAATCCGAACTGCGCCAGAATCTGACGGCCCACATCACCCGTGACGAGGTCGGTGAACCGCTGCGCGGTCGCCGCGTCGGCAGCCGACTTCAACACGGCGATCGGGTAGACGTTCACCGCCGATGCCGCCTGCGGGAAGTCGACCTTGGTCACCTTGTCCCCGGCCGACTTGGCGTCGGTCTCGTAGACCACGCCGGCGTCGGCCTGGCCGCTGGTGACCTTGTTCAGCACGTCGGTGACGGAGGTCTCCTCGCTGACAGGCTTCAGCTCGACACCGGCCACCTTCTCGACCTTGCGGGTGGCGGTACCGCACGGCACCGGGGCGGCGCACACCACGACGTTCAAGCCGGGCCGAGCCAGATCACCGAAGTTGCCCAGCTGCTTCGGATTACCGGGCCGCGTCACGATGACGAGCGTGTTGGCGGCGAAGTTCGCCGGCGCGTGGGCGAGCAGGCCCGCATTGGCGGCCTTGGTCATGTTGTTGGCGTCGGCCGAGGCGAACACGTCGGCCTTGGCGCCCTGCGTCAACTGTTCGACGAGAGACGACGAGCCGGCGAAGTTGAACTGCACGTCCGCGCCGGGGTGGTCCTTCTGGTAGCGCTCGGCGAGCGCGGTGAACGCACCCTTCAGCGAAGCCGCCGCGTAGACGTTGATCACCGGACCGGAGTTCTTGGGGCCCGAATCACATGCGGAAAGTGCGCAGACGGCCCCGGCCACGACCAGAACCGCCACCGCACGCATCAACTTGCGCATGAGCCACATTCGCAAAACCCTAGGGCGGTTTCCTCCGCGTGGCGAGTTTCGTGAGCTAGCTACTGTCCAGTAACATGGCCGCAACCGCGTTCAGCGTTGCACACGAGGAGGCCCTGTTCATGGACGTTCTGGTCACCGGAGGCGATACCGATCTCGGCCGCGTCATTGCCGCAGGATTCCGCGACGCCGGGCACACCGTTGTCATCGCCGGCGCCCGCCGCGACGACCTCGAAGTAGCCGCCAAGGAACTCGAAGTCGAGTCGATCGTGCTGGACAACACCGACGGCGCGGCTTTGGAACAGATGCGCGACAAGCTGCCGCAGCACCTCGACACCATCATCAACGTTCCGGCTCCGGCCTGGTCCGCGGGCGACCCGCGCACCTACACGCTGGCCGAACGTGCCACCGTGTGGCGCAACACCCTCGACTCCTCACTGCTGTCCGCGGTGCTGACCGTCCAGATCCTCGGCGACCAGATGCGCTCCGGCGGTGCCATCGTCACCGTCGTGCCGGAATGCCCCAAGGACGGCACCGCCGACGCCGCCATCAAGGCTGCCGTGTCGAACTGGACCGCGGGCCAGGCCGAGCACTTCGGCGTCCGCGGCATCACCATCAACGTGGTCGCCGCCGGCCGCGGCGCCGAAACGGGCTATGACGGCATCGACGCGAGCGGCACGACCGTCGGCGCCGAGCTGACCAAGCTCGCGCTCTTCCTCACCACACCGGCCGCCCGCCACATCACCGGCGAGACCCTGCATGTGAGCGCTGGGGCGCTCGACACCTTCGCCTGACCCTGCAGGTTTTATTCCCGTTTCGCCCGGGCTTCGCGCCCGGCGAAAACACTGACGCCACAGCGCCTCCCGTGACTAGGGTCGAATCGTGACGATTCGACTCGGACTTCAAATTCCCAATTTCTCCTACGGCACCGGTGTCGGTGAGTTGTTCCCGACCGTCATCGCCCAGGCCCAGGAAGCCGAGGCCGCCGGCTTCGACTCGGTTTTCGTGATGGACCACTTCTATCAATTGCCGATGCTCGGCACCCCCGACCAGCCGATGCTCGAGGCGTACACCGCGCTCGGCGGCCTGGCGACCGCCACCCAGAAGGTGCAACTCGGCACCATGGTCACGGGCAACACGTACCGGAACCCGACGCTGCTCGCCAAGGCCATCACGACCCTCGATGTGATGAGTCAGGGCCGGGCCATTCTGGGCATCGGCACCGGATGGTTCGAACTCGAGCACGATTCGCTGGGCTATGAGTTCGGAACTTTCACCGACCGGTTCAACAAGTTGGACGAGGCGCTCGAGATCATCCTGCCCATGCTCGCCGGGGAACGGCCCACCTTCGAGGGCAAGTACTACCGGACGCGTGAGGCGATGGCCGAGCCGCGTTTCCGCGACCACATTCCGCTGCTGATCGGCGGCAGCGGCGAGAAGAAGACCATTCCGCTGGCCGCCCGGCACTTCGACCACCTCAACCTGGTCTCAGGTTTCGACGAAGCACCCCGCAAGGTGGCCGTGATCAAGGAAGCCTGCGAAAAGATCGACCGTGACCCGGCCACGCTGGAAACCAGCATGCTCGTCACCGCCTTCGTCGACGACAAGGCGACGTCGGACCTGATCCCGGCAGAGATGAGCCAGCGCATGGTCGCGGGCAGTGCCGAGAGCATCGCCGAGCAGTTGAAGGCCAAGGTGTTCGACGCGGGCATCGGCGGCGTCATCGTGAACATTCCGACCAGCGTGACCGGATACGTACCCGGCGCCATTTCGTCGCTCGGAGCAGCCCTGAACGCAGCGCTCAGCGCCTGACCCGAGGCCGGTGGGGCATCTCACTGCATTGATCGATTCAGCTGCGACTAGCCTGTGGGTGTAAACAGTCTGGTACGTCGAGGAGCCCCTCAACATGGTCCACCCCGGAGCTACGGCATCGGATCGTCACAAGGTCGTCATCATCGGTTCGGGCTTCGGTGGCCTGACCAGCGCGAAAGCGCTCAAGCACGCTGATGTCGACATCAAGCTGATCGCCCGTACCACCCACCACCTGTTCCAGCCGCTGCTGTACCAGGTGGCGACGGGAATCATCTCCGAAGGTGAGATCGCCCCACCGACCCGGCTGATCCTGCGCAAGCAGAAGAACGCCCAGGTGTTGCTCGGCGATGTGACGCACATCGACCTGGAGAACCAGACCGTCGACTCGGTCCTGCTGGGGCACACCTACAGCACGCCGTACGACAGCCTGATCATCGCCGCCGGTGCCGGGCAGTCCTACTTCGGCAACGACCACTTCGCCGAGTGGGCACCGGGCATGAAGACCATCGACGACGCACTCGAGCTGCGCGGCCGCATCCTGGGCGCGTTCGAGCAGGCCGAGCGGTCCAGCGACCCGGAGCGGCGTAAGAAGCTGCTGACCTTCGTGGTCGTCGGCGCCGGCCCGACCGGCGTGGAGATGGCCGGCCAGATCCAGGAGCTGTCCGACCAGACGCTCAAGGGCAGTTTCCGGCACATCGACCCGACCGAGGCCAAGGTCATCCTGCTCGACGCCGCGCCCGCGGTGCTGCCGCCCATGGGCGAGAAGCTGGGCCTCAAAGCCAAGAACCGGCTCGAGAAGATGGGCGTGGAGATTCAGCTCAACGCCATGGTCACCGACGTCGACCGCAACGGCATCACCGTCAAGGACAAGGACGGCACCATCCGGCGCATCGAATCGGCATGCAAGGTGTGGTCCGCCGGCGTGCAGGCCAGCCCGCTGGGCCGCGACCTGGCCAATCAGTCCGACACCGAGATCGACCGGGCCGGCCGCGTCAAGGTGAACCCGGATCTGTCGATCCCCGGTCACCCCAACGTGTTCGTCGTGGGCGACATGGCCTTCGTCGACGGCGTACCGGGCATGGCGCAGGGCGCGATCCAGGGCGGCAAGCACGTCGCCGCCATCCTGAAGAACGAGGCCAAGGCCCGCGCGCACGGCACCAAGCCCAAGCCGCGCGAACCGTTCTCGTACTTCGACAAGGGCTCAATGGCCACCGTGTCGAAGTGGAACGCCGTCGCCCAGATCCCGCTCGGCGAGAAGTCCAAGCTCGAGTTCGGCGGGTTCTTCGCATGGCTGGCCTGGCTGGGGCTGCACCTGATCTACCTGGTGGGCTTCAAGACCAAGATCGCCACGCTGCTGTCGTGGACGGTCACGTTCATGAGCCGCCAGCGCGGCCAGCTGACCATCACCGAACAGCAGGCCTACGCCCGAACCAGGATCGGCGAACTCGAGGAGATCGTGCAGGCCACGGCCGACCCAGCGGTCGCCGCCTCTTAGAGTTTGGGTCCCTGCCAGGCGGACAGGCATCCCCCGTCGGCCAGCGCCATGACCACCTGATCTCGGCGTGATTCGTATCGCTGCGCGTTACGGATCACGCCGAAATCGCTTTCGGGGTAAATGAATTCGCTGACGTACGCGCGCGGGGCAGCGATATCGTCGTCGCTCACCGCACCGGCGCCCAGCTCGACACGGTGCCGCACCACCGGCAGGGCATCACGGTCGACGTGCAGAGAGCCGTCCCAGAAGCCGTCATGCTCGCCGGTCCGCCCGATCTGGACCCGCTCGCGCAGCCGCACCCGGCCCTGGTCGGCGATCTGCACCCGCGTCGTTGCCCGATGGCTGCTGCCGCCGGCGACGACCGTCGGCTCGGGATCGAGATCGAGTTCCCCGGCGATCTCGAGAGCCCACGACGAATGCGACTGCAGCGTCGTCGCACCGGGCAGCACCATCATCGCGGCGACGCTGCGCACCTGCAGCCGGGCGCCCGCCTCCACGATCACACGCACGTCGATGGTGTCACCACCCAGCGGCGTTGCGGCCGTGGACACCAGGTGGACGGCATCGGGTGCGGTGCGGCGCGCGGCCACACCGCCGACGCATTCGATGCGCGGACCGCGGCCGGGAGCCGCGACGATCAGAACCTGGGTATGCATGACTCAGGCGTTCGTGACTCCCGCGCCGGCCAGCTGGTCGCGCACCCACGCCTGTACGGCCGCCGCCGCCGGGTCGTCGGTCAGCGAGATCAGCACCGTCGGGCGGTCGCCACGGACCTGCGCAGCATCGCGCCGCATGACGTCCAGGTCGGCGCCGACCATCGGTGCGAGGTCGGTCTTGTTGACCACCAACAGATCCGAGTAGGTGACGCCCGGACCGCCCTTACGCGGTACCTTGTCGCCGCCGGCCACGTCGACGACGAAGATCTGCACGTCGACCAGGCCCGAGGAAAACGTCGCGGTGAGGTTGTCACCTCCGGACTCGACCAGGATGAGGTCGAGTCTGTCGTTTGTCTCGATGAGGTCATCGATGGCGTCGAGGTTCGCGGTGATGTCGTCGCGGATCGCGGTGTGCGGGCACCCGCCGGTCTGCACCGCCGCGATGCGCTCGTCCGGCAGCACGGCGTGACGGCGCAGGAAATCGGCATCCTCGGTGGTGTAGATGTCGTTGGTCAGCACCGCCAGCGACAGTTCGTCGCGCAGCTGCCGGCACAGCGCGGCCACCAGCGCCGTCTTGCCGGAGCCAACCGGGCCGCCGATGCCGATGCGCAGTGGCTCACCAGGCGTGCGCTCACGTTTGGGCCGGTCGTGGTGATGGTGCGGCTGACCGTCGAGGAAATGTGGTGGCATGGTTGGCCTTTCGGTTCAGGATGCGAACAGGGGGCGGTCGCGGCCGGCGTGTCGTTGCGCCAGGACATCGAGGAGTGGATCGGACAGATCGGCAATGCCTTTCGCCGCTTCGGCCGCAGTGGTGTCGCACAGGGCCGACAGCTCGAAGGTCAGGGCCGCGACGTCTGCGGGGTCCAGCGCCAGCAGCCGTTGCCCTGCCGTCGCCGATCCGGTCATGGTGGTGTAAACGACTGTGGCACAGGTCTGTTCCGGGTCGAGACCACTGACCCGGCCCACCACGCCGGAAGCCACCGCAAGGTGCGGACGCGAACCCAAGAGTTGCCAGACCGAACACTCCCCCGTCGCTTCGCTCGCCCCAGCTTCAGGCCAGACGCGGCGGGCCAGCCGGACCAGCCCACGCCCCTGGGCCCGGGACGCCTGCCGCGCCGCGGGAGCCGGTGTGCGCGCATCGGTTTCGCGATCGGCCACCACCGGTTCGAGCCCACCGTGGACCGCTGCCGCGATCGATGCGGTGACCAGTCCGTGCGTACGGATGCGCCGGCGCAGATACGCACGCAGGGTGTTCACGTCCGCGACCAGACCACTGGTGACCGCCTCTTCGATGCCGCCGGAGTGCACGTGCCCGCCCGTCGGCAACCGGGAATCCGTCAAAATGAGCAACGTGGCCAGTCCGCTATCCATCAGAACAGCCGCTATCCATCAGAACAGGAAGTATCTCTGCGCCATCGGCAATTCGCTCGCCGGCTGTTCCTGCCAGACCTCGCCGTCGATCCGCACGGTGAACGTGTCGGGATCGACCCGGATATCGGGCATCGCGTCGTTGAGCGGCAGGTCTGCCTTCCCGCGACTCCGTACGTTCTTCACCGGAACGAGCCTGCGCCGCAAGCCGAGTCGCGCCGCGAGGTCATCCTCGATGGCGGTGGGCGAGACGAAGTGCACGGCGAGTCCGGCGGCCACCGTCGGGTGCGCACCGAACATCGGCCGCGGCAAGACGGGCTGGGGCGTCGGGATCGAGGCGTTCGCGTCTCCCATCGCCGCCCAGGCGATGGCGCCGCCCTTGAGCACCAGATGCGGGCGGACGCCGAAAAACGCCGGCTCCCAGAGCACCAGATCGGCCAACTTGCCGACCTCGATCGAGCCGAGTTCGTGGTCGATACCGTGGGTGACCGCCGGGCAGATGGTGTACTTGGCCACGTAGCGGCGGACGCGGTTGTTGTCCGCGGCGCCATCTCCGGGTAGTGGGCCGCGCCGCTTCTTCATGACATGCGCGGTCTGCCAGGTCCGCATCACGACTTCACCGATGCGCCCCATGGCCTGGCTGTCACTGCCGATCATCGAGATGGCGCCGATGTCGTGCAACAGGTCCTCGGCCGCGATGGTGGACGGCCGAATCCGGCTCTCCGCGAAGGCCAGATCCTCGGGCACGGCGGCGTTGAGGTGGTGGCACACCATCAGCATGTCGAGGTGTTCGTCGAGGGTGTTGACGGTATGCGGCCGCGTCGGGTTGGTCGAGCTGGGCATCACATTCGGGTGGCTGGCCACCGTGATGATGTCAGGTGCGTGTCCGCCGCCGGCACCTTCGGTGTGGTAGGCGTGGATGGCCCGGCCGGCGATGGCCGCCAGGGTGTCCTCCACGAATCCCATCTCGTTGAGGGTGTCCGAGTGCAGGGCCACCTGCACGTCAGCCTCTTCGGCCACCCGCAGACAGGCGTCGATGGCCGCGGGCGTGGTGCCCCAGTCCTCGTGCAGCTTGAAACCGGCTGCGCCGCCGCGCAATTGCTCCCACATCGAGTCGGGATTGATCGTGTTGCCCTTGCCGAGCAACAGGATGTTCATGGGCCAGCCGTCGAGGGCCTGCAGCATCCGGCCCAGATGCCAGGCGCCGGGCGTGACGGTGGTGGCCTTGCTCCCCTCGGCCGGTCCGGTGCCACCACCGATCATGGTGGTGACACCGCCGCCGATCGCCTCTTCGAGCAACTGCGGACAGATGAAGTGCACGTGGCAGTCGATGCCACCGGCGGTGAGGATACGTCCGTTGCCGGCGATGATCTCGGTAGACGGTCCCACCACCAGGTCAGGGTGCACCCCTGACATGACGTCGGGGTTGCCGGCCTTGCCGATCGCGACGATGCGCCCGTCCCGAATGCCGATGTCGGCCTTGATGATTCCCCAGTAGTCGATGATGATCGCGCCGGTGATCACGGTGTCCGGGGCGCCGTCGGCGCGGGTCGCCCGAGCCTGCCCCATCGACTCGCGCAGCACCTTGCCGCCACCGAACACGGCCTCGTCGCCGGACAGTCCGGGGCCGCCACTGCGGTCCTCGGTGATCTCGATCAGCAGATCGGTGTCCGCCAACCGGATCCGGTCGCCCGTCGTCGGCCCGAACAACGCGGCATACCGGGCACGGGACAGGGAACTCATAGGGCATCCAGCTTTCCGGGCGGATCGAGCGACAGCCCATACACTTCCCGCGTCCCGCTCAACGGGACCAGTGAAACCTGATGAGCGACACCGGGTTCGAATCTGATCGCGGTACCCGCCGGCACGTCCAGCCGGTGCCCGTGCGCCGCGGCGCGATCGAAGTCCAATGCGGAATTGGCCTGCGGGAAATGCACATGGCTGCCGACCTGGACCGGGCGGTCGCCGGTGTTGACCACCTCGAGGGTCAGCCGCTGCGCACCGGCGTTGAATTCGACATCACCGTCGCCGTAAAGGATCTCGCCGGGAACCACCGCTGCGCCCTCGATGCTCGTCCGTTCCGCCATTGCCGCCGTCCTCAGGAAATCGGGTGGTGGACGGTGACCAGCTTGGTGCCGTCCGGGAAGGTGGCCTCGACTTGGACGTCGAGCAGCATCTCGGGCACGCCGTCCATGACGTCGGCGCGACTCAGCACGTCCCGCCCGCTGACCATCAGCTCCGCGACCGTCCGCCCGTCACGGGCGCCTTCCAGGAGGTGATCGGTGATCACCGCGACCGCCTCGGGGTGGTTGAGGCGCAATCCACGGGCCTGCCGTCGCCGCGCCAGTTCGGCGGCGTACGAAATCAGCAGGCGTTCTTGCTCATGCGGCGTCAAACGCATAAGGGGCGATATTGCCACGGCCCGCCGGGAATGGCATGCCGGGCGGAGGTTCTCAGGCCTCGAGGTTCTGGAGGCGCACCTGCCCCCGCGCCACCATCCGCTCGTCCTCGTCGGTGATGGTCACCAGCCACAGCTGCTGACGCCGGCCACGGTGGATCGGCGTCGAGGTGGCGGTGACCGTTCCGGTCTTGAGGGCGCGGAGGAAGTCGGTGTTGTTGTTGACGCCGACGACGGTGCCGCCGCCGTGCTCGGCGAGCCAGACGTGGCCGGACACACTGGCCACGCTCTCGACGACGGCACAGTGGATGCCGCCGTGCACGATTCCCCAGGGCTGCAACAGCTTGTCGGTGATCGTCAGGCGGGCCCGCGCGCCGTCAGGGGTGACCTCCAGGTAGGTCAGTCCGATTTCACTGTCAAAGCCCTTACCGAGGTCCTCGGGCACTGATGTCGTCACGAGTAGGTGTCTACACCAGCACCGGGGACGGCGAGCACGACACCCGTCGCGCGAAAGCGAACAGGCCCCGCACCGATGGTGCGGGGCCTGCTCTTCGAATGGACCGGGAATCTCTGCAGCCCTCAGGATTCCGGCGCGGTCCGCTGGTCTTTCGATATCCAAATAATAGGCAAGCCTTGCCTAATTAGCAAGCACTTGCCAGGTTCATCCGGTCGAGTCCGCGGACCGGCGCGCCGAAGCCGACGAGCGTGTCCAGCACCCGCTGCGCCCGTCGCATACCGACCGCCTCACCGACGCCGGCCAGCAAGGGAACCTGCGTTGCCGCCCCCACCACCGTGGTGCCGACGATGTGCCACATCGCAGACATCGTCAGGACGCCACCGCTCACCTCGAAGAGCTTCGCGAACAGCGGATTCAGTGCGCGGTGACACCGATGCGCCAGCCAGGTCGCGAGCGCCTCCTCACCCGGGAAGGCAACGACGCCATCCCCAGGTCGGCGGGTTGCCCGCGCTGCCCGGCCCCCGAACACCGGATCATCGGGCAGCACCCGCAGGGTCGGGTCCACGACGCCGACCCAGTCGATGCCACCCTCAGAGTCGATGTGGACCCACAGGTTCTCCAGGCCCGGGTCCCAGGCGCGCGCCTCGAGCGCCAGTAGTGGCACCACGCGACCGATGACGACGTGCGCCAGCATCGCGGCCGCCTGCTGGGCGGCGACCATCTCGTTGCCGGTATCCGCCACGGCAGTGTCGTACATCGACTGCAGGCGGTCGCCCGTCACGGCTTCGGCCAGCGGCCACCACCGGCGACGGGAGATGTCGTCCATCACGGCGACGCCGTAGACGCGAGGATCGCTCGGACACAACTCGCGCAGCCGGCGACTCGACTCGTGCAGCGGAAGCATCCGGCGGATGTCCATCGTGGCGATCAATGGGTCGATCAGGGCGGCGGGCATGAACACCTCCTAAAGTTAGGTTAGCCTTACTATAGTGACGACCCGCGAGATGTAAACCGCTGTGACTGGACTCACAAGCAGCGGAAAAACAGCCCTGACCGGGAACCACGACGCCCCGCCGGGGCGTTGGGGAGAACATCCGAAATGGATACGACGCACGGTAGTAAATGCGTAGTACCCTGGACACACCGCTGAAAGAGTGAAATAGGACATGGCGAAATTGACGCGACTGGGCGAGCTGGAGCGCGAAGTGATGGACCACCTGTGGTCCTCGTGCGAGCCGCAGACCGTGCGTCAGGTGCATGAAGCCCTCGCGACGCGCCGGGACTTGGCCTACACCACGATCATGACGGTGCTGCAGCGCCTGGCGAAGAAAAATCTCGTCGTCCAGCACCGCGACGACCGCGCGCACCGCTACGCACCGACCCATGGTCGCGACGAGCTCGTCGCCGGGCTGATGGTCGACGCCCTTGACCAGGCCGCGGACTCTGGTAGCCGGGTCGCGGCGCTGGTTCATTTCGTCGAACGCGTCGGCGTCGACGAGGCCGACGCGCTGCGCCGGGCCCTCGATGAGTTGGAAGCCAAGCATCGAATCCCGTCGGCGACTGGCAATTCCGGCACCGACTGAGAGACACTTAGCGCGTGTCCGCCCTGGCCTTCTCCCTCGTCGCGCTACTGCTGGTCGGGCCGGTACCCGCCCTGCTGGCGCGCGCGTCGTGGCCACAGCGGGCCCCCCGGGCCGCGATCGTGCTGTGGCAGTCCATCGCCATCGCCGCCGTGCTGTCCGCCTTCAGCGCCGGCATCGCCGTCGCCAGCAGGCTTTTCGCACCCGGTCCTGATGGCCGGCCGACAACCACCGCAACCAGCGAGATCAGCGTCATGGGCTGGCCGCTGTGGATCACGCACGTCGCCGTCTTCGCGCTGACGCTGGTCGTCGGCGCCCGGTTGGCCATCGCCTTCGTCCAGGTCGCCATTGCGACACGTCGCCGGCGCGCACACCACCGCATGATCGTCGACCTGCTCGACTGTTCGCGGGACACCACGCCCGCACCCCAGGCCCGCCACCTGATCGGCCACGGCCTGCGCATCCTCGACGTACAACAGCCTCTCGCCTACTGCCTGCCCGGCGTCCGCAGCCGGGTGGTGCTCAGCGAAGGCGCGCTCAAGCACCTGCAGGACAGCGAGATCGCCGCGATCCTCAGCCACGAACACGCCCACCTGCGCGCCCGCCACGACCTGGTGCTCGAGATGTTCATCGCCGTCCACGCCGCCTTCCCCCGCTTCGTCCGGAGCGCCAGCGCCCTCGACGCGGTCCGGCTGCTGATCGAACTGCTCGCCGACGATGCGGCGGTGCGAGCAGCGGGCCCGACGCCGCTGGCCCGCGCCCTGGTGGCCTGCGCGTCCGGACGTGCGCCGAAGGGGGCGCTCGCCGCCGGCGGTCCGACGACCATCTTGCGGGTACAGCGCCTGGCCGGCGAACCCAACAGCAATTGGCTGGCCGCGGGCGCCTATCTGGCCGCCGCCTCCGTCCTGGTCGTGCCGACCGTTGCGGTGGCCGTGCCCTGGCTCACTGAGTTGCACCGGTTGTTCTTCTCGTAGACTTTGCGACTGGCACCATCAGCATCGACGGCGGATGACGCCGCACCGGCCCGCGCCGGTCCGAAATGCTTTGCGCCACAATCAAACAACGAAAGGGCCAGCCGTGAGCTCGTCGGGAAACCCGGAATCAACCACCGCTACCGCCCAGATCGGGGTCACCGGCCTGGCCGTCATGGGCTCGAACATCGCCCGTAACTTCGCCCGCCACGGCTACACCGTCGCACTTCACAACCGATCGGTCGCCAAGACCGACACCCTGATCGCCGAGCACGGCGCCGAGGGCAAGTTCGTCCGCAGCGAGACCATCGCCGAATTCCTGGACGCGCTGGAGAAGCCGCGCCGGGTGCTGATCATGGTCAAGGCCGGCGATCCGACCGACGCCGTCATCAACGAGCTGGCCGACGCCATGGAGCCCGGCGACATCATCATCGACGGCGGCAACGCGCTGTACACCGACACCATCCGCCGTGAGAAGGCCATCCGCGAACGCGGCCTGCACTTCGTCGGCGCGGGCATCTCCGGCGGCGAGGAAGGCGCGCTCAACGGCCCGTCGATCATGCCGGGTGGGCCGGCCGAGTCCTACACCTCGCTCGGACCGCTGCTCGAGGAGATCTCGGCACATGTCGACGGCGTGCCCTGCTGCACGCACATCGGTCCCGACGGTGCGGGCCACTTCGTCAAGATGGTGCACAACGGCATCGAGTACTCCGACATGCAGCTCATCGGCGAGGCCTACCAGCTGCTGCGCGACGGCCTGGGCATGGCAGCCGGCCAGATCTCCGACGTCTTCGCCGAGTGGAACAAGGGCGACCTGGACAGCTACCTGATCGAGATCACCGCCGAAGTGCTCAAGCAGGTCGACGCCAAGACCGGCAAGCCGCTGGTCGACGTCATCGTCGACGAGGCCGAGCAGAAGGGCACCGGCCGCTGGACCGTGAAGTCCGCGCTCGACCTCGGCATCCCGATCACGGGCATCGCCGAAGCGGTGTTCGCCCGCGCCCTGTCCGGCTCGGTGCCCCAACGCCGCGCGACCGTCGGCATGGCCTCGGGCCACCTCGGCGAGAAGCCCAGCGACGCCACCAAGTTCATCGAAGACGTTCGGCAGGCGCTGTACGCCTCGAAGATCGTCGCGTATGCCCAGGGGTTCAACCAGATCGAGGCCGGCAGCGCCGAGTACGGCTGGAACGTCACGCCCGGCGACCTGGCGACCATCTGGCGGGGCGGCTGCATCATCCGCGCCAAGTTCCTCAACCGCATCAAGGACGCCTTCGACGCCGAACCCGAGCTCGCGACCCTGCTGGCCGCACCGTACTTCCGCACCGCGGTCGAGTCGGCCATCGACAGCTGGCGCCGTGTCGTCGTGACGGCCACGGAGCTCGGCATCCCGATCCCCGGCTTCGCCTCGTCGCTGTCCTACTACGACGCACTACGCACCGAACGGCTGCCCGCCGCCCTGACCCAGGGCCTACGCGACTTCTTCGGTGCCCACACCTATGGCCGCACCGACGCACCCGAAGGCAAGAAGTTCCACACCCTCTGGAGCGGCGACCGCACCGAGGTCGAGGCGTAGCCCGTTAGGCTAGTGGCGTGCAGTTTCTCGACGGCCACCAGCCCCCGTACGACCTGACCTACAACGACGTCTTCGTCGTACCGGGACGTTCACAACTGATCTCCCGCTTCGACGTCGATCTGACCACAACCGACGGCACGGGCACCACCATCCCCATCGTGGTGGCCAACATGACGGCGGTCGCCGGCCGCCGGATGGCCGAGACGGTGGCGCGCCGCGGCGGCATCGTCGTACTGCCGCAGGACCTGCCCATCGACGCGGTCCGGGGCACCGTCGAGTTCGTGAAGAGCCGGGACCTGGTGGTCGACACCCCGGTGGTGCTGGCCCCCGACGACTCGGTCTCCGATGCCCTCGCCCTGCTGCACAAGCGGGCCCATGGCGCCGCCGTGGTTCTTCGGGAGGGGCGCCCGCTCGGCCTGGTCACCGAGTCCGGCTGTGCCGGTGTGGACCGGTTCGCACGGGTCCGTGACGTCGCAACCACAGACTTCGTGTCCGCACCCGCGGGTACCGAGCCGCGCAAGGTGTTCGACCTGTTGGAGCACTCCCCGACCGGCGTTGCGGTCCTGACCAACGCCGACGGTTCGCTGGCCGGTGTGCTGACCCGCACGGGCGCCATCCGCACCGGCATCTACACCCCCGCGGTCGACGCACAGGGCCGGCTCCGGATCGCGGCCGCGGTCGGCATCAACGGCGACGTCGCCGCCAAGGCCCGGGCGCTGGCCGAAGCGGGTGTCGACGTCCTCGTCATCGACACCGCGCATGGGCACCAGTCCAAGATGCTCGACGCACTGTCCGCGGTGGCCGCGCTGAACCTCGGCCTGCCGCTGGCGGCCGGCAACGTGGTGTCGGCCGCCGGCACGCGGGACCTGATCAACGCGGGTGCCTCCATCGTCAAGGTCGGCGTCGGCCCCGGCGCCATGTGCACCACGCGCATGATGACCGGGGTGGGCCGCCCGCAGTTCTCCGCCGTCGTCGAATGTGCAGCGGCAGCAAGGGAACTCGGTGGCCACGTCTGGGCAGACGGCGGGGTGCGGCACCCACGTGACGTGGCACTGGCACTTGCCGCGGGCGCCTCGAACGTCATGATCGGATCCTGGTTCGCCGGCACGTACGAGTCGCCCGGCGACCTCCTGATCGACCGTGAGGGCCGCGTCTACAAGGAGAGCTTCGGCATGGCGTCCAAGCGCGCGGTGGCTGCCCGCACAGTCGGCGACGGTGCCTTCGACCGCGCCCGCAAGGCCCTGTTCGAGGAGGGCATCTCCTCGTCGAAGATGGAGCTGGACCCCGTGCGTGGCGGGGTAGAGGACCTGCTGGATCACATCACCTCCGGTGTCCGCAGCACCTGCACCTACGTCGGCGCGGCAAACCTGGCCGAGCTGCACGAAAAGGTGGTACTCGGCGTGCAGTCAGCCGCGGGATTCGCCGAAGGACACCCGCTGCCGACCGGTTGGTGAGCAGGTCCGACGCGGCCGACCAGCTACCATTGCCGTACAGCCGCCGATCGGAGTGAGCATCGGTCGGCCGTCGATATCGATTCAGCGAAAGGGAGCACGTGCCGCAGGCACCCGGTGGGACGTTGACCGTCCCGAGCCAGGCGGGAGCGTGCCAGGCCGATCACGCGCTCCCCGAGCCGGGCCCCGAGTCCGTCGACTCCGAACCTCCCAGTAGCCGGCCGGGCCGTCAGCCCGGCGCCCCGAGCGGTGGTGCACGATGAGCACTGCGCTCACCATCGCGAGCCTGGCCGCGTTCATCCTGCTGACCTTCGGAACGGCGGTCTTCGTCGCCGCCGAGTTCTCGCTGACCGCGCTGGAACGCAGCACAGTCGACGCCAACGCCCGTGACGGCGGCGGTCGCGACCGCATCATCCGCACCGCGCACCGCAATCTGTCCTTCCAGCTGTCCGGCGCGCAGATCGGCATCTCGATCACCACGCTGATCACCGGTTACCTGGCCGAACCCGTGGTGGCGCGGCTGTTGCGCGCCCCCCTGCACGCCGTCGGCCTGCCTGAACGGTTCACCGAACCGCTGGCCTTGACCCTGGCTCTGCTGATCGCCACCTCCGTGTCGATGGTGTTCGGCGAGCTGGTACCCAAGAACCTCGCCGTGGCGCGGCCGGTGCCGACCGCGCGTGCGACCGTGCCGCTCCAGTGGTTCTTCTCACTGGTGTTCTCCCCCGTGATCAAGCTGACCAACGGCACCGCCAACTGGGTGCTGCGCCGGCTCGGGGTCGAGCCCGCCGAGGAACTCCGGTCGGCCCGGTCTGCGCGGGAACTGCTGGCGCTGGTACGGAACTCGGCGGAAAGCGGGTCGCTGGACCCGCAGACCGCCGAATTGATCGACCGCTCGCTGCAGTTCGGTGGCCGCACCGCCGAGGAGCTCATGACGCCGCGGTCCATGATCGAGTCGCTGGAGGTCACCGACACCGTCGCCGACCTCATCGAGACGGCCATCCGCACCGGCTTCTCACGCTTTCCGATCGTTGCCGGCGACCTCGACGAGACCGTCGGCATCGTGCACGTCAAACAGGTCTTCGCAATACCTGTCGAGTTGCGGGCCAGCACCCGGCTGGCGCAACTGGCGCGGCCCGTCCCGACCGTGCCGTCGACCCTCGACGGTGACGCGGTGATGAGCCAGATCCGGGCCAACGGTGTCCAGACCGCCCTCGTGGTCGACGAATACGGCGGTACCGCCGGCATGGTCACCGTCGAAGACCTCATCGAGGAGATCGTCGGCGACGTCCGCGACGAACACGACGACGCCACCCCCGACGTCGTCGAGGTGCGCAACGGCTGGCTCGTGTCCGGTCTGATGCGGATCGACGAGGTGGACACCGAAACCCCGTTCCGTGCGCCCGAAGGCGACTACGAGACCATCGGCGGCCTGGTGCTCAAGGAGCTCGGGCACATCCCGGACGTCGGCGACACCGTCGTGCTGACCGAGTTCGACCCGGACAACCCCGAGCTGGACCCCGTGCGCTGGAAGGCCACGGTGATCCGGATGGACGGCCGGCGCATCGACCAGCTCGAGCTCACCCAGCTGGGCCCGGACGAATCGGGAGCCCGCGATGAATGACGTCCTCGGAATCCTGCTGACCATGGTGCTGCTGGGCGCCAACGCCTTCTTCGTCAGCGCCGAGTTCGCGCTGATCTCGGCGCGACGCGACCGGCTGCAGGCGCTGGCAGAACAGGGCAAGCGCAGCGCCGTCACCGTCCTGCGGGCCGGTGAGCGGCTGTCGATGATGCTGGCCGGCGCCCAGCTAGGCATCACCATCTGCTCGATCCTGCTGGGCCGCATCGGCGAACCGGCCGTCGCACACCTGCTCCGTGAACCCTTCGATGCGCTCGGCGTGCCTGCCACCGTGCTGCACACCGTGGCATTCGCCGTTTCCTTGGTCGTCGTGGTGACGATGCACGTGCTGCTGGGCGAGATGGTGCCGAAGAACATCGCCATCGCCGGGCCGGAGAAGGCCGCGATGCTGCTGATCCCGCCGTACCTGGTCTATATGAGCGTCGCCCGGCCGTTCGTCATCTTCTACAACTGGTGCGCCAACAGCACGCTGCGACTGCTCGGGGTGGAGCCGAAGGACGAACTCGACGTCACGGTGTCGTCGGTCGAACTGTCCGAGATGCTGACCGAGTCCCTGTCGGAGGGATTGCTCGACGCCGAGGAACACGTGCGCCTGACCCGCGCACTCGACATCCGGACGCGGACGGTCAAGGACGTCGCGATACCGCTGCAGAACATCCGCGCGGTGCCCATCGCCGCGCCGGGTACCGGTCCCACGGTGGGTGCGGTGGCCGAGGCGTTGCGCGACACCGGCTACTCGCGGTTCCCGGTCACCGACGCGCACAGCGCCTACCTCGGCTACCTGCACATCAAGGATGTGCTGCCGTGCATAGACGACAACGACGCCGTGCTGGACCGGTCCATGGTGCGCCCGCTGCCCATGGTCGCCTCGACGCTGCCGGTCGCCGACGCGCTGTCGTGGCTGCGCCGCAACAACAGTCACCTGTCGCTGGTGACCACCGATGGTTACGTCACCGCGATGGTGGCACTGGAGGACCTCGTGGAGGACCTGGTCGGCGTGGTGCGTGACGGCACCCACCGTGTCTGAGACGGTGTGTGCACCGCTCGAGGTCCTGGACGAGAGCGACTGGGCACCGCGCGAACAGCGCTACCTGGACCGTGTCGACGCCTTCCTGGCGCCGCATGAGCGACGGATGCGGGCCGGCGAACCGCACCCGGTGTGGGACTTCCTGTTCACGTACTACAGCCTCAAGCCGCGCCAGTTGCGGCGCTGGCATCCGGGTTTCGGCCGCGCCCTGACCGGAGCCGGCGCGCTCCGGTTCACCGACCGGGCCGGTTACGGCCGCCGCGACGACGCGGTGACCGTCACGGACGACTACCTGGCCGGCCGTCGGGAGACCGTCGCGTTCGTCGCCGACCTGTTGGCTGCGACGGCGAGCCGCCCGGCCCGGCTGAACTGTTTCGGCCTGCACGAATGGGCCATGGTGTACCGCGCTCATGAGGTGCGGCACACCCAGGTGCCGCTGCGCCTGAGCACCGCGGACACCGATACGGTGGTCGAGTCGATGCCGCTGCGGTGCACGCATTTCGATGCCTACCGGTTCTTCACCGCGGCGGCCGTACCGCGCAACGGAGAAACCCTCAGCCGACACGCCCAGGTGGCCACCGAGCAGCCGGGCTGTGTGCACGCAAATATGGACTTGTACAAATGGAGTTACAAGCTCGGACCTTTGCTGGAGTCGAATCTTTTGATGGATTGCCTTGACCTCGCGACGGACGCACGCGTCCTCGACATGCAGGCCAGCCCGTACGACCTGAGTGAATACGGCGTCGAGCCGATCACCATCGAGGACCCCGCGGGCCGTGCCGAGTATGTGCGCCGCCAGCAGGACATCGCCAATCTCGCTGTGCCGCTGCGGGAATCGCTGCTGTCCGAGTGCCTGAAGCTGCTGCAACACGACACCGACGGAGGCATGCCGTGACGGCCGGCACCGCGCTTCGGGTCGCCGCCGCTGCGCTGGTGGCCGTGATGGCCATCGCCGGCTGCTCTGACGACCGGCCCGGCCACAGCGCGCAGCGCAACGGGCAGGTGTTGCCGGGTGACTACAGCGGCGCCGGGCCCGGCACGCTGGTCGCCGCGCAGCCGCTGACCACCGTCGACCCCGAGCTGGCCGGCCTGACCGCGATCTCGGCGCGCATCACCTACGTCTCCACGTCGGGCATCAACGACAGCCACCCCAAGGTGACGGGCTCGGTGTTCCTGCCCAAGGGCAAGCCCCCCGACGGCGGCTGGCGCATCATCGCGCTGGCCAACCCGGGCAGCGGCATCCAGTCCGACTGCGCCCCGTCGGCCTCCCCCAGTCTGCTGGGCCTGCTGCCGACGGTGCGGCTCATGGTCGGCGCCGGCTACCTGGTGGCGATCACCGACTACCAGGGCATCGGGCTCAATGAGACCTACCACCCGTACCTGGACTCGACGACCGAGGGCTTCAACCTGATCGACCTGGCCCGGGCGACGCGCAAACTGGTCCCGGACGCGTCCACCAACTGGGTCGCGGTGGGCACCGGACAAGGTGGCCAGGCCGCGTGGGCGGCCGCCGAACTGGCCACCGACTACGGCGGCGGTCTGCGCCCGCAAGGGGCGGTTGCGCTGGCCCCGACCGCGGCGCTGGAATGGCTGGCCGATGCCTCGGCCGAGGGGAACCTGAGCCACGACCAGCAACTCATGCTGCAGCAGTACCTGGCCGTGATGCCGCAGGCCTACCCCGGATTCCCGATCGAGGACTACCGGCGCGGCGCGGCGCGCGACCACTGGGCGACGCTGTCATCGTGCCGGGGCCCAGCGGTGGCCGACCGGACCGCGGTGCTGGATTCGCTCGGACCGCACGACCTCGGGCCGACGACCCCGGCAGCCACCGACGCGCTGCGCGGCTACCTGCGTAAGACCACGCTTCCGCAAGCTCCGGCGGCCGCGCCGCTGCTCATCACGCCCGGGCCGCCCGACGGGCTGGTGCCGCCCGAACAGACCGCCGCCGCTGTCGAGCGGGCATGTGCCATGGGCGACGTGATCGACTACGTCCAGCCCGACGAAGCCGACGCGCTGGGCTGGATCACCGACCGATTCAACGGCGTTCCGGCGCCCAACACCTGCGGCGGCGCCTCGACGTCCGCGACACCGACGTCGACGGCCAGCTCGTCGAGGGACCAATCCGACAGCGAGCCGTCGACCTCGGAGACCGAACAGGTGACCGCCACCACCGAGCGGCCCGCGTCCCCGCCGCCGCCGGCGGACTCCGGAGACGCCGGATGAACATCGGCCTCCTCGGCGGCTGGCTACCCATGCTCATTCAGGCGGTGACGGTGGTGGCGCTGGTGTTCGCCGTCGGCCGGCGGTCGCCCGGCTGGTTCCGGCGCTGGCTGCCGGTGGCGGTCGGCACCGGCGTCGTCCTCGCGCTGGCGTGTGGTTGGTTCATCTCCGACCAAGGGCTTGCCGGCGGCCCGGCACCGGTATCGCTGTGGGTATGGATCGCCCTGACCGGGGTCGCCCTCGTGGTCGCGATCGCGGGGTGGCCCGGGCTGCACTGGTGGCGCCGCGCCCTGTCCGTCGCGGTGGTGCCCTTGTGCGTGGTCTGCGCGGGCCTGGCGGTGAACACCTGGACGGGTTACCTGCCGACCGTCGAGGCCCTGTGGCAGCGGGCCACCGGCGCCGAGTTGCGCGGCCAGGTCGACCTGGACACCGCGCTTGCCATGCGCGGGCGCGGCGAGCGGCCACAGCACGGCCTGCTGGTGCCGGTGCAGATTCCGACCGGCGCGTCAGGCTTCCGTGCTCGCCCCGAGCTGGTCTACCTGCCACCGGCGTGGTTCGCCCCCGACGCGCCGCAGTTTCCGGTGGTGGTGATGGTGGGCGGCGAGTTCGGCTGGCCGGCCGACTGGCCCACTGCGGGCGGCGCCAAGCGCACGGCCGACGAATTCGCCGCTGCCCATGGCGGCAACGCACCGATCCTGGTGTTCGTCGACACCAGCGGCCAGTTCAGCAACGACACCGAGTGCGTCAACGGACCCCGCGGTATGGCCGCCGATCATCTCACCAAAGACGTTGTGCCATTTGTCACTTCGACGTTCTCAGCGAATCCCGATCCGTCGCGCTGGGGCATCGTCGGCTGGTCCGCCGGTGGCACGTGCGCGGTGATGACCACGGTGATGCACCCCGAGCTGTTCCAGACCTTCGTCGACATGGACGGCCAGGTCGGGCCCAACGCCGGTTCACAGCCCCAGACCATCGCGCGGTTGTTCGGCGGCGACGCGGCGGCGTTCGCCCACTTCGATCCGGCAACCGTGGTGCGGGGGCACGGGCCGTACTCCGGCGTGGCCGGCTGGTTCGCGGTGTCCGAGAGCGGGCCGGTGGTCCATCAGGCGGGCCAGGCCGGCCCGGCGCCCGATATGGACCCACCGGCGAATCCGGAGAGCCACACCGCCGTCGCCACCTACATGTGCGCCGTGGTCAGTGCCGCCGGTATCGAGTGCTCGGTGGTCCCGCACAGCGGTGACCACACGTTCCCCAGTGCCGCAGAGGTATTCGCGAAGGCCCTGCCGTGGCTGGCCGGACGGCTGTTCACCCCCGGCGTCCCGGTGATCGGTTTGCCGGGCTCGGCGCCACAATGAGGGTGTGACCGGGTTCTCATTGGCCGACACGCCGGTGAGCTGCGGTTACCCACGGGTAAAGTGGATGGTCGCCGTGTGGGCTGCTTAGGAGGAAGAAGAATATGACTGATCGTGTGACGGTGGGAAATCTGCGGGTGGCCCGCGTACTGCACGACTTCATCACCAACGAGGCTCTGCCCGGCACCGGGGTCGATCCGGACAGCTTCTGGGCGGGGGTCGACAAGGTCGTCACCGACCTGACCCCGAAGAACCAGGATCTGCTGGCCCGCCGTGACGACCTGCAGGCGCAGATCGACAAGTGGCACCGCGCCCGGGTCATCGACCCCGTGGACACCGACGAGTTCAAGACCTCATACCAGGAGTTCCTCGCCGAGATCGGCTACCTACAGCCCGAACCGGCGGAGTTCTGCATCACCACCTCGGGCGTCGACCCGGAGATCACCAGCACCGCGGGTCCGCAGCTGGTGGTGCCGATCCTGAACGCCCGGTTCGCGCTCAACGCGGCCAACGCCCGCTGGGGCTCGCTGTACGACGCGCTGTACGGCACGGACGTCATCTCCGACGAGGGCGGCGCCGAGGCCGGCAAGGGTGGCTACAACAAGGTGCGCGGCGACAAGGTGATCGCCTATGCCCGTAACTTCCTGGACCAGGCCGTCCCGCTGGCTGCCGGCTCCTGGGCCGACATCTCCGGTCTGAAGATCGATGACGAGCACCAGCTGCAGGCCGAGCTCGGTGACGGGCTGAGCACCGGACTCGCCAACCCCGAGGCGTTCGTCGGCTACACCGGCAAACTCGGCGATTCGGCGTGGTCGGTGCTGCTGGTCCACCACGGCCTGCACATCGAAATCCTGGTCGACCCCGCCTCGCCGGTCGGCTCGACCGACAAGGCCGGCATCAAGGACGTCGTGCTGGAGTCCGCGATCACCACGATCATGGACTTCGAGGACTCGGTCGCGGCCGTCGACGCCGACGACAAGGTGCTGGGTTACCGCAACTGGCTGGGCCTGAACAAGGGCGACCTGTCCGAAGAAGTCAGCAAGGGCGGCAAGACCTTCACCCGCACGCTGAACCCGGACCGGGTCTTCACCACCCCTGACGGCGAGGGCGAACTCGTGCTGCCCGGCCGCAGCCTGCTGTTCGTGCGCAATGTCGGCCACCTGATGACCAATGACGCCATTGTTACGGTCGGCGACGGCGGCGAAGTCACAGAAATCCCCGAAGGCATCCAGGACGCACTGTTCACCGGCCTCATCGCCATGCACGGCCTGAAGTCGACGGAGGAGAACGGCAAGCTGACCAACAGCCGCACCGGCTCCATCTACATCGTGAAGCCGAAGATGCACGGCCCCGAAGAGGTCGCGTTCACCTGCGAGCTCTTCAGCCGCGTCGAGGACGTCCTCGGCCTGCCCGAAGCCACCCTCAAGGTCGGCATCATGGACGAGGAACGCCGCACCACGGTCAACCTCAATGCCTGCATCAAGGCTGCCGCCGACCGCGTGGTGTTCATCAACACCGGCTTCCTGGACCGCACCGGCGACGAGATCCACACCTCGATGGAAGCCGGCCCCATGGTCCGCAAGGGCGCCATGAAGAGCCAGACCTGGATCAAGGCCTACGAGGACGCCAACGTCGACGCCGGTCTGGCCGACGGCCTGGCCGGACGTGCCCAGATCGGTAAGGGCATGTGGGCCATGACCGATCTGATGGCCGAGATGGTCAAGCAGAAGATCTCCCAGCCACAGGCCGGCGCCACCACCGCGTGGGTGCCGTCGCCCACCGGCGCCACCCTGCACGCCATGCACTACCACCAGGTCGACGTGCGTGAGGTGCAGGAAGAGCTGGCCGGCAAGAAGCGCACCACCCGCGCCGAACTGCTGACCATCCCGCTGGCCAAGGAACTGGCCTGGGCGCCTGAGGAGATCCACGAAGAGGTCGACAACAACTGCCAGTCGATCCTCGGCTACGTGGTGCGCTGGATCGACCAGGGTGTCGGCTGCTCGAAGGTGCCGGACATCCACAACATCGCCCTCATGGAGGACCGCGCGACGCTGCGCATCTCCAGCCAGCTGCTGGCCAACTGGCTGCGGCACGGCGTCATCACCGAGGACGACGTCAAAGCGAGCCTGCGCCGCATGGCGGCAGTGGTCGACGAGCAGAACGCCGGCGATCCCGCATACCTGCCGATGGCTCCGGACCCTGACGGCAGCATTGCCTTCCAGGCCGCGCAGGAGCTGATTCTGGAAGGTTGCAGCCAGCCCAACGGCTACACCGAGCCGATCCTGCATCGGCGCCGGCGGGAGTTCAAGGCCGCACACGCCGGTTCGTGAACGGTTAACTCCCCCATCATCGTTGATTAAAATTCGGCGGGCCCACGTCTCACGACGCGGGTCCGCCGATTGCACGCCGACACCAGGAGCAGACACCAATGGGTAGGCACAGAGCTCCCGACGACGAATCAAACGCCGATGAATCACGCGACGACGAAACATCACACTTTGACGCGTTGTCGCCGGATATTCCGGAAGCCGACGACTCCGCCACCGGCGCGCCGGGTTTCCGGGTTCCGGATGACTGGGCCGAGATGCACGGGATGCCGCCCGCCCCTAGGCAGCCCGCCGCCACGCCGCCCGCCGGTACCAGCGATCGATACGAGACCGAAGAGCCTGACTATGCCGAGTCACCCGCCGGCTACCCAGGCGACGATGACCAGCCCGATCTCACCGGGGCCGACAGCATCACCCAGGCCTTCCCGTCCGTCCCGCGCCGGGCTTCTGTTCGTGCGCACGGCGGCGAATGGGAGGGTGGCGAATGGACCGGCAGCCACCGGGCCATCCAGACCAAACGCCGCGGCGTCAGCGTCGGGGTCATCGCAGCGCTCGTGACCGTCGTGGTCGTGGTCGCCGCCGTGATCCTCTGGCGGTTCTTCGGCAGCGTGCTGTCCGACCGCAGCCGGGAAGCCTCGGCACGCTGCGTGTCCGGCTCGGTCAGCGTGCCCGTGCTGGCCGATCCGTCGATCTCCGATCAGCTGAACTCACTGGCGGGTAAGTACAACCAGACCGCCGCACCCATCGGCGACAAGTGCGTCAAGGTCGAGGTCAAGGCGACCGATCCGACCTCCGTCGTCGACGGAATGGCCAACAAGTGGCCGTCGAACCTGGGACCGCGCCCGGCGCTGTGGATTCCGGCCAGCTCGGTGTCGGCGGCCCGGCTGATCGCCGGTGCCGGCGATCAGGTGGTCAGCGGTGAAGCGAAGTCGCTGGCCACCTCACCCGTCCTGTTGGCTGTCCGGCCGCAACTGAAAGACGCGCTGGCCCAGCAGAATTGGGGCACGTTGCCTGCGCTCCAGACGACGCCGACGGCATTGGACGGCCTGAGCCTGCCCGGCTGGGGTTCGCTGCGGCTGGCCCTGCCGACCGTCGAGAACAGTGACGCGGCCTACCTGGCGGCCGAGGCCATCGCCTCCGCTGCGGCGGGTGGTGCACCGGCCAACGCCGGTGCGGGCGCCGTGCACCGCTTGATGGCCGCACAGCCCAAGCTCACGGACTCAAAGGCCTCGACGGCGCTCGATGCGCTGATCTCGGCGAGCGACCCGGCCACCGCGCCGGTGCACGCCGTTGTCACCACCGAGCAGCAGCTCTACCAGCGGTCACAGCACACCGACAACGCCAAGGGCAAGCTGGCGGCCTGGCTACCACCGGGCGCACCGGCGGTCGCCGACTACCCGGCCGTGTTGCTCGAGGGCGAGGGCCTGTCGCACGAGGAGATCACGGCGGCAAGCGAATTCGAACACTTCCTGCGCAAGCCCGAACAGCTGGCCGAGTTGTCCAAGGCCGGCTTCCGCGTCAGCGGCGGCACCCCACCGAAGAACGACGTGCTGAACCTCGGCTCGCTGCCCGACGCACTCTCGATCGGTGATACCGGCACGCGCGCCACGCTGGCCAACGCCGTCGGCGGTACCTCGAGGGGCGCCGCCGTGACGATCATGCTGGACCAGTCGATGCCGACCACCGACGGCGCCAAGACCCGGCTCGGCAATGTGACCGCGGCGCTGATGGACCGGGTCAAGGCGATGTCGCCGAACAGCTCGGTGGGGCTGTGGACGTTCGACGGCGTGTCCGGCCGCACCGAGATTCCGGTCGCCCCGCTCAGCGACCAGTCGCATTCGGCGCAGCTGATCTCGAACCTGAACAACCAGAGCTCGTCGGGCGGCGGTCACGTCTCGTTCACGACCATGCGCATGCTCTACGGCGACGCGATGTCGAAATACGTCGACGGACAGGCCAATTCGATCCTGTTGATCACCTCGGGCCCGCACACCGACCAGTCGCTGGACGGTCAGGGCCTGCAGGACTACATCAAGTCGGCGTTCGACCCGGGCCGCCCGGTGGCCATCAATGTCATCGATATCGGGACCGATTCGGACGGCTCGACCTGGCAGGCCGTCTCGCAGCTGACCGGCGGCACGTTCACCAGCGTGCCCACGTCCGCGGCCCCCGAACTGGCCAACGCGGTGGCGGCAGCTCTTCCCTAACCGCGAGTGTGCGTGTCCACCCGCAACACGCCGCCTTGGATGTAGAAAAACGTCCCGCTCAGCAGCGCTGAGCGGGACGTTCTTGTGAGGACCGCACGGAGTATCGGTGTGCTGCCCCGCCTGGCCGGCCGGCGGGAGATGCCCACAGCTCGCGGAGGATCAGGCAAAGGCCTCGATCGGCGGGCACGAGCACACCAGGTTACGGTCACCGAACGCACCGTCGATGCGGCGCACGGGCGGCCATACCTTCGGCCGGAAGCCCTTGCCCAGCGGGTAGGCGGCCTGCTCGCGCGTGTACGGGTGCTTCCAGTCGTCGACCAGCAGGCACTCGGCGGTGTGCGGAGCATTGTGCAGCGGGTTGTCATCCGCCGGCCAGTCCCCGGAACCGACCTGGTCGATCTCGGCCTTGATCGCGATCATCGCGGCGATGAAGGCGTCGACCTCGGTCAGGCTCTCGCTCTCGGTGGGCTCGACCATCAGCGTGCCGGCCACTGGGAAGCTCATGGTGGGCGCGTGGAAACCGTAGTCCGCCAAGCGCTTCGCCACGTCGTCGACTGTGACACCGGTCGCCTTGGTGATGGCCCGCAGATCCAGGATGCACTCGTGAGCGACCATGCCGTTCTCGCCGGTGTAGAGCACCGGGTAGTGCTCGTCGAGGCGGCGGGCGATGTAGTTGGCCGACGCGATCGCGGTCAGCGTCGCGGCCCGCAGACCGGCGGCGCCCATCATCCGGATGTACGCCCACGTGATCGGCAGGATGGACGCCGAGCCGTACGGCGCCGCCGAGACGGTGTTGGCGTCGCCGAGCTCAGCGGCCAGCGGGTGGCCCGGCAGGTACGGCGCGAGGTGTGAGCGCACCGCCACCGGACCGACACCGGGACCACCACCGCCGTGCGGGATACAGAAGGTCTTGTGCAGGTTCAGGTGGCTGACGTCGCCGCCGAACTTGCCGGGGCGGGCCAGGCCGACGATCGCGTTGAGGTTGGCGCCGTCGACATAGACCTGGCCGCCGGCATCGTGCACCGCCGCGCAGATATCGGCGACGTCCTGCTCGTAGACGCCGTGCGTGGACGGGTACGTGATCATCAGCGCAGCCAGGTCACTGGCGTGCTCGGCAATCTTGGCGCGCAGGTCGTCCAGGTCGACGTCGCCGTTCTCGCGGCACGCCACCACGACGACCTTCATGCCGGCCATGGCGGCCGACGCGGCGTTGGTGCCGTGCGCACTGGACGGGATCAGGCAGATGTTGCGCCCGGCTTCGCCGCGGGCCTCGTGGTAGGCGCGGATGGCCAGCAGGCCGGCGTACTCGCCCTGCGATCCGGCGTTGGGCTGCAGCGAGACCGAGTCGTAGCCGGTGATGCTGACCAGCCAGGACTCGACGTCGGCGATCAGCTTACGCAGGCCCGGGGTGTCCGAAGCCGGGGCGAACGGATGCTGCTGGGCGAACTCGGTCCAGGTGATGGGCTCCATCTCGGCGGCCGCGTTGAGCTTCATGGTGCACGAGCCCAGCGGGATCATGCTGCGGTCCAGCGCGATGTCCTTGTCGGCGAGCGAGCGCAGGTAACGCATCATCTCGGTCTCCGTGCGGTACCGCGAGAACGCCGGGTGCGTGAGGAATTCCGAAGTGCGGGTGTGGATTTCCGGGCCATCCCAGTGCTGGCCGCCACGGGTCGCACCGAACGCCGAGAGCACCGCGTCGACATGGTCGGCCGTGGTCGCCTCGTCGCACGACACCGAGATGTGGTCGGCATCGACCAGCCAGACGTTGATACCGCGTTCCTTGGCGGCCGCCTGCACGTCCTCGGCGCGGCCCGGGACGCGGGCCAGCACGGTATCGAAGAATGCGGAATGCACGACCTCGACCCCGGCCTCCTTCAGCCCCATGGCCACCGCGAGCGCGTGACCGTGCACCCGGTGCGCGATCGCGGTCAGCCCGCGCGGCCCGTGGTAGCTGGCGTACATCGCGGCGATCACCGCGAGCAGCACCTGGGCGGTACAGATGTTGCTGGTGGCCCGGTCGCGGCGGATGTGCTGTTCGCGGGTCTGCAGGCTCAATCTGTACGCTGGCGCACCGTCACTGTCCACCGAGACGCCGACCAGACGTCCCGGCAGCTGACGGGCGTGCTTGCCGTGCACGGCGAGGTAACCGGCGTGCGGGCCGCCGAAGCCCATCGGCACCCCGAAACGCTGCGTGGTGCCGAAGGCGACGTCGGCGCCGATCTCCCCGGGCGGGGTGACGAGCGTCAGCGCCAGCAGGTCGGCGCCGATGGCCACGAGCGCGCCACGCTCATGGGCTTCGGAGACCAAGCCCGACCAGTCAACGACCGCGCCGCTGGCACCCGGCATCTGGACGATGACACCGAAGAATTCGCCCTCGGGCAGTCCGTCACGCAGGTCCGCGGTGACGATCTCGATGTCCAACGGTTCTGCACGGGTGGCCAGCACGGCGGCCGTCTGCGGGTAGATATCGGTGTCGACGGCCAGGCGGCGGCAGTCGCCCTTGACCGCGCGGTGCATCAGCGTCATCGCTTCCGCCGCGGCCGTGGCCTCGTCGAGCATCGAGGCGTTGGCGATCTCCATGCCGGTCAGGTCGGTGACCATGGTCTGGAAGTTGAGCAGAGCCTCCAAGCGGCCCTGGCTGATCTCCGGCTGGTACGGCGTGTAGGCCGTGTACCAGGCCGGGTTCTCGAGGATGTTGCGGCGCAGGACGGCCGGCGTCAGGGTGTCGAAGTAGCCCTGCCCGATCATCGACACCGCGACGGCGTTGGTGTCGGCCAGTGCGCGTAGCTCTGCCAGCGACTGCTCTTCGGAAGCCGGCGCGGCCAGCTCATCGAGTCCGGGGGCCAGGCCCGCACTGGACAGCGCGTCGAGGATGCCCGCGGGCAGTGCCTTGGCAGCGAGTTCTTCCAGCGAGTCGACGCCGATAACCCCGAGCATGGTGGCCACCGCATCGGCATCCGGACCGATGTGCCGGTCGACGAAGCGAAGCTGGTGGTGCTCAGCAGAGGAACGGGACGTGCTGTCGGTCATGACGGCCTCTCCAGACGTTCAGGCTCGGGCAGGCATGCCACGGAACCGCTTGCGGTTCCTCCCCCTCTGTCGTCGGTGCCTGAGAGATTCGGCCCGACGCATGCGCTGAGCGTATTTGCTCCTCGCGTGCGCAGCCTTTCCCCATGGGCGGGCGAGTCACAGCTCGCCGCTTTCCAGAGGCATCGGGCTCCGGCGCGGTCCGGGGGCCTGAGAGGTTGATGGAGAGGTATTGCTCCTTCGGCGTCCATGGCTGGCGGCCACAGAACTCTCCCGCGTCGGGACGATGCGGGCGCCAGTCTACCGGTCCGTAACCTGGCGGGAAAAAGCTAGCTTATCTTGCGGTCGCGCTGCTTGCGCCGGGATGCGAGCTCGTCCTCTGGCGCGGCGATGGACTCGCCGCCGTCGGCCCGCTCACCCGGGAAGTCGGCGATGGCGCCGGTCAGCTCACGCATGGCGCCCGAGACCGCGATGCCGAACACGCCCTGACCGCCCTGCAACAGGTCGACGACCTCCTCGGCGGACGTGCACTCGTACACCGTGGTGCCGTCCGAGAACAGCGTGATGTTGGCCAGGTCGTGGACGCCGCGCTGGCGCAGGTGATCGACCGCGACGCGGATGTTGTGCAGCGAGATCCCGGTGTCGAGCAGTCGCTTGACGATCTTGAGGACCAGGATGTCCTTGAACGAGTACAGACGCTGGCTGCCGGAGCCGGCAGCGCCGCGGATCGACGGGACGACCAGCGAGGTGCGGGCCCAGTAGTCGAGCTGGCGGTAGGTGATGCCGGCGATCTGGCAGGCACTCGGCCCGCGGTAGCCGACCAGTTCGTCGGGCACGGACTCGTCAGGGAACAGGCCTGCCTGCACCGGCATGGGAGCCGGCGTCGGGGCGGCCTGCTCAGGCGCGCCGTTGGTCGTCAGGTCCAACTGCTCATGACGTGGCGTGTCGTCGCCCACTGCCTGGTCCTCTCGCCGATCGAACTAACCTGCCTGGCGGCCACTGCTGCTCGGCGGGCATGTCCGCTGCTCGAATGTGTCGAGCATACGCTTCCCGCCGGGCCGCTTCAGCCCATCGGCGGTGAGCCGCAGGCCGAACTGTTGCCAGAACGAGGAAAGTATGTGGCGCAGATTCATCGAATCTGCAAACGGCGCACCGCGTGTCGACGCCTGCTGACCTAACTGAGATGCATCCGTGACAACGTCCGCCCGGGCGTTCGGAGGGCCGCTCTGTGTCCGGCCTACGTGGCCTTGAAATCGTCCGGAGAAATGCTGTCGAGGAACTCCTTGAACTTCTCGACCTCGTCTTCGCGCACCGGGCCGGACGAATCTTCATCGCCCTCGTCGGGGATCAGCAGACCGGCTTCGGCGAGCACCGCTTCCTCGACGTAGATCGGCACGCCCATCCGTAGGGCGATGGCCACCGAGTCCGACGGCCGCGCCGACACCGTGATGTCGCGGTCGAACACCAGGTCGGCGTAGAAGGTGCCTTCCTGCAGATCCACGATGCGCACCTCACGCAATGAATGGCCAAGCGCGGCAATCAAATCGCGGATCAAGTCGTGTGTCAGGGGCCGAGCCGGCGAGACGCCCTGCTGCTCCAGCGCAATGGCCGCAGCCTCGGACTGGCCGATCCAGATCGGCAGATAACGGTCACCGTCGGATTCGCGGAGCAACAGCACGGGCTGGTTCTGCGGCTGCTCCACTCGAATGCCGACCACACGAACCTCGCCCATCTGCGTCTGCCCTCCGCAATCCGTGTGCCATCAACGAATTCGAGTCTAGTCCTCAGCGATCGAGAACGTCGCGCACCGCAGACTTGATCAGTGAGGTGTGCAGCGTGATGGCGAGCGCGGCGACCTCACGGGCCAGTTCGTCGGCCCGGTCGCGGGCGCCGGCGTTGCCGGCCTTGCCGATGGGCCCGGCGATCTGGGCGATCAGGTCGGACTGCCGGTCGGCGGCGGACCGGAAGGCCCGCAGGTGCCGGGGCTCGACGCCGTATTCGCCCAGGGCGTGGGCGCACTGCGCGATGACGACGGCGTGTTCGTCGAAGAATCCAGCCGGGCCGGGGATGATCACGCCGCTCTTGACCAGAGCGGACAGCAGTTCCGATGTGATGCCGGAACGCTGCAGCAGGTCCTCGCGGCTGAGCCGGACCTGAGCCGGCGCGACGTCAGCAGGACGGCCTGGGCCTCCGCCGTCGACGTCGAGATCGGGCACCAACTTTGGTCCGCCGTAAGCGGATCCGCCCTCCGGCAGCGCGCCGTCGGGCTGGGCGTCCAGCTGCGCCTTGATGACCTTCAGCGGCAGGTACTGATCGCGCTGCGCCGACAGGATGAACCGCAGCCGGGCGCAGTCGTAGGCCGTAAAACGACGGTAGCCCGACCCAGTGCGCTCGGGCGTGACCAAACCCTGTTCCTCCAGGAACCGGATCTTGGAGATCGTCACATCCGGGAAGTCGGGCCGGAGCAGATCGAACACCGCTCCGATCGACATCCCGGCCACTGCACTGCGGTCGGGCTGCGTCATGGACTGACCGCCGGCTCTAACCAGCCGAGCTGTCGTCGGTCTTGGGGCCGGTCAGGAACACGAGGCGGAACTTGCCGATCTGGACCTCGTCGCCGTTGGCCAGCACCGCCGAGTCGACGGGCTCGCGGTTGACGTAGGTGCCGTTGAGGCTGCCGACGTCCACCACCTGGAACTCACCGGACTCGAGCCGGAACTCGGCGTGCCGACGGCTGACCGTCACATCGTCGAGGAAGATGTCGCTGTCGGGATGACGGCCCGCCGAGGTGCTCGGCTGATCCAGCAGGAATCGCGAGCCGGCATTCGGCCCGCGCTTGACCACCAGGAGGGCCGAGCCCACCGGCAGTCCTTCCACTCCGGAGACGGCACTGGTGCCGCTCGTCGAAGCCGGGGCGTCGAGCTCATTGAGGAAGTCCGCTCGGAAGACCGACGTGGTCTCCACCGTTGCCTCCTCGGAGCCGAAACCGGTCCCCGAACCGCTGTCGTTATCCGTCACGCGCTGCTCCTCTACTGGCTGCTGTGGCGCTCTTTTGCACGACCAGCCGGCAAGTGCTGCCAGCAGTCATCGATGTCGCATACGTCCCACTATTGACCGTACCGCGCGGCGCGGGCCAGTGTGCCCGCCACCGCCGGATCCGCCGAGCCGACTTTGGTGTCGCCGCGGCCGAACCGGACCGCAGCACCCTAACAAAGGTGTTACTCGTCCAGGGTCGCCCGGTAGCCGTCCGCATCGAGCAGACCGGCGAGCTGGCCGTCCAGTTCGGCCGCATCGGCCTGCAGTTCGATGAGCCATCCGGCGGCGTACGGATCGGAGTTGACCAGGTCCGGCGAGCCTTCCAGATCACCGTTGACCGCAACGATTTTCGCCGCGATCGGGGCGTACAGCTCCGAGGTGGTCTTGGGCGATTCGACCTCACCGAACACGTCACCGGCGGCCACGGTGGCGCCGACTTCGGGCAGGTCGACGTAGACCACGTCACCCAGCGCGCCCTGCGCGAAATCGGTGATCCCGACCCGCACGGTGCCCTCGCCGGTGCGGCGCACCCATTCGTGCTCGGTGGTGTACAGCAGATCGGCTGGCGTTTCGCTCACGACGCTCCTTGAGTGTTGGTGGGGTACATAGGATACGGCTCGACGATGACGGCCCGGCGCCTACTTGACAGGCTGAGCGTATTGGCGCGGTTTCGGTTGCCGCAACGCGGTGACGTCGATCGTGTCGGCCTGTTGCACGGTCATTGTGCCGCCCACCCGCTTCACACTGTCCATCGCCCCGCCTGGGATGTTCATCGCAGCCGCCAGCGTCGGCGGATCACCAATGGCGAGAATGGAATAGGGCGGATTGATGGTCACGTTGTCGACCACCAGCGCGCCCGCGGTACCGGTCACCCAGGTGTCGACGCCGACCCGGACCGCGGTCTGCTGGTCGCCGCGTCCCGAGCGGATCTCCATGGCCTCGGCGCCGGCGGCGCGCAACTCGTTGATGACGTCGAGCAAGGTCTCCGGCGACACGCCGGGGGCGATGTCCTCGATGGTGATCGTGACGCCGGGGCCGGTGGCCGCGACGGTCCCGATCAGGATCGACAGGGCACGCAGCCGCGCCTGAGCGCCCTCTATGGCGGCTTGGTCGTTGTTGCCCGACGCCTGCAAAGACGACAGCGTCTTCTGGAGGTCGGCCACCTCGGTGCCCAGCGCCGCCTCGCGCTGTTGCAGGGAGTCGAGCAGCACCAGCAGGTCGGCCGGCCGCGCGGTGTCGAGGGCGTCACCCGACTCGGTCTGCCGCACCTGCGTCGCGATCGCCACCCCGAGCAGCACGCACAGCAGTACCGCCAGCGCGCCGAACATCAGCTGGGACCGGGTGCGCGGCGGCCGCGCCGGAACGCCGTCGGGCAGCTCGTGCCGGCCATGATGTTCGGCCGCGGGCTCCCCCGCCTGTTGCTCGTCGTCAGCCATGGTGTTCCGCCGTCACGCGCCGAACAGCCTGCGGCGCAGGGCCGCCGCGTTGCCGAAGATTCGGATTCCGAGCACCACGATGATCGCGGTGGACAGCTGCGTGCCGACACCGAGTTGGTCGCCGACGTAAACGATCACCGCGGCGACCAGGACGTTGAAGACGAATGAGATGACGAAGACCTTGGCATCGAAAATCCGCTCCAGGTAGGCCCGCAGTCCCCCGAACACCGCGTCCAGCGCCGCCACGACAGCGATGGGTAGGTACGGCTGGACCGCTTCCGGCACGCTGGGGTGGAAGATCAATCCCACCACGATGCCGACCACCAGTGCGGCAATGCCGATCATGTGTGCACCCTCAATTCGGCCCCAATCACTTCTGTCCGCTCACTTCGGCCCACTTTGCCTGGCGAAGTTGACGTCTCGTACCGATGCGGCCGACACCGTGAGGTGGTCCCGGGTCTGGACGCTGATCCCCACTCCGTACGACTGGGCGAGCAGCGTCAGCCGCTGCATCGCGGGAGTGTGTTCGAACACCTCCTGCATGGCGTGCGGCGGCCCGATGGCGACGACCACATAGGGGCTGGCCACCGGCTGGTTGTCGACGAGGATGCCACCGCCGGCCTGCCGCATGGTCACGTTGGGCCCGACCCGCACGCCGCCGACGGACACCGCCTCGGCGCCGGCCGCCCACAACGAATTGACGGCCAGTTGGAGGTCCCGGTCGAGGATGATCTGCGGGCTCCCGGCAACGCGCTGCTTGGACACGTCGGAGAGGTTCGGGCTCGGCGGAGGCTCGGTGACGGTCACGGTGAGACCCGGACCGGCCACCGCCGTCGCCCCAGCACTGAACTCGGAACCCTCCAGGGCCTCCAGCAGCCGGCGGCCCGTCTCGTCGCCCGCCAACCGGCTGCGGCGCGCGGCCTCCACCTGGCCGGCCAGTGCGTCGCGGTTCGCGGTGCTGTCCCGGGTCCGCCCTTCGGCGGTCCGCGCGTTGGCGGACAAGACATGTTGGGTCTGGGTGGTGGCCGGGGCCATCGACACCGCGTGCTGCGCCGCGGCCACGAACACCACCGACACCGCGGCGACACCGACCAGCAGCCAGGCGCCGTCGGCAAGCCGGGAGCGGCGCCGTCGTGCACTCTCGCCGGCCGCCTTGCGGCGCTCGGCCGCGGCGGCATACCCGGGGTCCAGGTGATCGGTGAGCAGCGAGCGCAGCAGCGACGGCACCGGAATCCGAGCCGGCTCGTCGGCGACGTGACTGTTGCGGCCGGCCTCCGGCCGGTAGCCGCCCAGCGCCCGGTCCTGGGGTGTCTTGGCTTCAGTCACGCCGCAACCCTCGCCACCGGCGGCAGCTGCCGCAGCACCATGGACACCTGGATCAGGTACAGCGCGCCGGACCACAGATACATGGCCATGCCCCACACCAGGAAAGCCCAGCCGCAGGCCAGCACCACCCGGCTCCAGACGTCCGGCCACTGCCCCAGCAGCACCAGTGGGAATCCCGACATCAGCGCGAAGGTCGCGGCCTTGCCGATGTAGGTGACCGGCAGCGCCGTCAGCCCACGGCCGCGCAGCAACGGCAGCGTCGCCGCCAGCACCAGGTCGCGGCCGATCAGCGTGAGCACGAACCACCACGGCACGACGTGTGCGATGGCCAGCGCGACCGGCACGATCAGCATGTAGATCCGGTCGACCAGCGGGTCCAGCAGCTCGCCCAGCCGGGACGACTGGTTCGGCACCAGGCGCGCGATCTTGCCGTCGGCCCAGTCGGAGAAGCCGCTGAACATCAGGATTGCGACGGCCCAGCCGCCCGCGTGCGCCGAGAGCAGCAGGTACAGGAACACCGGGACCAGCAGCAGCCGCAACACGCTGAGCGCGTTGGGAATCGTCAGCACCCGGTCGCCCGCGTCGGCGTCGAGATTCAGACGAGTTCCGCAGGCAGCTTCCGCGTCCATGTGCGGTCCGCCTCCGGCATCTCGCGGCTGGTCCATAGGGCTAAACCTAACGGAATACCCCGGGCAGGCTCAGCGCTGCCATCGTGTCGTCGGCCAGTGGGTTGTCGTGAATCATGTAGGTCCACGTCGACGTCGGGCGGGCCAGCTTGGACAGATCCAGACCGGGCTCGTCCTCCAGCACGTTGGCGGTCTCGAAGGTCTGCTGCGCGGCCTCGATGGCGTCGGCCGCCAGCGAGGCGAACGCGTCGACCGCCATGCGGTGGAACTCGTCGAGCGGGTCCTGCCGTCCCAGCGCCCGCAGGTGGATGCTCTCGCGGATGTCGGACAGGTAGGCCAGGTGGTCGGCCCAGCCACGGTCCAGGTGGTACAGCATGATCATCCGGCAGATGCGCTCGAGCTCGTCCTCGACGCCCGCTTCCCCAATCTGGCCGGCCAGTTCCTGGTACCGCTCCGGTGCCAGCTCCTTGAGTTCGTCGCGCGCAGTTGTGGTGCGCAGCAACGTCTCTCGGCGTTCCACGATGATCGCGCGCTGCTGCGCGGTGAGCTGGTTGTAGCGCCACGTGTTGGCGTGCACGTCCAGCAGCCGGCCCTCGGCGACGCGCTGCGCGTGCTCGAGCAGCTGGCCGGCCTTGTCGCTGATGATCCGGCCGTCCTCGTCGGTCTCCATCGGCAGCTTGTCGGGGTCCAGATGCGAGACGACGACGTCGTCCTCCCAGCTGGAGAAGAAGACCGACGAACCCGGGTCGCCCTGGCGGCCGGCGCGCCCGCGCAGCTGGTTGTCGAGGCGCTCGGTGTGGTGCCGGCCGGTGCCGATGACGTGCAGGCCGCCGAGTTCGGCGACGGCGTCATGGTCGGCTTCGTCGGACCCGCCGAGGCGGATGTCGGTGCCGCGACCGGCCATCTGGGTGGAGACGGTGACGGTGGCGAGCTTGCCCGCCTCGGCGATGACGGCGGCCTCTTCCTCGTCGTTCTTGGCGTTCAGCACCACGGCGGGCACCCCGGCCTTGACCAGTTTCGCGTGCAGCTCTTCGGATTCGGCGACGTCCCGGGTACCGACCAGCACCGGCTGTCCGGTCTCGTGGATCTGCTGGATGTGCTCGATGATGGCCTGGTTCTTGGCGGCCGCGGTGATGTACACGCGGTCGGCCTCGTCTTCGCGGATGTTCGGCGTGTTCGGCGGAATCGGCGACACCCCGAGCCGGTAGAACTGGCGCAGCTGCTCGCCGGCGGCGAGCGCGGTACCCGTCATGCCGCACACGGTCGGGTAGCGGCCGATGAGGGCCTGCACGGTGATGGTGTCGAGCACCTCGCCCGTCTCGGTGGTCTCGATGCCTTCCTTGGCCTCGACGGCGGCCTGCAGGCCGTCGGGCCATCGCTGCAGCGACGCGATCCGGCCGCGGGACGCGTTGATCAGGTGAACGGCGTTGTCCCGCACGATGTAATGCACGTCGCGCTGCAGCAGCACGTGCGCGTGCAGGGCCACGTTGACCTCGGTCAGCGTCGTGCCGATGTGCTCTTCGGAGTACAGGTCGATGCCGCCGAGCGCCTTCTCGAGCTTGCGGGCGCCCGCGTCGGTCAGGTGCACGTTACGGCGGTCGGCGTCGGTGTCGTAGTACTGAAGCGAGTCATCAACTCGTTGGGCCGCGGTCAGCTCTCCGACCAGCCGGATGATCTCCATGCGAGGCGTCTCGCGGTGCGTGGTCCCGGCGAGCACCAGCGGCACGAGCGCCTCGTCGACCAGGACGGAGTCCGCCTCGTCGATCAGTGCGACGTCGGGCCGCGGTGACACCAGGTCGTCGACGTGGGTGACCAGCTGGTCGCGCAGTACGTCGAACCCGATCTCGTTGACCGAGGCGTAGGTGACGTCGCACTCGTAGGCGGCCCGCCGCTCCTCGGCCGCCGACTCGGCGGTGATCCAGCCGACCGTCAGCCCCATGGCCGCCAGCAGCGGCCCCATCCACTCGGCGTCGCGGCGGGCCAGGTAATCGTTGACGGAGATGACGTGCACGTGCCGGCCGGCCAGGGCGTAACCGGCCGCGGCGATCGCGCCGGCCAGGGTCTTGCCCTCACCGGTGGCCATCTCGACGACGTCGCCGGCCATCATGCGCAAGGCGCCGAGCAGCTGGACGTCGAAGGGCCGCAGGCCCGTGGTGCGCTCGGCGGCCTCGCGGGCGATGGCCAGGAACTGTGGGATGTCGGCGGAGTCGGCGAGTGCGGACAGGTCCAGCAGCTTGGCCGCCTTGGTGATCTGCTCGTCGTCCAGCCCGGCGGCCTTCTCGTCGAATTCCGCCGACGCCCGAACCTGATCCATCGATCGGTTCTGGTTCTTGTCGGTGGAAGCACCGAGCAGCTTCCAGAACTTGCTGCTCAGCCGGCCGGATTTCGCGGTGCTGGTTTTCGCCACAGGTCAAAGGTACCGGGCCGGTCCGCCGGCGCTGCGGCAACCGTCCACCTGCTCGGAGGCCGACGGAGCGCCGCTGCTTTCGTCTGCGCGCCTGTCGCAGCGCGCGCGTCAATAGAGCACGGGTACCTTGCGGGGATGGATTTGTTCACCCCGACCCTCGACTGGGGCAGTGAGCTCACGACATCGCTGTGGTGGATCGCGAAGGCCTGGCTGATCGCGGCGGTCTCGACTTTTGTGGTGCTGACCGCCATCGGCCGGTTCACGGTCTGGGGGCGACAGTTCTGGCGCATCACCGGCGACTACTTCCTCGGCCGCGACAGCATCAGGGTGTGGCTGTGGCTGGCGGCGCTGCTGCTGTCGGTGATCACTGGAGTTCGGCTCACGGTGCTTTTCAGCTATCAGAGCAACGATCTGATGACCAGCTTCCAGGTGGTGGCCTCCGGCCTCGCCGGCCATGACCAGACGGTGAAGAACTCGGGCGAGCACGGCTTCTGGTTGTCCATCGGCATCTTCTCGCTGCTGGCGACCATGCACGTCTGCCGCATCATGCTCGACCTGTTCATGACGCAGCGATTCATCCTCGCCTGGCGCGCCTGGCTCACCGACCGGCTCACCGGCGACTGGCTGGACGGCAAGGCGTATTACCGGTCCCGCTTCATCGACGACACGATCGACAACCCGGATCAGCGCATCCAGAGCGACATCGACATCTTCACCGCGGGGGTGGGCCCGCTGCCCAACACGCCGAACAACATGTCGACGTCCACTCTGCTGTTCGGCGCCATCAACGCGATTGCGTCGATGCTGTCGTTCACCGCGATTCTGTGGAATCTCTCCGGCACCCTGACCCTCGGCGGGATCTCGATCCCGAAGGCGATGTTCTGGATCGGACTGGGTTACGTGCTGATCGCGTCGATCATCGCCTTCTGGATCGGCCGGCCGATCATCTGGCTGTCGTTCGACAACGAACGCTTCAACGCAGCCTTCCGCTACGCGCTGGTGCGCATGCGCGATGCGGCCGAAGCCGTCGCTTTCTACCACGGTGAGATCGCCGAACGGACGGGCCTGCGCCGGCTGTTCGCCCCCGTCGTGGCCAACTACAAGCGGTACGTCAACCGGATGATCGGGTTCAACGGCTGGAACCTCTCGATGAGCCAGATCATCGTGCCGTTGCCCTACATCCTCCAGTTCCCGCGGTTCCTGGCCGGCGAGATCAAGCTGGGCGACATGAACCAGACCGCGTCGGCCTTCGGCAGCATCCAAGACGGCCTGTCCTTCTTCCGAAACGCCTACGACCAGTTCGCCGGTTACCGGGCCGCGATCATCCGTCTGCACGGTCTCGTGACGGCGAACGACGCCGCACGGCACCTGCCCGAGATCACCACCGAGGACTGCCCCGACCACACCATCACGTTGCAGAACGTCACGGTGAGCACGCCGGACGGCCGCGAACTCATCGCACCCCTGGATCTGTGCCTCTACCCAGGCGAAGCACTGGTGGTCACCGGGCGCTCTGGCGCCGGCAAGACAACCCTGCTGCGCAGTCTGGCCAAGATGTGGCCCTTCTGCAGCGGCACCATGCGCTCGCCGCAGGACGAGAACGAGACACTGTTCCTGTCCCAGTTGCCCTATGTGCCACTGGGTGATCTGCGCGCGGTGGTGTCTTACCCGGGCAAGGTCGGCGCTCACACCGACGCCGAATTGCAGGAAGTCCTGGGCAAGGTCGCGCTGCCGCATCTGGCGAACCGCCTCGACGAGGTCGACGACTGGGCCAAGGTGCTCTCCCCCGGCGAGCAGCAGCGCGTCGCCTTCGCGCGGGTACTGCTGACCCGGCCGAAGGCCGTGTTCTTCGACGAGTCCACCTCAGCCCTCGACGAGGGCCTGGAAATGATGCTGTACCAACTGGTCCGGACCGAACTGCCGGACACCACCGTGGTCAGCGTCAGCCACCGCAGCACCGTCGAGCAGCACCACCAGCAGGAGCTGGAGCTGCTGGGCGACGGCAACTGGCGGCTCACCCGAATCGACGACGGGGACAGCGCGCCCGCCCCCGTCTAGCAAATCATCTTGCCGCGGCGTGGGCTCCGGCCCGTCGGCCGAAGAACGACCCTTCGCCCAACTGGGTGCCACTGGCATAGCCCTTGCCATCCTGCGCGATGTTCGAAGCGCACGCACCCGCGGCGTACAGACCCGGGACAGCGGTACCGTCTTCGCGGAGCACTTCACCATCGACGCTGACCGACAGGCCACCCATGGTGAATCCGGAGTAGAGCGCGCGGCCGAGCGAGAGGTCGAATGCCGCCCACGGCCCATTGTCCTGGGCCGCAACGTAATCCGGCTGCTTGTGGAAGTCGGGGTCCTCGCCCGCGGCGGCGTTGGCGTTATAACGCTCGAGTGTCGCGGCCAGGTTTCCGGCCGGAATACCCAGCGCCTCTTCCATTTCCGCGATCGTCTCCCAGCCGTCGATGAACCGGATGAGCGGCATCGCCGGCATCTCGGTGTGCGCCTCGTCCACGATCAGATAGGCCACCTGGTCGGGCTGCTCGAGTACGAAAGCCGAAGTGCGCGAATGGTAGGAGTCCTCGTTGACGAAGCGCTGGCCGCTGGAGTTGACGATGACGCCGGTGAGCAGGATCTCCGGCGGGTAGGCGGCGGCAGTGATGAACAGCTGGTCCAGGTTCTTGGCGACGCCGCCGGCGGACACGCCGAGCTTGATGCCCAGCCCGTCGTCGTTCGGGTTGCCCAGGATGTAGGGCTCAACTTCGCCGTGGTGCTTGGTCTTTCGCTTCTGACCGAGCGCCGGCGTGTGTTCTGCGACCATCTCGGGGTTCATCGCGAAACCGCCGGCCGCGATGATCACCGCGCCGGCCTTGACCGCGCCCGTCACACCGAAGTTCTTCCAGCGGACGCCGACCACGGCACCCTGGTCGTCCACGACGAGGGTGGTCGCGCCGGTTTCGTAGCGAATCTCGACGCCGAGCTCGTCGGCGCGTTTCAGCAACAGCTTGATGACCATGTCCGCGCCGCCCAATTCACCCGGCACCGGTACTGAATGGCCACGGGGTGCGGCGATGGCCTGCTCGCAGAACGGCCATACCTTCTCGTTGCCGGTGTAGGACAGGCCCTCGGTGCCCGGCGGCACCACGACCTTGCCTGGGTAGTAGCTGCGCTCGAACTGAAAACCCAAGTCCTCCAACCAGTTGAAGTGCTCGACACTGCCGTCGCAGTAGGCGCGGATCTTGTCGTGCTCAGGGTCATGGGCGACGGCCACCAGGTACTTGTACATCTCGTCGGCGGTGTCATCGTGACCCGTGGCCTGCTGCACCGCGGTGCCGCCACCCAGGTAGAAATGACCGCCGGCCATGGACGTCGTGCCGCCCGCGGCGGCCGCCTTCTCCAGCACCAGCACCTTGGCGCCGGCGGCGGCAGCGCTCACCGCGGCACAGCCTCCGGCGATACCGAAGCCGATCACCACTACGTCGGCCTCGTCGGACCATTCGGTGACGTCGACGGCGTCGACGGTCTCGGGCACTGTTTGCATCGTCTCTCCTGGGCCGGTCTCGGTGGCGTCCAGGGCGGTCGGACAAGCAACCTGGACACGTGTCTGATCAGTGATCGACTAGACAATAACGTCGGATGAGGACCCTGGCTAGAACGTGTTCTAGTTTTCTTCCTCACCGAGGTACGCCGATGGCAGCAGGTGTCGATGGTGCCCTCAGCGCAGGATCAACACCCGAGCACGCCGAGCAACGGTTCACCCGGAAACCACCACGCGACGCACTCGCACTTCCACGCCCCTAGCGCAGGGTTAGCGCGGGCAGGGCCCGGTCAGCTGCCGGCAGCCTGCTGCACCACGGCGTCACCGGTCTGCTGATCGGTCGCGCTCCACGAGACCGCCGCGGGGAAATGCCCCCACGTGCTGTTGAAGACGCCCACCAGGACCGCCCGGTTGTCCGGGGTGATGGTGTAGACCGGGCCGCCGGAGTCACCCTTCTGGCTGACGATGCCGCCCGCCATGGTGAACCAGCCGTTGTTCACCGCGTCGACGGTGCCGCACGTCTCGCCGGTGACGACGCCGAAATGGCAGACCGGTTCGCCTCGCTGCGGATTCACCGCGGGATCGGTGACCAGTACCCGGCCTCCCGGCAGGATGTTGTTGACCATCACATCACCGGCGATGGTGATGGACTCCCAATCGGAGATCTGGTGGTCGGTCGCGATGGTGGCGCCGTCGGGCGTGTTGTCCCGGAACGTGATCATGGTGCCGATGAAACGGCCGTCCTTGTCGGTCACCGGGCCGTTGCCGCGGCAATGACCTGCGGTGTAGCCCGTCCGCGCGGCCGGGTCCACATAGCCCAGCGTGCAGCGCGTGGTGCCCTGGTGAATCTCCATACCCGGATACACCAGCACTCCGGGATCGGCTGATGCGACCGGCACCGGACCACCCACAACGAACAACGGCGCAGCGACCGCAGCAATCGCCGCGGCACGCAAACCCCCCACAAACATGACCTTCTCCCATCACCTCGGGACGGACGTCGCGCCAGCCTACCCCGCAAACCCGAACGAGGGACGGGAAAGCCCGCCCACGGCACTACGGGGGCCGGCCGCTCACCAGCAAACGAACTGTCCGTGAAATGCACTGGCGGCCCGAATCTTTCGACCCGGGCCGCCAGGCTCCGTCCAGATCAGGGAATGGTCAGCAACTGACCGGGCTGGATCAAGTCCGGGTTGTCGATGCCGCTGGCACCGGCAATCTCCGGGTAGCGGTTGCCGTCGCCGTAGAACTGCTCGGCGATGGCCCACAGGGTGTCGCCCGACTGGACCGTGTAGGTGCGCGCCGCGGGAGCCTCGGGCTCCGGGGCAGGCTCGGGCTCGGCGGCGACCTCGGCGGCCACCGGCTCAGCAGCCACCTCGGCGACCTCGGGCTCGGGGGCCGGCTCCGGCGCGGCCTCGACCGGCGCGGCGGGCACCTCGTCGGTGTGGGTCTCCGACGACCACTTGGCATCGTCGCCGCTATAGAGCACCAGGTTTCGGTCGTCCTGCAGCACGAGACGGACATTGTCGGCGCCCGCGGTCTGGCTGGCCCACACGGGCTTGTCCGGCGTGTACAGCACAAAGTTGCCGTCCGACTGGACCTCGGCGCGCTGGACGTCCTGCCCGTCGGTGGCGGTGGCCCATACGGACCGCTCCCCTGCGTACAACACCAGGTTGCCATCCTCCTGCAGGACCAGTCGGTAAGCACCGTTGTTCGATGTCAGCGATTGTCCGACCTCGAGCTTGTCGCCCCTCTGAAGTGTGTCACCCATGAAAGTCCGGCTCCTTTGGTTCGCGGTCCACCCTGTCGCTCTCCGACAGTACCGACGGTTCCGGGGAACGCCAGCGTTTGCACTCGCCGCAATCAAAACAGTTGGCGAACAATGAGTTATCGCGAAGAAATCACAGCGTTCCGTCAGCGTTGACAGCCTCGTCAACGAACCGGCACGGACTCCGAATCGACCGGCTGCCAACCCGGCGGACCGAAGACGTAACCCATTCGATCGCCAAACCCATTGGCTTGACGCACATCTCGTGCGATCGCGACATACTCGTGCGTCTGTAGCTTCCAGATATCGTATGTTCCAACAGGTTTGGTCAGTCCGTAATTCGGGCGCACCGTCTCGGGCGTGAAGCTACCGAACATACGATCCCAGACGATCAGTATCCCGCCGTAATTCTTGTCGAGATACTGCGCGTCCCGGCCATGGTGCACCCGATGATGTGACGGTGTATTGAAGACGTATTCGATTGGCCGCCAGAGCTTTCCGACTCGTTCGGTGTGAATCCAGTACTGGTACACCAGATTCAGCGAGAAACTGGCGAACACGACCCACGGCGGCACGCCGAGAGCCGGCAGTATCGCCTTCATCAGCAGGTCGCCGGACGGGTTCCACTTCTGCCGCAATGCGGTGGACAGGTTGAAGTACTCGCTGGAATGGTGCGCCTGGTGCGTGGCCCAGAACAGCCGCACCCGGTGGGCCATGCGGTGATAGGTGTAGTAGATCAGGTCGACGCCGAGGATCGCGATCACCCAGGTGTACCAGGCGTGGCCCGGCAGGTGCCACGGCGCGACATACACGTAGAGGGCCGCATAGCCGACCAGCGCGAGGAAATTGAGCACACCGCTGGTGAACAGCGACACCGCCCCCATCCAGATACTGGCCCAAGCGTCGGCCCGCAGGTAGGCGCCCGAGGGCGGCCGCTGCTGTTCGTCGTACGCCAGCTTGCGGGCCGCGCCCCACTCCAGCAGCAGCGCCACCACGAAGAACGGGATGGCGTATGAGACCGGGTCGTGCAACATGGTCGGCAGCACACCGGACAACAGGTCGGAACTCACGTCGACACCTCCGCGCGCAGCGTAACTTCTCGCGTGCCGTCCGCGGCCCGGAAATCTGAGGCCAATCCGCGGTTCGAAACAGCCCGCGCTCACCTCCCATGGTGCGCCGAATCGCGGCAAGATGGCGCCCATGACTGATCGCACCGCGTCGCTCGTCGAGCTCGCCCGGCGCCACGGTGTGGCCACCGAGTACGTCGACTGGAGCGGTGCGGGGCACGCCGTCCCGGCCACCACGCTGGTTGCCGTGCTCGCCGCACTGGGCGTCTCGGCCGACTCCGAGGACGCCTGCGTGACGGCCCTGGCCGATCATGAGCGCGCCTACTGGCAGCGCACCCTGTCCCCGACCATCGTCGCCCGGTCCGGACATCCGAGGAGCTTCTGGGTGCACGTCACCCACGGGGCGCCCGTCGGCGTCTGGATCCGGCTGGAGGACGGTTCGGTGCGGGCCGGCCTGCGCCAGTTGGAGAACAACCGGCCGCCGTTCGATCTGGATGGCCGCCTGGTCGGCGAGGCGACCTTCGAGCTGCCCGACGACCTCCCACTGGGCTATCACCGGCTGCACGTTCAAGCCGGTACCGCCGCGGACGCCGAAGCGGTGCTGATCGTCACGCCGGAGGCCCTGGCGTTGCCGAGCCACCTGGGCAACGCCAGGGCTTGGGGCCTGGCCACCCAGCTCTACAGCGTCCGTTCGCAAGGCTCCTGGGGCACGGGCGATCTCACCGATCTGACCGACCTGGCCGTGTGGTCGGCCACCCGGCACCGCGCCGACTTCATCCTCGTGAATCCGTTGCACGCCGCAGGACCGGTGGCCCCGATGGAGCCGTCGCCGTATCTGCCGACCTCGCGCCAGTTCGCCAACCCGCTCTACCTGCGGGTGCAGGCGATTCCGGAGTACACCGCAGTCCGCACGCCGGCGACGCTGCGCAAAGCCCGGGCCGACGCGCAGTCCCGCGCCGACAAGAACGAGTTCATCGATCGGGATGCGGCCTGGAAGTCGAAGCGCGCTGCGCTCAAGGAGGTGTACCGGGCCAACCGCTCGGCGGGCCGGACATTGGCCTACGACGGTTACCGACGGCGGGCCGGACGAACCCTCGACGACTTCGCGACGTGGTGCGTGCTGGCCGAGAAACACGGCGCCGACTGGCGGGACTGGCCCTCGGAGTTCCAGCACCCCGACCACCCAGCGGTGCGGGCCTTCGCCGAAAAGCACAGCAGTCGTGTCGATTTCCACCGCTGGCTGCAATGGCAGCTCGATGACCAGCTGACGGCCGCGCATGCCACCGCGGTCCAGACCGGGATGTCCCTTGGCATCGTCCACGATCTGGCGGTCGGCGTGCATCCCGGCGGTGCCGATGCTTGGGCACTACAGGAGGTGCTGGCCACGGGGGTCTCGGCCGGAGCGCCGCCGGACGAGTTCAACCAACTCGGTCAGGATTGGTCACAGCCGCCGTGGCGTCCGGACCAGCTCGTCGAGCGCGCCTACGAACCGTTTCGCGACGTGGTCAGGGCGGTACTCCGGCACGCCGGCGGCGTCCGCATCGACCACATCATCGGCCTGTTCCGGCTGTGGTGGATCCCGGACGGTGTGACGCCGGTCGACGGCACGTACGTCCACTACGACCACGAGGCGATGATCGGGGTCCTGGCACTGGAGGCGCACCGGGCCGGCGCGGTGGTGGTCGGCGAGGATTTGGGCACTGTCGAGCCGTGGGTCCGCGACTATCTACGCGACCGGGGGCTTCTCGGCACCTCGATCCTGTGGTTCGAAGCGGGTCGGGACGGCGGCCCGCTGCCCGCGCCGCGCTGGCGCGAGTACTGCCTGTCGTCGGTGACGACGCATGATCTGCCGCCGACGGCCGGTTACCTGGCCGGCGCGCACCTCCGGCTGCGCCGCGATCTCGGTCTACTGACCCGGCCCTACGAGGAAGAAGCCGCGGCCGACCACGCTGACCAGCAGCGCTGGTTGGCTGTTCTGCGGGAGGCGGGGCTGTTGCCACCGAATGCGCCCGACGCGATCGATGCCGAACAGACTGTCCTCGCCCTGTACCGCTACCTCACGCGCACCCCGTCGCGGCTGCTGGCGCTGGCGCTGCCCGACGCCGTGGGCGACGTCCGCACCCAGAATCAGCCGGGTACCAGCGACGAATATCCGAACTGGCGCGTGCCGCTGGCCGGTCCCGACGGCCGGAAAGTTCTCCTCGAAGACCTGTTTTCCGACCCGCGTGCGGCTGCGTTGGCGCAGGTGATGGGCGACGCGGTGACACCCGGATTGAGTTGATTCGAGTTTCTCCACCTCGTCATCTGCGCTATCTTCGCTGTACTCGAGGAGGTCAGGTGAACAAGCTGAAGATGCTGACGGCAGGTGCCGTGGCAGCAGGTGCGGTGGCGATGGGTGCCACGGCGGTGTTCGGCTCGTCGGTGGCCGCGTCCGATCCCGGTGGCAGCAACTCCATGAATGTGGTGGGTGAGTCGTACGCGCGCGCCGTCTCGATCCTCAAGAGCCAGGGCATGAAGGCCACCTTCGGCGGCTCGGTCGGCAGCGATGTGCCGCAGGCGCAGTGCATCGTCGACCAGGAGAAGATGGGCAGCCACGGACGCGTCATCTTGATGCTGAACTGCACCACCAAGGCCGTCGAGAACGCCCAGGCCGCCGCACCCGCATCGGGCCCTGCAGCCGGCGGCGCTCCGGGTGCTCCGCAGGCCCCGCATGTCGGCTCCAACGGTGTGACCACGGTGCAAGCGACGCCTGTCGGCCCGCAGCCGGGCATGTCGGTCCCGGGTATGTAAGTCTCCACTCAAGCGGCATTCCAGCAAGTCAGCGCTCGATTCCTACCCGCCGGGAGTGCTGTTCCGGCGGTTCTGGTCAAAACCCAGTACCGCCGTTCCCACATAAACCGCTTACACTGGGTGCACTCGCAACGATGCTTGAGGATCCGGAGGTAGCCTTTCCATGCTGCAACCACAGCGTTTCGCCCACGAAGTAGACCCGGGTCCGGTGCAGATCCAGGCTCGCAACGTGGCTTTCGAGACCGCGGACAAGCCGATGTCCTGGATTCCCGGCCATCCCGTCGCGTCACACGTGGTGAACCTGTTGAACATCTTGCTTCCCGCCGGTGAGCGCTGGTTCGTCGAAACGTTCAACGAGGCGCTGCCGTTGATCAAGGATCCGAAGCTCGCCGACGACGTCCGCGGCTTCATCGGCCAGGAGGCCATGCACGCCGAGACCCACGACACCGTGATGAAGGACTACCTGGTGCGCAGCGGCATGAATGTCACGCCGTTGCTGGACCAGGTCGAGTTCGTCTTCGAGGACATCCTCGCGCCGGCGAAGACGACCGACCCGCGCCGCAAGATGAACAACCTCATCGAACGGTTGTGGTTCATCGCGGCCGTCGAGCACTACACGGCAGTGCTCGGTGACTTCGTCCTGAACTGCACCTGGGACAGCTACGACGCCGACCCCGTCATGGTGGACCTGTTCCGCTGGCACGGCGCGGAGGAAGTCGAGCACCGCTCGGTCGCCCACGAGGTCGCGATGTACTTCCGCAGCAGCTACTTCGACCGCATCCGCGCCATGAGCGTGGCGGCGATCCTGATGTACGTGTTCTTCCAGCGCGGCATGCGCTTCCTGGTCAAGAACGATCCGCAGCTGGAGCTCGGCTGGTGGAAGTCTCAGCGCCTGCGCATGCGCGACTCCAAGCTGGGCCTGCTGCCGAAGTACCGGAACCTGATGCTCAAGCAGACGCTGGTGTACTTCAAGCCGAGCTACACCCCGGAATCCATGGGCTCGACCGCGCAGGCCGTGGCATATCTGGCCGCCTCGCCCGCCGCCCGCGCCGCGCACCTGTGAAGGCGCGCCGCTTCCGGTCACGTCTGGCACCGCCCAGCGTGATGGGCCTGCTGCCGCACGACCCCCTGGTCACTGTGGCCGACGCCGTCGTCAGCAGCACCTTCTGGGCGTCCACGCGGCTGCGGAAACCACCGATGCCCGCCGTCGTCGAACGCACCATCGCGCTGAAGCTCGCTGACCGTCAGGTGGTTGCGCACGATCAGGACGTGGTGGCGTTGACGTTCGTCAGCGCCGACGGTGCCGAACTGCCTCGCTGGCACCCCGGCGCTCACCTGGACATCCACCTGCCCAGCGGTCTGGTCCGTCAGTACTCGCTGTGCGGCGACCCCGATGAGCCGGGCTCGTACCGAATTGCCGTGCGCCGCATACCCGATGGCGGCGGTGGCTCCATCGAAGCGCATCAGATCGCCGTCGGTGACGTCATCACCACCAATGGCCCGCGCAACGCCTTCCCGATGGCGGTGCCGGGCTTCGGGTCACCGACCCGGACGCTGCGGTTCATCGCCGGCGGTATCGGCATCACGCCGATCCTGCCCATGCTGGCGCGCGCCGAGCAGTTCGGCATCGACTGGTCGATGCTCTACGTCGGCCGCAGCCGGGACAGCCTGCCGTTCCTGGATGAACTGGCGCGGTTCGGTGACCGGGTGAAAATCCGCACCGACGACGTCGACGGCCTGCCGACCGCCGACGACCTCCTGGGCGACTGCCGGCCCGGCACGTCGGTGTACACCTGCGGCCCGGCACCGATGCTGGGCGCCATCCGCACCCGGCTCGTCGGGGCGGACGACATCGAGCTGCACTTCGAGCGCTTCGCCGCACCGCCGGTCACCGATGGCCACGAGTTCAAGGTCGAGGTCGCCTCGACTGGTCAGACCATCGCCGTCGCGGCCGACGAAACCCTGCTGACGGCCCTGATCAAAGCCGGTGTGCACGCGCCGTATTCGTGTCAGCAGGGCTTCTGTGGCACGTGCCGGGTGAAGGTGCTGGCCGGCGCGGTCGATCACCGGGACGGATTGCTGACCGAGACAGAACGTGATTCCGGGCAGGCGTTGATCTGCGTGTCCCGCGCACAGGGTGACGGACCGCTGACCCTGGATCTCTAGGCCCCAGTGTTGGCTTGTGTTCGAGGATTTCCCTGAACTGCCGAATACAAGCCAACAGTCAACGGCGTGAACCATCGGTTTACGATGCCCCAATGCCAATGGCCGAGGGGACCGACTTCGCCGGATACACCATCGTCCGGTGCCTCGGTTCCGGTGGCATGGGTGAGGTTTACGTCGCACGGCATCCCCGGCTGCCCCGGCAGGACGCGCTCAAGGTCCTGCGCCCCGAGATGTCAGCCAACGAGGAGTTCCGCGAGCGGTTTCTGCGCGAGGCCGATCTGACCGCCGCGCTGTCCCATCCGAACATCGTCGGGGTGTACGACCGTGGCGACTTCGACGGTCAGTTGTGGATCTCGATGGAGTACGTCGACGGCACAGATGTCAGCCGCCTGCTCCGCAGCAACAGCGGCGTATCCGACGATCAAGCAGCCGAGATCATCAGCGCGGTCGCCGAAGCGCTCGACTACGCTCATCAGCACGATCTGCTGCACCGGGACGTCAAGCCGGCGAACATTTTGATCAGCGACACCGATCCGGCGAACAAGCGGATCAAGCTGGCCGATTTCGGTATCGCCCGGTGCGCCAACGATTCCGCCGGGCTCACGGCTACCAACATGACGGTCGGAACCGTGTTCTACGCCGCCCCGGAACAACTGACCGGCAGCATCATCGACGGCCGCGCCGACCAGTATGCGCTGGCAGCCACCGCATTCCAGCTCTTCACCGGAGCACCACCGTTCGAGAACTCGAACGCGGCGGTGATCATCGGCAAGCACCTCAGCGCTCCCCCGCCGGCACTCTCGGAGCGCCGACCCGACCTCGCCGCCCTGGACCCGGTGCTCGCCAAGGCACTTGCCAAGGATCCCAAGGACCGCTTCGACAAGTGCACCGATTTCGCCCGGGCTTTGCGGCACGGACTGGGCATGGCCGGTGCGGATGCCACCACCCTGGCCCCAGCAGCACTGGACCGGACCGAGGTCTTGCCACCCGAGCAGAGCCGCTCGCGCCGATCCCTCGTACTGCCCGTCGTGCTGACCGTGCTGCTGATTGCCGCACTCGTCTTCGCGGCAACCGAATTCACTCGCGCCAAAGACGAGCAGCAGGTGCCGCAGCGCCCGGCCGCGACGTCGACTCCCCCGACGATCACCACGCCGTCGGCCACGCAAGCGGCACCGAGCCCGTCGTCCTCGATGGTGCCCGCACCCACGCAGTCCCCGGTGGCGCCCGGCCCCACGGAGTCCCCGGTGGCCACCATCACCAGCACCGTCACCATCGACTCCAGCACCCCGACCACCACCACCGAAACGCCTGCGCCAGAACAGGAAACGCCGATTCGTCAGTGCATGGACCGCACCGGTATGACGCGGCTGCAGTGCTGGGAAGAGATTCGCCGTAGCGAGCGGAGGCCCTGATGCCACCCAGGTTTGCCGTGGTCGCACCGGTCGCCGCCGGCGTCACCGCCGACCCGGTCTGGATGACGCAGTTCGCCCGACACCTGGAGAACTGCGGCTTTGAATCCATTGTGGCCGTGGAGCATACGGTCCTGATGACCGAGTACTCGAGCGTCTATCCGTACGACGCCTCAGGCCGGGTCGAAATCCCAGCCCATTGCGCGGTGCCGGATCCGCTGGACCTGCTGGCATTCCTTGCCGGCCAGACCAGCACCCTGGGCCTGGCGACCGGGGTGCTGGTGCTGCCCAACCACCATCCCGTGGCACTGGCCAAGCGCCTTGCCACCCTGAATGTGTTGTCCGGCGGCCGGATTCGCCTGGCGGTCGGTATGGGTTGGCTGCGCGAGGAGATCGAAGCCTGCGGCGCCCCGTTCGACGCCCGGGGCCGACGCGCCGACGAGCAGATCGACGTCCTGCGACTGCTGTGGTCGGATCAGCCGAACGGCGCCACCCACTCCGGTGAGTTCTTCGAATTCGCCAACGCCGCGTGCTATCCGAAACCCCTCTCGCCGATACCGATCCACATCGGCGGGCACAGCAGGGCGGCGGCCCGCCGGGCGGGCCGGCGAGGCGACGGATTGCAGCCTCTCGGCGTCGCCGGCGAGGAACTGTCGGGGCTGATCGCGTTGATGCGCGAGTCGGCCGAGCAGGCCGGCCGGGATCCCGATGCTCTGGAACTGTCCCTCGGGCACCTCGTCACCAAGGTCGACGCCGACCGTGCGGGCCGGCTCGCGGAGCTCGGCGCCGACCGCATCGTACTCGCCATGCCGCCGGTCACCGACATCGACGAGGCCAAGGACATGTTGTCGGCCTGTGCCGAACGACTCGGGCTCGCGACGTGCCGCTGACCGTGGCCGACCGGCTCGATCTCGCCGATCTGGTACACCGCTACGCCGCTGCCGTCGACGACCGCCAGTTCGACGATGTCGTCGAACTCTTCACCGGCACAGCGGAACTGGTGCTGCCGGACCCGCCCCGGTCGCTCGAGCCGGTACGGTCCGGGCACGGCCATGACGGGGTGCGCGCGGCGATGGCCGTCCTGTCCGGCGTCGACCGCACCCAGCACGAGATCGTCGGCGAGGTCTACACGGACGCCGCCGACCACGCTCGGGGCCGCATCACATGCGTCGCCCACCACTGGACCCGTGCGACCGATTCCACAGCCGTCACCGATCTGGTGTGGCACGTCCGATACGACGACGAGTACGTCCGGATGGACGGCGGCTGGCGCATCCGGCGCCGCGCCCTGACGCTCAACGCCATCGAGACCCGGCCCGTCCGCAGGCTCCGCGACTAGACGGGGATCAGGCCGGCTCCGCCACGATCAACAGGGTGTCGCCGCCGACCTGCACCCCGCCGGCACCGATCACCTCAGCCAGCCGGACACGCAGCTCCGCCGCCCGGTCGGCGGGCAGCACGAGGTGATTCGAGTAGGTGAACACCAGATCCAGCCACTGTTCGCCGGTGTACTGCTCACCGCGCTCGTACGTCAGCTGCCGCACCGCGAATCCGGCCGCCTCCAGGTCGGCCACGACGTCGGCACTGTCCATGCCCGAACCCGTACCGCCGGTCGGCGTCGCTGTGACCAAAGGTGAAGCGGCGTCCAGGAAGTCGCGGTACACCGCCGAGAAGTCCGTACGCGAGGGCTGGACCGGGAACAGGCGGTTCCAGGCCAGCGCCAGCCGCCCGCCCGGGGCAAGCAAACGGCGAATCTTCGGCAACGCCGCCGTCGGGTCGACCCAGTGGAACGACTGGGCGAACAGCACCACATCGAAGGTGCGGCCGGCGTCGTCCCAGTCCTCGAAGGTGGCCACCTCGACGCTGACGCCGTGTTCGGCGGCCACCTCGGCCATCCGCGGATCCGGTTCCAGCGCAACCAGTTCCGCACCATGGGCAATCAACTGGCGGGACGCGATCCCGGTCCCGGCACCGACGTCGAGCACCCGGACCCGGGCGGTACCGACCAGTTCCTCGAGCATGGGCTCCGGGTACCGGGGCCGGTGTTGGTCATATGACCGGGCGGCGCCGCCGAACGAATCAGCGCGGTCGCGTTGCCGGTACAGTTCATCAGACTCAGCCACGACTCGACGCTACCGGTCAGCCACGCGAGGATGCCGACTGGTGCACCGGTGGCAGATCCAGGCATGCTTGAGCCCATGACGCGTCCGCCGCGCCGGTGGGACCCGCTCCGACCGCTCGACCTGTTCACCTCGGTGGTGTCGACCGCCGCGGTGCTGCCGATGAGCACTGGGGCCGCCGCGGCGTACCGGACCGCGTTCCTGACGGTACGGCCGCTGGTGATCGGGCGGCGGATCACGGTCCGACTGCGCACCAGTGACCTGACCATGACCGTCGCCGAGTTCGATTCCCGGTGGGACGCCGGACTCTTTGCCGTGGGCCATATCGGCACCGTCAACATCGCCGCGCATAAGGTCAAATGGGCTGGCACCGTACTGAATTCGGTATCGGCGAAGCTGAACAACCTGCACGTCCGGCCATCGGTGCCACCGATGCTGGTCGCCGCGCCGGTCGAGTTGTGCGTAGAGATCCCGTCCGACTCGCTCGACGAGCTGATCCGGGCGGCCGAGCCACGGGTGAGCACTGCGGTCGGCGAGGACGCCGTCGCCCGAATCCGGTTGTCGCGCTTCCGCTCCGGGGTTATCGAGGTCGATCCCCAGCTGCGCGGCAACACGCTCTGGATCAAGCCCCGCGGCCTGACGGTGGGGCCTACCCGGGTGCCGGTGCCCGGGCTCGCCCCGGCGTACCCGGTGCGGCTGCCCGAGCTGCCGTATGGGGCCACCCTGACCTCGGTGGAGCTCGGCCCGGGCGTCGTGCGAGTCGGTGCGACGCTACCGAAATGGCAGTTCGACCTGCCCCGCGCAGTATTGGACGAGCTGATCAACCAGCTCAGTGTGGTGGGCCGTCCGCTCGACGTGATCTGGCCCAGCTAGCGGCTGCGCTGAAGTTCTGCCGATCGTTGACTACAGTCACGATCGTGACCATCGGCTACTCCCGATACGTCGCGATCGGCGACAGCCAGACCGAGGGCCTGTTGGACGGCGACGACAACACAGGTATCCACGGCTTCGCCGACCGCCTGGCCTGGCGGCTCAACGCATTACAGCCCGGGCTCCAATACGCGAACCTCGCTGTGCGGGGCCGGCGCATCGGTGACGTGCTGGAGCGTCAGCTGCCCCAGGCCCGGGCGATGAATCCCGATCTGATCACCAGCTGCATCGGAATGAACGACGTCACGCGGCCGGTGCGCAGCTTCGACCGGGCGCTGGAGGACATGCGGCGCGTGCACACCGAACTCGCGGCCACCGGCGCGACCGTGGTCACGACGACATTTCCCGACATCGCCCGCATCCTGCCGGTCGGCCGAGTGCTGAGCGGCCGGCTGTGCCGGATCAACGACGTGATCCGCGCCGATTCGGCCCACTTCGGCTTCCGGCTGGTGGACCTGTCGTCGGCGACATCCATGCTCGATCCCGCTACCTGGGCCATCGATCGGGTGCACGGCTCCCCGCGCGGTCACCAACTGTTCGCGGACGCGGCCGCGGAGGCGCTGAGTTTGCCGGGCAGCGACCACAGATGGGCCGAAGTCGAGGGCGAGCTGGTGCTGCCGCGGTTGCGCGAGCGGATGTACTCACAGCTCATGTGGGCCCAGAACATGCTGATGCCCTGGGTATGGCGACACACGGTCGGCAGCTCACGGGGCAAGGGTCTCGAGCCGAAACGGCCGGTCCTCGCGCCACTCGACGCCGAAACGGCGTTATCCGAGGCCGAGTAGCCCCAGCGGCAGCGGGGACTCGCCGCGCCCGAGCGCACCGACGACCCCGGGGCAGAACGACGAGATCGCAAAGCCGGTGAACATGGTGGCCGGTCCCAGCGACATACCGGACGCGCCCGCGACCTTGGCCGCGGCGTCGGCGACGGTCTGTCCCGGCTCGGCCAGCATCGGGCACACCGACTGCCCCAGCGCCACCGGATCGGAACCGTTCGGCATCATCATGTCGGCGTTGTTGAGGACGTTGGTGAACGCCTCGGTGCCCGCATCCGCGCTGGCCGAACCGGCCGTGACCAAGCTGCCGACGATGCCGGCGGTGGTAGCTGCGATGACGATGGCGGTACCGAATGAGCTCTTCATGATGCCCTGCATCATATGGGATGCGGGTTGCCGGCGCCGTCTCGCACAATCTCAGACGCCGGTCCAGGCGCTCGCGATCCGGGTTCCGATGTCGATGACCTTGGCATCTGCACTGTTGATCTCGCCGGCCACGTGGTGCGCGATGAAGCGCCGGATCTCGCCGTCGACATTGGCGACGATGCGCAGCAGCTCCGCCCGGATCGACGACGACGTGACGTGGATGGCGATGTCCGACGACCGCGGCGCCTTCACGTCGATGACGAGCAGCAACGGGTGGGCCGACCGCGCGGTCGCGGTCAGGTTGATCTCGCCGAACACCATGAACCGGGGCCGGTCGATGCGCAGGTCGAGTGTCATGTCGATTTCCAGTGGGATGCGGATCGCGAAGGTGATCTCTTCCCCGAGCGTCCGGGCCACCACCGGGTGTTTGATCTGCACGCGCGCGGTGACCTTGGCAAGCCCGCCGGGCCCCTGGGCGATGGGGCCCATGTCGAAGGCTTCGCCGGCGATACCACCGATCGCGTCCGCGACGCGTTCCTCGCTGACGGCGACCTCGAAGAATCGTCGACCGAATTCTTCGTAGGACATGTATTCGTGTTGGGGTTGCACTGGCATGGTGTGACTACGTTCTCATGTCGGGGACGGAAGCCGCGGCAACTGGCAGCTTCATTCGGCAAAGAGTCGCAGGCCGCTGACGCCCCGACCACCAGGAGCCAACTCGGCGATGACCACTCCGCGGTAGCCGTCACGCCGGACTCCGGCCAGGACGTACCGGCCCGCGGCGATCACCTTCTGCACACGGCATTTGGTGAGCTCCTCGACCAGTTCGGAGACACTGAGCCGGGTTTCGAGGCCGCGGGTGATCGCCGCGGGCTCGCTGAGGCGCCGCTTGACCGCGAGTGCGTCGCCGGTCGCAGCGTCGGCCAGCAGCGCGGTGAGCGACCGCTTGGCCCGGGTCCCGCCGGTGCGCAGGCCACCGAGAAAGCCGATGGCGCCACTGGGCCCCTGGTTGCGCAACAGCGCCCCGGACAGCCCCAATCCGGCCGGCAGCGCCGCGACGCCGCACCGGACGAACTGTGCGACCATGCCGGGTAGCTCCCAAAATGTCTGCAACCGAGCAATTTTCAGCGATGTCCCGGCACCTTCGGCAACCACGTCGTACTGCAGATAGACCGGGATCCGCAGCTGCACCTTGGCACCCATGTGCACTTCCAGTTCCAGATCGCGCACGACGGTGTTGTCGATGACGATGTCGGCGTCGCGGTGGAACACGATGGTGCGTGGCCCGATGAAGGTGTCGTAGAACTGCCCGATGGCGCGGTGCCCGATGTGCGGCCGGGAACCGACCGGATCCTCGACACGTCCGTCTGCGCTGAACAGACCCACCCAGCCGGCCTTGTCATGCGCGGCGGTGGCCGCGGGCGAGCGTTCGACGGTGGCCAGGAGATCCTCGCGAGTCGGCGATTGCGGTACAGGCATGGTTCCATCGTCCACCACCGTCGAGCGCGGTCGCGAGGGGATGGCCGTGGCAGATGTCGCCGATGGCGCGCACACTGGTCGGTATGAGCAACAGCGGCCCGTTCGGCATCGATCCGGAAGAGTTCGATCGCGTCCTGCGCGAGACGGGCGAGGGCATCCGCGGCGTGTTCGACCGCCTCGGCCGCGGCGCCGTCTGGGCCAACGTGGTCAACGATCTGACCCGGACCCCGCGGCACGCCACCCAGCCCGAGACCACCGGCGACACGGGCGACGGGGTGTGGGTGGTGTACACCGTGGCCGCGGACGGCGGGGCGCATGTCGAAGAGGTCTACCCCTCCGAGCTGGAGGCCCTGCGCGCCAACAAGAACAACACCGACCCCGCCCGCAAGGTCAGGTTCCTGCCGTACGGCATCGGTGTCAGTGTGTTGGACGCACCGGAACAGAGCAGCCCGTCCCAGGACGACCAGACGCCGCGGCCCGAACCGCACTGATATTGACCTGCCGACAATATCCCCGGCGACGCGGCGGACACGCTACGCTTTGCCACATTGTCGTGTGGCAGCAGTGCGAGGGAGATGACCAGGATGTTTCGGGTACTGACGGTGGCCGCAGCGATCGCCGGAACCGCCATCGGGCTGGCACCGTTCGCGAGCGCTGATCCAGCGCTGGGCGGTAGCGACGATCCCGGCCGTTACCCCACCGACGTCCCCGGCATGAACTACCAGGCGGTCAACGGCGCGCCGTGCGACAGCCACGACATCTTCATCTTCGGCCGCGGGCCTGGCGGCGCATCGATGGCCTGCCACTGGATCCCGAACCAGTGGCCACCGGTCGACACCGGCTTCTGGGGCTACTCCTACGCGATCCAGGGCGTCAAAGACATCGGTTCCCCGTGCCCGGGTCCGCAGACCGCAGCCCAGGCGCCGGACGGCCGCCCGCTGCTGTGCCTGGGCGCGCAGGGTTGGCAGCCCGGCTTCAAGACCGGTGACGGGTTCTTCCCGAGCTGACCGGCACGCCGCCTGACCACCACGCGTGCAGTGGGCGCCGTTGCCAAGGTGTCAGCTTCTACCCCCGGTGGTAAAGCGTAGCCAATTCGCCTACAACGCAACATCTTCGACTCTCCTGATCATCGTCAACCGCTAATAGTCGGTGGCGCGGCCGCGCAGCGTGATCGCCACCATGATGCGGCTCACGCGCCGGGATCACCCGCGTTTACCCAGGCAGACGGCAACCCGGCGCCACCGGCCGATCGCGCCGTATCATCTTGCGGGACTGTCACTTTCACCATCGCCGTCCTCGCTCTCGTCGTCCTCGCTCTCGGGTGGGTAGAGGGTGGGGTGGTGGTATTGGTTGGTGCGGGGTTGGCCGATGTCCAGTAGTGGTGGCGGGGTCCAGTGGGCGCGGCCGTTTTTCATGGTGGTGCTCCAGCCGCCAGCGTGGGCGGCTCGGTTGTCGCAGCCGCAGGCCAGGGCGAGGTTGGTGATATCGGTGGGGCCGTCATCACGCCAGTCGGTGTTGACGTGGTGGGCCTGGCAGCGCGAGGCCGGGGCGGTGCAATTGGGTTTGGTGCAGCCACGGTCACGCGCGAACAACATGATCCGCTGCCCGGGTGACGCCGTACGACGCGCCCGACCCAAATACAGCGCAATGTTGGTGTGCTGATCGAACACCGCCAGATAATGGTAGGCACCTTGCCCGGCCATCCGGATCAAATCCCGCACCGGCAGTTTCGATCCCGTGTGGGTGACCGCGACCCCGGCGCCGCGTTCGAGTTCCTGCACCGTCGTGGTCGCCACCACCGACACCGGGAGCCCGCTGTGCTCGCCCAACTGCCCGGAGGCCAGCATCATCCGGCCCACCGCTTTGAACGCGTCGTACTGACGCTGAGCCACGGTGCGGGTGTCGTTGTCGATTTGGGCTTGGGTCGGTGTGCCCGAGATGCACGGCTCGGGGTCGGTGGGGTTGCACATCCCCGGCGCGGCCAACTTTTCGAACAACGCCTCCCAATAGGCCCGAGCCTCCGGATCGAGGCTGGCCTTGACTTCCGAGCGCCCATCGGCCTGCTGCTTACCCATCACGAACGACCGTTGCGGGTCCGGTTCGTCATCGTCAGGTTCGGGGCCGTCCTGATCGAGCCGGTACAGCAGATCAGCGGCCGCTTTGCGCAGCTCCTCCGGCGTCTTGTACCGGGCTGCGGCGACCAGGTCGCGCTCACACTGCAACAAGGTGACCGGGTCCACCCACAACGGCACCTTCGCGAAAAAGTTCGTGATGACCGCGATATGCTCGATATTGATGACACCGTCGGCTTGGGCCGCGGCGACCAGGTCCCACACCGGGCCCAGGGGTTCGCCGGTGATCGCCGACCGCGGCCCCAAATTGTCGCAGTCGCGGACCCGGCGGCGGGCCTCCTCCCAGCTGATGCGATGCCGGATATGCAGCACCTCGGGCCAGTCTTTCGCGCCGATGTCTTTGGCCGTGGCCTGAGTCTGGGCGGCGGCCAAAATCTGGTGGTCGACCGCCTCGGCGGCACACTTCAGGGTTTCGCGGCGGGACTGCAACTCCAACAAGACTTCGATGGGCAGACCGGCGTAGTCCAGGGCCGCGACGCGGGCCAGCACCGCGTCGAGGTCCGCGTAGACCTCCTCGACAAGGCTGCTGGCAATATCCATACTTCGAACACTAGTTCGAGACACCGACAATTCGCTGTGACGAATGCGGCCCCAGTTACCCACCGTGACCAGCGAAAACAAAGTGACCAAAGTTTTTCGGAGGCAACTTGGCCGCCATCGCTAACCACCGTCACACTCGGCTCAGCCCGAACTTTCTATGAAGCGGCGCCGGATGGCCGCCAGCATCGCCGCGTGCGCTTTCTCCGCCTGTGCGGTGGTGAAGGCGATGAGCGGCCGCGGCGCTGCTATATCTACCGCCTCGGTGACGACGGTGCCGGCCCCGGACGCCGCGAAGGTGACGGTGCCGCGGAGCCGCACTCTCGGACATTGGCGCGCCTCGGTGTGCACCACGCCGTCGGGCGCGATCAGAACCGTCGCCCGATAGGACACCGCCAGGGCGAGCGGGCCGAACGGGATGCGGTCTCGCACCCGATAGTCGCGGCGGCGGCCCTGTGCGTCCTGCCGATCGACCAGACAGTCCACCGCCACCACGAGCGGATGCACCAGATTCATGTTCGCCAGATCTGCAAAGAAGGTGCGGGCATCATCCGGTGCCGCCGGCATCTCTTCCCTCAGCTCGAATCGGGACCGGGACATCCACATCGACCCACCGTAACTTGACCGTTTCAGAAGGTGAGCCCAGGCCCGCCGAAGGTACGGCCCGAAGAGCCCACGCGGGGGCCGAAACCGGCGCACAAACCGCGCGGAGGCCCGCAGCACCGGTCTTGGAATTAGCTGGTCACGGCTCCGCAACAGCCGTCGCGACCTTGCATTTGCGGAAAAGCTGTGTATGGCAGTATGTTTTGTGCATTCACCTGCGAGTTCTCGAAATAGCCTCTGCCCCAACATGATGTGAATACACCGCCATGTAACGCACACCACATGATTTGCGAAACGTGATGGCAGACACAGAATTTTGACGCTCTCAATTTTCCGTTGCTAGCGTTCATCGTCATGTTTGCTATTGCGACCGCATCGCTGCTGGCTTTGGTCAACCAGGTTTCGGGTACGCCGTACATCTCCGGCGGAGATACGGCACGCGGCACTGACTGCTCCGGACTGGCCTCCTGGGTGGCCAACGCCGCCACCGGCCGTCCCGTCTACGGCGACCGGTTCAACACCGGCAACGAAGAGGCCGCGCTACGTGCCCGCGGCTTCCTGCCCGGCACCGCGCCCGGCGCCCTCAACATCGGCTGGAACGGCGGCCACACGGCCGTGACGCTGCCGGACGGCACCCCGGTGTCCAGCGGTGAGGGCGGCGGCGTCCGAATCGGTGGCGGCGGCGCCTTCCAGCGCCAGTTCACCCACCACATGCACCTGCCGTTGGCTCCTGGCGAAGACATCCCGGCCGATCTGCCCCTCGACGGCCCGCTGGACGCTCCGCTCGCGCCCCCGGCCGGTCCGGCCGACCTCCCGGCCCCGGAAATCATCCAGGCCGCCAACTTCGCCCCCGCCCCGGACGCCCCCGCGCCGGCTCCCGAGGCTGCCGCTCCGGCCCCGGAGGGCCCGGAACAACCCGTCTGACCGTTTTTCCGCACCGCATTGCATCCAGCAGTAGGGCTGCGACCGGCCATCGGTCGCAGCCCTACTGCTGTTCGACCTGCCATTTGACGTATTCGGCCAGGTGAGACCCGGTCAGCGTCTTGCCTGCGGCGACCAGGTCCGCCGGACTGCCCTCGAAGATCACGCGGCCACCGTCGTGACCTGCACCGGGACCCAGATCGATGATCCAGTCGGCGTGCGCCATCACGGCCTGATGATGTTCGATGACGATGACGGACTTGCCGGCGTCGACGATCCGGTCCAAGAGTGCCAGGAGCTGCTCGACGTCCGCGAGGTGCAGGCCGGTGGTGGGCTCGTCGAGAATATAGACGTCGCCCTTCTCCCCCATCTGGGTGGCGAGCTTCAGTCGTTGCCTTTCCCCGCCGGACAGCGTGGTCAGCGGCTGTCCCAGCGTGAGGTAGCCCAATCCGACATCGACCATCCGTGCCAGGATCTTCTGTGCGGCGGGAACCTTCGCGTCACCGTCGGTGAAGAATTTCTCCGCATCGGCCACAGGCATGGCCAGCACTTCGGCGATGTTCTGCCCGCCCAGGGTGTATTCGAGCACCGAGGCACCGAACCGCCGGCCTTCGCACTCTTCACAGCGCGACTCGACGGTGGCCATGACGCCCAGGTCGGTGTAGATGACACCGGCGCCGTTGCAGGCCGGGCAGGCGCCTTCCGAATTCGAGCTGAACAGAGCGGGTTTGACGTTATTCGCCTTGGCGAATGCCTTGCGGATGTGGTCGAGCAGTCCGGTGTAGGTCGCGGGATTGCTGCGCCGCGATCCGCGGATCGGCGCCTGGTCGATGGTGACGACGCCGTCGCGGCCGGCTACCGAACCGTCGATCAAGGAGCTCTTCCCAGAGCCTGCCACGCCCGTGATCACCGCGAGTACACCCAGCGGAATGTCCACATCGACATCCTGCAGGTTGTTGGTGTTCGCGCCACGAATCTCCAAGGCCCCGTTCGCTTCTCGCACTGACTTCTTCAGCGCCGCACGGTCGTCCAAATGCCGGCCGGTGACGCTGCCGCTGCCACGCAGACCCTTCACCGTGCCTTCGTAGACCACCTGACCGCCGCCCGAGCCGGCCTCCGGGCCCAGATCCACCACATGGTCGGCGATACCGATCACTTCCGGCTTGTGCTCGACGACCAGCACGGTATTCCCCTTGTCCCGCAACTGGATCAGCAGCTCGTTCATGCGGGCGATATCGTGCGGGTGCAGACCGATGGTCGGCTCGTCGAACACGTAGGTGACATCGGTCAACGCTGAGCCGAGATGACGGATCATCTTGACGCGCTGCGCTTCTCCACCAGAGAGCGTGCCGGCAGGCCGCGCGAGCGACAGGTAGCCCAGCCCGATGCCGACGAACGAATCGAGCGTGTGCCGCAACGTCGCCAACAGCGGTGCCACACCCGCACCGAGGCGCCTGTCGTCAGCCAGCGCGCGGACCCACTGGGCCAGGTCTGTGATCTGCATGGCGCAGGCCTCAGCGATGTTGATGCCCTTGATCTTTGACGAACGTGCCAGATCGGACAAGCGCGTACCCTCGCACTCGGGGCACGTCGCGAACGTCACCGCCCGCTCGACGAACGCCCGGATGTGCGGCTGCATCGCTTCGACATCCTTGCTCAGGAACGACTTCTTGATCTGCGGGATGAGGCCAAGGTAGGTGAGGTTGACGCCGTCGACCTTGATCTTGGTCGCTTCCTTGTGCAGCAGGGCGTCCAGTTCCTTCTTTGTGAACTTGCGGATCGGTTTATCGGGGTCGAAGAAGCCGCAGCCGTTGAAGATTCGGCCGTACCACCCGTCCATGCCGAAGCCGGGAATCGTGATTGCGCCTTCGTTGATCGACATGCTGTCGTCGTACAGCGCGGACAGGTCGATATCGTTGACCGCGCCGCGACCCTCACACCGCAGGCACATGCCGCCCACGATATTGAAGTCGCGCCGCTCCTTGACGGTACGCCCGGCACGTTCCATGGTCACCGCGCCGGCTCCACTGATCGAGGCGACGTTGAATGAAAAGGCTTGCGGGGAACCGATATTCGGCTTCCCGATCCGGCTGAACAGGATGCGGAGCAGGGCACCGGTGTCGGTGGCAGTGCCGACCGTGGAGCGCGGGTCGGAGCCCATCCGTTCCTGGTCGACGATGATCGCGGTGGTCAGCCCCTCTAGTACGTCGACGTCGGGACGTGCCTGTGCCGGCATGAAGCCTTGGACGAACGCACTATAGGTCTCATTGATCAGGCGCTGCGATTCCGCGGCGATGGTGTCGAACACCAGCGAGCTCTTGCCGGACCCGGACACCCCGGTGAAGACCGTCAGGCGCCGTTTCGGAATTTCGACGCTGATGTCCTTGAGGTTGTTCTCCCGGGCACCGACTACACGGATCAGGTCGTGACGGTCAGCGGCATGCGTTCTGCTGGGCATACCCACACGTTAACCGGGCGCCGATCAGCGGCGCTTCTCGATTCCTGATCGCCTCTCGCGAGCCGGCCGGCGATAGGAAAAGCGCCCACCAAAACTGGCGATATCCCAATGTTTTTCGGCTCGAGCGGCCTACCCGACTGGCCAGGTCTCAGGGTGATCGCGGTCCGGCGTCATGGGCGCGTTGACGCTGAACTCAGGGCCCGGTTTTCCATTGAGCCTGTGCGCAGGTGGCGAAAAGTCGAGTAGAGGTCGCCGCGAGGACACCCGCCAGTGGCCTATCCACCCGCGGCGTCCGGGACAACCCCACTGCGACACTCACGTACCAGCTCGCGGTATGGCGGTCTACTTGCCGAACCCCGCCTTCCGCAGGGCCTCGGCCATCGAACCCGACGGTGCCGCCTCCCGGCGCCCACCGCCGTTGCCGCGCTGCGGATTACGGCCGCGGTCCTGATTCTGCCCGCGGTTCTGGCCACCGCCCTGGCCACCACCGTTGCCACCCCGGTTACCGCCATCGCGGCCACGCGACTGACCGCCACCGTCGCGGGCCCCACCGCCCTGCTCGGGCCGCTTGCCGTCCCGGGGACGCTGTGGGTCGTCGTTCAGCCGCAGGCTCAGGCCGATGCGCTGGCGCTCGACATCAACCTCGAGCACCTTGACCTTGACGACCTGGCCGGACTTGACCACCTCGTGCGGGTCCGAGACGAAGCGGTCGGCCATCGCCGAGACATGCACCAGGCCGTCCTGGTGCACACCCACATCGACGAAGGCACCGAACGCGGCGACATTCGTCACCACGCCCTCCAGCACCATGCCGACCTTGAGGTCGGACACCTTCTCGACACCGGCCGCGAAGGTCGCGGTGGAGAACGCGGGCCGCGGGTCGCGTCCGGGCTTCTCGAGTTCGCCCAGGATGTCGGTCACGGTCGGGATACCGAAGCGTTCGTCGGCGAAGTCGCCCGGCTTGAGCGAGCGCAGCTTGCGCTCGTCACCGATCAGCTCGGCGAGCGTGACGCCGGCGCGGTCGAGGATCCGGCGCACCACCGGGTAGGCCTCGGGATGCACACCGGAGGCGTCCAGCGGGTCGTCGCCTTCACGGATTCGCAAGAAGCCGGCGCACTGCTCAAAAGCCTTGGGCCCCAGGCGCGGAACATCCAGCAGACCGGTCCGGCTGCGGAACGGTCCGGTCTTGTCGCGGTGCGACACGATCGATTCGGCGAGGGACTCGGTCACGCCCGAAACCTTGGCCAGCAGTGGCACCGAGGCGGTGTTGAGGTCGACGCCGACGGCGTTCACCGCATCCTCGACCACCGCATCCAGGCTGCGCGCCAGGGTCCCGGGCGTCACGTCGTGCTGGTATTGCCCGACACCGATCGACTTCGGCTCGATCTTGACCAGTTCGGCGAGTGGGTCCTGCAGACGACGAGCGATCGAGACGGCGCCGCGCAGCGTGACATCCAGCTCGGGCAGCTCGTGGGCGGCGTAGGCGGACGCCGAGTACACCGACGCCCCGGCCTCGCTGACCATCGCCTTCGTCGGCAGCCGCTTCGGCCCGGACGCGCCCGCGGCCTTCAGGTCCGCGATGAGTTCGGTTGCCAGCGCATCGGTTTCGCGCGATGCGGTGCCGTTGCCGATGGCGATCAGCTCGACATTGTGCCGCGCCACGAGCGCAGCCAGCGTCGCCTTGGCGTCGTTCCACTTGTTCTGCGGCTGGTGCGGGAAGATGGCGCAGGTGTCGACGACCTTGCCGGTGCCGTCCACCACCGCGACCTTGACGCCGGTGCGGAAGCCGGGGTCCAGGCCCAGCGTGGCGCGGGTCCCGGCCGGTGCGGCCAGCAGCAGATCCTTGAGGTTCTTGGCGAACACCGCGACGGCGTCCTCCTCGGCGCGCTGGCGCAGCCGGATGCGCGCGTCGACGGCGGCCGAGAACATCAACTTGGTGCGCCAGGCCCAGCCGACCGTCGCGGTCAGCCACGGCGTGGCCGCCCCCCCGGCCCCCATGTCCACGCCGAGCGACTGGGCGATCATGGCCTGGTACAGCGTTTCGTCACCGCCGTCGAAGTTCAGCGACAGCGCTTCTTCCTTCTCACCGCGCAACACCGCGAGTACGCGGTGCGACGGCATGTCCTCCAGCGGCTCGGAGTACTCGAAGTAGTCGCGGAACTTCTGCGCGGCAGGACTTTTCGCCGCCTCCTCGGACCACGGCTTGGTGGTCAGGGTGCCGTCGGCCCAGAACTTTTCACGCACCGCACCGACCAGCTCGGCGTCCTCGGAAACCCGCTCCACCAGGATGTGGCGGGCGCCGTCGAGCGCGGCGGCGACGTCGGCCACTTCCGCACCGAGGAATTCGGCTGCGACTTCTTCCGGGTTCAGCGCCGGATCGGCGAGCAGCCGGTCGGCCAACGGCTCCAGCCCCGCCTCGCGGGCGATCTGTGCCTTGGTCCGGCGCTTGGGCTTGTACGGCAGGTAGATGTCCTCGACCCGCGACTTCGTCTCCGCCGCCAGCAGCGCCGCCTTCAGATCGTCGGTCAGCTTGCCCTGTTCTTCGATGGACGCCAGCACCGCGTCGCGCCGCTGATCGAGTTCGCGCAGGTAGCGCAGCCGCTCCTCGAGCGTGCGGAGCTGGCCGTCGTCCAGGCTGCCGGTGACTTCCTTGCGGTACCGGGCGATGAACGGCACGGTCGCGCCCTCGTCCAGCAGCCGGACCGCGGCGTCGACCTGACCTTCGGCGACGGCCAGCTCTTCGGCGAGGCGGGCGTTCACGGACTTGACGACAGACTTGACGCTCAAATTCACGGGCTGGACCCTACCCAATGCTGCCGACAGTGGTCGGCAGCGGCGAGTAAGTTTGCGCTATGCCTCAGCCGCTCCCGGCGCCTCGCGCGCCCGGCGACACCCGATAGCGCGTCATGAACCCCGACGTGCGCACCCTGTGGATGGTCGTCTCGATGACCACCCTGATTTTCGCGTTGCTGCATGTCTGGGTGGGCGCCGGTAAGCGCGGACACGCCGCGGTCCAGCTGTGGGGCGCGGGCAACTTCGCTGGTGCCCTCGGCGCGGGACTCCTGAGCGCCCGCGGACTGGTGCCCGAGGTGTTGTCGGTGACGGTGGCCAACGTCCTGATCGTCACCTGCTGGTCATTGATCTGGGGTGGCCTGTGCGCCTTCAACGAACAACCCATCCGCGTGCGGATGGTGGCCGCCGGGCCGCTGGCGGTCCTGGTCGCCTTCCAAGTCGTCCCGCCGTTCACCACCAGCATCCCAGCCGGCGTGTCCCTCACCGCCCTCGTGCTGGTCGGGTATTTCGCGCTGAGCGTCGTCGACGGCATCAAGGCCCAGCGCGTCGAGCGATTGGCGTCGCGGCGCATTCTCATCAGCCTCTACGTCGTCGCGGCTGCGGCGACGGTCGGGCGCTCGGTCAGCCTCCACCTCGATGCCGGTGCCGTGCAGTTCGCGACGACGGGTCCGGCGTTGTCGGTTCCCATGCTGTTCTTCGCTTTCGCCGTGATGGCCATCAACCTGTGCCTGTCGCTGATGGGGTGGGAACGGCTCGAGGATCAGTTGGCCGACGCGGCCATGCTCGACTCCCTCACCAGCACGCTCAATCGCGCCGGCTTCATGATCCAGGCGCAGCGGCTCGCCGAGGAATGCGTCGCGCGCCAGCTCCGGTGTTCGGTCATCGTGATGGACCTCGACGAGTTCAAGGCCGTCAACGACGTCTTCGGCCACGAGGCGGGCGACCGACTGCTGGCCGAATTCGCCTGCGTGGCGCGGTCGAACCTGCGCGGCGGCGACTTGCTGGCGCGGATCGGCGGTGAGGAGTTCTGCGCCATGCTGCCGGGCGTCGACGAAAGTCAGGCGGCGGTCATCGCCGACCGGCTCCGGGTGGCATTCGCGGCCGCCACGTTCAGCCATAACGACGTGGTCCTCGCCGGGACCGTGAGCATCGGGGTCTCGCAGCTCGGGCATAAGGCCGGGCTGCGGTCGGCTATCCGCCGCGCCGACGTCGCGATGTACGAGGCGAAGAACCGGGGCCGGGACCGCGTGATCCGCGCGTCGGCGGCGGGTAGCCGCGGCTGAGCCTTCGGGTCAGTACGTCCCGCAGTTCGGCGACGTGGGCTCACCGTTGAACCGCGCGGCGATCCACTGCATCGCGGGCTCGCCGTCGACCAGCATCGGCAAGGCGTGGTTGATCACCAGCTTGTTCAGGAACGGCGGCTCCTCGTTGGTGCGGAACTCGACGTCGGCGCCCTTGTCGCACCAGTCCCGGCCCAGCTGGTTCGCGGCGGTCCACGGCACCAGCGGGTCGTATCGGTTGCTGTTGATCAGTACCGGAGCGCCCGGCTTGTACTTGCCGAGCTTCTGCATGTCGAACAGCGTTTTGAAGGGCTCTTCCTCGATCAGCACGTTGATGTCCTCGGTGAAGTACGGCTGCAGGTGCCGGAACATGAAGTCGACGATCGTCTGCCCGACGCACTGTCGCGACACGCTCTCCAGCATGTCCTTGCCCCGCGGGGTGAGCTTCGACCGGATCAGATCGGCGAACTCCGGATACGCGTAGATCTCGCCGTTGAGCGCGTACCCGACGACACCGACCAGGGCGCTGCCGTCGGTGTACGGGAACAGTTCTTTGAGGTCGGCCACGGGCGCCCCGGCATACGTACCGACGACATGCAGTTCGGGTGCATAGGACGACGCCAGCTCGGCAGCCGCCGCCGCGGCGCCGCCGCCTTGCGAGTAGCCCCAGAAGGCAACCGGCCCATCGGGATCCAGTGAGGTGCCGGGGAGCTTCTTGGCGGCTCGAGCCGCGTCGAGCACCGCGGCGGCCTCGGCGACGCGGTTGACGTACGTGTGCATCCCGGGAGTGCCGAGGCCCTCGTAATCGGTCATCACGATCGCGAAGCCCCGGGCCACCATCGTGGCGATGAACGCTTCTTCGTAGTTGACCATGATGTCCCAGCCACCCGAATAGTGGATGCCCTGATTGAACTGCCGCGACGGCGCGCACTGGTTGCCCTGTCCCTGGGTGCCCACCGCGTAACTGATCAGCGGCCGCGGCCCCTTGCCCGGCCAGTCGTTGTACGGCTCGAAGTAGGTGCCGGTGACCGCAACCGGATTTCCGCGGGCGTCGGTGCTGCGGTACATGATTCGCGTTCCGGTGGCCATGATCGCGCCCAGCTGCCCGGACGGTTCGAGCACCAGCCGCGACGGCTCGGTCCGGATCAGATCGCCGGGCCGGCCCGGGGGCAGTGGATCGGGTGGCAGATAGAAGTCGGCGTACTGCGGCTCATCGCCGTCTGCGTGGGCCGCGGGCAGCCCGACAAGTAGTGAACCGAGAAGTAGACATGCGCCCAGAACGCCCCCGATGCGATACATAACGGGACAATAACAACGATGCTCTCGTAAATGAAATTGGTAATTCCAAATACCGAGAATTATGTTCTTGACAAACGTCTAGTGACGGGTCGCACAGACATTACCGGGAAGCGATCCACGCGGCCTGCCGTGCGGCCTGTGTCTGCCCTGGCGTGTCGCGCCGGAATCCGCGGGACATCACAACCTCCGGATACCCGCTAACGGCAGATTTGCCTTCCCACGCTGATTTACTGGCCATCGTTACTTCGACCCCGGAGATGAGCACTGATGGACGACGAGACGACGGCCGCCACGGACCCAGCGGACGGCCCGCCGGTGATCACCGCGCAGGGCCTCGGCGTCGTCGGTGAACACGGTCCACTCTTCTCCGACGTCACCCTGGAACTGAAGCCGGGGTTCCACGCCATCCAGATGCCCGGCGGACCGGCACAGCACACGCTCTTGCTCACGCTCGCCGGCAGGCTCAAGCCGACCAAGGGCACCGTCAGCGTGGGCGGAGCGACGAGACCGCGCGGCATCCGGCAGCACTGTGCCATCGCCGCATTCGCGGAGATCGACGATCTCGAGGAGACGGTGACGGTCCAGACGGTGCTCACCGAGCAGCGCCGCTGGGTGTCACCATTCCCGGCCTGGGTGCCGGTCCAGTCGGACACTCCCGAGATGGCGGCGGTCTTCGGCGACATTCCCCTGTTGTCGCCGAAGACCTTCATCATCGAACTGTCCGATCTCGAGCTCTTTCTGCTGCGCATCACGTTGGCCCTGATGTCCGACCGGCCCTTCCTGATAGTGGGCGACCTCGAGCAGGTGCGGGACAACGAACGCCGGGACCTCGCCGTGCAGCGCCTGGGCGCCCTCGCCGAACACCGAACCGTCGTCGTCGGGGTCACCAACCCGCTGGGTGACGACGCACCCGAACATGTGCTGCATGACCTCCGCATGCACACCGGAAAGGCCTGACCATGCTCGCTGGACTCGCATTCGGTTCTGAGATCAAGCGTTTCGGCCGCAGCCGCATGACGCGCGCCGCGATCGTCGTGCTGATGCTGCTGCCGCTGGTGTACGGCGCGCTGTATCTGTGGGCGTTCTGGGATCCGTTCGGTCAGGTCAACAAGATGCCGGTGGCCCTGGTGAACGCCGACCGCGGCGCCGTCGTCGAGGGTGTCCACGTGAACGCGGGCGACGAGATCGCCAGGAGCCTGACTGCCGATCACAGCCTGGACTGGCACGTGGTCAGCGACAAGGAAGCACGCGACGGCGTCGAGCACGGCAAGTTCTATTTCATGCTGGAGCTGCCGGAGAACTTCAGCGAGGCCGTCGCCTCGCCGGTCACGGGCAATCCCGAAAAAGCCCAGCTGATCGCGGTGTACAACGATGCCAACAACTACATCTCCTCGACCATCGGCCGCACCGCCACCAGCCAGGTGCTCAATGCGGTGTCCACCCGCATCTCGGGTCAGGCGGTCAATCAGATTCTGTCCGTGGTGGTTTCCTCCGGCACCGGCATCAAGCAGGCTGCCGACGGGGCGCAGAAGCTGGCCGACGGCGCGGCGCAGGTAGATGTCGGCGCAGGCAAGTTGGTCGGTGGTCTCGACGACGCCCGCAACGGCTCGGCCAAACTCTCCGCCGGGGCCAAGCAGCTGTCCGCCGGCATCAATCAGGCCACCGACCCGCTGCTGACAGTGACCAAGGCGCTGTCACAGGTCGGCGGAAGCACCGAGCAGTTGCAGCAGAGCGCGACAGCCCTGGAGCAGGCTGCCGATCAGGCCGGCGCCCTGGCCACCGCGCAGGACACGGCGGCAGCGGCGATCGGTTCGGTGATCCAACAACTTTCGGTGAACGAGGACCCGGTGTCGGTCGGCGCGGTGAATACCCTGCGCGGCGTCCAGGACCAGCTGAACGGCCATCAGTTCACGCCCCAGATCCGTCAGCAGATCACCGATGGACGCAACGCCGCCATCTCGATGACCGAGACCCTGCGCTCCCCCGGCAGCCCGCTGCGGACCGCGCTGGATCAGGTGGGCGGCAGCGGTCAGCAGCTCACCGACAAGCTGAACCAGTTGCGGAGCGGGGCCCAGCAGCTGGCCACCGGAAATGCGCAATTGGCCAGCGGCATCGTGCAACTCGACGACGGGGCACGCCAGCTCAAGTCCGGCACCGTCCAACTCAAGGACGGCAATCACGAACTGGCCACCAAGCTGGCGGACGGCGCCAAACAGGTGCCGAACTGGACCGAGCGGCAGAAGCAGGCCATCGCCGACACCATCGGTGGTCCGGTGAACCTGGAGTCCTCACACGAGAACGGTGCCCCCAACTTCGCCACCGGCATGGCTCCGTTCTTCCTCACACTGGCGCTGTTCTTCGGCGCGCTGGTGCTGTGGATGGTGTTGCGGCCCTTGCAGAACCGCCCGATCGCCGCTGAGGTGCTGGCCATCAGGGTGGTGCTGGCGAGCTACCTACCGGCGGCGGTCATCGCGCTGTTCCAGGCGATCATTCTGTACTGCGTCGTACGGTTCGGCCTCGGTATGCAGGTGTCGCATCCGGTCGCGATGCTGGGCTTCATGATGCTCATCTCGCTGGCCTTCGTGGCGGCGACGCAGGCCATCAATGCGCTCGTCGGACCGGCGGTCGGGCGCGTGTTGATCATGGCGCTGCTGATGCTGCAGATGGTCAGCGCCGGCGGTATGTATCCCGTCGAGACGACGTCCAGACCGTTCCAGGTGCTGCACAGATTCGACCCGATGACGTTCGGCGTCAACGGACTTCGCCAGCTGATCCTGGGTGGTATCGACAACCGGCTATGGCAGGCCATCATCGTGCTGGTTGCCATCTGGCTTGGCTCCCTTGGCATTTCGAGCCTCTGTGCCCGCCGCAACCGAACCTGGAACCTCATCCGGTTGCTGCCCGCCATCAAGATGTAGGGCAGAGCGTCTATCCCAGGCTGACGGTGCCGTCGGCGTTGATCCGCCAGTTCGGATTGTGCGCGATCTCCCAGATCACGCCATTGGGGTCCTGGATGTGCGCGTGGAACACCCCACCGAACTGCCCGGGCTGCGGCGGCTTGAGTGTGGTGCCACCCGCGGCGGTCATCGCGGCCGCGAGTTCGACGACCGCGTCCGGGCTGTCGACGTTGTGCGCCAACGTGATTCCGCTGACCTGTGAGTGGTCGGCCGCCTGCGCGAGGTCAGCGTTGAACTTCTCCGCGAGGAAAAAGGCGAGTAGTTGACCCGGCGCCGACTGGTAGAAGATGATCTCTCCTGGCACATCGAGCGTCGGGGCCCAGCCGAGCGCGGCATAGAACTGGCGCGTGGCATCCAGGTCAACCGTGGCCAGGGTGAAGAAGTGCAGTTGCTGCTTCATGGCCCCAGGCTACGTAGTCCTGCCGACACTGCTCGCGGTGGTCAATCAGAGCAAACAGATGCCGGCGACGAGGAGGGCGACGACCTTGATCAACTCCAGCGCCACGTAGACGTAGTGACCGCGGGAGCGTGGCCCGACACGGCCGGCCAGCACTTCGTCCGATCGGCGATTCAACCTGGGCCGTACGACGAGCAGCTGTGCCGCGAGCGCCGTCACGGCCACGACGAACGCGGCCGTGACGGGCACCGAAGGCCGACTCGCCAAGACCGACAGCACAATTCCCGCCGCGAATACCAGCTCGACCATGTTGAGCGCGCGGAATACCAGGCGCCCGATCCCGAGCCCGATCTGCAGCGTGACGTTCGGAGCCCGGAATTTCAGCGGCGCCTCCAGGAAGGAGATCGCGAGCACCATCCCCAACCAGACGAACGTGATGGCGACCTGGATCGCTGTCGGAGTAGTCATCGGCTGCGAGGCTAGACGGCCAGCGGGCTGAACGCTTCGAACCAGATGCGCTCTCGCGGTATCCCGGCCGCCCCGAGCTGCCGGACCGCCTCTTCCATGAACGGTGTCGGGCCGCAGATGTAGACGTTGGATCCGGACGGGAAGTCGACGGCGCTCAGGTCGATTCGGCCGCGCCGGTCCGGTTCGGTCAACGGATAGTCGTCGGGCAGCCCGTCGTACCACGTGTGCAGCGTGGCACCGGGAATCTGGTCGACCAGATCGGCAAGTTCGGCGCGGTGGGCGTGACTGGCGCGGGTGCGATCACAGTGCACCACCGTCACGGGGCGTCCCGGCTGCTCTGCCGCGATGAAGTAGAGCATGCCCAGTACCGGGGTGATCCCGATGCCCGCCGAGATCAGCAGCAGAGGCGTGTCTGCGGGACTGTCCAGGGCGATGTCGCCGAACGGGTGCGACACCTGAAGCACATCGCCTTCGAACACGTACTCGTGCAGGTACGACGACACCGCGCCGTCACGACGCACAGAGATGCGCCACCGGTCGTCGGCACCTGCGTGCGACAAGCTGTACTGACGAATCTGACGAGCCCCGTCGGGCAGTTGCACGGCCACCGAAATGTACTGTCCCGGAGTGAAGGCGGGGAGTTTCCCGCCATCGACGGCGGCCAGCCCGAAGGCCACCGTCAGCGGCGACTGCTGCACCCGGTCCACCACCTTGACCGGCATCCAGACATGCTCCGGATCCGTGCCGGCCGCCTCGTACAGCTCCTGTTCCCGACCGATCAGCAGGTCGGCCATCGACCAGTAGACCGCCGTCCACGCCTCGGCGACGTCGGCCGTGACGACGTCTGCGCCGAGCACCTCGACGATCGCCGCGAACAGGTGCTCGTAGACCACCGGATACTGCTCAGGTGCCACACCGAGGGACGCGTGTTTGTGGGCGATCCGCTCAATGACGTCGGCGCCGGGGGCATCCGGGTCGACCAGCAGCGTCGCGTACATGGCGACCGATCCCGCCAGCGCCTTCTGCTGCGATCCGTTGGCCTGATTGCCGCGGTTGAACAGATCACGCTCCAACTCGGGATGCGCCGCGAACAACCGGCGGTAGAAAACCGGGGTGATCTCTCCGATCGCACCACCGACCACCGGCAATGTTGCTTTGACGACCTCGGCGTGGGCCGGGGACAAAAGCGACGGCGACAAAAGCGATGTAGACGACATGGCAGAACCTTTCACTGCGTTGTGAGTGCGCTGGCGCGACCTGGCTCGAAGAATTCCCGATGCCCGTCCTCCACCTGTCAAGCAGGCTATTTAAATAAGCATCATCGATGCAAGTATTACCGATGGTGACCTACGACACACCGTAGTACCCACAAATCGCCGTGGGTGGACTCCGAGCTTCGAATTGATCAACGCTGACAATGTTTGACCGCGCCCCAGGGCGGCAATGAACTGGATATGTTGACTAACAAGATCATTCCCCTGTTGGCAGCCGGCGCGTTCGCATCGGCCGGCGTGGCCGCTCCGTTCGTATCAGCCGACATCGTGTCGAGCACGGTGGGCGCCCATCCGGTGCTGACCAGTTACCCGCTGCAGCCCGCCGATGATCCCGGCCCCGGGCCGGGCGGCGGCGGTTGCGTCAACGGCCAGTGTGGTTCCGGCGGCGTGAACGGCGGTCCCGGAGGCGGCCCGGGAGGTGCCGGCTGCGTACCCACCCAGTTCGGCACGGCGTGCGGTTCCGGTGGCACCAACGCTGGTCCAGGTGGCATGCCCGGCGGCAGCGGCTGCGTTCCTGGAGTCGGCTGCGGCGGTGGCCACGGATAGTTATCGGTGAGCCCCGCCTGGACAACAGGCGGTCGACGCCACTGGTGCGCTCGGGGCGAAAGTCTTTGCCGCACAGGCACGTCGAGAAAGTCGGCCGCCACGGTCGCATCCGCATCTACTTCACCGGCCCAGCGCTGATTCTCCCCGTCACTCCAAACGGCGCGGAGAATCAGCCCTGTGCCGTCACGCCGGAGCGCAGTCAACTCTGCGCCGCCACCTGCTCTCGGATCTCGCGCAGCGTCCGCTCCAGGATCCGCGAGACGTGCATCTGCGAGACGCCGATCGTATCGGCGATCTGACGTTGGGTCTTGGATGCGAAGAATCGCAGGTAGAGAATTCGTTGTTCGCGCGGCGGGAGCGCCTCGAGCACGGGCTTCACCGACTCCCGATCAGTGATTCGCTCGAACCCGTCGTCGACGTCGCCGAGCAGATCAGCGATCGACTGGGGGTTGTCGTCATTGTCGACCACAGGCGTGTCGAGTGATTGCGGCTGATAGGCATTGGCCGCCAGCAGTCCTTCGACGATCCGTTCCGGGGCAACGCTCAGCGCCTCGGCGAGTTCACCGGCATTCGGCGACCGACCCAAGCGCTGCGTCAATTCTGTTGTCACGCCCTTGATTTGCTGACGGATGTCGCGAATGCTCCTGGGCACATGGACTTTCCAGCCGTAGTCACGGAAGTGGCGCCGGAGCTCGCCCATGATGGTCGGGACCGCGAACGCCACGAATCCCGCGCCGTTGTCGGGGTCGAAACGGTTGACCGCTTGGATCAGACCGACGCGGGCGACCTGGACCAGGTCGTCGATGTTCTCTCCCCTGCCATCGAAATGACGCGCCAGCCGGTCCGCCAACGGGCAGCACCGCAACACGATGTTGTCGCGCTGCCGAATGAACTCGTCGGACGCTGCCGGACGGGCCCGCAGCTCTGCCACCATGGCGGGGACATCCGCATATTCATCTGAGTAACGGGCGCCTTCAGGTAAGCGCTTCTCCAGCAACAAGGTTGACATGAACGTGCCTTCCCAGGCCCACAACACGCATCGGGAAAATCAACTCACCAGCGACTCCCGGCGATGTGGCATGCATGTTGTTTCCACCAATCACGTGGACCGGCAATCTGCCGTCGCTGATCGCCACCCACGGTGTCCATTGCGCCGCGCCCTGATCTGGACCGCGGCCGCACACCGGACAGGAAGCTTTCAGCTGCCGTCGCTTCGGTCTAAGCAACTGCGCCGTGGCGGCGCTGTCATCGACCATACCGCCGATCGGATCGGAGCACCACCGCCAGGCCCGCTGCGAACAGCAATAATCCCTGGTCAGACGTGAAAAAGTGAATCGTTAGAACAGGTTTCACCGATTGCCGCCCAGGGTATGCAGACCACCGACGACAGCAACAGACGAAAAGCCGGACGGGAAGCAATTTGCAGATGGCGGTGTGCGTTACGTGCGGAACAGATTGCGACCAGGCGTTCACCGTCAACTGGAACGGCCGCCGTGCCACCTTTGACTGCATCGAGTGCATGGCCACAATGGTGGCCGCGATGTGTCGGCACTGCGGATGCCGAATCTTGGGCCACCCGGTGCGAATCGATGACCGCCGATACTGCTGCGACCACTGCGCCAAGGCCGGCGAGACCGGCGCCGAACCCTCGGCAAGCAGCGAACGTTGGCAATTCGGGCTGCGCCCCGTCGGGCCCGTGCCGAACGATTGATGCAGTGCTGGTTTCAACCCGCCGTGCACCGGGTCACCACCGTGCTCCACGGCAGGAGGCGACAACGCCGCCCATGTCGCGTACGCCGTAACGGAATGGCCGATCAGGCAGCACAATTCGTCATGGGCAAGCGGGGCCGCTCCACGCCGCAACCACGCGTCGAGCAGTCTGCGTCCCGGTGATCACCGGTCCGTCAACAGCGGAAATTCCTCGGCTTCGACGCGCTGGGTGTGGTCCTCGGTGGCCTGCCGCAGGTGGGTGAGCGCTGCCTCGAATTCTGCTGACGCCAGGTCCAGCTGCCGTATGTGGTCCAGCTGCTCCTTGGTCTCATCTACCTCGTCTTGCAATGACTCGACCACCTGCCCGCGCCGCACCCGGGGGTGAACCAGCAGCTCCTCGCTCACTTCCTGCGCGGTCAGTCCGGCAACACCTCACCGCTGCCGTCCTCGGGTGGCCAGTGTTGTCCCTGTGACGCGGCGCCGGGGTCGGTGTAGTCACCGCGCGACAGCGGCACCCACTGCTCGCTGGCAGCGGCCTGTTCGGCGGGGAAATCTTCGAGATCGCCGAACGGCTGCGCGTCCCACATCGCGAAAGTCAGCGGCGTGCGGAGCCAGCTGTACAGCAGCAGATAGGTCGCCTCGAGCGAATCGAGATGCGTGCGCTCCCAGCCGTGGCTGCCGTCGAGCCCGAACCCCACGAGCGCCGCACGGGTGGCCGCGCCGGCTTCGATGGCTGCCGCAACGTCCGATCGGTAGTACCGGAAAATGTCGCGCGCGTGGGTAATTCCTTTTTCCTGGGCCAACTTGCACAACTTGCGGGTCAGGTAATAGTCGAACGGTCCGTGCATATCGGCCATCGGAATGGTGACGCCGTGCTCTAGGGACTGCTGGCCGGGCGCACACACCGCGTTGTCCACGGACACCAGTTCCGCGACATCCGGCGGCAGGCCGTGACTGGCGCCGTGGCCGACCTCCTCAGTGATGGTCACCATGAGCGTTGTCCGGTGCGGCAGCACGATGTTGCGCTGGGCGACGACCTTGGCCAGCGTCAGGGCGATGGCCACGCCGGCCTTGCCGTCGAGGTGCCGGGAGACGACGAAACCGTCTTCGGTCAGCTCCGGGCTGGCCACCAGGGCGACGAAATCGCCGACGTTCAAGCCCAGCCGTTCGAGATCCGCGCGTGACTGCACACTGCGGTCCACCCGCACTTCCACGTCGTCCCAGCTGGTTGGCTGAGTGTCGATCTCGTCACCGAACGCATGACCACTGGCCTTCAGTGGCATGACGGTTCCGGTGAAGAACTGATCGTTGTCGTCGGGCAGGATCCGGACCCGGGCGCCGGTAGCAAAACGGGCCGAGAAGGTGCCGACCGGAACGAGCGCCAGCCGGCCGTTGTCCTTGAGCTCGCGCACCATGCAGCCGATGGTGTCGGCGTGCACCACGATGGCCCGGTCGGTGGTCTGCGACCGTCCTGGCAGCTCGGCGATCAGGGCGCCACGGCGGGTCAGCGTGAACGGCACGCCGAGCTTGGTCAGGGTCTGGCCGATCAGTTGCATCACCGCATCGGTGCGCCCCGACGGGCTCGGCGTCTGCAACAACGCCAACAGCGTGTCGACCATCCAGCCACGGTCATCCGCCGACATGTGCAAGTTTTCGGCATCGTCGGGCTCAGCCATCATCCCTCCAATTCACCGGCACCTTGTGCAACAACGACATTCGAACTTTCTGGGGTCACTCAGTGCTGCTCGATCGGATCAGGATGCCACGCCCACGGAGTGGCCGCGGTGCGCGGGAACAGCAGATCGATGAACGCCTGGGCGGTCGGACGCGGCTCGTGATTCGCCAGGCCCGGACGCTCGTTCGCCTCGATGAAGACGTACTCCTCACCGCGCACCGTCGGCACGATCAGATCGATTCCGGTCACCGGAATCTCGATGGCCTCCGCCGCTTCCACGGCCACTTTCGCCAGCATCGGATTGAGCTCGTCGGTGACGTCGTGAATGGTGCCACCAGTGTGCAGATTCGCGGTGTGACGCACGATCAGTCGCTCGTTGGCCGGCAGTACATCGTCCAACTGCCAGCCTTCCTTGTGCACGGTGTCCGCGGTGACGCTGTCCAACGGGATCACCGATTCACCGTGCGTGGCCACCGACCGGCGCCGGCTCTGCGCTTCGATCAGCTGGCGGATGGTGTGGGTACCGGTGCCGATCACCTCGGGCGGCTGGCGGATGGCTGCGGCGATCACCTTGCCGCCGATGACGATGATCCGCAGATCCTCACCCTCGCAGCGCTCTTCGATGAGAACGTCGGGGCAATGCTGTACGGCGAGTTCGATGGCACGGTTCAGCTCGTCGGCTCCGGTGACCCCGACGGTGATGCCGGATCCCTGTTCTCCCCGGGTCGGCTTGACGACGGCCGTGCCCACCTTCTCCAGAAAGCGGCAGTCCTCGTCCGTGAAGGTCGCCGTGCACCCTTCCGGTATGCGGATACCCGCGTCGGCGACGACGGCGCGAGCAATGCGCTTGTCATCGCACCGGCTCATCGCCACGGCACTGGTCAGCTCGGACAGCGATTCCCGGGTGACGATGCTCGTGCCGCCGTGGGTGAGCCGCAGGTAGCCGGCCTGCGCGTCGAGCACGTCCACCGCGATACCGCGCAGGATCGACTCGTCGGCGATGATGCGCGCATACGGATTCAGTTGGGCCAGTTCCTCTTCCGGTTTCACCGGGGCGAACAGCGGTTCGTTGATGGCGTTCTTGCGCTTGATCCCGAGAACTGCAGGCACCCGGGTGAAGCCGATGCGCTCGTACAGCGCGATGGCGCCGCCGTTGTCATGCAGCACCGACAGATCCATCTGGGCCCGGCCGCGCCGGATGAACTCCTCGATCAGCGAGCGCACGAGCAGGCCGCCGGTGCCGGGGCGCGCCGCGACCGGCTCGACTGCCAGGCACCACAAACTGGAGCCGTTCTCGGGATCGCCGAACAACTGCGCGTGATCGATGCCCGTGACCGTACCGACGATCTGGCCGCTCTGATCGTCGATGGCGACCAGGTAAACCACCTGCGGCGCGGACTGGCTGTTGGCCCACATCAGGTCGCTGTCCGCCGGCACCATATGGCACCGCGAGTAGATGTGGTTGATCGCGACACAGTCCTCGAACGAATTCACCTGGCGCACCGACAATCCCGGGACATCGGGCGGCTGGTACTGCATGGGCTTCGTCAGGTCGAGCCGGTAGGTGAAACTTGGGTCGATGAAGAACTCGTGCGGGTGCAGGGCCACGAAGACGTGCGGCGCATCGAGATACATCCCGATGTCTCGGCGCCCGCTGGCTTCCTCGCGCAGGGCGACACCGAATTCGGCGGGGTCGCCGAACGTCTGGCCGAAGACCAGCCGTCCCCACCCGAGATCCTGGACGACGCCGACCGCGGTGCTGCCGGCGCTGCCCTTGCCCGTGGTCATGACCGGGCCGCCCCGTCAACGTGCTGGGCGAGCCAGAGTTCCAGTAAACCGATCTGCCACAACGGATTCCCGCGCAGCGGGGTGAGACTGCCATTTGGATCGCGGAACATCTCGGTGACCACCTCCGGTGCGAACAGGCCACGGTCGCGCGCGGCCCGGCTGTGCAGTGCGTCGCGGACCAGGTCCAGGTAGGGCCCGGCGAGGTGCTTGAGCGCGGGCACCGGAAAATAACCCTTGGGCCGGTCGATGACCTCGGCCGGGATGACCTTGCGCGCAGCGTCTTTCAGCACACCTTTGCCGCCCTGCGCGGTCTTGAACTCCGGCGGACAGGTCGCTGCCAATTCGACGAGGTCGTGGTCGAGGAACGGCACCCGGCCTTCCAATCCCCAGGCCATGGTCATGTTGTCGACCCGTTTGACCGGGTCGTCGACGAGCATGACGGTGGTGTCCAGCCGCAGCGCCCTGTCGGTGGCGGTGGCCGCACCGGGATGGGTGAAATTCTGCAGGACGAACGCCCCCGCAGAATCGTGCTCGAGTTGCCACTGCGGCTGCAGTAGCCGGTTGACCGCGTCGTGGCTGCGGTCGAAGAATGCACTCCGGTAGCGCTGCAGCGCGTCGGCCGGATCGTTGTCCATTGCGCCGGCCATCGGCGGATACCAGTGATAACCGGCGAAAATCTCGTCGGCCCCCTGCCCGGACTGCACGACCTTCACGTGCTGGCTGACTTCCTGCGACAGCAGGTAGAACGCCACGCAGTCGTGGCTCATCATCGGCTCGCTCATGGCGTCGATGGCACCCGAGAGTGCGGGCAGCATGCGTGACGAGTCGACGCGGATCTGGTGGTGGTCGGTGTCGAACTGGCGGGCGATGACGTCCGAGTACTTGAACTCGTCGCCCTCCTCCCCGCCCGCGGCTTCGAACCCGATGGAGAACGTGGCCAGGCCGTGCTGGCCGGCCTCGGCGAGCAAGCCGACGATCAAGCTGGAGTCCAGACCACCGGAGAGCAGGCAGCCCACCGGCACATCGGCGACCAGTCGGCGTTCGACCGCGGTGCGCAGTGCCGCCAGCACGGCGTCCCGCCAGTCGTTCTCGGTCCAGTCGGCCCGCTCCAGCGACCGCTCGAAAATCGGTTCCCAATAGGTCGTTTCGGTGCGCCTGCCATCGCGTTCGATGCGCATCATGGTGCCCGGTGCCAGCTTCTGCACACCGCGCAGGATGGTGCGCGGAGCAGGCACGACCGAGTGAAAGCTCAGATAGTGTTGCAGGGCAACCGGATCGAGATCGGTATCGACCCCACCCCCGGCGACCAGCGCCGGTAGTGACGACGCGAACCGCACCGCTCCCCCGGCGGCCTCGCACCAGTACAGGGGCTTGACCCCCAAGCGGTCGCGCGCCAGCAGCACCCGTCCCGTTTCCATCTCCGCGACGGCGAACGCGAACATTCCGTAGAGGTGCTCGACGACCCGTTCGCCCCACTCCTGGTACCCCTTCAGCACCACCTCGGTGTCACTGTGGGAGAAGAAGCGGTACCCCTTGCCCGAAAGCTCCTGGCGCAGCTGGGGATAGTTGTAGATGCAGCCGTTGAACACGACGGTGAGCCCGAGCTCCGGATCATGCATGGGTTGATGTCCGTGACTGGACAGATCGATGATGGCCAGACGCCGGTGGCCAAGCGCCACCCCGTCCCGTACCCACAAGCCGCTACTGTCCGGGCCCCGCGATGCCAAACGGTCGGTCATGGCAGCCACTGCCGCCAGATCAGCACCACGGCCCCAGGCGATTTCGCCGGCAATGCCGCACATGGTGGAAGTCAGCTCCCTTGGTGGACGTCTCCGGTGCCACCGTACCCGATGTTCACCGTCGACGTGATGATCAATCAAATATCTACTGCTGCACTATGTTTGCTCGCACTGGATTCAGCGATCCGATTGACGGTCCGGAAAGTGCCCGGCCCGAAAGTCCTACACCGGCTGCATCAGCTGCTATTTTTCGTTTATTTCCAATCGATTTCGGTGACAGAAGTCCGGTTAGTCGGCTACCGACTGTCGCGGTAGCCGACTAACCTCGTCAAAATGTCTGTGCCACCACCCTATTGGCGAGTGGATTACGAGACAGCGATGCTGTACTCCGTCGTCGTCGTCGTCGTCGCTGTCGCCGCCGCGTCCCGCGCATTCTGCGTACGGACCATCACCGCCAGCGCCCCCAGCACCATCGCCGCTCCCGCACCGATGGCCACCAGGCGCCGCATCCACCGTATTGAGTTGTACCTCGAGTCCGTCAAGGACTACTCCCCTCCTGGCTTCGCTCAATCGACCTCAATCAACCGAGGACGGCAGACCGGCTCCGCCCTCGGCCGACACATACCCGGGAATGCCGGCGGCTAAACCCCGGAACCGCAACTCCCAGGCACACTGGTCGGGTGATCGATTTCCGCGGGTACCTGCTGGTCGCCGCCCTGCTCGCAACAACTGCGCTCACTCTGGTCCTCGGCATCACCGATCCGGAGGCGCACTTTTCCTACCCGACCTTGTTCTTGGTGTGGAACATGTTCCTGGCCTGGATTCCGATGCTGTTCGCCGCCGCCTTCGCCGCGGTGTCCCGGCGCTCGTGGCTGCCGCCGCTCGGTCTGGGCTGGCTGGCTTTCCTGCCGAACGCGCCGTATCTGGTCACCGACCTGGTACATCTGGGGGGACGTGACGAACTCTGGCGCCACGTGCTGCAGTTCGGCTTCGCCGCCTGGACCGGAATCCTGCTCGGCGTGGTGTCGTTGTTGCTGGTCCACAAGCGCATCGATCACGAGTTCGGTCCCGCATGGGGTTGGCTGACCGTGATCGTGTCCGTGGGGTTGTGCGCGGTCGGTGTCGTGATCGGCCGGTTTCAGCGGTGGAATTCCTGGGATCTGGTCACCCGGCCGAACGCCGTGGTAGCGGAGACATTCGAGTGGGTCCGCTCGCCACTGTCCTACGTGCAGTCCACCGGCGTGGGGCTGGCGGTTGCCGCGTTCTTCGGTTTGGCGTACCTCACCATCTGGGCACTCAACGGCTTGCGCCTCAGCGCGAATCCAGGAAGGTGATGACCGCCAGCACCCGGCGGTGATCCTCACCGGTGTCGGGCAGATTCAGCTTGCTGAGGATGCTGCGCACGTGCTTCTCGACGGTACCTTCGGTCACCCAGAGCTGATGGCCGATGCCGGCGTTCGACCGGCCCTCGGCCATGAGCGCCAGCACCTCGTGCTCACGCTCGGTCAACACGGCCAGCGGGTCGTGACGGCGCTGTGCCGCGAACAGTTCCTGCACGAGGGCGGGGTCTACCACCGACGCGCCATTGGTGATGCGGTGCAGCGTCTCCAGGAAGTCGGATACATCGATGACTCGGCTCTTGAGCAGGTAACCGATGCGCTGGCCACCGCCGAGCAGCTCCATCGCATGCTCGACATCGACGTGCGCCGACAGCACCAGGATCGCGACATCCGGTAACTCGCCGCGGATAACCTTGGCGGCGTCCAGCCCCTCGGTCGTATGCGTCGGCGGCATCCGGATGTCCGTCACCACCAGGTCAGGCACGGTCTCCCTGACCAAGGTGAGCAACTCGCCGCTGTCACTCGCCTGTCCGACCACGGAGAAACCCGCTCCCGTCAGCAGGCTCGCCACGCCTTCCCGGAGCAGCACGTCGTCGTCCGCGACGACGACCCGCGTCCCCTCCTTCACGCCTACTGCGTCCACATACGTCCCGTTCATCTCGACCCGATAGCCGCCGCGGGCGTCAGACGCCGGACGTGCCGCTCAGTGCGTTCATCTTGCCTCGCCGTCGGCGGGCGTCGCTCGCGGTCCTGTGAATCAGCCCCGGACGCGCTGACAGGCGGCTCGCATAGCAGCTAGCCCTACCGCCGAATTGGGCGCTGGCAGTGACGACGGGGACGACATTCCGGAGCAATGTGAATACCAGCCGAACACGGCCAACCGAAGTCACCCGAACACCGAAAGCTGGTAGAAGACAATGCGTATCACTCGCACCCGGATCATCCCGCTGGCCGCGACGGCAGCCGCCGCACTGGCCATCGTCGCCGCACCGACCGCGGCGGCCGCCACCCTGCCCACAGGAACCACCGTCACCCAGAGCAACGGCAACGCCCAGATCGTGGCGACGCCGGGTCCGGCCGCCCAGCAGGCCGGCCAATTGCAGCAGCCCTTCGGCGGCGACTACGGATTCCTGCTGTTCCGCAACCACTGACCTGACCCTGAACCCACCCACCGAGCCGAAAGCGAGCACCGATCATGAAGAACACCCTGAAGCGCGTCACCGTGTGGTTGTCCATCGCCGCGGTCGGCGGGGCACTCGTGGTGGCACCGGTCGCCGCCGCAGACACCAACCCGACCGTCCCCGATGGCACCGATTCCTACAGCCAGCACCAGAACGGCGAACACAACTCGAATGCGCCGGCAGGCCACGTCGACCAGTCGTTCTGACGCTCCGGTCCAGCCAGTCACCGCCGATACCGTCCTGACCGCGATTAGGGTCGTTGACTGAACACGTGACCAGGCGGGAGGCTGCGGATGAATCCGGCACGATGGAACCCCGCTGTCTCCACGCCACCGTGGTACGTCGGGCTGCTGGTGGCCGCGGGGCTGATCACCGCCGAGGTCGCCGTGGTGCGAGTGCTGCGCGATCCCCCGCCGCACGGCACCTACGCCATCGTCTTCATGATGGGCGTGCTGATCATGAGCGCGGGCTGGGATCTTGGCCTGTCCCTGCTGACCACTGCCGCGAGCGCCTTCGCCTATCTGCAGGTGCATCTGGACGGCGGGCCGCTGCTGCCCCTCAAGCCGATCGATGTGCTGACACTGTCCGTTTTTCTTCCCATCGCCGGCCTCGCGAATGTCCTTGGCTGGCAACTGCGTATCCGTGCCCGCGACGCGCACCGGAGCTGGCAGGTCGCGACCGGAGCCACCGAGCGGGTGCGCGAACTCGCCGAGCAGCAGGGGGCGCTGCGGCGCATTGCCACCCTGATCGCGGAGGGCACGTCACCGGCCGACGTACTGTCGAGCGTGGCCGACGAAGCCGCCGCCGTGCTGCACGTCCGCAACGCCGGACTCGTCCGCTACGAACCGGACGGCACCGCGACTCTTGTTGCCGCACATGACGAGCCGGGGCTCGCGGCGATGCCCGTCGGGACCACGTTCCCTCTCGACGGTGACGACGTCATCGCCATGGTCCGGGCAACGGGGCGCCCGGCGCGCATGGACACGCACGACGATGCCGGCGGCTCGACTGCGGCGCTCGTCCGCGATCTCGGTCTGCAAGCGTGCGTCGGCGTACCCGTCACACTCGACGGACAGCTCTGGGGCGCAATGATTGTCGGCACATCGGGTCCGGGCGCCCTGCCGGCCGACACCGAAGCATGCCTGACGGATTTCGCCGAACTCATCGCCACGGCCATCGCGAACGCTCACGCACGCGCCGAGCTGGTGGCATCGCGCGCCCGGATCGTCACCGCCGCGGACAATGCGCGCCGTGGCATCGAACGTGATCTGCACGACGGCGCACAGCAGCGTCTGGTCACCCTGGCCCTGCAGGTCCGCACCCTGCAGATGGCGATCCCGGGGGATCCCGCCGAACTCCGGTCCAGGATCTCCGGGATCGGCGACGGTCTGCGCACCGCCAGCGACGAGCTGCGCGAGCTGGCGCACGGGGTACATCCCGCGATTCTGTCCCGCGGCGGGCTGCGTCCCGCGCTGCGCGACCTCGGCCGTCGGGCGCCGCTGCCGGTCGAGGTCCACGTCGACGTCCCGGTACGACTGCCGCAAGCCGTCGAGATCGCCGCGTACTACACCGTCGCCGAAGCCCTCACCAACGCCGCCAAGCATGCCCAGGCTTCCATGGTCACCGTGAATGTCGACACCGATGCCACGTCCTTGCGCATCTCGGTTGCCGACGACGGCGTCGGTGGCGCCGCTCTCGACGCCGGTAGCGGGCTGGTGGGCCTCGAGGACCGCGTGGCCGCACTCGGCGGCAAGCTGCGCCTGTCGAGCACCACTGGCGTCGGTACGACACTGCTCGCCGAGATGCCGCTGGACGACGCAGTCGCCGCCGCCACAGATACCGGCTAGCAGGAATGCCTCGCCGGCATCAGTCAGCGACAATGGAATACATGACGAACCGCCGATCTCTGCGCTGCGTCATCGTCGACGACAATGCCGACTACCTGGCCGCCGCGACAGCGCTCCTGCAGCAGGGTGGCATTGACGTCATCGGCACGGCGCAGTCCGTGTCGGACGGGATGCACACCGTCGAGAGCCTCCAACCGGACGTCGCGCTGGTGGATGTGCACCTCGGCGAGGAGAGCGGGTTCGATCTGGTCGACCAATTGCATACGCACGCCGACACCACAGGCGTGACAGCGATCCTCACTTCTACCCTGACCGAACTGCCCGTCGCCGATCTCTCCGGCACCGGCACACCACCGAGGTTCCTACCGAAGCTCGATCTCTCGGGTGACGCCATCCGCGCGCTCATCGCCTGACGACCCTGCGCTGTCCCGGGCTCAGTGCGGCGCAACCGGGCACCTGGGCTGCGCGGTACCGGCCGCCGCTGAAACCTGGTGCCGCGCGCGGACGGTGATCAGGGCGCCGTGGTCGGGAATCAGTGTGACGTGCTTGAGTCGCTGGCCCTCGCTCGTCGCGGTAGTGGTCTGCAGTTCCGTTCGGCGCAACACTTCCCGCAGTACCACCCGCATTTCGACGAGCGCGAACGTCGCGCCCAGGCAGCGGCGGTTCCCGCCGCCGAACGGTAGCCACGTGGTCGGCCCGGGGACGGTGCCGACCATCCGGTCCGGGTCGAAACGCTCCGGGTCGACGTAGCGGTCGGCGCTGGCATGGACCAGGCCGACGCCCGGCACGACCATCACGCCCTTGGGCAGCCGGTATCCGCCGATCTCCACGGGCCCGGTCAGCACCCGGCCGACGTCGTAGACCACCGGCCGGATCCGCAGAATCTCCCGAACGATCGCGTCGAGGTACTCGTCGCCGGCCGGATCCCCGGTGGCACTCGCATGGGCAGCCGCCACCGCCTTGTCCAGAATGTCGGGGTGCCGCGTCAGTCGTTCCAGTGTCCAGGACAGGGCGGTCGCGGTGGTGTCGTGACCGGCGGCCAGCAGCGTCATCAATTGGTCGCGCAGTTCGCGATCGGTGATGTGCCGGCCGTCCTCGTCGGCTGCCCGGATCAGCATTGCCAGCACGTCGGTGCGCCGGGCCAGCATCGGGTCGGCCCGCCGCTCGGCGATTTCGGCGTAGATCAGCGTGTCGGCTTCGGCCAACCGCTTCCGCACGACGGTCCACGGCCACACGCGGTACAGCGCGGGCCGCGCGATCGCCAGTGCCGCCAACCAGTTCAGATCCAGGAGCTTCGGCATGGTCGTGCGCAACGCCGCCAGGCGGTCCGGAGCGGTCGCGCCGATCACGGTCTGCAGGATCACTTCGAGCGTGAGTGCCGACATACGCGGTGCCACCGCGAATTCTGTTCGGACAGGCCAGTTCTCGACGGACTCCGCAGCGATGGCCGCCATGGCGGCCGTCTGCCGGTCGACGGCGCCGCGCGTGAACGGTTTGAGCATCAACCGCCGCCGGTCCGCGTGCACCTCGTCGTCGACGACAAGCACCGAATGCTCGCCCACCAGCCCGATCAGCATCGAATTCGCTTCGCCCGCATGGAAGGTATGCGGGTCGCCGGCAAAGACCTGTTTGATGTGGTCGGGATCGGTCAGATAGACGACGGTGCCCATGGATGCGATGCGCAAGGTGAACATCGTGCCGTATCGCCGTTCGCATCTGGCGACAAAACCGGGCCAGTCTCGCAGCAGCAACGCGGCCTGAGCTGCCGCCGGCAGCCTGGGCCCCGGAGGTAGATCCGTTCCTCGATGACGCATGGTTGCTCACCCCCATCGGTACCCCGACTCTACCCATTTGACCCGTGGCACGGGCCTGGACGCTGACCTATCATCAGCATCTGCGGCAAACTACCGAGGCGGCGACAAAGGTGGAACAGAAGCGGCACTGCGTGGCCATCGGCCGCGGCGAGGGTCTGGTCGCCCGGTACGGTGACGTGCTCGTGTACATCGCCGACGCCGCCAGGGCCCGGCCCCTCATACAGACGCTCACCTCGACCGCCCATCCGTCGGCACTGCCCCACGCACTCGCCGCCCTGACGACCGGACCGGCGTCGGATACCGTGCCGCACTTCGGGGCGCTTGTGCCTACCGGAGACGCGTTGCACCTGATCGTGCACGGTGAGGTGATCGCCGATATCGAGGCCGGAGGCGGTCACCGCCGAGTCAGCGGCGGCAGCCGGCCCGTGGTCGACGAGACCGTCGCCCCGTGGTTCGACCGGATCACGATCTGCACGGCCGCAACGACATTCGTGCCGTGTGCGGATACGGACCTCGTAGCCGGCGTGGTGCCCGGCGCCGGCTTCGTGTTGCAGTCACGAGTCGTCCGCCCTGCCGCGGCGCAGGCACCGGCACAGGTGGCCGCGACGACCCGGGGCCGTCCGGTCACGGGGTCGCTGATCGCCGACGACGGTGCTGTGTACCCCTTGGACCGCACGTACATCATCGGCCGCAATCCGCTGATCGATCCCGCGGTGAGCAACGCGTCGGCGTCACCCATCAGCCTGCCCGACGATCCGCAGGTGTCCCGGGTACATGCCTACGTGACGGTCAACGGCGGCATGGTGATGGTGCGCGACGCGCGCACCGCCGGCGGCACTTTCATAGCGGCGCCCGGAGACCAGAACTGGACGCAGATCGGCGACCAGCCCGTCGAACTCCACCCCGGCTGCTACCTGCGCATCGGCCAGAAGATCCTCACCTACAACGTGTCCGGGCCGAGTCAGTAGGCCAGTCGGTCGGGTTCGGACAGGATGCCCCAGTTGCCCATCCGCAGTGCCGCCAGCGCCGCCGGTCCGACGGGTCGCCGCTCACGGACCGCCTTCTGCACGGCCGCGAGGTCGGCCGGGTGGTGCCCCAGGACTGTGGCGCCGACGGCACGGCCCTGCGACACCACGAGCCTGCGATAGGACGGCACGGCGGGCCGATCGATGACCACCACCTCATCGCCCGGCGCCGGATCGACCGGACCGATCGAAAACAGCTCCAAGTCAACACCTTTGAGGATGGTGGGCGGGGTCTCGACGGGGACGGTCCGGTCCCCGCCCAGTGCGTTGACGGCGGCCGCCTCGGCCTGTTCCGTCGCGACGGGCCACAGGCCCAGGACCCGGCCACCGTGCTCGGCCACGTCACCCGCCGCGTAGACGCCGGGCACGCGGGTCTGCATCCGGTCGTCGACCAATACCCCTTTGCCGACGGGAAGGCCCGCGTCCCTGGCCAATTCGATGTTGGGCCGGATGCCGGTGGCGGCCAGGAACACCTCGCACGACAGGATGCGGCCATCTTTGAACCGGACCCCGGTCACTGCGGGATCGCCGCGGACTTCTGCTGTTTCCGCCTTGTGCGCGATGGTGATTCCCGCGCGGGCGAAGTGCTCGGCCACCAGCTGCGAACAGCGCGCGTCGATCTGCTTGCTCAGCAGCCGGGTGCCGCGCTCCAGAACGGTCACGCGCAGCCCGAGCTGATGCAGGCAGTACGCCGCCTCCAGCCCAAGCAGGCCGCCACCGGCGACCACCGCGTGCCGGGCCCGGCGCTCCTGCACGTACGCGCGGATCCGCATCGCGTCGGCAGCCGACCGCAGTACGACACTTCCGGGCCGGTTCAGCCCGGGAGTGTCGGGCACGGCGGCGCTGGACCCCATCGCCAGGATCAGCCGGTCGTAGGGCAGAGTCTCCCCGGTGCCCAAACGCACCACCTGCGAACGCAAATGGATGCCGGTGGCCCATGTGTTCAACCATGCCGTGACACCATGCTCGTCGTACCACTGCTCCGGCAGCAGGTACAGCCCTTGCATCGCGGACCGGCCGTACACCAGCCGGGAGATGCCCATTCGGTTGTACAGGCCGTGCGGTTCGGCACCCACCAGGTGGATCTCGCAATCCGGGTGCCCGCGACGCAGGAAGTCCGCGGCCGTCACGCCCGCGATGCCGTTGCCGATCACCACGACGCTGACGATCGAGCGGTCGTAGCGGACCGGTCTGCTCGCCGCGGGGTCGGCACGTTCGGGAGTCAGCGAAACCGTGACGTCGCCACGCTGAATCCGGGCGCAACAGGCCATGCGGCTGGACTTGCCGAGCCCCAGTCGGTTGAGAGTCTTGAGCTCGTCGGCCTCGGCCGGCGACAGGCACCCCATCCCCTCGATGATCGATACCGGGTCGGCACCGCACACACCCATCCGGCAGCCGGCCTCGATCGCCTGCCCGCTGCTTTCGGCGACATCGAGCAGGCTCATCCCGACGTCGGCCCCGACGGGCTCGGACCCCGACTCGAAACGCACTCGCGCAGCACTGCTTTCGGCAGCAGCGCCATCCGCGCCGGCCGGCATCGTCGGCGTGTTCAACAGGACCGGTGCCGACCGGGCGCCGGTGACATAGGCGAACTGCAACTCACTGACCCGGGTGCGAGCCAACCACCACAGCGTCAGCACCGCGATCACCGCGGTGATGGGCCACCGCAACCAGGGCGCGTCGATGCCCGTGATCTGCCGGAGGGAGTCGGTGAGGATGGGACCGGAGAACCAGTAGTAGACGTTGATCGCCACCGCCGCGAAACCCGCTGTCAGCATCGCCTGGCTCAACGGCGTGACCGCCTGCAGCACGTAGCAGAGGCCGACACTCACCAGCACGAAAAGCGCAAGCACACCATACTTTTCGGTCACCGTCCCGCCCTGCTGGGCATGCACGGTGAAGAAGCCGATGATGAATCCCGGTAACGCGGCCGCGAACAGCACACGGGGCGCACTCCACCGGGGGTCTGGATCCGCCATGTCGGCCTGCCACGCCGCCCGAGGCTTGAAGTCGTAACAGTTCTTCGCACAACCCAGGCAGGACTCGCAGTGACTGTTCAGTGAGGTGACGTACGGCGTCTGGCCGTAGGTGCGCTGTAGCGGCAGCAGCGGACAGATGCTGGAGCACCAGCCGCTCTTGCCTTTGAGCAGGAACCCACCGGCGAACGCCGACGCGATGATCACCGCCAGCACCACGCCCATCGCCGGGCCGTTGCGGTCGAGGCCGGCCAGCCGTGCCCCAGCGATACCGAAGAACAGGGCCGCGGCGATCAGGAAGCCGTTGCGCGTCCACCACCCCGGCGCCGTGGCAGCTCGGCTGAACCCGGCGACGCGCGGTAGTTGATTCGACGCCGAAAGTGGGCAAACGTTGCGCCAGACACCGGGCGCGATGAAGAACAGCGCCGGCCACAGGGGCACGATGACGTGGAAGAAGGCGAACAGCCCCGCAGCCGGCCGCACGAACAGCGCCACCACCACCATCACATAGACCAGCACGCTGCCGATCCGGACCGCCTGCCACACCCGGCGCGAAATCCGATGTGGCAGTTCGGTGTACGGCGGAAACAAATCTCTGGTTCCGGTGGGATCGATACCGAGCGCCCGCTCGGCCAGTCGCACCCGCGGTGCGCCCGTCTCGGCGGCGGTCGGTACTGGGACCTCGACGAGCTTCACCACCCGCATGGTCCGTGTGGGGTCGTGGCCGGCGGCGGCAGGCGGTTGATCCGCGGACACCGGTTTCGGCGCGTGCAGCACGATGATCTCGGTGCTGCCCAACCGGATCACGTCGCCGGTCGAGAGCGTGCCCCGTCCGGACAGCGGCACACCGTTGACGGTGCTGCCGTTGCTGCTGCCGAGGTCGACGACCGACAGCGCCGTCGGGGTCGGCACCAGCCGCAGATGGCGCCGGGACACCTCACCGTCGGCGAGGTTGATGCCGTCGCACTCCCGCCCGAACAACAACGGCCTGCTGAGGGTCAATCGGCGTGCCGGCCGGCCCCATTCGCGGACTTCGATCACCGGCGGCTCAGCCATGGTCAGCTCCCCGAGAAGTCGTCACCACGCGGCGCCCGGATGATCTGGGCGAACGAATTAGCTGGCTCAGCTTAATTCGGGCCGCACCGATCTACCTCGCGATCCGCACTATCTGACAAGTTGCCGCTAATCTCCTGTGCGAACGAACTTGTCGGTGAAATCACCGCCCTGGCATTCCCCGCCGGTCGAGGTGTTGGTACCTCGCCCCTCGAGCGACGGGATCGGGTCGACCAGCTGTGTCGGTAGCGGATATTCAGCGGCGATCTTGATGTGTGTGGTGCCGCCCTTGGCGCATGCGACGGTGCCTTCGTCGGCCCGCGTCCACTTGCCATTGGCAAAGACCAGCGTCACCACGCCATCGGGTGCGTGGAACGCGCTGATGCACCGATCACCCGTCCGCAGGCACTGCGTGCGCACTTGAAGATCGGGCGATCCGGGCGGGAAGCCGCCGTTCGTGTAGGTGATGTTCTCGTGATACCGCCCGTGCAGCGTCGACGCCGTCGAGCTCACACGCGGCGGCAGGGTGGCAGGGTCAGGTACCCGGCTGGGTTCACCGTCGCCCGTGCGGGTGAACGTCACCGTCCGCTTGACGCTGCTGCACCCGTTGGCGGTGGCCCGCGTCGTTTCCCCGGCCAGGGTGCCGTCGGGTTTGGGTGTGAGGGTGAATACCACCCACGCCTCGGTGGGTGCCACATTCCCGCTCATCGCGTCGCTGCACTGTACCGAACCCGTTGCCACGGCAACCCAGTCGCCGGCGACCTGGTCGAAGGTCAGATTAGAGACCAGGACGACGCCACTCTTGCCGGTATACGACGCATTGGCGATGCACCCGTTGGACCCGCATGACGACCGCACGTCCCAATCACCCGTCATCGCCGGGCCGCCGGGTATCGCCACGCCTTCCAGATCGGTGGCCGGCCCGTACTCGGCGCGGTACCTGCCGCTGAAACCGGTGCCCGCCGCGGTGGCAGTCGGACTGGGCACAGCCGGTTTTGCGGCGGGATGATCGTTGCGCCCGAGCAGCTTGACTCCGGCGAACACCCCGGCAGCGACGACCAGCAGGGCAACCACTGCCAGCACCGCGATCAGCACGCCCGCTCGTGAGGAACGAGTTGCCTGGGGGTTGACCTGGGTTGGTGGGTTGAACTGCGGCGGCGGATTCAGCTGAGGTACGGCGGGCGCAGCCATGGTCGGCTGACCGCGGAACTCATTGCGCGCGAACGGCACCGGCCGGGTGGCCTGCTGTTGCAGGGCCTCCGCGAATTCGCCACAGCTGGCGAAGCGGCCGGCCGGTGTCTTCGACATCGCCCGGGCCAGCACCGGGTCCAGGTCGCGGAGTTCGGGGCGCTGCTCCCCCAGCGAGGGCGCGGGCGCGGTGACGTGTTTGGTGATGACGATCGCCGGGTTGCTGTCGGCGTACGGCGGATTCCCCGTCAACAGCTGGAATGCGGTGCACGCCAGGGCATATTGGTCAGTACGGCCGTCCATCCCCTCGCCCCGGAGCTGCTCCGGCGCGGCGTAGGCCACCGTCCCCACCGCCATGTTCGTCGCGGTCAGACCGGACGCGTCGTTCATCGGCCGGGCGATGCCGAAGTCGGCGAGATAGATCCGTGACGTTTCGGCATCCAGCAAGATGTTGGCCGGCTTCACATCTCGGTGCAGCAGCCCGCGCCGGTGTGCGTGGTCCAGTGCCGAGGCGACGGCGGTGATGATCGGCAGCGCGACCTCTGGCGGCATGCCTGATGGGTAGTGGTCGCGCAGCAGCCGGGCAGCGTCGGTCCCGGCCACGTAGTCCATCGAAATCCAGAGCTGGCCGTCGCACTCACCGCGGTCGTGGACACCGAGGATGTTGGGGTGCGACAACGTGGACACCACGTCCGCCTCCCGCATGAACCGTGGGCCGTACTCCGGGTCCGACGTCAGCTCGGCTGACAAGACCTTCACGGCATCCAGTCGCGGCAGCCTCGGATGCGACGCCAGGTACACGCTGCCCATTCCGCCCGCGCCCAATTTTCGCCGGATCGTGTAACCGGCGAAAACCTGACCCTCGGTGAGCAGCACGGGCAAATCGTAGGCCCGCGGCCGTGCTCACGCTGGCAGTCGACAAATCCGCCCAGCCGACCCGTTCGGCCCGCTGACGGCTGCCGGCTCGATACAGTCCGACGATGCACGACGCTGCACTGAACCGTCTGGCCGCTGCGCTGCCGGATGGCGCGCTGATCACCGACCCGGACATCATCGAGCGCTACCGCCGGGACTCGGCGGCCAACCCGAAAGCCGGCACTCCGCTCGCCGTGGTGCGTCCCGCCGGTACCGCTGACGTTCAGCAGGTGCTGCGGTGGGCATCCGAGCACCACATCGCGGTGGTGGCACGCGGAGCGGGTTCAGGCCTGTCCGGCGGCGCCGACGCCATCGACGGATCAGTGGTGCTCTGCACCGAACGCATGCGCGACATCCGGATCGACCCGGCCACCCGGACCGCGGTCGTGCAGCCGGGCCTGACCAACGCCGAGGTCAAACGTGCGGCCGCCGAACACGGCCTGTGGTATCCGCCGGATCCGTCGTCCATCGACATTTCCTCGATCGGCGGCAATGCCGCAACCAACGCGGGCGGCTTGTGTTGCGTGAAGTACGGCGTCACCGGTGATTACGTGCTCGGGATGGAGGTCGTGCTGGCCGATGGCACCGCGCTGCGGCTCGGCGGCCCGCTGCTCAAAGACGTTGCGGGACTGTCATTGACGAAGCTGTTCATCGGGTCCGAGGGCATTCTGGGCGTCATCACCGAACTCACGCTGCGCTTGATTCCCGCCCAGCCACCCGCCTCGACAGTGGTCGCCCTGTTCAATTCGGTCGAGGACGCCGCGAACGCCGTCGTGGCCATCACCGGCGAAATACGCCCTGCGATGCTGGAATTCATGGACCACGCAAGCATCAATGCCGTCGAGAATGTCATGCGGATGGGTCTGGACCGCTCCGCCCGAGCCATGTTGCTGATGCAGTCCGACGCCCCGGGTGCGGCGGCCGAGGAAGTGGCGACCATGATCGCCAACTGCGAGAAATGTGGCGCCACCGAGGTTTTCGCCACCGACGATCCGGCCGAGGGCGCCGCGTTCACCGCAGCCCGCCGCGGCATGTTCGGCGCGGTGGAGAAGCTCGGCAGCCTGCTGCTGGAGGACGTCGGCGTCCCGATACCGCGACTGCCCGCGATGGTCACCGGGATCGAGGACATTGCCGACACCTACGATGTGCAGATTTATCTGGTGGCGCACGCCGGGGACGGCAACACCCACCCGATCATCGTGTACGACCCCACCGATGCCGACGCCACCGACCGCGCCGAACGGGCGTTCGCCCGCATCATGGAGCTGGCCATCGGGCTCGGCGGCACCATCACCGGTGAGCACGGCGTCGGCCGCCTCAAACGGGACTGGCTGCCCGACCAGGTGGGCGACGACGTCATGGCGCTGACCCGGCGCATCAAAGCCGCTCTGGACCCGGCGGGCATCCTCAACCCTGGTGCGGTGCTGCGCTGATTACCTCGACATGCGCCCGGACCTTGGCGAGCTCGGCTGTCCCGCGGCGGTGACGAAAAGCCGATCTCACGCGCGCGTCGCCTGGCGGTAACCAACGATCCGTACAGTCGCTGTCATGTCCGAAGAACCCACGAGCCTCACGGAGCAGACCTTCCGGGACCTGCTCACCGCGGCCATCACGCGGGGACACCGGCCGCCACCCACCACGATTCTGGGCCCGACCTGCTGGATCGCGATCGACACGCTGGCGCGCGAGCACCCCGATGCCGCACCGGAGCGCGTTATCGCCGCATTCGACGCTTTCGCGATCGAGCATCAGGCCACCGACCGAGCCGCCATCGAGGCCCACATGGACCCGGCGACCGCGCGGGCCGCCGAATACGCCGCCATCGACGCGCTCGTAGCGCAGCTGACCATCACCTACCCCAACATCGACCCACGGACCGTGACGGCTGTCGTGCGCCGCATTCATGCCGATTTTCACGATCACGCGGTCCGAGACTTCGTCCCATTGTTCGTCGAGCAGGCCGCGCATCGGGACCTCGCCTAGGTAGACGGGCTTCTTGCGCGGCACCACCTGGCAAGGTAGTGCCCGTGTCCACTCACCTGACCGACGAAGAGGTCATGCTCGTCGAGACCGTCCGCGCGTTCATCGACCGGGACGTCAAGCCCACGGTGCGCGAGGTCGAACACGCCAACACCTACCCCGAGGCGTGGATCGAGCAGATGAAGCAGATCGGCATCTACGGGCTGGCTATTCCCGAGGAGTACGGCGGTTCGCCGGTGTCGATGCCGTGTTATGTCGAAGTCACGCAAGAACTCTCACGCGGCTGGATGAGCCTGGCCGGCGCCATGGGCGGCCACACCGTCGTGGCCAAGTTGATCGGCTTGTACGGCACGGAGGAGCAGAAACACACGTATCTGCCGCGCATGGCAACCGGCGAGCTGCGCGCCACGATGGCCCTGACCGAACCCGGCGGCGGCTCGGATCTGCAGAACATGTCGACCACCGCGCGGCTGGACGGCGCCGACCTGGTGATCAACGGTGCGAAGACGTGGATCAGCAACGCCCGCCGCAGTGGCCTGATCGCGCTGCTGTGCAAGACCGATCCCACCGCAGAGCCACGGCACAAAGGCATTTCGGTGGTGCTCGTCGAGCACGGACCCGGCCTGACAGTGTCGCGCGATCTCCCAAAGCTCGGCTACAAAGGCGTCGAATCGTGCGAGCTCACATTCGACGGCTTCCGCGCCCCGACGTCGTCGATCCTCGGCGGCGAGCCCGGTAAGGGGTTCGGGCAGATGATGAAAGGCCTTGAGACAGGGCGGATTCAAGTCGCGTCACGGGCGCTCGGCGTCGCCACCGCGGCGCTGGAGGACGCCCTGAAGTACGCCCAGGAGCGCGAGAGTTTCGGCCGGCCCATCTGGCAGCACCAGTCGGTCGGCAACTATCTGGCGGACATGGCCACAAAGCTGACGGCGGCACGCCAGCTGACGCGCTACGCCGCCGAACGCTACGACAGCGGCGAACGCTGCGACATGGAGGCCGGCATGGCAAAGCTGTTCGCGTCCGAGATCGCCATGGAGATCACGCTGAACGCCGTCCGAATCCACGGCGGCTACGGCTACTCCACCGAATACGATGTCGAACGCTACTTCCGCGATGCTCCGCTGATGATCGTTGGCGAAGGCACCAATGAAATCCAACGCAATGTGATCGCAGCGCAGTTGGTCGCGCGCGGTGGACTGTGATGGCTGAGGGACGCGCCGGCAACGTCGTCGGGTTCGTCCTCACCGCGGCGGTCGTCGGTGCGCTGACGGGGTTGGCCGCAGTCAGTTTCCGGCTGCTGCTCGACTACGCGGCGCAGTGGCGCACATCGCTGTCGCACTGGTCGCACGGAAGCTGGTGGGGCCCCATCGTCGTCGTGCTGATCTGTGCGGTGTGCACGGCGGCGGCTGCGGCCTTGGTCCGGCGCGTCGAACCGCACGCCGAAGGCAGCGGTATTCCCCGGGTCGAGGCCGTCGTCGCCGGCCGCGCCGAGCCGGGCCGCTTCAGAATCCTGCCCATCAAGTACCTCGGCGGCCTACTGTCACTCGGCTCGGGCCTGGCCCTCGGACGTGAAGGACCATCGGTGCAGATGGGCGGATCCATCGCCATCATCGTGGCCTCAGCGACCCGGCGTTCCCGGGCTGACCTGCGCATTCTCGCCGCAGCGGGAGCGGCCGCGGGTTTGGCGACGGCGTTCAACGCGCCGATCGCCGGCGGGGTGTTCGTGCTGGAGGAGCTCGTCAAACGCTTCGACCCTCGCACCACGGTGGCCACCCTCATCGCGTCCGCATCCGGCTTCATGGCAGCCGTCCCGTTCGTTCCCTCGGGCAGCGAATTCCAGGTGCCACCCCTGGCCGATCCGGAGCTGGCGGGCTCGGGGTGGGTGCTGGCCGTCGGCGTCCTCGCCGGAGTCCTTGGCGTGCTCTACAACAAGGCGATCATGTTCGGTCTCCGCACCGCCGACACCAGCCGGTGGCCGGTCGAAGTCCGCGCCGCCCTCATCGGCGCGGGCGTCGGGGGCCTGGTCTGGTTCTCCCCTGACCTGGCCGGCGGCGGCGACCTCCTCACCCAGGAGGCGCTGCTCGGCCACGGCGCCATCGGTGCCGTCAGCGCAGTGCTGATGCTGCGGTTCGTCCTGGGTGTGGTGTCGTATGCCGCAGGGACGCCCGGCGGCTTGTTCGCTCCGATGCTCGTACTCGGCGCCGACGTCGGATTGCTCGTCGGCCTGATCGCGACCCACCTCGCACCGCAGTCCGCGCCCAGCCCGGCCGCTCTCGCCCTCATCGGGATGGCCGCGTTCTTCACCGCCAGCGTCCAGGCGCCGGTGACGGGACTCATCCTCGCCACCGAGCTGACCGGCAGCACGAACCAGCTACCGCCGATGCTCGGTGCCTGCGCGACAGCGCTGCTGGTCGCCATCGCTGTCGGATCACGCCCGATCTATGACCTGCTCACCGACCGGGCGGCCACCGCGGCGGTCACGACATAGCTCACCGGAGCTTCGGCTGGATTTGGCACACTGACACTGGACACCAGGTCCGGCGGCGAACTGAAAGCATCGGCGATGAACCTCGACACGCGAATCTTCTACGTCATCAACGATTTCGCTCGCGATACACCGTGGCTGCAGCCACTGCTGGCCGCGTATGCCAACGACGGGGTGCTCCTCTTCGTGGTGTTGCTGTTCGCCGGATGGTGGCTTGCCCGCAAGAGCACGGACCCGATGTCCATGGTCGCAGCGGTGTGGGCACCGCTGGGCGTGATTGCCGCCTTACTCGTATATGACCCGATCGCCGTGTCCGTGAATGAGACGCGTCCGTGTAACGCGCTGCACGACATCGTGGTTCTGCACTGCAATACCGACGGCGGCTTCCCCAGTATCCATGTCGTCATCGCAGCAGCGGTCACCGCGGGACTGTCGTTGGTGGACCGTCGCCTCGGCATCGCGGCGGCCTTGGCCGCGGCAGTGATGGCGTTCGCGCGCGTATACGTAGGTGCCCACTATCCGCGTGATGTCCTCGCCGGCCTTGCGCTTGGCGTTGTGGTCAGCTTGGCCGGCTACGTCCTGGTGCGGCCGCTCCTGCGCCGGCTTCTCGGCTTCATCGGCAGAACCAAGCTCAGGATCCTGGTCACTAGGACGCCAACTGGCACGACTGAAGGCGTACAGCATGATCCGTAGCCGCCGCGGCGCTCCCGTTCTTGCTGCGGTCACGCCGGATCCGGTCACCCACGATGCGCTCGACCAGTAGCGGGACAAAGACTTGGATCGGGGCATCGACGAACCGCATGGCGGCCTCCCGGCACCAGCCCATGATCTCCCCGTCCCGTGCCACATCGTTGCGGCCCTCGCGACGCGCGAGCTTTCCAGCGACCTCGGCGATCCAGTCCCGCAGAGAAGTTGTCGCCGACGGGACCGCCCGCGCGTCGTCGCTCGATTCAGTACCACCGGCCGGAGCAAGACATTCAGTACTGGACACCTCCCAAGGATGTCCGATTATCGGGGCGGGCGCTAAAGCAATTGGTCCCTATTTTGCGGGGCCATCCTCGCCAATCGGCGGTCTAGCCTCCGATATCGGCGCGGTAAGGAGTCCGGTAGTCGATGACGACCCGGCCCGCTATCCGCCCATCCGCCATATCGCTGAGGATATCGTTGGTCTCGTCCAGGTGCGCCCTGGTGACGAACGGCTCGACAAGGCCGCGGGTATAGAACTCCAGTGCCTCGACCATATCTTGTCGAGTTCCGACGATGGATCCTCGAATCGTCAAGCCCTTCAGCACAATATCGAAGATGGGTGCAGCGAAATCGCCTGGTGGCAATCCCACCAGGACCACGGTTCCGCCACGGCGCACCAGGCCTGGCGCCTGCTCGAATGCCGCTGGTTGTGCTGCTGTGACCAGCACGGCGTGCACGCCCCCGGCTGACCGAAGTCCGTCACCACCGCCGCTTCCATTGTCGCCGCATGGGTGACGCGGGCCGGTTCGTGCAAGACCTGGGTCATGGCTGTGCCACCGTCGCCCGCTCAGACGAAACCTGTTGAGCAGCAACACCATTGCCGACAGGCACGGGACTCGTCGGCCGGATGAACAACAACGTGCAGTCCGAATCCTTCAAGGCCTTTCGCACCTCGTCGCTGGTCAGTTCCTCGACCAGCTCAGTGCGGTCTCCGGGCACGATGACGAGCTGGTCGATGCACGCACTCTGCCGCAACAGGTTGGTCAGGTGTCCTGGCATCGCCAGGGTGACCGACTGGAGATGACTGTTGTCCGGATCCTTCACATACCGTTCCAGGGCGGCGTGTACCGGGTGTCTGGCATCGACCGGTCGACTCGAATGCGACCATGGCTCCAACATCAGGATCGGAGCTTCGCGCCATGCCGAATCAGCTTCGGCAGCCTCGAACACAGCGGTGGCAGAGGCTGATTCGTCGAGCACGGCCAGAATCCACTTCCGATGGTCGAAGTCGCGGTGCGCCCGACGGATGACCGCCACCGAGCCCGGTGCCCTACGGGCCACTTCGACAGCCGTGGACCCGCGAGGAGCGTCCGGCGTGTCGTGTCTTCCGCGGTCACCGACACAGACCATCGACGCGCCGCGAGACTCCTCGACAAGGCATTCCGCCGGATCGCCGGACACGATCTCCGTTTCGAGCTTGACGTCGATGTGGGTATCGCTCACCGCTTCCCATGCCTTGTGCAATGCGTGCTGCGCCCGGTCGATGTTCTCCTGACTATCGGCATCTACCGCGTCGATGACGTAGACCAGCCGCAGTGGGACGTCTCGGCTCGCTGCCTCCAGTGCAGCCCACTGCGCGGCGCGCAGCGCATGTTTGGAACCATCGATACCGACGACGACGGGCTTCGTGGTGGTAGTGACAGTCATCAGATGTCCCGTCTCCCGAGGCCCGGTCGCCCACCCGCGCGAGCGAAGCCACGGGTCCGCTGCTGGACCTCCTGATTCGCGATCATGTCGCCACTCCATTCTCTGACAACCGTGAGATCGCCTGATCTCCGATGACATCTGACCGCGCCCGGGAGTCCGGCCCTAGTGCCTAAGGTCCCTCGCGGCAAGCGAAAGTGCTCTGTCGCAGGCCGCCTCCCATCAAAGTGCGCAGCGGCAGACCGCGGCAGCAGCCTCTACCGATGCACTGAGCGGGCCGGTGGTGTCGACACGGTGCGCCTCGGGCCAGCTGACGGGTTCCTTCGCCAACTCCGCGGCTATCTCGGCGGTGACCTCGGAGGTGCTGTGGTGCCTGTTACGAATCCGCTCCTGGGTGATGCCAAGAGGTGCCGAACATTCGATTTCAACCATCGGACAGCTGTGCTCGCGGCCGACGGTTCTGGCGTACCGTCGCATATCGGTGTCCCGCCAGGTGGCGTCCAGGATGACCGAGCTTCCCTGCGCAAGCAGCGATCCTGCTCGCTTCAGCATCTCTCGGTAGACCAGTTCAACGTGCTCGTGGTTGTAGCGGCCCGCCCCATACTGTCCGGCGGGTCCGTCCAACCGGCCACCCGCGCACATTTCGGCCCGGACGTCGTCGCTCGAAATGAGCTGTGCAGCAATGGTAGTAGCCAACACTTGGGCTACCGTGCTCTTGCCCGTTCCGGGGGCGCCGCCGACCAGGATCAACCGAACTGTCGCGGCACGTAGGTTTCTGATCGCCAGTTCCAAATGCCGCATCGCGTCGGGGCCGCCGGCGGCATCGCCCTGTTCCATCCGGATGCAATCGACCTTGGCCCGGACGATCGCCCGGTAAGCACAGTAGAAATACGCCAATGACGGCGGCGCGGTGTCACCTGAGGCCAGCCGATAGCCGGCCAGGAAGTGGTGGGCCAGTTCATCAGCTCCCCGGAACTGCAGGTCCATTGCCAGGAACGCCGCGTCGTCGATGCCGTCGACGTAACGGAGCTGATCATCGAACTCCAGACAGTCCAGGATGACCGGTCCGTCACTGGTGCAGAAGATGTCTCCGGCCTGGAGGTCACCGTGCCCGTCGACGATGCGGCACTGATTGATGCGCTCCTCGAACAACGCTGCGCGACCATCGACGTATTGCCGAAAGAGGCGGCTGATCAACGCAATAGAGCCAACGGCGTCCAATGCCCTGGCCCGGCGGCTGAGCTCGGCCAGATTCTCTTCCCACCGTGCGACGACGGCCGTGCGGCGTCCAGCCGCGTTGATCTGGTCGCCGTGCGGCGAAGCAGCGTGGAGCCGCGAAAGCTGTTGCGCGATGGCGTCGAGGTGGCCCTTCGCCGGTCGGCCTCCGGCAACAATGGTGGCGAGGCGTTCGACGTCGGGATAACGGCGCATCTCGATCACCGGCTCGCCCGGGCCGCCGGCGGGTTCTACCAGATGCGCCAATCCGAGGTAACTGTCCGCGGCCAACCTGCGGTTCAGTTCGATCTCGCGCAGACAGGCATGTTCACGGCGCTCTCGCGTGCTGAAGTCGAGAAAATCGGTCACTACCGGCTTTTTCGCCTTGTATGCACGATCACCCGCCAGCACGACCAGGCCCGTGTGCGTTTCATGAACTTCGATGCGTGCGTGCGGAATCCCCACGGTGTCAGTGACGTGCGGCGTGACGGTGAGGCTCATGGCGGCAATCCTTGCCGCCATGCCGAGTCAACGATGCGGCCATCGGACCCACTGGTGACCGCCAATGGTCACATGTCCGGGTATTGATGACTTCTGACTCTGTCCGGGCATGGCGGCATCGGGCACCGTCGGTGTCGACCTCGCACCGCCGAGAAGGGCATCTCATGACGAAGACCACGATTTCACTCCGAGAAATCGAAGATGCGGTACACCTGGCATGCCGGGCGCCGTCGTACCACAACAGCCAGCCATGGAAGTGGGTTCTGGAATCCGCAACTCTGAAGCTGTTTCTCGACACTGACTGGCTGGTGACCACCGACGACTCCGGACGTCAGGCGATGTTGAGCTGCGGCGCGGCCTTGGACCACCTGCGGGTGGCGATGGCGGCAGCCGGTTGGACGACCCTCGTCGATCGCTTTCCCAATCCGAACAACCGTCATCACCTCGCCGATATCGACTTCCGGCCGGCCATCGGCGTGACTCCGGCACAACTGCGGGCAGCGGATGCAATCCTGTGCCGCCGAAGCGACCGACTGCCGTTCGGTGCCGTCGAAGACTGGCCGGCCTTCGAAAAGTTGCTGCGGCTGGCCGTAGGCAACCGGCCGACTCAGGTTGACGTCCTGGCCGCCGGACAGCGCACCGAACTGGCCGAGGCGTCGCATCTGGCCGAGGTGCTGAGGATGTACGACGCTGCCTACCATGCCGAATTGGACTGGTGGACTTCACCTTTTGGCGCCACGACCGGTATCCCGCACAGTTCTCTGGTCTCGGCCGCCGAAAGCGATCGAGTTGACATCGGGCGTTCGTTCCCGGTCACACACACCCGGGAGCGCCGCCAGCAAACCGGGGATGACCAGGCCACCGTTGTGGTGATCTCGGCGCTCGGCGACACCAGGGAGGACATCTTGGAGTGTGGTGAGACATTGTCTGCAGTGCTACTGGAAGCCACCATCGCCGGCCTAGCCAGTTGCACGCTCACGCATCTGACCGAGCAGCCGGCCACCCGCGACGTCATCAGCACGCTCACCGGACATCCGCTGCCGCAGGTGCTGGTCCGTATCGGTACTGCCCCAGCCCTCGATGAGGTCCCGCCACCGACACCGCGACGCCAGCTGTCGGATGTCTTCCGTCACCGGCCAGATCGCCCGGACGACCGGAATTGAGGCCGGGGCGCTTGCTGCCCGTCTGGCAGCAGCGCGCTTTCGCATCAAACGCCCCGTCGCACACAGCGCGGCGGCAAGCACGATGCCGGTGACCAGCTGCTTGTTCATGTCATCGACGATGGCGTCAGAGCGGGTTGCGGGCTAGAGCACATCGGCCCGCGGTCGCCGCCAACAGTCCCGCCGCCGCAGGTCACTGTGACGGGTGACTAGGGACCAATTCCCCTGCCGTCGACCGCATCACGACACATACCGTCGATCCATAGTCAGCTCGGTGATCTCAGGAGAGTACGGAAATGTACAAATCAGCGTCACCGTCGTCCGCCGTCGTGGTCGGCATCGATGGCTCACAGTGGGCGGTGAATGCTGCCCTGTGGGCGATCGACGAAGCCGTCAGCCGCGATGTGCCGCTGCGCTTGCTGTACGTGGTTGAACCACGTGGTCATGGCGACATCGATCCGGAACAGGAAGCCCGCGACCTGGCCTGTGCCGACGTATCGGTCCGCCGGACCCTGGTCGCCGTCGAGTCGGCGGAGAAGCCGGTGAAGATCGAGTGGGAGGTGCTACAGGGGCACCCCGCCAGGGTGCTGTTGAACGCAGCCCGATCAGCCGACCTGCTCTGCATGGGTTCGCTCGGCATCGCCCATGCGACGGGTTCCCGGCTCGGCTCCACCGCAGCGACTTTGGCGACCTCGGCGCTGTGCCCGGTTGCCATCGTTCGCAGTGGCGGTCAGCATTGGTCGGCACGGCCCCGGCACGTGGTCGTAGAGGTCGACGAGGGTCCGGACAGTGTCAACGTCCTCGACGCCGGCATCAACGAAGCCCGGCTGCGCGGTGCCCCATTGACCGTGCTGGCGACGTCGCACACCAAGCTGGCTGACGTCCACGAGCACATCCCCGATGAGAATGCCCGCGCGCGTTTGGACAAACGGCTTGCGCGTCACCGCCTGGCGAACCCGGACATCGAGTTCAATCCGGTCGCAGTCAACGGTTCGACGATGAATTATCTGGAGCACCATGCTGATTCGGTCCAACTCCTGGTCATCAGCAGGCATCGCGGACCCGGCTTGGGAGAGATCGTCGGGACGGCGCGCGCGGTTCCGAGCCAGGTGAACTGCAGCGTACTGATTTGCCGGCATAACCAGCGTCTGTAGGCGCTGACTGGACTATCGTGGTGAGACAGCATTGAATGCGTACCAGAACGTCATCGATATCCGGAAGGGTTTGCGAATGGTCTCTGTTTTTCTCGTCGACGACCATGAGGTCGTACGACGCGGACTCATCGACCTGTTGAGCGCGGACCCCGAACTGGAAGTCATCGGGGAGGCCGGCACCGTGGCGCACGCCATGGCTCAGATTCCCGCGCTCCGGCCCGACGTCGCGGTCCTCGATGTTCGACTGCCGGACGGCAATGGCATCGAGCTGTGCCGCGATCTGCTGTCCCGGCTGCCCGACCTCCGTTGCCTGATGCTGACCTCGTTCACCTCTGACGAAGCCATGCTCGATGCGGTCCTGGCCGGCGCGAGCGGCTTTGTCATAAAGGACATCAAGGGCATGGAATTGGCCGAGGCCATCAAAGCCGTCGGCGCAGGACGGTCGCTGCTGGACAATCGCGCCGCGGCTGCGTTGATGGCCAAGCTCCGCAATGCAGCCGAACGGTCGGACCCGCTTTCGGGCCTGACCGATCAGGAGCGTGCACTCCTGGACCTACTCGGCGAAGGGCTGACCAACAAACAGATTGCCGCACGGATGTTCCTGGCTGAGAAGACGGTCAAGAACTATGTGTCCCGCCTGCTCGCCAAGCTTGGCATGGAGCGTCGGACCCAGGCGGCGGTGTTCGTGTCGAAGCTGGACAGGCCACAGCATCCGGACAACTGACGCACAACTACCGGCAATCCGCGCCGTGATTCTGCGGCGATGACAGAATCACCGGTGTGACAAGCCAAAGCGGCGGAGCCGCCAATCGCCCAATGCGGGCGACGCTGTCCGGCCTGCGGTTACGTGAACTTCTCGGCGAAGTTCACGAGCGGGTGGAGCAGATCATCGAAGGGCGCGACCGCCTGGACGGGCTTGTCGAAGCGATGCTGACCGTGACATCCGGCCTGAAGTTGGATGAAACACTGAGAACCATCGTCCGCACGGCGATCGAGCTGATCGACGCCCGCTACGGCGCACTCGGAGTCCGCGGCGCCGACCACGAGCTCGTCGAGTTCATCTACGAAGGTATCGACGAGGACACGCGGCGCAAGATCGGGGCGCTGCCCCAAGGACGCGGCGTGCTCGGCGTGTTGATCGATGAGCCAAAACCCATCCGCCTCGACAACATTCACACGCATCCGGCGTCTGTCGGGTTTCCCGAACATCACCCCCCGATGGAAACGTTCCTGGGTGTGCCGGTGCGCATCCGGGACGAGGTCTTCGGGAACCTCTATCTCACCGAAAAAGCATCTGGGCAGCCGTTCAGCGAAGACGACGAGGTCCTGGCACAGGCGTTGGCGGCTGCCGCCGGCATCGCCATCGACAACGCCCGACTCTACGAGCAGTCGCAACGCCGCCAGGCGTGGATCGAGGCCACCCGCGACATCGGTACCGCGCTTCTCTCCGGTACCGAGCCGGCCGGGGTGTTCCGGCTGATCGCCGAAGCAGCACGTTCGCTGACGGATGCGGATGCCGCGCTGCTGGCCGTCCCCGATGAGGACGACGCCCCCAGTGAAGAGATCGCCGAACTGCAGATCGTCGACATCGTGGGCGATGTAACACCAACCGCAGTGCAGATTGCGGTCGCCGACGGACCGGTCAGCAGCGCCTTCCACCAACGGATCCCATCGCGCTGCGACGCCACCGACCTCCCCGATGACATTGGGTTCGAGATGGCGCATGCCCTCACGCTGCCGCTACGCACCACTGCGTCCGTCATCGGAATTCTGATCTTGCTCAGAGGCACGGCTCGACAGCCGTTCACCGATGATCAGTTGGACACCATGGCCGCATTCGCCGACCAGGCCGCACTCGCCTGGCAACTTGCGGCAAGCCAACGGCAGGTGCGCGAATTGGACATTTTGGCCGACCGCGACCGGATCGCCCGCGACTTGCACGATCACGTCATCCAAAGGCTGTTTGCGGTCGGGCTCACACTGCAAGGGGCGGTCCCCCGTGCCCGCTCCACCGAAGTGCAGCAACGCATCACCGAATGCGTCGACGACCTACAGGGTGTGATCACCGAGATCCGCACCGCGATTTTCGACCTCCACGGCAGCTCGAGCGGCTCCACCCGGCTCCGGCAGCGACTCGATGCTGCGGTATCTGCATTCTCCAGCAACGAATTGCACACGACAGTGCGCTACGACGGCCCGCTGTCTGTCATCGAAGCGGACCTGGCCGATCACGCCGAAGCGGTCGTCCGGGAAGCGGTGAGCAACGCCGTCCGTCATGGCAAGGCCAGCGCGGTCGTCGTCACCGTCACCGTTGCCGACGACTTGCGCATCGAGGTGGCCGACAATGGCCAAGGGATGGCCGGAACGATCACCGAGAGTGGGCTGGCCAACCTGCGCCGACGAGCCACCGACAGTGGTGGTGAGATGACGGTCGGGCCGGCCCGGGATGGCGGCACCATATTGCGGTGGTGGGCGCCTCTGCCGTGAGTTACTTGCGGTAATGGTCCTGTCTGCCCCTACCGTCGCGATCCAGCTCGTGCCACTCGGCCGCCCACCTGCCGTAGCGCTTGTGGTCAAGCCACCAGCGCAAAGCCAGGACCGCAAGGTACAGGCTCCCGGTCACCCCCAGCCACAGCATGGCCGCTGCGCCGAACGCCGCAGCGGACACCTGCTCGCGACTCTGCGGTGGGCCGACGTATTCGCCCCGATGGTTCACCCACACCGAAGTCTGGTCACCGAGTCTCAAGTTCTGGGGACCCACGAACCAGGCATTGTGGTCGGCCCCGCCAGCACGCCAGCGCACGTGCGTTCGGAATCCGGCTGCCCCGACCCGGGATACGACGACGCTGTTGTCCACCGCGGTCGCGGCGACGGTGTGCCATTCGGCAGACTGCCGGGCGACGGTTTGCTTCTGCTCGTCATAGACCGATGTGCCGAACGCCGCGGCCGGTGCGATCAGCAGCAGCGAAACGATCAATGCCATCAGCCTTGCGGACGCCTCGAGACGGTCACTGCGGCGCACCAGTGGGCTTCGAGAAAAGCACATGAAGTTTCGGAGCCAGAACCGGGTAAACGGACTCCACGTGTACTCGTCCATGGCGGACTCCTTGGTCGGGCCTGACGCCACTTGGCGCAGCATGTGACATTCAGACTGCGTGACAGCTCGGGCCGCGCGGGAGAGACCAATGTCCTTGCCTTCCAATGACGATGGGCATCTGTTTGCTGTCACACGGCCATCCGCGCGGCAGACGAGCAAGTGACCTATGGCTCTGTCACTCGCGCGGCGTCACCTGCAGGATCGCTGTATGACGATCGAGCAGACTCCGGACGTGTCCCCTTCGTCCGTGCCCTTCTCGTCTCCGGCGCGGCCACCTGGCGAAACGCTCTGGGACGGAACAGAGGTCACTGTCCGCGATCTCGAACCCGACGACTTTCCCGCGGTGCTCGCGCTCGCCGACGACCTCGGTGGAGACGAGCTCTATCTCCGGTTTTTCACCTACCTTCCCAAATATGTGGCGGAATGGGCGCATTCGGAACCCGAACCCGCCGCGGGAAACGTCGCACTGGGGGCATTCGACGGCGAACAGCTTGTGGCCGTGGGCAACTACAGCGCCACCTCCGACTTCGGCACCGCCGAGATCGCCATCGTCGTAGCGCATCGCAATCACCACCGCGGGATCGCCACAGCGCTACTGCGGCGGCTCGGAGCGCATGCCAAACGCGCGGGGACCCACCGGCTCGTTGCTGACATGCTGGCGCAGAACGGCGACGTGCGACGGGTCGTCGCAGCTGCCGGCTGGCCGTGCCTTCAGCATCGCAACGATGATGTGCTCACCATCGAGGTCAACCTGACCGAAGACAGCAGCACGGGACGGGCGGAACCCGAACCGACTGCTTCGCTATCTGCCGAATACGCTGTGAGGTAACGCAAATGCCCAAGGTATTTCCCGACCGTGAAACGATGCGCGCTGCCATGGCGCTCGCAACCCGTGCACCATCGGTCCACAACACCCAGCCCTGGCGGTGGCGTATCGGTTCTCACAGTGTGCATCTGTATGCCGAAGAGTCACTGCATCTGGTGCACACCGACCCTGATGGGCGCGATCTCCTCATTAGTTGTGGAGCAGCCCTGCACCATGCGGCGGTGGCGCTCTATGCGCTCGGCTGGCAACCGACCATTCACAGGTTTCCGAATCCCGCTGAGCCCAACCATCTCGCCGCGATCGAACTGGTTCGTTGCACTCCGAATCAGCCTGACATCGCCCTGGCCGCCGCAATCCCCCGTCGTCGCACCGATCGGCGTTACTACAGCGGCTGGCCCGTCGCACTCGGAGACGTCGCTCTGATGACTGCTCGCGCCGCCCGCCTCGGCATCGGGTTACGCCGGGTCAAGCTCAACGACGTCTTGATTACCGCACTGCGGCAGGCGGTTTCACAGCACGCTCACGACACGGAGTACCTCACCGAACTGACGACGTGGAGCGGGCGCTACGCATCGGTGGCTGGAGTGCCTGCCCGCAGTACCCCGACACCCGACTACGGTGCCGCTGTTCCCAGCCGTATCTTCGCGGGTCCGGTGCTGGGCCAACCAGCCGGGACAACCGCATCGGACGACAACGGCTTACTTCTCGCCCTCGGCACGTCGACGGACACCCCACTTGATCGACTACGGGCCGGCGAGGCCACGAGCGCAGTCCTGCTCACCGCTACCGCACAAGGGTTGTCGACGTGTCCGGTCACCGAGGCATTGGAGAATCCGGATTGCCGCGAAATCGTGCGAACGGACGTTTTTGGCGACGAGCTGTTCCCCCAGATGCTCATTCGCGTCGGCTGGGCGCCGCTGAATGCTGATCCGCTGCCCGCGACCCCGCGCCGGCCCCTGTCCGACGTGGTCTCGTGGCTCGACGACGACGCTCCATTCACCTGATTCGGCTCGACGCGCTGCTGATCGACAACGCAATAACCCTCTACCTGAACGGAAGAGCACTCGAAGAGAGGTCCGGACCATGAGCACATCACGCACCATCGAGCACCGCACGCGCATGTTCGCCCGCGTGCTCGGACCGTATCTCCTCATCGCATCCGGCACCGTCGTGACCCAGCCCGGCTATGTCAAGACCATGCTGTATGCATTCGACGGAAGCTCCTTGTGGCCCTGGATCACAGGTGCGTTCGTGTTACCGATGGGCCTCGTCGTGGTCGCACTGCACCCATACTGGCGCGGATTTGCCGCAGCTGCCGTGTCAGTCCTGGGCTGGATGACGGTGGCCAAGGGAATAGCGCTGATGAGCTTCCCTAAGTCATATCTTTCCATGGGACAAGGCGCCTTCACCGGCACGCCGTGGTGGACCATCAGCGTCGTGATCATGGCATTGATCGGGCTGTACCTCACCGTCATCGGGTGGGCTCCGAACCACCGATCTGCCTCATCTGTCGCAACTGTCAAGACCACAGCCGACGCCATTCGGGATCTGCCCCGGGCGGTCTAGCCCCAACGACACATCGTCGCAAGGAAGTCACGATGAAAACCGAGTATCTCAGCGCCGCTGCAGTAGCAATGGCATTCAGCGCAGTCTTGTTCGCGTCCCCGGTCTGCGCCGACGAGGGTAGTGACGGCGCCGACCCTGCAGCCGGCCAGCCCTGTATGGCGGTCAACTTGAACGACACCGCGCAAAGCCCTTCCGGTGAGACACTACGTTGCCTCGCCACCGGCAGCGGCGGTTTCTCCTGGATGACCGATACCGGCGCAGCCGGCACCATCGCACAACTGGAAAAAGAGGGATACAGCGTGCAACTGGAGCGCGTGGGAAGTGCACCGATGGACAAATGCACGGTGCAGAACGTGTGGGACCCCGTCATCCAAACCCGGACCGACCGTTCGACTCCTGGAGGCCCGAACACGCACGCCACCACCATCGTCATCAACAAGACGATCAGGGTCTCTCTCGATTGCACCGGCTAGCGAATGAGTACTACTACTACAACGAAAACGACTGAGGGTCAGCATCTTCAGTCCCCAGCTCCGACAACCGATGGTTGCCCTGACTGGCAGGCGTTGGCCGACGCCGCGCGGGTCGCCCCCGGGGCACACATTCACCTCGCTCGCGACCACGACCCCGGACGACATACGCCAGGTCTGGCCAGAGGCAGTGGCGAATCTGAGCTGGCGCAGGCGAAGGCGCTACTGCTGGATTTGCAGGATCGGTTCTTCGCCGCTGCCGAACAGGCTCTGCTCGTCGTTCTCCAGGCGATCGACGCCGCGGGCAAGGACGGCACGATCAAACACGTGATGAGCGGACTCAACCCCGTGGGCGTCGACGTGTACAGCTTCAAGGAACCCACGCCCATCGAAGCTGCCCACGACTACCTGTGGCGCTACCACCGGGTGCTACCCGAGCGCGGGCGCATCGCGGTGTTCAACCGGTCCCACTATGAGGCAGTCTTGACGACCAGAGTCCACCCCGAGTTTGTGGATCCACCGGTCGCATCCACCGAACTCCATCACCTGTGGCACAGACGGTTTCAGGAAATCAATGAGTGGGAGCGCTACCTTCACGACAACGGGACGGTCATCGTCAAGCTCTTCCTCAATCTCTCCAAAGGCGAACAGAAGCGCCGGTTTCTGCAACGCCTGGAAAATCCGCAGAAGAACTGGAAGTTCTCGGAGAACGATCTGGCCGAACGCGCGCACTGGGACGACTATCAACTCGCGTTCGAGGAGATGCTCACCCACACGAGCACCCCGTGGGCGCCGTGGTACGTCGTTCCGGCCGACCACAAATGGTTCAGTCACCTGACCACCTCGGCAGTGCTCGTGCAGTCGCTGCGTGGGATGAATCCGAATTACCCGGCCCTGGCCGACACCGAGAGAGAGCGCCTGACAGCGGCAAGGTCGAGACTCGACAACGAGCCATGCTGACGCTGGAGCCACGGCGACTCCAATTCGAATCACACAGCTTTGCGAACGGCCTTCTCGAGAGACTTCAGCGCGGCGGGGAGTTGCCGCTCGCAGTCATTGGCGAGGTCAATCTCTCGTTGATACAACACCCCGTAGGTGAAAGTGTCCTCCGTCGCCGCGGTCGCTGCGTCAGCCTGTTCAGCGAGGTTGGCACGGCTCACGACACTATCCTGGTGATCGCCGAGCAGGGTCTGAATGGCCTTCGCAGCCTCCGATACGTGTACTGCGCCATTCGCCGCCGCAACATAGCGTAATCGCTTGGCACTCTTTCGAATACGATGCAGCATCGCGTCGTGGTCCGCGGACTCGGCGGCGGCCGCCGCCTTGACCCGCTTGCAGAGGCGCTGGTATTCGTCTGCGATCGTCTTGACGGCCGACGACTCCACCTGGGCGGCAGCGGCCGACGCCCGCATCGCGATGAGTGCGTCCAGCGCATCGAGCAGCCGGAAGTAACGTACTGAGCGCATCGCAGTGATCGATGCCTGCAGCCCGGCCCGATAACGGCCACCGGCTCCGTCGACCAGACGTGTTCGGACCGGGCCCCGGATGAGCTCCGCCGGCAAACCGTCGAGTGCCCGCTGATGTCGCTCGGCCAAGACCTCGGCGTCGCGCGCAGTACCCAGCACAGCGGCCAACTCGGCCAGCTCATCGAGCAGCCGAGTGTCCTCGGGGAGTCCGAATGCTGTCGGCGACGCCTGCAGGAGACTCCGAATCGTCCGAATGGCGACCCGCATCTGGTGCACCGCATCCGGCGCGTCCACCCGCACCGCGCGGTCCCACTCCAACAGCTTTTCGAGCTGCTCACCGACCGCCCGATGCACCTGGTCCAGCTTGCCGGCACGTGGTTTCGGCGCTGTTGCCGACGGGCGTGGGTGGTCGCTGGTTGGAGCCACCGGCGCCAAGGGGCGGTCGCGGACGATCGCCAGCACCATGTCACGCAATGAGTCCGGTACGTTGTCGTCGACGACGCCCACAGCCATGCTGGTCCTCATGTTGGCATCCGGCTCGGCCGGCAGAGTCAGATGCCAGCCCGGGTTGCTGCCACCGATGCAGCGTCTCAACGACACCCGGTGTGCTGCCAGATCATGGCCGGCAGTGTCGTAGTACGCCGACTGAGATGGCGTCCCGGGCCGTACCGATTGAGTCATATCTGGACTACGTCCGAATCGCTCGGTTCCGACGCGTCCAGGTCGCGCGCAATTATCGCCATCATCGTGCGCAGATCGTTGTTCGCCCGGTGCAGATAGACCGCAGCCATTTCGATTGCTGCCGCGTCGTGATGCACGATTCCCGACACGCAGTAGGTAAATCCGAAGCGGTAATCATCGATCACCTGCTGCAGCGCGGTGTTCAGCACCGCGTCCGGGCCCGGCAAGAGTTTCTGTAGGCGCGGCAAAGTTGCCGCACCCGACTGGCAGGCGCGCTGAATTCCCATCTCGTCTGCTTGGGTTGACGCCGCAACCATGTTGTCACGTTGGACGAGCAGCGCATCGAGTGGCGCTTCGAGTTGAGCCAGCCACGCATACAACTGCTCGCCGGCCGCCGCTGAGGTCGCCTGTGTCGCAGTTCGATCGGCTGGTGCGGCGGAAGTATCCGGCAATACCACGCGAACAAGCGAGAAGCCCTGAAACAGCCAGCCGACGACCATCATCACAACGATCAGGGTGGCAGCAACCGGCAGCAGAATTCGCCCCTGGCGCGCATCCTTGACCGGATCACTTGTCACACAGCCAATATCGCCCGCGCCGGGGGCCTGCTCTCGGCACTTCGAGTTGGAAACGACCATTCGGGAACCCTCCCCAGCATCTTGGCACTCCGGACGGACCATCTCTAGATCGTCCACCGTTCGGATAGCGAGTACACGGGTCAAAGGTCCTCTGGCACAATGCCGGAAGCCTTCTTAAGGGCCCGGCTCGAGAGTAATTTCCGGCTTCAACCACAGCGCGCTCACGACTGCCGTACGCAGACTTCTGACCTAAGTCACTAGTGCGATCCGAGGTGTCGCGGGCAAGCTCGACGCATGGATTCTATTGAGCGAAAATGACCATCACGAGCCGCACAATCCGCTGGCCACCGACTATCGCGCAGCTACAGTCGTATCAATTGACCTGGCTCCGCGGCGATCTCGTCGCGGGTGCGACCGTAACCGCTTATCTGGTTCCACAAGTGATGGCTTGTGCAATGCTGGCGGGGATGCCTCCGCTGACCGCGCTGTGGGGTGCCGCGGTGGCTCAAATCGCATACGTCCTGTTCGGTTCCTCGAGCCGACTGTCCCTCGGGCCGGAATCGGCCACGGCGTTGCTCACCGGAACTGTGCTTTTCCCGATCGCCGGCGGCGATATTGTGCTCCATCAGACACTGGCGGCGGTACTCGCAGGATTCGTCGGCCTTGTCTGCCTGGTCGCCTCACTGGCCCGGCTAGGTTTCTTGGCCAACCTGCTGTCCCGCCCCATCCTGATCGGATACATCACCGGAATCGCGGTCGTGATGCTAGTCGGCGAAGCGAGCGCCATTACCGGCGTGGCTATGCCAGATGAGCGGATAGCCGCTGTCGCCCAGTCGATTCCAGAGGTGGCACGTCAGCTGCACACACCCACTCTGATCTTGGCAGTGGGTGTCCTCGGACTGCTGTTCGCGCTCGACAGGTGGGCCCCCAAGCTTCCCGGACCGGCGATTGCCGTTGTGGCCGCTACCGCCTTCGTGTCATGGAGAGCAGACTGGTTTCGCGGCACGCAGTCGCTGGGAAGCGTTCCCGAACCGATGCAGGCGTTCGGATTCCCCCATGTGACCTCGGGCCAACTGTCGGCTCTCGTTCTCCTCGCTATCGGGATATCCATCGTGGCATTCTCGGATGCGGTACTGACCGCACGAGCGTTCGCGGCGCGTGATGATCAAGAACTCAACCCAAACACCGAATTGCGCGCGCTGGGAATCGCAAATGCCGCTGCGGGCCTGGTCCACGCGTTTCCGGTCAGCGCCAGCGCATCCCGCACGAGTTTGGCACGGGCAGTCGGCGGCAAGACGCAATTGTATTCGATCACCGTGGCGCTGATGGTGTCAGCAGTCGCCCTGTTCGGCCGTAACGTGCTGTCTCACATACCCGTCCCGGTTCTCGGGGCGCTGGTCATCTACGCGGCGATCCGTATGGTCGACGTGGCCCAGTACCGCCGGCTGGCTCGCTTTCGGCGCAGCGAACTAGTGCTGGCCTGCGCGACCGCCGTGGCTGTGCTCGGCTTCGGCGTGCTCAACGGCGTACTCGTTGCCGTCGGACTGTCCATCTTCGACTTGCTGCGCCGCATCGCGCATGCGCACGACAGCGTCCTCGGCTTCGTTCCCGGCCTCGCCGGCATGCACGACGTCAACGACTATCCGGATGCGACGCCGCTGCCCGGCCTGGTCGTCTACCGGTACGACGCACCCCTGTGCTTTGCGAATGCTCAAGATTTCCGCAGCCGAGCACTTGCGGCAGTGGACCAAACAGGCGGGCACGTCGAATGGTTCATCTTGAATGCCGAAGCGAACGTGGAGGTCGACTTGACCGCCCTCGACGCTCTTGACCAACTCCGCGAGGATCTGGCGCAACGCGGAATCGTGCTTGCCGTCGCACGTGTCAAACAACACCTCCGCGACGCTCTCGCGGCAGCTGGGTTACTCGCACGGATCGGCGAGGACCGGATCTTTCCGACCCTGCCAACCGCGGTCGACGCCTTCAGGCACCGCTGAATCACAGTCCGGTCGGATACGTTTCCGGGGTTTCGCCCGCGTGCCAGACACTTGTCGGTTCCAGCGGTTCGAGCGCGCGTGTCCGATCGATATGGATCATCGCGTCATATTGGTCGGCGGGCCGTACGTGGTAATAGTGGCTCTGCCGTTCGGTGGCAGGCAGATAGATCACGCCGATGGCGCGACCGAGGCGCACCACCGAAAGCGGCTCGGCGGCCGCATCGGTGATCAACGGCGAAACGAAGAACGATTCCCTACCTACTTCGTGCAAGAGCTCTTCTATGCTGCCGTTGAGCGCCGGACGCACCGCCTTGCGTTCCGCGATGCCACCCCACTCGCTGGCCGCGGTAACACTGCCCGTGTAGGTGCTGAATCCGATGAGACGGCAGTCGCTGCCATAGCGTTCCCGAACAAGCTGGCCGAGGGTGAGCTGCCCGTCGTTGCCCACTTCCGTCGCGCGCGCATCGCCGACATGCGAGTTGTGCGCCCAGACAACAATTTTCGGTGCCGGTCCACCTTCACGACCGAGATGATCCAGCAGTGCGGTCAACGTGTGGACCATGTGGGTGTCGCGCAGATTCCACGACGCGACGCGGCCACCGAACATCGCGCGGTAATAGACTTCGGCATCACGCACCGTCTGGGCATTCTGTTGGGCGTAAAAGGCCTCGTCTTCATGCAGTAGGCCGTCGCGCCGCGCAACGTCCACCGCATTCCGCTGCATGTCGACGAGTTGCTCGATCGCCTGACGCTCACATGACGCGCCCGCGCCGAACGCCGCCTTGAACCCGTAGGCCTGCCCGTCGCCGGCGGACGAGGCATGGTCGAAGCACGAGTAGCGTTCCCGCGCCCGGGCAGCTGCCCGCGGGTCGGTCTTGTCGAGGTAGGCGATCACCTCGCCCATCGAACGATGCAGGCTGTACAGGTCCAGACCGTAGAAGCCGGTCATCCTCTCGTTGCGATTCGCGCACTCGACATTGTGCCGGCGCAGCCAGTCGGCGAAATCACGAACCACCACGTTCCGCCACATCCAGGCCGGGAATCGTTCGAACCCGCTCAGCGCCTGGTCGGAGGAGTCATCGTGACCGATTCCCCTCACATACCTGTTCACCCGGTACGCGTCCGGCCAATCCGCTTCTGCCGCAACGGCACAGAAGCCTTTCTCGCGGATCAGCCATTTCGTGATGGCGGCACGTGCGGCGTAGAACTCGTGCGTGCCGTGTGAGGCCTCGCCGATGAGGACGACCTTCGCGTCACCGATCAGCTCCTCCAGTACCTCGGTGGGCGGCATACCGTCGGGCGCGTCGATCGCCGCGGCGTTGATGACTTCGGCGGGCGTCTTCCCGCGAAGTCGAGTCCCAACAGCCGGCCGGAGCGTCGGCGTCGCCAACAGCTCTCGCACTTCCGAGTCGCTGACCTGGCTGAAATCCCAGAAGGATTCGCCGACTGCCCGGAACGGGTTCGGCATGCTGGCGCACACGAAGTCGTCGGCCAGGCCGGCGAATTGCCGGCAGCTCGATTCCGAGGCAGCGGGCACCGCCACCACAATCTCCTTCGGGTCGGCCTCCCGCAGTGCCTGCACCGCAGCGAACATGCTGGCGCCGGTCGCCAGACCGTCATCGACAACGATGACGGTCTTGCCGGCGACATCGACCGGCGGTCGGCCGTCCCGATAGGCGACCTCCCGCCGCTGCAGTTCACGGCCTTCCCGTTCGGCGATATCGGACAGCCGCTGCGGCGAAACCCGCAGTGCCCGCACCACGTCGTCGTTGATGACGATGCGCCCTCCACTCGCCAGTGCACCCATCGCGAACTCTTCATGTCCGGGTGCACCCAGTTTCCGGACGATGAACGCGTCCAGTGGTGCGCCGAGCGCAGCAGCGACTTCCCACGCGACGGGGATGCCGCCTCTGGCCAGGCCGAGCACAACGACGTCCGTCTTGTCGCGGTATGCGGTCAACAATTCGGCCAACGCGCGTCCCGCCTCGCGGCGATCGCGGAACACGCGCCGAGGCGCATGCTGTGTCACGTTTCGAGCTGACATCGATCGACTCCTTATCCATCGATCCGGTTTTGCGCCGAAAGCCTCTGACGGCAGCACCCAACCGGTCGTCAAGACGGCTGCTTCTCCCCATGTTCACCCGGCTGGCGCCTGCCCAAAAGGGTCACTCGCCATGGACCGAAGGGACTTCGGTCCATGGCGTCGGGCGCCACCCACTGCTACTGCCGAAGGTCCCTCGGACTGCGGCCGATAAGCCCTGCCCGTGCGGCCGAACGGGGCTCAGCATCATTCGACAAGCAACACCAACTTCATGCGCTTCGCGCGATCCGATGGGAGTTTTCGTGGACACCACACCATTCCGTCCGCTGCTCGGCCACCACGGGCCGTTTGCCTCGATCTACTTCGACATCGCACTCAACGTGCCCGACGGCCAGGAACGCATGGACGCGACCTGGCAGGACATCCGTCGCGGTCTGCTCCACCAAGGCGCCGACAACAAGATCATCTCGATGCTGGAACCCGCAGTGCGGCAACAGCTGTCGCTGGCCGGTCCGCGCGGCCTGATTGCCAGTCCCGACGGCGTGCACATCGCCGCGGCCGCGGGCTATCCACGGTCCGGGTTGCCGCTGACCCGCGTGTCGCAGCTGCCCTACGTGCTGCCGCTCATCAACGGGGACCTCTGGCACCCCAGCTTTCTGTTCGTCGCGGTCGACCGGGAAGGCGCCGAGCTGACCGCGCACCACAATCACCACCGAATCCGTCGCGAAACCCTGCACGGAGAAGGGTTTCCGGTGCACAAGGCGGCGACTGCCGGAGTGAACGGCTATGGCGACTTCCAGCACAGCGTGGAGGAAGCGGTCCGAATCAACATCCGCGCTGTCGCCGCCCGGGTTGCAGAGCTTGCCGACCAGATCGGCGCTGCGGTGATCTTCGTGTCGGGGCAAGTGCGCACCCGCGCCGCGCTGATGGCCGAGCTGCCCAAGCGATTCGCCACGTCGGTGGTCGCCCTGCCGAGCGGGGCGACAGGACAACGGTTGGCGGACCATGACGCTCAGGAATTCATCGACGAAGTACTCCGTACCCGGCACGCGACCGAGATGCAGCACCTCACAGATACTTTTGCGAAAGAGCGGGGCAATCAGTCGGGGCGGGCAGTCGACGGCCTGCGGGCGGTGTGCGCGGCGTTACGCGACGGCAACGTGGAGACGCTGTTGATCGGCGAACTGGGCGCCACCGCGGTACTGCTCGGGACCGACGCGACATCGGTCGCGACCGACGCCGACACCCTCTCGGATCTCGGGCAGGCTCCCAGCGCGGTCGTCCGTGCGGACGAAGCATTGCCATTTGCGGCCATCGCAGGCCGGTCGGCCATCGAGTATGCACACGGCGACCTGACCCTCGCCGACGGCGTCGGCGCGCTCCTCCGGCATCGCGCAATCGACTACGCACCGGCAGACGGGCCGGCGGTGCAGGCGCGCGGATGAGCGACCGGCTGACAGCGCTCGACGCCGGTTTCCTGCAGGCCGAAGATTCGGACTCGCATGCGAGTCTGGCTGTTGCGGTCCTGGCCATCATGGCGGGCCCCGCCCCGGAGTTCGCCGAACTTCAGGCCGCCATCGAGGAACGGTCAGCCGAGGTTCCGCGCATGCGTCAGGTGTTGCATTCGTTTCCGCTCGATATCAGTGCCCCGCAATGGGTGACCCCACGCAATTTCGATATTGCGCACCATGTTCGCAGGCACGCCGTGACGGCTCCGGGTGACGACGCCGCGGTCTATCGTGCTGTTGCGGAAGTGATGGAGCGCCGGCTCGACCGGTCTCGTCCATTGTGGGAGACGTGGGTGTTTGACGGTCTCGGCGACGGACGGTGGGCCATGCTGGTCAAACTGCACCACTGCATCGCCGATGGCGTCTCGGCGGCGGCCATGCTCGCGGGCATCTGCGACGACCAGCCGAGCCCTCGCGACGAAGTACCGAACACCACGTCACCCTCGAGCCGTTCTCCGCGCCGCGGCTTCAACCCGCTGGCGATCGGCAGTGATGCGTGGCGAATGCTGACATCGACTGCCCGGGGCGGCGTGCGCGTAGCCTTCGGCGCCACTCAGATCGTCGGTGGCATGCTCACCACGCCCGCGCAGCAGCTCAACGGCCAACTCAGCGATCTGCGCCGTTTCAGCGCCGTTCAGGTCTCGCTCAGTGATGTCCAGTTGATCAGCAAACGCTTCGGTGTCACGGTGAATGACGTGGCACTAGCGGCCATCACCGACGGCTTCCGCTCGGCCATGTTGCGTCGCAACATGCAACCTTCAGCCGGACCGATCCGGACCTTGGTACCAGTTTCCGTCCGGCCCCCCGAACGGCAGCACGTGCCAGACAATCGGGTCTCGCTGTTGCTGCCTGACCTGCCGGTCGATCGTTCAGATCCGCTCGAACAACTTCGGCTGGTCCACCGGCGATTGTCGGCCGCAAAGCGCAGTGGCCAGCGTCAGGCTGGTTCATGGGTGGTCGCGGCAGCCAACCTGGTGCCGTTTCCGATCATGGCATCGGCGGTACGCCTACTCGGACGGCTGCCGCAACACGGTGTCGTAGCCGTGGCCACCAACGTCCCTGGACCGCGAAAGCGAATGCGCATGTTGGACCGGGAGATCATCGACCTCGTGCCGGTACCGCCCATCGCCGTCGGGATCCGCACGGGTATTGCGATCATGAGCTACGCCGACCACGTAACCTTCGGTGTCATCGGTGACTACGACGCCCAACTCGACGTCGATGAACTGGCCGGTGGGATCGAGCGCGGCATTGCTCGACTTGTCGCCGTCGCATCCGCCGCGATACATACCCGGCGACTGGGAAACCTCATGTTGCTCAGCGGCTGAGAAGAGTCACAGAGTGGTCGCCGACGGTGGCGATCACTCCGTAGTGGACCGCCGATCGTCGTCGAATTCGGGAATCACCCGGCGCTGCTCGAGCGCATCCGCCAAATCGGCATTCCATTGCTCGACAACGCCATTCACCCACGTTTCGTCGGCTTCCTCCACAGCATCTCCGACAGACTGCACCTGCTCGGCCAGGTCCGCGTCGTCTCCGAGGGGAATGGATTCGGTCATGAGAACTCCAGTTGTCTTGCTGTTCAGGCTGTTATTCATGCTGCGCAGATCGGGCGGATCGCCACAGGGTCATTGGTCATCTCCTGACGCACCGCTTGGCGACAATGCCATGCGCGTCAGGCTTCGATTTCGAATGGGGCGGTCCAGCGGACATGGGTGCCGCCGGAGGCCGGCGTGAAGATCTCGCAGGTCCCGCCGAGTTGTTGCGCACGAAGACTCATGTTCTCCAGGCCGCTGCGGCGTTGGTTGTCGGCGGGGATGCCGCGGCCGTTATCGATGACGCTGACCACAAGCTCGTCGGCGGCAGTGACCTCGACGGTGAGAGCGCTCGCCCCGGAGTGGCGCACCGCATTGCTGATCGCTTCGGCGACAACGGCATACGCATGGTCGGCAAGGTCGGTACTCACGACTGACAAGGGGCCTCGAAGACGCACGGTCGTGGTGAGGTCACAGTGTTGGGTCAGCTCGGCCACTGTGGCCTGAATGCGTTCCCGGAAGCTGGTAGCGCCGCCCGACGTCGACTGCAGATGGAAGATCGTCGTGCGAATTTCGGTGACGGTCGACTGCAGTTCGTCGATGGTGCGGGTGAGCCGGGCGATGATCTCTGGCGAACGGACCCGGGCGATTGTGCCCTGCAGATCCATTCCGGCGGCAAACAAGCGCTGGATGACGTGGTCATGCAGGTCGTGAGCGATGCGTTCACGGTCAGCGAGGATCGTGAACTCGCGGGCTCGTTCACTGGCTTCGGCCAGGGTAAGTGCCACTACTGCGTGATTGGCGAAGGCCACCACCCAGTTCAGGTCATCTGCCGTGAACCGAGGTCGGTCGCAATTCCGCGCCAACGCAAGAACTCCGGTCACCCTATCCGCGGAACGTAGCGGCACCGCCATCGTCGGGCGCTCGCCGAGGTCAGAGAAGGATGGAATGAGATGGCGGAAGGTCTCGGTGATCACCGGGGTTCCCGACCGGAACACCTCACCACTGGTGGACCCGTCGATTGGCACCCGATAACCGATCGGCAGCACGGCGCGGTGCCCGCCGGCAGCCGCGACCACAGCAAGCGCATCGACACATTCGCCGGGCCGGTCGATGTCGTTCGGGATCAGCACGATGACCTGCTCCGCGTCGGCCAGTTCGCGGACACGCTCGGCAATCATCTGAAGTGGTGGCTCTGGCGAGGTCGCCGACAGCAGGGTTGAGGTGATTTCCCGCCCGGCGATGATCCAGCGCGCCGAAGCCCGCTGTCTTTCGAACAAGCGGGCGTTGTCGATAGCCACGCCGGCCGCCGCACCCAGCGCACGGATGGCGTTCTCATCGGATTCGGTGAACACGTGCCCAGCCCGATCGTCGGTGACGTACAGGCTGCCGTACACGTCACTTCGGATCACAATCGGCATGCCAAGAAACGCCCGCATCGGCGGATGGTGCTCGGGGAATCCGACGGCTGCCGGATGTTGGGTCAGATCGTCGACACGCAGCGGCTCGGCGCGATCGAGCAGCACTCCCAGCACGCCTTTCCCAACCGGGAGATGCCCGATACGGGCCTGCAACTCGGCGTCGATCCCTTTGAACAGGAACGCATCGAGCATGCCATCAGAGCCCCGCACGCCCAGCGCGCCATAGCGCGATCCGGTCAACTCGATCGCAGCATCGATGATCCTGTGCAGCGTCGTGTCCAGATCGAGATCCGCGCCGATGCCGACGATGACGCGCAGCAGCGACTCCATCTGGTCGCGTCCAGCCAGCAGCTCATCGAGCTGCTCATGCATTCGGCCGAAGATCCCCCGCTGGCTCAGTCGGGAAAACACCGAGCCGGCGCCATCGTCGGTGCTGCTCATAGGCCCCGGTCCTCCGCACACGCAGTTGCGTACGTATCCTCACCGTACGCGGCTCTCGCGCGGTTGTCGCCTCCTCTGGTCCAAATATTTACTACCGAGTCAACCCACTCGTGCCGACAGCCAGGAGCCGAAGCCTCCATCTTTGGTGACTTTCGCCCTTACCGCGCGTGATGGCGCGGCCCGATGATGAAAGATCACCACCAGCGCAGGAGCAGCCATGATCGATCAGCGTTGGGATACAGACCACTCGATCCTGACTGTTCGGCCCGAATCTGTATTGAGCACAGGTGATTTCGCCGCCCTCGCAAGAATCGTCGACCCAAAGATCGAGCACGGGGAGGATCTGGCCGGGCTGATCATCGACGCGCCCCGGTTTCCGTGATGGGATAGCTACGGCGCCATGGTGAGCCACTTCCGGTTCGTCCACGACCATCAGAAGCACGTCAAGAAGATCGCCATCGTTACCGATCTGCCCATCGCCGGTGTTGCGCAGCACTTGGTCTCGCATTTCGCCGCAGCACAGATCCGACATTTCCCGGCAGGTCACGTCGAGCAGGCACGTGTGGGTCCCACCATTTGCCAGTGACAAAGTGCGTTCACGGCTGCGGCCGCTCGCGCATGACGTCACCGAGTTGATCTCGATGGTCGAGTACGAGGGTGAGCGCGAGGCCCAGAGGCGCGTGGCGACGGGGGTGACATTGGCCCGCGCCGCCGGATGGGACGCCGAGCCGCTGTTGAAACAGACCTGGGGCGGGCACGGCCTGCGCATCGCGCAGGCCGCCGAGGAGGTACATGCAGATGTCGTGCTCGTCGGGTCACGCGGACTCGGTGGCACCCAGGCCGTGCTGGGCAGCGTGTCGGACATCGTGGTGCATTATTCGGCGCGACCCGTGGTGGTAGTCCCTCATCCGATGTTGGCGGCCGAGTACGCCGCGCTGCCAAACGGGCCCGTCGCTGTGGGCTGGGATGGCTCGCCAGGTGCGGAAATGGCGTTCGCGGCGGCCACCCACCTCTTCCCGGAGCGCACTGTGCGGCTGATTGCCGTCGACGAAGGCACCGACGTCTCGCCCCTACCGGTCGATCTGCGGGAGAAGGCACGACAAGACGTGATCGGCCTGAGTGTCGAGCACGGTTGCGGCTTCCACGCGCGCGCCACCTGTGACGCCCTTGTCCCCACAGCGACCGATCACAACGCGGCGGTGGTGGTCGTCGGATCACGTGGGCGTTCTGCGGCGCGTGAAATCCTGCTTGGCAGTGTGGCGATGGGAGCCCTGCACCAGTCTCACCGACCGGTCATGGTGGTGCTGGGCGAGTGGAAGGTTCCGCCGCAACAGTGAGTCGGCAGGCGCGGACCGCGTCGAGCCACAATTCAGCTACGAAACCTGCAGCAAGTCCTTGACGTTCTTGACCCCTGGGACTGCCCAAGCGGCATGACGCGCCGCCGCCGCGTCCGACTCAGACCTCACCGTGCCGCTCAGAGTGACAGTGCCGTCGCCGGTTTCGACGATGATGCTGTTGACTTCCTCGTTCACCGTCCGGGCCAATTCCATACGGATGCGCTCCCTGATATCGGCGATCTTCGGTGCGTCGTTCAGGTCAATGCCATTACGCACACCTTTCACACCGCGAATGTTCTTGACGGCGTTCACCGCGGTCGTGCGCTGGAAATGCCAGTCCACCTTGCCGTTCAACGTGACAATGCCGTCGCGAACAGTCGCATCAATGGTCTCGGGTAACTCGCTGTGCGACCGCAACACGGTGGCAGCCGCCGCTGCGATGTCCGTGTCGTTTTGCACATGGGTGCCAAGCACCTCGACCCGGAGGTCATCAGCGAGAGCGCGAACCCCAAGAACACGCCAAACCGCCTGGGCTGCTTCGTGTTTCTGCCAGCACGTGGGCACAGTGCCCGTCAACGTCACCACTCCGTCATCCGCGGTGACGGCGATGCAGGAGGACTCGATTGCCGGGTCAGCCTTCAACTCTTCGAGAATATCCTCGATGAGCGCTGTGTCGTCTTTCAAGTACATCGTGGCCCTTCCGCCTGATCATCATGTGTTGTCTATCTGCCTACCCCTGGTCACTCACCGGCTGCGACATGCATAAGACCTAACTCAAGATGACTTCAGTCCCGGCTGCGCAAGGACACCCGAACCGCAGTCATCTCGTTGCCTACCATCGGCTAACGGCGTCGGCTCCGGCGCGCGAGCGCGGCCTCCAACTCTGTCAGCACATATTCGGTAAGAGGCACTACTGACTCGATATCGGGCATCACCCGCCGCCCAGATATATACCCGAACATCACCCGGTCGGCGTACGAGCACGTGGTCACGTTCAAGGCCTGACCGGTGATCGCCGCCGACACGGGATAGATCTCCTCGAGATGAGCGCCATTCCAGTACATCTCGCTCTGCGGCCCGGGGACATGCGAGATCGACAGGTTGTAACCGCTACGGCGCCGCGGTGAGAACGGCATCAATGGAGACAACACCGTGGGCCCGATACTCGGAGCGAGCAGAAGCGTCGTGACGTTGGCGCCTCGCCGCGCCACCTCGGCCTTCGCCCAGGCCATTGCGCGATGGATGTGCGCCAGGCGATCGGCTTGATCCATGAGATGGGTTCCCAGCGAGCATAATTCGAGGCCGAACAGGTTTGCCCGGCGCTCGTCGGCCGAGCGTTCCTGGCCCTCGCGGGCCCGCACCGTGATAGGGCAGATCGCCACCAACGACTTGTCTGGGAGCTCGCCCAGAGCCGCGAGCCACTCTCGCAAAACACCGGCCACCACTGCGGTCAGCACGTCGTTGGCGGTCACCCCAGCGGCTTCTCGGATGGCCCCGATCCGAGATTTGGGCAGACTCACGCCGGCAAACGCGCGCTCCCGGCCAAGGCGGCCATTGAATCGTGTGTACGGGGCCCCGAATGGCAGTACGGTAAGCCCTGCGCCGATACTCGCCACCGCCGTTGATAGTTCGCCCATCGCAAGCTCGCGCACGAAGCCCAGGCCTGAGACGACACCGTGCAGCGCCTCGTGTGCAAGTGCCAGGGGATTCGGCAGCATGCTGTGGCTGCCACTCTCATCATCCGACGATCGTTGCACCGCATAGAACGGGGGCGCGTCCCGGCGTTCAGGATCGGTGCTCAGCGCTTGACCGATCATCTTCAATCCGGCGACGCCGTCGATCAGGGTGTGGTGCACCTTGATATACAGGGCGAAGCGATCATCCTCCAGGCCGTCGATCAGATAGGCGATCCACATCGGTCGTGACCGGGCGAGCGGTTCGCTGTGCAGTTCGCTGACCAACTTCCACAACGCATCGCGGTCTGCGCCCGCAGGTAAGGTTCGGCGCTCCAGATGATCTCGCATGTCGACGCTGTCATCGGTGCGCCACATCCAGAAGCCCGCGGTGTCGAGGCCGATGTGTGGATACCGGCGAAAACGCGGATCCATGTCAGCGGTGACAGCAAGGCCCTGCTCAAACAGTTCATCGACGTATCCCGGCCCAGCCGCTGCCGGTGGCGCCAGAATCAGCAGTGCAGCCACGTGCAGCGGGTCGGAGAGCAACTCCGCAGTGAGCATCGCCGCGTCCAGCGGCTCCACCGGATTCATCAGGCCAGTCCTCAATTCCTCCAACAGCTCTGTGTCTTAGCCTTGCCACCAAAGACAATAGCGTTGCCCCACCGTAATTTTCGCCGAAGTGGCAATTGTCAGCCACGGGCGGGACCTATTCCCCTAGCATGTGCCGCCCGCCGCGAATTACCTTTGGCGACATGGCAGCACCCGCACACGACGACGGGCCACGGGCGGTTCCCACCGGCCTGCCCTCGCGTGGCTCCACGGCGCTGGACCACTTGATCCGGCCGTTCCGGCGGACGGGCCGCTACTACGCTCGATCGTGGCAGGACTATCTGGAGCGTCCGCGCGACGTGCTTCCGGTGGCGCGCCCCACGCTCGCACTGGCCGCACAAGCGTTCCGCGACGAAATTGTTCTCAGCGGCATTCGGATCCTTCAGCCACTCGGCAACCAAGAACTGTTCGAGCGAATCAACGGCGAAGTCCGCGCGGGAATTGAATTCTACAGCCGCCATGGATGTTTGGATGATCCTGAAGAGTTCTTCGAGGCTCCCCCGCCACTGACCGACGTCACGGTTCAGCCGGTACAGTCCTATGGCCGGTCCTTCGAACGCATCGTTTTCGACAGCGGATACGAACCGAAAGTCGGTGAGCCCGGCCGGCAGCGATGGCTCGGCTATGCCGCCAACAACCGCGGCTACGCGTTGCTACTGCGCCACCACGAGCCACGCCCGTGGCTGGTGTGTGTGCACGGTGCCATGATGGGCCGCGGCAGGCTCGACCTCGCGCTGTTCCGGGCGTGGCATCTGCATGAGGATCTCGGCCTGAATCTTGTGCTGCCCGTGCTTCCGATGCACGGCCCGCGGGGGCGGGGTCTGCCCGCCGGCGCGGTGTTCCCCGGCCAGGACGTGCTGGACAATGTCCATGCCACGGCCCAGGCGGTGTGGGACGTCCGCCGGCTGTTGTCCTGGATACGCGCGCAAGAGACCGAATCGCCGATTGGCATGAACAGCATTTCCCTCGGCGGCTACATCACTTCGCTCGTCGCCAGCCTCGAGGACGGCCTCACCTGCGCAATTCTCGGTGTCCCGGTCGCTGATATGACCGAACTGCTCGGGCGCCATGCCGGGATGAAGCACGACGACCCGCGTCGTGAGACGGTGAACCTGGCGGCACCGCTGGGGCGGATGGTCTCGCCACTGTCTTTGACCCCGCGCGTCCCCTTCCCCGGCCGCTTCATCTACGCGGGAGTCGCCGACCAACTCGTGCATCCGCGCGAGCAGGTTGTTCGTCTCTGGGAACACTGGGGCCGGCCCGAAATCGTCTGGTATCAAGGCGGTCACACGGGATTCTTCGAATCGCGCCCAGTGCAGCAGTTTGTCGATGCCGCGCTCCTACAATCGGGACTCATCAACTCGTAGAGTGCCGGTTCAGCGCTCCCGCGCCACGATTACGGGCACGCGGGCCGCATGAACCACAGCAGTGCTCACCGATCCGAGCAGCATCCTGGCGAACCCTCCGCGGCCATGGCTACCCACGACGATCAGTTGAGCCGACTCGGCCTCAGCGAGCAGATGGCGAGCGGGTTGATCCAAGACCACCACGCGACGCACCCGGACATCGGGATAGCGTTCCTGCCACCCAGCCAGCCGCTCGGCCAGCTCTTCTTCGGTTCGCGGACGGACAATCGACCACTGCGTCGCGGGGAACTCCGACGAATCGGCATCGCTCCAGGCATGCAGGGCCACCAATTCGGCTCCGCGCCAAGAGGCTTCGTCAAAGGCGATAGCGGTGGCCAACTCCGAGGCCGGCGAGCCGTCAATGCCCACCACAACCGGCGCCTGCGGTCCGGCCGTAGCCTCGTCGTGGATGACGGCGACCGGGCAATGAGCGTGATGCACCAGCGCAGTGCTGATTGAACCCAACAAGACGCGCTGTAGTCGCCCCTGACCTCGGCAGCCCAGCACGACCATCTGGGAGTCACTACTCAGCTCAACCAGGGTAGGCACGCTCGGCGAGTAGAGCACTTCGCCGTGTACGTGAATGTCGGCGGTGTCGCCGACAGTCTCCTTGGCGACACGTATGGCGTCGGCGATGATTCGCCGGCCCTCCGATTCCAGCTGTTGGAAGAAATCCTCCGGGAGCGGTGTCGACGTGATGCCCCAACCTCCCCACCCACCCACGGGAGTCGGCAACACATGCACCACCGACAACGCGACGTTTCGCAGGCCCGCCTCACGGGCCGCCCAGCGCACCGCTGCGTCTGACCCATCCGACCCGTCGACTCCGACCAGAATTCCTCGATCTGCTGACCCACTCGACATCTTGACCCTCGATTCGAACTCCGTCCGGAAATTCGCGCCTAGCCTGCGAAAGCGCGGCGCAGACACGACGTTAGGAGCCAGAGTGCAACCTCGTCACGGGGCCATTCGTCACCGCGACAGAGGTCGTCAGGCCCTGAAGCCTCGCATTCCCATATCCGTTGGCGTGCGGCTGCCTCAATAGACCATCGGCCACGGCACCTGAGGACCTTTGGCGCTACGAGGCCAGCCCGCACCGCCCATAGCGTTGGACTGCGAATTACACTCAAACGAAAGGTCCTGGCATGCCCGAAACCCCGAAGTCGACATCCTCGTCGAGCGAGGTCTCCTCATCGTCGTCGTCACCCGACTTGCTTGACGAGTTCCGCGAATCCGCCCGCCTGGGGCAGCACGCCGCAGCCGAAGCGTGGCGCCGGTTCAACAATGTGCTGGACGAGGCGATTCCAGAAGCCGTCCATCCGCTGCGGGCCAAGATCGTCGACGCGGCAATCAGCCTGGCGGACACTCTGGCCGCTGCGCAATATCAGTTCCACCGCAATCTCATCCGCAGCACCGAGGGCGCACTGACGCGCACGGACGGTGGCAAGAAGAAGGACGCCGACTGACCGGTCGGAGAGGACACTCTGCAATGATTCCCAACCGTTACCTCGAAGCACTCAAGCGTCTACTCAGCGCCGAGGCCTATACCCGTTCGCATCAGCGGACCAAGGAGCCGGAATCGAAAACTCCGGCGACGAAGACGAAGCCGACCTGACGACGGAATCCAAGCCCGGTCGGCCCGCCGCATCGAGCCACCACCCGGCAGCCCCCGGGGACAGGTCCGGCTGGTGGCGGGCCGGCCGACGCGGGATCACCGGCCTCAGCGCGTTGCCGGGGATTCCTGGCTCATTTTGAGGTAGTTCGCGATGCCGAACCTGCCGAATTCCCGCTGACGGCGCGGCGAGAGCAGACCGGCTGCCGTCGGCGCATCGATGATCGCCGGCTCGGCGGCGACGAAGGATTGTCCGTGCACCCGGATGGCGGCACGTCCCATGGCCTGAACATTGCGAAGCCAGTCGACATCCGTACCGTAGGGCAGCGGGATGAGAAAACCGCCGCTCACCTTCTCGATGACGACCGGCGTCGCATATTTCTTCCCGGAGCGTCGTCCGGTGTGCTCGATCACCCCGGCGTACCAGTATTTCCGGCCTGCGGCTACGAGCATGAGCGGATTCAGTACGTGCTTGTTGAACACCCGAACCGTGTCACGGACGGTCATCGTTGCTCCCTTCAATCAGTTGACTTCCTGCGTCGCGCCGTTGCGGTATCAGCGGTCTCCCCGAGCAACAGCGCGCGCACCAGGCTTCGTGGTCCGAAGGGCCTCAGCATGTAACTTGCCGGGCGCGGCCGCACCCGCTGTGGCCACCAGAACCACCGTCCCAGCAGGGCCGCTATCGACGGCGTCATGAGCGAGCGGACGATCAGGGTGTCGAACAGCAGTCCGAGTCCGATCGTGCTACCGGCCTGGCCGATCGAGCGTAAATCGCTTGCCGCCATGGACATCATCGTGAACGCGAAGACCAATCCCGCGGCCGTCACCACACCACCGGTCTCCCCCATCGACCGGATGATGCCGGTATTGATCCCGGCGCCGAGCTCCTCCTGGAACCGCGACGTCAGCAGCAGGTTGTAGTCAGACCCCACGGCCAGCAGGATGATCAACCCGAAGACGGGTGCAATCCAATTCAGGTCCAGGCCCAGCAGGTGCTGCCACACCAACACCGACAGACCGAACGCCGCCCCCAACGACAGCAAGACGGTGCCGACAATGACCAGTGAGGCCACCAGGGCCCTCGTGATGATGACCATCACGGCGAAAATCAGTGTCAGCGCGGCAATTCCGACGATCATCAAGTCGTACCTCGAGCCGGTCTGGATGTCGTTGTACACCGCTGCGGTGCCGGTGAGATAGAACCTGGCGTTGGCCAGGGCGGTACCTTTCACCGCTTCGTGTGCGGCATTGAGCTCGGGCTTGACGGCCGAAATACCTTCAGGAGTCGCGGGGTCTACGTCGTGGGTGATGATGAACCGCGCGGCTTTGCCGTCCGGTGACATGAACAGTTTCAGGCCACGCTGGAAGTCGGGGTTGTCGAAAGCTTCGGGCGGCAGATAGAAGTAGTCGTCGGCCTTCGACGAATCGAAGGCCTGCCCCATCGCGCTCGCGGTATCGGTCATCCGTGACATTTGTGTGATCAGTCCCGCGAAGCTGCTGTGCAGAGTCAACAGGGTGCCCTGCATGGACTTCGTCACCGCGATGATCGGCGGGAACTCAGCGAGCAAACGCGGCAGCACAGCGTCGATGTTGTTCAGATCGCCGAGCACGGCATTCATGTTGTCGCTGAATGTGTCCACGTCATCAATCGCCTCGAACACCGACCGAGTCGCCCAGCAGACGGGAATGTCGTAACAGTGTGGCTCCCAATACAGATAATTCCGAAGGGGCCGGACGAAATCGTCGAAATCGGCCAAATGGTCGCGCATTTCGTCGAGCGTCACCTTCATCTCCGCCATGTCCCCGACCATCCGATGCGTTGACTTGCTCATCTGCCCCAGCAAGCCCTGAACCCGTTGCATCGAGCCGATCATCAAGCCGAGATCGTCGCTCATCTTGAGCATGTCGGCCATCCGGTCCTTCATGAAGCGCAGATTCTCCTGGATTGGCAGCGCCTGCATGCTGACCTGGAACGGAATGGACGTGTGTTCGATCGGGTTTCCCAACGGCCTTGTGATGCCTTGTATTCGCGCAATGCCCGAAGTGCGGAAGACGTCCTTCGCGATCCGATCCAGGATGATCATGTCGCTCGAATTCCGCATGTCGTGATCGGTCTCGACCATGAGGATGTCGGGATTGAGCCGGGCTGCGCTGAAATGGCTTTCCGCCGCGGCATAACCGACGTTGGACGGCAGACTCGATGGGATGTAGTACCGATCGTTGTAGCTGATTGCCATGGTAGGCACTACGAGCAGGCCCATCACGGCGATCAGCAGCGACGCCACGAACATCGGTCCCGGCCACCGGACGGTAGCTGTGCCGACCCGTCGCCATCCCCGTGTCTTGATCATCCGTTTGGGATCCAGTAGGCCGAACCGGGTGGCCACAGCCACGATGGCCGGTGCTGCGGTGAGCGCGCCGGCGATGACGATCAACAAGCCGAGCGCGGAAGGAATCCCCAGAGCCTTGAAGTAGGACAGCCGCGCGAAATGCAGACAGAAGGAAGCCCCCGCGATGGTCAACCCGGACCCCAGGATCACGTGGTAGGTTCCGCGAAACATGCTGTAGTAAGCCGCTTCCCGATCCTCGCCGGCCTGACGTGCCTCTTGATAGCGGCCGATGAGGAAGATCGCATAATCCGTGCCCGCCGCGATGGCCAGCGACGACAGCATGGCAACGACAAAGGTCGAGAATGCCAGCAGCCCGTAGTTGCCGAGCATCGCGACAACGCCTCTGGCCGTGCCCATCTCGAAACCGACCATGACAAGAACCAGGAGCACCGTGCTCACCGATCGATAGACGATGAACAGCATGATCATGATGACCAGTCCGGTCACACCCATCATCTTGAACATGCTCTTGTCGGCAGCCTCGTTCATGTCCGTGGTCAGCGCCGCCGGCCCCGTGACATATACCTTGATCCCGTCGGGAGCCCGTGAACCCGCGACGATCTTGCGGACGGCATCGACGGACTGGTTTCCCAACGTGCTGCCTTGGTCGCCGGCGACGTTGAGTTGAACGTAAGCGGCCTTACCGTCGCCGCTTTGGGAGCCGGCGGCGGTGATGCGGTCGCCCCACAGGTTCTGGATATGCTGCACGTGCTTGCCGTCGGCGGCGAGCTTTTGGAGCAGAGCGTCGTAGTAGACGTGCGCCTCGTCGCCGAGTCCCTTGTCGGACTCCAGGACGATCATGACGATGCTGTCTGAATCAGACTCCTGAAACTTGGCGCCGATTCGCTTCGCCGCGATCATCGCCGGTGCATCCTGCGGCGACATGGTTACCGCGTGGGTTCGGGCGACCGACTCTATGGGCGGCACAAGAATATTCACCGCGACGGTCAGGAGCAGCCACACCAGAATGATGGGCACGGCCAGGGTACGGATCAGCCGCATGAACAATGGCTGGGCATCGTCGTCCGCGTTCATGCGGCTTTTACCAAGCAGAAGGTCTGCGCATGGTGCCCGCTGGATGATTGTTCGTCCCGTAGCTCGCCGTTGACGAAGATGCGGCACCCGATGGCGTCGCTGTCACCCTGGGCCACAATGTTCGCGATCACAGTCGGAATTGTGGTCGTGAGTGTCGAAGTCCAGGGCAGGCTCGTGAAGTCCGCTTCCTCGGGTGCGGCGTTCATATTCAGGAAGCTGATATGACCTGTGGTGTCACCCGGGCCGAATACCTCGTAGGTCACCCGCTTGGGATTGAACGAGACGATGGCATCAGCACTACTCGCGGTCGACGAAAAGAGCTTGTCAGAACCGAAAACACCTCGTAGCCGGACGACGGCGACGCCACCCAGGCCTACCGCCACCACGACAACGATCGGAATCCACGTCCGTTTGAGAAATGCCAGCATTGTCCACCCCCATCACCCGCGTCGGTGCCGGTCAGTCGGCGAGGAACTCATGCCGGCCGCTAGGGGCGCGGGCTCGGTGTGGTGGGTGCGCTGGGCCGCTGTCCAGGTTCCATCATTCCGGGCATCATGCCGCCCGGCCCCGTCGACCCGGGTCCGACCATGCCTGGCCCCATCATGCCCGGTCCCATCATGCCGCCCGGCCCCATCATCCCGCCAGACCCCATCATCGGCCCGGGCCCCATAGTGCAACTCGGTCCTTGCTGCGGTTGATAATGCCGGTAGCCGCCGTGCCAGTACCCACCACCGCTGTAGGTTCCGGCGCAGAAGCCGCTGAAGAAGATCAGGGCAACGATGAAAACGATGCCCGCGACAATGCCTACCCAGGCGGCAACCTGGGTCAGCCGACTGGGTGGCCCTGACTGGGATGTAGTGACCACGACTGTGTCAGTGGCTGATTCAGCGGTTTCGCTCATGGTCTTCGTCTTCCTTAGTGTGTACTGCCGCGCGGCGGCTCGTAGTTGTCAGTGTCGGCGCCGACGCGCCGGTCGATAAGGGCCTTTGGACCCAGATGACCGGAAAGGCCCGGCAGGCGGCTAGGTAGCCGTGGATTCCACGTCAGGCTCGGGGCCGAACGAGAATCGGCGCCCGGTGAGTTTGAGCGGGCGGATTCGTACGTAGTGTTGCTTCACGGTCGCGGTCCACGGGATGAGCTGAGCGTGATCCGCCTCGTCGATCTCTTCATCGGTACGTAGCGTCTGGGCCATCCCCTTGATGATCACGCTCCAGCCTTCGGCAGCATCGTGGTCGTCGGCTTCGAACAGCACGTTCTTGTTGATGGCAGCGCTGACGAGCTTGGTGCCCTCCGCGGTGCGGAACAGCACGCTGCGGCCTTGCACGACGAAGTTGACCGGGAATATCTCTACCAGGCCGTCGACGACCGTAACGAGCCGTCCCAGCGCGACACTGCGCAGAAGATTCCAGCATTCACTCTCCGACAAGATGGAGATCGGTTGCGTTAGTTGGGACATGCCCGTGACGTTACGGAGCGCTGCGTGCAAGGACTGTGGCCGAAAGTCATCCAATCGGCGTGCCAATGGCCTTTGGGCCGGCCCGAGTCATTGGCGATGGACGGGTGCCTTTGGTCTCTATCGTCGGTCGGCGACCCAGCCGACACTTGAGGCCAAAGCGCCAGCGCGACACGAAGTGAGGTTGGCATGACGAACCCGCGTGCCGGTCGGTCCGTCGTCGTCGGCATCGACGGTTCCGATGCGGCTATCAGCGCGGCGTTGTGGGCCATCGACGAAGCGGTGGTCCGAGGTGTTCCGTTACGGCTGGCGGCTGCGCTCTCTCCGGCACACCCCGAACGATCGCAAGGAACTGCAGAACCAGCGGCGGCACCCGTCGATGCGGCGTTGCGGGCCGCAGCGGACGCCGTTGCGGCCACCGGCAAGCCGGTTCAGCTCGAAATTGTCCAAAGACACACCGCCCCAACCAGTCTGCTCGTCGACGAGTCACGATCTGCCGCTCTCCTGTGCGTGGGTTCGGTGGGCATAGACCGGATCGCTGCCAAAGTCTTGGGGTCGACGGCCGAAGCTGTCACGAACCGCGCTCAATGTCCGGTCGCCATCATCCGCTCGCATAGCGGCACATCTGTCCACTCCGACCGGTCACCCTCGTGTCCGGGATGGATTGCCCTGGCCTTCAACACTGCCGGCGACGAAGACGAACTTGCGGCGGTCGCATTCGGAGAGGCCGCGCTACGCAACACCGGGGTGATCGCGGTCCTCGTACCGTGGTCGGCGCACACAACCGAACGCGATTCACATTTCGACCGAGCCGTCGCAACCTGGTCGGGCCGCTACCCGGATGTCCCGGTACAGAGCTGGATGGCCGCCCGGTCTCTCGACGAATTCATCGCCAGCAGTGAGGTTCCCATCCAGCTGGTGGTGATCGGACCGCCCGACATCCACGAGATCCCACGGCTCGTCGGGCCCGTGCGCGGCCTGTCGCATTTTGCGCAAGCCGAATGCTCGGTCATCGTCGTGCGACATTAGGCAGGAGTCGTGCGACATTAGGCAGGAGTCGTGCGACATTAGGCAGGAGTCGTGCGCCACTAGGCAGGAGTCGTGCGCCACTAGGCAGGCAACGGCGACGGCTCGCGAACCAGTTCGAAGAGGTGATCCACCGTGCCGCGGTGGCACGCCGCCGCTCCCGGCGTTGTCAGCATGGCCGCGCCCGCCGCAACCCCATACCGAACCGCCTTGCTCAATGGCCAGCGGCGACTCAATCCAACAGCGATTGCGGCCACCATGGCGTCGCCGGCTCCGATACCGCTTACCGCTTGTACCGGAACGCTCCAAAACCGTTGCTGTTGGTCATTTGTCACCAACAACGCACCGTCAGAGCCCAGCGACACGACGACAGCTCGCGCAACCCCGCGCTCGATGAGTTCGCGAGCCGCTTCGGCTTGGTCTGCCTCTGTCACGAGGGCACGGCCGACGCACTCCCGAAGCTCGCGCAGGCTTGGTTTGAGCAGCGAGACCCCGGCGGCGATGTGAGTCAAGCCCTGCCCGGAGGTATCCAGGATTAAAGGCACACCGAGTTCACCGCAGATGTCAGCGACACGTTGGTACAGATCAGGCGGCACGCCGGCTGGAAGGCTTCCGCTGGCGACGACAGACGAGGCACCGTGCGCCGCGTCCCTCAACTGGTCCAGGCATTCAGCCTGCTCGGCCGCCGTGAGCGTAGGCCCGGCCAAGACGAATCGATACTGCTTGCCGGTTGCGTCCTCGTTGACCGTGAAGCTTTCGCGCGTCGAGTCGGTAATCGGAATCCGGCGAAACGGCACACCGGACTCGACCATCAGTTGGGACACCAGCCCGCCGGTCGGACCGCCTGCGGGAAACACCGCAGACACGGAAGCGCCGAGTTCATACGCTACCCGCGCGACGTTGATGCCGCCGCCGCCGGCGTCGTAACGAACACCGGCACAACGGATCTTTTCGGTGGGACGCACCACGTCGGCTGCCGTGGTGATATCCAGGGCCGGATTCATCGTGAGCGTGACGATCGTCGGCCGGAGGGGCACTGTGGACATGTCAAATCCCCCGCAGGTCGACTCGGTTGCGGCAGTCCGGAGTCATCAGTGCAGCGAAGTGACGGGCTTGCAGGTGCTGGCTGCGATATCGTGGCTGGTCGCGACCAGCAACTGATCGGCCAGGTCGCGAAGTGCACGAGCGACAGCGAGCTCGTCGCCGATGTCGCTGATGTCTCGGTCAGCCGGATTGCAGCGCGCCGCACCGAAACCCACCGATTCTTTGTCACTCCAGTACAAACGTGCCTTGGCGCGAGTGTGACCATCGCGTTCGTCGATGGAGACGTACACGGTCCATCGCTTAAGCGTTCTGGGTCGACCGACATCCATGTGAACGCTCCTCTCGCATTCAGGTGCCCGTGGTCCCGGATCGTCGTTGACCCGGGACCACGGCACAGGTCACTTGGCAGACTCGATCGACACGTGCTTCTCAGCCGACTTGACCTCGCTGACCGGCACCGTGACAGTGAGAATGCCCTTGTCGTATGCGGCTTTGATGCTGTCTTCGTCGGCGCCGGGCGGCAGCGTCACCGACCGCACGAACGAGCCGTAACTGAACTCGGAGCGGCCGTTCGATTCTTTCTTCTCGCTGCGTTCGGCCTTGATGGTCAAGACGCCGTCGCGCACGGTGATATCGACGTCCTTTTCGGCATCGATGCCCGGCAGTTCAGCGCGAATCTGGTAATTGCCCTCTGTCATCTCGTCCTCGACCCGGATGATGTGGTTGTCGAAGACCGGGTGCATGCTCGGCCAGGCCGGCAGGCCGGCGAACAGTTCGGTGAAGTCCGGCCAGAACGACCGCGGCCGGTGTTGGACGGGAAGTTTCGACATGGCGCCTCCTTGGGTGGCGGTTGATGGTTTCCGTCGAGATCCGACCACCGCCGCGGAGCTTGACGGTAGGGACCGAAGGCCCAGCTGTGTGTGCCGTTCGTCGACGCTAGGTCGTCAACTAAGGGACGCAAGGCCCTAGTTGGGTGGGCCGATCCGAGTGCAGGGTCATCGCATGACGAGGACACATGTGACGCAAGCTGTGGCCGTCTCGGCTCTGCTGTACGCCGCGCGGCGGTACTACCGCAATTGGGGCACAACCAAGCAGGAGTGCCGCCAGAAGCTTCCGGGTGATGAATTGGTTCGTGCACCCGTGCTTCAGTCGACCGAGGGCGTGTGGATCGACGCACCGGCGGAAGCAGTCTGGCCCTGGCTCACACAACTGGGACAAGACCGCGCCGGCTTCTACACCTTCGAGACCATCGAAAGCCTGCTGGGGCTCGAATTCCAAGCTGATACCAACGTCCATCCGGAATGGCAGCGGCTCTCGCCGGGTGACCCGGTACGCCTCGCGCCGCCCGGCTGGCTCGGACGGAAGTACGGGCTCCTGCTCACGGTCTCGCGCGTCGTCGAAAACCAGACGATCGTGCTCAGCGGCGCGCCTCCGGAATTCCCTTGGCACGCAGTCTGGTCATTCCACCTTGAGCCGCATTACGACGACCAATGCCGGCTACTGGTGCGCACCCGGGCGGGACTGCGTCATCCGGGCCAGCTGTTCATCACCGAATTGGCCGGTCCAGCAGTCACTCTCACCGTGCGCGGGATGCTGTTGGGAATCAAGGACCGGGTGGAGACGGCGCAACGCGCCGCCGAGACGCCCCGCATGAGTACCGCGCAACAGGCTTGATAAGGCTTGCGCACCAGTCCCTTTCGTCGGATTCGAATGAGGGTCTGCTGCGCGCCGAGTTCATGCTCACCGAGGCGCTTGCCGGTCGGCATCCACGCGACCTCATCGCCCGCGGCGAGCAGCGGAATCTGGTCGATGCCATGGTCAGGTCCCTCGGCCGCATCGCCTCCGCATTCGCGCCGGGACCAGTGATCTACCGGGCAACCGACTTCCGCACCAACGAATTTCGCGGGTTGGTCGGCGGCGACCGCTACGAACCGATCGAACACAATCCGATGATCGGCTATCGGGGGTGCTACCGCTACATCAAAGAGGGAGTCCGCACTGGCAAGCGGAACACCGATGGCCAGCCGCCCCTGACAACCGTGGCCGAAACTGACGAGCGGCGCGCGGCCGAAGTCGCGTCCGCTGCCTTGCCCGACGTACTGGCACGACTCGGTACCTCGACCGATGGCTTGTCGTCAGGCCAGGCTCGATGAGATTGGCAGCGGAGGGGGGTCTTGTCGTACTTTCTCGGCGACAGCACCCAGGCCGTGATCATCGGCCGAACCCATCCGGGTGGCAGGGCAGCCGCATCGCACGCGGGGTGATGAGCACCGCATCCACCGCCGGGCTGCCCGCTTCAGTCATCCCGGGCGGCTGTGATTTCCCACCGCGACGCATTGATGACCTTGGTCACTATCGCTGCCCGGGCGGGCGCCAAAAGAATGAATGCGTAGTGCGATCGAAAGGAATCCGATGTCACGCACCGATGAGTTCGAACTCACCAGCGACCTACTCGATGCCATCGCCTGGAAGTTCCTGGGTTCCGAGTTCACCGGACGGCGCTACGTCGGGTGGCCGATCGAACGGCGTCTGGACCGATACCTCATCCACCAAGGGCTGCCCGACTTGGTTGACGACGGGTCCACTTTCAACGTGCTGTTGGACCGCGTCATGACCAACATCGGTCCGGCTTTCCGCAGCGGCGTTCTCGCGGTGCCGGCGGGTTAGGACTTCCCGTGGCCGTCATCCACAAGACCGCTCGCGACTGTCGTGTCCCACCCAATCTGCGGGACTACGAGCAGACTCGCCTCGATTTCTCCTGGGCCGATGTACCGAACCTGTGCGAAGGAATGGGGCCGGGAGGCTGCAATATCGCCTATGCGGCGCTCGACCGGCACGCCCAGGGACCGGCGGCAACACGGACCGCCCTCCGGTTCGTTTCGGCCGCAGACTGGGATCATTCGTTGGTCAGTCGCAATCTGAGCTACCGCGAGCTGGGCCAGCTCGCGCGACGATTCACCAACGTTCTGCGCGCACTGGGCGTCGGCAAAGGCGGCCGGGTTTTCACCTTGATGAGCCGATGCCCGGAGCTCTACATCTCCGTCTTGGGCGCCTTGCGCAACGGCTGCGTGGTGAGCCCGCTGTTCTCCGCGTTCGGTCCAGAACCCCTCTCCACCCGGATCAACCTCGGCGCGGCCGACGTGCTCGTCACCACGGCGCCCATCTATCACCGCAGAATCGCCGCCATTCGTGACCAGCTCCCGTCGGTGCGGCACATCATCGTCGTGGACATCAACCACGACACCGAAATCCCAGGGACCCTGGACTTCTGGAGCCGGATGGCTGACGTCGACGACGATGCACCGGTCTGCCCCACCACCGCAGACGATCCAGCGCTGCTGCACTTCACCAGCGGCACCACCGGAACCCCCAAGGGGGCGATCCATGTTCACGGTGCGGTCGCCATGCACTTCGTCACCGGGCTCTACGCGCTCGATCTGCACCCCGATGACGTGTTCTGGTGCACCGCCGATCCGGGCTGGGTCACCGGCATGTCCTATGGCGTGATCGCACCGCTGCTGCACGGGGTCACGTCGATCGTCGACCAGGCTGAGTTCGATGCCGAGCGTTGGTACCGCGTCCTGCACGACGACGACGTGACGGTCTGGTACACCGCTCCCACTGCAATACGCATGCTGATCAAGGCCGGACCCGAACTCGCCGCCCAATACCGATTTCCGCGCCTGCGGTTCATCGCCAGCGTCGGCGAGCCGCTGAATCCCGAAGCCGTGTGGTGGGCAAAACGCGTGCTGGGTCTACCAATCCACGACAATTGGTGGCAGACCGAGACCGGCGGCATCATGATCGCGAACACCCCGGCATTCGACATCAAGCCCGGATCGATGGGCCGCCCTCTGCCGGGAGTGGACGCGTATCTAGTACACCGCAACGACGACGACACTATTTCGGTCATCGATGCTCCGGACACCGAAGGCGAGCTGGCCCTGCGCCCCGGCTGGCCGTCGATGTTCCGCGGCTACCTGCATGAGGAAGCGCGATACCGATCGTGTTTCGCCGGTGGCTTCTACCTCACCGGTGATCTGGCGAAGCGCGACTCCGACGGGTACTACTGGTTCGTCGGGCGCGCCGACGACGTGATCAAGTCCGCGGGCCATCTCATCGGCCCGTTCGAAGTCGAAAGCGTGCTGACCGACCACGAAGCCGTCGCCGAGGCTGCGGTGATCGGTAAACCAGATCCAACCGTCGGAGAAGTGGTGAAGGCGTTCGTGACGCTGAAAGACGGCGTCGCAGGCGGCGAGGCGCTGCAACGGGAGCTGCTCGGTTACGCCCGCAAGCGTCTCGGCGCCGCTGTGGCGCCCAAGGAAATTGAATTCGTCGACGCACTGCCCCATACCCGCAGCGGCAAGATCATGCGGCGTCTGCTCAAGGCGCGCGAATTGGGGCTCCCAGAGGGCGACACGTCGGCCGTCGAAGATCCGCACAATCAGCCGCACCACGAGGTGCGACAGTGACGCCGCCTCCCCTCAGTCACGAGCTCGCACTGGGGCTCCTTTCGGACATGGTCCGCGTACGCCGCATGGAGGAACGTTGCGCGGAACTGTACGGGGAGTCCAAGATTCGCGGCTTCCTGCACCTGTATGTCGGACAGGAGGCCGTCGCGGCCGGGTCGCTTCGTGCGCTGGGGCCTGACGACGCGGTAGTGGCCACCTATCGCGAACATGCCCACGCGCTACTGCGAGGCATCCCGATGACGGCGATCATGGCCGAGATGTTCGGCAAGCGCGAAGGCTGCTCGCGCGGGCGCGGTGGGTCGATGCACCTCTTCGACGCCGCCACGCGCTTCTACGGCGGCAACGCCATCGTCGCGGCCGGCCTGCCGCTCGCAGTGGGTCTGGCGCTGGCAGATGCCATGCAACATCAAAAACACGTCACCGCTTGCTATTTCGGCGACGGTGCGGTAGCAGAGGGCGCCTTCCACGAATCGTTGAACATGGCCGCATTGTGGCGATTGCCGGTCTTGTTCTGTTGCGAGAACAACCTTTACGCGATGGGCACGGCGTTGTCCCGGGCACAGTCGCAGACCGATCTCACCGCCAAGGCGGCCTCGTATCGGGTGCCGACACTGGCTGTCGACGGAATGGACGTCATCGCATGCCATGCCGCCGCCCGCGACGCCACAGCCCACATCCGCACCGAAGGCGGCCCATTCTTCCTCGAGTTTCGCACGTACCGGTTCCGCGCTCATTCGATGTTCGACCCAGAGCTGTATCGCGACAAGGCCGAGGTCGAACTTTGGCGCACCCGTGACCCGATAGCCCAGTTCACCGCTGAATCGCTGCAGGACGGCACACTCACCCAGGACGACGTCACCGCGGTCGAGGCAACCGCCGAGCGGGAGATCGACGACGCCGTAGCGTTCGCCGAGGCCGGCACCTGGGAGGGTGTCGAGGACCTCGAACGCGACGTGCTGACTCCGGAATCGGCACGATGAAGACCGCATACCGCACCGCGGTGCACGATGCCCTTCGGGACGCCCTGCACAATGACCCCCGTGTCGTGTTGATGGGCGAAGACGTCGGCCGCTACGGCGGCACCTACGCGGCATCCAAGGGGCTGCTCGAGGAATTCGGTCCCGAACGCGTGCGTGATACCCCGTTGTCAGAATTGGGCTTCGTCGGGGTCGGTATCGGCGCGGCGCTGGGCGGTCTGCGTCCGATCGTCGAAGTCATGACGGTGAACTTCAGCTTGCTCTCCCTGGACCAGATCGTCAATACCGCTGCGGCACTGCGGCATATGTCCGGCGGGCAGTTCTCGGTCCCGTTGGTTGTCCGAATGGCCACCGGCGCCGGACGTCAACTCGCGGCGCAGCATTCCCACAGCCTGGAGTGCTGGTACGCCCACATTCCGGGCATCACGGTGCTCGCACCGGCGACCGTGTCCGATGCCTACGGCATGTTGAGCACGGCGCTGGCCGACCCGGATCCGGTGGTGATCTTCGAACACGTCCAGCTTTACAACAGTTCGGCCGAGGTCGATGGTTTGGGCCCCACCGATATCTCCCACGCCGCGATACGCCGCCCCGGATCTGACGTCACCGTGATCGCCTACGGTGGATCGCTGCCCAAGGCCCTCGATGCGGCCGACACGCTGGCATTGGACGGTTTCAGTTGTGAGGTGATCGATCTGCGGGTCTTACGGCCGCTTGATACGGACACGATCGTCGATTCCGTGCGCAAGACTCATCGTGCGGTGATCGTCGACGAGGCTTGGCGCAGCGGCAGTTTGGCGGCCGAGATCAGTGCGCGCATCATGGAGAACGCCTTCTTCGACCTCGACGCACCAGTTGCGCGGGTCTGCAGTGCCGAAGTGCCCATTCCCTACGCAAAACATCTCGAGTACGCGACGCTACCGCAGCCCGAATCTGTTGTCGCAGCGGTGAAAAACCTCTTCGGTGAACAACGATGATCGAGTTCAGCATGCCATCGCTGGGCTCCGACATGGACGAAGGCACGCTCGACGAATGGCTGATCAAACCCGGCGACAAGGTGACCCGCGGCCAGGTGGTGGCAATCGTGGAAACCTCCAAGGCCGCTGTGGAAATCGAGTGCTGGCATGAGGGCACGGTCGGAGAACTGTTGGTCCCCGTCGGCCGCACCGTCCATGTCGGTACGCCGTTGGCGACACTGCTGGCGCCCGGCGAGTCGGCCGGCACGGCACCGCGACCACCGTCACCAATACCAACCGGTGAAACGACGGCCGCCGGGCCGCCTCCGACGGCCGCCGGGCCGCCTCCGGCGGCCGTCGCACCCCAGCGGCGCCGGTGGGTGACTCCCGCGGCCCGTCGCCTCGCGGCGACGACAGGTGTCGACGTCGACACACTGACGGGTACAGGACCGCAGGGTTCGGTGACCATCGGCGACGTGGAGCGGGCGGCAGTGGTCGCGCAGCCCAAATCGAAGCCGGCCGGCGACCGTGCTGCCCAGATGCGGTTATCCATTGCCGCCGCGATGAGCCGGTCGAAGCGGGAAATTCCGCACTACTACCTCGCCCACGAGATCGTCATGGACGCGGCCCTCGCCTGGTTGACCGAACGCAACGCCGACAGGCCCATAACCGAACGCCTGCTGCCCGCGGTGCTGCAGTTGAAGGCGGTTGCCCTTGCCGCTGCGCGTTACCAGGATTTCAACGGCTTCTGGCGGGGCGATACGTTCGAACCTGCCCCCGGCGTCCACATCGGGGTGGCGATCTCGCTACGCAGTGGCGGCTTGGTCGCACCTGCTCTTCATGACGTCGGCGACAAGAAGCTCGACGACCTGATGAGCAACCTCTCGGATCTGGTCGCCCGCGCCCGCGCCGGTTCGCTGCGCAGTTCGGAAATGTCTGATCCGACCATCACGGTCACCAACCTCGGCGAACGAGGTGTCGACACCGTCTTCGGCGTGATCTATCCACCGCAGGTGGCACTGATCGGGTTCGGTACGCCGGCACAGCGAGTTCGCGCGGTCGACGGTGGGATACGCATCGCCAACACGGTGCACGCCTCACTCGCGGCCGACCACCGAGCGAGCGACGGACACCGCGGCGCGCTCTTCCTCAGCACGATCAACGACCTGCTGCAACGCCCTGACCTTCTGGACAAGTGAGACAGCCATGAGCGACAACGACATTCGCGAGGAAGTTCTATCGATCCTGACAACCATCGCTCCCGAGGTCGACTCGCGCGATATCCGGGACGAGCAGCCGCTTCGGGACCAGGTGGATCTCGACTCGATGGATTGGCTGAACTTTCTGGTCGGCATCCACAAACGGCTCCGCGTGGATATCCCCGAAAAAGACTATTCGTCCCTGCGCACCCTGGAGGACGTGGTGCGCTACATCAATCAGCATGCAGCGCAACATTAATTGACGTAGACGACAGCGGAAACCGGCCACCCCCATAGGGTCCGGTAACTCGGGGCCCGATCAAACGCCTGGGTTCCGCGCTCCTGGTATCAACGCCGTCGCGCTGCCGCCAGTCGCCTTCATCGAATGCGAAATCTTGGCGGCAGAAAGTTCGCTGGTGCGGCCATCCGGCTGGGGTCTGGCAACGAATACAGGTTGTCGGATGCGGTGAACCATGCCGCCTCGACGAACGTAATCGAAGCGTTGGCCCAGGCACGGCAGGGTCCTGCACGCACCACCGGTGGGTCCTGGTGATCCGCCAGAAAGAACGCCATGGCAAGCAAACTCACCCCACATTTCGCGGACGTCCAGGCACACTACGACCTCTCCGACGACTTCTTCCGGCTATTCCTCGACCCCAGCCAGACCTACAGCTGCGCGTACTTCCAGCGCGAGGACATGACCCTCGAACAGGCCCAAATGGTCAAAATCGACCTGGCCCTCGGAAAACTCGGCCTGACGCCCGGCATGACCCTGCTCGACATCGGCTGCGGATGGGGCGCGGCGATGCACCGCGCGGTCCAAAACCACGACGTCAACGTCATCGGGCTGACACTGTCCAAGAACCAAGCCGCGCACGTCGAACACCTGCTCAACGACATGGACACCACACGCTCACGCCGCGTACTGCTACAGGGCTGGGAACAGTTCGACGAACCAGTCGACCGGATCGTGTCCATCGGAGCATTCGAACACTTCGGCCACGACCGCTACCCCGCATTCTTCCGCATGGCCTACGACGCCCTACCCCCCGACGGAATCATGCTGCTACACACCATCTGCGGCCTCGACCCGCGCTACGCGACGCCACCACTACCCTCAGGACTAGCCGGTTTCATCGAGTTCATCACCACCGAGATTTTCTCGGGCGGCCGACTACCGTCATCGGCGATGGTGCGTCAGCACGCCGCTGCGGCGGGATTCCGGGTGGGCAGGGTGCAGTCGCTGCAACCGCACTATGCGACAACCCTCGACCGGTGGGCCGAAGCGCTCGAAGCACACCGCGACGAAGCCATCGCCATCCAATCGCTCGAGGTCTACGACCGCTACATGAAATACCTGACCGGCTGCGCCGACATGTTCCGGCTCAGACAGGTCGACGTCAACCAATTCACCCTGCACAAGTAACAGACCGCCGCCGGTACTTCAGGCCTGTGCGGCGAGGGCGCGGACGTCGACCAGCCGGACAATGTCCTCGGCGGTGACAATGCCGACGACCTGTCCCGCATCGACGACGAGTGCGCGGCTACCGCACGCGGGATCCAGCCGCCCGAGTAGGTCGGTGATCGATTCGTGAATATTGGTGTCAGGTACCCGGTCACGTGGTATCGCCGCTTCGCTGACCAACGTGCTGACCCGCAATTCCGGTGCAATGCTTCGTAATTGCCTCAGCGTGATCAGGCCGGTGATGTTCCCGTTCCGGTCCTCGACCGGATACGCCGAATGCCGGTCGCCGAGCAGGTAGCGCTGGATGAATTCGTCCACCGATATCCAACCGGGGGCCGTGTGTGGGTGTGCGGTCATGACGTCAGCGACAGATAGTCCGGCGACTGCCCGACGGGTCCACCGTGTCATCTGTTCTGCCCGCGCCGCACTCAGCAGGAACCAGCCGATGAACACCATCCAGATCCCGCCGACGGTGATGCCCCTCAGGAATTCGAACAGTCCGACGCCGATGAGCAGGTAGGCCAGGATGCGTCCCGCCCGGAGCGCCTGCGTCGCGGCGCGTTCCGCATCGCCGTATCGCTTCCACAGGTAGGCACGAAGTATCCGCCCGCCGTCCAGCGGTGCGCCGGGCAGCAGATTGAACAGTCCGACCACGACGTTGACAGCGGCAAGCCACCAGGTCACTGCGGTGACAATGTGTGCGCCTGCGACGCCGCGCAGGGCGGTTGCGAGCGCGGCGAACAGCCCAGCCAGAATCAGACTTGTCACCGGGCCCGAAACGGCGATCCGGAATTCGGCTTTCGCGTCCTTCGCTTCGCTCTCGAGCTGCGCGATACCGCCGAACAACCACATTCTGATGCCGCGCACCTCGACGCCATACCGACGCGCTACGAACGCATGGGTCAATTCGTGCGCAAACACTGACAACACGAGCACCACAGCCCCGGACAGTCCGGCCAGCCAGTAGGTCCCGGCGGAGTGGCCGGGCGCCGTCGCGGGCAACGAATCAGCCAGGCTCCACCCGAACAACCAGAGGATGACGAGCACGCTCCAGTGCACACTCAGCGGAATCCCCGCCACTCGCCCCAGAGGGATTCCAGGTTCCATCTCGTCAACTCCAATTATTCTGCCCGACAACGGCTTCGTGGCGCGCGTCCGGCTGTCAGCGCACATTTGAGCCCACCATGTGGGGCTCCTCGGGCGGTAGGGACCGAAGTAACGAATCTGGCAGGGCTTATGTCCGGAGTCCCCGAACAGGACTCTGGTCGGCACGTTCAGGGACCAAATGCCATAGCAGGGGGCCCTGCGCGGGATCATGCTCACGGGCATGACGCTGTTTGTTGATCGCTCAGATGCTGGACGTCAGTTGGCGCAGCGACTGGGATACCTCCGCGGCCAGGACATTGTGGTTCTCGGTCTGCCACGCGGCGGAGTACCGGTCGCCTTCGAGGTGGCCCAAGCGCTGACGGCCCCCTTCGATGTTCTGGTAATTCGCAAGCTCAGCGTGCCCTTCCGACCCGAGTTGGCCTTCGGAGCCATCGGCGAGGACACACCCCGGGTGGTCAACGAGCCGATCGTGCGCGCCGCCCGTCTCAGCTCCCACGATGTGGACGAAATCGAACGCAAAGAACGCGTCGAGCTACGGCGCCAGCTCGACCGGTTTCGCCATGGGCGGGAACGGATTCCGTTGGCCGGCCGGATCGCGGTGATCGTCGACGACGGCATCGAGACGGGAACGACGGCCATAGCAGCCTGCCAAGTCGCGCGGGCACAGGGCGCGCGCAAGGTGGTGCTGGCTGTCCCCGTCGGGCCGCCGGATCTGCCCGCGACCATGGACGGATATGCCGACGAGGTGGTCTGTCTCGAAGCGCCCGCGGTCTTCCGCGCGGTACGGCAGGCCTACGAAGCATTCTCGCCGACGTCGGATGACGAGGTGCTCAGGCTGTACTCGCGGGCCGGGGCGAGCTACCGAGATGCGGCGACGAGTACGCGCGCGCCCCGTCGCATGTTGCGCGATGCAGAAATCAGCGTCGACGCCGGCTCGGTCCAGCTCGCGGGACGCCTGACGATTCCCGACCGTGCGCAAGGAATCGTGGTGTTCGCCCACGGGAGCGGAAGCTCACGGCACAGCCCACGTAATCGCTTCGTCGCGTCTGTGCTGAATGACGCCGGCCTGGCTACCCTGCTGCTCGACTTGCTGACCCCCGCAGAAGAAGGCAACCGCGCCAATGTCTTCGATATCGGGTTACTGGCTGCGCGTCTGGTAGAAGTCGGCGCATGGCTTGCCCGGCAGGTCGATACGGCGGCGCTGCCGATCGGTTACTTCGGAGCGAGTACCGGCGCTGGAGCGGCCCTCCGCGCTGCCGCAAACCCAAGAGTCAAGATCGACGCGGTCGTTTCCCGCGGTGGCCGGCCTGATCTCGCGGGCGCGGCACTGGCCGACGTTCGAGCTCCGACGCTGTTGATCGTCGGTGGGCGCGACGACATCGTCCTGGAACTCAATCGACAGGCCCAGGCGGCGATGCGCACCGAATGCCGGCTGGTCGTCGTTCCCGGCGCAACGCATCTTTTCGAAGAACCAGGCACTCTCGAGCAGGTCGCGGAACTGGCATGCCACTGGTTCGTCGAACACCTCAGTGCCGTCGTGGCCAACCCGTAACTGATCGGACGACGGAGTCCGGCCCAATGGTTTCCACCAGCGAATTCCGGCCAGCACCGCAGCCGTGGTTGTTGGTCGTGCTCGCCGGACTCATCGGCTACTGCGTCTTCCCGCTGCAATGGGTGATCGGATCACCTCTGAGCCCCACCCGGTCGTACATCAGCGAACTGTCGGTCGCCGGCCAACCCGCCTATCAGGCGTTCCGAATCGGCGACCTCGTGGCAGGAGTCGGGCTGACCGTACTCGCGGGAATCCTGCTGCTCTGGCGTCCGTCACCACCGATGCGACTCGGCAGCGCGGCCCTGACAATAGCTGCCGCCACCTCGATCATCGACGCCTTGTCACCCATGGCCTGCACCCCTTCGACGGATATCCAGTGCTGGGATGGCGATCATGCCGCCGTGCTCGCCCAGTTGTCGCAGTTGCACACCGCCTCCGGGGTCATCGGATTCGCCGCCATGGTCGTCGCGATGGCGGCCTTTGGCACCGCGTTGCGCCGGCAACCGGAGACGCGCCACCTCGGGTCCACCGGGCTCTTCGTGGCGGCCGTCGGTGCGGTGCTCGGCTGCGTGCAGATCGGCATGGCCCTGGCCGGTTCTGACTGGACGGGACTGTTCGAGCGCATACAGGTGTTGACGATGACCGCATACCTGTCTGCGTTGACCATTGTCATCGCCCGTTCCGCCGACCGGCGTCGCAACCTGCTGCGCCCAGCCGAAATTCGGGCCAATTGACAAAGAGATTGCAGCTCAGGCCCAAAGGCCCTGTCCGGCAGCCTCCGCACGAAGCGATGCTGGTCATAGCGGCCCACGGCGACAAGGCGGTGGTCCAGCTTGTCCCTTTGGAGGAGTCATGACCGGAACCGGCGTACTGATAGCGGCTGCCGTGGCCGCCGGCGCTGTGGTGCTGGCGCTGTCGATCCGCGTCGTCAAGCAGTACGAACGAGGGGTGCATTTCCGCTTCGGCCGCATCATCGGCGTGCGGAACCCAGGGCTCCGGCTGATCATTCCCGCGGTCGACCGCTTGCTGGCGGTGTCGTTGCGAATCGTGACGATGCCCATCCAGTCGCAGGGCATCATCACGCGGGATAACGTCAGTGTCGACATTGCCGCTGTCGCGTACTTCCGCGTCGTCGATGCGCGAAAGTCGGTCATGGCCATCGAAGACGTTGCCGTTGCCATCAATCAGATCGCACAGACCACGTTGCGCAACGTCGTCGGCCAGCATTCTCTCGATGACGTACTGGCGAATACCAGCGAAATCAACGCCAGCATCCGCCAGATCCTCGACACGAACACCCTCGAATGGGGCGTGGAAGTGACTTTGGTTGAACTCAAGGACATTCAACTGCCCGATGGTATGAAACGAGCGATGGCGCGGGAGGCCGAGGCCGAGCGCGAGAAGCGGGCCAAAATCATTGCGGCAGAGGGTGAGGCCAGAGCAGCAGCGGCTCTCGGCCAGGCATCCGACACCATGATGGCGCATCCGCTCGCACTGCAGCTGCGCAATCTTCAGACACTGGCTGAACTCGGTGTGGAAAAGAACACCACCGTCGTGTTCCCCGCGCCCTTGATGAGCGCGATCGGCGAACTCGGCACATTCCTGGCCCGGGAGTCGGGCGCCGCGACCGCAATGAACGCGCCGGACGGGCAGAACGGGTCCGCTCACCCACGTCCGGTCGCAGCAGCTGCCAACCGCTGAGACCGACGTGATCAGGCAACCGCCGCACGGCCCGGGTCGGCTTCTCGGTGATCGAACTTTCTACCACCTTGCTGGACAAGCCGAACGGCCTGCAGTGACCATGCCCACAGGAGGGCCAACCTGGCACCCGCCTGTTGCACGTCGACCAGTTTGCCGGAATTGGGCCACGAGCGTCCTTGCGGTGCATAGTATTTCACCCGAGCTCCGAGCAGCCGTCCGCGTCGTATCCGCTCATCCTCGTAATCGGACGGGAACTCTATGCGTTCAACGCGGGCACCATGACCGCCAGGTCGAAGACGGCAGAGCTGACCGCCGGCTGCGTACTGGACATCTCCCCCACCCCGGTCGCGATCCCCACACCCACACCCCTGAGTACAAGGTCACCGCGGTACGGGTCGAACCGGCACAAGCCAGAATCGAATGACTCTCTCGTATAACAGAAATGATCACCCCGGCGTCGGTCCCTGACCGAGCGAGGATGAGGGACATAAGGCCCTTTAGCAAGCGGTCCCCGTTGCGGCACACTGCCATGATGAGACGGTTCGATGGCGGCAGCACCCGAGAGCCTGGCCCGGCCGAGGAGGGCAGGCCCGCGTTCGGTGCCGCGACTCTTCTGATGATCACTGTGCCCGACACCGTTGACGCCGCCGAACTCGAAGGCGAGATCGCCACCGCGGTGGCCGACCGACTCAGGGACGATCAGGGCTACGAACTACCGGCGGCGGGCTACGCCGATGCCCGGGGAATCGGGCATGAATATCGCTTGCGTCCTGACGGCAGCATCCTCATTTCCTCGGCGCCGGGAACACTGACGGTCAGACTGCACGACGTCAGGGTTGACGCGAATGATCTCTTCACGGGTGTGAGCAGCGAGCTGGAGCAGCGCCACGAAGGCCTACGGGTGAACATCGGCTGACACGTCGTTGCACTGTCGAAGACCACTTGTGACGTATGCCTCTGTTCGGCGAGCGTGTGTGTAGGGACCATCGCTAGATGCAACGGACTGCCAGTCAATTGCCCCGACCTGGCAACGCAAGCCAGCCGGTGGCCGCATTTTCGTGCCCGAGACCATGGATGCCGGATTCGCGGCCGTGCACGCATTGCCGCTGCGGTTACGCGACACCGTGATTGGTGGCATGAACCTGTTCGCAAAAGCCCTGGCGGATTGGACCCCGCATTGCTGTCCGTCGCACAGGCGTTGACCGATGTCGCCACCATCGCACTACTTCAGGAACGCGCCATCCGCGAACGTGACTTGCTCACCGAGCAGCTGCAAGCGGCCCTCAACAGTCAGCTGGCGGTGGAACAAGCCAAAGGCGTTGTGGCCGAACGCGCGAACGTCACCATCGACGAAGCTTCGACAAACGGCGCAATTACGCGCACCTACACCACCAGAAACTGGCCGAATTGGCCGATGCGGTCGTCGGGAATGACCCCGCTGTCGCCGATCTCACCAATCTGCCGGCCGGCTGAGGCAGTTCCCTCAAGCCTCCTCAGTTGGTGTCATCGGGCAAGAATGCCTCTCGCTGACGAGTGCTAACTCAGCCCCTACTGCCCCGTCCAGCCGAAAGCCCACCGCGCCGGCGGTGACTTTCGACTCTGGGCGGCACAAGTCCTCGCGTGTGACAACTAGAGAGTGGCTCACGCGAACAGCATGCAAAACAACCCAACCGCATCTGCGACTACTCACATGTCCCGTGCCGGCGGTGACACAGCTTCAAACCTGCCCGAGCGCGGTGCACTGCCGGCGGTGATGGCGGCCGCCTATATCACCACCGAGGGTGAACTCACCATCAGCGAGCAGTCGGTACCAACCCCAGGCCCGGGCGAAATACTGCTGCGCACTGTAGTTTCCGCGTTGTGCGGCACGGATCTGCACCGTTTCCGAGGAGCGATGTCCTACGGGACGAACACTGATGTCTACGGCCATGAATCAGTCGGTGTCGTATTGCGTTGTGATTCCGGACGGTTCGCGCCCGGACAACGGGTCCTTCACGTGCCATTCCCAAGCGACGGCAGAGTTTTTGCGCCCTTTCAGCTCGCCCGGGAGACCAATGTCGTGCCTCTACCGGACGAATTGACCACCAGAACGGCAGTGTTCGCTCAACAACTCGGCACGGTGATCTTTGCACTACGCAACTTCTGGCCGGCACCCACACCGCCGCGACGAGCCTTCGTCGCGGGAGCCGGCCCCGCGGGGTTGCTGTTCATCCAGCTGCTTCGACTCCGCGGGTGTGCAGAGGTATACGTCCACGAACCTGACGCGCACCGCCGTAGACTCGCCATGACATTCGGCGCACTTCCCGCGGTCGATGCCACCCCCGCCGCCGAGTTGAGTGTGGACGCCAGTGGCATGGTCGGTGTGCGCCGCGAGTGCTGGCAACGCACCGATCAGCACGGCACCATAGGCGTCTATGGTCTACCCGATCACGAACCCGGCGACCTAGAGATCTCTGTGCTGGAACTCGTGGGCAAGAATCTTCGTCTGGTCGGCGCCATCGGCTCACAGGCAGAACCTGGCCTGGCGTCGTTCCGAGAGGCAATCCACCTCCTCGAAACAGCCAAGGTGAACGTCGAACCACTCATCTCACATGAAATCGGCTTGGAAGAACTCCCGCGAACCGCGGCACGCGCAGCCCACGTGCAAGACGACATCGTGAAAGTTCTGGTCACATTCCCCAGCCCACCAGCGAACGACGCCGAGATCCTCTAGTCACCAGAGCGGCCAGGGGGCGTTTCCTCGACCCTGATGTGTCCACGTTCGAGCGCGGTTCGACCTTGCTTTCATTCGTTGACGTCGGCCATCACGGCAGCGAGGTCCTTCGACCCGGCACCGATGGGACTTATGGCCCTGCCTTCGCCGTGTCAGACCTGGGCAGTATCGAAGCTGCGTGCGGCGGTGGGGGCGCTGGGTGAAACCGATGGCGGAGCCCCGTCCTTGAGATGATGCAGCGCGACTGTGGCCGAACCGATACTCGACTCTCATCGAGGGAGCCAGCGATGACCGATCCACGCGCGCAGGCGCTCGGCACGCAGAACCAGGACGCCAGCGGTCGTGATGACGCGCCCTCACCGGAGGAGCCCGAGCCGGCGCCTGGCCATGTCTTCTGGCCGACCTCGGAATTCGATGCACGCACCAAGCGGCGGTCGTTCGTCACGGATCTTGCGTCGGGCAATCGGCGATAGGGCAGGTGACGCTGCCCGTTGCCAGGTGCTCCGCCTGTATTTCGCGTTCGTTCACCGGCGGTTGAGGTTGACCACGTATTCGCGAACGGTGTACGGATAGTTCTTCGTCTCCGGCGTATCGTCCGTGCCCCACTGGCTGACCAAGATTCGGGCCTCGTCGAGGGTGGAGCCCGGAACGATGTAGCCGCCGTAGCAATGCGGTAATTCGACTTGGTCGACGACGACGGTCACCGGTGTGCCGGGGTAATCGGCTCGCGGTCCCGCGAGGACTTGGGTGACGTCGTCAGCCACCCGAACCTCGACCTGACCGGTGGTTGCGTTGAAGCCGGACAACACGAACTTTCCTTCGATGATACGCAGACTCAGCTCACCGAAAAGGTTGTCGCTCAAAGGTGTCGGGCGCACCTTGTCCTGATCCCACTGCCAACGTTCCGGGTCGCCGGGAACCTGCGCCCACGCCCACCACGTGTCGCGGTTCTCAAAGGTCTCCGGGCGGCAGTGATACAGAACCACCGGCTTGTCGCGGCTGAAACTGTCGGCGACGATATACACCCATCCGTCGGGGGCCTGACAGCCGCTGATCTGGGTTTGGTTCGACCATTGCCAATCGGCGGGCCGCTCCGACTTGGGAACCGTTCGCCAGCGCGGCCGGCGGGGGTCGATGAGCACGAGCCGCGAGTTGACGGGATGGAGTATCACTATCCCGTTTTCGTCCGTTGTATACGTCCGTGTGACCAGGGCGTAGTCGCGGACCTTGTCGCCGACACGCACCTGGACGGTGCCGGCGGGCAATTGACTCTGGCGGGGCCAGCAAGGCTGATCATAGAGATTTCCGCAGTCACCGAACTTGTCGTCGAACTCGACTCTGCGGCTGAGGGTGCCGGGCTTCACATGAAGGCCCATCGACGGGGACCAAGCCCCGGCGGGCGGGCAAGCCGCATCACCGGTGAAGGTGTCGCCGGCCAACGCGACCTGACCGCTGGGGGCTATTTCGCACAGGTCAGTGGCGAAGTTGCCGATGGGCCTGGCGCCGGGGTATTCGGGTGAGTCGGACCCGGCGACGATGCCCAAACAGTAGTGCTGTCCCCTCGGCGGAGGCGGGGGCGGAGGCACGGCCATCTCAGCGAATACGGCCGCGTCCGGCAGCCTCGCGTCGACCAGAGCCCCTGGAATCGCCATGGTTTCGGCGGCCGCGGACTCTCTCAGCGCGGTGTGCGGCGGCTGCCCGGATCCTCGCGCCTTGGTCAGGGCCGGACTGGCGAGGGAGCGCCGGCTGGCCTTCTTTGCTTTCTTGGTCGTGTTGGTCTTCGCCGTGGGCTTTGCCGCGGCCTTCTTCGGCTGGGCGACGTCAGTGGACTTTCCCGCCGCCTTCGTCGTATCCGCAGCAGAGGCGGCCTTACGTGATGTCTTGGCGGCCATCGCGCCCCTTCTTCCCTTCGCAACGATCGAATGACCCGGTCTTCCAATGGAATACCGGCATCGCGCCAGAGCCGTGGCGGCGTGGCCGTTTGGTCACGCCGGAATCCTCAGCACATCGGTGGCCCGCCGATTGGTGCACTGCGTGACGACCGGTTCGACCCGCACTGGATTGCCGGAGCAGGGGGCGTTGATCATCCATCCGTTGCCGACATAGATACCAGTGTGATAAGTACCTGTCCCCCCGAAGGGCACCGCTGCGCCCCACACGAACACATCGCCGGGGCATGCATGGGTGATCGCTTCACTCGAGACCAGGCCACCGGAGATGTGGGTGAAATGGGGGCAGGTGTCGATCGTGTCGGTGGGGACACCGGTGTCAAAGCCGGCTCCCTGAGCCACCGCGAAACGCACCAGACCGCCACAGTCATAGCCGACCCGGTTCTGGTCCTGATGTTCGTGCGCTCCACCGTCCGGCGGATCCCAATCGAGCGTTCCCGAAGATGGGCCGTCGGTCCGCTTGTTCCCACCCCAGGCGTAGGTGGTGTTCTGCTGGCCCGCTGCGAAGGCGAGGGTGTCGATAGCCTTGTCGCCGGTGGGGGTCCTCGGGTCGGGCAGGGGATCACCGTTGTGGAAAGTTGCCAATCGTTCCCGCCAGTCGTGAGCCGTCAGGCCGGCCAGCAGCGGAGAGGGGTACGGATTGTCTTCCAGGCACATGCAGTTGTGGTAGTGCGAGCTGTTGTCGCGGGTCGCCTCCGTGGGCCGCGGCAGCACTCCGCCCTCGGTGGGCAGGGGCAGCTGATCGGCGGGTGTCGGGGTGCCGCCCACCGGTGCCGCCACGGACTGGGTGTCCCAACCTCGCTGGTGCAGCAGGGTTTTCGCGCGTGCCAGGAACGCCGTGCGTTTGGCCAGGCCACCGGTGCCGCCTTGGACCGCTTTGGTCACCGCGACGACGTCGTCACGATCGGCGATCGCATTGATGTTCGTGCGCGTCCAGTACTCGCAGGCGATCTTGATCGACAACACCGGGTCGGCGGCCAGGTCGGGATCATCCACCAGATTGGCACCGACGAGCGGACCGTAGATCGCGTAGTTGGCGCGGCCGGTGAGTTGGATCAGACCGCGGCCTTTGTACCGTGGCCCGTCGCCGGCGTAGATGTTTCCCAGATCCGGCCGGTTCTCCAGATTGGCGCCGGAGCCGTACTCGACGGTCGTGCTCAATTCGTCGGTCTCGGTGCAAATCTGGGCCAGAAAGTGCGCGACGCGCAGGAAGGTATTGATCTGGTACTTCTCGCCGGCGAGGGTGGACTGCAGCACCGGGCTGATCTGCTCGATGATCTCGGACTGTCGGCGTTTACCGGTGTGGTACACCATGGCCCACAGCAGTGCCGCGTCCAGGGGCACCCTGACTTTCTCGGCCGCCCAGTCCGGGGGCAGAAGCCAGTGCTCTTTCATGACCGCATTCCACTCGCGCTCACCGATACAGCCGTAGTCCAAACCGGCGGCGGGCTGCCACCCTTTGTCCATCTGCAGGGTGACGGCTGCCTGCTGAGTGTTTCCGTCGCGCCAGCGCTGGGTCACCGGCAGACCGAGGGCCTGCTGCCAGCGGCCCAGTGCCTGGCGCCAGGCGGGCTTCTCACTGGGGTCTGCACCGGACACGCTGCACTCAGGACCCTCTTGGGGGCCGAAATAGAAACCGTTCGGCAGCGGATAGTCGGTTGGTGTCAGGTCTGGCTGAGCATCCCACCCCGGCGGCAAGCGCCAGCCCTCGGTGAACACCGCGTCCCACTCCCCTTTGTGGATGCAGCCGTAGATGGTGCCGCAGCCGGGTACCGAAGTTGGGCGCCAATGTTTCTCGTGCTGAAGGAATTCCGCCGCTTTCGGCGTTGTGCCGTCGGTCCACTTCTTGGTCACCGGCAGCCCGAGCGCCTGCTGCCAGCGGCCCAGCGCTTCGGCCCACGACGGCTCCTCCCCGCCGCCCTCACCGGAGACGGAGTACTTGGGACCTTGCCGGGGGCCGAAGTAGAAACCGTTGGGCAACGGAAACTCGCTGGTTTGCATCGCGGTCTGCGTGGTTACCGCGGTATCGGTGGATGGCATGTCGTCGTCCTTATCGCCTGAACCGAATTCTGTGAATTGTTGGGGCAGTAGGTGTTTCGCCCTTCTTCTGCCACGAGGCCCGAACGCTCGAGCCAATGACCGCGTCGGGCACATCAGGCCGGATCAGCGGGGCCTTCTTCGGATTGCCCGCTGAGCGCCTTCAACCGTTGCATCAACCTGGCCCTGGGCCGCCTCCACATGGCGCCTCCACCGGCCGTCGCCCACGCTGGTGCCGTCTTGTGGTCGAAATGTTCGAAATCTTCGCCGATGGACTTCAGGGCATCGCTCACGTCGCCATAGTCGATGGGAATGAATTTGACTGGGCACGGCGCGAACAGGTGCTTGTCCGATCCGGGTTGCCGCAGGTCCCATCCGGACCCGGCCGCAGGACCCCAGAAAAACGTCGCGTCGCGCTCGGCGAAATAGGCACCCACCACCCCAGCCGGTTCTTGCAGCCCCCAGATGGGTGGAGAGTCCTCTTGTTGGTCCTTCGTGGGTAGCTGGGGCAGCACCTGGGCGTGCGCGGTGGCGGCTTGGGCAAGACGACCGGCGATTTCTCGCAGTCGTTCCACCGGTTTAACTCCGTCGATTTCCTGGCCGTCGCCGGTGAAAGAATGACCGAAGCCGTCGTCGTCACCGACACCGGCATACAGATGCATCCCAAACACCCGTTTGCGGTTGGTCCATCGCTCCACCAAACAGTCCCAGTCGAGGTCCTTCTCTGCGCGCAAGATTTCCTCGGCCGCGTCTTTACTCTGATGAATCAGCATGGGTAATGCCACTTCATTTAAGACGACATCGTCGGGGACCACATGGAACGGTCCAGTTGCCTGCCATGGTGGATCCGTGGGCAGCCGTTTTCGTTCCCAACTTCTGCTCATCGCCGCCGGGGTTTCAGCGGGGTCACTGCGGTTGAGCGCAAACCGTCCGCTGTACCTCAGACTTGCGTCGTCATTGTCGCCCTTCAGGGGAGAGGCCGCCCCGACCCAGACGAAATGGGGTTCCCCCGTGGCGGAGGTCGAAATGATCGGGTACAGGCGATAGGCGTTGGCGACGAGTAAGTCCGCCGGCATACAGCTCGGCACCGGAGCGCACCCGTCTGGCTGGGTGCTGCGTACCATCGGATTGCCCGGATAGGGGCTTTGCTGATAATGGAGTTCCCCGTCGCGGTCGATGACCGCGACGACGCCGAACGGAGCTAACTTCAGCCAGTCGTAATTGGCCATCCAGAACTCATAGTGCTTGTACATGTCGAAGTTGTGGGCGCCGAGCTTGCGCTTGAGCGTCCTTTCCAATTCTTGGACGAAATTGAGGTCGGACTTCGCCGTCTCTTTCATCAGCTCGTCGGAGAGGTATTCACCCACTTCATCCAGAGCCGCCCGGAATGCGCTGGCTCTGGTCGCGATGTCCAGGCTGGTTCCGTTGCGTTGGCGGCTCACGCCCCGGAAATCGGCACAGAATTCGAGGTACTGCGCGAACATCTCGCGCATGGAGTACCACACCAGAGACTGGCCGAACACCACCTGCGCCGGAGTGCACTCCAAAGCGAGTCTGAGCTCGGGGAATACGTCCTCCCAGGACCGGTAGTAGTAACCGCACGGCACGTAATCGCCGAGGTTCAGCTCGGTGACCCGACTGTCGCCTCCGTGGGTGGCCCCGTCGTCGGCGCGCAACGTGTTGTACTGCGGTGCCACTGACTTGGCGTCGGGCTCTGCAGACTGATCGATATGAGTACGCCCGAACGCCACGTCATTGATCTTGTCCTCGGTGAACGCCGCAACGCTCTTCAGCGCGGCAACTTTGGCGTTGACGGCCGACGCCTCGGGGTCTTCCTCGCCGGTTTGGGGTATAGGTTGCGCACCGTTCACGCGGTTAACGGTGATGGCCTGGAGCGCTTTGATCGCTTTGCTCAGGGCACCGAGACCGCCCGGCAGTTCCGGTATGACGAACTGGGTGATGTCGATGGCGTCGTACTCGAGCTTCGGGTTCTCCGGATCACTCACTTTCTTTGCTGCGTCTTGCGACCATGCCTCACCGTTGAGGAACTCTTCGAGGCTGTGGCCGTCGAGAGCCTCCGCCTTCGCCGCCGCCCATTGGAACTGTGGGCTGCTTTCGGGCCGGCCCAGGGCCCGCACCGTGAGCATCGTTTTGACCGTGTCAGCTGCCTGCGTCTTGACGTACTCACCCGCGGCGCCGAATCCGACGAAGGGAAGGGACGCCGCAATTCCCCCGCCGATGGTGAAATCATCTTTGGTGGAGGTGTCTTCCCTCTCCCAAGAACCTTCGACCATGCCGTAGGCAATCAGTTGAAGGCCACACACGAAGCCCGTGCCATAAGTCTTGTAGAAGTCGCCCAGCGCACGACCCAACGCCTGCAGATCGGCCGCATTCACGCCGCCAGAGCAGGCTGCGGCGAGGGCAGCTCTTGACACGGCTCCGAACTTGTTCCGGAAGTCTTCGGTTGTGCAGTTGTACCACTGCTGAGGGGAGGCCGTGTCCTGCAAAACGAGTTCGCACTTCTTGAAGCTATGCCCGACTAACACAGCTTTCGCGGACCGCTTGCACGCGTTGTGTTCCTGCTGAACGTAGAACTTCGCGGAAAAGTCGGCAATTCCAAGGTTCAATTTCATCGACGCGGAGGCGTTCCATCCCGAGGTGTCCTGCGTCTTGCTGTCAGTAGCGCCGGCCCTTAGCTCGAGTCGGCCATATGTAGAGGGCTTCGGGTCCACAAATAGACCGCTGTTGGCGAGTTTCCCGCCATCGAACGCCCGCGTCAACAACATGACCTTATTCATGTCGGCGTTGATGGGTACGCCGATAGCGAGTTGAGCAAACTCTTTAGGATAAAGGTCCCGCACGACCTCGCTTTGTGAGTCCTGAACGCCCTCGTCTTGTGAGTCATCACGGTCAGACATTGAATTGCCCCCGTATCGCATTTGGCCCCACACCCGGTGATACCGACTAAGGCAACATTACGGTCTTTCAAAAGGAGCAATAAGGGGTCAAAGGTCCCGATCCGAAACAGACAACGGACCCGGTGGGGAGGAGGTCATCCCAACCATGGCCGTTCGGCCCTCCCCTCGCGCTGAGCTGTTTGAGATTGTCAGAGGGTGTCGGAGCACCCAGACGGTCCAGTCACCATCGACCCCCGTTTCTACGACGCGGTGCTGTTCGATCTCGACGGGGTGATCACCGATACCGCCTCAGTGCATTTCGCCGCGTGGAAGGCCGTGTTCGATGCCTTCCTCGCCGGCCGCGGCACAGGAACCAGTCCGGAACCGAATCCGTTTACCGAGGCCGACTACCGGCGCTTCGTCGATGGCAAGCCCCGCGAGGACGGAATACGGGACTTCCTGGCCGCGCGCGGAATTTCGCTACCAGAAGGCGACGTCAGCGATGGCGACGACGACGACACCGTCCGGGGCCTGGGTAACCGCAAGCAACGACTGTTCGGCGAACTACTGGCGCGCGGCATCACCGGCTTCGAGTCGTCCGCCGCACTCGTACGTCAGCTCCGCAGCGCGGACATCCACACAGCCGTGTACTCGTCCAGCCGCAACTGCGCGGACGTGTTACGCGCAGCCGGCCTCGACGAGTTGTTTCCGATTCGGGTGGACGGGGTGCTGGCCGAGCAACTGGGCCTGGCCGGCAAGCCGAATCCCGCCATGCTGAAGGAGGCCGCTGATCGCTTGGGGGTGCGGCCCGATCGATGTGTCGTCGTCGACGACGCCGCGTCAGGTGTTAGGGCCGGCCGTGCGGGCGGGTTCGGTCTGGTCGTGGGCGTGGCCCGCACCGGTTTCACGCAGGAGTTGCTGGCCGCCGGCGCCGACGTGGTAGTCGGCGACATGGCCGAGATGACCGTCCAGGTCACTGGTCGCCCGATATCGACGTTGCCGGACGCGCTCGCATCCTTCGGCCTCCTGGGTGGTGTCACTGTCCCCCGCCGCCCGGCGCTGTTCATCGACTTCGACAGCGCGCTCCCACACGTCGTAGGCGAGCTTGGCGTCAGCGCACTCACCCCGCGCGCCACGCATGCGCTCGAGGCGCTCTCGGCACTGTGCCCCGTCACCATCCTCAGCAGTTACGACCTTGCCGACCTGCAGTCCTCAATCGGGGTGCCCGGACTGTGGTACTCCGGGAGCGACGGGCTTGAGTTCTGCGCTCCCGACCACAGTCACCACCAACATGATGCGGCCGTCGCCACCATTCCCCTGCTGGAGTCCGCCGCCGCAATGCTCGAGAACCGCCTCGAAGCCATCCCGGGAATCCGCTTGGAACACAGGCGGTTTGCTATCCTGATCCACTACGGAACCGCCCCGGCGGAACATACCGCCGACATCAACATCGCGGTGCACGCCGCCGCCCGCCAGCACCACCTGCGGATCACCCAGGGCCACAACGCCGTCGAATTGCACCCGGACGTCGACTGGCGCGAGTGCAAGATGTTGCACCGGATCATAGAGATGGCTGGAGACGGGATACCGCTGCTGCCGATCTATATCGGAAGCAACCGGTCGGACGAGATGGCGTTCGACGCGATCGAACACGACGGCGTGTCGATCATCCTGAGGGACACCGAAGACGGGGACCGGCGTACTGCCGGTCAGTTCAGTGTCGAAGACGCAGAGCGCGTCGTGGATTTTCTCGAGCACATGTCCGACCAACTGGCAGCGGCAGGACGATCAGAGGCTGATGGTTGGTCGATCACCTTCGACGACTACCAACCGCGGTATGAGCGGCTGCGGGAGGTGCTGTGCGGAATCGGCAACGGCTACCTGGGCAGTCGCTGCTGCGCACCTGAAGCCACGGCAGGTGACTTCCACTATCCGGGCACATACGTGGCCGGCGTCTACAACCGCCTCGTCGACGACGTCGTGGGCACTGTGATCGACAATGAGAGCATCGTCAACCTACCCAACTGGCTACCGTTGACGTTTCGGATCGACGACGGTCAGTGGTTCGACATCGACCGCGTAGACGTCCTGACATACCGGCAATCGATCGACATCCGCCACGCCGAGTCCATCCGGGAAATCAGATTCCGAGATGCCGCAGGACGCACCGCCGCCGTCCAGCAGCGGCGGTTCGCCTCCATGGACGATCCTCATGTCTGCGCGCTGCAGACCACGGTCACGGCCGAAGACTGGTCGGGCACCATAGAGTTCCGCTCGGCCGTCGATGCCGCGGTCAGAAACGCGGGTGTGGAACGTTACCGCGACCTTTCCTCCGGCCACCTCGCTGTCAGCACGGCGCAGGATCTGTCGGACGGATGTGTGCTGGTGGAAACCCAGACGGTGCAATCCCGAATTCCGGTGGCAGTCGCTGCCCGGACCACCGTGCGACAAGGAGACCAACGCGTCGGTTCGGGCTACCGGTACTTCGAGGCCGACGGCTGCGCCGGGCATACCGTCACTGTAGAGCTCACTGCGGGCCAGTCGGTGACCATCGAGAAGGTCGCGCTGATATTCACCGGTCGCGATCATGCGGTGGGCGAACCCGGCGACGAGGCCCGCCGCAGACTCAACGGCGTGCATCGGTACGACGAACTCTGCTCAGCACACCGCATTGTGTGGGGTCAGCTCTGGGAATCATTCAACCTGCACCTGGTTGCCGAGACCGCCGAGCTGCGCATTCACCGTCTGCATATCCTGCACCTGCTGCAGACCGTATCCGTGCACACCGCTGATCTCGACGCCGGAGTGCCTGCTCGCGGGTTACATGGCGAGGCGTATCGCGGCCATATCTTCTGGGACGAACTGTTCATCATCCCGGTGCTCAATCTCCGGACCCCGGCAGTCAGTCGCGCGCTGTTGAAGTATCGGTATCGCCGGCTGCCGGAAGCGCGGCGCGCAGCAGCTGCCAGCGGCTACGCAGGTGCGATGTTCCCCTGGCAATCAGGTAGCGACGGCCGCGAAGAGAGCCAGCAGATGCACCTGAATCCCTTGTCGGGCAGGTGGAACCCAGACCCCAGCCGGCATGCGCACCACATCGGAATTGCGGTTGCCTACAGCATCTGGCAGTACTACCAGGTGACCGGCGATCTGAAGTACCTCATCGATTATGGCGCGGAAATGCTCCTCGAGATCGCCCGCTTCTGGGTCAGCCGCGCCAGCTTCGACGCCCAGCGGGGCCGCTACCAGATCCGGGGTGTGATCGGGCCTGACGAGTTCCACACTGGCTATCCGGGGCGTCCGTACGAGGGAATCGACAACAGCGCCTACACCAACGTGATGGCGGTGTGGGTCATCGCGCGTGCCCTCGAATCGCTCGACATCCTTCCGCTTCGTGATCGGTTGGACCTCCTGGACAGACTCAATCTGCGCGGCCCCGAACTCACCGAGTGGGACAACGTAACTCGGCAGATGTTCGTCCCGTTTCACGACGGCATCATCAGCCAGTTCGAAGGCTATGAGCAGTTGCGCGAATTGGATTGGTCTGCATATCGCAAGCGGTACAACGATATCCGCCGACTTGACCGCATTCTCGAGGCAGAGCACGACAGCGCAGACCATTACCAGGTGTCCAAGCAGGCTGACGTCCTGATGCTGTTCTACCTACTGTCCGCCGACGAGTTGCGGCAACTGCTGGGCCGCCTAGGGTACGGGCTGCCGGCGGAGGCTATTCCGAAAACTGTGGACTACTACTTCAATCGGACATCGCACGGATCAACGCTGAGTGCCGTCGTGCATGCCTGGGTGCTGGCTCGCGGCAACCGTGACCAGGCCACGTCGTGTTTCACACAGGTACTGAAGTCCGATATCGCCGATGGCCCCGGCGGCACCACGTCCGAAGGGATCCATTTGGCTGCCATGGCCGGCAGTGTCGACTTGTTACAGCGATGCTTCTCCGGACTCGAGATGCGTTGTGACCGGCTGGTACTCGGCCCCATGTGGCCGGAAAATGCTGGAATGCTGGGGCTTTCGATCTGGTATCGCGGTCATCGGCTGCATTTGCGGATTCATGGCAGAACTGCCGAAGTCACCGCCGACCCTTCGGACGTGGCACCGATAGATGTCGAATGCCGGGGACACATCCAGCAGCTTGCCGCCGGTTCGACCATCCACATCTACTAGGCCGTGGCCACCGACCACAACCGCCGTGGCCTCCGGACGACCGCCTCGACGTCGGCCTCGACCGCGACCTCGATCTCGACCGACAGCCGCGCAGCCAATGCATGCGCGCTGGGCCAGTCACCGTCGCACACCGCGCGCGCCAGGTCGTCGACTGCCGGGCTGACCGCATCGAATTCGGCGAGCCACGATGCGACCACTTCGGCGACCATGTCGCCGGACACGTGCGCTGTCCGGCCGCCGTGCAAGCAATCCCGGACACAGAAACACGGGCGGTGATCGGCCGCCGCCGATCCGCGACCCACCCAGTCCGCGATTGCTCCCATGACGATCACCTCCGAATTGCTGATAGAACGATCACATCACCGGCGTGATACCGGGTGTAGGGGCCGAGGTAGCGACATCGGGATGTCCTATGGCGTGTCGCCGACTGCCGAAATCCGAAGGAACGAGGGACTTTGGTACGACCCGAACGTTGGTGAATTGGGCCAAACGTCCCTATCGGAGTTACCGGTTGCGAACTTAGTGTCACACCATGCCCCGACCATGTCGTATGCCGGAGTCGAATCCCGCAACAACGGTTCTCAACCGCAGCGGTACGCGCCCGGCCACCAGGACGATGCGGAATCGCAGGGCGGAATGCGCGGTGCCGGCGACCCATGTCGATTGGAAAGACGCGCTGAGCAAGAGCTGGTTGATCCACGACCGCAAGACAATGGATGAGCTTCTCGGGGTCACCGGATCGGCTGCATCGCTCCACCTCAACGACTTCCCCACCGGGCATCAGATCTTCGCCGAAGGCAGGCCGGCCAACCGGGTCTACGTGATCATCTCGGGCATCGTGAAGCTCACTGCGCCCATTCCCCGGGGTCGTTGCACCGTCCGATCACTGTTGGGCCCCGGTGACATCATCGACGCGCCAGCGGCGTTCGACGACAGCCCGCATGGCTGCACCGCGACGTGCCAGACTCTTGTGCGCACGGCTTCGTTGAGCAGTAGCGCCGTGCAACGGCTCCTCGGGCACCGGCCCGCGCTCGCCCAACGCTGGCTCCAGGCGCTCGCGCAGGAAATCCGCGCCCGCGAACAAGACATTGCGCTCTTGGCATCGGGTGATATCGCCGCTCGGGTCGCACGCGAGTTGCTCACGCTCGCGGAACACCTCGGAGTTCCCGTCGAGGGCGTGATACACGTCGATCACACCCTCACCCGTCAGGAGTTCGCCGAACTTGTCGGCGCCCCAAAGGAACCGGTTGGCAAGGCACTGGCGAACTTCGTCGCGCACGGCTGGATCGTCACCGGCCCGGGCCGGTTCGAGATCACCGACATTGATCAGCTCCGCCGTCGTGCGGCGGCGGCCTTCTACACGTCACCTCCTGACACACACGCCTTCTCCGAACGATGCCGGATCACGGAGGGACCGCAATGACGGCAGCGCGAGCAGACGTCCGGGTGCTTGCCCAGCAGTTCCTGGCGTCGCCATACGCCCGCATGGAATTCGTCAATTGGTCGATCGATCAGCGTGTCGCGAGGTTTCTCCACAGCCGCGGGTTGTCTCATGTGGCTGATGACGGAGACTCGCTGCGCGACTTGGTTGATCGGATCCTGCACTGCCACGGCCGCGAAATCTCGGCTGACGACTGCAGCCAAGCAGCCTCGAGCCGAGCGGACATCCGGCAATGAGAACGCGCAACAGCCGATTCGGCATCCTGGTCGGTATCGACGGCTCGGCAGAATCCCGCAGCGCCGTCCATTGGGCCCTTGACACAGCGGCACGGCACGACCTGCCGCTCACAGTTGTGCATGTCCTGCGCGAGCCTGAGAACCATTGCAATGCTTGGGGATTGACGAGCGCGCCGCAATCGATCCGGTCAAGCCCGCAGGTCGAGCAGGACGTCCAGGCCCTGGTCGGCAGCGCGATATCCGTCATCGACCATCTGTCGGACGCCACGCCGCTCGGATACCTCCGGACCAGGCTGCACACCGCGCCGACGGCCGCGACGTTGGCGGACCTCTCCGGCGATGCCGACATGGTCGTCGTGGGCGGTACCGAACGTCATCTCGCCTCGGCAACGTTCTGGCCATCCATCGGCATCGACCTGGCTCGCCACGCCGGTTGCCCGGTCGCGGTCGTGCGCGGAGAGGCCAGGATCCGGCCGTGCGCCTTGCCTGTCGTCGTAGGTATCGATGGCTCGCCCGCCTCAGAAGCCGCTGTAGCCATCGCATTCGACGAAGCAGCGTCGCGGGGTGCCGAACTGGTGGCGCTCTGCGTGGTCAGCGAGAACACAACCATCGAGCTGGCGGGGACCACGCTCGCCCCCGACACGTCCGGCGAGGAAATCCTGGCCGAGCGACTGGCCGGCTGGGCTGAACAGTATCCGGATGTCAGTGTTCGGCCGTTGGTGGCATGGGGCGATCCCGCCCACCGACTCCTGGAGGAAGCCGAAACATCGCAACTTCTCGTCGTCGGCAGCCACGGGCGCAACACGATTGCGAGCGCCGTACTCGGTTCGGTCAGTAGCGCGGTCGTTTCGGAGTCGCCTGTCCCGGTCATCATTGCCCGGCAGCCCTGAGCACGCTGATCCCGCGCGGCCGACACCCCTCGGTCAGTGGTACCGCAATGGCAAGCGCCACAACGACTCCCCCGCATCGAGTTCCCACGACCTGATGGCGTTGAGCCGGACCAGGCTCAACGCACCGGCGATGAGAATTCCGGCCAGGGGAACACCGCCGAGCACAGCGGTCAGGATCGCGGTGCGCAGTTCGGCCGGACTGGCCGTTGTGACGTCGAACCAGGCATCACAGAGCAAGAGGATCCCCGTGGTGAATGCGGAGAACACCAACAGATGGCGGTGCAGCCATGCCAAGATTGCCGTTGCCGCCATGAACACCACCAACAGGCAATCGAATCCGACCCAGATCACCGGCCAATTCCGGACCTCGTGAGTGCGGGGCAGGGTGAAAGCCAGATAGACGATCCACGGGATCATGAACACCACACCTCCGGTCATCAGGCTGAGGTGTGCCCGCCGCAGTCGCTTCGGATGCGCGGCAGACATCACTTCGCCGATCGGACGCTGGAGGCGGCGGATCAGCTCACGTCGCTGCGCGGGTGTCAGCGCACCGATCTCGTTGTCCGACAGTATGTGTCCGGTGTTTCCGTCCCCGGCATCGTGTTGAAGCACCCGATCGACGCTACGAGTCGTTGGCACCGGCCCGTTAGAGCCGTTGGTCCTGATCTGAGCGGGGCCGCCGTCCGATGACCTTGGTCCCTAGTACGGCAGCAGGGGGCCGAACACCATGGAAGACATGTCAATTGCTGCTATCGCCGGCACTGTGGTCGGCATCGACGGTTCGGCAGACAGCGAGGCCGCGCTGCGGTGGGCTGTCGGAGACGCGAAGCTCAACCATCAGAAGATCACGCTTGTACACGTCGTGAGCCCACTGGTCGGTGGATACTCGGGCATCGGAATGTCCGCACCCGTTTGGCCGCAAGATCTCAACGATTGGCGGCAGGACCGCGGACGGCAATTGCTCGACAACGCGGTACATCTCGCGCGTTCCCTCGCGGGCGGGGAGTTGGAGATTGAAACGATAATGCCGTTCGGCGCCATCGTGCCCGCGTTGGTCGAGCTGAGCGCTCGCACCGACATGATGGTGCTGGGCAGCCGCGGACTGGGCACGTTCAATCGCGCCTTGCTGGGCTCTGTCAGCACCGCACTGGCCCACCACGGGCACTGCCCCGTCGTGCTGGTGCACGCCGACGCGCCAGCGCTTCCTGCCAATGCCCCGATTCTGTTGGGCACCGATGGTTCGGCCGGGTCGGTACCCGCGGTCGAGATAGCCTTCCGGGAAGCGTCTTGCCGGAACTCCGAATTGATCGTGCTGCACGCTTGCAGTGACGCCGAGGTCCCCCAGCTCACCGCGGTTCCGTGGTGGGCACTCGAGAGCGATGCCGAACGTCGACTGGCGCAGTTCCTGGCGCCGTACCGGGAACGCTATCCCGAAGTGGCGGTCAGCTATCACGTGGTGCGCGACCATCCAGCCCGTCATCTGGTGGAAGAGTCCGAGTCTGCCCAGTTGGTCGTCGTAGGCAGCCGTGGGCGCGGTGGCCTGGCCGGCATGCTGTTGGGCTCGGTCAGTTCCACACTGGTGCACGCGACGACGACACCGGTCATCGTCGCGCGGAGCGACGCAGCCCTCGTAGAGACCAGCCCGACGGTTGCCACGGCGGCGCAGTCATGATCACCTCGACCATGCGCACCTGGCGAGTTCGTACCCCGGCCCCCATCGGCAGCAGCCCGCTCGAGTTCGGCACCGCAGACATCACGGAACCAGCCGATGGCGAATTACTCATCGCCGTGCGCGCCTGCGGAGTCTGCCGTACCGACCTGCACGTTGTCGAAGGCGATCTACCCGTGCACCATCCGCATGTGACACCCGGTCATGAGGTGGTGGGTGAAGTGGTGGCCGTCGGGGACCAGACCTCGGGCCAGTTCACCGTGGGCGATCGCGTCGGGGTGGCGTGGCTACGACACACCTGCGGGCGGTGCCACTTCTGCCTCCGGGGAGCGGAGAACCTCTGCCCGCAGTCTCGCTACACAGGTTGGGACGCAGACGGCGGTTACGCGGAATTCATCACCGCTCCAGCCGATTACGTTCACTCCCTGCCCGCGGGCTACTCAGATGCCCAACTTGCGCCATTACTGTGCGCCGGCATCATCGGATACCGATCCTTGCTGCGAGCCGACCTACCGGACGGCGGGCGGCTGGGCATCTACGGCTTCGGGGGCAGTGCCCACATCACCGCGCAGGTGGCTCGAGCGCGCGGCGCGGAAGTACACGTCATGACGCGCGGTGAAGCCGCACAAAAGCTGGCCTTGGAACTCGGTGCCGCCTCGGCACAGGGTCCTGCCGATCCGCCACCCGTGGCACTCGATTCCGCAATTCTGTTTGCCCCCGTCGGAGAATTGGTGTTGCCGGCCCTGGAAGCCCTCGATCGTGGCGGCACCCTGGCCATCGCCGGCATCCATCTCAGCGACATCCCGACACTGAACTACCAGCGGCATCTGTTTCAGGAACGGCAGGTCCGGTCGGTGACGTCGAACACCCGGGCTGACGCCCGCGAGTTTCTTGCGTTCGCCGGTAGCCATCACATCGAAGTCACCGCCCCGACGTATCCGTTGGACCAGGCTCAGCACGCCCTGAGCGATCTCGCGGCCGGACGTATCTCCGGTGCCGCGGTACTCCAGGTCAGCTGATCTCCGACTTCCCGTCGATCGACAGATTCCCCGAGCATGAGCCCAAGGGCACACCAACGAGGACCTACGGCCCTGTCGGATCCCCCTGCAGCACTATGAGACTCGAAACAAGACAGCTGCAGGAAGGGGATGACGATGCTCAAGACAATGCTACCGGTCGAGGTGCTCGAGGACGGCATACGCATGGCCTGTCGAGCTCCGTCCTACCGCAACAGCCAGCCGTGGAACTGGATCATCGACCATTCGCAATTGCAACTGTTCCTTGCCCCCGAGCGAGTGCCATCCGCCGATCACGCTGGGCGCCAATCGCTGATCAGCTGTGGAGCGGCCCTGGACCACTTGCGCGTCGCGATGGCAGCCAACCGCTACGACTGCCAGGTCAAGTACTATCCATCCGCCAACAGTCTGGCGTACCTGGCCTTGATCGATATCGCACCGGCGAACTGTGTCAGCGAACTCCAGCGCCGTCGCGCCCACGCGATCATCGATCGGCGCTCCGCTCGACTGCCGTATACGGAGCCGCCGAATTGGTCTCAATTCGAGCCCCGGCTGCACTCGGACGTCGATTGCCGGTTCACCTACCTCGATGTGATCGCCGAAGGCGATCGGGCCGACATCACCGCAACAACCCTGCTGGCCGAGCAGCTTCGGCCGTTCGAATCAGACACGAATCGTTGGGGCGCAACCTCATCCGAGCAGGACCGGTACGAACCGACCGACGTCCCCGATGATCATTCTGTGCTGCTGGTGTTGTCAGCGGTCGAGAACACCCGCCGGGCGCTCTTCGGCTGTGGTGAGACCCTCTCGCAGGTGCTCCTCGAGGCCACCATGGCAGGTTTCGCCACCTCCATCATGACTCGGGCGGTCGAAGTTCCCGCCGCTCGTAACATCGTGGCCGATGTCGTCGGTCGCGCATTGCCTCAGGTGATCGTGCGGATCGGAGCCCACTGCAACCGCGATCTCCTGCCGCCGCGGGCCCCACGCCGGCCGCTGTCCGACGTACTCCATTTCGCCGAATGAGGAAAGACATGCACACCGAACAAGCCGCTCCGGTCATCGTCGGAATCGACGGCTCACCTGCCTCCGAATCGGCGGCACTGTGGGCTGCGCAGGAAGCGGCCAGCCGTAACGTGGAGTTGCGACTGATCTATGTGGTCAATTCCGTTCTGGGCCAGCCGATGCCCGCAGAGTCGTACCGGGTGGAGGTCGAGAAGGCAAAGACCGTACTTGCCGCCGTCCGCAGGCACGTTGTGTCGGCCGTCCCCGAAGCCAGGGTGAAAACCGACTTCTACGAAGGAAATGCTGCCGGAGTCCTGGTCGCCGAGTCTCGATTCGCGTCCCTTGTCTGTCTCGGTACCAACGGCATCGGCCGATTCGTCAAGGCATTTCTCGGGTCGACCGCCGAAACCGTGGCCAGCGATGCCGCCTGCTCAGTTGCTTTGATCCGGGCTGCGGACGCCACGAAAACTGCCGACTTCCAACCGCAGTTCATCGTCGCACCGGTCAGCGTGTACACCGACGACTCCCGGATCATCCGAGCCGCGGTGCGTCGGGCACGTCGTCACCACTCCCCAGTGCTGGCGCTGGGTGTCAAGGACAACGATCTCGGAGCCACCCCGCGTGAGGTGTTGGACCAAATGGTGGACCGATGGCGCCAGGAGCACCCCGACGTGACGTGGTATCCCGTAGCGACGAATGCGGGGTTGCCGCATTTTCTGCGAGACCACCCTGAGTTGGCGGTCACCGTGGTGTTGAATTCGACTGGAAAACTGGATATTTCCTCCGTGATCGGAGGAATTCATCGCGAGCCGGTGGAGATGAACCAGCTCGTGGTCTTCATCGACCGGGATCACGATCCAGCCGAACCTCGCACCGACCGCACGGCAGCATCCACCGGTGACCAGGCAGTGCCGCAATAGTTTTCAGGTGGGTAACGGGATGCCCGCCTCGCCCGGCGGGCATCCCCCGACGGGCATCCCCCGGCGGGCATCCCCCGACGTCAATCAACTGCCGGAATCCAGTTCCATTCCTGTATCTCCGGCAGGTCCTCACCGTGCGTGCGGATCCAGTCCCGATGGCGATCGTGGGCGCAAGTCATCTCAGCGCGCAGCATATCCGCGGCCGGGCCGCGAAGTCCGGGGATCACATCGATCGTGTCGATCACCAGCTGAAAGCGATCCATCTTGTTCAGCACCAGCATGTCGAAAGGCGTGGTTGTCGAGCCCTCCTCCAGGTAACCACGTACGTGCATGTGCCGATGGTTGCGTCGACGGTAGGTCAACCGATGAATCAACGACGGGTAACCGTGATAGGCAAAGATCACCGGCCGATCGGTGGTGAACAACGTGTCGTACTCCGCGTCCGTCATGCCGTGCGAATGCTGCGAATTCGACTGCAGCCGGAACAGATCGACCACGTTGACGACGCGAATCTTGAGCTCCGGCAGATGTTTCCGCAGTATCGATACCGCGGCCAGTACCTCGGTGGTGGGAACATCGCCAGCACAACCCAGCACAACATCAGGTACAGAACCCGCGTCGGTGCTGGCCCACTCGAAGATATCCGCGCCTCGTGCACAATGCACCGCGGCCTGCTCGGCGGTGAGCCACACCGGTGCGTCGTTCTTCCCCGCGACGATCACGTTGATGTAGTCCCGGCTGGCGAGGCAGTGCGCCGCGACCGACAGCAAGGTGTTGGCATCCGGCGGCAAGTAGATGCGGGCGATCTCGGCGCGCTTGTTGGCGACATGGTCGATGAAGCCCGGATCCTGGTGCGAGAAGCCGTTGTGGTCTTGGCGCCACACGTGCGACGTGAGCAAGTAGTTCAGGGATGCGATCGGTGCGCGCCACGGGAGCTCGCGACTTACCTTGAGCCACTTGGCATGCTGGTTCACCATCGAGTCAACGACATGCGCGAAGGCCTCGTAGCTGTTGAGCAGGCCATGGCGCCCTGTCAGCAGATAGCCTTCCAACCAGCCCTGGCACATGTGCTCCGACAAGACTTCGAGCACGCGTCCGTCGCGAGCCAGGTGTTCGTCGCTCGGCACAACCGCTGCGTTCCACTGCTTGTCGCTGACGTCGTACACGGCATCGAGCCGATTCGACGCGGTCTCGTCTGGTCCGAACAGTCTGAAGTTGCGGTAGCAGGCGTTACGCGCCATGACTTCGCGCAGATAGTGCCCGAGCACCCGGGTCGGCTCGGCAGTGGTATCTCCCGGCATCACGGTGGACACGGCAAATTCCTTTGCGGCCGGCAGGTGCAACGGCGTGAGCAGGAGGCCGCCGTTGGCATTCGGGTTCAACCCCATCTGGTAATCGGACGTCGGAACATTGTCGGCCACCAGCGCTGTCGGGCAACCCATCTCATCGAACAACTCGTCGGGCCGATAAGAAGAGAGCCAATCGACGAACTGCCGGCGGTGTTCCGGTTCAGTCCGGATGTCGGCGATGGGCACCTGGTGGGCGCGCCACGTGCCCTCCACCGGTAAACCGTCTACCCATTGCGGTCCGGTCCAACCTTTGGGTGTCCGCAACACGATCATGGGCCACTGGGGTCGTGGTGACGGCGAGGAGGCTGTCCGCGCAACGTTCTGGATCTCGCTCACCAGGGCTACCGCCCGGTCGAGTGCTGCGGCCATGTCCTGGTGCAGCAGGTGTGGGTCGTCACCGCTGACGTAAATCGGGTGGTGCCCGTATCCGCGTAACAAGCTATCGAGTTCGGCGTCCGTGATCCTGGCCAATACCGTTGGGTTGGCGATCTTGTATCCGTTGAGATGCAGGATGGGCAGCACCGTACCGTCGGTGACGGGGTTGATGAACTTGTTGGAATGCCAACTGGCCGCGAGCGGTCCTGTCTCGGCTTCACCGTCACCGATGACGCATGCCACCAACAGATTCGGGTTGTCGAGTACTGCACCGTAGGCGTGCGCCAACGAATAGCCCAGCTCGCCGCCCTCGTGGATCGACCCAGGCACCTCGGGTGCGACATGGCTGGGAACGCCACCCGGAAAAGAGAATTCGCGGAATAGCGTCGCCATGCCGTGAGCGTCGCGGGTGATATCGGGACGAGTCCGGCTGTAGCTGCCCTCCAGCCACGCGTTCGCGAACAATGCGGGCCCGCCGTGTCCCGGCCCGATGACATACATCGCATCGAGATTGTGGTCGATGATCGCGCGATTCAAGTGCGCGTAGATGAAGTTCAGTCCTGGTGCGGTTCCCCAGTGGCCCAACGGACGGGGCTTGATGTGTTGGCGCTCCAGCGGTGTTCGCAGCAGCGGGTTGTCCATCAAATAGATCTGGCCCGCGGTGAGATAGTTGGCGGCCCGCCAGTACGCGTCGACCGATCGCAACCGAGGCTCCGCCAAGGGCTCTCTGACAGCACGAGTTGTGCTGGTCATCGGGTGGACTCGCGAGAATGCGGCCGAACGACGAGCACCGGGCAGTTCGCATGGTGGATCAACCGGTGACTGGTGGCGCCGAGGAACAATCCGGTTACATCGCCGTGCCCATGGCTCCCGGCGACGACCAATTGTGCGTGCTGGGCGTGGCTCAGCAGCACCTGCGCCGGGTTGCCGAGTGCCGTGATGCGACGGACGACGACGTCGGGGAATTTCTCCTGCCAGCCCGCCAGCCGCTCCGCCAGAAGCATCTCCTGCTGTTCCTCGCGAGCTCGGCCGGTGAGGTCATTCCATGGCGGTTCGACGTAGTAGAAATAGGCCGGCATGTAGCTCCAGACCAGCACAGCGACCAGTTCTGCGCCGCGCATCGAGGCTTCCTCGAATGCCCACGCGATAGCGTCTTCGCTATCCGGTGCGCCGCTGATTCCCACCACGACGGTGCCCGTCACCGGCACCCCGGGTGCACGAACCACAACGACCGGGCTGTGCCCGTGCGCGGTCAACGCCACCGACACCGAGCCGGCGAGCAGCCCCATGAACGCATTGAGGCCCGTTGAGCCCACGACGGTCAGGAACGCATCCTTGGACAGGTCGGCCAATACCCGGGCCGGCCGACCAGCCACTCGGGTCAGGGTCACCTCCAGGTCAGGGTCCAGAACCTGGACGTGATCCAGCGCTTCGTCAAGGAAGCGCTGGCCCGTGGTTTCGAGGTATTTGAAGAAACTCTCCGAGGCGCCGGGGTTGAATCCCATCGCAAAACTCTCGAAGTCGACGGCGTGCGCCAACCGGAGCGGAAGGTTGCGCAGCTGAGCTTCATTGACGGCCCAGGTGAGTGCCAGCAGCGACGAACTCGATCCGTCGATGCCGACCAAAATATGAGGGCGGGAAGCTAATTCAGTCACAGTTTCCTCCGAGAACATTGCCGGTCCGATGTTCACGACGCTACGAGCGCCGGCAACGTGCTGCTATGGCCGAAAGTCACTCGTTGGCCCGCCACAGGCATCGCGCAACGGGTGGCCCCCAGCGGTGACTCATGTGGCCGGCCAAAAGGCCTTTGTGCCCTCGCCCCGACCACATACCCCGCGTGAGGATTCACAGACACGCCTTTCCACACTTAGAGGGAGCTCATGGAGCCGGCAGACCGCGCCGCAGGTCCCCAGCTGACCATCGGCCGGCCGAGCCGGAAACGACACGGCAGCAGGTCGCGCTCACCGAATAGTACTTATCCTGTTTCGCAGCATGTTTGGTCACTGATCAGCGGCACGCACGGCGATCCACTGGCTCCGTTCGCAATGGCTGCCGGCCGGCGCCTGTGGTTCAGCCCCGATGGCACCGCTGCCCTGTCCTACCGGGTGCTGGGCGGGTACGCCGTCGTCGCGGGCGATCCGATCGGAAATCCCGACCTGTACGCCGGGCTTGTCAGCAGCTTCGCCGAAATGTGCCGAACACACCGCTGGCACGTCGCAGTGCTCGGCGTATCAGAGCCACGATTGGCGTTGTGGCACAACGCCCCAAGGATCCTTCCACATCTGGCCACGGTGCCGATCGGCCGTGACGTCGTTATCGACGTCAACACATTCAGCCTCGCCGGCCGGCGCAAACGTAATCTTCGCCAAGCTGTCCAACGCACCCACAACGCCGGCATGACAACGCAGGTCGTGGCGGAGAACGAGGTCGACGACCAGCTGCGCACGGAGTTGCGCGGCGTGATGCTCGACTCGGGCAAATCCGTTGACAGAGAACGCGGATTCTGCATGATGCTGGGCGGCACGCTATCGGGTCGCTATCCGGGGGTATGGCTCATCATCGCCCGCGACGGCAACGGCCGAATACAGGGCTTCCATCGCTATGCCAGCGCCGGCGGAGGCACCGACGTCAGCCTGGACCTGCCATGGCGGCGTAGGGATGCCGCGAACGGCACGGACGAACGACTCAGCGTCGACATGATCCAATGGACGAAAGAGCGTGGAGGGCAACGCGTCTCGCTCGCTTTCGCGCCATTTCCTGAGTTGTTCTCCGAAGGTACCGGCCATGGATTGTCCCGCCAATCCCTCCGGGCGCTGGCTCATATCGGCGATCGCTTCATCAAACTCGAGTCGCTGTACCGATATGTCCGCAAGTTCGACGCGATGAGCCAGGAGCGTTATGTCCTCTTCCCAGCCCTGCATTTCGGACACGCGCTGGCTGTTCTGACCGCCCTCGAGTTTGCCCCACATCACCGCTCGCCGACCATGTCGACGGCGGCCGGAACACCGAACTCCGTCATTTCCAACCGCCATCGGAACACGGAACAAACAGACAGGGAGACAACATGATCGAATTCCATAGCGGTGACTCGGTCGTCGTTGGGATCGACGGTTCGACGGCCGCCGTATACGCCGCTCATTGGGCAGTGGACGAAGCCATCTCCCGGGACGTACCAGTGCGCCTGGTGAGCTGCGTTCAGCAGTCAGCAGGGTCGGACCGCATGGTCATGGAATACGCCCGGACCTGCCTGCGAGCAGCGCATGCAGCCATCGAGACAACTGCTACGCAAGTAAAGATCGAGACTGCCGCGGTGGTCGGCGACCCGACCGTTGCGTTGATCGGGGAATCCCGCGATGCCGCACTGGTGTGCGTCGGTTCGGTCGGAATCGGGCGTTTTGCAAAGGCGCTACTGGGCTCGACAGCCGCAGGAGTTGCCGAGGGTGCGTCCTGCCCCGTCGCAGTCATCCGTAGTTACTCACCACGGCGACGGACTCCTGACGGGGCGATCGTGGTGGAGTTGAACGACTGGGACGAAAACCACGATGTCTTCGCCGCGGCAGTTGCCGAAGCGCAACTGCGCGCGCGGCCGATTATTGCGGTCGGAGTGTGCCCGCCCGAGACGGGTGTAACGGCGTGGCAGGAGCTGCGGCGCCGCACTTCGGTCTGGCGCGAGCTCTATCCCGACGTGGAGATCGCCGCCGCACCTGTCACGACCAGCGTCGTCCACTACCTGCACAATACGTCCGAACCAATCAGCCTCGTTGTGGTCGGCGCCCACAGCGCTCGGGAACTTCCGGCCATCATCGGCTCGCATGCCGACACCAACCGCGACAATCCATCTGTCCTCATCGCGCGTGCGTGAACGTGCATGAAGACGACTGACCACTGCCCGCGGCCGGGCAGTGGTCAGTAGGTCGGTGCGATGTCAGCTGCTCGACTCGCGGGCATGGGGCCGGGCAACGAGTACGGGGCAACCCGCATGCTGAATCAAGCGGTGACTCGTCGATCCGAGGAACCATCCCGCGACATTCCCATGCCCCCGGGTCCCGGTGACAACCAACTGGGCGCGCTGGGCATAGTCCAACAACACGTGCCCCGGGTGACCGGCGGCCACCACCCGACGGACGACCACGTCCGGGAACTTCTCCTGCCACCCGGCCAAGCGCTCCGCCAACAGCATTGCCTGCTGATCCTCACGAGCCGGGCCCGGCAGCTCTTCCCATGTCGGTTCGACGTAATCGAAATAAGCTGGTACATAACTCGATACGAGAACGGCCAGAAGATTTGCGCCACGCAGCGAGGCCTCCTCGAAGGCCCAGCCGATCGCGTCCTCACTGTCCGGCGCACCGCTCACTCCGACTACGACCGGACCGCCGGCATGTGCGCCGGGAGAGCGAACCACGACAACAGGGCTGTGCCCGTGTGCGGTCAGCGTCAAGGCCACCGACCCGGCGAGCAGCCCCGTGAGTCCGTTGAGCCCAGTGGAGCCGACAACGGTGAGAATTGCGTCCTTGGACTGTTCCAGCAGCACGTCCGCGGGGCGACCCGTCACGTTGTGTAGCGAAACCTCGACGTCAAGATCCATGGCCTGAACGTCTGCCCTGGCTTCGTCGAGGAATTTCTGCCCCGCCGCCTCCACATATTTGAAGAAGCTCTCCGAGGCACCCGGATTGAATCCCATCACAAAATTGCCGTAGTCGACGGCATGGACCAATCGCAGCGGCAGGTTGCGTCCCTGCGCCTCGTGGACGGCCCACGTCAACGCGTCAAGCGATGACCTCGAACCGTCGATGCCGACCAAAATGCAAGGGCGAGGAGATAATTCGGTCATGTTGTCCGCTCCAGACGAAGGTGCATGTATCTGACACCTGCAACGGTACGAGCGCAGACCACGCCGTGCTACGGCCGAAAGTCACTCACTGATCCCGACGAGGTCGGCTGATTACCCGGCGTCACCGACTTCATCGAGTCGCTCGCTCACCCGGGCCAGCGCCTCGTCGAACACCTCAACCTTCTCCCCGCGCTTTTCGCTGGCCGGCTGCGCGGCGCCGCGGCCACCTTCTGCCTCCACCCGGGCCGCGCCCTGACGCCGCAACAGACTGAAGTTCTTCTCGCGCGCTTGCCTGAGCTTGGTCCGCAGTTCCTTCAGCGATTTCGCGTCCATGCGGGCCAACGCCTCGGGATTGCTCTCGGCGATCAGCGAATTTTCCTGTGGGGTGAGGTTCACGTGGTTGCTCATCATTGATTCATAGCCCCCGGCGGCGACACGCGCTCGTCGAATCAAGGCACTACTTGCCAATCGCCGAATGCGGCACGATTCTTGGTGTCATGTCCGCAACCACCGAGGCGCCGCCGGTTGGCGCCTTGCCACTCGCGCCGAAGAATCCGCTGCCCTGGCGGCAGCTGCTGAACACACGGCAATTGCACACCGGACTGGTATTGCTGAGCGAAGTCGGCGGGCCGGTGAGCCGCATCGCCCCGGTACCGAAGTCGGTCGCGCCGCCCATCGTGCTGGTCACCTCGCCCAGCGGCATCCGGGACGTGTTGGGCCGCGCAGACAATCTCGCCGACCGTTCGACGATCCACGAAGAAGTGCGCAACGTGGTCGGCGAGAACCTCTTCGTCCTGCCCAACAGCGCCTGGCCGCCACGCCGACGCGCCTTGCAGCCGGTTTTCACCAGACAGCACGTCGACCGCTTCGGCGGACATATGACACAGGCCGCGCAGACCAGTGCCGACCGTTGGCGCGACGCCCGCGACGTCGACCTCGACACCGAGTGCCGCCAGCTCGCCATGCGGTCGCTCGGCTACTCCATTCTCGGCCTCGACATCAACGAACACAGCAACACCATCGCCGAGAACATGCACGTGGCCTCGCGCTACACGGCCGACCGCGCCCTGCGACCGATCAAGGCACCGAAGTGGCTGCCCACGCCGGGACGCCGTCGCGCGCGAGCCGCGGTGGCCCGGATGCGCCAGATGACCATGGAGGTCCTGCGGGACTGCCGCGCGAATCCCAACCGCGACGCACCGCTGGTCAAGGCGCTGCTCGCCGCCGCCGACCCCGAAACCGGCCACAAGCTGTCCGATGACGACATCTGCAACGACCTGCTGATTTTCATGCTGGCCGGCCACGACACGACAGCGACGACACTGACGTACGCCCTGTGGCAGCTCGGGCACAACCCCGAGATGCAGGACCGGGTGGCCGCCGAAGTCGCCGCGATCGGTGATCGGGAGCTGACGCCCGACGACGTGCCGCGGCTCACGTACACCGCCCAGGTGCTCAACGAGTCGCTGCGACTGTGCCCGCCGGCGGCCGGTGTCGGCCGGACGGCGACGCAGGACATCGTCGTCGACGGCTACCGCGTGGAAGCCGGCAGCATCGTCGCCATCGGGATCAGCGCCGTGCACCGGGACCCGACATTGTGGGACCACCCGCTGGCCTTCAACCCCGACCGTTTCAGCCCGGAGAACTCCAAGATCCGCGACCGCTGGCAGTTCATCCCGTTCGCCGCGGGCCCGCGCTCGTGCATCGGTGAGCACTTCGCGATGCTGGTGACGACGCTCGCGCTGGCCACCATCGTCCGGTCGAACCGCATCGAGTCGATGGCGGACGACTTCCCACTGGAGTCGCCGTACACGACGGTGGCAAAGGGCCCCATCCCGGTTCGGGTCGACGCGCGAGTGTGACTCTGGCGGTGGCTCGCATGCGGCGGCTGCTCTTCTGGCGTTACCTACTGATCTGGCAGAAGCCCGCTATCTAGCCGCGCGATGCCAGTTTGTCCAGCACGTCCAGGACCTCGCGACACCAGTCGACCCAGGCTTGTTCGGTACGCAACCCGGCCTTCAACACGAGGTGGCGCAGCACGTCGGCGTCGGCGACCGGGGCCGCGAAATCACGTGCGTCGATTTCGCGGTAGTTGGCCAAGGTCGCTTCATGCGAAGCCAGGTGATGGGCGATCACCGCACGCACGGCCCCCGCCTCGCCCAGTGCGGCCGCAGCACGCACACGCACCGCGATGGACATCCGCTCCGGCGCGGGATCATCGATCCCGCAAAGCCATTCACTGAGCGCCTGCCGTCCGGCCGGAGTGATGCTGAACCGCTTGGGCTGGCCACGCTCGGGGCGATCGGGAGTCAAGGCCTCGGCGAGGCCGGAGTTCTTGAGCTTGTCGAGTTCGCGATAGATCTGCTGGTGGGTCGCCGCCCAGAAATAGCCGAATGCCCGATCGAACCGGCGAGTGAGTTCAATACCGGTCGATGCCCGCTCCGTGAGCGCGGTCAATATGGCGAATTGCAGCGACATGGCGTGATCGTAGGTCCAGTGCGGTTTCCACCGCCGGAACGCAGCGGGCTTGCGCGGTTCTCCGTGCCAGGTCGTCGCCCGAGCCGTGATTATGCCACTAGTTGCATAATCGCAGTCGCGAAGCTAAAGTCCTGCCCAACCACGGTTTCCGATTCGAAGGGCCATCACCACAATGGGTCTGCCTCCCGTCCTCGCACAGCGCCTGTCCTTGCCGGTGGTCGCATCGCCGATGTTCCTGTGTTCGGGACCTGCATTGGTGAAGGCGGAATGCCAGGCGGGTGTCATCGGATCCTTCCCGGCACTCAATGCCCGACCCTCCAGCCTGCTCAGCGATTGGCTGGATGAAATCGAGGAGTCGAACGCCGCCTACGCGCTCGCCAATCCCGACGCCATCGTCGCGCCGTTCGCGGTCAATCAGATCGTGCACCGCTCCAACGACCGCCTCGAACACGACATGAATGTGATCGTCGAGCACAAGGTCCCGATCGTGATCACCTCGCTCGGCGCACGGCCCGAGATCAACGACGCCGTGCATTCCTATGGCGGCATCGTCCTGCACGACATCATCAACAACGAGTTCGCACACAAGGCCATCGACAAGGGCGCCGACGGCCTCATCGCCGTTGCGGCCGGTGCCGGCGGCCACGCCGGTACCCAGTCACCTTTCGCACTGGTTCGCGAGATCCGCGAGTGGTTCGACGGTCCACTGCTGTTGTCGGGCGCCATCGCCCACGGCCGGTCCGTACTCGCCGCATTGGCTGCCGGCGCCGACTTCGCTTATGTCGGTTCGGCTTTCCTGTCCACCGATGAAGCGAACGCGGTGCCCGAGTACAAGCAGATGATCGTCGACTCCACCGCGTCCGAGATCGTCTACAGCAATCTGTTCACCGGCGTGCACGGCAACTATCTCCGCGGCAGCATCGTCGCCCAGGGTCTTGATCCAGACAACCTGCCCGAATCCGACGCCTCGGCAATGAATTTCGGCTCTGGCGGCAATACGGATGCCAAAGCCTGGAAGGACATCTGGGGCGCCGGTCAGGGCGTCGGCAGTATCAAGGAGCGTCTCACCGTGGCGCAGCTGGTCGAGACCCTGAAGACGCAGTACGTCGAGGCCCGAGAAGACTTGCTGAGCCGAGTGCTCGACGACGACATGCTGCAGCCGGTGCGCTAGCGCTCAGCGCGTCTCGTAGACCACCGCGCCGTCGTACACGGTCGCGGCCACCAGCGAGGCATCGAGGGCGGCGAGGGCATCTCGCGGCGGGACCGTCAAGACACACAAATCTGCCGCCATCCCGACCGTAAGCTCCCGCGGCACGTCGGGCTGCTGGGGTGATCCCAGGAACATGCCCAATGCTGTTGCCGCGTCGATACTTTCGCCGGTCCCGAGCACTCGTCCCGTAGGAGTACTGCGGTGCACCGCAGCGCGCATCGCCGCCCACGGGTCGGCGTCCCCGAACGGCATGTCGGTAGACAACGCGACAGGTATCTGCGCGTCGCACAGCGAGGCCACCCGCCACAGCTGGCAGTGTTCCTCTGCCGGCACGTCGGTGAAGTACTGGTCACCGCGCTCGGCAACGAAGTTCGGTTGGGTCACCACCAGGACGCCGAGTTCGCGCAGATCGGCCAGGCAGTCGTCGGGAATGACGGCGCCGTGCTCGATCCGGTCGCCCGGCCGCGTCCCCGCTTGCCGCAGCGCACTGATCGCGACAACGAGCTGCATGGCGGTAACGCAGTGCAGCGCAACGATTCCGCCCAGTCGATGCCGGGCGGTGATCCAGTCGGTCAGCGCATCGAGGTCCAGGTCGTCATCGTGCAGGATGCGTTTGGCCGGGGCCAGCACGTCAACGCGCTGGCGCAGTTCGCCGTGTCGACGGGCCTCGCCGAAGTCCATCACGTCCGTGGCGGTCAGATCAGGCGTCGCGTCGGTGACACCGGTGACGCCGAACGATGAGAGTCGTCCGCTGATCTCACCCAGCCCGGCGTCCCGCCGTTGCAGCGAATGCGACCAGCTCGGGTCGGCGCTGCGCAGCCGGCCGTCGGGATGCTCAGACAGGCCGACCGCCGCCAGCCCCGCGGAGTTCAGGGTCCACAGCACCCCGCTGCGGTGCTGGACGCGCACCGGCACCTTGGGTGAAACCTGATCGAGCACCGCACGATCCAGCGAACCGGCGACCGCCTCGTGATAGCCGACCGCCCGAATCCAGCCGTCCTCGCCGACCTTGGCGTGCCCCAATACCGCGCGCAAGGCGTCACGACTGCGCACCTCGCCGGGACCCACCCGCACTGACGCCAATGCTGCTGCCGCCGAACGTAAGTGGACGTGATGGTCATGTAGGCCCGGGATGACGGTGCCACCAGCGGCGTCCATGACGTCCTCACCCTGGATTGGTTCGAGACCGGCCGCAATGGCCTCGATCCGCCGGCCCAGACGGATGTCCACCGTGCGGCCGTCGAGCAGCACGGCCCGTTGAATCAGCATGCCGCCGCTGCCCTTTCCCGCACCATTTCCCGCACCGCCGCATTGTCGGCACCCAGCTCGCCGGCCCGCGACGACAGCACTGGCATCGCCGGTTCCGCCACCGCACCAACTCTGTCACTGCTGGTGAGCGGTAGCGCCGCATACTCGGCGGCGACCGAGGCGAGCGCGATCTCGATGACCTCACCGCCACCACGGTGCAGCGACTGCCCCACCGCCAGCGCGGCATGCATGCCCGTCAGCGGATCGGCAATGGCGTCGCCACAGAACACCGGCCCGGCACCGGCTGGATCGCGGCCGACGAGGCCGCCCGATACCGCGGCATCGTCACCGAAACCGACCCAGTGAGCGCATTCCCCGTCGGCGCCGTGACCGGTGATCCGCAGCCACACCCTGCCGTCCCGCGCCGGGACATCCGCCGGCCCCAGGCCCCGATGCACCAGCGCATCCGGACGTGACGACTCGATGACCACATCGGCCACCGACAGCAGCTGGCGCAAGTCGTCAGGCTGGCCGAAATCGGTGGCGTAACAGAACTTTCCGGTATTCATCCAATCGAAGAATCGACGCTCTCCCTGCCGCGTACCGTCCGGCCGCGTCGGGCTCTCCACCTTGACCACCGTGGCACCGGTCCGGGCCAGCAGTTGCCCACACAACGGCCCCGCCCACATCGACGACAGGTCCACCACCAGCAGTCCGGCATAGTCGCCGAACGGATTTCGGCCGCCACATCGACGCACCACCGGTGCAGCTGCCGCGGTCTCCCCCAATACCCCGACCGGCAAGCCCAGCAGGCGGGCGCGTTCCGCGACGTCGCCGACCTGGCGACGACCGGCCCACTCGGTGATCGCCGACCACCGATGGTCGATCGCCACCTCGGATTCCAGCATCGCCGGCACCGCATCGACGTCATCGGGCCGTGCCAGAGTCAGGGCGAACCAGCCGTCCCGGCCGGCGATCAGCCGCGTCGCTCCACCGGCACTGATCCGGCCCTGGCGGCGTAGCCCTGACAGCGCGGCTCGCCCCGCGAGGAGTTCGGCGGCATCGACCGTGATCCCGAAAAGAGCAGACAACGCGGATGCGACAGCCCGCGCCTGGTGCAACACCGCGGCGCGGCTGACATCCGGTGGGCCGTCCGGCATCCCGGTCAGCGCGGCCAGCCCGCTGGCCGCCCAGTCCCGCACCATCGCGCCTGCCCCGTCATTCATGCCGAGACAACATCAACGAGGCCCCAGGTCTGTGCCGTCGCCGCATCGATCGTCACCCCGGACAGCACCAAATAGGCTGTGCGCCAACGGCCTATCCGCCGCGTGATGCTCACCGTGCCACCCGCACCGGGGATCAGCCCCAACGCCAACTCCGGCAGTCCGAGCGTGGCATCGGGATGACAGGTCACCTGCCCGCAGAACGCGGCCATCTCCAACCCGCTACCGAGCACTTGTCCATGCACCACGGCCTGGCACGCCGTGCCCAACCGACGAGTGATCTCGTCGAGCACCAGAGCCGGGCTGAAGCGCGTGCGGGCCAGGTGCGCCGAGGCCGGGTCATCGAAGGTCCCGAACTCGGCCAGATCGCCTCCGCTACAAAAAGACGGCCCGTTCCCGGTGAGCACCAGCGCGGTGACCGAGCTATCCAGGCGGGCCACCTCCAGCGCCTCCAGCAGCGCCGCCCGCGCATCCGTGGAGAACGCGTTGTGGCGCTGGGGCCGGTTGAACGCCACATGCACCGTGTCGCCGTCCCGGCGCGCCACCACCGGATCCGGTAGCAGCGGAGCAGTTTTCGGGCCGCGTTCGGCCAACCAGCGGGCAAATTCACGGCCGGACTGCAAGGTCGAGTACGCCAGCGATTCGGTGATCACCCCGCTGAACGTTGAGCCAGCCGGATCGAAAGCACGCAGCACGTCGTCACACACCGCCGCGGCCTGCGGCCAAGACACCACGCGCTCGGTGATCTGCGCCAGCGCCTCCGCGGCGTCTGGCACCTGCACGGTCCTCGGATCCGCACATGGCCGGTCGACCAGCGTGAAAGTCGCCTCCTGCAACCAGAACTCTGCGTCGGCACCGGCCGGATCCCCGACCCCGATCACCAGCCCACCGGCACCCGGCGCATCGGCGAGGTCGACGACCCGCATTGCATCAGGCAACGGACACCGGGCCCTGAACCTCAAAGTGGGTCACCGGCACGTCCTCGCCTCCTGCGGATGTCGACACCTGGATCATGCCATTCCGCCGGCGGCGTGACCTCTAGTCGAGCTTGACCCGCACCGTGACCCGGCCCTTGTCGTCACGCGTGGCGACGGCATGCCCAGCGCGGTCGGCGCCGCGGAAATTGAGCAGCATGATGGGCCCGCCATCACCGAGAAAATTGCGCCACCAGCTCTTGGAGTCCGGTGTCATCACCCTGATGACGACCTCATCACCGGACAACCGGTAGTTCACGGGAGTCTGAAAGCTGCGCCCCGATTTGCGACCCGTGTACCGGATCTCGACCAGGCTGCGGCCGACGATGCCACTGAGAACGGGCACTGTGGTCAGACCCACCGCCGCCTTGTTGAGGGCGCGGGTGACCGGGTTGTCGAAAAAAGTGCTGGACATGATCGCCAGGCTAGCGCCGGGTGCAGACTTCGGGATGAACACGCGACCATCCGCGGGAGGCATGCCTACGAATCACATGGTAGGAAACGGCGCTTTCGGGAAATGTTCTGACAGAGGGTTCCGCCACCGAGTGGTTCGCGCAGCCAGCGTGAACCCGTAGCCGAGGAGAGTCTGTGCCCGACAAGAATGAATCCGCACCGTCGCTGCGGGTACTGGTCACCGGCGCCACCGGATATATCGGCGGGCGGTTGGTCCCACGCGTCATCGAAGCCGGTCACCGAGTCCGTGTGATGGCGCGCAATCCGGACAAGATCAGTGACGTGCCCTGGGCTGCCGACGTGGAGGTGGTGCAAGCCGACCTCACCGATGCGGACACGCTCGGCGAAGCCTGCCGCGACATCGACGTCATCTACTACCTCGTGCACTCGATGGGCAACCAAGGCGAATTCACCGAAGCCGAACGGCGGAGCGCAGAAAATCTCGCTGCCGCGGCGCGCAGCGCCAACGTCAAACGCATCGTGTACCTGAGCGGACTGCACACGGCATCTGACCGGCTGTCTACCCACCTACGTTCGCGCAGCCAGGTCGGAGACATCCTGATCAAATCAGCTGTCCCGACTATCGTGCTGCAGGCCGGTGTGGTCATCGGTTCCGGTTCGGCCTCCTTCGAGATGGTCCGCCACCTGACCAACCGGCTACCGGTCATGACGACGCCGCGCTGGGTCAACAACCGCATACAGCCCATCGCCATCCGCGACGTCCTCTACTACCTGCTGGCCGCCGCCACCGCCGAGCTGCCGCGCTCACGCACCTACGACATCGGCGGGCCCGATGTCCTGCGCTACGGCGAAATGATGCAGATCTACGCCGACGTCGCGGGACTGGCCAAGCGCAGAATCCTGGTCCTGCCTGTTCTCACGCCCAAACTCGCCGGATTGTGGATTGGGCTGGTAACGCCGGTGCCACCTCAGATCGGCCGCGCTCTGATCGAATCGCTGAGCACCGACGCGGTGGTCGCCGAGCACGATATCGATGCCGTGATCCCGCCCCCTCCTGGCGGTACCACCGGATACCGCGAAGCGGTCAGACTGGCACTGCGCCGCATCAAAGACGGCGAAGTGGAAACCACCTGGGCGAACGCCTCGCCGACCGGCGCCCCCGCCGACCCGCTCCCATCCGATCCGAGCTGGGCCGGCGACGCCATCTATACCGACGATCGCAGCATCGACTGCGACGCCGCCATCGACCAGGTGTGGCAGGTCGTCGAAGGTATCGGCGGCGAACGCGGTTGGTACTCCTTTCCGCTCGCCTGGATGGTCCGCGGCTGGCTGGACGTGCTGACCGGGGGTGTCGGCCTGGCGCGCGGCCGCCGCAATCCGAACACCCTCTATACCGGTGACGCCCTCGATTTCTGGCGCGTCGAGCGCATCGAGCGGCCGCATCTGCTGCGCCTGCGCGCCGAGATGCGTGCCCCCGGCAAAGCCTGGCTGCAATGGGAACTCCAAGCCCGCGGGAAAACCACCAGACTCCATCAGCGAGCCATTTTCTTTCCCAAAGGCCTTGCCGGACGGCTGTATTGGTACGCCCTGATGCCGTTTCACGGCATCATCTTCACGGGCATGATCAAAAATATCGCGGCGGAAGCGCAGAAGGAACGGACCCGGACCGCCCAGCGCCTGCCGCTAAGTCAGGCTGCGCCGGTTGATCCACCAGATATGCGTTGACAGTACGGTCGCGAAAGCGCACCAGACGGGATACGCGACCAAGGGCGCCGCCCGCTGTTGCCGTACCGCGAGTGCGCGGCGCGTCAGGTCGGCACTACTGACGGTCAGCGCCGCAGCAGTCAGTGCAGCCGGTCCGAGCCGACGACGGTTGAAGAAGATCCACGACCAGCTGGCGTTGAGTCCCAAATTGATCGCGAGTGCAGCGCCGAAACGGCGGGCGGCACCCGTGTCGCCCTTATCGGCCAGGCTATCGAGCGTGTCGGCGGACACGACGGCGATATCGGCATATAGCAGCGGCCACACGATGGGGAACGCCTGCCGCGGCGGCTGATAGTTCGGCTTGCGCAAGCGCGCGTACCACGGTGAGGCAACGGCAGGGCCCGATGCCGCCCCGCCCGCAATGGCAGTGACAAGTACAGCGGCGGCAGTGGCGCCAATGGTTTTCGGGTTCATCGTCTGTGGCTCCTGTGCGGTCGGTTGCGGTCAGTTCTCAACGGGAATCGCGATCTCGTTACGGCGTCGGCACGGCAGGGTCCACGGCGGGTCGTAGAACCAGGCCGAAGGGTCGCCGTCGGCGGCGAACCCGTAGTCGCGGAGCGTGTCGCGCAGCGCAGCGGTGTGCCGGGCGATGCTGTCAGCGCCACGATCACCGGTGAAGCGCAACACCGCGACGGTTTCCGCCGGAACCTCCACCAGCTCCACGCGCTCGTCATCGGGTACCGGCAACGACTCCAGCGTCGATCCTGCCGGCATGTAGAACCGGATGACCCAACCCCGATCCTGACTGCCTTGCTGCCCTACCGGCGCCGTCATCGCGATCTTCCGACTGGTATCGGTGTACTGCTGCTGGCCGACGGGGGCCGTCATCGCGATTCGATCGCCCTGGTGGTTGGCACCAAAAATATATGCGGCCAATCTGCAGAATCCCGCACTGCGCGCGGCCTCCTCATCTCCGTCCACCGTGGTTTGTGCCGCTATTCGTCGCCCGTAGCGGCGAATCTGCACTCCACCGGCCAACACCTCCGCGACGTAGGGTGGCTCCTCGATCCCGCTCCGAATCCCTACCGTCGCCGTGACCGGTCCCAACAATTGCGTAGTGAACGTTCGCATCTGATCCAGCACATCGCGCTCCTTCCCGTTCTACTGGGCCGTCAAAAGTGGTTCGGCGCCGAAGCCCTTGCGGATGGCTCGAATCCCAGCGGTTCGCATGCCCGCCTATAGCGGCGTGGCCGAGGAGTGGACAGTTGTCCGCAGGTGTACACCCCCTCCCGTACGGTGTGTCTGTGAGTTTCACTATCGACAGGTCAGTAGAGATCGACGCACCGGCCGACGTGGTCTGGCAGGTGCTCACCGACGGGGCCAGCTACGGCGAGTGGAATCCGTTCGTCACCGAGTGCTCGTCGACGTTCGAGCCCGGCAGCCCGATCGACATGAAGGTGGTGCTGATCGGCCCGCCGAAGAAGCAGCGCGAATTCATCAACACCTTCACCCCAGGTGTCGAGTTCAGCTACAACATGAAGCCCGCCCCACTGGGACTGCTGCGCAGCGAACGCTCGCACCGCCTGACCCCGTTGCCGGACGGCCGCACCCGCTACGACTCGCACTTCCAGTTGTTCGGCCCGGTGTCGCCGATCGTCGCCGGCATCATGGGCCGCGCACTGAAGAAGGGCTTCGGCGGCATGACCGACGGCGTCAAGAAGCGGGCCGAAGCCCTCCGTTAGGCGGGCGTCGCACGGGCAGCGGCGCGCGTGCCGGTCAGAAGGCGATCGATATGTCAGTGCCAAGTCGGGCCGGCTGCCGCGGGAGAGCACCGCGTCGAGGTTCACGGCGACGGACCAATGACGGGCTCCTGAGTGACTTTCGGCAGTAGGAGACGAGCGTTGACCCGAATAGCGTTGGGGCGTCTAGAACTACCAAATAGGAAAGTTGACATGACCAACACTGTCGAGAAGACCACCACCGAATCACCGGCAACCGAACTCACTGACGAAATCCGCGAATCAGCGAAGGCCGGACAGCATGATGCGGGCCAGGCCTTGCGCAAGTTCCGCCACGCCGTCGACGAGGCGATTCCCGAGTCGGTTCAGCCCCTGCGCGAAAAACTGGTCGAGGCCGCTCTGGAACTGGCCGACGATCTGGTCACCGCCCAGTACAAGTTCCATCGCAGCCTGCTCAACACCGCCGACCGAGCCCTCACCAAGTCCGACGGCGAAAATAAGTAGCAGATGAGATAGGCCCGGCGGTCGCGCTGGGCCTATCTTGTCGTTCGCCGACAGTTTCTTTGCACCTAGCCAGCCCTCGCCTCATTGGTACGTGCCGAAATAGCAAGCTTCCGACTCTGTGCTACACCAGGATTCGCGATCCCGGTGCGGCTGCGGGAACTTCCGCGCGCTGCGATATCAAAGTGGCCTTCCCAGAACTGGATTCGCCGCGGAGGTGACCAAAGGCACTTGTAGTCGCAGGTCGGGTCAGGAACATTATTGCTGTCCGTTTGCTCGATGGATCGTCGAGAGTTGCTCGCCGAGTGGTTTGCCTACAGGCGTCTACGGTGTGAACGCCAGGTCGTCATAGCGCAGACTGCTCGATGGGGATACAGTTCGCCCGGCGAGGAGGGCAACTCGCACGGCGGCCTCGTCGCGTCCGTCAGCCGATCCCCAGGAGGGCTGCCATGTCGATCGTGCCGAAGGCACAAACCCCGGTGCTACCCGAGACACTGACCGCCACGCAGGTCGCGGCGGCTCCGGTTGATGAGGTCCTGGGTTGGCTGGACAGTTCCGCGCTGGGGTTGTCCAGCACGGAGGTGTCGACGCGGCTGGCGCGTTACGGTCCGAATGCCGTTCGGACCCATCATGTCAACGCGCTCGCGGTCCTCGGGCGTCAGTTGCGCAACGCGGTGCTGATCTTGTTGGCGGGCACCGCCGTCGTCTCGTATTTCCTCGGGGACAGCCTGCAAGCGATGATCATCGGAATCATCCTGGCCGCCAGTATCGGTCTGGGCTTCATCAACGAGTACCGCGCCGAGCGGGCCGCCGCCGCCCTGCACTCGGGGGTGCGCCACACCGCATTCGCCTGCCGCGACGGAGCTTTCGCCGCGATCGATGTCACCCAACTCGTTCCCGGTGACGTGATCCGGTTGTCGTTGGGCGAGGCCGTGCCTGCGGACCTGCGCTTGATCGAGGTGACCGGTCTGGAATGCAACGAGAGCATCTTGACCGGGGAATCGACAGGCTCGGAGAAGTCGCCCCAACCGGTGCCTGCCGATGCCGAGCTGGCCGAATCCACCGATCTGGCGTTCATGGGCACGATTGTCAGCGCCGGCGAAGGGATCGGGGTGGTGTATGCCACCGGCCGAAATGCTGAGTTCGGGCGTATCGCGGCCGGCCTGGGTGAGCGGCAGCCAGAGACCGACTTTCAGGTCGGCCTGCGGAGGTTCTCATATCTGCTGCTGCAAGTCGCGATCGCGCTGACGGTGCTGATCTTGGTCAGCAACCTGCTGCTGCGCAAACCGGTGATCGATTCGGTGCTGTTCTCTCTGGCGATCGCGGTCGGCATCACGCCGCAGTTGCTGCCCGCGGTGGTCAGCGCCAGCCTCGCGACCGGGTCACAACAATTGGCCAAAGCCAAGGTGCTGGTCAAACGCTTGGTGTGTATTGAAGACCTCGGCGACATCGATATCCTGATCACCGACAAGACCGGCACGCTGACCGATGGCCGGATCAGCTTGGTCGACGCAGTCAGCCCCGCCGGTGCGCACAGCGACTCAGTCCTGCGTCTTGGGCTGCTGGCCACCGATGTCGACCCGGCGTCGGTCGGGGTCAGCGCGAACGCGTTGGACGCCGCCCTGTGGGAATCCCCCAAGGCGAAGGACCTGGTCGGCACCGGGGTACAACGTGTCGCGAGCGTGCCGTTCGACCACATCCGCCGCGCCACCTCGGTGCTGGTCGACGACAACGGGAAACGCATATTGGTCCTCAAGGGTGCGCCTGAACAAGTGCTGGCCCGATGCCAGATGACCCCGCAGGACACGCAGAACACCCTGGATGCGTTGTTCGCCGCCGGCCGCCGGGTGGTTGCGGTGGCCGCCAAACCGGCAACCGAGCTGACCACCATCACAGCTGACGACGAGTCCGATCTGATGCTGGCCGGCTTCGTCGTCTTCGCCGACGAACCCAAAGCCGCCGCGCGTCAGTCTCTGACTCAGCTGGCTGCCCTGGGCATCGAGCTGAAGATCGCCACCGGCGACAACCCCCGCGTTGCCGAAAAAGTCTGCACGGAACTGGGTTTGGCGTCCAAGGGCACCATCACCGGTGCACAGCTCGAGGCCCTGGGCGTCGACGAGTTCACCGCCGCGGCGAAGAACAACACCATCTTCGCCCGCATCTCCCCGGAGCAGAAGGCGCAGCTGATCAGGTCGGCGCGGCAAGCCGGGCGATCGGTCGGCTTCCTCGGTGACGGTGTCAACGACGCACTGGCCTTGCACGCCGCCGATGTGGGGATCTCGGTGGAAAGCGCCACCGACGTCGCCAAGGACGCCGCCGATGTAGTGCTGCTGGAAAAGGACCTCGGCGTGTTGGCCACCGGCGTGGCCGAGGGCAGGCGAATCTTCGCCAACACCATCAAGTACGTGCTGATGGGCACGTCGAGCAATTTCGGCAACATGTTCAGCGCGGCCGCCGCCTCGGCGTTACTGCCATTCCTGCCGATGCTGCCCAGCCAGATCCTGCTGAATAATCTGCTCTACGACAGCTCGCAGCTCGCGATCCCCACCGACCGCGTCGACGAGGACCAACTGCAGGCACCGTCACACTGGAACATCGCTTTCATCCGACGGTTCATGTTGATTTTCGGCCCGATCAGTTCGCTATTCGACTTCCTGACCTTCGGTCTGATGTTGGGCGTGTTGCATGCCGGCGCCACCGAGTTCCGTACCGGCTGGTTCGTGGAATCGCTTGCCACCCAAACGTTGATCATTTTCGCGATCCGTACCCGAAGGGTGCCGTTCTTCCGCAGCCGAGCCAGCGTGCCGTTGACCATCACCAGTCTCACGGTGGTTGCGCTCGGCGTGTTGATCACGATTTCGCCGCTGGCGCACCCGCTCGGCTTCACGGCGCTGCCGCTGCAGTTCTTCGGCGCGCTGGTCGGGTTCGTCGTCGTCTACCTGCTCCTCGTCGAATTCACCAAGAAGTGGTTCTACGCCGAGCAAATCCGCGAGGCCGGCCGGCCGCAACGCACCCGCGGCCGCGAACATCGCATTCATCGGCGTGCCGCACGGTTCAGTCACGCCAGCGCCATCGCCCGACGCACCTGAACGATCAGAGAGCCCCGCAAGCGGGATGCGCCCCAGAACCTATGCGAAGGTGGAGCCATGACGGATGTGGCCGACATCCTCAAGTGGGCCAGGCAGCAGATCATCGCCCGGGTCCCGAAGGCGGATCTCGACCAGCGTGACCCCGACTACATCCGAGACCAGCTGCCCGGCCTGTGGATGCTGGCCTCCCTGTACTTCCGGGCCGAGGTTCGTGGACTGCAACGCATTCCCGCGCAAGGTCCGGTGCTGCTCGTGGGCAACCACAGCGGCGGCAACGTTCCCCCCGACACCTTTGTGTTCACCCTGGCCTTCTGCTCCTACTTCGGTGTCGAGCGGCCCTTCTACCAACTCGTCCACAACCTGGTCGCCATCTACCCAGCGTTGGGCTGGCTTCGCAAGTTCGGCACCGTGGCGGCCAGTCCCGAAAGCGCGCGACTGGCCCTTGCGTCCGGTGCCGCCGTGTTGGTGTATCCGGGCGGTGACTTCGAGGTATACCGCCCATCGTGGCAGCGACATATCGTCGACCTCGGTGGCCGCCAAGGGTTCGTGCGACTCGCCCGCCAGACCGCCGTGCCGATCGTTCCGGTGGCCAGCGTCGGCGGACAGGAGACGGCATTGTTCCTTGGACGCGGGCAGTGGCTGGCTCACCTGCTGATGCTCGATAAGGTGCTGCGACTCAAAAGCGTGCCGATCTCCCTGGCCCTGCCGTGGGGGTTGAACGTCACCGACTGGTTGGGCCACATCCCGCTGCCGGCCAAAATCGTCATCGAAGTGCAGGAACCGATCGAGGTCACTGACGACGACCAGACGGTGTATGACAATGTCGTGGCCAGCCTGCAGGCCGGCGTGCACCGGTTGGCCGCCGAACGTCGATTTCCGGTCATCGGCTGATGCGAATCGAACGCCGCATCACCCTCAACGCCGATCGCGACACGGTGTGGAAAGTGCTCGGCGACCCAGACCGCTACCCCTCACTGCTCCCCCACCTGCAACGCTGGGAGACCATCACAGACGGGCCACCGAGAGTCGGATCGCGCTACACCGTGCTGTGGACGATCGGCTCGATACCGGTGGGCGGCATCGCGGAGGTGGTGGAGTTCGACAAGGCGCGGGACCTGGCCTGGATCAACATCACCGGCGTGACCCAACGTGGCCGCTTCCGGCTGCGCGATGCCGGGCCTGGACGAACCACTGTCACATTTCGGCTGGCCTACCATTCAGACGGCGGACTGCTCGGCCTGATCGCCGACCGCATCGCGGCCCGCCAAGTCGGTCGCTCACTTTCGGAAAGCCTGAAGAACCTTCAGCACCTTGTGGAGTCCTAGGCGAGCGTCGCCCCGGCTGAAGTCTCGCCCGGTGCCGGAGCGATGAATTCCGCCCCGCGGTGCAGTCTGATCTCCATGGGCAGACTCATCTATGGCTTCAACGTGTCGGTCGACGGGTACATCGCCGACGCGCAAGGCAACATCGACTGGTCCGAACCGAGCGACGAACTGCACCAGTACTGGAACGACTTCGAGCGGGAGACCGCCCTCTCGTGCTACGGCCGGCGGCTCTACGAACTGATGTCCGCGTACTGGCCGACGGCCGACGACGCCTCGGACGCACCCCCAATCATCGTCGACTTCGCCCGCATCTGGCGCGCCATGCCAAAGGTCGTGTTCTCGCGCACCCTGGATTCCGTCGACTGGAACTCTCGCCTGGAACGCGGTGACGCGGTCGAGGTGGTGACGAAGCTGAAAGCAGAAACCGACGGCAATCTGGAGGTCGCCGGTGCGACGCTGGCCGCACCGATCGTGCGGGCCGGACTGGTCGACGAGTTCCGGATCGTGATCGCGCCCACCGCCGTGGGCGGCGGCACCCCGTTCTTTCCGGACCTGCCGTCATGGATCTCGTTGCGGCTGTTGGAGAACCGCACCTTCGGAGGGGGCACGGTTCTGTTGCGCTACGAGGCGCAACGCGACTGAGCGACCGGGCCGGGCTACCGCGCCGACGCGACGATGATCTTTACTGCCTCGGCCACGCTGTCGGTGCAGTGGATGAGGTCGAGGTCGGATGCGGAGATCTTTCCCTCTGCCTGGACGGTGTTGCGAACCCAGTCGATGAGACCCGACCAGTAGTCGACGCCCAACAGGATGATCGGAAAGGCGGTGACCTTGCGGGTCTGCACGAGGGTCAAGGCTTCGAATAGTTCGTCGAGGGTGCCGAAGCCGCCGGGCAGGCACACGAATGCCTTGGCATATTTGACGAACATGGTCTTGCGCACGAAGAAGTAGCGGAAGTTGATTCCGAGGTCGACCCAGTGGTTGAGGCGCTGCTCGAACGGGAGCTCGATACCCAGGCCGACCGAGTACCCGCCGGACTCGCTGGCCCCACGGTTGACCGCCTCCATCGCACCCGGGCCGCCCCCGGTGATCACCGCGTAGCCCGCGCGCACCAGCGCGGTACCCAATTCCTCACCCAACCGGTACTCGGGTGAATGCGGTGTCGTTCGAGCCGAGCCGAAAACCGTAACAGCCTTGGGCATTTCGGCGAGGGCGCCGAAACCCTCGACGAACTCGCCCTGGATCCGCAACACCCGCCAGGGGTCGGTGTGCAGCCATTCGACACCGTCGTGCCGGTCCAGCAGCCGCTGATCGGCGGTCGTGGCGGCACAACGTTCGCGACGAAGTTGCACCGGCCCGCTTATCTGGAGGTTGCCGTCGTCGTCCGCGTTGTCGTTCTCGTTCACGTCGGCCAGCGTATGCGGCGACTGTTCATGCGGTCATCCGTACCTCGGCCATGCTGAAGACAACGGGTTCGGTACCGCTGCTCGGTGCCGGCTCACTCAAGGTCCCGCCGTCACGCAGCCGGAGCGCTCCCTGCAGATCGTATTCATGTTGACGTGTCAGCAACACGATCCCCTGTACGGAGAGCGAACCGCTCACGGTGCAGTTCCCGGCTCGGACCTCGGTCAGCCGGGCCTCCTTGACCACCGCGATCATCCCAGCGATGGTTACGGCGATCTCCACCTCGATCTCGACGGCGGCGAGTCGCGTGCCGCCGAGGTACACCGCGATGCTCGGCCGCTGGCTGGCCGCGATCCGGTGTGGCACGAGGGCCACCACTTCCGTGGCGTCTGGGTCGTCACGCGTGCTGCGGGCGGCGTTCTCGAACGCGTCGCACGCCGTCCATCCCGCAGCGACGACGGCAGCCAGCTTTGTCGACATGAATCCGTTTGTCGCATCGGCAAGTTCGCGCCAGGCAGTGTCGATGAGGTCCAGCGGGACGCGGCCGATGGTGGGGCAGATCTGGCACAGTAACCGTGTCAGCGCGTCCGCCGGTTGACCAGGACTGCCGTCGAAGAACACGTCCCGCACAGTTGCAGTGTCTTGGAGTGACGTGGCCATGGCTCACCATCGCTCCGTCAGCATCCGCAGTCGCGAGTACCCCACTACTCGAATTCACTGGAGGTCAGTTACTCGCAGCCCCGCGGCGAATCAGCCCGGCAAGATCCTCGCGGTCCGAGATATCGAGCTTTATGCACGCCCGATAGAGGTGCCCCTCCACCGTCCGTACCGACACCGTCAGCCGGTCGGCGATTTCGCGGTTGCTCAGCCCCGCGGCGACCAGGTTGGCAATTTCACGTTCGCGCACCGTCAACGGCAACGGATGCGTCGCCAATTCCAGTGCCGGGGTTCGAACTCCCCCGCACTGCGCGGCCAACCGGTTGGCTACGGCTGCGGCCTGCGCGCTGCGCCGCCGATCGTCGACCGCCGCGAAGGCTGCCGATGCCTGCGCCGCGGCATCGAGCGCCGACAACAACGCACCGAGCTGCTCGAATTGCTCTGCGGCGACGAACAATCCAGCAGCGTCGCGAGCTCCGACAGCCCGGGCATGCGCCACGATCACGGTGGCGAGGCGGCCACCGATGCCGGAGGCGACGTCGATCAGCCGGTCCGCGGCACTGTGGTCACCGAATCGCACGGCGTCGTGCAGTGCCAACATGGACACCGCGCGTTGGCCGGAGCTGTCGGCCAACCGGGCCGCATCCAGTGCCAGTTCGATTGCGGCGCTGACATTTCCCTCGGCTGCGGCAAGCCACGACTCGGCGATCCTGAGCTGCGGGCCGAACACCGCGACGTGCCGGCCAGAGCGGACTTTCAGCTCGGCGACCATCTTGGCTCCCGGCTGCACCTGGCCCAACGCGCAATAGGACTGCGCCAGCAGCAGCCGGGCCGGGAAGCTCCACGACGCCGCCGACTCAGCGGTCAGCGCCGCAACCGTCTGCTCCATCCGCGACACGGTCTCGACGAAGTCGCCACGGGCCAGTCCAACCGTGCCGGCCAGCACATTGGCCATGCCCCACGCCAGATACTGGCCCGACGAGGTGATCTGCATCATGCCGGCGGATCGGCTGCTCGCCGCGTCGAATTCTCCGGCGAGCACCAACGCGCGCACCTCCCCGAACGCGGTGAGATAGCGGAGCAACCCGTCCACCTTCGCGCCGGCCATGCGACCGCGGCGAGCCAGGACCGCCACCTCGTCGCTGCGTCCCATCAACGCCAGCGCGAGCGCACCACCGAATGCCGCCCATTGCAGCGCGATTGGGTGCGCGACCGGGTCGGCCAGCACCCGTTCGGCCATCGCCACGGCCTCCGGCAGTCGGTTCTCGAAAGCCAGCGTCGCCGATGCGGCGCCGTCGACGATCAGCACCAGCTCGGGACTCGTGATCCGTTCGCGGAGCAACGCGAGCACGTCGTCGGCGCCTTCGGCGTCTCCCATCGACCAGTGCAGGTTCGCGATACGCGCCCAGCCCCACCGGAGCAGTTCCGGTTCGGACATCTGCTCGGGGTCGAACGCGCCCAGCGTCTCCTCGGCCTCGGTCGCCTTGCCCTGCCACAGCAACGAACGCGCCAGCAATTCGCCGGCCTCGAGACCGCCGCCCCGATTGGTGGCGGCACGAGCCAGCCGCTCACCCAGCGTCACGTTCGTCAGCGCGATCGCCTCGCGCGCCGCCGTGACGAGCAGGTCGAGTTCGGGAACCTCGTCGCTGTCCAGGGTCAGCTCCGCCAACCGAATCCGGTGCGCCGAACTACTCAGCGGACGGTCCCGCATCGCGCGAACGAGTTCGCCGCGCAACCGGCGTGCCGCAGCCATTCCGAGCCGCCGGCGGATCACCTCACCGAACAAGGGGTGGGTGAACCTCACCTCGATGCCACCGGGCTCCTCGCCGACCCGCACCAGGCCGCGGCTCTCCGCCTCTTCCACCACATCCGCACCGACGATCGCGGTCAGGGTGTCCAGGTCGAGTGGTTCACAGAAGGTCAGCAACCGCAGCGCGTGCAGTACCTGGTCGGGCAACTGGTCGACCCTGGAATCCAACAACGACGCCAGTTCCGAGGTGACCGCAGCCCGGCCCCGCAGCTGCCACACTCCCCGAACCTGCCGCAGAGTGCCCGCCTCGATGGCCCCCTCCACCAGATGACGGACGAACAGCGCATTCCCGCCCGAGGCCTGCCACATGAGCTCGGCGGACAGACCCTCCACCTGGCCGCCTAAGGCCTCCTCGATGAGACCGACACACTGCTGCTGGCTGAACGGCAGCAGATGCAACCGCTGCAGATACCGGTCCTTCCACAGCGACGTGATCGCGTCGGGAACCGGCGCGCCCGCACGCACCGTGGCCACGATGCGCACCGACCCGTCCAATGCCAGCTGGTGCAGGAGAGTCGCCGACAACTGATCAAGCAGATGGGCGTCGTCGACACCGATCACCGAATGACCTTCGGCCAGAATCGTTTCGCGCGCGGCGGACAGAAATGCCACCGGGTCGCGCGACGTGGCGCTGCGGACCAGATGGGCAAACACCCCGAGCGGAATGCCCCGCGCCGACTCGGTCGCCGCAACCCAGTGCGCTCGCACCGGTAGCGACTGGGTGACCAGTCGGGCCAGCGTCGTTTTACCTACGCCCGCGTCGCCGACCAAGACGATGCCGCAATCGCCGGATTCCCCGAGCAACGCCCCGCGAATCACCGAGAATTCACTGTCGCGGTGAACGACCGGCCAGTTCTGGGCCACGGCATATCAGCCTACCGGCCGCTTTCCGCTGGTGGAGCCATTATGACGCTGGAATATCAGGTCCCATTCATCGGGCCGTTGATTAACGTCCGTCCTGAAATATCGACGTCACATCTTGTCGTGCAGATCGGACACCATGTCGAATAGCGTCTTGCCGTTATGGGTCCGGGTGAGGACTTTCGACAGCGTCGTAATCTGGTCCAGAACCGAGCGCGTGGTGTTCTGCTTTTCGTCGAGCGGCACGGTGTCCGGGGCCAGCAGGTCCACCTCGCGGTAGTCCGCTCCATCAGGGCCGATCAGCGGTGAACCGTCGGTGTTGGCGCCGTTCAGCAGGTTCAGGATGTCTTGGGGCTGAGCCATGGTGATCGCTCCTGTTTTCGTGGCCGTGGCGGCTGCCGGTGCTGCGGGGCCCGTGGTCCCGATGCCGCAGGCTGCGGCAAAATCGTTGGGCGACAATCCGTCTGCGACGTTCATGTCACAGTTGCCGAAGGGGTTACAGCCCATCGGCAGACCTTGATTGGCGCCGTAAGCTCCGTCTGTGTACTGGTGGGCGATCTGCCCGGGTAGCAGCGGGTTGGAACCGTACGACGCGGCGATCACCCGTAGTCCTTTGGGTCGCGATACCCACATCGTGTTGAAGTCGCCCTGGTTGGCATAGCCGATAAGGCGCGCCGGGTTACCGGCGTATTCGGCGAGATTGTCGTAAAGGGCGTTGATCCAGCCGGATCCGTCGCCGGCGGGGTTGCCGCCACTTTCCACGTCCAGCATCAGTACGACCTTGGGATGCAGTCCCCCGTTGGCATCGATCATCTGCCGCACCGTGTTGGCATTTTCCTGCCAATTCGGGCGCACGTAGGTGTAAACGATGCCGCATTCCAACCGGCCGGAGTCCAGCGCATTGCGCATCCACGAATAGTTCTGCGCGAACTTGGAATCCTGGTGGGTGCCGTCGCATACACGGATGGAAAGAATCTTGTACGGGTAGGAATCGCTGACGGGCTCCTGGAATTCGGACACGTCGGCAAAGAAGCTGTCCACGTGGCCCTGAGCCGGCGGGGTGCCGTCTTCGACAATAGGACCCGCCACATACCAGTGGTCGTTCCAATAGCTGCTGTCAGAAGGGATGGCCTTGGGGGCGGTACAGCACCCGTATGAACCCGACGATTCCATCGCGACGCCGTCGACGACACAGTTCATGTGGGAATGCGGACCGCCGTCACCTTCGTGGTGAAGGTTTATCACCACCGGCGCGTCGCCGGGTACGTCGCTCAACGATGCAACGTGCACCAAATCGAACGGCCCGACGTGCTGCTCGCCCACCGGCTGATATCGATACGACTCGGTGGACAATCCTTGCCTGCCCCAAACCATTTGGTTGCCGTCGAACACCGCTGAGAGCACATCGGTCACCAGGCCCGAACAGTCACAGCCCACACCGTGATCATTGGGATCCCAGGTGCCGCCGTAGACGTAATCGTCACCGAGCCGGTCGAAGAATATGCGTTTGGCGAACTCCACGTCGCCACGAGTGACAGTCATCGGTCCCTCCATTGATGAAGTGATGGAAAGCCAAGTGTCACGACGAAATGCCCAGGGGGCACCAGTAGCCCACTACTCGAATCGCTGCCCCTCTGGGCACCGAATGCCGTTGGGGTGGCGCGTTGGTCGAGTAAGTGCGTCAACGCGCCGATTCGAGTAGCCGGCTACTCGATACAGGTGCCCGGCACCGCACATAGCGTCGAGCGTGATTGAACCATCATGTTGGGAGGAGAACCCGATGCCTCATCTGCGCCCGATCATGTTCACGGTCGAAGGTCACTTGTCGGACATGTTCAGCGGGCCCGTCGCAGACACCGCGACAACCCTTGAGGCCGAAGGCATCTGCCATCATCAGCCCATCGGTTACAACAACGGGGCGCTCCCGTTCGACAACGACAGCGGTGTCAACGAACTCGCCCGACTGCTCGGCGCCACCCAAATGGACAACGGCGTACCGTTTCCGGAGGGCACGCCCTGGTCGCTCGGCATCTACTCCCAGGGCGCGATCGTGGGATCATACTTCTACTTCCGCTTCCTGCAGCCCGGCCAGCCGCTCGCCTGGCGCACCCCGGACCTCAAAGGCGTTCTGGCGTACGCCAACCCGTGCCGGCAGACCGATTCCATCGCGTCCTGGGCCCGATCATGGGTGAAAGCGTCCGGTACCCACGGCCTGGATCCGAACCAGCGGTTCGGGCTGCCTGGTTTCCCCACCAAGCCCGACAGCTGGGTGGACGTCTACCGGGAAGGCGACATCTTCGCCGAGAACAGTGACGACCAGTCGAGCGCGGTCAAAGCCGCCGCCTACGAGGCGGTCATGAACGACTGGACCAGCAACCCGTTCTCCCTCGCCGGGCAGATCGCGGTAACGCTCCACGCGCCCTTCAACGAGGTGTTCGCCGTGATCGAGGCGATCATCAGTGGCGCGGTGTTCCTGGCCAGCAACCCGAACCCGCACTACGCGCCGTTCGAACTCGAGGGCGGTAAGGACTGGATGCGAGGACAACTGGCCACCGGTTCCGTCCCGGCCGCTCAGGTCAAGCCGGTAGTAGCCTGAACTACTCCCCGCGAACCTGGATCAACGCGTACCCGCCGCCCGTCCGCCAGCCCTGTCCAGTGGCATCGAGTTCTACGACTTGCTCGGACCTGAGGCCGACGACAACTTCCGATTTCAACGTCCGCAGTGCCGCGACCGGAGACGGAAAATAGCCCACGGTTTCGTTGAACGGTGTAGTGGCGGGCCAGTAGCGGTCGCCGACGAGGCGCCGATAGTTGAGGTCGCCTTTCATCAGGGTCATGGCGGCGGTCGCAAATTCGGCTGCGAGTTCGTCCGGCATGTCGTGGAACGCCAGCGGTGCACAAAAGAACCTGTGGGTGCGCACCTTGAGTCGGCCGCTGCGCACGGCGTGCCAGAGCCGGTCGCCGATCCTGCCGATCTGCGGACGTGGCTCCGTCCTCAACCGTTGGATGACCGACAGCACATCGGCCATGGTCGCATCCGACACGTAGTACGGGTGCGGCTTGACGTACAGCACGATCTCAGCCGCAAGACGCTGAGTGAGCAGACTGTCGGCCAGGACGAGATCAGCCAGCAGCTCGCGTCCCGCGTTGTCTGCTACGACGCAGACCATCGGGTTGTCCTGCGATCTGAGGGCAGACCACAGAAACGCGCTGTCGTCGACGAGGAGGCCCTCCTGCCGCGCTCCTGCGGCAGCTGCCTGCAGTTGGAAGCTGAGGTCGGCGCGATTGCCCCACAGTGCGGCAACCAGCAGCGCGTCGTGCTGCTGGTTCCCCGACCCCTCCGTCACCAAGGCGATCGCACTCAGTTCTTCGTCAACAGCCGGTCCCGTCAGCTCGGCATTCTTGACCGGAGCAAACGGGTCGACGCCGCGCCAGGCGCCCGCCCCGAAGTAGCCGACGGCCTCGAGCAATCGGCGGTAGAAGTAACTTTCACTCCACAGGAATGGCGCCGCACCCCACGGGCGTCCGTAGAGGTGCTCGCCCCAAGCCAGCCAATCGTCCCGGTCATGAGCGTCCTCGGGCAACGGCTCGAGGACGCCAGTGGTGCTCTCGACGAGAAGCTGTTGCAGCATCGCCTGTTCGGCGGAGGTGTACGGCCAGGATTCCAGCACCTGACTAATCAGCTTCGGGTGCCGCTCATGGAACACACCCCACTCGAACGCCCCAGGGACCGCTGCCGTGATCGTGGGTGCATCAGTGGTGTCCAGGATGTTCTCCTCTCACCGCTTCTCGCGCGCCACCGTCATGTTGTGGCCTGGGGCCAGCCACTGGACTCCGCTATTCCGCTGCGCGGAAATACGGTTCGACCGTTCCGGTGAGCTTGACGACCATCGGGTTGCCGCGGCGATCCTTGGCCGTAGGCACCTCCACTCGCACCCAACCCTCGGCCACGTTGTATTCGTACACATTGGTCTTCTCGACGCCGTTGAAGCGAATACCCACCCCACGGAGCAGCGCCTCTTCGCTGTAGAAGTCGCTGCGCGGATCGATGGAGAGGTGATTCGGCGGAACGTCTGTGTTCTGATCCTGGGACATGGTGACCTTCGTTGAATGCTGAGTCGGGCTCGTGGATTTTCTCTAAGAACGTACGCGATCATGCGGTAGCGGTTCGGCTTAGGTCTTGGCGGGCCGCCTGACCGTATCTGTCACCCCGATGGCGCAGCAGACCCTGCCGCATCGAAACCTATTGGTGGCCCTGGCAATTGAGGACTGGTGCCCGTTCAAAATCCCCATTTGCCTCATGCGTCACATCCGTCTCGGAAGTCCAACGGGGATGGCTGCTCGCCTACGCCCATAACGATGTCAGCGCCCCAAAAATCGGCCTACCATCGGTATTTATGGGCCGGGTGAAGGCAACCCACCAGAGCCCCGCGACAGATCAAACCTCATGACAGAAGGAGGGATGGGCTGATGAAAATCGCACTGGCAATCGCCACCGCCGCGCTCGCACTCAGCCCCATCGGCGTAGCCCACGCCACACCAGGACAATGCATCAATACGCCCTGGGGCGGATACTGCGACGGGCAAGCCGACGGCAACGGCATCTTCAACCATTGCGAAGGTGCAATGGGTTTCAGCAACTGCTTCTACGTCCGCGCCGTGCCCACGGATGTCGACCCGCGGGGATGGGTACCACTGAGCTGAACGCCGGCAGCGTTCAGCTCAGTATCAGCCGAAGTTGCCGCGCCTTCTCCAGAATGATCCTGGCGCGGTTCAATCGAGGTAAGTCGCTGCCGTCCTTGGGCTTTCCGCCGCGGGCGTTGAACTGCTCGACGAACTCGCGCGCCCAGCTGATATCGGATTCGGACGGGCTCAGCCCGGCGTTGATGGTCTCGGCATCGGACGATCGCAACGCGAGCTTGCCCGTCATACCCATCTGGCGGGTGAGCGCCACACCCTCGGCCAGCTGATCTGGGTCGCGGGTGGGCCCGTCGATCGGACCCGGGAGGTGTGCCGCGCGCGACGCGATGACCAGCTGGGAACGGCTGTAGGCCAGGGCCAACGGGTCCTGCTCCACCCCGATGTCCAGCGTGTAGTCGTTGACGCCGAACGCGATGCGAAAGCACGGTCGCGCCGCGGCGATGTCATGCACACGCGCCAGCCCGCGTGCGGTTTCGATCAAAGCGATCACCGGCGCCGCGTCACCGAGCCGGTTTGCGGTGTCCCACACGTGATTTCCACCCTCGGTCTTGGCCAGCACGACACCTTTCAGGCCACGGCACTCAGCCAGGGCACGGCAGTCAGCAGACCAGAAATCACTGGACGCGTCATTGACCCGGACCCACGCACGTGCCCCGGAGTTCAGGAACTCGACGACTCGCTCCCGGGCCGCCTCCTTCTCATCGGGAGCGACGGCGTCTTCGAGATCCAGAATCACCTCGTCACAGCTTGTGGTGGCCAGGACTGCCGCGAGGTCAGGTTCGCGGGACGGATTGACGAGCAGCCACGAGCGAGAAACCTTCGAGTTCACAGTCATGGCGTCAGGCTAAACGTTTTGAGTGCACCGCACCTGACGTCAAAGCTGCGCGCCCATTGACGTTGAGTTCGTGATCACCGGCCCCTTCGAAGGCGTCGGTCGGTTTTGTCGTCGAGGTACGGCAGGCCGGTGTAGGCCGCAGTGACGGCTGGCGCCAATTTGAGGACTTACGGCCCTGACCGCCTGGGGAGAACCCGTGGTCACATCGAGCCACGCCCGCGAGCGGGCTGCTCGATCCGTCAGGAGCAAACCGTGGGGACGACGTTGTCGGTGAACTGGAAAGCGTTGGCGCAGGCGACCGTAGTTCAACCGGGTTCGAAGGTTGACCTGGCCAAGGACTTCGATCCGGGCCGCCACGACAAGGAACTCGCCAAGCAAGGCGGGCTGGCCGAATTGGCCGAGGCAACCGCGACTCTGTTCAATCTCCAAGATCGGTTCTTCGCCCAAGCAGAACGCTCATTGCTGATCGTTCTGCAGGCAATCGACGCGGCGGGCAAGGACGGCACCGTCAAGCACGTGATGAGCGGACTCAACCCCGAGGGCGTCGAGGTGCACAGCTTCAAGGCTCCGTCGGCGACCGAACGTGCGCATGACTACCTTTGGCGTCACCAGATGGCGCTGCCCGAATTGGGCCGTATCGCCGTGTTCAACCGGTCACACTATGAAAACGTGATCATCACCCGGGTGCACCCGGAGATGCTATGGCCGCGCACCGCAGTGCTGAATCCAGAAGGACTCTGGCACAGGCGATATCGCGACATCAATGACTGGGAGCGGTATCTGACCGACAACGGAACGGTGATCGTCAAGCTGTTCCTCAACGTGTCAAAGGACGAACAAGAACGCCGGTTCCTCGAGCGCATCGAAGAACCCGAGAAGAATTGGAAGTTCTCTGCCGCCGATCTGCACGAGCGCGCGTTCTGGCACGACTATCAGGTGGCCTTCCAGGAGATGCTGACTCACACCAGCACCGACTGGGCGCCGTGGCACGTCATACCAGCCGACCACAAGTGGTTCAGCCACCTGTCCACCTCGGCGGTTCTACTGGAGACGCTGCGCGGCCTGAATCCTCAGTATCCGACCGTGAGCGCCGCAGCCAAAGCCGCACTGGCGGAAGCGAAGACCGAGTTGCTCGGCACGAATGACAGCGCGGCGGAGTCAACGAATGGCCGTTGACACTCCGGCGCCGGACCGGGCCGGCGAGAAGGGTGACTCAGCTGCCGCAGCCGACCTGGAGAAGCTGCCGGTCGAGCAGGTTCTCACCCAACTCCACGTGGACGCCGACCGGGGTTTGAGCGGCGCGGAGGCACGCCAGCGGCTGGCCCAGTATGGGCCGAACGCCATCGTCGAGAAGGAGAAAAGCCTCCTTTCCAAGGTCGTCGGCTACTTCACGGGCCCGATCGCCTACATGATCGAGGCGGCGGCCCTGGTCTCGGCGATCCTGGGTCACTGGCAGGACTTCATCATCATCGCGGCGCTGCTGATCTTCAACGCCAGCCTCGACTTGTGGCAGGACATGAAGGCGTCAAACGCATTGGCGGCGCTGAAAAAGGGCCTGGCACCCGAGGCGACGGCGCTGCGCGACGGCACGTGGCAACCCATCCAGGCATCGACGCTGGTGCCGGGCGACATCGTCAAGATCCGACTCGGCATGATCGTGCCGGCCGACTTGCGCATGGTCTCGGGCGAGTTCGCCTCCATCGACCAGGCGGCTCTGACCGGCGAGTCGGTGCCGGTGGCGAAGAAGGTCGGTGACGAGGCGTTCGCCGGCAGCGTGGTCAAGCAGGGTGAAATGGTGGCCGTGGTCATCGCCACAGGCTCCAACACCTTCTTCGGTAGGACGGCGAAGTTGGTCGCCGGCGCCGGCTCGACCAGTCACGCCCAGAAGGCGATGTTCCAGATCGGCAACTTCCTGATCGTCCTTGCAGTGGTTCTCGCGGCGATCATGGTGGCCTTCCGCGTGTACCACGACATCGTCGTCGCAGACGATTGGAATCTGAGCAATGCGCTCGCCATCCTGCAGTTCGTGTTGATCCTGCTGGTCGCATCGATCCCCGTGGCGATGCCGGCGGTGTTCTCGATCACCATGGCCCTTGGCGCCCTGGCGCTTTCGAAACAGCAGGCGATCGTCTCACGGCTCGACGCGATCGAGGAGATGGCGGGCGTCGACATCCTCTGTTCCGACAAGACCGGTACCTTGACGAAGAACCAGCTCAAACTCGATGAGCCAATCCTGTTCGCGTCTAAGGACCCGCAGGAGGTCGTCCTCGCCGCCGCGCTCGCCTCGAGGATCGAGGACCGCGATGCGATCGACACCGCGGTGATCGAAGCGCTGAAGGATCAGAACGCGCTCAAGGCGTACACGCAGACGAACTTCCTTCCGTTCGACCCGGTGACCAAGCGCACCGCGGCAACGGTCACTGACGCGCACGGCAAGACGATCGTCGTCTCCAAGGGCGCGCCTCAGGTGATCGCCGATCTGGTCGAGGTTTCCGGCGCGGATGCCAAGAAGGTCACGACGACCGTCGAGGGGCTGGGTGCGAAGGGCTATCGCGCGCTCGGCGTCGCCCGTTCGGAGGATGGCGGCAAGACGTGGGTGCTCCTCGGCATCCTGCCGATGTTCGATCCGCCGCGCGACGATTCCAAGCAGACGATCGACATGGTCAACGCCAAAGGCGTGCGGGTGATGATGGTCACCGGCGACGACATCGCGATCGCGCGCGAGACCGCCCGCCAGCTCGGTATGGGAACCAATCTCATTGCCGCGGCGGACGAGTTCCCCAAGGGGATGGATCCGAACAACGTGCCACCGGCGATCGCCGACGCGATCGAGAAGGCAGACGGTTTCGCCCGGGTGTTCCCCGAGCACAAATACGCCATCGTGAAGTCGCTGCAGGCACACGGCCACCTGGTCGCGATGACCGGCGACGGCGTCAACGATGCGCCGGCCTTGAAGCAAGCCGACTGCGGCACTGCGGTTTCGGGGGCCACCGACGCCGCCCGCGGCGCAGCGGCATTGATCCTCACCGCCCCCGGCCTGTCGGTGATCAACGACGCCATCGACGAGGCCCGCCGGATCTTCGGACGAATCACCAGCTACACGATCTACCGCGTGGCCTTGACCATGGACATCATGTTCCTGGTGGTGCTGTCGACGACCGCCCTCGACTTCCAGCCTCTTACCGCGATCATGATCGTGCTCATATCGCTCCTCGACGACATTCCGATCATGACCATCGCCTACGACAACACTCCGATCAGTGAGCGTCCGATCCGCTGGAAAATGCCTCGGCTGCTGAGCATTTCGGCTGTTCTCGGCTTCTTCTCGGTCGTGCAGTCGTTCGGTCTGCTGCTGATCGGCATGGGGGTGCTGTCTGATTCGCACTTGCGGCAGTATTTTGGCCTGTTCGACCAATCGCATCTGCAGACGGTGATCTTTCTGCAGTTGGTCGCCGGCGGACATCTGCTGTTGTTCGTCACCCGCAGCGAACGCTGGTTTTTCCTGCGACCCTTCCCCGCGGCGCCGCTGGTCGTCGCCATCGCTCTGACCCAGATCCTGGCGGTGCTGATGTGCGGCTTCGGCTGGCTGGTACCCGCGATCTCTTGGACCACGATCGGCTGGGTGTGGGCCTACAACATCGCCTGGGTGTTCATCCTCTGCGGTGTACGGCTCATCACGGAAAGGCTCGTTGACGACCGCACGGGTCAGCGCATCAAGCATCGCGACTTCATCACCCGGCCGCTGCACGCGCACCTCGTCATGCGAAGCAGTACATCCGAACCTTCGAGCAAGCGTTCGTGACGGTTCCCGAGCCGCTGTCACTATCCGTGACAGCTTGGCTTCATGTCGAACGGTGCGCGCCGAACACGGCAATATGAAGCGCTGGCCGCCACCGCCGTCGACATCGACACCAACGACAATCCCGAACAGATTCGATAGGAATTGCGGGAAGCGCGCCGCGCGGTCGCCGAGCAACGCCGCGCCGTTCGCTGAGGCGCCGGCAGGTGTTTTCCGCGCTTCTTGACACCTCAGCCTTGATACGTTCGAGCATCTGGCCGATATTGCGACACAGGTCCTGCTCGAAATCGTCATTGCCGGCGAGGATGTTGTCCACCAACAACTTAGAGACGAGTCTGGCAAGCGCCTACGGTTGGCGCTGCGGCCAGCCGCGACGAAAATAGGTACCCGAGGACCTAGCTGTATGTCAGGCGGCGTGGCCGGTCGTCGAATCAGGTTTGGCTGCAGCGCCTTTCGGATGGCCATTGAGCTTGGGGACAGTCGCGCCCTGGCCCGAAGTCGCCGTCCCCTCCTTCGTCGCCGTTCCAGATTTCCCGCCGGTCCCGGTCCTGCCGGACGCGCCGGTGCCGGTGACGGACGACGGTGTCTTTGGCCTGCCGCTATCGGTGGTCGGAGCTGCCGGCTTCGCGTCATCCGAGGTCGCGACGGAAGCTGTTGCCGTCGTTGTGCCGGTCGTCGGCGCCGGGACCTTTGTGTTGGTGGGGTCAGGCACGGCGGTCGCGCCCATCGGACTGACGGCGGACACCGGCTTGTGTACGACAGGTGCAGCCGCCGTTGACGTCGCGACAGGCGTCGGCGCGGCGACAGCGGCCACCGTGGCCACCGCGGCCACCGCGGCCGTCGGCTTGGCCGCCGCCGGGACCAGACCCGAGACCAATCCGGTCACCGAATTCACGATGTTGTTGATGACGCTGTTCAACAGTCCCACAAGCGTGTTACTGGTGCCGCCCGTCAGCAGCGAGATCGCACCCTCGATGGCGTTCGGCGGCGCCGCCGTCGGGCTACCGCTGAAGAACTCCTTCTGCAGGCCTGTGATCAGCGAGTTGATCAGGTCGCCCGGCACCTGTCGCCAGTCGAGATTGGGAAACGAGAAGAAAGGCACCGGCGTCGCGGCCTGATCCAACGTACGGCTGTAGGTGCCGTCGGCGTTGCGCACCACGTCGGTGTATCCGAGATTCACCAAGCTGGTCAGAACCGGCGCGAGGGCATTGGCCAACTTATAAGCGAACCCGCCCAGCATGCCGCCACCGATCATGTTCAGCGCATCGCCGACGAGGTAGAGGGGCTCGAGCAGCGGCAGGGTCGCAGTGGGGACCGTCAGATAGATGTTGGCCGCCAATGGATTTCCGGCGAGCGCTGACGCTGTGATCCCCTCCAGCGCAGTGGTCAGCTGGACCGTCAGTGTGTCGGTCGAGATACCGCGCAGCAGGTAGGTGGGCACTGTCCCTGCGATGAGGTTGTTGAGCAGGCTGACCAGGTTCGGCCAGGCGGCGAAGTCCGAGAAGGGTTGGTACTCAAGGGTGGCGTCGACCTTGATGGGCAGCAGGTTCGCGCCGCCGACGGCAAGTCCGGTGTCGAGGAGTGGGGCAATGCCACCGCTGTGTGCGGCGCTGACGTCGGGTGTGACGGTGTTGATGCCGACCAGGTCGCCGAACGGGTAGAACCGGGCCAGCAGACCGCCGTTGGCACGGCCCAAGTTGTTCAGCAGGACTTCCGGCAGGATCGTCATACTGCCCAGCAACGGGCTGGTGCCGGTATAGGCGGTGCCCCCCGGCTGATTCGGTAGGTCCGCCAAGACCTTCGAGTAGGCCTGCCCGGCCGAGAATGCCCCCAGCCCCCAGGCGATCGAGAGCGGCACCCGCACGTCGATCATACTTTCCGCAGGGAGGCCGACCGCAGCGATCGCCAGCTTCAGCGCAGTGACCAGCGGGTCGAGCGCGGGCACGCCCGCGGCCTGGTCGAGCACGATGTTGATCAGTGTGCTGGCGTCAACCGCCAGGTACAGCGTGTTGTTGATCGCGTTGGCGACCGCAATCTCGGTGCCCGGTGTCCAGCCCAAGTCGACGCCGAGCATCTTCAGCAAGCTGAATACCGGTCCGGCGGTGATGACCTTGACACCAGGAACGGTCACGTCGCTCAGGTCGGTCAGATCGGCAATGTCGATTCCCAGTAATCCGAGAAAGCTATCGAGACTGACATTGCCGCTGCTGTCCATGATCCCCAGCCCCTCGAGCACTGGCGTCAACGTCGCCGTGATTACCGTCCCCAGCGCATGGTCCAGCAATGGTGTGAGAGGAATCGGCACCGCATTGAGGACCTGCGGCAGCAGGGTCTGCGGGATCTGGTTGAGCAGGCCAAGAAGGTTCGCGCCGGTGAGGCCGCTGATGCCACCCAGGTGGATGGCATTGACGATCGGCGGCGCTACCGCATTGATGACGGTCTGGCCGAAGTTGTACACCGACGTACCGATACCGAATGTCAGGTCAGGCCAGACCCCCGGCGGCGGCAGCAGGCTCGTGTACGACGACAGATTCACGTTCGACATCGACCTCGGCGGCAGGAAGGGATTCAGCGCAGGCGGGGTCGGCGGCGTTGATGCGATGGTCATTGCGGTGACCGCTGTGGCTGCCACCACTGCCAGTCGCTTCGTTCGCCCGTCTGTCACCCGATATATGTCGACCATGGCCACTCCTCCTCGAAGGCGCCATAATTTCAATATTTTCAGACACGTAAATATTACGTCGCAGATGGTTGCCAGGTTTGTGGTTTGCACCATTCCGGCGGCAGCAACTGAGCAACCGCACCTCGACCCAAAAACAAAAAGACCAGCTCAAGGCTGGTCTTTGTTGTCGGGCTGACAGGATTTGAACCTGCGACCACTTGACCCCCAGGCATCGCAAGCATGTTCGCCAACGTTCGCCGCTGTCCTCTAATCGGTTGTGCACCAATCGAATACAGCACCAGCGGACGTGCGCGAACAATCGCGAAAATCCGCGAAATTCTGGGCTGGTTTGGGTACGCATTTGGGTACGGCACGCCGAAACCCTATCTATGCGATCCCATGAAAACGAAAACGCTACTCGACAGTCTTGGTGATCAGCTCGTAGTGGTGGAGCCGGCCGCGGACCGTGTGCCGTTCGACGGTGCCGTCGACGCGTAGGCCGGTCTCGCTGCGCGCGGGGTCGATGACGAACGGTCCCCATCCCAGGCGCAGGCTGTCGCCGACCGCCGGCGGAATGTCGACGGTCGGCGCCAGGACTATGCGGTAGCGGCTGGACACGATGGCGTCGCGCACGACGACCTCGGTGCCCAGTGGGAACACCTCGGCGCGGACTGTCTGGTCGACGGTGTCGAACAGTTCCTCGCCGTAATCAGTGAACCGCCGTGGGTCGTATGCCACCTGGAACTGCACGGTCACCTCGTCATGCAGGATCACAACGCGGTCCTTCGGTAGCGGTTGAGCACGAACGTCTCGGCCAACGTGAAGCCCTGGAAGCCGCCTCCGAACTCGACTGAGCCCACCTTGCTCGGAATCTGTTCGGGGTTGGCCACCATGCGGGCCGAGGCGGTGGTGATGACCGCGGACAGCTCCTCATTGGGCTCGTTGGCGGTGAATCCTCGTGCGCGGGTGTAGGCCTTCACCATGGCAGTGATTACGGGCACGACCTCCCCGGCCAGGGCGACGAGGGAGACGTCGGTGCCCTGGCCGAGGAAGTCGGCCACGTCTTGGCCAGTGACCGGCACTGGCTAGGCCTCGGTCAGCAGCGTGACGGCCTTGGCCTGCAGCAGTGCGGTGTCCCAGCGGGAGACGACGCGGATGCCGATGCTGTCGTAGTCGCCCCAGGTCTGGTCGAGGATCTTCACTTCGGCGTCCACGTCGCGGGCGACGACCACCTTGGAGAAGTCGACCAGGCCGACGCGGTTCTTGGTGGACACGGCCGGGATGTTGTCGGTGACGATGACCGGCAGGCCGAACAGACGCAGCTCGGTCCCGCCGGCAATGCCGCCGTTGGGGTCGAACAAGTACTGCTTGCTGCCGGTGGCGGCGATCTTGTTCTTACGCAGCGTCGCCCACGAGCTCGACGTCATGACCCAGTGAGTCGGGCTGACCTTGTTGCCCTGTGCGGTGGCCAGCCCGTCGATCAAGCTGTCTGGGTCGGACAGGTTGAGCACGCCGGTGGCGATGCCGGTCTGCTTGAAGATGCCCTTGATGGTGTTGCTGGTGCCGGCGCCGTCCCACAGGGCCGCGTCGAGGGCGTGGGCGACGTCTGTGACGAGCCGGGTGCGCAGGACCGCTTCGAGGCCGACGACGCTGGTGCGGATCAGCTCGTTGGAGAGCTTCACCAGGACCTTGAGGCCCTTCATGGTCGAGGGCAGCAGGGTCACTTCGTCGAATGCGACGTCGCCGTCGGTGATCTGGGCGCCTTCGGCCACGAACCCGGCCGTGACGCCGTTGACGATGCGCGGGACGCGGACCGGGCTGGAGCTGTCCAGAATGACAGGGCCGGCCGCGAGGAACGTGGATGCCTGTTCGAGGGGCTGGACGAGCAGGCTGGATACCTGCGACTGGATGAGAGTTGAATTGCCGCTTGTGACTTCGATGGCCACGGTTGACTCCTAGAGACGTGTCGGATTGGTTCGACACGTCGCCAGGACGTCCGTCGCGAATTGGGCGCCAGGCCCGATGAGTTGAGTGTACCTCGCTCAGGTTCGATCTTTGAGCATCTGCAGCAGGGAGAAGGATCCGCCACCCTGACCTCGGTTGCCCTGGCCGATGTCACCGGTGGGCCGGCGGGTCGCCAGGTGCGGTTTCGCTTCGAGTAATTCGGCGATCGCCGAAGAAAGGGCCTCGGGGTCGTCGAGGTGTTTCGGGTCGAACGGCAAGTCGGTCGGGTCGGCCAAGCGTCCTGTCGCCCTGACCAGTTCAGTGTGCAGACGGGTCGCCAACGCGTCCGCCTCGCCGGCTCGCTGCCGGTACTTGCCGTTCTCGGTGCGCAGTTTCTCGACATACTCGCGCGGGAAGGTCTCGGCATCCTCGGCAGGGATGTCCGGCTGCTGGACACCCTCGTCAGGGGTAACTTCTGTTACCCCTGACATGTCGCCCTCGGTCCCGTTTGAAACGCGATCATCGGCGGGTTCGGTTGTGACGTCGGTGGTTTCACTCATGGTGTGCTCTTGTCTTTCTGCTGTCTTGAACTGCGTCGGCCAGTTTGGTGGCGAGGTCGATCGCCTCGGCCTCGGTGAGCATGTAGGTAATGGCGCCTGTGCGTAGCCGGATCGGACGCTCAGTCCCTGGTGCTACGACGACAGTTGGTTCGAGATTGCGTGCAGCTAAGCGCATTACGCCACCCCTGGGACTGGGGTCGCTGCTGCCACCTTGGCGATTTCATCGTCCGAGTAGCCGAGCTTGCCCAGCGCGTACGCCTGCGGCAACAGACCCGCCTGGAACAGCTTCACGACCGCGTCGGCCTCCTGTGCAACCGAACGTGTTGCCGCGTCAGCCCATTGGACCCGCACCCCGTCCACCCGGTTGGGGTCCGCACCGTCCCGTACCGCGATCATCAGGCGCGCGACCTGCTCCCACGCTCGACCGAACGTCTGTTGGCGTGCCTCGGCCCTGGCCGTCAGCGACGACTCAGACGCCCGCAGCGCGTCGGCCGAAGCCGGGTTGTCGGTGAACACTCCGACGTAGTGCGCGGGAAGCGTTGACACAGCCATGATCTGGCCGAGGATGACCCGTACCGACGCCTCGTACCCGGTGAGGTCCGCGGCGGCGAGCTGACCGAACTTGGCCTCGTTGTTCTCCGAGATCATGGCCCGGTGACCCTCGGGGATCGGGTTGGCTTCGGTCATCACCGGTTGGTCGTCGTCGTCGAGTACCGGATTACCCTCGTCGTCCAACTCGGGCACCTCGGTCAGCTCGATGCCTGTAGCCCACCGGCGTGGCCGCCCAACGTATTCCGAGGTGACCATCATGTCCGCCAACGACTTATTGAGCGCGTCCACAAGTGGCTTCAGGTCCTCGACCTCACTGAGCCCGTAGTCGAACAGCGACGAGTACGTGAAGTTCACGATGCGGTCGGTGTTGCGCAAGTTCACCACCGGGACCACGCCGAGCGGGTTGGGGAACTCCTCGACGGTCTTGAATCCGCTGGCGACGGCGCCGAGCTGGTCGGCCCGCTTGTGCACAATCACATCGGGCAGGTACATCATCAGCTCGGTTGTCTTGCGCGCCTTGTCCTCCCAACGCTTCACCCCGGCATACGGCTGCCGGGTACCGGGATCATTGAGGGTCGCAACCTGTTTCGCGGACTCGACAGTCACCTGTGGCCGGCCCTGGCTGTCGGCCCACACAATGGCGTACGAGTCGCCGAGCAGCAGTGCTTCGCGGTGCGCCACGCCGGCCTGCTGGTCGAGGTCGTTGCGCAGCCAGTCCGCCCAAACTGCGGAGTCTCCCGTGAATCCGGTGATCCGCAGCCGTTCGGCCAGCGCCGTGACTGCCAGCCTCGGGATGTTCGAGGCCATGATGCCGAACCTGTTGCCCAGCGCCGTCCGTGCCTCTGGGGACAGGAACGCCAACGGTTGCCGGCCCTCGTAATACCGATCTAGATCGGCGTACCGGGCCAACGGCTCATTGAGCCGCTGCAGTAGATCAACCAACAGTGTCATGATGCGAAACTCCTTGCTCTCTTACGAGATCGGGTTGCGCGCCAGGTGGCACGCGAATGGGCCATGACCAAGCAGGCTGCAAGGTCAATCTTGGGGGCGGTCCGGGACCGCGACGCCTTGTCCAACCGCATCCCCCGCGCGTCCTCACGTATCACCGCGGCGGACACATGGGCGGCGAGAGTGGCGTTGCCTGAGTGGGTGATCCGACCATTCACCGCAGCCGAATAGAGGTTTGTCGTGGCCTCGGTCAGGCGAGACGGGCTATGGGGGAACTCCACGATTGGCAGGCGTTCGGACTCGAGCACCTGCAGCGTGCGGGTCCAGCGGAATGGATCGGCGATGATCTCGATGACCTGCCAGCGTCGGCAGGCCGCACGTATCTCATCCTCGACGTCAGCGACCGGCACCCGGTAGTCCTCATCACCGCGTGGCCGCTGCCACACCTTGATCACGTCGAAATGCGGTGTCGCCGAGACGGTGCCGACCAACAGGGCGGTGGTGTCGTCGGAAAACGAGCCATCGAGAGCCACCACCACCTCCCGGCCTGGTGGGACACCGACATTCGTGGACAAGCTGTCCCAGACACCGGAGGGCAGGAATGCGCCATCAGTGTCGCTAGCCAACTGACACAGCCGGGCGCGCCGGAAGGTCGACTCTCGTGTCTTCGGCGGCAACAAGGCGTGCAAGGCATCACGGTGCAGGAAGTCGTCCAACGCGGGGTTCGCCAACTCCCAGCAGTGCTCGCAATCGGCCGGGTGGTCCTCGAAACCGGCCGCGGAGAACTCCCGCCACACCAGTGACCGGTCCTCCGGATTCTCGGCCGCGTACTGACGCAGATCGAGCAGCACCTGATCGTCCAGCTTCGGTCCTGGTGTCCCGATGCACACCAGAGTGGACCGTGCCCGCTTGCCCTGCGCCAGCGTCAGCACCTCGTAGCTGTCACGGTTGGCCACACCCGCCTCGTCGAGAATGGCCAGGCTGTAGTCCAACCCTTCCAACCGCTTCGGCTCAGCAGGCAGGCAATGGAACTGCGCGTCACGACCGGGGATGACCAACCGCTCTTTGAAGGTCTGGACTCGGCCGGCCAGCTCGCTGTCCAGTTCGACCATGCGACGGGCGATTCCGAAGATGATCCCGGCCTGCCGCTCGTCGACCGCGACCACGCAAACCGTGGCCCCTTCCCCACCTTCGAACAGCTCGTAGATCCCCCACGCCGCCATCAAGCTCGACTTGCCCTGGCCGCGTGGCAGCATCCACCCCGCGGTACGCGGCTGAGGATCGGCGTCGAGGACAGACCCCACCAGGTCGCGCTGCCAATCCCGCAACCGCAGCGGAGTCAGCGCACCCGCACCCTTGGGCACCTTCACGAACCGCTCGCAGAACTTGGCGAACCGATCCGAGCCCGTCGACCGAGGCCGCCACGGCAACACCGAAGGGTCAACCGCAGCCTTTGGGCCGGCCTTCATGAGATGCTCCCCTCATGGCTGAGACAGGGCGAGGAACAGTTCGCGTTCACTTCACCAAAGAGGGGTTGAGCGAAGGCTTGCTCGAAACCGGGCACCCTTACCCGGGCGTCGAATGGAAGATCGACGGCGGAGTTCTGTTCATGAAGTTCATCGGCAATGACGGACCCCGATGGGACTTCATCTTCGGGCCCTCGAAGTGGATGTCCGTAAACCTGTTGGACGACTGACCTCATGTGATACCAGCCCGGGGTGTGTAACGCGCTTCTCGACTCGGCGGTCCGACCTGCGCGTTTGCTCGGGGCATCCCCCCACCCTTGGACCGTGAATGTCGCTGCGGTGCTTGGGGTTCGGGGCGTGCTTGACCTCGGGCGGTGTTGCATGGTCCGCACACCACATCGACATCTTTGAGGCGGATGGACTTGCCGGCTGCTCGTCGTGCCCAGGCCTCGGGCGAGTGGTCTGCCTGCAGGTTCTCGGTGGCGCCGCAGTCTGAGCAGAAGGGCTGGAGCTTGCGGGCCTTCTTGCTGAGCCGTTCCCATGCGCTGTCGTATCCGCGGTGCTCGGGGCAGCGGGTGGAGGCGGTCGGCACGCCGCAGTCGAGGCAGGGTTTGTATGTCACGGCTTCTCCTTATCCACGCACAAGGCGCACACCTTGTGCTCGTCGAGGGCGTCACTGCTGCGGTGGCAGCGGATGCAGCGCCAGGGCCAGGGCATCGCCATGGTGTCGACGGTGCTCAGACGCCGCTCCGCATTGCGGATCTCTTCGCGCGCGTAGTCGAGGTGGTAGTGGAACAACTCGATGGCGTCGATGTTCATCGACTTGGTTCGGCCCGCGAGGCTGAGTAGACGGCTGCGGAGATTGATGCGGGCGAGCCGCAGCGCGTCCGCGTTGGCGGGTATGTCGTTCGGTGTACTCACCAGGCACCGTCCTGGTCGTCGATGTCGGTGCGGCCCCATGCAATCCACTGCATGAGGGCGGTGTCGTAGCGGTACTCGACCCGGTCATGGATGAACCGGTTGTTGCGCTTCTCGGCGTTCAGGACCTCGAGGACGGCGCCGGGGTCAGGTTCACGGACTTCGGTGTTGAAGAAGTCGAGCGCGCGGGGAGGTTGTCGGTCGGGCCTCGCGTCGGTGATGTGGCGGACGTTGCTGCGTTGTGCGCCTGCGCATTCCGTGCATGTGCACGGTTGCGGACCTTGCTTGAGAGTTTCGTGTGCGGTGGTGATCGATTGCAGGTCGTCGCTGTCGAAGGCGATGATCATTGGCCGGTCGGGGTCGTTGCCTTCGATCGTGACGAAGACGAGGTGCTCGTCGTGGCGGGTGTCGGTGACGTACACGGTGCCGTTCACGATGTCGCTCATGTGCGTGCCTTTCGGTAGCTGGTGAACCACGGACAGGTGTTGTCGTGGCGGATGTTGACCTGGTAGTAGCCGGGGAATCGTTCGACGACCTCGGCCTCGCTGTTGCAGTCCGGGCAGCAGGCGTGCGGCAACATCGCCCGGACCTCGCGTGGTAGTCGCCGACGTTGTGCACGGTTCACTCCGCGATCCCCTTTCGCCAAGCCTTGAAGGCCTTGCTGGCGCGGTCGGTTCGCCAGCCGAGGCGTTCCCGCGCATCGCGGACGGATGTCGGCGGTGGGTCGAGCTCCGCGATTGCTGCGATGTCCTCGGCGTCTGGAGCCTCGTCTGGGTTGTGGTCGTCGGGCATCGGTGCGGTGACGTTGGCTGTGCCGCCCAGGATCACGAACTTGCCGCACAGTGGTTCCCGATCGCCAGACGGCGAGTGTCGGCGCAGGCCGCCGTGGCGGTCTTTGTGGATCGACAGGTACGCCGATCCGCCCTTGTTTGGCGTGAACGCGCTGTCCACCTTGACGCGGATGCTGGTGCCGCCGATCGCGCGTTTCTTGGCGGCGGTGCCGGTAGGCCCGAAGGCCCGGGAGTCGGCACCCTTGGCCAGGTGGTCAATGCCGACGACCGCAGCTCCAGTTCTTGTGAGCGGCTTGATAACTCGGCTATGGACATCGGTGAACTCGTCAGCGGAGTTGCTGCCCGCACCGAACAGCGGCAGTAGCTCGCCGATGCTGTCGATAATGACCAGGGTCGGGCGCCAGCTCTCCATATCGGCGACAACCGCGATTGCCTGAGCTCGGTCGACGGGTTCGACGTAGAGGAATCGGTCGGGGTCGCGCAGTGTGGCTTCGTCGGCGCCGAATCCGAGGAGCCGGTTGACCGTCGAGTCCGGTCCGTTGTGGTCCATATCGAGCCGCAGAACCCGGCCTCCGGCTTTAAGCACCTCTACTGTGGCGTAGTCACAGAGCAGCGTCTTGCCTGATTCCGGGTCTCCGAACACGACGTTGTACTGACCGAGGTAGAACAGACCGACATCATCGGTGCGCCGGCAGATTTCCGGTGTGGGCGGTTCGGGTATGCCGCCATCGAGTAGAACGGCGATGTTGACGTACCCGCAGTCGGGGTTCCGCACCGGTGGCGGTGTGGCGTTTCCCGTTTCCGCACCTATACCCGGGAAACGGGTAACACCGGGTTCCTCGTCCGGAGGCGGTACGTCGGCGTAAGGGTCTGCCGCGAGCGCCGTCATGTACTGACATCCCATCGCTCGGCGATGGTTTTGACGAGGTCGCGTTCGACCCCTCCGCGCTTCCACATCTCGCGCATAGCCGGCACGTTCGGCGCCGGAGTCATGCCGCGTTCGAGAAGGTGCTGGGCAGCGTCGCGATAACCGTCGACGATTGGCGAGTAGTGCCACGGGTCGGCGTGTCCGTCATCGAGGACCGGGGTTCTCTGTGCGGCAGCGCGGCGGCGTCGTAGTGCAGCGATATACTGTGTGCAGCCTGTAGTTCTGGAATTCGCCCCGTTGCCCGCGGGGCGTTTTTCATTGTCTGACATCAGTCCCCCTGGGTGATGTGATTGATGTAGGCGGCGATGGAGTCGCCGGTGACGAAGGCACGTCGACCGATTCGCGCCCGGACCAGGTGTCCCTCGTCGAAGAGCTTGTAGAGCGTGGTCCGCGAAATGCCGCCGAGTTCCTGCTGCGCGTCCTCGATGGGTACTAGGTGTCGCAGGAGTTCACGTGTTTGCATGTTCACCTCCTCATTGAGAATCGTTGTTGTGCAATGTGATTCGTCTCTGTGGAGTTTTCAAACGTCCGTCGGCGTTAGCCCGTGTATTGCAATAGTGCAGAGTTAAGTGCATAGTTGCACCATTGCACCGATGTACCGCTATGGGAGGTCCAAAGGCGATGCCGCAGTTCCATCAGATTGGTGACGCTCCCATGCGTTACGAGCCGGCCGAGGGGCGAATGCGCCTGTTGGTGTCAAATGAGTTCTTGGCCAACGGGATTGAGGGAGAACCGCTCTTCGCTGTCGAGGGCAAAGAGCCGGGAAGAATCGCCGGACGGCTGCCCGACTCGGATGGATCGCCGCTGTCCGAGGCTGAGTGGAGCCCCTCGATCCGATTCCTGCCGACCTGGGTCGAGTTCGACTTCCTCGGCCACAACGAGCCCGATATGCACCTCAGGATCGAGTTGCGCGAACAAGTGCCGAGACTGGTCGAGCTCAGTTTTCGTTCGAGTTCCGACCAAGATGAAGTCCGCCAGAAGCATTTACGCGCCGTCGAGCTAGCGAGCCTTGTCAACACCGTCTACAGGCATGGGATCTTTGAGGTCCGGGACGTATGGCGTGATCAACCCGGAGGTATGGCGATACCTGCGATTGGCGACGAGCAGCACCGCGTGCTTCGCAACCTTGTCGATGACTTGCGGACGGGGCGACGCAATATCGACTCTCGCCTGTTGCAGCAGGTAGCGGAGGTCTATCGAGCGAACTTCGACAAGGCTCCGGTCGAGGCAGTTGCGCGACAGTTTGGAGTCAAGCCTCGGATGGCGCACGAGTATGTCCGCCGTGCGCGTGACCATGGGTTTCTGCCGCCGACGACACAGGGGAAGAAGAAGATATGAGTAAGCGCGCGAATGGCGAAGGCAACGTGCGCCAGCGGCCTAATGGCCGCTGGGAGGGCCGAGTCTCCTACGTCGACCCAACAACAGATAAGCGCAAATCGGTGTCGGTGTACGGGGCGACGGACAAAGAATGCCGTGCCGAGTTGAAGAAGGTCCGTCAGCGCATCGAGGAGGGCAAGCCGGCCAAGGATTCGGCTGACACGCTGGCCTCGTGGTTGAAGACGTGGCGCGAGTCGTCCCTGGCAGCTTCGACCCGCAAGCCCACGACCAAGGCGCTGTACGGCTCGCTGTCACGAAAGCACCTGGAGGGCAATACTATTGGCTGCAAGCAGCTCGACAAGCTCAGGCCGTCTGATGTTGAGAAGCTGATCGTCGAACTGCGGGCTGCGAAACTGTCGGATAGCACGGTGCGGCAGGTCTACACGGTGCTGCGGCAGGCGCTTGATGTCGCGGTGCGGGACGACCTGCTGGCCGTCAATCCAGCCGCCAAGGTTGCGCGGCCGGGTGTCGCGCGACAGGAAGCGAAGTACCTTCCGGCGGCCGACGTGGCGCGGCTGCTCGATGCAGCCAAGGGGTTGCGCTACTACGTGGCGGTGGTGCTGATGGCGGCAACCGGGCTACGCCGCGGTGAAGTTGCGGGACTGCTGTGGTCTGATCTGGACCTCGACAAGGGTGAGCTGACTGTCCGGCACACGTTGTCGCGTGTCGACGGTGCCCTCGTGCTGACTGAACCGAAGACGAACCGGTCCCGGCGGCGGGTACCGCTGCACGCTGGACTGGTGACCGCGCTCAAGACGTGGCGCGCGCAGCAGCTACAGGAACGGCTTGCGGCCGGCGACCAGTGGACCGATACCAAGGTCGTCTTTGCGACCGAGTTGGGCACGATGGTCGACCCGCGGAACCTGCTGCGCACGGTCGAGCTGGCCGCGACCAAAGCGGGCATAGAGAACGTCGGCGCTCACACGATGCGGCATAGTGCGGCGGTGGCGTGGCTGGAATCTGGCACCCACATTAAGGCGGTTGCCGATCTGCTCGGCCACAGCTCGATCTCGATCACCGGCGATCTCTATGGGCATACAAGCGATGACACCGCGCGAGCTGCGGTCGACGGACTCGGAAAGGCGCTCGGACTATGAACAATCAAGACCTCGCCCAGTTGCGAAATGATGTAGCGCTCCGATTCGAGCTACACCCGCACGTGCAGTGGTCGGAGGCATTTCTACGAGTCCTCCGCGATGTCTTCGACTTGGAGTTTGGGCCTCCCCACGTCGACGGCGGAAAGCCGATCCGGCTCAGGGTGGTCCGATGATCAGGCCCGACGGCGGTAGCGACCTCGAACAGCTATCCCGCGCCTACATTCAGCGAATGAAGGCGCACCCACCATCAACGTGGTCGTCAAGCCTGCTCTCTATTGTCATCAGCGCTGTTGACCTCCAGTTCGGAGAGCCTGCGCCGCCGGCCGACGACGGGCAGCGTCCACAGCTACGCCTTGTCTGAGCTGGTTTGGGTAAGTGGTTTGGGTACAGACAAAAAAGAGGCCGTTTCCGAAGTTCGGAAACGGCCTCTGATCTGCTGTCGGGCTGACAGGATTTGAACCTGCGACCACTTGACCCCCAGTCAAGTGCGCTACCAAGCTGCGCCACAGCCCGCGGCGCTACCGGACGAACCGGCAACGGTTGGAAAGCCTACCTCAGACCTCCCGCCGGACCCTAAACGGGTCCGGCGGCGCGTCCGCGGTCAGCGCTTGGCTCCGCGCTTCTCCCGCACCCGCACATTGATCTTGATCGGGCTGCCCTCGAAACCGAACTCTTCACGCAGCCGGCGTTCGATGAAGCGGCGGTAGCCGGCCTCCAGGAAGCCCGTGGTGAACAGCACGAAGGTCGGCGGCCGTGAGGCCGCCTGCGTGGCGAAGAGGATGCGCGGCTGCTTGCCGCCGCGCACCGGCGGCGGCGTGGCGGCGACGATCTCCTTGAGGAAGGTGTTGAGCCGTCCGGTCGGGATACGGGCGTCCCACGACGCGAGCGCGGTCTCCAGCGCCGGCACCAATTTCTGCACGGCCCGACCGGTTTTCGCGGAGATGTTCACGCGCGGCGCCCACTGCACCTGCACCAGTTCGCGCTCGATCTCCTTGTCCAACAGGTACCGCCGGTCTTCGTCGACCAGGTCCCACTTGTTGAACGCGATGACGAGCGCGCGCCCGGCTTCGATCACCATCGACAGCACCCGGATGTCCTGCTCGGTCAGCGGCTGGGAGGCGTCGATGAGCATGATCGCCACCTCGGCGGCGTCAATGGCGCCGTGCGTACGCACCGAGGCGTAGAACTCGTGACCACTGGCTTGGCCGACCTTACGGCGCAGACCGGCCGTGTCGACGAAACGCCAAGTCTTGCCTTCGAGTTCGATCAGCGAGTCGACCGGGTCCACCGTGGTGCCGGCGACGTCGTGCACGACGGACCGCTCGTCGCCGGACAGCTTGTTCAGCAGCGAGCTCTTACCGACGTTGGGCTTACCGACCAATGCGACGCGGCGCGGACCGCCTGTCCCGCCGCCCATTTCGGACACCGTCGGCAGCACCTCGAGAACCGCATCCAGCAGGTCGGCCACCCCGCGGCCGTGCATCGCACTGATCGAATACGGCTGCCCCAGCCCCAGCGACCACAGCGCCGCGGCCTCGGATTCCACCTTCTCGTTGTCAACCTTGTTGGCCGCCAAGAACACCGGCTTGCCGGAGCGCTGCAGTCGCTTCGCCGCGGCCTCGTCGGCCGCGGTCGCCCCGACCACCGCGTCGACCACCAGGATGATCGCGTCGGCAGTGCGCATGGCGACAGTGGCCTGCTCGGCAACCAGCATCTGCAGACCCTTCGCGTCGGGTTCCCACCCGCCGGTGTCCTGCACCATGAACCGGCGCCCGACCCACTGCGCGTCGTACGACACGCGATCCCGGGTCACGCCGGGGATGTCCTGCACCACCGCTTCGCGGCGGCCCAGAATACGGTTCACCAGAGTCGATTTGCCGACATTGGGCCGCCCGACGACAGCCACCACCGGCGGCGGTCCGGCGTACTCCTCGAGGTCGGTGTCGAATCCCTCCGAGCCGACCTCCCAGTCGCCTTCGTCGAACCACACACCGTCTTCGTCGCTCATTGACGCACACCTACCTTCTGCTGCACGAGATCCAGCAGATGTGCCACCACACCAGCCTGGGTCATATCACTGGAATCGACCACGACCGCGTCATCAGCGGCCTTCAGCGGCGATACCGCGCGCGTGGAATCCAGATGGTCCCGGCGCCGGACATCGGCCAGCACCGCTTCGTAGTTGTCGGCCAAGCCATTTGCGACGTTCTGCGCATTGCGCCGGCGGGCGCGCTCCTCGGCCGAGGCAGTCAAGAAGACCTTGAGGTCGGCGTCCGGCTTCACCACGGTGCCGATGTCGCGGCCCTCGACGACGACCGAACCAGCCGCCGCGATCAGCTCACGCTGCCGCTGCACCAGCAACGCCCGCACCGCGGGAATCGCCGACACGGCCGACACCGCGAGGGTCACCGCATCGCCGCGGATTTCGTCCGAAACGTCTTCGCCCGCAAGGAAGGAGTGGTCGTGATCGGGATCGAAGCTGACCGAGAATTCGGTCTGCTCGCACACCGAGACCACGGCATCGGCGTCGGCCGGGTCGATGCCCGCCCGCAGCACCGCCAGCGTCACGATGCGGTACATCGCACCGGTGTTGATGTGGTTGGCACCCAGCGCGTGTGCCAAACCCGTTGACACCGAGGACTTTCCAGTACCGGCCGGCCCGTCGATCGCGATGACGATGGCGTTCACAGGCCCACCGCCTGGTACAGCTCGCCGACTTCCTTGCGCGTCAGCGCCCGCAGACTGTTGACCCGCTGGTCCCCCAGCGCCACCGTGCCGATGTGGGTGCGCACCAGTTCCTTCACCGGGAATCCGACCTCTGCCATGAGCCGTCGCACGACGCGATTGCGACCCTCGTGCAGCACGATCTTCACCAGAGACTTGCCGGCGGCCATGTCGACCACCGCGAATTCATCGACATGGACAGGACCGTCGTCCAGTTCCACGCCCTCACGCATCGTCTTGCTCAAACCGCGGGGCACCGTCCCCGCCACGGTCGCCAGGTAGGTTTTAGACACCTCGTACGACGGGTGCATCAGCCGGTGCGCCAGCTCGCCGTCGTTGGTCAGCAGGATCAGCCCCTCGGTCTCGGCGTCGAGGCGGCCGACGTGGAAGAGCTTCTTGTTGCCGCGTACCCGATGCTCGACCAGGTCGCCGATGCACGGCCGGCCCTGATCGTCAGACATGGTGGAGTGCATGCCTTTTGGCTTGTTCAGCGCCAGGTACACCAGATCCTCGTCGACGAGCACCCGGCTGCCGTCCACGCGGATCGTCTGCCGATCGGGGTGCACACGGGTACCCAGTTCGACGACGATCTGTCCGTCGACCTCCACCCGGCCGTCCAGGATCATCCGCTCGGCGACGCGGCGGGAGGCAATTCCCGCCTGCGACAACACCTTCTGCAGTCGCACGCCTTCTGTCGCGTCTTCACTGGCCATCATGTCAAGTCCCGATCTACGTCGAATTTGGCCGGCTCCGCAGCCGGCGCAGGGGTTCCGCCGAGTTTGGCGAAACGCGGTTCCTCAGAGAGGGTTTCAGTGATGTCGTCGATGACGTCGACATCAGGCAACAGCGGGGCGAGTTCCGGCAGCTCGGCCAGCGACGTCAACCCCAACCGTTCCAGGAACAATTCCGTCGTGGCGAAAGTTGTTGCGCCACTGTCGGCATCGGTGCCGGCCTCGATGATCAGCCCGCGCGCCGCGAGGGTCCGGATCACCGCGTCGACGTTGACGCCACGCACCGCGCTCACCCGCGCGCGGGTCACCGGCTGCCGGTAGGCGACCACCGCAAGGGTCTCCAGCGCGGCGCGGGTCAGCTTGGACCGCGCACCGTCGAGAATCAACCGCTCGACGTAGGGGGCGTACCGGGCCCGGGTGTACATCCGCCAGCCGCCGCCGGCCTCGCGCAGGTCAATGCCGCTGCCGCGCTCGGCCAGCTCGGCGGCCATGCGGCGCAGCTTGTCCTCGACCCGCTCGATCGACTCGTCGAGCGCGCTGGCCAGCGAGTCGACCGGAGCCGGGGTGTCGACCACCAGAAGCAAGGCTTCCAGCGCCGAGCCCAACTCGTCATCGGTGATCTCGGTGTCGATCTCGTCGCCGTCATCTTCAGCGGCGTCGTCGCCCTCAGCTGCGCTGTCGGCCTCGTCACCTTCGGTGACAGCGGCTTCGTCGGTCACACCGGCGCCAGGGTCGACGTCCTCGCCCACGCTGCTGTCCGCGGCAATCACCGCGTCGTTGTCTGTCATGAGTCTTCTTCCACCGCCGCTGCCAGATGCTCGTTCGTCGGCCGCTCCCCGGTCCACGAAACTTGCAGCACTCCAAGCGGTTCAATCTGCTCGAAGTTTACCGCCTTGGCACGGTAGAGCTCTAATAGCGCCAGGAACCGCCCGACGATCTCCATCCCGCCGTCGCAGTCCGCGACCAACTCGGTGAACGACGCCCACTCCCCGACGCCTCGATTCTCCAGCAGCCTCATGAGTTTCTTCGCTTGCTCGGGCACCGACACCGCCTGCACGTGCAGGTGATCGACCCGCAGCGACGGCACCGGGCGCGGCGCGAACGCGGCCGCCGCGATCTGGGCGAACCGGTCAGCGTCGACGCCGAGCATCACCTCGGGCAGCAGTTCGGTGAACCGGTCCTCCAAGGTGACGGCACGCGGGTAGCTGCGCATCGCCGCGGCCTCGAGTTCGGCGAACATCAACGCGACGTGCTTGAACGCGCGGTACTGCAGCAGCCGTGCGAACAGCAGGTCGCGGACTTCGAGCAGCGCCAGGTCTTCCTCGTCGTGGACCTCGGCGGCGGGCAGCAGCCGCGCGGCCTTCAGGTCCAGCAAGGTCGCCGCGACCACCAGGAACGCCGTCGTCTCGTCCAGCTCCAGCTGGCTGCCGATCTCCTTGGTGTACGCGATGAACTCATCGGTGACCTGGTGCAACGCCACTTCGGTGACGTCGAGCCGGTGCGCGAAGATCAGCTGCAGCAGGAGATCGAACGGACCCTCGAAGTTGTTGAGCCGGACTTGGAAGCCCGGTTTCTTGGCGTCCGGCTGATCGGCCGCCGGGCTCTCCGGCGCCGCATCCCCGGCCGTTTCGGTGGGAATGTCGACGTCCGAAATCACGCGCCGAACCGGTCGATGACCTCGCGCGCCAACGCCCGGTACGCCTGAGCACCACCGGATTTCGGGGCCCAGGTGGTGATCGGTTCACCGGCGACGCTGGTCTCCGGGAAGCGCACGGTGCGACTGATGACGGTGTCGAACACCAAATCGCCGAAGCGCTCCACAACCCGGGCCATGACCTCACGCGCGTTGACGGTGCGGTTGTCGTAGCGGGTGATGAGGATGCCGCTGATGTCGAGTTTGGGGTTCAGTCGGTCGCGGACCTTGTCGACGGTGTCGGTGAGCAGCGCGAGGCCACGCAGCGAGAAGAACTCGCATTCGGTCGGGATGATCACGCCGTCGGCACAGGCCAGGCCGTTGACCGTCAGGAGCCCGAGGGACGGCTGGCAGTCGATGAGCACGTAGTCGTAGCGGTCCAGCACCGGATACAGCGCGCGGGACAGCGTCTGCTCGCGGCCGACCTCGTTGACCAGCTGAATCTCCGCGGCCGACAGGTCGATGTTGCTGGGCACCAGGTCCAGGCCCTTGACCCGGGTGTTGATCAGCACGTCGTCGATCGACACCCGCGGTTCGATGAGCAGGTTGTGCACTGTGTGTTCCAGCTCGTAATGCGGGACGCCCAGGCCCGCGGACAGCGCGCCCTGCGGATCGAGGTCCACCAGCAGCACCCGGCGGCCGTATTCGGCCAGGCTGGCGCCCAGATTGATGGTCGACGTGGTCTTGCCGACGCCGCCCTTCTGGTTGCACATCGCGATGACCTTGGCCGGGCCGTGCACGCTCTTGGGTTTCGGCTCGGGAATGTGTCGCGCGGGGCGTCCGGTCAGGCCGATCGCGGGTTCCGCATCTGCGGGCGCGGACGAGCCATCGACATCAAGCGGCAACGAAACCGGTTCCACCGGGCTCAGGCCCCCCAAGCCTGTGGGGACATCGGTCATGCGTCGCCGATCAGCGGCGTGACTCCCATAGCGAACATCCGGGCAAGTTTAACGGTGCCACGCCGCTGCCGATGGCAGACCCGCTGTCCTAATGTGACTGTATGAGCTGGAAGCAGCGGTGGTCGTTCGTCCGGATGGCGCTCGGGATGCGCAAATTCGTGCACACGGGACAGTGGGGCGACGGCCGCGAGGCCGCCGCCGCGGCGTATGTGGAAGCAAATGCCCGTCGTGGCGATGTCGACGATGTCCTCGCGACCATCGATACCTTCGCCCGGGAACAGTCGATGCTCGTCAACGTCGGCGACGAAAAAGGCCTGCTCCTCGAATCCGCGGTCATCCGCGCCCACCCCGAACGCATCCTCGAGCTGGGCACCTACTGCGGCTACAGCGCGCTCTTGATGGCCCGCGCTGCCCCGGAGGCACACATCTTCACCGTCGAGCTGTCGGCGGACAACGCCGAGATCGCCCGCCGCATCTGGACCCATGCGGGGGTCGCCGACCGGATCACCTGCGTGGTCGGCACCATCGGCGACGGCGGCGCCACGCTCGACCGGCTCGCGGAGCACGGGTTCGCGCCGGGCAATCTCGATTTCGTGTTCATCGACCACGACAAGGCCGCCTACCTCGACGATCTGAAGTCGATCATGGACCGTGGTTGGCTGCGCCGCGGCGCCGTCGTCGTCGCCGACAACGTCAAGGTGCCCGGCGCTCCGGCCTACCGCGCGTACATGCGGGACCAGGAGGGCAAGCACTGGCACACCCTGGAACACCCCACCCACGTCGAGTATCAGAAGACGCTGTCCGACCTGGTGCTCGAGTCCGACTACCTGGGCTGACGGCTACTTGGGCTGAGGGGCGTCCACCGGCTTGGCCGGGCGCTGCCACGGCCAGGAACCGGTCATCTCGACCTGCAGCGAGAAGCTCAGGAAGGTTCGGATCGCGACGATGCCGGCCAGCACCGCGACGCTCTGCGCGGTCGGCGTGACGGCCACGGTCCGGATGATGTCGGCCGCGACCAGAAATTCAAGCCCGAGCAGGATCGAGCGGCCGAGCCGCCGGCGGAATGCGTCATACGCGCCGCCCGCCGATTCGCCCTCGGTGCCGCGCACCCTGACAACCGTCGCGGCCAAGGCGATCACCGTACCGCCAACGATCACCGCGACACCGACGACGTCGATCACCTTGCCGGTCGTCTCGATGATGTCGTAGAAGGCCATCACCGGATGCTAGCTCCGGCCGACCCCCATCGTTATCTGGCGCGCGGGTGCGCCCCGGCCCACACTTCGCGCAGCGCGCTGACGGTCACCAGGGTGTAGATCTGCGTCGTGGTGACCGATGCGTGGCCGAGTAATTCCTGCACGACGCGCACGTCGGCGCCACCTTCGAGCAGGTGCGTGGCGAACGAGTGCCGCAGGGTGTGCGGCGAGACCGCCGCCGTGATGCCAGCCCGTTCGGCGGAGTCCTGTAACACCTGCCAGGCACTCTGCCGGGACAACCGGCCGCCGCGCGCATTCAGGAAGATCGCGGGTGTGCCCTTGCCGCGGCGCGCGAGATCGGGACGGCCCCGCACCAGGTAGGCGTCCAGCGCCGTGACGGCAGGCCGGCCGATCGGCACCAGCCGCTGCTTGCCGCCCTTGCCGTGCAGCATCACCGACCGGGACTCGGTGTCGACGTCGTCGCGATCGAGGCCCACGGCCTCGGAGATGCGTGCCCCCGTCGAATACAGCAGTTCCAGCAGGGCGCGGTTGCGCAGCGTCAGCGGATTGTCGGCGTCGCTGTCGCCGCCGGCACCGTCGAGCAGGGCCAACACGTCGTCGTAGCTGAGGCTCTTGGGCAGCCGACGGCCCGGTGTCGGCGGCTTCACGCTGCGCGCGACATCGGTGTCGGTGAGCCCTTCGGCGGCGGCAAACTTGTGCAAACCGCGTACCGCGATGACGGCCCGGGCGGCCGACACCGACGACAACGCGACGACGCCGTTCTCCGGATCACCTTGTCGCAACGCGACCAGAAATTCGCTGACGTCGGTCTCGGTGACCGCGCCCAGATCATCGATGCCGCGGCCCGCGAGATGCGCGGTGTACCGCTTGAGGTCACGCCGATAGGAGCTCAGCGTGTTGGCCGCGACGCCCCGCTCGATGCTGAGGTGGTTCAGGTAGCCCTGAACCTGCGCCTCGAGCCGCGACCGGACCCCCATTGGGGACGAAGACGTCGAAGCGGCCACCGTCATCAGTCCTGTTCCCGCCGGGTGCGCAGTGCGGTCGGCCGGTCGATCCACGGCGCGTCGAGGGAACGCAGCTCGCCGGGCCGGTGTGCGGCCGCGAGGATCCCCGCCACGGCAAGGGCATTGACGATCACGCCGTCGAACACCATCTGCACCGCGTCGGCGAGCGGGACGCGCGCGATCTGCAGATCGGCCTCTTCGTCATGCACGTGGGGGCGGCCGATCTCGGTCAGCCCGGTGGCCAGGAAGATTCGCACGCTCTCATCGCTGAATCCGGGCGTCGAGTCAACGTCGATCAGCGGCTGCCAGTGTGCGGCGGCCAGGCCGGTTTCCTCTTCGAGTTCACGCGCCGCGGTGAGGTGCGGAGCCTCGTCGCCCATGTCGAGCAGTCCGGCGGGCAGCTCCCACAGCCGCCGCCCAATCGGATGACGGTACTGGTACACCAGTACCAGGTTCCCGTCCTCGTCGAGCGCCACGACCGCGACCGCCCCGTAGTGTTCGACCACCTCACGGCGAGCCGAACCACCACCGGGCATCGCGACCTCGTCCGCCCGCAACGCGAAAATCTTTCCTACATAAACGGTTTCGCTCGAAAGCGTGGCGAAATCGTGTTCAGCCACGGGATTCTTGCAGTTGCTCGGCATCGTGACCGGTCTGGTCGTCCGAACCCTCCGCATGTGATCCGGCGCCGTGCACCTCGGAATCGATTTCCTCCAGCGGCAACCGCTCGGCGGCCTTGTAGTCCAGCGCCGCCCCGATGAACGCCGCGAACAGCGGGTGCGGACGCGTCGGGCGGCTCTTGAGCTCCGGGTGCGCCTGGGTGCCGACCAGGAACGGGTGCAGGTCGGCGTCGTACTCGACGAACTCGACCAACTGGCCGTCCGGCGAGGTGCCGGAGAACTTCAGCCCGCTCTCCGAGATGCGGTCGCGGTAGGCGTTGTTCACCTCGTAGCGGTGCCGGTGCCGCTCGGACACCTCGGTGGCGTCGTACGCCTTGGCCACGATCGAATCTGCCTGCAGCACGGCCGGATACGCGCCGAGGCGCATGGTGCCGCCGAGGTCCGCATCGCCGGACACCGCGTCGCGCTGGTCGGCCATGGTGGAGATCACCGGGTCCGGGGTGTGCTCGTCGAACTCCGCGGAGTTGGCGCCGGTGATACCCACCGACCGGGCGGCCTCGATCACGATGCACTGCAATCCGAGGCACAGGCCCAGCAGCGGCAGCCGCTGACGGCGGGCGTACCGGATGGCGCCGAGCTTGCCCTCGATACCGCGGATGCCGAAGCCACCCGGGATCAGCACGCCATGCACATCACCGAGCGCGGCGGCCGCACCCTGGTCGGTCTCACAATCGTCGGACGCGACCCAGCGGATCTCGACCTTCGAGTGGTGGGCGAACCCACCGGCGCGCAGTGCCTCGGCCACCGACAGGTAGGCGTCGGACAGGTCGATGTACTTGCCCACCAAGGCGATTCGCACCGTTTCCTTGGGCTCGTGCACCCGGCGCAGCAGGTCGTCCCACTCGGACCAGTCCACGTCGCGGAATGGCAGGTTGAGCCGGCGCACCACGTATGCGTCGAGCTCCTCGCGGTGCAGCACCTTGGGGATGTCGTAGATGGACGGAGCATCCGGCGTGGAGATGACGCCGTCGATGTCGACGTCACACATCAGCGCGATCTTGTTCTTCAGCGGCTCCGGCACGTCCCGGTCGCAGCGCAGGATCAGCGCGTCCGGGGTGATACCGATGCTGCGCAGCGCGGCCACCGAGTGCTGCGTGGGCTTGGTCTTCAGCTCGCCCGACGGCGCCAGGTACGGCACCAGCGACACGTGCAGGAAGAAGACGTTCTCGCGGCCGACGTCGTGCCGGACCTGGCGAGCGGCTTCGAGGAACGGCTGCGACTCGATATCGCCTACGGTTCCACCGATTTCGGTGATGACGACGTCGGGGCGCTTGCCCTCGGCGTCGGGCAGCGCCATCTCGAGGATGCGGCTCTTGATCTCGTCGGTGATGTGCGGGATCACCTGGACGGTGTCGCCGAGGTAGTCGCCGCGGCGCTCCTTGGCGATGACCTCCGAGTACACCTGGCCGGTCGTGACGTTTGCCGAGCGGGACAGGTTGCGGTCCAGGAAGCGCTCGTAGTGGCCGATGTCCAGGTCGGTCTCGGCACCGTCCTCGGTGACGAACACCTCGCCGTGCTGGAACGGGTTCATGGTGCCCGGATCGACGTTCAAATACGGGTCCAGCTTCTGCATCGTCACGTGCAGACCACGCGCGGTGAGCAACTGGCCCAGGCTGCTGGCGGTCAGACCCTTACCGAGCGAGGAAGCGACCCCGCCGCTGACAAAAATGTGCTTCGTCGCGGCCTGTGGGTGCCTGCGTAGCGATGCCAAGAATGACCTCCGTGGTGATGGGGCACGGTAGCGGTTGAACTACCTGGGGCCTGCCGACCCACGGAGTTTCACCCTATCACCGACCGGCGCGAGCTGGGACTGACGCGCCGGTGATGGTCGCCACGAACCGGTTACTGCAGAACCGTCACCGAACTGGCGCCGCGACCGATGCCGAGCTGCGCCGGATGGCCGCCGGAGATCAGTTGCTGCAACGCCAGGACGGCGGTGATCCGGCCGGCCTGGGTGTTGATGTCATCGACGGTGCCGACCGCACCGGACAGTCCGGCGTCGGAGCGCACGACCGCCACCGCGGCAGTACCGGACGCGCAGCCGTCACGGCCCGCCACCACCGTGCCCGCACCGTGCGGCGCCAGGCCCGAGGCCAGTCGAGCCACCGTGGCACCACGGTTGCCGGCGTCGTCACCCAGCGCGCCGCCGGTGATAATCAGCGCCGTGTCGGCGACCCCGACGCGCTGACTGCCGTAGGTGATGAAGCCGGTGTCACGCAGTGTGGCCAGCACAGTGTCGCGCTGCATGTCGTCCACGGGCAGCACGGCCGGGTTGCGATCACGCAGCAGCGTGATGCCCAGCAGGTCACCGGCCTGGGACCCCTGGTCGACGGTCCGGGTGTTCAGCTGACGCCCGGCGGGCACGATCGGCGAATTCACCACCGACAGCAGCTTCTCCGAGGCGTTGGCATCCACGAACTGTTGAGTGAGCGCGATGGTGCCGGTCACCGAACCGCCGGCGGCCGCAACCAGTTTCGCGGCCGAATCGACGTCGTCAGTGGCAGCGTCTGGGGTGCGGAACACCACGACAGATTTCCCCGCCAGCGCGTCGCGCACCATGCGCGGTGACATCTGGGCATCGAACTCGCCTGCCGCACTGAGCTTCTGGTTCAGTGCGTTCTTCTCGTCGGTCAGGCCGTTGATCTGGTTCTGCAACTCGTGTTTGTCGTCACGCAGTCCGGACAACAGCGTGTTGGACAACAGACCGGAACCGAGCATCACCCCAATGGCCAGCGCCAGGAACACCGCGGCCAGCGAGATCGCATGCGAGCGTAGGGAGATCATCGTCCGGCTAGCTCACGAGCCCCTGGGCCCACAGCAGGAAGCGGTTCCAGTAGTCGGTCACCAGGTGCAGGACAGTGGCGTCGGCGCGCGCGACGTACAGCGCGACGATGACGGCGACCAGCATCGCCAGCACCAGCAGCGCGATGGCGCCGCCGGACACCCGGCTGCGGTACAGCGTCGCAACGGCTTTCGCATCGACCAGCTTCTCCCCCACCTTCAGGCGGGTCAGGAACGTCGACGGGGTGCTCGACTGCCGCGTGCGGTCGAAGAACTCTTCGATGTTGGCACGGTGACCGGCGGTGACGATGAGCGCGGCACCGTGATGGTCGACGAGCAACAGCGCCAGGTCCGCGGCCGAGCCGGCGGCCGGGAAGGTCATGGCACCGACGCCCAGATCCTGGATGCGCTCAAGACCTTTGGCATGACCGTCGGCGTCGGCGGGCAGCACCACCTGAGCACCGGAGCGCAGCACGTCGGCGCTCATATCTTCGGGGTCGCCGACGATCAGCGCAGGCCGGTAGCCCGCCTTGCGCAGGGTGTCCGCCCCGGCGCCGACACCGACGAGCACCGGCTGGTACTCCTTGATGAACGGCTTGATGGCCTTCAGGTCATCCTCGGCGGTGGGATCGTCGGTCACGACCACGACGTGCCGGCGGTTCACGTCGACGTCGATGTCCGGGATACCCATGCCGTCGATCAACAGCGGGCTCTCGCTGCGGATGAACTCGATGGTGTTGCCGGCGAACGCTTCCAGGTGCGCGACGAGCCCACTCTTGGCCTCGTGCATCATTTCGTGGATCTGCTCGTCGTTGCGTTCGTTGCCGAGGACCAGTCGGCGGTCGCCGTTGTACACGCCGCCGTTGTGCAGCCGCACCTTGGCGCCGTCCTTGACCTTCTTGAAGACTTCGGGGCCGGTCTCGTCGATCAACGTAACCCCGTTGGCGACAAGCACTTCCGGCCCCAGATTCGGGTAACGACCCGAGATCGACGACGACGCGTTGACGACGGCGGCGACCTCGGCCTCCACCAGCGCGTCGGCGGTGATGCGGTCGAGGTCGAGCGCATCGAGGATGACGATGTCCCCTGGACCGACACGGCGCAGCAGTCGGTCGATGTCACGGTCAACGCGGGCGGTTCCGGTCACGCCCGGCTTGGGTCCGGCATTTCGGGTGAGCAGCGCTGCCATCTTCATGCGTCGATTCTGTCGACGAACCCTCAAGTAGAGGTGGAGGCGCGCCGTAACAACAGCCTCAGAAGTTTTCTTTTGTCACATCTGTAACAGCCAAAGGGTCTCAATCTCGCTTCGCCGCGTAGTGCCGAGCCGCCTTGGCGCGGTTGCCGCAGGTCGTCATCGAGTGCCAGCGTCGGGCGCCGTTCTTCGAAGTGTCGTAGAACCAGAGCACGCAGTGCGGATGGGCGCATTGCTTGATCCGGCCGGCCGATTCGGCCAGCAATTGCAGCAAGTTGTCCGCGGCGAGCCATCCCGGAAGCCATTCAGACCGAGCCACTTCCAGGTCGTCCCGCGGCCCGGAGTCGGCGAGGGTGCGCCGGATACGACCGTGGTCGAGGACGGCGTTCAACTCATCGGCTGCACTATCGGTGACCACCCGCAAGATCGCCTCACGGGCGCGCACCAGGGCCGCGCGGGTTTTCTCATCGGCGTCACAACGATCGCCGAGATCGTTGGCCACCAGCCAACATCGGAGCCCCGCCACGTCGGTCAGCAGATCCTGCGGCCCATTCGCCGACATCCACTGGGTGTTCAGCAGATCCACCGCGAGGGGTTCGCCGACATGCGGGCGCGGATCACGCATAACTGAGATTAACCGCCCCTCCTGCATCGACAGCCTCCCGACAGCCCTCTAACCATCAATATCTATTTTGATGGTTGACACGTCGCGCCTCCAATTCTAACCTTCAAATACCACTTAACTAGTTACAACGGAGGAATCGATGACCACCGCCATCACCGCCAAGCTCGCCCCCGGCCACGTCGGGCTCAACGTCACCGACCTGACCCGTTCGGTCGAGTTCTACCGACGCGCCTTGGGTTTCGAACAGCTCGGCATCAGCGAGGAGGGCCACCACCGGTACGCCTTCCTGGGCTCCGATGACACCCTGCGGCTGACCTTGTGGCAACAGAGTGCGGGCACGTTCTCCACCCGGACCCCGGGCCTGCACCACCTGTCGTTCCAGGTCGACACCATCGAGCAGGTTCAGAGCGTGGAATCGGCGCTCAAAGAGCTGGGCGTGACGTTCGCGCACGACGGAGTGGTGGCCCACGGCGAAGGCGCGGCCTCGGGCGGCATCTTCTTCACCGACCCCGACGGCATCCGCCTGGAGATCTGCGCACCGAACGGTGCCGAGAGTGCTCCGGCGCCCAGCGGTGCCGCCCCCACCTGCGGATTCTTCTGAGCCGCGCCATGAACGCCTACCACGCCGGTGAGCTGGCAGTGCAGCGGCGCATGGGCCAGGCGGAGATCGCTGCCCGCGTCGGCCGGATGATCCGCACAGAGATTCCGGCCGCCGCGGCGGCCTTCCTGATCGAGCAGCCGATGGTCGTGCTCGCCGCGACCGACGACGCGGGCCGGGTCTGGGCCAGCCTGGTCACCGGCTCCGCTGGGTTCGTACACACCGACGACCAGACCATTACCGTGGGCGCCCTGCCCGTCCCCGGCGACCCGCTGCACAATGTCCTCCGCCGGCCGGACCAACGGGTCGGCATGATCGCGATCGAACCGCAGACCCGTCGCCGTATGCGCGTGAACGGGCTGACCAATCCGACCGATCACGGGCTACAGATCCATCCCGACCAGGTGTACTCGAACTGCCCGAAGTACATCTCCCGCAGACACATCGAGACGGTGGACGCCGACAATCCCGAGCCGGCTGTCCGGCATGCCGAGGTACTCGATGAGCGGACACTGCAGGTGATCGCCCGCGCCAATACCTTCTTCATCGGGTCGGCCGATCCTGACGGAAACGCCGACGCCTCACACCGCGGTGGCAATCCCGGCTTCCTGCAGGTGCTTTCGCCGAACCGGCTGCGGTGGCCGGACTATCGCGGGAACTCGATGTTCATGACGCTGGGCAACATCAGCGCCAACCCCCACTGCGGGCTGCTGATCCCCGACTGGGAGACCGGCACCACCCTGCAGCTCACCGGCACCGCCGCGATCATCTGGGACGAGGGCCCCCAGTGTTCAGTGGAATTCACCGTCGAGGAGGTCGTGGAGCTGACCGGCGTCAGCCCACTGCGGTGGGGCCCGGCAGAGCTCTCGCCCGCCAACCCCGCGTGACAGTCACGGCGTGGCATGCTCCTGCTGCGCCGCCGCCAGCAGCTCACGCGCGTGGGCGCGGCCGCTGTCGGTGTCGCCGAGTCCGGCCAGCATGCGGGCCAACTCGGCGACCCGATCGTCATCCTCGAGGCGGACCACCCTGCTCGACTTGGGGCCGCTCTCGACCACCAGATGTACGTCACCGTAGGCCGCGACCTGCGGCAGGTGGGTCACGACGATGACCTGGTGCGTGCGAGCCAGGCGCGCCAGCCGCTTGCCGATCTGCACCGCAGCCCGGCCGCCGACGCCGGCGTCGACCTCGTCGAACACCATGGTGGTGCCCATCGAATTCGTGCGCGATGCCACCAGCACCACTTCGAGCGCCAGCATCACGCGGGACAACTCACCGCCCGACGCGCTCTTGGCCAGCGGCAGCACGTCCGAACCACTGTGCGGCGTGAAACCGAACTCGACGGCGTCGACGCCGTCGTGGCCCGCATGGACGGCGGTGCCGTCCGGCAAGGTCAGCGGGGCGCTGTCATCGGTGCGTGCCTCCAGCGGCGACACCGCGATGCTGAAGCCGGCCCCGCCCATCGCCAACCCCGCGAGCTCGGCGGTCACTGCCTTCGCCAGGGACTTCGCCGCCTTGGTCCGCGCCTTGGTGACCTCGGCGGCGGCGAGCACGACCTTGTCGTGCCGTTCGTCCACCCGCTTCTGCAGTTCAGCCAGCGCCTCTTCGGAGACGTCCAGCTGCGACAGCCGCTGCCGGGCGTCAGCAGCCCATTGCAATACCCCGTCGATATCCGCGGCGTACTTGCGGGTGAGGTTGCGCAGCTCGGCCTGGCGGGCCAGTTTCGATTCCAGAGTGCTTGCATCACTGGGCAACTCGGACAGATAGTCACCGAGCTCACCAGACACGTCGCCGAGCACCGCCAGCACCTCACTCAGCCGGTCGCCGAGGGCGCGCAGCGTCGCGTCGTCCGTCGCCGACAACACCGACTTGGCCTGCGCCGCGGCATCGAGTGCCGATGCGGCGTCGTCCGACGGGCCGTCGCCGAGCTCACCCGACAATGCGGCACGGGCCGTTTGCGCCGCATCCCGCAGCGCATCCAGTTCGGACAACCGGCGGATATCGGCCACCAACGCGTCATCCTCGCCGGCTTCCGGCGCCACGGTGTCGATCTCCTTCAGCCCGAACTGCAGCCGGTCGGCCTCCATCGCGAGATCCCGCGCCCGCTGCCGCCGGTCGATCAAATCCCTTCGAGCGGTGAGCCATTCGTCACGCAACTTGCGGTACTTCGCCAGCAGCCCCGTCACGTCGACATAGCGGTCGAGCGCACCACGCTGCTCATCGGGGCGCATCAGCCGCAGCTGGTCGTTCTGCCCGTGCAGGGCCAGCAATTCGGTGGTGAACGTCGCCAACGATTTCGCCGGCACGCTCCGACCACCCAGAAACGCCCGTGACGGCCCGTCCTTGCTCACCGACCGCGCGGCGATGACGCTGCCGTCGTCGTCACGGTCGGCACCGGAAGCTTCCAGAATCTCGTCGACCCGTTCGGACACGCCGTCACCGAGTTCGGTTGTGGTGAAACGACCTTCGACGACAGCCCGGGCAGAGCCCGAGCGCACCCGGCTGGGATCGGCACGTGCGCCGCCCAGCAGATGCAGGCTGGTGACCACCATTGTCTTACCCGTACCGGTCTCGCCGGTCAGCACAGTCAGGCCGCGGCCGAATTCGGCAGTGGCCGCACTGATGGCGCCCAGCGCCTCGATGCGAATCTCGGTCAGCATTACTGGCCGCGCCACCCTTTCACCGGCAACCGGAATTTGCGCACCAAACGGTCGGAGAACGGGGCGCTGTCGAGACGAACCCATTTCAGCGACGTGTCACAGCGGGTGACCTCCAGCCGGCCGCCGGCCGGGACCACCATCTGGCGACGGCCATCGCAGAACACCATGGCGTCATTGTTGCCCGCTTCGACCTCGATCGCGATCGATGCGTCGGGGCTGGTCACCATCGGACGGGCGAACAGCGCGTGAGCATTGTTGGGTACCACCAGGATTGCTTCGAGGTCCGGCCACAGGATCGGGCCGCCCGCGGAGAAGGCATAGGCCGTCGACCCGGTAGGCGCCGACACCAGCACACCGTCACAGCCGAACGCTGACACCGGACGGCCGTCAACCTCCAGCACCACACTCAGCACACCGAACCGGCTGCTCTTCTCCAGACTCGCCTCGTTGAGCGCCCAACCGCGCTGCACGATCTCACCGTCGACCCGCACCCCGATGTCGAGCGTCATCCGCTCTTCGACCCGGTAGTCGCGGTCGATGATGCGCTCGAGCACCTGGTCGATGGCCTCGGCCTCGGCTTCTGCCAGAAAACCGATGTGGCCGAGGTTCACCCCTACCACCGGGATCTCGGCATTGCGGGCCAGTTCCGCCGCCCGCAGGAACGTGCCGTCGCCGCCGAGCACCAGGACCAGTTCACAGCCGTCGGCCGCGTGCTGGTCGGGATCGACGACCGTGATGTCGACACCCAGTGCCCGCATGTGGTCCGGCGCCAGGTGCAGAGCACCGCGATCGACGGCCTCGGCGGCCAGCACACGCAGACCGATTCCGTTGTCGCCCAGTACCTTTTCCACCCGGGTCGCAGTATCGGTGGCTTCATCGCGGCCGGTGTGAATCACCAGCAGCACGGTCCGTTCACATGTCACTGCGGCCCCTCGGCTACCGCGCGACCGATGGCGGCGACAAGAGCGTCGCCCTCCAGCGGGTGATCAGTGGTGGTCCGCAAACGCAGGAAGTACTCCACGTTGCCGGACGGGCCGGGCAGCGGGCTGGCTGTGACGTCGACCGCGTGCCAGCCCAGTTCCGCGGCGCGCCGCGCCACCGTCAACACGGCATCGGCGCGCAGTTCGGGGTCGGAAACCACGCCACCGGCTCCGACTCGATTCTTGCCCACCTCGAACTGCGGCTTCACCATGGGAACGATATCGGCTTGGGCCGACGCACATGCGGTCAGTGCCGGCAGGACGGTCGCCAGTGAGATGAAAGAAAGATCGGCCACCACCAGGTCGACCAGGCCCCCGATGGCTTCGGCCGTCAGCTCCCGAACGTTCGTCCGCTCCATGACGATGACGCGTTCGTCGGACCGCAACGACCAGGCCAACTGGCCGTACCCGACGTCGGCCGCGACGATTTCGCGGGCACCCCGGTCGAGCAGTACCTCGGTGAATCCCCCGGTGGAAGCGCCGGCATCCAGGCAGCGCCTGCCCTCGGGCGATACCCCGAACGCGTCGAGGGCCCCGATCAGCTTGTGCGCACCCCGGGACACCCAGCTGCGTTCGGTGGATTCGGCGACAAGGAGGTTGGCCGCGGGTGTGACGGCCGTCGACGCCTTGGAGGCCCGCATGCCGTCGATGGTCACGCGGCCGGCCTCGATCAGTTCCGCAGCCTGTTGACGAGACCGGGCCAGCCCCCGGCGGACGAGTTCAGCATCAACACGTGCGCGTCGCGTCACGTGCGATCAGCCCTTCTCGACCGATTCCAGGGCCCGGACCAGAAGATTGTGGGCGTGGTCCAGACCCGCCGCGACAGCCTCGAGATCCGGGGTCTCGTCGCCGTCGCCGGACAGATCCGGCAGATGGGACAGCAGGACCGCGATGTCTTCGCGGATCTGGTCAGGATCGGTACTCATAGCGATGTTCACGCTAGCGGATCAGCGTCGTCGAGCAGCGACCACCGATCCAATGCTGCGCGTGCCGTGTCGTCGCCGGCCGCGATACGCATCCGCCCGTTGGGAGTACCGGCCCACAGGGCGCCGGCCGTCGCCCGGACCACCGACAGATCGTCACCGACAGATTCACCGGTGGCGTGCACGGTGACGGTGACTCCATTGCCGGACACCTCGACCCGCCACGCGGGGTGTGGCCCGACCCGCAGTACGTCTGCCGACGTGGTCAGCGAGCGCAGATCAGGCGCCAGGTACCCGGGACGCTCCGCGGGAATGGCATGCACCATGTCGGCCGCGCTGCTCACCCCGGTCAGCACCATCAGGCTCGGCAGACCGGCGGCATTCGCCCCCGCAATGTCGGTATCGAGCCTGTCCCCGACAACCAGCGGCGATTCGTACCGGCCGCGTGCCAGGGCGTCGTTCATCAGCGTCGGCTGCGGCTTACCGGCGACCTGCGGGACCTGTTCGGTGGCGGTCTGCAGCGCGGCGACCATCGAACCATTCCCCGGCAGCAGTCCACGCTCCGACGGCAGCGTCTTGTCGCTGTTCGCCGCGACCCAAAGGCCACCGGCCCGGATGGTCAGCGCCGCCTCGGCCAGATCAGCCCAAGCGGTCTGCGGCGAATGGCCCTGCACGACAGCGACCGGGCCGTCGGTGAACTGCCGCACCGGCTGCAGGCCGACGCCCGCGACCTCAGCAGCCAGCGCATCGGTCCCGATGACAAGCACCTTCGCTCCTGCAGGAAGCTGCAGCGCCAACAGGTGTGCCGCACTCTGGGCACTGGTCACCACATCGTCGGCAAGCGCGGAAAACCCGAGCGCGTCCAGGTGATCAGCCACCTCGGCCGGGCTTCGTGACGCGTTGTTGGTGACGTAGAGCTTGCGCGACGTCACCGCGGCAAGGGCGTCCACCGCTCCTTCCGTGGCCTCATGACCACGGAAGACCGTACCGTCGAGATCCAGGAGCAGACAGTCGTGCAGCTGAGCCAGCGTCGTCACGTCAGCCCAATTCGGCGACGCGGTCCTCGGCGTCCGTGACGCCTTCCAGATCCGCGGCCGCGGCATGCAGGAACCACTGGAGTGCGTCGTTGGTGCGGTCGAGGGCCAGCAGCGTCTCGGCGTACACATAGAACAACCGTGCCGCGGTCTGGCCCGTTCGCGTGGAATCCAGCGGCGGGTTCTGCAACAACGCGAGAGCCTGGGCTGGCTGGCCGAGATCGCACCGCGCACCGGCGAGGACGATCTTCAGCTCATCGGCGTCGTCACCAGTGAGCTGCTCCGCCTCGGGGCTGCGCCCCAGTTCGATGGCGCGCTCCGGACGGCCGACGCCGCGCTCGCAGTCGGCGATGAGGGCCAACAGCGGCGACTTGCTTCCCATCCGCCGCGCAGCACGCAGTTCGGAAAGCGCCTGCGCCCAGTCACCACAGTGATAGGCCGCGATACCCACGGCTTCCCGGATCGCAGCGATACGCGAAGCCCGGTGCCGTGCCGCACGTGCGTGCTCGAGCGCCGCTTCCGGATCTTCGTCGAGCAGGTCGCCGGCCATGACCAGGTGCTTGGCCACGTAGTCGGCGGTCGCCTTGTCGAGGGTCGTCAGCTCACGACGCACCTCGGGCGACAGCTGCTTGGCTTCGACGTCATCGGGCAGCCTGGGACCAGAGGACTGATCCGACGTTGTCGCAGCGTCGCGGGACTGAGGCGGCCGACCGTTCCGATCGGCGCCGGGCCGCCTGGGCGCTTGCGTGCGGTCGCGCTGAGGCCGCTGTCCCCGCCGTGCGTCGCCGTCGTCTCTGCGCGAGGGGCGACGATCGCCGCCCTGCCTGTTGTCGACCACTGGAACCTTTCCTACGAAATCTCAGGTCAGAATACGGCCCGACCCGTCGCTGGCCGAACTTTGCCCGCGAAACGCGCCAGCTGGGCACGGGTACCGAACCAATCGATAGCCGGCCCAGGGTCATTTCCGCGCCGAGAAATAGAAATTCCTCAAATAGAATCACCCCCCACATAAATGTGGGGGGTGATTCCTAATTTGTGTTCGGCGGTGTCCTACTTTTCCGCCCGTGTAGGGCAGTATCATCGGCGCTGGCAGGCTTAGCTTCCGGGTTCGGGATGGGACCGGGCGTTTCCCTGCCGCTGTTGCCGCCGTAACTCTATTTAATTACGCCTCCACCGGGTGTTATTTGGTGGTGGGGTGTGGTCTGTTCGACTCGTATGTGGGTTGTGGTTGCGGGCACGATTGATGTGCAATGTTCTTCGTCTTGTTTTACACACGATTGGTTTTTTTGGGTGTGTGTAAGTTTTCGGCCGGTTAGTGCCAGTTCCCTAAACCCATTGCTGGGTGTGCAGGTCTGGTCTATCGATCCCGTGGTCTGCGGGGGGCCTTATCCCTCTAAAAGGGTGAGAAACCTGGTCTTGGAAGAGGTTTCCCGCTTAGATGCTTTCAGCGGTTATCCTGTCCGAACGTAGCTATCCAGCGGTGCCCCTGGTGGGACAACTGGTAGACCAGAGGTTCGTCCGTCCCGGTCCTCTCGTACTAGGGACAGGTTTCCTCAAGTTTCTGACGCGCGCGGCGGATAGAGACCGAACTGTCTCACGACGTTCTAAACCCAGCTCGCGTGCCGCTTTAATGGGCGAACAGCCCAACCCTTGGGACCTGCTCCAGCCCCAGGATGCGACGAGCCGACATCGAGGTGCCAAACCATCCCGTCGATATGGACTCTTGGGGAAGATCAGCCTGTTATCCCCGGGGTACCTTTTATCCGTTGAGCGACACCCCTTCCACTCGGGGGTGCCGGATCACTAGTCCCGACTTTCGTCCCTGCTCGACTTGTAGGTCTCGCAGTCAAGCTCCCTTGTGCACTTACACTCAACACCTGATTGCCGTCCAGGTTGAGGGAACCTTTGGGCGCCTCCGTTACATTTTAGGAGGCAACCGCCCCAGTTAAACTACCCACCAGGCACTGTCCCTGGACCGGATATACGGTCCGAAGTTAGAAGCCCAATACGATCAGAGTGGTATTTCAACAACGACTCCACACACACTGGCGTGTGCGCTTCACAGTCTCCCACCTATCCTACACAAACCGTACCGAACTCCAATACCAAGTTGTAGTGAAGGTCCCGGGGTCTTTTCGTCCTGCCGCGCGTAACGAGCATCTTTACTCGTAGTGCAATTTCGCCGAGTCTATGGTTGAGACAGTTGAGAAGTCGTTACGCCATTCGTGCAGGTCGGAACTTACCCGACAAGGAATTTCGCTACCTTAGGATGGTTATAGTTACCACCGCCGTTTACTGGGGCTTAAATTCTCCGCTTCACCCCCGAAGGAGTTAACAGGTCCTCTTAACCTTCCAGCACCGGGCAGGCGTCAGTCCGTATACATCGTCTTGCGACTTCGCACGGACCTGTGTTTTTAGTAAACAGTCGCTTCTCACTGGTTTGTGCCACCCCCTCCCGCTACCCACCGCAAGGGTGTTGACGGTATGGAGGTCCCCCTTCTCCCGAAGTTACGGGGGTATTTTGCCGAGTTCCTTAACCATAGTTAACTCGTACGCCTTAGTATTCTCTACCTGACCACCTGTGTTGGTTTGGGGTACGGGCCATGTGTGCACTCGCTAGAGGTTTTTCTTGGCAGCATAGGATCACCGAATTCGCCTCACTCGGCTATGCATCACCTCTCAGACATATGAACGACGGATTTGCCTATCGTTCGTCCTACAGGCTTACCCCGGTATTACCACTGACCGGTACGGCTACCTTCCTGCGTCACCCCATCGCTTGACTACTACCCACCAGGGTCCCACGCAGCCGGCAACACGTGATCCCCGAAAGGATCATCACGTGCCATTTGGATGGTTAGCACAATGGATTCATCACGGACGCACACACACGGGTACGGGAATATCAACCCGTTGTCCATCGACTACGCCTGTCGGCCTCGCCTTAGGTCCCGACTCACCCTGGGCGGACTGGCCTGCCCCAGGAACCCTTGGTCTTTCGGCGGGCAAGGTTCTCACTTGCCTATTCGCTACTCATGCCTGCATTCTCACTCCCACACCCTCCACAGCTCCATCACTAGGCTGCTTCACTGGATGCAGGACGCTCCCCTACCCATCCTTGCGGATGCCGCGACTTCGGCGGTGTGCTTGAGCCCCGCTACATTATCGGCGCACAATCACTTGACCAGTGAGCTATTACGCACTCTTTCAAGGGTGGCTGCTTCTAAGCCAACCTCCTGGTTGTCTTCGCGACTGCACATCCTTTTCCACTTAGCACACGCTTAGGGGCCTTAGTCGGCGATCTGGGCTGTTTCCCTCTCGACGCACGGAGCTTATCCCCCGCCGTCTCACTGCCACGCTTTTGTCTTACCGGCATTCGGAGTTTGGCTGACGTCAGTAACCTGGTGAGGCCCATCGGCCATCCAGTAGCTCTACCTCCGGCAAGAAACACGCAACGCTGCACCTAAATGCATTTCGGGGAGAACCAGCTATCACGGAGTTTGATTGGCCTTTCACCCCTACCCACAACTCATCCCCTCAGTCTTCAACCTAAGTGGGTTCGGGCCTCCACGCGGTCTTACCCGCGCTTCACCCTGGCCATGGGTAGATCACTCCGCTTCGGGTCCAGAACATGCCACTACACCCTTACGGGATACGCCCTATTCAGACTCGCTTTCGCTACGGCTACCCCCCACGGGTTAACCTCGCGACATGTCCCTGACTCGCAGGCTCATTCTTCAAAAGGCACGCCATCACCCCACGTAAACGAGGGCTCTGACGGATTGTAGGCACACGGTTTCAGGTACTATTTCACTCCCCTCCCGGGGTACTTTTCACCATTCCCTCACGGTACTAATCCGCTATCGGTCATCAGAAGGTATTTAGGCTTACCGAGTGGTCTCGGCAGATTCACAGCAGATTTCACGGGCCCGCTGCTACTCGGGAACACCATCAAGGCAGACATCGGGTTTTCACGTACGGGACTCTCACCCTCTACGGCAGGCCATCCCAAGCCACTTCCGTTAACCACGACATTTTTTTACTGCCCTCCAGCCAGGTAGAACTGGAAAGATAGGTCCCACAACCCCGCACACACAACCCCTACCCGGTATCACATGCATACGGTTTAGCCTCATCCGCTTTCGCTCGCCACTACTCACGGAATCACAATTGTTTTCTCTTCCTACGGGTACTGAGATGTTTCACTTCCCCGCGTTACCTCCCACACCCTATATATTCAGGCGTGGGTAACACGACATAACTCGTGCTGGGTTTCCCCATTCGGACATCCTCGGATCAACGCTCGGTTGGCAGCTCCCCGAGGCTTATCGCAGCCTCCTACGTCCTTCATCGGCCTCTGATGCCAAGGCATCCACCATGCGCCCTTAAACACTTACGACACAAAAAACCAATTGAAAACAAGAATCAAAATTGCACATCAACACACACAGAACAAGCAACCCAGAAACCGAAGCCTCCGGGCACCAATTCAGCGCGCATTAGATGCTCGCAACCACTATCCACGAATCAAACACCACACCCCACCACCAAAACCGGTGAGGCAACAACAACCCCCACCACCCCCAACGGGATGATGTCCCCCACCCCAAAGGGCGGAAGCGAACGGGCCTGTTGTCTCAGGACCCAACAGTGTGTCTGGCAATTCTTTCGATCAACGTGTCATCCCAGCTGATCAGCGTTCGTTGTCATATGCACCCGCCGGACAAGCCCACTACAGGCGCCGGCGACAATCCCAACCATGAACCCCGACACTGTTGCCGGCATGGGGGAAAACCCCGAAGGGCATGTAAATGGTGCTCCTTAGAAAGGAGGTGATCCAGCCGCACCTTCCGGTACGGCTACCTTGTTACGACTTCGTCCCAATCGCCGATCCCACCTTCGACGGCTCCCTCCACAAGGGTTAGGCCACCGGCTTCGGGTGTTACCGACTTTCATGACGTGACGGGCGGTGTGTACAAGGCCCGGGAACGTATTCACCGCAGCGTTGCTGATCTGCGATTACTAGCGACTCCAACTTCACGGGGTCGAGTTGCAGACCCCGATCCGAACTGAGACCGGCTTTCAAGGGATTCGCTCCACCTCACGGATTCGCAGCCCTTTGTACCGGCCATTGTAGCATGTGTGAAGCCCTGGACATAAGGGGCATGATGACTTGACGTCATCCCCACCTTCCTCCGAGTTGACCCCGGCAGTCTCTTACGAGTCCCCGCCATAACGCGCTGGCAACATAAGATAGGGGTTGCGCTCGTTGCGGGACTTAACCCAACATCTCACGACACGAGCTGACGACAGCCATGCACCACCTGCACACAGGCCACAAAGGAACTGATATCTCTACCAGCGTCCTGTGCATGTCAAACCCAGGTAAGGTTCTTCGCGTTGCATCGAATTAATCCACATGCTCCGCCGCTTGTGCGGGCCCCCGTCAATTTCTTTGAGTTTTAGCCTTGCGGCCGTACTCCCCAGGCGGGGTACTTAATGCGTTAGCTACGGCACGGATCCCAAGGAAGGAACCCACACCTAGTACCCACCGTTTACGGCGTGGACTACCAGGGTATCTAATCCTGTTCGCTCCCCACGCTTTCGCTCCTCAGCGTCAGTTACTGCCCAGAGACCCGCCTTCGCCACCGGTGTTCCTCCTGATATCTGCGCATTCCACCGCTACACCAGGAATTCCAGTCTCCCCTGCAGTACTCTAGTCTGCCCGTATCGCCCGCACGCCCACAGTTAAGCTGTGAGTTTTCACGAACAACGCGACAAACCACCTACGAGCTCTTTACGCCCAGTAATTCCGGACAACGCTCGGACCCTACGTATTACCGCGGCTGCTGGCACGTAGTTGGCCGGTCCTTCTTCTATAGGTACCGTCACTTGCGCTTCGTCCCTATTGAAAGAGGTTTACAACCCGAAGGCCGTCATCCCTCACGCGGCGTCGCTGCATCAGGCTTGCGCCCATTGTGCAATATTCCCCACTGCTGCCTCCCGTAGGAGTCTGGGCCGTATCTCAGTCCCAGTGTGGCCGGTCACCCTCTCAGGCCGGCTACCCGTCGTCGCCTTGGTAGGCCATTACCCCACCAACAAGCTGATAGGCCGCGGGCCCATCCCACACCGCAAAAGCTTTCCACCACACACCATGAAGCATGCGGTCATATTCGGTATTAGACCCAGTTTCCCAGGCTTATCCCAAAGTGCAGGGCAGATCACCCACGTGTTACTCACCCGTTCGCCACTCGAGTACCCCGAAGGGCCTTTCCGTTCGACTTGCATGTGTTAAGCACGCCGCCAGCGTTCGTCCTGAGCCAGAATCAAACTCTCCAAACAAAAACTACCCATCCACAGACAGGCCGAATTCGAATCAGAAAAATCCGATCACAAACAAAAGACACCAAACAAACTGGCATCAAAAAAACAACCACACCCCACAAACGGGAAAACACGAGGCATGGTCAAAAAACAACAAACAAAAACCACCAAACACACTATTGAGTTCTCAAACAACACGCCCGGCCTGACCGCGCAACAAACCCGCGGCTAAAAGCCGCGGTCCGTGGTGCGGGCAGTGAGGAACTCCCAACTTAATGGGTGTTACTCTCGGATTTGGTCTTCGCTCTCCGGCGCTTGTCCGTGTCGCTCTGACCTGGAATAAGTTACGGCAGGGCTAACAGCGAGTCAAATCGCCAGGTCAGCAGGTCGTTTCGCCTGGTCAGAGGGATCATCACTCCCGGCCAGACCCGGTAACCCGCCGAACCCCCGCGATGTGGCGCTTGCCACGCCGCAACACCAGCCAGCGCTCACCGAGAAAGTCCGTCGGCTGTGGTACCCACTCGTCGCTTTCCACCCGTGCGTTGTTCACGTAAACGCCACCTTCGGCGACAGTGCGGCGCGCTTCCCCACGACTCTTGGACAGCCCGGTCGCAACCAACAGGTCGGTGATCCCGTCGGGACCACCCGGCGCCAGCTCCGCGACCTGGCCATTACTGGCCTCGGTCAGTGCCGCCGACAGCGTCGACTCATCGAGATCGGCAAGTTCGGCGCGGCCGAACAGGGCCTGACTGGCCAACTCGACCGCGTCGGTCGCGGCCTGGCCATGCACCAACGTGGTCAATTCCCGGGCCAGGCGACGTTGGGCAGCTCGTTCGTGGGGACGCTCCGCCGTTGCGGTCGCCAGCTCGGTGAGTTCGTCGGCGGACAGGAAGGTGAACCAGCACAGGTACTTGGCGACATCAGCGTCGGCCGTGTTCACGAAGTACTGGTACCAGGCATATGGGCTGGTCAGCTCCGGGTCGAGCCACAGATTGCCGCCACCGGTCGACTTGCCGAACTTCTTGCCGTCGGCCGAGGTGACCAGCGGAACCGTCAGCGCATGTGTGGTCGCACCCAACTTCTGGCGCACCAGACGGACGCCGGCGATGATGTTTCCCCACTGGTCGGAGCCACCGATCTGCAGGCTGCAACCGTGCTTCTTGTGCAGTTCGACGAAGTCGTTGGCCTGCAGCAACATGTAGCTGAATTCGGTGTACGAGATGCCCTCGCCCTCGAGTCGCCGTCTGATGGTGTCGCGGTCGAGCATGACGTTGACCGAAAAGTGTTTGCCCACGTCACGCAGGAATTCGATGGCCGACATCGGGCCGGTCCAGGACAAGTTGTTCTCGACGATCGCGCCGTTGCCGGAGTCGTTGAACTCGACGAATCGCTCCAGCTGGCCACGGATCCGGTCAGCCCAGTCGGCGACGGTATCGGCGGTGTTCATGGTCCGCTCGCCGGTGTCCCGAGGATCGCCGATCAGGCCGGTCGCGCCACCGGCCAGCACGATGGGACGGTGCCCGGCCTGCTGGAATCGCCGCAGCGTGAGCAGGGGAACCAGGTGGCCGGCGTGCAGGCTGGGCGCGGTCGGATCGAAGCCGGCATACACGGTGAGCGGTCCATCCGTGGTCGCCGCGGCGAGCGCTTCGCGGTCGGTCGATTGCGCGATCAGCCCGCGCCAGTCCAGTTCATCGAGGATGCCAGTACTCACGATGTTGATCTTCCCCTATTGCAGGTCACCGGCTGCCATCAGTCGCTGGCACCCGATACGGGCGCCCGGGGACTGCGCCGGTAGTTCGACACCTCCGGGGTTCCCGGCGACCAGAACCGCCACGGCCGGTCGGCGGCCTGGCTGACACCTACTCGCGGCCCGGCACTCCCCTCCTGCGGCGCATTCAACACCAGCCGGACCGGAGATCGATGGTCCATGAGGTCAATGCCGTTGTCTGCCAGAGTGATTCCGAGCGCTTCACACAGATTTCCCGGCCCACGGGCGAGCGTGGCAGGCATGACGCCCGCACGTCTGCGCCCCTCGGCGACAACACCGCCGCCGACGACGCGGGCCGCCCGGAGCAACACGGCACCCGCCACCCCGTCGGTACCGCAGACGACGTTGGCGCACACGTGAATTCCGTGACTGCGGTAGGTGTACAGGTGGCCGGCCGGACCGAACATCACTGCGCTTCTGGGCGTCGGACCACGGAACGAGTGCGCTGCCGCGTCCGGCCAGGGCCCCGACGGCGGCCCGCCGTAGGCTTCGACCTCCACCACGGTGGCAATCACGTCGCGGCCATACAACGTGGCGCCGAGCAGGCGTCGGGCCGCGGTGACCGGATCGACGGCGAGTTGCTCGACGCTCATGGCCCGCCATTCTGCCCGGTCCAGGACCGCCATTGACATGTCCACGCCGCGAGCGGATTATTCACCACATCATGAGTTCATCGTTTGATGAATTAACACACCGCGCCTATGACGTGGCGATTCGGGTTGACAACCTGACCGTCGTACGCGGTAGGCGAGGCGCGATCGACGATGTATCACTGCAGGTACGGCGCGGCAGCATCACCGGACTGCTCGGCCCGTCGGGCTGCGGCAAGACCACTCTGATGCGCGCCGTCGTGGGTACCCAGATCATCACGAAGGGCGCGGTCACCGTGCTCGGGAAGCCCGCCGGCTCAGCAGAACTGCGCCGCCGTGTCGGCTACGTGACCCAGGACCCGACGGTCTACAACGACCTACGCGTCATCGACAACGTCCGGTATTTCGCCGCACTGACGGGCGCCGGCAAGGCCGCCGCCGACGACGCGATCGCCGCCGTTGGACTGCAGGACCACCGAAACGAGCTGTGCGGCAACATGTCTGGTGGTCAGCGGACGCGGGCGTCGTTGGCCTGTGCGCTGGTGTCCCAACCCGACCTGCTGGTCCTCGACGAACCGACCGTCGGCCTGGACCCGGTGCTGCGTGTCGACCTATGGGAGCAATTCGACCGACTGGCCCGCGGCGGCACCACGCTGCTGGTCTCCAGCCATGTGATGGACGAGGCCGACCACTGCGGCGACCTGCTGCTGATGCGCGAAGGACGGCTGCTGGACCACACCACGCCCACCCGACTACGAGAGGACACCGGATGTTCATCGCTGGAGGAAGCGTTTCTGACCATCATCCGGCGCAGCACCGCAGCCAGAGCCGGTTGACTCTGCGGCCCTACCTGGCCACCACCGCCCGCATCCTGCGCCAGCTCGGCGCCGATCATCGCAGCATGGCCATGATCCTGGTGGTGCCGAGCGCCGTCATCACCTTGATGTACTTCATGTTCGACGATCTGCCGCACCGCCCCGGCACACTGTCCCCGTTCAACAACGCCTGCCTGATCCTGCTCGGCCTCTTCCCGCTGATCGTGATGTTCCTGATCACCTCGATAACCATGCAGCGCGAACGGGTTTCAGGGACCTTGGAACGGATTCTGACCACTCCCCTGCGTCGGCTGGATCTGCTGGCCGCCTACGGCTCGGCGTTCTCCGTCGCCGCTGCCGCCCAGGCGACGCTGGCCTGCCTGGTGTCGTTCTGGTTCCTGGGATTCGACACCGCGGGCAGCCCCGCACTGGTCTTCCTGATTGCGATCATCAACGCCGTGCTCGGTGTCGGACTGGGATTGCTGTGCAGTGCCTTCGCGCGGACCGAATTCCAGGCCGTGCAGTTCATGCCGCTGGTGATCGTGCCGCAATTGTTGTTGTGCGGCATCATCGTTCCTCGCGACGTGCTGCCCGACTGGCTACGGTGAATCAGTGACGCATTGCCCGCAACCTACGCGCTCGACGCACTCCAAGAGGTGGCCGACCACGCCGAAATCACCGGCACGACGATGCGCGACATCGTCATCGTGATCGCGTTCGCCGTCGTCACCATGTGCCTGGCCGCCGCGACCCTGCGCCGTCGGACGCCATGACTGCCACGGAGCCGCGGCCCCGCCGCAAGCCGCCGGGCCGTCCCACCGGGCCGTCCGACACCAAGGACACGATCCTGACGTGCGCGCGGAATCTGTTCGCCTGCAACGGTTTCAACAACACATCGGTGCGCGCGATCGCCGCCGCGGCGAATGTCGACGCCGCGCTGGTACATCACTACTTCGGGACCAAGCAGCAGCTCTTCGCCGCGGCGGTGCACATTCCCGTCGACCCACAGCTGGTGCTGGGCCCCCTGCGAAGCACCCCCATCGATGAACTCGGCCACACGCTGCCGTCACTGCTGCTCCCGATCTGGGACTCAGAACTCGGCATCGGATTCATCGCGGCGCTGCGCTCGATGCTGGCCGGCGACGAGGTCAACCTCATGCGCATCTTCCTGGAAGACGTCATCACCACCGAAGTCGGTGCCCGCGTCGACAATCCGCCGGGCACAGGACGAATCAGGGTGCAGTTCGTGGCATCCCAGCTGATCGGCGTCGTGATGGCCCGCTACATCCTGGAACTGGAGCCGTTCAGATCGCTTCCGGTGCACCAGATCGTCGAAACGATCGGCCCGAATCTGCAGCGCTATCTGACCGGCGATCTGCCGGCGCCGAGCTAGCTCCGGGCAGCGTCGATCAGTCGCTGATGTTCGGCGTCGTCGGTGACGTCGACCGCCTCGTCGATCAGCAGCACCGGTACCCCACCGTCGATCCGGTAGGCCCGGCGCAACCGCGGGTTGTACAGGCATTCCTCCCCGACCAGCAGCAGTTCACCCCGGTCCTGCGGGCACGCCAGGATCGCGCGCAACGCTTCGTCGATCATCGTGCGTCAGCCACCCAACGGAATCTGCGAGCCACCGGTACCCGGCACGATGCCGGGCGGCAAGCCACCGGGGCCACCGATGACGATCGGGCTCTGCGGCTTCACGCCGGCGGCCCGTGCCTGGTTGCGCTTCTGGAACTTGACGGTGTCCTGCAACGCGTGGATCAGCGGCACCTGGTTGGGACGCTGGTCCAGCGCCGCCTCGATATCGGCGAGGTTGCCCTTCGAGGGACCGAAGCCCTGGGCGCGCAGCTTGAGCGCCGTGCGAAGCAAGTTCGAGAGGTCACCGCCACTGGAACCGATGTCGTACTGGGCATCGAGGTCGTCGAGGACGTCGGCGTGCGCAGCCGCGGGAGTGATCATCACACCGGCAGCCAGAGCTCCCGCCAGAATCGCGCCGGCAACACCGTGCCGGCGACGGCTGGTGTGTGACGTCATGCGTCCTCCATTCGGGTACCTGCGCAGACGGCGCGTGCTCCGTCCGGCAAACCGCAGCCTAACAGCGCCGACCAGGTTGGGCGGGTTGTCACGACAGACTGCCCTCCGCGGACAGCTCCGCGTAAGCGACCGACGTGTACGGCACGAACGAGTCGCTGTCGACGTCGAACTGCCACGAGTTGTCCGACGATTCGGGCACGCCGGCGGCCCGCAACTCGGCGAGTACCGGGCGGTACGACGAATTGAGTGTCATCTCCGGCACCACGTGAATGAGGTCCGGCACCACCCCGACCGGCAGGTCCACGAACGCCTCACGGAGGTCGGCCGGCAGCACACTGCCGCCCGGCCGCAGGCTCAGCGCGGTGACCGCCAGCTCGCGATCACCGATGGGCACCCGGTATGTGACGGCGATATCGACCGCATCGAGGCGGCCGAGAGCGTTGCCGACCTCCTTGCCGAACACCGCGCCGCGCGGGGTGCGGATGACCGAACGGCGGTTGTCGACCATCCAGTAATCGCCGTCGTCATCCCGGCGGAACAGGAACTCGGTGGACACCCACGTGTCGCCGGGTGCGAAGACGCCGCGCTTGACCGACGCCGTCGGGTCGACGGGTCCACGCGGCTTGGCCAGCAGCACGCCGACCTCGTTGGGTTCGGCACGCACCACGAAACCGTCGTCGCCTTCGAGGATGAGGTCGTCGTCGACGTCGTAAGCGGCCAACGCGACCTGGCCGCCGCCTGGCAGCGGCCGGCCCTCACTGCCGATCTTGAGGCCCGACACGTTGGCCAGCACGGCCTGACCGTCGGTGGTCGTGAAGAACTCGAGGACGTGGGCGGGCTGGAACGCCTCTTCGACGCGGCGCCACAGCCCGGCCGGCATGCCCGACCCGATGAACAGGCGCACCGGGTGAGTTCCGTTGAGTACGAACGACGGATCGTCGATGACGTCGCGCAGCATGGCCCAGGTATAGGACACCACGGTGACGCCGTACTGCCGTAGCTCGTGCACGAACCGGTCGTGCCGCACACCGCGGGACAGGGCGATGCGGGCACCGCCGACGACCGCGCCGCCCAGCGACACCAGCAGTCCGGACTGGTGATGCAGCGGAGTCAGGCAGTAGACGGTGTCGCCGCGGCCCAGGTTGGCCGCCGAGGCGGTGCCGAAAGCCGAAAGGGCCCAACGGAAGTTGGTGATCTGGCGGGCCACCAGCTCGCCTCCGACATTGGCGAACGCGACGTAGGCCAGGTCCTGCGCGTAGCCCGGGTTGGGCCGGTACCAGCCGGGCAGCTCGACGACGTCGGGGTCGATCTGCTCCATATCTATGACATCGCCCGCGACGGACGAATCGCTGGGCAGATGCAGGTCGCGGTTCTCGCCGCCACCGAGCACCAGCACGCGGGTCCGCAGCCGGCGTGCCGCATCGAGATTGGCCGGGTCGGAGATGATGTCGGTGACGCCACCGAGGCGGACCGCCACGGCCAGGTCGGCGTCGGGTGGCATCAGCACCGCCACCGCGCCCAGGCGCGACAGCGCGGCGATGGCGACCAGCGCACTGGGCCGGGTCTCCATCAGCACGCCGACCCGAACGCCCTGCCGGACACCGACTTCGATCAGGCCCCGGACGACGTTGTTGATGCGGCGGTCCACCGCCTCATAGGTGTGCACCCGGCCGTCGAACAGCAGGAACTCACCGTCCGGCGCGCCCTGGGCTTGCTCACAGATGATGCGCCCCAACGAGATTCGCGTGTGGTCGTTGATCTGCCCCAGACGGGCCAGGCGCGGCAGGGTGCGGACCGTCTCGATGGCCAGCGCCCGCGTGGACTTGCCGGCCGACACCACGGCGTCGGCCGCGGTGCTGGCCAAGGTGAAGGCCATCTCGGTGGCGGCCGCGGCACCGTGCGCCACGCGCGTCGCCAACGGCACCGACTCCCGCGGCAGTTCGGACTGCAACGGCATGGGCACCACGTCGGCCGGCATGGGGCCGCCGGCGTCGAGCCACTTGACCCACGACGCCACGGTCGGCCAGCTCTGGCTGGCCGCCTTCGAACCCACGACGAGACCGAAATGCCCGACGCGGATCAGGTATTCGTAGACGTCGGCCTCCGGGGCGGCCCGCTTGATGCCGCGCACCGCGGCGGGCTGGCCGATGTCGTCGACCTCGCCGACGACGGCGAGCACCGGGCAGGTGATGTCCGACAGCGTCACCAGGTTGCCGTGGATGGCGAAGCCGCCGGTCATCATGCGGTTGTGTGCGATGAACTGCTTGAGCAGCTCGGCGATGGCCGGGCCGGACCAGGCGATCCAGCCTTCGCTGGCCAGGAATCGGCGCTGCTGTTCGCGCGGCAACAGCGCCTCGCGGTCGTGCAGCTGCCGCAGGAAGTCGAGTCGTGACTGCGCCGTCTTGATCGGGTCCAGCATCTGGAAACCGTTGCGCGCCAACCAACCCGGGATGTTGAGGCGGCTGAAGACATGGTCGGCCATGAAGTCGGCGACACCGGACGCCAGGTTCGCCGGCATGTTCATCGGCAAGGCGGCCAGGGTATCCACCGGCGACCCGAAGGCCACGATGCTCGCCAGGTCGCGGGACCGGCGGTAGGCGGCCGTCTGGTAGGCGAACATGCCTCCCTGCGAGTAGCCGGCCAGGTGGACGTCTTTGCCAGTCGTGGCCTTGACGGTGTCGATGGCCTCCGACAGCGCCACCACGTGGTCCGCCAGATTGCGGTCCATGCCGCCCTCGACCTGATCCGGCGAGCCGAAGTCGATGACCCACGGGTCCAGGCCGGCGGCGTGCAAGATGCCGACGGCACCGGCGTCACGCGTCACGTCCCACATGTCCGCCGACATCATCATCGGATGCACCATCAGCACCGGCGAGCCGGCCGGGGCAGCGCCCGGACGGGCGTCGGGCGGAAAGTAGCGCCGGAGCCGGTACATCGGCACGCTCTCCACGATCTGGAACGGCGACGGCACGGCACCGGTCTCGAGTCCGCCGTAGCGCAGCACTTCGAGGCCGTTCTGAGCGGTAGCCACCAACCGCTCCACCGGCGCGGTGATCGCTGAAAAGTCCACCACCGGGCACTCCCTTTTTGGTCATATCAGAACAAATTCCCTGAATACGACGTCATCATGGCACAACGCGCTGGTGACCCCGGTGAAGTGGCGTGACGCGGGCACCTACGGCCGCCGCATATGATCGGCGCCTGATGGCGCATCTATTGGGGGCCGAAGCCCTGCATCTCGAATTTCCGACCCGTGTGGTTTTCGATTCGCTGACGGTCGGTATCGAGGAGGGTGACCGGATCGGCATCGTCGGCCGCAACGGCGATGGCAAATCCAGTTTGCTGGCGATGCTGGGCGGCCGACTGAAACCCGACTCCGGCCGGGTGACGGTACGGGGCGGCGTCCGCATCGGGATGCTCGACCAGGCCGACACCCTCGACCACACCGATACCGTCGGGCACACCGTCGTCGGCGATGTCGCCGAGCATGAATGGGCGGGCGACCCCCGCGGCCGCGACGTCATCGCCGGCCTGCTCGGCGACCTCGACTGGAACGCGGCGATCGGCACCCTGTCGGGTGGCCAGCGCCGCCGGGTGGCGCTCGCGCAACTGCTGGCCGGTGACCACGACGTGCTCATCCTCGACGAGCCGACCAACCACCTCGACGTCGAAGCGATCACCTGGCTGGCCGCGCATCTCAAGAAGCGCTGGGCCCCCAACGCCGGTGGCCTGCTGGTCGTCACCCACGACCGCTGGTTCCTCGACGAGGTGTGCACCGCCACGTGGGAGGTGCACGACCGCATCGTCGAACCTTTCGAGGGTGGCTACGCGGCGTACATCCTCCAGCGCGTGGAGCGGGACCGCCAAGCGGCCGCCAGCGAGGCGCGGCGCCAGAACCTGGCCCGCAAGGAACTCGCGTGGCTGCGCCGCGGCGCACCGGCGCGGACGTCGAAACCGAAATTCCGCATCGATGCCGCCAACGCGCTGATCGCCGACGTCCCCGAGATCCGCGACAAGGTCGCGCTGCAGTCGCTGGCCGTGACGCGACTGGGCAAGCAGGTCGTCGACATTCTGGACGCATCGGTGACCTACGGCGAGCGCGAGGTGCTGCAGGACATCGAATGGCGGATCGCCCCGGGCGAGCGCACCGGAATCCTCGGCGTCAACGGCGCCGGCAAGTCGACGCTGCTCGGATTGATCGACGGGTCGGTCGAGCCGACCAGCGGCCGGATGAAGCACGGCAAGACAGTGCAGATCGCCACGCTGACCCAGGGCGTGGAGAAGTTGGCGGACCACCTCGACGAGCCGGTGCGGGTGGTACTGAGCCGGCTGGCCACGACCTACTCGTTCGGATCCGGTTCCAAGGCAACCGAACTCACTCCCAGCCAGCTGCTGGAGCGCCTCGGCTTCGCCAGCGCACAGCTGTCCACTCCGGTGCAGGATTTGTCCGGTGGGCAGCAACGCCGGTTGCAGCTGCTGCTCATCCTGCTGGAACAGCCCAATGTGCTGATCCTCGACGAGCCGACCAACGACCTGGACACCGACATGCTGGCCGCCATGGAGGACCTGCTCGACTCCTGGCCGGGCACGCTGATCGTCGTCAGCCACGACCGGTACTTCCTGGAGCGCGTCACCGATCAGCAGTTCGGCATCCTCGGCGGCCGGTTGCGGCACCTCCCCGGCGGCGTCGACGAATACCTGCGGCTGCGGGCTTCCCATGCAGCTCAAACCGGTACCGCCGCAGCCAAACCGGCTGCGGCGATAGCTGAGGGTTTGTCAGGTGCCGAACTGCGCGCGGCGCAGAAGGAGATCACGGCGATCGAGCGACGACTGGAGAAGCTCGCCGGCCAGATCGACACCGCACACCAGCGTCTGGCCGAGCATGACCAGGGCGATTACGAAGGACTGCAACGTCTTACGGCGTCGCTGCGCGAGCTCGAAGCCGAGGTGACCCAGCAGGAGGACCGCTGGATGGAACTCTCCGAGGAAGTCAGTAGCTGAACGTGGTGGCGGGCTGGGGCCTCAGGCGCTGAAATCGCCATCGTAGGCCCCGTCCACGGACATCTCATGGACCGCCAGTTCTCTGGCGATGGTGGCCTTCCTGAGCAAGAACCTGCCTTCGTCCAATTTCTTTCGGCGCAACCAACCGGTGACTTCGAAATTGCACTTGCTCGCGTTGCAGGACCGGCACGCGGGCACCACATTGTCGAGCGTGTACCGTCCGCCGCGCGAGATGGGCTGCACACAATCTTTCTGCAGATCAGCGTCGTCCGCGCCGCAGTAGGCGCAGCCACCCCAAATCTGTTGCAGTACAGCCCATTGCTGGGCCGTCAGGTCATGGTCGACCTTTGCCATCCGACGCTTGCGTCGTCTGGCGTACACCGCGGCGCGGCTGCGAGCTGGCACCGCCTGAGCCTACGGCCGCATCCGGGCTCAGCCCTGCAGGCGGGCCCGCAACCGATCGGCGGTGTCGCGCACCGTGACGAGCTGCTCGGCGACCCGGACCGGCGAGGTGCCGCCGCGGGCGTCCCGCGAATCCACCGAACCGGCGATGGTCAGCACGTCGCGCACTTCTGCGGTGAGACCAGGATGGATGCCGGCGAGCTCGTCGGCCGCAAGTTCTTCCAGCCCAACGCCCCTGGCCTCGGCGGCCTTGACTGCCGCGCCGGCTGCTTCATGGGCGACCCGGAACGGAATGCCTTGGCGCACCATCCATTCCGCGATGTCGGTGGCAAGCGTGTAACCGAGCGGCGCCAGCGCGGCCATGCGGTCGGTGTCGAACGTCAGGGTGCCGACCAGTCCGGCCATCGCGGGCAGCAGCAACTCGAGCTGGGCGACGGAGTCGAAGACCGGCTCCTTGTCCTCCTGCAGATCCCGGTTGTAGGCCAGCGGCTGGGCCTTGAGGGTGGCCAACAGGCCGGCGAGGTTGCCGATCAGCCGGCCGGACTTGCCGCGGGCCAGTTCGGCGATGTCGGGGTTCTTCTTCTGCGGCATGATCGAGCTGCCGGTGGACCACGAGTCGTGCAGCCGAACGTAGCCGAATTCCGTTGTGCTCCAGAGGATGATGTCCTCGGAAAGCCTGGACAGATCCACCGCGATCATCGCGAACACAAAAGCGGCCTCGGCGGCGAAGTCGCGTGAAGACGTCGCGTCGATCGAGTTGTCGGCAGCCGACGTGAAACCGAGGTCGGCGGCGATGGCGTCGGGGTTCAGGCCCAGCGAGCTGCCGGCCAGTGCACCGGATCCGTAGGGCGACACCGCCGCCCGCTTGTCCAGGTCGAGCAGCCGGTCGGCGTCGCGGAGCAGCGGGTGCGCATGCGCGAGCAGGTGGTGCGCCAGCAAGACCGGCTGAGCGGACTGCAGGTGCGTCTTGCCGGGCATGATCGCCGTCGGGTGCGTCGCAGCCTGGGTAGCCAACGCCGCCACGACGTCGAGCACACCGTTGCCGATGACCTTGATGGCGTCGCGCAACCACATGCGGAACAGCGTGGCCACCTGATCGTTGCGGGACCGGCCCGCACGCAGCCGCCCGCCCAGGTCGTCACCGACCCGGTCGATCAGCCCGCGCTCCAGCGCGCCGTGCACGTCCTCGTCTGTCGGCAGCGGCCCGAAGGACCCGTCGGCGACGTCGTTGCCCAGGCTGTCCAGCCCGGCCAACAGGCCGTCGCGCTGCTCATCGGTGAGCAGGCCAGCGTTGTGCAGCACGCGCGCGTGCGCCTTGGACGCCGTGACGTCATATGGCGCCAGCGCCCAGTCGAAATGCGTCGACTTGCTCAGTGCGGCAAGCGCTTCAGACGGGCCGGAGGCGAACCGTCCGCCCCACAGGGAACCTTCGTTGGTGCCACCGGTGCTCATAAACGTGTCCCTCGTCGAGCGCGAGCGTGCGGTGCTGCACACCTAAACGCGGTGTGTCGGGTGCAGACACGCACGCTCGCGGTAAATGTGCTTACAGTCCCAGATCGCGCTTGGCGGAGATCTTGGAGCTCAGGCCGTGCAGCTGGACGAAGCCCTTGGCGGAGCTCTGGTCGAAGCTGTCGCCCTCGTCGTACGTGGCGAGGTTGAAGTCGTACAGCGACTCGTTCGAGCGACGGCCGTTGACGGAGATGTGGCCGCCGTGCAGGACGAGGCGGATGTCGCCCGAGACGTGCTGCTGGGTGTGCTCGACAAACGCCTCGAGCGAGGCCTTCAGCGGGCTGTACCAGAGGCCGTCGTAGGTCAGCTCGCCCCACTTGCGGTCGACACCACGCTTGTACCGGCCGAGCTCACGCTCCAGGCAGACGTGCTCGAGCTCGGTGTGTGCGGTGATCAGCACCATGGCGCCGGGGGCTTCGTAGATTTCGCGGGACTTGATGCCGACCAGGCGGTCCTCGACGACGTCCAGGCGGCCGACGCCCTGCGCACCGGCGCGGGAGTTGAGCTCCTGGATGATCTGCAACACGCTCAGCGGGCGGCCGTCGATGGCGACGGGGCGGCCCTTGTCGAAGCTGATGATCAGCTCGTCGGGGGTGTTGAAGTGGACCGTCGGGTCCTCGGTGTAGTCGTATACATCCTTGGTCGGGGCGTTCCACAGGTCCTCGAGGAAGCCGGTCTCGACGGCACGGCCCCACACGTTCTGGTCGATGGAGAACGGCGACTTCTTGGTGACGTTGATCGGGATGTCGTTCTCCTGCGCGAACGCGATGGCCTTCTCACGGGTCCAGGCGTAGTCGCGGACCGGGGCAATGACCTCGAGCTCGGGGGCCAGGGTGTTGAAGCCGACCTCGAAACGGACCTGGTCGTTGCCCTTGCCGGTGCACCCGTGCGCGACGACGGTGCCCCCATGGCTGCGGGCCGCATCCACCAGATGCTTGACGATCAGCGGCCGCGAGATGGCCGACACCAGTGGGTACCGATCCATGTAGAGGGCGTTGGCCTTGATGGTGGGCAGGCAGTACTCGTCGGCGAACTCGTCGCGGGCGTCAACCACCACGGCTTCCACCGCGCCGCAATCCAGAGCCCGTTGGCGCACAACTTCCATGTCCTCGCCGCCCTGGCCGAGGTCAATGGCGACCGCCACTACTTCCTTGCCGGTCTCCTTGCCGATCCAGCTGATCGCGACCGAAGTGTCCAGACCGCCGGAATACGCCAGGATGACGCGCTCGGACATGTGTCAATCTCCTTGTTCTAGTACTGCTACAGGTTCTCGAAGGTGGCGGCGAGCTCAGCGCCGGTCATCGGTTCGCGGGCGACGACGAAAATGGTGTCATCACCGGCAATCGTGCCCACAACATAAGGCAGAGCCGCCCGATCTATTGCACTGGCCAGGTACTGCGCCGCCCCAGGTGGCGTACGTAACACCGCCAGATTGGCGCTGGCGTCCGTGGACACCAACAGCTCCCCGAGCAGCCGGGACAACCGCTCGGTACCGCCGGTGACGCCTTTGACCGGGCTGCCGTCCTCGGGGACGACGTAGACGCCGGTACCGCCGTCGGCGCCACGCAGCTTGACCGCGCCCAGTTCTTCCAGGTCCCGCGACAGCGTCGCCTGGGTGACGTCGATGCCCTCCTCGGCCAGCAGGGCCGCGAGCTCGGTCTGGCTGCGCACGGGGTTCGACGACAGCAGCGCCACAATGCGCGACTGCCGTCCGGCCCGGGTGGGTGCTGTCATCGCAGCCTCATCGCGCGTTGCGCTCCAGCAGCCACACCAACATGGCCTTCTGGGCGTGCAGCCGGTTCTCGGCCTCGTCGAACACCGCGCTCTGCGGGCCGTCCATCACCTCGTCGGTGATCTCGTCCCCGCGGTGCGCCGGCAGGCAGTGCAGCACGACGGCATCGTCTGCCGCCCGGCCGAGCAGTGCGGCGTTGACCTGGAACGGACGGAACGGCCGCACGCGGTCCAGGCCGTCGTTTTCCTGGCCCATGGAGGTCCAGGTGTCGGTGACGAGGACGTCGGCACCGTCAGCCGCGGCGTGCGGGTCGGTGGTGACCGTGACGGTGGCCCCGGTTTCGGCGGCGCGCTTCTTGGCGGCCTCGACGAACTGCGGGTCGGGTGCGAAGCCCTTCGGCGCGGCGATAGTCACGTTGATGCCGGCCGTGACGCCGCCGACCATCAGCGAGTGCGCCATGTTGTTGGCGCCGTCGCCGAGGTAGGCCATGTTGAGCCCGGCCAGCTTGCCTTTGCGCTCGGCGATGGTCTGCAGGTCGGCGAGCACCTGGCAGGGGTGGAACTCGTCGGACAGGGCGTTGATGATGGGGACGGAGGCGCCACTCGCCATGGCCGTGAGACGTTCCTGCGCGAAGGTGCGCCAGACGATGCCGTCGACGTAGCGGGACAGCACGGCGCCGGTGTCCTCGAGGGTCTCCTCGCGACCCAACTGGGTGCTGCGACCATCGACGACGACGGCGTGCCCGCCGAGTTGGGCGATGCCCATCTCGAACGAGAACCGGGTGCGGGTGGAGTTCTTCTCGAAGATGACGGCGATGCCCCGCGGCCCCTCGAGCGGACGCCGGCTGAACGGGGCCTTCTTGAGTTCGGCGGCCAGCGCCAGGACCTCGGCCTGCTCCTCGGGAGTCAGGTCGTCGTCACGGAGGAAATGGCGGATCACTGGGACTCCCCTGCTGCGGTGTCGAGAATGGTGGGTAGTGCGGTCAGGAACGCGTCGATCTGCGCGTCGGTGATGATCAGCGGCGGCGCGAGCCGCACAACGTCTGCCGATGCGGCATTGACGAGGAAACCCGCGTCGCGCGCCGCGTTTTCGACGGCTTTGGCCTGCGGCGCGGTCAGTACGACGCCGAGCAGCAGCCCGCGACCCCGGACGTGGTCGACCAGAGGGTGGCCCAGCTCTTCGATGCCGTGCGCCAGCGTCTTGCCGGCAGCGTCGGCGCGGTGCACGAGGTCGTCCTCGGCGAGGGTCTTGACAACGGCGAGGCCCGCGGCAGTGCACACCGGGTTGCCACCGAAAGTGCTGCCGTGCATGCCCGGCTGCAGCAGGTCGGCCGCGGGTCCGATGGCGATGCAGGCGCCGATGGGCAGGCCGCCGCCGAGGCCTTTGGCCAGCGTGATGACGTCGGGCGTGATGCCGTCGTGCTGGTGGGCATAAAAGGCTCCAGTACGCCCGATCCCCGTCTGCACCTCGTCGAGAACCAGCAGCGCACCATGTTTCGTGGTGAGCTCTCGTGCCTTGGCCAGGTAACCGGCGGGCGGGGTCACGACGCCACCCTCGCCCATGATCGGTTCCAGGAAGACCGCGGCGGTCTCGTCGGTGACGGCCGCTTCGAGGGCGTCGGCGTCGCCGTACGGCACATGGGTCACCTCGCCGGGCAGCGGCAGGAACGGCTCCTGCTTGCCGGGCTGGCCGGTCAGCGCCAGCGATCCCATGGTGCGGCCATGAAAAGCGCCTTGGGCCGCAACAATTTTGGTGCGGCCGGTGAGCCGGCTGATCTTGAACGCGGCTTCGTTGGCCTCGGCGCCGGAGTTGCAGAAGAACACCCGGGCCGGGGCACCCAGTTGCGCGACGAGGGCTTCAGCCAGGGCAATCCCCGGTTCGGTGGCGTACAGATTCGACGTGTGGCCCAGCGTGTTCAGCTGGGTGGTGACGGCCTCGATCACCGCCGGATGGCGATGCCCCAGCACGTTCACCGCGATGCCGGCCAGGAAGTCGATGTAGCTCTTGCCGTCGGCGTCGGTGACCACGGCACCGTCGCCGCTGACCAGCGCGACCGGCGGCGTGCCGTAGTTGTTGGTCATCACCGCTTGCCAACGGGCTTGCATTGCTTCCGTCGACTGGGGCGAGCGGAGCGACGGGAAATCGTGAGTCATGCGGACACAACTTTCGTTCCGGTGCCCTCATCGGTGAACAGCTCCACCAGGACACAGTGTTCGACACGGCCGTCGATGACGTGCGCGCTCGGGACGCCGTTCTCCACGGCCCGCAGGCAGGCCTCGATCTTGGGCACCATGCCGGATTCGAGCCTCGGCAACAGCTGGGCCAGTGCGGCCGTGTCGATTTCGGTGACCAGCGAGTTGCGGTCGGGCCAGTCGGTATACAGACCTTCGACGTCGGTGAGCATCAGCAGCTTCTCGGCGCCGAGCGCCTCCGCCACTGCGGCCGCGGCGGTATCGGCGTTGATGTTGTGCACCACGCCGTCGGCGTCGGGAGCGATGGTGGACACCACCGGAATCCGGCCCGCGGCAATGAGATCCAGGATGGCGGCGGCGTTGACGTGCTCGACGTCGCCCACCAGGCCGATGTCGGTGGGCACCCCGTCGACCGTCACGCTGCGCCGCACCGCGGTGAACAGCTGCGCGTCCTCACCGGTGATGCCGACCGCGTACGGGCCGTGGGCGTTGATCAGACCGACCAGCTCGCGGCCGACCTGCCCGAACAGCACCATGCGCGCGACCTCGAGGACCTCGGGCGTGGTGACCCGGAAGCCACCCTTGAAATCACCCTCGATACCAAGGCGTTTCAGCATCGCGCTGATCTGCGGGCCGCCGCCGTGCACAACGACGGGCTGAATGCCGCAGTTGCGCAGGAACGCCATGTCCGCGGCGAAGGCTGCTTTGAGCGTGTCATCGGTCATGGCGTTGCCGCCGTACTTGACCACGACGATCTTCCCGTGCAGCTGCTTGAGCCACGGCAGCGCCTCGGCGAGGACGGCGGCCTTGGCCTTGGTCGAAAGTGGCCCCGCGGAGAGTCCATCTGTACTCATGAGCTGTACGCCGAGTTCTCTTCGACGTAGGCGTGCGACAGGTCGGTCGTCCGGATGGTCGCCTCGTGCGCGCCGATCTTCAGATCGACGATGACCTCGATGTCGGCGCCCGACAGGTCGACATCCCGGGCACCCGGCGCACCCGCACCGTCGATGCACACCGCAGAACCGTTGAACGACACGCTGATCCGGTCGGCGACGAGCTCGATCGGCGCGATGCCGATGGCGGCCAGCACCCGGCCCCAGTTGGGGTCTGACCCGAACAGCGCGGTCTTGACGAGGCTGTCGCGCGCCAGGGCCCGGGCGCCCACGAGGGCGTCGTCTTCACTGGCAGCGCCCTTGACGGTGATCGCGATGCGCTTGGTGACACCTTCGGCGTCGGACTGCAGCTGGGCGCACAGGTCGTCACAGACGGCCAAGACGGCCTCGTCCAATTCGCTTTGGCTGGGCCGAATCTCGCTGGCACCGGACGACAGCAACAACACGGTGTCGTTGGTGGAGCAGCTGCCGTCGATGTCGAGCCGGTCGAAGGTTCGCCCGGCGGCGTTCTTGAGCGCCAGGTTGAGGGCCTCGGTGTCAGCGACGGCGTCCGTGGTGATGACCACCAGCATGGTCGCCAGCGACGGCGCCATCATGCCGGCGCCCTTGGCCATGGCACCGATGGTCCACTTACCCGGGTGATGCAGTGCAACCTGTTTCGGCACCGTGTCGGTGGTCATGATGGCCCGCGCGGCCTCGTCACCACCGGACAGCCCACCGGCCATCTCGTGCACGATCTCGGTGACGCCGGCGAGCATTTTGTCCATCGGGAGCCGATCACCGATCAGTCCGGTCGAGCACACCGCGACCTCGATGGCACCGGTCTCGGTCCCCCAGTCACTCAAGGCGGCGGCGACGGCCTCGGCGGTCTGGTGGGTGTCCTGGAAACCACCCGGACCGGTACAGGCGTTGGCGCCACCGGAGTTCAGGATCACGGTCCGCAACCGACCTGACTTGAGCACCTGCTCACTCCATTGCACCGGAGCGGCCCGCACCTTGTTGCGGGTGAACACCCCGGCGGCGGCCAGATCGGGCCCCTCGTTGAACACCAGCGCCAGATCCGGCTTCCCGGAAGCCTTGATACCGGCGGCGATTCCGGCTGCCCGGAAGCCTTCCGGCGCGGTGACGCCCTGGTTGCGATGCAGGGACGGGGTATCGGTCACGGTGCTACTCCCACGGTGGATAGTCCTTCGGTTTCCGGCCAGCCGAGCGCGATGTTCATGGACTGTACTGCCGCGCCGCCGGTGCCCTTGGTCAGGTTGTCGATGGCGCACAGAGCGACAAGGGTCCTCGCCTCGGTGTCTACGGCGACAGCGATCTGTGCGGCATTGCTGCCCACCACCGAACCGGTCTTGGGCAGGCGCCCTTCCGGCAGCAGGTGAATGAACGGCTCACTGGCGTACGCCTTTTCGTAGGCAGCGCGGATTTCCTCGATGGTCGCCGTGGTGCGCGCGGTGCAGGTCGCGAGGATGCCGCGCGAGGTCGGGATCAGCACGGGGGTGAACGAGACCGTCACGTCCTTGTCCGTCACGGCCCGCAGCCCCTGGGCGATCTCCGGGGTGTGCCGGTGCGCGCCGCCGACGTTGTAGGCCCGGGCCGAGCCGATGACCTCGGCGGCCGACAGGTCGACCTTGCCCGACTTGCCGGCGCCCGAGGTGCCGCTGACCGCCACCACGGTGACGTCGGGCTCGACGAGGCCGGCGGCGACGGCAGGGACGAGAGCCAGCAGGGCCGAGGTCGGGTAACAGCCCGGTACCGCAATGCGTTTGGTGCCGACGAGCTTGTCGCGCCCGCCGGGCAGCTCGGGCAGGCCGTAGGGCCAGCTGCCGGCGTGCGCGGAGCCGTAGAACTTCTCCCAGGCGGCAGCGTCGGCGAGCCGGAAGTCAGCGCCGCAGTCGACGATCAGGGTGTCGGGACCGAGCTGCTGTGCGAGCGCGGCCGAATGCCCGTGCGGCAGGCCCAGGAACACGACGTCATGCCCGGCGAGGACGTCGACCTCGGTGGGCTGGAGCACCTGATGCGCCAGCGGCAGCAGGTGCGGGTGATGGTCGCCGACCGTGGTGCCGGCGTTACCCGCGGCAGTCAGCGCACCGATCGTGAGGCGACCGTCCGCGTAGGCCGGATGACCGAGCAGAAGCCGCAGAATCTCGCCGCCGGCATACCCACTGGCGCCGGCCACCGCCACAGAAGTCATGACGCAATTCTGCATGGTTATGCATCAAGTTGCAAACCCATTAAGGGCTAGGCGGTCTGCCTGAGCGCCTCATACAGCCACCGCTGCAGAGTGCCGACGGTCGTGGTCTCACCGGTGATCTCGGTGACCCGCTCCCAGTATGTCCGAACCCGCGGATCGTGGTCGGCACCGCCGTTGTCGATCAGCGCCTGCCGAAACCGCGGCGTATCTGCCTCACGGCGCGACCTGGCATGCGCATCAACGAACCTGTCGACAGCCGGCCCGGTAGCGGGTGGCCGGCCGGCGCATACCAACGGCAGCGCCAGATCGCACGCCTGCGCCACGCCGGTGACCAGTCCACGACGATCGCTGATCCTCGACGGGTCGAAGCGCCACAACTGCCGGGCCATGACCAGGCCGAAGTCCGGTTGCCGGGCCAGCGCAACCAGCTCCGCGTAAGCGAGGGCACATGCCAAATTCGGCTGTGCCGGCGCCGGCGGCACGGTCATCTCCACGAAGCCGTCGAACGTCCCCGGCGGAGACGCCCCGGCGAACAGCTGCCGCCAGAACTCCACAAGTCCCTGCTGCGCGCCCCGACCGTCCTGGACCACCGACTGAACAGTGTCCAGGGCTGTCTGGCGGTCGGTCAGCGCGGCGAGCCCGATGTCCACCGCTGCCCGCTCGACGCATACAGCCTCGTCGATGGAGATCCGCGCGGCCTGGATGTCGCCGATCGCCTCCAGACCGAGACCCAGGGCGCGCAATCGCCGGACCAACAACAGCGCATCGACCGCACCGGGTCGCCTGCGACAACTCCCCGATGGTTGTGCGCCGCGTCACAGCCACTTGAACCTCCACCCGACTGGAGTTCCTAGCGTAGGCGCATACCCGAAAGGAGCAACCGTGAACGCCGAAGACATCTGGCGGGCTGTCGACGCCGAAAAGGACAGCCTGCAGGGACTCCTGGCGCAGCTGAGCGAAGCGCAGTGGAGCCGGCCCAGCCTGTGCGACCGGTGGCAGGTCCGGGACGTGGTCGCACACATCGTGCTGTCCGCCCGCGCTACCCCGTCGCAGTTGGCGCTCGGTTTGATCCGGGCCCGCGGCGATATCAACCGCATGGCCTGCGAAACCGCGACCCGCCACGCCGGTGGCCGCACCGACTTCCAGTTACTGGACGAACTCCGCAGCACCGTCGGGTCACGGTTCACCCCGTTCGGCACCACGCCGGCCGACCGGCTGATGGATCTGCTGGTGCACGGGCAGGACATCGCGATTCCGCTCGGCATTCATCACGCGATGCCGCCCGCAGCGGCGCAACTGGCGATCGAACGAATCTGGACCGCCCGCTTCCCGTTTCGCGCCACCACCCGGCTCGCCGGCCTCCGATTGCATGCAGTCGACACCGGATGGACGGCCGGCGACGGGCGCCTCATCGAAGCACCGGTTTCCGCATTGCTCCTGCTGGCTACCGGACGTGCCGTAGCCGCATTACCGCAGCTGCGAGGTGACGGGGTCGAGCTGGTGCGGGCCTCTCAGGCGCGCTGAACCGCGCCCAGCCGCTCGGTGGCCAGGGCCACCGCCGCGTCGCGGGCGGCACTGGCCTCATCCTCGGTCAGCGTGCGGTCGAGCGCCCGGAACCGCAGGGCCAGGGTCAGCGACTTGCGCCCTTCCCCGATCTGCGGGCCGGTGTAGACGTCGAACAACCGCGCATCCTCGAGGAGCCCGCCGGCGCCCTCGCGCACGACGTCGACCACGGCCTGGGCCGCCACGTCGTCGGCGACGATCACGCTTACGTCCTGGAACACCGCCGGATACGGCGACACCGACGGCACGATGGCGCGCTCGATGACCGGGATGGCGTCCAGGTTCAACTCGACGGCGCAGGTGCCCTTCGGCAGACCAGTGCGCTCGATGACCGCCGGGTGCAGCTGGCCGGCGTAGCCGACCACGGTGTCACCCACCAGCACCTCGGCACAGCGTCCCGGATGCCACGGCAGTTCCTGCGCGGCGCGCAACGTCACCTCGACACCGCACGCCCGCGCGATGATCCGCACGGTCTCCAAAGCGTCGGTGGCCTCGACCGCCCGGCCGGGGCCCCATGGACCGGCCGGCTCGCGCAGGCCGGCGAGCACCGCGGCGACATGCAGCGGCTGATACGGCAGGGCCTGGTTGATCGCGGCCAGCTCGGCCTCGGTCGGACGACGGTCCACCGGGATCGGCGCCACGGCCTTGGTGTTCGGCGTCGCCTGCACGACCTGCTCGATACCGAAGAGCGCGACGTCGGCCGCGCCGCGAGACACGTTGCGTACCAACGCTTCCAGCAGGCCCGGCAGCAGCGTGGTGGCCAGCGCGGGCCGGTCGGCTTCGAGCGGGTTGAGCACCGAGATGGTGGCACGTCGCGGGTCGTCGGCCGGCAGGTCCCAGGCGTCCAGCACACCGGCCGGCAGGAACGGCGTCGGCAACACCTCGACGAAACCACCCAGCGCCAACGACTTCCCGATGGCACGACGACGCTGCTGCGTCGCGGTCAGCCCGCGGCCGGCGGGTGCCTGAGGCAGCACCGACGGAATGGCGTCGAGCCCTTCGAGGCGCAGCACTTCCTCGACCAGGTCGGCGGGCTGCCTCATATCGGGCCGCCAGCTCGGCGGCACCACGGTGGCCGTAACACCAGACACCGTGACGTCCGCGCCGATCTGCATGAGACGGCGGGCCGTGGTGCCGGCCGGGTAGCTGACGCCGGCAATCCGGTCGGGCAGGTCGACGGCGATGGTCACCGGAGGCTGCGACCAGTCCGGCGCGGCGTCCTCGCTGTGCCAGTCGGTGAGCGTGGGTTCGACTGCGCCGCCGGCAATTTCGGCCAGCAGCGCGGCACAGCGGTCCAATGCGGCCCGGGAGATCGCCGGATCGACGCTGCGCTCATACCGGCGGCTGGCCTCACTGACGAGGTGCAGGCGGCGCTGGGTGCGCGACACCGCGGCCGGATCCCAGACCGCCGCTTCCAGCAGCACGTCGGTCGTCGTGTCGCGGACCTCCGTGGTGCCGGCGCCCATCACCCCGCCGATGGCGGCAGTCGCCACCTCGTCGACGATCAGCACGTCGCCCGGATCCAGTTTGCGTTCAACGTCATCGAGGGTGACGACCGTCTCCCCCGGCTTCGCGAAACGCACGTCCAAGCCGCCGGTGATCAGCTTGCGATCGTGGGCGTGCATCGGGTGCCCGAGTTCGAGCATCACGTAGTTGGTGACGTCGACGGCCGGCGAGATGGCCCTGATGCCCGACAGCAACAGACGGCGCTGCAGCCACCATGGCGATACCGCGGTCGGGTCGATGCCGACGACGGGGCGCATCCCGAAACGCCGCACGCCGGTGTCGGGCTGGACCGTCAGCGGCCAGGCCTCGCCCTCAGCGGGCAGCGCCGGTACGTCGGCGGGATCGACGAAATCCAGGTCGAAGGCGCACGCGATCTCGCGGGCCATGCCGCGGATCGACAGGCAGTAGCCGCGGTCTGGGGTGATGGCGAGGTCGAACACCACGTCGTCCAAACCAAGCACCTCGGCACCCGAGGCACCCGGCTCCGCGGTACCGGGCGGCAGCACGATGATGCCGGAATGGTCGGCGCCGAAGTTCAATTCGGCGGCCGAGCAGATCATGCCGTCGGACACCCGGCCATAGGTCTTCCGGGTGGCGATCTTGAACTCGCCGGGCAGCACGGTGCCGGGCAAGGCGGCGACGACCAGGTCACCGACCGCGAAGTTGCGTGCGCCGCAGACAATGTCGCGCGGCTGCGGTTCACCCACGTCGACCTTGCAGGCCCGGATGGGCTTCTTGAACTCGGCCAGTTCCTCGATCTCGACCACGCGGCCGACCGTCAGGGGGCCGGTGACCGGCCCGGCGGCGATGACGTCCTCGACCTCGTGGCCGATCCGGATGAAGGCCGCTTCCAGCTCTTCCGGCGACACGTCCCAACCAGGCGCTCCGGCCTGAACCGCTTCCCGCAGCCAGCTATAGGGAATACGCATCAGGCACCCACCCCGAACGGCAGGGAGAAGCGCACGTCGCCCTCCACCATGTCGCGCATGTCGGGAATTCCATTGCGGAACTGCAGGGTTCGCTCCAATCCCATACCGAAGGCAAATCCGGAGTATTCGTCGGGGTCAATGCCGCAGGCCCGCAACACATTCGGGTTGACCATGCCGCAGCCGCCCCATTCCACCCAACCGGGGCCGCCCTTCTTGTCCGGGAACCAGACGTCGACCTCGGCCGACGGCTCGGTGAACGGGAAGAAGTGCGGACGGAACCGCGTGCGCCCCTCGGGGCCGAACTGGGCACGCGCCAGCGCATCCAGGGTGCCGCGGAGGTTGGCCATGGTCAGGCCCTTGTCGACGGCCAGACCCTCCACCTGGTGGAACACCGGGGTGTGGGTGGCGTCGAGTTCGTCGGTCCGGAAGGTGCGGCCGATCGACACGATGTAGACGGGCAGTTCGCGATCGAGCAGGGCGCGGATCTGCACCGGGGAGGTGTGGGTGCGCAGCACCTGCCGCGACCCCTCGGGCGCGACGTGGAACGTGTCCTGCTCGCTGCGGGCCGGGTGGTCGGGCGGGAAGTTCAGCGCGTCGAAGTTGAACTGTTCGGTCTCGACCTCGGGACCCTCGGCCAGCTCCCAGCCCATCGCCACGAAGGTGTCGGCGACGTTCTCGGCGAGGATCGTGATCGGGTGGCGGGCGCCGATGGGCTGCCGGGTGGTCGGCAACGTGATGTCGATGCGCTCGGCCACCAGTGCGGCGGCATCGCGCTCGGCGCGCAGCACCACGATGCGGTCGTCGTAGGCCTGCTGCGCGGCGGTGCGGGCGACGTTGACGCGCTTGCCCGCGTCGGACCGCGCTTCCTTGGGCAGCGTGCCCAGTGCCTGACGGGCCAGTGCGATGGGCGCCTTGTCGCCGAGGTGCTCGGTCTTGGCGCGGGCCAGGGCGTCGAGGTCAGCGGCCTGGTCGAAGGCGAGCCGGGCGGCGTCGACCGCCGCGCTCAGTGCTACGTCAGATAGTTCTTCACCCTGCTCAGCCACCCCGAGATCATAGCGACGCCCACCCGACCGGCCGCGATACCCTCACGCAGTGCACATGCGTCCGATGCTCGTGGCGGGTCTGTGGTTGTGCGCGGTGCTCACCGCCCTCGCGGCAGTGCTCGTCGATCTACGGTGGGCGGCGCCTGCGGCGCTGGTCCTGGCGCTGGCGGTGCTCGGCGCCTGGGATCTGAAGCAGACGCGGCACTCGATCCTGCGGGCTTACCCAGTTCTGGGCCACATCCGGTTTCTGATGGAGCGGCTTCGCCCAGAGATCCGGCAGTACTTCATCGAGTCCGATACCGAACCCACCCCCTTCGACCGCAGAACTCGCGATCTGGTCTACGAGCGGGCCAAGGGCACCAAAGGCGACGAACCGTTCGGTACCGACCGTGATGTCAACGCGGTCGGATACGAGTTTCTCCGGCATTCGCTGCGCGCCCGCGCCGCCGACGATTTCAACCCCAGGGTGCGACTCGGCGGGCCAGACTGTTCCCAGCCGTACGACATCGCTCTACTGAATGTTTCAGCCATGAGTTTTGGCGCGTTGTCGGCCAATGCCATCGAGGCACTCAACCGTGGCGCGGCACTCGGCGGATTTGCCCACGACACCGGCGAAGGTGGCATCAGCCCATACCACCTACACGGCGGAGACCTGATCTGGGAGATCGGCTCAGGGTATTTCGGCTGTCGGGACGCCGAAGGTCATTTCGATGCGGATACCTTCGCCGAGAAGTCAGCGCTACCAGCGGTCAAGGCCATCTCGATCAAGCTGTCGCAAGGCGCCAAGCCGGGCCTGGGCGGGGTGCTACCCGGCCCAAAGGTCAGCCCGGAGATCGCCGCTGCCCGCGGCGTCCCGCCGGGGCGCACTGTGGTGTCCCCGCCGTCGCACAGCGCGTTTCATACCCCCACCGAGTTGATCGAATTCGTCGCGACGCTGCGCCGACTATCCGGCGGCAAGCCGGTCGGATTCAAACTGTGTGTGGGTGCGCGGACCGAGTTCTTGTCCATCTGTAAGGCGATGCTGGCCACCGGCATCACACCGGATTTCATCATCGTGGACGGCTCCGAGGGTGGCACCGGCGCGGCACCGCAGGAATTCGAAGACCACGTCGGCATGCCACTCACCGAGGGGCTGATGCTGGTGCACAACAGCCTGGTAGGGACCGAGCTGCGGGACCGGATCCGAGTGGGCGCCTCAGGCAAGGTCGCCAGCGGCGTGGACATCGTCAGCCGAATCTGTCAGGGCGCCGATTTCACCTTGGCGGCCCGGTCAATGATGTTCGCCGTCGGCTGCATCCAGGCCCGCGCGTGCCACACCAACCGCTGCCCGACGGGAGTGGCCACTCAAGATCCCGCACGGGCCCACGCTCTGAGCGTTCCGAGCAAGGCCAGCCGGGTCCACAACTTCCAGCGCGGGACGGTGGCCAGCGCGGCGCAGATCGTCGCGTCGATGGGATTGGACGGCTTTCACCAGCTGTCCCCGGCGATGCTGAACCGGCGCGTGGACGGTCAGCGCACCTACAGCTATGCCGAGATCTACGAGTGGCTGGCGCCGGGCGAGCTGCTGACTCATCCACCTGAGCCCTGGCGCGCCGACTGGGCCGCGTCCCGCGCCGACCGTTTCGCCTGAATACGTCGGTACGCCGCGGCGGTGACAGTGGCACTTAGCAAACTTGCCGGTACTCCGATCAGCGCCAGCTCCGGTGTGTGGACCAGAACGGCGTACCCGAAGCACACGCCGACGCCGAATACGACGGCTTCGCCACGCGTCCAGTGCTGGGGTGGTTCCAGCCGAGTCGACATCAACAAGCCCACCGCGAGCGCGATCGCGTGGCCGGTCTCGGTGAAGTCGCTGCTGACCACCACAACCGCGACGGCGCCTGCCAACCACCAGGCCAGCCACGCCGGTTTGAGGCGGGCCGGCACCACCGCGGTCAGGGCACCGGCGACGGTCAACACCCCGTAGCTGACGCCGACGTCGGCGACTCGGCTGATGGACCGCGGCAACCATCCGAGCTCGACCGCGACCACCAAACCCGCCGCGACGACGAGCGTGGTGACGACGTGGCCGACGAAGAACATCACCACCAGCCGGCTGCTCCGCCAGCGCAGTTCAACTGCCGCGAGCAGGCAGATCAGGCCGGGCAGCCAGAAGTAGAACAAGTCGTCATCGGCGATGAACGCACTGCTGAGCAAGGTGCCGAAGCGGCCACGGGCCAGGTTGTGCAGATTGGTACTGGCGTACCCGATCACCCGGTCATGGACGGCAGGGCCCAGCGCCGCCAAGGCGATTGTGACGGCGACCAGGACGATGGCGTAGATGACGGTGACCGGGACGCGGTGCAGGTGGCGCCACACCGGGCCGACCCTAAGCCTCAGCGAGCTCCCCGTCATCGGGCTCGGCGCCCGCGTCCTTGCGCGGCCTGATCCAGTACATGGACAAATCCTCGGGCACACCCGACGCCTTCGCCGCGAACAGTTGCTTGCGCACCTTCTTGGGCGTGACACCGAGGGTATCGAGGTTCTGCTGGTCGATCCGGTCGAGCGTCGCCTGCGAAATGATCAGCCCGCCCTTGGTGGCCCGCTCCATGACCCGCGCCGCGATGTTGACGTCGACGCCGAGCAGGTCCGACCCGATGCGTTGCGGGTGCCCCGTGTGCATGCCGGCCCGCATCTTGGGCCGGTAGCCGTCTATCTCGACCTCTTTGAGCGCGTCGAGCGCCCGAATGACCGACCGGAGCGCGGTGACCGGGTTGCTGAACACGGCCATGGATCCGTCGCCCATACGTTTGACGATGTGCCCGCCGGATTCCAGCAGCGGTGGCTCGAATACCTGGGCCACCCGGCGCAGCAATCGGAGTGTCGTCTCATCGCCGACGCTCAGCGACCACTTCGAGAAGCCGACCAGATCGGTGAACACGACGGTCACTTCGGGGTTCGCAGGCCGCCCGGAGACCCTTTCGGTGAGCGCCTGCCACACCTGCAGCCCAGCCAGACTCACCTCATGGGATGCCCCGCCGCGTCGCAACAGCCGATCGGCGGCACGAGCGGCCGCACTGGGCCCGCCGACGCCGGCCACCGACAGCGGGTCACCGAAGTCCGGGTCACCCGGCAGCGCACGCCGGGCCCGCCTGATGAATCCGACGACAGCCGGGCTGTGATTGGTGTTCTGCAACCACCCCAACGGTCCACTTGATCCTGGCCCGCCGTGTGACGCCGGGCCGATCTCTCCCACACCGTCGGATCGTTCTTCGAACGATTCGACTTCCACGACGCCACCCTAGGTGGCGGTGCGTGGCACCGGCAATGATCGCGACCGGAGCGTCGGCGTTGACGCGCCTCACACTGCCGGACCTCTCGAAAAAGTGGCTGGTCACCGAGTTGTGGCGGGCCGATAGCCGCTCCATAACGGTCCCGCCGACACCGGCCGCAAATCGTGGACAACATGCGTTGTCACGATTATCGTGACGACACAGAACCCTCGGTATCAACGCTGAGCGAGGACAACATGACCGCACGAACGACACCCGCGACCAAGCCGGCCGAGCCGCTGGGCCCGGATTCCCTGACCTGGAAGTACTTCGGCGACTTGCGCACCGGCATCCTCGGCGTGTGGATCGGCGCGATCCAGAACATGTATCCCGAGCTGGGCGCCGGCGTGGAGGACCACTCGATCCTGTTGCGCGAACCGCTGCAACGGGTGGCGCGCTCGGTGTACCCGATCATGGGCGTGGTCTACGACGGCGACCGCGCCGCCGATACCGGGGCGCAGATCCGGGGCTATCACGAGACCATCAAGGGCGTCGATCACGACGGTCGCAGGTACCACGCACTGAACCCCGAGACGTTCTACTGGGCGCATGCGACGTTCTTCATGCTGATTCTCAAGACCGCCGAATACTTCTGTGGCGGGCTGACCGAAGCCGAGAAGCGTCAGCTCTTCGACGAGCACGTGCAGTGGTACCGCATGTACGGCATGAGCATGCGGCCGGTCCCGGAGACCTGGGAAGATTTCCAAACCTATTGGGAGCACAAGTGTTCCGAGGAACTGGAGATCAACCGGGCGACACTCGACATCTTCACCATCAGAATTCCCAAGCCGCGGTTCGTGCTGATGCCGACGCCGGTGTGGGATCAGATGTTCAGGCCGCTGGTGGCCGGGCAGCGCTGGGTCGCGGCCGGGGTCTTCGACCCCGCGGTGCGCGAGCGCGCCGGCATGCGCTGGACACCCAGTGACGAGGTCGTGCTGCGGCTACTGGGCAAGGCCGTCGAGCTCGCCTTCCTCGCAGTGCCAGATGAAATCCGTTTGCATCCAAGGGCATTGGCCGCCTACCGCCGGGCCGCCGGCCAGGTGCCCGCGGACGCGCCACTGGTCGAGGCGCCCGGTTTCATGGCCCCGCCGAAAGATCGCCGGGGCCTGCCGATGCATTATGTGCCACGTCATAAATCGTTGATGGAGCGTGCTGGGTCACTGGTACACACCACGTTCTCCTTGGCCGGTCTGCGTCCCGCGCGCAACCGTTCTGTCCCCGGAAAGGCTGCCTGAACACATGCTTGATTGGTCCGACGTCGACATTGCCGTGCGCGACGCCGTGCGCGAGTTCGTGGACAAGGAAATCCGGCCGCACCTCGATGAGCTCGAGGGCGGCGACATGGAGCCCTACCCCATCATCCGAAAGCTGTTCGCCACCTTCGGAATCGACGTGATGGCCCGGGAGTCGCTGGAGCGGCGGCTGTCCCGCCTGCGCTCCGGTGAAGCGTCGGACGGCAAGCAGCGCGCGTCGGGCGGGATGTTCGGTGGCGGGCCCGACCAGGCCGGCATGGGGATGGTGCTGATCAGCGAATTGTGCCGCGTCAGTTCGGGTCTGGTGACCGGCGTGGGCGTCAGCCTGGGCCTGACGGTGCCCACCATCCAGAGCCGCGGCACGCTCGCCCAACAGGAACGCTGGCTGCCCGGCCTGGTGACCTACGAGAAGATCGGCGCCTGGGCCATCACCGAACCCGACTCCGGCTCCGACGCTTTCGGCGGCATGAAGTCCTATGTCGTGCGTGACGGTGACGACTACATCCTCAACGGCCAGAAGACGTTCATCACCAACGGCCCCGACGCCGATGTCGTGGTCGTCTACGCCAAGCTGGACGAGGGCGATGGGGCTGACAAGCGTGACCGCAAGGTGCTGACGTTCGTCCTCGACCGCGGCATGGATGGCTTCGTACAGTCGAAGCCTTTCCGCAAGATGGGAATTCACTCGTCGCGCACCGGTGAGCTGTTCTTCAACAACGTCCGGCTGGGCCGCGACCGGTTGCTCGGCGAAAGCGAGGAGAACAAGGCCGGCGACGGCCGCGACAGCGCTCGGTCGAGCTTCTCTGCCGAACGCATCGGCGTGGTGTCCATGTCGCTGGGCATCATCGAGGAATGTCTGAGGCTGTGCATCGACTACGCCAAGACCCGCACGCTGTGGGGCAAGGAGATCGGCCAGTTCCAGCTGATCCAGCTCAAGCTGGCCAGCATGGAGGTCGCACGAATGAACGTGCGCAACATGTTGTTCCGTGTGATCGAGTCCGGCCAGGCCGGTCGCCAGATTCCACTGGCCGAGGCCTCGGCGATGAAGTGGTACTGCTCGCAGGCCGCCACCGACGTCGCGATGGACGCCATCCAGCTTTTCGGCGGCAACGGCTACATGACCGAGTACCGCGTCGAGCAGCTGGCGCGTGACGCCAAGTCGCTGATGATCTACGCCGGCAGCAACGAAGTGCAGATCACCCACGTCGCCAAGGGACTATTGGCTTAACGGAGCACGGCCACGCCAGCGCACCGAAGGACTCTGGTCCCTTCGCCTTCGTACTTTGGTCTCTGGGCTGCCGGGCGAAGGGGCGGGCATCGTCGAGACACCAGGGTTTTCGAACCAGGAGTCAGGCGATGAAGGGGCCTCATGACCATCGGATTGTCCACCCATCTGCAGACGACTTTCGCCGACGCGGTCGCGCGCACCCGGCAGGCTCTGGCTCAACAGGGATTTGGCGTGCTCACCGAAATCGACGTCAAGGCCACTCTGAAGGCGAAGCTCGGCGAGGAGCTCGAGGACTACGTCATCCTGGGCGCCTGCAACCCGGCACTGGCGCACCGAGCTCTGAACGTTGACCGTCAGATCGGGCTCTTGCTGCCGTGCAATGTCGTCGTGCGCGCCGACCCGGCCACAGACGGTCGCGTCCTCATCGAGGCCATCAACCCCCAGATGCTCGTCGACGTCACCGGCGAACCACAGCTCGCCGAACTGGCCGACGATGTCGGCACCAAGCTACGAGCCGCCATCGAATCCCTCGACAGCAAAGGACAACCCTCATGAATCGCGAAGTCTGCAAGTTCTTCTCCGGGGCCTTCGCCGCGTTGGCCTACGCGCATGGCGCTTACGCCGTCGCGACATCCCGCGGAATCATCAGCGAGCCGGTGTTTCTCGGTAAACGCTGGGGCGTGGGCTATATGTGGACCGAAGCAGCGGTGTATACCGTCGCCGGTGTGGTCCTCGGCTATCGCGGCTGGGGTTCGCCCACGGAAGCCTCTACATCCGCTTGACGCGGGCCGATCACGACTGCGCGCGAGAGCTCTCGTACAGGCAGATCGACGCCGCGGCAGCCACATTGAGGCTCTCGGCACTGCCTCGCATCGGAATGTGGACGCGGAGGGTCGCGACGGCAGCAACCTCGGGGGGCAAGCCGTGCGCTTCGGGTCCGAACAGCCACGCGGTGCGCATCGACAGATCGGCGGAGCGGATGTCCACGGACGCATCGAGCGCGGTGGCCAGCACTTCGATGCCGCTGTCGCGCAGGGCCGAAACCACCGCGGCCGCATCGGGTTCCACCACGACCGGCAGGGCGAAGATGCTGCCCGCCGAGGACCGCAGGCACTTGCCGTTGTAGGGATCCACGCTGTGTCCGGCGAACACCACGGCGTCGGCGCCCATGGCGTCGGCGATGCGAATCAGCGTGCCGGCGTTACCCGGTTCGGACATGCCGACGGCGACTGCCAGCAGCCGCGGTTCCGCAGCCAGCACGGACTCCAGAGTCGCCTCGGGCAGCGTGCACACCGCGACGAGCCCGACCGGAGTGACGGTCTCGGACAACACCTTTGCGGCCTTCTCGGTGACCACCGACACCGGAGCGTCAGCCAACAGCGCGCCGAACCGGTCCAGCGCGGCCGCTGTCGCAAAGACCTCAGAAACAAGACCGCGCCGAAGCGCTGCCTCGACGAGGTTGGGTCCCTCGGCAAGAAAGCGCCCGGCGCGTTTGCGCCCGACGTGGCGCTGCAGCTTGGCCGCAGCGACCACCCGGGCAGATCGCTCGGTGAGCGCTGAGTCTGTAGTCAGACTCAGGCAGCCTCTCCGGACGGAGCATTGACGTCGGCGGGCAGAGCAGCCTTGGCCACCTCGACCAGCGCCGTGAACGCGGCGGGATCGCTGATGGCGATCTCCGACAGGTTCTTGCGGTCGACCTCGACGCCGGCCAGTTTCAGACCCTGGATCAGGCGGTTGTAGGTGACGCCGTTTTCGCGGGCCGCAGCGTTGATACGCGTGATCCACAACTTGCGGAAGTCACCCTTGCGGGCGCGACGGTCGCGGTAGGCGTAGGTCAACGAATGGAGCTGCTGCTCCTTGGCCTTGCGGTAGAGCCGCGAGCGCTGTCCGCGGTAACCCTTCGAGGCCTTCAGTACTGTGCGCCGCTTCTTCTGAGCGTTCAGTGCGCGCTTCACGCGTGCCATGAGATGTTCCTTATCCTTCGGTGTTCTTCGGGAGCGGGCGGTACTAGCCGGCCAGCATCTTGGCGACACGCGCGGTGTCGTTGGCAGCAACCACCGCGCGACCGTCGAGGCGACGGGTGCGCTTGGTGGCCTTGTGCTCCATCAGGTGGCGGCGGTTGGCCTTCTGGCGCACGATCTTGCCGGTTCCGGTCTTGCGGAACCGCTTCGATGCGCCACTGTGGGTCTTGGCCTTGGGCATGTGTCCTCAGTTTCTTTCCATGCGGTCACTCGCGGCGGCTGGGGGCCGCCGCGAGCGATCGCGACTGCTGTTACGCGGTTGCGTCAGATTCGGGTGCCGCGGGCGCCGGCCGTCCGGCCGGTGCGTCGGCGTCGTGCGCCGCCTTGGCGCGAGTCTTCGCGCCGCGGTGCGGTGCCAGCACCATCGTCATGTTGCGGCCGTCCTGCTTGGCGGACGTCTCGATGAAGCCGTGTTCGGCGACGTCGGCGCCCAGCCGCTGTAGGAGTCGGTAGCCCAGTTCGGGCCGCGACTGCTCACGTCCGCGGAACATGATGGTCACCTTGACCTTCGACCCTGCTTCGAGGAAGCGGACGACGTGACCCTTCTTGGTCTCGTAGTCGTGGTCGTCGATCTTGGGTCGCAGCTTCTGTTCCTTGACGACGGTCTGCTGCTGGTTCTTGCGAGACTCGCGCTCCTTGAGAGCCGTCTCATATTTGAACTTGCCGTAGTCCATGATCTTGCAGACCGGCGGCTTGGCGCCTGGCGCAACTTCGACAAGGTCGAGATCGGCGTCAGCGGCGACGCGGAGAGCATCTTCGATGCGCACGATGCCTACCTGCTCGCCATTCGGTCCGATCAACCGAACTTCAGGTACTCGAATGCGCTCGTTGACGCGTGTCTCAGTGCTGATGGGGCCTCCCGGGTTGTTCCATTACTTGTTCAGTAGAGGTCACACCCGGCTCAGCCATCTGTTCATACGAACAGAGAAGCCCTGCATATAGCAGGGCCCATTGCCGACCGATCACGGCTCACGCCGCCTGCGCACAACGCAGAACAGGCACAATGTGCCTGTGACCGGACCGTCAAGCCGCGAGGCCGACGGTGGGAGTGGGACTCCACTTGCTGTCCTGACGTAAGCCAGGACGGTCGCGCATGACACTCTAGCAGTCATGACCGACCCGAACATAACCAGCGACCCCACCACACACTCAGTGACTGCAGCTGATGAAGCCCAGGTACGGGAGCTGGCCGAAATCCCTGCGGTCGAGGTGATCACCCGCGCCGCCGTCATGCTGATGAGCGCCGCCGCCGAAAAGCTCGGGCTGGCCCACGCGGATCCCGACGAGAGCCCGCACCGCGACCTCGACGAGGCCCGTCGCCTCATCACCGCGCTGGCCGGTTTGGTGCAGGCCTCGGCGGAGTATCTGGGACTGCACGCTGGCCCGGTCCGGGACGCCCTCAAGAGCCTGCAACTGGCCTTCCGCGAGGCGAGCGTCGCGCCGGACGAGCCCGGCCAGGGTCCAGGCGAGAAGTACACGGGCCCGGTCTGGTAGCCCAGGGCCCTGCAGACACTTCCAGGTTTCACCGAATATTGTCCGAACTTATGACGTTGACGCCGAGCAGACCGCAGCAGCGCCCGACGACATTGGGGTGGGTTCCGGCCGCGGCCGGCTGGACCGTCGGTGTCGTCGCAACGCTGTCGCTGTTCGCCAGCCTGTCGCCGCTGATCCGGTGGATCATCCGCATCCCGCGCGAGTTCGTCAACGACTACCTGTTCAACTTCCCGGACACCAGCTTCGCGTGGTCGTTCGTGCTGGTCCTGCTGGCCGCGGCGCTGGCCGCGCGCAAGCGGATCGCCTGGTGGATCCTGCTGCTCTACATGGTCGGCGCCATCGGCTGGAATGTCTACGGACTGCTGTCCGGCAACCGCCCGGTCGTCGACCTGACCGTCATGGAGGACCTCGGCGAGGCACTGGGTCTGGCGTTCCACATCGGCGTCATCGTCGTGCTGCTGTTGTCGCGGAATCAGTTCTGGGCCAAGGTCCGTCGCGGAGCACTGCTGAAAGCGGCCCTGACGCTCGCGGCCGGCATGGCCGTCGGCATCCTGCTGGCCTGGGGCCTGTTGGAGATGTTCCCCGGCCGTCCCCCGCTGGACCCGGACTACCGGTTGGCCTACGCGGTGAACCGGGTCAGCGGTTTCGCCGCGGTGGGCAAAGAAGCGTTCGAGGGCGGCCACCCGCACGCGTTCCTCAACGCGCTGTTCGGTCTGTTCGGAGCCGTGGCGCTGATCGTGGCGGCGATCGTGCTGTTCCAGTCCCAGCGCGCCGAGAACGCCCTCACCGGTGAGGACGAGTCCGCCATCCGCGGGCTGCTGGAGCTGTGGGGCAAGACCGACTCGCTGGGTTACTTCGCCACCCGCCGCGACAAGGCTGTGGTCTTCGCGCCCAACGGCCGCGCGGCCATCACCTACCGCGTCGAGGTCGGCGTCTGCCTGGCCAGCGGTGATCCTGTCGGCGACCCACGGGCCTGGTCGGCAGCCGTCGACGCCTGGCTGGCCCTGTGCCAGACCTACGGTTGGGCACCGGGAGTCATGGGCGCCAGTTCGGCCGGCGCCGAGGCCTATCGACAAGGCGGCCTGAATGCGTTGCAACTGGGCGACGAGGCCATCCTGCATCCCGACCAGTTCAAGCTGTCCGGGCCCGAGATGCGCGCCGTGCGGCAAGCCGTCACCCGCGCCCGCCGAGCCGGGCTGACGGTTCGGATGCGCCGGCACCGCGACATCACGGCCGACGAGATGGCCCAGGTGATCAAGCATGCCGACGCATGGCGCGACACGGAGACCGAACGCGGCTTCTCGATGGCGCTGGGACGACTCGGGGACGCCGCCGACGGGGACTGCCTGCTGGTGGAAGCCGTGCAGGGCGACGGTGGCGAGAACGCAGCCGTCGTGGCGATGCTCTCCTTGGTGCCGTGGGGCACCAACGGGGTGTCGCTGGACCTGATGCGGCGCTCCCCCGCCTCGCCCAACGGCACCATCGAACTGATGGTCAGCGAGCTGTGCCAGCGCGCGGAAGAGATTGGCGTCACCCGGATTTCGCTGAACTTCGCAATGTTCCGGTCGGCATTCGAACAAGGGTCGCAGCTCGGTGCGGGCCCGATTCTGCGGCTGTGGCGCGCACTGCTGATCTTCTTCTCCCGCTGGTGGCAGCTGGAGACGCTGTACCGCTCGAACATGAAGTACCTGCCCGAATGGGTGCCCCGTTATGCCTGCTACGAGGATGCGCGCCTGATCCCGCGCGTCGGCGTGGCGTCGGTGATCGCGGAGGGCTTCCTGGTGCTGCCGTTCTCCCGGCGCGACGAGCAACCCCATACCGGCCACCACACGGCGGCCCCCAAGAATCTGATCGAGTCAGGCCGGTTGCATGCCGACGGCAGCGCTCCCGATGTGGCCGATCTGGCGGCGGGGGCGTCCGAGACCACCGAGGCGCGCCGCCTGCCCGATCAGGTGCGGGTCCGGATGGCGAAGCTACGGGCGTTGCAGGCGGGCGGCATTGACGCCTACCCCGTCGGTCAGGCACCCAGCCACACGATCGCCGAAGCGCTGGAAGCCGGCGCCGACACCGCAGTCTGCGTCGCCGGACGGGTGTTGCGGCTGCGTGACTATGGCGGCGTGCTGTTCGCGCAACTGCGCGACTGGTCCGGCGAAGTCCAACTGCTGCTGGACAATTCGCTGCTCACCGAGGGCACCGTCACTGATTTCACCGCGGCGATCGACCTGGGTGATCTGATCGAGGTTTCCGGCGTCATGGGCGCCAGCCGCAACGGCACGGTGTCGGTACTGACACACAACTGGCGCTTGATCGGCAAGTGCCTGCGCCCGCTGCCCGACAAGTGGAAGGGCCTGACCGACCCCGAGGCCCGGGTCCGCACGCGCTACCTGGATCTGGCGATCAACACCGAATCGCGGGAGCTGATCACCGCACGCAGCCGGGTGCTGCACTCCATCCGGGAAACGTTGGTGGGCAAGGGCTTCCTGGAGGTCGAGACCCCAATCTTGCAGCAGATCCACGGCGGGGCGAACGCCCGGCCGTTCGAGACCCACATCAACGCCTACGACCTCGACCTGTACTTGCGCATCGCGCCCGAGCTGTACCTCAAGCGGCTGTGCGTGGGCGGCGTCGAGCGCGTCTTCGAGCTGGGCCGCGCCTTCCGCAACGAGGGTGTGGACTTCAGCCACAACCCCGAATTCACCCTGCTGGAGGCCTACCAGGCGCACGCCGACTACAACGTCTGGGTCGACGGCTGCCGCGAGATCATCCAGAACGCCGCCGCGGCGGCCAACGGCGCCCAGGTCGTCATGCGGCCTGGGCCCGACGGGGGCCTGACACCCGTCGACATCTCGGGGGTGTGGCCCGTCAAGACGGTGCACGACGCGGTGTCCGAGGCACTGGGCGAGCACGTCACTCCGGAGACCGACGTGGCGACGCTGCGCAAGCTGTGCGACGCCGCGACAATCCCCTATCGGACCCACTGGGATGCCGGGGCCATCGTGCTGGAGCTGTACGAGCACCTGGTCGAAGACCGCACCGAGGCACCAACGTTCTACAAGGACTTCCCCACTTCGGTGTCGCCGCTGACCCGGCCGCACCGCAGCGTCCCGGGCGTTGCCGAACGCTGGGACCTGGTGGCCTGGGGTGTCGAACTCGGCACCGCCTACAGCGAGCTGACCGATCCGGTGGAACAGCGCCGGCGCCTCGAGGAACAGTCTCTGCTGGCCTCCGGCGGCGATCACGAGGCCATGGAGCTCGATGAGGACTTCCTGCAGGCCATGGAGTACGCCATGCCGCCGACGGGTGGAATGGGTATGGGCGTCGACCGCGTGGTCATGCTGATCACCGGTCGCAGCATCCGCGAGACGCTCCCGTTCCCCCTCGCGAAGCCCAGGTAGCACACAGACACCTCCCAGCTTTCCGAGTCACGCTGACACGCGGTGGACCTGACCGTGATGCATCCGGACCTGTTCAGCGCATTCCAGGACATCGCCGGGGACATCGCTCCCAACGCGGGCGACCGGCGGCAGACCGTGCAGCGACTTTTCGGTGGCAGCACCGCCACGTACGCCGACTGGGACCCGATGACGGTGATGTCCCGTCGCACCTACAGCGACATCGCGGCCTGGTACGACATCAGCGGGCCCGAGCTCTCCCGCGGGTCGCTGCCCGCGCAGACCGTGGCGGCACATTCGCTGTGCGGCGCCGGCAGCACCCGTGGCATCCGGTGCGCAGTCGTCGAGCGACCGGGCAAGCACGACTGGCCTTTTGCCGCGCAGGCATTCGCCGTGGGGCTGCCGTGGCTGGCCGGCGAGGTCGGAACGCCGGGTGTGCCGCGGCTGCCGTTGCCCGGTGCGACAGCGCCGCCCGTTCCGGTTCAGGCCGCGCGCCGGTGACGGCCTAGTAATCGGCTTCGGCAGCCAGAATCTCGGCAAGGAAGGCATCGGGGCCGGGCGCCGCGAGCCGGGCCCGCACGTAGCGCCGGACCCGGTCCCGTACTGACTCCGTCTCGCCGTTCTGCGCACCGACGGTCACCGTGGTATCGGTCCAATCATGGCCCCACGCTTGGGTTTCGGTGACCGGCAACGGCAAAGTGGCATTGCCGTCGACGTCGAGCGTGCCGCCACTGGTGATCGCCCCCGAGTCCAGGCGTACCGGTATCCCGTCGGCCGGACCGATTGTGGCGATGCGGATATCGGCGACGACGGCACCGTCACGCGCCTGCACGGACCAGTCGACGGTGTGCTCGGCGGCGTCGAATATCCGCGCCGGCACCGCGGTCCATGAGACCGATGCGATGCCGCCCGCGATGGCGCCGGTGTCCCCCGCACCGGGTGTCCCGGCGGCGAGCGCATAGTCATCCCGCCGCGACTGTTCCCGCGCCCCAAGGACTTCCGACCAGTCCCCCAGCCCGGCGTCCCCGGCGAGGCCGATACAGCTGCTGACCAGGTCGAGCACCCGCGGATCACCGGAGGCCGCGAGACGCGCCAACGCCTCTCTGTGCGGGGTCAGCAGTCCGGTGATATCCGAATCCAGCGTGTCCTGGCTGAAGTAGTCCTCCAACGCCGCGGTCGACAGAGCGACCTCGGCGTCGAGCACCGCGGCGTCGAGCGGGGTGATGCCGTCGCGCGCACTGGCGGGCCACCATCGCCGCAGCCAGTGCCCGACGGCCAGACGCCGGAGTGCGGCAAGGGGTTCGGGCAGCGGCAGCACGTCGGCGAGGTCGACACTGCCGGCTTCCGCGGCTGTTTCGGCGGCGGCGGCCACCGCCACGTGCCCGGCCTCCCCGACCAGCCGCCACAACCAGTCGGCCGCAGGCAGGTCCGTGAACGTGATCCGGACTGCCTGCGCCCCGTCGTGGATCGTCCACGCGAGGACGGCACCGCTGACTTCGAGCACCGCCACCTCCGGTGGTGCCTCGACCTCAGAACCCAAGGCCCACAATCCGGAATCGACAGTCAGTTTCATCCTGTCGCCTCCAATTCGAGCATCGCCTTGATGCGCTGGCGGTGGTCGAGGCTGACCGATCTGGCGACCCCGTCCAAGAGGCCACGCACCTCGCCGGCATCACCGCAGGATTCCTGCCACACGTCGCGTCCGTGCAGCCGGGCCCACAGCCGGGCGACGTAGGGACGGACGAACGCCGCGAGGTCGTCCACGACGTGCTGCTGTCGTGGGTGGACGGGGCCGCCCTCGGTCAGGTATCGGCGGGCGTGCAGCACATACGCTTCCTTGCGGAGCCGGGCCTGGATCTGTCCTGCCAGGTGGTAGCGCGACCGGTGGTGCACCTCCAGTGGTGCCAGGTCCATCCCGATCTCGATGCCGGCGACCAGCGTGGCCTGATTGTCCTCGGCCAGCAGGCCCCACGGGGAGGCCGCGCGGTCCGCCTCTTCGGCGCACAGGGTCGGCAGGTCGGGCAGCTCGTCGCGGTCGAGAGCTCGGCGCAGCGTCGCCCGGACCCGGTCGACGACGCTGCGATCGAGGGGGCGTTCGGCGGTGCGAGAACCGGCGACCGTCGGCTTCGACTGTGGTGCCGCAGCGCACAATCCGATCTGGTCGACCGTCCACGGCGCGGCGGCCGAGGCGTCGCGCATCCTGGCGCCGAAGTTGTACGGGGTGGTATCGCCGATCAATGCGGTCCAAACGCGCTGCCGTGCGGCATCGGCGTTGTGTCCGCCCGACGGACCGAGCACCGTCGTCAACCCGGCGAGAAAAGGCGCGGCGGGCTCGCCTCCCGCCCGGACGTCATTCCAGCAGGCGTCGAGTTGGCGCGACAGCGTCTCCAATACTGCGGGATCGGCGAGATACTCGTGCAGCCGCTCCACCGCGGTGCGGTCTCGGTCGCCGTGCACGTCGCGCAGCGCTTCTGCCACAACGTGTGAATCATCCTGTCCCGGTTCTCCTCTGGTGGCAGCCAACTCGAAACACACCGGGAAATAGAGTTCTTGGGCGTTGCCGGTGGTGATTCGCTCGCGCCGGCGCTGCGCCTTGAGCAGCGCGAACCACATTGCCGCAGCGCGCAACTGAGCCGAATGGTCGACGATCACCCGGCGCATCTCGTCCGCGATATCAGCGGCGACCACGGGTGCCGAATATTCGGGGTGCACCCGGAGCCGGAGCACCAGCGGATCGATGATCCGCTTCACCGCGCGGCTCAGCGGACCGCCGTCGGGACTGCTGAGTAACGCGAGCCCGGGCCCGATCTCGCGCCACGCGGCGTCGATGACGGCGCGACGTGGCTGCGGCCCGCTGGTCATCGGCTCAGGATAGGCGGTCGGCGGCATGGTCAGCGCGCGCCGTCGACGGTGAAGGTCATCAGGGCCGCCCAGTAGACGGGGCTGAGCGCCGCGTCGCCGGTTCGCCAGCGGCGCAGGCAGTCTCGCTGCCAGCGGTTGACGGCACGAGCCGGCGTCGTCGCCTCGTGTGCCATGTCGACGGCGATGATCACCTCGGACATCGGATCCGAGTCGCCGGATGTGGCAGTGCGGTATCCGGCCGTCGTCGGCAGGGACCACAGGGTCGCGGTAACCACCTCCGCGCCACCGAGAATCATCGCCGCCACCAGTCCGGTGGCTTCGTCGAACCGGTAGTCGGCGCCAGATGCGCATGCCAACAACGCGACCCGGGGCGGGACTGCCAATCCCATCACCATGATGTCGGCAGCGGTCAGCGGCTCAGGCTCGGCGATATGCAGCGCGGCCCGGTCGGCCGAGCCATCACGGTCAGGGGCCGCGCTGGCGTGGCCGACGTACACCAGCCGCGCCGGCTGCTGAGCCAGCTGATCGGCCAGCCAGTTCCGGTCGGCGTCAGCGCGCCGGAAGAGGTCCACCGGTGCCGCGACGGCCGGCAGTGCGGGGCGCCCGGCGAAGTGCCGGGCCAGCACGGTGTCCGGCGAGGGTCTCCCCAGCACCGAGCCGAGTGCCGAATCCGGCCGCTGGCCCGGCACCTTCGGGTCCAGCAGCAGAAGTGGCGGCCCGGCCGGATTCGCCTGGCGACGGGGCGCATTCGCGATGTTCGGCGGTACCGCGAGCAGAAGGTCGGCCAGTTCGATCAGGCGCCGGTCGTCGTTGCCGGTGGGCTGGGCGAGCAGGCCCCACGGCACGCGGCTCAGGCGGGCGCTCGGTGACACGAACAACACCGGCGGCTCCGGCTCGTCCGTGTACCGCCGTACCAAGTCCCAGGCCTCATCGGGTAGCAGTGCACCCAGAAGCCGGGCGAGTTCGCGCTCCCGCTCCACGGTCGCGAACGGGCCGGTGGCGAGAGACCGGGCCAGCGCCGCGGAAATGTGTTCACCGTCAAGCGGATCCGGCAACGCCTCGGCCAGCGCCGTGGTCACCGCGAGGAGAACATCCTCTGCCACCGTCCAGGTGACCAGTCGCTCGGGCGAGCCGACCACTCGCAGGCTGACGTACGTCGCGATCCCGATATCGGCGAAGCGCAGTACCAACGTCGTAGTGGTGGTGTCGGTTACGGACATGTCGACCACGCGTCCTGATCCGCGGTGACGGCGCGGCCATACCGGGCCTCGGCCAGTTCACGGTAGCGCGCCAGCACCGGAGCACCGTCCGGTTCCATCTGCAGCGGCGGCAGCGGCCCGAGGCGGATCAGGCCGGCAGCGCCGACCGCGACCGGCCCGGAGGCGACCGAGGCCAGCTGCTCGACATCGATGACCGGCCTCGCCGCCGTGGTGGCCCGGGCCCATTCCCTCGTCGCGTCCTTCGCAGCGCTGACGCTGAACGCGCCGCGGGCGCTGTGATATTCGATCAGTTCGCCGACCAGGACCGGATTCTGCGATTCCCACGCGACCGCGAACGCTCCGGCGAGCAGCGGCGCGGCGACCCCGGCGGCCCAGCGTGCGCGGGCCTCGGCATCGGTGATCGAGTAGCGCACCGAGTCGACGGCAAGGGCCGCAGGCAACTTCAGGTCGGCGGCGTTGGCCAGTTTGGCCATGCCGACCCGGTATTGATCGGTGCCCGGTTGAGCGGACCACGTGCCGAGTGCACCGCGGTAGCGCGCTTCGGCCTGTGCCCACGTCTCAGCGGGATCCCCCGCGGCATCGAAGCCGAGGTCCGCGAGTCCCTCTGCGCGCCAGACCGTGCCGAGCTGGTCGTCCGACCGGGCGTACTGCAGCCAGCTGCTGCGCGGCGAGGAATCCAGACAGGCGCGGGCCTGACCGACGAGCGCCCGCGCCTCGTCGTATTGGCCACGGAAGATGGCGATCCAGCTGCGCTGCAGCAGGATGCGGTGCACGTGCAGCGGCTTGCCGAGTTCTCGCCAGTGCCGCTCGGCATGGCCCCAGCATTCGTCGGCGGCCTGCAGCGCACCGACCGCCAGCCGGGTCAACCCGAAGTACAGCCAGCATCGGGATACCTCGTGGGCCCGCGCCTGCCGTGCGATCTCGGGATACGCAGCGGTGACGAGTACCTCTGTGGACTGTTGGTCACCGGCCAGCCAGCTCACCGCCGCCCGCTCCAATTGTGCTCGGGCCGTGGCCAATTCCCAGCCTCGCGCCTGTGCCCGGGCCTCGGCCCGGCGCAGCCACGGCAGCGCCTCGTCGACCTTGCCGGTTTCGATACAGAATCGCGCGTAGCCCAGCGCACCGGTCACCCACAGGTACTCACGCTGGGGCTCGTCGGCCGGTGTTGCGAGCGTGGCCAACACCTGATCCCACAACGGCACCGCACGGACGTGCAGGTCGTCGTCGCAGTGCGCGAGCGCGCACAGAATGCGGGCGTGGGTGAGGAGGTAGGTGTGTTCGTCCTCCAGATCGGAGTACGGGGACCGGTTGTCCAGCGCGGTCAGGGACTGCGCCGCGCCCTCGTGGTCGCCGATGGCGGCGGCCAGGCCGGTCCGGAGAAACGTGGCCCGGCGGCGATAGCGGCTGAGCATGTGATCCGCGTCCTCGGGGGTCATGGTCATCTGCGCGACGATCTCGGCCGGCGCGCGGCCGGCCAGGATCGACGCGTAGATGTCGAGGCAGTCGTCGATCCGCCGGATGCATTCGCGCACGCCGTCCAGGGCGCTGCGGATCAGATAGATCTCGCCGAGCTGGGCGCAGACCTCGAGCATGTGATCATCGCGGTCGGCGGCTTCGATGGCAGGCATCAGCGACAGCAGCAGTTCTTTGGCTGTCACCTCGTCGGCGGCGAACATCAGCGCGCGGGCGCGAGCGAGTTCGCGGGTGATCGACACGGCCGCATCATAAGGCTGGCGAGCGCAGCGACGGGAAGACCAGGAGCGGGTGCATCCGACTTCATGGATGCACCCGCCCGGGCAGCCCTGGGCATGTCAGCCGCAGGACACCTTGATCTCGAAGTTCTTCGAGATCATCCCGGCCATCGGGTTCTTCATGTCAGCACCCGCGGCCTGCCCGGTGATGGTGTACGTGCTGCCGTCGACCTTGACGTCAGCCGACCCGGTCTTCATGCCGCCCATCTCCGACACGGCGAGCGCGTTGCCGTCGACCACCAGGCCCAGGGACTGCACCTTCGGCGGTGCCGCGTCGGTCATCACAACGCCGAGGCCCTGCGCGCCACCACCGATCGGGGCGCTGGCGATGTTGATGGTGCCGCCCTGCTTCACACAGGTCACCGACTTCAGGTCCAGGCCGGCCAGGTCCTGGCCCTCCACCTTCACCACCGTGTTGCCGCCGCCCGTCACCGAACCCGGGCCGGACGCCTTCGGACCGTCCCCCTTGTCGGTGGAGCAGCCGATCAAGGTGGCGCCCACGGCCAGCATGCCGATACCAGCGGCCAGAGTGCGATTGATGTTCATGTCAGAGGGTTTCCCTTCCTTGTACGCCGCCCCGGTGGCGTCGTCGTGCCGTAAGTACACGCAGACGTCGCGGCTACCGATCCCAACTTTGCCGCGCGGTACGGTGAAGCCATGGCCGACGAAACCGCCGCCGAACAGCCATCGAGCGACCCGAACCAACCGATCGACGCCGAGATCGTGCCGGTGGATTCGGCACCCGTCGCCGTCCCGCCGACCGCTCCGATCGATCCCGGCTACACCCCCGACGGAGTTCCCACGTTCGAGTCGGTACGGGAGAAGATCGAGCACCGGTACGGCACGGCGATGGGCTCGGCCGAGCTGGCCGCGGAGACACCAGAGGGCCGGGCGGTCGAGGAACAGTACGAGGCCCGGCAGAAGGCCGCAGCGGAACGGCTCGAGCAGATTCGTCGCTCGATGCACGACAGCTGACTTGCGCACCTTCAGCATCGCCGAGCGGCGTAAGCGCTTGGCGCAACGGCACTTCCTGAGCGGCGAGGCGTCGAGCCTGGACGAGGTGACCCGGTCCCTCGTCGCGCTGCACGGCACCGACCCCGCCACGCCGTACCTGTCGCTGTGGGCGCGGCTGCCCGGTTTCACCGTCACGGATCTGGACAGCGCCCTCTACCGCGACCGCAGCCTGGTCAAACACATGGCCATGCGCCGAACGCTGTGGGTCGTGCACACGGCGGACCTGCCCGCGGTGCAGGCCGCGGCCAGCGATCGGGTGGCGGCCACCGAGCGCAAACGGCTGATCGGCGACGTCGAGAAATCGGGTATCGCGGCCGACGGCGAGGCCTGGCTGGAGCGCGCGTCGGCCGCGGTCCGCGGGCACTTGGAAGCGGGTTTGGTGGCCGGCACCGCTGCGCTGCGAGCTGCCTTGCCCGAGCTGGCGGGCAGCCGAGATCCGGCGCCCGGGAAAACCTGGGGCGGAAGTACGCCCATTGCGCCGCGGGTCATGACCGTGCTGTCCGCACAGGGCCATGTATTGCGCGGCCCCAATGACGGCATGTGGACGACAGCGCGCCCGCTGTGGAGCGCGGCGGCGCACTGGTTACCCGAACGGGCCGCTGCCCTGGACCCTGACGCGGCTCGCGCTGCGCTGCTGCGCTCCTGGTTGCGCACCTTCGGCCCCGCCACTGCCACCGATGTGAAGTGGTGGTTCGGCCAGACGCTGTCATGGGCCCGCGAGGGCCTGCGCTCGATCGATGCAGTGGCAGTGGCGCTGGAAGGCTGCGATGACGCCGGGTATGTACTGCCCGACGATCTCGACGCCGCTCCCCCGGTTTCCCCCTGGGGTGCACTGCTGCCCGGCCTCGACCCGACCGTCATGGGCTGGCAGGCCCGATCCTGGTACCTCGGCCCGCATGCCGGGCGGCTGTTCGACCGCTCCGGCAACGCCGGGCCCACGATCTGGTGGGACGGCCGCCTCGTCGGCGCCTGGGGTCAGGACGTCGACGGCCGGGTACAGCTGGAGTACGTCGAGGACGTCGGCGCGTCAGCACGGAAGGTGCTGCGGCGCAAGGCCTCCGAGCTGACAGACTGGCTCGACGGGGTACGGGTCAAGCCGCGGTTTCCCTCGCCACTCGCACAGGTCCTGTTACGAGAAGCCGGAACGCCCGATAGGGACGCACGCTAGAGAATCGCGTCGGCCAGGCGGTCCAGCTGTTCGACGGCCGCGCCGGTCGGATGGAACAGCAGCCGGTCGAAACCGAGTTCGCGATACCGGCGCACCGTTTGACGGGCGTCCTCCGCGGAACAGACCATGTCGTCGACATTCACCCGCGCGTACTCCGGAGCGAAGCCGTAGTAGCGAGCCAGGTGATCCCGCCCCGCCGCGACGGCATCAGCCGACCCGAGGCCGAAGTTCACCGATGCCTGCAGGTACGGACGGCCGGTTCGCTCCGCGGCCTGCCAGCCGGCGCGGATTTGCTCGGCCAGTTCTGACTGGGCGTCGTAATGGCGCACGGCACCGGCTGCCCAGCCGTCGCCGACGGCGACGACCCGCCGCACCGTGGCCGCCGACCGTCCGCCGAACAGCAGCGGAATACCCACGGGCGCAGGGCATAACGCAGCGCCCTCGGCGACCGGATCGCCGGCCCACAGCCGACGCATCCGCTCGACCTGCTCGTCAAGAATCCGGCCACGCCGTGCGAAATCCGAGCCGGTACTGGCATAGTCGGCAGGCCGATTGCCGACACCGAGGCCGACGACCAGCCGGCCGCCGCACATCTGATCCACGCCGGCGAGTTGTTTGGCGAGCGGAACAACGGGATACAAGGGCGCCAGAAGAACATTGGTCACCAATGTCAGTCCTTCGGTCGCACCGGCCGCCGCCGCGAGGGTGGTCAGCGGGTCGATTCCCGGGTACAGCATCCTGTCGATCGCGGTGACCGACTCGAACCCACGCTGTTCGGCGCGGCGGGCCCAACCGATCACGGCCGCACCGGATACCCCGGCGATGTGGTTTGGCAGACCGATTCCCAGTTCCATCGTGCATCCTTCGGTTGACGTCACCTGACCGGACTCCAGCTTCGGCAACACGACGAGTTTCGACAACAAATCGGGGTTCAGGCGCCAAAAACAGGTATCTGACACCGCCAGTCGGTAGATTTCCTCACCATGGAGCCAGTGGACGGTCATATTCTGCACGCATTGCAGGTGGCACCGCGAGCATCCTTTCGGCACATCGCCGACGTCGTCGGCGTCGGTGAGCAGATCGTGGCGCGCCGCTACCGGGCCCTGCGACGCGACGGAGTACTCCGCGTAGTCGGCGTGGTGAACCCGCGGGTCCACGGCGAATGCCAGTGGATAGTCCGCGTCCGCGCCAAGCCCGCCGATCTACCTCGGCTCGCCGAGGCGCTGGTCCGCCGGCCCGACGTCACACACGTCAACGCGTTGTCGGGTGGCACCGAACTGGTCTGCGTTGCCCGCGCCCCGATCGGTGATGCCGGCGACGGACTGCTACACCGACTGCCCCGTACATCGGCGGTCCTCGACATGCGAATCGAATTGGTACTCAACGTGTTCGGCTCAGCAGCCGGAGGGCACTGGACCGGATACGGGCATGCGTTGGCCCCCGACCAGATCGCCAGGCTGCGACCACTCGAACCTGCCCGTCCAGATCAGCCGGCCGCGCCAACGGCCGATGACCGACCACTGCTGGACGCACTTGCCGACGACGGCCGAATCTCCGACAGTGCACTGGCGACACTGACCGGCTGGTCACCGGCCCGGGTCAAACGCCGCCTGGCCGCGCTGGTGGCGTCCGACACCCTGGCCTACGACCTCGACGTGTTGCCGGAGCGCCTCGGATTCACGCTGAACGCGATGATCTGGATTTCGACGATGCCGCGACACTTCACGTCGGTGGCCGAACGGATCATGTGCCATGACGAGATCGCCTCGGTCGCCGCAGTCAGCGGCCCCGCCAACCTGATGGCCGTGGTGATCTGCCGCGACGAACGACATCTCTACCGCTATCTCGCCGAGCAGTTGGCCACGGTCGATCACATCCAGGCGTTCGACGTCAGCATCCGCAGCAGCCGCCTCAAGCAGGTCGGCTCACTGATCTCACACGGCCGGTTGATCGGCACCGGCTGATAGGCCATGAGTAGTCACTGAGCGGATCCTCGGAGGAGGTTCCGGTTCGGAGGAGGCTGCTCATGTCGGTGTTGGAGGTTGCGCTTGATCCGTCGACGGTGATCGTCGCGGTGGATCCGGGCAAGGCGTTCAATCGGGTATGGATCAGTAATGGATCCGGCCTGCTCGTGGATCCGACGTCGTTGCCGGTCTCGCGAGAGGGCATCGCTGCGCTGGAGTTGGAGCTGAACAAACACGGCCCAGACTGTCCGGTGATCGCGATTGAAGCGACCGGAAGCCTGCACCACTCGTGGGTCGTCGAACTGGAACGTCGCCATCCAGGCTCGGTGCGGCTGTTCGCTCCGTCCGAGACGAAATCAGCACGGACGCAATTGGGTTCGGGCAGGTTCAAGACTGACGATCGAGACTGTGCGGCCTTGACGTACATGGCTCGCCAAGGCGGTGGTCGACGCTGCGGTCAGCTCGCGTCGGTGGAGGCGCTGCGTGCCGCGGTGCGTCACCGCCGAGGATTGGTCGCTGACCGCAAAGTCGCTCAACAACGGCTGCATGATCAGCTCAACGCACTGTGCCCAGGATTGTCCGCGCCGGCCGGTCATGGACGATCCCTGGCCATAGAAACACCCACCGGCCTTGCCGTGCTGGCCTGTGCTGCGGCGTTCGCGGGACGGCCACCGCAGCGCCGGTCGCTGATGCGCCGGGCTCCGGGGCGATTGACGACCAGCACCGCGCAGTACTGGGTGACTCGGTGGCGTCAGTGTCTGCCTCCGCCACCCGATGCCGAACAACGTGCCCTTCGACTGGGCCGTGACGTGGACCGTTATCGCCGTCTGCGCGAAGACATTGATGCCATCGACCTGGAAATCGGGGCCTTACTGTCCGAAACTGACGGTCAGATCCTGACCACACTTCCCGGCGTCGCCTCGATTCGCGCCGCGGCGTTCGCCGCACACAGCTTGCCGATCGACAGGTTCCCCGATGCCGAACATCTTTACTCGGCAACGGGTTTGGCGCCGGCTCTCTACCAGTCAGCCACCCTGCACCGACGCGGCCGAATCTCTCGACAAGGACTGGCCGAACACCGCGATGCCCTGATGGGCATCGCCTGGGGCCTGTCACAATTTTCGCCGTCGTTCACCGAACGCGACGCCGAACTCCGAGCCCGCGGCATGGCCCCGATCCAGGCCCGCGTCGCGCTCGCACGCCATGCATGCCGCCTGGCATACCGACTACTTCGAACCCAACAACCCTTCGATGAACAGCGCTATCGTCAAGGAAGGCTCAGCAGCGAGCGGTGACGGCTATTACAGCTATGCCGCTCGACGGCGCAACCTAGCTTGCCGCCCGCTCGCCCTGGGCCGCCATCACGGCGCACACGAAAGCCTGCCGCTCACGGCGACTAATCAGCCTGCCGGAACACGACGGCCCACCGACCACCATCGCCGACACACCGTTCATCGCGCCAAAAGCCGAGCGCCCGCCCGGCCGATCAACAACGCCCACGCCCACCCCTTGACTGCCACCGCGAAAGCTAGAGCGCCGCCTTGCGGCGTCGCTTCGCGGGCGTGACAGGCAGCACGGGAGTCGGCAACAACTCAGCCAAAAACTGCCCGGTGTAGCTGTCGGGGTCGGCCGCGACGTCCTCCGGCGTGCCGGACACCACGACCGTGCCGCCACCCGCGCCGCCTTCCGGCCCCATGTCCACGATCCAGTCCGAGGTCTTGATCACGTCGAGGTTGTGCTCGATGACGATGACCGTGTTGCCCTTGTCGACCAGACCATTGATCACCTTGAGCAGCTTGCGGATGTCCTCGAAATGCAGGCCCGTGGTCGGCTCGTCGAGGATGTACACGGTGCGCCCGGTGGACCGCTTCTGCAGTTCGGCGGCGAGCTTGACGCGCTGCGCCTCACCGCCGGACAGCGTCGGCGCGGGCTGGCCCAGCCGGACGTAGCCCAGACCGACGTCGACGAGCGTCTTGAGGTACCGGTGGATCGAACTGATGGGCTCGAAGAACTCTGTGGCCTCCTCGATGGGCATGTCGAGGACCTCGGAGATGGTCTTGCCCTTGTAGTGCACCTCCAGGGTCTCCCGGTTGTAGCGGGCGCCCTGGCACACTTCGCACGGCACGTACACGTCCGGCAGGAAGTTCATCTCGATCTTGATGGTGCCGTCACCCGAACATGCCTCGCAGCGGCCACCTTTCACGTTGAACGAGAACCGGCCCGGCTGGTAGCCGCGGACCTTGGCCTCGGTCGTCGCCGCGAACAGCGTGCGGATCTTGTCGAACACGCCGGTGTAGGTCGCCGGGTTGGACCGCGGGGTGCGGCCGATCGGTGACTGGTCGACGCGCACCAGCTTGTCCAGCTGGTCGAGCCCGTTGATCCGGGTGTGCCGGCCCGGCACCTGCCGGGCGCCGTTGAGCTTGTTGGCCATGACGGTCGCGAGGATGTCGTTGACCAACGTCGACTTGCCCGAACCCGAGACGCCGGTGACCGACGTCAGCACACCCAACGGGAACGCCACGTCGACCTCTTTGAGGTTGTGCTCACGCGCGCCGACCACCGTGATCTGCCGCTTACGGTCGACGGGCCGGCGGATGGCCGGCACCTCGATCTGCTCGCGGCCCGAAAGGTAGGCACCGGTAAGCGATTTGGTGTTCTTCAGCAGCTCCTTGTAGGTGCCGCTGTGCACGATCTGGCCACCGTGCTCGCCGGCCGCCGGACCGATGTCCACGACCCAGTCGGCGTGCGCGATGGTGTCGAGGTCATGCTCGACCACGATCAGCGTGTTGCCGAGGTCGCGCAGCCGGACCAGGGTGTCGATGAGGCGGCGGTTGTCCCGCTGGTGCAAACCGATGGACGGCTCGTCGAGCACGTAGAGCACGCCGACCAGACCCGAACCGATCTGAGTGGCGAGCCGAATACGTTGCGCCTCACCACCGGACAGTGTGCCCGCGGCACGGGACAGCGTCAGGTAGTCGAGACCGACGTCGAGCAGGAAGCCCAGCCGAGATTGGACCTCTTTGAGCACCTGGCCGGCGATGGCCTGCTCGCGCGAGCCGAGGGTCAGTGCGTTCAGGAACGCCGAGCAGTCAGCGATGGACAGATCACACACCTGCGCAATGGATTTCGCATCGTCGGCGGCGGAGAGGGTGACGGCCAGGATTTCGGGCTTGAGCCGCGTGCCGGCGCACTCGGGGCACGGAATGTCCCGCATGAAGCCCTCATAGCGCTCCTTCATCTGCTCGGACTCCGTCTGCTCCATGCGGCGCTGCAGGAACGCCAGCACACCTTCGAAGTCGGCGTAGTAGGAACGGGTACGGCCGTACCGGTTCTTGTACCGGACGTGCACCTGGTGGTCTGAGCCTTCCAGGATCGCCTTGCGCGCCTTGGCCGGGAGTTTCTTCCACGGGGTGTCGATGTCGAAGCCGAGCTCTTCGCCGAGGCCGGCCATCATGCGGGTGAAGTAGTCGGAGTTGTGACCCATGGACCACGGCGCGACGGCGCCCTCGGCGAGCGTCAGCTCCGGGTCCGGCACGACCAGCTCGGGGTCGACTTCCTTCTTGATGCCCAGACCGGTGCACTCTGGGCAGGCGCCGTACGGGGAGTTGAACGAAAATGACCGCGGCTCAAGGTCGTCGACGGCCAGCGGGTGCGCGTTGGGGCAGGCCAGCTTCTCGGAGAAGCGCTGCTCGCGCTGCGGGTGGTTGTCGTCACGGTCGACGAACTCGAGCACCACGATGCCGTCGGCCAGACCCAGCGCGGTCTCGACCGAGTCGGTGAGCCGCTGCTTGGCACTGGCCTTGACGGTCAGGCGGTCGACGACCACCTCGATGTCGTGCTTCTCCTGCTTCTTGAGCTTCGGTGGATCGGTCAGCGAGTGCACGACACCGTCGACCCGGACGCGGCTGTAACCCTGGCCGTTGAGCTTGTCGAAGAGGTCGACGAACTCGCCCTTGCGGGTACGGACGACGGGAGCCAGCACCTGGAAGCGGATGCCCTCATCCATGGCGAGCACCTGATCGACGATCTGCTGCGGCGTCTGCCGGGCGATGCGCTCCCCACACACCGGGCAGTGCGGCGTGCCGGCGCGCGCGTAGAGCAGACGCAGATAGTCGTAGACCTCGGTGATGGTGCCGACGGTCGACCGCGGATTGCGGTTGGTCGACTTCTGGTCGATGGACACCGCCGGCGACAGGCCTTCGATGAAGTCCACGTCCGGCTTGTCCATCTGGCCCAGGAACTGGCGGGCGTAGGCCGATAGCGACTCGACGTAGCGGCGCTGCCCCTCGGCGAAGATGGTGTCGAACGCCAGCGAGCTCTTACCCGAACCCGACAGGCCCGTGAACACAATCAACGAGTCTCTGGGCAGGTCAAGGTCGATTCCCCGCAGGTTGTGCTCGCGCGCACCTTTGACGATCAGACGGTCCGACACACGTATCCCTTCACCAGTCTGGGCAATCCAGACACCACAGCGCCATGCTATGTGTCCCCACCGACAAGTCCGGATACGGTGGCGTCATGACCGTCGTCAATGACACGTACACCGGCCATGTCGATGCGGGCACCGCGGCACGTCGCACGCTGCCCGCCGCGACGATCGTCAAGGCATCGGTCGGGCCGATGGACAACAACGTGTACCTCATCACCTGTTCCGCGACCGGAAAGACGCTGCTCATCGACGCCGCGAACGACGGACCGGCGCTCGTCGAGCTGATCAGGTCACAGGCACCGAACGTCGAACTCATCGTCACCAGCCACCAGCATTTCGACCACTGGCAGGCCCTGGCCGAAGTGGCAGAAGCCACAGGCGCACCCACCGCCGCGCACGCCCTGGACGCCGAGCCGCTACCGGTCAAACCCGACCGGATCCTGGCCGACGGCGACACCATCACCATCGGTGAGCTGACCTTTGATGTCATCCACCTGCAGGGGCACACCGAGGGCTCGGTGGCGCTGGCGCTGCGCGGCGCCGACGGTGAGGTCACCCACCTGTTCACCGGCGACTGCCTGTTTCCGGGTGGGGTGGGCAAGACCTGGCAAGAGGGCGACTTCGAGCGGCTGCTCGGCGACGTCACACGCAAGGTCTTCGACGTCTACCCCGATTCGACGGTCATCTACCCCGGACACGGCGACGACACCACGCTCGGCACCGAGCGGCCGCACCTCGAGGAGTGGCGGGCGCGCGGCTGGTAGCCGCTGGCGCGGTCAGCCCACGCACTGACCCGTCGGGACGGGCTGGGTGTTGCCGACCAGCGCCAATTGGGGTCCGACTTCCTTCGCGGTCAACGCGAAACTCGTGTCGGGATCGTCCTGCGCCGCCCCGAAGATCACACCGCGCACGCGGCCGTCCAGATCGATCACCGGGCCGCCTGAATTCCCTTGCTGCACAGCACCTCTGAGGGCATACACCTCACGGGTCACCGTGCCGGCGCGAAAGATGTCCGGCCCCTGGAGCTTGATGACCTCACGGACCCGGACCGGTTTGGCTTCATATGGACCCCCATGCGGGAAGCCCAGTGCGGCCGCGTCGGCACCGCTGACTGCAGGCGCCTCCGAGAACATCAACGGAGCCGTCGGCAGGTCCGGCACCGCGAGGATCGAGATGTCCATGTTCGGATCGAACGACACCACCTGGCCGTCGTATTTGGTGCCGCCCACCTCGACCGAGACGGCGTCGGTTCCCGCTACGCCATGCGCCGTCGTCATGACGCGCTTGGGCCCCACCACAAACCCGGTGCCCTCCAACAACTTTCGGCAGCTATGAGCGACTCCGTGGACCCGCACCACGCCCGCCTGCGCCGCGAGCACCGCGGGGTGCTGTGCCACATTCGGGTCCGGCGGGGCTACCGCCGGAATCGTCGAAGCTGTCTCGGACGATTGCGCGGAGGTCGTCACCGGTGCGGCAGTGCGATCGTTCGCACCACAGCCGGCGACCAGTGTTGCGACGGTCAGCGACAACGCCGTCCACGACGTCAGGACGAGACTTCTTCGGGCCATGCCTGGAAACTTTACGGGCACGAAAAACACCGAAGCCCCGGCAGTACGCCGGGGCCTCAGGGAAGTCCGAACTTACGAGGTGTGGACGATCAGCACGTCGATCTTGGCGCGCCGGGCCACGTTCGCCGGGACAGAGCCCAGCAGGCGGCCGGCGATGGTGCTCAGACCGACGTTACCGACGACCAGCAGGTCGGCATTGGTGCTCTCCGCCAGGTCGACGAGCGCGTCGACGGGAGCACCGACGATGGCCTTCTCCTCCACCTGGGTGGCCCCGGCTGCCTCGGCACGGTCGCGGGCTTCACGCAGGATCGCGTAGATCGGCGCATCGCCGTGCACCTTGTAGCCCTCGTCCTTCAGGACGTCGGCCGCACGCTGATCATCGGCGTGCGGGAAGTAGGCGGTTGCCACGACCAACTTCGCATTGGCCCCCGCGGCGATCTGGGCAGCGCGCTCCACAGCACGCAGTGACGAATCCGATCCGTCCGTACCGACGACCACGGTCTGGTAGCCGCTCATCAATGGCCTCCCGTTATCCAGGTTTGTGCATCCGGCGTACCTGCCGGCGTCACCGCAGACAGTAGCCGCTGAAGTGCGGCCGGTGGTGCGGTTTCACCACACGAGTTCGCCGGGGACACCGTCAAAAATGTGTTTTACCGGCACCGATGTTAGCGGCAGGCGCTGCAATGGGCTTGCTAATGGTGACGAAACGGTCGGGTGTTTCGCCCAGTGAGGGGGACCGCTTCAGGCCCGAGATCGTTAGCCACGACCGAAATACAGCTCCTGTGTGGCGACGCACACCAACTGCCCGGCGCGGTTGTACATCGTCCCGCTCGCAAGGCCACGTCCACCGATACCGCTCGGCGAGGTCTGATCGGACAGCACCCAATCGCTCAGATCTACCGGCCGGTGAAACCACAGTGCATGGTCGATCAGCGCCGAAAAGGTATGGGCCGGCAGCGCACCGCGCGGGATCATCGCCGCCTCCAGCATGGTGGTGCCGGTCAGATACGTGAGCAGTCCAGCGTGCAGTGCCGGGTCGTCCGGGATCGCATCGGCCGGGCGCCACCACATCCGCAGATGCGGCGCCGGGTCCGGTGCGTCCTTGGCCAGCCGCGGGTGCGGGTCGATGTACCGCAGTTCGAACGGTTGGTCACGGACCCAGAAGCCGCCGGACTCCTCGGCATAGCCGGCGAGCTGCTCCGCCATGGTCGGGACCGAAAGCGGTTCGGGCACATCGGGAATGACGTCTTGGTAATCGAGCGCATCGACCGGGGTGCTGAAAGACGCCAGCGCCTCCAACAGAACCTCGCCGTCCTGACGGGCGGTGATGCGGCGGGTGGCGAGCGTGCCACCGTCGCGCGCAGCGTCGACCTGGACCTCGACCGGATGCCGGGCGTCACCAGCGCGCAGGTAGTAGACGTGCAGGCTGTGTGCGCTGCGTCCCGGCGCGGTCCGGCTCGCCGCCACCAGCACCTGACCGGCGAGGTGGCCGCCGGCGATGTGGTGGCTGGGGTTGTCGAGCTGGGTAGCCACGAAATGGTGGTCATCGGTCTGATCCACCAGCAGCGTGCTGACGAGATCAGACAGGGTCGGCGAACTGTACGTCACCTGAGGCATCTTGCCTGAGGCGTTTATGCACCCGTTTGATCGGTGGTGCCGATCGCCTCGGCGAGCGAGCTTGCCTCCCGTGGATTCGCCACAACCTGGTCGAATTCTGTTGCGGTGCGGCAGATCCACCCGTAAACTAGCACATATGTTCGAACGCGTGGGGATCGGGGCCGGCGGTGCGCTGGTCCACGATGCCTCCGTGGTTGACGCGATCATCCATTTCGCGCGGGTGGAGGCGGTATCGGCCTCGGGTCGTTTCGCGGCGATCGCTGATCTGGTGGCGTTGCGGGTTGATGATCAGGGTGATCGGCAGTGGTGGGCGTGTGATGGTTGGGATGCCGCGGTCGCTGAAGTCGGGGCCGCGCTGGGAATCGGGCGCAAGGAAGCCTCCGGGCAACTGTCTGTCGCGGTCGCATTGCGAGACCGGTTGCCGAGGGTGGCGGCGGTGTTCGCCGATGGCGGTGTCTCGGCGCGCACGGTCGGCATGATCTGTTGGCGTACCCGGCTGGTGGAGGATCCCAACACGTTGGCGGTGATCGATGCTGCGCTGGCGGGGGCGTTGTGTGAGTGGGCGGGGTTGTCTCGCAAGAAGATTGAGAAGAAGATCGACGGTTGGGTGCACAAGTTCGACCCGGCTGCGGTGCTGAAGGTGCGGTCGGTGGCCCGCTCGCGTGGGGTTGGGGTCGGCAAGCCTGATGATGAGACCGGGGTGGCGTCGATCTGGGGTGCGCTGCTGGCCACCGACGCCGAGCTGTTCGATCGGGCCTTGACTGCCCTCGCTCGGCAGGTGTGTGACAACGATCCGCGCACGTTCGCGCAGCGCCGCGCGGATGCGGTCGGGGTGCTTTCGGTGCGTGGGGACCGGTTGGCCTGCCTATGCGGCATCCCGGACTGCCCGGCCGCTGGGCCCGACGCCCGCGCCACCGCTGTGGTGATTCACGTCCTCACCGATGCGCTGCCCGCGCCGGTGGCTGATCGGCTGCTCAGCGGGGACCCGGCTGCACCCCTGACCCCGCCCGTGCCTGAGCCGGTCTTCACGCCCGAATCCGAGCGCGCACCCGAGCTGGTGAACGGGGCAGCGCTCGACGCGTCGCCCGCGCCAGTGCCAGCCGCCACGCTCGCCCACAGTCCTGCTCCCGCGGCTGAGCCGGCGCCTGTGCGGGTCCCCGCTCCGGTGCGCACCCCGGTCGGCTATGTGGTCGGCGGCGGTGTGGTGCCGCCGGCCGTGTTGGCCGATCTGGTGGCCCGCGGGGCCAAGGTCCGCACGGTGGCTTCAGCCACCGATCTGGCGGGGGTGTCGCGGTACCGGCCGTCGGCCGCGATTGATGAGTTCGTGCGGATGCGGGCGATGACGTGCATGTTCCCGGGCTGCGATCAGCCGGCCACCGCCTGCGACCTCGACCACACGGTGCCGTGGCCGGGTGGGCCGACCCATCCGGGCAACTTGAGCCCTAAATGCCGCAAACACCACTTACTCAAGACCTTCTACGGTGGGCCCGAGGGCTGGCGTGACCGTCAACTCGCTGACGGGACGATTGTGTGGACTGCACCTACTGGCCACACGTATATCAGCGTGCCTGGAAGTCGAATCCTGTTCCCCGACAAGGTCACCGACACCCCGCTCCCGGATCCGCCGCCGCCGGACGGCACTGATCTGGATACCCCACCGGCGCCGGGGCGCGGTGTCATGATGCCGATGCGGCGCCGCACCCGCGCCCAGAACTCGGCGCAGCAGATCGCCTACGAACGCGCCCTCAACGAAGCCGACCTCCAGCAGTTAGCGGCGGCCCAAGAAGCCTGCGCCCGACGACACGAAGCCCTCCAAGCCGCACGCGAAACCGGCCGTCGGGCAGAGGAAGCAACCGCATCCGGCGAGCAATACCCGCCCACTGAAAACGACATCCCACCACCGCTCTGAGTGACGCGTGAATACCCTGAAAAGGCGTGACTTTCAGGGTATTCACGCATGTTGACACCGGCTCACGCTTGGCAAGCGGGCCAACCAAAGACGGATGGTGCACGTCTTCCGCCAAGCCGACACCTGGGATCGAAATGGGGATCAGCGGCTCCATGCTGGCTTCTCAACACCGAAGTTGCCACCGCTGACCACCTCGCGCGCGGAGGAAGACAGGCAACCATGCCGTCTCCCGTCGCTAGCGGGAGCGTACCCCTGTTGCTGATCGCTACACTCCACATCAGGACCTTGTCGAGCGCAGATGATGTGATGCTGAATCGGCCCAGGACTGGAGGTCGTGCCGTGGGAGCCGAAGCTGAAGTCGCACGCGGAATTTCATTCGAATTATCGCGGTTGGCGCGCACCTTACAGAGCCAACAGGTCATGGACCTCGATTCTGACCGGCTGCTGCTCGAGGTGACTGAAACTGCCCCCCAGCTGCTGCCCAAAGTCACTCATGGCTGCGTGACGCTGGTCGCTCACACCGCAATCGGTCTCGCCAACACTCGCCGCGGCGACGAACTCCAAAGCGCGGTGGCTTCGCGGGACATCATCGGCCAAGCCAAGGGCATCCTCATGGAACGGTTCCGCGTTCCGGTGGGTGCGGCCTTCACCAGAACAACGCTGATCTGGAAGCTCGGCAGGTGGTGGCACCTGCCGAGCTTCCAGCATTGGAGCGAGTGACGGGATTCGAACCCGTGTGAACGGCTTTGCAGGCCGGTGCCTAGCCACTCAGCCACACCCGCACTGATCACCACAGTGCCAGTCGAGCCTCCGTCCGCCCAGAGTTGTGATCGCGGTGATTGCTACCCCTCTCAGCAGTCACCTACCGGCCGTCCCACCACCGCGCCGCCCTGCGGCCAGCCGGCCGGCGAGTCTTCCCACGGCTCCTGACGGCCGTAAGGGGTCAGATCGAGGAAGGGGTAACCGACCGCGGAATGGTCGAGTCCGCGCGCATACGCCGAGTACGTATGGAACACCTCGTCGCCGCGGCGCAGGAAAACGCTTGCGCCGGGCCAGTCTCCGCGTAGGTCGTCGTCGGTCCAGCCGTCGGCGTGCAGCTCGCCGAGCGACTTGTAGTTGTATTCGATGGGTGCCCGTACCGGGTCGAGCGTCACATGGAAGTCGTAGGTGAAGTCCCCGTCGCGCGACGAGTACCACGGAAACGTCCAGCCGTGCCGGTCTCGGTATCGGGCGATGCTCTCGTACGGCGCCCGGGACACGCATGCGAATGTGACCCCCTTGCCGTGCAACAGCTTTCGATCCGCCTCGGTGAATGTCAGATCCGCCGCGGCGGTGCAGCTCCGGCAGCCTGCATCGACCGCATCGAGCCACATGAAGTGGTGGATGTAGAGCTGCCTGCGACCCTCGAACATGTCGAGCAAGCTGACTGCGCCGTCGGCGCCGTCGAACACGTAGTCCTGCTCGACCTTCACCATCGGCAGCCGGCGACGCTCGGCGTTGACCGCGTCACGTAGGTGCGTGGCCTCGCGTTCCCGGGCCAGGAGCTTCGTGCGAGCCCGGACCCACTCCTCCCGCGAAACGGCGTCGGGATAGGCGGCTGGTTGCGCAGTCATGACATCACCCCTCGTCGGAAATCGGCCTTCTGAAAGACGGACTTCGACTGCCGCCAAAACTCATCGGAGCGCGTTAGTTTGTCCTTCATGGAATGGCTGGCAGATCCCGCCTTTTTCGGTGGACCCGGGCAGGGCTCGCGACAGATCATCGAACTGGCGGTCGCGTTCGGCCTCACCGCGCTCATCGGACTGGAACGCGAAATCCAGGGCAAGAGTGCCGGTCTGCGCACGCAGACCATCGTCGGCACTGCTGCCGCGCTGATCATGCTGGTCAGCAAGTACGGTTTCGGGGACGTGCTGACTCCTGGGCTGGTAATCGTCGACCCGTCGCGTGTCGCGGCCCAGATCGTCTCCGGCATCGGCTTTCTCGGTGCGGGCATCATCATCGTGCGCCGCGGCTCAGTGCACGGGCTGACCACCGCGGCCTCGGTGTGGGAGTCAGCAGCGATAGGCATGGCCGCCGGCGCCGGCCTGCTACTGCTCGCGTCGGTGATGACCGCGATGCATCTGCTGATCATCGTCGGGTTCATGCCGCTGGCCCGACGGCTGGCGTCGCGCCTGGGTGCGACCATCCGGCTCCACATCACCTACGCCGATGACCGTGGTGTGCTACGGGATGTGTTGCAGGCGTGCGGTCGACGTGACTGGCAGATCACCGACCTCGAGACTGACCCGCCGGGCGAACCTCTCGAAGCACCGCCCGGTCACGTCGGTGTCCAGCTGACGCTCGGCGGCTCCGGGGTCATGCGGGCGGCGTCTGTGCTGGCCCAGGTAGAGGGTGTCACCGGGGTCAGACAACTCGTCGAAGATCCCGACTGACGGGTGGTGTGACGCAGTCGTCAGTTCCCGTTCCTGTACGTTCCCCAAAACACGGGATGGGACGGACAATGCGCGACCTGACAGATGCTGAATATCTAGCTGAGCTGGAGCCAGCAGCCGCCGACGCGCTCAGCCAGCATCTGTCGAGATCCGTTCACTGGTATCCGCATGACTATGTGCCCTGGGGCAACGGGAAGAATTTCGTGGCGACAGGCGGCCAGGACTGGGACCCAGAACAGTCTCAGCTGAGTGAACTCGCCAAGGCAGCGATGATCACCAACCTGCTTACCGAGGACAACCTCCCGTCCTACCACCGCGAGGCCATGACCCATTTGTCGCTCGACAGCGCGTGGGGCACGTGGGTCAACCGCTGGACCGCAGAAGAGAACCGGCACGGCATCGCCCTGCGCGACTATCTGGTGGTGAACCGCGGGGTGGACCCGGTGGCGCTGGAGCAGGCCCGAATGGAGCACGTAACCAACGGGTTTGAACCGACCGCCGAAGAGGAGGACGCCATCGGCGCCGGGGTGCTGATGGCCATCGTGTATCCGACGTTCCAGGAATTGGCCACCCGGGTCAGTCATCGCAACACCGGCAAGGTGTGCCACGACCCGGTGGCCGACCGTCTGCTGCAACGGGTGGCGGCCGATGAGAACCTACACATGATCTTCTACCGCCAGATGAGTGCAGCCGCACTCGATCTGGCGCCGGACCAGACCCTGCATTCGATTGCCTCGGTGATCGAAAAGTTCCGGATGCCTGGCACCGGCATGCCGAACTTCCGCCGCTATGGCGTCTTGATGGCCAAGCACGGCATTTACGATCTGCGCCAGCACCTGGAGGAAGTCGTCCTACCGCCGCTGCGCCAGTGGAAGATCTTCGATCGAACCGATTTCACCGCCCGCGGCGAAAAGCGCCGAGAGGAACTGGCCGCCTATCTGGAGACGATGGAGAAGCAAGCCAGCAGGTTCGAGGAACAACGCGACCGGCTGCTGGCACGGGAAGCCGTGCGACGGGAAGAGCGTCAACCCACCGTGGTCGACTAGCCCGCGGTGGCATCGGCGGGCTGCCGGCTCCCCCGGCTGGCCCGGTACGACGCCACACAACCCAGCGCGGCTAGCCCGGCGAAGACCGCGAACAACCAACTGGCGCCGACCGCGTCGGGCCGATCCACGGTGTTGACGACGATGCCGGCCAGCCCGGCGCCGAAAGCTCCGCAGATCAGCTGCACGGTGCTGATCGCGGCCGCGGCAACGGTGCCCTGCGCGGGATCATCGACCCGGCCCATCGCCCACACTGATAAGTGCGGCCATGCCATGCCGACGCCGACACCGGTCACCAATAGCGAGGCCGCCCAGACGGCCACGGCAGTCGCTGAGGCGCCGTCGACCTGGCTGGCTGCCGCCGCACCCCACCCGATCGCCATCACCAGCGGCGCCACCGCCACGATGCGCACCACCCGGGCGGGCGAGGTGACCGAGGCGCTGGCGATCTCGCTGACCGTCCAGCCGAAACTGAGCGCAACGGCGAGGAAGCCTGCGGACAACGGGACCAGGCCCGCCAGGCGCTGCCCGTACAGCGGCACATACATGTTGGCCATCGTGACCGCCATCAACACACCCAAGGTCACATAGATCCACTTGAACGGCCCCGGCTCGTAGGCAGTCTTCGGCAACACGCTCACCGGCATCCGCCGATCCACCACGATGAACAAGCCGACCAGCGCCACGCCCGCGGCCAACAGCACCACCATGAGCGGCACGCTGCGCTGGATGCCCGCCACGCTGGTGGCCATCGCCGCGGATCCGAGAATCGCCAATGACCACAGCGGAATCCGTAACGGTTCACGTTCGTGGTCGGCGGACCGGCCCGGCAGGCTCAGCGGCACCAGGATCATCACCGCCACGGTGAGGATTGCCAGCGCGCCGAATGCCCAGCGCCACACGCCCAATTGCGCGAACAGGCCCCCGGACGACGGGCCGAGCAAGGTCCCGACGCCCCACATCGCCGAGACCAGGGCTGACGCCTTGGGCCAAAGCGATTGCGGCAGAGCCGTATTGATCACCGCATAGCCCAGGCCCGCCAGCGTGCCGCCCGCGGCACCCTGCACCACGCGCCCGGCGAGCATCAGTTCCATGTTCGGCGCCAGGGCACATACGACGCTGCCGAGCGCGAAGACAGAGAACCCCAGCAGATACGCCAACCGCGGACCGAAGCGGGCCACCATGGCGCTGACCGTCGTCGCCGCCATCACCGAGGCAACCAGGTACACCGTGGTGACCCACGCATAGAGCCGTCCGCCGCCGATGTCGTTGACGGCGCTGGGCAGCAGGCTGATGGTCAGGAATTCATTGGTCGCGTACAGCGCAACGCCACCGGCCAACACCGTCGACGCGCCCAAATACTTGGGACCGAGCAGTTCCCGCCAGCTGCCGACGGTCACGGTTTCAGCGCGCATCTCGGTCACTTCCGCGACGCTAGGGTCTCAACCACGGTTGAGGTCAAGGAGCGGTCATTTCAGCCCGGCCGCATCCATCCCGCGCAGTTCCTTCTTCAGGTCAGCCACCTCATCACGGATGCGGGCCGCAAGCTCGAACTGCAGATCCCGCGCCGCGTTCATCATCTGCGCGGTCAGGTCCTTGATCAGGTCCGCCAGCTCGGCGCGCGGCATGTTGGCGGTGTCACGGCCTTCCACGATGCCGGCGCTGACCGCCCGGCCGGGCTCACCCTGAGCCCGGCGACCCCGCGAGGCGTTGCGGCCCGAACCGCCAACCGGAACCGACTCGGTGGCTTCCGTATCCGCGGCCTCGCGATACACCTGGTCGAGGATGTCGGCGATCTTCTTCCGCAACGGCTGCGGATCGATGCCGTTCTCCTCGTTGTAGGCAACCTGCTTGGCGCGGCGGCGCTCGGTCTCCTCGATGGCCGCCTGCATGGAGTCGGTGATCTTGTCGGCGTACATGTGCACCTCACCGGACACGTTGCGCGCGGCGCGGCCGATGGTCTGGATGAGGCTTCGCGTGGACCGGAGGAAGCCTTCCTTGTCGGCGTCCAGGATCGCGACCAGCGACACCTCGGGCAGGTCCAGGCCCTCGCGCAGCAAGTTGATGCCGACCAGGACGTCGTAGTCGCCCAACCGCAGCTGCCGCAGCAGCTCTACGCGGCGCAAGGTGTCCACCTCGGAGTGCAGGTACCGCACCCGGATACCGGTCTCGAGGAGGTAATCGGTGAGGTCCTCGGCCATCTTCTTAGTCAGGGTGGTCACCAGCACGCGCTCGTCACGTTCGGTGCGCTTGCGGATTTCCCCGATGAGATCGTCGATCTGGCCCTTGGTCGGTTTGACGACGATCTCGGGGTCGACCAGGCCCGTCGGCCGGATGACCTGCTCGACGAACTCGCCGCCGGATTGGGCCATCTCATACGACCCGGGCGTCGCCGACAGATACACCGTCTGACCGATGCGATCGGCGAACTCCTCCCAGGTCAGCGGCCGGTTGTCGACGGCTGACGGCAACCGGAAGCCGAAGTCGACCAGGTTGCGCTTGCGGGACATGTCGCCCTCGTACATGGCGCCGATCTGCGGCACCGTGACATGTGACTCGTCGATGACGAGCAGGAAGTCCTCGGGGAAATAGTCCAGCAGCGTGGCGGGGGCCGAGCCGGCGGCGCGGCCGTCGATGTGGCGCGAGTAGTTCTCGATGCCCGAGCAGAATCCGACCTGCTTCATCATCTCGACGTCGTAGTTGGTGCGCATCCGCAGCCGTTGTGCCTCCAGCAGCTTGCCCTGACCTTCCAGCTGCGCCAGCCGCTCTTCCAGCTCCTGCTCGATGGTCGAGATCGCCATGGCCATGCGTTCCGGGCCGGCCACGTAGTGGGTGGCCGGGAAGATCCGCAGCGAGTCGACCTTGCGCACCACGTCACCGGTCAGCGGGTGCAGGTAGTACAGCGCCTCGACCTCGTCACCGAAGAATTCGATGCGGACCGCCAATTCCTCGTAGGACGGGATGATCTCGACGGTGTCGCCGCGCACCCGGAACGAGCCGCGGGTGAAAGCCACGTCGTTGCGGTTGTATTGGATATCAACGAGCAGGCGCAACAATCCGTCTCGTGGCACGTCGTCGCCGACCTTCAGCTCGACGGACCGGTCCATGTACGACTGCGGGGTACCGAGGCCGTAGATGCACGACACCGACGCCACCACGACGACATCGCGACGCGACAGCAGGCTGGACGTCGCCGAGTGCCGCAGCCGCTCGACATCGTCGTTGATCGAGCTGTCCTTCTCGATGTAGGTGTCCGTCTGGGCGATGTACGCCTCGGGCTGGTAGTAGTCGTAATACGAGACGAAGTACTCAACAGCGTTGTGCGGCAACATCTCCCGCAGCTCGTTGGCCAGCTGCGCGGCCAGGGTCTTGTTGGGCGCCATCACCAGCGTGGGGCGCTGTAGCCGCTCGATGAGCCACGCGGTGGTCGCCGACTTACCGGTACCGGTGGCGCCGAGCAGCACCACGTCACGCTCCCCCGCCGTGATGCGGCGCTCGAGTTCGTCGATGGCCGCCGGCTGGTCACCCGCCGGCTCGTACTGACTGACCACTTCGAACTTGCCGCCGGCCCGCACCATGGCGTCAACCGGCCGGTATTCCGAGTGCGCGAGGACGGGGTGTTCGGTCGCGAAGGCCATGGGTACCAGGGTAGAGGCGGGCACCGACATTTAGCCTTTGAGTGAGTCCGTGGGCAGGTCGAGGCACCGACCGGGACACCCGGTGATCCCTGACGTCTGAGTGGCCGCCCGCGGGCTCGGTGCCTGGTCGAGCGGTGTCCTTGTTCGGGAACTTGGAGCCAGCCTGAGGGTGGGACTCCTGCTTAGAGAATGTCTGGGCCGTGGCCGCGGTGGTCAGTCACCTGGGAAGACAGGATCGGGCTGACAGGAGCAAAACGACGATGGCATTGACGTTGGGTATCGACGTGGCAGTGCGGGCGGCGCACCAAGGGACGCTGGCCCGCGACGGAATCACGGTGTGGCGTGGCCGCAAGTTCTCAACCCGACCGGCGGAGCTGGAACGGTTGTGGGATGACCTGAACCTCGCTGATCCGGGTGATCTGACGGTCGTGGTTGAGCCGACCCGCAACGCGTGGATCGTGGTGGCGGAGTGGTTCCGCCGCCGCGGGGCCCGAGTGGTGATGGTTCCCACCACCCAATCAGCGGATCTGCGCAAGTACTACTCCAAGCACACCAAGAACGATCGGATCGACTCCGAGTTGCTGGCCCGGCTGCCACTTTTACATCCCGAAGGCCTGCGTGAGTATTCCGGCCAGGGACCAGCAGACCCGTTGCGGCGCTTGGTCAAACAGCGCTCCACCATGGTCAAACGCCGAGTCGCCGTCTACGCCCGACTCGATGCACTCGTCGAGCTCCTCGGGCCGGATTGGTATGCGGTGCTCGGTTCGAATTACGGCATCGCGGCGTTGGAGTTCCTGGCCCGTTACGCCGATCCGCATGCGGTGCTCCGGCTGGGTCGCGGACGTCTGAGCAGGTTCTTGATCGCCCGGTCCCGTGGCGCGTGGCGCAGCGACCACGCCGCCGGCCTTATCGCCGCGGCCAAGGAAACCCTCGTGCTGTGGGGTTCGGACGGGATGAACTTCGCGGAATTGTCCGAAGACATCGCACATGAAGCCGAACAGGCGCTGTTTTTAACTCGGCAAATCAAGCAGATCGACGAACGAGTCGCGAACCTTTACGCCGAGGCCGACCCCGATGGCATCGTTGCCTCTGCTCCCGGCGTCGGACCGGTCATCAGCGCCGTGATCGCTGGGCGGATCGGTGATCCGCACCGATTCACCTCACTAGCGGCGGTCCGCGCCTATACCGGACTGGTCCCCAAGGTCAGCCAGTCCGGGGTGAGCAAGGTCGAATCCTCGATCACCAAGGCCGGCGACCCGCTGCTGCGCGAAATGCTCTGCACCGCAGCCGATCAAGCCCGCAAGATCGACCCGCAAATCGCGGCGAAATACCAGCGACTGATGGCCGGCGACCGCCACCACGACTCCGCGATATGCCACCTGGCCACCCTGCTGGTCACCAGGATCACCACGTGCATGCGCACCGGCCAGCCCTACGCCCTGCGCGATATCGACGGCACCCCGATCACCGAAGCTCAGGGCCGCGTGCTCGTTAAAGAGCGCTACCAGATTGAGCCGCGCCGCCGAGACAACATCCGGCACCAACGTATGCGCGACCGCCGCAACCAAGGGGCGGGCCAGGAGTCACAGGAGTCGCCAAGCGCTCCAACATCCAGGCCCGCCACCAATCACCCTACGAGCCAACACATCGCTTGACATCCGTTAGGAACTCAGGCGCTGCCGGCTGCGCGTCGGGCGCGTACGCTGACGCCATCCACGCACCCAAGCACGAGACGTTCAACCTGGCCGACCGCACGAATACCGACCCCAAGGGCATCGTGCGGGCCGTCGATCTGTACCGAGTCGAGCCGTGGGGCCTCTACATGGCACGCCCCACACCTGGCCGTCCGCAGTTCCGCTACCTCGAGTCATGGCTGCTGCCCACCATCGGACTACGCGCCAGCATCTTCCATTTCAATCCGGGACATGAACGCGAGCAGGACTTCTACCTCGATGTCGGCCGGTTCACCGCGGGCGAACGGGTATGGACGTCGGAGGACCACTACCTGGACCTTGTCGTGCGGTCGGGCGTAGGCGTCGAACTGGAGGACGTCGACGAGCTACTGGACGCGGTACGTCACCACCTACTGAGCACCGCCGACGGCGAACGCGCGATCGCTACGGCGACCACCGCGATCGACGGCCTGGCCCAGAACAAATACCAGCTGGGAGATTGGCTAGCCAGTCTCGGTATGTCACTGACCTGGCGAGACAGGTAATGTCAACGACCATGACACCGATCAGGCGCGGACGCGTGGCCGCGGCATCGCTGGCGTGCGCCGCCGCAGTGGCCACGAGCACCTCCCTACTGCTCGCCGCGACGGCGGTGGCCGACCCGGCACCGCCCGCACCGCCGGCACCGCCGGCCGTCCCGGCCGCAGACACCGCGCCGCCGAGCGCGGGTCCACACAACGTCACCTACCGCGCCCGGGTCGACGGGGTGTCACGCGGCACGCTCGTCACGTACCGGCTCACCGACACCCAGCTCAACTCGGCGACGCCGAGCTTGCTGCCCGGCGAGATGTTCGAAGCCTCGGCCGTCCTCAACAACGCGGCGAACGCCGGCATGCAGGTGTCGATCCAGTGGCCGTACTCAGCGAGCCTGCACTGCGAGATTCTCGTCGACGACGAGATGGTCGCCCAGGCCGACCAGTTCGTCGCCCCGCGGCTGACGCCGCAGCGCCAAGACCCCGGGTACGGGGTGCTCAGCTGCGGTTCGGTGACCGACTTCGACCCAAGCCAGCAGTACAGCGCCGAACCGCCAGGCACCCCGGCAGCGCACTAAGGGCGCCAACCGGTTTCGTCGGCCCAGGCCCAGGCGCGTCGGTACGCACCGACGAGCCAGGGCTCCTTGGCGTCGGCGTACTGAGCACTGGTGGCCGGCGCGGCAGCCATCGCATCGCGTTTGAGGGTCAGATACTCCACCCGCTCGTCGGGGTTGGCAGCGATCCAGGCCGGGAAGAGCAAAGCGAACTGCTGGCCGGGCCAGCCGTCGACGCGGATGTGCACGTTGGTGGGCCGGCCCGGATCGGCTGAGGCGTGAAAACGCTTCTGCCACAGTGCCTTGTCGCCGGACTGGTCGAACTCGGCAACGGTGCTGCGCGCAGGATCCTTCGCGACGTCTTCGGTGATGTCCGCGATCCGCGGGTAGCCGGCGGTCAGCAACAGGCCGGCGAGTTCGTCGGCCACCTCGAGCGACGCCACGGTGATCTGGATGTCGATGACATCCTTGGCGTCCATGTCGGGCACTGCCGTCGACCCGATGTGGTCGACCCGCACCGCCCGGTGCCCGCATGTGGTGCCCAGCCGGGCCACGATGCGGCGGGCCTGCTGATGCCACGTCTCGTCGTAGGACACCACCGCCGGCACGACGGTGGCCGGTACGCCGGCCTGTACGTTGCGCGCGAATGGCAGGATCCGCTGCTCCCACAGCTCGCTAGCCTTGGCCGCCAGTTCGTCGGCACTACCGTGGTTGTCCAGCCAGACGTCCGCAACGGCCTGACGCTCTTCGATGGTCGCCTGCGCCGCGATCCGGGCACGGGCGTCCTCCTCCGAGAAGCCGCGGTAATTGATCAGCCGCGCGACGCGCACGTCCTCGTCGGCGTGCACCATGACGACCAACGGGAACAGCGGCGCCATCTGCGACTCGACCAGCAGCGGAATGTCCTCCACCACAACCGAACCCACCGGCGCGGCGTCGATGAGCTCGGCGCGGCGTTTGCCGACCAGCGGGTGCACGATGCCGTTGAGGGTCTTGCGCTTCTCCTCGTCGCTGAACGCGACCGCAGCCAGCGCGGGACGGTCGAGCGAACCGTCGGGCAGCAGGATGTCCTCGCCGAACGCCTCCACCAGGGCGGCCAGCCCCTCGGTGCCCGGCTCGACCACCTCGCGGGCGATCACGTCGCCGTCGACGATGATGCCGCCTTCCGCGGCGAAGGTCGATGACACAGTGGATTTTCCGGCGCCGATGCCGCCGCTCAGTCCGATACGAAGCACGCAGGACACCCTATCGGGAGCCCACCGACAACAAATGCCCCGACCCAATGGGCCGGGGCATTTGTCTTTTGTCCTGCTAGGACGACCTACTCAGGCGTTGCCGGCGAGCTTCTCGCGCAGCGCCGCCAACTGGGCGTCGCTGGCCAGGGTGCCACCGGTCGACTCCTCGGAACGCGAGGAACCGCTGGTCGCCGGACGGGCAGCTGCCTCGGCGTCGGCCGCGGCGAACTTCTCCATCTGAGCGGTGTGCATCTTGTGGCGACGCTCGGCCTCGGCGTACCGGGCCTCCCACTCGTCACGCTGCTTCTCGAAGCCTTCCAGCCATTCGTTGCTGTCGGCGTCGAAGCCCTCGGGGAAGATGTAGTTGCCCTGCTCGTCGTAGCTGTCGGCCATGCCGTACTTCGACGGGTCGAACTCTTCGGTGTAGTCCTCGTTGGCCTGCTTGAGGCTCAGCGAGATGCGGCGACGCTCCAGGTCGATGTCGATGACCTTGACCATCGCGTCGTCGCCGACCTGGACCACCTGGTCCGGGACCTCGACGTGACGCTCGGACAGCTCCGAGATGTGCACCAGGCCCTCGATGCCCTCTTCGACGCGGACGAACGCACCGAACGGAACCAGCTTGGTGACCTTGCCCGGAACGATCTGACCGATCGCGTGGGTGCGGGCGAAGTGGCGCCACGGGTCTTCCTGAGTTGCCTTGAGCGACAGCGAAACCCGCTCGCGGTCCATGTCGACGTCCAGCACCTCGACGGTGACCTCGTCGCCCACCTGAACCACCTCGGACGGGTGATCGATGTGCTTCCAGGACAGCTCCGAGACGTGCACCAGGCCGTCCACGCCGCCCAGGTCGACGAACGCACCGAAGTTGACGATCGACGAAACGACACCCTTGCGGATGGCGCCCTTGGTGAGCTGGTTGAGGAACTCGCTGCGGACCTCGGACTGGGTCTGCTCGAGCCAGGCACGACGCGACAGGACCACGTTGTTGCGGTTCTTGTCGAGCTCGATGATCTTGGCCTCGATCTCCTTGCCGATGTACGGCTGCAGATCGCGGACACGACGCATCTCGACGAGCGATGCGGGCAGGAAGCCGCGCAGGCCGATGTCGAGGATCAGGCCGCCCTTGACGACCTCGATGACGGTGCCCTTGACGGCCTCGTCCTTCTCCTTGAGCTCCTCGATGGTGCCCCAGGCGCGCTCGTACTGAGCCCGCTTCTTGGAAAGGATCAGGCGGCCTTCCTTGTCCTCCTTGGTGAGAACGAGGGCTTCGACCTCATCGCCCACGGAAACGACCTCGTTGGGGTCGACGTCGTGCTTGATGGAAAGTTCGCGAGAAGGAATGACACCTTCGGTCTTGTAGCCGATGTCGAGCAGGACCTCATCGCGGTCCACCTTGACGATGGTCCCTTCGACGATGTCGCCATCGTTGAAGTACTTGATGGTCTTGTCGATAGCGGCGAGAAAATCCTCTGCCGAGCCAATGTCGTTGATGGCTACTTGCGGCGAGGTGATGGAGGGACTTGGCATGTGGTGGGATGCTCCGGACAGGTTAAATCGTAGGGACAAATTGGTTGTTTTCCGTGACGCGTCGCGGCGTTGCCGCCTGACGTCTCACGCGCACCCATAGCCCATGTGGACACAGGTACTTGTTGAGGGTACTAGACCCGTAGACGCAGGCCAAACGCGGTCTACTCCACTGCAGGGGAATGTCGTTCCGGGCCGATATCCTGCGTGACGTGTATCCCGCCCCGTCGCCCGTACCGCCGCCGTACCCGTACCTGGCGCCGATGCCGCGGCGAATCCGCAAGGTCGGTGCGCCGCTGGGCGTGATCATCGGGCTGGGTGTCCTGATCGGCTGCGTCCTGATCCTGACCACCCTCACCAACCCGATCGGCATGACCATCGGGTTCGTGCTGGCCAGCATCGCCACCGCGGTGGTGCTGCTGACCTACCTGTGGTTCGACCGCTGGGAGCCCGAGCCAGCGCGGCTGCTGATCTTCGCGTTCATCTGGGGCGCCTCGATCAGCGTCGTCATCTCGGTGGTCCTGGAAACCATGTCGACGCCGCTGCTCGGCAAGGACGGCTTCGCCGCGATGGCGGTCGGCCCTCCCGTAATCGAAGAAGCCGCCAAGGGCCTGTTCCTGCTGCTGATGATGACCGGCCGGCGCCGAAACGAACTGAACTCGTTGACGGACTGCCTGGTCTACGCCGGTTTCGTGGCCGCGGGCTTCGCGTGGCTGGAGAACATCTTCTACATCGCGATGGGCGAGACCATCGCGCACTCCCTGCTGACCGCCGCGCTGCGACTGGTCATGGGCCCCTTCGCACATCCGCTGTTCACCAGCATGACCGGCATCGGCGTGTTCCTCGCGCTGCAGCACCGCGGCGCCGCGGCCAAGGTGCTGTACATCGGACTCGGCTACCTCGCCGCGGTGGTCATGCACATGTTGTGGAACGGCTCGACCGTCGTCGGCGCCGGGGCGTACTTCGCCGTCTACCTATTCTGGATGGTGCCCATCTTCACCCTCGCCATCGTCACCGGCGTGCTGGGCCGCCGCCGCGAACAGAGGGTGGTCGCCGAGAAGCTGCCGGGGCTCGTCGCCTCCGGCCTCATCACCCCCAACGAGGCGACGTGGCTCGGCTCCATGCGCACCCGGAAGGCGGCGATTGCGACGGCAACGCGGATCGGCGGCGCCCCGGCCGGGAAATCGGTGAAGGAATTCGCCGTGCAGGTCGTCGAGTTGGCATTCGTCCGGGACCGCATCGACCGGGGACTGGCCGACCAGCGGACCTATCAGCTGCATGCCGAGGAGGCGTACTGGCTCACCGCCACCCGGGCACAAGCGCCGGTGCTGCAGTGGCTGACCAACTACCGGGCGGCGTGACTTAACCAAACGGGGCGAGCGAAGCGACGGGTGATATCGCTTGCGCGGGTCAGCGATACTTCTTGCATGCTCGCGCACCTTCTCGACGTCCTGCCGGCGTTTCTGGTCGCGTCGGTGATCCTGGCGGCGCTGCCCGGTCCCGCGACGGCGCTATTCCTGCACCGTGCGGTGCGCGATGGGCGCAAGGCCGGCCTGGCGGCCGTCGTCGGCAATGAGATCGGCATCTGCGGGTGGACGCTGGCCGGCGGCGGCGGGCTGTCGATCCTGCTGACGGCCAACCACTGGCTGTCGCTGGCGCTGCACATCGTCGGGGCCGCGATCATGATCTGGCTCGGCATCAGTGCATGGCGCAGCGCGAAGCACCCCACCGACATGGCCGTCGCCCTGCCGCCGCGGGGACGGACCCCAGCCGCGGCGTTCCGTGCGGCACTGGTGTCCATCGCCGCCAACCCGAAGGCCGCGGCCTTCGGGATCGTGGTGCTCCCCCAGTTCCTGCCGGGTAGCGGCCCGGTGCTGCCGACGCTCCTGGTGCTCGCCGGCATCCAGCTCGTCATCGATACGTCGTGGTGCGTCGGCGTGGTTCTGGCTGCGGACAAGGCGCGAAACATCTTGAGCCGCAACCACATCCGTCAGCGCATCGAGCGCACCATGGGAGCGATCCTCGTTGCGCTCGGTCTCGGCCTGGCGGCCGACGCCTAGTCAGTGCGCGGCAGCATCCCAACTGGGGCCGTAGCCCACCGACACCTCAAGCGGCACGTCCAGCGGGTAGGCACTGCCCATTTGTTCGCGGACCAGCTTCTCGAGAGCATCCCGCTCGCCTTCGGCGACCTCGAACAGCAATTCGTCGTGCACCTGGAGCAGGATGCGTGACTTCAGCCCGGCGTCCTTCATGGCGCGGTCGACGTTGATCATCGCGACCTTGATGATGTCGGCGGCGCTGCCCTGGATGGGCGCGTTGAGCGCGGCCCGCTCCGCGGCCTCCCGGACATTGCGGTTACTGCTGTCGAGTTCCGGCAGATAACGCCGCCGCCCGAGCACCGTCGAGGTGTACCCGTCCTTGCGGGCCTGTTCGACGACCGAGTGCAGGTAGTCGCGCACCCCACCGAACCGATCGAAGTATTGGTCCATCTGCTGCTTGGCTTCTTCGGTCGAGATCTTCAGCTGCGAGGCCAGGCCGTACGCCGACAGCCCATAGGCCAAGCCATAGGACATGGCCTTGACCCGGCGGCGCAGTTCGGCGGTCACCTCTTCGATCGGCACGCCGAACGCCCGCGACGCGACGAAGGAGTGCAGGTCCTCGCCGGTGTTGAACGCTTCGATCAGCCCGGCGTCTCCCGACAGGTGCGCCATGATGCGCATCTCGATCTGGCTGTAGTCGGCCGTCATGAGCTCGGTGAAGCCCTTGCCCACCACGAACGCCTCGCGGATCAGCCGGCCCGCCTCAGTGCGGATCGGGATGTTCTGCAGATTCGGCTCGGTCGACGACAGCCGCCCGGTGGCCGCGATGGTCTGGTTGAAGGTGGTGTGAATCCGCCCGTCGGATGCCACGGCGTTCAGGAGACCGTCGACCGTGACCTTGAGCCGGGTGGCATCTCGGTGCGCCAGCAGATGCTGCAGGAATGGATGCCCCGTCTTGTCCAGAAGCGATTGCAGCGCATCGGCATCCGTCGTGTAGCCGGTCTTGGTGCGCTTGGTCTTCGGCATCTCGAGCTTGTCGAACAGCACCACCTGCAGCTGCTTGGGCGAACCCAGATTGATCTGCTCACCAATGGCCGCGTAGGCCGCCTCTGCCGCGTCCCGGATCTGGTCGGCGAACTGGCTCTGCAGCCGGCCGAGCAGTTCGATGTCGACGGCGATGCCCGCGTTCTCCATCTCGGCGAGCGCCCGCTGCACCGGCAGTTCCATCTGGCCGAGCAGCGCCAGCGAGTCGATCCCCGCGAGTTGGACGTCCAGCGCGTCGGCCAGATCGCCGACGGCCGCGGCCCGCACTATCAGGGCCTGAATCGCCGCGTCATCGACCTCATCAGGATCGTCGAGCAGCGAAAGCTGTTGCTGCTCCGCACTTTCCGCGCGCAGTTCGCGGCCAAGGAAGCGCACCGACAGGTCGTCGAGCGCGAAGCTGCGCTGCCCGGGACGGACCAGGTAGGCGGCCAGCGCGGTGTCGGAGGTGACGCCGGAGAGATTCCAGCCACGGCCCAGCAAGTCGTGCCATGCGAGCTTGGCCTCGTGCAGCGCCTTGGGCGGGCCGGGATCAGCGAGCCAGGACGCCAGCGCCGCTTCATCTTCGGCATCCAGCCGGGCGGTGTCGATGTAGACGCCTTCACCGCTGGCCGACACGATGGCCACCGCGGTGGCATCGGCATCGAATGCCTTGTGAGTGCCGGCAACGGCCATACCGAAGCGGCTGCCATTGCTGTGCTCGGCGAGCCAGGCCGCGAGGGTGCCCGGCTCCAGCAGACCGCCGCGGACGTCGAAGCCGAGCTCGACCTCGGGCTCGACCGGCGACAACGTGTCGAACAGCCGGTCCCGGAGGACCCGGAACTCCAGGTCGTCGAACAGTTGATGGATGCGGTCGCGGTCCCAGGGCTGCACTCGCAGCGCATCCGGGGTATGCGCCAGCGGCACGTTCTTGACCAGGTCGGTCAGCTCACGATTGAGGATGACGCTGGAGAGGTTGGCCCGCAGCGAGTCGCCGACCTTCCCCTTGACCTCGTCGACATGATCCACCAGCCCCTGCAGCGAGCCGTACTGGTTGATCCACTTGGACGCGGTCTTCTCGCCCACACCGGGGATGCCGGGCAGGTTGTCGCTCGGGTCACCACGCAGGGCGGCGAAATCCGGGTACTGCGCGGGGGTGAGGCCGTACTTCTCGACGACCGCATCGGGGGTGAAGCGGTGTAGGTCGCTGACGCCTTTCTTGGGGTACAGCACCGTCACGTCGTCGGTCACCAGCTGCAACGAGTCGCGGTCGCCGGTGACCACCAGGACCCGGAAGTCCTCCGCCTCGGCCTGGGTGGCCAGCGTCGCGATCAGGTCGTCGGCCTCGAAACCGTCCTCGGCCAAGACCGTGATGCCGAGCGCCCCCAGCACCTCTTTGGTGATGTCGATCTGGCCGCGGAACTCGTCGGGCGTGGCGGCACGGCCCTCTTTGTACTCCGGGTACTTCTCCTTGCGGAAGGTCTGGCGGGACACGTCGAATGCGGCGGCGACGTGCGACGGCTTCTCGTCGCGCAGCAAGTTGATCAGCATGGCGGTGAACCCGTACACCGCATTGGTGGTGAGTCCACCCCGGGTCTTGAAGTTCTCGGCGGGCAGCGCGTAGAACGCTCGGAACGCCAGTGAGTTGCCGTCCAGCAGCATCAATGTGGGCTTGGTGGTAGGCGGGGCATCCGTTGCGGTGGGGCTCACGGCCCTAACTCTATTCAGCCCCACCGACAGCCAGTAACCGCCGCGCCATGTTCGCCAGCTCGCGTGCCGCCGGACTCACCGGCCCGCCGGACCGCCAGGCGAACACCAGCCGTCCGCGCAGCGCCGGGATCAGCGTGACGAGGTGCAGATCGGTGCGTGAGGCGACCAACGACTGCGGCAACACGGCGACCCCCAAACCGCGCGCGGCGAGGTCGGCCAGCGCGTGCGGCGTGCTGGCCTCGAACGCGACGTGCACGTCGACACCGAGGTCGGCGCATGCCCGGTCGAACTGGTACCGAATGCCGGTGCCGGCCGGCAGCGCGATGACGGGACGGTCGGCCAACTCCTCCAATCGGGTCTTGCGCCGGCCGGACCACCGATCGTCGCGGCCGACCGCAACGACGATCGGCTGGTCGGTGACCACCACACCAACGAGACCCGACGGCAGCTCGGTGCCGACGGACACGATGGCGGCATCCAACCGTCCTGTGCGTATGCCCTCGATCAGTTCGTCCGAGTTCGCGGTGCCGAGAGTGATGTCGACGTGTGGGTGCGCCTCGTGGAACTGCGCCAGCAGACCCGGCATGTCGACGTCGTGCGCGGTGACCGTGCCGATGGTCACCGACCCGCGCACCAAATCGCTCAATTCGGCCACCGCGGTGCACGCATCGACAACGGCGGCCAGGGCGGCGCGAGCGTGCGGCAGCACTGCGTGCCCGGCCGCGGTCAACCGAATCTCGCGTCGGCCGCGATCGAACAACGGCTCCCCCAGCTCACGCTCCAGCCGGGCGATCTGTGCACTGACCGCGGGCTGTGCGACGTGGATGCGCTCGGCGGCACGGGTGAAATTGGCTTCCTCGGCAACCGCGACGAAGTACTCGAGCTGCCGTAGTTCCATAAGCATTAATTATAGTTTGTGGACTTCATCGGTATTGGACTTATAGTTCCGTCGCGCCGAGGCTGGACTCATGACACAGCTACTCATCGCCGGCGGCGGTATCGGCGGCCTCACCACCGCACTGACGCTGCACGCCCGCGGATACGACGCCCTCGTTCTCGAGCGTGCGCACGACTTGCAGCCCTTGGGTGTCGGCATCAACCTGTTGCCGCACGCCGTGCGCGAACTCACCGAGCTCGGCCTCGGTGACGAGCTGAACGCCATGGCGGTGGCACCGTCAGCGATTCGCTTCTATACCCATCGCGGCGAGCTGCTGTTCACCGAACCTCGGGGTCTGGACGCGGGCGACGCCTATCCGCAACTGTCGGTGCACCGCGGACGGCTACAGATGATGTTGCTCGACGCCGCACGGAAACGCCTGGGCGCCGACGCTGTCCGCACCGCCAGTGGGGCTACCGGCTTCCAGCAGAGCGCCGACGGTGTCACCGTCGGTACCGCCGCAGGCCCGGTTACCGGTGCCGCGCTGATCGGCGCCGACGGCATCAATTCGATCGTGCGTGCCGAGTTGCATCCTGACCATGACCCGTTGCTGTCGTCGGGCATCACGATGTACCGCGGGGCGAGTGAGATCAAGCCGTTCCTGGACGGGCGCACCATGGCAATCATCAAGGCCGACAACGGAGTTGACCTGATCACCTATCCCATCGGCGGCGCTCGGGTCAACTGGGTGCTCCAGGTCCCCAGCGGGCAGCCCGGCCCGCTGCAGGGCGACGCCAAATGGAACGCGCCCGCGGCGCCCGACGACGTCTTGCCGCACGTGGCCGACTGGGACCTCGACTGGCTCGACATGGACACGCTGATCGGCCGGAGCCCGGCGCTGTTCAGCTACCCCATGGTCGACAAGGACCCGTTGCCGCATTGGGGCGACGGACTGGTGACGCTGCTCGGCGACGCCGCCCACCCGATGTACCCCGTCGGGGCCAACGGCGCGTCGCAATCGATCGTGGATGCCCGCGTACTCGCCGACGAACTCGCGGCCCACGGCTTCTCCGGTCTTCGCACCTACGAGACAGCCCGGCGCGCCGAGACCGCGGACGTCATCGCCGCCAACCGCGAGATGCACGTCGCCGGGGCGTCCCGGACCCCGGAGCAGCTGGCCCGGGTCACCGCCCGGTACCGGAACGAGACGGCGACAAGCACCCGGTCAAGAATGGGTTGACCGGCGACCATTCAAGGCGCTTTCCCGGTGTCCGGGACAGAACTGCAACACGTTTCAGTTTTCCCCGGCCGCCGGTTACTCTGAGCTGGTGCCAGGAGTGACGGACGCCGGTAGTCAGCCGGCCATTGAAGGTTGGTGGGACACCGACGAAAACGGTGCGCCGCACCTGATCGGGGCAAAATGCCCGCAGTGCGGAACCTATGTTTTCCCGCCCCGCGAAAACAACTGCCCCAGCCCGGCGTGTGACAGCGACGTGCTTGAGCCCGTCGCGTTGTCGCGCCGCGGCACCGTGTGGAGTTACACCGAGAACCGCTATCCCCCGCCGGCGCCGTACCCGGCGGCCGATCCGTTCGAGCCGTTCGCCATCGCCGCGGTCCAGCTCGAGGCCGAGGGCCTCATCGTGCTGGGCAAGGTCGTCGAAGGCACCCTCGCCGCGGACCTGAAGGTCGGCATGGAGATGGAGCTGACCACCATGCCGCTGTACACCGACGCCGACGGTATCGAGCGGACCACCTACGCCTGGGCGATAGCGGACGCGAGGAGCACGGAGGATTCAGCAGAATGAGCACCCCAGATCCGTTGTACATCCTCGGTGCGGGCATGCACCCGTGGGGCAAGTGGGGCCGTGACTTCACCGAGTACGGCGTCGTCGCCGCCCGCGCCGCACTGGCCGAAGCCGGCCTCGACTGGCGCCAGATCCAGTTGGTCGCCGGTGCCGACACCATCCGTAACGGCTACCCGGGCTTCATCGCCGGGTCGACGTTCGCCCAGAAGCTGGGCTGGAACGGCGTGCCGGTGTCGTCGTCGTACGCCGCCTGCGCCTCGGGTTCGCAGGCGCTGCAGAGCGCCCGCGCCCACATCCTGGCCGGTTTCTGCGACGTCGCGCTGGTCATCGGCGCCGACACCACACCCAAGGGTGCCTTCGCGCCGGTCGGCGGCGAGCGCAAGAACGATCCCGACTGGCAGCGCTTCCACCTGCTGGGTGCCATGAACCCGGTGTACTTCGCCCTGCTGGCCCGCCGCCGCATGGACCTGTACGGCGCCACCTCCGAGGACTTCGCCCAGATCAAGGTGAAGAACTCCAAGCACGGCCTGAACAACCCGAATGCCCGCTACCACAAGGAGGCTTCGGTCGAGGACGTGCTGGCCAGCCCGGTTGTCTCCGACCCGCTGCGACAGCTGGACATCTGCGCCACCTCAGACGGCGCCGCCGCGCTGATCGTGGCCAGCGCCGACTTCGCGCGCAAGCACCTGGGCTCGCTGGACGGCGTGCCGTCGGTGCGTGCCATCAGCACCGTCACACCGCGGTACCCGCAGCACTTGCCCGAATTGCCGGACATCGCAACGGATTCCACCGCAGCCGTCCCCGGGCCGGACCGGGTGTTCAAGGATCAGATTCTCGATGCGGCGTACGCCGAGGCCGGCATCGGCCCCGACGACGTCAACCTGGCGGAGGTGTACGACCTGTCGACCGCCCTGGAACTCGACTGGTACGAGCACCTGGGCCTGTGCGCCAAGGGTGAAGGCGAGCAGCTGCTGCGCTCCGGCGCCACCACGATCGGTGGCCGCGTGCCGGTCAACCCCTCAGGTGGTCTGGCGTGCTTCGGTGAGGCCATTCCCGCTCAGGCCATCGCGCAGGTTTGTGAGCTGACCTGGCAGCTGAAGGGCCAGGCCACCGGCCGCCAGGTCGAGGGCGCCCGCGTGGGCGTGACCGCGAACCAGGGCCTGTTCGGCCACGGTTCATCGGTGATCGTCGCGCGCTGATACCGCCGCCCAACGTGCGGAAAATCCCGGGAAATTACCGATTTCCCGGGATTTTCTGCACAGTGGGCCGGTGATGATTTCAGTCCGGGTCAAGCCGGGGAGCCGCAAAGGGCCGCTCGTCGAGACCGACGACGACGGCACGCTGGTGGTGTACGTCCGCGAGCAGGCGGTGGACGGCAAGGCCAACACCGCGGTGATCCGGGTACTGGCCGAGCATTTCGGCGTGCCGAAGTCGCGGGTGGAGTTGGTGTCCGGCGCGGCGGCCCGGATCAAGCGGTTCCGGATCGTCGAGTAGCGCGGTAATACTGCAGTCATGCCTCGCATCACCGCTGTCCGCGGCGACATCACCCAGCAGGACGTCGACGCGATCGTCAACGCCGCGAACAGTGGGATGCGCGGCGGCGGTGGCGTGGACGGCGCCATCCACCGGGCCGGCGGGCCTGCCGTGCTACTGGACTGCGTCGAGCGCTTTCCCCATGGGCTGGCCACCGGCGACGCCGGCTGGACGACCGCCGGGAACCTCCCGGCGCGGTGGGTGATTCATACGGTAGGCCCGAATTACCGGGCAGGCCAACATGATCCGGAGTTGTTGCGATCCTGCTACCGGCGCTCACTGGTAGTCGCCGACGAACTCGGCGCCCGGAGCATCGCCTTTCCGTTGATCAGCGCGGGCATCTATGGGTGGCCGCTCCATGAGGCAATCACGATTGCCGCCGAGACGATTTCATCTGCCGCCGCGAAGGTCGACGACGTCCGTCTGGTGGCGATCGACGCGGACACCGTCAACCGAATCGACGCTCAGCTGCGACGAACATGAGCTCACGTCCGAAGTTTCGCAGGAACTTCGAACACAAGCTCACGTTCGGCGGAAAGACAGCTCAGGCGACGCCGAGGTAGGCGGCTCGGATGCTGTCGTCCTTCAGCAGGTCACGGGCATTGCCGCTGCGGGTGACGGCGCCGGTTTCCAGGATGTAGGCGCGATTGGACCGGCTCAGTGCCTGCTGGGCGTTCTGCTCCACCAGCAGCACCGTGGTGCCCTGAGTGTTGATCTCGGAGATGATCCGGAAGATCTGCGAGATGACCATGGGTGCCAGACCCATCGACGGCTCGTCCAGCAGCAGCACCTTGGGCCGGGCCATCAGCGCGCGGCCGATCGCCAGCATCTGCTGCTCGCCACCAGAGAGCGTCCCGCCGGCCTGCGACCGCCGTTCGGCCAGCCGCGGGAATGTCGTCAGCACCCAGTCGAGCCGCTCGTCGTGGTCGTGCTTGGACTCGAATTTGCGTCCGTAGCAACCCATCTCGAGGTTCTCGATGATGGTCATGCCCGGGAAGATGCCGCGCCCCTCCGGCGCCTGGATCAGGCCGGCGGTCACCCGACGATGCGCTTTCATCTTCGAGATGTCCTCGCCGTCGAACCACACAGAACCCGACGCCAGCGGCAACAGGCCGGAGATGGCCCGCATCATGGTCGTCTTGCCCGCGCCGTTGGAGCCGAGCAAGGTGACCAGTTCGCCCTCCCGCACGATCAGCGAAACACCATGCAGCGCTTGAATTCTGCCGTACTGGACGACGACGTCACGAACTTCCAGCAGCACCGGCCGCAGGTCGAGGCCGACGGATTCAGAGCTCGTCATCGGGCACCCCCAGGTAAGCGGCGATGACCTTCGGGTCCTCGCGAATCTCGGCCGGCAGGCCTTCGGCGATCTTGCGCCCGAACTCCAGTACCACGATCCGGTCGGTGACACCCATGACCAGCCGCATGTCGTGTTCGATCAGCAGCACTGTGTAGCCGTCGTCCCGGATCGCCTGGATCAGTTCGATCAGCGCGGACTTCTCGCTCGGGTTGAAGCCGGCGGCCGGCTCGTCCAGGCAGAGCAGTTTCGGCTCGGTGGCCAGGGCCCGGGCGATCTCCAGGCGGCGCTGATCGCCATACGAAAGGTTGCGGGCCTTCTCCTCGCCGCGGTGCGCGATCCCCACGAATTGCAGTAGTGCCGCAGCGCGTTCGATGGCGTCACGTTCCTCGCGCCGGTGCCGCGCGGACCGCAGCAGCGCACCGGGGACCGACGTCTTGTGCCGGGCGTCGGTACCGACGACGACGTTTTCGAGCGCCGTCATCTCGCCCCACAGCCGGATGTTCTGGAAGGTGCGCGCGATGCCGCGGCGGGTGATCTCGTGGCGCTTGATCTTGCCGAGCGGCGCGCCGTCGAACAGCACCGAACCCGACGACGGCCGGTACACACCGGTGATCGCGTTGAAGCAGGTCGTCTTGCCGGCCCCATTGGGACCGATGAGGCCGAGAATCTCGCCGCGGCGGATATCGAACGTCACGGAGTCGAGCGCGGTGAGCCCACCGAACTTGACGGTGAGATCGGTTGTCGCCAATAGCTTCTCGCCCTCGGCGACCTGCACGTCACGGTGCAGTGCGGCGAGTTCCTCGTCGGGTGTGAGCTCTGGTGAGTCGCTCATGCCGCCGCCTTCGAATCGTCCGCGTTGCGCAGCAACCGACGCGCCGCCCGGCCGTACGCCAGCAGCTGCTGGCGCACCGGGAACAGTCCCTGCGGCCGGAAGATCATCAGTACCACCAGCGCCAGGCCGAAGAACAGGTATTTGAGGTCACCGAGGTTGATGCCGAGCACGTGCACCCCGAGCAGCCGGTTCGGCAGGTAGACGATGATGAACGCGCCGAAGATCACGCCGAGCTTGTTGCCCTGCCCACCGAGGACCACGGCGCACAGGAACAGCATCGAGTTGATGATGTTGAAGGTCGGCGGTGCGACGTACTGCACCTGGCCGGCATACAGCGCGCCCGACAGGCCGCCGATGCCCGCACCGATGACGAATGCCCACAGCTTGAACTTGAAAGTGTTGACGCCCATGACTTCTGCGGCGTCCTCGTCTTCCCGGATGGCGACCCAGGCCCGTCCGACGCGGCTGCGCTCGAGGTTGCCGACGAGCAGCAGCATGCCGACCATGAGCGCCAGCCCCAGCCAGAACCACCAGGTGCCGTAGTTGGCATGCCCGGTGGAGTTACCGCTGGAGAACACGCCGGTGGGCAGCTTGTCGGTCTCCGCCAACCGCGGATACGCGATCTGGTTGAGGCCGCGGGCGCCATTGGTCAGGTCGGAAAGGTTGTCGGCCAGGAGCCGGATGATCTCGCCGAATCCCAGGGTGACGATGGCGAGGTAATCCCCGCGCAGCCGCAGCGTCGGGATACCCAGCACCAGGCCGGCCAACGCCGTGACGGCCATGGCCAGCGGCACACACGCCAGCCAGGCCCAGTCCTTGTCGAGGAACCCGCCCGCCCCCACCTGGTTCCACGGGCTGTCGGGGCTGGTCAGCAGCGCGACGGTGTACGCGCCGACGGCGTAGAACCCGACATAGCCGAGGTCGAGCAATCCGGCTTGGCCCACAACGACGTTGAGGCCGATCGCGATGATCGCCACCATCGCGAACTGCGCCATGGTGCCGCCGAAGCTGATGCCGGGCGTGTTGAGGAACGGCGGGGTGTACAGCGGCAGCAACGCCACCGCAGTGAACACGACGATACCGACGGCCCATTTCGCGGGTCGGTTCTGCTGATCCCACCACTGGCGCAACTGGTCCCCGGGCGCCAGCACGTACCGGGCCCAGCCCTCGCTTCGATGCTGCCCGCTCATGCTCGTGCCTTCCCGAGACTTTCACCGAGTATCCCGGTGGGACGGATCAGCAGCACCAGGACCAGCAGCACGAAGGCCACCACGTCGCGCCACTGGGTACCGAAGAACGCCTGCCCGTAGTTCTCCATGATGCCGAGGATCAGCCCGCCCAGCAGCGCGCCCCGAAGGTTGCCGATGCCGCCGAGCACCGCGGCCGAGAATGCCTTGATTCCCAACAGGAATCCACCCGAGTAGATGATGCCCTGCGGCACCTTCAAGGTGTAGAGCAGCGCGGCCGCGCCGGCCAGCAGGCCGCCGATGAGGAACGTCGTCATGATGATGCGCTCGCGGGACACACCCATGAGGGTGGCTGTCGCCGGGTCCTGGGCGACGGCTCGGATACCGCGGCCGAATTTGGTGCGATTGAGTGCGATATCGGTGAGCAGCGCCAGCACAACCGCGGCCACCACGATGACGACGGTGACGTTCGAGATGTTCGCGCTGAACAGCGTGAACTGAGTTTTGGGCTGCACCAGGATGATCGGCTGCTGGGCATTGCTGCCGCCGAATCCTTTGAGGATCTTCGGCAGCACGAAGTGCACGAACTCCTGCAGGACGAACGACATGCCGATCGCGGTGATGAGGAACGTGAGCCCGCGTGCATTGCGGCGGCGCAGCGGCCGGTAGGCCACGACCTCCAACCCGACGGCGGCGGCGCCGGAAACCGCCATCGCGACCACCATGGCGACGCCCAGATAGAAGATCGTCAGCCCGATACCGAGGTTGTACGCGTTACCGCTGGGCTTGAAACCGAGAATCATCTCCAGCGCGAAGTACGCGCCGAACATGCCGAGCATGAAGATTTCCGAGTGTGCGAAGTTGATCAGCCGCAGCACGCCGAAGACCAGGGTGTAGCCGACGGCGACCAGGGCATAGATCGCACCCCACGACAAACCGTCAATCGTCAACTGCCAGAACCCGTTCAGCAGGTTGTCGACGTTGAAATTGATATTGGCCGCGGTGCACACGTAGTGGCCGACGCAATCGGGGGTCATCGGGTGGCGGCTCCTCGGTTATTGCGGTGGTGACTGTCTGCGAACAAACGACGCGCCCGGCACGGGGTCCGGACGCGTCGTCGTCTGCAGATTCCTACTGGACCTTGTAGACCCAGATGAGGTTGGTGGTCAGCTCACCCTTGTTGTTCCACTGGTACTTGCGGGCCACACCCTGACCGTCGTACTTGGCGACGAAGTCCAGCAGCGCCGGCCGGGTGACCGCGCCCGAATCGATGCCCTTGACCAGGATGGTGCCCAGGTCGTAACCCTCGGTGCTGTAGGTGCCGGGCTCCTGCCCGAACTTCTTGGTGTACTCCTCGGCGAACTGCTTGCTCGCCGGGCCGCACGGGCACGACAGGATGGCGCCCTTGGAGGACTCGCCGGCCTGCTTGACGAACTCGGGGTCCTTGGTGCCGTCGGCGCTGACGAACGTCGCGGTCACGCCACCGTCCTTGAGCTGCTGGACGAACGTCGCGGCTTCGGCGTAGTACCCGCTGTAGAAGATCGCATCCGGGGCCGCGCCCTTGATCTGAGTGACGGCGGCCGAGAAGTCCTTGTCGCCCTTCTTGACCGAGATGTTGCACGCCGAATCCGCGACCGGTCCCAGCGTGGTGCGCACGGCGGTGGCCAGGCCCAGGCCGTAGTCGGTGCTGTCGTCGACGACGCAGACCTTCTTGTACTTGAGAGTGTTCTTCAGGTAGTTCGCAACGGACGGCCCCTGCACGCCGTCATTGGCGAGACCGCGGAAGAAGGTCTTCCAACCGTTCTCGCTGAGCGTCACGTTGGTGGCCGAGGCGGTGGCGGCGACGAGGCCGGCCTGGTCGAAGACGGTGCCGGTGGCCTTCGTCTCGCCCGAGAAGGCCGGGCCGACCAGGCCGATGGTGAACTTGTCGTCGACGATCTGCGGTGCGATGGCCGTCGCCTTCTGCGGGTCACCTTCGGTGTCGAAGGTCTTGAGCGTCACCTGGCAGCCCGGGTTGGCGGCGTTGTGCTTGTCGATGGCCAGCTGCACGCCGTCCTTGATGTTGATGCCCAGTGCGGCATCCGGGCCGTTGAGCGCACCGGCCATGGCGATCGAGACCGGCGGGCAGGTGGCCTTGCCGTCGCCGGCCGGATCAGCGGGAGTCGCGCCCCCGGCGGCTTTGATCTCCGCACCGTTCTCATCGATCTGCACCTGCTCGACGATCTTGAGATTCGAGCCTGCCGCGCCGCTCTGCTTCGGATCAGGCTGGCTGCATCCCGCCAGACCGAACACGATCAGACCGGCACTGCCGACTGCAAGAGCATTCCGAGCTACGCGACTGCGCACGCTTCACCTCCGGGTCATGGTTACGTGACACCGGACGTCGTTCTGACTCTTCGCAGGTGAGGCCCGACGTCCGCTACTTCGCGTAGACAGTAACCAACCGGGAGCGGTGATACCTGCTGTTGAGCGATGCTCGCCGACGTTGTGTCGGGCGGACCTGTGTAAACGCTGGGATGCGAAACACAGAGTTAACGGGCGGCGGCCCGGTGACTCAGCCGGCTGACGGCTCCGTCGTTTCCGCGGCGGGCGGATCCAGCGTTTCCACGACGACCTCGGCCACCCGTTTCATCGTGGTGCGACGGTCCATCGCCGCCCGCTGGATCCACTTGAACGCCTCGGGCTCGGTCATGCCCTGTTTGGTCTGCAGAATGCCTTTGGCGCGCTCGACGAGCTTTCGGGTCTCGAGCCGGTCGGAGAGCGAGAGGACTTCATTCTCCAACGCCGTCAGCTCACCGAAGCGGCTGACGGCGACCTCGATGGCCGGCACCAGATCAGTGATGGAGAACGGCTTGACCAGGTACGCCATGGCTCCCGCGTCGCGGGCCCGTTCGACCAGCTCACGCTGCGAGAACGCGGTCAGGATCACGATGGGCGCGATGCGCTTGGCGGCGATCTCAGAGGCGGCGTCGATGCCGTCGCGGCGCGGCATCTTCACGTCCATGATCACCAGGTCCGGCTTCAGCTTCTCGGCGAGTTCCACCGCCTCCTGGCCATCGCCGGCCTCGCCGACGATCTCGTAACCCTCCTCGCGGAGCATCTCCGCCAGGTCCAGCCGGATGAGCGCTTCATCCTCGGCCACGAGAACACGGCGCGGTGGGACGTCATCAGTTGTTGGCCCGGTCATCCCCATATTGTCGCGTGAAGCGCGCTCGGAGGCGACCTCGGGGCGCGGCGCACCCCCCAGAATCACATCAACTATGGTGGTACACCGCACCGCGAAACGCCCTCGTATCCCAACTGGCAGAGGAAACGGATTCAAAACCCGTGCAGTGTGAGTTCGAATCTCACCGAGGGCACCAAAACTCGCCGCTAAACTGCACGCATGGGGGCACTGCAAGTCACTGCGGATGGACTGTTCGCCGTTGCCGGACAACTTGAGCAGCATGCCCAAGCTCTGTCGGCACACATCACCAGCGGTGCGCCGCTGACTGCCGGCCAATCCACCGCTGACGTCGTCGCCGAGATGCAGACGCGCATCGACGCCGCGTCTGCCGCACATGCCGAACGCATGTGGTCGGTGGCCGCGTCGCTGACCAGCGCGGGTCGGGCCTATACCGACTCCGACAGCTCGGCCTCGGCAGCTTTGGCGGAATAGCCTCCGATGCCCGAGTTCGAATTGCCGACGCTGGCACAGATCACCGATTGGGATGTGCAACACCTGGTCGACGCCGCCGCGCACTGGAACAAGACCGCCGACCTGTGGGAGAACTCATTCCATGACGCCTGGCAGGGCACCCTGCGCCCCGGCGGCACCACGTGGGAAGGCAGTGCGGCGGAGAACGCGCAGGACATCGCCTGGCGCGATCTGGTCAAGGTCCGGGGGTCGGCCGACGCGCTGCGGGCGGCAGCCAATATCGCGCACACCGGCGCTGCGTCGCTCTCCGATGTCAAACGCCTGGCGCTGGGCGCAATTGACGAGGCACGCACCAACGAATTCACCGTCGGTGAAGACCTGACGGTGACTGAGGTGCGGTACCGATTCGTGGCCAGGGAGCGCGAGTCGCGCGAGTCCATAGCCGACGATCACGCCGCCGATATCCGGCACTTCGCCGCGAATCTCGTTGCGCTGGATCGAGATATCGCGCACCGTCTCCGAGCACTCATGTTGGGCATCGGCTCGCCGATCTACTCGGTCTGAGCGCCTCCCCGGCGCATGACACGCCGGGGAGGCTTCGCCCAAGCCCCGTCTATGAGCCCTGGTGCTGGTGTGCCTTGTTGTCCGTCGACGAGGTGGTCTTGCCATCCGCGTCGCCCTCGGACCGCCCCGTCGGCTTCGACGGCTCGCTCGCAGCCGGGGTCTGCTTCGCCACCTTGCCCGGCTTCGTGCCCGGCTTGGTCTTGGTGCCCGACTTGTCGTTACTGCCCGACTTGTCCTGGCCCGCGGCATTGGTCGTCGACGCGGCGGTACCGGCCGGTGCGCCCGGCTTCGGCGTTCCCGACACGGACGAATCAGGCTGCGTCGTTCCAGATTTCGGGGTGTCCGTCTTCGGGGTGTCGGTCCCCGGGGTCGACACGCCCGTGGTACCGGTCGTCGATCCCTTGGTCTCGTCCGTCGGCTTGGCCGGCGTCGTCGAGTCCTCGGCCATCGGGTCTGTCGACTTTGTGTCTGTCGACTTTGTGTCCGTCGACTTCGTGTCCGTCGACTTTGTGTCCGTCGACTTTGTGTCCGTCGACTTGGTGTCCGTCGATGTCGGGTCCGTCGACGTCGGGTCGACGGCACCGGCGGCCGTGGGCTGAGCGGCATCGACTACCTTGGTGTCAGCAGACCCCGACTTGTCGCCGGCCGTGATGTGCCCGGCGGTATCCTTCGACCCGACCACCTGAGCCTTCAGCTCTGTGAGCGTCTTATTCGCCGCGGCGAGAGTGTCCGCGCTGGACAGCGTGGCAGCCGCCGGGGCGAGGCTCGCGGCGGTAGTCGCCTGCGCCGCAGCCGGTTTGAAGATTCCCGACAGGAAATCGGTGAATGCCTTGACTGCGTTGGCGAACGCGGCCTGCAACGACGAGGTGAACGACGCGAATGCCTGCTGCGCCTGGGCGAAGGCATTCTGGATGAACGCGATGAACGCCACGAACGGTGACGTCACCGGATTGTGGACCATCGCATCGGCAATGGCCTTCTGGATCACTGCCACCGCAAGCTTGGGCGTCCAGTCGGTTTGGTAGATGCCGTAACCGGTGTCGGTACCGGGAGTGCCGTCACGGGTCGTGTAGATGTACAGCGGTCCGGTGTAGGTCAGCGCCCGCCACGCGGTGATCATGTCCTGGATGAACGCGGCCTGGCTCTGGTTGCTGGCGTCGGTCACCTTGCCGTTCGAGTCGAGCACCGTCTGGAAGCCGTACTCGGTGGCCCAGATCAACTTGGTTCCATCGCCGTTCTGCACCATGAGCGCCCGGACACCTTCGACTTGGCTGATCGCCGTCAGCGGGATGCCCTCACCTTGGGAGAACTTCACCAGCTGCGAGAAGTCATACGGGTGCACGGACAGCGCGTCGAAAAAGCCTTGCGCGCCAGCGGCATACATCGCCGCCACGTAGGTGGGCGCGGAAGCGGTCACCCCGAAGAAGTCCACCAGCGGAGCCAGCGCGCCGGCGACCACGGTTGCCGTCGGATCAAGTTGCTTCAAAACCGGATAGACAGCTTTCAACAGTGCGGTGTAGCTGGCCGGGCTCATCGGCTGGTAGAACGAAGCGGAATTGACCTCGTTCCAGATCTCATAGGCCGAGATGGTGTTGCCGTACCGAGTGGCGACCTGACTGATGAAGTTGACGTAGTCCTGCGGATTGGGCGCTCCGGCACCCGGAAGGGTGCCGGAGGGCGCTGCCCACAGCGGCGTGCTGCTGACCTCGGCCAGCACGCCCATGTTGTGCGCGGCAGCGGCATTCATCACGTTGTCCATCAACGTCCAGTTGTAACTGCCCTGCGCCAACGGTTCGATCAGACCCCACGGGACGAAGACCCTGATGTTCTGCACACCGATCGACTGCAGCTTGGTCAGCGTGGCGTCGATGTCCGCCGGCGACATTCCGTACAGACTCGAGTCGGCGATGCCGATGGTGGTATTCGATTCATCGATCGTTGCGGTAGGCGTGACGTCGGCCGCGACCGACCGGGGCAGCGTCGGCGCCACGTGGCTGTAGGTGCAGATGACGGCCAGCGGCATCAATATGACGACGACTCTCAGCATCAGAGCCCGGAACAGACGGTTCACCGCGGTCCCCCTTTCCACCGTGGCCATCACATTTGTCGACGGCGCGTAGGCCGTTAATTTACTGCGCTGCCAACAAATAAATGTGTACAAAAACGAAATCTCATTGAAATACTTTTAGCACGCATTTTAGGCAAACGAAAAGGCCAACTAAGTTTTTCTGCCACGTTCTGATACAGCGAATTCAATATCGGTTCAATTTTTAGCCATGAGCAAGGTTTATCGGAGATAACGGCACTTCACGGCCACTCATTCAATCTATTAGGCACCATTCGACGTCAGCGTTGAATTTCTAGCAATTTTGATATTGATCGCTGGATGACACATTTTTCACACACGGCGAAGGGGCACGTACGGCGCACCAATACGCCGCTGACCGGACCCCATAAATGGCCACCGTGACTGGCCATTTATTGCTGACCTCACCTGCCCCAAACGGCAGCCCTCCCGCAACCTTGGCGACGGCCCGACGCCGCCCTGTTCGCCGTCAGCGGAGTATCCGCAGGCGAGCACCAAATGTGGCCCTGCGCGTCTACCCTTTAATCCATGGCGGTCATGGACGACGCTCGCCTCGCCAGCGGCGCCGCGGCACCGGCTCGCGCGGAGTTGGTCGCGGCCGTGCGCCGTTCGGTGTGCGTCCCGACCGCCACGGTGCGCGAGTGCCTCCACCCCGACGCCGACACCCTGAATCCGACCGTCGCGCGCAGCCGCCGAATCCTGACTCGCACCAGCCGCCTGGGCGCCATCCTCAGCGTCTTCTTCGCCTTCCAAGCGTTGTCGACGGGGCCGTACGCGATGTGGATCGGTGCCGTCAACGTGGTCAGCGCCGCGTTGTTCCTGCTCGTGCCGACGCTCTACCGGTTCGGTGAACTGGTAGCACCGGCGGCCTTCGTGCTCATCGCCTACACAACGGTCACCGTCGTGTGCATCAACGTCGGCACGGGCTCCGGAATCCTGCTGTATTTCGCCGTAGCAGGCGCGATAGCGCTGCTGATCGTGGGGCTGGAACACCTCATGTTCGCCGCGGGTGTCGCCGCGGTCGGCATCGTCACGGCGATCGTCCTGGAGTTCACCGTCCCGGCATACACCGGCGTGCAGACCGAGATGGAAAGCCGCGTGGCCTTCGTCATCACCGCGGTGTCGGCTTGCCTGATCGTGATGGCGACCGTCTGGTCCGTCCTGCGGGAGAACGCCATCGCGCAACGCGCCATCCAGTCCGAGTATCTGCGGTCCGAGACGCTGCTGGCGAACATCCTCCCGGAGTCCATCGCACAGCGGCTGAAGGATCCGGCACACACCGTGATCGCCGACAAATTCGACGATGCCTCAATCCTTTTCGCCGATATCGCCGGCTACACCCAACGCGCCGCCGACACGGCTCCCGCCGACCTGGTCCAATTCCTCGACACGCTGTACACCGATCTCGACGCACTCGTGGACCGGCATGGCCTGGAGAAGGTCAAAACCAGCGGCGACTCCTACATGGTGGTCAGTGGGATACCTCACGGCCGGGCCGATCACCTCGAGGCGCTGGCCTGCCTGGCCCTGGACTTCGCCGACTCGGTCCGCGAACTCACCGACCCGAAGGGTCGCCCCGTTCCGGTCCGTATCGGCATCGCGGCCGGTCCGGTGGTGGCCGGTGTGGTCGGCTCGCGCAAGTTCTTCTACGACGTCTGGGGCGACGCGGTCAACGTCGCGTCCCGGATGGAGAGCACCGACGTCGCCGGCCGAATCCAGGTGCCGCACAACGTCTATGAACGCCTGCAGCATGCCTACGAATTCGAGGAGCGCGGCGAGATCGACGTCAAGGGCAAGGGTCTGATGCGCACCTGGTACCTGATCGGCCGAACGTCTGCGGCCGGGTCATCGCGCGCCGACGGCGCTCAGTCCAGCCCGTGCTCGATGGCGTAGCGCGCCGCTTCCACCCGATTGGCCACCTGCAACTTGCGGAACGTCGCCTGTACGTGGTTCTCGACGGTGCGGTGACTCAGGGTAAGGCGTTCGGCAATCTGCTTGGCGGTCAACCCTTTTGCCACGTAGCGAAGGATCTCAGTCTCCCGTTCGGTCAGACCCGCGGCCGGGTCCGCACCCGGCGCCTTGGCCAGGCGCCGATGCTCCCCCAGCACCAGGCCGGCCAGTCCCGGCGTGAACACCGCACGCCCCGCGCCCGTCGCACGGACGGCGTCGGCCAGCTCGACCTTCGAGGCGCTCTTCACCAGATACCCGGTGGCACCGGCCTTCACGGCCTCCAGCACGTCGTCACGCTCATCGGAGGCCGACAACACCAGTACGCGGCTGGCAGGTGATACCGCCAGCACCTGGACGGTCGCCTCGACACCACTGCCGTCGGACAGCCGCATGTCCATCACCACCACCTGCGGCTTGACCACCGCGGCCCGACGCCCGGCGGCCGCGACGCCGTCGGCCGTGGCCACCACGGTGAAGCCGGAGTCTTCGAGATCACGGGCGACGGCGTCACGCCAGATCGGATGGTCGTCGACGACCATGACCGTCAGCTCGGCCTGTTGCGGCTCAGCCATCGGTACCTTCTGTTCTCGGCACCGTCAGCTCCCACTCGGTGCCGGCGCCCGGCGACGTCGTCAGCTCCGCCGAACCGCCGAGCGATTCCAGCCGTCCCACAATAGATTTCGTCACACCCATGTGCCCCTCCGCCGCCGCCTGCGCCAACCGTCCGTCGGCGATCCCCACTCCATCGTCGCGGATGCTCACGACAACCCGCTCCCCCAGGTCCTCGACGAGGACGAATGCCCGGGCCTCCCGGCCGGCGTGCGCCGCCGTGTTGCCCAGCACGTTGGCCACCGCGGCATCGAGTTCGCCCGCCGCTGCGGCGTCGAGCAGCACCGGGTCCGGCGGCACGCTCACCGCCACGCGGTCCCCCGCACGGGCCCGGAGCGTTTCACCGACGTCGACCAGACCCCCCGGCACCTCGTCGAGGCCGGAACTGACCAGCCAGCGCAACGCCCGTTCCTGCTCGCCGGCGAGGTGCGCGAGCTCTGCTGTTTCACCACCGATTTCCCGCCCCTTGCGGGCCACCAGCGCCAGCACCTGGATGGCGCCGTCGTGCACCCGCCGGGACAACCTCTCGCGCTCGGCGGTCGCCGCGGCCAGCCGGATCGCGCGCTGCAGTTCGGCGTGGGCCCGCCGGGCAGTCTGGGCCGCCATCCCGACCGCCAGGCCCACCGCCAACTCGATGACAAGCGTCGCCTGCCGCCCGAGGTTGGGATCGAAGTAACCCTTGAGCACTGCACCGGCTGCCGTCACGAGCAGTCCGACACCCATCCCGGCCACCGGTCCCAGTTGGATCGCCGCCGACAACGTCGCGTTGGTGGCCCACAACGTCGTCGGCCACGACTGGTTGCCGGCGATCCATGCCGGGGACGCCACCAGATCGGTCGACAACACCAGCAGGACGACCACCAGCACCTCGGCGAGCACCCAGCCGTTACGTCGGCCGAAGCCGTGCAGGTAGGCCACCGCACACGCGAGGCTCCAGCCGATCAGGCCCCCGAACAGCGCCCACACGACGGCGGGGTGCTGCAGATCGTCATTCACCGCGAGCTGAAAACCCAAGGCGTACAGGCAACTGAGGAACCGGAAGCCCTGCGCCGCCCGCCACAGCGGGGCGGCCGGGTCCGGTGCTTGTTCCGGCTTTGCAGCGAGATGAACAGCCACTACATCACTTTGGACAAAAATGCCTTCGTGCGTTCATGTTTCGGGTCGGCCATCACCTCACGCGGGGCTCCGCGTTCGACCACCACGCCGCCGTCCATGAACACCAGCTGGTCGGCCACCTCGCGGGCGAAGCCCATCTCGTGGGTGACCACGACCATCGTCATGCCGTGCTGGGCAAGCTTCTTCATGACGCTGAGGACTTCTCCGACCAGTTCCGGATCGAGTGCCGACGTCGGTTCGTCGAACAGCATCAGCTTGGGCTCCATCGCCAACGCGCGGGCGATCGCGACGCGCTGCTGCTGGCCGCCGGACAACTGGGCCGGATAGGCGCCAGCCTTGCTGGACAATCCGACCTGGTCGAGCAGGTCCCGCGCACGGCTCACCGCCATATCGCGTTTGACGCCTTTGACGTGGACCGGCGCCTCGATGATGTTCTCCAGCGCGGTCCGGTGCGGGAACAAGTTGAAGTGCTGGAACACCATGCCGACGTCGCGACGCTGGCGGGCCGCCTCCTTGGCCGGCAACTCATGCAGCTTGCCGCCGCGTTCGCGGTAGCCGACCAGCTGCTCGTCGACGTACAACCGCCCGGCGCTCACTTGCTCCAGATGGTTGATGCACCGCAAGAACGTCGACTTGCCAGAACCGGACGGGCCGACGAGCACGAGCACCTGCCCCCGCTCGACCTCCAGCGTGACACCTTTGAGCACCTGCAGGGCACCGAAGCTCTTACATACCTTTTCGGCGCGCACCATAGCCGTCATGGGTGCACTTCCCCGGTTTGGGCGAGGGCAAGCGCCTCGAGCTGTTTGGCGGTCAGTTTGCGCGATGCACCGCGCGAGAAGTAACGCTCCAGATAGAACTGCCCCACCATCAGCACGCTGGTGATGGCCAGGTACCAGCTGGCGGCCACCAGCAGCAGCGGGATGGGCTGGAAGATCACGGCGGAAATGTCGCGGGTCCGGGTGTAGAGCTCGAGGGTATACGGCACGGCGGTGACCAGCGATGTGGTTTTCAGCATGCTGATCAGCTCGTTGCCCGTCGGCGGCACAATGACCCGCATCGCCTGCGGAAGGACGGTGCGCCGCATGGTCATCCACCACGACATGCCCAGCGCGACCGACGCCTCGGTCTGGCCCTCCGGCACGGAAATGATTCCGGCGCGGATGATTTCGGCCATATAGGCGGCCTCGTTGAGGCCCAGGCCGATGAAGGCCATCTGGAACGCCAGCGACAGCCCCTGCAGCTGGATGTGGAACAACGACGGACCGAACGGAACCCCGATCTGGATGTTCTGGTAGATCGACGGGAACAGGCCCCAGAACACCAACTGCACGTACACCGGGGTGCCGCGGAAAATCCACAGATAACCCCACGCGACGGCGCGGAACACCGGGTTGGGTGACAACCGCATCACAGCCAGGACGACACCGAGCACCAAGCCGATCGTCATCGCATAGACGGTGAGCTGCAAGGTGTTCCACGCTGCCTCGGACACCCGTGCGTCGAACAGGTACTTGATGTAGGTATCCCAGCCGTAGGCGGGGTTGGTGGCGGCACCGTAGACGAACAGGCCGGCCACGACGACGATCGCGGCCGCGCCGATCCACCGCCACGGGTGTCGCAGCGGGATCGCATCGATGGCGGCGGGACCGTTCGGGTCCGCCGCCGAGTCAGCGTTCGTCACGTCAGCTGGTGGCCCCATTGACGACCGGCTTGTCGATCATCCCGGCCTGCACGCCCCAATTGGTGGCGATCTGCTTGTACGTGCCGTTGTCGATCAGGTGCTGCAACGCCTGCAGCAGCGACTGCGCCAACGGCGAGCCCTTCTTCACGGGCCATCCGTACGGCGCCGAGTTGAACACTTCACCGGCCTGCACCAGCTTGCCGCCCGCCTGCTTGATCGCCCACAGCGTCACCGGCGAATCGGCTGACAAGGCGTCGGCCTGGCCGACGACGACGGCGTTGGCCGCCTGGTCCTGATTGTCGAACTTCACCACATCGATCGGTGGTTTACCGGCATCGGTGCACGCCTTGGTCTTGGCGGGCAGCTCCTCGGTGTCCTGGACCGTGGTGGACTCGACCGCAACCTTCTTGCCGCAGGCGTTGTTGGGGTCGACGTGGTCTCCGGCGCGCTGGGCCCACAGGCTCCCCGCGGAGAAGTAGGTGACGAAATCGACCTGCTGTTCGCGCTGCTTGCTGTCGGTGAACGACGACATGCCGACGTTGTAGGTGCCGGCCTGAATGGCCGGGATGATCTTCGAGAAGTCCGATTCTTCGCGGTAGTCGACAGTCAGGCCGAGCGTCTGCGCGATGGCGTTCATCAGGTCGACATCGAATCCGACGACCTTGCCGGTCGGATCCTTGTATTCGTTGGGCGCGTAAGGCAGGTTGACGCCCACGATCAGCTTGCCGCTGGACTTGATGGCCTCCGGCACCGTGTTGGCGATCGATTCGACCTTGGCGGCGGGAGCAGCCGACGAGCTCGTTGCGGGGGAACTGGATTCAGTGTTCTTCGCGCAGCCCGATAACGCCAATGCGCCACTGGCAGCCACCATCACCGCAATGCGCCGCGCCGTGCCCCGAACGGACTGACTCACACCTGACACGTCGCCTCTTCCTTCATGCTTCACTTCTGTCCCGACCACACCTGCCATGACACAGCGCCGGCGCGCATCGCCGCGCGCCCGCATTGGGAGCACCTTATCGGCACCGTCGTCACCAAGCAGCCCAATCGCCAGTTGTCCACATCTTGAACCAGGGAAAAACAGTGATGCCCGAACTCGTTGCACCCAGCGTCAAATATGTGAGACTGCGTCAATGACGACTCCAACTCCGCCAAGTCTGTTGCAGCATCTGTGGAAAACCGAGCTCATCGCGGGCCTGATCGCCGTGGCATTGGGCGCTGCCGTGTTAGCCCAGCCCGGCATCTCGGTCGCGGTGGCGGCCATCTTCTTCGGCGCTTACCTGCTCGTCACCGGCATCGGCCAGGTGGTGTTCGCCTTCAGCCTGCACGTCGCGGCCGGCGGTCGGGTGCTGGCGTTCATCAGTGGCGCCGCGTCACTGGTGCTCGCAGTACTGGCGTTCCGCCACCTCGGCGATGCTGTGCTGCTGCTGGCCATTTGGATCGGCATCGGCTTCATCTTCCGCGGCGTGGCCACCACGGTGTCGGCGATCAGCGATCCCGGCCTGCCCGGGCGCGGCTGGAACATCTTCCTCGGCGTCATCAGCCTCATCGCCGGTTTCGTGGTGCTCGGATCGCCGATCGAGTCGATCGGCACGCTGGCGTTGGTGACCGGCATCTGGCTGGTGGTCACCGGTGTCGCCGAAGTGATCACCGCTTTCGGGATCCGCAAGGGCGTCAAGGCTGTTGACAAGGCCGTCACCGACGCGACGACCAACGCCTGAGTCGGGTGATCTGCTGAGTATGTGTGGCCCGGCGCACGTGTGCGTCTGGCCACACATTTCGCGGTTCGGCAGGTATGGACCGTGGCCCGCATGAACTACTACAGTAAGTCGTAGACCAATCCTTTGGCTGGGGAAGGCTCAATGGACGCACTGGACGTATCGAGGTGGCAGTTCGGGATCACCACCGTCTACCACTTCATCCTGGTCCCACTGACCATCGGCCTCGCGCCGCTGTTGGCCGTCATGCAGACCGTTTGGGTGGTGACCGGAAACCCGGCCTGGTACCGGCTCACCAAGTTCTTCGGCAAGCTGTTCCTGATCAACTTCGCCCTCGGCGTGGCCACGGGCATCGTGCAGGAATTCCAGTTCGGCATGAACTGGAGCGAGTACTCACGCTTCGTCGGTGATGTGTTCGGCGCACCTCTGGCGCTCGAGGGCCTGGCCGCATTCTTCTTCGAATCCACCTTCATCGGCCTGTGGATCTTCGGTTGGACCAAGCTGCCTAAACTGGTACACCTGGCGTGTATCTGGATCGTCGCGTTCGGGGTGAACGCGTCGGCGTTCTTCATCATCTCGGCCAACTCGTTCATGCAGCATCCCGTTGGCGCGCACTACAATCCGGAGACCGGCCGGGCCGAGTTGACCAGCATCTGGGAGTTGCTGACAAACAACACCGGCATCGCGGCGTTCACGCACACGGTCGGCGGTGCGATCCTGACGGCAGGCACCTTCGTCGCCGCCATCAGTGCCTGGTGGATGGTGCGCAGCGGTAACACCGAAGAATCGCGCACCATGTTCCGCCCCGCCGCCATGCTGGGCTGTGTAATCGCCTTGGTCGCAGCCGCATCACTCGCGCTCACGGGGGATGTGCAGGGCAAGCTCATGTTCGTCCAGCAGCCGATGAAGATGGCCTCGGCAGAATCGTTGTGTCACACAGAAACCGACCCGAACTTCTCGGTGCTGACCATCGGCACCCACAACAACTGCGACAGCGTCGTACACGTCATCGAGGTGCCGTACGTACTGCCCTTCCTGGCCGAGAGCAAGTTCCAGGGCGTCCGACTGGAAGGCGTGCAGGACCTGCAACGGGAGTACGTCGCCAAGTACGGCCCGGGCGACTACCGGCCCAACCTGTTCGTCACCTACTGGTCCTTCCGCATGATGATCGGATTGCTGGCGTTCCCAGGGCTTTTCGCGCTCACCACATTGTGGTTGACCCGCAAGGGCCGGATTCCTACCCAACGCTGGCTGAGCATCTTCGCACTGGTGACGCTGCCCATGCCGTTCCTGGCCAACAGCGCCGGCTGGGTCTTCACCGAGATGGGACGGCAGCCGTGGGTGGTCGCCACCAACCCGACCGGTGACCCGAACCTGCACCTGACCATTCGGCAGGGCGTGTCGGCGCACAGCGCGGGTACGGTCTGGATCTCGCTGATCACCTTCACCGCGCTGTATGCGCTGCTTGCCGTCGTCTGGTTCTGGCTGATCCGCCGCTACACGATCGAGGGTCCGCTCGAACACGACGCCGAACCGACACCACCCACCCCACCGGGCAGCGACGACGTCGCCCCACTGTCGTTCGCGTACTAGGAAGGGGCAGCCATGGCCACCAGCGAGGAGCCGAGGGCGGATCGCGCATGACATTGCAACACCTGTGGTTCATCATCCTGGCCGTGCTCTTCGTCGGCTTCTTCGTCCTGGAAGGATTCGACTTCGGCGTCGGAATGCTCATGGAGTTCTTCGGCCGTGCTGCCGACGGGGACGCCGACCAGCACCGCCGCGCCGTCCTGAACACCATCGGACCGGTGTGGGACGGCAACGAAGTCTGGCTGCTCACCGCCGGAGGCGCGATGTTCGCGGCGTTCCCCGGCATGTACGCGACGCTGTTCTCGGGCCTCTATCTGCCGCTGCTGGCCATCCTCGTCGGCATGATCGTGCGGGCCTGCGCCATCGAATGGCGCGGCAAGATCGACGACCCGCAGTGGCGACGGTGGGCCGATATCGGCATCGCGGTGGGGTCCTGGCTGCCCGCCGTGTTGTGGGGCGTGGCGTTCGCATCCATCGTGCGCGGCCTCCCGGTCGACGCCCACCATCAGATTCAGCTGTCCTTCGGCGACGTCCTGGGCCCGTACTCCCTGCTCGGCGGTATCGCCACGGCCAGCCTGTTCGCGTTCCACGGCGCAGTCTTCGTCACCCTCAAAACCCAAGGGGCCGTGCATGATACCGCGCGCCGCTTTGCCACCCGACTCACCGTCCCGGTGACGGTGATCGTCGCCGCATTCGGCATCTGGACCCAGTTGGCCTACGGCAACGACGTGACCTGGATCGCGCTGGGAATCGCCGTGGTGGCACAGCTCTCGGCGGTCCGGTTGGTATGGACGCGCCGCGCCGACGGTTGGGCCTTCGCTGCGACGGCGGTGGTCGTCGTGGCCGTGGTCGCGCTGCTGTTCAGCTGCCTGTACCCGAATCTCATTCCCTCGACGCTCAACCCGGCGTGGAGCCTGACCATCCACAACGCATCATCGTCGCCGTACACCCTCAAGGTGATGACCTGGGCCGCCCTGGTGTTCACTCCGTTGGTGATCGGCTACCAGGGCTGGTCGTACTGGGTGTTCCGGCAACGGATTTCGGCCGAGCACATCCCGGCCTCCATCGGTCTGACCCGAAACGGCCTACCGCACTGACCCGACCGTCGACCAACCCCCGCATGACCGCAGGTCTGCGGCGGCATCTTGCGGCCACGGTCGGTAGCGGGCTGGTCATCACCGGCGCCGCGCTCGCCGCGGCAGTGCTCACCGCACAGGTGGTGGCCGGCGTCATCACGACCCCGGCGCGGCTCTCGCACTGGGTGCCACAGCTGCTGGCGCTCGCCGCGCTCTGGGCGCTGCGGGCCGGCGCCCTGTGGTGGCAGGCCAGGCTGAGCCAGCACGGCGCCACCGCGATGATCGCCGACCTCGACGCACAAGTCCTCACCGCGGTCACCGCGCTGCCGCCGCACCGTCGACAAGCTGTGCGCGACGAAGCCGCGATCCTGCTCACCCGCGGTCTCGACGGATTGCGGCCGTACTTCACCCGTTACCTGCCCGCCGTGGTCATGTCGGCACTGCTGACGCCGGCGGCAGTGATCGTGATCGCCTGGTATGACGTGAAATCCGCCGTGGTGGTGCTGATCGCCCTGCCGCTGATCCCCCTGTTCATGGTGCTGATCGGGGTCATGACGACCGAGCGCTCGGCTGCCGCGCTCGCCGCCATGGCCACGCTGCAGTCGCGGCTGCTCGATCTCATCGCGGGTATTCCCACCCTGCGCGCCCTGGGCCGAGCCGAAGGTGCGGCGCCGCGCATCACGGAACTATCTGACGCGCACCGGCATTCGGCCCTGGCCACGCTCCGCATCGCCTTCCTGTCGGCGCTGGTGCTCGAATTGCTGGCCACGCTCGGGGTGGCGCTGGTGGCCGTCGGCGTGGGTCTGCGACTGGTCAGCGGCGGGGTCACCCTGCCGGTGGCCCTGACCGTCCTGCTGCTGGCACCCGAGGTCTTCTGGCCACTACGGCGCGTCGGCGTGGAATTCCATGCGGCCCAGGACGGCAAGGTCGCTTTCGGGCAGGCCTACCGGCTGCTGGAGGCCACGGGGCAACCGGAATCGGGCGCCGCGCGGATCGGGGCGCGGCCGACCATCGACCTCGAGCAGGTCAGCGTCGATGGCCGGGACGGACCGGCCCCGCACAATCTGACGTTGCGGGCGGCGCCCGGCTCGGTGACCGTGCTCACCGGCCCCAACGGCAGCGGGAAAAGCACCGCGCTGCAGGCGATTCTGGGGCTGACGACGCCTGACACGGGTCGGGTACTGATCGGTGACGACGACCACCGCGTCGAGGTCGGCGCGCTGGATCGGCAGCACTGGTGGCGACAGATCGGCTGGCTGCCTGGGCGGCCGGTACTGGTCCCGGGTACCGTGCGAGAGAACCTGGAACTGCTCGGCACCCTCCCCGACCTCGACGATGCCTGCCGCACATCAGGATTCGACGAGGTCCTGGCCACGCTGCCCGCCGGACTCGACACCGTTCTCGGGCGCGGCGGCTCGGGGCTGTCGCTGGGCCAGCGACAGCGGCTGGCCCTGGCCCGGGTACTGGGCCGGCCGACCCCGGTGCTGCTGCTCGACGAACCGACCGCACATCTGGACGCCGAACTGGAAATCCGGGTCCTGCAAGCGATCCGGTCCCGTGCCGAGGCCGGCGCGACCGTCCTGGTCGTCGGACACCGCGACGCGGTGCTGGCCATCGGCGACGAGATCGTCCGGGTCGGAGGTGACGTCCATGTCCACGGCTAGGTTCGCGTTCGCGTTGCTGCGCCCCCGGCTGCCCCGCCTGGTGCTGGCCGTCACTCTCGGGTCAGCCGCACTCGGCAGCGCGCTCGCGCTGGCCGGGGTGTCGGCGTGGTTGATCACCCGGGCCTGGGAACGGCCGCCGATCCTGGAACTGACCGTCGCCGTGGTGGCAGTCCGCCTGTTCGGCATTTCCCGTGGGGTGCTGGGTTATTGCGAACGATTGGCGTCGCACGACGTGGCCCTACGCGCCGCCGGCCGCGCCCGCACCGAACTGTACCGGCGGCTCTGCGCCGCCCCGCCGGCGACGGTGCTGCGGCTGAGCAGCGGTGAATTGGTCTCGCGCGCCGGTGCTTCGGTCGATGACCTGGCCGACACCCTGGTGCGGTCGGTGCTGCCCATCGCCGTGGCGACGGTGCTGTCGTCGGCCACGGTGGTCGTCATCGCCGTCATCTCCCCCGCCGCGGCCCTCGCTCTTGCCGCCGGGCTGATCGCCGCCGGGGTGTGGGCGCCGTGGCAAGCCGCCCGCGCTGCAGAAGCCACCGAACACCTTGCCGCAGCGCACCATTCGGATCGCGATGGGGCCGTCATGCTGGCCCTCGACCACGCCGCGGAGCTGGCTGTCGCCGGCCGCCTCAGCGGAGTCATCACTGCGGCCACCGAGGACCACCGCCGCTGGGGCGATGCCGCCGATCGCGCCGCCCGGCCCGCCGCTCTGGCCACCGCAGTTCCGGTCCTGGCCACCGGCGCGAGTGCCATCGCCGCGGTGGTCGCCGCCATCGCGCTCACCTCATCCGTCGCTCCCACCACGTTGGCGGTCCTCATGCTGCTGCCGTTGTCGGCGTTCGAAGCAATCGGCGCCCTGCCGGCCGCGGCGGTGCAGCTGACCCGGGCCCGCATCGCCATCGCTCGGCTGACCGCGATGTTGGCCGAGGACTCCGCCGACCGCATCCTTGCGGCGGTCCCACCACTCGACCTGGCGGCCGGTGACCGAGTGGCAGTCCTGGGTGCCAGCGGCCGCGGCAAGACCACCTTGCTGTTGTCCACCGCCGATCACTTCCGCGAAACCGATTCCCCGGCCGGCTTTTTCGCCGAGGATGCCCACCTGTTCGACACCACACTGCGGGACAACCTGCTGGTGGCCCGTGGTGATGCCACCGACGACCAACTCACCGCCGCCCTGGCACAGGTTGGCCTCGGACCCTGGCTGGCGACGTTGCCCGAAGGGCTGTCGACCCTGCTTGGCGGTGGGGCAGCCGCGGTCTCCGCCGGCCAGCGCCGCCGCCTCCTGCTCGCCCGTGCCCTCTTGACCGACTTCCCCGTCGTCCTCCTCGACGAGCCGACCGAACACCTCGATGCCGCGGACAGCCATCGCCTGCTCACCGAACTTCTCACTCCCGGCGCGTTGTTCGGCACCGGGCGTGCGGTGGTGGTGGCGACCCATCACCTGCCGGCCGACCTCGACTGCACGGTGCTGGACCTGGACGCCAGCAACGACGGGTACCCTGCGGGGTCATGAGCATGTACCCCGGCGGCGGCTATCCCCCGCCGCCACCGCCGCCGTACGCCAACCAGGGATATGGGGCGTACCCGACGGCGCCGCGCAACGGCGTGGGGACCGCCGCGCTGGTGCTCGGCATCGTGGGACTGCTGACCTCATGGTCGGTGGTCGGTGGGCTGCTGTTCGGCCTCGGGGCGGTGGCGTGCGGCATCATCGGCCGCAGCCGGGTCAAGGAAGGGCTCGCCAACAATGCCGTGGTGGCCGGTGCGGGCATCGCGCTGGGCGCGCTCGCGACAGTGCTGGCAGTGGTGTTCATCTTCGTCGTGATCGGTTTCTACCGGCAGGTCGGCTTCGCCGAATACACCGACTGCATGACCCGCGCCGGACAGGACCAAAACGCGCAGAGCACATGCGTCCAGGAGTTCCGGAGCCGCATCGAGAAGGAGTTCGGCGTCGCGGCCGGCTGAGCCGGCAATTCGGCGGCGGTCGAGGTCTAATAACCCCGAAACCCTTTAGCCCGGAAAGTGTTTGACGATGCCTTCCTGAGTCACCGTCGCCAGCACCTGGCCGGCCCGGTCGAAGAAATGGCCGGACGCCAGACCGCGGGAGTCGGCGGCCACCGGCGACGTCGTCGAATACAGCACCCACTCGTCGAACTTGAAGGGCCGGTGGAACCAGACAGTGTGGTTCATGGTGACCGCGAAAATCCGGTCATGGCCCCATGACAGACCGTGGGTGGTGATGATCGAGTCGAGCAGCGTCGTGTCCGACGAGTAGACCAGCGCCGCGGCATGCAGCACCGGATCGTCGGGCATGGCGCCCATCGTTTTGAGCCACACCCGGTTGTGGTCGAGCCTGCCGCCTTTGTCCCGCATCACCCAGGCCGGGTCGTTGGTGTAGCGCCATTCGATGGGCTTGAGCGCCTCGACGAACAGCGGAACGGTTTCCTCGTAGCCCTTCAGCAGGTCGTCAATCGTGGGCAGTGACAACGGATCCGGCACCGCGGGCGCCTTGACGGCGTGCTCGAGACTGCGCCCGCCGGCCAGGTGTGACACCAGCGCCGTCGCCAGCAGGGTGTCGCCCTGCATGACATCGACCCGGCGGTTGGCGAACCGCCGTTCGTCGCGCAGCCGGACGACCTTGAACTCCAGGTCGCGCTCCGGGTCACCGCCGGCGATGAAGTGCGTCGAGAGCGTCGTCGGCGGCAGCTTCGGCGGCACGGTGCGGCTGGCGGCGACGAACGCCTGCGCCATCATCTGGCCACCGAAGGTGCGGACCGGGTTGCGGCTCGGATGGCCACCGGTGAAGGTGTCGTCGTCGACCTGGGTGACGTCGAGAACCTTGAGCAGTTCCTCGAAATCAGCAGTCGTCACGCGCGCTACCCCCCGGCCTAGTGGTCTTCCTCCCCGATCCGGTGCACGTGGATCAGGTTGGTCGAGCCTACTGTGCCCGGTGGCGCGCCCGCGACGATGACCACCAGGTCACCGCGCTTGTAGCGGTCCAGTTCCAGCAGCGCCTTGTCGACCTCTTGGATCATGCCGTCGGTGCTCTCCATCTGCGGCACGATGAACGTCTCGGTTCCCCAGGTCAGCGCCAGCTGGCTGCGCACCTCCGGCAGGTCGGTGAAGGCCAGCAGCGGCAGCGGTGTGTGCAGGCGGGACAGTCGGCGCACGGTGTCGCCCGACTGGGTGAAGGCCACCAGTGCCTTGGCGTCCAGCCGCTCTCCGATATCGCGGGCCGCGTAGGAGATGACGCCCCGCTTGGTGCGGGGCACGTGCGTCAACGGAGGTGCGTCGGTGGAATTTGCCTCGACAGCTTTCACGATGCGCGCCATGGTCCGCACCGCCTCGAGCGCGTACTTGCCGACCGACGTCTCGCCGGAGAGCATCACGGCGTCGGCGCCGTCGAGAATCGCGTTGGCGACGTCCGAGGCCTCGGCCCGGGTGGGCCTGGAGTTCTCGAGCATCGACTCCAGCATCTGGGTGGCCACGATGACGGGCTTGGCATTCTCCCTGGCCATCTGGATGGCGCGTTTCTGCACCAACGGCACTTCTTCCAGCGGCAGTTCGACGCCCAGGTCACCACGGGCGACCATGACGGCGTCGAAGGCCAGCACGATGGCCTCGAGGTTGTCGACGGCCTCGGGCTTCTCCAGCTTGGCGATCACCGGGACCCGGCGACCCACCCGGTCCATGACCTCGTGCACCAGCTCGATGTCCGCCGGAGACCGGACGAACGACAGCGCGATCAGGTCCACGCCAAGCCTCAGCGCGAACTCCAGGTCGTCGATGTCCTTTTCGGACAACGCCGGAACGGACACATTCATCCCCGGCAGGGACAGACCCTTGTTGTTGCTGACCGGCCCGCCTTCGGTGACGGTGCAGACGACGTCGTGGCCGTCGATCTTCTCGACCACCAGGCCGACCTTGCCGTCGTCGACGAGCAGGCGGTCACCGGCGACGGCGTCTTCGGCCAGCTGCTTGTAGGTGGTCGAGACGCGGTCGTGGGTGCCCTCGCAGTCGTCGACGGTGATCCGAACCGTCTCGCCGGTGCGCCACTCGGTGGGGCCGTCAGCGAAGCGACCAAGCCGGATTTTGGGACCCTGCAGATCGGCCAGCACGCCGACCGCGCGGCCGGACGCGTCGGAGGCCGCTCGCACGCGCTTGTACGCCGCCTCGTGGTCAGCGTGCGCGCCATGGCTGAAATTCAGCCGCGCCACATCCATCCCAGCATCCACCAGCGCCCTCACGGTCTCGTCGGTAGACGTAGCCGGGCCGAGCGTACAGACGATTTTTCCGCGCCTATTCACAGTGCATGAGCATAGTGGATCGATTCAGATAACTGCCCGCCGGGAGCGCTGTCGGCACGACAACATCCGTGGAACGCGGAGTTGCTGCGTGGCGTCTACGGCTGGATGAACGTCGGCACCAGCGGAAAGCCTGGGAGATTGCGGACCACCGTCCACACCGCCATCGCCACCAGCGCCGTCACGAGCGGAGGCGTCACCGACTGCCGACGTCGCCAGCACACGACCAGCCACGCCACCAACAACGGCAATCCAACGAGTGCGAACACGTTGTCGACCACCGCGGCCGAGAAGTCGCCGTGCAACACATCGTGAGTCATCCGCAGCCCACCGCACAGCGGACAGTTCCACCCCGTCAGCGCCCTGAATGGGCACGGCGGGAACCCGAATCCGGGGCGGTGCGGATCGGCCAGCCCGATGTACGTCAGCGCACCCAGTGCCGCGGCTCCCGTGCCGGCCACCGCCGCGACGCGTCCGAGCCTGCCTGCTGAGGTCATCAGTCCATGATGCCCGTCACCTGCCCGTCCGGCATGGCGCCCGATCGATCGGGAGCAATGCGAACGTCAGTGACCCCTCGACACCGACGTTCGCCACGAACTAGCGACAATATTGCCGTATTGTAACGGTTCGGGCAAACGTGGCGGGGTTTTATTGGCGCAACTGACCGTGACGGATCAGCTCGTTGACCGAGTCTTCCCATCGGGTCAGTTCCGCGTCAGAGGTGAACGGCGCGGGCAGGTGCCTGTCGAGGTGGCGACGCAGGATGATCGACCCCAGGGTCAGCACCAGGGGGTTCAAACCAGCCCAAACCGCATCGAGCCCGTCGACCGCGTCTCCGGTGTCGATCATTCGCTGCCACCGCTCGATGCCGCTGCGCGCCATCGCGTCGAATATCGCCATGCCGCTGGGAGTTTCAGAAGCCACCGCGCGGCCCAGGTAATCCATGACCACCAAATGATCGGTCAGCAGACGATGCACCGCCCTGCCGATCGCGGCAACCGAATCCTGGCCCGGGCTCTCGAGCGCGGCAATCATCGTGGCGCTGATAAGGGTCATAGCCATGTCGTCGACGGCTTTGATCAAACCGTCCTTGGTGCCGAAATGGTGCTGCACCAATCCGACTGAGACACCGGCGGTATCGGCGACCATCTGCAACGTCGCATCGGACGTGCCCCGTTGCGCAAACACCTTCAGCGCCGCATTGAGGATGCGGTCCTGCCGAGACTGCTGCAACTGCGCTCCGTCGGCTATGTCATCCACAGGGGACATCCAACCACCGCACGGGCGCACGCAACCGGCGAGTCAGGAACATACCGTTCGCATGAAAGTCCAGGTTGTGCGCACTTTCGCCGCGGGACGGACCTGAGGTCGGGTTGACTCTGCCCCCACCGTCTTGGCTTTACGCCCTCACCGCAGGGGCAACCGTCACGGTGTGCCGACGCCGCGCCTGCGGTATTGGCTACTCGACCGTTTCCGCCCCCAGTTCAGGGTCAACGACGAGGGCCGCCGAGCGTGCACACCGTGCACGCCGGCGCGAGATCCGCGATCTGTACGCACACTCGCGGCCCCAATGGCTGGCTCAGCCCTGCCGGCCCCACCAACGACGACGGGGCGCCGGCGGCTCCCACACGGGAACCCCAACCGGCTCAACCTTTTCGGTGGCTTCTGCTTTCGGCGCAGCTGCCTCGGCCGTTTCGGATTCACCAGCCGAATCGTCGGAATCTGTGGCCTCTTTCGACTCCTCGACGGCCTCGTCCTCGGCAGCGTCAGCGGCATCAGCAACATCGTCGGCGTCCGCGACATCCGTCTCGACCGCAGCCTCGTCAGCCGCCTCATCGGACTCCGCTGACCCCTCGGACTCCGCCACCGCCTCGTCCTCGGCAGCGTCAGCGGCATCAGCAACATCGTCGGCGTCCGCGACATCCGCCTCGGCCGCAGCCTCGTCGGCCACCTCGGCCGATTCCGTTGCCCCCTCGGACTCCGCGACACCTTCGACGCCTTCGGCCTCCGGCGCGTCGGCCCCGGCTTCGTCGGCATCGACTGCGTCTTCGTCGACCGATTCCTCCGCGTTCTCGGCGTCGACGACCTGCTCGGCGAGGGCTTCGGGTTCGTCGGGCTGGATCTCGACGGCGTCCGCCTCGTCGGCAACTTCGCTGTCGGCCTCAGGTTCGACGAGATCAGCATCCTCGGCGTCGTCGGTTTCCGTGGTACCACCGGCCACCACGCCGGCCGCGACGGCCAACGGCGCAGCGCCCTCGGCCTCGACCTCGATCTCGGCGTCAAACTCCTCGGCCTCGGCCTCCTCGGCCTGCGGGCCACCGAGCGTTGCCGGATCCTCACGGCCCCGCGGCGCCACCATCATGTAGACCACCGCGCCGATGAACACGAACGTCGAGGTGAACGAGTTGACGCGGATACCGGCGATCAGCGTGGCGGTGTCGCTGCGCATCAGCTCGACGCCGAAGCGGCCGACGCAATAGGCGGCGACATACAGTGCGAACAGCCGGCCGTGGCCCAGCTTGAAGCGGCGGTCGGCCCACAGCAGCAAGAAGAACACCAGGAGGTTCCACAGCAATTCGTAGAGGAACGTCGGGTGCACGATCTCGTAGACCTGCCCAGTTGAGACCCCGTTGAGCAGGTGCGGGTTCACCACACCGGAGCCGTCGCTGCGCTGGAAGATCTCCAGACCCCACGGCAAGTCGGTCGGCCGGCCGTACAGCTCCTGGTTGAAGTAGTTGCCCAGCCGGCCGATGGCCTGCGCCAGGATGATGCCGGGTGCGATGGCGTCGCCGAACGCGGGCAACGGAATTCCGTGCCGGCGGCAGCCGATCCAGGCGCCGACGCCACCGAGCGCGACCGCACCCCAGATGCCCAGGCCGCCATCCCAGATCCGGACGGCCGCCCCGATCCCCGCACCGCCCTCGGCGAAGTACGTACGCCAGTCGGTCATCAGGTGGTACAGCCGACCACCGATGAGCCCGAACGGCACCGTCCACAACGCGATGTCGTAGATGACGCCCGCCTCACCACCGCGCGCGACCCATCGGCGATCGCCGATGACCAGCGCGGCGATGATGCCGGTGATGATGCAGAGCGCGTAGGCCCGGATCGGTACTGGCCCCAAGTGCCAGACGCCCTGGGCCGGACTCGGAATGTATGCCAGCAACGATGTGGTCACGCGGAAACTCTCTGTCGTACTCCGTGGGCCAGTTCTTCGGACAAAGCTCGTACCGCGGGGATGCCGCCGTCACCGAGCGCAGATACCAACGCCGAGCCGACGATGACGCCGTCGGCGTAGGCCGCGATCTCAGCGGCCTGCTCCCGTGACCGCACACCGAGTCCGACACCCACCGGGATGTCCGACACGGCCCGCACGCGGGAAACCAACTCGGGCGCCATGTTCGATACCGCATCGCGCGCACCCGTGACGCCCATGGTCGAGGCGGCGTAGACGAAGCCGCGCGACGCCTGGACAGTGGTAGCCAACCGCTCCGGGGTGGACGACGGCGCCACCAGGAAGATGCGGTCCAGGTTGTGGGCGTCGGAGACGCTGAACCACTCGTCGGCCTCGTCGGGGATGAGGTCTGGGGTGATCAGTCCGAGCCCGCCGGCCGCGGCCAGGTCGCGCGCGAACGCGTCGACACCCCAGCGCAGCACCGGGTTCCAGTAGGTCATCACGACGGCGTGACCACCGGCGTTGCTGATGGCCTCGACGGCCTTCAAGGCATCACGGACCCGTACCCCACCTTGAAGGGCGACGTTCGTGGCGGCCGCGATCACCGGCCCGTCCATGCCCGGATCGGAGTACGCGACGCCGACTTCGATGATGTCGCAACCAGATTCGGTCATCGCCACCATCGCGTCGATCGAGGTCTGCACGTCCGGGTAGCCGGTCGGCAGGTACCCGATCAGCGCCGAACGCCCTTCGGCCCGGCACGATTCGAACAATCCAGCCAGTCGGCTCATGACGCTTCCCCAGTCCCACCGTCCAGTAACCCGAACCATTTCGCGGCGGTCTCGACATCCTTGTCGCCGCGGCCGGACAGGTTGACCACGATCACCGCGCGAGGACCGAGCTCCATACCTAATTTCAAAGCACCGGCGACAGCGTGCGCCGATTCGATCGCCGGGATGATGCCCTCGGTGCGGCACAGCAGTCCGAACGCTTCCATGGCCTCGGTGTCGGTGATCGGCCGGTATTCGGCACGGCCGGTGTCCTTGAGGTAGGCGTGCTCGGGACCGACGCCTGGGTAATCCAGACCGGCTGAGATGGAATGTGATTCGACGGTCTGGCCGTCCTCGTCCTGCAGCAGGTACGAGAACGACCCCTGGAACGCACCTGGGGAGCCGCCGGCGAAAGTGGCTGCGTGCCTTCCGGTTTCGACGCCGTCTCCGGCCGCTTCGAAACCGACCAGGCGCACGCCCGGATCATCGATGAAGGCGTGGAAGATTCCGATGGCGTTCGATCCGCCGCCGACGCAGGCGGTCACCGCGTCGGGCAGCCGGCCGGCCTGCTGCTGCACCTGGACCCGCGCCTCCATGCCGATGACGCGCTGGAAGTCGCGCACCATGACCGGGAACGGATGCGGCCCGGCCGCGGTGCCGAAGCAGTAATAGGTGTTGTCGGCGTTGGTGACCCAATCGCGGAAGGCTTCGTTGATGGCGTCCTTGAGGGTCGCCGAGCCGGCTTCGACCGACACCACGGTGCCGCCGAGCAGCCGCATCCGGGCCACGTTCAGCGCCTGTCGAGCGGTGTCGACCGCACCCATGTAGACAACGCATTCGAGGCCGAGCAGCGCGCAGGCCGTCGCGGTCGCGACGCCGTGCTGGCCGGCACCGGTCTCGGCGATGACGCGGGTCTTGCCCATGCGCTTGGCCAGCAGAACCTGGCCGAGCACGTTGTTGATCTTGTGAGAACCGGTGTGGTTCAGGTCTTCTCGTTTGAGAAACAGCCGCGCGCCGCCGGCATGTTCGGACAGCCGCGTCGCTTCGTACAACGGCGACGGCCGGCCGGTGTAGTGCTGCTGCAGGCGGTCGAGCTCGTCGAGGAAGGTCTGGTCGGTGCGGACCTTGTCGTAGGCCGCGGTGACCTCTTCGATGACCGCCATCAGCGCCTCGGGCACCAGGCGACCACCGTAGGCACCGAAGTGTCCCTTGGCGTCGGGGTCGTGGCTTGTGGCTTCGGCGACCGCCGCGCTCATCCGCGGCAATTCAGTACCAGTGCGATCAGACATGAGAACTCAGGCTGCTCTTCGCGCAGGAGCCCGCAATTCAGCGGGCTGGTTTCGGGCAGGACGGGTGCGTGCCGGCAGTCACCAGGTCGGCGACGGCGCTGCGGGGATCACCGCTGGTCACCAGCCCTTCACCGACCAGCACTGCGTCGGCGCCGGCGCCGGCGTAGGCCAGCAGGTCAGCGGTGCCACGCACCCCCGACTCCGCGATCCGGATGATGTTGCTCGGCAGGCCCGGAGCGATGCGGCCGAAGCAGTCGCGGTCGACCTCCAGCGTCTTCAGGTCGCGGGCGTTGACGCCGATGACCTGGGCACCGGCTTGCAGAGCCCGGTCGGCCTCCTCCTCGGTGTGCACCTCGACCAGGGCGGTCATGCCGAGGGACTCGGTCCGATCGATCATCGAGGTCAGAACCGACTGCTCGAGCGCGGCGACGATCAGCAGCAGCATGTCGGCGCCGTGGGCCCGGGCCTCGTGAATCTGGTACGGGGTGACGACGAAGTCCTTGCGCAGCACCGGAATCGACACCGCGGCACGCACGGCGTCCAGGTCTGCCAAGGAACCGTGGAAGCGACGCTCCTCGGTCAGCACACTGATCACCCGGGCACCGCCGGACTCGTAGGCCTTGGCCAGCTTGGCCGGATCGGCGATCTGCGCCAACGCACCCTTGCTGGGGCTGGCCCGCTTCACCTCGGCGATGACGCCGATGCCCGGCTCACGCAGCGCGGCGAGCGCATCCTTGGCGGACGGTGCCTGCTTGGCCCGCTCCTTGACCTCGGTCAGACTCAGCGCGGCTTCGCGGGCGGCAACATCAGCGCGAACTCCCTCGATGATGGAGTCGAGCACGGTCCCCGAAGTCATAGCGCGTCGTCGTCCTTCCGTGCCGGTTCGGCAAGCCAGATGATCTTCTCGAAGGGTAGTCGTCGGGGCGGCGCGGACTGCCACCGGGCCACGCTCATTTGCTCCCACCCCCGTTCTGGGTCGGATCGTGCCCCTCGTCGAGGGCATCCCACATCATCCGTTCGGACATCCCGTCGGCAGCTTCTTCCGGTGCAGCTTCGCGGCGTGCAGCCGGCGCGGCGTATTTGGAGGCGGCCGGGACGGCGGCGCCCTGACCTGCCGAACGCATCAGCAAAACGGCTCCGACCAGCGTCAACACCGCTGCCGCCAGCGTCACGCCGGCGCCCCAGTAGTGCCGCTGCGTCCCGACCAGGAACATCACGGCGATCTGCGCCATATCGGCCGCGCGCACCGAGACGTCGGTCACCACCCACAGGCTGATGGCCAGGTATCCCATCCCGGCACTCGCGACGGCGACCAGCAGCGCCAGCAGCCGCAGCGCCCAGCCGCGCACGGCCAGCGCCGCCACCGCGGCGGCGCCGACCACGAGCGCCAGTGGGATGAGGGCCGTCGACCAGGCCGAGCCGGACAGCGTCGTCGTCTTGGGCTGGCCCAGCCCATCGAACGACGACACGTCGACCCAGGGCAGCCGGGAGGCGCCCCACAACATCAGCGCGGCGACGAGCAGCAGCACCTGGGCGGTGCGGGTGGTCTTCACGGCTCGCTCAGCGTCTCAGCGGCCGCGATGGCCGCCAGCACGGCCTTGGCCTTGTTTGACGACTCGTTGTATTCGTAGGGCCCATTGGAGTCCGCCACGACGCCGCCCCCGGCCTGGACGTAGGCGGTGCCGCCGCGCATCAGCGCGGTGCGGATCGCGATCGCGAAGTCGGCGTTGCCGGCGAAGTCGAGGTACCCGAGCACGCCGCCGTATAGACCACGACGGGTCAGCTCGACCTCTTCGATGAGCTCCATGGCCCGCACCTTCGGCGCACCGGACAGCGTCCCGGCCGGGAAGCAGGCGGTGACGGCGTCCAGCGCGGTCTTGTCGTCGGCGAGGTGGCCGGTGACGGTGGAAACCAGGTGCATGACGTGGCTGTAGCGCTCGATGTGGCTGTAGTCCTCGACGCGCACGGTGCCCGGCCGGCAGACGCGCCCCAGATCGTTGCGGCCCAGATCGACCAGCATGAGGTGCTCCGAGCGTTCCTTGTCGTCGGCGAGCAGCTCTTTTTCGAGCAGGATGTCGTCCTCCTCGGTGGCGCCGCGCCACCGGGTACCGGCGATCGGGTGCGTGGTCGCCACGCCGTCCTTCACCGTGACGAGCGCCTCCGGACTGGAGCCGACCACCGAGAAGTCAAGGCCCCCTTCGGCATTGGGCACGTTGAGCAGATACATATACGGGCTCGGGTTGGTCACCCGCAGCATCCGGTACACGTCGATGGGGTCGGCGGCAGTGTCCATCTCGAACCGCTGCGACGGCACCACCTGGAATGCCTCGCCGGCCTCGATGTCGCCGACCAGCTTCTCGACGATCGCGGTGTACTCCTCGACCGTGCGCTGCTGCCGGGGCTCCGGCTGCGGCCGACTGAAGGTCGCGATGCTCGACGGCAGCGGCTCCCCCAGCGCCTTGGTCATGACGTCGAGGCGCGCCACCGCATCGTCATACGCCCAGTCGACGCGCTCGTCGGTGCCGTTCCAGTTGACCGCGTTGGCGATGAGCGTGATGGTGCCCTCGTGGTGGTCGACGGCCGCCATGTCGGTGGCCAACAGCAGCACCATGTCCGGCAGCTTGAGATCGTCGACCGCCAGCTCCGGCAGCCGCTCCAGGCGGCGCACCATGTCGTAGGCGAAATAACCCACCAGCCCGCTCGACAGCGGCGGCAGGCCCGGGACGGGCGCGGTCTGCAGCAGCGCGAGGGTGTCGCGCACCGCCTGCAGCGGGTCGCCGCCACTGGGCGCGTCCTGCGGCGTGTTCCCCAGCCAGACCGCGTCACCGTCCCGAACGGTCAGCGCTGAGGGCGCGCCCGCGCCGATGAAGGACCACCGGGACCACGACCGCCCGTTCTCTGCCGATTCCAGCAGAAACGTGCCGGGACGGTTGGCGGCCAGCTTGCGGTAGGCCGACAGCGGCGTCTCGCTGTCGGCGAGCACCTTGCGCGTCACCGGCACGACGCGGTGCTCGGCGGCCAGCGCCCGGAATTCCTCACGTGAGGTCGTCTTCACGCGGCCATCCTCCCAGAAGTAGCGTGGCACCCATGAAACGTGGTGACGTCGTCGCAGAGTTCAGCCTCCCCGACCAGACCGGGACCGTCCGCAGCCTTTCCGAGCTGCTAGTCAATGGGCCGATCGTGCTGTTCTTCTACCCCGCGGCCATGACGCCGGGCTGCACCATGGAGGCCTGCCACTTCCGCGACCTGGCGGCCGAGTTCGCCGCGGTCGGCGCGTCCCGGGTCGGGATCAGCATGGACGCGGTGGAGAAGCAGGACAAGTTCGCCGAAAAGCACAGCTTCGACTACCCGCTCCTGTCTGACACCTCAGGTGCGGTCGCCGAGCAGTTCGGTGTCAAACGTGGCCTGCTCGGCAAGCTGATGCCGGTCAAGCGGACCACGTTCGTCATCGACACCGACCGCAGGGTGCTCGAGGTCATCGCCAGCGAGATCTCCATGGACTCCCACGCCGACAAGGCGCTCGAGGTGCTCAAGGCGCGTTAGCCGCCCCGATCACCGCCGCCAGTGACGCGGTGAGCACGGAATCGCTGCGACCGCAGGACCAGCCGCCGCGGTGCTCCAGGTAGGTGACCGCCGTGGCACCGATGGACTGCTGGGTCAGGCCCAGAATCTCGACCGGCCGGCCCACGTCGGCCAGCGCCTGGGTCAGCGCCGCGACCGGTCCGACACCGCGATGCGCGCTGGTGTGGGCCATCCCGTTGACGGTCAGCGTGATCTCGGTGGTTTCGTCGCTGCTCGCGTGCCAGTCCTTGAGCTCAACCGGACCCCTGTGGTCCAGGTAGGTGGCCTCGAACAGGTCGTACAGCTCCGCCGCGGTCACCTCGGCACCGCTGCCGTCGGTATGGGCCTGCACGTGCCGGGCGAAGTCGATCTGCAGCCGCCGCGGCAGGTCCAGCCCGTATCCAGTGTGCAACAGGTAGGCGATGCCGCCCTTGCCGGACTGTGAGTTGACCCGGATCACTGCGTCGTAGCTGCGTCCGATATCAGCCGGATCGATCGGCAGATAAGGCACCCGCCAATCGATTTCGCGCTCCGCTTTGCGCTCCGCAGTGGCCCGGGCGCGATGTTCGATCAAGCCCTTCTTGATCGCATCCTGATGCGTGCCCGAAAACGCGGTATGCACCAGGTCGCCGACATATGGATGCCGATCGTGGATGGGCATCCGGGTGCAGTGCGAGACGGTGCGGGCGACCGCGTCGATATCGGAGAAGTCGATCATCGGGTCGACACCCTGGGCGTACAGGTTCAGGGCCAGGGTGGCGATATCGACGTTGCCGGTGCGCTCGCCGTTGCCGAAGACACAGCCCTCGACGCGTTGTGCGCCGGCGAGCACGGCCAATTCGGCGCAGGCCACCCCGGTCCCGCGGTCGTTGTGCGGGTGCACGGACAGGATCACCGCGCCCCGCCGGGCCAGGTTCCGGTGCATGTACTCGATCTGGTCGGCGTACACGTTGGGCGTCGCGACCTCCACGGTGGCAGGCAGATTCAGGATCACCGGCCGCTGCTCGGTGGCGTCCCACAGCTGTGTCACGGCATCGCAGATCTCCAGCACATAGTCGGGTTCGGTGAGGTTGAACACCTCCGGAGAGAACTGGAATCGGATGTTCGGCAGGCCATCCGTCAGCGTCAGCACATCGAGCGCGCCGTGCAGGATCAGGCTGCGCAGTTCGTCGCGGTCTCTGCCCAGCACGGTATTTCGCCACGTGGGCGCCGTCGCGGTGTACATGTGGATGACGACGTCGTTGCGCATGCCCCGCACCGACTCGACCGTGCGCTCGATCAGGTCGCGCCGGGCCGGGGTGAACACCGCGATGGTGACATCCGGTGGCGCAATGTCGGTCTCGGCCAACAACCGCACGAAGTCGAAGTCGGTCGCCGACGCCGACGGGTAACCGACCTCGATCTCCTTATAACCGATGGCGACGAGCTGTTCGAAGAATTCGCGTTTGCGATCGGGGTCCATCGGCTCGGCCAGCGCTTGGTTGCCGTCGCGCAGGTCGACGGGCACCCACAACGGCGCGGTGGTGATTCGGTTACTGGGCCAATCCCTTTGGGCCACCGGAATGTCCACGCGGTCGAAGACATCGGTGTAGCGGTGCCAGGGCATCGGTGACGGTTGTTGACGGTTCCAGGAGGTGCTCATGAGTGGTTTGCTTTCGGTCGGTTGCTGAAGTGACCGGTCGCGACAGAGCCCCACGGCAGGGGGCCGGTCGTTTCAGACCCCGCCGCGGCAGCCAAGGAGGAGCACGCGCGTCATGATGGTTAGACTATACACAACTCCTCAGACAAGTAGAGAGGTTTCATGGTTTCGCAGGTACAGCGTCAACCGCTGGCGGCACAAGCCGCACAGCTGTTGCTGACGCGCATCAAAGATGGCGAATGGGCGCTGGGACAACGCCTTCCAGGCGAGATCACCTTGGCCGCGCAGCTCGGCGTGGGACGCTCCACTCTGCGGGAGGCCATCCGGGAACTGGCCGGAAAAGGCGTCCTCGACAGCCGTCAGGGCGCCGGCGTGTTCGTCACCGCCCTCGATGTCGCCGACGATTGGGACACCGTGCTGCGCAGTGCAAACATCGCCTCGGTGATCGAGGCCCGCATCGCCATCGAGGCCGAGGGCGCCGCGCTGGCCGCGACCCGTCGTACCCCTGCCGACTTGCGCACCATCCGACGGACCCTCGCGGCCCGCGGGGTCGCCGGCCAGTCAGTCCCCGAACATGTGGACGCAGACATGGCTTTTCACCGGGCTGTGATCGCCGCTGCGCACAACGACGTGTTGATCCAGTTGTTCGACGCATTCCTCCCCCGGCTGCGGTTGGCGATGATCGACATGCTCAAAATCCGCCCGATCACATCCGAGCCGTGCGACCACGACCTGCATCAGCAACTCGCCGACGCGATCGTCGCGCGCGACGGTGCCGCGGCCGCCGCGGCCAGTCGCACCCATCTGAGCACCCTGAAGGAATCATTCTCATGACCCCGGTCCTCGAACTCGACGACGTGACCTTCCGCCGCGAAGGCAAGCAGATCATCGACGGCATCTCGCTGACGGTGCAGGAAGGTGAGCACTGGGCACTGCTCGGCCCCAACGGTGCCGGCAAGAGCACGCTGCTGGGTTTCTGCGGCGCGGTGACGTTTCCGACGACCGGAATCGTGCGGGTCCTGGGCGCGCAGATGGGCCGCACCGACCTGGCGCCGCTGCGCCGGTCCATCGGCCACGTGAACCCCCGGCACCGGCTGCAGTACCCGCTGATGGTGCGTGAGGTGGTACTGACCGGCATCACCGGCACCATCGACATCGCCGCTCGCTGGACGCCGACCGCCGACGACATCGCCCGCGCCGACGAGTTGATCGGGACCGTGGGGCTGACGCACCGGGCCGACGCGGCGTGGCCGACGCTATCGCAGGGTGAACGGGGCCGGACCCTGATCGCCCGCGCCCTGATCGCCGAGCCCCGACTGCTGCTGCTCGACGAGCCGACCACCGGCCTCGACGTGGCGGCTCGTGAGCAGTTGCTGGAAACCCTTGATGCACTGGAGCATTCACATCCCGAGATGGCGTCGATTCTGGTGACGCATCACCTCGAGGAACTGCCGACCTCCACGTCCCACGCCCTGTTGATCTCGGGCGGCCGCACGGTCGCAGTAGGCCCCGCCGTCGAGGCCGTGACGACCGATCATGTGTCAGAGGCCTTTTCGCACCCCGTCGAGGTCGGCTACGACCACGGCCGGTGGTCCGCCCGGGCCGCGGCGAGTGCCCGATTCAGCTAGCGAACTCCCGGGCCTTCAGATAGGCGCGCCAGCCGCCGAACTCCGAGATGTCTGGTGCCGCGATGGCTTCTTCGTCGGCGCATACGAACCCGGTCTCCCACGACCCGTCGTTGAGTTCCACCGCCGCCAGACCCATCGGCGTCGGCAGGGCCGCCAGGAACTTCCCGAGCGCCGCGGGCGAGAGCGCCCAGCGTTCCACCTCGAAGGCCCGCCCACCGTGCGGCAGCCGCACCAGCGCGGGCTTGCCCGACGGCAGCGCCGTCATGCGGTAGCGCTCGGCCGTGCGGGCCGGGCCGTCCCACCGTGCCCCGAGATCGTGAAGCTGTCCGGCCAGCGGCTGGTCCCGCAGATGCGCGCCGGCGACCACGAGCGTCAGCGCACCGGCTCCCGCCTGCTCCGGCCAGGACGGCACCGCACCACGCTCGCCGCCGCTCAGCCGGGCCGCGATGTCCGCCACCACAGCGTCATCGAATGCCCGGCCCAGCACGGTCACCCCGAATTGGGCTGTGGTGCCGTCGGATTCGACGACCTCACCGGCCGGCACCGCGACCCCACACATGTCGAACAGATTGCAGAAGTTGGTGTAGGTGCCGATCCTGGCGTTGACACCGACCGGGTCGGCCGCTACCTCCGCCAACGTCGGCTGCAGCGGCGCGGTGGGGACCAGCAGCGCGTCGCACTCCCCCAGCGTGCGGAACGCCCGCTGCCGCAGGCCATCCAGCGTGTGGCGATCGCGCAGCAACCCCGTCGCGGTGTGGGCACCACCGGCGGAGATGATGGCCGCGACTGTTGAATCGAGACCGGCATCGAGGTCGTTGTCTTCCACCGCCCCGGTGATGAAGTCCCCCACCGCTTCGGTGCGTTCGGCGACCAGTGCGCCGTCGTACAGCAGGCGCGCGGCGGCCAGGAAGTCCGTCAGATCGATGGGCACGATGCGCATGCCGGCGGCGCGCGCGGCGTCGACTGCCCGCTCGAACGCGGCAGCCCAACCGGGAGCCATCGCCGGGAGTTCGGTCGGCACCGCCAGGACCGGGTCAGCCGGGGCGGCGAAGCGGGTCGAGGTGGGCCAAGGCCGCTGTGTCGTCGTGGCCATGACCGCCATAGCGCGCTCTGCCGTAGCCAGGTCGCGTGCGAGAACAGTCACGCAATCGTAGCTCGGGCAGGCCGGGACGACGCCGGTGGTCGACACCAGACTGATGGTGCCCTTGATCCCGACCAGGCCCTGATAGGCCGCCGGGACCCGACCGGATCCAGCAGTGTCCGTACCGATTCCGATGTCGGCCGCACCGATGGCCACCGCGACGGCCGAACCCGACGACGAACCGCCCGAGATCCGGTCCGGTCGCCGTGCGTCGCGCACCGCACCGTACGGGCTTCGGGTGCCGACGAGCCCGGTGGCAAACTGGTCCAGGTTGGTCTTGCCGATCACCACCGCACCGGCCGCCCGCAGCGCCGCCACCGCCGGTGCATCGGCTTCCGGGGTGTAGGCATAACCCGGGCACGCCGCGGTGGTGGGCAAACCGGCGACGTCGACGTTGTCCTTGACGGCAAGCAGCTGACCAGCCAGCGGGCCCTGCGCCCGCGAAAATTCCTGGCGCACCACGTCTTCGTCGCGCACGGTGATGAAGGCTTCCGGTCGCTGGGCAATGGCCGCGAACGCGGCGCTGATCCGATCCATCACGCGACTTCCTGTCCTGTTGTGGCACCTGAATCTGATTGGTCGCACTCCTCATCGCGGCTCGTACCTCGCCGCTTGATCGTCGCGCTCCCGGGCTTCTTGCGTGCGCCGATCTCGCCGCTGGCCTCCCAGCGGGCCCGCTCCTCGCCCCGCGCAATCGTCATCCGTTGTCGCACCGCGGCGATGTCGTCGGCCTCACGCGACAGGAAGTCCAGATAGTCCGCGATCCGGAACTCGCCATCGGTGATGTCCACAGCGCCGCGCCCCGCCGCGACGTCGGCGCGCAGGTCGGTCAGTTCCTCGGAGGACACCGGATACCACGACACCTGGTCGAAGAACCGCAGCAACCAGGGCTGCCCGGGCTCGAAACCCGGTGCCGACAGCGGGAACCGGTGGTTCCACACCTGGGTGGTACGGCCCATCAGCTGGTAGCCACCCGGGCCTTCCATGCCGTAGATGCAGAGATAGGCACCACCGATCCCCACCGCGTTCTCCGGTGTCCAGGTGCGGGCCGGGTTGTACTTGGTGGTGACCACCCGGTGCCGCGGATCGACCGGCGTGGCGACAGGCGCGCCCAGGTAGACATCGCCGAGGCCGAGCACGAGATAACTCGCCGCGTGGACGATGTCGAACACGTCCTGCTGTGAGTCCAGGCCGTTCATGCGCCGGATGAACTCGATGTTGCTCGGGCACCACGGGGCGTCGTCGCGCACGCCGTTGCGGTACCGGTCGATGGCCAGCCGGATGGTGGGGTCATCCCAGCTGAGCGGCAATCGCACCGAGCGGCTCGGCAGCACCAACTGGTCGACGGGCCCGAGCGCGGACTCGATGTCTAGCACGAACGCCGTCATCGTCTGATGATCGGTGAGCGCGGCGTCGAACTTGACCTGCAGCGAACGGATTCCGGGCGTCAGGTCGATGATCCCGCGGGGCCGGTTGGCCTCGATGGCGGTGTGCAGCGCGTGCACCCGCGCCCGCAGCACCAGATCGAGTGTCATGGTGCCGTATTCGACCAGCAGGTTGTCATCGCCACTGCGGCGCAACGTCATCGAGGTCGTGCCGTCCCCGGTGACGCCGCGGTGCAGCACCCCGTCGTCGCCGTCACCGCGCGGGCTCCGCACCACCGGCGAGGCCGCCCGCCGCGATGTGCCCAGGGCCGCCAGCGGCGCCGCAGCGCTGGCCCGCACGGGCACGAAGCGCACCCGGTCACCCGGGGTGAGCTGCCCGAGCTTCCAGCGGTCCGCGGACGTCACCGTCACCGGGCAGACGAAACCGCCGAGGCTCGGGCCATCCGGGCCCAGCAGGATCGGGGTATCACCGGTGAAGTCCAGTGCACCAACCGAATACGGGGTGTCGTGAATGTTCGACGGATGCAGACCGGCCTCACCGCCGTCCGGCCGGGCCCACTGCGGCTTCGGCCCGACCAGGCGGACACCGGTGCGGTCGAGGTTGTGGTCTACCAGATACGTGGCCTCGTAGAGAGTTTCGATATCGGCGCGGGTGAAGAACTCCGGTGCACCGTGCGGTCCTTCGGTGACCGCCAGCCGCCATTCGTGGCCGATCGAGGGGACCTCCTCATCGGTCAGCCGACGCGGACGGCCCACCGCGGCACCCACATCGAGGCGGTCACCGGCGGCCAGGGCCCGGCCACCCGCGCCGAACTTCCCGAGCGTGAACGTCGAGCGCGAGCCGAGGTAGGCTTCGGCCTCGATCCCACCGGCCACTGCGATGTAGATGCGCATCCCGACGCCCTGCACCGCGCCGATCTCGAGCACGCCACCCTCCGGGACCGCAATGGGCGCCCATTGCCGGGCGGGCACCCCGTCGAGGGTCACCGATACCGGAGCACCGGTGACGCAGACGACGGTCGCCTCGTCGAATCCCAGTGTCGGGCCGGCCATCATCGCCTCCAGGCCGGGTGCTCCTTCGGCGTTACCGACCGCGAGGTTGGCCAGCCGCAGCGACAGGTCGTCCATCGGCCCCGACGGGGGCACACCCACCTGCCAGTAGCCGATGCGGCCCGGCCAGTCCTGAACGGTGGTACTCGGTCCCGGCCGCAGCACGGTGATGGGTCGCTCGGTCATCGATGGCGCCATGCGGGCACTCCTCTGCTCAACGCGGTGTGTCAGAACCTGGATCAGGACGGGCGGGTGACGATCATCCGTACCGGCGTCGGATCGAAGCCGTTGCACGGGTTGTTGATCTGCGGGCAGTTCGACACCAACACGAGGACGTCGGCGTCGGCACGCAGCGCCACCCGCAGCCCTGGCGACGACAACCCGTCGACGATGCCGAGGGTGCCGTCGGCCTCGACCGGCACGTTCATGAAGAAGTTGAGATTCGGTGCCAGATCCCGCTTTCCGAGGCCGTAGCGCGCGCCTTCGATCAGAAAGTTCTCCACGCAGGCGTGCTGGTGACGCGTGTGGTGGCCGTAACGCAGGGTGTTGGACTCCTGCGAGCAGGCGCCCCCGACGGTGTCGTGGTTGCCCACTTCGTCGGCCACGACGGTCATCAGTGCCCCACCGTCGCTGTCCCGCAGCACTGTTCCGGTGCCGACGAACAGTGACCGCTGCGCCGTGATGGTGGTCTGCGCGCTGTAGCGCCGGGACGTGTCATGCGCCCCGTAGATCAGGGTGTCGACGGCCTGGTTGCCGTGCAGGTCGACGATGGTCAGCACATCGCCGGCCGTGATGATCGCCGACCAGGGGCCGCGAGCTTCGACGATCTCGTCGCGGATGGTCGTGCCGGAAACCAGCGCGGGGACCGAGTCGATGGCGGTGCTCATGCGGATGCTCCTTCGGTGAGATGTAGTGCGGTCCAGACGTCTTCGGTGTTGCGGTGGGCGCGTTCGTATTCGGGCCCGATGGTCTCGGCGCGGGCGGCCAGCTCGGCGAGGTCGTCAGGAGCGGACCAGGCCAGGATCTCCAGGTCGGAGGTGTTGAAGCTCGGGTCGGGGTCGAGCGGGTGCGCGGTGTTGGCGATCGCCACGATCACCGGCAGATGCACGATCAGTTCGACAGTGGTGCCGGGGCCGGCCGAGCCCGTCGACTCCAGTTGACCCGCATCGTCGGCGCGGACGCCGTGGAAGAACGACACCCCGGGGCCGACGTCGCGCGGTCCGAGACCGTGCTTGAGCGCGGCGAGCACCAGGAGCTCGCGGCCGGCCGGGCTGTCCGAATGAGCGGTGCCGGCCCCGTAGCGGGCTTTGTTCTGATCGCGGGTTGTAGTGCCGCACAAGGCGTCATGGTGACCCGAGGTGTCGGCAACGATGGTCGCCAGGACCCGCCCCTGGTCGTCGAGCAGCGGATGGCCGGTACCGAGGTACGCCTGCCACGGCACCTTGACGGTGTCGGCGGTGTTGAGCCGCTCCCACGGGGCATCGGCGCGCCACAACAGCAGGTGCGCACACGCGCGACCGTCGATGTCGGTGAGTCGCAACCGCGTTCCGCGGGCCAGCACCTTGCTGGTGTAGCGGCCGCCGGGCACCGTCTCGGCCCAGGTCAGACGGTCGGCGTCGACACCGGACGGCGGTGTCGGCCACCGCGATGCCGGGACGACGGGCATGGCCGCCGTGTGAGTGCCGGCCTGGGCGCGGGCGTGCGCTCGGGCGGCAGCGGTTGTTGAGGTGGACGAGGCAGTCACGAGAATCCTTTCGGCAGTTGCGGATTGGACGGGGTCAGAGCGACCCGACGGGGCGGGGGTGTTCCCGGCGGTACGGGAAGCACAGGGCACCGAGCGTGACGATGGCGACGATGGTGAACGGCCCGGCCCAGACCAGCAGTGGCATGGTGCCCGTCGGGTCGTAGATCTCCGGCCGCGGCCAGGCCAGGTTGATCACCATGGCCATGCCGTACACCACCGCGAACACATTGATCGGCAGTCCCCAGCGGCCCATCGAGAAGAGCGGCCGTCCACCGGCATCGGTGACCGTTGCGTCCCAACGCATTCCCCGCAGCCGGTGCACCAGCAGCGGTGCCGTCACCAGCAGGTAGGCGATGTAGATCGCGATGATGCAGACGCTGGCGAGCGTCGCGAAGATCGCGGAGTTGCCGACGTTGACCAGCAGCACGCCGACACAGGCGACACCGACCACGATGGCCGGCGGAATGGGCGTCCCGGTAGCCGGATTGACGCGGGACAGCAGCGACGAGAACGGCAGCCGGTGGTCGCGTGCCATGGAGAACATCAGGCGGGTGGCCGCGGTCTGAATGGCCAAGGTGCAGATGAAGATTGCGATGGCGACATCGACGAGGAGCAAGGTCCCCCACGGCGAGGACAGCACCGCACCCAGCACATAGGGCAGGCCCTCCGTCGCCAGGCGCCCATCGGTCAGGCTCGGCGCGGCCATCAGGGCACCGATGATCATCAGTCCACCGCCGAGTGCGGAGACGGTGAGCGCCGAGCGGATGGTGCGCGGGGCGACCCGGCGCGCGTCGCGGGTCTCCTCGGCGAGTTCACCGGCGGAACCGAAGCCGACCATGACGTACGCGGCCATCAGGCCGGAGGCGATCCAGGCCCAGCCGTACCCGGGGCCCGCTGCGCCGGTGTCGAAAACGACCTGAGGACCGCGCTGGGCATGAGTGAAGAACACGCCGACCACCGCGATCACGCCGACGATCTCGCAGCAGACCCCGATGGTCGCCACCCGCGACATCCAGCGGACTCCGATGCAATTGATCGTGGTGGTGATCACCAGGAGCGCGGTACCCAGTAGCACCGCGTTGGCCGCTCCATCCGCGGACGTGAGAGCGGTGTCGGTGCCGATGATCTGGAAACCCGACCACACCGCCGGCAGCACCACCTGTAGTGCGATGGCCGCGGCCGACGCCGTGATGATCTGCGCGAGGATCATGAACCAGCCGCCGAACCAGCCGACCACCTCACCGCCGAGACGACGGGCCCACTGGTAGATGGCTCCCGAGATCGGGTACCGCGCGGCGAGTTCGGCGAAGCACAGGGCCACCGCGAACTGACCGATGAATACTGCAGGCCAGGTCCAGAAGAACGCCGGACCACCGAAACCGTAACCGAGGCCGAACAACTGGAAGATTGTGGTGAGGATCGAGACGAACGAGAAGCCGGCCGCGAACGAGGCGAACTTGCCCAGCGAGCGGTGCAGTTGTTGGTCGTAGCCGAACTCGGCGAGATCGTCGTGGTCCGCCGGCGACGCGTTGGTCAATGTCATCCGATCCCGCTTCTTCAGAGGTTAATACCTGTCAACTGACAGAATTAACGGAAAGCGTGACGCAGATGGGTCACCGACGTTTCCGGCGTGGGTCGCGATGTAACAGTTGAGTTTCACGCGAGGCGGCGATGCGCGGATGACCGCAGGTGGCACAGTAGTGGCATGAGCCGCCCAGGCCGCCCCCGCCATCGCGATGCCCTACGCCCCGGCAGTACCGCCGTCGAGCAGATCCTCGACGCCGCCGGAGAACTCTTTGTGACGCAGGGGTTCACCGTGACCTCGACGCGGTCCATCGCCGAGGCGGTCGGCATCCGGCAGGCCTCGCTGTATCACCATTTCCCCAACAAGGAAGCCATTCTCGAAGCACTACTCGATGCGACGGTGGTGCCGTCGCTGGACTTCGCGCGGCGCGTGACGCGGTCGGTGGAGGATCCGCGGGCCGCACTGTGGGCGGTGACGGCAGGCGACGCGGCCAACCTGTTGTCCGTCCCGTGGAACCTGGGCCGGCTGTATCTGCTGCCGGAGGTCGACGGCATCGAGGGCTTCCACCACCGGCGGCGTGAGCTGCACGCCGTCTACCGCCAGCTCGCGGTCGACGTCATGGGCGGCCACGACGAGTTCCGCTGCGGCCTACCGGTGCGCCTCACCGAAACGGTCATCGCGCAGCGCGTCGACGATCCCGGCATCGCCGGTGACGAAGTGGCCGCCGCCATCGCTGATGCGGCGCTGCGGGTGCTGGGCGTCGATGTCGACGACGCGCTGCAGGCCGAGGGACGGGCACTGGTCCAGCAGCACCTGTCCGACGCCGGCTAGGACTCGGGGGCGAGCAGGAGGTCTGCGTCGAAGCAGCTGTGATCGCCGGTGTGGCAGGCCCCGCCGACCTGGTCGACCTCGACCAGCACGGCGTCACCGTCGCAGTCCAACCGCACCGAATGCACGTGCTGCGTGTGTCCGGACGTCAACCCCTTGACCCACTGCTGCCCGCGCGAGCGGGAAAAATACGTCGCCTCACGGGTTTCCAGGGTGCGGGCCAGCGCGTCGTCGTCCATCCAGGCGACCATCAGGACGTCGCCGGTGCCCCGCTGCTGCACCACGGCCGTGAACAGCCCGGCCTCATTGCGCTTGATGCGCGCCGCAATATTCGGATCGAGAGCACTCATCGCACCGGACCTCCATTCGCCGATGTCGCTTCGCTCATCGAACGATGATCCCTTCAGCCGCCATCGCATCCTTCACCTGACCGATGGTCAGCTCGCGGAAATGGAACACGCTGGCCGCCAGGACCGCGTCGGCGCCGGCCTGCACTGCCGGTGCGAAGTGGTCGACAGCGCCGGCGCCCCCGCTGGCGATGACCGGCACGCTCACCGCGGCGCGCACCGCCCGCAGCATCGCGAGGTCGAACCCGGCTTTGGTGCCGTCGGCATCCATGGAGTTCAGCAGGATCTCACCGACGCCGAGTTCCGCTCCCCGGACTGCCCATTCGACAGCGTCGATGCCGGTACCGCGGCGACCACCGTGTGTGGTCACCTCCCAGCCGGACGGTGTCGGATCAGATCCTTCGGGCACGGTCCGCGCATCGACCGACAGCACGATGCACTGCGAACCGAACTGACGCGACAGCTCCGACAGGAGTTCGGGCCGGGCGATGGCCGCGGTGTTGACCGAGACCTTGTCGGCACCCGCCCGCAGCAGGGTGTCGACATCCTCGACCGAGCGGACGCCGCCGCCGACGGTCAGCGGGATGAACACCTGCTCGGCGGTGCGCCGCACCACCTCGAGCATGGTCGAGCGGCCTGACGACGAGGCCGTCACGTCCAGGAACGTCAGCTCGTCGGCGCCCTCGGCGTCGTACGCGGCGGCCAGCTCGACGGGATCACCGGCGTCCCTGAGGTTCTCGAAGTTGACGCCCTTGACCACCCGGCCGCCGTCGACGTCCAGGCACGGGATGACACGGGTTGCGAGACTCACAGGTATTCCTCCGGCACGCCAACGGACTTCACGATCTCCAGCATCCTCTCGTGCACGCCGGGAGCGGCGGCCAGCGCCGACTTGGACTCGACGGTCCAGGGCTCGCCGGCGAGGTCGGTGACGATGCCGCCGGCGGCCCGCACCAGCGCCACGCCTGCGGCGTGGTCCCAGATGTGGTGACCGAAACTTATTGCACCACCGAGGATGCCGGCGCCGACGTAGGCCAAATCCAGGCCGGTGGCGCCGTGCATCCGCACCCGCGAGCACTCCCGGGTCAGGCCCGACAGCACCGCGTTGCGCCACCGCCCGGGGAACCGGCCCTTCGACTCGATGTTGAAGGTCTGGATGCCGATGATCGAGTCGGCCAGCGTGGACGAAGCCAACGGCGGCAACACCGAGTCCCCGTCGCGGACAGGGCCATCCACCGTTGCGACATACCGCTGGCCCATGAACGGCAGCCAGGTCAGCCCGGCGACCGGGGTACCCCGCCATAGCAGGCCGAGCAGGATCGCCGCCATGGGCGAACCGGCGGCATAGTTGAACGTGCCGTCGATCGGGTCCAGCACCCACACCAGTTCAGAATCGATGGGCGCACCACCGAATTCCTCACCGTGCACGCCGATCCCGGTCGCCGACGACAGCGCCGCGACCACCTGCCGCTCGATGGCCAAATCGATCTCGGTGGCGAAGTCGTTGCCCTTCTTGCGAACTGCCGCGTCGGCCTGATGCCCGGCGATGAAGGGGGCAACGGCGTCGTCGAGGATGCCGGTCGCTGTCGCGACCAGCTCTGCCAACCTCGCCGGTTCGATCACTTCACCCATCTATCGCACAGCGGCCAATGCCTCGGGCAGCGTGAACCGCTCGGCGTACAAGGCCTTTCCGACGATCGCGCCCTCGACGCCCTGCCCGGTGAGCGTGGCGATGGCCCGCAGGTCGTCCAGGCTCGACACCCCGCCCGACGCGATGATCGGTGCCTTGGTGCGGCCGGCCACGGTGCTCAGCAGCTCCAGGTTCGGTCCGGTCAGCGTGCCGTCCTTGGTGACATCGGTGACGACGTAACGCGAGCAGCCTTCGCTGTCAAGGCGTTCCAGCACCTCCCACAGATCCCCGCCGTCGGTCTCCCAGCCACGGCCACGCAGGCGCCAGCTGCCGTTCTCGAACTGCACGTCCAGGCCGACCGCCACGCGGTCGCCGTACTCGCCGATGGCGCGCCTGCACCACTGCGGGCTCTCCAGCGCGGCGGTGCCGATGTTCACCCGGGCGCAGCCGGTGTCCATGGCCGCCTTGAGTGAGGCGTCATCGCGGATGCCGCCGGAAAGCTCCACCGCCACATCGAGTTTGCCGACCACCTCGGCCAGCAGTTCCCGGTTGCTGCCCCGCCCGAACGCGGCGTCCAGGTCCACCAGGTGCACCCACTCGGCGCCGTCGCGCTGCCAGGTCTGCGCCGCCTCCAGCGCCGAACCGTAATCGGTCTCGCTGCCGGCCTTGCCCTGCACCAGCCGCACCGCCTTGCCGTCGACCACGTCAACGGCCGGCAACAAAATCAAACTCATAGCCCCTCAACCCAATTCGCCAACAGCGTCGCACCTGCGTCGCCGCTCTTCTCCGGATGAAACTGCGTTGCCGACAACGCGCCGTCCTCGACAGCGGCGATGAACGGCACGTGATGCGTGGCCCAGGTGACCTTCGCGTCGGCATGGCCGCCCCACTGCTGGGCGGCGTAGGAATGCACGAAATAGAACCGCGTGTCCGGGCCGAGCCCCTTGAACAGGGTGCTGCCCGCAGCGGCGTCGACGGTATTCCAGCCCATGTGTGGGATCACCGGCGCATCGAGCCGGGTGACCTCGCCGGGCCACTGCCCGCAGCCCTCGGTCTGGACACCGAACTCCACACCCTTCGAGAACAGGATCTGCATTCCGACGCATACGCCGAGCACGGGGTGACCCGCGGCGATACGGTCGGCGATGATCTTCTCCCCGCCGATCGAACGCAGACCCGTCATGCACGCTTCGTAGGCACCGACGCCGGGCACCACGAGTCCGTCCGCAGCCGCGGCAGCCGCCGCGTCAGCGGTCACCTCGACGTCGGCGCCCACCCGCTCGAGTGCACGCTGGGCGGACCGGAGATTGCCCGAACCGTAGTCCAGGACGACGAGCTTCTTTCTCACAGAGTGCCCTTTGTCGAGGGCACCCCGGCCACGCGGGGGTCCGGCTCGACAGCCTGGCGCAGCGCCCGGGCCACGGCCTTGTACTGCGCCTCGGTGATGTGGTGCGGGTCGCGGCCGTACAGCGTCCGCACGTGCAGCGCGATCTTGGCGTTGAAGGCCAGCGACTCGAACACGTGCCGGTTGATCACGGTGTGGTACGGAACCGCGGCACCGGCGATGGTGAAGGACACCATGGACTCCGGTTCGCCGGTGTGCACGAAGTACGGGCGTCCCGAAACGTCAACGGCCGCATGGGCCAGGGTCTCGTCCATGGGGATGAACGCATCACCGAAGCGCCGGATGCCCTTCTTGTCCCCCAAGGCCTCGCCGAGCGCCTGACCGAGAACGATCGCGGTGTCCTCGACGGTGTGGTGGCCCTCGATCTCGACGTCACCCTTGGCGTGCACCGTCAGATCGAAGCTGGCGTGCGTCCCCAGGGAGGTCAGCATGTGGTCAAAGAACGGCACGCCGGTGCTGATGTCGACCTGGCCGGTGCCGTCGAGGTCGATTTCGACCTGGATACTCGACTCTTTGGTGATGCGTTCCACGCGGGCGCGGCGAGTCATGAAACTCCTTGTGGGGCTAGTTCCGATGCGGCGAGCTTGGCGCTGACTTCGAGCAGGGCGTCGTTCTCCGAGGCCAAACCGACGGTGGTGCGCAGGAATCCGGGAATGCCGACATCGCGGATCAGCACGCCGGCGTCCAGGTAGCGCTGCCAGGTGGCCGCGGCGTCGGCGAACTCCCCGAACAGGATGAAGTTGGCATCGCTGGGAATGACCCGGAAACCCATGTCGGACAAGGCAGCTGCCACGCGGTCGCGCTCCGCGGCCAAGGTGGCGACGCTGCTCAGGGTCTCGTCGGCATGCCGCAACGCCGCACGCGCGGCGGCCTGGGTCAGCACCGAGAGGTGGTACGGCAACCGCACCAGCAGCATCGCGTCGATGACCGCGGGGTCGGCCACCAGGTAGCCCAACCGGCCTCCGGCGAAGGCGAAGGCCTTGCTCATGGTACGGCTGATGATCAGCTTGGCCGGGTAGTCGGCCAGCAGTTCGACACCGCTGCGCTGCGACGAGAATTCGCCGTATGCCTCGTCCAGGATCAGCACGCCCGGCGTGACGTCGAGCAATCGCCGCAGGTCGTCGAGCGGCACGCTCTGCCCGGTCGGGTTGTTGGGGCTGGTCACGAACACCACGTCCGGCTGCTGGTCTCGGATCGCCGCGACGGCCACATCCATGTCCAGCCCGAAGTCGGCCGCCCGGGTTGCCGACAGCCACTCGGTCTGGGTGCCGTCGGAGATGATCGGATGCATCGAGTACGACGGCACGAAACCGATGGCGCTGCGGCCCGGACCGCCGAACGCCTGCAGCAGCTGCTGCAGGATTTCATTGGAACCGTTTGCCGCCCAAAGGTTTTCCGCGGTCAACGCGACACCGGTCTGCGCCTGCAGGTACGCGGCCAGGTCGGTGCGCAGTGCCATGGCGTCGCGATCCGGGTAGCGGTGCAGCTCGGCAGCCGCCGCACGCACGGTCGCGGCGACGTCGTCGATCAGCGCCTGCGTCGGCGGGTGCGGGTTCTCGTTGGTGTTGAGCCGCACCGGCACCGCCAATTGCGGTGCGCCGTAGGGCGACTTGCCCCGCAGGTTGTCGCGCAGGGGTAGGTCGGCCAGAGATATTTTGCTGTTCACCGGGCCACTCTGTTCTTCGCGCAAGCGGCTCATCACTGCTCGAACCTCCGGCGCACGGCCTCACCGTGCGCCGGCAGGTTCTCTGCCGTGGCCAACGTGATCACATGACCCGCAACGTCTTTGAGGGCCGCCTCGGTGTAGTCGACGACGTGAATGCCGCGCAGGAACGTCTGGACGGACAGGCCACTGGAGTGCCGTGCGCAGCCGGCGGTCGGCAGCACGTGGTTGGACCCGGCGCAGTAGTCGCCGAGGCTCACCGGCGACCAGGCGCCGACGAAAATCGCCCCGGCGGAACGGATTCGGCCGGCGACCTGTGCGGCGTCGGCTGTCTGGATCTCGAGGTGCTCGGCGGCGTAGGCGTTGACCACCCGCACACCGACGTCGAGATCGTCGACCAGCACGACGGCCGACTGCTTGCCGTTCAGCGCGACCGTCACGCGCTCGCGGTGCAGCGTGGTGGCGACCTGCGCGGCCACCTCGACGTCGGTGGCGTCGGCCAGCTTCTCACTGGTGGTGACCAGTACGCTGGCGGCCATCTCGTCGTGCTCGGCCTGGCTGATCAGATCGGCGGCGATGTGCACCGGGCTGGCCGAGTCGTCGGCCAGGATCGCGATCTCCGTCGGGCCGGCCTCGGCATCGATGCCCACCTGGGAGCGGCAGATGCGCTTGGCCGCGGTGACGAAGATGTTGCCCGGCCCCGTGATCATGTCGACCGGTGCCAGCTCTTCACCCGTGGTGTCCACGCCGCCGTAGGCCAGCAACGCGATGCCCTGGGCGCCGCCGACGGCCCACACCTCGTCGACCCCGAGTAGCGCGGCGGCCGCCAGGATGGTCGGGTGCGGCAGACCACCGTGGTCCTTCTGCGGCGGGCTGGCGATCACCAGAGAGTCGACGCCGGCAGTCTGGGCCGGCACGACGTTCATCACGACACTCGACGGGTAGACGGCGTTGCCGCCCGGCACGTACAGCCCGACGCGCTCGACCGGGACCCAGCGTTCGGTGACGGTCGCCCCCGGCGCGAGGGTCGTGACGGTGTCGGTGCGACGCTGGTCGGCGTGCACGGCGCGGGTCCGCTCGATGGCAACCTCGAGCGCCACCCGCACGTCGGCGGGCAACCGGGTCAGCGCAGCGTCCAGCTCGGCTTGGGGGACGCGCACGGCGGCCGGCCGCACGCCGTCGAAGGACTCTCCGTATTCGAGGGCCGCCACCGCGCCGCGTTCGACCACCGCGTCGACGATCGGGCGCACCTTGGGCAGCACCGAATCGACGTCGACACCGCCCCGGGGCAGCACCGCTCGCAACTGCGCCGCGGACAGCTGCTGACCTCGCAAATCGATACGCGCGAGCTTCACTGCAGTGTTCACCCCACTATTCTCCCAGAGCAGGCCAAATCGAATTCGGAGGCGTCAATGTCAAGCCGTCAGGAACACCCCAACAACGCGGCCGGTGTGCCGATGATCTTCCCGGTGTGGTTGGAAAACTTCCAGATCAAGTACATCAACCCGGCGTTGCGCCCACTGTCCAAGAAGCTCCCCGGTTTCTCGGTCATCAAGCACCGCGGCCGCACGTCGGGCAAGGAATTCGAGACCATCGTCACGTCGTACCGCAAGGGCGACGTGCTGGCGGTCGCCCTGGCCCACGGCAAGACCAACTGGGTCAAGAACGTGCTGGCCGCCGGCGAAGCCGACATCCACGTGTCGCGGAAAGACCTGCACCTGGTCAACCCGCGGGTACTGCCGGCAGGCACCGTCGATCCGTCGCTGCCGCGCATCGCACAGATGGCGGCCAAGCGCACCGGCGTCTTCGTCGCCGACATCGCCCACTGACAACGATGGCCACGCTGGAACCCAGCGTGGCCATCGTTACCTCGGCGACTACTTGCAGATGTCGTCGACCTGCTTGCTGTCGGCGCCGGCGTCGTCCAGGCGCACCTTCTGCTGCGGATCGTCGGTCTGCGCGCCCGACGTCGCCGCAGCCCCGATGTCCAGCAGCGTGTTCGCGTACTTCCGCGCGGCCGTCGCAAGGTCGGCCGGGGCGGCCGGATCGATCCGGTTCAACAGGTACTGGCCACCGGTGATCAGCGCCAGGCGCGCGTTGGCCGCCACGGCCAGCGCGCCCGTGGTGTCCTGCGGCCCGCCGGGAGGCGTCAGGTTGGTGTTGATCGCAATGCCCTTGCTGACGGTCTTCATGGCGTCACACACGGCGATCTTGGCGGCGTCCTGCTCCGCCTGCGTGTACGTCTTGTCCTGGTGCTTCACCTCGTACAAGGCGTAACCCCCGATAGCGGCAGCGATCAGGCCGATGACCACGGCGGCGATCGCGATGATCTGCGTGACGGACACCGATCCGCCACCCGACGCCGACGTCGCGCCGGAGTCCTTGGCCGCCTTGCTCAGCGTGGTGGTCTTGTCTTCGGACTTCTCGTCTTCTGGCATGACCGTGATAGTAGCGGCCGAGCTACGTATCGAGTCCGACGTCGAGGACCCGCACCGAATGTGTCAGGGCGCCGACGGCGAGGTAGTCCACCCCGGTCGCGGCATAGGCCGCGGCCGAGTCCAGGCTCAGACCGCCCGACGATTCCAGCTTGGTGCCGGGCGCGCGGGCATCGCGGCGCTGCACCGCGATCTGCGTCTGCCAGACCGGGAAGTTGTCCAGCAAGACCAATTCGACGTTTTCACCGAGGATTTCGTCGAGCTGCTCTAGCGAATCCACCTCGACCTCGCACGGGAGATCCGGCGCCACCGCACGCACCGCCTGCAGGGCCGCGAGCACCGACCCCGCGGCCGCGACATGGTTGTCCTTGATCAGCGCGGCATCGCCGAGCCCCAGCCGGTGGTTCACGCCGCCACCGACCCGCACGGCGTACTTCTGCAGTAACCGCAGTCCCGGCAAGGTCTTTCGGGTATCTCGGATGGCCGCGTCCGTTCCGGACACCTCGTGCACCCAACGGGCCGTCTCCGACGCGATACCCGACAGGTGGCAGACGATGTTGAGCATGGTGCGTTCGGCCGTCAGCAGGGCCCGCGTCGGCGCCTCGACGGTCAGCACCGCGTCGCCGGGTTTGACCTCCGCGCCGTCCTCGGCCCGGTCCCTGATCTGGTAGGCGCCCACGCCGATCACCTTGTCCAGCACCAGAACCGCGATGTCCAGGCCGGCGATGACACCCGCCTGCCGCGGCACCATCGACGCGACGGTGGTGGCGTCGGCGGGCACCGTCGCCACCGAGGTGACGTCCGGGCCGTAACGCAGGTCTTCGTCGAGCGCGCGATCGATGACCGCGCGCGCGTCCGCCAATTCCGCTGCACTGAGCGACATCAGAACCTTCTCTTCCTCGAACGGATGCACTGCGCACTCCCGCTGATCCTCGCGCGAGCGCTCATCACACGCCCACTGCTACCGGCGTCGCCGCTACGGCACAGCCGTTGCCGTCCAGCCGAATATCGATGGATACCCCGAACGCCGAATCCCGGTCCGGCCGGTCGCTGCGGTGGTGGCAGCCGCGGGATTCGGCCCGCGCCGCCGCGGCCGCCGCGACCGCCGCCGCCGTCACCGTCAGTGCCGCATCCTCGACGGCGGTCCGGTCCGTCATGGCCTTGCCACGCGCCCCGGCCAACAATTCGCCCAGGTGTCCCAGCCCCGCGGCATCGCGCACGACGGATGCGTAACGCGTCATGCCCTGTTGAAGCGCATCCCGATCCACTGCGGGCCGCGTGCCCAAATCCGGTTCCGGGACGCGGTTTCCGCCGGCGGCGCGGGCCTGCTCGGCCGCCGCGCGACCGGCCCGGCCACCGACGACCAGTCCCTCCAACAAGCTGTTGGAGGCCAGGCGGTTGCCGCCGTGCATACCGGTGCGTCCGACCTCGCCGGCCGCGAACAGGCCCGCCATCTCGGTGCGCCCGTGCACGTCGGTGGCCACACCGCCGCAGCTGTAGTGGGCGCCGGGTACCACCGGAATCGGTTGACGCGCAAGGTCGATACCGGCGGCCAGGCATGCGGCCGTGACGGTCGGGAACCGGGCGGCGACATCGGGGACACCGCGGGCGTCGAGGTAGACGTAGTCGTCGCCGGTGGCGGACAGCCGCGCATCGATGGCCGCCGCCACGATGTCGCGCGGCGCCAGGTCGCCCATCGGGTGCACGCCGTCGGTGACCGGGTCGCCGCGGCGGTCACGCAGGATCGCCCCTTCGCCGCGCAGCGCTTCGGTGATCAACGGGCAACGACCACCGGCCGCGCCGGTGTACAGCATGGTGGGGTGGAACTGGATGAACTCGATGTCGCGGACCGCTAGTCCGGCGCGCAGCGCGAGGGCGATGCCGTCGCCGGTGGACCCGTCGGGGTTGGTGGTCGCGGTGTACAGCTGACCCAGCCCGCCGGTCGCCAGGATCACCGACGGCGCCGTCAGCACCCCGGGTCCCTCAGGGCTCAGGACCAGCAGTCCGCTGACCACGCCGTCGTGGTGCAGCACCTGCAGCGCAACATGATTGGGCCGGATGTCCAGCGTCTGCGTCGCGGCCGCCAGCGCCCGTTGCACCTCGGCGCCGGTGGCGTCGCCGCCGGCGTGGATGATGCGGCGGCGGCTGTGCCCGCCCTCGCGGGTCAGCGACCAGTCCCCCGGACTCACTTCATCGAAAGCCGCACCGGCACCGACCAATTCGCGTACCGCGGCATAACCGTCGGCGACGATCGAGGTGACCGCCTCGACGTCGCACAGACCGGCGCCGGCCGCGACCGTGTCGGCGACGTGCGCCTGCACCGAGTCATCGGTGTCGGGGATGACGACCGCGATGCCACCCTGTGCGTACGCGGTGGCTGTCTCACCGGACTTGCCGACGACCACGACGCGGCTGCCAGCCAGTTGCGCCGCGCGGGCGGCGGCCAGACCGGCGACGCCCGTGCCGACGACGATGACGTCGGCACGTTGGCGCCAATAGCCGCGTCCGCCGCACGCGGCCAGCCTCCCGGGCGTGGAGGCCCTCATCACTATTCCCCGCCGCCGGGCTGCCCGATCCCGATCATGCGCTGCACGCTCAACCGAGCTGCGGCTGCGACGTCCTCGTCGACGTGAACTTCATCGGCACCGTCGCGCAGGCAGCGCAGCAGCGCGGCCGGCGTGATCATCTTCATGTAGGGGCAGGAGGCCCGATCATTGACGGCCAGGAATTCGATTTCGGGTGCGGCACGGCGCAACTGGTGCAGCATGCCGATCTCGGTGGCGACCAGCACCTGCTTGGCCTGGGTATCCCGGGCGGCGTCGAGCATGCCGCCGGTGGACAGGATCTTCACCCGGTCGTCGGGCACGGCGCCCTCGCCCGCCAGGTACAGAGCCGATGTCGCACAACCACATTCGGGGTGCACGAACAGTTCGGCGTCGGGGTGCGAGCGGGCCTGGTCGGCGAGCTCGTCACCGTTGATGCCGGCATGCACGTGACACTCCCCGGCCCAGATGTGCAGGTTGTCCCGTCCGGTCATGCGGCGCACGTGCGCACCGAGGAACTGGTCGGGGCAGAACAGCACGGTCTTGTCCGCGGGGATCGAGGCGACCACCTCGACAGCGTTGGACGACGTGCAGCAGATGTCGGTGAGTGCTTTGACGGCCGCGGTGGTGTTCACGTAGGACACCACCACCGCGTCCGGGTAGTCGGCCTTCCAGGCCCGCAGGTCGTCCGCGGTAATCGAATCGGCCAGCGAGCAGCCCGCCCGCTGGTCCGGGATCAGGACGGTCTTGGCCGGTGACAGGATCTTCGCGGTCTCGGCCATGAAGTGCACACCGCAGAACACGATGGTGTCCTCGGCGGCGTCGGCCGCGATCCGGGACAACGCCAGCGAGTCGCCCACGTGGTCGGCGATGTCCTGAATCTCGGGCAACTGGTAGTTGTGCGCGAGGATCGTGGCATTGCGCTCTTTTGCCAGGCGGCGCACCTCGTCCGCCCACTGCGCGTCGGCGACTACGTCGCCGAACCCGCCTGACTCCGTCGCACGGTCCAGAACCGTCATGGCCGTCTCCTTTGAACCTGGCCAGGTTTTCGACTTATGATCGAAAACATGCCACATACTAGCACTGCGCATGAAGTGCTCGCCGTCGTGTTTCAGGTGCGCGCCCTCGCCAGCAAAAAGCCGCAGCTCAGCGTGCTGCTATGGGAACGTGCCATGGAACCGCAGCGCGGCGCGTGGTCCCTACCCGGCGGCCAGCTGCGACACGACGAAGACATGACGAGTTCAGTCCGCCGTCAACTTGCCGAGAAGGTCGACCTGCGCCAACTGACCCACCTCGAGCAACTCGCGGTCTTCTCCGATCCCAGACGCGTGCCCGGACCGCGCACCATCGCCTCGACCTTCCTCGGCCTGGTACCCTCCCCCGCCACACCCGAACTGCCGGCCGACACGCGCTGGCATCCGGTGTCGGCGCTGCCCCCCACGGCCTTCGACCACGGCCCGATGATCGCCCACGCCCACGCCCGGCTGGTCGCCAAGATGTCCTACACCAACATCGGATTCGCCTTGGCGCCAAAAGAATTCACGCTCACCACGCTGCGCGACATCTACGCCGCCACGCTGGGCCACCAGGTGGATCCAACCAACCTGCAGCGCGTGCTGGCCCGACGCGGCGTCATCACCCCGACCGGCACGACCGCGCGTTCCGGACGCAGCGGCGGCCGGCCGGCCGCGCTGTACCGGTTCACCGACTCGACATATCGCGTCACCGACGAGTTCGCCGCGCTACGCCCACCTAGTTAACCTACGCACCGTGACGTAGATCACTTTATGGCCACATTTCGCGAGCCGGAATTGGTTTTTAAGGGTTCCTTAAGACATGATTTGCCGATGACCATGGGCAATGCAGCCAGGGCGTTCGACGCCGAGTGGATCGGCCAGCCGTACCACGAGGAGCTGCAGTCCGGCATCCGCCCCCTGCGACCCAGCGACGACGCGTTCTACATGCCGCCCGTCGGCTTCGAGCTCACCACGCCCGGTACCGTCCTGCGGTCCCGTGACGTCGAGCTCGGGTTCATGGGCGTCATCCCCCAGGGCGTCACCGCCACGCAGCTGCTGTACCGCAGCACCGACCTGGGCGGCGCACCGCAGGCGGCGGTGACCACCGTGCTGCTGCCCGTCGACCACAACCCGGACAGTCGTTGTCCCATCGTGTCGTACCAGTGCGCCATCGACGCGGTCTCCGACGCCTGTTTCCCGTCCTACGCCCTGCGGCATCGTGCCCGGGCCCTCGGCTCGGTGGCGCAGCTCGAATACATGCTCATCGCCGCGGTCCTCGCCCAGGGCTGGGCCGTGTCCGTCCCCGACCACGAAGGCACCGACGGCATCTGGGGCGCCCCGCACCAGCCTGGCTACCACATCCTCGACGGCCTGCGCGCCGCCATCAACACCGAATCACTCGGCTTGTACGCCGATGCACCGATCGGTCTGTGGGGCTACTCGGGCGGCGGTCTCGCCAGCTCCTGGGCCGCTGAGGAATACGCAGGCTACGCACCTGAGCTCAACGTCGTCGGCGCCGCCCTCGGCTCGCCGGTTGCCAACCTAGGCAACGTGTTCCACCAGCTGAACGGCACCGCCAAAGCCGGCCTACCGGCCACCGTCATCGCGGCGCTCATGCATATCTACCCGGGCCTGAACCGCGTCATCCACGAGCATGCCACCGAGGCCGGCAAAGCGATGCTGCGCAACATCAAGGGCATGACGACCGTCGAGGCCGTCGTCCGGCACGCCGGACTCGACATGGGCAGCCTGCTGAAGAAGCCGCTGCATGAAGTGCTCGACACTCCCGAGGTGCAGCACGTCTTCGAGAGCATCAAGCTGGGCAAGACCGCGCCGACGCCGCCGCTGCTGGTGATGCAGGCCGTGTACGACCAGATCATCGCGGTCGGCAACATCGACGAGCTGACCGACACCTACGTCATGGGCGGCTCGCACGTGACCTACCACCGGGACATCCTCAGCGAGCACATCGCCCTGCACCCGCTGGCCGCACCGATGGCACTGAGCTGGCTGGCCGACCGGTTCGCCGGTAAGCCGTTGGGCCCCACCGTGCGTACGTCGTGGCCGGTCCTGCTGAACCCGGCGACCTACCTCGGCTTGATCAAGCTCGGTGTGGTCAGCACGAAGGTGCTGCTGGGACTTCCTATTGGGCGTCGGTAGCCGCAACCGCATCGGCGGTCGGTAGCACCACACCCGGCGGCGTCGGCGCCACCGGCGGCCAGGCACCCAGATCGTCGCGCTTGGTCGCCAGCGTGCAGAAGAGGTACACCAGCGCGGCGACGCCGGCAGGGAAGAACAGCGTCGTCGCGACAACCCACGGCGAGTGGCCGAAGAACACCGGCGCCGCCTCGACGAGGTAGCCCACCCGATGCTCGGGAGACAACGCCGTGGCCGCAAGGTCCGGCGTCCCGTAGCGCCAATGAGCGACGACGGCACCGACACCGGTGAGGGCTCCGGCCGCGGCTACATTGCCGAGCGCCAGTGCGCCGGCCAGGACCGGCCCGCGATGCGCCCGCCATTGCCACACCAGCGTGGCGGCCACCACGGCGATCACCGTCAGCAGGCCAACCGCCAGCGCACCGCCGAGGAACACCCGGTCCGCCTCGTCACCGAAGTACCCGTGAATGCGCTGCCCCTTCTTCGTCAACGCCACGACAGCGTCGACGGGCGGCGCCAGAAACGCCCACAGCACCCCACCGAGTGCGCCGGTCAGTGTCAACCCGACGACGACCCGCAGCGCGGCCGCGCGATGCGAAAGCTTCGGCGGCTGCACCGTTTCGGCACTCTGGACGCCTTCGGTCACCTTTGGGTCTCCAGGTCCTTCGAGTCCACCACCCCGTGCCGTGAGCACTTGGCCCACCACCCGTCGGGGCGCACCTGCACCACCATGCGTCGGCCGCATTCGGCGCAGAACCGGGGCGCCTCCAGACCGAGCTGGGCCGTGGTCGGCATGACGGCGCCGTCGACGGCATCAGCCGCGACACCGGTGTACACGTTGAACTTGCCGGCACTGACCGGTGCGGGCAATTCGCGGGTCATCACAGCGTGGCGTTGAGGGCCTTGATCGGCATCTGCAGATCGTCCAGCAGTTCCAGGTCGGACTCGGCCGGGCGGCCCAGCGTCGTCAGGTAGTTGCCGACGATGACGGCGTTGATACCGCCCAGGATGCCCTGCTTGGCGCCCAGGTCGCCGAGCGTGATCTCACGGCCACCGGCGAAGCGCAGCATGGTGCGCGGCATGGCCAAGCGGAACGCGGCGACGGCGCGCAGCGCGTCAGCGGCCGGCAGCACCTCCAGGTCACCGAACGGCGTGCCCGGGCGCGGGTTCAGGAAGTTCAGCGGCACCTCGTGCGGGTTCAGCTCGGCCAGGTTGGCGGCGAACTCGGCGCGCTGCTCCAGCGTCTCACCCATGCCGAGGATGCCGCCGCAGCAGACCTCCATGCCGGCCTCGCGCACCATCTCGAGCGTCTTCCATCGCTCTTCCCAGGTGTGGGTCGTGACGACGTTCGGGAAGTACGACTTCGAGGTCTCCAGGTTGTGGTTGTAGCGGTGCACGCCCATGGCCTTGAGTCGGTCAACCTGCTCCTGATCGAGCATGCCCAGCGAGCACGCGATCTGGATGTCGACCTCGTTGCGGATGGCCTCGATGCCGGCGGCCACCTGGGCCAGCAGACGCTCGTCGGGCCCGCGCACCGCCGCCACGATGCAGAATTCGGTGGCGCCGGTCTTGGCGGTCTGCTTCGCGGCCTCGACCAGGCTCGGGACGTCCAGCCACGCGCTGCGCACCGGGGAGGCGAAAAGACCGGACTGCGAACAGAAATGGCAGTCCTCGGGGCAACCGCCGGTCTTCAGGCTGATGATGCCCTCGACCTCGACCTCGGGACCGCACCACTTCATGCGCACCTCGTGCGCGAGGGCCAGCAGGTCTTCCAGCCGGTCGTCGGGCAGCTGCAGAACTTCGAGCACCTGCTCCTGGCTCAGGCCTTCGCCGCGCTCGAGCACCTGCTCGCGGGCAACACCCAGTACATCGGTCGCGGCCTGAGTCATCGGCACTCCTCACTCCAGGCCGACTGCGGCCTACAACTTGAACGGTGTTTAGGATACAGACGTGCAACTGCACCGAAGCGACGTGGTGGCCAAGGCCGCCGAAATCCTGGACAACTACGGGATCGCCGACCTGACCATGCGCAGGCTGGCGCGTGAACTGAGCGTCAGCCCAGGCGCGCTGTACTGGCATTTCTCCGACAAGCAGGAGCTCCTGGGCGCGGTCGCCGACCGCCTGCTGGCGGCCGCGACCCCCCTCCCGGTCAGCGGACCGGTGAGCGGCCAGTGGCCCGACCGCATCGTGGCGCTGTGCTCGGCACTGCGCGACGCCCTGCTGTCCGCCACCGACGGCGCCGAGCTGGTCTCGGCCAGTTTCTCCGCCGGACGGTCGGCTGAGCTGAGCCGCATCGTGGCGGCCCTGGCCGCGGCCTGTGCCGAGTCCGGGCTCACCGCCGACGACGCCGGCCTCGCCGCGCGCACCATCGTGTACTACGTGCTGGGCTTCACCGCCGACGAACAGTCCCGCCTCCAGTGGGACGCGGCCGGGGCGACCGTGGCCGACGGCGACTCGGTGTGGTCCGAAAACGCCGGTGGCCGTTTCACTTTCGGTCTGAATCTGCTGATCGACGGGCTGGCGGCACACGCCGATGAGCGGGCGCAATGGTTGACGCCCTCCGAGCCCGGTAGACCGTCCACGTCAACGAAAAGTTCCTGAGTGCAGTCACCTTGGCGATCCGCCCGTGGTTATTGCACTCAGGGACGCCTGACGGTCTCGAGAAGTACCTGGCTTCAACCACGACAGGTGCGAGTGCCTCGAAATTGAAGCCAGGTATCAGACTCAGCTCAAATCGATCTGAGTCTCCGTGCGGGCGTTGCCGTTCCACAGCCGCAGTCCACGAGCGGTCGCACTGATCTCTGCCGGCCTGCCGGCGATGCCTAGTGCCCTGGCAAGCCGGTCCGGCGGGACCCGACGCGCCAGGGTGACGTGCGGCGTCCAGTCACCGGGATTGGTGTGCGGCATGGGGCCCGGCCGCAGATGCGGTGCGCTGAGCCGGCAGACCCCGGCATGGAGGTCCAGTAGCTCGCCACTGGGTACCACGAGCCGCGCCAGGATTCCGGCAGTGCGGCCGAACACCAGCGTGGTACCGAGGCGGGCCCGGAACGGGAACCTCCCGGCGAGACCAGCCAGCGCCGGTAGCACCGCGTCGTCGATGTGTTGGGCGACGCACAGGGTGGCGTGTGGACGTGCGGCGGGCGGCTGAGCAGCGATCCCCGCGTCCCGTAGGTCATCCCACAGCGACCGGATCACGGCCTCGGTGTCGAGGTCGAACAGCAGCTCGACCGAGTGCACCATGTCAGCCGACCAGGCTCGAAACCCATTGCGGAGCAAATGCTTTCGCACTCACGGCAGCGAAATCCTCGGGCGACGAGCGGCCGGCTCCGGCGGGCAGCACCGCACGCACCGGGGCAATGTCGTCCAGCGCGTCCCGATTGGACGCCTCCGCGAGCCCCGGCTCCTGCGGCCAGCTGCCGATCACCAATCCGGCGCACGCGATGCCGTGGGCGGCAAGCGATTCGACGGTCAGGCCCGTGTGGTTGAGGGTGCCCAGGCCCGGCGCGACGACGACCAGGACCGGCGCCCCGAGCTCGATAGCCAGGTCACGCAACGTCGTGCCGTCGGAGCCGAGCTGGACGAGCAGTCCCCCGGCGCCCTCCACCAGCGTCAGCTGACGGGGCCGGTCCACGTTCTTGATCAGCGCGATCAGTTCGTCGCGGGACGGCAGGGGCATGCCGGCCAGTGCGGCCGCCGCGACGGGCGCCAGCGGCTCGGGGTAGCGCCACCCCGGGACCAGCGAGGTGACCCCGGCCAGGCGTCCCACCTCGGCCAGGTCGTCGTCACCGTGGCCGGCGGCCGGAGAGATTCCGGTCTGCACCGCCTTGCACACCGCGACGTCGATGCCGGCCTGTCGAGCAGCGCACGCCAGGGCCGCGGTGGCGATGGTCTTGCCGACGCCGGTGTCGGTACCAGCGACGAACAGGACCGTCACGACTGCACCAGCGCGAGCACCTCGCCGAGCACCCGACCGGCCAAATCCAGTTCGGTGTCATCGAGGGAGGCGCGCGCGGTCAGCCGCAGCCGCGAGGTGCCGGCGGGCACGGTCGGAGGCCGGAAGCAGCCGACCCGGACCCCACGGTCCAGACAGGCCGACGCCGCGGCCAGCGCGACCTCGGGGTCACCGAGGATCACCGAGACGACGGCGGAGTCAGGGGTACCGACGGCGCCGCCGAACCGGGCCAGCGTCGCGGCGTGGGTCAGCACGGCCTGCGCTCGCCACGGCTCGGCCACGAGAACCTGCAGCGCCGCCCGCGCGGCGCCGACAGCAGCCGGAGCCAGGCCGGTGTCGAAGATGAAGGTGCGGGCGGCGTCGATCAGGTGGGCCCGCACCGCGGCTGGGCCGAGAACCGCACCACCCTGGCTGCCGAGTGACTTCGACAGCGTCGTCGTCACCACGATGTCGGGTTCTCCGGCCAGGCCGACCTCGTGGACCAGGCCGCGCCCGCCGGTACCGCGCACGCCCAGGCCGTGGGCCTCGTCGACGATGAGCAGCGCACCGTGCCGGCGACAGACCTCGTGCAGGGCGCGCAGCGGGGCCAGTGCACCGTCGGTGGAGAACACCGAATCGGTGATCACCACGGCGCGCTCCTCCGAACGGCTGACCAGCGCGGTCTCCACGGCGCCGACGTCGTTGTGCGGGGACACCACCACCCGCGCCCGGGACAGTCGGCAGGCGTCCACCAGCGAGGCGTGGCTGTACGCGTCGGACACGATGAGCGAGCCCGGCCCGGACAGCGCCGCCACCGCACCGATGTTGGCGGTGTAACCGGAGGAGAACACCAGCGCCGACTCGGCGCCCATGAAGCCGGCCAGCTCGGCCTCGAAGTCCTCGTGCAGCTCGGTGTTTCCGGTCACCAACCGGGAGCCGCCGGAGCCAGCACCCCAGGTGTGCAGCGCCGTCACGCCGCCCTCGATGACGTCGGGATGCTGAGACAGACCCAGGTAATCGTTGGAGGCGAGGTCCAGCTCGGTGGCGACCGCGGGGCGGACCCGTAGCGAGCGGCGCAGGCCCGCGGCCCGGCGCTTGCGTTCGACCTCGGCGAGCCAGGCCAGCGGCGAGTGATCAGTCATCGGCGCGCTCCTGACTCAAGTGCAATTGAACGGTGTTCAGGTTAGCGCACGGGCCACGGCGACCACACCAGAGGTGATCCGGTCGATCTCCTCGGGCGTGCAGATGAAGGGCGGCATGACGTACACCAGCTTGCCGAAGGGCCGCAGCCACAGCCCGTGCTCGATCGCGGTGACCGTGGCGAGCGCCATGTTCACCGGTTCGCGCATCTCGACGACTCCGATGGCACCCAGCACGCGCACGTCGGCGACCGAGGGCAACTCCGCCGCCGGCGCCAGGCCACGCCGCAGCCCGTCCGAGATGGCAGCCACCTGCGCCTTCCAATCCCCGCTCAACAGCAACTCGACCGCTGCCACCGATACCGCGCACGCCAGCGCGTTGGCCATGAACGTCGGCCCATGCATGAGAGCCCCTGGCTCGCCGGAGCTGATCACCCGCGCGATCTCGGCGGTGCACAGCGTCGCCGCCAGCGTCACGTAGCCACCCGTCAGCGCCTTGCCGACGCACATGATGTCGGGGCTGACGCCCGCGTGGTCCGCCGCGAACAGCTCACCGGTGCGTCCGAAACCGGTCGCGATCTCGTCGAAGATCAGCAACACGTCGTGCCGGGTACAGATGTCGCGCAGCGCCGTCAGGTAGCGCGGGTCGTGGAACCGCATGCCGCCGGCGCCCTGGACCACCGGCTCGACGATGACCGCCGCGAGTTCGTCGACGTGCGACGCCAGCTGGGCCTCGAAGGCCTCGACATACGCCGGGTCGTACTCCGTGGGTACCCGCGGCGCGAAGATCTGCGGCATCAGGACATCGGTCCAGATCGAGTGCATGCCGCCCTCGGGGTCGCAGACGCTCATCGGGGTGAAGGTGTCGCCGTGGTAGCCGCCGCGCCACGTCATCAGCTTGTGCCGGCCGGGACGGCCGAGGCTGCGCTGGTACTGCAGCGCCATCTTCGCGGCGACCTCGACGGAGACCGAACCCGAATCCGAGAAGAACACGGTGTCCAGACCGGCCGGGGTGATCTCCACCAGCAGCTGCGCCAGCCGGGCCGCGGGCTCGTGCGTCAGCCCACCGAACATGACGTGATTCATCTTGCTCAGTTGCCGGGTGATCGCGGCGTCGAGCACCGGATGCCCGTGGCCGTGCACCGCCGTCCACCACGAGCTCATCGCGTCGATGACCTGGACCGGCCGGCCCTCGTGAATGAGCGTCAACATGATGCCGTGCGCCTCGGTGGCAACCACCGCCGGCAACGCTCCGGCACCGATGGTGCTGTACGGGTGCCAGATGTGGGCGGTGTCGATCGCCGAGATTTCGGCAGGGTTCAGCGCTGGCACGATGACCGAGCCTAATCGCCCGCCGAGCACGTCGACACCGGCGTACTCGGCCGGCGGGCGACTCGCCGCTACATGAACCAGCCCTGGATCTTGGGTAGATTGGCATCCGACCATGACGACTCTTGCAGCACCGCGGCCGGCGTCGCAGCCCGGGTCGGGCAACGCCGCGCACGTCTCCGACGGCGGTGCAGACACCGCTGCGGGCAACGCGCCGAGTGCGTTCTACCGCCACGACCTGGACGGTCTGCGCGGTATCGCCATCGCCATGGTCGCGGCCTTTCACGTCTGGTACGGCCGGGTTTCCGGCGGTGTCGACGTCTTCCTGGCGCTGTCCGGCTTCTTCTTCGGTGGCAAACTCCTCCGGATCGCGCTGACGCCGCAAGCGCCGCTGTCCCCCGGTCCGCAGCTGCGCCGCCTGGTCCGCCGTCTGCTCCCCGCCCTGATCGTCGTGCTGGCCGCGGGCGCGGTGCTGACCATCCTGATTCAGCCCCAGACGCGCTGGGAGACGTTCGCCGACCAGAGCCTGGCGAGCCTCGGCTACTACCAGAATTGGGAGCTCGCCGAGACCGCGTCGAACTATCTGCGAGCCGGCGAATCCGTCAGCCCGCTGCAGCACCTCTGGTCGATGTCGGTGCAGGGCCAGTTCTACGTCACGTTCCTGGTGCTGATCTTCGGCTTCGCGTATCTGTTCCGGCGCAGGCTCGGTGACCGGCTGCGGCCCGCATTCATCGCGCTGCTCAGTGTGCTGACCGTGGTGTCGTTCGGGTACGCGATCGTCGCGCACCAAGCCGACCAGGTCAGTGCCTACTACGACAGCTTCGCCCGCGCCTGGGAGCTGCTACTGGGTGCTCTCGTCGGCGCGCTGGTGCCGTCCGTCCGTTGGCCGATGTGGCTGCGCAACACCGTGTCGGTGGTCGCGCTGGCGGCGATCCTGTCATGCGGCGCCCTGATCGACGGCGTGCGGGAGTTCCCCGGACCGTGGGCGCTGGTTCCGGTCGGCGCGACCATGCTTTTCATCCTCAGCGCCGCGAACCACACCGAGCGGCTGCCCGCGCCGAACCGGCTGCTGGCCACCGGACCGTTCCTGTCTCTCGGCGCCATGTCGTATTCGCTGTACCTCTGGCACTGGCCGCTGCTGATCTTCTGGCTGGCCTACAGCGGCCACAGCCGGGCTCACTTCGTCGACGGCACGGCCGTGCTGGCGGTCTCCGGGATGCTGGCCTGGCTGACCACCCGCTACGTGGAGAACCCGTTGCGCCGGCCGTCGGCGTCGGCCGGTGCTGCCGGCTGGGGCCGGATGCGGCGGCCCACCGCGCTGCTGGCGACAGTCGTCGCCCTGATGGGCGTGACATTGACCGCCACGGCGTTCACCTGGCGCGAGCACATGAACACCGCACGCGCCAACGGCAAGGAACTCGCCACGCTGTCGCCCGTCGACTACCCGGGTGCGCGCGCCTTGCTGCACCACGCCAGGGTGCCCAAGCTCCCGTTCCGCCCGACCGTGCTCGAAGCCCATGACGACGTGCCGGCGACAACCGCTGAGGGCTGTATCGCCGATTTCGATGACCTGTCCATCCGCAACTGCACCTACGGCGACACGAAGGCGCCCCGCACCATCGCGCTGGCCGGCGGCTCGCACGCCGAACACTGGATCACCGCACTGGACCTCCTCGGCAAGCGGTACCACTTCAAAGTGGTGACTTATCTGAAGATGGGTTGTCCGCTGTCGACAGAGCCCAATCCGCTGGTGATGGGCGACAACCGGCCGTACCCGAAGTGCTACGAGTGGAACGAGCTGGTCATGCCGAAGCTCGTGACCGATCACCCGAGCTTCGTGTTCACCACTTCCACGCGGCCCTGGAACATCAAGCCCGGTGACGTGATGCCGGGCACCTACATCGGCATCTGGCAGCGGCTGTCCGACGCGAACATCCCGATTCTGGCCATGCGCGACACCCCCTGGCTGGTGCGGGACGGTAAGCCCTTCTTCCCGGCCGACTGCCTTGCCAGCGGCGGCAATTCGACGTCCTGCGGTATCGCCCGCTCCGAGGTACTGTCCGACCACAACCCGACCCTCGATTTCGTCGCGCAGTTCCCACTGCTGAAACCGCTCGACATGAGTGACGCGGTGTGCCGACCCGACAACTGCCGCGCTGTGGAGGGAAATGTATTGCTGTACCACGACTCTCATCACCTGTCCGCCACCTACATGCGCACCATGACCGCCGAACTCGGCCGCCAGGTCGGGGCTGCCACCGGCTGGTGGTGAGCTGCCTTCATGGTTGTTGGCGTCTGGCCGGGTAGCGCCTATCCCCTCGGTGCCACCTACGACGGTTCCGGTACCAATTTCTCGCTGTTCTCCGAAGTCGCCGAACGCGTCGAACTGTGCCTGATCGCCAAGGACGGCACCGAGGAACGCGTCAACCTCGACGAGGTCGACAGCTACGTGTGGCACTGCTACCTGCCGACGGTGACACCAGGACAACGGTACGGATTCCGCGTGTACGGCCCATGGGATCCGGCCGCGGGGCACCGCTGCGATCCGAGCAAACTGCTGCTCGACCCCTACGGCAAGTCCTTCTACGGCGACTTCGACTTCGGCCAGGCGCTGTACTCCTATGACCTGACCGGATCTCCTCAGCCGTCGGCCACCGGTGAGCCGCCGGGCGTTGATTCGCTGGGGCACACCATGACCAGCGTGGTGATCAACCCGTTCTTCAACTGGGACAACGACCGGCTGCCCCGGACGCCGTACCACGAGACGGTGATCTACGAGGCCCACGTCAAGGGCATGACGCAGACCCACCCGGCCATCCCCGAGGAACTGCGGGGCACGTACGCCGGGCTTGCGCACCCCGCGATCATCGAGCACCTGCGGTCGCTCGGCGTCACCGCGATCGAACTGATGCCGGTGCACCAGTTCCTGCACGACCACCGGCTACTGGACCTGGGTCTGCGAAACTACTGGGGCTACAACACGTTCGGCTTCTTCGCGCCGCACTACCAGTACTCGTGGAACCAGCACGCCGGCAGCGCGGTCGCCGAGTTCAAGACCATGGTGAAGTCGTTCCACGAAGCCGGCATCGAAGTCATCCTTGACGTCGTCTACAACCACACCGCCGAAGGCAACCACCTCGGTCCGACGCTGAACTTCCGTGGCATCGACAACGCCGCCTACTACCGGCTCGATGACGACGACCCGTCGCTCTACAAGGACTTCACCGGGACCGGCAACAGCCTCAACGCCCGTCACCCGCACACCCTGCAGCTGATCATGGACTCGCTGCGGTACTGGGTACTGGACATGCACGTCGACGGTTTCCGCTTCGACCTGGCCTCGACCCTGGCCCGCGAGTTCTACGACGTGGACCGGCTGTCGGCATTCTTCGATCTGGTGCAACAGGATCCGGTGATCAGCCAGGTGAAGCTGATCGCCGAGCCGTGGGATGTCGGCGAGGGTGGCTACCAAGTCGGTAACTTCCCAGGTTTGTGGACCGAGTGGAACGGGAAATACCGCGACACGATGCGCGATTACTGGCGGGGCGAGCCCGCGACCCTGGGTGAATTCGCCTCCCGGCTGACGGGTTCCTCGGACCTGTACGAAGCGACGGGCCGGCGCCCCGGCGCCAGCATCAACTTCGTCACCTGCCACGACGGTTTCACCCTGACCGATCTGGTGTCCTACAACGAGAAACACAACGAAGCCAACGGCGAAGAGAACCGGGACGGCGAGAGTCACAACCGGTCCTGGAACTGTGGGGTCGAGGGCCCGACCGATGATCCTGAGATTCTCGCGCTACGGGAACGGCAGCGCCGCAACATCTTTGCGACGCTGATGCTGTCGCAGGGCACCCCGATGATCAGCCACGGGGACGAGATCGGGCGCACTCAGCAGGGCAACAACAACGCGTACTGCCAGGACAATCCGCTGTCGTGGATGGACTGGAGCATGCTCGAGACCAACTCGGCGCTGCTGGAATTCACCCGCACCGTGGTGGCGCTGCGGCGCCGGCATCCGGTGTTCCGCCGCCGCCGGTTCCTTGCCGGGCAACCGATCCGGAGCAGCGGACAGGTCCGCGACATCGCCTGGCTGACCCCGGCCGGCGACGAGATGACGTTGGAGGATTGGGATTCGGGCTTCGGTAAGAGCATCTCGGTGTTCCTCAACGGCGATGCGATACCCGAACCCAACGCGCGGGGTGAGCGCGTCACCGACGACTCGTTCCTGTTGTGCTTCAACGCCCACGACGAGGCGCTGGAATTCGTGATCCCCGACCAGGGCTACGGCGAGAAGTGGGCGGCGGATCTCGACACCGCGGATCCGCACGGGCGCACCGAGCTGGTGGCCGCCGCCGGCGAGACAATCTCGCTGCAGGCCCGCTCGCTACTGGTGTTGCGTAAGACGGCGTGAACACAGTGCCCGTGTCGCCGGTCATCTCCACCTACCGACTGCAAATGCGCGGCGATGGCATGACGTTCGACGACGCGCGTGCACTGCTGCCCTACCTCGCCGATCTCGGCGTCTCGCATCTCTACCTGTCGCCGGTATTGACCGCCGTCGCCGGGTCGACGCACGGCTACGACGTCACCGACCCGACCGCCGTCTCGGCAGAACTCGGCGGGCCGGACGGGTTTTCGCGGCTCTCCGAAGCCGCCCGCGCGTGCGGTATGGGGCTGATCGTGGACATCGTGCCGAACCACGTCGGGGTCGATCGGCCCGAACAGAACCCGTGGTGGTGGGACGTCCTGACGTATGGGCGTTCATCTCGGTTCAGCACCTTCTTCGATATTGACTGGGACCTGGACCCCGACGGCCGAATCGTGTTGCCGGTACTCGGTTCTGACGCCGACGTCGATGCTCTGACCGTCGACGGTGCGGTGCTGCGACTGGGCGACCGAATCTGGCCGATCCGGCCCGGCACCGGCGTGGGCACCGCAGCCGAGGTCTACGCGCGGCAGGCGTACCGGCTCACGGGTTGGCAGTCCGGTTCCTGCGGATACCGGAGGTTCTTCTCCATCACCTCGCTGGCGGCGGTGCGCCAGGAGGACCCAGCCGTGTTCGACGCCAGTCATGCCGAGATCAGCCGCTGGTTCCGCGAGGGTCTGGTGGACGGGCTGCGGGTCGACCACATCGACGGGTTGACCGATCCCGCCGGCTATCTGGCTCGGCTGCGCGATCTGACCGGGCCCGACGCGTGGATCGTCGCCGAGAAAATCCTGGCCGCCGACGAGCCGCTGGAACCCAGCCTGCCCATCGGCGGCACCACCGGGTACGACGTGCTGCGGGAGATCGGTGGGCTGTTCGTCGACCCCGATGGGGCGGGCCCGCTGACGGACCTGGCTCGCGAGACCCGCTGCGACACCCGGGAATTGAAGATCCGGGTGGCCACCGAGGTCCTGGCCAGCGAGCTGGCCAGGCTGCGCCGCGCCGTCGCGCGTGCCACCGGAAGCGACGACCCCGCCCTGCCTGCGGCCATCGCCGACGTGGTGAGCCGCATCGACGCGTACCGCACGGACTACCAGTCGCTGTCCGCGATGCTGCCGCGGGCCATCAGCGAAACCATCGCCGCGGCACCGGAATTGGCGCCCGCCGTGGCACTTCTCACGGACGCCGTCGAACAGCCGGAACCGGCCGCCCGCTTGCAGCAGCTGTGCGGCGCGGTGACGGCCAAAGCCGTCGAGGACACCCTGTTCTACCGCGACGCCCGACTGGTGTCTCTCAATGAAGTCGGCGGCACCCCCGAACTGTTCGGCATGGGCACGGCCGAATTTCACCGCCGCACCGCAGCGCGCGGACGAGACTGGCCAACGAGCATGGTGACCCTGTCCACGCACGACACCAAGCGCAGCGAGGATGTCCGGGCCCGCATCACGGTGCTGTCCCAGCGCGCCGACCGGTGGTCGCAGCGGGTTCTCCGCTGGAACAGGGTGTGTGTCCCACCGGACGAGGGCACCGGATTGTTCCTGTGGCAGAACATCATCGGCGTGTGGCCCACATCCGACGAGGTCGACGACAGCCTGCGCAGGCGGCTGCACGCCTATGCCGAGAAGGCCATCCGGGAAGCCGAACTGCACACCAATTGGGAGCAGCCCGACAGTGAATTCGAGAACGGGGTGCACGACTGGATCGACGCCCTGCTCGACGGTCCGGTCGCGGGCGAGGTCACCGCATTCGTCGCAGAGCTCGATGAGGCCACCCGCAGTGACGCCGTCGCGCAGAAACTGCTGGCCCTCACCGTGCCCGGCATCCCCGACGTCTACCAGGGCACCGAGCTGTTCGACGACAGCCTGGTGGACCCGGACAACCGTCGTCCGGTCGACTTCGCTGTCCGCCAGACCGAACTGAATACCTTGAGCCACCCCAAGATCCGGGTCGTAGCGGGGGCACTGCGGTCGCGCCGGGAGCGGGCGGCCACGTACCTGTCGGGCGACTACATACCCGTCGCCGCCGCGGGGGCCGCCGCCGACCACGTGATCGCCTTCCAGCGCGGCACCGATGTGCTGGTGGCGGTCCCGCGGTGGACGCTGAAGCTCGGCGAAACCGGATGGGGCGAGACGACACTCACCCTGCCGGACGGCGACTGGACCGACCGCCTGACCGGCAGAGCCTGGTCGGGCACCGTGACCGCCGACGCACTGTTCGCCGAACTGCCCGGCGCGCTGTTGGAGAAAGCCCGTGCCTGACCACGAATTCGCGGTATGGGCCCCGCTACCGCAGGCAGTCGCACTCGAGGCCGACGGAGCCAGACACCCGATGCACCGCTCGGACGACGGGTGGTGGCGCGCCACCGTCGAGGTACCGGCCGATGCGCGCTACGGCTTCATCCTCGATCATTCTGATCCGCTGCCCGATCCGCGGTCGCCACGGCAACCCGATGGCGTGCACGGCCTTTCGCAGCTGTGGCAGTCCGAGCCCATGGCCCCCTGGGCCGGCCGGGCCATCGACGGCGCGGTGATCTACGAACTGCACGTCGGCACCTTCACCGCAGCCGGCACGTTCGACGCCGCCATCGAGCGGCTGGACCACCTGGTCCAGCTCGGCGTCGACTTCGTCGAACTGATGCCGGTCAACGCGTTCAGCGGCAGTCATGGCTGGGGCTATGACGGCGTGCTGTGGTACGCAGTCCACGAACCTTACGGCGGTCCATCGGGTCTCGTCCGGTTCGTCGACGCCTGCCACCGGCGTGGCCTCGGTGTCCTGCTCGACGCGGTGTTCAATCACCTCGGCCCATCGGGGAATTACCTCCCCAAGTTCGGGCCGTACCTGACGGTGGGCCGGACGCCGTGGGGCGAAGCCGTCAACATCGCCGACGCCGACTCCGATGCGGTGCGGCGCTACATCATCGACTGCGCGCTGCGCTGGATGCGGGATTTCGGCATGGACGGCCTGCGGTTGGACGCGGTGCACGCGCTGGTCGACACCACGGCCGTTCATCTGCTGGAGGAGCTGGCCACCGAAACCGACGCGCTGGCAGAAGAATTGGGCCGCCCGCTGTCCCTCATCGCGGAAAGCGACCTCAACGACCCACGGCTGATCACCCCGCGAGACCACGGCGGCTATGGCCTCGCCGCGCAGTGGGACGACGACATCCACCACGCCATCCACACCGCCGTCTCCGGCGAACGGCAAGGCTACTACGCCGATTTCGGGTCTCTACAAACCCTGGCCACCACCCTCACGCACGGCTTCTTCCATGCCGGCACGTATTCGTCGTTCCGGCGGCGGCGTCATGGCCGGCCCCTGGACACCGCGCAGCTGCCGGCCACCCGACTCCTGGCCTATACGTGCACGCACGATCAGGTGGGCAACCGGGCACTCGGTGACCGTCCGTCGCAGAGTCTCGATTTCGGGCAACTCGCGATCAAGGCCGCCTTGGTCCTCGGATCGCCCTATACGGCAATGCTTTTCATGGGCGAAGAGTGGGGCGCATCGACGCCGTTCCAGTTCTTCAGCTCGCACCCCGAACCCGAGCTGGCCCGCGCGACCGCAGAGGGGCGCAAGGCCGAGTTCGCCGATCACGGCTGGGCCGCCGAGGACATCCCCGATCCGCAGGACCCTGCGACGTTCCAGCGCTCCAAACTCGACTGGGCCGAAGCCGGCACCGGCGAGCACGCCCAACTGCTGCACCTGTACCGCGAGCTGATTGCGTTGCGGCGCACCGAACCCGACTTCGCCAATCCCTGGCTCGACCAACTGCGCGTCGAGTTCGACGAAGGCGACCGGTGGATCGTCATGCACCGTGGGGCGTTCGCCGTGGCATGCAACCTCGGCGCGCAGCCCGTCGCGGTGCCCGTCACCGGTGCGCCGGTGCTGTCGTCGGCCGAGCCGCGGGTCGGTGAATCAACTCTGCTGCAAGGACATTCCTTCGCGGTCTTGCGCTCGTCGACCTGACGCGCGTCGCAGTCCGTGCGTCCCCCGGAATCCGGTCAGGTACGTGCTGCCGATCCCGACCCCTATGACGAATGTGTCGGTTTTCGGTCTAGATCCGCGAAATCTCGGCCCTAAGCTGTGGCTCTCGGCAAAGCCGCCGAAATGGCGTCGCGGCACTACCACCTTTTCACCTTGTCAAGTAGTTATCCACAGGCGGACAGCCTGTGGATAACTACTTTGCCACCATTGCGATGCGCGGGCACCATGCGAGCATGTCCGAATTGCTGAACATCCCGCCCATTGAAACCGCAACTGACCCCGTACATTCCGCTGCCGATGTAGGTCAGCGGTGGCGCGCCCTGATGGGCCAACTGGGGTTTGGCGAACGCCTCATCTGGTTCGCCTTCGTCGGACCCGATCGACGCTTCATCAAGGCCCTGAGCCAACTTGAGATCGGACCCTCGCCGACGGTCGTACCGGTCCGGCGCATGATGTCCGCAATCCACGAGGTGCTGGACGGTTTCACGGACGGTACGACTGTCGCCGCGCTGATCACCCGACCCGGCAAGGGCAATGTGATCACCCGTGGCGACGAGAAGTGGGCAGCGTTCATTGCTGAGGCGGCAGCCGAGTTCGGCGTACCGATCGAACCCATCTTCCGCGCCAACGACGACGCCTTGGTCGAGGTGACACTGCCGCAGGCAGCCTAGCCTGGCCACCGCGCGGAACTAGGTCAGGTAGCGGTACGCCGGCGACCCCGGCTCCAACGGCTCGACGTGGATGCCGGAATCATGCATCCGCGCGAGCAGGCCGTCGAAATTGGCGGCCGAGCCGAGCTCGATGCCGACCAGCGCCGCGCCGGTCTCCCGGTTGTTGCGCTTGACGTATTCGAACAGCGTGATGTCGTCGTTGGGACCGAGCACCTCGTCGAGGAACCGCCGCAGCGCACCGGGCTCCTGCGGGAAATCCACCAGGAAGTAATGCTTGAGACCCAGGTGCACCAGCGACCGCTCGAGCACCTCGCCGTACCGCGAGACGTCGTTGTTGCCACCGGAGATCAGGCAGACCACCGTCGACCCGGCCTCGACACCGTTCTCCATCAGCGCCGCCACCGACAGCGCACCCGCGGGCTCGGCGATGATGCCCTCGTTCTGGTACAGGTCGAGCATCGCGGTGCAGACCGCGCCCTCGTCGACCGTCGTCACCGACACCATGTCACCGGCCGCGGCCAGCGCCGCATACGTCAGCGTTCCGGCCCGGGCCACCGCCGCCCCGTCGACGAACTGGTCGGCGTGCTCGAGGGTCACCGGCTCTCCCTTGGCCAGCGCCGCGATCATCGACGCCGCACCCGCGGGCTCGGCCCCGAGCACAGACGTCGCGCTGGTGTGTTCGGCCAGGTAGGTGGTGATCCCGCTGATGCAACCGCCGCCGCCGACCGGCACGATCACCAGGTCGGGTTCGACGTCGAGTTGCTCGAGGATCTCCACCGCGATGGTGCCCTGCCCGGCCATGGTGCGCAGGTCGTCGTACGGCGGCACCAGCGTGGCGCCCGTCCGCGCGACGTCCTCGAGCGCCGCCGCGGCCGCCAGGTCGTAGGTGGCGCCTCCCACGATCAGCTCGATGAAGTCGCCGCCGTGGTACCGGATGCGGTCCCGCTTCTGCTTGGGCGTCTTGGCCGGGACGTAGACGCGGCCGTGCACGCCCATCGACCGGCAGGCCAGCGCAAAACCCTGCGCATGGTTGCCCGCCGACGAGCACACCACGCCGGCGGCCTTCTCCTCGTCGGAGAGCTGCATCAGCAGGTTGTAGGCGCCACGCAGCTTGTACGAGCGCACCGCCTGCAGGTCCTCACGCTTGAGGTAGACCTGGGCGCCGGTCAGCGCCGACAGCCGATCGCTGAATTGCAGCGGGGTCCGGGTGACCACCGAGGAAATTCGCCGGGCAGCCGCATCGATGTCAGCCGCGGTAAGCGGCGACGACCTGTGGGTTCCCTGGCTCAGCTCGGCAGACACCGTCTAATGGTGTCATCTCGGTGCGAAACTGAGCGCATGGACCCCACCCCAGAACCGGTGCCGCCGGCGGTCAGGACGTTCATCGAGCGGACGCACCGCCTGACCAGCAGCGCCGAGCACCACGTGCCGTCGTGGCTCCGGCCGGGCGATCCGGAGAATCGGCTGCCGGTGATTGTCGCGATCCTGGCCGCGGTGACGCTGCAGCGCGCGATCCCTGTGCAGTACACCGTCCCGGAAATACCCCGGTGGCCGTTGATCACGCTGGAACTGCTGCTGGTGGCCGTCCTCATGGTCATCAATCCGGTTCGGCTGTCCCGGCAGACCACCGTCGGCCGCTGGACCATGATCGTGCTGACCGCGGCCATCACGCTGGACAACACGGCATCGGCGATCATCTTGGATTTGAACATCCTGTCCGGCAAGGTGAGCAACGACGCCGGCGTCCTACTGGGCAGCGGCGCAGCGATTTTCATCACCAACATCATCGTGTTCGGCATCTGGTACTGGGAGCTGGATCGCGGCGGCCCCTTCGCCCGGCGTGCGGGCGACAACCCCTACCCGGACTTCCAGTTCCCGCAGATGTGCGACCCGCAGAACGCCAAACCCAATTGGCGCCCGACTTTCGTCGATTACCTCTACACCAGCTACACCAATGTGGTCGCGTTCTCCCCCACCGACACCATGCCGCTGTCGCGCTGGGCCAAGACGATGATGACTGTGCAGTCGATGGTGGCGGTGTCGACCACCGCGCTCGTGGTGGCCCGGGCCGTCAACGTGTTGAAGTAGCCCACGTCAATCCCGGTGGAACTCGAGCACTGGGCAGCACCCGCACCTCGGTCGCGCCCAGCTCCACCGCGTGCGGCACCGGTGTGTTGTTCACCACCCGCCGTTGGGGGGGCACCGACCGAGGTGCCGACGATCAGACCCGGGGTGATGCCCGCCTCGGCGAGCCCCAGCAGCATGACCACCTGGATGGACCCCCGGCTGCCGCCGCCGGACAGCACGAACGCCGTCGTCATGGCGACCCGGTACGCACATCGAGGCTGTCCGCCGGGACGATTCCGGACGCCTCGCGCTGCGCCCGACGCGATCACGGAATTGCTCGCCACACGCGATCATCGGCTAGAGTGAACATCGCCAGGCCGCAGTAACCCCGGGCCCCAAATTTCGCCGCCACGAGCGGCCTACCGCCGAGAGGCGTTCTGCGGTCTGGCTTTAACTTCTCAGAAGCGTAGCGCCGACATGGTCGGCCATCGGGTCAATCCAGCGAGTCGCTGCGCCACAACCCGGCTGCGGCATGCAGCTCGTTGGCGATCCGGGTGAACGCCACAGCCCGGTCGGTCAGCTCCGCGGCGCGCTCCGGCGCGGTCGTCGTCGCGTCCTCCGCGAGGCTCGTGCAGCCGGCCGCACTCACCCGGCAATACGCCGCCGCGCGCTCCAGGGCGACCGCGAAGTCGCCCACGAAGACGCCGCGCAGGATTCGGTCGGCGAGCTCCCGGATCTCCGTCGGCCCGACGGGCGTCTCGGCACCGGCGACCACGGGGTCGATCGAGTGCAGCACCTCGGCACCGCGGCCGAACATCAGACTGGCCGAATAGGGGTCGTTGCGGATCGACAGCCGCAACAGGTACACCCGCCACAGCGCGCCGGGCAGGCTGCGCGCGCCGGCACCGGCCCACAACTCGGCGATGGTCTCGATGCCGTGCTCGTCGGTGTAGGCCACGAGCCGCGAGACCACGTCAGGGTCCGGATAGGTCCGCACCCGCTCCAGCAGCGCCGCCGCCGTCTCATGGGCGATGCGGCTGTCCTGCACAGGGTCCTCGACATCGTGGAACGCCTCGAAGCCGCGACCCAGGAACTTGGTCGGCTTGTGAATCCGCCGACGGTCATCAGTCATGCACTATTTCTTTCCCGTCACTGCGCTCGCCCTAGCGCCAGCCGTCTGCGTCCTTCGCGGCTTGCAGCAGCACCTCACACAGCTCTCCCAATTCAGCGGGCCCGGCGCCTTCGGCAACAGCGGTCGCGACGTCCTCGGCCGCACACCGTACCTGATAAACGCGGTCGGAGAGGGCCGCCGCTTCCTCGGCGCTGAGCACCACCGAGTCTTCCGCCAGGTTGGTCCCCTTCACCATGGCACGCTGCTCATAGGCCCGCTGACGGCACGATTGTCGGCAGTACTGGCGACGACGACCCATGCCCGCGTCAGCCACCTCCCGGCCACACCACCGGCACGGTTGGGCCTTCGAACGCTTCATGTCCGCCTCACGGTCGTGACTGTATCGGGAGACGGCTCGGACCCCGGTATCATGGATACCTGAGTCGGGAACTTCACGCCGCTGGTCTGCGTTGATTCCCCTGTCGCTATACCAAGGGAGTGATTGACGATGGCTGATCGAGTCCTGAGAGGCAGTCGCCTCGGAGCCGTGAGCTACGAGACCGACCGTAACCATGACCTGGCGCCGCGTCAGGTGGCCCGGTACCGCACCGACAACGGCGAGGAATTCGAAGTTCCGTTCGCCGACGACGCGGAAATCCCCGGCACCTGGGCGTGCAAGAACGGCATGGAAGGCACCCTGCTGGAGGGTGACGTTCCAGAGCCCAAGAAGGTCAAGCCGCCGCGTACCCACTGGGACATGCTGCTCGAGCGTCGTTCCGTCGAGGAGCTCGAAGAGCTGCTCAAGGAGCGGCTGGAGCTCATCAAGACCCGCCGCCGCGGCTAACTACGCAAACAAAAAAGCCCCGCCTCACGGCGGGGCTTTTTCGTGTTTGCGGCTCGGTGGTCAGCGCACGATGCCGCGGGCCCGGTCCAGCCGGCCGCGGATACCCCACTTCGCCACCTGCGACATGGCCTCACGGATGTTCGATCCGCTCATCTTCGACACGCCCAGCTCGCGCTCGGTGAACGTGATGGGCACCTCGGCGACGGTGAAGCCCGCATTGATGGCACGCCAGGTCAGGTCGATCTGGAAGCAGTAGCCCTTCGAATCGACGTCGTCGAGGCCGATCTTCTCCAGCACGTCGTGCCGGTAGGCGCGGTAGCCGGCTGTGATGTCGTGAATCTTGACGCCCAGCAGCAACCGGGCATAGGTGTTCGCGGTGCGGGACAGCACGAGCCGGCGACGGGGCCAGTTCCGGATGGCGCCGCCCGGGACGTACCGGGACCCGATGGCCAGATCGGCGCCGGCGTCGACGGCGTCCAGCAAGCGGTAGAGCTCCTCGGGCGCGTGGCTGCCGTCGGCGTCCATCTCGACCAGGACGCTGTAACCGCGGCCCAGGCCCCAGTCAAAGCCGGCGAGATACGCCGCGCCCAGGCCGCCCTTGCCGGCCCGGTGCATGACGTGCACGCGGTCGGGGTCGGCCAGCGCCAGTTCGTCGGCCAGCTTGCCGGTGCCATCGGGGCTGTCGTCATCGACGATCAGCACATGGACGTCCGGGCGGGCAGCGTTCACGCGGCCGACAATCAACGGCAAATTCTCGCGCTCGTTGTAAGTCGGAATGATCACCAGCGTGCGCTGACTCGGACGGTCATCGCCCATGGTCAGTTCCCCTGTTCGTTTCGGTGTCGGTGTCGGTGTCAGTTCCGGCGGCGCTGCCGTCCTGACGCTCCGCAACCGCCTGGCGGCGGCGCATGAGGTTCCTATTGTGCAGCATGGCAACCAGAAGGGCGGCAGCACCGACCCCCACAAGCAAACCATCGATGACCGGCCCCCACCGGGTGGCGAGGGTGAGGTCGGTCTTCAACCGCACTTGGTGGTCCAGATAGGCGGGCTGGAAGAACTCGGTCCGCTCGAGGACATGGCCGTCGGGGGCGACAATCGCGCTGATCCCGGTGGTACCGGCTACCACGACGTACCGGTCGTGCTCGACGGCACGCAGCCGCGCGAACGCCAGCTGCTGAACGCTCATGGGCTCGTCGAATGTCGCGTTGTTGGCGGGCACTGCCAGTAGCTGTGCGCCATTGAGTACCGACTGCCGCGCCGCCCGGTCGAAGATGACCTCCCAACAGGTCGTCACGCCGATCGGCACGCCGGCGGCGGTGACCACCCCGCTGCCGTTGCCCGGTACGAAGTAGCCGGCCCGGTCGGCATATGACGACAACAGCCGGAAGAAGCTGCGCCAGGGCAGGTACTCGCCGAACGGCTGGACGATGGCCTTGTCGTGACGGTCCCCCGGCCCGTTGGTCCCATCCCAGACGATGACGGAGTTGGTGGTCACCGGATGCTCCGGCGTGTAGTCGGGCGCGGCCAGCACAGTGCCCACCAGGATCGGCGCGTGGATCGCCGAGGACGCCGCCGAGATCAGTTCCGCGGCGTCGGCGTTGACCAGCGGATCGATGTCCGACGAGTTCTCCGGCCAGATGACCACCTGCGGCTGTGGTGCCCGGCCGGCACGGACGTCCTCGGCCAGCTGCTTGGTTTCGTGCACGTGGTTGTCGAGCACCGCGCGGCGCTGGGCGTTGAAGTCCAGGCCGAGCCGCGGCACGTTGCCCTGGACGGCAGCGACGTTGATCGCGGGGTCGTCACCGGACCCGGCACCGGCCTTGCGGACGTGCGGCCACGCCAGGCCGGTGAGCAGCAGGACCAGGGCGATGCAGATACCCGGGATGAACACCTCCGGCGGCGCGGCGGCACCGGTGCGGTGATCGTGACGCCAGTGCCCGACGGCCTCGAGCACGATCGCCGTCAGGCTGAATCCGATCAGTGCCACCGCGAACGACACCAGCGGTGCACCGCCGAGTTGTGCGAGCGGCAGTAGCGGGCCATCGGTCTGACTGAACGCCACGACGCCCCACGGGAAGCCGCCGAACGGCACCGACGACTTGAGCCATTCCGCTGCCACCCACAGCGCGGCGAACCACAGGGGCCACGCGGGCAGGCGCCGCACCAGGACCGCGGTCAACCCGAACACCCCGGTGAAGAACGCCTCGAGGGCCGACAGCACCAGCCACGGCACCGGGCCGACGAAACTGCTGATCCACGGCAGCAACAGCACGTAGAACACCAGGCCGGTCAGCATGCCGTAGCCGAAACCGCCTGCGGGAGTTGTGCGTTCGTCAGCCAGCACCCAGGCCAGTAGTGCCAGTGCGGGAAACGACAGGTACCAGAGATCGAACGGCGGGAAGCTCGCGCACAGCAGCAGACCGGCCACGACGGCCGCGGCCAGCCGGACCAACCGCGGCTCGAAGAACTGCCGCAGACTCGCGATGATCCGCGCGCCACGGCTGGGGCCCTGCGGCTCGGGTGCCTGTGGTTGTTCGGGCGTCTCCGCCTCGCCCCGGACGGCATCGTCCAGGGTCTCTTCGGCGTCCGCCATGCCTTCCAGACCTCCCCGGCCGTCAGCCATGGATCTGCTCACCTCGGTGCACGGTCTGCAGGCAGGTCGGCAGCTCGTCGTCGGGCCCGAGAGGAGGTAGCGCCGGGACCCGGGACCGCGGATCGGTCGACCAGCGCTGGACAGCGTCGGCCGGTGCGGTCACGTCCAATGTCGAGGCACCTCCCGGCAGTTTCCAGACGGCGTACGAGGCGACCGCGCCGGGCACCAGCGTCCCCGTCATGCCGTCGCGGACGCCGCCGGCCCGCCAGGCACCACGGGTGGCGGCCAGGAACGCCGACCGCGCCGAGATGGCACTTCCGGCCGTCTTGTGGCTGATGGCGGCGCGCACAGATTCCCACGGATTGATGCTGGTAACGGGGCTGTCCGAACCGAAGGCAAGGGGCACGCCTTGGGATGCTAACAGCGCAAACGGGTTCAAACCCTGTGAGCGATCGGCACCGAGACGCTGCGCGTACATGCCGTCCGCGCCGCCCCACAGCGCGTCGAAGTTCGGCTGCACGCTGGCCACGACGCCCCACGAACCCAGCCTGCGCGCCTGGTCCGAATCCACCATCTCGAGGTGCTCGAGCCGGTGACCGCAGCGCGCTACCGCGGGCGCCCCGAACGCCGCCACGGTCCGGTCCAGCGCTTCGATGACAGCGGCGACGGCCGCATCGCCGATGACGTGGAAACCGGCGGTGATGCCGGCCTCGGTGCAGGCCAGCAGATGCGCCGTCACTGCGTCGGTGTCCAGGTAGCTGTTGCCACAGGTGGGCGGGCAGCCGGGTCCGTCGAGATAGGGCTGCTGCAGCCAGGCGGTGCGCGAGCCCAGCGCACCGTCGATGAAGAGGTCACCGGCCAATCCGTGGGCGCCGGTGGTGGCCATCAGGTCCCGCGCGGCAGCAGCGCTGGTCACGGCCTCACCCCAGTAGCCGACGATGTCGACGCCGTGTTCGGTGGCGCGCAGTTCGGCCCAGTCGTCGAGGCCGCCGATCTCAGGGCCGGCGCACTCATGTACCGCGACGATGCCGTTGCGTGCGGCCAGATCGAGCGCGCCGCGCTGCGCGTCGCGGCGCTGTGTCGCACTGAGCAGGTTGCGGGCCGCGGCTCGCACGCGGTGGTGGGCGTCGGCGGTCAGCGGCCCCTGCTCGGAGAAGCCCGCGGTGTCGGCGAGTCCGGGCACCAGCCGCCGCAGGCCGGTCGATGCGACGGCGGAGTGCACGTCGACCCGGGCCAGGTACGCGGGACGGCCACCGAGCACTCCGTCGAGGTCCGCAGTGGTCGGGACAGCGTGTTCCGGCCAGCCCGATTCGTCCCAGCCGTGGCCCCAGATGACGCCGTCCGGGTGCTGCGCGGCGTACTCGGTCAGCAGGGTCAGCAGGTACGGCAGTGACGTCGCGGTGCGAAGGTCAAGCCCGACGACGGTGAGTCCGGTGGCGGTCAGGTGCACATGGCTGTCGACGAATGCCGGCGCCACGAATGCGCCTTCGAGATCGACGACAGTCGCGTCCGGATACAGCGCCCGGCCGATGTCGTCTGAACCGAGCCAGGCCACCACTCCGTCGCGGATGGCGATCGCCGTGGCGTCGGGCGCAGCTGGGCTGTGAATACGACCGCCGAGCAGCAGAGTCGTCGCAAAGGTGGTCACGAACGTGACAGGTTAGTCCGCTGCGCCGGCCTACCGGTGCACAGCAACCGGTGAGCTGTCGATGACCTCGATCACTTCCCCGTCGATGTAGTCACCGCGGCCGCGATAGCGCTCGTCGTGATTGATGTAGATCACCTGAGTCGGGAAGTCCATGGGCGTGAGCTGACGACTGAACAGGGCCTTTGCCGCTGGCCGCACCGCGCGCCGGGTGAACGGCACCAGCATCAGCGCCCCGAGCACCGAGCTGGCCAGCCCGGGAAGTACGACAAGCACCGTGCCGAGAGCCACCAACAGGCTGTCCGTGGCCAGCGTCGGATCGGCGGATCGAGCGCTCAGCGCGTCCGACAGCCTGCTGAAATGCCGGGCGATCTGGGTGCCCGCGATGGCCAGGCCGACGGCAAAAGTGGCCAACAGCGCCAGCAATGTCCAAGCCACACCGATGGTCGAGGCCAGGGCCGCCAGCACCGCGACCTCGACCAAGGCATAAACGAGAAATAGTCGCATCGCCATGCCCTGGACAACGCGGAAACGCTGGAATTGGTTCCTAGGCGTCCGGAACCGGTTCCACCTCGATTGCTGCGTGCACTTTCTCGACGCCGCCGCGGATGATGGCCTGCGGGATCCACCACCACGCGTGCCACCAGTAGCGCCGGGTCACCATGTCGAAGACGCGCTTGGTCTCGGACTTGGGCAGGTTGCGGGCAATGGCCTCGACGGGCTCGCCCTTGACCTTGCCCAGTGCGCCGCACTTCTGGATGGTGACCCGCGGGGTGTTCTTGATCCGTTTGGTCTTCCAGGAGCCGTCGTCGGTGCTGATCAGCAGCTTGCCCTCGTGCGGCACTCCCCAGACCGGAGTCGGCTTGGGCCGGCCGTCCTTCGTGAAGGTCGTCAGAAGCAGGTACTTCTCGCGGTACACATCTTCGAATGTCGGAGCCATGGGCCTATGCCGCCTTTGCTGTCATGGCCGTTTTCAGATTATTGATCGAGCTAGACACCTACTGTACGACCAGTAAACCGTTGCTGCTGAATCAGAAGACCACGGTTTCGTTGCCGTGGCGCAGGATGCGGTCCTGACAGTGCCACAGCACCGCCCGGGACAACACAGCCCGTTCCACATCCGCACCCAGCCGAACAAGCTCCTCGACGCTGTGGGTGTGGTCGACGCGGACGACGTCCTGCTCGATGATCGGTCCCTCGTCCAGATCCTCGGTCACATAGTGGGCGGTGGCGCCGACGAGTTTCACGCCGCGCTCCTTGGCCCGCCGGTACGGCGTCGCGCCGACGAACGCCGGCAGGAAGGAGTGGTGGATGTTGATCAGCGGACAGCTGATGGCCTCGAGGAACGTCGGCGTGATGATCTGCATGTACCGGGCGAGCACCACCAGATCGACGTTGCCCTTGAGCAGCTCCAGCTGGCGCTGCTCGGCCTGCTCGCGAATGTCCCGGGTGGCCGGGATGTGGACGAACGGCACCCCGAACGCCCGGACCTGCTCGGCCAGGTCGGCGTGGTTGGAGATCACCATCACCACGGTCATGTCGAGTTCGCCGCGCCGGTTGCGCCACAGCAGGTCGAGCAGGCAGTGGTCGGCGGTCGACGCCATGATCGCCACGCGCTTCGGCTTGGACGCATCGGTGAACCGGTAGTCCATGTCGAATTCCTGTGCCACGGCCTGGAATTCGCGCTCCAGGTCAGGCTGCGCGGCCGCCAGCCCGGGCAGGTGGAAGACGGTGCGCTGCAGGAAGACACCGTCTTCGGGAGCCGTGGAGTGCTGGTCCAGCGAGATGATGTTGGCGCCGGAGTTGGTCAGGAATGTCGAGACCGCGGCGATCACGCCACGGCGGTCCGGGCAGTTCAGCAGTAGCCGCCCGATGTCCTTGTGGCGCGGCAGCTTTGGCGCGCCTGCGGGGAATCCAGTCACTACGCGGCCCGCAACTCCAGCGCGACGTTGTTCTCCATACCGCCGCGCAGCTTGGAGACGAAGTTGAAGGCCTTGCCGATCAACCCGTAGCGCTTGCCGATGCCGTCGTAGACGGTGTTCAGCTGCGACTTGTCCAAGATGGCCGCCGTGGCCTCGACGGCCTCGCTCTTCGGGTTGCCGCGCATGTCGCACTTGGCGACCGTGACGCGCGGCGTGTTCCGAATCCGCTTGACCTTCCAGGCCTTGGCTTCGGAGATGACCAGTAGCCGGTCACCGTCGGGCACGGCCCAGACGGCGGTGGGCTTCGGGCGACCATCCTTGGTGAAAGTGGTCAGCAGGATGTAGTTCGCGGTGGCAACGTCGGCGAAGGTGAGGGCCATGGCGATCAGGCTAGTCGGGCGGTGTACGGCCAGCGCTGCGAACTGGTTCGCCGGCCGCGAAACGCGTGATGGTTCACAGCTGGCACCCGCGTGGTAGACGGTCGCCGAACGCAACTGGACGGCGGTAGATCGGCGGTTCTGGCGCCACCCAGTTGCGTTCGGTCATTGCGTCAATGTCGACCGCCACACTTGTCGGTGGCCAGTCGTAGCGTCGTGTTCCAACCGATCAGGAGGTCGACAAGATGAAGATCCTTGTAGCGACAGCGCTCACTCAAGGTGTTCGCGGAAATGACTACAACTACTGCGTCCCAGGAGAACTCGTGTGGGTTCAGGATCCGTGCGACCGTGACCGCCGGGACCCTGAAGGCGGATGCGGATGCGGCCGGGGTTTTGCCGGTCTCGCATCACATCGCGCTACGACCACGGCTCAGGTCGTTGATGCGGAGATGACACGACAAGAACTGGTCCTCGCAATGCAGACCAGCCTCAGCGACGGCGGATGGCCACCCGAGTGGGCGGAAGAAGTTGCCGACGAGAACCTCGCCATGGCCGCAGCATTCGACACCGGAACAGTGATCGAACGTCGACTCGAGGAGTTCTCGCCGCGGGCCGCGTAAACCTAGCCTTCCAGCTCCCCTTCGGTCTCCAGCAGCACCTGCTTGAGGCCGTCCAGGGTCTCGGACTCCGGCGCCGACCACATGCCGCGCCCCGCCGCCTCCAGGAGCCGCTCGGCCATGCCGTGCAGCGCCCACGGGTTGGACTCGGACATGAACTTGCGGTTCTCCGGATCCAGCACGTAGCTGTGCGTGAGCTGCTCGTACATCCAATCGGCCATGACGCCCGCCGTGGCGTCGTACCCGAACAGGTAGTCGACGGTGGCAGCCATCTCGAAGGCGCCCTTGTAGCCGTGCCGTCGCATCGCCGTCATCCAGCGCGGGTTGACGACCCGGGCCCGGAACACGCGCGTCGTCTCCTCCGACAGCGTGCGGGTGCGGACGGCGTCGGGCCGGGTGTTGTCGCCGATGTAGGCGGCCGGGTCCTTGCCGGTCAATGCGCGGACGGTGGCGACCATGCCCCCGTGGTACTGGAAGTAGTCGTCGGAGTCGGCGATGTCGTGTTCGCGGGTATCGGTGTTCTTGGCCGCCACCGAGATTCGCCGGTAAGCCCGGTTCATGTCGTCGGTGGCCGGGGCGCCGTCCAGGCCGCGACCGTAGGCGAAGCCACCCCAGGCGGTGTACACCTGGGCCAGGTCGGCGTCGTCGCGCCAGTTGCGGCTGTCGATGAGCTGTAGCAGTCCGGCGCCGTAGGTTCCCGGCTTTGACCCGAAAATTCTTGTGGTGGCGCGTCTTTGGTCGCCATGATCGGCGATGTCGACCTGCGAGTGGGCACGGACGTAATTGTCCTCGGCCGATTCATCGAGCCCGGCGACCAGTTGCACCGCGTCATCGAGCATCGTCACCACGTGCGGGAAGGCATCGCGGAAGAAGCCGGAAATGCGGACGGTGACGTCGATGCGTGGACGGCCCAGTTCGGCCAGCGCGATGGGCTCCAGCCCGACCACGCGGCGCGACGCGTCGTCCCAGATGGGCCGAACACCCAGCAGCGCAAGCACTTCGGCGATGTCGTCGCCCGCGGTGCGCATGGCCGAGGTGCCCCAGACCGAGAGCCCGACCGACTCCGGCCAGCGGCCGTAGTCGGTGCGATAGCGCTCCAGCAGCGAATCCGCCATCGCCACACCAGTTTCCCACGCGAGCTTGGACGGGACGGCCTTGGGGTCGACGGAGTAGAAATTGCGGCCCGTGGGCAGCACGTTGACCAGGCCGCGCAGCGGGGAGCCCGACGGTCCGGCCGCGATGAACCCGCCGCCGAGGGCGTGCAGGATCTGGTCGATCTCGCGGCCCGTCGCGCGCAGCCGCGGCACCACCTCGGTGGCGGCGAACCGCAGCACCTTCGCGACTTCAGCGTTGTCGGTGATGCCATCGACGGCGGCGGCGTCCCAGCCGGACGCCTGCAGCGCCGCGACCAGCTCACGGGCCTGACTCTCTGCGGCATCGACGGCGTCGCGTGCAGCAGAGCCGTCCTCGGCCAGGCCCAGCGCCTCGCGCAACCCCGGCACCGACTGTTCGCCGCCGAACAGCTGGCGGGCCCGCAGGATGGCCAGCACCAGGTCCAGCTCAGCCTCACCGTCCGGCGCCTGGCCCAGGATGTGCAGGCCGTCACGGATCTGGACGTCCTTGATCTCGCACAGCCAGCCATCGACGTGCAGCAGCATGTCGTCGAACACGTCCTCGTCGGGCCGGTCCTCGAGCCCCAGGTCGTGGTCCATCTTGGCGGCGCGCATCAGCGTCCAGATCTGCTGGCGGATGGCCGGCAGCTTGCCCGGGTCCAGCGCCGAGATGGTGGAGTGCTCGTCGAGCAGTTGTTCCAGCCGGGCGATGTCGCCGTAGGTCTCGGCGCGGGCCATCGGCGGGATCAGGTGGTCGACCAGCACCGCGTGCGCGCGGCGCTTGGCCTGCGTGCCCTCCCCGGGATCGTTGACCAGAAACGGGTACACGAGCGGCAGGTCGCCCAGTGCGGCGTCGGTGCCGCATGCCGCGGACATGCCGAGCGTCTTGCCGGGCAGCCATTCCAGGTTGCCGTGCTTGCCAAGGTGGATCATCACGTCGGCGCCGAAGTGCTTGTTGATCCAGTGATAGGCCGCCAGGTAGTGGTGGCTCGGCGGCAGGTCGGGGTCGTGGTAGATCGCGACAGGGTTCTCACCGAATCCGCGCGGCGGCTGGACGATGAGCACGATGTTATCGGAAACCATTGCGGCGATGACGATTTCACCGTCGGGGTCCTGCGAGCGGTCGACGAACAGCTCACCGGGGGCCGCGCCCCAGTGCTCGGTCACGGCGTCGGTGAGTCGGGCCGGCAGGGTCGCGAACCAGGCGCGGTAGTCCTTGGCAGACACCCGGACGGGGTTGGCTTCCAGCGCTTCGGTGCTGAGCCAGTCGGGGTCCTGACCGCCGCGCTCGATCATGGCGTGGATGAGGGCGTCCCCATCTTCGGCGTCGACGCCGGGAACGTCACCGATGCGGTAGCCGGTGTCGCGCATGGCGCGCAGCAGCGCCACGGCGCTGGCCGGGGTGTCGAGTCCGACGGCGTTGCCGATGCGGGCGTGCTTGGTGGGGTACGCCGAGAACACCAGGGCGACGCGCTTGTCGGCGGGTGCGATGTGCTTCAGGCGCGCGTGCCGGACGGCCAGACGGGCCACCCGGTCGCAGCGCTCGGGGTCGGCGACATACGAGATCAGGCCTTCGCTGTCGATCTCTTTGAACGAGAACGGCACGGTGATGATGCGGCCGTCGAACTCGGGCACCGCGACCTGCGACGCGACGTCCAGCGGCGTCAGCCCGTCGTCGTTCTCGTCCCACTGGGCACGCGAGCTGGTGAGGCACAGGCCCTGCAGGATCGGGATGTCGAGAGCCGCCAGGTGCGCCACGTTCCAGTTGTCGTCATCGCCGCCGGCGCTCGCGAGGGCCGGGGTCGCGCCGCCGGCCGCCAACACGGTCGTGATCAGGGCGTCGGCCGTCCCGAGCAACTCGATGAGTTCGGGTTCGGCAGTGCGCAGCGAGGCGCAGAAGATCGGCAAAGGACGGCCGCCGGCCTGTTCGATGGCCCCGCACAGCGCGTCGATGTAGGCGGTATTGCCGGCCAGCTGCTGCGCCCGGTAGTAGAGCACCGCGACGGTGGGGCCGGTCACTTCGGACTCGCGCGCCTCGTGCTCATTTGCTCCTCGCGTGCGCAGCAGCCCCCAGCTCGGGGTCGATTCGGGCTCACCGAAGCCGAGCCCCGTCATCAGGGCCGTGTCCGACAAGAAGGAGTGCAGGTTGCGCAGGTTCTCCGTGCCGCCGTGCGCCAGATAGATATGCGCCTGGAGGGCGACGCCGGCGGGGACGGTCGAGTGGCCCATCAGGTCGGCGTCGGGCGTCTGCTCACCCGACAGCACCACGGTCGGGATTCCGGTGGCGACGACGGCGTCGATGTCGTCCTGCCAGGTCCGGTAGCCGCCGAGCACCCGCACGACCGCCAGGTCCGCGCCGGCCAGCAGGTCCGGCAATTCGCCGTCGATCAACCGGGACGGGTTGGCCCATCGGTACCCGGCTCCGCTGGCCCGGGCGGTGATCAGGTCGGTGTCGGACGTCGAGAGCAGCAGTACGGTCGGCACCGCCTATTCGTACCGTACGGGCGGCCTCCAGTGGTGCCTGCCCTCGGTAGGGGTGCTGCGGAATGCACAACGGGGCGGGTTGCTGGGCAACCCGCCCCGTCGGCGGTCTCACTTACGTGAAGCTGCTGGGATCAGCGCTCGGTGGCACTCCAACGCGAGTACCAGGTCTTGCCTCGGTACGGCAGGCCGGCGGCCACGATGAGAGCGAAGACGCCACCAACGTACAAAGCGAAATCGGACATTGCGTCCCTCCTTGGGTCATCCGAAAGCGGTGGAGCAAACGGAAGTTCGTGTTCCACGGTACGGGCCGATGCGGCGAAAACAAGGGACTTGTAAGGCAGGGAACAGGCCGGAAACGGCAGTGACCTACTTCACTATTCGCCGCACAACGTAACGTGGACAAGGTGATTCGGACGCGCGATGACGACGCCTGCCCAGGCGCCCTGCAGGTGCACCAGGCAGCTGACGGCGGCCTCGCCCGCATCCGCCTGGCGGGCGGCATGATCACCGCTGGGCAACTGGAGGCGCTGGCCCACGCCGCGACCGAATTCGGTTCACCGGCAATGGAACTGACCTCCCGCGGCAATATCCAGGTGCGCGGCATCCACGACGCAGCAGGGCTGGCTGCGGCGGTCGATACGGCAGGCCTGCTGCCCTCGCCGACCCACGAACGGGTCCGCAACATCGTGGCGTCGCCGCTGACGGGCCGCAGCGGCGGACTGGGCGATGTCCGGGACGTGGTCCGCGACCTCGATTCCGGGCTACAAAACCGCCCTGACCTGGCCGAACTACCCGGACGGTTCTGGTTCGGGGTCGACGACGGCCGGAGCGACATCTCGGGCCTGGCACCCGATGTGAGCACCCATCTGGTGTCCCCCGACACCGCCGCCGTGCTGGTGGCGGGCCGTGACACCGGGGTGCGGATTCCTGCCGCACAGGCCGCCGGCACCCTGCTTGACCTCGCCCACACCTTCCAGGAGATTCGCGGGAACCGCTGGCGGACAAGCGAACTGGACAATACCGACGAGCTCCTGACCGGCGCCGGGCTCCACCCCACCGACCCGTCGGGCGCCACCTGGCCGCCCGTCGACGCCCCGCCGGTCGGCTGGATCACCCAGGACGACGGCCGGATCACGCTGGGCGCGGCTGTTCCGCTGGGTGTGCTGCAGGCCCGTACCGCGGAGTTTGTGGCAGCAATCACCGCCCCGGTCGTGGTCACCCCATGGCGCTCGTTACTCATCTGTGACCTCGAGGAGGGTATTGCCGACACCGCACTGCGCGTGCTGGCGCCGCTGGGTCTGGTCTTCGACGAGCACTCCCCGTGGTTGACGATCAGTGCCTGCACCGGCAGCCCGGGGTGCGCCAAGTCACGCGCCGACGTCCGGAGTGATGCCGCCGCGGCAGCGGAGTCCGGCGAGCCCGGCGGGCGCCGGCACTTCGTCGGCTGTGAGCGCGCATGCGGCAGTCCGCCCGTCGGAGAAGTGCTGGTGGCGACCAACTCGGGGTACCAACCGCGCCACCCGTAGGGTTATCGGGTGCTCGACTACGTCCGCGACGCTGCGGAGATCTACCGGCAGTCGTTCGCGACGATCCGCGCCGAGGCGGATCTGGCGCGATTTCCCGACGACGTCTCGCGCGTCGTCGTACGCCTGATCCACACCTGCGGCCAGGTCGATGTCGCCGCGCACGTCGCCTATACCGACGACGTCGTGACGCGCGCCCACGCGGCGCTGGCCGCCGGAGCCCCGATCCTGTGTGACTCGTCGATGGTCGCGGCCGGCATCACCCGCTCGCGTATGCCGGCGGACAACGAGGTGGTGTCACTGGTCGCCGATCCGCGGGCCCCAGAACTGGCCGCGAAGCTCGGCAGCACGCGTTCGGCGGCGGCCGTCGATCTATGGGCGGACCGGCTCGGCGGCGCCGTGCTGGCCATCGGCAATGCGCCGACCGCGCTGTTCCGGCTGCTGGAGCTGCTGGATGAGGGCGCGCCGGTGCCCGCGGCGGTGCTGGGCGGTCCGGTGGGCTTCGTCGGCTCGGCACAGTCGAAGGACGAACTGATCGCGCGGCCGCGCGGCATGGACTATCTGGTGGTGACAGGGCGGCGTGGCGGTAGTGCCATGGCTGCCGCCGCGGTGAACGCGATTGCGAGTGAACGCGAGTGAGGCTTGCCGAACGAGCAGAAGGTGGACGATGACAGCGGGAACTCTCTTCGGTGTCGGCCTGGGTCCGGGCGACCCGGAACTGGTGACGGTCAAGGCCGCCCGGTTGATCGGTGAGGCCGACGTGGTGGCCTATCACAGCGCGCGGCACGGCCACAGCATCGCGCGGCGCATCGCCGAACCGTATCTGCGTCCCGACCAGATCGAGGAACACCTGGTCTACCCGGTCACGACCGAGACCACGTCGCACCCAGGTGGGTACGACGGCGCGATCGAGGACTTCTACTCCGAGGCCGCCGAGCGCATCGCCACCCACCTGGCGGCGGGCCGCAACGTCGCGCTGCTCGCTGAGGGCGATCCACTCTTCTACAGCTCCTACATGCACATGCACACGCGGTTGACCGAGAGGTTCCATGCGGTGATCGTGCCGGGAGTGACGTCGGTCAGCGCCGCGTCGGCCGCGATCTCGACACCGCTGGTGCAGGGCGAGCAAGTGCTCACCGTCCTGCCCGGCACCTTGCCCGAGGGCGAGCTGCAGCGCCGGCTGGCCGACACCGACGCGGCCGTGGTGATGAAGCTCGGCCGGTCGTATCCCACTGTGCGACAGGCACTTTCGTCAGCAGGACGGCTCGGCGAGGCGTTCTACGTGGAACGCGCAAGCACCGAGGCGCAGCGGGTCCTGCCGGCCGCTGACGTCGACGACGCGACGGTCCCGTACTTCTCGATCGCGATCCTCCCGGGTGGGCGACGCGACAAGGCAACGGTCGGCAGCGTGGTGGTGGTCGGGCTGGGTCCGGGCGACCCCGAGTGGACGACGGCCCAGACCCGTCGGGAACTCGCGGCCGCCACCGATCTGATCGGCTACGGGCCGTATCTGGACCGGGTGCCGGATCGTCCCGGCCAGCAGCGCCACCCCAGCGACAACACCGACGAGCGCGCCCGCGCCGGGCTCGCCTGCACGCTGGCCCAGCAGGGCCGCACCGTCGCCGTCGTGTCCTCGGGCGACCCCGGGGTTTTCGCGATGGCGACCGCGGTGCTCGAAGAGGCCCAGCAGTGGCCAGGCGTGGACGTCCGGGTGATCCCGGCGATGACCGCCGCGCAGGCGGTGGCCAGCCGCGTCGGCGCGCCGCTCGGCCACGACTACGCGGTGATCTCGTTGTCCGACCGGCTGAAGCCGTGGGACATCATCGCCGAGCGGCTCACCGCCGCCGCCCGCTCCGATATGGTGCTGGCGATCTACAACCCGGCGTCGAAGACCCGGACCTGGCAGGTGGCTGCCATGCAGGACCTGCTGTTGGAGTACCGCGACCCCAACACGCCCGTGGTCATCGGACGCGACGTGGCCGGACCCAACGAGTCGGTGTCCGTTGTACGCCTCGCCGACCTCAAGCCGGCCGAGATCGACATGCGCTGCCTGCTGATCATCGGTTCGTCGCAGACGGTGTGGCACACCACCGCCGATGGCGACCGAGTCTTCACCCCTCGGACGTACCCGGGCTGACCAACGGTTGACGCAGGTGCGAACCCGAACGCGGGGGATCTGATCAGCGCTGCCTGACCCAGGTTTCCGCGTCGGAGACGGTGTCGACCGCCGTCACCCCATCCGGCAGTGCCGGACGATCCACCATGATCACCGGGATGTTCAGCGCCGCAGCAGCGTCCAATTTGGCGCGGGTCATACTCCCGCCGCTGTTCTTCGTGACCAGCGCATCGATGCGGTGCACGCGCAGCAGCGCGAGCTCGTTGTCGTAGTCGTACGGGCCGCGCGAGAGCACGATTTCGTGATTCGGTGGCAGGGTGTCGGCGTCCGGCGGTGTGACCGCACGGATCAGGAACCAGGCGTCCGATGAGCGGAACACCGCGGTGCCCGAACGTCCGGTGGTGAGGAAGACCCGTTGATAGCCAAGATCTTTGACGGTCTGTGCGGCCTGCCGGTCGTCGGCGACGACGATGGCGTCGTCGTGCGGCCACGCGGGCCGGGCCAAGATCAGGTGCGGCAGATGCAAGCCGGCACAGGCCCGCGCGGCGTTGGCCGTGATGTTGGCGGCGAAGGGGTGCGTGGCGTCGACGACGGCGGTGATCCCGTTGTCCTTCAGATAGGCACGCAGGCCGTCGACGCCACCGAAGCCACCGATCCGGACGGGTCCGACCGGCAGGGCCGGGTCCGGGACGCGGCCCGCGAGGGAACTGATCAGCTCGACATCGGGGTACAGCAACGCGGCCAGCGCCCGTGCCTCGGAGGTGCCGCCCAGGAGCAGTAGCTTCGTCGGCGAGCGGTCCCCCGGCTGTGTCATCAATGCCGCGTCCCGCGGCGACGGCCGCTGGAGTACAGATAACTATCGGCAAAACCCTGGGCGCCCAGCACGTCTCCGACAAAGATGACGGCGGTCTTGGTGATGCCGGCCGCCTTCGTTCGTTCGGCCAGCTCGGCCAGGGTGCATTTGAGGACCTGTTCGGTCGGCCAGCTGACGAAAGCCACCACCGCGCAGGGGGTTTCCGGGCGGTATCCACCCTCGATCAGCTGCGGGACGATGTTGTCGATCTGCGCCGCAGCCAGATGCAGTACCAGCGTGGCGCCCGGTTTGGACAGCGTGACGAGATCCTCGCCGTCGGGCATCGCCGTCGACAACGTGGCAACGCGCGACAAGGTGATGGTCTGAGCGACACCGGGCACCGTGAGCTCCCGTCCGAGCGCGGCGGCGGCGGCCGCGAAAGCCGGTACGCCCGGGACGATTTCGTAGTCGATACCGAGTTCGTCGAGCCGACGGCACTGTTCGGCCACGGCGCTGTAGATCGACGGGTCACCGGAATGCAGGCGCGCCACGTCGAGTCCGGCTTCGTGCGCCGCGGCGAGCTCGGCGATGATCTGCTCCAGGTTGAGCGGACCGGTGTCCACCACCCGCGCGCCCGGCGGGCACTCCGCCAGCAGGTCGTCGGGCATGATCGAGCCGGCGTAGAGGCAGACCTGGCAGGACCGCAGCAGTCGTTGTCCCCGCACGGTGATCAGGTCGGCGGCGCCGGGTCCCGCGCCGATGAAGTACACGGTCATTTCTTGACCACCGTCCATTGGGTTATCGGCCACGCCGGGCGCCAACCGGTGAAGCCGCCGATCGGTTGGCCGTGATAGTGCTGGAAGCGTCGCAGGTCGCCGCCGAGTTTGGCATAGCGCTGCACCACATATGCTTCCGACTCCGCGGTCACCGCGTTGGCGACCAGCCGGCCACCGGGCTCCAACGCGTCGAAGCAGGCCTCGAACAGCCCCGGCTGGGTGAGGCCGCCGCCGATGAAGATGGTGTCCGGCGTTGGCACGTCGGCGAAGCTGCCGGGTGCGGCACCACGGACATCGACGCGCACACCGAACATCGTGACGTTGTTGGCGATGCGCTCGCGGCGCACCTCGTCACGCTCGAAAGCGACCGCTCGGCCACCGGACGCCCGGCACCATTCGATGGCGATGCTCCCCGACCCGGATCCGACGTCCCACAACACCTGACCGGGACGCGGCTGCAGCGCCGTCAGCGCCAGCGCCCGGATGGTCTGCTTGGTGATCTGTCCGTCATGGCCGAACGCCGCGTCCGGTAGCACCGAAGCGACACGTCGTTCGGGAAGGTACTGCACGGCAATGACATTCAGTGCGTCCACGTCCGGGCCGTCGATGGCCCACTCCGCGGCAACCATGGTGGTGATCCGTTCGGCGGGGCCGCCGAGTTGCTCGAGCACGGTGAATTGCGACTCGCCACAACCAGTCTCGTCGAGCAGCCGGGCCAGCACCCGCGGCGTATCGGAGCCTTTGGACAACACCACCGCGCGCCCGCCGTGCCGGATCGCGGTGTGCGGTGCGGCGTTGACGAGGCTGATCACCTCGGTGTCCTGCACACTCCACCCCAGCCGCGCGCAGGCCAGCGTCACCGACGACACGTGCGGCAGCACCGTCACTCGCTCCCGGCCGAACAGCCGCATCAACGTGGCGCCGATGCCGTGCAGCATCGGGTCGCCGGAGGCCACCGCATGGACGTCGGACAGACCGTCGAACAACGCGGGCAGGGCCGGCAGCATCGGCGACGGCCAGGCCCGCCGCTCGGCGGTCACCTGCGCGTCCAGCAGATCCAGCTGCCGGGGACCACCGAAAATTACTGTCGCGCGGAGCAGTTCACGGCGCGCGGCCTGGCCGAGGCCGGCCATGCCGTCGGCTCCGATACCGACGACGGTGATCTTCCCGTTCCCCGTCATCTGCGTCCTCTGCTCTTCGCGCAAGCGCTCATCGCGGCATCCTGCGCCAGATCGCCTTCGGCACGAACCGCGTCGCGAAGATCAGCGGCCGAATCCCCCACGGCACCCACACCGCGCCCTTGCCACGCCCCAGGGCCCGGGCCGCGGCGTCGGCGACCTGCGCCGGCGTGCTCGACATCGGTGCCGGCTCCATACCCTCGGTCATCCGGCCGATCACGAAGCCGGGCCGCACGATCAGCAGTTGGATACCGGTGCCGTGCAGGGCGTCGGCCAGCCCGCAGGCGAAGCCGTCCAGGCCGGCCTTGGCCGAACCGTAGACGTAGTTGGCCCGGCGGACCCGTGCGCCGGCGATCGACGAGAACACCACGAGCCGACCCCGGCCGGCGGCACGCATTCGCTGCGTCAGCAGCGTCAACAGATTCACCTGGGCCACGTAGTCGGTGTGCACGACGGCCACCGCATGGGCGGCATCATCCTCGGCCCGGGCCTGGTCCCCGAGGATGCCGAAGGCCAGTACCGCGGTGCCGATCGGGCCGTGCTCGGCTTCGATCGCGCCGATCAACGCGGCGTGCGAGGGCAGGTCGTCGGCATCGAACTCGCGGGTCTGGACGCCGGCAGCGCCCGCCGCGCGAACCGCTTGCGCCTCGTCGGTCAGCTGGTGGGCCCGGCGTGCCGCGAGCACCACCGTGTTGCCCGGCGCCAGCAAGATGGCTAGTTCCAGGCCGATCTCACTGCGGCCGCCGAAGACGACGACCACCTCGCCGCCGGTATCCGCCGTGTCGTTCACGGCTGCGATTATCACCTGCGCTACTTTTGATCATGATGGCGAAGGCAACGACACGGCTCACCAGTGACGCGCTGGCATTCCTCACCGAGCGTCATCTGGCAATGCTGACCACCTTGCGGTCGGACAATTCCCCGCACGTCGTGGCGGTCGGTTTCACCTTCGACCCCAAGACCCACATCGCGCGCGTCATCACCACCGGCGGTTCCCAGAAGGCCCTCAACGCGGCCCAGCGTGGTGTTGCCGTGCTGAGCCAGGTCGACGGCGCCCGGTGGTTGTCGCTCGAAGGCAAGTCGACGGTCAGCCATGACGCCGACGACGTTCGCGACGCCGAACTGCGATATGCGCAGCGCTACCGCACGCCGCGGGTCAATCCCCGGCGCGTGGTGATCGAGGTCCGGGTGGAACGCGTCCTCGGCTCCAGTGGGCTGCTGGACCGCGGCGAGGCGTAGTCGCGCGACGGGGGCGTTGCGCTTCGGCGACGAGGTGTAACGCGGCCTGCCAACCCGGCCGGCAAAGGCCACCAACCGGCATGACTCGCGTCGCCCCGGCATGGTTCGATCTAAGACGCCATGACTATCGCCAGCCCTTTTCCTGAGGTCCAGATCCCGACTACGGCCGTCTACGAGTACATCTTCGGCGATCTGGCCGAGGCGGATGCCGACCGCATCGCCATCACCGAGGTAGCGACCGGCACGGAGTACACGTACCGCGAGCTGACCAACCGCATCGACGCGTTCGCCGGTGCGCTGGCCGCCCGCGGCCTGGGCACGGGCGACGTGGTGGGCCTGCTGGCACCCAACAGCGCCGCGTTCGCGGTCGCCTTTCACGGCATCCTGCGGTCCGGCGCCACGGCCACCACCATCAACGCGTTGTTCACCGCCAAGGACATCGCCAAGCAGCTGACCGACTCCGGTGCCGCCATGCTGATCACGGTCACTGCGCTGGCACCGCAGGCGCTGCAGGCCGCCGGCGAGGTCGGCTTGGCCGCCGACCGCATCGTCGTCCTCGACGGTCCGGGTTCCACGGTGGACGGCCATCCGAACGCAGCGGAACTACTGGACACCGCACTGCCCGCACCACACGTCGGCTTCGACCCGGCCACTCATCTGGCGGCATTGCCGTACAGCTCCGGCACCACGGGAAATCCCAAGGGCGTCATGCTCACCCACACCAATCTGGCGGCGAACGTGGCGCAGATTCGGCCGGTCCAGGGCCTGGTCCCCGACGACCGCGTACTGGCTGTGCTGCCGTTCTTCCACATCTACGGCATGACGGTGTTGCTCAACTCCGTGCTGCACGCCCGGGCCCGGCTGGTGATCATGCCGAGCTTCGATCTCGCGGTGTTCCTCGAGACCATCCAGGACCACAAGTGCACGTTCGCGTTCATCGCGCCGCCGGTCGCCGTCGCGCTGGCCAAGCACCCGATGGTCGACTCCTACCGGCTCGATTCCCTGAAGGGTCTGATGTCGGGTGCGGCGCCGCTCGACGACGACCTCGGGATGGCGGTCTCCGACCGGCTCGGCTGCCCCATCGTGCAGGGCTACGGCATGAGTGAGCTGAGCCCGGTGAGCCACTGCATGCCGTTCGACGGTGGTCGCGAACTCGTCGGCGCCGTCGCGCCACTGAGCTCGTGCGGCTGGACGGTGCCGAATGCCGTCAGCAAGATCGTCGACCCCGATACCGGAGCCGAGATCGGCCAGCCCGAGCACGGCCTGAGCGAGGTCGGCGAACTGTGCTTCCAGGGCCCCAACGTCATGACCGGTTACCTCAACAACGACACGGCCACCGCCGAGACCATCGACGCCGACGGTTTCCTGCATACCGGTGACCTGGCCCGGGTCGACGCCAGTGGCTGCATCTACATCGTCGACCGGCTCAAGGAGCTCATCAAGTACAAGGGCTACCAGGTGCCGCCGGCCGAACTCGAGGCCGTGCTGCTGACGCATCCCGGGATCGCCGATGCCGCGGTGGTCGGGGTCCGTGATCCGGAATCGGGCGAGGAAGTGCCGAAGGCATTCGTGGTGCGGCAACCGGGGTCCGCCCTGTCGGGCGACGAGATCATGGATTTCGTCGCTGGGCAGGTCGCGCCGTACAAGAAGGTCCGGCAGGTCGCATTCATCGATGCCATCCCGAAGTCCGCGGCCGGCAAGATTCTGCGCCGCGAACTGCGCGGGATCCGCGAGCTCTAGGGACCGATCGTCAGGTCGGCGTCGCGCACGGCCTTGGCCTGGCGATAGCCGACCACGAGCCCGACGAGCGGCATCAACACCAGCCCGGCCAGCCCGAACAGATCGCTCCGTAATCCGACGGGCTCGGCGGCGGCCCACACCGGGACGCCGGTGTGGGCGGCCGACAGCAGATCCGCAGCGGCGTCCTCGCGCGGTGCCGCGGGCATGTGCACCTCTACAGCGGGTGGGGCCACCGCAGGCGCCGCCCACCACGAATGTCCGGCCGCCGTCGTGCCGGTGTGCTGTTCGGCTACGACCACCGCCGTCGGCTGGGTGGCTGGTGTACGCGTCGGCGTCGCGGCGGGGTTGTCGGAACCGTTGTTGGACTGGGTGTCCGGAGCACTGCTGTTGCCGCCGCTCTTACCGCTGGATGAGCTTCCGGTGTTGGTCTGGCCCGAAACGGCTGAGTTGCCGCCGGAATTAGCATGCGTGACCGATCCACCGGCACCAGAGTTGCCACGCGAGGTGCTGTTCTGGCCGGACCCCGCCTTTCCCGAACCGCTGTTTCCACCGTTGCCGTGGGACCCGCCCGGGCTGGCCGCTGCGATCGCGACAGTGGGGCCGGCCACCACGAGAAATGCCGCTGCCGCGAGACTCCCCGCAGTCCGTAGCGCATTGTCACGGCGCACGTCCGCCCCCGATCACTCCCCTACTGAGTGGCACCCCGCGGCGCACTCTGAACTCTCATCATCGCACGTCACCGAGCCCGGATTGACGACTTCCGCGGTTCGCCGGGCGGGTTGGAACTCACGCGGCGTCCGGGTCCTGGGCAATGCCGTCGGCAGCTTTGCGGAGCAGGGTCAGTGCCGTGCGGGCCCACTTCTCGGTGGCCCCGGCCAGCCCGCACGCGGGCGTCAGGCCGACGCGCTCGCGCAGCACCGTCCGCGGAAACCCCAGCCGGTCGGTGATGCTCGCGGCTGTGGCGGCGACCTTCTCAACCGGGACCGGGCGCTCGGGTGCCACGCCCGGCAGCACTCCCAGGATGATGGTCCGGCCCGCCTCGACCCACTCGCCGATGCCGTCCAGATCAGCCGCGGTCAGTTGGGCGGCGTCGACAGAGATGGCGCTGAAACTGGTGCGCGCCAAGGTTGTCCACGGCACATCGGCCGCACACACGTGAATGGCGGCCGGTCCCCCGACGGTCGCGAGGCACTCGTCGAGCAGACTCGCGGCCTTGAGCGCGTCAACCGGCGCCACCGGCGACATCCGAGTCACCCCGGCGAGCCGCCCGGCCAAGGCAGCGGGCAGTGCCGGTTCGTCGAACTGCACCACCACCTCGGCCTCGCAGCGCCGCGCGACCTCGGCGCGATGGCGCGCCACGCCCTCTGCGAGCGAAGCGGCCAGGTCTCGCAGCGCGCCCGCATCGGTGATGGCCCGGTGGCCACCGGATAACTCGAGTTCGGCAGCCAGCGTCAGCGGACCGGGGACCTGTACCTTGATGGTCCGCCCGGCCCCGCGCAACCCGGCCTTCTCCCACGCTTCTTCGAGTGCGTCGACGTCCTCGTCGAGCAGGCCCGTGGCGCGGCGGACGACGGCACTGCGGCCGGGCGCGATGCGGTAACCGCGGGGCACGGTGTCGATGCCGATGTCGACCAGCAGCGCACCGGCGCGGCCGATGGTGTCGGCGCCGATACCGCGAGCCGGAAGCTCCACCAGATGTGGCAGCGCGGGTAGCTCACCGACCACGACGGCCGCCGCTTCCCGGGCGACCGTCCCCGGCCACGAGCCGATACCGGTTGCCTGGGCGAAAACAGTCACGCGGCCAACATTATTCGATGGGTTCCTCGGCCTGGTCCTCCACATGGCTCCGCAGCCGGTCCAGCGCCCGGTCCCACCGCTTCGACAACCAGTTCGTCCAGGTGCTTGCGTACCAGTTTCGTCTGGGCCTCCCAGCCGCCGCTGTTGGCTTCGAATGCCGCGGCGCGGCGGTCGGCCGGAATGTTGTCGAACCCGGATTCGACGATCCGCAGCAGCACACCGCCGGCGGTTTCGGTCAGCGTGAACTCGACCAGCGTGGTCGGTTCGTCGTCACAGCCGGCATTGGAGATGGCGCGCCACACCCGGTCCAGCGGCGCGCGCAGCGTGACTTCTTTTTCGGTGCGGTCGGCACTCATAAGCAACCTCCTGGTTGCCTATTCGGCTAGGACGGGACGCTCGGACACGCAACCATTCAGTTGCCTTTGAATGAGATCAGCGTGCGATGGTGGCGCTGCCGATGACCTCGTCACCGTCGGGGTCACGGCGGTACAGCACCATGGTCTGACCTGGGGCGACACCACGCAGCGGCGTCCGCAGCTGCACATCGAGCACCCCGTCCCGGAACTCGGCGACCGCGTCGGCCAACCCGCCGTGCGCCCGCACCTGGATCAGGCATTCGATGGGCCCGACCGGCTCCACACCCGAGGTGAACACCGGACGCTCGCCGGTCAACGAGTGAATCTCGAGATCCTCCACGCCGCCGACGTGCACTGTCCCGGTCTCCGCATCGATGCCGGTGACGTAGCGCGGCAGGCCGTCCGGCCCCGGGCCGGCGATACCGAGGCCCTTGCGCTGCCCGATGGTGAACCCATGCACGCCGTCGTGCTCCGCGAGCTTCGTGCCGCCGGCATCGACGACGGCGCCGGGACGGATGCCGATGCGGGCACCCAGGAAGGCGCGGGTGTCACCGGACGGGATGAAGCAGATGTCGTGACTGTCCGGCTTCTCGGCCACCGCCAGCCCACGCTCGGCGGCTTCCTGCCGGATCTGCGGCTTGGGGGTGTCGCCGATCGGGAACAGCGCGTGGCTCAGCTGTTCGGCCGTCAGGACACCGAGCACGTACGACTGGTCCTTGTCCGCATCGACGGCACGACGGAGCCGACCATCCTCCAGTCGCGCGTAGTGCCCGGTTGCCACGGCGTCGAAACCGAGCGCCAATGCGCGGGCCGACAGCGCCGAGAACTTGATCTTCTCGTTGCAGCGCACGCAGGGATTCGGCGTCTCACCGCGAGCGTACGACTCGACGAATTCGTCGATGACGTCTTCCTTGAAGCGGTCCGCGAAATCCCAGACGTAGAAAGGGATTTCCAGGATGTCCGCGACCCGGCGGGCGTCCCCGGCGTCCTCCTTGGAGCAGCACCCGCGCGACCCGGTGCGCAGGGTGCCGGGCGCGGTGGACAGTGCCAGGTGCACGCCCACGACGTCATGGCCGGCGTCGACCATGCGCGCCGCGGCCACCGAGGAGTCCACTCCCCCGCTCATCGCTACCAGAACCCGCATGACTACCTTCCCAACCCGGCACTGGCCAGCGCAGCCTGACGAGCCCGCTCGACCGCGGCCGGCAGCACAGCCAGCACGGCGTCGATGTCGGCATCAGAACTGGTGTGCCCCAACGAAAATCGGAGTGATCCGCGGGCACTGGCCGGAGCGGCGCCCATCGCGATCAAGACGTGTGACGGCTGCGCGACGCCGGCCGTGCAGGCCGAACCCGTCGAGCACTCGATGCCCTTGGCATCCAGCAGCATCAGCAGGGCATCGCCCTCGCAGCCGCGAAAAGTGAAGTGCGCGTTGCCCGCCAGCCGGTCGTCGCCGGTGCCGCCGTTGAGCACCACATCCTCGATACCGGACAGCACGCCGTCGACCAGGCGGTCACGCAAGGCGCCGATCCGGGTCCGGTGCCCGTCCAGGCCCTCGACCGCGACCCGCGCGGCGGCGGCCATGGCCACCACGCCCGCGACATCCGGTGTGCCTGAACGCACGTCACGCTCCTGCCCACCGCCGTGCAACAGCGGCACGCACGCGACATCCCGGCGCAGCAACAGCGCGCCGACCCCGGTGGGTCCGCCGAACTTGTGTGCCGCCACGCTCATGGCCGACAGCCCGCTCGCGGCGAAATCGACCGGCACGGCCCCGATCGCCTGGATCGCGTCGCTGTGCATCGGGACGTCGAATTCTGCTGTGATGGCCGCCAATTCGGCGATCGGCTGAATGGTGCCGACCTCGTTGTTGGCCCACATCACACTGACCAGCGCGATGTCGTCGTGGGTTTCGAGGATGTCGCGCAACGCCGCGGGCGACACGGCACCGGCGGAATCGACCGGCAGCCAAGTCACCTCCGCACCCTCGTGCTCCACCAGCCATTCGACGGCGTCGAGCACCGCGTGGTGCTCGATGGGTGACGTGACGATCCGGCGGCGGCCGTCGCAGCCGTCCCGGCGCGCCCAGAAGATGCCCTTGACGGCCAGGTTGTCGCTCTCGGTGCCGCCGGCGGTGAAGATCACCTCGGAGGGCCGGGCGCCGAGCTGCTGGGCCAGGGACTCGCGGGCCTCCTCCATCCGGCGCCGCGCGGCCCGCCCCGACGTGTGCAGCGAAGACGCGTTACCGCCGGCCGCCAGGACCGCCGTCATCGCCTCGATGGCAACGGGGTGCATCGGGGTGGTGGCGGCGTGGTCCAGATATGCGGGGCTCATGGCCTGTCCAGGATACCGGCCAGGCCAAACCGGTCAGGCGGCCAGCACGTGCCCGTGAACAGCGGCGACGGGCAGCGGACCGACCTGGTGCACCGCGGCCTGGCAGCGGCCGGCCAGATCGCGGCGGTCGGTACCCGGCAACTGCAGCGACTGCACCTGGATGTGGCACACCGTCAGCTTGGCGGTGATGACGCGCTTGATGGACGTCAGCAGCGAATCGTCACCGATGAATGCCGGGATGGTCGACTGGGCGCCGTCCCGGTGCCGATACGTCAGTCGCAGCGGCTGGACGGGACGGCCGGCGTCCACCGCGGCCTGGAACATGGCCGGCGCGAAGGTGCCGTGGCCCAGACCGCACCACGTGGTGCCCTCCGGGAACGCGACAACCGTCTGACCAGCGGTGAGCCGGTCCGCGACGGTGCGGACCACGTCGGGCAGCCGGCGCAGGCTGTTGCGGTCGATCGGGATGACCTTCATCAGGCGGGCCAGGAAGCCCAGGGCAGGCCACTCGATGAGGTCGGCACGCGCCACGAACGACCCGGGCATGACCGCGCCGATCACGAAGATGTCGACCCACGAGACGTGGCCGGCGACCACCAGCACGCCGCTCAGGTTGCGGATCGGGCCGCCGGAGACACTGATCCGCACGCCCAGGCCGCGCAGCACCAGCCGGCAGTACATCCGCTGGATGCGCGACCGGCCGGGCAACGGCACCGCCAGCAGCGGCAGGGTGGGCAGCAGCAGCATCGTCATGATCAGCCGCGCGGTGGTGCGCAGGGCGACGACGAACGGGCGGCTGACGTGCACGGCGTCCACCCGGATGCAGCTGGCGTCGCACGATGCCTTAGGCAGCCAGGGGTGCTCCTGCACGGTCATGGGCGTGGTCACTGCCCGGCCTTGTCGGCCGCCGTGGCGGCCGAACGCAGCCGGGTCAGGTAGCGCACGTCGGCCTCGCGCTTGTCCAGCAGGGCCGGGAAGTCGCCGACGCCGAAGTCCGGGTCGTAGGCGGGGTCGCCGCACACCTTGGCGCCCAGGCGCAGGTAGCCGCGCATCAGCGGCGGGACGGTCACTCGGGCCGGCGGCTCGATGTCGTCGAGCAACTTGCCGTCGATGATCACGGGACGGTACGGGCGCACCTTGTACTCCGAGGCGTGCCGCTTGTTGACGAAGTCACGGACGCCGCGAATCTGGGTGGCCGGCGGCTCGTCGGGGCTGCCCTGGATGGGCACCGACACGCAGCCGGTGACGTAGTCGTAGCCGCTGTGGTCCAGGTAGGCCAAAATGCCGCCCCACATGAGCAGTACGACGGCGCCGTTGCGGTGATCGGCGCGCACCACGGCGCGACCCATCTCCACCAGCGAAGGGCGCAGGCTGTCGAGGGCGCTGACGTCGAATTCCGTTGCGGTGTACAGCCCGCCCGCGGCGATGGCGCCGGGCGGCGGCAGCATGCGGTAGCAGCCGACGTACTCGCCGGTGTTGTCGTCGCGGACCAGGAGGTGGTCGCAGAACTCGTCGAATCGGTCGGCGTCCCGGCCACTTTCGAAACCGGGGCTGTCGTCGGTGAGGGTGTAACCCGGCTCCGAGGTGAACACGTGGTGACGAAGCCGTTGCGCGGCCTCGATGTGTTCCCGGTCGGCCGACAGCAGCAGCGTGTAGCGCGGTGTGTCAGTCGATGAACTGGTGTCGTCAGGGGCGATGAGTACAGAACTAGTGCTCATGTTGTGCACGGTGACGGAGCCGTTCAGCGCGGCGGCATCGATCACGTAACGCGTTGATGACCGATTGCGAAACATCACGGTCCGTTACATTCGGCACATGATGCCGCGATGAGAAGCCGCGCCGCGATTGTCCGTGAGGTGGGCGGGGACTGGTCCGTCGAGGAATTCGAGCTCGATCCGCCGCGCGCCGGTGAAGTTTTGCTGCAGGTGGCAGCGGCCGGGCTGTGCCACTCCGACGACCACATCCGTTCCGGGCAGCTGGCCGCGCCGAATGGCGCTGCGGTGCCGAGTATGCCGCCCACCATCGGTGGTCATGAAGGTTCGGCGGTGGTGCTCGAGGTCGGTCCGGGCGTCACCCGGTTCTCCCCTGGCGACCATGTGGTGACGTCGTTCCTGGCGGTGTGCGGGAAATGCCGTTGGTGCACAAGCGGTATGGAGTACCTGTGCGATGTCGGCGCCGGCACGCTGATACCAGGCATGCCGACCGACGGCACCTTCCGCCACCGCAGCCTCGCCGGTGAGGAGTTGCGGCACACCTCGAAGATCGGTGCGTTCGCGGAACACACTGTGGTGGCGGCGGATTCACTGGTGAAGATCGATCCGTCGTTGCCACTGGTGCCCAGTGCGCTGTTGTCGTGCGCGGTGCCCACCGGGTACGGGTCGACCGTGCGGCGGGCCGGGGTGCGCGCCGGCGACACCGTGGTCGTCATCGGCGCCGGGGGCATCGGCACCGCCGCTCTTCAGGGCGCGCACCTCGGCGGCGCGGCGCGGGTGGTCGCCGTCGATCCGGTGGCCTTCAAACGGGATAGCGCGCTGACGTTCGGCGCGACCCACACCGCGGCGACGGTCACCGAAGCCGTCGCGCTCGTGCGGGAGCTGACGCGCGGCGTGATGGCCGACGCGGTGGTGGTGTCGCCGTCGATGATCGGTGACGGCGACGTCGCCGATGCGCTGTCCCTGACCCGCAAGGGTGGCACGTGCGTGCTGACGGGAATGGCGGCGCCGTCAGCCGGGGCCGTACAGCTCGATCTGCAGGACCTGATCCTGATGAACAAGAACCTGTGCGGGACGCTGTTCGGGTCGTGCAATCCGACCAGTGAAATACCGGCGCTGGCACAGCTCTACCGGGAGGGCCGGCTCAAGCTCGACGAGATGATCACCCGACGCTACCGGCTCGACGACATCAACATGGCTTTCGACGATCTGCTGGACGGCCGGGTGATTCGCGCCGTCTTGGATTTCACTTAGTCCAGCGCCGCGTTGAGCCTGTAACCAAGGTGGTGGTTACTTGCACAAATACGCCATAGGTCCAGGGTCAACGCGCTCACACCGCCACCCGAACGTTGAGCCTGTAACCGGGGCGGTGGTTACTCGCACAATTACGCCACAGATACAGGCTCAAAGCGCTCCGGCACCACCGCGGGCAATCAGCTTGGTCTCCAGGTACTCCTCGAAGCCGGCCACGCCCATCTCCCGACCGATTCCCGACTGCTTGTAGCCGCCGAACGGCGCGTCCGGTGAGTACCAGACGCCGCCGTTGACGTTGATGGTGCCGGTCCGCAGGCGCGACGCCACCCAGTCGACGCGGTCCCGATCGGAGCCGACCACCGCACCCGACAGGCCGTACGGAGAGTCGTTGGCGATGCGCACGGCGTCCGCGTCGCCGTCGTGCGCGATGACGGTGAGCACCGGACCGAAGATCTCCTCACGCGCCACCCGGGCGTCGTTGGTGAGTCCGGCGATGACGGTCGGTTCGACATAGAAACCGGCATCCCGGTCCGCTGGGCGGCCGCCACCGCACGCGAACCGTCCGCCCTCCTCGAGCGCCAGCCGCAGGTAGCCCTCGACCCGGTCGCGCTGCCGCGCTGAGATCAGCGGGCCGCACAACGTCGCCGGATCGGTGGGATCGCCGAAACCGATGCCGGACATGGCCGACGCCGCAGCCGCGACCGCTTCGCCGTACCGAGCCCGCGGCACCAGCAGCCGGGTCGTGAAGGCGCAGCCCTGCCCGGCGTGCATCGCCACCCCGGCAGCAGCGGCGGCGCAGGCCGCGGGCAGATCGGCGTCGTCCAGCACGAGGTAGGCGGACTTGCCGCCGAGTTCCAGGAACACCTTCTTGATGGTCTGCGATGCCGCTGCCATGACGGCCCGGCCGGTGGCCGTCGATCCGGTGAACGACACGAGGTCCACTCGCGGGTCCTCGGTCAGCTGGGCGCCGATCCGGTGATCATCGGAGGTGACGACGTTGACGACGCCGGCGGGAAAGTCGGTGCGCTCGTGGATGATCCGGCCCACCTCGGCCGCACACCAGGGGGTGTCCGGCGCGGCCTTGAGCACGACGGTGTTGCCGGCGGCCAGCGCTGGGCCGAGTTTGGCGAAATTGATCTGATGCGGAAAGTTCCACGGTGTCACCGCGCCGACGACACCGCAGGGCTCGCGAACCACCGTGCGTCGCGTCGGTCTACCGAACGGAGCCGCCGCTCCGAGATCGGTTGTCCATTTGTATTTTTCGGCGATGTCAGCCACATAGCCCAGACCGTCGACCGGTAGCTGCAGGTGGCCGCCGTAGGTCAGCGAGACCGGGGCCCCGACCTCGGCGACGGTGATGGCCCGCAGATGCTCGATCTCGTCGCTCAGCGCGTCGCGCAGCTGCCGCAGGCAGTGCACCCGCAGCGCGGTGTCGCGCGACCAGTCGGTGTCGTCGAATGCGGTGCGGGCCGCGGCGATGGCGCGGTCCATGTCGCCGGTGTCCGCGTCGGCTGCGTGTCCCAGCGCCTCCTCGGTGGCCGGATTGATGGTGGCGAACTCGCCACCGCCACCCGGCACCAGCTGACCGTCGATCAGCAGTGCGGTCCTCACGTGATCATAAGCCCCTCAAGAGTTTCCGCGTCCCGCCAGGCGGCGAGGATGTCGGCGTACTCGGTGGGGCTGCCGAAGAAGAAACTGTCCTGGTTCAGCCGGTTGCTGGGCTGTCCTTCGCGGTTGTAGTAGCCGGGCGTGCAAGCTTCCCGCCGGCCGGAGATCACCACCGAGCGCGCCACCACGGTGTCCACCCAGGCCGCCTCGGCGTCGGCGGACGCCTCGACCGCCGCGATGTCGTGCTTGAGGGCCCACGCGATCACCCACGCGGTGTGCCTCGACTGGACGTCGATCAGGTATGGGAAGTTCACCGTGAAGCCCGACTGCGCGATGCTCGCGATGAAGCAGTTCGGAAATCCGTTGACGTGCAGTCCATGCAGGGTCCGCACCCCGTCGGACCACGTGTCGGTCAGCGTCCTTCCGTCACGGCCGATCACCTCGAAGCCGGCGCGCCGCGTGTAGTCGGTGCCGACCTCGAAGCCGGTGGCGAAAATCAGGCAGTCCAACGGGTATTCCGTGCCATCCACCACGACCCCGGTGGCGCTGATCTGCTCGACGCCCCGGCCCCTGGTATCGACCAGGGTGACGTTGTCGCGGTTGAACGTCTGCAGGTATTCGTCGTGGAAGCACGGGCGCTTGCAGTAGTAGCCGTACCAGGGCTTGAGTCCCTCGGCGGTGGCCGGATCGGTCACCAGCGCGTCGATCCGCGCCCGGATCTCTTCCATCTTCGCGAAGTCCGCCAGTTCGGCCGTCGACGCCCGCGGATCGGTTCCCTCTTTGGCGATCGGCATGGCCTTGGCCAGGCTGGTCCAGGCGTCGGCCACCAGGTCCTCGTCGGCCTGGCCACCCGCGGTGAGAATCTGGAAGTTCTCGATGCGGCGTTGCTGCCACCCGGGTTCCAGCGCCGCGGCCCAGGCCGGATCGGTCGGCGCGTTGGCCCGCACGTCGACCGTCGACGGCGTGCGCTGGAACACGAACAGCTCCCCGACCGCCGGCGCCAGGCGCGGCACACACTGGATGGACGTCGCGCCCGTACCGATGATGCCGACGCGCTTGTCAGCCAGGTTCTCCAAACCTGCGCCGGTATAGCCGTAGTCCCACCGGCTGGTGTGAAAGGCGTGGCCTTCGAATTCGGTGATGCCCTCGATCCCGGGCAGTTTGGGCTTCTGCAGGTAACCATTGGCCATCGAGACGAACCGGGCCCGGATGGCGTCGCCGTGGTTGGTCGCGATCACCCAGCGGGAATCGGCCGAGTCCCAACGGATTTCCTGAACCTCGGTCCGCAGACAGGCGTTGCGGTACAGGTCGTAATGCTCGGCAATGGCCCGGCAGTGCGCAAAAATCTCAGGACCCTTGGCGTACTTCTCGGTCGGGATGTAACCCAGCTCTTCCAGCAGCGGCATGTATACGTACGACTCGACGTCGCAGGCGATGCCGGGGTACCGGTTCCAGTACCAGGTGCCGCCCACGTCGGCCGCCTTGTCGATCAGCCGGATGTCCGCCACACCCAGTTCGCGCAGCCGAGCGCCCGTGAGCAGCCCGCCGAAACCGGCCCCGATGATCGCGACGTCGACGTCGTCGGTCAGCGGCTGCCGGGTGAAACCCTGCTCCGTCCAAGGGTCTTCGCCGAAGGACGCGAACCGGCCGGCAATCTCGACATACTGGCCGATGCCATCGCACCGCAGCCGCCGCGCGCGTTCCGCGGCATACCGCTGCCGGAGTACGTCCGGGTCAAACGTCGCGCTGTCGCCGCGTTGCGTCATCGATGCATACTGGAACACGTTTCAGTTTCTGGCAAGGGTTCATGCGCTCTCGCGGTGCGCCAGCGCAACGCGAAGCTGCTGCCGCCCGCGGGAAACTCTGGACATCACCGTGCCCATCGGCACGCCCATGAGCCCGGCGGTCTCGGCGTAGGTGTACCCCTGGACCTCCACGTAGAACATGGCCGTCCGGGCTCCTTCGGACAGTTCCGCGAACGCGGCCTCGACATCGCCGTCCGCCATGAGGTCGAGCACCTCGACCTCCGCCGAACCGTGGGTGGTCGGCTGTTCATGGCCGCAATCGATGATCACCTCAAGGGAAACCTCCGGCGGGCGCGCGGCCCGGTGGCGATGCCTGCTTACCCAGCGATTGTGCAAGATGCGGAACAGCCAGGCGTTCAGATTGGTGCCCTGCTGAAATGACCCGAAGCCCTGATACGCGTGTAACAGGGTGTCCTGCAGCAGATCTTCGGCATCGGCTTCGCAGCGTGTCAGCCGGCGAGCACCACGGCCCAGCGCGTCGAGCAGCGGCGCGGTATCCGCGGCAAACCGGGCCGCGAGGTCAGCGTCCGGCACCGGCGCTGCCGTCACGATCAACACTCCCCTCGTCTACGGCAGCACAGGGCGCGCCGCCGAACTCAGCCTTGCCGGGAAGCGCCTGCAGCGAACCATTGGAAGTACGTGGTCGCTACCTGAATCCGTGGTGTGCGGAGCGATGGATGACTTCGCGCGCCGGTGCGCGTTCAACCCCGCACAGGGTCAAATCCATGACGCTGCCGAATGATGCGCTAGAAGGAGACAACGTGAGTTTGGACAGCATTTCCCATCTCGATCGGACGGGACTCAGCGAGTTGGTTCCGTCGCGCTACGCGGTGCCGGTCGGCGACATTGACGTACTGGTGATCAGTGACGGTGTCCTGCCGATCACGGCGTCGACACTGGGCACAAATGTCCCGCCGGCCGAACTGACGGGATGGTTGGACGACAACTTTCTGCCGCCCGAGATCGTGGACTGGCCGCTGAACATCGTGGTGGTCCGTAGCGGAGACCGCACGATCCTGGTGGACGCCGGACTGGGGCTGGAATTTCCGGACTTCCCGCGGGCCGGACAGACCATCCAGCGACTCGAGGCCGCCGGTGTCGATCTCGCGTCGGTGACCGACGTCGTGTTGACCCACATGCACATGGACCACGTCGGGGGGCTGATCACCGAAGGGGTGAAGGAGCGGTTCCGGCCGGACCTGCGCGTGCACGCGGCCACCGCAGAGGCCGAGTTCTGGGCGGCACCCGACTTCTCCCGCACCGTCATGCCCGGACCGATTCCGGACGTGCTGCGCCGGTGCGCCACGCAGTTCCTGAACGACTACAGCGGCCAACTCCGGACTTTCGAGAAGGACTACGAGGTGGCGCCGGGTGTACTCGTCGCGCGCACCGGCGGTCACACTCCCGGGCACAGCGTGGTTCGCCTGGAGTCGCGCGGCGAGAAGCTCACCTTCGCCGGCGATGCCGTGTTCGCCCCGGGCTTCGATAATCCGCAGTGGCAGAACGGCTTCGAGCACGACCCCGAAGAGGCGGCCCGGGTGCGGGTCCGACTGCTGCGGGAAATCGCGGCCTCCGGGGAGGCCTTGGTCGCCACGCACCTACCGTTCCCGTCGGTGTGCCACGTGGCGGCCGTCGGTGATGCCTTCCGGTGTGTGCCGGCGGTCTGGGACTACTGATCCGCGCAACGAGAACGGCCCCCGGACTGCTTGTCCGGGGGCCGTTTCCGGCGATCAGGCCGCCGCGCCGCCGCCGTCCGCGTGCAGAGTCGACCCGGTGATGAAACTAGACCGCGGGGACGCCAGGAACAGCACCGCCTGCGCGATCTCGGCCGGCTGCGCAGTACGGCCCAGCGGCAACCCGCGGCCGAGTTCGTCGTTCGTCTCACCCCACTCGGCGGCCACCCCCGGCGTCGCGGTAGGTCCGGGAGCAACACTGTTGACCCGGACCCCCTGCGGCCCGAATTCGGTTGCCCAGGTCCGCGTCAGCGATTCCAGGGCCGCCTTCGACGCGCTGTAGCTGGATGCCCCGGGCACGCCTTTGAACGCGACCATCGAGGTGACGTTGACGATGCTCCCCCGTCCGCGCCGGAGCATGCCCGGCACCAGTGCCGCGACCAGGAAGTAGGCGCCGCGCACGTTGGTGTCGAAGGTCGACTCGAACGTCGCCACGTCCTGCTTCACCGTGAGCGCACCCGGAAAGCTGGCGGCGTTGTTGACCACGATGTCGACATCGCCACATTGCCGGGCAAGGGCTTCCACCGATTCGAGGTCGGCCAGGTCCGCGGCGATGAACCGCGCCCCGAGTTCGGCAGCCGCAGCGGCGCCGCGGTCGGCAGACCGTCCGGTGACGATCACCGAGGCGCCCGCGGCCGCCAGCAGGCGAGCCGTCTCGAACCCGATGCCCGCGGTCCCGCCGGTCACCAGTGCGGTCAGCCCGGTCAGTTCGGTCACTGTGTCGCCAGCCAATCCACCAACCTGAGATCGGAGATGATCGCGTCGCCGCTGGTGACGAGGCCGGCGTCACCGACCTTGGTGCCGAAGTAGACCGCCGCCGGGTCGACCACGATCGGCAGGCTTTCGCCGCGATGGGCCAGCGCCAGCTTGGCCAGGCCGGCGAAGGTCAGCTTGTCCGGTCCGCCGATGTTGACGATCCCGTCGATCGGTGCGGCCTGCGCGACCCGCGCCACCTCGGCGGCCACGTCGGCTCCCGCGATCGGCTGGATAAGTCCGTCGGGCACCCGGACTTCACCGTCCATGGTCAGTGATGCGGTGATGGCTTCGGCGAACTCGTGGAACTGGGTGGCCCGCACGATGGTGTACGGCAGCCCCGATTCGGTGATGATGCGTTCCTGCGCGACCTTGGCGCGCATGTACCCGCTGTCGGGTAGGCCGTCGCACCCCACGATAGACAGCGCCACGTAGTGGCCGACACCGGCCGCCTTCGCGGCGGCCGTGAGGTTGGTCGCCGACTTGGTGAAGAAGTCCAGCACCGGGCCGTCGGAAAAGTCCGGTGAGTTGACGACGTCGACCAGCACGTCGGAGCCCGTCAGCGCTTCGGTCAGTCCCGCGCCGGTCAGCACATCAGCCCCTGAGTCCCTGGACGCCGCCACGGTTTCGTGGCCGGCCGCTTTGAGCAGCGCGACGACCTTCGAACCGATCTGGCCGCTGGCGCCCATCACAGTGATCTTCATCAGACACACCCTTTCGAGTTGTTTGGTTGTGCACCTTCCACATTGGCAGGCACAAAGAGCGAGCGAACCCCGGAAAACCCGTAGTCTGCGTCGCTGTCGTCAGTCGAGGAACACCACGTTCTCGCTGATCGGATTTCGCGGAGTGTCAAGGTGGTTCGCCGGAAAAGCCGGGTCGGCATAGCCGATCGAGATTCCACACAGGGCCGCGAGTTCCTCGGGAATGTCGAGCTGCTCACGCAACACCTCCGGATAGAAACTGATCGACACCTGTACACAACTCCCGAGCCCCTGTTCGGTCAATGCCAGCATCAACGTCTGCAGGAACATCCCGACGCCCATCGCGTCCACGGCGCCGAAATCGCGGTGCATGCACACCACCCCGGCGACGAATAGCACCGCAGAACGGCGCGCGGCGCTGGGCAGCCCAGCGCCCCTCCGCGTCGTTGCGCTCGATGCCCATCGCTCCGTACACCAGGGCGCCGCTCTCGCGGCGCAGATGCGCGAACCGGGGCGGCAGGCCTGCCGAGCCGACCGCGGGCGGTGCCGCATCGACGGCAGCGAGCAGCGCATCGACCAACTGCGCGCGCCGCTCACCGGTGACGAAGTAGACGTGCCACGGCTGGGTGTTGGAGTTCGACGGCGCCCGGATCGCCAGTTCGAGCGCCTCGTCGAGCAGCTCCCGTGGAACGGGCTTGTCCGGCAAGAACATCCGCGACGACCGTCGTGACCGGACGATGTCGCCGAACCCGGTCGTCATCGAACTCGCCGGTCCTTGCGGGCCTCGAGTTCGTCGTCCTCGACAACGACCAGCATCGGTACGCCGGGCGTACAGATCATCGTGACGAGGAAGCGAAGCGGCACATCGGTCCGGTTGTTGGCATCCGAGTAGTGGATGATGTCGCCGCCGGGCTCCCAGAACGCCTCCCCGGCCTTGATCACCCGCGGCGCTTCGCCTTCCAGCTCGAAGAGCATCTCGCCCTCCAACACATAGCCGAACGACGGTCCACCCGGGTGTCGGTGCGGCGGAGCTCCCGCACTTCCAGCGGGCCATTCGATGATCGATGTCATCACGTGGGCATCGGCGGGAATGAACGGCGGCGTGACGGTCTGGATGGTCGTGATGGCCTTCATCAGGTCGGCACTATCGAACATTGTTGCTCCTCAGTTGATTTCGGTTCTGACCGATTGGCATGTCAACGGCTGCTCAGGACTCCCAGACGGCCGGCACACATCTGAAGGCGTTGCCCGCGGTGGCAGCGTGGCAGACCGAGGGAAACGGCAGATGCCTGAAGCGTCATGTCGTATCCCCTGTCGCCGATCCCGGACCCGGTGGGCCTCGTGCTCAGCTTCGTCGCGCTGAAGGCTGATCGAACCCTTGAAAGCCCGTAGTCGGCACCGGGTGGAGCCAACCAGCGATGTTGGCGATGTAACCCTTGAAGATCTCCAGCCGCGACGGGTCGTTCGCGATCTGTGCGCCGGGACGATCGGACACGAACGACGGTGCCCCGGCGGCGAGATCCCAGTTGTAGTCCGCAAAGTGGTGGAATGTCGACTCGGCGATCGCGCGACCCATCGGCCGTCCGTCCGCCGACCGCTCCCCGTCGACCACGACCGCAAGATTGAAGTGCCGGCCGGTCGCGGTACTGCGGCCCTTTGCAATCACGCGGGCCGGCGGCCCTTTCGCGGACACCATGCCCTCATGCGGATGTGCGGGGAACCATTCGATGTGGCCGCTTGCGGTGCGGTTCGTCCGCAGCAGTTCGTGCGGCTCGCCGTCGACCAGGACCGGCTGGTAGTCGCCATTTGCTCCGGAGTGGTAGTTGGGCCACGAGATATCCGGATTGTCCTGGTCGTCACACAGATCGCGGCGATCGACGTTCTCGTCGTGGAATTCGTTGACCACGCCGAGGAATCCGAGGCGATCGAGGCAGCATCCCAGGTCCTGGTGATCGCGCGCGGTGAGCACACCGCCACCGCGCTCCCGGAACCGCCGGATGCCCTCGGCGTCGGCCGCCGTCAGACCATCGCCGACGTCAACCGCCAGCAACCACAACTGGTCGAAATCGAGCTCGTCCAGATGGCTCAGCACCGGGTCGTCGGTTTGGCATGCCCGATTGCGTGCGATCACATGGTGACCGCACGCTCTCAGCTCGTCGGCCAGCAGTGAAAACCGGCTGACGTCCCAATCGTCGGCACACTCGGTGATCGTCGTCTGCAACAGGATGCGGGACACAAAACTCACTTCGCTTCAAGGGCTTTCGCGGAATGCGTTCAGCGTGGCCGATCCTGAACCGCAGCGAACCCTTGGAAGTTCGTGGTCGCCCGGCGCCGTTCAGCTCACGGGGAAGAGTTTGCGCAGCTGCCGCCGCGACGTGATGCCGAGTTTGACGAAGACCTTCCGCAGATGCCATTCGACGGTGTGGGTGCTGATGAACAGCTGGGCACCGATCTCCTGATTGGTCAGACCGCCGGCGGCGAGTTCTGCGATCTGGGCCTCTTGGGTGGTCAGCTCGTCACCGGAACTGACCGGCTCCTTGCGGACCTTCTTCCCGGCGGCGATCAGCTCACGGCGCGTCCGCTCCGCGAGGGCCTCGGCTCCCATGCGATTGAACATCTCGAACGCCGCGCCGAGGTGCTCCCGCGCTGCCACGCGGCGGTTCATCCGGCGCAGCCATTCTCCGTAACACAAATGGGCCCGGGCCAGCAGGAAGGCGACGCCGGTGCGCCCGAGCCGCTCGATGGCCTCGGTGTACAGGACGTCGGCGCCCTCGTCGTCGACCACCAGGGCACGCACGTGCGCGAGTACCCCCAACCCCCAGTCGGTGCCGCTGGAACTCGCGCGCGCAGCCAGTTCCTGCACCGCCCACTTCGCAGTTTCCTTGTCCCCGATGCGCGTTGCGGCTTCGACGAGCTCGACCAGGCTCCAGCTGTAGAAGCCCAGGTCGTCGTACTCGCAACAGGTCCTGGCCGCAGCAAAAGCTTCGGCGTAGCGCCCGAGTCCGTTGTACAGCACAGCGGAAAGGAAACCCGTGACGCCGAGCGCCCGGCCTTCGCCGCGTGCCGCCGCATCGGCCACGGCGGACTCGATGAGGCCGACCGCGTCACCCGCAATCCCGCGGAACGCCGCCAACGACAGCGAGTGGTATCTCAACGGCGCATAGTCGGTCGCGGCCGAGATCACAGCGGCCTCCGCGATAAGCGCTGTGGCCGTGTCGAATTCACCTGACAGGAGGTGCACGCCGGCGCCGAAGGCGAGCGCAGGCGGAAGCACGGCCAATGCGCCGGCATCGCGCGCCTGCCGAATCGCGGCGGTGGCCAGCAGCCGGAGGATGCCGTCGTCCCAAATTTCTCCGACGGCCGATTCCTGCACGATGGCCAGTCCCAACGGCATCCACCGGAGCAGCTGACCGTCGGCGTCCTGCGCGTGCCGGCACATCAGCTCCAGCGCGGCGCGTATCTGTTCAGTACCACCACCAGTGGCGATCCGACTCGCCACCCCGCTCAGCAACAGGTCCACCGGCCGATGCAGCTGCCCCGCAGCGCCGAGGGCAGCGCCGGCAGCCGCGGCCACCTCCCGCAACGTGTCCGGTGGGCTCAGCCGTCCCGCATACATGGCCGCGGCAAGTGCCTCGAGATACGTCTCACGGGCGAGGCCGTCATCAAGCGCCTCAAGGCGTTTGGCTGCCGCTAACAGCTTCTGCACGGACTCGCCGAGCGGCGGCACGGCGGACCCGCCGCCACGGCTGCGGGCGAACTGCATCTGGGCCCGCAGCCGATCCACTTGCGCCCGTTGCAGATCCGTCAGCGGCCCGAGTTCGGCGACCGCCAGGAGTTCATACGCCGCAGCCGGTGCCGCTGCGTCGCATTTGGCCTGTGCCGCCGCGAGCGCCCGCGCCGCGCGCCGGGCCGGGTCCGCGGTGAGCACTGTCGCACGCTCCAAGAATGCCGCTGCCGCGGCGACACCGCCCTTGCTGTGTGCGCGCCCCGCGGACCGTTCCAGATCGGCGGCCACCGCATCGTCGGGTCCAGCCGCGGCGTGGGCGAAGTGCCAGGCGCGACGGTCGGGATCATGGTGCGGATCCGTGGCCTCGGCCAGCGCCCGATGTACCACCCGGCGCTCGTTCACATCTGCCGCACGATAGACAGCCGAACGCATCAGCGGATGGCGAAAACGCATGCGCGAGCCGAATTCGATGAATCCCTCCGCCTCGGCGGGTGCCAGCGCATCGACGGACAACCCCAGAGTCGCCGCCGCCCGCCGAAACAGCGCCGCGTCCCCGACCGGGTCGGCGGCGGCGAGGAACAACAGTTGCTGGGCAGCCGGTGGCAGCGCATCGACGCGACGCCGGTAGCCGTCCTCGACCTGACCTATCGCGCTGCGCCCGGTGCCCATGTTCCAGAAGCCCCCGGCGAGCTCGGCGGCGGAAACACTTCGCGGAACCTCGAGGAGGGCCAGCGGAATCCCCCGCGTCTCAGCCACTAGGCGGTCGCGCACCCGTTCGTCGATCCGACCCAGTACCACCGAGTCGAGCAGATCGCGGGCATCGGCATCCGACAGGCCGGTGATCGTCAGTTCCGGCAGGCCACCCAGTGCCTCGGCACCGGTATCGCGGGCCGCGAACAGGACGACGACCGGCTCAGCCAGCAGGCGACGCGCGACGAAGGCGAGGGTCTGTAGCGACACCTGATCGAGCCATTGCGCGTCGTCGACCACACATAGCAGCGGTTGGCCCGCAGTAGCGGCGGCCAACAGACTCAGCACCGCGAGCCCCACCAGGAAACGGTCCGGTGTCGTCCCGACGCCACGGCCGAACACCACGTCCAATGCTTCGCGCTGCGGAGTCGGCAGCTCGTCGAGATGATGCATCAGCGGCGCACACAGCTGCTGCAGGCCCGCGTACGCCAACTCCATGTCCGACTCGACACCGGTGACCTGGATGCACTGATATCCATCGGCGATGTCGGCTGCGTGCCGCAGCAGCGCGGTCTTCCCGACTCCCGCCTCACCCCGCAGCACCAGCACCTCGCTGCTACCGGCCTGTGCGGTCGATAAGAGACCGCGCAGCACCGCGATCTCTTTGTCGCGGCCACGCAAGTCCGGGCTGCGCCCCTGGCTCGACATCGGCACCACCGTATCTAGTTGCTGTCAGTGGACGTGTCCAGACGCAAAGGTGCCCCAAAACCGCGGTTTTGGGGCACCTTTGCGTCTGCTCACGCAGAGAAAACTAACCCTTGCGAGCCTTGATGGCGTCGGTGAGCTGCGGAGCGACCTGGAACAGGTCACCCACGATGCCGAGGTCGGCGATCTCGAAGATCGGGGCCTCTTCGTCCTTGTTGACCGCAACGATGGTCTTGGACGTCTGCATGCCGGCGCGGTGCTGGATGGCGCCCGAGATGCCGAGGGCGATGTACAGCTGCGGGGCAACGGTCTTACCGGTCTGGCCGACCTGGAACTGACCGCCGTAGTAGCCCGAGTCGACCGCGGCACGCGAAGCACCGACGGCACCACCGAGCGAGTCGGCCAGGGCCTCGACGACCGCGAAGTTGTCGGCGCTGCCGACACCACGGCCACCGGCGACCACGACGCTGGCCTCGGTGAGCTCCGGACGGTCACCGGCAACGGCCGGCTCGCGCGAGGTGATCTTGGTGGCGTTCTCGGCCTGGGCCGGAACCTCGACGTTGACGACCTCACCGGCGCCGGCGGCCGGGGCGGCCTCGACAGCACCCGGACGGACCGCGATCACCGGCAGCACGTCGTTGGCCTGGGCCTCGACGGTGTAAGCGCCACCGAAGATGCTGTGCACACCAATGCCACCGGCCTTGACGTCGACGACGTCGACCAGCAGGCCGGCACCCAGGCGAGCGGCCAGACGACCGGCGACCTCTTTGCCCTCGGTGCTGGCGACAGTCAGAACCGCGGCGGGGCTGGCCGACTCGACGAGAGCCTCCAGCACGTCGACGGTCGGGGTGACCAGGAAGTTGGCCGCGTCAGCCGACTCGGCGACATAGATCTTCGCCGCGCCGGCGGCCTTGAGGGCGTCGGTCAGCGGAGCAGCGGTGCCGGGGGCACCCACCACAACTGCCGACGGCTCACCGAGCACACGGGCAGCGGTGATCAGTTCGGTGCTCACCTTCTTGAGGGCACCATCGGCGTGCTCGACGAGCACAAGTACTTCAGCCATGCGTATTTGCCTCTGTGTCTTTCTGGAAGTTTCGGTGTGGTGGGGGGCTAGATCAGCTTCTGACCAACGAGGTACTCAGCGATCTTGTTGCCGCCCTCGCCCTCGTCGGCGATCTTCTCGCCCGCGGCCTTGGCCGGCTTCGGTGTCGACGACAGCACCTTGCTGCTGGCATTGGCGACACCGACCTCGTCGGCCTCGACACCGATCTCAGCCAGCGTCAGCACGGTGACGGGCTTCTTCTTGGCGGCCATGATGCCCTTGAACGACGGGAAGCGGGCTTCGCCGATGCGCTCGTTGACGCTGACGACGGCGGGCAGTGAAGCCTCCAGGCCGAAGACGCCCTCGTCGGTCTCACGCTCACCGGTCACCTTGCCGCCCTCGACGGAGATGCTCCGCAGGGAGGTCAGCTGCGGCAAACCCAGCAGCTCGGCGATGACCGCGGGAACCGCGCCACCGACACCGTCGGTGGACTCGTTGCCGCCGATGACCAGCTCGGCGCCCTCGATGGTGCCCAGCGCGCGGGCCAGGGTCCAACCGGTCTGGATGATGTCCGAGCCCTTGAGCTGGTCGTCCTTCACGTGCACCGCATTGTCGGCGCCCATGGACAGAGCCTTGCGGATGGCCTCGGTGGCCCGCTCCGGTCCGACGGTCAGCACGGTGACGGTGCCGGCGCCGCCGGCGGCCTCTTCCTTCTCCTTGATCTGCAGCGCGGCCTCGACAGCGCGCTCGTTGATCTCGTCGAGCACCGCGTCCGCGGACTCGCGGTCGAGGGTGAAGTCGCCGTCGTTGAGCTTGCGCTCCGACTCATAGTCAGGGACCTGTTTGATCAGGACCACGATGTTCGTCATGGGTGTGGTTCGTCCTCCTCGATGAGGCCGGCGGTCGGCCTGGCATTCACGATTAACGCAACGACCAACATGTTACTACTCGGTAACTTATGTGGCATGGCGCAGGAACACCATAGCTGGTCGAGCGCTGCCCGAGGATGCCGCCTTTTGTTTTCTTGACCACACTCGGGGCCGTCCGGCAACATGACAGAACCAGCAGGTGGGACGGCCCAATCGATCGGGCCCGGGAATTCTGATACCAGTCTGGGCTAGCCTGCCTATCTAATGAGCACTTTTTCCGAAACCCAGCCGGTCGAGCCGTCGGCTGAACCGCTCGTGCCGGTCATGCCACTGACCGGTGAGCGCACGGTCCCGGACCTGGCGGAGGAGAATTACTGGTTCCGTCGCCACGAGGTGGTCTACCGGCGACTGGCCGAGCGCTGCCGCGACCGCGACGTGCTGGAGGCCGGCGCCGGCGAAGGCTACGGCGCGGACCTCATCGCCGACGTCGCGCGCCGGGTGATCGGACTGGACTACGACGAGTCCGCGGTGGCGCACATCCGCGCGCGTTACCCGCGGGTCGAGATGCTTCACGGCAACCTCGCCGCACTGCCACTGCCCGATGCCTCGATCGACGTGGTGGTCAACTTCCAGGTGATCGAACATCTGTGGGACCAGGGGCAATTTGTCGCCGAGTGCCTGCGGGTGCTGCGTCCGGGCGGCCTCTTGCTGATGTCGACACCGAACCGCATCACCTTCACCCCCGGCAGCGACACCCCGCTGAACCCGTTCCACACCCGGGAACTCAACGCGGCCGAGATGACCGAACTGCTCACCGAACAGGGCTTCGTCATGGAGGCCATGCTGGGCGTCTATCACGGCGCCACGCTGCGCGAGCTCGACTCCCGCTACGGCGGCTCGATCATCCAGGCACAGATCGACCGCGCCGTGGCCGACGCACCATGGCCCGCGGACCTGCTGGCCGACGTGGCTGCGGTGACCATCGACGACTTCGACCTGCTAGACGCCGCTGCCGCCGGCACCGATATCGACGACAGCCTCGACCTAGTGGCAATCGCGGTGCGGCCGTGAGTGATTCGCCGAGGCCTGACCCCGAGTCGCTGCGCTCCTGCCCGCCGAGCGCACGCGTACCGGGGATGTTCACCCTGGTACTGCACACCCACCTGCCGTGGCTGGCGCACCACGGCCGCTGGCCGGTCGGCGAGGAGTGGCTGTACCAGTCGTGGGCGACGGCCTATCTGCCCCTGACGCGGGTGCTCCGCACGCTGGCAGAAGAGGGACGCAGCCATCTACTCACCCTGGGCATGACGCCCGTCGTCACGGCCCAACTGGACGATCCGTACTGCCTGGCCGGCATGCAGCAGTGGCTGTCCAACTGGCAGCTGCGCGCACTCGAGGCGACGACCGTTCGGGACGGCGGCACGCCCGATACCTTCAATTCTCCGGAAGCGTTGCGCGCCTTCGGTATTCATGAATACCAGCAGGCCGGCGCGGCACTCGCCGAATTCGCCGACCACTGGCAGCACGGCGGCAGCCCGGTGCTTCGCCGGCTCATCGGCGCCGGCACCATCGAGTTGCTCGGCGGCCCGCTGTCGCATCCGTTCCAGCCGCTGCTCAACCCGCGGCTGCGGGAGTTCGCGCTGCGCGAGGGCCTGGCCGACGCCGGCGCCCGGTTCGCGCACACCCCGGGTGGCATCTGGGCACCCGAATGCGCCTACGCCCCGGGCATGGAAACCGGCTACGCGGCCGCCGGCGTCACCCACTTCATGGTCGACGGACCGTCGCTGCACGGGGACACCGCGCTCGGCCGTCCGGTCGGCGAGTCGGACGTCGTCGCCTTCGGCCGCGACCTGCAGGTCAGCTACCGAGTATGGTCCCCCAAGTCCGGCTATCCGGGACACCCGGCCTACCGCGACTTCCACACCTACGACCACCTCACCGGCCTCAAGCCGGCGCGGGTCACCGGCCGCACCATCCCGTCGGAGTCGAAAGCGCCCTATGAGCCGGAGCGCGCCGACGCCGCCATCGATACGCATGTCACGGATTTCGTGAATACCGTTCGGCGCCGGCTGATCTCGGAGTCCGAGCGCACCGGACGCCCGGCGCACGTGGTCGCCGCATTCGACACCGAGCTGTTCGGGCACTGGTGGCACGAGGGGCCGGAGTGGCTGGGGCGGGTTTTGCGAGCGCTGCCGGCCGCCGGCGTCCAGGTCGGCACCCTGTCCGACGCGATCTCGGGCGGCTTCGTCGGCTCCCCTGTGGAACTGCCGCCGAGCTCCTGGGGTTCGGGTAAGGACTGGCAGGTCTGGTCCGGTGAGCAGGTCGCCGACTTCGTGACGCTCAACTCCGAGGTCGTGGACACCGCACTGACCACGGTGGACAAGGCACTGGCGCAGGATTCGGCCTACCCGGCACGGGACCGCGTGGCGGACCAGATCCTGCGCGAAGCCCTGCTGACCGTCTCGAGCGACTGGCCCTTCATGGTCAGCAAAGACACCGCAGCGGAATATGCTCGCTATCGCGCGCATCTGCATGCGCACGCCACCCGGGAGATCGCCGGTGCCCTCGCGTCTGGACGGCGCGACCAGGCCCAGCACCTCGCGGAAGGTTGGAACCGCGCCGACGGACTGTTCGGCGCCCTGGATGCCCGGAGGTTGCCGCGATGAGCGCTTGCGCGAAGAGCAGAGGGCAACGATGAAAATCCTCATGGTCTCGTGGGAATACCCACCCGTGGTGATCGGTGGCCTTGGACGCCACGTCCACCATCTGGCCGTCGAGCTGGCCGCCCTCGGTCACGAGGTCGTGGTGCTGTGTCGCCGGCCCGCGGGCACCGACCCCAGCACCCACCCCACCACCAATGAGGTGCACGAGGGCGTGTGGGTGATCTCCGCCGCCCTGGACCCGAACGAGTTCACGTTCGGCACCGACATGATGGCGTGGACGCTGGCGATGGGGCACGCGATGGTGCGCGCCGGTCTGAGCCTGCGCGACTGGACCCCCGACGTCGTCCACGCGCACGACTGGCTCGTCGCCCATCCCGCCGTCACCCTGGCCGAGTTCTTCGACGTGCCACTGGTTTCCACCATCCACGCCACCGAGGCCGGCCGGCACTCCGGGTGGCTCTCCGGCCCGGTGAGCCGCCAGGTGCACTCGCTGGAATCGTGGCTCGTCCACGAGTCCGACTCGCTGATCACCTGCTCGGTGTCCATGAGCGAGGAGATCACCGAGCTGTTCGGTCCCGAACTGCCCGACGTGAGCGTGATCTGCAACGGCATCGACACGGCAGGCTGGCCATTCGCGATGCGGCGCAAGCATGACGGCCCGGCCGAGCTGCTGTTCGTGGGCCGCCTGGAGTACGAGAAGGGCGTGCACGACGTCATCGCCGCGCTGCCCCGAATCCGCCGCACCCACCCGGGCACCACGCTGACCATCGCCGGCGACGGCACCCAGTACGACTGGCTGGTCGAGGAAGCCCGCAAGGCCAAGGTCAGCAAGGTGACCAATTTTGTTGGCCGCGTTGACCATTCCGCGCTGCTGGAGCTGCTGCACCGGGCCGACGCCGCCGTGCTGCCCAGCCATTACGAGCCGTTCGGCATCGTGGCACTCGAGGCGGCCGCGGCCGGCACCCCGCTCGTGACGTCGAACGTCGGCGGCCTCGGCGAAGCGGTGATCAACGGCAAAACCGGCGTCTCCTGCCCGCCGCGGAACGTGGGCGCGCTGGCGTCCGCGGTCCGCAAGGTGCTCGACGACCCCCCGGGTGCGCAGCAGCGGGCCCTGGCCGCGCGTGACCGGTTGAACCACGACTTCTCGTGGCAGACCGTCGCCGCCGAGACTTCGGACGTCTACCTGGCCGCCAAACGTGGCGAGCGCCTGCCCCATGCGCGCCGCCCCATCGTCGAACGCCCGCTGCCCGACCGCGGCTGAGTTCACTCAGCCCTTGACGTAGATACCCCCCAGGGGTACAAACGGCAGAGTGTTCACTCGTCGTAGTTTCCTGATCGCCTCGGCCATCACGGGCGCCTCGGCGCTTGCCGCGTGCAGCAAGACGCCGTCCCCCGCCGCGACCGGCGGCATCGATCAGAAGGCTGTCGCCGCGGCCGAGGCCGCCCGTCCGCACACCGGCCGCACCGTCTCGGTGGCACTGCGCCCGCAACCGGCCACCGTCGACCTCGGCGGCGTCACCGTGCAGACGCTCGCGTACGGCGATCAGGTGCCGGGCCCGCTGATCCGCGCGTCGGTCGGCGATGAGCTCTCGGTCCGCGTCGCCAACGGGCTCGATCACAACACGTCCGTGCATTGGCACGGTATCGCGCTGCGCAACGATATGGATGGCGCGTCCCCCGCAACGCCGAACATCAAGCCGGGCAACGACTTCACATACGCGTTCTCCGCCCCGCATCCCGGTACGTACTGGGCGCATCCGCACACCGGCCTCGACACCGACTACGGGCTGTACCTGCCGGTGATCATCGACGACCCGGCCGACGCTGCTCGCTATGACGCGGAATGGATTGTGGTACTTGATGATTGGACGTCAGGAGCCGGCAAGTCACCGCAGCAGATCTACGACGGTCTGCGCGCCATGGCCAACATGGGCGGACACGACATGGGCGACATGGGCGGACACGACATGAGCGGCATGGGCGATATGCCAATGGCGACGAGCCCGCTGCTCGGGGGCGACGCAGGCGACGTCAAGTACCCCTATTTCCTGGCCAATGGTCGAATCCCAGCCGCACCAACGGTTTTCAATGCCAAGCCCGGCCAGCGCATCCGGCTGCGCATCATCAACGCCGGCGCCGACACCGCGTTCCGCGTGGCTCTGGCCGGCCACCGCATGACCGTCACGCACACCGACGGCTTTCCGGTCGACCCGGTGGACGTCGACGCACTCCTGCTCGGCATGGGCGAGCGGTACGACGTCGTGGTCACTGCCGGCTCGGGGGTCTTCCCGTTGGTGGCGGTGGCCGAAGGCAAGGACGGCGCCGCACGTGCCCTGCTGTCGACGGGCGCCGGCACCGCACCGGACCCCGCGTTCCGTCCCGCCGAGCTGGCCCGCCGCGTCGGTACCGTCGCCGATTTCACGGCCACAAAGGCCGTCGACCTCGGCCCCATCACCCCGGACGTGACGCTGGCTGCCGAACTCACCGGGTCGATGATGAAGTACGACTGGGGCATCAACGGTCGGCCGTTCGACAATCGGCAGCCGCTGATGGTGCGCCAGGGCCAGCGCGCCGCCATCACCTTCACCAACTCGACGACCATGTGGCATCCCATGCACCTGCACGGGCACACCTTCCAGGTGCTGCAAGCCAGTGAAGGTGAAGTCCGGCGCGGCCCGCGCAAGGACACGCTGATCGTCCTGCCCAAGCAGAAGGCCACCGTCGCCCTCGTCGCCGACAACCCCGGCGACTGGATGCTGCACTGCCACAATGCCTATCACCAGGAGGCGGGCATGATGACGACTCTCGACTACACGAGCTGAGTTACCGGGAGCTCTTCTTGCGCTCGATGTCGGCCAGGGCCCGCGCGAGTTCTTCCCGCTCGGCGGCCGAGGTCTCCCAGTCCAGCTTGCGGTTCCTGACCACCTTGGCCGGCGCGCCGACGGCGATGGAGAAGTCCGGAATCTCGCCCTTGACCACCGCGTGGGCGCCCAGCACACAGCCGCGGCCGATGCTGGTGTTGCGCAGGATGGTCACCTTGGCGGCGACCCAGGTATCCGGACCGATCCGCACCGGGCCCTTGATGATGCCCTGGTCCTTGATCGGCAACTCCATGCTGTCCATCTTGTGGTCGAAGTCGCAGACGTAGCACCAGTCGGCCATCAGCGCCGACTCACCGATCTCGATGTCCAGGTAGGTGTTGATGACGTTGTCGCGGCCCAGCACCACCTTGTCGCCGAAGCGCAGCGAGCCCTCGTGGCAGCGGATCGTGTTCTTGTCGCCGATATGGACCCAGCGGCCGATCTCCATCTGCGCCAGCTCGGGCGTGCACTGGATTTCCACGCCCTTGCCCAGGAACACCATGCCGCGCGTGATGATGTGCGGGTTGGCCAGCTTGAACTTCAGCAGCCGCCAGTACCGCACCAGGTACCAGGGGGTGTAGGCCTTGTTGTCGAGCACCCATTTGAGCGACTCGAGGGTGAGGAAGCGCGCCTGTCGCGGATCGCGCAACCGCGAACCTCGCCATCGTTTGTGAATCGGAGCGCCCCACATCGTCGTCATGGCCGCAAAGCCTACGCGAGGCGAAATCGGACATTCGCCGGTCTCGGGCTAGTCTCGGGACTCGATGCCTGCACACCGAATGCGCCGTCTTGCCGCCCGAACGGCCACCGTTGCCGCCACCCTGCTGACCTCGGCGGTCACTCTGACCATCGCCGGGTGTGGCAACACCGATTCCTGGGTCAAAGCCCATCCGTCGGACGGCTGGCCGGCGCAGTATGGCGACGCCGCCAACAGCAGTTTCACCACGCTGGCCGGAGCGAGCAGCCTGAAGCAGGACTGGGCCCGGTCGGCCAAGGGCAACCTCGGCGCCCAGGTGATCCTCGGCTCCGGCAGCTATCTGGCCATCAACGCACAGTCGGCGGCCGGTTGCTCGCTGATGGTCTGGGAGAGCGACGAGCACGGCCGCCAGCGCTGGTGCACGCGGCTGTGGCAGGGCGGCGGTATGTCGAGTCCCCTTTTTGACGGCTTCGACAACATGTACGTCGGCCAGCCCGGCGCCATCATGTCGTTCCCGCCGACGCAGTGGATTCGCTGGCGTCAGCCGGTGATCGGGATGCCGACGACGCCGCGCATCCTGTCGCCCGGCCAATTGCTGGTGGTGACGCACCTGGGCCAGGTGCTGGTGTTCGACGCGCACCGCGGCCAGACCATCGGCGCACCGCTGGATCTGGTCAGCGGCGTCGACCCCTCCGACTCCGCGCGCGGCCTGGCCGATTGCCAGCCCGCCAAGGCGGGCTGCCCCATCTCCGCAGCGCCCGCGTACTCCCCCGACACCAACATGGTCGTGCTGGGTCTGTGGCAACCGGGCGCCGACGCACCCGCGCTCGTGGGACTGCGCTACCACGAAGGCCAGACTCCGCTGCTGACCCGCGAATGGACCAGCACCGCCGTCGGCGGTGGCCCGATCGCCAGTCCCGTGCTGTCCGCCGACGGCAAGACCATCTACGTCAACGGACGCGACCAGCACCTGTGGGCGGTGAACTCCGCCGACGGTAAGGCCAAATGGTCCGTCAACCTCGGCTTCCAGGCGCAGACGCCGCCATCGGTGACGCCGGACGGCCTGGTGGTCGCGGGGGGCGGGCCCCAGACCAAGCTCGTCGCGGTCAAGGACAAGGGCGACAAGGGCGAGGTGGCCTGGTCGCGCAACGACGTCGAGCCGCTGACGACGTCCACCCGGGCCGGCCGCGACGTCGGGTACGTCGTGGTCCGCGATGGTGACCATCCAGGTCAGGCTGGCCAGGCACTGTTGGTCTTCTCCCCCGCTGACGGCCACACGGTGAACCGCTACCCGCTGCCGGGTGCCACCGGATGGCCGGTCGGGGTGTCCGTCGGGCACGACAAGCGCGTCGTGACCGCGACCAGTGACGGCCAGGTCTACGCCTTCGCCCCCGCCTGAGGCGTGATCAGGCCAACATCGCCTCGATCGGTGCCCGCGGCACCGTCACCTGCACCGCGCCTGCGGATTCCGGCAACACCTGTCCCTGGCTGAAGAAGAAGATCAGCGAGTCGTTAGTGATCGCGAAGTTCTGATAGGTATCGGGATCCAGCCCGGCCGCCGGCGGCATCAGCACGGGCTGCGCGGACTGCCTGACCAGCTCACCCTGAACCATCGGCAGGATCACCGGAAACGGTTGTGCGCCAGGGGCGAACAGGTTCTCGATGGTGATCGGCTTGCGCTGGTTCTGATCCCAGTTGAACGACTTGTAGAAGGTCTGCGGGTGGGCGCCGCCTACGTCCTGGAAGGTCTTGAACACCACCGATTGGGTGTTGCGGGGCGGGATCGCCGCGGTGTACTGGGTCGCGCTGGTGTCCAACTCGTACGACGTCTCGTGCGGCCCAGGCATCTTCGCGACGTTGACGTATCCGTCACGCGTCTGGGTGATGTAGTCGACAACGGCCTGCTGGTCGGGGTAGTCGATCGGGTAGCTGATGTTGAGCGCGTAGCCGCGTGAAGTGTCGCGAATCTGGCACATCCGCGAGCCGTCGACGACACCGCCGAGATCGGAGCATTTCGCCGGGTTCGCGGTCGCAAGAGGCATGCCGAGCCAACCGACCGCGCCTGAGGCAGCGATCACTGCGGCGAGAGCGGAAAGGCGCATGTGGTGGATCCTCCGAGGGATGAATGAATGGCGGCACATCGCCGCCGGTTCTAGCGTACCTGGCAGGCCCACCCGGACCGGGCATGAACTGCGACCTGGCAGGTTCAGCGCGAGGGCCGGCAAATGAAGGCTGTCGGCCGGGCCGCGGCGCCGGTGCCGATACGGGTGATCACCACCGACAATTGCACACCCGACCGCTGCAGCTTCAGTTTGGACCGCAGCGCGTCCGGGTCGACGTCGACGCCGCGAACCAGGATTTCGACGGCGGCCGCGCCGTGCGCAGCAAGCGCTTGCCGCAGTCGCTTCTCGTTGTAGGCGATCTGCTCGATGACCTCGAATCCCCTTGTGCCCACTGGCAACTCGTCACCGGATAGGTAGGCGATCGCGGGGTCCAACTGCCACAGGCCATGGCGTGCCGCGTAGTGGCGCACCAGACCGGCACGGACCACCGCCCCGTCGGGGTCGACGATCCACCGGCCCGCGGGTGCCGAGGGGCAGTCGGCGGGGTCGGCATCGGTGAATTCCTCGGCCACCTGGCCCGTCTTGTCCAGCACGGTGGCCCGGCGGGTGACCCCGGCCGCGGTCAGGCCCGGCGACCACAGGCAGGCTTCCCGGACGCTGCCGGCGAGCGACGTGATCTGCACCTCGCCGCTGAATCCGAGCTCGGCCAGCTGCCCGAAATCGACGCCGGGAGCGCACTTCACGACCAGGTCGCGACCCCGGTACACCTGCAGGAGCTCGTCCAGCGGCGGGGCGTAGTCGCGGGGATCGAACTTGCGACGCCCGGAACTGCGGCGGGCCGGGTCGACGACCACCACCGCGTCCCGGGTCACCGGGTGCAGGGCATCGGCGCGGCACAATTGCGCGCGGCCGCCCACGTTGTGCTGCGCCATGGCCAACCGCACCGCGTCGAGATCGCTGCCGATGAGCGGGGACGCCGAAGCACCCGAATTACTGAGCGCCGCAAGCTCTGTCCCGATCGAGCAGGTTGCATCGTGCACGACGCGGCCGGAGAGCCGGCGCGCGCGGTGCACCGCGACGGCTCCCGCCGTCGCCTGCTGCAGCGCTTCGTCGGTGAACAGCCAGCCGGTGACGTCGCCGAGCTCGGCCAGTTTGGCGGCGGCCCGGCGGCGCAGCAGGACCGTCTCGACCAGCACCGCCGCACGGTCGCCGAAACGCGAACGCGCCCAAGCAATGTCGGAGACCCGCCCGGCATCGGTCAGAGGCCGGGCAGCCACCTCGGCGAGCGCCTCCTGACCGGCTCCGGTCAGATAGGCGACATCGTCGAGCGTGAAGGCATACCCGCTCACGTCGGGAGCGTCAGGTACGACAGGTCCGCCGAGGACACAGTCAGGACGGCTTGACCCCGGTGATCATCACGTTGTAGAACCAGCCCTTGGGCACGACGCGGCGCCACACATTGGCGTCGAACCAGCTCAGCGTGGTCCAGCCACCGAAAGCGAACTTGGCCCACTTGAAGCCGAGCTTGCCCGGAGGCACCGTCGACTCGAAGGTCCGGACCGGCCAGCCCAGCATGGCGGCGGTGAATTCCTCACTGGCAGTGGCTACTTCGACCGCACCGGCGTTCGTGGCCATGCGCTCCAGGTCGGCGGGATCGAAGGTGTGCAGGTCGACGATCCACTCCAGCGCCGCAGCGCGCGAGTTCTCGTCGAGCTCCTCCTGCGGCCGGCGCCAGGACTCCAGGCCGGGCAGCTTCATGGCCGAGACGGTGGTCTTCCAGGTCAGGTCGGCCAGGCGACGGGCGTAGAAGTTTCCGACCGTGGTGGGCTCGCCGGCGAAGATGAAGCGGCCGCCGGGCTTGAGCACGCGGACGACCTCACGCAGCGACAGCTCCACGTCGGGGATGTGGTGCAGCACCGCATGGCCGACGACAAGGTCGAAAGTATTGTCCTCGTAGGGAATTCCCTCGGCATCAGCGACGCGGCCGTCGATGTCCAGACCGAGCGCCTTGCCGTTACGGGTGGCGACCTTGACCATGCCCGGAGACAGGTCGGTGACCGAGCCACGGCGGGCGACGCCGGCCTGGATCAGATTCAGCAGGAAGAAGCCGGTGCCACAACCGAGCTCGAGTGCCCGGTCGTAGGGCAGCTCACGCTGAACCTCGTCGGGGACGATGGCGTCGAAGCGACCGCGGGCGTAGTCGATGCACCGCTGGTCATACGAGATCGACCACTTGTCGTCGTAGCTCTCGGCTTCCCAGTCGTGGTACAGAATCTGCGCCAGCTTGGTGTCGTGGCGTGCCGCCTCGACCTGCTCGGCGGTCGCATGCGGGTTCGGCGCCTGGTCAACAGCCTGGTCAACCACGTCGGATACCTGGGCGGCAGCGTCGGCTGCGGCGACCCCGGACGTCTGGTCGGTACTCGTCATGCAGGTCAGCCTAACTGCCCGGTCACCGGGAGTTCACATCCACACTTCGCCTGCACCCGCTGAGCACCGGTTCAGCGGGTCCCGAACGCTGCCTTGGCTGTGGCCAGCGCCTCGGGCGAGGTGCCGGAGAACCTGCGTGCCCACTTCTGCGCCTCGTCGTAGACGTGGTCCGGCGCCACCAATTGGTCGATGAGCCCCAGGGACACCGCTTCCTCGGCGCCGGCGAACCGGCCGCTGAACACCAGGTCCTTGGCCCGGCTGTCACCGATGGCCACAGCCAGGCGCACGGCCGCACCCTCCGCAGGGGCCCGGCCCGACAGAATCTCCGTGGATCCAACCTTCACGTTGTCGCCGCTGATCCGCCAGTCCGCGGCCAGTGCCAGCGTCAGACCGCTGCCCAGCGCGTAGCCGGTGACCGCGGCGACGGTCGGCCGCGCAATGGCGGCGACGGCGTCGACCGCGGCCCGGCACACCGCGCCCGCGACGCGCGCTTCCGCGGCGTCGAGGGTGCCGGTCTCGTGGTCGTCGTCGCCGGTGCAGAACACCTCATGGCCGCCGTACACGATGACGGCGTTGACATCGGGCCGCTCGCCCAGCTCCTCGGCGGCCGCGGCGATCTCCCGGCACATCTGGCGGGTCAGGGTGTTGCGCGGTGGCCGGACCAGCAACAGGGTGCCGACGCCGTCGGTGACGTGGATTTCGACGAATTCTGCGGCGAATTCTCGCCTGGTCATCACTGGGTCCTCCCGCCGCGAGCAGCCTTGTACCGCTCGGCGTCGAAGAACTCGATATCCCAGGTGCCCTCGCCCACGGTCAGCACGGGCTCGATGGGGACGATCTTTCGCTCGTCCTTGAGGAGTTCCCCGACGCTGCGGCCAGTCAGCGAGCTCAGTTGAGTCCACGTGGGCGGCAACAAGAACGAATGGCCCTGTTCGAACTCGGTGAGCGCCGCTGCCGGTGTGCGCCAGGCGACGTGGTCACTCTCGGTGTTGTTGCCGTCGGCACGCTGGCCGGCCGGCAGGGCGCCGACGAAGAAGAAAGTGTCGTAGCGGCGGGTGCGTTCCTCTTTGGGGGTGATCCAGTTGGCCCACGGCCACAGCAGGTCAGCGCGCAACACCAGCTTCTCGCGCGCCAGGAACTCGCCGAACGACAGTTCGCGGCTCTCCAGCGCGGTGCGGGATTCGTGGTAGACGGTCGCGTCGGAGACGATGCCGTCCGGATCGTCCACCGGCCCCGCGAACAGGACGCCGGATTCCTCGAAGGTCTCGCGGGCGGCGGCACACACCAGCGCACCCGCCAGTATCGGGTCCACTCCGAACTTCTCGGCCCACCAGGTACGGTCGGGTCCGGTCCAGGCGACGTCGGCTTCCCGGTCACGCTCGTCGACGCCGCCGCCGGGGAACACCGTCATGCCGCCGGCGAAGGCCATGGACATGGTTCGGCGCATCAGGAAGACCTCGATGCCCGGGGCCCCGTCGCGCACCAGCATCACGGTCGCGGCCGGCCTGGGGTGCAGCGGATCAGCTTCGGTCATAAACGCCTCCTGTGCGCCGCGCGACTGCGGGTACGACGGGCGAAGTACCGCCCGTCGATGTACTCCAGGGCGATCGACTGGCCGAAGGCCTGGGAGAGATTCTCGGATGTCAGCACGTCGGGCAGCAGGCCGGCGGCGACGGCCCGACCTTCGGAGAGCAGCAGGCAGTGCGTGAAGCCCTCCGGGATCTCTTCGACGTGGTGGGTCACCAGGACCGAGGCCGGGGCGTCCGCGTCAGCAGCCAGATCGGCCAGCCGGGCCACCAGTTCTTCGCGCCCGCCGAGGTCCAGCCCGGCGGCCGGCTCGTCGAGCAGCAGCAACTCCGGGTCGGTCATCAGGGACCTGGCGATCAGCACCCGCTTGCGCTCGCCCTCGGACAGCGTGCCGTAGCGGCGGTCGGCGAGGTGTTCCGCGCCGACGCTCTCCAGGGTGTCCAGCGCGCGGTGGTAGTCGACGTCGTCGTACTGTTCTCGCCACCGGCCCAGCACGGCGTACCCGGCGGAGACCACCAGGTCCCGCACCACTTCGCCGTCCGGTATCCGCTGGGACAGCGCCGAACTGCTGAGCCCGATCCGCGACCGCAGCTCGGACATGTCGGTGCGGCCCAACCGCTCGCCGAGGACGAACGCCGTGCCCGAGGACGGATGTTCGACCGCGGCCGCCATGCGCAGCAGCGACGTCTTGCCGGCGCCGTTGGGGCCGAGGACGACCCACCGCTCGTCGAGTTCCACCGACCAGTCGATCGGACCGACCAGGGTGGCTCCGCCGCGGCGCAGTGTCACCCCGGAGAATTGGATCAGGAGGTCCGGATCTGGCAGGGCGTCGAGTTCTGCGGGGTTGTCGCTGAAGGCGCCGGGCACTCGCTCATCGTAGCCACGGCCGGTTCATCCTCTTGTCGGCCGGCCCGGTCCCCCACCACGTGCGCCCAGCCGCTGGCAGCGAGCCACCGACCCGGGATGCACCGCAGCACCAGTTGCACCAGCGGCCCAATCCCCAAGGCATACACCACGGTTCCGACGCCGACAGTGCCGCCCAGCAGCCACCCCGCAGCCACCACGGTGACCTCGATGCTGGTCCGGACCAGTCGCACCGACCACCCGGTCCGGGCCACCAGCCCCGTCATCAGTCCATCACGCGGACCCGGCCCCATCCCGGCACCGATGTACATCACCGTGCTCAGGGCGTTGAGCACGACAGCGCCGACCATCATCACGGTGCGCACCGGCAGCGTCGTCGGCTGCGGCAACACCGCGAGTGCGGCGTCGACGGTGACGGAAATGACGATGACGTTCGCGACGGTGCCGACACCCGGCCGGGTGCGCAGCGGAATCCAGCCCAGCAGCACCACGACGCCGACGAGTGCCGTGGCGCCGCCGATGGTGAGCCCGCTGTGCTTGGCGAGGCCCTGATGAAAGACGTCCCACGGGTCCAGGCCGAGGCCGGCCCGCACGAACAGCGCCATCGAGAGGCCGTATCCACTCAGACCCGCCAGCAACAGCACCGAGCGGACGGCACCGGCGGGCACGCGGGAACCAGGGGCGCGTGTTGCCGTCGCCGTCACCTGTGGTCCTGGAAGCGAGCGCGGATGGCGTCCAGTTCGTGCCGCACGCGGGCAGCATCGAGATCGCGGACATCGGCGCGGTTGTCGCGCCTCGACTGGGCCCGCTTCTCCACCAGTTTTGATAGCCAGTTCGTTCGCATATCTCCAGTTTCCCGACGAACTGGCTTGCCATTCAATAGCCAGTTATCCAATACTGGCTTCAATGTCGATCGAGATGTCAGCCAGATCGCTGGACGAAGTCCTTCTGGCACGTGAACTGGGCAACTGGCGCACCTCCAGCCTCAGCGGTCCCGCCTATCTGGGCCTGGCCGACGCGATCCGCCTGCTCATCGTCGACGGCCGTCTTCCCGTCGGCGCCCGGTACCCCAGCGAACGCGCGCTGGCCGACGCCCTGCGCGTCTCCCGCACCACCGTCACCGCCGCCTACGCCCAGCTGCGCGAGGACGGCTACCTCAATGCCCGTCGCGGCGCCCGAAGCACCACGGCGCTGCCGCACGCAGCGACGGCGGCCGGGCCCATCCCCACCGCGCGGACAGGCATGCTCAGCCTGGCCGATGCCGCTCCATCCGCACCGGCGGCCGCCACCCTCGAGGCCTTCGCCCGCGCGGCCCAGCGCCTGGCCCCGCATCTGCACGACATCGGCATCGAACTTGCCGGCGTCTCCGAGCTTCGCCAGGCCATCGCCGAAAGATATTGCGCCAGAGGCCTTCCCACCGATCCCGACGAGATCATGGTGACCACCGGAGCGCTGCACGCGATCAATCTGGTGCTGGCCACCTATGTCCGCCCGGGCGACCGGGTGCTGATCGAACAGCCGACGTACCACGGGGCCATCTCGGTGATCGCCGCTTCGGGAGCCCGCCCGGTACCGGTCAGCATGACCGACGACGGCTGGGAACTCGATGCCACGGCGGCCGCCATGCGGCAACTGGCCCCCACTCTGGCCTATCTGATCGTCGACAACCACAACCCGACCGGGCTGAGCCTGCCGGCCGCAGGCCGGGAACGCCTCGCGCGCATCATCTCCGAGACCCGGACCCGCACCATCATCGACGAAACCATCTGCGACATCTGGCTGGACGAGCCGCTGCCGCCGCCGCTGGTCTCCTACCTGGACAGTCGCCGCGACCTGGTGATCACCGTCGGCTCGATGTCGAAGTCCTTCTGGGGCGGCCTGCGGGTCGGCTGGATTCGCGCCGAACGGTCCACCCTGGCCGCCATCGCGGCGGTCCGCCCGTCGATCGACCTGGGCACCGCCATTGTCGAGCAACTGGCGTCGGCCGACCTGCTCCGGCAGGCCGAGACCGTGCTGCCGGCTCGTCGCGAACTGTTGCGCGCGCGTCGAGAGTTGGTGAGTTCGCTTCTGCAGGAGCAACTTCCGGACTGGACAGCCAGCCCGTGCCACGGCGGCATGTCGATGTGGATGCGGCTGCCCGCGCCCATGAGCTCAGCGCTGTCCGCCGCCGCGTCACGAATGGGGCTCGTCATCCCGGCGGGTCCGCGCTTCGGAGTCGACGGCACCCTGGAGCGCTTCATCCGGGTGCCCTACACCCAGCCAGAGGAGCGCCTGCGCGAATCGGTTGCCGTGCTGGCTCAGGCTTGGCGCAGCGTCACCGGCGCGGGTACACCGGACGCGCACGCCCTCGTCGTCTGAATCGGTGGTCTGGAGCGCTTACTGGTTGCTCTGGATGAGGCCGATGCAGGTACCGATGTGCTCCGGTGTGCACGGAATGCCGTTCACCGTCTGCAAGCCGCCCACCGACTGGGTGACGTTCGCGCCGCCGGTACCGCTGTTGGTGGTCTGCGGCGGCACCGCCTGCGGGCCGACACCCGTCGACTGGCCGCTGACGCACACGCCGTCGAAGTGGCTGGGCACCGTGCCCCACGGGCAGGCGTAGGCCGGGGCGGCGGCCGTCAGCGAGACGACCGACAAGGGTCCGGCGACCAGCGCGACAGCACTCACACCAACCAGAACCGCACGCTTCATGTCACCATCTCCCCACAATTGCGCAGCAAATCAACATCAACAGTCACCACTGTAACGCCACACCGGGCCCAGTGCGTTCTCGCTACGGAATATCGCTACGGAATCTCGACCCTGCGCACCACGCCGTCAACGGCGTCAGCGGCCTCGATCTCGCCCCGCGTGATGCCCAGGATGAACAGCACGGTGTCCAGGTACGGGTGGCTCAGCGACGCGTCGGCGACCTCCCGCAGCGCCGGCTTGGCGTTGAACGCCACCCCGAGCCCGGCGGCCGACAGCATGTCGATGTCGTTGGCGCCATCGCCGACCGCGACAGTCTGCTCCATGGGCACGCCGGCCTGGTTGGCGAAGTCGCGCAGCGCCTTGGCCTTGCCGGGGCGGTCGACGATCGGGCCCGTCACCCGCCCGGTCAGCTTGCCGTCGACGATCTCGAGGTGGTTGGCCGCCACGAAGTCGAGCATCAGTTCCTCGGCCAACGGCTCGATCACCTGACGGAACCCGCCCGACACCACACCGCAGTGGTAGCCCAGCCGGCGCAGCGTACGCAGGGTGGTCCGCGCGCCGGGGGTGAGCTCGATCTGGTCGGCCACCTCGTCGACCACCTCGGCCGGCAGGCCGGCGAGCGTCGCCACCCGTTCCCGCAGCGACTCCTCGAAGTCCAGTTCGCCGCGCATGGCGGCCTCGGTGATCGCCGCGACCTTTGCCTCGGCGCCGGCGCGGGCGGCCAGCATCTCGATGACCTCGCCCTGGATCAGGGTCGAGTCGACGTCGAACACGATGAGCCGCTTGGCCCGGCGGGCCAGGCTGTAATCCTCGAGTGCTATGTCGACGCCCTCGTCCACCGCGACACGGGCCAGCGCGGCCTGCAACTGGGCGTAGGTCCCGCCCATCGGCGGCACCGACACCCGCAGTTCCAGACCGGTCACCGGGTAGTCGGACACCCCGCGGATGAAGTCGATGTTCACCCCGAGCGCCGCGACCTCACGAGCGACGACCGTGAAGGCACCGGCGGTGATGGGCCGGCCCAGCACCACGATGGTGTGGGTCGACGGTTCGGTCAGGACGGGCTGATCCTCACTGCTGTCGATCGCGACGTCCAGGCCCAGCTCTCCGATGGCCTGCTGGACGTCGGCGCGCAACGTGTCGCCGTCCACGTCGGTCGGCACGGCCACCAGCACGCCCAGCGTCAGGCGGCCGCGGATGACCACCTGCTCGACGTTCAGCAACTCGACGTTGTGCCGCGACAGCACGCCGAACAGCGTCGACGTGACGCCCGGCTGGTCGAGTCCGGTGACGGTGATCAGCACCGACCCGTTTGGCATTGTCTCCTGCGTCATCCGTCAGGTCCCCTAACGCAGAACCGCCCGCGCCTTAGGCGCGGGCGGGTCGGCTGATTTCTAGTGGTGCGATCGGCCGATGTGCGCTTCGGCGCGCATCCGCTCGACCATGTGCGGGTAGTGCAGCTCGAACGCCGGGCGCTCCGAACGGATCCGGGGCAGCTCGGTGAAGTTGTGCCGCGGCGGCGGGCAGCTGGTGGCCCACTCCAGGGAGTTGCCGTAGCCCCACGGGTCGTCGACCACGACGGGTTCGCCGTAGCGCCAGCTCTTGAAGACGTTCCACACGAACGGCAGCGTGGATACGCCCAGGATGAAGGCGCCGATGGTCGAGATCACGTTCAGCGTGGTGAAGCCGTCGGTGGGCAGGTAGTCGGCGTACCGGCGCGGCATGCCCTCGTCACCGACCCAGTGCTGGACCAGGAAGGTGGTGTGGAAGCCGATGAAGGTCAACCAGAAGTGCAGCTTGCCCAGGCGCTCGTCGAGCAGCCGGCCCGTCATCTTCGGGAACCAGAAGTAGATGCCCGCGTAGGTGGCGAACACGATGGTGCCGAACAGCACGTAGTGGAAGTGCGCGATGACGAAGTAGCTGTCCGTCACGTGGAAGTCCAGCGGCGGGCTGGCCAGCAGCACACCCGACAGACCACCGAGCAGGAACGTGATCAGGAAGCCGACCGAGAACAGCATGGGCGTCTCGAAGGTCAACTGGCCCTTCCACATGGTGCCGATCCAGTTGAAGAACTTGATACCGGTCGGGACCGCGATCAGGAACGTCATGAAGGAGAAGAACGGCAGCAGGACGGCGCCGGTGGCGTACATGTGGTGCGCCCACACGGCAATCGACAGAGCGGCGATACCGAGCGTCGCGTAGATCAGGGTGGTGTAACCGAAGATCGGCTTGCGGCTGAACACCGGGAAGATCTCCGAGACGATGCCGAAGAACGGCAGCGCGATGATGTACACCTCGGGATGTCCGAAGAACCAGAACAGGTGCTGCCACAGCAGGACGCCGCCGTTGGCGGGGTCGTAGATGTGTGCGCCCAGGTGGCGGTCAGCGGCCAGGCCGAACAGCGCGGCGGTCAGCAGCGGGAAGGCCAGCAGCACCAGGACCGAGGTCACCAGGATGTTCCAGGTGAAGATCGGCATCCGGAACATCGTCATACCGGGGCAGCGCATGCAGACCACGGTGGTGATCATGTTGACCGCGCCCAGGATGGTGCCAAGACCACCGACGGCCAGGCCGACGATCCACAGATCGCCACCTGCACCGGGCGAGTGGATCGCGTCGGTCAGCGGCGAGTAGGCGGTCCAGCCGAAGTCGGCGGCACCACCGGGGGTGATGAAGCCGGCGATGGCGATCATCGCGCCGAACAGGAACAGCCAGAACGAGAAGGAGTTCAGACGCGGGAACGCCACGTCGGGGGCACCGATCTGCAGCGGCAGCACCAGGTTGGCGAAGCCGAACACGATGGGGGTCGCGTAGAACAGCAGCATCACCGTTCCGTGCATGGTGAACAGCTGGTTGAACTGCTCGTTGCTCAGGAACTGCAGTCCCGGCAGGGCCAGCTCGGTGCGCATGAACAGCGCCATCAGGCCGCCGATGAAGAAGAAGACGAAGCAGACGACGCAGTACATCATGCCGATCAGCTTGTGATCGGTGGTGGTCACCAGCTTGTAGATCAGGTTGCCCTTGGGGCCCATACGCTCCGGGAACGGGCGACGAGCCTCGAGTTCTCCGATTGGGGGCGCTTCGGCTACCAACAGATCCTCCAAATGTTCCGGGCGAATGGTTCGAGCACACGGGGCATCCCCATGTTGTCTGCCGGTGATCTTATCCTCCATCGCACGGCATTGCGGCGAGGGTCCTACAAACTGTCGTAATTGGCTCGTGGCAGCGCCATTCCCGGCGTTGCGCCGGTGGCCGCGACCGCGCCTCGCCTGGGCCGCACCGCGCGGGTGTTACCGTCGGCCACGTGCAGTTTCCGACTACCCGTACCCGGCGGTTCAGCGCGAGCGCAGCGGTCCTCACCGCCCTCAGCGCGGCGGCCGCGACCGTCCTGACGGGCTGCTCGGGCCACACCAGCCAACCGCAGGCAGCCAGCCCAGCTCCCATCACCAGCACCACCCGTATCGCCACCGCAGGCGTGCTGGGCAACCAGCGCCGGCCCGATGACTCGTGCGCGCCCGACCCGGCAGCATTGGACCCCGATCTGATTGGCGGCTCAGCCGCCGGCGGCCCGCCGACGCGCCAGGTCCAGCACGCGGCCGGCGCCACCGACGTCAAGGCCGACCCGCAGCGCATCGTCGTGCTCTCGGGCACGGCACTCGATGCGCTGTGCGCGCTGGGACTGCAGTCCCGCGTCGTCGCCGCGGCAACTCCGACGGATTCGTCGGGCCAGACGTCATATCTGGGCACCGTCATTCACAACGTGCCCGGGACCGGCACCCGCAGCGCACCCGACATGGCCGCCATCAAGGCCGCCAATCCCGACCTGATCATCGGCTCGCAGGCATCGGCGACGTCCGACACCTACGGCGCGTTGTCGGCGATCGCGCCGACGGTGCTCACGGGCGCCTCCGGCGCCGCCTGGCAAGACGATCTGCGCATGGTCGGTGCGGCCACCGGGCGCGGCGCTGCCGCGGGCGCACTGGTCGACGGGTTCAACGCCGACGCCACCAAGGTCGGCGGACAGAACGATGCCTCGCACTTCCAGGTGTCGGTGGTGCAGCTGACCGAGGGCGCCATGCGCGTCTGGGGCGCGAACAACTTCCCCGGCAGCGTGCTGGCCCGGATCGGCGCGGATCGCCCCGCACCGCAACGGTTTACCGACAAGCCGTACCACGAGATCGACATCTCGAAGCTGGGTCCCGGCACCGACTTCTCGTCGGCCGACGGCGACATCGTCTACCTGTCGTTCGACTCCCCCGCCGCCAAGGACCGGGCCGCCGCCCTGCTGGACAGCCCGGCTTGGAAAAAGCTCGCGGCTACCCGTGACAACCGGGTGTTCGTGGTGAACAACGAGGTCTGGCAGACGGGTGAGGGCATCGTGGCGGCCCGCGGCATGCTCGACGACCTGCACTGGCTCAACGCGCCCATCAACTGAGGCTCATCCGGCGTCCTGCAATGCCTGCTGGCCGAACTGCCCGAGTGCCAGCGACCCCTCGGGCAGCACCAGCTCGCCCGCCTCGACGCGCTCCCGGAGATAGGCGAAGGTCTGCGCGGTCTGCGCGAAGAGATGCTCACCGGCACGCAGCGGGGAGCGGCCCTGCGCGTCCGGGGTGGTGAACTGAGGCAGCGGGCTGACCTCGGTGTAGTAGTCGACATTGAGGAACAGCGGGAACGAGTACCGTTCCTCGGCCACCTTGCGCACGCGGTGGCTGGTCGCCACGAACGCGCCGTTGGTCCACAACTCGAGCAGGTCGCCGATGTTGACGACGAACGCGCCGTCGACCGGCGGGACATCGATCCATTCGCCCGCGCCGTTGAGCACCTCCAACCCGGGTGCCGTGGGCTTGAGCAGCGTGAAGCATTCGTAGTCGGTGTGCGCGCCGATGCCGACACTGTCTTTGGCGTCCGGGTTGTATGGGTAGTGGATGAGCCGCAACTGGCTGGGCGTCTTGGTGGCGTGCCGGGAGAACACCTCGGGGTCTTCACCGAGGGCCACCGCGAAGGCCCACAGCAGCCGCTGCCCTACCGCCAGCAGTGCCTGGTAGTAGGCAGTCACGGCGGCGGCGAACCCCGGCAGCTCAGGCCACACGTTGGGGCCCAGCATCGGGTTGCCGGAAAGGTAGTCAGGGTCGTCCGCAGGCAGGTCGAGAGCGGTGTCGAAGGCTTCTTTCAAATCCGGGACGGTGCCCGCCAAGCCCTCCTCACCGACGGGCACATAGCCTCGGTGGCAGCGGGACAACCCGATGTAGGTGCGCATCTTCTCTGCCACCGGCAGCGCGAAGAACTCCTTCACGGCGGCGAGCATGGCAGTGAACAGGGACTCATCGATACCGGTACCGCTGATGTAGAAGAAGCCGACTTCGGCTGCCGCACGGCCGATCTCGGCGGCCACACGCTCCTGCTCGGTACGCTCGGGCGAGTACAGCCCACTGATGTCGATGACGGGCACCGACGTGAATGACGTTATGCCACCCATGAATCCACATTCCCTTCCGATTCATCCACCGTCCAGTGCACGTCGTTGGCCTGGATTTCATTGCCGGACCACCTGATTCGCAGCGCCTGGCATTCGGCCCCACCGACGGCGCCGATGAGCACCTGCGCCCGATCAGCCCAGCCGAAGTGCCCGCCGGCCCGGACGAGCAGGGCCGAGGCGCCGTCCGGCCCGGACAGGAACAAGGCCCCCGCCGGGCCGTCGTCCGGGTCGCGGAACCAATGTTCGACGTAGTTCTCGTGCACGCCCGTTTCGACGAGAACGTCACCTTCCCAGTGCATTTCACCGGCATCCGGGAAGGGCGCCGGCGGTTGCACGTCTACCGCGCGGTGCCATTCGAAGACGTCACCGTGCTGCGCCAGCGTGCCCGCGAAACCACGAGAGTCGACGTAGGCGCTCGGGCCCTGCAGCCACAGCACACCGGGCCTGTCGTCCCGGCTGCCGTCCACCTCGATGAGCAGGGTGCGTCGCCACAGTCCGGCGCAGTCCCTCACCAGCACCGTCACCATCCACTCCCGTCGTTTCGCTCGCTCTCGACGCTGTCCGCCCAGCGGCTCTGTAGCGCCCGTAGCCCGTCCGTGGTGGGCACCCCGAGTGCCCGTACCCTGGCGATGCCGCCGTCGGGGTAGGCCTGTACGCGCAGCGCTGTCACCCCGGGCACGTCGACCGGGAAGACCTGACGCGCGTCAGGGATCAGCGCCGTGCGTGTCAGTACCGGCACGTCGAAAGCGACTCGGCCCCAACCGTGTTCACGATCAGGACCGCCGCGGCTGCCCAGCACCGAAACCTCAGGACTGGCGTTGAACACGAAGTAGCTCGTGTCGATCTCGATGCGGCGAAGGTCCGCGGGGACGGCGAACGAGATGATCACCGCGTCGTGGGTGTCGGGGCCGATGTCGCGGCGACGGCGGGTCTCCCACCCGTCGCCCATGTTGTACGGCCGGTTCGGCGCGACCAGCGAGGCGGCGCTGGAATAGAAACTGTCGCTGCACCATTCGACGCGCCCGCCCTGCTCGAGGCCGGATACCTCGACGGTCACCCCGGTCCACAACGCCGGATCCGGGATCACCTCGCCATAGGCGCGCAGCCGCGCGACACCGCCGTCGGACTGCAATCGCAGCCGCAGGTGCGTCCACCGGCGTGGGTCTGTCACAGCCAGCAGATTCTGCGAATCAGCCTTGAGCGCAGTCATTTCCACGATAGGCGTCCACACCACGCCGGGGCCGGCAGGATCGGCGGTCCGCTCGAGTGCGCAGGCGTCGACGGCGCAGGCGGTCGGGTGATTGCCGGAGAAGAACCGGGTGTCCACGTCGACGGTGTGCAGCCGGCCGGGTGCGCCCAGTCGGATGATCGCCCAGTCACCGTCCCGGCCGGCGTGGCGCCTGGTCTCCCAGCCGTCCACCACTTCGCCGCGCAGATCGTAGGTACCGGGTACGAAGGCCGGCTCAGCCGGATCGACGAGCCGCTCCTTGAAACCGAACGACTCGTCGCTGGCGGCCACCACGCTGCCGCCGACGACGCGGGAGGCGAGATCGACGTCGGTCATGAACCCGGAACTCCCAGCTCCAGCGCTGTTGACAGGGGCCAATGGCTGCGCGGGTTGTCCAGCCCGGGTGCGTACACCCCGGCCTTGCTCGTGGAGAGCCCCAGCCCGACCACCGCTTGCGCAAGCGCGACCGCCGCGGCCACCCCGTCGACGGCGGGAACGCCCAGCTTCGCCGAGATAGCCGCCGCCACCCCGGCCATCCCGGCGCAGCCCAGACAGATGACGTCGGCCCCGTCCTCGGCGATCGCGCGGGCGGCCGCGTCGACGATGGCCTGTACGGCACCGGCCGGGTCGGCATCCAACTCGGCGGTGCCCAGGCCGCAGGCCCGCACAGAAGCGCAGTGCGCGTTCAGCCCGGCCAGCAGCAGACGGTCTTCGATCGCCGGGATCGACCGGGCCAGTGTGGTGACCACCGAGAACCGCCGACCGATCAGATGTGCCACGTGCGCCGCACATTCAGCGATATCGAAGACGGGCACGGTGAGCATCTCGGCCAGCGCGTCGCGGCCGTGCTCACCGAATCCGGCCAGTACCACCGCGTCGAAATCCCACTCCCCGTCCGCCGTGATCCGGTCCACGACATCCATCACACCAACCGCCGACAGGTAACTCTCCGCGGCGGAATCGATCGCCTCGGCGCCGAAGAGCGGTGACCTGCAGACGATCTCGGTACCAGGCTGGGCGGCCGCCTGCGCCGCCTCCGCGATCTCGGCGGTCATCGCCGCCGAAGTGTTGGGATTGAGCACCAGGATTCTCATACCGACTCCCCTATTCTGGCGGCCGCAGGTGTGCCCGCCACCCAGGTCCGCAACACCGAACCACGCAGGCGCACACCGTCGTACGGGCTCACCGGGTGCCGGTGCCGGAGCGTGGCCACACTCACCGTCTCCTCAGCGTCCGGATCGAAGGCGCACAGGTCGGCCCGCATCCCGACCGCGATCCGGCCGCGGTCCGGGTAGCCGGCCAACGCGGCCGGCCGTTCCGACATCCACCGGCTCAGCTCGGTCACCTCGAATCCACGCGCCGCGGCCTGCGTCCAGGTGGCGCGCGGGCCCAGCTGCAGTGAGCTGACGCCGCCGAAGGCGCGCCCGAAATCGCCGCCGGCCTTGTGGTGCGGGGCGCACGGCGAGTGATCGGAAACCACGAGGTCGAGCGTTCCGTCGGCGAGGGCTGCCCAGAGCTGTTCGCGGTTCGCCCCGCCGCGGATCGGTGGGCACGCGGCGAACTCGGAGCCACCGTCAGGTACGTCCTCGGCACCGAAAGTCAGGTAATGCGGACAGGTTTCGGCCGTGATGGCAAGGCCTTCGGCTTTGGCGGCCGCCAGTAGGGGCAGTACCTGGGCGCTGGACACATGCACGATGTGCACCCTGGCACCGGTCGTCCGCGCCGTGTCGACGACGAGGGCGACGGCGTCGACCTCGGCGGCATCGGGGCGCGCGGCCAGAAAGGACCGGTAGGCACGACCGGCCGGCCGCGGGCTGGCGTCGATCACCTCGTGACTCTCGGCGTGCACCAGCAAGAGCGAATCCAGTTGGGCGATTCTGCCCATTGCGGCACGCAACTGCGCTGGAGTCAGATGCGGAAAGTTCGGGTTGCCCGAATCGGCGAGGAAGCATTTGAAGCCGCGCACTCCCGCTGCTGCCAGCGCAGCCAACTGGTCCAGGTTATCGGGCACGACACCACCCCAGTACCCCACATCGACGTGGCAATTACCCTCGGCCGCTGCCTCTTTGGCGATGAGAGCCGGGACGCTGGTGGTCACCGGGTCGGAGTCCAGCGGCATGTCGACCAGCGTCGTGATGCCGCCCGCGGCGGCCGCCGCAGTCGCCGTGTCGAACCCCTCCCAGTCGCTGCCTGGTTCGTTGATATGCACATGAGTGTCGACGAATCCGGGCAGCAATACCGCCGCCTCGGGTATCCGTACCTCCTGGGCCGCAGGGCAATCCGCGTCGGGCGGCCCGATGAACGCGATCCGGCCGGCGGATACCCCGACCGCCGCGGGACGCAGCCGGCCGTCCACCAACACCCGGTCCGCGCGCAGTACACACTCCATCACGAGGCGACCGAGCCGAACCTGTGGTGGAGATGCTCGGTGAGCTCCGGCCAGACATGAGGATCATGTCCGGGGATCAACTGAAACCCCTTCTCGGCGGCCAATCGTTTGAGTTTACGAATCGGCTCGATCGTGTCCTGCGGATCGACGTCGATGAACCCGCCGATCGCGAGCTCGTGCTCGATGTTCTCCGTGAGATCGGCCGCATCGAAGGCGAACACGAAGCCGTCACCACCGACGGACTGGTCGAGTTGAACGACGAAGCTCTGATGCCCCGGCGTATGCCCGTACGTCGGCACCGCCGTGATCCCCGGGGCTATCTCGGCTTCCCCGTCGGCCAGGTGCCACTCGATGTTCGGATCGTCGAAGTCCACCCGCACGATCGCGTTGCGTTCGGGCTCAGGGTGATTCGACAATCCGTATTCGAGCTCGCGGCGCTGGGCATGCACTGGCACCTTGCCGGCGAACAGTTTCAGCCCGCCGGCATGATCGTGGTGCAGATGGCTGACGGCCACGGTATGAATGTCGTCGAAATCCACCCCGACCTCCGCGAGACGCTGCTCGATGGGCTCGCCGGGACCGGGCAGCACCGGGCGGTATTCGACGGTCGGGAAGAACCGCCGATACAGCGCCGGGTCGCGCACGAGGGCGGTGTTGAAACCGGTGTCGAGCAGCACCCAGCCGCCGTCGGTCTGCAGCAGTACCCCGGGTACCGGTTCGCGCAGCCGCTCCTGCGGCGGTGCGCCGTACACCGACACCGACTTCGGCAGTTCCTCCCAGCCCAGTGTCAGCAGGATGATCCGGCGCACACCAGATTTGCCGACCAGGGTCGCCATCAGCCCACCGACAGCGCGGCCAGCCGCAGTGAGTTGGGGTTGGTCACCACGTGGGCCTGCTCGACACCCTTGAGCCAGGGCTGCGCCACCATGAAGTCGTTGACGTCGGCGACGTTGAGCCAGCAACCCGTCTTGACCGCTTCCTCACCCGCGGTGGAGAAGTCCGGCGCCGAGTCGTTGGGCAGACCAGCGGCCAGCGCTGCGCTGACCGGTGGTGCTGAACACCCGAAGAAGTTCAGGCCGCCGTCGGCATCCCAGGAGATGTGCCCCCAGGTGTAAGGCGAAGGCGCATCCGGCCAGCCGAGGTAGGTCAAGATCTCCGGTGCACCCTGTCCGTCACCGCCGACCCAGCCATAGATTTCCGATGTGGGGTATGCCTGCACCTTGGCGGTCAGCCCAGCCGCGGCCAGTTCGGTCTGAATCAGGTTGCTGATCAACTGATTATCCGGGTTGCTGGAGTCGTAGCCGATGGTGACGGTCTTCTGGTCGGCAGGCAGTTTCCCGGCGATCGCCGACAGTGCCGACGGATCGTGCGGGACCGTCTGCTTGCCGAACTCCGCGGCCATCATGTTCGGCGGATAAATCTGCTCGGCCTTTTTGCCGCGGCCGAAGTACGTCTGCTTCACCAGTTCGTCGACGTCGACCGCCTGCATCACGGCGGTGCGATTCTTGATGTCCGTCATGATGCCCTTGCGCGGGTTGACGTACACGTAGTTGGACATCATCGTCGGCAGTGAGTAGTTGGCGAACGACTTGTTGTTCAGGTAGGACTGGACCGCCGATGACGGCAGGTCATGCAGGATCGCGGCCACCTGTCCGTTGTTGAACTGCAGCTGCTGCGCCGACACATCGGTGATCACCGGGATGTCGACCTTCTCGAAATACGGTTTGGGGCCCCAATAGTCGGGGAAAGCGGCCAGCGCGTAGTGCGAACCCACCTGCGCATCCGTCAGCATGAACGGGCCCGTCCCGAGATCGTGAGTGGTCAGATAGCCCTGTGCGTTGTCGGTACCAGCGTTCTTCTTCAAGCCCTCGGGGCTGAGCATCCGGGGACCATACGGACACGCCAGATAGTCGAGGAACGCCGAGTTCGGCGCCTTCAACGTGATGGTGACACCGTAATCACCCTGCGTGGTCACCGATTCCACATCCTTGACCATGTAGGCCGGCCCTTGATTGACCGCCAGCCTGCGATCGAACGACGCCTTGACCGCCGCCGAGGTGAACGGCGTGCCATCGTGGAACTTGACGCCCTCCCGAAGTTTGAACGTGTACACCTTGTTGTCCGGCGATGCCGTCCAGCTCGTGGCCAGCAGCGGCTCCAGCACGGCCTTGTCGACACCGGCCTTGTACTGCAGCAGTCCTTCGTAGTTGTTGGTGGTCAGCAGCAGGCCCTGGCCGGCGTAGTAGATGTCAGGGTCCGGCGGCTGGCCCGGGTCCTGCAGGAACGACAGGTGCAACACCTTGTCGGTGGGAGCGGCATTCGGAGTGCTTCCGCCGCCGGAATTCGAGCCGCCACAACCACTCAGCGCCAACATGACCGCCGCAGCTGTGGCCGCTGCCCGCCACCCGCTGCGGGAACGAGCGGGGACCTTGTGGCTCTTCATCATCGGGCAGCTCCTTCGAGGGTGGGGTGGGACACTTCGGGACTCATGTCGGCAAAAGCCGCGACGATTTCATCGGTGGTTCGCATGGCACCGTCCTGCAGGTACTCCATGGCATCCAGGGCGGCATCGTGCCGGTACTGCGACGAGCCCCCGACGCAGTCGGTGACGACCCGCACGTAGAAGTCGCGCTGGTGCGCATCGGCGAACGTGTAATGCACACACACGTCGGTGAGGCCGCCGATCAGGATGAGCGTCGAGGCCTTCAGGCCGGACAGCACGATCTCGAAATCGGTTCCGATGAAGCCGGAATAGCGGCGCTTGACGATATGGAACTCGTGGCCCGGTCCCGAGAAATCGGGCAGCAGTCCGGGATGCAGGGGCGTGCCGGGCCGGCCGTCGACACAGTGCACGCCTTCGGTACCGTCGAGTTCGCGGCCGAAGTCAATCCCGTTGGGGCGGTGCACCTCTTGGAAGAAAACGATCGGGATGCGCGCGGCGCGTGCGGCAGCGATCAGGCGCTGCGCCCGGGCAATGCGGTCGTCGTATCCGGCCATGTGCACGATGCCGACCAGTTCGGCCGGCATATCGCCGGACTCCTGCATGTCGACCACCACCAGCACGGGGTTGCCCACGATGAGCGGCTGTCTAGGCATCTAACCTCCAGTGATTGCGATACGCGGATCGGCGGCGGCCTGGAGCAGGTCCACAACCGTGTTGATGACGACGTAGATCGCGCCGAGCATCAAGGTGACGCCGGCGATCGCGGGAAAGTCCGCCACCGGAATGCTCTGCGCGACGTACTGTCCGATGCCGGGCCAGCCGAACACCTGCTCGACCACCAGAACACCCGAAAACATCAGGCCCACTTGAAGTCCCGTCATCGACAGCGCGGCGCCAACCGAATTGCGCAGCACATGCCGGGCCAGAATCTGGGTCTCGGACAGTCCTTTGGCCCGCGCGGTCCGCGCGTAGTCGCTGTCGATATCGGCCAGCAGGCTGCTGCGCAGCACCCGGCCGATGGCGACCGCCGGACCGATCGCGATGACGAACGCCGGCAGGATCAGATGGTGCACCGCGTCGGCCACGACGTCGAGCCGCGCGTGGAGCAGCCCGTCGACGGTGAGCATGCCGGTCGGTCCCGTCGGCGGATTTGCGACCGCGATCCGGCCGCCCGCCGGTACCCAGCCCAAGTCCTGATAGAACACGATGAGACCGAGGATGCCGAGCAGGAACATGGGCGCCGACGATCCGGTGAACAACACGGCCCGAAGCACATTGGCGCCGCGCCAATTCAGCGTCGTGCTGAAAGCGAAGAGGACCGCGAGCGCAATGGCGATGACCAGACCGCACAAGGCCAGCTCAAGGGTCGCCGGGACGAACGACGCGAGGTCGGACACCACCGCATGCCGGGTCCGATACGAGGTGCCCAGATCGCCGGTCGCCGCGCCCACCAGGTAGTGCCAGAACTGCACCAGCACAGGGTCATTGAGGCCCAGTGCCGCGCGCCGCGCCGCGACCGCGTCGGCGGAGGCCTGCGCGCCGAGCTGCGCCTTGACCGGATCGAGCGGCGAGATGTTCTGCAGGACGAACATCACCGCCGTCAGTGCCACCAGGATGGCCACCATCGCCCCGAGCCGGGACGCCACGAATGTCTTCATGGGTAGTACTCACCGCCCTTCGCGTACGCCGTCGGCGCCGCCACGCAGTCCGTTTTCATCACACGGTCGACTTCATGAGATTGCGCAGGCAGTCACCGGAGATGTTGGCGACCAGAGCCAGCACCAGCACGCCCAGACCCGGCATCACCGGAATCCACCACTGCTGCAGGAAGTAACTCAGGTTGCGCGCTGAGTCGGCCCCGAGCTCCGGCGCCGGCGCGGCTTGACCGAGCCCGAGAAAGGACAGGCCGGCCAAGGTGAGGATCAGGGTGCCGATATCGAGGCTGGCCGCGACCAGCGCGCCCGGCACCGCACCCGGCAGCAGGTGCCGGGTGGCGAGTCGAAATCGGCTGACGCCGGCCAGTTTTGCCGCTTCGACGTGTGGCCGGGCCGCGAGCCGAGCCACCTCACCGCGCACCAGCCGGGCGTAGAACGGCCACCACACGATGGACACCGCGACCAGCGTGTGCAGGAAACTCGGTCCCAGCGCGGCCACCACCGCGATGGCCAGCACGGGAGCGGGGAGGGACAGGAAGCCGTCGGTGACCCGCATCAGCGTCGAGTCGACCAGGCCGCCCGCCGCCCCGGCGACCAGGCCTACGAGGCCGCCGATCAGCAGACCCAGCGCCACGACCGCCAGCGCCGCCAGCCAACTCGACCGCGCGCCATAAAGTACGCGCGAGAAGATGTCGCGGCCCACGCTGTCGGTGCCGAGCAGGAACCCGTGCTCGCCCGGCGCTTGCAGCGGCATGCCGACCGGGATCAGCGGATCGTGTGGCGCCAGCAGAGGCACCGCGATGACGGCCAGGGTCACGACGATCACCAGCGAGACCCCGACCCGGTTGACGATTGTCGATCGCGATTGCGGCAGAGCCAGCCGCGTCCGGCCGCGGACGAGGCTCGGGACGGAGAGTGCGACAGCCATCAGGGCACCTTCTTTTCGATACAAGCCACCTGGTGCGCCCCACCGGGCTTACCCACAAGTCGGATGTCGAGTTCGTCGCCGCTGCACGCTTCGACCGCGATCGGGCACCGCGGATGGAACGCGCACCCCGTCGGCGGCGACAGTGGGCTCGCGGGTTCGCCTGGCAGTACCCGTGATTCGCGCCCGAGGTCAGGAATCGCGTCGACCAAGGCGCGGGTGTAGGGATGTGTCGGATCTCCGATGACCTGTTCGGCCGGCCCGATTTCCACAATGCGGCCCAGGTACATGACGGCGATGCGATCGGCCACCACGCGGGCGACCGAAAGGTCGTGCGTCACGAACACCACCGACATGTCCAGACTGCGGCGCAGGTCGCCGATGAGGTTGAGCACCGAGGCAGCCAGTGACACGTCCAGCGCGCTGGTCGGCTCGTCACACAACAGCACCGCCGGTGGCACGATGGTCGCTCTGGCCAGCGAAACCCGTTGGCGCTGACCGCCCGAGAGCTGACCGGCCCGCGATTTGGCCACCTCGGCGGGCAGTCCGACCCGGTTGAGTACCTCGATGACGGCATCGCGCCGGGCGGCGCGGTTCAGTTTCGTGCCGCGCAATCGCTCGCCGATCAATTCGCCGACCGAGAGCCACGGGGTCAGCGAGGCGCCCGCGTCCTGGAACACCATCTGTGGCCGCTGGTCGCCGACGACCTCCACGCTGCCGGTGGTCGCCTTCTCGACACCGGCCATGACGCGCAGGAGGGTGGACTTTCCCGAACCGCTCTCCCCCACCAGCGCGACCGATTCGCCGTGTCCCACCTGCAACCGCACCCCGCGCAGGGCGTGCAGCTTGCCGCGTGGGGAGACGCCGAACGTCTTGGTCACATCGGTCACCGTGACGGCCGCGGGCAGCTCGGCAGTGACCGGACTGATCGACTGCGCCGCAATAGGTTCCGATTCACCGACCACTTCCCGTTCAGGTGTGGACGCATCGGGTGCCAGCAGACACGCGCTGACGCGCCCGGCGCCGACCGAAACGGCGTCGGGCGGCGACTTCTCGCAGTCGTCGGTGGCCTGCTCACAGCGCGGCGCGAAGGCGCATCCCGGCAGCGGCGACAGCGCACTCGGCACCGACCCCGGCATCGCCGCGAGCCGTTGGCCACGGGCGGTCTGCAGCGTCAGTCTCGAGCGCAGCAGGCCACGGGTATACGGGTGGGCGGGTGCGCCCAGGACATCTGCGGCCGGACCAACCTCGGCGATACGGCCGGCATAGAGCACCGCGATGCGATCGGAAATCTGGGCCGCCACCCCGAGGTCGTGGGTGATGAAGACGATGCTGCAACCGATTTCGTCACGCAGCCGCAGCAACAGCCGGAGCACCTGGGCCTGCACGGTAACATCGAGTGCGGTGGTCGGCTCGTCGGCGATGATCAGGTCCGGGTTGCCGGCGATCGCGATGGCAATCATGACGCGCTGCCGCAGACCGCCGGAAAGTTCGTGCGGGTATGCGCGCATCCGGCGGGCCGGGTCGGGTATGCCCACCGCGGTCAGCAGGCGCAGCGCCTCGTCGGCACTGCCGGCGGCCTCGGCGACCTGCTTACCGATCCGCATCGTCGGATTGAGCGATGTCATCGGGTCCTGGAACACCGCACCCAGGTCGAGGCGACGGACCCTGCGCAGCGCCTTGGGATCACCGTGCACCATGTCCGAGCCGGCGACCGAGATACTGCCGTCGATGCGGGCAGAAGCCGGCAGCAGGCCGAGCATGCCGAATCCCAAAACGCTTTTGCCCGAGCCTGATTCGCCGACCAATCCCAGAATCTCGCCGGGCCGCACCGCCAGTGACACGCCGCGCAGCGCGTGCACCTCGCGGCCGTTGCGCCGGAACGTGACATGCAAGTCAGTGACGGTGGCCACCGGAGCGGGACTCGGCGATGCCGCGGGAGGCACGTGCGATGCGTCCACCACAGATGCAGCGGTAGTCATGGGCGCTCTCCTGCATTGTCATCGCCGCGCCTTTGGTTCGCCGCAAACCGCTGGCCTGTCAGTTGACAGTTTTCTCCGCCGACGAACCCCCTTGGTGTCAACGAAGTAAGCACGATGTAAGCAACTGGCCAGCATCGGTAACCGCGGCATATCGCATGTTTCTGTCGTGTGACAGATAAGGGCGGCGATACCGATCGGCGCCACCATGGACCACGATGAAAGGATGTCGACCCCTCGTACCGGACGGCCCCGCCTGCATACGCAGCGCCGTCCGGGCGTTACCGCGCGAGATGAAATACTCGATGCGGCAAGCGAATTGTTCACCACACTGGGTTACACGGGCACGTCGACCAGGACCATCGCCGAGTCGGTCGGCATCAGACAGGCCTCGCTGTACCACTACTTCACGACAAAAGACGACATCCTGTGCGCCCTGCTGAGCCAGACCGTCACGCCGACACTGGCGTTCATCACCACCCTGACGAACACCTCCCCCACCTTGACCGCGACTGAACACCTGCACGCACTGGCGGCATTCGACGGCCACCAATTACTCAGCGGCAACTGGAATTTGGGGGCCCTCTATTTGCTTCCCGAGGTGCGGGCCGACCGCTTGGAACCCTTCTGGTCCGATCGCGAACGATTGCGGCTGCACTACCTGGCACAAAGCCAGAAAGTGCTGGAGCGCACACACGTGCATCCGGCAGCCGCCGATCTACCGTTCCGGTTGGTGGAATCGCTCGTCAACATGTGGTCGACTCCGCATGGCCCGCAGCGATCGGAACTGCCCATGCAGGTCGCCGATGCCGGTCTGCGCGTACTGGGCATCCTCGACGCCGAAACACGCCAGGTACGGAACCGCACCGAGCAAGTCGTCCAGCTGCATACCCGCAGCCATCAGCCGGCATGAGCCGGACATGCCACAACGCGACGTCCGGCCGCGGCTCCCCGAGCTGCCCCGATAACCTCATAGCGTGTTTCACGTACTGAACATCACGTATACCCAGCCGCTCGACGTCGTCGACCAGGCGCGGCCGGCCCATCTGGAATGGCTCGGCAAGCTGGTCGAAGAGCGCCGCATCCTGCTCGCCGGCCGGCTGGAGTCGCAGGGTGGCGCCGTACTGATCGCCTCCGACATGTCGGCCGAGGAAGCCGATGCGCTCACCGCCGGCGACCCCTACGTGCACGCAGGCGTAGCCACCTATCAGCGCGTCAGCTTCAACGCGGGTTTCCGCGCGGCGGGGCTGTAGCGCTGTAGCGCCGGAATTCACAGCCGGATCCGGGATTAGTTCCGCTCCGGCGGCCGTTGAGAACGGTCAGGGCCTGACCAACAGCCCAATTCGTTACCTTCGCTAATATTTGTGTTAGGTACACGCCGCTAGGCAAGCCGAGAATGAAGAGGACTGACACGCATGACCACGACCGTTTCCGCCTACGCCGCGACCTCAGCGACCAGCCCGCTGACCAAGACCACCATCGAGCGCCGTGACATCGGCCCGCACGACGTGGCATTCGACATCAAGTTCGCCGGCATCTGTCACTCGGACATACACACCGTCAAGTCCGAATGGGGCCCGGCCAACTACCCCGTCGTACCCGGCCACGAGATCGCAGGTGTCGTCACCGCGGTCGGCGCCGAGGTGACCAAGTACAAGGTCGGCGACCATGTCGGCGTCGGCTGCTTCGTCGACTCCTGCCGCGAGTGCGACAACTGCGTGGCCGGCCTGCAGCAGTACTGCACCGGTAAGGGCGGCAACATCGGCACGTACAACGCCACCGGCCGGGACGGCACGCCCACCTACGGCGGCTACAGCACCGCCATCGTGGTCGACGAGAACTACGTGCTGCGCATCCCGGACAGCATCCCTCTCGACAAGGCCGCTCCCCTGCTCTGCGCCGGCATCACCCTCTACTCGCCGCTGCGGCACTGGAACGCCGGGCCGGGCAAGAAGGTCGCGATCGTCGGCCCCGGCGGCCTGGGCCACGTCGGCGTGAAGCTCGCCGTCGCCATGGGCGCCGAAGTCACGGTGCTGAGCCAGTCGCTCAAGAAGATGGAAGACGGCCTGCGCCTGGGTGCGCACCACTACTACGCCACCAACGACCCGCAGACGTTCAAGACGCTGGCCGGCAGCTTCGATCTGATCATCAACACGGTGTCGGCCAACCTCAACATGGGCCTCTACCTGAACCTGCTGCGGGCCGACGGCACGCTCGTCGAGCTCGGTGCGCCGGAGAAGCCTCTGGAGGTGCCGGTGTTCCCATTGATCGGTATGCGTCGCACCCTCGCCGGTTCGTTGATCGGCGGCATCCCGGAGACCCAGGAGATGCTGGACTTCTGCGCCGAGCACGACGTGACCCCGGAGATCGAGATCATCGAGGCGTCCTACGTCAACGAGGCCTACGAGCGCGTGATCGCCAGTGATGTGCGGTACCGCTTCGTGATCGACACCGCGACCATCTGATTCGGGCGGCGCGGTGGCCGACGATCCGGTGGACATCCTGCAGCGCTGGGAGCTGGCAGGCGGTGTCTGGCGGATCATCGGCCGCCGCGCGCACGAACTGACCATCGGGCTGTTCCAGTGCGACGGCGGTGAGCGGGTCGATGTGATCTGCTCCGGCGACGCCGCCCTACTCGCGTTCGTCGGCGACCGGGAGTCCAACGCGGACTAACGGACTAATTGACGCGCGGATGAAAAAGTTGACGGCATTCGTTGTGGCGCATTAAAACTTGACCATGACGTCCACCCGCCGCCGCGCTCCTCTGCCCCAGCTGGCCTTTGCCGGCGTGGCCATCGCCCTGCTGCCGGCGGGCATCGCGCATGCCGATCCTGATCCAGCCCCGGCTCCGGTGTCGGCCGGCGTCACCGGCGTGCTCAACGACTGGCAGAAATCTGTCTGTGCGCCAGACAGTTTCACCCAGGATGATCCCGCGGTCGCGGCCCGCGACTGGCCCGGCGCGGTCCGCGCCGGCACCTGCGCGAGCGCGGTGAATCCCGGCCTGACCAACGGCCTCTGGATCACGCAGTGGACCGACAACAGCGATATGACCTCGGCGCTGCAGCGCAACTTCATGGCCCTCTTCGCGTCGGCGGTCAGCGACCAGACAGCGATCATCACCTTCGCGGTGGCGAGCCCCGAGGCGCGCAAATCACTTGAGCCACTCACGAAATTCGGGTTCGTCATCCAGCCGGTACCGACACTGAACTGACGACGGCTCCGGACCTCAGAGCGAGTGGCTGCCCGGGCTGGTGTGGCCACTATTGGTCGAGCCCGACGTGCCGCCCGTCGTGCCCGCATTGTTGTTCATGCCCGAGGGCGAGTGGCACTGACCGTCGATGACGACCTGCCCCGGCTCGCACACGATCGTGTTGTCAGCGGAAGCCATCGGGATGCCGATGGTCAGCGCCGCCGCGCTCAGCGCGCCGGCGGCGACGAGATGTGAGATTGATGTCGATAGCGCCATGGTTCGGCCCGCCTGTTTCTCGACGTGTAAAGACCAAGTTTAACGCCGGGCCAAATGGTCGCGGGGCGCATTCGGCAAGCCGATACGCCCCGCAATCACAGCACTGAACTGCGCCTTTAGAAATCCCAGTCCGCGTCTTCGGTGTTGACGGCCTTGCCGATCACGTACGAGCTACCCGAGCCCGAGAAGAAGTCGTGGTTTTCGTCCGCGTTCGGCGACAGCGCCGACAGGATCGCCGGGTTCACGTCGGTCTCGTCGCGGGGGAACAGCGCTTCGTAGCCGAGGTTCATCAGCGCCTTGTTGGCGTTGTAGCGCAGGAACTTCTTGACGTCCTCGGTCAGGCCCACCTGGTCGTACAGGTCCTGCGTGTACTCGACCTCGTTGTCGTACAGCTCGAACAGCAGCTCGTAGGTGTAGTCCTTGAGCTCGGTCCGCTTGGCCTCGTCGACCATGGCCAAGCCGCGCTGGTACTTGTAACCGATGTAGTAGCCGTGCACCGCTTCGTCACGGATGATCAGCCGGATCATGTCGGCGGTGTTGGTGAGCTTGGCGCGCGAAGACCAGTACATCGGCAGGTAGAAGCCGGAGTAGAACAGGAAGCTCTCGAGCAGCGTCGAGGCCACCTTGCGCTTCAGCGGCTCGTCACCCTTGTAGTACTTCATGACGATCTCGGCCTTGCGCTGCAGGTTCGGGTTCTCCTCCGACCAGCGGAATGCCTCGTCGATCTCGACGGTCGAGCACAGCGTCGAGAAGATGTTGCTGTAGCTCTTGGCGTGCACCGACTCCATGAAGGCGATGTTGGTGTAGACGGCCTGCTCGTGCGGGGTGAGCGCATCGGGGATCAGGCTGACGGCGCCAACGGTGCCCTGGATGGTGTCCAGCAGCGTCAGGCCCGTGAAAACGCGCATGGTGAGCTGCTTTTCGCTGTCGGTCAGGGTGCCCCACGACGGGATGTCGTTGGACACCGGCACCTTCTCCGGCAACCAGAAGTTGCCCGTGAGGCGGTCCCAGACCTCCGCGTCCTTGTCGTCCTGCACGCGGTTCCAGTTGATCGCGGAGGCCCGGTCGATCAGCTTCATACCTTCAGACACCGTGACCCCGTTTCGCCTGGAACTGTGTTTGCCGGATCGGCACCACCGACACTACCCCTGGTATCTGCCGTCGCCGAACACCGCTAAAAGTTGTGTTTTCGTGTCGCGCCGGCGCGGCCGATTCAGCGGATGAATTCGTACTCCGCCGACTGGAACTTGCGGGTCTCGAGCCAGTATTGCCAGGTCATGCCGCTCCACAGCGTGCGGTTCACGCCATGCTCATCCATGTACCAGCTGTGGCAACCGCCGGTGCTCCACACCGTGCCGGCCAGATCGTGCTGTAGTTCCGCGTTGTAGTCCTCCTGCGCACGCCGGCTGGGCATCAGCGCGGCCGCGCCCGCTTTGTCGGCGGCGGCGATGGCCTGGGCGGCGTAGCGGATCTGCGACTCGATCATGAACACCACCGAGTTGTGGCCCAACGCGGTGTTCGGGCCGAGCAGGAAGAACAGGTTCGGCATGCCCGCGACCGTGATTCCCCGGTGCGCTGCCATGCCCTCGCGGTTCCACCGGTCGACCAGGTCCTCGCCCCCGAGACCCTTGATGTCGACGTAGGTGTACGAGTCGGTGACGTGAAAACCGGTGCACCACACCACCACGTCGACGGGATGCAGGGCGCCGTCACGGGTGACGATGCCGCCCGCGGTCATCCGCTCGATACCCTCGGTGAAGACCTGCGTCTTCGGATTGGCAATACCGCGATAGTAGGTGTCGGAGTTCAGGATTCGCTTGCAGCCCGCCACGTAGTTCGGGGTCAGCTTGCGGCGCAGTTCAGGGTCTTTGATGCTGCGGTTGATGTTCCATTTGCCCAGCAGCTCACCGATTTTGAGCAGTCGCGGCTGCTTGGTCATCGCGAACCCGACGCCTTCGTGAATCCAGTAGATGGCGTCCCGCATGAGGGCCCGGGTACCCGGTACCCGGCGGAAGGTGTCCTTCATCCACTCCGGAAATGCGTTGTTGGGCCGCGGCATCACCCATGCGGGGGTGCGCTGGTACAGGTGCAGCTCGGCCACCTGGTCGACGATCGCGGGCACGATCTGGATGGCGCTGGCGCCGGTGCCGATCACCGCGACGCGCTTGCCGGCGAGGTCGACGCTGTGGTCCCACCGCGCGGAATGGAAAGCGGCACCAGTGAATTCATCAGAGCCCTCGATGTCGGGAACCGACGGGATATGCAATCCCCCGGCCCCGGAGATCAGGAACTGGGCGACGTACTCCTGGCCGCTGTCGTCGTAGATGTGCCAGCGACGCTCGCCTTCATCCCAGTGCGCGCGGTCGACGTGCGTGTTGAACCGGATGTTCCGGCGGAGATTGTGCTTGTCGGTGACGCCTTTGAGGTAGTCGAAGATCTCCGGCTGGAACGACCACATGTGCGTCCAGTCCGCCTTCGGCTCGAAGGAGAACGAGTACATGTGCGATGGGATGTCACACGCGCAGCCCGGATAGGTGTTGTCACGCCAGGTGCCGCCGACCTCGTCGGCCTTCTCCAGGATCAGGAAGTCACGCGCGCCGAAGCCCTGCTTGCGCAGCGCGATGCCCATGCCCAGCCCGGAGAAGCCGGATCCGATGATCACCGCCCGCGTCACGATGGGCTCGGCGGTGACCTCAGCGCCGGCGGGCTGCGCTCCAGTTGACTGCTCGACCGTCATGAACCTGCTCTTTCCTGGGAACGGCGGTACCGGATATTCCACAGTGTCCGGTCAGCCCGCCCAGGTGTCAACGCTACTGATGGCCAGCGTCGGCCACGGATTCTTCGCGGCGGACCGCGTCGTGCACCGGCAGGTCCAGATCGAACCGGATGCCGAGCAGCCTGGCAGTGCCGTTGATGGCGCCGATCATGATGGTCGTCATGTGCGCGACGAATTGGTCGCGGGGCAGGCGGCGCGGAGTCTCGTCACTGCCGCCGAGCCACCAGTCGGTCGCCGAGGCTGCCGCGCCGAACAGCGTGAACGCCGCCAGCTCGAAAATGCTGGAGTCCAGGTCCATGTCCTTGAGCTCACCGCTGATCATCGCGGCGATCGCCAGGGTGATGTCACGGCCCCGGTTGACAGTGGTCATCGCGGCGGCGGACTGGTCGGCGAACCGGCCCTGCAGCAAGAAGCGCACCACGTTGGGGTGCTGGTCCACCAGGTCCACGTAATGTTCGACGGCGCGGCCGATGATCTGACCGGTCGAATCGTTCTCGATGTCGATGGACGGAATCACCGCTGCCCACAACATGTCCCGCATCCGCTCGCCGATCTGCGAGAACATGTCGGACTTGTCGGCGAAGTGCCGGTAGATTTTGGGCTTGGCGGTGCCTGCCTCTTCGGCGATCTCCCGCACACTGACATTGGGGCCGAGCCGGTCGATGGCCCGGAACGCGGCGTCCACGATCTCCTCGCGGACCTTCAGCCGGTGTTCGCGCCAGCGCTCGCTGCGGGCGTCGACTTTCTCCGGCGCGCCCTTGGGGGGCGTGACCTTCACCTGCACGGTCACCGACGGAACGTTCACGCCCGGCACACCAGGAACTTTCACCCCGGCCTGGATGCCGGTGCGTGGAAGAGATGGCCTGCGCACCCAGCCACTGTACCGGTCGGGGCAAATCTGACCTGCTCAGACCGCCCGGCGCGGCGCATGGCACAACTCAGGCCGCCTCGTCGTGCCCAGCCGACCGACAGTATTCGCGCGTAGCATCGCGCTCGGGATGCGCCCGAAATTATCGGCGTGACAGGGGCTGAACACATGGTTGAGCGCTACGACATCGTCGTAGTCGGCGGAGGTCCGGCGGGATCGGCCGCCGCCTGGCAGGCCGCGCGAACCGGCGCCCGCGTGGTCGTGCTCGACAAGGCCACCTTTCCCCGCGACAAACCCTGCGGCGACGGACTGACGGCGCGCGGGCTGAGTTATCTGCAGAAGATGGGCCTCGCGGAACAGGCCGCGACGTTCCATCAGATCAATCGGGTGACAGTATTCAGCCCGCACCGATGGGAGCTGTCGTTCCCGCGCCGGCCCGGGATGCCCGACCACGGCTGCACCGTCAGCCGGACGCGGTTGGATGCCATGCTGCTCGCGAACGCCGCCGCCGCGGGCGCCGAAGTACGGCAGGGCGCCGAGGCGACGGGCCCCGAGCGCAGCGACAACGGCCGCGTCACCGGCGTGGTCCTCAAGAGCGGAGAGACCGTGCGCGGCGACGCAGTGATCGCCGCCGACGGCGCCTACTCCCCGATCAAGCGGGCACTGCACATCGACTCGGATTACCACGGCTATTCGGCCATCGCGATTCGCGCCGAAATGCCCGCGAACCGCCCCGACTCCGATTCCCTGGACATCTATCTCCAGCTGCTGTTCAACGGCGACCAGTTGCCCGGCTACGGCTGGGTGTTCCCCATGGGCAACGGCACCTTCAACATTGGGCTGGGCTACGTCAACAGCTACCGAAATTGGCAGGCCATCAACGCAACTCGATTCCTCGGGGATTTCCTGCAGACACTGCCGCGCGACTGGGCGCTGCCACCGCTCGACGCGTTGCGACGAAACAAGAGCGTCCGGGCGTGGCGGTTGCCCATGGGATTCACCGCCTGGCCGCCGTGGCGGCCAGGCGTGTTGTTCGCCGGCGATGCGCTGGGCGCCGGGAAACCGGCCTCCGGTGCCGGCATCTCGAAGGCGCTCGAATCCGGTTTGGCCGCAGGCGAATGCGCCGTCGCCGCGCTCATGAACGGCGGTCCCGACGACTTCACCAACTACCAGCAGCGAATCGAGGCGGCATGGGGCCGCGAGTACCGGCGCGGCCGTTTCTTTCACAAGCTGGCGGGCATCCCGCAAGTGGCCGAAGCGGGACGTCGCGCTGTGGACAGTCGCGCCTTCCGCGATCTGCTGCTCAAGTCGCTGTACAAGAAAGCGCAGGGTCCGTCGCACACGTGAGGCCATGCCTCAGCGGCGGCCGCGCTGGGGCTTGCCCGGCTTCCGAGCGGCCTTGCCCGTCGAGGCTTTTCCCGCGGCGGCCCGAGCGGCCTGCTTCGCGAGTGTCTTCTCCCGGGCGCTCCGCTTCGGCGCGGGCTCAGCCTGTCCCCGAGATGAACTGGCCTTGCGCCCCCGGACGATGCCGATGAATTCCTCGACCAACTCTGGCTGCTCCCCCGCCTGGAAGGCCAGCGCCACCGGGCACGTCGGTGCGTCGGTGATCGGGCGATAGGTGAGATCCTTGCGGTGATACAGCCGTGCCAGCGACTGCGGCACGATCAGCGTGCCCATTCCCGCCGCAACGAGCTCGAACGCGTCTTCGGTGGTCTCGGGCCTATGGTCGACCGGGGTACCGGGAGCGTCGGCCCACGAGACGACGTGGTCGAGCGGGATGAGGATCGGCTCACCGTCGAGGTCCGCGGCGACGATCTCGTCGACGGCTGTCAGGAGGTGATCGGCCGGCACCACCGCCACCGTCGTCTCCTCGTAGAGCGGGATGACGGCCAGCCCCGCTGTATCGGTCGGCAGCCGCAGGAGCGCCACGTCGACGGTGCCGGCCCGCACGGCGTCGGCCGCGTCCGCCGCCGCGACGGCGTGCAGGATCAACGGAACTTCGCGGTGGCGCTCGGCCCAAATCCGTGCCCACTTCGCGGGCGTCCCGCCGGGGACGTACCCGAGGGTCAGGGAGAGCGTCGAATAGGACGGTGCCACGGCCGTCAGGCTACCGATAGGCTGATACGCATGAGCAGGCCCGACGCGCAGTCCATGAAACCCGCCACCGCGGCGAAGAAGCTGGACGTGTACTTGCCGGCGACGCCTGCGGAGTTCCAAGAGAACGCGATCACCCGCGCCGAACTCGCCGCGCTGCAGGCCGACCCGCCGCAGTGGCTCAAGGACCTCCGCAAGAACGGGCCGCACCCCAAGAACCTCGTGGCGGCCAAGCTGGGCATCTCGATCGCCGGCCTCGCCCGCGGTGGCGTCGAGAAAGCGCTGACCACCGAACAGATCGAGCAGCTGCTCGAAGAGAAGCCCGACTGGCTGGTCATCGAACGGGAGAGCTACCAGCAGGTGCTGCGCGAACAGCGGCGCATCAAGGCCCTGCACGCGGACCAGGCGCGCGAAGCGTAACTGTGGTGACAGGCCGCCGGCCCGTCACCAACCACCGTCGACGCGTCCGCTTCGATAGGCCCGATGGCTGACACTCCAAACCTCCCGCTGGGCATCGCGACGTTCAACGTCAACGGCATCCGGGCGGCGCGCCGTCGCGGCTTCGACGCCTGGCTGGCCGGGCGAGGTCTCGACGTGGTGGCCCTGCAGGAGTTGCGCTGCCCGACTGAGGAGGTCGGCGCGTTCGACGGTTATCGCGCGGCAATCGACAGCGGCTCGATCCCGGGCCGCAACGGCGTCGCGATCCTGACCCGCGAAGCACCGTCGGACGTGCGGACCTGGGTCTCACATCCGCCGCGCGCTCGGGGTCTCGGGGCCCATGCGCTCGAAGGCCGGTACCTCGAGGTCGACCTCGCGGACGTTCCCCTCACGGTGGCATGTCTCTACCTGCCGAAGGGCGGCCTGCCCGCGCACCTGCAGCGGCCCGGCACCATGCGCGACACGCCTGACGGCGGCGCCAGGTACGACCGGAAGATGCGCTTTCTTGCGGCGTTCGCGCGCGAGCTGCGCCGGAGCCGCCGGGCGGCGCTCGATGCGGGACGCGAGTTCCTGCTGCTCGGCGACCTGAACCTGGCCCATCTTCGGCACGACGTGACCAATTGGCGGCCCGCACAGAAGATGGAGGGCTTCCTTCCTGAGGAGCGCGCCTGGCTGGACGCACAGATCGGGCCGCGCACGCTCGTCGACGTGGTCCGGACGCTGCACGGCGACCGCCCCGGGCCGCTGTCCTGGTGGAGTTGGGCCGGGGAGTCGTTCGTCAAGGACGTGGGCTGGCGGATCGATCACCACCTGGCCACGCCGCGGCTCGCGCGGACCGCCGTGTCGGTGACGGTCGACAAGGAAGCCGCGCCCAGCGCGCGGCTGTCCGACCACGCGCCCGTGGTCGTGCGGTACGCCTTCCCCTGAACGCCGGGTACGGGTCACTTCCGACCGCCTGAACCGCCGAATAGCCTTTATCACAAGCATTTTCACGCATTACGTGCTTCAGCTGGACCAGTGAGCGCTGACTGGCGATGAGTTCTGCGCAGTTCGACGGTCTATCTCTGCGACGGCACCCGCATCCGGGCGCCGCGGACCACAGGAGCTGCCCGATGCACCCCATGATCTTCGTGAACCTGCCCGTCGCTGACGTCGAACGATCGCGAAAGTTCTTCGCCAGCCTCGGCTATTCGTTCAACGAGAACTTCAGCAACGACAGTTGCGTGACGCTGGTGCTGGGCGCGAATCAATTCGCGATGCTGACGCAGCGCGACGTCTTCGACTCCTTGCACTCGGCCGAGACCGCCGACGCCTCGAAGACCAAGGAGTGCGTCGTCTGCTTGGGCGTCGAGAGCCGCGAGTGCGTGGACAAGCTTGTGGACGGCGCCGTCGCCGCCGGAGCCACCGTGGGCGACACCGACGACGAAGACTTCATGTACGGCCGTAGCTATCACGACTTGGACGGTCACTCCTGGCAGATCTTCTCGATGGCGCCCGTGGCCGCCGGCGCCTCCGCATAGACGCCGAGCCGGCCGCCCTGGTCAGTTCACCCCGGCGTGAGCAGGTGACTGGCCTTCAGCCCTGATCCGGTGAGGACCGCCACGATGGTGTCGGCGGCGTCGATCTGTCCGGCTGCCCGGAGCCGACGCAGCGCCGGCACGATCTGGGCGCTGGTGGGTTCGACAAAGATACCGGTGCGGGCGAGTTCACCCACAGCGGGAAGCAATTGGTCCTCCGGTACCGCGACGGCGGTCCCGCTGGTAGCCCGGATCGCTTGCAGGACTTCACGATCCCGCACGGGCTTCGCGATGGCTGTCCCCTCGGCGACTGTCGTCGACCATTGCTGTTCGACGACTTCGTCTCGGCCCTGTTCGATGGCCGTGACCAGCGGGCAGCAATTCTGCGGCTGGCTGACGAGGATTCGTGGCACGCGGTCGATCGCGCCGGATTGGCGCAGTTCTCCGAAACCGATTGCGCAACCGAGAACCAGGCTGCCGGCGCCCGCGGGAACGAGAACCGCAGTGGGAGCACGGAATCCGAGGTCTTCCCAGATTTCGTAGGCGATCAGTTTGATGCCTTGCAGAAAGTACGGGTGCCAGTTGTGGCTTGCGTAGAACGTCGTTGCGGCGCGGCGCACGGCCTCGTCGGCGACCTCCTGCCGGGTGCCGGAGACCAATTCGATGTGCGCCCCATGCAGTCGGCTCTGGACGATCTTGTTCGGCGAGGTCGCAGCTGGTACGAGGATGTGGGCTTCGATCCCCGCCGCCGCGCAGTACGCCGCGACCGAGGATCCGCCGTTGCCGCTGGAATCCTCAAGGATCCGGTCTATCCCTTGGTGACGTAGGACGGTCGTCATCACGGAAACGCCGCGATCCTTGAAACTGCCGGTGGGGTTCATCGACTCGACTTTCAGGCCGACGTCGATGCCGTCGAAGGTCCGGTTGATCAACGGTGTCCGCCCCTCTCCGAGGGTCACCGGCTCGATGTGCACCAACGGATTCGGCAGCGCCGAGCGATAGCGCCAGTGCGAGTTGATCGCGGCGTCTATCTGCTCGCGGCCGATACCCGGCAGCGGCTCGAAGTCCAGCGGACCGCCGTCGTCACCGCGCCAGCGGGGTTGGTCAGCGGGATAAAGGTTGCCGCTGCGGTCGATTAGGTTCGGTTGGCTCAACTCGAGTCTTCAATGCAGTACTGGCAGGTGTCTTTCTTGATTCCCCGATTTGTGTGATAGCGCGTATGAGCACTACGTCGACTCGACGGCATAGGCCGGCCTTTTCGAACCGCTGACATTTTGGCGCGCGTTTCTTCGCTCGCACGTCGACCAAAATTGGGGTTTCCAGCACCTTTCCGATGCTCTGAAAGCTTGGCCTTAGCCTCTTCCGACATCACATGACCGAAACCGGGGTGGTCAGCACCAAACTTCCCGTAATTCGGATTGTCAGCACCGACGTTCGCGCCTTTACGTGCGGCCGACCACTTCGCTCGTTGCTCGGCGGAGTGCTCCCGCTGATAGAACGGGTTCTCTTCGCCGAATCGACTGGGAACCTTGCGCCCGGTCGATCGAATCCTCGCGGCCTCCCGCATCGCCGCGGTCCACACGACACCCGTCGGTCCGAGTCCGCCGTCCGCAAGGTTCAGCAGTGGATGCCCCTCCTGCCGAAGAAGGGATATCCACGCAATCTCAGCCTCGCCAAGCTCGTCGAGTCCATCTGTCCAGTCCAGCGGGTCCACGATCGGATCGTCGCGCTGCTGCTTTCGCAACCAGTCATAGAACGGCGTCTTTCTCCCGGCCCCAGCGACTTTCAGATGCTGCCGCAGGCGTACTTGCGCGGTTTTCGTCGTGAGGCCGACATAGCGATAAACGGACTCCGACCGGAGCCTGACCCCATAGATCAAGCCTCCGGTCGGAGTTCTACCAGTCATGACACCCGCTGTCAGCGACCAATCGTCACAACATGCAACTGACGCAGTTCTCCACGGCCGTGCCTTCCAGAGCCATCTGACGCAGCCGGATGTAGTACAGCGTCTTGATGCCCTTGCGCCAGGCGTAGATCTGCGCCTTGTTGACATCGCGGGTGCTGGCGGTGTCCTTGAAGAACAGCGTCAGCGAAAGCCCTTGGTCCACGTGCTGAGTGGCCGCGGCGTAGGTGTCGATGATCTTCTCGTACCCGATCTCGTACGCGTCCTGGTAGTACTCCAGGTTGTCGTTCGTCAGATACGGCGCCGGGTAGTAAACGCGACCGATCTTGCCTTCCTTGCGGATCTCGATCTTCGAGGCGACCGGGTGGATCGAGCTGGTCGAGTGGTTGATGTACGAGATCGAGCCCGTCGGCGGGACGGCCTGCAGGTTCTGGTTGTAGATGCCGTGCGCCTGCACTGATTCTTTCAGCGAGCGCCAATCATCTTGCGTCGGAATGTGAATGCCGGCATCGGCGAAGATCTGACGCACCTTGTCGGTCTTCGGCGTCCACTCCTGCTCGGTGTACTTGTCGAAGAACTCACCCGAGGCGTACTTCGACTTCTCGAACCCGCCGAACTTCGTACCGCGTTCGATCGCAATGAGGTTCGAGGCGCGCAGCGCGTGGAACAGCACGGTGTAGAAGTAGATGTTGGTGAAGTCGATGCCTTCTTCGGAGCCGTAGTGAATCTGCTCGCGCGCCAGGTAGCCGTGCAGGTTCATCTGCCCCAGGCCGATGGCGTGAGAGTCGTTGTTGCCCTGCTCGATCGACGGCACCGACCAGATGTGGGTCTGATCGGACACCGCGGTGAGCGCCCGGATCGACACCTCGATGGTCTGCGCGAAGTCCGGCGAATCCATCGCCTTGGCGATGTTGAGCGAGCCGAGGTTGCATGAGATGTCCTTGCCGACCTTGGCGTAGGACAGGTCCTCGTTGAACAGCGACGGCGTCGACACCTGCAGGATTTCCGAGCACAGGTTGGAGTGCGTGATCTTGCCCGCGATCGGGTTCGCCCGGTTCACCGTGTCCTCGTACATGATGTACGGGTAGCCCGACTCGAACTGGAGCTCGGCGAGGGTCTGGAAGAACTCGCGGGCCTTGATCTTCGTCTTGCGGATGGCGCCGTTGTCGACCATCTCGTAGTACTTCTCGGTGACGTTGATATCAGCGAACGGCACCCCGTAGACGCGCTCCACGTCGTACGGCGAGAAGAGGTACATGTCCTCGTTCTTCTTCGCCAGCTCGAACGTGATGTCCGGGATCACGACACCCAGCGAGAGCGTCTTGATGCGGATCTTCTCGTCGGCGTTCTCGCGCTTGGTGTCGAGGAAGCGGTAGATGTCCGGGTGGTGCGCGTGCAGGTAGACCGCACCCGCGCCCTGACGGGCACCGAGCTGGTTGGCGTAGGAGAACGAGTCCTCCAGCAGCTTCATGATCGGGATGACGCCCGAGGACTGGTTCTCGATGTTCTTGATCGGCGCGCCGTGCTCGCGAATGTTGCTGAGCAGCAACGCAACTCCACCACCGCGCTTGGACAGCTGCAGCGCCGAGTTGATGGAGCGGCCGATGGACTCCATGTTGTCCTCGATGCGGAGCAGGAAGCACGACACGGGCTCGCCGCGCTGCTTCTTGCCCGAGTTGAGGAACGTCGGGGTGGCCGGCTGGAACCGTCCGTCGATGATCTCGTCGACCAGCTTCTCGGCCAGCTCGGTGTCACCGGCGGCCAGCGTGAGGGCCACCATGACGACGCGGTCCTCGAACCGCTCCAGGTAGCGCTTACCGTCGAACGTCTTCAGCGTGTAGCTGGTGTAGTACTTGAACGCGCCCAAAAACGTCGGGAACCGGAACTTCTTGGCGAAGGCCCGGTCCAGCAGCTGCTTGACGAAGTTGCGGCTGTACTGGTCGAGCACCTCGCGCTCGTAGTACTCCTTCTCGATCAGGTAATCGAGCTTCTCGTCCTGACTGTGGAAGAACACCGTGTTCTGGTTCACGTGCTGCAGGAAGTACTCCCGCGCCGCGAGCACATCCTTGTCGAACTGGATCTTGCCGTCCGCGTCGTACAGGTTGAGCATCGCGTTGAGAGCGTGGTAGTCGCTCTCCCCGGGCAGCGCGTGAGCGGTGACGGCTACCGGTTCTGCAGCTGTGACGGTTGGTGGCACGAGAGTTCCTTCCAGAAATCTTCCAGACCCTCACGAACGGCGATGACGTCGTCCGGGGTCCCCATGAGTTCAAAGCGATACAGGTACGGAACACCGCATTTACGGGAAACGACATTGCCCGCGTAGGCGAATTCGGCACCGAAGTTGTTGTTGCCCGCGGCAATGACGCCACGGATCAACGACCGGTTGTGCTCATTGTTGAGGAATGCGATGACCTGCTTGGGCACGTAGCCGCCGTTGTTGATGTCCGGGGTCGCCTTGCCGCCGCCGTAGGTCGGCAGCACCAGGACGTAGGGCTCGTCAACCTCGATACGGCCGTGCAGGGGGATTCGAGTGACACGGTCGGCCGGCCAGTCCAATTTCTGGACGAAGCGGTGGGTGTTCTCCGACACGCTGGAGAAGTAGACGAGATTGCTCACTGTTCCTTCTCCTCCCCCGGTTGAGTGGTTTCTAGGCGGTGACCGCCACGGTGACTGGCGGACGGTCTATATTCGTGTGTGCTGTATTCGGCACTGTTCTCCTTCATTTCATCGGGCCTGCTGGCGTGCGAGTAGATATTCGGATTGGTCTTGTTGACCGAACTTGGCCCACATCGTGGTTGCCGATGCGCTGAGGCCGAGCTGGGTGGCGACGACAGCTGCGGGCAGATCACTGGTGAGGGCGACCATGGCGTAGTTGCGGCTGAGACGTGTTGGGATGCCGGCGGCTGTGAGCTTCACGCTGAGCGTGGTGCTGTGGATCGACTCATGGGGCCGTGCCCCGGGAAACAGGTGGTAGGCGTCGCCGTCGGGCGTGCTTGCTCGCGGGTTGTCCGATGCTTGGCGGGCGAGTTGACTGACGAGTTCGCCGACGGGTGCGGGTAGCTCGATCGGGTGTTGCGCCAGCGCCAGGTGGGTCCGCTTGCCGTCGATGCCAACATCGGCCGTGGTGAGCGCCTTGATCTGAACCAATCGCGGACCATAGAGCAGCACCAGCAGCCCAGCCACTCGGATGGACAGCTCGATGTCTGTGGACATGTCCAACAGGTCGGTGATTCGCTGCCGGTGTTCGGTCTCGTCGCTGATCTCGCTGGGCCACTGGCGCTGGATCCGTTGGGCAGTCACACCGTCGACGATGCCGCGCTTGCCCAGCCAGGTGACGAAGCCGGAAATGCTCTTGGTCCGCTCGCGGTTACCGGCCGTCCAGCCATCGAGGATCGCCTGGGTCAGCTCACCGATCTGGTGTCCGGATGCCTCGAGGTGTTCGATCAGGCGCTGCGCCGTGCGGATGCGTTCGCGGCTGGAATCGGCTGCGTAAGTGGTGAATCCACGGCGGGCGGCCCGACGTCGGGCGGTGCGCAGCACGCCCCAGCGGGCGTAGGGCGCCAACACCGCGCCCTGGTGCGGTGGTAGAGCTGCGGTGTATTCGTCGATCCAGGTTTCGAACCGCTCGAGTTGCTCGTCGCGACGCGGCAGGATCTGTGCCCGTACGAGTAGCGCACGCACGTAGTGGCGAGCGTATCCGGGTGGGCAAGCGTCGACGTCGGCGTGGGTCAACTCGCCGTCGGCGTTGGCCAGTAGGCGCAGGAAATGCTGGGTGCGCGCCTTGATGAGCCAGCGCATCGTCGAATCGGCGCGGCCGTGCTGGGCGAGAACGTCCGGCAGTCCAGCGAGATCCTGACTGATGGTTCCGTCGTGCGAGGTCAGCAGTTCGCGTGTCATGCGCACGATGGAGCAGTTCAGGCAGGTGTTTTCGTAGTGTTGCGGTCCGGCTTGGCCGCACGTTGTGCAGACGTAGTCGGTGGAACTGCCGACGCAGGGTCCGCAGGCCAGCTCGCCTGCAGTGGTGCGTCCGATGAGGACTTTGGCCGTGCCGCAACCGGCGCATGTCGCGGGGTGTTGTGTTGACCGCTTGTAGCAGGGGATGCAGACCGGGCCGAGTGGCCAATGTGTATGTACGGGTTGCATTTTCGAGCACAGACTGCACACGAATTCGCGGGTGTGCGCGCAGCGATGGCACAGGTCAACTGTTCCCTGCTGCACGCGCACCGCGATTTTTCGGACGCGTCCGCACTTGCCGCACTGACGCTGCGGCGCTGTGTAGCAGCGCTGGCAGAGCGGACCTTCGGCAGTGATCTTCTTGGCGTGATCGAGTCGGCCGCATCCTGAGCACACATACTTGGGGCGAGCGCAGTTGCTGCACAACGGTTTTCCGTCAGCCGTGCGCCGTGACGGGTTCTTGGAACGTCCGCAGACCGAGCACTGTTCCATCCGCGCGGGGTCATTGCGGTAGCACCGTTTGCAGATGCCACCACCAGGAGTGCGCGCAGCGCGCTCGGCCAGTCGGCCGCAGCGGGCGCAGACGTGTTTCGGGGGCGCAGCGACGCTCATGATCCGCTCCCCGGCCGCTTGATGGTGGTGCGACGCGTTGTGATCGCAGTGACGTTGTCGCCACCGGCGGCCTTGCGCGGTGATGCTTCGGTGACGCGCGGTTCGATCAAGTCATTCGGGGTGCAGTCCAAGATGTCGCACAACGCAACCAGGGTGTTCATGCTCAGTCGTTGCGGCTGGCCGGTGACCAGGCGATAGGTCTGCTCACGGGAGAGCGCGACGCCCCGATCCGCCAGGTGCGGTTGCAGGTCGGTCGTCGAAAACATCCCGCGTTCAGCCATTTTGGTGCGCAGGTGCCACGCATAGTCCATGGTCCTCATTGCGGCGGCCTCGGTCCGAGCTCGTCGCCGTAGCGGGCGTGCATGGCGTTCGACAGAATCCGGTTGCGGTACTCGTTGGACACACCGATATAGACGGCGGTCGTCGAGGAGAACGAGTGGCCAACCTGCTCCTGAATGAAACGCTCTGGGTAGTCAAACTCGACCAGATGCGTCACAAACGAGTGGCGCAGGCAGTGCAAATTCAGCGTGGGATCGATGCCGGCCAGATCACGCACCTCGGTGAAGACGGTGTTGATCGTCCGGGCGCCGATCCGCGTACCACGTTCGGTCAGCCACAACGCGGGCTTCTTGTCGGCCGGGAACTGCGGGCGCACGTCGGTCAGATAGTGGTCCAGGATGTCCACGATCCAGCTCATCTCGGGGACGGTGAGCACGGTGCGCCGCTTCGCCGGTCCTCCGCGCGAGGCTTTGCCGTGCCGGACCGTGAACGATCCGAACCTGCCGAAGTCGCCCATCTTCGAATTGCGGCGCAGGTCAACAACATCGGCGTGAGCGGCCTCGTTGCGGCGCAGCCCGTAGGCGTAGATGAACTTCAGCATGGCTGCATCGCGCAGAGCCGTCATCGCACCCTTGCGGCCGCGTGAACGGATCGTCTCGACTCGGCCGTCGGCCGCGTCGAACAGCGCCTGAACCTCGTCGTAGGTCAGCGGGCGCCGTGACGGATCACCTTCGTACTCCCCGACGTGCAGGATCGAGTTGTCGTCGTGGAAGACCTGCTGCGGGGTTTGCCCGAACTGCTGCGCGCAATCAGCGAACCAGCCGTACCGCTGATCAAGCAGGTACTCGCAGAAGACCCGAATGTCGATCTCATAGTTACGTGCCGTCGAGAACCGCAATGGCGAAGAGCCCGAACGCAATTCGCTGATCCACGCCTCACCCTCAGACGGCGTCCACTGCCACGGATAAAGGCCCGAGAACTCCGCGAAACGGCGCACCAGCCGAAGGCGCGGCGCGATCGTGGAATCCTTCAAGAACCGCGCTCGCTGCTGTTTCTCCCAGCCCTGCAACATGGCCTCGAACATCGCTCGTTGCGGTTCGAGATGGACAACATTGGGCGCCGATACACGCTCGGCCGAGCCTTCGAGATTATTGGTCACGACACATGTTGTAACAGATGCATCATTGATGCGTTGGACATCGGGGGCGTGTTGACCACCGGCAATCGGTGCCGAAGTCTCACCCCCCGGCGCCCGACCTGCTACAACGGACAACATTGCTACCCAACCAATGTTGCATCAGATGACAATATTTCCTCATTGCTGAGCGCCTTGATCCGGTCCGGGCGGAAGCCCGACCAGTGCTCGCTGTCGGTCACGACGACCGGGGCCTGCAGGTAACCGAGCGCCAGCACGTACTCACGAGCTTCGTCGTCGATGCTGATGTCGACCTTCTCGTAAGCGATGCCCGCCTTGTCCAGCGCCTTGTAGGTGGCGTTGCACTGCACACATGCCGGCTTGGTGTACACGGTGACGGTCATCTCGGTACGACTCCTCTTCGAAGGCCTGGAAGCTGAACTGAACATGGCTGGCAACTGACGGGGTATCGCTTTCCGCTGATATATCCCCATCCGGATCAGCGGCCCGGCAATCCCTGAAATTCCCGCATCTCCGGTCGCCCTGGGCCACCCCGTCAGAACGTCCGAGAATCCTCGTCCGACTGACTTTCCGGCCCCGGCCGACCCTCGATGTGTTGGGGCCTGTCGGTCCGTCAAACACTACACCTAGTGTGCGACAAACCGAACAGATACAAGATGTTCTGAACAACATTCGTGAAATTCCCAGGTCGTAAGGCTGATGCCGAGACACACTCTCGGCGTGTCGCACATCACACCCGGGGGCGTGTCGCGCTTCAACTACCGGTTTAGCACCAGCCACCGACAAGTTGCGGCGACGCGCCGTCGGGCCGTGCCCAGCTGTGACTACCGGTTTTAGTTGTCACCTACGGGTTCTATCTGTCACCCAGGCAGCAAATGGCCGACCGACAACCCCACTGCCCTCAGCTGCCACAGAGCTAACAGCTGTCCCACACAGCGTAGATGTGAGCAGCGGCGCGCCCCGCAGGCGCCCCTAGCCCAGTGGTGCGCCCCGCCGCCAGATGAAAGATGATCCGGCGCATCTCTGCGACCGCCACGGGGTCGCCGTCGAATTTGAGGCGACGGAGCGCCGCTCCTCCGAGTCGTTCTCTGGCCCGGGGCCTGTCTCAGCCCGTGTGGGCGGGCACGAGCAAGGACGCCATGGACTTCCGAACACATCCGAAGGCCCGAAATTCGCGGGTCAACAGGCCACCGTACGGTCCACCCTGGCGGCCCGACCCTACAAAGCAGGAATCTGGGCCCAGCGGATCCCGCCCACACCGGTGCTGTTCATCGTCGCCCTCCAGAACACAATCACCGTCCCGGATCTGGCGCCGACGGCCTATGAGGACGCGCTCGAACCCAAACAACTCATGCCCCTTCGAGGCGGGCATTTTTATGCACGTAGGGACCGTGGTCGCGGTCGGTCGGGCCAGCCGTGCAAGGCATCACAAGATGCAGCCGGTTGAAACTACACCCGATCCCGCGGCTGTCGGTGTCGACGCGGAGACATCGGGTGACCGGCACGGCTGACGCGGCGATCACGCTGTAATCCAATCGACTACCTCGTCGATCGGGGCACGTGTCGTGCGGTAGCTGTTGGACGGATGCTCAAGTTCTGCATAGCCGAAGGAGATTCCACAGACGATCGTGCGATCGGATGTCAGTCCGAGAGTGTCGCGAAGGACGCTAGGGTACATCGCCAATGCGGCCTGCGCGATGCTGCCCACCCCGTGGGCGGCAGCCGCGAGCACGAAGTTGGCGACGTATGCACCGCAATCCACTGCCCCGTATGGGCCCAGCGCCTCATCGGTGTGAATGATCGCAACATGCGGTGCGCCAAAGAATCTGAAGTTCTCCAGCGTCTGCTCGAGTTGGCGCTGACCGTCGCCGCGTTCGATCCCTAGCGCGTTGTAGAGCTGAAAGCCGCTCTCACGTCGCCGATCCCGGTGCACGCCCCGGTATTCGCGCGGAAATGGGATGTCCGGCTTCTCAGTCTGGCCTCTGGATGCCGCACTGAGCAGAGCAGTGCGTAGCCGATCCGTTGCTGTTCCGCTGACTACTGCTACCCGCCACGACTGGCTGTTGCACCACGAAGGCGTGAGTTGTGCTGCAGAGAGAATCCGTCGAATCGTCTGTTCGGCAACGGGTTCCGGGGTAAACGCGCGGCAGCTGACTCGGACTGCGAGTAGATGTTCGAGCGTTTGGGCCGCGTCGTCAGGTAACTGTTCGGACCGGCGGGATCTAACGACATCACGAATGTCGGTGGTCATGTGCACTTCCCTTCCTACAGCGGGCGGTGGCTCGGTCGCTGCTAGGCCAGTTTCAAGATGGTGACACCGAGCTTGTCGCGGCCAGCCACCATTTGCACGGCGTCGGCCGCGCGGTCCAAGCTGTAGCGGCCCGTGATGGGTGGTGTGATTGTCCCAGAGGCCAGCATTTCTTCGAGTTCCCTGCGGTTCACAGCAGCGCGTGCAGGCTCCCTGCGCTCGAAGTCGGCGATCTCGTAGCCGATGACGCTCGACCCCTTCAACAGAATCAAGTTGGACGGGATCCGCGCCGGGGCGCCAGCGGCGAATCCGATCACCACGAATCGCCCGCCGTAGCCGGTGGCGCGCAGCGCCTGTTCGGAGAAATCACCACCGACGGTGTCCAGCACGAGATCCGCGCCGCCCTTACATGTGGCCTTAAGAGCGTCTTTGAAGTCCGGTTCGTTGTAGAGGATGCCTTCGTCCGCGCCGAGGCTGGCGCAGAAGGCCAGCTTCTCAGGCGTCGACGCGCACGCGATCACCCTCGCTCCCAATGCTTTACCGATCAGGACAGCGGCGCTGCCGACACCGCCGGAAGCGCCCAGCACAACAAGGTCCTCACCGCTGGACAGGTTGCCCTTGGAGACGATTGAGTCATAGGCAGTCCGGTACGGAGCGCCCGTCAGACACGCGAACTCGGCGCTGAGCCCATCGGGCGTCGGCCGAAGCTGTGAGTCCGCTACCGCAACCCGTTCGGCGAACGCTCCGACGAACGCCATCCCGTGAACACGGTCGCCGACCGCGAACCTCGTCGACTCAGGTCCGACCTCCACCACAACGCCGGCCACGTTGTTACCCGGTATGAAGGGCCGCGGTATCGGAACTTGGTACTGACCACGGACGACAAGCGTGTCCACGAAATCAACTGATGCGGACTGCACCTCGACGATCACCTGCCCCGGCGCTGGAAGTGGATCGGGGACATCCCGCACGCTCAGCGAGTCCAGAGATTCGCCTTCACACAACAACGCACGCATCGTGGCCGCCTTTCACTGTGTCGCCACCACCTCGCGGCGGTGACCAAGCACGATATTTTTATCGCCAAATCGATTTACTCATGGATCTGATCTCCGTCGCTTTCAACAGGCCGGTGCATTCACCGTAACCAGATAATCTCCTATACGACAGGGCATAATGAGCAGCCAGCCAGAGGCGCCGACCGGCGACGAGATATGCATTACATCGATCTTAGTACTCATATTTTAATATATATTATACAAGGTGCGGTGCGCTCAGTCACATCGAATGGGCGCTGCGATAGACGTCACAATCACCAGCCATCCGACAGGCGATTCCGGGAGTTGACATGTCAAGCCACAAGAAAATCCCGTTGAGCCCGATGGACGCGGCGTGGTTCTTTGTCGAGACGCCCCAGACGCCGGCCAACGTGGGGCCCTTGCTGATCTTCACCCCGCCGCCGGACGCGCCCGACACGTTCATCATGGACTTCGTCGAGCAGTGGAGGGCGTCCAGGACGTACGCCGCGCCTTTCAACTACGTCGTTCGCCGAACTCCGACACCCCACTGGGAGGTTCTTAGCGACGACCAGATTGATCTCGACCACCACGTCCGCCACTTGGCTTTGCCCGCACCAGGCGGAGAACGCGAGCTGGGCGTGATGATCTCGCGACTGCATTCTCACCCTTTGGACATGAGCCGTCCGCTTTGGGAGTGCTACGTGGTCGATGGCCTCGAAGGCCGGCGGTTTGCCTTGTACATGAAGCTGCATCACGGCCAGTTCGACGGCATGGGCGCCACATCGCTGATCGAGAAGGTCATGACTCGCGATCCTGTCGCACGGGACCTGCTACCACCCTGGACAGTTGGGGTCAAAGGAAAACCCCGACCTGACGACCGGCCGAAGGCCGATCCCCCGACGCCCCTCGCCCAAGAGGACGGCCAGAGCATACCGACCGGGGTTGCACAGGTAGTTGATGGCGCTGGGGATTTGGCAGGTGGAATCGTGCACGCTGCCGCCAACGCCGGCAGCGCCGTCTCGGCAATTGCACGAATGACATCCAAGATTGTGCTGGGCAAAGGTAGAGACCTCACGGGACCATTCCAGGCCCCACGGGCAATCTTCAACGGGAGGGTCAGTGCTCAACGGCGTTTTGCCACACAGCATTACGACCTTGGCAGGTTCAAAGCCCTTGCCAAAGCTGCCGACGTCACGATCAATGATGTTTTCCTGTCGGTCAGCGGCGGCGCCCTGCGTCGCTACCTGGCTGAGCTCGACGCGCTTTCGAAACGATCAATCATCGGGCAAGTACCCGTCAATGTTCGCAAAAACGATTCAGGTGCCGTGGGAAACCAGATCGGCTTCATCTATGCACGGCTACACACCGACATCAGCGATCCCGTCCAACGACTGCAAGCCGTTCACCGTTCGACGCAGGCTGCCAAAGCCGTTCAAGAAGCGCTTCCTGACGGCGCAGTCACACCGTTTACTATGCTGTTGACCGGCCCCTACATGGCGCAGATCATTCTAGGCCTCGGAGGGCATGTACCCCCAGCGGCCAACTTGGTCATTTCGAATGTTGTCGGGCCGAGGCAGACGCTGTACTTCAACGGCGCCAAGGTAGAGAACATCTACGGCCCGTCGGTACTGTTCCACGGACAAGCCTTGAATATCACCATGTCGAGCTACGCCGGTCACGCCAATGTCAGCTTCACGGGATGCCGTGACTCCATGCCGCACATGCAAAAGCTTGCCGTGTACACCGGCGAGGAGCTGGGGGTTCTCGAAGGGGCGTTGGGCATCCGGGCTGACGTCGGCAACGTCCACTAGCCAAGTACCGGCGTTCTCCGGCGAAAGTTGCACCGAATGACGACCTCCCTTGAGCAAGTGCCACGAAGATCGTTGCGCTGGAGATGCTCTACCGCCCGATGACATTCGTCGGAATCGGACCGATCGGTTGGCAACGCATCATTCCTCGCCGGGCCGGCAGGACCGGGTCGAAGACCATCGAGGTCTTTTGTTGGCGAAATCCAGGCTCAGATCGTCGAGCATCTTGGTCGGCACCCACGACAGTGGACATGCAGCGGCACCTGCGCTGCGACTCATGCCACGTGGCTAACTTCGACGACCAGCGTTTCGATTCGCGTCACCGGGCTCGGGCTCAGCGGCCTAAGGTAGGTCGCTGGCACACACCCGCAGCGCCTTAGGCCTGCGTTCGCCGTTCGGCCGTACGCTCGGCGATCCGGTCGTTAAGGATCTGTTCGTACTCGTTGAACAGCAGGTTGTAGTCCCTCGTCGTTACCGGCGAACGGCACTGCTGCAAACCAACTAGCAACGTCAATCCCAGAAACGCCAGCTTGGTGGCCTCGCGACGTGAGCCGACTCCAGGCTGGATGGCCGTTGCGACGATCTCCTGCCTACGGCTATCGACGCGCTTTTGCGCCTCTGCCACCTGAGAATTCGTGTGCGCCCATCCTCGGATTGCTGCTTCGGCGTCGTGCGGAAGCCTCGCCGTCAATTTCTTGAGCAAGCGGACGCGTTGCACGGGATCAGCTGGCGCATTCGATAATTCGCCGATTCGTTCAGTCTGCGATTGCTCCCAATGCGCTAGGAAATCGGCTACGAACCCGTCAAAACTGCCGAAGTAGCCGTAGAACGATCCAGATGTGACGTTGAGAGCCTTGCAGAGCGTGGTGATTTTGAGGCGACCTGCTCCCCCGGACGCCAAAAGCTCCATCGCCGCAGCGAAATAGTCTTCCCGCGTAACCAACAGTCGCACTCGTCGCACCTCCTGCTCGACATCAATGACCATTCGCCGAATACCATCTCGTCACCGGGCTGAACACCAGGACGAATCAAAGGTCCTCGGTGACAACGTTGCGACGAACTCAGACGGCCGGACTGAGCACAGGCATCTTCCATAATGGATTCTACATTTGATTCGCTTCAACCAGCGGTTGTCCAGTCACATAGCGCCGCAGGATCATGGCTTCGAACTCGTCGAATATGCCAGCGCAATCGTTCCCATCAGCATCGATGTACAGGTGCTGGTACCCGACAAGTAGCGCCATGCCGATCTCGGCCACGCGTCGGCACTGATCCGACGGAACGATCTTGCACAGGATGGCAGACAAGGCCGATCGGCGTTCACGGTCAAGGCGGCCCTGCAGCTGAGCAGCGACTGCATGATGGGAAGCCCACGCGCGCAACGCTGTCTCATCTGAACGTGGTGGGACGCTGAGCAGGCGGCGCAATTGCGCCAGAACTTCTTCAGGCTCGCCGACCGATTGTGCGAGTTCAAAGAGACCGCGATCCTGACATGACAACCTGTTCGCTAGCAGCTGGGCGACGAAAGCATCAAGGCCCGAGAAGTGACCGTAGAACGACCCCGTCGTCACGCCCAGCTCCGAACAAATCGCCGCAACCTTGAGACTCCTGGGCCCCTGTGCAACAAGGAGACTCAAGGCGGCGTCGAAAAAGTCGTCGATACTGGCGACGCGCCGTGCCGGCATTATCGCCTTGGCGGTGACGCATACCGGTCGACGAGGACGCGCTTCACCAGCTTGCCGGTTGGGGTGCGGGGCAAGGCATCGACGAAGTCCACGGTCTTGGGAGCTTTGAAAGCCGCTACCTTCGTTCGGGCGTGGGCGATGAGCTGTTCGGCCAAATCGTCGGTCGGCACGATTCCGTCACGCGGTTGAACAACCGCCTTAACCTGTTGTCCCAGAGCAGGATCCGGCACCCCAATCACGGCAACATCGAACACCGCCGGATGCAGCGTAAGTGCGTTCTCCACCTCCTGCGGGTAGATGTTCACTCCACCGGCAATGATCATGAACGATTTCCGGTCGGTAAGGAAAAGGTAGCCGTCCGCATCGACGTAGCCGATATCGCCGACGGTGGTCCAGTTGTCGTGGTCGGGGTGTTCGGCTTCTTTGGTCTTGACCGGATCGTTGTGGTACTCAAACGGACGCACGTCCCGCTCGAAATACACCAATCCAGCTTCACCAGAGGGTAATTCAACACCGGCATCATCGCAGATATGCACCGGTCCGAGCATGCTGCGGCCAACCGAACCCCGTTTGGTCAACCACTCCTGGGATGTGATGACGGTGAATCCGCAGGCTTCCGTTGAAGCGTAGTACTCGACCAAGATCGGTCCCCACCAGTCAATCATCGCCTGCTTGACATCGGCAGGGCAAGGCGCGGCCGCGTGGATGGCGAGCCGCAGACTCGAAACGTCGTAGGACTCGCGCTCCGCCGCCGGCATCTGCAGCATTCGCACGAACATCGTCGGCACCACCTGAACCGCAGTCACGCCGTACTGTTCGATTGCGGCCAGCGTTCGGTCGGCTTTGAACCGTTCCAGCACCACGACAGTGCCGCCGTGAGCCTGAATAGCACCGCACCAGCGGAGCGGGGCTGCATGGTAGATCGGAGCCGGTGATAGGTACACGTCGTCAGCGGTGACGCCAAACACCGAACCCAGCAACCCGGTGATTGCGTCTCCCGGTTCGTCGACTTGAATCGGCAGCAATGGCGGCCTAATCCCCTTCGGGCGGCCGGTGGTGCCCGAGGAGTACAACATGTCACTGCCGCGAGGCTGATCCGCGAGGGTGCGATCACCGGCCGAAGCCAAAAGACCAGCGTAAGAATCAAATCCAGCCAGCTGCACCCCGAAGGTGTATGCATGTCCAACGCCTGGGACCGATGCCCTTATCTGCTCGGCCAGTTCCCCGAGCTCACCGGAGGCGAAGAGCACCTTGGCATTGCAGTCGTTCACAATGTATGCGGCTTCCTCGGCCGTGAGGTGAAAGTTCACCGCCGTGAGGTACAGCCCAGACCGCAGCGCCGCCCAGTAGATGGTGAAGCACTCTGCTGCGTTGTCACTGACCATCGCGATGACGTCGCCTTTGGCCAGACCGAGATCGGCCAGTGCAACAGCGAGTTGTCTTGAGCTGGCATCGAGTTCGCGATAGGTCATTTGCCGGCCTGACCCGGCCATGATGACCGCGGGCTTGTCGGGCGTCGTCAATGCGTACGTTCCAGGAAACACTGTCAGCCTTCCTTGGCACCGGGAGTGAACGTGACCGGCATCGAGGTCAGCTCGTTGGAGAAGCTCGACGCTAGCCGGGCCACCGGTCCGCTGATCTCCGTGTCCGGAATGCGGCGCAGAAGTTCTTCGAACAGCACCCGCAGTTCCAGCCGCGCCAATTGGTTGCCCAGGCAGAAGTGGGCTCCGCCACCGCCGAACGCCTGGTGTGGCGGTTTGCCGCGGGACACGCTGAAGGTTTCCGGGTTCTCGTTCTTCTCGGGGTCGCGAGAGCCAGCCGGGTACCACACTGCAACCCGCTCGCCCTCTTTCAGCGCATGTCCGCCGACGATGGTATCCGCGGTGACAGTACGAGTGAAGTAGATGACTGGTGACACCCAACGCAGCATTTCCTCGACGGCCCCGGGGATCAGTTCGGGATCATCAATGAGTTTCTGGCGCTCGGCCGGATTCTCCATCAATGCGCGCAGGCCACCAGAGGCGGTGTTACGAGTGGTGTCGTTGCCGGCGAACATCAGAATCGCGAAGAAGAACGTGATTTCGGCTTCCGAGAGGCGCTCACCATCGACCTCGGCTGCGAGCATTCTCGAGAGGAGGTCGTCACCGGGACTGGCCTTGCGTGCCGCGGTCAGCGCGGTCAGATAGCCGCCGATCTCGACAAGGGCACCCATGCCCATCTGTGCGTCGCCGGTGGCCGCAGAACGAGAGAGCTTGTTGGTCCATTCGAACAACTGGCGCCGTTCGTCCTGTGCGACGCCGAGCATGTCCGCAATGACGATCAGGGGCAGCTCGACAGCGATGTCCTCGACGAAATCACATGAGCCTTTCTCGATAACGTTGTCGATCAAGGCGGTCACGGTACGTCGTACGTCTGCTTCCATCTGCCGGATCATGCGCGGGGTGAACACCGCCTGCACGATCATGCGCTGTTGGGTGTGCCGCGGCGGGTCCATCCCGAGAATGACCTCACGCAGCACCTCTACGGGTACCGCGCCCTTGGCAGCGGTGAAAAAGACTCCGCCACGCGCCGATGAGAACAACTCCGAATTGCAACTGATGGCGGCGATGTCATCGAACTTGGTGAACGACCAGAAGCCCGGTTCATCAGCATCGGTGAGGGCATTCCAGTGGGGGCTGGCTTCCTGTCGCATGCGGGCGAACAGCTCATGGGGTGGGCCGTCCTGGAAGTACGCCAGGTCGGTGAGGTCGACGGTGGCCAGATCAACATCCGCGAAGTTGGTCATGGTGGGCTCCTTGGTCTGGTAGAGATTGGCGAAGGTGGGTTGCGTTGGCTGTAAATTGATTTCGCAGTCTGCACGCCGGGGCGAAGAGCTGAACGGCTTCATAGTTGTCATAGGTCCAACACCAGCTTCTGAGATCCCGAGTGGGAGACGCACGGCAGTATCACGTTTCCAGACGCTCGTTCAGCCTCCGTGAGGAGCGAGTCGCGGTGGTCCGGCGTCCCTTCGAGAACCGTAGCCCGGCAGGTTCCGCATACCCCTTCGCCGCACGAGGACATGACCGGGATACCGGCGTCTTCTAGGGCTTCCAGCATCGGCTCACCGTCGGATATTTCGACGGTGACACCGGACCGATGGCACACCACCTGGTAAGAGTCCAAAGCCTCGGCCAGGGATTCTGCCGAGGCAGCTTTGGCAGTGAATCGCTCTAGGTGCAGGCTTCCTTCTGGCCAGTTCGCACAACACTTTTCGACTGCGTCAAGCAAGGGTTCGGGTCCGCAGCTGTAAATGAGAGTGTCCTCGACGGGTTCTGCCAGCGCCGCGGCAAGGTCAAAGAAACCGTCTCGCTCATCGTCGGCCCAGATGGTGATGCGGTCGCCGAACGCACTGGACAGTTCCTGCTGGAATGCCATCGTGGATCGCTTCCTGCCGAGGTAGATCATCGACCATTCAAGACCTTGGCGCTCAGCACTTTCGGCCATGGCCTTCATCGGTGTGATGCCGATTCCGCCTGCAATAAAGAGATACTTCGGTGAGTCGACCAGCGGAAAGTGGTTGCGCGGCCCCCGAACCCGGATCCGTGTACCTTCTTGCAGACGCTCGTGAACATGCCGCGACCCTCCGCGACTGTTTGGGGCGAGGAGGACCCCGATCCGCCAGCTGTCAGCCTTCCGAGGGTCTCCACATAGCGAGTACTGGCGAACCAGCCCCTCATCGAGCAGCAGGTCAATGTGGGCACCCGGCTCCCAGGAGGGGAGATCGCCGCCGCTTGGATCGGTCAGGCCCAACGTCACGACGCCGTCGGCAGCAGATTCGCGGTTCTGCACCACCAACTCAATGGTGAACTCGTGGATCCTTCCGGCCGACGCCACTACATCGGGCATAGACATCAGCTTGCACTCCTTTCTGCGGTGACCAGGGCAGACGGTTCACGCAGCTGGCCGCCCAAGTGCTCCGGCAACGCCCACGCATCCGGCAAAGCTGTTGCGAAGCCATTCTTCGGAACACTTTGCATCAGAACACCTTCCGCACGATTCTCACCGCAAGGTCCGAATAGCGTGGGGAGATGATCCCGGGATCGGGTTTGGCCGATTTTGCCATCGCGTATCCGCCCGTCGCGAATACGTCACGCAATCCGCTGACCACCGCGGTCTCGTGCTCGTGCGCCGTTGAGCTCACCGTCGCCTCGCCTCCATCAGATCATGTTGAATTTCAATTAGAATCTGTGCACATGGAGTGGCCGCGAGCCCTGTGGACCGAGACCCCGCTGGCAGGTGACCGCCTGCGCATCTCGTTGCACCAGTGACGCTCATAATGTAATGAATATTATGTCTCGGCGTCAAGGGTTCAGATGACCTGCGTCGCCTAAGGAAGCTGGGCGCTGGACTTCTCCTATGCACTGGGCGCTTCACTGGCGACGGAAGACCGCCGCGAGTGGCAGGAAGACCTGTTGCGCCTCTACCTCGAAAACTTGGAGAACCACGGCGTACGGACCGTGCCGATGTTCGATGGCGCATGGCTCGCCTACCGACAACAAGCGTTGCACGCGCTTGCCTTCGCCCTGTTTACCCACGGCGGCAGCTGGTTTGAACCCGAGCTCCAGCCCAAGGACTACACCCTCGCATCCATCGCACGCATCGCCCAGCACGCGACCGACCTCGGGTCGGTCGAAGCGAACACGGTTTAGAGACCGCTAACCGACACGTGCGACGAACCGTCCACGCCTGACGGCGATCGATCCGCACTGAACGGCGGCGTACTTCAGCGAAAGCCCGTACATCGACCAGTGGCTTGCCGCGAAGCACGCCGAAGAGTTTCGTCATGCAGAAGCAATGGTCTACAACCACATTCGCGACATCATCAAACGTGGAGTCGCTGACAGAGAATTTCGCGACTGCGATGCCCAATTGGTCACGCTGGGCTACATAGGCATGACCCCGGGTTCGCATCAATGGATCGCGCCAACCTCGTCGTCATGTGCAGATCGAATGGCCGGCGACATCAGACCAGCGCTCCCACATGGTCTGGAATGCGGAACCGCTCCCGACGACGCTCAGAACATCAGCGCCGTGTAGCTCCAGTCCAGCACCTTGCGGTCATGCCGGCCTTCCGCATCCACCGCGTACACCATGGACCGCAGCCCCAGTACTGCACCACCGTCGGCACGCTGCGTCGCCGTTTCGACGTGCAGATCGCTGTAGAGCGTGTCACCTTCGTGCACCGGACCCGTGTGGTCGCACGACGCCCACCCCAAGATGGTGGCCAGATTGGGGAGAAGGCGGGTCGCCTGAGCGAGGGCGATACCGATTGTGTGACCCCCATAGACCAGACGCTGACCACCGCTACGCCAATCATGATGCGTCGCTGCGATGTTCAGGCTCAAGCGTGCCAGTTCCGGTGCGCTGCTCACTACATCACCGGTACTTCGAAAACGTCGCCCCTCCAACTCGGGACTGAAGTGGGGACCCGGAACCCGCGACCGGAATGCCGCCGCATCCCAATCGTGCGTCGGGTCCGCCGGCGCCGCTCCGGCTCCGATCAACGACAAGTCGTCCCGGTGACCGGTCTCTTCTACGCCTGGCGACAGCGGCAGCATTGCGCACCGATGGAAATCCAACACGAGTCGGTCGTGCTGATCGACCGTCGTGATGTGCAGCGCGACCAGACCTGTTGGCGCACGGCCTTCGCGGGCGGAGTTCTGCTTCATCCCGACAACTTCGGTGCGCGTGAACAGCGAGTCACCCAGTTCGACGCATCGATGGAAGGCCAGACCACGATAGAAGAGGTTGGCCTTAACACGTTGAGTCGCCAAGGTGCTCTGACCGATTGCGACGTCGCAAACGAGGGCGGGATTTGCCAATGCCGCGGTTCCACCGGTGACGGGACCCGCGAGTTGTGAGTCGAGGGCCAGCCGCATACGGCTGCCGGTGATTGCCTGGTGAAGTGTGGCCGCGCCCTCGGTAAGGGTCATGCTTGGTGCGCTATCGAAGACTTGGCCCACGGCCAGGCCGTCGAAGTACGGCCCGCCGCTGATCTCAATGGCTGCAGTGCTGGACGACAAAACTACTCCTCCGATGCGACTTGAGCGTGCTTTACGGTTCGGAACACCGACCTCAGACAATATTTAATCTCAATTAGATATTGATGGTCAACTCGACGGAGCTGCGGCATCGCGCCAGCACTCCGGACGGTCCCATGCCGCGGTCAGTTACTCATGTGAACTCTGGTGATTGATAGACAGAGTGGAGAGCGAATCCACTTCCGACGTTGTCGAATTGGATCGCATCGTCGCGAATCGTGTTACCCCTCGCAGCTGGCCCCGCTACCGCAAGCCGCAGGACTAGCCGCCGATCGCCTCCCCCGCAGACCACGCAACGATCGCATAGGCCGCCGACTTGGCCAGCCGTTCGATGTCGCGTTCGGTCCCGCCAAGTTTGTACAGGTCGGGCGCGATCGCCGATCCGATGAGTTCGGAACATTGCTCAACAAGTTCCGCCATGCCATGCACCGGGTTCTGCGAGTATTCAGCCGGCAAAGGAGTGTCGCGTGTGCGCTGCCGTTTAGATTGGTAGACAACCGATCCCATAACGCTTGCGCTCGCAGCCACCTCAGGGACATGCACCGGATGATCTCTTCTGCCCTCGCCGCGCATCCCTTATATACCCGAGGCCGGCAGTGCGTGGGCACTGATTGCATCGCCGTCCGCTCGGTGGCGAGGAAGCTGGGTGGTGACCTCGTCGACGGCGCGGACGCCATCGACGGAAGCCGAGTCTGCATCGAGGTCCTCGAGGATGGCGGCCTGCGCGGCCGGGGGCAGGGTGTGCAGGATCGAGCGCACGCGAGCCTGACGACGAGCCACCGCCTGGCGCACCGGCATCCCCGGGGTCACCTCGATCTGCGGCGGCACCCCCTCGACCTCTTCGACACCACCATCGGCGTGACCCAGATCCGACGCGGCCTGCTCAGCAGCAGCAGTCGCGGCGTCCTTCTCCTCCGACATACCGATCGGACCGATACGACGACCGTTGAGGAACTGCTTGACCGCCGGCTCCTCACTGGTCAACAACACCTCACGAGGCCCGAACATCACCAAATGCTTGCGGTACAGCATGCCGATGTTGTCCGGCACCGTACGCACCACATTGATGTTGTGCGTCACGATCAAAATGGTCGCGTCGATCTGGGCGTTGATGTCGATCAGCAACTGCGACAGGTACGCGGTACGCACCGGGTCCAGACCGGAGTCCGGCTCGTCGACCAGGATGATCTTCGGGTCCAACACCAGGGCCCGGGCCAGGCCGGCACGCTTACGCATACCACCGGAAATCTCACCGGGGAACTTGTGACCGTCGTTGGGCATACCCACGATGTCGAGCTTTTCCATGACGATCTTGCGGATCTCGGACTCGGACTTCTTGGTGTGCTCACGCAGCGGGAACGCCGTGTTGTCGTAGATGTTCATCGAGCCGAACAGCGCACCGTCCTGGAACAGCACACCGAACAGCGTCCGGATCTCGTAGAGCTCCTTGGCCGAGCACTCGATGATGTTGGTGCCGTCGATGACGATCGAACCGCGCTCAGGACGCAGCAAACCGATCAGCGACTTCAAGAACACCGACTTACCGGTACCGGACGGACCCAGCATGACGCTGACCTCACCGGCGGGGATGGTCAAAGTGACGTCTTCCCAGATCTTCGACGACCCAAAGGACTTGCTCAGTCCCGTCACATCGATTTGGACGCCCATAGGGTTTGCCTTCCGAGTGTTTAGTGGGGAGCTATGCGCACCCTGCGGCACAGATGTCGGCCCGTGGAATCTCGCCATCTGGCGGCGCCGCAGGGCCCCCGTATTGAACTGCGTGGTCAAGTCGATGTCGCCATCCATGTCGGGCGCGATCGGCAGGAAATGACACAAGACAATGCCCGCGCCGGCACAGGGGCCGCCAGTCTGATCACGGGCCATCTGGATGTTTGTGCCAGACAAGCCAACCAAGAAGGCACATGCGGCAACGATGATTCTTCCCTGCATGATTCCTTGGCTACCTGATGGTCGCGACCAGGTCGCCGGACATGGCACCGAGCTGTGGCCCCCAGCTGGACCAGTCATGTTGTTGACCGCTAGGGAAATCGAAGTGGCCGTTGTTTCCGCGCGCAGTTTTGTAGTTGGCGTAGAACGTGCGACTGCTGCCTTGTGCTTGGTCGCAATAGCCAATCATGGCAGCGGGATCGCTGCAGGTGAGGGTCGAAGGGCTGAAGACCCATAATCGGATGTTGTTGTCTATCAACAATTGCAGGTGCGAATTTGGGTCGTGCCACTTCCATCGGCCGAGTTGCGCCGCGCCCCACATCGCTTGTGTGTTCACTCCGCCGAACCGCTGCATCCCTTCGGTTATCGCGCCGTTGAGAGCGGTGGCCGACGGGTACAGAAAGCCCGACATCGAACCCGCGAACCGGAACCGGTCCGCGTGGAACTCGGCCAGCGCCAGTGCTGCGGTGCCGCCCTGTGAGACGCCCACGACGCCGTGCCCGCCGGGCGCCAGACCTTTATTGGCGGCGAGCCAGTCAGGCAGTTCCTGGGAGAGGAACGTCTCCCACTGCTTGCTACCGTCCATCTCCCAGTTGCTGTACATACTCCAGGCGCCACCAGCTGGCGCCACTACCGAAATACCTTTTCCGGCAACAGTATTCATCGCGTTACCAGCGGTGACCCAATTACTCACGTCAGGTGCCGCGTCGAAGGCATCCAGCAGATACACCGCATGCGGTCCACCACTGTGGAATGCCACTGGGATATCGCGACCCATCGACGCGGAGGGCACCATCAGGTACTCGACGCCGCCGGCCGCCCGGCCGGTCGCTGCGGTCCAGATGAACAGAACGAGCGCGATGACGGCAAGAATCGTGCGCAGGAGCATGATCACGGTTCGCCGCGTATAGTCCGTGTCTGATTCGGTCAACAAATCCTGGTACTTCATTTCCAAGCTGGACATCTACACCCCTACACCGGCGGATAGGCAGGCGGCGGGTAGGCACCGCGAAGCGCCCAGGGCAGCCAACTGAAGAAATGCTCGACCTCGTCACTGGCGTCGTAATCGGGATTGGGATCCATTTCTTGTCCTCATCCTTTCAGATTGAAACTTTTGCGGGGTGCGGTGTTTCATGTCCTTCTCGAGACCGATGCGAATGCTGACAGCTCACGCCGGTGCACCGTAGACAGCAACGACGACCGTGCGGTCGAGGCTGTTCGCCGACCAGACACCCATCACGCTGTTGGCGCAGTTGCTCATGATGGCCATATAGGCGGGGTTGTAGTACCACTGGTTGAGAATCTCGATGCCGCTGATGGCGATTGCGGGGTTGATGGCGACCGTTTCGGCGACGTTCCCGCGGAAACCCGCGGCGCGAGCGCGATCGGTGACGGTTGACCCGTCAGTTCCGATGTCATCGTCCAGGTTTCGGTTCGCCATCAGGTCATCGGTGTGCCACTGGGCTGCACGTTGCAGCTGTGAGTCTATCCGGACGTTGTTGGTGCAGCCGGCCTGATGTTGGATGGTGTAGATGTTGGCCACCACGCTGTTGTTCAGGCGAGTGTTATCGGCGTGCGCGGTTGCCGGTAGCCCAACGGCAGATGTCAAGAAGCTAAGTGCCAGCAGGACAGCGGTTTTCATGACGGTCCTATCGGTGCGTGGTATCCGGCGGCTGATCTGCGTAGCTGCCAAATCTGCGCCGGGCACAGTTCATTGACGGCCTGGTTGATCAGATAGGCGGCTTGATAGTCGTCGCCGGTTTGCATGTCTGCTTTGACTCTGTCGATCAGCGCTGCGTAGGGGTGGCCGGCTGCGACGTCACCGCATAAGCCGAACCCATACTGCAACGCGTCGTCGGCGCCGCTGAAGTGGTAGCCGGGTCGGACGGTTACGTTCACCAGATAGGCAGTCGCGTCAGCACGGGCCGACGCCGGTTCAACGACCGCGGAAGCGAGAACGAGGCCGATTGACGCGGCCGCAGCAGCGAGCCGATAGGTGTGCATTCCAATTCCTCTTTAGATCGGGTCGAATTGGGCGATCAGCCAGCGATTGTCGACTTTGTCGAGTGCGATACGCACGCAAGATGTGCTGGAAGTGGGTGCGTCCGTGCCGATGATGACGTTCTGGTTCACGTACACCAGCACCACCGCGTGCTCGGCACTGGCCGAGAGCGGCGCCGCCGCGGGAACCGTTGCCACCGAGGAGATGTGTTTCTGCTTGGCGCCGGGGATCACGACATCGTGGACGAGCTTCGAGTACGAGTCCTTGAACGCACCGGTCAGTCGACTCTGCGCCTGGTCGAGGGTTTTGTCGACGGAATCGGGCTGGTAGGACAACAGCGCGATCGTGCTCTCCGTGGCAGCTTGTACGGATTCGATTCGAGCCCGGTCAGCAGCCGTCGCCGAATGGTTCTTATAGAAGAGGAATCCGGCGACCCCGGCAAGGACCAGTATCACTGCCGGAAGTATCGCGAACGCGGCGACGTGGCCCCATCGACGGCCTGGGCAGCCCACCTTGCCGTGATGGCCGGTGTCGATCACACCATCGGTCAGGGCACCACCGGCTACGTCGGTTCCAGACGACTGCTCGTCCGTATCCGATTCGTCATCGATTGACGGGTCAACTGTTTCAGTGTTGGCGGTCATTGTTTCGGCTCTTCTGTGGGTTTGAGGGATCAAGTGCGCCGCGACGTTCAGGGCACGAATTCAACGTTGGAGACTTTGGCGTCGGCACCGTTTCTCTGCACACTGACCCGCATTCGCCAGTGCCGGAGTTCTGGGTCTGCGGCAGCAGCGGTCGAGGTCTTGACCGCGACCGCCACGAGCACCTCGGCCTGGTTACCGTCCAGCGATTCCAGGCCTGCATCGGAGACGGTGCCGGTCGACGTCGACTTGATCTGTTTGACCACATCGGTGAACGGCTTCGACCGCTTCTGGAAGTCATCATGGAATGATCCGGTGGACGAATCCAGAATCCGTTGGACTGAGGTGTACTACTGATGTGAGACACAGTTTGAAAGGATTGTGCTCATGTCTGCTCGACCTACCTATTCCGATGAGTTCAAGGCTGATGCCGTTGAGCTCGTGGTTTCATCTGGCCGTTCGCCGGCTTCTGTCGCTCCGGAGCTCGGCATTTCCGTCACCGCGTTGAAACGCTGGGTGCGGGTGTCCCGTGAGGGGCAACCAGGCGGTGGGGGGAAACCGGATGATCCGGTGGATCCTGCGAAATACAAGGCGTTGGAAGCACGGATGCGTGAGCTGGAGAGGGAGAACGATTTCCTGAAAAAAGTTTCGGCGTTCTTCGCCAAAGAACAACGGTAGAGGACTTGTACCGAGTTGTTCAGGAGAAGAACGCCGACTTCCCGGTGGCCTGGATGTGCCGCCAGCTTGGTCTCCCACGGGCGACGTATTACCGGCGGCTGGACGCCGGCGACACCCCGACTGCGCTGCGCCGCCGGGAACTGACGGATCAGGTGAAGACCGTCTTCGATTCCTCCGACGGGATCTTCGGGCACCGCATGGTCCATGCGAAACTTGCCGCCGCCGGCATCGAGGTTTCGGTGGGCACTGTCGCGGGGATCATGGCCGAAAACGGGTGGGCGGCAAAGCGGATGAGAGCGTTCAAGCGCACCACGATCGCCTCGGATCCGGATAAAGTCTTCGAGGACCTCATCGGCCGGGACTTCACTGCAGAAGCCCCTGGAACGCGTCTGGTGGGCGATATTACCTACCTGCGCACCGGCGAAGGGTGGCTGTATTTGGCCACTGTCATTGACCTGTGCACCCGCATGGTCGTCGGCTGGGCCATGGCTGAGCACATGCGCGCCTCGTTGGTTACCGGAGCCCTGACGATGGCCAGGGACAGCGGCCACCTGAGCCCCAACGCCATTTTTCACAGCGACCACGGAACGCAGTACACCTCCCGGGAAATGGGCGCCTGGTGCGCAGGAAACAAGATCCGCCAATCCATGGGCGCCACCGGGGTGTGCTGGGACAATGCAGTCGCAGAATCGCTGTTCTCATCCCTGAAAAACGAGTTCTACCATCACCACAGCTTCACCACCCGCCAGGACGCCAGACGGGCGACCATGCGCTACATCGAAGTGTTCTACAACCGCTGGCGCCCTCACACCAACAACGAGGGTCTGCCGCCCGCGACAGCAATGGCCAACTTCACAACCAGAAACCAGCCGCTTCCCGCTGCTGCCTGACCGAAAAGAAACTACCCGACTGTCTCACATCCTTGACACACCTCAGACGTCTTTGTCGACTTCGGTGTGACTGATGGTGGTGAGGTTGATGGCGCCCTGCTTGGCCACCTCGATGAACAGGTTTCGCTGCTCGGTTGCGACCTGATGGCGGTGCCCGTCGTAGGCCAGCCAACCGACCAGGGCGGCCAGCCCGACCGCCGTCACCGTTCCGCCGACGAGTGCCAGACGAATCGGCGAACGCCATCTCGAACGAACTGCGAGCGCGGCAGGCTCGTCTTGTCCAGCTGCAGGGTCGTCCGCCCGGTCCAAGTCATCACCGACGGCGTCGACGGCTTGGACGTCGGCGGAGGTACTCAGTTGCTCGACGGGGTCAGCATCGACTGCCATGTCTTCTCCTTGTTACCGGTCGGCGCGAGGTCGGCCTGGGTGTATTGCTTGCCGTCAGGGCCGATGTACGAGCCCGAGCTCGGGTCGTATTGGGCAACGGCAATCGGTGGCGGCGGGCTGTGCTCTGGTGGCACCGATTTGCCGTCAGCCAGCTGCGGGATGCTTTGACCACTCAACGTGGCGTTGGGATCGCCTTTCCAGTTTGTGCCGTCGTTGAGAGGCACGTACTCCTCGTTGCTCTCACACATCTGCGCTGTCGGGGCACGTTTACCAGGTGCGTTGAGGCACGGAAGGTTTCGTGCACCACGTACGCCCACCAACGTGGAATCCTGCGGCACCCGGCAGTACAGATTGCCTGCCGGCAGGTCCGGTGCGTCGGTGAGTGATGCGGCACGTTGTTGCTGCGCAGGCAGATACCCAGTAGTGCACGGCGGCGGCAAGTTGATGTTTAAGTTGAAGTCGAGGTAGGCGCCCTTGTATGCCTGCTTGGTATTGAGGTTCGCGACCCCGGCAGCTTGAAGGGCACCGACTGACGGTGGAAGCAGAACCAAGAGTTCTTCGAGTGCCGGCTGATAGGTGACCAGCACCTTACCGACGCTGACCAGGTTGGCCAGCAGGACTGGCAGCGTGGGGCGCAGTCGGTCAAACAGTTGCTGTCCTTGGTTTGCGGCTTGAGCTCCGTTGACCATGAACCCACGCAGGGCCGCGTCGTGCGTTTTGAGCTCGCCGGTCAGAGTGCGCACGTGGCTCGCCCACGCCGCGATCGAGTCAGCGGTCTCCGCTTGAGAGTCGAGCACGGGTCCTGACTTGTCGATCAGTGCGGTGATCGAGTCCAGGTTCGCGCGGGCGTCGATGGCCAACGAGGTGCTGCCTTTGACCAAGCGCGACAGATCGGGCCCCAGACCTCCTACCGCGGCATAGGACTCGTCGACTGCGGTCTTGAGGTTGTCGCGAGGGATCGCCTGAAGCCCACGGTTGGTGGCGGCGACCAACGCGTTGATGTCCGGCGGAATACTGACGTTGTTCCGGGCAATGACGTCGCCGTTTTTGAGTGCTCGTGATGTGCCGTCGCGGGGCAGCAACGCGATGTACTGCTCGCCCACGGCCGACTGACTGTGCACTTCGGCTCGCAGGTTCGATGGGATGTGGGTGTCCGACTTCATGGACAGCACAGCTTTGGCGCCGGTGTCGGTCAGTTGGACATCCTCGACGCGTCCGACTTCGGTACCACGGTAGGTCACGTTGCCGCTCGGGTACAGTCCTGCTGCCGCGGGCAGCTCAACGGTGACGGTGTAGTGACCGACACCGAAAATCAAGGCGGGCAAACGCATGAAGCCGAACACCATCACCGCTCCGGCGATCAGTGCGACGACGATAAAGATCGCCAGCTGAATGCGTATTTGGCGAGTGAGATGCATGCTTACGGTCCTTGGTCTGCCTGGTACGGAATGACCAATGGGTTCGCCGCGGTGTAGGGGCTGGGTGTCTGCCCGATCGTGCGGCCCCACTGCATTTCCAGTTCAGTGAGGTTGCCTTCCCAGCGGGTGCCGGTGAAGAAGTTGGCGTCGATGCGGCTAAGGGTCAGGTCGATGACGGCTGTGAGGTTGGCGTAGTCCCCTCGGAACCAGTTGGCGACGTTCTCCTTGGCCCACGGGAAGGTGCTGAGCAGACTCAATGCGCGAGTCATGTCGCCGCCCGCGTTGGCCAGGGACTGTAGGACCGGTCCGAGGTCTTTCAGCTCGGCAATCAGATCGTCTTTGCTTTGCCCGACCGCCTTATGCGCCAGTGCGCTGAACTTACCCAGCTTGTCTAGTGCGTCGGCCAGGTTGGTGCGTTCGTCGCGCAGCACAGCCAGTGCGTCGGGGACAGTGCGTAATGCTTTGTCCACCACTGGCTTTTGATCGGCAAATCGGCCGGCAACATTGTTCATGCTGTCGGTGGCCCTGATGATGTCGTCGGTTTGGTCGTTGAGGTGGCCGGCGAATTCGTCGAGCTGCTTGATCAGATTGCGTAAGTCGCTTTCTCTGCCGGCGAAAGCGGTGCTCAGTGCAGTTGTGATGTCCTGAACTTGACCCAGACCGCCGCCATTGAGCAGCAGCGACAACGCACCCAGTGTTTGTTCGGTGTTGGGGTACAGCGAACCCGCCGCCAGCGGGATCAGCGACCCATCATGCAGGCGCCCCTGAGCCGGGGCGTTTGCCGGCGGGGCAAGCTCGACGTGAGTCGAGCCCAGCAGGCTGGTTTGTCCGATCTTGGCGGTCGCGTTCGCAGGTAGGTTCACGTTTCCGGCCAGGCGGATTGTGATCAGCGCATGCCACCCTTGACGTTCGATCTTGGTAACGGTGCCTACGTTGACATCGCCAACCCGTACGCGGGAGTTCTCTTGAACGGTTGAGACATCGGGAAGTTGAGCTTGGATGGTGAACGATCCGGGGCCGCCGCCCGCGGTTCCGGGCATCGGAACGGAGTTCAGGCCGTGCCACGATGCGCAGCCGCTCGACATTGCCGAAGCGATCAGTGCCAGTGCTCCGGTTGCTGCAACGCGTCGAAATAGTTTGGTGTGCATCATGGTCCATTCCCGGTCGGAATCATCATCCCGGCCAGCCCCTTGTCCGGATCGGTCGTCGAGCCGGCCTCGGCAGGCAACGGCGCTCCCGGGGCGAGGCCACCTGACGGTGCGGCAGCCGGCGCCGGTGGACGGTAGTCAGGCCGCATCCAGTTTTCGCTGTAGGTGATCTCATTGGGCCGCGCTGTAGCGCCCACGAACAGGTTCTCCCCGATCGGCGGGTAGTTGTACTGGCGGTTCTTGATGATGGGTGCCAGGTACTGCACACAAAGCTTTGACGACTGCTCTGCGCCAAGTCGCGATGCGGCTTGAATTGCGCCGCACAGGAACGAGATTGGGTTGGAAAAGTTGTTGACGGCCAGTGCGCCGGTGAGCGCAGACTGGGCAGGTTGGTAGATATTGTAGAAGTCCTGCAACGTATTTGGCGCTATATGGAGAAACTGCTTGACGTCATCGATGCTGTCGTTGACCGCGGTGGTGATCGAGGTCAGCTTGTCCGCGCTGGTACCGATGGCTTCGCGGTTATCCGCAAGGAAACCCTTGAGATCAGTGACGGCGGCGTTGAGGTCGTCGAGCGCCTGACCCACCGCATGCGGGTCATCGGTCAAAGTGGCGGTGACTGACGCCAGATTGCCGTTGAGCTGCTTCATCAGGTCAGCGCTGTCGTGCAGGGCGGAGACCAGCAGTGCGACGCTCTTCACCGAGCCGAACAGATCGCTGCTGTGATCACCCAGGATCGAGACGGCCTGGCTGAGCTTGACGATGGTGTCGTGGATATTGGCGCCTTGTCCGCGCAGGTTGTCGGCCGTCACGTCGACGAATTGACCAAGCGCGCTGACTCCCCCTGGTTTGGTCGGTTGCAAGGAATCGGTGAGCTTTTCAAGCTGTTTGCGGAGGTCGTCCCATTCGACGGGCACCGCGGTCCGCTGCTGCGGGATCACCGTGCCGTTGGCCAGCACGGGCCCTCCGCTGTAGACCGGGGTCAGTTCGATCGATCGAGCGGTGACCAACTGCGGTGAGAGGATCACGGCGCGCACATCGGCCGGGACCTTGTACTTGTCGTCCACCCAGAAGGTGACCTTGGCCCGCTGTGGTTCAGGCTCGACGGAGTCGATTTGTCCCACCGGTACGCCGAGGATCCGTATGTCGTCGCCTTTGAAGACGCCGTTGCTGCTCTCGAAGTAGGCAACGAAGTGGTTCCGGTGTGTTTTCTGGTATCCGATGACGACCACCACCGCTGCGACGAGAATCGCAACGAACAGCGCCGCAAGGTAAACAGTTTTGTTGCCGAAGAACTTGGTCACTGGCCCGCTCCCTGATGCGGTTCAGTCGGTAGCGGTGGTATCGACGGTGCCGGCGAGCCGGGCTCACCTGGTGCGTACACGACGGTGGGCGCCGGTGTCGGATCTGGTGTCGAAGCGAGGTCGGGCGGCGGCACAGCTGGCGGTCCGGGCGGCGGCCCACCGGGGGCCGGCGCAGGGGCGGGCTCGCGGTAGGGGTAGCGCGGATCACCCGGTTTGCCGGTGATCGCATCGGGCAGCGTCAGGTTCGGTGCGCCACCTTGACCGGTCCGGGGATACGGGACCGGCAGCGCCGGGGTGCCCTGCTGGCCTGTCTGAGGGTCGGTGCGCTGGCTGGGCAGCAGCACATTCGGGTCCAAGCCCAGGTCCGAGAATGCGGCATCGACGAACGGTTGCACGAATTGTCCTGGCAGCAGATTGACGATGTAGGCCTTGAAAAACGGTGCTGAGCCGACAGATTCGCCCAGATGCATGGCATAGGTGTTGAACATCTTCAACGTCTTTTGGACACGTTCACGGCGGTTGTCAATGATCGTGAGTACCCCGTTGAGCTTGTCCAGCGCGGGTTTGAGCTGGCTGCGGTTGTCAGCGACCAGCCCAGAGATCTCGCGCGACAGCGCGGACATGTGACCGGAAATCTGTTCTAGGGAGCTACTCTGTGCACGTAGCGCCGCCAGCAGTGCGTTGGTGTCACGGATCAGCTGGGCGATCTGGTCGCTGCGCTCGCCGAGCACCGCGGTGGTCTTGTTGGCGTTGGCCAATAGCGTCCGAAGCTGTGCGTCGCGCTTGTCGATGGACTCAGAGAATCGGGAAAGGCCTTGAACGGCTTGCTGAACTGCAGGCGGCGTGCTCTGGAATGTCTGCGACAGCGTGGTCAACGAATCAGACACTTGATTGGTGTTCAGCCCGTTGATCGTGGTCGACAGGTCTCCGAGCGCATCGGGCAGCTCGTAGGGCGGCGTCGTTCGGTCGGTGGGTATCGGCGCGCTGAGGTCTTGCTCGCCGCGTGTGTTGATCTCCAAGTATTTGGAGCCCAGGAGACTCTTGGTTTTGATGGCCGCTTCCGAGCGGTCACCCAAGTGAATGTCATCGTCCACATCGAAGGTGACTTTGACGCGATTGCCGTCGAGGTCCACGGCGGAGACCTTGCCGACGCGGTAACCGGATACCTGCACTTGCGCGCCGGTCTTCAGTCCTCCGGCCTGCGTGAAGTACGCAGTGTACTCCGAAGCGGTAAAGAGGCTTTCAATCTTGTCGTACTGCAAAGCCGCCCAACAGATTCCGCTGACGACGAGGACGCCGGCGGTACCTACGGCCACCCGGCTCCTCTGCGCGAATGGTTTCATTTCGGTGCACACCGTCCTGTGTCCTGGCCGGCCACCTTGACATACACGGGTTGGCCTCCCTTTCCGTTGAGCTTGAGCACGGCATCACAGAGGTAGAAACTGAAGAAGTCTCCGTAAATGCCTTGGCGGTCGAGGATTTGGTAGGTGTCAGGCAAGGTATTGAGCAAGTTGTCGAAGTAGTCGTGGTCGGCGACAACGATCCCTGAGACTCGATCCGTCTCGTGTACAACGGATTTCAGCGGCGGCCGCGCCTGCGTCAGCATGTCCGCAATGCTGGCGGCGGCCCCGTCGATGTGGGCGACCGCATTGGCAATATCGGTTTTTCGACGGCTCAGGCCGCCGATCAGTTGCGACAAGGAGTCGACTGCATTCGCGAAGTGATCGCTTTGGTCGCCGAAGGACCCCAGGACCGTGTTGAGGTTGGTGACCACCTCGCCGATGAGTTGGTCACGGTTGGCCAGTGTTTGGGTGACGGTGGCGGTCTGCTCGAGAAACGACGCAATAGTGTCGCCCTGGCCCTGGAAGACTTGAATGAGTTGGCCGGACAAGGCGTTGACCTGGTCGGGGTTCAGTGCACGGAACAACGGCCGGAACCCGCCGATTAGTGCATCGAGATCCAGGGCAGGTGCGGTGCGTTGGACCGGGATGGTGGCGCCTGACTGAAGCGTGTGCACGTTGCCGGCGCCCTCCTCGAGCGAGAGGTACCGGCCGCCGATCATGTCAGCCCAGCGCACCGCGGCGCGGGTGCCGTCGGTCAGGACCACCGAATCGTCGGCGGCGAAGTCAACGTGGACTGTGCCGTCACGTCGCACGGCGATCGACCTGACCTTACCGACTTCGACGCCGGCGATCCGGACGAAGTTGCCTGCGTTCAGTCCGCTGACGTTGGTGAAATCAGCGCCGTAGACCTTCTCCTTGGAGAAGCGGAGCTGGGCAAAGATCATCAGCAGGCCGAATGTACCCAGGGCGCACACCAGCAGGAATGCACCCAGGCGCCAGATGGCTCCTTGTACGTTGTCTCTCAAGAGATTTTCCTCGACGTCCTATTGGTACTCATGGCTTGGGAGAGTTGGTATCTGGGGCGGGGCCGGCCGAGGGCCCGGCCGATTGTGCTGCCACCGGCGCAGCAGGTGGCGGTCCGTCCGCTGGCTGGGTGCCCGGCGGAGGTGGGTACAGCGCCTCACCGTCGGCGCCGTACATCGGGGCGCCGTAAGGCGGTGCCCCCGGGTATGGAATCGGTCCAGGCGCCGGGCCACCGGGGTACCGGATGCTCGGCGGTTCTGGGACAGCACGGGTCGATGGGAAGTAGTTCGCCCATCCAGGGAAGCCGATACCTGGGTTGGGTCGAATATCCATTCCAGTTCCCCAGCCGGTGTTGGTGACCACCTGTCGGACGGGGTACATCTTGGTGGCATCAGGCAGGGATCCACAGCCCGGTTGGCCGCCCGGCCCGCCCTTGGCGGCGATGACGGGCAGGTTGTCGGGATAGCGGTAGGGGTCCTTGCCGAGCAGCAGGCCCGCATCGACGACCAGAGATCTCCCGTTGCCGCCCATGGCGTCGTAGGCCATGTTTTTGAGGAAGTACACCGAACCTTGCAGTAGGCAGGTGTATTCGGGGCTGTACTTCATCAGGGTGTCAGCGGTGGGACGCGCGAGGGTGATGGCGTCGATCAGTTCATTCACGTTGGGAGCCAGAAGATCTGCGCCCGACTGGCCGAAGCCGATAGCGCCCATCAGCACATTGTCGAGGTCTTTGGCCTGACTGGTGAGAGTCTCGCTGGTCGTCGACAGCGCATCGAGTGCGTGCAGGATATCCGGCGCGGCCGTAGCGTAAGCGTCGGCAGCGCCTTTGAATGATCGGAGGTCGGCTTGCACAATGCTCATCCGCGGATTCAGTTGCTGCAGAATCTGATTCGCGTCGGTGATCGACTCTCCCGTTCGCTCGCCTTGACCACGTACCCCTTCGGCCAGCGCGGACAGGGTTGCGTTCAGCTTGGAGACATCGATTTGGTCGAGCACGCCGACCAGGTTTTCGAACACGGTGTTGACTTCCGTGCTGACGTTGCGCGATCGAATGACCTCGCCGGCAGTCAGATGCTGCGCACTGGGGTCAGGCGGTTCAACCAGGTCAACGAATTTGGCGCCGAATGCGGTGGTGGCTTTGATCTCGGCTCGCACGTTCGCCGGGATGAAGTGCAGCTTGTCCGGATCGATCTCGAGATTGAGGCTGGCCTGGTCACTGCCCCCGGTGATCGTGCCGACTCGCCCGACGGGAACACCCCGAAGTTTGACTTTGGCGCCGGTCTCCATGACCAGGCCCGTGCGGTCGGAGGTCAGAGTGACTGGAACGAAGGATCGAAAAGACCCGGCGAAAAGGCTGGAACAGACGAATACCAGCAATATCGCCGATGCGATGAGGCCCAAAGCCCAGGCAATGGCAATTCTTCGGTCGCGCTCGCGCTGATTACTCATCGGTCATCCCGCCAGGTTGAAGTGGCCGGACTGACCGTAGATGGCCAGCGAGACGAACACGGTGACCAGGACAGCGCTGATGAGCGAGGTACGCACCGCGCGCCCAACTGCCTCACCAACCCCCGCGGGGCCGCCGGACGCGGTGTAGCCGTAGTAGGTGTGCACCAGCATGATGACGACGGCCATGACGACGGCTTGGAAGAACGACCAGATCAGGTCCGTGGGTTGTAGGAACGTATTGAAGTAGTGGTCATACACACCGGTGGACTGGCCGTAGACGAATGTGGTGCCGAATCGCGCGGCGAGAAATGACATCAGGATGGCGACGCAATACAACGGGATCACGACGATCACGCCGGCGATCAGTCGCGTTGAGCCCAAGTACGTTGCCGACCTGATGCCCATGACCTCGAGCGCGTCGATCTCTTCGTTGATCCGCATCGCGCCGAGTTGGGCGGTGGCGCCGGCGCCGATGGTGGCGGCCAAGGCGATTCCGGCGGTCAGTGGCGCGATGAGACGCACGTTGAAGTAGGCCGAGGCGAAGCCGGTGAGCGCTTCCACCCCGATGTCGGCAAATTGGTTGTATCCCTGGACCGCTACCAGCGCTCCGGTGGACAGGGTGAGGAATCCGACGATCACGATGGTGCCGCCGACGACGGCCAAGGCGCCGACACCGAGTGCCATCTGAGCGATTAGCCGGACCACTTCCTTCTTGTAATGAACGAATGCATCACCAATGGAACCGAACATCCGCCCGTAGAACTGGGCTTGATTGCCGAGACGGACAAGTCCGTCCAATGCCGCGATCCGTGCTCGACGCAGCCGCGGGAACACCCCACGTGCAATACCGCTCGTCATAGTGTCGCCTTAATTCCGACGGCCGTAGCCACGATGTTGATCAGGAAGAGGGCTAGGAAGGCGTACACCACGGTCTCGTTGACCGCGTTACCCACGCCCGCAGGCCCACCTGAAACGTTGGTCCCTTTGAAACACGCGATCAGTCCGGCACAGAACCCGAATATCGCTGCCTTGATGAGGCAGATGACCACGTCACCGATGCCGGTAATGAGGGTCAGTCCAGACACGAACGCGCCCGGTGTCACGTGTTGGACGAACACCGAAAAGCAGAATCCGCCGGCCAAGCCGACAAGCACGACAAGCGACGACAGCGCCAACGCGATAATGGTGGCGGCAAGAACGCGCGGAACCACCAAGGCCTGGATCGGGTCAATTCCCATGACGCGCAACGCATCCAGCTCGTCGCGAATGGTCCGCGCTCCAAGGTCGGCACACATGGCCGTTGCACCGGCGCCGGCCACCACGAGGACCGTCACGATCGGGCCGATCTGTGTCACGGTGCCGAATGCCGCGCCGGTTCCGGAGAAGTCGGCCGCGCCAAACTCCATCAGCAGGACGTTGAATGTGAACACCAACAGCACGGTGAAGGGGATCGACAGCATCAGCGTAGGCATGATCGACACTCGGGCGACGAACCAGCACTGGGAGATCAGTTCTCTCCAGGCGAAAGGGCGACGCGGTACGGCGATCATGGTGTCGACAGCCATAGCCATGAAGTCGCCCACGGACCCCATCGGTTTGGCGACAGCAGTTCGCAACGACAATCTGCAATCCCTCCGCTTTTGCGCCTGAGCCCTAGTGGCGTGTCCCGATGCCCTACCCGGCAGCCGGGGCGCTGTGATCGATTCGAATCTAAACTAAAAACGTGACCTGGGCAACTCTGCAACCAGATTTGCGCGTGGGACGTAGCAAACATTCAAGCCCGGCTCACTGCAAACGCCTGGTCAAATCGTTCAAACATGCTGCACACCAATTACTTTCACGACTACGCAGGTAGTTGCACCCGCCGAACGCCGATGTGGCGTATCGAATTTCTTCGCGGTCGACAATTAGGCAACGCGGCAGAATCGAAGATCGTTTACATAGCTAAGCATTCGCCACGGGACAGTGCACCCGCGCGTCCGACCGCGACTCCCCCGAGCATCGAGAATCCTTGACCTGACGAACATCCGATGCGTAAGGGCCAAGTGGCAGTCCGAGTCCGGCCAGCCCGATCGTTTCGAATCTAAACTAAAAGCTATGCGGCTCAGGGCAAAACTGACGCAATCAGGTAACTTCCCGGCGTGCATGTATAGAGCTAGCGCAGGCCAGCATCTGCGGACATTGCCCTACCACGCACAACGTGATCGCCGGCTACCGCGCACGCGTGGGCCGAGTTAGTCGGCGCGGCGTGTAGCTACAGCCGGCGCTCCCCCGCTCGTGCCCATCGCTGACCACGATCTCGAGAATCATCTGCTCGAACGCGTTCGGCAAGCACGCTAATGCCAAGGCAGCCGGCGCTATTCATGACGATGTGCAGGCGTGCGAGATTGTGGATCAACTGGACAAAGGTCCAGCCGCGACCAGTCAGACGGCTACAGTGTCCGACGGGACCCCCGCGACGTCGGTACCCAAAACCAATGCCGCATTCGCGCTCCTGGTGACCACCGACATGGCGACGAGAAATACAGCGTAGGCCGTCAATGCCAGCCAGAAGACAAAAATCCCATTCCAAGCAAAAGGTCCCGAGAAGAAGAAGTAGGCCATGAGGTCAGGGATGAACGCAAAGGCCACCCACAGGTTCACGTATCCGACCCACCGGGGAAAGGTCTTGCCGCGGTCAGTCAGGACGGCGGCACCGATCGCCAGGTTTTGAATGATGAACGGCATAATCGGGGTGAAGAAGATGAGCCAGGCCAGGTCGTTGAGCAGCATGAGCGTCTCGGGCGCCCGCAGCTGGGGACGAAATGTCAACACCGCGAACATCAGTGACCCCAGCAGGTTGATGAGGATGGTCACCGAGCCGATTCCCAGCTGGATCACGGCGAGCAACGGCAGGCGACGTTCCATCCGCATCATGTGCATGGTGATGACGCCGACCAGGGGCATGGCGCAACATACGCCGAGCGTTGCCAAGACGAAGCCCATCATTCGCCAAGGGCCATGACCGGAATAGAACGCGACGACATCGTGCATGCTGTTCGACGGGCCCAGCGGCAGGGGCAGAAGGCCTGCCAACAGCCACCCAATTAGGGTGATCACCAGCGCGGCGACTCCACCCCATGAGCAGAGGTTGAAGATCCTGAGCTTCAACTGGGCATCGTGGTCGGGCATTGTTCCCCTAAGTATCGACCGTCCAAACATCACGTGGCCGGTACGTCCGCAGTTGTCAGTTTTCGAATCTTGATTAGACCGATATCATGATGAATACCGGCGCACTCGATGTACATGGCTGCGCCACGTCGATCACCCACGCGACTCGGACGTCGGGTGTCGACTACTCCGCTTCGAGACGACGCAAGGCGCGGAATGCATATGGCGTGAGCACCGCGATGAGCACGAAGAACATCACGAACACGGCCCAGAAGTTCAACACGCCATGCCAAGCAAACGGACCAGTGCGCGCGAACGGGATAAAGACGAGCGGGACATAGACGGCCGCGGTCAAGAAACAGACATACCCGGTCCAACGCGGGAACAGCGGCTGGGAGCGGTGGTCCTTGAGAATGGCGATGCCCAATGCGACGCTCTGGAGGAACGAGAACATCCAGGTCAGGTCAAAGAACAGCCAGCCAAAGTCGTATAACGTTTGGATCGACTCCGCAGACCTCCCTTCGGGCCGAAATGCCGCTGTCTGCCATATGACTGCCGGCACCACGGTGACCACGCCAGTCATCAACCCGCCGATCAGTTCAGTCATCGACAGGGGCCCCATCGGACCCTCCATCCGACCAATGATCTTCGACATCGCGACGCTCCACGTGTAGTAACACGGAGCGCCCACCGCCATGAGTACCATGCCGATCCGTATCGATGTACCGTGCTCGCGAAAGTACGCGGCGATGCTTGACGCACCTAGATCTTCACTCGGCGGCGGCCAGAATCCCGCGAACACAGCGAACCCCAAAAGCCCCAGGCCCACGTAGAGACACACTGTCCAAAGAGCGACCCGCAGAAGTCGATAGTCGGCGTAATCGGCGGAAGGCCGGTGGTTCACCGTTGGCCTCAGAGTGGCTGTCACTGTTCCTCCTACGAGTCTTGCCTCATCCCGGCCGGCATCCAGACCAGCTGGGCGGATTCCACCGAGGACATAGCATAATCGAATTTAAGATAAAAACTAGTGGCAATCGCAAGTTCGAGCACCGTCAATTCATGAACTCCCGAGCGGTTGCCATGTCGTCCAGTCGTTCCACGTGTGAACCGGCAACAGGGTCGGCCAGAACGCACGTAACGCCAGCAGCTTGCAGCGCGGCGAGACGGTCCCGCACCTCCCCGCGGTTTCCGATCAACGATATTGCACGCGAAAATTCCTCCGGAACCGCCTGGACCGCAGCCGATTTCGAACCGCCGAGGAACAGCCTTTGAATCTCCGCGGCTTCTTTCTCGTAGCCATACCGCGCGAACAGCGTGTTGTAATAGTTCTTGCCCACAGCTCCCATTCCGCCCACGTAGAGCGCCACGTTCTCTCGGACGGCATTGAGTGCGTCGGCGAGGCAGTCAGGGTCATCAGAGATCAACAATGGGCATTGAACACTGATGCCGAGGCCATCAAGGTCGTCGTCACGACGACCCCTACCCGCACGCAGAGCATCGCCGAACGCGCGGTCCGCACGTTCGGGATGGAACAGAATGGGCTGCCACTCGTCGAAGACTTCGGCCGCGAGCTCGACGTTCCTCGGACCTATTGCCGCCAGCCCCATAGGAATACGGTCACGGACCGGCTTACCGATGATCTTCAGCGGCTTCCCCAAGCCAGACCCGCCAGCATCGACATCCAAGGGCAGCGTGTAGTGCTTGCCACGATATTCGCTCGATTCGCGCCGCCAGATCTTGCGGCAGATAGCGACATGTTCGCGCGCACGTTCGACGGGGGCGTCGTATTTGACGCCGTGAAAGCCTTCAATAACTTGCGGACCGGACGCACCGATGCCCAACACGCATCGACCCCCACTGACGTAGTCGATGCCGGCGGCGGTCATCGCCAGGTTGGTCGGCGTTCGCGAGAACATCGGCAGCACGCCGAACGCCAATTCAACGTGGCGCGTCTTGGCGGCAACGTAGCCCATCTGGCTGACGGCATCGACGCTGTACGCCTCGGCGATCATGACTCTTTCGAGGCCAACCTGCTCGAACTCCGACAAACGATCGACGGTGGTCGCGAACTCACTTCCGTAGTAGCGCAACGGCATACCTAGTTTCACTGCCCATCTCCTTTATCGGAATCCACCGCCAGGGCACGCATTCACCCCGCGTGTCGCTAGCCTGCGCACATTCAACCGTCCACGCATCTCAGCGCCGTGGGTGTATTTTAATTGATAATAAATACTGTAGCGTCAAAGGAACAGCCCCGGCCTGCCACGGGCGAAGGCGAGGAGCAGCCCCCGGCGACGCCGTGCTCCTGGTCGGTTGTCACCATGGAAGGTCCCCCGCATGGATGTCCCAGCGTCTACCACTGATACCGAGGCGCCTGCCCCAACGACCGGCATGTGGACACAGCCCGCCGCCCTTGCACAGTGGCTTGCGCGGCACACCGATTGCGTCACACCTCCGGTTGCGGTCGACCGGGTGGGTATCGGTCAGTCGAACATCACGACGATCGTCACCGATGCGGCAGCGCGTGAATGGGTGATGCGCGAACCGCCTCCCGGTGATACCGCCGCGAAAGCACACGACGTCCTCCGCGAAGCGCACATACTCAGCGCACTGGCCAACACCGACGTACCGGTCCCCCGAGTCGTCGGCACTGGAGAGAGTCCTACCGGGTCCCCATTTCTCGTCATGGACCGCGTGCCCGGCTCCCCACTGGAAAGCGAAGACGACGCTCGAACTCTAACGTCCAGCCAGCGCAGAGCCCTCGGAGTGTCGGTCGCCGAGGCGCTGGGCCGCCTGCACCGCATTGATCCCTCCGCCCTGGGCGTTGCGGCGTCCAGCAGTCCGTATCTGGTCCGGCAGATGCGACGCATCTCCGCCGCCTGGGATCATGTGCGCGCAGCCAGCCGGCACGACGGCAACTGGGAAGCCGTCCGAGCCGGCCTGACCCAGCAGCTGCCGCAGCCGTCACCGGCAGTCGTCATGCATGGTGACTACCGGCTGTCCAATCTCCTGGTCGCCGATGGGCATATCACCGCGGTGCTGGACTGGGAACTGTGCACCATTGGTGATCCTTTCGCCGATCTTGCGTGGTTGCTTGATGATTGGCGCCCGAGCGAGGAGCCCGCGATCGTGATGCCGACCCCCACCCGTGCCGGTGGATTCCCCAACCGTGATGAGATGGTTGAGGTATACCGTGACGTCACCGGATTTCGAATCGACGACTTTGGCTATTACCGGGCGTTTTCCCAGTGGCGAGCCGCAAGCCTGCTCGAAGGCGTACGTGCCCGCCGGCGAGCCGGCTCGATGGGCTCCCATGCGGCGATCGACCTTGATGAACTCGAGGATTCTATTGGGGTTCTCCTAGCCTCCGCGTCGTCACATCTCGCCCGAATGAAGTAGGTGACACGGCCTACTTCGCGGCGTCCTCAGCAAGTCCGTGCCGGATGACTGATTGCGCGTTCTGAACGACCGCCTCGATGGAACCGCGCCGGGGATTCCACCATTCCACAGCCCAGTTCAATGCGCCCAACACAAGCATCTGGGCGATGTACAGGTCCAATTCCGGGCGCAGTAAACCTTCGCGCGCGACGTCACTGATCAGCCTGCGCCAGATTTCGCCGTACTTCTCCTCCTCGAGGACCTGCCGCTTACGAATCGCCTGCGGAACCTGCCCCGCGTTGCGAATGGCAGCTGTGGTGTAGTGCGAAATCTCCAGCGCGTGGCGTAGATGAGCTTCGACCGCTGTGAGGAGCCTGTCGAGCGGCGGCGTCCCATCGGGTACTTCTTCAAGGACCTCGGCGACGTGCGCGCGCATATCGGCGATGCCGGCCCACATCACTTCCTCGATGAGCTCATCCCGGGAGGGGAAGTAATAGTAGATCGCCGGCGCCTGCAGCTCAGCAACTTCCGCCACATCGGTGAGGCGCAGCCCCGCATAGCCATGCTCGGACAGCACGCGAGCGGCGGCGTCCAAGATCCGCAAGCGCGTCAACGCAGACTTAGATTCCGCGATCGGCTCATCGGACGCCATCTCGTCGGCGGCAATGGAGAGCCGCGAGCTCTGTCTGGGCATGGGCCAATAGTACGACTGCGGCGGCCAATTGACCGTCGCTGGCTGTCGTCGCGTGTGCACATGTCGCATATGTCCCGCTGTGTCAAGTGGCCTGTTCGCCGCCGAAATTCGAATACGGGACCGAAACGTCCTCTCCCCGGTGCGCCGTGTAGCCGCGGCCGCAGTCATCGATCTCGGTGCCGTGGACCCGGCGACCGCACAACCGAAAGCAGAATAGAAACTCCCGCGCACATGAATGATGTCGATGCCCATCTGGGTAACGGACCCGTCAGTAGCGCTACGGTGAAGGTCGACGGCCCAGATGCAGACCTGGGCGCACGCCAGGTTATCAAGCAGCGGGGCGCCGTCGCCGGGCCGTCACCGTGGACAGCGTGCACAATTCGCCGCTGCCGCCACGGCCGCGTACTTCTACGACCGCGGAGGACCGGCCCGCATGCTGGAGTCGGGCTTCTGCCACGAATGGCCTGTCAGCGGCAACCGGTCGTAAGTAGTCGGTGTGAACGCGCACCGTGGATAGATCGGGGTTGCAGGCCGATATCGCTGCCGACGCAACGAGCTCGGTGACGCAGGCGGATACGCCGCCGTGCATGATTCCGAACCCGTTCACCCAATTCTGAGGGTCGGGAACAGACACCTGAGCGCCGTTGGCCAGATCGTGATACTCCAAACCGAGTGCACTCGCTATCGCCGCCGCTTCGATTGCCGATGACGGTTGAGCCGATGCTTCCATCAACTCAGCACCCGCCGCAGGTACGTAGACCATGCGCGAATTTCCGACTGCCACCACATTTCCCGAAGCAGTCATGATGCGGCACTGCACAAACCACTCAGAGCCCTGGCTGATATCGATAGCTTCGGCGTACAGCACATCGTTGGCAGGCAACTCCGCCACGACGTCCAGGGTCAGTTCAGCGGTCAATGACCAGGTTCGTTGTGGACGGTACATATTGGGCAATTCGCCGAGGATGTGGTCTGCCAGCACCATCAGCGCTCCGGTCACGGGCCGTCCTTGAGCATCACGGGCCCACGCTGGCGGGTCGAAAGCGCAGCGATTGCCGCCAGATACCCGGGGCGCGCAGTCTCGCAGCCCGAACCGCGACTCGACCGACATCCGGTCCATACCAGGACACAGGTGCGCGTTCGCGGACACCAGGTGCGAATACTCGATCATTGACATCGTCAGCTCCATCGCAAAGGTTCGGTGTTGTGGCAACTAGGTCAACGGCGCGCATTTCCTGAGTGGTGACCGTCATATAGTTCCCGATTTCCCCTGAAAGTCATCAGTCACGTTCGGCAAGACTCCCTCGAATCTGCCTGGCGCCGAATGAACTTGCAGTCGCTAGCGCCGTGTTGTCAACACATGCCGGGCTGCACGTACGCCGCTGACCACAGCGGTCTCCACACCTAAATGCAAGGTAGTCCCCGGCGATGCCAACTCGCGCCGGCATTGCATCCCGAAGGTGCTTCATTGTGAGGTAATGCCCGGGCGGGCTGATGGCGAGTGCGCGCTCAAAGCTGAACACTTCAGCATCCGGCTCAGAGAATCCCTTACCTAGGGTCTCGGCGACGTGCCGCAAGGCGGTCTCGATGAGTTCGTCGTTCGTGAGATCCTGTGTGGCCTTGCTCGAGAAGTACGAGTTGGTCATACAGGCGCCGGATGGCACCAACCGCGAGGTCGTGGACTTCTTGACGATGGTCCCTAGTAGCGGACGGGGCCCTGCACCAATGGGCAGTAGCATCTCAAAGTTGTTTTCTGGCCATGGATCACGAGACCAACGTAGATTGACATGGGCCATCGAGGCATAGGGAGCGGTATTGAGCGCCCGCAAAGATTCTTCTCCCAGGACGGTTTCAAGCAATCCGGCAGCACGACGGGCATCAGTCGCGACCACCACGCCGTCGACCCGGACCTTCGTGCCATCGACTTGGATGACCACCACTCGATCGCGATCGTGCTCGACAGACTCGACCTCAGCGCCGAGTCGGACATCGGTGCCGCGCGTCAATGCCGTGCACACACCACCCATTCCATCGCGCGGCAGGAAGAATTTTGCGCGGTGGGCCCGTTTCATGATGCCCTGGAGGTATGGCGTCGATAGATCGCGGCAGTCCACACCGAACGACGGTTCGATCAGGGGGCGCACAAAGCACTCGAACAGTCCGTCTCCGAGCTTGCGCCGCGCCCATGATTCCATGTCTTCTCCTCTGTCGAACAGTGAAAGACTGTCGGTCTCAAAGGGTTCGGGTGCGGTGACCAGGATTCCAGCAAGTTCTGGTCGCCGCTGGCGTCGAGTAGTTCGATGCACTTGGCGTACGAGTTGAGCATGTAGATCGCTCCGACCTCGACGCCGAAACCGTTACGCTGGACCGTTCTCGTACGTCCGCCGAGAACGTTGGCCGCTTCGAACAGAACCACCTCGTGCCCGGCCTGTCCTAGAACGAAAGCCGCAGCGCTTCCCGCCGCTCCGCCTCCTACTACCGCAAACATGTCTCGCTCCTGAAGGTCGGAACACTGTGTTCTCTAGTCGTATTGCTGGAATTCATTGAGCGAATAGGTACAGGCCGATCAAGAGGCTGGCTGCAACGACGTTCCAGACGCCGAAGACCGCCGTTAATGCGACGGGTGCGTGCCGCAGTTCCATGAAGTATCTGCCGACGAAGTGCACTTTGGTGAACGCGATCACGATGATGCAGACCGCCGCGTAGCGATGTGGCAGTTCGTGGCCGACACCGAGGACCCAGGACGCCAAGGTGGCAGCGATCAGGATGAACCAAACTGCCGTAATACGTCCTCGCAGAAGATTTATCAGCATCATTTCACCAAGTACAGGAGGGGGAATATGACGATCCACAGCAGATCGACCATGTGCCAGAAGCACGCGGCGCCTTCGAGGTAGCCGTGTTCGCGATCTGTCAGAGTCGGCTTGCGTGTGAGCTTGACGATCAATCCCAGCAATGCCATGCCGATCACGACATGGAAGAGGTGCAACCCGGTCATCACGTAGAAGTACATGAAGAACTGGTTTGTTCCGGGCACGATGCCGTGCGAGATCTTCTGACTGTATTCGATGACTTTGTCCATCACGAAGATCACGCCGCACGCCATGGCACCGTACGTAAGTGTCCGGGCCAATTGAAAGGCGTTCTGCCGCACTGCGCGAACAGCAGTGACCACCAACAGCGAACTGGTCAACAGAACCAGCGTGTTGATCACCCCGAAGGTCTGGTTCAGCTTGAGCTGAGAGGTGTTGAAGAGATTTGAATCTTGGCCACGATAGAAGAGATAAACGCTGAAAAGGATCGCGAATACGGTCATATCACCGAGCAGGAAGACCCATACGCCCTCCTCGGCGGGCATCCTCCGCTCCGGCCGGCACACCTCGGCACCGGTGACATCCACGGCCTGCGGCCGAGCCGATGTCATCGCGCTCCGGCGAGGATCACGGCACCCTCGCGAGTCTGATCTACGACATCGTCGATGCGTTTGGTCCCCACCTTCACGATCCCACAGCCCTCCGCCCTCGGACATACTTGCACCAATAATTTAACATAGAATAAAAATAAGCGTAAGGTGTCACCATGCTCAATAAGCTCAGCGAGGAAGAAGCCCTGCTTGTCTCGACCGTGCGGTCATTCATCGACAGGGACGTCAAGCCGTCGGTGCGCGATGTCGAACACGCCAATGAGTACCCGGCCGCTTGGATCGATCAGATGAAACAGATCGGCATCTACGGGCTCGCGGTGCCCGAGGAGTACGGCGGCTCCCCTGTGTCGACGGCCTGTTATGTGCTGGTCACCCAAGAGCTGGCCCGCGGCTGGATGACTCTTGCCGGAGCGATGGGTGGACATACCGTTGTCGCCAAACTGATCTCGCAGTTCGGCACGGATGAGCAGCGGAGCAAGTACCTGCCGGCGATGGCCACTGGTGAAATGCGCGCCACCATGGCGCTCACCGAACCCGGCGGTGGTTCGGATCTGCAGAACATGCTCACCACCGCGCTTCCAGCTCCCGACAACGACGCCGAGCTGTTGATCAACGGTTCCAAGACGTGGATCTCGAACGCGCGTCGATCGGGCCTCATCGCGCTGCTGTGCAAGACCGATCCCAAAGCGACGCCGAAGCACTCGGGCATTTCCGTCGTGCTTGTCGAGCATGGACAGGGCCTGACCGTGTCGCGAGATCTGCCCAAGCTCGGCTATAAGGGCGTGGAGAGCTGCGAACTGTCGTTCGACAATTGCCGCGTGCCCGCGTCAGCAATCCTGGGCGGAGTTCCTGGCAAGGGATTCGGTCAGATGATGAAGGGCTTGGAGACAGGCCGGATCCAGGTAGCCTCACGTGCACTCGGCGTGGCCACCGCCGCGCTTGAAGATTCCCTCTCGTATGCCCAGGACCGAGAGAGTTTTGGCCAGCCCATCTGGAAGCACCAGGCGATCGGTCACTACCTGGCCGACATGGCCACCAAGCTGACCGCGGCGCGCCAGCTGACGCTCCATGCCGCGGACCGGTATGACAGCGGCGAGCGAGCCGACATGGAGGCCGGAATGGCGAAACTGTTCGCGTCCGAGATCGCCATGGAGGTCGCCCTCAACGCCGTCCGCATCCACGGTGGTTACGGCTACTCCACCGAGTATGACGTCGAGCGCTACTTCCGTGATGCCCCACTGATGATTGTCGGGGAGGGCACCAACGAGATCCAGCGCAACGTCATCGCCGCCCAGCTGGTCTCACGCGGGGGGATCTGAGGACAGCGTGCTTGACGGAGCGATCGATCGCGTCAGCACCGAGGCTCGCTGGGCCGGCCTGGAAGATCCGTGGCCGCTGCTGTTCGAATGGGTGGAACTGCATACCGGTGGTCGCATTCTCGATTGGACTCGGCAGGCCCGCTGGCGACCCGCGTGGTACCTCACCGTCGAGATCGACGGCGAGGTACGCCACCTCTACGCTCGGTGCCAGCGCGAAGAATCAATGCCGTGGACCCGCACGCTGTCGCTGCGCCGCGAGTACGACATCATGCGGACGTTGCATGACCAAGGCGTCATGGTGCCCGCTCCCATCGGATTCTGCGAGAAACCCGAGGCGATTCTCATGGCTTCAGTCGAGGGGCGCGACCGATTCGACGAACATGACGATGGCCACGTCCGCGACACGGTGATCGCCGACTACGTCCGCCGACTCGCCGCCGCTCACCGGCTGAACACGACTCCATTCGAGGCTATCGGTCTGTCCAAGCCGGCGACATCGCGAGACATCGGGTACATGGGGTTCGGGCTCTCGGAAAAGTGGTACCGCCAGGTTAAGCCGGCCCCCGACCCGGCGATCGAATTCGTCATCGCCTGGCTTCATCGTCACGTCCCGGTTCACCGCCGCGACGTGTCATGGATCCACTTCGACGCCGGGCAATTCCTGCACGCCGATCAGCGGGTCACGGCCCTGATGGACGTCGAATTCTCATGCCTTGGCGATCCGATGGCGGACCTCGGTGCAATGCGGATGCGCGACACCGCACAGCCCATCGGTGATCTGACCCACGCCTACAGCGTCTACGCGGCAGAGAGCGGGCAGCCGATCGACCGCCGGGTAGTCAACTTCCATGCCGTCCGTTTCGCCCTGCTCACGGCAATGCTCTCGGCCGGCACCCGTGCCGACCCGCCAGCCGAGTTCGACTTGGCACAGTGGCAGGCATGGTCGCTCATGTCGCTGACGATCTGCCTGGAGATCATCGCCGAAGAGAACAGCTACGACCTTGAACCGCCGTCGGCCGTGACCTACGCACCCGTCCGAAACGACGCAACACATCTGTCGATCCAGCGAATCGTCGATGACATCCTCGCCGATGAACATCTCGACGACTATCTGGCCTTTCGTCTGCGCGTCGTGCGCGACCTGCTGCCCGGGTTGCGCCGCAGCGCCCAAGCAATGCCACCGGTAGAGGCATTGGACCAAGCCGAGGCCGAGCAGCTAATTGGCGCCTGCCCGCGCGACTGGAGACAGGCTGATCAGCAGCTGGAGGACTACGTTCAGCGTCTCGGCGCCACGCAGGAGGCGGAAATCGCTGGGCTACTCGCCCGCCGCGTGCGCAGGCAGATCGACCTGATCAAGCCCGGAATGCGCGACGTCCGCGAATTCCGCGTGCAACCAATCAATTGGGCAGAGATACCGACGACATGAGACACCCGTGACCGCACCTGACGATATGACGGGGTGGCACTCTTATCATCGAGCAATGCCCAGAAAGCAGTCAGCGCCCGAGTCCAGCGACACCAAAGCCCAGCGGACGCGTACGCGCATACTCAATGCGGCTGCCCAGGTGCTGAGTGTCAAGGGCTACGCGGGCACGCGGCTGACCGACATCGCCGAGCAGGCTGAACTACGGGCGCCCGCGATCTACTACTACTTCAAATCGAGGGAAGACCTCATCGAAGAGGTGATGTTCAGCGGGATCTGCGACCTTCGCAAGTATCTGCAGGAAGCACTCGATGCACTGCCGCCCGAGACCGCTCCGATGGACCGCATCATGGCCGCTGTCGAATCGCACCTGCTGCACGAACTCGAGCTGTCCGACTACGCGCGCGCGTCGATCCGTAATTCCGGGCAGGTCCCCCAGCACTTGAAGGCGCGGCAGAAGAAGGAAGAAGCGGCCTATGACCGAATCTGGCGGGGGTTGATCAGGGCGGCCGATGCCGAGGGCCAGATCCGCGAAGACTTGAATCCGACACTGGCCCAAGCACTTGTCCTCGGTGCCCTCAACTGGTCTGCCGAGTGGTGGCATCCACGACGCGGCTCGGTCGAGACCATGGTGTCCAATGCCCAGGTATTCGTGAAGCACAGCCTGAGCCCGATACCCAAACCTCAACGCACGCGCCGCCGCTAGGCGTTCGGTCCCCCAGCGACGAACCTGCCGCTGGGCCCACTTTCTACAGTTTTGATTCTATGTTAAATTATTTTCTATGACTGAAGCTTACATTGTTGACGCAAGCCGGACCGCGGTAGGCAGGCGCAAGGGCGGCTTCGCCGCCGCACATCCGGCCGATATGGCCGCACACGTGATCAAGACTGTCGTCGAGCGTCAAGACATCGATCCGGCAGCCATCGACGACGTCATCCTGGGATGTCTCGACAACATCGGTTCCCAGGCGGGCGATATCGCCCGCACGGCGGCGCTGGCCGCCGGACTTCCGGAGACCGTCCCCGGCGTGACCATCGACCGTCAATGCGGATCTGCCCAGCAGGCAGTGCATTTCGCGGCGCAAGCGGTCATGAGCGGTACGTCTGATCTCATCGTGGCCGGCGGCGTTCAGAAGATGAGTCAGTACCCGATCCTCAGCGCGTTCGCCGCCGGCGAGCCCTTCGGATCAATCGATCCCTGGACGGGGTGCGAGGGCTGGGCCGCCCGCTACGGCGACCAGGAAATATCCCAGTTCCGCGGTGCCGAGATGATCGCTCAGCAGTGGAATCTCAGCCGCGAGGATACCGAGAAGTTTGCGTTCGAGAGCCATCAGCGCGCGCTCACCGCGATCGCCGAGGGCCGTTTCACCCGCGAGATCACTGAGTACGCCGGCGTCAGCGTGGACGAAGGGCCGCGCGCCGACACCTCGCTGGAGAAGATGGCGTCGCTGCCCACACTCGTTGACGGCGGAGTGCTGACAGCTGCTGTGGCAAGCCAGATTTCGGATGGCGCGGCCGCTTTGCTGGTTGCTTCGAAGTCTGCCGTCGACCGGTTCGGATTGACGCCCCGCGGCCGCATCCACCACATCTCGGTCCGTGGCGCAGACCCGGTGATGATGCTGACGGCCCCGATTCCTGCCACCCAGCACGCACTCAAGCGCGCGGGCATGTCCATCGACGACATCGACACCGTCGAGATCAATGAGGCTTTCGCCCCCGTCGTACTATCTTGGCTCGCCGAGCTGGGGGCCGATCCGGCCAAGGTCAACCCCAACGGTGGAGCGATCGCGCTGGGGCATCCGATCGGCTGCACCGGCGCACGGTTGATGACCTCCATGCTGCACGAGTTGGAACGCACCGGCGGCCGTTTCGGCTTGCAGACCATGTGCGAGGGCGGCGGCCAGGCCAACGTCACCATCATCGAGCGGCTGTAAACACATGAAGCGTTCCCTCTATGAGGCCGACCACGAGGCGTACCGGGAGACTGTGCGAGAGTTTCTCGCCCGCGAAGTCGTTCCCCACCAGCATGATTGGGACCGCGACCGCTGGATCGATCGGTCCGTCTTCACTCGCGCAGCCAAGTCGGGTATCTACGCACTGCAGATCCCCGAAGAATACGGCGGGGCCAGTGAGCCGGACTACCGCTACCGGATGGTGGTCTGCGAGGAAATCGCCCGGATCAATGCGTTGTCCTTCGGCCTGACAATCAGCCTTCAAGACGATCTGGTCCTGCACTACCTTCTCGACCTGACCAACGACGAGCAGAAGTCGCGCTGGCTACCCGGTTTCGCCGCTGGCGAAGTGATCGGAGCCTTGGCAATGACCGAGCCTGGAGCGGGGAGCGATCTACGGGGCATGCGCACTACCGCCCGCTTCGAGGGCGATCATTGGATCCTCAACGGGCAGAAGACGTTTATTTCCAGCGGCATCATGTCCGACGTTGTGGTGGTCGCTGCCCGGACGAACCCCGAGGGCGGCTCCCACGCGTTCAGCCTTCTCGTGGTCGAACGCGATACGATCGGCTTCGAACGCGGTCGCAAGCTTGACAAGGTCGGTCTGCCGGCCCAGGACACCTCGGAGCTGTACTTCCGTGACGCGGTCGTCCCCGCGCAAAACCTGCTGGGCGAGGCCGGAAATGGTTTGCAGTACCTGATGAGTCATCTCCCTAGGGAACGCCTCGGTGTCACGGCAAAGTCGATGGCCACCACACGCGCGATCTACGACATGACAGTCGAATACTGCCAAACCCGGCAGGCGTTCGGCGGTCCGTTGACCGACAAGCAACATGTTCGCTTCGAGTTGGCAGAGATGGCCACCGAGATCGACATTGCCGAGGCATACACCGATCGCAGCGTCCTCGCCTACAACGCAGGCGAGCTCTCCCCGGTCGACGCCGCAAAGGGCAAGTGGTACATGAGCGAACTGCAGAAGCGGGTCATCGACCGGTGCCTGCAATTGCACGGCGGCTACGGGTACATGCTCGAATATCCCGTCGCGCGTGCGTATCTCGACACCCGAATCCAGACGATCTACGGCGGCACGACCGAGATCATGAAAGAGATCATCGGTCGCGAGATCGCTGCCTCCTGAGTCACCTGTCAACTGCGCGGGCCAAGTCGATACTCGGCCCGCGCAGTTGCGTTTCAGCCATCGATACGGCTGGAAACAGCTTCCGGTCAAGCGATGCGACCCAATCCGCCCGGTCCTCTACCCACCTGCCATTTTCGAATTTATAATAAATTATGCCCGACCTTCGAAGTGAGGAGTACCCGGTGTCCACCCAGATGCAATCGGTAACCCATTCAGCCGCACCGTCATCGACCGATAACGACGACCGACCGTACGACCCTGTGGACATCTCCCCAAAAGCATTCTGGAAGCTGGCAGCCGAAGAGCGCGACGTAGCATTCGCCGAACTTCGACACCGCGCTCCCGTCAGCTGGCAGCCGCCGGCCGAGAGCGACCTCGCCCCATCCGGCATCGCCGGTTTTTGGGCTGTGGCCAGCCACGATCTGATTCGCGAGGTGAGCACACATCCCGAACTGTTCTGCTCCGGTCAGGGCATCCAGTTGGAGGACGTTCCCGAGGAGTTCCTGGAGGCGGCATCATCCTTCTTGGCCATGGACGGTCAGCGACACCTGACCTACCGCAGGCTCATGAGTGCCTCGTTCACCCCCAAGCAGGTCAAGCGGATCGAAGAACAGATCCGTCAACGCGCCGCCGCCATCGTCGATGAGTTTCTCGCCCGAGGTGAGGGCGATTGGGTCGAGAACGTCGCCAAGCAGATGCCGATGAACACCTTCTATGACATGGTCGGGCTCCCCCAAGAACGCCGGGACGAGGCAGCGCACTTCGCAGACGAACTGGCCGGTTGGAACGACCCCGATATCGCGGCCGGCCGCTCGGCCGCCGAAGTACTGAACGACGCACTGATCGGAAACCTCAGCATCGGACTGGAATTCGCCGAGGCCACACGCGCGTGCCCCCGCGACGACATTTGGTCCAATCTAGTGTCGGCCCAGGTCGATGGCCACGAACTCACTGACGACGAACTGGCGTCGATGTTCGTCCTCGTGTCCTTCGCGGGCAATGACACCACACGCACAACCTTGTCCCTCGGCATCAAAGCGTTCATCGACAACCCCGACCAGATCGCCTATCTTCTCGAGGATTTCGATGGGCGCATCGACGCGGCGATCGACGAGGTCCTACGCTGGGTGACTCCAGTCATGACATTCCGGCGCACCGCAACGCAGGACACCGCCCTGGGCGGTCGGCAAATCCGAGCGGGCGACTGGGTAGTGATGATCTATTCATCAGGCAATCGCGATGAGACAGCCTTCGCCGACCCGTGGACCTTTGACATCTCGCGCAAACCCAACCAACACGTGGCCTTCGGCGGCGGCGGCCCGCACTACTGCCTGGGCGCGTTCCTGGCCAGGATGCAGATCCGGCACATGCTCGAACAGATCCTGCGCCGGATCCCGGACCTGCATCTGGACGCCCCCGACATGCTGGTGAGCAACTTCGCGGCCGCTGTAAAACACATGCACGCCGACGCCCGCTGCCCAGTTCAGCACTGACGAAACGGCGCCTACAGCTGACCCATGCTCGGCTGTAGGCGCCGTTTTGGCTTCTCCGCAGTGGATGTTCGCGGCCGATGTCGAACTAGGTCAAGCTGCCTTCTGGAACAGGCCCTCAATGAGGCGTCGGCGCTCGTCCCAGCCAGCCGAGCGCAGATCCACATGGCCCGCCTCGGTGACAATCACCTCGACATCATGCGCTGGCGTCGAGGCCGGTCGACTCAACGCGTCGACAAGTGTTGAGCGACCGTTGAATTGCGACGGCACAGCGATGATCGAGAGTCCCGTTCGATTCATCCGGGCAGCCGTGCAGTAGTCGGGGTGTCCCCCAATCCCACCAACCACCTTGTGTCCGACACCTTCAACGTTGATCTGGCCGAACGGGTCGATTTCGATCGCAGTGTTCACCGCGACGAACGGGGTTCCTCGCGATAGCCGCGTGAGATCATGGCTGTGTTCGATGCCGCGCAAGATTTCTCGACCGTCAGCCCATCGATAGAGGTCCGCGCTACCGAACAGGTAGGTCGCCGACGGCTCGCCGATGAGCAGCCCGCGGCGTTCCAAGTCCATCACGGCATCCGTGAGCAGGCCGGTGTCGATCGACAGCGCCTTGGTAGAGCGTTGCAGCAGCGCTGTACCGAGTTGGCCGGGCCCGTATTGCACCCGAGCCCCTTCCGGGATCAGCTCCAGCACCCGATCGGCCAAGGCGTCGTGAATGGATTCTGAGGGTCTCTGGGGCACGTCTGCTGGTGAATCGCCGGCCCGCCCGATGATCGTCACCGCGTCTGCAGGTATCGGCTCACCCGCGTATGCCGACGGGGCCCGGTCGTCGATGACGGCCCAGACCGGGACGCCGAGATCGACCAAGGCTTGCTGCCACGACACCTCGGTGCAGAACCGAAGGCCATCTGCGCGGCGGGTCATCCGGGTGACCAGCACGTCGGGGCGGAGGTGCTCACCCAACAGCCCGGGTATCGCAGCCAAGCTCGTGGGCACGGCACTGGTCACAGGACTCGACAACAACGACCGAACGCCCCAACCCGGCATGAGGGGGATGATCTTCGTGAAATCGTCCGGCGTAATTCCCTGCGGGGCAACGGGACTCCAGCCGAGTACCAATGCCACACGCTCATCGGCGGGCACACATGCAGTGAGCAACTCACCGATCGACTGACCGTTGTCCAGTGCGTTGACCGCTCCCACGCCGTCGCCGAGTGCCACGACGAGTTCTCGCCTGCCGGGATCGCGCCGCAAGGTCGGTAATTCTCTGGTCGACAACCCAGATGCTCCTATGAACCCTCGCCTGCGGCCGCAAGCATCGCGTCGCGGTGGACCACCTTCACACGCGGGCGTGACGCGGCGACCCCTAGCTCTCGTTCCGCAGCATCAATTCGCTTCCACCCAGCCAGATTCACCACCGTGACACCTCGTGCGGCAAGGTCAGTTGCGTTCAATCCGTCCTGTGAGGCCGGCTCGGGTAGCGCGCCGGCGCGGGCGTCGGCCAGCAGGTTCGTCACGGTCTCGCGTGCACACAACCGATTCGTGCCGATGACGCCGCTAGGGCCACGTTTGATCCAGCCGGTGACGTATACCCCAGGTACGGGCGCCCCGTCTCGGATCACCCGTCCGTCGTCGTTGGTCACGGTCCCGGCAGCCTCGTCGAAAGGCAGTCCATCGATCGGGGTGCCGCGGTAGCCGATGGACCGCAAGACCAATGACGTGTCTATCAACTCGGTGACTCCGTCGGCGTCCTCGATCTCCAGGGCCTGCACCTGCTCGGAGCCGGCCATCCGCACTGGCCGAGCGCCGAATCGGAGCACGATCCGCCTGTTCCCAGGGGTCGCCGACCGCTGGGCGAACTCGGACACGAGATCGAACTTCAGTGCGCGCTCGTGATCATCTGGGCGCTGCCCGAGTTGCCCTTCCACCACAATGTCCACGGTTGACAACGAGCCCAATGCCAACAATTCGCCGACCGAGAACGCGCCGTCGGCCGCTCCGCGCCGACCCAGGACGACGACTTCCTGTACGCCGCTCTTCGCAAGCTGGTCCAGTGCGTGTTCGGCGATGTCGGTGGTAGTCAGCTGGTCTGGGGGCATTGCCAGCACTCGTGCCACATCGAGGGCGACGTTGCCGTTGCCGATGATGACGACGCGCGGCCCGGCCAGGTCGAATTGGCATTCGGCGTGATCAGGATGCCCGTTGTACCAGTTGACGAACTCGGCGGCGCCGATACTGCCGGGCAGACCTTCTCCGGGGATGCCGAGATCGCGTGTACGGGAGGCGCCCACGGCGTAGATGACTGCGTCATGGGTCGCCATCAGCTGCTCATGAGTGATGTCCTGGCCGACAGCGACGTTGAAGTAACACGTCACGTTGGGGCTGGAGAGCGCTGATTCGAACACCTGCACCACGTCCTTGGTGCGTTGATGATCGGGGGCAACGCCAAAGCGCACCAGGCCGAAAGGTGTTGGGAGTCGGTCAAAGACGTCCACCTGCACGCCGCTGGTGCGGGTCAGGTCAGCGACGGCATAGCACGCGGCCGGCCCTGCACCCACCACCGCGACCCGTAGCGAGTCGCGCTCCAGCGGTGGGGGCGTCCACTGGTCTGGGATGGCCCGCATGGTCAGAGGTTCGGCAGCGAAGACGTCGGCGTTGATCGTTGCGAACCGCGCTTGCGACTCCGGCAATTCATCCTCGTGGTAGATCGCGCTTACCGGGCACACGGCAACGCAGGCGCCGCAATCTACGCATGTTGAGGGATCGATGTAGAGCATCGACGCGGCGGCGCCGGCCGGACCAGCTACCGGTCGAATGCAGTCGACTGGGCACACCGGAACGCAACTCGCGTCAGTGCAACAGTTCTGAGTGATGACGAAGGCCATAGTTGTCTTGTGCTGCCTCTCATGTGTTCGTCGAAAGCACGGGCGGAGGCACGGTGCAGGTGCCCCGCCGACAATCAGGTGTCGATGGAGATGGCTCCGGTGGGACAGTTCGACATTGCTTCGTGGGCCGCTGTGCGGTCCTCGTCCGAGTTGCCGATCACGTGCGACTGTCCATCGTCACCGATCTCGAAGACGGAGGAAGCGGCCATCTCGCACAGCCCGATTCCGGAGCATTTGGTGGTGTCCACGTGGATGTTCATCCAAACAGCTTTCTCATGAGTTTCACTGCCAGGTCGGTGTACGGCGGGTAGATCAGCTTCGGGTCCGGCCGTGCGGGTTTGGCGAGCACGGCGCGGCGGTGGCTCAGTGCCTCAAATCCCCAGCGGCCGTGGTACTGACCCATCCCGCTGGCGCCGACGCCGCCGAACGGGAGTTGCGGAACCAGGCAGTGCATGGCGATGTGGTTGATCACCGCGCCGCCCGACGGAATGGCATCAATCAAATCTCGACCGAGTCGCTGCGACCCGGTGAAGACATACAGCGCCAACGGCTTTGGCCGGGAGTTGACGAACTGGATCGCGGCCTCGGTGGATTCCACAGTCAAAATCGGCAGTATCGGGCCGAAAATCTCGTCAGCCATCACCGCATCGGTGGGTGTTGGATCTCGAATGACGGTTGGTTCGATGCTCAAGGTGTCGGGGTCGTACCCCCCACCGGTGGTGATCGTGCCGCTAGTGGTGTCGATCAATCTGGTCAGCCGGTCGAACTGACGGCGGTTGACGATGCGTTGTCCGCTGGTCCGTTCGTCTGACCGGAAAGCTGCGATAGACGCGGCGACTTTGTCGGTAAAGGTGTCGGCCACGGCCCGATCGACCAGCACGTAATCCGGGGCGATACAGGTCTGGCCAGAGTTCATGAGCTTGACCCATGCGACCCGGCGCGCAGCAACGTCGAGATCGGCGTCCGCAGTCACCAGCACCGGGCTCTTGCCACCCAATTCGAGTGTCACAGGCGTCAATGTCGGTGCCGCGGCCGCCATGATCTTGCGGCCGATCTCGGTGCCGCCGGTGAAAAGGACGTGGTCGAATCCCTGCGAGATCAAGTTCTGGGTGGTGGTGCCGTCACCTTCGATCACCCGAACAGCCTGATTATCAAAATATTTGGGCACAATATCGGCCAGCAATGCCGAGGTAGCCGGCGCCAGTTCGGAGGGTTTGAGCACAGCGCAGTTGCCTGCCGAGATCGCGGCCACCAACGGGGCCATGCTCAGATAGAAGGGGTAGTTCCATGGACCGATGACCAGTACGACACCGAGTGGGTCGTACTGGACCCAGCCACGTCCGGGAAATTGCGCCAACGGGAGCCGTTGGCGGCTGCGGCGTACCCATTCCTTGAGGTGCTTGCGCGCGTAGGCGGCCTCGCCCTTCGTCGACGCGATGTCCGCGAGCCAGGCTTCCACTGGTGGGCGGCCCAAGTCAGCGGCTAGTGCAGCGACGATCGCCGATTGTTGCTCGTCGCAGAGCGCCTCAATGGCGGCCAACTGCTCAAGGCGCCACTGCAGCGATTTGGTGCGGCCGGTCGCGAAAACCCCTCGCAGTTCCGTGAGAGCAGTGTCTTCGTCCGCGAAGACCGACGTTCCGGTTGTTGCGTTCGCTGTCATCGGGCTTCTCAGAACTCGGGCTTCGGGACGACGCCGGTACTGACCGCGCCGGTGATGCCGCCGTCGACTGCCAAGGCTTGGCCGTTCACCCAGCGCGCAGCGTCCGATGCCAGGAAGAGCACCACTGATGCGATGTCGCCGGGGTCCGCGTGGCGGCCGAGCAGTTCTTTGACTCCGTCAAGGCTGTCTTTGCCCATCGACTGCTCGAAGTCGACGAGAATCGGTGTCTCCACGGGGCCAGGCAGAACAGCGTTGATGCGAAATCCCATCTGTGCCAAAGCAAGTCCCATCGACTGGGTGTAGACCGTGGTTACTTCCTTTGAGAAGTTGTAGGCGTTGCCCTGCTGCGGATTGGTTTTGAACCAGGAGGCGCCCTCCGCGAAGGTGTCGGTTGCCAGCACATCGCGAATTGCCTCGAGCCGCTCTGCCCATCCGAACCCCGCGGTGGACGACACGATGGTGATCGATCCCCCTGGCACGAGACGTTCGAAGAATGCCTCGCTGAGATGGCGGACGGCGAGGCTGTTGACGGCGAAGACCAAGTCGGCCGGCGCTGTTCCCGGGATACCGGCAACATTCATCAGCCCGTCGTATGGTCCGTCCAGGGTCTCCAGAGCGGCATCGATACTGTGCGGGTTGGCCAGGTCGACTTCGATGTGTCGGGTGACCTTGGCCACCGGAGCGTTCCGGTCCAGACTGGTCACGTCGGCACCGGCCGACAACAACTGTTCGGCGACGGCGTGGCCGATCCCGGAGGCGGCGCCGGTCACTACGTAGTGTTTGCCCGAGAACTCGGTCATCATGTTCCTCTTGTCAGTCGAAGGTGTACGGCAGGGATTTGACGGCACGCACGAAGTTCCCGGTCAGGAACTCCGGTTCGCCGACCCGAAGGGTGGGCGCGCGCTGGATCAGTTCGCGGAATATCGCTTCGAGCTGCATCTTGGCAAGGAAAGCGCCCATGCAGAAATGGGGACCGCCGCCTCCGAAACCAATGTGCACGTTAGGTTCTCGGGTGACATCGAACTGGTGGGGATGGGGGAAAGCGCGCTCATCCCGGTTACCCGAAGAGTACATCAGCAGCACCCACTCCCCTTTACGGATCATCTGGCCGCACAGTTCGGTGTCCTGGGTGGCGGTCCTGCGGAACGTCATGACTGGGCTGGCCCAACGAACGAATTCCTCGACGCCGCGTTTGATGTGGGTGTCGAAATCGCGCTCCAGCAAGGCCCGCTGCTGCGGGAACTGCTGCAGGGCCATCGTGGTCAGTGTCACGGTGTTGCGTGTGGTGTCGTTACCCGCGACCGATAGCAGCACGAAGAACGCGCCGAGTTCCTCGTCGGTGAGGCGCCGGCCGTCAATCTCGGCCTGAACCAGCAGCGACATCAGATCCGAGGTGGGGCGGGCGCGGCGTTGCTCGGCGAGTTCGAGTCCCATGGTGAGCAGTCCGACGAGGGAATCGTTGAGGACTTCGCCGGGTTCGCGGCCGGCAGCGACATCGGCGTCGGCCCAGGACACCATGCCGTCTGCGTGGTGAGCGGCCTCGTCGCGGTATTCCACTGGGAGGCCGATCATTTCGTAGATCGTCCACATCGGTAGCCGCTTGGAGACCTGCTCGACAAAATCGCCGCGGCGCGTTGTGAGCAGGTCGGTGACAATTGTCGCAGCTTGGACGTTGATCTGTTCCTGGATTTTCGCGACCTGGCGCGGCGTGAACACCGAGCTGATCAGCCGGCGCAGGGTGGAATGCTGTGCTCCGTCCATCGCCAGGAATGACTGTGCGGCATCGAGAATATCCTCGGGCACTGCCTCGATCATGACGCCTTGCCCTGAGCAGAACAACTGGGAGTTCTTGCTGACATAGGCGATGTCCTCATGGCGTGTCACGGCCCAGAGTCCGTCGATTTCGGCTTCCATCAGCGCGCCTTCGATCGGTGCGTGCCAGCTGAGGGGTCGTTCGTCGCGCAGGATTTTGAAGGATTGTTCGCGTTCCTCGGCGGTCATGGACCAAAAGCTCAGCGGCGAAATGCTGATGGGGTCGAATTGCCTTGCTGGCGTGACCAACTGGGTTGTCATCGACGTGCCCCCGGGTATTGTTCCTGGAGTTTGCGTTTGGTCAGCTTTCCGGTCGCGAGGCGCGGTAGCCGGTCTACGAAGTAGACGGTGCGGGGGGCATTGCCACGGGCGATGCGGTCTCGGACATAGGTGATCAGCTCCGCGGCGACCTCATCAGTGCCCGACCACCCCAAGCCGCGCGCGGCGGTGGCGATCGATGCGAAGCTTCGATCGAGGACGCCATAGGTCAACGTCCTTCCCGACTCGGCCAGCCGGTTGAGATCAGATGCAGCGTGAATGCCTGGAAACATCGGTCAGGCCAGCAGATCGTCGCGGCCGTCGGCCTTGAGACGTTCGATGTAGGGTCCGTAGAGTTTCTTGCCCAGCGGCGCCAGCTTGAGCAGGCTGGCCACGTTACCGTCGACCTTGATCTTCTTCTTGGCCATCGCCAGCGGCAGGTTCACCTTGCCCTGCCAGTAGGCGTTGCCGGTGTCGGCGGTCATCGACATGGTGGCCACGGGCTGTGGGCCGCCCGTCAGGCCCTCCTGCACGGTCTGGTTCGCCATGTCGATCAGTACGACGGCTTCTGGATCGGTGAAATCGAAGGCGACCACCAGTCCGGTGGCCTGAAGCTTGGACCCGATCTCGGGATCGTCGAAGGCGGCTTCGAAGATGCCTCCGATGTACTTTGCAACCTCGGCAGAATTGGCGAACCCCATCGTTTTCCTTAATTTATATTCAATTCGAAACTACGGATGAGACCATAGTCACACCCCGGAGGCCTTAAATCAACCCACGGGCCCAGGCGGCTTGGATTCGCCGCGCAGTGACCGTCGTCGAGGCCACGCTGTTCTAGCCACGGTATTCACATTGCCGCACAATCCATTTCACCACCGCTACCCCGTGGCGCTACGGCACGGAGCCGCCGGGCCCGGTCGGTCAGGCAGCGGCAAGTTGCGGCGATGAATCGGCGACCACTGGGTCCCGCAACGCCGCCGACCGCAGGACAAGGCCCATGCCGACGAGGAAGACGGCGTAGGTGGTCAGCGCCAGCCAGAAGATGAAGATGCCTCTCCACGAGAACGGCCCGCTATGAAAGAAGTAGGCGAGGGGGTCGGGGATGAACGAGGCTGCAATCCAGAAGTTCATGTACCCAACCCACCGCGGCAGCGTCGCCCGCGAATCACGGAGGATCGCCACACCGATCGCGATGTTCTGGATGATGAACGGCGCAATGGGCGTAATGAACAGCAGCCAGGAGATGTCGTTGAGAGTGACCGTCAACTCCGGGTTGCGGTCAGGCCGGAAGGCGATGACAGCCATCAACAACATCGGCAGCAAGAGAAAGACGCCGGTGGCTGCCCCGGTCACCAGTTGAACAAAGGTGAGAAGGGGATGGCGCCCTTCGATGCGCAACATCCGGTAGCCAATCAATGCGATCAGCGGAAATGCCAGACAGATGCCGAGCTGCGCGATCACCAAGCCGCTGATTACGCGAGTGTCGTGGCCATAGAAGCTCACAACCTGCGCGGTCGTACTGGAAGACCCCAGCGGGATCGGCAGAATCCCGGCGATCAACCAACCACAGAGCGTAACGAGCACCGTGGCCGGTCCACACCATGCACAGATGATCTGCATACGACGTGACACGACTAACACCACCTTGTCGAAATTTATTTAAGACTGATTAGAAGATAGGACCTTCAGCAGGCTCCAGGCAAGGGGTTGACGCAGCCACCCCCGGTGGCACTTGGACGAACAGACCGACCGCCGCCGGCGGCAGGCGGCCGCCATTCACCACAAAGATGAACGTTAAAGCCAGATAGACACCGGTTCCGACGACAGGTCTGAAAATCTTCGCCGAGTCCGAGACGGACTGCGCGGCCAGTCGGCGCAGCATCCGTCGACCGCTTCAGCATCGATCTTCGAATCAGTTCAGAACTAAAACCTCTCTCGAAAAATTCTTGACGCGTCAAGGCTGCGCACTACGGTCGGATAGCGCAATCTGGACCGATCGCCTGCCGCCCAAGTGACTTCAGTGGGCGTGGTTCGGCGTCAGGCGTCCACCAGTGCCGACAGGGCCGAGCTCATGGTGCTGATGAGTTGTTCACGGCTGAAGTCCGGCTGATCTAGGACGTAACGCACCGGCAGAGTCCGAGCGATCGTTCCGGCCGCCCAGCACCTGGCCTCCACATCGGCGCCGTTGCGGCCGGCGGCAAGCATCGCCAGTCGAAAACTATCGTAGACGCGACGGTTCAAAACCTCGCGGGCATCGTCAGGACCCAGCCGTGGCACTTCATTGAGCAGCACACGCAGCAGCGAACGGCGTGGCTCCAAGACATCCAGCACACGCATGACGGTGCGCCCAAAATCGGGATGGCTGGGGCGGTAGACCGCAGACCGGGGGTCGGTCACCACCTCCAGCAGTTCTTCGACGAACCGTTCCAGCACCGCCGCCACGATCGCGTCCTTATCGAGAAAGTACTGATACAGAGAGCCCGGTGACACGTTCGCCCGCTGAGCGATGGCGTTGGTCGACGCGCCGTCATAACCTCGCTCCTCCAAAATACGAGAGGCCGCGGCGATGATCCGCTCCACGGTCTCACGGGCTCGATGCTGACTCGGGCGTTTACGCAGGCTACGCACCACGCGTTTGGTCACGTGACCACGGATCTCAATTGCGAGTTGTATGCGAGCATTTATTCATTTTAGCCTCATTATGTGAGTGCGATCACCCTTCCTCCACCGCTCGTCGAACGTCACGAGATGACCGCAGAGTGGTTCACTCACGCGCTGCGCTACGCCGGACTGCTCGGCGATGAGTCAGTGACCACCGTCGAGTCCGCACCGATCGGTACCGGTCAGGTGGCCGACACCTTGGTGTTCACGTTGACCTACGACACCACCGACACCCGCGCCCCGCGCAGCCTGGTCGCGAAGATCTCGGCCACCGACCCCGACAGCCGCGCAGCAGCACTCGGGCAGCGTCTCTACGAACGCGAGGTGCGGTTCTACCAACAACTCCACGGGCGCACCCAGGTCGCCGCACCAACGCACATCTACAGCGATATAGACACCGGCACTGGATGTTTCGTGCTGTTACTGGAGGATCTATCGCCTACCGCATCGGTCAATCAACTGGCCGGTTTCACCGTCGAGCACGCGCGACGTGCCGTGGCAGAGGCAGCCGCGCTGCATGCACCGTTCTGGGGAGATGACAGTCTCGACGAGACTGAGTGGCTCAACCACACCCGCGCGACCGGACAGACGCTGGCGCAGCTCACGCCCACACTGACCGAGGCGTTCTGCGAACGCTATGCCGCCGACCTCGATCCTGCAGCCCTCTACCAGCTGCGTCGACTCAACGCGCTGGCACCGACGTTTTGGACCGTCCAGCAGGGCCCACTCACGGTGGTGCACGGCGATTTCCGCCCCGATAACATGCTCTTCGACGCCAAAAACGGCCGACTTCCGGTGGCTATTGTCGATTGGCAGACCACCGATCGTGGCAATGGCCTCCTTGACGTCGCGTTCCTGCTCGGTACCGCACTCGAACCGCAGGACCGACGTGCACACGAAAAGCATCTGGTCACAGAGTATTTCGATGCATTGATCGCCGGCGGAGTCCGCGGATACAGCTGGGATCAGTGCTGGATCGACTATCGCCGCCACGCCTGCTATGCCGTGTTCATGTTGACGCCGGCGGCCATGCTCGTCGAACGTACCGCGCGGGGTGACGAAATGTTCTTGACGATGGTCCGCCGCACACTGACTCAGATCACCGATCTGGATACCGAAGCCCTCCTCAACCAGCTGAACAAGGAAGACGGATGCTGACCCCGTTTGACGACTACCCCGTACACCAGACCGCACTGCCCATCGCGCAGGTGGGAAACGGCCACCCCGACTACTACGATCGGTTCTGGTTCAACGGCTACACCGAGGGCCTGTATTTCGCTGTTGCCCTTGGCATCTACCCGAATCGCGGCGTTATCGACGCCGCCTTCAGCGTGGTCAGTAACGGCACCCAACGTTCCGTCTTCGCCTCTGGGCGGCTACCGCTGGACCGTACAGTCACCTCGATCGGACCGATCCAAATACACATTCTGGAACCGCTGCGGACCAACCGCATCGTGGTCGATGCCCCCGAGCACGGGCTGACCGCCGATCTGACCTTCCGCGCCCGCACCGCGGCCTACGAGGAGCCCCGCCAAACCAGATATCAGGGCACCCGACTGTTCACTGATATGACCCGGGCATCGCAACTGGGTACCTGGACCGGTGCGCTCACCGCCGGTCAGCAGACACAGACCTTCGGTGAACAGCCTGTCTACGGCACCAAGGACCGTTCGTGGGGTATCCGTCCCGTCGGCAAGCCCGCTCCGGCTGCACCTGAGCCCGGTGCCGGACAGTGGTGTTTCCTCTGGGCGCCTTTGAATTTCGACGATGTCAGCGTGCATTACATGACCTTCGAGGACGCCGACGGGACGCCGTGGGCGAAAACCGCGGCAGTTCTGCCGCTGCTCTCGGACAACGACCCGGTCTACGGATCGGATACCGGTGCCCACCACGTCGACATCACGCATTCGATCGACTGGGCGCCCGGCCTGCGCCGCTCGAATGGCGCCACCCTGACGATCGAGAACATGCTCGGCACACCCCCGATCCGCCTCGAACCCTTGCTCACCTTCCGGATGAAGGGCGCCGGCTACTTCCACCCGAAGTGGGCACACGGCCTCTGGCATGACGAACTCGTCGTCGGCGGAGAATGTGCTGACGCTTCGAGCCTGGACAACCTGGAGTTCGAAAACATCCACGTTCAGCAGGTCATGCGCGCTACGTGGGGTGAGCGCACCGGAATCGGGGTACTCGAACAATTGGTGCTGGGCCCCCATGCCCCCAGCGGCTTCACCGAAATGCTGGACGGAGCGCATCGCGCGCCGCAGTAGTGACGGTCGAGGACCCGCGCCGGGTAGCCGATGAAGGCCTCGGGTCGCGAGCAGAATACGGCCGGCCTGTCCCCCGGTTCGAATCAGCAGGTTCGGGGACGGCTGACCGCTTGACGGCCGCTGCCTCCGCGTTTATCTGTTTGCTTGCAACAGGATACGCCGGGCTCGGTCAACGACCGGCTTGTCGACCATCTTCCCGTCGATGACGCACGCTTTGCCGTTCTCGGTGCCCGCGGTCACCTTGCGCGCCCATTCCACTTGCTCGAGCGAGGGCGAGAACAACGCGTTGACGACACCGACTTGGCGGGGATGGATGCACAGCTTGCCAGTGAAGCCCAGCCCCGCTGCGTGCGCCACATCCGCGGTGAGGGGACCGTCATCGCTCAGGTCGGTGGTGACCCCGTCGAGCGGCGCAGATAGCCCCGCGGCTGCGGAACCGAGTACGACCGCACTGCGCGCGTAGTGAAGTGCTGGCTGCACCTCGGGGTCAACGCCGAGTTCAGCGCCGAGGTCGATGCTGCCAAAGGCGGCCCGTACAACCGGTCCGACACCGCAGATCTCCGCAGTCGCGGATACGCCTGCGGCTGTTTCGATGAGCGCAACGAGTGGGATACCGGGACCGAGGCTTTCCACAACGTCTTGGAGCTGAGACGCGCTGTGTGCCTTGGGAATCATCACCCCGCAGCGTCGCCGGGCGAGCATCTGCAGGTCTTCCACACACCAGGTCGTGTCGGTCCCGTTCACCCGGACCAACACCTCGACACCGGTGCTGAGGTATTGGTCCACCGCAGCACGCGCAGCGTCCTTGTCCTGGGCCGCGACAGCATCCTCGAGGTCCAGCACGGCGATGTCAGCGCCGCTGGAGAGAGCCTTGGCGAAGCGGTCGGGTCGATCGCCGGGGACAAACAGGACGCTGCGCGCGGAAGCGATGCGCTCGGCGAGCGCGGTCAGCGCAGCACCGCGGGCTTGTACGCGGCAACGATCTTGTCCACCACGATCTTTGCTGTCTCAGCGCACGCCGTCGTGCCGCCGTTGGCGTATTCCTTGACACCATCGCCGACGTTCCATAACCCGCCGAACGGGGTTTCGTGCGTGAGGTCGTAACCTGCAACGGCACGCTGCGGAGGCCAACCGTCGCGTGTGACGGCAATGTTCAAGATTCGGGCGCGGCTGTCGAAGTTGTCGATGTTGTCGCGCAAGTCCTGCAGCAGGAATTCCGTCTCGGCTGCCTCGTCGAAATCACCTGTGGGGTTGTCCGGCACCGAGGTACCTACGTAGAGATTCCAGCCTTCCGGTGCCATCTCCGGGCAGACGTCGGTGAAGTTGGCGATGTAGGCCAGTCGGCATGATTTCGCGAAGCTGAGCATCCCGGGCACGTCGATCAGACGTTCCTGGCTGGCGAAGTTCACCGTCACCATCGACGTTGGGCGGTCCGCCTTCTTCACCAGGTCCTGGTAGTCGGTCGGAACGATTTCCTCGCCGAGGAGCGCGACCGTGCCGGACGGACCGATGTCGCTGACAACGATCGGTGCGTCGATACGGACCGACTCTCCGTCCCTGGTCACCTGGATTCCGGTTACGACATCCCCGTCGCCCTTGTGAATCTTGGTCACCGGCGTAGACAGCCAGACCTGGCCGCCGTTGGCTTCGACAGCTTCAGCGAGTGCACGCCAGATGCCGATAGTGCCTTCCGGATGGAAACCGAACCGCTTGAACGCGCTTTTGCGGGTGAAATAGGTGAGAAACACTCGGGCTGGCAAGTCTTCGGATCCAACGGCGAACACCGAAGCGCACATATTGCGGAAAATACCGTGCACGCCTTCGTTTTTCGTGTACTTGGACACCCAGTCAGCGGTGGACAGTTCATCTTCGGGTAGTCCCGAGTCGTTACGTGCCGCGCCGATGCCCTTGACCAGCTTGGCGCCCTGCCGGGTCAGCTTGCCCAGCAAGAATCCCCAACCGCCACCAGTGACGTCGACATCCTTGCCGGCAATGCGATACAGGATCGGAGGCTTGGGCTCGCGAACATCGAAGCGTGCTCCGACTTCTCGGCACGTCTCCTCGGTGATGCCGCCCACCTCGATGACAATCGCGCCGTTGTTAACCTTGAAGCCATCGATATCGTCGGTGGAGGCGCGGCCGCCAACCTTGTCCAGCTCCTCGACAACGAGGGTGCGGTAGCCCTGCTTGGTCAGACGTGCAGCGGTGAAGAGGCCACCGGCTCCAGCGCCAATCACCACAGCGTCGAATGTTTTCTCCGCAGTTGTCATTTCGTTTCTCCTTACAGTGCAGGTTCGGGGTGTCAGTACGAGCGGGGTAGACCCAGCGAGGTCTGGGCGACGAAGTTGAGCACCATTTCGCGACTGACCGGCGCAGTGCGCATCAACCTGGTGACAAACCAGAGTTCGGACAAGCCATATTCGTGAGACAGTCCGTTGCCGCCGTGGGTTTGGATGGCCTGGTCCAGAGCCTTGAGTGCGGCTTCGGACGCGGAGAATTTGGCGATGTTCGCCGCCTCACCGGCCGGCAGCCCGGCATCGAATTGCTGGGCGCTGAGGGCCGTCGCGAGTCGACTCAGCTCGACGGCAATGTGACTCTCAGCCAGCGGATGGGAGACACCCTGGTGGGCGCCAATTGGGGTCGACCAGACGGTGCGCTCTTTGGCGTAGGCGGTGGCCTTTTCAATGGCGTAGCGTCCGACGCCGCCGCAGATGGCTCCAACCAGAATACGTTCAGGATTCAGGCCGTCGAATACCTGCCGTAATCCATTGCCCGCCTCGCCAATCAGCGCCTCCTCGCCGACCTCGACGTCGTCTAGGAACACAGTGAATTGTTTGTCGGGCGAGACGATCGAGGTGTCGATCTGCTGGTAGGACAGGCCTTTTGCGTCGGTCGGGACGACGAAAAGCGACAGTTTCGATTTCTCGGGCGTAGAGTGCTCGTCGTCGCGCGCCACCACGAGCAGGGCGTCGCACTGGTCAATAGCGGAAATGTAGTACTTCGATCCGCTCAGGACCCAGCCGTTGGCTGTCTTGCGCGCAGTGGTTTTCACGTTGTGGCTGTTGGAGCCGGCATCGGGCTCAGTGAGGCCGAACGCGACCTTCTGGCTGCCATCGGCGATGCCCGGCAGCCACCGCTGCTTCATCTCTTCGGAGCCGTGGTGGGCCAGGATACTGCCGCAGATCGCCGGGGAGATGACCCAGATGAGCATCGGCATCCCGTGCGCCGCCAGCTCCTCGACAACGACGACGGCCTCGGCCATGCCGTAGCCGCCGCCGCCGTACGCTTCTGGCAGGTGTACCCCCAGCAGTCCTGCGGCGCCGAGGTCCTTCCAGAGTTCCTCGATGTCCCCGCCGGATCGGCCGCGCTGCAGGAAGTATTGCGGCCCGTAGCGATCAGCAATTCCAGCGACGCTTTCACGGATCGCTTTGTGCTCGTCGGTGTCCTGGATGAGTCCGGCCATGGTCATCGCCCTTCGAAAGTCGGGGTTCGCTTCTCGGCGAACGCGGAGATTGCTGCGGCTGCGTCGCGGGTGCTGCCTGTTGCCTTGGTGCCGTGCAGTTCGGCGGCGAGTTGAGCGGTCAGGTCGTTGTTCCAGCTCTCGCGTAGCAACGCCCGCATCGTCGCAAATGCGACGGTGGGTCCTTGCGCCAATTCCCGCGCCAATGTGGTTGCACGACTGCGCAGTTCGTCGGCGGGCACGATCTCGTTGACCATGCCCCAGGCGAGTGCCTCCTGGGCCGTGATCGGCGTATTGCGCAGATAGGCTTGCGCGGCGCGACGCGGCCCGATGAGTCGCGGCAGGTGATAGGTGCCGCCGCCGTCACCGGACAAGCCGATGCCGGCAAAGGCCGCAACGAATCGGGTGCTGTCAGCGGCGAGCACCAGGTCGGCGGCATACACGAATCCCAGGCCGCCGCCGGCGACGGCGCCGTGCGCGGCGGTCACGATGGGAGCTTCGACCTTGCTCAGGATGTCGAACCCCTCGTGGTAGGGGCGGATCATCTTCTCGAACAGCTTGTCGTATCCTTCTCCCCCACCCTCGAGGAAGAACGAGATATCGCCGCCGACGGTGAGGGCGGGGCCGTTGCCGCAGATCAGCACCGCACGCACCGAGCGGTCTGCCGCGATCCGGCGAGCGACCTCCAGGGTCTCCTCACCCATCCGCAGGTTGATGGCATTGCGCTGGTCGGGACGGTTCAAGCAGATCGTGGCGACGCCGTCATCGACGCGATAGTCGATGGTCTGCAGCCGGCCGTCTCCGTCGAGCGCGGCGCGCCAGGCAGCAGTGTCGGTGAGCTGGTTCAGCGCCACGATGCGACCCTGGCCGTCGAACGACAGGATATGGACGAAGGCGGCGTCGAGCTCGGCTCCAGAGCGACGGGCGGTTCCGCGATAGGTACCGATGACAACCAGTCTGCCGTCCTGTAGCGGTTGGAAGTCCTCGGCGACGGCGCGAGCTTTGAAATGCTCGCCGATCCGCCACCACAGGTTTCGCTGCATGGCCTGCGGTCCGATGTGGGTACCACCCATGTCCAGCGGCAATCCCTCAGCAGCGTGGCCGACAAAGTCGGGTGCGAGAAGCTGATTCAGCGCATCAACATCACCAGTTGCCAGAGACCGGTAGAGGCGTTCTGCGGCAGAGACCTTGGCGTCTCGGCTCAGATCAACCGACATAGCGCACGATCGATTCGATAACCGCAGCGGGCTTGGCCGCACCGTCAACTTCGATCGTCGTGACGAGCGTGGCCTGCACCCCCGCGTCGAGCTTGTCGACCTGCGCAATGCGCGACGCGGCACGAATCTTGGCGCCCACCGGCACCGGAGTAATGAAGCGCACCTTGTTGAATCCGTAGTTGATCGCCATGGCGACGTTGTCGACCCGGTACAGGTCATGCATCAACCGCGGCAGTAGCGACAGGGTCAGCAAACCGTGTGCGATGGTGCCGCCGAACGGCCCAGTGGCGGCTCGCTGCGGGTCAACGTGGATCCACTGGTGGTCTTCAGTGGCATCGGCGAACCGGTCTACGCGCTGCTGATCCACTTCGATCCACTCGGTGGGACCAAGTTCGGTGCCCGTGGCGGTCTCGAATTCTGCGAGGTTGTCGAAAACCTTCATGACGTCACTCATCCTTTCGTTCAGACGTGTTTTCCGACGGGTTGCCCGTCTCGTATCTGGTCGAGGTACTCGGCCATACCATGTAGTTCGCGGCCGTCATCGAGTTCCCAACGGATGGCGGACTCGATGATGCGGGTGCTGGTTGCGTCATCGGTGCCACGGTGCCTGAGCGGTACGGACGTCAGGGCTTCGCCGTGCAGTTGCCAATGGCGTTGTCCAGCGGTAATCGAGACGTGGATGCTCCGTTGAAATCCGTCATCGTCGCGCTCGGTGATGATTGCCACGTCATCGCATGCGTGCATGCCGCCGTCAGCGAAGATGAATCCACCACGGCGGCTTGAGCCATCCGAACTACCGAAATAGGCTGTCATGAAGCCGAATTGGTCTGTGCAGCCGTGTAGCCAGCGGTAGAACCATGGGGCTTGCCACGACCGTGGTCCCCAAGAATGATCTCGCAGACCGTGCCCGATGATGCGGTAGCAATGCTCGCCGATCTCAACCAGTCCGCACACGGCACCGAGTTGCTCATAGTGGTTGGGCGCGAAGGATTGGCCATCGGACTCGAAAGTTTGCTCGTACGCTGGAGCAATTGCGTTGTACTGCAGTACTACTCGTGCGGAATCGACAGGACTCGACGAGAACGCCGCCCTGGGGTCGTGCAACATACGCGGATCTGCGATGACTGATACGTCGCCGGCGAACCGAACAATGACCTCATCCAAGGGCGCCACCACCTCGACGGTGAGACCACCCGCGCTCATCGCGTCGTTGGTGGTCACCGGGGGCCGCGCGAATCCGAAGGCGACGCTTCCGTTGGGCAAGTAGATGCACACTGTCCGTTCGCCGCGACCCTCGTTGGGGCGGTTTGCCAGTCGCAGAAATCCACCGAGGCGACTTACCGGGTCGTGGAATTCGAAGTACATCGATTCGTTGAAGTTCAAGTCGTCGCTGACCTCGTGGGTGAAGTCGTCTATGGCGGTCACCATGCAGATTCCTTCAGCATCGAGGCAGCCTCGATGAGGCTGGCATTGATCTCGTCGCCAACCTCGCCAAGGGGCTGCCGTGAGGCGTCCGCCCGCCCGCGGGCCGCAGCTGCTTGCAGCAGCGTCGCCGACGTCCAATAAGCCATCGCCCGTTGAAAATTCAGGTCCTGCAGGTTGACGCTACTGACCTTGGCGGCATAAAGGTCGACAAGTTCTTCTTGGGTGGCGAACCCGCCCGGAGGGGCGAGGCGGGGCGTGCAGCCACGGGGCCAGTCCTGCCCGCGCCAGCTGTTGAGCAGCCATGCCAGATCAGCCAGAGGATCGCCGGCAGTGCACCGTTCCCAGTCAAGAACTGCGGCAATCTGGTCGTTCTGAGCAACAAAGTTGGCAAGCCGGTAATCCCCGTGCAGGACTCGGACTTTCGGCTCACCTGACGGCCGGCACGTGAGAATGCGAGTACGTACGGCGCGCCAGGCGGAATCGTGAATACTGCTCGTCCCCAACGACATCCACAGGTCAGACATAGCCACGAGTTGCCGGTCGAGGTGCCCGTTCCGGAAGCTCGGCAGCCCAACAGCCGCCGGTGCCACCGCATGAAATCGGGCCAGTGTGTCGATAACGCTCTCGCTCAGCATGCGGCGTTGGCCAACGTCGAGATGCGATGCATGATGCTCGTCGGTGATAACCGCTCCGGCCACCAGATGCGTGACCATGAAGGGACGACTTGATCGGATGTCATGACCGATGACCCGAGGGACGGGCAGGCCCAGCCCCCATAGCGCTGCCATCACCGTCGCTTCACGGTCGAACAGACGGCGGTCGGAGCCGACCCTCTCGCGCAGCGCCCACTGGCGGCCCGCCTGATCGGCCATCAGCCAGGTCGAGTTTGTGTAGCCGACGCCCATGCGGGTGACGGTGACGGGGCCGTGTACCGGTTCACCATTTTCGGACAGCCACTTCGCGAGGACTCGGAGGCGTTGCGAGTTGGCGCTATCGCGAGCCACAGCAAGGGGTCGCTGTGGCAATCTGATGACCATCGCGGGCGACCTCCTAACGCTGAAGAGTCATTTTTGAATGAGCCATCGACCGCAGAAGTGGTCGTCATTGGTTTGATACGGCGACGCTAGCATATTTTTCTAGTTTCTGTTAAATTTTCCTAACTACGAGATGGGGCATTACGTATGGCACACGCATCGCCGGCCAGCATCGGGCAGAGCCTGACAAGCATCACCGACACCGTGACGTGCGTTGCGTTGCCACTCCCCTTGCCGGACCTGCAGGTCGTCAACGCCTACGCCGTCCACGACGAGGCCGGGGTTACTCTCATCGACCCCGGTTGGGCATACCCTGCGTCGGAGACAGCGCTGCTCCAGGCGCTGCACACGTTGGGGTTCGCAATCGAGGACGTGCGCGGAATCGTTGCGACGCATCAGCACTGGGATCACTACTCGCTCGGGGTGAAATGGCGCGACAGGTACGGGATCGAGTTGATGCTGGGTCGCGAGGAGCAGCACAGCATCGAGGCGTTTTTACAGGATCCCGAGGTAGTCCACCCGTACCAATTCAGCAAGCTGATCGAGGCGGGCGCACCTGAGCTGGCCGCAGCAATCGCAGCCCTGAGCTGGGAGCCGTATGAGCGCGATGTTGCCTTCGCCCCGCCGGATCGCTGGCTCGACGATGGGGACGTGATTGGTTGTGGTGCTAAACAAATCGTTGTGCGCGCTACGCCTGGCCACACACGAGGCCACATCGTTCTAGAGGATGCCGGTCAGGGGCTGATCTTCACCGGTGACCACCTCTTGCCCACGATCACGCCATCGCTCGCATTCGAACGAGCGCCTGGCGAGTTCCCGTTGCGGTCGTACATCAATTCGTTGCACCTCGTCCTGCATATGCCCGATGCCAGAATGCTGCCCGCGCACGGCGGCACCACAGGGACGACCCATGGCCGTGCCGACGAACTGATCAGTCACCACGAAACCCGGCTCAGCCAAGTGGGTGATCTGGTCGCCGCCGGCAATTCCAGTTCGTTCGAGGTTGCGTCGAAGATGCGGTGGACACGCCGCGACCGGGCGCTCGACGAGCTGCATGTCGTGCACCAGATGACCGCCGTCCTCGAGGTGCAATCGCACCTGGACGTGCTCGCCCTGCGCGGGCACGTGCGCAGTGCGGTGGTGGACGGTGTCCGCCTATTCACTTTGCCGTGACCACGACGCGAGTCCGTGGGTGGCGCTCAGCTGCTGCGCCAGCCGGAACTTCTGAACCTTGCCGGTCGGCGTAGTGGGCAGGTCCTCCGCTCGGTAGAACACGACCCGCTTCGGGACTTTGAATCGTGCCAGCTTCTCGCGGCAAAGCGCCAACACCTCAGCCGCGCTGAGGTCATAGTCGGGGGCCGGGACCACGACCACACACCCGATCTCGCCCCAGCGCTCGTCAGTGAGACCTATGGCGAACACCTGACTGATGCCGGGGTGGACAGCCAGCACGTCTTCGATTTCTTTCGGCATCACCAGCTCGCCGCCGCTCTTGTAGAGCTCTTTACTTCGGCCGGTCAGTTGCAGATAGCCGTCTGGGCGGACAAGGCCGAGGTCGCCCGAGTACAACCACCCATCGCGCACAGTGCGTGCTGTCTCCTGAGGGCGGTTCCAGTATTCGAGCATCGTCGTCGGGCCGGACGACAGTAGTTCGCCCTCGCTGCCGGACGGAACGGCCTCACCGGTATCGGGATCGACCGCGCGGTAGACGACCAGGGCGTCAGTTCCGGGCACCCCGGCCGCGCCGGCCAGTTTCGGCCGCCCCACCGTCTCAGACAGTGTTTCCAGTGGATCTTCCGGCAGCGTAAACGCCATTGCCCCACCGCTTTCGGTCATCCCGTAGCCAGTGGCAATCTCCGTCACACGGAAGTCACGCGTGATCTGTTGCCACAGCCATACAGGTGCTGGGGCCGAGCCGCACAGTATGGCATCGAGCGAAGTCAGGTCGTAGTGGGCGCGGACGGGACTTTCGGCCATCGCCACGGCCATGGTCGGGACGCAGAGAATGTCAGTGGCACGGTGCTTCTCGATGCCTCGAAAGTAGCCTTCCGCGCTGAACGACGGCTGCAAAATGACCGCTCCCCCAACGAACATGGCCGATAGCAAGCCTTCCACGTACCCGAACATGTGGTAGCACGGCAGCGAGTACAGGATGCGTCGACCATCCTCATAGGCCCGGGTGAGCGCAGATGCGTAGGCGGTACGAAGTACGGCATCATGTGACACCACAACGCCTTTCGGAGCACCGGTGGTGCCCGAGGTGTACAGCATGTCGCCAGGGGTCGCTGGGTCCACGGCGGGGGCTGCGAACGCAGCCCGGTGACGATCACCGAGTTCGGCAAGCCCTCGAACCGACAGCGCGCCCTCGCGCGGTGCCCCGCCGGTATCAAGGACCACGATGTGGCGCAGCGCTGGAGCTGCGTCCGGCTGGCCGGCCCTGTCGGCGAAACCGGGACCGTTCCAGCCGGGGAGCATGCAATCGAGCATGTCCTGGTAGTTCAGCGTGCCGAACTCGGTCATTGTGATCAGCGTCCTGCAGCCGGAATCTCCTAGCACGAAAGCCAATTCGTTCTCGCGATAGAGATAGTTGAACGGCGCCGCCAACGCCCCGATACGAGCGATGGCGAATTTCACCGTCACGAATTCGGCATAGTTGGCCATCAGAATGCCCACTCGGTCGCCGGGCCGCACCCCAAGGGCGAAAAGACCCGCAGCAAGTCGCCGTGATTCTTCGGCAACGTCACAATAGGTCATCGCCGTGGTATCGGAGAGCACGAAAGGCCGAGTGGGATACTGCGCGGCGCACCGATCGAGCCAGTCCCCCAGGCTCAGCGGCTGCCACGTCGGAAACCTGTCTCGCAGCGCGTTGCGGCGAGACTCGATCGACGACTTGGTGGTCACAGTTCGCGAAGCTCGTGGGCGAGGATGGCTTCGCGCAGAGCGAAGCGCTGAACTTTACCGGTGGGCGTCATCGAAAACTGGTCGACGACAAACCATCGGGCTGGGACCTTGTAGGACGGCATGCGGGTGCGCGCATGTTCCACCAGACGGTCGCGCAGCCCTTCTCGGTGGTCAGACACTCGGCACACGACGGCGACAATTTCACCCAACCGTTCATCAGGAAGCCCGATCGCGACCGCCTCGATGATGTCGTCGTGTTGGGCGATCACCGATTCCACCTCGACCGGCGAGATGTTCTCGCCGCCCCGGATGATCAGCTCTTTGAGCCGGCCGGTGACGGTCAGATACCCGCGGTCGTCCATAACGCCCAGATCGCCGGTACGCACGAACCCGTCCGCGTCGAGGGCATCGGCGGTCGCATCCGGATCGCGCAGATATTCGACGAACTGCTGATAGCCACGGGCACAGATCTCCCCGACCTCACCGACGTCGACTGTTGCACCGGTGTCGGGGTTGGCCACCTTGCAATCAATGTGCGGGAGCGGGCGCCCGACGGTGTTGAGTTGGTCATGGCGACTGTCCCCGGGCCGGGTCAGTGACAGCACTGGCGCCAGTTCGGTCTGGCCATAGAGATTGAAGACGTTGGCACCGAAAACGGCAGCGGCACCGTCGATCAACTCGGCCGAGACGTTCGACGCGCCACCCATGATGATGCGCAGTGCGGGTGCCGGCGCGTCGATCTCACGTTGGCGCTGCAACAAGGCATGCAATACCGTGGGCACGTAGAACAGGACCGTGGCGCGTTCGCGTCCCAGCGTCTCCAGGGCTGCGTCCGGGGTGAATCGTTCACAAAGGATCGAGGTGCCTGCCACCCACAGCGGACCGAGGGTGGCGATCACACAACCGGCGGTGTGAAACAAGGGCAGCGGATTGAAGCACGCGGCAGCTTCTGAAACGCCGGTGGCCTCCATCGTCAGTCTCGCCACGTTGACCAATGCCCGATGAGTAAGCAGCACACCTTTGGGGCGCCCAGTCGTGCCTGAGGTGTACTGGAGCATGACAGCTGAGTCGGCGTCGATGGTTGCGGTGCTGCGCGCAGATGGCGATGGTGCCATCCACACGTCACGCTCGGACAGCGAGATCCTGCGTATTCCTGGGATCTCGGCACAGACGCTCTCGGCCACGGCGGCCATCGTGTATCCGCGGCTGACGTCGGCATGCAACAGCAAACGCGAACGGCTGTGCCGCAATGCGTAATCGAGTTCATCACGTCGTAGGACCGGATTGAGCGCCACCAGTACGACGCCGGCGAGGGCCGCGCCGTATTGAATGATGTTCCATTCGATGACGTTGGGAGCCCACAACGCCACGTAATCACCAGGCTCGACGAGCTCTGTCAAAGCCACGGCGACTCGGTTTGCTTCGTCGAGAAGCGCTGCAAAGGTGAGTCTTTCGGCTTCTCCGGTGCCGTGGCGGATCCCGACGAGCGCTTCGCGGCTCGGGTGTTCGGCGGCGCGCAAGGCAAGCAACTCGCCGACCGTATGCTCGAGGAGCGGCTCGGTTCGGTCGCCCGCACGGTATGCCCGTACAAGCTCGCTGGCTTCAGGGGCAGGGACCGGCGTGGTGCTCATGAGTGCGGCTCAGACGGGGTTGCTGCCGAGCTTGGCGTCAGACATGTCGCTGATCTGCGACCATTTCGCGGTGATGTCGGCCAGACTCGGCGGTGCACTGAAGGTGACGCCGTCATTCTGGAATTGGGCAACGCGCTGCACGAGACCGCCGCCGACGACGAAGACCGACGCGGTATCTTCGTTCTCCTCCGACACCAGGTACCCGACCGCCGGCGCGACGAGCTCGGGATCGAGCCTGTCCAGAACTTCCTGCGGGGCGATGTCGGCGGTCATCCGCGTTGCAGCCAGAGGCGCGATCGCGTTCGCGGTGATCGAGTACTTCGCGCCTTCGATCGCCAGGGTGTTGATCAGGCCCACCAGACCGGCTTTCGCGGCACCGTAGTTGGCTTGGCCGAAGTTTCCATACAGACCGCTGGTGGAGGTCGCGACGACGATGCGGCCGAAGTTCTGCTCCCGGAAATGGGGCCACGCAGCACGGATCACGTTGTACCCGCCGTACAGGTGCACCTTCTGCACCGAATCCCAGCTCTCGGATGTCATCTTGTGGAACGCACCGTCGCGCAGAATACCGGCGTTGCTCACCACGCCGTGTACGGCGCCGAACTCCTTGAGGGCAGTTTCGATGATCGCTGCAGCGCCGGCCTCCTCGGCGACCGATACGTAGTTGGCGACAGCCCGCCCGCCCGCACTCCGGATTTCTTCGACCACTGTGTCGGCAGCCTGGGTGCCTGCTCCGGAACCGTCCCGGGCCCCACCGAGGTCATTGACGACGACGAGCGCCCCGTTCGCCGCCAAGAATCGGGCATATGAGCGGCCCAGACCGCCGCCGGCGCCTGTGACGATAACGACCTTGTCTTGCACACCCGACACTTGAACTCCTCTAGTCCTTGACTTTCATCCTCAAATCTAGATTAAAAAAGTAGATTCGGTCAAGACCACAGCCTCACTAACAGCAGCAAATTCATGTTTCTTGTGAACATGATTCAGCGCATGTGCAGGTTCCAGGCATTCATGCTTGAACACTGTTTCGAATCAGTGATAGATTTTTTTGATGAACCAGGCCCTACCGCATCCCGCTGACGAAGACTTCCCCGACGCGTATGGCCGTGCATGGAGCGAGGACCCCGAACTGCTGCCCGCCTTTTTCGCCGAGGATGGCATCTACACCGACGTCGCAATGAAGGGAACGTACACAGGCCGCCAAGGGATTCAGCGCTTTCATCGATGGATGCTGAAATTCTCTCCGGACTCCCTCATCGTCTTCTATGCGCCCGCGGTCCAAGACGGACGTGCGTACTACGAGTGGACATGGAGTGGATCGATCAGCGGTCCGCTCCTGCTTCCCAGCGGGGACAGTGTCGACGCCGCCGGAAGGAAATTCTCTTCAACTGGCATCGCCGCGTGCCAGTTCGACACCGACGGCAAGCTCACGAGCCACCGCGACTTCTGGGACGTCGGACTCCTGGTCGAGCAGCTCGGCCACTCATTGGTCAGCGGGGGCTAGGCCCAGTTCAATGCCGAATTCGACATGATTTTCTGAGGTGCCACGGCTTCTGTCATCTGAACGGATCTCTGCGTCAGTTGGATCATCGTCATCGATCTGACTCCGACGGCGCGAGCCGGACAAGAATTCGTGCGGTCTCGCCCGTGTATCGCACACACGGGCGGACAACAACACACGTCAGGTCCGGCGCCGCGGGGCTCTCGACACGATCGAGACGAAGGACACGCACCCCCCCGGACGTCCGCCCAGGTTGTGCGTCAACGCGGTATGCGGATCGGCGAGCTGCCGGTCGCCGGCCTCACCCCGGAATTGCAACCAGGCCTCATAAAGCATCCGCAACCCGCTGGCACCAACGGGGTGACCGAAAGACTTCAACCCGCCGTCAGGGTTGATCGGCAGGCGCCCGCCGGCGTCAAAGTCACCGCCCAACACGTCCTTCCATGCTTTCCCTGAGTCGGAGAATCCGAGGTCCTCCATGAGCACGATTTCTGTGGGTGTGAAGCAATCGTGAACTTCGGCGAGTGACAGTTGTTCGGCGGGGCGGTCGATTCCGGCTTGCGCGTAGGCGTCTTTGGCCGCCTTCACCACTTCGGGGAACGTCGTGTAGTCGAAAGCCGAATCCATTGATCCGCGGGTGGAACCGGCAACGAGCGAGAGTGCTTCGACATACATCGGGGTATCGGTGAATTCGTGTGCGCGGTCGGCGGGAACGATCAGGGCGCATGCTGCGCCGTCGGAGACACCTGAGCAGTCGAAAACCCCCAGTCGGCCGGCTACTTTCGGTGCTCCGTCGATGGTCTCGCGCGCCACCGGCGAACGGAACTGCGCCTTGGGGTTCCGGGTTCCATTGTCGTGGTTCTTCCAGGCGACGTGCGTCATCGCGGCGCGCATTTCGTCGGGGTGCACGCCATAGCGGTCGCAATAGGCGGGGTCGAGCAGCGAGAACGCTGCCGGCGCGGTCATCGAGATCTCGGGGGCTGTGCCGTCGCCGGGTGGGTCTTGGCGCAGCAGCCCCGAGTAGCCCGAGTCTTTGAGCTTCTCCACTCCCACCGCCATCACGATGTCGTAGGCGCCGGCGGCCACCGCGTAGCAGGCGTTGCGGAAGGCCTCGGATCCTGTCGCGCAGAAGTTTTCGACACGGGTGACCGGTTTGTCATCGCTGCCGATTGCGCGGCTCAAGGTGAGGCCCCCAAGTCCTGAGCTCAGCGTGCCCAGCCAGTAGGCGTCGATGTCGTCCCGCTGGATGCCAGACGTCGAGTTCAGGCATTCCTGATAGGCCTCGAGGATGAGGTCGTCGGTGGAGGCGTCCCATCGTTCACCGAAGTGGCTGCATCCCATGGCCACAACGGCAACCTTGCCGGCGATTCCGTTACTGGGCACTGTCCTGCACCGCCTTCCAGAAGTAGTCGTGAACGTCGCCGGCGGTGAACAATCGTCGGAACGTGAACCGAACCCGGGTGCCGACCGTCAGGTCCTGCGGGCGAGCTTCGGCGACTTCGAGAGTGCATCGACCACCGCCATCGATGTCGATCACGGCTTGCACCATCGGTGGTGAGGGTGAGAACGCCAACCGGTCCACGGTGTAGGTGACCACCGTGCCGGACAAGTTCCTGGCGGGAACCTCTCGCATCGCGTCAATCGCAGCGCAGGACCGGCAGACGCGCACTGGCGGCAGATGAGTGAAACCGCAATTTGTGCAACATGATCCACTGAAGCCGAACTTCCATCGCTCCGACCGCGCGGCCGGCGGGGCGGCTGCCCGTTCGGGTTCGGGGCGCCGCGGAGCTTCGAGTTCGACCAGTCCACGCCAGGACAAGTAGGTCAGGTGTGGCACAGGCAGTCCGGTACTGCGCTGCTCGCTCAGCGGCAGGGCTTGCCGGGCATCAATCAGGGCATCGGTGGTGCGGAACACGACCGCATCACACCCGTCGACAGCGGACAACAGCAGGATCGTCTCCCCTGGCTCCGCAGTATCGAGTGCACCAGCCAAGGCGATCAGCGGATCGGCAGCACCGGTATGCCCTACAGGCGAGGTGATGACAGACTTCTGGCCTTTGACCAACGTCGATGCTCTTTTGATCACGGCGGTGTTCGGACAGGCCACGACGACGTGGTCGGCGTCCGCTACGCCGGCCGCATCGAGCACCTCCCGCGCCGCACGTCGGATCAGCGCGCTGTAGCGCTCCGCGCCGAATCGTTCCTCCCATTGAAACCCTGTTGCTGAGGCCGGGTCTCGCCAGCGGTCGAGAAACTCAGCGGTCAGGGAGCGCGTCGCGACGATCTCGGCAATAGGGTTGCCGTCGCCGAACAACAGGGCCGCTGCGCCGTCGCCGCCGGTCTTCTCATCGGCCGATCCCGGCTTGCCGACGCGCACATCCGCGGCGACCACGAGGCCACCACTGCGAGCGCAGGCAAGCAACCCGGCGATGGCGCTGCGAGCGGTGCCACCGAGATCGGCTGCCAACACGCTTTCGGGCAAGCCGAGCGCGGCATGCACCGCACTGGCATTCGTCTTGTCCGCGTATGCGGGTGTCGTTGTGACCAGGTACACCGCCTCGGGGCGCGAATCTGGCCCAACCACCTGGCCGGCAGCGCTGACGGCCAAGGTGGTCGAGTCTTCGTCGTAGGAGGCGACCACGCGGTCGCCTTTACGCAGGCCGATGTCGGTGCCACTCAGCCGGTAGCGGGGCAAATAGCTGCCATAGCGCAGCAAACCAACGGTCATGAGGCACTCCTGAACACCGCGGCGATCCCCTGCCCGCCACCGATGCACATCGTCTCCAACGCCAAACCCCCACCGCGGCGTCGCAGTTCATGGAGCATTGTGGTCAGGATGCGGACACCAGTCGCCCCGATGGGATGGCCGAGTGAAATGCCTGACCCGTTGACGTTGAGCCGATCCTCGACGTCGGCCAACTTAAGGCCCCACCCGGACAGTACCGCGAGCACCTGCACAGCGAAGGCCTCGTTGATTTCGACCAGGGAAAGGTCGTCGAAGGTCAACCCTGTTCTACTGAACAGCTTTTCGACGGCTCCGACCGGTCCGATTCCCATGCGGGACGGTTCGCAGCCCACTGCCGCCCACCCTTCAAGGAAGCCGATCGGTTCCAGACCCAGCGATTCCAGTTTGTCCTCTGCGACGACCAAACATGCCGCGGCGGCGTCGTTCTGTTGTGCGGCGTTGCCGGCGGTGACGGTGCCGCCGGACTGGATGGTGCGCAGCCGCATCAGGGTGTCGATAGTGGTGTCGGGTCGGACGCCTTCGTCGCGGGCGACTGTCACGGGATCTCCGCGTCGTTGCGGCACCTCTACAGTGACGAGTTCGTCATCGAACAGTCCGTTCTGCTGTGCGGCGGCGGCGCGGCGGTGGCTACGGACGGCGAATTCGTCTGCCGCTGCTCGATCGACGCCGTAGTCGGTGGCCAGGTTCTCCGCGGTTTCGATCATTCCGCTGATCTCACCGAATCGCCAAACCGGTTGCGACCGTTCACGTCCACGGTCCAGACGGTCATAAAGAGCTTGGTTTCCTGACCGTGAACCCCACCGGGCTGTAGTGGTGTAGTGCTCGATGTTGCTCATCGATTCCACGCCCCCGGCCAGGACGACATCGGCGGCACCGGTCTGCACCGTCATCGCGGCGGTGATCACGGCTTGCAGCCCGCCACCGCAGCGGCGGTCGATCTGCAGCCCGGGGACGCTGATCGGTAACCCTGCGTGCAGGGCCGCCCACCGTCCGATGCACGGCGCTTCGGAGTTGGCGTAGGACTGCGCCATAACCACGTCTTCGACCGCCTCGGGGTCGATGCCGCTCTGGTTCACAACGGATTTGATGATGTGTGCTGCCAGGTCCTCGGCCCGCAGTGGCCGCAAGCTTCCGCCGAACGTTCCGACGGGTGTCCGCAGTGGGGCGACGATCGCGGCACGTCTCATTGCTCACCTCGCCAGCGGTCGGCCGAGGGGTCCAGCAGGCTGTTGAGCCGTTCGTCGGGCAGCCAGACGATAGTTTCGAGTTCAAGTGCGTCGAGGAACCGCACTCGCCCGGTACGCAGGTCTTCTACTTTCAGTCGTGGAGAGTTGGCCTGGTCGTCGATGCTGACGGCGACTTCCGCGAACTCGCTGCCGATGACCGCTCCCACACCGGGGATGGTCACCGGCGCCGACGGGTCGAATTGGATGTTCATGGTTGCTCCTTAGATGAGGAAGCTGAGCGTCGGAATCGGCTTGTCGGCGTCGACCAACTGCACCTTCTTGTACGCCAATCGCAACTCTCCGTCGATGTTGCGCAAGCGGTAGGTGGTGCGGCCACCCCAGATGTGGTTGCCACGCGGGCGCGCTTCGACTAGCACGAAGTTCGCGCCGACCTCGAGATCAACCGATCCTTCCGAATTTGTTCGCCCACCGAGGAACTCGATGTTCGAGATCAGCCGCCGCAGTTGCGACGGCGGCGCCTGCGCGTATCGGCGGCCGGTGCGCACCTGCTTGAGCCTGGTCGAGATCCGGCTGCGGTTGTCATAGATGATCGACATCTGCCGGTTCGGGTCGACCTCGCCTGCATCGGCAGGCACCCAGTACAACGCATCGGCTGTCCACAGAGCCTCCCACGCGTCGTAGTCGCTCTCGTCCGCATGACGTGCCTCGCGATAGAGAAATTGCTCGACGGCAAATCGATCGAAGCCGGCAGGGACAGGCGAAAGTGTCTGCAAGCCAGGCAAAGAGGTTGTCATGGCACTCAAGCCCTTTCCATCAGCGTCTTGTAGTGCGACCAGAATCCGCGCATCCCGGTCTCATCGGTGTTGGTACCGATCTTGAACCCGTTCTCATCGATGCGTTCGCGGTTCATCCCGCGCCGGACATCGAGCCACTCCGGCGTCAGCGCCGCGATGCCCTGTTGATTGCGCTCATACATCTCGGTGTCATCGGCCAGCAACATGCCCGCCGGTCCGACCGACCCAACGCACTGAGACACCATGCGACGGTTCAGTTCTGGTGCGCCGGCCAGCTGAACTGCCGTTGCATACTGCACGCATTCGTCCACCGAGACAGGCTGGATGTTGAACACTTGGATCTCGGCGATGAACAGGTTGGGGAAGATCATCACGTGCGGAGCACCCTCGATGAGGATCTCCTCTGCTGCTTCGCCGTGCTTGGCTCGAATGGCCGCGACGTAATCCGGTACCCGCGATTCAGTGGTGCCGAACCAGCGCATCGGCTCGGCGAACTTGCGGAACTCGGGGCGCAGGTCGTTCTCGCTGTGTCCGCCACCCAGGTCGCGGGTGACGGCGATCGAGGAGTCGCTGTAGAGCGGCCCGATAGTGCTGCCGGTGACACCGAAAATTGATCCGTGCACGAATTGCGGGTGGTAGCCGTCCGTCTCGTTCTCGGCCAGGAGCTTCCAGTTGGCGCGCGCCTTGTGTTGGAGCCAACCGGCGTTCAGGTCAACTCGCCCTTCGGGGGACAGCCGGGTGAGGCGGTCGATTTCACCGGCGGCGGCGCCGAGGTGCTCGATGAGCGATGGCCCGTCGGGGGCGAAGCTGCCGAAGACGAATCCACCGTACGAGTCGACGCGTGGTACCCGTCCCATAGCCAGGTCGAGCTTGCGATCGGTGTACCCCTTGAAAAACGGAAACCCGACGAGGTCCCCGTCGTTACGGAACGTCCAGCCGTGATACGGGCACCGGAAGGTGCTGGAGTTCCCTTTGGCGTCATCGCACACCTGGTTACCGCGATGTGCGCAGCGATTGAGCAGGAGGTGAATCTGCCCGTCCCGATCGCGCGTCATGATGATGTCTTGGGGACCGAGCTTCTTGCGTACGTAGTCGTTGGGCTGGGCGACCTCACTCTCATGGCCGACGAAAACCCATGTGCGGTACCAGATCTTTTCCAGCTCTTCGGCGAAGATCGACGGGTCGGTGTAAAGCGAACCGTGCACCTTTTCCGGCCGGATCAGCCGTTCATAGCGGCTGGCCGTGCCGGCGGCGGGGTCGATGACAGAGGTCATGAGTGCGCTCCTTGTGGTGTGCCGAATGTGGGTCGCCGCTTCTGCTGAAAGGCTGCGATGCCTTCAGCGAAGTCGTCACTGCCGAACAGCCGCGCCTGCTGCTCGGCTTCGAGATCAAGCACCTCGATGGGCGGCAAGGTGGGGCTGACGGCCAGCAGGGTTTTGATGACGCCGTAGGCCTGGGCAGGTCCCGCCGCAAGTCGTTGCGCATCGGCGAGCGCTGCGGCAAGAGCGCCACCAGGCTCAGTCGTTGCGTCGACCAATCCCCAGCTCTCGGCGATCACTGCCGTGAGGGGGTGCGGCAGGAGCATCATCTGTCGGGCGCGAGTTGTCCCGACGCGCCGCGGCAGCGACGCGAAAGCCCCCATGTCCCCGGCCAGTCCGACGTTGGTGAACGTCGTCGCGAAGCGGGCATCGCTGGCAGCGACGACGCGGTCGCACGCAGCGGCCAGTGCTGCGCCGGCACCGAAGGCAGCACCCTCAACCGCGGCGATGACTGGCTTCGGCGTATTCCAGATGGCGCGGATCACCCGCTGCGCCAATTGGGCACGCTCCATCGCGTCGGCTTCAGACATCAGCTTCATCGTCGAGATGTCGCCACCCGAACAGAACGTGCTGCCGGCACCGGTCAGGATGATCACCCGTACCCCGGCATCAGCGTCGGCCGCCTCAAGTGCATCAGCCAGTTCCAGCCGCAGCGGAATGTCGATCGCATTGCGCACATCCGGCCGGTTGAGTGTGATGGTGCGGACCGCACCATCGTCTTGCACGAGTACGTTCATCGACCGGTGAACCTCGGTGCCCGGCGCTCGATGACGGCTCGAAGCCCCTCCAACGCGTCGGCCGTCCCGGAAAGCTCAGAGACTGTGCGTGATTCCTCGGGCAGTCGTTCTTCGATCGACGCGCCAACGCCCGACCACACGAGCCGTTTGGTCGCCGACAGCGCCTTCGTGGGCATTGCAGCCAGTTCCACGGCGATGCTTTCCGCGCGTGTCTGCAGTTCGACATCGCCGACGACCTCGGTGACCAGACCGATGGAGGCAGCCTCGTCAGCGGTCAGCGTGGGGTTGGTGAGCAGGATGCGCAGTGCCTGCCGAAGCCCGACCAATTGCGCAAGGGTCACTGAGGAACCGCCATCAGGCGCCATTCCGACGCGGACTGCACCGGAGAAGAACTTCGCCGACTGGGCCGCGATCACGATGTCGGACGCGCAGACCAAACCGAGTCCACCGCCACCGGCGGCAAAACCCTGGACGGCGGTGATCACCGGAACACGAAGTTGGATGAGGGCGGCCGTGGCCAATTGGAGCCAGGCGGTGGCCTCACGCAGATAGTCGGGCAGAGCCTCACCTTTGGATTCGAAGGTGTGGATGTCTCCCCCGGCGCAGAAGTTGCGGCCTGCTCCGGTCAGCAGCACGACCTTGACCGACGGGTCGGCATGGCAGGCCAACACCGCTTCGTGGAGCGCTTTGAGGGTCTCTACGTTGAGACCGTTGGAGGTGCCGGGGCGGTTGAGCCGAATGCTGGCCACGCCGACGGCCGTCACCTCGCGTAGCACTGCGGGATCAGTTGTCGTGGTCATGCCTTGACCTCTCTGTTCTTGAATGCTGACACTCCGGCCTGACCGGCCTGACCACTGATGCGCTGGACGACGGCGTCGGTTTCATCCGAGTTCGCGCGGTCGAAGTCCTTGTTCAGGCCGTCGCCCACCAACGTCTTAATGGACGCCAGCGCGGAGCGGTCGCGTCCCGCGAGTCGGCGAACGAAAGTCTCGACAGATTCATCGAACGTTTGAGCCGGAAAGGAGCGATAGGCCAGTCCGATTGCCGCGGCGTCGAGACCGCTGAGCCGGTCGCCGGACAGCAGTAACCCCAACGCCTGTTGCCGGCCGACGATGCGGGGCAGGCGCGCGGTACTTCCTCCGCCCGGGATCATTCCAAAGTTGACGTGATTGTCTGAGATTCGCGCCTCGTCGGCGACCAGAACGATGTCGGCAGCCTGCATCAGCTCGAAGCCACCAGCCATGGCGACGCCTTCGACGGCAGCCACGACGGGCACCTCCGCCCGGCCAATCGCTGCGCAGGCGGCCTTGAAAGCCGTGAACAACGTCCGGAGTTCATCGGGGCCTTCAGCCCGCAGCCGTTGCACTTCGTCGAAGTCGCCACCAGCGCAGAAGTTCCGTTCAGCACCCCGGATGACGATCACATTGACGTCCTGGCGGTCACCGAGAAGTTCAATCGCCGCCTCGAGTGCGGTGGCGAGGTCGACGTTGATGGCATTCATGCAATCCGGCCGATTGAGCGTGACGTACCCAACCGTGCCGTCGATCGAGGAGAGGACCGTGTTCACATGTATCTCCCGCCACCCACTTCGATCACCGATCCGGTTATGTAGCTTGATAATTCAGACCCAAGGAACACCACGGCGCCGGCAACTTCGCTGGGCTCTCCCGCGCGCTTCATCGGCACGTCCGCCTCTCGCTGGGCGAAAATCTCCGGAGGCATCGCTTCTGTCATGGGCGTCCGGATCAGTCCCGGCTGAACGGCATTGATCCGCACGTTGTGGTGGGCCAGTTCCTTGGCGGACGCCTTGGTGAGGCCCACGATGCCGGCCTTCGCGGCGCTGTAGTTCGTCTGACCTGGGTTACCCGATTTCCCTGACAACGACGAGATGTTGACGATGCTGCCGGACTTCTGTTCCCGCATGACTGCCGCCGCTTCGCGGATACCGAGCCAGGTTCCGCGCAGATGCACGGTGATGACCGCGTCAAAATCGGCCACCTGCATCTTCTTGAGGGAGGCGTCGCGGGTGATACCGGCGTTGTTGACGAACAAGTCGAGGTGCCCAAAGCTCCCGACTGCGGTCGCCACCAGCTCTTGTACTTGCTCTTCGGAGGTCACATCGCATTCGACGCCTTCGCAGTCGAGGCTTGCGCCCGCGATTTCCTCGGCGGCGCGGCGGGCGGCAACCCCATTGAGGTCGGCCACCATAACCTTCGCGCCGTGCTGGAACAACGTGCGAGCGATCTCGCGGCCTATCCCCTGGGCGGCGCCGGTAACTACCGCCACCTTGCCGTGCAGCAGTTTCTCCATACTCGTATCCCATCGTCGCTTCAGACGTAGACAAATCTAATCGATATTTCTAATCTAGGTTAAACTAAGTGGATGCGGTGATACAACAGTCGCAGCAAGGAAGGGTCACCATGGATCTCGGATTGGCAGACGCGAGGGTCGTTGTCACCGGCGGCGCATCTAACATCGGGCGCGGCATCGTGCACGAGTACGCGGCCGAAGGCGCGCGAATTGTGTTGAACGACATCGACGAAACACAGGCGAAGAAGGTTCGCGACGAGGCCATGGATCTCGGAGCGGCAGCTGTCGAATTGGCGATCACCGATCTGACCACTCCCCACGGTGCAACCGACACCATAGGACTGGCGGTCGACAAGTGGGGCGGTGTCGACGTTGTCGTCAACAACGCCGGCTGGAGTGTGCCTGGCTTCGTTGCCACCGATATCGACCGCGAAAAGTGGCAGCGAACGATCGAGGTCAACTTCTTCAGCGCCGTGGCAGCCACACAGGCAGCGATCGGCCCAATGAAGGGAGGCGGTGGCGGAGCCCTCGTGTTCATCGCCAGCGACGCCGCGTTTGGGCAGATCCGGCAGGGCATCTACGGAGCGTCAAAGGCGGCGATGGTCGCCTTCGCGCGGACCACCGCACGGGAGCACGGGCGCCACGGCATCCGCTCCAACATCGTCTGTCCCGGTTTGGTCATGCCCGATGGCCCCGATGCCGTTGGCGCGACCAGCCTCTGGTCCGTCGGCGAAGATGAAGTGTTCAACCCCAAGCAAATTGACTTCATGCTCAAAGACACCCCGATGCGCCGGCTGACCACCGCACAGGACGTCGCTCGAGCGGTGCTGTGGTTCTCCTCGCCCTTGGCAGCACGCCAGGTAACCGGGCAGATGATCTCGGTCAGCGGCGGCTACACGATGCCCTGACTGACGATCCGGTTCGGCAGTCGACCGAAGCCTCGTCAAGCCGGAGCACTAGCACGCGGCACTCGTGCAAAGAGCCTTGTCTGTGGTACACGCGTGACGGACGTGACAAATGCGACTATCGCCCCCGCGCGGCCCGTACCGCCCAGACCCCCGCCGTCAGCACGGCCACCGCTTCGGCGACCACACTGAGGACTGCATGCGGTACCGGCTCCCAGCCCGTCTCCACGAATCCGAACAACCCGACCGTCCGCGACAGCGCGAACGCCGCCAGCGCCCCCGCCGACAGCAGGCCCGACGCCCAGCCGAACCAGACTGGAGCACCCACCGCCAACAACACCCCGACGGCACAGAACACCGACGCCTGCACCAGGAAGCCGGTGCCGACCGACGGGATGTGCCCATACCCGTGGACGTACAGGTACGCGTGCAGCAGGCCGCTCGCCAGCATGGCGGCGGCGATCAGCAGGCGACAGACGACGTTCGTCACAGCAGGGTCCGTTCCTTGAGCGCGAGGGTGTGCCGGCCGGTCTGGTAGGTGACCTCACGGATACCGAGCGCGTCGTGCAGCTTGCCGGCCGGCAGCGTCAGCGGTTTCGGCGCGGGACCGTCACCCGGATGCGGCAGCGGATACGCCGTGGTGGTCCCACTGTGGAAGGTGATGTTGCCTTCGGTCTTGGAAAAAACCTGGTGCACATGGCCGTTGAGGCAGGTCACCGACGCGAACCGCTTCAAATAGCTCAGGGCCTGCGCGGAGTCGTCGGTCCCCCAGCCCCAGACGGGGTACATCGCGAACAGCGGGATGTGGCTGAACACCACGATCGGCGTATCGCTCGACAGCGAGGCGACGTCCTTCTCCACGAACTCGAGTTGATCGACGCCGAGATGGCCGAGCTTCTTGAGGTTCAGCGTGTTCACCAGCGCGATGACGTGCACCCCGGCGATGTCGAAGCTGTACCAACCGTCGCCGCGGGTGCCCGCCCCGAAAGCCTGGCGGTACTTGGCGCCGGCGTCGTCAGCCGAATCATGTTCCCCCGGAACGGTGAACACATGCGGGGTATGCAGCCCCGTCATCATCTGCCGGACCTGGTCGAACTGTTCCGGCGTGGCCAGATGCGTCAGATCACCGGTGTGGATGACGAAATCCGGCGTGTAGCCCAGGTCGTTGACGGTGTCGATGGCATGGGTGAACGAGCCGGCCACATCCGTGTTGGCGGCCCCGGTGAACCCGATGTGGCTGTCACTGACCTGGGCGAAGCGCAGAGTGGGCCGTGGCGCAGGGCCGGACGAGGAGGTGCCCGCGACGTGCGACAGCACTTCCCCACCGACCACGGACAGCCCGACGGCGGCGCCGAACCATGCCGTGTGCCGGAGCAATTGGCGACGGTTCATCTGCTGCGGGTCGCTCTGCGACGAGTCGGCGTTCATCGGACCACCACCGTCCCGTGCATGAAGGGGTGGATGCCGCACACGTAGGCGTAGGTACCGGGCGTCGCAAAGACATAGCTGAATGTCGCTCCTGAACCCATTGTCGGAGAACGGAACTGCCCACCTTCCGCGACGACGTTGTGCGGGTCCTCGTCGTGGTTGGTCCAGGTCACCGTCGTCCCGGCCGGCACGGTCAGCTCCGCCGGGGCAAAGGCGAAGCTGTCGATATTGACCGCGTTCGGACCGGCCGGAGCGGGCGCGGGGTGGCCGGATTCCGGTGGGGCCATGGTCATCGAACCCATCGGGCCCGTCGCGGGTCCAGAGCCGGCACCAGGTCCGCTCATCCCGGGCGTCCCACTGACATCGGAGCTGAAAACAGGTGCGGGGGCGGCTTTTTGCTGCGGCGCCGTCGAGGTGCATGCGGCCAGCAGCAGGGCGGTGCAGGAGAGAGCCACCAGGGATCGTCGCGACACGACGGGAACCTCCGTAGTCGTCGGGCGGGGTGCGCTGCGCACCCTCACCAACAGATACGGCGGCGGGTTACACGCCTCAGACCGGCCGACTCGGAGGAACCGGCGCGAACACCTCGATAACGCCGCCCACCTCACGAACATCGAGCTTCGGCAAGGGTCTTGGCGCAATCGGCAACTGATGGGTCAGGACGTGACCGTCGGTGGCGAACGACGTGGAGTGGCACGGGCAGCGCAGCCGGTCGTCAGGTCCGTCGAACCAGAGCCGGCAGCCCTGGTGCGTACAGACACCCGAGATGCCCTGCACATTCCCGTCCACCCTGCGCACGAACCCCACGACCGAGCCCAGGTCGAACGGATGCACCGCGCCCTCCGACACGTCGGAACTGTCGGCCACCTTCTGCCAGCTTCCCGCGGACGGGACGAGTTCACCGCTCGCGGTGTCCTGCTTCGCCGGTTCGCTGCGGCCACTCATCAGCGCCCGGTCAACGGCCACGGCCGCCACTGCGGCGCTGGCCGCCGCCGACGTCCCGACGATGACCTGACGGCGGTTGGCGCGCAGCCACCCGGGCTGCGCCGCCGGTTCGTCGCCGTCGAACTGTCGGGCAAGCCTGCTCTGCAGGTCGGCGAGAAATTCCGGACGCGGCTCGTCGGCACCGGGCCGGGCCGTCTGCAGGTCGATCGCGGTGCGCATCTGCGCGGCGTCGAAGTCGTCAGGCTTGAACCCGGACGGTTTACGCCCACGCAGCAGATCGTCGAGGTACCGACGCAACCCGCGCGCGTTCATGGCTCGCCCTTCTCGTTGATCTGTGCAGCCAACCGTAATGCCCGGTGTTGCAACACCTTTGCGTTGGCGACGCTGACACCGAGCTCTGCCGCGGACTCCTTGATGGACCGGGTCTGGAGAAATCGCAGCTCCAGTATGCGTCGATAGTTGTCCGGCAGGGCCGCCAATACCGCGGCGACACGGTCCGGGGCGGTACTGATGGACTGTTCGGCTTCCGGCGGCGCCTCGATATCGAGGTCGATACAAGTGATCTCCCGCCCCATCGTCTCGCGCCAATGCGCGGCGAGCACCGTACGCGCGGTGCTCCGCAGGTAGGCCCGCACCTCGGCGGCGCTCGCCGTCAGCCGCAGCGGCCGCAACGCGGCCATGAACACCTCCGCGGTGAGGTCCTCGGCATCGGCCTGATTGCCGACTCGCGCGTAGATCGTGCGGTACACCCACTTCGCGTTGTCCTGATAGACGGACTCCCAGTCGGGATACCGGGAATCCGACGAGACCACGCGCAGCGGGGGTCGGTGCACAGGATCACGCTGCGCTGACACATTGCCCCCGTCTCATCGGTGCGGCCCGGCACACCCCGAGGCCCCTTCACGATGTAGATAGCCATCGGGGTTACACGCTGCCCTCGCGGATGCCATCACGACCCGCCGTCGTCCGCCTGGGCGAGCAGCTGGTCACCGAACAGACTGCACAGCAGCAGCGCGACCTCGACGTCCAGGCGGTCGTCCTCGATGGGCCGGCCCCGGCGTTCGATCGCCCGCTGGACCCGGTACTTCACCGAGTTGGTGTGCAGATGCAGCTCCTCGGCTGCGGCCTTGTTGCTACCACCGGCCTTCAGGAAGGCCTGCAGCGTTTCCCGCAGGCGCTGGTCGCTGTCGGTCGAACAGGCCAGTGGGCCAAGCACTTCGGTCGCCCACGCCGACAGCGCATCGACATTCGCACCCAACAGCGCCGCGAGCGCGACCCCGCGGTGGCCGAACGCGGTGAATCGGCGCTGCGGGCCCGACGCCACCGCCACGGTGCGGGCGTTTTCGGCCTGCCGGTACGAGAGCCGAAACCCCGCGACGCCGGACTGCGGGGTACCGACGGCCACGTGCGGGCCGTCGGCCGGCACCAGGCTGCCCAGCCAGGTCACCGCCTCGTCCACGACCGCCACGGGCACCGCGACCCAGGCCCATGCCGTGGCACGATCCACCGAGATGAACAGCGGAGAATCCGCCGCGCCGATCGATGCGGCGAATTGCCGGACCAGGCGCTCCATCTCGGCCAACCGGTCCTCGGCGTCCCCGCACCACAGCACCACCGCGAGATGAGTGCGCTGCAGTGGGTATCGGATTGCCAGGGTCGCGGCGTCGACGTCAACGTCGCCACCGGCGAGCAACTCGCGAACCTCAGTGATGCGCACGCTGTTTCGGTTCTCCAGCCAGCTTTCCCGCGCCTGCTGGTACACCTCGACGACTTCTTGGGAAATCCTGTCGATGTAGTTGAACGAAATCGTCGACATCACGTCGAAGACGTCCAGCCCCAGTCCCGGACCGAGGTCCGCGGCCCTGATCTCCTCGAGCACCTCTTTCAGCACCGCCTGATGGCCCAGCCGGTAGGACCGGACCAGCACATTGGCCGAGATGTCCCGCTGGGCCAGCCGGCGCGCGTGCTCGAGCGCGGCCGCGGGAGCATGCAACAGGTCGATCGAGATGCCGTGCCGGACTGCGGCAAAGAACGCATCGATGTTCGCCGTGACCGAATCGTCCAGGACCCGCTGAAGTTGCTCTTCACCGCGCAGTTCGGCGATGGCGGACACCAGCTGCTCGGCGACCGAGCGCGTGATGTCGGTGAGCCGAGCGTCGAGCCGCGTGCCGATTCCGGCCACCGCTTGCGTCAACGCGTCATTCGCTCCGCCCCGGTCCGCGCCACCGGCCACGTCAGCTGCCTGTTTTCCCGGCCACGCCCAAACCGTAGTTCGTTGCCAGTCCTTTTGTGCCCGAAGGACGCGAGCCGACGGTTATCTGAGCGTGCGCACCCGCCACCCGGCACATAGCCCAGGGCCGTCGCCATCCGTCAGCCGCTGGCGACGGCCCTGATGGTCATCCGAGCTCTGGTCAGCCGACCTCGGCGGCCAGCTTGGCGATGACGCCACGCACGCCGTCGACCACCTCGGCAGCCTCGCGCGGATGCTTGCCGTCGAACGCCGACGCCGGCAGGGACAGCTTGACGTCCACGACGTCCGCTCCGGCGATGCCGAACGACTTGCGGCTCTCGTCGTGCGCCCAGACACCGCCGTACTGGCCGAGCGCGGTACCGATGACCGCCAGCGGCTTGCCGACGACGGCACCGGCGCCGTACGGGCGCGACAGCCAGTCGATCGCGTTCTTCAGGACAGCCGGGATGGTGCCGTTGTACTCAGGGGTCACGGCCAGGATGGCGTCGGCGTCACCGGCGATCCGGCGCAGCGCCACGACCGCTTCCGATACCGACTCGTTGTCCAGGTCTTCGTTGTAGAAGGGCAGCTCGCCCAGTCCGTCCGCCACGCGTACCGTCACGCCTTCAGGCGCCGATTCGACCGCCACCTCGGCCAGCTGGCGGTTCAGCGATGCCGCACGCAGGCTGCCGACCAGGACCAGGACCTTGGTATCTGCCATATTCTTTCCCCTTAGCTCGTGTGTGGCCGGCTCCGACGAACCGATCCTCGCATGAGTCAACCGGACCATGGTCCGATTAATTCCGTCTGAGCTAAAGTTTTTTCATGAGCGACGGGCTGGCGCAGCTGCGGCCGACAAAGCTGCCCATGCCAGGCCTGCCGATGACGCCCGCGGCGCCGGTCGAGCGCGGCGATGCGGCGCGCAACCGGCTGCTGCTTCTCGACGCGGCTCGCCGCCTCATCGCCGAGCACGGCGCCGACGCCGTCACCATGGACGACATCGCGGCCGAGGCCGGTGTGGGCAAGGGCACCTTGTTCCGCCGGTTCGGCAGCCGCTCCGGCCTCATGCTCGTGCTTCTCGACGAGGACGAGCAGGTCGAGCAGAACGCCATGATGTTCGGCCCGCCTCCGCTGGGTCCTGGCGCACCGCCGCTGGAGCGGCTACTCGCCTACGGCCGCGACCGGCTCCAGTTCGTCTGGCAACACCGCGCCCTGCTGTCCGACGCGGGGCGCGATCCGCAGAGCCGCTTCGGGGCCGCTGCCGCCGTCCACCGCACCCACGTCCGGATGCTGCTGCACTCGGCGGGCACCACGGGGAACCTGGACGCCCAGACCGATGCCCTGCTGGCCCTACTCGACGCCGACTACGTCAGCCACCAGCACGACGATCTGGGCCAGAGCCTGCACGCGCAGGGTGATGCGTGGGAAAGCGTGGCGCACAAGCTTTGTGGGACCTGACGTGAGCGGGTGTCTGAGATGACCAGAGCGCCCTGGGTCCTGCACGTCGACCTCGACCAGTTCCTGGCTTCCGTCGAACTGCGCCGTCACCCCGAGCTGGTCGGGCAGCCGGTCATCGTCGGTGGCAGCGGCGACCCCACCGAACCGCGCAAGGTGGTCACGTGCGCCTCCTACGAGGCACGGGAATTCGGCGTCCACGCCGGGATGCCGCTGCGCACCGCCGCTCGCAAATGTCCCGAGGCTGTCTTCCTGCCCTCCGACGCGGCCGCGTACGACGAAGCCTCCGAGCAGGTGATGGGCCTGCTCCGCGACCTCGGGCATCCGGTCGAGGTATGGGGCTGGGACGAGGCGTACGTCGGTGCCGCCGTGGACGATCCGTTCGAGCTGGCCGAGAAGATTCGGGCCGTGATCGCCGCCGAGACCGGGCTGTCGTGCAGCGTCGGCATCAGTGACAACAAGCAGCGGGCCAAGGTCGCGACCGGATTCGGTAAACCAGCCGGAGTTTTCGCGCTCACCGCCGAGAACTGGATGACAGTCATGGGCGACCGGCCGGTCGACGCGCTCTGGGGCGTGGGCCCCAAGACCGCGAAAAGGCTTGCGGAACTGGATATCACCACCGTCGCAGAGCTGGCCCGAACCGATGCCGAACTGCTCACCTCCACCTTCGGCCCGACCACCGGATTGTGGATTCTGTTGCTGGCCAAAGGCGGCGGCGATAGCAACGTGACGGCCGAACCGTGGGTGCCGCGGTCGCGCAGCCATGTGGTGACGTTCCCGGCAGATCTCACCGACACCGCCGAGATGGAAGCCGCGGTCGTCGATCTGGCGCGGCGGACCCTGGCTGAGATCGTCGGGCAGGGCCGCGTCGTCACCAGGGTGGCCGTGACCCTGCGCACCAAGACGTTCTTCACCCGCACCAAGATTCGCAAGTTGCCGGTGGCCGGTACCGACCTGGAGGCCATCACCAGGACCGCGATCGATCTGCTGCACGACTTCGAACTGGACCGGCCGGTGCGACTGCTCGGGGTGCGACTGGAACTGGAGATGCCACAGTAGTGCTGACCACTATCGCCATCCGGGGCTACCGGTCGCTGCGCGAGATCGTCCTGCCCCTGTCGGAACTGACCGTGGTGACCGGAGCCAACGGCACCGGCAAGTCCTCGGTGTACCGGGCGCTGGGCTTGCTGGCCGACTGCGGGCGCGGTGAGGTCATCGGGTCCCTGGCCCGCGAAGGCGGGCTGCAGTCGGTGCTGTGGGCCGGCCCGGAGAACACCAGCGGCGCCCGCCGGACCGGCACCACCGAGGGCACCACCCGGACCCGACCGGTGTCACTCGAACTCGGCTTTGCGGCAACCGATTTCGGCTACTTCATCGACCTCGGTCTACCGCAGGACCCGGGCCACAACTCGATGTTCGGTCAGGACCCCGAGATCAAGCGGGAGACGGTGTTCGCCGGGCCGACTCCCCGGCCCAGCAGCACCCTGGTGCGTCGCACCCGGACCTACGCCGAAGTGGCCTCCGACTCGGGCCGCGGCTTCGACGAATTGACCCGCGCCCTGCCGAGCTACCGCAGCGTGCTGGCCGAGTACGCCAATCCCGAGGCACTGCCCGAGCTCGCCGCGGTCCGGGATCGATTGCGCGACTGGCGCTTCTACGACGGCTTCCGGGCCGACCGGGACGCGCCGGCCCGCCGCCGCCAGGTGGGCACCCGGACCCCGGTGCTCAGCGACGACGGCAGCGACCTGGCCGCCGCCGTACAGACGATCCTCGAAGCCGGGTTCGACGATCTGGCGCGCGCGATCGCAGATGCGTTCGACGGCGCCGAGATATCGGTGAGCTCCGACGGCGGGTTGTTCGAATTGCAGCTGCACCAACGCGGCATGCTCCGTCCGCTGCGTTCGGCCGAATTGTCCGACGGCACACTGCGATTCCTACTCTGGGGCGCGGCCCTGCTGTCCCCGGAACCGCCTCAGCTGATGGTGCTCAACGAACCGGAGACGTCGCTGCATCCCGACCTGGTGGGCCCACTGGCGGACATGATCGCCGCGGCCGCGCGCAAGACGCAGCTCGTCGTGGTCACGCACTCGGCACGGCTGCGCGAGCGGCTGGCCGCGTGCGACGCGAGCGAAGTCGAGCTGATCAAGCAGTGGGGCGAAACCGAGATCGACGGCCAGACGATGATCAGCGCGCCGCCATGGGACTGGGGAAAGCGCTGAAGTTCAGAGGCTTTGGGACTCAGCGTCGCTTCGGTCGCAGCGCCCGCGTGAACAACACGTTCACCTGGCGCATCGCCACGCTGTAGGGCCACCACGCCAGCCGCTTGAACAGGTACAGCGTCCGGATGTCCGGCGAGGTGTAGATCATGAACTTGTTCTTGGCCACGCCCGCGAGGAGCTTGTCCGCGGCCTGCTCCGGCGACACCGCGTGTCCGGCGAACCGGGCCACCCACCGCTGCACCTGTGGATGCTCGCGGTCCACGCCGGCAATGTGAACCGTCTGCACCAGAGGGGTCTTCACCGCGCCGGGCACCACGACCGACACCCCGATGCGATGCCGGGCCAGATCGAAGCGCAGTACCTCGCTGACGCCGTGCAGGCCGTACTTGCTCGCGCTGTACGCGGCGTGCCACGGCAGCGCGACGATGCCTGCGGCCGACGACACATTGGCCACGCGTCCGCCGCGGCCGGCGGCCACCATGGGCGGCACCATGGTCTCGATGACGTGGATGGGGCCCATCAGGTTGACGTCGACCATCGAGCGCCAGTGCTGATGGGTCAGGGTGCTGACGGTGCCCCACGCCGAGATTCCGGCGATGTTGAGCACCACGTCCATGGCCTCATGCCGGCTTTGGATGTCCGCGGCGAAGGCCGCGACCGCGTCGTAGTCGGAGATGTCCAGCGCGCGGTACTCGGCCACCTCACCACCGAGCGCGCGAGCATCGGCGACGGCCTGTTCCAGGCCCGCGGCATCACGGTCGGTGAGATACAGGATTGCGCCCTGCTGGGCCAGCTTGAGCGCGGTCGCCCGGCCGATGCCGCTGGCTGCCCCCGTCACGAAACACCGCTTGCCTGCGTAGCCGCTCCACCGCGTCATGGCCCGACCCTACACAGGCCCCGTCTCTAAACAGGGAGTTGGCCGCCGCCCCATAACGCGCTGAGCCACAGTCGCTCCACGACGTCGACGGCGCGTTGCGGGTCCCCACCGCGCCCGATGAAGGCGCTGTCGCGCGACAACGTGTAGGCCGTCGTCGACACCAAGATGCGAACCAGCGTCGGCAGGTCGTCCGAAATCGGGCGCCGGCCGGCGTCCTGCTCGACGAGCCCGACGATCTTGGCGATCACGCCGTCTTCGAAGTCGGCCATCAAGTCACGAATTTCGGCATCCGTGTTCTGCGCGGCCGTGCACGCCGCCATGATCGGGTCGTTGATCGCATAGACGGCGGCGGCGCTGCCCACCATCCGCTTGGCGAAGGCCGCCGGCGTCTCATCCGGCTCACGCGGCGCAAAGTTGTGGGTGAGCGCGTCGAGTTCCTCCATCGCCTCGGACACGATCCGGGCCAGCACGGAGTACTTGGAGTCGAAGTAGAAGTAGAAACCTGACCGCGCCACACCCGCCCGCGCACTGATGGTGCTGACGGACAGTTCGGCGAACGGCCGCTCCTGCAACAGTTCGCGCACCGCCTCGATGATGGCGTCGCGTTGCTTGTCGCCGCGACTGCGGCCCTTGTCGGCCGTCTCGACTTCAGCACTCATAGCGCTCACGATGTCATCGCCGACACGCCAACTCAAAACTTGACACGCGTCAAGTGTGCCAGCCAAGATGACATCTGGTGGTGACTTTCACCACAAACATCGCATTCAGGAGTGGTACATGGCGACCATCAGCACCCCTCGCTACCTGCTCGATCAGGCCTGGCGCCGGCTCAAGCCGACGCCGGTCACGGTGCCCGGAATGGGCATCGTCGAACAGCGACTTCGGGCCAAGCAATGGAATGAATTCATGTTCGCCGAGCCGCCTGCAGGCAGCGGCCTCAAGGCGATCATGGGCGACTCGGGACTACCGGTCATCGGCCACCTGATCGAGACCTTCCGGGGCGGCCCTGACTACATCCTCGAGCAGTACCGCAAACACGGTCCGCTGTACTTCTCCGATTCACCCGCGCTGTCGGCCGTGATGGCGGTCGGGCCGGACGCCACCCAGGCCGTCTTCTCCAACCGCAACAAGGACTTCTCCCAGCGCGCCTGGGATCCGGTCATCGGACCGTTCTTCGAGGGCGGCCTGATGCTGCTCGATTTCGACGAGCACATGTTCCACCGCCGCATCATGCAAGAGGCGTTCACTCGTACCAAGCTGTCCGGCTACGTCTCGCACGTCGACTCGGTGGCCAGCTCGGTGCTGGCCAAGGATTGGGTGGCCAACGACGCCCGGTTCCTGTTCCACCCCTCGGTCAAGGAGCTGACCCTGGACATCGCCGCGGAGGTCTTCATGGGCATCCCGGCGGGTACCGACCACAAGCTGGTCACCACCATCAACCAGGCCTTCACCACCACCACCCGGGCCGGCAATGCCATCGTCCGGACCTCGGTACCACCACTGACCTGGTGGCGCGGCATTCAGGCCCGCAAGACGCTGGTCGACTACTTCTCCCGTTCCATCGCCGAGAAGCGCCGCAGCGAGAGCACCGACATGTTCAGCGTGCTGTGTCACGCCCAGGACGAGGACGGCGGGAGCTTCACCGACGACCAGATCGTCAGCCACATGATCTTCCTCATGATGGCCGCGCACGACACCTCGACGTCGACCATGACCACCATGGCGTACCACCTGGCCGCCAACCCCGAGTGGCAGGACAAGCTGCGTGCCGATTCGGCCCGCATCGGTGATGGCCCGCTGGACATCGAAGCGCTGGAGAAGCTCGAGACCTACGATCTGGTGATCAACGAAGCGCTGCGGATGATGACGCCGCTGCCGTTCAACTTCCGCCGCGCCGTGCGGGACACCGAACTGTTGGGCTACTTCATTCCGGCGGGCACCGACGTCGTCACCTGGCCGTCGGTCAACCACCGACTCCCCGAGTTGTGGACAGATCCGGAGAAGTTCGACCCGGACCGTTTCGCCGAACCGCGCAACGAGCACAAGAGGCACCGATATGCGTTCGCACCGTTCGGCGGTGGTGCACACAAGTGCATCGGCATGGTGTTCGGTCAGCTCGAGATCAAGACCGTGATGCACCGGCTGCTGCGCCGCTACCGGCTGGAGTTGCCGCACCCCGGTTACCAGCCCTGGTACGACTACGGCGGCATGCCGGTACCCGTGGACGGCATGCCGATCGTCCTGCGACCACTCACCTAGGACGCCGAGAGGCCAGCCGCCGCACGGTTTGTTCGTAAACCTGTGCGGCAGCCGGCCTTTCAGCGTTTACGCGTGCAGCCGGTTGGCGCAGGCGATCATCGCCCGCAGCGCCGACTGGACCGGGTCTCGTGCCCAGCCCATGGCCCACTCGGAGCGGACGCCGTCGGTGCCGTAGATGAACGTCGCGATGCCACCGCCGACGGCTGGCAGTTGGTGGAACTTGATCATCTCGACGGCCACACCACGCTCGTGCAGCATGGCGGTGAGGGCGGCGACGGGGCCTGTCGCCGCTGCCGTGGAGGTCGCGATGCGGTCGCCGACGGCGATGCTGGCCCGGTACCGCCGCGCGGCGGTGACCCCACGGCGGCGGTCGTCGTCGCCCGCGGCGCCCCAGCTGCCCAGGCGGATCGGCCCACGCTGTTGTCCGTAGTGGTCGATGAAGGTGTCGTGGCACATCGCTTCTGCGTGTTCACGCAGGTCACGAGGCACGGGGCGGTCAAACAGATCCGCGAAACGCGACGTGGTGGAGATGGCGGTGGAGGTGAACATGCTGTCGGTCTTTTCTGCTCAAAGAAGTGACCGACAGGTAGTAGCGTCCGACCCACAGCGAGGGGTCGGTCAGGATCAGACCCCGCTGTGGGTACTGGCTACTACGAGCATGTGAAGCATGGTCGCCGAGGTTAGTCCGCGATCCCGTCTCGGGTCAAGGCGATTTCACCGCACGGTTCAGCAGCCACAGGAACGGCCGGTGACTGGGGTGTCCATCGCGATGCAGCGGCATGCTGTCCCGGGAAGCCGAATACCAGGCGGCACGGGTGACGTGGGTGAAGTCCAGTTGCCGCCCGCACCGGCCGGCGAGCGCGTGCAGCAGCAGCATCCCGGTGCGCCCGTTGCCTTCCCGGAACGGGTGAATCTGGTTATACCGGGCGTACAGCCGGGACAGTTCCCACGCCAGCCTCGCGTTGTCGTATCCAGCTCCAACGTCCGCCAATACCGTTGCGGCAAGCTCGATTTCGCCGATTCCCCCGGCGACGTCCACCTGCCAGGTGAAGGCGGAGCCCCCGCGGCGAAGGTCGACGGTACGCAGCTTTCCTGCCCACGGGTACACGTCACCGAAGAGCTCCCCGTGCAGTGCGCGAACGTCGAGGCTCGTCTCTGGCGCGCACTGCCGAACGTGCCACAGCACCATGCGGCCCGCCGTCACCTCATATTCCGCGGCCGCCAGATCAGGTCCGTTCTGGATCCCGAAGTTGTTGCGCAGCACCGATGTTCCGGGGATCAGGTACGGCGCTCGGCGCCGGAGGAATCGGCGACGCGCCGGCGCCGCCGGGTACCGCTCGCGACAGCACGCGAGATAGTCACCGAACGCCAACGCTCCGGAAGCGAGGGCACCCAGCTCGACGATGTGGGCGGGCTCGGGCTCCCAGCCTTCGATGCGCTGAGCGGCGAGCGTCTGCTGCACCGCGTGGTGTGCGGCGATCACGGCCGCGGTGGTCTCGGTCATCAGCGGAACGCCGATGTCGAGGCGAGGAACGCCAGTTTGCGGCTGATGCCGGCCACCTCGCGGGCCACGCTACGCAGCATGGCTCGCTCTTGCGGTGGCAACTCCGACAAGACCACCTGATCGGTGCCCGCACGCGACGTCCACCGAAATCTCAGCAGCACGGTGAAACACTCTCGCAGGCTCGAAACATCATCGGCATCCAGTACATTCGCGGCACCGGCGGCGTCGAGCCGGCTCGGCGTGGACAGGCCGGTGGCGCCGGCCGACAGCGCCGCCCATCGCGCGATCTTCACGATTGGATCGATCGCCGCCAGTTTGAGGTCGACGGTGTCGGATTGGTTGGTCAGCATGCGCAGCCGGGAGGGAAACGTTGCGCGCAACATTGTGGCGTCCTGCAGCAGATACTGGCGGGCCGGATAGTGATGGCCGGCGGCGCGCACCACCTGGGCGCGCAGTAAATCCTCGGCCAAGGTCGAGTCGGCCAGATGGACGGCGCGGGAGTCGGCCAACACACCGGTCATCACCACGCCACGGTCCGCCCGCGGATCGGATGTCCAGTGCGTGATGCCGTCGGACCAGGCATTCGCCGATCGGCAGAACCTGGGCCGGCTGGCCAGTACGCCATTGGCGTCGGCGCGCACCCCGCTCCGTTCCAGCACGGCATGCACCGCGGCCGCCGCCGTCAACGCCTCGTCTTGGTCTGCATCGTCCTCGATCATGACCAGCGTCTCGACGTCGGATCCGGACACCGCCTCACCCCGCGCGACACTGCCGGAGACGAACCACGACCACGGCAAGTTCGTGGACGTCAGCCGCACGGCCGCTGCCACACCGGATCGCAGCATGTGCGACCACGAGGCGGCGACATCAACAGCCGGCGTGGACGCGCGCGCCGCGGCCCGCACCGCCTGCAGGCCCTGCTCGATGCCCGACCGCAGCGCGCCCTCGCCGTCCGCCGCGTGGATCGCGGCGAGGACGGCGTCTACGCCAAAATCAGCGGAGGACATGCAGATGTTTCTATCGGACGACAGTTAATTTCGCGATTCGTGCACGATTTTCCGCGCTCACCGCGGATTCTCGTGCACAAATCGCGAGGTTGTAGGGTGTGCCGCGATGAGCTGGCAGCACGCACTACTTCTGCTCGCCGCCGGTATCGCGGGCGGCCTCACCGGAAGCATCGCGGGTCTGGCTTCCGTCGCGACCTACCCGGCGCTGCTGATGGTCGGGCTGCCGCCGGTGGCGGCGAACGTGACCAACACCGTCGCGCTCACCTTCAACACCATCGGGTCGGTGTGGGGCTCGCTCCCCGAGCTCGACGGCATGGGTCCCTGGCTGCGTCGCGTCCTGCCGGTCGCCGCGCTCGGCGGGGCGGCGGGAGCCGCACTGCTGCTGGCCCTTCCTGCGGAGGGCTTCGAGGTGGTGGTTCCGCTACTGCTCGGGCTGTCGTCCGTCACCATCGCGATCCCCCAACGGCCGGGCGCCGATACCGAACCCGGCCGGGGACGGGAACTGCTGATCGCCGCCGCGATCTTCGTGATCTGTTTGTACGGCGGTTATTTCGGCGCCGCCGCCGGCGTGGTGCTGCTCGCCCTGATGCTGCACAGCGGCAGCGAGTCGATGGCCCACGCGAACGCCGCGAAGAACGTCATCCTCGGTGCGGCCAATGGTGTTGCCGCCGTGGGATTCATCGCGCTCGCGCCGGTGAACTGGATTGCCGTACTGCCACTGGGCATCGGGTGCCTGGTGGGCTCCCGGCTGGGGCCGGTCGTGGTGCGGCGCACACCGGCGACGCCGCTGCGCGTGACCATCGCGGTGGCCGGTCTGGCGTTGGCCGTCAAGCTGGGCTGGGATACCTACCGATAGACGAACGGGTTGTCGCCCTTGGCAACCCGCACACCGAGGTGGATCAGCTCGGTGGCAGAGGCATGCAGCTTCTCCCCCGCCTCGCGGTCGGCCAATCCTGCCAGGAACCGAGACCAGGTGCCCTCGATGACGATGCCCAATTTGAAGCAGGCCATCGCGATGTACCAATCCAGATGCTCGGTGCGCCGACCACCTGCGGCCAGATAGGCATCCAGCAGTTCGTCCCGTCCCGCGAGGCCCCCGGCCTCGGCCAGCGCGGCGCCGACCACGATGGCATTGGGCGCCGTCGGCCAGCACACCAGCATCCAGCCCAGGTCCAGCAGCGGGTCGCCGACGGTGCACATCTCCCAGTCGACGAATGCCGCCAGTTCCGGCCGGTCATGGCGCAGTATCACGTTGTTCAGGTGGCAGTCGCCGTGCATGATCCCGGGCTCGCCATCAGGTGGCCGGTTGTCGGTCAGCCAGGTCGCCAGTTCCGCTACCCCGTCCAGCGATTCAGGGTCGTAATTGTCATGCCGATAGCTCTGCAGCAGTCCGGCGAACTGCGGAACCTGTCGCGCCACAAATGATCCCGGCTTGCGGATGGCCGCCAGCGGGCTGCCTTCCCAGGCCACGTTGCCCAGCTGCGCCAGGCTCGCCGCGTACGACACTCCCACGTCATGCCGCAGTGTGGCGTCGGTGGCGTACGCGGGCGACAACTCCTCGCCCGGATTGAAGCCGTCGACCTCGGCCATCAGGTAGAAAACGACGCCGAGTACCGACGGGTCCTCGCAGCCGGCGATGAACGCGGGATGTGGCACCGAGGTTCCGGCCACGGTCCGCAGCACGGCGATCTCGCGCTGCATGGTCTTGTCGCTGGTCGGCCGTGGATGCAGCGGCGGTCGGCGCAGCACCACCGGCCGGCCGTCGATGTGCAACCGCACCACGATGTTCTGGGTACCGCCGGTCAGCGGCTCGACGTCGGTGAGGTGCTCACCCAATCCCTCGGCGCGGATCCAGTTCTGGACGATGTCTCGGTCACGGTCGGTCAGGGTCGGCTGCATGATGCAGTGATTCTGGCCCGGAATCGGTCAATCGGGCAGGTAATTCTTACGATCCGTTCTCATTCGGGCTTGCCCACTGATGCGCCCGTACTGTGGCGGTGTGGCACTTCGACTGGACCCGAACCGATCGCTCGCCGGCCTGGCGGCCGCAGCCGTCGCGCTCGGCGTGGCTGCGCTCCTGGCGGTTCCGTTCGGGCCGCACGCCGATTCCCGCACCGCGGTCGGGTCTGTGATCATCGACCTCACCCCGGGACCGGTCAAAGAGTGGGCCATCCAGACCTTCGCCACCAACGACAAGCTGTTCCTGACCGTCGCGGTACTCGTGGCCATCGCGGTGATCGCCATGGCGACAGCACAATTCGAGGATCGGAAGGTCGGCAGCGTCGCCCTCGGGCTGGCCGGGGTGCTGGGCAGCGTCGCGGTGATGTCCCGCACCGGCGCCCGCCCCATCGACATCGTCCCGTCGCTCGTCGGCGCGGCGGCGGGCATCGCGGTACTGCGGCTGCTGGTCTCTGAGCGTCTCGATCCCTCGACGCCGGCCACCAGCCCGGACACCGATGCCGCGGCCGATCCCGGCCGGCGCCGATCGCTGGCGACACTGGGCTTCCTGGCCGCCGGCACGCTGGCCGGCGTCATCGGGGTGGTGCTGGGCCGCGCGGCGGCGTCGGTCTCGGGCGACCGCAGTGCCTATACCCCGCCGGCCCCCAAGGTCCCCGGCCCGCCGATACCGCCGGATGTGCAACCCGCTGGAGTGGACCTGCCGCCGTTCATCACTCCGGCGGCCGACTTCTACCGGATCGACACGGCGCTGTCCGTCCCCCAGGTGCAGCGGCAGGATTGGCGGCTGCGGATCCACGGCATGGTCGACCGCGAGGTGACCTTCCGGTTCGATGAGCTGGCCCAGTTCGAGGCGGTCGACAAAGTGGTCACGCTGACCTGCGTGTCAAACCCCGTGGGCGGCAACCTGATATCGAACGCCACCTGGACCGGCTATCGCGTGCGCGACCTGCTGGCACGGGCCGGCGTGCACACTGATGCCGACATGGTGTTGTCCACGTCCGTGGACGGCTTCACCGCGGGCACCCCCGTCGAGGCACTGACCGACAACCGCGATGCCTTGCTTGCTGTCGCCATGAACGGCGATCCGCTGCCCACCGAGCACGGTTACCCGGCGCGGCTGGTGGTGCCCGGGTTGTACGGCTACGTGTCCGCGACCAAATGGCTCGTCGACCTCGAACTCACCAGATTCGATCGGGCCCAGGCCTATTGGACGAAGTTGGGTTGGTCGGCCCACGGCCCGATCAAGACCGAATCACGCATCGACGTGCCCCGCGCCGGAGCCGGCGTGCCGACGGGTACTGCGACTTTCGGTGGCGTCGCCTGGGCACAGCACCGAGGGGTCAAAGCGGTGGAAGTCCGGATCGACGACGGCCCGTGGCGGCCCGCGACACTGGGCGCCGCGTATTCGAACGACACCTGGCGGTTGTGGAGCTACACCTGGCAGGCCACCGAACCCGGGCGCCACACCATCACCGTCCGGGCCACCGACGGCACCGGCGCGGTTCAGACGGCCGACGTCGCCGGCGCCGTCCCCGATGGGGCGACCGGCTGGCACTCGGTGTCCTTCACCGTCGTATGAGTCCGAAATATTCGGTTGGCGAGCCAGATCCGCCTCACTACGGTGACCGGATGACCGAACCCGCCCAACAGTGGCGCACCGACCTCCGGGTCCGACTGACCGCGGCACGCAAGTCGAAGGACGTCATTTCGACCGCGGCGATCCGCAGTGCGCTCAGCGCCATCGACAACGCGGAGACCCCGGACGTGCCGGTGCCCCGGGCCGGAGCCATCGCCGACAGCGCACACGGTCTCGGTGCGGCCGAGGTCGACCGCCGACGCTTGACCGACGACCAGATCCGGGCGTTGATCGGGGCCGAGGCCGACGAACGGCGCACTGCGGCGGCACAACTGCGCTCGGGCGGCCACGACGACCGCGCCGAGCAGATCCAGGCCGAAGCCGCGGTCTTGGATGGATTACTCAGCGCCGGCTGAAGATTGTCGGTCCCCCGTGCCAAGCTGGATTCGTGCTTCTCACCGACGTCGCCGTGGCCTCAGCAGACGTCGGAGCGGTGTCTGCCCGGTCGGCGAAGATCAGCCGCATCGCGGCGCTGCTCGGCGCGGCAGCCGGTGATCCGGCCACTGTCGCCGTCGTCGTCGACTGGCTGTCCGGTGAGTTGCCGCAGCGGCAGATCGGGGTCGGCTGGGCGGCGCTGCGTTCGCTGCCGCCGCCGGCCGACAGCTCGGCACTGAGTGTCATCGAGGTCGACGCCGCGCTGTCGGCCATCAAGGCCGTCGCCGGCAGAGGTTCAACTGCCACCCGCACCGAACTGCTCCACGGCCTGTTCGGGGCAGCCACCGCGGCCGAGCAGACGTTCCTGCGCGGACTGCTCAGCGGCGGGCTCCGGCAAGGCGCGTTGGCCGGGGTGATGGCCGACGCCGTGGCCAAGGCTGCGGGCATCGCGGCCGCGGACGTGCGGCGCGCCGCGATGCTCAGCGGCGACCTGGCCACAGTGGCAGCCGCCGCGATGTCCGATGGCGCCGACAGCCTGCAGCGCTTCACCCTGACCGTCGGCAGGCCGGTGAGCCCGATGCTCGCGCAGACGGCCACCGGAGTCGGCGACGCACTCGAAAAGCTGGGTGGCGCGGCAATATTCGAGACGAAGCTCGACGGGGTTCGACTGCAGATTCACCGGGCCGGCTCCGAGGTGTCGGTCTTCACCCGCAGCCTGGACGACATCACGGCCCGGGTGCCCGACGTGGTGAACGCGGTGCTGGCCCTGCCCGTCACCGACCTGATCGCGGATGCCGAAGCCCTCGCCCTACGGGCCGACGGTCGTCCGCACCGGTTCCAGATCACGTCCTCCCGGATCGGCAAACGCACTGATGACGGGGCGCAACCGCTTTCGGTGTTCTTCTTCGACATCCTGCACCGCGACGGCACCGACCTGCTGGATCAGTCGGCAACCCAGCGCCGGAACGCACTCGAGGAGGTCGTTCCCGAGCCGCTCCGGGTACGCCGCTGCGTCACCTCCGATTCGGTTGTCGCCCAACAGTTCCTCGAGCAGACGCTTGCCGCCGGTCACGAAGGCGTGATGGCCAAGCACCCCGCGTCGCCCTACGAGGCGGGCCGGCGCGGCGCCGGCTGGCTGAAGGTCAAGCCGGTGCATACCCTCGATCTGGTGGTGCTGGCCGTCGAGTGGGGTTCTGGCCGGCGCACAGGCAAGCTGTCGAACATCCATCTTGGCGCCCGCGATCCGGATACCGGCGGATACGTCATGTTGGGCAAGACCTTCAAAGGGATGACCGACGCGGTGCTGGACTGGCAGACCGCGCGGTTCACCGAACTGGCCGACGGCCCGATGGACGCATATGTGGTGCGGCTGCGGCCCGAGCAGGTGGTCGAGATCGCGTTCGACGGCGTGCAGGGTTCGAGCCGTTACCCCGGCAGGATGGCGCTGCGATTCGCTCGGGTGCTGCACTATCGCGACGACAAGCGGCCGGAGGAGGCCGATACCATCGACACCGTCAGGTCGCTGTACGAACGCTGAGTGTTACCCCGCAATTCGGCGGCGCCGGATGACAGGATGTGGGGCATGTCGCCAGCCACCGCACTCCCCGACGAATCCGTCGGGGATGTCACCTATGTGCGTACCGACCCCGACCTACCCCCGGTCGCGATCATCGACCGCTCGCCCATCACTGCCCGGCATCGGGTGATCTTCGGCGTCATCGCAGTCCTCGCCGCCGTGGCGTGGGCCGTCATCGCCTTCGCCCGCGGCGAGACCGTCAACGCGGTGTGGTTCGTCATCGCCGCCATCTGCACCTACGTCATCGGCTACCGGTTCTACGCGCGGCTGATCGAGATGAAGATCGTCAAACCGCGCGACGATCACGCCACCCCGGCAGAGTTTCTCGAGAACGACATCGACTACATGCCGACCGACCGCCGGGTGCTGTTCGGTCATCACTTCGCCGCCATCGCCGGCGCCGGGCCGCTGGTCGGGCCGGTGCTGGCCATGCAGATGGGTTACCTGCCCGGCACCATCTGGATCATCGTCGGCGCGGTCGTCGCCGGCTGTGTACAGGACTACCTGGTGCTGGTCATCTCGACGCGGCGCCGCGGTCGCTCCCTCGGTCAGATGGCGCGTGACGAACTCGGGCCCATCGGCGGCGTCGCCGCCATCGTCGCCGTACTGGTGATCATGGTGATCCTGCTGGCGGTGCTGGCGCTCGTCGTGGTCAACGCACTGGCCGAGAGTCCGTGGGGTGTGTTCTCCATCGCGATGACCATTCCGATCGCCATCTTCATGGGTCTGTACCTGCGGTTCCTGCGGCCCGGGCGGGTGTCCGAGGTGTCCCTGTTCGGCGTCGCACTGCTCCTGCTGGCGGTGATCTCCGGCGGCTGGGTCGCCGAAACATCATGGGGCGCAGACTGGTTCACGCTGTCGAAGGTGACGTTGTCGTGGTGCATCATCGGCTACGGACTGGCCGCCTCGGTGCTGCCCGTGTGGTTCCTGCTCGCGCCGCGCGACTACCTGTCGACGTTCATGAAGGTCGGCACCATCTCGCTGCTCGCGGTCGGCATCGTGGTCGCGCAGCCCGCTATGTCTGCTCCCGCGGTATCCCAATTCGCCACCCGGGGCGACGGCCCGGTGTTCGCCGGTGCGCTGTTTCCGTTCCTGTTCATCACCATCGCGTGCGGTGCGCTGTCCGGCTTCCATTCCCTGATCTCGTCGGGCACCACACCGAAGCTCCTGGAGAAGGAAGGGCAGACGCGGCTGATCGGCTACGGCGGCATGCTGACCGAGTCGTTCGTCGCCATCATGGCGCTGATCACGGCGGCGATCCTCAACCAGCATCTGTACTTCGTGATCAACTCGCCGGCCACGGCCACGGGCACCAGTGCCTCGACCGCGGCCGCCTACGCCAACGGGCTGGGCCTGTCCGGAGCCCCGATCACCCCCGGCCAGATCACGTCGGCCGCGACGGAAGTCGGTGAGCACTCGGTGATTTCGCGCACCGGTGGCGCACCCACGCTGGCGCTGGGTATGTCCGAAGTCCTGCACCAGGTCTTCGGAGGCTCCAGTATGAAGGCCTTCTGGTACCACTTCGCGATCATGTTCGAGGCGCTGTTCATCCTCACCACCGTGGACGCCGGCACCCGGGTCGCCCGCTTCATGTTGTCCGATGCCCTGGGCAATCTCGGTGGACCGCTGCGCAAGCTGCGCGATCCCAGCTGGCGCATCGGCGCATGGGCCTGCAGCCTGCTCGTCGTCGCGGGTTGGGGCAGCATCCTGCTCATGGGCGTCACCGATCCCCTCGGTGGCATCAACACCCTGTTCCCGTTGTTCGGCATCGCCAACCAATTGCTCGCCGCCATCGCGCTGACGGTCGTCACGGTCGTGGTGATCAAGAAAGGCCTGCTGAAATGGGCCTGGATTCCGGGGCTGCCACTGTTTTGGGACGCCCTCGTGACGCTCACCGCGTCCTGGCAGAAGATTTTCTCCCACGACCCCAAGATCGGCTACTGGCAACAGCATTCGCAGTATCTGGCGGCCAAGGCCGCCGGCAAGACCACGTTCGGCTCCGCCAAGAGTCCCGACCAGATCGACGCCGTCATCCGGAACACGTTCATCCAGGGCACGCTGTCCGTTGTCTTCGCGGTACTGGTGGTCATCGTCGTCCTGATGGGCATCATCGTTGCCGTGCAAGCCATCCGCGGCGGCGGCCGGCCACTGACCGACGACGAATCGGTGCCATCACGGCGGTTCGCCCCGCGCGGCCTCTTCCCCACCGACGCCGAGAAGGAGGTGCAGAAGCAATGGGACGACTACTGGTCGACGTACACCGGATCGTCGCAAAAATCAGTTGGTACTGGTCATCATTGATGGGCGACAACCACTACGCCCGGTACCTGGAACACCACCGTCGCACCCACGCCGGTGAGCCTGCGGTGAGCGAGCGTGACTACTGGAAGGCCCGGCACCGCGCCGCCGACGTCAATCCCCAGGGCCGCTGCTGCTGAGACCACGTAGGCGATCATCAGGCAGCCGGCCGACCATCCTCCACCCCACCGTCCGCACAGTGGACGCATACGGCTGTTGTTTTCGCACAGGGGTGGTACCACAGGAGACGACCCGCACTCCGTGGTACTAAATGAGTGTATGGACAGATGTCCAGTTATTGCCCCGCCAGCCTTAGGAGAAACGTGCTGTTCACGGTTTCCGACGTCACCGACGCCGTCGCTGCAGCCATCCCGGACCGTACCCTCATCATTCAGGGCGACCGCCGCTTCACCTACGCCGAGGTTGTCGCCCGGGCCAACCGCCTCGCCGCCTACCTGCACGCACAGGGCCTGGGCGTGCACACCGAGCGCGGCCAGCTGGCCGGCCATGAAGTCGGCCAGGACCTCGTCGGCATCTACGCCTACAACGGTCCCGAGTTCGTCGAGTCGCTGCTCGGCGCGTTCCGGGCCCGCGTGGCGCCGTTCAACGTCAACTACCGGTACGTCAAGGCCGAACTGCAGTACCTGCTGCACGACGCCGGCGCCTCGGCCCTGATCTACCACGCCGCGTTCGCGCCGACCCTGGCCGAGGTGCTGCCGGACCTGCCGAACCTCAAGGTGCTGATCCAGATCGCCGACAGCTCGGGCAACGAGCTGCTGCCGGGCGCCGTCGACTACGAGACCATCGTGAACACCGACGTCTCGCCGCCGCCGGTGACGCCGTCGCCCGACGACCTCTACGTGCTGTACACCGGTGGCACCACGGGTATGCCCAAGGGTGTGCTGTGGCGCCAGCACGACATCTTCATGGCCTCGTTCGGCGGACGTAACGCGATGACAGGCGAGCCAGCCGAGTCCGCCCAGGAGATCGTCGACCGGGCCTCGGCTGCCGCCGAGATGCGCATGATGATCCTGCCGCCGCTCATGCACGGTGCCGCCCAGTGGGCGGTGATGACCGGCATCAACAACGGCCAGACCATCGTCTTCGCCGAAGACGTCGAAGGTTTCAACGCCAAGGAGATCGTCCAGACCATCGCCCGCGAGAAGATCGCGATTGCGACGGTCGTCGGGGATGCCATGGCCCGGCCTCTGGTCACCGCCATCGAGGAGGCCATGGCCGATGGCAGCCACGACCCGACCTCGCTGGTCGTGGTGGCCAACGGCGGCGCACTGTTCACCCCGGCCGTGAAGGGCCGCCTGGTCGCCGCACTGCCGAACGCCATGGTGATCGACGGTGTCGGTGCATCCGAGACCGGCGCGCAGATGTCGCACGTATCGACCAAGGCCAACGTATCCAGCGGTACCTTCACCGCCGGGCCCGCCACCCGGATCGTCTCGGAGGACTTCACCGCGCTGCTGGCCCCCGGGCACGAGGGCAACGGCTGGCTGGCCCAGGAAGGCCACGTACCGCTCGGCTACAAGGGCGATGCGGCCAAGACGGCCAAGACGTTCCCGGTGATCGACGGTGTCCGGTACGCCGTGCCCGGCGACCGCGCCCGATTGTTGGAGGGCGGCACCGTCGAGCTGCTCGGCCGCGACTCCGTGACCATCAACTCCGGCGGCGAGAAGATCTTCGCCGAAGAGGTCGAGTCCGCCATCGCCTCGCATCCGGCCGTGGTCGACGTGGTCGTCGCCGGCCGACCCAGCGAGCGCTGGGGCAATGAGGTGGTCGCGGTCGTGGCACTCGCCGAAGGCGCCGCTGTTGCTGCCACCGAGCTCATCAAGCACGCGGCGGAATCCATCGCGCGCTACAAGCTGCCGAAGGCCATCGTGTTCCGGCCGAGCATCGTGCGCAGCCCCGCAGGCAAGGCCGACTATCGCTGGGCCAAGGAGCAGGCGCTCCAGGACTGAATTCCGCGAGCTGGAGGTACCTCCTGCTCGCAGGGGAACGTCAGCCCGCAGCCCACTCCTTGGCACGGTCAAGTTCGTCGTTCCCGAAGACCTGGAGCTCGCCCGGGACCATCCAGGCGACGGCGTGCAAGGTGTGCGCCACCCAGGCTTTGTCGGACACCACCGCGATGCGTTTGAACGCCGAGTGGTGTTTGAACAGCGCACCGAACCCGACCTTCAAGTCCTCGGCCAGTCCGCCCGGCCCGTAGCCCTCGTAGTCGGGCGCGATGACCTCGACGATCCGGATTTCGCCATCGACGACGAGGTCGTCCATGGCGGGCTCGAACTCGCGGATGTCGTCACCGCTCAGTCGCCCCGAAACGCGAATGCCGGTCACGCCTTCGGGCATGTCTGCCAGCTTTTCGATCATGTCGCCAGCGTACGACGACAGCGGGTGAGCCGGAGGTACTCCAGCGCGCGGAGAACGATCACGCCCCGAACCGGGCCAACGGATCGGCCGTCGCTTCGATCTTGGCGACGAGTCCATCGCGAATCGTCAGGACCACCACCGCGAAAAGCTGCCGGCGGGCGAACGCCAGCAGGACGGGCTGGCCGAGCGGACCGGCTACCACGGTCGTGCCCGGGCCGAGGTACAGCATCAGGTTCTCGGCGACCCGCTGGCGTCCGTGGTTGACGATCGGCGGGATCGGCGGATCGCTCAGCACCGTACCGACGCCCCAGACCGTCGGGTCCAGCACCGCGGCCAATGCCTGCACGTCGCCGCCGGCGCAGGCGGTGATGAACTTCTCGGTGACGAGCTGATGTTCGGCCACCTCGACATCGTCGGCGCGCAGGTCCGTGCTCGCCACCTTGGCCCGCGCCCTCCGGGCCAGTTGGCGGCAGGTGCCGACGGGCCGGCCGACGGTCTCTGCGATCGAATCGAACGGCACCTGGAACACGTCGTGCAGGATGAACGCCACGCGCTCGCCGGGACTCAGCTGCCGCAGCACTCGTAGCAAGGCGCCCGAGATCTCGTCGTCGAGCGTGATCCGGTCGGCGGGGTCCGGCTCACTGGAAGCCAGTGACGGCATCTCGTCCTGCTCGGTCGGTTGTTCCCGTCGCGCCCGCGCCGACCGCACCACGTCGAGGCACAACCGGCCCGCCACGGTGGTCAACCAGGCACGGACATCTTCGACCTCACCGGGCGCCGTGCGGGACAGCCGCAGAAACGCTTCCTGCGCAACATCTTCGGCGTCACCGACATCACCGAGCATCTGGTATGCGAGATTGACCAGATACGGGTGGTGGTGGCGCCAAGCCGCAGTAAATCCAGTGGTTTCTGTCATCAGTTAAAGACGATCCAGGGTGGTGAAAAGTTACCGCACTGCCTCATCCCGCGGACCGTAACTTTCTGGGACGGACTTCCGTCCTTGGTTCATGACCATTCTCATCACTGGGGCCACCGGCAACGTCGGTCGCCCACTCGTCGAACAGCTGCACGCCGCAGGCGCGAAAGTCCGTGCCGTCACCCGTAACCCGTCTCCGCACTTGCCACCCGGAGTCCAGATCGTCACGTCGGTACGCGACGGCCTGGCCGGGGCGGGCGCGGTGTTTCTCAACTCCCGCGCCCTCGGGCCGGACCTGGCGTGGACGGTCGAGGCAGCCCGCGATACCGGAGCCAAACTGGTGGCGCTGTCCGCGATGAACGTCGACGAAGACTTCACCCGGCAGCCGTCGCGTCTGCGGGGTGACCGCAACAAGGAGGCCGAACAGCTCGCTGTCGACTCTGGGCTGCCGTGGGTGAGTCTGCGGCCGGCGTTGTTCGCGACCAACTTCATCGGCATGTGGGCCGGGCAACTGCAGGCCGGCGATGTCGTGGCCGGCCCATTCGCCTCGGCCTCCAGCGCCCCGATCGTCGAGTCGGACATCGCGGCCGTCGCCGCGCACGCACTGCTGACCGACGAGCTGAACGGCCGCAAGATTCCGTTGACGGGACCGCAGTCCCTCACCAACGCCGAGCTGCTGGCCGTCATCGGCGAGGTGCTGGGGCGCGAGCTGTTCTACCGCGAAATCCCGGTCGAGCAGGTCCGTGAGCGGTTCGTCGCCATCGGCTTCCCCGCCGAGTTCGGCACCTCCTACACCGCGCTGCTGGCCGAAACCGTCGACCGCCCAGCACCGGTGAGCGACGAGGTCGAGCGCATCCTCGGCCGCCCGGCGCAGACGTTCGCCGAGTGGGTGGGCCACCATCGCGAGGCCTTCACCCCGCGATTGGAGAACAGCCATGTCTGATCCACGCCCGCCGCGCTACCTCAAACCGATGAACAAGGTCGTTGTGGCAGTCGGGAAGCTCGGCATTCCGGTCGGCCCCGCGATGGTGCTGACCGTGCCCGGCCGCAAGACCGGCACGCCGCGCAGCACCCCGATGACACCGTTCGTCGTTCACGGCGCGATGTATGCCGTGGCCGGCTATCCGGGCGCGCACTGGGCCCTCAATGCCCGTGCCGCCGGCACCGGTACGTTGACACGCGGGCGTAAGTCCCGGCCGGTGAAGATCACCGAGCTGACGGTCGACGAAGCGCGGCCGGTGCTGCGTGAGTTCCCCGTGCAGGTGCCCGTCGGCGTGAAGTTCGCGAAGAGCTCCGGCATGGTCACAACGGGCACACCCGACGAATTCGAGTCACTGGCAGGCAGACTCGCCGTCTTCCGGTTCGACCCGCTGGGCTGATCTGGAGCACTTCGCGAAGTCCGCAGGGCATGATGGGTGCACCGAAGGCGAGAACGGGGGCGCCCATCATGGCACCAGAGCAACCGGCTGCGGCCGAAGAACAGACCAAGGCGCAGGCGGCGAAACCGGCACGATCCGTGGCCGGCAACGTGATTCGTGGTTCGCTGGGCAACCTGATCGAGTGGTACGACTGGTACACGTACGCCGCGTTCAGCGTCTACTTCGCCAGCGTGTTCTTTCCGTCCGGGAATCAGACGGCACAGCTGCTCAACACCGCCGGAGTCTTCGCCGTCGGTTTTCTGGTGCGGCCGCTCGGCGGTTGGGTCTTCGGTCGCTACGCCGACCGGTTCGGCCGCCGCGCGGCTCTCACCCTGTCGGTGACCCTGATGGGTCTCGGCTCCCTCGGAATCGCGGTGCTGCCGGGATACGCACAGATCGGTACCCTTGCGCCGATCCTGCTCGTCGTCGCCCGCCTCTTGCAGGGGCTGTCGCTTGGCGGCGAGTACGGCACATCCGCAACGTATTTGAGCGAGGTCGCCACCCCGCACCGGCGCGGCTTCTACTCCTCGTTCCAGTACGTCACGCTCACCAGCGGCCAACTGCTGGCGCTCGGCGTCCAGATCATCCTGCAGCGCTTCCTCACCCCCACCCAGATGCATTCCTGGGGGTGGCGCATCGCCTTCGTGATCGGCGCGGTGGCCGCGGTGACCGTGATGTGGCTGCGGCGCACCATGGACGAATCAGAGAACTACAAGCTGGCAGCGGAAGATGCTGCCGCCGAAGGTGATTCCGCACAGCAGGGCAGCATGCGCGTCCTGCTGTCCTACCCGCGCGAATGCCTGACTGTCGTCGGCCTCACCCTGGGTGGCACCATCGCGTTCTACACATTCACGACGTACATGCAGAAGTTCATGATCAACACCGCGGGTCTGGCCAAGGAAGAGGTGGCGTGGATCAACTTCATCGCCCTGGTCCTCTTCGTGTTGCTGCAGCCGGTGTTCGGCGCACTGTCGGACCGCATCGGCCGGCGACCCCTGCTCATCGGATTCGGCATCTGCGCAACGCTGTTCAGCGTCCCGCTGCTCTCGACCGTGGCGCACACCCACACCGCGCTGCCCGCTTTTGGGTTGATGATGCTCGGCCTGCTCATCGTGTCCGGCTACACGTCGATCAACGCGGTCGTGAAGGCCGAGCTGTTCCCGGCACGCATCCGCGCGCTCGGCGTGGGGTTCCCGTACGCCCTCACCGTCGCAGTCTTCGGCGGCTCCACCGAATACATCGCCCTGTGGCTCAAGCACATCGGGCACGAGTCGTGGTTCTTCTACTACGTGGCGGGCTGCGCCCTGATCTCGCTGCTCGTCTACGTATTCATGGGTGAGACGTCGCGGCGCTCGCACCTGGAGCAGGAAGCCGACGAACTGCGATCGTCGGCTTAACCCTCGCGGATCACACCGCGTTCCGAGAGGTGCTCGGTGAGCGGCTGGACTCCGACCTCGAAGTGTTCAGCCATCGCCGTTCGGGCCGCATCGCCGTCGCCCGCTCGTAGCGCGGCAATGACCCGGCGGTGGTCCCGGATCGACAGATCCGGCCAGCCCTCGAGCGTCGGGAACACCGCCTCTGGTGCGTAACGCGTTATGCCTGACATGAATTGGGTCAGCTTGGGCGAATCGGCGATGACGTTGATCAGCCGGTGGAACTCGTGGTTGAGCCGCACCATGCGGTCGACATCGGTGTGCTGGTAGGCCTGTTCCAGCGCGTCCTGGATCCGGGTCAGTTCGACGACCTGGTCGGCGGTGATGTTCGCCGCGGCGCGGGCCGCCAATTCCCCACCGACGAAGGCCTGCACCATGGCCACGTCCGACACGTCGCGCGCGGTCACCTCCAGCACCATGAAGCCGCGCCGCGGATGCTGCACCAGCAGTCCCTCAGCCCGCAGGTTCAACAACGCCTCCCGGACCGGGGTGACGCTGACACCCAGTTCGGTGGCCAGCTGGTCCAGCCGCAGGTACTCCCCCGCCGGATATGTGCCATTGAAGATGCGCCGGCGCACGTACCGCGCCACGTCATGGGAAAGCTGTGCTGGCGCGGCGAATTCGGGTTCAGATGCGGTATTCATGGAGCAGGTTCTTGCTGATGATTGTCTTCTGGATTTCGCTGGTGCCCTCACCGATCAACAAGAACGGCGCGTCCCGCATCAGGCGTTCGATCTCGTACTCCTTGGAGTAGCCGTAGCCGCCGTGGATCCGGAAACTCTGCTGGGTGACTTCCGAACAGAACTCACTGGCAAGGTATTTCGCCATGCCGGCCGCGACATCGTTGCGCTCACCCGAGTCCTTGAGCCGGGCTGCGTTGACCATCATCAGATGTGCTGCCTCGACTTTGGTGGCCATCTCGGCGAGTTGGAAGGCGATGGCCTGGTGGTCGGCGATCGGCTTGCCGAACGTCTGCCGCTGCTGGGCATAGCGCACCGCCAGTTCGAAGGCCCGGATGCCGACACCGCAAGCCCGCGCGGATACGTTCACCCGTCCGACCTCGATGCCGTCCATCATCTGGAAGAAGCCCTCGCCGGGCTTGCCGCCGAGCACGTCGTCGGCGCCTGCGCGGTACCCGTCGAAGACGAGCTCGGTGGTGTCGATGCCCTTGTAGCCCAGTTTGTCGATCTTGCCCGGGATGGTCAGGCCGGGCTTGACCTCACCGAAACCGGTCGGCTTCTCGACCAGGAAGGCTGTCAGGTTGCGGTGCGGTTTGTCCGATCCCTCATCGGTTTTCACCAGCGCCGCCACCAGAGTCGAACTGCCGCCGTTGGTCAACCACATCTTCTGGCCGGTGATCAAATAGTCACCATCGGCTGCACCGATTCCCCGGTCGCTGCGCTCTCCCCCGCGAGCGGGAGGTGCCCCCAGCCCGCCGATGCGCACGCCCCTGGTGCGGATCGCGGCGACGTCGGATCCGAGCTCCGGCTCGGACATCGAGAAGGCGCCGCGCACCTCACCGGTTGCCATGCGGGGCAGGTAACGCTGCTTCTGCTCGTCGGTGCCATGCTGACGGAGCATGTAGGCGACGATGAAGTGGGTATTGATGACTCCCGAGATGCTCATCCACCCCCGCGCGAGTTCTTCGACGCACAAGGCGTATGTCAGCAGCGACTCACCGAGCCCGCCGTACTCCTGCGGGATCATCAGGCCGAACAAGCCCATGTCTTTCATCTGATCGACGATGGCCTGCGGGTAGGAGTCCGAGTGCTCCAGTTGCTGGGCCGCCGGAATGATCTCTCGGTCGACGAATTGCCTTACCGTGGCAATAATTTCGCGCTGTACTTCGGTGAGACCAGCGGTCTGGGCCAGACGTGTCATGGTGTGATCCGTTCGAATACGGCAGCCAACCCCTGGCCGCCTCCGATGCACATGGTTTCCAGTCCGTAGCGACCGTCCCGCAAATGCAGTTCGCGTGCCAGGGTCGCGAGCATCCGGCCGCCGGTGGCGCCGACGGGGTGGCCGAGCGAGATACCCGACCCACGCACATTCGTGCGCTCCCAGTCGGCGTCGGTGAACTTCCATTCCCGGGTGCACGCCAGCGCCTGTGCCGCGAAAGCCTCGTTGAGCTCGATCAGATCGATATCAGCAAGAGCCAGCCGGGCTTTGGCCAAGGCGACCTCGGTGGCCGGAACCGGGCCGAGGCCCATCACATTCGGCGGCACCCCGGCCACACCCCAGGACACCAGTCGCACCAGCGGCTGCAACCCGAGGTCGGCCGCCCGCTCCGGGGTGGTCACGACACACATCGAGGCCGCATCGTTCTGCCCGCTGGAGTTGCCCGCCGTCACCGTGGCCTCCGGATCACTCTTACCCAGAACGGGTTTGAGCTTCGCCAACGCCTCGACGGTGGTGTCCGCCCGCGGATGTTCGTCGGTATCGACAACGGTGTCACCCGTCCGCGACGGCACCGTCACCGGGATGATCTCGTCGGCCAGCACGCCATTGCACTGTGCCGCAACGGCTTTCTGATGGGACCGCACGGCCAGCGCGTCCTGCTCCACGCGAGAGATCGCGTACTGCCGGCGCAGGTTCTCCGCCGTCTCGAGCATGCCGCCCGGCACCGGGTAGTTCTTGCCACCGGCAGTGGTCCGCCCACGCGCCAGTCCGTCATGCACCGTGATGCCGCCCCGCGAGCCGCCCCACCGCATGTCGGTGGAGTGAAAGGCAACGTTGCTCATCGACTCCGCACCACCGGCGATCACGAGATCGTTTGCGCCACTGGCGACCTGCATGCAGGCCTGGATCACGGCCTGCAGGCCCGACCCGCAGCGCCGATCGACCTGCATGCCCGGCACCGTGACGGGCAGTCCGGCGTCGAGCGCCACCACGCGGCCGATCGCCGGGGCTTCACTGGACGGGTAGCAGTGCCCGAGAATGACGTCCTGCACCGCGTCCACCGGAATCCCGGTGCGCTGTAACAAACCCTGCAGCGCCACGACACCGAGCTCGACCGCGGTCAGGGACTTGAACATGCCGCCGTAGCGGCCGATGGGGGTACGTACCGGCGCGCAGATGACAGGACTGGTCGCAGCCATCTAGATGTGCCGTCCCCCGGTGATTTCCAGGACGCAGCCCGTCATGTACGACGACATGTCCGATGCCAGGAACGCGACCACCGACGCCACTTCACTGGGTTCAGCAGCCCGTCCCATGGGGATCTCTGCCAACTTCTGGTCCCAGATCCGTTGCGGCATGGCCTCGGTCATCGCGGACCGGATCAAACCCGGCTGCACAGCATTGATCCGCACGCCGAGGTGGGCGACTTCCTTGGCGGCCGCCTTCGTCAGGCCGACGATGCCGGCCTTGGCGGCTGAGTAATTGGTCTGGCCGACCAGGCCGACCTTGCCCGAGATCGACGAAATATTGATGATGGCACCGCTTTTCGCCTCCCGCATGACGCCGGCGGCCAGCCGGGTGCCGTTCCAACAGCCTTTCAGGTGGACGGCGATGACCTGGTCGAACTGCTCCTCGGTCATCTTGCGCATGGTGGCGTCGCGGGTGATACCGGCGTTGTTGACCATGACATCGATGGTGCCCAAGCCGCCGAACTCGACGGCCGCATCGATCAGCGCCTGCACGTCGGCGGCAGATGTCACGTCGCACCGCACCGCCCTGGCCACGTCGGCGCCACCGAGCTTGGCGACGGCCGCTTCGGTCGCGTCGAGGTTCAGATCGCCGATCACCACGCGGGCACCTTCGGCGATGAATCGTTCCGCGATCGCGTAACCGATCCCCTGAGCACCACCGGTGATCACCGCGATACGTCCGTCCAGCAGCGGCATGGTCGTCCACTCCCTCTCGATCGTCACAGCCGGCCACGACCCCGGCGGCCGCGGGTGGCCTCATACATAAAATATGATATTTCTGGCATCAAACCAGACTCACGCTCGTGTTGCGCAAGGAGACCCCCGACATGGCCGAACCCACCGGTGCGCCCACCGCCACCCAGTCAGTCAGTGAGCAGGATTTCCGCGACATCCTCGACGCGACCCGCCGGTTCGTCCGCACCGCGGTGGTGCCGCGCGAGCTGGAGATCATGAACGACAACCGCGTGCCCGACGACGTCCGCGAGCAGGCCAAGGACATGGGGCTGTTCGGCTACGCGATCCCCCAGGAATGGGGCGGCCTGGGACTGAACCTCGTCCAGGACGTCGAGATGGCAATGGAACTGGGCTACACCACCCTGGCCGTGCGCTCGATGTTCGGCACCAACAACGGTATTGCCGGGCAGGTGCTCGTCGGGTTCGGCACCGACACGCAGAAGCAGCGCTGGCTGGAGCCGATCGCCAGTGGCGACTGCGTCGCGTCCTTCGCGCTGACCGAGTCGGGTGCCGGCTCCAACCCCGCAGGTTTGCGCACCAAGGCCGTCCGCGAGCGGGACGGCTGGATCATCAGCGGCCACAAGCGATTCATCACGAACGCTCCTACCGCGAACCTCTTCGTCGTGTTCGCCCGAACCCGGCCCGCCGACGCCGAGGGACCCGGCATCGCCGTCTTCCTGGTACCCGCCGACGCGCCCGGCGTCGTGGTCGGGCCCAAAGACGCGAAGATGGGCCAGGAAGGAGCCTGGACCTCCGACATCACGTTCGACGACGTCCGCGTCGGTCCCGATGCTCTCATCGGCGGCAACGAGGACATCGGTTACCGTGCCGCGCTGACCTCGCTGGCCCGAGGGCGTGTGCACATCGCCGCGGTGGCGGTGGGGGCGGCACAACGCGCCCTCGACGAGTCGGTCGCGTATGCCGCGACCGCCACCCAGGGCGGCACCGCGATCGGCGAATTCCAGCTGGTGCAGGCCATGCTGGCCGATATGCAGACCGGCGTCATGGCCGGCCGGGCCCTCGTCCGCGACGCGGCACAGCTGTGGGTCAGCGGCACGGACCGCCGCATCGCGCCGTCCGCCGCCAAGCTGTTCTGCACCGAGATGGTCGGCAAGGTCGCCGACCTGGCCGTCCAGGTGCACGGCGGCAGCGGCTACATGCGCGACGTGCCCGTCGAACGGATCTACCGCGACGTCCGCCTGCTCCGCCTGTACGAGGGCACCAGCGAGATTCAGCGTCTCATCATCGGCGGCGGACTGGTGAAGGCCGCCCAGCGCGCAGCCTCGGGCCGCTGACCGGAGCTGGCAGCCCCGAAATCAGCGGCCCGTCCAGCAATCATCCGATGATTCGCACGATCGACTCGACCACCGCAGCCGGCTTTTCCGATCCTTCAATCTCGACCGTCACCGTCATGGTCGCTTGAACCGCACCATCGAGCTCATCGACTTTCGAAATGACGGCACCTGCGCGCACATTTGCTCCGACCTTGACCGGTGTGATGAACCGGACCTTGTTATAACCGTAATTGATCGCCAATGCGACGTTGTCCACGCGATACAACTGGTGCATGAAATGCGGTAGCAGGGAAAGCGTCAGCAAACCATGAGCAATTGTGCCGCCGAACGGGCCCGTGGTGGCGCGCTCAGGATCGACGTGAATCCACTGGTGGTCGTCGGTGGCTTCGGCGAACAGATTCACCCGGTCCTGGGTGATTTCCATCCACTCCGTCGGCCCAAGCTGACTACCTGCTGCTGCGACGAACTCGGACAGATTGTCGAAGACCTTCACGCTTACTCCTCTCGTGCTCGGCCGCTTCCCGGGCCGCACCGCTAATACTTCTAGCGCGTCCGCCAGGGCGGCACAATGCACAGATTTTTGGCCGCTGGCTCGTACTTAGCTGCTCAAAGTTCGCCCTCTTCGCGCACTGTCTCGGTTAACCTGCAAATATAGAGATATCCGGGATTGCCAAGGTCCATCTCAGCAGCACACTTGTTTTGGCCAATTCTTCGGTACCCCGAAGGTCGACAGACAACGTTTCACCACTAGCTGGGTGCTGGACCCCGACAACCCCGATACTGAATTAGGGAATGCAGTCCGCGCGAGATGCGTTTACCGCAACCGACTGCCAACTGACGTTGCAGTGACTGCCGGAAACGAATGGGGCAACGATGTCGGTGGAGTATGTCGAATACAAATCGAACGTCGATATTCGCTTTGCCGAAAACATCGCGTGGTCCGACGCCGACACCGATTGCAGCGTGGTGCTGTCGCAACCCGATACCGACCCCGAACTCTGGAACCGCTACCTCGATGCGGCTCAGCACAGTTATCGCCGGCACGGCGTCGAAGCGGTGGTCGACGCTGCCGCGATCCGCGACGGTGCCGACACCGCGCTCTTCTGGACGGTCCTGGACCGCCGGGGCAACATGGTCGGCGGACTGCGCGCCAAAGCCCCACTCAGCTGCGCCGACGACTCCCATGCCGTGGTCGAGTGGGACGGTTGGCCTGGGTTGGCCATGGTGCGCAAGATGATCAACGACAGGGTGCCCTTCGGCGTCACGGAGATGAAGACCGCCTGGGTGTCCGACAACCGCGCGAGCCAGCACGCCATCACCAATCTCCTGGCCCGCACCGCCTACCACGCGACCAGTGTCATGGGCGTGCAGTTCGTGATGGCCACGGCAGCCCAGCACGTCCTGGAGTTGTGGAAATCCGGCGGTGGCGTGGTGGCACCCATTCCGGCCACGCCATACCCGGACGAGCGCTACCGCACCAAGATGATGTGGTGGGATCGAAGGACCATGGTCAATCATTCTCAGCCTGAGCAGATTACAAAGGCGCTACGCGAGATCGACGCGATATCAACCGGGCTGGTCGCCGGTTGATGGCAGCTTTGGACGCCAACTGCATCTCTATCCTCGATCCCGACTACAGAGCACATTCAACGCATTGACCAGCAAAGGGCCTGACGAGTCCATGGTGCTCACGCTCCGAATATCGGATGCGCCACCGGCTTCGGCATCGAGCCGCAGGAGCACAGCCTTTGAGGACAGCGCGGGTTAAGCTGGTCGTCTCATGTCCATCGACGAGTCTCCCCCTTCACTGGATCGCGTGGTGACAGAGGTTGCGACGCGGCTGATGGCGGCGGACTCCACCAACTACACCAAGGTGTACACGGACGTCCTGGAGATCCTCGTCGACTACTTCGGGGTCGACGTAAGCTTCCTCCGCCGCAACGATCATGAGATCGGTGCCTCGATTCTCGTGGCGGAATGGCCACTGCGACCGGAGATTCCGGACCCCGATCCCCTGCGCGTCGTGTACTTCGCCGACGCCGACCCGGTTTTCGCGGAAACCGAAAATCGCAAGACACCGCTGATCGTGCACCCCGACTCGGAGCCCGACGACTACCAGCGCCGCATCGAGGCGGACCGCAACATCCCCCAGATATCACTGGCAGCAACGCCTTTGGTGTCGGGCGAGCGCACCACCGGCGCGCTGGGCTTCGTCAAGTACGGCAACCGTGACTGGCTCACCGATGAGATCAATGCGCTGCAGGCCATCGCTTCGCTGTTGACCCAGGCGCAGTCTCGGGTGCACGCCGAGGAGCAGCTTCGATACCTGGCCGAACACGACGACCTCACCGGACTGAGCAACCGGCGCGCCCTCATCGCCCACCTCGATGCCCGGTTGCAGCCGGAACAGCCCGGCCCGGTGACCGCCCTCTTCTTCGACCTCGATCGGCTCAAGGCCATCAATGACTACTTGGGGCACAGCGCCGGCGATTCGTTCATCCGCGTGTTCGCCCAGCGCCTCACCGAGGGGGTCGACACCAAGACGGTGATCGCCCGCCTCGGCGGTGACGAATTCGTCGTCGTCCCGGCTGAACCGATATCCGCGAGCAAGGCCGAGGCTCTCGCCTATCGGCTCCAGGATTCGTTGCGGCGCCGGGTGTGGATCGACGGTGAACGGCTCACGCGGGCAGTGAGTGTCGGCGTCGCCTCCGGCATTCCGGGCTCCGACAGTTCTTCCGACCTGCTGCGCCGGGCCGACCAGGCTGTCCTGAGCGCGAAGTCTGCCGGCGGGGACCGCGTCGCGGTGTTCACCAACGCGATGTCCCTGGAAACGGCCTACCGCAACGACATCGAGTTGCATCTGCAGGACGTCATCGAGAACGGTGCGCTGCTGCTCAACTACCTGCCCGAGATCGACATGCGCACCGGCAAGCTGCTCGCCACCGAAGCGCTCGTACGGTGGGACCACCCCACGCGCGGGCTGCTCCCCCCGGCCGCCTTCATCGGTATCGCCGAATCGATCAATCTGGCAGGCGAATTGGGCCGCTGGGTGCTACGCACCGCCTGTCGCGAATTCGCGCGATGGCGTGCGGACTTCCAGGCGCACAAAGCCGCCACCGGCGACTCCGATGATCGCGACGATTTCGAACTGCGCGTCAACGTCTCCCCCGTGCAACTGGTCACCGATGGCTTCGCCGAGTCCGTGGCCGACATCCTCGACGAATTCGGTCTCGACCGCGGTTCGGTGTGCTTGGAGATCACCGAGAACGTCGTCGTCCAGGACAGCGAATCGTCCCGCGCAACCCTGGCCGACCTCCGGAAAACCGGAGTGCGGTTGGCGATCGACGACTTCGGCACCGGATACAGCGTGCTGTCCCACCTCAAGTCGCTGCCGGTCGACATCCTCAAGATCGATCGCAGCTTCGTCACCGACCTCGGCTCCAACCCCGGCGATCTGGCGATCGTCCGGGCGATCATCGCGCTGGCCGACTCATTCGGCCTGCAGATCGTCGCCGAGGGTGTCGAAACCAAGGCCGCCGCAACGACACTGCTGCGCCATGGCTGCCACCGGGCGCAGGGGTTCCTGCTGTCGCGGCCGCTACCGAGCGATCAGATGGCGACGCTGTATCGCAAAGGCCGCGTTCCGGTCCGGTTCACCAGCGAGATGTGACGCCGAACAACGCTACCGTGCAACAAGTTCCACTCGGGCGAACCTGCTGGCGGGGCTGCCCACGATGCAGACCTCGAACGTCCCGGCGGGCGGGCCGCCGTCCCCAGCCGGTGCGCCCACATCACCGAAATCGGGCGAAATCACCACACCGTGACGGGCGCGAACGAAGTACAACCCATCGGGCGTGTCCAGTTCCGCACCGATGATTCGACGGTCCTCGAAGAGGAGCGAACGAAGTGTGCTGGCCGGGCTGACCGCGATGTCACGTTCGGCGGCGGCGGCCGCCAACCAGTCGAACATTTCGCCGAGGCCACCGGCGTGCCAGTCGATGGTGCCGAGTGAAGAGATCCGCAACGTCTTGTCGGACGAGTCGCGCACCGTCTCGGCAGTCCAGCCGCGGACCGTGCTGTAGAGCGCACCGGTGGCGGAACCCAGACACACCCGGGCCCAGTCGAGGAGGCCGGCACCGAAGAACGTCTCGATGCCCCGGGTGTGAGTTTCGGACTCCGTCAGCTCGCGCACGGTGCGAGTCGGCGCCGACCAATCGCTCGATGGTTCCTGGCTCCCCTCGGCGTCTACTTCGGCGGTCACCGCCGCGAAATAGACGGCGGTGGCATCGAGCGGCTCAATCGTTTGTGCCTCGCCCGATCTGGACTCGCCCGGCTTGCCGGCCTCCTCGGATTCCGGCTCGTGCGCGTCGTCGGCGGGTCCCCGTGGCACCCCGAACTCCTCGATCCGCGCATCGAGGACAGCGCCCAAAGTGGCACAGCGCACTTCGTCGCCGCGAACCCAGCGCCCATCGTCGGCATGCAGCGCGCCGGCAACCATCACATCTGCGGCGGCGTCGACCGCGGCAATGGCTGTCGCCAGGCCACCGATACCGGCGCCGACGCACAGCACGTCAACTTCTGCGTCCCAATCCAACCTGAATTCCCTGAGTTAAGCGGCAGCGAACTGCAACAATCCGACAGCCAGGGATCGATTTCGCCGTTTGGCTACTTTACATACTCTCGGAATGAACGACACCACCGACGGCCAACGCTATGGCACCCTTAGGATGATCTGGGGGGCTAGCCACTGAACGCGCGCTGACGGAAGGTATATCGACGAATGGGGCGCCAGCCGCGATCCGAAGTGACCCGACGCAAAATCATTTACTCAGCCGTCGATTTGATCAACGAGATCGGTTATCCCGCCGCCGGATTGGCTGACATCATCGAACGCGCCGAACTGACCAAGGGCGCGCTCTACTACCACTTCGACTCCAAAGAAGCACTGGCCACTGTCATCATCGAAGAGGCAATGGTTCTGCTGCACAACGTTTTCCAGGCGGCGCGAGACTCCGAGCACAGCGCGATGGAGTCGCTGATCGTCGGCACGTTCATCACCAGCGATCTGCTGGCGACCAACCGGACCGCCCAAGCGGGTACCAAACTGCTGCGCACGTTCGCGGGGTTCAATCCGACGGCACGACACAGTTACGTCAACTTCGTCGACCAGTTCACCTCCGACATCAAGCGGGCCGAAACAAGCGGCGACCTGCGCCCCGGCGCGGATCCCGCCGATGTCGCCAACACCCTGGTGGCCTGGATCCTCGGCGCGGAATTGATGTCCAGCGCCGCGTCCGACGGCGACGACCTGCGGGACCGATTCACCACGCAGTGGCGGGTGCTGATGCCGGCGATCGTGACCGAGGAATCGCTCGACCGCCATCTCGCCTTCATGGTCGCCGCATCCGCGCGACAGACGAACGCAGTGGAGCCCACCACCACCAGCACCACCACCACCACCACCACCACCACCACCACCACCACCACCACCTGACCCCACATCGCTAACTAAGTTCACTTCTTTGTTGCTAGGCTGCCATCAGCCCAAGCGACAAAGGAGTCTGCATGGACCTCAACTGGTCGGCCAGCGATCTGGCATTCCGTGATGAAGTACGCACGTTTCTGCAGGAGAACCTGACCCCGGAGCTTCAGGAAGCCGGGCGTCTGATGACCAGCGTCTACAGCGATCACGACGCGAGCCTGGCCTGGCAGCGCATCCTGCACGGGCGCGGCTGGGCGGCGCCGGCCTGGCCGGTCGAACACGGCGGCTGCGATTGGAGCCTGACCCAGCACTACATCTTCAGCCGGGAATCGATCCTGGCCGGAGCGCCGTCGCTGTCCCCGATGGGCATCCGGATGGTGGCCCACGCGATCGTCCGGTTCGGCACGACGGAACAGAAGGACTACTTTCTGCCCCGCATCCTGACCGGCGAGGTCTTCTTCTGCCAGGGCTACTCCGAGCCCGAAGCCGGATCCGACCTGGCCGCCCTGACCATGGCTGCCGTTTCCGATGGCGACGACCTGGTATGCACCGGCAGCAAGATCTGGACCACGCACGCCACCGAGGCCAACTGGATGTTCGCGCTGGTGCGCACCACCCGCACTGGCAAGAAGCAGCAGGGCATCACCTTCGTGCTGATCGACATGAGCACGCCGGGCATCGAGATCCGCCCGCTGGTGATGACGTCCGGCGAGGAGGTCCAGAACCAGGTGTTCTTCGACGAGGTCCGGGTTCCCAAGAGCAACGTCATCGGTCAGATCGACGACGGCTGGACCGTCGCGAAGTATCTGCTCGAGTTCGAACGCGGCGGCGGTGCCGCGGCCCCGGGTCTGCAGGTGCTGGCTGACGAGATCGCCACCGCGGCGGCGCACGCGCCCGGCCCCGACGGTGGCCTGCTGGCCGACGACGCCGCGTTCTCCCGCAAGCTGGCCGACGCCCGCATCCGCACCGAGGTGCTCGAAATCCTCGAATACCGCGTGTTGGCCGCGCTGGCCGGAGGCGGACATCCAGGCGCAGCATCGTCGATGCTGAAGGTGCTCTCCACCGAGTTGAGCCAGACCTTGACCGAACTGGCCATGGAAGCTGCCGGACCCCGCGGCCGCGCGTACCAACCGCACGCCACCCGCCCCGGCGGGCCGGTGGCCGAATTCACGCCTCCCCCAGACGGTTACGTCAGCGGCGAGCCGTGGCAAGCGGTCGCGCCGCTGCGGTACTTCAACGACCGTGCTGGGTCGATATACGCCGGCAGCAACGAGATTCAGCGCAATATCCTCGCCAAAGCAGAACTGGGGCTGTAGATGGACTTCACCTTCTCCGCGGAACAGGAACTTCTCCGGGACGGCCTGTCCAAGTTCCTGTCCAGCCGTTATGACCTGGAAACCAGCCGGGCGGCAGCCAAATCCGGTCCAGGCTGGCAGCCCGATATCTGGCGGTCGTTCGCCGAGGAGCTCGGCATTCTCGGCGCCGCACTGCCGGAGGACGTCGGCGGCATCGGCGGTGGCCCGGTCGAGGTCATGCTGATCGCCGAAGCGCTGGGCCATGCGCTGGTCATCGAACCGTACGTGGATACCGCGGTGGTCGCCGCCGGCCTGCTGCTGCGTTCAGGTAGTGCCGCCGCGGGTCCGATCCTGGAGGAAATCGCCGGCGGCACAGCGGTTGTCGCACTCGGCGCAGCCGAGACCCACAGCGGCGACCGGTGGCAGGATGTCCAGACGGTCGCCGTACGCGACGGCGACGCCTGGGTGCTCACCGGCGAGAAGATCATGGCCGTGAACGCACCGGTGGCGACCCACCTGCTGATCACCGCCCGGACGGACAATGGCATCTCGCTGTTCCTGGTCGACATCTCCGAGCCCCGTGAGGGACTGGTCCTCCACGGCTACCGCACGGTCGACGATCGTCGGGCAGCCGATCTGGAGCTACGCGGACTCCGACTGCCGGCCGACGCATTGCTCGGAGCCGACGGCCAGGCCTGGCCGTCGCTCGCCCAGGCCCGTGACGAAGGCGCTGCCGCCGTGTGCGCAGAGGCCGTCGGCAACATGCGAAAGGTATTGGCCGACACCGTCGAATACGCCAAACAGCGTCAGCAGTTCGGCCAGCCCATCGGGAGTTTCCAGGCCCTGCAGCATCGTATGGTCGACATGCACATGGAGCTCGAGCAGTCCGTGTCCGCAGTCTATCTGGCCGTACTCAACCTGGACTCCGACGCGCACACCCGGGCCCGTTCGGTGTCCGCGGCCAAGGCGACCATCGGCCGTGCAGCGCGGTTCATCGGTCAGAACGCGGTGCAGCTGCACGGCGGCATGGGCATGACCGAAGAGCTCGCCATCGGCCATTACTTCAAGCGGCTCACCGCCGTACAGTACGAATACGGTTCGACCGACCACCACGTGGCCCGGTACGCCGAACTGACCCGCGGCTGAGTTCGGCGCCGACCAGTACGCAGAATTGCTCTCGCCCGGTCCGGCCCCGGCCGGATCAGGTGAGGGTCATCTGCTTCTGCGCGTACAGCTTTGCCCACTCGGCGCGCGGCCGGATCGACACGTCGACATCAGCACCCTTGGCCCGCAAGGCGCCCGCCGTCGCCTGGTCCTTCGGTGTCAGCTTGAACGGATCCCAGCCGAAGAACCGGCAGGAGTTCTCCCAGGTGATCTTGTTGATGTCGGAATCCGAAGCGCCGGCGGCGTTCAACTCCGCGAGAACCTGCTCGGGGGCGTCGGGCCAGAAGCAGTCCGAGTGCGGGTAGTCGCACTCCCAGGCGATGATGTCGATACCGATCTCGTGGCGCAGCTTCAGCGACGTCTTGTCGGTGACGTAGCAGGCCAGCGAGTGCTCGCGGAAGACGTCGCTGGGTAGCTTGTCCCCGAAGTCGCGGCGCAGCCATTTCTGGTTGGTGTAGTGCCGGTCGCTGCGATCGAGATAGAACGGGATCCAGCCGATACCCCCTTCGGAGAACGCGAATTTCAGGTCCGGATAGTTACGCATCGCCGGGCCCCACAACAAGTCCTGGGCGCACATCGCCGACACCTGCGTGGCCAGGATGATCAGGTTGTCGATCGGCGCGTCCTTGGCCATCGAGATGGCACCGAAGCCGGTGCCGATGTGCAGACACATCACCACGTTCTGCTCGGACAACGTCCGGAACACCGGGCCCCAGTAGTCCTCGTCGAAATAGCTTGGCAGCCCTTCCAGGTGCGGCAGCTCTGGCATCGTGACAGCCCGGCAGCCCTTGGCGGCCACCCGGCGGATCTCACGGCACATCGCCTCGGGATTCCACGTCGGCAGGATTGCGATAGGGATGAACCGGTCCGGGTACGAACCTGCCCATTCATCGATGTGCCAGTCGTTGTAGGCCGAGACCATCACCAGGGTGGCCTCTTCGCGGTGCATGTTGAGGTGTCGGGCCGAGAAACCGGTAAAAGTCGGGAAGCACATCGAGGCGAGGATGCCGTTCCGGTTCATGTCGCGCACCCGCTCGTGGACGTCGTACACGCCAGGGCGCATTTCGGCGAAGCCGGCGGGATCGCGGCCCCACTCCTCGGCCGGCCACGACACCACGGCGTTGAGCCCGCTCACCCCTTGGGGACGGCCCTGATACATCCACTGGTCGACGCCCTTGTCGTCGGTGACGACGATCGGCGCCTCGGGCTTGTACTTGTCCGGGACATGGTTGACGAACATGTCGGGAGGCTCCACGACATGGTCATCGATGCTCACCAGAATCAGGTCGTCAGTATTCACATTTGCTCCTCACGTCCGCGCCTGCGCACCTCAGTAGTACCGTCTAGACGCGTGACCGTCTCTGCACTTTCGGACAGAGGTTTGTCCCAAACGGCCAAGTTGCCCGAGCGGCCGGTGATCGAGCTGCGCCGCGGCGGGCGCGCGCTCGGCGGCAGCTACCTCTACGAGGGCGACGCGCTGATCACCGGCTGGCACTCCCACGAGGTGCACCAGATCGAATACGCCCTGCACGGCCTGGTCGAGGTGGAAACCGATGTCGCCCACTATCTGCTGCCGCCGCAACAGGCCGCCTGGATACCTGCGGGTCTGCCCCATCAGGCGGTGATGAACCCGGACGTCAAGACCGTTGCCGTGATGTTCGATCCCGGCCTGATCGCCGACCGGTCGGACCGGGCACGCATCATCGCTGTGTCACCGCTGATCCGCGAGATGATGATCTACGCGTTGCGGTGGCCCATCAACCGGCCCCACGGCGACGCCGTCTCGGACGGCTTCTTTCGCACCCTCGCGCATCTGGTGGCCGAAGCGTTGGACCACGAAGCGCCGCTGAGCCTGCCGACGTCGGAACACCCGATCGTTGCCGCGGCAATGGCTTACACAAAAGAACATCTGGCATCGGCAACGGCCGAGCAGGTGAGCCGGGCGGTGTCGGTATCGCAGCGGTCGCTGCGCCGGATGTTCCAGGAGTCCATCGGATTATCTTGGCGGACTTATCTTCTCAACGCCCGGATGCTCCGGGCGATGGCGTTGCTGACAGAACCGGAACAGTCGGTGCAAGCCACGGCCACCGCGGTCGGGTTCGAGAGCCTCAGCGCGTTCACCCGCTGCTTCACCCAGTTCAGCGGGCAATCACCCTCGAGTTACCGCCGCCGGACCGCGGAGACGGCACAATCGCTGCACGGGTCCAGGTAGCGGTCACGATCACGGCCGCTCGCCGTCACCCATCTCCCAGGTGCGATCACATCGCTCCTCGGTACCGGCGATCAGCTGCGCGTTCGGTTCGTCGACCGCGCGTACCCAGCGCTCGGCGGCGATCAGGCTCCGCCCTCCGGCGATATGGCGCGCGAGCAGCCGTTTCCGCCGCACGTCGTCCGCGCCCCTGAGGTAGTACAGCCGTTCGATCAACTCGCGCACACCGGTGAAGCCGTTGGCGGGCAGCGCAAGGTAATTGCCCTCCGTGACCACCAACCGAGCCGATGCCGGCACCACCAGGCCGGCGGCGATGGACTCTTCGAGCGTCCGATCGAACCGTGGCACATAGACATCAGCGGCCTGGTAGGCGTCCCGCACCCGCGTCAGCGATACCAAAAAGCCGGCCGCATCGAACGTATCCGGGGCACCTTTACGACCTTTACGACCGAGCCGCGCCAGCTGTGCATTGGAGAGATGGAATCCGTCCATCGGCAGCAGGGCAGCGAAATCGCACTGGGCGGAATTGAATTCATCGACGAGCAACGCCGCCGCCGTCGACTTGCCGACGCCCGGCGGCCCGGTCAGACCGACGATGACACGGCCCGACCGCACTTCGAGCAGTCGGGCGACATCGTCTGTCAATGAGGCCATTCCGCGGACACTAGCCGCTCGGCGCGCCCAAGTCGAAGTCGTACCGCGGCCGGACCAGAGAAATCATCCTCGCGGCACATGCCGACTGAAGACCTTCCAGCCAAAACCATTGGGACGGAGAAGTATCCGGCCTCCGAGCCTGGTAGCGTGATGCGGACGTTCAGGCCGAGACCCGGGAGGCGTTGTGGGGCAGGGTGAATTGCTCCATCAGATCGTGGCCGACGCCGCTGCCGTCGTGCCCGACCGCCCGGCTGTCATCGCCGAAGACGGCACCGTCACGACGTTCGCGCAATTCGACCGATCGATCACGGCGGCTGCCGGCTGGATCGCATCCCGAACCACCCGCGGCGACCGCGTCGCGGTGATCGCCGACAACAGCTCCGACTACGCGACGCTCTACTACGCGGCGCCTCGCGCCGGATGCATCCTCGTGCTGATCAATCAACGGCTCAGCGCCGACGAACATGTCGCGCAACTGGCCGCAGCGTCACCCACCCTGGTCCTGGGCGATGCCCGCTACCTGAATTCGCTGAACCGGCCTGACGCGATCTCGTTCGACGACGACCAATGGGCTGCGGCAACGCAATCGACGGGGTCGCCGCTGCCCGCTGAGCCGGACGTGGACGACCCGGTCTGGCTGCTCTTCACCAGCGGGTCGACAGGGATACCGAAAGGTGTTGTGCACACGCATCGTTCGATCGCCGCGGCGGTGCGGGGCAGCATCGTCGGCAGGTCGGTCCGTTCCGGCGGCGTCTATCTTCTGCCATTCCCCATGTGCCACATCGCCGGGTACAACATGCTGGTGCACCACGCCGCACAATCGACAGTGTTGCCGGTGGCTGCCTTCCGGCCGGATGCCTTCGCCGCCGCAGTGAACCGGTACCAGGTGACATCGTGTTCCCTGGCCCCGACCATGCTGCACAGCCTGCTGGCCCATCTCGACGAGACCGGCACTGACCTGCCGTCATTGCGGGATATCGCCTACGGCTCGTCGGCCATCCCGGCCGGCCTGCTTCGGCGTGCCCTCGACCGCCTCGACGTCGGCTTCCACCAGGGCTATGGGATGACCGAAACCGGTGGCAACGTCACATTTCTCGGTCCCGACGATCATCGTGCCGGCGCAGCGGGTGGCACTGCCGTGCTCGCGACGGCCGGCCGTCCGCACGCCGACGTGCAGCTCCGGATTGCCCCGAACGGCGAAATCCTGGTTCGCGGAGACCAAGTGGCCGTCCGGTATTGGCCCGACACGGCTACGACCGACGAGGGCTGGCTGCACACGGGCGACGTCGGATACCTCGACGACGATGGTCGGCTCGTGGTATCCGACCGGCTGAAGGACATCATCATCACCGGCGGCGAAAATGTGTCCTCCCGGGAAGTCGAAGACGTGCTGTCGTCGCATCCCGACGTGGATCAGGTTGCGGTTGTTGGGGTTCCCGATCCGTACTGGGGCGAGGCGATCTGCGCGGTCGTCGTGCCCACCGCCAACAGCCGACCCGACGCCGAGGCCCTCGTCGCGCACGTACGCGAGCACATCGCGGCCTTCAAACGGCCCCGTCATGTCCTGTTCGTCGACGCACTACCTCTCACGACCAACGGTAAGATCGCCAAACAGGTACTGCGCGAACAACTCCGGGAGCGCTTCGCCGGCTAGCTCAGGCCGGCGGCCTCACGACGTGGCGGTCGCCAGGCCCGCCCGCTCAACGCTCATCAGACTCTCGGTCTCGTGATCCCGCCGATAGGCCGCGCCACCACCGTTGAGACCGAACAGCCGCTTGCTCCACAACAACCAGAGCACCGCAATGATGTTCACCAGCAGCATCGCCAACCGCAACGCGGTGACCTTCTCGGTCAGCTCGTAGATCTCCAGCGGCAGGAAGACGCTGGTGGCGACCACCGCGAAATACTCGCCCCAGCGCCACATCCCCCACAACCCGACGGCTTCCACCAATTCGATCAGCGCATACACGGCAATGCCGATCGCGATCAGCAACAACGTGCTACTCGACATGGTGAAGGCGTCGTTGATGTGGCGGACGATCTTGGAGCTGTCGAGGTTCCAGCCGATCTGGTCGGCCAGTGGCCGCAGCAGTGGCAGGTCCTTCTCGAACATGTCCTGCAGATGGACCCGCGCCGCGCGCACCCGGAACACGCCATATGACATCAGCGCCAGCAACAGGAATCGGAAGACCCGCTCCACGGCCAGCACACGCATCAGCACGCGATCGCGCAACAGCCGGCCGCGGGGAACTTCAGGCGCTGACTCCGCCGGTCCCTTCCCTCGCGGCGGACCGACCACGAAGGTCTCGCACCGCAGGCACCGCCACGCCTCGCCGACCGGCGTCTGCACGTGCAAGCGAGCAGCCAGCTCCGGTTCGTCGGGGGCGAACGTTGCATGACCGCGGAGTCCACAGGAACGCAGGGCGAAATCCACCATGTTCGTACCGTAGTGGCAGCTCTTGACGGTCGGCGCCCAATTCGGTCGGCACGCCCAAAACGCCCGGAATCGCGCCGCAAATAGAGCGCTCACCAGGGGCAACGCGTCGATCATAGGTTATCCATAGGCCAACCACAGATCGTCGCTAACCCGATTGGCAACAATGTCGCGATGCGATACGCACCAGACGCCCACGAGGCGGCCCGCCGGCCACAAGCCGCCGGCCCTGCAGCTCCGGCCCCGATGACTCGCCACGACGGTAGCCGCATCGAGGTCCTCGTGGTTGACGACGAACCGGCGCTCGGCGACCTGATAGCCATGGTGTTGCGGTACGAGGGCTGGCAGGTCACGGCTGCGCGCGACGGTGCGTCGGCCATCAAGAAGGCCGCCGCAGAGAAGCCCGACATCGTGGTGCTCGACATCATGTTGCCTGACATGAGTGGGCTCGATGTGCTCCACGAATTGCACCGGATCCGCCCCGAATTACCAGTACTGCTGCTCACTGCCAAAGACACCATCGAAGACCGCATCGCCGGATTGTCAGCGGGCGGAGACGATTACGTCACCAAGCCGTTCAATGTCGAGGAAATGGTGCTGCGGATGCGGGCCCTGATTCGCCGGACCGGCGTCGGCGTTTCAGCCGACAGTGCGCAACTGGTCGTCGGCGATCTGGTACTGGACGAAGACAGCCGTGAAGTCACCAGAGCGGGCACCGAAATCACCTTGACTGCGACCGAATTCGAGGTGCTTCGGCTGATGATGAACAACCCTCGGCGGGTGCTCACCAAGACCCAGATCCTGCACGCCGTATGGGACTACGATTTCGAAGGCCGCTCAAACGTGGTGGAGCTGTATATCTCGTACTTACGCAAGAAGATCGATGCCGACCGCGCACCCATGATCCACACGGTCCGCGGAGTCGGCTATGTCCTCAAACCGCAGTGACGTCGTGGTAGCGGCCCCTCCGCCGCGGTCGCGACGTGGCCGGAAGTATGCACCGCGCACCTGGACGTTGCGGTGCCGCCTGATCGTGGTGGTGTCGGCGCTCGGCGCGGGGCTGTGCGTCGCTGTTGGCGCCGGCACTCTGATTGCGTTGCGGCACTTCCTCATCGGCCAACTCGACAACCAGGTTTTCGATGCCCAATCCCGGTCGATGACGTTCTTTGAGTTCGGGCCTCCGCCATTCCTGCGATTCTCCGGTCCCGGGCCGATGTTCCTCGATGGGCCCGGCCAATCGGCGGGCACCGTGGGCGCGATCATCTCGCAGCCCGGGCAGAGCCACGCGGCGGTCATCTTGACCAGCGGCGACCGCCGACCGGTCACCTCGGCGGCATTGACACAGCTGGAACGAATTCCCCAGGGACGCACCGTCAGCGTCGACCTGGACGGCCTGGGTCCGTACCGGCTCGTCGCGCAGCCGTCCCACAACGAGGTCGTGGTGTCTGGTCTGCCGCTGGCTGGAGTGAAACAGACTCTGCGATCCGTCACCTGGATGATCGGTGGGTTCTCCACGCTGGCTCTGGCGGCGGCGATTGCCGCGGGGACTGTGATGATTCGCCGCGAACTCGTCCCGTTGTCACGGATGTCCGACGCCGCGCAATATGTTGCCGGCCTGCCGCTGCACGAAGGTGACGTGCAACTTCCGTCGCAGATCGAGCCTGTGGACGCCGACACCGCCCATACCGAGGTCGGCCGGTTGGGCACCGCGCTCAACAGCATGGTCGACCGTGTGGCCGACGGGCTCGCCACCCGCCACGCAAGCGAGACTAGGGTACGGCAGTTCGTCGCCGATGCGAGCCACGAGCTGCGCACACCACTGGCCTCGATCCAGGGGTACACCGAGGTGGCCCGTCGGTTGGTCACCGGGATACCCGATGACGCGGCCGATGGGCTGCGCAACGACCTGGTCTATGCGCTGACGCGGGTGCATGCCGAGTCCCGGCGGATGGGTCAACTGGTTGAGGACATGCTGCTGCTGGCCCGGCTCGACGCCGGTCGGCCCTTGGCGTACGACGAAGTCGACCTGTCCCAGATGGTGATCGACGCCGTGAGCGACGCCCACATGGCCGGTCCCGAACATCGGTGGGCCTTGGACCTGCCGGATCATCCGGTGATCGTCATCGGCGACCGCCCACGGTTGCAGCAGGTACTGACCAATCTGCTGTCGAACGCCCGAGTCCATACCCCTGCCGGCACCACGGTGGTCACTGCGCTCACCGATGCCGCTGACGGTTCCATCTCGTTGACGGTGTCCGACAACGGACCCGGCATCCCAGCCGATGTGCTGCCGGAGATCTTCGAGCGCTTCGCGCGCGGAGACGAATCCCGATCGCGCACTGCGGGCAGCACCGGCCTGGGTCTGGCCATCGCGCAAGCCGTCGCCAAGGCCCATCGCGGCGCGATCGCAGTCGACAGCAGCCCGAATGGAACTGCATTCACAGTGACGCTGCCGGCACGCGACGCATAGTCATAGCCGCGCCCCAGAGTCAACCAACGGACCACCCAGCTAAGTCGCAGAAGATGCGAGCATGTTGCAGAATCCGACCTTGCACCCTGCACGGCTGCCCCAGACCGCTCATTCGCGGTCCACAGTGACCGACCCGCGGTGGGCGCGACCCGCTCTCGTGGCGCTGCTGGTGGCCACCGCCGCGTTCTGGACCGTCACACTGGGCCGGATGGGTTGGGCCAACGCGTTCTACGCCGCTGCGGTACAAGCCGGCACCCAGAGCTGGAAGGCGGTGCTGTTCGGCTCGTCGGACGCCGCCAATTCCATCACAGTGGACAAGCCGCCCGCATCGCTGTGGCCAATGGAGTTGAGCGCCAGAATATTCGGCGTCAACACCTGGTCGATACTTGTCCCGCAAGTCGTGATAGGCGTCGCCTCGGTCGCGCTGTTGTACGTGATCGTACGACGGCAATTCGGCCCAGTCGCGGGTCTGATCGCCGGTGGCACAATGGCTTTGACACCCGTGGCCACGCTGATGTTCCGGTACGACAATCCGGACGCTCTGCTGGTGCTGCTGATGATCGGTGCCGTCGGTGCCCTGATGCGGGCGGTAGAGGACGGCCGCACCCGGTGGTTGGTGCTGTGCGGCGCGCTCATCGGATTCGGTTTTCTGACAAAGCAATTGCAGGTCATGCTGGCGGTTCCGGGTTTGGCGCTGACCTATGTGGCCGTAGGCCCGTCGCGGCTGCGCACGCGGATGCTGCAATTGGTCGCAGCACTGGTGTCGATGGTGGTGGCAGGTGGATGGTGGGTCGCGCTGGTGGAGCTCATCCCAGCGGCCGACCGGCCCTACATCGGCGGGTCGACGGACAACAGCTTCTTGAACCTGACGTTCGGGTACAACGGCATGTCCCGGCTCAGTGGCAGTCATGGCGGTTTCCCCGAGCCGCCACCGGGCCTGGCCACGCCCCCCGGCGGCAAGCACGGCGGGTTCCCGTTCGGCTCAGATCCGAGCATCCTCCGTCTGTTCACCGGCGAGTCCGGGACCCAGATCTCGTGGCTGCTGCCCGCCGCACTGATCTTTCTAGTCGCGGGAATCATCTTGTGCGGCAAGGCTGCCCGCACCGATCCGCGACGTGCTCAGTATCTGGTTTGGGGAGGTTGGCTGCTCGGCACGGGCGGTGTATTCAGCTTCATGTCGGGCCTGTACCACGATTACTACACGATGGCACTGTCGCCGGCCGTCGCCGCGCTGGTCGGCAGCGGTGCGACCCAGCTGTGGCACCGTCGTTCGACCATCTGGGCTTCGCTGACCCTGGCGGCAACGGCCGCGATCACCGCCGGATGGTCGTGGGTATTGCTGAACCGCACACCGGATTTCGTGCCCTGGTTGCGTTGGTCCGTACTGGCTGTCGGTATCGCCGCGGCGGTGCTGCTGGTGCTGGATCGGCTACGTGGTGCCCGATTCGGATCCTTGGCCGCCGCGCTCGCCCTCGTCGCCGCATTGGCCGGCCCGCTCGCGTACTGCGTGCAAACCGTAACCACGTCGCACAACGGTGGCGTCGTGACCGCCGGGCCGCAGGTGGCCGGTGCGCATCTCCCCGGACCGCCTCCGGGATTCGACAAGGCGCCCAGCACGCATCTGGCCCAGCTGCTGCAGGCCGATGCCGGTGAATACACCTGGGCAGCGGCCACCAACGGATCCAACGAAGCGGCGAACTACCAGTTGGCCTCGGGCGAGCCGGTGATGCCGATCGGCGGATTCATCGGCAGTGACCCCTCGCCGACACTTGCACAGTTCCAGAAGTACGTCGCCGACGGTCAGATCCACTACTTCATCGTGTCGCGGGGCCCTGGTGGACCTGGGATGCCCGACGTGCCCGGGCGGCAGGGCAAGGCGGACAAGACTGAGACCGAGGGTGCCAAGATCGCCGACTGGGTGAAGCAGAACTTCACTGCCGACACCGTCGACGGGGCGACCTACTACGACCTGACCTCGCCACAGCACCACGGCACCTAGGCCGGTACTGCCGAATACAGTTGTCAGATAGCGAAAGAACGAAGGAACGTGCTGGGCGGTTGACCAGACCCGTCAATCGCCCGGCTGCGACCTGGCCCGCTCGGACGAGGACCTGGCCGCAAACTCGGCGGTCGGGTCAGTGGCCTGCTGGATCAAGATGGCCGCGACAGCCGCACCCAAACCCGCACCCGCGCTTATCAACCCAACAGCTGCCAGTGCCACCCCGGCCCGACGACGCGTCTTGCGCTGCATGATCATGCGCACCATCTCCTCGTTGCGGAACAACCCGACAGCCGCAGACCATATCCCAGGGTGGTTCGGTGCGCTGAACTGTCGAGTTTGCTGACACAGCGCCAGAAAATGCGCTCGAACTTCCCCTCGTGACGAGTGGTCTTGCGTCATCGACCCGCTTGACCATGTTGTGCTACAGCATATTTCAGCTGGCCGTCGATCAACTCAACGGCGTTTGAGGCCGATGGGAATTGGCATCGAGAAGGCCCATCAACAGTCCCGCCGCCGCCATATTCATATCGGCGCAATACAGAACCCATACGAATTCCCCAGGGTCGGCGTCGAGCAAGCGGGCCATGTTTCCGAGCCTTCGATCACGGCCTGGCGTTGCGGCCCCGTGGTCGGCAAGTATGTACTTGTGCCATCCCTGCTCTGGTTCCGCCGAGACCTCCGGTTGAGCGATCTACCCGCGCTGTCGGCAGCGGTCGGCCAAGACCGTGATGTACTCGCCTGCTTCGTTCTCGATCCTCGGCTCGAAGCCTCCTCGAGTGCCCGGCGCCTGCAATTCCTCGGAGACTCCCTGCGGCAGTTGCACGCGGATCTGTCCGGCCGGTTGCTGGTCACTCGTGGACGTCCGGGGGAGCGAATTCCGTTGATCGCCGATGAGATCAACGCGTCCGCAGTTCACGTGTCAGCGGACTTCACTCCGTTCGGCCGTCGCCGCGATGAATGCGTGCAGGACGCGTTGGGCAACGTACCGCTGGTGTCCACGGGCTCCGCGTACCTGGTCTCACCCGGCCGGGTCATGAAAGACGACGACACGCCTTATCGGGTGTTCACCCCGTTCTTCCTGCGATGGCGCGATCATGGATGGCGCCGGCCAGCCCCAACCGGAGTGCATTCGGCGCAGTGGATCGATCCGGGCGAGTTGCGCGCAGCGGCGAGTCAGCCGGCCCACATTCCGGATCCTGGTGTGCCGCTCTGCTTCACCGCCGGCGAGGCGTCGGCCATGCAGCAGTGGAGGAGATTCGTCGCCGACGGATTGACGGACTACGCCGATCAACGAGACCGTCCCGCCGCCGACGGAACCAGCGCACTGTCGGCGCATTTGAAGTTCGGCACGATCCATCCCCGCACCATGGTCGACGATCTCGACCTCGGCCAAAGCAGCCACGTCGCGTATCTGCGGCAGTTGGCTTTTCGTGATTTCTACGCTGCGGTGCTGTACCACTGGCCGGATAGCGCGTGGCACAACTGGAACCGCGATTTCGACGCGATCGAAACGGACACCGACGCCGCGGCGGTACGACTGTTCGAGGCGTGGAAGCAGGGCCTGACGGGATTCCCGTTCATCGATGCCGGAATGCGGCAGCTGAGCCAGACCGGTTTCATGCCCAACCGGCTGCGGATGGTCACCGCGTCGTTCCTCGTCAAAGACCTACACGTGCCGTGGCAGTGGGGCGCCCGCTGGTTCATGGCCCAGCTGGTCGACGGTGACATCGCCAACAATCAGCACGGCTGGCAATGGTCCGCCGGCTGCGGAACTGACGCCGCCCCGTACTTTCGGGTGTTCAACCCCACTGCGCAGGGAAAGAAGTTCGATCCCACAGGCGCCTACATCCGTCGCTGGGTTCCTGAGTTGGCGGACGTCGCAGATGTCCACCTCGCCTCCGGGACTCGTCCACCCGGTTACCCGGCACCGATCGTTCACCACGGCGACGAGCGTGCCGAAGCACTTCGGCGATATCGGGCAGTCGGGAGTCAAGGTTGACCCGAGGCGCGGAGACGGGCCGACCACCCGGCTGTATCCCGTTCCGCGTCATCGGTAACCGGGCTACGAGCCGGGCGGTCGAGTTGCTACGCGGGATCAGAATGGCGGAGGCGGCAGCAACGGTCCACCCGGGGGCGGCGGAATCCCCGGCCCCGGCGGCGCGAGACCGGGCCCGCCGGGAGGCGGCAAACCGGGTCCGGGCGGCAGGATGCCCGGCCCGGGCGGTGGGGGCGGCTGCGCGCCGGCTGCGGCTGCGCTGAATCCCGCGCCCGCACCCATCAGCGCGATCGCAACTAAAGCGACCCCCGCACGGTGACGTGTCTTGTGCTGCTTTGACATTCGCACATCTCCTAGATTGTGGAACTACTGACGGTTGCCGACACTAACCCATTTCAGCGGGTGGGGTGAATTGTCTAATTTCGGCAACATCGCACACCGAGGCACTATTTCGCGGGCTGTTTAGCTACTTTCAGGTTTCATGCCGTTGTCACCAAATACGTTGTCATACAGTAATTTACAATGCACCGAGCATGCTCGGGAAATGTCACTTTCATTCACCGAACAAGGCAATCGACCAGGTTGTGCGCATTCCCGACTCCGTTCTCGGCGCCACATTCATATCGGCGCAGTACGGAATCCATATGAATTCCCCAGGGTTTGACGCGCACTGGAGCCGGCAGAACCGCAAGCGTAGTGCGCACGCCGCGAAAACGGTGGTGATACACCGTTGTGTCGCAGCATCGAACATGGGTGCACGCCAATTGGTCGGTGCCATCGAGCTTTTCCCGTGCTGGAGGAAGGATTTCCATGCGAATCGCCACCGTGCTGATCGCGGGAGTGGCGACCACAGCCACAGCGGCACTCAGCGGCGCGGCAACAGCGCCCGCAGTCCAGTCGAACTGGTATGCGCAGCTACGAAAGCCCGCTTATCAACCGCCACGTCAGGTATTTCCCGTCGTCTGGCCGGCTCTTTACACCAACATCGCCGTGGTGTCGGCAGCCGCGATCGACGAATTGGGCGCAACCGGCCGCGACATCGAGCGTCGTGCCTACCGGAACGGACTCGCGCTGAATCTCGCTCTCAACGCCGCGTGGTCCTGGTTGTTCTTCAACCGCCGTCGATTCGGCGCCGCGACCGCTGTCAGCGCTGCGCTCACGGTGAGCAGCACCGATCTGACGCGACGGGCCATCGACGCCATCGGTGGACGGGCCGCACCATTGGCGCTCTATCCCCTGTGGTGCGCCTTCGCCACCGTGTTGTGCGGACATATCCGGCAACTGAACAGGTGAGAAGGCCGGCCGCAGCCTCAGCCGGGCCTGGCGCATAGCGGGCCCATCGCCTTACGCTGACGACCAACACGCTCGATCACGCGGAGGCCAGGTTGCAGAATCCGGAAGCTTTTCTCGACCAGTTCGCCGACGACGCGGCCGGCCGGGCATTCGCCGAGCCGTACCACACGCCCGACGGAGCGACCGTCATTCCCGTGGCCAAGATCGGCCGCGGCGGCACCGGCACCACGGCAAAACCGCTCGGCGTGTTCGTCATTCGCGATGGCGGCACAACGTGGGTACCGGCGGTGGATGCCGACCGCATCGCGCTGATCGGTGTCGTGACCGGCCTGGTGACCGCGGCGATCGGCTGCCTGGCCATCCTGCGCCGCCCACCGTGGCCCGACCTGTCCGACCACGGGAGTCCGGCGTCGCGTCGCCGCCGACTCAATCCATAACTCCTTCGTCGCGTGGTTTCGCGATCCCACGCCCGGGTATCTGGAGTGCGGGGGTCGTGGAGTTGTTCTGCCGCGGGACTGCGCGGAAGAGCGATTCCTTCCAACACGAGCACACGCAAGGAGTTCAACCCATGACCTTGAAGAAGACTGCAGCGCGCGCAATCGCAACCAGCATGCTTGGCGTGGCGGGACTCGGTGTCGGCGCAGGTCTCGCGCAGGCGGATTCGCATACCCCGATGCCGCCACCACCGCCGGTTCCCGGCATGACCGGACCTGGGGTGAACGCCGGGACCCCGGGCAACCCGCTTCCGCCGGGACAGGGCTACCTCCCGCCTCCGGGGCACGGTGGGCCGATGCCGCAGGACCGCATTCCGTTCACCGCGACGCCGTCGTGGGTCCAGGTTCCGGCGGTACCGCCCATGGGCACTCCGCCGGCACCACCGCTGCCGGAATGGGCCACCGGTATGCAGGTCGTTTGGAACCCTGACCTGGGCGCCTGGGGCGTTTGGGACATGGGAACCAGCACGTTCATTCGGCTCTAGCACCCCAAGAAGCGGCCGCCGCTCCGTCGTGACGACGGGGTGGCGGCCCGCATCTATCTACCGCCACGAGTTGTCATCACCAAAATCACCGGAAACTGTACGCATACTCCCAGCTTCATTTCAGGCGGAAATGCTAACTCCTACGTCAATTCTCTCTACCGTTACCGCCGGACGTTGGCGGCGGGCAGACGGAAGGGATGGCCATGGGTTGCGCACGGTATATCGGTCGGGTCGGGGCCCTGGCGGTGTTCCTCGGGGTGGGCGTATCGGTGACGACAGCGCAGGGTATCGCCTACGCCGAGCCGACATCGTCGTCCACATCGTCGTCGACATCGTCGTCGACATCGACATCGACATCGACCAACACCTCACACGCCACGGACACGGCGGGCTCGCAGAAGCCTGCACCTAAACACACACCCGCGCCGGCCACAGCGACACAGCCCGACGCCACACCGGCCTCGACGACGGAGGACTCCACGCCGCCTGCTGTCCACAATCCCAAACCGCTGTCCAACAAGGGCGGCAAGGACAACAAGAGCGGCGACAACAAGAACAGCGACAACAAGGGCACCGAGACAGCCGACCGACACCGTAACGCGAATCTCAATCGTCACGCGGCGAGCGTCACCGCGACGGCGTCAACCGCGACACGCACCGACGAATCCGTCGGCACCACAAAGAAACTCAGTCAGCCGCAACCCACCGCTGCCACGATCAACCACTCCCCCGCGCCGTCGATCGTTGCAACGGCGGCCGTGCCGGCCACCGCATCGCTCGTGCATACGACGACGGCCACCCCGTTGGCGGCGGTTGTGACCCCGACCGTGTCCGCCCCGACCGCGACCAACGTGATCGGCCAAATCATAGGTGCGGCAAAACAACTCATCGGCATCGCCCTGCAACCCCTGGTGTCGGCCCTGCCGTCGAACGTGCCCGCCAATTCACCGGCGCTGTGGACCGTGCTCGCCTGGGTGCGCAAGCAGATCGAGACGAATCTCCTTCCACCACATGTGGTTTCCGCCTGGAACGTAACCAGCCCGAACCTGCTGACCAACCCGGGCGCAGAGCTCGGTGACCCGTCACTGTCCGGCGGCAGCACGGTGTCCATTCCCGGCTGGACCGTCACCGGCACGCCGACCGTCATCAAGTACGGCACCGTGCGCCAGATCCCGTTGGGGCTCTCGACGCCCGGCCCGACGCTGCCCGCCATCTTCAATTTCCCGAATGACCCTGCTGCCCCTGGAGACACGCAGTTCTTCGGCGGCGGGAATGTCGCGACCTCGACCTTGAGTCAGACCGTCGATCTGAGCGGCGCCGCGTCGAGCATCGACGCCGGCTCGACGCCGTTCAAACTGAGTGGGTACCTGGGCGGCGCGATGATCGACCCATCAGAAGCATTGGTGAATGTCCGATTCCTCGATGCCAGCGGCACCCAGCTGGGCGTCGGTAACCTTGCGCCCGTCGGCCCGCTCGACCGTTGGTTCCAGACCGGACTGCTCGAACGCAGTACCGAAGGCACCGTTCCCGTCGGCACGCGCTCTGCGCAGGTGACCGTGACGCTGCAGGACTTGAACCCATTCACCGGCGGCTACAACAACGCGTTCGCCGACAACCTGTCATTCACCGTCGGGGCGGCCCTGCCCGCACCGCCGCCGCCCACCCCGCCGAAGTCCACGGTCGGCGCACTGGATCACGTGTTCATGGTCTATCTGGAGAACAAGGGCTATGGCGATATCGTCGGCAGCCCCAATGCGCCGTACCTCAACAGCTTGATCAACACCTACGGTGTCGCTACCGACTACTACGCGCTGACCCATCCGAGCGATCCGAACTACTACCCGATCCTCGGCGGCTCAGACTTCGGCCTCAGCTACAACTGCGCGACCAACTGCATCAACGCCACGAACCTCGCCGACAGAATCGAAGCCGCCGGCAAGACATGGGCCGGATATGCGCAGGGCATGTCCGCGGCCGGACCGTACGTGTCGACAAGTGACTACGCGCCCGACCAGTTGCCGTTCCTGGCGTACAGCGACATCTACAACAACCAGGTTCGGGCCGACGCCCATCTGCATCCGCTGACCCAGATGGCGACCGATCTCTCGTCGTCGGCCACAGCACCCAACTTCGCCTGGTTCGCGGCCAACGAGGCCAACAACGGTGAAGGGCCGCTCGACTTCCCCGCCGGTTACCTCAACTTCATCGGCAGCATGCTGACCAACCACCAGTACAACGTGAAGGCGGCCGACCAGTTCGCGCAGCAGACCGTCCCGACCATCCTGAATTCGGCGGTGTGGAACGACCCGACTCAGAAGTCGGCCATTTTCATCACGTTCGACGAAGACACCGACAATCTGTCGCTCGGCTTCGGCAATGGCGGTAATCGCGTTGTCACCGTGGCGATTCCATCGCCGGGCGCCGTCAGCGCAGGAATGCGGTCGGGCAACTTCACCGACACCAGCTACGCCAACCACTACAGCTTGCTGCGCACCATCGAGGATTCGCTCGGTTTGGCACCGCTGACCAACAACGACGCCTACGCCGCACCTCTCAACGACTTCTGGGGTACGCCTCCGGTCCTGCCGTAACCGGCGGGTACCCAAGCCCCCAGAAGTGAACGTAGGACCCGAGAAACCTCGGGTCCTACGTTCACTTCAGCAGGGGTCAGCAGATCAGAACCAGTCGACCTGCGCCTCGACGGTGGTGCGGTCCAGGCTGGCCAGCAGGTCCAGCTGGGTCGTCACCTTGGGCAGCTCGTAGCGGAAGAAGTACTGCGCGGCAGCACGTTTCCCGTCGTAGAAGTTGCCGGTGTTGCCGCCGACGGCGTTCAGCTGCTCCAGCCAAATCCAGGCCATCACGATGTGGCCGGCGGCCTCCAGGTACGCGGTCGAGTTCGCCAGGGTGGTCTCGGGATCGCCGGCGGCCCACAGCGTCGCGGTCACCTCGACCAGGCGCTCGGTCTGGGCCTGCAGCTCCCGTGCGTAGCCGGCAGTGGCCTCCGATTGCAGTGCGGTCTGGACGGTTTCGTTGATCCGGCGCTGCAGCAGCTTCAAGCCGGCGCCGTCCTGCATGACGACCTTGCGGCCCAGCAGGTCGATGCCGTGGATGCCGTGCGTGCCTTCGTGAATGGCGTTCAGTCGGTTGTCGCGGTACTGCTGCTCGACGTCGTATTCGGTGGTGTAGCCGTAACCGCCGTGGATCTGGATGCCCAGGTTGTTGGCTTCCAGGCACCACTGCGACGGCCAGCTCTTGGCGATCGGGGTGAGGACCTCGAGCATCAGGTTGGCCTCGTCGAGCTCGGCACCGGTGAAGATCCGCATCTCGTCGACCAGCCGGGCGCAGTACAGTCCGAGCGCCAAAGCGCCTTCCACATAAGACTTTTGAGCCAGCAGCATGCGCTTGACGTCGGCGTGCTCGATGATCGCGATCTGCGAGCGTGACGGGTCCTTGTCGCCGACCGGACGGCCCTGGGTGCGCACCTTGGCGTACTCCAGCGACGTGAGGTAGCCGGCGTAACCGATGGCGGTGGCCATGGAGCCGACGGCGACACGGGCCTCGTTCATCATGTGGAACATGTAGGCCAGGCCGCGGTGCTCCTCGCCCACGAGATAGCCGACAGCACCCGGCTCGTCGGTGGGCCGGTGGCTGCCGTCACCGAAGTTCAGCAGGGCGTTGGTGGTGCCGTGGTTGCCCATCTTGTGGTTGAGGCTGACGAGTGCGACGTCGTTGCGGGTGCCGTCGGTCAGGAACTTCGGCACGACGAACAGCGAGATGCCCTTGACGCCGGGGCCGCCGCCGGGAACCTTGGCCAGCACCAGGTGGACGATGTTCTCGGTCAGCTCGTGATCGCCACCGGTGATCCACATCTTGGTGCCGGTGATGCGGTAGGTGCCGTCGGCGGCCTTGGTGGCCTTGGTGCTGATGTCGGCGAGCGAGGAACCGGCGTCCGGCTCCGAGAGGCACATGGTGCCGAAGTAGCGGCCTTCGAGCATCGGGCGAACCCAGGTGTCAATCTGCTCTTCGGTGCCGTACTCGGTCAGCAGGTTCGCGTTGCCGACGGTGAGGAACGCGTACGAGAAGGTGGCGGGGTTCGCGGCGCGGAAGAAGGCCGCCGAGGACTGCGCGACCACGTTGGGCAGCTGCATGCCGCCGACGCGCTCGTCGAAAGAGCTGGCCATCAGGCCCGCGGCGTTGAAGTCGTCCAGTGCCTGCTTGATCTCGTCGATCAGCACCACTTTGCCGGTCTCGTCGACGAACGGCGGGTTGTGGTCGGCCTTCTTGTTGTGCGGCGCGAACCGCTTGGTCGCAATGTCGGCGCTCAGGTCCAGGACGGCGTCGAAGGTGTCACGTGAATGCTCGGCAAAGTGCTCGTGCTTGGTGAGCTCGACGACGTCGAGCCACTCGTACAGCAAGAAGTCCAGGTCGCGCCGAGACATGAATTCAGTCACGTGGGTTCCACCTTCCAAAGCAGCCGAACATTAGCATTCGCTCATTTTCTAAGCGATTGCTAATATCGCCTATTGACCAGGCCTGTGTCAACTGTGTGTACGATCACGTGCACATGAAGACCGACCGGACGACCGATTCGGCCGCAGCCGAACGCATCCGGCGCGCGGCCATCGAGGCGTTCGCCGAGTCCGGCTACGGCGGCACCTCCACCCGCCAGATCGCCAAGCGACTCAACATGAGCGCAACGGCCATGTACCCGCACTACCGGTCAAAGGAAGAGCTGCTCTACGCCATCACGCTCGAAGGTCACGGCAGCCTCTTGGCGACCTTGCGCGCCACGGACGACGCCGCCGCACCATGCGCCGAACGCTTTCACGGGGTCGTCGCGGCGTTCGCCACCTGGCACGCGGAGAACAGCAAGCAGGCCAGGGTGGTGCAATACGAACTGCACGGCCTGACCCCGGCTCACTACCGCACCATCGCCCCACTGCGTCATCAGGTCACCGCGGTGATCGCCAACATCATCGAAAGCGGTATGGCGACAGGCGAATTCCACGTCGACAACCTCGACGACGTCGTCATGGCAATCTCGTCGCTGTGCGTCGACGTCTGCCGATGGTTCCCCTCGCGCACGCACCGCGATCCCCACAAATTGGGCGAAATCTACGCCCACGTCGCCGCCCGCCTGGTGCGCTGACCGTCCTCCTCGACGCTCCTGCCGAAAGGCCATAGAGCGGCGTATTTTTCACGCTCTACCTGCCATTACCGGTGGGTGATCGGCGGCGGTCGTGATGTACTTGCTGCCGACGACAGGAGGCCCGATGGTCAACCCTCCACCAGAGGTCCGCAATGAGGTCGCGACGGCAGCCACCGACGTTCCCTCCGCCCCAGGCGCCGAGCCGCTGCCTGAGGCCCGGTTGCGGCGCGTGCGCGGGAGATTCAGCATCCAGTCGAAGCTCATCGCGATGCTGCTGGGAGCCAGCATCGTGTCAGCCGCCGTGGTGGGATTCATCGGGTACCAAACCGGGCAGGCGTCCCTGCGTAACGCTGCCTTCGACCGCCTCACGCAAGTCCGCGAGACCCAGGCCCGGCAATTCGTCGTCCAGGTCTCCACGCTGAAGAAGGCCTTGCTCGTCTACACCAGTGGACCGGCGATGGCCGAGGCAGTGCAGGCATTCAGCACCGGATTCGACGAGTTGGCCAGCACCCCAATCGATCCCGCCCAGCAGCAAGCCATTGTCAACTACTACAACAGCGATCTGATCAACCCGATCGAGCGGGCGACGGGAGCCAAGCTCAACCTCGACGTGCTGCTGCCATCGTCCAACGCGGCCAGGTATCTCCAGGCCCGCTACACCGTCCCCGCGGGTCAACAGGGTGCGTCGCCTCCTGCCCCGGGTCCCAGCGCCTGGGCGGCCGCCGCCAACCGCTACGACCCGTTCTTCGAGAAGATCGTGAGCCTGTTCGGCTACGGCGACGCATTGCTGATCGACCCGGCGGGCAACGTCGTCTACTCGGCGAAGAAGCGTGCCGACCTCGGGACCAACGTCTTGTCCGGGCCGTACGAGCAGGGCAATCTGCACGAGGCCTACGCGAAAGCGATGGGCGCTGACCGAGTCGACTACGTCGCGGTTACCGACTTCCAGACCTATCACCCGGCCGGCGATCACCCCGTTGCGTGGATGGGAGCGCCGGTCGTGGCGGGCGGCCGCACGATGGGCGTGCTGGCACTGCAGCTACCGATCACCGGGATCAACGCGCTGATGACCTTCAACGGGAAGTGGCAGGAGAACGGCCTCGGTGCCACCGGCGAAACCTACCTCGCCGGAGCCGACGACCTCATGCGGTCGAATTCACGGCTGTTCGTCGAGAACAAGCAGGCCTTTGAGCGCGACGTCACCGCGGCCGGAACACCCGCGGAGCTGGCCGAGCGGGCGATCCGACTCGGCGGCACGACCCTGATTCAGCCCGTCGGCGGGGACGCCACCCGGGCGGCACAGCGCGGCCAGACCGGCGTGCGGATCACCACCGACTACCTCGGTCGGGAGACCCTGCAGTCCTACGCGCCGGTGTCGGTGGGACCCGACGTGACGTGGACGATCGTGGCCAAGATCGATACCGCCGAAGCCTTTGCACCCGAACGGGTCTTCACCAGGACCATGGGCGTGGCGCTGACCGCGATCGTCATTCTGGACTGCCTCGCCGCCATGGCGTTGGCGCAGTTGTTCGTGCGCCCCATCCGCCGGCTCGAGGCCGGCGCCCAGAAGGTCAGCCGCGGCGACTACGCCGCCGTGATCCCGGCACGGACCCGGGACGAATTCGGTGATCTGACCAAGACTTTCAACGACATGAGCCGGCTCCTGGGCATCAAAGACGATCTGCTGCGCCGCGAACGCCAGGAGAATGCGCAGTTGCTGCGGTCCCTGATGCCCGAGGCGGTCGCGCAGCGGTACCGACAAGGCGAGGAGACCATCAGCGAGAGCCATCAGGACGTCGCGGTGCTCTTCGCCGACATCGACGGGCTGGACACCCTCGCCAGCGAGCTACCGTCCGACGAATTCCTGACCGTGGTCAACGAATTGGTTCGCCAGTTCGACGACGCCGCCGAACGGGGCGGCGTCGAGCCCATGCGCATTCTGCGCAACGGCTACACGGCCAGCTGCGGCCTGAACGTGCCGCGGTTGGACAACGTCGAGCGCATCGTGGCGTTCGCCATCGAGATGCAACGCATCGTGGCCCGCCTCAACGCCGAGGACAATCTGCAGCTCGGTTTCCGGGCCGGCATCGACACCGGCCAGGTCACCAGCGGGTTGGTCGGCAGCAACACGATGATCTACGACATGTGGGGCAGCGCAGTCGACCTGGCCTATCAGATCCAGGCCGGCGGCGGCGAACCCGGCATATACATCACGTCGCGGGTGCGCGACGCGGTGCATGACACTCACCGGTTCACCCAGGCGGGACAGTTCACCGTCGGCGATGCCGAGGAGCCGGTCTGGCGGCTGACGGGGCGGCGGTGACCATGTACACCTCGGGGCCGTCGTGGTTCTTGTGGGTCGCCGTCATCGCCATCGGCCTGCCGGCCAGCCTGATCCTCCTCACCGAGTGGCGTCGGTCTCTCCTGCGCCGGCACAGTCCGCTGGCCGCGCCCGTGGGGCTCTTGCGCACCTACGTACTGCCGGTCGTGGCTGTGCTGTTCCTGCTGCTCAAGGTCGCCGTCGTCCCCGCACGCGATATGCCCATCCGGATCGTGGCGACCGTACTGGTGTTCCTGACGCTGCTGCTGGTACTTTCCGGCCTGAACAACACCATGTTCGCGAACGCGCCAGAAACGTCGTGGCGGAGCCGGATCCCGCGGATTTTCGTCGACGTGGCCCGCATGGTGCTCATCATCCTGGGCCTGGCGGTGATCTCCCGCTACATCTGGGGCGCCAACGTCAAGGGCGTGTTCACCGCGGTCGGCGTGAGCTCGGTGGTCATCGGTCTCATGCTCCAGCACTCGGTCGGCCAGATCGTGTCCGGTCTGTTCATGCTGTTCGAGCAGCCGTTCCGGATGGGCGACTGGCTGGATACCTCCGCGGCCCGCGGCCGCGTCGTCGAGGTGAACTGGCGGGCCGTCCACATCGAATCCAGTACCGGCGTGCAGATCACACCCAACTCGGTACTGGCGGGCACGTCCTTCACCAACCTGAGCCGGTTGGCCACCGCGCACACCACAGTGACCACCACGTTCGCCGCCACAGATTCGCCCGACCAGGTGTGCGCCACGCTCACCCGCATCGCGACCAACCTCCCGCAGCGTGGCGGCGATGTCGAGCCGTCCACGGTGCCGATCGGGGACCACAAGTACCGCACCACCATCGGCCTGAATTCCCCTGGCGACGACGATGCCGTCCAGGCCACGTTCCTGCGTTGGGCCTGGTACGCCGCGCGGCGCGACAAACTGCACCTCGACGGTGTCGCCGACGACTACTCCACGCCGAAACGCCTCGAGGAGGCGCTCGACGACGTCGCCGGCCCGGCGCTGCGGCTGAGTCAGAGCGACCAGCGGGCCCTGATGCCCTACGCACGTCTGATCCGTTACGGCACAGGCGAACTCATTCACGCGCCCGGTGAGGTGCCGAAGACCATCACGGTGCTGGTCTCCGGACGAGTGCGGTTGACCGTGCCCGCAGGCGACGGGTCCGTCACCGCGGTCCGCAGCCTCGACAAGGGCGCGCTCCTGGGCGTTGCCGCGTTCACTCACCAGGCCAACCTGGCGTACGCGCACGCCCTCGACGAGGTCACCCTGCTGCAGATCGAGCACGACGAGATTCAGCGGCTGCTGACCGACCGTCCACTGCTGTCCCGGGAATTCGGCCGCCTCATCGACGAGCGCCGTACCGAGGTGCAATCAGTCCGCAGCGCGGCGAAGAAGGCGATGGCGGCCGCCCGTCAGGACGTCACCGCTCAGGACGCTCGGCCGTCAATCGCGGCCCCTGGGTGTCGGGGAGCCGAATCCCGTTAGCTCGCGGCCACGCTCAGTTCGCCGACCAGTTCGCGTCGCAGCACCTTGCCGGTCGGTGAGGTCGGCAACTCGTCCCGGAACACCACGCGATCGGGCGTTCGGGACCCCCGCAGGGCTGCCCGTACATGCTGGCGCAGCGCCTCGGGATCCGGTGACGCGTCAGCCTCGGGGACGACGACCGCGACGATGATCTGTCCCCATTCGGGATCCGGCACACCGACCACCGCGACGTCGCGCACCTGCGGATGCTCGACGAGGACATCCTCGAGCTCGGCCGGTGCGATGTTCTCTCCCCCGCGGATGATGGTGTCGTCAGACCGGCCGTTGATGAACAGGAAGCCCTCGGAATCCAGCCAGGCGAGGTCGCGGGTCGGGAACCAGCCGTGCTCGTCGAGTACCGAACCGAGCTCGGTGTACTTGCCCGACACCTGCTCGCCGCGGATGAACAGTTCTCCAATCTCACCGTGGTCCAACGGTTTACCGTCGTCGGCCCGGATCTCCACCTCGATGCCGGGTACCGGTCTGCCGACCGATCCCAATCGCTTTTTCACGTCCTCATCTGCTGACTCGTGCGCGGCACGGTGGTCCTCGGGCGTGAGGACGGCAATGGTCGAACTCGTCTCGGTCAGCCCGTAGGCATTGACGAACCCGACCTCCGGCAACAGGTCGAGGGCCCGACGGACCAGCGGCAGCGGTACTTTCGATCCGCCGTAGGCCAGGTTGCGCAAGGAAGCCGGAGCCGCCGCGCCGCGCACGAGTTCACTGACGATCCGGTCCAACATGGTCGGCACGACGGTGCCCGATGTGACAGCTTCCGCGGCTGCCAGTCGGAGCCATTCGGCAGCATCGAACTTCGGCAGGTACACCATCTTTCGGCCCGCATAGAGGTTCGACAGCGCCGCGCTCACGCCGGCGATGTGGTACGGCGGCACGCAGATCAGCGCGGCGTCCCGCGCGTCCGCGGAGTCGAATTCGACGGTGCCGGTGACGTAACTGGTCAGGTTGTGATGCGAGAGCTCGACGGCCTTCGGCTTGTTCGTCGTGCCCGAGGTGAACAGCACGATGGCGACGTCGTCGGGGTCGGCGAATGCGGCCGGAGTTTCAGCACCGGTAGCTGCATCGACGAAAGCCTTCGATTCCATTGCACGGTGGCAATTTTCGGCAACCTCGGCGTATTCCTCGTCGTAGACCACCAACGGATCCGGCAAGCGCGCGATGAGGTCGCGCACCGCGCCCGGACTGAGGCGGTAATTCAGCGGCGTCAGCGGACGGTTCGCCCGCGCCGAGGCGAAGATGAGGAGCGGCAGCATGGCGCCGCCGGTCCCGATGTACGCGACGCTGCCTGCACCGGACGCCGCCACCACTGCGCCGCCGCCGTCGGCGAGGCGGTTGAGTTCATCTGTCGTCCAGCGGGTTTCGCCGGAGACGACTGCGGCACGGTCCGGATTGGCCGACGCCGCCATGTCGAGCAGAAGGGCAAGACTCACCGAGGGCTCCGTCTAGATGGGTGGAACTTTCATCCGAGCAACAATGTAAATCACGTTATCAGAAACGATAACGTGATTTCTATATGCTCTCATCAACCCGGCTGATTTGCGCTTTACCAGCGAGAATCACATTCTCGCATGTCGTCCGGTCACGCCCGAGTGCGGCGCTCCAACCTCGGGCCGGCCAACGCGACCAGGGCGTCTTTCGTGACCTTCCCGGTGGCGTTCTGCGGGAGTTCCTCGACGAATTCGATGAACCGCGGCGCCTTGTAGCCCGCCATGCGATCTCGACTCCACGCGATCAGCTGTTGTTCGGTCACGGGCGACGCCGGGACGACGAACGCCATGCCCACCTGCCCCAGCCGATCGTCGGGAACACCGATGACCGCGACCTGGTCCACCGCCGGATGCTCGAGCAGATAGCCTTCGATCTCCGCCGGGTAGGCATTGAAGCCACCGACGATGAACATGTCCTTCTTCCGGCCGACGATGCGCAGGCGACCGCCGTCGTCAAACGATCCGAGGTCACCGGTGTGCAGCCAGCCCGCCACGTCGATGGCGTCCGCGGTGGCGACCGGATCATCAAGGTATCCCGCCATCACCGTGTAGCCACGCACCAGTACTTCCCCGTCGTCGGTGATCCGGACCTCGACCCCGTCGGAGGGTCGGCCGACCGTGGTGGCGATGTCCTCGAAAGAGTCGTCCGGCCGGGACATCGTGGCGGTGCCGCACTCCGTGAGCCCGTACCCCGTCGCGAGCGTCTGGAACGGCAGCTCGTGCAGGACGCGGCGCACCAGCTCCACCGGGATGTCGGCGGCGCCCGTGACACCGGCCCGCAACGTGGCCAGCCTCTTCTTGTCCGGCACCGCCAGCAACGAGTGATAGAGCGTGGGCGGGCCGGGCAACATCGTGATACGTTCCCGTTCAACGAGTTCCACGACGGCGTCAGCGTCGAACACCGCCACCGGCAGCATGGTCGCGCCGCGGATCAACGATGAGATGATGCCCGCCTTGTAACCGAAGGTGTGGAAGAACGGGTTGACGATCAGGTACCGGTCGCCTTCACGTAGGTCGACCCGGTCGCACCATTCGGCGTACTGCCGCAAGGTCTGCCGGTGGTTCATCATCACGCCCTTGGGGCGGCCGGTCGTGCCAGACGTGTAGATGATGTCGGCAATGTCGTCGCCGTCGATGTCCGGGCACACAAATGGCTCTGCACAGTCCAGGAATCCCGACTTGAGGTCAATGGCCGGCACACCCGTGGGAACATCGAAATCCTGCCCCAGGAAGCCTTTCTCGACCAGAACCGCCTTGGCGCCGCTCCGCAGGATGATGTCGGCCGCCTCCTCGGTCTTGAAGCGGGTGTTGACCGGGACCACCACTGCGCCGGCCGTCAACAGACCCAACGCGGCGAGCACCCAGTTGGCCGAGTTGGGCGCCCAGATGGCGACGCGGTCTCCCTTCGTGACGCCCAGTGCGTGGAAGGCCCCGGCCGCTTGCCGGGTGCGCCCTGCCAGTTCGGCGTACGACAAGCGCAACGGCCCGTCGATAAGCGCCTCCGCGTCGCCGAATCTGTCGGCGGTGCTCAGCACCATCTGCGGAATGGTGTCCCAACTCATGACCGAAGTCCTTGTCGCACCAGGAATTTCTGCACCTTGCCGCTGGCGGTCCGCGGATAGTCCGCCACCTCGTGCAGTTCCTCGGGCCACTTCTGGCGCGCCACGCCCGCAGCCGCGAAGTGTTCGCGAACTTGCTGCAGCGTCGGCAGTGCATGGCCGGGCCGGACGCGCACGACGGCCGCCACGCGCTCGCCCAGCCGGGCATCGGGTGCGGCCACCACCACCGCGTCGGCAATGCTCTCCATACCCAGCAGCACCTCTTCCACTTCCGCGGCACTGACGTTCTCGCCACCACGGATGATCACGTCGGACTTGCGGTCGGTGATGGTGAGATAGCCGTCGTCGTCGAGGAATCCGATGTCGCCGGTGCGGTACCAGCCGTCGTCGTCGAATGCCTTCGCCGTCAGCTCGGCGTCGGTGTAGCCGAGACACAGATCCGGCCCTCGGCTGAAAATCTCGCCCTCATCGGTCAACCGGATCTCGACGCCCGGCCGCGGATCGCCGTCGGTGAACAGGCGCTTCGCCTCGGGTGCGGTCGGATGCGTGCCGGTGATCGACGGATGTTCGGTGCTGCCATACGCCCGGTACACGAAAACGCCGAGATCCGACAGCCGGCGCGTCACGGCCGCCGGCACCGACGATCCGCCCAGGCCAACGGTTTTCAGCAGCGACCGGTGCTCGGCCGTGCAGTCGGGATGGTCGAGCAGGCTCGTGACGAAGTAGGGCGGCCCGCCACCGACCGCCAGTCCGTCGCGTTTCATCAATGCCAGTACCTGGCCGGCATCCCAGCTGTCGCAGAGGTTGATGGGCCGCCCCTCCAGCACCGGGATCAGGAACGCCCCGACCATGCCGATGAAGTGGCCGACGGGCGCGACGGTCAGCTCCTTGCCACGTTTGGTGGGGTACCCGGCGTTGAGTTGGCGTGTCTCGCAGACCAGCGTCTGGTGACTGTGCACGACGCCTTTGGGATTGCTCGTCGTGCCGGAGGTGTAGGCGATCAGCGCGGGCGCCGCCGGATCGACGGGAAGGGTGCCCGCCATCGGTTCCTCGGCGAGCAGGTCATCGAAATCGCGGCCCACCACCGCGACTATCGGCACATCGGCGCACAGATCAGCGTGGTAGGCCGGACGGCCGGCGTTGTCGGCGGTGATGAAAACCCGCGGGTCGGCATCGGTGAGGATGTGCGCCAGTTCCTTGCGGCCGTAGAAGTGCACGATCGGGACGACGACCGCACCGAGGAACGCCGACGCCCAGAACACCGCGGCGGCTTCCATCCAGTTCGGCAGCTGGAAGGCCACGACGTCGCCGGGTCCCACACCACGTGCCCGCAGCCCGGCCGCGAGCCGACGGGCCACGCGCTCGGCCTCGGTGTAGGTGCCGGACCAGCCCCGGACGGCCGAGTGGATCCGGAAGTCAGCGCCTGGAGCGGCCCGCAGGCCGGCGGCCAGCAGGTCACCGACGGTCTCGGTGGTCCACCAGCCGTTGTCTCGGTATCTGACGGCGAGATCAGCGGGGACGGTGCGGTTTACGGGGCTGCGAAGACCAGTCATGACACTGAGGATCGTATTCTCCAAAATTGAGAATGCCAATATCGTCAATTAGGCCATCACTCCGAAAAACTTTGGTCACTTTGTTTGCGCTGGTCACAACAGGTAACTAGGACCACATTCGTCACAGCGAATTGTCGGTACTTCGAACTAATGTTCGAAGTATGGGATTGAGTGATCCGGCCTCCGTCGAGCAGGCGTACGCCGCTTATGAAGCCGCCGCGGCCGCGATCGCATCCCTGGACTACACCGGCCTCGGCGTACGGGAGCTACTGGAACTGCAGTCCCTGCGGGAGAAACTGGCCTGTGCTGCGGAGGCGGTGGGCCACCGGATCCTGGCCGCCCTGGCCGGGCAGACCACCCCGAAGGAGATCGGGGCGAAAAACTGGGCCGACGTCCTGCGCATCCGCCTGCACCTCTCGGGCGAGGAATCCCGCCGCCGGGTCCGGGACATGGAGAATCTCGGCCCCCGGACCGGTCTGACCGGCGAAGTCCTGCCACCACGGTGGGAAGAGGCCGCCCACGCCCAAGCCGCCGGGGCGATCAATCCGGAGCACATCGCGGTGATCGGCAGTTTCATGGCCCATCTACCCACCTGGGTCGATCCGACCACCACCGTGCAGTGCGAACAGTCATTGGTCGCCGGGGCGCGGCATCAAACCCCTGAAGAACTGCGCCGCGCGGCCAACAAACTGCTGTACGAGTTGGATCAGGACGGGCCCGAGCCCGACGATGACGAACGTGACCGCAAACGCGGCATCACCGTGAGCAAGCAGCGGTCTGATGGGACCTCGGAGGTCGCCGGCACCCTCACCCCGCAAGCCCGCGCCTATTGGGATGCGATCTACGAGAAATACGCCGCGCCGGGCATGTGCAACCCCGCCGACCCGACGCCCTGCACATCCGGAACCCCGACCGCCGAACAGATCGCCGGTGACACCCGCACCGTCGCCCAGCGCCAGCACGACGCGCAGATGTGGGTCGCCCGCATGGCCCTGACCTCCGGCATGCTCGGTGAGCACAATGGGCTGCCGGTCTCGGTGGTGGCCACCACCACCCTGCAGGAACTGCAACAGGGTGCCGGCGTCGCCGTCACCCACACCGGGTCGACACTCTCGATCCGAGACGTGATTCGGATGGCCTCCCGCTCGTACTGCTACCTCGCGGTATTCGACCAACACACCAACATCCCGCTCTACCTGGGACGGACCCGGCGCACCGCCACGCCCGGGCAACGCATCATGCTCTTCGCCCGCGACCGCGGCTGCACCAAACCCGGCTGCACCGCCCCGGCCTCGCGCTGCCAAGCCCACCACGCGGTATGCAACTGGCGCGACGACGGCCACACCGACATCACCGACATGACCCTGGCCTGCGGCTGCGACAACGTCCTGGCCGACACCGGCGGCTGGACCACCACCATGAAAAACGGCCGAGCCCACTGGACCCCACCACCACTACTCGACATCGGCCAACCCCGCACCAACCAATACCACCACCCCACCCTCTACCCGCCCGAGAGCGAGGATGACGAGGGCGAGGACGCCGATGGTGAAAGCGACAGTCCCACAAGCTAACCCGGCGCCCAGCCGCAGCACCCCACGCCGCGACGGCAATGCCGCACGCGCCGACGGATACCGCAGAACATCGTGGCCGCCGAAGGCAAGCGCGCGGCGCTGATCACCGCCCGCGACACCATGGTGCGTGGCATCGCCGTCCGCAGCCCCCTGAGTCGCGGCATCCCCTCGGCCAGTGCAACGACGCTGCTATTCTCTGAAACGGAGAATGCCACTATCAGTTAGGTAGCGAATGCAGGGCGAGAGAAGCGACGGACCGCGTTCGGTCAACGTGGAGTTCGACGGCGGGTTGGCCGTCCTGACCATCGACCGGCCGCATGCGCGCAATGCCATTTCGCTGGACACGATGGACCAACTGAACGCCGCGCTGGACACCGTGGCAGAGGCCCGGGTGCTAGTGATCAAGGGCGCGGGCGACCGCGCCTTCGTGTCCGGCGGGGACCTCAAGGAACTGGCCGCAATCACCACTCACGACGAGGCCGCTGAGATGGCGTGGCGGATGCGCGGCATCTGCGATCGGCTGGTAAATCTTCCCGGCCCGGTGATCGCCGCCCTCAACGGGCACACCCTCGGCGGGGGCGCGGAGTTCGCCACCGCGGCCGACATCCGGCTGGCGGCCGACGACATCAAGATCGGCTTCAACCAGGTGACCCTGCAGATCATGCCGGCGTGGGGCGGCGCCGAACGGCTGGCGGCCCTGGTGGGCACCGGCAGGGCACTGCTGCTCGCGGGTACCGGCGAGATCCTCACCGCCGGCGAGGCCGAGCGAATCGGCTTGGTGGACAAGGTTTTCGAGCGGTCCCACTTCGAGGAAGGCTGGCGCCGGGTGGCCCAGGCGCTGACGGCCGCGCCCGTGCATGACATCAAGCGCGTCGTCCGCGGGTTGCCAGCTGCGGACGCCGTGGATGCCTTCGCCCGACATTGGGTGTCTGACGAGCATTGGGCGGCTGTCGACAACCGCACCAAACCGGTGAAAAGTGTTGACGCAGGACGCTCAGCCTGACGGGAGGCCTCGTGCCTCGTGTGCTGCCAACGGCGCCGACAGCCGGCCCCGTAGCTCTCGCTTCAGGACCTTGCCGTAACTGTTCTTGGGCATCTCGTCGAGGTACAGATAGCGCTTCGGTCGTTTGAATCGTGCGATGCGGTCCAGTAGGTGAGCATCCAGCTCGTCGGCCGGTGCCGAACCGACGATGAACGCGACGACGATCTCACCCCACTCGGGATCCGGCGCACCCACCACGGCAGCCTCTGTGACGTCCGGGTGTGCCAGCAGCACTTCTTCGACCTCCCGCGGGTAGATGTTGCTGCCGCCGCTGATCACCACGTCCTTCGACCGGTCACGCAAGGTCAGGTAGCCGCGGTCGTCGAACGACCCCATGTCCCCGGTGTACAGCCAGCCACCCCGCAACGTCTCGGTGGTGGCCGCTGGGTTGTGCCAATACCCGGACATGACAACGTCTCCGCGGCAGACGATTTCGCCGATCTCACCGGTGGCGGCGCGAGTCCCGTCCTGCCGTAGCACGGCCACCTCGACACCGGAGCGGGCGTAGCCGACCGAGCTGAGGACTGCGTCGTCACCGGATTCGTGGTCGGCGCGGCGCAGGCCCGTGATGGTCATCGGTGCCTCCCCCTGGCCGTACAGCTGCGCGAAGACGGGACCGAAAGCGGCCATCGCCTTCTTCAAGCCGGCGAGGTACATCGGCCCGCCGCCGTAGATGACGGTGCGCAGGTTGCGCGGCCGGGCCCGGCCGGTGTCGACCAGACGGGCCACCATGGTCGGCGCCAGGAACGCAGTGCTGCCGGGGTGGTGGTCACAGAGGTCGAGGAACTCGTCCGGGTCGAACGCAGCGGACTCGGGTACGACCTGGCGCGCACCCCGCAATACGTATGGCGGGATGTAGAGCCCAGAACCGTGTGACATCGGTGCCCCGTGCAGGAGACTGCAGTTCTCGTCGGGGTCGTCGAGATCAGCCAGGTGCGCCAGCGTCATGGACATCAGGTTGCGATGGGACAGCATCGCGCCTTTGGAGCGGCCGGTGGTGCCGCTCGTGTAGAACAGCCACGCCAGCGCTGACGGATCGTCGTCGGGCAGATCGACGGGCGGTGCGGCCAGCCGCTGCGAATACTGTTTGTTACCAAAGACTTCGGCAGAACGCTCGAGGCGGGCCGCAATGGTCGGTGACGCGAAGACCAGAGACGCGCCGCTGTCATCGAGGATCTGCGCCATCTCGCGGGCGTGCAGTTTGTAGTTGATCGGAACCGCGACACATCGGGCGGCCCAAATCGCGAACAACAGCTCGACGATCTCGGGGCGGTTCTCGCTGGCGATCGCAATTCTTGCCCCGGGTGCGCCGAAGCCGGCGGCCAGGCGTAAGGCGCGCTCCCGCAGCTCCTTCCACGTATGCAGTTGGGTCTGCCCGCGATACACCGCACCGCGGTCACCGAAGCGGGTGGCAGCAGAGTCGAGCGCGGCGAACATGTTCACCGCGCGATCCACTCCGAGTCCAAAGCGTGGTCCGACAAATACTTGGTCGAACTCCACCCGCCGTCGACGACAATGGTCTGGCCGTTGATGAAACTGCCCGCCTCCGAACACAGGAACGCCACGGTGCCGGCGATGTCCTCGACCCGACCGAGCCGTTGGTGCGGTGTCATCTCCACGTTGATCTTGCGGAATCGCTCGTCGTCCAATCGGTGCGCGACCATCGGCGTCATCGTGACCCCGGGCGCCACGGCGTTACAACGGATTCCGTGCGCACCGTACTGACATGCGATGTGTGTGGTCAGCGCCGTCAGCCCGCCTTTGGCCGCCGAATACGCGCCGCCGCGCAGCCCACCGACGACAGCGAACGTCGAGGTGACGTTGATGATCGCCGACCCCGGCGCCAGGTGCGCGATGACCTCGCGGGCCAGCCGGAACGGCGCGCGCAGCATCAGACCGAGCGCGTCGTCCAGTGCTTCGTCATCGGTTTCGTGCAGCGGCTTCGGGCTGCCGACCCCGGCATTGTTCACCAGGAAGTCGATGCGTCCCCACCGGCTGAGCGTGGCCTCGACGATGCGGGACGGCGCGTCGTCGTCGGTGAGGTTCACCGCGAGAGTGGCGATGCGCTCCGGTTTGCTCTGTCGCAATTCCGCCAGACGCGATTCATCCCGTCCGGTACCCAGCACGGCCATGCCGGCCTCGGCCAGCATTGTCGCGCAACCGAATCCGATTCCGCTGCTGGCACCCGTGACTATCGCTACCCGCATGTCAGCCTCGCTCTGATCTGGTGCTTGAGGACCTTGCCCGCATCGTTCTTCGGCAGCGCGTCCCATGTCTCGACCTGCTCGGGAATCTTGAACCGGGCAATGCCCTTGTCCGAGAGAAAGGTTCGCAGGTCGGCGATCCCGGGTCGCCACCCCGCCGCGGGCACGACGACGGCGCACGCCCGCTCCCCCGTCCGCGCGTCGGGCAACCCTACGATGGCGATCTCCGCTATTCCCGGGTGGCCGATCAAGATGTCCTCGACCTCCTTGGGCGCGATGTTTTCGCCATTGCGGACGATGATGTCCTTGGCCCGTCCGGTCACCACCAGGTAGTCCCCGTTCCACCGGCCGAGGTCACCAGTACGGAAATACCCCTCTTCGTCATGGGATTCGTCGTGTGCGTCACGGTAGCCGATGAGCATCTGGGGACCCCGGACCCGGATCTCATCGTCGACCAGCCTGATGTCGGCGATACCCGCACAGCCGTCGGTGTCTGCAGCAGCATCGGCATCATCGAGCGCGCCTACGGTGGTGACCGGAACTTCCGTGGACCCGTAGACGCGACTGACCCCGGCGCGCTCGAAATATGCGGTGGCCCTGCGGATCAGCGAAGGTGGCACGGACGCGCCGCCGCAGATGAAGACCAACAGATCAGGCAGGCGTGTGTCGGCACGTTCAGCGGCGTCCAGAATCTGCTCGAGGAACGGCGTCGCACCGGCGATGTGGGTACACCGTTCCGCGACCATCAGGGCCACCGCAGCATCGGCATCCCACCGATCCATGAGAACCGCGGTGGTGCCGAGCAGCAGCGGGCACTCGAACGCGTAGATGGAGCCGCCGATGTGGGCGATCGGTGAGGGCACCAGAAATGTGTCGCCAGGCTTGATCAGCCAGTGGTCACGGAGCTGCCCGATCAGCGCAGCGATCGAGTTATGACTGTGCAGAACGCCTTTCGCGCGTCCGCTGGTGCCCGAGGTGTAGAGCAGCACGGCAGGGTCGTCGGGTGAGACCACCGGACAGTCGCGGGGCGTCGCACCTGTCGGCAGCGCTCCGTCGCGCACCACGACGATCTCCGGCGGGGCCTCCATCATCGCCGTCACACGGGCCAGCATCGCGGCGTAGTCGTGACCGCGAAACTCACTGGGGATGAAGATCATCCGGCAGCCCGCATCGGTCAGGATGAAGGACAACTCGTGGTCGCGCAACGACGGCAGGATCGGATTCACCACCATGCCGGCGAGCAGCGCCCCGAGGTAGACGACGGCGGCCTCGGACCAGTTCGGCAGCATGAACGACACGACGCTGCCGGTCGGCAGCCGCGCCGAAAGGTGAGCAGCCAGCGCGCAGGCATCGTCGTACAGTGTGGCGCCATCGACGCGGTGCGCGCCGTCGACCAGCACGGTGCGGTTGTCGCCCGCGAGTTCGCGGAGACCATCGAGGATTGTGCGCATCACCGCCTCAGCTCTTGACCCGCCGCATCGTCATCGAATGCCGGTACCGCGCCGCTGGATGGGTGTTGACGGTGACCTGCGCGACGTCGCCGTCCGACGTCCGGTAGGTGCGCCGCATCTGCAGAGCGGCCGTACCCGCATCCACCTTCAGCTCCGCGGCCAGGCCCGGTGAGACGAGCACCGCCGAAATCTCCTGGTGCACTTCGGCAATACTGACCCCGAACAGATCCTCGATCAGCGGGAAGATCGGACCCGAATGCCGGTGCAGCAACCTGCCCACGGCTGCGAACTCGCGGCTGATGTAGTACTCGGTGCGGCAGATGGGCGCACTGTTTCCGCTGCGAAAGCCGTCGACCGCCAGCCATTGCGAACCGGCCACGAGGCCCGTCCGGTCCTCGAGATCGGCGCCGATGGTGACCATGGCGGTAGACACGATCTCGAACTGCGCACCCTCGGCGAAGGCGAGCAGATCGTCGATTGACATCACGTCCTGGGCATACGTGTTCGCCGTGGATCGCGGCACGACCAGGGTCCCGGCGCGCGGCTTCGACTCGACCAGGTTGTCGTCCCGCAGGCGGCGCAGCGCTTCCCGAACGGTGTAGCGGGACACGGCGAATCGCTCGCAGAGTTCGTGTTCGGTAGGCAGCTGGGAGCCGACCGGGTAAACGCCGTCGACGATCTCCTTGCGCAGGGTGCGCGCCACCTGTAGATAGCGGTGTTCGGTGGTGGGTGCGGTCATGGGTGTTCCGGACGCAGAGCCAGCACGCTGCCGTCGCCGTCTGCCGAGACGTAGAGCGTGCCGTCGGGTCCGATGGCGATGCCCGCGAACGGGCCCTGCGGCCCGGAGAACGGCGGCAACCCTTTGAGAGGTTTCGGCTCGACACCGGGCGGCGAGCCGATAGGCAAGTCCGCCGCAATTGTGGTGCGGGCCTTGTTGCTCAAGCCGAACACGACAGCCTCCTTGGTGCCCGCATCGACGATGTAGAGCCGGCTACCGGCAACCGCAATGCCCTGTGGACACCCAAGCCCGTCGACAACGACATCGACGGTCGAGCCCTTCACTTTCACGATCCGGCCGGCTGCCGACTCCGCGACCAGCACGCCGCCGTCGGGTGCGATCGCCACCCCCACCGGGTCGAGCAGCCCGATGGCGAGCACCTCGACCGCCCCGGCAGCGACAGCCAGCACGCGACCAGTACCGAGTTCGGCGACCACCACGGCATCGCCGTCGACCGCCACCCCGTACAGCTGGTCGAATCCGTCTGCCAATACCTTGGTTTCGGCGCGCTCGGGCGCATACCTGCTGATCTGACCGCCCGAGGTGGTGACCACGAACTCCCCGGCACCGCACGGAGCCAGACCCCGCACGAACCCGGGGTACCCCGGCGAGAAGAGCATCGCGACCGTTTGCAGTGCGCCGTCGGCGCCCACGGTATAGAGGTAGGTGCCGTCGGCGACGTACAGTTGGCCGTCAGTGCCGACAGCGAGGTCCAGCGGCCAATTCAACCCGCCCGGCAGCAGCGCGCGGGTCCCGCCGTCGGTGAGGATCTCTGTGATCTCGCCGGTGAAATTCGAAGCGAACAAACGCTTCCCGACGAAGGTCAGGTTGTCGAGTCCGGGCGTCAGCTGCGCCAGCACCCGCTGCTCACCACTACGTGGGTCGATGCGAAGAACTTGTCCGGTGGCCACCTGCGTCGAGACGAGGAAGCCTTCGGCATCGAATTTGACGGCGTCGGGCACGCCGAGATCGCCCGCAACCCGCTGCGGTGCACCACCATTCGGATCGACCCGCCAGATCTCGTTGGCGGTCAACAACGGGAAGTACAGCATCCCGTCCGGCCCGACCTCCATCGCGTTCGGTGACGGGAGGTTCTCCAGCAGGACCCGCGTCACTCCCCCGCCCGGATCGAGTTCCAGGAGCCGCCCACCGTCACGGCATTCGTTGACGAACAAGCGGTCCTGATGCACGGTGATGCCGTTGGCGCTGGGGAGGTCGTCCCGGAGCACCCGGGATCGGCCGGCGGTGTCGCGCACACTGACCCGGCCGTCCATCACCTCGGTGGCATACAGGTTCCCGGCGCCGTCGAACGCGATGTCGTCGGGCGCGATGATGTCACCGCCCTTGGCGGCCACCGTCTCGAGCGCTCCGCTGACCGGGTCCAGCGCGCTGATCTGGCTGCCGGTCACCTGTGCGACATAGATGCGCCCGTCGGGACCGGTGCGCAATCCGTTCGCGCCGAACAGCCGGCTCGGCGCGGTCACCCGCTCGAGACGCCAGCCCTGCGCAACGCTCGGATTGGTCGCGATGTAGCGGCTCATGAGGGGCGACGCTATCAAGCCACAGTAGTCCAGACAATAGGGCGACACCGCCTCCCAGAAACCCTTGACTAGCGGATTCTCCCTGCGGAATAGTGTTCTCCAATATGCAGAACAAGCTATGTTGTCCGGACAATTAGCATGTCGGTCACCAGACTGTTGAGAATGGACGGTCGCGTCGTCGTCGTCTCCGGCGCGGGCGGTGGTGGCATCGGCACCACCATCACCCGGATGGCCGCAGAATCAGGAGCGACGGTGATCGCCGTCAGCCGTTCCCAGGCGAATCTCGACCAGCATGTCGCGCCGCTCACGGCCGCCGGACTCGCCGTCATCCCTGTCGCGGCCGACGCGTCGACCGACGAAGGCATCGCCGCGGTCATCGACCAGGTGCGCAATACCGACGGCGCACTGCACGGCCTGGTGAATGTCGCGGGCGGCGCCGAGCCGAGCACCTGGATGCCGTCGACGCGGGTGACCCGCGACGACTGGCGGGCCCTCTTCACCCGCAATCTGGAAACGGCGTTCTTCATGAGCCAGGCCGTGGCCAACGAGCTACGGGCGGCACGGCGTCCCGGATCGATCGTCTCGATCTCGTCGGTCAGCGGCATGAACACCGCGCCCTTTCACATCGCGTACGGCACGGCGAAGGCGGCCGTCGTCGCCATGACCCGCACCATGGCCGTCGAGCTCGCGGCCGACGGCATCCGGGTCAATGCCGTCGCCCCCGGGGTCACTCAGACGGCAGCCTCGGCAACGTATGTCGACGACGATCCGGACCGCGATCGTCAGGCCATCGCGATGGGCCGCCGCGGAAACCCCGACGAGCAGGCCGGCGCAATCCTCTTTTTGTTGTCGGACCTGTCGAGCTACGTCACCGGTCAGACGCTTCTCGTCGACGGCGGCCTCAATCTCAAGTGGAGTCACCTCGGCGCCGACCACACCTCGCTGTTCCTGAAAGACGAGTCCTTCCGCACGACGATCAAGGAGATGTGATGGAGGAACTTTCGCAGCCGACGACCATCGGCGTCGAAGCCTACGTCAGCCCCGAGTACGCCCGTGCCGAGCGGGATCGGTTGTGGCGCAGGGTATGGCAACAAGTCGGACGTGTCGAGGAACTGCCGGACATCGGCAGCTACCTGACCTATGACATCCTCGACGACTCGATCATCGTGGTGCGGACAGGGGCCGGCACGACGGCTGAGAATTTCCGGGCCCACCACAACGTCTGCATGCATCGCGGACGCCGCCTGGTCGACACCCCGGACGGCGCGAAGAACGCCCGCGGACGCAGCCACAAGAGCTTCGTATGCGGATTCCATGGTTGGACATACGGACTCGACGGCGCCTGCACCCACATCCGCGAAGAAGATGACTGGCAGGGTGTGCTGACGCCTCAGAACACGCACCTGACGCCTGTGCGCGTCGAGTGTTGGGGCGGCTGGCTTTTCATCAACATGGACAACGACTGTGAACCGTTGGCGGACTACCTCTTTCCGGCCGCCAAAATCCTCGACCCGTTCCGGCTGGACAACATGCGTTACAAGTGGCGCAAGTGGCTGAACTTCGACTGCAACTGGAAAGTCGCGATGGAGGCCTTCAACGAGACCTACCACGTGTTCACCACCCATCCGGAATTCAATAGGTTCGGCGACTTCAAGGGCTGGGCGAAGGCGCAGGGACGGCACAGCAACATCGGCTACGACGCGCCCAAGGGTCTCGACGAAACCAAGTCGAAGATCCGGCTCGGGATCGGGGACCCGCGCATCTCGACCGCCGAAATGCAGGTCTACACAATGGAAGAGACCAACGCGACCACGACGCAGACGCTTGTGGACGCCGCCAAGCGCCTGGTCGACGAATTACCGGAGGACACCCCGGCGGACAAAGTGCTCGAGCATTGGCTGTCCTCGGCCCGCCGCGATGACGAGGCGCGTGGGGTCATCTGGCCGACCATCCCCGCAGACATGCTGGGCCAGAGCGGAACGGCGTGGCAACTGTTCCCGAACTTCCAGATCGGCCAGGGGCTGACGAGCGCGCTGTGCTACACCGCCCGGCCGGACCCGACCTACGACCCGAACAAGTGCATCTTCGAAGTCGCGGTGTTCGAGCTGTACCCGAATGGTCAAGAGCCGCAGACGGAATGGGAGTACACCCCGAAAGACAGCCCGAATTGGCTATCGGTGCTGCCACAGGACTTCTCCAATATGGCGGCGGTGCAGCAGGGCATGAAATCGGCCGGCTTCCCCGGCACGAAGCCCAATCCCTACCGCGAACGCAGCACCGTGAATCTGCACCACCAACTCTCGAAGTACATGGGCACGGGCGAACCACAGGAGTTGCGATGAACGGGCCGTGCGGTCCCACCCAGACGCCCGACGTCGACATCGACGCGATGCGGGCGAAGTACGCGCAGGAGCGCGCGAAGCGCGTCCGCCCCGAGGGCTCGGCCCAATATCTGGAAGCCGCTGGGGATTACGCCGATTTCTCCGACCACGATCCGCACACCCCGGTGACGCCACGGGCGCCGATCGACGCGGACCTCGAGGTGGTGATCCTGGGCGGTGGCATCGCCGGGCTACTGGCAGGTGCCTACCTGAGGAAGGCCGGCGTCGAGGACCTACACGTCATCGAGGCGGCCGGCGACTTCGGCGGGGTCTGGTACTGGAACCGCTTCCCCGGAATCCAATGCGACAACGACGCCTACTGTTACATCCCGCTGCTCGAAGAGCTGGATTTCATGCCGTCGAAGAAGTTCGCCGACGGCGCCGAAATCCTTGCGCACTGCCAGAACATCGGGAAGCACTTCGGTCTCTACGACGGCGCCACCTTCTCGACCCAGGTGCGCACCGTGCGTTGGAGCGAGGGCATCAAGCGGTGGCGGCTGACCACGAATCGTGGCGACGACATCCGTGCTCGCTTCGTCGTCATGACGCAGGGCGCCTACAACAGACCGAAGCTACCCGGCATCCCCGGTATCAACGACTACCGAGATGCCGGCGGGCACGTCTTCCATTCCGCGCGTTGGGATTACGACTACACCGGGGGCGACGCGAGCGGCGGACTGCACAAGCTCGCCGACAAGCGCGTCGCCCTCGTCGGCACCGGCGCGACGGGTGTGCAGCTGGTCCCGCACCTCGGCCGGGATGCCCAGCACCTCTACGTCTTCCAGCGCACGCCGTCGTCGGTCGACTTCCGCGGCAACGAACCCACCGATCCGGTATGGGCGCGGGCGCTGCAGCCGGGCTGGCAGGCCGAACGTAAGCGCAACTTCCACCGGTGGTCGCCGTTCGAGGGCGTGGTGTTCGATGCCGCCGACCAGGTCTGCGATTTCTGGACCGAGCTCGGCCGTAATCTGACGGCCCGCATCGCGGCGAGTCCCGATCCCACCGCCCTGGGCGTCGAACAGATCATGGCGATGCGGGAGGAAGAGGACTACAAGATCATGGAGCGGCTGCGCCGCCGGATCGCCGACGTGGTCGACGACCCCGATACCGCGGAGGCGCTCAAGCCGTACTACCGATTCATGTGCAAGCGGCCGACGTCGAGCGACGAGTACCTCCCCGCCTTCAACCGCACCAATGTCACGCTGGTCGACGTCTCGGCATCACAGGGTGTGGAACGACTCACCCGGGCCGGCATTGTCGCGGGTGGGGTTGAGTACGAGGTGGATTGCGTCATCTTCGCCAGCGGCTTCGAGATCTCCACCGAGATCAGCCGCCGCTACGCGATGGATGCGATCGAGGGCCGCGACGGGGTATCGCTGTTCGACCATTGGCGCGACAGCTTCCAGACGCTGCACGGGATGACGAGCCGCGGTTTCCCCAATCAGTTCCACACCGGCTTCATCCAGGGCGGCGTGTCAGCCAATACCACCGCGATGTTCGAGCAGCAGGCCGAGCACATCGCCTACATCATCGCCGAGGCCATCAGACGCGGCGCCGTCACCGTCGAACCCAGCCAGGAGGGCCAGGACGCGTGGGTGGCCACCATCCGGGAGTTCGCCTTCGACAACTCGGCGTTCGACAACAGTTGTACGCCCGGCTATTACAACAACGAGGGCCGCGGTTTCGGCGACGCGACGCGCTCATTTCTCGGCGAGGTCTACACGCCCGGTTTCTATGCGTTCGACGACCTGCTGAAGGCATGGCGGGACACCGGCGACCTTGACGGCCTGGTGCTGGGAAATTAGATGTCCGACTTGAGATTCGAGGGCCGCGTCGCCGTCGTCACCGGCGCTGGGCGGGGACTGGGACGCTCATACGCCCTGCTGCTCGCCTCGCGTGGCGCCCGCGTGGTGGTCAACGACTCCGGCGGGACCTTGTCCGGCGACGGAGTGAACGCGGGACCGGCCCATGATGTCGTCCAGGAGATCATCGCCGCGGGCGGCCAGGCCATCGCGAGCACCGATTCGGTGGCCACCCCGGCCGGCGGGCAGGCGATCATCGATACCGCGCTGGCGCACTACGGAAACCTCGACATCCTGATCCACAATGCCGGTAACGTCCGCCGGGCACCGCTGCGGGACATGACGCCCGACGATTTCGACGCGGTCCTCGACGTCCACCTGCGCGGCGCCTTTCACGTGGTACGAGCGGTGTTTCCGGTGATGTGCGACGCGGGCTACGGCCGCATCGTGCTGACCTCGTCGATCGGCGGGCTCTACGGCAACCACCAGGTCGCGAATTACGCCGCCGCCAAGGCCGGCGTGATCGGCTTGTCGAATGTCGTTGCACTCGAGGGCGCTTCGGCAGGATTGACCTGCAACGTCGTCGTCCCGGCAGCTGTCACGAGGATGGCCGCGGACATCGACACGTCGTCCTATCCCCCGATGTCACCCGAGCTGGTGGCCCCGGTCGTCGGCTGGCTGGCCCACGAAACCTGTACGGTCACCGGCGAAATCTACGCCGCGCTGGCCGGCCGGGTCGCTCGGGTCGTCGTCGCGGAAACACCCGGGGTGTACCGGCCATCGTGGTCCATCGAGGACGTGGCCGCACAATCGGCCGCGATCCGGGACGCCACGGCACCGGTGAACTTCCCCGTGGTCCCCGACGGACACGGCGACCACATCCGCTACAGCTTCGCGATGGCCGCTCATGGCTAGCGGGCCGGCCCGTGGACCTCTGCACGGGGTCCGCGTCATCGACCTGACGGCGATGGTGATGGGGCCCTACTGCACGCAGATCATGGCCGACATGGGTGCCGACGTCATCAAGGTCGAGCCCCCGCAAGGCGACGACACGCGTTTCATCTCGGTGGGCCCGGCGCCCGGCATGAGCGGGGTGTTCGTCAACGTGAACCGCGGCAAGCGCAGCGTGGTGCTGGACCTGCGCACCGATACCGGCCGCCGAGCACTGAAAGCCTTGTGTGAGAAGGCCGACGTGTTCATCCATTCGATGCGCGCCAAGGCCATCACCCGGCTGGGATTCGGGTACGACGACGTGGCGGCGCTCAACCCGCGCGTCGTGTACACCAACTGCTACGGATACGGTCGCCGCGGACCGGACCACGACCGGCCCGCATACGACGACACCATCCAGGCCGAGTGCGGGCTGCCTGCCGTTCAGGCGCAACTCACCGGGCAAGCGGACTACGTCGGCACCATCATGGCGGACAAGATCGCCGGGCTCACCGCGCTCTACGCCACCACCATGGCGCTGTTCCACCGCGAACGCACCGGCGAGGGACAAGAGGTCGAGGTCGCGATGTTCGAGACCATGGCCTCGTTCATGCTCGTCGAACACGCCAACGGCGCGATGTTCGACCCGCCCCTCGGTCCCGCCGTGTACCCGCGCACCGTGGCGCCCAACCGCCGTCCCTACCGCACCAGCGACGGGGAGATCGCCGCCCTGATCTACAACGACCGGCACTGGGCCGCATTCATCGATGCGGTGCAACCGCCGTGGGCCGGCGACCAGTACGCCACGCTGGAACAACGCGCCCGCACCATCGACACCGTGTACGGGCTGGTCGCCGAGACCATGAAGCAACGCACGACCGACGAATGGCTGGCCCTGTTCCGCACTTTGGAGATCCCCGCGGCGCCGCTGAACACCCCCGACGCGTTGTTCGACGACCCCCATCTCAATGCCGTCGGCCTGTTCGAAACGGTGGACACCCCGCACGGCCCGGTGCGCTTTCCCGGAGTGCCGACGTGGTTCTCCCGGACGCCCGGCCACGTCGCCGGCCCGGCACCGATGCTGGGCGCCGATACCGACGAGGTGTTGAGCGAACTGTGAGCAGCCGACGATGACCATGGACTTCGAGATGGGCGCGGACGCCACGACGTTGCGCCGTCAACTGCGCGATCTGGTGAACGAGTATGTGCCGGAGGACTTTCTGGGCGCCTTCACCGACGATCCGGCGGAACTTGCGGTGGCGCAGCGGTTCTGCCGCGTCCTCGCCGAGCGCGAGCTGCTGTGCCTGGCCTGGCCCGAGGAGTTCGGCGGTCGAGGCGCATCGGTATGGGAGCAGACCGTCGTGCGCGAGGAGATGTGGGCACATCACGAGCCGCGGGGCGCCCAGTACATGGGCGTCAACTGGGTCGGCCCCATCATCATGCGCCACGGCACGCGGGAGCAACAGCGCACGCATCTGCCGCCCATCGCGCGTGGCGAGGTGATCTGGTGCCAAGGTTTCTCGGAGCCGGAAGCGGGATCGGACCTCGCGTCGCTGCGCACCACCGCACGTCCTGACGGTGACGGCTGGCGAATCACCGGTCAGAAGATCTGGACCTCCTACGCCACCATGGCGCAGTGGTGCTTCCTGCTCGCGCGAACCTCACGCCAGGAGAAAAAGCAGCAAGGTCTCACGATTTTCCTTGTCCCGATGGATGATCCGGCGATCCAGGTCCGGCCCATCCGCACCATGCTCGGTCCGCACCACCTCAACGAGGTGTTCATCGACGAGCTGCGAGTCACGCCGGCCGACGTGCTCGGCACGGTGGATCAGGGCTGGTCGATCGTGCAGGACGTGATGGCGTTCGAACGGGTCGGCATCGCCCGCTATGCGCGGTGCGAACGGCTGCTGGCCGCGGCGCCGACGGCACTGGGTGACCGGTGGCAGGCACTGCCGGATGAGTTGCGCAGCAGGTGGGTACGCATGCTGACGCACTGCCGACGGGCCCGTCTGATGGCGTACCGGGTGGTGGCACTACAGGCCGGCGGGCAGGTACAACCGGGCGACGCGGCGGCCTACCGCATCGCCGTCACCCGGCTGGATCAGGACAGCGCCGAGGTGCTGACCGATCTGGCCGCCGAGGTGACCGACGACAGCGCGTACACCCGGTGGTTCAGAGCCGAGGTGGCAGATCACTGGCGCTACTCACAGGCCTCGACCGTGTCATCCGGAAGTATCGAGATGCAGCGCATCCTGCTGTCCCGGGCATTGCTGGGGGCGCGATGATCCTCGACCTCGGTGAACAGGCCAAAGAATTTGGCCGCCAAGCGCTGCGGGCGTTCGAAGCCGCCGGCGGCGACGCCCTCGTGCAGCAGGCAGAGGCCAAGCCGGAAACCCGCGCGGAGCTCGTCGAAGGTGTGTTGCGGGAACTGGGCACTTGGGATCTGAGCGCACGCTCTGACGCCGACGAGCTGGAGGCGGCTGCCGCGCTGTGCCGCAGCGCGGGATACTGGGCGCTGCCCTATCCGGTGGCTGAAATACTTTCCCGTCCAGTCGATCTCGAGGTCGACGGATTATCGGTCGTGGCCGACGTCAACCCGGCCGCCCCGGTTGCCGGACTCGATGGACGGTGGGCGGCCGTCACCGTCGCCGGCAGCCGTGGCGTAGTGGTCGGACCCGGGCCGGCCGGCCCGGGGTTCGTGGCCCCGCTCGAGCTGTCGGCCGTCGACGACCGCGGCGCCGCCGATGTCGCGCTCGCTCTGGTCCTGCCATGCTGGACGCTGCTGGGGATGCTGGACCGCGCGATGGAACTCACCGTCGCGCACGTCACGATGCGCAAGCAGTTCGGCGCTCACCTCTCGTCGTTCCAGGGCGTGCAGTTCCAGCTGACCGACGCCGAGGTGGAACGCAGCGGGCTGGACATCCTGGCCAAACACGCGTTGTGGAGTGTCGGCACCGACCGGCCGGAAACCACCAATGATGCGTTGGCGCTGCGGATGTCGGCCATCGAAGCTGCTGATGTCGTGTTCCGCGTGTGCCACCAGTTGCACGGCGCCGTCGGCTTCTGCGACGAGACCACCCTCTCATGGCTGTCGCGGTACAGCCAGCCGCTGCGCCGGCTGCCGCTGGGGCTCTCCGCGACGAAAGCCGAACTGACTCGGAGAATGTCGTGACCGCCGGCTTCCGCGAACACGTACGCGCCTGGTGCGACGAGCATGTCCCCCACGACTGGCGAAGCACCCAAACCGGCGTCCCGGAAACGGAATTCGTGCGCTTTCAGAAAGCATGGTTCGCGGAGCTGCATGCCGCGGGGTTCGCCGTTCCGCACTGGCCTCGCGAATGGGGCGGCGGCATGAGCGTGGCCGACCAGATCGTGCTGTACCAGGAGCTGGCTGCACACGACGCACCCCGGCTCGTCCTGGCGTTCGTCGGCATCCACCACGCCGCGGCCACCCTCCTGGCGGCGGGCACCGAAGCCCAACGGCAGCAGCACCTTCCGGCCATCCTCGACGGTGAAATATGGGTGCAGGGCTTCTCCGAGCCGGAGGCCGGCTCGGACCTGGCGAGCCTGCGGACCTCGGCCCGCCGTTCCGGTGACTCATACGTCGTCAACGGTCAGAAGCTGTGGGCCAGTGGCGGCGCGCACGCCGACTGGTGCCTGCTACTGGCCCGCACCGATCCGGATGCCCCGAAACGCAAGGGCATCTCGTACTTCCTGCTCGACATGCGCAGCCCGGGAGTCGACGTCCGCCCGATCCGCAACGCGATGGGTGACTCACACTTCTGCGAGATCTTCCTGACCGATGTGGTCGTTCCGGCGGCGAATCTCGTCGGCGCGGAAAACGCCGGATGGCAGGTGGCGCAGTCGACGTTGGGCGCCGAGCGCGGCCTGACCATGCTGGAACTCTCGGAGCGCCTGGCTCACACCGGTTTTCGGCGACTGGTCGAGACCTGCCCGGCCGACGATCCGGTGATCGCCGACCGGCTCGCTCAGCTGGAGATCGAGATCACCGGCCTGCGCGGCCTCTGCCGCCGGTTGGTGGAGAACGTGGCTGACGAAACAGCCGGCTCGACCAATCCCGCCGACGCGTCGATCGTCAAGCTGTTCTACAGCGAATTGCTGCAACGCCTCACCGATTTCGGCGTCGAAGCCGGCGGTCTGGACGTCCACACCGATCTGGCGAAGCCGATGTCGAGTGGCTGGGAGTCGGGCTCGTGGCTACTGGACTTCATCGGGTCATGGGAGTGGACCATTCCCGGCGGGACCAGCGAGATTCAGCGCACCATCATCGGCGAGCGGGGACTCGGCCTGCCACGAGAGCTGAGTCCGCCGTGACCGATTTCACCGAGTTCCATGACGAGCTGCGGTCGGTGGCCGGCGATCTGCTGGCCAGGGGCAACAACGTCGAGTGGCCGTCCCTCGTCGCGGCCGGCTGGGTCGGACTCGAGGTGCCCGAAGAGTTCGGTGGTGCCGGGACGACGTTCGCCGAAGCGGCCATAGTCTGCGAGGAACTGGGCCGGGCCGCCGGCGCCACCAGTTTTCTCGGCAGTGCGGTGCTGACAGTCGGTGCCCTGAACATGCTGGCGCCCAGCGGTCTTCGCGACGAGCTGCTCACGGGCGTGGCATCTGGCAGCACGCGGCTGGCCCTGGCCATGGACTCGCACGATTTCGTGCCCGACGCCGAAGCCGCCGACCGCATCCTGCTGATATCAGCCGATGGAGTTTCGGTCGTCGACGCACCTGTCGTCCCGCGACCCCTACTCGACGAGTCGCGGCGCCTGGCCACCGTGATCGCCGACGGTGCCGCCGAAACCTTGCACTACGCAGACACTTCCGCTGACCCGATCGGCCTCCTGAGAGATCGGGCCGCAGTGGCGATCGCCGCCGACAGCCTCGGCATCGCCGAGGCGATGCTCGCCGCGACGGTGGGCTACACCAAGGTGCGCCATCAGTTCGGCCGTCCGATCGGATCGTTCCAGGCAGTCAAACATGCGTGCGCCGACATGCTGGTCCAGGTCGAAGTGGCACGTGAACTCGTCCGCGCCGCAGTCGAATCCGTGGTGCGGGGCCGCGCGGACGCCGCCGCTTCGATGGCCAAGGCCTACGCCACCGGCGTGGCCGTCGACATCACGGGCAAGGCCATGCAGCTCCACGGCGGCATCGGCTACACGTGGGAAAGCGGCATCCACGTCTACCTCAAACGCGCCGCACTCAACCGTTCGCTGTACGGCTCTCCCGCAGCACACCGCAGGCAACTGGCCAAGCGCTACCGATAGAAGGAGTCTCAGATGGGTGTACCGGTCTACAAACGCATTCTCGATCTGTTCGAGGCCGAAGGCGTCAACACCTTGTTCGGCATCCCGGATCCCAACTTTGTGCATATGTTCACCGAGGCCGCGGCCCGCGGCTGGTCCGTCGTGGCGCCGCACCACGAACTGAGCGCCGGCTTCATGGCCGAGGCCGCCTCGCGGATGACAGGGAAGCCGGGTCTGTGCATCGGCACGCTCGGACCGGGCGTCGCAAACATCGCCGGCGCGATGATGTGCGCACTGGTGGAGAACTCACCGGTGATCTTCCTCGGCGGCCAGCGGGCCCGCATCACCGAGCGCCGGGTGCGCCGCGGACGCATCCAATTCATTCAGCAGGAAGGACTTTTCGCGCCGTCGGTGAAGTACAGCAGCTCCATCGAGTACGCCGATCAGACCGACGAGATCATCCACGAGGCAATCCGCCGGGCGATGTCCGGCACCCCGGGCCCGGCCTACGTCGAGTTCCCGTCCCACGTGATCCTCGACGAACTCGATGTGGCAGAGGCACCGAGCCCCGCGACCTATCGGCTCGTCAACCAGGGCGCGGGCGCCCGTGAGGTCACCGAAGCCGCGAAGCTCATCCGGGACGCCAAGAGCCCGATCCTGCTGGTCGGTCACGGCGTGCACACGTCACGCACCCAGCAGGAGGTCAAAGAGCTCGCCGAGCTGATGAACTGCCCCGTCATCCAGACCTCCGGCGGCACGTCCTTCATCCCCGGCATGCAGGACCGGACGTTCCCCTACCTGTTCTCGCCGGCTGCGAACCAGGCCGTAGAGGAATCCGACCTGTGCGTCGCGCTGGGCACCGAGCTGGGTGAACCCATGCACTACGGCCGGACCCAGCACTGGGCGGCGGGCAACGCGAACCGCAAATGGGTCTACGCCGAGCAGGATCCGGCCGCCATCGGGGTCAATCGATCGTTCGACGTAGCGCTCGTCGGCGACCTGCGCGGCGTCGTCCCCCAGCTCGTCGAGGCACTGCGCGACACCCCACGCGCTCCGTCGGCCAACCTCGACGCCTTGGTCACGGCCGACGCCGCCGAACTCGCCCAACTCGCAGAGACCACGCCTTCGGGACGGGCGCCGATCCACCCGGCGCGGTATGTCGTCGAAGCCACCATGGCGTTCAACGAACTCGAGGACGGCATCATGGTGCGCGACGGTGGCGCGACCGTGATCTTCCAGTGGACCTATTCCCAGTCCAAGCCGCGCGACGTCATCTGGAATCAGAACTTCGGCCACCTGGGCACAGGCCTGCCCTATGCAGTCGGCGCGTCGATCGCCGAAGGCCGCAAACGCCCGGTCATGCTGTTGACCAGTGACTCGGCGTTCCTGTTTCACATCGCAGAGCTGGAAACCGCTGCGCGCGAGGGCGTGCCGCTGGTATGTGTGGTGGGTGTCGACCACCAGTGGGGCCTGGAGGTCGGGGTCTACAAGCGAACTTTCGAACAGCCGTCACCCCAGCCCGGCGTGCACTGGAGCAAAGAAGTCCGGATGGACAAGATCGCCGAGGGCTTCGGCTGCCACGGCGAGTACGTTGAGAAGGACGACGAGATCGGGCCGGCCATCGCGCGGGCCTACGCCAGCGGAAAGGTCGGAGTGGTGCACGTGTGCATCGACCCGAAGGCGAACTCTGAGGAGATGCCCAAGTACGACCGATTCCGCACCTGGTACGCCGAGGGCACACAGTGAATTCGCCAAGGGCACACGATAAAGGAGAGGCAATGCGCGAGTATCTGCAGTTCTACATCGACGGGCACTGGGTCGACCCGGTCGAGTTGAACCCGCTCGACGTCGAGAATCCCAGCACGGAAGACGTCGCCGGCCGCATCGCCTTGGGCTCGGCGACCGACGTGGACAAGGCGGTCGTGGCCGCGCGCCGTGCGTTCGGCTCGTGGTCGCAGACCAGCCGCGAGGAACGCCTCGATGTGCTGCAGGCGATCAGCGCCGAATACCTCAGGCGCCAAGGCGATCTCGCCGAGGCTGTGAGTGAGGAGATCGGCGCCCCGCCCGCGCTTGCGGTCGGCGCCCAGGTACAGCTCGGCATCGGACATCTCATGACCGCGATCGAGGTGCTCAAGAATTTCGAGTTCTCGCGCAGGCTCGGCAACACACTGGTGTCCAGCGAGCCGATCGGCGTCTGTGGGCTGATCACTCCGTGGAACTGGCCGCTCAACCAGATTGCCGTCAAGGTGTTCCCGGCCTTGGCGACCGGCTGCACCGTGGTGCTCAAACCCTCTGAGGTCGCCCCGTTCTCGGCGCAGATCTTCACCGAGGTCATCGAGGCTGCCGGCGTGCCCGCTGGGGTGTACAACTTGATCTTCGGCGACGGAGCCGGTGTGGGAGCAGCAATCTCGAGCCATCCGGGCATCGACATGGTGTCGTTCACGGGCTCGACGCGCGCCGGTATCGAAGTCGCCAAATCCGCGGCCCCGAGCGTCAAACGGGTCAGCCAGGAGCTCGGTGGCAAGAGCCCCAACATCGTGCTGGACGACGAGGCCTTCGCCACCAGCGTGGCCGCCGGAGTCTCGGCCATGATGCCGAACTCGGGTCAGAGCTGCAATGCACCGTCACGCATGCTGGTGCCGAACTCCCGGATGGCAGAGGCGGTTTCGATCGCGGCAGAGACCATCGAGGGCGTACGGGTAGCGGATATCGACAACCCGAAAGCCATCGGGCCGGTCGCCTCGCGCGCGCAATTCGAGCGCATCCAGGGCCTGATCGCCAAGGGCATCGCCGGCGGCGCGAATTTGGTCGCCGGAGGCGAGGGACGTCCAGCCGGAGTGGACCGCGGGTTCTACGTCCGGCCAACGGTATTCGCCGATGTCACCAACGACATGACGATCGCCCGCGAGGAGATCTTCGGGCCGGTGCTGTGCATGCTGGGATACGACGACATCGACGATGCGGTCGACATCGCCAATGACACGGAATACGGTCTGGCCGGCTACGTTTCGGGAGCCGACATCGAAGCCGCGCGTGCGGTGGCCGGCAGGATCCGGGCCGGCTGGATCTCGATCAACCACGCCTTCGACATGAATGCGCCCTTCGGCGGCTACAAGCACAGTGGCAACGGGCGCGAATGGGGCGAAGCCGGTTTCCATGAGTACCTGGAGACCAAGAGCGTCCTCGGCCACGGGTAGCACCCCGGTAACAATGGAACCCCGGCCGGCTGAACACAGTTCAGCCGGCCGCGGTTTCGCGTACCGCAAACCGGATCCACCACCGCGCAACTGATCTCCGTACGACGCACCGACGAAAATGGCGACGCCGGCAGTAACGCCAGCGTCGCCACATCGCCATGAAGTCCGCTCGGACTTCGCCGGGGTTACACGGAAACGAGCCGGGCGAGGTTGCCGCCCATGATCTTCGCCTGATCGTCGACCGGCAGGTGCTGCAGCGCCGTCACGTAGTGCGTCGGCTCGGCCAGGCCCTCGGGGTGCGGCCAGTCGGAGCCATAGAGCACCTGGTCCACGCCCACGAGGTTGATCAAGTCGTCGATGCCCTCCTCATAGAAGGGGCTGACGTGGATGCGGTTCTTGATCTCCTCCATCGGATTACCGAGGAAGGCCTCGGGCGCCTTCTTGTAGACCTCGGCCATCTGATCGAGCAGCGGGAACATCCATTTCGACCCGGCCTCGACGATGCCGACCTTCAGCTTGGGGTGCCGGAACAGCGCACCGTGGATCACCCACGAGGCCACGGCATCCTGGATCGGACGCCATTCGTTGAGGATCGCCATCGCGTTGGTCTGAAACGGCAGCATCTCCTGCGCCGCGCCGTCCCATTCCGAGGTGTAGCGGGAGTAGCCGCTGTCGGACGAGTGCATCCCGATGAAGACGTCGTACTCGACACACTTCTGCCAGAACGGATCGAACTCGGGCAGTGCGAACGAGCGCGGCCCACGGAATCCGGGCACCGGCGCCGGGCGGACGAGGATGGCGCGGGCACCTCGCTTGACGCACCACTCCAGCTCTTCGATGGCCTTCTCCACGATGGGCAGCGTGATCACCGGGGTGGTGAAGATGCGGTTCTTGTAGTTGAAACCCCACACCTCGTCCAGCCATTGGTTCAGCGAGTGGATGAGAACGTGGATGGCGACCGGATCGTCGCGCAGCCGTTCCTCGATCAGGCTGGCCAGCGTCGGGAACATCAACGTGCGATCGAGGCCCAGCTGGTCCATGAGCTCGAGCCGCGGAGCGGGCTCGAAGAATGCCGGGATGGCCTTCATGGGCTCGCCGAAGAGCTCACGCCGAGTCTTGCCCTCCGGGTTGCCGTACTTGAAGTACTCCTCCCAGGCACCCGGCCGCGCCACCACCGAGAACGTGGGGTTCGGGATGTAGTTGCTGATCTGGCCCCGGATCGCGATCTTGGTGCGGCCGTTGACCTCGACGTACTGGACGACGTCCTGATACTCCTTCGGCAGGTACTTGGTCAGCGCCTCCGGTGGCTCGTAGAGGTGGTTGTCCGCGTCGAACAGCGGAAACGGAATATCGACCCGATGCGACAGTTGTCCCATGAAATTCTCCTTCGCGAATCATGAGAATCTTATTCTCATATGGCGCGAACACGCAATCACCTACGCCCGGTTGCTGATCGGGGGCTAGTTCTCGGTGACCGGATCGAGCTTGCGCAGGTGGCGATCGAAGTACGCGAGGATCTCGTCGTGACCGACGGAGACCCCGAGCGCGGCCTCCATGGTCAACAGCTGCGACATCCCGACGATCAGGGAGATCGCCACGATCGGGGGCAACTCGTCGGCGTCGATGCCGTATTTCGCCAGAACCGAACCGACCAGCTCGGCCTGCCCTTCCAGGAACTGCTGCGCGGCACCGGCGATCTCGGATCCGAGCTCTTTGCGATGGTTGGCCAGCGCCGCGTACTCCATGATCAGCGCGGTGTCGCGGTTCTCGATAAGGAAGGTCCACAGCGCCCGCAGCGGGTTCGGAGCCAGCAGGATCATCGACTGCGCCGCCAGGCCCTGCTCGGTTCTGCGCCGGAAAGCGGCCAGGAACAGATCGTCCATGGTGCGGAAGTAGTAGTGGACCAGTTGCGGCTTGAGACCCGCCCGTTCGGCGACCCGCCGCGACGTCACCGCGGCGTAACCCTCGTCGAGCATCAACGCCTCGGCGGCGTCGAGTAGGGCCCCGCGGTTCTTCGCCTCGGGTCCGCCGATCCTTCGCTCCGATGCCATGCCGTCACAGTCCGTTCTCGATCGCCGCCGCGCCGATCGTAATTGTCCACATCCCGCCGTGTGACCTTGACCACGCCACAACCCAGATGCTAAGCAAGTGCCCAGCACTTTGGTTGCAATTCGATGCCTGGAGGCCAGCCCACACATGACGAACTTCGACGAGGTCGACTACTACACCGACCAGTCACTGGTGCCCGACCCGCACCCGTACTTCGACCATCTGCGCAACAAGTGCCCGGTGACCAGGGAGAAGCACTACGGCGTGGTGGCGGTGACCGGCTGGGAAGAGGCCAACGCGGTCTACAAGGACGCCGACTCGTTCTCCGCATGTGTCGCAGTGACCGGGCCCTTCACCCCGCTGCCGTTCACCCCCGAGGGCGATGACATCTGCGCCCAACTCACCGAGAACCGCACCGCCATCCCGATGTTCGAGCACATGATCACGATGGATCCGCCCGAGCACACCCGCGCCCGCTCGCTGCTGTCCCGGCTGCTGACGCCCAAGCGTCTCAAGGAGAACGAAGACTTCATGTGGCGGCTCGCCGACCGCCACATCGACGAGTTCATCGCCGACGGCAAATGCGAGTTCTTGGCCTCCTACGCGCGGCCGTTCTCCTTGCTCGTCGTCGCCGACCTGCTGGGCGTCCCCGAGGAGGACCACGAGGAGTTCCGCCAGGCGTTCGGCGCCGAGCGCCCCGGCACTCGCGTCGGCGCACTCGACCACGAACCCCTTGCATCGAACCCCCTGGAATGGGCCGACGAGAAAGTCGGCCAGTATCTCGAAGACCGCCGCAGCCACCCCCGCGACGACGTGCTGACCTCGCTGGCCACGGCCAAGTACGAAGACGGGTCGACACCCGAGATCAGCGACGTCGTCAAGACCGCGACGTTCCTCTTCGGCGCCGGTCAGGAAACGACGGCCAAGCTGCTGACCGCTGCGATGCGCTTCCTCGGCGAGCAGCCCGAGCTACAGAAGCGACTACGCGAGGACCGCAGCCGCATCCCGAACTTCGTCGAAGAATGCTTGCGCATGGAAAGCCCGGTCAAGACGTTGCACCGGTTGGTCCGCAAGACGACCACGGTCGGCGACCTCGACACCCCGGCCGGCACCGTCGTCATGATCAGTCCCGGCGCGGTCAACCGTGATCCACGGCGGTTCGACCAGCCCCACGAATTCCAGTTGGACCGCAAGAATGTTCGCGAGCACCTGGCCTTCAGCCGGGGCGTGCACTCCTGCCCGGGGGCTCCACTGGCCCGCGTCGAAGGCCGCGTGTCGTTGGAGCGGATCCTGGACCGCCTGGGCGACATCCAGCTCGACGAGGCCGCCCACGGCCCCGAAGGCAACCGGCACTACAACTACGAGCCGACCTTCGTGCTGCGCGGCGTCACCGACCTGAGCATCAACTTCACCCCGCTGGCAGCCAAGGCCTGAGCCTGCGAGAAATGCAGATGTCCCCCAAAACTGGTGTTTTGGGGGACATCTGCGCCTTACGACGACCGCTACGTGACCGCGCCGGCCGACTTCAGTTCGATGATCCGGTCCCAGTCCAGCCCGAGCTCCAGCAGGATCTCCTCGGTCTGCTCGGCGAAACCGGGCGCCGGGCCCGTCTGTGGCGGAGCGACGTCGAATTGCACGGGGTTGGCGACCAATTCGAGTTCTCCCGCCTGCACCAGGTAATCATTGGCCCGAACCTGGGCGTCCTGGGCAGCCTGCAGCGTGTCCTGGACCGGCGCCCACGGACCGGAGAGCGTGGTGAACCGCTCGCGCCACTCCGCCAGCGTCTTGGTCGCCATCGCCTTGCCCAGAATCTCCACGGCCACTGCGGTATTGGTCGCGATGTCCTGCGCCGTCGCGAACCGCGGATCGTCGATGTACTCGTCCAGTTCCATGTGCCGGCACACGTCGGCCCAGAATTTGGTCGGCTGCATCATGACCAGCGAGATGATCCGCCCGTCCGACGTTTCATAAAGGCCGACAAGAGGATTGATGGGCGAACCGTGCACGCCAGGGGCCGGCGCCTCCATCAGCTTGCCGAGGTGGGACGTCAGCGCGACAGTGTGCCCCATGGACCACAGGCCGCTGCCCAGCAGCGAAACGTCGACGATCGACGGTGCGCCGGTGCGCTCCCGTTTGAACAGCGCCGCGGCGATGCCCCCGGCCAGGTTGGTGCCCGAAATGGTGTCGCCGTAGGCCGGGCCCGGTGGCGCGATCATGCCGGGCATGCCTGGCGGCGTGATGGTCGCGGCGGTGCCGGCCCGGCACCAGAACGCGGTCATGTCGTAGCCGCCCTTTTCGGACTCCGCACCGCGCGGGCCCAGTGCGCTGCCGCGCGCATAGATGATCCCCGGGTTGACCGCCCGGATGTCGTCGACATCGATGGCGAACTTCTTGCGGTGACCGGGCAGAAAACTGGTCAGGAAGACGTCGGCACGACGCGCCAGCTCCAGCAGAACCTCGCGCCCCTCGGTGACCGCCATGTCGAGCCCGATGCTCCGTTTGCCGCGGTTGGCGTGCTCGATGTTGGGGTTCGGGTCGCCCTCGACGCGCAGCGTCCCGGTCTGCCGGAGGCCGCGCTGCGGATCACCGGTCACGGCGTGCTCGACTTTGATCACGTCGGCACCCCATTCGCCGAGCACCGCACCGCCCGACGGCACGAACCCGTACATCGCGACCTCCAGCACGCGGACACCATCCAAGGGCCCCATCCGACCTCCTCTGTTTGGAAACATCATTCTTCAATATCGGTAATCCTACTCGCATACCACGAACTTTCCGACAGCCAATCGGCGATCCGGCCGACGACCAACAGACCGCCGGCCAGGTGAAAATGGACTATCGATGCAGGTGGGACTCGTTGTCAGCGGTTCTATTGCGGGACAGCGAAGTTGGAGAGTATCGTTCTCAAAATCGGAAGGGAGATTTCTTTCAGTGATCTACAACGGTGCCCTGTCGTGAAGAATGCCGTCGTTACCGGAGGTGGGTCCGGCATTGGTCGCGCCATCGTGGCGCGGCTGCGCGCCGATGGCCTGAACGTCGCGACCCTCGACCTCAATCCGTCAGACGACGAGTTCGGCTTCACCGCCGACGTCACCGACCGTGCTCAGGTCGATGCCGCGCTCGACGGCATCCGCGAGAAACTCGGACCGGTCACCGTGCTGGTGAACTCTGCCGGACTGGAGAAGTTCAAGCGATTCACCGACCTCGAATTCGCGGACTGGCAGCGAGTGATCGATGTCAACCTCAACGGCGTCTTCCACTGCATCCAGGCGGTACTGCCGGACATGCTGGAAGCGGGCTGGGGCCGCATCGTCAACATCTCGTCTTCGAGCACCCACTCCGGGCAGCCCTACATGTCGCCTTACGTCGCCGCGAAGTCGGCCGTCAACGGCCTCACCAAATCGCTGGCGCTGGAGTACGGGCCCGCCGGCATCACCGTGAACGCCGTGCCACCGGGCTTCATCGACACGCCCATGCTGCGCAAGTCCGAAGAACGCGGGTATCTGAAGGTCCAGCAGAGCATCGATGCGACCCCCGTGCGCCGCATCGGCCGCCCCGAGGACATCGCCGCCGCGTGCGCGTTCTTGATCTCTGATGAGGCCGGTTACATCACGGGACAGATTCTGGGCGTCAACGGCGGACGAAACACTTAGCGAGGGAAGGCTTTTCAATGACTTCAGCGGGACGGGTAGCGGGCAAGGTCGCCTTCATCACCGGTGCGGCGCGCGGCCAGGGCCGCAGCCATGCGGTCCGACTGGCCGAAGAGGGCGCTGACATCATCGCCGTCGATCTGTGCGAGGACATCGAGTCCATCGGATACCCGATGGCCACGCCCGAGGACCTCGATGAGACCAGGAACCTGGTGGAGAAAACCGGCCAGCGCATCGTCACTGCGCACGCCGACGTCCGCGAGGTGACGCAGCTGCGGACGGCCCTCGAAGCAGGGCTGTCCGAGTTCGGCACGGTCGACATCGTCCTCGCACAGGCCGGTATCGCCGGCATGAAAAGTGATGTCCCCCTTCAAGCCTGGATCGACACGATCAATACCAACCTGATCGGCACCATCAACGCGATCCAGGTATGCCTGCCCCACCTCAAGGAGGGTGCCGCCATCGTCGCGACGGGTTCGACGGCCGCCCTGATGGACGCCCACCTGAAGATGAACCCGGGCAACGACATCGGCGGTTTCGCCTATATGACGTCGAAGCGCCTGCTCTCCCAATATGCTCATGATCTCGCCACCGAGCTCTCCCCGCGCGGCATCCGCCTGAACGTGGTGCACCCCACCAACGTCAACACCGCGATGCTGCAGAGCCCGCCGATGTACAAGTCGTTCCGGCCCGACCTGCCGAACCCGACGCGCGAAGACGCCGAGCCGGCCTTCGGCATCCAGCAGGCCATGAAGATCAACTTCGTGGAACCGGAGGACATCAGCAACGCCATCCTGTGGCTGGTCTCCGACGAGGCCCGGTACATCACCGGTACCCAGTTGCGGGTCGACGCCGGCGGTTACCTCAAGTGGTACGACTACCACGTCTGATCGGGAGTGACAGTGAAGGTTTGGGTTGACGGGCAACGCTGCCAGGGCCACACGCTGTGCGCGATGATCGCGCCGGATGCGTTCGTGCTCAATGACATCGACGGCACGTCGTCACCGGTTGACGAGGTCGTGGCGCCGGGGCTCGAGAACGCGGTCCGCGAGGCCGCGCACTCCTGCCCCGAGCAGGCCATCACGATCGAAGACTAGCGAGAAGCCAGACCGCGCATGAGAACAGCAGGGAGACAGGCACTTTGAGCGTCCAGGACGAGCGCAAGAAGGACACCTTCCACTTCGACCGGCACACCCCGGAGTACCGGCTGCAGTTCGAGCAGATCACCGAGGAGATGCAGGCACAGTGCCCGGTGGCCTGGACCGACACCTACAACGGTCACTGGGTGGCGGCCGACAGCAAGCACGTCTTCGAGTTGGCACGCTGTCCCGTCGTGTCCAATCACCACGACGTCAGCGGCGAGACACCGTTCCAGGGCATCACCATTCCAAAAGCCAGCCGCGCCAGCGTCGTTCGGGGTGGCATCCTCGAGATGGACGAGCCCGAACACAGCACCTACCGCGGCGCGCTGAACCCGTACCTCTCTCCTGCCGCCATCAAGCGCTGGGAGCCGTTCGTCGACGAGATCACCCGCGCCGCGCTGGACGAACACATCGAGTCGGGCCGCATCGACTTCGTCGAGCATCTCGCCAACGTGGTGCCCGCGGTGTTCACGCTGGCGATGATGGGTATCGAACTGCAGAAGTGGAACGTCTACAGCGAGCCCACACACGCGTCGGTGTACACGCCCGAGCACGCGCCCGAACGCGAGAAGATCAACGAGCAGCACCGCGAGATGGGCATCGACATCATCAACAACATGATGGAGATCCGGCAGAACCCGCGGCCCGGCCTGGTCAACGCGATGCTGCAGTTGCGGATCGACGGCGAGCCGGCCCCCGACCTGGAAATCCTGGGGAACCTGGGCCTGATCATCGGTGGCGGCTTCGACACCACGACCGCGCTCACCGCGCACGCGCTGGAATGGCTCGGCGAACACCCGGACGAGCGTGAGCGACTCAGCCGCGAGCGCGCGACTCTGCTCAATCCCGCCACCGAGGAATTCCTCCGCTTCTTCACGCCCGCTCCGGGCGACGGCCGCACGTTCTCCGACGATGTCGAGGTCGAAGGCCAGCAGTTCAAGCGCTACGAGCGGCTGTGGCTGTCGTGGGCGATGGCGAACCGCGATCCAGCGGTGTTCGATCGGCCGAACGAGCTGATCATGGATCGAAAGGGCAACCGGCACTTCAGCTTCGGCATCGGTGTGCACCGCTGCGTCGGATCAAACGTGGCGCGCACGGTGTTCAAGTCCATGTTGACGGCGGTGCTGGACCGGATGCCCGACTATGTGTGTGAACCCGAGGGCACTGTGCACTACGACAGTATCGGCGTCATCCAGGGCATGCGGAATCTGCCGGCTCACTTCACCCCGGGCAAGCGCCTGGGCCCGGGCCTCGACGAGACGCTGGAGAAGTTGCAGCGCATCTGCAACGAGCAGGAACTGGCCCGGCCCATCACCGAGCGCAAGGAAGCTGCCGTCATCTAGATCTGTCGTCCAGGTCCGTCATCTAGGTTGGGATTTGACCCTCACGCGACGTGAGGCACCAGCCTTATCGATGTGACGCAGGAGATGCCGGTGGACGGACTCACCGTGGGCGAAGTCGCGCAGCGCTTCGGCATCACGGTCCGGACCCTTCACCACTATGACGACATCGGGTTGTTGACCCCCAGCCGGCGAACCGCCTCGGGCTACCGGGTGTACACCTCGGCGGACCTGACGCGCTTGTCCCACATCATCGTCTACCGCAGGCTCGAGTTCCCTCTCGACGAGATCGCGAGCCTGCTCGATGAGGGCAACGAGGTCGGCCACCTGATTCGTCAGCGCGAACGCGTCATGTCCCAACTCGATGAGATGAAATCTCTTGTCGAGGCCATCGATCAGGCTTTGGAGAAGGCAATGACGAACACCCCGATGACCGACGACGACATGCGCGAACTCTTCGGTGACAGCTTCGACGACTATCAGGCGGAGGCCGAGCAGAAGTGGGGTGAGACGCAGGAGTGGAAGGAATCACAGCGCCGGGCCAAGTCCTACGGCAAGGAAGACTGGATGCTGATCAAAGCCGAGGGGGAAGCCGTCGAGAAGGCGCTGTCCGACGCCTTCCGCGCGGGCCTTCCGGCCGACTCTCGGGAGGCGATGGACGCGGCAGAGCAGCACCGACTCCACGTGAATCGGTGGTTCTACGACTGCCCGCCGGCTTTCCACCGGAACCTCGGCGACATGTATGTCAGCGATCCCAGGTACGTCGCGATTTATGACGAATCGTTCGGGCTCCCAGGCCTTGCGGCCTACTGCCGTGCGGCGATCCACGCGAACGCGGACCGAACCGGCCACTGACCGGTTCGGCCGGGAGTCAGCGTGGTCGCGGCAGCCCCAGCACGTGCTGGGCGATGATGTTGCGCTGAATCTCGGAGGTGCCGCCGGCGATGGTGCCGCCGAAACTGCGGGCATAGCGCTCGAACCAGCTGACGAAGTAATGGTCGAGGTTCATGTGCTCGTAGCGGCCCGACGTCGAGGGATGGTTGAGACCCTCGATTCCCGCTGCCGACAACGCATTCTCGAGCGCGGTGCGTTCCGCCTCCGAGCCGAGGAGCTTGAGCACCGACACCGACTGGGTATCCATCTCGCCGCGGGAGGCCCGGGCCAGCGCCGCCGAACCCATGGCACGCAAGGCGTGGTAATCCATGATGGTCGTGGCGTACTGGTCGCGTTCGAGTGCGGTGCGCGGGCGGAAGTCCGCGATCATGTTGGCGATCCGGTCGGCGAAACCCAGCCACATCATGGTGCGCTCGTGGCCGAGCGAACCGTTGGCCACGCCCCAGCCGCCATTGAGTGGACCGACCAAGTTCTCCGAGGGAACCCTTGCGTCCGTGAAGAAGACCTCGTTGAAATCCAGGTTCTCCTGGCTGCACAGGTCCGCGAACGGCCGGCACACCACACCCGGGGTATCGGTCGGGATGATGAGGACGCTGATGCCCTTGTGCTTCGGGGCATCCGGGTCAGTCCGGACGAACGTCAGTAGGAAGTCGGCGTCGTGTGCGCCGGAGGTCCACACCTTCTGTCCGTTGACGACGAAGTGGTCGCCGTCGAGCACTGCGCGGGTGCGCAACGATGCCAGATCCGATCCGGCGCTCGGCTCGCTCATGCCGAGCGAGGCGGTCTTCTCACCGCGCAGGACCGGCACCGCCCAGCGGTGCTTCTGCTCCTCGCTGCCGAACGTAAGCAGCGACGCCGCAATGATATTCACGCCCTGGGGGTTGAAGCTGTGGTAAATCCGGCGCCGGCACAGCTCGTCGAGGTGGACGAACTGCTGCACCACCGTGGCATTGCGGCCGCCGAACTCCGGCGGCTGGGCGGGCAGCAGCCAGCCATTCTCGAACAGCAGCCGCTGCCAGTCACGTGCCCACTGCGGCATGTGCGACACCGATCGAGGCCGCTCCAAAGTCTCTGACTCCGTGGGCAGGTGCTCGTCCAGAAAAGCCGAGAATTCGCCGCGGAAGGCCTCGACGTCGGCGTCATACGAGAGTTGCACGGTACTCCTCTGCGATCATTGCGCGGTGTTCTGCGGCGCCGCCGAGCATCAGCTCGCCGGCCTTGGCGCGCTTGAGCGCGAACTGCAGATCGTTCTCCCACGTGAATCCCATGGCGCCGAACGATTGCAGACCTTGCCGGAACACCAGGGCCTGGCACTCCCCCGCCGAGGCCTTGGCCATCGCCGAGGCCAGGCGCCGGCGCGGGTCGTCGGCACTGATGGTCAGCGCCGCGAAATACGCCAGCGCCCGGGCTCTTTCGATGGCCACATGCATGTCGGCCGCCTTGTGCTGCATCGCCTGGAACGACCCGATGGGGACGCCGAACTGCTGGCGTTCCTTGATGTGCTCCAGCACCAGATCAAGGATGCGCTGGCACGCGCCCACCATGTGCACCGCCATCCCGGTCAGCGCGACATGGCGGCCGCGCTCGATATCGGTCCCGAGGCGCGCGGAGTCCGGCACCTGCACACCGTCGAACGACAGGTCGGCGACATGCAACGCGGGGTCGAACACCCGGTCTCGCCGCACGCTCACCGTTGACGCATCGACAAGGAAGACGCCGGCACGAGTCGCCACGGCCAGCCGCTCGGCGCGGTCGCCGTCCAGCACGTAGCGCGCGGTGCCGTCCAGCGCCCATCCTCGGCCCTCGCGGCGCGCCGAGACGCCGCTGTAGACAGCGGCGCCGGCTTCTTGCGGGTCGAAGCGTTCCCCGGCCAACGGCGCGAATTGGGTCATCGTGGCCAGGAACGGCGTGGGGTCGGTAGCTCGCCCGAGCTCCTCGAGCACGATCGCCAACTCGACCGCGTTCTCGGGGTCGGCCATTTCGGTCCAGCCCGCATCCACCCATGTTCCCCAGAGCGGAGCCGGGTCGGCGTCGTACTCGGCGATGGCCCGGATCAATGTCGGTGGGCACTGCTTGGTTACGGCATCCCGGACGGTCTCCTGCCATAACCGCTGATCAGCGTCGAACTCCAAAAGCATGCGGCGCCTCCTACGGCTAAATTCGGTCGCGAAAGTGAGAATAGCATTCTCTTTTGAGGTAATTAAGATTTACACTAGGTTGAAAGCTCGGGAGGGCAGCCTTGTGATGGAACACGACGACGGGACACGTACCCCCGTCATCGACGCCAGCGTGCACATCTTCTTCGGATCGAACCGGGACCTGCGGGATGTGCTGCGCGAACCGTTCAAGAGCCGCGGCTTCCCGGACTACGAAATGGACTGGTATGGCGCACCCGGAGGCGAATACGCCCCCGGGACCAAGGGGCCTGACGGCCAGTACCCCGGTTCTGATCCTGACATCGTGGCACGCCATCTGTTCGACAACCGCGGTGTCGATGTTGCTGTGCTGCACCCGATGTCGCGCGGCATCATGCCCGACCGGCACCTCGGCAGCGCGCTGGCCGCCGCGCACAACGAACTGCTGGTGTCACGCTGGCTGGAGCATCCCGACTTCGGCGACCGCTTTCGCGGCACCATCCGCATCAATCCCGACGACATTCCCGGCGCCCTGCGCGAGATCGCCAAGTACAAGGACCACCCCAGAGTGGTGCAACTCGGCATCCCACTGCAGTCGCGCGAACTCTTCGGCAAGCCACAGTTCTGGCCGTTGTGGGAAGCGGCGATCGAAGCGAATCTGCCGGTGGCCGCGCACATCGAGGTGGGGGCCGGCATCGCCTCCGCGCCAACGCCGTCCGGCGTGCCGAACACCTATGAGCAGTACGCCGGCTTCATGGCACTGAACTTCCTCTACCACCTGATGAACATGATCGCGGAGGGTGTCTTCGAGCGGATGCCCGAGCTCAAGTTCGTGTGGGCCGACGGCGCCGCCGACCTGCTGACCCCGTTCATGTGGCGCATGGACTGTTTCGGCAGGCCCCATCTCGAGCAGACTCCGTGGGCGCCGAAGATGCCCAGCGACTACCTGCCCGACCACGTGTATTTCATCCAGGGCGCACTGGACGGACCCGGCGACACCGAATTCGCCGGCGAATGGCTGAGTTTCACCGGCAAGGACCACATGGTGATGTACGGATCGAGCTACCCGCACTGGCAGCTCAACGACCTGACAGTGCCCAGCTCCTATACCGCCGAGCAGCGCGACAAGCTGTGCTGGCGAAACGCCGCTGCACTGTACGGCATCGCCGTACCGGTCGGCGTGTGAGGAAGGAAGGATCGCAATGAGTGTGACTGTCACGCAGCGCAAACCCGCGGCCGAGCGCATCGCCGTCCGATGCGTCGACTCCGATGTGCACCCCGCCCCGCGCCGGGGCGAGTTGGTCCAGTACATCCCCGAGCCCTGGCGCACCAGGTACTTCCTCAGCCGTAACGTCGGCGAACAGATCTACTACGACGCTCCCGACTACGCGCACACGTTCGCCATGCGCGTCGACACCTTCCCACCGGACGGTGAATTCGCCTGCAGCGACCCCAATCTCGCCTTTCAGCAGCTGATCATGCAGGCTGGGGCAGACATCGCGATCCTGGAACCCGCCGCGTATCCGGCGCGGATCGGGGGCGCCAACCACGCGCTCAACGTGGCGCTGAACGAGTGGCAGCTCCATCACTGGCTCGACAGCCACAACAACTGGCACGAACGCTGGCGTGGCTCGATCTGCGTGGCGATCGAAGAGCCGCACGCCGCCGCGGCGGAGATCGAGCGGCTGGCCGGCCATCCGTTCCTGGGCCAGATTCTGATCAAGGCCGAACCGCGTCCCGCATGGGGCGACCCGAAATACGATCCGGTCTGGGCCGCGGCCATCAAGGCGGACATGCCGGTGAGCTGTCACCTTTCCCGCAGCCATCACGAAGAGTTGCCCATGCCACCTGTCGGCATGCCCAGCTACAACCACGACTTCATGGTCACCTACTCGCTGCTCGCCGCGAACCAGGTGATGAGCATGATCTTCGAGGGGCTGTTCGACCGATTCCCCACGCTGCGCATCGTTTTCGTCGAGCACGCGTTCACCTGGATCCTTCCGCTCATGTGGCGCATGGACAAGCTCTACGAGGCGCGCAAGTCGTGGCTCGACATCAAGCGCAAACCGAGTGAGTACGTCAAGGACCACATCAAGTTCACCACCCAGCCCCTGGACTATCCCGAGGACAAGACCGAACTCACCCGGACGTTCGAGTGGATGGAGTGCGAGAAGATCCTGCTGTTCAGCTCGGACTACCCGCACTGGACCTTCGACGACCCGCGCTGGCTGGTCAAGCATCTGCCCGAGCACGCGCGGGAAGCCGTGATGTTCCGCAACGGCATCGAGACATACAGGCTGCCGAGCACCGTGCCTGCGCTCGAGGGACAGGTCCGGGTGTTCTGAATTGACCGAACCACAAGAGCCCCGGCTGGCGCAGGGGCGCGAGCACGTCGTCGCCACCGTTGACGAAATCCCGCCGGGCACGCACAAATTGGTGCCCATCGGACGGCACGGGGTCGGCGTCTACAACGTGCACGGCACCTTCTACGCCATCGCGAACTACTGCCCGCACGAAGGCGGTCCGTTGTGTTCTGGTCGCCCGCGCGGGCGGACGATCGTCGACGACAGTGTGCCGGGTGACGCCGTGATGGTGCGCGACCTGGAGTTCATCTACTGCCCGTGGCATCAGTGGGGCTTCGAATTGGCCACCGGGACAACAGCGGTGAAGCCCGAGTGGAGCATCCGGACCTATCCGGTGCGGGTCATCGGCGACGAGGTGTTGGTACAGGCATGACAAACCCCTGTTTCGCGAGCGTGCGTGTTTGCACACGACACGCCGCCCATTGCCGGCACTTTGCGCACGCTCGTGGAGGTGAATCGTGAGCGCGCCCGCGAAGCCGGGCCCCACACTGGGGCGCGGCGAGCAGACCATCGAGATCAATGGCGGCAACGTCGTGTACGAAATCCTGGGCAAAACAGGCGATTTCATCGCCCTGACGCCCGGAGGCCGATTCAGCAAGGACATTCCGGGCCTGCGCCCCTTGGCACAAGCCCTCGTCAAGGGCGGCCACCGGGTGCTGCTGTGGGACCGGCCCAACTGCGGCAAGTCCGATGTGCAGTTCTACGGTCAGAGTGAATCGCACATGCGGGCCGAAACGCTGTACACGCTCATCTCAAAGCTGGGCATCGGACCCTGCATCCTCGCCGGCGGCTCGGGCGGGGCCCGGGATTCGATGCTCACCGCGATGCTCTACCCCGAGATCGTCACCAAGCTGGTCGTCTGGAACATCGTCGGCGGCGTGTACGGCTCCTTCGTCCTGGGCTCGTACTACATCGTGCCGAGCATCCTGGCCGTCCGCGGTGCGGGAATGAAAGGTGTTGCCCAGGTTGACGAGTGGCGCGACCGTATCGCCGACAACCCCGCGAACGCCGCTCGCCTGCAGGCCTACGATGCCGATGAGTTCCTCAAACTCATGCTGCGGTGGCTCAATGCGTTCGTGCCCAAGCCCGGCCAGACGATCCCGGGGGTAGAGGACGAGATGTTCGACAACATCACGGTGCCGACCCTGATCATCCGTGGCGGTGAGAACGACTTGGACCACCCGAAGCGGACGTCACTGGAAGTCAGCTGCCTCATCAAAGGTTCGCAACTGATCGACCCACCGTGGCCGGAAGACGCCTGGGAGCGCGCAAACGAGGACCGGGCGGCCGGAAAGGTCAAACACTTCAACATGTTCGACACCTGGGTGCAGGCCGCGCCGCCGATCCTGGAGTTCCTCCGCCGATGAATTCATACCGTGCGGATGCGCACCTCACAATTCAGCGATGCCTCCAGCGCCGTGTGAATGCGGCTCTCCGGAATTCGCTCCAGGTCCACCAAGGCCAGCGTCACGGTCACGATGTCGAAACCTTCGGAGCCGGGCTCACGTGCGACCTCTCCGGTGATCCCGAAACGCGCCAGCACGCCGTGCGCGTCGTCATCGGTACCGCGACTGACGTAGGTGACGACGCCGAGCTCCGGCGCGGTGCCAAATACCTTGGCGCACAGAGCGACACCGGATTCCGGCGCGCGTCCGGCGATCAGCAGCTGCACCTGGCGACGCCGGGGCGGCAGCGCCGCCAGGTCCACGTCGATCACGTCGATACCCGCCGCCGCGGCCAGCTCCTTGAGGACCGTCATGGCGTCCGCTAACTGCTCTGACGTGAGTTCACCCGCGGGGTCGACATCGACCCGCACCACCGCCGTGCGCATGCCGCTCAGCCTAACGGTGGCTACGTGGCCGGAGCTCACCCCGCGGCTGCTGCGCGCCGGCGGCGCCCACAGCGAGGACTGCGACGCCTACATCGCAGCCGGAGGCTATCGCGATCTCACCGACCCCGACCGGCTGCTCGGCGAAGTCGAACGCTCCGGGCTCCGCGGCCGCGGCGGCGCCGCGTTCCCCATGGCGGTCAAGCTGCGTTCGGTCCGGGCGGGCGGCCGTGACCGCGGCGGAGCGATCGTCGTCGCCAACGGCGAAGAGGGTGAGCCGGCGTCCATCAAAGACCGTTGGCTGCTGCGCCACCGGCCCCATCTGGTACTGGACGGCCTGCGGCTGGCGGCGACCATCGTCGGCGCCCAGCGGGCGTACGTCTATGTCTCAGACGCAGCCTCCGCAGCCAGCGTGGAAACCGCTGTCGCGCAGCGGCACCCGGGGCCTCCCGTCGAGGTGGTGACCGTCACGCCCGGGTATGTCGCCGGCGAGGAGACGGCCGCGGTACGTGCCATCAACGGTGGTCCGGCCAAGCCCACCGACAAACCGCCGCGCCCGTTCGAGCAGGGTGTCGCCACGCTGCCCACGCTCGTCAGCAATGTGGAGACCCTGGCGAATCTCCCCCACATTCACGCGCATGGCGGCCAGGACTTCAGATCCGTCGGCACCGCATCGTCGCCGGGCTCGTTCCTGGCGACCATCACCGGCGCCGGCCGACCACCCGCCCTCTATGAGCTGCCGCACGGCGTCAGATTCGCCGAGGTGCTCGAATTCCATGGCGTGCCGGCCGAAATGGCGACGGGCGCCCTGATGGGCGGCTATTTCGCCGGCCTCCTGGGCCCCGGTGTGCTGGATGCGACGCTGGACCATGAAGCCCTGCGCAGTTTGGGCAGCGGTCTGGGCTGCGGCGCCATCTCGATCCTGAACGGTGATTGCCCGGTGGCTGTCGCCGCGTCGGTGCTGGCGTACTTCGACCGGGAGAACGCCGGGCAATGCGGGTCGTGCTTCAACGGCACCGCGGCGATGGCCGCCGCCGCGGCGGGTCTGCGCGACGGCCTCGCGACCGGCGACGACATCGCCCGGCTGCGGAGGTGGTCCCGCGAGCTGCGCGGGCGTGGCGCGTGCGCGACGTTGGACGGCGCCGCGAACATCGCGGCCAGTCTCCTCGATCACTTCCCCGCTGAAGTTGCACGTCACCTGGAGAACGGCTGCCCGGCATGCCAATCCGGTGATTTCCTCCCGGTGCGGCCCTATGAAGTGGAGGCGGTGATGATGGCATGAGGATCCGCCTGGACCGGACGATGTGCGACGGGTTCGGCATCTGCGCCAAGCATGCGCCGTCGTACTTCTCTCTCGACGACTGGGGTTACGCGACACTCGTCGGCACCGGCGAGGTACCCGAGGCGGACCAGCCCGCCGTCGTGCGCGCGGTACTGGATTGCCCCGTGCACGCCATCATCGAAATGACCGGCGGCCCACTCGCTGCGCCCACACCCACGCCGATTCACGCTGAGGCACCCGAACCACACCCAGAGACCGACGCCAACGAAGCAGAATGGGGATTTGTCCGTTGACTCGCATGCCGCTGCCGCAAGTGACGCCTGAGAACGAGTTCTATTGGACCGCAGGCGCCGACGGCGCGCTGCGCATCACCGAATGCGAGAACTGCAACGCGCTGATCCATCCGCCGGCGCCGGTCTGCCGCTACTGCCGCGAGCGAAAGATGGGCGTCCGCACGGTGTCCGGTCTCGCGACGCTCATCGGCTTCACGCTCAACCAGCGATTCAGCATTCCCGGGTTGCCGGCACCCTACGTGGTGGCCCAGGTGGCGCTGGTCGAAGATTCGCGAGTCCGCCTGACCACCAACATCATCGACTGCGATCCCGGGCTGCTGGCCCTGGGCCAGCAGATGGAAGTCGTCTTCGAGCAGCACGAGGACGTGTGGCTGCCACTGTTCCGTCCGGTCGCCGCCCAGCCGGCGCTGGCTCCGCTGCCGACCGACGAAATCGAACCGCAGGACTTCGCCAAACACGTGCGGCCGATGATCACCACCGAGAAGTTCGAAGACAAGGCTGCCATCACCGGTATCGGCGCCTCGCAGATGGGCCGCCGCCTGATGCTGGACCCGCTGGCGCTGACCGTCGAGGCGTGTGAGAACGCCATCGCCGATGCCGGGCTGACCATGGACGATATCGACGGGCTGTCGACCTGGCCCGGCGCGGGCCTCCCCGGCCCCTTCGGCGAAGGCGGGGTGACCGCGCTGGAGACCGCCCTGGGCATCAAGCCGACCTGGTACAACGGCGGGCCCGAGACTTTCGGCCCCGGCGGCTCGGTCATCGCGGCCATGCTGGCCGTCGCCGGTGGAATGGCGCGCCACGTGCTGTGCTTCCGCACCCTGTGGCAGGCCACCTACGACGAACTCATGAAGCAGGGCAAGGCCGCCCCGATGGGCGGGACCCGTACCACCAGCTGGCAGATGCCGTTCGGCGCGACGTCGGCCGCACACACCCTGGCGCAGAACGCGCAACGTCACATGCACCGCTACGGCACCACCAAGGAGACGCTCGGCTGGATTGCGCTGAACCAGCGCGCGAATGCCGCGCTGAACCCGACGGCCATCTACCGCGATCCGATGACCATGGACGACTATCTGAACGCCCGGCCCATCACGACGCCGTTCGGGCTCTACGACTGCGACGTGCCGTGCGACGCGTCCATCGCCGTCATCGTGTCGGCCGTCGACGTGGCCCGCGACCTCGCCAAGCCGCCGATCCGCGTGGAAGCGGTCGGCACCCAAATCCTCGAGCCGATCGAGTGGGACCAGAGCACGCTGACCCACGAACCGCAGGTGCTCGGCCAGGCCGCCCACCTGTGGACCCGAACCAACCTGAGGCCCGCGGATGTCGACGTCGCCGAACTCTACGACGGGTTCACGTTCAACTGTCTGTCCTGGATCGAAGCGCTCGGGTTCTGCGGTATCGGGGAGGCCAAGGATTTCCTCGATGGCGGCACCAACATCGCCCGCGATGGCGTGCTGCCCCTGAACACCCACGGCGGTCAGTTGTCGCACGGCCGCACCCACGGTATGGGCCTGGTTTACGAGGCGATTTCGCAGTTGCGCGGCGAGGCCGGTGAACGTCAGGTCGCCGATGCGCGCGTGGCGGTGGTCAGCAGTGGCGGTCTCACTCCCAGCGGGGTGCTACTCCTACGGACCGACTCGTGAGTGCGGCGAGTAGCGCAGGCGGATCGCGCATCAGCCCGGTGCCGCGGATGGTCCGCGTCGGCGACGTCATGATGTCAGGGCTGATCGCCGAAGCCGAGGCGCCACGCGCCGTCATCGTCGCCGTACACGGCGGTGGCAGCAGCGCAGCATATTTCGATTGTCCGGGGCACCCACGACTGTCGCTGATGCGCACCGCCGCAGCGCTCGGCTACACCGTCGTCGCACTGGACCGCCCCGGATACGGGGCGTCCGACGCCTACCCCGAGGCAGTCGTGCGCCCGGAGCAGCGGATCGCCCTGGCCTACGGCGCGGTGGACGCGATGCTCGGGCCCCGGAGCCGTGGCGCCAGCGTATTCCTGCTCGGGCACTCCAACGGCTGCGAGCTGACCCTCCGCATGGCCCTCGACGAACGCGCCTCCCAGGCAGGTGTTTTCGGTATCGCGTTGGCCGGCACCGGCCTGCGCTACCAGGACGCCGCCATGGAGATGCTCAAGTCGGCGTCGGCCACCCACCGCCCGCCCGGGCTGCGCGAACTACTGTGGCACCCCGCAGAGCTCTACCCACCGTTGACGAGCACTCCCAACGCGCGCAGCGGCGCCCGGTACGAGGCCGCGATGGTCCAGGACTGGCCCCGCAGTGACTTCCCGGCGCTGGCCGCCGACGTCCGGGTGCCCGTGCATTTCACCGTTGCCGAGCATGAACGGGTCTGGCAGTCGGACCCGGATGCCCTCGCGGCCATCTCCGGATTGTTCACCGCCGCACCACGGATGACGGTCCACCACCAGGTCGGAGCGGGCCATAACATCAGCGTTTCGGTCGGGGCAGCGGCCTACCACCTCACCGTGCTGGCGTTCATCGAGGAATGCCTGGCCACCCGGCGCAGCACAGAAGTCACATTGGAGGTCGGTTAGTGCGAGTCGGATTCATCGGTCTCGGCAGCCAGGGCGCGCCGATGGCGCGCCGCATCGTGGAAGCGGGATATCCACTGACGTTGTGGGCCCGGCGCTCGGCCTCCGTCGAACCATTCGCCGACACCGCCGCCAAAGTCGTCGAAACACCAGCCGAGTTGGCCGCCGTCAGCGACCTCGTCTGCGTGTGTGTTGTCGGGGACGACGACGTCCGCCAGGTGCTGGACGGCGATAACGGCATCTTCGCCGGATTGGCGCCCGGCGGCATCATCGCCATCCACAGCACCGTACATCCGGACACCTGCCGCGATATGGCCAGATCCGCAGCAGCCAAGGGATTTTCGTTGATCGATGCGCCGGTCAGCGGCGGCGGTCCCGCCGCCGCTGCCAGCCGTCTCCTCGTGATGGTCGGCGGTGAGCCTGACGCCGTCGAGCGCAGTCGACCGGTGTTCGCCACCTACGCCGACCCGATCGTCCACCTCGGGGATGTCGGCTCGGGCCAGGTGACCAAACTGCTGAACAACCTGCTGTTCACCGCCAATATCGCGACCGCGAAGTCGACGCTGGATCTGGGCGAGGCGCTGGGCGTCTCGGTCGAGCGGCTCGCCGAGGTCATCACCCAGGGATCGGCGAACAGCTTCGCGCTCGGCCGCATCGCGCAATTCGGCGGAAGTCTCGATGTGCTCAAGTCCGTCGCGGCGGACCTGCTGAAGAAGGATGTCTGTCTGATCGCGGACCTCGCCGAGGCCGCCGGCGCCACACCGGGCGCGGTGCTCGAATCCGCCGATGCCGCACTGAGTTTGATGGACCGCACGCGGTGAACACGGTCGGCTTCGTCGGGGCGGGACGCATGGGCGGTGCCATGGTCGGCCGCCTCGTCGCAGCCGGCCACGAGGTGAACGTCCTGGCCCGCACACCGGAGAAGAGTGCAGCCATCACCGCACTCGGCGCAACCCCGGTCACCGATCTGGCCGCCCTCTGCGCAGGCGCAGATACGGTCGTCATCTGCGTCTTCACCGACGAGCAGGTCCGGGACGTCGCCAATGCCCTGGCGGACAACCTGCGCCCGGACACCGTCCTGGTCATCCATACCACCGGCAGCCCGCACACTGCCGAGGCCATCGCCGACCGCGGCGTGGACGTCATCGACGCCGCGGTCAGCGGCGGTCCGCACGACATCGCCGCCGGCCGGTTGACGTTGTTCGTCGGCGGCTCCGACGCCGCGGTCGAGCGAGCCAGACCCGTGCTGTCGTGCTACGGCGACCCGATCATCCACGCCGGTCCGCCGGGCACGGGCCAACGGGTCAAGCTCGTCAACAACGCATTGTTCGCGGCGCAGATCGGGTTGATCAGCGCCGCAGTCGAACTCGGCGAGCGGCTCGGCGTCCCCGAATCCGCACTGCTGACCGCCCTGCCCCACGCCAGCGCGGGCAGCCGTGCGCTCGACAGCATCTCGCGAGCGGGTTCGGCCGCGTCGTTCCGCGCGGTCGTCGGCGAGTTCCTGAGCAAGGACGTCGCGACGGTCCGAACCACCGCAGCTGAGTTGGGCACCGGCCTGGGCGTGCTCGACACCATCATCGACACCGGCATGGCGCCGACGGGAGGGAGCAATCCAGCATGACCGCAACAAAACTCGTGTTCGACCCGTTCTCCGAGGACTACTTCAACGGGCCATGGGAGACCTACCGGCGAATGCGCGCGGAAGCGCCGGTGTATTACAGCGAGGAACACGACTTCTACGCACTGTCCCGGCACGACGACGTCGCCCCCGCGTACCGCGACTTCGAGACCTATTCGTCGGCGTACGGAACGGATCTGGCACAGGTGCGCGCGGGGGCCGAGATGCCGGGCAATATGCGGATGATCATCTTCATGGATCCGCCCGAGCACCGCCACATCCGCAGCCTGCTGAACAAGGTATTCACGCCGCGGGCAATCCAGTCGCAGCGCGAAATGGTCCGCGCGAAGATCGACAAGTACCTGAACCGCCTCGATCCCAACGGATTCGATGCGGTACAGGACTTCACCGGACCGTTCCCGGTCGAGGTGATCACGAACATGATGGGCGTCCCCGAGGAGGAGGCCCAACAGGTCCGGTACTGGATCGACGAATCGCTGCACCGCGAAATCGGCCAGGTCGAAACCTCGGAACAGGGCATCCAGGCCTACATGGACAGTGCGGCTTTCTATTTCGAACTGGCGCGCCAGCGTAAAGAAGCACCGGGCGACGATCTGATCAGCCGCCTCCTGGCCGCCGAGACCGAACGTGAAGACGGCACCGTCACCAAGCTCGAGGACTACGAGATCGCCGGATTCGCTTCGCTGTTGGGCGGCGCCGGCGCCGAGACGGTGACCAAGCTGGTCGGTAACGCGGTCTACCTATTCGCCCGCCATCCCGACCAGTGGCAGAAGCTGCTGGACGATCGCAGCAAGGTCCCCGCCGCCGTCGAGGAGCTGTTGCGGTACGAGGCACCCGCGCAGTACAACGTGCGTCGCAGTATGAAAGACGTGCAGCTACACGGGACGACCATTCCCAAGGGCGCTCCGGTCTTCCTGCTCGGCGGTTCCGCCAACCGCGATCCGGAGGCGTGGACCGACGCCGACTCGTTCGACATCGACCGTAATCACACCGAGGCCCAGAACCTCGGTTTCGGGTACGGCATCCACAGCTGTCTGGGGGCGGCGCTGGCCCGCATGGAGAGCGCCGCCGCGCTGGAGGCGTTGCTGGACTTCATGCCGCGCTACGAAATCGACTGGGACGGTTGCAGACGTGTCCACATGCAGAACGTGATGGGTTGGCAGAACATTCCGGCACGGGTGCTGCGATGAGCAAGGTGAACGTCGACTTCGGGCTGTGCGAGAGCAATGGCGTCTGTGAGGGAATCATCCCCGACGTGTTCCATCTCGACGACCAGGACCACCTGCACATCCGGCGCGACGAGGTGATGCCGGACAACCGGGGCCGGATCCTCGAGGCCGTCCGCCAATGTCCCCGCCAGGCGATATCGATCACGGAGGATCCCTCATGAAGCCCTATCGCGTCGTTCAATGGACCACCGGCAATGTCGGCAAGAGCTCGGTAAAAGCCGTTGTCGCACATCCAGACCTGGAACTCATCGGATGCTACGCCTGGTCACCGGACAAGGCCGGCCGTGACGTCGGCGAGCTGTGCGGGATCGAGCCCACCGGGGTGACCGCGACCAATGACGTCGCGGCACTGCTGGCACAGAAGCCGGATTGCGTGGTGTACAACCCGATGTGGATCGACGTCGATGAAGTCGTGCGCATCCTGGAAGCCGGGGTCAATGTCGTTGCGACAGCGTCATTCATCACCGGACACAACCTGGGCCGCGACCGGGAACGCATCATCGAGGCATGCCGCGTGGGCGGCTCGACCATGTTCGGGTCCGGGGTCAGCCCGGGGTTCGCCGAGCTGCTGGCGATCGTCGGCGCCATGGCGTGCGACCGGGTGGACAAGGTGACGGTCGCCGAGGCCGCCGACACCACCTTCTACGACTCACCCGCCACCGAAATCCCCTGCGGTTTCGGCATGCCCATCGATTCACCGGACCTGCCGCCGATGGCCGCCGCGGGCACCGCGATCTTCGGCGAGGCAGTGCGGTTACTGGCCGACTCGCTCGGCGTCGAACTCGACGACGTGCGGTGCGAAGCCGAATACGCACAGACCACCGCGGATCTCGATCTGGGCTCGTGGACCATCGAGAAAGGCTGCGTCGCCGGCGTCGCCGCGAGCTGGCAGGGTGTGGTTGCCGGTAAGACCGTCATCGAGCTCAAGGTGCGGTGGCGCAAAGGCCAGTCACTCGAGCCCGATTGGCGGCTCGACGCCGATGCGTGGAACATCACGATCGATGGTCGCCCGACGGTCACCATGAAGGTCAACTTCCTGCCGCCGCCGGACTTCCAGGCGACCACCATGGCGGAATTCATGACCCTCGGCCACATCATGACGGCGATGCCCGCCATCAACGCGATCCCGGCTGTCGTCGCGGCCGCACCCGGCATCGCCACCTACAACGACCTGCCGCTGACCCTACCGCGCATGAAAGGCCTTGCATGAAAGAAGGATTCGAGAACCAGGTGGCTCTGATCACCGGAGCCGGCTCGGGCATCGGACGCGCCACCGCCCTGGCATTCGCCAAGGCGGGCGCCCGCGTCGTCGCCACCGACATCAACGGCGCCGCGGCCCAGGAAACCGCGGAATTGATCGGCGACGCCGCCATTGCCGTCGCCGCCGACATCGCCGACGAGGAGTCCGTCGCGCGGGCCGTGACTGCCGCCCTCGACACCTACGGCCATATCGACGTGCTGTCCAACAACGCCGGCGTCATCGACACCATGGCGCTACCCGCTGACACCACGCTCGCCGAATGGGACCGGGTCATCCGGATCAACCTGACCGGCACGTTCATCGTGACCCATGCGGTGCTCCCCCACATGCTCGGCCAACAGCGCGGCGTCATCGTCAACACCGCCTCGGCCGCCGGAGTCCGCGGCGGCTCTGCCGGTGCCGCATACACCGCCTCCAAGCACGGCGTCATCGGCCTGACCCGTAACATCGCCTGGTCGTACGCCAAGGACGGCATTCGGTGCAACGCGATCCTGCCCGGCCCGACGCTCACCGGAATCGCCGGCAGCATCAGCGGATTCAACGAGACCGGTCAAGCCCGCCTGACGCCGATCATCGCAGCGGCCCCGGATATCGCGCTGCCCGAGCAGATGGCCGACGTGATCGTCTTCCTGGCTTCCGATGCCGCCGCATTCGTCAACGGCGCGATCGTGGCGGCCGACGGCGGGTGGTCAGCGGGCTGACGCCCGCTGACCGTCAGGTCCTGTCAGGCTCCGAAGCCCGACAGGATCACGGCGTTGCAGTCCGCGGCGGACTGGCGGACTTTCGCGGCTGCCTGGTACGCGTCGGACTCGTACCAGGCGCGCGCGGCGTCCACGGATTCGAACTCCAGCACGACGGTCTGGTTGCCGTGCCAGCTGCCCTCGAGCACCTGGGGGTTCTGGTCCACCGACACGATCGTGGCGGACGACATCGCCTTGCCGGCCAGCTTGGCGTACTCAGCCATGCCCGCCGGGTCCTTGACGTCCTCGGTGAGGATCACATATCCCTTGGCCACTCGAATCTCCTTGACTAGTCGTTGGTTTCGACGATTGCTTGTTCGGGACAGTTCGCCATGGCATCGCGAACCGCACCTTCGAGATCAGCCGTCACTGCCGAAGGATCGGCGACCGCATAACCGTCGTCGGTCATGCTGAAGACATCGGGACACAACGTCAGGCACATGCCGTGGCCGCGGCACCGGTCTTCATCGACGACAACCTTCATGACGAGCTCCCGGCAGGATCGAATTCGAGGTGGAGATCGATGATGCCACGCAGGATGTATGTCGGAATGTATTGGTACCGGCGGCTTCCCGCGGGGCCGTGGTGCGCCTCGGAGATCCGGATGTCCGACGTTCGGTCCAGGAGCCGCTCCAGCGCCACACGCGTCTCGGCCCGCGCCAATGGCGCACCGGGGCAGCTGTGGATGCCGCGCCCGAACGCCAGGTGCTGGCGGGCGTTCTTGCGCTCGGCGTCGAACGTGTCGGGATCCTCGAACCGCCGTGGATCACGATTGGCCGCACCGTTGATCACCATCAACGTGCAGCCCGCGCCGATGGCCTCGTCACCGATGGTGGTCGGCACGCGCGAGAGCCGGAAGTCGCCCTTCACCGGGCTCTCGATACGCAGGCATTCTTCGATGAAGTTCGGCAGCAGGCTGCGATCTGCCCGAAGCTTGGCCTGGATGTCGGGTTGCTCGCCGATCACCTTCAGCGCCGTACTGAGCAACCGGACCGTGGTCTCCTGACCGGCCGAGAAAACGTTCGTGGCCACCCGCACCACGTCGTCAACCGTCGGCATGGTCCCGTCGGGGAACGTCGCGGTGGCCAGACCGGTCAGCACGTCGTCGCGCGGTTCCCGTCGGCGATCCTCGACGTACACCGCGAAGGCTTCGTAGAGATATTCGAATGGCGTTTTGGAGAGCGTCTTGTCGTCGGTGCTGCCGAGTCCGCCGCCGTGGGTGCCCTTCGCAAGCCGCTCGAGCAGTTCGGGGCAATCCTCGTCGGGTACACCGAGCAGGTCCGCGATGACGCGCAGGGTGAACGGCCCGGCGAAGCCCTTGATGAACTCACCCTCGCCGGGAGCCAGGAACTCCCCTAGCATGTCGTCGGCAATCCGCCACATCGCGTCCTCGTTCTCCTTGAGGCGCTTGGGCGTGATCAGCCGCATCAGCAGGGCGCGGTGATTGGTGTGCGTCGGCGGGTCCAGCGTGGGCAGTTGGTCGCTGTAGGGAATCTCGTCGCGGTGCTTCTCGATGAGGTCGCTGACATCGTCACCTTCGAGCGGTACCGGGAAACCCGGGAACGGGCCCGTCACCGAGATGCACGACGAGAACGTGTCTGCGTCGTTGTAGACGTCGACCGCTTCCTGCCAACCGGTGACCATCGTGACGCCGTAGTGCTCTTCGCGGGTCACCGGGCACTTGTTGCGCAGGGCCTCGTAAAACGGGTACGGGTCGTCGGTCAGCCGATCATCCCGGAAGAAATCGACCGCGGTGAGGTCTTCCGACACCTGTCCTCCATTCCAAGCACACTCAGATGAGAATGTGATTCTCAAATGTGGTGATTACATTTCCATAGTGGTCCGCCGGCGTCAATGCGCCCGGTGGTCATCGGATCGGTTCGTCGCCGAGGACGGTGGTGCGCAGCATCTCTCGCGGCGCGTCGGCGGCGTAGGGGGCCGCGCGGTGCAGCACGCCGCGGTTGTCCCAGACGACGGTGTCCCCCACCGACCACGTGTGGCTGTACACCTTCTCGGGAGCCGTGGCTCGCTCCAGCAGTTCGGCGAGCAGTGCGCGTCCCTCGTCCCGGTCCATGCCGACGATGTGGTCCGCGGACGCGCCGAGCACCAGCGACTTGCGGCCGCTGCGATGCGTCCAGACCAACGGGTGCTCGCGCGTCCGCCGCGACCGCCACGCCGCGAGCTGCTCTGGCGACGGGTCAGGAGTGACCCGGCGCTGCGATGCCTCCAGCGAATGCAGTACCCGCAGCTGCCGGTAGCGCTCCTGGTCGCCGGTGCTCAATTCGTCATATGCGGCATAGGAATTGGCAAATTCGGTCTCGCCGCCGTTCGTCGCCACCGCGACGGCTGAGAGCACGGTCGCCTTCTGCGGATAGGTGTCCTCGATAGGAGTGCAGCCGTCGATGTGCCAGTCGAACGTCGCGCGGAGATAGGCCGCCGAGGCGTTCTTGGAAGTGTCGAGCGTGATCGGATAGATTCCGGCGACCGGGTGATGGCCGTCCGAGGAGTGATCGACAGCGCCGAGTCTGCGACTGAACGCGACCTGCTCTTCCGGATCGAGCCGCAGACCCGGGAAAACCAGCACGCCGTTGTCCTCCAAGGCATCGAGCACGGCCGCGGCCAGGTCATCATCGGCGGTCAGTCGCCCGGCATCAACGCCGACCACTTCCGCGCCGACCGCCGACGTCAGCTTGCCCAGCGTCAGCAGACTCATGGCATCGGGGCCCCGACACGATTCATGATGGCGTCGGCAGAGTCAGCCGGCTTCTGCGTGCCGAAGATCTCGACGGCCATCGAAACCATGATCATCGAGTAGATCAGGTGCAGCAGATTGAGCGCGTCGTCCGGCAGGTCGTCGAGTCCGTACTTGTCGCAATAGTCGATAGCCTCCTCGAAGCGCGGCGTGAATGCGTCATAGAACTGCCGGATCTCGGTCATCGGAGTCTGCATGCGCATCTCCCAGCGTTCGGGTTCGGTCGCCAGGCACCACTTCTCGGCGAACGGTTCGAACTCGGCGAAGGCGCTGGGCAGTCGGGATTCGGCCACGATCACACCCCCGCCGGGGCACGCTGGGCCTGGTATTCCTCGACCCAGTCGACCGACACCTTGTGCAGATGGCGCACCAGGATCTCCTGATCCGACAGCGGGTAATCGTCGACGACGTCGTATTCCAGTGCCGCCTGGGTGCCGCCGAGCATGCCGGCGTCCTGGAGAGCGAACTCTTTCAGCACCACCGAGGCGACCTCGTGCTCGATGCGCTCGCGGACGGTGCGCGCCGGGTGAAACGCGTTGTACGCCTCGAACTTATGGGTGTTGTGCGACGTCGGCCAGTAGCGGTACAGCAGATACCAGCCGTGGTAGATCAGGATCTCCAGGTTGGGGAAGATCTGGAAGTTCGTGATGCCCCACGGTTCGATGCCGCCTGGATTCAGGCCGGCCGAGAAGTGGGTCTCCGGGGTACGCCACGGCCCCACCAGACCGCTGCGCGTCACCCGCTCGACGGGGTACATGTAGTCGGGGTCGAGCTTCCAGCGGCGGGTACCCGCCGTCGACACCAGTCGGTGCGGCCCGTCGATCTGGAAGTGCCCGCACTCGAAGGTGGCGTTCGGTTGACGCACCGCGCTCGGCACCTGCTGGGAGTGCAGCGACGGCACGTGGTAGTACTCCTGGAATGCGTCGGCGAAGATCTTCCAATTGCTGTTGTTCTCCGCCGCGAAGTCGTAACGCTCGGTCATCGCCCCGAACGGGTAGTCGTCGAGCGCGGTGATCATCGGGCCCAGGAACTCGCGCAGGCTCCACGGGGGCTCGGGATCGAAGTTGATGAAGATGAAGCCGTTCCACACGTCGCACTGCACGGGCTTCAACCCGTACCGGGAGCTGTCCAGCCCGAAGAACTCGCCTTCCTGCTGCACGAACGTCAGATCACCTTTGAGGTCGTAGCGCCAGCCGTGGTACTTGCAGGTGAACTGACGGCAACCGCCTTTGGTCTCTTCGTGGGGAAAGTCGTTCCACACCAGTTTGTTTCCGCGGTGCCGGCAGATGTTGTAGAAGGCGCGGATCTGTTCGTCCTTGCCCTTCACCACGATCACCGACGTGCGCGCCGCGTCGATCTCCTTGGTGAAGTAGCTGCCGACCCGCGGCACCTCCTCGATCCGCCCGACGTTGAGCCACGCCCGTTTGAAGACCGCCTCACGTTCGAGTTCGTAGAACTCCGGTGAGATCGAGTCGCGGAAGGAAATCGGCCCCGTGCCGAGTTCGGGGTAATGCTCGGTCCAGCTGCCTTCAGCCGGCTTGGGCCACTTGGCCATGATCTCCTCCTCGAAGTTGTTCCGTCACATCGCTTGCCGTCACGTCGCCGGCCGTCACATCACGGACCCACCGTTGACACCGAGGGTCTGCCCGGTGATGAAGCCGGCTTCCGGCGAGCACAAGAAGCCGACAGCCGCGGCGATGTCCTCCCCGGTGCCGAGGTGGCCAACAGGGATGCTGGCCGCCATTTGCTCGTTGGGTGGCAAGTTTCCCGCCGCCTGCGATTGGTGTTGCATCGGCGTCTCGATACCCGACGGAGGCACGTTGTTCACCGTGATGCCAGCCGGACCATATTCGCGAGCAAGCGATTTCGTCAGCGACAGCAGAGCGCCCTTGGACGCGGCGTAGTGCGCCATACCCGGCGAGCCGCGCTGTGCACTGGACGAGGAGATCATCACGATGCGTCCCCAGCCCGCCGCCAGCATGTCCGGTACCGCGACCTGACAACAGTGGAACGTGCCGGTGAGATTCACGTCGATCAGCCGCTGCCAGGAATCCACGGTGATGTCCGTGAACGCCGCGAAATCCACCACGCCGGCACTGGTGACCAGGATGTGTACGGGCCCGAACTCGCTGCGCACCTTGGCGAACGCGTCTTCCACCGAGACTCTGTCGCCGACGTCGACCGCAATGCCGACCGCCTCCACGCCGTCGGCGCGCAGGTCTTCGGCGACCCGCTGTGCCGCTTCGCTGTTCAGGTCGAGGACGGCGACCTTGTGTCCCCGCCGTCCCAGTTCGTGACAGGTCGCCTCACCCATGCCCGACGCACCACCGGTCACCACAGCCACGCGTGTCATGTGCACTCCTACTCGTAAACCACTCGAACGGTCTTGCTGGTCGGCAGGGATTGACAGGTCAGCACCCAGCCGTCGGCGACCTCGTCGTCGTCGAGAGCGTCGTTGTTGAGCATGCGTGCGCTGCCTTCGACGATGCGGGCCATACACGTTCCGCAGGAGCCGGTTTCGCACGACGAGGGCGCGCGCAGCCCGGCGATGCGGGCCGTCTGCAGCAGCGTGTTGCCTGCCCGGTACTCCACGGTCGTCTTGCGGCGGTCGAGTTCGATGGTGACTTCCTCGGTGTCCGACGCAGCCGCATCAGCGGCGGTGACCGCGGCGATCTGGAAGCGCTCCAAGTGAATTCGGCTGCGCGGCGTGCCAGTCTGCATGACGGCGGATTCCACCGCATCCATGAACGGCCCAGGCCCGCAGATGTAGAACTCGGCATCGCCGGTGTCGGCGACGAAGGATGCGATGGCTTCCGGCCGCACGATGCCGTCAACGTCGTCCAAGTGGTGGCGCACGGTCAGACGGTCGGGATGCGACTGTTCCAGTGAACCAAGGGAATCGGCGAAGATCACCGAGTCGCGGCTGCGGTTGGCGTAGAACAGCCGGATGCGACGCGAGGTCCCAGCCAGCGCGGCGCCGATCAGCGAGTGAATCGGCGTGATCCCACTGCCGCCGGCGAAGGCGACGATGTCGCGGTCCCCCTCGCCGAGGACGAACCGGCCTTCGGGCGGAGCGGCATCGATGCGATCGCCCGCCGCGACCGCGTCGTTCAGCCAGTTCGACACGAGGCCGCCACCGTCACGCTTGACGGTGATCTGCAGATCGTCGCCACCCAGCGGCGACGACGACATCGAGTAACACCGCCGGTGCTGATCCCCGGCCACTTGCACCCGCAGGGTCAGGAATTGGCCTGCCTGGTAACGGAATCGGGGCGCACAGTCCTCGGGGATATCGAGGACCAGCGACACCGCGTCGCCGGTTTCGCGCACCACCCGTTTGATGCGCAATGACGCGAAGTCGTCCACAAGATCAGCCATCCCTTCGAGAGTATCAAGTACTTGTCATTGATATCAAGCACTTGATACTCAATCTTTCTTACCGGGGCTTCAGCGGGTCTTTGACTGCGCGTATCTGCGGGACTTTTAACCCGACCGTGCGATCAAATCGTCCTCGCGCCGCCCCATCTCAGGCGGCGAGGCCCGAGCTGGTTGACGGTGCATCTGCGCAGCGTGGCACTCGATCCTTTCCTGCGCCAGCGCACGCTCAACTCCCAGAAGACATTTGCTTGTCAAGTGCCCAGCGCGTGGTCACGTCCACGTCCTCGCGGGCCGCTCACTCCCCGACGTGATCGTCGATCAGTTTGTTCCCGGTGCCCTGCTCGACGACGCGCTTGAGCAACCGCTTCAAGGTCTCCTGCTCGTCGGCGGTGAGCACGCCGAACACCGCTTCGTGCGCCTGCACCGCATCGCCGACGACGGCGGCGGCGGTCTTGCGCCCCTGCTCGGTCAGGAAGGCCTGCAGGATGCGGGCATGTTGCGGATCGGGCTTGCGCTCCACGAGCCCACGGTCTTCGAGCGCCTTCAGTGCCAACTGCACGCCCTGCGGCGTGATGAGCAAACGGCGCGCCAGATCGGCGCCGGACAGCCCGGGCTCGTTGGCGAGTTGGCGCAGCACACCGATCTGGGCGGTGCTGACCCCGTGGCTACTGACGGCCTCGTTCACCGAGGTCAGAGAGAAGTAGAACGCCTGCTTGAGGTGCCACAGGAGGTTTTCGTCCAAGTCCACTACGCACCTCCGTCGACCTGCTTGTAGATCTGCCCCTCTTTCATCACGAAGCGCACGTCCAGCGTACTGGCGATATTGCGCGACACATCGCCGGGGACTGCCACGATATCCGCGCGGTAACCCGGGGCCAGCCGCCCGAGTTCGTCGTCGGCATCGATGAGTTCCGCGCTCGTGACGGTGGCGGCGCGGATGGCCTGCATCGGCGTCATGCCGCGGTCGACGAGCGCACACAACTCCTTCGCGTTCTGCCCGTGCGGCACGGCCGGCGCATCGGTTCCGCAGGCGATGCGTACGCCCGCGGCGATGGCTTTCGGCAGCATCGCCTGCGCCTGCGGAAACACCACCTCGGCCTTCTTGCGTAGTTCGGGCGCGATGCGGTCGACGGCCATGGCCTCGGTCAGGTAGGTCGTCGACACCAGGAACGTGCCGGTGTCGGCCATCAATTGAATGGTGTCGTCGGTCGCCAGGAAGCCGTGCTCGATGCAGTCGATGCCGGCGCGGATGCAGGCCCGAATCGCAGTGTCCCCCACCGCATGTGCAGCCACGCGCACTCCCGCACGGTGCGCTTCGTCGGCGATCGCGGCGAACTCGTCGTCGGAATACTGCTGCGCACCCGGCGCGGTGCTGTGTGACATCACGCCACCCGAGGCGGACACCTTGATCAGCTTGGCGCCGTGCCGGACCTGGTAGCGCACGCAGGCCCGGACCTCGTCGACGCCGTTGGCGATGCCCTCCCCGACCGACAACGGCATGATGCCGGGCGCCAGGCGCTGGAAGACCGTCGGGTCGAGGTGACCACCGTACGGTGTCACCGCGTGTCCGGCCGGATAGATGCGGGGCCCGACATGCCAGCCCTGGTCGATGGCCCGCATGAGGGCCACGTCCAGCAGGTAGCCTCCGGTCTTGACCATCAACCCGAGGTTGCGCACGGTGGTGAAACCGGCCTCCAGCGTGGCGCGGGCGTTGACGGCGCCGCGCAGCGTCCGATAGGCCGGATCGTCCTGTACGCCGTGCATCGGGCTCGGCAGCCCTTCGGGGCCGCCGGGGCCACCGATGAGCAGGTTGAGCTCCATGTCCATCAATCCCGGCAGCAGCGTCACGTCGCCAAGGTCGATGACGACGGCCGAATCCGGCAATGGTTCGACAGGATTGACGGCCTTGATGCGGTTGCCCTCGACCACGATCACGGCCGGTGACCGCACTTCGCCGCTGTCGACGTCGGCCCACCGGGCGGCCCGAAGCACAGTCAGCTCTGTCATGGGCGCCGTCATGGGATCGGTTCGTAGACGCAGTCGAGCTTGGTGGCCCCGGAGTCGGGAACGCGGGGCTGTTTCCAGCACTCAACGGGGAACGACACCTGGATCATGGAGTACAGCAGGTGCATGAGGTTCAGGACGTCTTCGGGCATGTCGCCGAGGCTGAACTTGTCGCAGAACGCGATGGCGTCTTCTGCTCGCGGGGTGATCGCGTCGTAGAACGCCTGCATCTGCGCCATGGAGCTCTCCAGCCGCTTGGCGTAGCGCAGAGCCTCGGTCGGTAGGCACCACTCGGAAAATGGCTCCAGGTCGGCAAATTCGGCCGGTAGGTGCACAGTCATGGTCACACCCCCGCGGCCTTGCGCTGGTAGTCCTCGATCCAGGCAGCGGTTTCGTGGTGCAGGTGCCGGATCAGCACTTCCTGGTCACACAACAGGAATTCGTTGACGGTGCGAGACTCGATCATGGACTGGGTGGCCTCCAGAGTATTGGCGTCCTGCAGGCCGTACTCCTTGAATGTCACCGCCGCGAGCTCCTGCCCGATGCGTTCGCGGGGACTGCGCGCCTGCGGGAAGTACAGCGTGCATTCGAAGATATGCGTGTTGTACGACGTCGGCCAGTAGTGATAGGTCAGGTACCAGCCCTGCCCCCAGAACAGCACGACGAAGTTCGGGAACAGCTGGAACGAATCCAGGCCCCACGGGTCACATTTCGCCGGATTGAGGCCGACGGGCATTACCCCCAAGTCGGGCGAATCCCACGGCCCGAACAGCCCACTCTGGCAGATGTCCTCCATGGGCTTGCGCATCTCAGCACCCATCTCCCACACCCGGACCCCGGAGGTGCTGACCAGCCGGTGCGGCCCGTCGATGCGGTAGTGCGGCGCCTCGAAACCGGCCTGGGCCGCGGCCTTCGAGTAGTTGGTGGGCGACTGGTTCGCATGCAGTACCGGCGCGTGGTAGAACTCCTGGAACGCGTCCATGTAGAGCTTCCAATTCGCTTTGACCTCAGAGCGATACGTGAACTTCGAGGTGAGTTTCTCGAACGGATAGCCTTCAAGGCCCTGAACCATCGGGCCGAGGAAATCGCGCAGGGACTGCTCCGGTTCGGCGGCGAAGTTGACGAAGATGAAGCCTTCCCAGACGTCACAGTGCACGGGCACCAGGCCGTACCGGTCCTTGTCAAGATCGAAGAACTCGCCCTCCTGCTGCACGAACGTCAGATTGCCGTCGAGGTCGTACCGCCAGGCGTGGTACTTGCAGGTGAACTGTTTGCAGAAGCCCTTGGTCTCCTCCTGCGGCATGTCGTTCCATACCAGCTTGTTGCCCCGGTGCCGACAGATGTTGTGATAGGCCTTCACCTCGCCGGCGTTGTTGCGCACCAGGATGATCGAGGTGTTCACGACCGCGAGCTCTTTGGTGAAGTAGCTACCCTTGCGCGGAAGCTGTTCAACGCGACCGACATTCAGCCACGCCCGCTTGAACACCGCTTTGCGTTCGATCTCGAACTGCTCGGGGCTGATCGAGTCCTCGTACGAGACCGGGCCGGTTCCCAGCCGCGGATAGTGTTGGGTCCAACTGCCCTCGGGCGGCTTGGGGAACCGGGCCATGGCGCACTCCTCCTCGACGTGACTTCACAGCCGACGGTATCCGCCCGATGCTTCAATGACAAGTAGTTGATACTCAATGCTGCCGGGGTGTCGTCAGGCGAACTTGATCGCCGAGACGTACATGTCGACGACCGGCCGAAACAGGTCGACGCCGTCGAGTTCGTTACTCAACACGATGGCATCGCTGGTGGCGAGGAGAATTTGAGCGAACGTGGGCGCCGGTATCAGCAGCGTCCCACCCAGGCGGTCGACACCCTCGACAATGAAGCCAGCCAACGCCTCGACCACCTCAGATCGCCTGGCCGCCACTCGATCTCGCACCTCTGGGTTGCGCAGCAGATAGAGGGTGAACTCGTAGCCCAATGCGGCATGCTCAGCGCCGCGACCACGACTGAGCTCCAGCCAGCGTTCGGCGATCTCGTCGCGCTCGTGCGCTCCGACGCGCTCGGACCTCGACATCACTTCGGCGAATTTGTCGAAGTATTGGCGCCAGTAGCGGTCGTTGACCGCAAGGAACAGATCTTCCTTCGTGGCGAAGTGTTTGTAGATCGCCCCCTTGGTGTAGCCGGCGACCGACGCGATCTCATCGAGAGTCGCTGGCGCGAAGCCCTTTTCAGCGAAGACATCCTCAGCTGCATCCAACAGCAGCGAACGCGTGTGTTCCAGTCGCCGCTCCCGCGTCCAACGCTCCACCATGAAAAAATTCTGCCACAGATTCCGAGATTCCTATTGGAAACTGAGATACCAGTGGGTATCTTCGAGACGACACGGACTCGAGGAGGCCTCGTGAGCGAAATGCTGGGCAAGAAATCCACTGTTACCGAGCCGCTTGGCGGATCCACGAATCTCGTTGGCAGCCAAGCGCCGTCGGCGCCGGTCAAGATCTGGGCGTTCTTCGGCGGCGCACTGCTGCTCTTCCAGATTTATGTCTGGACCCGCTGGGTCACCGGGCCTTATTTCGTCCGGGTGCCCGCCGGCCCGACCGACCCGCCGACCTACATGAAGGTCATGCTGTTGGTGAACTGCGCCTTCATGGTGGTGGGGTTCCCCGCTGCCGTCTGGTGGTTCCTCCTCAGGCCATGGCTGCGGGAGCGGCGCATCACGCTCGACGGCATGCTGTTCGTTTCGTGCGCCCTGTTCTTCTTCCAGGATCCCCTGCTCAACTACACCAATACCTGGTGCACGTACAACATGTGGATCTGGAACATGGGCTCCTGGACATCGAACATCCCCAGCTGGGTCTCCCCCGAATCGCCGGGACACCAAGTGGGCGAACCGCTTCCCATCAACATGCCCGGGTACGGCATGGTGCTGGTGACGTTGATGGTCGGCTGTTTTGCGATGCGCAGGATCAAGTCACGCTGGCCGAACATCAGCAACTTCCGGTTGATCGTTGCCACATACGTCTTCTGTTTCTTCTTCGACTTCGTCATGGAGGGACTGATCCTGCTGCCGATCGGGCTCTTCGTGTACCCCGGCGCGATTCGCTCGGTGTCGTTCAACGCCGGTACGTACTACCAGTGGCCCGTCTACGAAGGACTCATGTGGGGCGCCGTCATGACCGCACTGTGCTGTCTGCGCTTCTTCACCGACGACCGCGGCCGCACCGTCGTCGAGCGCGGGCTGGACCACGTTCGCGGCGGGGTGTTCCGGCAACAGCTGGTTCGGTTTCTGGCGATCTTCGCCGCCTGCAGTGCCGCGTTTTTCTTCCTGTACAACGTGCCCGCCCAGTGGTTCGGCCTGCACTCCGACCCATGGCCCGAGGACGTGCAGAAGCGCTCGTACTTCAGCCAGAGCGTCTGCGACGAGAACACGCCGTGCCCGAACCCGGTGCTGCCCATGCCGACCAAGCGCTCCGGCTACATCAACGTCGACGGCAAGCTCGTCCTCCCACCGGGCAAAGAGATGCCCAAAGACGCTCCTGTACAGATCGGGAAGTGACGCCGCATGAGTGAGTTGTCACAGAAGCGAGCAATCGTCACCGAACCGCTCAGCGGGGCAGCCCTCGGGGCGCCCAGCAAGATCACGCCCGTGCGCGTCTGGGCCGCGGTCGGCGGCGCGATCCTGGCGTTCCAGCTCTACGTGTGGACTCGGTGGGTGACGGGGCCGAACTTCGAGCGCGTCCCGGCAGGGCCGAGCGACCCACCGATGTACATGAAGGCGATCCTCTTCACTTGGACAGGCGTGATCATCGTCGGGCTGCCGGTTGCGGTGTGGTGGTTCATCATCCGGCCCTGGCGGCGGGAGCGGCGCATCACGCTCGACGGCATGCTCCTGATCGCGTGTGGCCTGCTGTTCTTCCAGGATCCATTGCTGAACTACGTGAACACGTGGAGTACGTACAACACCTGGATGTGGAACCGGGGTTCGTGGGTGCAGGACGTCCCCGGCTGGATGTCGTTCGGCGAACCCGGTCGCATGATGGCCGAGCCATTCCTCATGAACGCACCCGGTTACTGCTTCGTCCTGTTGTGCACGATGCTCGGCTGCTGGGTGATGCGCAAGGCAAAGTCCAAGTGGCCCAACATCAACACGCTCGGTCTGATCGGCGTGGTGATCGTGTGGACCTTCTTCTTCGATTTCGTGATCGAGGGCTTGTTCCTCATGCCGATGGGCCTGTTCACCTATCCGGGTGCCATCCGGGCTCTGTCGGTCAATCCCGGGACCTACTACCAGTGGCCGATCTACGAGGGGCTCATGTGGGGTGGCGTGCAGGCGGGCCTGTGCTGTCTGCGCTACTTCACCGACGACCGCGGCCGCACCTACGTCGAACGCGGTGTGGATACCATGCGCGGTGGCTTTGTGAAACAACAGATCACGCGCTTCCTGGCAATCTTCGCCGCCTGCAGCGCCTTCTTCTTCGTGCTCTACAACCTGCCCGCGCAGTGGTTCGCCATGCACCAGGATCCCTGGCCGGAAGACCTTTTGAAACGCTCGTACTTCCTGATGGGCGTCTGCGGCGATGGCACTGATCGAGCTTGCCCCGACCCGTCGATCCCGATCCCCCTGCAGAATTCGAGCTACGTCGACATCCACGGCCAACTGGTGACACCCAACGGCGTCACGATTCCGAAACTCGTTCCCGTCGAGAAGGGCAAATGACTTGTTGAACAACACTTCCGCAGTTGTCAGACCGGTGCCGAACGCACCGTTCTACCGCGCCCTCGGCGACGAGGTGGAGGTCTTCCGCGCCGCATCCCGCCGGGGCCTGCCGGTGCTACTGAAAGGCCCGACGGGATGCGGGAAGACCCGGTTCGTGGAGTCGATGGCGCACGAACTCGGGCGGGACCTGATCACCGTCGCCGGCCATGAGGACATGACGTCGGCGGACCTGGTCGGCCGGTTCCTGCTGAAGGGCGGTGAAACCGTCTGGGTGGACGGGCCTTTGACGCGGGCGGTTCGCGAAGGCGCCATCTGCTACCTCGATGAGATCGTGGAGGCGCGTCAGGACACCACCGTCGTCATCCATCCGCTGGCCGACCACCGCCGCGAACTGCCGGTCGACCGGCTCGGCGTCACGCTGCCTGCGGCCCCCGGCTTTCAGCTCGTCATCTCCTACAATCCCGGCTATCAGAGCGTCCTGAAGAACATCAAGGAGTCCACCAGGCAACGGTTCGTCGCCATCGAGCTCGACTTTCCGCCGGCCGCCGCGGAGACGGAAATTGTGATGCACGAGGCCGGCATCGATGCCGAAACCGCTCGTAGTCTGGTCAAATTCGGTAGCGCCATCCGCAATCTGGACGGCTCACCGCTTCGCGAAGTGGCGTCCACCCGCATGTTGATCCTGGCAGGCGAATTGGTCGCCGAAGGGCTGAGCGTGCGCAGTGCCGTGCAGTCGGCGGTCGTCAAGGTGCTCTCCGACGACCACGACATCGTCCGCGCCCTCGGCGAGCTCGCGGACGCCGTCCTCCCCCGGCCGTGACCGATTCCGTCGGCCCCGAGCAGTTTCGGCTCCTCGCCACGCATGTCGCGGGCCGACCGGTCGATATCGCCGAGGCGCGGGAGGGCGGCGCGGCATATACCGATGGCCAGGTCGTCTACGTCTCCGCGGCGCCGCCCGCACAGCAGCGCCGCGAGGTGCTGGTGCAGAGCGCGCTACTCGGCGCGGGCAGCCTCGATGCGGCCATGCTGAAGTCGCTCCGCGGCCGTCCTGCGGTGGCGCGCCGTTACCTCGCGCTGGAAGGTCGCCGGGTGCTGGCCGAACTGTCCCGCGACCTGCCACTCGCCGCCGAACTCGGTACCGGCGCACCCCACACGGACAGTGCCGGCCAGTCACTGCGGATCGCCAAGGGCCGCACGGCCGTCGAGGACGCGCCGGACTGGTTCGGCGTCATCAAACCTTCTCGGCTGCTGGCCACGGCGATGGGTCCCGGCGCGCGCCCCACCGACAAGGACCTGCAGCTGAAATTCGAGGTGCCGGAGGTTCAGGAGGAACTGGGCGACGAAGACGACGACGCGGGCGAATCCGAGGACAGCAAGATCCTCAAGCTTTTCGAAGCGCCAATGGCGTCGCGAACGATGTCTGATTTCCTGTCCAAGCTATTCGGCAGCTCGCGATCGAAGGGCGAGGACAACGCCGGCGCCGAGATGCAGATCGGCAGCGTTCGGCGGGTCGGCAAGGTCGGCCCCGATGCACGGCCCTTACCCACGCAGATCCGTTTCACCGACGACCGCCGGCCCGGTGCCACGCTGGGAGTCGGCGGCGCCCTCCATCCGGAGTGGGACGTCTTCGCGGGCCGGTACAAAGAGGACTGGTGCCGGGTCATCGACTATCCGCTGACCGCCGCCGCAGATGTGTCCGCGGCCGGGGTCCCGCACGACGATGTGCTGCGGCGACGGCTGTCTCGAATCGGGCTCGGTCCCAAAGTTCTTCGCGGCCGAGCCGACGGCGACGAGCTGGACATCGAGGCGCTGATTGACCTGTTCGTCGACCTGCGCTCCGGGTTCTCACCGCCCGAGCACGTGTATCTCGAGCAGCGCAAGCTCTCGCGCAATCTCGGCGTGCTCATCTTGGTCGATGCCTCGGGTTCGGCAACCGAGACCGACTCCGGCGGCCTGGCTGTCCATGAACACCAGCGCCGGGCGGCTGCCACCATGGCCGCTGTGCTCGAAGAGCTCGGCGATCGGGTGGCCGTCTACGGTTTCCGGTCGCAGGGCCGCCACGCGGTCCACCTGCCTGCGATCAAGCCGTTCGGGCAGCGGTTCGGCGCCGTGGGACGCGCGCGGCTGAATCAGCTTGAACCGTCCGGTTACACGCGGCTGGGCGCCGCCATCCGTGGTGGGGGCGAGATCCTCAAGGAACAGGCGGGCACACCAAACCGGCTGCTCCTCGTGCTGTCCGACGGATTCCCCTACGACGACGGCTACGAGGGCCGCTATGCAGAAGCCGACGCGCACAGGGCACTCGAAGAGTTGCGCATGGACGGTGTTGCCTGCCTGTGCCTTTCGATCGGTGGCGCCAGTGAGACCGAAGCTCTCGAACGCGTCTTCGGCTCCTCCAGCCATGCCAGTGCCGGCACCCTGGCCGAGCTGAGCCCGCGCATGGATGAGCTGTTCCTGTCGTCCCTGCGGGAGTTGGCCGCACCGAAACCAGCGGGCGGTTAGACCGCTGATATCAAGTACTTAACAATTTCCCGGCAGTGCGATATGACTGAGAAGACGACTTTCTCGTCATGAGGTCGAATGAGTGGGGAACTTGTGATCGACGTTGCGCACCTAGCTGATTGGATGGACCGGTCGGGACTACCCGGAGCAGGCGAACCCCTAGAAGCCGCATACCTGTCCGGCGGCACGCAGAACGTCATCTACCGGATCACCCGTGGCGAGGACACCTGCGTTCTGCGCATGCCGCCGCTGGATGCTCCGGCTGACCGGGACAAGGGCATCTTGCGCGAGTGGCGCATCATCGAAGCCCTCGACGGCACCGACGTGCCGCACACCGCAGCGGTGGGAGTGTGCGAGGACGCGACGGTACTCGGCCGGCCGTTCTATTTGATGGGCCACGTCGACGGCTGGTCTCCCATGGACCAGCACGGCGTATGGCCCGACCCGTTCGACGGGAACGCCGACGCGCGTGCCGGACTCTCGTATCAACTGGCCGAGGGCATCGCCTTGCTGTCCAAGGTCGACTGGAAAGCCAAGGGACTGCACGATCTTGGCCGCCCCGATGGCTTTCACGAACGCCAGGTCGATCGCTGGACCGCCTTCTTCGAGCGCATCAAGGGCCGCGACATCGACGGCCTGGCCGTCACCACCGAATGGCTGCGCACTCACCGGCCCCTCGACTTCATCCCCGGCCTCATGCACGGCGACTACCAGTTCGCCAACGTGATGTACCGGCACGGCGCACCGGCAACGATGGCCGCGATCGTCGACTGGGAGATGGGCACGGTGGGCGACCCCAAGCTCGATCTGGGCTGGATGGTGCAGAGCTGGCCGGAGAATACCGATGCACCGTCGGCCATGAACTACGTCGATATGCGCGGAATGCCCTCGCGCACAGCGGTCGTCGAGCACTACGCCGAGGTATCCGGACGCCAGGTCGACGATCTGGACTACTACCTCGTGCTGGCCAAGTGGAAGCTGGCGATCGTGCTGGAGCAAGGTTTCCAGCGAGCCGGTGACAACGAGAAGCTCCTCGCCTACGGACCTGTCGTCACCTCGCTGATGCGTGAGGCGGCCGAGCTCGCCGAGTCCAGCGACTACCGGTGAGAGCCGTCGTCTGCTCCGGTTACGGCCCACCGGAGGTGGTCCGGGTCGACGATGTCCCGGCACCCACCCTGTCCGCCGGGCAGGTCCGGGTCCGTGTCCATATCGCCGCGGTGAACTTTCCCGACGTGCTGTTCATCGCGAATCAGTACCAGGTAACTGTTCCGGTGCCGTTCGTACCCGGTAGCGAATTCGCCGGCATCGTCACCGAAGTCGCTGAAGCCACAGGTGATTTCGCGGTCGGCGACCGGGTGTCCGGTGCCGCTCTGCACGGTGCTTTCGCCGAGGAGGTGGTGGCGCCCACCGCCGGACTGACCCGCATCCCCGACGGCATCGACGACCGGACGGCCGCCGCATACGGCGTCGCCCACGGCACCGCCTACCACGCACTGCGGTCTGCGGCACAACTCAGTTCCGGGCAGGACCTGGTGGTGCTGGGCGCCGGGGGCGGTGTCGGGTTGGCTGCCGTGCAACTGGGCGTCCTGCTCGGCGCGACCGTCACGGCGGTGGCGTCATCGGGCGAGAAGCTCTCCGTGGCAGCGTCATACGGCGCCGCCCACCTGGTGAAGCACGGCACCTCGGACCTGCGCGGCGCCTTACGTCAAGCCGTCCCGGACGGCGCACACGCGGTCATCGATCCGGTAGGAGGCGATGTCTCAGAACCGGCCTTGCGATCACTGCGGCCCGGTGGCCGCTTCGTCACCGTCGGCTTCGCGTCGGGTGTCATTCCCCGCATTCCCATGAATCTGATCCTCATCAAGGGCGCACATGTCATCGGCTTCCAGCTCAGGGACATTCCACCCGACGAATTCCACCGCAACCGAACCGAACTCGCCGCGCTGCTGGCCAGCGGACAGGTGGTGCCCCACGTCGGCGCCGTCTTCCAACTCGACGATACCGCGCGGGCCCTGCGCCTGGTTGCCGACGGCAAGGCCGTCGGCAAGGTCCTCATCGACGTCGCTGGATCGAGGTAACCGACTAGCTTGCCGGGACGAGGTCCGCGGCGACCGAAGCCATCGTGCCGATGCGGAATGTCTCGACAGAGTTCACAGCGCGCCGTACCCCGCACGCGGCCAGCGCCTGAGACTTGAACGCCCTTGCCGCCGCGCTCAATTCGTGATGGACGGTGTCGATGCCGTGCAGCTCGGCGGGACACGTGTCGCCCCACAACGTCACCTCGGTCTGGCCGGCCGCCAACGCGGCCAGGACTCCGCTGCGCACCCGGGGTTCGGTGTCGAACAGGTGGGCCGCGACGGCTACCGTCTGCGGGTGCGGGCGGGTCCTACCCTCGATCAACGCAGACTCGAGATCTTCGGCGCAGACGCCCAGGATCTGCAGCGGCCGGTCGTCCTCGTCGCAATCGGCAATCAGGACGGTGACGTTCCAGCCCGCGGTCACCCGGTCGAACAACCAGCCGCCCGCATTCTCGACAGCCTCCGAGACGGTAGCGGCCACGACGTCGAGGCGATATCTCATCAGGGGATCGTCGGAGCGAGCTCCCGGCGTAACGACTCCACGTAGTCCTTGAACACGTCGGTCACCGGCATCGAAGGATCGAGTAACCATAATGTCTCCATTCCGTTGACAAAGGCCAAAATCTGCACCGCCTTGACGGCGGGGTCCATGTCACTGCGATAGCGGCCAGCCTCTTGGGCTTCCCGGATGCCGTTGCTGAGAATTCCGAGCGCAGCTTCGTAGCGCCGGACCATGCGGTCGTGCAACGGCGCGTCGGGCAGGATGTTCTCGATCAACAGCACAGCGAACGTGCCGACGAGCTCCGGCGACCGCTCGAACCGCTCCGGTACGTGCATCAGTTCTTCGACCAGGTCGCCACTGCGGTCCGCGTGGGCGTCATCGTCGGCGTCGCGCGCGTCGAGCACTGCGTGCAGCAGTTGCTCCTTGGATTCGAAATGGTGCAGCAGGCCGGCAGGCGTCACCCCCGCCTCGCGGGCGATCTGAGCCAATGACGTACTGCGCCAACCATTTCGGGCAAGCAGACGTTGCGCAACCTCGAGGATCCGCGCCTTACGGTCGTCACCCTTGGCAAAGAGTGAGGCGTAGGGACGAGGCTCCGTCACGCCTGCTCCCTTCGACCGAACCAACCTAGTGAACACACAGTAGGTTGGTTTAGCCGGTGTGACAAGGGTCTCAGCGAAATTGTTTCCGCTGAGCGGTTACAGGCCCAGCGACTTCGCGATGATCAGCTTCATCACCTCACTCGTACCCGCGTAGATGCGGGCCACGCGGGCGTTCATGTAGAGCCGGGTGATCGGGTACTCGAGCATGTAGCCGTAGCCGCCGAACAACTGAACACAGCGATCGACCACGCGGGCCTGAACCTCGGTGCAGAACAACTTCACCCGGGCCGCGTCGGCACCGGACAGCTCCCCCGCATTCAGCTCGGAGACGGCCTTGTCGACCATGGTCTGGGCCGCCTCGATCTCGGCTGACATCGCCGCAAGCTCGAACTTGGTGTTCTGAAACGACGCCACCGGCGTGCCGAATGCCTTGCGTTCCTTGACGTAATCGATGGTCGTCGCTACCGCGGCGCGCGCCTGGCAGACGGAACCGACAGCGACCGTCATCCGCTCCTGTGGCAGGTTGTGGCCGAGGTAGCCGAACGCCTCGCCCTCCTCCCCCAGCAGATTCGCCGCGGGTACGCGCACATCGGTGAAGGCGAGTTCGACGGTGTCCTGCTCCTTGCAACCCATCTTGTCCAGCACCCGGCCCTTTTCGAACCCCGGCATGCCGTCCTCGACGACGATGAGCGACAGCCCTCGCCGCCGGTTTTCCGGATCTGTGGACGTACGGGCCACCACGATCACCAAGTCGGCCAGTAGCCCGCCGGTGATGAAGGTCTTGGCGCCATTGAGGACGTAACTGTCACCGTCACGCACCGCGGTGGTGCGTACCCCGGCAAGGTCAGAGCCCGTGCCAGGTTCGGTCATCGCGACAGCCGTCAGCAGGGTGCCGGCCGCCAGGCCGGGAAACCAGCGAGCGCGCTGTTCCGCGTTCGCGTAGTGCAGGAAGTACGGCAGGATCACGTCGAGTTGCGTGCGGACCGTCGAGAGCGTGACGAGGGCGCGTGCCGCCTCTTCCTGGAGCACGACGTTGTAGCGGTAGTCGGGTAATCCCGACCCGCCGTACTCCTCGGGAATGGCCATCCCCAGCATCCCCAGCGAGCCCATCTGCTCGAAGATCGAGCGGGGCATCTGGCCGGCCTTCTCCCAGTCGGCGAAGTACGGCTGCACCTCCTTGGCGACGAAGTCGCGGACCAGCTTGCGGAAGGCCTCGTGGTCCTCGGTGAACAGGTCGCGGCGCATCAAGACTCCAATCTGGGCACGGCCCATCGGCCGGTGAATATCGGTTCGCGATTAGCGGCGAAGGCCGCATATGCCTCCGCGGCATCGGCGGTGGCGAAATTGACTGCCTGGGAACGGGATTCGTTGGCCAGGGCGTCCCGGAGGGTGGCGTCGGCGCCCTGGTTCAACAGGGCCTTGGCCTGCCCGAGCGCGACCGTCGGGCCTGCCGCCAGCCGCGCGGCGAGATCGTCGACGAAGCCGTCGATCTCGGCCCCCGACACCACCCAGGTCACCAGACTGAGCGCCTGGGCCTCATCGGCGTCGATCATCTCGGCCAGCAGCGCAAGTCTTTTGGCCTGTTGCAGGCCGACGATCTTGGGCAACAGCCACGAGCCACCGAGGTCCAGAGACAACCCGCGCTTCGAAAAGATCTGGGAAAACCGCGAATCCGGGGTGGCGACCACGAAATCGCACCCGAGCGCCAGGTTCCAGCCGGCCCCGACGGCGACACCGGTCACCTTGGCGATGGTGGGCAACGACAGCTCGTGCAGCGCCACCGCGACATCGGTGAGCTTCTGCAGTTTACGCAGCGGGTGGATGTCCTCGGGCTCGGAGATATCCGCCCCCGAGCAGAACGCTCCCCCGGCACCGGTGATCACCACCGCCCGCAGCCCGGGATCACGGTCCGCCGCGTGCAGCTCCTCGGCCAGCCGCACCCACAGTTCGGGGTTGATGGCGTTCTTGCGTTCCGGACGGTTCAGCGTCAACGTGCGCACGCCGTCACGGTCCTCGCGGAGCAGCACACTCATCCGATGGCACCGCGCCCGCGCAGTCCGGCGACCTCCTCGGGGGTGAAGCCGAGTTCAGCCAGGATCGCCTCGGTGTGCTGGCCGAGACCGGGCACCGCACCCATCGGGAACTCGAAGCCTTCGATGATGGGCGGCGGCAGGATGGCGTCGATCAGACCGGCAGGCGTGTCGACCCGGCGCCACCGGTCGCGCTCGGACAGTTGCGGGTGCACCAGCACTTCACTGGGCAGGTTGTAGCGGGAGTTGCCGATGCCGGCCTCGTCGGCAACCTTCTGGATGTCTGCCAGATCGTTGGCGGCGCACCATGATCCGATCGCCTCGTTCAGCACATCGCGGTATTCGCACCGGCCCGAGTTGGTGGCGAACCTCGCATCGTCGGCGAGGTCGGGACGCTCGATGATGTCGCGCGCCAGGCGTTGCCATTCGCGGTCGTTGGTGGTGCCCAGCACCACGGTCTGGCCGTCGGCCGTAGCGAACGCCCCGTACGGCGACACCGCGGGCGAACTCATGCCGAGGGGCTGCTGGTCGATGCCGGAATGCTGGGTGTAGGTCAGCGGGTAGCCCATCAGTTCGGCCATGGTGTCGAATAGGCTGACGTTCACCGCCGCGCCGCGCCGTGACCGCGCGTCACGCGAAAACAGCAGCGCCAGAATCGAAAGCGCCGAATACAGGCCCGACGAGATATCCGCGACAGGCGGGCCGGGCTTGGCCGGCGCGCCGGGTGACCCGGTGATCGCGCACGTCCCCGACTCGGCCTGCACCAGCAGGTCGTAGGCCCGCTTGTGGGACAGCGGTCCGCCGGCGCCATAGCCGTCGATCTCCACGGCGATCACATGAGGATGTGAGCCGGCCAGATCGGCGGGCGAGATGCCCAGCCGCGCGGTGGCGCCCGGCGCCAGGTTCGACACCAGGACGTCGGCGCGGTCCAGGAGTCGATGCAGAACGGCCAGGCCGTCGTCCGTCTTCAGGTCGAGCGTCACCGACTCCTTGCCGCGGTTCGCCCAGACGAAGTGCGCCGCTTGGCCTAACACGACGTCGTCGTAGTCTCGTGCGAAGTCCCCGCCGTTCGGGTTCTCCACCTTGATCACCCGGGCACCGAAGTCGGCGAGCGTACGGGTGCACATCGGCGCGGATACGGCCTGTTCGAGGGCGATCACCGTCACGCCCGAAAGTGGTGCGGTGTCTTCTCCCCGGTCGCTGCGCTCTACCCTGCGCGCGGGCAGTGCCCCCAGCCCCCGAGGGGTCACATGACCATCCCGCCGTCCACCGGCAGCACCTGGCCGGTGATGTAAGACGCGGCATCCGAAGCCATGAAGACGAATGCACCGGCGACCTCGTCGGGGTCGGCCCAGCGCTTCATCGGGATGCGGTTCATCATGTTCGCCGCGAACTTCTCGTTGGTACGGATGGTCTCGGTCATCGGTGTGGCCGCCAGCGGGGCCAGTGCGTTGACGGTGATGCTCTTCGGCGCAAGTTCGCGCGCAAGCGATTTGGTGAAACCGATGATGCCGGCCTTGGCCGCCGAATAGTTCACCTGGCCGAGCGTCCCGGTCAGCCCGGCCGCCGACGTCACGTTGACGACGCGCCCCGTGCCGTCCGTCGGAAGGTGGGACAGCGCGGCCTGTGTGACGTTGAACGCCCCCATCACGTGGATGTCGAACAGCAATCGGAACGCGTCCTGCGTCGTCTTCTCGAACATCGCCGGCTTGGTGACGCCGGCGTTGTTGATCAGGATGTGCAGCGCCCCGTCGCCCAATGCCGCCGCCTGTGCGACGGCAGCGTCCGCGGAGTCACGATCTGACACGTCGAGCGCCGCGGACTCAGCGCGGCCGCCCGCCTGCGAAATACGTTCCGCCACAGCGGCAGCAGCGTCCTTGTCGAGATCGGTGACCAATACAGCGGCCCCCGCGGCCGCCAAGGCGCCCGCCACCGCCGAGCCGATGCCCCCGGCGGCACCCGTGACCAACGCCGCGCGTCCGGTCAGGTCGAAATACGTCCTCATCAGTAGCTCCTCGGCAGTCCGAGCACATGTTCGCCGAGGAAATTCAGGATCATCTCCTGGCTCACCGGTGCGATCTTCATCAGGCGGGATTCCCGGAAGTACCGCGACACGTGGTACTCCTCGGAATATCCCATGCCGCCGTGCAATTGCAGGGCCCGGTCGGCCGCGGCGAATCCCGCGTCAGCGCATAGGTATTTTGCGGTATTCGCCTCGCGCCCACAAGGTTTCCCGTTGTCATAGAGCCACGTCGCCTTGCGCAGGATCAGCTCGGCGGCATCGAGGCGGGCCAGTGAGTCGGCCAGCGGGAACTGCAGGCCCTGATTCATGCCGATGGGCCGGTTGAACACGTGGCGCTCGTTGCCGTACTTGACCGCCTTCTCCAGCGCGACCCGCCCGATACCGAGGGCTTCTGCGGCAATGAGCATCCGCTCCGGGTTGAGCCCGTCGAGGATGTACTTGAAGCCCTGACCTTCCTCACCGACGCGGTGCGCTTCCGGCACCATGAGGTCGTCGATGAAAACCTCGTTGGAGCTGACGGCGTTGCGGCCCATCTTGCGGATCGGCCGGATGTCCACGTGGTTGCGGTCGAGATCGGTCAGGAACAGCGTCATGCCGTCGGTCTTCTTGGCGACCTGGTCGTACGGTGTGGTACGGGTCAGCAGCAGGATCTTCTCCGACTCAATGGCCTTGGAGATCCACACTTTTCGGCCGTTGATTCGGTACTTGTCACCTTCACGCTTGGCGAACGTCGTGATGCGCGAGGTATCCAGTCCCGCACCCGGTTCGGTGACACCGAAGCAGACGTGCAGGTCGCCGTTGACGATGCGCGGCAACGTCTCCCTCTTCATCTCCTCGGAGCCGTGCTTGACGACCGGTTGCATGCCGAAGATCGACAGGTGAATGGCGCTGGCACCGTTCATCGCGGCCCCGGACCGGGCCACCTCTTCGAGCAGGAGCGTCGCTTCGGTGATGCCCAGGCCGTGGCCCCCGTACTCCTCCGGGATCGTCATGCCGAGCCAACCACCCTTGGCGATGGCGTCGTAGAACTCCTGGGGAAACTCGTGTGCCTGGTCCTTCTCCATCCAGTAGTGGTCGTCGAACTTGGCTGCCAACTGCGCTACCGATGACCTGATGAGCTCCTGATCTTCGGACAGCGCGAAGTTCATACCGGACGAGATCAACTGTTGGCCTCCGCCGCGGCGTGCAGCGCCTCGCCCCGAGCGCCCTGGGCATGGTGGCTGAGCGCTTGAATCGACACGTCGTGCCCCTCGGCCGCCTTGCGCAGCGCGCCGACCGTGGCCTGCTCGCGCGCAATGTGCTGGAACGGATCGAAGTTGTACCAGCGCATCGCGTTCTCGTGCGTGATCTTGTTGATCTCGTCGTCCGGGACACTATTGGCGGACAACACATCCCACAGTTCTTCCGGAGCGCCCGGCCACATCGAGTCGCTGTGCGGATAGTCGGCTTCCCAGCAGATGTTGTCGATACCGATGTTGTTGCGCAGCGCGACCCCCACCGGGTCGCTGATGAAGCAGGTCAGGAAGTGCTCACGGAACACGTCGCTCGGCACCTTGCCTTTGAAGTCCTGCTTGGTCCACGTCGAGTGCATCTCGTAGGTGCGGTCCGCGCGCTCGAGGAAGTACGGAATCCACCCGGTGCCGCCCTCGGACAGCGCGATCTTGAGGTTCGGGTACTCCTTGATGGGCCGCGACCACAGCAGGTCGGCGGCAGCCTGCACGATGTTCATGGGCTGCAGGGTGATCATGACGTCCATCGGCGCATCCGGCGCGGTGAAGACCAGCTTGCCCGACGAACCGATGTGGATGTTCATCACCATTCCGGTGTCGCACAACGCTTCCCACAGCGGATTCCAGTACGGGTCGTGAAAGCTGGGGTATCCCATGGCCGCCGGATTCTCGGTGAACGTCAGCGCGTGCACGCCCTTCTCGGCGACGCGCCGCACCTCCTGCGCACATTTCTCGGCATTCCAGATCACCGGGATGGCCATCGGGATGAAACGTGCCGGGTAGGCACCGCACCACTCATCGATGTGCCAATCGTTGTAGGCCTGAACCAGCGCCAGCGAGAAGTCCTCGTCCTCGGTGGCGAACAGCCGGCCGGCAAAGCCGGGGAACGACGGGAAGCAGATGGAGCCCAGAATGCCGCCGGCATTCATGTCCTTGACACGCTCGTCGACGTTGTAGCAGCCCGGGCGGATCTCGTCGAGCCCCTGAGGTTCCAGCCCATACTCGTCTTTGGGACGGCCGGCGACCGCGTTGAGCGCGACGTTGGGAATGACGACGTCGCGGAACTTCCACATGTCGCTGCCGTCGGCGTTGTGCACGAGCCGGGGCGCGTCATCGAGGTACTTCGCAGGCAGGTGGTTCTTGAACATGTCCGGCGGTTCCACGAGGTGGTCGTCCACGCTGATCAGGATCATGTCTTCCCTGTTCATCACAAGCCTTCCTCCTGCTCAGTTCTCTACTGATGAAAACTAGCTTCTCTCCTATAGAGAATCAACGTCTACATCGACAAATGGCAGTCGACCAGGCAACACGCCAGCTGGAATGCGGCCCGGCGTTGACCGCGGCGACGAAACGTGCAAATGTATTAGTCAGAAATGAGAATACCATTCTCATCGACGAGAGGACCCGGCCTGATGCGCCTCCCCCCGCTGCCCGCTGACCGCTGGGACGACGAGGTCGACAAAGCGTTGGCCGGCCTCGTGTCGGACGAGCAGCGCGATCCCGAGAAGGTCAGCAATCTGATCGGCACGCTCGCCCGCCACCCGAAGCTGGCCAGGCCTTACCTTCGGTACAGCTTCTACCTGCTGTACTCCTCGACACTGCCGGAGCGGGTTCGCGAGCTCGCCATTCTGCGCGTCGCGCACCGGACCGGCAGCGAGTACGAATGGTTCCAGCACGTCAAGATCGGCCGGCAGGTGGGACTGACCGACGATGAAATCGACGCGGTCACCCGAGGAGAGGCCGGCGACGACTTCGAGCGAGCAGTGCTGATCGCGGCCGACGAACTGCTGGACAAGTACACCCTTTCCGACGCCACTTGGTCAGCGCTGAGCGAGCGGCTCGAAGAGCGCCAGCTCATGGACCTGATGTTCACCATCGGTACCTACGCAGCGCTCGCCATGGCTTTCAACACATTTGGCTTAGAGCTAGACAAGGAGACGTAAACATATGGCCCACTTTCCCAAACCTGCCGCAGGCAGCTGGACCGAGAACTGGCCCGAACTGGGTACAGCGCCGGTCGACTACACCGACTCCATCGACCCGGAGCAGTGGAAGCTGGAGCAGCAGGCCATCTTCCGCAAGACCTGGCTGCATGTGGGCCGCGTCGAGCGGCTGCCCAAGGTCGGAAGTTACTTCACCCGCGAGATGCCGTCGGTCGGCGCCGGCACGTCCATCATCATCGTCAAAGACAAAGATGACACGGTGCGCGCGTTCTACAACCTGTGCCGCCACCGCGGAAACAAGCTGGTGTGGAACGACTATCCAGGCGAGGAAGTGTCCGGCTCCTGCCGCCAGTTCACCTGCAAGTACCACGCCTGGCGGTACGCGCTCAACGGCGACCTGACGTTCATCCAGCAGGAGCACGAGTTCTTCGACGTCGACAAAGCCGACTACCCGCTCAAGCCCGTGCGCTGCGAGGTGTGGGAGGGGTTCATCTTCGTCAACTTCGACGACGACGCGGCACCGCTGAAAGAATATCTCGGCGATTTCGCAAAAGGCTTGGAAGGCTATCCCTTCCATGAGATGACCGAGGTCTACAGCTACCGCTCCGAAATCAAGGCGAACTGGAAGCTGTTCATCGACGCCTTCGTCGAGTTCTACCACGCACCGATCCTGCACATGAAGCAGGCGACCAAGGAAGAGGCCGACAAGCTCGCCAAGGTCGGCTTCGAGGCCCTGCACTACGACATCAAGGGCGACCACTCGATGATCTCGTCCTGGGGCGGCATGAGCCCGCCCAAGGATTTGAACATGGTCAAGCCGATCGAACGAATTCTGCACAGCGGCCTGTTCGGTCCATGGGACCGCCCCGACATCAAAGGCATCCTGCCAGATGAACTCCCGCCGGCCGTCAACCCTGCACGGCAGAAGACCTGGGGCCAGGACTCCTTCGAATTCTTCCCCAACTTCACCCTGCTGCTGTGGGTTCCGGGTTGGTATCTCACCTACAACTACTGGCCGACGGGCGTCGACAGCCACATCTTCGAGGCGAACCTCTACTTCGTCCCGCCGAAGAACACGCGGCAGCGGCTGTCACAGGAGCTGGCGGCGGTGACGTTCAAGGAGTACGCGTTGCAGGACGCCAACACCCTGGAGGCCACGCAGACCCAGATCGGTACGCGGGCCGTCACCGAATTCCCGTTGTGCGATCAGGAGATTCTGCTGCGCCACCTGCACCACACCGCGCACAAGTACGTCGACGAGTACAAGTCGGAACAGTCCGCGAAGACCAACGGGAGAGTTGCACATGTCTGAGACCGCCTTGCTTCCAGCAGAATTCGCCGATCTCGAGCGGTTCTCCGACTGGATTCTGGCAACCGAACCGGAGCGTTACGCCAAACGTCTGGCCTCCAGCATGGACGAGATGCAGGACCTTTACGACGTCGGAATGGCGCGGCTCGAAGAGGTCATGGTTTATCTGGACTCCCGATTCCCGTTGCACGACATGCCAGATGACGCCAAGCGCCTGATGCACCTGATGCAATCGGTCGTGATGGTGTCCTTCCCGGTCGAGGTGTGGAAGCAACCGCGCGTGCTCGACAGTGGGGCCGCGTGGGTCGAACTGGTGCGGGAGCCGGTGGTCTGAATTGTCGGCTCTTCGCGCAAGCGGCTCATCGCATACCGTGCTCACCGTGAAAGCCGCTGGGCTGCTTGACGTCGACGCCGGGGAGATCGTCCGCCCGGGCATCGTCCGCGTCGACGGTGACCGCATTGTGAGCGTCGGCGGTCCGGTCGAAGGTGAGGTCATCGATCTGGGCGATGCGATCCTGCTGCCCGGACTGATGGACATGGAGGTCAATCTCCTGATGGGCGGCCGGGGTGAGAACCCCGGCCTGTCCCAGGTTCAGGACGACCCGCCGACTCGGGTCCTGCGCGCTGTCGGCAATGCCCGCCGCACCCTGCGCGCGGGGTTCACCACCGTGCGCAACCTCGGCCTGTTTGTCAAAACCGGCGGCTATCTGCTCGACGTCGCACTGGGCAAAGCGATCGATGCCGGCTGGATCGACGGGCCGCGCATCGTGCCGGCCGGCCACGCCATCACCCCGACCGGCGGCCACCTGGACCCGACGATGTTCGCCGCGTTCGCCCCGAACACGCTCGAGCTCACCATCGAGGAGGGCATCGCCAACGGTGTCGACGAAATCCGTAAGGCGGTCCGCTACCAGATCAAGCACGGCGCCCAGCTGATCAAGGTCTGTTGTTCCGGCGGCGTCATGTCGATGACCGGTCCTCCTGGTGCACAACATTATTCGGACGAAGAGCTGCGCGCCATCGTCGACGAGGCGCATCGTCGTGGACTGCGCGTCGCCGCACACACGCACGGCGCCGAAGCGGTCATGCACGCGGTCGATGCCGGCATCGACTGCATCGAGCACGGCTTCCTGATCGATGACGAGGCCATCGCCTCCATGGTCGAGCACGGCACGTTCCTGGTCAGCACCCGGCGCCTCGCCGATGCCATGGACGTCTCGCATGCCCCGCCCGAATTGCAGGCCAAGGCAGCCGAGATGTTTCCGATCGCCCGCAAGTCGATCCTGGCCGCATACGAGGCCGGCGTGAAGATCGCCGTCGGCACCGACGCACCGGCCATCCCGCACGGCAAGAACGCCGACGAACTCGTCACCCTGGTCGAGTTGGGCCTGCCGCCGCTCGCGGTGCTGCGGGGCGCCACCTCCACCGCGGCCGACCTCCTCAACGTCACCGACCGCGGTCGGATCGCCGAGGGTCAGTTGGCCGACATCATCGCCGTACCGTCGGATCCGTTGTCCGACATCAGTGTTACGCAACACGTCAGCTTCGTGATGAAAGGGGGAAAGGTCTATGTCAGCAACTGACGAGATCGTCGCGATCCAACAGCTCCTCGCCAAGTACGCGGTCACCATCACCCAGGGTGACATCGACGGCCTGGTCTCGGTGTTCACGCCTGACGGCACCTACAGCGCGTTCGGCGACACCTACCCGCTGGACCGGTTCCCGGAATTGGTCGACGCTGCACCCAAAGGCCTGTTCATGACCGGGACCGCCCTCGTCGACCTCGACGGCGATACCGCCGCCGGAACCCAGCCCCTGTGCTTCGTCGAGCACTCCACCCACGACATGCGGATCGGCTACTACCGCGACACCTACATCCGCACGGACGACGGGTGGCGATTGCGCACCAGGGCAATGACTTTCATCCGTCGCAGCGGGGAGCACGACTCCGGCCGGCCGCACGCGGTAGGTCGCCCCCGCCCGTGATCGATGCAGCCACGCTCCCCGACGTCGCCGAATTCCGTGCACGCCTGACTGCATGGCTCGACGAGCATGACCTCACCCCGGGGCCCGACCACTCGTTGGAAGGTCATCTACGCCAGTTCGCGCGCGTACAGAAGGCGCTGTACGACGCCGGCTGGAGCCGCCACGGCTGGCCTGAGCACGCCGGCGGCCTCGGTGGTCCCGCGATGCTGCGGGCCATCGTCGGTGAGGAAGTCGTCGGCCGCCGGCTCGCCGAGCCCGGACCGTACTCGATGCTCGAGGTGCTGGCACCGACGATGATCGACTATGCATCGCCCGAATTGGCTGCCGAGATGGTGCCCAAGCTTCTCAGCGGCGAAGAGCAATGGTGCCAAGGGTTTTCCGAACCGGGCTCAGGTAGTGACCTGGCGTCGTTGACCACCCGGGCCGTGCAGCGCGGTGACAAATGGGTCATCAATGGCCAGAAGGTGTGGACGAGCTTCGCGCAACATTCCGACCGGTGCATCCTGCTGACCCGTACCGGGGATGCGGAAACTCCGAACCACCAAGCCATCACCGCGTTCTTCATCGACATGGACTCCCCCGGCATCACCGTGCGTCCGCTGCGCACCATGCACGACGTGGACGAGTTCTGCGAGGTGTACTTCGACGACGTCGAGGTCGACGCGAGCCGGATGCTCGGAAAACCCGGCGACGGTTGGCAACTCGCGATGGACCTGCTCCCCTATGAACGCTCGACCTGCTTCTGGCAGCGCATCGCCTACCTGTATTCACGATTCGACGCCTTGATCCAGGAGGTCAAAGATCAGGGCCAGCCCGTGGATTCCGATCTGGGCGAGGTATTTCTGGCCCTGCACACGCTGCGCTGCAGGTCCAGGGCCACCCAGCTGAGACTGGCGGAAGGGCACAAACTGGGCCCGGACACGTCGATCGACAAGGCGCTCCTGGCCGGTGCCGAACAGCGACTCTACGACGCCGCGCGCGATCTGCTGCCCGGCGTCGTCGAACTCGACGAAACCCCATGGCGCACCGAATATCTGTACTCGCGTGCCGCCACCATCTACGGCGGCACCGCCGAAGTGCAACGCAACATCATCGCCCGCCGGCTGCTCGATCTCGGGAAGGAGTGACATGTCCGCGCACCTCGATGCCGCATCCCTAGGGCTGCTGGAAGACACCCTGCGTAAGACGATGCTGTCATGCTCCGGCCCCAAGTTGGACGCGGCACTCACCGAGCTCGGCTGGGCCGAGATGCTCACCGATATGGCCGACGCGGCGGTGCCACTGGTGTTCCGGCTGCTCGGCGAAACCGGTTCACACGCTTCGATTCTCATGGACGTGGTGCTGCATGCCACCGGCAACACCATCGGCGACACCGTGGCACTGCCGCTGCCGTATGCCGGCAATACCTGGGTCGTGTGGGACCGAGGTGCTACGAGGGTGGACCCCACCCTTGGCGGGTTGCCCCTGCGACGCGAAGACGAAGGCTATCCCATCCGCGTGGCCGAGGCTCGCATCGCCGTCGGCTGGTGGCTGGTCGGCTCAGCCCGGGCCATGCTGTCGCTGGCGCGTCAGCACGCCCTGGACCGCGTGCAGTTCGGCCGACCCATCGCAGGGTTTCAGGCGATCCGGCACCGGCTCGCCGAGACACTCGTCGCCATCGAAGGCGCCGAAGCGACTCTGGGGCTCCCGATCTCGGACAGCCCCGACCTGGTCGCGCTGCTCGCCAAGGCCGCGGCCGGCAAGGCGGCCTTGACTGCGGCGAAGAACTGCCAGCAGGTGCTCGCGGGTATCGGGTTCACCGCAGAGCACGATCTGCACCGCCATGTGAAGCGCGTCCTGGTGCTCGACGGATTGCTGGGCAGTTCAAGGGAACTCACCAAGAAGGCCGGAGGTGGGCTACGAGCCCGGGGCTCGGCACCGCGGTTGGCGCAGTTGTAGCCTCCAAAGACTTTGGCCACTTTGCTTGCACTGATCACAGCAGGTAACTAGCGCCCCTTGCGCTACCGCGTGGATGGCATTGCCTCATGTCAACGACGCGCGCGTTGGTGAGTTCGTTGCCTCATGTGAGGGTGCGCGCGTTGGCATCGGGGCTGCCCCATCATTTGGGCCTACCGTGACCGCCGGCGGGCCGGTCGACATCGTCAAGCGCGCACTTTTAATGAGGCAACGATGTTGCCATTTCACGCGCATCTTTGAGGAGTCAACCCGCAGGATATCCACCTTGCCATTCGAACAGTTGTTCGATAGAATGTGGTATGGGAATCGCAGAGGATCTCACGACCAGTCTCGACATTGCCCGAGGTTTGGGCGTTCCGGATGACATCACCGGAGACGACGCCCTCGAGTCGATGCGGGTGCTGGTGACGCTGCGCGGCGTGGTCGATCATCTGGCGGCGATGGTGGTCGGGGTGCTGGATCGGTGTGGCGTTGCGGCTTCGCAGGGGCGGACGCTGCGGGAATTGTTAATCGCGTTGGGGTGTGCACCGAGCGTGGCGGAGCGGCTGGTGCGTGTCGGTGGTGCGTTGCCGTCGTTGCCGACGCTGGCCGCCCATGCTGCGGATGGGGCGATGTCCGGTGAGCATGTGGATGCGATCGTCAAGGGCATCAACCATATTCGGGCCCGCTCACCGGGCCCGGTGGATGAGGAGGCCCGGTTCGCGCAGGTGACCGATCTGGTGGGGCAGTTCTTCTCCGGGGCCACCCCCGCCCAGATCGGGGACCGCGCCCGCCGGCTGGGCAACCGGGTCGCCGCCTCTGAGGGTGGGCTGCCGGCGGCCGAGGACCGGTCGATCAACACCGTCGATCACCGGGTGACCAGCGACGGGCGCCTGCAGGTGCGGGCGGATCTGGATGCGGAGGTGGGTGCGAAATTCGTGGCCGCCATGGAGCAGTGGTCGGCGCCGCGGCCCGAACCGGACGGCACCGCTGATGTCCGTTCGGCGGGGCGGCGCCGGGCCGACGCCCTGGAGGCGGTGCTCGATATCGCCGCGCGTGGCGGGGATATCGCGTCGGCGCCGCGCACCCAGTTGCTGCTGACGGTGCCCGCTGACGCGCCGGACCTGGCCCAACTCGAGTTCATGGGATCGATCAGCATGGCGACGCTGGAACGAATCTGCTGCGACACCACGGTGACCACGGTGATCGTGGACGGCGAGCAGGTACCCCTGGACATGGGGCGCGAGAAACGGTTGTTCCCGGCGCCGCTGCGCAAAGCGCTGTATCTGCGGGATCAATGCTGCATCAAATGCGGGGCACCTCCCGGACGTACCCATGCGCATCACATCGTGCACTGGACCCACCACGGCGAAACATCACTGAGCAACGGCTGCCTGCTGTGCCCGGCGTGTCACGCCAATGTCCATCACGACGGCTGGGACGTCGTCATGGGCCTGGACAAACACCCCTGGCTCATCCCACCGGTGGCCGTGGACCCCCACCGCAGACCCATCCCCGCCTACAACCGCCGCACCATGCGACTGGACGTGGCCGCATAACGCACGGCCTCGAATCTACTGCGCACCTTGACAACTCAACAGTGATAGGCGGATCGCGGGCCTGCTGCTTCGGCGGCGGAGCCGAGTCAGCAGGCCCGCACACCGGCCGAGCACGATGCTCGACTCAGCTGCAGACGAACGGCGCGGCCGGCGGGCCTGCTTCATCGACCAGTAGGCGCCGCGACGCTGGAGCGACGGGGCGCCGCAAAGACCTCCGCACCAACGGGTTTGGCCACCCGTCACCGAGGCAACCCGAGCACCCGCTGGGCGATGATGTTGCGCTGGATTTCCGAAGTGCCGCCGGCGATGGTGCCGGCAAAGCTGCGGACGTAGCGGTCGAACCAGCTCCCGGCGTGTGGGTCGAGGTTCAGCGGCACATGCGGTGAGGTCATCGCCGGGTGGATGAGGGCGTCGGCGCCGGCCACATCCATTGCCAGCTCGGAGGCGGTCTGTACCGCTTCGGAGCCAAGGAGTTTCAGCACCGACATCCGCGCCACGTCCTCGTCGCCCCGTGCCGCTCGGGCCAGCGCGGCCGACCCGAGGAGGCGCAGAGCCTGGTTGTCCATCACCAAGGTGGCGAACCGGGACCGGTCCCGCTCAGTGGCCGGATGTATGTCCTCGACGAAGTCCTGCAGCCGGTCGGCGAACCCCATCCACAACATCGTGCGCTCGTGGCCGAGTGACCCATTGGCAACCCGCCAGCCCTCGTTCAGCGGCCCGAGAAGGTTCTCGACGGGTACGCGTGCATCAGTGAAGAACACTTCGTTGAAGTCGAGATCGTCAACGTCGCAAGCGGAAGCGAACGGCCTCCGCACCACGCCCTCGGTGTCGGTGGGCACCAGCAGCACGCTGATGCCCTTGTGCTTGGGCGCGTCCGGGTCGGTACGGACGAAGGCCAGGATGACGTCCGCGTCGTGCGCGCCGGAGGTCCACACCTTCTGCCCGTTGAGCACGAAATGGTCGCCGTCGCGGACGGCGCGCGTGGACAGAGCCGCGAGGTCCGATCCCGCACCCGGCTCACTCATGCCCAGTGCAGCCGTCATCTCGGCGCGCAGAATCGGTACAGCCCAACGCTGCTTCTGTTCCGGCGTGCCGAACGTCAGCAGCGACGCTGCGATGATGCCGACGCCCTGCGGGTTGAAGCTGTGGTGAATCCGGCGCTTGGACATCTCCTCTTGGTGCACGTACTGCTGCAACAACGTGGCGTTGCGTCCGCCGAACTCCGGAGGATTGCCCGGCAGCAGCCAGCCGCTGTCGAAGAGCAGGCATTGCCAGCGCCGCGCCCAGTCCGGGATGTGCGCGGTCGACCGAGGCCGTTCGACGGACTCGGCCTCCGCCGGCAGATGCGCGTCGAGAAAGTCGATGAACTCGGATCGGAAGGCCTCGACATCCGCATCGAACGTCAACTGCATCTCGACAAACCCCTTCCAGCAGGCAGTACATGAGAATACCATTCTCCCCATGAGACAGTTACAATCTCTGACACGGAGTATGAGAAGGCCCGTGACGAACAGTCGGCAGGCCCTTCTCAGGTACAGTTCATGCATGTTCTCCGCTGATGACACGGGTGTACGGTGACCAGCCCGACTGAAGATCCCGCCTGGAAACAGCGCGCTGTCGAACGCTCCATCAAGACGGCGAAACTCCGGGCGGCACAACGCGTCCAACGATTCCTGGATGCGGCCCAGTCGATCATCATCGAAAAGGGCAGCACAGACTTCACCGTCCAGGAGGTCGTCGACCGTTCGCGCCAGTCCCTGCGGAGCTTCTATCTGCAGTTCGACGGCAAGCATGAACTTCTCCTGGCGCTGTTCGAAGATGCGCTGAGCCGTTCGGCGGACCAGATTCGAGCCGCCACGGAGAGCGAGACCGACCCGTTGCAGCGGCTCAAGGTCGCCGTCGAACTGCTCTACGAACTGTGCCGGCCCGACCCGGCGGCCAAGCGCCCGTTGTTCACCGACTTCGCACCCCGGTTGCTGGTCACCCATCCGGCCGAGGTGAAGATTGCCCACGCGCCGCTGCTGGCACTGCTCACCGAATTGATGGAAAGTGCCAGCGCCGCAGGCGAACTGCGCGCGACGGTCAACCCGCGGCGGATGGCGGCGATGGTGATGCAGACGGTGATGTTCATCGCGCAGTCCAGCGGCGGCACCGACGACGCAACCGCGCATCCCATCACCCCCGACGAGGTCTGGGACTTCCTGGCGAACGGTTTCGCCGCGCAAAAGTGAGAATCCCGCAAAAGTGAGAATAGGGTTCTCACTTTCAAGAATTTAACTTACACTGCGTAGGTGCCTGACCTGTGGACCGATCTTCTCGATTGCCTGAATCTGGCTCCGCAGTCCTCTGACGACGCCGGCCTTTTCGCGGGGCGTAACCAGACACTGGAGTATCACCGGGTTTTCGGCGGCCAACTGCTCGGACAGTTCGTCCGCGCGGCCTGCCTGTCCACGCCCGACAAGGCGATCAAATCCATCCATACGGTCTTTCCCCGCGAAGGCCGAGCCGACGAGCCGATCACCTACCAGGTGACGCGCCACCACGAGGGACGCTCGTTCGCAACGCTGTCAATCATCGCCTCGCAGAGCAAGGGCGCGGTCGCGACGGCCTCGATCTCGATGCACGCCCCCGAAGACGGACACGATCAACAGTTCGTCGACGACGTCCCAACCGTTCTCGGCCCTGAGCACGAGGCGAAGATAGATCTGATCCCGTGGGAGACCCGCTCCGCCGACAGCCTCGACACGACCGCGGTGGGGCCGGCCGAGTACTCGCTCTGGATGCGCACCCCCGCCGTCGACGCTGAGCTCGCCCCGGCGCTGGCCGCGTACGCCACGGACCTGACGCTGATCGGCACCGCCATCCGCCCGCTCGACGGCCTGAGCCAACGTGGCAACGGCACCGCCTTCACGTCCGCGGTGACGTCACACACGCTGTGGTTCCATCGTGCGTTCCGCACCGACGACTGGCTGCTGCTGCGTCAGCACAGCCCGCTAGCGGCGCACGGCCGCTGCTTCGGCCGCGGCGACATCCTGACTGCCGAGGGCGCACTGGTCGCCTCCTACGCGCAGGAAGCTCTTCTCCGGCTGTAGCGCCGGCCCACAGACAGTAAATATCCACTGCTAGTACGGAATTGAGGCACCACATGACCGGAAGAGTTGAGGGCAAGGTCGCGTTCATCACCGGAGCGGCCCGCGGCCAGGGTCGGGCACACGCAGTCCGGCTCGCCGAGGAGGGCGCCGACATCATCGCGATCGACATCTGCAAGTCGATCGTCGAGAACACCCCCATCCCGCCGTCCACCCGGGAGGATCTTGCGGAGACGGCCGCCCTGGTTAAGGACAAGGGCCGCCGCATCTTCACCGCTGAGGTCGACGTGCGGGACTTTGACGCCCTCAAGTCTGCGGTCGACGCCGGTGTCGAAGAGCTGGGCCGTCTGGACATCATCATCGCCAACGCCGGCATCGGCAATGGCGGCGACACCCTCGACAAGACCAGCGAGACTGACTGGACCGACATGATCGACGTCAACCTCAGCGGCGTTTGGAAGACGGTCAAAGCTGCTGTGCCGCACGTGCTCTCCGGTGGCCGTGGCGGCTCGATCATCCTGACCAGTTCTGTCGGCGGCCTGAAGGCCTACCCCCACACCGGACACTACATCGCCGCCAAGCACGGCGTCGTCGGCCTGATGCGCACGTTCGCCGTCGAACTGGGCCAGCACAATATCCGGGTCAACTCGGTGCACCCGACCAACGTGAACACCCCGCTGTTCATGAACGAGGGCACCATGAAGCTGTTCCGCCCCGACCTGGAGAACCCGGGCCCCGACGACATGAAGATCGTCGCGCAGCTGATGCATACGTTGCCCATCGGCTGGGTCGAACCCGAGGACATTGCCAACGCGGTACTGTTCCTGGCTTCCGACGAATCCCGCTTCATCACCGGCGTCACCTTGCCGGTCGACGGCGGTAGCTGCCTGAAGTAGCGGGCGTCTCCCAGGGGTTGCCATCCGGGCACGGTGGGGCGAACCGCTGGTCGACGGTTAGCGGCCCCGGAGCCACCGGCTGGCGGCATCGCGGATGCGGGGTGAGATCCGCACCGAGAAGACACCATTGAAGACGTCTTCCCGCAGCCGCGTCAGCGTGGACGTCTTGATTCGCCACTGGCCGTCGGTCTTCTCATATGTTTCGTGGTAGTGGCCGTAGCCCTGCAGGTTCACTCCAGGTGCCAGCCGCACCACGTCGTTCAGCGCCCAGATACCCGTCGCGGTCGACGGTGAGGTCAGCTCGATCTCCGGTGCGTGGACCTGATGCACGGTCGGTTGCGACGGCTTACCGAGTGTCCACTGGAGGAAAGCGACGAATTCGTCTGCACCGCAGATGATCTTGCCGCCCGATTGCCTGGTATCGCTGACGAAGTCGTCGGTGAAGAGGTTTCGCCACTCCACCCAGTCCTTGGTGTCCAGCAGCCGGCAGTACCGGGCCTTCAGCTGCTTGATCGCCTCGATATCGGCCCATGCCGCCGGGTCAGTCGCGCGATCACCAGACATAGATCACCACGATCGCACCGAACAGCGCCACGAGCCAGCCATCGGTGGCCAGTTTCAGCCACAAAGGTGCGGTCCGCACCTCCATGAACTCCTGAATGATCAGGCGGGTCTTGATGACCGCCAACACCAGGACCCCGATGGTTATCGGCGTGCTCGCGGCGACCGGCCCAGTGTGATGGGCCGGCGCCAGGAACCAGGACGCCACCGTGATCATCGACAGTCCGGCCCAGACGGCGGTGGTACGTGCGGCAGCAGTCATTTCACCTCATCACATAGAGCAGCGCGAAGATGACGACCCAGAGCAGGTCGACCATGTGCCAGTAGGTCGCGCCGGTCTCGACCGGTGCGACCCGTTTGCGATTGCGCAGTTCGAAGTAGGACACACCGAGGAACACCAGGCCGATGGCAACGTGAAACAGGTGGACGCCGGTGAGCATGTAGTAGTACATGAAGAAGTCGTTGCTCGGAAAGGTATGCCCCTGAGCAATTTTCGCTGACCATTCGCAGGCCTTGACGAGCATGAACACCACCCCGCACAGCCCACCGCCGACGGTGAGTTCCCGGGCCCGCTCAAAGTCGCCACTGCGCGCCACCTGCACGGCGCGCGCCACGAACCACGAACTGGCCAGCAGCACCAGCGTGTTGAGCACGCCGATGTTCAGGCTCAGGTGCCGCTGCGACTCGATGAACAGGTCCCGCTGCTGGTGGCGGGAAATCATGAAGATGACGAAGTAGCTGCCGAAGATCACGAAGTCGCCCATGACGAAGACCCAGAGATCCTTGCTGGCGGGCAGGTGCGTCGCGGAGGTCTGCGCCATGGTTCAGTCCTGAACCTGTTCGCTCGGCGACTGATTCTTGATGGCTGTGTAGAGCAGCCGGATCGTGCAGAACTCCCACACCACGAAGACCACCGTGCCGAGGTAAAAACTGATGGACCCGTTCCAGGCCAACGGTCCGGATCGGAAGACGAACACGGGGCTGGCGAGCAGTTCCGTCACGATCATCCAGATCGACATGTAGGCAAGCCATTTCGGCAGCACGTCGTTGCGGTCGAGGAAGATCGCCAGTGCCAGCACCATGTTCTGAGTGCAGAAGCATCCCAGTGATCCGACGAACGACAAGAGGCACCAGTCATAGAGCATCACCATGATCTGCGGATCGCGGTCGGGCCGCAGCGCTGCCGCCACGAACGCGAATGCCGGAATCAGGCAACCCGGCAGGCCGCCGACCACCAGTGAGCCGATGTACGCGTACGCGAAGACTGGACTGACCGACATCCGTTTGATCTGTTGTGCGATCAGCCCGTTGGCGACACTGGCGAAACCGATGAAGAACATCAGCAGCGCGAAGCCGATCCGAATGGTCAGCGAGTGGTCGACGAAGAACTGCACGATCTGGGCTGAGGTGATGTCGGGCCGCGGCGGCGGCATGACCCGTGTCAGCACCACGAAGATGAGCCCGAAGATGTTGTAGAAGACCGGGATGGTCCACCACGCGATCCACTGGTCGATCTTCGGCTTCTTCGTCCATGCCGGGGCTGTCCAGGCTGGAGCCACCGTCATGGTTCCCTCGCCTGAGCACCGATCGCCGACCGCACCACGGCGAACATGACAATGAGATACAGGCCGAATGCGCTCAATCGCAGCCAGAACGACACGGCACCGTTCCAGGCCAGCGGTCCGTCGGTGAAGATCACGGCGCAGACCGCAGGCGTCATGGCCGCGGCGATCAGCGCGTTGAACCCGGCGACCCAGCGGGGGAAGATCGGTACCGGTCGCTGATCGAGGTAAATCGCCAGCGCCAGAGCGAGATTCATCACGACGACGGCTCCCACCGGCGCGGTGAACACCAGCCAGGCCATGTCGTTGAGCAGCAGCATCAGCTGGGGGTCCCGCCCCGGGCGATAGGCGGCGATCAACCAGAAGATATCGGCAATGGCGAACAGCGTCGCGCCGGTCGAGGCCGCCCCGATGTAGCTGTAGGCCAAGACATGGCTGGGCAGCGACATTCGCTTCATCTGTACGGCGATGGTCATGAAGAACGGGATCAGCATGATCGCGCACAGGTTGAACGTGACCATCGAAAACCGGATGGCTGCCGTGTGCTGCGCGTAGAAGTCCGCGACCTGTACTGCCGTCATGCTCGGCGGCATCGGCGGCAGGAAACCCGGGAAGGCGACGAATGCCACCACTATGACAGCACCGAAAAACGGTACCAGCCAGAGACTTATCCATTGGGGCCGTAAGTCCACCGGGGACTCCCTCCATCCACCGATCGGTTGCCGATCGGCTACTTCGGACGGTAGCCGATCGGCAACCTGACGGTCAATACTCCGCTAGGCTTTGACATGTGGGGAGATTCAGCGACATCACGCGCAGCGCGGCCCAGACCCGCGTGCTCGACGCCGCGCTCGCCCTGATCGCCGAGCACGGCGTCAGCGGCACCTCGCTGCAGATGATCGCCGACACCATGGGCGTGACGAAAGCCGCTGTCTACAAACAGTTCAAGACCAAGGAAGAAATCGTTGTCGCCATCACCGAGCGCGAACTCGGCAAGTTGGAGGACGCGCTTGACGCCGCCGAGGCGACCGGCCACGCCACCCAGGCCCGTGACGTGTTGCTCGACAGGGTGATCGACCTGGCCATCGACCGCCGCGGCGCGGTCAACGTACTGCAGTTCGACCCCGTCATCATCCGCCTACAGGCCGAACACGAACCGTTTCAGCGGTTCGTCGAGCGGTTGTACGGCGCGCTGCTCGGCACCGACGACGGCGTCGCCGCCAGGCTGCACGCGGCGATATTGTCGAGCGCGATCAGCGTGGCGGTAATGCACCCATTAGTGGCCGACATCGACGACGACACCCTGCGGACGCAACTCCTCGAGATGACGCGGCGGATGCTGGGCCTCTAGGTTTCGCCGGCGAACAGTCGCTCGGCGGCCGAATATGGGTCGTCGCCGCCGCTCGCCACTCTTTCAGCGAGCTGGTCGAGATCGGGGTGGCCCCGCAGGCGAGTCAGCGCCAACGACAGAATCTGCGCCCGGGCGCGAGCGGTCCGGCGCGCCGGACTGTCGGCCCGGTGATGCGCATCGATCGCGCCGACCAATTCGGACAGCCCCTCTCCCTGCGCGGCAATGAGTTTGAGGATCGGTACCGCAGTCTCGGCACGGAGATCACGCACCGTCTGGTCGGCGCCATCCCGGTCGGCCTTGTTCACGACGACGATGTCCGCGACCTCGAGCAGACCGGCCTTAGCAGCCTGAACCGCGTCGCCGGCACCGGGGTTGAGGATCACTATCGTCGGGTCCGCGATAGCGGCGACCTCGACCTCCGATTGCCCCACGCCGACGGTTTCGAGCACGATCAGGTCATAGGCGAGCGCGGCGAGCACCCGGATCGCGGCCGGCACCGCCGCAGCCAGACCGCCCAGGTGGCCACGCGTGGCGACCGATCGGATCAACACGTCCGGATCGTTGATGTGGGCGGCCATCCGGATGCGGTCGCCCAGCAGTGCACCACCGCTGTACGGCGACGACGGGTCGACGGCCAGCACCGCCACCCGCATGCCCTGCCCGCGATATGCCCCGACGAGTGCCCCGACGGTCGTCGACTTCCCCGCACCGGGTGGCCCGGTGACACCCAGCACCCGCGGCGGGGTCGCGGCGCCGAGGGCATCGAGAACCTCAGTCCGGCGCGGACTCTCGACCATGCTCAGCAGCCGTCCTGCCGCGCGGAGGGAACCGCCGCGAGCCGCCGCGATGAGCTCATCGATCGTCATCGTCCGAACTCTATCCGACCCACCCCCTTGATTGAGAATGCTATTCTCCAATGAAGAGAGTATTCCTTGCGCGAAAGGTATGCGGTATGGAGATCAGCGGAAGTTCGGCCATCGTCGTCGGAGGCACCGGCGGGCTCGGCGAAGCGACAGTGCGGCGCCTCGTCACCGCAGGCGCGAAAGTCGTGGTCGCCGACGTCGCAGACGACAAGGGCAAGGCGCTACAGGACGAGCTGGGCATCCGCTACGTCCACACCGACGCCACCTCCGAGGAATCAGTGCAAGCCGCCATTGCGGAAGCTGAATCGCTTGGCCCGCTCCGCATTTCGGTCGACACACACGGCGGACCCGCAGCCGGCGGACGGCTGATCGGTAAGGACGGCTCGCCGCTCGGACTGGACGGCTTCGAGACGACCATCAAGTTCTATCTGACCGCGGTGTTCAACGTGATGCGCCTGGCAGCCGCCGCCATCGCCAAGACCGACCCGCTCGAGGAAGGCGCCCGCGGCGTCATCATCAACACCGCGTCCATCGCCGGTATGGAGGGCCAGATCGGCCAGCTGCCCTACTCCGCCGCCAAAGGCGGCGTGCTCGGTATGACGCTCGTCGCCGCGCGTGACCTGTCGCCGCTCGGGATCCGGGTCGTCAGTATCGCGCCGGGCACCATCAACACCCCCGCCTACGGCCAGTCGGCCGACCAGCTCGAGAAGTACTGGGCCCCGCAGATCCCGTTCCCCAAGCGGATGGGCCGCTCGACGGAGTATGCGCAGCTGGCCCAGAGCATCATCGAAAACGACTACCTCAACGGCGAAGTCATCCGCCTCGACGGCGCACTGCGCTTCCCGCCGCGGTAACCGGCTGCTCAATGGAATGTGGGGTTCACGCCGGTCGCGTGAACCCCACATTCGTACCGCGACTAACCCTTGGCGATCAGTCCGTCGACGATCTTGTTGAAGTCGGCGGTGCCGAAGGACACGTACTCGGCGAGGTTCGCATAGTCGAGTGACGCCATCACCGAACGCTCCAACTGGATGTTCATCAGGCGCTTGGTGGCCTCGACGGCCTGCTTGGGCAGCTCGGCGAGCTGCTTGGCGCAGGCGATGGCCTCCGCCAGCGGGTCGGCCACGACGTGATTGGCCAAGCCGAGCTCGAAGGCGCGGGCCGCCTTGATCCGCACACCTGTCAGCGCAAACTCCTTGGCCTGCAACAGGCTTATCTGCGAGCCCCAGACCAGCGGGCCACCGTCGGCCGCGACAAGGCCGATCTGCACGTGCGGGTCGGCGAAGAACGCGTTCTCGGCCAGGTAAACGATGTCCGACAGCGCGGCCAGGCTGCACCCGAGGCCGACCGCCGGACCGTTCACTGCGGCGACGACCGGGATGCGGCAGCGGACCATGCCGATGACAAGGTCGCGGCCGTGCTTGATGGTCTTCTGCCGTAAGGCTTCATCGTTGCGCAGCTCATTGAGATAGTTGAAGTCGCCACCGGCCGAGAAGGCTCGGCCGGCGCCGGTGATCACCGCGGCACGGGCATCGACGTCCTCGTTGAGTGCCTCCCAGATGCTCGCCAATCCAACATGCAGCGCGTCGTTGACCGCGTTGAGTTCCTCCGGGCGGTTCAGCGTGATGATCCGCACGGAGCCGTCGGCCCGGACCTCGATTTCCGTTGGCATCCCGTACAAGTCAGTTCCTTCCGTTCTTCGCCCCGGTGCCCATCACATTCCCAAACCGAGAATGCGTTGCGCGATGATGTTTTTCTGAATCTGCGACGTCCCGCCCATCACGCTCTGCGCGCGGCTGTACATGTAGGCGCCGAACAACTCGGGATCACCGGTACCCACGGTCGCCAGGGCCGCGTGGCCGACGGACTGTTCGGTCCATGTCATGAGCAGCTTGTCGAGGGAGCCCTGCGGGCCGTGCGTGATGCCGTCGAGCTGCTCGGATAACCGCCTGCGCACGTGCAGACGCAGCATCTCGGTCTGCACCCACGCCCACGACAGCGCTTCCGGTGGTGTGCCATCGACCCGGGAGGCCAACTGCCGCAACAGCTTTCCGTACCGCGCCGAGAACCCCAGGGTCGAGGGCTCGCGTTCGTGGCTGACCACCGTCATCGCCAGCTTCCAGCCCTCCCCCGGCGCGCCGACCATGTTCTCCGCCGGCACCCGTGCGCCGTCGAACAGCACCTGACCGAACTCCTTGGTGACACCGCTGATCATCTTCAACGGCCGCTGCTCGATGCCGGGCTGGTGCATCGACACGATGAATGCGGAGATGCCCTTGTGTTTGGGCACGTCCTTGTCGGTGCGCGCCAGCACCAGACACCAGTCCGCCACGTCCGAATAGCTCGTCCAGACCTTGTGCCCGTGGATGACGTACTCGTCACCCTCACGGGTAGCCGTGGTAGTCAGCGACGCGAGGTCAGAACCCGCACCGGGCTCGGAGAACCCCTGGCACCAGCGCTCGGTGCCGTTGATCATCCCGGGCAGAAACCGTTGCTGCAGTTCCTTGCTGCCGTGATGACCCAGCCCCACCACGAGGTAGCCGAGGCTAGGCCGTGCCGGCGCACCCGCCTTCGCGATCTCCTCGTCGACGATCACGTCGTACACGGGAGGCAGCTCCTGACCCCCGAATTCCTTCGGCCACGACGTGCCGAAGAAGCCGGCGCCGTAGAGTGCTCGGTGCCAATCACCTTGGGCTGCCCAGTATTCGTCGCCCGAGGTCGGGAACTTGCCCTTCTGCTCGGTCAGCCACGCGCGCAGCCGGTCCCGAAAGGCGGCTTCCTCCGGCGAATCACGAAAGTCCAATGGTCAGCTCCTCCAACTTGGCGGGCCACAGTTCAGTGGCCGTCAGAACACGGCGCAGATACACGTGCGCAAGACATTCCCAGGTGTTGCCGATGCCGCCGTGCACCTGGATCGACGTCTCACAGACCGTCAATGCCGCACGCGCACAGTAGATCTTGGCGATGCGCGCCGCCTCGACCGCTTCGACCGCGGGTAATGCGTCGACAGCCCAGGCGGCGTGCCGCAGCACGCTGACCGATCCTTCGATGAGCGCGAGGCTTTCGGCGAGGAGATGCGCGACCGCCTGGTAGGAACCGATGGCCGCACCGTATTGTTCGCGCACCTTGGCATAGTCGACCGCCAGCGCGTGCGCCCCACGCGCGGCGCCGACGAGATCGGCGCACGTGACGGTGAGGGCCAGCGCATGCCACCGGCCGGCGTCCTCGGCCGACACCTCGCTGAGCTCCGGCGGTGCTTCGACCACACCGGAGATTCCACCCAGCAGGTCCACCGAATCCGCTTGCGCGCCGGCCCCTTCGGGATCGTGGCCGAGCAGTCGCCGCAAGTCGTCGGCCAGCACCGGGCCCAGGAACGGCACGTCGACGAGTCCGCGGGCGAACTCCTCGGCGACGATGGCCACCTCGACACCGGAGGCGCCGTCCGATCGCAGGGTCCGGAAACCGGTGCTGTCGACGGCCTTCTCCAATTGCGCGCGACGATTCGCGTCGTCGAGATCGGCGACGGAGTGCAAGCCGAAGTCAGCTGCCAATTCAGCTGCCGATTCGGCGAGTTGCCGTTGTTCGGCGGTCAGACGGACGTCCACAGGCGCTCCTTGAGCACTCGGCGCAACACCTTCCCTGAAGGCAGCCGCGGGATTTCGGGTACGAACACAATGCGGCTCGGCCGCTTGTAGGAGGCCAGCCTGGCGCTGACCAAATCCATCAATTCGCCATCGGAGACCGCGGCGTTCGTGGCCACCGCGGCCACCACCGTCTCGCCGTCGTGCGCGTCGGGCAGCCCGAACACCGCGCAGTCGGCCACGGCCGGGTGCGAGTGCAGGACCGCCTCGACCTCCGCGGGCGCCACCTGGAAGCCCCGCACCTTGATCATCTCCTTACAGCGGTCGGTGATCCGCAGCCGCCCGGACTCGTCGAGATGTCCGATGTCGCCGGTGTGGAACCAGCCATCGACGATGACGCTCGATGTTTCCTCCGCAGGCAGGTAGCCGGCCATCACGGCCTCCGAGCGCACTTCAATCTCACCCGACTCCCCGATGCGGACATCGACGCCGGGCACCGGCCGGCCCACGGTGTCCAGCGCTCCACCGCTGAGGTCATCGCACGCGATGACCACCAATTCCGTTGCTCCGTAAGCGGTTACCCAGCCCACGCCGGTGCGCCGCGTAACGTCCTCGGCCACCGTCGCGGTCACCGGCGTCGCGCACCACATGAGATACCGCAGCGACGAGAGATCGTAGGTTTCCAGCCGCGGGTGGGCCGCGAGGGCCAATGCAATGGGCGCCACGGTCATTTCGATGGTGATCCGATCGGATTCGATGTGCCGCAGCATGGTCTCGACATCGAACCGTGGGTGCAACCGGACCCACGCACCCGCGTCCAGCACCGTCATGATGTTCAGCAGGCCCAGGATGTGCGACGGCGGTGTCATCATCTGCAGCCGGTCCGCGGCGGACAATCCGAGTGCGGCGCGCCACTGCCGCACCGCCGCGGCAAGCCCGCGGTGCGTATGGCGGACCGCCTTGGGCATCCCGGTGGTGCCGGAGCTGAAGGCCAGCACGGCATCGGAATCCGGCGAGGGCGCAGCGGCGGAGGGGCCCCCGGCGATGATGGGCTCGTCGAGATGCAGCATCGGCATCAGTCCCGCCAGCACGGGGTTGTCACCAACCGCGTACGACGGCCCCGTCAGCGCCAGCGCATGCTGCACCTCGGCCTGCCGCCACGACGGGCTGAGCAGCACCGCGGCGGCACCCAGGCGCCAGATCGCGAGCAGCGCGACCACGAACTCCGGGCGGGTCGAGGACATCAGCGCGACGCGGTCGCCGGTACCGACGCCACGGCCGGCCAAGACCGTGGCCAGCCCGCCGGCCAGAGCATCAAGCTTCGCCCGGCTGTACTCCTGCTGATCGAAGGCGAGCACCGCACCGTCAGCCACGTCGTGCTCGCCCCTTTCGCGGTAGTGAGAACATTTCCAATTGATACCGAGAATCATATTCTCCTATAGTTAGAACGACAATACGCGACGATAGGACAACGATGGGGCCAGCCACGACAACGGCGCAAACCGGCACGGACGCGGGCACGGGCACGATCACCATCCACCTCGACCGGCAGAAGGTGTCGGTCGACCGCGTCGGCGACGAGACACTGCTCGACAGCGCGCGGCGGGCCGGCCTGGCTCCCCCGTTCTCCTGCGAGGCCGGCAATTGCGGCACCTGCATCGCCAAACTGACCGAGGGCAGCGCGACCATGCGCAACAACGAGGCGCTCGACGACGACGAGGTCGCCGAAGGTTACGTCCTGACGTGCCAGGCAGTGCCGGACACGGCGGCGGTGACCGTCTGCTACGACGACTGAGGCAACTAAGACGACTGAGGCGACTCAGCCGACGGCGGCGCCGGCGGCGTCCGGTACTGCGGCTGGTAACCCGCCACCTTGATCGGGCTGCCGATCAAGCGGAAATCGCCTGCGGTGACGATGGCCTCTGGCGTCGCCTCCAACGCCTCGGGCAACGTGCGGACCGCGGCCGTGGGAATCCCCAGTTCCCGCAGCCGCTTCTCCCAGTCGGCGGCGGTATCGGTGGCCAGCACCTTCTCGACCACCGCCAGCACCTCATCCCGGCGCGCGGCCCGTTCGGCCATGGTCGCGAACGGAATCTGATCGCCGTCGCCGAGACCCGCCTCGGCGACAAACGATTTCCAGAACCCGTCATGGGTGATGAACAGCGCCAGATACCCGTCCGCGGTCTCGAAGAGCTGCGCCGGTACGTAATACGAGTGGGCGCCGTTCGGGTGGCGACGCGGATGTTTGCCGTCGTTGAGATACGCGGCGCCATGATAATTCAACTGGGACAACATCACATCGCGCAGGCAGACCTCGACCTGACCACCGCGACCGGAGACGATCTGGGCGAGCAGGCCCAACGCCGCAGCCATGCCCGTGGAGTTGTCGGCCGACGAATAGCCCGGGAGCGTCGGCGGTCCGTCCGGGTCACCGGTCATCGCCGCGACGCCCGTCGCCGCCTGGATGACATAGTCGAATGCGGGGTCGTCACCGCCGTCGAGCCCGAAGCCCGTCATCGCCACGCAGACGATCTTCTCGTTGAATCGCGACAGCGCCTCATATGTCAGGCCAAGCCGGCGGATCACCGACGGCTTCATATTCACCAGCAGCGCATGCGATGCGGCGACCAGCTCACCCAGCCGGGCCTGCCCGGCCGCCGTCGCCAGGTCCAGGCAGATGCTGGTCTTGTTGCGATTCAGACTGGCGAAATAGCTGTCGCTGACCTGTCGTGAAATCTCGCCACCGGGCGGCTCGATCTTGATCACCTCGGCGCCCAGGTCTGCCAGGAGCATCGTGGCGTACGGGCCGGCCAGCATGACGCCGACCTCGAGAATCCGGATACCGGCGAGAGGACCATTCATTTCGGCGCCGAGACTACGGTTTGTGGCGTGATTTCGCCGAAAAGTCGCGAAAAAGCGTCATCTCGGCGCATCAGAGCGCCTTGGCCAGCTCTGCGATCACTTCCCGCGTACGGTTCTTGGAGGCGATCAGTTCGTCGCGGTTGTCGCCGATGGGCAGCAGCCGCACCGACAGATCCGTCACGCCCGCGTCGGCGAACTGCTTGAACCGCTTGAGGATCGACTCTTCGTCACCGGCCGCGCACAGGTCGCCGACGCTGCGGGCGTCGCCGCGATCCAGCAGCTTCTGGTAGTTGGGCGACGTCTCGGCCTCGGCGAGGATCCGGTTGGCCCGGTCCTTGGCGGCCTCGATCTCCGAGTTCGCGCACAGGGTCACCGGGATTCCCGCGACGATGCGCGGTGCGGGCTTACCCGCTTCCGCGGCGGCTTTGTTGATCTTGGGCGCGATGTGGTCACCGATCGCTTTCTCGTCGGCCATCCACAGCGACGTACCGTCGGCCTGCTCGCCGGCGATCTGCAGCATCACCGGGCCCAGCGCGGACACCAGCACCGGCATGGGGGTGTCGGCGGCGAGGACTGTCGGGTTGTGCACGGTGAACGAATCATTCTCCACGTCAACGGGTCCCGGACCCGCAATCGCGGTGTTCAGCACCTCTAGATAGTCGCGGGTGTACGCGGCAGGCTTGTCGTAGGGCAGGCCCAGCATGTCGCGCACGATCCAGTGATGCGACGGCCCGACGCCAAGGGCCAGCCGCCCTCCCGACATGGCGTGCACCGAAAGCGCCTGGCGGGCAAGGGCAATCGGGTGCTGTGCCTGCATTGGCACCACCGCAGTGCCGAGTTCGATGCGCGACGTGTTGGCCGCCATCAGGGCGACCATCGTCAGGCAGTCTAAGTCGTTCGGCACCTGCGGCATCCACGCGCTGTCCAGCCCCGCGCTCTCGGCCCACTGGATGTCGGACACCAGCTTGGAGACCTTGCGCGCCATGTCGCCGCGCTCGGCCCCGATCATCACGCCAAGGCGCATCTCAGCCCACCGCGCTTTCCGACGTCAGCTTCCGCACTTCTGCCACCAGGGTGTCCAGGCCGGTTCCGGTTGGAAACACCGCTGCCGCTCCGACTTCCAGCAACTTCGGCACATCTCCCAGCGGGATCGTGCCACCCACCACCACGGCGATGTCGCCGGCGTCGGCGGCGCGCAACGCCTCGACGGTACGGGCCGTCAACGCCAGGTGCGCTCCGGACAGGATCGAGAGCCCGACGAGGGCGACATCCTCCTGCAGCGCGATGGATACGATGTCCTCGATCCGCTGCCGGATGCCCGTGTAGATCACCTCGAAACCCGCGTCGCGCAATGTTCGGGCGACGATCTTGGCGCCCCGGTCATGACCGTCCAGTCCGGGCTTGGCCACCAGCACACGTACTGACATCAGATTGCTCCTCGCGTGCGCGCCATCAGAACACCACCGGCTGCTGGAACTCGCCCCACACCGATTTCAGTGTCGACACCATCTCTCCCACCGTGCAGTATGCATTCGCGCAGTCGATGAGGCGATGCATCAGATTGTCGCCCCCAGAGGCCGAACGTGCCAGCGCCGCAAGGGTTTCCTTCACGGCGACGTCGTCGCGATCGGCCTTCACCTTGGCCAGCCGCTTGAGCTGCTTGTCGCGGCCCTCGGCGTCGAGTTCATAGGTGGCCAGATCGGGCGCCGGCTCTTCGACGACGAACTTGTTCACCCCGACCACCGGCCGCTCCCCCGATTCGGTCTGCTGGTGAATCTTGAACGCCTCGTCGGCGATCAGTCCCTGCAGGTAGCCGTCCTCGATGCAGCGCACCATGCCGCCGTGGGATTCGAGATCCCGCATGATCTCGATGATCTTCTCTTCGGTGGCGTCGGTGAGCGCTTCGACGAAATAGGAGCCACCCAACGGGTCGGCCACCTTGGCGACGCCCGTCTCATAGGCCAGAATCTGCTGGGTTCGCAGTGCGAGCGTCGCGGACTCCTCACTGGGCAGCGCGAACGGCTCATCCCAGGCCGCGGTGAACATGGATTGCACGCCCCCGAGTACCGATGCCAGCGCCTCGTAGGCGACGCGCACCAGGTTGTTCTGTGCCTGCGGGGCATAGAGCGACGCACCACCGGAGACGCAGCCGAACCGGAACATCGACGCCTTCTCTGTGGTGGCACCGTACCGTTCGCGCACGATGGTGGCCCAACGACGCCGTCCCGCACGGTATTTGGCGATCTCCTCGAAGAAGTCGCCGTGCGTGTAAAAGAAGAACGAGATCTGGGGCGCGAACTTGTCGATGGTCATGCGTCCGCGCTCGACGACGGTGTCGCAGTAGGTGACACCGTCGGCCAGTGTGAACGCCATCTCCTGCACGGCGTTGGCGCCCGCATCGCGGAAGTGCGCACCGGCCACCGAGATCGCGTTGAATCGCGGCACCTCGGCGGCGCAGAACTCGATGGTGTCGGCGATGAGGCGCAGCGAGGGCTCGGGTGGCCAAATCCAGGTGCCGCGCGAGGCGTACTCCTTGAGGATGTCATTCTGGATTGTGCCGGTGAGCTTTTCGCGGGGCACGCCCTTCTTCTCGGCGGCCGCGACGTAGAAGGCCAGCAGGATGGCGGCGGTGCCGTTGATCGTGAAGCTCGTGCTGATCTTGTCCAGCGGGATGCCGTCGAACAGGACCTCGGCATCGGCCAGCGTGTCGACGGCGACGCCGACGCGTCCGACCTCCTCGCCGTACTCCTCGTCGTCGGAGTCATAACCGCACTGCGTCGGCAGGTCGAGGGCGACCGACAGTCCCGTCCCGCCTTGACCCAGCAGGTAGCGGTAGCGCTGATTCGACTCCTCAGCAGTGCCGAATCCCGAGTACTGGCGGAACGTCCACAGCTTCCCGCGGTACCCGGACGCGAAATTGCCCCGGGTGAAGGGGAACTCACCCGGCTGGGGCGGGTCGACTTGTCGATCCTCGGGTCCGTACACCGGTTTCAGCGGTATTCCGGACGGAGTCTGGCCATCGTTATCCATCAGTGAATAACGTACTTGCAAAAAAAGAGAATGCCAATACCATTCCCAGTAACAGCTGCAGAGGAGGACGATGACGGACCGCGCACTCGCCGACAAGACAATGGTGATCTCCGGGGCAAGTAGGGGTATCGGACTCGCGATAGCCGTCGCCGCCGCCCAGCAGGGCGCCAACGTCGTGCTCCTCGCGAAGACCGCCGAACCCCACCCCCGACTTCCCGGCACGGTCTACACCGCCGCCGAAGACATCGAGGCCGTCGGCGGCAAAGCCGCCGCCGTGGTGGGTGACATCCGTTCCGAGGACGATGTCAACCGGGCCGTCGAGATGGCCGTCGAGCGCTTCGGCGGCGTCGATATCTGCGTCAACAACGCGAGCGCCATCGGCGTCGAGCCGACGGAGGTGTTGTCCGCGAAGAAGTTCGACCTGATGCAACAGGTCAACATCCGGGGCACCTTTCTGCTCACGAAGGCCGCTCTGCCACACCTGCGCAAGTCGGACAAGGCCCATGTGCTGACCATTGCGCCACCGCTGAATCTGACTCCCCGCTGGCTGGGCGCACACCCGTCCTACACGCTGTCGAAGTATGGGATGACGCTGCTGTCACTGGGCTGGGCAGCCGAATACGCCGACGCCGGCATCGCGTTCAACTGCCTGTGGCCCCAGACCTATATCGCCACCTCAGCGGTGGCGAACATGGCCGACGGCGCCGCACTGCTGGACTCGTCGCGCAGCCCGGCGATCATGGGTGACGCGGCGGTCGAGATTCTGACCCGTCAGGCAAGAGATTGCACGGCCGGCTGCTTCATCGACGCCGACGTCCTCGCTGAGGCCGGCCGGGACCTGACCCCCTACGGCGGCGGAGCCAACCCGATCCCGGATCTGTTCCTGGGCTAGACGTTCGAGTTGGGGTTGGAGACCGACGTTGTGAGTACCGTCGACGATGCGTCACCCAGTTTGACGACACTGAAGCAGCTTTTCGACCACCTCGGCCTGACCGAGGCAGATTCTCCCGAAGGCACTCTGGCCATGGAACTGCCGGTGACGCAGGCGGTGGTCAACACCAACGGCGGTCTGCAGGGCGGGTTGATAGCCACCATCGCCGACGTGGCCGGCGGCCTTCTGGTCTCGCGCACCATGTCGTTCGGAAACGCCATCACCACGACGGATCTGCACATCCGCTATCTGCGCCGCATCGACACCGGGCCGGCCCGCGCGGTAGCGCGCGTCGTGCACCAGGGGCGTCGATCGGCCGTCGTTCAGGTCGAAATCCTGCGCGGTAACGGCGATCTCGCCGCCACCGCGACCGTCAACTTCGCGGCGCTGGACGGCCGGGCCTGATCACTGCCCGCCGCGCACCTGGTCCTTGGCTGCCGGCACGACGGGCGGTGCGGTGCGCCAGTTAGGCAGACCGTCCTCCTCCAGGCCGACCGGGAAGCCGTTCTCGTGCACCTGCGCCCAGTGACTGTGGTTGAGCTCGTGCAGGGTGAAGCAGGCATTCAGGGAGTTGTAGAAACCCATGTTGTCCTGCGTCTGGTTCACCGATTCCTTGATCAGCAGCGCGGCCATCGTCGGCACGGCAGCGATGCGGCGGGCGAACTCCAGTGTGCGGTCGGCAAGTTCGTCAGCCGGAAATACCTTGCTGACCATGCCCATCCGGTGGGCCTCGTCCACCGAGAGACTGTCGCCGGTCAGCATCAGCTCCTTCGTCTTGCGGGGACCGAATTCCCATGGGTGCGCGAAGTATTCGACGCCACACATGCCCAGCCGGGTACCCACCACGTCCGCGAAGGTGGTGTTGTCGGCCGCGACGATCAGATCGCACGCCCACATCAGCATGAGCGCGGCGGCGTACACGTCACCGTGTACCTGGGCGACGGTGATCTTGCGCAGATTGCGCCACCGGCGGGTGTTCTCGAAGTAGTAGTGCCATTCCTGCAGCATCAGCATCTCTGCGCCCGAACGGGTGGCGCCGTTGACCTGGAAGCTCGGATGCTGGTCCGGCCCGGGCATGCGTTCGGCCCGGGACTGCGCCGAGCCGAGGTCGTGCCCGGAGGAGAACATCGGCCCCAGGCCGCCGAGGATGACGACCCGCACGGTGTCGTCGGCCTCGGCCCGCAGGAACGCCTCGTGCAGCTCGGTGAGCATGCCACGGCTCTGCGCATTGCGAGTATCCGGACGATTCAACATGATTCGGGCGATGGTTCCCTTATCGAGGGTCTCGTAGGTGACATACTTGAAGTCGGTCATATCGCGCATCCCCTAAAGGCTCAGAATGGTCGCCGAGGCGGTACCCGGCGCACCGTACACCTGAGCGAGGCCGACGCGCGGGCTACCCGGCACCTGCCGCTCCCCAGCCTCACCGCGCAGCTGGCGCACCAGCTCGTGCATCTGGCGCAGGCCCGACGCACCGATCGGCTCGCCGTTGGCGATGAGGCCGCCGTCGGTGTTGATCGGCAGCGACCCGTGAATCTCGGTGGCGCCGTCGGCCAGCAGCTTCTCCTGCTCGCCGTCGGCGCACAGGCCGGTCTCGGCCATGTGAATGACCTCGGCGCCGGCGTCGGTGTCTTGCAGCTGTGCGATGTCGACATCCTCCGGCCCGATGCCGGCGGCCTCGTAGGCGGCCTTGGCCGCGTAGACCGTGGGCGATACGTCCTCGTCGAGCGGCGCGGAAGTGGCGTGCACCTCGTAAGCGCCGTACGTGCGGGTACGGATCTCACTGGCGCGTACGTACACCGGCTTGTCGGTGTACCGATGAGCGATGTCGGCCCGGCACATGATGACCGCGGCCGCACCTTCATCGGGTGCGCAGAACATGTACTGACGTAACGGGTAGTTGAGCACCGGCGAAGCCATGATCTCGTCAACGGTGATCTCCTTGCGCCGGAACGCATTCGGATTGAGGATTCCGTTGCGGAAGTTCTTGTTGGCCACCCGCGCCAATGTCTCCTCGGAGATGCCGTGCTTGTTGATGTAGTGGTTGGCCTTCATCCCGAAGAACTTCGTGGTGACGAACTGACCGTTGTTCGCATACCACTGCGGCAGTGCGAGCTTGGCCGGGTCGTCGGTGAAGGCGCCGCGCGGGTGCTTGTCCAGGCCGATGGCGATCCCGATGTCGTACTTGCCCAACCGGATCGTGTCGGCGGTCTGCTGGATGGCGCTGGCCGCGGTGGCACAGGCGTTGAACACGTTGGTGAACGTGATACCCGTCAGCCCCACCAGGCGCGTCACCGCGTCGGGATTGGACACCTCGTAGCTGCCGCCGAACCCGAACTGGATGTCCTTCCACTCCAGCTTGGCATCGGTCAGCGCTCCCTGGATCGCTTCGGCGCCCATCTCCATCGCGGTCTTGTCGAACCGGCCGAACGGGTGGATACCGACACCGATGATCGCTACATCATTACTCATATCGAAAACCCCTGTGTTGGATGGTTCTTCGCGCAAGCGCTCATCACGCCACCGGCTTGAACCAGAACGTGACCAGCTCATTGCCGTCGGCATCGGTAGCGAAAGGCGCCATCGTGAGCTCGACCTCCATACCGAATTCCAGCTTGGCAGGGTCGTTTTCCGTGAGCCGGCCCTCGACGCGGATCACGTCGCCGAGCTGTACCAGTCCGACGCCGAACGGCACGAAGTCTTTGCCGGTGGGACCTGCGTACGGTGCGCCGGGCGGGAATCCCTGTGTGGTCCAGGCGATCACGGTGCCACGGCGCGGCAGCAGCACCTCGGACATCTCGGCCTTGCTGCACTTCGGGCAGCGATCCTGGCGAGGGAACGTCGTCGCCGAACACGCACCGCACCGACTACCGATCAGCTTTGGCTCCGCATCGGGCCACGTGGAGATTTCAGGGGCAAGCGCCTTCTGCATCGTCAGTCCTAATCGCTCGCAGGGAGGGGTTTGGCTTCCTTGAGGGCAAGCGGTGTCGCCCCGACGCTCAGCGTGCCCGCACCGGCTTTGGTGACCAGCACCTCTGCCGCGGAATCGTCGACGTACCGCTTACCCATCACGGCGCCGCCGGATAGCTGCGGGTCCAGCACCGCAGCGCCGTCGACCTCGGCATCGAGCGCCACCATCGGGGCGCCTCCGCACCGTAGGTCGTCCAGGCTCTCACCAGTCCGGACGACGATCACCTGGGTGTCGCACACCTGACTCCGCAGGCGACTACCTGTCTTCAGCATGAGAAGCACATTATCAGATAGGAGAACGTCACTTTCGCGAAGTGAGCGAGTAGCGGATTGGCAGGTGTTTGAGGCCGCCGACGAAGATGGTCGCCACCTGCTGTGGAGTGCCCGCCAGCTCGATCGATCGGAGCCGCGGGATCAACTCCGAGAAGAAGCTGGTGACCTCCATCCGCGCCAGCGCTGCGCCCAGGCAGAAGTGGACGCCATAGCCGAACGCCACGTGCTTGTTGGGGTCACGACCCACATCGAAACGGAACGGGTCGTCGAAGACGTCTTCGTCACGGTTGGCCGACACGTACGACAGCAGTACCGACTCCCCCGCCGCGATCGGCACACCCCGGACGGTGGTGTTCTCGCGCGCGGTGCGCATGAACTCCTTCACCGGAGTCACCCAGCGGATCATCTCCTCGGTGGCGAGTGGCATCAGTTCGGGGTTCTTGCGAAGCCGCTCGAGCTGATCCTGATTCTCGATGAGCGCCTGCAGACCACCAGAGACCACCGCACTCGTGGTGTCGTGGCCGGCGGTCGCGATGATCACGTAGTACGAGACGGTGTCGATGTCACCCAACGGCTCCCCCTGGAGCCGGGCGTTGGCAACAGCCGACGCCAGGTCGCCGGTCGGGTTCTCGCGGCGCGCGGCGGTCAACGCGGTGAAATAGCTGAACATCTCGAACAGCGCGGCACCCTTTTCCTCAGGAGTGACGCCCCGGGAGAACTCCGAATCGTCGGCGCCGAACAGTTCCTGGGTATACGCCAGCATCCGGGGAAAGTCGGATTCGGGCAGACCGAGGAGCGACATGATCACGTACAGCGGGTAATTCACCGCCACCTCTTGCACGAAATCGCATTCGTCGCCCAACTCCATCATCCGGTCGACGTAGCGTTTGGCGAGTTCATCGACGCGAACGCGCAAGTCCCGCATGGCCTTCGGCCGAAACCAGTCGGCGCCGATCGCCCGTACCAGCCGATGCTGCGGGTCGTCCATGTGGATCAGGGTGCTGATGCCCAGAGCGGCCTGGTGCTCGTCGGCCTCTTCGGTCATCAGCACCGGCCGCGGAGAGTTGGTGAAGAGCGTGTTGGCGCGTTCGATCGCCATGACATCGTCGTGTTTGGTGATCGCCCAGAATGGCTTATAGCCGGCGACGTCAACCTTGGATACGGGTGCATGAGCACGCAGAAAAGCCAGTGCTGCATGGAGTTTCGGCTCGTCGGCGTAGGCGGATGGGTCGGCGAACACACCGGCAGCGTCGGCGGTGGTCGGGGCACTCATGGACGACTCCTCACTGTTGCAACTCTGCGACGCCTGCGCGGAGATCAGCGGCGTTCGCCCGCTCCCGATCCGGCCTGGCCGTTCGCCAAAACGCCTGGCCCATAATTCTTTTCGATCAGCGCCCACGGATCGGCATAGGGACCGCGCCGCTCGACCTTCCGCTGGACGGCGAGTACCATCCGCAGCACCGGACGAATCACGGGGCCGAGCACCTGTAGGACACCACGGACCCGCCCTAGGGATTCCGCGACCCACGCCACCGTCTCTGACCACGAATGCTCTTGGAACTCAAGCAACGCCTGCGCTTCGCTGGTATCGAAGAAGCCAGTGAAGCCCCAGCCCCGCTCGTCTTCCGGATCACCGGGAAGGCTCGCCGAGGGGCCGAGCCGCCCGACGCCGACCGCCTCCATGATGTCATCCTCGACGTCACGGAAGGTGTGCAGATGCGTGTCGTCGCCGCCGATCAACAGCGTCTTGCCGTTCACCCAATCACGGCGGTCGACGGCGTTGGCGAAGGCGAGCGCGACGTCGCGGGCGTCGACCGTGTGCAGCTGATTGTCCCGCGGCGTGGCACGCATCAGCACCAGGTAGTCGGAGTTGAAGTTGGAGGAGACGTCGGTCGAGATCACTCCGCCGAGGCGCAGCACTGTATAGGGCAGCCCGCTGGCACGTACCGCTCCTTCGGCAAGCACCTTGTCCTCGCCATACTGGTCGATCGGGTTCACCGCGGTGTCCGCGGTGATGCGCTCCGGGTGGGTGAACCGGTTCCGTGATCCGTAGACCGACGCGCTCGACGCATCGATGAACAGCGGAGGATCGGCCAGGGCACGCGCGGCTGCCACCAGATTGTGGGTGCCGTCGACGTTGATCTTGCGTGCCAGCATGGGGTTTCGGTACGAAGCCGGGGCCAGCAGAGCAGCCAGGTGCACTATGGCGGTTGGCTTGTGTCGGCTCACGCACTCGGCGATGGCGTCCGCGTCGAGCAGATCGGCGTACGCGACGACGAGTGTTCCGCCGCATGATCGGCTCGCCAGCTCGTCAGCGACGGCTGTGGTCTTGTCGTTCCGCAGGTCCATGGCGATGACGGTTCGCCCTCGCCCGAGCAGGATCTCGGCGCACCGCTTCCCGACTTGCCCGAAGGCGCCGGTGATCAGTACGACGTCAGCAATCTGGTCGCTCACTTCATCCTTTCTGTTACGTTCCCGTCCAGCTGGGGGCACGCTTCTCGGCGAAGGCAATGGAACCCTCTTTCGCGTCATTGGACGTAAAGACCGGAATGACGAGTTCGAGCTGTTTGGACCACATTTCGCGGTCGCTCCAATTGCCTCCCTGCACCAGAATCTGCTTGGTTACTGCGACCGCCATAGGGCCGTTGGCGGTGATCCGTTCAGCGAGCGCGATCGCTGCTGCTAGTGCCTCGCCCGGTTCCGCCAGCACATTCACAAAACCCCATGCCTCCGCTTGTTCTGCTGTGAAACTGTCCCCCGTGAGAGCCAGTTCGAGCGCCTTCTGGAACGGGATGCGCCTCGGCAGTCGCAACAACCCGCCGCCGGCAGCAACCAGGCCACGCTTCACTTCCGGGATGCCGAACTTTGCGGTGCGCGAAGCAACTACGAGATCCGTGGCCAGCACGACTTCGGTGCCACCAGCCAGGGCGTATCCCTCGACGGCCGAGATGATGGGCTTGCGCGGTGGACGCTCGGTGAAGCCGAGTCCCCGTCCCGGGATGTCGACGCGCTCGCCAGCCGCGAAGGCTTTCAAATCCATTCCGGCGCAGAAGTTTCCGCCAGCACCAGTGATCACGGCAACCGACAGGTTTGCATCGGAGTCGAGTTCATCGACCGCGTTGGCAAGTCCCTGACTCACCGCGTGGTTCACCGCGTTACGCGAATCCGGACGATTGATCGTGGCGACAAGAATGCGGCCCTGCCGCTCGACGAGAACTTCATCTGCCACCGCTCGCCCTCCATATTCACAGAAGTACTTACTATATGTCTTACAGTAGATAAGCGTGCCAGTCGAGTGGCAGCACACGGTAGATTCAACGATTGCGCAGCATCGATCGTGATGGAGGTGCCCACAGTGGCAAAGGTGGCAACCGCTGAGAAGCGCCAACGGCGTGAGCGGGGTTCGATCAACCCCGACGACATCATCAACGGCGCATTCGAACTGGCAGAACAGGTTTCGATCGACAACCTCAGCATGCCACTACTGGGCAAACACCTCGGCGTGGGCGTCACGAGCATCTACTGGTACTTCCGCAAGAAGGACGACCTACTCAACGCGATGACGGACCGCGCCCTGCGCGAGTACGTGTTCGCCACGCCGTATGTCGAGGCCAAGGACTGGCGGTCGACGCTGCGCAACCACGCCCGCACGATGCGTGAGACGTTTGTGGCCAACCCGATTCTTTGCGACCTGATCCTTATTCGCTCTGCGCTCAGTCCGCGTGCCGCCCGCGTAGGCGTGCAAGCCGTGGAAAAGGCAATTGCAAGCTTGGTGGAAGCCGGATTACCGCCGCAGAGCGCTTTCGACATCTACTCGGCGGTGTCGGTTCACGTCCGCGGATCGGCTGTGCTTCAACGCCTTCGCGACAAGAACCAGGCCGACGGAAAGGTGCTGGGCGACATCCAGGACGCCATGACGATCGATGCCGAGAACACCCCGTTGCTCGCCCGCGCAGTTCGGGAGGGCCACCACTTGGGCACGGTCGACGAGAGCAATTTCGATTTCGGACTCGACTGCATCCTCGATCAGGCCGAACGCCTGATCGAGGCCAACAAGAAGTCGGTGCCCCGCAGTCGCAAGGTGCCGCGCTCCTAGCCCGGGTCAGACCTCGATGACGACGGCGCCGCCCTGGCCCCCGCCGGCGCACATCGCGGCGACGCCGATGCCGCCACCGCGGCGCTGCAGTTCATAGACCAGCGTCGTCACCATACGCGCGCCCGACGCCGCGATGGGATGCCCCAGGCTGCAACCGCTTCCGGAGAAGTTGACCTTCTCCTCGTCGAGACCGAATTCCTTGCACGCAGCGATCGGCACCGAGGCGAACGCCTCGTTGATCTCCCACAGCGCGACATCAGCCGGTTGCAATCCGGCCCGCTGCAACACCTTTTCGATGGCACGCACCGCACCGAGGCCCGTGTCCCGCGGCGCGACACCGGCGGATGCCCACGCACGCACCGTCGCCATCTTCGTCAGGTTCTCCGCCTCCGCGTACGCGGCATCGACGATCGCCACCGCGGCGGCGGCATCGTTGGTACCACTGCTGTTGCCCGCGGTGATCGAGAAGCCCTCGATCTCGGGATGCAGCGGCTTCAGCTGGGCGAGCTTCTCAGCAGTCGTATCGCGACGGGGGAACTCGTCGACACTGAAATCAATGACGGAGCCGTCGGGCAGTTGCACCTTGAGGGGCACGATCTCGTCGAGGAACTTGCCGGCATCCATCGCGGCGATGGCCCGCTGATGCGACCGCGCGGCCCAGGCGTCCATCTCTTCGCGAGTGATACCCATGGCCTGCGCGGTGTTCCAGCCGACCGTGATCGACATGTCCTTGGCCGGCGCGTCCGCGGTCTCGACGTGCGTCGGCGGCATCCACCGCTCCTGGAATTTCAGCTCCGGCCCCGGGATGCGCCAGTTCACCAGCGGACTCATCGACAGCGATTGCACGCCACCGGCGATGAGAACGCGCTCCATGCCCGAGCCGATCTGAGCCGAGGCGTTACCGATCGCGGTGAGACTTCCCGCGCAGTGCCGATTCACAGACTGACCGGGAACCTGCTGCATGCCGGTCGCGTCGGCCGCGTAACGGGCGAGATCGCCACCACCGTAATGAGATTCAGCGAAAATGAGGTCGTCGATCGCGCTCGGGTCAACACCGGCGCGACGGACCACCTCAGGCAGGACGGTGGTGATCAGCGTCTCCGGCGGAGTGTTGACCAAGGTCCCCTTGAAGGACCGGCCGATGGCTGTCCGGACGGCACCGACGATAACTGGTGTGGGCATTACGCGACCTCAACTTCTTGAATTGAAATAGTTACTGTTGTTATCACAGTATATGAGACGTGACCGAAGTCGTCGGCACGATCGAAGCGGGCCGCCGTGTGCCATGACGGCTACAGCCGCGCTGTCGCGGCGACCGCGGTGTCGGAGGTGCGCAGCGGACGGATCATGCCCTCCTGCGTGAAGGACGCGATCAGCCGGCCGTCCTCGGTGTGGACTTGTCCCCGCACATATGACATTCCGGCACCGACCTGGGTGCTCTCGTGCGAGTACAACAGCCAGCCGTCCCAGTCGACGGGCTCGTGATAGCTCACCGTGACGGTCATCGGCGCCGTGGACACCGAGAGGTGCGCCTGACTGGTGCCGATGCCGGCGTGCGCGCGCATGGTCGTCGAGATCGACAGGTGGCCGGTGAAGTGCGCGACGAGCGCTTTGGCCAGGTCGTCGCGACGTGGGATCGGGTCATAGTGCAGCCAGGCGTGCAATTCGGGTGGACCGACCTCGTCAGGGCTGTTGACGTCCACGACGTCGACGAGGCGGAGTTCGCGGCCGATCATCGGCATGTGGCTCGGAATCGCCTCCGCCGGCAGCGCGACGTCGGGGCGCCGCGCGTGGTGCCGGATCACGTCGGGCGTGGGGGTGTCAGCCAGCACCGTCACCGTCGCACAGCGTCGGCCGTCCTGTTCCACCGCCACCACCGCGGCCGCGAAGCTCCGGCCGTCGTTGACCACCTCGACGACGAAGTCGACGGGTAGTTCGACCTGAACGGCCCGGCCGAAGATCGCGTGTGCAGACCGAACGGATTTGGTGGGCAACTGTTTTGCCACCGCAACAATGGACTGCGCCAGCAGTTGGGTGCCGTCGACGATGGCTCGTTCACCGCCGTCGCTGAAGCCACGGAAGCGACCGGGCCCCGCCGGTTGGACATCGAACACCTCGAGCATCCCGGTAACGGAGGACGGTGTGGTCATGCCTGGCCGTACCCGAGAACCGCGGGGTGGGCCTGGCCGACGCGGACGCTCACCCGGTCCTGGTAGAACGCGACGTGGTCGCGCAGCCGCGCCACTTGTTCAGTCGGATCCTCGTAGCTCCAACACACCGGTTCGTCTCCATCTCCATCGAAGCGCCAATAGGTGGCTTGTCCCTTGAACGGGCAGCGGCTGGTGGCATCCGGATCCCTGCGTAAATCGATGCGGACGTCCGAGCGCGGGAAGTAGAACACCAGGCCGTGATCCTGCTCGTCGACGAGCAGAGCGGCGGTCGTCGCGACGATCAACCGGCCGTCGTGCTCGGCCGTAATCACGTTGCGGCGCCGATGGATGTCGACGCGGTAGTCGGGGCGGTCCTCGAAACTCATGTCGCTTTCACCACCGTCTCGGCGAACTCTCTCAGGGTGTCGGGATGGGCGAAGTCGGCGAACCATACGTAAAACCGTTCGGCGCCAAGCCCCCTCATCCGGCCGAAGTGGTCGATCAGCTCGCCGGACGTTCCGCACCTCAGCCCGTCGCCGAGGTAACCGAACCGGCGGGTGCTCGTCTCGGTGACCGTCGCACGGTCCGCACCGGATCCGACGAACCCGACCATCTGCTGCACCGACACCCGCGCGTCGCCCGCGTGTGGGCGCAGCTGCTCAAGCCGATCGAGGTGATTGCATGGCAGGTTCCACCAATCGGCATGTCTACGAACCAATTCCATGGTCTTCTTGCCGACACCGCCGAGCACCAACGGAATCGGATGTTCACGGCGCGGGAATTGGGCATTGTCGCCGATGTCGCCGATGTCGCCGATGTCGCCGTCGTCGCCCCAATACTGCCGGATCAGCGCGAGATCGCGCTCGAGCCGGCGGAATCGGGCCGGTGCGTCATCGGCATCGGCGAAACCGAAACGTTCGAATTCGGCCGGCATCGATCCCGCACCCAGGCCGAGTTCGAATCGCCCGCCGGACGCGGCGGACATCGTGACGGCGTGTTTGGCGAGCACCGCCGGATGCCGGAAACCGTCGCACAGCACCAGGTGTCCGACCAGTAACCGCTGGGTCTGCGCCGCCACCCAGGCGGCGATCGCCGTTGCGTCCCAGATGTCACGGTCCGGCGCGCCCGGAGCCTCGAGATGGTCGATGAAAGCGATCCCGTCGAAGCCGGCGTCCTCGGCCACCCGCGCACGCTCGACGATCTCATCGATACCCAGCCGCACCTGCGGCAGAAAGAGGAACCATTCGGCCATGACTCCATCACTTTAAGCGATATGGAATCGTTATTCTACTTATTGAATAATGTCATTCTCAGCCCCAACGGATTTCCAACAGCCCACGACTAGCGTCACGGTGCCAATGCCACTGGCGATCTCGAAGGGGTGCACCGAACAGATGACTGTGCTCAACAACCGCACCAAGCTTGTCGCAACCGTAAAACGCAACGCCGCCAACGCCCTTCGCGTCGAACTCGCCGACGCATCGGCACAGCCCGTGGGAGAGGCACGCCAGAGGTCCGGCCTCGGCGTCCTCCTCGGCTTCAAGAACGGCGGGCGCAGCACTTACAACCTCGCAGCAGAGGGTCGCACGCTGACCATCGACGTCGCCGGCACCACCACTGTCAGCGAGTCCGGCACCGAAATCGGCAGGCTCGTCCCCCACGACGGCGCCGCCCGGTTCGACGATCCGACCGGAGCCGTCCTGGCCTACCTGCGCCCGCACGTCGGTCACAGCGCCGGCGAACCCTGGCGGCACCCGATTCTTACCCCGCGTGGCGAGCCCATGGGCACGCTCACCCTGTTCCCGACATCCTCGGCCGCCGAACTTCGCGAGTATCTCGACCGCATCGTCGACCAGGTGATCCTGGACTGGGACATCAACTACAACAGTCTGCGACTGCCGGCGCTGGGATCGGTGCTCGACCTGCAGCAGCCCGTCGCGGGCCGGCTCGGCGATCTCCTGGCGTGCGCGTGCGTCGACAGCTGCACCCTGCCGCGCGGGTACTCCGCCTGAGACGGACCCGCCTAGGCTCGGCTCGTCTTGATGTCGAAGTCGACCTTCTCGCCGTCGACGCTGGTGATCTTCATGTGCGCCTTGTACGGACCTTCCGGCCCGGTGAAGGTGCAGTCGAATTCACCTCCGACCTTGGCATCGACGCCGGAAGGGCATTTGACGTCGGTCGGGTGGAATCCGGTTTGGCTGGTCACCATGTCGGTCACCGACTGCGCGGCCCCGTCGGGCTTGATTGTTGAGGTGCAAGCGCTGAGCTGCAGCGCGAGTGCTCCGAAGATGAGTGTCGTGCCGATGAAGCCGGTGGATCGGGTCATGGCCGGAACGTAGCCAGCTGTAGTTGGAAACGCATTGGAGGCCGGCTCCCCGCACGTGCGTCAAGAGTGTTTCGCAAAAAGTGTCCCGTTTCAGCTCGGTGGCCGCTCCTACCTATAGGCAGAGCCTCACCGTGGGGCCCCGAGCCTAGAAATGGGAAACGACATGAACCGCACCCACAACACCAAGACCAACCGGCTCATCGCAGCGGTCGGCGTAGTCGCGGCACCCGCCCTGATGCTCATCGCTTCGAGCTGGACGGCTGCGCCGGCTTTCGCCGTCTGTAACGAGGGCACGCCGAACTGCCAGCAGGTCGACTCCGGACACCAGCGTGCTTCCGACCAGATCAATGGAGCGTTGCTGAGCGGTCAGTGCGCAGGACCGGACGGCTTCTGTGACGACAGCATCCCGGGCAGCGACGTCACACCCCAGCAAGGCACTCCGAAGTCCCCGACCAAGACCGGCATTCACACTCCGGTCACAACTGTGCGGAAGTAGCGGGGATCACGCGTGGAGCGCGCCCGCGATGGGCATCGGCAGAAGTGGGTAACCACCGTGGCATGAATGCCGAGATCGTCGAAGATCGTCGCGCGTCCCGGCCACTCGTCGCCGGCCTCACCGGATCTGTGGGCATAGTGGCCTAAATGGGGTCGCCCTGCGATCGGCGGATGCGATCCCCGAGCGCCGCCACCCGACGCCGGACCCGCGTGACTGGCGGTACGTACTCGGCCGCACGTCGGGCGTCGTCCAGAATGGTGGTCATGGGCTGCAACGGCGCAGAGATGCGCGCCGGTGTGCGATCGACCTGTGGCGGCTGATTCCCTTCCCACCACACCGGCTCGGTCAACCGCTGCACGAACGGCACCGAACTCTCGACCGAAGCGTTACCCCACCCGATGGCACGATCGATGGCTTCCGGCGCGGCCGCCAGGGTGACCGGGGACAGCGTGGGACTGAACCGGATGACGCGGTCAGCGAACGGCGCGTTGCGCACCATCTGCAGCTGCAGTGCCTGGGTGATCGGTTGCAGCCAAAGGTGTCTCGGGTTCCATTGCGGGTGGAAGCAGTCCCAGCCGATATAGCACGCATTCCGAGTGCCAAGCCGCCCGTCCTGAATTCGCTTCCACGCCAATTCAACCGGCACGTTGCTGGCGGCACCCCCGTCGACCAACGCGGCAACGTCCTTCTCGATGAGTAGCTGATCGAGGAGACCCCACATCCGCGGATCGCTGGACTCATGATGCAGAATCCCGGGGATCGCCGACGAAAAGCTGGCTGCGTCAACGACATTGAATTCGGCGGTCAAGTCGTCGCCGCCCAGCACGATCGGCTTGACCACTCGTGAGTCGATGAACGCGCCGATCTGCCACAGGCGGTTAACGGCACCCGGCGCGTAACCCAGCTTCAGGTGCTCGAGTGCCCGCACCCCCATCAGCGTGAAGTGCGACGGATGGAACCGCCCCGGCAGCCGATCGAAAGACTGTTTCCTGACACCGGCGACGACGGTTTCGTAAGGGATCGCGAGGTCCGTCAGCCGCATCGGTTCACCGTCTTCCCGGGTGAACATCTCCCTGGCGAACTGGTCGAATTTCAGCGTGAACAGGCCGTTGAGGCCGTGGCGTCGCCGGGTCATGGCCGGGCCGAGGACCCCGCGATAGGTGACGGTCTTGGCCCAGGCGACATAGTCCTCGATGGGCACCGGCAGCACGCGGGCCATCACGCTGCCCACGATGGCGCCGAAAGAGTTGGTCAACATGTAGGCCGGGGGCAGGCCTGCCGCGAGCATGCGCTGCATGCCGCCGAGGTAGACGTAACCAGCGCCGCCCCCGCCGCCGAGGACCGCCACGTAGGTCTTGTAGCCGAGCTCGGCGTCGAGTTCGGCCGCCGAGAAGTCGTTGGCGTGGTGCTCCAGCAGCACCGAACGCTCGCACTCCACGTCCTCGGAGAAGTTCGCCAGCACCTGCTTGGCCGCGGCCAGACGCTCGGGCGCGGTGGTGCGCCCACGGAGTGGGTTGTACAGCGCGTCGATCACTCGCTGCCGGAAACCGAGGACTTCGTCACCGACCGTGATGTCGCCGCGGCCGCGGGTACCGCCCGGGCCGGCTGCACCCGGTTCGAACACGGTGAGGCGCGCGAAGCTCAGCAGATAGCGCAGCTGGCGAAACTGCTCGGGGCTGAGCGCGTCGGGGCATTCGAGGTCGGCGCGAACCAGCGCAGCCTCCATGTGCTGCAGCGCCAGGATGGGGTTGCTGCCCGGAAGGCCAGGAGGTTCCGCTGCTTCTATTTCCGCCAACTCGTTGGACAGCTCACCGAACGGTACGAGCTCGGAATTCACCATCTGACCATTCTTGGCCACCCGGCACCCGGCTGCGGCAGCAACCCGATTTTCCTTCCGATGCGGGCCGGGCACGCGCGGCTATATGACCTCGCAGAAGACCTCTACGTCGGCTTCCGTGACTATCGACGTACGGGATTGGGCCGCCCAGGCCATTCACAGTCGGCGGCCAGTTTCACCCGACGATCCGTCAGTACCGTGGCGACCGACCAGCCAGGATGCACGAAAAGTGCACACAGAGGTAAGGAATCCGCGCCGTGGACGTCGAGACCGTCGATCAGCAGTACGCGACTCTTCAGCAGCAGTCTCAGCAGACTGCCTCGCTGATTCAGGCGCTGGCCGGGAAGCTCTCGGCTGCGGCCGCCGCCGGCGACACCAACGCGCGGGAATGGCAGCTGGACCTCAAAGAGATCGCGTTGGCCATTCGGGATGAGGAGAGCGCGACCGGGTCAGTCTTCCAGTCGATTCATGCCCTGGTCGCCAACCACGTGCAGAGCCCTGAGCCGCAATATCAGCCGGCCCCACAATACCAACCGCAATATCAGCAGCCGGCGTACGTCGAGCCGCAGTATCAGCCCCAGCCGAGCGGCGGCACGCTGCAGCGATTCCTGGGCGGCAACTTCGGTCAGTCGATCGTGCGCGGAGCCGGTTTCGGCATCGGCGACGACATCGTCAACAGCATTTTCGATCGACTCTGACGAGCCCCCAAAAAGAAACCCCGCTCCGACCGAAGTCGGAGCGGGGTTGCTGTCTGGAGCTAAGCGGACTGCGGCTCCGCCAGCACATCGGAGAGCCACTTCACCACGAGGTCAGGCTGCTCGTCGACGATGAAGTGACCGCAGTCGGGCACCTCGGTGATGTTGAGGTCGTCGGCATGGCCCGTGAATCCCTCGAGTAGCGACGGGTGAACCGCCACGTCGTCGAGGCCGAACAGGACACGCACGGGCATGTCGAGCTTCTGGTCGTCGTAGGGACCGCGCGCCAGCCTGGCGAACTCCTTGCCGACCATGGACCGGTAAATCTTGGAACCCGCCACCCGGCGGTCCCGGTCGCGGAAGCAGCTACGGAAGAAGTCCACCGACTCCTTGGGCATGCCGCTGCGGCGAATGAACCACCACAGCGTTGGGGACAGGTGCGAGAGCGGACCAGCCACAGGCGCTCCCACGACGAGCTGGTACGCCAGCTTGTGCGCATGGCGGGCGACCCGGCCCGGCTCCTGCCACACCGGCGGGATGTTGAGGATCGCCAACCGCCGAACGCGCGTGGGCGCCTTCAGCGCGACCAGCTGCGCGGTCCAGCCGCCCCAGTCATGTCCCACCAAGTCAAAGGAGTCCAACCCGAGCGCGGTCGCTGCGGCGAGCACGTCGGAGGCGAACTGCTCCTTTTCGTAGCCCTTCGGGGTGACCTCGCTCCAGCCGGCACCCCGCAGGTCCATGGCGTGCACCCGGTAACCGGCATCCGCCAGTGCGGGGATGACCTTGTGCCACATCCACCAGTTCTCCGGCCAGCCGTGCAGCAGCACGACTGGGCGCCCGTCCTCCGGTCCGGCGACGGCAACGTGGATCTTCACGTCACCGGCCTGCACATATTCATGGGTCACGCCATCGAGAGTGGGCATGCTGCGCTGAGTCATGCGGGCATCTTACCGCGCGGTAAGTTCGCGGGCCGGGCGTCGGGCGGTCACCATTGGTAAACGAAAAACCCGCCCTGACGGAAGTCAGAGCGGGTTTTTGAACGTGGAGCTAAGGGGACTCGAACCCCTGACCCCCACACTGCCAGTGTGGTGCGCTACCAGCTGCGCCATAGCCCCTTAAGTGGTGCCTGATGAAGCTACACCACCAGCCCCACGGTGAACAAAACGGCTGGTCACAGGGACCCCTCCACCGGCTCGTGGCCCAGCGGACAGATCGGGGTCTCCTCCTCGTCACCGGAACGACGCGTTTCCGGCGCCAGCCACCAACTGACCGCGGCCGCCAGCAGGATCACCCCGCCCACGCCGAATGCCGCCGTGAACGACACGTGCTGGGCGATCTGCCCCGCGGCCAGCGAGCCGACGATGGTGCCGAGGTCCGACATCATCTGGAAGGTCGCCACCGCGGTGCCACCCCGGGCCTGGCTGCCGATGATGTCGGCGATGGCCGCCTGCTGCGGCGAGATGAACATGCCGCTCGCCACGCCGGTCACGAACGCGATCGCGAGAAACACCGGCAGCGACGTGGTCCAGCCCAGTAGCACCGTCGAGACCGACGACACCGTCAGCCCGACGATCAGCAGCGTGCGCCGGCCGACCCGGTCCGACAGATGCCCGCTGGGGATGACGGCACACACGTTGCCGATAGCGAACGTCGCCAGCACCAGGCCCGCCGTGCCCGCACTGCGGTGCAGCACGTCGACCACGAACAGCGGGACCAGCGCCACCCGCAGGCCCAGCGCGGCCCATCCGGACGCCAGATTGGACAGCAAGGCGGCCTGATAAGCGCGATTGCGCAGGACGGTCCGCACCGACACCGTCGGCCCGGTGATCTCCTCGGGCGCCGCCAGCGTCGAGTTCCGCAGGCTGACGAACACCACGGCCGCGGCGACGGCCAGCGCCGCTCCGTAGATAACGAACGGCACGGACAGGCCCAGCCCCGCAGTCAGACTGCCCAGCACCGGTCCGGCCACGCCACCGATCATGAAGGCGCTGGAGAACAGGCCGGCCACCCGGCCGCGCGCGTCGAACGGCGACAACCGGATCATCAGCGCGAGGGACGACACCGTGAACATGGTCGAACCGGCACCACCGAGGGATCGGAACACCAGCAGCTGCCAGTAACTCTGGGCGAAGGCGCAGGCCAGCGTCGACATCGCGACGATCAGCAGGCCCGTGAGATAGACGCGCCGCTCGCCGAGTTTCTGTACCAACAGGCCGCTCGGTGGCGCGAAGATCAGCCGCATTGCGGCGAAGGCGGTGATGACAAACGTCGCCGCGCCGATGCTGACGCCGAAGTTGCGCGCGTACGCCGGCAGCACCGGGGAGACCACGCCGTAGCCGAGTGCGATGACGACGTTGGCGCCGCCCAGGACCCAGATCTCGGCGGGGAGTCGGGTCGGGTGACGACCGTCTTCGGTGACAGCACTCACAACATGACTGTATTTGCCGCGAATACTCCCCTGTAACCGGTGCGCACCGGCGCCCTAATTGACATTCGTGATCCCTGGCGGCAACGGCGCGTACGTCGCTCGGGGCGGAAGCGAACTGGGGTTACCCTCGCCGGCGACGACTTGCAGCCGACCATCGGGGTTTCTGGCTATCCGGGTTCCCGTCTCGTCGAACGTGCACACCTCGGTGCCATTGGGATGCTTGACGTAATCGCCCCCGCCTTTTGCGCAGCAGTCCTTCATAGTGCCGCCGTTGTCCGTGCAACGGAAAAGGTCGTCCGCCTTGTCCGCGCTCGCGATGGGCGCCGCAGCGATAGCGGCGACGATGCTGCCGACCATCAGTGCCATTCCGACGATCCGACGCACAGTCGATGTGAACATGGTGGCTCTCCTTCGCCGGCACTGGCGGAGCAATTGCTATTGCGCGTCTCGCGTCACCGGACCCCGAGGATCCATTGAGGGGGCGGCCGGTGGTGCGGGTGTCAACTCGTCAGCCGGCATGGCCGGATCGCCATGTGGCACACACCAACAGACCGGCGGAATTCCTTTGCACACTGCATCTTCCCAGGGCATGCAGTACCACGGCGCCGGGAGGCTAGGGAAGGCGACGACGACACCGAGGCCGGTGAACAGGCCGGGGCGGATGAGTCTGCGGACAGCGATGACGGAAACCACGATTGCTCCTATCGCCAATGAAGCTTCGTGAACAGCCACAACTCTAGGCCTATGACAGCCACGCCGCAGCAACTTGGCAGCAAAACCGCAAGATCCCTGAAATCTAGCGACCCATTAGGGAGCAACGTGTTTCTTCATTAGTTCAGCAAAGTTATTGAGCGATGACGGTATTCACCACTTCCCGGGCCGCTTTTTGCACCTCGGCCAGGTGTTCGGGACCCTTGAAGGACTCGGCATAAATCTTGTAGACGTCTTCGGTACCCGACGGCCGGGCGGCGAACCACGCGTTCTCGGTGGTCACCTTCAGACCACCGAGCGGCGCGCCGTTGCCGGGAGCCGCCGTGAGCTTGGCGACGATCGGTTCCCCGGCCAGCTCCGTCGCGGTCACCTGCTCGGCCGACAGCTTCGACAACCGGGCCTTCTGTTCGCGGTTGGCTGGCGCGTCGATGCGCGCATAGGTTGGGGCGCCGTACTTTTCGGTCAGCTCTGCATAGCGCTGCGACGGCGACAGGCCGGTGACCGCGAGAATCTCAGAGGCCAGCAGCGCCAGGATGATGCCGTCTTTGTCGGTGGTCCAGACAGTTCCGTCGGTGCGCAGGTACGACGCCCCGGCGCTCTCCTCGCCACCGAATCCGATTGTGCCGCTCACCAATCCGTCGACGAACCATTTGAAACCGACTGGTACCTCCACGAGCCGGCGCCCCAGCCCGGCGACCACCCGGTCGATGATCGACGAGCTGACCGCGGTCTTGCCCACCGCGGCAGTACCGGGCCAGCCCGCGCGATGCGTGTACAGGTAGTCGATGGCCACGGCCAGATAGTGATTCGGGTTCAGCAGCCCACCGTCGGGCGTGACGATGCCGTGCCGGTCCGAATCCGCGTCGTTGCCGGTGGCGATCTGATACAGGTCCCGGTTCGCGATGAGTGACGCCATGGCATTCGGCGAGCTGCAGTCCATCCGGATCTTGCCGTCGGTGTCGAGGGTCATGAACCGCCACGTCGCGTCCACGAGCGGATTGACGACGGTCAGGTCCAGTTGGTACCGCTCGGCGATGGCGCCCCAGTAATCGACACTCGCCCCGCCGAGCGGGTCCGCTCCGATGCGCACCCCCTCGGCACGAATAGCGTGCAGGTCAACAACATTCGACAGATCTTCGACGTAGGCGTTCAGATAGTCGTGGCGCTCCGTCGACCCCAGCGCGCGCGCCAGGGGCATCCGTTTCACGTCGCGCAATCCGTCGCGCAGAATCTCGTTGGCGCGCTTGGCAATCACGCTCGTCGCATCGGTGTCGGCCGGGCCGCCATTGGGCGGGTTGTACTTGAAGCCCCCGTCCCGCGGCGGGTTGTGCGACGGGGTGACGACGATGCCGTCGGCGAGATCGCCTTCGCGGCCGCGGTTGAAGGTCAGGATCGCGTGGCTTACCGCCGGGGTGGGCGTGTAGCGGTCGGCGGTGTCGATCATCGCGACGACCTCGTTGCCGGCCAGCACTTCCAGCGCCGTCACCCAGGCCGGCTCGGACAACGCGTGAGTGTCGCGACCGATGAACAACGGCCCGGTGGTGCCCTGGGCAGCCCGGTATTCGACGATCGCCTGCGTGGTGGCCAGGATGTGCGGCTCGTTGAATGCCGCGTCCAGGCTCGAACCGCGGTGCCCCGACGTGCCGAACACCACCTGCTGGTCGACGTTCTCGGGGTCGGGCGCCACCGTGTAGTAGGCGGTGACAACGTGGGCCACGTCGATCAGGTCGTCTGGTTGGGCCGGTTGGCCGGCGCGCGGGTTGGCCGTCATGAGCTCGATTCTGCTACCGGTTCTCCCCCGGTGTGCACCTGTCGGCGTTCAGCCACCATACTTTTGCCCTATGTTCGGCCACGACAACCGAGAATTGGCCGCCGTGTTCGTCGGGGGCGCCATCGGCACTGTCGCGCGCGCGGCCCTGGCCGTCTTCGCCGTGCCTCATCCCGAGCACTGGCCCTGGCCCACGTTCGTCGTCAACATCGTCGGCGCGTTCCTGCTCGGGTACTTCACCACCCGGCTACTGGAGCGGCTGCCTGTGTCGAGCTACCAGCGCCCACTACTCGGCACCGGCGTGTGCGGCGGCCTGACCACGTTCAGCACCATGCAGGTCGAGACGGTCCGGATGCTCGGGCACGGCGCCTACGGGCTGGCCGCGGGCTACACGGTGGCCAGCATCGTCGCGGGCCTGGCTGCGGTGTACCTGGCCACGGTGCTGGTGCGGCGAGTCCGGGTGCGGGCATGACGGCAGTCATCTGGCTCGGTGTCGCCCTCATCGGCGGCGTAGGCGCGGTGACGCGTTTCCTGGTCGACCGCGCCATATCCAAACGCAAGAGCAGCAGCTTCCCGTATGGCACCTTCGTGGTGAACCTCAGCGGCGCCTGGCTGCTCGGATTCTTCGGCGGACTGGCGTTGAGTCCCAACGTCGCCCTGCTGGCTGGGACTGCATTTGTCGGTGCATATACGACGTTCTCGACGTGGATGCTGGAAACCCAGCGCTTCGGGGAGGAGCGGCAGGTCTGGTACGCGCTGGCCAATGTCGTGGCGAGCGTGGTGCTGGGCCTGGCCGCCGCGGCGCTGGGATTGTGGATGGGCGGCTTACTGTGAGCGAATCGGCGGACTACCTGAAACTGACGACGTACTTCGGTGAGCGCCAACGTGTCTCCCGTCGCTTCGCTCGCCCCGGCCGCCATCAGGATCGGTTCCTGGCCGAGGAACTTCTCGACCTCTACGGCGCCGAGAATGTCGCCACCAGTGTCGTGCTGCGTGGCATCGCCGGATTCGGGCCGCGGCACCAGCTGCGCACCGACCAGACCCTGAGCCAGTCCGAGGACCTGCCGGTGGCCATCGCCGCGGTGGATACCGCCGACAAGATCGCGGGGCTGGCCGAGCGGACCGTGGAGCTGACGACCCGCGGACTCATCACGCTCGAACGCGCCCGCCTCATCACCGCCACCAGCGTCGGCGAGCACACCAAACTCAGCGTCTACGTCGGGCGCCAGCACCGGATCAACGGCCGTCCCGCCCATATGGCGGTGTGCGACCTGCTCCACCGCAGCGGATTCGCCTGTGCGTCGGTGTTTCTCGGGGTCGACGGCACCGTCCGCGGACACCGCGAGCGGGCCCGGTTCCTGAACCGGAACACCGACGTTCCGGTGATGATCATCGCGGTCGGCGACGGCGCCCGCGCCGCCGCGGTGTTACCCGAACTGGAGCGCCTACTGCCCGATCCGTTGGTGACGGTGGAGCGGGCCGAGCTGTGCAAACAGGCAGGGACGCTGGTGGCCCGCCCCGGTGCGCTCCCGGCCCGCGACGCCAATGGAACTCCGTTGTGGCAGAAGCTGATGATCCATACGGCCGAAGACACCCTGCATGACGGCGAACCGGTGCACCGGGAGATCGTCCGGCGGCTGCGCGCCAACGAAAACAGCCGCGGCGTCACCGTCCTACGCGGCATTTGGGGCTTCCACGACGGGCGGACACCGCACGGCGACAAGCTCTTTCAGCTCGGGCGTCAGGTTCCGGTCACGACCATCGTGGTGGACACCCCCGAGAACATCGCTGCCGCATTCGATCTCATCGATGAGGTGACCACCGCGCATGGAGTGGTCACCTGCGAACGCGTGCCCGCGCTGGTGTCCGTGGACAACGGGCACCGGGACGGCGGTACCAATCTGGGGCACTTTCAACCCTGAAGGTCCCCGTCCGCGTTCAGCGCTTGACCAGGTTCACCAGGAATTCGATGGTGACGATCGGATCGACAGCGAGCAGACCGGCCGGCGGCGGCGGCGGTGCGATCCCATAATCGGCGAAGGTGACGGGGATTTGGCCCACGGCGACCACGCCGCTACCCGACCGCTGCACGTCCAGCCGCACCGCCACCTGCCGGCTGACGCCCTTGAGGGTGAGTTGCGCCGACACTTCCAGGGTGGTGGGCGTGCCATCGCCGGAGACGGCGGACAGGTTGACCGGATCGAGCACAGCGAGCTTGGCTGTCGGGAACTGCGCGGCGTCCATCACTTCGGCACTGCGGAACTTGTCGTCCCGGCCCCGGTGCGCCGACTGCATGGTCCCGACGTCGACGACGAAGCTCGCCGCCTGCAAGTTGCCGCCCGCAACCGTGGCGTCACCCCGGACCGAATTGGTCCGCCCGGTGACGATGACGGTTTCCCACAGGAGTTTTTGCCGGGCGCGGTAACCGGCCTGCGTGCGTTTGGCCTCGTCTTCGGGACCTGCACTCACCACCCATTTGCCATCGAGGTTGGTGCTGGCCGGGCGATGTGTCGTCGGCAGGCTCAGCATCGGAGCCGGCGGGCCCTCCATCTGGGTTCGGTAGAACCACGGTCCGGCGCAAACCCCCACGACGGCGAGCACTGCCAGCAACAGCAGAAGCCTTTTTGCCACTCCCCTTATATACAGGGCCGGTGCGACGTCAGCTGGATGGGCGCGCCAGCGCGTACAGCGCCATCCTGCGGTTGGCCATGTCATGTTCACCGAGGAACTCGGCGCCGCCGTGCTCGACCAGCCGGCGCGCACCGACATTGCGGTGGTCGGGATCGAACATCACCCGGCGGCAGGACGGGACCAGTTCGAACAGGCTCGCCACCAACTGGGGCATCAGCATCGGTCCGAGTCCGCGGTGCACGAAGCGCTCATCAGCGATCGCGGCGTGCAGTCCCAAGTCATACGGATCGGCATCGTATCGAGCAGCGATGGAATCCTTCGCTGCCCAGTACAGCTCGAGGTAGCCGATGGCGTTGTCCTGATAACTCACCAACAGCGGCCGGGAGTACTCACCGTCGAGCTGCGCCTGAAGATGCCGCCGCCACCATTGCGGCGGCCGGTCATACTCCCAGGCCTCGGCCAGATGCGGACGATTCATCCATTCGGACAGCATCTCGGCGTCGGCTTCGGCGTCGACAAGACGCACGGCCCACGGGCCGGCGAGCTGCGGCATGGGTGGCGCACCTACCGCCCGCACCTCTGCGGACACTGACGTCAACTCGCGCGGTAGAACCGGCCCCTGATCAATCTCGGTCATTTCAGCGGCGAGCCTACCCGATTAATTTAGGTTAGCTTTGCCTACATTTCATCGCGTGAGACTTCGCTGTGTGCCTGAACACCGAAGGCGGCAGCCCTGCCACCCGGCCCCCAAAACGCACACCGAAAGAGCATGACGGACCCTGTAACGCTCAGCCACCCAAGGTCGATAGAGCTGCTAACGTAGTCATCAATCACTTTGGTCGCATCGCTTAGCTGGTGCGGGAGGGGAATACACAATGTCTTTCACCACTCGGATGATGGTCGGCGCTGGTTCGGCACTGGTCGCAGTCATGGCCAGCGGCGCTGTTGCCTACGCTCAGCCGGACCCCACCCCGATCATGTACTCGACCTGCACCTACCCGCAGGTGATCGCCGCTCTGAACGCCCTCGACCCGGGTGCCGCAGCCGAGCTGCAGGCCAACCCGATCGGCGTCGGCTACCTGCACCAGCTGATCGCCTCCGGCCCACAGCAGCGTAAGGCGCTGATCACGCGGGCGTACAACACCCCGGGTGCCGCTGGGTACACCGACCTGGTGCTGAACGTCGCCAACACCTGCAACAACTTCTGATCCCAGAAGTCCGCAACAACGCAGCTCGATCCTTCGGGATCGAGCTGCGTTGTGCTTTCTAGGGGCACGCCGACAATCAGAATCCGCGGTGTGAGCCCCGGACCGCGGCCACGGCCTCGTCAGGTCCGGTAAAGGTCACCTGCGCGGGTCCACGGCCCGCAGCGAAGAGCAGTAGCTCGCCGGGCGCGCCGGTCACCGTCACCTCGGCGCCACGGCCGACGGCGGCGAGGCGGCGGCCCTCGGGGGTCACGAGGGTGATCCGCGCCGGCGAATTCCTCATCCCCATCCGCGCCATGTTCGCCACCTGTCCCGCCAGCGCCGCCACCAGGTGCTCGTCGAGCTCACGCGGCTCCCAGGTCGGCTGGGCCCGGCGGACGTCCTCGGTGTGAATGAACATCTCGGCGACGTTGACGAATGGGTCGAGCAGTTTGAATGGCGAGTACAGCGGCGGACCCGCGGCGATCATGTCGACCAGCTTTTCCCAATCGGTCGACGCGGTCACCTGAGCCTGTACCCGATCGGTGTAGCCGGCCAATTGCGGCACCAGAATGCCGGGTGCGGCATCGAGCCGGCGTTCCCGGACCACCAGATGCGCGGCGAGATCGCGGGCGTTCCAGCCCTCACACAAGGTCGGTGCATCAGGCCCGTGCTCGCGCAGGGATTCGACGAGTGCGGCGCGTTCCCGCTGGGCGGCTGTCATGGGGTGAGTCTAGGGCGGGCGGCGCCGCCCGAGCATTGCGACGCAGGTCACCACCGCTGGGCAAACGCCAGGTGAACGGTCGCGACGCGGTTACAGATGGGTACCCATCCGCGCAGCAGGGGTCTCAACAACCCCATTGATAACTATGGTCACAAAAGCCCCTCGCTGGCGTCCGAGCGCCGCCCGCCATCCGAAAGGTGTGACCGTGTCGCCGCGTCCTCGACTTGCATCGGTGGCTTTGACGGCCGCCGTCGTTCTCGGTGGAGCGGTGAGCATCGCACCGCCCCGCGCAGCAGCGGAACCGTGCACCGGTCCCAATGCCGGCATGCTGCCGCCGAACGGGGTGCCGTCGAGCGGCGTCATGCGGCCGCCGAACGGCGGCCACCGACCGAGCAATGCGAACGACAAGGCACCGCTGCCGACACTCGGCAAACTGTCACGATCACTGCTGAGCGTCTTCACCCAGGGCACCGTGCAACAGCAGGCTGGAGTGCTACCCGGCACACCTCGCGTGCCACAGCCACCGGTCCAACAACGCGTGGCGCAGCCTGCCCCCGCCGCGGCGCAACCCCAGCCCGGAGCACAACCGGCGCCACCCATCGACGCGGGCACCACGTCACTGGTCGGTTGGGTCACCGGCGACCAGAGCGCCGGCGGCGACACCCTGCAGCGGTTCGGCATCTCCGGCACCGACCTCGGCATCATGTGGGACAACGGCGATCCGGTGAACAACCAGGTGCTGATGATGTTCGGGGACACGTACGGCTACTGCGCCACCCCCAACCAGCAGTGGCGCTACAACACCATGTTGCGCACCAGCGACCGCACGCTGTCGCACGGCGTCCACATCCCGCCCGGCTCGGTGACCAACCCCTATTCGGGCTCCCCCGAGTGGCAGCCGAACCTGGCCAAGCAAACCATCCCCACCATTCGCTGGGCGCCAGTCGAGAAGGGCATCATCCCGACCTCCGGTGTCTCCGTGGGCAAGACGCAATACGCCAGCTTCATGTCGATCAAGAACTGGGATAGCACCGGTCAGTGGACGACGAACTACTCGGCGATCGCCGTCTCCAACGACAACGGCCAGAACTGGGGTGTGTACCCGAGCAGCGTCCGGCCGATGTCGCCGGACAGTGTGTCGCGGGTCGCCTACCTGCCCGGGAACGAGAATTTCCAGCAGGGCGCGTTTCTGAAGGGCAGTGACGGCTACATCTATTCGTACGGAACCCCTTCCGGCCGAAGCGGAAGCGCCTACGTGTCTCGCGTGCCGCAGAACTTGTTGCCGGACATGAGCAAGTACGAGTACTGGAACAACGAGAGCCAGTCGTGGGTGCCCAACAACCCCGCAGCGGCGTCGCCGATCATCCCCGGCCCGGTCGGCGAGATGTCGGTGCAGTACAACACCTACCTCAAGCAGTACCTGGTGATGTACTGCAACAACCTGTCCGATGTGGTTATCCGCACCGCGCCGACACCGCAAGGACCTTGGGGCCCAGAACAATTGGTGGTGTCGTCGCAGCAGTTCCCGGGCGGCGTCTACGCGCCGTACCTGCACCCGTGGTCCAACGGTCGCGATCTGTACTTCACGCTGTCGCTGTGGTCGGCGTATAACGTGATGCTGCTGCACACCGTACTGCCCTGAGCCAGTTCGGCTTTGACGTTCAATCGAGGGTGGCCCAGAACTCGGTGAGGGCGGTGGCGCCCCGCACCGGGTCCTGCAGCATCCACCAGTGTCCCAAGCCGTCGAGCGTCGCGGTGCGCGCGCCCGCCCGTTCCGCTGCGCGGTAACGGATTTCGCCCGAACCGATGTACGGGTCCGCGGTGGCCAGCAGCGCCAACCCCGGCCTGGCACGCAAGTTTTCGATGTCACGCCCGGCTTCCGCCATCGCGGGTTGACGCGCCGACCGGTACAGCGCCAGTATCGCCCGCCCCATCTCCGGCCCCTGGGCGGTGGCGAGGGCCGTGGCAACATCCAGCGGCATCCCGAGAGCGACCATCTGGCCGGCACGGTCCTCCACGGACCCGCCGAGCATGGTGTCGACGAGTTGCTCACCCTCCCCCGGCATCTGCCACACCTGAGCCATGTCGTGCCAGGCGAAGTCCGGGTCGAGTGTCCCGATGACGTCAGTCACCCAGCTGCGGACGAGTTCGGGCCGGTGCATGACGGCGGTCAGCACGTGGCCGCCGCCCCAGTCGTGGCCCACCAGATCAACCGGCTCACCGATGGCCTCCAATTCGGTCTCGAGCCAGTCCCGATAGGCAAGGTAGGTGGCTGGAAAACCGTCAGGCAGCGGCGCGCCGAATCCCGGTGGCGACAACCGCACCACGTCGTCGCGACCGAGCACGTCGACCAGCGGACCCCAGATCGCATCGGTCTCGGGATTGCCATGCACGAGAACAACAGTCATGGCGCCATCCTGGCACTGCGGTGACGGTAGCGTGGCCGGTTGCGACCGGTCATCCCAATCGCGGACCACCGGGCGTCGACCTACGGCACCGGCGGCGGCGTCGCCGCCGGCCCCAGCAGATCGGCGCGGCTGTTCGACGAGGTGCGCCGCCACCGCCCGTACAGCGGCAGCTCACGCAACGACTCTCCACCGACGTCCCACCGTCGAGCGACGAAGCGGATGACGGTCCGCACGTAGCGGTTCGTCTCCGAGTACCAACGCCATTCGTACAGCCGGCCGGCCTGCAGACGGTGAGCGAGCGCCTCGGATTCGACGCCCTGCAGATACGGCCGGACCCAGGTGACCATCACCCACGCCTGCGCTGCGGCGCCGTCAGGAAGCCGGAAGGTCCATTCGATCGGATCGTCGCCGGCAATCATGGTGTGGCGCAACGGCGGTGGTGCCGGATCAGCATCCTGGCCGCCACACAATTGCACCGACACGTTGTGGAAGACGGCCGGCCCACCGACCTCGAACCGCACGGTGTAGCCATCAGCCGCGTCGCGGTCGACGGAGAACGCCGCCAACCCGCCGACGGCGACGTAGCGCGCGAACACCAATCCACTGACGGCCATGACAACGCGGCGGACGGCAAGCAGCACGGTGAACGTCGCGACCGTCAACGCGACGACACCCCACATCAGGTCCACCCGCACAGCGTGTCAGAGCATCAGCGACACGTCACGGCATTAGCGGACGTGCCGCTAATGCTCCGGCTTGGTATTTGCCAATTCGCGGAGAAGAGATAACGACAGGAAGGTCATCGGTCCGACGTCCGCGAACTTGCCACCGACGTTGCCGGCGATGCCGCCCTCAATGGCGAGTTCGCTGATGAGGTCGAGTTTGAGCTGCGGACTGCCCTCGCTGAAGTCGAGGTCGGCCAGATCCACCCACACAATGTTGGGCCGCGTGGTGGATTCATAGACGTACCGCTTGTTGGTCAGGTCCAGCACGACCTGCCAGATGGTCTGCGAGGCGTCCGGTTTGCCGGGGTCCGGGATCCGAAAGGGCTGGGCGGCGTTGCGGATCACCGAGAACATGCTCGCGATTGCTTCGACCTGGCTCGATGGCGTAGGCAGCCGGCCGGCGTAGTAGGTGGCTCGCGCGAACCTGTCGGAGGCCAGCGTGGATCCCGGCAAGGGCTCGGTGCCCCCGAGGCCCTCGAAATTCTTCACCAGCTCGAGCTGCTGATCGTAGGTGGGTGAGTTCGTCATCACCCGAAAGTCCTTGCTGTGGTAGACCTTCGGCTGGCCGTCGACGTACTCGATGATCGCCGAGTCGCCGGTGGCGTCATCGAGCGCCAGATGAATGGTGGGCGGGTCGCCACCGGTGGGGTCAGCCATCTGGACCACCTGCACGTCGGTCTCGGCGATCCACGCGACGGCCTCGGCCACTGTTGCGAAGTTGTCGAGGAAATATTGCAGCCAGATCGCCTGACTCAGCTCGGTCCGGGTGTCATCCGGTGTGCTGTAAGTAGATTCGGCCAACCACAGCACGTGCCCCGCCAGGCCGGCCTCGTTGATGCCGTCCACCGAGATGATGTCGAAGGCAGTCGCGATCACGCTGCCGAACTTGGAGGTCCAGGTCAGCTTGCCCGCGACCCCGTCGTTGCGGGTCACGCCGCGCGGCTGCTTCCACAGGTTGGTCATGAGGTCTCGGTGGAAGTCCATGTTGCGGCCGACCAGGACCGCATCGCCCGCGTCGGGCCAGATGACTCGTGTGCACACCCGAGGAAGCCTAACTTTCCATGCGCTCGCTCCCGCCCGGCCATACTGTCGAGGTGAACAAGTCGTTTGCAGCCGTCGTCGTCGCTGTCACCTTGTCCGCTCCAGTACTGGTGCGGGTTCCCGTGGCCCACGCAGACGCCTACTGCGAACTCGGCAATCTGCTCATCCCACAGGAAGTGCACCATGTGGGCACCTACCGCGCTGCCACGTGCGCGATGGTTGCCGATCTGGTGCTGACCAGTGCCGGTGGCTGCCTCAAAGCCGTGTCGGACTACGTCGTGAGTCGTGGCTACGACCCCTATGTAGGCAAAGACATCGCCCTTCATAACTGCTGAGCACTCGATAGTCAGCAGTGTCCAATGTCCGTTCTCAAACGTGATGTCACATTCTCAAATTCGATGACACACCGATGTCAAAAGTGACAAATTCTTGAGAATTGCGGGACATGCGTGGGCCGCAGCGCGAATGTCGGCGCTCCGTCTTGTGGCGACATCGAAGAGGGCTCGCCCGTCGACGTCGTCGGGCAGGAACCTCGGCGGGGAGGTGATGACCCAGGTCGTCGTGGTGGTTTAGGAGATCGTTGTTCATAGGTGGTTAGGTAGGCGATGACGTGGCGCGCGGGGGAAACCCGTTGGGCCAGTGCGGCATGGGCCATCCCGGCAGCGAGGAAAACTCAGCCGGTGAGAACAGGGTCAGCGATTTCCAGGTGTGCGGCCAGGCACCCCCGGGCGTGGGCTGATCGTTGAGGATCACGAACCGGAGCCCCGCGCGGCGCAGGCAGTAGCCTGCGGCGAGGCCCGCCTGGCCGCCACCGATGACCGCGACGTCGACGTCGACGTCGTCGGGATTCACCCGGTCGCCGCGTCGACGGCGCTGTCGTGGGTGAGTCGGGTGAGGGCAGGGACGCCGATAGGTTCCTCAGCCAGCAGCGGGATGACAGCGTAGCGGTCGGCGTATCGGGTTCGGACCGTGTCGATCTGGCTGATCTCGGTGGCGGCACGTCGTTGCAGCAGCGGGTTGGTGGGGGCGGCGGCGGCAACGGAGTTATTGATGACCCATGCCCACGGGTGGATGCCGGCGCGTTCGAGGTCGTTCTGCAGATCGGCGGCTTCCAACACAGGGGTGGTTTCGGCCAGGGTGATGAGCAGGACTTTGGTCAGGTCCGGGTCTTGGAGGCGCATGAGTGGGGTGGTGTAATGGCCGCTGTCGCCCATCTGGCGGGCGATCTCACGGTGGTATGAGCCGGTGGCGTCCAGGAGCAGCAGGGTGTGTCCGGTGGGGGCGGTGTCCAGGACGACGAAGGTGCTGCGGGATTCGTGGATGACTTTCGAGAAGGCCTGGAAGACAGCGACTTCCTCGGTGCACGGTGAGCGCAGGTCTTCGGCGAGGGTCGCTTTGCCGGCCTCGTCGAGGTGGGCGCCCTTGCTGGCCATGACGCGGTCGCGGTACTGCTGGCTGGCTTCGGCGGGGTCGATGCGGGAGACCCGTAGGTGCTCGACCCCGCCCTGGAGGGTTTCGGTGAGGTGGGCGGCGGGGTCGGTGGTGCTCAGGTGGACGTCGTGGCCGCGTTCGGCCAGCGCGACCGCGATCGCGGCGGCGACGGTGGTCTTACCGACACCGCCCTTGCCCATGCACATCACCAATCCCTTTCCGCTGCGCTCGATCTCATCGACGAGATCACGCAGGGGTGCGACCGCGACGGCGTGCGGGGTGGCCGCAGCGGTGTCGGCAGAGCTGGCAACGAGGGCGGTGTCGAACAGGGTGTGCAGGGCATCGAGGCCGACCATGTTGTCGGCTTTGAGGTCGATGATGTCGCGCGGCAGTGCGCGCAGGGCGACGGGCATGTCGGCCAGGGCGGCCTGCTCGCGGCGGTATACCGCACTGGCCAGCGGGTCGGTGTCATCGGCGGGTTGGGGCATGACGGCGTTGACCACCACGTTTTGGCGGTTCATCCCGAGGGCGGCCAGTTCCCCATGGGTGCGGTCGATTTCACGCAGCGCCGAGCGCGTCGGCCGGGTGACCAGGACCACTCGGGTGCGCTGCGGGTCGGCCAAGGCGGCCACGGCGGCGGCGTAGGTGCTCTTCTGCTTTTCGAGTCCGGCCAGCGGGCCCAGGCAGGAGGCGTCGCCCTTGCCGTTTTGCAGGAATTCTGTCCAGTTTCCGGGCAGTTGCAGCAGGCGGATGGTGTGTCCGGTGGGGGCGGTGTCGAACAGGATGTGGTCGAAGTCGCCGACGGACCTGTCGGTGTCGGTGAGCAGGGCGGTGAACTCGTCGAAGGAGGCCACCTCGGTGGTGCATGAGCCGGAGAGCTGTTCGGTGATGGCGGCGATCTCGGCCTCGGGGAGTAGTCCGCGCACTGGGCCGACGATGCGTTCGCGGTAGTCCGCGGCGGCCGCTTCGGGGTCGATCTCCAGCGCGGAAACACCGGCCACGGCGGGGATGGCGGTGATGCGGTTGCCGATGCTGACCCCGAAGACCTGCCCGACGTTGGAGGCCGGGTCGGTGGAAACCAGCAGCACCTTCTTGCCCGCGCTCACCAGCGCCAGCGCCGCCGCGCACGCGATGGACGTTTTGCCGACCCCGCCTTTGCCGGTGAAGAACAGAAAGCGCGGCGGGTCGGTGAGAAACGTCATCACGGCGGGATTCCCTTCGGGGTTGTTGATGGGTGAGCGCGGAACGACTTAGAGGGCGTCGGCGATTTCCTTGAGCAGGGCGACTTTGCCCTTGGCTCCGACGATCCGGGTGAGCGGCTTGCCGGCCTTGAACAGGATCAGCGTCGGGATGGAGACGACCTGGAATTCGCGGGCGCGGGCGGGGTTGGTGTCGACGTCGATCTTGGCCACCGTCAACGTCCCGGCCTTGTCTTTGGCGATCTCTTCGAGCACGGGGGCGACCATCTTGCACGGTCCGCACCAGGGTGCCCAGAAGTCCACCAGGACAGGGGTTGTGCTGTCCAGGACATCGGCGGTGAAGGTGTCGTCGGTGACGGTCAGCGGGGTGGTGTGGGCGCTCATGGTTGTGCTCCGATCATCTCGGTGGTGGCGGTGTCGTGGAGTTCGGTCAGCCAGCGTTCGGCGTCGATCGCGGCTGCACAGCCGCTGCCGGCGGCGGTGATGGCCTGGCGGTAGGTGCGGTCGACAAGATCGCCCGCGGCGAAGACGCCGGGCACTGAGGTGGCGGTGGTGCGTCCCTGGACCTGGACGTAGCCCTCGACGTCGACCTCGACACTGTCGCGGACCAGTTCCGAGCGGGGATCGTGCCCGACCGCAATGAAAACTCCGGTGACCGGCAGGGTGGTGTTCTCTCCGGTGAGGACGTTGTGGACCCGCAGGCCGATCACCGTGGTATCGCCGTCGACGGCGATCACGGTGGTGTTGGTCAGGAAGGTGATCTTGTCATTGGCGCGGGCCCGTTCCAGCATGATCTTGGAGGCGCGGAATTCCGCGCGGCGGTGGACCAGAGTGACGCTGCGGGCAAACCGGGTCAGGAAGGTGGCTTCCTCCATGGCAGAGTCACCGCCGCCGATCACGGCGATGTCCTGGTCCTTGAAGAAGAAGCCGTCGCAGGTCGCACAGGCGCTCACCCCGCGGCCGAGCAGTTCCTGCTCACCGGGCACACCAAGGTAGCGGGCGGCTGCCCCCATCGCCAGGATGACCGCGCGGGCCCGGTGGGTCTCCCCGCCGGCGGTGACGATCGTCTTCACCGGTCCGGCCAAATCGACAGACTCGACGTCGTCCATCTGCAGGTCGGAGCCGAAGCGCAGGGCCTGCTCGCGCATCTCCTCCATCAGTTCCGGGCCCTGGATCCCGTTGCGGAAGCCGGGGTAGTTCTCCACCTCGGTGGTCGTCATCAAGGCACCCCCGAACGAGGTGCCCTCGAACACAAGGGGATTCAGTTCGGCGCGGGCGGTGTAGATCGCCGCGGTATAGCCGGCAGGGCCGGATCCGATGATGATGACGTCATGCACAGGCTCGGTGCTCATGGACGGGTCTTTCTTCGTCGCTGTCGGGGATGCTGGGGCTGGTTAGCAGCAGCTCGAGGCGCCGCCACCGCAGCAGCCGCCCCCGGAATCGGCGGCGGTGATGCCCAACTCGCCGCCGGCGGGTGCCGGCGCGGTGTCCTGCAGTCCGGCCCAGGTGCTCAACTGGTCGCGGTCGGGGTAACGGCCGGTCATGGCGGTGACGCCGTCGACGAGGACCAGCGGCAGTCCGGCCGAGCCGGAAACCTGCAGGAAGGCCTTGACGGCGTCGTTGTGAGCGAAGGCCTGCGGGTCGTTGGCCAGGTTGTGGCGGGTGATCGTCGCACCCTGCTCCCGCAGCCAGGCCATGTCGGCGGTGAAGGTGACCAGGTCCTGATCGACGTCCTGCCCGCACACCCCGGTGTTGCAGCAGAGGGCGGGTTCGAATACCTCGATCTTGCTCATCGGATCTCCTTATCGGGTTGGAACACTGGCTGATTCAGCTCGTGGGCGAGGCGCTTCACGCGGGCGGCGATGTCGTCGCGGATCAATCGCATCCGCTCGATCCCGTCGATCCCCCGCTCGGAGGGCTCGTCGGTGTCCCAGGTCTCGAACCGCGTCCCGGCCACCGGCTCGACGCGGGCCTGGCGGCCCAGGACGACAACCACATCGACGTCGCGCACAAGTTCAGGGTCGATCGGCTTGGGATGCTCGCCGCTCATGTCGGCACCCACCTCCCGCAGCGACTCGACCGACAGCGCATTGACGGCCGTTCCCGGATCCGTACCGGCCGAATACACCTCGATCCGATCACCGGCCAGTTGGCGCATCAGCCCGGCGGCCATCTGGGACTTGCCGCTGTTGGACTTGCAGACGAACAGGACCTTCGGTGTGCTCATGCGCCCGCAGCGGGTGCCCCGGCGGGCAGCAACTCGGCGACCAGTGCCTGCACGCGGGTTTGGATCTCGTCACGAATGGGGCGCACCGCCTCGACTCCCTTGCCTGCGGGATCTTCCAGTTCCCAGTTGCGGTAGCTGATTCCGGGGAAGATCGGGCAGGCGTCGCCGCAGCCCATCGTGATCACCACATCGGAGGCTTCGACCGCCTCGTGGGTCAGCAGTTTCGGGGTTTGATCGGAGATGTCGATCCCGACTTCGGCCATCGCCTCCACCGCGGCGGGGTTCACCCGTTCGCTCGGTTCGCTGCCCGCCGAGCGCACCACGATGGCCCCGCCGCCCAGTGAGCGCAGGAAGCCGGCGGCCATCTGGGAACGGCCGGCATTGTGGATGCACACGAACAACACACTGGGTTGAGATGCCATCGGAGTGTTGACCTTTCAGAAGTGGGGTGGGTACGTGGGGAGTCAGGGTGACGGCGACGGCGTCACCGCGGCGGAGGGGAAGCGTTTGCGCAGTGCCAGGGATACATAGACCAGGGCGACGAGGACGGGCACTTCGATCAGCGGTCCGACCACGCCCGCCAGGGCTTGTCCGGAGGTGGCGCCGAAGGTGGCGATCGCGACGGCGATGGCGAGCTCGAAGTTGTTTCCTGCCGCGGTGAACGCCAAGGTGGTGGTGCGCTCGTAGCCGAGGTCGAGCACTCTGCCCAGCAGGTAGCCACCGCCCCACATGATCGCGAAGTACGCGAGCAGGGGCAGGGCGATGCGCGCCACGTCCCAAGGGTGAGTGGTGATCTGATGGCCTTGCAGTGCAAAGAGAATCACGATCGTGAACAGCAAGCCGTAGAGCGCCCACGGGCCGATCTTGGGCAGGAAGGCGCTCTCGTACCAGAGGCGGCCCTTTGTCTTCTCCCCGATCCGTCGCGACAGGTAGCCGGCCACCAGAGGGATCCCCAGGAAGATCAGCACCGATTTGGCGATCTGCCACGGTGAGGTGGAGATTCCGGTCTGGGGCAGGCCCAGCCAGCCGGGCAGCACCGACAGGTAGAACCAACCCAGCACCGCGAACATGATCACCTGGAAGATCGAGTTCAACGCGACGAGCACAGCGGCGGCTTCGCGGTCCCCGCAGGCCAGGTCGTTCCAGATGATCACCATGGCGATACAGCGGGCCAACCCGACGATGATCAGCCCGGTGCGGTATTCGGGCAGATCGGGCAGCAGCAGCCAGGCCAGGGCGAACATCAACGCCGGACCCAGCACCCAGTTCAGCACCAGCGACGAGATCATCAGCTTGCGGTCGCCGGTGACGGTGTCGAGGCGGTCGTACCGCACCTTGGCCAGGACCGGATACATCATGATCAACAGACCCAGGGCGATGGGCAGCGAAATGCCGTCCACCTGAACCTTTTCCAGCGCCGTATTCAAACCCGGTATCCACCGGCCCAGCAGCAGGCCGGCAACCATCGCCGCGCCGATCCAGAGCGGCAGGAACCGGTCGAGGGTGGAGAGCTTGCCGACGACCGGAGCGGCGGACGATGTGGTGGTGTCGGTCATGCCGGCACCCCCGCCGCTGCGATGGCGGGCGAAGTGCCCAGCAGCACCGCCAGGCTGGCCAGCGCGTCGGGCACCACCGCGTAATACACCCACGACGCCCGGCGCTGCGACGTGAGCAGCCCGGCGTCGCGCAACACCCGGAGGTGATGACTGACGGTCGGTTGGGAGACCTCCACACCGGCGGAGATGTCGCAGACGCAGGCCTCGCCGCCGGCGTGGCTGGCGATCGCCGAAAACAGTTGCAGGCGAACCGGATCGGCCAAGGCCTTCAACTTGACCGCCATGTCCGCGGCTGCGGCGGCCGAAAGGGGTTCACCGAGCAGCGCCCCGGGCGGACAACACACCTGGTCACCCGAATCCAACGATTTCGACACACATCAATATTGATGGATATCGAATCGGCCGTCAAGTGAACAACCGCCGAACATCGGTGACTGCGGCCCGCGTGGGCGGAAATGGCAAGGGGCCCACCATCGCGATGTTGGCGGGCCCCGCGTGCCGCGGCAGACGTCGGCGTCAGCAGCAGGACGTCGCCTCAGGCGCCGGGGCCTGTGCGGCGGCCGCGGCAGCGGTCCCGCCACAGGCGTGTCACATTCCTGGTCGTTGAGCTGGGCAGATGACGACGTTCTCACTCGATGTCACGCGCAGAACTGACATCCAAGCTGGTCCAGACGCTTCCGGATCAGGTGTTGATCAAATGGCAATGGCTGCGGCCACCGAAGGTGTCGCGAAAGCGCCGAAGCGCACAAGCACTAGGCCCAGCGGTTCGCAAGCAACTTGAAACTCGGCATGTCCTCCAGAGACACCAGCGCCTCATAGATCCGCTGATACCCGGTGCTGGCGATCCGCCAAGCACCGTCCTCATCCTTGCGATAGGTATCCGAGTAATAACCCGAGCCGCGGATCATCGCGTGACCCGGCACGATCACAGTGTCCTCGAACACCCACGAACCGTGCGCGGTCGTTTCGGAGTCAATCTCAATCTCGGGGTGGCTGGCGATGTGCGTTGTGATGATTCCGTTGTCGAGGTTGGTCCGCATGAAGTCGACGACGGCGTCTCGTCCCTCGTAGTGCACCGGTTCTCCCATGGCATGCGTGCCATAGCGGGTCACCACATCTGAAGCGAGACAATCGCCGAAGCCATCCCACTCCTTGAGGTCCAAGGTCCGGAAGTACCGGTATTTGAGTTGACGAATGTCTTCGATTGCCGCCGAGCTGCCCATCTTCGCGAAATTAGAACACGTTCCAGTTCTTGTCAATGGTTCGAAGCACCCGTGGGACTGACGGAGGCGCTGGTCAAGAGTGACGGCGCAGCGCAAGGGTCTGACGTCGCGCAAAGAAAGCAGCTGCCCGGCCGGCGTATCGCCTGCCCCTCTGACCAAATTAACCCTTTGTCCCGCAATTCATTTCATTCTCGGCGAAGCAAGCGGGGCCGACTTACCATCGATGTCATGGCACAAAAATTCGCGTCAGCTGACAAAGTCGACCTACCGGAGTTGGTCGACTTTGTCCGAAACAGACACAACATGATCTTGACGACGTTTCGCGCGGACGGGTCGCTGCACAGCTCGCCCGTCACTGGCGGTTTGGACGCATCTGGCCGAGTGGTCATCGCGAGCTATCCACAACGAGCCAAGTGTGTGAACATTCGCCGCCGACCCACTGCCAGCGTGCTCGTTCTCTCGGACGAATTCAATGGAGCCTACGTACAGATCGATGGAGACGCTGAAGTCATCGATCTTCCCGATGCCATCGAGTTGCTCGTCGACTATTACCGCACGATCGCTGGCGAGCATCCGAATTGGCACGAGTACCGGCAGGCGATGGTCGACCAGGGAAAGTGCTTGATTCGGCTGACGCCACGCCGATGGGGACCGCTGGCGACGGGCGGTTTCCCGCCAGCTCCCTGACCGCTGTTCTCGCCGTGAATGTTCGTTCAACGTCCGGCAACATCTGGCCAGCTGAGGTCGCGCCTTGCCCGAAGAACGCACATACCCGAGATGTTGACTGGAAGGAAACAGGCCAGGCCCCGTGGGGCCTGGCCTGTTGCTATTCCGGTGGAGCTGCCGGGAATTGAACCCGGGTCCTACGGCATTCCCTCAAGACTTCTCCGTGCGCAGTTCGCTATGCCTCTACTTGGATCTCCCGGTCACGCGAACAAGCCGAGATGACGATCCCAGTCGCTGTTTGATGTCCCCACGGGCCCCGCGACCGGCCCCGTGGGTGGGTCCCTCTAGTCGATGCCAGGGTCCGGGCCGAGGGCGTTCCCGGTCTGACAGACACGCGGTCGCTACTTAGGCAGCGAGGGCGTAGTCGCGCTGATGAGAATCGGCGCTTAATTGGTTACAACGACGCTTACGGTGGTCTCTTGCCTGCACCGGCACGCTTCCCTTGATTCGATGCGCGAAGTCGAAACCGTTCAGCCCCTCGCACCCCCGCCGACTTTCGGCAGGACACTTCATCATACGAGATCGTTCAGACCAACTCCACCGTGTTGTCGGTCACGCTCACCACCAGGTCAGATGACGTAACCCAGGTTCTCGACGATGCGTCGCCCAACTTCGGCGTCACCCTCGAACTCGATACCCACCGGCCGCACCGCACCCAGCGGGCGCCCGCCGCACAGCCGCGTGAACTGCCAGCCGTCCATCCGGATCACCGTCGTCGGCTCGGCCCCGCCGAAGTCGGGCACGACCGCGGCGCGGCCGTCGACTGCGACCCGGATGGTGCGCGCCATGGGCCCGGTCAGCTCGATCGCGACCCGCGATCCATCGGGCGCTCCCCCGCGCTTGGCGACGACGAATCCCATCATGGTCTCGATCTCGTCGAGCGACAGCCCTGCTTCCGGCTTCTGCAACGCCGCATCGGATGCCGGACGGGCGACGGACTCACGGATGTCCTGTTCGTGCATCCACGAGTCGAACGTCCGGATCCGCATGAATCGGCCAAGACTGTCCTGGCCGGCCGGGGTCATCGTCGGGGTGTTCCACTCCTCGTCCGACATCGCGGTCAGCGTGGCCTTCCGGTCACCCGTCACGGCGCGGAACTTCTCCAACAGCTCGGCGCTCGACAACGCACCCATCGAGCGGGTCCAGCATTCGTTCATCACGCCGATGGGGTTGTGCACGTGGTCCAGCTCGGAGAAATCGGTGTCGGCCTCGGGCACCGGCTCGCCCTTGAGCATCAACTCGGTGCCGATGATGTGCGCGACGACATCCCGGACATGCCAGCCGGGCAACTCGGTCTGTGTCGTCAGCAGTTCTGCCTCGGAGATGGTGGACAACAGTTTGTCCAGGTCGTCCCACACCCCGAAGAGAGCGGGCAGTACGTCGGACTTCTCCAGAACGGTGACGGGTCGCGTTGAGCTGCTCACCGGCTGACGGTACGACGACCGCACCGCCGCGGACAGCGAATTGCCCGACGTGTCCCAACCAATGGTCATGCGACGATGGCCGCATGGGGGACGACCGGGCCGAGGCGCAACGACTGCGGGACATCACGGTGATCCGTAAGGTGCGGGACCGGATCGACCGGGAGTACGCCAAGCCGCTGAATGTCGAAGATCTGGCCCGTGGCGCGCACATGTCGGCCGGCCACCTCAGCCGCGAATTCAAGCGCATCTACGGTGAGTCGCCCTACTCATACCTGATGACGCGACGCATCGAACGGGCCATGACGCTGCTGCGGCGCGGTGACCTCAGCGTGACGGATGTGTGCTTCGCCGTTGGCTTTTCCTCGCTGGGCACGTTCAGCACGCGATTCACCGAGCTGGTCGGGGTGGCGCCCAGCGTGTATCGCCGAGACCATTCGCAGGCGGCCAACGGCATTCCCGCTTGCCTGGCGCGGCAGGTCACCAGACCGATCAGGAATCAAGAAGCACCGCCACACTGACCGGCACTAGCGTTGCGGGCATGGACATCTCCATTCACTACGCATTCCTGCCCCACACCGACGCCGAGGCCGCGCTGAAGTTCTACCGCGACGACCTCGGCTTCGAGGTGCGCAAAGACGTTGGCTACCAAGACATGCGATGGATCACCGTCGGCCCGCCCGGGCAGCCCGGCACATCGATCGTGCTGCACCCGCCCGCTGCGGACCCCGGCATCACCGACGACGAACGCCGCACCATCCTGGAACTGATCGCCAAGGGTTCGTACGGCGCCGCCCTCACGCTGGCCACCGATGATCTCGACGCGCTGTTCGGCCGCTTGGAGGCCGCCGGCGCCGACGTCCTGCAAGAACCCACCGACCAGGATTACGGCGTGCGCGACTGCGCTTTTCGCGATCCGACCGGCAACCTGATCCGGATCAACCAGCTGTAGCCGGGCCGGCTACCCGGCGGCGATCATCGCGACCGAGCCCAATGCCAACGCCATGCCGACGGCCTGCCAGGCCCGCACACGTTCTTTGAGCACCACCATCGCCAGCGCGACAGTCGCCGCCGGATAGAGGGAGATCAACACGCTCGCCAACGACAGCATCGCGGCCTGCAGCGCCAGTAGCATTCCCACGTTCGCGATGACGTCGAGCGCCGCCGCGATCAAGGCGAGCTTCAGCGGAAATGCGCGCGGCAGAGCGAAATTACGGGTCGCCAACGCGGCGACCATCACCACCGCGGTGGCCGCGAACCGGGCGAACACCAACGGCCAGAGCTTCGCGTCGTGCGGCACCTGATGGATCACGGCGAAGCTGAGCCCGAACGTCAATCCCGAGCCGACGGTCAGCCAGGCGACCTTGGCGGTGAAACGGTGCGGCGTCTCGTCCTCATCGGTGGCCTGCGCACTCACCAGCGCTACCGCGACCAACGCCAGCGCGATTCCGGCGATCGCCACCCCGCTGGGCCGCTCTCCCATCGCGACCCCGACGACGATCGGTCCCCCAGACACCAGGATCGCGGTCAGCGGTGAGACGACCGATATCGGTCCGGAGCCCAGCGCCGCATAAAACCACCAGATCCCGAACGCCTGCAGGACGCCGCACAACACGCCCCAGGTCACCGCACTCGACGAAACCTGGCCGCCGACAACGCACGCGATCACCGTCAGCAACACGCCGGCCACGGGATATGACACCAGCACAACCCGCAGCGCCGCCACGCGCCGTGCCGCGATACCGCCGACGAAATCGCTGATGCCATAGCCCAGCGCCGACAACAGCGCGAGCAGTACCCCGGTCAGGTCCTGCCCTTGAGGCGTCGACCCATCTCGCGGGTGATCTCGCGCTGTGCGTCGCGCTTGGCGATGTCCTGGCGCTTGTCGTGCGCTTCTTTACCGCGGGCCAACGCCAACTCGACCTTGACGCGGCCATCGGAGAAGTAGAGCTTCAACGGCACCAGGGTGTAGTTACCGTCCCGCAGCTTGCCGACCAACATGTCGATCTGACGCCGGTGCAGCAACAACTTTCGGTTGCGGCGCGGTGCGTGGTTGGTCCAGGTGCCGTGGTGGTACTCGGCGATGTGGAGGTTACGCAACCACACCTCGCCGTCGTCGACGGTGGCGAACGCGTCGGCCAACGACGCCAGGCCCTCCCGCAGGCTCTTCACCTCGGTACCGACCAGAGCGATACCCGCCTCATAGGTGTCGATGATCGAATAGTTGTGTCGCGCTTTGCGGTTGGTGGCGACGACGGCGTTGTTGCCCGACTTGTCCTTGTCGGCGTTGTTCTTCTTCGCCATCGCTACCGCCTGATGTACGCGCGCAGCGTGGCGTACGCGGTGATGCCGGACATACCAAGCCCCAACAACAGCATCCACGGCGCGCAGAAGACGAGGACGTCGGCGTAGTCGACCTTGGCGATCAACCCGGCTTGATAGAACTGGTTGAGCACATCCTCGAGGAACATCGCGCGCACGATGATCAACCCGATCACGGCGAGCACCACACCGATCAGTGCGGCGAGCAAGGCTTCGACGAAGAATGGCAACTGCGTGTACCAACGCGAGGCGCCGACCAGCCTCATGATGCTGATCTCGGTGCTACGGGTACGCGCGGCGATCAGCACGGTGTTGGCGATCAACAGGGTCGCAGCGATGGCTTGGACCAGCGCCACAGCGAAGGCCGTTGCGCTGATGCCATCGAGAATGCCGAACAGGCGGTCCACCAACTCCTTCTGGTCGGTCACCTGGCGCACACCGGGTCGGCCGCGCAGCGCGTCTTCAAATCCCTTGTGCTGCTCCGGATTGTCGAGCTTGACGACGAACGAGGCCGGGAACGCCTTCTTGCTGGCGTAATCCTTGAACGCCGGAATGCGGCGGACCGCGTCGTCGTACGCCTGGTCCCGGTTCATGTACCGGACCGACTTGACGTCCTTGCGGTCGTCGATCAGCTTGCGCAGCGACTTGCACGGGTCGGCTTCGCAGTTGGGGTCGTTGGAGGAGACGTCGTCGGTCAGGAAGACCTGGCTCTCCACGCGGTCCAGATAGATCTGCTTGGACTGGTCGGCCAGGCGCACGATCAACAGGCCACCACCGAACAGACCGATGGAGATGGCGGTCGTCAGGATCATGGCAACCGTCATGGTGACGTTGCGACGAAATCCGGTCAGGACTTCATTGACAAGAAAGCCGAAGCGCACTTAGCGATCCATTCCGTAGACGCCGCTCTGCTCATCACGGATGAGGCGGCCGAGTTCGAGTTCGATGACGCGCTGACGCATCGAGTCGACGATGTGATGGTCGTGAGTGGCCATCACGACCGTCGTACCGGTGCGGTTGATCCGCTCCAGCAGGTCCATGATGTCGTTGCTCGTCTCGGGATCCAAGTTGCCGGTGGGTTCGTCGGCCAGCAGCACCAGCGGCCGGTTGACGAAGGCGCGCGCGATCGCGACGCGCTGCTGCTCGCCACCGGACAGCTCACCGGGCAGCCGGTTGGCCTTGCCCGACAGGCCCACCATCTCCAGCACGTCGGGCACGATGCGGTTGATGGTGTCCGGGCGCTTGCCGATCACCTCGAGCGCGAACGCCACGTTCTCGAACACCGTCTTCTGCTGCAGCAGCCGGAAATCCTGGAACACGCAGCCGAGCACCTGGCGCAGGCTCGGGATGTGCCGGCTGGGCAACTTGTTGACGTGGAACTTCGAGACACGGATGTCACCTGAGGTCGGCACCTCGGCACCGAGCAGCAGGCGCATGAACGTCGACTTGCCGGAACCGGACGGACCGATGAGGAAGACGAACTCACCCTTGTCAATCTTGAGCGACACGTTGTCCAGGGCTGGGCGTGCCGAAGACTTGTAGTTCTTGCTCACGTGGTCGAGGGTGATCATCACGGCACGCCAGTGTAGTCGGAGGCTGAGGTGTGACGGGTGAGGCTGAAGCTGCTAGCTCGCCGCCGGTGCCGCACCGGGCGAAATGACGGTGGTCGTGACCGGGCCGTCGGGCGGCGCTGCAGCCGGGAGCGGGCCGGGCGGCGGCGCGGGCGCCGGGGCCGGCGGCGGCGGCGGGGCCAGGCCGGGCAGCACCGGCAGCGTGACCGGCGGCAGGATGCCGGGCGCGGGCGTGATGACGGTCGTGGTGGGCGGCGCTGATGTGCTCGATGTGGTCGTGCTCGGCGTGGTCGTCGTCGTGGTCGTCTCGGTTGTGTCGGTGGTGGTCTCCGTCGGCGTCGGCCGGTATGTCGTCCTCGGGCGCGGGTTCACATCGGTACGCGGCACCCAGGTGTACTCGGGGTTGGGCACGAAGCCCGGCGGCACCACTGCGGGCGGCGGTGTCGGCGGTGGCGGCGGCGGCGCATAGGTCTGATGCAGCCAGTACGCCACGAAGAAGGCCACGACCAGGCCGGCCGTCGACGTCCGGACCCGCCCCAGGATGTACGTGGGCCAGGCGCGGTCGGCACGTTTGGCCGCGATGCGGGACAACGCATTCATCGTGGCCCGTCCCCCGGCCCCTGAGTCTTGTCTTCCGCGCCGCCGACCGTGGCGGGATGCACCATGGCTTCCACCTCAGGCTTGTGTTCGGCAGGACTCTCGATGCCGAGTCGGCCCAGCCCGGCGACGACCATGACGCGCAGCCGACGGCCGACCTCAAACTGCTTGCCGGGCAGCGTCCGCGCCACCATCCGCAGGTTCACGGTGTCCAGTTCGATGCTCTCCACACCCATCAGCTGGGGCTTGTCCAGGAGCAACGCCCGCAGCTTCAGGTCCTCCATTGCGCGCTCGCACACCCGGTTCAGCACGTCGTTGACCTTGCCCAGATCGGCAGTCGTGGGCACCGGAATGTCTACCACCGCGCGGGCCCAGTCCTTGGACAGGTTGACGGTCTTGGCGATCTGCCCGTTCGGGATCGTGTAGACCTCGCCGTCGCTGGAGCGCAGCTTGGTGACGCGCAACGTGACGTCTTCGACGGTGCCTTCCGCCGGCACGGTGATACCGCTGACGGTCAGTGCGACGAGGTCACCGAAGCCGTACTGCTTCTCGGTGATGATGAAGAACCCGGCCAGCAGGTCCTGCACGATGCGCTGCGCACCGAAGCCCAGCGCGGCACCCAACACCGCTGCCGGGGCGACCAGCGAGCCGATGGGTATCCCGAGGATTTCGGTGATGTCGACCAACACGACCACCGACACCAGCGCGATGGTCACCCACGAGATCACCGAGGCGACGGCCTGTCGGTGCTTGGTGGTCTCCGACCGGACCAGCGCGTCGCTCTCCTCGAAACGCGCGTCGATGCGGGAGGTGATCCGGTGCGTCAGCCAGCCGACGAACCGCGAGATCAGCATCGCCGCGATGACGAGCATGACGATCCGCAGCCCGCGAGTGATGATCCACCCGCCGATAGAGCCTCGCCAGAAGTCGTGCCACTGCGCGGCCCACCAACCGAATGACTCCGGTTGGCTCGCGGCGATCAGAGCGAAATTAGTCATCGTCTTTTCGGTTGCGCCAGCGGATGCCGGCCTCCAGGAAGCCGTCGATATCGCCGTCGAGCACCGCGGCCGGGTTGCCGACCTCGAACTCGGTGCGCAGGTCCTTCACCATCTGGTAGGGATGCAGCACGTACGAGCGCATCTGGTTGCCCCAGGAGCTGCCGCCGTCTCCCTTGAGGGCGTCCATCTCGGCCCGCTCTTCCTGACGTTTGCGTTCCAGCAGCTTGGCGCTCAGCACTCGCATCGCGGAAACCTTGTTCTGCAGCTGCGATTTTTCGTTCTGACAGGTCACCACGATGCCCGTCGGGATGTGCGTCAGCCGGACCGCCGAGTCGGTGGTGTTGACGGACTGACCACCCGGACCGCTGGACCGGTAGACATCCACGCGCACATCTCCTTCGGGGATGTCGATGGAATCGGCGGTCTCGACGACCGGCAGGACCTCGACGTCGGCGAACGACGTCTGACGGCGGCTCTGGTTGTCGAACGGGCTGATGCGCACGAGTCGGTGGGTGCCCTGCTCGACCGACAGCGTTCCGTACGCGAACGGCGTGTGCACCGCGAAGGTCGCGCTCTTGATGCCCGCCTCCTCTGCGTACGACGTGTCGAAGACCTCGACCGGATACCCGTGCTTCTCGGCCCAGCGGATGTACATGCGCATCAACATCTCGGCCCAGTCGGCAGCGTCCACGCCACCGGCGCCGGAGCGGATGGTGACGACAGCTTCCCGCTCGTCGTATTCCCCCGAGAGCAGCGTTCGAACCTCGAGCGCCTCGATGTCCTCGCGCAGCTTGGCCAATTCGGCGTCGGCGTCGGCGATGGCGTCGGTCCTGGCCGCGCCCTCTTCTTCCTCGGCCAGCTCGTAGAGCACCGGCAGGTCCTCGATGCGTCCGCGCAGCTCCTCGACCCGGCGCAGCTCGCCCTGCGCGTGCGACAGACTGCTGGTCACCTTCTGGGCGTTCGCCTGGTCGTCCCACAGCTTGGGGTCGGACGCCTCATCTTCGAGCTTGGCGATTCGCGCGCGCAGACCCTCGACGTCGAGCACCCGCTCCACAGTGGTCAGAGTGCTGTCGAGGGCGGCAATGTCGGCTTGACGGTCGAGGTCCACAAAAGATGAGGGTACCGACCAGTGAGACGGACTTTCACATTGCGAGCCCTGATCGCATGGACCGGTTTAGCATCGCCGTGTAACCCGCTCGGCCGCGTCGCGACAGCCCCTTGCGCGCACTGAGCAGAACAAGAAGGCAAACCATACGTATGCGCCCTTACCATGTGGCGGTTGTCGGATCCGGCCCGTCAGGGTTTTTCGCTGCCGCGTCACTGTTGAAATTCGCCGATGCCAAGGCCGCCGCCTCCGAGGCCGATTCAGAACAACCGATCGACGTGCGCATCGACATGCTCGAAATGCTGCCCACCCCGTGGGGACTGGTGCGCTCGGGCGTGGCTCCAGACCATCCGAAGATCAAGACGGTGACGGCGCAGTTCGACAAGGTCGCCGACGATCCGCGTTTCCGCTTCTTCGGCAACGTCACCGTGGGTGAGCACGTGCAGGCCGCAGAGCTTGCCGAGCGGTACGACGCCGTTATCTACGCCGTCGGCGCCCAGTCGGACCGACCGCTCGGCATCCCCGGCGAGGAACTGGACGGCAGCGTGGCCGCCGTCGACTTCGTCGGTTGGTACAACGCGCATCCGCATTTTGCGGGCATGAATCCCGATGTCACGCAGGACCGGGCCGTGGTGGTCGGCAACGGCAACGTGGCCCTGGACGTGGCCCGCATCCTGGTCAGCGATCCGGGCGAACTCGCGAACACCGACATCGCCGACCACGCGTTGACGGCCTTGGGCGCCCGCGGCGTCCGCGAGGTCGTGATCATCGGACGGCGCGGCCCACTGCAGGCTCCGTTCACGACCCTGGAGCTGCGTGAGCTCGGTGACCTGGCGGCCATGGCCGATGTCGACGTGATCGTCGATCCGGCTGATGTCGACGGCATCACCGACGCGGAACTGGAAGCCGCGAGCAAGACCGTGCGGCAGAACATCAAGATCTTGCGTGGCTACGCCGAACGCGGTGCGCTGGGGCGCCGGCGCCGGATTGTCTTCAAGTTCCAGACTTCCCCGATCGAGATCAAGGGCACCAAGCGAGTCGAGTCAATCGTGTTGGGCCACAACGAGTTGGTCGACGACGGCGGCCGGATCATCGCCAAGGACAGCGGCCACCGCGAGGAACTGCCGGCCCAGCTGGTAGTGCGGGCGGTAGGTTATCGCGGCGTCCCGACCGAAGGCCTGCCGTTCGACGAGCGCGCCGCGACCATCCCGCACACCGAGGGCCGGGTCGAGGGCAGCCGCAACGAGTACGTCGTCGGCTGGATCAAGCGCGGGCCGTCGGGCGTCATCGGCAGCAACAAGAAGGACTCGCAGGACACCGTCAACACCCTGATCGAGGACATCTGCGGCGCCGAGGTGGCCGATTTCGGGACGACCCACAGCGAGGACCTGGAGGCCTGGTTCCTGTCCCGGCAGCCGGCACTGGTCACCAATGACCACTGGCGCCTCATCGACGCGCACGAGCGGTCCGCCGGCGAGGGCAACCGGCCGCGCGTGAAGCTGACCGATGTCGCAGCGATGTTGCGGGTGGCGCACGGCTGAGGGCCGTGCGCTTCCTCGGCGTCGGTCGTACCTCCGCTCAGTGAGCTGGGCGCAGTATGCCCTGGACCGCGAACGTCGTGAGGTTGCCGCCCGAATTGAGCAGCGATGAGGTGGCCGTCGTTCCCGACAGAACGCCAGAGCTCAAGGAACCAACGCCGGCCTGAAGGCCGTTGGCGTTGATCGCGGCAATCCCTTCGAGTCCACCGATGTTGTGGGTGGCGAAGTGCTGCGCGAAGCCAGCCTCACCGTTCAACGCGCTACCCAGCACGTCGAGCGGGTTGGTGTCAGCTGATGCGATGCCGGCCGGCGCCGCGAGCATAAGGCCGCAGCCCGTCAGCCCCATCACGAGTACTTTCACGGTCCTGCGGTACGACGAGAGCTGAGACTTGGCCATGCGCGTTCGGGTCCCCTTCTTATGGAAAAACTCTGGCTGACGATCAATGCCGAGCGATGCCATCCGAGGGATCAGCAAGCTCGATGCGATAGCTAGCTATTCGCATAGTGAATCTATTAGCACAGGGAAACCCGAGAATTAGCCCATTCGCTGGAAATTGCAGAGAGTGCTGAGCAAACTTCCAGACGACTTGGGAGAGAACAGCCGAGGGACTACGGCTGCGAGGCGCGCGGCGCGAAGTTCCAGTTGTCGGGGTTCTTGGGCGAGTAGATGACGGGCACCAGCTGACCCACGGCGGGCCAATTGGCCACGTCGATCGCGATGCGGCCGTACACCTCATGCTCATTCACGCTGGGGCCGTTGATGACTCCGGCGACGGTGACGTACTGCTCCCCCGCGGCATCGGGCCGTGGACTGACGCCGGTGATCAGCAGCGTCCCGCTTTCCCCGCTACGCGTACGCCGCAGCCATGGAACGGCCAGCAGCACGAGCGCTCCGAGCAAGACAATGAGCACGACGAATTCCCACACGTACTCATGGTAGGACTGCACCCATGAGTACCCAGCAAGTAGCGAAGGCGGATTGCGCATGAGCAATGTCGCAGACGACCTCACTCTCGCCCTGAGATTGGCCGACGAGGCCGATGCCGTGACGCTGGACCGCTTCGGCGCGCTGGATCTGCGAATCGAGACCAAGCCGGATCTGACGCCGGTGACCGATGCCGACCAGTCCGTGGAACGGGTGCTGCGGGAGACCTTGTCCACAGCGCGGCCGGACGACGCGCTGCTGGGTGAAGAATACGGTGGCACAGCGGTTTTCGCCGGGCGGCAATGGGTGATCGACCCCATCGACGGCACCAAGAACTTCGTCCGCGGGGTCCCGGTGTGGGCGACGCTGATCGCCCTGCTGGAGGACGGCGTGCCGGTCGTCGGCGTCGTCAGCGCCCCGGCCCTCGGCCGCCGCTGGTGGGCCGGCACCGGACAAGGCGCCTTCAGCTCATTCGGCGGACAGACCCGGCGCATCTCGGTATCGGGTGTCGACGCACTGGACGCGGCAAGTCTGTCCTATTCGGATCTGACCACCGGCTGGGAGGACCGCCGCGACGCGTTCGTCGCGCTGACCGACGCGGTGTGGCGGGTGCGGGCCTACGGCGACTTCTGGTCGTACTGCCTGCTGGCCGAAGGTGCGGTCGACATCGCCGTCGAACCGGAGGTCAAGCTGTGGGATCTGGCAGCGCTGGACGTCGTCGTGCGGGAAGCCGGCGGGTCGTTCACCAACTTGGCCGGCGCCGCCGGGCCACATGGCGGCAGCGCCGTCGCGACGAACGGCTTGCTGCACGAAAAGGTGCTCGCCACCCTGTCCTGATCCCGGGAATCCGCCGCCGAAAACCCGCGCTCAGCGCGGGTTTTCGGGCATCTGCCTCACGGCCCGCAAATGTGAAGTTGATAACACGAGCGTCGTACCTTACTCCGGAGTAAGATACGGTCATAACGCACTGCCCCAACGACGCGAGGCTGTCGAAATGACCAACACCCTTCCCCAGAACGGCACAGCTGCCGGTTCCTCCCAGCGCCCCGCGCGCAAGGGCCCGGAGAGCGCCATCGGCCTGCAACGGCACAAGCGGACAGCGACCGACATCGGTCTGGCGCTGATCACTCCTTTTGTCGGCCAGGAATTCCTCGACAAGTACAACCTGCGCGACCCGATGAATCGCGGCCTGAAGTACGGCATCAAGACGGCGTTCTCCACCGCCGGTGCCGCGGGCCGGACGTTCAAGCGCATTCCCGGAATCAATGGCGCCCCGACGCGCCTGAAGCCGGGCGGTTCGGATTACTTCGACCTGACTCCGGACGAAGACCAGCAAATGATCGTCGAGACCGTTCGCGAGTTCTCCGAGGAGATCCTGCGGCCGGCCGCACACGACGCCGACGCGGCCGCGGCCTACCCTGCGGACCTGATCGCCAAGTCCGCCGAGCTCGGCATCACCGCGATCAACGTGCCCGAGGAGTTCGACGGCATCGCCGCCTCCCAGAGCACCGTCACCACGGCATTGGTCGCCGAGGCGCTGGCCTACGGCGACATGGGCCTGGCCCTGCCGATCCTGGCGCCCGGCGGCGTGGCGTCGGCGCTGACCCGCTGGGGCAGCGCGGGCCAGCAGGCCACCTACCTGCCGTCGTTCGCCGGCGAGAACGTGCCGCAGGCATGTGTGGCCATCGCCGAGCCGCACGCACTGTTCGACCCGACCGCGCTGCGGACCACCGCGATCCGGACCCCCGGCGGTTACCGCCTCAACGGCGTCAAGTCGCTGGTTCCGGCCGCCGCCGACGCCGAGCTGTTCATCATCGGCGCGCAGCTCGACGGCAAGCCCGCGCTGTTCATCGTCGAGTCCAGCTCCGAGGGCCTGTCGATCACGGCCGACCCGAGCATGGGCATCCGCGCCGCGGCGCTGGGCAAGATCGAGCTGAACAACGTCGCGGTGCCGCTGGCCAACCGCCTCGGCGAGGACGAGGCCACCGACAACGACTACTCCGAGGCCATCGCGCTGTCCCGATTGGGTTGGGCCGCATTGGCAGTCGGCACGTCGCACGCGGTGCTCGACTACGTGGTGCCCTACGTCAAGGAGCGCGAGGCCTTCGGTGAGCCCATCGCGCACCGCCAGTCGGTGGCGTTCATGTGCGCCAACATCGCCATCGAACTCGACGGCCTGCGGCTGATCGTCTGGCGCGGCGCGTCCCGTGCCGAGCAGGGCATGACGTTCCTGCGCGAGGGCGCCCTGGCGAAGCGGTTCGCCACCGACAAGGGCATGCAGATCGGCCTCGACGGCGTGCAGCTGCTCGGTGGCCACGGCTACACCAAGGAACACCCGGTCGAGCGCTGGTACCGCGACCTGCGGGCCGTCGGCGTCGCCGAGGGTGTCGTCATCCTGTAGACCGGCCCCTCATCCTCAATCTTCCAACTCTCCCGAAAGACCAATCATGGCAATCAATTTGGAACTGCCCCGCAAGCTGAAGGCAGTCGCGGAAAAGGGTCACCAGGGCGCCGCCGAGATGCTCCGCCCCATCTCCCGCAAGTACGACCTGGCCGAGCACGCCTACCCGGCTGAGCTGGACACCCTGGCCAGCCTGTTCGAAGGCATCCAGGAGTCCAACGCCGTCTCCATCGCCGGCGCCGGGTTCTCGGCCGCCGAGTCCAAGAGCAAACACGCAAATACCAACGGCGCCAACATGTCTGCGCTGCTGAATGCGCTCGAGGTGAGCTGGGGCGACGTCGCCCTGCTGCTGACCGTGCCCTACCAGGGCCTGGGCAACGCCGCCATCTCCGCGGTCGCCACCAAGGAGCAGCTGTCCAAGTGGGGCAAGGTGTGGGCCGCCATGGCCATCACCGAACCCAGCTTCGGTTCCGACTCCGCGGCGGTCACGACCACCGCCGTGCTCGATGGCGACGAGTACGTCCTCAACGGCGAGAAGATCTTCGTCACCGCCGGCTCGCGCGCCACGCACATCGTGGTGTGGGCGACGGTCGACAAGTCGCTCGGTCGGGCTGCCATCAAGTCGTTCGTCGTGCCGCGTGAGCACCCGGGTGTCATCGTCGAGCGGCTGGAGCACAAGCTCGGCATCAAGGCGTCCGACACCGCCGTCATCCGATTCGACAACTGCCGGATCCCGAAGGACTACCTCCTCGGTGATCCGGAGGTCAAGGTGGACAAGGGCTTTGGCGGGGTCATGGAGACCTTCGACAACACCCGCCCGATGGTGGCCGCCATGGCCATCGGCGTGGGCCGCGCCGCCCTGGAGGAGCTGCGGGCGATCCTGACCGACGCGGGCATCGAGGTCTCGTACGACAAGCCGGCCCACGCGCAGAGCGCCCCGGCCGCCGAGTTCCTGCGGATGGAGTCCGACTGGGAAGCCGCGTACCTGCTGTCGCTGCGCGCTGCCTGGCAGGCCGACAACAAGGTCCCGAACTCCAAGGAAGCGTCCATGAGCAAGGCGAAGGCCGGGCGCATGGGCACCGACGTCACCCTCAAGGCTGTCGAATTGGCCGGCACCACCGGCTATTCCGAGACCACCCTGCTGGAGAAGTGGGCCCGCGATTCGAAGATTCTCGACATCTTCGAAGGCACGCAGCAGATTCAGCAGCTCGTGGTGGCACGACGTCTGCTGGGCCTGTCGTCGGCACAGCTCAAGTGACCGGAGCGCCGTCGCGCGCGCGGTAGGTGCTCACCGGCACAAGCGAACAGGCCCCGGGATTGCTCCCGGGGCCTGTTCGCTGTTGAGGTGACGGTTACGACGACGCGTTGGCGCCCAGCACGCGCTGCAGGTCAGGCTTCATGGCCTGCAGCTGCTGGCCCCAGTAGCCCCAGTCGTGGGTGCCGCTGTCGGGGAAGTTGAACACCGCGTTGTTGCCGCCCGCGGCCAGGTAGTTGTCCTGGAAGGTGCGGTTGGTCCGGATGGTCAGGCCCTCGAGGAACTTGGCCGGCACGTTGTCGCCACCGAGCTCGCTGGGGTTGCCGTTACCGCAGTAGACCCACAGGCGGGTGTTGTTGGCGACCAGCTTGCCGATGTTGACCATCGGGTCGTTGCGCTGCCAGGCGTTGTTCGGGTCGCCCGTCGAGCCCCACATGTCGTCGGCCTTGTAACCACCGGCGTCACCCATCGAGACGTTGATCAGGAAGGGCCACCAGCCCTCGGACGGGTTGAGGAAGCCCGACATCGAGCCGGCGTAGATGAACTGCTCGGGATGCCAGATGGCGAGGGTCATCGCCGACGAACCCGCCATCGACAGCCCGACTGCCGCCATTCCGGTCGGCTTGACCTCGCGGTTGGCCTGCAGCCACTGCGGCAGCTCCTGGGTCAGGAAGGTCTCCCACTTGTAGGTCGAGCAGCCGGACTTGCCGCAGGCCGGCTTGTACCAGTCGCTGTAGAAGCTGGACTGGCCACCGACGGGCATGACGATCGACAGCCCGGAGTTGTAGTACCACTCGAAGGCGGCAGTGTTGATGTCCCAGCCGTTGTAGTCGTCCTGGGCGCGCAGACCGTCGAGCAGGTACACCGCGGGCGACCCGTTACCACCGCTCTGGAACTGGATCTTGATGTCGCGTCCCATCGCCGGCGACGGGACCTGGAGGTATTCGACCGGCAGGCCGGGACGCGAGAACGCGCTTGCGGTGGCTGTCTGGCCGGCAAGTCCGATGAGACCCGGGAGCAGGACGGCGGCCGAGACGGCGCCGGCGATCCTGCGTGCCAGGCGGCCGCGAATCTTGTCAACGAACATTCACAATCCCATTTCAGTATCAGGTACCGGGTATCGTGCCCACTCGGCGCGATCAGACGGCGCTGGTGGCACGGCCGCGATTTCTCGCAGCCGTGTGCGGCGGGCTCAGCCTGGTACGGGAACTGAACGCACCGATGGATTCAGTTGTCTGTGGGCAGTAAAACACGCATGCGACATGCCGAGGAACCCCCGAATCGCGCTTGAGACCAGGTTGTTGCGGACTTCCTACCGTTCAGCTATCACCTTGCCTTCGCGGTACGCGGTGTTCATCCGGCCGTAGGCTGCCGTTTGTGACGAGCGATCGGAACTACGTCGACGAGCTGCCGGACACCCGATCGGGCAACCGGCTGGGCATCGATGACTGGCTCGCGGCGGGGTACGCGATCCTCGCCGAGGAAGGGTTGAAGGCCCTGAAGATCGACCGATTGTGCACTCGGTTGGGGGTCACCAAGGGCAGCTTCTACTGGCATTTCGACAACATTGCCGCCTACCGGACGGCTCTCATTCAGGGCTGGAGCGAGCTCCGCGATGCGGACCGCAGCCAGATCGAGGAGATCGATGCGCTGGCACCACGGGACCGACTGGTCCGGATGATGAATTCGCTGGTCAGCCCGAGGCACTGGACGCTGGAACGCGCGATGCGGGAATGGGCTCGCTCCGACCAGGCCGTCGCCGAGAGTGTGCGCGCCGCGGACCGCCGCATCCTCGCGGCGGTCCGACGCGCCTTCGAGGACTACGGCTTCGACGCCGACGAGGCCGAGCTGCGGGCCGACGCCACGTTCGCCGTCGGCATCGGATTCCTGCACCTCGCCGGCGACGCACCGCATCCGCGTCTGGCGGCGCGCAGTGCGCGGTTTCTCGATCTGATGCTCGCGACCTGACTTCCATACTAAAAGGTATGGTACGGTCCGGCGCATGTTGAGTACGCAGACCGGCATCACCGATGGATTCGTAACCACACTCGGCGAACGTGCCGCCGAGGCAGAAAGACTCCGCCGCCTTCCCGACGACACCGTGCGCGACCTGATCGCTTCCGGATTCACCGAGCTCTTGGTACCTGCCCGCTATGGCGGGCAGCAGGCACCGTTCTCCGCCATCCTCGATCCGGTCCGCCGTCTCGCCCATGGCTGCACCTCGAGTGCCTGGACCATCGGATTCCTCACCCTGCACAACTGGATGCTGGCGCTGTTCGGCGAGCAGGCCCAGCAGGAGGCCTTCGACAGCCGGCCGTTCCTCGCACCGGCACCGCTGGCCCCGACCGGTCGCGGACTGCCCGTCGACGGCGGCATCCGCCTTTCCGGACGCTGGTCCTGGGCCACCGGAGTCATGCACGGCAACTGGATCATCGTCGCGGCACTCTGCGGCCCCGATGACGGCATCTACCCGGCCCTCGCCCTGCTGCCTATCGGCGACGTCACCGTCGACGACGTCTGGCACACCGACGGCATGCGGGCCACGGGGTCCAACGACGCCATCGCGACCGATGTCTTCGTGCCTGAGCACCGTCTGGTCAAGGTGACCGACATCTATGCCGGCACCGCTCCCGGCGCAGGACTCCACGACAGCGCCACCTACCGCTGGCCGATGGTGCCCGCCCTGGCACTACTGGCGGCGATGCCGGCCCTCGGCAGCGCCGAGCGGGTCACCGAGATCTATGCGCAACGACTCGCCGAGCGGGTGCTCCCCTACGAGGGTGTCATGCAGAAGGACAAGCCAATTGCCCAGGCGCACTTGGCCGGAGCGCACGTGCGCTTGCGATCACTGCGCGGCCTGCTCGCAGACACCGTCGATGAGATCGAGGAGATCGTCATAACCGGTGATTCCGTCGAGAAGCCTGTCCGTGCGCAGGCCCGATTGGCCGCCGCCCACATCGTCGCCGAATCGCGCGCGGTGATCGGCGATCTCGTGGGTGCCGGCGGCGCCAGCATCCACTTCCTGTCCAGCCCGATGCAACGGTACAAGCGTGACGTCGACGTACTGGCCGGTCACGTCGTGTTCGACTACGACACCAGCCGGGAGCTGGCCGGCGCACTCGCACTCGGAATGAAGATTCCCCGCACCTCCATGGTGTGACCGCTCCGCCGAAACGGCGTTCCAGCAGGCCATTACTCACACTCCGGCTGCTGGAATGCCGTTTCGCCCGAGAAGCGGAATGAGCCTTGCCAGCCCCCTTAAAGAAAAGTAATGTCACTTTTAGTTTTGATGCGTGAGCCACGAGGAGCCCAGCATGGAATCATTCGTCCACCTGCGAAAAGGCCGGACCCCGAAGCGGGTACACGCCGACCTGGACGGCCTCAAGGACGATGAGCTCGGGCGCGGCGGATTCGTCGGTCGCACCGCCAACATGTACCGGCGCAACGACCCCACGGCGTATCGCACCGTCGGCCCACTGCGCCCCACCGACGTGCTGTCGTCCGAGCTGAAGCCGTCGGACGCGACGGACCCTCAGGGCACTCCCCTGCTGATGTTCTCGAACGCCGACTGCCAGGTGCTGCTGAGCCGGCGGAGCGCTGAGATGCCGTTTTTCGTCCGGTACGTCGACGGCGATCTACTCCTGTTCGTGCACAAGGGTTCTGGGCTGCTGGAGACCGAGTTCGGGCCGCTGCGCTACCGCGAGGGCGACTGGGTCTACCTCCCGAAGGCGTGCACGTTCCGGCAGGTGCCGGACAGTGAGAGCACGTGGCTGATGATTCAGGCCACCGACGACTTCCGGGTACCGCCGGCGGGCACGTTGGGACGGCACTTCCCGTTCGACCCGGCTCAGGTCACCATCCCCGAGCCGCAGCCGATCGACGACGATGGGCGCGAAGAATATGTGGTGCGCCTGTATCACGCCCCGATCGATGGCGTCGGGACGACCTCTCTTCTCTACCAACACAATCCGCTCGATGTGGAGGGCTGGCGGGGTGACAACTTCCCGTTCACCTTCAACATCGAGGACTACACCGTCATCACATCCGAGAGCGTCCATCTCCCACCGACGGTGCACCTGTTCATGCAGGCGACCGGTGTCTACGTGATGAACTTCCTGCCCAAGCCCGCCGAGAGTGTGCCGGGTACCGAGCGCACGCCGTGGTACCACCGCAACGTCGACTACGACGAGATCGCGTTCTTCCACGCGGGCTCGCTGTACGGCATTCCGATGCCGCCGGGCCTGGTTTCCCATGCGCCGCAAGGCGTTCACCACGGCGCACCGGAAGCCGCGCGCGAGCGTGCCCGGCGCAAGTTCGACCAATACGACCGCGTCGACTGGTCGGTGATCGCCATCGACACCCGCCGACGTCTCACCCCATCGGCCGAAATCCTCGCCAACGACCTGGGGCAGCACTAGTGATGAGCGCTTGCGCGAAGAACAAAGGACAGCGATGACAACGATCGATTCACCCGTGAAGCACGACTATGACCGCATCCCGTATCTGGTTGCGTACCAGAACAACTCGGCGGTGCGCGATGTGTACGGGGGCGTCGCCGAACTCGTGGTGCTGGAGAGCTATCTGCTGAAGCCCAAAAACAAGGCATCGGACACCGTCCTGGTGTTCATGCATCCGATCGGCGGCGGCGCCTACCTGCCGATGATCAACGCGCTGGCGCGCGCCGGCCACCACGTCATCTACTGCAACAGCCGGTTCCGCGGCACCGACTCTGCGCTCCTGATGGAGAAGGTGGTCGAGGACCTCGGCGAGTGCATCAAGGATGCCAAGAACCGGCTGGGCTACGACAAGGTCGTACTGGCCGGGTGGAGTGGCGGCGGCTCGCTGTCGGTGTTCTACCAGCAGCAGGCGCAGCACCCGACGGTGACGGCCAGCCCGTCCGGCGACGGGCCCGACCTGACCAAGCTGGGCCTGATCCCGGCGGACGGTCTCATGCTGCTGGCCGCACACATCAGCCGGCACGGCACCATGACCGAGTGGATGGACGCGTCGATCCTCGACGAGAACGACCCGTCCAAGCGCGATCCGGAACTCGACCTCTACAACCCGGACAACCCGAACCAGCCGCCCTACACCCCCGAGTTCCTGCAGCGGTACCACGACGCGCAGATCGCCCGGAATCGACGAATCACCAAGTGGGTCAACGAAAAGCTCGCCGAACTCAAGGCCGCGGGCCGCCCCGATGACGAGTTCGCGTTCGTCGTCCACGGCACCATGGCCGACCCACGCTGGCTCGATCCCACGGTCGATCCCAACGACCGCACCCCGGGGCAGTGCTATCTGGGGGACCCTCAAGTGGTGAACATGAGCCCGGTCGGCCTTGCCCGGTTCTGTACGTTGCGCAGCTGGCTGTCACAGTGGAGCTATGACGATGCCAACGGTGACGCTGTGAAGGCCGGCCCGGATATCGCGGTGCCGACGCTGGTGATCGGTAACCTCGCCGACGACGCCTGCACCCCGAGCCACACGCGGCGGCTGTACGAGGCCATCGGACATCCCGATAAGGAGATGCACGAGATCCCGGGCGCCAACCACTACTACTCCGGCCCGGACCAGCGCGGCACGCTGCGCCAGGCCGTCGGCATCTGCACGCATTGGCTACACCGGCAAGGGTTCTCCAGATGACCACTACCGGCGCGCTCGACGGCATCAGGGTCATCGAACTCGGCACCCTGATCTCGGGCCCCTTCGCGGGCCGGCTGCTCGGCGACATGGGCGCAGAGGTGCTCAAGATCGAGTTGCCGGCTTCCCCCGATCCGCTGCGGACCTGGGGTCAGGCCGAACTCGACGGGCACCGTTTCTTCTGGACGGTCCACGCGCGCAACAAGAAGGCGGTGACCCTGGACCTGCGCACCGAACGCGGCCGGGCACTGTTCCTCGAGCTGGTCAAGCAGTCCGATGTCATCGTCGAGAACTTCCGGCCGGGCACCCTGGAGAAGTGGAACCTGGGCTACGACGTGCTGCGCGAACACAATCGCGGCATCATCCTGGTGCGGGTATCGGGTTACGGACAGACCGGTCCCGACGCCGGCAAGGCCGGCTACGCGTCGGTCGCCGAGGCGGCCAGCGGGCTGCGGCACATGAACGGCTTTCCCGGCGGTCCTCCCCCGCGGCTGGCGCTGTCGCTGGGCGACAGCCTCGCCGGCATGTTTGCCGCGCAGGGAGCGCTTGCCGCGCTGTATCGGCGCAGCGTCACCGGCGAAGGGCAGGTCGTGGATACAGCACTCACCGAAAGTTGTTTGGCCATACAGGAATCCACGATCCCCGACTACGACATCGGTGGCGTGGTGCGCGGGCCGTCGGGCACCCGCCTCGAAGGCATCGCACCGTCGAACATCTACCAGAGCGCGAACGGCAGCTGGGTCGTGATCGCGGCCAATCAGGACACCGTGTTCCGTCGGCTGTGCCAGGCGATGGGGCGGCCGGAATTGGCGACCGATGAGCGATTCGTCGACCATCTGGCACGCGGCCGCAACCAGGACGAACTCGACAAGCTCATCGGCGACTGGGCTGCCGAGCGTGAGCCACAGGACATCATCGCCACGTTGTCGGAGGCCGGGGTGATCAGCGGTCCGATCAACACCGTCGCCGAGGTGGTGCAAGACCCACAGCTGCAGGCGCGCAACATGATTGCCGACCACTGGGACGAGCGTGTGCAGCGCAACGTGAAGGGACCTGGCGTCGTACCGGTGCTGTCGGGCACACCCGGAACCATCCGCAACGCCGGATCGGCGCGCCCTGGTCAGGACAACGACGAGGTGTACGGCCGGTTGCTCGGTCTCGGCGCCGAACAGTTGGCCGCGCTGCGTGCGGAGGGCGTGCTGTGACCGATCTGCCGTCCTACGTCACCATCCGTGAAGTCTGCCTGCGCGACGGGCTTCAGCTCGAGGACCCGATTCCGTTGTCCGCCAAGCTTGAACTGCTCCAGGCCATCGTCGCCACGGGCGTGCAAGAGGTCGAGGCCACCGCTTTCGTGTCGCCGTCCAAGGTGCCCGCGCTGGCCGATGCTCCCGAGGTGGCAGCGGCGCTGGCAGCGTTTCCCGGCGTCGAGTTCTCCGCGCTGGTGGCCGGACCCGGCGGTGCGGGCCGCGCGCTCGCCGCGGGCATACAGTCCCTTGAGTACGTGGTGTCTGCCGCAGACAGTCACAGCCAGGCGAACGTCGGCCGGTCGACCGCCGATTCCACGGCACTGATCGCCGACATCGTGGGCTTGGCCCACGACAGCGGTGCCAGTGCCGAGGTCATCATCGCCACGGCCTGGGACTGCCCCTTCGATGGCCCGACCGATCCGAGCCGGGTCGTCGAGATCGCCACAGCGGCATTGGAATTCGGCGCTGACCGGGTGGCCATCGCGGACACGATCGGTACCACCACCCCGCGACGGGTCACCGACCTGATCACCAGGCTCCGCCCCGTCATCGGAGCTCTGCCCCTCGGCGCGCATTTCCACAACACCCGCGGCGCGGGTCTGGCCAGTGCCTACGCCGCCGTGCAAGCCGGCGTGACCCGGCTCGATGCGTCGGTGGGCGGATTGGGTGGCTGCCCGTTCGCCCCGGGCGCGACAGGCAACATCGCGACGGAGGATCTGGTCTACCTGTTGCGGGACAGCGACATCGACACCGGCATCAACCTGGACCTGGCCATCGATGCGGCCATGGTGGCGCAGCGCGTCGTCGGCCACGAGCTGCCCAGCGCGCTGCTGCGCGCGGGCGACCGACTGCTGGGTTGAGCATGCCGGCCGACACTCTGACCGCCAAGGGTCGCCAGACCCGCGAGGCCATCGAACTCGCAGCGCGGAAGCTGTTCGCCGAACGGGGCTTTCACGGCACCACACTGGCCGACATCACCTCGGCCGCGAGCAAGTCATCGGCAGTGTTCTACCGCTACTTCGACGACAAGGAAGACCTGCTGGCCGAGCTGGCCGAATCATTCCTGCATGACATCGTCACCCCCTCGGGGATGAGCGTGCCGCTGCCGGAATCCCCCGAGAACACCGACTACTTCGCCACGGTGGTGACCGGGTACTGGAATCTGTTCAAGCAGAACATCGGCATCATGATCGCGGTCGCCCAGCTGGGCGCGACCCAGCCCCGATTCGCCAAGGTGCAGCACGAGTTCCGCCGCTTCGGCATGGACATGGTCGCCGACTCGGTGCGCCACGCCGCCGAACAGGGCTACGCGCAGGGCCTCAATCCCGAACACATCGCCGCTGCCATCGCGCTGCTGTTCGAGAACTTCACCGTGGTGGTGGTCGGCAATCCGGGATCGGAACTGCAGATCAGCGACGAGGACGCCATCACCACGCTGTCGACCATCTGGAAGAAAACCCTGTACGGCTTCTGACCGAAGGAGGAATCACCGTGGATTTCGCTCTACCGGAACACCTTCCGGGCCTGCTGGCCGAGATGGACGCATTCATCGAGGCCGAGATCAAGCCGCTGGAACGCGAGAACATGCAGTACTTCGACCGGCGCCGCGAATTCGCCCGCACCGACCTCGAGAACGGCGGCGTACCAACCCGGGAATGGGAGGACCTGCTCGACGAGATGCGCCGGCGCGCCGACGCCGCCGGCTGGCTGCGATACGGCCTGCCCAGCGAATTCGGCGGCCGCGACGGCACCAACCTGGACATGGCGGTCATCCGGGAACACCTGGCGCACAAAGGTCTCGGCCTGCACAACGACCTGCAGGACGAGTCGTCGATCGTCGGGAACTTCCCTCAGGTCATCATGATGAGCCGGTTCGGCACCGAAGCCCAGAAGGCCGAATGGGTCGAGGCCATGATCACCGGTGCGCGGTCCATGGCGTTCGGCCTCACCGAGCCCGACCACGGCAGCGACGCCACCTGGCTCCAGACCTCCGCGGTCCGCGACGGTGACGGCTGGATCATCAACGGCCGCAAGCGCTGGAACACCGGCGTACACCGGGCCACCCACGACCTCATCTTCGCCCGCACGTCAGGTGAACCCGGTCAAGCGGTCGGCATCACCGCCTTCCTGGTCCCCACCGACACGCCCGGCTTCACCGTGCCGTACTACTGGTGGACGTTCAACATGCCCAGTGACCACGGCGAGGTCGAACTTAAAGACGTTCGCGTGCCCGATGATGCGGTGCTCGGCGAAGTGGACCATGGCCTGGAGGTCGGCCAGACGTTCCTCCATGAGAACCGGATTCGACAGGCCGCGAGCAGCCTGGGAGCCGCCCAGTACTGCATCGACCGCGCCGCGCAGTATGCCGGCGAACGCGTCGTGTTCGGTAAGCCGCTGGCGGTCAACCAGGCCGTGCAGTGGCCACTGGCCGAACTGCAGACCGAAGCCCAGATGGTGCGACTCCTGGTGTATTACGCCGCCTGGCACCTGGACCGGGATCACCACATGGAGGTCTCCGACAAGGTGTCGATGGCCAACTACCGCGCCAACCGACTGGTGTGCGAGGCCGCCGACCGGGCCATGCAGATCCACGGCGGCATCGGCTACAGCCGGCACGAGCCGTTCGAGCACATCTACCGGCATCACCGTCGCTACCGGATCACCGAGGGCGCCGAAGAGATTCAGATTCGCCGGGTGGCGCAACGGATGCTGAAGTTCGGGCGCAAGTGATCGACTCCGCGGCACTGGCCCGGGTGCTGACGCCCGCGCTCGGCGATGTCCAGGTCGAGAACCTGCGCGAGCTGACCGGCGGCGCCAGCCGTGCAACGTGGGCGTTCTCCGCGGCCCGTGCCGACGATGTCCGCCAATTGATCCTGCGCGTCGGCCCTCCCGACGAAATCCACGCCGGCATGGAACTGGAAGCCGCGGCACTGTCCCGGGCCGCGGCCACGGGTGCACCGGTGCCGCAGGTGCTGGCAGCGAACAATTCGCCTGAGGCCCTGGGCAATCCATTTCTGGTGTGCGACTTCGTTCCCGGTGAGACCATCGTGCGCAAAATCCAGCGGTCCCTCGATGACGAAGGCCGGGCCGCTCTTCTCGAACAGTGCGCCGAAGCCCTGGCATCCATCCACCGCGCCGACCCCACCGGCATCGGGCTGTCGAGTGCGGACCAACTGGGTTCGTGGCGGCACGAGCTCGATGAGATCGGCGACACCACAGCCACTTTCGAATGGGCTTTCCGATGGTTGGAACGCAATCAGCCGGCGGACATCGGCGACCCGGTGCTGGTTCACGGCGACTTCCGGATGGGCAACCTGATCGTCGATGGCAGCCGGCTTGCGGCCGTGCTCGATTGGGAGCTCACCCATCTGGGCTCGCGCGCCGAGGACCTGGCCTGGTTCTGCATCCGGGCCTGGCGATTCGGAGCACCACGCGCCCTGGACGCCGGCGGCCTGGGCAGCGTCGGCGACTTTCTCACCGCCTACGAGCAATCCAGCGCAATCACTCTGGATCGCAAGACCTTTCACTGGTGGCTGGTGTCGGCCACCCTGCGCTGGGGCATCATCTGCCGGTACCAGGCGCAGCGCCATCTCTCGGGCCAGACCAGATCGGTGGAGTTGGCGGCCATCGGCCGCCGGGTGTGCGAGACCGAATGGGACCTGCTGGGCCTCCTGGAGGCCCGATGAGCCACTACCGGCCGACCGCCGCCGAACTGGTCGCCGCGGTGGCCGAGTTCCTGGAGACCGAGGTGCGAGAGGCCACCGGACCCGATAGTCGGCTTGCCGACGCGGGCGCGGTGAACTTCCATGCCCGCGTCGCGGCGAACGCGCTGCGGATCGTCGAACGCGAGCTCGGCCAGGCCGGTCCGGAACCCGGACTGCTCGGCTTCCAGGACGAGCAAGCGCTGGCGCACGCCATTCGCGCCGGTGACTTCGATGACCGTCACGATGAACTCTTCCCCACGCTGCGGGCACTGGTACGTCATCGCCTCGACGTGGACCACCCGGGCTACGAGGACGAGTAGGCCAAACGCGGCCTTCCTGTCGACCGGACTGTCGTAGCCTGGGCAGGTGGCCGACCCTGCCCTCAAGATCCTGGTGTACAGCGACAATCCGAACACCCGCGATCAGGTGCGCACCGCCCTGGGGCGGCGCATTCATCCGGACCTGCCCGACTTGACGTATCTCGAGGTGGCGACGGCGCCGGTGGTGGTGAGTTCAGTCGACGCCGGCGGCATCGACCTGGCCATCCTCGACGGGGAAGCCACTCCCGCCGGTGGGATGGGGCTGGCCAAGCAGCTCAAGGACGAGGTCGCGAACTGCCCGCCGATCGTGGTGCTCACCGGCCGTCCGGACGACGCCTGGCTGGCCTCCTGGTCTCGCGCAGAGGCTGCGGTCCCGCACCCGATCGACCCGATCCGGCTCGGCGAGGCAGTGGTGTCGGTGTTGTCGCCGCACCAGTGAAATGCTGCGGTAACCAGCACGAAATAGCCTGTGGCCGTTCACTCTTCGCGTCAGCAGCGGCGGAGCGCGGGAACGTCAGGAACTGATCATGATCCTAGCCAAAATGCGGCGGCCGTTCCGTTAACCGAGCTAAGCTGTGGGCCAGCTCACATCGACAGCTCGACGAGGGAGCCGCACAGGGCATGACGAACGTATGAACGTCTACATCCCCATCCTGGTACTCGGCGCGATCGCGGCTGCGTTCGCGGTCGGTTCGGTCGGAATCGCGCTGGTCATCGGCCCCCGCCGGTACAACCGGGCGAAGCTGGAGGCCTACGAATGCGGCATCGAACCGATGGCGCCGGGCTCACCGGGACATGAGACCACCGGCCAGCGATTCCCGGTCAAGTACTACCTGACCGCCATGCTGTTCATCGTCTTCGACATCGAGATCGTCTTCCTGTATCCCTGGGCCGTTTCCTTCGAATCGCTGGGGGTGTTCGCAGTGGTGGAGATGCTGCTGTTCATGCTGACGGTGTTCGTCGCCTATGCGTACATCTGGCGGCGCGGCGGACTGAGCTGGGACTGACGACCGATGGGACTCGAAGAACGTCTGCCCGGCGGCATCCTGCTGTCCACTGTCGAGAAGGTCGCAGGGTACGTGCGCAAAGGGTCGCTCTGGCCCGCCACCTTCGGGCTGGCCTGCTGCGCCATCGAGATGATGGCCACCGCCGGCCCGCGGTTCGACATCGCCCGCTTCGGCATGGAACGGTTCTCCGCGACACCGCGTCAGGCCGACCTGATGATCGTCGCGGGCCGCGTCAGCCAGAAGATGGCGCCGGTGCTGCGCCAGGTCTACGACCAGATGGCCGAGCCCAAATGGGTGCTGGCCATGGGTGTGTGTGCATCCTCCGGCGGCATGTTCAACAACTACGCCGTCGTGCAGGGCGTCGACCACATCGTGCCGGTCGACATCTATCTGCCGGGCTGCCCGCCGCGGCCCGAAATGCTGCTCAACGCAATCCTGAAGCTGCACGCCAAGATTCAGGAGATGCCCTTGGGCGTCAATCGAGCCGAAGCCATCGCCGCGGCCGAGGAAGCTGCCCTGCAGGCACGACCCACCATCGAGCTGAAGGGACTACTGCGGCCATGACCGACACACCCAACGGCGCAGAGGCGACGGGTTCGGAGATCATCGGGACCCGGCGCGGCATGTTCGGCGTGCGCGGCAGCGGTGACACGTCGGGTTACGGCCGGTTGGTCCGGGAAGTGGCGCTGCCCGGCAGCTCGCCGCGGCCGTACGGCGGCTACTTCGACGACGTCGTCGACACGTTGGCCGCCGCACTCGGCCAGGACCAGTTCGCCGCCGCCATCGAACGTGTCGTGGTGTTCCGCGACGAGCTGACCATCGAGGTGCGCCGCGAGCATCTGGTGGCGGTGGCCCAGGCGCTGCGCGACGAGCAGAGATTCGAGTTGTGTCTGGGAGTTTCCGGGGTGCACTACCCCGACGACACCGACCGCGAGCTGCACGCCGTCTATCCGCTGATGTCCATCACGCACAACCGCCGCATTCGCGTCGAGGTGTGCGCTCCGGATGCCGATCCGCATGTCCCGTCGCTGTACTCGGTGTACCCGACCACCGACTGGCACGAGCGCGAGACCTACGACTTCTTCGGCATCATCTTCGACGGCCACCCGGCGCTGACCCGGATCGAGATGCCCGACGACTGGGTAGGACATCCGCAGCGTAAGGACTACCCACTCGGCGGCATACCCGTCGAGTACCACGGCGCGAAGATTCCGCCGCCGGACGAACGGCGGGCCTACAACTGATGACTCTGGACAACGAACCCGATGGCCGCGAGCGCGTGGTCACCGTCGGCGGTCAAGACTGGGCCGACGTCGTCGCCGCGGCGCGCGAGAGCGCCGTCGCCGGCGAACGCATCGTGGTCAACATGGGACCGCAACATCCGTCCACCCATGGCGTGCTGCGGCTGATCCTGGAGATCGACGGCGAGACCATCACCGAGGCCAGGTGCGGAATCGGCTACCTGCACACCGGAATCGAGAAGAACCTCGAATACCGCACCTGGACGCAGGGCGTCACGTTCGTGACGCGGATGGATTATCTGTCACCCTTCTTCAACGAAACCGCGTACTGCCTGGGCGTCGAGAAGCTGCTCGGCGTGACCGACGATATTCCCGAGCGTGCCAACGTCATTCGGGTCATGCTCATGGAGCTCAACCGAATCTCGTCGCACCTGGTCGCACTCGCCACCGGCGGCATGGAACTGGGCTCCATGTCGGCAATGTTCTTCGGGTTCCGGGAACGCGAACTGGTGTTGTCTGTCTTCGAGACCATCACCGGACTCCGGATGAACCACGCGTACATTCGCCCGGGCGGGCTGGCCGCCGACCTGCCCGACGAGGCGCTGCCACAGCTGCGGGAACTGCTGCAGCTGTTGCCGAAACGGTTGCGCGACATGGAAAACCTGCTCAACGAGAACTACATCTGGAAGGCCCGCACCCAAGGGGTCGGGTACCTGGACCTTACCGGCTGCATGGCGCTGGGCATCACCGGACCGGTGTTGCGGTCGACAGGCCTCCCGCATGACCTGCGCAAGTCGCAGCCCTACTGCGGATACGAGTCGTATGACTTCGACGTCATCACCGATGACCAGTGTGATGCCTACGGTCGCTACATCATTCGGGTCCGCGAGATGCACGAGTCCATCAAGATCGTCGAGCAGTGCGTAGAGCGATTGAGCAAGACTGGCCCCGGACCCGTGATGATCACCGACAAGAAGCTGGCCTGGCCGGCGGACCTGAAGGTCGGCCCCGACGGCCTGGGTAACTCGAAGGAGCACATCGCGAAGATCATGGGCTCATCCATGGAGGCCCTGATCCACCACTTCAAGTTGGTCACCGAAGGTATCCGGGTACCGGCCGGGCAGGTGTACGTCGCGGTCGAATCGCCTCGCGGCGAGCTCGGCGTGCACATGGTCTCCGACGGCGGCACCCGGCCGTACCGGGTGCACTACCGCGATCCGTCATTCACGAATTTGCAGGCGGTGTCGGTGATGTGCGAGGGGTCCATGGTCGCCGACGCCATCGCCGCGGTGGCGTCGATCGACCCGGTCATGGGAGGCGTGGACAGATGACCGCCATCGAACTCCGTCTCGGGCCACGTCCGGACGAGCCCGGCCCGCCCATCGGTCAAGGGCCGCAGTCCTATTCGACAGAGGTGAGCACGAGGCTGGCCGCCGATGCGGCCGCGATCATCGCCCGCTACCCCAGCGCGCGCTCGGCATTGTTGCCGCTGCTACACCTCGTCCAGTCGCAGGACGGCTATCTGACGCCGGCCGGAATCTCTTTCTGCGCTGCGCAATTGGACCTCAGCACGGCTGAAGTCACCGCTGTCGCCACCTTCTACTCGATGTACCGGCGAACCCCCACCGGTGAATATCTCGTCGGGGTCTGCACCAACACGTTGTGCGCCATCATGGGCGGTGACGCCATCCTGGAGACACTCGAAGAACACCTCGGCCTCGGCGCCGGCGAGACCACCGCCGACGGCCGGGTCACGCTGGAACACATCGAATGCAACGCCGCCTGCGACTACGCCCCGGTCGTCATGGTCAACTGGGAGTTCTTCGACAACCAAACCCCCGGTTCCGCCCGCGAACTCGTGGACGCACTGCGGGCCGGCGGTCCGGTGATGCCCACCCGCGGCGCAACCCTCTGCACGTTCAAGGAGACCGCGCGGATCCTCGCCGGGTTCCCCGACGAGCGGCCCGGCAGCAACGACTTCGAACCGGGCGCGGCCACCCTGGCCGGGTTGCGGATCGCCGAGGAGCGCGGGATGGAGGCGCCCCAATGACCTCGACGGGACTGACGCCGGTACTGAGTCGGCATTGGGATCAGCCCCAGTCATGGACGCTGCAGAGTTACGTTCGGCAGGGCGGCTACCAGGCCCTGCGCGCCGTGCTCCGGAAGCAGCCCGCCGAAGTCATTGCGCTCGTGAAGGATTCGGGCCTCCGGGGCCGCGGCGGCGCGGGCTTCCCGACAGGGACGAAATGGTCGTTCATCTCCCCCGACGACGGCCGCCCGCATTATCTGGTGGTCAACGCCGACGAATCCGAACCCGGGACGTGCAAGGACATCCCGCTGATGCTGGCCTCGCCACACGCGCTGGTGGAAGGCGCCATCATCGCGTCGTACGCCATCGGCGCCCGGCACGCCTTCATCTACCTGCGCGGTGAGGTGGTTCCCGTCCTGCGCCGGCTGCAGGGCGCCGTGGCCGAGGCCTACGCCAACGGCTATCTCGGCACCAATATCGCCGGCACCGGCTTCGACCTGGACCTGGTGGTCCACGCCGGCGCGGGCGCCTACATCTGCGGCGAGGAGACCGCATTGCTCGACTCACTGGAGGGCCGGCGCGGCCAACCCCGTTTGCGCCCACCGTTTCCCGCGGTCGCCGGGCTGTACGCCTGCCCGACGGTGGTCAACAACGTCGAGTCGATCGCCAGCGTCCCATCCGTGATCCGCCACGGTGTCGACTGGTTCCGGTCGATGGGATCGGAGAAGTCGCCCGGCTTCACGCTGTACTCGTTGTCCGGCCATGTCGCGCGGCCGGGACAATACGAAGCACCCCTGGGAATTTCGCTGCGTGAGCTCCTGGAGTACGCGGGCGGGGTCCGGGCCGGCCATCAGTTGAAGTTCTGGACCCCCGGCGGATCGTCGACACCGATGCTCACACCCGAACATCTGGATGTGCCGCTGGATTACGAGGGCATGGCCGGGGTCGGTTCGATGCTGGGCACCAAGGCGCTGCAGATTTTCGACGAGACCACCTGCGTGGTGCGCGCGGTGCGGCGCTGGACCCAGTTCTACGCGCACGAATCCTGCGGCAAGTGCACCCCCTGCCGGGAGGGCACGTACTGGCTGGCCCAGATCTACGCCCGGCTGGAGAGCGGGCAGGCCGAGGCTGCTGATCTGGACAAGCTGCTCGACATCTCCGATGCCATCCTCGGCAAGTCGTTCTGTGCGCTGGGCGACGGAGCCGCTAGCCCGATCATGTCCTCGCTCAGGTACTTCCGCGACGAGTACGTCGCCCACCTGAGCGGCGGCTGCCCCTTCGATCCGCACGCCGCCACGGTCTTCGCCACGGAAGGAGCGGGCGCATGACGGTGACTGAGCCGGCGAAGGACGCGACAGCCGTCGAGATGGTGTCGTTGACCATCGACGACCAGCAGATCCGTGTGCCCAAGGGCACGTTGGTGATTCGTGCGGCCGAGCTCATCGGGATCCAGATTCCCCGGTTCTGTGACCACCCGCTGCTGGACCCCGTGGGTGCCTGCCGGCAATGCCTCGTCGAGGTCGAGGGTCAGCGGAAACCATTGGCGTCATGCACCACCACGGTCACCCCGGACATGGTCGTGCGCACCCAGCTCACGTCAGAAGCCGCCGACAAGGCACAGCACGGCGTGATGGAACTGCTGCTGATCAACCATCCGCTGGATTGTCCGGTCTGCGACAAGGGCGGCGAATGCCCCCTGCAGAACCAGGCGATGTCCAACGGCCGCGCCGATTCTCGCTTCGAGGACGTCAAGCGCACCTTTCCCAAACCCATCAACCTGTCGGCGCAAGTCTTGCTCGACCGGGAGCGCTGTGTGCTGTGCGCGCGCTGCACCCGGTTCTCGAATCAGATTGCCGGCGATCCGTTCATCGAACTGCTGGAACGCGGCGCGCTGCAGCAGGTGGGGATCGGCGCGGGAGGGGAAGCCGAACCATTCGACTCGTACTTCTCCGGCAACACCGTGCAAATCTGCCCCGTCGGTGCGCTGACGGGCACCGCGTACCGGTTCCGGGCCCGACCATTCGATCTGGTCTCGTCCCCCAGCGTGTGCGAGCACTGCGCATCTGGATGCGCGCAACGCACAGACCACCGGCGCGGAACGGTGTTGCGCCGCTTGGCCGGTGACGATCCGGAGGTCAACGAGGAGTGGAACTGCGACAAGGGCCGCTGGGCGTTCACCTACACCACCCAGGGCGACCGGATCACCACGCCGCTGATCCGCGAAGCCGACGGCACCCAGCGCCAGGCATCGTGGCCCGAAGCCGTCGCCGTCGCCGTGCGCGGGCTGGCGGCGGCCGGCGCCCGGACCGGCGTGCTCGTCGGCGGACGACTCACCACCGAAGATGCGTACGCATACGCCAAGTACGCGCGGATAGTGCTGGGCACCAACGACATCGACTTCCGCAACCGGGTACACAGCGACGAGGAAGCCCAGTTCCTGGCGGCCAACGTCGCGGGCTGGCCGATGCAGGTGACGTACGCCGACCTGGAAAAGGCGCCCGTCGTGCTGCTCGTCGGGTTCGAGCCGGAAGACGAATCGCCGATCGTGTACCTGCGGCTGCGCAAGGCATTCCGCAAGCACGGCCTCAAAGTGGTTGCGGTGGCGCCGTTCGCCAGCCGGGGCCTGGAGAAGATGGGTGGCACCCTGATCTCCGCCGCACCCGGCCGCGAACCCCGTGCTCTCGACGCCATCGAGGTGTTGCCGCCCGGTTCGGTCATCCTCACCGGCGAGCGGCTGGCCGGTGTCCCGGGCGGATTCTCCGCGCTGGCCCGGTTGGCCGAGCGGACAGGCGCAGGCGTCGGTTGGGTGCCGCGGCGGGCCGGCGAGCGCAGTGCGCTGGAAGCCGGTGCAGCCCCGAATCTGTTGCCCGGCGGGCGTTTGGTGACCGATCTGCCGTCTCGAACCGAGGTGACCGTCGCCTGGAATGTGGACGAACTCCCGGACGCACCGGGCCGCGACACCACCGCGATCCTGGCCGCCGCAGCCGACGGCGACCTGGAAGCCGTCTTGGTCGCCGGCGTCGAGCTGGCCGACCTGCCCGACCCGGAACTGGCTCAGCGGTCACTCACCGCTGCGAAGTTCGTGGTGAGCATGGAGGTGCGCCGCAGCGCCGTCACCGACCTAGCGGACGTCGTGTTCCCGGTCGCACCGGTGGTCGAGAAGGCCGGCAGTTTCGTCAACTGGGAAGGGCGGCGCCGGTCGTTCGGTGCCGCACTGCCAGCCGCTACCCGTGCGGACATGGGAGTGCTGGCCGCGCTGGCCGACGAGCACTGCATCGATCTGGGTCTGCGCGACGTCGCGACGGTCCGCGACGAGATGAACCGACTCGGGTGCTGGACCGGACCACGGCCTGCCGCACCGGAATTCACTGCTCCGCCGAACCCGGTGCCAGGACCCGGCCAGGCCGTTCTCGCGGGCTGGCGGATGTTGCTCGACGCCGGCCGGATGCAGGACGGCGAGCCACACCTGGCCGCCACCGCACGTCCGGCGGTCGCCCGACTGTCGCCTGACACCGCCGCGAGCGTCGGAGCCGGGGACACGCTCATGGTGAGTACAGAGCACGGCAGTATCACCCTGCCGCTCGAGATCACCGATATGCCGGCCGGTGTGGTGTGGCTCCCGCTGAACTCGCCCGGATCGACCGTGCACCCGACACTGCGCGTCGCCCCGGGCGTGGTCGTCTCGATCAGCGGAGCGGCCTCATGAACTATCCCGACCTCTCGTCCTTCGGTCTCGACCCGTGGTGGCTTGTCCTCGCCAAAGCACTCGGCGTTTTCGTGTTCCTGCTCCTGACGGTGCTGGTCGCGATCTTGCTCGAACGCCGGGTACTGAGCTGGATGCAGATGCGCATCGGGCCCAACCGGGTGGGTCCGTTCGGGTTGCTCCAGAGCCTGGCCGACGGCATCAAGCTCGCCCTGAAGGAAGGGCTGGTCCCGGCCGGGGTGGACAAGCCGATTTACCTTCTGGCGCCGATCATCTCGGTGATCCCGGCGATCATGGCATTCGCCGTCATCCCGATGGGGCCACTGGTCCGCGTCTTCGGACACGAGACCCCGCTGCAATTGACCGACCTGCCGGTCGCGGTGTTGTACGTCCTCGCGGTGACCTCGATCGGGGTGTACGGAATCGTATTGGCGGGCTGGGCGTCCGGCTCCACCTATCCCCTGCTCGGCGGGCTGCGGTCCAGCGCACAGGTGATCTCGTACGAGATCGCGATGGCGCTGTCGTTCGCCGCGGTGTTCCTGTACGCCGGCACCATGTCGACGTCCCAGATCGTCGCCGCGCAGCAGGGCCGCTGGTACGTCTTCCTGCTGCTGCCGTCGTTCCTGATCTACGTCGTCTCCATGGTCGGCGAAACCAACCGGGCGCCTTTCGACCTGCCCGAAGCCGAGGGCGAGTTGGTCGGCGGTTTCCACACCGAGTACTCGTCACTGAAGTTCGCGATGTTCATGCTCGCGGAGTACGTCAATATGACGACGGTGTCCGCATTGGCCACCACCCTGTTCCTCGGCGGCTGGCAGGCCCCATGGCCTTTGAGCCTCATCCCCGGAGCCAACACCGGATGGTGGCCGCTGCTGTGGTTCATCGGCAAGGTATGGGCTTTCCTGTTCCTGTTCATGTGGCTGCGCGCCACGCTCCCCCGGCTGCGCTACGACCAGTTCATGGCGTTGGGCTGGAAGGTGCTCATCCCGATCTCCCTGGCATGGATCATGATCGTCAGTATCGTGCGCACCCTGCGTCTGCAGGGCTACGACAGCTGGCCCGTCGTGCTGGCGTTCGCCGCCGCCATCGCCGTGGTCGCCATCGCCGGTGCGCTGTGGAACACCATGCGGCGCAGGACCGCTCACCCGGCTGCCCCAGCCGCCGAACCGCCGCCCGGCGCGTTCCCGGTACCGCCCATCCCGGCCAAAGAGGTACACCATGCCCAGTAGGCCCAAATTCATCGAGGCCATCGCCGGCTTCGGCGTCACCTTCGGGACCATGTTCAAAAAGCCGGTCACCGAGCAGTATCCCGAGAAACCCGGTCCGGTCGCGCCCCGCTATCACGGCCGGCATCAACTCAACCGCTATGACGACGGCCTCGAGAAGTGCATCGGCTGCGAATTGTGCGCCTGGGCCTGCCCGGCGGACGCCATCTTCGTCGAGGGCGCGGACAACACGGACGGGACGAGCGAAGCGACGGGGGAAATAACACAGTCACAACGCTTTTCGCCCGGCGAGCGGTACGGCCGGGTGTATCAGATCAACTACCTGCGGTGCATCGGCTGCGGGCTGTGTATCGAGGCCTGCCCCACCCGTGCGCTGACCATGACCAACGACTACGAGATGGCCGACGACAACAGGTCCGACCTGATCTACGGCAAGGACAAGCTGTTGGCGCCTCTCGAGCCCGGTATGACCGCACCACCACACGCGATGGCCGAGGGCAGCACCGACGAGGACTACTACCGCGGCAACGTCACCGCCTCAGGTGTTTCGCGGCCCGCCGCCGACGAACGAGCTCGGCGAGAGGCGGCCAAGTGACCGGAGAGGCCGTGACATTCTGGGTGCTCGGCACCGCGTCGGTGCTCGGCGCCATCGCCATGGTGGCCGCACCCAAAGCGGTGTACTCGGCAATGTTCTTGGCCAGCACCATGATTAGCCTCGCCGTCCTGTACATTGCCCAGGACGCGGTGTTTCTCGGCGTCGTGCAGGTGGTGGTCTACACCGGCGCCGTCATGATGCTGTTCCTGTTCGTTCTCATGCTGATCGGCGTCGATTCGGCTGATTCGCTGGTCGAAACCATTCGGGGACAACGCATTGCCACCGTCGTGGCCGGCGTCGGCTTCGGCATCGCGGTGATGGCCGGCATCGGCAGCCTCGGCACGTCGTATGTCGGTTTGGAGCACGCGAACCGAGCCGGCAACGTCCAGGGTCTGGCGGTGCTGATCTTCACCCGCTACCTGTGGGCGTTCGAGACCACCAGCGCGCTACTCATCACCGCCGCACTGGGTGCCATGGTGCTGACCCACCGCGAACGGTTCGAGCACCGAAAGACCCAGCGCGAGCTGTCAATTGAGCGGTTTGCCGCGGGCGGACATCCGACGCCCCGGCCGAACCCTGGGGTGTACGCACGGCACAACGCCGTCGACATCCTGGCCAAGCTTCCCGACGGTGCGGACGCCGACATGTCCGTCAGCGCCGTCCTACCTCGGCGCAGCATCTCGACCGACGATGGGAATGCCGTCAGCGCACGCGAGGAGCAGGGAGGCTCATGAATCCCACCAATTACCTCTATCTTGCCGCACTGCTGTTCACCATCGGCGCGGCTGGTGTGCTGGTGCGCCGCAACGCCATCGTCATGTTCATGTGCATCGAATTGATGCTCAACGCCGCCAATCTGGCGTTCGTCACGTTTTCCCGCATGCACGGCGGGCTCGACGGTCAGGTGGTGGCGTTCTTCACCATGGTGGTGGCTGCGTGTGAGGTGGTGGTGGGACTGGCGATCATCATGACCATATTCCGGACCCGGCGATCGGCGTCGGTGGACGCCGCGAGCCTGCTGAAGCAGTGACCATGACGACCTCGGTGTGGTTGCTGATCGCGCTGCCCCTGGCGGGCGCGGCAATATTGCTGCTCGGCGGGAAGGCCACCGACGCGTGGGGCCACCTGCTCGGTTGCGCCACGGTGGTCGGCGCCTTCGGAGTCGGTGCCACCCAGTTCGTGGCAATGTCCGGTCGCGGCAACGACTTCCGGATGGTGCACGAGACGCTGTTCTCCTGGGTTCCGGTCGCCCAACTCCAGGTCGACTTCGGGCTGCGGCTGGACCAGCTGTCCGTCTGCTTCGTCCTGCTGATCACCGGTGTCGGGGCGCTGATCCACATCTATTCGATCGGCTACATGGCGCATGACCCGGCCCGGCGCCGCTTTTTCGCCTATCTCAACCTGTTCGTCGCGGCGATGCTGCTGCTCGTCCTGGCCGACAACTACCTGGGCCTGTACGTCGGGTGGGAAGGCGTCGGCCTGGCGTCGTACCTGCTGATCGGGTTCTGGTCGCACAAGCCGTCGGCGGCGACGGCCGCGAAGAAGGCATTCGTCGTCAACCGGGTCGGTGACATCGGGCTGGCGCTGGCCCTGGCGGCCATGTTCGCCCACACCGGAACACTCTCCTACGCGGGTGTTTTCGCCAACGCGCCGCATCTCGCCGCAGCGACCACCACGCTCATCGGTCTGCTGTTGCTGCTGGCCGCGTGCGGCAAGTCGGCTCAGGTGCCGCTGCAGTCGTGGCTCGGGGACGCCATGGAGGGTCCCACGCCGGTGTCAGCGCTCATCCACGCGGCCACCATGGTCACCGCGGGCGTGTACCTCGTGGTGCGGTCGGCACCGATCTTCAACCAGTCCGCCGACGCCCGGCTGGCGGTCGCGATCGTGGGAGCGGTCACGCTGTTGTTCGGCGCGGCGATCGGCTGCGCCAAGGACGACATCAAGAAGGCCCTTGCCGCGTCGACCATGAGCCAGATCGGCTACATGATGCTGGCGGCGGGGCTCGGTCCGGCCGGCTACGCGCTCGCGATCCTGCATCTGCTGGCCCACGGCTTCTTCAAGGCCGGCCTGTTCCTCGGCGCCGGGTCGGTGATGCACGCCATGGACGACGAGACCGACATGCGCCGCTACGGCGGGCTTCGCACCGCCATGCCCGTCACGTTCGCCACGTTCGGCATGGGGTATCTCGCGATCATCGGGGTGCCGCCACTGTCCGGGTTCTTCTCGAAAGATCCGATCATCGAGACCGCATTCGCTGTCGGCGGCACCAGAGGCCTGCTGTTCGGTGGCGCCGCGCTGCTGGGCGCGGGCATCACCGCGTTCTATATGACCCGCGTCATGCTGATGACGTTCTTCGGGGAAAAGCGTTGGCGCGCCGAGGCGCATCCCCATGAATCGCCGTCGGTCATGGCCTGGCCCATGGTGTTGCTGGCCGCCGGGTCCATCGGTGCGGGCGCGCTGCTCGCGGTCGGCGGAGCGTTGGAACACTGGCTCGAGCCCATCGTCGGTTACCAGGAACTCGAGCACACCGTTCCGGCTTGGCTGCTCACCGTCGTCACTCTCGCGGTGGTCGGTGTCGGCGTCGCGATCGCGTATCGGATGTATGCGCGGCAACCCATCCCGGTGAGTGCGCCGGTCAACGTCTCCGGGCTGACTGTCGCTGCCCGCAATGATCTGTATGGCGACGTGTTCAACGAGCGGGTGCTGATGGTGCCGGGCCGGCGACTGACCGATGACCTGGTCGACTTCGACGACGTCGCGGTCGACGGCGTCACCCGGGAGCTCGCGGGGCTGGTGCGCAGCGGGTCGCAGGACCTTCGGCGCTGGCAGAACGGGTTCGCCCGGTCGTATGCGTTGTCCATGTTGGCCGGAGCGGCATTGCTTGCGGCCGCCATTCTCGCGGTGAGGGTGTGGTGACCGGAATGTGGTGGCTGACGGCGTTGTGGGCCGTCCCGATGGCCGGCGGTGCGGCAGTAATCCTCTTGCCTGCCGCGGCACGTGCTTTCGCGCGCTGGGCGGCATTTGCGGTGTCGCTGGTCGTGTTCGCCATCGCGCTGATGCTCACGCTGCGGTTCGATCCGGCCGGGGCGCGCTACCAGTTTGTCGAGAACCATCCGTGGATCCCGTCGTTCGGCACCGGATACATCCTCGGGGTCGACGGTGTGGCCCTCGTGTTGGTCGCGCTGACGGCGGTCCTGGTGCCGCTGCTGATCATCGCCGGCTGGCATGACGGTGACGCGAACGACGCGGGCGCGCAGGCCAAGTCGACACATGCCTACTTCGCATTGATCCTCGCCGTCGAGTCGATGGTGCTGATTTCCCTGGTGTCGCTGGACATCCTGCTGTTCTACGTGTTCTTCGAGGCCATGCTGATCCCGATGTACTTCCTCATCGGCGGTTTCGGCGCGGACCGTCCCGCGGCGTCGAAGGCCGCGGTGAAGTTCCTGCTGTACAACCTGTTCGGTGGCTTGATCATGCTGGCCGCAGTCATCGGGCTGTACGTGGCCACCGCCAACAGCCCGCTCTTCGCGCACGGCACGTTTGATTTCCGTGCCGTCGCGGACGCCGCGCGGGGCGGCACCCTGAACGTCAGCCCGGGTTTGGCCAACGCACTCTTCGGCGGATTCATGTTTGCGTTCGCGGTCAAGGCACCCCTGTGGCCGCTGCACCGGTGGCTGCCCGACGCGGCAGTGCACTCCACCCCGGCCACCGCCGTCCTGATGATGGCCGTCGTCGACAAGGTCGGCACCTTCGGCATGCTCCGGTACTGCCTACAGCTGTTCCCCCAGTCCGCGGCGATATTCCGGCCGTTGATCATTGCGCTGGCGGTCATCGGTATCGTCTACGGGGCCATCGTGGCCATCGGTCAGACCGACGTCATGCGCCTGATCTCCTACACCTCGATCTCACACTTCGGCTTCATCATCCTGGGCATCTTCGCCATGACCGAGCAGGCGCAGTCCGGCGCCGCGCTGTACATGGTCAACCACGGCCTCTCGACGGCCGCGCTGTTCCTGATCGCCGGGTTCCTGGTGTCCCGCCGGGGATCTCGGGCCATTGCCGACTACGGGGGTGTGCAGACCGTCGCGCCGGTCCTGGCCGGCACATTCCTGGTCGCCGGGCTCGCCACCCTGTCGTTACCGGGCCTGGCACCGTTCATCAGCGAATTCCTGGTCCTGGTCGGCACGTTCATCCGCTACCCGGCCGTCACGGCCGTCGCGGCCACCGCGCTGGTGCTCTCCGCCCTCTACATCCTGTGGATGTACCAGCGCATGATGACCGGCCCCGTCGCCGACGGCAACGACAAGCTGCGCGACCTGGTGCCTCGCGAGCTGGCCGTGGTAGTACCGCTGGTCGCCCTTTTGGTCGTGCTGGGCGTCTACCCGAAGCCGGCGCTCGACATCATCAATCCCGCTGTCGGCCATACCTCGTCGAGCACTGCCCAGGGGGTCGCCCGGTGACACCTATCCCCGCGCCGTCCGTCGAATACGGCCTGCTGTCGCCGATGCTGGTCGTCTTCGGGGTCGCCCTGGCCGGCGTCCTCGTGGAGGCCTTCGCGCCGCGCTCGGCACGCTACCGCGCCCAGGTCATCTTGAGCATCGGCGGCCAGGTGGCGGCGTTGATCGCGGTGGTTTCCCAAGCGCTGCACCTGGGTTCAGCGATCGGCCGGCCCGCGGTCCTCGGTGCCATCGCCATCGACCGGCCGGCATTGTTCCTGCAGGGCACCTTGCTCGGTGTCGGCGTGCTGGCGACCCTGCTGATGGCCCAACGGGTTTCCGACGGCAGCGGGCTGGCCGCGTTCACCCCGCAGGCCTCGACGGTGCCCGACAGCGCCGCCGAACAGGTCGCGCTCAAAGCGGGTGTGGTGCAGACCGAGGTGTTCCCCCTTGCGATGTTCGCGCTCGGCGGCATGATGCTGTTCGCCGCCTCGGATGATCTGCTGACGATGTTCGTAGCGCTCGAGGTGCTGTCTCTGCCGCTGTACCTGATGTGCGGCCTGGCTCGGCGGAATCGGCTGCTGTCGCAGGAAGCGTCGCTGAAATATTTTCTGCTGGGCGCATTTTCGTCGGCGTTCTTTCTCTTCGGCGTCGCGATGCTCTACGGCTACTCGGGCAGTCTGAGCCTGTCGGGCGTCGCCGCCGGCCGCGGACCGGCTTCCCTCGGACTCATCGGCATCGCGCTCCTCTGCGTGGGCCTGTTGTTCAAAGTCGGTGCGGTGCCGTTTCATTCGTGGGTGCCCGACGTGTATCAAGGCGCACCCACACCCGTGACGGCCTTCATGGCGTCGGCCACCAAGATCGCCGCGTTCGGTGCGCTGCTGCGGGTCTGCTACGTCGCGCTGCCGGCCCTCGCCGACCACTGGCGGCCGGTGCTGTCGATCATCGCGGTGCTGTCCATGGCGGTGGGCACGGTGATCGCCATCGCGCAGGATGACGTCAAGCGCATGCTGGCGTATTCCTCGGTGGCACATACCGGTTTCATCCTCACCGGCGTGATCGCACTCAACGGCAGCGGATTGTCGGCGTCGTTGTTCTATCTGTTCGCCTACGGGTTCAGCACGCTCGGTGCGTTCGCGGTGGTGAGTGTGGTCCGCCGCACCGACGGCGATGAAGAAGGCGACCTGCGCCGCTGGGCCGGGCTGGGACGGCGGAATCCGTTCTTCGGTGTGGTGTTCGCACTGTTTCTGCTTGCCTTCGCCGGCATTCCGCTGACCAGTGGGTTCGTCAGCAAGTTCGCGGTCTTCAAGGCCGCGGCCGAAGGTGGCGCCGCGTCATTGGTGGTCATCGGTGTCATCGTCAGTGCCGTCGCCGCGTACTTCTACGTCCGGGTGATCGTCCTGATGTTCTTCACCGATCCGGTCGACGACGCACCGGAAATCCAGTCGGGCAGCCTCAGCACCGCGATGATCGGGCTGACGGCGTTCGTGACGCTGGCACTCGGCGCGGTCCCGCAGCCGGTGCTGGATCTGGCCAACCACGCCGGTCAGTTCTTGCGGTGAGCCGCTGGGAGGTGAGCATCCGGTGATCGGCGATCGTTGGGGCGTCACCGATGCTGAAACTCGGGCCGAATACGACTGTGACCGCTACGTCACCAACCCGTCGGTCGAAGCGTGGCGTGGTGTCACGGTAAACGCGACACGAGAACGCTTGTGGCTTTGGCTCCTTCAGGTTCGTCTGGCGCCGTACTCGTACGACTGGATCGACAACCTCGGGCGTCGATCGCCGCGCGAGCTGCACAACCTCACCGACCCTGAGTCCGGCGATCCGTTCAGCGCCAGCGCCGGCCGCCCGCTGGGCAGAATTGTCGGCGTCGACCATCAGGTGCAGTTGACTGCGCAGATCATCGGTGCCTACATGTCTTATCGGCTCACCCCGATCGACAATGACAGAACGCGGCTGGTACTGAAAGTCGCAGCGCCGCAGTCGTTACGACTGGTCGCACCACTGCTGTCGCTGGGGGACCTGGTGATGGCGCGGCGGCAATTGCTGAACCTCAAGCTGCTCGCCGAGCAGTAGCAGACGGCCGACCCTGACATTCCCTCACATCGGGGAGCCAATCGCGCAACGACACCACATTGGTTGTGAAATCGGAGATTTCAGCTCATCATGCTGATGTGACCGAGTGCGATCAAGCCACGCCGAGTGGAGTCCACCCACTATTGGCGGAGCGGTTCAGCCCCGTGTGGTTCGATCGGAATGCGGCCCTGAGTAACGCTGAGGTCGACGTGCTACTCGACGCTGCCCGGTTGACTCCGTCGGCGGGCAACTCCCAGCCGTGGATGTTCATCGTGGGGCGCCGTGACGACCCGATCCACCGGCGGATCGCGGGCCACCTGGCGCCCAGCTCGGCTCGGTGGGCTCTCGATGCCGCGCTGCTGGTGGTGAATCTGGCTCATCTCCTCGTCGAAGACACGGACTGGGAGTACTCCGAGTTCGCGCGGTACGACCTAGGCCAGGCAGTCGCCCACATGACGATTCAGGGTTTGGTCATGGGACTCGGTGCGCATCAGTTCAGGGCATTCGATCGTGACGCCGTTGCGCGTGAATTCGAAGTCCCGGCCGAATGGGAGGTGACGTCGATGACGGCTTTGGGTTCAGCCGGTCGCGCGCCAGACGGAACGACGGCGCCGGCCCTGAGCCGCGCCCGGCTGTCACGACACGAAATCACCTGGAGCAGAGCGTAGTCATCTCCGATGGTGAGTGACGGGGCGAGGTTCCGGCCGCTCGCACCACGGACATGCGCGAAGCACTGACTGCGTTCCGAGAGCAGCGCCCTCCGGTCTTCACTGGTACCGGCCCTGCTCCGTGATTTGCGTTCCGGTCACCGGACAACTCGCTGTCGTCGTGACTCCGGAATCTGCGGAGATAGAGGAGTCGAACAGCCTGCGAAAAAGCAACTTTCGCGTTGCGGGCCGAGCATTTCGCGCGCTCGGAAGGTGCGTCGGCCTGGCGCGAAGGATGCCATTCGCCCTGCAACCGCGTATCGAAGGAGCCGACGATGCCACAGACCGGCCCTCGGAGTACCGCGCCGACCAAGCAGTTCTTGAGGGACCCGTCCCGGCGAGAAGAACTCCGCGAGCGGATCGTGTCGGCCGCGACAACACTGGCAGTCCTCGGCGACGGAGAATGTCAAATACGTTCAGTCGCGACCGCTGCCGGTATAGCGCCGAGCACTGTATATCGGTACTTCACGTCCAAAGACGATTTGCTCTTGGCATGCCTTCACCGATGGGTCAGCGACTTCTCCGCCTCCATGGACGCGAGTATCGACGGCTCCGACTTCCACCGCGGAAATTTAGAGGTTGCCAGGATGCTCACCGTTTCTTTGTGCGCATCCCCTCGGTTCACCGAAGCGGTAATCCGGCCGTACCTGTACGCACACGGAGAGGCCTCTGCCCTGGCCGACATCGTGCGCCAGCAGCTGATCGAAATCTTTTGCACAGCCTTGCACGACAGACGACCGTCGCAGCTGCACCGGAGCGTTGCTGAGGTACTCACCGACATTTGGGTCACCAACGTCGTGGCCGTCAGCCAACAGCGCGCGACCCTTGACGACGTGATGCATCGCCTCAGCTTGGTGGTCAACGCGCTGTGGGACAACGCGAACGAGGTAGATCCCGGCGCTGCACGGCCGGACTCTGGCGAGGACGCCGTCGCGTGACTTGAACTACCTCGCGGAGTGCTCGGCGCCCGCGCCCTCAGGTTGTACCTTTTCCCGCTCACCGAACGAGGCGGCCGACCACCGCCGAAATCCCGGTGGGAGGGAATCGCGATGGCGGGGCCCGAAGCTCGCCTGCCAGTCTTCCTCGGTGGGACGTGTCCCGGGTCACATCGACTCGCATGTCCCGGTAGAGAAACGGAGTACGTCATGCCGCAGCGATCGTTCGCCGGTCCGTTGCAAGCGGTCGGAGGGTTGTTCGCCATGACGGCCGACGCAACCAAATTCGCGTTCCGGCGGCCCGTCCAGTGGCGCGAATTCCTTGACCAGTCATGGTTTGTCGCGCGGGTGTCTCTGGCACCCACACTTCTCGTCGCGATCCCGTTCACCGTGTTGGTGTCCTTTACTCTCAACATCTTGCTCCGCGAACTGGGAGCGGCCGATCTCTCTGGAGCCGGCGCCGCGTTCGGTGCAGTCACACAGGTCGGCCCCATGGTGACGGTGCTGATCGTGGCCGGCGCCGGCGCCACCGCAATGTGTGCAGACCTGGGATCGCGCACCATCCGGGAAGAGATCGACGCCATGGAGGTGCTCGGCATCAATCCGGTCCAGCGACTGGTAACTCCCCGCATGCTGGCCTCCGGACTTGTAGCACTGCTCCTCAACAGTCTTGTGGTCGTCATCGGCATTCTCGGCGGATACCTGTTCTCGGTATTCGTCCAGGATGTGAACCCCGGTGCTTTTGCCGCCGGCATCACGCTGCTCACCGGCGTTCCCGAGGTCATCATCTCCTGCGTCAAGGCGACACTGTTCGGCCTCATCGCTGGCGTTGTGGCCTGTTACCGCGGACTCACCATCTCCGGCGGCGGAGCCAAAGCAGTCGGCAACGCCGTCAACGAGACCGTCGTATATGCGTTCATGTCGTTGTTCGTGGTCAACGTGGTGGTCACCGCCATCGGAATCCAGATGACCACCCGATGACGCGAACCACAGCACCGCTCCGGTCCACCTACCCGCGGCTGACCCGCGCCGTGCAGACGCCCGCGAAGATCAGCGCCGACATCGGCGACCACATTTTGTTCTACGGTCGAGCAATTGCGGCCGTGCCGTACGCCGCGGCGCACTACCGCCGGGAAGTAATCCGCCTCATCGCTGAAATCAGCATGGGCGCAGGCACCTTGGCGATGATCGGTGGCACCGTCGTCATCGTCGGATTTCTGACCCTGGCCACGGGCGGAGTCCTGGCGATCCAGGGATACAGCTCGCTGGGCAACATCGGCATCGAAGCGCTCACCGGATTCCTGGCCGCATTCATCAACGTCCGGATCTCGGCGCCGATCGTCGCCGGCATCGGCCTCGCGGCCACCTTCGGCGCCGGTGTCACCGCCCAGTTGGGCGCGATGCGGATCAACGAAGAGATCGATGCGCTGGAGTCCATGGGGATCCGATCCGTCGAATACCTCGTGAGCACGCGCATCGCGGCCGGAATGCTGGCGATCACCCCGCTGTACGCCATTGCCGTGATCTTGTCCTTCCTCGCGAGCCAGTTCACCACCGTGGTGCTGCTGGGGCAGTCCGGCGGCCTCTACAACCACTACTTCGACACTTTCCTCAACCCCATCGACCTGCTCTGGTCATTTCTCGAGGCCGTCCTGATGGCCCTGGCGATCCTGCTGTTGCACACCTACTACGGCTTCTTCGCCGGCGGAGGGCCGGCCGGTGTCGGCGTAGCGGTCGGCAACGCCGTCCGCACCTCGCTGATCGTGGTCGTCTCCATCACGTTGCTCATCTCACTGGCCATCTACGGGTCCAACGGCAACTTCAACCTCTCAGGCTAAGCAGGCATCGAATGTCACGCGACTCATTACGTTTGCTCACCGGCGTTGCTGCGATGGGCGTTACCGCCGCGCTCGTGGTCGGCGCCGTGGTGTTGTTCCGCGGTGGCGCAACCGCCACCGCACCAGTCACAGTGCTGTCTTCGCGCGTGGGACTGATCATGAACCCCGACGCCAAGGTGAAACTGCATGGCGCCCAAGTAGGCAAGGTAGCCGCCATCGAAGACCTACCGGACGGCAGCGCCGCTATCCATCTGGCGATGAATCCTGGCTACCTGCAGCTGATTCCGGCCAACACCGGAGTACAGATCGTGTCGAGCACTGTGTTCGGCGCCAAGTACGTCGACCTCGTCCCACCGGCGGAACCATCTGCCCAGCCGCTGCACGCGGGACAGGTTCTCGACGCCAGCCACGTCACCGTCGAGATCAACACGGTGTTCGAGCATTTGGTCGACGTGCTGTCCCAGGTCCAACCCGAAAAGCTCAACGAAGCACTCGGGGCCATGGCGCAGGCCCTGGGCGGCCGCGGCGACAAGCTGGGTCAGACGATGGTCGATTTCGACGCCATGCTCACCAAGATCGATCCCAGCCTTCGCGCGATGAGCCAGGAAATCGCCACGGCCCCAAAGGTACTCACCGCATATGCGGACGCCGGTCCCGATCTGATGAGTGCCGCACGCAACGCATCGCAGCTCAGCGACACCATCGTCGAACGCCAACAGGACCTCGACAAGGTACTGCTGAGCGCCATCGGATTGGCAGACATCGGCAATGACGTAGTCAGCACCAACAGCAACGCGATCATCGAGGCAATGCACGTATTGGTGCCCACAACCAATCTGACCAATCAATACAACGAAGCGCTCACCTGCGCGCTCAAGGGCATGGAGCCGCTTGCCATGGGACCGCCGCAACCGTTGCCCGGCATCATGCTGCTGGACTCGTTCCTGCTCGGCACAGAGCGCTACCGCTATCCGGGTAACCTGCCGAAGGTCGCCGCATCGGGCGGTCCCCAGTGCATGGACCTACCCAACGTGGGGTTCGGGCAGCGGCCGCCGTTCGTGGTCACCGACATCAACGCCAACCCCGCACAGTACGGAAATCAAGGGATCCTGTTGAACTCCGATGCCCTCAAACAAGCCCTGTTCGGCCCGCTCGACGGACCGCCGCGCAACACTGCTCAGACAGGGCAACCAGGATGACACGTCACAACTCGACCGCCCTCAAGTTCGGTGCGTTCGGTATCACGATGCTCCTGGTGACCGCAGCGCTTTTCGCAATCCTCGGGCAATACCGAACCGGCTCGACAAACAGCTACTCAGCCGTGTTCACCGACGCGTCCAGCCTGAAAACCGGTGATTCTGTACGAGTCGCGGGTATCCGCGTCGGTACGGTCAACGACATCGCACTGCGATCTGACAACACCGTGGTCGTAGGTTTCGATGCCGACCGCGACGTCGTGCTGACCACCGGCACCAAAGTCGTTGTGCGTTACCTCGATCTTGTGGGCAACCGATACCTGGAGCTGGTGGACAGCCCTGGGTCGACAAAAATTCAGCAGGCGGGCACCCAGATCCCAGCTGACCGTACGGAGCCCGCGCTGGACCTCGACCTGCTACTGGGCGGCCTCAAACCCGTCATCCAGGGACTCAACGCCCAGAACGTCAACGCGCTGACCAACTCGCTGATCCAGATTCTGCAGGGCCAGGGCGGAACCATGGAATCGCTGATGGCTCAAACGACTTCATTCACCACCGCACTGTCCGACAACGGGCAGACCGTTCAGCAGTTGATCGACAATCTGAACGCTGTCGTGGCGACCGTCGCCAAGGACGGCGACAAATTCTCTGGCGCCGTCACCCGCCTGCAACAGCTGATCACCGGCCTGTCGCAGCAACGCGACCCGATCGGCGATGCGATCACCGCGCTGAACAACGGAACGGGTTCCCTCTCGGAACTCATGACGCAGGCCCGCCCGCCTCTCGCCGGAACGGTGAACCAGCTCAACCGCGTGGCGACACTGCTCGACAATGACAAAGACAAGGCCCGTATGGATCTCGCGCTGCAGAAGGCGCCCGCCAACTACCGCAAACTGGTCCGCCTCGGCGCTTACGGCAGCTTCATCAACCAGTACCTGTGCGGCTTGAATGTCCGCGTGACGGATCTGCAGGGCCGCACCGCGTACTTCCCCTGGATCATGCAGAACACCGGACGTTGCGGGGAGCCCTGATGCTGAAATACCGCGGATCGCAACTGATGCGCACCGGATTCATCGGTTTGGTGCTGATCATCCTCATCATCGCTATCGGCCTGCAGCCGCAGAAACTATGGTCGTGGGCCACATCGATCAGGTACCACGCGGTGTTCGCCGACGCCGGCGGACTGTCCCCCGGAAACGACGTCAAGGTCTCTGGAGTCACCAAGGGCACAGTAAGCGCCATCACCCTCAGTCGGGGAAAAGCCCTGGTGACGTTCACTCTCGATGGCACGGTCACTCTGGGCACACAGACCACTGCCCACATCAGGACGGGCACTGTCCTCGGCGCCCGGATGATGACCTTGGAACCGGCGGGAACCGGCAGTCTGCGCCCCGCCGACACCATCCCGCTTGCCCGCACCGGGTCTCCCTACTCGCTCACCGATGCCGTCAGCGACTTCACCACCAACACGGCCGACACCGACACCGCAGCACTCACCCACTCGCTGGACACGCTTTCCGACACCATCGACCGCATGGCCCCACAGCTGGGACCGACATTCGATGGACTCACCCGCCTGTCCCGAACGCTCAACAGCCGCAACGAATCCCTGGCCGCGCTACTCAAAAATGCGGCCGACGTAACCGGCATTCTGTCGCAACGCAGCGCGCAGGTGAACACCCTGCTGCTCGATGCCAACGTGCTCACCGGAGTGCTCGACCAACGGCGCCACGCGATTGTCAATCTGCTGGCCAACACGTCGGCACTTTCTCAGCAACTGTCCGGACTCGTCCACGACAACGAAAAGGTCCTCGCGCCGACCCTGCAGAAAGTCAACTCCGTCACCGCGATTCTCGAAAAGAACCGCGACAACATCGCCAAGGCCCTTGCCGGGCTGGCCAAATATCAAGTCACGCAGGGCGAATCGGTGAACAACGGTTGGTATTACAACGCCTTCGTCGGCAACCTCATCCCCTCACAGACCATCCAACCATTCCTCGACTACGCCTTCGGATTCCGCCGCGGCACCAACACCGGCCAGCCCGCCGACAACGCAGGTCCGCGCGCCGAGTTCCCCTGGCCCCACAACGGTATTCCGGGAGGCCACTGATGATCATCCGCCATCGCAAACCATTGACCCGCGTCGCGGCCGCCCTGCTGGTGGTGCTGGCGCTCGCCGGCGGCGTGCTGCTGGTGCGGCAAACCGTCTTCCGTCCCACCACCATCACCGCGTACTTCACCTCCGCCACAGCGATTTATCCTGGCGACGAAGTCCGCGTCGCCGGCGTCAAAGTGGGAACGATCACCGGCATCGAACCGGCCGGCAGCCAGGCGCGGCTGACGCTTGCGATCGATCACGGAGTACCGATCCGAGCAGACGCGAAGGCGATCATCATGGCGCAGAACTTGGTGGCCGCCCGATACGTGCAGTTGGCGCCCGCGTACGAGGATGCCGGTCCCACAATGGCCGACGGTGCACAGATTGGCGTTGACCGGACCGCGGTGCCGGTGGAATGGGACCAGGTCAAAGACCAGCTCATGCGGTTGGCCACCGACTTGGGGCCAGTCAGTGGTTCCTCTGCCACTTCGCTGAGCCGTTTCATCGACAGCGCCGCTACCGCGATGGATGGCAACGGCGAGAAGCTGCACCAAGCGATCAGCCAACTTTCGGGGATCGGACGAATATTGGCGCACGGCAGCGGCAACGTCGTCGAGATCATCAAGAATCTGCAGACGTTCGTCACCGCGCTGCGCGACAGCAACGCCCAGATCGTCGAGTTCCAGAACCGCCTCGCGAGTGTCACCAGTGTCGTCGACGGTGCGCGGTCCGATCTCGATGCCGCCCTGACCAATCTGGCGTCCGCCGTCGGGGAGGTCCGGCGCTTCGTCGCAGGTACCCGCGATCAGACCGTGGAACAGTTGCAGCGGTTGACGAACGTCACCCAGAACCTCGTCGACAACAAACTCAAGCTGGAAAATGTGCTGCACGTGGCGCCCAACGCCATCGCGAACGGCTACAACATCTACAACCCTGACAGTGGCACAGCCGTCGGCGCTTTCGCGATGTCGAACTTCGCCGATCCAGTGTCGGTGGTGTGCTCAGCCATCGCGGCCGTCAAGAATGCCACGGCAGCAGAATCATCGAAGTTGTGCGCACAGTATCTCGGCCCGGCATTGTCTCTGATCAACTTCAACTACCTCCCGCTGCCGACGAATGTCTATCTGCGCAAGGCACCGAGCCCGGAGAATCTCGTATACACCGATCCCAAACTCGCCCCAGGCGGAAGCGGCGCCCGTGCCGAGTCCCAAACCGAGCCCCCGGCAGTATCGGCATACACCGGCGCCAACGACGTGGCACCCCCTGCCGGGTGGGGCGCGCCACCCGGGCCTCCAGGTGCATACGTGCCCAACGGATTACCGGCAGATCCAGCACCCGCATTGTTCCCCGGCGCGCCGATCCCCCAACCATCGGCCGGCGCCGCGCCCTCGCCACAGACACCCACTGTGCGGGACCTGCTCCTTCCCGCAGAAGCCGCGCCCGCGCCCGCAGCGCCGAACCCAGGAGGCACCCCGTGATGACCCGACGGGCCCTGACCCGCCTTACTGCGATATCGGCCTGTTCCCTGGTGTCGATCACCGGCTGCGCGTTCCACGGACTGAATTCGCTGCCGTTGCCGGGTACGGTGGGACGGGGCTCCGACGCCACGACCTATCACGTGGAGCTCGCCAATGTGGGGACGCTGGAAGCAAATTCGCCCGTCATGATCAGCGACGTCATCGTGGGCAGCGTGGCCAAGATGGCAGTGCGCAACATGCATGCCGACGTCGAGGTGTCGGTCAAACCTGGCACCGTAGTCCCCGCGAACGCGGTTGCCACAGTAGGACAAACCAGTCTGCTCGGGTCCATGCATCTGGCCCTGGACCCGCCCCCGGGACAGCCATCCTCCGGTCGGCTGTCGCCCGGCGCCACCCTGGAGCTGAACCGGACATCGACATACCCGTCGACGGAACAGACGTTGTCGTCGCTGGCAGTCCTCGTCAACGGCGGCGGGCTCGGCCGGATCGGTGAACTGGTCGCCGAGACCAACAAAGCGCTGAACGGTAGGCAAGACCAGATCCGCGACCTGCTCACCCGACTCAACAATGTGGTCGGCATCTTCGCCGATCAGCGAGACGACATCAATGCCTCCATCACCGCGCTCACTCGCCTGGCCGGGACCATGGCCGGGCAGAGCGACGTAATCACCCAAGCCCTGCAACGGATCCCGCCCGCACTGGATGTCCTGATCAGAGAACAGCCCCGCATCACAACCGCCATGGAGAAGTTCGGTGTGTTCAGCAGCACCGCGACCAAGCTGATCAAAGCCACCCAAGACGACTTGGTCACCAACCTGCGCAACCTTGAACCGACCCTGCGCGCACTGGCCGACGTCGGGCCGAATCTGGGTACCGTCCTGGCATTTGCGCCAACGTATCCCTACCCGCAGAACTTCATCGACCGCGGTATTCGTGGCGACTACCTCAACGAATTCATCACCTTCGATTTCACGATCCCCCGGCTCAAGCGCGGATTGCTGCTGGGCACCCGCTGGGGCCAGGAAGGAGCCCCCTTGGTTCCCGCTCCCGGCGACCCCTGGTACGCCAACTACACCAAGGATCCGCTGGGCACATTGCTGACCGCTCCGCCGAAAGCCGTTGCAACGCTGCCGGCTCCGTCACCCGCCGGCCCCGCAAATCTGAACGGAGGCGGCAACTGATGCTGACTCGCTTCGTACGCATTCAGCTGGGCCTCTTCGCCGCCGCCTCGATCGTCGGTTTGGCGGTGATGCTGGTCGTCTACCTACAGGCCCCCACCTTGCTGGGACTCGGGCGCATGACGGTCAGCCTGCAGCTGCCGGCGACCGGAGGGCTGTACCGGTTCTCCAACGTCACCTACCGCGGCGTGCAGATCGGCAAGGTCACAGATGTCCGGCCCACCCGTGACGGTGCCGTCGCCACCCTGTCACTCGACCAAGCGTCCAAGATCCCCGCGGATTTGCACGCCGCAGTCCTGAGCGTGTCCGCCGTCGGCGAGCAATATGTCGACCTGCAACCCCATAACGAGGCAGGCCCCTACCTGCACGACGGATCGGTCATTCCTGCGGCGAAAACATCGATCCCCCAAGCCGTCGGACCGATGCTCGATCAAGCCAGCGCGCTCATCAACAGCATCCCGAAAGACAAGATCAGTCCACTGCTCGACGAAACATTCAAGGCGTTCAACGGCTCTGGTTACGACGCCGGGTCCCTGTTGGATTCCTCGTCGAAGTTGATCGCAGACGCGAACAGCGTCAGCGACCAGTCCCGAGCGCTCATCGATGACAGCAGACCCTTGCTGGATGGACAGGCCCGATCGGTCGATGCCATCCGCACCTGGGCCCACGGCGTCGCTGGAATCAGCCGGCAACTGGTCCAGAACGACCCGCAGGTGAGAACGCTCCTCAAGGAGGGGCCAGGCGCAGCGGACGAGGGCTCCCGCCTGTTCAACCAGGTGAAGCCTACTCTGCCGCTGCTCTTGGCCAACCTGACAAGCCTCGGCCAGGTGGCCGTGACCTACCACCCGTCCCTCGAACAGCTGTTGGTGCTCCTGCCACCTGTGGTGTCGTCCACCCAGTCGTACGGCGCACCCAAGAACAATCCGACGGGCATGGCGATGGGCGACTTCACCCTGAACATCAGCGATCCGCCGGCCTGCACAGTCGGCTTTCTGCCGCCGTCGTCATGGCGCTCACCGGAAGACACCAGTGACATCGACACCCCCGACGGGTTGTACTGCAAGCTGCCGCAGGATTCGCCGATCGGCGTGCGTGGGGCACGTAACTATCCGTGCATGGGGAATCCCGGAAAGCGCGCTCCCACAGTTGAAATCTGCGACAGTGACAAGCCTTTCGAGCCGTTGGCGATGCGTCAGCATGCGCTGGGGCCGTACCCGATCGACCCGAACCTGCTCGCCCAGGGGATCCCGCCGGATTCTCGGGTTGATCACGACAGCACGATCTACGGGCCCATCAACGGAACGCCGGGACCGGCAACCGCTCAGCCGCCAACCGGCGAGCCCGCGCCGGACGCTCCCCCACCGCCCCCGGGCGCCACGCCTGCGCCAGTAGCGCCGAGCGCCTTCAGCTCCAAGAATTCGGCGGGGCCGTCGGTCGCCATCGCCACCTATGATCCCGCCACCGGCCGTTATGCCGCTCCCGACGGCGGGGTCTACCGTCAGAAAGATCTGGCTCCGCAGAGTGGTCAACGAACGTGGCGGGACCTGTTCACAGCCTGACGTGTATGACCTTGGGGCCGGCACAATCTCAGAATGTGCCGGCCCCAAAAAACTCAGCACTGGGTCAAGCGACTTTGACCAGCTTGAAGGGCATCGTGATGAACACGACCCGGCTACTGCCGCACGAGCCACTGACGCCGGTGGTGGAGTCCTCGCCCATCAGTGTCGTCGACGTCGAATCCGCACCGGCCCCATCGGAGGTAGCCGGATAGAACCTGAACACCTGAAGTCCCGGCCCTGCACTGCCATCGCCGCACGGCTGCCAGTTGTCCACCGTCTTCTTGACATACCAGACACCGCTTTTCATATAGATGGGCGCCGTCCATCCCCAGTCGCTGGCGACTTTGCCGGTGCATTCGGTCGGGTAGCTGCACTTGGTCGTGATCGTCCACGTGCTGCGGATGCTCGCCTCGTCGTGATAGATGTCGTTGGTCTTCGCCCACTCACCATTGGACGTCGCGGCATAGGTGCCATTGAGACCCCAGTCGTTCGACGCGTTGGCGTTGCCGCAACCCCACCCACTCAACAGCCCAACGGCCACCGCCGTCGCCGCGACCGATGTCGTTGATATCCGCATGACCCGCTCCTTTTGCACCGAACCCCTTTGACGTCCGCTGGCGGCCACCACACGGCGCGAGTCCGACCACATCGGTTCATCGAAAGATGCTGCCACACAGCCGGAACAGCTACTACTGTCCAGCTTTCCGCATCGGGTGACAGACAAAATCCCGCCAAGCGGTCATCGTGCCCTCGGTGGGTCGACGGTGTGCCACAGTTGGGCAGTGCCAGTCGTACCCAACCACCTCCACCCGCTCGGCGACATCAGACGGCGTGTCACCGGTCGAGGCACAACGGCAACTCCTGCCGCAATGGCGCGGTGGATGCTGGCGGCAGGCTCAGCATTGGTGATCACCTTCGGTACAGCGACGGCACCGTCCGCATCCGCAGACAGCGACCCGGCGCCGCACCATGTGACATACACCGTCACCGCCGATCTGCCCACCAATGCGGGCATCTACTACCGCGACGTCGAACCGCCCACTTGGGCCGAATACAGCCACAACCCTTATGAATTCAGCCCACGAGACGATGTGCATCTCGAACCCGGAAAACCGTGGGTCCACGAAGCCACCCTTGACGACCCCGGCCAATGGGCGATGGTCACTGTCACCAGTGCCGGTCAGCCATCGCAGCTCGGGCAAACGCTGCGCTGCACGCTCACCGTCGACGGCAGGGTGGTCAACCGCGCTGACGGCCCCAGCGGCGCTCTGTGCTCATTGCGAAATTGGTGACCATCAATCATCCCAGGCGTCGATCAACCGCTGGGCGGGAATTCTTCGCCATTCGGTTCCGGACCGCATTAGCGTCGAAAACGTGACGGCCAGAACGGGCCTGGCACCCACGGGCATCAGCACCCAAGACCAGCAGGGAACCGGAGGTGGATCATGCGGTTACTCAGCCGCTCCGATACCGCAACGCAGGTGAACGCCCCGGGCGCGACCGAGGACAACGACCGTTCGCAGGCCTTCGACCTGGCGGTCATCAGCCAAGCGGAGGCAGAGGCCCTTGCCGCAGAACAGCTGGCAGCAGCCGCGCGCGCACGAGCCGACGGGCTTCGTGCACGGGCAGTCGAGGTCGACGGTTCGCCGGGCGACGGCGAACCCACCGAGTCGACATCAGATCTCGCTGACGTCGAAACCGCTGCTGCGCAAGCGTCGTCGACGAAGGTACGGCGGCGGTTACAGCGCCCGAAGTTGGGGGCGGCATTGGCCACCGTCGCCGTCCTGGCAAGCGCCGCACTTCTCGCCGCAACCGGCTACATGCTCCACTACGACCGCCAGTTCGACAGCGAGCTGCAGCGAAAGGCCGAATTCGCCGCCTCTGCGTCGCAAGCAGTCGTCACGCTGATGTCGATAGACGGCACCAAGGCCGAGGACAACGTCAAGCAGATCATTGCCAATTCCACCGGACAGTTTCGTGACGACTTTCAAGCCGATGCAAAGGATTTCGTGCAGGTTGCCCGCGAGTCCAAGGCAGCAACGAAGGCGACGGTACGCAGCGCGGCCGTCGAATCGATGACGCCGGATTCTGCTGTGGTACTGGTGACCGCCGCGACAACGGTGAGCAATACGGCGGGGACCAACCAACAACCACGCAATTGGCGCCTCAGTGTCACCATGATCAGGGACGGAGCGCAGCTCAAGATGTCGAAAGTCGAGTTCGTGCCATGACCACAGACACGGCAGTACCCCACACCGCTGAGGACGCCACTCCCGAGGATGCCGACAGTGCTCAGCCCGACGACGACCGCGCGGTCATTGAGGATCAATGCGTCGACGTATCAGAACAAACCACTTCGGAACCCGACCGGCCGAAGCGACTGACTCGACGGCTCGCGGGGCGGCGGCCCATCGCCGTTACAAGCCTCGTGCTGGCGTGCGCCGGCACCGCAGGTGCGCTGTACTTCACCACGTATCGCAGTGACCTCGCCGGCGCCGAAGCCACAACCCAGGTCGCCAAGGCCGCATCCGAAGGTGCCGTGGCGTTACTGTCCTATGCGCCTGCGACTTTGGACCATGATCTGGCGGCTGCGCGTTCACATCTGACCGGCGGATTCTTGACGTACTACAGCCAGTTCGCCGACCAGTTCGTCGCGCCTGCCGCCAAGCAGAAGGACATTCACGCCGTTGCGTCGGTCGTCCGTGCCGCCACGATCGATGCACACGCAGACAGCGCACACGTACTGATCTTCCTGAACCAAACCACCACCAGTCGCGAAAACCCTGAACCGACACAGTCGGCGAGCAGCGTGAATGTCGGCCTCACGAAAATTGATGGCGGGTGGCGGATTTCGTCGTTTGATCCGATCTAGTCGGCTGAGCCTCGCGGCGGAGGCATCAAAGATGTACAAGGCCCGGGCGCCCTCACAATGGGAGCACCCGGGCCTTGTACATCAGCGCATTTGCACATCTGGGCGCTGAACGGTTGCGATCAGCGCGCGGGCGACGCGACGTCGCTACCGACGCAGCAACTCGCCCAGCGCGCGGCTTGCCTGCCGGCGGGCGGCATGCGCGATATCGAACATGGGCATCGTCATGAAGCCGTGTATTCCGCCGGCGAAATACAGCTGCTGCACGGTACCGCCCGCTTGCCGCAGCGCGTTGGCATACGCCAGGCCCTCATCTTTGAGTGGGTCGCAACCGGCGAGCACCATAACTGCCGGAGGCAATCCCTCGAGAAGACCACACAGCGGGGACGCGTACGGATGGCGGCGATCACCGGGCTCCGGAACGTATTGATCCCAATACCATTGCAGTGCTTCGCGCGGGTTGTAGTAGCCCGCGCCGAATCGGCGGTAGGAGTCGGTGTCGAAATCCGCGGCGATCACCGGATACAGCAGCATCTGCGCAGCAATGGACAACTCGCCTCGGTCGCGGGCCATCAAAGCGGTCACGGCGGCGAGGTTTCCACCCGCACTGTCGCCCCCGATTGCGATTCGTTGCGCGTCGGCACCGAAGTCATCCGCGTGTTCGGACACCCAGCAGGTCACTGCATACAAATCCTCCGCGGCTGTGGGCCACCGATGCTCCGGGGCCAGTCGGTATGCGACCGAAACGACCACCGCCGGAATGAGATTCGCCATATTCCGGCACAGGCCATCATGGCTGTCCAGATCACAGAAGACGAAACCGCCACCGTGCGCGTACACCAGCACCGGCAAAGGTCCGGATGCTGCCGGGCGGTATATCCGGATGGCCACGTGCCCACCGTCGACCGGCACCTGGTCATCCCATACGCCGGCGACCGGCTCGGGCTGCGGGTTCGGCACGAACCGTGCGCGAATCGCGGCCCTGGCCTGTGCGCCGGTCATCGTGGACACCTTGGGAAATCCGGTATCGAGGGCCTCGATGAGGTCCGCCACTTGCGGGTCGAGGCTCATGCGGGTCGCATCGCCGACGCACGCAGCTCCGCGTTATGTGCCGCAATACCGCCCCGCAGGGGACGCAGGAGCGTGGGACTCGCATGTTCGCGGACGCTTTCGGCATTACGCCAGATTGCCGTCGCGGTCATCCGCACCGGCGTGACCAACCGTCGGTCGAACGTCATCTGTGTCATGGGACCACACACCGAGACTGCGGCCACGGCTTCGCCTACCGGCCCGATCGGTGCCGCTACGCAGCCGAATCCACGAAGAGACTCTTCCCTCTCAGTGGCCACGCCGTGGGCCCGGACTCGGTCCAGTTCGCCGGCGAGCTGGGAACTCGTAGCTACCGAGTACCGCGTCCGCCGATTCGCAAGGTCAACGTGAGCAGAGTCGTGATAGGCCAGGATCGCTTTGCCGACGGCGGTGCATTGAGCGGGTTGGCGCCCACCTACGCGCGTCGGGATGGCGGCAACCACCTCGTCGCCGATCTTTTCCAGGTACACGACATCAGGGCCGTCGAGGACGGCGAGGTGCACCACCAGTCCAGTGGCCCGGTGCAGGTCGCGCAAGAGCGGCATGGCCGCTCGATGAATTCGGTCCTGTTGGAGCGCAAGGTTGCCCAACTCCACCAAGCGCACGCCGAGCTCGTAATCGAACCCATCGCGGCTCAGCCACCGCAGGCTCACCAGGCGCTCGAGCATCCGGTGCGCGGACGAGCGTGGCAGCCCGGTGCGACGAACGATCTGCGCCAAGGTGAGACTTCCCGACCCGTCGAACGCCTCCAGCACCAGGGAAACCCGATCGATCACATTGCTAGGCGTCTCGGCAGCCATATCGACGGTCAGCGTCATCGAAACCCTCCAGGCTCATCACAGGAATAGTCAAAATAGGAATAGTACTTTTTTTACCATATGCTGTGGTCGCTGTCACATATCGATGTCAAGCCACCGGCGGCCACACCGCCTCGGGCGGGTTTCCGCTCACCGGTCGGCCACCTATCGCCCGTTCCCGGAAGTCGGTACAGCTGAATCCGACGACCCCATCAATGACCTCGGGAGACGAATGCGCAATCACCTGCTGCTGGCCATCGCCGTCGGCGCGCTCAGCTTCGGCCCTGCGGCCGCGGCGGCTGCGGACGCTCCTGCCCCGTGCGAGGATGCCTACTGCACACCCGCCATCTCCGGCGGCGTCGTGCTGGGAGCCCCGTGCGCCGACACGTCGCATTTCGTCTTCGGCACCACGTCATGGGGACGCCTCGTGTTCTGCGGCTCTCCGCGTCGGTATGAGCCGCGCTATTTTCGTTCGCCACCGATGAGGGGCATCAAGGTCGAGGGCTCACCCTGTCCTCAATTCGTGAATGACGTGGCCCAGAGCCCCGACGGTGTGTTCTTGAGTTGTGTTGCGGTCGACGACACCACTCGCTGGGTGCCGGGCGACCAGTGACCAGGACCGGATCGACCAATCTTCGTGCACTACAGACACATTCATGATCTCGCCTGGGATCCAACGTGAATTCCTCTGTCGGAATTATTTTTGCGTGGCGCCCGCGTCAACGGGCAACGTGATCGCGGTGATGTATCGCGCCTCGCCGGAGGCCAGGAACAGCGCCGCGTTCGCGACGTCGATCGCCTCAACCCACGGGATCGACAGGAGGTTCATCCGGCGCGCGGCTGCGGCGAACTCATCGCGCGTAGGTGGCCGGTCCAGGTCCGGCCGGAAGGCGACTCGGACCACGTCGTTCTGGATGAGCGGAGTGTCGACGTTGGTGGGCAGGATGCAGTTCACGCGGACGTCGTGCGGCGCCAGGTCGTGCGCGAGGCTGCGCATCAGTCCAATCACCCCGTGCTTGGCTGCGGTGTAATGGCCTACCCCGACGAGGCCGCGCAGACCCGCAATGGAGCTGGTCAGCACCATGGAGCCGCCGCCGCGCGCGATCAGATGCTCTGCGCCAGCTCTGCACGTGTGCCACACCCCGGTCAGGTTGATGTCAACCATTGTGTGCCAGGCGTTTTCGCTGAGATCGACGGTCATCGCACGTGACGTGATTCCGGCCGTCGCGCAGACGACGTCAAGTCCTCCGAACTCGTCGACACCCCGATCGGTCGCTGCCTGCATGCCTTCGAGGTCGCGGACGTCGACGATGTCGGTGTAGATCCGGCGACCGGCCTGCCTGACCAGCCTGCCGGTTTCCTCAAGATCTGCTGGAGTACTTGACGGGACCGAGACGGTCTCGACCGGCCCGCAGAGGTCCAGCCCGATGATGTCGGCGCCTTCCTGGGCGAACCGGACCGCTTGGGCGCGGCCGATTCCGCGGGCCGCGCCGGTGATCAACGCGACCTTGCCGGCCAGCCGCAGCGCACTCATGTGGTTCTCCCCGTCAATCCCGCGTTGCAGGTGATGTAGCGACCCTCGTCGGAGGCCAGGACGACCCCGACGTCCACGTCGGTGTTCGATCCCCCGCGCACTACACCAACGGTAGGGAGCCGGGGCAGCCAAATCGGCGTCGATTCCCGGTGATCGGAAACCCGTGCCCGGATCCCGCTGATCGGAGAGACCGGTTGGGTCCGCGCCCTCGGCGTCCCAGAATTTCAGCACATGACCGCTGTCGAAACCGACACCGAAATCGTTGGTGCCCGTCGTGGCGTGCTGCTGACGGTGGCCGATGTCATCGCGGAGAGCCCTGACACACGGTCATTGGTATTCAGCGTCCCCGAACAGCTGCGGGACCGCTTCGCCTATCGGCCGGGGCAATTCCTGACCTTTCGCGTTCCGAGCGATCAGACCGGCTCGGTGGCGCGGTGCTACTCGCTGGCGAGTTCACCGCACACCGATCCCGCGCCGAAGGTGACGATCAAGCGGACTGCGGGCGGTTACGGGTCGAACTGGTTGTGTGACAACGTTTCTGTCGGGGACACCATCGAAGTGCTGCCACCTGCCGGTGTGTTCACGCCCGATTCGCTCGACAGCGACTTCCTGTTGTGGGCGGCCGGAAGTGGTATCACTCCGGTGATGTCAATCCTCAAGTCAGCGATGGCGTCAGGTTCTGGGCGGGCAATTCTGTGTTACGCCAACCGTGACGAGCACTCGGTCATTTTCGCCGCCGAACTACGCGAGCTGGCTGCGCGTTACGCCGGCCGCTTGACGGTGCTGCACTGGCTGGAATCGGTACAGGGATTGCCGACGCGTGCCCAGATGGCCGGGTTTGCGCACACTGTTTTTGCCGGGTCGAACACCTTCGAATCGTTCATCTGCGGCCCGGCCTCGTTCATGACCGTGATCAAGGAAGCGCTGGCCGAGGCCGGGGTACCGCGCGAACGCATTCATCTCGAGGTGTTCCAGTCATTATCGGGCGATCCGTTCGCCGATGAGATCGATTCCACGGCCGATCATTCCGATGATGGAGACGCTGCGACGGTTCAGGTCGACATCGACGGCGACTGCCACCAGTTGCGATGGCCGCGGCGCGCCACACTGGTCGACACGATGCTCGCGGCAGACCTTGATGTGCCGTACTCGTGCCGGGAGGGCCAATGCGGGTCATGCGCGGCCACCGTGCTCCGCGGCCACGTCGACATGGCCACCTCCGAGGTACTGCAACCAGAGGACATTGCCGACGGCCTGATCTTGGCCTGCCAGGCCACACCGGTCTCAGACGACCTGCACATCAAATTCTGAAGAACATCGTTACACGACAACATTTTTCCGCTCACCGGGAACGGTTCTCAGCGGCGGGAAGCCCACTGTTGGACCATCAGTGGCAGCCATTGACCGATAGGACGAGAAGATGACCGACCGGGTAATCGACCGGGTGCGCGCGATCGCCGACCAACTACGCACGCAGGGGCCCAAGGCAGAAAAGGCCGGACAGCTCACCGACGAGACGGTCAAGTTGATGAAGTCGGCCGGCAACATTCGGCTGTTGCAGCCGAAGGCCCACGGCGGCCTGCAAGTCCACCCGCGCGAGTTCGCCGAAACCGTGATGGCCACTGCCGCACTCGACCCGTCCGCGGGCTGGATCAACGGCGTCGTCGGCGTTCACCCTTACCAGCTCGCTTACGCAGACCCACGGGTGGCATCCGAAATCTGGGCTGACGACGTCGACACCTGGGTCGCCTCCCCCTACGCGCCACAAGGCGTGGCGAAGCCGGTCGATGGCGGCTACATCTTCAACGGCCGCTGGCAGTTCAGTTCGGGCACCGATCACTGCGACTGGATCTTCCTGGGCGCGATGATCGGTGACGCCGAGGGCAAGCCGCTGATGCCGCCGCAGATGCTGCACATGATCTTGCCGCGCGGCGACTACGAAATCGTTGAGGACTCGTGGAACGTCGTGGGGCTACGCGGCACCGGCTCAAAGGACGTCATTGTCAAGGATGCCTTCGTGCCGTCGTACCGCACGATGGACGCGATGAAGGTCATGGACGGCACCGCCCAGCGCGAAGCCGGGATGACCGAGACGCTGTACTTGATGCCGTGGTCGACGATGTTCCCGCTCGGCATCAGCTCGGCGACCATCGGCATCGCCGAGGGCGCGCTGGCCGCTGCACTCGACTACCAGCGCGAGCGGGTGAGCTCCAGCGGAATCTCGATCAAGGACGACCCGTACGTCATGTACGCCATCGGTGAGGCCGCCGCGGACATCAACGCGGCCCGGCAAGAGCTGTTGGCCAACGCCGACCGAATTTTCGACCTGGTCGACTCGCGCAGGGAGGTGTCCTTCGAGGATCGCGCGGCCGGTCGGCGCACCCAGGTGCGGGCGGTGTGGCGCGCGGTCTCAGCGGTCGACGAGCTGTTCGCGCGCTGCGGCGGCAACGCCGCGCGAATGGACAAACCGCTGCAGCGCTATTGGCGTGATGTACACGTCGGCCAGGCGCATGCCATTCACGTTCCGGGCACGGTCTACCACGCTTCGGCCCTGAGCTCGCTTGGCGTGGATCCGCAGGGTCCGCTACGGGCGATGATCTGAGTGACCGTGGGATTGATCAAGAGCCTCGACTACGTCACCGTCGCCGCCTCCGACATCGAACGCTGGCGGCACTTCGCCCGCAACGTCCTCGGCTTCGCGACCGGTACCGGACCCGACCAATCCGCGCTGTACCTGCGGATGGACGAACGTGCTGCGCGCATCATCGTGGTGCCCGGCGAGTCCGACAAGATCATGACCGTCGGCTGGGAGGTCCGCGACCATGCCGACCTCGAGCAGGTGAAGAGCGCACTCGAAGCCGCTGGCGTGCCGTTCAAGCAGCTGTCGCTGGCGGAAGCCGATGCACGACGCGTCGAAGAAGTCATCGCTTTCGAGGATCCGGCCGGCACGCTACTCGAGGTGTTTCACGGGCCCGTCCTAGACCACTCACCCGTCATCACCCCGCACGGAGCAAAGTTCGTCACCGGCAACCAGGGCCTGGGACACGTGGTGCTCCCCGCGCTCGATGTCAACGGCTTGCTCGAGTTCTACACGGAGGTCCTCGGTTTCAAGTCCCGCGGCGCATTCCGTGTCCCGGTGCCACCGGAGTTCGGACCCGTCCGGGTTCGATTCATGGGCGTCAACCAGCGCCATCACAGCCTGGCGATCTGCCCCGCGCAGAATCTGCGCGATCCCGGCCTCATTCACCTCATGGTCGAGGTCGACAGCCTCGACGCGGTGGGCCAGGCCCTCGACCGGGTCAATGCCGAAGGCTTCCAACTCTCGTCCACCCTGGGCCGCCACACCAACGACAAGATGGTGTCCTTCTATGTGCGTGCTCCCGGCGACTGGGACATCGAGTTCGGTACCGAGGGCATGAAGGTCGACGAAACCTATTACACCGCAGAGGAAATCACCGCCGACAGCTACTGGGGCCACCAGTGGGTGTCGGACCTGCCGGCGGCCATGCGCCCATGACACGTGAGCCCCGCGTCAAGCGAACCTACATCTGTACGAGGTCGAACGGATAGGTCAACGTCCCGGCGGGCGATCCGTCGCAGCCGGTGGCGAACGACGACGAGAGCGTCCCGGACATCGTGCTCGGATCCCACGAGTAGGTATCCCGGGTCGGTATCACTGGGCCGTAATAGACATCCCCACAACGTAATCCATCCGGAACATCAACGGTCAGCGTCAACCGTCCGTCGTGCAGTTGCGCGTCGCCCTGGTACGGAAATGCTCTTGCCACCGGTTGTGGAATCGCCTGGACATGAACACAGTCGCCCTGACAACTCGACAGTGCCCAGAGCCAGTTGTGAAAGTCGTGCCGGCCAGAGATTCTCAGTTCGAAATTCCCGTGGCGGATATCCGCGTGCGCCAATGGCGTCGACATCCACCTAGCGGCGACCAACGCCATGGCCGAAACGATTGATTTCATACCTGCCCTCGCCAACGTGCCTACCAGGTCGAACGCCACCGGCAACGCCGGCCGAAGTGGCTGTGATCCGTTTACTAGCAAGAAGTTACGGCGCACAAGGCCAGGACGGTGCCGAATATCCGCTGAGCGGGCATCCTCGCGCTCGTACCTCAGCAGAGCGTCATCTGTGGACGCCGCAGCGGCACGACGGACGACTGCACACCGCACCGACCCATCCCGAAGCTACTGCCGACAGCAGGCATGGTGTGACACCGCACACATCGTATGGTAAAAATAGCAATAGTACTTTTTTGACTATCGACACTGGGAGCACTTCATGACAACGGCAGTCGTGAGCCGCGGCGAAACGCCGATCGCCGCCATTGATCGGATGTCCTTGGTACTGGACGCCTTTGACGGCAAGACACCGCTGACAATGGTGCAGATCGTGCATCGCACCGGTCTGCCAAGGTCGTCTGTGCACCGCATGCTGGAGCGACTCGTTCATCTTCGCTGGCTCCGACGCGAAGGTTTTGACTATGAACTCGGGACCCGCTTGGTCGAGTTGGGGTCGCTCGCCCTGCATCAGGGTCGCATTCACCAGGCCGCTCTTCCCCTACTGCGCAGTCTGCAGCGGGCCACCGGATTGGTGGTACACCTGGCTGTCGTCGACGGCTCCGACATCATCTGCCTCGAGAGAATCGGTGATCAACTGTCCGATCTCGTCCATACCTCGGTCGGCAATCGCGTACCTGCGCACTGTACCGCGGTCGGAAAGGCCATTCTTGCCGAAAGTGACTGCAACGATGTCGATCTCAGTGCCCGGCAAACTCGATTCTCGATTGCCAGCACCCAGCAATTGACGGCTGAACTGACCAAGACCCGCGAACGTGGCGTGGCGTTCGACCGGGAGGAATCCCTGCTTGGGATCGGCTGCGTCGCTGCAGCCATCGGACTGCCGGGACAGCCGCTCGCAGCCGTATCGGTGTGCGGCCCGATCGACCGGATCACTCTGGATCAACGACTCGCCGCGCCCGTGCGGATCACCGCATCGCGCATCTGGCGCAATATCGAATACGGACCGCACCGGCCCACCCCGAAGGCGGTTACCCACCCAGCACTGCGACGAGTGGGACCGCCGAACTCCTGGGCGCGAGCGTAGGTATGTGATCCATCGGCCCGTCAATTCGTGGCGGGCCTCCGGTCGTCAGGGAGCCCCTGAGCAATCCCGTAGCGTTGCTCAGGGTCCAGGACGCAGTGGGTCCGACCGAACACCGTCACCATGCACTTGTTGTTGTGGGTGCAACGGCTGCGTGAGCCTGGCTCGGCAATCATGGTGTTCACGCGATCCGGTTCACGAAGCAGGGCCCGCCCCATGGCGAAGAAATCAAAACCCTCTCGCATCCCGGTCTCGATATGCTCGCGGTTGGTAATGCCGCCCAACAGAACGAGTTTGGTGTTCTTCATCAGCGGGACGAATTGGCGGGCGGCGTCGAGCATGTACAAGTCCCGGTAGGGGTACATGCCCATCGCCTGCTTGCCGAAGAGCCGGATCGCAGGACGTAAGGCCACCGGCATTACTTTCGAGAACTCCTTGGCCGGTACGTCGCCGCGGAACAGATACATCGGCTTGTACACCGAGGAACCTTGGGTCAGCTCGAGGGCGTCAAGGGTGGCGTCGGCATCGAGGAGTTGTGCCGTTCGCAGCGCTTCATCGATCCAGATGCTGCCGGGCAGACCGTCATCCATGTCGAGCTTGGCGATCACCGCGATCTGGCCGCCGACAACCGTCCGTACATGTTGAGCGATCTCGCGAACCAGTCGCGACCGATTATCGATCGACCCGCCGTAGCCATCTCGGCGGCGGTTGATGAGCGGGCTCAGGAATGAGCTGGGTAGGTACAGGTGTCCGAAGTGAAGCTCGACCGCGTCGAATCCGGCATCCACCGCAATACGGGCGGCCATTCCGAATTGCCTGATGACTGCCTGGATTTCCTCGACGCTGATGGCGCGGCAGTATGCGAAAGACGTCGGGTTGACGAACTTGCTCGGCGCCATTGCGGTGACCCCGGTGAGCTTCTTGGGCGCTACCACTCCGGCGTGACCGAGCTGGGCCGAAATCGCCGCTCCAGTCTCATGCACGGCATCGGTGAGCCGGCGCAGGCCAGGCAATGTGGTCGCGCTCATGACGATCTGCCCCGGTGCACTAGCAGCTTCGGGAGCGACGCAGCAGTAGGCGACGGTGGTCATCCCCACGCCGCCGTCAGCGAATGCCCGGTGAAATGCGATCAGTTCCTCGGTGACCGCGCCGTCGGGCGAGCGTCCCTCAGATGTCGCCGCTTTGATGATCCGGTTCCGCAGTATTACCGGACCCAGCTGCGCAGGTTCAAACGGATTGTCGCCCATGGGATCACCCTCGTCGCCCACTGTCGGTGAGCAAAGATGCGTTCCCGGTAACCGGGAACGGGCGGACCGCCGACTGCCGCCGGCCCATAGCCTCTACTCATGGACGAAGTGTTCGTCATCGACCGGGTGGTTACCGCTCCCGGGTGCGCCCAGAAGTTCATCGACGCCTATCTCGCCGACTACGCACCTGGCGCGATTGAACGGGGCATGACCATGTGGGACATTCTGGTCAGTCCGCCGATCTGGTTCGATGACCAAACCAACGTCGTCACCATCACCTGGTCACTGCCCAGCCCGCAGGCGTGGTGGGAGATGACATGGCAAGGCCGTGGTGATCCAACACTGGCGCAGTGGTGGGACAGCGTCGCAGGTCTCATCGTCGAACGCAACCGCAGTGTCGCCGCATCCCCCGACAACGTCGCCCCCGCAGGTGATGTCGCCGCGCCGGCACCACAAGGATCCGCGGAGGGCACCACCGTCGGCGTGACCCGGCTGATCGATGTCGCCGAATCCGACCGCACACGAATACTGGAGAACCTGCGCGAGGCAGCCCGCAACAGCGGCGCGTTGGCGTATGTCGTGCAACCGACACTTCCGGGGTCACGCAATGGCGGCGACATCCTGGCCCATCTACGCTTCTGGAACCAGACTGCCTGGGAACAGAGCACTTTCGACCGCGCCCTGGCTGATCCGGCCATTACCCACGTCAACGGCGCGACCTACCGCGGCGCCCCGACACGCATCGGCCGCGGCAGCGTGTACCGAGCGCTACTGCTGCGGGTCGAGCCCGGCGTCGACGCCACCACCATCGCCGACTTCGAACGCGAATTGGCCTCGATGCCAAGGTATGTAAACACCATCGCGGCGTGGCAGCTCAGTCGCGTCGACTCCGCACTGGGCACCAGTCCGTGGACGCACGTGTTCGAACAGGAATTCACCGACGTCGACGGTTTGATGGGGCCCTACCTGATGCACCCCATCCATTGGGCGGTCGTCGATCGCTGGTTCGATCCGGAAACCACCGACGTGATCATCCGAGATCGCTTGTGCCACAGTTTCTGCGAACTGACCACGCCGGTGCTCTGGTAACGGCCGAAAGCTAGACGCCGGCGGGCAGGATATTCGGATTCGCCGCCGCAGGCGGTGGCAGCGGCGGCAGGACCGTGCGGCCGTCCAGCGAGTGCACCGTCAGTTCTTGGGACCATGGATAGTGCAGGCTGAACGCCACCAGACCCGTACGCTCCGCGGCAGGAGCATGGCACATGGCCAGTACCGTCTCCGCCAGGTATTCCACCGGCTCGGTGGGAAAGGAATCGGGGATGAGTGCGGTAGCGCCCGGTGTCCGGACCGCCGTTGACGGACCGACACAGTTGACCGCGATGTTCGCATCGAGCAGCTCGGCGGCCACTCCCTGGGTGAAACGGTGCAGCGCTGCTTTACACGAGGCGTAGATGACATCGCCGGCGGTCTTGTTGTAGTCCCGATACGGCCGTGTCGGAGCCACCCCGGTAACCGAACCGATGTTGACGATCCAACCCGCACCCTGATCCTTCATGTGCGGCACAACGGCTTTCGTCAGCGCGAACGGAATGCGCAGGTAGTGGTCGATTGTTCGGTCGAAGGTTGTCATCGGCATCTGCTCGACCACGGCGTAGTCGGCGAAACCGGCGTTGTTGACCACGATGTCGACGCGGCCCGTGCGGTGCAGGACCGCCTCGACAAGACTGTCGCGAGCCTCGGGGTCTTCCAGATCCGCCGGCACCCCGAAAGCCGAACCACCTGCGTCTTCGATGAGCTGGACGGTTTCCTGAATGCTGCCCGGTATCACCTCGCGCACCCCCGCGCGCACCGACGTCGAAGGAAAATTGCCGCGCGCGGTTACCGCGACTGTGGCTCCTTCGGCCGCCAGGCGCTGAGCGATAGCTCGTCCGATCCCTCGGCTACTGCCCGTCACGAGTGCGGTCTTGCCTGCCAACAGCTGTGTCATTGCAGGACGAAGTCTTCCTCGATGGGGGCCCGGTGCTGACGCCATAAGTCGACCAGTCGATACGGTGTCGCCACGACAACGCGTCCCGAATCGGAGCGATAGTAGGTGTGGGCGTTGGGAGTGTGGCACCACACGGTGCCGCGCATCGTCTCGTCGATGCCCTCGACGTACTGGTCGTAAGCACCGCGCGTGACCTCCATGGTGTGCACGTCGCGTATCGCCATCAGCTGCAGGCACTCAATGATGTAGTGCGCCATCACCTCCATCGAGAAGTTGGCTCCCGCGCCGTGTCCCGGGCTGTAGTTGGGAGCGGAAGTGATGAACAGGTTGGGGAAACCCGGCACGGTGCCCCCTCGGTAGGCGCGTGGGCTGTCGCCCCATTCGTCGGACAGCGCCCGGGAGTCGCGACCGCGGATGTCGATCGTCGACAGGAAGTCGAGGTGGTAGCCCGTGGCGTAGATGATGACGTCGAGGTCGATCTGCCGACCATCTTGAGTGACAATGCCGTTGGCGTTCACGGCAGCTGGTTCGCTGGCCTCGACGTCGACGTGATCACGGGTCAACGCCGCGTAGTAGCCGCCGGGGTCACGGATGATGCGCTTACCGTAGGGGGCGAAGTCCGGAGTGACTTTGCGCGCCAATTCCGTCCCGGCGCCGAACATCCGATTGATGTAGTCCGTACACATCTGCAACAGCACGTCGTTGGCAGGCGAGATCGACAGATGGCTCTTCGACCACTCTGGGTCCTGCAGGATGACCGGGTAGTTGTTGTCTGCGGTACCCCAGTACGACTTGACTCGATTCCACATGGCGTAGAACGGCAGCACCCGCCCCAGATAGCGACGATGTTCCGGCACGTCGTCGGAGAGCCGCTTGCGTGGGGCGACCCAATGAGGCTGCCTTTGGAACACGGTGAGGTGCTCGACCTGGTCGACGCAGGCATCGACGATCTGCACTGCCGTGCAGCCGGCTCCGATGATCGCTACCTTCTTGCCCGTCAGGTCCAGTGTGGGATCCCATTGGGCCGAGTGAATACTGATGCCGCCAAAGGTCTCCCGGCCCTCGATGTCGGGAAAGCGCGGGCGATTCAGGTAGCCTGCCGCGGTGACGACGACGCTGGCATGGTCGACCGTCGCGGTTCCGTCGGCGCTGCGCGAATGAATCCGCCACTGTTGACGCCGTTCATCCCACCGCAGCGCCTCGACCTCGGTGCCGAACCTGATGTGGCTGCGCAGCTCGTGTTTGTCCGCGAGCGCTACGAGGTAGGCCTGGTACTCAGCGCCCTGCGGGTAGTAGCTGGACCACTCGGGGTTCACTTCACGAGACAACGAGTAGTAGGCCGACGGGGTATCTACGCCGATCCCGGGGTACGTGGTGGTCAGCCAGGTACCCCCTACTTCTGTGTTGCGTTCGAAAATCTGAAATTGCACGCCCTCCTCGGCAGCCGCCAACGCCACCGCGATGCCGGCCAAGCCCGCTCCGATGATGGCCATTGTGGTGGTCTGCGGAATGGGCACCGAACGCGGCAGAGTCGGTTGAGACGGGCGGAAGCCACCCTGTTCGATCAGCAGGTCGACGTTTTCGTCGTCGACCTGCGTACCCAGCGCGACCGGTAGCAACCTCGCGAACAGTTCGCGGTCAACGACGGGATCATCGGCGGGCCGGAAGTAGGTAAGCGCATTGCTGATCTCGTCGACAAGCGCCTGCATTGTCTCGGGATCGGTTCGTCCCGCCCGCTCCGGCGGGTCCGGAACGTGATCGATCTTGGGTGCATACCGATCGATGACCGATGCGTCGCCGGTCATCTGTGCCAGCACAGCGACCAGGACACCCGGATCTGCCTGCATCAGATGTGCCCGCAAGGCATCGGGGTCAGGAGCGCTGGCTACTGGTGAGGACGATTCGGTCGCGGCGGTCATGCAACCGAGTATCGAAGGGATCTTCCCTACGCCGCCGCTGCTTTAACCTCTGAGCGGGATACGATCCTGCGACCAACCCGGTGCACTACATACGTTTCACGGCATGGATTCTGATGACCTGGACACCGTCATCGCCCGGGCCCGCAGCCACAGCCTCGCCGACATTCCCCGACGATCGGCGCGCAAACAGCCAAACAAGACGGCGATCGTCGACGGAGACGTGACGCTGAGTTTCGCGGAGTTCGACGACCTGGTCGACCGCGCCGCAGCAGCGTTGTGCGACAACGGCCTTCGGCCTGGAGACCGGCTCGCGTTGTTGTCGCGGAACTGCTGGCAGTACGCGGTATTGGCATTCGCCACTGCCCGTGCCGGCGTTGTTCTGGTCCCGATCAATTTCATGCTCACTGCCGAGGAAATCGCCTACATCTTGGCGCACAGCCATGCCGCCGGGCTCATCGTCGAAGCTGCCCTCGTACCGGTGGCCGAGGACGCGATGCGCTTCGGCACCGCCGTGAACTCCACCGCGGCACTCGTGCTGCCTGGGCAGCCGTGTCCCGCCGATTGGCCAGATTTCGCTGATTGGCTGACCACGGACAGCGCTGCCCCCGACCATCTTCTCGGCGACGACGAGATTGTCCGGGTGATGTACACCAGTGGCACCGAATCGCGGCCCAAGGGGGCGATGCACAGCAGCCGCGGACTGATGTGGCAGTACATCAGCACCATCGTCGCCGGCTCGATGTCTGGCGACGACGTCGTCATCCAGTCCCTACCGCTGTACCACTGTGCACAGCTGGACAACTTCTTGGCCACCGCCATCTACCTCGGCGCGACAAGCATCATCCTGCCGCGCCCGGAACCGGAAATGGTGTTGCGCACCATCGAGCGTTACCACGCCACCAGTTACTTTGCGCCGCCGACTGTTTGGATCAGCCTGCTGCGCAGCCTCGTCTTCGACCAGGTGGACCTGTCCAGCCTGTGCAAGGGGTACTACGGCGCATCACCGATGCCCACCGAAATCCTGCACGAGTTGCGCCGCCGGCTCCCGCGTCTGCGCCTGTGGAATTTCTACGGCCAAACCGAGATGGCGCCCCTGGCCTCGGCACTGGGCCCCGAAGAACAGGACAGTCACGCCGGATCTGCGGGCCGGCCGGTGGTCAATGTCGAAACGACCATCCTCGACGACACCAACACTCCCGTGGTACCCGGAACCGTCGGCGAGATCGCCCACCGCAGTGCGCATTTGATGCTGGGGTATCTGAACGACGCGGACAAGACCGCCGAAGCATTTGCCGGCGGATGGTTCCACTCCGGTGACCTCGGCTACTACGACGAGCACGGCCTTTTGCACGTCGTGGACCGCAAAAAGGACATGATCAAGACCGGCGGGGAGAACGTCGCCAGTCGCGAGGTCGAAGAGATCCTGTACCTGCACAGCGGCGTCGAGGAAGCCGCCGTGTTCGGGCTGGCACACCCGCTGTGGGTAGAGGCCGTGGTAGCCGCGGTGGTTCCTCGCGTCGGTGTGACGCTGACCGAAGACGAAGTCCTCACGCATTGTCGCGATCATCTCGCCGGCTTCAAGACCCCCAAACGGGTGTTCTTCGTCGATTCCCTGCCGAAGAACCCCAGTGGCAAATTGCTCAAACGCCGGCTGCGTGAGGAATTCAGCCCCGAATTCGCACAGAACTGAAGGAACACAACCACATGTACACAGGCCGCATCGCACGATTTGATGAGCCCGGTAAGCCATTTCAGATCGAAACCGTCTCTCTGCCAGAGGTTGGTCCGGGCGATATCCTGGTACGGGTGACCCGCGCCAACATCTGCGGGTCGGACGTGCACGCCTGGCACGGTACGTTTGCGACCCGAGGTCTCGGCGGACACCTGCCGACCGTGCTCGGCCACGAGATGGTCGGGGCTGTCGAGGCACTGGGTGACGGTGTTGCCACCGACTCCAACGGCAAGCCGTTGCAGGCCGGCACTCGAGTGGTGTTCCCCTACTTCTACAGCTGCCACAGCTGCCGCAATTGCCTGGCCGGGCGACGAAATGCCTGCCTCAAGTTGAAGATGGCCATGCTGGGCCGTGCCGACGCGCCGCCGTATTTCGTCGGCGGCTACGGCGATTACTACCTGCTGCCGGCGGGCGCCGTTGTCTACACCGTCCCGGACAGTGTCGGCGACGATATCGCGGCAGGTGCCAACTGCGCTCTGTCCCAAGTGATGTACGGGCTCGAACGCGTCGACCTTCAACTCGGTGAACACGTCGTGGTGCAAGGGGCCGGAGCCCTGGGACTCTATGCGATCGCGGTGGCCAAAGCCCGCGGCGCCGCGAACGTGATCGCGATCGACGGGATAGCCGAACGGCTGGAGTTGGCGGCCGCCTTCGGCGCCGACACCGTGCTGGATCTCAACCAGGTCGCGACCCCCAAGGATCGAGCCAAAGCCGTTCGCGCCCTGACCGACGGCCACGGCGCCGACGTCGTCGTCGAAGTCGTCGGGCACCCCTCGGCCATCGAAGAGGGCTTGCAGATGCTGGGACAGTTCGGTCGCTACGTCGAGATCGGCAACATCAACGCGGGCCAGACCTTCGCCTTCGACCCATCACGATTCGTCTTCAGCAACAAGACCATGGTCGGCGTTTCGCTGTACGACCCCGCGGTGCTCTCACGTGCTCTGACCTTCCTCGACCGGCACCAACACGCGCTGCCCTTCGACCGGCTCGCGGCGACAACCTACTCGCTCGACGACATCAATGACGCCTTCGCCGCGGCGGACGGCAAGCGCGACATCCGTGCCAGCATCACCCCGTAGTTCACAAAGGACGAATATGCACACTCATCAACGTTCCGAGCTGTTCATCGACGGCCACTGGGTAGCACCCTCCGGAAGCGGTGTCATCGATGTCGTCGACCCGGCCACCGAGGCGGTGATCGGCCATGTCCCGAGCGGTGATGAAGCCGATGTCGACGCGGCGGTCGCGGCAGCACGCCGCGCGTTCGACCCGGCGATCACTGTCCAAGAGCGACGGCAGCGGCTGCGCCGGGTGATCGACGCAATGGAAAAGCGCCTGCCGGACATCGCCAACCTCATCACCGCCGAGATGGGCGCCCCGGCACGCATCGCGCAGACAGTGCAAACCCAGGTGCCGCTCGCCGTCGCCAACGGTTTTGCCGACGTCCTGGAAACCTTCGAATTCGAAGAGCGCGTGGGCAATTCACTTGTGCTGCGCGAACCGTACGGAGTCGTCGGCGCCATCACCCCGTGGAACTATCCGCTGTATCAGGTGGTCGCCAAAGTGCTTCCGGCCATCGCTGCGGGCTGCACCGTCGTGCTCAAACCGAGCAATGAGGCACCGCTGTCGGTGTTCGCCTTCATCGAAGCTTGCGAGGAGGCAGGCCTGCCTCCCGGGGTGATCAACATCGTCTCCGGTCCTGGACAGGTGATCGGTGAGCGCCTCGCCAGCCACCCGGATGTCGATTTCGTGTCGTTCACCGGGTCCACGGGGGTCGGGTCCCGCGTCGGCGAATTGGCGGGCCAGTCTGTCAAGAAGGTGGCCCTCGAACTGGGCGGAAAATCGGCCAACGTGATCCTCGACGGCGCCGACCTGGCCACCGCCGTGAAAGTTGGGGTCGGCAATGCGTTCCTGAACGGCGGCCAGACCTGCATGGCGTGGACCCGAATGCTTGTGCCGCAGACGCGCTACAGCGAAGCGCTCGAATTGATCGAATCCGCAGTGAGTCGCTACACCGTCGGCGATCCATGGGACCCGGGCACCCGGATCGGCCCGTCCGCCTCACAATCCCAGTTCGAGACAGTGCGTGGATTCATCGACCGTGCGCAGCGTGATGGCGCGCGGTTGCTGACCGGCGGCTCCGAGCGGGTGCGTGACGTCGGGTTCTTCCTCGCACCAACGGTATTCGCCAACGTGGACCCGGAATCCGAACTCGGACAAGAAGAAGTTTTCGGACCCGTGCTGGCCGTCATCCCCTACACCGACACAGACGACGCGCTGCGCATCGCCAATGGCACCCCCTACGGTCTGTCGGGGGCGGTATGGGCCGCTGACGACGACACCGCGATCGCGTTCGCCCGCCAGATTCAGACCGGACAGGTCGACATCAACGGCGGCCCGTACAACCCCGCAGCGCCATTCGGTGGCTACAAGAGGTCGGGAATCGGCCGTGAGCTCGGGCGATTCGGTTTCGAGGAGTATCTGCAAACGAAGTCCCTTCAGCTCAAGGAGCGGCCGTGAAAGCGCCTGTCGACGTCAGTACCAACGGCTCGATCCAGCTCTGGACGATCAATCTCCCGGAGGCAGGTAACGCCATATCCGGCCCGGATGTGGTCGCCGAGTTCGAAGCGAATATCGACGCCGCCAACCGCGACAACGCAGTTCGGGCAATCATCCTCACGGGCAGCGGCAAGATCTTTTCCGCCGGCGGCAACGTCAAGGAGATGGCCGACCGCCGCGGCATGTTCGGCCTCGATCCCATCGACCAGCGTCGGGCCTACATCGACGGCATCCAACGCATCCCACGCGCGATGAGCCGGCTCGAAGTCCCCATCATCGCGGCGGTGAACGGTGCCGCGATCGGCGCCGGCTGCGACCTGGCGATGATGTGTGACATCCGTATCGCATCGGAGCGGGCATCATTCGCAGAGAGTTTCGTGCAACTCGGCTTGATTCCCGGCGACGGCGGCACCTGGTTTCTGCCGCGGGCCATCGGGTACTCCCGCGCCGCCGAGCTCACCTTCACCGGTGATCGCATCAATGCCGCAACCGCGCTGGAGTGGGGCCTGGTCAGCCGCGTTGTGGCCCATGACGATCTTCTTGCCGACGCGCACGTGCTGGCCGAACGCATCGCCGCCAATCCCCCGCATGCGCTGCGCATGGCCAAACGGCTGCTGCAGGAATCCATCACCGGCACATTGGAATCAACTCTCAGTATGGCCGCAGCCATGCAGCCGTTGGCTCACCACGACACCGCGCACCAAGATCGCATCGCAAAGTGGAAGACCTCATGACTACCGCGCTGAGGCGACTGGTGCCGCCGGCGAGCAGCTCAAACCCGGTGGCTGATGCGTTGCGCACCCAGGTCCGGGCGTTCCTGGCCGAGCAATTGGCTGCGGGCGCCTACACGCCGTCGGTCGACGCGTGGTTGTGCGGCCGGGACGAGAACTTCACCCGCTCGCTGGCACGACAAGGCTGGTTGGGCATGACGGTTCCCGAATGCTATGGCGGGCACGGCCGTTCGTTTCACGACCGATTCGTGGTCACCGAGGAACTGCTGGCCGCCGGTGCGCCGGTGGCCGCACATTGGATCGCCGACCGCCAGATTGTGCCTTCGCTTCTCAAGTACGGCACCGAAGAGCAGAAGCACGAGTTCCTGCCCCGCATCGTCAGCGGTGAGTGTTTCTGCGGCATCGGAATGAGCGAGCCCGACTCAGGATCCGATCTCGCGAGCGTTCGCACCCGAGCGGTCCGTGTCGACGGAGGCTGGTCGGTAACCGGGACCAAGGTATGGACCTCGGGAGCGCACCACGCGCACGCGTTCATCGTATTGGCCCGCACCGCACCGGTGGACTCGGCGCATCGGCACGCGGGGCTCAGTCAGTTCATCGTCGACTTGGCTGCCGGGGGTGTGGACGTTCGGCCCATCATCTCGATGAACGGTGGGCATCACTTCAACGAGGTCATCCTCGACGAGGTGTTTGTGCCCGACTCGATGGTCTTCGGTGAAATCGGGCAGGGCTGGACGCAGGTTACCTCGGAATTGAGTTTCGAACGAAGTGGCCCTGAACGGTTCCTGTCGACCTTTCCCCTCCTGGCCGCGACGCTCGAACAGCATGCTCCACAAAGTGTTTCGCGCGACGTCGAGATGGGCCGGTTGGTGGCACGTATCGCTGGTCTGCATCACACCTCGACGGCAGTGGCAGAAGCGCTACAACGCGGCGAAGCCGCCGATGTATCTGCGGCCGTGGTCAAGGTTCTCGGCACCACGGTCGAGGGCGACATCGCCGACTACGCCGACCTGCGCACCGGTGATGAGAGCGCAGTCGAATCGTCGTGGGCCGATCTGGTCACCCATGCGGTCGACCAACGCCCGGGATTCACCCTGCGCGGCGGAACAAACGAGGTACTGCGCGGAGTCATTGCGCGGGGATTGGGGCTGCGATGAACGGAACCGGAGTGCGGACGAATACGCCGACGGTGGATCGCGATCTGATCGACATGATGGAAGCCGTCTTCGCCGACTATCGGTCATCGCACGATTCCGGGCCGGCGGATGCACGAGTCGAGTGTGACCGCACGTTGTGGCATCGGCTCGATGAGCTCGGGCTGGTGCGGCTGACCGGATCGGAACAATTCGGCGGCAGTGGCGCGAGCTGGCGCGAATCGACCGAATTAGTCACCGCCGCAGTACGTCACGGGGTACGGCTGCCGTTGGCTGAACATGATCTCTTGGCGTGCTGGCTGTTGGAAGCCGTCGGGCAGGAAGTCGATGACGCTGTCCGCACCGTCCACATGGTGCCAAGCCCCGGCCGGCCCCAGGCGCTGACACCGTGGGCCGGCTCGGCCGACCGGATCGTCACCGTCTGGCGCAGTGACGACGGCTACCGCGTCGCCGACATCGATGCCGCGGAGATCGCCATCGCCCCAGGACAGAACCTGATCGGCGAACCGCGTGACACCGTCAGCATTGATTTGTCCAGCTGGCCCGGACACGCTGTAGAGCCAGGATTGGTTGCCGAACTGACGCGCAAGGCTGCGTTGGTCCGGGCCATTCAGGTTTGTGCCGCATTGGATTGCGCGATCGCGGCATCGGTTGAGCACGTGACGTCGCGCGTCCAATTCGGCCGTCCGCTCGCCAAGTTCCAGGCGATCCAGAACCTGATCGCCGATGCTGCCGCCGAGGCAGCCGTCGCCCGCTCGGCCACCGAAGCGGCACTGCACAATGCGCTCGAAACCGGATGGCGAACAGGCCATCTGGACTTTCAGATCGCAGTCGCACGATCCTGCGCCGGGCATGCAGCCTCGGTCGTGACCCGCAATGCCCACCAGGTGCACGGCGCGATCGGGACGACACGTGAACACCGCCTGCACGAGTGGACCCGCGCGGCGCTGGCCTGGCGGTCAGAAAGCGGTTCTGTGCATTTCTGGGACCGAAAGGTCGCGGCCGCGGCGGCGGAGGCGGGTAGCGCAGGCCTGTGGGCGTTGATCACCGGTACCGACTAGCTCATCACCCACCAACGCCTCAAACCGACTGAAAGACAACGGAGAAACGACTGAACATTGCTCGTCGGCACTGATCGTACTTCGGGCAGAGCCATTATTCCGGTGACCGGTCACGGGCGCTGTGACGAACAACTCCGACGAGTTGACTTGACCGCTATGAGCATCCTGATCAGCCTGCCTGAGGCCCAAGAATTCATCGCCGAATTTTGGTTTCACTACGACCAGGGAAACTTCGCCGAGGTGGCCGCGCGTTTCGGCGACGAGATGGAGTACCTGAGTCGTTCGGATTCGGGTAACTGCCCGTTCGAACATCTGTTGGCAGCTGAATTACACGGTGGCGCAGAGACTATGGCCTGGATGACCGCGCATCGCAATGAGAACCCCTACCCGTGCCGGCACCACGCGACCAACATTTTCCGGACCGGCACCGAGGGTGAGGTCACCATGGTGCGGTTCTACCTGTACGTCAACCAGATCACCAATAACGTCCCGTTCGCGGTATCCAGCGGTGTCGTCGATGCCGGCATCCGGCGCGAAGGTGCTGGCTTGGTGTTCGCATCCATGAAGGTGGTGCTCGACGCAGAGGACTCGGTCCCGTTCGCCGAGCACGCGGCTGAGGTCGCTGCCAGCAGCGGGCAATCGGCATGACTGCCAGCTCAACCTTCGGAGGTGGAGTTGCCGTCATCACCGGCGCCGGCGCCGGCATCGGCGCCGGCCTGGCGCGTCACGCCAGTCAGTTGGGTATGACGGTGGTGTTGGCTGACATCGACATCGCCGCCATTGCAGCCTTGCGTGACGAGATCTGCGCCGCGGGGGGAACTGCCGTCGACGCAGTCTGCGACGTTCGTGATGCCGCGGCAGTAAAGCGGCTGGCCGACAGGGTCTTTGACGAATTCGGTGCCGTACGGCTGCTGGTCAACAACGCAGGAGTGGAGCAATTCGGCTATCTGTGGGACACGCCGCTGGCGAACTGGCACCGGATCGTCGACGTCAACATCAACGGCGTCTTCCACGGCATTCGTGCGTTTCTTCCGCGAATGATGTCTAGCGACGCGCCCGCGTGGGTGTGGAATCTGTCATCGATCGGCGGGGTTGCAGTGGTTCCCCTGCAGGCGCCATACATCATGAGCAAGCATGCCGTGCTGGCGCTGACCGAATGCCTGAGCTTGGAGGTACAGGCGGCAGGACATGCTCATCACATCCACGTCCAGGCCGTCCTGCCTGGAGCCGTTGTCTCGAACATCTTCGAATCCGCAGGCGGGGTGGACACCGGAAATACGGACGCTGCCGAAGGGCAACGCGCAGCGATGCTCGATATCAAAGCAGCCGCAATGGCCCCCCTCGCCGCTGCACAGGTGATCTTTGACCAAGCGGCCGAGGGCCGCTTCTATCTCATCACCCAACCGGACTACGTCGGCGCGGCGATGTCCGAACGTGCCCGAGTACTGACCAGCCAGCAGGCGCCTCAACTGCGCGAACATCGCCGGTTCGATCCCACCCACAACTGAGATGCCCACACCACAACTCGATCACGATGCTGCGGCCAGGGTCGCATCATTCGGAGACATCGCACCGATGCGCACCCGCGGCCTGCCGGCCGTCCGCGCCGGTATCGAATCCGCACCACTGCCTGACATGCCGGCCATGGCCAGCACAGAGAACCTCACGGCACCGGGCCCTGCCGGCTCCCTTTCGGTCCGCCTGTACCGGCCCAGCACCGAGGAACGTCTGCCCGTCCTGGTCTACTTCCACGGCGGCGGACTCGTCATGGGCTCCAACCACTCGTTCGAGCCGTTGGCGCGAGAACTGGCCTACGCCAGCGGAGCCGCCGTCGCAGCCGTCGAGTACCGCCTGGCGCCGGAGTCACCACCACCCGCTCAGTTCGACGACGCCTATGCCGCGACGGAATGGATCGCGGCCAACGCCAACGATCTCGATCTGGACGCCGAAAGGTTGGGGGTGGCCGGCGACAGTGCGGGCGGATCCCTGGCCGCCGCAGTGGCTTTGGCGGCGCGGGACCATGCCGGGCCGCAGATATCCGTGCAGGTCCTCCTCTACCCTGGCCTGGATCGCGACATGGGCGCACCATCGATCACCGCGATGCCCGACGCACCGTTGCTGCGCCACGACGACATCGCCTACATGCACGAGCTGGTGGACCGCAGTGGCGATTGGCCGCATTCGCACTATCAGGTGCCGGCCTATGCAACCGACCTGAGCGACCTGCCGCAGGCAATAGTGGTCACCGGCGAATGCGACCCCATCCGAGACTGGGGCGAGCGCTACGCCGATCGACTACGCCAGGCCGGAGTGCAGACCACCCACACCCGGTATCCCGGGATGTACCACGGGTTCTTGATGCGATCGGATGCGACCGCACGCGGCCGGCTCGCCATGGCTGAGGTCGGCGCACTGGTGCGCGCAAAGTTCGCTCACCCGTGCGTCACCGGCCGATCCACCAACGGGCCCCTCATTCAAAGCGCTTCTGTCCCAACGTCGACAGTCGACACACTCACCACCGAAGGAGAACACCATGCTGACCGATGAGCGTCGACGCGAGCTGTCCGACGTCCTACGTCCCGCCGCTCCCCCGCGCGAAATCACCGATGTCTACACCCCCGACCAGCGGCGGCGACTGCTCGACGTTGTTCACGACCAGGGTCCGTGGAAGCTGATCATCGCGCAGCACTTCGCTTCCGCGGACGAATTGATAGCGACCATGAGCGGGGCGTTCCCGGAAGGTTTCACCCCCTCATTGGACCTGTTTCTCACTCCGACGTTCCGGGGCTATCTCGCCAACTACGGTGCCGTCCTGTACCCGGAACTGCACGACTGCTTCTACAACAGCGCCTTCATCGAACAGGCCAAGAGCTACTGGAACGCTGAATACGCCAAACCGCAGATGATGTTGTTCAACATCAATGGGCCGTGCGCCAACCGCGACCCCGGCCATCTGGACTCCCCGAGTTTCCGTGGCGTGCGCTACGAGAACGCACCCACCTGGCTGTGCAGCGTGATGGGCAAATCAGGGCTGTTCACCGACTACCTCATCAAAATGGCGCAGGTCATCACCTGGTTCTCCCTCGACACGCAATCGGGATTCACGTATTGGCCCGACGGACCGCTCAAGGCGCCCGGACGGGTACTGCCGCCGATCAACAACCGGGGTGTGGTTGTTCAGAACGAAATGATGATGCACCGTGGAGAGGCCAACGGACCGCTGGCGCAACAGGTTCCCGCCGGGCTCTCCTTCGACACAGTGTTCACCGGAGACCCCGCCGACCGTGATCAATGGCTGCTGAAGAACGGTGAGGATGTCATCGGTCGTCATCACACCGACGAGCTGAGGTTCCTGGTGCACTGGTCCGCCGAAGTGTTCTCGGACTACGACGAACTCAAGAAGAACATGGACGGCTCCGACGACATCACGATCGAACGCGCGATCGGCATGATGGTCGATGATCTCAAGGGCAAGGGCATCAAAATCGATGTCCCCAGCGAACCCCTCCACGACGCCGCATTCATCGGCGCACTCAACGCAGCCTACGACTTGGGCGCCCCGACGACCTACCCGGAAGAAGCGCCGGTCAGCGCGTTCCAACTCGCATAGACCGCGAAAGGCACTGCAAAATGAATCGTTTCACTGACCGTCGCGTCATCGTGACAGGCGCGGGATCAGGTATTGGCGCGGCCACGACCGCGCGGCTACTCGATGAGGGTGCCACCGTGGTGGCCTACGACATCTCTGCCGGCGGACTGGCTGCCACGGCTGCCGCCGCTGAAAATGCCGGCACGGCAAAGCGCCTGACAACCACAACAGTCGACATCTCGGACGAGGACACCGTCATCGCCGCCGTCGACAGTGCGGTGGCCGAGTTGGGTGGGCTCGACGTATTGGTCAACGTCGCAGCAATACAGACCTGCTCGCACACCCACGAGACCACGCTGGCGGACTGGAACCGCACGCTCGCAGTCAATCTCACCGGCACCTTTCTGATGACGCGTCAGGCCCTACCGTCACTACTGGAATCGGGCAGAGGCGTGGTGGTGAATTTCACCTCCACCGCGGCGACGTTCGCCCACCCCCATATGGCTGCTTACGCCGCCAGTAAGGGCGCGGTCCTCAGCTTCACCCACTCGCTCGCTCTGGAGTACTCGAAACAGGGCCTGCGCGCGGTGAACATCCAGCCAGGCGGTGTCTCCACGGCATTGGCCAACAGCACACTCGAGAAGATGCCCGAAGGCTACGACTTGGGACTGTGGACCAAACAGACACCGCTGTTGCACGGCCGCGACAACGCTGTCCTCGGCGATCCGAGTGCGGTTGCTTCGGTGATCGCCATGGTCGCGTCCGACGACGGCGCATTCATCACCGGCACCGAAATCCGCGTCGACGGAGGCGCGCACGCGTAGTCGCCCTGACTAACCCTCAGGCACACCGTCTTCGACAAGTAGTTGCACGCCGGGTCTGCACAGGATTCTGTGCAGACCCGGCGTGCTGCGTCTGTGCCAACCGAACGAGTCGGTCAAGATATCGGGTCAGCTCCCGGCAAGGCCCCTACCACCATGCTCATTCCGGTCCGCAACACCGAATGCAGGCTACCGAAGTCACCATGGGCCACCCATTGCAGGTATGCGTGGCGGCACGCCTGAATGATCAACTGCGCCGGTAACTCTCGCGTCAACGGATCATCAGCCAGCCCGACCCGAGTATCGAGAAACTCGGTGATCGGCCCCACCAGTTCTTGCCCCCAGTCCAGCCAGCGCAACCGATACTGAGGTGCACTGACCACCAGCGCCATGAACGTGCGGTCGAACTCGACTTGTCCGCGTCTGGGCACCTCGGTGCTGAATGCCTCCACGAGGATGTCCACGACATCGCCGTCTGGTGGAGCGCCGGCCAAAACCTCGACGCTGAGCGTGCCGAACTGACGGAACAGCGGCATCACGACGTCTTCTTTGACCGGAAAATGCCGATGAAAAGTCCTCGGCGCGATACCGACGGCCCGGCAGATGCGCTCCACCGTTGCAGACGTCGACCCATCCGCGAGGAAGATGTCACGCGCGGCAATGGCGATATCCAATCGGAGCTCTTCGGCACGTCGCTCCGTCAGCGTCGCCGGCCTGCGCTCAGCTCGCATGAATCCTCATCCCCTCTCTGAACAGCCAGTTCATCGCATTCGCTATCCACCGGGTCAGCCCACAGCCAACGTCATTGCCATCCCGGTGACAGGGAATCCGGTAGTGACGTACCTCTCCCAAACATTACCGTTAAACGTGTCAGATTCTGCCATTCCTGCTGAATCTGACAGCGGGATACCGCCGCGTCACCAGCCGCGAAACAGTTGGCTCGTCCCGCGCCTATTGATGCTCACGCAGCACAGCCCACTGAGGAGGAACCATGACCGCCGAACCCGAGGAAACCACCACGGAGACCGAGGAATTGAACTATGACGACTACACCCACGACTTCATGGGCAAGGTCGGCAACATCCAGGACTTCTCTCGCGACTTCCTGCTCGGTCTGGCACGCGTTTTTGAGGATGTTCTGAACTTCATGCCGTATGCGCATGTGAAGATCTATTCGGAAAAGGTTGGTATCAATGCCGCGATGGACGTGACCGCCGAGGTCTCGCGGGCTGGGATGCGCCAGGTCATGCCCATGGGACGTTTCATCGCTCCTCCCGGTTGGGATTGGAAAGAAGCGCAATACCAAGTGATTCCGTTCGACGTCCAGACCGAAGACCTCACGAAGCCGGCTCTGATCCGCCTGATCAAGACCTACTGGGATCAGTACCTCAAGGGGCACAACTACCTCATCGACCAATGGACGAAGATCATTCCCGAGGAAGAGGTATGGCTCGGGCTGCCCGACATGTACCAGCTCATCATCGACTACCAGTACCCAAAACTGGCAAAGGTCCTCAAGATCGAGCCAGTGCATGTGGTCGACTTCCTGAAACTGGCGGTGTTGAGCATCGATGGCACCCTGGGCTACGGCGGCGAATACATCGTCTACAACCCGGATCACGTCGTGCTCAACATGCGCCGCTGTGAAGTGCTGCAGAAGTACACCGACGAGGGCCTCTACCCCCCGGCGCGCGCATGGATGAACTGCACGTTCGAGCAACGTATCTCGGCACCGTTCTTTCCCGGCTGCAAGCTGGCGATCAACTTGCCACCCAAGGACTTCAAATTCGCCCAGGGTGAACCGTTCTGCGTGTGGACGTACACCCGAGGCGAAGAGAACCACTCGGCTGCGGCGGCTGCGCCAGATCCACGGGTTACCGCGATGGAACGGATCCCGCTCATGGACGTGACAGTGTCCAAATAGGAAGTCCAAATAGGAACCGTTGGGCTGCGCCGTGACTTACGGCGCAGCCCAATTCCTCCATAGTCGGAGTCGGTGCCGTCGACGACCGGCAGTGTTCCTGCGCGCACGGCAGCTCCGCACCGCCGGCAGTTCACCGGCACCATCGGAGTCTCGTCGACGCGGTTGCCGTACCGGACCGCCGTCGTCACTTCATCGAATCGGCCGTCGCGGCCCGCGCAGCCACATTGGCCTCGACCTCTTTCATCCACGCTTCCCGGGGCCGAGCCGTGTCCAGCTCGAACTCGAACCGGTCGACCATGTCCGGCGTGACATCGGCGGCATCGACATAGAACTGTTCGTACCAGCGCCGCAGCTGGTACACCGGGCCGTCTTCTTCAACCAGCAGTGGATTGTCGATGCGGGTCTTGCTGCGCCAGATTTCGACGTCCTGCTCAAACCCCATCTTGACGAAATCGCCCAGGGCAACAGCAGTCTGGACGGCGAGTTCGTCCGGCAGCGACGGATTCTTCTCCACAACGATGCCGTACTGCAGCGCAAAGGAATTCTCGTCGATCGGATAGTGGCAGTTGATCAACACCGTGCGCTGATCGAAGTCTTCGTAGTGGTAGGTGAGGTCATCGACCATGAATGACGGTCCGTGATAGGCAGCCAGGGAGGTCGTCCCGAGAATCTTCACGCCCCCGTCAGGGTCGCCAAGATCGGGCCGTCCAGCGCTTCTCATGTATTGGGTCGCGACGTGACCTTCAAAAATGTTCTTGAAGTGCGTGGGCATCGAGCCGTGGATGTAGAAGAAATGCGCCATGTCGACCACGTTGTCGATGATCTCGCGGCAGTTGGTATGCACCACCGTGGTGTACCAGTGCCAGTCGGTCCAACTGTCGCTGGTGGCGCCCTCGATGCGGGGGATGGTCACATCCTGTGGCGGCTCGTTGTGCTCCGGGTCATTCCAGACGAACAGCATGCCGTCCTGCTGCAACGTGGGCCAAGCTGCGGTTCGGGCCAGCCGCGGTGTGCGCTTGGCGTAGGGAACCAGCTTGCACCGACCGTCCCCGCCCCAGCGCCAATCGTGGAACGGGCACGCGATCTCATTGCCCTTCACGCTGCCCTGCGACAGATCGCCACCCATGTGCCGGCAGTATCCGTCCAACACATTGATGGCGCCGTCCTGGCCACTGAACACCACCAGCTTCTGCCCAAAGGCGTTGATCTGGTGCGGTTCTCCGTCGGCGAAATCACGGATGAGTCCCAGGCAGTGCCAGCCTCTGGCAAACCTGGTCGGCACCGAGCCAGCTTCGATCAACCGGACATCGTCGGTTTCAGGTTGGGCTGTCATCTTTCGGTCCGTCCTTCAATTGGTGAAATCGCCATCGTGACAACATCATTGAACTGTGCCAGCCGCACGCAGCGAGATCGTCCTTCCCGCTGACAGGAATTTCCCGGCGAGAAATGTGTCCCTGTAGTTTTAATGTCGTTGACCGTGACCGACTCGACGCACACGACAATCCCCGCTGGTCTGACCATCGCGGACACCGAGGTCGACCTTCTTGTTGTGGGGTCCGGCACCGGCCTCGGCGCCGCTCTCGCCGCGCATGAGCAGGGCTTGTCGGTACTCGTGATCGAAAAGTCGTCATACGTAGGCGGTTCAACGGCCCGCTCCGGCGGTGCCCTGTGGTTGCCCGCGAGCCCCGTCATCGAAGAGTGCGGCGGCGTCGACACAGCACATCGGGCGAGCACCTACCTCGATGCGGTGGTTGGTGAGTCAGCCCCACAGGACCGTTCGACCGCCTATCTAAGCCAACTGCCGGCGACGGTCGACATGCTGCGCCGGACCACTCCGATGAAGCTGTTCTGGGCCAAGGAGTACTCCGACTACCACCCCGAGGCACCGGGAGGTTCAGCCGCCGGCCGCACGTGCGAATGCCGCCCGCTGAACACCGCGCTTCTGGGTGAGTACCTGGCGGACCTGCGGCCTGGGGTGATGGAAGTCAGCATTCCGATGCCGACAACCGGGGCGGACTACCGCTGGTTGAACCTGATGAGCAGGATTCCACGCAAAGGGCTACCCACCGTCATCAAGCGACTCGCTCAGGGACTCGGCGGACTCGCGTTGGGTCGCCGCTACGCCGCGGGCGGGCAGGCCTTGGCCGCGGCCCTGTTCACAGGAGCAATTCGCGCCGGCATTCCCATCTGGCTGGACACCTCGCTGACCGGTCTCGTCACCGATGACGCCGGCCGGGTGGTCGGCGCGACAGTCGCGCATGCAGATGCCGCGTTCACGATCACCGCGCGGCACGGCGTCGTGCTTGCTGCGGGCGGATTTGACCATGACATGGACATGCGGTGGAAGTTCCAGTCCGAATCCCTTGGCCACAATCTCAGTCTGGGTGCACGGTCCAACACCGGCGACGCCATCCGGATAGGCCAGGAGGTCGGCGCCGGCATCGCCTTGATGGATCAATCGTGGTGGTTTCCCGCTGTGGCTCCGCTACCTGGAGCGACTCCCGCGGTGATGCTGGCTGAACGCTCTCTGCCCGGATCATTCATCGTCGATCAGACCGGTCGCCGTTTCGCCAATGAATCGGCGGACTACATGAGCTTCGGTCAGCGGGTGCTGGAGCTGGAGGCTGCGGGCACCCCGGTTGAGTCGATGTGGATCGTGTTCGACCAGCAGTACCGCAACAGTTACGTCTTCGCCGCGGAGCTGTTTCCCCGGATGCCAATCCCCCAGCGCTGGTATGACGCCGGAATCGCCTTTCGTGCAGAGAATCTCACCGATCTCGCCAGCCAAATCAACGTTCCGGCCGGCAACTTCCGTACGGCGGTGGACCGGTTCAACGAGAACGCGTTCGCGGGCGAGGACCCCGATTTCGGTCGCGGCCGCAGTGCCTACGACCGCTACTACGGCGACCCGACGATCACGCCGAGCCCCAATCTGCGTCCACTGATCAACGGTCCGTTCTATGCCGTGAAAATGGTGCTCAGCGATCTCGGCACCTGCGGCGGCCTGCTCGCCGACAGCCACGCGCGGGTGCTACGTGAGGACGGCACCGTTATCGATGGCCTGTACGCAATCGGGAACACCGCCGCCAACGCGTTCGGCCGCACGTATCCGGGTGCCGGCGCGACCATCGCACAAGGCCTGGTTTTCGGCCATATCGCCGCTCAGCACGCCGCGCAGAGGAGACTCGCGGCACCGAAGCGGTGAAGTGCCCGTACCTCAGTCGCCTGCGTCTTCGGCGGCCGCCCTGCGTTCGATCTCGTACCAAAAGCTGAGATCGGGCCACGCGATTGCGGCGCCCTTGCTCGTGTTCGGCAGGGTCGCCTCCGCCTCCTCCAGATCCTTGATCAGGTTCAGGGCAAGCTCCCGCTCCGACGTGTAGTAACGGTCCGCCCAAATCAAGGCAAGTTTGGCGTACCCCCACGAGGGATCAGCGCCGGCCCACTTTGCTTCCGCGGCGGCTTCGCGCTGCAACTGGTCGATCTGCGCCACGTGTTCGTGCAGAAGCTGTTTGAGCGCGGCCGGATCGCTGAGGTGCCCCAACATCACGCGCAGGATCGCTGGATGTTTCAAGGTTGGCGGCTCAATCGGCGCTTCCTTGGCCCACCGGGAAACCGCATCCAACCCTTGGTCGGTGATTTTGTAGAGTCGCCGGTAACGAGCGCCTTTGCCCTCGACTCGCGAACTCAGCAACCCGAGCTTTTCGAGCTTCTTCAGCTCTGCATAAATCTGGCTGTAGGCGGGGCTTCCGAAAAAGAAGCGCATGCTCCAGTGAATCCACTTACGGATGTCATACCCCGACAGTTCCCGCTCGTACGACAGCATGCCCAGCAAGGCCCAATTGATCGCGGGCAGCGAAGGTATGTCTGACGTCTCGGGTTCTCCCACACCCTTAGGTTAACAATCGGTCCTGCCCAGACGCCGCACCTCGACCGCTAACCGGGATTTTGCCTTGCCGACGAATCCAGGCCGACCGACAGTGGTTCCGAGGCCAGAAGCGGACGAAGGAGAGCCATGGGACTCGGCGCAGCCCTGCTGCCAGGCACGAACCGGCCACGACGATTTCAGCAGCTGGACGGTGACCTCGGCCATGCCTGCACTGGCATCCATGCTGCGCAGCCGGAACCGGCGAGCTAGCCCGGATGGCCGAGACTATTGGAACCCACGTCCCCGAGGCGCTCTACAAGTCGCTCACGGACTCGGTCCGTCGACTGGTCGATTTCACTATTCGCAGCCAATGTGATGCCGCGACCATCGAATCGGCCCGTGCCAAAATCGACGCTGCCGCAGCTGAACTCGGCCGCGCGCTAATTCCGGGGTCATTCGGCGTCCAGCAGGAGATCAGTGGAGCAACACTCGCTTGGGGCAACGCGGTTATCGGATTGCGGAACGCCCTCGCTCCCCCGTTGGACGTTCATCATGACGACGACGGAACGGTCTGGGCCGAAACCACTTTGGGCGCAGCGTACGAAGGACCCAGTGGCCAGGTCCATGGGGGTGTCTGTGCCTTGTTACTCGACCACGTCTTGGGTGCTACCGCGCATAAACCCGGCCAGCCTGCAGTCACCGGCACGCTGACGATCCGCTACGAGAAGGGTACGGCACTGGGACCTGTGCGGATCGCAGCTCACGTCGACCGCGTGGAGGGAGCGAAAACCTTTGCGGTGGGGCATATCGCGACGCCGGGCGGTACGACGGTCCGTGCAGAAGGAGTCTTCATCCACCCCCGTAGGTCCACGCCAGCCGCGACTACATGGGCGTCAAGGTGAACGGCAGCCAGTAAGTACCGGCCCCGTCCCCGGGGCAGCCCGGTCCAGCCACGGTGAACGTCCGCTGTCACCACCGACCGCAGCAAGACGCCAAACTCAGCCATGGCTGTCACCATCGCCCTGCATCACTATCAGGCTCACGTGTCACAGAACTGCTAGCACCGCAGTCGCCACCGGTCGACCGTGTTGCGCAATGTGTAGGTGTGCCAGCTATCTCCGTGCAGCAGCAGGGTGACCTCGCTAGGGCCCGACGTTGGGTAGCTGACGCCGGAGTCGTCGAAACAGATGGCGTCGATGTCGTTGCCCACGAACACGCTCACGCCAATGACAGCCGATGGGCCGACCAGCAATTGACGGTCGGGGTTACGGCGCTCGCCGATGGCCAACAGTCCGCTGGCGATGTTGAGGTGGCCATCAAATGCTCGGATACCGAGTCCGCCGGTGTCCGAACCAGAGAGCACGCGAACCCGAATCTTCCGGCCGACGACGTCACACTCGTGGGCACTCATCGTCCGCACCCACAGTGCCCGCTGCACCGTCGCGGGCTCGGGATCGATATCGGGGTGTACGTAGGTACCTGTAATCCCCTTTGCCCCAGCATCTTCGATGACAACCATGTAGCCATCAGGTGCGATCAAGACGTCGCACAGCAGCTTGTTCGTTGCCGTCCGCACGGCCATGTCTCCACTTTCCGCCTTATGCCGGCCGATGGTCAATGCCGCTCAATCCACCCATGGATCGTCGGCGTAGTACTGCCCAGGATCCTGAAGACTTCGCCGGTCACCTGTTTTTCCTGCCGGTTTACCGGCGGCATCCGTGATTGTCGCCCAGAACAGCATTGGTATTGATGCGAAACACCGCAGAACCCGCGGCACGTCACGAAACACTTTGTCCCCCTATTCCACTCAGATGAAGTCGGTAGCATCACGCAGCTCTTGACGACAGCGGCTTTCGCCAATCGCGAATCTGCAAGCAGACGCGTTCGTGTCGTGAACCGGACCATTGCGCCGTGAGGCCACTGTTTCTGGCTGCGGCCACGATCTGTTCACCCAAGAGAACTTCGGTGCGCTCAAAGCCTTCCCGCGCGGCGGTTTCCTCACCGCGCGCGGCCGCGTCCACCAATTCTCTTGGCAATTGCGAGTGGTAGGTGACGAGCTGCTCCCGGATGAACTCCGCGAGGTCACCATGTTGTGTATTGGGATCGATCATCGCGCCGGCGGTTCCTCTCACGTCTGAAGACCAGTCACACATTGGTCGAAATCGATAGCGCGGCCGCAAATTCGAGAAGTCGGCCCATTTCGTCCTGACCGTCGTCTGCGGTCTTATCGAAGAGATAGCACTCAACGTAGTGCTGACTGTCCTCTGGAGTGGTTCGGGTTGTGCTGTTGACTGTCGGCGTATACAGCCGCAGGCGCACCGATACCAACTCGTGAGAACCGTCGGGCAGGACGTCGTAGTCGGTGTGCAAGGCCTGATCGCTGAGCCGCGAGAGCAGTACGGTCCGCACTGAGGACTGGAACATCGGGTGCGGCAACCGATCGTCGTGACCGGCGCATTCTGTGTCAGAGCCGTGCCACAAGATCAAACGCCGACCGTCGGTCGCCGCAACCTCTTGCCACGTCGGACGCTCCGTAAGCACGAATGAGTAGGCGGCGTCGAAGTTGATGAAAGGGCGCAAATTGTTCAGTGCCGCTTCGGGGTTGCGGATGCCGAGCATTACCGCATGCTCAAGATGCCTGTGCGATGCCCAATCAGCCATGTGCGGCGATCGCCCTTCCGAATTGAATCAGCCGTTCCATCTGTGCTCGTCCGCCGTCCGTGACAGACTTCGTGAATAGCAGTTCTTCACTGAAGGCCTCGGTCTTCGAAGGGGTCTTGGCGAGCGTGTAGTCGGCCGTCGTGGTCACCAGCCGCAGTTCGACACTGTGCAGGGACCGTCCGCCACTGTGATCGATGCGATACCCAACCTTGAGATTGCGGTCGGTCAACGCGGACAAGGGAATCGAGCGCAGCGTGGATGTCAGCAAGGGTGCGCCGGGCTCGGGATCGTCGTCGTCGGTGAGTTCGTCGTCACCCATCCACAGCAGCAATGTCCGGCCGTCGGTCACAGCGACTTCCTGGTACAACGATTCGCGTGAATCCTCGTGTTCGAGCGTGCGTTCCATGACGAATGCCTTGATCGCCGTCGGATCCATCACGCGGTACAACGCGTCCACCGCGATCCCAGGGTCTCGCAGGTACGCCTCCGCCGCTTGTGCCATGTCGGAGTATGGCGCCCAATCCTGATGAGTGTCCGGCCCGGCGGGTCGATCGGGTGATACTTCGGCCATGAGGTCAGCTCTCGCACGGTCCCACGGCCCGCAGCGCGGGCGTCACCTTTGCCGGCAAGAAACCACCCATGACCACATCCCCCTGTCCAAAAGACCGACCACACTCGTCACCGATGACGAGTCTGTGCAAGGTGTAGTCGGGAATCAGCGGCAGAACCGAACGGTGATCTGGCCCACAAAACGCGATAGGTCCGAAAGAACATCTGCGCGAAGGCGTCAATAGCGAAGGCACTCAGGCAATGGGATCCGCCTTCCCCGCAGGCAGGGGTCCTCCGTTTGGTGATTATCCGCGGGAGATCATCTCGCGCGCTTGGCCAGTGCCGCGGGATCGACAATGCTGATCGTCTTGCCTTGCACACGGATCCAGCCTCGATCGACGAACGAAGCAAGAGCCTTGTTGGCTGATTCGCGGGTTGAGCCGGCGAGCTGAGCAAGTTCGTTCTGGTTGAGCTGATGGTCGATGCGCAGTGTCCCGTTGTCCGATTCGCCGAATCGGTTCGCCAGGTCCAGTAGCAACGTGGCCAGGCGCCCGGGGACGTCGTTGAACGTCTGATCGCACAGCTTGTTGTTGGTTCGGCGCAGCCGCCGTGCCAGCACGCGAAGCATCTGTTCGGCAGCGTGGGGCTCCTGGTGTATCCAGGCCAGCAGTGCGGCACGGGTCATCGTCGCGGCGCGCACAGCGGTAATTGTGGTGACGGTGGATGTGCGCGGACCCGGGTCGAGCAGGGCGAGTTCACCGAAAACCTCGGAGGGTCCAAGGACGGCGATCAGGCTATCCGAGTGTCGCGTTGTGCAGGCGACTTTCACTCGGCCGGCGGTGATGATATACAGCCGGTCCCCGGCATCTCCTTCGCGAAACACGTTGTGCCGTTGGGGAAACGAAACCCACTCAAGTTGCGCGATCGCTGCGGCCAGAGCGTCTGGCCCCACGTCTTGGAACATGCCGGCTCGCGCCAAGATTTCATTCATCCCATACCCGCCGACCCAGAAATCGATCCGCCTGCCATCGACACCCCCAACGCCTCGGTCACCATTTCCCAGCTAGCAGTAGCACACCCCACCGTTCTTTAGCTGACGTAGGTGGTTTGCTCGCCATCCCCACCCAAGCTACCGGTTGACGTATCAGTCCGCATATGCCACAGTTCGCAACATCGGTGAAAGACCATGCAAGCCGGGGGGCTTAAAACTGGTCGTCACAGGGGGGGATTTGTGCATGCTCGGCCGTCAAGGGCCGTCGCGGCGTAATGCCGCGACGGCCATAGTGTTCGCTGTATCGGTAACCTCGTGCGTGTGGGCGGCCGGCACTGCGGCCGCCGACCCGCAACCGATGCCGGATCGGTGGACGCAGTTCGTCACCGATGACGGCTGGGTGGTGGACGTGAACACCACCAACGAGGTGATCAACCACATCGACAACCTGGCCGGGGCATCGAACTCCTGGCAGGCACGCGTGACGCTACGCTCCGAAGCCCGCATCACCGGTACCGGCGGCGCGGTGATTCAGGACGCCCAACTCGAATCCGGGTACTTCGTGGGGTGCCGCACCGACTCCTCTCCCGGAGTGGAGGTCGGTGCCGATATCGGCATCAACCCGTATCAGCAGATCAACGGCCAGGTGTACGGCGGCGGCTACGGGCAGGGCCAAGGCGGCGCCGGTGGCGGAGGCGGCGGCGGAGGTGGTTTCGCCGGCGCCTCGGCCGGCGCCACCCTCGGGGTACAAGAACACCTCGGCGGCTACATCCGGGTGCTCCTCAAACCCGGTGGACTGGCTCAAGTTCCGATGGACCGGATCAGCTTGCGCAGCATGCACGCGGTGTCCAACCTGCGGGATCAGAACATCGAAGCCGACGGCTGTGGTGGCCAGGTGAAAATCCAGTCCTACACCACCATCCGGGTGCGCACCGACAACGGCAACGACACCCAAACCCTCTACGGCGAACCCAAGGACCTGTGATCGTGGCAACCGCAATGCGTTCGGGACACCAGCGGCGGTCCGGTAGTCGTCGGGCAGCGGTCACCGTGGCGGTGTTGCTCACCATGACCAGCGTCGGTGGTGCCGTCAGCGTCGCCGGCACCGCCGGCGCGGACCCCGTGGCACCGGCACCGCCCCCCGTACCGGTGCCGGTGCCGCGGCCCATGCCCGAAGACCCCGCACGGGTGAATCCGATTGGCGGCGCCAGGGTTTCGTCCACCACTCCCCAAGGCGAAACCGCCGGTATGGAACGCCCCCTGGCCGCCCAGGTCGAACGCGGCGCGGCGACGGTGCCAATGTGGGCCAAAGACGGCATCTTCGCACCCACCGCCCACCCCAACCGGCAGATCGCGATCCACCTTCCCGGCGAGGTGACCCTTGGCCCGGCCGCCTGGCTACCCGGCGGCGGCGCCGTCTACGGCTCGGGCGACGTTGACTACCAGGTTATCCCGTACGCCGGCGGTGGGGTCGACATCACTGTCACCCGCAAGTCGGTGTTCTCCGCGTCCATGATCCCCTTTGGTGTGAAGATGCCCGCAGCCACGCATCTTCGGCAAGGTAACAACGTGGTGCTGGTGGAAACCGATGCCGCACCAGGCAATCCGGCCCGCGTCATCGGCACTTTCAGCATCCCTGCCGCCACCGACGCCAACCAAGCCCTGGTCGGGGTCACACCCACGCTCGGACCGGGCTTCCCACCCGGACAATCCAACCTCACCATCGATCTCGGCCCGACAAGCATTTTCGCGTTCCCCGTCACCATCACCCTTTCGTACCGAGCCTCCGACGCCGCAACCACGGGCGCGCCGGCCCCGAACTGGGCCGGTCTGCCGCCCGGAACACCCGCCGCCGCGGTCACTCCCCCAGTTCCCAGCGGGTACGTGACCGACCCGACCGGCGCGCACCGACCCGACGGCGTTGACCCCACCGTCTATGCGCAGCGCCACTCCGGGCACTGCCAAGGCGGCCCCGACACCTACACCAGCAGCGACGGACGTGCGGCGAACTTCGTGGCCGCCTGCCAAACCCAACAGCTTTGTCTCGCAAGCACTCCCACCCGGACGTCGGTGGACTCCTGCAACGACCGCCTACTCGCGCATATGTCCATCTCCTGCGTGACGGTGTTCGGCCAAACCGGCGACGACTACGACGCCTGCATCCGCTCCGCGTCCGACGAAGTCGACTGGGCCAAGGCCACCATGGCCGGCGGACCGGAATGACCGGATCACGCGCCCTAACGCAACAGCATTGGCCAGTTTCCAACTGGATGACCTGCTCGCCGGAAGGACGGCCAGACAGTGACTAACATTGTGACCGGGGCAAGCCACGACGGCGACGGGCCGGGAACGAGCTACTGCTGCCGGCAGTACCGAGCGCGCGGCCACTGATCTTGGGTCAGTGGCGGCGTTGGTCGGCGATCGGGGCGGTGTGCGCCGTCGTGGCCGCCGGCGTCACGGTCACGGTCACTTCGCCAAACTCGCTCGATACGATTCCGCAGGCTGCTGCCCAGCCAGCACCGACTGGTCCCACCGGCGGCGGCTCCGGTGGCGGTATGGGTGAACCGCCGTTCCCCATGCAGCCACCCGAAATGCCCAGCGGCCCAGGCGCTTACAACAGTGGCTCGTATCCTGCGCCGGACCAGTCCTGGGGAATCGATATCTACCAAACCGGAGCGCAAGCCCCGGGCGGCAATCAGGGCGGATACAACCAGGCCCCCAACTATCCGCAACAACTCCAACCCGCCAACGGGACCCAGCCCCCGGACTATGACGCCACGTTGCAAACCCCGCAGCCGGCGCCAACGGCCCCACAGCAAGCGCCGTCACAGCTAGTGCAGAGTGATAACCAGGCAGCGGGACAGCAGCCCGCCAACGGTCAAGCTCCACAACAGCAGCCCCCATCGCAGTCGAGCCCGAACCAACAATCGCAAGAACCCAGCCAGGGCAATCAAGGCAATACCCAGAGCAACCAGGACAGCAACCAGACTCACAATTCTCGGGATTCGAGTGAGTCGGACCAGGACAACGACAAGTATTGTCAGGGCAACGTGTCTACCGACGGTGCCGGAGACGTAACCATCAAGGACCCTGAGCCATTCCGACTACATGGAAGCGGGACGAACTCCGTAAAGGATAGGAAGCTGATCTACGAGGTGCACACAAAGTGGACTGATGACTTTCGAACGGCCATCAGCAACTGGAAATACATGGTCGGAGAATCGAAAGTCCAGTTCGTAGAGGTCGGCGAGAACAAAGGTGCAAATTTGACGGTCGTAGACCAGTGGCATCCCAGTGACAAAGGTTGGGTGGGGGGAAACAGCTCCTCTTTGGCGACTTGGGACCAGGCCTTTGATTGGCTCGGCTTCCAAGACTCCATCACGACCAACGCCAAGGCCTTGGATAGCATGACGTCGGTGCAGCGTGTTTCGGTATTCGCTCACGAAATCGGCCATGCCCTCGGACTCGACCACAGTTGCAGGGGCGCTCTGATGAACTACGGTCTGAACAAGCCGTTCGTGAGCATTGGGCCCGAACCGATGGACGTCAAGATGTTTAACCTCATCTGGCCGTAGGCTAAACCCAGAAGGACGCGATGACACGCAACAGACGAAAGCTTCCTTACATGGTCGCGAGCATGACCGTGCTCGCTGCCCTGGCGGCTGGCTGCGATACGGTACGTGAGACGGCAGCGGAAGTCACCGCTAAATGCACCCGCGAAGCGATGTACAAGCCGGAAATGCTAGACCGGAAGTCGTTTGTCAACATCGCCGACAACGTTTTCGTCGGTCATGTTGACAGAAAGACGGGCCAGCACGTCGAAGACAGGGAACTCTACTCACTGTTCGACGTTAAGGTTATTCAGAACCTCAAGGGGAACCTGGCCGGCACTGTAACAGTAAGCCAAATCGGCGGGTCTGTGTTCGGCAAGCAATGCCTGATGAACAGCGATCCCATTTTGTCGGAGAATGCTACCTATATATTCACGACGCAGTACTCGAAAGACCTCAACATCCATTTCATCCTCGCGGCACGATTGGGCGATATCCGCCTAAGCGATGCCGAGGCCGCCGCGCTCACCTCAGGTGGGCAAGAACCACCCATCGTTGCTGAGTTTCGCACCGCCATCGGCAAGGCGTGACGCGGATCGTCTAGGTCCGCAGCGCAACAGATCGATTCCCATTTGCCGCGGTTGATAGCGAGACGTCGGCGAATTGGCCAACATCGAGACAGCCTGAAATCCGAAGTAGGAAGGCCAGGTGGCAACGAGTCTCGATCGACGGCACATCACGATTGGCTACTTCGTCTCGCTCGGCACCCTCGTAGCGAGGGCACCGCCGCAGTGTTCGGGTGCGCCTCCGGTCTGGCCGCGATCGGACCACTCGCCCCGTTAAGATCGCCACAGCGCCTTCTCGGCTGGACTCCACTGCGCGGCCTGGGATTCGATACGAGACTTCCAGGCGAACCGTCAATCTCCGTTGATCACACCGTGCGTCACGATGGCCGCCGTCTCATCGACCCACAACTCGTCGAGTTCGCTCTCCGGATGCAGCAGCATCCGCAACATCGTTGCGCCACCGATGATTTCGATTAGCCGCTCGGGCTTGACGTCAGCCTGGACCTCGCCGCGCTCGATGCCGTGCTCCAGCCGGACCCGCACCACGTCGAACAGCCCGTGGAAGCGTGCGACGACCCGCGCGTTGAGCTCCTCGTCGGCGCTCATGTCCGCCATCAGCCCCGGAAGCGCGGCCCGGACGGCGGGGCTGGTGAACACGTCGCGCGCTGCCGCGATCATGGCGCGGATGTCGCCGACGATGTCCCCTTCCGGGGTGGCGAGCGCGGTCGGGGTCGTCGGGAACGCCGCTTCGTGCACCAACTCGGCCTTGCTCGACCAGCGGCGGTACAGCGCCGTCTTCGTGGTTCCCGCGCGTTCGGCGATCGCCGCCATCGTGAGGTTGGCGTAGCCCACCTCAGGCAGCAGTGCGGCGGCGGCAGCCAGCACCGCGGCATCGATCCGCGGATCACGAGGACGCCCTGCGCCAGAGGGCTTGTCAAGCGGTTGCAGGTCTGATTTCATAACGCTACGCATCGTATCGTAATTACCTCGGGAAGGAAGGTTCAGTGCCGAACCAACCGGCGGAAGGCTCCGTCACGGTCGAAACGAACGTCGATCATATTCAGCGCTCCAGCCGCGACGTGACAACAGTTCCGGACATCCTGTCACAGTGGCTGTCCACCGTGATGGAAGGCGGCATCAAACCTGACATCACGGTCGAGAGCGGTGTGGACTCCAACGGAATGTCCTCCGAGACAATCATTCTCACGGGCCGCTGGACCGAGGACGGCACGCCGGTGGAGCAGAAGTGGGTCGCTCGGGTCGCGCCGACCACCGAGGATGTGCCCGTCTTCTCGTCCTACCGTCTGGACCACCAGTTCGATGTCATGCGCCTGGCCGCCGAGCTCACCGACGTCCCGGTCCCCCGCGTCCGCTGGCTGGAGAACACCGGTGAGGTGCTCGGTTCCCCGTTCTTCCTGATGGACTGCGTCGACGGCGTGGTCCCGCCGGACGTGATGCCGTACACCTTCGGCGGCAACTGGTTCGCCGACGCCACCCCGCAGCAGCAGCGCACGCTGCAGGACAGCACCGTCGAGGCCATCGCCAAGCTGCACGCGATCCCCGACGCCGACAAGACCTTCGGTTTCCTCCAAGAGATCGACCCACCCGGCGACACCGCACTGCGCCGCCACTTCGGCTGGCTGAAGGACTGGTACCAGTTCGCGGCGTCGGGCCTCGGCCGGTCGCCGTTGGTCGAGCGTGCTCTCGTCTGGCTGGAGGAGAACTTCCCCGAGGACGTGGCGGCGTCGGAATCGGTTCTGGTGTGGGGTGATTCGCGCATCGGCAACGTGATGTACCAGGACTTCCGGCCGTCCGCGGTACTGGACTGGGAGATGGCGACGGTCGGCCCGCGCGAGTTCGACGTGTCGTGGATCATCTTCGCACACAAGGTGTTCCAGGAACTGTGCGGCCTGGCCGGGCTGCCCGGCCTGCCGGACGTGCTGCGCGAAGAGGACGTGCGCGCCACCTACGAGGGCCTCACCGGCGTCGAGGTCGGCGACCTGCACTGGTTTTACATCTACTCCGCCGCGGTCTGGTGTTGCGTGTTCATGCGCACCGGTGCGCGACGGGTGCACTTCGGCGAGATGGAACCGCCCGACGACATCGAGTCGCTCTTTTACCACAAGTCACTGCTGGAGAAGCTCCTGGAAGGAACCGCCTAAATGCTCGGCCCCATGGACGAATATCCGATCCACCAGGTCCCCCAGCCCATCGCCTGGCCGGGAACCAGCGACCGGAACTTCTACGACCGCTGTTACTTCAACGCCCACGACCGCACCGGCGACATCTTCGTCATTACCGGCATGGGCTACTACCCCAACCTCGGGGTCAAGGACGCCTACTTCCTGGTCCGCCGCGGTGATACCCAGACCGCCGTGCACCTGTCCGACGCCATCGACCAGGACCGGCTGAACCAGCACGTCGTGGGCTACCGCATCGAGGTCACCGAGCCGCTGCACAAGGTACGCATCGTGCTCGACGAGACCGAGGGCATCGCTGCCGACCTGACCTGGAACGGCCTGTTCGATGTCGTGCAGGAGCAGCCGCACCTCATGCGCCAGGGCAACCGAGTGACACTGAATGCTCAGCGCTTCGCCCAATTGGGTTCCTGGAGTGGCTCTCTCGCCATCGATGGCCAAGAGATCAAGGTCAGCCCCGACACGTGGATCGGCTCGAGGGACCGCTCTTGGGGTATCCGCCCGGTCGGTGAGGCCGAGCCCGCCGGCCGGCCGGCCGATCCGCCGTTCGAGGGCATGTGGTGGCTGTACGTGCCGCTCGCGTTCGAGGAGTTCTCGCTCGTGATGATCATCCAGGAGGCCCCCGACGGCTTCCGCTCGCTCAACGACTGCACCCGCGTCTGGAAGGACGGCCGGGTTGAGCAGCTGGGCTGGCCGCGCGTGAAGATCCACTACGTCTCCGGTACCCGCATCCCCACCGGGGCCACCATCGAGGCGACGGCGCTGGACGGCACGCCTGTCCGCTTCGATGTGGAATCCAAGCTGCCTGTGCCGATTCACGTGGGCGGCGGCTACGGCGGCGACTCCGACTGGCTGCATGGCACGTGGAAGGGCGGCAAGTTCACCGAACGGCTCACCTACGACATGACCGACCCCGGGATCATCGCCCGCTCCGGCTTCGGCGTCATCGACCATGTCGGCCGCGCGGTGTGCCATGAGGGCACAAAGCCACCGGCCGAAGGCTGGGGTCTGTTCGAGCACGGCGCGCTGGGCCGGCACGATCCGTCAGGCTTCCCGGACTGGCTGACCATGGCCCCCTAGCTTTGGAGTCCGCCTCGGCTTACTCCAGCCCGGCGGTGCCGTCCGGCTTGACCGTCACGGCGGCGCCGGCGAGGTCCTCACGGGTGCTGGCCTCGGCCTGCGACGCATCGGTGATGACGGCCAGCGCGCGGCCGCCACTCGGGGTGCGGACGGCGACGAACACCTTCTCGGGCGCGCCCTCGCGCGTCACCGGCGTCGTCCACGTTTCGATGGTCCCGGTACCTGACCAGTCGGCCTCTGCCATCACCGTCGGCTCCGCATCGACCTCCGATTGCACGTCCTCCCAACGGAATTCGCGCGCAGGCGGCTCGGTGCTGTAAACGCCGAAGCTGTGCTTGGTAAGGTACCCGCCATTGGCGGTGATGAGCCCGACCTGGCCCGGATTGGCGACGAGCCGTTCGGCCATGGTGGCGATGGAATGCGAGACGTAGTTGTTCCACGGCCCGCCGGCAAAGGTCAGACCGCCGGTCACGGTCAGCGGACGTGCCGGATCGTCGAGCGCCAGGCCAAGCTCGCCGGCCGCCACCTGCACCGCCGACGGGAAGCACGAGTACACGTCCACCGCGTCGATGTCGTCGATGCCGAGCCCGGCCAGTTCCAGCGCCCGACGGCCCGCGATGCGAATAGCCGGTGATCCCGAGAAACTCGCGCGCTCCCCGATCAGATAGGTGTCATGAGCGTCAGTGCCGGCGTGCGGGAACACCCAGCGGTCCTTCGGTATCTGCAGTTCCTCGGCCTTGCCCACGGAAGTGAGGACCAGAGCCGCCCCTTGGTCGACCATGTTGTTGGAGTTCATCAGCTTGGTGTACGGCCAGCTGATCATCCGGTTGGCCGGGCCGGCCTGCCAGATCTCTTCCGCGGAAACCGCGTCCCGGCTCCAAGCATGCGGATTGCCTTGGGCCACTTGGCTGAACCGCGACCACAGCTCGCCGATCCGGCGGCGATGCTCGTCTGGGGCCTCCCCCGCGGCGATCCGCAGGGCCTGCTCGAACATGGGGTACACGTGCGACGGCGCCACCAGCCCGATCCGCAGTTCGGCGGGGCCGGCCATGGTGAACTCCGGGTCGCTAGGTGCCGGCGGGACGGACTCGGGCTGCTCGGTGCCGGTCAGTCGCTCGCCGCGGGTCTTCAGGCGGGTGCGGGTACGCCAGGTTTCGCCACCGGCGATCAGCACCACGTCGGTGCGGCCCTGCTGGATGTCCAGGCAGGCCTGGTTCACCAGCGACTGCGGAATGTTGCCACCGACCGGGGTGTACCGCGTGACAGCGTTTGGTGCGCCGATGCGCTGAGCCAGCAGCAGACCGGGATCCCGGTAGCGCACCGACAGCAGGTTGACGATCCGGACGGCGTCGACCGCCTCGAGCACGCGCGGATCCGCGGCGGCACGGGCCGCCGCCTCCATCAGGTCGACCGGCTCACTACCCGGGTTCTCGTCGTGCTGGTTGACCTGGCCATAGCCGACGAGCACCGGGGTTTTGGGATCAAGTGACACTGATACTTCCTCTTCTGCCGCCGGACCTTCTCCGGGATATATCCACCATGGCGGCATCCGGGCGGCGCTGTAAACGACCAGCCCGGAAACCCACACATGAGCGTTCGGGACATCGAGTGGCCGTCCGGTGTCGCAGATGTCCCCAACGGAAACGTACAGGTGTCGCACAATGCGATTTACAGGGCGGCGGCGACGACATTGCATAGACCAGACATGCAGAAGGGTGAACACATGACGATGAGCGTGGCCGAACGCGCCGAACTCGCCGCGGCCGTGAAAGACCTGCTCAGTGAACATTGCACCGAAGCCGATGTCCGCCGCGTCATGCGCACTGACGAGGGGTTCGATCGCGATCTCTGGCACAAACTGGCCGCCCAGGGCGTGGCAGGGTTGATCGTCGACCCCGAATACGGCGGCGTGGGGTTGGGCGCGCAGGAGTTGGAGGCTGTCGCCGAGGTGACCGGCGCAGCCTTGCTGCCGGCCCCGTTCCTATCGAGTGCAGTCTTCACCACAGCACTGATTCAGGCCGCCGGCAGTGACGACGACAAGGCGCGACTCCTGCCTGGGTTGGCCGACGGGTCCTCGATCGGAACCGTGGCGACCACCGGGCCCCGTGGCACGTGGGCGCCCGATGGTGTCGCGGTGCAGGCGGTCCAGCACGCTGCGGAATACCGGCTCACCGGCAGCGCGCATTACGTGCTGGACGGGCAGATTGCCGATGTTGTCATCGTCGTCGCAAAGGCAGATGACGGCATCGCGCTCTTCGAAGTTGCCGCCGATGCAGCCGGATTCGACCGGACCGCCGCAACGGCTTTCGATCCCACGGTCCGCCTGTCGACCTATGTCTTCAGTCAAACTCCGGCACGTCGCATCGGCAGGGGCGGTTGGGCCTCCGTCGAACACGCCTTGTCACTTGCGGTCATTGCGCTCGCCGGGGAGCAGGTCGGCGGCACTCGCCGGCTGTTCGACATCACCGTCGAATACCTCAAGACCCGTATCCAATTCGGCCGGCCCATCGGCAGCTTCCAGTCGATCAAGCACACGGCGGCCGACCTGCTGCTCGAAGTCGAATCCGCCACCTCGGCCGCGCAGTACGCCGCCGCGCAATTCGATGCCGACCCGGCGGGCGCCGACGGTCCCGTCGCGCTTGCCGGATTCGCTTGCGCGGAGGCCTATCACACCACAGCCATGCAATCGATCCAGATGCACGGCGGCATCGGCTTCACCTGGGAGCACCCCGCCCACCTGTTCCTGCGCCGGGCGCGCACCGGCCGTCAACTGTTCGGCAGCTCTCGTGATCATCGTGAGCGCTACCTCGCCTCGAAGGGTGCCTGACATGACTCTCACCGCACCAACGTCCGACACCCTGCGCAGCGAGGTGCGTGACTGGCTCGCGCAGAACTGGACCGCACTGCCGCCATCGGACGATCCCTGGGTCAGTTCTCCCGAGGAAATCGCCTGGCGGGAAAAGGTTCTGGATGCCGGCTACGCCGTACCCACATACCCGGCCGAATGGTTCGGGCGCGGCTACCCGAGCAAGTTGGCAGCCGTCATCCACCAGGAGTTTCGCGCCGTCAAGGCGCCCGGCGCCTGCCAGGACAAGCACAACATCCCGGCCAATACGCTGTTCACGTTCGGGTCTGACGAGCTGAAACACGAACTGCTGCGCGACTTTCTGACCGGAGCGGCTCGCACCTGCCTGCTCTACAGCGAGCCCGGCGCCGGATCCGACCTGGCCGGGGTGAGCACCACCGCGGTGCGCGACGGTAACCGCTGGGTGGTCAACGGCCAGAAGGTGTGGACCTCGGGCGCGGCGACATCCGAGTACGGTCTGCTGATCGCGCGCACCGACTGGGATGTGCCCAAGCACAAGGGCATGAGTTACTTCATCATCCCGATGCGCCAGCCCGGCATCGAGGTGCGGCCACTGGTCCAGATCACCGGCGAGGCGCACTTCAACGAGGTTTTCATCTCTGACGCGACGGTGCGGCACGCCAATCTCATCGGCGGAGAGGGCAACGGCTGGCGCGTTCTGCAGACCGCTCTCGCTTACGAACGCTCCATCATGGGCGACGGCGGCCGCGGGTCACGCAACAAGTCCAAGGCCGACAGCCTGGTCGAACTGGCACGGGAACACGGCTGCCTCGATGACGCCGCCCTGCGGGAGAAGCTGGCGAACGTCCTGGCACTTCGGGAACTCAACCGGCTCAACAACCTTCGCGCCAAAGCGGCCACCAGCCAGGGCACGTCGAGTTCGATCATGTCGCTGGGCAAACTCGCGATGTCGCGAATCCTGCATTCCGAGGCGGCGTTGAAGACCGAAATCATCGGCACCGAATCGCTGTTGGCGGGCCCCGACAATCCTGAGGCCGACGACGTCAACTTCCTGTCCCTCAACGCGTTCTTCACCTCGATCGGCGGCGGCACCGACCAGATTCAGCGCACCATCATCGGCGAACGCGTACTGGGACTGGCGAAGGAACCCGAACCCGACCGAGACATCCCGTTCCGGCAGGCGCGACGCAGTTGACCAACATGCCCTACGACCCACCGCTGTCGGGGATCGAGATTGTCGATCTGACCGCCGGACCCATCACAGCCGTCGGCCGGTTGCTGGCCGATCTCGGCGCCCACGTGACGTCAGTTCATCTGGCCGGCGTGACCGCGGCAGACACCACCGGACCGTGCATCGATGGGGTGCCCATCGGCACCGCCATCAACCGTCACGGCATCCCCACGATCGAGATCGATCCATCGACACCGGCCGGACAGCAGTCATGGGCGGAGCTGTTGGCGACCGCGGACGTCCTCATCGAGAACACGCGTCCCGGGTCGGCGGCCGAAGAGTCGTTGTCGGTCAAGCAGATCCATGCCGACCATCCGTCCTTGGTCATCCTGTCCATCAGCGACTTCGGGCGCGACACACGCTATCGCGCCTGGCAGGCCACCACGCCCGTGCTGCACGCGTTGACCAGCGAGCTGTCCCGCTCGGGCATCCCGGGACAGGCACCGCTGGTGCCGCCGAGCGCGGACCTGCCCTATCACGTCGCCGCAGCCCAGGCCGCCTTCTTCACACTCTGCGTGTTTCTGGACCGATTGCACACGGGCACAGGCGATCTCATCGATTTCTCGGTAATCGAAGGAGCAATGCAGACCCTCGACCCGCCCTTCGGTACGGCGGGCAGCGCCGCCGCCGGGGTACCGATCAGCGAACAGAAACGGGACTGGATCGCCGAGCAGCAGCGCTACCCGATCATCAAATGCAAGGACGGCCACGTCCGCATCTGTGTCCTAGCAAAGCGCCAGTGGCAGGGCATGTTCGAATGGATGGGGCGCCCAGAAGAATTCGCCGATCCGAAATTCAACAGTCTCCGCGAGCGTTTCGCATCCGCGACTTTGCTCGGGGCCATCGAGCAGTTCTGTTCCGACAAGACCCGCGCGGAACTGGAACTCGCCGGCCAACGGCACGGTGTGCCGACGGCGGCGGTACTGAGCCTGGCCGAGTCGCTGTCCACGGAACAGGTTGCAGCGCGCGGCTTCTTCCGCGAGACAGAGCTCTCCCCTGGTCTGAGCGCACCGGTACCGGTCGGCGTGGTCGAGATCGACGGGCACCGGGCCAGCAGCCTGACCGCCCGCAGTTTGACCAGCGGCGCGCCGTCGTACCACCCCCTTCGTGACGCACCCACACTCACCGCGCGCGGCCGCGCCGGCCTGGGCCTGCCCCTGGAGGGGCTACGCGTGCTGGACCTCGGCGTCATCGTCGTCGGCAGTGACACCGGTCGTCTGTTCGCCGATCTCGGCGCGGACGTGGTCAAAATCGAGAATTCTGCCTTTCCGGACGGGCTGCGGATCAGCCTCACCCGCATGACACAGGCCTACGCCGCCGGCCACCGGAACAAGCGGTCGATCGGCATCGACCTGCGGTCCGACGAAGGCCGGGCGTTGGCGCACCGACTGGTCGCGCAGTCCGACCTCGTCTTGAGCAACTTCAAACCCGGCGTGGCGGCAGCACTCGGCATGGACTTCGCCACGCTGCAGCAGATCAATCCGGCCATCGTGGTCGTCGACAGCTCGGCGTACGGACCCACCGGGCCGTGGGCCAAACGACTCGGCTACGGACCGTTGGTCCGCGCCGCAGCAGGCTTCACCAAGTTGTGGACGTACCCTGACGATCCGGATGCCTTCTGCGACACCGTCACCGTGTACCCCGATCACGTGGCTGCGCGCATCGGCGCGCTGAGTGCGCTTGCGCTGCTGCTGCGCCGCGAACGTAGCGGCGGCGGTGGCGCGGCGAGCATTGCCCAGGCCGAAGTGATGCTCAGTCACCTCGCCGACGACATCGCCGGCGAGGTGCTGACAAGGCGTGGTCATGTTCCCGACGACCAGCCGGCCCACGACGCGCCATGGGGCCTGTTTCCGGGCGCGAGTGACGACACCTGGATCGCCGTGACGGTCCGCGATGACGCCGACTGGTCAGCCCTGTGCGCGGTGATCGACCGGCCCGACCTCGGCGCCGATGCCGAGCTGGGATCGCGCGTCGGGCGAGACCGCCAGCGCGCACGGATCGATGAGGCACTGCGCACATGGACCTCTCAGCGCACCCCGGTGGACGCGATGACGCAGCTACAGGCCGCGGGCGTGCCTGCCGGGGCCGTGCTGCACGCCGTCGAGGTCCCCACCTGGGATTACTACGTGGAGCGCCGCGCGTTCCGCGAGGAACTGCATCCACACGGCACGGCACCGTTCATGATGGAGAACGTGCAAATCCATGCTGACCTCATCCCGGATCCCCCGCTGGGCCAGGCGCCGCTCCTCGGCGAGCAGACGCGCGAGATCGCGGCCGAACTGCTCGGGCTGGACGACGACACGATCGACGACCTCATTGCCCGCGGCGTCCTGGAAGTACCTGCGGCAGCAGCACATTCGGGACGGTAGCCGACACCCGCAATGGAAATCGACTTCACCCGGCTTCGCTACTTCGTCGCTGTCGCAGAAGAACTGCACTTCAAACGCGCCGCCGACCGGCTGATGATCACCCCACCGCCGCTGAGCAAGCAGATCAAGCTGCTGGAGCGCGAGCTCGGTGGGGAGCTGTTCGAGCGGACGTACCACGAGGTCCGCCTGACGCCACTGGGCGCGCAGCTGCTGGAACCGGCACGCGACATCCTGCGCCGGGTCGAAGACCTGAAGGCGAGCGCGTCACGAATCACGCAGGTGGTCAATCCCATTCGTATCGGGGCGACCGCGTATGCACCATCGGATTTCCTGTCCAGGTTCGAACAGGCAGTGGCCGGCCTGGCGGTGCCCACCGAGTACAGCATGCCCGGGTCGGCGGCGGAGGTCATCGCCAAACTGGTCTCCGGGCACGTCGACCTCGGCCTGATCCACCTGCCGTCCGCGGACAAACGCATACGCCATCGCGTAGTGGCCACTTATCCCGGCGCGGCGGCGGTGCGGTTCGACGATCCGTTGGCGGCCAACGACATCATCGCCATCGAGGATCTGCGGGACCGCGACGTCGTGATCGACTTCGCGCGGCCCAATCCTGTGGTGCTGGCGCAGATGGCGCGCGGACTCAACGAACGTGGCGTCACGCGCATCGTGCGAGCCGTCAGTCAGCTGGGCGGCGAGCTGGAGATGGCCAGCCAGGTGTTCAATCGCTATCTCGTCGCGCTGGTCAGCTACGCGCCGGCATCGACGCTCGGCCGCATCTTCTCGCCGCCCGAATTCAAGCTGATCCCGATCGATGAAAGCACGTGGGCGCCGGCCAGAATCGCGCTGGCCTGGGCGCCGGACCGGCTGGCCAACCCCGCCGAAGTCGAAGCGGTCGTCGAGCAGCTCGCCACCCGCCTCGCCGAGCTCTGATCGGTCCTGCTCTCATCGCTACGTGTCGGCGCCCAGCGGTAGGCTGCCTCGGCAGACAAGCTCCACCTCGAAACCCCCCGGAAGGTTCGGTACCGTGCTCGACGCCGATGACGTGCGCCGCATCGCGCTGTCCCTCCCAGAGACCACCGAGAAGGAGCGTTGGGGCCATCCGACGTTCGACGTCGCGCGCAAGATGTTCGTCACCGTGCCCGATGATGAGACCTCTTTTGCGGTGCGCTGCCCCAGGTTTGACCGCGAAGAGCTGATCGCTGCCGAACCGCACAAATTCTGGGTACCTCGACACGAGGCGGCGTCGTCGTGGGTGCGGGTTCGGCTGGAGGCCCTCGACGACGCGCAGGAACTGACCGACATTCTCACCGACTCCTGGCGACTGGCGGCCCCGGCCAGACTCATTGAGCAAGAAGGATCGTGAAAGTCAGACTCGCTGCGCCGCCCGGCCGAAGACCATGGACTCTTCGATGCGGTCGAAGCGGTGGTCGATGACGTCGAGCACGTAGTTGTGCCGCACATGCCACGGGCGGTGGGTACCGGACTTGGGCAGCGCGTGCGGGTTGCGGTTGATGTAGCCGGCATCGAGGTCGAACGTCTTCTTCTCATCCATCGGGACGTCACCCAGATGCGGGTACGCATGGGTGTACCCGTGAGTGTCCATGTACTCCACCAGCTTTGCGAAGGCGCGGGCCGTCATGTCGGCGCGCAGCGTCCACGACGCGTTCGTGTAGCCCAGGCACCACGCCATGTTCGGCACGTCCTCGAGCAGGAACTCCTTGTAGACGTACCGGTCGGACGGTGTGATCGGGACACCGTCGACAGCCAACGAGATGCCGCCGAGGGCCTGCAACTCCAGCCCCGTCGCGGTCACGATGATGTCGGCATCAACGCGCGCACCGGATTTCAGCACGATGCCGGTGGCGTCGACGTGGGAGATGTGGTCGGTGACGACCTCGGCGCGGCCGTCACCGATGGCGGTGAAGATATCCCGGTCGAGCACCGCACAGAGGCGCTGATCCCACGGGTCGTACTTCGGGTTGAAGTGCACGTCCACCGGATAACCGGCGGGCAGCGCGGCCATGGCCCGACTGCGGATGAGGCGCCGCCCGCCCTTCGGGAATTTGCGGAGCAGGTTGTAGCTGAGCACCCCGATGAGGACGTTGCGGAACCACACGACCCGGTGGGCGATCCTGCGCGGCAACAGCTTCCGGATCAGGCTGACCATCGGGTCGATCTGCCATTGGGACATCAGGTAGGTGGGCGACCGCTGCAGCATGGTCACCTTCGCCGCGGTCTTGGCCATGGCCGGGACCAGACTGATGGCGGTCGCTCCACTGCCGATCACCACCACCTTCTTGCCGGCGTAATCGAGTGACTCCGGCCAGAACTGCGGATGCACGACATCGCCGGTGAAGGTGTCGATGCCGGGGAAATCCGGGGTGTACCCCTGGTCGTAGTTGTAGTAGCCGGTGCCGCAGAACAGGAACCGGGCGCGGTAGGTCTTGGCTTCACCGTTCTGCGCGGTCTGTACCGTCCACGTGTCGGTCGCCGAATCCCAATCGGCCGACAGCACATGGGTGTTGAAGGTGATGTGGCGGTCGATGCCGTGGGTGTGCGCCGCGGTGGTGAGGTACTCGCGGATGTGGTCGCCGTCGGCGATGTTCTCCGGCCTGGTCCACGGCTGATACGGGAAGCTCAGCGTGAAGATGTCGCTGTCCGAACGGATTCCCGGGTAGCGGAACAAGTCCCAAGTGCCGCCGATGCGTGCCCGCCGCTCCAGGACCGCGTAGGTGGTCTGAGGGCTGCGTTGGCGCAGCCGGTATGCGGCCCCGATGCCGGAAATGCCGGCACCGATGATCAGCACGTCGAAAAATTCGCCGCCGTCGCTACCCGTCATGAATCTCCCTTGATCTGATCCGGTACCGCCGGTTCCACCTTAGGACATCGGGGCCCTAGGCAGTCGAGCTGTGGGCCGACCCGGCGAGCAGCGCCCGCAAATGCTGATTGACCTGTTCGGGGCGCTCGAGGTTCGCGCAGTGCCCACCGCCCAGCTCGACGAACGACCAGAGATTGGGGACGCTGCTGGCGATCCGCCGCGACGCCGCGATGGGCAGGAGCCGGTCCTTGGTGCTGCCGATGACCAGTGTGGGAACCGTCAGGTTGTCGAGGCTGATGTGGTGCGCATCGAGGTTGTCCACCAGAGCGTTGACCCATCCGCTGCGGCCGGCGGCGGAGGTGCCCATGAACAGTTCATAGACGTAGTCGGCAACCGCCGGATCGGCGTCGCGCCCGACCGCGATCATCGCCACGAACTGGCGGGCCGCCTTGCGCGAACCCGGCACCAGCGGCGCCCCGCCGAAGGTCTTCAGGATGCGGCCGGCGGCGTAGGCGCGAGACTTCGCGAGTGAGTTCGGCACCTGCGCCAGCTGAACCAGCTTGAGCAGATCCCCGGTGGTGGTGTTGATCAGGGCGACGGCATGTGCGCATTCGGTGACGCGTCGCGGATAGCGCTGCGCCCAGGACGTGATCGCGATACCGCCCATCGAGTGGCCGGCGATGACGGCCCGCTCTCCCGGCTTGAGCGTCGCCGTCAACACCGAGTCCAGGTCGGCCGCGAGAAAGTCCAGGTTGTATTTGTGGCGGCCCTTTGGCGCACCGCTCTGCCCGTGCCCGCGGTGGTCGTAGGCAATGACCCGGTAGTCGGTCGCCAGGTCGGCGATCTGGTTGCCCCATACTCCGATGGCGCAGGTGATGCCGTGTGCGAAGACGATCGGCCGGCCATGTTCGGGGCCGAAAACCTCGGTGTGCAGCCGGGTGCCGTCGACGGCCTCGATTTCCATGGAACGGCCTGGTGGCAGCGCCGCGGGACGCCCGGGTTTGACCAGCTGGGATTGACTGAAGGCGGTCATACTGCTCCGTTCGGGTTCGGCGACGTTGCCGGCGGGACATCCCGTACCAGCGAGCCTACCTAAATAACCAGCACAGGTTTGACGGCAAAACCGGCCGTGGCGTCCGCCCAGGCGTCGGCGAAGCGGTCGAACTGGTAAGTCCGTACCAGTTTGTCGACTGGGAGTTCACCCCGCAGGACATGCGCGGCCAGCCGCGGGATGAAGGTGTGCGGCTCACTGTCGCCTTCGATGACACCTTGTACCCGCAGCCCGTTGGCCAGGATCAGTCCGACGGGCAGCTCCGCGGTCAGCGCTCCCAGCCCGACGAGCGCGAGGCTGCCACACTTGCGCAGCAGCGCCAGCGCGGTGCCGATGACGTGGCCGCGCGCGGTGGTGTCGACGGCGAGCGTGGCCCCGCCGCCGGTGAGTTCCATGACTTCGGCCGACAGGTTCTCCGAAGCGGAGTCGACGGCCCCGGTGGCACCCAATTCGATTGCCAGCGAACGCCGTTCGGCGATCGGGTCGACGGCGATGATCGTGCGGCACCCGGCAATGCGCGCACCCATCACAGCCGAGAGGCCCACTGCACCGGCACCCCACACCACCAGGACGTCATCGGGCCCCGCCGACAAGGTGTTCAGCACCGCTCCGACGCCGGTCTGCACGCTGCAGGCCAGGGGGGCCGCCAGCTGTGCGTCGATGCCGTCCGGCAGGACCACGACGTTGGACGTGTTGGCCAGCGCATGGGTGGCGAAGCTGGACTGGCCGAAGAATCCGCCGCGAACCGGCTGACCCTCCAGCCGCAGGGCACTCGTGTCGTCACCACGGTCGCCCGCCATGTTGAGGCGGGTCGCGTTGTCGCAGTAGGCGGGCGTGTCGGATGAGCATGCGGCGCATTGCGAGCAGCTCGCGAAGGTCAGGACGACCTGCCGGCCGACGTCGATGCGGGCGTCCGGGCCGGTGGCCAGGACGGTGCCGGCGCCCTCGTGACCGAACACCATGGGTAGTCGCTTCTCCGGCCAGCGCGCCGCCGTACTGATGTCGGTATGGCAGATGCCGACCGCATCGATGCCGACCAGCACCTCGTTGCCCTGTGGCTCACGAATCTGGACGTCGGTCAGTTCAGGGGCCGAACCCGGGCGAAGCAACACCGCGGCACGTGCGTCGATCATGCCGGGATGTTAGATGGTGGCATCCCGACGGAATTGAGGAGACCATGCGCGCCATTCAGATCGCCCGGTTGGACGGCCCGTCAGCAGCCGAACTGAACGAGATTCCCGAACCCGACGGCAGTGGCGCCGTGGTGATCGAGGTGCACGCCGCGGGTGTCGCCTTCCCCGACGCGCTGCAGTCCCGCGGCCTCTATCAGCACAAGCCCGAGTTGCCGTACACCCCGGGCGCCGAGCTCGCAGGTGTCGTGCGCAGCGCACCCGCCGGAGCGCACGTGGTGGCCGGAGACCGGGTGGCCGCTCTGACCATGCTGTCCGGTGCGATGGCCGAAGTCGTTGCGCTACCGGCCGATCGGGTCTTCAAGCTGCCCGACACGGTGTCATTCGAGGCCGGCGCCGGCCTGCTGTTCAACGACCTGACGGTGCACTGCGCGCTGCGCACCCGTGGCCGCCTGGCCCCTGGCGAGACAGTGCTGGTGCACGGTGCTGCCGGCGGCATCGGCACGTCGACGCTGCGACTGGCGCCGGCGTTCGGTGCGGCCCGCACCATCGCGGTGGTGAGCTCACAGGATAAGGCCGAAATCGCCCGTGCCGCAGGCGCTTCCGATGTCGTTCTGGCCGACGGCTTCAAAGACGCGGTGCGCGAGTTGACAGCCGGCCGGGGCGTCGACCTGATCCTCGATCCGGTGGGTGGCGATCGGTTCACCGACTCCCTCCGGTCACTGGCACCGGCTGGCCGACTGCTGGTTGTGGGGTTCACCGGCGGGGATATCCCGACGGTGAAGGTGAACCGGCTGCTGCTCAACAACGTCGATGCGGTGGGTGTCGGCTGGGGCGCGTGGGCCATGACCCACCCGGGCTACCTCGCCGAGCAGTGGAAGGAGCTGGAGCCGCTGCTGGCGTCGGGTGCGATCATCCCGCCGGTGCCCGAGGTCTACCCGCTCGAGCGGGCCGCGGACGCCATCGCGTCGCTGGAAAACCGCACTGCGAAAGGCAAAGTGGTGGTCACGGTGCGCTGACCGGCAGCACCAGCCGGGATTGCCCACCGTCGCCGTGCGCAACGGTGTGCACGGACGGCACCAGCCGGGTGGCGGTGGCCAGCGGATCGCCGGTCCCGAGATTTCGGGCGAACCGTGGGAAACAGCCACCGGCGATCAGCAGCCGGATCCGGTGGCCGGCGACGAATCGGTAGGCCGTCGCGTCGAGCTCCAGGCGCAGCAGCGCCTCGGGGGTGTCGGCCGCGGTGAGCCGCAGGTATCCGTCGGTGACATTTGTCGAATGTCCATCGGGCGCAACGTCGCTGATCCGAACGAACACATCGGAGTGCGGGTTGTCGGTGCGGTGGTCCAGTTCGACGTGGGGCGTTCCGATGACGTCGAGATCCGCGGGCAGCACGGGGCTGGTGAAGGACAGGACATCCGAGCGCTCGGCCAGCTCGGTGTCGTCGATGTAGCCCGACTTTCCGGAAACCAGAAGGCGTCCACCGACGCTCGGTGTGGGGTCGGCCGGGTCGTAGACAAATGTCGAGGGTGCGCCGCTGTTCGGCGGGGTCTCGGCCAGCGCCCCTCCAGGGTGCAGGTGCCACACCGTTTCGGTGACCGGCGGCGGCCACTCCTGCATGTCGAGCCAGTCACCGCCGGCGACGCAGATCCGCACCGGAGCCGCGGCGCGGCGCGCCCCCTCCAACCACAGCACGGATTCTTTGATGGCTTCGGTGCCGCCCGACCCGTGAGTCCATGGCCCCACGGTGAGCGCCACCTCGACGCCGCGGGCCCGCAGCCGCCGGTACTGCTCGAGAGTCTGATCCACGAACACGTCCTGCCATCCGGTGATCAGCAGTACCGGGCCGCGCAGGTTGTCGAGTGCGGCCGCCACACCGTTCTCTGCCCAGTACGGCGACGACGGATCGGGCTGTTCGAGCCACGCGTTGAACCACGGGGTGCGTCCGCCCAGCAGTTCGGCTGCCGCCGGATCGAGCGGCAGCGTCTCCAGAACCGGCTTCAGGGTTCGCGGCGTCGCCATGCCGCGAAGCATCTGACGGATCCAGCCGCCACGATGCTGCCAAGCCACTTGATAGCTCCAGCCCAGGAAGTCGCCTAGCGCGAATGATCCTGTGCTCCACACCGAATGGCCGAAATCGTGCGGCGCCATGGTGATCACCGAAGTGGTCAGGTCGGCAGGCTGGTCGACCAGGAGCGCCAGCTGGGTGAAACCCAGGTAGGAAGCGCCGACCGTGGCGAATTCCCCCGTGTACCAGGGCTGTTCACGCAGCCACTCGACGGTGTCGGCACCGTCGTCGACCTCATGGCGCCCCGGCTCGAAGGCTCCGTCGGACCCGAAGGTGCCGCGGGTGCTCTGCAGTATGACGTGAAAACCCTGCCCGGCGTATAGCCCGGCGAACACGCGGTTGGGCAGGCCGTCACGGCCGTACGGCCCCCGCATCAACAATGTGCCGGCCGGTTTCCGGGTCCGCGGCGCGTAGTGATCGGCCAACAGCAGCGCACCGTCACGCATCGGCACCGGCAGCGACCGTTCCACCCGGAAACTCTTGGCTCGCGGCAGACCCAAGCGGCGGGTCAGTGCGCGGGCACCGAGCCACGCCAGGGTGTCGCGTCGCACGTCGCACTCTCCTCGTCCGATGGGGCCTGGGACCATTTTCCACGGCAGCGGCACATCCACAGCAATTCAGGGCCGGAACTGTGATCTGATCGACGGGGCAGAAAGCCCACGGAGGGACGGACATGGGCGGACCGATGTTGACGCGGCGACGCTTCCTTGGCAGCTCCGCGCTGGCCGCGGCGTTCGGCGCCATGCCGAGCAACGTGCAACAGGCCCTCGCCGAGCCGGTGGCGCCGCAACCGATCGAGCACGTCGTGCTGCTGATGCAGGAGAACCGCTCGTTCGACCACTATTTCGGCACCATGGCCGGCGTCCGCGGGTTCGGGGATCCCAACGCAGCCACTCTTGCGGGCGGCGCCAGCGTGTTTCAGCAACCCGACCCGGAGAACCCCGATGGCTACACCTTGCCGTTCCACCTGGACAGTGCGACCAACAGCGTGCAAAAGATCCCGTCCACCTCACACGCCTGGTCGGTCCAGCACGAAGCATTGGCCGGCGGCCGCATGGACGGCTGGTTGCCCGCGCACCGCAAGGCCGACGGTGCAAACGGCCCGTACGTCATGGGGTACTACCAGCGCGAGGACATCCCGTTCCACTTCGCCCTGGCAGATGCCTTCACAGTGTGCGACGCGTATCACAGCTCGGTGCTCGGGCCCACCTGGCCGAACCGGATGATGTGGATGACCGGCACCATCGACCCCGCCGGCCTCGGCGGCGGACCGATCATCAAGAACGTCACGCCCGGCGGCGGCTACACCTGGACCACCTACGCCGAGCGGCTTGAAGCCGCCGGAGTCAGTTGGAAGGTCTACAACGAGAGCGACGACTATGGGCTGAACCTCCTCGAGCAGTTCGCCCAATATCGGCAAGCGCCACAGGATTCACCGTTGTACCGCAAGGGAATTGCAAAGTCACCGCCCGGATCGTTCGAATCGGATGCCCGCGCCGGCCGCCTGCCTGCGGTGTCATGGATCATTCCGGGCGCAGCCGAATGTGAGCACCCCGACTACCGTCCCGCCGACGGCGCCAAGTTCATCGCCGACCGCATCAACGCCATCGCAGCCAATCCCGAGGCATGGGCCAAGACGGTCTTCATCCTCAATTACGACGAGAACGACGGCCTGTTCGACCATGTCATCCCGCCGCTGCCGGCAGCCGGAACGCCGGACGAATTCGTGCGCGGCCAGCCGATCGGCGGCGGCTACCGGGTGCCGTGCATCATCGTCTCGCCGTGGACCGCGGGCGGCTGGGTTGCCGGAGAGACGTTCGACCACACCTCGACCCTGCGGTTCCTGGAGTGGTTCACCGGTGTGCGCGAACCCAACATCTCCGCGTGGCGGCGCCGGACGTTCGGCGACCTGAGGTCGGCGCTGCGTCTCAACCAGTCAGCCGGGCAACCCGTGGTGTTTCCCGGTGTGGACCAGGAAGTGTTGCGCGCCAACACTTCCGACCAGCTCCCGCCGCCGGTGGTGCCACCGGCACCGCAGAGCCGACCCGTGCAACTGCCTGGCGCCAAACCGCGGGTGAGCTAGCAATTTGGGCACGATTATTCGCGGCGTGCGCGGAAAATCGTGCCCAAATCCCTAGAAGGCCGCGTTCTCCAGCTCCATGACCTCCGTGTCGAGGGTTTCGATGACCTCGCGCACCGAGCTCAGCAGCGGCAGCATGTTTTTCGCGAAGAACTTCGCCACCGCCACCTTGCCGGTATAGAACGCATGGTCGCGTTCGGTGGCTCCGTCGAGCGCCGCCTGGGCAACCTGAGCGGCGAGGATCAGCCGCCATCCGATCATCAGGTCGCCGACGGCAAGCAGGAACCGCACCGAGCCAAGGCCCACCTTGTACAACTGGCCGGGGTCGCCCTGGGCGGCCATGAGATACCCGGTCAGCGCGGCGGCCATCGCCTGCACATCCGCCAGAGCCGTTGCCAGCCGGTCGGTTTCGACTTTGAAGTCCGGGCCTGCCGCGTCGATGGTGGCCGAGATCTGGCTGGATACGTGGGCCAGCGCCGCACCCTGGTCCCGGATGATCTTGCGGAAGAAGAAGTCCAGTGACTGGATGGCCGTGGTGCCCTCGCACAGCGCGTCGATGCGGGCGTCGCGGATGTACTGCTCGATGGGGTAATCCTGCAGGAACCCCGAGCCGCCGAATGTCTGCAGTGATTCCGAAAGCATTTCGTAGGCGCGTTCGGAGCCGACGCCTTTCACGATCGGCAGCAGCAGGTCGTTCACCCGGTGCGCCAAATCGGCATCGGCACCTGAAACAAGCTGGGCGACATCGGCATTCTGGTGAGCCGCGGTGTACAGGTAGACCGACCGCAGCCCTTCGGCGTACGCCTTCTGCGTCATCAGGCTGCGTCGCACGTCGGGGTGTTCGATGATCGCCACGCGCGGCGCGGTCTTGTCGGCCATGTGGGTGATATCCGCGCCCTGGATGCGTTCCTTGGCGTAGGCCAGCGCGTTGAGGTAACCGGTGGACAGGGTGCCGGCGGCCTTGACGCCCACCGTCATTCGGGCGTTCTCGATGACTTTGAACATCTGCGCGATGCCGTTGTGTACGCCACCCACGAGATAGCCGATGGCCGGTTTGCCGTGGGCACCGAACGTCAGCTCGCAGGTGGGTGAGGATTTGATGCCCATCTTGTGCTCGAGGCCGGTCACGTACACGCCGTTGCGCTCCCCCAATTCGAGTGTCTCGGGATCGAACAGGAAGTTCGGTACGAAGAACAGACTGAGTCCCTTGGTGCCCGGGACTGCCCCGACAGGGCGGGCCAGCACCAGGTGGAAGACGTTCTCGGCGGTATCACCGACATCGCCACCAGAGATGAAGCGCTTGACGCCTTCGATGTGCCAGGTGCCGTCGGGTTGTTCGATGGCCTTGGCCCGTCCCGCGCCGACGTCGGAGCCGGCGTCCGGCTCGGTCAGCACCATGGTGCCGGCCCAGCCCTTGTCCATCGCCGTCCGTGCCCAGTGCCGCTGCTCTTCGGTGCCGACCTCGGCCAGCGTGTGAGCCATCGCCGGCCCGAGGCCGTACAGGAAGGTCGCTGACGGGTTGGCCGAGATGAGCATTTCTTGGGTCGCCCACACCAGCGCCGCCGGTGCGGGCGTCCCGCCGGCGCGCTCATCGAGGCCCAGCCGCCACCACTCGGCCTCCTTGACCAACCGCACCGTCTTGGCCAGCTCCTCGGACACCGTGATCCGGTGCTCGTCGGGCAGGAACACCGGCGGATTGCGGTCGGCCTCGACAAACGTCTCTGCGGCAACGTCTTCGGCCAACGTGGAGACCTCGTCGAGGATCGATCGTGCCGTATCGGCGTCAAGGTCGCCGTAGCCACCCGCATCCAGGGCCGCACCGAGCGGCAGCACTTCGAACAAATTGAATTCGATATCGCGCACGTTGGCGATGTAGTGGCTCACGCGGCTCAGGATCCGCGCCGCCCCACAAGGTACGCAACCGTAGGTTGCGACAACCTACGGTTACGGACCCGAAGGGTGCGAGGTCACGCCCAGGCGTGACCTCCGTCACATTGCCAGGCGATGGCTCACAGCTGAACGACGACGCTCTTGTTCTTGAGATAGGCCTCGAGCCCTTCGCGACCGAATTCCTGGCCCCAACCGGACTGCTTGTAGCCACCGAAGGGCAGGTCGTGGTCAAAGACCAACTGGCAGTTGACCTGAACGCTGCCGGCCTGCAGCCGCTTGACGATGCGGTGCGCCCGGCTGACGTTGGTGGTCCATGCGGTGGCCGCCAGGCCGTAGCTGGTGTCGTTGGCCATGGCGACGGCCTCGTCCTCGGTGTCGAACGGCAGGATGCTCACCACCGGACCGAAGATCTCCTGCTGGTATAGGCGCATTCCGGGGTCGACGTTGGTCAACACCGTTGGGTGAACGAAGTAGCCCTTGCGGTCCAGCCGGTACCCGCCCGCGACGATCTCGACGCCGTCGCCGCGGCCTTCGTCGATGAAGCCCAGAACACGGTTCAGCTGCTTGGCGCTGATCAGCGGGCCGCTCATCACGCCCTCTTCATCCGGCCCGCCGTACTTCATGAAGTTGGCCACACCCGCAATGCCCTCGACCACCTGATCGTAGACCCCGCGCTGCACGAAAATCCTTGAGCCGCAGACACATCCCTGGCCGGAGTGAATGAAGATGCCCATGGCCGCGCCGAAGATGGCCTTGTCGAGATCGGCGTCGTCGAAGATCAGCACGGGCGACTTGCCACCGAGTTCCAGCATAACCTTCTTCAGGTTTCCCGCCGAGGCCTTGACGATCTCCTTGCCGACTTCGGTCGAACCCGTGAAGGCGACCTTCTCGACGTCGGGATGCGCGGTGATGGCAGCACCCGCGGTGTGACCGTAACCGGTGATCAGGTTGACGACACCTTCGGGCACGCCGGCCTCGTGAATCAGGCGGTCCAGCAGCAGCGCCGAAAGGGGCGTCTCCTCAGCCGGTTTCACCAAGCTGCTGCAGCCCGCGGCCAGCGCCGGCGCGATCTTGGCGCAGGCGTTGAAGATCGGACCGTTCCAGGGGAAGATCAGGCCGACGACGCCGTAGGGCTCTCGCAGCGTGTAGCCGTGCTGGTCGACATAGGCGTCCGAGGCGATGCCGCTGGTGCGGATGTCGTAGGCGGTGCCGTTGATCTTGGAACACCAGCCGGCGTAATAGCGGAAGAACTCGGCGCAGGTCGGAACGACGAGCTCGGACTGCATCTTCATCATGCCGGTGTTGGCCGAGTCGATGGCCGCGAACTCAGCCGTGTGCTCGTCGATCAGGTCGGCGATGCGCCACAGGATCTTGGCGCGCTCACGGCCGGGCAGACCGGACCAGACCCCGGACTCGAAAGACGACTTGGCGCGCGCGACGGCCTCGTCGACGAACTCGGGGCCGCAATCGGTGAACTCGCCGATAGGTTCCTCGCTCACCGGATCGATGATCGGGATGACATCGCCCGTACCCGGGCGCTTCTGGATGTCCTCCAAGACCGACTGCAGCGTCATCGCGTGCCTCTCATCGTCAGCAGTGCGCGCCCCGGGATGGGCACACAACAAATGCTGTGCAGTTGCTTAGCATTGCCGTCATCGGGTCGTCAAGAGTGGCTCGCGTCGGCGAGTTGTCTGGAAAGATCGGGAATGTGTCTGCCGGCCACGACTACACCTCCCCTGACCTGGCACGCAGCGCCCTGGTGCTGATCGACGTGCAAAACGATTTCGTCTCGGGTCCGTCGCAAGTCGACGGCACCGCCGAACAGCTGCCCGCCATGGCGCGACTGCTCGCGGCGTTCCGCGCAGCGCACCGGCCGATCGTGCACATCGTGCGGCTGTACGTCCCCGGCGGCAGCGACGCCGATCCGCCCCGGCGGGCCGCCATCGAAGCCGGCCGGCAGATCGCCGCACCGCACACCGACGGCGCCGCGGTGCCCGCCGAGCTGCTGGCACATCCACTCGACTACGACTCGCTCCTGGCCGGCGGTGTCCAGCACGTGGCGGCCGGTGAGGTCGTGATGTTCAAGCCACGGTGGTCGGCGTTCTACCGCACCTCGCTCGACGAGCATCTCCGCGACCTGGCGGTCAACACCGTCGTGGTGGCCGGCTGCAACCTGCCGAACTGCCCGCGGGCGACGCTGTTCGACGCCTCCGAGCGTGACTACCGCGCCGCGCTGGTCACCGACGCCACCTCGCAGGTGACGCCCGAGCGACTCGCGGACCTGGCCCTCATCGGCGTCGCGACGCTGACCACCGCCGATGTCGAGCAGTTCTTCCAGGCCGCTGCGACGGCCACGCCGGCCCCGTGAAGAATTCAGGACGTGAGACCACACAGTAAGTCGCGCCCCTGACCGCCCTCGCGATCACCGCGGTGCTGCTGGCGGGCGTCGCCGCAGGAGTGATCAACGCGGTGGTCGGCTCCGGCAGCCTGATCACTTTCCCCGTCCTGATGGCCGTCGGTTACCCGCCGCTGGTGGCCAACATGTCCAACTCCGTCGGGTTGGTCCCGGGCAACTTCACCGGCGCCTACGGCTACCGGCACGAGCTCGGCGGCCAGGGCGCCCGCATTCTCCGGCTCGGCATGGTCTCGCTGGCCGGGGCGATCGTCGGGGCAGTACTGCTGCTCAAACTTCCACCCGGTGCATTCACCGCGGTGGTGCCGTGGCTGATCCTGCTGGCCGGTGTCCTGGTGCTGGTGCAGCCTGTGTTGCGCCGGACCCTGGATGCGCGCCGCGGCGCCGTACGCACCACCGACCATGCCGCCCCGCTGTACGCCGGCGTGTTCGGCTGTGCGGTGTACGGCGGGTACTTCGGTGCGGCGCAAGGTATCATCATGATGGCCCTGTTCGGGTTGTTCGTGTCCGAAGATCTGCAACGGCTCAACGGCGTCAAGAACATCTCCGTAGGACTGGTCAATTCGGTCGCGGCCATCATCTTCATCACCATCGGCCACGTGGCCTGGCTCCCGGCGTTGCTGTTGGCCGTCGGATCCACGATCGGTGGCTACATCGGGGCGCGCATCGGCCGCCGCCTGCCACCCAACGTCCTACGAGCCTGCATCGTGGTGGTCAGCATCGTCGCGTTCACGGCGATGATGCTGCAGTAGCCGGTTACACCGCGTACGAAATTACGAACACGCCGACCGAGAGTCCCAGCATGCCAAGGCAGTTGAGCCAGAACTCCCGCTTGAGGAAATTCGCGCGGTAATGCGCGTAGGCCGCGCACAGGAAGTAGGCGATCACGCCGACGTTGGCGGCCACTCCGATGCCCGGATATTTCAGCCCAGCCAGCAGCCCCGCCACAGCCAGCAGCTTTACGACGATCAGCACCCACCACCAATCCTCCGGAAGCCGCACTCCCTCAAGGCATCCGCGGATGAACTGCGGCGGGCGAATCGACATCAACGCGTCACCGAACAGCACCGCCGCCAAGAGTGCGGTAGGCCACCAGTAGTGCGGGATTCCGGTCACTGCTCATCTCCTCATGCTGAATCGTGGATGACGCAACGGACGACGTCGCTTATCTGGTCGGCCACCGAAGCACCACCGGAGGCGTGGTTGCCACCGGTCATGACGATGCCGAGGTAGGCGAAGTAGACGACCCGGGCTGCACGGGCGGCCGCGGCCTTTGAAAGCCCTGCGCGCGCCAGGACAGACTCCAACTCGGCGACCAAGGCGAGGGCGAGCTCACGGAAGATCGCCGATTCGTGGCTGCCGCGCACGATGATCGAGGAGTATTGCCGGGACAACACGGCGTCCTCGGCGAAGTAGTGCAGAAACGGCGTGAGTAGCTCGATTACGGCGTCAACCGCACCGTCGGGCGTCAACGGTTCCACCGATTCGCGGCCCGACCCGCGATCGCGGTGCACTGCGGCGATCCACTCGTCGAACACCTCGACGAGCAACCTGTGCTTGCCCCCGACCCCCATCACCCAGATCGATGAGCTGGCGCCCCGCATCTTCGGCGTCGTCGATCGGATGGAGGCCATCGTGACGCGCGTCGAGGCCATCGTCGGAGTCGCCGAGACCGTCCTGTCGCCCATCACGGTCACCGAGAGCGCGGTACGTAGCGTGCTGAAGTCGGTTCGCGGCTTGATTCCGTAACCCGGTCCCTCCTCCGTGCTCAACCCGCTACGCGCCCCGACCTCGCCCACGCGCCGCTAGTCTCACTCCGACGCAGCGCACCGAGAAACTTTGATCACTTTGTTTGCGCTGGTCACAACAGGTAACTAGGACCACATTCGTCACAGCGAATTGTCGGTACTTCGAACTAATGTTCGAAGTATGGGATTGACTGATCCGGCCTCCGTCGAGCAGGCATACGCCGCTTACGAAGCCGCCGCGGCCGCGATCGCATCCCTGGACTACGCCGGTCTGCCCATCGAAGTCTTGTTGGAGTTGCAGTCCCGCCGCGAAACCCTCAAGTGTGCCGCCGAGGCGGTCGACCACCAGATCCTGGCCGCCGCGCAAACCCAGGCCACGGCCAAAGACATCGGGGCGAAAGACTGGCCCGAGGTGCTGCATATCCGGCATCGCATCAGCTGGGAGGAGGCCCGCCGCCGGGTCCGCGACTGCGACCATCTCGGGCCGCGGTCGGCGATCACCGGCGAACCCCTGGGCCCGGTGTGGGAACTGGTCGCTCAGGCGCAGGTCGAGGGTGTCATCAACACCGAGCACATCGCGGTGATCACCGGATTCTTTGCGAAAGTTCCGTTGTGGGTGGACCCGGTCACGTTGGTGCAGTGCGAACGCGACCTGGTGGCCGCAGCGCGGTACAAGACGCCGGAGGAGCTGCGCAAAGCGGCCGCTGATCTGCTGTACCGGCTCGATCAGGACGGGCCCGAACCTGACGATGACGAACCGGACCCGCAACGGTCGTTCGTGATGGGTAAGCAGCAGGCCGATGGGCGCTCGGAGGTCAGGGGCAGCCTCGATCCGGAAGCCCGGGCCTACTGGGAGGCGTTGTTCGAAAAGTTGGCCGCGCCGGGGATGTGCAATCCCGACGATCCCGAACCGTGCATCTCGGGCACACCCACCCAAGCCCAAATCGACAACGACACCCGCACCGTGGCTCAGCGTCAGTACGACGCGTTCAAAGCGGTGGGCCGGATGATGCTGGCCTCCGGGCAGTTGGGCGAGCACAGCGGGCTCCCGGTCGCGGTGGTGGCGACCACGACGGTGCAGGAACTCGAACGCGGCGCCGGGGTCGCGGTCACCCACACGGGATCGAAACTGCCGGTGCGGGATTTGATCCGGATGGCCGGGCAAGGTGCCTACCATTATCTGGCGGTGTTCGATCAACACACCAACATTGCGCTGTATTTAGGTCGGGCGCGTCGTACGGCATCACCCGGCCAGCGGATCATGTTGTTCGCCCGCGACCGCGGCTGCACCAAACCCAATTGCACCGCCCCGGCCTCGCGCTGCCAGGCCCACCACGTCAACACCGACTGGGGCGACGACGGCCCCACCGATATCACCAACCTCGCCCTGGCCTGCGGCTGCGACAACCGAGCCGCCCACGCTGGCGGCTGGAGCACCACCATGAAAAACGGCCGCGCCCACTGGACCCCGCCACCACTACTCGACATCGGCCAACCCCGCACCAACCAATACCACCACCCCACCCTCTACCCGCCCGAGAGCGAGGATGACGACAGCGAGGACGGCGATGGTGAAAGCGACAGTCCGGCAAGCTAACCCGGCACCCAGCACCCAGCACCCGGTGGCACGACACCGCGTGCGCCGCGGATACGGCATGCCAGCACGATGACTGCCGGCAGCTCCCCGCCCGCACCCGATGCGGCACGCCACCACCGAATCAGTCACCGCTAACAGGCAATAACAGACTTCTGGTATGTCACGATTCCAACGCGCCGAGCGCAGCTAACCGGCAGACGAGGTGCCGGTGTGTCAGCATAGACTCGTGAGGCCAAGCAAAAGCAGAAGCCGAATCAGAAGCCTGACGACTGCCGTAATCCTGGTGGTACCGCCAGGATTCCTGTCCGCCGCGCCACTGCCGGTAGCGCATGCAGCCGACTGCCCCGACACCGAGATCATCTTCGCCCGCGGCACCGATGAGGCACCGGGCCCCGGTGGAGTCGGAACCGCATTCATCAATGGCCTGCGCACCGCCATCAGCCCGAAAACCCTTGACGTATATGCCGTCGACTACCCCGCGACCACCGACTTCCCCACCGCCGTCGATGGAATTCGCGACGCGCGTAGGCAGCTCGTGACGACCGCGGCAGCCTGCCCCCGGACCAAGATGGTGCTCGGCGGGTTTTCGCAGGGCGCCGCCGTTGCGGGCTTCGTCACCGCGGGCACCATCCCCGACGGGATCTCCGCCGCCGAGGTGCCGGCACCCATGCCGCCGGACATCGCGGATCATGTTGCGGCCGTTGCCTTGTTCGGCAAGCCGTCCGCACGATTCATGCGGGCCATCGGCTCCCCCTCTGTGACGGTCGGACCGGTGTACCAGCCCAAGACCACCGATCTGTGTGTTTCCAACGATCTGGTCTGTGACGCACACGGCTCGAGCTTCGATGCCCACAACAGTTACGTCGACAGCGGATTGGTCACCCAGGGGGTCAACTTTGCGGCGCGTCAACTGCAAGCGGGGTGGGCGGCCGATGCCCTGGCCGGGCCCGCACCGTGGTCATCAACGGCGGTGCAGGCCGCCGACCAAGCAGGACGCGGTCAGCCCGCCCCGGCCGCGACTCCGCCGAGCAGCGCGGCGCCGGCCCATATGCCGGCGAGCGCGCCGTGGCTGCCGGGGCCTGAGCAGGCCGCACCGGTGCCGGACACCGTTCCCCAGTAACCGCTACCGGAACTGCACGCCCCGGCGCCGCACCCACCAATCCGCGAACAGCGTCCCCGCGCTCCACACGACGACCGCGACAGCAAGGTGTACAGCACTTTTGGTGTCACGACCGAGCACGGGACCGACGACATGGGCGACGGCGGTCGGGAGCGCCCGCCACAGCTCGCGGTGTTCGACCCCACCGATGGGGTCGGCGATGAAGTACAGCGCGTACGGCAACGCCAACGACGACAGCCACAGCGCGATCCGGCGCCGGTCATGGCGCTGGCTCCACCGCTGCACCAACGGAACTTCGGCCACCGGCAGCAGCACCGACACCGCATTACCCAGTCCAAGCCAGGACAGGATCGGCACCGCGACGTTCGGGATCGTCACACCGAGCCGGGCCGGGCTTTCCAACCAGACGGTCAATACCGCGGCGGCCCCGAGTGTCGGAAGTCCGACGAGGATCAGCAACGCCAGGTTCTTGTGCAGCAGGATCCGCCACGGCGCCACCGACTCCGCCAGCCCTTGCTGGACCCGATCATGATCGGCGCCAAGCACATTCGTCGTTGTGGTGTCGGCAAGCACGAACGACGAGAAATAGGTCCCGACCAGAATCACCCAGTCATGGTGATGCCGGCCCCCGGAGGTCAACGGCTCCACGGCGAGCCACAGCACGGCGAATACGACGTTGGCCGCCACACCCAGCAGCCAGCTGCGCGGCGGGGTGAACGCCCACCGCACTTCCGACCACACTGCGGGCCACATCGTCATCTCCATCGTCAACGCCCCGTCCGCCGCGGAGTGCGTGCGACGATACCGGCACAACCTTGCGGTACCTGTGAGCGCAGCGCCGCCGACAACGACCGATACAGACCTGAACGGTCGGCCCGGGTCTTCCTCGGGTCGGCGGCGGCGAAGATTCTGCGACATTCACCCGTGCCGGTGACGATCTTGCTGCGGAGCTAGTCTCCCCCCTGAGACAAAGGCCGGCTATTGCACGCGATTTCGCAATTCGCCTGCAATAGAAGGCCTTTCAGCGTCCGCGGCCTAGCCCTTTCCGTAGAACGTCGCCTTGACCACCGGGCTGGCCGAGGGGGTCAGCGGCGCCGTCGGCGGGACGGTGCTGGTCGTGGTCGCGCCATCGGTGCTCACCGGCTTGTTCGGCACGGGCTGCGCATCTGCCACGGAGGCAACGGCCATGGCCACAAGGGCGCTGGCGCCGATTGCGGCCGCGATGCGACGGACGGTGGCGGCGTTCTTCGGACCTGAACGGGACATCATTTCCTCAGTGTGTTGTTGCGTGCGATGGTCTGGTGCCGGCGTTCGCTGACCGCTCACGCACCGCCGATCCCCTTGTCCCGCAATCTCCCCAGCGCAGATCGAGACCTGCAATGCCAAACAACGAGCAATCGGTGCCATGAAATTTGCCGTGACGCCCGCGCTACGTCAATAGCCAGCGGAAATGTTGAGCAGACTGCTCAGGGTGTGACGCAGGACACTGTGATCTACGCATCATTTTGTCCGGTACCGCACTGGTTGACGGCGACGACGTCGCAACGACCCCGTGAGAGCCGTCGCGCTGCACTCGGGCTTTGCCCAGACCGGGGCGAATCGTGCCGACCTACCGGCAGACCTTCGGCCGCAGGCCACACCAGACGCTGCGCAGCTGACGTTTCGCCGATCTCGTGCCGCTAGCTTGAGCGCGCAGACGAAAGATACTCGCGCACAGTGACTTCACGTACTCCTATGGCGGCGGGCATAACGTCGACGCTCATATCCTCGTCGCACACAGCCCACCCGCAGCCGAGATCCGCCAGTCGAATTCGAATACCCAATAGACGCGACCAGCGACTCGGCCGCGTGGCCTAGTCAGTGAATTCGATGCGCACGGATACGGGTGCGGTTCCGTAGGAGGCTATCTTCGGTCCCGCCGCACCCGACAGTCGCACGCGTGCCCGCACGTCGTCGTCCGGCACGAAGGATGCGATGCCAGAGCGCCATCGATTACCTTGCTGAATACGCACATTCGGGTTGGCCTCGATGTTGGCGCCCCAGCCCGACAACGTGCCGTGACCGCAAATCAACCACGCGCCCGATTCATCGAAGATCGGCGACACCGGCACCCGTCGCAGCTGCCCGGTTTTTCGGCCAAGGGTTTCCAATTCACTTACCTGCGTTGGGCGTACGACCCCCAGCCGAGCAAGACCTCGCACTGTCGGATTGAGCAGGTAGCGCCCAACCGCGCGGAATACCTGGAACTGCCGGCGCGCGGCCCGCGTGTGATCTGTAGCCATGAACTTCCTCCTTGCCAGCCGCGGCTGAGCGATGGGCCCGATACGGTGAATATACTGATCGGTCTACCGGTCGGCAAGGTGTCATAGAGTCGGCATGAACTCAGCCAGGGCAAGAATGGTGAGCACCACCAGGGCAAGCCCGATCAGCCCACCTGCGGGAATCATGATGCTGCACAACACGATCCAGACGGCCAGCCGCGGCCATTCGAACAGCTGATTGCCGACCACGCTCCCGAAGCGGGCCCGGAGTGCGTGGTAAGACGCCCACATGACCGCTCCTGCCGCCGCCACCGCAACGATCCGCGGCCCTACCGGCGTCGCCACCATCGCAACACCCGCCGCGACCGCTGCCGCCACTACCCGCCCCCACACCACCGCCCGACCTGCAGTTGCCGCCGTCCACGGTTGACCGCGATCAGGCTCGCCGCGATACCGGGGTAGCCTCCCATCGATACCCAAGAGCCGCCACATCCACCGCGTCCAGACCGTGCGCAGACCGAGGTCTTCGGCAACGCGCCGGACATCGGCGGCCGATTCCGCCAACATCTGCCGGGATCGAGCGCTGCGCCAGTAGGCGGCTTTGAAAGCGCGTCGCGGGATTCCGAACTGCCGGGCGAAGGCGCGCGGCGGTGCGATCATCTCGCCGATCAGCCACCGCAGATAGATCGGAAATGCCAAGGCGTACACCAGCCGCCGCAACCGTCCCACTGCCGCGATTCGGTGCGTCAGATAGTGGTCGGCGAAGGAGATGTGGCGGGCTTCCTCCGCGAGGTGAATGGAAGTGATCTTGTTGAGCAAAGGCGGCACCGCCGCCGAGCCCCGATGCTGCAGCGTCTGCTGGAAGTGCAGCGGCTGCTCTCCGCACAGCACGCCGATGAACAGGAAGATGCTGGCGTAGCCGCCGAGAAATCCCAGGATGGGACCGAAAAGCCGTGACCCTCTGCGCATTCCGGGCACATCGGCACCGGTGCGGTTGACGAACTCCTGGAACATCTGAATGTGGTGGCATTCATCGGTCAGCTCATGGAGTAGGTACTGAAACACCACCGAACCGTTGGGCAGGGTGCCGGCGTGGTGAATCACCCCGCGAATCAGCATCATCTCGAACTGCAGCGTCACCTTGAGGATATTCGCGGTGAGCCAGCGCCCCATCGCGATGCGCTGTTCCACGGGTTGCCGCGCATACCATTCCGTCGCCGCGAGCGGAGCGATGTCGGGGTCGAGTTGCCAACGCGGGTCATCCTGGTCCAGCGTGTTTTCCGCTGCATCCCAGTCGATGTCGATGAACGGATCGAAACGCCGCCGGGTACTCGCCCGGCAGAGCGTTGCGGCTATGCCGGCATCGAGTTCGGCCGGCGCGCCGGTGCGCACGTGTGATCTGACCGATTCGGCGGTGGCGTGTGCGGTGAAGCCCACAGTCATGGCATGACCTCCGTTGGTATCGAAGGGGTCGGGATGCCGACGAGCGTGCTGCCAGGCATTTGCGTGACGGTGTCGGCCGCGTTGCGGCGACGGCTCTTCGCGTGGGAAGCGTTGTCCCAGTGCGGGATATGCGGATGACACTGGTGCGAAATGTCGCGGAAACAGCGCGGTTCCTATACTCGGCGATGGTCATCTCGGACAACCCCCCGCCGCTGCATGACCTAGGCCCGCGCACGCGTCTGGGCGGCTTGGATCGCGGCGCGCTGGGCGCCGCCGATGTTGCGGCACAGTCCGTTTCGGCCATGGCACCCTGCGGCGCGGCGGCGGCGAGCCCAATGTTGGTCGCTGCCCAGGGGGGTCCGGTCGTTGCGAGCACGGCCATTGCGTTCGCGCTCGCCCTGATCGTGTCGTGGCTGGTTCGGGGATTCGCGCGGCGTGTGCCCGCAGCGGGTTCGCTCTATACGTACGCTGCCGTTGGTGTCGGGCCGGTGGCCGGGTTCGTCACCGCCGGTGCGCTGTTGCTCGGCTACCTCGGCATCGGAATGGTCGCGGTCACCGAGTCCTCGGCGTTCGCATTACGGTTGGCGTCCGCGGCCGGGCTGACGGCGCACGGCTGGCTGGTCGCGGCCGGCGCGCTCGGGTTCGCGGTGGCCAGCGGGGTGGTGCTGGTTCGCGGAATCCGGCTATCGGCGCGGGTCGCGCTGGTGACCGAGACCATCGCCGTGGGGCTGGTGGTGGTGGTCGCGGGGTGGCTGCTCTGGCATGGTGACGTACGCCGTCTACATGATTCTGTGCTGGCTCCCATCCCCGATCTCGGGCACCTGGCTGGTGGTGTCGCGGTCGCAATGGCGGCGTTCGCCGGCTTTGAGACCGCGACAGTGCTGTCGGTCGAGACCCGCGCTCCGCTGCGCACCGTGCCAGCGGCAATCCGTGGCTCGCTGCTGCTGGGCGGGCCCGTCGTGATGCTTGCGACCTTGACCCAAGCCGGAACGCTAAGCCAGATACCGACAGATTCGTGGTTCGGGGCACTGGCTGCCGATCCCGGTGGCCGGATGCTGGTGCCGGCCCTCTACCTCGCGACGACGCTATCGTCTTTCGCCTGCGCGTTGGCATTCACGACAGCGGCAGCCCGCGTCTTGCTGTCCCTGGCCCGCGAAGGCGTCTTACCGGCGGCGCTTGGCCACACCGATCTGCGCAGCAAGGCACCAACCGTCGGGATCTGGGTGTGCACCGCGATCGTATTCGGCGTGCCTTTCGCCATGAGTGCATGCGGCGCCGACCCGGCAGCGGCATGCGGCTCGCTGATGGCCGGCGCGGTCTGCGGCTACCTGCTGGCATATGCCGCGCTGGCCGGCGCGATGCCCGCGATGCTGCGGCGCCTGGGCGAACCCAGCAGGGTGGCGTTGGTGATCGGGCCGGCCTGCGCACTGGTTCTCACGGCCACGGTGGCCGAATTCTGGGGACTGACGATCGCCGGCCCGTTCTGGATTGGAGCGGTAGCCGCCACGGCCTGGATGCTGCTGTGGGCCGCCGCTGGGTGGCGATTGCGCAGCAGCCGACCGAACGCGTTCGCGTCGATCGGCGCACACGCCGGAACCGTCAGGTCCTCGGTATGGCGCGGCTACCTGCGGGGCACATCATGAACCGAACGTTGCGCCCCGACGCCGGGTCGCGTTCGGCACTCGCAGCCCTCGCCATCATCGAGGAGGTCGCCGCCGCTGGGCCCGGAGTCACCGCGCTGGACATCACCCACCGGCTACGGATGTCGCGGTCCTCCGCGTACCGGTTGCTGGCCGTCTTGGTGGACAGCGAATACCTGGTCCGCACGCCGGATTTGGGCGGATTCGCGCTCGGGCGCCGCATCGATCGATTGGTCGGCATCCCTTCGACTCCGGCGGATCGGCTAGACTGGCGGACGGTCTATATTCGTGTGTGCTGTATTCGGCACTGTTCTCCTTCATTTCATCGGGCCTGCTGGCGTGCGAGTAGATATTCGGATTGGTCTTGTTGACCGAACTTGGCCCACATCGTGGTTGCCGATGCGCTGAGGCCGAGCTGGGTGGCGACGACAGCTGCGGGCAGATCACTGGTGAGGGCGACCATGGCGTAGTTGCGGCTGAGACGTGTTGGGATGCCGGCGGCTGTGAGCTTCACGCTGAGCGTGGTGCTGTGGATCGACTCATGGGGCCGTGCCCCGGGAAACAGGTGGTAGGCGTCGCCGTCGGGCGTGCTTGCTCGCGGGTTGTCCGATGCTTGGCGGGCGAGTTGACTGACGAGTTCGCCGACGGGTGCGGGTAGCTCGATCGGGTGTTGCGCCAGCGCCAGGTGGGTCCGCTTGCCGTCGATGCCAACATCGGCCGTGGTGAGCGCCTTGATCTGAACCAATCGCGGACCATAGAGCAGCACCAGCAGCCCAGCCACTCGGATGGACAGCTCGATGTCTGTGGACATGTCCAACAGGTCGGTGATTCGCTGCCGGTGTTCGGTCTCGTCGCTGATCTCGCTGGGCCACTGGCGCTGGATCCGTTGGGCAGTCACACCGTCGACGATGCCGCGCTTGCCCAGCCAGGTGACGAAGCCGGAAATGCTCTTGGTCCGCTCGCGGTTACCGGCCGTCCAGCCATCGAGGATCGCCTGGGTCAGCTCACCGATCTGGTGTCCGGATGCCTCGAGGTGTTCGATCAGGCGCTGCGCCGTGCGGATGCGTTCGCGGCTGGAATCGGCTGCGTAAGTGGTGAATCCACGGCGGGCGGCCCGACGTCGGGCGGTGCGCAGCACGCCCCAGCGGGCGTAGGGCGCCAACACCGCGCCCTGGTGCGGTGGTAGAGCTGCGGTGTATTCGTCGATCCAGGTTTCGAACCGCTCGAGTTGCTCGTCGCGACGCGGCAGGATCTGTGCCCGTACGAGTAGCGCACGCACGTAGTGGCGAGCGTATCCGGGTGGGCAAGCGTCGACGTCGGCGTGGGTCAACTCGCCGTCGGCGTTGGCCAGTAGGCGCAGGAAATGCTGGGTGCGCGCCTTGATGAGCCAGCGCATCGTCGAATCGGCGCGGCCGTGCTGGGCGAGAACGTCCGGCAGTCCAGCGAGATCCTGACTGATGGTTCCGTCGTGCGAGGTCAGCAGTTCGCGTGTCATGCGCACGATGGAGCAGTTCAGGCAGGTGTTTTCGTAGTGTTGCGGTCCGGCTTGGCCGCACGTTGTGCAGACGTAGTCGGTGGAACTGCCGACGCAGGGTCCGCAGGCCAGCTCGCCTGCAGTGGTGCGTCCGATGAGGACTTTGGCCGTGCCGCAACCGGCGCATGTCGCGGGGTGTTGTGTTGACCGCTTGTAGCAGGGGATGCAGACCGGGCCGAGTGGCCAATGTGTATGTACGGGTTGCATTTTCGAGCACAGACTGCACACGAATTCGCGGGTGTGCGCGCAGCGATGGCACAGGTCAACTGTTCCCTGCTGCACGCGCACCGCGATTTTTCGGACGCGTCCGCACTTGCCGCACTGACGCTGCGGCGCTGTGTAGCAGCGCTGGCAGAGCGGACCTTCGGCAGTGATCTTCTTGGCGTGATCGAGTCGGCCGCATCCTGAGCACACATACTTGGGGCGAGCGCAGTTGCTGCACAACGGTTTTCCGTCAGCCGTGCGCCGTGACGGGTTCTTGGAACGTCCGCAGACCGAGCACTGTTCCATCCGCGCGGGGTCATTGCGGTAGCACCGTTTGCAGATGCCACCACCAGGAGTGCGCGCAGCGCGCTCGGCCAGTCGGCCGCAGCGGGCGCAGACGTGTTTCGGGGGCGCAGCGACGCTCATGATCCGCTCCCCGGCCGCTTGATGGTGGTGCGACGCGTTGTGATCGCAGTGACGTTGTCGCCACCGGCGGCCTTGCGCGGTGATGCTTCGGTGACGCGCGGTTCGATCAAGTCATTCGGGGTGCAGTCCAAGATGTCGCACAACGCAACCAGGGTGTTCATGCTCAGTCGTTGCGGCTGGCCGGTGACCAGGCGATAGGTCTGCTCACGGGAGAGCGCGACGCCCCGATCCGCCAGGTGCGGTTGCAGGTCGGTCGTCGAAAACATCCCGCGTTCAGCCATTTTGGTGCGCAGGTGCCACGCATAGTCCATGGTCCTCATTGCGGCGGCCTCGGTCCGAGCTCGTCGCCGTAGCGGGCGTGCATGGCGTTCGACAGAATCCGGTTGCGGTACTCGTTGGACACACCGATATAGACGGCGGTCGTCGAGGAGAACGAGTGGCCAACCTGCTCCTGAATGAAACGCTCTGGGTAGTCAAACTCGACCAGATGCGTCACAAACGAGTGGCGCAGGCAGTGCAAATTCAGCGTGGGATCGATGCCGGCCAGATCACGCACCTCGGTGAAGACGGTGTTGATCGTCCGGGCGCCGATCCGCGTACCACGTTCGGTCAGCCACAACGCGGGCTTCTTGTCGGCCGGGAACTGCGGGCGCACGTCGGTCAGATAGTGGTCCAGGATGTCCACGATCCAGCTCATCTCGGGGACGGTGAGCACGGTGCGCCGCTTCGCCGGTCCTCCGCGCGAGGCTTTGCCGTGCCGGACCGTGAACGATCCGAACCTGCCGAAGTCGCCCATCTTCGAATTGCGGCGCAGGTCAACAACATCGGCGTGAGCGGCCTCGTTGCGGCGCAGCCCGTAGGCGTAGATGAACTTCAGCATGGCTGCATCGCGCAGAGCCGTCATCGCACCCTTGCGGCCGCGTGAACGGATCGTCTCGACTCGGCCGTCGGCCGCGTCGAACAGCGCCTGAACCTCGTCGTAGGTCAGCGGGCGCCGTGACGGATCACCTTCGTACTCCCCGACGTGCAGGATCGAGTTGTCGTCGTGGAAGACCTGCTGCGGGGTTTGCCCGAACTGCTGCGCGCAATCAGCGAACCAGCCGTACCGCTGATCAAGCAGGTACTCGCAGAAGACCCGAATGTCGATCTCATAGTTACGTGCCGTCGAGAACCGCAATGGCGAAGAGCCCGAACGCAATTCGCTGATCCACGCCTCACCCTCAGACGGCGTCCACTGCCACGGATAAAGGCCCGAGAACTCCGCGAAACGGCGCACCAGCCGAAGGCGCGGCGCGATCGTGGAATCCTTCAAGAACCGCGCTCGCTGCTGTTTCTCCCAGCCCTGCAACATGGCCTCGAACATCGCTCGTTGCGGTTCGAGATGGACAACATTGGGCGCCGATACACGCTCGGCCGAGCCTTCGAGATTATTGGTCACGACACATGTTGTAACAGATGCATCATTGATGCGTTGGACATCGGGGGCGTGTTGACCACCGGCAATCGGTGCCGAAGTCTCACCCCCCGGCGCCCGACCTGCTACAACGGACAACATTGCTACCCAACCAATGTTGCATCAGATGACAATATTTCCTCATTCGCGAGGCCGTTGACGCTGTCCGGGCGGAAGCCCGGTTCGGGATACACCTCGTGCTGCACCGGTCCACCCGGCGGCCGGCACTGGAATTGTTCGACATCGATCCCGATTTCCCGCTGTCCGATCCGGCCCGGGTCATCGCCGAGCCGGACTGCTCGGCCATCGGACGCATGATCGCCGCAGATGCCCGAGGTGAACGTCCGGCCTTCTCCACGCAGCGCGGCATTCTGGTGCCCGGCCACGGATGTCTGGCGCTGCCGATCCGCGGCGCCGACGACAGACTGATTGCCGTCCTCGCTGCCTCCGCACCCGCGCATCGAGTGGCAGACCCGGATGCGTTGATGGCGTTCCTGACTCCCCACGCCCGGGCGGTGACGATCGCGTGCGCAACCGGCGGTTGACTCACGCGGTCGCGGCGCTACGGTGCCGGCGTTGCGGCGATCGGCAGGAGGTTCTGCCGGGCGAATCGTTCGACCTGCTCGTAAGTCTCCAACGGCGCCAGCACCGCAGGCGTGAGGAGGATCGAATGGGTGATGCGGACAAGGATTTCGGCCCGGGCAAGTAGGTCGGGTTCGGGGACCGCCGCGACATCCGGGCCACGCAGTATCTCGGCGGTCGCCGCAACAGCGCCGGCAAGCAGCGGACTGGCTTCGAGGGTCAGCCGAGGCAGCACCGTGTCGGGTTCGATTTCGAGAAGCCTGTTCCAGACGGCATTGGTGCGCACCGTCTCGATCGTCGTGGCAAAACTGTGGACCACTCGATCCGCGAAATTGTCGGTGCGCGCCGCAGCCGCGCGCACGGCTTCGAACAGCTTCTGGGATTCGCGGATGAGCACCGCGGTGACGATCTCGTTCTTTCCGCCCACGCGCCGATAGATCGTGACTCGTCCCAGCCCTGCGCGTTGGGCGATTTCGTCGACAGTCGCCCGCCGGATACCGATCTTGGCAAAAACATCCAAGGCGGCATCGAGAATCTCTTCCACGCCCTCATCACGCGCGGTGTCGAGAGCGAAGAGTTCCGTGTGCACGCATCTGACGATAGTCGACTGTGCAACATTGAAACAATTGTATGTTGTATGTTTCACTGTAGCGCGAAGGACTCAGAGCTGAGGGAAGGCGCGTGATGGCGAGCAAACAACCAGGGCGAGTGGTGCGCGAGTACAACGACGAGGCATTGGCGATCAGCGCTCGTCACGTCCACTTCGATTGGTCCGGCGTCCCGCTGGAGTACATCCCGGGCGAGGCCTACGCCACCCATTTCTGGAACGTGATGCACCTGGTCTTGCCGGAAGGCGAGCGGGCCATGGCCGACGTCTTCGGTCAGGCGCTGCCATACATCGATGACGAGCGCCTCAAAGAGGAGGTCATCGGATTCGTCGGGCAGGAAGCAACGCACGCGGCTTCGCATGAGGGGTTCCGCGACTACCTACGCGCTCACGGGGTCGAGGTCGGCGTGGTGCTGCGGCGCATCGAGTTCGCGGTGGAGAAGATCTTCGGTGACCACGGGATCACCGGCCCCGCCAGGAAAGCATGGTTGAGCGAGCGGCTTGGGGTGTACGCGGCGGCAGAGCATTTCACCGCCGTGATCGGCGAATGGCTCTTGGACAACGGGGCCTTCGACCGCGCGGGCATCGACCCGACGATGCTCGACTTGCTGCGATGGCACGGCGCCGAGGAACTCGAACATCGCAACGTCGCGTTCGATGCCTACCAATACGTCGACGGTGGGTACGCCCGCCGCGCGCGAACCGCCATCATCGCGTGTTCGGGCCTTGCCCTGCTGTGGTTTTCGACCGCGTCGTATCTCTATAGCAATGACGCGACAGTGCAACGTCGTCGTCCGTGGCCCGTCGAGTACATCCGTGCCGCCCATCACGGTTTGGTACCAGGGGTGTCCTTCTTGTTCTCGCAGATGTACACCTACCTGCGTCCCGGCTTTCATCCGTCGACGATGGGCGACATCAGCAAGGCAGTGCGTTACCTGGCGCAATCGCCCGCGGCACAGGCGGCGCACGCATGAGCCGGCTGCTCGACCAGCCCGGCGCTGTCGATGACCCGAGTCCTGCACTCAAGGCGATGGGGCAGCTCGCCCGCGGCTATTCGCGGCTGTTCACCGAGAGCACGATTGCCGACCGCTTGTCTCCGACCCGGCCGGTACGCCGGGCGGGATACGACGCACGGCTCGAAGTTGTTGCGGTGCAGCGCCTGGCCGCCGATGTGGTCGGCCTGACCCTGAGCCGGCCCGACCGTTCACCGCTCCCCCGGTGGACGCCGGGTGCGCACATCGATGTGTTCACCCCGTCGGGGCGGCAACGGCACTACTCGCTGACCGGTGACCGATTCGATTCACTCCACTACCGAATCGCCGTGCGGCAGCTACCCGATGGCGCGGGCTCGGCCGAACTGCATCGCGTCCGCGTCGGCGACACGCTTCGCATCCGGGGGCCACGCAATGCGTTCAGCCTCGCCCCTGCCGACGAGTACGTGTTCGTCGCCGGCGGAATTGGCATCACCCCGATCTTGCCGATGGTGCGTGACGTGGCATCCGGCACGTCCGCGTGGCGCCTGGTGTACACCGGACGTTCGCGCGAGTCGATGCCCTTCATCGACGAGCTCACCGAACTCGGGCACGATCGGGTACAGATCCGGCCCGACGATCAGTACGGCACACCGGATTTGGCCGAATTGTGCTCACCGGATTCACCCCGTGCGGCGTTCTACGTGTGTGGCCCTCCGGCCATGATCGAGCAAGCTCGTCAGGTCGCCACCACTGCGGCCGGGGCAGGAAACATTGCGGAATTCCACAGCGAACGTTTCAGCGCCGCACCCATCGTCGACGGCAGAGCATTCACCGTGAAACTCACCGAGTCGGGGCTGACAGTCAACGTCGGCGCAGCCGAGTCTGCCCTCGCCGCGATCCGCCAGGTCAAACCGGACGTGCAGTACTCGTGCCAGCAGGGTTTCTGCGGAGCCTGCCGCGTGCGCCTGGTGGACGGCGTCGTCGAGCACCGGGATCGGGTGCTGACTCCCGATCAGCACAGCGACTCGATGATGATCTGCGTTTCCCGCGCCCAGGGTGACTCGATCTCCGTCGCGCTCTAGTCATCCACCGGCACAGCAAGGACGAACCATGACCAACCCCACGCCCACGTATGTCCATACGGCGATCATCGGTGCCGGCTTCGGCGGGATCGGCGCGGCATTGCGGCTCAAAGAGTCCGGCGACAGCGACTTCCTCGTGTTCGAGCGGGCCACCGATATCGGGGGCACGTGGCAGGCGAACACCTACCCGGGGGCGCAGTGCGACATCCCCTCGGTCCTGTATTCCTACTCTTTCGCTCCGAATCCTGACTGGACCCGTCTCTATCCGCTGCAGCGAGAACTGAAGTCGTACATCGAAAAATGTATCGATGACAGCGGCATCCGGCCGCACATTCGGCTCGGGCACGATGTCACCGACGCCTCATGGGACGACCTGGCCCAGGTCTGGCAGATAACCGCGGGTGGTCAACTCTTCACCGCCAGCGTTCTGATCGTCGCCACCGGACCATTCAGCGAGCCGTCGGTCCCGGATCTTCCAGGGCTCGAGGATTTCTCGGGCCCGGCATTTCACTCAGCGCAGTGGCGCCACGATGTCGACCTGCACGGAAAGGCCGTCGGTGTCATCGGCACCGGCGCCTCGGCCGTGCAATTCATCCCGCAGATTCAGCCTGACGCCGCCGAATTGGTTGTGTTCCAACGGACTCCAACGTGGATCCTGCCCCACCCGGACCGCCCGGTGGGTCCGGCGGTGCGTTCGGTGTTCCGCACGGCCCCGCTCGTCCAGCGCGTGGCGCGCTCGGCGGTCAGCCTGGTCCAGGAAGCGATGGTGCCCGGCCTGGTCCATTTCCCAATGCTCCTGCAACCGATGGCGGCTGTGGGCCTGTGGCATCTCCGACGACAGGTTCGCGACGAGAACCTCCGCGCCAAGCTGACACCGCAATACGCTTTCGGCTGCAAGCGTCCGACGTTCTCCAACGCCTATTACCCCGCGCTCGCGGCGGACAACACCGTCGTGGAAACCGCAGCGATCCGGCGGGTCACCGCGGACGGGATCGAGACGGCCGACGGTACCCACCATCGCCTCGACGCCATCGTGTTCGGAACCGGTTTCAAACTGGCGCACAACGAGGGCTTCACCCGCATCCACGGTCGAGACGGCCGTAGCCTCGCCCAGGTGTGGGCCGGCGGCGAAATGAAAGCGCACCTCGGCACCGTCATTCCGGGTTTCCCGAATCTGTTCATGATTCTCGGACCGAACTCAGTGGTGTACACGTCGCAAATCGTGACGATCGAGGCGCAGCTCGACTTCGTACTCGACGCCATCGCGCAGATGCGCGACCGCCAGATCCGCAGTATCGAGGTGTCGGACGAGACTCTCGACGCCTTTGTCGAGCACGTCGACCACCGCCTCGCAAGCTCCGTGTGGAACTCTGGCGGCTGTCAGAGCTACTATCTGAGTCCATCCGGCCGCAATTTCACCTTCTGGCCCGGCTTCGTCTTCACCTTCCGGCATCAGATGCGCCGAATTCGCCTCGGAGAGTTCGACATCCGCTACGCAACCGCACGACCTGCGGCCACCGACACCGAGTTGGTGGTCGGGCGATGACCGCGCATCCAACGATGAATCTCTCCGGTGCAGTAGTTCTCATCACCGGCGCGGCACAGGGCATCGGCTTCGAAGCGGCGTCCCGGTTCGTCGCGGCCGGATCCCGAGTCGTCCTTGTCGACGTCGACGACGAGCAACTCGGGAAGGCCCAGGCGCTGCTGGGGAGCAACACCATCGGTGTCGTGGCCGACGTGCGTGATGCCGAGGCGTTGACCGCGGCGGTCGACCACGCGGTCGGCACCTGGGGACGTATCGACGTGGTGGTCGCCAACGCCGGCGTCACACCACCGCCGGCGACCCTGCGCACGATCGAACCCGATGCGTTCCAACGGGTTATCGATATCAACTTGCTCGGTGCGGTGCACACGGTGCGCGCGGCGACCGAGCACATCATCTCCAGCCGCGGACACATTCAGCTCATCGGCTCGTGCGCAGCGTTCGCACCGGGAATGGGCGGTGCGGCGTACATGATCAGCAAGGCCGGGGTCGAACAGTTCGGGCGCGCTTTGCGAATCGAACTGGCAGCGCATCGCGTAACGGTCGGAATCTCCTACTTCGGCATCGTCGATACGGCGCTGGCCCGCACGACACTCGATGACGATCCGGTCGGCCGACGAATCGGGGAACTGCTGCCCTGGCCATTGAATCGACGTATTGACGCGGACTACGCCGCCGAAAGCGTTGTCGACGCGGTCAGGCAACGCAAAGCCAGCAGCACCGCTCCCCGAGCGTGGATTCCCTATGCCTGGCTTCGAGGTGTCATCAACGTGGTCCTGGACCAGCAGCTCGCCGCCAACCCGACGGTGGCCAACATCATCCGCCAACTGGAGCAGTAACACGCGGGCTCTCGCCCGGAACTCCGAGCACCAACCGGCCGAAAGAACCGTCTTCGAGAAACGAGATGAAACGATGGTCACCACCTCCGACGTACACGGTCTGATCGGGGCTGCCACTACATTCGCCAGGCAAAGCTTGCGCATCGCGGGAAACGCCGGCATCCCCATGCGCGAGGTGCCGTCGCAGGGGCACGCCGCCATGCATTCGAACTCGCAATCGCGGCGCGCCGATGTCGACGTTGCCAAACCGAATGACATACCGCAGTTGAACGATGCGCTTCACCGCAAGATGGCCGGGCTGCTGGATCGCTCGCTTGAACAGAGCACATGCGAGACCCGGTTGGAGCTGTACAGCCGTATCGTCGACCAGCTTGTCGCCGACGAGGCACGGATTCTCCGCGCGCTGTCAGACGGCACCACGTCGCCGCTTGTCAACGTCTATTCGCAGTCTCGATGGTGGTCGTCACCTCGAGCCGTGTTGACCAACACGTCTCTCATCGGCCGCACCGCAGGCGTCACATTGCCGACCATGGTGCCGACGTACGTCGCCAACCTGTTGCAACTCGGTCTGGTTGAAATCGGGCCGCAGGCGGACCGATCGGAATCCGGGTACGAGGTGCTCATGGCAGAACCCACGGTCATGCGTGCCATTGCCGACGCCGAGGCGGCGCGGCATTCAGCTCGGGTGGAGCGGCTCGGTCTGCGCCTGTCCGACCTCGGGCACGAGCTGTGGACGATGTCCATGGGCAACGATTCCCTGTAGGGTTCACGATTTCCCGAACTGCCCGGGCCACAATGCATTCAGCCAGAGAGCCGGTACCACGTCAGTAGCGGGATCGGGTTGCCCGGCCGGCGCTCCGAAGCGCCCGGGATCACAACCGGTGACCGTCGCGGTGGTCAGAACACGGACCAGCGCCGACACATCGGCCGAGATCGGTTGGGCGCCTTGGGATACTTCGGTGGCCACAATCGCCACGATCCGGCGGGTGATGGCGTCCTCCACGTCAGCGACGATTTCGGCGATCTCAGGTTCATAGCCTGCCGATGCGCGGCACGACGCCCACACCGGGTCGTCGGCCGCCAGCGCGGCACGTATGCCGGTGATGACTCGCGCGACCAGCGTCGGCGTGGATTCCCCGGGCACTCGCAACGCAAATGACCGATCGAGCATGGCGGCTTTGGTGCGGCCGTGCAACAGTTCGGCCAGAGCGGAGTACTTGGAATCGAAATAGAAGTAGAACGCGGTTCGAGTGACGCCGGCCTGCCGAGCGATCGCCTGCACCGAAATCTCAGAGATCGGGTCCCGCTCCAGCAATGCCCGCAGCGCCGTCAAGATCGCCGCACGGGCGTGATCACCCCGATTTGTGGTCATAGCGCGGCCACCGCCCGTCGGGCTGGGGCTATCGCTAGCCGCCGCACTCACCGCACACGAAGCGCCGTTGGGCCGACGCTGAGTTGTCAACATCACGGCTCTCTTTCTGTCGGGCAGGGTATTTCGCGCAGATCCGGACGGATCGGATGACGCGCGCGATCCAACGCCAGCGCTCCATTGAAACAATCATACTCAATATGTTCTACTGTTTCAGAACGAACGGTTGCGCTTCCGTAGCCGTCGACACGCGGCGCACCGGAGCTGCGCCGCGTGCGGTCTGACGTATGAACTCCCGAGGAAGGCAGTGATGAGCGAAAGCCTGTGCGCGCATTTCCAACGGCGCGTTGCCGAGCTCGGTGACACCGCAGCAATCTGCCGCGCTGACGGCAGCGTGGCATTGACGTGGTCGCAGTACGGGACCGAGGTTCGACGCGTCGCCGCGGGATTGGCCGCGCTGGGTGTGCGCCGGGGTGATGTGGTTGCGATGATGCTGACCAATCGCAGCGAATTCCACATCGTTGATGCCGCGGTCATGCACCTCGGCGCGGTCGGCTTCTCGGTGTACAACACCAGCGCCACGGCACAGATCACCTACCTGTTCGAAAACGCGGAGCCGGCAGTGGTGGTCAGTGAGGCGCAGTATCTGGACAAGGTTCTCGCCGCCGCATCGGGCACCGTTGTGCGCCACGTCATCTCCGTCGATGAAGCGCGCCACGGCGTGCTCACCCTCGACGAGGTGACTGATTGCGGTGCTGACGATTTCGACTTCGACGCCGCCTGGAAGACCGTTCAGCGCGACGATGTCTTGACCCTCATCTACACCAGCGGGACCACCGGGCATCCCAAGGGCGTCGAGCTGACTCACGCCAACCTGCTGTACCAACTCGAGGTGATCACCGGCGTGGTCGGTGATCTCACCCGGGGTCGCGTGCTGTCCTATCTGCCGGATGCGCACCTCATCAACCGATGGATCGGCCAGTACGCGCCGATGTACTTCGGCATCACGGTCACCGACGTCGGCGACCCGAAGACCCTGGTCGACGTGCTGGGCCGGGTGCACCCGACGTTCTTCGTCGCCGTACCGATGCTGTGGTACAAGATTCGGGCTCGAATCGAGGCGCTCATAGCGGAGCAAGCTGGGCCGGCCGGGGTTTTGGCGCGCTGGTCGTTGGAGGCCGGCAAGAAGAAGGCTGCAGCCACCCTGGCTGGAGGTCGGCTGGGGCTGCTCGACGAAGCGGCCGCCGTCGCTGCAGATGTGTTGGTGTTGTCGAAGATTCGCTCGCGTCTGGGGCTGGACCAGCTGAGTGCCGCGGTCTCGGGCGCCGCACCCATCGATGTTTCCGTTCTCGAGTTCATGCTCGCGATCGGCGTTCCGGTTCTGGAGGCCTGGGGCATGTCGGAGACTTCGGCGGTCACGACCGTGAACCCGAAGGACCGGCCCAAATTCGGCACGGTGGGTAAATCGATACCCGGCACTCAAATCAAACTGGATACCGATGGCGAGATTCTGGTGCGCGGCTGCGGGGTGATGCGCGGATACCACCGCGATCCGGCCCGCACCGCTGACATTCTTGATGCCGACGGCTGGATCCACACCGGTGACATCGGCACGCTCGATGGCGAGGGGTACCTACGCATCGTCGACCGGAAGAAGGAGTTGATCATCAACTCCGGCGGAAAGAACATGTCTCCGAGCAACATCGAGGGCGCGTTGAAGGCCGCCAGCCCTCTCATCGGCGCTGTCGCCGCGATCGGCGACAACCGGCCACACATCGCCGCGCTCATCACACTCGACCCCGATACGGTCGCTGAATTCGCCGGCCGGCACGGATTCGGCGACACCACCATCGCTGAAATGGTGGACAACGAGGCTGTCCAGCGCGCGGTTTCCGACGCGGTAGCGCTGGCGAACGCCCGCCTATCCCGGGTTGAGCAGATACGCAGCTGGAAAGTCCTGCCGCAGTACTGGATCCCCGGCGGAGACGAGCTGACACCCACCCTCAAGCTGCGCCGTGTGCCGATCGCCGAAAAGTACGCAGCGCAGATCGACGCCCTCTACGTGCGTTGAGTTCGAAAGGAACAAGACAATGACCCACGCCTCGACGACCGAACTGGCGGCTCTCTCCGACTTGGCCCGGGAGTTCTTCACGAAAGAAGTTGCCCCACGGCACGAGGAGTTCGTCGCCGCCGGAGAGCCCGACCGCGCGTTGTATCGCCGTGCCGGCGAACTGGGGCTGCTGCTGATGTCCATCTCGGAGGAATTCGGCGGCGGCGGAGCAACTTTCGCGCATGAAGCCGTTCTTTTCCGAGAGCAGGCCTACGCGGGTGATCTGTCCATGCAGTTAGGAGTTCACGCGGGCATCGTCCCGCATTACCTGAACGCCTACGCCAACACCGAACAGAAACTACGCTGGCTGCCCAAGCTCGCTTCCGGTGAGTGGATCGGCGCAATCGCCATGACCGAGCCGGGTACCGGTTCGGATCTGCAGGCCATTTCGACCCGGGCGCTTCGCGTGGGAGACGAGTACGTGATCTCCGGTGCGAAGACGTTCATCTCGAATGGCGCGACGTGCGACCTGATCATCATTGCGGCCAAGACCGATCCAGGACAGGGTGCGGCGGGTTTGTCTTTGTTCGTCGCCGAGGTCAGCGACGACACTCCCGGATTCCAGCGCGGTCGCAAGCTGAAGAAGATCGGTCAGAAAGGGCAGGACACGACCGAACTGTTCTTCGACGAACTCCGGGTACCCGCCGAAAACCTGCTCGGCGGTATCGAGGGCCGCGGCTTCGTCCAGCTGATGCAGCAGTTGCCGCAGGAACGACTCATCGTCGGCGTCGCCGCGCTGGGCGCGGTCGAAGCCGCGTATGACCACACCCTGGCGTACGTGAAGGATCGTCACGTGTTCGGCAAACCTCTTTTCGCCCTGCAGAATACGCGTTTCGAGCTGGCCGAAATCGCCACCATCATCGATGTGATGCGCACGTTCGTCGACGACGCGATCCAGCGTCACGTCCGCGGCGAACTCGACGTCAAGCGTGCCGCGCAGGTAAAACTCTGGTGCTCTGACCAACAGACACAGGTCGTCGACCGCTGCCTGCAACTGCACGGCGGCTACGGGTATATGGAGGAATACCCGATCTCCCGCTTGTTCGTCGACAGCCGAATCTCTCGGATCTACGCCGGCGCCAACGAAGTCATGAAGGATCTCATCGCCCGTCACCTCTGACCAGGGCTACTCGGGCAAGGGCGCTGACCACCGCAGGCGAGTCCCGCCGCCGGGGGGCTCATCGATGATCAATTCTCCCCCAAGGGATTCGGCGCGCCGGCGCAAGTTTGTCAGGCCGCTGCTGGTGATGTTTTCGGGCATGCCTTTGCCGTCGTCGGTGATGTCGATGCACAGCAAGTCTGCGACATCGACGGTGACCGTCAGCGTGGTGGCCTGCGCATGGCGTACCGCGTTGCTGGTCGCTTCTTTGACGACCGCTTCGGCGTGATCGGCCAATGTCGAGTCGATGACCGACAGCGGTCCGGCGTACCGCACAGTGGTGTTCAAATCTCCCGACATCTGTGCGATTGCCTCGTCCAGTCGCTGGCGCAGCCGAGTGACGTCAGAGGACCCGCCATGCAATTGGAAGATCACGGTACGAATGTCGTGGATCACGCCCTGCAGATCATCGACCGCCGCCGCGAGACGCTGCTGGACTTCGGCGCCGCGCGTGCGAGGGATGGTGCCCTGCAGTGTGATTCCGACGGCGAAGACTCGCTGGATAACGTGGTCGTGCAGGTCGCGGGCAATGCGGTCACGTTCGGCCAGTACGTCGGACTCGGCCCGCGCGGCAACCAACTCGGCCTGTGTGCGCAGCCGCTCGGTGATGTTGTGGGCCACCGCCGAGTAACCGATGAGCTCATCGGTGCTGTCGCGAAGCGCGGACACCGTAACGACCACATCGACCGCCGTGCCGTTGGCATGGCGCCACTGAGTGTCATAGGCCTGGGCATGTTCGCCCCGTCGGACTCGCTGCACTGCCTCGGCGAAGTCATCCTCAGCGGCCGGGGGTAGCAGCATCCGCATGGATTGACCGACGATCTGCGTCTCGGCGTGACCCAACAACTGCTGTGCGCCGGGGTTCCAGGTTCGGATCGCGTATTGCGGTGTCATGGAGATGATGGCGTCATCGGAGGACAGCACGATGGCGGCCAACCGGGATTCCGCGTGGCGGGCGGCTTCCAGTTCAGTGTGGAGCGCGATGATGCCGCGATTGGTGTCCTCGAGTTCTTGGTGTGCCTCGGTGAGCTGCCGGTGCGCTTGGCGCAGCGCGCTGTCGCGCTGGTGTAGCGCGTCCAGCGCCTCGGCCAACGTCGCAGGCTCAGGAGTGTTCGTCACAGCGGTCATCTCGTATCGCGCTCACGGCAGCGCTTCTAGTCATCATGGCGCACCACCAGCACACATGCATCGTCAGTGGATCGGGTGAAATCCCGGTACAGGGTCGCGGCGACAACGGACGGATCGTGCCGCAGCAGTCCAGGGTAGGTATCCAGATGCCAGCCCGAGCGCAACCCGTCGGAGGCCATGACGAGGGTCGCTCCGAGCGGCCAGCGGCAGTGTTGCACGCGGATGCGTGGAGTGGGCAGGTGCGTGCCCAGCGTTCCGGCATGGCTCATGAGGTGTTGTTTATCGCCGCCGTGAATCACTTGTCCTGCGATGTTTCCGACGCCGGCAAATAGCAGCTGTTCGTTTGGTGGATCGATCACGCACACCGCGGCCACTCCCCCTCGGGTGACCCGCATGGCTTCGTGCGCCCGCTGCATAAAGTCCTGTGGATCGGTCACCGGTCGCTGATCGAAGACGGTGACCGCGGCCTGTGCTGCAGCGGCGGCAGAGTCTCCGTGTCCGAGGCCGTCCACGACGAGTGCGGCTAACTGCGGCCCGGCCGTCACCGCCCACGCATCGCCGCTGGCGTCACCATCTCTGCGCGGTACGTTGACTGCGCCGTAGCGCCATCCCCCTTCGGTCGATGGGTCGGCACCGTGCAGTCGGGCGAGCACGATGGTCCCGCTTGGAGTGGAGTAGCAGCCGAAATCGGTGGCAATCCGGCGGATGCTGGCCAGCCCTACCGACAGCCCGCCGCTGCTGCCGTCCCGGCTGATGGGGCTTGGGCGTATCGGTGCCGTCTCGGCTCCGTTCGGGATGCGGTGCAGGGACATCCCGGGACCGCTGTCGACCGATAACAACTCGATGCCGTCGCCGAACTGCCGATACAGCACGTAGCCGCCCGGATCGGCATGTCGCAGCAGGTTCGTCCCCAGCTCGGTGGCTATGAGTTCAGCCTCACCGACGCGTACTGCAGATTGCGTTGCGGCCAGCCGGCCCACCGCCCTGCGGAGAGCACCCACATCTTCGGGAACCTTGATGGGATGCCGGTGATGCTGCTGCTGTCTCACCGCCGCTGCCACTTCACGATCGTTACCGTGGTGCCCGAGCCCGGCGCGGAGATGATCGTCAGCTCATCGACCAATCGGCGCGAACCTGGCAGCCCCAATCCGAGGCTGCCGGCGGTGCTGAACCCGTCCGTGAGCGCTGCTTCCAAATCTGCGATTCCGGGACCTTCATCGGTGAAAGTGGCTCGCACCCCACGACGACGGTCACGGACATCCTGTTGGACGTCGAGTCGACCGCCGATACCGGCGGCGTGGACCAGGATGTTGCGGGCCAGCTCACTTCCCGCGGTGATCAACTTCGTCTCATCGACCAACGACAGTCCAGCGGCGCGCGCATGTGCACGCAGCGTGTGGCGGACGCCGATCAGATCCGTTTCGTCGGTGATGGTGACGGCAGCCTGTTCGACGGTGCGATCCGGGAGGCTCTGATCCATGTCAGTCAGTTGGGTGGGCGTCGTCTCGGCGCAGCCGATGCAGCAGAGCCAAGCCTTGTTGGGCGTTGAGCGCGGTGTTCAGGTGCCCCATCGGCACACCGAGCTCAACGAGTGTGATGGCCACCGCGGGCTGGATACCCACAACGGCGGCTTGCGCCCCGAGCAGACGGATCATCGCCACAATCCGCGCCAGTACCCGCGCAACGAACGAGTCGACGGCAGTCAGTCCACTGACATCGATCAACATCCCCGCCGCGCCGGTGCGCGCAACCTCCTGGGTGAGTTGGTTCTCGATGCGGATCACGGTGGCATCGTCGAGGTCGCCCTGCAGCGTGACAAGCAGCGTGTCAGCGATGCGCATCACCGGGATAACGTCGTCGTTCACCCTAGTCCAGCCGGTCCCATCAGACTGGCGACACCCGCTGCGGCTTCTGCCCGCTCGGCCAGCAGTGTCAGAGCCAGCTGCAGTGCGTGGCGCAACGTCGTACGGGATCGGAGTTGGCCGATGTCGATACCCAGATGCACCATCGATTGCGCGGTCTCGGGACGCACCCCGCACATGATGCTGATGGTTCCCATCAGCGCCGCCGCCTGAACCGTGGCCAACAGATGCTGTGCAACTTGAGTGTCGATGGTGGGCACGCCCGAGATATCGAAGATGATGACCTCGGCCTGCGTCTCGGCGATCTTGAACAACAGTCCTTCGGTCAACCTCGCAGCGCGTGCTGAATCCAATGTGCCGATCACCGGCAAGGTCAGGACCTTGTCCCACACCTGGATCACCGGGGTGGACAGCTCCATGATCTCCTCGTGCTGGCGGCGCAGTCGCTGCTCCTGCTCGCGGCGCTCGGTGACGTCGCGGATCGCGGCAGATACCAGCAGCCCCTCATCGGTGCGCAACGGGCTCAGGCTGACATCGATGGGGAATTCGGTGCCGTCTCGACGCAAACCCCACAGCTCCAGACCCACACCCATCTGTCGTGGCTGGGGGTCGGCGAAAAAGCTGTTGCGATAGCGCTCATGCCCGCCCCGGAACCGGGGTGGTATCAGCGTCTCGATCTCGCGACCGATCAGGTCCTCACGGCGATAGCCGAACAACCGATCGGCTTGTGCGTTGGCCAGGGTGATACGCCCATCAGATGCCACGATGACCATGGCGTCCGGCGCCGACTCCAGCAGCCCATGGAACATCGAGTCGGCCCGCTGCTGTTCGGCGGTCAGATCGCGAATCACCTTCGTCAGGCCTGTGATCGTGTCGGCCTCGTCGCGGATCGCGCTGACCACCACCGCGGCGCGGAACCGCTGCCCATCCTTGCGGACTCGCCAACCCTCGTACTCGAATCGACCGGATTCGCGGACAGCCGCCAACTCACGATCGACCAGTCCGGCCGCGCGGTCTTCGTCGGTGTAGAGCACCGAGACCGATTTTCCGACCATTTCAGCCGCTGAATAGCCGGTCATCAGCTCCGCACCGGGGCCCCAGCGCTCGACGTTTCCGGCCAGATCAAGCTGGATGATCGCGTGATCGATGATCGCGTCCAGCATCGCCTCGGCGTCGCGAAGACGCGCGTGCAAATCGTTCTCACCTGATGGCGGCACCACCGGTCCAGGCCTCCCTTGAATGTCCCCATCAACCCACCCGCGCCGATGCTACCGCCCCGGCCCCAGCCAGGAAGGGGAATGGGGCCGCGCCGACCCTGGTCGCGGTGAGGCTGCCCGGTACTTCAGCCGCCGTACTGCGGCTTCAGCTGACCTGCCAACGCGGCCAGCGGCACGTTTGCCACCACGGTGCCGCCGTCCATGGACCAACTGAATCGGTCTCGCGGGCTTGGGCTTTCACGGGACAGCGGTTGGTCGGGCATGTAAAGGCGCAGTGAATCGCCGGTGACGGCGAAGGCCCGGTAGTTACCCGAGTATCCGGGGCCGTCTCCGTCGGGCTGGAACTCCGCCACGGTGAACGGATAGGTACCCGGCGCGTGCGGTGGCAGCGCCGCGTCGAGCACCGACGGCAGGATCGGGGCTGCGGCGGCGGAAACGGCTTGATTCGCGTCGACTCCCGGCCGGAACAGATCGGGAAGGAACAGCCGCCGCCCGGCATTCATGTCGAAGAGGAACGATCGGTAGGCATTGTTGGACTGAATACCGAACGGTTCGAACGTTTCGTGGACCACCACCGACTGCAACCCCCCGGGCCCCGAAATGATCTCGTAGTCGGCCCGGGCACTGCTGTCACGCGGCGTGGTGTTTCCGGTGGCGCGCCAGCCGTTGAACAGCCGGGTGTAATAGTCACGCAGTACCGGCCCGACGGTCGGGTTGTCGATCAATTCGGCCGGAACCCGAAGGGACAGCAGCATTTCGGCTTCCCGCTGGGATTTGACCACGGCGGTGCAGGCACCGCCGTCCCAGACTGCGCCGAGCCCGGAGCAGAAGCTGTCGATGGCCGCGTGGGCGGCCGGGGCACCCGCGAAACAGGTCGTGGCGACAACTGTTGCACCCAAGGCAGCCAGGGCCTCCCGGACTCTACTTGCCACGTTTACCGTCCGCTCCGGCAAGCAGCACCTCGGCCGCCAGCCATCGATCGCCCACCTTGCGCATCGTCATCGACACACTGACGTAGTCGGTCCGCTTGTCTTTCGCAGCGGCACTGGTGACGACCTGCTTCACCGACAGCAGCACGTCCACGTCATCGTCGCGCACGGCCTTGACCGCCGCATCCTCGACGACGCCGGTCGTGCTGACCTTGTTGTCGATCAACATCTTTCGCATGGTCGCCGCGGCCTTGCTGTAGGCGTCCTTGAACTCGCCGGTCGCCCCGCCCAGGACGTCGGCGAAGTTCTTGTCGATCGTATTCTGGTCAGTCGTGGTCAGCATCACCGCGTAACCCCTGGCTGCGGCCAGTGCGTCGGCCGCTTCGGCATCGCGTTGATGCTGGGCGTACACCAGTGCCCATGCCGTTCCCGCTGCGGCGGACAGCGCGATGATCACGGCCGCCGCGGCCCAGCAGAGGCTGCGCCGGATCGCATAGGTCTTCGGGACCTTGGGCGCCTTGGGGTCTGCAACCGTGGGCGGCTCGACCTCGGCAACCTCGGCGACGTCGGTCTCCTTGTCGGTCACAGGATTTCGACTTTACCGGCCAGCCAGCGGTCGCCGACCTTCTCCATGGTCATGTCGATGCGGTTGCGGTCGATGCGCGGGCTCGGGTTGTTCGCGTTGGTGATCGACTGGTCGACGAACAACAGCACCTCGACCTTGTCGGGCGTCGCGGACTTCACGGCCGCCGCGACGACGATGCCCGTTCCCGAGGCCTTGTTGTCGATCAGCACCTGCCGCAGCTGGGTGGCGCCCTGGCTGTAGGCGTCCTTGAACTCCCCAGTGGCCCCGTCGAGCGACTTGCGGTAGTTCTCGTCGATGTTCTTGGCGTCCAACGTGGTCAGCACCACGGCGTAATCCTTGGCGGCCTGCAGCCCGGCCTCGCTCGCCGCGTTGACCTGGTACTGCTGGTATTGGCGCCAGCCCAAGAATCCCAGCGCTGCCACCAGAATCGCGAACAGCAAGGCGCACACCAGCGTGGCGAGGCGGACCCGGCGCTTCGCCGCCGCAGCTGCCGGCTCCGCGGCCTCGGCGGACGCGTCCACCTTGGTCACGTCGGCAGCTTCCGCTTCGACTGTCGGTCGGATCTCGTCGGCCTCGGTGTCTTGCACCTGCTCGAACACATCGGCACTGGCAGTTCGTTTACTCATCATTTCTCGCGGTCTCGTGGCCCGTCAGTTCGGCATCGGGATCGGGTACGACGGACCCCCGTATGGGGTGTCGATGGTGTAACCCGGGTAGTGCGGCGTCTTGTCGGTCACCGCGTGGGGGTCATACCCCGGCGGTGGGCCGGCGGTGTCGTCACCCGGAGGCCGCGGCGCGTTGCGGGCGCCACGGACCAACAATGATGGATCCTTGTCCTCACAGTAGGTGTACTTGTACGGCTCGGGGAAACTCGCATCGGACGGAGCATGCCGGGGCAGGTTGTAGTCGCACCGGTACTTGGGATAGATATCGCCGATCGCCCAGACACCGCCATCATGAACGACGGTCGCAAAGCGGTCGATGAACGGATCCCGGTCCGGCCGCCAGATGTACTGCAGCGCCGGAATGCGCTGATAGATGATCTGCGACACCGTGGTCAGGTTGCCGAGGATCTGCACGACGTTCTGCCGGTTGTCGGCGATCAGGTTGTCCAGCGTGGCCAACTGCGGCTCACCACGGTCGACGAGGGTACGGAAGCCGCCATCCATCTTGTTCACGCCGCCGAGCACCTCGGTCAGGTCGTTCGTGGTGGCGGCCAGGCCCGGACGGACATCGGCAACCGTGCTGAACACCACGCGCGTGGTGCGAATCATGCTGACCGTCTCGGGCAGCACCGAATCCACGGTGTTGGCCAGCAGGCTGGCACCGTCCAGGATGGCCGCGAGCTTGCGTGGGCCGTCCTTGGTGACGTGCAGCTCGCTGAACATCTTGCCGAGCTTGTCGGCGTCGAGCTGCGCCAGCGCGCCGCGGCTGTGGTCGATGATGTGCGGCAGCGTCACCGGGATGCCGGCCTGCTTGCCCGAAATGACCGCGCCATCAGTGAGATACGGACCGCCGCCGTGCTCGGGCCGGAAGTCCAGGTACTGCTCCCCCGCCGCCGACAGACCGGATACCCGCACCGGGCTGTCCGTCGGGATGTGGGCCGACGAGTCGACGGAGGCGACCGCCTCGACACCGCTGCTGGTGAGGTTGACCGCAGCGACATGACCGATCGGGATGCCGCGCAACGTGACGTCCTGATTGGCCAGCAGGCCACCGGACTCGGGCAGCATGATGCGGATCGCCATGGTCCGGTGGAACGGGTTGAACCGCAATCCATCGATAGCGATGTAGCCGAACGCGATCACCGCGGTGAGCAGCAGGCCGAAGAGCGCGAGGACGACCTTGCGGCCGGCCACCGCCTTGATGACCCGAATCACGAACGCCACCAGGCTGTTCAGCACGTTCATCGGGTGCGATCCGATCCGTAGATGCGGCCGAGCAGCATGTTCCACTCGTAGCGCAGGCTGCCGATCATCAGGTGCCAGTCGGTGCCGTCAGGTCCGTGCATGCCGGGGTCGCCCGCGTAGTTCTTGTCCGGCAGCGCACCGATGGCGATCTTCGCAATCTCCGCCCGCAGGTGCACCGCAGTCGAATCGGTGGACTTGACCAGGATTCCGATCAGTCGGTTGAACGCGGTCAGCGAGATGTTCGGGTCCATCGCGATCTCGTTGAACGCCTGCGACAACTTGTTGACATCGGCAGCGACACTGCGGGTGTCGGTGCCCTGCATCGACGGGAACTTGGACAGTTGCCGCGTGATCCGGCCGACGTTGTCGATGACGTCCATGATTCGCGTGGTGTTGTCGGAGACGACGGCCAAAGCCGGGGCGCCGGCGGCCAGCGCCGTGTCGATGGTCTGTTGGTGGCGAGCCACCTCGGCCGCCATGTTCGACGTGCTGCGCAAGGTCGCGTCCAACTGAGCGGAGCGCGCCGTCATCTTCGACAGGAACTGGTTGGTCTCGGCGATCAACCCGGCCAGCTTCTCACCGCGCCCACCGACCACCCGTCCGGCGCCGTTGACATCGGTGGTCAACGCCCGGATCGCACCACCGTTGACCAACATCGCCAGGGAGTTGAGCAGCTCCTCGACCGTCGGCGCCGCAGCCGTCGACGCCAATCCGATGGTGTCACCATTGCGCAGCAGCGCGCCGCCGTCGGCATTGTCGCTCGGCGGACGAATCTGCAGGAACACATCACCCAGCGGTGTGGCCGAACGCAATTCGGCGGTACTGCCCACCGGCAGCGGGACGTCCTGGCGGATGCGCATGGACACCTTCGCGGTGAAGTCCACAGCCTCGATCGACGTGACCTCACCGATGTCGGCGCCATACAGCCGTACTTTCGCCTTGGACGGCAGGTTCAGCGCATCGGAGAACACCGCATTGAGGCCGTACGTCGCACCGCTTGATCCCGGCGACGGCAACGGCACGCTGTCGAGGCCCGCGGCGCAACCGGTCATCAGCAGCACACTGCCGAGAGCTCCGGCCCACCGCGCCCCGTGCACAACGGATTTCACGCTCATCGAGTCGGGCCTCCCGGTGCCGGCGTCGGCGACGGTGTCGCGGCGGCAGCACCCGGCTTGGGCGGTTCGCCCTGGCCGGACGGCCCGATGCCGTTGGCCATCAGGTCCATCATCGAGGTCAGGCCGAAGTCCGGGCCGTAATCCTGCAAAGTGCCTGTCGCGCAACCCAACTGCTTGAGGCCCATCAGGTTGCACAGTTCCTTGTTCAGCTGGTTGTACGCCAACAGCTTGTCGGTCACCAGGTGGCCGCGGATGCTGCCGCCCACCGGGTCGAGCACGTTGTAGACGTTGTCGAGGGTCAGCGGCAGCACATCGAGCGTTTCCATCAGCTCACGCTTGTTGTCCGACAGGGACCCGACGACGGTGTTCAAGTCCCCGAACGCCCCTTTGAGCTGATCGCGATGGCGATCCAGCAGCCCGCTGACCTCGTCGAGAATCTCATTGGCCTTGGCTCCGGTCCGCCCCGAGCCCAGGTTCTGGTCGGCGAGGATATCGCTCAGCTGATGCACATTGCCGCCGAATTTGCGGATGGCGTCATCGTTTTCGGCGGCGGACTGGGTGAGATCGGAGACGCTGCGGATGATCTCCTGCAGGTTCTTCTGGGTCTGCGCCCCGCCGTCGGGGCCGACCTTGAGCGCCTCGGACAACTTGGTCAGCGTCGACTTGATCTGGCTGCTGTTCTCGGAGCTGATCCGCGAGCCCAGGTTCACCAGATCTCCCAGCGGACCACCGCCTTCGGGGTTGCCGCGCAGCGCGGTGCCCAGCTTGTCGATCATCGACAGGGTCTTGTCGAACTCGACGGGAGTCCTCGTGTGGCCCAACGCGATCAGATCGCCATCGCGCAGCTTATTTCCGCCGCGATACGGCGGGGTCAGCTCGACGTGCCGGTCGGTGAGGATCGAGGCGGAGACAGTGGCGGCCGTGACATCGCTGGGGATCGGGACCAACTTGTCGATGTCCATGGTGACCTCGACGTAATTGCCCTTGTTCACCACGCTGTCGACCTTGCCGACCTGCATGCCCAGTACCGAGACCGCGTTGCCCGGATACAGCCCCACGGCGTCCTGGAAGTGCGCTGTCACCGTGATGTTGCGCTGCCAGACCCGCGGCACGACGGCTGCCGCCGTCGTCACCGCCGCGACGACCACGATCACCACGACCGCCCCAATCATCAAGGCACGCTTACTCATTTGCAGTCCTTGAAGTACTCGACGATGTTGAACTGGCGGGCCCGGCCGCTGATGGCACACATCCAGGAATCGATCATGACGCCCGCAGGCAGAGTGATGTCGGCGCCGTTGCCGCTGCCGGTCAGGTTGGCGATGTTGCGCGCCGTCACCGGGGCGACCTGAAGAATGCTGCGCACCAGTGCGTCATGCTCGGCAAGCAGCTTCGAAAACTCATGCAGATTGGTGATCAAGGCGTCGAGCTGCGGTTCATTGGCCAGGAGCGTATGGGCCCGGTCGGCCAGCAACGTCACCCCGTCGAACAGCCGCTGCATCGCGGCTCGCCGCGTGGCGATCTCACCGAGAATCTGGTTGCCCTGCAACACCAATGCACCCAGATCAGCCTTCTGCCTATGCAGCAGCGTCGCAATGGTGTCTGCGTTGGTGATCAAGGTGCCGAGCTGGTCACGGCGGGACTGGATGACGCCAGAAAGCGAGTTCAGGTTGGTCAGCGCCTCCGGCAGGGCGTCGGGCATACCCTGCAGGCTGCCACTCATCACCCGCACCGACTCGGCGATCTTGTCCGCATCGAGCGGCGACAGCGTGCTGGTCGCGCCCTCAAGGGTCTTCTGCAAGTCATACGGCACCTCCGTATGACTCAATGTGATTGTGTTGCCGGCGATATGGCCGGGCCCGGCGGGGGTGATCTCGAGGTACCGCGACCCCAGGATGGTCGTGAGTTTGATGGACGCACGAGTTTCGGTGCCCAGCCGCACGTTCTTGTCGGCTTTGAAGGTCACCACCACGTGGTCGCCGGCCAGCTCGACGTTCTGCACCTCGCCGACATTGATACCCGCGATGGTCACCGCGTTGCCCGACTTGATGGCGGCAGCCTGGGCGAACTCAGCGGTGTACTGCTTCTTCCCGAGGTCCAGGACACTGACCAGGACGACTGCAGCGACCATCACGATGATCACCGTCAGGCCGATCGCGCCGAGCCAGAACTTGTTGTAGTCCTCCAGAACTCGCTTACGCCCACCCGGGATGTTCGCCGGACGGAGCGGGCCACCGAACAGGCTGCTCATCGGCACACCGCCGTGTGCCACACTTCGCCGCCGTTGCCGGGTGTCGCCCTGGTGACGAACATCCGGAACCAATTGAGCAAACCTCGCCACAGACCGAAATCGAGATCGCAGGCATACACGTCGATGTAGGTGCCCTCTTGCCCGGCACGGGCAAGTCCCTTGAGCAGCAACGGCACATTGGCGACCGCGTACCCCAACCGGGCCTTGCCATCGGTCACGCTGTACTTCAAGAATCCAGGGTCGCGATCGATGAACTGCTGCATGTTCGGGGTGATCGCGTTGACGATCGCCGATAACCGCGTCACGTTGGCGGTGATCGAACCCACCGAGGACACGAGTTCGTCACGCCGGCCGTTCAGCGCGGCGATCGATAGCGAGGTTTCGTGCAGCATCGTCTGCAGATTGGTGCTCTGCTTGGCCAGGGTCGTCATCAGCTTGTCCAGGTTGGCGATCAAATCGCCCAGCGCCGCATCGGGACCGGCGAGGGTCTGCGTCAGCACAGAGGCCTGGGTGGTCAACGTCAGCAGCGATCCCTGGTTGCCCTGGAACGCCTGGATGATGGCACTTGTCAGGTTGTCCACCTGTTTCGGGTCCAGTTCGGTGAACAGCGGCTCGAAGCCGTTCAGCATGTAGGAGATGTCGAACGACGGGTTGGTTCGGTTCTCCGGAATCTGGGCTCCGACAGGGAGTTTCCGCTTGTCGCCCTCCCCCTGACTCAAGCCCAGGTACCGCTGCCCGATGATGTTCTGGTAGGTCACCGAGGCCAGCGTGTTGGTGTACAGCGTCTGGTTGCTGCGCACCTGGAACGAGACCTTGGCCTGGTTGTCCCCGGTCAGCTCGATCTTGTCGACCCGGCCGACCCGGACACCGGCTACCCGGACGTCGTCACCTTCGGCCAATCCGGACACGTCACTGAAGATCGCCGAATAGCTCGACGTCGGTCCGGCGACGTTGCGCTGCAACGTGGCGAAAACCATCCAGGTGACGGCCACCGAGAAGACGAGGAACAGCGTCAGGAACACGACGGAGCTGCGCTTCAATTTCATGGCTGCCCCTCCGGCGCCGGGGTGACCTGTACGTCACTGCCGCGGACAACGGGCGCCAGCAGCAGTTGTTGGGCGGATGTGGCTGGGCCACCGACGATCTGGCTCAGCTGGTCCTTCTCGCTCTGGCTGCCGACCGGTCCGACGGTCCCGCCGAACACGGATGCCGATTGCTGTTGAACCTGGCCGGCGGGCGCGCCGGCTTCTGCGGGCAGCGGAGGACCGGGCGGTGCGGGCACGGCTTGCTGGCCGGGCCCGGGTGCAGGCTGGGGCGCAGGCGGTGCATCGGGGTCCGGCGGACCGGGGAAGTCCGGCACGACCGGGACCGAAAAGCGCGGCGGCGCAATGTTGGGACGGTTCTCGGTCACCCACGGCGGGGTGGCCATGCCCATCGATTCCAGACCGGGCTTCAGGTCCGGCGCGGTCGGAGTTTCCGGCGCGGTCTGACAGCTCGGGCCTTCCATCGCGCCGTACCGCGGGCAGTCCGCCCGGGTGTACTGCCGCGACGGATTCATCGAGATGGCCGCTTTCCAGATGAGCAGACCGGAGTCCTTGTCGAAGCCCTCGTCGTAGATCTTGTTGGCCAAGGCCTGCAATCGGGTTGACACACCATGGAATTCGCCCGCGTGGTCGGCCAGCACACCAAGTCCCGGCGTCAGACCGGTGCTCACCTGGATCATCCGGTCAGTCTGGTGCTCGAACGCGTCCGCCAGGGTTCCGGTGGTGTTCAGTCCACCAGAGAGGAAATTGGTCAACTGCGTTCGCTTTTCGGCGATGGTCTGCATCGGCTTCACCGAACTGTCCAGCGCGGTGAACAGATCCGGCGACACGGTGCGCAGGCTCTCGGCCGCGGCCGTCAATGCCGACAGCGTCGTCGGGCCGGCGTCGTCGGACTTGACCACCGTATTCAGTTGCTGCATTACCGCATTGAGACTGTGGCCGGCGTCGGTGATCTTCTGCCCGCGACCGTGGGTGGCCTCCGCCAGCGCCGCGAAGACACCGACGTTGTTGGCATCAGGTGACTGACCGACGGCCTTGAGCAGCTGGCGCAACTTCGCCAGCACGTTCTGGAACAGCACCGTCGGCAGGGTCTGGTCTTCGAGCACGACGTCGCCGGAACGGATCTGCCGCGTCCCGCTGCCGTTCTGCACGAGCTGAACCGCCGACACCGCGAAGATGTTGGCCGGCACCACGCGAGCGGTCACGTTGTCGGGGATCTCTGCGGCGAACTGCGGCTGGATGTTCACGTGCACCACGTTCGGCTGACCGTGCTGGGACGGCGTCACACCCGAAACCATGCCGACGATGACACCGCGGAACTTCACGTCAGACCGTTCCGGCAGGCCGTCACCGATGTTGATGAGCTTCAGGTCCACGCGGATGAAATCGTCCAGCTTGCCTTGCGATTTGGCGACCATCAGCACGGCGCAGAATGCTGCGATCACCGTGAAGCACAGCCCGATGATGCCCAGCTTGCGGTCGGTCGATCCGCGCGGGTCGTGGTCGAACGAGTTGCCCATCAGCCACCGAACCTTGCGCCGCTGATGACGCCCCACAGCGCCATGGTGAGCAGCATGTTGACGATCATCACCACAGTGACACTGCCGCGCATGGCCCGGCCGGCCGCCACGCCGACACCTGCGGGACCGCCGGAGGCGAAGTAGCCGTAATAGCACTGGATGGTCGACGAGATGAACACGAAGATGACCGCTTTGACGGTCGCGAACAGCACGTCGCGGCCCTCGAGGAACAGTCCGAAGTAGTGCAGATACGTGCCCGTCGACTGGCCCGCCACGACGCTGACAACCTGGCAGGACAGGTAGGCCAGCGCCAGCGCCGCCAGGAACAGCGGGACCACGGCGATCACCGAGGCCACCACCCGCGTCGCCACGAGGTAGGCCACGGAGTTGATGCCGAGGGTGTCCAGCGCGTCGATCTCGTCGTTGATCCGCATGGCGCCGAGTTGGGCGGTGAACCGGCAGCCGGCCTGGGCGATGAAGGCCATCGCGATCATGGCCGGCGCCAATTCTCGGGTTGTCGCGAACGACGAGACCAGACCTGTGGCCGGCCCGAGGCCCAACAGGTTCAGCGCGTTATAGCCCTCGACCGCGACCAGCGCCCCGGCCGTGATGCCAAGCACCCCAGCGACATTCAGCGTGCCGCCGCCTACCACGATTGAGCCGTTACCCCACGTGATGTCCGACAGCAGCCGCAGCAGTTCCTTGCGGTAGCGCAACCACATCGTCGGCATGGCCAGTACGACCTTGCCGAAGAACTCGATCATGTGACCGGTGCGTCCGGCCACTTTCAGCAGCCCGTTGCCGACCGCGGTGACCGGCCGCAAGAGTTGCGGGGTGAATGTTGACGGAGCGGCCATGTCAGATCGACGTCTTCGGGAACACGATGACGTACAGCTGGCTCATCACCACGTTGACGATCATCATCAGCAGCACGGATTCCACCACCGCGGCATTCACCGAGTTGGCCACACCGGCCGGACCGCCGCGGGTGTCGAGGCCTTTGTGGCAACTGATCACAGCCACGATCACGCCGAAGACGATGGCCTTCACCATGGCCAGCGCCAGGTCGCCGACGGTCGAGAACGACGAGAACGTGGCGATGAACGAGCCCGGGGTGCCGTTCTGCAGGTAGACGTTGAACATGTAGCTGGCGAGGTAGCCCACGAAGCTGGTGACGCCGGTCAGCAGCACACCGATGAGGACCAGTGCGGCCAGCCGCGGCACGACGAGGCGCTGGATCGGCGACACCCCCATGACCTCCATGGCGGAGATCTCCTCACGCATGGTCCGCGACCCGAGATCGGCGCAGACGGCCGAACCGACCGCCGTTGCCAGCAGCAGCGAGGCGACCAGTGGCGCGCCCTGCCGGATGACCACCAGGCCGGTGGCAGCACCCGACAGCGATGAGGCCCCGACCTGGCCCGCCAGCAGCGCGAACTGGATCGACAGCGTCACGCTGATCGGGATGGTCACCAGAACCGTTGGGGTCAAGGCGGTTCCGGCCATGAACGCGGCCTGATCCAGGAACTCGCGTACCTGGAACCGACGCTTGACGATGTCGAAGAACAAGTACTCCAGCGTCCGCAGCCCGAGCACGATCTGACCGCCGGCGGTGCTCAGCGACGCGATGGGATGGTTCTGCAGATAGCGCTTCACCCAGTCGATGACTTCTGCGATGGCGCCCCACTTCGCCACTCCCCGGGGTTGTGCCTGGTCGGTCATCCGGCCGCCGCTTCCCGGCCGGACTGCGGCCACTCGGTGGCGACGCCGCGGCACACCAGTTCATTGCTTGCGAGGGTCTGCGCGAGCAACTCTTCGCGGCTCGGCTTCTGTCCATAACGAAGAGCGATACCGAACGGGATGGCGCAGATCGTCTGGGCGGTGGCACGCACGTCGACATCGGCACGGATATAACCCTGCTTGATACCGTCGCGCAGCATCGTCGCGAGCACACTGACTCCGTCATCGAAGAGGCGCTGAAATTGCTCGGTCATCAGCTGATCGACGCCGGCCGCCTGCACCACGATCAACTGCATCAGGCGCGGCTCATCGGCCAGCAGTTCGCTGTAGGCCATGCCGATACCCAGTAGGTGATCGCGGAACTCAATGATCGACGTCAGCCGTCCCGGCGTCGTATCGCCGATCGCGGCGAGCACCCGGGCATTCACCTGGCGCACGGCGTGGTCGACGATGTCGCGCTTGTTCTCGAAGTACCGGTAGAACATCGAATGGCCGGACCCGAGGCGCTTGGCAATGTGACTGATCGAGGTCTGGTGATATCCCCGCTCGGCGAACTCGGCCAACGCTGCTTCGATGACTTCCTCGCGTACCAGTTCAGCCCGTTTCGCACGCTGACGTTCTGCCATGGTCGCGCGCGCCTCGCCTGTCACGCAGATCACAGTAGCGTATCCATTCCGGTTTGGGACACAGTCTTCGCGAAGCGGAATGAATTGTCTCGCGCGCAGGTGGCCATGCGATGCGGATTTGCTGGAAATTGCACAGAAGCGCTGCCGCAGCACAGTAGGGCGGTCCTCGCAGCCAAGTGGCTGTTTCGGCAATTTCGCCGAATACCCCCAGCTTCGGCGGTCGCCGTGGTAATCAGCCGGGCCGCACTATCCTGCCCCTATGGCAACGGACCGGATCACCGTCGACATCCGCAATGGCATCGCTTACGCAAAACTCAACCGGGCAAACAAGATGAACAGCCTCGATCTACCGATGCTGGAGGCGCTCGCCACGGTCCCCGGCCAACTGGCGCGAGACCGCTCGGTGCGGGTCGTGATCCTGCACGGCGACGGACGCGCGTTCTGCACCGGACTGGACTTCGCCGGCGCCAAACTGCAGGGGTTCAGCGCCGTGCGCAACTTCGGCAAGGTGCCCGGCCAGAAGACCAACCTGTTCCAGAAAGCTTGCTGGGCGTGGCGCGAGTTGCCGGTGCCTGTGATCGCGGCGGTGCACGGCCACTGCTACGGCGGCGGACTGCAGGTGGCCCTGGCCGCGGACTTCCGCATCGCGACGCCGGACTGCAAGCTGTCGGTCATGGAAGCCCGGTGGGGCCTGATCCCGGACATGACGGGGTCGGTGACACTCCGCGAGCTACTGCCGATAGATGTGGCCAAGCGGCTGACCATGACCGCAGAGGTGTTCTCCGGGACCGAGGCCTTGGGCTATGGATTGGTCACATCGGTTGCCGACGACCCGATGCAGGCGGCAGAGGGGTTGGCCGCACAGCTCATCGAGCGGTCTCCCGATGCGTTGGCCGCCACCAAGAAACTGTTCGACTCGACGTGGACCTCGACGCCGCGGTCAGCGTTCTGGACCGAGTCGCTCTTGCAGCTGCGACTGCTGCGCGGCCGCAATCACCGTTTGGCACGCAAGGCCGGTCGGGACGACACGCCGGTTTGGGCGCCGCGATCACTGGACTGAAATCCGGACTTGCCGCCGGGCTCGGCCTTTGGGCCGGTCTTGGGCGTCAGGGCTTTCGTCAGACCTTTCGCCGGCCCGGGCAGCGGGCCCCGGAGCTGCGCGGACGTCTGCGATGGTGATGCGAGCGCAGTTTTCGGCTTCTTCGGCGCCGACTGCGACGTGGTGACAGCGGACGAGGTGGCAGCAGACGGGGTGATCGCCGCCGTGGTGACGGGCTTCGACGCTGCCAGCGGTGCAAAGGCACCCGGCGCCATGGCAGCGGCGCGCACTTTGTTGACCTCGGTGACGATAGTGTTCGCGATGACCGTTCCGGCCGCGGTCACGACCCCGACGGCGGTTTGGATCCCCGCCATGGCCGCGCGGAGCGGATTGCCGCTTTTGGCCAGTTCCTGTGCGACAGCGTCGGGCACATGGAACGCGCCGGCGAGGACGTCGTTGAAGGCCGGGAAGATCACCGCCGCAACCACATTGATGGCACCGATGACCGCGACCTGGAGTACGCCGTGCGGCATGACGGTCGGCGCGGGGTTCGGTACGACAGGTGCGTTGAGCGCATCGAAGGTCTGCTGACGGAATTGCTGGACCGCGTCGAGAACTGCGCCCGGGCCACCCAGGAACGCCGGGGGGATGTTGAGCAGGCCGACGACGCCGACCTCAAAGGCATTCAGGGCGCGCTGCGCGGGAATGGCCGCGTCGGCCTCGATGGCCTTGTCCATGGCCGCCGCGGTGGGCCCCGTCATCGACGCGCCGGCGATGCCGATAGCCTTGAGCAGGCCGTTCGCCGGCAGTGCCGCGAGGAACACTCCCGGCTCCTGCAATGTAGTCGTGATACCCGTCGTGACGGTCTGCGCCAGCAGCGGACAGATGATCGAACAGTAGATGCCCTGGTTGTTCACGAAGCTGGTGAGCAGCCCACCCGGTGGAACCGTTGCGGCCAAACGGATTTCGCGCGCGACAGTCGGCGGCGACGAATGCTCGACGGTCAGGGCGAGAGGCGCCAAAGGTGCGACGACCACCAAAGCGACGGTAGCGGCCACGAGGTCCGTTGGCAGGCGTGCGGAAAGTTGCATCGTGATCCCCTTACACAGCGGTTGTGGGTACCACGAACTACCGAGCCATTCGGTTCAATCGGCGCGGGAATCGATCTGCGCGGCCAGCGCACCAAGGCTGATGAGGAGATTCCGGGTCGGTGGCTGCGCGAGATCGGCGACCGTGCTGGTGTTCAGCGACGCGTAAAACGCCGCTTTGGCCTCTGCCAACGCCGCACGGAGCCGGCACGCCGATTGCAGTGGACAATCCAGCCCACTGCAATCGACCAACTCGGTGTCGCCATCGTCTTCCAGCGACCGCACGACGTCGCCGAGTCGAGCGGTGCGGCCGGCCTCGGTGAGGGCCAGTCCGCCGCCCCGGCCCCGGTCGGCATCGAGCCAGCCGGATGCCGCCAGGTGCGCGCACGCTTTGGTCGCATGCGTGTACGAGATCTGCATGTCCTCGGCGATCTGCCGCGTCGAAATCCGATGCCGGCCGTCTTCAGCGGCGAGCCGGATCAAGATCCGCAGCCCGACGTCACTGAAACCGGTCAACCGCACATGACCACGCTATTTAATCGTCATTTCCGATGCAAATAAGCGTGCCAGACGTGGTCAGCTCACCAGATGCTTCTTCAGCTCCGTGCGAGCGAGGGCGTTCTTGTGTACCTCGTCCGGGCCGTCGGCAAAGCGCAGGGTGCGGATGCCCGCGTACATCGCGGCAAGCGGGAAGTCCTGCGACACCCCGCCGGCACCGTGCACCTGGATGGCCTTGTCCAGAATCCACTGCACGGTCAGCGGCGTAGCGATCTTGATGGACTGAATCTCGGTGTGCGCGCCGCGATTTCCCGCGGTGTCCATCAACCACGCGGTCTTGAGCACCAGCAGCCGCAACTGCTCCACCCGCACACGGGACTCGGCGATCCAGTCCCGGATCACGCCCTGCTCGGCCAGCGACTTGCCGAACGCGACCCGGCTCGCGGCCCGCTGACACATCATCTCGATGGCACGCTCGGCGACACCGATGGCGCGCATGCAGTGGTGGATACGGCCCGGTCCCAGACGGGCCTGGGCGATCGCGAACCCGGCACCTTCCTCGCCGATCACATTCGACACCGGCACCCGCACATCGGTGAACCGCAGCTCCGCGTGTCCGCCGTGGTCGTGGTCGTCGTAGCCGAAAACCTCCATGCCGCGCAGCACCTCCAGCCCCGGGGTGTCCCGGGGCACCAGGATCTGCGACTGCTGACGGTGGCGTTCTGATGTCGGGTCGGTCTTGCCCATGACGATGAACACCGTGCAGTTCGGGTTCATCGCGCCGGTGATCCACCACTTACGACCGTTGATCACATATTCGTCGCCGTCACGGACGATCGACAACTCAACGTTGGTGGCATCGGAGCTGGCCACGTCGGGCTCGGTCATGGCGAAGGCGGACCGAATCTCGCCGTCCAGCAACGGCTCGAGCCACCGGCGCTGCTGCTCCTCGGTGCCGAACTCATTGAGCACCTCCATGTTGCCGGTGTCCGGAGCGGCGCAGTTGAACACCGCAGGTGCTAATTGGATACTGCGGCCGGTGATTTCGGCCAACGGCGCGTACTGCAGGTTGGTCAGGCCCGCGCCCTTTTGCCCGGGAAGGAACAGATTCCACAACCCGCGACGCCGGGCTTCGGCGCGCAGCTCGGTGAGCACCGGCACGCTGTCCCACGCCCACCGGTTGTCCAGAGCATTGAGCTGCTCATGGAACGTCTTCTCGGCGGGATACACGTGACTGTCCATGAACGCCGTCAGTTCGGCGACCATTTCGTTGGTCCTGGCGTCGTAGGCGAATTCCATATCAGTGCTCCTTGAGTGCGTTGAGGCCGGCGTCCAGCAGGAAGTGCACGGCGTCACCGGCGAACGAGAACCCGTCGCCGACGGTCTGTCCGTTGACATAGCGGTAGTGGATGCCTTCGAAGATGCCCGCCATCTTGAAGAAGGCCAGGCCCAGGTAGAAGGCGAAATCGCCCAGGCTGCGGTCGATTCCGGCGCGGTACCGGTCGATGATCTCCTGCTCGGTCAGGAAGCCCGGCGCCTCGCTGACATCACTGACCGCTTGCGCGGCATCCGAGCCGGCGAGCCGGCCGTACGCCACCATCAGCGCCAGGTCGGTGAGCGAGTCGCCGATAGTGGCCAGTTCCCAGTCGATTACGGCAGCAGGCCGGTCATCGGAGTCGAAAAGCACGTTGTCCAAGCGGTAGTCACCGTGCACGATGCCAGGTGTCGAGTCGGCCGGGACCCGCCCTGCCAGAGCCTGATAGAGCTCTTCCATGGCCGGCAGATCCCGGGTGTAGGCGGCAGCAAACTGCTTGTGCCAGCGGCCGACCTGGCGCCCGAGGAAACCTTCGGGCCGGCCGAAGTCACCGAGCCCCACCGATGCCGGATCGACGGAATGCACCGCGACCAGGGTGTCGACGAGCCGCTCCGAAATGAGCCGGGTGCGCTCGGCGCCGAGCGCCGCCAATTCGGTGGCGTGCCGGTACGGCATGCCGTCGATCTCGGCCATCACGTAGAACGGGGCGCCGAGGACGGATACGTCATCGCAGAAGCCGTACATGGCCGGCACCGGCACCGCCGTGGACGCGAGCGCCGACATCATGCGATGTTCGCGGCCCATATCGTGTGCGGTGGCGAGCAGTTCACCCACTGGCGGGCGCCGGACGATCCATGACGAATCACCATCTGTGACGCGGTAAGTCAGGTTGGACTTGCCCCCGGCTATCAGTGTCGCCGACAAGGCGGCACCGGCGCCGGGCACGGTCGACGACAGCCAGGTGCCCAGCCGGTCCAAGTCCAGCCCGGGCAGCTCGACGTGCGTATCCGCAGCCATCAGACGCCACCACCCAGGAGCACGCCACCGTCGACGGTCAACGTCTGGCCGGTCATCCAGCCCGCGTCGTCCGACAGCAGGAACGCGACCACCGAACCGATATCTTCGGGAATGCCGAGTCGTTTCAGCGGGTAGTTCGCGCTGACCTCGTCCTCGCGCCCCTCGTACAGCGCGGTCGCGAAACGGGTCTTGACCACAGCCGGAGCGACGGCGTTGACGCGGATGTTCGGGCCCAGCTCGACGGCCAGTTCCTCGGTAAGGTGGATCAGCGCGGCCTTGGAGACGCCGTAGAAGGCGATGCCCGGGGCCGGTCGCAACCCGGCGATGGATGCGACGTTGACGACGGCGCCGCCATGTTCGGCCTGCCAGGCCCGGTTCACCTTCTGCACCCACGACAGCGCCGACAGCACGTTGACTTCCAGGATCTTGCGCGCGGCATCCATGTCGATGTCCATGAGCGGCCCGTACACCGGGTTGATGCCAGTGTTGTTGACGAACAGGTCTGCGCTCCCGAAGGTTTCGATCGCCTTGGCCACGACCGCATCCTGATGTTCGCTGTCGTCGCCGCGGCCGGCCACTGCGAGGGCGACGGCCGGCCCGCCGAGTGATTCGACGGCGGTGTCGAGCGCGTCCTGCTTACGTGCGGTGATGGCCACCTTGGCGCCTTCGTCGACCAAACGCTGGGCGATGGCGAATCCGATGCCACGACTGGCACCCGTGACGATTGCGGTCTTTCCTTCGAATCGCGTGCTCATGTCAACTTCCTCGTGGCGTTGGCGGTACACGGCCCCAGGACGTGGGACACATAGCCGAAGTGTGCCACAGTGGCACACAGGCACGCAATGTCCCATAATGGGCGGATGTCCGGAGCAGATTCGACGTCGTCCGCCCCGTCCGCGCGACTGGGAACGGCCCTGAGCCGCCAGGCCGCGGTCGACGCGGCGACGCGGCTGTATCTCGCGGGCGAGCCGGTCGACATGTCGGCCCTGGCCACCGAGCTCGGCATCGGCCGCTCGACCCTCTATCGATTGGTCGGCAACCGCGAAGACTTGCTGGCCACCGTGCTGGCCGAGGCCACCGAACGCACCTTCCGGCGCACTGTCGCCGATATGGCCGCAGAGGCCGGATCCGACGCCGAACCGGCCGGCGGCACCGAATACATCCTCAAGGTCATGGACCGCTTTCTGAACGCGGTCGTCGACGCGAAGCCGCTGCAGACAGTGTCGCACCGGGAGCCGTTGTTGATCGTGCGGCTCATGCTGCTGCCCGGACTCGTGGAGCAGACCGCAGGGCGACTGGTCGGCGAACTCCTCGACGCCGAGGTGGCCGCAGGCAGAATGGAATTACCGCTTCCCACAGCCACTTTCGGCCTGGCGCTCATCCGGATGTGCGACGCGCACCTCTACGCGCCGCTCCTCGGTGGCGGAGCACCCGAGATCGGTACCGCCCTCGACCTGGTGGCCGCGCTCCTCGGCCACAGTCGATCCGACGAGGACTGATCGTCCGCCTGTGGCGGCGATCAGTTCGGTGTCGCGGCAGCCAGATTGTCGGCCACTTCAGCTTCCCAACTCTCGATGGAATGCGTGGTGTCGATCTCGAACTCGAAGCGGTCCGTCATATCCGGCGTGACGTCTTCGACGTCGACATAGAACTGCTCGTACCAACGGCGCTGCTGATACACCGGGCCGTCTTCCTCGGTGAGCAGCGGATTGTCGATGCGAGCCTTGTGTTTCCAGATCTCGACGTCCTGCTCGAATCCGGTCTGCACTCCCTCGATGAAAGTCCGTGCAAGTTCGGCGTTTTCCGCTTCTGTCATACCCGGGAGCTTCTTGACGATGGCGCCGTACTGCAACACGAACGAGTTCGGGCTGACCGGATAGTGCGAATTGATCAGGATGGTCTCGACGGTCACGCCATTGGACACGCTGCGCAACCGGTCGATCATGTACGACGGCCCGAAATACGAGGCTTCCGAATAGAGAATGGACGTCGGGTCGTGGAAAGTGCTGACGACCATGTCATCCCGGGGCGTCGAATCCATCACCTGGGTGGCGACATGACCCTCGAATATGTTCTTGAAATTCCGGGGAAATGCGTAGTGCACGTAGAAGAAATGCGCCATGTCGACGTTGTTGTCGACGATCTCACGGCAGTGCGAGCCTTCGATCAACTGGATGTTCCAGGTCCACTCCGTCCAGGTGTCCGTGCCGTATCCCTCGATCTCAGGGATGTCGACCTCCGGCGGAGGGGTGTTGCCCTGCGGGTCATTCCAGACGAACAGCTGCCCGTTGCGTTCCAGCGTGAGCCAGGAGCGGGTACGCGCCAGCCGCGGTGTCCGCTTGGCATAAGGCACCAACGTGCACTTGCCGTCGCCGCCCCACCGCCAGTCGTGGAACGGGCACGCTATCGAGTCGCCCTTGACACTGCCGTACGCGAGGTTGCCGCCCATGTGCCGGCAGTAGGCGTCGAGCACGTTGAGCCGGCCCTGGCTGTCCGCGAAGACCACCAATGACGTTCCGAAAGCGTCGATCTGATGGGGCACACCGTCGTTGAAGTCGCGGATGAGACCGAGGCAATGCCAGCCGCGGGCGAACCTGGTCGGGTTCTCCCCCGCCTCGATCTGCCGGATTTCCGTCGACTCCTGCTCAGTGCCCGACATACGCTCCTCCATCGTCATCTTGTTGTTTGGTGCTCGACCAGTGCGGGCATCGGTGCGGTGAGGAGGCCGACGACCATCGCCACGATGTTGTCCCTCGCCTCGGCCTCACTCAGGGCGCCGCGTACCACGTCACGATGCTCATCGACATGACGTTCGTGGTCGGCGAGCAGCGTGTACATGACCGAAGCCATGGCGGCCATGCGTTGGCGCCGAAGCGCTTCGGGCAGGTAATCGAGTGCCCGCAGCAGCCGCGTGGTGAGGATTCGGGTGGCCGGCCATCGCTCGGCCGTGAGGGTGAGCTCGGCCATGACCGCATGGTTGCGGACACGTTCGAGGAATCGCGCGTAGTGGCTGGAGCCGTCAGCATACGGAGTATCGAACAGTGGCTCGACCAGGATGGTCACCAGCGCGGTGATGCTGTCGTCGGGCTCACCGGCGCTTTCGTGCTCGGCCAGCAGCGCCAGCCGTGCCTGCTCCAGCGGTGCTTGCCGATGACCAATGATGGCCGTGATCAAGCCATCTCGCGATCCGAAGTGATAGTGGACAGCTGAATTGTTCCGCTGACCGGCAGCCACCGCGACATCGCGCAGGGAGACTTCCGGGCCGAATTCGGCAATCAGGCGTTCACCGGCGAGAAGTAGCTGCGTGCGCGCATCGGGCCGACTCACAGGCGTCAGTCTATCCCGCACGCTTCAGAATGCAATCACATATGCTTGACGAGTTAAGCATCAACGCTTATTTTGGGTTTGCGTCGACGCCCTGCGCAGTTCGCCTCCCGGAAGGACCACCATGACCGTCTCGTATGGATCGATCTGCCAAATCGCCTGGGTTACAGATGATGTCGAGGCAACCGAGCAGCTACTGAGCAAGCAGTTCGGGGTCGGTGCATGGGTACGGATGCCCGATATCGAGTTCGGACCGCAGACCTGCCGCGTGCACGGCGAACCCGCGGATTTCACCGCCCATATCTCGATGTCGTACTCCGGCGACATGCAATTGGAGCTGATCCAGCCGGTACGGGGCACCAGCATCTACACCGAATTCCTGGATCGCAGCGGGCCGGGCCTACACCACGTGTGCTTCGAGCCGAGTGATTTCGATGCCGCGGTGACGGCGGCGAAGGAGCAGGGACTGTCTCGTGCAGCAGGGTGAGATGTCGGGCGGCATGATGCGGTTCGCCTACATCGACGGTGCGTCGGCCGGGGTGCCGTACATCGAACTCGGCGAGTTCAGTCCTGAGATTCGCGCGATGTTCGGGCACATCAAGAAGACTGCGGCGGGCGCCTGATGATTCCGGAAACAGTATCGGCGCAAAGCATTTCGTCGCTCTCCGATGAGGTCGACGTCCTGGTGGTCGGGCTCGGGATGGCCGGCGGATGCGCGGCCGTGGAAGCTGCCGCGTCGGGTGCGCGAGTGTTGGTGCTGGAACGTGCCGGAGTAGCCGGTGGTACGACGGCCATGGCCGGCGGGCACTTCTACCTGGGCGGCGGCACCGAGGTGCAGCAGGCCACCGGCCACCCCGACTCCGCCGCCGAGATGGCGGCGTACCTGACGGCGGTGTCGACAGACCCTGTGCCGGAACTGATCAACACCTACTGCGAAGGCAGCGCCGAACACTTCCGATGGCTGGAAGCGCTGGGCTTCGAGTTCGAGCGCAGCTACTACCCGCACAAGGCCGTCATCCAACCGGAAACGCAGGGCCTGATGTACACCGGCAATGAGCAGGTGTGGCCGTTCCGCGAGCAGGCGGTGCCGGCGCCCCGGGGGCACAAGGTTCCAGTGCCGGGTGATACCGGTGGCGCGAGTATGGTCGTCAACCTTCTCGTCGAGCGACTGGCCGACCTCGGGGTGGAAATCCGTTATGAGACAGGCGCCTGCGCTCTCATCGTCGAGGACGGCCGAGTCGTCGGGGCCACCTGGAAGCACTTCGGTGAGACCGGGGCTGTGCGGGCGAAGTCCGTCGTCCTGACCACCGGCGGTTTCGTGATGAACCGGGAGATGCTGGCGCAGTATCTCCCTCTACTGGCCGAGGAGCGCGTTTTCGCCTTGGGCAGCAGCTACGACGACGGCATCGGCATCCGTTTGGGCCAATCTGTCGGAGCGGCAACCAAGTACCTGGACCAGGCATTCGTAACCGCTCCGGTGTATCCGCCTGCCACACTCCTCACCGGCATCATCGTGAACCGTAACGGGGACCGGTTCGTCGCCGAAGACTCCTATCACGCACGGACATCCGCATTCGCCCTCGAACAACCCGGCAGCGCCGCGTACCTCGTCGTCGACTCACGACACGTCGAGATGCCCACCATGCCGTTGGTTCAGTTGATCGATGGTTGGGAGGACGTCGCCGAGATGGAAACGGCCCTCGGCATCCCTGCGGGCCGGCTCCAGGCTTCGCTCGACAGATACAACGCGAACGCGGCACGCGGCGAGGACCCCGACTTCCACAAGGCTGCAACATATTTGGAGCCACAGGACGTCGGGCCGTGGGCGGCATTCGATCTGAGCCTGGGCAAGGCGTTCTACAGCGGCTTCACCCTTGGGGGCCTGGCGATTTCGGTCGACGGCGAGGTGCTTCGCGACGACGGCAGCGCCATTACCGGGCTTTACGCCGCCGGCGCCTGTGCCTCCACCATTGCGCAGGACGCCAAGGGCTACTCCAGTGGCACTCAGCTGGGTGCCGGCTCATTCTTCGGCCGGCGGGCTGGGCGCGCTGCTGCGGCAGCGGCCGGAAGGTAATCCCGGTAGCGTTGACTACACGATGACCGGATCAGCTGACCTCCCAATCGTCATGCCCGCCGCGTTCATCGGACACGGCAGTCCGATGAACGCCGTGGAACGCAATCGGTTCACAGCCGCCTGGACGGAGTTCGGCCAGTCGGTGCCCCGACCTCGGGCGATTCTGGTGATCAGTGCGCACTGGTACATCAACGCCACCGCGGTCACCGCCATGGCGCAGCCGCGCACCATCCACGACTTCTACGGTTTCCCACAGGAGTTGTTCGATGTGCAGTACCCGGCGCCGGGACTTCCCGAGCTGGCCGACGAGATCGCCGAGACTGTCAAACCGACCTGGGTAGGGGCTGATCGGGACAGCTGGGGCATCGACCACGGCGCCTGGTCCGTGTTGGTGCATGCGTTTCCCGACGCCACGATCCCAGTGGTGCAATTGTCGATCAATGCCGAGAAGCCACTGGAGGAGCACGTCGCTCTCGGCGCGCAATTGGCCGAGCTGCGCAGCCGGGGCGTGCTGATCGTCGGCAGCGGCAACATCGTGCACAATCTGCGGGCCATGAATCCGCGGCTGCCTGACGGCGGATTCGATTGGGCCACAAGGTTTGACGATGCCGCGGCCGATCTGCTGACCGGTGCTCCCGACCGCATCATGCGGTTGCGCGACCATCCCGACTTCGCGGCCGCCGCGCCGACGCCGGATCATTTCATCCCGATGCTCTACCTCGCCGGGCTGTGTTCGGCGGCCGACACTACGGCGAGCGTGCTGGTCGACGGCTACACCTACGGGTCGCTGTCGATGACGTCCTATGTGGTGACGTGATCAGCGACGAAACCGTCACAGGTGCGCTGATGATGTTGGGGCCGCCTCAGCACGAGACGCGCTAGGCCAATCCGGGTACCGGTGACGACGACGTCGGCGCAGACACCGGCGGAACCGCGCTGGGCGGCTGCAGGCCGTAGCCCGCCGATGGGCCAGGTGGCGTGCCATATGTCTGCGGCGGACCGGGCAGTGCGCCGTACCCCGGGGCTTGTGGGCCATAGCCGGGCAGCATCCGAGTCGAGCCGGCAAGAAGCTTGGACGTCACGAAAGCCGCTGCCTCGTCGGTGTATTCGGGGACGTAACCCTGCGTGTGCCCGCTCCACGAGTTGCCCGAACCGGCGTGGCAGATCGGGTCGGCGGGGTTACACAGATCGATCGCTTTAGCGCTGAGCGGCGAATTCTGGGTCGGCGGCGCTCCGTCGGTGCGGTCGGCCTGGTTGCCGAAAGTAGCAATCGCCGCAATGTTTTTCATGTACTCCGGTGGCAGCGGACTACCCCAGTTGATACCAGAGAAGCCGGCGACGATGTTGACCACACTCGCGCCTTGCGAGTAGCCGCCCAAGACGATCTTGGTGTCGGGACAGGCGGACGCGGTGGATTTGATGTGGGCAATCGCGTCCTTGGCTCCCTCGCCGCTGTGCCGCTGCGTGATGGTGGCTTTGTAGTCCACCGCGTAGGACCTGATGACCATGCCGCTGGCCTGCTTGCGCAACGAGTCAACCAGAGCGTCACCGACCCGGCCCATCCCCGCCGGCTCATCGGTGCCGCGCGCGAAAATCACTTCGGCGTCGGGGCAGTCCTCGGCGGCAGCGACCGGAGCCGGGCCCGTGATGATGAGCGGGGCTGTCAGCAGCGCCGCAGCGCCAGCAACGCCCGAGCTACATACGTGGCGAAACAGCATCCCTGCATCTTACCCGCAAGCAGGAAAGTAAGACAAACCTGTGACCTGCACATACGCGCCACACAGCAATCGGCGACCAGTCAAAACGCACCGCTTCGGCGAGTTTCCGGCAAATCCTGACAGGCCTACGATAGGTTGATCGCCGGGAGTCAGCAACGGACTAACTGTGCGGGATCAACGCCAGGACATATATCGCGACCACCGCCGGCGGCGCCAGCAGCGGTAACCACGGCAGATCGATATTCACCGCGGTGGCAACCACCCCGGCGAGCGTGAAGCCGAGCATGGCGATCAACGTCGGCCGGGTGATCGTCACCACCCCCGCTCCGCCGGCATGCCGTAGCAGTAAGTACGCGGCGGCCGAAAGCCCCGACAGTGCCGCAAATACCGGCGGCGGGTCGGACACGGCCAGCGCCACCACGGTGAGCAGCACCGCACCGGTGGCAGCGGCCCGAACCAGAAGTCCGGCGCCCACCGCGGCCAACGCCACCATCAACACGACGACGGCCGTGCCATGGGCTTGGACCCCGGCCGCCGTGGCCATCAGTGCCCCGAATCCCGTCGACAAGGTGCGGGCGCCCGGCCGCCCCCACCCGGCAGCCGTATCGGTCGTCATCGCTTCACCGCCCGCGGCGCATCGGCATCAACCGCAACGCCTGATCGAGAGTGGCGGTCGACGGCCACGGCACCACGTCGACACCGACGATGCCCATGTCGCGGTACATCGCGTGTCGCTGCAGCGCCCACATGCGGGCCACGGTCGGCGGCTGATCGTCGTCGAACGGCGGTCCCTCCAGGACGTCGACAGCGATCACGGCGTGCCTGCGGCTGCGCAACTCGGTGAGCGCCAGCGCGAACGCGGTGTCGAGCAACGTCGAGAAGGCGAACACGATCGCGCCCGGTGGAACGGCCACGCGCGGCGCCAACGTCCCCGTGGTGATTTCGTATTCGCTCCCCACACCCAGCGCGGCATCGAGCACGCGATAGAACTGGCGCTGACCGATGTCGGCACCGATCCACCGCGGGCGCGCGCTGCCGAGCGCGACGATGCCGGCGCGGTCACCGTTTCGCAGCGCGCTCTGCACAACCTGGGCGGCACCGAGAACGACCCGCTCCAGCGCGGCCGTGGCTGGACCGGGAGGCTGCATGCTGGTATCGATGAGGACGACCACGTCCGCGGCGCGGTGGGTCAAACGTTCGGTGACATGCAGCCGGCCCCGGCGGGCGCTCACCGGCCAGTTGATGGTGCGGAGTTGATCGCCCGGCAGGTAGGCGCGGACGTCGGCATACTCGACGCCCGGACCGACGTGCCGGGTCAGGTGGGTGCCGAGCCGATCGGGCAATTCGATGTGCGGAATCGGCGTCGACTGGGGCGGGGCAACCGGAAACACGAAGACTTCGGCGGCCTCCACGGTGCCGGTCCCCGCCAGTAGTCCCCCACCGGCCAGTACGTCGACCCGGGCCTGGATCGGATATCTGCCCCAGCGCTCGGCCGAAACCGCGACAGTCTTCAGCTGTGCGGAACTGCCCTCGATGACCTTGACGTCCATTCTGGATTCGACCGACACCGTGACCTCGCACGCGATGGTCGGCGTGTCCGTCGTCGTCCACACCGACACCTGCGTCTCGTCGGTCTCGAAGCACCGGGTCAGAGCGGGCCGCCCGTGTACGTACACCTTGGCGGACGGCCGCTGCCAACTGATCGAGCACAGCACACCCAGCAGCGGCGCCGCGAAGGCGACGAGCTGCCACCGGCCGAGCACGGCCGCGGCGAGGGCGACGCCCGCACACGTCGCGATGGCCTTCGTGAGCAATGAGGCTCGCCAACGCAATTCGACTTCGCGTGGTTCGGTCGCATTCGTCACGAGGGGCCGCCCCGGGTCCGCGGCACGGGCAGGCGGTGCAGCAGCTGCGCCACGATGTCCGACCCGTGGACGCTGCGCACCCACATCTCCGGTTTCAAACTGATTCGGTGCGAAATAGCGGGAATGGCCAGTGATTTGACGTCCTCGGGAATGACGTAGTCCCGGCCGAACAGCAGGGCACGCGCCCGCGCCAACTGAACGAGATCGAGCTCTGCCCGAGGGCTGGCGCCCACCACAACCTGAGGATGGCTGCGGCTGGCCGCCGCCAGGGACACCACATAGTGCAGGACGTCGTCGTGGACCGTCACCTGCTCGACCGACTCCCGCATGGCGAGCAGATCGTGCGCATCGACGATCTGGTTGACCGTCGGTTCGGCCGAACCGCGTTCCAAGCGGCGGCGCAGCATCACCGTTTCGTCGGCACCCGACAAGTACTTCAACTCGACCCTGACCGCGAACCTGTCGAGCTGTGCCTCCGGCAGCGGATAGGTGCCCTCGTACTCAATGGGGTTGTCCGTGGCGAGAACGATGAACGGCGAAGGCAGTCGGTGGGTTTCGCCGTCGATACTCACCTGGCTTTCCGCCATGGCCTCCAACAGCGCAGCCTGGGTCTTCGGCGGTGTCCGGTTGATCTCGTCGCCCAGCAGCAGGTTGGTGAAGATCGGCCCGCGCCGGAACTCGAACCGGCCGGATTGCATGTCGTAGATGGTCGAGCCCAGCAGATCGGCGGGAAGTAGGTCCGGGGTGAACTGCACGCGAGTGAACGACAGGCCCAATGCTCGGGCAAAACACTTGGCTATCAACGTCTTCCCGAGCCCGGGCAGGTCCTCGATGAGCACGTGGCCGCCTGCGAGCACGGCAGTCAAGATGAGGGTCAGCGCGGCACGCTTGCCCACCACCACGCGTTCGATCTCGTCGAGTACCGCCTCGGAGTGGGCCGTCGTCAGCTCTGCCGGCATCGTCATGCGCGATCCGCCTTCGGCTTCTCGCTGGTCGTCATAGCCGCTCCAATCGGTGCAGGATTTCATCGAGCGTGGCCCGGCCCGGCCCCGGCTCGTCGCGGCAGGACCGGCGGACGTCGTGCGGATCCACCCACGGCCACAACTGATCCCCGAAGACCATCCGGCCCGTCGCCTGCATCGCGTCCGGATCCCTGGCCTGCTGCGGGCCGGTGGCCATGAAGAACTCTCGGGCCAGCGTGGGCCGCAGGTGCTGGTCCCAGTCCCCGCGAGTGGTGTCCGACCACTGGATCAGCGTCTCAGTGCGAACGATCCAGTCCCGCAGCGACTTCTCGGCGTCGTTCACGGCCGGCTCGGCGACTTTCGGTCCACGGTCGGCCAGCCGGCGGCGTACTGCCAGCAACGCAATCACCGCCATCGCAGCGGAGGTCCAGCCGACGGCGCGGCGATCGGCGAGCAGCAGCGTGACCAACTCTGCTCCCACCACCAACGAAATCCCTATGAGCGCGACCTTTTTCATGTCAGGCTCCGGAGCTCGCCGAGCACCCGGAGCAGCGCATCCGCGGCAATCTCCCGATGACGTTCGGTCATGACATGGGGACTGAAGCGTGCCTCGGCGAACAAGGCGACGAGTTCGGTCGCACTGCCCGCGTGCAGAGCATGGTGTTCGACGGCCCGGGCCAGGACTTCAGAGGGCGTGTCCGAATCCTGCGGTGCGGCGCCGGGAGCGTCCGTGAGAGCACGCTCCATCGCGGCGTAGCAGGCGATGATCGACTCGCGCGGACCGCGGCTGCGGTCGCCGATCTCGGCAAGGCCGAATTCTGCCGCCCGCGTGAGGGTTTCCGGTGTGGACTCACCGACTATCGGTTCCTGGCGGTGAGCGACCGGCGGCTGTGTTTCGGCAGCGCGCCGGCTTCTGCGGAGCATGACACCGCCGACGGCCCACAGCAACAGCATTGCCACGGTGGCAGCGAGGAGGTAGCCGAAGACGCTGGGTTCCCGTTGACGAGGCGGTATCGGCGGCGGCGTGGGTGACGACGGCGGCGGTGGTACCCCCGCCAACGGTGCGCTGTTCTGCGGGGGCGCTGAAAAGGGCAGATCGGGCGGTTGCAGCAGATGCAGATGTGAGAACACGACGAGGATCGCCAGCCAGGCGAGGAACGCTGCGACGCTGATCAGCAACAGGCGGCGGACCGGCCTCCATTTGAGCTTGCCGTCGAACGAGCCCGACAGCGGAAAGGGTGCCGACGCGCCGGCCGTCCTCGGGCGCTGGAGCGACGCGATGAAAGCAATCGCGACGATGACCACCGAGACGATGAGCAGGGTGTCCAGGCCAACCTGGCTCGCGGCGCTGTTGGCCGGCTTCTCGGGCTGGGGGTGATCGCTCCCAGGTAGGTGTCCGCGCAATGCCACGGTAACGACGAACAGCAGCGCGATCGGCGCGACCACACGCCCCAACGCCTTGTCGATACCGTTCATCGGTACACCGCTCGATCGGTTGCCTGACCTCCATCGTGGCACGCGATGGCGTGTCCCGGAGCAATACGTCGAGGCAACCACACGGCGGCATCCGCGAAGCCAACTCGCGCGTCCAAGGCCTAACTGACTGGCTGCAGGCTCACCCGCCGTAACAAATCGACGGCGCCATGGGCCGCAGCGGTGAATACCTCGGGACTGTTCTGACCGCGGGCCAGTACATAGCTTCCTTCAACGACGGCGATCACCATGGCGCCGATGTCACTGGCGCGCAGGTCAGCGGGAACCAGTCCGTCCGCAATGCCAGAAGGAGCCAGCCGGGGTGAAGTCGGGCGTCGTGGCCGCCGAGTGTGGGGTTTGGGCAACACCGCGCCGCATGGACGGCGCACTCCCCACACCCGGCGGCGGCTCTGCCCGCCAGCGCCGAGGTCACAAGACGTACAGCATCTCCTGATAGGTGGGGAGCGGCCAAAGATCGTCTGCAACAACGCCTTCCAATGTGTCGGCGGCCGCCCGCACCGCGTCCATCTTCGGCAGCAGGGTCTGGGCGTGCGCGGCCTCTTCGGCTGCGGAATCACCGCCGTGTTCGGCCAGGGCTGCCTTCAACGACGCCAGAGCCGTGGTCAACTCCGAGATCGGCGCGCTGACGGTTTCAAGCAGCGTCATGTCGGGGGCCAGCCCCGCCGCCTTCAGTGCGGCCACGTTCTGCGCCAGCTCGGTCTGGTACCGGATCGCGGCCGGCAAGATGACCGTCGACCCGAGCTCCAGTGCCAGTTTCGCCTCGACACCGACGGTGAGCGCGTACATCTCGTACCGGACTTCTTCGCGGCTCTTCAGCTCACGCGCGCTGAACACCCCGTACTTCTCGAATACTTCGATCGCCTCCGGAGTCGACAGCTGCGGGATGGCATCCAGCGTGGTCTTGAGGTTGGGCAACCCCCTCGCTGCAGCCTCGATCTGCCAATTTTCGGAGTAGCCATCGCCGTTGAACACGACCGCTCCGTGCTCGGTGATGACCTCGGTGAGCAACGTCTGGACTGCCGCGTCGAAGGCTTCCCCGTCACCGACGGCCTTATCCAGCGCCGATGCCATGTAGTCGAGCGAGTCGGCCATGATCGTGTTGAGGACGATCATCGGAACGTTGATCGTCTGCCCTGATCCGGGAGCCCGGAATTCGAATCGGTTGCCCGTGAACGCAAATGGGCTGGTGCGGTTCCGGTCGCCCGGATCGGTCGGCAGCACAGGCAGGGTGTCGACGCCGATGATCATGCTGCCCTTGCCTTTTGACGACGTAGCCGCGCCTTTGGCGATCTGCTCGAAGACATCGGCGAGCTGGTCTCCGAGGAAGATCGAAATGATCGCGGGCGGCGCCTCGTTGGCCCCCAAACGGTGGTCATTGGTGGCCGAGGCCACCGAGACTCGCAGCAGTCCACCGAACTTGTGCACGGCCCGGATCACCGCGGCGCAGAACACCAGGAACTGGGCATTCTCGTGTGGGGTATCGCCGGGCACCAGCAGACTTCCGAACTGCGCGTTGCCCATTGAGAAGTTGACATGCTTGCCAGATCCGTTGACGCCGGCGAATGGCTTCTCATGGAACAGGCATTCCATGCCGTGCTTCTTGGCGATCTTACGGAACACCGTCATCAGCAGCTGCTGGTGGTCAGCGGCGATGTTGGCCCGCTCGAACATCGGCGCGATCTCGAATTGCCCTGGAGCGACTTCGTTGTGGCGCGTCTTGGCCGGAATACCGAGCTTGAACAGCTCACGCTCGGTGTCCATCATGAAGGCCAGCACCCGGTCGGGAACGGACCCAAAGTAGTGGTCGTCGAATTCCTGACCCTTGGGCGGTTTGGCGCCGAACAGCGTGCGACCGGCGTTGATCAGGTCTGGGCGCGCCAAGAAGAAGTGGCGGTCGACCAGAAAGTACTCCTGCTCCGGGCCGCAGAACGACACAATCGGGTCGAAATCCTTGTGGCCGAACAACTTCAGAATGCGCGCCGCCTGGGCTCCCATCGCCTGCTGACTGCGCAGCAGCGGCGTCTTGAAGTCCAGCGCCTCACCGGTCATCGAAACGAACACCGTCGGGATGCACAACGTGTTCCCGTTGGGGTTCTCGAGAATGTAGGCAGGGCTGGTGACGTCCCAGCCGGTGTAGCCGCGTGCCTCGAAGGTGCTGCGCAGGCCACCGGAGGGGAAGCTTGACGCATCCGGCTCGCCCTGTATCAACGTCTTACCCGCAAACTCCGCCAAGGTCTGACCGTCTGACACCGGCTCCAGGAAGCTGTCGTGCTTCTCTGCGGTGAGCCCGGTCATCGGATAGAAGACGTGCGCGTAGTGGGTGGCGCCCTTGGACAGAGCCCAGTCCTTCATCGCCGACGCCACCGCGTCCGCGACCGCCGGATCCAGCTTCGCGCCCTTTTCAATGGTGGCGACCACGGACTTGTACACAGACTTGGGCAGGCGTGACCGCATCTCGGCGATGCTGAAGACGTTGGCTCCGAAGATTCCACCGGGCTCCTCACCCGGCACGAAACTGACGGCTGGAGGCACGTACGCCTCGACCATGTTGATCGCCTGCAGGCGTACGGCATTTCCGCTCAAAGGAGTTCCTCATTCATCACGATCGCCCGCATCGTTACGGACGGTTGACCGCCAACGCTATAAACGCCTCGTGGCGAAACTGTTACGCACGCGTCAACGTGGCAATTCGTCTCCGGCGTTCTCGCCGAGGATCGTTCAAGGCCCCGGACTCGGGGGTGACGCGCGTCCACCTTTGCTCATGCAGATCACTGCACCTTGAGCATCGCCGCCAAGACGCCCGAGAGTGACCCGAAGTGGTACCGCAGCAGGGCGTGACTGGTCTCGGCCCGGGCGGCGACCTCACGCGGTGACATCTCCGGCGGTGGTTGCGGCGCCGGTGGGCTAGTAGGTGACGGGCACGCTGAGGTCGGACAAGAGTCGACGCACGCGTTCGTCGATGTCGTCACGGATCGGCCGTACGGCCTCGAGGCCTTGGCCGGCCGGGTCTGGCAGCCCCCAATTCTCGTAGCGTTTTCCGGGGAAAATGGGGCAGGCGTCCCCGCATCCCATGGTGATGACGACGTCGGCGGCTTGGACGATTTCGTCGGTCCAGGGTTTGGGGTATTCGCCCGTGATGTCGATGCCGACCTCGTTCATGGCGGCGACGGCTGCGGGGTTGATCTCGTTTCCAGGTTCGGAGCCGCCCGACCAGGCCACGGCGTTGTCGCCGGCGTAGTGAGTGAAGTAACCGAGCGCCATCTGGGAGCGGCCGGCGTTGTGGGTGCACAGGAACAACACGGTTGGTTTGCCGTCGCTGATGTGGCCTTCGACTCGGGCGAGCGCGTGTAGTCGTTGACGGGCGAACCGTTCGGCCAGCAGTGGCAGGAAGTTGGGGATGGCCGCGCGGCTGGCGAATTGGTCGTAGGCGGTGTGCAGGAACCGTTCGATGGTTTCGGTTCCGAAGGTACCGGCGAATTCAGTTTCGAGCCGGGTCACCGCGGTCCGCAGGGCCAACTGTTGGTCGATGGAAAGGTCGCCGCGCCGGTGGGGGGTGATGGGGATCTCAGTCATCGGGCGTCGTCCGTTCTCGGTGCTGCGCCGGTGGGCAGGTGCTGGGAGGTGTGGTGGGTGAAGCGTTTGCGCAGTGCCAGGGATACATAGACCAGGGCGACGAGGACGGGCACTTCGATCAGCGGTCCGACCACGCCCGCCAGGGCTTGTCCGGAGGTGGCGCCGTAGGTGGCGATCGCGACGGCGATGGCGAGCTCGAAGTTGTTTCCTGCCGCGGTGAACGCCAAGGTGGTGGTGCGCTCGTAGCCGAGGTCGAGCACTCTGCCCAGCAGGTAGCCACCGCCCCACATGATCGCGAAGTACGCGAGCAGGGGCAGGGCGATGCGCGCCACGTCCCAAGGGTGAGTGGTGATCTGATGGCCTTGCAGTGCAAAGAGAATCACGATCGTGAACAGCAAGCCGTAGAGCGCCCACGGGCCGATCTTGGGCAGGAAGGCGCTCTCGTACCAGAGGCGGCCCTTTGTCTTCTCCCCGATCCGTCGCGACAGGTAGCCGGCCACCAGAGGGATCCCCAGGAAGATCAGCACCGATTTGGCGATCTGCCACGGTGAGGTGGAGATTCCGGTCTGGGGCAGGCCCAGCCAGCCGGGCAGCACCGACAGGTAGAACCAACCCAGCACCGCGAACATGATCACCTGGAAGATCGAGTTCAACGCGACGAGCACAGCGGCGGCTTCGCGGTCCCCGCAGGCCAGGTCGTTCCAGATGATCACCATGGCGATACAGCGGGCCAACCCGACGATGATCAGCCCGGTGCGGTATTCGGGCAGATCGGGCAGCAGCAGCCAGGCCAGGGCGAACATCAACGCCGGACCCAGCACCCAGTTCAGCACCAGCGACGAGATCATCAGCTTGCGGTCGCCGGTGACGGTGTCGAGGCGGTCGTACCGCACCTTGGCCAGGACCGGATACATCATGATCAACAGACCCAGGGCGATGGGCAGCGAAATGCCGTCCACCTGAACCTTTTCCAGCGCCGTATTCAAACCCGGTATCCACCGGCCCAGCAGCAGGCCGGCAACCATCGCCGCGCCGATCCAGAGCGGCAGGAACCGGTCGAGGGTGGAGAGCTTGCCGACGACCGGAGCGGCGGACGATGTGGTGGTGTCGGTCATGCCGGCACCCCCGCCGCTGCGATGGCGGGCGAAGTGCCCAGCAGCACCGCCAGGCTGGCCAGCGCGTCGGGCACCACCGCGTAATACACCCACGACGCCCGGCGCTGCGACGTGAGCAGCCCGGCGTCGCGCAACACCCGGAGGTGATGACTGACGGTCGGTTGGGAGACCTCCACACCGGCGGAGATGTCGCAGACGCAGGCCTCGCCGCCGGCGTGGCTGGCGATCGCCGAAAACAGTTGCAGGCGAACCGGATCGGCCAAGGCCTTCAACTTGACCGCCATGTCCGCGGCTGCGGCGGCCGAAAGGGGTTCACCGAGCAGCGCCCCGGGCGGACAACACACCTGGTCACCCGAATCCAACGATTTCGACACACATCAATATTGATGGATATCGAATCGGCCGTCAAGTGAACAACCGCCGAACACCCGCGAGCGAGCAAGGCGACACCGCCGGACCAGACCAGCGACGTCGCGAGAAGCTTCGGGTCAGCAGCAGGGCGTTGCCTGCGCGGCCGGGGCCTGTGCGGCGGCCGCGGCGGTGCCGCCGCAGCAGACCCCACCGTCACCGTCGTCGCCGGCCAGGAACTGGGGGCTGTCGCCGAAGGTCTCCGAATCCGCGAGCACGGTGTAGACCTCCCACTTCTCCCCCGCCGGGCCGGTCACCCAGACCTTGTCCTGGGTGGCAAAACAACAAGTGGTGCCGATCTCCTCGTCAGTGAACAAGCCCTCACCGGCAAGGCGGGCGATCTCGGCGTGCACCGTCTCGCTGGTCGCGACCTCGACCCCGAGATGGTTGATGGTGCCGCCCTTGCCCGGGTTTTCCAGCAGGACCAGCTTCAGCGGCGGCTCAGCCACCGCGAAGTTGGCATACCCTGGCTTCACCTTGGCCGGCTCGACGCCAAACAGCTTGGTGTAGAACGTGATCGCCTCGTCGAGATCGTCGACGTTGAGCGCTAACTGAACACGGGACATGATCGAACCTCCACTACTGGTGAGACATATATCGAACTAACGTGTTGCCGTCAGCATGCCACCTTTTTGATATATGTCAATCTAATGGCAGGATCAGTTCTCATGTCGGTAAGGGGCATGCGGTGAACACACTCGATGTCGTCGTCATCGGTGGCGGGCAAGCGGGCTTGGCCGCCGGTTACTACCTGCACCGCGCCGGGTACCGGTACGCCATCCTCGATGACCAACCGCGCCCGGGAGGGGCCTGGCCGCATATGTGGCCCTCACTTCGCCTGTTTTCCCCGGCCGAGTTCGCCGTGCTGCCGGGGTGGCCGATGCCGCCATGGCCGGACGGCTTCCCGCCCGCCTCGCACGTCGTGGACTACCTCACCGCCTACGAGAAGCGCTTCGAGCTGCCGGTCGAGCGGCCCGTGCACGCCAAGAGCGTCACCCGCGACGAACGGGACCTCGTGGTGTCCGCGGCGGACCGCAGCTGGCGGACGCAGCGGGTGATCAGCGCCACCGGCACCTGGCATCATCCCTTTTGGCCGACCTACCCCGGTGCGCGCGAATTCGCCGGCCGCCAACTGCACGCGGTCGACTACCGCCAGGCCGGTGACTTCGCCGGTGCACGGGTCGTGGTGGTCGGCGGCGGCAACTCCGCCGCCCAACTCGTCGCTGAGATCTCGACCGTGGCCACCACGACGTGGGTGACCACCCGGCCACCGCGCTTCCTCGACGACGATGTCGACGGGCGCGTGCTGTTTCGGGTCGCATCCGAACGCGCCGCCGCCATCGCCGCCGGACGGCCAGACCCTGGTGGGCCGGCGTCCCTCGGTGACATCGTGATGGTCCCCGAAGTGCGCGCGGCTCGTGATCGTGGCGTCCTGCGGGCGCTGCCGATGTTCGACCGCCTTACCCGCGACGGCATCGCCTGGGGAAACCAGCTCCAACATGCCGATGTGATCGTGTGGGCCACCGGATTTCGGCCCGCCCTCACGCATCTGCGGCCCCTGCGGCTACGCGAGCACGACGGCACCATCGCCGTCGACGGCACCCGGGCCCGCAAAGAACCACGACTGCACCTGCTGGGCTACGGCGACTGGACCGGCCCCGGATCGGCCACCATCATCGGTGTCGGCCGAACCGCGAAAGCCGCCGTCGCCGACCTTGACCTGGCGGACTGAGCCACACCAACAGCGCCCGATCCAATCGGCGCAGCGACACAACCTTTTTGATATATATCAATGACGGTGGCAGGATGGGTTGATGCCCAAAGCGCTGCCCGTGATCGATATGTCCGCCCCGGTGTGCTGCGCCCCGGTGGCGGCAGGCCCGATGAGCGACGGGGATGCCCTGGCGATTGCGATGCGGCTCAAGGCGATCGCCGATCCGATGCGAGTGAAGATCATGTCGCTGCTGTTCAGCTCGCGCCCCGGCGAGGAGACCAGCGGCGCCTTGGCCGCGGTGCTCGATCTCAGTGAGTCCACGGTCAGTCACCACCTCGGTCAGCTCCGCAAAGCCGGGCTCGTGATCTCCGAGCGACGGGGCATGAACGTCTTTCACCGCGTGAAACCCGAAGCGCTGCAAGCGCTATGCGTGGTGCTCGACCCGAACTGCTGCACCTAGCGGAGAAGGCTGGTCACGGTTGGCCACTTGGCTGCGGTCCGGATCGACAACGCGGCGATCCCGTGACGTAGCGCTTAGATCAGCGTGCCGAAGAAGCCCTGGCCCCTCGGGAGGTTACCGTCGCCGGGGCTATATCCGTTGGTCGCTACTCGGCCCGCCGAGGTACCAAAATCCGACGCTCTCTGTCGCCCGCGACGACAAGCTCCAATCAGATCATTCGGCTTCGCTGACATTCGCAAGTCCGTCCACACGCGAATTGGAAATGGCCCCCAGAGTTTCCTCTGAGGGCCATTTCCGCTAGTAGCGGGGACAGGATTCGAACCTGCGACCTCTGGGTTATGAGCTACCCGGTACGCATTTCATAGCGTCCGCACGGTCTCAGCCGTGCAGGTCAGAGCGACTCGACGTTCCGCGGCGTTACGGTCCGTTTCACCATGTTCCATTCGTCTCGCTGCGTTTCGTTCACAAATCCGTTCACAAACTTGGGCGCCGAAACGCGATCCGCACGTGTGCAAACCGCCCACACCCCATGCGCGACGTCATCCCTTCAAAGCCCGGGTTCCGTGCAGCTATCCCCGCAGCAGTGGACGTTGCAGCCCCAGCTCCGCCCTACGCTCTAACGGTGGGTTTCACCAAATCACAGGCCGAGGAAGAGGCTTCTCACGGCTATGGGTCGTCCGACAAGTCGGTACGCCCTGAGCATGTCGACGATGCCGTGCTGAGGGAGCTGACTCTTGAGAACACGACGGAATCGTCATGCAGCTACTTCAACAGGAGCCGGGCCAACCACGCGGCAATGATAACAACCGGGAAGTTCATGCGCCACGCGCCCGCCGGACGCAGCCAGCCGCGAGCCAGGCTGCATCTAAGTTTGAATTTTATTGGTGGACAATTGAATTCGATGTAGCGAGCAAAAATCGCTGGAGGATGCCAATTTCCAATGCCATTATCGAGGCATGTCTACCGTGACCCGCACACCGCTGCGCCGCATACATAAGCTGGCCGAAACAGCCGAGCGGCGGCCACGTTCGATAAATACCGCGGGCGCCGTGGCTCTCACCGGCCCGGAGCTCTTCGAAATGCACACGCCAGCGATGACAGTCACAGCGCCGAGAGCTAAACGGCGATGAACCAGCCACTGATGCACTACTTCACCGCCGACCTACATCTGGCGCATCCCAAGCTTGCCTCCCTGCGCGGCTTTGACACGGTCGCCGCACACGACGCTATGGTGCTGGCACCCATGCACCGGCTCGACCCCAATGCGGCCGTGCTGTGGATACTCGGAGATATCTGCTCAGGCAGCGTCGGAAGCATGAAATCTGCTCTCGCCCAATTGGCAACGGTACCGGTACGTATGCATCTGATCACCGGAAACCATGATCCCGCGCATCCGATGCACCGGAACGCGCAGCGGCGCTTCGCCGACTACGCCGCCGTGTTCGCCAGTGTGCAGCAGGTAGCACGAACGAAGATCGAGGGCGAACAAGTGATGCTCAGCCATTTCCCGTACGCGGGAACACCGGATCGGCTCATGCGCAAGTCTTTTGACCAGTACCAGCTCCCCGACTGCGGAACCTGGCTGATCCACGGACACACACACTCCACGCAACGGCGATCATCTATGCGATCGATCTGCGTCTCATTAGAAGCCTGGGACTTACGTCCGGCGTCGGCAGCGGAGCTGGCCGTGGAGATCGGACGGTAGCGCACCGGCGCGCACGAACTGCAGTATCCGAAGGGCGCTTTCAGGCTCAGTGTCATCGTGCTTGCAACGCCGGCAACTGCTCTGCCTGCTGATGACAAGCCGCCCTATGACTACTGGTCCACGCGCACAACCAAGCAGACGACGCCCGTCGGATGGTTGCTTGGCATCTCAGTTTTCCGCGGAAAACTGACCCAACGTGTGGCAGGCCGACTACCCGTGTGAACACCCATCGGTCATGGCCAACATCGTGGCATCCGGCTCGCCACACCCCGCGGTAATGTAGGCGTGCTGGATAAAGTCCAGCTCATGAACTAACCAGGGGCGGCTTGCCCCCTAAGGGGCGTGACCTTCGGGTCACGCCCCTTTTCATACTGCGAGAGGCTCGGCGTGACGGCACCTGGCCTGGATCCGGCCTCTCCGTACAGCCGACATCTGGCAGCCCGCTTCCTTGACTTCACCAGCCCCAAAACGCCCTGGGCGCGCAGACTGTTCCAGAGCGACATCGCAGCCGTAGCCCGGATGAACAGCCTCCTGGCTGATCCGGCGAAGACTCTGAAACAGGTCAGCGGCTACGTCGAAGCATCCCGTCGCCGAATGTACCGTTGCCGCAACGTTATTGTGCACGGCGGTTCCACCCGAGGCGACGTACTGGATTCAACTCTGCGGGTGGTCGCACCCCTAGTGGGAGCGACACTCGACCGACTGACTCACGCACATCTCGTGCTTGGCATCGAACCGCTCCAGCTTGCGACCCGCGCCGATGTAGCGATCTCAATGGCGTCCGACCAAAAGTTGGGCTCCGATGTAGTGGATCTCCTCGGAGGCTCGTAGTCGTATCCGTCTGCCGTTGAATGGCAGTATGGCAATCACCAGTTTTCCGCGGAAAACTGGCAGAAGGTCAGTTGGTGCCGGCCACCCCGCGACCGTCCCCTGGATCAGTTTCGGCTTACCGTCGCAGTTTGTGTGGGGAGGTCACCAGCCGCTGCACGACAGCCACAACCGTCCGCGAGCGTCAGTTTGATCCGGCACGCTGACCCACTCGGCAATGAGACCTCACACCCCGAACATACGCGCATTTTGCGCGTATGTTCGGGGTGTGAGCCAGCTGTGGACAGTTAATCAGGCCGCGGCCTACTGGGGCGTCACCGCTGCCCGGGCCCGCGGCATCCTGTCCTCGCGCGGCGTTGAACGTGTGACCGGATACCCGCGCGCCGAGATCCTGTCTGTGCAGCGCCGCCGCGGTGCTCGTACCGACCTAGCCGCTCCCACCAACGCACTCCCCATCACCGACGTCGCGCGCGATCGCTAAGGCAGAATCCGAGCAAGTCCGCTGGCGCATATTCCTGGAATTTCGCCGCGGTGCGGCGGAAGCCGACCGCGCCGCCCTGCCCCTGATCCAGGACGAACCCGCCACCACCGGCGACCTGCGCTACGACGCACTCTTGGCGGCAGCCGCCGAGGACGTGACAGCCCACTACGGCACACCCAGTCCCCTGTGGACGATCACCACTGATCGATTTCTACGGTCGGCCTGGTGGGTCAGCGACCTGCCGTCAGCGCGCATATACGCACTGGTGGGGACGCCCGCGGCGTTCCGGCGCCGCGGCATCTACGTCGACCGCTACGACATCACCCACGACGGAGAAACACCCATGCCCGCGCCGCTCTTTGACCACGATGGCATCATCGCCACATTGACCGACCTGGCGACCCGCCTCGAACAGGCGGCGGTTGTAGGGCATGTCCATGTGATCGGTGGTGCCACAATGCTTTTGACTTACGCGCCAGGCTGTTCGAGCTTGCGTGACATCGACGCAGCGTTCAGCCCGGACACCTCTGTGCTGAAAGCGGTCCGCGACATCGCGCGGCGACGTCGATGGCCGAGTAGCTGGCTAAACAAACAAGCGTCGGTCTACGCATCCCGGACACCAGGCGAAGGTCCACATATCTTTGACCATCCCCATCTGCAAGTCATGCCAACTCCCGCCGACCACCTGTTGGCCATGAAAGCACTTTCAGCCCGGGCCACCTCGGACCGCGACGACCTTCGATACCTCATCGATTATCTGAGTGTCACTTCTCAGCACGAAGTCTGGTCCCTCACCGCACGCTACTTCCCCGGCACACCCATCCCGCAGCGTTCGGCACGTCTAATTCGGGAGCTTCTAGAGCCGTGCGCGCCCGCATAAGTGGGGTTCCCCTCTGCGTAATCTTGATCTAAGACAGAATGATCTTCCGTTGACCGCGAAAACCGTGTGCCGATGGCGCCTGCCTCAACTGTCCTTCCGACCCGGCAGGAACGCGTTGAGGACTGGTGCGATCCAGGTGCTCCGCGTGCTGAATCCCAACTCCTCACCCTAAGCGTCGAGAACGCTTTGCTGCTCCGTTGTCGCGGCCAACGCGATTGGCATCGAGCCGCCCCCGAGATATCGCACCGCTGCCAGCCCAAGGAAACAGCACCTTCCGCGGGAACCAACAAGGCCTTTGATCTCTGCCGGCGGTCGACGCGTTGTCATCCCCTCGCCACGTTGCGCCTGCGAGAGTTCGTGACCCGGTAACGGCGGGCCTTAGGTCATTCAGCGACGTGGCAAAGCGAACGACAGTATCTACAGGATCACCGAGGATCCTTCAGCGCGGGGAGGGCGTCTGCGCGGCAATGGCTTCGTCAGGGCTGGTACCTGAACTTCCCGAGAGCACATGCCATAGCTCCCGGAGATCAGACCCCACTAACGGTGCGCCTTGAGGTACATGCCGGTCCCAATCGGAATCGGAAAGGCTGGCAAGGAATTCGCGGGCTTCTGACGGCCGCAACTGAGCTGAGGACTGGCGTTCCACGAATTCGGCGCCTAGCGAGTTCGCAGCAGTTCTTGGGACCGAACTCATTCGCATAACGACGCCGGCCTCTGTATTGACACCGTGGTACAGCATCGCACCCAAGAGATTCACATTGCGTAAGTCCGACTCAGAAACAGACTCGAAGTCAATACCGCTTGTTGGCAGCTTGGACAGGGCAGTCAGCCCCCATGTCCCAGCGGTTGCAAGATTGCGATAGATCGCCTTAGTTGCGTCCGTTAGCGCAGCGGTTGGACTTTCTGCGTTGCCGAAATAGCGTTCTGCAATCAACTTGATTGGTACGCCTTCGACCCAGTCACTCGCAATCTTCGCAGCCCGGTCACCAATCCCAGACCCGACTCCACCGAGTTCGTCGATACTGCCCCTGATCTGAGGAAGCTGCAGCATGACCCGCATTAGGTCTGGAAGTGCACTGGACGCCACATCACCAAACAGGCTATCCGGCTGCCAGTCCGAAACGTCGAGCGCGCTGTCCATCTCCCGCATCGCACCCATGGCGGAACGGATACCTTCTGGCGTGAAGCCGGTACTGTCCGCAAGGGTCGCCGTTTCAACGTGCTGTGCCAGCTCGGCCGCGTATGAGCGTGTCGCTTCAAGGAGTTTGAACCCTTTCTCTCGTTCCGCAGGAGTCGACTCGGCAAGTGAGGAATACCCAAAAGTGTTGCGCAGAAGCAACTCCGTCTCGGCGAGCACCGCATCAAGGTTCTTCTTTTGCGCGAATAGATGTGCGACGTAACTGCGGAAATCGGCCCATTGATCGTTGTAAAGTGACTTGTCGAGGTCAAGCAGTCGACCGGCATCTTCAAGTTCGTCGAGCAGGGTCACAAGCCGCGATACCAGGTCACCGGCCTGCCCAGATACGAACTCCACCAACGAATCGCGATCGCCTTCCTTGCAAGAGATTCCAACAATGCCGATGCTGTCCTGATCCACTCGCCCGGCCCGGCCCGCCAAGTTCCAGAATTCGCGCGGACGCATCGGCCGGCTGAATTTTCCACTTGGAAGATTCCGACTCGCTAAGAGAATCGATGAGACGGGAAAGTTCAGTCCCTGCGAGAGGCCAGTTGTCGCAACCAGAATTCGAAGTTTCCCCTGTTCGGCGAGCCATTCCATTAGAGTCCGAGTTTCGTCAGACAATCCGGCGTGATGAACCCCGACCTGATGGGACAATAACCGAATCAGCGCGTAATCCTCACTAATCTCGGTGGCGAGGTATCGCTGCACAAGTGCGATATCAGGATCGCTTAATTGAGGAAGCTTTGTAGCCAGCTCTCCAGCGACATTCCACACACTGCTAATGGTTGAACAGATGACGATTGCGGTTCCGCGCTCCGACAACGTCAATGCCGACGCTCCAGCAAGTCTGCCAAGGTCATTCTTGATCCCCGAATAGGTCCGGTCGAGTTGAGGTCGCTCCCCGATTTGGTACGTACCTGAAACCCGCATCGACGAACCGCTGGTGAGAAGTGGTTCGAAGTCGAGTCTCCAATCGCGTCCGCGACCGCTTGTAGGAGCAGTCGCCGACACCAGCCCGATGAGCCTGTCGTTTGGCTGCCATGGTGTAGTGGCCAAACTGATGCTCTTCCCTGTGCGGGGAGCCAGCCAACGTGCCAGATCATCACCGTTCGGTACATATGGCATGAGCAGCAAGAAGTTGGCCTGAGGGCAATCCCGTTTCACAGTCGCCAAGAGAAGCTCGATGCGGATACCTCGATCGGCATCTTCGATGTTATGCGCCTCGTCGAGGACCAACAGCGCAAGCGGGCGATCAACCGCCGCGTTTCTGATCGCGAGATGGAGCTTCTCCGGTGTTGCAACGAGAACATCAAACACCGAATCACTCAGCATTCCGGCCTCGATCTCGTCGATCTCGACCGCAGCGGTGAGTTCCTCAACGCGGATGCCGCTTGGTCCGAGATCGCGCCGAAGCCGCCGAGTGATCTGTGCGACCAAGGCGCGGGTCGGGGCCACATATGCGACCCATCCTCGATCTTGCTTGAACTGACTGATGGCCTGAACGATCTTGAACTCAGCGAGAATCGTCTTGCCCGCACTTGTTGGAAGATCGACGACAACTGCGGCGCTGGCAGGGTCCAACAGCCCTTGTTCCTGGATAGCGACGCGCTGTGGAGGAAGCATCTCGAACATCGAGCGATGGCGGGTTACCGTGGCGACGACATTTCTAATCTCCGGACCGATTCTGGTAACCGACCACAGCGCTCCTGCCACCATTCGCTGAGACATTGCACGTTGCCACTGCAGGACGACAACAAAGGCAGGGTCTGCTGACTGCTGGGCGGCAGAGATCGCACGGTCAAAGTGAAAGTCGAGCTGCGTCGAGACGTCTACAGGCTCACCCTGCATGAGGTACGTGGCAACCAGCTCCGAAAGCCTTGCCCAGTGGTAAAGAGCGACAAGTCGCCAGCCGGCCGCGTGCACATTCTCGGGACGATCCTTCGCCGCAAAGAGTTCCACTTCGTTTTCCAACTGGTCGGCGCGTAATCGACCCACGGTCTCCGCGACACCTTCCAGGTCCGCCCAGCCGTCTTTCCGCAGCAATCGGGTCCAGATTTGACCGAGATCGCTCAGAACCCGTGAATCCCACGTTCCGGAGGATTGAAAGCGCTCGGGTGTGATGTCCCGCTCACGCATCCACGAACGAAACTCCGCCCAGCGGTCTGAGCAATATGCGAGCGCACCAAGTTGAAGCACCTGTCGGACAAGCTCCTCAAGAGAGTCAGTCCTCAGAGGAAGCGAACGTAGCAACGCAAAAGCTTCATGAGCAGCTGCCTCCGCGAGCTCCGCTTGCGATCCGGGGATGACGGTTGAGGCCTTGGCCAGTTCGTCAATTCGCTCGCTCGCGGCGAGCTCATACGCGAGTGCGACATCTTCGATCAACCTCGATGCGTTGTGGTCAGCACCGGCGGCGCTCTTAAGCTGCGCTCCAAGGTTTGCGTCGACATACATTGCGGTCGCTGCCTTGTGCGCGGCTGCGACTCGCTCGACACCGACTGCGCTGACGGCCCAGTGCGACTGGAGTCGGTCAAAGGATTCCTGCGAGATAGTCACGCTGCCGTCTCAATCACGATGGCCGCATCAGCGATCTTGACGAGCAGCTCCGCTGGGAGGTAGATCGCGACGAGTTCCATCGTCGTCGGTTCCTTCAAAGTCTTCGAAAGTTTGACTGCCTGCCCCTGAAGGTCGTCCTGGTTGGGCGCGGCCACGTGGACGAGAAGCCCGTAAATGACTACGTCAAGCTTATCGGCGAGATATGTACGGACGGCTGAGCGAAAATCATCGAACCAGGGGCGCCCGTTCCCGTTCATTGCAAGGTAGCGAATGGCCCACTCGCTCCGTTGGTCCCCGGCGTTCAATCCGGTGAGTTGAGCGTGAAGTCCATGTGAGCGGCTCGTAAGGACACTCGGCGGCCAAGCCTGCTGATGACTTGTCTTCACTTCCGCGAATACAAATCTCACGCGTTCGCCATGCTCGAAGCCGATCAGGTCGACGCCTCCGCCACTACTGTTCGGGTTCCTCGTCGATCGGCAGTCAGGCCACGGGAAGCTGCAACTTTTGTTGTTGACAAGATGGTGCTCGGCTAGAGCCTCTCCGACCCGCCACTCGTCATACGAATCTGGAGCTGCGAGCACTCGTTGAAGGGTCTCCGTGTGGAAATCGGTCTTAGCCAGATCGGCGAGTGCCCCATAGGCATCCTCTATACCTTTGTCGTCACGCAGTATCGCGCGAACCTCGGCGGCGATTGCATCAGCCCGGTCCTCGTCGATCGAATGGCCAGCCGCATGCACCGCACAGTGATCGACTTTGTATACCGCAGCGTCAACCACGACCACCGCCTCTCCGTATTTACCCCCTCGGAGATTACGACCCCCTTCGCCTCCGCAAGTGTAATGAGACCCCGATGGTGCGAATTTGCGATGCGCAGCGAATCGTCCGCGGCTACTGCGGTTACCCGCTTGAAATGGAGCGCACCTCATCTGCGGAACCGCGACCTATATCGGTAACTCAGTTGGCGCCGATGACGCACCGCTGTTCGCCGGGCCATACGGTCCGAAGCCATCACTGCAGATGCAGACTCTCGTCTTGCTGGCCTCTCCAACGACGCGAGCGTTGCCAGCACCGTCACCACCGCTTGGTCCGGCCACGACGTGGAATGAAGCAGCCGAATCGCGCACACGGGTCGCGACAGATGATCTGGTCCAGCCACAATGTCGACCCAAAGCCCGTTGCACCACCGCACCCTAAGCGCCCGTACCGACATCTGCCCCGAAAAAGCGCATGGCCGCCAACGCTGCCGCTGCTGCTCACCTCGCAAGCGCCGCGCAGTAAGTGCGGTCGAACAGACCGCGGCCGCGCCGGCCACGACCTCACCTAGTGCGTCCGACGGCGCGCCCGCTCGATCACTGATCGCTGTGAGCGTTTCGCCGTGCTCCTGCACACGACGCAGTGCTGTGGCCGCTTCGCTTCGCCGCTCATCGCGGCCACGTTCGGCTTCGACCTGTACTTCGCGCAGCTGATCGGCTTCCCAGGTATCGACGGCCGTGATTTTGCCGAGCTCGACCATGATCACCGCCGCGTCTTCGACGTTGTCCCGCTCGCGCTTGGTCTGCTCAGCGTTCGCCTGGGCTTGGGCTTCTTTGATTTTCCGGCGCGCCGGCGCCATCGACTTCACTTCCATGGCCCGCACCCTAGAGCCGCTGCGCAATCCATCTCCAGCAACGCAACCAACTTCGTCGTCCGTGAGTTTGTCGTTGTCCATTGCCTTTTCGTGACCCCAACCAGCCGATCCGTTCACAGCTACCCCACAGAAAAAATTTTCCAGTTTCCAAATTCAAGTACCTCCCAGCCCCACCAGAAACGACACACCTCTTGCATTAAGGTCACGTTTTGGTAACAACCACCTGGGTGTTGATGGAATCCGGTGCGCCCCAGTTCATAACGTCCGGCCTGATGGGAGACCAGCGGCCGTGATGTCCTTGCACAAACTGACCGCCGGAGACGGGTACAAGTACCTGATCCGGCAGGTCGCTGCTGTCGATGCCACCGAACGGGGCCGGACCAGCCTCTCGGAGTACTACAGCGCCAAGGGTGAATCACCGGGCCGCTGGATTGGCTCGGGACTAGCCTCGCTGTCCGACACTGGAGCGCGTTGGGTACCGACCGAAACCCTGGCCAAACTCTGGACCGTCGAGGCCGGATCAGAGGTCACCGAATCACAAATGGAAGCCCTATTCGGGGAGGGCTATCACCCCAACGCCGAAGCGATTTCGCTCTACGTCGCCGGCCGGGGAATGCACGGCAGCGCGGCACAACAGGCCGCCAAACTCGGTCGCGAGTTCTACATCGGCGACGACGACAACGAGTTTCTTCGCGCCCTGGCCAAGGCCTACCGCGAGCACAACAACGCGGCTGGGCTGCCCGGCGATACCCCCATCGCCGCGCCCGTGCGCGCCACCATTCGCACCACCGTCGCGCGCGACAAGTTCGCCGAGCAGTACGGCCGCGCGCCCGCCGACGACCGCGAACTGTCAGGCTTCCTCGCCCGCGAAACACGCACGCGCACAACCGCGGTCGCCGGTTACGACCTCACCTTTTCGCCAGTCAAGTCGGTCTCGGTGTTGTTGGCGATCGCCCCCTTGGACACCGCACGGCAGATCGAAGCCGCACACGATGCAGCGGTAGCCGAGACCCTGTCATGGCTCGAAAACCAGGCCGCGCTGACCCGATCGGGCACCAACGGCATCGCCCAACTGAACACCACGGGCTTCATCGGCGCCGCATTCACCCACCGCGATTCGCGCGCCGGCGACCCTGATCTGCACACCCACGTGGCCATCTCCAACAAGGTCGCGACCATCGACGCACACGGCGTCGTACGTTGGCTCGCACTCGACGGCCAACCCCTGCACCGCTTCGGAGTGGCGGCCTCGGAGTTCTACAACACCCGCCTTGAGGCCGAACTTGTGCGCCGGGTCTCAGTGCGATTCGACGAAGTCACCCCCGACCGTCGCGGCAAGCGACCGATCCGCGAAATCGTCGGTGTCCCGGCCAAACTGAACGAAGCGATGTCCTCGCGGCGGGCCATGATTACCGCCCGCAAGGCCGACCTGGCCAAAGAATTTCACGCCGCACATGGCCGCGAACCGACCATGGCCGAGTCGATCGCCCTAGGTCAACAGGCCACCTTGGAGACCCGCGAAGCCAAACATGAGCCACGCTCGCAGGCCGAGCAACGGCAAGCCTGGTACACCCAGGCGGTCGAGGTGCTCGGCGACGTTCGCGCCGTGACCCGCATGCTCGGCGCGGTGCTGTCCACCCCTGCCCAGCAGGTCGAGCTCGTCACCGATACCTGGATTGCCGACCGTGCACGCGAAGTCATCGCCACCGTGTCGGGCGCGCGCGCGACCTGGCAGCGCCACCATGTGCTCGCCGAAGCCCAACGGATCATCCGCGCCACCGGTCACGCCGCCGACCTGGATTTGGCCGAGAAAATCAGCGATGCCGCGCTGTCCGAGCCATTGTCGCTGCCGCACGCGCGGATCACCGATGGCGAATTGGGCGAGCCCGCGTTGTTGCGGCGCCGCGACGGTGCCAGCGTCTACACCCGCCACGGCACGGAAATGTTCACCTCCGCCGAAGTGCTTTCCGCCGAACGCCGCATCATCGCCGCCGCGCACCAACAGACCGGCCGAGCCATCAGTTCCGCCGATGTCGAACTGGCACTGGCGGATTCGTCGGCGCGGGGCAAAACCCTCAATCCGGGACAGGTGGCCCTTGTCGAGGAGATGGCGACCAGCGGCCGAAGCCTTGCCCTGGCGCTCGCGCCGGCAGGCACCGGCAAGACCACCGCGATGGCCGCGCTATCGCACGCGTGGCGCAACTCCGGCGGCCAAGTGATCGGGTTGGCGCCCACGGCCGCGGCCGCGATCGAACTGTCCACTGACTTGTCCGCGCCCACCGACACTCTCGCCAAGTACGCAGACCTTTCTGCCGGCCGCTCGCTGTGGACCGCGCCGGATTGGTTCGACCAGATCACGTCCGAGACGCTGCTGATCATTGACGAGGCCGGTAAAGCCGACACCCTGTCGCTGGAAGCGGTCGTCTCGCACGCCATCGCGCGGGGTGCGACCGTGCGGCTGGTCGGCGACGACGCGCAGCTGGCATCAGTATCGGCGGGCGGTGTCCTGCGCGACATCGCCGCCGAAACCGACGCATTGACCCTGACCGAGTTGGTGCGATTCGTCTCGCCCGCCGAAGGTGCTGCGACACTGGCGATCCGCCGCGGCGACCCCATGGGACTCGGGTACTACATCGACCACGGGCGCGTGCACGTCGGGTCCGAACAGACCGCCGCCGACATGGCATACCGCGCGTGGGCGGCCGATCTGGACGCCGGGCGCGACAGCGTCCTGCTCGCCCCTACCAACGACATCGTCGATGCCCTCAACGCCCGCGCACGCCACGACCGCCTCGTCGCGGCCGACCCCGCCGCGCTGCATGGGCGCGAAATTGTGCTCGCCGACCTACTGCACGCCTCACCCGGTGACATCATTCGGACCCGCAAAAACGCGCGGCATCTGCGGCTGAGCCGCACCGACTTCGTCCGCAACGGGTACCGCTTCCAGATCATCGAAACACTCGACGACGGCGCAATCAACGCCAAGCACCTGAGCACCGGCCGGATGGTGCACCTGCCCGCCCGCTACGTCAAAGACAACGTCACCCTCGGGTACGCCTGCACCATCGACGGCGCTCAAGGCCTGACCGCCGGACACGCCTGCCACGTCGTCGGCGCGGGATCGCTGTTTCGTCAGCTGCTCTACGTCGCCCTCACGCGCGGCCGCGTTGAAAACCACATCTACCTGTCCACCGCCGAATCCGACCCGCACCGCGTACTGGCACCCAAAGCCACCCACCCCGAGACCGCGGTGGACGTACTGTCCAAGGCACTGGCCCGCGACGGCGCCCAAATCTCGGCCACCACCGCCGCCCGCCTGGCACAAGATCCGTTCCAACGACTCGGCGCGGTCGCCGAAATGTACGACGACGCACTGGGCTCCATCGCCGAAACGCTCGCCGGCGCCAACGTCATGGCGGCGATCGACGCCGCCGCCAACGAGGTCCACCCCGACCTGGCGGGCATGCCCGCCTGGCCCACGCTGCGCAAACACCTGGCCACCCTTGCTGTACAAGGACGTGACGCCGCGAGCGCCCTCCGTGAATCGGCGGGCGCTCGCGAGCTGGGCACGGCCGCTGATCTGGCCGCGGTGCTCGACTGGCGGTTGGACATCACCGGCGAGCACTCCTCGGGTATCGGCCCGCTGCGCTGGCTGCCCTCGATCCCCGAGCCGATGGCCGCCCTCGAGGAGTGCGGCCCCTACCTCGCCGACCGCGACACGCTGGTGTCCGAATTGGCCGACGAGATACGTCAGCAGGTCGCCACCTGGACACCAGCAACCGCGCCCGCCTGGGCCAAACCCGTCCTGGCCGCCGACCCGCTGCTTGCCGCCGAAATCGCGGTGTTCCGCGCCGCGCACCGCGTCGAGGCCGAAGACACCAGGATTCTCGGTGCACCCCAATACGCGGTGCGACACCGAAAGATTCAACTTCTGCTCGAAAAATGCGCCGTCGAAGCGATCGCCGAGCACAACCCCGATACCCGCCGCTGGGAACGGCTCATCGACCACATCGACCCACGCATCCGCGCCGACGCCTACTGGCCCCAACTGGCCGCGCGCCTCGCTGAAGCCGCGCCCAGCCGCCCCGACCTGGCCACCCTGATCACTACCGCGGCCGAGTCCGGCCCGCTGCCCGACGAACTTCCCGCCGCCGCCCTCTGGTACCGGCTCGATGGGGAACTATCCCCGATCGCCACCCTGGACACCACCAACGCACACCTGCGCCCGCCCTGGACCCAGGAACTGCACAACATTTTCGGTTCTGCTGCGGCGCAAGCGATCACCGCCGGCGCCGCCTGGCCCGCATTGGTTGCCGCGATCACCGCCGCCGATCCGCGCCGCTGGACCCCAACGGACCTGCTGCACGTCGCGGCCGAACAGCTCGCCGACGCAGACCCCGACCGCACCATCGCGGCCTACCAGTACGCCCGGCTGATCACCTACACCGTGGACCTGCTGTGCACCCCCCACCCCGCCGGCGCCGCCCTGCCCGAGCATCCACCGATGTCCCGGGAAGAGGAAGAGCTTCTCCCCCACGACCCCGAGGCCCCATGGATCGACATGTCCGCAGAACCACTGTCCCAGAGCGACATCGAGCACTGGCTTGACCAACACGACCACCCAGCCCCAGATGCCGCGGCGATCGCCTTCGATGATCTGCCGCGCACCCGACCCGCAGTCCCCGTCGTCCCCGTCGCGGTGTCCAACGTGTATCTGCTCCGCGACCAATACGCCGCCGCCACCGCCGACCTGGCCGCCCTCGAACGCGACGTCGCGATCTTCGGCGGTCCGGCAATGCGCGCCGCCGCCACGCAAATCACCACCATGCGGGCACGGGCCGACGCCGACCGTCCCTACCTGATGGCCGTGCAAGAGGTCATCGCCGCATGGGCCGACGCCGACCAGGCATACGACGACGACCTCAAGTTCCACGACTGGACCCGCGACCAGCTTGCCGCGGTGCGCGCCGATCCCGACGCCGACGAACTCGACATCACCTCCGCTCGCGGCATGGTCGAGCTCGCCGCAATGCGGCTGGGCACCACCACACCGGCCAAGCGCTACCAGCCGCAACTGGCCGCCGCGCACGCCGCCCGCGCTGAGGCCGCCGGAGGCTCGCAGAACATCATCAGCGGACACGACGTCGACACGTTCGTCGCCGAGCTGCACGCCCGCGACCTCGAATCGGTCAAACAAGCACGCTACGACACCCAGCTGGTGCGCAAGCACCTCGATGCCGCTGAGCGCAACGTCGTCGCCGCTTTCGGTGACGCCGAAACCCGGACCGCCGAACATGTCGCCACCCAAAGTGCGTCCCTAGCAACAGAAATGCGGACTCTTGATGTCGCCGGACAACATCAGAGCAGCCGCGCCTTGCGTATCGCCCCGACCGCGACCGCTGGACCTTCCGATACCACTGCTGCGGCCCTGCGCAGCGTCGCCGAACTACCGTTCGCCGTCAGCGTCGTGCACGCACACCCCGACGCCGAACGCACCACAGCGCTGCACATCCTGCACAGCGCTGCTACCGCCGCCGGCCGAAAAGTATTGTGGTGCAGCCCCACCGCGGAACAAGCCGAAGCGGCAAAGCGCGACAACCTCGCCGACGGCGCGACCACCATCGACGACGCCCACGCGGAATTCACCAGCGGCAGCGCCAGCGCCATGCCCGCCGGCGGCCTCATCATCATCGACCACGCCCAGTCCGCCCAGCCCGAGCAGATCGCCGACCTCGCTGAGCACGCCGCACAAGCCAATGCCGGACTGATCCTCATCGACACCAGTACCCGCACCTGGCCACCACAGCCAGCGGACCGCATGATGAAACTGCTCTCGGCCGAACTGCCCTGGACCCGCGCGCTGACCAGCGCTCCGTCGGTGGCCACCAGCCACGCCGGCGCACCCGACCTTGATCCGGTCATCGCCCAGCTGCGTCGCGTCACCCCGGACGTCCTCACCGGCCCACTGCGCGGCGCGCTCGAGCACGCCGACCGCGTCCGTGCGGAAAACCTGGCCGCCTACCGTCGGCACCAGGACGCCAACTGGCTACGTACTCGCGGCCACAACCAAGGCTTGCAGCGCACCCAAGCCAGCACCGTCGACCTCACCGACGACTGACCGCCGTAGGTTTTCCAGGCGAATTTCGCACGGTAGAACAGTCGCCCACGCTGCCGCAACTCACCTTCGTGAGCGCGACTGTCCCCGCAAAGGTGAGTTGCGGCAAGTCGAGCATCGACCTACCGTCCGCGGCTATGGAAATCAACGTCATCCAAAGCAGGATCGACTACATACGGTGCTACCTGATACTGCACGGCGGGAATTGCAGCACAAGCGATTACGAGAACATGACCACCCAGCTGGACGCGATCGCGCAGCAGCGCATCTACCCAGGTATCAAGACCCGCTTGCTCCTAAAGCAAGTGACGCGTGTCGAGCGTCAATTCATCGACACGGTAAAACCACCAGATCCGTGGACATGAGCGCATCGGCGTGCGCTCCGAGCGATTCGTTGATTCGTTGCGGGAGAATGTTGTTGGTACCTACGTGCCCAAAACGGGAGCCATGCAAGTCAGAGCGGTCGATAACGGCCGTCGGCGGCCAGCAGCGGCGCACCCGTCGGGCTAATGAAAGCCCGTTTCAGCGTCTCCAGGTCACGGGACATGAAGTGCGACAGCGGAACCAATTTGACCAGACTCAAGGTTTCGTCGCGTGCGGCGGCCACGGGGCTACCGTCGACCCGGCTGAGCGTCCGGTATCCACGCGTGAACGGGCCCAGTACGTAGCCGGGGGCGACGAACTCGGCTGACCATGGCAAGTCGAGGTAATCGAGGTCCAAGTCTTCGCGGATGTCGTCGCCGAGAATTCTATCGCTAGTAACAACTGTTGATAGAAACTTCTTCCAGGCACGGAAATAGCTTGGTATCTAATGACTACGGTACGTAGATTCTGGCAACAGTATGGCCGGCGTTGGCTCAGGCCGTGGTGACCGGTTCTCGGGGTGCGGTCGCGGTGACGGGCGCCCGGCGCCGTGACGGCGTTTGTGGCCACCAGCTGGCTTCACCCAGCAGGGTTGCGATGGCGGACAGTGAGGGTACGCACCAGGAGCAGTCCGCAGCCGATGATCAGTCCGACTTGGAACATGATCGCCACCGAGCCGATCATCAGGCCGAACATGCTGGCGGCGAAGATCAGGCCGGCGGAGGTGATGACTGATCCGGTGGTGGCGACGGTGCGCAGGACCCCGACGCGCAGGTTGGCCGTGGATTCTTCGCGCAACCGGGACACCAGGAGCATGTTGTAGTCAGCGCCGACGGCGACCAGGATGATGAATGCCAATAGCGGTACGGGCCAGGCGATTTGGTAGCCGAGAATCCATTGGAAGACGATGACGCCGATGCCTAGGGAGGCCAGGTAGTTCAGGATCACGGTGCCCAGCAGGTACAGCGGGGCGATGAGGGCACGCAGCAGCGCCACCAGGATCAACCCGACAATGACCAGGGTGGCGATGGCCAGTTGGGTGAAGTCCGCGGACAGCAGGCGCGGGATGTCGGCGTTGACGGCCGGGAACCCGGCGACCGCCACCCTGGCATCGGTCAGGGTGGTGTTGGGGCGGGCGGCGTTGGCGACGTCGGTGATCTGCTGGGCCAGGCGCATCGCCCCGATGCTGTAGGGGTCGGTGTTGGTGTCGATGGCGAAGCGGGCGGTTTTGCCGTCGGGTGAGACGAAATGTTTGGCGACGTCGGCGAATCGGCGGTCATCGAAGGTGGTGGCGGGCAGGAAGAAACCGGCGGCGGCGTCCGAGCCGGCGGTGGCGCGTGCCGAGTTCTGCAGTGCGGTGGCGATCGTGCTCATGCCGGTGAGCATTTGGATGTTGCTGTCGGCCAGGGCGTGCACGCCGGTGGCCAGCGCACGGGACCCGGCGGCCAGTTGGCCGATGCCTTGCTGCAGCCGGCGGATGTTAGCGGCCAGATCGGCGGGATCACCGAGGGTTTTGAACGCGGCGTTCATGGCGGCCACGGTGTGTTGAATGTCGGTGAGGGTGCCGGTCACGGTGGCATCGGTGGCCGGGTTGTAGTGGTCGCCTAGTGTGGCGACCTGGGTGAAAAACCCGTTGTCGCGCAAGGTGACCAGGACCGCGACCTGGTCACGGATTTGGGCGCATTCGGGGGTGGCCACACACCACGGGGCCGCGTTGAGGGCGCCGGCCAGTGGGTCGAGGACACCGATGGCGTTCTCAGCGCGCTGCGCCAGGGGCCGGATACCGGGGCCGGCCTGGATGGCCTGATCGACACCGGGTGCGGTGGCCGAGAGTTGTTGCAGCAGTGGGCCGAAACGCTGCATGCGGGCACCGGCGGTGGAGGCCTGAGTGAGCACACCGCCCAGGGGTCCCATGGCGGTGCGCACGGCGGTGTCGAGTTGAGCCAGGCCATCGGCCAGTTGGTCGGCCCCGCGGGTCAGGGTGTTCAGGTCGGCACGGTGAGCGTTGGCGTCGGTGACCGATTGGGCCATCTTGTCGCCGATCTGCCCGTTCTGCCAGGACAGTTGGGCCTGCTCCAGGCGGGCGCCGGTGGGGCGGGTGACACCGGCGACCGAGACGACGCCGGGCACTTGGGCGATGCGGGAGGCCATTTCGTCGAGGTCGGCCAGCCCTTTGGCGGTACGCATGTCGGTGGGGTTCTGCACTACGAGGAATTCGGCCAGAACCATGTCTTTGCGGAAGTGCCGGTTGAGCAGCTGGTAGCCCTGGTTGCTGGCGGTGCTGGCGGGTTGTCCGGCGCGGTCGTCGTAGCTGATGGTCATCGCGGTGGCCGCGGCCGCCAGTAGCCCCAGGATGAGCAGGCTGGCGACCAGCAGCGGCACCGGGCGGCGCACCACCGCGACGGCGACGGCATTCCAGTAGCGGCGGGTGCGGTCGGGTTTGGGTTCGCCGATGCCGCGGCGGGCAGCCAAAGCGAGCACCGGGGGCAGCAAGGTCACCGTGGCGACGAAGCCGACGGCGACGGCGACCGCGCAGGCTGGACCTAGCGCGGCGAACACGCTCAACGTGGCGAACACCATGGACAGGAACGCCAAAGCGACGGTCGCCGCCGAGGCCAGGATGACCCGGCCGATGCTGGCGGTGGCGGTGATGACCGCCGCCTCCGGTGGTGTCCCGGCGCGGCGCTGTTCGTGGTACCGGCTGATCAGGAACACCGTGTAGTCGGTGCCGGCGCCGAGCAGGATCGCGGTCATGAACGCCACGGTGAACTGCGAGACCGGCAACCCGGACTCGCCGGGCCCCGAGAGCACGCCCCGCCCGACGGCCAGGCTCAGCCCGATGACCAGCAGCGGCAGCAGTGCGGTGAACAGGGATCGGTACACCATGAGCAGGATCAGCGCGATCAGACCAGCGGTGGCGATCGACACGAACAGCAAATCGTGTTCGGCAGAAGAGATCTGGTCACTGAAGGTGGCCGCCGGGCCGGTGACATAGGCGCTCACCCCCGATCCGGTGAACACCCCGGTGACGATGGCGCGCACCGCGACCACCGATTCGGCCGCAGTGGGATCACCGAGCGCGCCGGCGATACCCACCGGCAGATACCAGGCTTTCCCGTCCCGGCTGACCGCCTGAGTTCGGGTCACCGAATCGGCAAGCAGATCCTGCACGAGCAACACATGGGCATGATCGGCGCGCAACCGGTCGATCAACACCGCGTACCGCTGACGCGCCCGATCGCTGAGCCCGGCGGGGTCCTCCATCGCCACGAACAGCATCGTCTTTGAGCCCTGCTCGCCGAACGCCGTGCTCATGCGGTCCACGGTCTGAAACGACGGCACATCGCGCGGGATCAGGTCCACCGACTGGCGGCGCACCACAGTTTCCAGCTTCGGGAACAGCAGGGCCAGCAGTGACCCGGACCCGCCGCGCGGTGCCAGGCCCGTCGGTGTGATCACTCATGCTGCCCCTGTCGCCAAAATGGAACTAAAAGTATCGCTTCGATACTGGTATGAGCCCAATTAAGTTGCGGCCGAGTCACTTTCGTCGATGCCGTCCACACGGGCGCCGGTCCTCGCGGCCGGCGGCGGCAGTGAGGTCCAGCGGTTAGCCTCGATCTTTCACGTGGGCAGTGATGTTGTTGAGTTCTGTTCACCGTGGATGGGTAAGTGGTTGGGCAGCAGGGATTTCCGGCGTTGCTTCTCGCCGGTGCTCCTGGTCCTTGGTCGCTGAAGTGGTGGTTGTGGGTCAAGCGGTTTGTAGCGCGGTCCAGCCGGTTTCGATGAGGTCACTCCAGGGCCAGCCGCGGGGCAGTCGTAGGTATCGGCGCCGTCCGGTTCGGATGATCCGTCCAGCCACCGCCAGCAGGCGCAGGCGTAACCGTTTGGGTTCCCAGCGTCGCGCGGGCCCGCTGGCGAATGCCAGGACTTGGGTCCATACCAGCAGGTCAGCGGCCAGCAAGGTGACCTGCAGCCAGATCTGATTTTGGGCGAACCCGTGAAAGGGCAGGTTGGTCAGCCCGGTGTCTTTGAGGTTGCGGATACGGTCCTCGGCACGAGCGCGTTGGCGGTGGCGGTGGCGAACTTCCAGATCCGGGATCGACCAGCCCTTGGTGTTGGTCGCAAAGCAGGTGATGCGCCACCCGTTGTCGTCGGTCAGACGCAGCTGGGCACCGGGGTGAGGGCGTTCACGGCGAGCGATGACCCGCATCCCCGGCGGCCAGCCACGCAGCGTGTCGGGCAGATAGCGGGTCAGCTCAGCGACCTGGGCGCCCTCGCGCGGTGCGCCGTCCCCGTCCAAGGCAGCGCGCCATGCCTGCCGGGGCACCTTCGCCAGGGCGTCGACGATCGGGGGCATGCCGTAAAACCCGACGCTGTACTGCAATCCCAACCTGGTGATGTGGTGCAGGAAGTCTTTGACCCCACCGGTATCGGTACGCACCAACACGTTCGGTCGTTCGTGTTCGGGGAGCTGCGCCAGCGCAGCATCCAGGACGCTGATGTGGTCAGCGGCGCTGTTGGACCCCGCTGATCCTGGGCGCAGCAGCCCGGCAAGGGCTTCACCGGATCCATGCACACCGTGATCAACGAACGCCAACATGGGGTGAAACCCGTACCCGTACTTGAATGTCGGTGCCGCACATTCCTTCTCGCTATGTGCGGTCACCAAGGTGGCATCGAGGTCAACGATCACCTGATTGCCCGTCCCGGGCAACGGTCGTCGGCGACGCCAGACGCGCTGGCGAGCAGCGGCCCGCGCGGCGCCGATCGCGGCCAACACAACATCGACATCGCCGGCGAGCGTGGTGATCAACCGCGACACCGTGGCATCGGAGGCCACCGCCCCAAACAGGTCCGGTTGAGCCCGCACGATCGCGATATCAGCGGCGCAGTCCCCACCGAGGGCCACCGCGACCAACAAGTCGCACAGCGCCTTGGCCGGATCGTGGACCGACCGCGGCGCCCGCCACGGCCCCAATGCCGCTGACATCGCCTTTTGCAGTCCCGAACAGGCCAGCGTCTGCCGCAGCAGAACCCCACCCGCTGACGACACCAACGACTCGCGGGTCGCCTCCATCACCACAGAACCTACTGAGCTACCCTTCACCTACGGAGTGCCTTTCCTCGGACTTACTTGTGACGTCGCAATCCCAAGTTTTCCAAGTAGGACAGGCACTTCCGTGCATTACAGGCCCGTGTCACGGGCCAATTCATGAAATGTCGAGGTTAGGCGGCGATACCCCGGCACACCAGGGCGGTGATCGCGTTGGTCTGGGCGATCAGAACGTCACGGTCGGGTTGGTGCCCGTAGCGCAGCGCGATCCCGAAAGGGATCGCCACGATCGACTCGGCGGTGGCACCGATGTCGAGGTCGGGGCGGATGTAGCCGCGGTCGATGCCGTTGCGCAGCGCCGCACCCAGGACCGCGGCGCCGCTGTCATACATACGGTGAAACCGCTGCGACATCTCCTGATCCACCCCGGCGGCCTGCACCACGATCAGCTGCAACAGCCGCGGTTCTTCGGCGAGGACGTCGGTGTAGGCCATGCCGATCGAGGACAGGTACTGACCGAACTCCTCGATGGAGGTGACCAGGCACGGCGTGGCCTCGTCGATGGCAGCGCCCAGTCGGCTGTTGATCTGCCGCACCGCGTGATCGACGATGTCCCGCTTGTTCTCGAAATACCGGTAGAACATCGAGTGCCCCGAGCCGAGCCGCTTGGCGATATGGCTGATCGAGGTCTGGTGATAGCCCCGTTCGGCGAACTCGGCCAACGCGGCATCAATGACCTCTTCGCGGACCAATTCGGCACGCTGGGCGCGCTGACGATCGGCCATCGTGGTGCGCGGCTTACCCGCCGCGGACGCCGCGGCCACGGAGCTATCGGTTCGAGTACCCATCGCGAGCCTCCCACGTCAGTGGAACAAAAAGTATCCCTCCGATACTACTTGTTCCATGTTCGCCCGGTGCAGCGTTCGTCAACATATTTGTGGCGGCCCGCGGCGGAGTCGGCGAGGCAATTAGCTTGCGGCAGCGTCGATATCGTCGACCGGCAGGTCATGACGCACGATGCGGACCTGCCCGGGCGGCAGGCAGGCCATGTAGCCGTGCCGTTTGCCGTACAGCTCCCAGGAGGCCCGGTCGCCATCGGGGGTGACATCGATACGATGCCCGGTCGACAAGGCCAGATGTAGCGCCCCGTTGTCGTCACATTCGGCATGGGTGCACGTGGCGCCGGCCATATCGAGCAGGGCGCGGTGTTGCGGCGCCATGTTGTCCGGGTCGATCACCACCTGCTCTTCGGGATACGGGCCCACCGGCGGCAGCGTCAACTCCATCGCGGTGGCGATCACCAGCTCGTTGTAGTCGTCAAGATCGAGCACCAGCCCCTCGTGCAACGAAACCCGCTGGATGGTGCACTGCGTGATCCACAAAGTGTGCATGACCCGCTCCTTTCGGCACATCGTTGTGCACACTCATGGTACAAAAAGTAGCGCAGCGATACCACAAGTTCCGCTATCGAATGTCAGTGCGCGCCAATGCCCCCAGCAGCTGGCCGATGGCGCGGTCGATGCGCTCCCGCGCATCGGCGGGGGCCACCCGCCCGCTGATCACGGCCGTGAGGTTGGCCAGCCAGATATCGGCGATCAAACCGGCCAGGTGCCGATCCCGCGGCGCGGGCACGGGTCCGCCGAGCGCGCGGGCGAACATGTCCTCGATCACGCCGACGGCGTACTGCACGGCATCGGCCGCGCCGGCATCGGCCACCACGAACGCCCGCACCATCGCATCGGTCAACGCAGGCTCGTCCAGCCACCGCTGATGCAGCCGCGCCGTCAACCGCGCCCATCGCTGCGGCGAGGTCAATTCATCGGCGCTCCAGTGGAATTCGGCGTCCAGGCGCTCGATTTCGCGGGCCAGCACCGTCACCAGCAGGTGCGTTTTGGACGCATAGTGCCGATACAGCGCGCTCGCGGCCGTGCCGGCTCGCGCGGCCACCGCACGCATACGCACGCCCTCAAAGCCGTGCATCGAGGCAATCTCCAGCGCGGCATTGAGGATCTCCTCGCGCCGCCCGCCGACCGCCACCGGACTCGGGCGAACCGGCGGCGGGCGCAGGTGCGCATCAGGGGTGCTCATCTGAACATCGGGCATGCTCATCGCGGCCCACTATCGCGCGCGCCACCGTCGCCGTCGATGACAGCGTGGCGCGCGAGGTCGGCGAACATCTCGTTGAACGCGGCGATGTCGCCGTGCGCGGCGAAATGAGCCGCGTCCACGGCGATGAAGACCGCCGCCGCGGTGAACCGGGTGACGCCGTCACGGCCCACCCCGGTGGCCTCCACGCGCAGCACGCGGCCGCGGCGATCCACGACGCGGGCGCGCACGCGGTGAAGGTGGTGCAGCGGGACCGGCTGCAGATACTCGACTGTCAAGCTGCGTGTTACTGCCGGGGTGCCGGCGATCCACAGCGTGAAGCCGAGCACGTCATCGCAGGCCGCGGCGATCGCGCCGCCGTGGGCCAGGCCGGGCGCACCGATGTGCCGCTCATCGAAGGTCACATCGGCGAACACCTCCGGGCCGTCGCGGTAGGCCGTCAACTGCAGGCCATGCGGATTATCAGGGCCGCACCCCATGCACACCGGGGTGTGCGCGGGGAGCCGCTGCGGCACACCCTCATCGGCTACCGGGTCGCTCACGCCGCCCCCGCCGGCTCACCCGAACTCGCCGGGGCGGGCACCACCGGCGCAGGCTCCTCGGGTGGGGGTGCCGATCGGCCCGGCGCCCACACCGCGACGAGCACCGCCGACACCGCGCTGATCACCCCAAGCGCGAAAGCCCCTGTCGCGCAACCATGAACAAACGCCGACCTCGCCTGCTCGACGGCGGCGTCAGCCACCGGCCCGACACGATGCGCGGCCTGCGCCGCGGCCGCCAGCGAGTCCTCGAACGCGGCCCGCAGCGGCGGCGGCAGGGCGGCCGCGGTCGCGGCGACCCGACCGCTGTAGCCGGCGGCCAGCACACTGCCCGCGATGGCAATCCCGATGGCCGCGCCGACTTCGCGGGCCGCATCGTTGACCGCCGCGGCCACCCCATGCTTGTGCACCGGGGTGGCGTCCACCACCGCTGCCGTCGACGGCGCCGTGCACAGCCCCAACCCGGTCCCCAGCGCCAGCAGCGACCACACAATGTCCGCATAGCCCGAGTGCACATCGAGCCGGCTCGCCAGAAACATCCCGACCGCCAGCAACCCCAGACCACCGGCCAGCATCACGCGCAAACCCCAGCGCGCCGCCAACTGCGGTGCCGCCACCGAGACCACCACGATCGGCACAATCAACGGCGTCAGCGCCACCGCCGACCTGATCGGCGAATAGCCGCTGATCAACTGTAGGTACTGCACCAGCAGGAAAAACACCCCGAAAATCACCACGAAATGCAGCACCAACGACACCGTGCCCGCCGCGAAACCGCGATCGCGAAACAACCTCATGTCCAGCAGCGGGTCCGCGCGCCGCAGCTCCACCACCGCGAACGCCACCAAACATCCAGCGGCACAACCAAACAGCGCCATCACCATGGTGTCCGTCCAGCCGCGATGCGGCGCCTCGACAAGAGCGACCACCAGCAGCCCGATCGCCAGCGCGATCACTACCGATCCCAGCACGTCGATACGAGGATGGGCACCCTCGCAGGACGTGGGCACCCGCAGCGCCGCGACCAGAAGCAGCACCGCCGCACCGGCCAGTCCGACGAAAATCGCCCGCCACGACCAAAGCTGCAGCAGCACACCAGAAATCAGCACCCCCACCACTGCACCCGAGGCGGCCACACCCGCCCAGATGCCCACCGCACGTCGCCGCTGCGTCACCCCGAACTCCCCGGTGAGGATCGACAACGTGGACGGCATCACCAACGCCGCACCCACCCCGGCCGCCGCCCGCGCACCGATCAGCCACCACGGGCTGTCGAACGCCAACGGAACCACCGACGCCGCCGCGAACACCGCCAAACCGGCGATCAGCACGCCCCGCCGGCCATAACGGTCACCGACCGCGCCCGCCGGCAAGACCAGGCACGCGATCGCCAAGGTGTACCCGTCGACCACCCACGTCAGCTGACTCTGCATCGCCCCGGTATCGACCGCGATGTTCGGCAACGCGGTATACAGCGCCGCCATCGAACCGATCACCAGCGCCACCGCCGCACACGACACCACCAGGGTCCACTGCTGCCCACGCGAGAACGACCTCTGCTGATCCGGCACGCTCAACACCCCTGTACACTCGGTTTCGCTGCGCTACTCGATGTACCATATCTGAGGTTATCGACAAGCACACCCGGGATCAGCAAAGGAGCCACAGTGAAGAATCAGGCCCTGCCGATACCGGACGACTATGACGAGGACATCGATCCGCGCCGCACCCGGTCACGGAACCGACTGCTCGATGCCGCCGCCAACCTGCTCAAGACCGGCGGCGTTGAAGCCGTCACCATCGACGCGGTCACCAAAGCATCCAAAGTCGCCCGCACCACCCTCTACCGCCACTTCAACAGCTCCACCCAGCTACTCGCAGCGACCTTCGAACGCCTACTGCCGCAAGTCATTCCGCCCGAACCGACCAGCGGAACACCGCGCGAACGACTCATCGAACTGCTGTCACGACAAGCCGACCTCATCGCCGAAGCCCCAGTGCAAGTCACTACCCTCGCCTGGGCAGCACTCGGCACCACCGAAACCCCCAGCACCGACACCGACGGCACCCCTCACCCCAGCGCCCACACTCTCCGCGCCCGCGTCGTCGAGCAATACCGCCAGCCCTTCGACAACATCCTGCAAAGCCCCGACAGCCGCCACCAACTCGGCAACCTAGACCTCGACCTCTCCATGTGCCAACTCGTCGGTCCCATCGTCTTCGCCCGACTGACCGGCATCCGCGCCATCACCCACAACGACTGCGTCCGCCTCGTCGACACCTTCATGGACACCTACAGCATCAACCCGGCCACGACAAGACCCGAGGGGCTATCTCGTTAACGGTGTTTCCGGCGGTTTTCATCAGTAGGTTTCTGCTGCCGGGAATCGGTCGGCGAAGGTGATCGCGAACGCGTGGAGCGCTGGCTTCCACCGCATCATCCATCGTGCCCTGCCCACCCCGGTCGGGTCCAGGGAACGGGTCACCAGATACAGGCACTTCAGTGCGGCCTGCTCGGAGGGAAAGTGTCCGCGGGCCTTGATCGCGCGGCGGTGAGGGACTCGATGGCATTGGTGCTGCAGATGACCCGCCGGGTCTCCACGTCGTAGTCCAGGAACGGGATGAACTCGGCCCAGGCGTTGTCCCACAACCGGATCACCGCCGGGTAGCGCTGGCCCCATTTCTCGGTCAGATCGTCGAATGCCGTCCGGGCCGCGGTCGCGTTGACCGCGGTTTAGATCGGTCTAATGTCACGCTTGATCTCATCCCAATACTTGCGTTCTTCGCGGGCAGGCTGGTGGTCTGTCTGCCGGTTGCTGTCGTAACTTTGCGTCGAATGGTGTTCAGCGATTTCTTCGACGGGTAGGTGTAGATCAGTTTCCGGTCGCTTCCCCTCTGCCGGTGCCGCTGGATGCGGAACCCGAGGAAGTCGAAGCCCTCGTCGATTCCGACGACTCGTGTCTTATCGGTCGCCAAACGCAACCCGACCGTGGCGAGTACGGTCTCGATCTCGCCGTAAAGTTCCTCGGCTTGGTGCCGGGTGCCGAACACCATGACCACGAAATCGTCTGCGTAGCGGATGATCCGGTAGGTCGCGGCGCCGCGGCGGGTGGCACGCCAACGCTGGGTCTGGTTGCCCATGGCCTGCCACTTATCCCGGAAGTGCTCGTCGAGGACTGATAAAGCGAGGTTGGCCAGCAGCGGAGACAATATCCCGCCCTGGGGAGTTCCGGTAGTACTGTCGCAGGCTTCATTCAACTCGTCCAGCAGCCCCGCCTTGAGGAACGCTTTGACTAGCAACAGGATTCGTCGGTCGCTCACGCGAATCCTCAACCGGCCCACGAGGGCCGGATGCGAGATTTCGTCGAAACAAGCGGCGATATCGCCCTCAAAGACCTGTTCGTAGCCGCGCGCGGCATAGAAACGGATCTCCTCGATAGCATCCTGGCATCTGCGTTCCGGGCGGAAACCGTAACTGGATGGGTCGAAATCGGCCTCCAGAATCAGCTCCAGCACCAGCTTTAGGGCCGCTTGCACGACGCGATCGCGAACCGTGGGGATGCCGAGGCGACGGGGTTTACCGTTCGCTTTGGGAATCACCACCGTCCGTACCGGCACCGGACGAAACGAGCGGTCCCTCAGCGAGTTCCGCAGTTCAGTCAGGAAACCGGCAACGCCGCGCTCGCTGTTTTCGACCGACCACGCGGTGGCCCCGTCGATGCCAGCAGTTTGAGCGCCCTTGTTCTCCCGGACTCGGGTCCACGCCATCACGAGGAACGCCGGGTCCACCACGAGATTGAACAGATCATCGAAACAACGGCCGGGATCGGCCGCTGCCCAACTGTGCAGTTTGGTTTGAATCCCCAGTACCCGCTGGTGCACCACAGGGGAACACTCCAGCAGCGCAACGATATTCACCGGCGCATCTTCTGACATGACAATTCCGTTCTGCCTGACTTGCTGCCGCCCTTCGCCCTGTGACCGGCTCTCCCGATCTCTGACTACTACGACGGCTCCGCCCCGTCCCGGCCCGATCGGCCGACAACGAACCCAACCTCCACCGCCCGCACCGGATGTGCGGGAAATGTGGTGGGACCGAGACGGTTCCCGTGTTCATCTGTTACCGCTCAACGAGTCCGGTGCCCAGCTATACCCCGGCGGTCGACGGGAGTACGCCGCAGACTTTCCTCCCGCCCTGTCCCTACCGATGGGTTCGGTAGGGACGGACGCCACCACCGCAACAATGGTGACGCGCACCGCTGCCCGGCCCATATCCACCAGATTCGAGCCGGTTCCTGTTAACGAGGCGTCCCACGCTGGTTCCTCGCGTACACCTTCTCGTCTTGCTCGCCGAACCCGCACCATCTGGCAGTGCTGGCACGTTCCGGCTTTGTCGGGGCCGCTTCCACCCTCCTCGGCGTTTCCCAAGTCAGGCTGCCCCCAGCTTCACCCGGCCGCTACGACGGCCCAGCGTTGAAGGTCTTCCACCTCCAATCGGTAAAACAGACGCCTCACGGCGCACGTTGCGGATCAAATGAATGATGCAGGTCTGCACGGTCGCTTGTGGCCACACGTTGCTGACCGCCTCGGGCAGTCCCTTGAGCCCGTCACGGACCACGAAGAACACGTCCTTGACGCCGCGGTTACGCAGATCGGTCAGTACGCTCATCCAAAACTTCGCGAAAGCGCACGGGTTCGCGCGAACGTGTGCGAGGCGCCGCCTGAATTGTCACGGGTTTGGTAGGCGGGCGGTGTCAACGTGGTCGGTCAGGTAGGCGATGACGGCTTCGTGGCGCATGCCGTAGGCGACGGCGACGGCGACGGCGACGGCGACGGCGACGAGTTTGGGATCTACGGTGCCAACCAGATCGACCAGGCGGGTGGAGCGCAGGATGCGCGGTTGAAGGCCGACCCCGCGCAGGGTGTTCTTGACATAGCCGTCAGAGGCCGGCGCTCTGGTGGCCTTGGTCTGCGCGGTCACAAGCAGGTGGGAGTTTGTTGCTGCCGAGCGTCTTTCGGTGGTCTAGACAGCATTGCAGCGCCGTCCAGGTCCAAGGATCCAATGGGGTCGGCTGTCGTCGGCGACCCAGTCGGACGCGGTGCCGATCGTGATCGATGTCCTTGTCGGTGAGGTGTTGCAGGTCTTGGGTGGTAGCGCCGTGCAGCAGGGCGGCCAGCCCGACGAATGCCTCGTGCGGGTGAACCTCGGGGCCTGTGCTCCATCGATAGAACAGCTCGCGCTGGCGGTCGGCGGGACGAGTCGGTCCGCGAAATGCCATGGTCTGCGGTGCTTTTACCCCTGCAGTGGGGTCGATGAGCATCAGCCGGCGTCGGCGTGCGTAGCGGCAGAACTGGCGCAGCCCGGTCAGGTAGGAGGCACGTCGGCCGGGATGAGCGTGCAGTAACGCTTCGATATCACCGACCTCGACGGTGGCCCAGTCAGCTTTGCCGCGGTCGTTGAGCAGGTATCGGGCGAAATCACGCACCGCGGTGAGTCGGGCCTCGACGGTGGCGTGCCCGCGGGGTTGACCGCCGACGCGGCGGGCGCGATCGCGGCCGCTGACCATGTGCTCGGCGAACCTGGCCACCGCCGGCCGCAACGGTTCAGGGACGGCGTCAATGCGGGACCGTCGGCGGGCGGCGGCGCGACGCTCGTCGTGGTCTGACCACAGCACCAGCTTGCTCGCGGTGAGGAAGTCTTCCAGAGCCCGCGCGAGCGGCCCCTCCTTGGCGACAGCTTCCAGCAGTGCCTCCGGATGCACCGGGGAATCCTGGACCAGGTGCTGGCCGAGTCGGCTGAGCACGGCGCACGCCCGGCTGGGATGATGACGTCCGACTAGGTAGGCGGCGAAGTCGCCCAGCCAATCGGGTGGATCATCCAGTGTTGCAGCCAGATTGGCGGCCCGTACCGCGATCCTGTGCGGTGAGCGCGCCCAACAGGACCCGCACCGCCCGGCACCGGTCAGCCGGGTGACCCGCCCGCAGTCGACGCAGGCGGCGTCCGGATTCGGTGGCCGGCCCGGATGCGAGCACGACCCGCACCAACCGGTATCGGATCGCAGGACCCTGCGTTTGCGGCATCGTGGGCACTCGGCTCGATCGGCGTCCCGCCGCTGGCGTCGGACACAGTCCTTGCAAAGGTCGCGGTCGACAAATAGCACCGGCGCCCCGCAGGTCCGGCAGGTGCGCGAGCAGAGCACGCAGTGGCAGGTATCTGGCTGCCGGACCTGATCGATGCCGCAGCGCGGGCAGGGATGCTTGACCGGCACGTGCACAGCCGCCCACTGGCATCGAGCACACAGATCACGGCCGGGCTTGCCAACCGCGCGGCCGCACCGCCGGCAGTCCCGGATCCGTCGAGTCATTCTCAGATCGGCGGCATCGACCGGCCACGCCGCAACGCTGGCGCGTCGTTCACCACGGCCGTGGCCGGTTTGGGTGAAATTGGTTGTGCGACTGGAGTGGTATCGATGTCAAAGAGGTCGTTGGGCGTGCGCTCAAGCGCGGTGCACAATGCGATCAGGGTAGCCAACTTCATCTGGCTGGGCTGCTTGGTGAACAACGCCGACACCGACGCCGATGACAGCTCCAATCCCTCCTTCTCCGCCAGTAGCCGTTGCAGCTGGGCACCGGTCCACACCTCACGCTGAGCGGCGGCCATCCGAAGTTTCCACCTGATCTGCATGCTCACTCCTGTCCGGTCAGTTCGCTCAGCGTCGCTGAGATCGCGCGCTGGTAGGCATCTTCGATGAAGGTCTCCGGCGGGCGCACATACCACATGGTTGACGCGACTGTCCAGTGCCCTAGAAGTTGTTGGATGGCGACCAGATCCACGCCTCGTTCATTATTGTGGGTTGCGCAGGCACGGCGCATCCCGTGCGGGCTGAACCACTCGACTTCGGGCCGTCCCTCCACGCTCATCAAGTGCCGCAACCGATTGCGGATCGTGGCCGCGGCCATCCGACCACCAGACTCGTCACACAGCAGCGCCGGACTATCCGGGAACCGGCCGGCCGCGAACGTCCTGCAGATACCAACGCAGCACCAGATCCAGCCCGTCCAACATCGGTACCCAGCGCGGTCGAGGCCCGGACCCCTTGGCGCCCTTGCCGAACCGCACGTGCAGCTTGCCGAACGTGCCACGCCCAAAATGCACGTCGGACCGGTCGAGCATCACCGCTTCTTCCGACCGCAGTCCGGCGTGATACAGCGTGCGGAACAGTGTGTAATCCCGCGCAGCCGGCGCGTACTTACGGGCGGTCGCGATCCGCCCCTTGAGGAACTCGAAGAACGCGCCCACCCGCTCTGGAGTCGGCGGGGCATCGGTGCTCGGCGAGTCGTCACCGACGTGTCGGGCGGCGTTGAACTCATCCAGCGGACACGCCAGTCGCACCCCGAACGCCGCCTCGATCTCGACCGCTTTGCGGACCTCGAGAAATCGGTGAAAACCCTTGAAGACCTGCAGATAGTTCCGTCGCGTCGAGACCGCTCGTCCCGAGCTGGCCAGCTCGCCCACCACCCGGTCGACGTCGTCGGCGGTCACCTCCCATGCCGGTCGCCCTAGGGCTGCCAGCATCCGCTCCAGCACGCCAATGTCGTTGGCGATCGTCGATTCGGCGAACCCCCGCGCGGTCCACGATGTGACGAACGCGTCCACGCATTCGGCCTGGAACCGCTGCGGATCTCGCGTCTGGACGACTGGTGCGACGTCGCCCGTGATCACCCGCAGCGGCCCGTCGCCCACCTGCACCTTCTGCACGCCAGAGTTTTCGAGGCAGTACCTTAACTCACGGGCCTACGCCTTGAAGATCAGCGACACGCCAATAGACCGGAAAACCTCAGGCAGCAGCACCAATCCGGGGAAACGAACGTGTGCTCGTTCCATATCCCTCCCCGCCGGTGCCGGCCCACAATCCGAGGATGTCGCGTTCCCCGCCCAGGGTGACCCCGATCGCGGCATAGAACCGCCGGTTGGCGACCTGGCCGTCGCGGACCTTGACCACGATCGCGTCGATGAAAATCGCCGCGTAGGTCTCATCCAACGGACGCACCGACCAGTCATTCATCTCCTCGATCACCTTGTCGGTGATCCGGCTGATCGTTTCCTTCGATACCGAGGCACCGTAGATTTCGGCGAAGTGCGCCGAAATCTCGCCCGTGGTAAGTCCTTTCGCGTACAGCGACAATACGACCTCATCAACACCGGACAGGCGGCGTTGGCGTTTCTTGACGATCTGCGGTTCAAACGTCGCTGCCCGGTCCCTGGGCACGTCGAGCTCGACCGCGCCGGTGGTGTCGGTCAGCACCGTCTTGGCCCGTGTGCCGTTGCGGATGTTGCCCGTCCCCGCTTCCGGCGGGTCGTGTTTGTCGTAGCCCAGGTGCTCGGTCATCTCCTCATTGAGCGCGATCTCGAGCACCGTTTTGGTCAGCTGTTTGAGCAGTCCGTCCGGACCGGTCAGCGATGGCCCCTGTTGCTGGGCCAGCCGCACCAGCTCGACCGCAGCCTGCTGCGCAGCGGAGGGCCCCGACTTTTTCTTCGCCACATCCAGTGGCGTCATCACGGCACCTTCCTCGCCGAGCTTCGCTCAGCGTGTCAGGCCGGAAACACCGATAAATCCACAGTCCCGAAGCTCTGGACACAGCTGACGCCCGGCGTATCCATCGATCATGGCTCGGAGTGGATTCTTCGCACTATTCTTAGCCTGCTTGCCGCCAGCGGGCCCCGAGAGCGCAGCGGAGACGGATTACGCGGGTACGACGAACGGCCGCTAATTCCCGCGATCGCCTCCAGCAATAACGATCGCGCAACGGAACAACCTTGACGTACTGTCTCATCAGCATCTATGTCTTGAAAGGCTGAATATGCCGGTGAACTTCGCCACATTCAACGACCGTGTCGCCGAACAGTTGAAGGACTCCACAGTGACCGTCGGCGGACTCGCGGGCTACCTCGGTTTCCGACACACCGAGTTCATCGCCGGCCGACTGGTCGCAGAAATGGACGCCCGAGACGACTTGAAGACACCGTTCGGCAACCTGCACGGCGGCTGCCTGTCCGCCATGGTTGATCACTGCCTCGGTGTCGTGTTCTACCCAGTCATCCCTGAGGGCTCATGGGTTGCGACAACAGAGTTCAAGCTCAACCTGCTTCGGCCCGTATCCGCCGGCAAGTGCGTCGCAGTCGCCGAGATTGTCGCGCTCGGGAGAACCAGCGGCGTTGCTCGGATCGACATCACCAACCAAAGTCGCGCAGTATGTGTCGCCCAGGGCACTGTGACGATCGTGGGCCTGAAGCCGACCTCGTGATCAATGGCGAGCGGAAGGGCTGAAGGGTGACCGCTGCGCTTGAGCGCGTGCCAACCAGCGACGGGCTCACTCTGGCTGTTGACTTCTACCGCTGTGCCGCACCTCGCGCGGTTGTATTGCTACTCCACGGCGGCGGTCAGAGCCGACACGCCTGGGACGTCACAGCACTGCTTTTGCGCGCGCGCGGATTCACGGTGGCCGCGTATGACGCACGCGGGCACGGTGACAGCGACTGGGATCCCACAGGCCGTTACGATCTGAATCGGCTCGGATCCGATCTGATCGCAGTACGGTCGTACGCGAACCTGGGACGGCCGATCGTGGCCATCGGGGCATCCCTTGGCGGCCTCACCATTCTCGGCAGTCACTTGCTAGCTCCGCCAGACTTGTGGGACGCCGTGATTCTTGTGGACGTCACACCACGTATGGAGATGAAAGGCGCACGGCGCGTCGTCGCCTTCATGTCGGCGCACGCCAACGGGTTCGACAACCTGGAATCCGCCGCCGAGGCCATCGCGGCATACAACCCGCACCGCTCGAGACCGAACAACCTCGACGGACTTCGAAAAGTCCTACATCAACGAAGCGACGGCCGGTGGGTGTGGCGTTGGGATCCCGCGTTCGTGGCATCGAATTTCCAGTTTCTCCAAGGCGACCAGGCAGCCGGGACAGCGGAATTCGAGAAGATGAGCACTTTGTTGGTCGACGGTGCGCAGCGTGTTACGGCACCAACACTCCTCGTGCGCGGGTTGCTGTCCGACGTGGTATCCGACGAAACTGTGAACGATTTCCGCGACCTCGTGCCGCATGCGCGCACTGTCGATGTCACGGGCGCAGGCCATATGATCGCCGGCGATGACAACGCTGTCTTCTCGGAAGCGGTGCTCGATTTCCTCGACGACCTCGTCTAGCTCCTTGATCAACCACTCTGATGCGGCGTCCGGCGCCGTCGCGTTTATCCTGCTCACATGCCCACAGAATCCATGCGGATGTCATTCCGCCGACACATGCGCGACGAGGTGTTGCGGGCGGCCCGAGAACTCACGATCGAGAAAGGGTGGGAGCGAGTCCGAATGAGCGAGGTTGCCGAGCTCGTCGGCGTATCTCGCCCAACTCTGTACAAGGAATTCACCGACAAGCAGGGCCTAGGCGACGCATTGGTTGTCACTGAAGGTCAGCTCTTCTTGGAAGGAATTCACGCCGTCCTTGCATCGCATACCGGTGATATCGGTGGTGGAATCACCGCCGCCGTGGAGTACACGCTCAAGGAAGCTGAGGCCAGTCCTCTGCTGAAAGCCGCGTTGACATCGACCCGTACAACTACAACGGAGACACGCGACAGCGCAACCGGTGTCCTTCCGCTGTTGCCCACATCCGCATCACTGCTTGAGTTGTCATCGGCCGCGCTAATCGCGTGGTTCGGCGAGCACTTCGACCAGCTCGATCCCGAGGACGTCAATGAAGTGGCCGACGTACTGGTCCGGCTCACCGTCAGCCACCTCGTGCTGCCAGCCGCCGACGCCCACACCACCGGGCGGCGAATCTCGCAGGTAGCACTGCGCTATCTGGCCCCGCGATAGCGGTGCATCAATGATCGGCCTGTCACGCGCGAGGCACTGGCGGCCGCCGCCACCGTTGCACCGCTATTGTCCAAGGCCGCATAGTCAATGAGATCAGCTGTTCAAGAGGCACTCTCCGAAGGCAACAGATCGCTGCCGATGCCTCTGCCAGCTTCAACGATGCACTTTTAGGCACAAGCAGGCCGAGTAAGCACTTGCCGATGGCGTCGTCAGAAACAGCGTCGACTCTAACTCATCACTTCACGCGTGCATTGAAAATACGAGGCGTACAGCAGATTTCACTGGGGCATGGTCGGCCGATCCGAGTTCAAACCCTGGTCTCAGCCCGGTCTCGTCGCGAGACGCAAAATGCGCGGCGACGGTCAGCGAAGAGTTGGGGGCGCCGAAGAGTTGATTGCTCTACCCACATGCTCGTACTTCATCCTCTGGGGCCGCCTCTCAACAGCAACTGAATTCTCATCAGTTGTCGCGCGCTCTGGTCACGATTCAGTTGCCGCCGACACCGCCAAGCCGATTCCCGTAGGAGTGTCACACCGGCTGCAGTTTGGGTGGCTCGACTTGCCCAAAATGTAGTCGATCCTGGGCCACCCGCCCGCTCACTTCTAGACCGAGCCGACACCGCCATGCACACATAAGACTACGCTTGCAAAAGGGCACTTCTGTCGATATATTTACTTTCAATATATATCTGTAAACGTGCCGCGCCGTCAGGTCGGACACACAGAGCTGCCTCCTCCCGAAAGGTCAGAGCGAAACATGCTTGAAGACAAAGCTTCTCGGAATACTCGCGTTCTACCAACACCACGACGAGTGACGTTTGCGATGCCGTCAGGGAATCGCCGACAGCATTTCGTAGACGACGATCTTGTGATGAGTCATTTCATAGCCGTACTATCGGCGACGTTTCCGGAGGGAGAAGATTTCTTCATACGATCAGTGCGCCAATTCCGAACTTCGGTGATCGACGCAAGCCTGCAAGAGGCGGTAAAAGGCTTTGTGGGCCAAGAAGCGACGCACCGATACCAGCATCGACTATTGAACGAGCGCCTTCAGACCATGGGATATCCCACCGCGCGTATTGACCGCCACGTAGGCAGGCTGATAGAGCGACTCGAAAAGCGTCTTTCTCCAGCGATGCGACTGTCACTGACCTCAGCGTTAGAGCATTATACCGCAACACTGGCGGAGATAATCCTCACTAGCGAAAGCGCCCGCCAACTCATCGGCAATGGCGAAGTGAGATCGATTCTTCTTTGGCATGCGTTTGAAGAGTCCGAACATAAGGCGGTGGCTTTCGATGTCTATCAAACAATCGGGGGCACCGAGCAGATGCGTATCCGCGGCATGCGCATCGCTTCGGTAATCCTTTTCGCCGAGTTGTTCGCCCATACGGCCCTTTCAATGGCCGCAGATCGCGCATCCTACAATCCCATTCGCCTGTTGCGCAGCCTCTATCGATTTTCCCGTAGCCCGATTTTTACTGCGGACGCACTGCGGCGCTTTCGCTCTTACACGCAACGCGGCTTCCATCCAGACGACTGGGATAGTACCGCGGTCTTGGAATACTGGAGCCGAGAATTGTTCGAAGCAGATGGATCGCAGAAGTCCGTCGGCCCGTAGCTGAGTGGCCGACGCACGTCGTCTCGGTTACAGCGGGTCGACGCCAAGTACAGCGTGACCCATTTGAGTCAGTAGCGCAGTTGTGCGCTCGGTCGCCATCCCGGTTTCACCGTACTGAAGCGTCGACTGGATGGCGCCGATCGCTCCGTGCACTACGACACGTAGGCCGATTTCGTCTAGTTCGGGACGCAACTCACTCAGTACGTGCACCCACTCCTCAAGATACAGACGTTGTTTGCGGCGCAACCGGCTGCGGTGCTGCGCAGCGAGATTGTGAAGTTCACGGTAGTAGACGATGGCAAGCTCGCGTTGATCCAAGACGAGGGCTACGTGGTCTGCCACTAGCGCTGTCAGCGCCTCGGTCTCGCTTTTACTTTTCTCCACAATCAAAGAAGCGCGTCGCAGCAGGGAATCGATCACCTGCTCGAAGAGTGCCGTCAGTAAGCTTGCTTTGCTGTCGAAGTGACGATAGATCGCCGGACCGACGACACCAGCAGAATCGCCGATATCCGCCATCGACGCCGCGTGGTATCCGCGGTCGGCGATGTGCTGCGCGGCCGCCGCGAGAATCCTCTCCCGACGTTGATCTCCTTTACCGCGACTGTGAGCGACTGTCATGTGCGTTGGCGACCAGCCCTTTCGCCGAATTGGTGGAATTTATCATGCCACACAAGGGGTTGAACAAAATGTTAACACCGACTCATCAGGGAAGCCCACTGGCTTAGGTGGAGATTCAGATCCGATGGCCCGCGATCGTGCCGGCGAGCCGATGGCCGAGCGCGCCGGCTGTGCAGCGTCTTTGATGGCGCTAAGTGAAAGTTCCCAGTTTCTCCCGGTGCGGCCGTTGCCTGTCGTCCTGCGTGACGAGATGGCATGACCACAGTGGACGTTAGCGGGGTTGTGTCCGGAATCCGGTGTAAATAGGGAGGACGGGCGTAGGTTCCGCTTCACGACCTGCAAGTCTGTGAAGAAGGAGTCGCGCCCGTGCCTGTTCGAGTATCAGCCCATCGACCGTATCCGCACCGAGATCCACGCCTTGTTTGGCGAGGATCGCGAGCTGCCGGAGATCCTTGAAGAAGTCGCCCGCCTGGGCGCCCAGCTTTGATGCAGGCGGCCCTGGAGGCCGAGGTCACCGAGTTCCTTGGCCGCGAACGCTACCAACGCACCGCCGCCTGTCCCGACGCTAACGACGGCTCACGCAACGGGTATCGGCCGGTGATGGTCAAAACCATCACCGGGCCGGTCACGTTGGAGCGGTCAAAGGTGCGCGGCAGGACCGCAGCGTTCGCGTCGCGGTTGTTCAGCAAGCACGTGACGAAAACCAACGCGCTGGAGACGCTGGTGATCGCCTCGTTCGTGCGCGGGCTGTCGGTGCGCGACGTGGAGGCCACCCTGGTGAAACACTCGGTGATCCGGCCGCGATCTCCAAATCCACGGTGCTGGAAGTGTGCAAGGCGATTCGAGCCGAATACCAGTCGTGGGCGCGTCGCCGACTCGACGAGATCACGCTGGACTACTTGTTTTTAGACGCCAGCTTCTTTCGGATGCACCCCGGGTCACCGGCCGAGCCGATGTTGGCCGCCTGGGGCATCACTACCGAGGGCAAGCCGGTGTTCGTTGGGTTGACCCCCGGGACCGGCGACTCGACCGGCGTGTGCCGATTTCCTGACCGATCTGCGCGAACGCGGCCTTGGCTGTCCGCTGCTGGTCGTCTTTGACGGCGCCAAGGGCCTGATCGCGGCAATCGAACAGATCTACCCAAAAGCGTTGCGCCAGAGATGTCTTATTCATCGACTTACGCCATCAGCCTGGAGTGGGCGGTACTCGACCGAGCCTCGGCCGATTGGCGCGGGCTGACCATGACACCGGTCGGCACCCGATTGCTGCAAGACTTACGCCGATCACTGCTTGACCCACCCCGTGAACTGCGGCCGCCGCCCGCCTCCATGAGTTCCAACACCGGCTCCGCAGAGCCCATTTCGGCCACCGCGTAGCGACCTCGGGTCGCGACGCCGGTACGACTCAGTAAGGGATCGCCGCTATACGTGTGAGGGTCTACCTGCCCGCATCTGACAGCTTTTACCGCTGGCTATGATGGCTGGCGGTGACCAGGTCGATCGGTGGGATGTAGCCGGTGATGCTGTTGATGGTGCGATGCAGGCCGTGGTGCAGCGCGTCGATGTCGCAGCGGGCCAGGCCGCCAGCGGTGGCGATGACGTGTTCGGTGGTGAACGCTAGGTCGTTGATGGTGCCCAGGATGCGGCGGTCGGCGGTCTTGGCCACGGCCACCTGCTGGGGGCAAGATTGCCGAGCGTATCGGCGGGCAGCCCTTCGGCTTGCAGCGCGGCCTGGATCGCCGAGACGACGGGCGGTCCGATCGGGCGCAGCCCCGCGGCGGTGACGTTCGGCATGAACACCGGGAACAAGGTCCCGGCATGGGTCACCAGCAGGCATTTGCGCCGGTCGATCCAGACCAGGTGGGCATACCAGTCCCGCGCGCACGCTTCGCCGATGGCCGGCTCAGACACCCCCAGCAGCGCCAACACCTTGGCGGTACATCGCAGCATCACGGGTCATGATGGCAGGCAAAGCCACCGACGGTCGGTACGCCAGAACACCGTGGCTTGGCGCCGGTACAGTGTGGCGACGTGTTGGTCGCTGATCTGCATCACTTCCTCGACATGCCGGGGTGTGCTGCACGTATAGGTGACATCTGAGTTGGCTTGCCGGGACCGTCGGGCCTATCCGAATTTCGGTGTAAATGGCGGTTTTCCTAGCCTCGGTTGAGGTCGTGCATCCTGTCGGCGAATGTTACCGCGAGCGCGTTCAAAGCGGGCTTCCATCGCACTGCCCATCGCTGCTGGCCAGTGCCTTTCGGATCCAGTGATCGGGTCACCAGATACAGACATTTGAGTGCGGCAGCCTCGGAGGGCACATGGCCACGTGCCTTAATGGCCCGCCGGTAGCGGGCGTTGAGTGACTCAATCGCATTGGTACTGCGCAACACTCGGCGAATCTCGGTGGGATAGTCCAAGAACGGAATGAACTCGTTCCAGCAGGACCGCCACATCCGGATCAACGCCAGATAGCGTGCGCCCCACTGCTCGTTGAGGTGCTCGAGCGCGTCCTCGGCAGCGGTAACCGACGGTGCGGTGTAGATCGGCCGCAGATCGCGTTTGAGCCCGTCCCAGGTCTGGCGCGGCAGGTAACGGAAGCTATTGCGAATGAGGTGCACGGTGCAGGCCTGCACGATGGTGGCCGGCCACACCTCGCTTATCGAGTCGGGCAGCCCCTTGAGTCCGCCACAGACCAGGAAAAGACGTCGGTGACGCCCCTGTTGCGCAGGTCGGTCAGCACCGCGAACCAGAATTTGGCTGATTCCCCGTGCCCGTCACCGGCCCAGAGCCCGAGCACATCCTTGTGGCCGGCTAGGTCCACGCCGATCGTGGCGTAGAACGGCCGGTTGGCGACCTGCCCGTCGCGGACTTTCACGCTCAGTGCGTCGACGATTACTGCGGCGTAGATCGTCTCCAGCGGCCGGGCCACCCAGTCGGACATGTCACCGATGATCTTGTCGGTGATCCGGCTGATCGTATCTTGAGAGATTTTAGTGTCGTAGAGCTCGGCGAAGTGCGCGGCGATCTCCCCTGTGGTTATACCCTTGGCATACAACGACAACACGATCTCATCGACCCGGGTCAACCGCCGCTGACGCTTACCAACGATCTGCGGCTCGAACCTGCCGTCCCGGTCCCGGGCACCACAATGTCGATCTGGCCGACGGTGTCAGTGAGCACCGTCTTGGTGCGCGTACCGTTACGGGAGTTGGCACCGTTTCGGCCAGCCGGGTCGTGCTTGTCATAGCCCAGGTGAACGGCCAGTTCTTCCAGCGCAGTCTCGACCACCGTCTTGGTCAACGCCCGAAGCACCCCGTCGGCGGTATCGGCGAACGACACCCCGCAGGCCTGCAACAGGCGCACCAGCTCCCGCGCGGTCGCCAGCTCATCCGGTGCGGGTGAGCTGGCCATGGACACATCATCGTGAGTATCAGCTGCAGAGGACACAGCCCTCATCGTCTCGGTCACTGTGGACCCTTCCCACCAAGCTCACGCTCGGCGTGTTGGGCCATTTACACCGAATCCCGCAAACTCCCCCCAAGTATTCACTTGCGGTGCCGAAGCGGGCCACGACCGAAGCGTGGTGACGGCAGTTGGTAAGCGCGTCTTCACTTCCAGCCGGCGTTCTCTACAGCGATTGTCGCGAGCACGTTCGACGCTCACTCGATCATCGACGAACGATTCGAGCGCTCTTGTGAGTACAGGGTTCGAAAGTACCAGGTATCTACCGCTCGATACACGAGCAAGCCTAGCGCGATGGTAGTGATAGTTGCGATGAAACGACATCAGGATGGGTAAGTCCCCTGGCATGGTGGGGTTTCGGGACGGGGGGTGACAGTGCGGGGTCCTTGGCCGGGTGTTGGGGTTGACCCCTGATGGTGGACATCTGATCGCGGGACTGCTGGTCCTGCGGGGAGGATGTTCCCGTGTCGGGAAACCGCAAGAAGTACGCCCCGGAGTATCGCGAGCAGGCCGTGCGCCTGGTTTGTCGATACCGGTCGGCCCGTTGCGGACGTAGCCGCAGAGATCGGTGTCGGAGATCAATTGCTCGGCCGGTGGGTCGCCACCGCCAGAGCACGTTCGGCGTCCGATAATCCCGAGGTGCTCGACGATGATGAACGCAAAGAGTGAGAACGGTTGCGCACAGAGAACGCCGAATTGCGTTTGGACCGTGCGTTTTTGAAAAGGACGCAGCCTTCTTCGCCTCCGAACAGAACTGGTAGAGATGTACCGGATCATCGAAGCGGAGAAGGCCAACTTCACGATCGTGCGGATGACTGGACTGTTGGAGGTGTCCCGGTCGGGCTTCTACAAGTGGCGCACAGCCCGTGCGGCGGGGCCCACGCCGGCCCAGCAGCGCCGTGAGGCGATCGACGTCAAGGTCAAGGGTTTCCACGACGCCTCCGATCAGGTGTACGGCGCACCGCGCATCCTGGCCGATCTGCGTGAAGACGGGGAGGTGATCTCCCGCAAGACGGTGGCGGCCTCGATGCGCCGCCAACGCCTGGCCGGGATCAGCCCGCGGAAGTTCACCCCGGTGACCACCGTGGTCGACCTCGACGCACACCGCCCCAACGACCTGGTCAACCCTCGATTCGACCGCGGTGAGCTCGACAAGGTCTGGACCTCGGACATCACGTACTTGCCCACCGCGGGCAAGGCCCCACGCAGCGCCACTGCCATCGACGGTGCGGACTCCACCAGATCGGTGCGCATGTGGTCCTCGACTGCCCAACCCAGGACCCGCCGCGAGCACCCGTCGTCGAACCGCGCACAGGTACAGCCAGCCCTCACTATCCTTCTCGGGCGCCGACCAAGGTGCGGAACGGACCAGAGTCAAGTCGTGGCTCCTTGGGCAAACCGAGCAGTTTCTCCCCAACAATATTTCGCTGCACTTGAGAGCTACCCGCGTAAATCGTTGCGGCCCTTGCGGCGAGCGCAGACTCAACCCACGCGAGCGACGCGTTCGGCGTACCGAGGTCCGCCGTTATCAAGGCTCCATTTGTTCCCGTGCCAGACGGCGTGAGCACGTCCGACCCGAGTATCTCCATTGCAAGTTCGGTTTCACGTTGGAAGAACTCACTCCAGATTATCTTCGTCATCGCCGCCTCGGCTCCGGGATACTCACCCTTCAAGAAGCGCGACAACGCTTGGTAGCCACGACAGCGCATGATCTCGACGCGGCTGCAGCACCACGCGAGTTGTTCACGGATGTGCGGGTCGCTCGTCTTGCCTCGCTCTCGCGCCAGGTCAATGAGCCGAGTGACGTCGGCTTGAAATCGGATTGCATCGGTGGTGACGCTGGTTCCGCGCTCGAAACCGAGCAGGGTCATCGCCACCGACCATCCGCCGTTGAGCTCCCCCACAATGTTGCCCGCCGAGGTCCGAGCGTCAGTGAAGAATACTTCATTGAACATCGTCTGACCGACCATGTTCTTGATGGGCCGAACCTCGACGCCCGGCTGATTCATCGGTACGAGGAGGAAGGAGATCCCCCTGTGTTTGGAGGCGTCCACGTCCGTCCGACACAAGACGAAAATCCAGTTTGCGAGATGACCGGCGGAGGTCCAAATCTTCGATCCGTTGATCACCCACTCACCGTCGTCAAGCACCGCCCTGGTCCGCAAACTGGCAAGATCCGATCCGGCGTCGGGTTCGGAGAATCCCTGGCACCAGAGGTCCTCACCGGACAGAACTCGCGGCAAGAACCACTCCTTCTGCTCCTCGGTGCCGCAGACGACGAGCGTATTGCCGAGCAATTGGATCCCGAACATGTCGTTCTCGGTTCCCGTAGGTACTCCAGCGCGTGCGAACTCCTCAGCCAGGACGACCTGCTCGACCGGACTCAGACCGGCGCCGCCATACTGCTCTGGCCATGACACTGCGAGTAGTCCCTCGTCTGCAAGAATCTTCCGCCACTTGCGGATGAACTCCTCGCGCTCGGTTTGATTCAGCGCCCCGATTCCGGCGAAGTCGGCAGGCACATTGGCGGCGATGAAGCTGCGTACCCGCGTCCTAAACGATTCAGCTGCTGGGGGATAAGTTAGATCCATGGTCGGGTCGTTGTCCCTTCTTCAGTCATGGCGTCAACCCAAGTGCGGGAGCACTTAGATTCCGATGCGGTCGGCGACATCGAGCCACTGATCACGTATTGACCCAAGCAGCACGCTGTCGGCTTTCGCACGCCGGTAGTACAAGTGCGCGTCGTGCTCCCAGGTGAACCCGATCCCGCCGTGAATCTGCACATTCGACGACGCGGCGAGATCAAATCCGGCAATGGCGGTCGCCAGCGCCATCGGAGCCGCTTTAGCGAGTTCAGGCCTGTCCTCCGCCGCCGCCAGGTAGGCCGCGTAGAGGGTGATCGCCCGTGCGCTGTCCAAATCGATTGCCATCTCGGCACATCGATGCTTGATCGACTGGAAGGAGCCGATGGGTCGATTGAACTGATGGCGTATCTTTGCGTACTCGACCGACATCGACAGCGCACCTTCGATGCCGCCAACGATCTCCGCCGCAAGCAAGGTCCGCGCCACATCGAACGCTTGGCGTGCGCCTGCAGCACCGTTCGCGTCGGACAAGGGCACCGCCTTAACCGCTTCGAACACCAGCGTGGCCATCGGCCTGGTGATGTCAAGCGTGTCGACGCGGGTCCGAGTCAGACCCGCAGCATCGCCGTCGACGAGATACAACTCTGGTTCAACGGAGTCCCCAGGTGGCAGTGCAAGCACGAGCAACGTATCCGCAGCGTGCCCATCGATCACCTGGTTCTTGGATCCGGTCAGAGTGACCGCTCCGCCGTCTTCCATCGCACGCATGCACACGCCACCGAAGCTGGCGGCGTTACCCGGTTCGTTGACGGCGGTCGTCGCCGTACGAGTGCCAGCCGCGATTTCCGGGAGCAGTTCCTTCTTCCGCTCTTCACTCGCCCCGATCAGAATCGGAACGACTCCCAACGCAACGGTCGCGAACAGCGGGCACGGTACGACGCCGCGTCCGAGCTCCTCCATTGCGATGGCCACCTCGATCATCGTTGCTCCGGCCCCGTCGTACTCTTCCGGGATCAGCAGGCTCGGCAACCCGAGTTCCCGGCTCATGCGAGACCAGAGGTCGCTGTCGTATCCCGGCGCAGTTGCGACAACCTGTCGGACCTTTGACAACGGCGACAGTTTTTCCACGAACTGCCGGACGCTCTGTCGAAAGTCGTTCTGCTCCGGGCTCAGCACGAAATCCATGGCACCTCAATCCTGTTCAAACCCATTGTCTGCCTCACCCCACTGTGTGGCGACCCATCCATGCCGACGGTCCGGCAATGGCAATTGCCAGCGGCAGGACAGTTCCGAAACAGTTTGAGCAAGCTGCTTCGAAATCGCCGCTCCGCCAGCGGGCTTGGCGTTAGCCCCGGGGCAGTCCCATCTCCGATAGTCAGCGTTTGCGTCTGATGAAAGACACACCTTAGGTTGCGGCGAGTGCATCATCAGAACGCTGCTTCGTCGAGTTCCATGACGTCGTTGTCCATGGTGTCGATCACCTGGCGAGTGCTGGTGAGCAGCGGCAGGAAGTTCTTCGCGAAAAACGAAGCCACGGCGATCTTCCCCTCGTAATAGGTGCGATCAGTGTCGCTGCACCCGGCATCCAGCGCCTTCAACGCCACAGCTGCGTGTCGCTGCAGCAACCACCCGAGCATCAAGTCGCCGACACACATCAGGAACCGCACCGACCCCAGGCCAACCTTGTAAATGCTCGAAACGTCTTCCTGCGCATCCATCAAGTAGCCGGTCAGTGTCGCCGTCATCGCTTGCACGTCTGCGAGCGCAGTCGACAGCAGCGCTCTCTCGGCTTTGAGGCGACCATTGCCGGAGTCGTCGTTGATGAACTTCTCGATCTGACCGAAAACATGTGCCAGTGCCGCACCCTTGTCGCGGACGATCTTGCGGAAGAAGAAGTCCTGCGCCTGGATTGCCGTAGTGCCCTCGTAGAGCGAGTCGATCTTGGCGTCACGGATGTATTGCTCAATCGGGTAGTCCTGCAGGAAGCCGGAACCACCGAAGGTCTGCAGGCTCTCCGTGAGCTTGGCGTAAGCCTGCTCCGAGCCGACACCCTTGACTATAGGCAGCAGAAGGTCGTTGACCTTGACAGCCAGGTCGTCGTCGATTTCGTGCATTGCTTTGGCCATGACCGCGTCCTGGTAGGTCGCGGTGTACATGTACAGCGCGCGCAGTCCTTCTGCGTAAGCCTTCTGGGTCATCAGGCTGCGACGCACATCAGGATGGTGGGTGATGGTTACCCTTGGCGCGGCCTTGTTAGCCATCTGGGTCAAGTCAGCTCCCTGCACGCGCGACTTCGCGTACTCCAGGGCGTTCAGGTAACCGGTCGACAGGGTTGCGATGGCCTTTGTGCCGACCATCATGCGGGCATACTCGATAACGTCGAACATCTGCGCGATGCCCTCATGTACCTCGCCAACCAGCCAGCCCTTGGCCGCGACGTCGTGCTGGCCGAAGGTCAGCTCACACGTCGCAGAGGCCCTAATGCCCATCTTGTGCTCGACATTGGTAACGAAAACGCCATTGCGCTCGCCGAGTTCGCCAGTCTCGAAGTTGAACAGGAACTTCGGAACGAAGAACAGGGACAGACCCTTGGTGCCAGGTCCAGCGCCCCCAGGGCGAGCCAGCACCAGATGAAAGATGTTCTCGAATAGATCATCTGCGTCCGCAGATGTGATGAACCGCTTCACTCCCTCGATGTGCCATGAGCCGTCCTCTTGTTCAACAGCTCTCGTACGCCCGGCGCCAACATCCGAGCCGGCGTCCGGTTCGGTCAGCACCATGGTCGAGCCCCACCCGCGCTCGGCGGCGATGACAGCCCACCTCTTCTGCCCAACGGTCCCGAGTTTGTAGACGATGCTGGCAGAACCGCCGCCACCCGCATAGAAGAACGCGGCGGGGTTCGCTCCAACAAGCATTTCCCGCAGCGCCCAGGCGAGAGCCTTGGGCATCGGCAGACCCCCGAGTTCCTCCTCGATGCCGACCTTGTCCCACCCCCCATCGAGCAGCGCGCGCACGGATTCCTTGAACGGAGCAGGCAGCGTCACACTGTGTGTGGCGGGATCGAAAACTGGAGGATTGCGATCGGCACTGGCGAACGAAGCGGACAGCGCACCTTCGCATAGCCGACCCGCTTCGGAGAGCAACTCGCGAATCGTCGCTTGGTCCAAGCCGTTGAACTCGGCGCCGCAAACCTCGGGCAGGCGCAGCACTTCAAGCAGATTGAACTCGAGATCTCGCAATGGTGACTTGTAGTGATTCATCAGTCTTCCTTCGTGGGGCACTCAGATGCTCGCGTGGCTTGTCTGGGGTCCTGTCGTCGATCGGTCCGAAGTCCTCGTCGTTCTGGGAAAGTTAACCACGCATAACTATTTACGAATCGCCGAACCCATCCCGCGGCCGCTAAGAGATCAGCGAGAAACGACACTGGGGATACCGGCCTCAGAACTCCCATGTGGGTGATGTTAATCATTGTTCATCTCGGACGGGATAGGCTGATCGAAATTGAGACCAACACCACACCACCCGTCAACCTGCGCCACCGCTATGGGCCGCCGGTGATGCCCAACCCGACACGCCACTCGCTTCAGAATCTCGTTGGCGCGCTTGAGTTCTCGGATCTCCTGCGCGAGTTCCTTGACCCGCGCCGACTCCGTGGTCGTCACGCCAGGCTCGTACCCGTCGTCGATGTCAGCTTGGCGCACCCACGAACGCACCGACTCCACCCCGTAGCCGAGCTGACGGGCGACCCGATACACCGTCCCATGTTCGGTACCCAGCTCCGCCCGCCCCCAACGTGCGGACCGTCCGGACCGCAGCGGCGTTCTCCTCCCAGCTGTACCTACGTGTGGTCGGCTTCCCTGGTGACTGTTCACTCGGCATGACTCCATCCTCGTTTCCAAGGTCAGGAGCCTCCACATTTCCCGTTGCGATTCAATGTCGATCTGGCCGACGGTGTCAGTGAGCACCGTCTTGGTGCGCGTACCGTTACGGGAGTTGGCACCGTTTCGGCCAGCCGGGTCGTGCTTGTCATAGCCCAGGTGAACGGCCAGTTCTTCCAGCGCAGTCTCGACCACCGTCTTGGTCAACGCCCGAAGCACCCCGTCGGCGGTATCGGCGAACGACACCCCGCAGGCCTGCAACAGGCGCACCAGCTCCCGCGCGGTCGCCAGCTCATCCGGTGCGGGTGAGCTGGCCATGGACACATCATCGTGAGTATCAGCTGCAGAGGACACAGCCCTCATCGTCTCGGTCACTGTGGACCCTTCCCACCAAGCTCACGCTCGGCGTGTTGGGCCATTTACACCGAATCCCGCAAACTCCCGCTGGCTCCTCTTGTCCTCTCGCTCGACGTGCCGTACGCTCCCGACTGTGAATCTGAAGTAACATTCGAGTTCGGCTTTAGTAGGGGCCGTGAAGAGGGTTTGATTGCCAGCGCGGATGGTCACGCTCCCATTTGCATTACTTCCAGGCCCGGGTCTCTACGGGTGAGTCGCGAGCTTGCTGCTTTTACCGAGAAGTTGGGGAGTTATGCGGTCTGACGTAGTTCTGAAACCCGTTGGTGCGCTCGGGGGCTTCTTCGCGATGACCCTGGATACTCTGGTGGCAATGGTGCGGCCGCCCTTTGCCTGGCGAGAGTTCTTGCTGCAGGCGTGGTTCGTTGCACGGGTATCGGTCGTGCCGACTGTGATGCTGTCGATCCCGTTCACAGTGCTGTTGGTCTTCACATTCAACGTGCTGCTGGTGGAGTTCGGCGCCGCAGATTTCTCGGGCACCGGTGCTGCCCTCGGGACAGTCACCCAGATCGGTCCGATCGTGACGGTGCTGGTGGTCGCCGGCGCCGGCGCGACGGCGATGTGCGCGGATCTGGGTGCCCGCACCATCCGTGAGGAACTCGACGCGCTGAGGGTCATGGGCGTTGATCCAATAAAGACCCTCGTGGTGCCGCGCGTGCTGGCGGCCATGGTCGTCGCGCTGCTGCTGTCATCGGTCGTGGTGTTGGTTGGACTCGCTGGGGGCTTCGGGTTCTCGGTGTTTGTTCAGCACGTTACGCCGGGGGCGTTTGTCGCCGGTCTGACATTGGTGACCGGACTGTCCGACGTGATAGTCGCCCTGATCAAAGCCGCGCTATTCGGCTTGTCGGCCGGGTTGATCGCCTGCTACAAGGGCACCACCGTCCAGGGTGGGCCTGCGGGGGTCGGCAATGCGGTGAACGAAACCGTGGTGTTCTCGTTCGTAGCGCTGTTTCTTATCAACGTGGTTGCCACCGCCGTCGGCGTGAAGGCTAAATGATGACCGCTAGTGTTCCCAGCAGACGTTTGTCTAGGCTGAGCCGGACGGTGCGGGGCGTCGTCGACCGTTGGAACCAAATGGGTGGCCAGGCCCATTTCTACTTCAGTACGCTCGCGTCCACCGGTGACGCGCTGGTGCGCTACCGGGCCGAGACGGTGAGGTTGGTCGCCCAGATGGGACTGGGGACTGGGGCCTTGGCAATCATCGGCGGCACGATCTCGATCGTCGGATTCCTCACCCTGTCAACTGGAGCGCTGGTGGCGGTGCAGGGTTACAACCAGTTCGCTGATTTCGGCGTCGAGGCGTTCACCGGCTTCGCATCGGCATATCTGAATGTCCGGCTCATCGCGCCTCTGACCGCCGCCATAGGGTTGGCCGCCACCATCGGTGCCGGTGCAACGGCGCAGCTGGGCGCGATGCGGATCAACGAGGAGATCGACGCACTCGAGGTAATCGGTATCCGGTCGATCGCATACCTGGGTTCCAGCCGTTTGGTGGCAGGGGTGATTGTGCTAATCCCGCTTTACTGCGTAGCGGTACTGATGTCTTTCTTCGCTGCGCGCTTCGGCACTACCTTCGTGTACGGCCAGTCGACCGGTGTGTACGACCACTACTTCAATACGTTCCTGAGCCCAACCGACCTCATTTGGTCGTTCTTCCTGGCGATCGCGATGGCGATCGTGGTCATGCTCGTACATACGTACTACGGATTTACAGCCGCCGGCGGGCCGGCAGGCGTTGGTGAGGCAGTGGGACGGGCGATGCGTGCGTCGTTGATCAGCGCCGCGATGGTGATCGTGTTCGTGTCGCTGGCCATCTACGGTCAGGCCGGCAACTTCCACCTGGCCGGTTAAGGAGCTCCGCTCATGGACTTTCGATCAGGGGAACGCAGCATTCACCCGGCGTGGTGGACGCTGATTCTGGTGGCTGCCATCGTGACGTCAGTGGTGGTGTGCTTGGGTTTCTTCGCGGGGTCCTTCAAGTCTTTCGAGACGGTGACGTTGGTGTCGGACCGCTCAGGGTTGGTGATGGAGCGAGGGGCAAAAGTCAAAATGCGCGGCGTCGAGGTCGGTCGGGTGGCCTCGATCAGCGGCGGTGCCGGACCGGTAAGCATGAATTTGGACCTCTTCCCCACCCAGATGCAGTTCATCCCCGCCAACGTCGAGGCCGAGATCAAAGCGACGACCGTGTTCGGCGCGAAGTACGTCGAACTGATTGCGCCGAGTGATCCGAGCGCCCAACACCTGACAGAGGGGGCGGTGCTGCGATCACGCAACGTCAGCACTGAAGTCAACACGGTGTTCCAGAGTCTCGTCGGCGTGCTGAAGCAGGTCGACGTCTCGAAGCTCAACGCGACGTTGAGCGCGCTGGCCGACGGGGTGCGCGGTCAAGGCCGGCGCATCGGAGAAGCCACCACCGCAGCCAACAGCGTGTTAACGGCGGTCAACCCGAGAATGGACACCTTGGCGCAGGATTGGCGCTCGCTGGCGGGTTTCAGCGACGCCTACCGTGCGGCCGCTCACGACATACTGGCCACAATCGATGCGGCCAGCGTGACGAGCACGACGATCACAAACCACGCCTCGGACCTGAACGCCTTGCTGCTCAACACGATCGGTTTCGCGAATGCGGGTGTCGACGTGTTGGCGCCGAACAGGGACAACCTGGTTAATGCGATCAACATCGCGGCCCCCACCACAGCTTTGCTGCTGAAGTACAACCCTGAGTACACCTGCACCCTGGTGGCCACCAGGAATCTGATCACGTCCGAGAACGGCGGGTACTACGTGTACGGCGGCGGCAACGGCCATTCGATCATTTTGGATGTGGGTTTGGACCTGGGTGACGATCTCTACAGGTACCCCGAAAACCTGCCGATCGTCGCGGCCAAGGGCGGCCCTGGCGGAAAGCCAGGCTGCGGTTCGCTGCCCGACCCCAACAAGAACTACCCAGTGCGCTATCTGGTTACCAACACCGGGTGGGGTACCGGTCTCGATGTGCGGCCGAATCCAGGCGTCGGCCATCCGGGGTTGATCAACTTCTTCCCTGGCACTCAGGCGGTGCCCAAACCGCCATCCGTGCGGGGTGACGGGCCACCGGCGATCGGCCCGGTGCCGTACCCGGGAGCACCACCATACGGAGCGCCCCAGTACAGCCCGGACGGCGCGCCGCTGTATCCGGGAGTTCCGCCGGCTCCGCCCCCGTCACCCTGACCGCCCGACCAGACGCTGAGGAATGCAGCTATGAAAGAAAACCTAGCAGGAGCGACCCGGCGCCTCGCGATCTTCGTGGTCGTGTGTGCACTGGGCACCTTCGGCCTGCTGGCCGTGTTCGCGCAACTGCGATTTGGCGACGAGCAGCTCTTCAAGGCCGAGTTCACTGATGTGGGCGGGCTGGAAGAAGGTGACTTCGTGCGGATCGCGGGCGTAGAGGTCGGCAAGGTCAGCAAGATCTCCATCGAACCGAACGCACTCGTGCTAGTGGAGTTCTCGGCAGCCAAGTCCGCTGTGCTGACTGATGGCACCATTGCCGCGATCCGCTGGGCCGACGTGATAGGCGGACGCTACCTTGCCCTCGAGGAGGGTGCCGGGGGTGTGAAGCGGTTGGCGCCAGGGCAGACCATCGCCACTGGGCAGACCCGGCCCGCGCTCGACCTGGATGCGCTGATCGGCGGGTTCAGACCGTTGTTCAGGGCGCTGAACCCCGACCAGGTCAACGCTCTGAGCGGTCAGCTGATCGCAGCGTTTCAGGGCGAGGGCACAACGGTGAACTCGTTTCTCGCTCATACGGCAGACGCCACCGCCACACTGGCAGACCGCGGTCAGCTGATCGGTGAGGTGATCACCAACCTGAATACGGTGCTGGGGTCACTTGCACAGCGCAGCGACCAGTTCGGCAAGGCGATCGACTCGCTCGCGCAGCTGATTCAGCTGCTCGCTGAGCGTAAGAGCGACATCAGCAGCGCGGTTGCACACACCAACGCCGCTGCGGCGGCAGTCGCAGATCTGCTAGGGGCTGCTCGGCCGCCGATTCATAAGGTCGTCACCAACCTCGACCGCACGGCCGGCAACGTGGTGGCCGATCACCAATATGTCGATGATCTGCTCAAGACCCTGCCAGATTCGTACCGCATGCTTCGACGTCAGGGGCTGTACGGCGGGTTCTTCAGCTTTTACTTGTGCGAAATTCTGGTCAAGCTCAACGGCAAGGGAGGTCAACCGGTGTTCGTAAAGCTGGCTGGTCAGACCTCGGGACGGTGCGCTCCTCGATGAAACCTTTCGCTCAACGCAACCCTGTGGTCACCGGTGGAATCGGCATCGCACTGACCGTGGGCCTCATCCTCGCTGCCCTGCAGTACGACAAGCTGCCCTTCTTCGACCAGGGCAGGCAGTACTCGGCGTACTTCGCCGAGGCCGGGGGCCTGCGGCAGGGCGAGGCTGTGCAGGTATCGGGACTGAAGGCGGGCAAGGTTTCTGCCATCGAACTCGACGGACCCCGCGTGCGGGTCACTTTCACGGTGGACAAGAATATTCGCCTGGGCGAGCGGACCGAGGCGGCGATCAAGACCAAGAGTCTGCTCGGCGCCAAGATCCTGACCCTCACGTCGAGGGGTGACGGCCAACTGTCCGAGCCGATCCCGCTGGACCGCACCACGCCGGCCTACGAACTGCCCGACGCTCTCGGTGACTTGGCCACCACGGTCAGCGGGTTGGACACAGACCAGGTGTCGAAGTCACTGGCCACGCTGGCCCACACGTTCTCCGATACTCCACCAGATCTCAAGCTCGCCATCGACGGGGTGGCCCGGTTCTCCCAAACCCTCAATGATCGCGACACCCAACTACGCGGCCTGCTGGCTAACGCCAATAAGGCGACCACGGTGCTCGCCGAGCGCACCGACCAGATAGTGGGCCTGATCGCCAACACCGACACACTGCTAGCCGAGTTACGAACGCAGAGCGCTGCCCTCGATCAGCTCTCCGCGAACATTTCGGCGGCCGCCGGACAGCTTTCGGGGTTCATCGCGGAGAACCGGCAATCGCTGCGGCCGGCCCTGGATAAGCTCAACGGTGTTCTCACGATCATCGACAATCGGAAAAAACAAGTGCAGCAAGCACTGAAAGAGCTCCCGGGCTATCTGCTGAGCTTGGGTGAGTGCCTTGCTTCGGGCCCGTTCTTCATGGCCTACATCGTCAACCTACTACCCGGGCAGTTCGTGCAACCATTCATTGACGCCGCTTTCTCCGATCTCGGTCTCGACCCGAACGTGTTGCCGCCCAGCAAGTTGAGCGACCCACAGACCGGGCAACGCGCCACCCCGCCGCTGCCGCTCCCGTACCCCCGCACCGGTCAGGGCGGCGAGCCACACTTGACGCTCCCTGATTCGATCACCGGAAATCCGGGCGATCACCGGTATCCGTACCGGGAGCCCTTGCCGGCGCCGCCGCCGGGCGGGCCGCCGCCAGGACCTCCGAGTGAGGCGACGCCCGGCCCGGTGTGGACGCCGCCCGCGCCGAAGACGGTCGTCAGCCAAGCTCCGGCAGAGGAGCCGGCACCGTGAGCCGCAAGAGCCGAGCGATCCTCGCCGTCGGGCTGTTGCTCATCCTGGTCGCCGCTGTCGCTGTTGTCGTCCGTCCGCTGTGGGGTGTGACGAATCGGACGCACATGGTTGCCTACTTCGACAACAGCAACGGCATCTTCGTCGGGGACGAGGTGCGCATCCTCGGCGTCCCGGTAGGCGAGATCGACCGGATCGAACCTCAGCCGCAGCGCGCGAAGATCTCGTTCTGGATCAACGGCGCGTACAAAGTTCCCGCTGACGCGAAGGCGGTGATTCTTGCCCCACGCCTAGTCACAGCGCGTGCGATCCAGTTGACGCCTGTTTACACCAGCGGACCCGCGATGAGTGGCGGTGCCGTAATCCCCCAGAACCGCACCGCCGTGCCGGTGGAGTGGGACGAACTGCGCGACCAGCTCGAGAAGCTGACAAAGGCCCTACAACCCACCCAACCCGGTGGAGTCAGCACGCTAGGTGCATTCGTCAACACGGCCGCGGCCAATCTCCGTGGTCAGGGTGCCAAAATCCGCGAGACAGTCATCAAAATCTCGCAAGCCTTCGCCATACTCGGAGACCACAGCAACGACATCTTCTCGACCGTCAAGAACCTAAATGCGCTTGTGTCCGCTCTGCAATCGAGCAGCGATTTGTTGGCCCAGTTGAATGTAAACCTCGCCGCGGTAACCGCCACGCTGGCTAACGACCCCGATGAGGTGGGGCGCGCCGTCCAGAATCTCAACACCGCTGCTCGCGATGTCACGGATTTCGTTGCCGACAACCGGGAGGCCATCGGCACCACCTCTGACAAGCTCGCATCAGTGTCCCAGGCCCTGGTCGACTCCCTCGGCGACATCAAAGAACTCCTGCACACTGCGCCGAATACGATCCAGAATCTCAACAACATCTACCAGCCCGCGCAGGGGACTCTCTCAGGTGCCCTGGCGATCAACAATTTCGCTAATCCGATCCAGTTCCTCTGCTCGGCCATTGAGGCCGCCTCACGTGAGAACGGGGAGCAGTCGGCGAAGCTGTGCGCGCAGTATCTGGCGCCGATCTTGAAGAACCGGCAGTACAACTTCCCGCCGATCGGAGAGAACCTCTTCGACGGAACAACCGCCCGCCCCAACGAAGTGACGTATAGCGAGGACTGGATGCGACCCGACTATGTGCCACCGCGGCCCGCGCCGGCGCCGGAGGCAGCGCCCCCGGTAGGCCCGCTGCCCGCCGAAGTTCCGCTGCCGAACGGTCAGGAGTCTTTGCCTGCACCCGCTCCCACGGCTGTGCCCACCGACCCGGCCGCCGGTCTGCCCGGCCTGATGTTGCCGCCGGGGGGAGGATCGTGACGGCGATGCGTCTACCCGCGATCCTGCTGGCTCTTGCGCTGGCGGCTGTGCTGTCGAGCTGCGGCTGGCAGGGCCTGAATTCGCTGCCGATGCCGGGCACCGAGGGGGGCGGACCCGGCTCGTACGTAGTTCAGGCAGAGCTCGCGGACGTGACGACGATTCAGCCGAACTCCCGTGTTCGGATCGGCGATGTCAACGTGGGCACTGTCACGAAGGTGGAGCTGCAGGGCTGGCACGCCCTGATCACGATGCGACTCAATGGTGACGTGACCCTGCCCGCGAATGCGATCGCCACCATCGGGCAGACGAGTCTGCTGGGCTCGACGCACGTCGAGGTGGCCGCGCCGACAGATGCCGCCCCGCAGGGCCGGCTGCACAACGGATCGCTGATCCCGCTGTCGTCGAGCGCGACCTACCCCACCACCGAGCAGACGCTGGCGGCCGTTTCGTTGTTGCTCAACGGTGGCGGCATCGGCAGAATTGAAGAGATCACCCGGGCGTTCAGCACGGCCTTCGCCGGGCGCGAGAAGGACCTGCGCAGCCTGGTCGAGCAACTCGACCGGTTCGCGACGCAGGTAAGCACCCAGAAGAACGATATCATCATGGCCACTGAGAGCCTCAACCGCCTCACCGGCCAGTTCGCCGAGCAGAAGCCGGTCGTGGACCGCGCCCTCGTGACGATCCCCGATGCGCTGGCGGTGCTCAACGAACAGCGCACGAATCTTGCCGACGCACTCGATGCGTTTGGCAAATTCAGCGCAGTGACTACCGACGCCGTCAATAACACCAAAGAGAATTTGGTCAAAGAACTCAACGACATCGGCCCGGTGTTGGAGTCCCTGGCCAACGCCGGCTCCGCACTGACGCGATCATTCAGCTTCTTCCTCGCTCCCCCGTGGGCCAAGGAAACGCTCCAGAAATGGTGGCGAGGTGATTTCGCCAACTTGACGGCGGTTATCGACCTCACTCTCAGCCGCCTCGATTCATCGCTGTTCACCGGCACCCGGTTCGAGTGCCAGCTAACCCAACTCGAGCTGCAGTGGGGCCGCACCATCGGCCAGAAGCCAAGCCCGTGCACTGCTGCCAATCCGCTTGTAGCGCCCTACCGAACCGACCAGGGGCCGTGACGTGCGACTGAACAGACGTGTCAAGCTTCAGCTTGCAATCTTCATGGTGGTGGCCCTGGTCGCCGGTGCTGTCATGATCTTCGGATTCATCCGGCTGCCGGCAACACTGTTTGGTGTAGGCGAGTACACGGTGACCGTTGAACTGCCGCGAGCGGGTGGCATCTATGGCGGTGCCAACGTCTCGTACCGCGGTACGGAAGTGGGCCGCGTTACCGCGGTGCATCTCACAGACAAGGGTGTTGCGGCGGTCTTGTCGCTTCGATCCGACGTCGCGATCCCCTCGGATCTCGACGCGGACGTGCACAGCGTGTCGGCGGTCGGAGAGCAGTTTGTCGCACTGTCTCCACGCAACGGCACCTCACCGCCCCTGAAGAACGGCGACACCGTCGTCCTAGACCGCAGCACCGTCCCGCCCGACATCAATGGGCTTGTCGATGCCACCAACCGGGGCCTGCAGGCTATTCCGCGCGACAACCTCAAGACCGTCGTCGATGAGTCCTACACCGCTGTTGGCGGCTTGGGACCGGAGATTTCACGGATCGTGCGCGGTTCCACCGCACTCGCCATCGACGCCAACGCCCAGCTGGATTCGCTCACCTCGTTGATCGACCAGGCCCAGCCGGTTTTAGATTCCCAAGCTGGCACCGCCGACGCAATTCAGGCATGGTCCGCGCACTTGGCCGAGATAACCGCTCAGTTGCGGAACCGTGACGCGGACGTCGCCGGGTTGTTGACAACGGGTCCTTCGGCCACCGACCAAGCTCGCCAATTATTCAAGCGGGTGCGGCCGACCGTGCCGATCTTGTTGGCGAATCTGGTGAGCTTGGGGAAGGTGGCGGTGCTCTACCAGGCCGGTATCGAACAGCTCTTAGTCGCTGTGCCGATGACTGTCCAGAACTTTTACTCTGTCACCGTCGCCAACCACAACACCAAACAGGCGTACCGGGGTGCTACCCTGGACTTCAATCTCAACATCAACCTACCGCCGCCCTGCACAACCGGTTATTTGCCTGCGCAGCAGCGACGCTCGCCTGCACTTGAGGACTACCCGGACCCGCCGCGAGGCGCGTTGTACTGTCGTATTCCGCAGGACTCGCCCATGGCGGTCCGCGGCGCGCGCAACATCCCGTGCGAGACGAAGCCCGGTAAGCGAGCTCCGACCGCGTGGATGTGCGAGAGCGACGAGCGGTATGTGCCGCTCAACGATGGGAACAACTGGAAGGGCGACCCGAACGCCACCCTGACCGGCCAGGGCATTCCGCAGTTCCCTGCGGGCGCACCGCCGGTGCCTAACACGCCGCCATCGACACCGCCGCCGCTGTCGGTTGTCGAATACGACCCTGGCACGGGAAACTTCACCGGTCCTGACGGTAAGGTCTACTCGGCAATCAGCGTGAGCCAGACTGTGAAGCCGGCGAACGACTGGAAGGCGATGCTGCTGCCGCCACAGAGCAGGTGACAGCAGAGGGCCCGCTGGCCGCGAATCGCGGAGAAGCGGACTGCCCAGAACCGGCGGACCAGGGTGTGGTTGGCCACTTGCCTGTGAACTCGGCGAAAAGCACGCTGGCCAGCTACGGCATCGTCGGCGTTGATGAACCGCCCTGGCCTCCCAGTGCCGCGTCAAGTACTTCCCAGCGGCCCATGTGGATAGGATTCCAAAGAATCAGGGAGGTGTATATGGCAAGGCAACGGGCAACGAGCGCGCAGGCGATTGTCGATGCGGCCGCGAAAGCTTGTGAACGCAAAGGGTACGGAGACGCGACGATCGGCAATATTGCAGTAGAAGCAGGGGTGAGCAAACCGACCGTCTATCAATACGTCGAATCCACGTAGTGGCCGTTGGAAACGATCGTCGAGCAATTGATCTACCCGCTGCGCGATGGTGTCTTGGAGATTGTGAACAGCGACTACACATCTCGGACGAAACTTGAGAGCTACATTCGTCTACAGGTCGACTAGGCTATCCGCGACCGTGCCTACTCTAAGATCCTATTGGCGGATCAGCACCAGCTTTTTCGGCGTGGGCGGCGCAACTACGGCGTTGGGCTCGCGAAGTGGATCAGGCGGGAGTTGCGGAATTCGGTGTAAATGGCCCAACACGCCGAGCGTGAGCTTGGCGGGAAGTGTCCACAGTGACCGAAACGATGAAGGCTGTGTCCTCTGCAGCTGATACCCACGATGATGTGTCCATGGCCAGCTCACCCACACCGGATGAGCTGGCGACCGCGCGGGACCTGGTTGTAGCCTACCAGGGTGATGGGACCACTGGTTTGCCATTCGCATGGGACCGGGTTGTTCCGATTTCAGGCCGTGTGTCGATGGTGACCGATGCGATGGTTGCCGGTCAATCCGACGAAGTCGGAGGGACCGGTTTTGACTTTCCGGGTTTCTGGCGTTGCCAGTAGGACTCGCCTTCCACGACGAGTTCGTAGGCTGCTGATTGCAGGTGTCAACGACGGACGAATGTCGTCCGTCACGCAATTCCCCGGCCTGCCGTCACGGAATTCCTCCAGGGCGGGCCTCGGTGTTGAGGGTAGCGCGGGCCTGAACTTGGGTCGGCTGTTGGGGCGGCCGGTCGTTTCCGGGGTCGGAAAGACGGGCCGTCCATGAGGACCTGGTGGCTGGTGTTGATCAGCCGGTCGAGCAGACTTTCGGCGACCACGGGGTTGGGAAACAGCGGGTACCAGTCTTTCGGGGCGCGGTTGGAGGTCAGGATCAACGGCTTGCCGTTGATCGCTCGGTCGCTGATGAGCTCATAGAGATTGTCGGCGTGCAGGGCGGTGTGCTCACGCATCGCGAAACCGTCGATGATCAGGACGTGGGGTTTGGTGTACTCGCGTATCCTTTTGCCCCAGGACCGGTCTGCGTAACCGCCAGCCAGATCGGCCAGCACCCGGCTGGTTTTGGCGAACCGGATGTCACCGCCGCGGCGGGCGACTGCACGCCCGAGTGCCTGTGCCACATGGGTTTTCCCACCCCGACCGGGCCATACAGAATCACGGATTCGCTGGCGTCGAGCCAGCGCACGGCTGCCAGGTCGCGGATCATCGCGGACGGGAGTTTCGGGCTGGCGGCGAAGTCGAAGTCTTCGAAGGTCGCTTGTTCCTCGAAGCGCGCGCGGCGGATTCTCCTTGCGAGAGCGTTGGTTTCACGGCGGGCGATCTCGTCTTCGCAGAGCACTTGCAGGAATTCCAGGTGCCCGAGCTCTCCCTCGCGGGTTTGGGCCAGGCGGGCGTCGAGGGTGTCGAGCATGCCGGTGAGTTTGAGGGTGCGCAGCACGTTACGCAGCGCGGGGTCACTGATAGACATCATGATTCCTAAAAGGTGCGTTGGGAAAGTGTATGGTGGGCAGCAGCTTTCAGGCGGCGCCGCAATCACCGAACTCGTCGGGGCCGCGCAGGAACGCCGGGACCGCCGCGATCTTGCGGCCACTGGTGGTGCTGATCGGGTCATCGGTGTCGGTGCCGGCGAACAGGATCCCTTTCACGGTGCGATAAGTCGGGATCGCCAGCGTCGATGGCGCGGGCGCAGGCAGCTTCCAGACGGTCCATGCCGTGCTTTTCGCGGAGCCGCGGTGTCCCCTGAGCGGCGCGCAGGCGGTGGATCGCATTGGGTGACAACAACTCACCGATCACCAGTTCGCAGGCCGGGCCGACTTCGGCGGCGATCTTGCGGCACCAGGTCGGGCCTTGCAGGTGGAAGGCGATCTTCTCCGGAGGGTAGTGCTCCAGGTTGGTTGCCCGCCTCGACAGGTGCAGCACGTGGGTGGCCACGACGTTCTGGTCACGGAAGATTTGCACGATGTCGCCGCTGGTGCGGGCGTGCCGCCGTTGCCCGATCAGCCGACATGGCACCGAATACAGGGGCTTTGCCGATTTTCATGTGGGTGTCCGAGCCCACCACCCCAATGGACCATACCGATAGCGTGAACGGCGCCGCCGGTAGCGGTGCCAGCTCACCTGCTTCGAGGCTTCGAATACCCGCACCGGCTGCCCACCATCGAGAGCCCACGAGTTCCGCATTCCGGCGACCTGCAGACTCCACCGGATCGCTTCGGCTTACATCGCCGTGATGCTGGTGAATTCCCTTCCCCGCCAGAAAGACGCGCACGTACTGCATGGGGCGTTCGACCCGGGGTTTGTTGTTGGGCTTGCTGGCCCGTGCCGGATCGATCAGCGTGCCGTAATGCGCCGCCAGTTCGGCGTAGGTGCCGTTGAGCTTCGGGTCGTAGAGATCGGGCTTGTCGACCCCGGTCTTGAGATTGTCGATCACCAACCGGGCCGGGACCCCGCCGAAGAACTCAAATGCCGCCAAATGCGATGCGCACCATGATTTTTGGTCCATCTTGAGCACCGGTTTCAGGAACAGATGCCGCGAACAAGACAGCACCATCACGAACGCCCATACCGCCACCCGCCGGCCGCTGCCCGGATCGAGCCACATCCCGAGCTTGCCGTAATCGGTCTGCGCTTCGCTACCCGGATCCACCGGACCACGCGGCACCGTCACCTTCTGTCGTGCCGCTTCCTCTGCGAAATATGCTGCGACCCAACGCCGCACCGACGACTCCGACGCGGCCACGTCATGCTCGTCACGCAGCCGTTGGGCGATCCTGGCCACCGTCACCTCAGCGGCCAGCCAGTCCATAATCTGCTCGGCGTGCCCGGCGATTGCCGGCCACGTAACTGCGCGGGCGGTCGGATCTTGAAGTGCCGGAAACCATTGCGCCGCTTTGACTGCCCACTGCTCCATCGATAGCTGTCAACGACGGTCGAAAATTGACCCCGTAGCGTCGATAGGGGGTCAGTTTTCAGGCGTCGTCAACAATAGCGGTGGCCCGCCCGGTTTGATGCCCTCAGCGATCGCCGGGGCGGTGTATTTACGGATCGTTTTCCGGTCGATCCCTAGCGATGCGGCCATCTCTCACGCCCACACCTGGAGGAATTACATGACCGCTGACACATCCTCGACGAGATCAGATTCGCCCCGCTCGATGACACCGGCACCAAACTGTTGTTCAGAATCGTAGCCGCCGGCTATGAACGCCGTTCGCTGGCCGTCGCCTCACATTGGCCGTGGGAGCAGCGGGGCCGCTTCCTGCCCAAAACACACCACCGCAGCCAGCATCCTGGACCGCCTGCTGCACCACGCCAGCATCGTCATCACCTCCGGCCAGTCCTACCGGATGCGCCACGCCGACCACAGGAACGGGACCCTAAAAAGTTAGCCAATCACCGCAACTGAGTGGGGACTTTCCCCGGCCAAAAACGAAGACTTCTACATGGCCGTTGCCAGCCGGCAAGCGGTTCCGCCGCGTCAATGGCCACCTGCACCTCGCGGCACTGCGCACCGCTCGTGAGCATCAGTTCGCCGAAACTGTCGGACCCGTCGTGCACAATGACAAGCTGAGCGCAGCCTGACGCTCACCGGGCCGCAGCCGCAGTTCCACGGAACTCGGGACAACCTCGTGTGGTAACCACACCGATACCGGAGGTCCTCACCTATCTGCGCTCACCACGCCGTTCACAACCTGTATGGGAACTACATCTAGGTCAATCCCGTTGCTGTGCAATGGATTACGCAGTGTTCTATCGGGTGACCGATTCTGGTGAAATTTCTGATCACGTCACAGCCCCGATGCTTCAAGTGGCCCAGTTCCACGCCTTGCTTGATCGCCGGCCGGCTTCGCTGTCTGGCTGCACCCAGGGCTTATGGGGACAACGCCACGCCGATTGCCGCCGCTCTGTCAAGAGACTACTGAAGTTAAGACGAATCACCTGTCCGGTCTGCGGCGATTCACCGTCGGTCGAGCACGTACTCACGGAAGCGTTGTCGGAGTTCGGCCTTCATTACCTTGGCCATCGCATTCTTCGGCAGTTCGTCCACGACAACAACGTGGCGTGGGCACTTGTAATCAGCGAGGTGCTGCCGGCAGAACTGGTTGACCCGTTCGGCGCTGACATCATCTTCGCCACCGAACCCCGCCTGGGGCACGATGACCGCTAGAATATCCTCACCCAGGTCGGGGTGTGGCACCGCAATGACGGCGGCTTCCAGGACCTCGGGCATCTCAAGCAGCACGCGCTCGACCTCGATAGCGAAGATGTTGTAGCCGCCGCGTAAGACCATGTCCTTCTTGCGGTCGGTCAGATAGACGTAGCCGTCCTCAGCGACATACCCGACGTCACCGGTGTGCAGCACGTTGCCGCGCCAAAGCTCTGTGGTGGTCTGCTCACCCTTGTAGTAGCTGCGCCGCGGGGTCTCCGACCTGAAGCAGATCTCGCCCACCTCACCTTGCGGGAGCGGGTTACCGTCATCGTCGGCCACGACGACCTCGCAACCCAGAGGTCGGCCGACGGAACCCGGACGGGCAAGTATGTCTTGCGGGTCGGGACCGAGCATGCAGGCCGCACCGGCACCTGCCTCGGTGAGGCTGTAGCCGTTCAGCATCTTCACTGTCGGCCAGATCTCCAACATCTTGCGCACCGTGTCGGGTTGAATCGGTGCTGCTCCGAAGAAGACGAACTGAAGCGAGCTGTAGTCGTGATCCTTCACCTTGGGGTGTTTCATAGCCAAGTTCAGCATGGTGGGCACCCCCATGATCGACGTCGCTCGGTGTTTTTCGATCGAAGCGAGCAACTGTTCCGGATCAAAGCGGGGCAGCACGATCTGCGTGATGCCTGCACGAACGCTGAGGAGCATCAGTCCGTGGCAGCCCGTAAAGCCAAACAGGGGAACGGCGTGGAGCAGGCTGTCGCCGAAGAGCGCACCAAGAAGCGCACTGAGATTCGCCTGTCCGGGCTCATCTGCGAGATTGCCCTCGGGCACCAACACGCCCTTGGGCATCCCCGTCGTACCGGATGTGTAGAGGAGGTCTGCCGGGTCATCGGCCCCAGGGGGAGGTTCGAGGGCAGGCACGTCCGTCGACCCCTCACCCGTCACGTCGCCGAGGGGATGAAGGCCGTCCAGTGCTTCGCCGCCCGTCACGAAGAAATGTTGGAGCTTGAAGCGGCCGGGACGACCGCCGAGCTCGACCTCTCGCCCTGCGGCGAGTGGGACTAGGACGTCACGGTGGGCGGGTCCGCTGATCACCGCCACGGCGTCGCTGTGCTCGAGCACATACTGTTTCTCCGGCGCAGCCCACCTGGTATTGAGCGGCACCGGCACGGCACCTAGTTTGTGGATTCCCCAGTACGCGGCGTTGAAATGCATGGCCTGGTCGTTCGCGAGAAGCATGGCCACTTTCTGACCGCGGCTAACACCGACGGCGTGCAATCGGTGGGCGACCCGACTGCTGGCGAGATCGAGTTCTCGGAAGGTCACTGCGCCGTCATCGGCGATGACGGCGGGCTTGTCCGGTTGGAGCTCGGCGGCCCGGCTCAGCAAATCGATCACTGCCATGAGGTAGCCCCTTCTCGTCGTGCGTTCATCGTCAGCCGAGCGCCTTCATTACGAAGCCGATCTCGTCATTAGCCTGCGTCGGAGTGATGTAGCCGTCTCGGTCGCAGATCGCCTCGAGGTTGTCGTGGACTGCTTCGATATCGAGCGTCGGCGATGCGAACCCCTTCGTCACACCAATGAAAATCTCCGCTACTCGCCCGCCCCCAACGGAGAAGATCCTCGACGTGAGATCACACGACTCATGGCATAGATAGGCCACAACCGGGGCGACAAGTGCAGGATCGAGCTTCTCTGCGACCGGCCCCAGAAGTTCCTCGGTCATCCGCGTGCGCGCCATCGGTGCGATCGCGTTAACCTTGATGTTGTACTTCGCGCCCTCCTGTGCAAGCACACGCGTGAAGCCGACGATCCCCATTTTCGCGGCCCCGTAGTTTGCATGACCGAAATTGCCGAAGATGCCGGCGGCCGACGAGGTGTTGACGATCCTCCCGTAGCCTTGATCACGCATTCTCGTGAACGCGGGTTGCGTCACCCATATGGTGCCGTAGAGGTGGACGTCTATCACCGGGTCGAGCAACTCTGGCGTCAGATGATGGAATGACTTGTCTCGCAAGATGCCGGCGTTGTTGACGAGAATGTCGACTCGCCCAAAGGCGTCGATCGCAGTCTGTACGATTGCCACCCCGCCTTCTTGGGTCGCCACGCTGTGACCGTCGGCGACCGCGACACCGCCGGCTGCTTCGATCTCCTTCACGACGGCCTCCGCGGGGGTCAAGTCGGCACCCACACCGGCGACGCTGCCGCCGACATCGTTCACGACGACGCGCGCGCCGCGTGATGCCAGCAACATCGCATGCTCTTTACCGACGCCGTTTCCAGCCCCGGTGACGATGGCGACCTTCCCGTCGTAGCTAAAACCATCCATGCCAATTCCTTTCATTTCGTTGCCCCGCGGGGCGGGTTCTCTAACGTCGTCGAACAAAGACAGCACCATTCATGCGGGTGGTCCGATCAGCGACGACAGACTTCACCCGACCGAACGCCCGTATACCCTCGCGGCTACCTGAGCGATCGAACGCGAGCCACATTCCAGTGGGAAACGCGCTGAACGGATTGCCGCGGCGGCTCCATCTGCGCTCCCGTCCCCGCTGCGAAGCTTGCGGTGTTAGTCGCAAGCATGGTGTGGCCCTCCAACTCGAAGGTCTGCGCTACCGAGCCGCCGGCTACGCGGTGGACTGCAGAATGTGAATTACGCAGACCGCGCCAGCACCCATCATGTGAGCGAGCCCGGTGCGGGCTCGTTCGACCTGCAGCGGCCCCGCCTCGGCCCGGAGCTGCCGCGTCACATCCCAGATCTGAGCCAGGCCGGTCGGACCACCGGGGTGTCCGCGACCGATTAGCCCGCCGTCGGTGGAGAACGGGATCCGACCACCCAAACTTGTCGCCCCCTCGGCGACGAGTTTGTCCCCCTCCCCTGCCTCACACACACCCAGAAGCTCGTAGTACATCAGTTCCTCGATCGGGAAAGCGTCGTGCACGTGGGCGAGATCAAGGTCAGCCGGCCCTACGCCGGCCTCCTCATAGGCGGCCTTGGCCGTGGTCTGGGTGAGTTCACCCGGACCGACGACCGCGCCCATGAAGATGTGGCCGTCGACGTACTGCTCGGACTGCTGCTGACTGGCGACCACCCGAATCAGGGGACGTGAACCGGCCAGTCGCTCTGCCACCTCTCGGGTTGCGACGATGGCGGCCGCAGCTCCTGAGCCAGCGGCACAGGCCATCTTTGAGGTGTGTGGGTAGGAGATCATGCGTGAAGCGAGAATCTCTTCCACGGTGACCTCATGATCAGCCCGCCGCTGCGCATATGGATTGAGGCGAGCGTGATTCCAGTTCTTTGCGGCGATGGCGGCATAGGTCTCGACCGTCGTACCCACGTCGTACATCCGCCGCGTCGCCCACATGGCGAAGAACGCGGCCGGAAGAATCACTTGGCCAATACCCGGCTTGTCGCCCCCGATAGCCGGCGCAGCTCGGTTGAGGTCGTCGAAACCCAGCGCCATCGCAACATCGACGCTACCCCCCGCCACCACCTGGACCGCCTCGTGGAAGGCGCACGATCCGGTTGCCGAAGCATTCTCCACGTGAGAGATGGGGATGCCGGTGAGACCGAGATCCTTGGCGAGTGTGACACCAGTGAGCAGACCGGCGCTGATGTACCCGTTGTACAGATAGCCCACGGCTTCGAAGCCGATACCTGCATCTTCGAGCGCGTTTACCGCCGCCTCAAAGCCCAGGTCAGCGGCATTGGCGTCCGGCTGGCCGAACGGCACCATCCCGACGCCGATCACATAAACATCGCGAGCCATCACTGGGGTGTCTCCTGTCCCGCCGGGCCGAATCGGAACGAACACAACTCGGTGCCGTCGGCTTCGGTGACGAGGGGATACACCTCGAGTTGCATGGGCATCCCGATCTCCCAGTCACCCATTCCGCCCCGCAGGATGGACTGCACACGGACGCCTTCAGGCAGTTCAATCTGGCCGACACCGTGGCCGTCGCCGGTGGAGCTGAAACGCGTTTTCCCCATCCACGCCGACTCTACGAAGGTCCAGGCGTACAGCTCACCGGTTGGCGACAGCAGGACATCCTCCACAGCCCCTGCCGTCAGCGGACAGCGGCGCCGACGTGGAAAGAAGTACTTGTCTGCGGTTTGGCTGTAGGAACCAATCAACCGCGGCTGTTCGTGGCCGTCGGGCATCGTGAAGTAACCGTCTTCGAATGGTCGACGCATCGTGTGGGGTCTCCGGTCGTGTGGGATTGAGGTTGGACAATTCATTTGTCTCATTTGTCGTGGCGAATGCTGGACGACCCCTCGCCTTGCGGCGTTCCGAAGGATCGATCGCCTTAACTCTTGCTTCGCGTGCAGTGGCTATAAATTGGAATCGCGTTGTTTGGTCATCCCTGAGTGTGTTGGCGTGGTCAGTAAGTGCGCCGAAGACGGTTGCCACTTGAGGGAGGACCGATGAGGCACGGCAGAAGCGGGCGAACATCAGCAATTCCGCACCGGATCAGCTACAGCGGGCTTCGACGCCGAAGGTGAGATTGCCGTTGCCACAACACCTTTGAAGTCAAGGTGGTGTCTCATGTTGTTGTCCCTGCGCCATGAGGAAGGGTACCCGCGCTCGTTTCTCCGTAAGCTCCCCGGCCGGGCCGAACGTCGAATACTCGGTCCGCGGTGCATCCGACAGCGATCGACTCACCTCCACCTCCCCACTCTCAAAGTCATCTCCGCAGCGCCCAGGTTGAGCCGAAGTTATTGGTCGTTAACATACTATCAAAATAGTTCCGTGAAGGCATAGTGTGAGGTTGCCCCCGGATGGTGGACACGGGGTCAGGCGGCTTGTGCCGTCTGATGATGGCGGTGCTCGAAGTCGATTGGGCTGATCATGCCGATCTTGGAGTGCCTTCGTCGGCGGTTGTAGATCCGTTCGATCCAGTCGCCGACTGCGAGCCTGGCAGCGTGCTTGGTGGGCCAGGCGTATCGGTGGCAGAACTCCGATTTCAGTGTGCTCCAGAAGGATTCGGCCTGGGCATTGTCCCAGGGTGTACTGCGTGCCACGGTCAGCGTGGAAGATGACCTGTGCGGGCAAGGCCCCACGCAGCGCCACTGCCATCGACGGTGCGGACTCCACCAGATCGGTGCGCATGTGGTCCTCGACTGCCCAACCCAGGACCCGCCGCGAGCACCCGTCGTCGAACCGCGCACAGGTACAGCCAGCCCTCACCGGTGGGCAAGTACGTGATGTCCGAGGTCCAGACCTTGTCGAGCTCACCGCGGTCGAATCGACGGTTGACCAGGTCGTTGGGGCGGTGTGCGTCGAGGTCGACCACGGTGGTCACCGGGGTGAACTTCCGCGGGCTGATCCCGGCCAGGCGTTGGCGGCGCATCGAGGCCGCCACCGTCTTGCGGGAGATCACCTCCCCGTCTTCACGCAGATCGGCCAGGATGCGCGGTGCGGAGTCGTCGGTGCGGCGTTGGGTCGCAGCATATTTCGCAGAGGAAGCGGCACGACAGAAGGTGACGGTGCCGCGTGGTCCGGTGGATCCGGGTAGCGAAGCGCAGACCGATTACGGCAAGCTCGGGATGTGGCTCGATCCGGGCAGCGGCCGGCGGGTGGCGGTATGGGCGTTCGTGATGGTGCTGTCTTGTTCGCGGCATCTGTTCCTGCAACCGGTGCTCAAGATGGACCAAAAATCATGGTGCGCATCGCATGTGGCGGCATTTGAGTTCTTCGGCGGGGTCCCGGCCCGGTTGGTGATCGACAATCTCAAGACCGGGGTCGACAAGCCCGATCTCTACGACCCGAAGCTCAACGGCACCTACGCCGAACTGGCGGCGCATTACGGCACGCTGATCGATCCGGCACGGGCCAGCAAGCCCAACAACAAACCCCGGGTCGAACGCCCCATGCAGTACGTGCGCGTCTTTCTGGCGGGGAAGGGAATTCACCAGCATCACGGCGATGTAAGCCGAAGCGATCCGGTGGAGTCTGCAGGTCGCCGGAATGCGGAACTCGTGGGCTCTCGATGGTGGGCAGCCGGTGCGGGTATTCGAAGCCTCGAAGCAGGTGAGCTGGCACCGCTACCGGCGGCGCCGTTCACGCTATCGGTATGGTCCATTGGGGTGGTGGGCTCGGACACCCACATGAAAATCGGCAAAGCCCCTGTATTCGGTGCCATGTCGGCTGATCGGGCAACGGCGGCACGCCCGCACCAGCGGCGACATCGTGCAAATCTTCCGTGACCAGAACGTCGTGGCCACCCACGTGCTGCACCTGTCGAGGCGGGCAACCAACCTGGAGCACTACCCTCCGGAGAAGATCGCCTTCCACCTGCAAGGCCCGACCTGGTGCCGCAAGATCGCCGCCGAAGTCGGCCCGGCCTGCGAACTGGTGATCGGTGAGTTGTTGTCACCCAATGCGATCCACCGCCTGCGCGCCGCTCAGGGGACACCGCGGCTCCGCGAAAAGCACGGCATGGACCGTCTGGAAGCTGCCTGCGCCCGCGCCATCGACGCTGGCGATCCCGACTCGGTAAACCTTCACTGACAGCCGCTGCGTGCGGAGGCACTGGAGTTGGCAGAGCCCCGCAAAACCCGAGCCGAAACGAGCACGTCGACTTTCTCCACCTCCGGCGCTTCGTGCGTCTTCGGTAAGGATGCGGCCCGGATTGATGTCATTCGACGCCAATCAGCGTTGTTAACCGTCGATCGCTACTGATGGAGACGATAGACCAACGAATGCGATCGGAAAAGGGCCACTAACAACTTCTAGCGCTAAGTCCCCTGGGGCGATGGGGGTTTCGGGGTTTTCTAGGTTTATATGCGCCAGCCGCTAACGGAGCACCGATGCTAGGGTACCTCAGCGACTACGGCGATGCGTTCGCCGTAGTGGATGGCAGTGAACTGCGATCCGGGTACGAATGGCAGATCTAGCCGGGCGACGTGCTTTCCCGCGACCGCCGCGCCATGTCCGACAGCTTCCCGCACCATGAGGTGCGTTCACATGGGATTCGTGACAGGAACGACAGCCTGCTCGCCGCCAGATGGGCCGGGCTCACCATTGAGCCACCGCCGGAATCGACCATAGTGCTCGACGGGGTCCCGTTCGACGAAGCGTGCCCGCGCGTGGCACAGCAACGTGTCTGTCTCGGGCAGTAGGATCTCGGCACGAATAATCCAGTGGCCGCGCTCATCGCGCGATTCTGGCCAGGCGTGGATACGCAGTTCACGCTCCAGGGGAACCGGGCGCCGGAACTTGACCTCCATTTCGGCGGTAACCGCCAAAACCGCCGCAGCGATCGGCACCGCACCGCATGCCTCATCCAGTGCGCCCATCACTGACCCGCCGTGCACGACGCCCCCGGCTCCCTCGTGGTCTGGCGCGAACCACGCCGTACCTTCAACCGCGTCGCACTCGGCGACGCGGTGCAAACGCATGCCGAATCGACAACGGTTCATCGCACGGCAGCCCGCACAAAGGAGCTTCCCGAACTCGAGGCTGAACAGCGGCTCGTCGTCATCGGGCCCCATCGGAGTACTCATTGGGGCAGGCTATCAAGCAGACCATTCGGAAGCCGCGGATTCGCGTCGTGATGTTAGTCACGGATAACGTCTGTCCGCAATGCGCAGAAACGCCACCCGGCCGACCCCACCCCCGTGGACAACATCGGCGTCGGCATCCGATCATCCCGAGGTGCTCGACGATGATGAACGCAAAGAGTGAGAACGGTTGCGCACAGAGAACGCCGAATTGCGTTTGGACCGTGCGTTTTTGAAAAGGACGCAGCCTTCTTCGCCTCCGAACAGAACTGGTAGAGATGTACCGGATCATCGAAGCGGAGAAGGCCAACTTCACGATCGTGCGGATGACTGGACTGTTGGAGGTGTCCCGGTCGGGCTTCTACAAGTGGCGCACAGCCCGTGCGGCGGGGCCCACGCCGGCCCAGCAGCGCCGTGAGGCGATCGACGTCAAGGTCAAGGGTTTCCACGACGCCTCCGATCAGGTGTACGGCGCACCGCGCATCCTGGCCGATCTGCGTGAAGACGGGGAGGTGATCTCCCGCAAGACGGTGGCGGCCTCGATGCGCCGCCAACGCCTGGCCGGGATCAGCCCGCGGAAGTTCACCCCGGTGACCACCGTGGTCGACCTCGACGCACACCGCCCCAACGACCTGGTCAACCGTCGATTCGACCGCGGTGAGCTCGACAAGGTCTGGACCTCGGACATCACGTACTTGCCCACCGGTGAGGGCTGGCTGTACCTGTGCGCGGTTCGACGACGGGTGCTCGCGGCGGGTCCTGGGTTGGGCAGTCGAGGACCACATGCGCACCGATCTGGTGGAGTCCGCACCGTCGATGGCAGTGGCGCTGCGTGGGGCCTTGCCCGCACAGGTCATCTTCCACGCTGACCGTGGCACGCAGTACACCCTGGGACAATGCCCAGGCCGAATCCTTCTGGAGCACACTGAAATCGGAGTTCTGCCACCGATACGCCTGGCCCACCAAGCACGCTGCCAGGCTCGCAGTCGGCGACTGGCAACGACGGTTAGCGCCACTCTGAACCTGGGTCGTGACCCGCGCTCGCGCTCAGCTGATAGGCCATGAGTAGTCGCTGGGCGGATCCTCGATGGAGGTTCGGTTCGGAGGAGGCTACTGATGGCGGTGTTAGGAGTTGCGCTTGATCCATCGACGGTGATCGTCGCCGTAGATCCGGGCAAGGTGTTCAGTCGGGTGTGGATCAGCAACGGTTCGGGGTTGCTCGCCGATCCGATGTCGCTGTCGGTCTCGCGCGATGGCATCGCCCAGCTCGAGCTGGTACTGAACAAGCACGGTCCGGGCGTGCCGGTGATTGCGATCGAGGCGACGGGCAGTTTGCATCGGCCATGGGTCACTGAACTGGAACGTCGGCATCCAGGTTCGGTACGACTGTTTGCTCCCTCGGAAACGAAATCGGCTCGTACACAACTGGGTTCGGGCAGGTTCAAGACCGATGATCGTGACTGCGCAGCCTTGACGTACATGGCACGCCAAGGTGGTGGTCGACGATACGGCCAGCTGTTCGGGGTCGAAGCGCTCCGCACCGCCGTGCGGCATCGCCGCGGGTTGGTGGCCGACCGCAAGGTCGCTCGACAGCGTCTGCACGAGCAACTCAACGCCCTGTGCCCTGGATTGTCGGCGCCGTCGGGCCACGGCCGGTCCCTGGCGCTGGAGACCTCGACTGGCTTGGCGGTGCTGGCGTGTGCTGCCGCATTTGCCGGACGGCCACCGCAACTTCGGTCATTGATGTGCCGGGCACCTGGGCCCTTGACAACGACGACCGCTCGCTACTGGCTGCAACGATGGCACCGATGTCTGCCTCCGCCGGCCGATGCCGAACAACGCGCTCGTCGGTTGACCCGCGACTTGGATCGTTATCGCCGTCTGCGCGAGGACATCGATGCTATCGACCTGGAAATCGGGGCATTGCTTTCCGAAACTGACGGCCAGATCCTGACCACACTTCCCGGCGTCGCCTCGATCCGCGCGGCGGCGTTCGCCGCACACAGTTTGCCTATCGAAAGGTTCCCTGATGCCGATCATCTTTACTCGGCAACGGGTTTGGCGCCTGCTCTCTACCAGTCAGCCACCCTGCACCGACGCGGCCGAATCTCTCGACAAGGACTGGCAGAGCACCGCGATGCCCTGATGGGTATTGCCTGGGGCCTCTCGCAATTTTCGCCGTCGTTCACCGAACGCGACGCCGAACTACGAGCGCGCGGCATGGCCCCGATCCAGGCCCGCGTCGCGCTCGCACGCCATGCATGCCGCCTGGCATACCGACTACTTCGAACCCAACAACCCTTCGATGAACAGCGCTATCGTCAAGGAAGGCTCAGCGGCGAACGGTGACGGCCACGATAGCTATGCCGCACGACGGCGCAAACTAGCTTGCCGCCCGCTCGCCCTGGGCCGCCATCACGGCGCACACGAAAGCCTGCCGCTCACGGCGACTAATCAGCCTGCCGGAACACGACGGCCCCCGCCAACCAACACCGACGCACTGTTCATCGCGTCAAAAGCCGAGCGACCCGCCCGGCCAATCAACAACGCGCACACTCACCCTTGACTGCCAGCGCGAAAGCTAGGTCGCGGGAAGCCGTCGTCGGATGTCTTGTCCGCTCCAGGGTCGCGTGCAGCCGTCATTGACGGCTAATCGCCGCAGCGGGCTGACCGTACACGGCGACGACGACCGTTCGATCGAGGCTGTTCTCCGACCAGACACCGATTTCCGTGTTCGCGCAGTTGGATATGGTCGACATCGCGGTGGGATCGTAGTACCACCGGTTGAGAATCTCTAGTCCGCTGATTGCGAGCGCCGGATTGATCGCGACGGTTTCGGCTACGACACCAGCATAGCCAGCGTTCCGCGCGCGGTCCGCGACGGTGGAGCCGTCGGATCCGATATCACCGTCGAGACCGCGGTTGTTGAGGACGTCAATGGTGTGCCACTGTGCGGCCAACCGCAGTTGCGGATTGATCACCACGTCGTTGGTACAGCCGGCCTGTCTCTGAATGGTGTAGACGTTGGCCGCAACGCCGTTGTTGAGGCGCTGATTGTCCGCCCATGCAGGCTGCGCGAACGGCATCGCGCACATCGCGATTAGGATTGCCCCAGACGTGTAGGCGCACGCCGTATTTCTCATAATGTCATTTCGGCTCGAAACCGGAGATCAGCCAACGATCCCCGGACTTGTCCAACGTCACCTCGACTGCGGATGCGGTTTCCGATGGCGCATCGTGGCCGATCACCACGGTCTGGTTGATGAAAACCAGAACGACTGCATGGGTGGCAGTGACTGAGGTCGTGGATGCCGCAGGCACCTCAGCGGTCGCCGAGATTCGCTTCTGTAGTGCTCCAGGTATGACGACGTCGTTGGTGAGCGACGTGTAAGTGTTTCGGAAGTCGCCGGTCAGGAGATCCCGCGCCGCAGTGAGCTTCGCCTTCACATTATCGGGAGTGTAGGACAGGAGTTCCACGGTTCCGTCCTTCGCTGCCTGCACTGAGGATTGGGCCGCGCTTTGTGTGACCCGCGCCGTCCGATAGTGGTAAGACAGTAAACCAGCCGTGACAGCAAGTGCCAGCATTACAGCGGTCGCGTCCGAAAGTGGGTGTAAAAGCACCGGTCGGTTCGCAGCTTCGTGGGTGAGCATACGGGCTGGGGAACTCAAGTGACAGGCTCTTGCAGCTTGAGCTGGTGGTGTTGGGGATAACGGCGAGCGGGTTCGGTAGCTTGCTGCGGATGCTTTGGCGCGCCCAGGGCTGATGCGTAGGGCCGAGAGATGCTCAGCTGGAGAGGGTTTGGGCGGCGTCGGTCAGTGCGTTGAACGCGGCGTCGAGGCGGTCTTGGCGGCGGCGGTTGGGTTCGTGGTTGGCTTCGGCGGCTACGAACCCGATAAGCTCTTCGAGGTCGTCGGCATTGGTCAGTAAGGCAGCGCCGTTTGGGTGGGCGCGCATGCCGTACACCAGTCGCTCACAGTCGGGGTCAAGCAGCATCAGGTCGCGTAACACGGCGGCGGTCGTGTCGCTGACGATGACCTCCTTGAGGTCGCCGGCAACGCTGGAGCGGCGGCGGCGCAGGTCGTATGGGGAGTCTGCCCAGTTGCTGATCACCCCCTCGTCGTCGCAGACGCTGCACGACCATCGGATCGGCGCCGCCGTCTCGGCCGAGGCGATAGCGATGGTCATCCGCCCGGGGCAGCGCCTGTGGGCGGGGCGGCGCCGACACGGCAATGCCGATACCCACCGATCACCGACCTGGCCGGCGGTGCCCGCCCGGACAATGTCGCCCAGGTGTTGTGCCAGGCGGCGCGCGGGACCGGAAGCGTCGTGCGGCATGTCGAGGAAGTGATGCAGATCGGCGACCAACACGTCGCCACACTGTACCGGCGCCACGTCGCGGTGTTCTTGGGTACCGATCCTCGGGGACGCTGCCTACGATCATGGGTCGTGATGCTGCGATGTACCGCCAAGGTGTTGGCGCTGCTGAGGGCGCCTGAGCCGGCCATCGGCCAAGCCTGCGCGACCGACTGGTATGCCCACCTGGTCTGGATCGACCGACGCAAATGCCTGCTGGTGACCCACGCCGGGACCTTGTTCTCGGTGTTCATGCCGAACGTCACCGCCGCCGGGTTGCGCCCGATCGGCCCGCCGGTCGTCTCGGCGATCCAGGCCGCGTTGCACGTCGAGGGTCTGCCCGCCGATACGCTCGGCGATCTTGATCCCCAGCAGGTGGCCGTGGCCAAGACCGCCGACCGCCGCATCCTGGGCACGATCAACGACCTGGCGTTCACCACCGAACACGTCATCGCCACCGCTGGCGGCCTGGCCCGCTGCGACATCGACGCGCTGCACCACGGCCTGCATCGCACCATCAACAGCATCACCGGCTACATCCCACCGATCGACCTGGTCACCGCCAGCCGTCACCGAAACTGAGCCTGCCAAAGCGACACGGAGTTGTTACGCGGTGGCCGAGATGGGATCTGCGGGGTTGGTGCCGTTACTCGTGGTGGACGGTGTCAGCCGCAGTTCACGGGGTGGGTCCAGCAGCGATCGACGTAGGTCGTGCAGCAATCGGGTACCGACCGGTGTCATGGACAGCCCGCGCCAACCGGCCGAGGCCCGGTCGAGCACCGCCCATACCAGGCTAACGGCGCTGGTCTCGCCGGGGAATCGGCCGATGACCTTGGTCCGACGCTTGGTCTCCCCAAAGGAGCGCTCAATAAAATTCGAATGTCGAACGCGCCCATGGTGTTCGACCGGGAACCGCAGATAGGCAGTCAACCCAGCTTTGTCGGTGAGCAGAATGCGCATCGCCGCCGGATAGAGGTCGAAGTATTTGGCGGCGAACGCCTCGATCCGCTTGTCGATGATCTCAACGAGCCCAGGCCCCGGTTCAACCGTCAGATCGGCGGTATCGAAGATGGCCCAGTAGCCGTCGCGGACCTCGGCTTGCATCCCGGCGGGAATCTTCGCGAGCACGTTGCGGAGTCGATGAATAAGACATCTCTGCCGCAACGCTTTTGGGAAAATTTGTTCGATGGCTGCGATCAGGCCCTTGGCGCCGTCAGAGACAACCAACAGTGGACAACCCAGGCCGCGATCGCCCAGATCAGTCAGGAAGTCGGCCCATGCGTCGGTCGACTCGCCGGTCCCGGGCGCCAACCCGACGAACACCGGCTTGCCCTCGGTGGTGATGCCCCAGGCGGCCAGCACCGGCTCGGCCGGCGACCCCGGATGCATCCGAAAGAAGCTGGCATCCAAGAACAGGTAATCCAGCGTGATCTCGTCAAGTCGACGACGCGCCCACGCCTGGTATTCGGCTCGGATCGCCTTGCACACTTCCGAGACCGTGGATTTGGAGATCGCGGCCTGGTCGCCAAGTGTTTCGGCGAGGGTGGCCTGCACGTCGCGCACCGATAACCCGCGTACGAACGAGGCAATCACCAGCGTCTCCAAGGCGTTGGTTCTCGTCACGTGCTTGCCGAACAACCGCGACGCAAACGCTGCGGTGGTGCCACGCAGCTTCGGCCGCTCCAACGTAACCGGCCCAGTGGTGGTTTTCACCGTCACCTGTCGATACCCGTTGCGCGAGCCGCCGTTAGCGTCGGGACAGGCAGCAGCGCGTTGGTAGCGTTCGCGACCGAGGAACTCGGTGACCTCAGCCTCCAGGGCCGCCTGCATCAACAGTTGAGCGCCCAGCCGGGCAACCTCTTCAAGGATCTCCGAAAGCTCCCGATCCTCGGCAAATAGGGCATCGATTCTGGTGCGGATGCGATCGACGGCTGATACTCGAACAGGCACGGGCGTGACTCCTTCTTCGCAGACTTGCAGGTCGTGAAGCGGAACCTACGCCCGTGCTCCGTATTTACACCGCGTCCCGGACACGACCCATTACAGCGGGCATAAGTACGAACGCCACTAGCTTTCGGAAACTTTTCGGACACCGCCTAACTTCGACCACTGAAGTCTGCGATCCCGGATCCAGTTCGTTCCCAGTTTCTTCACCGCATTCTCGATCTCCGGGCTCGTCTCGAATATCCGGCGCGCCGTCTGCTGCAGGAGCTTCCGGTACCGTGTGGGCGTAGTCGGCGGCGTCCCCTTCAACGGCGAGACTGTTAGCGGCCGCCGGCTTTCTCCGCTGCCGGATCACGGAACGAAATCCACGTTCGCTACTTTGACTTCGTTATCCACCTTTTGAACGGCGATCCGAATCCTCCAGGTGCGTGGGTCCGACTCCGGCGCCATCGCGCTAGATGTTCGGACGCTCACAGCGACCATTACCTGGGCTGTATCCTTTGTCGCCGACTCTAAGCCCGACGCGGTGACTGTGCCTGTGGTCACAGACTTCGAGTCCTTCACGGCATCGATGAACGGTTTAGATTGCGAAGCGAAGTCGTCGCGGAAGGTTCCGGTCGCGGCGTCCAAGATGCGCTTGACGTCCGCGTCCGCCTGGCGCCAGTCAAGAGTGGTCAGATCGATTGCCCCCTGCCGAGCCGTTTGCTCGAAGATCGCGCGCTGATCGGCTACGCGGTCATTGCGGTTCACCTCGAATCCGAGCCAGCCAACGAGGGCGCCGAGGGCTACTACGATTGCGATTCCCACGTTGATGGCCATGCGGTACACATGCAGCACCGCGCCATCGTCATCCGGTGCGGCCGGAATCGACTCCGCGTCGCTAGGCTCGAGATCGGTCTGTGTGGCCGCGTTCGTCGCGGTGTCACCCTCCACAATTTCGTCGTCGCCGTTCAGCGTCTGATGTTCATCCGCTTCAAGAGGACCGTCCTCTTCGGGGAGTGACGATGCGGATCTCTTCGTAGTGCGGCCGAGCACGCGGTTTCCCCTATCGCATTGGTGGCAGCGAAATGTCCTGCCACGTTCGGTGTTGTGTTGCGTTTGGCGAGAGGTCGGTCGGCAGGTAGGGCTTTCCGTCGAGACCGACGTACCGTTTTACGAAGCCTACTTTGTTCGTGCGTGCGGTCCGTACCGTGAACGGGAACAATCTCGCCTTAGGCGGCACCGAGACCGGCGCCGACAGCAGTGTCTGGCATGGGTGTACGCAGCCCGCGACCGGGTGGTGCAGCATACGGACGAACGTGCGCAGCGTCATCGCGCACGACCGAGAGTTCACGAGCTGGTATCGCCTCCAGCGTCGCATGTAGGACGGTTGCACAGTGGCCATCTCCGCAAGGTGGGTTCAGTTACTACCTGGGCCCGAAGGCCATGACTCAGTAGCGTCGAGTGAACTCAAATTAACCTAGAAGCTCGACCCGAGCAAGCATCGATGCCCAACAAGTAGACGTCTTGACGAGTCGCGACAGCGTTTAAGGGCGGAATGGGCCGCCGTCTATCCGCACCCTTCGTCACTGATTGCACTGATTGTCGGGCGGACGCCTGGGTTTTCAAGCAATCTCCTCATCCCGAGCGGCATCGTCGGTCGTCGGCAAGACGATGCGCGCCGTCCAGCCCGTAACTGCTGCTAACAAACTGGTGTCGACGTTCATACCGCGGTTGGCTACCATACAGATAACGATCGGGAGGTTGAGGACCTAAGTGACAACAATCAGGGTATCTCCAGAAGCTACTTCATCTGCGGCCGAGAGGATTTCGCTCTCCGTTGCCGGGGTGCGCAAGGCCTTCGCCGACGGACTCACACGTGACGTGGGGTGGCGCAAGCGGCAGTTACTGGCTCTTCACGCGCTTGTGGCAGACAACGAGCAGGCGATTTCCGCCGCGCTCGACGAGGATCTCGGCCGTCCGCCGTTCGAAGCCTGGCTCGCCGATGTCGCGAGTGTGTCGGCCGAAGCGACTGACGCCGCAAAGAACGTGGCGAAATGGGCTCGCCGCAAATACCGACGCCTCGAGCTTTCGCAGCTACCAGGTCGCGGATGGATCGAGTACGAGCCCTACGGCACTGTGCTGATCATCGGCGCGTGGAACTTCCCATTCGCGCTAACTCTCGGGCCGGCGGTCGGTGCCATCGCCGCCGGCAACACGATCGTGCTCAAGCCATCCGAATTGGCGCCGGCGTCATCGACCCTCATGGCCGAACTGGTTCCGCATTACCTAGATCCGCGCGCGGTCGCAGTCGTGGAGGGCGACGGCGGAGTCAGCCAGGAGCTCATCCAACAGGGTTTCGACAAGATCTGTTTCACCGGTGGTACCGAGATCGGACGCAAGGTCTACGAAAGCGCGGCCGCCCAACTCACTCCGGTGACCCTCGAACTCGGTGGTAAGAGCCCGGTGATCGTAGCTGCTGATGCCGATCTCGACGTGGCGGCTAAGCGGATCGCGTGGACCAAGCTGATTAATTCGGGCCAGGTCTGCATCGCGCCGGACTATGTGCTGGCCGAAACCAGCATCAAAGACGAGCTGGTGGATCGAATCAGACAGTCCGTCGAAGCGTTCCAGGCCGAATCTGTCGGCGGCAAGCGGATCGTCAACGGGCGTCACTACGACCGGTTGGCGGGCGCGATTGCCGCTACGACTGGCGATGTGGTTATAGGCGGCGGCTGCGACAGGGACGCGTTGGAGATCGAGCCGACCGTTGTCGTCGATCCCGCGTTGGACGAGCCTCTAATGACCGAGGAGATCTTCGGGCCCGTATTGCCTGTCGTTTCCGTTCGTAATCTCGATGAAGCGATCCGCTTCGTCAACGCGCGGCCCAAACCGCTTGCGGCCTATCTGTTCACGCGATCCCGGTCCATCCGCGAGCGGGTGATCCGGGACGTGCCCGCCGGCGGCATGGTGGTGAATCATCTGCTCTTTCACTTCGCCACTACTCGGTTGCCGTTTGGTGGAGTTGGACCGTCTGGGATCGGGGCTTATCACGGCAAGTTCGGTTTCGAGGAATTTAGCCATCGCAAGTCGGTCCTCACCAAAACGACCCGTCCAGATCTGTCCAGGCTGGTCTACCCTCCGTATTCGGACTTGGCTTGGAAACTGGCCCGCAAACTCTTCTGACGCTTCCGCAACGAACACCGATTCTGAGCTGCACAGGTGTTGATAAAACGGCCGCGTTTCCGCACCGTGGCACCGGCAGGTGAGTTTCGGCCCCGGCGCAGCGAATAGGCGAGATGATGACCAACTATGGTATCGACCGCACACGTGGCTTCCAAGAGTGCCGCACTGCGTCCTGTCTGGTGGCAAGCAAGGTTCCGTGATTGAGGCCGGCGATCGGCGATACCGTTCAAAGCATGGACGGCGAATGTGCTTGCGCCCTTGCCATATTCGCATCGCAGGTGATTGACTTAACTGAATTTGAGCGGTATCCGAGAAGTAGCGATCGAAGTGTGAGGGCTCTGGTATTTGAGCGTTCGCCTCTGATCTCAGATCCCGATTGACATCGACCACGACGGAGTGACGACTCCGGTCACGTGACCTTGTCAGCTGGGGTTTCCCATACGTCAAGTCGTGCTGAAGCATTGCGCGACAGCGCATTTAACGAACGACAGAAGGAGTTTATCGATGGCCGTTTTTGTCGATGAGGATGAAGTCTATACCTATCTGGGTGGAATATTCCGGCGTGCAATGGAACAGGACACCCTCGCCAGCAAGCTCGCTGAATCGGGTGTAATACTCCGGATTCACTACACCGACCCTGACGCGAAGATCACCGTGGATATGTCCAACAAACTTGTCGAGACCGGTTCGCACAGTTCGGTCACTCCAAACGTTGAGTTGTTCATGACGGCCGATACCGGCAACCGATTCTGGCTCGGCAAGCTCAATCTGGCGATGGCGATGGCTAAAGGCACGGTCCGCGCGAAAGGACCGGTGCCGAAGTTGATCAAACTGATTCCGCAAGCCAAGAATCTGTTCCCGGAGTACCGATCGATGTTGGACGGCGCCAACAGGCAGGATCTTCTCGACGCGTAGGAGCGGTGCGGCAACAAACTTTTCTGGGGCGTCACTGAAACCAATTGGTCTGACTATCCGATTTTACTTCGAAGCGGTTTTACATTTCAAAGAATCTACTTGTACAGGAGGTCGACGGATGAAAACACGTGCTGCAGTACTTTGGGGCCTGGGACAGAAATGGGAGATCGAGGAGGTCGATCTCGATCCACCCGGGGCGGGTGAGGTTCTAGTTCAACTGGCGGCGACCGGATTGTGCCATTCCGACGAACACCTCGTCACCGGAGATCTCCCGTTCCCTCTCCCAGTTGTCGGCGGCCACGAGGGCGCCGGAACGGTGGTCGAAGTTGGCGCAGGGGTCGATGATATCGCCGAAGGCGACTCGGTAATCCTCACGTTCTTACCGGCCTGCGGCACATGCTCTTACTGCGCGCGCGGTATGGGGAACCTCTGCGACATGGGCGCGGCGCTCATGATGGGTCCGCAGATCGACGGTACGTACAGATTTCACTCGCGCGGCGAGGATGTCGGCCAGATGTGTCTGCTCGGTACGTTCTCCGAATACACGGTGGTTCCGAAGTCGTCAGTGGTCAAGATCGATCAGGGCACCCCCTTGGACAAGGCCGCCTTGATCGGATGTGGCGTAACGACGGGATACGGTTCGGCGGTCCGAACAGGAGAAGTGCGCGCGGGCGATACGGTCGTGGTCGTGGGAGCCGGGGGCATCGGCATGAATGCCATCCAAGGTGCCCGGATCGCCGGCGCCCTCACGATCGTGGCGGTCGATCCGGTCGAATTCAAACGGCAGCAAGCGACGACGTTCGGAGCGACGCACACCGCGACGTCGATGAACGACGCGTGGGATCTCGTTAGTGATATCACCAGAGGCAAGCTCGCCGACGTGTGCGTGCTTACGACGGATGTCGCTGAAGCCGCATACATCAGCGAGGCGTTGGCTCTCGTGGGTAAGCGCGGCCGGGTCGTCGTCACCGCCATCGGGCACCCCGAGGAAACGTCGATGTCGGGATCTCTTCTAGAATTGACACTGTACGAGAAGCAAATTCGAGGCGCACTTTACGGTTCGTCGAACGCGGCGCACGACATTCCCCGCCTGGTCGAACTCTACAACGCCGGATCGCTCAAGTTGGACGAGTTAATCACGCGCGACTACACGCTCGACCAGATCAATCAGGGCTACGAAGACATGCGATCGGGCCGCAACATCCGAGGTCTCGTCAGGTTCTGACGACGGAGCGGACGCCAATGTCGTGGCGCTGTGTTTCGTCTTTGGCACGAATACGGCGGCAGTCGGCTCGGCTTCAGCGCGCGGTGAAATCTGGTCGGCCGCAGGTCGCTTCGAGAAATTGTGGGGCGATCTGACGTGTCACGCTCACAAGCAGACTGGTGAGGACTCTTCGCGGTTGTCGGCCTTCCAATCGCTTGCGTCCGGCGAGTGGTGTTGGTGTACCAGTCGGACATAAATAGCGGTTTTGGCCGCAAGGACACCCGTCGCCGACGGCGATGCGGGGTGGAATGCGAGACCGACTTCGGCTGCCGGGGTACGCTCACCGATACAGGTGATGGTCGGTGCCGGGTGTACGCGTTGATCGTCACCGCCGTGTAATCCGGTTGACACGTCTGCCTTCGTGATCACGTCACAGCCAGCTGTGCCACACATTGCGATGCGGCGGCGGCCAAAGCACAGAGCCCGGCCTGACGCGCTATGCGCGTAGCGTACCTGACTGCGCGCAGATGCCCACCGAACACGTGGGTCCGGTAGTTACGCGCGATGTGGTTCATTAGTTCCCGCTGGCCGAACTTGTTTCCGAAGCGGCCAGGAGTTCGGCGCGGTCGGTGGGAAGACATTTGGTGATGGCCCGTTTAGCAAGCATGAAATCGCGTGGTCGATTGACGCAGTCGGCGGCGATGAGTTCGCCATCACGGAAGTAAAAGCAACTGAATTCTCTATGGCGCGACGGATCGCCGCTGAGCACGACTTCGTCGTATCCGGTGTTCAGACCGGCGATCTGGAGTTTGAGATCGTACTGGTCGGACCAGAACCACGGTAGCGCAGCGATGGCGCTGCGCTTCCCGCAGATGGTCGCCGCGGCGATCTTGGCCTGCTCGCCGGCGCTCGGCACCGATTCCAGCCGAATGCGTGAACCGTATCGGGCCATCACGTGGCTGGTGCAGTCGCCGGCGGCCACGATGTCCGGATCGCTGGTGCGGGCCTGGTCATCGATCACGATGCCATTATCGACGGATAATCCTGCGGCTGAAGCGAGTTCGGTGTTGGGTACCACGCCGACACCGACGATCACCACATCGGCAGGAAGTAATGCGCCGTCCGCCAGCACTACCTCTCGCACGTTGCCGTTGCCGGTGAAGGCTTCGACGAGGGCCTGAGTCCTAATGTCCACGCCCGCGTCGCGGTGGATCCGCGTGAAGAACGCCGACACCTCCGGCGCGATAACCCGTTCAAGTACACGATCCGTCGCCTCCAGCACAGTGACCTGCGGCGAGTTGGTCGAGGCCTTCGAAGTCGTTGGGGTTGATGGCCTTTCGTTGCAAGATTGAGAAGTAGATTTCGACTTGGTTGAGCCAGGATGCGTGGATCGGTAGGTGCACCAGGTCGCGGTCGGCCAGGTGGTGTGCATGCGTTCGATCGAGCGTGTCCCGTTGTGCGATGAGCCGTTGTCCACGACCCAGAACACCCGCCGGGCCGACGCATAGGGTTCGGTGGTCATGACGTGGGCCACCACTTTCTCGAAGAGGTCGATACCGGTCTTGGGGGCGATCTGGCCGAGCACCCGGGCGTGGTGGACGTCGTAGGCGGCGAAATAGGCCAGGGTGCCGCCGCGGCGGTACTCGAATTCCACGCGCCGGGTCCGCCCGGGTGCTGATAGTTGTCCGCGGTGGCGCCGGTGTAGGGCTTGCAGATGGGATTTCTCGTCGGCGCTGATCACGTAGTCGCCGGGTCCGAGGGGTTTGCCGTGCCACGACCGGGCGTACAGGTCGAGTACCCGGGCGGCTTTGATCGCGAAGTCGGGGTCACGCGGGTAAGTCCAGGATCTGTGCTGCCAGGGTTTGATCGCGTCAGCGGCCAGCCAGCGGCGCACCGTAGCCGGCGAGATCGTCTCGGCGATCCCACGACCGATCACCTCGCCGGCTAATTCAGTGCTCGACCACCGCGACAACGGCGCACCGGTCTCGGCGGGCAGCGTGCACGCTAGTGCCTTGACCTCGGCGACCTGCACCGGTGTGAACCGTTCGGCGCCGTCCGCTGCGGGGCAGGTCATCGAGCCCGCCCAGACCTGTCTGGGTGAACCGGCGGCGCCATTTGCGCACCCGTGTCGACGTGCACACCTACCCCGGCGGCGATCGCGGAGTTGGTGGCGCCCTTGCGCTGCCGCGAGTACCATCGGTGCGCGGATCACCTCACGGTGCGCCGTGGTCGCCGACCGGGACCTGGCCTGCAGAACAGACTCGTCCAACGAGCTCAACTCGATGATGAACGCACTGGCTATCGTCATGGTTCCGTTGTCCCGCAATCGCGTTCGCTACCCGGACGCGACACGCCGTCGTCGTTGACATCACCATTCGCCCAGGTGGTCCACGATGAGCAGATGGCGACGATCCCCGACTCGACCAAGGCCTCCTTCCATCAACGGCTGACCGAGCATTCCCGCCGACGGTGGCCGCAACTGCGTGAGATACACCTGCGCTACCGCGCCGGTTTCGCCTACATCGACGGTGTCCTGCCCGACGGAGAAGTGTTGCGACTGTGCCGATTGCGCTACGGCGGCTCAGCACGAAACTGGGGCTTCGCCATCCGTCTTCTGCTGAGCCGCTCATGATTGAGGTGGGCAGAAACGAGTCTTGTAGTCGTCGTGACTGGCCCGGTAGAGCGCCACCCGATACCCCTTCACTTCCTGACTCCAGGATCGCGCTGCCGGGCACGCGGGGTCAACCCCAAGTGCTGACCTGAGAAGTTGGGAACACAGATGGCTGGTGGCTGACCGCTGGGTGCGGTGTGGTCGCGGGCTCGGTGCAAGTCTCCGCAAGGTTGGTAGAGGTGATGGGCAGGACAGCGCCTGAGGCAACGTCGGATCTCCTTGGTGGTGCGCCCTTCGGCGCGACACCGTTCGACGTAGGCCCGTGTGTCTGAGATGAAGCGTCTCACCGACGGCTGCTCCGGCTGTGAGAGATCACGCATTTTGCCCGAGAACGTGACAACAATGCAGAATCGGCCTCGGTCTGACACAACTGACCCTGGCGGGAGTGAAGCCGAGAAAGTCGAGCTTCTCGACCGTTCGGCGACGCTCTGGACTGTCCATCTGACGCGATGGGGCTTCTCGTCGGGCGCTACCGCTCCGGCCGATAGCCGGCCGCTGATTGACGCAGCTCCCAGATCTGGGCTGGGCAAAGAATATCGACTGCGTTACTTACAAGGTAGTTCACCGATTCCTCGTCATTGGGTGTGATCTCATTCCGCACATCGGCGACGACCACACCGTAGGTATCGCCTCGTTGCATAGCATCACAAATTGTGCGTCCATATCCAACTGCATCGTTGTTCGGGAACTGATAGTGGCGTCGAAACGCAACGTTGTACGTGAACTCGATCTCCGGTGCCGGTTTAGCGGCAGCCGGCTGAGCAAACGCCAAAAACGCTAGGGCCGCAAGGACTGCCGCGCCGATCGATCTCTGCACCGTTCCCGTCACCACCGCATCGCCCTTTCACTCGTGATCCTGACTTAGTAGCCTTCGTGACCCGTCCAATTATCCGAACGTGGCCGCTGCATATGCAGCTTGGCTGGACACCCGTCCTGTAGTGTCGGGGCGACAGGCCACCTTCGGGTTCGTCGCGGATGGCTCTTCTGCGCGACGCCGCCCATCACGACGGAAGTCATCGGGAAAGCATACGCCGAATGGCCGGTTGATTCGGCCGTCTCGGCGGGTGTGATGCCGGCAGGGCCGCCTGGACCTAACCCCCGACGAACTTACGACCGCGACTACTAGTCTGCTGTCAGGGCTCCGCACCTGGTAGCCGCGGTACAGACAGGCCTCGTCTTCCCCGAAATGTCTTCCACGAAATCGACCTCCACGGAACGTGCGGTGCACTTCGATGGCTGTACTGGTGGTGAGCATGGCCATGGAGACGGCGCCTCGGGCAGGTTCGGCTCCGGCGAGATGTGCACCGCGGCGTACGGGCTCACGCAGGTCGTGTTCGGACAATCGCGAGGGGCCGTTCCGGATCAGCGTCCGTCGAGCATCACGTGGATGCTCCGGTCGTTGGCCCAGATGGTGACGGTGCGCCGCGCCAGGGCTGCTGTGAACTTCATCTGTTGGTTGCCGGGCAACACCAATCGCGCGCGTGGGGTGAGGTCGGCTTCCCATTCGACAGCGTGAATATCGTTGTCGACCAGACTGTCTGAGTGCACCACCGACGCCGGTGCCGGCACCGGCTGGGGTGGATCACACGATCGACCACTGAAGACGTCAGTGGGTCCACCAGCGTCGGCAGCGCAGCGACGGGTGCGATGGGAGCGGGCCAAAACAGCGTCGCCGGGGCGGCCATGGCCAGTGACTGATGCGGCCGGGGTGTGGTTGAAGCCGTTTACCCACGCGTCGATCGATGCTTGTGCGGTCTCGACGTCGGAGAACGCTCCGGCGGCGTCGAGCAGTTCACGGCACAGGGTCTTGTGCCAGCGTTCGATCTTGCCCGTCCTTGTCGGTGAGCGTGGTTTGGTCAGCCCGGTGGTGATCCCGTTCTCCCGGCAGATCCGTTCGAACAACACTTCGGCGGGATAGGGCTTGGTGAACCTGCCGGTGAACTGTTTCCCGTTGTCGGTCAACACTTCCGACGGAACACCATGACGTGTCATCGCTGCGGTAAGGCTTGGCACACCGCGCGCGCCGAGGGCTTGGTCACCACCGTGGCAATCACCACGAACCGGGAGTGATCGTCGATCCCGGTCACCAACTTGCACTCACCTCCATCGGCCAGAAATACCCCGCCCATGATGTCGAGCTACCACAGCGGCATCGCGCTGCCAGCGCCGGTACTTGCGCTTGTGGTTCTGCTGCTGGGCGGCCACGAAGCCGTGACGTACCAGAACCCGATGCACGCTTGATCGCGAGGGTGAAGACTCAATGTCACGGAGTCCGATCTCATGGGCGATCCGTTGCGGCCCCACCGTGGGTAGGTCCTGCGCAGCTCGCAGATCATCGCCACCATGCCGGGCGCGAGCTCATTCGGCGAGCTATGAGGCCGGCGTGAACCGTCTACCAACCCAGCCAGCCCGCCGACCCGGTACCGGGCGACCCAGGAGTGCACCGATTGGCGCGAGGTTCCAAACTCCCGAGCAACCTGAGCTTTCGGCGCGCATTCAAGAACCTGCAGAACGGCGCGGTATCGGTGTTCGGTCACCCAGTCGCCGGGACTACCCGGCAGCTCATCAGTCACAAAATCAAGATCAAACCAGACCCGTCAAGCAAGTCCTGAACCCGTCAAAGATGTCTAGAACCCATGGCGTCCAACATGTTCTTGAACCTTTCCATTGACAGGGAGGTGACGGGAGGACGGCTCGAAGTGGCTTCATCTGACGGTGATCACGGATCCGGATGGTCTGGATTGGTGATCTCGAAGGTGAGGGTTCGAAAGGGTGCGATCAAAAGTGGAGCAGTTCGTGGCGATCCGCCTGGATCATCGGGTGGAGGGGCTATCGATTAGGGCGCTGGCCGACAAGCACGGTGTGCACCGGAGTGTCAGCTCCGGTTGAATTCTGCGCAGCCTGCTCCGGGGTGGTTTCTAGGGGCGGTCGCAACCCCATTTTGATGATCCCGGGTTCGTGCACCGTGTGTTCACCGCCGATCGGCCAAATCAGTTGTGGCTCATCGATATCACTTAACACGTTACGACCGAGGGCAAGCTACATCTGTGCGGTCAACGGCGTGTTTTCTAATCGTATAGTTGGTTACTCGATCGATTGCCGATGAAATCGCAGTTGGCGGTCAACGCGTTTGCATCTGGCCATCATTCTTCGCAATCCCGTTGCGACAGTGGTTCATTCCGATTGAGCAGCTAATTTCGGTTCCACATCGTCCCAGAACTCCTCCGGATACGCCTTCGCCATGATCGGCATCCTTCCACCGAGAACCCCACGATCCTCAGATATCAGGCGTCAACCGAACCTTCAAGACCCCTCAGACACACGATGGTGTGCATCGAACCCTGGGCGGTTCAAAGACCGATCTGCTTGGCGATGATCTCCTTCATGATCTCGGTGGTGCCGCCGCCGATGCCGAGAATGCGCGAATCGCGGTAGTGGCGTTCGACTTCGGTCTCACGCAGGTAGCCCATACCGCCGTGCAACTGAACGGCGGTATCGACCGCGAGGTTGCATGCGGCGACGGCCGCATTCTTGGCCATTGACACCATACGCACATCGGTGTCGCCCGCAACGATGCGGTCGACGGCGGCACGGGTGTAGGTGCGTGCCACGTCAACGGCGGTAGCCATGTCGACGACCTTGTGGCGAATGACCTGACGGGTTGACAGTGCTCGCCCGAACGTCTCGCGCTTCTTCACCCACTGCAGGGTGAGGTCGAGGCAGCGCTGCGCCGTGGCGTAGCACTGCACCGCAATGAAGGCACGCTCAACTTGAAACTGCTGCATGATCTGGATGAAGCCGCTGTTCTCGGGGCCGACGAGGTTGCCTGCGGGGACACGCACGTCGGCGTAGCCCAGTTCGGCGGTGTCCGAGCACCACCAGCCCATCTTCTTCAGCTTGGTCGACACGGTGAATCCGGGTGTGTCGCGCTCGACGACGAGCAGCGAAATTCCGCCTGCGCCAGGGCCGCCGGTGCGCACGGCCGTCGTCACGAAGTCGGCGCGCACCGCCGATGTGATGAACATCTTCGCTCCGTTGACGACGTAATGATCGCCGTCGCGAACTGCGGTCGTGCGGATCCCCGCGACGTCGGAACCGGTGTCGGGTTCGGTCACGCCGAGGCTGCCGATCTTCTCGCCGGCGAGAGTGGGCGCGACGAACCGGCGGACCTGGTCCGGATCTCGGTGGGCGGCCATGTGCGGCAAGGCGATGTTGTGTGTCAACAGGCTCGCCAGCACCCCCGACGAGCCGCCGGCCTCCATCACGCCCTCGGTGAGAAGGACGAGGTCGCGCAGGTCGCCGCCGGCGCCGCCGACTTCTTCGGCGAAGCCGATACCGAGCAGGCCCGCCTTAGCCGCGCTGCGGTGCAATTCGCGTGGTAGTTCTCCGGCCTCCTCCCATTCGGTGACGTACGGGGCGATCTCCTTGTGTGTGAAGGCCTGCGCGAGATCGGTCAGGGCGCGGCGCTCAGGGGTCTCCCACGGGCTGACCACCGCGGTGCCCGACTGCTCGTCCAACTGGGTCATCGTGATGCTCCTCCTGCTCGACCCGAGGCATGTTCTGCCACGGTTGTCACCCGACGTTAATTGTGGCTAACATTACCGCGTAAGCAGATCGGCGTCGATGCTCGCTCGGAGGAATACCTTGGTTCACGTCCTACCCGATCACGTCGATGCAACGGCGCCCGGCTACCTCGAGAACCGCGACGGCCTGAGCGCTCAACTCGACGCCATCGCGGAGCAGCTGGCGCAGGCCAATGCCGGTGGCGGACCGAAGTACGTTGCGCGGCATCGTAAACGGGGCAAGTTGCTCGTCCGAGAACGCATTGAACTCCTGCTCGATCCCGACACGGCGTTCCTGGAACTGTGCCCCTTCGCCGCATGGGGCACCCGGTTCCCCGTCGGAGGCAGTGTGGTGGTCGGCATCGGCATCGTCGAGGGAATCGAGTCGATGATCATCGCTCACGACCCCACTGTTCGTGGGGGCGCATCGAACCCGTACACGTTCCGAAAAGTGTTCCGCGGCATGGCTATCGCGCGGGAGAACCGACTGCCCATCATCAACATCGTCGAGTCCGGCGGTGCCGACCTGCCCACACAAGCGGAGATCTTCGTGCCCGGCGGGCAGCTGTTCCACGACCTGACACAGCACAGCGCAGCAGGGTTGCCGACCGTGGCGTTGGTCTTCGGTAATTCGACCGCTGGCGGTGCCTACATCCCTGGCATGTGCGACTACGTCGTGATGGTGCGCAATCGCTCCAAGGTGTTCCTCGGCGGTCCGCCGTTGGTGAAGATGGCCACCGGAGAGGTCTCCGACGACGAATCGCTCGGCGGCGCCGATATGCACGCGCGCACTTCGGGGTTGGCCGATTTCATGGCCGAGGACGAGCAGGATGCGATCCGCATCGGCCGGCGCATCATGGCGCGGCTCAACTGGCGGAAGTGTGGCACCGGGCCCACATTGCCGCCGCACCCGCCGGTGTACGACCCCGATCAGCTGCTCGGCATCGCGTCGGTTGATCCGAAGGTTCCCTTCGACCCCCGCGACGTCATCGCCCGAGTGGTCGACGGATCGGCCTTCGACGAGTTCAAACCGCTGTACGGCACGTCGCTGGTCACCGGCTGGGCCTCGATCCACGGCTTTCCGGTCGGGATCCTCGCCAATGCGCGGGGCATCTTGTTCAGTGAGGAGGCCGAGAAGGGCTCGCAGTTCATTCAGCTGGCGAATCAGATCGACACGCCCCTGATCTTCCTGCAGAACACAACCGGATTCATGGTCGGCGCCGAGTACGAGCAGGGAGGCATCATCAAAGACGGCGCGAAGATGATCAACGCCGTGTCGAATAGCGCTGTCCCGCACGTGACCATCACCATGGGTGCGTCGTACGGTGCCGGGAACTACGGCATGTGCGGTCGGTCGTACTCGCCGCGGTTCCTGTTCGCCTGGCCCAACTCGAAGTCGGCGGTCATGGGTCCGGCGCAACTGGCCGGAGTGCTGTCCATCGTGGCGCGCGAGTCCGCCGCCGACCGCGGGCTGCCCTTCGACGAGGACGCCGACGCCCAGATGCGCACCGCGGTCGAGGAACAAATCGAGCGGGAATCCGTCGCCCTGGCCAACAGCGGTCGCCTCTATGACGACGGAATCATCGATCCTCGCGACACGCGGACGGTTCTCGGTTTCTGTCTGTCGGTCATCCACAACGGCGAAGTTCGTGGCCAGCGCGGCTACGGCGTCTTCCGGATGTGATGACGATGCCCAAGATCTCCAAGGTACTGGTGGCCAACCGTGGTGAAATCGCACGGCGAGTGTTCCGCACTTGCCGCGACCTCGGGATCGCCACGGTGGCCGTCTATTCCGACGCAGACGCCGACGCGTGGCATGTCGCCGACGCGGACGAGGCGGTGCGCCTCCCCGGCTCGTCCCCCGCCGAGACCTACCTCGACATGCGACGGATCATCGCCGCGGCCTCGCTCACCGGCGCCGACGCCGTTCACCCCGGTTACGGCTTCCTGTCCGAGAACGCCGCGTTCGCGCGGGCCTGTGCCGCGGCCGGCCTGGTCTTCGTCGGCCCACCGGCCGAGGCGATCGACGCAATGGGCTCGAAGTTAGCGGCCAAGAAGATGATCTCCGACGCAGGCGTTCCCGTACTCCCCGGTGGCGACACGACGGGGTTGTCTGCCGAACACCTCGCGAAGTTGGCGTCCGACGTCGGCTACCCGGTTCTGGTGAAGGCCAGCGCTGGTGGCGGCGGCCGGGGTATGCGCGTGGTCACCTCGCCGGATGAACTCGAGGAGGCGGTGGCCTCCGCCTCGCGTGAGGCTGCTGCCGCGTTCGCCGACGGCACCGTCTTCCTCGAGCGATACATCCAGCGCCCGCGACACGTCGAGATCCAGGTCATGGCCGACACGCACGGAAACGTCGTCTCTCTGTTCGAGCGCGAGTGCTCCGTGCAGCGTCGACACCAGAAAGTCATCGAAGAAGCGCCGTCCCCGGTCGTCGACGAGGAGTTGCGTGCACGGATGAGCGAGGCCGCCGTCGCTGCCGCGCGCGCGGTCGGGTACGTAGGCGCCGGCACGGTTGAGTTCGTCTACGACGTGGGCCGGGACGGCATGGGCGGCTCCTTCGCCTTCCTCGAGATGAACACCCGGCTGCAGGTCGAGCACCCCGTCACGGAGCTGATCACGGGCCTCGACCTGGTGCGGGCCCAGCTGCTGGTTGCGATGGGCCGCCCTCTGCCCGACGAGATGCACAACCCGCGAATTCGCGGTCACGCGATCGAGGCCCGTTTGTGCGCCGAGGATCCAACCGACGACTACCGGCCCTGCACGGGCACCCTGCGCACCATGGATGTTCCAGCGCTTACCGGCGTGCGGGTCGATTCGGGATTCCGCGCCGGTTCAGTCGTCGGTCACCACTACGATTCGCTGCTCGCCAAGGTCATCGCGTGGGCACCAACGCGCGACGAGGCCCTCTCCAGTCTCTCGGCGGCGCTGGCCGGCGCCCGTATTCACGGCGTCACCACCAATCGCGACCTGTTGGTGCGAACCCTGCGCCACGACGAGTTCGCCGGGTGCGGCACCGACACCGGATTCCTGCAACGACACGACGTGGCCGAACTCGGCGCGCCCCTGGCTGACTCACACGCCGAGAGTCTGCACGCCATCGCGGCGACCGTGGCCGGTGTGGCCGCTCGGCGTGCCGTCGCGCCCCTGCAAGCGTCACTGCCCGCCGGTTGGCGCAACAACCCCTCGCAAGCGCAGACCACAACCTGGCAAACGCAAACCGGGCGCGACATACGCATCGGATACACCCTGCATCCGACGGGAACGTCGTTGAGCGTCGATCACCAACCGTCGGCCGACCTCGCGGTCGTGGTGGGGAGCACCGAATCCGTCGTGTTGAGCGTGGGCGGAGTGCGCCGAACGTTCCACGTGCTCATCGACGGCGATCTCGCCCATGTCGACTCGGTCCTGGGCTATACCGCCTTACGAGTGGTGCCGCGCTTCGTCGACCCGAGCACGTTGACCCCGCCGGGTTCCCTCACGGCACCGATGCCCGGCTCGGTGGTCCGACTACCAATCGCCGAGGGCGAGACGGTGTCAGCCGGACAGACGCTCGTCGTCCTCGAGGCGATGAAGATGGAGCACACCGTCGCCAGCCCGATCGACGGCGTGTTGAGCGCCCTGCCGGTCGAGGTCGGCCAGCAGGTTTCCACCGGCGATGTACTCGCCGTGGTCGAGGCGGTGGACGGCGGCGAGGCGGCCTGCGCCATACAGCCCTAGGTAAAGCCAGCGCGCTGCCGACCGGCCGCGTGCTACCGCACGACGTCAGGAATGTCATGGAATTACACGAGACTGAGGAACGCCAAGACCTGCGCAAGGCGGTCGCCGAGATGGCCAAGGACTTCGGCCACAAGTACTACCTCGAGAAGTCACTCGCCGGCGAGAAGACCACCGAACTGTGGCGGGCCGTAGGCAAGCAGGGCTTCCTCGGCGTGAACCTGTCCGAGGAGTACGGCGGCGGCGGCGGCGGCATCTACGACATGCAGATCGTCGGTGAGGAACTCGCCGCGGCCGGATGCCCGCTGCTGATGACCGTCGTTTCGCCGACCATTTGCGGCACCATCATTCAGGCCTTCGGCAGTGAGGAACTCAAGCAACGATGGCTGCCCGGCATCGCGAGCGGCGAAACGATCATGGCCTTCGCGATCACCGAGCCGGATGCGGGCTCGAACTCGCACAACATCTCCACGACCGCCAAACGCGACGGTGACGACTGGGTCGTCAACGGCACCAAGTACTACATCTCCGGCGTCGACGAGGCCGAAGCCATTCTGGTCGTCACCCGGACGTCCACCAACGACCGTGGTCGCGGCCTTTTGAGCCTGCTCGTCGTGCCCACCGATGCACCTGGATTGACCAAGTCCCTCATCCCGGTGCAGGCCGTCACTCCGGAGAAGCAATTCACCCTATTCTTCGATAACGTTCGTGTGCCAGCCGCCAACCTGATCGGCGCAGAGAACGAAGGGCTGCGCCAGGTCTTCATGGGCTTGAACCCTGAGCGGATCATGGGCGCAGCACTAGGCAACGGCATCGGCCTTTACGCGCTCGACAAAGCCGCCAACTACGCACGTGAGCGGCACGTATGGGGAGCGCCAATTGGCTCGCACCAGGGTGTATCGCACCCGCTCGCCCACGCCAAGATCCAGGTCGAACTGGCGCGCTTGATGACCCAGCGCGCCGCCTCCCTGCACGACGCAGGCGACCCCGGGTCGGGTGAGGCGTCCAACATGGCGAAGTACGCCGCGGCCGAGGCAGGCATCCTGGCGCTCGACCAGGCGATTCAGACCCACGGCGGCAACGGCATGGCCACCGAGTACGGCCTCGCCACGCTCTGGGGCCCGGCCCGACTCATGCGCACCGCCCCCATCAGCCGCGAGATGATCCTCAATTTCGTGGCGCAGCACAGCCTGCGTCTTCCAGCGTCCTACTGAGCCGGCGGAAACGGAAAGAGATCACATGCAACGCGGCATCGGTCATTGGGTCACCCGGCGTTCCTTCCTCAACGCCGGGCGTACCGCGCTGATCAGCAACGGCGAGCACATCACCTACGCCGACTTGGATCGGCGCACCAACCAGCTCGCCGCCGCCTTGATCGCGCTCGGCGTGCGAAAAGGCGACAGGGTCGCAGTGCTGCTGGTCAATTCGGCCGAGTTCATCGAGGTGCTGCTGGGCTGCGCCAAGATCGGCGCTATCACCGTACCGCTCAACGTGCGGCTTGCTGCACCCGAGATCGGGTACATCCTGGCCGACTCCGGGGCCGACGTCCTCATCTTCCACGAGCCGTTGGCCGCACAAGCCACGACAGCCGTCACCGAATCCGGAGCCCGCGTGCGCCATATCGTGCGCGCCGGTGGGGTGCCGGCGACGGGTGAGCTCAGTTACGACGACCTCGTCTCAGGCGGAACGCTCGACGCGATTAACGGCGATGTCGAGGGCCGCGACCCGGCGTTCATCATGTATACGTCGGGGACGACCGGCCGACCCAAGGGCGCGATCCTCACCCACGACAACCTGCTGTGGAACGCGATCAACGTCCTCGGCACCGATATCGGCGTGCGGGGCGACGACGTCACGGCCGCGGTGGCGCCGATGTTCCACATCGGTGGCTTGGGTGTGCACACACTGCCGCTGCTCTACGTCGGCGGCACCAGCGTCATCATGCCCGCCTTCGACCCGCGAGCAACGCTGCAAGCGATGGCCGACCACCAAGTAACGATTCAGTTCATGGTGCCGGCCATGTGGGCCGCGCTCATGAAGGTGCCCGACTTCGACTCCTTCGACCTGTCCGCGCTGCGTTTCGCTATGGGCGGCGGGTCACCCGTTCCCCTGACGGTGATCGATTTCATGCGCGAGCGTGGTGTGCCCTTCACCGAGGGCTTCGGCATGACCGAGACCGCCCCGTTGGTGACCGTCCTGGACGCCGAGAACACCAGCACTCGGGCGGGGTCGATTGGCCGCGTGGCGATGCACGTCGACGCTCGCATCGTCGACGACCACGATCGCGAAGTCGCGATCGACACTGTGGGTGAGTTGATTGTGCGTGGCCCCAACGTGTTTACAGGCTACTGGATGAAGCCCGAGGCGAGCGCTGAGGCGTTCCGCGGAGGCTGGTTCCACACGGGCGACCTCGGACGCATGGACGCCGAGGGATACATCACCCTCGTCGACCGCAAGAAGGACATGATCATCTCCGGCGGCGAGAACGTCTACCCGATCGAGGTCGAGCAGGTTCTGTTCCGTCACCCGGCGGTACTCGACGCCGCTGTGATCGGAGGCGCGGACGCGAAGTGGGGGGAACGCGTCGTCGCGGTCGTCGTCGCCCAACCCGCGGTGGAAGCGCCGAGCGCCCAAGAGATAGTGGACTGGTGTCGTGAGCGGCTGGCACATTTCAAGTGCCCGCGCGACGTGCACTTCGTCGACGAACTGCCACGCAACGCCACCGGCAAGCTGCTCAAGACCGAGCTGCGTACGCAGTTCACAGGCATCGAGGCCGGAGTCGTTCTGCGCTGAGTGGCCTGCGCAGCGCCTCGCGGGTTCGGGGCAGGGTCTCTCAATCGACGTGCTGATGCGAGAATTTGGCAACAACGGCCGAGTTCAGCAGTTGCGTTGTCCTTTTCGAAGACGGTGCGGTGGGTGTCGACGCAGGAAACCCGGGCGTCGATAGGACTATCGTTCTGCGGAGCACTCCACACGTAATGATCGCGACGAACTGATAGGAGGCACGAACGCGTCTGGCTTGCGCCGCAAATTGCTTCTTGAGGCCGCCGCCGACCTGTTCGCGCGCCAAGGCTTCCACTCGGTGGGTATTGATGACATCGGTGCCGCAGCGGGGGTGAGCGGGCCAGCGGCCACTTCCAGAATAAGGATGCAATCCTGCGCGAACTGTGCGACTCCGCAATGACTGAGCTGTTAGCCGGCGCGCGACGCGCCACGACGGCCAAGACGCCGTCGGAGGTCCTGCGCACCCTGGTCGAGCTGCATGCGGCTTTCGGCGCTCGGCACCGTGGCCTGCTGGCCGTCTACGCCCGCGGGCACCGCTCACTATCGCCGCTTGCCACCCGTGCCCTTCGGGTGCCGACAGCGCAGCTACGAGGCCATCTGGGTCGACGCGCTGGTACTGGCGCGCGACGATCTGGACGACGTACGCGCACAGGGCCTAGTTGTCGCCGTGCTGTCTTTGCTGAACGCGGCCGCGCACATGCCCGCGTCGCTGGACGACGCGACAGTCGAGGCAATGCTGAACAGCGCGGCAGCTGCCGCGCTGTTCAGCGCGAGCAATGACCGGTTACGCTCGACGGCCGGCTGAGATTGCTCAGGTGTTGAAGCCGCCCCCGCAGATCAAGACCTGGCCGCTGATGTAGTCCGACTCGGGAAAGCACAGGAGGTAGACGGCACCCGCGCCGTCGGCTGGCGTTCCGGCCCTACCAAGTGGGATGGCGCATTCCATGGTCGCGAGAAGATCGGGGTTGACGCCGACCGCTAGTTCGCGACCCTGGATGTCGATCGTCCCGTCGCCACCGGCGGGAGCCTCGGTAAGGCGGGTGCGGATGAGCCCGAACGCGACCGCGTCGAGCGTCACGTTATAGCGGCCCCACTCCTTCGACATGGCCTTCGTGAGCCCGAGGACGCCGGCCTTTCCCGAGGAGTAGTTCGCCTGACCGGCGTTGCCCCCTGTACCCGCGATCGAGGAGATGTTGACGACCTTGCGGCACGCGACGTCACCGGCCTCGCTCGTTCTTCACCGCCGCGCTGATCACCGGCTGGGCCGCGCGCAAGGTCCGGAACGGCGCTTTCAGGTGCACGTCGAGGATCGCATCCCACTGTTCGTCGCTCATCTTCTGCACCACCGAGTCCCAGCTGTAGCCGGCATTGTTGACGATGATGTCCACTCCGCCGTACTCATCGACGGCCGTCTGCACGAAACGTTCGGCGAAACCGTCCTCGGTGACACTGCCCGCGCACACGACCGCAGTGCCACCGGCAGCTTCGATCGCAGCCACCGTCTCCTTCGCCGGCCCGGCGTCGAGGTCGTTCACGACCACCTTGGCGCCGTCGCCTGCCAGCTTCTTGGCGATGGCACGTCCGATGCCGCGCCCCGACCCGGAGACGAGCGCGATCTTGCCGTCCAGCTTTCCCATGCTGGGTTCGACGTTTTCTTCGTGGGTACCACCGGCGTCGTGCCGGGCGTTCAGCGTGCGTCGAGCAGCGATTCGGGAATGTCCACCACGCGGGACCGCACGTACTCCCCGAATCCCTTGGCTTGCGCGTCCGGCCGGGTCGATGATGCGACACCATCGCCGAGCAGGCCGAACACCACCACGTTGAGGGCGCGCAGGTTCGGCAGCTCGAAGCGCTCGATTCGCAGGTTCGCCGCTTCTGGCCCGAGCAGCGTGCGCAGACGCTCGACGCTGAGATACTCCCGTGCCCAGGCGTAGCCGCGGTCGTCGCGGGCCCACAGTCCTAGGTTCGCGTTGCCGCCCTTGTCCCCGGACCGCGCGCCGAGGACACTCCCGAGTGGCGCACGCCGCGTCGGCCCGGTGGGTGCGGGTGGAGTGGCGGGCGCGGCGGGCACAGCCGAAGGCGCTACGCCGGTGGGCGGGTCGGCGATCGCGTGCCGATTTCCAGCAGCATCGACGAGGACGTGCGTCAGGGCCGTGCGCGGCACGAGTGCCGGTCGGTAGATGCCGAACGCGGTCTCCGAGGACGGCGGCGTGGTCGTGTGAAAGCCAGCGAAACCGGCCAGTGCGATCTCCATGATTCCGCCGGAGAACGCCCGGCCGACCTTGCGCGGGTCCGCGTCCTTGACCGTGACACGCAGGTGCGCGCACGCCTGCTCGTTCGTCGGTGCATCGGCGACGTCGAAACGCAGCAGCCGCACATCGACTTCGTCGAAGGCGTCGCGTCCGCCGAGAACGTCGAAAAGCTGCTGTTCGGCGAAGGCCGCCTTCTCCTCGATGTCGAGGCCGGTGAGCACCATGGTCATCGAGTTACGGAATCCGCCCAGCTCGTTCAGCGCGACTTTGAGCGTGTCGGGTGGGTGGCTGCCTTTGGTGCCGCTGATGGCGACACGGTGCTCACCCCGTTGGCTCAGGCGGATGGTGTCGAAGTGGGTCACGACGTCGGGGCCGAGATAGGCCGGTTCGGCGATCTCGGCGATCGGAAACCCCGGATAGCGGCGGTCGGTGACCTCGCCCAGGAACGCGTAGTTGCCACCTGTCGCCTGCGGGCCACACTCGATCACGTGCCCGGCGACCACGGCACCCGCGAGCCGATCCCAGTCACCTGGTGCCCAGCTGTGCCACCAGGCGGCAGGACCGACCACCAGTGAGGCGTCAGTGACGCGGCCAGTCACGACGACGTCGGCGCCCGAGCGCAGCGCCTCGGTGATGCCCCAGGCGCCGAGGTAGGCGTTGGCCGACACCGGTTTGGTCTCGCCGACGGGCGGCGTGATCGCGTCGAGGCTGCCGCGCAGGTCGTCGCCCTCGACGTGTGCGACGCGCGCGGTGAGGCCGAGACGTGCGGCCAGCTCCCGCAACGCGGTGGCCAGGCCAGCGGGATTCAGCCCGCCCGCGTTCGCGACGACCTTGATGCGACGGTCCAGGCAGGTGCCCAGCACCTGTTCCATCTGGGTGAGGAACGTGCGAGCGTATCCGCCGTTCGGGTCCTTGGCCTGGGCCTTGGCCAAGATGAGCATGGTCAGTTCGGCCAGGTAATCTCCGCACAGAACGTCGATCGGGCCGCCCTCGACCATCTCTCGGGCCGCGGCCATGCGGTCGCCGTAGAAGCCGGAACAGTTGCCGATGCGGATCGGGCCGCTCACCGCGACACCCCTGCGAACTGGCCTGCGGAGCGCCCTCCGCCAGGGGGCCCGGCGAAGGCCTGCGCGATGGAGAGCCATTGATCGGCGATGGAACCGTCGGCGATCAGGGACATGTCATCGCGGTGGCGGCGCTGAGTCACCAACAGGCAGAAGTCCAGTGCGGGTCCGCGCACCCGATCGTGGGCGTCAGCCGGCCCCCACGTCCAGACGGTGCCGTCAGGGGCTGCCAGCTCGACGCGTATCGGGTCGGTGAGGGGATCCAGACCGTTGGCCAGGTAGCTGAACGCGCGCGCACCCACCCCGATGTGGGCCACGTGCCGCAGCCGTGCCGTGACCTCCCTAGTCGCGCCGAGCGCGTCGGCGACGTCCTGGCCGTGCGCCCAGGTTTCCATCAGCCGCGCGGTGAGCGACGAGACCGCGCTCATCGGCGGGCCGAACCACGGCAGGCGCGTCGCCGGTTCGATGCCTGCGAAAGTGCTGACCAGTGCGGCACGCGACGCGTCGAACCAGGCGAGGACGTCCGCTGCCGGCATGAATTGGTAGCGCGCCGCGATGACGTCGGGAGAGATGCTGTCGTCGGCCATCATCGGGAGGTACTCAGTGCTGAAACCCTCGGGGTCGATCGCCGAGCGCACCGCCACGTCGTCGAAGAAGGCCAGATGACTGATCTGGTCGCGGATGGTCCACCCAACGGCCGGAGTCGGCGCGTCCCAGCCCTGCAGACCTTCGGGCAGCGGCGCGACCAACTCGCGTATGGCGGCCGTCTCCGCTTCGATGTCGGTGATAACCGACTGCATGGTCACCGCCATGTCAGCGTCCCTTCCATTGTGGTGCGCGCTTCTCTCGGAACGCGGTCGGGCCCTCCTGCGCATCGTCGCTCAGGTAGACCGGCTCCCAGATCTCGTCTGCCAGGTCGTAGGCCGCAGCGAGGTGATGCTGTGCCGAGAGGTACACGGTCCGCTTGGATGCGAGCACCGACAGCGGAGCGTTCGCGGCGATCCCAAGTGCCAACTGCTGAGCACGCTCACACAACTGCTCGGCCGGTACCACCTCATTGACCAGGCCGACCTGGTGGGCGCGTTCGGCGGTGATCGGGTCGCCGGTCAGCAGTATCTGCATGGCGATGCGGGGCGGCACCAGCCACGACAGGGGCGCCGCCCAGGGCGACCCGCGGCCCACTTTGACCTCGCTGACCGCGAACGTGGCGTGTTCGGCGGCCACCACCAGGTCGCACTGTTGTGCGAGCAGGAAGCCGCCGGCGAACGCGATACCGTTGACCGCCGCGATCGTCGGCTTCTCGACGTCGATGTTGCGGCCGAACTGCGGAGCGAAGTCCTTCGGCGGCACTCTGAGCGCGTTGTGCGCCATCTCCTTCAGGTCGCCGCCCGCGCAGAACGCCTTCTCACCCGCGCCCGTGAGGACGAGCACCTTCGCCGCGTCGTCGTCGTTGAAGCGGCGCACCGCGTCGAACAGACCTGTGCGTACGGCATTGTTGAGCGCGTTGCGCGCCTCGGGACGGTCAATCGTCACCCAAGCCACCCCGTCGACGACCTCGTAGCGAATCGGTTGCTCGCCCACTGGTCCTCCGCTTCTCTTAACGTTGCTGCGGACGCGTTCGGTGGTTCACGTCGGCGCCGCATCGGATTCGGCGCTCAGTTCGACGGTGGCTTCGCTGGGCACGCAGGGGCCGTCCTCGCTGGAGACCACCAACTCGAGGTCGACAAGGCACCGCCCCCCGTCCTCCCGTTTGCCGACGACCTTCCCGCTCAGGATTGCGGTTTGGCCGGGATAGATCGACCGGATCATCGAGATCGTGCGACGCCGGATCAGAGCGTCGGGACCGGCCCACTCGTTGAGGCCGCGGTCGACGAAACCGTGAAAGAAGAGGGTCGACAGGTAAATCGTGCGCTGGCCCTGACTTCGGGCGTATTCGGGGTTGTGGTGGCCGGGGAACCAGTCCCACGTCGAGGCCGCGTTCATGCAGATCCGCTTGTAGGTCACCTCGATGGACACCGCGGGCAGCGAGTCGCCGACGGAGACGTCGTCGAACCGCAAGGCGGGACGCGCGGCCGCTCCCGCATCGCTCGAGGTCACGACGGCTCCCCCACTGCGTCGGTGTCGTATCGGAACAGCACGTTGGTGTTGCGCCCGATGATCTCGCCGTGCTGATCGGAGAAGGTGCTCACCGTCGTGATGAAAACGCCGATTCCTACCCGCGTTGTCTTCGGTTCGGAGATCGAGGCCACCTCCTCCACGATCGAGACGTGATCGCCGACGCGGGGCCGTCGTTCGAATTCCGTCGTCGTCGAGGCGTTGATGATGTGGTGGCCGGGCAACGGCACGCTGAGCGCCAGCAGCATGTCCGTGCGCGTGAGATGCTCCGGCACCCACTGCGGCGCGAAGCCGAGGGTCATCAGCAGCCCTGGCGGGCAGTCTTCCCCCTCCCAGTAGCTGGGGTTGGCATCTTCGACGAGCGAGCAGTAGTACAGCACCATCGAGCGGTCGATCGGGAACCATGCACGTCGCGGTTCCGTGCGATGACCGACCCATGCCCGGCCCTCTTCGACGGTCCCGAACGTCATGCCCAGGCCGGTGACGTCGGTCGTCGGCGCGCTCACAAGCCCACCACCACAACGGCGTTCGCCCGTATCGCGGTGTCGCCGGTCTGGCGCGTGACGTCGAGTTCGACGTCCGCTAACTGCTGGCCTTGGGCTTCTCGCACGCCGGTCACCTTGCCGGCGAAGGTGAGCACGTCGCCGGGCCACACCTGCCCGGTGAAACGGATCCGGAACGATCGGATGTTAGCCAGTCCCACCCAGTCAGTCAGCCGTTGGGCCAGCATGCCGCCGTGCAGCAGTCCCATGCCGAACACTCCGGGCATGCCGGCGGCACGGGCGAACTCCTCGTCGTGGTGGATCGGGTTGAAGTCGCCGCCGGCACCGGCGTAGCGGACGATGTGTGAGCGCGTCAGCGGACCGAATCGTGAGGTCGGAAGCTCGTCGCCGTCGGCCAACGCCACCGGCATGGAGGGCATGGACGTCGTCACTGGGAGGCTCCCGTCTCGATCAGCACGTCGGTCTGGCGTACGACGAGTTCGTCGCGCTGATTGGTGAAGTCGGTCTCGATCGTGATCATCGTCATGGTGCCGCCGCGCTTGCCTTCGCGACGGGTCACATCCGAGACTCTGCGTGTCTCGGTGAGCTCGTCGCCGACGAGTACCGGCTCGAAGTACTCCCAACGACACTCGCCGTGCAGCACGCGTCGGAGATCGAGGCCGAGGGCGGCGATCATGTCATCGTCTGTGCGCCAGTGGGCAGAGGAGACGACGAAGGTCGCGGGCGCGGGGATCGCGCCGAAGCCGGCGGTGCGCGCGGCCGCGGCATCCTGATACACCGGGTCGTGGTCGTCGAGGGACAGCGCGAACTCGCGCACTTTGGAACGGTCGACCGGGAACTTGGTGGTGCCCAGGTGCGTCCCTATGAGCGAGGGGTCAGCCATTGTGTTCGCCTTTCCCGCCGGCGATGGCCGGCGCGCAATCGCGGATCAGGCTGCCGAGGTTCTCGGCGATCCGTTCGGGTGCGAGCCCGATCGAGGGTGAGTAGAGAATGATGTGGTCCAACACGCCTTCGTACCGGCGCAACCCGTCGCGCACCTCGGCTGCGGTGCCGGCGACGGCCATCGCGTCGATCATGTCGTCTGTGACGGCGGCGAACATGGCGGGCAGGTCGCGCTGTGCGAACGCCTCGCGGATCGCCGCCCCCTGCCTAGCGAAGCCGCTCACGTCAAGCACGTGCTGGTAGCTTTTCACGGACGAGTAGAACGCGATCTGCTGCGCGGCCTCACGACGTGCGATCTGAGCGTCGTCGTGCACCGAGCAGATGACCATGGAGACGATCTCCACGTCGGCGGGATCGCGTCCGGCGCGTTCGGCACCGCGGATGACAGCGGGGCGGGCGACCTCCTCGACGTAGGCCGTGGTGAATAGCGGATGACCGGCCAAGCCGTCGGCGACGCGTCCGGCCACCTCGCACATCCGCGGACGCACGCCCGCAGTGATGATCGGGATCGCTCGCTTCGGCGGCGTGAGGTCTCCCGTGGGAACAAGGTTGAGCCGGTAGAAGCGCCCCTCGTGGTTCACTGGGCCTTCGTGCAGGTTCCAGATCCGTCGGATCAGCGGGACCAGCTCCTCCATGCGCACGGCGGGTGACGAGGTGTCCGCGACACCATGCCAGTCGCTCATCATGCGGCGTGTGCCGTTACCGAGGCCGAGGACAACACGCCCGTCTGAAAGCTCGTCGAGGTCGCGCGCTTCGGTGGCCAGCACCATTGGACTACGCCCAACGCCGTACAGGATCGACGACCCCAGGCGGCAGTGCCGTGTTCGCGCGGCCATCGCGGCCATCGAGATAGAGCCGGAGCGCGAGTAGAACTCGGATGCCCAGGCGGCGTCGAATCCGGCGCGGTCGGCGGCCACGGCTGTATCGACGAGGGTCGCCAACTCCGCGCCGAGCACGGAGACGCCGTACGTACTCAAGACGCCGCCGGCCGGAATCGCACCAGCCCTAGGTCCTCGCTCACGCGCTCGAACACTGCGCGCACTCGCGCGCCGATGACGACGTCGTCGGGTGCCACGCCCTCGAGACTTGCCAACAACTGCGGCCCCTCGTCGAGTCGGACGAGCACGACCACGTACGGCTCGCTCCGCGGAAACGAATCCCACGGACGGCGGTACACCGGCGCGAAACTGATGATCTCGCCGGTGCCCGCCGCAGTCTCCCAGGCCAACTCGGCTTCATAGCAGACCGGACACACCAGCCGCGGGTACAGGAACGGGTGACCGTTCGCGCACCGCTGGAAGACAAGTACCCCGCAGGCCGCCGCGGCGAAATAGCGTCGGTTGACGTCGGTCAGCGGCGGCAATGCCTCCGGATCGTGCAGACCGTCGAGGAAACTCGAAACCGTGGTCATGACGCCCCCTCCATCACCATGCTGACGTGACTGCACAGCATCGAGCCGTAGCTGTGTACGAACGCAGTATCCGCGCCGAGCACCTGACGGCCCTCGGCGCGACCGGACAACTGCCAGTAACCCTCAAGGATCTGCGAAATGCCAGAGGAGGTCCCGGTGTGCCCGAACCGGATCAGACCCCCGTCGGTGTTCACCGGCAGGTCGCCGCCCGGATCGGCGCGCCCGTCACGGTAGAAACCGCCCGCCCCGCCGGGCTTCACGAAGCCCGCCTCCTCCAGGATCATCGCCGGGTTGGAGGCGAAGGCGTCGTAGAGCAGAGCGATGTCGACGTCGGCCGGCGCCCGTCCGGAGCGCTCGAACGCCATCGGACCCGACCTAGCGGCCCCGGTGCGACCCGGCCGGGCCAACGACGTCAGGAAGCCGTGAGTGTGGCCCTCTCCAAAGCCCAAAACATGGACGGGCCGGTGCTTGCCCTCGCGGGCTCGACGGGCAGAGCCCAGCACCAGCGCGCCACCACCCTCGCAGGGAATCGAACAGTGGTAGAAGTGAAACGGTCCTGCGATCGGCCGGGACGACATCACGTCGTCGACGCTGAGGCGCTCAGCGTCATGAGCGATCGCCGCGGGGTTCAACGCAGCCCAACGGTCTTGCGACACGGTTACCTCGGCGATGTCGGCCTTGCCCTGGCCGGTTTCGTGCATCCACGCCTGCGCGATCAGGCCGTAGAGCGCGGGAACTGATGGCCCGTAGGGCATTTCGAACGCGTGGTCGCACACCAGCGACATGAGTTCGCGTCCGCCGTCGCGTATCGGCGGGAACTTGCCCGCCGATACGACGAGTACCGTTTCAGCCTCGCCTCGGGCGATGACGTTACTCGCCACACGGGTCATGGCGAGATGGGTCCCGCCGCCGAGTTGACAAGTCATCTGGAGCTTCAGATTGTGCAGACCAAGGTAGTCCATAAGGTCCTCGGACAGGAAGATCGAGCCTTCGTTCGTCATCGGCCCAGCGCACACGAGTCCGTCGACCTCATCCGCCGAAACACCCGCATCGGCAAGCGCCGCCACCGCGGCGCGCACGTGCATTTCGGTGGATGTGTAAGGGACTTTCCTGCCCGGAGTGAGCTCGGCGGCGCCGATGATGGCCGGCTGATCGTAAGACACCCGCACTCCTCTCAACCCCCGCACTCAGCGACGGTCCCAATGTTAACAATGGTTAGCATAGCGTTCTCAAGTCGTCCAGGTAAACCCTTCTCGCCTCTCGCATGCCCAGCAGCGGATTTTTGCGAAAATTGTTGCGCCCCTTAACTAAGGGGCTCGATGAGGACTCGGCTCACGCGCGGGTTCAGTGTGTCTGAAAACGTGCGCGGCCCGGGTCCGTGGTCAGCCATCTTTCAGATCGACGCGGACAAGTGCGGGGCCCGAAACTGCCGGAAGTGCCGGCTAGCTAGCGAGAGATTCCCCAGAATGTGAGCTGCGTTTAGCTGCGCCCAGGTGCGGGGAAACGCAATACCCATGCCGATGCTGAACCAGCACATCGCTTCGCGACTGACAGCGAGTCGAGAGCGCTACTACTGCCGCGTACTCAGTTCCGAGCCAGATGAAATTGGGACATTTCGCGGTCGTCAAAGTAGGTGGCGACACCACGCTCGACTTGGTCGACGCGAGTATCGATTTCAACGGGCAACACGATGGGTTCCTCGTGACCAAAGAGCAGTTCTACGAGATCCTTATCTCTCGTCCAGGCTCGCGACCAACCCTACCGGTCCGAGCCGATGCACGACGATCCGAATTTGACCGATCGCTGCGACAACTGAAGGGCGGCTACTTCGACGACTGTACGGCCACAAGCTCGAAATCCTCACGCACTCGTACGGCGGCGGCGGCGCAGAAGCCGACCAGGTGCACTCCTCCTCGCGTCAGTCATCGAAGACATCTGCCGGGACGCCGATCTAAACTAGGGCGGTTTGACGCTGAAAATCGAAACGGGAGCGGATGCTCACGCACAGGGCACGGGTGTCCCGGCCGGCGTGGATAGGCCGGGACTCGTCACCACTTTCGACCTTGCGGCGCCGTTGTTTCCGAGGTGCGCCCGCTACTTGGGTGACGAGCACTCAATGGCCATTTTCGGGTGAAACGAGTTCACGCCGCGACTCACAAGGCGCAGCGCGAACCGCCGCCGAAGGGGGCCAGATAGCCGTCAACATCGCTGAATCCCATTGACAGGCATAAGCCATTGGTCAGTTCGGTGAAGTCTCCCGCCTGTTTGCGCCCACCGTGGTTCTAGTACTTCGGAACGCCTCCGGACTCGGCCATTCCGTCGTTGGTTACGCGGCGTTTCCTGCCGCGGCGGAAAAGGGGGCCGTGACTCGCCGATGCGGCCGTGGTCGACGAACGGGCCGGACACAACGAACTGGGCATCAGGAGTGCACCAGATGTCCACTGGCTCGTCCGAGTCGTTTGCCTGGGTGAGGCAGCTGTCCCGCAAAACGGACCATTGCCTCGAAACCGTTGCGATGAAAGGGAAGTCGCTGAGAGCCGCGTTCCCGTCGGGATCGGCGAGCATGTGGAAGCCAAACAATTCAAGGGCGTCTGAAATAGCTCGGAGACCGACCGGTCCAGCGTTTGAAGGCGTGTGTGAAGTTTGTGAGGTCGTTATAGCCGAGCTCTGCAGCGACCTCGCTGATAGAGACCGATCGGTCGAGGAGTCGCACGATCGCCCGCTCCTGCATGAAGGTCTGACGCAACTCGCGGAAGGTGGTCCCCTCCTCCGAGAGGCGCCGTTTCAAGGTGCTCGTGGACATCGAGAACTCGCCTGCGGCACGGCTGCTGCTCGCCTGTGCGGGATCCTTCTCCAGAAGCTGCCTTATTTGCTCGGTGAACGACGCGTCACGTCGCCGCTCTAGAACTCGCCGCAGATCGGCGACGGCAATCCGATACGCAACAGGATCCGAGAAGCGACAGACCTCGTCAAGCGTATCCACGGGTACGTGAATAAACGAGGTAGGGGCGCCGAAGAAGAGGCGCCCAGTCAGCGTTTCCGCGTCCAACACCCGCCCAGCCGGGGCTGAATGACTTAGATGCAGTTCAACACTCGGTACAACACCGGCTAGCATGTCGAGCATGCGCAGCAATGCGAGTCCGCCGTAGGTGACGGCCAGACAATTCAGGCCAACGTCACCTGTGCGGCCCGTGAGCCCGATTGTGAGTCCGCGTTGATTCGAGTGGAACGACGGGCTCAGGGCTGTTGTGATCACCGGCAGATAGGCCAGCAACTCGACGACCTCGGCTACGGAGCCCGCACTGACCAGTGGAACGCTGAGTGCCCCGAATGACGTCAGTTTGGCGTGTTCAGCGAATGCGAAACCCAGACGGGTGCCGTGATCAACGTTGAAATCGGGATAAATCTCTTTAAACCATCTTAAGGGGACCTGCGCGTCGGGTCCGACCAACATCGACTCGTTGACGTGCTCTCGAACCATGATGTCACGGAGAGCATCGACCGCGTCGCGCCCCAGCGCCTCACCGTCGAGCATCTGCAGGAAGGCCAGTGCCGGCATACCTGCGTCACCGAACTCCACGTGTCCCCTTACATGAGCCAAAAACACAACTCTTTGACTCGTCCGATCCTAGCGACCCCGGTTTTTGCCGACAACACTCGGAGAGGTCCGATATGGAGGAGAGCTGATCATGGCAGTCGTAACCTTTGTCTCTCACGATGGTGAGTCGTACGAAGCGACCCTTGTCGAGGGTCAATCGTTAATGCAGATCGCGCTGAACAACGCGGTACCCGGAATCGACGGCGATTGCGGCGGGGAAGCCGCCTGCGGCACGTGCCACGTGATCGTGGACCACGAGTGGTCAGACAAGGTGGGTAGCTCGGGAGCGATCGAAGAAGACATGCTCAGCATGCATCCCGAGCGTCAACCAACTTCGAGACTGTCGTGCCAGATGGCCGCGTCTGAGGTTTGGGACGGCTTGACCGTCGAACTGCCCGAATTCCAACTGTAAACCACGAGAGCGGAATAAAAGATGAGTATTTCCTCAGCAGTCACCGCGAAAGTACAGTCCACGCTGCCCGTGAAGATGCAACTGAGGGGCGCTCACGGCTACGACAAGATGCGCCGGTTGATCACCGGGACGAACGGCCAGAAGATGTTCACCGAGACCCCCATCCCGCCGGTCGAGGACGTCGACTTGGCTGATATCGATCTCAGCAACCCGTTCCTCTACCGTCAGGGTCGCTGGCAGTCCTACTTCGAGCGGGTGCGCAACGAGGCTCCGGTGCATTACCAGGCGAAGAGTCCGTTCGGTCCGTTTTGGTCGGTGACCCGGCATGAGGACATCATCGCCGTGGACAAGAACCACGAGGTGTTCTCGGCGGAACCGTTCATCATCATTGGCACTCCGCCCCGCTTCATGGACGTCGCGATGTTCATCGCGATGGACCCGCCGCGCCACGACCGCCAGCGCGCCACCGTCCAGGGAGTTGTGGCGCCGAAGAACCTGCGTGAGATGGAGGGGTTGATCCGCTCACGCGTTCGGGAGGTGTTGGACGACCTGCCGGTGAACGAGCCGTTCGAGTGGGTACAGAACGTCTCTGTCGAGCTGACCGCACGCATGCTGGCGACGCTGTTGGACTTCCCGTACGAGCGGCGCCGCAAGCTGGTGGAGTGGTCGGATCTGGCCGGCTCCATGGAGCAGGCCAACGGTGGTCCGTCCGACAACGACGAGATTTTCCGCGGCATGGTTGATATGGCGCAGGGGCTCGGTGCGCTCTGGCGCGACAAGGCAGCTCGAACGGCCAGCGGGGAAGAGCCCGGATTCGATCTGATCACGATGCTGCAGAGCAACGACGAAACGAAAGATCTCATCGACCGCCCGATGGAGTTTCTGGGCAACCTGCTGCTGCTGATCATCGGGGGCAATGACACCACGCGTAACTCGATGAGTGGAGGGGTGCTGGCCCTCAACGAGTTCCCCGACCAGTTCGAGAAACTGAAGGCGAACCCCGACCTGATCCCCGGAATGGTTCCCGAGATCATCCGGTGGCAGACCCCCTTGGCGTACATGCGGCGAGTCGCGAAGAAGGACACCATGCTGAACGGGCAGTTCATCCGCAAGGGCGACAAGCTGGTGATGTGGTACGCCTCAGGCAATCGGGATGAGCGTGTCTTCGAGCGGCCCGACGAGTTGATCATCGATCGAAGCAACGCCCGCAATCACATCGCCTTCGGGTTCGGCGTGCACCGGTGCATGGGCAACCGGCTCGCCGAGCTTCAGCTGCGGATCCTGTGGGAGGAACTGCTCCCACGCTTCGAGAACATCGAGGTCATCGGCGAGCCTGAGTACGTGCAATCGAATTTCATTCGGGGCATCAGCAAGTTGATGGTCCGCCTCACCCCCAAAGAGAGTGCATGACGACCGAACGGGCGGTGATCGTCGGGGCCAGCCACGCCGGCGCGCAGCTGGCGGGCAATCTCCGGCGTGACGGCTGGGCCGGCGAGATCGTCCTGATCGGGGATGAGGGGAAACTGCCGTATCACCGTCCGCCGTTGTCGAAGGCCTACCTGGCCGGCAAGAGCAACCTCGACGAACTCCTGATCCGCAGTGCCGATTTTTACCCCAAGCAGGACATTAAGCTTGTGCACTCGACCGTGGATTCGATCGACCGGGCTGCGGGGCGCGTGTTATTGGATACCGGCGACACGGTGAGCTATACCAAGCTCGCGTTGTGTGTCGGCGCGAGGGCTAGGCAACTGCCGATTCCGGGGGCGGACCTTCGCGGGATTCACTACTTGCGCACCGCGGCTGACGTCGAATCGATCCGAGCAGCTGCTGTACCCGGCCGTCGGGTCGTAATCGTGGGGGGCGGCTACATCGGGTTGGAGACAGCGGCCTCGTTGTATTCGCTGGGCATGCAGGTCACCGTGCTGGAGGCGACGGATCGTGTACTTGAACGGGTTACCGCGCCGGAGGTGTCGGCGTTCTTCACGCGGATCCACCGCGACGCGGGCGTGGACATTAGGACTCAGGCCCTCGTCGAAGCCTTCACCGGCAACGGCAACGTGCGAGAGGTAGTGCTGGCGGACGGCGCATTACTTCCTGCCGATGTGGTGATCGTCGGTGTCGGCGTGGTACCCAACACCGAACTCGCTTCAGCCGCAGGATTATCCGTCGATAATGGCATCGTGATCGATGACCAGGCCCGCACCAGCGATCCGGACATCGTGGCCGCCGGCGACTGCACCAGCCACGTGATGGCCCGATACGGTTCACGCATTCGGCTGGAATCGGTGCCGAGCGCCGGCGAGCAGGCCAAGATCGCCGCGGCGACCATCTGCGGGAAGCGCAGCGCCATCGCTGCGCTACCGTGGTTCTGGTCCGACCAGTACGATCTCAAACTCCAGATCGCCGGTCTGAACACCGGATACGACGAAGTCGTGCTCAGCGGCGATCCGTCGCGCCATAGAGAATTCAGTTGCTTTTACTTCCGTGATGGCGAACTCATCGCCGCCGACTGCGTCAATCGACCACGCGATTTCATGCTTGCTAAACGGGCCATCACCAAATGTCTTCCCACCGACCGCGCCGAACTGCTCGCCGGTTCAGCCTGAACCGCCAAACGTCTCGGAACGGGGGTTGATCAGCTCAGCAAGGACGACTCCTCACAGATGGGGAGTCAACCAATCCGGGGGGCGGTCCCGGTCTCCTTATACGTCACCCGCGAGTGGTCATCGACCGCGTGATTGATGTTGGCGTATTCCACGCCGCTGTGGTTGCGCTGACCTGGCGGCCGGCTTTTTGATCATCGAGATGCACCAGGTCCCGGGCTCGGAGTGCTCATAGCGATGTGGTGTGGTTCGGCGCACCACCAAACCTGGTGTTCTGGTCCGGAGCCATCCGGTAGCGGCCAAGGACCGCTTCGACCGTCGAGCGCTACATGCCTAGATGTTACGGCGATGTGATGCGGTCCCAGCGACATCTGAAACGCACCTTGATGATTCGCGCTGGCCCGTCCGCGAATTGCAAGTAGCGCGCTTCTGACAGACGAGAAAGACTCGCAGGCCAGTCTTTCGGAGCACAATTCACGTTCGGTGCTGATGTCGGGAGATTCAGCTTGAGTAAGTGAGTCAACGCTAACATCACGGGCTGTGCTTCGACTCCGCAGGCGTCGTGCACGGTCCAGACAACCACCCTTTTCCGCGAAAGGAAGGTCGGCTATGAGTCCGACGGTCGCAGAAGAGGCGGTGAACGTCGAGCGCGGATTCTGACGGCGGCCGCGCAGATTATCGCGGACCGCGGATATCATTCCCCATCGCTGGCCGATATCCGCGATTCCGCCAGCGTCGTCGGTCCAGCGATTTACCGACACTTCGAAAGCAAGGCAGGCTTGCTGGCGGCGCTATTCGAGCAAAGTGATCGACACGCTGCTGCAGCGTGCTTCCTCGATCGTCGAACAGAGCCGTGACGACGCCGAGGCACTGACCGCCCTCGTCGCGGACCATGTAGCGCTCGTTTTGGACCAACGCGAGCTCGCCATCGTCTACTACCGCGAATTTCACAATCTGGCCGCGCAGCAGCGCAGTCAGTTACGTCGCAAACAGCGTCTATATCTCGAGGAGTAGGTGCACGTCCTCAGTGAGCTCCGCCCCGAACTTGACGAGACAGGATTACGCGCTGTAGTCCACGGCGCAATTGGAGCGATTCAGTCGACGTTGCCATACCGCGAAACCGGTATGGCCGCCGAACGCATTTCGGTTCTACTCGCCGATTTGGGGCATGCCGTTCTTGGTGTCGCTCAAGTTTAGATGATGAAAGCCATTACTGCGTGCCCGAACCGTGATGCTCAATTTTCCCGACCCGCCGGAAGTTCTTGCAACAGCGGCGATCGTCGGCGAAGCAACGAGGGTCTACTTCACCAAATGAGTTTATGTCAGTTGATCGATCACCCGCTGGTAGGCTGCGGGTGCGAAAAGCGATGTCGCGCGACATAGTTGATGAGCATGGCCAGACCGGTCAGTGCCAGCTGCACCAGGTGGGCGAGCCAGAGCGTTGCTTTGCGTGAAATCATTGGCTGAACCGTGCGGCCGTAAATTATAGCGATGCGAGTCGGCGCGGGAACGCCGTGCACCAGCTGCCGCATACTCGGCCGTGACCGCACGTCGGGTCATCACTGGCACTAATTCGATTTCAGATTCAACGCATGTCAGAGACCACCTGGCACTGCAAGTAGCCCGGCGCACGGCTCAGATGGTGGCGAAGGCGCACTCGCTTGACGCTGCGCAAGAGCTGACTACTACAAGCCGATTGCCGGCCGTTGATCAGTGGGCAGTCTCCGTCTACAACGGTGGGTTGTCCCGAGCATGGTCGACTGCCAACCAGTCGTCATCGATCGAAGCGAGTGCTCGCCCGACATCCGGACGCGAGCCAACATAGGCAACAACAGGCCGACTTATGCCGGCAACGCATGCCAACACAGTGAAAGCTGCGATGAATGACATAAAGGTCCTCCTACGATGAGGCGAGCCGCACGATATCGATTACTGAAATCCGCCGGTCACCGCCGGGAACAGCGATTTCCACATTAACGCGGTGGCTCAACTAGAGCTACGTAGGTTATCGATGAATGCCGAGGAAATGTTTGTCGCCAGTAGACAAAGGTAGCGCCTACCATGGACCCATGGTGGTTCACCCCGCTTCTGACAGGGCGATGCCCGTTCACGTCGCCGAGGTACTCGGTGGCCTGGGGCAGCAATTGCGCGATCTACCGGATCTGATCCAGAGGCTTCTGGCGGCCGAGGTCGCAGAGCTAAGTGGGGACGGTCAGCTCGAAGATCTTCTCATCGAGACTGTCGCGGCGAACGTCGAAACCTGGTTTTCGACCCTCCGTTACGACATCCCGATCGCAATTGTGGAACCACCCGCAGCGGCGCTTGAACATGCCCGCAGGATGGCACAGCGTGGAGTACCGGCCAATTCCCTGCTGCGGGCTTATCGACTGGGTCATCAGCAAGGACTGCGATTCGTGATCGACGAGATCAGACGGTCGAATCTGTCACCAGAACTGAAGCTCGATCTCTACGAACACATCACGCGAGTGTCGTTCGGCTACATTGACTGCGTTTCCGAACAGCTACTGAGCACGTATCAAGAAGAGCACACGGTGTGGGAAGAGCATCGTCGCGGAGCTCGCACACAGGTAGTACGCGACGTTCTCGCAGGCATGGACGTCAACATCGCCACGACGTCCGAGATGATCCAGTATCCACTGGACGCCCTGCATACCGCGATCGTCCTGTGGTGGGATCGCCCGCGAGAGGACCACGATGCACAACCGGAGACGACCAAGAGACTCCTGAAACGTGCATCACGTGCGGTGGGGGCCGTGTCCGCCCTGCATCTGTCCGTGGACCGTTTGGTGGGGTGGGCCTGGATTGCGGTGAACGACGAGACTGCGGTGGCCCACCTCCGCAGGTTCATAGAGTCAGAGCAGGACGTGCCCAACGTCGCCGTAGGAACACCGCTCGCCGGTATCGACGGATTTCGGCGATCACATCGCCAGGCGGAACGGGCTCGTCTAGTCGCTATTGCGGCCGAAGGTGCGGAGCACCGCTTCATTAGCGCGGCCGATCCGGGGGTTGCGCTTGGCTCTCTGCTCGTCAATGACATTGATGCGATGAGCATGTTCGTCCGCGATACCCTCGGGCCCCTCGCTTGCAACTCTGTAGCCGACCTAAAACTCCGTGAAACAGCCAAAGTCTTTCTCCGTTCGGGAGCTAGCCTTAAGTCAGCGGGAGAAGAACTGCACCTGCACAGCAATACGGTCAAGTACCGAGTAGGGCGTGCAGCCCAGCGACGGGGCCGACCCCTAACCGACGACCGGCTCGATGTCGAGATCGCCTTAGAAATGTGCGAGTTGTTCGGAGCAGCGGTGCTCAACTCGGATGGTCATACCCATTAGCTTGGGAGTCACGCGATTCCCTTGAGGTCATCTGTCTCCAAGCTACAACCGCGTGGAATCACGTTTGTCTGCCCGGCAAACATCGCGACGCGGTGGCCGCACCTATGATGTAAATCCCGGTAACGGATGGGCGCCGTTCAACACATGATTCCCCACCTCGGCGATCTTGTACGCCACCGGATCGTGCAGGGTGTGGGTCCTGATGTTGCGCCAGAAGCGATCGAAGCCGTAACGCGGATGCGTCCCCCTGGCTCCGATGACCTCGAAGATCCGGCTGGTGATGTCAAGTGCGGCTTGCGATGCCAGCGCTTTGGCGCCCACCGCCAGAACCATCAGTTCTCCTCGATCCTCCGCCGACAGTTGATCGCCCTTGTTCCACACCGTCTCAAAAACTCGCGCGGCCTCGCGCGCGGCGGCATCGGCGCCTTGCAATGCGATGCCGAACTCGCCGTAGGTGCGGATAACGTATGGATCCTCAACGGCTTGGGTCACGCCCGCCGGCGTCCACGGCCTGGCCTGTGTGCGCGTGTACTCAGCGGCTGCGTCGAGAGCCCCTCTCGCGATGCAGAGATAGACGTTGACGAAGACGAGCTGGACGAGCGGTCCAAACAGACTGCCTCGCTGAAACTGGAATAAGGCGCTCAGCACGGCGTTCGGACCGCCGAGCACCTCGTCTGGGCGTACTTCGACGTCATGGAATTCGGTGGTGCCGCTGTCGGTTCGGCGCATGCCCAATGCTTGCCAGTCATCGTTGATGACGACACCGGCCCGGTCGGTGGGGATAACCGCGGTGATGATCGCCCCCTTTTGGTCGGAGTCGTCCTGAACGACGCCGAACACGAGGAGCAGGTCGGACCCCTTGGCCCCGCTGCTGAAGTGTTTTATGCCATCGAAGCGATAGCCACCGACTTCGGTCGGGGTGGCGTGGACCTTCCAGTCCAGGACGTGACTTCGAAAACCCGGCTCCAGATAGCCCAGCTTCTGCGCCTTTACGTGCAGGTTGCGCGGAATTTCACCTTGCGCTCCGAAATGGTGCGCAGACATGCCTCCCGCGAACGGTGGGTTGCGTGAGTGTTTACCCGCTGCGGCTTCACCAGGCCAGTCGTGGCGATCTTCACCGAGCCCGAGACCAAGCCCTTGCGTGAAAATCCGCAGCGGCAACGACGTGACCCAATCCCGTACGGTCAGATGTCAAAATCGGATCAGTCCGCGAATATTTGTTCCTGATCGCATGTCATCGTACCCATCGTTAATTTGATCCAATGAGTATTCCCGGGTAATCAGCTCATCAAGCTTCAGCTGCCCGGCGGCATAAAGTTCAACCAACTGCGGAATATCGTGGGGCGCGTTTGATGAACCATAGAGCGCACCACGAATTTGCTTCTCGTAGAGCGTGATCTCAAGCAGGGATCCACTTATCGACGTGTCGTCAGGGTGCCCGATGGCCGTAACCACAACGCGCCCGCGCTTTCCAACCAAAGCGAGCGCCTCGCCCGTGTAGGATACTTCGGCGATGTCCGTGGTGAGAATACATACATCGGCCAATTTGCCGAACGTGATGTCACTAACGACTGACCACGCTTCGTCCATTGAAGCTGCGGTGTGTGTCGCGCCGAAATCCCGGGCCTGCTGCCGCTTAAATTCCACGGGATCGACCGCCACGATCGTGAGCGCTCCAGCGATGCGCGCACCCTGAATCGCATTCATTCCGATACCGCCTGCACCAACGACCACAACCGTATCGCCGGCGCGCACCTCTCCGGTCCGTACAGCCGAGCCATAGCCGGTCGTAACGCCGCAACCGATCAATGCTGCCTTGTCAAGGGGAATTCCACTGTCTATTTTTACCAGTGACGATTTCGGCACCACGGTGTACTCGGAAAACGTCCCCAGCAAGCACATTTGTCCGACATCTTCGCCTCGAGCATGGAACCGGTAGGTGCCATCAAGTTGCGGCCCCATCATCAGCGCTGCTCCGAGTTCGCAGAGATTCCCCATACCGCGGGCACAGTAGGAACACCGACCGCACGAGGGCAGGAAGGTCAAGATGACGGAATCGCCTTCGGCGAACTCATCAACGCCCACGCCACACTCAATAACTGTGCCGGCACCTTCGTGGCCACCGACAACCGGCAGCGGGATTGGCAGATCACCGGTTACGAGATGCTCATCAGAATGGCACAGTCCCGTGGCCGCAAGGCGCACAAGTACCTCGCCAGCACCCGGAGGGTCGAGCTCAATCTCTTCGACCTCCCATTTCTGACCCAGACCCCACAAAACCGCAGCACGTGTCTTCACGTTGAATATGTCCTTTCGGTGGTAAAAATGCTTAGTAAATACAGAATTTAACGTTGAGCACTACCCTAAAGCGGGGTTACTATGCGACGGCGATCACGGCGAATCTCACCGAGGAATACGGTTGAAGCTACGACAGCGCCGATTGACTTGCCATATCAAGCACTTAAAAGATCTCGACGTCTCTCCGCCTCCAGCATTGCACGGTACTCCGGAAAGAGATTCTTGGCCTGCGGTATTAGTCTCACCAACTTGGCTACAGGGCCTTTAGCCCTGACATTCCCTTTAGCCATGGCCACCGTCAGATTCACCTTGCCCAGCCAAAACCTATTGCCAGTGTCGGCAGTCATGAATAGTTCGACGTTCGGCGTAGCGGCGCTGGTGGCTCCAGTCTCGATCAATTTGTTTGGCATATCCACGGTTACTATCGCATCAGGATCGGTGTAGTGAATGCGCAATACCACCCCGGACCGAGCAAGCTTTGTCGCAAGCTCTGCGTTTTCTAAACCTCGCCGGAAAATTCCACCCAAGTAGCGGTAGACCTCATCCTCATCAGCGAAAACGGACATTGCTTTCCTCCATCTATTGACATATTGACTAAATGGTTGTTCCGCGAATCCTCACGCGACCATATTTGCCGCAGCCTTATCCGCTCGTGATTCGTCTTCGACGAAGCGAATTTCCCGCAGCCCTCAGCGCGGTCGCCAACTCCCATTCGGCACTCGGCAGCTGCGCCGCCAAAGAAGCAGCATCTGCGGCCCTACGGCGGGGGTCGGTCTCCGGGTCATAAGCGATCGCCGCCAAGCCCGTCCAAAGTCGGGATGCGGCCGCAGCGGCGTCGGCAGCTTCTTGTGCAGGTTCGAAATCGAGTAGTTCCGCCACCTTTTGGCAACCCTGCGCCTGGAGGCTCCGGAACAGGCCGCCTCCCGTTCCAGCCTTTTGAATAAGGGCGCTTAGCGCAAACAATGCCGCTTCGAGGCAATCATCATCGAAAAGGTCCGACCACCGGTTCAAATCCTCAACGAAAGAAGAAATTCCAGCCAGTCCGTTCACCTGCATTTCGGAACTGGAAAGCGACGCAATGGGCGCGCCAATGTAGGCGCCTTCCATGGCTTCAGCGCTGCGAAGAAACGCCGAGCACGCAGCTACCCTGAGGTCGGGTGCAGACTCCGGCCACTCGACGATGTAAGTCGTATTGCGGGTCGGGACTGGAAATCCAGTCGAAGCACGGGCGCGCCGTAGATTTGCATACGGAACCGCCTGGACAGTATCGCGATCATTATCTACGACATAAGCGACTTCCCGGGCATCATCATACCCGACGACCACGACGTCATGCCGACTCATGTTCAGCCGCGCGCGCAGATAAGGCAATTCGGCGATGTCCGTCCACACCATGACTGGCGTGCCCGCGTCGAGCTGCTCGGTCACCCATTTCCATCCAAGGTCAGCGTCGTCGGTCGCGCGAGTCTCCAACTGCGCACCCAATCGGTTCAAGTATTCGTCTTCAAGATCGGCGCTACGCCCAACGAGATAGACCGGCGGTTGAAGTTTCGCTGATCGGATGTAGGAGAAGTCCAATGCGCCGCCAAGCACAAAAACCAATCCTTCATCCGGTACGTGTCCGGCGAAACGAATACCCGCCCACTCAGTCAAGTCACGTAGCGCACCCGAACCACAATGGCCCGCAACTTCATGTCGATAGGGCAGAATCACCGTTGCCATTCGAGCTCCTAGATTTGTTTAGAAAAGTCAATTATCGGTCGATCACAGCGATCGAGAGATGATTTCCTTCATAACCTCGTTCGTGCCGGCATAGATTTTTTGCACGCGCTGATCCACCCACAATCTCGAGATGGGGTACTCAGTCATGTAGCCATAGCCGCCGTGCAGCTGCATACAGTCATCAAGGACCTTCATAGCCCGTTCCGTGGTCCACCACTTCGCCATAGCGACGGTCTGCACGTCGAGTTGACCCGCAAGGTGCAGGTCGATGCAGTAGTCGAGGAACACTCTTGCGATGCGCGTTTCGGTCGCAGCTTCAGCCAGGACGAACTTGGTGTTCTGAAAGCCAAAGACCGGCCGACCAAACGCCTCGCGCTCACGCGTGTACTTAAGCGTCTGCTCCAGGGCAAGCTCCATCGCCGCGACTGCACCCACCGCCACGATAAGTCGTTCTTGGGGCAACTGGTTCATGAGCTGAATGAAGCCCTGACCCTCGGTCTGGCCCAGTAGATGCGAGCGCGGAACCCTCACTTCGTCGAAGAACAACTCAGAGGTGTCCTGACCGCGTTGGCCGATCTTGTCGAGAACCTTGCCACGCCGGAACCCCGCCCGGTCAGCTTCGACTACGAAGAGAGATATTCCGGCCGCGCCCTTACTGGAGTCGGTTTTGGCAACGACAATTATCAGATCGGCTTGCTGGCCGTTGGTGATAAAGGTCTTCGAGCCCGAGATGACGTACTCGTCTCCGTCCAGTACAGCTTTGGTTTTGACACCCTGCAAATCCGAGCCGGTACCTGGTTCAGTCATGGCTATGGCTCCAACGAGTTCGCCGGATGCCATCTTGGGCAACCATTCTCGTCGCAGCTCTTCAGTCGCGTACTGCAGGATGTAGTGCGCGACGATTCCGCTGTGCAGCCCAGCGCCCCATGAACTGTCACCGATGCGGGCCTGCTCTTCGAGCACGACCGCTTCGTGCGCGAACGTGCCACCGCCCCCGCCGTATTCCTCAGGTATAGACATGCAGAGCAAGCCCAGCTCACCCGCCCGGTTCCACAGTTCTCGGTCGACGTGGTGCTGGTCGGCAAAGCGCTGCGCATGCGGCGCCAATTCGGCCGAGAAGAACTTCGCTGCGAGGTCACGAAGCTCTACCAATTCGGCATTCATCCATGGGGACATTGAGATGGACACAATTTCCTTTCAACAACTCGAGTTTGCAACTATTCAGAGGAATCAAACGTACTGAACTTTGTAATGTCCAGACGCATGTTTCGCACGGATCGCTTTTTTGTCATACTTTCCAACACTTGTACGTGGTATGTCAGCAACGAAACACCATCGCTCCGGAATCCACCACTTTGCAACCTTCTGCGAGATAAAGACCTGGAGTTGGTCAATGTTCACCTCAGAGCCCGGGTGAACTACCACAAGAGCCAAGGGCCTCTCCTGCCATTTGTCGTCAGGAACTCCGATGACCGCTGCTTCGTAGATTGAGGGATGACCGATAAGCGCGTTTTCCAGTTCTACCGACGAGATCCATTCGCCGCCAGATTTGATCACGTCCTTTGAACGGTCCGTCAGGGTGAGACATCCGTCCGGATCGATGCGGCCGACGTCACCGGTACGCAACCATCCTTCGTCAAATTTGTCCGAGTCGAAGTCACCGAAATATGAGCCGGTTATCCACGGCCCACGCGCCTGAATCTCCCCAACTGATTGTCCGTCCCACGGCACGTTTTTACCGTCGTCGTCCCGCAGACGGATTTCGACACCGCAGATCGGCCGACCTTGACTGGCCCGCATCTCCCATCGTCTCGTCTCGTCAGCGTCGCGATTCGGACGTGCAACGGTAGCCAGCGGAGACGTTTCGGTCATGCCCCATGCCTGCACGATGGGCACGTTGTACTTTTCTTCAAACCCACGAATCAGGGAAATCGGAACAGCCGATCCTCCGCAAGCGACCAAACGTAGCGAAGATATATCCCGCCCAGGATGCGAATCCAGATATCGGTCGACATCATTCCAGATCGTCGGCACCGCACCAGCGACGGTCGGCCCGGTGTTTTCGATGAGCGATACCAATGGTTCGGCTTGGAGATACCGGTCAGGCAGCACCAGATCCGCACCGGACATCAACGCTGCATAGACAAGCCCCCACGCATTGGCGTGAAACATTGGGACGATGGCCAACAGACGGTCGGCCTCGCTGATCGACAACGCATTAGCGGTGCACGCGGTCAGGGAGTGCAAGTAGGTGGAACGATGACTGTAGACGACGCCTTTGGGATCTCCCGTGGTGCCGCTGGTGTAACACATGGCCGCGGCAGACAACTCGTCGAGAACCGGCCACTCAAATGACTCTTCCTGGCCGGCAAGCACTTCCTCGTAACACAGAACTGTTTTTCCGCTTCCCTGCAACGGGGCAAGGTCGCCCTGTCCTGTAACGATGACGGTGTGCACCGACGTCATTGCAGGGAGCGCGGCAGCCAGCAACGGCGCGACCGACGCGTCTACTATCACAATCTGGTCGTTCGCATGATTGGCGATGTACGCGAGTTGCTCTGGGGCCAAACGAATGTTCAAGGTATGCAGGACCGCACCCATGGAGGGAACCGCACAGTAGGCCTCCAAATGTTCCTGGTTGCTCCATTGGAAGGTGGCCACGCGTTGATCTGCAGTGACGCCAAGGCTGCGCAGAGCGTTGGCGAGTTGAGCTACTCGCGGCAGCATTCCGCGATAGGAAGTCCTGCGATAGCCAGCTCCGGTTTGAGTTATGACCTCGCTATCACCGTGTATGGCTGCCGCATGCTGAACGATTGCCGAGACCGTGAGGGGAACATCTTGCATAGTGCTTTGCATCGTGTAGTGCCCTTTCAGGCGAAGAGGTCGGGACTGCTGTTCGGCTGGTCGATGAAACTGCCATAATGCGATTTCAGTGCTTGCAGGATGTCTGCTAGGGGTAGATCGTCGTAGGCTCCCCGATCGCACAGATACTCCATGTGCTGGGTGCCGTCACCCGTAAACCCATGTAGCAGTGCGTCACTACGACCATCGAAATCTATCGGCGAGACACCGAAACGCGCGCACAACTCACGATTGAACGCCGGAGTGGCCTTCACCCAGGCACCGTTGAGAAACATGAGACTGTAACCGTGATAGACAAAGACGTCTGTACCACCCATCCGCTCGCGCAATGTCTTGGTTTGGAGGTGGTTTCGAACGTCGGCGAACCCCAGCCGCGCCGGAATTCCAGCCGCTCGGCACGCTGCCGTCAACAGCACGGCCTTCGGGACGCAGTAGGCGCGTCCGGATGTCGCGACGGTACTGGCGCGATACGCGTCCGGGTTATCGGTGACTGTGTAGGGGTCATACCAAATGGAGTCACGGACCGCGGTAAAGATGCCTATCGCTTTCGTAATGTCGTCAGCGGCGCCCCGGATCGCCGACGACACGAAGCCACGTACCGCATCATGTTGCCAATCTAGAAATTCCGTGGTTTCGAGATAACGCCTGTAATCGTCAGTCATCGGCGTCTCATCTCCAACGGAAGTCCGTCCACCGGAATAGGAAGCGAGGTGTTGTCCCACCGGACCTGATAGTTCTCCGGAACCGTCCAGATGAACGACCGCAGCATCCGGTGCAGGATCGCTTTGACCTCAAGAGTTCCGAATTGCATGCCGATACACTTATGCGCTCCTCCCCCGAAAGGTACCCAGGCGAATCGGTGGTGTTGATCCTCGCGCCGAGGCTCGTCAAAACGTGAAGGATCGAACCGCTCAGGATCACTCCAGATCGTTCGATCGAAGTGATTCACCGCAGCTGTTATGGCACAAACGGTGCCCACTGGGATGTGATATCCGTCGATGGCGACATCTCGAACCGTCTTGCGCATCACCAGCGGAACAGGTGCAACCAATCTGAGCGCTTCCTTGATCACAAGGTCGATAACCGCCATCTTCTCTAGGGCCTCGATGTCTGGCAACCCGTCACCGACGGCCTCGGCTTCCGCCGCCGCCGCCTCCTGCCACACCGGATTCTTGGCGAGGAAATAGGCGACCGCAGTAGTGGTGATCGTCGATGTGTCGTGAGCCGCCATCATCAAGAAGATCATGTGACTCACCACATCCTCGTCGGAGAACCGCTCCCCGTCTTCGGTGGTGGCTTGACAAAGAGCAGCGAACAGATCGTCCGTTTCACCGGCTCGCGCGGCCGACAGATGCCGGAAAAAGTAGTCCTCCAAGACGCGCCGGCCTCGCACACCAGCGCGGAATCTAGTTCCCGGAAGCGGAACACGCACAAGGGAGCTCGCTGCACGCACCGCAGCGACGAACGCCTTGTTGACAGCATCACTCTCCTCCTTGCCGCGGCCACCCATGAAAACGTCGGTGGCTACATCGAGGGTGAGTTCCTTCAGCAGTGGATAGATTCGAGTCGACGAGCCCGTCGGCCACGCGGGCACTGCTGAGCGAACGCATGGGGTTACTTGCTCGACATATCCGGTCAGGCGCGGACGCGTAAACGCCTCCTGCATGATGCGTCGGTGCATCAAGTGCTCATCAAAGCTCATGAGCATCAATCCGCGATGAAAGAAGGCGTCGATCAAAAAGGACCAGCCATCCTGAGAAAATGCCTTCGCTTCGCTCGTGAAAGCCTGCCGGGTGGCCTCCGGACCGGCGATGACCACCAACTTGGTGCCGAACGCGCCCATCCACGACACAGAACCCAGACGGTCGTAGCGCTCTCGGCTGAAATCCGACCCGAATCGGATGTAGTCGAGCGTATGACCGACAAGAGGCAGGCCTGAATCGCCGAGCACCGGTTTCAAGCCACTTCCGGACGGCACAACAGCGAGTTCACAGACCGGCCAGCCTCGGCACCATCGACGCCAACTCTCGTCAACGACACGCGGCGCGGGCGCAAGCAGGACGGACGACAGACTCTTTCTGGCTTCAATCACAGGCTCAACAAGCGGGTTCACAACAGCTCCTCCCAGTCACGGCGTACCTTGACCGCACTCGCCACCAGTTTTTACATATTGGATGTAAATGTCAATATCTAGACAGATGTGATATTTTGTCATCAGCAGCGGCTGAATCTCGGCCTCGTCACATGCCGTTCGACTGACACCGCCAGGCTGGACTTCAGACCAACGAGCTCACGCTCCAGCAAGAGTGCCAACGCTCGCCTGGTTTCCGAGTCAGGATCCGTTACACGAACGTCGATCCCGGCCTGCGCGCGCCGGAATTTCACCGCTCGGTGCGCGGCGCCGACTGGGCACAGAGTGCCCAAGCTGACCACGGCAATAGTTCCCTCAAACCTTTGCATAGCCAGACTCATCGTCGGGCGTCAGTTTGCCGCAACAATGGGATGGCTACCTACCGATGTATCTGGCATCGCGTAGTAGCACTGATGCGCAATTTCGCAGCTAAGCCTGCCTCCTGATCTGGTGGCGAAATACCACCGACCAGCCTGCCGGCAATCGACAGCGCCGCAATCTCAGTCTCCAAACGACGACGGCGATCAAGCCCACCGCACATCAAAGACGCGTTGCTATATGCCTTCATCCCTGATTAGTCGCGGTAGTCCCTCGCCCATCGGAGATTTCGACAGATACGACGACGAACAATGCACTGATGCCATATCGCTGACCGCCACGAGATTAGACGTTATTCCGACAAACACTACAGATACGCCCAGCATTATCCACGGTGGCAAAATTTCGCAACCGACACTTTCCGAAGGACGAGGTATAGCTACACCGGCAACGCCGACACCCACCACAATCTGCACCGGATCGTATCCATGCCGTTTAGAAAGAAAATTTTCACCATATTTCGACAGAGACCAAAAGGTCACTGAAATTGACATCAAATCACTAGTTCGGCGCTTTTCATTTCGATGCAGCTTCTTTGAGGAATCTACCTGCACATTCAATTGCTTCGCGCGCCTCGGGCAAAACTCTGAACATAGCCTGGAAAACGTGAATTTGTCCTCGATACACCTGGATTTCGACCGATGAGCCGTCGGCTCGAAGATACTTTCCGAGCGTCCGCGAATCATCGATCAGCATTTCTCGACCACCGACTTGAATCAAGGTCGGTGGCATGCCGCAAAGGTCGGCAGTAAGCACGCTAACTCGAGGATCGCTGGGATCTGCCCCAGCTACGTACAACTGGAGCGCCCGTGCCGCCGACCGTGCAGACGCGAAAGGGTCTGAGCGCCGGACTTCGCGTGCTCGCGCTAGTTTGCAGCTGAGGTCCAGCACCGGGGACATCAGGAGCAACGAATCCGGGACTGGCAGCATCTCGTCTCGCGCGCTTAGCGCAGTCGCCATCGAGAGCTGCCCTCCTGCGGAATCTCCAGCCAAAGCCACAGAATCTCGCCCTCCAGATGAACTCGACCGATGCGCAAGCCAGCGGTACGCATTCAATGCGTCGTCAGCTGCGGCCGGGTACGGGTAGCGCGGCGCTAGTCGGTACTTGACGGCGAAGATCGGCCGACCGCTAGCTGAGGCCAGCTCACCGAGAAGTCCGCGATGCGTACCTGGAGAACACATCGAATAGGCGCCGCCGTGAATATAGAGCACAGGCGGTGCGTGAGGATCAACAGCGGACGATGTGACCCATTCCCCGCAAATCCGACTTCCAGCAAACTGGGCATCCACCTGTTCGACTGTCACCCCACGGCGTGGCCACGAGGTGGCAAGTGCGATACGCAGCACTCGATCCAAGACAGCAATTCCATAGGCATTCGGAGGGAGAACTCTGGCCAGCGGGCGAATCGTAATCTGCGACGAGAGAGCGAGCAAGTAGCTCGCAATACTGGGCCGCCAGTCCGGCGCCTTCATATCCGTCACGACGAGGCCACCGACCCTCGCCTGTCAAATCGGTAACTAGACAATGGAAAGGTTCGGCTTCGCAGAGATGTCTCGAGTGTCGTCGACGGGCGGAGCGGCACATCTCCATGTTGGTCGAAATAGTAACTATTTGCCGCCGAACAGGTGGGTTGCCAGAAAACTTGTCGGTGGCGTCGCCGGAGCACATCAGCAAAATACCGATCATTGGCCTCATCAGTGACCTCTATATAATTCGATCCCGACGCGCGAGCATGCCGAAGGCATCGGACAATGTGCCGACTCTGCGCTTCGATTAGGGCGAAATAAGAAGAACCGTTGTAACCATATGGACCAAAGATGTTGAAATGATTCGGAAATCCCGGGACGCTCACGCCCTCAAAAGCCTGGAGGCGGTGCTCGTCCCACCAAGCCGCCTGTTCGAGTCCACCGAGGCCTTTAAGCATATATGTCGGCATGTTGCCCGGCTCCATCACCTTGAAACCCGTCGCGAGTACTAGAACATCAATCGGATAGGTTTCACCGTTGATCGTGTGAATTGATTGGCCATCTATGCATGAGATTCCATCCGTTTCGAGCGAAACATTGCGTCTATTGTAAGTCGCTAGATATGAATTGTGGAAGCTAGGCCTCTTACATCCGAGAGCATATTTTGGAATAAGACTTTCCCTCGTGCGTGCGTCATCTACTTGATTGCGCATATAGCGCTTCGCGAGGTCCTCCATCGCAGTCGACATGGGAAGAATCGTGTGAAAGTGAGCCGCGATCGGAAACGTCAGCTCGACAAATGCTTGACTACCTATGCGCGTCGCAAACTGCACGCCCGGAAAATGGCGTAATGCAGCGCGAGCCCACCTAGGTACCCGAAAATCCGGCTTGGGCAAACAATAGATGGGCGTACGTTGAAACACCGTCAAACTTGCCGCAGTTTTGGCGACTTCAGGAATCAGCTGTACCGCTGAAGCTCCCGTACCGATGACTGCCACTCTCTTGCCCGCGACGTCCTTAGAATGATCCCATCGAGCGGTGTGCAGGGTGACACCAGCAAAGCTTGCGATGCCCGGTATCTGCGGCCATTTCGGGCGACTCAAAACACCTGAACAGTTGATGACGAAACGTGCGGCTAGCTTCTCTCCAGCCGCAGTCCGCAATTGCCATAGATTTACAGACTCATCATAACAAGCTTCAATAATGGTCGTATTGAAGCGAATTCTTTCGGCAAGCCCATACTTCTCTACACACTCGACCGCATAGTCCTTAAGCTCATTTCCGTGTGCATATGTGCGCGACCAATCAGCCCGTTTTTCGTAGGAAAATTGATAGCTATACGACGGAATATCCACCGCGATACCGGGATAAGTGTTCCAATGCCAAGTGCCACCTACACCGCCAGCATCATCTACGATTAAGAAGTCGGAAAATCCCGACTTTTGCAGGCTGATCGCGGTGCCGATACCCGAGAAGCCCGCTCCCACGATTATTATCTCACTATCAAAGACCTGCATATAAATTCATCGCTTCCTAAGACTGATCTATGGGCATTGTCATCCGACGCTTTTTGAGAAGCGCCGAATGATCGGCTTCTATCCATCATTACCAGTGACGATATAGTCATGCATGTCGAATTGAGAGAGTTCTCTTCTGAATTGGGTGGCAAAACCCGGATACATCGTACCGTTGTATCCGTCCTCGGTTAGGTACCAACTTGTGCATCCTGAATTCCAAGTCGTCCGCTTAAGGCGACGTTGGATGTCCGCGTGGTAGGCACTTTGCCGGTCATTTCGAACATCCAGCGTGCGCACACCTTGAGCTTGGAGCACTTTGATCGCCTGGACGATGTAGTCGATGGCCGCTTCCATATAGATAAGAGCTGAATTATGGCCCGGACCGGAATTCGGTCCAAAAGTGAAGAATAGGTTCGGATAGCCGGCGACGTTCACACTTTTATAGGCATACGTTCCCCGAGACCATTCATCGTCTAGCTTTCGCCCGTTTAGACCTCGCACCGGGAAGGGTGTGCCCTGCTTACAGACATCGAATCCGGTTGCAAAAACTATACAGTCGACCTCATGCTCGACACCATCGGCTGTCCGAATACCGTTAGGAGCCAGAGTAGCAATTGGCCAACTAATGAGCTTGCAATTACTAGCTTGCAGGGCTGGGTAGTACTCGCTGGTCATCAGCATCCGTTTGCACCCCGGCCTGAAGCTAGGGGTCAACTGGCGTCGAAGCCAGCCGTCCTTCACCTGCCGACGCAGATTAGATTTCGCCGCTATTTCGATGACTGTCGTTGCAGCCGTATCCCACACCATGCCGACAGCCATGACCTCGTGCGCCCAAAACCATATTTGTCGCCCAGCTTGTTCGAATGAAGACGAACGACGGAACATGGATCGCAACCAGCCCGGGTGCGTGAAATTCGCCCTTGGTAGAACCCAACCGGGCGTTCGCTGAAAGACCTTGACTGATTTAGCGCATTTCACCAATTCTGGCACAATCTGGACTGCACTCGCACCTGTTCCGACCACGGCAACACGTTTGCCTGACAAGTCATAGGCGTGATCCCAGCGAGCGCTGTGCATCTTTTTGCCTTCGTATGAATCAATACCCCTGATGTCCGGGAGACTCACATTCGCAAGTGGCCCACTCGCAATGACGATCGACCGACCCGCGTATCGCCGGCCATCCCTTGTGTCAGCAAACCAGGTAGCGCTTTCTTCATCGAATTCAATCGAACTCACTTCAGAACTAAAATTGATGAATCGAGTAAGATCATACTTTGCAACGATTCTTTCAATATATTGCAGTATCTCGGCGCTACCCGAGTACGCTTGCGACCAGGAAGGGTTCTGTTCAAAGGAGTAAGAATAGAGCAATGAAGGAATGTCGCAAGCCGCTCCGGGGTAGCTGTTATCCCGCCAGGTTCCTCCGATGCTATCGGAACGCTCCAGTATAACGAATTCGTCCATGCCCTCCTGAATCAGCCGAACAGCCGTGCCGATACCAGCGAATCCGGCGCCAATTATTAGAGTGGTCTTTACTCCTGTCATTTCGCTACCGGCTCATAAGTCAGCTCGTCAGTCCATGAAGGTGGTCGACCTAGAACTCGAACGGGGAAAACATCGATTGCGTCGCCCAGGCGCTGTGATATGAAATGCAGGGGTTGGGATCGTTTAATCGAAGACGACATGTGAGCCTTCAGAATGTGATATCCGGGAACCCTCCGAGTGTGTTCACTGCGATCACCGACATTCGCGTAACGTGTTACGGCGTTGTATAGTTTTTCTTCCGACAAGCCCATGGCATTGAGATTCATCAGCATTCGCGTTAGGAGAGGTACATAGAGTAACCCGCCAGCCAGGATTCTTGGATCAATCAGCGCGCCAGCTGTTTGGATTGCGTGGACTCGCATCGGGCTGGCACCCAGATCATTGAGGACCTGAAAACCTACGGCTAGATGCCTCGACTCGTCGCTGTTCACTTTATTGAAAACCTCGGCACAAAGCGGGTCCGCGACCTCGTCCAATAGAAATTTGAGCAAAGCTCCGTCGAGGGCGGTTTCCAGAGCGGGAATCGCGGCACCAATCACCGTTAATGGTAGAGCTTCAGCATATCGATCTAGCCATTCTATCACCAGCCGGATATTTTTGTTCGGAACGGGCTTTTCGTCCCTTTCCAGCATCCCCCACCGCCGCATGAGTGCTAGCTCAACGTTGGCGTGGCGCTGCTCTTCAGCGTGAAAGTACCGGTAAATGTCACCCAGAGCTTCGAACGGAGCTTTTGGTGCCATCGCCGCGAATGCCCGCGCTCCGACATGTTCAATCCATACTACGTCAGCCATGAACTGCTTGAGCTTGGGACGCTGCTCATCCGTGATGAGCTCAGCACCCGGAGCATCCCAATCGATATCCGCCAGCGCCCATTGCTTACTTTTTATAGTTTCGAGCATATCGCTATATGCGAAAGACATTTCCTTACGCGCTTTCTCTAGACGATCTGTTTCCAGGAAGCCACTTGATCCATCAATCCCAATGCACGTGTGAAAGTGCTCGGTAGTGTTCTTTTAATCTGCCACAGCACTTTTGCATCGATCTGAGGCACGACGTAGATTTGCCCCCGGTCATGTGCGTCGAGTGTTTTCCGTGCGACAGACTCCGGCGATACGCCGGTCCACTTCATCAGCGTGCCCGCGAGTCTGGCAGCAGACTCTTGGATTTGAGGATTATCTACGATGTTGGTTTTCACAAATGTCGGACAAAGCACGGTGACATTGACATCGGTACCAGAAAGTTCGGCTGCTAATGTCTCTGATAGAGCCAGAACGCCCGCTTTGCTCACGTTGTAGGCGCCCATACGCGGCGCGGCGCCAAAACTTGCCGCGGACGCAACGTTGATTACACCGCATCGGCGATTCTCGCGCATCCGAGGGACAAAAGTCTCGCAACCGTAGATAACACCCCAAAGGTTCACTGAGATCGCGGCAGTCCAGTCGTTTATCGATGTTGCACCGATAACGTTGCCACCCGCGCCGATTCCGGCGTTATTGATCACCAAGCTGGCGGGCTTTCCGAACCAACTCTCACCCGTCTTTGCCAACAGCCGTACCTGGTCGAGTTCGGTCACATCGCATTCGATGTCGAGGCCTTCGCCGCCCGCCTGGCGCACCAGTTCGGCCGACTCCCGCGCTGTGCTCAGATTTCTGTCCGCACATATCACCCGGCCACCGCGACGCGCGAGCTCCACAGCAAAGGCGCGCCCGATGCCACTGCCCGCCCCCGTCACGACAGCGTCGGCTCCGTAACTCCGACCTGGCGTTCGGCCAAGAACCGACAATTTCATGTGACCTTTCCCTATTTGATTTGGCGGCCGCAGAGCGATTGCGACGCAACTCACTTCTGGTGGCGGCTGCCACCATTGGTGGCAGATGACACCAGTTTGTCCGTCGCTTGTCCCGTTTGTCAAGATGGTGGTGTGCGGTCTCAAAACAAGCGGTGGGGTGGGCGCACAGGCGCGGAACGGCGGGCAGAGCGGCGCCAGAGGTTCATCGAGGCGGCGACTGAAATATGGACCGAGAACGGCTGGGCTGCGGTAACCATGCGCGGCGTGTGCGCAGCCACCGGGCTCAATGATCGATACTTCTACGAAGAGTTCAAGACGCGCGACGATTTGCTCGTGGCAGCGTGGGACGGTGTCCGGAGTGAGGTGCTAGGCGAGCTCTCGACTCTGTTCAACGAGCGGATCGATCGGCCGGCGATGGAGACGATTGCCGCGGCGATCTCCATCGTGGTTGACCGGATCGCTTCCGATCCAGGCCAAGCCCGCATCCTTCTCGCCCACCACGTCGGCAGTTCTCCACTTCAGGATCGCCGCGCACTCGCATTGCAAGACGCAACGCAACTCGTCGTGGAGGCAAGCCGACCCCATTTGCTTGATGACGTAGACGAGGCAGCGCTCCGAATGGATACCTTGGTTGCCGTAGGCGGTTTCGTCGAAGTCATCACCGCGTGGCATTCTGGGCTGCTCGATGTGTCGAAGGACGAGGTGATTGTGCATACGAGCCGACTAGCCGAGATTCTCGCGCAGCGTTACCTGGCTGATTGATGGCACGGTGATGTAGCTGGTCGACTCGTTCTGCTCCGTCGAACTAGGTAGTTCGACGAAGGCGATGTGCGCGACGGGGTCACCAGACACATGGCCTGGGGAACCGTCTGCTTTTGCGATCACACGAATGATGTCGAGTACGATGGACCGCTGCCACCGAACTCCAGCGGCAATCCACCGACAGCACTGTGCGTATTGCTACGGGTCGCCGAGGTTGACAATTAAGACCTCACCAATCGATGGGCGAAGCACCGAAGGTGCCCGGTGGACGAGAATCTGACTAGGCTGGCGCCGATGCCCTGCGCCACCGCAGTCGGGAACCGACCCCGCTCACCAATTGGTCGACCGGGACGAAAGCCCTTGTCTTCGCCTTGATGAGCGTCGGGTTATTCAGTCTCCACCCATAGTCGGCGAATCGGCCGTTCGAGCCGAAGTGCGCGGACCTGTTCATCGTCCCAGTCCAATCAGCGGTTGTCCCTCGGGACTCTAGAGCGCCGCAGCTGCCAGAAGAACGACGAGGCGATCGCATCGATGGTTTCAACTCATACCGATTACGGCTGTCTGTGATCGGGTGCGGAAGGCACGAACGCGGCCTGCCGCAAACAGGTTCACTGCACTTCCTGTTGATGAGCCCCGTTGTCTGCACGGCGAACGAGTTCCGCGAATAGTTCGCCGAATCCCTTGATGTCCCCATGCGCAGCGAAGTGCCCTACTTCCACTGCTATGAAGACCGCTTCAGCAGTGAAGCGCATAACGCCGTCAGCACCAATTCCGGCGCCGGTGACGTGGATGGCACGGCCATTGCGTTCAGTAATACGCGCGGCGATCCTATGGGCATCATGCAGCGGAACCGGCTGCAAGTACTCGACGGTCAGCCTGCGTGTGACAGCCGGCGTTCCGGCGATCCACAACGTGAAGCCAAACAAGTCATCGCACGCGGCGGCGATGGCCCCGCCGTGGGCGAGACCTGGCGCGCCGACGTGCCGTTCATCGAATGTGACGTCCGCGTACACCTCCTCCCCTCGACGGAAGACCGAAAGGTGCAGTCCATGCGGATTGTCTGGCCCACAGCCCATACACGTCGGAGTGTGCGACGGTAACCGCTGCACGTCCGGTGGATTCGAAATGCTCACAAAGACCTCTTCTCGTCACTGGTGGTAAGTACCACGATCGCTGGCGCTCGAATGCGGGCCGGCTGCTCTGCTCGCTATCCCGAAGACGGGCAAGGGCACCGCACCGATGACGCCGAATGGGATTCCCTTGTCGCACAACCGGGCACGAAAACTCCTCGTTACTTCCAGCGGAGACTCATCGACGCGTCTGTCGAACGCGAACGCCCGCCTCGCGACCTGCGAATCCTCACTAAGCCGGAAGCAACATGCTGTATTCAGCGTAGCCAGCAGCGTAATCCACCAGTACTCACGAGAGTGCCGGAACGCTGGCTACCTGACAGTCAATGTTCACATTCCGAGCAGCACAATCCGTACAGTTAGTTTCCCTACGCTACATTGAGTAGCATAGGGAATGCAATCGCTTATTCAACCGGGGCACCGACACAAAACCGCATCGAGTTGCGGCTCAGCTTCGCCGCGCACGTCTGCACCGCGGTGTGTGACCGCATGGTCGCGATCGCGTCCGGGAACCCAGTGAGCCCGCCGCAGCACACGGTCAACACATCCTTGACCCCGCGATTGGCCAAATCGGCGGATACCAACACCTAGAACGAAGCGCCTTCGTTCGGCTGATCCCAGATCCCCCGAACGCGCTTGATCCCGGTCATATCGACGCCCACAGCGATGTGGCGCGGCCTTGTTGGGGGTGTGGCCGCCGTCTTTGACCTTCACAATCATCGCGTCGAGGTAGATCACCGGATACGACGGTTCCAGCGGTCGGCGCTGCCATGCCAGGACCCCGTCGGAGATCTCGTCGACGGTATTGGGGATCGTCTCTCGCGATGCCTGCGTCCCGATCGCCGAACTAAATCCGAAATCGGATGTCCCGCAAATTGATTCCGCACCGCATATCGGGAGATGGCCATGTCATCGAGCCTGCCTTCACCACGCTGGCCGATGGGTACCAGCGTCGGGGTCAACGAACCGCTGCGGTCTCGCGGCACCTCCAAGGGTAACGGGCCGGCCTGGTGAGCACCGTCTTGAGTGGGCCGCCGTTTCACCCGCCTGATCAGATCGCCGTTCTCGTCACCAAGGTGAGCGGTGAGTTCGGCGCCAGCCCACGTTGAAGGACGAGCTTGATCAACCCCGGCAGCAGCCCGCCATCACCGGTCAGCGCCACCTCGCAGTTATCGATCGGCGCCAGCAGTTCATACACTGACCCCCGAAGCACGAAGCGCGTCGGCCATCTCGACCGTAGGGCTGGCGGCAACCAGCGCCGCATCCATTGCCCTTTCATGTCGTCACGTCCTGCGATCCTTCCGTTAAGAGGATTTACACAGTCCATCTAATGCGCCCACGGACCGCCCGCCACGCCGAGCGGGTCTTCGACTCAGTACGCGCCACACGCCAGACTCGTGGACGATGCGCGCCAACGACGCCGTGAACGAGACCCGTTCGAGGCGACCCTCGGGACTGAAGTGTCACCATCAAGACCACCGGAACTGTCATAAATGAGATGTGATCGGTCCCATGGTGAGGTGCCATCACTTGCGGGTCGAAATGCCGGGGGTGCGGGCAGAACTGCGCGACAAGGAGATTGGCGCTCGGCACTTCCCATCGTCGCTAACATCCAACGCGTAGGCTCCCGGTGTGCATGTCGACGTGATGACCGTTCCGCAGCCTTTGGCCCAGATGGGCACGCTTGCCCAGCGCACCCAGGCGGCCGGTTTCTCCGGCCTCCTGCTGACCGAGACCGGCCGAACCGCCTATCTGAGCGCAGCGGTCGCATCCCAGGCCGCGCCCGGGCTCGAGCTGTCGACCGGTGTCGCAGTAGCTTTCCCGCGAAGTCCATTCATCACCGCGGCATCAGCGTGGGAACTGCAGGAAGCCACCGGGGGCAAATTCCGGCTCGGGATCGGCACCCAGGTACGCACGCACGTGGTGCGGCGCTACGGCATGCCCTTCGAACAGCCTGGACCACGGCTGCGCGACTATGTTCGCGCCGTGAAAGCGTGCTTCACGGCGTTCCGGACCGGCAAGCTCGACCATCACGGCGACTTCTACGACCTGGATTTCATCACGCCGCAATGGAGCCCCGGTCCCATCGACGCCCCCGATCCCAAAGTCGATATCGCGGCGGTGAATCCGTGGATGCTGCGCATGGCCGGCGAGGTGGCCGACGGCGTGCACATTCACCCGCTCGGTGAGCCGGGCTACATCGCCCGCCACGTGCTGCCGAACGTCGCCGCCGGTGCCGAGAAGGCGGGCCGCTCCCCTGCCGACATCGACACGATCATCCCGGCCATGACGATCGTCGGCGACAGCGACGAGGAACGGCACAACGAGCGTGAATTCGTCCGGGCCAGCATGAGCTTCTACGGCAGCACCCCGAACTACGCATTCATCTGGGACGAGGCCGGATTCGAGGGCACCACCGCACGCCTGCGGGAGAAGCAGAAGGCCGGCGACATGGCCGGCATGATGGCGCAGATCACCGACGACCACATCGCCGCGTTCGCCACTGAATCCACCTGGGATGAGCTGGCGGACAAGCTCATTGCCAAATATGGCGGCGTCGCCACTCGCATCGTGCTCTACAACGCCCTCGGCGGGTCAGACCGTTTCGAACGGTACGGCGAGATCGCGCGGCGACTGTCGGCGGCCTTGCCCCGGTTTGACTGACATCAAAACAATCTCACGATCGTACCCGGAGACTTCATTTCCGCAATGAGATGAGGTGCCTCTATGCATTCTCGAGATCGGCCTCATAGGTCATTACGACTACACCCACTGCCGCGCTCGAGTCAGGAGATCCTGTTGATTTTCAACATCGGGTTGACGGCGCACCGGGACAGTGCCATTGCCATGCCGCCTAGCGCTCAGCGCTATCAATTGTCTGACAGCGAGAGCCATGTACGGCCGCTGCTCGCCAAGTTCCCAGATCAGTCCGCGCTAGCGCCGAAGGCGCGGCCTCCACTGCCGCCGCTAGTCGGCCGTAATGCCACTACGGGTTTCGTAAACCCCACACCATCTTCGATATCCGTAGGAGCTCCCGAATCTGCCCGGCGCCGCAAGTGCACCACCGCGTCACGAATTCTCGTTTCTGCACCTCACTCCTCGGCGGCTACACACTTCCCGACGGCTTCACAACTGCCGACAGCAAGTTGGGAGTATTTAGCAGATGCTGCGCGTAGTCGAGAAGCACACGATGGAGCAGCTCGTCGGGCACGTCCAGCAACCGCGCATCGGTTACAACGCCGGAAACTCCGCCGATGATCATCGACGTCCCGATATGGTGGGCGACGTCCGCGTCGGGGCCATCTAGCAACGTGATCAGCTTCACGACGGCGTTCTCCAACTCGACATGCGTCTTCGCCAGCGTGCTCATCGCCGGGTCGTTCTGCACAATTGCGCTGAGGCCCCTATGACGCACCGCCAGTTCGACAAAGCCACTGACGGCGACTTCGCGCCGCGAATTGGGGTCGGGAAGCGCGTCGGCGATACGTATTACGCGAGCGATGTCCTCGAGTAACGGCTGCGCGACAGCCCTCACGATCTCGTCTTTGGTGTGAAAGTGGTAGTACACAGCGGCTTTGGTCACCTCAAGCCGATCGGCGATCATCTGCAGGGTAGTGCCCTTGACGCCGTACTCAGCAAACAATTCCAAAGCCGCCTGAACGATACGGTGACGTAGGAAGCCACGTGATGACGTCAAGTTTCCTCTGCCAACCTTTCGGGGAGTTTATGCGGGCTGCGTGCGCACTGGATGAATGATGCTACATCGGCGGATGTGATGTCACTCACCTCCGACCGGGTTGCACATAGTTAGCCATGGAAGCTAAATTAACCTGCTAGTTGGCAAGTTAAATTTGTTATCGCGGCTAGAAAGCAGCACTCAGTCCCGTTGGAGCCGATGTGCGAATCATTCAGACCATTTCGTTACGCCTGAATCGCCTGCTCGACATGTTGGTCGCCCCAAAGCGGCCGATCGCGGCAGTCATCGGGGCGTACTTCTGGTGGCCATACGGTGTTTGCTTACCGCCCAAACGCCAGCAGTCGACCGGACGCGCACCCGCAGCTGATCAGTCTGCAGCACGGCACGTCTAGACAGTAGGAGCGCAGACACTGTGACGCTGTTTCCTTTGGGGCCAACGGCGAGAAAGGCCAAGGGTCAACATGACTTCGAGGACACGCAAAGCGTTGAGCGACAATGCTATTGGACATACAGCGTCAGCCGAAAATTCCCTTCACTCCGATGGCAGCATTGTCATACCGGACGGCATCACGCTGACGTCGTTCCTTGAACGCAACCGCGCAGCGATGGGCGAAGAGCCGTCGTACCGGTTCATCGACTACGCGCAGAACCCCGACGGCGAGATCATCGAACTCAGCTGGAACGGGCTCTGGGCTCAGGTCAACGCCGTCGCCGCCCGGCTCCAACAGGTGACCCAGCCACGCGACCGCGTGGCCATCCTCGCGCCCCAGGGCGTCGACTACGTCGCGGCGTTCTTCGCCGCCGTCCACGCCGGAAACGTCGCCGTGCCGCTGTTCGCGCCGGCCCTCGCCGGGCACACCGAACGACTGGCCGCTGTGCTGTCGGACACCAAACCGTCCGCGGTGCTCACCACGACCGCGGCCGCCGAAGCGGTCCGCGCGTTCATCAAGACACTGCCCGCCGCCGAGCGTCCGCGGGTCATCGCCGTCGACGCCGTCCCCGGCACGCTCGCCGAGATGCACGTCGACCCCGATTCTCGCACCGACGACGTCGCCTACCTGCAGTACACCTCGGGCTCCACCCGCACCCCCGCCGGTGTCGAGATCACGCATCGCAACGTGTGCACCAACGTCATTCAGATGATCCTGGCCGGTGGCCTGGACACCGACATCCGCAGCGTGAGCTGGCTGCCGCTGTACCACGACATGGGTCTGATCATGATCATGTTCCCCGCGCTGTGCGGCGGCCAGATCAGCCTGATGGACCCGATGGCGTTCGTCCGCAGGCCCTACCGCTGGATCCGGCGGCTGGCCGACGAAGCCGCACACGGCCGGACTTTCGCCGCCGCACCGAATTTCGCCTTCGAGTTGTGCGCACAGCGCGGGCTGCCGCCGGCCGGCGAGCCGCTCGACCTCAGCAACGTGGTGACCCTGCTCAACGGGTCCGAGCCGGTGACGCTGCCGTCCATCGAGCTGTTCATGGAGGCCTTCAAGCCGTACGGACTGCCCGAGACGGTGGTCAAGCCGTCGTACGGCATGGCCGAGGCCACACTGTCAGTGGCCAGCATCGGCGCCGACGAAAAGCCAAGCGCCACTTATCTGGACCGTGAGGAACTCGCGGCAGGCCGAGCCGTCGTCGTGGGCCGCCATGCCGACGGCGCAGTCCCCCACGTGTCGTGCGGGCGGGCCATCCCCGACCAGTGGGTGGCCATCGTGACCCCCGACGGCGACGAAGCCGCCGACGGCACGGTCGGCGAAATCTGGTTGCACGGCAACAACATCGGGCAGGGCTACTTCGGCCGGCCCGAGGAGTCCGAGCGGGTGTTCGGCAACAAGCTGCAGACCCGGCAGACCGTCAGCCACGCCGACGGCGCCGAGGACAACGCATTGTGGTTGGCCACAGGCGATCTGGGCGTTTACGTGGGCGACGAGCTGTTCGTCACCGGCCGGATCAAGGACCTGGTGATCGTCGACGGGCGCAACCACTACCCGCAGGACATCGAGGCGACGGTCAGCCGTGCCTCGTCCGCGGTGCGCTCGGGCTATGCGACAGCCTTTGCTGTACCTGGTGATTCGGGTGAACAACTGGTCGTCATCGCCGAGCGCGCGGTCGGAGCGGGCCGCGCGGAATTGGAGCCTGTCGCCGAGGCCGTACGGGCCGCGGTGGCGCGGCATCACCAGGTTCGCGTCGCCGAAGTGCGACTCGTTGCGGCCGGACGGATCCCGCGCACGACGTCGGGAAAGCTGGCCCGCACCGCCTCGCGGGCAGAGTTTCTGAACGGTCAATTCGACTGACGTCCTGCTGAAGAATGACAGCTCCTAGTCAGAGTTCAGCACCGCCCGAACCGATGAAACAGATAGATGGTGACGGATGACTACGGATGACTTCGCTCAGACCGAAGATTTCCATGGCTGGAATCGCTGTTGCAGAATTCAGCCTCGATCACGGACCGACCGCTACCCCTCCCACCGCAAATATGGTGGTCCGCATCTGAGACACGAAACCCCGCCCCGGGAGTGCCCCCAGCCAGCGACGCACCTAGAGCGCGTAGAACTAGCCCATCAAACCGTGACCTGGCGCTCACCCTGGATGGGCAATCGCACGACGTTCGTCGTGAAGTACCTGAACGAGCACTACCGAATACACCTACCTCGAGCGATCGCACGTGGAATCGTCGTCGAGTACCTTTACCTGGTCGCCGACCATTTCAGGATCGACCGCTACCGCGCACAACGATTCTTGACCGACGAAGCCTTGCGCGCGAGCGCTTTCGACATCCTGGGATCACCACGCACCAATGCTCGAGCTTGGACTGATACGAATGAGGACCATGTCGTCGAAACGCACGCTCCCTATAATTCTAGAGACTGATGGGCCCCGGGGTTTCGCGCAGTCAGTTTGCTTGACTTTTGCTCACGACATCCATCGAGGAACCGGCCAGACCATCTACTGCTGCCGCAAATAGGAACTTATGGGGAGCTGCCAGCTGACATAGAACACCACTAGTGCCGATTGCGCGCCCGACTCTTCACACTACCTGGTAAGCCGATCAAATCAAAGACCTCGACCCGTGTCGCAGGCGGACAAGTCCCCCGTCGGACACACGACTGAGCCGAAGGGTGAATCGCCCCGGGTTTGATGCCAATGTCGTTAACTTTGGCGTTGTTGCAGGTCAAGGCGATGTTGTGGCGAAAGCTGTTGCGCCTGCTCTACTTTGATGAGCGTTGATGGGCTGATTCAGCGAAGGTGATGTGGTGGCCGCGCCAGTTTTCGTTCCTCAGATTGGCTTTGAGAAGTATTGTGCAGCAATGGATTACACGTATTTCTTATTACCTGTGGCCGACGCGAATTCAGGTGGCGAATGTGGTCGGTCAGACCAGTTGACCGACCGGATCGGTCTGGGTGTGCTGACGCGGCTGGTGCACCGCGACCTGGTCGACGAGGTGCTCGCTGACACAGGCAAGGTCGAGCGCCGTCGTCGCCTGCTGCCGGCTCGGGTGGTCGTGTACTTCGTGCTGGCGGTGACCCCGTTCTTCGATGACGCCTACGAAGAAGTGATGCGCAAACTCGTCGATGGTCTGCGATTCCTGCGCGCGCGGAATGACGATTGGCAGGTGCCCACGTCATCGGCGCTGTGTCAGGCCCGGGCCCGACTCGGCGCCGAGCCGCTGCGCGAGCTCTATGAACGGGTGGCCCGGCCGCTGGCCGGTGCCGGCACCCCGGGTGCCTGGCTGGCCGATTTGCGCGTGATGGCCATCGACGGCGTTCAACTCGATGTCCCCGACACCGCCGACAACGATGACGAGTTCGGTCGCAGCGCCAGCAAGGGACTCGACGGTCCCTACCCGAAGGTGAAAGTCCTCGGCTTGGGTGAATGCGGCACCCACGCCGTGATCGACGCACACCTCGGTGGTGTCCATGTCGATGAACGCGACCTGGCCCGCCCACTGCTAGCCAGCATCGAACCCGGAATGCTCGTGCTGGCTGACCCCGGTTCTACAGCCGCCAGTTCCGGCAAGAGGCCGCAGCGACCGGTGCCGAACTGTTGGGGCGGGTGCAGTCGACACTGCTCCTGCACCCGGTGACGGAACTGGCCGACGGCTCGTATGTGAGCGTGCTGCTGACCACCATCGAACGCCAACGCATCCGCCGCCACCAGGCCCGCGGGCTGGCCACGGTGCCGCAAGGCCCGATGGTGCGGGTTATCGAGTACGACATCGCCAACCGCGACACCGACGACCGGTCGCCGATCCGGTTGATCACCACCATCTGCGACCCTGAGCGGGCGTCGGCCGCCGAACTTGCTGCGGTCTATCACCAGCGCTGGGAGTTCGAATCCAGCCTGGCCGAGATAGAAACCCGCCAACGCGGCAGCTACCGAGTGTTGCGTTCGCACAGTCCCGACAGGGTGCGCCAAGAGATCTGGGCACTGCTGCTCACCCACTACGCGATCCGGGCGTTGATGGTCGAGGCCACTGACCCCGACGGGCTCGATCCACTGCGGATGTCGTTCATCCGAACCCTGCGCACCGTCCGCCGCCACGTCACCGGGCAGGCAGGAATTTCCCCCTGACCGGCTGGCGACATGCCTGCGTCACGCCATCGCCGAAATGCTCGAGCGACCCAACCCGGCCCGGCGCCACTGCACCTACCCCCGCGTCACCAAACGAGCCGCCGCCACCAAATTCCCACGAAAAACATTCGGCCACAAGAACATCAACCACCGAGGCCCACCCAAAATCAGACTCACCCGCACACAAAGGACCGCCACTACGGGACTCCCTGAGCGTGACCGCGCCGACGCAGGTCAGGCACGTGTGGCGTCGGGACTTTCGGTGGGTGCCGGCGAGGTGCGGCGGTGGGCGGTGAGGAAGTCATCGACGATGGCGGCGCAGTCGTCGTGGCTCATGACGCGAAACCCGGTCATGCGGGCGAATGCCAAGGGGCCGATCAGTTGGCAGAGCACCCGTTCGAGGTCGAAGTCGCCCAGTTCGGCGCGGGCTTGGTCGCTGTGCAGCAGGGCGTCGAACGGTTGGCGGTACTGGTCGATGACCAGGGTCCGGACGGCGCCGGCCGGGTACTGGTCCTCGGTGTCGGGTTTGGTGGTGGTGGGGCCCAGGGCAAGCCAGGCCAGTGTGGTGATGTGCAGCGGGGCGTCGTTGAACAGCGTTGCCTGCCGGGAGAGCAATTCGATGAGCTGCTCACGCAGGGGTCCACTGCGTGGTGCCGGTGGGGTCACCTGGGGCAGCAGCCGCTCGAAGGTCGCGGCCAGCAGGTGCGAGGAGGTCTTGAAGTGGCGATACAGCGTGGTGCGGGCCACCTTGGAGGCTTTGGTGACCGAGTCGACGGTGACCGCTTCCACGCCGCCGGCGTTCAGCAGGGCCGCGGCCGCCTCCAGCAGCCGGTTGCGCGAGCGGATACGTCGCGGATCGACGTCGTCGTCATCATCAGTGCCGTCGGCGTTGACGTCGGGCCACTCACTCACAGTCACTCACTTTATTGTCCGCCGCCTCCGGTGTGGCCAATCGTCGATTCTCCACACCCCAGGGCAGTTATGCTACCGCGTGTAGCGCAGCGAAACCGCCTATACCAGGAGATGTGGGATTTGTCTGATCGCACCTGGCTGTCAGTGTTTTTGGCGCAGCACACCCCGATCCGGTGGGGATGGCGGTCATCGCATCGGCGCCGGCTCGGGGCGCAGCGATGACAGGTGCGCCGGGCCTGGCTGCTCGTGATGGCCGGGACATCGCGATCCTCGATGCCGCCGTGTCGGTCGCCTCGGTCGGCGGCTACGAGGCAGTACGCATGCGCGCGGTCGCCGAGCGCGCGGGTATCGCCGTCGGCTCCATCTACCGCCGCTTTCCCTCCAAGGCGTATTTGCTGGTCTGCGCACTCACCCGCGAGGTCGAGCAGGTCGAGGCCCTGCGCGATTGGTCGGCGGTGCCCGGTGGCCCCCAGCAGCGACTTGTCGCGCTCAGTGACTGCCTGCATGAGCAGTGGCAGCGTGATCTGCCGCTGACCGAGGCGCTGACCCGGGCGCTCGTCGTTGCCGACAGCGCCGCGGCCGCCGAGGTCGAGCGAACCATGACGGTGCTCAACCGGCTGCTCGCGGCCGCACTGGGCGGCCCGTCCCCATCGCTGCGCGACCAGCAACTGGCCTGCCTACTCGGCGACGTGTGGCTGGCCAACCTGGCCGCCTTCATCAGCGGCCGGGTGCCCGCCGCCGCAGCCCGGGACAGCATCGACCGGGCCATGGCCCTCATCCTGCGCGTCTAGCCCGACACCATTGCCCCGAAACGCTACACGGTGTAGCGTTGCGATACTGCTTAGTATCGATTTGCTGGGGCGGAGACAGGGGACGCGATCATGCTCGATCAGTGGATTGAACGGTGCACCCTGCAGCGGGTATCGCTGCATGAAGGCCTGGTGCTCAGCTTCGAGGACTACAACGAGGTGGTCATCTCCCGGCCGCTGCGCCTGGGGTTGCCGCCGGTGGGTCCGTACCCGGCCGAGGTGGTGGTGCTGGACCCGCTGAACATCGCGCCGGCGCACCGCGCCCTTTTGGACCTGGCCGGGTCGATGTGCGTGCGAGCGCACAGCGACGACGATGGGGCCCTGCACCTGCAGTTCTCGGACGGTCACTCCATCGACGTGGAGCCCGACGCGCATGTGGCGGCGTGGGAACTGTACGGAAAGCGCCACGGATACATGGCCTGCATGCCCGGAGGCCAGGTGCGGATGGTCCGTCATGATCTGCCCGCCGCGGACAACGCCGACTACGACACGGCCCCGGCCAGCCCGTGAGCGATCCGCTGCACGGGGGACCGACCCTCACCGCCGCACCCGGGCCACCGCGCCGCCGGCGCGCACGCGCCCAGACCGCGCCGTCGAGTGAATACAGTCCCGCGCTGGCCCGCCTGGGGGCGTTCACCCTGCGCCACAAGGCGCTGGTGATCGGACTGTGGATCGGGACCGCGGTGGTGCTGGCGGTGCTTTTTCCGCAACTGGAAACCGTGGTGCGCCAACAGTCGGTGGACTTGGTGCCCCACGACGCGCCGTCGTTTCTGACCGTCGACCGGATGAGTGCAGCATTCGGCGAACAGGGGTCCAAGACCGTGCTGTTCGTCGCGTTCGAGGACCCCGCCGGCCTCACCCCGCCCACCCGCCAGAAATACGCGCAGCTGGTCTCGGCGCTGCGCGCCGACCCCGGCCATGTCCTGCTCGTGCAGGACCTGCTGGCCGACCCGGTCACCGCACCGCACGCCATCAGCGCCGACCGCCGCGCGTGGTACCTGCCGGTCGGCGTCGCCGGCACCCTGGGCGATCCGACCGCCGCCGAATCGGTCAGCGCCGTGCGCGCCATCGCTGACCGCGTCTTCGCCGCCAGCACCACCACCGTGCGCGTCACCGGGCCCGCCGCCACGTTCAGCGATCAGATCGCCAGCGCCGAACACGATCTGCTGTTCATCTCCCTGGCCACCGCCGGCCTCATCGCCCTGATCCTGCTGCTGGTCTACCGGTCAGCGTTCACCGCGCTCCTGCCCCTGCTGGTCATCGCGCTGAGTTTGGCGGTCGGACGGGGGGTGCTCTCCGCCCTCGGTGAATGCGGCCTACCGGTATCGGAATTCACCGTGGCGTTCATGACCGCGATCCTGCTGGGCGCCGGCACCGACTACACGGTGTTCCTGATCAGCCGCTATCACGAACAGCGCCGCGCCGACATCGCCCCGCCGCAGGCCGCGATCTACGCCACCGCCAGCATCGGACGGGTCATCCTGGCCTCCGCCGCCACCGTCGCGCTGGCCTTCCTGGCCATGACCTTCGCCAAACTCAGCGTGTTCGCCGCGCTCGGCCCCGCCTGCGCCGTGGCCGTGATGGTCGGATTCCTGGCCACCGTCACCCTGCTGCCACCGGTACTGGCGCTGGCCGCCCGCCGCGGCATCGGAGACCCCCGACCCGACCGCACCCGCCGCTACTGGAACCGCATCGCCGTCGCCGTCGTGCGTAAACCCGTCCCGCTGCTCACCGTCAGCCTGATCATCCTGCTGGCCCTGGCCGCGGCCGCCACCACCATCAAAATCAGCTACGACGACCGCAAAGGCCAACCCGCCGACACCGCAAGCAACCTGGGCTACCAGCTGCTCAACCGGCATTTCCCCACCGACATGGTCTTCACCCAATTCCTCGTCGTGGAAAACCCGACCGACATGCGCACCGGCAAAGGCCTCGCCGACCTCGACGAAATCGCCTCCCGCATCGCCCAACTACCCGGCGTGAGCAAAGTATCCGGCGTCACCCGCCCCGCCGGCACCCGACTCGAACAAGCCCAATTGTCCTGGCAGAACGGGCAGATCGGCGACAAGATGGCCACCGCAGCCGCCGACGGCAACGCCCGCAAAACCGACCTGGCCCAACTCACCGGCGGCGCCGACCAACTCGCCAACGGCCTCGCCCAACTCGACCGCACCCTACGCACCGCGCTGACACCCCTGAGCGCCCTGCTCAACCAAGCGCACACCGCCAACAGCCAAATGCAGCGATTCACCCCGCTGCTGCACCAACTGTCGGCCACCGCCCCCGACATCGACCACGCCATCCAAGCCGGACCCGGACTGCGCCCCGAGGCCGAACAAGCCCGCAACGCCATCGCCGCCGTCTCACCACTGCGCGACATCCTCGACACCGCACCCTGGTGCACCACCACACCGCAATGCACCGAACTGCGCGACCAGATGCGGGTCCTCGACGCCCTGCGCACCAACGGATTCTTCGACCACATCGCCGAGTTGGGCGACCACTACAACCCCACCACCAACGCCACCGTCACCGCCACCCTCACCGACGTCCAAACCTCCATCACCACCCTGCAACACGCCCTGGGCACCCTGGGTGACCCCGCCGACATGGCCACCAACATCGCCCGCCTGCAACACGGCATCAGCCAACTCGCCTCCGGCGCACAAGCACTGGCAACCGGCGTGCACGCCCTGGCCGACAGCAACATTCAAATGCTCACCGGGATGAGTCAGATCGCCGCACAACTACAAAACTCCGCCCGCGCCAGCGCCAACTCCGACACCGCCAGCGGCTTCTACCTACCCCCAACCGCCTTCGACAACCGCCAATTCGCCGACGTCGCCAAACAATTCATCGCCCCCGACGGCAAAACCGCCCGCTTCATCATCGAATCAACCTTCGACCCCTACAGCAGCGCCGCCATGGAACTGGCCCACCACATGGTCACCGTCGCCGAAGCCGCCCGACCCAACACCTCCCTGACCAACGCCACCATCTCCGTAGCCGGATTCCCCGCCGTCAACGCCGACATCCAGCACCTACTCCAAGCCGACTTCATCCAACTCGCCGTCGCCACCCTCGTCGTCGTCGGACTCATCCTGGTCCTGCTGCTGCGCGCCGCGCTGGCCCCGCTCTACCTCCTGGGCACCGTCGTGCTGAACTACCTGGCCTCCATCGGCCTCGGCGTCGTGGTGTTCCAATGGATACTCGGCTACCAAATCGCCTGGCCCGTACCACTATTGGCGTTCATCATCCTCGTCGCGGTCGGCGCCGACTACAACATGCTGCTGGTATCACGACTACGCGAAGAATCCGAACACAACATCCGCGTCGGAGTCCTACGCACCGTCGCCAAAACCGGCTCGGTCATCACCTCAGCCGGCCTCATCTTCGCTGCCAGCATGTTCGGACTGATGGCCGGCTCCATCGCCATCATGATCCAAGTCGGCCTCATCGTCGGCTGCGGACTACTGCTGGACACCTTCCTCGTGCGCACCCTCACCGTTCCGGCCATCGCCACCCTCCTGCGCGAAGCCAGCTGGTGGCCCCAAAAACAACCCACACGGCCCCGGCCATGAAAACGCTACTCCCACACCGGCATCAAGCCGCCACGACCCGAACCCAGCCCACCATCGACAGCGCCCCCGCCGACCAACCCACCCGCGCACCAACGAGCACCAACACCACCGCACCGGACAACACCAAGGGCCGCCGCCGCTGCCCGATCCACTGGCCCCGCCTCCTACACGGCAAGTACCCCTACTTCCACGGCGAGCACGAAAAACTATTCCGAGAAGCAGCCATGGAACGCGAAATGTACCGGCTCTAAACATCACAACCCCGAAGCGCCAACCGCCACCACACAACGCCAACACAACCCGCACGCGCCAGCGACCACAACCGCCGCAGACGAAAGCGGGAACACCCCCAACCACGACTGTTCCCGCCTACCTCAAACCCACCACCATCACCTCAGCGGGAACAGCAATACACGGCCGAATTCAACCCCAGATAACCAGCGCGTTGTGGGACGCGATCAGCGCAGTTCTGGACGCACTCGTGGTCGAAGAACGCGGGTAGGGCAGAGAGACGTCGCTAGCTCAACGGCGGTTTTCGGGGGCGCACACAGCGCGCTTCGGAAATGAAAAACCCGCCCCCTGCCGGGGAACGGGTGGTATTTGATCACTATACAACCGGCAGGAGCGTACGGACGGAATCCCTTGCCGACGGGGATGCGCTTCAGGCTTCGTCGATGGGGAGCTTGAGGTCGCCGGGGTTTCTGATGACGATGGTGGCGTCGATGCGTCCAGCCAGACGAACAATGTTTCGTTGGGATCACCACACTGGCCGAAAAGGATTGGTCTCGTCCCGGACTGGCGAATATGTACCCGTTCGCGCCCGAAACGCCGCAATACTCGCCGATCGAATGCGGCCCGCCTCGGCACCATGCGCATACCCGGGCGCCGCGTACGCACGCTCACGTTCACCCAACACCGCATCACGCTCACAGAGGGAGAACCTGGCCTGCTCCAGAGCGTCCATCCACCGAGCGATGGTGTAGGAGCCCGCCAGGGCAGCCGCATCAATGGTCGGCTCCTCAGCGGAAAGGCCCACCAGCAGGCATGATTCGTGCTCACACCGCGCCAGATCACGGTACGCATCGTGAACAGCACGCCAGGCCTTCATCACAGCAACCGTCACCAGCGCGACGCTGAGATTGACATTCGGCTCCACACCCGCGTCGTGCTGTGCCACGCATCGCGCAACGTCATGCAGGCACGACGCATGTGATGCGTGGATCAAATCCAGTTGTAACACAACGCCTTCAGAAAGTGACCCCTCAAGAATCCGGTCACGACTTGCCATGCAGATGTCGGAAAAGACGTCATCGAGTTCGGTCGCTGCGCGCAGATCGAACGTGCCGGCCCAGCGTTCACCGATGATCCAGCGCATGGTGTCCCGCCACCGGTCCGATGCTGCGCGAAACTCAGCGAAAATCTCCACCAACAAGTCGGCGTACCTTGCTCGTATGGGCGGCATCATGTCCACCTGCGCCGCCCACAACTCCGCGGCGCACAACACGGCCGCGATCGACCGCTGCTGCTCCCCGGCCGCCTGCACCAGCTCGAAACACCGCTGCTTAGCGTCACTCACAGCCGCATCTCCAAAACCCGCAGCATTGGGCTGATGAACTCGACAAAATCGCCCGGATAAGCCACTCCCGCCGCATAAATCATGTTCCCCAACGGCTCAGGCTGAAACTGAAATCCCCGCAGCACCTCCATCGTGCGAGCGATCAGCCACTGCTGCTCGTATACGTCCCGAGGTGTTGCGTCATCGCCGGGGTCTACATCTTTAGCACCCGGTCGATATACCGCTGCGGTCCAGTACTGATTGTTCGCCGTCGTGTTAAATTCTTGCCAAATCTCTTGGCTTACAGCTTCATTCGATAGCAGACGCTCCCACATGTCCCGCAACGAGACCGGGCACATCTGCTGGCCACCGAATACTCCCTGCATCATCTGGCCAGCCAAAACCTGTACCACCTCATCGAGGACTCCCTGATGATCAGCCGCACGGAGGCGCTGCACCCGAGCCGACAAGTCGGGATAGGTCGCTTCGAAGCGGTCTACATGCACCGCGTCGAGCACCGGGCCTGTCGGCGGTGACTGCGCATAGTCTTCGCGTTTGCATAGTGCATGCTCGATACCAGCTGGCTTAAACGGTTCGATGCGGTTCGTGGCTGCCGCTGCGACAAGCCGACCGCCCCCAAGCTGGGCTCGCAGAGCGGCGTATTCGACCAAAACCCGGGACGGGTCCGACCAGCCTGTCCACCGCTTCTCAAACCCCGTTTTCACGATGGGATCGCTCGCCAGGAGCCGGACACCGCGCGGCAGAAACACCCCCCACGGGATGTATCCGAACCCCTCGCTGGACATCACCACCGTCTCGGGTGTCGCCGAACTGTCAGCCCGGAACACTCCCACGGCCCATTCGACGACCGGGTAATGGACAAAGTCGCTGTCTCGCCGAAGCTTCGCCGCTAACGCCCGTGCCGTCCGCAGCTCCGCAGACTCAGTGCGTGCAGCGCCCGCAGCCGCCACCGGCGTCAACACACCGGCCGGAACCATCGTCGGCGTATTAGGTACCCCACCCCCAGCCGAACCCGCACCACCGGCACTACCTGACGAACTGCTACCACCGGACGCAGGAACCACCGGCGCCCCAATAGAACCCGCAGCCGCGGGAGCCCCCATCCCTGGCGGCGGAACCATCATCGCCGGACCAGGTGCCGCGGCACCTGTTGGCACACTGACTGGCGCGGGCGCGGATGCGACCGGTGCAACATGTGCGCCTGCAGCGCCAAGCCCCGACGACGGCGCGATACTGGACGCTCCAGCCGCGGGCACCTTTGCAGCACCACCCGCCGAACCGAGCGAGCTCACCCCAGTTGTTGTCGCTGGCGACAATGGCGCCAGCGGTGCCGCGCCGCCACCGACACTCGCAGCCAACGACTTCGCGATCGCAGCCCCCGGCGACTGCCCCATTTGCGCTGCCTGAGCCGCCTGTGCGGCCGCATTCGGCATCGATGCACCGTTGGCCAAACCGCCCAACCCAGCCCCCGGCTGGCCCAAACCAGATGTCAACGACGACAAGGGATTACCGCCGCCCAATAGTCCACCACCGGGCACGCCACTCGGCGCTCCACCCCCGGCAAAAGGGGGTGCACTGACCGATGGCCGCGGCGACACAGCTTGGATAACAGCCGGCATCTCAGCGTCGGAGTGAGTGCCTGCTGCTGTTGGTCCGCTTCCTGCGACTGCCGAATTCCCGCTGGTGTCGCCGTGCATTCCCGTGTGCGGCTGGATGGCTTCTTGCTTCGTACCCTTCGTCGTTGGGTCCGAGTGCGAACCGGCGGTTTCTGTGCTCGTATCTTCTTGTTGTGACCCTTCTGGTTTCGGATCTTTGTGGCTGCCAGAATTATCGAGTGCCTGAGCGCTGTTGTTTTCGTCTTTAGGGATGTCTCTACCGAGAATGGCCGTCAGCGGCTGACTGAGCTGCGCTACGGCCCGGCTGTGGGTGCTTTCGACCGCGGCCGCGAACATGCTGTGCGCAGCTACAGCCCGGGTATAGCCAGCCGCGATGATCGCTGCCCGGACAGCAGGCAGCACCGGACCCGCCGCCTCGATCTCCTGTTGTGTCTCGTGGTGTATCTGGTCCAGCTTCGAGTTGAGCGCACGCCCCAGCCCGACAACCTTTTTCTGGCCCTTGGCTAACTCGTGTTGCACCTCGACGCGCATATCGTGCTTCCGGGCGCGTATGTGGTGCGCGATCACCATTTCATCGATGGTCGCACCGGAGTTCGTCGATTCGAGTTCGGCGGCTGCCCTGCGGTAAGTCCTTGCTCGCTCCTCGTAATACGTTGCAGCGTAGGCGAATTCGTTACCTTGAGCCTCGATGGCATCGAGTCCGGTAGCCCGAAGTTCTGGATAGGCGCCACTACCCCCACCGACATCAGACATATGTCACGACACCCCGCAAGCCGTTCGTATTTTGTCCGCCGCTGCATTGACCCGGCCAGCGGCATCGTTTGACACTGCGGCACGCTGGCGTTGGCCATCTGCTGCAATCATGTCGACATTCGCGGCGATAAAGTCACGGACCTCATCTGCGACCGCAGGTGGAGTGACGGGCACCAAGTGTTGTCGCAGGTATTGGACCTGCGTCAGAATGCCCGCCTGCGCAGCGTTGAAAGCATCCACGATCGCTGGATCGCTCCACTCCCAGGCGCCCTGCGTCCTATCGAGAAATGGTTGCCGGGCGGCAACCATTGCGCTCGAAGCCGCCGCCCACGCGGTGCATGCTTCCGATTTCGCCGCCGCTACAGCGGCCGGGTCCGGGGCCTGCGCCGCCGACGAGGTAGCGGTCGACGACGTGACCGATGCCGGAGAAGTCGTCGGGGTGTGCCGGCCGAGCGCAAACCCGCCCGTCACCGCGCTGGCCACCGCAACGACAAGACCCGTCGCGGCCAACGCCCAGCTGCCACGCGAACGCGGCGCCGGGACGTTCCCCAGCTGGCCCGTGAGCGGCCCTGGCGCCCGAAAACTGGGCGGCGAGTAAGGCTTCGTCATTCGGTCCTCACCGCACTCAGGTCCCCTGCATTCTTCTCGTTGATGCCGTCGAGCACGGTGAATCCCGTTGCGCTGACAGCACTGACTGTCGTATCGCCCCCGAGTGCTTCACCGCCAATCGCCTCATGCACCAACCGTGACCAGGCATCAAACCCGAGGGCAGCAATGTCGAATACAGTCTTTGGCGCTGGCAAGGCGGGCGCACCGGCTGACAAAGGTGCCCGGCATGCCTCAGCGCCAGCGGCCGCCGTCACGCTCGGTGCCGTTGAGTCGATCCGTAGTAAGCGGGTATCGGCCATCATTGGCTCCTTCACCGGTTCTCGTGATGCTCGGTCTGAGCACGGGCAATATCGTCCGGAACCGATACCCCGAGGTGCTCGGCGGTGCGGATCACCTCATCCACGACGGCTACGGTCAGGGCGCGGTCGACCATCACAGACCGGGCCGAGGTCGCTGTCGTGGCTGTGACAACGTCAGTCCACATCGATTCCGGCTGAGGGGCCGACTGGTCGGCATCCGCTATAAGCTCCGTTTTTGCAAGTAGCTGCCGGACCGATTCGAATTCAAGAGCTGTGGATGTCCGGACAACTTCCGGCCACTGTTCGGCGGCTTCGATTCCCGCTCGGATTTCTTCTCCCCCGATAGACATATTTTTACGGTAGCCGGGGGCACCGACATCACGCCAGCAGTAGGCCCAGATTCAACCGGATTCCGCAGCGCTCGTTGATATTCGGAGCTGCGGATAGGTGAGATTGCGTGAATATGAGTGACTTGATGAGTGATTATGAGTGACTTTGGCGCTTATAAACCTGACGACTCAGTATTTGGCGACGACGTAGTCGACCTGGCGGTGCAACTCGTCGATCTCCCCGTGAAGCACCATCGGACTCCCGCGGCGTAATAAAACTCACCCACGCGATTCTGCCAACCGCCACCGATAGTCCCCCGCGCTAGCTCGGCCAACAGTGCGCGGCCCAGTCGGAGCGCTTACTAATCGGAGTGCGTGCCATGCTGTGAACGAAATTCTTGACAGCCCTTGGCGTGTTCCACCATTGAAGGTACCGCTCGGCGGTCCGGTACGCATCGGCCATGGCCATCCAGACTGCCGACACGGTGATAATTCATGTGCGATCTGACCGACGGTCTTGATACTTCAGAAACGAGTCCACGGCCTGCCTGGAGACTCCCAGCTGTCGACCAATCCACCCAAGGCTGCGGCCTCGGTCGACCAACCGCTGTGCTGCAACTCGCCTCCGCTCCCGCGCATCGGCGAGTTCATTAGTCAGGCGGTTCAGCTCCGCGTGAGCTGCCAAAAGCTCCAGCAGCTCGCCGTGTTCATCGTTCACCGGTCTAATCCTGCCCCAATTCCAATGACAAGCCTCGAATCATTCCAGACTGTCGCGAAACACGATGGGGGCTATGAGGTCGCTCGTTCCCCTCCGGACGCAGCGACTTTCACCGCGCGGCGCACAGTGTCATTGATGAGGCGTTCCAACACTGCCCACTCACAATGGGAGGACCATTCTTCAGCCAGCTCAATAGATCGCAGCCGTCCCCGATCATCTACCCACACGGTGACCTCATCCAATTCACTGGATGCACAGAACCATCTGCCCCGTGCGCACCGCTCAAGAGCAATGGTCGTCTCCCGAACCCGGTTCACCTGGTCAAGCACCGCTGCAATCGGTAGTTCGTGAGTCTTCATCGCTGTACTCCCGCTAGAAGTCGATCGTTTGCGCGTATGCCTCAACCTGACCAAAGGTCGGCGTAAATCGTGAATTGCACTGACCATCGAATGCCTCGGCAGTCGACTGCTGGCGTCGCAGATACGCCAACGTGTGCAGTCGCATTATCTGAGCGACCAACTCGACGGCCGAAACTTCCGCCGCGGCTGAACTCAACCTCACCCGCATCGGCGTGCCTTCAGGTCCGACCCAAACCCTGAGTCCACATTCCGCATCTGCAGATTCATAGACGTTCACACGACAACCCTCCATAGCGTCAAGACTGCCTTGACAGTATGGTCGCCCCCCATGCAATGTCAAGACTGTCTTGACGTTGTATGAGGCGACAGTCCGCGGATTCCGCATATTGCCTGTGTCATGTCAAGCCCCGCGTGGACCACTGGCCTCCTCGGAGGTTTTGTCGCCCGGGCCTTTATTACTGAACGAGTTCCATATTCGGCAGAATGCTGTTGCCTACCAGCAGCTTTCCGAATTCTTGGACTGTTCCAGCCCCCAGCAAGAGCCGTTCTCCATGGCACCTGCAGCAGGCATCAGAACATGACGACACCATCGCCAATAGAGGCGTCGAACGCGTAGCCCCAGATCAGATCGATCCAGTTCGGGGTGTAGGGAGCTGTTGGACGCAGGAGCTACCGCTCAAGAAGCCACCGAGCCCAGTCGGCCGCTCACCCGCTTAATTCAACATGTTTCTTCACCCGGTGATGAAACATGTTGGACCTCATCGACTTCCAATTTCGCGTGAATGTGGTCGAGTTGATGGACTGGACGCAGAACACCGACCTACGTTCAGCGCCATGAGAGACACCACGCAACGCGTCAGACAGCTCGCGACCCGGCGGTACGCGGTGGTGCTACAGGCGATGCCAGAGACCCCACAGAACTCAGGGAGCCGAACTATGGAGCGGCCGATTGACGTCCCCAACGTCGCAACACGATCAGCCGGTGCATACGCATGAGTTGGAAAGCAGTGGACTGGGCAACTGACCTGAAGATCTCCAAATCGACCACTAAGTTCATCCTTATCCTGCTCGCGAACAAGGCAGATGAAAACTTCTCCTGCTATCCCTCCATCCAGACGCTCATGGAGGAATCCGGAGCTGGACGAAGCACGGTATTCCGGGCAATCGACGAGCTCGAAGCCTGGGGATACGTTACGCGCCAACCACGATTCCACGATTCCGGTGCACAAAGATCGACTCGCTACTACCTGAATCACCCGCCCGCACCTCATCTCGACCCCGGTCGCAATCCGACACTCCCCCGTCCCGATTTGGCACTCCCCTCGTCTCACAGTGACACCCCCCGGGTCCTAAAGGGACACCCTCCGGGGGTGTCAAATCGAGACTCCTCGAACCCCTCATCAGAACCCTCAACCGAACCACCCACCGTCACAGGAATTTTGGACTTGCTGTCGCCAACGTGGAGACTTCACCGCCCGGCAGGACCAGAACTGACATCCGGCTTGCAAGCGGCTCTCGCGCGGGGCTGGACTCAAGAAAGCCTGACGGCGCACCTCGCCTGCAACCCGCGTGGAGTACGACACCCTGAAAAAGTCCTGCTACATCGCCTGGCTCAACTACCAAGCCCACCATTTCCGCACCTCAGATCCAAGCCGTGGTGCGGGTAGTGCGAAGACCCAACCGCCCGCACCGTCACCATCACCCACCCAGACGGAACAGAGGCCGCCGCCTTCTGCCCACAATGCAGCCCACAGGCTCAACGCCAGTCCCACCTACTGTTCAACGAATCGAGGTGAATCAAATTGGAAAACAACGTATTTAAAGACCTCCCGCTACTCCTCACAGTGCCCGATGCAGCGGCACTGCTTGGGATCGGCCGAGGCGCCGCATACAGGCTCGTGAACTTGGGCGAGCTGCCAGTCCGCCGTCTCGGCGGCCGAATCTACGTCGTCACGGCAGGCATTCGCGACCTGATGGCGTCATGAAAGGGTCCGTCTATCAGCGCGGGAAAACCTGGACCTACCGGTTTCGCGGTCCCCAAAAGGACCCCGCCACAGGGGAATACCCCACCATTTCGAAAGGCGGGTTCGATACCGAGAAGGAGGCATGGAAGGCTTGCCGCGAAGCCATGCGGCAAGCGGACACAGGGCGAGTCGTCAAGCCATCCGCACGGACGGTGTCGCAATTCCTCGACGAGTGGTTTAGCGCTGTCGAGGCAACGTTCGACGGCACCACATGGCAAAACTGGAAAGACTATGCCCGCGTGTATGTCATCCCACGCATCGGCGAGGAGAAGCTACAACGCCTCGATGAACCGCAGCTGCTGAAGTTGTACGCCGCACTTCGCACCGACGGGCGAATCAAGCTGGATCACAACAGCGAGATGTTCGCGTACTGGACGGCGAGTGTTGCGCGAGGTTGCGCCGCCACACCCCGCCAAATTTCGGAAGCATGTGGAACCACAATCCATGCCGCCCGCAAGGCAGTACGGCGGTACCAGTCTGGGATCACGCCGATACCGCAGCCAACAGGATTGGCGCCGAAGACAGTTCGCAATATTCACGCGATGATTCACCGTGCACTCAGCGATGCTGTCGCCTGGAAATATATGGCGTACAACCCTGCGAGCAACATCAAGCCCCCTAAGAAACCGCGAGCCCTACGAACCGTATGGAATCCCGATCAGATCCGGATGTTCCTCCGTTCCATCCGTCATGACAGATTCTCCGCGCTGTTTCTCCTCGAGCTGACCACCGGTGTCCGCCGCGGCCAAATCTGCGGTCTCCGATGGTCCGAGGTCGACCTGGTCGCGGGGGAAATCACCGTCCATAACAACCGCGTCGTCATCGACGGCCATGCAAAAGACAAAGCCGGCGGCAAAACGCGCAACGCCGACAAGACCATCTCACTGGACCGCGCCACCCTCTCCGCACTCCAAAGTTGGCGCGAACATCAAGACAAAGAGCGCGAGTTCTATGGGGCCGATTATCACCCGGGCGGCTACGTGTTCACATTCGAAGACGGCCGACCTCCACACCCTGACACCATCAGGCAAAGGTTCGATCGTCTGGCTGCAGCCGCAGGCCTGTCACGGATCACTTTCCACGACCTCAGGCATTCCTACGCAACGGGGGCCCTGAAAGCCGGCGTCAATCCCAAAGTCATCAGCGAACGAATCGGCCACGCCGACGTCGGATTCTTCCTCCAGACCTATGCCCACGTGATCAAAAACGACGACCGCGAAGCGGCAGAACAGGCGGCAGCATTCCTCATCGGCGACGATTGGCCGGTATGACAGGCCATTGGCCGAAATGACAGAGCGGCAGGGCGCAACAGAATCGATGGCAGCACCGCGTGACTGACTGACCACGCGACCGCAGTAGAGCCGCCATCGAGGTCCACACTGCGCACATGCGCGCCGAACTCCGGAGCATCGTATGGTGCCGTCGCCTACCGCTTCGTACGGGTCGACGTTGCGCTCGACGAGCAGGTCGATCATGTAGTCGAACGCGGTCGATAGCTCGACCTCGTTCTCGCGGTCGTATACCTCCCAGCAGCGAAGTTTCGGAGCGAACAGGTTCGAGTCGACTACGGCCATCAATTCGTCGACAGGGCTAGACCGCAGGATCTGCGCTGAGCCGCCGATCAATTATTAGCAATGCTAACGTTCACAAATCCGTTCACAACCGAATAGAAAACGGCTCCCGGAGAGTCGTCCGGGGGCCGTTTTCGCTAGTAGCGGGGACAGGATTCGAACCTGCGACCTCTGGGTTATGAGCCCAGCGAGCTACCGAGCTGCTCCACCCCGCGTTGGTGAATACAACGTTACCCAACGCTGCCGAATGAACCAAATCGTATGGTCAGACAGGGTTTTTGGCGCCGCCGACCACGTGACGTTCGAACAAAACTGCCCAACTCCCGAAGGAATTGGGCAGTCTCGCGCCTGCTGGTGCCTACTTGGCCTCGCGGTACTTCGCCATGGCGTCGTCGAGCTTCTGCAACGCCGCGCCGTACTGGGCGAAATTGCCGCTCTGCTGAGCCGCACGCAGACCATCGAGGGCCGCGTTGAGATCTTGTAGCGCAACGGCTTTCGCCGGCGACAGCGTCATCGGCACGCCAGGTGACTGCACCGCCGTCGGCGGCGGTGGCTGCGGTCCCATGGCGGGCGGCGCGACGGCCCCCGGAACGGCCGCCGGAGGCGGCGTACCGGCCGGCAGATCGGTCGGGGCCGGACCGGTCGCGGTAGCCCCCGCGCCGGGGCCGAAAATGCCGTTGAGGGCATCCCGCACCGTCGGGCCGTAGCCGACCTTGTCGTTGTACATCATCGCCACGCGGATCAGTCGTGGGTACGACGAGGCCGCATCACTGGCCCCTGGCGACGCGTAAACCGGTGCGACATAGAGCAACCCGCCCTGCCCCACGGGCAGTGTCAGGAGATTGCCCCAGCGGATCCGGTTCTGGTTGTCCCGGCCGATCACACCGAGGTCCTGGCTGACCGCGGTGTCCGTACTGATCGCGTTGAACGCCAGCTTGGGACCGTTCACCTGGCCCGGGATGGTCAACACGGTGATCCTGCCGTACGTCGCCGGATCAGAGCTGGCGCTGATGTACGCCGCCAGGAAGTCACGCCGGAAGCGGTTCATCGCAGTGGTCAGCTGGAACGACGACGATGCACCGCCAGTGGCAAGGTCTTTCGCCACGATGTAGTAGGGCGGCTGGTAGCTGCTGGCGGTCGGGTTCGGGTCCAGCGGCACGTCCCAGAAATCGGACGTCGAGAAGAACGTCACCGGATCGTTGACGTGGTACTTGGCCAGCAGCATGCGCTGAACCTTGAACAGGTCCTCGGGGTAGCGCAGGTGCTCGGAAAGTTCCTTGGAGATGGCCGACTTCGGCTTCACGGTGTCGGGGAACACCTTCATCCACGCCTGCAGGACCGGGTCGTGCTCGTCCTGCTCATAGAGCGTGACGGTGCCGTCGTACGCGTCGACGGTGGCCTTCACCGAGTTGCGAATGTAGGACACCTGCTTGTCCGGCAGCATCCGGTTGACCGCAACCTCATTCGAGTCGGCGGTCGCGCTCGACAGTGACGTGAGCTCGGAGTACGGATAGTTGTCCAGCGTGGTGTAACCGTCGACGATCCACACCATGCGCTTGTTGACGATCGCCGGGTACACCGTCGAATCGGTGGTCAGCCACGGCGCGACTGCCTCGACCCGGCGGGCCGGGTCGCGGTTGAACAGAATCTTACTGTTGGGCCCGATCACGCTGGAGAACAGGAAGTTTCGCTCGGCGAACTTCGCCGCGAAGACCGAACGGGCCAGCCAGTTGCCGATGTCCACACCGCCGGCACCGCTGTAGGTGTAGTTCTTGGTTTCGGTGTTGGTCTCGTAGTCGTACTCGCGATCGGCGCCGTTCTTGCCGACGATGGCGTAATCCGATGATGCGCTGGCGATCACCGGACCGAAGTAGATCCGGGGCTGATCCAGCGGCGCCGGGCCGGGCGACACGGCCGCGCCATTGGCGCCGACCACGCTGGCCAGGAACTCCGGGTAGCCGCCGTTCTGGTTGGGGTCGTTGGCGATACCGCGCACCGTATTGGCGGGCGACGCGATGAACCCGTTGCCGTGGGTGTACACCGAGTGCCTGTTGATCCAGTCGCGCTGGTTGTCGATCAGCCGGTCCGGATTCAATTCCCGTGCCGCCACGACGAAGTCGCGCAGCTTGCCGTCGGGTCCGTTGTAGCGGTCGATGGAGAGCTGATCCGGGAAGCTGTAGAAGTTCTTGCCCTGCTGGAACTGGGTGAAGGCCGGTCCGACGATGGTCGGGTCGAGCAAGCGGATGTTCGACGTCGTGGCGCGGTCGGCCGCCACCTGCTCGGCGGTGGCGGGTGCGTTGCCGCTGTAGTCGCGGTACGTGACCGTGTCACCGGTCAATCCGTAGGCGTCGCGGGTTGCCGCGATACTGCGACTGATGTAGTCGCGTTCCTTCTGCGCCGCATTGGGTTTGACGCTGAACTGCTCGACCAGCATGGGCCAGCCCGCCCCGATGATCACCGAGCTCAGCAGCAGCAGCACCAGGCCGATGGCCGGAATGCGCAAGTCCCGCAGCACGAGTGCCGAGAACACCGCCACGGCGCAGATCAATGCGATGACCAGCAGGATCATTTTGGCGGGCAGCACGGCATTGATGTCGGTGTAGCCGGCACCGGTGAACGGCTTGCCGCCACGGGTGTGGCTGAGCAGCTCGTACCGGTCGAACCAGTAGGCAACGGCCTTGAGCACCACCAGGATTCCCACCAGGGACACCAACTGGATGCGCGCCGCACGGCTGAGCGCCCCTTGGCGGCCGGACAGGCGGATACCGCCGAAAACGTAGTGGCCCAGCAGGTTTCCTACCAGCATCAGGAAGACCCCGACGAACAGATAGCCGAGCACCAGGCGGTAGAACGGCAGATCGAACGCGTAAAAACCCAAGTCCATGCCGAACTCAGGGTCGTTGATGCCGAACAAGCCGCCATGCAGGAACAGCTGCACGCGCACCCAGTAGGTCTGTGCCACGAATCCGGCCAGCAACCCGATGAACACCGGGACACCGATGGCGAAGAGCCGCAGCCGTGACAGCACCGTGGCGCGGTACCGGGCGACCGGGTCGTTGGGACCGGACGCCGGTACGAACACCGGCCTGGACCGGTACGCGAGTGCCATTCCGCCGAACACCACGGCGCCGATGAACACACCGGCCACCAGGAACACCACCAGCCGCGTCACCAGGACGGTGCTGAACACCGAGCGGAAGCCGAGCTCGCCGAACCAGAGCCAGTCCACGTAAGCGTCGACCAGTCGGGGACCGATCATCAACAAACCGACGATCAGCAACGCGATCCCGACCAGGATCCGGCTTCGTCGCGTCAGCTTCGGCATCCTCGCCGCGGGCCGCATCCCCACTCGTCAGCTCCAGTCTGTTGAAAGTCCTCAACGCCAGCTTGCGATATGAACTCTACGCATCCAGAGGTGACCACACGCTCAACAGCGGGGAGGTTCGCCACCAGCGGACACGGTGTGCAGCGCGTCGACCGCACCGCTGAGGTTCTCGACCTTGATCAAACCCAGTCCGTCGAGGTGGGCCGACACCGCTTCCGCGCAGTTCTCCGCGGGCACCATGAACACCGTTGCGCCGGCCTCCCGCGCGGCCAGCATCTTGTGGGTGATGCCGCCGATCGGGCCCACCTTGCCGTCGTCGGCGATGGTGCCGGTGCCCGCAACGAACTTGCCGCCGTTGAGGTTTCCGTCGGTGAGCTTGTCGACCACGGCCAGGCTGAACATCAGGCCGGCCGACGGGCCACCGATGTTGGCCAGGTTGAAATCGATGACGAACGGCGCCCAGGGGGCGTTGAGGACGGTGGTGCCGAGATAGCCGTAGTCGCGGTCCTTGTTGGCGCCCAGCGTGATGGTCGCGACGCCGATCCCGGCGTTCTTGCGCCGGTAGTCCAGCACGACGTGATCGCCCGGCTTGGTTTTCTTCAGCATCGAGGTGAACTCTTCGACGTTGGCCACCGGAACGCCGTTGACCATGTCGATGGCGTCGCCCGGACGCAACTGCCCGGCCGACGGCCCCGGATCGGCGACCGCCTGGACCGTGACCGCCTTGGGGTATTTCAGGTAGCCCAGCGCCGCGTACTCGGCGTCGTCCTCGGAGTTCTTGAAGTCGGCGTTGTTGGCCTTGTCCACCTGATCCTTGGACTTGTCCGGCGGATACACCAGGTCGCGCGGGACCAGCTGCTCGCGGCCGGACATCCACAGCGCCAGCGCCTGCCCCAGCGTCAGCCCGTCGCTCTGCGACACCGTCGTCATGTTGAGGTGACCCGACGTCGGGTGCACCTTGACGTCACCCTTGATGTCGACGACCTTTTTGCCGTCGACCTCACCGAGCGTGTCGAACGTCGGGCCGGGACCCAGCGAGACGAACGGCACCGTCACCACCGACACCAGCACAACGAACACGATGATGGGCACCAGAGCGACCACGAGCGTAGAAATCCGCCTGTTCACGCCGCCAACAGTAAAGCTCGCGGCTCGGTTCGCTGACAGCATGACCCGCGAAGCCACCCGCGGTCGGCGCTGGCAGTACGGTTGACGGTATGGCTGACCTGCCTTTCGGCTTCTCCAGCGGCGACGACCCCGACCGCGACAAGTCCGAGAAGAACCCTGGTCCGGGTTCTTCCGGGAGCTCTTCCGGCGGTTCGTCGGACCCGTTCGGGTTCGGCACCGCGTTCGGTGGCGCCGGCGGCGCCGGTATGCCCGACCTGGGCCAGATTTTCACCCAGCTCGGTGCGATGTTCAGCGGCGCCGGAGCGTCGATGACGGGCCCGCAGTCGGGTCCGGTCAACTACGACCTGGCCCGCAAGCTGGCGTCCGACTCGATCGGGTTCGTCAAGCCCGTGCCCGAGCAGACCGCGACGGCCATCTCCGACGCTGTGCGGCTGGCCGAGACGTGGCTCGACGGCGTCACTCCCCTGCCGGCCGGTACCACCCGCGCGGTGGCCTGGACCCCGAGCGACTGGCTCGACAACACGCTGAACACCTGGAAGCGACTGTGTGACCCGGTCGCCGAGCAGCTGTCGAACGTCTGGGTGTCGGCGCTACCCGAAGAGGCCAAGGCCATGGCCGGTCCGCTGATGGCGATGATGTCGCAGATGGGCGGCATGGCGTTCGGCTCGCAGCTGGGCCAGGCCCTGGGCACGCTGTCCAAAGAGGTGCTGACCTCCACCGACATCGGCCTGCCCCTGGGACCGTCGGGTGTGGCCGCGCTCATGCCCGAGGCCGTCGAGGCGTTCGGCGAAGGCCTGGAGCAACCACGTAGCGAGGTGCTGACGTTCCTGGCGGCCCGGGAAGCAGCGCACCACCGCTTGTTCAGCCACGTGCCGTGGCTGGCCTCCCAGCTGCTGAGCGCTGTCGAGGCCTTCGCCAAGGGCATGAAGATCGACATGAGCGGGTTCGAGGAGATGGCAGCTGGAATCGACCCGGCGGCCCTGCTCTCTGGGGGGGACCCCACAGCCATGGAGAAGCTGCTGAGCCAGGGCATGTTCGAGCCGAAGGCCACTCCCGAACAGGCCGCGGCGCTCGAACGCCTGGAGACGCTGCTGGCACTCATCGAGGGCTGGGTGCAGACCGTCGTCACCGCGGCGCTCGGCGACCGGCTGCCCGGCACGTCGGCACTCAGCGAGACGCTGCGTCGTCGCCGCGCCACCGGCGGACCGGCCGAGCAGACCTTCGCGACCCTCGTCGGCCTGGAGCTGCGGCCGCGCAAGATGCGCGAGGCCGCGACGCTGTGGGAGAAACTGACCGAGGCCGTCGGCGCCGACAAGCGCGATGCCGTCTGGCAGCACCCCGACCTGCTGCCCGGCGCAGCGGATCTGGATGAGCCGGCGGCCTTCATCGACCGTGCGCTCGGCGGCGACACCACGGACCTGGATCAGGCGCTGGCCGACCTGGAGAAGGACCTGAAGCGGGACACCGAAGAGGAGTAGCAGACGCCGGCTCTGCCTGTGGATAACTGATTCGCCGAATCGGCGCGCCCTTGGCACAGTGGGGCCATGCTCCCGGTCCGTCAGACCCTGAACCCGGCCATGCCGGTGTTGCAGCGGCCCGACGGGACCGTGCAGCTCGGCTGGGACCCGCGGCGCGCCATCGGCATTCGGCCGCCGGCCGGGTTGTCGGCCGCTGACCTGGCAGAGCTGCTGCGCGGCATGCAGAGCGGAGTCGACGCCGAGAACAGCCAGTTGCTCGCGCTCGAGGCCGGGCTGACCGACGTCGATGGCTGGACCGGCCTGGTGGGCGCCCTGACGACAGCGGGCCTGTTGCAGGAGGCGCCCGAAGCCGGCCGCAGACCGGTGTCGGTACGGATCCACGGCAGCGGGCCACTGTCGGACCTGTTGGCCGGCGCCTTGACCTGTTCCGGGACCCGGGTGCGCACCAGCCGTTTCGGCCACGTGGCCGTCACACGCGACGCCGCCGATCTGGTCGTGCTGTCCGACTTCCTGGTGGCCGACAGGCGCCTGGTACGGGACCTGCACCGCGCCGGCGTGCCACATCTGCCGGTGCGGATCAGGGACGGCACGGGGTTGATCGGCCCGCTCGTGCTGCCGGGTGCGACCAGTTGCCTGAACTGTGCCGACCTGCACCGCAGCGACCGTGACGCGTCGTGGCCGGTCCTGGCCGCTCAACTCGAGGGCACCGTCGGCAGCGCCGACCGGGCCACCGTGCTCGCCACCGCGGCTGTGGCACTCACCCAGGTGGACCAGGTGATCGACGCGATCCGCGGCGCCGGTTGCCGTACAAAACCACCGCCGACGCTCGACGCCACCCTGGAATTCGATATCGGCTCGCGGACGACCGTGGTGCGCCGCTGGTCCCGTCATCCGCTGTGCGACTGGTGCGACCAGGCGGCGTGACAACGCGCGTTGCCATGTCGCTGCCGTGCACTCAGCAATGTCATGGATGATGTTGACGTGGCGGATATCAAACGGGGCAGTGTGGCACGCAACGCGAAGCTCGCCGGCCTGGCCGGCGGCATGGCGGGACGGGCCGCGCTCGGCTTGGGCAAGCGACTGGCCGGCAAATCCAAGGACGAGGTCACCGCCGAACTGATGGACAAGGCGGCCCAGCAACTCTTCACCGTGCTCGGTGAGCTCAAGGGCGGCGCGATGAAAGTCGGCCAGGCGCTGTCGGTGATGGAGGCCGCCATTCCCGAGCAGTACGGCAAGCCGTACCGGGAGGCCCTGACCAAGCTGCAGCGCGAAGCCCCGCCGTTGCCGGCGGCCAAGGTGCACCGCGTGCTCGACGCCCAGCTGGGCACCAAGTGGCGGGACCGGTTCCAGTCGTTCGACGACACCCCGGTGGCCTCGGCCAGCATCGGCCAGGTACATAAGGCCGTCTGGTCCGACGGCCGCGAGGTCGCCGTCAAAATCCAGTACCCCGGCGCCGACGAGGCGCTGCGCGCCGACCTCAAGACCATCCAGCGCCTGGTCGGCGTCTTCAAGCAGCTGGCGCCCGGCGCCGACGTGCAGGGCGTTGTCGACGAGTTGATCGACCGCACCGAGATGGAGCTGGACTACCGGCTGGAAGCCGACAACCAGCGGGCGTTCGCCAAGGCCTACCACGGCCACCCGCATTTCAAGGTGCCGCCGATCGTGGCCAGCGCACCGAAGGTCGTCATCGCCGAGTGGATGGACGGCATCCCGATGTCGGTGATCATCCGGGAGGGCACCATCGAGCAGCGCGACCTACTGGGCACCCGGCTGTCGGAGCTGACGTTCGACGCGCCCCGGCGCCTCGAGATCATGCACGGCGACACCCACCCCGGGAACTTCATGCTGCTGCCCGACGGCCGGATGGGTGTCATCGACTTCGGTGCGGTGGCGCCGCTGCCCGGCGGATTGCCGACCGCGATCGGCGAGATGATCAGCCTGGCGCGGGACAAGAACTACGACAAGCTACTGCCGCTCATGGAGGACGCCGGGTTCATCCAGAAGGGCGAGCAGGTGCCGATCGACGAGGTCGACGACATGCTGCGCCAGTACGTCGAGCCGATTCGGACCGACGTCTTCCACTACACCCGCCGCTGGATCATGAAGATGGCCGCGGGACAGCTGGACAACGGCGTCGCCCAGATCAAGATGGCCCGGCAGCTGGACCTGCCGCCGAACCTGGTCATCCCGCTGCGCGTCATCGCGTCAACCGTCGCGATCTGCTGTCAGCTGGACGCCCACGTACCCGTGAAAGCCATTGCCACGGAACTGGTTCCGGGCTTTGCGCCGTAGCTTGCGCTGAAAGTGGGCGATATGACCGGTGTTTCGCCGGGTTCTCGGTCATATCACCCACTGTCGGCGATGACTGGCGCTACTAGGCCGCGACGACGTCCTTGCGCGGACGGCCGCGCGGACGCTTGCGTGCGATGACGGCACCCCGCTCGAGGATCTCCCCACCCCAAACACCCCACGGCTCTTCACGTTCCAGTGCCTCGTTGAGGCATTGGAGCCGGATCGGGCAGCCGGCGCACAGCGCCTTGGCCTGTTCCAGCTGAGTGGGGCTGTCAGCGAACCACATATCGGGGTCGCCGACATGACATGGCACCGCCAGCCTTTGTCGGCAAGTCTGGCTAGTCATGTCCTCATCACCTACTTCCTGGTCGTCTTGCGTGGTGTCTGATGGACCAGTGACCAGGTGGCTTTGAGGTTGTGCCCCAAAAGCTTTGGCCACGGATCCGGTGGTTTCGGGTCCGTGGCCAGGTGGCTTGCGTGGGCTCTACCTAAGTAGTGCCCCGCTTCACGGACGCGAAGGTCTTGGCGGTGCGCTTGCGCTGCGGAACGTCGGCGACATGTCCAGCCGTCGCGAGACGTGCCGCCGACATAGCGGCAGCGGCAGCAGCGACGGGAACAGCCGGAGCAGCGGGAATGTCAACGTGCAGATGCCAACCGGCGCCGACACGCGATACCGCCTCATTGGCGGCAGCGGACAGCGGCGCACGGGAGCCGGCGACAGCGAGGACAGCGCCTCGGGACGCGTCAAAATTGATCATCTGGGCCACCTCCTCAGCAGTCGACTGCGGATTCACATCTGATGAATTCGCGGGATTTCGTTGCGGCTTCGAGGCTAGACGTTACCACCGAAATCCAGCAAGCGATTTTTTGACCAGCGGTTTTGGCACAATTTGCGCGATATTTGGCGCAATTTGAGCGCGCTATTTGGCCCCGTTCACCAACGCCAGGACATCGGGACCGTACTGCTCCAGCTTGCGCGCCCCGATGCCGGGAATGGCCACGAGCGCGGCGTTGTCGGCCGGCAGCGCCTCGGCGATGGCGATCAAGGTGTTGTCGGTGAAGACCACGTAGGCCGGCACCTTCATCTCTTGCGAGGTACGCAGGCGCCATTCCTTGAGCCGGCCGAGCAGCTCCTCGTCGAGGTTCGACGGGCAGGATTCACAGCGCCGCAACAGGATGGCCGTCGACGTGGTCAACGCCGAGTTGCAGACCCGGCAGCGTGGCGCAGGACCCCGTTTACGTTGTGGCTGTTGGGGTTCCCGCCGGCTCTGGGGCGTGAGGCCGTTCAGGAACCGCGAGGGCTTGCGGCTCTGCCGACCACCGGCGGCCCGGGCCAGGGCCCACGAGATGGTCAAATGCACTCGCGCCCTGGTGATTCCGACGTAGAAGAGACGCCGCTCCTCCTCGACGGGCTCGCTGTCCGCGCCATGCGACAACGCATGGGAAATGGGCAGGGTGCCGTCGACCAGCCCGACCAGGAACACCGCATCCCACTCGAGGCCCTTGGCCGCGTGCAGCGACGCCAGCGTCACGCCCTGCACCACCGGTGGATGCCGGGAATCGGCGCGCTGCCGCAGCTCGACGAGCAGTCCCTGCAGGTCCAGGTCGGCGCGAACCGCGACTTCCTGCTCGACCAATTCGACCAAGGCCAACAACGCATCCCAGCGTTCGCGGGCCTTGGTGCCCGACGGTGGCTCGGCCGTCAGGCCCAGCGGTTCCAGTAGATCGCGCACCAGCTGCGGCAGCTCGACGCCGGCGACCTCTCCCTGGTGGCCTGCGGCGCGCTGCAGCGCCAAGAGCGCCTGCCGAATCTCCTGCCGGCTGAAGAAGCCTTCACCACCGCGCACCTGGAACGCCACGCCGGCCGCGGTGAGCGCTTCCTCGTACACCTCGGACTGCGCGTTGATGCGGTACAGCACCGCGATTTCCGAAGGGGCGGTACCGGATTGGATGAGTTTCTTGATCGCCGCGGCAACCGCATTGGCCTCGGCGACCTCGTCGGGGTGCTCCCGGAACACCGGTTTAGGCCCGGGCTCGCGCTGACCGACGAGCTGCAGCCGGCTGGCCGCCATCCGGCCGGAGGCGGCCGAGATCACCTGATTGGCCAGCGACACGACCTGCGGCGTGCTGCGGTAGTCGCGTTCGAGGCGGATCACCGCGGCATCCGGGAACCGTCGGGAGAAGTCGAGGAGGTACTGCGGGGTGGCGCCGGTGAACGAGTAGATGGTCTGGTTGGCGTCACCAACCACCGTCAGGTCGTCGCGCTCCCCCACCCAGGCGTTGAGCACGCGCTGCTGCAGCGGAGTGACGTCCTGGTACTCGTCGACGACGAAGCAGCGGTAGCGGTCGCGGAACTCGCCGGCGACCGCGGAGTCGTTCTCGATGGCGGCGGCGGTGTGCAGCAGCAGATCGTCGAAGTCCAGCAACGCCGAACCGTCGCGGCGGGCCTTGAGGCCCTCGTACCCGGCGTACACCGCGGCGACCTTGGCGGCGTCGAGCGGGATGTCCCGCTCGATCTTGGCGACCTGCTCCGGGTACTGCTCGGGGCTGATCAGCGACGACTTGGCCCACTCGATCTCACCGGCCAGGTCGCGCACATCGTCGGTACTGGCCTGGACGCCCGCCCGGTTCGCCGCCTGCGCCACCACCGCGAACTTGCTGTCGAGCAGCTCCCAGCCGGTGTCGCCGACCACGCGCGGCCAGAAGTACCGCAGTTGCCGCAGCGCCGCGGCGTGGAACGTCATGGCCTGCACGGCCCCGGTGCCGGCCGCACCGTCGATCTCCTGCTCCAGGCTGCGGAGCCGGCCGCGCATCTCGCCCGCCGCGCGCTGGGTGAACGTCACGGCCAGCACCTGACCCGGCGCGACGTGACCGGCGGCCACCAGGTACGCGATGCGGCGGGTGATGGTTCGGGTCTTGCCGGTGCCGGCACCGGCCAGCACACAGACCGGCCCGCGGGGCGCGACGACGGCCTCGCGCTGTTCGTCGTCGAGGTCCTCGAGGAGAGCGGACGGCGGGGCCTCGGCTGGCATGGCCCCCATCATGGCAGGCCGGTGTGACACGTCGGTGAGCCGACCATGTGACACCGTGGCGAGCCGACCATGTGACACAGTCGGCACCGCCAGTCGGCATTACGCGGCGATCGGATACGTTGAGGTGCGTTATGAGTGCACTGATCATGTACAGCACGACCTGGTGCGGCTACTGCAAGCGGCTCAAGACCGCGCTGAAGGCCGAAGGCATCTCCTACACCGAGATCGACATCGAGCGGGATCCGGCCACCGCCGAATTCGTCGGTTCGGTCAACAACGGCAACCACGTCGTCCCGACGGTGAAATTCGCCGACGGCTCGACGCTGACCAACCCCAGCATCAAGGACGTCAAAGCCAAGCTGAATTAGCCGATTTGTGCACGATTCGGGCCGCTGAGCGGACGCTTTCGTGCACAAATCACAGGGCGGCCCAGGACTCGATGATCTCCCGGGCGATCGAGATCGAGCCGGGCAGCAGCAGCCGGGTGTCCGCCGTGCTGTTCCAGTCGCCGTGTTCGAGTGCCTCGCGCACCTCGGCCCGGGTGAACCAGTCGGCCTCGGCGATCTCACCGTCGTTGAACGAGAACGGCTGCTCCGGGTCACCGATGGCGTGGAAGCCGACCATCAGCGAGCGCGGGAACGGCCAGGGCTGACTGCCCAGGTACTTGACGTTGGTGACGGTCAGGCCGATCTCTTCGGAGATCTCGCGGACCACGCACGACTCGAACGACTCGCCGGCCTCGACGAACCCGGCCAGCAACGAGAACAGCCGCTCGGGCCAGTTGGTCTGGCGGGCCAGCACGGCGCGGTCGTGCCCGTCGTGCACCAGGCAGATGATCGCCGGGTCGATACGCGGGAATTCCTCGTGGCCGCCGATGCTGTTTGCCCGCGCCCAGCCACCCTTGATCGACTTGGTGGGTGCGCCGTCGATGGCGCTGAAGCGGGCGCTGTCATGCCAATTCAGCAGCGCTGTCGCGGTCGCGACGAGCTGCGCGCTGAGGTCGTCGAAGATGGTCCCGGCCCGGCGCAGGTCGAGCACCTCGACCGGCTCGTTGCCTTCCGGATCTTCCAGAGCAGCGCGTACGCCCCACACGTGGCGGCCGTCGGGCATCCGGCCGAGGAACACCGCGTGCTCGTCGGGCTTGTCCCCGAGTTCCGCCGCACGCCCGAGCACCACCTGACCACCGGAGATCAGCACCTGGTTGCGCCGGTCGACGCGCAGCAGCAGGGCGTCCTTCCAGCCCGCGATCGCGGCATCGACGTCGGTGCGCAACATGTCCGCCCGGTCGGCGCCGACGCGGGACAGCAGCGGGACATTGCGGAGGGTGAAATCGCTCATGGTTGCGGTTACCGTTCGACTTCGGCGTTGCGGATGTAGAGCAGGCGGTCCCCGGCGGCGAGGGCATCCACCTCGGGGGCGTCCACCCGGAGCAGCCGCCCATCCCGCACCACGCCCAGCACGATGTCCGACAGGTGCCGCGGCGAGCCGCCGAGTTCCTTGACCTCGACCTCGCGTTCGGAGATCGCAAAGCCGGCGTCCGGGGTGAGTAAGTCCTCCACCATTTCCACGACGCTCGGGGTCTGGGTTGCGATGCCCAGCAGCCGGCCCGCGGTTTCCGAGGACACGACCGTCGAGTCGGCACCGGACTGGCGCAGCAGATGCTGGTTTTCGGCCTCGCGGGCGGAGGCGACGATCTTGGCCTTGGGTGCCATCTCGCGGGCGGTCAGCGTGACCAGCACGGCGGTGGCGTCCTTGTCGGTCGCCACCACGATGGACTTCGCGTGCTGGGCCCCGGCCAGGCGCAGCACCTCCGACTTGGTGGCGTCACCGACCACGGTGACCAGTCCGGCAGCGCGGGCCCGGTCCAGTGCGGCCGGATTCTCGTCGACGACGACGATGTCTCCGGGTGCGACCTCGTCACCGAGCATGGCCTGGACCGCGGTGCGGCCCTTGGTTCCATATCCGACGACGATGGTGTGGTTGCGCACGGTGCTCCTCCATCGCTGAATCTTCAAGGCTTGGCGAGACTGCGTGGTCAGCGTCTCGACGGTAGTACCGATGAGCACGATCAGGAACGCGATCCGCATCGGGGTGATCACCAGGACGTTCACCAGGCGAGCACTCGGGGTGTACGGCGTGATATCGCCATAGCCGGTGGTCGACAGCGACACCGTCGCGTAGTAGATGCAATCCAGCAGCGACATCCGGTTTTCCGTGACGTCCCGGTAGCCGTCGCGGTCGATGTACACGACGAGGACAGCTGCGGCGAGCACCAGCAACGCATAGATGACGCGGCGCACGATCCGCCGCACCGGGCTGACGAACTTCTCCGGAATCTGCAGCACATCAACCAGATCCGCGTTCTGGCGGCTGGTGAGGTTCTGTTCCATCGCGGCCATGCGCCGCGACAACCTAACGCGAGCCATGAAGAGCCAATATCTGGCAGCGGCTCACCACGGGACGGCTCGGCACAGCACTATGTAACCATGACCGCCCCCAGCAGCACTGACAACACCACCCCCAGCCAGGCCCCCGCGTACCGGATGGGCACGCTGCTCGTCGGGATGGGCGCCCTGCATTTCGTCGCGCCCAAGCCGTTCGACGGCATCGTCCCCGAAGAACTGCCCGGCACCGCGCGGTTCTACACCTACGCGTCGGGTGTGGCCGAAGTCGCCACCGGCGCCGCGCTGCTTTTGCCGCGCACCCGGAAGCTGGGCGCACTGGCCGCCGTCGCGCTGTTCGTCAGCGTGTTCCCCGCGAACGTCAACATGGTGCGGCTGTGGTGGCCCAAGGGCTGGGCGGCGCGCATCGCAGCGCTGGCCCGGCTGCCGCTGCAGGTGCCGATGGTGACCCAAGCGCTCAAGGTCTACCGCAATTCACCCGACGCGCACTAGCGCAGCCAATTCGTCCGCCGCGGGCAGGTCGGTGGGTGCCACCGTCTGCCCGGCGCGCACGTAGTGGAAGACCGCCCGCACCGAATCGACGGGTACGCCCTGGATCGACGACCAGGCCAGCCGGTACACCGCCAGCTGAATCGCCTTGTTGCGCAGGGTTTCCGGAGTGGTCGGCGGATTGCCGGTCTTCCAGTCCAGGACGGTGTAGCCACCGTCGCCGTCGGCGAACACCGCGTCGATGCGGCCGCGGATCACACGGTCGCCGATCACCATGTCGAACGGCACCTCGATATCGATCGGGGTACGCGCCGCCCACTCCGACAGGGCGAACGCGGCCTGCAGGTCTGCCAGTTCCTCGGCGACGGACTGCCCCAGCTCGGCGTCGACCGCGCCGGGCAGGTCATCGAGGTCGAACAGCCGCTCGGCGGAGAAGTACCGCTGCACCCAATCGTGAAACGCGGTGCCCAACAACGCCTGCGGGTCCGGCCGGGACGGCAGCCGCCGCTGCAGCCGTTGCAGCGCGCCGGCCCGGTCGCTGCCCAGGTCGACCAACGTGCTGACCGACAGTTGAGGCGGCAGCTCGAGCGGACCGCGCTCCTGGCTCCGCTCGCGTTCGGCCAGCAGGGCATCGACGTCGGCGGACCATCCGTGGGGATCCTCGGCGGGTTCCTCGGTGCCGGCGGCCAGCGCCTGGGCGACCAGAGCCGCACCCCGGTCGACATCCGACCGGCGGGAACCGGCCGGGTCGACGGGCCATGAGCATTCGACGACGTTGTCCCGCAACGGGTTGACGGCGCTCTCGGGCGGAGCGGGTGCCCACTGCTCGATCTCGCCGCAGGGGTCGCCGTCCTCCGCCGTGCGTTCGATGATGTCGCGCATCTCGATCAGGAAGTCGGAGGGTCCAGCTGGTTTCGCGGCCGTCGTCCCCCAGTGGTACCCGGACAACAGCAGGGTGTCCTCGGCACGGGTGAGGGCCACGTAGAGCAGGCGCCGTTCCTCATCGGTGCGCCGCTGATCAAGCAAGGCCTTGTGTGCGGCGATCTTGTCCGCCAACACCTTTCGATCGTTGACGTCGGACGTGTCGAGCACCGGCACCCCGTGTTCGGACAGCTCGGCTCGGTCACCGCGCAGCAGCGGCGGCAGGTCGCCGGCATCGGTCAGCCACGTGCGCTGCGACGCCGTGGACGGGAACACCCGGGCCACCAGATGCGGCACCGCGACAATCTGCCACTCCAGCCCCTTGGCCGCGTGCACCGTCAAAATCTGCACCCGGTCCGAGGCCACCGTCACCTGTGCCGGCGCCAAGCCGTTCTCCACCTCGGCAGCGGCGGTCAGATACGCGAGAAGTCCGACGATGGGCGCGGATGCGTCGGAGTCACCGGCCGGCCTGGCGGCATATCCGGCGACCACATCGGCGAAGGCATCGAGGTGCTCGGTACCCCGCCAGCCCTCGGAAACTCCACTGGCGGCACGGGTTTCAGCGTCGATGCCCAGCACCCGTCGCACTTCGGCGACCAGGTCCGGCAGCGGCTGATGCAGATGTGCGCGCAGGTGGCTCAGTTCGGCGGCCAGGGCCAGCAGCCGGCGGTGGCCCTCCGGCGAGTAACGGTCGGCCGGACCGGGGTCGCTGATGGCGTCGGCCAGGCAGGCGTGGTCGGCGTCCGGGGCGACCTGGGCGACGGCCTGCTCAGCGGCCGACCCGGATGTCCGGGCGGCATCAGGGATATCCAGTTCCGAGGCGCGACGCCACACCGCGGCCAGGTCTGCCGCGCCGAATCTCCACCGCGCGCTGGTGAGTACCCGCATCGCGGCGACCCCGGCGGTCGGCTCGGCGACCAGGCGCAGCATCGCGACCACGTCGGCGACCTCGGGGATGGCCAAGAGCCCGGCCAGGCCGACCACCTCGACGGGTACGCCACGGGCCGTCAGCGCCTCGGCGATGGGGGCGGCATCAGCGTTACGGCGCACCAGGACGGCCGCCGTGGGTACCGGCTCGCCGGCCGTCACGGCACCGTGATAGCGGCGGGCCAGGTGATTAGCCACCCAATCACGTTCGGCAACAACGTCATCCAGCAACGCACACCGGATGGTTCCCGGCTCGGCGTCCGGCCGCGGCAGCAATTCGCGCACGCTCACGCTGCGGCGCCGGGCCTCGGCGGACACCGCGTTGGCCAGCTTCAGGGCCCGCGGTGGGTTGCGCCAGCTGGTCCGCAGTTCGAGCGTCGGGGCCGGCGAGCCGTCCGACAGCCGAAAGTCGGTGGTGAACCGGGGCAAGTTGGTGGCCGACGCGCCGCGCCAACCGTAGATGGACTGGATGGGGTCCCCCACCGCGGTCAACGCCAGCCCGTCGTCGACACCACCGCCGAACAGCGACGACAACGCGACCCGCTGGGCGTGCCCGGTGTCCTGATACTCGTCGAGCAGGACCACACGATACCGCTCCCGCAGCTGCGCACCGACCTGTGGGAAACGCTCCGCCAAGCGGGCGGCGGCGGACATCTGGCTGCCGAAGTCCATCACCTGCGTGTCCCGCATGCGCTGGTGCACGGCATCGATGAGCGGCACCAGCTCGGCGCGCTCGGCCTGGGTCGCCAGCAGATTCAGCAGCCACTGCGTGGGGCCACCGCGCTGGCCCGGTCCCGCCGGCAGCGCGTGGATGAGCTGTTCCAGCTCATGGTGGGTGTCCCGGACCGCGTCCGTGTCGACGAGGTGCTCGGACAGCTGACCGGCCAGGCGCAGGACCATCTGGGTGATGGCGGCCGGGGACTTGTCGGTCTGCAGCTGCCCCGGGAAATCGGACACCACCCGAAAAGCCAACTGCCACATCTCGGTTTCTGTGACCAGCCGGGTGGCCGGCTCGATGGGCAGCAGCAGCCCGTACTCGCGGAGCAAGGTGCCGGCGAAGGCGTGATAGGTGCTGACCGTCGCGTGCTCGTCGGCAAGCGAGCCACCGGGCAACAGGCCCGAACCGGCAAGGCGTGCCAGCCGGGTACGGACGCGGCGCAGCAGCTGTCCGGCAGCTTTCCGCGTGAAGGTCAGTCCCAGCACCTGCGACGGGGTGGCGTAGCCGTTGGCCACCAGCCAGACCACCCGCGCGGCCATGGTCTCGGTTTTGCCGGCGCCGGCACCAGCGATCACCACCAGCGGTCCCGGTGGGGCGGCGATGACCGCGACCTGCTCGTCGGTGGGGGTGAACAGCCCGAGCGCCTCGGCAAGGTCGGCGGGGCTGTATGTCACGGGCATGCCCTCTTCGTACCTTGCGCCGGACACATGGCCCGCACCGGGCAGGTCGCACACCCGGCGCCGGCGCGCGCGACGAAGTGCGGCCCTGCCGTCGCTGCCGCGGCATCGGTGACCCGCTGCCGCCACTGCGCCTGCGCCGACTCCCCCATCGGATCCTGCGCACGTTCGGTGGCCCCGGTCTTGGCCGGCTTGGCCGGATACACCAACCGGCCACCACCCGGCTGATCACCATGCGACACAACACCTTCCGCGATGGCCAGTTGGTAGAGCGCCAGCTGCGCGTGCTGCTGGGCATCGGCCTTGGTGGCCGGGCTCTTACCGGTCTTGACGTCCACCACGACAAGACGGCCGGCACGGTCGCGTTCGAGCCGGTCGATACGTCCCTTGACCTGGACCTGGGGGCCACCGGGCGCATCGGCGACCACGCCCGTGACCTCGAGTTCGGTGCCGACCTCGGTGAGCTCAACGCGGCTCTGCTGCCGCCACGTGGTGAACGTGGCGAGCATGGCGCGGTAGCGCTCCAGCTCGTTCTCGGCATACCACCCGGAGTCGAAAGGCAGCTGCTGCCAGACCTTTTCGAGCTCACTGCGCAGCTGCACCTCGGTGCGGCCGGAGTCGGCAACCAGCGCGTGCACCAACGAGCCCAGCGCCGAACGCAGGTCCCGGCCGTCACTGCCGCCGTGGCGCTCGAGCATCCACCGCAGCGGGCAGTCGGTCAGGGTCTGCACGGTTGACGGGGACACCGTGACGACGTGTTCGTCACCGGACCACAGCGGTTCAGCGGTGGACAGCTCGGTGCTGGCGTACCACTGCACCGGGTCGGCGCCGGGCACGCCGGCCTCGGCCAGGCGCGCCAATTGTGCTGCCGCACAGTGCCGGTCCCCCTCGTCAACCGCGCCATCGGGGGCGCACACCACCGACCGCAACCGGCCGACCAATGCCGACGGGGACAACACCGCGGGCGCGTGCACCGGCGGCTCGTCGGCGTCGGGATCGGTGCCGTCGGCCAGCGCTGCGAGCTCTTCGAAGAAGGCCGACGGCAGCAGAGCCTCGTCGCCGTTGTCGCTGTCGACGGCCGTCACCAGCACCCGGTTGCGGGCCCGGCCCAGCGCGGCGACCAGCAGCCGCCGTTCCTCGGCCAGCAGCGGCGCCGTGGCCGACATGCCCCGAACGTCACCCACACCGTCGACGATGTCGAGGAGCTGCTGGGTTCCGAGCACACCCCCGCGAGGAACAGTGTTGGGCCACAATCCTTCCTGCAGACCCGCGATGACCACGAAGTCCCATTCCCGCCCCAGCGCGGCATGTGCGCTGAGGACTGCCACCTCGTCGGCCTCGGCGCGCTCCGGTGTCGAACCCGCCCAGGACAACGCTCGGACGTGGTCGATCAGGCCGGTCAGCGATGCCGCCGCGGTGCGCTCCACATATTGGTCGGCGGTGTCGAACAGCGCGGTGACGGCATCCAGGTCGGCGTTCGCGGCCACCCCGGCCATACCCGGGCGCCCGGCCGCGGCCTGCCAGCGGCGCGACAACCCGCTGGCGTGCCAGGCCTGCCACAGCACGAACCGCGGGTCCTGGCCGGCGGCCGCCGACCGGCGTGCCGCGTCCAAGACCGCGCGGACCCGTCGTACCGGCCGGGCCAGCTGGTCGGGCAGCGGATGCTTGCAATCCGCGCCCACCGCTTCGACGAGCAGCTCACCGAACTCACGGCCGCTGCCGTCAGCGCGGCGCAGGGCGCGCCGCAACTGGCGCAGCGACACCGGGTCGACCCGGCCGATGGGCCCCGTCAGCAAGGCCAGTGCCCGATCGCCGGTGAGTTCAGCGGCAACGCAGTCCAGCACCGTGAGCAGTGCGCCCACCGCCGGATGCTGGGCCGGCGGCACGGTGTCGGCTTGCTGCTGCACCGGAACCCCGGCCGCGGTCAGGGCCCGAGCCAGCGCCGTCCCGGCCCGCGGCACCGACCGCACGATGACTGCCATCTGCGACCACGGCACGCCGTCGAGCAGATGCGCGCGCCGCAACGCATCGGCGATCAGTGCCGATTCGGAGTGCGGAGAACCCGCGACGCGCACCGTCAGCGCGCCGAGCTCCTCGGTCGCCGCCGACGTCAGGGCCCGGGAGGCGTCCACACCGGGCAGCCGCCGCGCCACGGCCGCGACCGCGCCGGCCACCGCGGGTGCGCAGCGGTGGGACTCCGTCAGCACCACCTGAGGTTGATCCTCGGGGCCGTACAGCAGCGTCGGCTCGGCGCCGCGGTAACCGAACACCGTCTGGCTCGGGTCACCGGCGATCACCGTCAGCTGGGCGCCGGCCGCCAGCACCCGCACCAACAGTGCGGCCTGCGGATCGAGATGCTGCGCGTCGTCGACGAGCAGCAGCTTGATCCGAGAGCGTTCGGCGTCCAGCAGCGCGGAATCGACGGCGAAGGCCTCGAGCGCGGCGCCCACCAGCTCGGCCGCGCCCAGCGCCGGCACCGTCGCCTGCGGAGCGGCCATGCCCACGGCGCTGCGCAGCAGCATCACCTGCTCGTAGACCTGCGCGAACCGCGCCGCGGCCACCCACTCCGGGCGCCCGGCCTTCCGCCCGATGCGGCGCAGGTCCGCGGCGTCGACGCCGCGTTCGGTGCAGCGCGCCAACAGGTCACGCAATTCGGTCGCGAACCCGGCAGTGGCCAGCGCCGGCCGCAGGTGCGGCGGCCAGTTCACACCGGCCTCGTCGCCGTCCTCCAGGTCACCGGCGAGGAGCTCGCGAATGATGCCGTCCTGCTCGGCGCTGGTGATCAGCCGCGGCGGCGGGTCACCGGCACGTTGCGCGGCCTGGCGCAGCACGGCGAACGCGTAGGAGTGCAACGTGCGCACCAGCGGCTCCCGGGTGACCTGGCCGGAATCGCCGAGCAGCGCCGAGGTGATGGCGCCGCGGACCCGGGTGCCCAGCCGTGCCGAACCCGTGAGAAACAACACGGACTCCGGATCGGTCCCCGCCGCGATATGCGTTGCCGCAGTGCGGATCAGCAGTTCCGTCTTCCCCGTTCCGGGGCCGCCCAGCACCCGCACCACACCGCGCTGGCCGGGCTCGGTCAGGGCATCAACCGAGCCGGGCGCGGTGAGTGCGGAGTGCGGGGCGGCCATGGCAGGAATGCAACCACGGGGGTACGACATTGATGATGTAAGAGCGTTGATGATGTAAAAGCGTCACCGCGCGCAGGTCGTGACTCCGGGTACGACTGACACCCTGCTGGGTTGTCCATCAATTGATCTGTCCGGCCTGCGTGGTGCGCGTCTTGTTCACGCCGGACAGGACGGACATGACTTAATCAGGAGCCTGGACCGTTCCTCATCAATGTCTTGTCTGCCCGCCCTGGCCGGTGTGCCCACCTAACGCTGGTCAGAAGGGACACCATCATCTTGACAGAATCTGTGCTTATCGTCGCCGGCGCGGACACCCACGCCGACACCATCCACGTCGCCGCGATCACCATGACTGGTGCCGCTGTTGATGATCGGGAGTTCCCGACCACGCGTGCCGGATACGCCGCAGCCATCAAGTTCCTGATCTCGCTGGGCCAGGTGGAGCGGATCGGGGTGGAAGGCACCGCAAGCTACGGCGCCGGATTCACCCGGGCGCTGACCGCCGCTGGCATCGAGGTCGTCGAGGTGACCCGGGCGGTCAAATCCACCCGCCGCCTCAAAGGCAAGTCCGATCCGCTCGATGCCTACAGCGCCGCGCGGACCGCACTGGCCGGCGACGGGTTGGCCAGCCCCAAAGACCAGGCGACCGCCGGGCTGCGCGCCTTGCACATCGCACGCCGCTCGGCCATCAAGCACCGCACCGCAGTGATCAACCAGATCAAAGCCCTGTTGGTATCGGCGCCGGATGAGGTGCGTGAAAAGTACCGTGGCTTAACAACATTGAAGATGATCGAGGCGATCGCCCGCTGCCGTCCCGACACCTTGACCGAGCCGTGGGCGCAGTCGACGCTCACCGCGGCCAAGATGCTCGCCCAACGGGTGCAGTTCCTCGAAACCCAAGCCGAAGCCCTCCAGAACCAGATCGACGCGATCGTCACCGCGGCCAATCCCGGGTTGCGGGCGGCCTACGGTGTCGGTGCGGACACCGCGGCCCAACTGCTCATCACTGCCGGGGCCAACCCGCACCGACTGCACAGCGAGGCCGCATTCACCGCCCTGTGCGGCGCCGCACCAGTGCCCGCATCCTCAGGTAAAACCAACCGGCACCGCCTGTCTCGCGGCGGGGACCGCGCTGCCAACCACGCGTTGCATCGCATCGCCCTGGTACGGATGTCCCACCACCAGCCGACCAAGGACTACGTCCAACGACAGACCGCGAAAGGGCACAGCAAAAAGGAGATCCTGCGCAAGCTCAAACGCGCGATCGCGCGGGAAATGTTCAAGCTGCTGACCCGCCAGATCGACGTGCCCGAGTACACCGACCTGCGCCCGGCACGGCAGGCCAAAAACATCACCGTCACTGCCGCAGCCAACCACTTCGGGGTCTGGCCCACCGTCATCTCCCGCATCGAACGCGGACTACAACGCGACGACACCTTCTCAGAGCAGTACAGAAACTGGCTACACGCCGCTTGACACAAATAGGAGCATCAAGTTCGGCCGACCGGGCGAGTCCAGCGACGGGATGGTTCACGTCTGGCAGCATCATTGCGATGAGCTTGCAGGTGTATCGCTACGGACCGGCGCGGCCGGCACAGATTCTTGCCCTGCACGGCCTGACCGGCCACGGCAAGCGGTGGCAGACACTGGCGGACGGGTATCTGCCCGAATACGCCGTGCTGGCACCGGATCTCCTCGGGCACGGCCATTCGTCCTGGGCAGCGCCATGGAACATCGACGAGAACGTCGCCGCCCTGGCCGGCCTGCTCGAGGACGAGGCCGGCGGTCCGGTGGTCGTGGTGGCGCATTCGTTCGGCGGCGCGATAGCGCTCAATCTCGCTGCCGCCCATCCGCATTTGGTGTCGGGCCTGGTGCTGCTGGACCCGGCGACGGGATTGGACGGCAGCTGGATGAGCGAGATCGCCGATGCCATGCTCGGCTCCCCGGACTACCCCGACCGGCAGGAGGCCCAAGCCGAGAAGGTCAATGGGTCGTGGGGCGAAGTCTCGGCGAAATACCCGCAGGAACTCGAACGCGACCTGGACGAGCACCTGGTCGCCCTCCCCGGCGGACGCTTCGGCTGGCGGATCAGCCTGCCCGCCATGATGTCGTACTGGAGTGAGCTCGCCCGCCCGATCGTGTTGCCGCAGCCGGGCACACCGACGACGCTGGTCCTGGCGAAGCGCACCCACCCGGCCTACGTGACCGGTGAACTGGTGTCCGCGTTGCAGACCCGCCTCGGCGCTGATTTCGTGCTGGCCGAATTCGACTGCGACCACATGGTGCCGCACGCCATGCCCACCGAAACCGCCGACGTGATCCGGCGCCACCTAGCCTGATCATGGCCGCAGTCACGGACGAACAGGTGGAGAAGGTGCGGGGCCTCGTCGCCTCGATACCGCCCGGCCGGGTCTCGACCTACGGCGATATCGCCGACGCCGCAGGGCTTTCCAGCCCGCGGATCGTCGGCTGGATCATGCGGACGGACTCCTCCGACCTACCCTGGCACCGCGTGATCCCGGCATCGGGCCGGCCGGCACCGCACCTGGCGACGCGGCAGCTGGAAAGGCTGCGCGCCGAGGGCGTGCTGGCAGTTGGCGGGCGCGTCCCGCTGCGGGAGTATCGGCACGAGTTCTGACGGTGGAGACACCCGACGGCGAGCAGTCCCCGGCCTGGCTCACCCGACGGTGATGGCGTCCAATCGTTCCTTGATGAACTCCGAGGAGACCACCGGCGCCAGCCCCGGCACCGCTCCGATGGGCGGCCCCAACGGGGTGATCAGCGCATCGTGGTTGGCTTCGTAGAAGTAGATCAGCGACACCAGGTCTTCTTCCGGTGCGTGCGGTTGCGGCGGCAGCACGCGATGCCGACCGGACGGCCAGCGTCGTCCGCTCCAATACTCCAGCAGGTCCCCGATATTCACCGTCAGCGCGCCGGGTTCCCACGGGGCGTCCTGCCAGCCCTCGGCGGCGGAATACACCTGGAGCCCGCCGGCGCCCGGCTCCCGGTCGAGCACGGTGACCGTGCCGAAATCGGTGTGCGGGCCGATGCGGAACTGCCCGGGCTCAGGTTCACCCACCACGCTCACCGATGGATAGTGGTTGATATTCATCGTCCAGGTGGGCCGATCTGCCAGCACAGCAAAAGGATTCGCCGACAACCCCAGCGCGTGTGCGAACAGGGCCAGCAGATCGTCGGACAGGCGGCGCATCTGAGCGGTGTATTCATCCACCAACGTCTGCAATGCGGGCACCTCGGCGGGCCATACGTTGGGCGCGAACCAGATTCGATCCACCTCCGGATCCCCGGTCGAAGTTTCCGCGCCCAGGCTGAAACTCTCTTTGAGATCGGGTGGCGTCTCGGTGCCCTCGGCGTAACCGTTGGCCTCGGCGCCCGGGCCGATCCAGCCGTGCCCGCCGACCGGCACCGAGTACCGGCGCTTCACCTCGTCGGACAACGCGAAGAATTCCCGGCTGGCCGCGCGGACCGCGGCCGCCAACCCCTGATCCACTCCGTGACCGGTGACCACGATGAAACCGGCTCGCTGCAGACCCTCGTCGACTTCGGCGGCCAACGCATCAGCCTCGGCTCCGCCGGCATACCAGCGGGAAATATCCACTGTCGCAATGGCACTCATTCGCCGATATCCTCCGCCCATAATTCGGGACTGGTTCTGATGAACTCTTCCATCATCGCCACGCACCGCTCGTCGTCCAGGAGCGTGACCGTCACACCGTGTTCGGCCAGCCAATCATGACCGCCGTAGAACGTGCGGGCCTCGCCGATCACCACCGTGCCGATGCCGAACTGCCGTACCAGCCCGCTGCAATACCAGCACGGCGAGAGCGTCGTCACCATGATGGTCGAGCGGTAGCCGCGCTGACGTCCGGCCGCACGGAACGCGTCCGTCTCGGCGTGCATCGACGGATCATCGTTCTGCACCCGACGGTTGTGGCCGGCGCCAAGGAGCTCACCGTCGGCACGAAACAACGCCGCACCGATCGGAATACCACCTTCGGCCATCCCTTTTCGCGCTTCAGCGACCGCAACGTCGAGCATTTCCTCAGGGGTCACGCGGACGCGCATTCCGCGGCGATTTTCGATCGGCACAGCACCAGGTACGCGGCACCCGAGATGACGAAGCCGACGAAGAAGGTGATATCGCCGAGTTTCGGCACCGCCTGGGCGATATAGCCGACGAACTTCTCCTGGTTGGAGAACAACAGCACCGACAGGCCCAGCCCCAGCACGAAGGACAACAGCCCCGGCCAGTTCGAGTACGAGCGGTCGTAGAGAAGCCCGGCGATCTGTTGCCCGCGCCGCAGATACTGATCGGCGAACACCACACCCAGCCAGGGTCCGATCCAGTAGGCGATGATCAGCAGGAACGCTTCGTAGCTGTGCGCGGCATCGGGCAACGCCCACCACGCGATCAGGAAACCGGCGACTCCGAAGAAGACGGTCACCAGCGCCCGCGCGATGTGTGCCGGCAACGTGATCCCGATGGTCACGAAAGCCATTGCCCCAGAATAGATATTGAGCGCATTGGCGGCGATCGCACCGATCGCGATGGCCAACAGGGTCGCCTTGGCCAGCCACGGTGCAAGCTCGGCGGTGAACGACCCGGTCGGATTGCCCAGGCTCGCCGCGCCGAACGTCGCCGAGGCCGCCCCAACGATTTCCAGGGCCACACACGAGACGAACAACCCGGCGGAGGCGAATAACCCCGTCGAGAAAGTGGACACCGCCGACGGCAGATAGCGGGTGTAGTCCGCGGCGTACGGCGTCCAGCCGGCCGCGTAACCGAACGCGGTGCCGACGGTGAGCAGGAAGCCCCCGAGTCCGCCAACCCCGCCCGACGGCGCCGGCGCACCCAGATCCGCATGCGCGAAAATTCCCACCGCTGCCGCGCCGAAGACAATGGCGAGCGCCGGGAATGCCCACCGCTCGAATGCCTGCACCAGATTGTGGCCGAAGAACGCGAACGCGGTCTGCAACACCACGATGACGATCAGGCCGATCAGTGGTCCGAAGCCGAACAGGGTGGACAAGGCAAACGCACCGCTGACACTGTTGGTGGCGAACCAGCCGACGCCCGCGGTGATCGACATCAACGTCGCAGGCAGAGCGTTTCCCTTGAACCCGAACGCCATTCGTCCCAGCACCATCTGCGGCACGCCGTGCAGCGGTCCACGCGCGGACAGGAAATAATGCGCGACGGCGCCCAGCCCGGTACCGACGATGATCCCGGCGACCGCCTGCCAGAAGCTCATGCCGAACGCGAGGACGGCCAACATGCCGACGAACACCGTCGCGAATTCCATGTTGGGTGACGTCCACGTCCAGAACAGCTGACTCGGCTTGCCGTGCCGGTCCGCTTCGGCGATGAACTCGTTGCCGCCGGGTTCGACCGCAGCGATCCTGCCTTTATAGGTCCCGTCGGTGGTGGGTTCAACCGTCATGCGGGGTAACTTTCCCACCGAACGGGGCATGCTGCCATTCGAATGCCGGCGCGCCAGCTAGAGCACGAGGCGGACCAAGGCTGCCGTGCGCGCCAAACCCGGGAACGCCGCCGCTGTCGACCGCGGGTGCAGCGCATGCACCGCGAGCCGGAAGATCAAGGCGCGCAACAGCATCTGCGGCCACTCCGGCAGCGACGCCCAGCGTTCGATGAGACCGTCGTCGGCCTCGCCCCACGACAGTGCGTCGACGACGACCACACCCGCGGCCCACGACGCCGGCCGCCAGTACGGCGTGATGTCGGTGATGCCTGGTGCGGCAGTACCCGCGAACAGGACCGTGCCGTAGAGGTCGCCGTGCACCAGCTGGCTCGGGTTCCGGGTCGGCTTGCGCAGCGACGCAAGCTGATTGATCAGTTCGACCGAGCGGCGGCCGTCGGACGTACCCGGCACCGCGCGGGCACCGGGCGGCAACGACTGCAGTGGCCAGTCTTCCCACGCCGCACGGTCGGCGGCGATGAACACGTCGACGTCACTCCACGGCACCGCGGGCGGTTGCGTCAGGAAGCGCGGCCGCTCGAGCTTGGCGGTCGCCTCGTGCAACCGCACCGCCGCCGAGACGATCTCGTCGTGCCGCGGTTCGGGCGTACCGGTGACGAACGTGTCGGCACGCCAGCCGGCCATGACGTAACGGCCGTCGGTCGCGCGCACCGGGCGGGCCAGCCGGACGCCGTCGACGAACAGCGTCTCGCGCACCTTGGCCGACCACGAGGCCCGGGCGTTGTCGGCGACCATGGACAGCACGACCTCGCCACAGCGCCAGCCTCCCTCCCAGCTTGAGCCGAGCGGTACCGGCCGCAGACCGGACAGGCCGAACGCCGTCAGCACATGTTCAGGAGGACGGTCGACGGTCACCCGATCAGACTAAGGTGTGCCCGGCCGGACCTGACGTCAGTACATGACCATGTCGGGTTCCAGTTGCCTGGCCCACGCCACGATTCCGCCCTGCAGGTGCACCGCGTCCGCGAATCCGGCCTGTTTCAGGGCGAGCAGCGCCTCGGCCGAGCGGATACCGGTCTTGCAGTACAGCACCGCGATTCGGTCCTGCGGCACGCGCGCCAACCCGGCACCGGAGTCGAGCGTCGACTTGGGGATCAGTTCGGCGCCCTCGATGTGGTTGATGGCCCACTCCGCGGGCTCCCGTACGTCGATCAGCGCGACGGGCTTGCCGGAGTCGAGCAGCTCCCGCAGCTCTGCCGGAGTGACGGTGGAGTCCGCGGCCGCCGCAGCCGCTTCGTCGGAAACCACGCCGCAGAACGCGTCGTAATCGATGAGTTCGGTGATCTTCGGCGTCGCCGGGTCTTTGCGAATCGTGATGGTGCGGTACGTCATATCGAGCGCGTCGTAGATCATCAGCCGGCCCAGCAGCGGCTCGCCGATGCCGGTGATCAGCTTGATGGCCTCGGTACCCATCACCGAGGCCACGGAGGCGCAGAGAATGCCCAGCACCCCGCCCTCGGCGCACGACGGCACCGTGCCCGGGGCCGGCGGCTCCGGGTACAGGTCGCGGTAGTTCAGCCCGCGTCCGTCGGGGGCGTCCTCCCAGAACACCGACACCTGACCGGCGAATCGGTAGATCGAGCCCCAGACATACGGCTTGCGGGCCAGCACCGCCGCGTCGTTGACGAGGTAGCGGGTGGCGAAGTTGTCGGTGCCGTCCAGGATGAGGTCGTACTGCTCGAACAGCGGCACGGCGTTGCCGGTGTCGAGCCGGAACTCGTGCAGATTGACGGTGACCAACGGATTGATCTCCAGGATCGATTCGCGGGCGCTGAGGGCCTTGGACCGGCCGACGTCGGACTGGCCGTGGATGATCTGGCGCTGCAGGTTCGATTCGTCGACGACGTCGAACTCGACGATGCCGATGGTGCCGACCCCAGCCGCGGCCAGGTAGAGCAGGGTCGGGGAACCCAGTCCCCCGGCACCGATCACGAGGACGCGGGCGTTCTTCAGCCGCTTCTGCCCGTCGACGCCGAGGTCCGGGATGATCAGGTGACGGCTGTACCGCGCCACCTCGTCGCGGGTCAGTTCAGCCGCCGGCTGCACCAACGGCGGCAACGCGTTTGACATGCCTTCAACAGTAGTGAGAGTCATTTTTGACACGCTCGCTGCCCACGAGCAGCCTGAAAATGCACGCCTGCCGCGGCATGTCGGGCGCAAACACGCACGCTCGCGGGGCGGTGCGGTCAAGGAATGGGGTATGGCCAGGAATTGACGTGGCAGGTCTTGCCGTCGGGCTTGACCGACTCCGGGTCGAACCTGGCGTCGTCGTTGTTGCTGGTCGAGAAGGTCTGCTGCATCATGATCGGTGCCAGGCCGCCGTTGTCGCCGCACGGCTCGTGCATCCGGAAGCCGAGGGCGTGCCCGACCTCGTGGTTGATCAGGTATTGCCGGTACGAACCGATGTCGCCCTGGAACGGCACCGCACCGCGCACCCAGCGCGCCTCGTTGATGAACACCCGCGACTGGGCCTTGCCGCCGTCGGCCGGGAAGTACGCCGGGTTGAAGCACGACGACTCGAGCTGGATGTCGTAGCCGCAGCCCTCTCGCACCGTCATCGGTGAGGTCAGCGAGACCCGGAAATCGGGCTTCTCCGGTGAACTCTCGTCGAGCCGGGTGAAGGCGAATTTGCCGTCGTGCGTCCAGCTCTTCGGGTTGGCGAGGGTTTCGGCGACCATCCGCGCAAACGCCTCGTCGCCACCGAAGCTGGTGGTATCGACGCCGTCCTCCACCTCGACGGTGTAGGTCACCGCCTTGCCGGTGCCCTGGCCGATCTTCGGTGTGGTGCCCGGCACGATGTGCCACGTCTTGGCGCCGGCCTCGGTGAACGCGCCGCCGTCCGGGAGGATTCCGGTCGGCAGGTTGACGTCGAACTGGGTCAGGCCCTTCGGCGGTGCGCCGACGATCGCGGTGCTCGCCGAATTGGTGGGCTGACCGACCAGCGGCACGTGTGGACGATCCGGTGTGACCGGCCTGGGACCCGAGATGCCCTGGTAGACCACGATTCCGGTGACAACGGCCAGCGCGGGCAGCGCATATGCGCGCCACCCGTACGTGGACACGAAGCGACCAAGCCAGGATTGCTTGCGCCACTGCTGCCGGTCGTCGCGATTGGACCGGAGCCGACCTGAGTCCTCTGCCACCGGATCCCGCTGGGCGCGCAACGGCTCACGCCACTCGTTGCGCACCACAGGGACGCGACCGGTGCCTCGGCCCGGGTCGTAGGTCACCGCACCAGGATGGCATAGAGCTGGGCGAACGCCCGCCATGGCACGCCACCGGCCGTTCAAGTGCGGCAAGACACAATCGCCGAACCGCTGGTAGCAGGCGGATGCCGCGAACTAACGGTAGTAGTGTCGTGGCGATAAACTGCCGGGTCGGTCAACCTGAACAACAAGTTGGGCGGCCATGAACGACGGGGGCCAGACCGGTCCCTGAAGAGTTGGTCACGGACATGTGTGCCGGACAATGCCAGATTGAGGACGTGATGAGCGAGGTTGCCAACACCTCTGACGCCAGAGGGACGCAAACCGGATCCGACGGTGCGCAGGGCGGCCCGACCACCAATCGGCGGGGCAACCGGCTGCCTCGCGATGAACGGCGCGGCCAGCTGCTGATCGCGGCCAGCGACGTCTTCGTGGACCGCGGCTACCACGCCGCCGGGATGGATGAGATCGCCGAACGCGCAGGCGTCAGCAAACCCGTCCTGTACCAACACTTTTCATCGAAGCTCGAGCTGTACCTGGCGGTGCTGCAGCGGCACGTGGACAACCTGCTGCAGGGGGTGCGCGGAGCGCTCAGCGCGACCACCGACAACCGCCTGCGCCTGCGTGCCGCTGTCGAGGCCTTCTTCGACTTCATCGAGCACGACAGCCAGGGCTACCGACTGATCTTCGAGAACGACTACGTCACCGAGCCGCAGGTATCGGCGCAGGTGAAGGTGGCCACCGATTCGTGCACCGACGCGGTGTTCGACCTGGTGAGCAGCGATTCCGGGTTGGAGCCCCATCGCGCCCGGATGATCGCCGTCGGCCTCGTCGCCATCAGCGTCGACTGTGCCCGCTACTGGATCAACAACGACCGGCCGATCACGAAGGACGCGGCAGTCGACGGCACTGTGCAGTTCGCGTGGGGCGGACTGTCACACGTTCCACTCACCCGCTGACGCGGCGCGACCAAACCAAAAACTGCCCCATTCCGAGCGGAACGGGGCAGTTTTTGACGTGCGGGCGGTGTCAGTCCTTGCCGGTGACGCCGAAGCCGACGCGGCGGACGTCCGCCGCACCGATCTCGACGTAGGCGATCTTGGTGGTCTGCACCAGGAACCGGCGACCCTTCTCGTCGGTCAGCGCGAGCACACCCGACTCCTGACCGAGCGCGTCGGTCACCAGCTTCTCCACATCCTCTGGAGTCTGCGCGCTGTTGAGGAACAGTTCGCGCGGGCTGTCGGTGACCCCGATCTTGACCTCCACGCTGACCCCTTTCATTCGTTTTCAAGACTTCATTCGAGCTGCGATCGAACTCTCCCCAGGAGGTTAGTGGACGGTGACGGCCGCGGTCCCCGCGGGCACGTTCGCCGTAGGCGAACCACGTGCGCAGGCCGCCGTAGGCGAACCACGTGCGCAGGCCCGGCCGAGGTCACGACGTCGTCACAGTTGTCGCTCTGGAAACGCTGTGCGCCGGTCCCACTTTTCGAGGTCGCGACGGGTCGTCTCGGCACCGTCGACCGAACCGAGTCCCGACCGTTATCCAGCAGCCAGCGAGCCAACCTCATCGGTAACTTCCGCACCACTAGCATCGATGAGGTAAGTGATACTCGACCGGGGAAAGTCGCCATGAGCAGGACATATTCGCGATATTCAGCACCGTCGGGGGCGTCCACCGGCAGCTACGGGGACACCCCGAGCCACCAGGGCTACGACCGCGGCTACAGCTACGGCTCCAGCACGGAGTACGGCAGCGGGTACGGCAGCACCGACTACACCAGCAGCCGCACCCCCTCGTACGGCTCGTACGGCTCGTACAGCTCGTACAGCTCGGCCACCGGCTTGGCCGACCGCCCCACCGGCGAGTACACGAGCACCTACGGCGACACCGACCGGTTCACCGCTGCTGACGCGGACTACACCGGCAGGGATGACGCCGACGCGGCGTACGACGACTACGACGACGAGATCTACGAGTACGACGACGCCATCGATCGGCGGTGGGTCTGGGTGGCGGGTGTCGCCGGCGCCATTCTGCTGGTCGCGGTGATCTGCACCGTCGTGATCCTCGGTGGCGGCGACAGCGGCCCGGTCACCGCGCCGATCACGCCGCCCAGCACCAGCCAGTCGGCAACGCCGACCGCATCGGCGGCGCCGTCGGCGGCTCCGCGCCCGCGCGTGACGGCTGCACCGCCGACCGCGTCGCTGGCACCCGAGACCGTCACGACCGTCACTCCGACCGCGGCAGCCCCGACACCCGAGGCCGTCCCGCCGGTCGACCCAGCAGCACCTGCAGCACCGATCCCGAACACGGTGACGTACCGCGTCACCGGCAACAAGTCGCTGCTGGACCTGGTGACGGTGATCTACACCGACGGGCAGGGCGCCCTGCAAACGGACGTCAACGTGGCACTGCCGTGGGCCAAGACGGTCACGCTGAACCCCGGCGTGACGTTGAGTTCGGTCACCGCCACCAGCGTCACCGGTCAGCTGAACTGCTCGATCAGCGACGGGTCGGGGGCGGCGATCGCCGCGCAGAACAACAACACGATGATCGCCACCTGCACGAAGTAATCGCCCGCAGCACCACAGAACCGGGTGCGTGAGCTCAGCCCAGGCCGAGTTCGCGTACCCGGTTCTTGTGTGTCTGCTGCAGGCGCTCGAAGAACTCGGTCATCTGGGTCAGGCCCTCGCCGCTGGACAGTACGAGATCGACGAGTTCGTCGTGCTCGGCCATCACGAACTGGGCCTGGGTGATGGCCTCGCCCAGGAGCCGCCGTGACCACAACGCCAACCGGTGCCGCTGCCGGTCGCTGGCGCTGACTGCAGCCCGCACCTCGGACACCACGAACTGGGAGTGGCCCGTCTCCGACAGGACCGCACGCACCACGTCAGCGGCCTCGGCGGGCAGCGAACCGGCGATCTCCAGGTAGAAGTCCGCCGCCAGGGCGTCACCGACATAGGTCTTGACCAACGCCTCCAGCCACGTGCTCGGCGTGGTCAGCCGGTGGTAATTCTCCAGTGCCGGAGCGTATTTCGTCATCGCCGGCACAACGTCCACGCCGCGGCGCAGCAGCGCCTCGCGCAACACGTCGAAGTGCCCCATCTCCGCAGCGGCCATCCGCGCCAGGTTGATACGGCCGGCCAGATTCGGCGCCATCCGCGCCTCCTCGGTCAACCGGTAGAACGCGGCGACCTCGCCGTAAGCCAACAAGGCGAACAGCTCGTTGATACCGGGATGATCGCCGGACACCGCCGGAGTTGCCGTCTGCTCGGGCAGCGCCTGGGACCTCGAAGGCGACGGGGAAGGCATGGCCCCAACTGTAGACCGCGATTCGTGTCACAGCCGACCGGCGGCGCGACCAGCTACAATGGTCTTGGCTGCAGCCAGATTCATCGTGAGATGGGCTGCTGCCAAGGAAATGTGCGTGCACGTGTTGGCCCTCGCCGGAACACCCGGCTGAATTCGGCAGATTCGCCCCGAGGGCCCAAGTGTTGATCGTCAGACTCGTGCGCGCGTGGACAACAGCGAGCACCGACTCCGATAACACTGGAAGGCATCCACGCCACCTCATGACCGCGCTAACTGCAAACACAACAGAAGAAAAAACATTCGCTGACCTAGGCGTTCGGGAAGAAATCGTCCAGGCACTCGCCGAAGACGGCAAGGCTCACCCATTCGCGATCCAGGAGCTCACTCTCCCCCTCGCACTCGCCGGCGACGACCTGATCGGTCAGGCCCGCACCGGCATGGGCAAGACCCTGGCGTTCGGCGTACCGCTGCTGCACCGCGTCGCCTCCGACACGTCGCTGCCGCTGACCGGCACGCCTCGGGCCCTCGTCGTGGTCCCGACCCGCGAGCTCTGCATTCAGGTGTACGGCGACCTCACCATGGCGAGCAAACACCTCACCGCCGGCGGAGCCGGCGATCAGGCAGAAGCCGGTGAGACCGCTAAACGTAACTTTCGCGTCGAGGCCATCTACGGCGGCCGCCCCTACGAGCCGCAGATCGAAGCCCTCAAGCAGGGCGTCGACGTCATCGTCGGCACTCCGGGCCGACTGCTGGACCTGGCCCAGCAGGGCCACCTGCAGCTCGGTGGCCTGAGCGTCCTGGTCCTCGACGAGGCCGACGAGATGCTGGACCTGGGCTTCCTGCCCGACATCGAGCGCATCCTGCGGCTGACCCCGGATTCGCGGCAAGCCATGCTGTTCTCGGCGACCATGCCGGACCCGATCATCACGCTGGCCCGCACCTTCATGAACCAGCCGACCCACATCCGCGCCGAGGCTCCGCACTCGGCGGCCACCCACGACTCCACCAAGCAGTACGTCTACCGCGCCCACGCGCTGGACAAGGTGGAGATGGTCAGCCGGATCCTGCAGGCCAACGGCCGTGGCGCGACCATGGTCTTCACCCGCACCAAGCGCACCGCGCAGAAGGTGTCCGACGAGCTGGCCGAGCGCGGCTTCAAGGTCGGCGCCGTCCACGGCGACCTGGGCCAGATCGCCCGCGAAAAGGCCCTCAAGTCGTTCCGGAGCGGCGACATCGACGTGCTGGTCGCGACCGACGTCGCGGCCCGTGGCATCGACATCGACGACATCACGCACGTGATCAACTACCAGATCCCCGAGGACGAGATGTCCTACGTGCACCGCATCGGCCGCACCGGCCGTGCCGGCAAGACCGGCATCGCCGTCACGTTGGTGGACTGGGACGAGCTGACCCGCTGGACGCTCATCGACAAGGCCCTGAACCTGGACTGCCCGGACCCGGCCGAGACCTACTCCCGCTCGCCGCACCTCTACGAAGAGCTGGACATCCCGACCGACGTCACCGGTTCGGTGGGCGCATCACGGTCCAAGCCCGCCAAAAAGTCGTCCGAGCCTGAGCTCAAGCGCGAGTCGAGCACCGACAAGGACCGCCCAGCCCGCAGCCGCAGCCGGTCGCGCCGCCGCACCCGCGCCGGAGAATCCGCCACGGGTCATGTCGAGGCGTCCGGTGCCGCCGACGGCGACACCGCCGAAGCCGGCGCACCAACCGGCGACAGCCCCGCCGAGTCGACCCACTCGGGTCGCCGCCGCCGGCGCCGTCGTCCGAGCAAGGCCTCTGCTGCGGTGGCCGCCGAAACCACTGCCGTCGCCGCACCTGCAGCCGAATAGCCGCAGGCCGCCCGAGCCCTATGGTCAAACCGGAGCGACGTACCAAAGCTGATCTGATCGCCGCCGCGGCCATCGTGGTGGTGGTCGCGGTCGGCGCAGCGCTGATCTGGTGGAACAGCGACGCGCGGGCCACCGTAAGCCGTTCTGCCGCCGGTCCCATCCCCGCGTTGCACGCCGCGAAGACGGTGCCCACCACGCTGCGTGAACTGTGGACCGCGGCCAGCGGCAAGACCACCGAGCCATCGGTCGTCGGCGGTGTCGTGGTGACCGGCGACGGCGACCAGATGCAGGGCCGCGACCCGGCGACCGGAAACTCCCTGTGGAGCTTTTCGCGCGACCGCGAGCTGTGCGGTGTCACCACCGTGTACCAGTTCGCAGTGGCCGTGTACCCCGACGGACGCGGCTGCGGCCAAGCCAGCGCCGTCGACGCCAGCACCGGACGACGCGGCCCCGCCCGCAGCAGCCTGGCCGACGCCGAGGTGAAACTGTCCACCGACGGCACGACGATCCTGTCGTACGGGGACAGCCGCCTGGAACAGTGGCGCTCGGACCTGGTCCGGATGGTCAGCTACGGCTACCTCGACGCGGTGGTCAAGCCCGGCGTCCCCGCCTCTCCCCTGTGCCGATTGACGTCCGCCGCGGCCAGCCCGGCCTCGGTGGCCGTCATGGAGGCCTGCCCCAAGCAGAAGGATTTGCGGCTGACGCTGCTCAAGGCCGCCAAGGAAGAAGACCAGCCGGACGTCAAGCGGGTGGCACTGCCCGGTGTCAGCGTGGACTCCGACGCACAGGTGATCGCGGTATCCGAGACCAAGGCCGCCATCTACGTGCCGACGCCGCAGCCGTGCGTGAACGTCATCGACGAAACCGGCAACACCATCGCCAGCACCCTGCTGCCGCATCCCGCGACGCCGGTGACGGCGACGACCCGCGTCGGTGACGTCGTCACCTGGTACACGGGCGACTCGGTGCTGGTCTTCGACGCCAACGGACTGCGCTACAAGTACACCGTCAGCGCACAGGGCGGCCAGGCGCCGATCGGCCCGGCAACCATGCTGGCCGGGCATCTGCTGGTTCCGGTGACCAGCGGCTACGACACGTTCGACGCGCAGAGCGGCGCGGGGCAGACGCACATCGCGCTGGCCCGGCAGCCGGTCAACACCGCCGTCATCCCGGCCATGGCCGGTCCGGTACTGCTGGAGCAGCGCGGGAGCCAGCTGGTCGCGCTGGGTCAGTGACCCGCGGAATCACACCTCAGGGGTGAAGACAGGCAGCGCCTTGTTCTTCGTCCAATGCTTCAGCAGCGCCTCCGCCAGTTCGCGATAAGCGATGGCGCCCTTGTTCTTCCGGCCCGCGAGGACCGACGAGCCGGAGGCGCTGGCCTCGGCGAACCGCACCGTCCGCGGGATCGGCGGGGCGAGCACCACGAGGCTGTAGCGGTCGGCGACGTCGAGCAGGACGTCCCGGCTGTGGGTGGTGCGGGCGTCGTACAGCGTCGGCAGCGCGCCCAGCAGCCGCAAGTCGGGGTTGGTGATCTGCTGCACGTCGTTGACGGTCCGCAGGAACTGGCCGACACCGCGGTGCGCCAGCGTCTCACACTGCAGCGGCACGACGACGTCATCGGCGGCGGTCAGACCGTTGAGGGTCAGCACGCCCAGCGACGGCGGGCAGTCGATGATCACCACGTCAAACTGATCGGCGATCTTCGCCAGCGCGCGTTTGAGCGCGTACTCCCGGCCTGCGCGCATCAGCAGCATGGCCTCGGCGCCGGCCAGATCGATGTTGGCCGGCAGCAGGGTCATGCCCTCGGCGGTCGAGACCAGCGCCGCGTCGGGTTCCACGTCACCGAGCAGCACCTCGTGTACCGACACCGGCAGTTTGTCCGGATCCTGGCCGAGCGAGAACGTCAGACAGCCCTGCGGATCGAGGTCGACGAGCAGAACCCGCTGGCCTTCCTCGGTCAGCGCTGCACCCAGCGATGCCACTGTTGTCGTTTTTGCGACTCCACCTTTTTGGTTGGCGACCGCAAGTACCCGCGTCACGGTGCCCATCCTGACACGCGGCCAGGTGGCGCCGCTCACCGTGGGGCAGAATCTCGGTCGTGAGTACCGCGGCCGACCCCACAAGACACCGGCTGCTATTGCTACGCCACGGACAGACCGAATGGTCGCGCACCGGCCGGCACACCGGACGCACCGAGGTGGAGCTGACCGACGAAGGCCGGCAACAGGCCCGCAGCGCCGCCTCGGCGCTGGCCGTGCTGAAGCTCGACGACCCGTTGGTGATCAGCAGCCCGCGCAGGCGCGCCGTGGTCACGGCAGAACTGGCCGGGCTGGACGTCGCCGAGACGACCGAACTGCTGGCCGAGTGGGACTACGGCCACTACGAAGGCCGCACCACACCGCAGATCCGGGAGCAGGTGCCCGACTGGCTGGTGTGGACGCATGGCTGCCCCGGCGGCGAGAGCGTAGCCGGAATCGGCGAGCGTGCGGACCGCGCCATCGCGCTCGCCCTCGAGCAGCTGCCGTCGCGCGACGTGGTGTTCGTGGGGCACGGCCACTTCTCGCGGGCCGTGATGACCCGTTGGATGGAGCTCCCGGTGGCCGACGGAATCCGGATCTCCATGGCGCCCGCCTCGATCTCGGTGTGCGGTTTCGAGCACGGCATACGCCAGCTGGTCGCGCTCGGTCTGACCGGTCACCCCAACCCGTGTCTGCCCGAGTGAGCCGCCCCGCACCGGTATTCGTCCTGGCCGGCCCCGAGGGGGTCATGCTGGCCGAGGGACCTGTGCAGGCGTTCGGAGATCTAGATGACGCGCGGCGGGCGCTGGCCGCCGGCGACGTGCCCATCCTGTTGGGCGCCTTGCCTTTTGACCTGAATTCTCCCGCCGCGCTGATGGCGCCGGCGGCGGTGACCTACACCGACGCCCTGCCGTTCACCGACGAACGCCTACCCTCGGTCCGCATCGCAGCCAGCCTGCCGTCACCCGACGAGCACCGGGCCCGCGTGGCGGCGGCGGTGCAGGCGCTGCGCGATCCCGCTGCCGGCCTGCACAAGGTGGTACTGGCCCGGGCGCTGCAGCTCGTCGCCGACGAAGCCATGGATCCCTATGCCGTACTGGCCCGCCTCGCCGAAGACCGCAGCGCCACAGCATTCTTCACCGACCTCAGCGCGGCCGGCCCGCGGTACCGCGGCACCGCCCTGCTCGGCGCGAGCCCGGAACTGCTGGTGGCCCGCCGCGGCGACGTGGTGACCTGTAAGCCGTTCGCCGGCTCTGCGCCACGCTCCCCCGACCCCGAAACGGACGCCGCCAACGGTGCCGCCCTGGCCGCGTCGGCCAAGGACCGGCATGAGCATCAGCTGGTGGTCGACATCATGCGCGAGGCACTCGAACCGCTGTGCGCCGAGCTCGACATCGCCACCGAGCCGCAGGTCAGCGCAACCGCGGCCGTCTGGCATCTGAGCACGCCGATCGTCGGGCGGCTGCGCGAACCCGCAACCACCGCACTGGATTTGGCCATCGCGCTGCACCCGACGCCGGCTGTCGGCGGGGTACCCACCGCCGCGGCGGCCCGGCTGATCACCGAGTTGGAGGGCGATCGCGGGTTCTATGCGGGCGCGGTCGGCTGGTGCGACAGCACCGGTGACGGGCGCTGGGTGGTGTCGATCCGGTGTGGGCAGCTGTCTGCGGATCGGCTGTCCGTCGACGCCCGCGCCGGTGGCGGGATCGTCGCCGAATCCGACCCCGACGACGAAGTCACCGAGACCACAACAAAATTCAGGACGATGCTGACCGCATTGGGGGTAGCACAATGATGGGACACCACGAATGACAACGACCATCCGCCCGGTCCAGCCCGGCGACGAAGTCGAGATCACCGCGATGATCCACGAACTGGCCGCTTTTGAGAAAGCCGCGGACCAGTGCACGGTGACCGAAGCACAGATTCGGACCGCGCTGTTCGGCGGTGCCGAGTCCGGCCAGGCCGCCGTCTCGGGTCACCTCGTCGAGGTCGACGGCCGGCCTGCGGCCTTCGCACTGTGGTTCCTGAACTTCTCCACGTGGGACGGCGTCTCCGGCGTCTACCTCGAGGACCTGTTCGTGCGCCCCGACTTCCGTCGCCGCGGCCTCGCCCGCAAGCTCCTGTCGACGCTCGCCCAAGAATGCGTCGAACGGGGCTACTCCCGGCTGCAGTGGGCGGTGCTGAACTGGAATGTCAATGCCATCGCGCTGTACGACGAGGTCGGCGGCAAGCCACAGTCCGAGTGGACGACCTACCGGGTGTCGGGCCCCGAGCTGACGGCACTGGCCGAGGGCTGACCGCCGCACCCCTGACCAATACGTAAATTCCTGCACCAATCCCCTTCGACACCTGGGCCACACCTGTCACATCGGTGTTAATCTGCGGCCAGGCCGCTGAGGCCGGCCCAGCGAAGGGACCGCAATGGTGGATGCCCCCGAACGGAACAGCGACGAAAAGCGCGCGGCTCCACGCAAGACGGCGGCCCGGCGATTCGACCGATTCCAGCGTCGTCAACTGCTGTCGAAGGTGAGCATCCAGTCGAAGCTCGTCGTGATGCTGGTGCTGTGCACCATCGTGGCTGCCACGGTCGTCGGATTCATCGCATTCCAGACCGGCCGCGGCTCGATGCGGGATTCGGTCTTCAACCGGCTGACCGAGGTGCGCCAGTCGCAGTCGCGCGCACTGCAGGACCAGTTGTCGGACCTGAAGAACTCGATGATCATCTACGCGCGCGGAGCCACCACCGTCAACGCGCTGGCCGAGTTCACCGCCGGATTCGACGCGCTGGCCGACAAGCCGATCAGCCCCGCCCAGGCGCAGTCGATCAGTGACTACTACAACAACACCTTTCTCAAAGAGGTCCAGAAATCCAGTGGGGTGACGCTCAACGCCGACCAGCTGCTCCCGAAAGACAACCCACAGCGGTACCTGCAGGCGAACTACACCGCGGTGCGCCAGAACGACGACACCGCCGTGAAGATGAACGACGCCCACGACGGCAGCCTCTGGTCGGCGGCCAACGCGCGGTACCAGGATTTCTTCCGCGAGATCGTCAGCCGCTTCGAGTTCCAGGACGCCATGCTGCTCGACACCCGCGGCAACATGGTCTACACGGCGTACAAGGACGTCGACCTGGGCACCAACATTCTCACCGGGCCCTACAGCGGCTCGAAGCTGCGTGCCGCGTACGAGAAGGCGTTGTCATCCAACGCGCTCGACTACGTGGGATTCACCGACTTCGAGGTCTACCAGCCGGCGGAGAACGACCCCACGGCGTGGATGGTCACCCCGATCGTCAACGGCGGGCGCGCAGTCGGCGTGCTGGCCCTGCAGTTCCCCGCGTCGAAGGTCAACCGGCTGATGACCTTCAACAAGCGTTGGAACGAATCCGGGCTGGGCAACACCGGCGAGGTCTACCTGGTGGGCTCGGACAACCTGATGCGCTCCGACTCCCGGCTGTTCCTGGAGAATCCGCAGGCCTACAAACAGGAAGTCGTCGATGCCGGTACCCCCGCATCCGTCGCCGAACGGGCCATCAAGGTCGGCGGGACCACGCTCGTTCAGCCCATCCCGGCGGAGTCCGCACGGCGGGCGCAGCGCGGCGAATCGGGGACCCAGATCGGCACCGACTACCTCGGCAACGAGGCGCTGCAGGCGTATGCGCCCGTGACGATTCCCGATTCCGATCTGAACTGGTCCATCATCGCGAAGATCGACACCGCGGAGGCCTTCGAAAAGGAGGCCTCGTTCACCCGGACCATGGTGCTGTCGACGGTCGGCATCATCTTCGCGGTCTGCATCGCCGCGGTGTTCCTCGCCCAGCTTTTCGTCAGGCCGATCCGGCGGCTGGAAGCCGGCGCGCAGCGGATCGGCGCCGGTGACTACGACGTCGCCATCCCGGTGTCCACCCGCGACGAAATCGGAGATCTGACAGAGGCTTTCAACGAGATGAGCAGAAGTCTCACCGTCAAGGAGGAGCTCCTGGTCGAGCAGCGCAAGGAAAACTCCAAACTGCTCGCGCTGCTGATGCCCGAGCCGGTCGCCGAGCGCTACCAGCAGGGCGAGGAGATAGTGGCCGAGGAGCACCAGAACGTCACCGTGATCTTCACCGAGATCATGGGACTCGACCGGCTGCAGGCCGAGCTGACGTCGCAGGGGTCACTTGCCGTCGTCACCGAGATCGAGCGCCAGTTCGACGCCGCGGCAGACAATCTCGGTATCGAACGGGGCCGGCCCATCCGCAACGGCTACCTCAGCAGCTGCGGCCTCAACGTGCCGCGCCTGGACAATGTGCGGCGCACCGTCGACTTCGCGCTGGAGTGCCAGCGGATCATCGAGCGGTTCAACGGCGAGACGGGCTACGGACTGGCCCTGCGCGCGGGCATCGACACCGGAACCGTCAGCAGCGGCCTCGGCGGCCGGCACTCGGTGGTGTACGACATGTGGGGCGCGGCGGTGAATGTCGCCTACCAGGTCAAGAGCGGGTCACCACAGCCCGGGATCGACGTCACCGACCGGGTGTACCAGGCATTGCGAGAGACCATGAGCTTCACGTCCGTCGGCACCGTCACCGTCGACGGGCGGGAGGAGCCGATCTGGCGGCTGGTGGGGCCGCGGTGATCGCCGACATCTTCACCTCATCCTGGTTCTACTGGGCCGTCGGCATCGCGATCGGACTGCCGATCGGGCTGGTCGCCCTCACCGAGTGGCAACACGCATTACGGCGCCGGCAGAGCTTCCTGGTGCGGCCGGTGACCCTGCTGCGCAACTATCTGCTGCCGTTGGGCGCACTGCTGCTCCTGCTGACCGAGGCCCGTCAGGTACCGGCCGGGGCCACCTCGGTCCGCACCGTCGCAACGCTTTTCGCGTTCGTTGTACTCGTCCTGCTGTTGTCGGGGGTGAATGCCGCCCTGTTCCAGGGCGCCCCGGAAGGGACGTGGCGCAAGCGGATTCCGACGATCTTCGTCGACGTCGCGCGGTTCGTCCTCATCGCGGTGGGTCTCGCGCTGATCTTCTCGTACATCTGGGGCGCCAACGTCCGCGGTCTGTTCACCGCGCTCGGGATCACCTCGATCGTCATCGGCCTGACGCTGCAGAACTCCGTCGGCCACGTCATCTCCGGGCTGCTGATGCTGTTCGAGCAGCCGTTCCAGATCGGCGACTGGCTCGACACCCCCAGCGCCCGGGGCCGGGTGGTCGAAGTCAACTGGCGTGCAGTGCATCTGGAGACCAGCACGGGACTGCAGATCATCCCGAACGCGGTGCTGGCCGGGGCGTCGTTCGCGAACCTGAGCCGCCCGGAGAACAAGCACAAGGTCAAGGTGACGACGATCTTCTCTCTGGACGATCCACCGAACCAGGTGTGCGCCATGCTGACCGGGCTGGCCGCCGACCTGCCGATGCGGCGCCGCGAGGGCACCGTGTCGGCGACGCCCCTGGGTGGTCTCGAATACCAGACCACCATTCCGCTGAACTCCCCCGCCGACGACGGGGACACGAAAACCCTCTTCCTGCAATGGGTCTGGTACGCCTCCCGGCGGGCCGGCCTGCACCTGGACGAGGCCGAGGACGAGTTCGCGACGCCCGAACGGCTGCTGGCCGCGGTGGGCCAGGTCGTCGCGCCGACGTTGCATCTGGACGCCGACGAGCAGCGCGAGCTCATGCCGGCTGCGGCCCTGCAACGCTACGCCACCGACGAAGTGGTCCAGCGTGCCGGCGAGGTCCCGGAGCGGATGACCTTCATCGTGTCGGGCCGTGTCCAGCTGACCGCCGGAACCGCCGACGAACCCGGCCCGGTGATCGGAATCCTCGACGAGGGCGGGTATCTCGGCCAGAGCACTCTCACCCGCCAGCCGGTGATCGGCTATGCGCACGCCCTCGACGAGGTCACGGTGGTCCACGTCGAACGCGGTCATATCGAGATGGTGGTGCAGCGAAACCCGTTGCTGCTACAGGAGTTCGGCCGCGCCATCGAAGATCGACGGGCGCGCGCCCAGCGCGCACTGACGGACGACTGAAAGCCTCAGTCGCGCCGGGATATCCACTGCACGGTCGACGGGCTGAACAACAGCCCCAGCGTGACGATCGCGACCAGCGCGACCACGATGGCGTACTGCAACTGGCCGGACTGGAAGACGTACCACGCGACGCCCAGCAGCAACAGGTTGGCGAACACCCCGATCCCGCGCCCCCAGCGCCGCCCGGTGATCAGCGCCCAGCCGCCGGCGAGCACCGCCCCGCAGATACACACCAGCCAGAGCGCATTGCCGTACCCGCTGACGATGTGCTGATCCGCCCCGGCCAGCCCGCGCACCACGTACACCGCCGCCCCGACCAAACCGAGCACCCCCTCGGCTGCCACGAGGAACCCAGCCCGGCGCACGGCCGGCGGATGGATCGCCGGATCACTCACCGCGACAACCGATCTGCCAGGTAACGCACCGCCAATTCGTAGCCGATGGGCCCCGCGCCGGCGATTACGGTCTCGGCCACGGCCGACACGTAGGAGTGGTGCCGGAAAGCCTCGCGCTTGTGGATATTGCTCAAATGCACTTCGGCAACCGGCAACTCGGCCGCGGTGAGTGCGTCGGCGATGGCCACCGAGGTGTGGCTGTACGCGGCGGGGTTGATCACGATGCCGACACAGTCGGCGCGCGCCGCCTGGATCGCGTCGACCAGTTCGCCTTCATGGTTGCTCTGCACGGCGCGCACGGAGAAGCCGAGCTGCGCTGCCAGCTCGGTGACGGCCTGCTCGATCTGCGCCAGGGTGGTGGAGCCGTAGATTTCCGGCTGGCGAGTACCCAACAGATTCAGGTTGGGCCCGTTGACGAGGAGCAGGCGGCGATCGGTCACCCATCCACGGTACCGGCTTCGAACAGGCAGAATTACGCAGTGCCGACCAACAACCCGTCGATCAACACTGCGCCGTGTCGCTGCGATACCGGGATGGCGTACGCCGCCTGCTGCGGCCCGCTGCACCGCGGGCAGCGTCCCGCCGCCACTGCCGTGGCGCTGATGCGTTCGCGGTTCACCGCGTTCGCCCTCGGCGACGTCGACTACCTGCTGGCGACGTGGCACCCGAGCACCCGCCCGGCGGGCCTCGACCTCGACGCCGGCGTCGTGTGGCGCCGCCTGCAGATCGTCGACACCGAGGCCGGCGGCGAGGACGACCCGGCCGGCGTGGTTCAGTTCCGCGCCCAGTACGTGCGCGACGGTGGTCGGCACATCCTGCACGAGCGCAGCCGCTTCACCCGGAGCCGCGACGGCCGATGGCTTTACGTCGACGGCGATTTCGTGGACTAGCACCTGGGCGACCGAGTTGCCGACGGTCGCGGCACGGATAGGCTCGTCATCCGTGCGTGCCGTGCTGATCGTGAACCCGAACGCGACCTCGACCACCCCGGCAGGCCGGGACCTGCTGGCCCATGCGCTCGAGAGCCGCGTCGACCTGACCGTCGTACACACCGACCACCGCGGCCACGCCATCGAGATCGCGCACCAGGCCGCCGCTGACGGCACCGACGTGGTGATCGTGCACGGCGGCGACGGCACGGTGAACGAGGTCGTCAACGGCATCCTGGGACATGCCAATGGGGTGCCCGGCGCTTCCAACACCGCCGTCGGCGTGGTGCCCGGCGGCTCGGCGAATGTCTTCGCCCGAGCCCTCGGCATCAGCCCCGACCCGCTGCAGGCGACCAACCAGCTCGTCGACCTCCTGAGCGACTACCGGCGGGGCGTGCCCTGGCGGCGGATCGGCCTGATGGACTGTGGCGACCGCTGGTCGGTGTTCACCGCAGGCATGGGCGTCGACGGCGAGGTCGTGGCGGCCGTCGAGGCGCAACGCGCCAAGGGCCGTAAGGTGACCGCGTCGCGGTACATCCGGGTCGCGATCCGCGAGGCCGTCGGCAGCGCCCGGAAGCCCCCGCGGCTCACGCTGCACCTGCCCGATCGCGAGCCGATCGACGGCGTGCACTTCGTGTTCGTCTCGAACGCCAGCCCGTGGACTTACGCCAACAGCCGGCCGGTCTGGACCAACCCCACGACGACGTTCGAGACCGGGCTCGGTGTGTTCGCGACCACCAGCATGGGCATCTGGGCGAACCTTCGATTGCTGCGACGGATGCTGTCGCGTTCGCCACAGATCGAGGGTCCGCACCTAATTCGCGACGACGACCTGCCGTGGCTGCGCGTGACAAGTGACACACCGATTGCGTGCCAGATCGACGGGGATTTCGTGGGCCTGCGCGAAAGCATGACGTTCACCTCGGCGCCCGGGGCGCTCAACGTGGTCGCGCCACCAGCGGTAGCGCAGTGACCAGCGATCTTGGTAACAGTTTGCCAAATTTAGGGCGCAGGTGGCCCGAGTGTAGTACAACTGGGTTAGGGGCCTGCCAACCCGGGTCCGAAGTGACATTGCCCACGAGTTAACGCGCCGCTATTGACATCTGTCCAGCCTGTGAAAACATCAGATGCAACAGTGCAGAAACATTTCGTGTGCACCCGTTAACAGCCGAAGTAAAAAACCCTGCGCGCTTTGCTGCGCGCCCAGTGAGGAGTGTTGACCATGGATTGGCGCCACAAGGCGGTCTGTCGTGACGAGGACCCGGAACTGTTCTTCCCCGTGGGAAACAGCGGCCCGGCCATCGCCCAGATCGCTGACGCGAAGCTCGTGTGCAACCGGTGCCCGGTGACCACCGAGTGCCTGAGCTGGGCACTGGAGTCCGGCCAGGACGCGGGCGTCTGGGGCGGCATGAGCGAAGACGAGCGCCGCGCGCTCAAGCGCCGCAACGCCCGCACCAAGGCTCGCACCGGCGTCTAGCCACCACGGCATTCAAAAATGACCCCGGCGATTCGCCGGGGTCATTTTTGTGGGGCGGACCCCAAACACATTGCGCGGCGCGGACTCTCAGGTTGCGGCTCGCCCACTCAGCCTATTGCGCGGCTCGGCCGCGGCGCCCGATCGGCATCCGCAGCACCACATCCGTCCCGCCACCCGGCGCCGCGTTCATCGCCAGCGAGCCATCCAGTACCGACGACACCTGCGTCTGCACGATCTGCAGCCCCAGCCGGTCTGAGTTCTCGAGGGTGAAGCCGTCAGGCAAACCGTGCCCGTCGTCGTGTATCACGACATCGAGCCAGCGCGCGGACCGGTCGGCCTTGATGGTCACGCTGCCCTTCTCGGTGCTCGGGTCGAAAGCGTGCTCGATCGCGTTCTGCACCAACTCGGTGATGACCATGATCAGCGCATGCGCCCGGTCGGCGTCCAGCACGCCCAGATCACCGTCGCGCCGCACCCGGATGGGCGCGCCCAGCGACGCCAGGTCGTTCATCATCGGCAGGATGCGGTCGATCACCGCGTCGAGGTTGACTTCCTCGTCCACCGACAGCGACAGGGCGTCGTGCACCAGCGCGATCGACGACACCCGGCGCACCGAGTCCAGCAGCGCCTCGCGCGCCTCGGCATTGTTCACGCGCCGGGACTGCAGCCGCAGCAGCGCCGCCACGGTCTGCAGGTTGTTCTTCACGCGGTGGTGAATCTCACGGATTGTGGCGTCCTTGGACAGCAGCGCACGGTCACGCCGCTTGATCTCGGTGACGTCACGGACCAGAACTGCGGCACCGACCGCCTGACCGCCCACCGACAACGGGATGGTCCGTAGCAGCACCGCGGCACCGCCGGCGTCGATCTCCATGCGCATGCTGGAGCCGCCCGCCAGCAGATCGCGGACGTGGTTCGCCAGTTCCTGGGCGTCGAAGGGATCAGAGATCAGCGGGCGGGTGACGCTGATGAGGTTCTGGCCGTCCAGCTCGGTGGCCAGCCCCATCCGGTGATAGGCGGAGATGGCGTTGGGGCTGGCGAACACGACCACCCCGTCGACGTCCAGCCGGATCAGGCCGTCGCCGACACGGGGGCTGGACCGCGACATCGGCACGTCGCCGACGTTCGGGAACGTCCCCTCGGCCAGCATGCGGAGCAGATCCCGCGCGCAGTCCAGATAGGCCCGCTCGAGCGGAGCGACCTTGCGACGGTCGGCGAGCGCGGTCTGGTGCGTGAGCACCGCGACGACGTCATTGCCATAGCGCACGGGGACCGCCTCGAGATTGAGACGCGAATCACCTTGTGCCGCAGAGCGTTCCTCGCCAGTACCGATCAGTCCGGTGTCGAAGGCCGCCGCGACGGCCGGCATGTCCGCGGCGGAGTTGATGGTCCCGACCGCATCGGCGAACAGCACCGTCAGCGCGGTGTTGGGCCGAATCTGGGCCACGCACACCAGCGCCCCGTCATCGCGACGGACCCACATCAGGTAGTCGGCGAACGACAAGTCGGCGAGCAGCTGCCATTCACCGACCACGGCATGCAAATGGTCGACCGCATTGCCGGGTAGGACAGTGTGCTCGGCGAGCAGATCACCGAGAGTGGACACGTCGCGTTATCCGGTCGGGGGGCCTAGCCGATGACGGCGATGAGGTCGCCGGCCTGGATCACGTCGCCGACAGCCACGTTGACGGACGTCACCGTGCCGGCGACCTCGGCCAGCACCGGAATCTCCATCTTCATCGACTCGAGGAGCACCACCGTGTCACCCTCGCCGATCTGGTCGCCCTGGCGAACCACGACCTCGAGCACACTGGCCACGATTTCAGCGCGAACGTCCTCGGCCATCTTCACCCCACTCGTCTACGTATCTGTCCACAGGCGGTGCCTGCGGCCTCTATTGCACCACAGCACCACGGTTTGCAATTGGGTGGCGTGGCCGTGCGACACTGTAGGGCGAGCAACCGAACCTTTGGAGGACCATCATGGCCAAGCGTGGCCGCAAGAAGCGTGACCGTAAGCACTCGAAGGCCAACCACGGCCGGCGTCCCAACGCCTGACCCACGCCTACCAAAACCGCCCGGCTCCTCACGGAACCGGGCGGTTTTTTTACGTTCAGCCGCGAATGATGGTGGTGCGGCTGATTTCGAGCTTCAGGCGGGCACGCAGGCCATCGGGAGCCTTCTCCCCGCTGCATTTGGTGGCGATCAGCGCCTTCACCCGCTCCTCCACGCCGTACTGCCGCAGGCAGGTCGGGCACTCCTCCAGGTGGAAACGCAGCTTGTCGCGCGTCTCGGCGGTGCATTCCCCGTCGAGCAGGGTCCATACCTCGGCGATCACCGCGGCGCATTCCGGATGCTCCGGGTCGACCGGCCCGATCGGCGGCTTGAACGTATGCCCGTCAGGACGGGTGAACTCGTCGCTGTCGCTCATCAGGACACCTCCTGGCTGTCGACAAGGCTGTCCCCACGGACGAATCCGCGGTCCCGGGCGACGCCGGCCAACAGTTCGCGCAGCTGCTTGCGGCCACGGTGCAGACGGGACATCACCGTCCCGATCGGGGTATCCATGATTTCGGCGATCTCCTTGTACGGGAAGCCCTCGACGTCGGCGTAGTACACCGCCATCCTGAACTCCTCCGGCAGCGCCTGCAGCGCGGCCTTGATTTCGGTGTCCGGCAGCGCCTCGAGTGCCTCGACCTCGGCCGAGCGCAGACCGGTCGACGAGTGCTCGGCGTTGGACGCCAGCTGCCAGTCGGTGATCTCGTCGGTCGGGTACTCCGCCGGCTGCCGCTGCTTCTTGCGGTAGCTGTTGATGTACGTGTTGGTCATGATGCGGTACAGCCACGCCTTGAGGTTGGTGCCCTCACGGAAAGAATGGAAGGCCGAGTAGGCCTTGACCATGGTTTCCTGCACCAGGTCCTCGGCGTCCGCGGGATTGCGCGTCATGCGCAGCGCACCGCCGTAGAGCTGATCGAGCAGCGGAATGGCGTCGCGCTCGAAACGCGCCGTCAGCTCCGCATCGCTCTCGAGCGCGGACCCCAGCCCGTCGATGTCGGTCATCGTGGTCGAGACCGTCCCTTCTGTCGCGGCGCCACGCAACAGGTCCGGCAACTCGACCGGACGTTCCAGACATGCCGTTGGCACCTATGTCCCCTTCCGTCCGATCCTAGAGGCTGCGACCGACAAGTTCTCCAGCCATTAATTGACCATGCTGACGGGAGTAACAGCGCCGGACCTCGCAGTTGTTCCCGATCTCGCTGCGGCCCTTACCCTTGGACGCCATGGCGAGCGCGGCAACCCCGGCGATCAGGGCACTACAGGCCGCCGGGATCAGCTACGAGGTGCGACAGTTCCGGCACGACCCGCGGGCGACGTCGTTCGGCGACGAGGCCGTCACCGAACTGGCCGCGGCAGGGTTCGTCGCGGCGCAGATCTTCAAGACGCTGGTGCTGGCGATCCCCGGCGGCCTGGCCGTCGCGGTACTCCCGGTGCCCGGCAAGCTGTCGTTCAAGGCCGCGGCGGCCGCGCTGGGTGTCCCGAAGGCCGAGATGGCCGAGCAGGCCGCCGCGCAACGTTCCACCGGGTACGTCGTCGGCGGTATTTCTCCGCTGGGACAACGCAGGCCGTTACCGACGGTCGTCGACGACTCGGCACTGCAGTGGGACCGGGTCCTGTGCAGCGCGGGCAAGCGCGGACTGGACGTCGTGCTGGCCCCGGCCGACCTGGTCAGCGCCACCTCGGCGGTGACTGCCGAGATATGTACTCCGCGGTAACTCCGGCGGCATAGGGTGTGCGCATGACACTGTCCGGGAAGACCATGTTCATCTCCGGTGCCAGCCGTGGCATCGGTCTGGCCATCGCCAAGAAGGTCGCGGCCGACGGCGCCAATGTCGCACTGTTGGCCAAGACCGCGGAGCCCCATCCCAAACTCGAAGGCACCGTCTACACGGCGGCCAAGGAGATCGAGGAGGCCGGCGGCCAGGCCCTGCCTATCGTCGGTGACGTCCGTGATCCCGACTCCGTCACTGCCGCGGTGGCTCAGGCCGTCGAGCAGTTCGGTGCCATCGACCTCTGCGTGAACAACGCCTCGGCCATCAACCTCGGCTCCATCGAGGAAGTGCCGATGAAGCGCTTCGACCTGATGAACGGCATCCAGATCCGTGGCACCTACGCCGTCTCGCAAGCCTGTATCCCTCACATGAAGGGCCGCGAGAACCCGCACATCCTCACGCTGTCGCCGCCGATCCGGATGGAATCCGAGTGGCTCAAGCCGACCGCCTACATGATGGCGAAGTACGGAATGACGTTGTGCGCGTTGGGTATCGCCGAAGAGATGCGCGAAGCCGGCATCGCGTCGAACACCCTGTGGCCGCGCACGCTGGTCGCCACCGCTGCCGTGCAGAACCTGCTCGGCGGTGACGAGGCCATGGCCAGGGCCCGCCGTCCCGAGGTGTACTCCGACGCCGCCTACGCGGTCTTCACCAAGCCGGCCCGCGAGTACACCGGTCAGAGCCTGTTGTGCGAGGACGTGCTGCTGGACTCCGGCGTCACCGACCTGTCGGTGTACAACTGCGTCCCCGGCGGCGAGCTCGGCGTCGACCTGTGGGTGGACACCCCCAACCCGCCCGGATACACCGGCCCCTAGGCCAATTAGGCCGAGACAGGGCAGATCTCGACACCCGAGACCATCGGCGGCCACACCACCGTCACCTCGACGAGTGCGGCCAGCGGTGCGATGGCGGGAAAAGCGCGGTCCCATTGCTTCTGAACCTGCTCCACCGCATGCGGGTGCAGAAACGTCCACGCCATACCGATCAGCAGGTACGGCAGCGCCATCCACAGCAGGAATTCCGCCATCGCGCCGACGCTGACCCGCCGGCTGAGCAATCGGCGCATCAGATCAACGCCCCGCCCCGGGTGTTTCACCGGTCATGGCAGGCACATGCTCGTCAGCAGCAGCATCGGCCAGAACGCCACGGTCCGGACGAGCACGAACACGCGGTCCGCACCATGGGCAGCCTCGAACGCGGCGGTGTGCGTCATCGCCCAGAGCAGACTCAGCACCAGATAAGGCGCAGCGAGCATGGCTGCGGTACCGAGCCACTCGGCGATCGTCATCTCGAAACCGAGTACGCCGGCCGCACGTTCTTCGTCGTCGGTCATGGTGGTTCCAACGTAGGCATACAGTGGCCGCATGTCGACGTGGTCAGTCGGACGGTATGAGGCCGTCGCCGAATTCATCTTGCCCATCGCCACAGAGGTCGTCGCCGCGGTACCCCACGGGCCCGGCACCGTCCTCGTCGACCTGGCCTGCGGGACCGGCAACGCGGCGCTGCACGCCGCGGGTCTGGGCGCACATGTCACCGGTGTCGACCTCACGCCCGAGTTGCTGGCCATCGCTGCCGCCAAGCCCGGTGGCGATGCGGTCCAGTGGGTGGCCGCCGACGCGTCCGCCACCGGGTTACCCGATGCTGCCTTCGACACCGCGGTATCGAACCAGGGCATCATCTTCGTCGAGCCGGCCGCCATGGTCGCTGAACTGGCTCGGCTACTCAAACCCGGTGGTGCCCTGGGATTTTCGACGTGGGTACGGGCCGGGGACAATCCGTTCTTCACCCCGATCATCGAGGTGCTGGGCCTGCCGGAACAAGCCCCCTACTCTCCCGATCAGTGGGGCGTGCCCGAGTTGGTGCACGCCCGGCTGGACGCCGACTTCGCCGACGTGAACATTGAAAGCGGGACGCTCACCTGGCGTTTCGCGTCGTTGGCGGACGGGGTGCGGTTCATCACCGACGAATCGCCGATGCACGTCTCGATGTTGGCCAACCTCGACGACGCAACCCGCCACCGGCTGGTCACCGCCTTCACCGCGGCATTGGCCGCTCACGAATCATCCGACGGCACCGTCGCTTTCGACGCGCCGTACGCGGTGATCACCGCACGTCGTCGTTGAGGCTGTCGCTGAATTCAGCTGGCCTGGTAGAGAATTCCCCGACCGATCGCTTCCCGGACCTCGGGTAGCGCCGCCTCGGCGAGGGCATCGGCGTCGACGCCGTGATGCGCCGCGAGGAGGCCGATGAGTGTGCCCAGCGGCACCTCACCGCGGCACCCGGCCAGCAGAGCGGTCATGACCTCGTCCACGCCGAGCACCGCGCCCGGGCCGCCGGGACGACGGACGGCGGCGCCGATCTGTTGCCAACCATCCGGCCCGGGCAGCGAATGCCGTTCCAGCAGTACCGGCGCCGTCGACAGCCGCGCCGCCAGCAGGGCAGCGTCCGAGTTGTCGCGCAGGTAGGCCCGGCGGGCGAAGAACGCCTCCACCTCGACCCCGGTGATGGGTTCGTCGGTGATCTCCTCGAGAATCTGCTCGGGCGCCTCACCGGGGCGCGGCACCCGCAGCGAGATCAGGCCCATACCGATCCCGGTGATGCCTTCGGCGTCGAACCAGTCCAGCCAGTCCGCGCCCCGCTGTGCAATCTGTTCGGCGGGCTCCCCGGCGTCGGCCAGCCACAGAGACACGTAGCTGACCGGGTCGGCCAGCTCCCGCTGCACCACCCAGGCGTGCAGCCCGGTGCCGGCCAGCCACTGCCGCACCCGGGTCTGCCAATCATCGCCCCGGACAATCCAATTGGCCATGATCTGGGCGGTACCGCCGGGCGTCAGGTAGTTGCCGACATTCTCGATGATGGTGCGGCACAAGCCGTCTCCGGCCACGCCCGAGTCGCGGTAGATGTAGTCCCGGGCTCCCGCGCCCACGACGAACGGCGGGTTGGAGACGATGAGGTCGAACCGCTCCCCGGCCACCGGGTCGAACAGGCTGCCGGGCCGCAGATCCCAGGACATCCCGTTGAGGCCGGCGGTGGCCTGCGCCAGGGCCAGCGCCCGCGGGTTGGTGTCGGTGCCCACGATGTCGGCGCAGTGGCCGGACAGGTGCAGCGCCTGGATGCCGCAGCCGGTGCCCAGATCGAGCGCGCGCTGCACCGGCGTCCGAATGACGGCCCGCGCCAACGACATCGACGCGCCGCCGATACCGAGCACATGCTCGTGCTCGACCGGCCCGCTGCGCAGGGCGGCGTCCTGGTCCGAGACGACGAAAAAGTCGCGTTCCCCGTCGCTGTGCGGACGGATGTCGAGAGCCGCGCGGGCCGTGCCGGTCACGTGCAGCACGCCGGCCGCGGCCAGCTCGGCGAGAGGGGTCGACGGGAATGCCGTCTGCACCTGGTCCACCGGTTCATCGGTACCGAGGAGGAAGAGCCGGATCAGCGTGGCCAGTCGGGTGTTGTCGGCGGTTCTGGTCGCGCGCAGCGCCGGCCACCACACGCCGCGGCTCATCGCGGCGTTGGCGTCGTCGCCGAGCAGCTCGGCCACTCCGTCGGTGGTGTATCCGGCCGAGCGCAGATCAGCGCCGAGCGCCTCCACCAACAGCGGGTCGAGCGCGGTCAAAACAACGTCCCTTCAGGTTCGGCCTTGGCGGGTTCGATGAGTTCGGGGCCATTGTTGCGAATGCTGTTGACCAACTTGGACACCTCACGGGTGACGATGCGGTCCAGGTCGCCGTGCCCGCGTAGCAGCCCCTCGTCGATCGGTGCGTCGGGATCGAGCCAGCGGTCCCAGTCGCCGGCGCTGATGGTCAGCGGCATGCGGTCGTGGATCTCGGCCAGCGGCCCGACCGACTCGGTTGTGATGATGGTGCAGCTGACCAGGGGGGCGTCCTCGCGGGAACTGCCGGCAGGCCGCCAGGTCGACCATAGACCCGCCATGAAGAGCAGATCGTCGTCGGCTGCGTGCATGTAGAACGGGGTCTTGGTGGCCTTCTTGCCCTCGGCCGCCGCCGGGTTGGGCCGCCACTCGTACCAGCCGTCCATCGGGATGAGGCAGCGCTTCGATTTCGCCGAGCCGCGGAACGCCGGTGACGTGGTGAGCGTCTCGGCGCGCGCGTTGATCAGCAGTGGTCCCTTGGTGTCGGGTGAACCGTCGGCCGTGGTCTTCACCCACGGCGGGATCAGGCCCCAGCGCATCGACCGGATCCGGCGGGTGGCCTCGTCGTCGGGCTCGGAATGCCGCCGCACCACGGTGCTGATTGTCGTGGTGGGGGCCACGTTGTAGTTGGCTCCAGAGTTGCCGGCACCCTGCTCAGCACCGTCTTTCGCAGTTCGAACGGCGCTCTCGGCGGTTTCGTCCAAAGCGTGGATTTTCTCGGCCAGCAGCGCCGGGTCGGTGGTGACTGCAAATCGCCCGCACATACCAGGCAGGATAGGGGCATGGAACTCTGGCCCGCACCGTCGGTGACCGGTCCGGTGCAGGCCACTGTCACCGTGCCGGGATCGAAGTCGCAGACCAACCGGGCGTTGATCCTGGCGGCTTTGGGAACACGTACCGGGGGCACCGCCGGGGTCTCCACGGTCAGCGGCGCGCTGCGTAGCCGCGACACCAACCTGATGATCGGCGCGCTGCAGGCCCTGGGTGTGACGGTCGACGGTGACGGCACCGAACTGACCGTCGGCGGTGCCATCTCCCCCGCCGACCACGTGCGCATCGACTGCGGGCTGGCCGGCACCGTGCTGCGGTTCGTCCCGCCGGTGGCCGCGCAGGGCACGGGGCACGTTGTCTTTGACGGTGACGAGCAGGCCAAGACCCGCCCCATCACGCCACTGCTGGATGCGATGCGCGGCCTCGGCGTCGACATCGACGGCGACGGCATGCCGTTCACGGTGTCCGGCACCGGATCGGTGGCCGGCGGCGAGGTGCGAATCGATGCGTCGTCGTCGTCGCAGTTCGTGTCCGGGCTGTTGTTGTCGGGAGCCACTTTCCGCTCGGGCCTGACGGTCATCCACACCGGCGATACGGTGCCGTCGCAGCCGCACATCGCGATGACCATCACGATGCTGCGCGAGGCGGGCGTCGAGGTCGATGACAGCGAGCCGAACCGCTGGCACGTGTCGGCAGGCCCGATCGCGGCGCGCCACTGGGCCATCGAACCGGATCTGTCGAACTCGGTGCCGTTCCTGGCTGCCGCCGCGGTGACCGGGGGCACGGTGCGGCTGGCCCACTGGCCGGAGCAGAGCGTCCAGCCCTCCGGTGACATCCTCGAGCTGCTCGGCAAGCTCAATACCGCTGTCCGGGTGGTTGATTCGTACCTGGAGGTCCGGGGCGCGCAGAGCTACCCCGGCTTCGACGCCAACTTGAAGGCCGTCGGCGAGCTGGCGCCGTCGATGGCCGCGCTGGCCGCGCTGGCCAGTCCCGGTTCGGTGTCGACGCTGTCGGGCATCGCACATCTGCGTGGGCACGAGACCGACCGCCTGGCTGCCCTGACCGCCGAGATCAACGGGCTGGGTGGCCAGTGCCGCGAGACCGACGACGGCCTGGTGATCACGGCTGTGCCACTGCACGAGGGCATCTGGCGATCGTATGCCGATCACCGGATGGCGACCGCAGGCGCGATCATCGGGCTGCGGGTGCCCGGCGTCCAGGTGGAGGACATCGCCACCACGGCCAAGACACTGCCTGACTTCCCCGGTATGTGGGCAGACCTGCTGGCCGGGAAATAGCTTGCGGGAGTACGACGAATCAGATGTCCGGGTGCGCTCGGGCAAAGGTTCGCGCCCCCGCACCAAGAACCGGCCCACCCACGCCGACGCTCGCGAGGCCATGGTCGTCACCGTCGACCGCGGCCGCTGGGGTTGTGCACTGGACGGCAATCCGGACCACATCATCACCGCGATGCGGGCCCGCGAACTGGGCCGTACTCCGATCGTGGTCGGCGATTCGGTGGGCATCGTCGGCGACCTGTCGGGCAAGCCCGACACCCTGGCTCGCATCGTCCGCCGCGACGACCGCCGAACGGTGTTGCGTCGCACGGCCGATGACACCGACCCGACCGAACGGGTGGTGGTCGCCAATGCCGACCAGTTGTTGATGGTGGTCGCGCTGGCCGACCCGCCGCCGCGGGCCGGGCTGGTGCAGCGGGCCCTGATCGCCGCGTATGTCGGTGGGCTGCGGCCGATCCTGTGTCTGACCAAGCAAGACCTGGCCCCGGCCGAACAATTCGCCGCTGAATTCACCGGCCTGGATCTGACGATCATCACCGCCGGCCGCGACGATCCGCTCGACGCGGTGGCGCCCCTGCTCGAGGGCCACGTCACGGTGCTGCTCGGCCATTCCGGGGTCGGCAAGTCCACGTTGGTGAATCGCCTTGTGCCCCAGGCGGACCGGGCCACCGGCGAGGTGTCGGGCGTCGGCAAGGGCAAGCACACCTCGACCCAGTCGGTGGCGCTGCCGCTCAACGACGGCTGGGTCGTCGACACCCCGGGCATCCGGTCCTTCGGGCTGGCGCACATCAAGCCCGACGACGTGCTGCTGGCCTTCTCCGATCTCGCCGAGGCCATCGAGGACTGCCCGCGCGGCTGCGGGCACATGGGGCCACCGGCCGACCCGGAATGCGCGCTGGACGCGCTCACCGGACCGGCCGTCGACCGCGTCGCCGCCGCCCGTCGCCTGATCGCGGTGCTGAACGAGCCGACGTACTAGCGGGCCGCGGGTATGTGAATTTTCTTTACGGACGTCTTTCCTCACGATTTCGCCCCTGCCGCCATGACCGAATGAGTCATAGCATCGGCCACTATGAATTCACGGACGATCCGGCGCCTGAGCGCCACGCTGGGTATGAGCGCATTGATCGCATCGAGTGCGTTGCTGGCCAGTTGTAGCAACGGAGGTCAATCCCCCAGCCCCACGACGACCACAACGACCACAACTACGACATCGGTGTCTCCGACCGAGAACCATGTCAATCCCGGCAGCCAGACATTCACGCCTGCCCCGCCTGAGCACCGCGGCAACGTCGGCTGAACCAAAACTGCCCCTCTTCCGGAGAAGAGGGGCAGTTTTTTGTGCCTGCTCGCGAAAGCCTGCTCAAGCGGCGGCTGCGCGCTTGGCCCAACGGCGGCTACGCACGGTCGCGATGGCCGTCTTCAGACCGCGCTTGTTGCCGGTCGTCGGGTCGACGACGCCGAAGCTCTCGTCGAGCTCGACGAACATGCGCTCGCTCCGGGTCTCCGGGGCATCGTCGACGGTGTCGGTCAGGTACTTGTCCGGCACCGACAGCTTCGCGATGGTGCGCCACGTCTTGCCGTACTGCACCAGGAAGTTCCCGGTGGTGTACGGCAGGTCGTACTTCTCGCACAGCGCCCGAACGCGGACCGCGATCTCGGCGTACCGATTGCTCGGCAGATCCGGGAACAGGTGGTGCTCGATCTGGTAGCTCAGATTGCCGCTCATGAAGGCCAGCGCCGGACCCGAGTTGAAGTTGGCGCTGCCCAGCATCTGGCGCAGGTACCACTCACCCCTGGATTCGCCGACCATGTCGGTCTTGGTGAACTTCTCGGCGCCATCGGGGAAATGGCCGCAGAAGATCACCGCGTTGGCCCACACGTTGCGGATGAGGTTGGCCACGAAGTTGGCCTTCATCGTCGACTTGAACGTGGCACCCGGAGACAGGGCCGTGATCGCGGGGTACGCGACGTAGTCCTTGGTCAGCTGGTGCACAGCCTTGATGCCGAACTCGCGCACCCGGATCATGGTGGCCTTGCGGTCGTCGCGGCCCTTGAAGATCTTGCCGAGCTCCAGGTGCTGCAGACCGACGCCCCACTCGAACAGCAGCGACAACACGGTGTTGAACCCGAGGTTGAAGAGATGGTGGGGCTTCCACTTGATGTCACGCGTGACGCGGATCAGGCCGTAGCCCACATCGTCGTCCATCCCCAGGATGTTCGTGTACTTGTGGTGCATGAAGTTGTGGGTGAACCGCCAGTGCTTGGAGACCCCGTTCATATCCCACTCCCATGTCGAGGAGTGAATCTCGGGATCGTTCATCCAGTCCCACTGGCCGTGCATGACGTTGTGGCCGATCTCCATGTTCTCGATGATCTTGGCCACGCCCAGGGTGCTCGCCCCGGCCCACCAGTACGCCCGCTTCGAGCTGCGCAACAGCAGCAGACGGCCGGCCACTTCGAGTGCACGTTGTGCCGCGATGGTGCGGCGGATGTACCGCGCGTCGCGAACGCCGCGGGATTCTTCGATGTCCTGCCGGATCGCGTCCAGCTCGACGCCCAGAGCCTCGATATCAGCTTCGGTCAGGTGCGTGAATTCCGGTACGTCAGTGACTGCCATATCGACCTCCTTCCAATTACCTACGCTAGCGTAACCTACTCAACCGTAGGTTACTAGACAGCAAATTCTGAATTTCGCAGTTCTACCGTGTTGTTAAATATCCAACACACAGTCGCCGGCCGCAGCCGAAACACATGTCTGCACCCGGCTTCCGGGTTCCCGTTCTTCCCCTGTCCGCAGATCCCGGGCGTGGCCCTCCAGCAAACCCACCACACAGGACTGGCAGATGCCCATCCGGCAGCCGAACGGCATCTGCACGCCGGCCTGTTCACCGGCTTCCATCAGCGACGTCGCCGCATCGGCGACGATGGTCTTGCCACTGCGCTCGAACGTCACCGAACCACCGGTGCCCTCGACCGCAGCCCGTGATGCCGCGAACCGCTCCAGGTGCAGCCGCACCCCGAGCCCGGCCGCGCCGTACTCACGCTCGGCGTCGTGGAGCATGGCCTCCGGGCCACACGCCCACGCCTCGCGCGTCCGCCAGTCGGCGACTTCCTCGTCCAGCTTGGACAGGTCCAAGCGCCCCTCGGTACGGGTGGCGCGCACTCGCAGCTGGTAACTGGGGTGATCCTTGGCCAGCTGCGCCAATTCGTCGGCGAAGATGACGTCGGCCTCGGTCGGAGCCGAATGCAGGTGGACGATGTCGGTGATCTGGTCCCGGCGCGCCAGGGTGCGCAGCATGGACATCACCGGGGTGATGCCCGAGCCGGCGGTCAGGAACAGCACCTTGCCCGGCGCCGGATCCGGCATGACGAACTCGCCCTGCGGCGCCGCCAGCCGCACGATGGTGCCCGGTGCCACGCCACCGACCAGGTGGGTGGACAGGAAGCCCTCGGGCATGGCCTTCACCGTGATGGTGATGGTGTGGTCGCCGCGCGACTCCACGGGGCTCGACGTCAGCGAGTACGAGCGCCACCGCCAGCGGCCGTCCACCAACAAGCCGATGCCGATGTACTGCCCCGGGTGGTAGTCGAACGAGAAGCCCCAGCCCGGCTTGATCACCAGGGTTGCCGAATCCTCGGTCTCCCGACGCACCTCGACGACCTTGCCGCGCAGCTCCCGAGCCGACCACAGCGGATTGACCAGCTTGAGGTAGTCGTCCGGCAACAGCGGCGTCGTGATCCGGCCGACGAGCGTGCGCAAGGCATGCCAGCCCGGCCGCTCCTTGGCGCCGGCCACCGTGGGCCGCACCGTGTCGACCACATTGGCCGAAACTTTGATGGTGTTCTTGGCCACGCTCACTCCCGCTCAGGTGGTCACTACTGATCGCGTCCCGATCAGCTGTCCTAACCTACGGTACCGTAACCTACGCGCAAGTAGCTGCCCGTGCCAGCCAGGCGCGAGGGCTACAGCAGCTCCAACAAAAACGGTAACTCCTGCGCGGCATACCACGCCAGGTCGTGATCCTGGGCGTCTCCGACGGTGAGCTCGGCGTCCTCGTCGCCGAGGTCGGCGGCATCGACCGCCGCCACCGCAGCAAGCACCGCCGGCTCTGCCGTCGAGTTGTCGACGTACGCCGCGATCACGTCGCCCAGCGCCACCGGTCCGGCCAGCCGCACCACGGCGTCGTCCAGATCAGGACGGAGGGTGACGCCGTCGACTCCCTCCACCTGGGCCACCAGCACCGCCCGCCGCGGCGGCAGCCCGGCTTCCTCGCCTACTCCTTCGCCCGCCAGCAGCCGCAGTGAGGCCAGCGCCGCCTCCTGGAGCGCGATCTCACCGAGCTCGTCCTCGTCGCCGTGCGCGTACGCCTCACGAAGGGTCGGCGTCACCGCGAACGCGGTACCGCTGCGGGCCGGCATCGCCCCGTCGGCCACCAGTTGCGTGAGCATGGCCAGGGTCGCCGGAATGTAGACGCGCACCAGGGCACTCTAAAGGGATCTCTCGGGATCGCCCATCAGCTCGGCCACGTGATCTGGCACATAGGTGGTGAGCTCGCGCGACGGCCGCACGTAAGTCCCGCTCACCACCGGACGTTCGGGCAGCTCCACCTTCGAATGCTCGACCGGGGTGTACGGGATCGTGGACAGCAGATGCGAGATCATGTTGAGCCGCGCGTGCTTCTTGATATCGGATTCGACGACGAACCACGGGCTCTGCGGGGTGTCGCAGTGGACCATCATCTGATCCTTGGCCCGCGAGTAGTCCTCCCAGCGGTACACGGACTCCAGGTCCATCGGCGACAGCTTCCATTGCCGGACCGGGTCGTTGAGGCGGGACCGGAACCGCTTGAGTTGTTCAGTGTCGGACACCGAGAACCAGTACTTGCGCAGGATGATGCCGTCGTCGATCAGCATCTGCTCGAAGATCGGGGTCTGCCGCAGGAACAGCTCGTGTTCCTGCGGGGTGCAGAAACCCATCACCGTCTCCACGCCGGCCCGGTTGTACCAGGACCGGTCGAACAGCACGATCTCGCCTTTGGCCGGCAGGTGCGCGACGTAGCGCTGGTAGTACCACTCGCCCTGCTCCCGGTCACTCGGCGCGGGTAGCGCCGCGACCCGCGCGATGCGCGGACTCAAGTATTCGGTGACTCGCTTGATGGTGCCGCCCTTGCCCGCGGCATCGCGGCCCTCGAAGACGATCACGATGCGTGCGCCGGTGGCACGAACCCACTCCTGCAGTTTCACCAGCTCGGTCTGCAGCCGGAAAATCTCGGCGGCGTAGACGTCGTTCGGGATCTTGCGGGCCTTCTTGGACACCATCAGCGTGCCGCCTCTCTCAGCTCGTCGAGCGCCTCACGCAGGAGGCTCGGGAATACGTCGACGTCGCTCATGGCCTCACGGTCGGCGTTGATGCCGTAGTAGAGACTCCCGTTGTACGACGTGATGCCGAGCGCCAGCACCTGGTTGCTCAACAGCGGCGGGACCGCGTAAGTGTCCAGCAGCTTGGTGCCTGCCACGTACATCTGCTTCTGGGCGCCCGGCACGTTGGTGATCAACAGGTTGAACTGGCGCGCCGGGAAACTCGTCGCGACCCGGGTACCCATGGCGTGCAGCGTCGGTGGCGCGAAACCCGACAGCGTGACGATGGTGCGCGCGTCGACCGGAGTGGTCGTGGTGGCCTGGGTCTCGGTGGCGTGCGCGATCTGGGACAGCCGGACCAGCGCGTTGTTCTCGCCCACGGGCAGGTCCACCAGGAACGGCGTCACCTCACTGATCGCCTGGCCCGGACCGGCAGTCTCCAGGTGGTCGGTTTCGGGGTACACCGACATGGGCGCCATGGCCCGGACGGTCATGCCCGTCGACACCGACTGGCCGCGCGACATCAGCCAGTTGCGCAGCGCACCGGTCACCACCGCCAGCACGACATCGTTGACGTCGCAGTCGAAGCGGGTCCGCAGCTGGCGATACTCCTCGAGTTCGTGCTTGGCCACGGTGAAGCGCCGGTTGCGCGACACTGTGGCATTGAGCGGGCTGTTCGGGGCGGTACCGCGCACCATCGTGCGGGCCATGTCGATGACGCGCCGGCCGGCCTCGACGAACTGCTCGGTGCTCGAGATCATGTCCGCGGCCGCCGACTGGACGGCGGCCAACTGCGCCGTCGGCCGGGTGATCCACTCCCCGATGGCACCCAGCAGCAGGGAGACGTCGCTGGGCTCGCGACCCGGGATCCAGATGTCCTCTCCGAACTCGGGCGGCTTCTGGGTCCGGTCGGCGATGACGTGCCCGACCTCCAGCGCCGTCATGCCGTTGACGAGGGCTTGGTGCGTCTTGGTGTAGATGGCGAGGCGGTTGTCGGAGAGTCCCTCCACCAGGCACATCTCCCACAGCGGCCGGGTCTTGTCCAGGGGCCGTGACCCCAGTCGGGCCACCAGATCGTGGAGCTGGGCATCACTGCCCGGAGACGGCAGCGCCGAACGCCGGATGTGGTAGGTGATGTCGAAGTCGCGGTCGTCGACCCAGACCGGCCGGGCCAGGCCGAGCGTGACCTCGCGGACCTTCTGCCGGTAGCGCGGAATCTGCGGAAGCCTGGCCTCGACGGTCGCCAACAACGTCTCGTAGCTCAGGCCGGCCCGCGGCCGCCGCAGGATGGACAGCGTCCCGACATACATGGGTGTCGATGAGTCTTCTAGCCCGAAGAACGACGCATCTGACGCCGACAACCGGGTCACCATGCAGCCCGCTCCTCCTTGTCACCGGCCAGGTACAAACTCCTGAACGACCCCGTCACGGTATCCCCGTGACCCGTCCCCCGCAGCACCGGATCGGCGAATTGGCGTCGAGCGCCAGCTGAAACCGGTGCGATGATTTAGCGGTCTGCAACTCTCCAGCAGATGCGTCACACCCCTGACCGACCGCTGGAGAGATCTCATGACCGCATCGACCCGCATCGACATCGAGCTGACGGCACCGATCGTCGACTACGAGCCGCCGCCGGATGCGACGGGAACGGCGGTTCGTGCGATCAACCGGCTGCACGTGGTGTCCGATCCGATCACCGAATCCGCTGTCGCATACCAGCTCGAGGCCGCGCCGCCCACGGCCGCGCTGGTGTTCGCCGACACCGCGCTGCGCCGGGTTCTGGAGGTCAGCGACCGGCGCCGTCCGACGGCGCAGCTGCGTCCACTGGTGACCGCGACGTTGTTCGACGCCATGTCGTCCTGGCCCCGCCACCCCCGGAACGACGGCGCGGCCGTACTGCGGCGGGTACGGCTCCGCACGGCCCGCGAACAGGACGGGCTGGCCACGGCCGTCGAGATGTTCGCCACCTTCAGCCGCGGGCCACGACTGCACGCCGCCGCCGGCCGGATCGAAATCCTCGGCGGGCGTTGGCAATTCGTGGCCCTGCAGCTGGGCTAGCGAGTGGCTAGCGCCGCTTCTGCTTGCGCGCGGCCTCACGCCGTTCCCGGCGGGAACCCGGTCCGGCGGCGTGCCGGCCGCCTTCCCGGCGAACCTCCGCGGAGCCGTCCTCGGCCGGACCGCTGTAGGTCATGGCCTGTCCTCTGTTGCCGGCCTTGTCCTCAATTCCCTTGGCGCGCAACGCTGCCGGCGCGGCCTGCTCGGCCGCGGCGTTCTGCTCGGCCTCGGCGGCGAACTGCGCCAACCCCTGCGGTGCGGCGACCGGCGCCACCTGCGGCGCCTGCTGCGCCTCGACCTGCACGTTGAACAGGAAGCCGACCGACTCTTCCTTCAACCCTTCGAGCATGCCCGTGAACATGTCGAAACCCTCGCGCTGGTACTCGACCAACGGGTCGCGCTGCGCCATGGCACGCAGGCCGATGCCCTCCTTGAGGTAGTCCATCTCGTAGAGGTGCTCACGCCACTTGCGGTCGATGACGTTGAGCAGCACGCTGCGCTCCAGCTGCCGCATGGCACCCGGGCCGGCGATGGCCTCCAGATCGGCTTCCCGCTTGGCGTAGGCCTTCTCGGCGTCGGCGATCAGCGCGTTGCGCAGCTCCTCCTGCGTCAGCTCGCCCGGCTCGCCGACGGCGTCGGAGTCGACCAGGTCGTGGTAGTCCAGGCCCACCGGGTACAACGTCTTGAGCGCATCCCACAACTTGGCCAGGTCCCAGTCCTCGGCATAGCCCTCGGACGTGGCGCCGTCGACGTACGCGGTGACGACGTCGACCAGCATGTTGTGGGCTGTTTCCTGGACGTCCTCGCCCTCGAGGATCATCTTGCGCTCGCGGTAGATGACCTTGCGCTGCTGGTTCATCACCTCGTCGTACTTGAGGACGTTCTTGCGGACCTCGAAGTTCTGCCCTTCGACCTGGGTCTGCGCGCTCTTGATCGCGCGGGTCACCATCTTGGCCTCGATCGGCACGTCGTCCGGCAGGTTCAGCCGGGTCAGCAGCGCCTCGAGGGTGGCGCCGTTGAAGCGGCGCATCAGCTCGTCGGACAGTGACAGGAAGAACCGCGACTCACCCGGGTCGCCCTGACGGCCGGACCGGCCACGGAGCTGGTTGTCGATACGACGGGACTCGTGGCGTTCGGTGCCCAGCACGTAGAGGCCACCGACCTCGCGGACCTTCTTGGCCTCTTCCTCGACCAGCTGCTTGACCTTCGGCAGCTCCTCGTGCCAGGCCGCTTCATACTCTTCGGGCGTCTCGACGGGGTCCAGACCGCGCTTGCGCAGGCGGGCGTCGGCGATGAAGTCGACGTTGCCGCCCAACACGATGTCGGTACCGCGGCCGGCCATGTTGGTGGCGACGGTGACGGCCTTCAGCCGGCCCGCCTCGGCGATGATGCTCGCCTCCTGCTCGTGGTACTTGGCGTTGAGCACGTTGTGCGGGATGCGGCGCTTGGTGAACTGCTTGGACAGGTACTCGGAGCGCTCCACGCTGGTGGTACCGATCAGGACCGGCTGGCCCTTCTCGTAGCGCTCCTGCACGTCGTCGACGACGGCCATGTACTTGGCCTCTTCGGTCTTGTAGATCAGGTCGGACTGGTCCTGGCGGATCATGGACCGGTTGGTGGGAATCTGTACCACGCCAAGCTTGTAGATCTCGTGCAGCTCAGCGGCCTCGGTCTCCGCGGTACCGGTCATGCCGGACAACTTCTCGTAGAGGCGGAAGTAGTTCTGCAGCGTGATGGTGGCCAGGGTCTGGTTCTCGGCCTTGATCTCGACGTGCTCTTTGGCCTCGATGGCCTGGTGCATGCCCTCGTTGTAGCGGCGGCCGACCAGCACGCGGCCGGTGAACTCGTCGACGATGACGACCTCGCCGTCGCGGACGATGTAGTCCTTGTCGCGCTGGAACAGTTCCTTGGCCTTGATGGCGTTGTTCAGGTAGCTGACCAGCGGCGAGTTGGCGGCCTCGTAGAGGTTGTCGATGCCGAGCTGGTTCTCGACGAACTCCACGCCGGCTTCGTGCACACCGATGGTGCGCTTGCGGATGTCGACCTCGTAGTGGACGTCCTTCTCCATGAGCGGCGCGATGCGCGCGAACTCGGTGTACCAGTTCGACGCGCCGTCGGCGGGTCCGGAGATGATCAGCGGGGTACGGGCCTCGTCGATGAGGATCGAGTCGACCTCGTCGACGATCGCGAAGTTGTGTCCACGCTGGACCATGTCGTCGGTCGAGTGCGCCATGTTGTCGCGCAGGTAGTCGAAGCCGAACTCGTTGTTGGTGCCGTAGGTGATGTCGGCGTTGTACGCGGCGCGACGCTCCTCCGGCGTCAGCTGCGACAGGATCACCCCGACCTCCAGGCCGAGGAAGCGGTGCACGCGACCCATCCACTCGCTGTCGCGCTTGGCCAGGTAGTCGTTGACGGTGACGACGTGCACACCCTTGCCGGAGAGGGCGTTGAGGTAGGCCGGGAGCACACAGGTCAGGGTCTTGCCCTCACCGGTCTTCATCTCGGCGACGTTGCCGTAGTGCAGCGCCGCGCCGCCCATCACCTGGACATCGAAGTGGCGCTGGTCCAGCACGCGCCACGCGGCCTCGCGGGCGACGGCGAAGGCCTCGGGCAGCAGGTCGTCGAGCGACTCGCCCTCGGCGATGCGCTTCTTGAACTCTTCGGTCTTGGCGCGCAGCTCGTCGTCCGTCAGTTTCTCGACGTCATCGGACAAGGTGTTGACATAGTCGGCGACCTTTTGCAGGCGCTTGACCATGCGGCCTTCACCGATGCGGAGCAACTTCGACAGCACGCTATTTCCCCTGTGGGTCTTGAGAACGGATACACGTCAGCTGGTTAGACGTGACCATCGTAGGTGACCGGGGGAATCGGCAGATAAAAGTGCGCCCCCGGCGGTTCGGCCGGGGGCGCATCGGTGGAACGTCAGGACAGGCGGATCAACCCGTAGTCGTAGGCGTGCCTGCGGTACACCACCGTCGGCCGGTCGCTCTCCTTGTCATGGAAGAGGAAGAAGTCATGTCCGACCAGCTCCATCTCGTAGAGCGCGTCGTCGACCGTCATCGGGTTGGCCGGGTGCTCCTTGACGCGCACCACCTGGCCGGGAATGTGGTCGTCGAGCTCCGTGCCGGCCGACGAGCTTGACGCCGCGGGCAGGTCCTCGGGCGGGAGGATGGACGTCGCCTCGGCCAGACTCACCGGAGTCTTGTCGCCATAGTGAATCTTGCGGCGGTCCTTGCTGCGGCGCAGCCGGTTCTCGAGTTTGCCGACGGCCGATTCGAGGGCCGCGTAGAAACTGTCCGCGCAGCCTTCGCCACGCACGACCGGCCCGCGACCGCGTGCCGTGATCTCGACATGCTGGCAGTTCTTGCGCTGGCGCCGATTCTTCTCGTGGTCGAGTTCGACGTCGAACAGGTAGATGGTGCGATCGAAACGCTCCAACCGGGAGAGCTTCTCGGAAACGTAGATGCGGAAGTGTTCGGGGACCTCGACGTTGCGGCCCTTGACGACGACGTCGGCGTGCGGCTCGGGCACAGGCTCAGTGTCGTCGGCAAACATGGTCGAGCGGGCGGAATCCACGGATTGGGTTGTCATGCTTAGCAACTCGCTTCTCTCTCGCAGTGCACGTGTGACTCTTCTTGCACACGGTCTGAACTACGCGCCGAGCGGGTCTGCAAGTCGCCGCAGCCCGGCGCAAGGTGTTGAGTACTCACCTCCTACCGCTGTCAGCGATTTGGTACCGAGTGAATATGCCGGTACCGCCGTGAGGCTTCACGGGTGGTTGCAGCCGACGGTAGTCCGAGTTCACCTAGTCGTGCCACTGATTTCGCATACCGGTTTTGAGAACTTCATCTCGAGTTGATGTAGGTGGTCTCCCGGCCGTGTCCTACCGTCTCGAAGCTCAGGCGTGTGCTATTGCGAGCACCGCGGAGACCTGGGCTCCGGATGTTTGCAGGACCCGAATCGACTCGGCCGCAGTCGCGCCCGTCGTCACCACGTCGTCGAACACCACGACCTCTCCGCGCACCGGTGCCCGCTGCCGGACCCGGCCGTTGATGTTGCGTTGTCGCTGTGCACTGGACAGGCCGACGGAGTCACGCGTGAAGGCCCGCATGGCCAGCGCCGGCTGGACCGTCACTCCCGGCAGGGCCGCAGCCGCCGCGTGGGCGATCTTCGCCACGGGGTCACCGCCGCGGCGCCGGGCGGCCAGGCTCCGGGTCGGCGCGGGCACCACCGTCAGCGGCGGCACGATCAGGCCCCAGGCGACCAGGGTGTGTAACGCGACGGCGACCGCGTCGGCCAGCGGCGCCACGAGGTCCGTGCGCCCATGTTCTTTGAGCGCCACGACCGCGCGCCTTCTGGCCCCGGCGTAACGCCCGAGCGCGAAGACCGGCACCCCGGGATCCTCCCGCGGCGTGATCACGTGCGGCTCGTCGGGGCGGACGGTCAGTTCCGCCGCGCAGGCGGGACACCAGCGGGTCGACGGCGCGCCGCAGCCACCGCATTCGACGGGCAGGACGAGGTCGAGCATGGGACCAGCATGGCGCGGGGGTACGACAGCGCAGGCTCAGCGGCCGATTCAGCCCGGCAGCACCGGCAACGCGCCGGCGACCATGAGCGGCCGGATATCGGTCCACATCAGGTTGTTGTCCGCTGCCGAACCCGACAGCTGCAGGACACCGCGCTGGTCGGCGAGGTACACGGTCGAGGTGTTGGCCGCCACCGTGGACACCGGGACCGCCAGATTCCGCGTGGGCCCGTCGGAGTTCACGCCGTCGAGGTTGACGTACGACACCGGATGCGCCCCGTCGGTACGCGTCACCACGATGTCGTCACCGGTGCGCCACGACAGCGCCAGCGCCGTGTTGCCCAGGCCGTACCCGAGCCGGCGCGGGTACGTCAGTGCGAGCTGACCGCCCGGACCCTGCTCGACGCTGGCCAGGATCACCTGACCGTTGATCACCATCGCGGCCCTGGTGCCGTCGCGGGACAGCTGCAGCCCGCTGATCGGGCCCGGGAACTTGGTGGCCACGGCCGACGAATCCACGGGGATACGCGCGGGCTGGCCCGACGCCGCTTCCTGGATGGCCCGGACGACGTTGGCGCCGTCGACCACGATCCAGATCGCGTCGTCGAGCGACCAGCTGGGCCGCGACAGGGTGTGCGCGTCGAGCGCCTGCGCGGCGTCACCGGTGACCGGGCCCACCCACAGGGACTGCGCCATGTCGGGGGCACCCGGGCGCAACGTCACCACCGAGGCGACCTCCTGCCCACTGCGGGACAGCGCGGCCGACGTCTGCCCGGGCAGTTGCCCGAAGGCCCCGGCGACCCGCGGTGCACCCTCGCCTTCCAGGGACACCAGCGAGCCACCCACCAGGGCATGCAGGCCCGCCGCAGCACCCGGATCGGCACCCGGATCGGTCGCCGCGACGTCGGAGGTGTTCCAGCCTTCGGCGAACCGGTCGTCGAGGGCGGCACCGTCGGCGTTGATCACGTACGGACCGTTGACCCCGGCCCGGAACAGCGTCCAGATGATCTGCGCCGCAAGCAGTTGCCGGCTGTGCGGGTCGGTCGTCGACAAGCTCTCCAGCTCGATGCGGGCGCCGCCGTACCCGCGTCCGACGCCGGTCTTGCCGCCGTCGGCGCGGGTCACCGGGCCGCGCAGCCGCAGTGGCGCGGCCATCAGATTCCGCACGCTGCCGGCCATCTCGGCCCGCGGCCCGGACAGGAGCTTGGTGACGAGTTCGGTGGCCAGCTGGTCTGGATCGGACACCGCGACGTAGCGCGGGTCGGGCACGACGGTCTTGCCGGTCGGGTCGACGAAATAGAGCGTGTCCCGTTTGTAGGTGGACTGGAACTGCTGCCAGTCCAGGAACACCCCGTTGGGCAGCTTGTCGATGCGCCACCCTCGCGGGGTCTTCACCAGATCGATGGGCCCCGGATCGGGCAGCGCGCCCTCCCCCGTCTCGAAGACCCCGACGTCCGACAGCGAGCCCAGGATGTCAGCGTGCATGGTCACCGAAACCTTGTCGGTGCCGCGGGTTTCCACGAACACGACGCGGTCGATCAGCAGGGCGCTACCGGCGTCGTCCCACGAGCGCGATGCGGACTCGGTGAGGAACTGGCGCGCGGCGAGGTGCCGGTTCGCGGGATCGGCGGTGGCCTTGAGGAATTCGCGCAGCAGCAGGTCGGGGTCCATGCCGGGAGACGGTGTCGGCAGATTGCGCGGTGCCGGCCGGTCGACGGTGCCCACGGCTTGCGGCGCGGACGAGTTGGGGACGCCGGCGCATCCGGTCAGGACCAGCAGGAGCACCGCACAGACCGCCAATGCCCCTTTCACGACGACTCCCCCGCCGGCAGCTCACCGGACGAAAGGGCCGTAACCGATTTGGGCCCAGTGGGTTTGAGCGGCAACGGGCTGGTGGTCACCTTGTGGCCACGCACCAGCGGCAGCGTGAGCCGGAAGCAGGCGCCGTGACCCGGTTCGCCCCAGGCCTCCAGCCGGCCCTGGTGCAGGCGGGCGTCCTCGATGCTGATGGCCAACCCGAGGCCGGTGCCGCCGGAGCGCCGCACCCGCGAAGGGTCGGACCGCCAGAACCGGCTGAACACCATTTTCTCCTCGCCGGGTCGCAGACCCACGCCGAAATCGCGGACCGTCACTGCCACGGTATCCACATCGGCGGCCATCTTGATCTGCACGGGTTTCTTCTCGGCGTGGTCGATCGCGTTGGCGATCAGGTTGCGCAGGATGCGCTCCACCCGGCGCGGATCCACCTCGGCGATGACGGCCTCGTCCGGAAGATGCACGGCGAGCTTGATGTTCGCGTCGTCTGCCAGGTGCCCGACGTTGTCCAGAGCGCTCTGCACGGTGTCGCGCAGGTCGACCGACTCCACCGACAGCTCGGCCACGCCTGCGTCGTGCCGGGAGATCTCCAGCAGGTCGGCCAGCAGCGTCTCGAAGCGGTCGAGTTCGTTGACCATCAACTCGGTCGAGCGGCGCAGTGCCGGGTCCAGTTCCTCACTGTGGTCGTAGATCAGGTCCGCGGCCATGCGCACCGTGGTGAGCGGCGTCCGCAGTTCGTGGCTGACGTCCGAGGTGAAGCGGCGCTGCAGGTTTCCGAACTCTTCGAGCTGGGTGATCTGTTTGTGCAGGCTTTCGGCCATGTCGTTGAACGACACCGCCAGGCGCGCCATGTCATCCTCGCCGCGTACGGGCATGCGCTCGGTGAGGTGGCCCTCGGCGAACCGCTCGGCGATGCGCGATGCCGAGCGCACCGGCAAGACGATCTGCCGGGCCACGAGCAGCGCGATGGCCGCGAGCAGACCCAGCAGCACGATGCCACCGGTGGCCATGGTGCCACGCACCAGCGCGATGGTGCTCTCTTCGTTGCTCAGCGGAAAGATCAGGTAGAGCTCGAGATTGGTGACCTGCGACGACGTCGGGCTGCCGACGATCAACGCCGGACCGGAGAAGCCGTCGGTGTGGACGGTCGCGTACTGGTAACTGACCTGGCCGGCTTTGACGAAGTCGCGCAGCGAGTTCGGGATCTCCCCCACCGGCCCGGCCGACGTGGCCGCGCGCGGACCGTCGCCGGGGACCACGAGCACGGCGTCGAACGCACCCGCCAGGCGTGAGCCCGAATCGACCTTACGGTCGATGAGGGTGTTGCGCGCCAACTGCAGGCTGCTGTTCAGCGAGCGCGTCTCCTCACCACCGACGATGCCGCTCACGGTGGTGCGGGCGTGCTCGATCTCCTCGGTACCGGCGCGGACCTTGGCTTCCAGGATGCGGTCGGTGATCTGACTGGTCAGCACGAAACCCAGCACCAGGATGACAGCGAGCGACAACCCCAGCGTCAGGGACACCACACGCAGTTGCAGCGAGCGGCGCCAGGCGTAACCGACCACCCGGCCGACGGCGCCCAATCCGCGCACGAAAGCGCCCGAGCCGAAACCGCCACGGATGCGGCGCCGGGATCCCCAGATCACCGGCGCCCTGCGGTCACGGGCTCGGGCTCGACGAGCCGTCCGATCACGGCGGTCCGGCCTTGTATCCCACTCCTCGAACGGTCAGCACCACCTGTGGGTTCTCCGGGTCCTTCTCGACCTTGGCCCGCAGCCGCTGCACGTGGACGTTCACCAGGCGGGTGTCTGCCGGGTGCCGGTAGCCCCACACCTGTTCGAGCAGCACGTCACGAGTAAAGACCTGGCGCGGCTTGCGGGCGAGCGCGACGAGCAGGTCGAACTCCAGCGGTGTCAGCGAGATCTGCTCACCCTGACGGGTCACCTTGTGGGCCGGCACGTCGATGTCGACGTCGGCGATGGACAGCATCTCTGCCGGCTCATCGTCGTTGCGGCGCAACCGCGCCCGCACGCGTGCCACCAGCTCCTTCGGCTTGAACGGCTTCATGACGTAGTCGTCGGCGCCGGACTCCAGGCCCAGGACCACGTCGACCGTGTCGGTCTTGGCGGTCAGCATGACGATCGGCACGCCCGAGTCGGCGCGCAGCACACGGCACACGTCGATGCCGTTCATCCCAGGCAGCATGAGGTCCAACAACACCAGATCAGGGCGCAGCTCACGGACCGCAGTCAGCGCCTGGCTGCCGTCACCGATGACGGCGGTGTCGAAGCCTTCGCCCCGCAGCACGATGGTGAGCATCTCGGCCAGAGATGGGTCGTCGTCGACGACCAGAATGCGTTGCCTCATGGCGTCCATGGTGTCACCAGATTGCGATAAAGCCGTGATCTCCGATGGGTGTTTTGCCACTTGCCTGACAACTGGCTGGTAAACGCCGCGACCGGATCAGCCCAGCAGCGTCGTGGCCAACTCCCCCGGGTCCACGTCCGGAGCGACCAAAGCCCAACGGCCGACCCAATTTTCAGCCGCCAGCGCGGTGTAAACCGCAGCTGTGCGGTCTTGCAGACCCCCGTCGCGCTCGTAGGCGTCCCGAGTCCGGGCGGCGTCCTGAGCTTCCCGGCGCGCCGCCCTTTCCGCGGCGAGGCCGGTCGGCACGTTCAGGTACAGCTGCCAGTCCGGCACCGGCAACGCCAACCGCTCGAACTCCAGCTGCCGCACCCAGGCCACGACGTCGCCGTCCGCGTCCTGATGCAGCCGCGCCGCGCTGTACGCGGCGTTGGAAGCGACGTACCGATCGAGGATCACAACATCATGCGCGTCGTTCATCGCTGCGATCTCAGCCTTGGCGCCCGCGCGGTCGAGCGCGAACAGCATCGCCATGGCATACACCGAGTCGGCGAGGTCTCCGTGGCGGCCGTGCAGCGCCTCGGCGGCGATGTCCGCCTCGACCGAACGGCCGTATCGCGGGAACGCCACAGAAGTCACCGACTTGCCGCGGGCCTCGAACTCCGCCCGCAACCCCTGGGTCAGAGTGTTCTTCCCTGCACCGTCCACGCCTTCGATTGCGATCAGCACGTGGCGAGACTAATTGCTCAATCCGATATATCTGTTGCGCGACCTCACAGAAACATCGCAGAAATCGTGCGGTGACGGCGGATCAGTACTTTCGCGCGATGGCGACCAAGATCGAACCACCCAAAAGCGAGATGATCCGACTCGCCACCAAGGCACCTTGGTACACGTCGCTCTTCGTGCAACTGCTCGTCGCGATCATCGCCGGGATCTTGGTCGGCTGGTTGCAGCCGAAAGTCGGCGCCGACCTCAAGCCGTTCGCCGACGGCTTCATAAAGCTGATCAAAATGCTGATCGCGCCGATCATCTTCTGCACCGTCGTGCTGGGAATCGCGCACGTCGGTGATCTCAAATCAGTCGGCCGAATCGGCGTGAAAGCGTTGATCTACTTCGAGGTGGTGACCACCTTCGCGCTGCTCTTCGGTCTGGTGATCGGCAACGTCGTCAAACCCGGCGCAGGTTTCCATGTCGACGCCGCCACCCTGGCGGCCGGGGCCGACGCAATCGCGAAGAAGACGCAGAACAAGGAATTGCCGCACACCGCCGATTTTCTGCTGGACATCATCCCGGAGTCGGTGTTCAAGGCGTTCACCGAGAACAATCTGCTCCAGGTGCTGTTCTTCGCCGTCTTGTTCGGGCTGGCGTTGGCAAAGTTCGGCGAGAAGGGCCCGCCCGTCGTCCTCGAAATCGTCGACCATCTGAGCCACCTGTTCTTCACCGTCATCGGCTGGGTGATGCGACTTGCGCCGATCGGCGCCTTCGGGGCAATGGCCTACATCATCGGCCAGTACGGCATCGGCTCCCTGGGGAGTTTCGCCAAGCTGATCGGCGCTTGCTATCTCGCCGCCGTCCTCTTCATCTTGGTCCTCGGGGTTGTTGCGAAGGTCTTCGCTGGGGTCAACCTGTACAGATTCTTGGTCTACATCAAGGATGAGTTGTTCCTTGCCCTGGGCACCGCTTCCACCGAGGTCGTGTTGCCGCGGATCATGTCCAAGCTGACCAATGCCGGTTGTTCCCGCACCACGACAGGTCTGGTGGTGCCGACCGGCTACTCGTTCAATCTCGACGGAGCGACTCTCTACCTCTCGATCTGTGTGCTGTTCCTGGCCCAGGCATTGGGCGTGAACCTGAGCGTTGGTGAGCAGATCACCGCGGTGCTGGTGCTGATGCTGACATCGAAGGGCATGGCCGGAGTTCCCGGCTCGTCATTCCTCGCCCTGTCAGCGACCGTCGCCGCCATCGGCCACGGGTCCATCCCGGTCGCCGCGGTAGCGCTACTCCTGGGCGCCGACCGCATCATGGACTCGATGCGCGTCTCGGTGAACCTCCTGGGCAACTGCGTCGCGACGTTCGTGGTGGCCGCTTGGGAGGGACAGCTCGACAAAGACCGTCTGCGCAAGGTCCTCGACGGCCAAGAAGTTCCCCCGCTCGACGACCCCGACCCCATGAGGGATACGGCCGTGACGCCACCAGCGTGGTCGCCCACCTGAGTTACGTCCGGAACAGCGGTGCGTCGGAAACCGAACGCCGTTGGCTGCGAATGGTGTTGGTCGATGACGCAATATCGGGCATTGAACTTGGGCAGCAATGGTTCACCGTCGTCAATGCTGATGCGTGGATACCCCTGAAAGTCTTGCTTTTTCAGGGGTATCCACGCATCACTCACAGTGGTGGTGGGATGTCGCTATCTGCGGGCGGGTGTTCGGTCGATTCCTGTTGTTCTTCGGCTTCGCGAGCGTCGATGTCGGCTTCATTGAGGGCGCGTTCGTAGGCGATCTGCTGCGCCGAGTTCTGGGCGCGGGTGCGCCGCCGAACGGGCATCATGACACCGCGCCCCGGCGCCGGTGGGGTATCCAGATCAGTGCCGTCCGGCGGCGGCGGATCCGGTAGCGGTGTGTCGGTGACCTTGTCGGGGAACAGGATTCGACTCGTGGGCACGCTGGTATACGTGTGGCCAGTGGGTGCAGTCCACACAATCGTCCCGTCAGCGAGTTGTCGGTCACGCCAGCCGTCGGGCCCACCGTAGAAGGTTTTCAGTAAGTGGTGTTTGCGGCATTTCGGGCTCAAGTTGCCCGGATGGGTCGGCCCGCCCGGCCACGGCATCGTGTGGTCGAGGTCGCAGGCGGTGGCCGGCTGATCGCAGCCCGGGAACATGCACGTCATCGCCCGCATCCGCACGAACTCATCAACCGCGGCCGACGGCCGGTAGCGGTTTACCCCACCCAATCCGGTGGCTGAAGCCACCGTGCGGACCTTGGCCCCGCGGGCCACCAAGTCCGCGAGCACGGCCGGCGGGACCCCGCCGCCACCGAGGATGTAGCCGACCGGCGTGCGCACCGGAGCCGAGACTTTGGCCGAAGCGGTGGCCGCGACCGGCGTCGCTGCCGCGTCGGGCACCAGCGTGGGCGCGACATCTGCCGCGGCCGGAATGTCGGGTGTCGTCTCGATGACCGACTCAGCCTCGGGCTCAGGCACGGGCGGGGTCAGCGGCGCAGCCGGATCCCCGCTGAGCAACCGATCAGCCACCGGCGCGGGCAGCGCATCGGTGAGGACGTGAATCACCACAGCGGTGGCGCGGGCGTCGGGCCCAGCGGCCGGGCAGTCCGGGATGCCGCATAGGCAGGCCAACCGGTCCCCACGCACCGAAAGCACCCCGACCGCATCCGCGCGGCGCTGGGCGAACGTACGCGGATCGTTCTCGCACACCTGGCCCGCCAGGGCAGTCAAGGCCCGATCGAACAACTCAGCGTCGGTGGCCAGCAGCGCACCCCAGATCGACGCCACCCCGGTCTCATCATCAGGCTTGCCGACCCCAACCCCACGCGAGCGGGCCACCGACCGCACCTTCAGCACCGCAGCCGGGTCGAACTTGTGCACCCAACCGTCGATCTTCTTCTCAATCTTCTTGCGAGACAACCCCGCCCACTCACACAACGCCCCCGCCAGAGCAGCATCGATCACCGCCAACGTGTTGGGATCCTCCACCAGCCGGGTGCGCCAACAGATCGTCCCGACCGTCCGCGCCGACACCCCGCCATCGGCGAACACCGCCGCCACCCTCGGCAACCGGTCTCGCAATGCGACCGCGACAGACAGTTGCCCGGAGGCTTCCTTGCGCCCGATTCCCAGCACGGCCCCGACTTCAGCGACCGCGGCATCCCAACCATCACACGCCCACCACTGCCGATCACCCTGACCATCAACCCGCAACGCCACCAGATCAGCGATCGCCGCGAAACGACCCGAGGCCGATACCGCCTCCACCCGCGCGAAATGGATGATCGCGTCAACCACGGAGGCATCGTGGACCAGCGCACCGCCAGCCCCGATCCCCACATGTTCGAACATACGTTCTATTATGCCAGGCGGATCTGACAAGCGCCGCGATTCGAACGTTTTTCCCTACCGGTACGTGTCACCGATACAGGACCGGAGGACCGTCATGCGTACCGCACTCATCATCCTGACCACCGCCACCGCTGCCGCGTTGGCGCCCATCGCACAGGCGCAGGCGGAGTCTGCGATCGTCACGATCGGCCGGTTGGAGGCCGAGGGATTCCACGTCAACGTCGACCGGGTGGGCGCCGCGCCGTTGGATCGGTGTGTGGTGACCAGCATCCGGAACCCACAGGAGGAGACGAGGCTCATTCGCGTGGACAACGGCCACGGCCACGATGTCGTTGTCCCCATCGTGGTGCGGCGGACCATCACGGTGTCACTGGATTGCACCAAATAGCCGAGAAAATAACGGCTTTCAGTTCGCGATCACCGGCAACGTGATCGATGACGGATGCGCCGCATCGTGCAGGATGGTCTGCGTCGCCACGACAGTCGCGGCGTCGCGGCCGAACGGCGCCCCGGTGTTCGGGTTGGGTGCAAACTGCGGGTAGTCGCTGCTGGAGATCTCCACCCGCACCCGGTCCCCCGCACTAAGTTGGTAACTGGTGGGCCAGATTTGGATGCGGTACTGGTACGGCTGCCCGGGCACGACCGGCGTGGGCGCCGACAGCGAGTCCCGGAACGACGCCCGCAGAATCCCGTTGTTGAGGTTGACCGCGGTACCGTCGGGCTTGACGACCACCAGCTTGGCCGTGAAATCGGTGTCCACAGCCGAGGATTGGGCCCACAGCGTCACGGTGGACGGCCCGGTGATCTCGGTGTCATGGGCCACCGGATCGCCCGTGTAGACCAGCACATCGGAGCGCTGCTCCACCGGCGTCTGGTCGTAGGGCCCCTGCGGACCGGACTTCGCACTGCAACAGGAATGCCCACCCGCACTCGGTGCCGGATTCAGCGGGTCGTAGGTGTAGGTGTCGGGAGGCTGCGCCGCCGGCAACACCGGCAACAGCTTGCCGTCGCGGTCGGCGATGCCCCCGGCGCCGGACAGGTAGTAGTTGATCCATTGCGTCTGCGGCAGCGGCCAATTGGTGGCGGTCTTCCAGGTGTTGGCACCCATGGCGAAGTAATCGACGCGCGGCTTGCCCGCCACACCGTTGTCGACTCCCTTCAAGAAGTGGTCGAACCAGGCCAGCATCAGCTCGTTGATGGGGCTGTTGCCCACCGCCCCGATGTCTTTGAGCATCGGCGCGGGCTCGGAATCGGGGCGCCCCCACGCGACGTGATCCCAGGGCCCGATCACCAGACGCTGGTTCGCGCGCGCAACGTCGTTGCCGCCGTGGGCCACCATCCCGGCGAAGTTCTCGATGCCGCCGGCCAGGAAGGCGTCGTACCAACCCTCGAAGTGCAGCACCGGAATTCGTACCGCAGGATACCGATCGCGGATGCTGAGCCGCTGCCAGAAGGCGTTGCGCGTGTTGTGCCGGACCCAGTCGAAGTACCACGGCGCCACCGCCGGATTATGGGGCTGCATCGGCGGAAGGTCCTGTTGCGGGCGGAAATTCAACCACCGCGTCGGATCGGCTGCCGCGTCCCGCAACAGCCGCTGCGCTTCGGCATCCCGACGGTTCTCGGCGGCACCGAGCGCGATCGACTCGATGGCCCACGGCTGTACGAATGCCAGGCGGAACTCGCCGCCCTCGTAGGTCCAGCCGTCGTAGTAATCGGACGCCGTATTGGCGGGCGCGATCGTGACCAGATGCGGCGGGGCCGTCACCGCTGCAAGCCATTGCGTCGCACCGACATACGACGATCCGTACATGGCGACCTTGCCGTTCGCCCCTGGCAGACCGGCGGCCCACTCGACGGTGTCGTAACCGTCGGCCATGTCGTTGGTGAACTCACTGAACACCCCGCCGGAACTCCCCTGGCCCCGAACATCCTGCACCACAACGAGATAACAGTGCGAGGCGAACCAGTCGGGCGGCTGGTACCGGTCGGGCGACGTCTGCGCCCCGGACTTGCCGTACTGCGTGCGCATCAGCAGCACCGGCACGGGGTCGGAGGTCCGCGGGCGGTAGACATCAGCGCGCAGCACGACACCGTCGCGCATGGTCGCGCCGACATCGCGTTCGGTATCGACGGCGCACGAGCCCCTACCCGCTGCAGCGGGAAATGGAGAGCCGGGCGGGCGGTCCGCACTGCAGGCAGCCAGCAGGGCCAGCACCACCGTGAACACCGTCAGGCGGATCAGCGCGCGCACGCTCCCACGCTAGTACCTTGCCAAACCTGACGGTTACGGCAGGACGCGTCCACCTGACGTCGTCGTCAGCACCAGGATGTTGTGGTCTCGGTCGAGGAACGCCTGGGTGGACATGGTTGGGCTGGAGAAGAGCTTGTTCAGCTCAGGACCAGACAGGTATGGACCGTCCGGCAACTCCGATTGCAGGACCTTCTGCACCGTCGGTTGCCGGTCGGTGGCGACCGGGTGGTACTCCGCCAACAGCCGAGAGGTCTCGGCAGGCGACAGTTTGACCACCGCGTCGATCCAGTTCACCTTGCCGGCCTGACTGGGATCGCCGCTGTTGTTCCAGGTGACCCACACCGCTTCGTCGGGCTTGCGCAATTGCGGGAACTGCCAGATCAATTGCTGCACATCATGCCGAACCATCTGAGGTGGAATTGGCGGGCCCTTCACCGTCTGCGACGCAGTGCCGAAGACGTCCAGGCTGCCGAGGTTGACGCTGTCACAGCCGGTCAACGCCGACCCGACCACAGCCAGCAACGCAATGACTGTTCCCCATCGGTTCTTCCGCATGGCCGACGTCCCTTCACGAGGGTGCCCTGGTGTGCAGAAATTCTACCGCCGATATCCGAATCGCCAGCGGATCTTTCAGCAAACACCAAAGCCGTGCCGTGCGGTCTGTAATTTTGGCTTTGCCCAGTAGGCAGGCTCCAACCGTTGCCATGAGCTAATTCAGCAAGATGTGCCGGTTCGAAGTGTCCCGCAGACCGGCGCGAACAAGCAAAAACCCCCGATGCCCGAGGGAAAAGGGGGTTTTCGCGTGTGCTCGCGCGAACAGCGCAAACAGACTCAGTAGCGGTAGTGCTCCGGCTTGTACGGGCCTTCGACGTCGACGCCGATGTACTCGGCCTGGTCCTTGGTCAGCTTGGTCAGCGAGCCGCCGAGAGCCTCGACGTGGATGCGCGCGACCTTCTCGTCGAGGTGCTTGGCCAGGCGGTAGACCTCGTTGTCGTACTCGTCGTTCTTGGTCCACAGCTCGATCTGCGCGATGACCTGGTTGGAGAACGAGTTCGACATCACGAACGACGGGTGGCCGGTGGCGTTGCCCAGGTTGAGCAGACGGCCCTCGGACAGCACGATGATCGACTTGCCGCTGTCGCCGAAGGTCCACAGATCCACCTGCGGCTTGATGTTCAGCTTGGTGGCACCCGACTTCTCCAGGGCAGCCATGTCGATCTCGTTGTCGAAGTGGCCGATGTTGCCCAGGATGGCCTTGTCCTTCATGGCCTTCATGTGCTCGAGCAGGATGATGTCCTTGTTGCCCGTCGAGGTGACCACGATATCGGCGTTGCCGATTGCCTCCTCGACGGTCACCACGTCGTAGCCGTCCATCAGCGCCTGCAGCGCGTTGATCGGGTCGATCTCGGTGACCTGCACGCGGGCGCCCTGGCCGGCGAGCGACTCGGCACAGCCCTTGCCGACGTCGCCGTAGCCACAGATCAGCACCTTCTTGCCACCGATCAGCACATCGGTGCCGCGGTTGATGCCGTCGATCAGCGAGTGGCGGGTGCCGTACTTGTTGTCGAACTTGCTCTTGGTGACCGAGTCGTTGACGTTGATGGCCGGGAACGCCAGCTCACCGGCAGCGGCAAACTGGTACAGGCGCAGCACGCCCGTGGTGGTCTCCTCGGTGACACCCTTGACCGACTCGGCGATCTTGGTCCACTTGGTCTTGTCGTTCTCGAAGCCGTTGCGGACCAGCTCCAGGAAAACCTTCCATTCGGCCGAGTCGTCTTCCTCGGCCGGAGGCACGACGCCCGCCTTCTCCCACTGCGCGCCGCGCAGCACCAGCATGGTGGCGTCGCCACCGTCATCGAGGATCATGTTGCAGGGCTCGCCGTCCCAGGTGAGCATCTGCTCGGCGCACCACCAGTACTCCTCCAGCGTCTCACCCTTCCAGGCGAAGACCGGGGTGCCCTTGGGGTCCTCGACGGTGCCGTGCGGGCCGACGACGACGGCCGCGGCCGCGTGGTCCTGGGTGGAGAAGATGTTGCACGACGCCCAGCGCACTTCAGCGCCCAGAGCGGTCAGCGTCTCGATCAACACTGCGGTCTGCACGGTCATGTGCAGCGAGCCGGAGATGCGCGCACCCTTGAGCGGCTGGACATCGTGGTACTCACGGCGCAGCGCCATCAGGCCGGGCATCTCGTGCTCGGCGAGGCGAATCTCCTTGCGGCCGAACTCGGCCTCGGACAGGTCGGCAACCTTGTAGTCGATGCCGTTACGGACGTCTGCCTTCAATTCCGTCATGGATTAGAGCCCCATTCATTCGTTCCACTGAAGTGACCCCATGGCCTGCGGGCTCGCGGGACAGGCGCCAAGAAACCTTCTCGAATGGCGCGCTGACGGCTACGGGGTATCTCTACTACCGTAACGGTCGGCGAACGGCGTCATGAGCCGGGCCAGGTCAGCGGCCACATCGTGGTCCGCTTCCGGCGGCATTGACACATAACTGATCGCGAGTCGGACGATCGCGCGAGCCAGCACCCCCGCATCTTCGTCGGAAATCTGCACCCAACTGCCGCGGAAAGCCTCCGTGAGGCGCTGTGAGCAGTGCGAGATGATCGGCGCGCTGTCGGTGGTGATGATCTGCAGCAGGTCCGGCTTTGCGACACCGGTCAGCAACGAGATGACCAGCGGGTCGGACGCCGACTCGGTGAAGAACGTCCGGAAGCCCTGCAGGAACGCCGCATGAATGTCACCGACGTTGGCGTAGATGGCGTGCTCGACGGCGTCGACCAGGCGGTCGGCGAGGCGCATCGCGTAGCCCTCGGCCAGCCCCTGCCGTGAACCGAATTCGTTGTAGATGGTCTGCCGGCTGATCCCGGCAGCGCGGGCGACATCCGACAGCGTGATCGACGACCAGTCCTTGGCCAGCAACAGCTCTCGCATGCCATCCAGGATCGAGTGCCGCAGCAGGACCCGCGAGGCCTCGGCGTACGGCACCCGAGGTGCCGCGGGGCGCGGCACCTCGGGTCCGTCCGGTACTGCGGCCGCGGCGGTCACGACGCCACAACCTCCACCATTTCGAAGTCGGCCTTGGCGGCGCCGCAGTCCGGGCAGCTCCAGTCCTCGGGGATGTCGGCCCAGCGGGTGCCCGGGGCGATGCCGTCTTCCGGCCAGCCCTTCTCTTCGTCGTACTCGAAGCCGCACTGCAGGCAGACGAACTTCTTGAACGACTCGCTCATGAACTCACTCCTACCGATTCGAAATCGACCTTCTCGCGGACGGCACAGTCCGGGCAGCACCAGTCGTCGGGGATATCGTCCCACGCCGTGCCGACCGGAAATCCTTCGCGCGGCGCCCCTTTGGCCTCGTCATAGACATAACCACAGCCCGGGCAGACGTACACGCTCATACTCAAGCCACCTGCTCCGCGCGCGAGCGCTCATCGCCAACACCCGCTCCGTACTTGGCCATCACCTTGTCGCGCACCCGCGGGTGGACGTTGACCTTGGTCATGTCGCCGTCGTAGTGCTCGACGACCCGGTGGTCCATCATCCGGCGCCACAGCGGCGGGATGTAGGTCAGACCGATCAGGGTGGCGTAGCCGCTGGGCAGGTTCGGCGCGCCGTCGATGCTGCGCAGGGTCTGGTAGCGCCGCGTCGGGTTGGCGTGGTGGTCACTGTGGCGCTGCAGGTGGTACAGGAACAGGTTGGTGACGATGTGGTCGGAGTTCCAGCTGTGCACCGGGGCGCAGCGCTCGTAGCGGCCACTCTCGGTCTTCTGCCGCAGCAGACCGTAGTGCTCCAGGTAGTTCACCGACTCCAGCAGGCTGAATCCGTAGATGCCCTGGATGAGGACGAACGGGATGAGCGCCGGGCCGAACACCGCGATCAGGATGCCGAAGAACACCAGCGACATGAGCCACGCGTTGAGGACGTCGTTCTTGAGGTAGGTACGGGGATCCCACGGGCTGCGGCCGAGGCGACGGATGCGCTGGGCTTCGAGCTCCAGGGAGGATTTCAGGGCGCCCCATACCGTGCGCGGCAGGAACTCCCAGAAGGTCTCACCGAAGCGGGCCGAGGCGGGGTCCTCCGGGGTGGCGACGCGGACGTGGTGGCCGCGGTTGTGCTCGATGTAGAAGTGCCCGTAGAACGTCTGCGCCAGCGTGATCTTGGCCAGCCAGCGCTCCAGGTTCTCCTTCTTGTGCCCCATCTCGTGCGCGGTGTTGATACCGACACCACCCAGCACGCCGACCGACAGCGCGACGCCGAGCTTGGCCCACCAGGCCAGCCCGCCCTCGAAGCCGAGCCAGCTCAGGTCCTTGGCGGTGAACAGGTACGCACCGAGGATGACGCTGGCGTACTGGAAGGGAATGTAGGCGTACGTGCAGTAGCGGTAGTACTTGTCATTCGCCAACTGCTCCATCATCTCGTCGGGCGGGTTCTCCCCGTCGGGCCCGAACTTCAGATCCAGGATCGGCAGCAGCACGTAGAGCAGACCGGGACCGATCCACAGCGGCACCTGCGCCGCCGCGTGCCAACCCGCCTGGTTCAGCGCCCAGATCAGCGGGAGCATCACGAACAGTGCCGTGGGCGCGATCAGGCCCATGAGCCATAGATGACGCTTGCGATCCCGCCACTGCGGGGCGTTGACGTCGGATACCTCGACTGACACGGGTCCACCTCCATTGGTTTGCCGACTACTTGCGATCTTGACTATAGACCGCAATTTGTCGCTCGTCTAGACACTGGAGGCAATTTTGTAAAACGGCTTGTGGCAGCCGTCACCGGTCAGCCGCGGTAGAGGTCGGGCTCGATGTAGATGATGCGGGCATTCGGCACGGCGGCCCGGATCGCGACCTCGGCGGCATCGATCGTCGCGGCGACTGTCGCCAGGTCGGTCTTCGGGGCCAGCGCGATCTTCACGCCGACGAGCATCTCCTCCGGCCCCAGGTACTGGGTGCGCAGGTGGATGACGCGGTCGACGTGCGCCGTCTGCTCCAGTGCGGCGCGGATGGCGCCGGTCTCGTCGACGGTCGCGCCCTCCCCGATCAGCAGGCTCTTCATCTCGACCATCAGGACCACCGCGATGACGCCGAGCAGCGCACCGATGGCCGCGGTACCGATGCCGTCCCACACCGGATCACCCGTCAGCATCGACAGGCCGACGCCGCCCAGGGCCAGCACCAGACCTATCAGGGCGCCGCTGTCCTCCAGCAGCACCACCGGCAGCTCCGGGTTACGCGAGGTCCTGATGAACCGCCACCAGCTGCCGGCTCCTTTGAGCGGACGCGATTCGGTCAGCGCGGTGTTGAAGCTGTAGCCCTCGAGGCCGATGGCCACGAGCAGGATCGCGACGGCGACGACGGGCGACGACAGCGGCTCGGGGTGGGTGATCTTGTGATAGCCCTCGTACAGCGCGAACATCGCGCCCAGGCTGAACAGGACCAGCGCGACGACGAACGAATAGAAGTAGCGGCTACGGCCATAGCCGAAGGGATGCAGATGGTCGGCGTCCTTGCGCGCCTGCCGCTGCCCCCACAGCAGCAGTCCCTGGTTGGACGTGTCCGCCAGCGAGTGCACCGACTCCGCCAGCATCGACGAACTGCCCGTGATCAGAAAGCCGACGAACTTCGCCGCCGCGATCCCGGCATTGGCCAACAGCGCCGCGACGATCGCGCGCGCACTCCCCGAGGCCGACATGACCTGCCCTTTCGTAGGTTTCTAGATCCCGACCGTCGCGCGGAACACCGTCGACGGTTCGTCGGCCACCAGCCGCACGGGCCCTTCCCCGGCTGCGATCCAGGCCGCGGCGCCCTTGTTCAGGGTCAGCTCGCCGCCGGCGGAATGCACCTGCACGCGGCCCTGCGTGCCCAGCAGAATCTGCGGGCCGGCATGCCCGTTGGGTACCTCGACCTCGCCGCCCAATCGATCGCCGTCGATCCGCAGGATCGAGACCGCGAATTCCGAAGCGGGGGTGTCGAAAACTTCCTCGACGCCACCATCGGTCGGCCGCGGATGGACCGGCCGGCCGTCCGTCGGGGTGAAATCGAGCACCCGGAGCAGTTCGGGCACGTCCACGTGCTTGGGCGTCAGACCACCGCGTAACACGTTGTCGGAGTTGGCCATCACCTCGAACCCCAGGCCGTGCAGATAGGCGTGCAGGTTGCCTGCCGGCATGTAGATACCCTCCCCGGCGACCAGGCTGATGCGGTTCAGGAGCATGGCCGCCAGCACCCCGGCATCACCCGGGTAGCGCTCGCCGAGTTCCAGTACGGTCTTGACTTCGGTCGCGAACTCGGTTGCCCCGGAACGGATGTAGTTCACCGCACCGTCGAGCACGGCAGGCACCAGCACGTCGAGATCAGGCTGCGGCAACGTGATCCAGGTGGTGAACACGGCCCGCAGCCCAGCCGCGTCCGACTGGCCGGCCAGCAGATTGATGTAGGGATCGAGATCGGACACCGCCAGCGCCCTCATCAATTCGACGGTGCGCACCACGGGCCGGAAGCCGGCGAGCGCCTCGAACGGGCCGAGGGCCACGATCAACTCGGGCTTGTGGCTGCGGTCCCGATAATTGCGGTTGCGCGCATTGACGGCAATGCCCTGGCGCTCTTCACTGTTGAAGCCCTCGGCGGCCTGCTCGGCACTCGGGTGCGCCTGCAGCGACAACGGCTCGTCAGCGGCCAGCACCTTCGCCAGGAACGGCAGCACCTCACCGAACCGGGCGCAGACCTCGGGCCCCAACTCACCGTCGGGATCGGCCCGGATGACCTCGAGCAGCGACGCCTCCCCCTGGGGCGTCTCCACGCGCGCCGGGTCGCCGGGGTGCGCACCCAGCCACAGTTCGGCCTCGGGATGCGCTGTCGGACTGGGCCTTCCGGCGAAATCGGCCAGGGCGGTACGCGACCCCCAGGCGTAGTTCCTGACGGCGCCTCGTAACAGATGCACTTTGTCTAACCTCGAACCAGTTTCAGGTACACGGCCGTCATCTCCAGCCGTACCGCCAGCATCGCGATCTGTTGTTCCAAACTGCTACCCGGTACCTGTAGCCCCGCATCCGGCACGTCGTCCGCGCTGAGCACGTCAACGTCACCACCGAGGGCGTCCATCCGGGCGATCACGCCGGGGCGGTCCTCATCGGCACACAGCACCACGGTGCGGACCCGGGCCGGCACGGGCCCGTCGATCTCGGGGTCGTGGAAAAGTGCGTCTTCGTAAGACATTTCGACGGTCTGCCGGCCGAGCCCACCGTGCAAGGCCACCAGGGCGTCGGACCCGCCGGTCGCAGTCACGAGTTGATGGGCCACGCGCAGCAGCACCGTCGCAGCGTGGCGGACCAGAGCCAGCATGGCCGCGCCCTCACCGGCGAGCACCACCTGCCGGCCCGACATCCGCTCGGCGAGGTTCTTGGCCGGGTTGGTGAAAAGCTCGCGCGCCGCGCTGTTGCGCAGGGCTTCCGCATCCAGCTCGTCCGCCAGGGCGTTCAGGTCGATGCGCAGTGCCGGGTCGACGACCATCATCGTGGCGAGCCCCGCGGCCAGATAGCGGGTGAGACCGAAGTCGTCGGGCACCCCCAGCCGCGGCGGCAGCACCACCGCGCGGCCGGCCGCGGCATCCCGCAACGGACCAACGCCCGGCGCCACCACAATCACCCGCGCACCGCGGCGCACCCCGGTCGCGACCGCGGCCACCAGCGCCGGGTCGGCCGGGTCGTCACCGGCCACCACCACGACATCCAGCGCGCCGATCCACGGCGGCACGTCCGGGGTGACCACGAGCGGGATCGCCGACGTCGCCCCCAGCGCCGCGGCCAGCACAGTGCCCGCCGCACCGGACGCTCCGGATGCACCGCGCCCGCACACCCAGGTGACGGTGCGCGGACGTTGATCGGAACGCAGCTCGTCGAGTTCGCCTTCGGTGAGCGCCGCGGCGACCGCGCGGGTCTGTGCGCCGGCCATCGACGCCGCCCGCAGCAGGCCGTCGCGGTCGGCCGCGATCAGACCGTCGACGTCGTCGAGGTCCAGGGTCGCCGGGGCGGCACTCATGGGGTCGACGCCCTGATCTGCGCCGCGATGTGTTCGACGATCTGGTCGACTTCCCCGCGAGTACGCGATTCGACGTTGAGCCGCAACAGCGGCTCGGTGTTGGAGGTGCGCAGGTTGAACCAGCGCCCGCCACCGAGGTCGACGGTCACGCCGTCGAGTTCGTCGGTCGAGGCGATCTCGCTGCCGTACGACGCGATGACCGCCTGCACGCACGCCGGGGCGTCGGCGACGGTGAAGTTGATCTCGCCCGACGCCTCGTACCGCTGGTACTTGGCCATCAGCTCGGACAGCGGACGATCCTGCTCCCCGAGTGCAGCCAGGACGTGCAGCGCGGCGAGCATGCCGGAGTCGGCACCCCAGAAATCGCGGAAGTAGTAGTGCGCCGAATGCTCACCGCCGAAGATCGCGTTGGTTTCGGCCATCAGTGCCTTGATGTACGAGTGGCCGACGCGCGAGCGCACCGCCGTGCCGCCGCGCTCGGCGATCAGCTCGGGCACCGCGCGCGAGGTGATCAGGTTGTGGATGACGGTCGCGCCGGACTCACGGGCCAGCTCGCGATCGGCGACCAGCGCCGTCACGGCCGAGGGCGATATCGGCTCACCCTTCTCGTCGACCACGAAGCAGCGGTCGGCGTCGCCGTCGAAGGCCAGGCCGATGTCCGCACCGTTCGCGACGACATGCTTCTGCAGATCCACCAGGTTGGCCGGATCCAGCGGGTTGGCCTCGTGGTTGGGGAACGTGCCGTCCAGCTCGAAGTACAACGGCAGCAAGGTGATCGACTCGACCGAGCCCAGCACGGCCGGGGTGGTGTGCCCGCCCATCCCGTTTCCGGCGTCGACCGAGACCCGCAGCGGGCGCAGCGCCGACACGTCGACCAGCGAACGCAGGAAGGCGCCGTATTCGTCGAGGACGTCGCGCTCCTCGACCGTGCCGGCGGCGCCGTCATACCCGGGCACGCCGTCCGTGACCTCATGAGCGACGGTGGCCAAACCTGTTTCACTGCCGACGGGCTTCGCACCGGCGCGGCACAACTTGATGCCGTTGTAGGCGGCCGGGTTATGGCTCGCCGTGAACATGGCGCCCGGGCAATCCAGCAGGCCCGAGGCGAAGTAGAGCTGATCGGTGGACGCCAGCCCGATCCGGACCACGTCCAGACCCTGCGCGGTGACCCCGCCCGCGAACGCCGTGGCCAATGACGGTGAGCTGGGCCGCATGTCGTAGCCGATCGCCACCCGGGTGGCGCCCTCAGCGCGCATCAACCGGGCAAATGCCCCGCCGACGTCGGCGACGAACGACTCGTCGATCTCCTCGCCGACCAGCCCGCGTACGTCATATGCCTTGATGACGCGCTGTACAGAAGCAGCAGGCCGAGACATAGCCCTCCCGATCTCATCGTTCGCAGACCACTGCGTGCCGGGCCTGTTGGAGTCAGCCTATCGGCTGACTCTTCTGCCCGGGGACGGTCGGTGGGGTTCCGGCAGGAGTTGTGCCGCTAACCCTCAGGCGGGTCGGGCAACACCCGCAGATGTCCGCGCCGACGCCCGTTCTGCTGCGTGCGTGGGACCGGCGGTGCCATGACCGCGCCGCCGTGGGCTCCGGCGTGGCCGCCGGGTAACGGATCGGTGAATCCTGTTGGGATGCCTCCGCGAGACGGCGAATCGCGGCCTTCGCGCACCGCGTCGGCGAGTGCGACGAGGTCGTCGTCGTCAGAGGGCGTGGGCAGCGGACCGGCATGGCGGACCAGCTCCCACCCGCGGGGCGCGGTGATGCGGGTCGCGTGCGATACGCACAGGTCCCACGAATGCGGCTCCGACGCGGTGGCCAACGGACCTACGACTGCCGTGGAATCCGAGTAGACAAACGTCAGCGTCGCCACGGCGTAGTGCGGGCAACCTGGCCGGCAGCAGCGACGGGGAACATTCACTCGGCGAGATTATCGCGCCGCCGACGCGCCCACCGCCGGACACGCGCGTCACGAGCACGTCGATCTCCAACCGTTACTATCGGCCGATGGCCCACTCGCGTGTGCGCCGCCGTCGCGGCATGCGCGGCCCGCTCCTCCCCCCGACCGTTCCCGGATGGCGCAGTCGCGCCGAGCGATTCGACATGGCGGTGCTGGAGGCGTACGAACCGATCGAACGCCGCTGGAGCAATCGGGTGTCCGGACTCGATGTCGCGGTCGACGAGATCCCGCGGATCTCCCCCAAGGATCCGGATGCGATCCAGTGGCCGCCCGAAGTGATCGCCGACGGGCCGGTGGCGCTGGCGCGGCTCATCCCGGCCGGGGTGGATATCCGGGGTAATTCGACACGGGCGCGAATTCTTTTGTTCCGCAAGCCCATTGAGCGGAGGGCGAAGGACTCCGTTGACCTCGCCGACCTGCTGCACGAAATTCTGGTGGCGCAGGTAGCCACCTATCTCGGCGTTGAGCCGTCGGTTATCGACCCGACCATCCTGGACGACTAGGCCGGATCCGACGGCGGCGCGTCAGATGACGCCGCGTTTGATCCGCCGGCGCTCACGCTCCGACAGACCGCCCCAGATGCCGAAGCGCTCGTCGTGCGCCAAGGCGTACTCGAGGCACGCGTCGCGCACCTCGCAGCCCAGGCAGATGCGCTTGGCTTCCCGGGTCGAGCCACCCTTCTCGGGGAAGAACGCCTCAGGGTCGGTTTGCGCGCACAGGGCACGCTCCTGCCACTGGTCTTCCATGAGCTCGGGCTCGGTGTCGATGTGCTCGGGCACCAGACTCAGCTGCGGCCGTCCGGCGACGACGTGCTGGACAGGCCCGGTGTTCGTGTGCGGTGCGGTCCCAATAGAGCCGAGCATCCGCCCGTCGAATGGAACGACATGATCGAAATCTGCGTGTTCGTAAGACATTTGCCGCCTCCTCCCCTGCTTTACGTAGTTCTCATATACGGAGTCCAACTACTTGCCCTGCGTGCCGTGAGTGGCGACCAATATTCGAACAAACGGTCGAAACTCGGTCTGCTGCACCGGAACCGGTAAACAAACCGGGAATGACACTGGTGTGATTACACACGGGTTAGCTGCCACGGTCAAGCGGATGAAGCGCATTTCCTACCATCTTGTGACCTGATTACGGCGCGTCGTTACCGCGGCGTGTCGCGATAGTGACCAATAACACGCTGTTACACAACGCAGTTGGCCATCTCGGTTGCAGATACGCCTGTTACTCAAGTGAATCTTGAGGTTTAAAGTTTGCTGCGCGCCAAATTGGGTCCCGGGCGCGTCATTTCACCCGGGCGCCATCGCCTAGGGTGAGTCGACGTGAAGGTGACGGTTCTGGTCGGTGGCGTCGGCGGCGCCCGTTTTCTGCTCGGCGTCCAGAAGCTGCTGGGGTTGGGGCAATTCGCCGACCCCGGCATGAACTCCTCGACCCCCTCCCCCCATGAACTCACCGCGATCGTCAACGTCGGTGATGACGCCTGGATGTACGGCGTCCGCATCTGCCCCGACCTGGACACCTGCATGTACACCCTCGGCGGTGGCATCGATCCCGAGCGCGGCTGGGGCCACCGCGACGAGACCTGGCACGCCAAGGAAGAGCTGGCCGCGTACGGCGTGCAGCCGGACTGGTTCGGACTCGGCGACCGCGACCTGGCCACCCACCTGGTGCGCAGCCAGATGCTGCGGGCCGGTTATCCGCTGTCCCAGGTGACCGAGGCGTTGTGCGACCGCTGGCAGCCCGGGGCGCGGCTGCTGCCCGCCAGCGACGACCGCAGTGAAACGCACGTGGTCGTAACCGATCCCGTATCCGGCAATCAGCGCGCCATCCACTTCCAGGAATGGTGGGTTCGCTACCGCGCGCAGATCCCCACCCACAGTTTCGCGTTCATCGGCACCGAGAAGGCAAAAGCCGCACCCGGAGTCGCCGACGCCATCGCGGGCGCCGACGTGGTGTTGCTGGCGCCCTCCAATCCGGTCGTCAGCATCGGCGCGATCCTCGCCGTGCCGGGTCTGCGCAGCGCGCTGCGGTCCACCCCGGCGCCGGTGATCGGATACTCCCCGATCGTGGCCGGAAAGCCGTTGCGCGGGATGGCCGATGACTGTCTCAAGGTGATCGGTGTCGACAGCACCTCGGAAGCCGTGGGCGCGCACTACGGCGCTCGCAGCGGGACCGGCATCCTGGACGGCTGGCTGATCGACGCCGGGGACCACGCCGAGATCGAGGGTGTCAACGTCGAAGCCGTGCCGCTGCTGATGACCGACCCCACCGCCACGGCCGAGATGGTCCGCGCCGGACTGCAACTGGCCGGGATCTCGTTGTGACAGAGCATGGGGCCGCGGCCGCCATCGAAATCCTTCCGGTGCCAGGGCTTCCCGAGTTCCGTCCCGGTGACGACGTGGCCGCCGCCATCGCCACAGCCGCCCCCTGGCTGCGGGATGACGACGTGCTCGTGGTCACCAGCAAGGTGCTCTCCAAATCCGAAGGCCGGATCGTCGCGGCGCCGACCGATCCCGACGAACGGGACGCGCTGCGGCGCAGGCTGATCGACGACGAGGCCGTGCGCGTGTTGGCCCGCAAGGGCCGCACCCTGATCACCGAGAACGCCATCGGACTGGTCCAGGCCGCCGCGGGTGTGGACGGATCCAATGTCAGCACAACCGAATTGGCCCTGCTGCCGGTCGATCCCGACGGCAGCGCGGCCCGGTTGCGCGCCGGCCTGGCCGAGCGGCTCGGCGTGCGCGTCGCCGTCGTCATCACCGACACCATGGGCCGGGCCTGGCGCAACGGTCAGATCGATGCCGCCATCGGCGCGGCCGGCCTGGCTGTACTGCACGGGTATTCGGGCGTCCAGGACACCCACGGCAATGAACTGCTGGTGACGGAGGTCGCCATCGCCGACGAGATCGCGGCCGCCGCCGATCTGGTCAAGGGCAAGCTGACCGGCATCCCGGTCGCCGTGGTGCGTGGCCTGTCACCGCGCGACGACGGTTCGAACGGCCGGACCCTGGTGCGCGCCGGTCAGGAGGACCTGTTCTGGCTGGGCACCGAGGAAGCACTGGCATTGGGCCGCAGGCAGGCTCAGCTGATGCGCCGTTCGGTGCGTACCTTCAGCGCCGAGCCGGTGGCACCGGAACTCATCGAGGAATCCGTCGCCGAGGCCCTCACGGCGCCCGCGCCGCACCACACGCGCCCGGTCCGCTTCGTCTGGGTGCAGAACCACGACACACGAATCCGGTTGCTGGACCGCATGAAAGACAAGTGGCGCACCGACCTCACCTCCGATGGTCGCCCGGCCGACTCCGTCGACCGGCGTGTCGGCCGCGGTCAAATCCTCTACGACGCAACGGAACTCGTCATCCCGTTCCTGGTACCCGACGGCGCGCACAGCTATCCGGACGTGGCCCGCACCGACGCCGAGCACACCATGTTCACCGTCGCGGTGGGCGCGGCGGTGCAGGGGCTACTGGTCGCCCTGGCGGCCCGCGATGTCGGAAGCTGCTGGATCGGTTCGACGATCTTCGCCGCCGACATCGTGCGCGCCGAGCTCGACCTGCCGGCCGACTGGGAACCGTTGGGCGCCATCGCCATCGGCCACCACCTCGAGACCGCCGAACCACGTCAGCCGCGGCAGCCGGTGGCGACGCACGAGCTGCTGGTCCGCCGATGAGCGACTCTCTGCATGCCTCGGTGGTCGAGGCGCTACGGAACTGGCCGGCGCCCGACGCCGATCAGGACAGCCTGCGGCACGCCGTCGCGGCATTCGTCGCAGCCCGCCCCGACGCCTGCCGGCGCGCGTGCGAGCCCGGGCACATCACCGCGTCGGCGCTCGTGCTCGACCACACCCGGACCAGGGCCCTGCTCACCCTGCACCCGCGCTTGGGCCGCTGGGTGCAACTCGGCGGCCACTGCGAAGACGTCGACACCGACATCCGGGCCGCCGCGCTGCGCGAGGCCACCGAGGAATCCGGCATCACCGGACTGCGGATCGCGCAGGCACCTGCCGCGCTGCACGTCCACGCCCTGACATGCTCACTGGGCGTGCCGACCCGGCACCTCGACGTGCAATATCTGGCTGTCGCGCCGGAGCACGCCGAAATCCATTGCAGCGACGAATCCCTGGATCTGCGTTGGTGGCCGCTGGACGCCCTGCCGGGCCCGGACCCTGGTCTGGAACGGCTCGCGCGGGCCGCTCAGACGTCCGTCGAGTAACGAATTCCGCCGTCCGGGATGGTGACCCCCGGCCACACCCGCGCGCCGCGCAGCAGCTCGCAGCGGGCGCCGATGTTGGCACCGTCGCCGATCACGCCGTCGCGGATCAGCGCACGCGGGCCGATCCGGGCGCCGAACCCCACGATGGACCGCTCGATCACCGACCCGGCCTCGATCTTCACGCCGTCGAAGATCACCGCGCCGTCCAGCCGGGCACCGGCACCGATCTCGGCGCCGCGGCCCACCACGGTCCCGCCGATCAACAGTGCGCCGGGCGCCACCGCAGCGCCCTCGTGCACCAGGCTCTCGCCGCGGTGCCCGTCAAGCACCGGCGACGGCGCGATACCGCGCACCAGATCCGCTGAGCCGCGGACGAAGTCGTCGGGGGTACCCATGTCGCGCCAGTAGGTGGCATCGACGTAACCGCACACCTTGAAGCCGTCGGAGAGCAGCTTCGGGAACACCTCGCGTTCGACCGACACCTCACGGCCGGTGGGGATCTCGTCGATCACCGCACGCTGGAACAGGTAGCAGCCCGCGTTGATCTGATCGGTCGGCGGGTCCTGGGTCTTCTCCAGGAACGCCGTCACCACACCCTCGGAATCGGTTGGCACACAACCGAACGCCCGCGGGTCACTCACCCGCACCAGATGCAGCGTGACATCGGCCTGTCGCTCCAGGTGGCTGGCCAGCATCGCGCCGAGGTCCAGACCGGAGAGCACGTCGCCGTTGAACACCATGGCGGTCGGGTGGCGCAGCTTGGGCGCCACGTTGGCGATACCGCCACCGGTGCCCCGGGCCTCGTCCTCCACGACGTATTCGATCTCCAGGCCCAGCTTGGAACCGTCGCCGAATTCCTGCTCGAACACCTCGGCCTTGTACGAAGTGCCCAGCACCACATGGCGGATGCCCGCAGCCGCGATCCTGGCAAGCAGGTGCGCCAGGAACGGCACACCCGCGGTCGGGAGCATCGGCTTCGGCGCCGACAGGGTCAGCGGCCGCAGCCGCGTGCCCTGCCCACCCACCAGGATGACCGCGTCGACGTCAACCGGATTCACCGCGGCCGCATTCAGCTCGGGATCACTCAACTCGCGTCCTTTCAGCATGACTCAACGTCGTCGCAGGTAGCCTAGTTTGCCCGACGGCGCTTACGCCTGGAATTGCCCACCACCGCGCGCTCACGCGCGGTCAGGGCCGACTTGATGGTCCACCGCAGCGGGGCCTGCCACCAGTGTGGATGCCGGTCCGCGAGGAAGGTGTAGGTACTGCGGTGGTGCGCGGCCAGATTCCGGGCCGGGTCGCGCCCGGTGGAATGCCCCTTGTCGTGCAGGATTTCGGCGGCCGGCACGTACACGTTCTGCCAGCCCGCGCGCCCCAGCCGGTCACCGAGGTCGACGTCCTCCATGTACATGAAGTAGTTTTCGTCGAACCCGCCGATCTGCCGGAACGCCTTGGTGCGCAACAACAAACACGAACCGGACAGCCAACCGACCGCACGTTCGCTGGGCTCCAGCCGGTCTTGGCGGTAGGCCGCCGTCCATGGATTGGACTTCCAGAACGGGCCCACCACCGCGTGCATGCCGCCGCGGATCAGGCTCGGCTGATGCCGCGCCGACGGATAGACCGAACCATCGGGGTCGCGGATCAGCGGCCCCACCGAACCCGCGGCCGGCCAGCGCGCCGCACCGGCGAACAGCTCGTCGATACTGTGCGGGCCCCACTGCACGTCCGGGTTGACCACCACGAAGAACTCCTGGTCGACGACGCTGTCCGGCGTGTCGAGGTAGGCCGCCACCGCGCGGTTGACCGCGGTGCCGTAGCCGAGGTTGCCGCCCGTGCGGAACAGCTCGACGTCGGCATATCGCTCCAGGGCCGCCTCGGGCGCGCCGTCGGTCGATCCGTTGTCGGCCATCACCACCAGCAGCCGGCGCTCGGTGGCGTGCGCCAATGTCTTCAGGAAACGGTCCAGATGCGGGCCAGGTGAATAGGTCACCGTCACCACGAGCAGCGGGCGGTCCGGCACAGGTGATCTGTCGGACTGCGTCCTTGGCGGTCCGGAAGGCTGCTCGATCACGGGCTAGAGGTTAGCGGGCCGACGGCCGTAGCCGCACCAGGGTGTGACCCGCCGAACCCCGGGCTACCGGCCTCAGCAACCGCTCGCCAGTAGCCTGTCCTGGTGCCAGGTCGACTGTTCCGCATCCTCGCCGTCATGACGACGGTGCTCGTGGTGGTGGGCACCGGCATGGCCTGGAGCAGCCTGCGTTCGCTGGAATCTGGCATCAACCGCATCAGCACCGCGGCCCTCGGCGGCGGTGGCGACGACGGTGCCGTCGACATCCTCCTGGTGGGCATGGACAGCCGCACCGACGCGCACGGAAACCCCTTGTCAGAGGAGGAACTCGCTACGCTGCGGGCCGGCGACGACGTGTCCACCAACACCGACACCATCATCCTGGTACGCATCCCCAACAACGGGCGCTCGGCCACCGCCATCTCCATCCCGCGCGACTCCTATGTACAGGCGCCGGGGCTGGGCAAGACCAAGATCAACGGCGTCTTCGGGCAGGTGAAGCTCGAGAAGATGAAGGAACTCGTCGAACAGCAGGGCGAGGATGCCGCCACCGCGGAACCCAAAGCCGTCGAGGCCGGACGCGAGGCACTGATCAAAACCGTGGCAAAACTCACAGGCGTCACGGTCGATCACTACGCCGAAGTCGGGTTGCTGGGATTCGCCTTGATCACCGACGCCCTCGGCGGTGTCAACGTGTGTCTGAAGAATGCCGTCGACGAACCGTTGTCGGGAGCCAACTTCCCGGCCGGCTGGCAGAAGCTGGGCGGCGCGCAGGCACTCAGCTTCGTGCGCCAGCGCCATGATCTGCCCCGCGGCGACCTGGACCGGGTGACGCGCCAGCAGGTGTTCATGGCGTCGCTGGCGCACGACATCATCTCCGGGCAGACCCTGTCCAGCCCCAGCACCCTGAGCCGGCTGCGGCAGGCCGTACAGCGGTCCGTCGTGCTGTCCGACGGTTGGGACATCATGGATTTCGTCCAGCAGATGCAGAAGCTCGCGGGGGGCAACGTCGCGTTCGCCACCATCCCGGTGCTGGCCGAGGACGGCTGGAGCGACGACGGCACCCAGAGCGTCGTGCGGGTCGACCCCGACCAGGTGCAGCAGTGGGTGGCCGGCCTGCTCCAGGACCAGGCCGATGGCAAGACCGAGAAGCTGGCCTACACACCGGGCAACACCACCGTCGACGTGGTCAACGACAGTGACATCAACGGACTGGCCGCCGCGGTGTCGGAGGTCCTCACCGGAAAGGGCTTCGTCGCAGGCAAAGTCGGCAACAACGAGGCCGACCACGTGACCTCGAGCCAAATCCAGGCCGCGAAGGCGGACGACCTCGGAGCGCGCGCCATTGCCGAGCAACTGGGCAATCTGCCCGTCGTGGAGAACGCCTCGGTGCCCAGCGGCGCGGTGCGCGTGGTGCTTTCGCACGACTACGCCGGCCCCGGCTCCGGTCTGGAGGGCGGAAGCCACACCGTGACTCAATCCGCTTCCGACACCACCGATTCCGGCTCCAGCGCCCCGGTGGCGCCGTCCCCCATCATCACCGCGGGGACGTCCGATCCGAAGTGCGTCGACTGACGTGACCAACCTCTCCAGCGCACTCCTGGACCCGCTGCTGCGCGCCGACCCGGCCGGGCCGCGCATCACGTACTACGACGACGCCACCGGCGAACGCATCGAGGTGTCGGCGGTGACGCTGGGCAACTGGGCCGCCAAGACCGCCAACCTGCTGCGTGACGAACTCGGTGCCGGCCCGGGCAGCCGGGTCGCAGTGCTGCTGCCCGCGCACTGGCAGACCGCGGGCGTGTTGTTCGGCATCTGGTACATCGGCGCGGAAGTGGTTATCGGACAACCACTTCCGACGGAGTGTGACGTGGCGCTGTGCACCGCCGACCTGATTGACGCGGCCGACGAGACCGGCGCCGCCGAGGTCGTCGTGCTGTCCCTCGACCCGTTCGGCAAGCCCGTCCCCGACCTGCCGATCGGCGTCACCGACTACGCGACATCCGTGCGCGTGCACGGCGATCAGATCGTGCCCGAACGCACGCCCGGTCCGGCGCTGGCCGGCCGTGCTGTCGACGACGTCCTCGCCGAGGCCCGGAGCACGGCCGCGGCAAAGGGATTCACCGCCGACACCCGCCTCCTGTCGACGGCCCCGTGGGGTACCGCCGACGAACTCGTGGCCAATCTGCTGGCGGTGTTCGCCGGCGGCGCGTCCCTGGTGCAGGTGGCCCACCCCGACGCGGGCACCCTGGATCGGCGCCGCGCGACGGAGAAGGTCACTGCCGACCTGTAGCGCCTGACGTCAGCGCAGCAGGGCGCGGGACATCACGACCCGCTGAATTTGGTTGGTGCCCTCGTAGATCTGGGTGATCTTCGCGTCGCGCATCATGCGCTCCACCGGGAAGTCGACGGTGTAGCCGGCGCCACCGAACAGCTGCACGGCGTTGGTGGTCACCTCCATCGCCACGTCCGAGGCGAAACACTTCGACGCCGCGGAAATGAAGCCCAGGTTGGGCTCACCACGCTCGGCGCGGGCGGCGGCGTTGTAGACCATCAGGCGCGCCGCCTCGGTCTTCATCGCCATGTCCGCGATCATGAACTCGACACCCTGGAACTGGCTGATCGACTTGCCGAACTGCTTACGGTCCTTGGTGTACGCGATCGCCGCGTCGAGGGCACCCTGGGCCACCCCGACGGCCTGCGCCCCGATGGTCGGGCGGGTGTGATCCAGCGTCGCCAGTGCAGTCTTGAAGCCGGTGCCGGGCTCACCGATCATGCGGTCGCCGGGGATGCGGCAGTTCTCGAAATACAGCTCGACGGTCGGGCTGCCCTTGATGCCGAGCTTGCGTTCCTTCGGGCCGATGGTGAAGCCCTCATCGTCGATGTGCACCATGAACGCCGAGATACCGTTGGCGCCCTTGTCGGGATCGGTCACGGCCATGACGGTGTACCAGGTGGACGCGCCGCCGTTGGTGATCCACGCCTTGGCGCCGTTGAGGACCCAGTCGTCGCCGTCGGCCTTGGCGCGGGTGCGCATGGCCGCGGCGTCGCTGCCGGCCTCGCGCTCGGACAACGCGTACGACGCCAGCTTGCCGTCGACCAGGTCCGGCAGCACCTTGCGCTTGAGCTCGTCGGACCCGTTCAGGATCAGACCCATGGTGCCGAGCTTGTTGACCGCGGGGATCAGCGACGCCGAGACGTCGACCCGGGCGACTTCCTCGATGACGATGCACGCGGCGACCGAGTCCGCGCCCTGGCCGCCGAACGCCTCGGGCACGTGGACGGCGTTGAAGCCCGACGCGGTCAGCGCGTCACTGGCCTCCTGGGGGAACCGGGCCTGCTCGTCGACCTCGGCGGCGTAAGGAGCAATCTCCTTCTCGGCCAGGGCGCGGATCGCGGCCCGGAGCTCCTGATGCTCTTCCGGCAGCTGAAACAGATCGAATGACGGGTTACCGATAGACATTGACGGCTCCTTGCCTGCCCATTTGGCGAGATGCGGGTTGCTACTCGCCGGTAACTTTACCGCCCCTGACCCGATACCTTCTGCAGACCACGGACCAGCTCGCGGTAAGTGCGGTGATAGACGCTGCGCAGCGTCTCACTGCGGCGCAGGACGTCGACGGCCGTCACCGGACCGAGCAACAGCACCGGATGCCCGGCGAAAACCGAGGTGGTGTGCTGGATCCGAGCCGAACGGTGCGCTGCCGACTCCAGTTCGGCCTGGTAGTAGTCGCAGTACTCCGGCTGGGTGAAGAACACCTTGTTGAACCCGATCGCGAACGGGGCCAGGCCGGCTCCGTCATCGAGGTACTTGAGCGTGCCCACCGCGACGCCGGGCCAGAACTCGTTGAAGACGTCGTCGGCGATGACGATGCCGCCGTCTGCCAGCGTGGCCTCGGCCAGCTGCATGTCGCTGTAGACGATCTCCTCGGTGTGCCCACCGTCGACGCTGAAGAACCGGATGGGCCCACCCGCCTCCTCCAGCAGCACCTCGGGTGCCAGCTTGGTGGAGTCGCCCTGGTGAATCACCACGCCGTCCATCGACGACCACACGTCGACGTTGCTGGTGAACTTCGCCAGGTCACCGGCACCGGAGCCGTCGATGTTGAGGTCCTGGTCGCCGAAAATGTCGATGGCAACCGACTTTTCGTCATCCCGCTGCAACAGGTTCAGACCGATGAACAGCTTGCCGTGGTGCACGCCGATCTCGGCGACGGCGCCGCCGACGGACCTGGCCCGCTGGGCCTCATCCAGGGCACCGGCGACCAGGAGCACCTCCGGCTCCATGAATCCCGTGACGAACTTGTGGCCGACGCTGCGGTACCGCGCGAATGAAGATTTCATCGATGGTGAGCTTACTTGCCCAGCAACCGATTCCGTAGCGCCTCGTCCTTGGCGAGCACCATCTGCTCCAGGTCCTCCTGGAAGCGCTGCATCCGGGCACGCAAACCGGCATCGGCCGACCCCAGGATGCGTACCGCCAGCAGGCCCGCATTGCGCGCGCCACCGATCGACACCGTGGCCACCGGGACGCCGGCGGGCATCTGCACGATCGACAGCAACGAGTCCATGCCGTCGAGGCGGGCCAACGGCACCGGTACGCCGATCACCGGCAGCGGGGTGGCCGACGCGACCATCCCGGGCAGGTGCGCCGCGCCACCGGCGCCGGCGATGATCACCTCGACGCCCCGGTCCGCGGCGGTCTTGGCGTAGTCGAGCATGCGCTGCGGGGTGCGGTGCGCCGACACCACGCCGACCTCGAACGGCACCTCGAACTCGGCAAGCGCGGTGGCCGCATCCTCCATCACCGACCAGTCGCTGTCACTGCCCATGATCAAGCCGACCCGAGGGCCGGCCTTCTGGCCTGCGTGCTCACTCATGTGCACTCCATCCGTCCGTCCACTCGCCATGCGACAACCAATGCGCGGCCCGCGTGGCCCGCTCGCGTACCTCCGCCACGTACGCCTCGTCGTCGAGCGAGCCACCCGGCGCGCCGACGATGTTGACGTGGCCGATCTTGCGGCCGGGCCGCTCCCCCTTGCCGTACAGGTGCACCCGGGCCTCGGGCAGCCGGCCGAACAGGTGATGCAACCGCTCGTCCATGCTCATCTGCGGCGGGGTCGGCGCGCCCAGCACGTTGGCCATCACCGTCACCGGCGCCAGCGGCGTGGTCGCGCCCAGCGGATAATCCAGCACCGCACGCAGGTGCTGCTCGAACTGGCTGGTCGTCGCGCCGTCCATGGTCCAGTGCCCGGAGTTGTGCGGCCGCATGGCCAGCTCGTTCACCAGGAGCGCACCGTCGACCGTCTCGAAGAGCTCGACCGCAAGCACTCCGACGACACCGAGTTCGTCCGCGATCCGCAGGGCCAGCTGTTCGGCCGACGTGGCGACCTCCGCGTCCAGCTGCGGTGCCGGCGCGATCACCTCGACGCAGATGCCGTCCTCCTGCACGGTGTGCACCACCGGCCACGCCGCGCCCTGCCCGAACGGCGAACGCGCCACCAGCGCGGCCAGCTCGCGGCGCATGGCGACCTTCTCCTCGACCAGCACGGCGACCCCGCCAGCCAGATAGCCCTCGGCGGCGGCGCGGGCCTGTGTGACGTCATCGGTCAAGGTGACGCCCTTGCCGTCATAGCCGCCGCGGCTCGCCTTCACGACGAGGCCGACGCCGGTCCCAGAGCCGATTTCGCCGGCGAGCTCGTCGATGGCATCGAGATCGGCGACCGTCGCCATCTCCCGGTAGCGCGGCACCGGCGCGCCGAGTTCGGCCAGCCGCCGGCGCATCACCAATTTGTCCTGTGCGTGCACCAGCGCCGACGGCGGCGGGGCCACATTGACCCCGTCCGCGACGAGGGTCTGCAGCAGTTCCGTGGGCACGTGCTCATGGTCGAACGTCAGCACCGTCGCTCCGGCCGCCACCCGGCGCAGCGCATCGAGGTCGGTGTGCGAACCCAGCACCACCGCCGGGCTCACCTGGGCTGCGGGCTCGTCGGCCGCGACAGCCAGCACCCGCAGGGTCTGGCCGAGCGCGATGGCCGCCTGGTGCGTCATGCGGGCCAACTGGCCGCCACCGATCATTGCCACGACGGGGGGTTGCGTCACGGCGCCTAGTTTGTCACGCACCAAAGGTGTCCCCCGAATCTGCCTACGCCGGCTAGCTACCAGCCACTACCTGCACGGGTACGCGAAATGCACCGACTATCCGTAAACTTGCCGCTTATGTCGTTCACCGAGGCCACCATCGCCCGGCTACCGCGAGTGATTCGGCCGTTTGCCGAACGGCATCACGAGCTCATCAAGTTCGCCATAGTCGGCGCCACCACGTTCGTCATCGACTCGGGGATCTTCTACACGCTCAAGCTCACCGTGCTCGAGCCCAAGCCGGTGACGGCCAAGATCATCTCCGGCATCGTCGCGGTGATCGCGTCGTACGTGCTGAACCGCGAATGGAGTTTCCAGAACCGCGGCGGCCGCGAACGCCATCACGAGGCCCTGCTGTTCTTCGCGGTCAGTGGTGTGGGCGTGCTGCTGAGCATGGCGCCGCTGTGGGTTTCCAGCTACGTGCTGCAGCTGCGGGTGCCCAACGTGTCGCTGACCGTCGAGAACATCGCGGACTTCGTGTCGGCGTACGTCATCGGCAACCTGCTGCAGATGGCGTTCCGGTTCTGGGCGTTCCGCCGCTGGGTGTTCCCCGACGAGATGGCGCAGCACGCGCCCGACATGACGCTCGAGGCGACCATGACCATCGGCGGTTTCGCCGAGGCTTACGACGAGCTCACGGACGACCCTCAGCTGGACGACTCCTCCGACCCCAGAGTGTCGAAGACTTCGTGATACAGCAGCGAGTGGACCTGTTCCACGCGCGGAATGTCATGGAATTCCAGCGGATCCTGGGATGCCGACTCGATGATCAGGGTGCCGGTGCGCAGTATCCGGTCGAGTATCTGGTGCCGGAACTCCACACTGTTGATGCGGGCCAACGGAATATCGATGCCCGACCGCGTCAGCACCCCGCGCCGGAACATCACCCGGCGGTCGGTGATCACGAAATGCGTTGAGCGCCAATTCAAGAACGGCCACACGGTAAGCCACCCGACCACCACCAGCCAGATCACCCCGAGCACCGCGAAGATGATGTTCTTGGCGTTCGCGTCCCAATTGGTGTGATTGACCACCGCCGCGACGAAGGCGGCCAGCGCCGTCCCGGCCAGCAGCACCAGCACCGGCCCGATCAGTCGTTTCCAGTGCGGGTGCCGATGCAGCACAACATGTTCGTCGGCGGCCAGCACGTTGTCCGGGTAACCCATACCCAGACTCTAGGCCGTGCTCAGCTTGTGGCGGGACGCAAATGCACGACGTCACCGGCCGAGACCGTGACGACGCCGTCGGCCGAATCGATCAGCAGTGCACCGCCCGCGTCGATCTCTGTCGCCTGCCCGACCACCTCGCGCCCACCGGGCAACTCGGCACGCACCGACCGCCCCAGGGTGGAGCTGTGCTTGCGGTAGACGGCCAGCAACTCGACGTTTCCGCCTGCTCGCCACTCGGCGATCCTGGCGTGCAGACGATTCAACAGCACCGCTGCCAGCCGCTGCCGATCCGGTTGTGCCACACCGACGCTCAGCAGAGAGACGGCCGCAGGGTCGGGCAGTTCGTCAGCCGCCAACGACACGTTCAGCCCGATACCGACGACGATGACGGGGTACGCGCCGGAGCCCGCGACCTCCGAGAGGATGCCGGCCAGTTTGCCGGTGCCCACCTGAACGTCGTTGGGCCATTTGAGCACGGCATGCACGCCGGTCACCTCGGCGACCGCCTCGACGACGGCCAACCCCGCCGCCAGCGATAACAGGCCACAGGTTTCGCTCGGTACATCGGTGGTGTCCACGCCGACCGACGCCAGAATCTGCGACCGCGGCACCGCCGACCAGCTGCGGCCCTGACGTCCCCGGCCCTCGGTCTGGTCCTCGGTGAACAGCGCCACGCCCGCGACGTTCTCGCCGGACTGCGCCCGCGCCACCAGATCGGCGTTGGTGGAACCGGTTTCGGCCACCACCTCGACTCGCCAGCCCGCGCCGGCTTCTGCCTGGATCGCCGCGGCGTCCAGCGGCAGCAGGTCAGCAGTCATTGGTTACCTTCTTCCCGGCGAACCGATCCGCCATCCAGTCGAGCATCTCCTGCGCCGCGGGCGGGTTGTGTCCACCCAACGGGTCGAACTCTGTCGTCACGGTGCCACCGAGCGAGCAGGCCCGCCCGATCGCCGCCTTGGTCCATACGGCGTCGATGAACGGGTCCTGACCGCCGTACCAGACGTACAGCGGCGCGGTGAGCCGCCGTTGCGGAATAGCCCATGCCTGCAACAGATTCTGCAGCCGGTCGGCGGCGCCGGGCGAGGCCGGAAGGAAGTCGCGCGGCCCGAGTTGCCCGGCGGCGACGGCACGCTTATAGGCCCCGCCCGCACTGCAGTCGGTCAGCACATTCCAGTAACGGGCGGCGCCACCGTGCCGGTAGTCGTCGCGGTTCAGGTCGCTGTGCAACCGGGCCAGCGATTCGATCAGCGCCTGCAGCACCGGCCGCTGCTCACTGGTCAACGTGCCCGTCTGCGATTTGGCGACCAGGCCGCTGACATCGGCGGCGGGCGACACGGCGACGGCGCCTACCAACTTGAGCTCGGGGGCGTAGGGCTCGGCCTGTTCGTTGGCCGCCCATGCCGCGGCGCCACCCTGGGAGTCGCCGAACGCCGCCCATGTCGTCGAGAGGTCGCTGAACACATGCCGCGCCGCACGGACCGCGTCGATCAGGTTGAGGCCGGCGGTGCGGGCGTCGGAGTACGGGTGAATGCCCTTGACGCCCAACCCCTGGTAGTCGGGCAACGCGACGGCATACCCGAGATTGGTCACGACTTTCGCGATGGGCAGCAGGTTCATCAGGGTCGGTGACAGCGACGGTCCGCAGTTGTTGTCGATGCCGAGGGTGCCGTGGCCGAGGCCGACCACCGGCCAGCCGCCCTTGGGTGCCTGCCCCAGCGGGGTCAGCACCGACCCGGAGACGACGGTCTGCGCGCCGGTGTCACCCGAAGTGGAGTGGTACACCACGCGGGCGGCGCGAATCCCCTGGCCGTCGAAGGTGCTGGTCACCCCCGGCATGGTGGTCGCCGACAGCAGGGTGCCCGGGCCCGAGCCGGTGAGATCGGCAGCACCGATGGGCTCAGGCGCACCCGACAGCGGGATGAACATGTCCAGGACCTTCGAGGTCCCGATGAGCGCCAGCGGTCGCAGGTATCTCGCGGCGGTGACGCCACTGAGGACCAGGACGGCCACCACTATCCACGGCAGGGCTTTACGCATCAAAGGGCATTATTCACCGACGGTCGCCCGCGCGGGTTCAGTAGGCGCCAGAACCGCCAATGATGGTGCGGAAGGTCTTGGCCGCGATCAGCAGATCGTTGGTGATGGACCAGTTCTCGACGTACGACAGGTCGAGCCGCACCGAGTCCTCCCACGACAGGTCGGCCCGGCCGCTCACCTGCCAAAGCCCGGTGATCCCGGGCAGCACCAGCAGCCGGCGGCGAACCTGCTCGTTGTACGTGTCGAACTCGCGGCGCAGCGGCGGCCGTGGGCCGACCACGCTCATGTCGCGACGCAGCACGTTGAAGAACTGCGGCAGTTCGTCGATGCTGTAGCGCCGCAGGTACTTTCCGACCAGCGTGACGCGTGGGTCCTCGTGGATTTTGAACAGCACACCGCTGCCGCTCTCGTTGAGGTCCAGGCTGATCAACTCGTCGACCATGCGGTCCGCGCCCTGCACCATGGTGCGGAACTTCGTCATCTGGAAAGGCTTGCCGTCCAGGCCGATCCGCTCGGAGCGGTAGAACACCGGGCCGCGACTGGTGAGCTTGATGGCGATGGCCGCAAGCACCATCAGCGGCGAGGTCACCGTGAGGGCGAACAGCGCGACGAACACATCGAAGGCGCGCTTCTGCAGCTTCTTGGTCCCGCTGTACTGCGGACGCTCGACGTGGATCAGCGGCAGGCCGGCGACCGGACGCATGGTGAGCCGGGGGCCGGCGACGTCCATGACGCTCGGGGACACGACCATGTCGATACCCAGCTTGTCGAGTTCCCAGGACAGCTCACGCACGCCTTCGGGGCCGAGATGATCGGTCGTGGTCAGCGCCACGGCGTCGAAGGAGGCGGTGGCGATGGCGTCGGAGACCTGGGACTCGTTGCCGAGCACCGGCAGCTCGCCGACCCCGGCCACGTCGAAGGTGCCACCTTCGTTGCGTCCGGTGAGGCAGACGCCGGCGACGGAGTAGCCGTACCACCATTCGCGGTGCAGGGACTGCACCAGATTCCGCACGGCGCGCGGGTCGCCGACCGCCAGCACCTTGGCGACGCACTTGTTGCGTCGACGCAGCCGGGCGAGCACCCGGCGACAGATGGTGCGGGCGACGACGAGGCCGACGAGGCCGAGTGGCAGCGCGACGGCCAGGTAGCCGCGGGCGTACTCAGGGCGGAAGATCATCAGTGCGACGGCGATGATGCCGACGGTGGCCAGCGTCGCCGAGAACACCCGGCGGTACTCCTCCACGCCGGCGCCGACGATGCGCGGCGACCGGGTGCGGTACGCGGCCAGCATCGCCAGCCAGATCACCGCGACGAACAGGGACAGCACCGAGTAGTACGAGAAGACGTGCAGATACGTCGAGGTGAATTCCAGGGACGCATCCGGTGTACCGAGTTTGACGAACTGGGCACTTGCCAGGGCCAACACGACCACGAGCAGATCGAATGCGATCAGGCACCAGCGGTAGCGCGTCTGCCAGGCCCGGTCAGCTAAAGGCGCAACCGCGCGCACGGGAGGCGCGGGAGAAGCCTTTGGAACGAAGAGCTCTTCTGCCACCGACACTGCCGCTTACCCCTCCCCATTTGCTGGCTTTTTGAGATAGTCCCCGCTCAGCGGACTGCGACTACTATCGCATCGTTTGCTCGAAAATACCACCGATCGGAAAAATAGGCAGCTCAAGCGCAGTGCCCCTGGAGGGCGGCCTTTGCAAACCCGGCAAACTGATAGAAGAACGTCAGTTCCCACCCGATCGGCGAGAAGTCATAGTCCCGGGGCAGGGCCACGGCAACCACCGAACCAGGGTTGGTGGAATAGCACTGGCGGAAGACCAACCGCGCGCGCGGCAGGTGATACCGCCAGCTGACCACGATGATCCGGTGCCAGGCGCGGCCTTCGGAGAGCCGGCGCATCATCATGGCCTCGCCGCGGGTCGTCAGGAGCTCCGGCTTCCGGCAGATGACCTCGATGTCCGGCGCCGGCGCGCAGGCGCTCTTCATCTGCGGATCGCCGGGCACGTACGGATCGGACAGCACGACGGTGCGCGCCCAGCCCTGCCGGGCCAGGTTCAGCGCGTACTGTTCGCGGCCGTCATGTTCGCCGGCCAGGACGATGATCGCGTCGGCCCGCTGCAGTGGATCGGATTTGGCGTTGGCGAACAACGCCACGCCGGCCAGCCCGACATCGACGAGCACCACGATGGTGACCACAGCGATGACACGACGAATGACTCGGCCGAGTTCAGCGCGCGGCATATTCCGCCAGTTGCCCGCCACACATCTCGCGGTACTGCTGCCACATGCGGCGACCCAACTCGCGCTGGCCGGCGGCGCTGTAATGCCGATCATCCGGGCTGTTGTACGAATCGCGCGGTCCCGGCACGAAGGTGCTCAGCGGCCAGCGGTTCGGGGTATCGGCGTGCACGGCGTCGATGGCCGCGTAGGGCTTGCCGCTCAACTCCATCTCCTCGGGCACCATCTGTCCGAGGACGAACGGGAGGCCGGCGCCGTACCGCGCGCGCATGTCCCCGATCAGCGAGTCGAGCTTGGCCTGGTATTGCGCGCCGGAGATCAGCGGCACGTCGGTCTCCCCCTGGTGCCACAGGACGGTGGCGATCTCACTACCCGGAAAACGTGCCAGCGCCGCATCGATGGCCGCCACGGCCCGGCGGTACAGGTTCACCCGGGTCTTGCGGTCGGCCGGATCCCAGGTGTGCCCGTTCTTCGGGGTGAAGGAGGTGTCGCCCCGGGCGCCGGGAATCACCAGCACCGGGCGCCCGGTCGCCTCGGCGAGTTGCTTGGCGAATGTCGGGCCGAAACCGACGTATTTGCACGGTATTTCGTGCAGCAGTGGCTGCGTCGCCAGCACCGCGGTGCCTTTGGACGGCCCGCACATCGCCCACTGGTGCACCAGCGGATGTGGCCGGTCCAAACCGTCGGGCTCGACGGGCAGCCCCATGCCGAATGCGTTGGACTGCCCGAGGATGGGCAGGATCAGGTACGGCCGCTCCGGGGCCTCGACGGGTGTGCCGCGGGGCGCGATGAGGCGCTTCACGATGCACTTCGCCTCGATCAGCAACTGCTGATGAATCGGGCTGTCGCCGTCGGGATTACGTGGTCCCCTGCGCAGGACAGTCATTGACCGCCTCGCCTCCCCTGAATCGTTCTGCCAGCCACCGCAATTGACCCGGACCGTCGATATCGGCGTGTCCACCGTCCGGCTGGAAATTCCAGACCACCGTACCGCCCAGCGAACACGCGCGCGCGATAGCGGCCTTGGTCCACTCCGCGTCCAGGAAGGTGTCCTTGCCGCCGTAGACCACCGACATGGGGGCCGACAACGGCTGCTGCGGCAGCGCCCAAGCCTGCAGGTAGCGACGCAACCGGTCGGCTGCCGCCGCATCCACCGGCGCGAGGTCGCCCGGCCCGATCGCATCGATGGCGGTGGCGCGGTAGGCGACGTCGGGCCCCGAGCACGCCGTCAGCACCTTCCAATACCTGGCCGCCGCGCCCCGGCGGTAGTCGTCGCGGTTCAGGTCCGGATGCAGCCGGGCCAGCGACTCGATGATGGCCTGGAACGCCGCTTCCTGGTCCTTGGTCATGGTTCCGGCTTTGCCCTGATCGAAGATGCCGGCCTTGTCGACGATGCCCGCCACATCCGCCGACGGCACGCTGGCGGCCGCGCCGATCAGGTCGAGTTCGGGAGCATACGTCCTGGCCTGTTCGTCGGCGGCCCACGCCGCGCCGCCGCCCTGCGAGCCGCCGAACACGGCCCACTTGCTGGAGATGTCGCGGAAGGTGTGGCGCAGGGCCCGGACGGAGTCGATGACGTTGCGGCCCGCGGTCCGGCTGTCGGTGTAGGGGTGGACGCCGGGGGCACCCAGTCCCTGGTAGTCGGCGAGCGCGACCGCGAAGCCGAGGTGGACGAAGCCCTGTACCAGTGCGACGTTGCCCAGGAGATTCACCGACAGCGACGGCGCGCAGGGCTGGTCGATGCCGGTGGTGCCGTGGGCCAGCGCGATCACCGGCCAGCCACCGTCGGGCGCCCGGCCCATGGGAGTGAACACCGATCCCGACACGACCGTCGGTGCGTCGGTGTCACCAGAGGTGGATCGGTAGACCACGCGGGCGGCCTGCAGATCCTTGCCCTCCACCGAGTTGGTCAGGGCGGGCATGGTCATCGCGCTGATCAGGCTGCCCGGGCCGGAGGCCGTGAGGTCGGCGGTCCGGATCGGCACCGGGTCGCCGATCCCACCGTGCCGCAGTTTGTCCAGCGCCCAGCTACCGACCTGCCACATCACCGGCAGCGACGCCGCGATCAGGAGCAGTGCGGCAACCGCAGCACCCCACTGGATCGCACGGCGCATTCAGGACCACCTGGTGCGGTACCGCTTGGCGAACTTCATGACAGGATCTTCCACTGCGTAGTACGTGACGGCCGACACCACCAGTGTCACCGCCAGGACCAGCGCGACGTTGCGCAACATGCCGGGCAGGTTGTCGCCGGCCATCAAGCCCCAGCGCCCGAGCAGCAGCATGAGCGGGAAGTGCCAGAGGTAGGCCGACAGCGAGACCTTGCCGACGAACCGGAACGGTGCGGTGTCCAGCAGCTCGGCCAGCCCGGACCGCTCGCCGCGGAACAGCGGCGCCACGATCACCAGGATGCCCAGCGCGCACAGCAGCGCCAGGGCCGAGGTGGCGTACGGGTTGGCCAGGGCGATCAGCCCGAGCATCACCACGCCCACCGGGAACATCGCCAGGAAGCTGTAGAGCCGGACGCGGCGGCTGAGCTTGTCCCGAATCATGTTGTGCTCCATGGCCACGACCAGGACCGCGGCGGCCATGCCGAACGCGAAGGTGTCCGAGTTGGTCAGGAACGTCTTGGTGTAGACCGCGACCCAGTTGGCGCCCCAGTTGATCTGTGTCGGGTCGGTCAGGTGCAACGCCGAGATCATCCAGGGCACGAAGGCCCGGCCGATGAATCCGAGCGCGATCAGCAGCGCCGGTCCGAGCGACACGATCAGCCACGGCCGCACCTTGGCGCGCCGGCCGAGGGCGAACAACAGCATGCCCAGCAGCGGGATCGACAGGTAGAAGGCGTATTCCAGCGTCAGCGACCACGACGGGTTCAGGCCCGTCTGGAAGTACTTCGGGAAGTAGGACTGCGTCAGGGTCAGGTTGGCGATCAGCTGCCAGGGGTCGGTGATCATGCCGGTGCCGTCCTCGGTGCGGGTCGGCTGCAGCGACGCGTTCTGCACGTAGACGATCTGGAGCAGGTAGTTGCAGAGCAGGAAGATCACCAGGTAGCCGGGCAGGATCCGGGCGATGCGATGGACGGCGAAATTCGCGGTGCTCGGCAGCTCACGCTGCTCGATCAGGTTGCGCACGTAGGGCAGGAACAGCAGGAACCCACTGAGTGCGTAGAAGAAGATCAGCGACAACCCCACCAGGTTGGTCTTCCAGTGGGCGGCGGTGTGTGGCGAGTAGTGACCGGTGACGTGCATGACGGCGACGCCCAGGCACGACAGTCCGCGGGCGCCGTCCAGCCCGATGATGCGGGCCCGGGTCCGGACCGGTGCCGAGGTCGGCGCGTTCACTGTCCTGCTCCCTGCGTGGATACCGTGGATAGGAAAGACGGGCAACTGTTCGGCGCGGGGACGCCGTCGAAGCGGTCCTTGATCCAGTCGTAGGACGAGGCCACATCGATGTCGGCGTGCCCCTTGGCCGGCTGGAACATGATGTCGATGACGTCACCCAGGCGGCACGCGGCGGCGAGCGCCTTGTTCGTCCAGTCCGGCGGCAGCAGCGTGTCCTGCCCTCCGTACATCACCAGCATCGGCGCGGACGTCGGCTCCTTGGGCAGGCTCCGCTTCGCCAGCAGTCCCTGCAGGGTCGCTGCCGCCTCCGGGCTCGCGGGCCGCAGATCGTCGGGCGTGATCTTGTCGATTGCCGCGGCCCGGGCTGCGGCATCTTCGCTGCGGCAGGAGCCGAGGACGTCCCAGTGCTCGGCGACCGCACCGCGGCGATAGTCCTGCAGGTTCAGCGACGGGTTCTCGGCCGCGAGGGAGGCGAGAATAAGTTGCAGGATGGCGCCCTGCTCTTTCGACAGCCTGCCGGCCGCGGCTCCGGAGGCCAGTCCGGTGAGATCGGTGGCCGGCGACAAGCTGACGGCTCCGACGAGGTTCAGCCCGGTGCCGTAGTGGGCGGCGAGTTCGTTTGCTGCCCAGGCGGCTTGACCGCCCTGGGACACCCCGACGGCCAGCCAGCGGTCCGAGGACTCCGGCACCAGCTTGTGCGCCGCGCGCGCGGCGTCGATGACGTTGTAGCCCACCGTCGTGGCGTCGGCGTACGGATGGCCCGCGGTGCCCGGGCCGAGCCCCTGGTAGTCCGGCAGGCTCACCAGGTAGCCGGCTTTCACCAGTGTGGTGATCGGCAGGGACAGCCCGGCCAGCGTCGACGAACCGGACGGCCCGCACTCGCGCTGCAGGCCGGACGTCGCGTGGCCGAAGACGACAACCGGCCAGCCGCCCTGCGGCGGCGTGCCGTTCGGCACGAACACCGAACCCGACACCTCGGTGTGCTCACCGGTGATCCCGGAGGTCGACGTGTACTCGATGCGGGCCGCGAGCGACACCGCCGATTTCAGCCGCAGATCCAGCGTGGGGAACGTGGACGCCGATACCAGCGCGCCGGGTACCTGGCCGGCACCCGTGGTGTCGGGCTTGAGGTCGATTCCCGGGACCGTGCCGGGCGCAGCTTTTTTCGGTGCCGAAGCGCTCTGGCAGGCCGGCGCGGTCAGGCACACCGCGACGAGTAGGCCGGCCGATACCGCGCGCCGCAGCCGCCGCGAGTTCATCCCGGCGTCCCGGCGCTCGCGTCACCGACCACCCGTTCGAGGTGCCCGCGACTCTGCACCCGATCGAGGATCAGCGCCCGCGCGATCACCGCGAGGACGCACAGCGCGAAACCCAGCACCGCCCCGGTCATCACGAAGGACGACAACCCGCCGACCCGCTGCGGCGGACTGGCGTCGTCGATGACGACGAGCGTCGCGCTGGTACCGGCGACCAGGGCCAGCCGGTTGCCCACCGCGACCAGGTCGGTGGCGACCTCGTGCGCGATCTGGTTGGTCTGGTCGGCGTCACCGCCGGTGACCGTGATGTTCAACATCGCGGTGGCACTGGGCAGCACGACGATCCGGGCGGCGAGTTCCTTGTCGGACTCGATCAGGCCCAGCTTCTGGATGACCGGCGCGGTGATCTGTGAGCTGGTGGCCAACTGCCGGTAGGTCTCCATCAGGCCGAGCATGTTGGCGTCGCCGTAATAGGCGTCCAGCGGCGACGCGCTGCCCTCGGTCCTGACGAACACCGACGCGGTCGACTGGTACTCGGGCTTCGCGTTGTCCCAGCCCACCCAGCCCACCAGCGCGCTCACGATGGTGGTGACGAGCACCAGCACCCAACTGTTCTTCACGAACAGGAAGTAGTCGCGCACCCGCGGGACACCGGTCGGGGTGATCACGTCGCACCCACGCAGACGTCGGAGACGCGCTCGCCGTCGAACCGCGCCTGCAGCCAGGCCAGCGCGTTCTGCATCGTCTGGTCGTTGATCTGGCCGGTGTCCCCCACGCCGCGCATCATCACGATCTGCTGGCCGCGGGCACAGGCGGCCCCGGCGGCCATCAGGATGCCGGCCGGCGGGTTCACCGTGTCGGCCGTGCCGAACGCCACCAGCACCGGCGGATCATTCGGCCCCGCCGCGGGACTGGGCAATGCGACAGCGCCCAGGCGACGCTTCAGGTCCGCCACGGCGGCTGCGTCCTTGGCCTGGAAATCGTTGGGAGTCAACTGATTCAGTGCCAGTTGTGCGGCCGCGACGTCGCGCGGGGCGCAGTCGACCACCAGGTCCCACTGGTCCTTGAGTTTCGCCGAGCGGTGCGCGTCGAGGTCGAAGTCGGGCTGCATGGTCTGCAGGCTCTGCAGCATCCGAATCTGCAGCCGGTACTGGTCGGCGGTCGCCAGCGCGGCCGTGCGGTCCGGGTCGGCGAGCGGTGCCAGATCGGCGATCGGGTTGACCGCCACCGCGCCGACCATGTTCATGCCCGCGCCGTACGCCCCATTGCGTTCTGCCGCGGCCCACGCGGCCAGGCCGCCTTCACCGGCCCCCAGTGCGCCCCAGTTGGTGCTGGTGGACGGTACGGCGCGATGGATCGCGCGCGCGGCATCGATGATGCTGTTCCCCAGGCTGGCCGTATCCAGGATGGAGTGCTGCCGGGCGGCCGAACCCGGGTCGATGCCCAGCCCCTGGTAGTCGGACAGGGCGATGGCGAAGCCGCGCCGCAGATAGACCGCCATACCAGTGGAATAGCCCCAGAACTGCGGGGCGAGGGTCGGCGCGCACTTGGGCAGCAGCCCCGTGGTGTCGTGTCCGAAGGAGATGATCGGCCAGCCGCCCTTCGGCGCCGGGCCCGGGGGCACCGCGATCAGTGCACTGACCTGGATCGGCCGGCCGTCCACGCCACTGGTCGACCGGTAGACGATGCGCGCCGCGGTGGCACCTGCCTCGTCGAAGCTCCGGTCACCCTTGACGGGCTTCAACTCGACCAGGGAGCCGGGGCCGTCATCGGTGAGATCGGGCGCGGGGAGCGCCTCGGCACCCGGGAACATCGGGGTGAGGTCCCGGGTGGGACGGACGTCGTCACCCGGACGCGGCGGCACCGGAGCCGACTGGCCGCACGCAGCGACGGTGACCAGCACCGCAGCCAGTGCCAGTATCGTGCGCCGCAACTCAACCTGACGCATCACGGCTTCTGATGCGCCGCCGTTGTGGCCTCGGACGGGTCTTCGGCCTGGGGCGCGGACTCAGGCGCCGCCTTCGCAGCCGCCTTGCCTGCCGACTTCTTGCCGCCGCCGGCCTTTGTCCCAGCGGACTTGGCGCCGTCGGACCCGCCGATGTGGATCTTGAACTCGCCCGGTTCATCGGTGGCGACCGAGCCGATCAGCACCGCGTTGGCAGACTTCAGGGTCTGCACAGCGCGAGTGAGGGCGCTGCTGGTGGTGTGGCGGATGCGGCCGACCAACAACGCACCGTCCGAAAGCGCGGCCGCGACGGCACCGTCGTTGTACTTGCCCAGGGGCGGCGTATCCACGACGACGTAGTCGAACTGGCCGGACAGTTCGGCGAACAGGCTCTCGGTGTGGTCGCCCGCCCACAGCTCGCCCGGACGCGTGGTGGCCGGACCTGCGGGCAACACCGCGATCCGATGCTGACCGACGGGAACCTCGGAAATCAAACTTTCGGCGAGGGTGTTCTCGCCGACCAGCACGGTGCTCAGGCCGCGATCGGCCGCCCCCTGGCGGGCCGCCGGCGTCAGGTCCACGCGCTGCGCCACCGCCGGGTTGCGCAGGTCACCGTCGACGAGCACGACGCGCTTGCCGGTCTCGGCGAGGACGGCGGCCAGATCGACGGCAACCGTCGTGCGGCCGTCGGACGGCGACGGACTGGCCACCGCGATCACCCGAGCGGGCTCATCGCGGTTTGCCGGCACGGTGAACCGCAAATTGTTGCGGAGCTCACGCAAAGCCTCCGCGTAGGCACTCTCGGCGGTCAGGTCGACCACCGGAGCCTTGCTCCGCGCAGAGTCCGAGGGCAACGCACCCATGAGCAGCGAACCACTGGCGTCGGCCACCCGTTCGCGGCCGCGCACACGGCGGTCGACGATGCCGAGCACGAGCGCCACCAGGAGACCGAGGACGGTGCCACCGGCGACGCCCATGCCGACGCGGGTGATCATCGAGTACCCGAGGGGCTTGGTCGGATAGCCGGCCTCGTCGACCACGATGGCGCCGGCAGCGGGGCTGCCGCCCCGGCGGGACGTCTCGAGTTCACCGACCAGTCCGGCGAGTTGATCTGCCACCGCGCTGGCGTAGGTCTGGGCCTGACCGGGGTCCCTGTCCGTCACCGAGACCTGCAGCAACACGGTCTTCGGCAGCGGGACGGCGGTGACCCTGGCGCGCAGTTCGCCCGCCGAGATGTTCGCCTTCAGCTGATCTACCGCGCGGGCGGCGACCTGTTCGCTCATGGCGAGGGTGGCGTAGGAGTTCACGCGGTCCTGCGAGAACAGGTTGTTCTGGTAGGCCTCGGTGACCGACGTGCCGTTCTGGGTCGCGACGAACAGCGTCGCGCTGGACTGGTACTCGCGATCACCGAATTCCCACCACGACCAGCCCGCGACACCTCCGACAACCGCCAGCGCCACGATTGCCCACCAGTACCGGCCGAATATCCGCAGGTACTCTTTGATCTCCAAGGTCGTGCCCCTTATTTCAGCAATGCGACGGCTCACAGATTAACGGCTGGGAACCGGACCGACCATTCAGACGCGCCACGGGTCCGGGCAACCTGCTTGAGCTTAGCTGGTCGAGCTGAGAACATAGTCGGCATGAACGCCCGTTTGGGTCAACTCGGCAATCTTAAATCATCGGCCGGGATTCTGGCCGTGATCGTGGGCTTGGTCTGGTTGGCGACGTCTTTCGGCCAGGCCGCGCTGTTGGGCATTGTTGCTATTGCCGCACTGGTGGCGGGGGTCTATATCGGATTACGGCATCCGCTGTGGTTCTTGTACGGATTGGCGGTCGTCACCGGCGCACTGCCTTTCGGGTATTTCCCGGGTGTTCACGTCCCCTTATATCTGCCGTTCGCATTCGGTGCGGTGGTTGCCTTGTTCGTGCATCCGCGACTGGCCCGCCCGATTCACCCATTGGAATGGTCGATTATCGCGCTGGTGGTCACCTCCATCGCGTCGGTCGCGGTGACCGGCGTGGGCATGGGCGACGTCATCCAGATCGTCCGGTGGTCCGTGGTCACCCTGGTCGCGATCGCCCTGAGCAGCTTGTCGAGTGAACATCTGGAGAAGTTCGGCCGCATATTCGTCTACGCGACGCTGGCCAATGCGATATTCGGCTTGTACATCGTGGCGTTCGACCCGAACCAGACGTCCTTCAAATATCTGCGGGTCTTCGGTTATGCGGCGGAATACACCGCCACGCGCTTCGCATTCGCCGAGGGCGGTGCCGAAAGATCCATGCGGCTCGGCGGCACTTCGGTGGACCCCAACGCCGAAGGCATTGCGCTGGTGGTGTCCATCGCCGTCGGCCTGGTCGTGCTGGCGGGCTGGCAACGCATCGTCGTGACCGGCATCTTCCTCGTCGCCTTGCTGCTCACCCTGAGCCGGGCCGGCATGTTCACCATCGTCGGCGGGGCCGTGCTGGTGCTGGCCTTCCACAACATGCGGTCGCGGGACCGCGGTTTGGCCATCGCCGCGATGGTGGCCGCTGTCGGAGCCGCGGCGGCGATACCGGAAGTGCGGATCAGATTCGCGCACTCGTTCAGCAGTGACGATGTCGGTTCCACTTCCCGAATTGATGCCATCCGGGAATTCCCCGACACCATGGCCGGATACTGGTTGTTCGGAAAAGGGTGGAACCGGCTCGAATTTCGGGACGGAAACTACGCGTTCGTACTGAACCATGTGTCGAACGCACCATTGCTGACGATTTACCGCGGCGGCATTTTCCCCGGTCTGGCGTTCTTTGCGATCATGCTGATCGGTTGCATCATGAGCTACCGGGCGATTCGCTCCAATTCATTCGCCTGGGCCGGGTATGGCGGTATCTACATCGGATTCTGTGTGGTTGCCCTCCAACTCGACCACCCGGTGGTCGGCATCCCGCCCGCCACCCTCAAATTCTCCATTTTGCTGGCATTCCTCGTGCATATAGACCGAGAACGCCGCGATCAGGTGAGACTGCGACACGCCCAAGCAGATTCACAGCAAACGCCCTTGGCTACTGCACACTGAGTGCGCGTTTGCGCACCGCAGCGCACTTGATCGGCGAAGGGCGGTGGCGTGATGCCCGGCAAGCGTCGGATGCGATCTGCGCGCCGCTTCTCCAGCGTGGCGTCGGCGATCGCCGGCAGCATGGTCTGTGCCCTCATCGCCCTCGCCGGCATCACCGGGGACGCCCCGAAACGATGGAGTGTGGCCGAGCGCGCCAACGTCGTCACGCTGCCGACCACCATCGGCTTCGCCGACTCCGACATCTACGGCATGTCGCCGGACGACGTGAACCGGACCTTGGCGTTGATGGCCAACAACCGGGTGAACACCATCCGATTGATGATCCCGTGGGCCGGGGTCGAGCCGATCCTCGGCCAGCTCGACTGGAGCCTGGTCGACAAGACGGTGAATGCCGCCGCCGCCATGAACATGTCGATCATCGCGTTCATCAACGCCACCCCACCCTGGGCCATGTCGCAAGGCGGCCTACCGCTGAGCAGCCGGCCGTCCAACCCGGACGCCTACGCTGCGTTCACCGCCAAGGTGGCCACCCGGTACAAGGGCAAGATCTCCGCATACGAGATCTGGAATGAACCGAACGCGGTGTTCTTCTACAGCCCCGCACCGGATCCCGCCGGTTACACCGATCTGCTGAAGGCGGCCTATCCGCGCATCAAGGCCGTCGACCCGGACGCGACGGTGATCGGCGGAGTCGTCGGCGCCGTGGTGGACTTCGGCTCGTGGTCGATCAACCCGGTGCGGTTCATCGCCGGCATGTACGCCGCGGGCGCCAAGGGCAACTTCGATGCGCTGTCGTTCCACCCGTACAACTACAACCTGAAGTTCTCCGACGGCATGCTGATCGCGAATTCGCCTGTCCTGCAACTGGTTCAGATGCGGCAGGTAATGATCGACAATGGCGACGAGGAGAAGCGCATCTGGGCCACCGAGTACGGCGAGCCCACCTCGGTGGTCAACGAGACCACCCAGGCCGCATACCTGCGGGACATCTACACCAAGTGGCAGGAGATGCCGTACACCGGTCCGCTGATGGTCTACACCACGCGCGACCGGCAGACCGGAAGCAACCAGGCCGACGCCACCGTCGGGCTCTACCGCAGCGACTGGACCCCGAAGCCGGCGGCGGCCGACCTGGCGGCGACCATCGCCGCCGGAGTGCCGAAATCACCGGAGTTCCAGCGCTTTTCCCAGATCACCGATCCCGCACACGGTTCGGTCCTGAGCCCGGTTTTCCGAGCCACGAAGACGGTGTGGGCGCAGGTTCGCACGATCAACACCATCTACGAGATGCCGGGCGGATACGTGTCCTCGCCGCGCGCGGTGGCCGACCTCGCGATGCAGCGCAATTCGGTGCCGGCAAGCGTATTCGCCAACGGCTACCAGGACTTTTCCGGTGGTCAGCAGTTCCGGGCCTGGTGGTCGCCAGAGACCGGTGCCCACTGGGCCTCACAGGCTTTCGCCCAGGCCTGGACACCGCAACTGGGCCTGGCCACGACTGACGAGCACTACGTCAACGGCACCAACCGGGTCGACTTCCAGCACGGCTACATGGTGTGGATTCCGTGGGTCGGCGTGAAGGTCTACCCGGCCTGACGCTGCGTGGTGCCGCGCAGCAGGTCGGCCACCGCCCGGTGCGGCAACCGGTCCTGCCACCGCTGACGGTTGATCTCGTACAGCTGATTCCCGAGGTCGACCGCGGCCGCCACGTCGGTGAGCAGGCGGCGGCACTCGGCGACGAACGCGGCCTCGTCATCCAGTGCGCGCAATCCGAAGATCGGCCCGAGGGATCCGATGGCGGCGGTCGTCGCCACCGCGGGCAGCCCGATCCGGATGGTGTCGAGCAGTTTGACCCGGACTCCCCCGCCGGTGTTGATGGGCGCGACCAGCGCTCGGCAGGTACCGAGGAACGCTCCGAGGTCGTCGACGAATCCCAGGTCCCGGACCCCGTCGGGGTACACCGGGTCGGCCGCACCGGGCTTCTTCGCCCCGATGATGCAGAGTTCGGCGCCGGCGATCCCGGCCGAAATCCGCGGCCACAGTTCGAGGGCGCGCAGGAACCCCTCCTGGTTGGGCGGCCAGTCCCGGGTGCCCATGAACACCAGCCGTGGCGGTGAGGCCGCGACGTCGACCTGCGTGCCGGGCGGCATGGTGATGTCCATGAACCGGGCATCGCGGACCCCGTTGGCGCGGTAGTACTCGGCTTCCTCGGCGTCGTATGTACCGACGCCATCGGCGGCCCGCGCGACGCGCAGCTCGTCGCGGATCAGCCGTGGTTCCTCGATGCGCCCGAGCGCCCCGCGCGAGGCGCGCCAGACCAGCGACTCACTCACGTTGGTGTTGACGACGAGCCGCTTTTTTCCGAAATGCTTGCTGCGGAAGAAGGATTCGGCCATGTAGCTGTGTTCGGCGACGAACACGTCGGCGTCGCTGCGGTCGATGGCACGCACCAGCTCATCGGTGTCGAACCGGACGTGCACCAGGCTGCGACGCCGCCGCACCGAATCGATGAGCAGGCGGTGCGGGCGCACGGCCGGCTTGTGCACCCGCTCCAGCGGCAGGCCGCCTGGGATCAGGTCGGCGGTGACGCTGCCGGGCTCGGGCGACAGTGCGATGGCCGACACCTCGAAGGAGTCTGCGGCCAACTGCATGAGCATCCGGGCCAGCGCGACGTCGCCGGTGTGTTCCAGCACCGGGTCTTTCGACAGGATGAACGCGGTCTTCGGGGTGGTCATGATTCCTGGGACTGGTCGGACGACTCGGTGTCGGACGCCGTCGCAGGTTCGGCCGGCTTTACTTCACGCGGCCGGTACACCGCCCACGTGAACCCGGCCAGCATGATCGCGTCGGCGACAGTGGCGGCCATCGCGGCACCGACCGCGCCCAGCGGCGTCAGCGTCGCGAGCGCCGCGACCATGCCGAGCTTCACCGGCACCAGTCCGACCGCGATGGTGAGCCGGAAGAAGTCGCGGCGCTGGGTGTACAGGATCACCTGCAACACGAAGATGCAGATGCGCAGCGCGGCGAAGCCACCCATGATGATCATGGTCGTGGCCAGCTGAGCGGGCGCCCCGAACGCGAACAGGCAGACGCCGATGACCACCAGCAACGAGCCGCCGAGCGCCGCCATGCGCAGGATGTTGCGCGGCGGTGGCGCCGCGGACAGATCACCACCGCTCTCGCGCAGGGGCTCGTGGTAGGTCATGCCGAACGACTGCCCGGCAGCGGCGACCGCCGCCGCCACCACCCACGCCAGCTGGTAGTAGCCCGCGGCCTTGGTGTCCACCAGGGTGCCGAGCAGCAGCACGTCGCCGCCCAGATACAGGGTGGTGCCGAGCATTTCGCCGGTGAGCGCCGCGATCAACCGGGGCGGACCGGGCGGTGCCGGCCGGTGGCCGACGGCCAGTTTGGCGCCGACCAGCAGGATCAGCACATAGGGCGTGCAGTACAGCAGCGACGCATGGGTGAGCGTCGGGTGCGCCGACGTGTACAGGTACACCGCGCCGACGCCGGCGCTGGAGAACTGCCGGGCGGTGTCGAGCCGATACACCTTGTCCGGGTGGCCATCTCGCGCCGACTGGCTCTTCACCACATTGAGAGCGATCTCGCCGCCGGCGACCATCAGACCGAAGCCGATGACGTAGTTGAGGTTGAACGTGGCTGCGCCGGCGGTGACCAAGCCGAGCGCGACGAGGTAGCGCATGGTGCGCTCGCGCAGGAAGTGCTCCTCGGATTCCCGGATGGCCCGCACCGCGAAGGCGTTGTCGACGGTGTTCCCGACGATGCCGTTGAGCACCGTTGCCATGGCGTACAGCCCGTACTCGGAGACACCCAGGCGCTGGACGAGGATCAGCGTCCACAGCAGGCCGACCCCGCGACCGCCGTAGATCCAGATCAGGGAGATGAGCGTCTTCGCCACATTGCGGGTGGGCGCTTCGGGTGCAGTCAGGTCACACGCTCACAGCTGATCGGGACAACATGTCGGTCCACACCCGGCCGAATGCCTCGGCGGTGCGCGGCCCGGAGCAGGCCTCGCGGTAGGCCTCGACGTGCCGGCCGAACTCGGCCAGCCGCTGGTCGTCGTCGACAAGAGAGACGATGGCCTTGGCCAACGAGGCCGCCACCTGTTCGGCGTTCTTGTCACCGATGCGGACCACGAGCGCGCCGGCGCGCTCGTCCAATTCGGCCAACGCGCCGTAGTCGGTGCACACCACCGGCGTCCGGTACGCCATCGAGTGGGCCACCGAGCCCGACGCGGGGTAGGTCTCGGCGTAGAAATGCCGCTTGCCGTACGGAATCACCACGGCCCGCACCGAGTCGAAGAACGCATCCTCGGCCGCCCCGTCGACCGGGCCGACGATCTCGACCCCTGGGCCGCCCGTCAGCGCCTCGGTCCCCCGGCCCGCCACCCGGATCACGATGTCGGCGGGCAACTCCCGGCGAATCCGGGCGATCTGTTCAAAACCCTTGCCGCGATACACGTGCCCGAAGAAACCGACCGCCTTCGGTCGCTCGATCAGCGGACGCAGTTGCGGCCGCTCGGAGACGATGTGCGGCACGTAGGCGACGTTGGTGTCGGGATAGGTGGCTTTGATGGAGTCCGCGCCGATCTGGCTCAGCGCGACCATGGTCCGGTCGCCGTTGACCATGCCCTCGATCATCCTCGACACCGGACGCAACGGATAGTGCAACCCATGCATCACCAGTCGATGTCGTGCCACGAACCGCGTCCGCGCCGGCCACCAAATCCCCTGCGGCGGATCATGAACCGTCGCCGCCACCGGTACCCCGCGCAACCCCGCGATGGACCAGAACGCCGACACCGCACCCGCCGCCAACTCCGCATGCACCAACACCCGGCCCGGCTCCCCGCCGGCAACCAGCTCGGCCACCGCCCGGCGATGCTCCCGCACCTGGGCGACCGTTTCGGCGCCCGGGCCCAGGGTGCGACGTTGCACGACCTCACCGAACAGGGGCTGCACGGCCTTGGCAAAGTTCTCCGCGTAGTCGCCAACCGCCGTCTGGCCTTCGGCCGGCCCGATGTAGACCAACCGATACTCGCGTAGATCGACCGGCATCAGCAGAACAAGGGCCGGTATTTTGCGCTGTAGCCCAATGCATCCGGATTTCTCTTGGCGAACACCTTGGCGGGATTGCCGCCGACGACATCGAGCGGGGCCACGTCTTTGACCACCAGTGCCTGCGCGGCGACCACGGCGCCGCGGCCGATGAGGGCCGGCAGCACCATCGCCCGGCTGGCGATCCAGACGTAGTCCTCGACGACCGTCGGGATCGGGATGGGCAGGAAGTCGGGGTGGTTGATGTCGTGGCCACCGCCGAGCAGGTGCACATCGCTGGCGATGGTGACGTTGTCGCCGATCCACAGGCCGGCCCGCGCGTCGAGCAGGCAGCGGAAGCCGATGGTCGTGCCGTTGCCGATGGTCAGGAACTCGATGTCCAGGATCGTGGTGCCGCGCATGATGGTCGACCACTCACCGATGGTGGCGCCGAACAGCCGCAGGAAGCCCTGGCGGATGGTGTGCGACGGGATGTGCGTGATGAACATGTTGAACAGCAGCTCACCAATGCGGTTGCGCGCCTTCCGACGAACACCCATCTTCTGCATCTTGTAATAGGTGACGCGGCCGTCCTCGCCGAGCTCCCATTCCGGCTCCGGCGGCAATTTCAATGTCGGTGCGGCCGCCTTCTTACGTGCCACGTCTTCCGGGTCTGCCGTTGCCGGCTCGCCAATCACGTTGTTCGCTCCCGTCGTCCCGGATTCCGAGTTAACCACAGTGTTTCGGCCCCGTCAGCGCAGCCGGCCCTGGCGCGTCAGCATCTCGGACCACTTTGCCGCGTAGGCAGCGGCGACGTTCTCCGGAGAACGTTCCTGACGCGTCCGGTCGGCGTTCGCCTCGAGTTCCTTGAGCCGGGCCTCGTCGCCAAGCAGTGCTTTGATGGCCGCGGAGAATCCGGCGGGCAGCGCCTTCGGGTCGTCGGTGTCCATGGGGACGACGACCGCGCCGGTCTCGGTGCCGAATTCGGCGAGCGAGCCGTAGTCCGTGCACACCACCGGTGTGCGGTAGGCCATGGCATGCGCCGCGACCGACGACGCGGGGTAGGTCTCGGCGTAGAAATGCCGCTTGCCATATGGAATCACCACGGCCCGCACCGAATCGAAGAACGCATCCTCGGCCGCGCCGTCGACCGCGCCGACGATCTCCACGCCCGGACCGCCCGGCAACGCCTCGGTCCCCCGGCCCGCCACGCGAATCACGATGTCCTCGGGCAACTCCCGGCGAATGCGCGCGATCTGTTCAAAACCCTTGCCGCGATACACGTGCCCGAAGAAACCGACCGCCTTCGGCCGCTCGACCACGGGGCGGATCCTCGGCCGCTCACAGACGAGATACGGGGCGTACGCCACATCGGTGTTGGGATACGTGTCGCGAATGGACTGCGCGCCGATCTGGCTCAGCGCGAACAGCGTCCGATCGCCGTTGACCATGCCCTCGAGCATCCGCGACACCGGACGCAACGGATAGTGCAACCCGTGCATCACCAGCTTGTGCCGTGCCACGAACCGCGTGCGCCCCGGCCACCAGATGCCCTGCGGCGGATCATGAACCGTCGCGGTCACCGGCACCCCGCGCAACCCCGCGATGGACCAGAACGCCGACACCGCACCCGCCGCCAACTCCGCATGCACCAACACCCGGCCCGGCGGGCCGGCGGCAACCAGCTCGGCCACCGCCCGGCGATGCCGCAGGACCTCCAGCGCGGTGTCCGAACCCGGGCCCAACGTGCGGTGCTCGACCAACTCGCCGACGTGCGGGCGCAGCGCGCGGGTCAGGTTCTCGGCATAGTCCCCCACCGCGGTCTCGTGGTCCGCCGGACCGACATACACCAGGCGGTAGTCCTTCAGCGTGGTGACCGGGGTCGCTTCTGGCGCCATCAGTACCCGGCCAGCTTGTCGACCGCTTCATGCAGTCGAGCGCTGAATGTGTCCTCGGTGAATTGGGAGACGTGGTGCTTGATCTTCTCCTGGTCCCATGCCGCCGACTCGAATCGGTCCAGCGCTTCGCGCACCGAATCCGGTTGCGGTTCATCGAAGTACAGGCCGGTGGTGCCCTCGTCGATGGTGTCGAGGAAGCCGCCGAAGCGCAACGCGACACTCGGCCGGCCCCACACGCCCGCCTCGATCGGGGTCAGGCCGTAGTCCTCGAAACTCGACGACATCAGCGCCCGGCAGTTCTTGTAGAGCCAGGCCATCTGACCGTCGGTGAGGTTGTGGAGCATGGTCACGTTGTCGGTCTTCATCGACCGCAGGCGCTCGGCCTCGGGTCCGTTGCCGACGACCACCAGTTGCCGGTCACTCCCCGCGAACGCCCGCACGATGACGTCGACGTTCTTGTACGGCAGCAGCCGGCACACAACCAGGTAGAAGCTGCCGTCGGGATCGGTCAGGTCGACCTTGTCCTCGAGCTCGTCGACGGGTTCGACCGCATACGACCGTGACATCGCCACGGGCGCGAACATGACCTCGGCGTCGATGTCGTAGGCCTTCTTGACGTAGCCGCTGATCATCGTCGAGATCGCGAGGTACTTGTCGGCCGCGAGGGCCTGCCGGCGGTCCCAGTCCAGCAAGCGCTTCTTGGTGAGCTTGAGGCCGAGGCGCTTGATCGGGTTCGCGTGGTCCCCGAGGTAGGCCTCGGTCTGGTACAGCCAGCGCGCCGGGTTGTAGCAGTAGATGAGCTTCTTGCCGTTGGTCCGGAAACCGTGCGACCACCCACTGCAGCTGGCCAGCACGATGTCGGCGTCGATGTACATCGACTCGGCGACCCGTGGGTAGATCGGCAGCGCGGCCCGGTGGTACTTGCGGGCCAGGCCCACCTTGTTCAGCGCAGAAACCCGGATGTCGAGGTCGGCAAACTCCGGATAGGTCAGCTCAGGGTCGTAGAGCATGGTGTAGAGCGGGGCGTCCGGGAACGCCTTGGTCATGGAAAGGACAACTTTTTCCGCGCCGCCGAACTGGGTCAGATAGTCGTGGGCGATGGCCACCTTGGGCCCGTCCGTTCCGTCGTACTTGCGCGTCGAATGCACTGTTGAATATCCCCTTGCGCCGATCTGTCGATCGTCTCGCGGTCGTGAAGTCAGCTGCCCGCAAACAACGGGCACGCATATCGAACCGCAAACTTACGCAATTGACAAGCTAAATGCATCGCGCCTGCGCACGAACTACTGCCGACGGTGCGCACGCGGCGCCGCAGCTAAGCGCGATCCGCTACCATGGGTCCGTCTCTGCCAGCTGGCGCTCCGGCGGTACGACCTGGGCCTCGTGGCTTCGACCAGGCATTACCCCTGACACACGGAACGCAGCGGCGGGGCCGCGCTCAAGGCGCGCTCAGCAAATGCCACCGCCTGAACGGTGTTCAACACGTGTTACGGGCGGGACCTGCGCACGAAGTGTATATTGACCTACCAGCAAACTGCTGACGCAGGACGCGCAAGTCGCGGGGGCGGAAAATCTATGAACGGTGCGCAGATGACCGGTACACACGTGGACGTCGACTACACGGACCTGGACACCCTGTGGCAGGGCTACGACGAGTCCGTCCGCTCGTTGGCCGAGCGCGAAGGCGTCAAGGCCGTCGCCGAGCTCGGCGGCGGCGCCAACCCGATCATCGGCGGCGACGACTGGAGCTTCGCCGACGAGCGCGTGGTCATCGACATCTCGGCCACTGAACTGGCCAAGGCCAACAGCCGCGTGCACACCCGCGTCGCCGATCTCTGCAAACCGATCGACGACGAACTGAACGCGTACGACCTGGTGTTCTCCAAGATGCTCTGCGAGCACCTGCCCGACGCCCGCACGTTCCACGAGAACTGCTTCAAACTCCTTCGCCCCGGCGGACTTTCGGTGCATTTCTTCCCGACACTGTTCGCGTTCCCGTTCGTGGTCAACCTGCTCATCCCCGAGCAGGCGGCGCGCACCGTGATCAGCAAGCTGCAGCCCGGGCGGTTGCAGAACCCGCACCACGAGAAGTTCCCGGCCTACTACCGCTGGACCACCGGCCCCACCCGGAAGGCCATCAAGCGTTACGAAAGCGTGGGTTTCCAGGTCGAATCCTGGTCCGGCGCCTACGGCCACGGGTACTACCGCATGCTGCCACCGCTCGACGCACTCGAACACGCCAAGAGCCGCTTCCTTATCAAGCACCCGGTCCCGGCACTCACCAGTTTCGCGGCAGTCGTCCTGCGCAAACCGGCGTGACCCGCCGAGTGGGCACCCCACCTTCACAACTTTCTTAGAGAACCGTTAACATCGTCGCCATGACGAGCGTGACCGAGCCACCGGTGGACAAGGCGATCGACATCCACACCACCGCGGGCAAGCTGGAAGACCTGCGTAGGCGGACCGAAGAGACCCTGCACCCCGTCGGCGAGGCCGCCGTGGAGAAGGTCCACCAGAAGGGCAAGCTCACCGCCCGCGAGCGCATCCTGGCGCTGCTGGACGAGGGTTCGTTCGTCGAACTCGACGCGCTGGCCAAGCACCGCAGCACCAACTTCGGCCTGGGTGACAAGCACCCGCTCGGCGACGGTGTGGTGACCGGCTACGGCACCATCGACGGCCGCGAGGTCTGCATCTTCAGCCAGGACGCGACCGTCTTCGGCGGCAGCCTCGGCGAGGTCTACGGCGAGAAGATCGTCAAGGTCCAGGAACTGGCCATCAAGACTGGCCGCCCGCTGATCGGCATCAACGACGGCGCCGGCGCCCGCATCCAGGAGGGCGTGGTCTCGCTCGGCCTGTACAGCCGCATCTTCCGCAACAACATCCTGGCGTCGGGTGTCATCCCGCAGATTTCGCTCATCATGGGTGCTGCCGCCGGTGGCCACGTCTACTCCCCCGCGCTCACCGATTTCATCGTCATGGTCGACCAGACCAGCCAGATGTTCATCACCGGACCCGATGTCATCAAGACCGTCACCGGTGAAGAGGTCACCATGGAGGAGCTGGGCGGCGCCCACACCCATGAGGCCAAATCCGGCACCGTGCACTACGTCGCCTCCGGCGAGCAGGACGCCCTGGACTACGTCCGTGACCTGCTGAGCTACCTGCCCCCGAACAACTACGCCGAGCCGCCGCGCTTCCCCGGGCCGCCGCACCCGGGCGCCATCGAGGACAACCTCACCGACGAGGACCTCGAGCTCGACACGCTGATCCCGGATTCGCCGAACCAGCCGTACGACATGCACGAGGTCATCTCGCGCATCCTCGACGACGACGAGTTCCTCGAGATCCAGCAGGGCTACGCGCAGAACATCGTCATCGGCTTCGGCCGCATCGACGGCCGTCCCGTCGGCGTCGTGGCCAACCAGCCGACGCAGTTCGCCGGCTGCCTGGACATCGACGCCTCGGAGAAGGCCGCGCGCTTCATCCGCACCTGCGACGCCTTCAACATCCCGATCATCATGCTGGTGGACGTCCCGGGCTTCCTGCCGGGCACCGAGCAGGAGTACAACGGCATCATCCGCCGCGGCGCCAAGCTGCTGTACGCCTACGGTGAGGCCACCGTCGCCAAGATCACCGTCATCACCCGTAAGGCCTACGGCGGCGCGTACTGCGTCATGGGCTCCAAGGACATGGGTTGCGACGTCAACCTGGCCTGGCCGACGGCCCAGATCGCCGTCATGGGTGCCTCCGGCGCCGTCGGGTTCGTCTACCGCTCCGAGCTCAAGGCCGCCGCAGCCAGCGGCGAGGATGTCGACGCCCTGCGCCTGCAGCTGCAGCAGGAGTACGAGGACACCCTGGTGAACCCGTACGTCGCGGCCGAACGCGGCTACGTCGACGCCGTCATCCCGCCGTCGCACACCCGCGGCTACATCGCCAACTCGCTGCGTCTGCTGGAGCGCAAGGTCGTCCAGACGCCGCCGAAGAAGCACGGGAACATCCCGCTGTGAGCGGCGCGAACGATTCGACTGTGGTGAGCGCCGACGTGCAGACCCCGGAAGAGACCGTGGCAGCGCCCGTCGCGCCGCTGTTCGAGGTCGTCAAGGGCAACCCGTCCGACGAGGAGCTCGCAGCGCTGGTGACGGTGCTGGCCAGCGCCTCGGGCGGCGGTGCCGGCGCCGCCAGCGGCGACCGCAACGACTGGGGCCACCCGGTCTCCAAGCTGCGGTACGCGTACACCAGCTGGCAGCTGGTGACGTTGGTGGAGCGCACCTTCATCCGTCGCTGATGAGCGCTTGCGCGAAGAACATTCAGCACCGATGAGCGCTTGCGCGAAGAACATCCGTCGATGAGGCTCGTCCTCGGCTCGGCCTCTGCGGGCCGGCTCAGCGTGCTGCGCAAGGCCGGGGTCGAACCGGTCGTGCTGGTATCCGATGTCGACGAGGACGCGATCATCGCGTCGCTCGGCGACGCCGGCCCCGGTGATGTCGTGCGCGCCTTGGCGACGGCCAAGGCCCAGCGGGTCGCCGAAGCACTCGATCCGAGCCTGTCATCGGACTGCCTTGTGATCGGCTGTGATTCGATGCTCGAGTTCGACGGCCGGCTGACCGGCAAGCCGGGCTCCCCCGATGTCGCCCGGCGGCAATGGCATTCGATGGCCGGCCGCAGCGCCGTCCTGCACACCGGCCACTGTGTGTTGCGCCTGAGCGACGGCGGCGTCACCGCCGCGGCCACCGAGCTCGGTTCCACCACAGTGCATTTCGGCGAGCCCAGCCTGGCAGACCTGGACGCCTACCTCGCTACCGGCGAACCCCTGTGGGTGGCCGGCGCGTTCACTCTCGACGGCCTGGGCAGCTGGTTCATCGACGGCATCGATGGTGACCCGTCCAACGTGATCGGGCTGAGCCTGCCGCTGCTGCGCCGGATGCTGGCCCAGCTCGGGGTGTCCGTCGCCGAGCTGTGGGCCGCGAACCGGCCCACACCCGGCGCTCCCGCGCGCTGATCGATTTTTCGCCGAATCCACCTATCCGCACGACTGACCGCGCCGAACTCCTGGTGACCAACCAGGAAGGACGGCACGGTGCGGCGAATCGCAGTGGTCGGAAGTGGCATATCGGGGCTCACCGCAGCCTGGGTGCTCGCGCGGGACTCGGAAGTCACCCTGTTCGAGGCGCAACGGCGATGTGGTGGTCACGCCCACACACATGAGCTGGCGGCCCGGCGCGGCAGCACCGACGTCGTCGGCGTCGACTCCGGCTTCATCGTGCACAACGACCGGACGTACCCCACGCTGCTCCGGCTGTTCGCCGAACTCGGTGTCCGCACCCAGGAATCCGACATGTCGATGTCGGTCTGCTGCGAAGGGTGCGGTCTGGAGTACGCCGGCGCGAAAGGGCTGGCCGGCCTCTTCGCCACGCCGGGCTCGGTGCTGTCCCCGCGCTATCTGCGGCTGCTCGCCGAGGTGACGCGCTTTCACCGGCTCGCTCGCGCCGAACTCGCGCGCGGCGTGGCGGAGAGTCAAACCCTCGGCGAATTCCTCACTACGGCACGGTTTTCCGACTACTTCGTCACGCACTTCATGGTGCCGTTGGTCGCCGCGGTCTGGTCGTGTCCCCCGGATGTCGCACTCGACTATCCGGTCGGTTATCTGCTGGCGTTCCTCGACCACCACGGGATGTTGACGGTGTTCGGTTCACCGATCTGGCGGACGGTGACGGGGGGCTCGGCGCGGTACGTCGAAGCGATCACCGCGCGGTTGCCGTCGGTACGCCTCGGGGTGCCGGTGCGGAGCGTCACCCGAACCACGGACGGGGTGACGGTACGTGACGACGCGGACCGGGTGGAGCAGTTCGACGCGGCAGTCATCGCCACCCATCCGAATCAGGCCCTTTCGATCCTGGATCAGCCGACGGCCGACGAGATCGAGGTACTCGGCGCACTGCGGTACTCGATCAACCACACTGTGCTGCACAGCGATACGTCGCTGCTGCCGCGGCGTCATGGCGCCCGTGCGTCGTGGAACTATCGGATGCCGTCCTGCGCCGTGCGGGCGGACGAGGTTCTGGTGAGTTATGACCTCAACCGGCTACAGCGACTCGACGGGATCACCGATCGGCAGTTCGTGGTGACGCTGGGCGGCGCGGGCCGGGTGGACCCGAGCCAGGTCATCGCCACCATGCTCTATGACCACCCGCAGTACTCGCCCGAGTTCCGCGCGGCGCAACAGCGCCTGCACACGCTGGGTGATCACCGCCTGGCGTTCGCCGGCGCGTTTCACGGATGGGGTTTTCACGAGGACGGCGCCGTGTCCGGTGTAGCCGCGGCGGAACGACTCGGCGGCGGTTGGAGCGGTGCGGTGCCGCCATTGGTCCACCCGGCGGGGCATGTGGCATGAGCCCACCACAGATCGTGCGAACCTCCATCCACCACGCCCGGACGGTTCCGGTGCGGCACGCGTTCACCTATCGCAGCTACAGCTGGCTGGTCGACCTCGACGACGTGCCCCGGCTGCCCCGCCTACTGCGGCCGTTGGCCGGGTTTCACGCCGCCGACCATGTCGGCGATCCGCGCCGCACGCTGCGCGAGAACGTCGACTCCTATCTCGACGAACATGGCATCGACCTCGGCGGCGGCCGCATCCGAATGTTGGCCAATGCCAGAGTCTTCGGCTTCGTGTTCAATCCGCTGACCCTCTATTGGTGCCACGACGCCGGCGGCGCGCTGGTCTGTGCCATCGCCGAGGTACACAACACCTACGGTGGGCGGCACCGCTACCTGCTGCGCGCCGATCGTCGCGGCGAGGTGACGGTCCCGAAGGCGTTCTACGTTTCCCCCTTCAACCCGGTAGGTGGCCGATACGTCCTGCGTGTTCCCGAGCCGACGCGGGACCGGCTCGGCGTGGCGGTCACCCTGCTCGACGCGTCTGGTGCGGTCGTGCTGACCGCCACCTGGACCGGGTCGATCCACCCGGCGCGCCCCGCAACCGTTCTGACCACCGCACTGGCAGCGCCGCTGGCGCCGTTGCTGGTCTCAGCACGCATCCGCTGGCAAGGCGTGCGCCTGTGGGCGCGCGGACTGCCACTGCACCCCCGCCCCCAGGAGGCCGCGCTATGACGAATCAACTGCACGACGGTGCCGCGTACGATCCGTTCCTGCCGGCCCGGTGGACCGATATCGCCCACGTGCCAAGCGGATTGCGCACCAGGCTGGGCGCACCCATTACCCGGGCGCTGTTCCGGGCCGCCGTACGGGACCTACCGGTGCGGGTGGAATACCCGGACGGCACCGTGCAGGGCGCCGCCGGTGCGGCCGACCCGGCCGCACCGCGAATGTTGTTGCACCGACCCGATGATTTCTTCGGCCGGATCGCGAACAGTGGCCTGATCGGCTTCGGCGAGGCGTACATGGTGGGTGACTGGTCCGCACCAGAACTCACCGCCGTACTCACCGCGCTGGCGTCCCGCATCGACACCGTCGTGCCGGCCATGTTCCAGGGACTGCGCTCGGTTCTGCTGCCAAAGACGCCACGCAACCACCGCGGGGCACGCGCGGATACCCGCGCGAACATCGCGCATCACTACGACCTGTCCAACGAGTTCTTCAGCATGTTCCTCGACCCCACAATGACCTACTCGTGCGCGCTGTTCGACACGCTCGACCCACCGTCCTGGCGTGACCTCGCGGCCGCCCAGCACCGCAAGATCGACCGGCTGCTCGATGCCACCGGCGTCGGCGTCGGCACGCGCCTGCTCGAAATCGGTACCGGCTGGGGCGAATTGGCGATCCGCGCCGCGCGGCGCGGCGCGCACGTACACACCGTCACCCTGTCGCGCGAGCAGCAGCTGCTGGCTCGGGAGCGGATCGCCGCGGCCGGGCTGTCGGACCGGGTCACCGTCGAGCTGTGCGATTACCGCGACATCACCGGCCGGTACGACGCGATCATCTCCGTCGAGATGATCGAGGCCGTCGGGTATCGCTACCTACCCGCCTATCTGCAAACGCTCGACCGGCTCCTCGAGGCCGACGGGCGGGTCGGCCTGCAGCTGATCACCATGCCGCACAAGCGCATGCTGGCTTCCCGCGACACCTACACCTGGGTGCACAAATACATCTTCCCGGGCGGGTTCCTGCCGTCGGTCAAGCTCATCGAACGCTCGGTCGCGGCGCACACCACACTGCACATCACCGACCGCCATTCGTTCGGACCGCATTACGCCCACACCCTGAGACTGTGGCTGCAGCGATTCACCGCGAACAGCGCGGGCGCCGACGCACTGGGCTTCGACCGCATCTTCCGTCGGATGTGGCGCTTCTACCTCGCCTACTCCGAGGCCGGTTTCGCCTCGGGTTATCTGGACCTGCACCAGCTCGTCCTGCAGCCGAAGGCACAATCTTGAGCACGCCGTCCGGATCCGACGGGTTGCGTCAGATGGACCCGATTCCCGCGCAGTCATGCGACGATTCCCGGATGGAGGGGGAGCCGGACCGCGCAGCGCTGCTGACGGCGATCGCCGATGGCGACCGCACGGCCTTCGCTGAGTTCTACGACCTGACGTCGGCACGGGTGTTCGGGCTGGCCTATCGCGTCGTGCGTAACAAGACCCTGGCCGAGGACGTGGTGCAGGAGGTGTTCCTCCAGGTGTGGTCCTCGGCGGCGCGGCAATACGACCCGGCGCTGGCCAGTCCGGTCGGCTGGCTGATGACCTTGACGCATCGCCGCAGCATCGATCGGGTCCGCTCCGAACAGTCGGCCGCCGACCGCAACCATGCCTACGGCGCCTCGAGCCTGGGCCGCGAACACGACACCGTCGCCGACGAGGTGGGGCAGCGACTCGACGAACAAGAGGTCACCGACTGCCTCGGCGGCTTGACCGCCGTCCAGCGTGAAGCCATCGGCCTGGCGTACTACAGCGGCCACACCTACCGGGAGGTCGCCGAGCACCTCGACGTCACGCTCCCCACCATCAAGGCCCGTATCCGGGACGGCCTGATCCGCCTGAAGAACTGCTTGGGGGTGGGCACCGATGCCTGACAGCTACACCGAGGACGAACAGCAATTGCTCGATCTGGCGTATGTATATGCGCTCGACGCGGTGTCCGAAGCCGAACGCTCGGACATCGCCGGCCGCCTGGGCGTCGCCGCGCCGCACACCGCGCAGGCGTTCGCGCGGATCGTCGGCGACACCCAGGAGACCATGGCGTTGCTCACCGCGGGTGACGCCATGACGCCGCCGACCGAACTGCGCGCGCGCATCCTGCAGGGCATCGGCATCCCGTCGCCGGAGCGCGGTTCAGATGAACTGGCGCTCAGGCGCAGCCGGCGACGCCGGATGATCGTCCGGATCGCAGGGGCCGCCGCGGCGGTCTGCGCGATCGTCATCGGCTCGACCGTGGTCGTCGAGCGCTTCACGAATCAGCCGGCGCAGCCGACGGTCTCGCAGGTGCTGGCCAAACCCGACACCCGGACCTTCTCCGCGGACGTCGCCGGCGGCACCATCACCCTCAGCGCGTCACAACAAGCGAACGCCGTAGTGGTCGCGATGGCGAATGTGCCGGCACCACCGGCAGGCCACGTCTACCAGATGTGGTTCATCCCGGCATCGGGAGCACCGCGGTCCGCCGGCACGATGAGCGCGGACACCATGCCACCGCCCGGCGGCGAGGTGGTGCCGGCGCTGAACTCGGCCGCCAAGGTGGCCGTGACGATCGAGCCGGGATCCGGATCCGCCCAGCCGACCAGCACGCCCGTCGTGGTCGTCTCCCTGACCTGACGATGATGATCGACGACTTCTTCGACGAACTCCTCGACCGCACCGTGGTACTCGGGTACTCCCGCCTGGGCCTGGCTGTGCGGCAACGGTTCTGGCGGGTGCCCGAGCTGCCGGCCGGCGCGCTCGCCGGGCAGACGGTCATGGTCACCGGGGCGAATTCGGGTATCGGCAAGGCCATTGCCACCGAACTGGCGGTGCTCGGCGCGACGGTGCTGATGACCGTGCGCGACCGTGCCCGCGGCGAGGCCGCCCGGCACCATGTGCTCACCGTCGCGCCGGCCGCCGACGTCGCGGTGGAGGTGTGCGACGTGTCGCACCTGGCCGCGGTCCGGTCGTTCGCCGCGGATCTGCTGACCCGGCGTCCGCGGCTGGACGCCGTCATCCACAACGCCGGAGTCATGCCCGAGCACCGTACGGAAAGCGCTGAAGGACACGAGCTTTCGCTGGCCACGCACGTCCTGGGGCCGGTGTTGCTGACCGAGCTCCTGCTGCCGGCGCTCACCGCCGCGTCGCACCCTCGGGTCGTTCTGATGTCCTCCGGCGGCATGTACACCCAGGCGCTTCCGGTCGATGACATCGAATACCGGCACGGGCAGTACCGCGGTGCCACGGCCTACGCGCGCAGCAAGCGCATCCAGGTCGCGTTGACCCCGGTGCTGGCGCAGCGCTGGCCCGCTCTGATGGTGGCCGCCATGCATCCCGGCTGGGCCGACACCCCCGGCGTCGCTCAGTCGCTGCCCGGGTTCCGTCGCGTGACGCGCCCGATCCTGCGGACATCCGAGCAGGCCGCGGACACCGCGGTCTGGCTGACGGCGACGGAGCCTCCGCCGAAGTCAGGACAGTTCTGGCACGACCGCCGGATCCGTCCCACGCATTATCTGCCCACCGCCCATGACGACGACGCCGACGTACAGCGGGTATGGCAGTACTGCGCTGCCGCTATCGGGTTGGGCGGACCTGTCGCCGAATCAGATTCGTGAGAGTTCGCGGCGAAGTCCGCGCGCCCCGTTGTCGAGAAGGTGCGCCACCGCGAGTTGCAGCAGCGGTTCGATCCACCGTAGCCAGCCCTGGAACGCGAACCGGATGCGATAGGTGACCTGGGTGCCGTCTGCGTGTGGAGCCACGGTGATGGTGTCGCGCGCCACCAGATACTGATTGACCCCGCACAGTTCGATCGACTGTCCGGGCGTCACGCTGGTCACTTCGTAGGTGATCTCCGACGTGCGGCCGGCGAATCGGGACGTGTTCAGGTAGCGGGTGCCCACGCCGCCGTCACCGGCGATGCGTTCGGTGCGCACTGTGCCGGGGTCCCACTGCGTCGTGGTGGTGAAGTCCGCCAGGTACGCGAACGCGGCGGCCGCCGGCGCGTCGACCACCACCTGTCGCTGCGCATCGATCATCGGACTGTCTTCCCCAACTGATGGCGCAGGCACTGTTCGAGATCCGGTCGCCGGAACCGATGGCCGGCCGCGATGAGCCGGCCGGGCACCACCCGCTGGCTGGCCATGGCCAGTTCGCGGGCGCCCTGCCGGCCGAGCAGCAGTGCGGGGCCCGCTGCGGGCACGGGGAGCACGGTCGGACGGTGCAGCACTGCGGCCAGGGTTCGCGTGTAGTCGGCGTTGCGGACCGGGTGTGGCGCAACCGCATTGACAGGACCGGACAGCGCCGTGTCGACCAGCGCGCGGTGATACACATCGACCAGATCGTCGATGTCGATCCAGGATAGCCACTGCTGCCCGCTGCCCAGGGGACCACCCAGACCGGCGGCGAACAGCGGCCGCATCAGTTGTAGCGTGCCGCCGCCCGGGGTCTGCACGATCCCGGTGCGTACGTTGACCACTCGCAGTCCGGCGGCGGCTGCCGGCGCCGTCGCCGCCTCCCAATCGGCGACGACATCGGCGAGGAACCCGTCGCCCGGTTGCGCCGATTCGTCGAGGTGCTCGTCGGCCCGGTCATCTCCGTACCAGCCGATCGCCGAGGCGCTGACGAAGACCGACGGTCCGCCCGCCGCTCGTACGGCGCACTCGGCCAGCCGTCGGGTCGGCTCGATCCTGCTGTCGCGCACCGCTTTCTTGTGCGCGTCGGTGAACCGCCCCGCGATCGACGCCCCTGCCAGGTGCACCACGGCGTCGATCCCGTCGAGCAGGTCGTCGGCGGGTGACTCGGGGTCCCAACGGCGTTCGGTGCCGTCGCGTGGTTCGCGGCGCACCAGCCGGATCACCCGGTAGCCGCCGGTGGACAGGAAGGCGGTGAGGGCGGTGCCGATCAGTCCCGATGCCCCGCTCACCGCCACAGAGCCGGGTCCCCCGCCGTGTTCGCGCGCCCACCGATGAGCGGCCAGATCGTCGCTCAGCTGACGATGCCGGTACCGGAAGGTCGGCTCCAGCAGCTGCCCGGGCACCGGCGTATCGACGCGATCGGTGACTCGGGTGCGCCCGTCGCCGACGGCGTCGAAGCAGTGTTCGTGCCGCCAATGGCCGACCAAAGCTGTTGGCAGCGAACGCAACCCGTCCCGGCCCAGTTCGTCGACGAAGCGGGCGGGCGGCGCGTAGTCGGCGGGATTGTGTTGCGCGCTCCAGCGCAACCCGCCGGGCAGCCCGAGGATCGCGCGCCCGTCAGCCAGCGATGCCGCTTCGGCGACCACGGTCATCGGCTGCCATGGCGGCAGCAACCGGTGGATGGCCCCCGGCCGCGCATGCCAGGCGAACACGTCGTCGCGCGGCGCGTCGACCACACTGCTGTATTCGATTCCCATGCAACCTCCGAGTCGAATCGGCCTCAGGTGGGATTCGGAGCCAACCGGCCGGCGGATGGGTCAGGTCACCGGCTTGTAGCTGAACGACACCTTGCCGTCGGCGACGGCCGTGACCGTCAGCGTGTAGTCGCGGCTGCGACCGCCGACAACCGCAGTGCACTTCTGGGTCGCCCCGACCTTGCTGTCCACGTCTCCGGCGCACTTGACGGCGCCCGCGCTCTGGCCCAGTTGCGCCGCGAGTGAGCTCTCGGCAACAGACTTCTCCAGTACGGGTGTCAGGCCGTAATTCATTGCGAGCCCGGACACTTCGCTCACCAGAGCGGTTCGGCGGCTGGTGAACCCGTCGTCGGTGATGTCGCACAGTGCCACCGCACCCTGCTTGCCCTCGAGCCCCGACAGGCACACCACGGAGTCGGGAGCGGACTTGCGTGCCCGGGTCACCATGTCCGCCACCGCCACCTCCAGCTGGGTCTTGGAGACGGCCGGCGTCATCGAATAACTGACCTTGCCGCCGTCGACCGCCGACACGGTGATGGTCGGCTGGATCCCGTAGGCGGGTGACATGGTGACGTCGCAGCGCGTGCTCTGCCCGACCCGGGCGATGAGGCCGCGCTCGCAGATCACCGCCTGCGGCGGCTGGCTGGTGAAGGCATCGTGGATGGTGCGCTCCAGAGATGCCTTGTCCACCATCGGCAGCTGCGCCGACGACTTGGCCGAGGCGGGCCCGGAGTCCGGGCGGGTGAGGCTGTAGACCAGCGCCGCGAGCCCGGTCACCAGCAGTCCAGCGATGACGACCAGTGCCAGGATGCGCGCCCTCATAGCCGCTATTGTGCCTGGCTACATCAAGTCATTTGCGGGCACGTCATTTCGGTGCTCGCGGTACCACGCGACGGTGCGCGCCAGCCCCTCGTCCAGCCCCACCTGCGGCGACCAGCCCAGTGCCCGCATCTTCGAGATGTCCGGGCACCGGCGCGGCGTGCCACCGGCCTGCAACTCGCCGGGCTTGATCTCGAGCTCGACCCCGACGGCACGGCCGATCCGCAGCGCCAGCTCCCGGACGCTCAGTTCCTCGTCGCTGCCGATGTGGTAAACCTCGCGGTGCCCGCCCTTTTCGTACATCGTCAGGATGCCCTGGACGATGTCGTCGACGTAGCAGAACGAGCGCGTCTCGCTGCCGTCGCCCTGGATCGGGAACACCGGGTCACCGGCCTCCTGACAGCCCAGCGCCCGCAGGATGAACTGCGGCTCGACGTGCTTCCACCCCATGTTGGGCCCGAAGACGTTGTGCGGCCGGAAGACCTGCACCTGCCGGTAGTGGTCCTGCCCGTAGTTGAAGGCGATCAGCTCGCTGACGATCTTGCCGCCGCCGTAGGAGTACCGCGGGTTGAGGCTGTCGGGCAGCATCAACGGGATGGTCTCTGGTGTGGGGATGATCGCGGGCGTCTGGTAGACCTCGGCGGTCGAGGCGACGATCAGGTCGGGCACCCCCGCGGCGCGGCCGGCGTTGGTCACCGCGAGGGCACCGCGCAGACCGACGTCGAGCACCAGTTCCGGTTGCTTGTAGAAGTTCTCGGTGCCGTTGATGGCCGCCAGATGCATGACGACCTCGGCGCCGGCGAATGCCTTCTCGAGGGCGTCCTGATCGCGGACGTCGCACGTGAAGAGTTCGACGTCCGAGGCGACTTCGGCGAACCGGCTGGCATCGCCGCGGACCATGGAGTCCACGACCGCGACCTGCCAGCCCTCCCGGACCAGTCGCTTGACCAGGTAGGCGCCGATGAATCCGCCGCCTCCGGTGACAACAACCCGCTTAGACACGCTCGGCGACCTTTCCGCTGCGGCCCACGGCGAAGTAGCTGTCGCCCAGTTCGGTGGAAGGCAGATGGCTGTAGTGGTTCCAGTAGTCGAAGACGAAACCGCCGGGGCTGATGAACTCGCTGATGGTGCGCGGCGAGATGGTGCCCAGCGACGGGTGGTTGTTACCGAGGACCACGACGTCCGCGCCGCTCACCGCGTCACCGAACCGGTTGTAGACCTTGTGTCCCGGGAACGCTTCGGCCAGCACGTCATTCGGCGTGACGGGGTCGTAGACCCCGATCTCGGCGTCCGGGTGCGCGGCCTTCAACTCATTGAAGACCTTGATGGACATCGACCCGCGCAGGTCGCTGGTCTCTGGCTGGCCCTTGAATGCCATGCCCAGCAGGTTGATCCGCAGCGGGCCGTCGGCGCCCAGCTTCCGGCGAGCGATCTCGCTGCTGATGAAGCGCACCGTCTCGGCGGGCTGGCGTTCGTTGACCAGGCGGCCGGCGGCGGTGATGTCGAGGGTGACGCCGCGTTCGCGCACGCTCTCCATCAGGATGTGCGGGTCCTTCTCCAGGCACGGCCCGCCCACCAGACCCGGCAGCGGGATATTGGTGCGGTTGTAGCCGAGCTTGCCCGCCGAGATCACCTCGTAGGCGCTGACGCCGAAGGCGTCGCAAATCCGGGCGACTTCGTTGGCGAAGGCGAACTGAACGTCGCGGAACGTGTTGCTCACCAATTTGATGATCTCCGCGGTCTCGATATCGGAGACCAGCACGATCGAGCTGGTGAGCTTGCGGAAGACCGCGGCGGCGCGGTCGGCGACCGCCGGATCGTCGGCGCCGACGATCTGCGGCAATTCGCGCAGTTCCTGCAGCGCCTTGCCTTCCAGCGTGCGCTCGGGGCACATCGCGATGTCGAAGGTCTTGCCGCTGGCGGCCAGCATCGGCGCCACCACGTCGCGCGTGGTGCCGACCTTCACCGTCGAACGCAGGATGACCAGCGCGCCGTCCTCCATGTTTCCGGCGATGTCGCGGGCCGCGGCCTCGATCATGTCGACGCGGGCCACGCCGTCGGCCGACAATGGCGTGCCGACGGTGATGATGTAGGTGTCGCAGGAGAAGCTGTCGTCAAACGCGGTGACGGCCTTCAGTTTTCCGAATCGGGTGACGCCCTCGAGGGCGTCGGGCAGGCCGGTCTCGGTGAAGTGCGGCAAACCCTGATTGGTCATATCGACCAATTCCTGGCGGGTCTCTATTCCGATGACGGAGTTTCCGGCTTCGGCCAGCACGGTGGCCAGCGTCAGCCCCACATATCCCAGGCCGATGATTCCGACGTCGTATTTCTCTGGCAAATCCTCAATCCCTCCGGTCAGCCCTGTGGGAGACGCCTGATGTCATACCGCAGCGGTTATCGCGCAAACAAGTTTCGACCTTACGGGTCGTCGGCGCATTTCGGGCCTAGGTAGGCTCACAGTGTGCCGCTGCCCGCAGACCCACATCCCGCTTTCGCCACCTATGCGCATCCCGATCGTTTGGTGACCGCCGACTGGCTGTCAGGCAACATCGGACGCGCCGGTCTGGCCATCGTCGAATCCGACGAAGACGTCCTGCTTTACGACACCGGCCACATCCCCGGCGCGGTGAAGATCGATTGGCATACCGACCTCAATGACCCGCATGTCCGGGATTACATCGACGGTGCCCAGTTCGCCGCGCTGATGGATCGCAAGGGCATCAGCCGGGACGACACCGTGGTGATCTACGGCGACAAGAGCAACTGGTGGGCGGCCTACGCGCTGTGGGTCTTCACCCTGTTCGGCCATCCGGATGTCCGGCTGCTCGACGGTGGTCGCGATCTGTGGATCACCAACGGCCGCGACACCACCCTGGACGTCCCGAGCAAGCAGACCACGGGGTACCCGGTCGTGGAGCGCAACGACGCTCCGATCCGTGCCTACAAGGACGACGTCCTCGCCATCCTTGGCAAAGAGCCGCTGATCGACGTCCGCTCGCCGCAGGAGTACACCGGCGAGCGCACCCACATGCCCGACTACCCGGAGGAGGGTGCGCTGCGCGGCGGCCACATCCCCACCGCGCGGTCCATCCCGTGGGCAAAGGCCGTCGACGACAGCGGCCGGTTCCGCAGCCGTGCCGAGCTCGACGAGCTCTACGGCTTCATCTCACCCGAAGACAAGGCCATCGCCTACTGCCGCATCGGCGAGCGCTCCAGCCACACCTGGTTCGTGCTGACCCACCTGCTGGGCCTGCCGGCCGTCCGGAACTACGACGGTTCCTGGACCGAGTGGGGCAACGCGGTGCGGGTGCCCGTGGCCGTTGGTGAAGAGCCGGGCCCAGCTCCGGCCCAAGCACCTTCGTGACCCTCCCCGCTGCCCTGGCCGAGGTGGTGTCGGATTTCGCCGACGTCCAGGGGCAGGACAAGCTGGCACTGCTGCTGGAGTTCGCCGGTGAATTGCCGGCACTCCCGGCGTTCCTCGAAGAGGCGTCGATGGAGCCGGTGCCGGAGTGCCAGTCGCCACTGTTCCTCCACGTCGACGCGCAGGACCGCGAGCACGTACGGCTGTACTTCAGTGCGCCGGCCGAGGCACCGACCACCAGGGGCTTCGCGGCGATCCTCGCGGCCGGCCTGGACGGCCTGCCGGCGTCCGACATCCTGGCCGTCCCCGACGATTTCTACGCGGACCTGGGGCTGGCGAAGCTGATCAGCCCGCTGCGCCTGCGGGGCATGTCGGCGATGCTGACGCGCATCAAGCGCCGCCTGCGTGACGATCAAGCGGCGAGGTACGAGCCGCGTTGAGGAACGCGGCAAATTAGATACCGCCTGCGTGACGCTTGATCGGGTTACGGCTCAGAAGAACGGCAGTTTGAACTTGCCGCTGTAGTGCAGGGCGTCCGGGTTGCGCTGACCGATGATCTTGCCGGGTACACCGCCGACGATGCCGAACGGCGGCACTTCCTTATTGACGACGGTGTGCGCGGCGACGACGGCGCCGCGACCGAGCAGCGATGGCAGGACGATCGCGCGGGTCGCGATCCACACGTGGTCGTCGATCACGATGGGGTCCGGCGGGTTGGGCGCCGGCACGAAGTTCGGGTGGTTGATGTCGTGCCCGCCGGCGATGATGTGCGTGTCGCTGGCGATGACGACGTCGTTGCCGATCGCGATGCCCGCTCGCGCGTCCAGAACACACCTGAAGCCGATCGAGACGCGGTCACCGATCACCAGGTAGGGAATGGACCAGACGCTGGTGCCGCGGTTGATCGCGGTGCCCTTGCCGATCTTGGCGCCGAACAGCCGGAGGTAGCCGAGCCGGATGAAGTGAAACGGGATGTGGGTGACGACCGAGCTGTAGAACAGCGCGGCGTAGGTGTCCCGGATCCGGTGCCACAGGGTCTCCCCCGGCAGCTCGTGCTTGAGGATGTTGCCGTCCTCGTCGGTCACCCACTGCATCTTCGGTGGGATGCGCACGTTCGGGTTGACCGCCCGCTTGCGTGCGATCAATTCCGGGTCTGATGCCTGCGGCTCGACGAACAACGGTGTCCCCTAACTCGCGGATCCCTGGCGGGACCGGTGCCGCATCAGTATCGCTCAAGCCGATGGACAAGGGAGAAAGTGCCGGTGAAACCGGCAGATTCGGCGATTTCTAAGAAAATCTCCCAACGACCCGCTACCCGAATCGGGGATCCACCTGTATTGGCCTTACACTGCACCCGATACATTCTTAAAGACATTTCTTAGAGAACCGCCGTCAGGAGGCACTGTGGCCAACCACGCCAGTTCCAAGATCTCCAAGGTGCTAGTCGCCAACCGTGGAGAGATTGCCGTCCGGGTCATCCGGGCTGCCAAGGACGCCGGACTGGCCAGCGTCGCCGTCTACGCCGAGCCGGACGCCGATGCGCCGCACGTGCGGCTTGCCGACGAGGCCTTCGCCCTGGGCGGCCAGACCTCGGCCGAGTCCTACCTCGTCTTCGACAAGATCCTGGACGCCGCTGCCAAGTCGGGCGCCAACGCGATCCACCCGGGTTACGGCTTCCTGTCCGAGAACGCGGACTTCGCCCAGGCCGTCATCGACGCAGGCCTGATCTGGATCGGGCCCAGCCCGCAGTCCATCCGCGACCTCGGCGACAAGGTCACCGCGCGCCACATCGCCGCGAAGGCCAACGCTCCGCTGGTGCCGGGTACCCCGGACCCGGTCAAGGATGCCGACGAAATCCTGGCCTTCGCCAAGGAGTTCGGCCTGCCGATCGCCATCAAGGCCGCCTTCGGCGGTGGCGGCCGTGGCATGAAGGTCGCCCGCACCATCGAAGAGATCCCCGAGCTGTTCGACTCGGCCACCCGTGAGGCCGTCGCCGCCTTCGGCCGCGGCGAGTGCTTCGTCGAGCGCTACCTGGACAAGCCGCGCCACGTCGAGGCTCAGGTCATCGCCGACACCCACGGCAACGTCGTCGTCGCCGGTACCCGCGACTGCTCGCTGCAGCGCCGCTTCCAGAAGCTGGTCGAGGAGGCCCCGGCCCCCTTCCTGACCGACGCGCAGCGCAAGGAAATCCACGAGTCCGCCAAGCGCATCTGCAAGGAAGCCGGCTACTACGGCGCGGGCACCGTCGAGTACCTGGTCGGCCAGGACGGCCTGATCAGCTTCCTTGAGGTCAACACCCGTCTGCAGGTGGAACACCCGGTCACCGAGGAGACCGCGGGCGTCGACCTCGTGCTGCAGCAGTTCAAGATCGCCAACGGCGAGGCCTTGGACATCACCGAGGACCCCACCCCGCGCGGCCACTCGTTCGAGTTCCGGATCAACGGCGAGGACGCCGGTCGCGGCTTCCTGCCGGCCCCGGGCCCTGTCTCGAAGTTCGAGGCCCCGACCGGCCCCGGCGTCCGCATGGACTCGGGTGTCGAGACCGGTTCGGTCATCGGCGGTCAGTTCGACTCGATGCTGGCCAAGCTGATCGTCACCGGTGCAACCCGCGACGAGGCCCTGGCCCGCTCGCGCCGCGCGCTGGCGGAGTTCAACGTCGAGGGCCTGGCCACGGTCATCCCGTTCCACCGCGCCGTGGTCTCCGACCCCGCCTTCATCGGTGACGGCGAGAAGTTCGACGTGCACACCCGCTGGATCGAGACCGAGTGGAACAACACGGTCGAGCCGTTCACCGGTGGTGAGGCGCTGGACGACGAAGAGGCCGCGCCGCGTCAGAAGGTCGTCGTCGAGGTCGGTGGCCGTCGCGTCGAGGTGTCGCTGCCCGGCGATCTGGCCATCGGCGGTGGCGGCGGTGGCGCAGCCACCGGTGTCATCAAGAAGAAGCCGAAGCCGCGCAAGCGTGGCGCCGCTGGCGGCAAGGCCGCCTCGGGTGACTCCGTCACCGCGCCGATGCAGGGCACCGTCGTGAAGGTCGCCGTCGAGGAGGGCCAGCAGGTCTCCGCGGGTGACCTGATCGTGGTGCTCGAGGCCATGAAGATGGAGAACCCGGTGACCGCGCACAAGGATGGCACCGTGACGGGCCTGTCGGTCGAGGCCGGCGCCGCCATCACGCAGGGCACCGTCATCGCCGAGCTGAAGGACTAGTTCTAGTCTGCTGTTTTGACTCAGGGCTGCGATCCACCACGGATCGCAGCCCTGAGTTGTCTTCGAGGAGGAGCGCCATGGAACCCATCGAGATCAACGCCGGCGCCTGGTATCTGCGTGCCCTGCGTGCCGACGACCGGATGGACGACCGGCCGTCGCTCGCCGAATTGGGTGAGCGCTCCCCCGGGCACGTGGAAACCCGTGCCGCGCAATGGGATTCCGACACGCTGTATTCGTGGGCGGTGTGCGAGCCGACGACGGGTGAACTGCTCGCCGAGATCACGCTGGACCCCGTCACGCGCGAGATCCTCGTGCGGACCCGGGCCGGATTCGACGAAGCCGCCGCGACCGGAGTCGAGTCCGTGCGCCGCTTCGCCGCCGCGATGCTGGGCTGACAAGTCACGCCGAACGTGAACTTGATAGCGAGTTTTCGCAGGCAGATTTTTCGCCATCTTCTTCACATTCGGGCGCGATCAGAACAACAGCACCGGCAGGCTCATCGTCAGCACGACGGACATCAGCAGCAGCAGGAACCAGCCGGCGCCCTGCCAGGCCCACCACACCTGGTCATTCCGCCAGGCGCGATAGGTCCGCACAAACGCCCACACGCCGCTGCCGAACAGGAACAGCGGGCCGGCCAAGGCCAGCACGGTGCGGTACGGCATGCTGCACGCCGCGGTGTCGAACCCGTGACAGTGCCGGACCCACACCGCGGCCAACACCATGAATCCGACGCCGAGGCTTCCCATCACCAGACCGAATCGCGCGGCCTGATGCACGCCGGGATCGTCGTCACGGAATCGATCAGTTGTGGGGCTGAGCATCGTTATCACCGCCAAACCCCAGTATGCGCCTGATCGACGCTAGGGCGCCACTTCTCCCTCGGCGATCCGCTTGATCGCGGCCAGTCGCCGATCCCATTGTCGGCCAATGATTTCCAGCCAACCAGGCCGCAGCCAGCCCGGCAACACTCAGATTGCACCGTGTGCGGCGCCGCCCTCCTTCAGGATCATCAGCCCGATCGCACCGAATATCAGATTGGCGGCGATCTCCAATATCGCGGTCACCCACGAGAACGCCGTCACCCGCGCCCACGGCGGCGCATTGATGAAGCTGTCGCTGAAGAATCCCCATGTCGGAAGCAGATGCGCCGCAGTGAATCCCACCGCGCCCGCGAAGCCGATCCCGACGGCCGCGAGCGGCGCCCACCTGTTCCGCCTGACCACCAGCGTGATGGTCACAGCCGCGAGGATCAGCTGCAGCGTGCCACCGATCATCACTGCCGGCGGGATGACGTTCATTCCCCGCCGCATGTGGTCAGCGCCGTGTAAGAGGAGCGCCACCGCCAAAAAGCCTGCGGCCCAATCGAAGTTTCGTTGCCAATTCCTGGATTCACCAGTCATCCGAATCACCTCTACTACGGAAGGTAGTAGCTCGTCGGCATCCTGTAAAGAGCTGTCAGAGGCTGGCTCTACGATGCCTGGCGTGCAGATGAAACTCCTGGCCGCGGCAGGGCTGCTCGCCGGCGGCACCGCATATCTGCACGGCTGGACGTGGCAATCAGCGCTCGCCGTGGCCGTCGGCGTGCCCTTACTGCTCGCGGCCGTCCCGCACGTGGTCACCGGGATGCGTACGCCCAGCCGCCGCGAGGATCCCGTCCACGACATGTCCGGCACGGAATTCGAGGACTACGTCGCCCGGATCGCCCGGTCCTGTGGCGTCCCGGTCATCATGACCGAACTGTCCGGGGACTGGGGTGTCGACCTGATCGTCGGTACCCGGCCGAATCGGCTTGCCATTCAATGCAAAAGGCTGTCCCGGCCCGTCGGCCCGGGCGCCGTGCAGGAAGTGGTCGCCGGCGCTCCCATGCAGGACTGCACCCACACCATGGTGGTCACCAACAACGACTTCACCGCGGCCGCACGGAAATTGGCCGAGCTGCACGACTGCACGCTGGTCAGCGGCAGCGAGCTGACCCGACTGCGCGGACTGATCCGCCAGCACGTACTAGAGCGTCGTTAGCACGTCCCGTACCGCCTGCACGGCTTCGTCGATCTCGGTCCGCGACACCGTCAGCGCCGGCCGGAACCGCACGGAGTCCATGCCGCTGGCCAGGAGGATGACGCGGCGCTGCCAGAGTCGCCGGAGCACCTCGTCCCGCTGCGCACCCGACGGCATGCTGAACGCACACATCAGTCCGCGCCCGCGCGGGTCGAGTACCAGCGCCGGAAATTCGCTTGCCAGGCAACGCAACTGGCCCACCAGATACCAGCCCATCCGCCCGGCGTTGTCGATCAGCCCATCAGCTTCGATGACCTCGAGGATGCGCCGGGACCGCACCATGTCGGTGAGGTTGCCACCCCAGGTGGAGTTGATCCGTGAGCTGACATGGAAGACGTTGTCGGGGACTTCGTCAACTCTGGTCCCGAATCGCTCCTCGCGTGCGCGGCCACCCGCCATCACCCCGCACACCTGGGCTTTCTTCCCGAAGGCCACCACGTCGGGCGTCACCCCCAATTGCTGGTAGGCCCATGGGGTCCCGGTCATGCCGACGCCGGTCTGCACCTCGTCGAAGATCAGCAGCGCGTCGTACTCGAGGCACAAATCCCGCATCGCGGCGAAGAACTCGGGCCGCATGTGCCGGTCCCCGCCCTCACCCTGGATCGGCTCGGCGATGAAACAGGCGATGTCGCGCGGATGCGCGTCGAAGGCCGCCCGCGCTTGGCGTAGCGATTCACGTTCCAGCGCAACGATATCCACACCGGGCGCCACCACCGGGGCGTCGATCCGTGGCCAGTCGAATTTCGGGAATCGGGCCACCTTGTTCGGGTCGGTGTTGGTCAGCGACATGGTGTAGCCGCTGCGGCCATGGAAGGCACCGCGCAGATGCAGCACCCGGGTGCCCAGCGCCGGGTCGATGCCACGGGACTCGTTCAGGCGGCTCTTCCAGTCGAATGCCACCTTCAGCGCGTTCTCCACGGCCAGCGCGCCGCCGTCGACGAAGAACAGGTGCGGCAGCGCCGGGTCACCCAGCACGCGCGCGAACGTCTGGACGAAGCGCGCCATCGGCACGGTGTAGACGTCGGAGTTGCTCGGTTTGTTCACCGCCGCCTGCGCGAGTTCGGCGCGGAATGCCGGCTCGGTCAGCGCCGGGTGGTTCATCCCCAACGCCGACGACGCGAAGAACGTGAACATGTCCAGGTACCGGCTGCCGTCGCGCGCGTCGATGAGATACGACCCCGCGGACCGGTCCAGATCGAGAACCAGATCCAATCCGTCGGTCAGGATGCTGCGCCCCAATACGTCACGGACGTCGCGCGCATTACCCGCCGAGAGGCCGTCGCCAGAAGTCAGAACAGCGGTCATACCGCCATCCTAACGTAATATTTACATCTCGCACGATCTAAGGCAGGAACTATTCCGGTAGCGAGACCTGATCATCGTAAAAAGTCTGTAAGATGATGGTGCTTCGCGTGCGTACGTTGGCAACGGTCCGGATCCGCTGCAGCAGGCCTTCCAGCGCCCGCGCCGAGGCAACGCGCACCAGCAGGACGTAGCTTTCATCGCCGGCCACCGAGTGGCAGGACTCGATTTCGGGGAAGTGCTGCAGCCGCGCCGGGGCATCATCAGGTTGGGAAGGATCGAGCGGGGTGATCGCAACGAACGCCGACAGCATGTGGCCAACGGCCTCGGGGCTGATCCGTGCGGTGTATCCGGTGATGACGCCGCGGGATTCCAGTCGGCGCACCCGCGATTGCACTGCCGACACCGACAACCCTGCCGCCGTCGCCAGGTGCGCCAGCGTCGCCCGGCCGTCGGCTATGAGCTCCCGCACCAGGATTCGATCGACATCGTCAAGCACTTCGGCCATGGCCGGAGACTACCCCCAGGCCTTATCGGCGGGCAGGAGCGGAGCGACTCGGGGATCAGCACAGTGACGGTCCCGACGTGGGAGCTGCGCGCCGCGTTCGCCGCCGCCCTGTCCCAGATGTACGGCGCCGAGGTACCGGCCTACACCACACTCGTGGACGTCAGCACGGCCGTGAACCGCGACTGCGCCACCGACGGCCGGCTCGGATCCATCGACCGGGTGACCGCCGAGCGGCACGGCGCCATCAGGGTCGGCAGCCCAGCCGAACTCGCACACGTCGCAAGCCTTTTCGCGGCCTTCGGCATGCACCCGGTCGGGTTCTATGACCTGCGCGAAGCCGGCTCACCAGTCCCCGTGGTCTCCACCGCCTTCCGCCCGATCGAGGCAGAAGAGCTGGACCGCAACCCGTTTCGCGTTTTCACCTCGATGCTGGCCACCGAGGACGCCCGCTTCTTCTCCCCCGACCTGCGCACCCGAGTGCAACGCTTCGTCGGGCGGCGCCAACTGTTCGACCCGGCATTGATCGCCCAGGCCCGCCGGATCGCCGCCGACGGCTGCCCGGCAGCCGATGCCGACGAGTTCGTGCGGCGCGCCGTCGCGGCGTTCGCGTTGTCGCGCAGCCCGATCGACAAGGCCTGGTACGACGAGCTCAGCGCCGTCTCCGCCGTCGCCGCGGATATCGCCGGTGTCAGCACCACCCACATCAATCACCTGACCCCTCGCGTGCTCGACATCGACGAGCTGTACCGGCGGATGACGGCCCGCGGCATCACCATGATCGATGCCATCCAAGGCCCGCCCCGTACCGACGGACCGCCGGTCCTGTTACGGCAGACCTCGTTCCGGGCCCTGGCCGAACCACGTACCTTCCGCAACCCGGACGGCAATGTGTCCGAGGGGAGCCTGCGGGTGCGCTTCGGCGAGGTCGAGGCGCGCGGAGTGGCGTTGACCCCGACGGGCCGGGAACGCTACGACGCCGCGATGGCCGACCAGCGGCACTGGGATCGGTACTTCCCCGCCACCGACACCGAGATGGCCGCACAGGGCCTGGCCTACTACCGCGGCGGCGACCCCACGAAACCCGTTGTCTACGAGGATTTCCTCCCAGCGTCCGCGGCCGGCATCTTCCGGTCGAACCTGGACCGGGATGCACGACTCGAAGCCACCGACGACCGCTCCGACTACAGCCTCGACTGGATGGCCGGTGTCATCGGCCATCACATCCATGACCCTTACGACCTCTACGAGAAAGCGGCATCATGACCTCTGTGCAGAATCATCTCTTGCCCACCGCCGACCAGCTCCGCGACCGCGTGCGTACCGCGCTGCAGGCCGTCGGTGCCCACGTCACGCTGGGCGAGCCCGGCGCTCACGGCCTGCACGCCAGCACACCCATCACCGGCGAGGTCCTCTTCACGCTTCCCGAGACCACTGCCGACGAGACAGCTGTCGCGATCGCCGAGGCGGCGCAGGCGTTTTCCACCTGGCGCACCACCCCGGCCCCTGTGCGCGGTGCGCTCGTGGCCCGGCTGGGTGAGCTGCTCGTCGAGCACAAGGCCGATCTCGGCACGCTGGTGACCATCGAGGCCGGCAAGATCACCTCCGAGGCACTCGGCGAGGTGCAGGAGATGATCGACATCTGCCAGTTCGCCGTCGGCCTCTCGCGGCAGCTGTACGGACGCACCATCGCGTCCGAACGGCCCGGGCACCGGCTCATGGAGACCTGGCATCCGCTCGGGGTGGTCGGCGTCATCACGGCGTTCAACTTCCCCGTCGCCGTCTGGGCCTGGAACACCGCCATCGCGTTGGTGTGTGGCGACACCGTGGTGTGGAAGCCCTCCGAGCTCACCCCGCTGACCGCCGTCGCCTGCCAGGCGCTGCTGGAGCGCGCCGCCTTAGAAGTCGGTGCGTCCGAGCATGTCGGTCGCCTGGTGTTGGGCGGCCGCGAGATCGGCGAGCAGCTGGTCGACGATCCCCGCGTGGCGCTGCTGAGCGCGACGGGATCGGTGCGGATGGGCCGGCAGATCGGCCCGCGCGTGGCCCAGCGGTTCGGCAAGGTACTGCTGGAACTCGGCGGCAACAACGCGACCATCGTCACCCCGTCGGCCGATCTCGATCTCGCGGTGCGCGGCATCGTGTTCGCCGCCGCCGGCACCGCCGGGCAGCGCTGCACGACGCTGCGCCGCGTCATCGCGCACCGCAGCGTGGTCGATACGTTGGTGCAGCGCATCGTCACCGCCTACCAGAGCCTGCCGGTGGGCGATCCCGCCGCCGAAGGGACCTTGATCGGGCCGCTGATCCACGAGCGGTCCTACCGCGACATGGTGGGCGCGCTGGAACAGGCCCGCGCCGAAGGCGGCGAGGTCACCGGCGGCGAGCGCGTCCAACTGCACCCCAGCTCGTACTACGTCACGCCGGCGGTGGTCCGGATGCCCGGACAGACGGCCATCGTGCACCAGGAGACGTTCGCGCCGATTCTGTACGTGCTCACCTACGACACCCTCGACGAGGCCATCGCCCTCAACAATGCCGTGCCACAGGGACTTTCGTCGGCGATCTTCACCACCGACATCCGGGAGGCCGAGCGCTTCATGGCCGCCGACGGGTCGGACTGCGGCATCGCCAACGTCAACATCGGTACCTCCGGCGCGGAGATCGGCGGGGCGTTCGGCGGCGAGAAGCAGACCGGTGGCGGGCGCGAATCGGGCTCCGATTCCTGGAAGGCTTACATGCGGCGAGCCACCAACACCGTCAACTACTCGTCCGATCTGCCGTTGGCGCAAGGAGTCCAGTTCGGTTGAGCCCGTGATGCGGTAGACATGAGCCCGTGAAGATCGAAGGTGCGGTGGCGGTCGTCACCGGAGCGGGTTCGGGTATCGGCAGATCCATTGCGACGGCGCTGGCCGCCGGCGGTGCATCGGTCGTCGCCGGTGACATCAACGCTGAAGCCGCCGCGGAGACGGCCGCGGGCTTCGGCGGAGTCGGCGTCGGTGCCGACGCCTCGTCGGTCGACGGCATCGCGACGCTGCTCGACGCTGCCCGGGAGGTGTACGGGCCGGTGGACATCTACGTGGCGAACGCCGGCATCACCGGGGAGCCCGGACTCGGCGACGACGAAGCCGCGTGGGATCGCATCATCGACATCAACCTGCGCGCGCACATCCGTGCCACCAAAGCTCTTGTGCCCGAATGGCTAGGGCGCGGTGCCGGGCACTTCGTCGCCGTCGCCTCGGCGGCCGGCCTGCTCACCCAACTCGGTGCGGCCGGGTACAGCGTCACCAAGCACGCCGCCGTCGGCTTCGCGGAGTGGCTCACCATCACCTACGGCGACAACGGCATCGGCGTCAGCTGTGTCTGCCCGATGGGCGTGGACACACCCCTGCTCCGCGGCATGACCGACTCCCCCGACGCCGCGATCCGAGTAGCAGGCAACGCCGTGACGCACGCGGGCAACGTGGTCGGGCCGGACGAGGTCGCCGCGCTCGTGGTCCAGGCCATCGAGGACGGCACGTTCCTGGTACTGCCCCATCCCGAGGTTCTGGAGATGTACCGGCACAAAGGCGCCGACTACGACCGCTGGATCGCCGGCATGCGGCGGTATCAACGCACCCTCAACCAGTGATGTGGCGCCCACCGGCTCAGCCCGCTCCCCAAACCCCCAACCGTGGGACAACTTCGGGTCGGTCAGCGGACCCGCCGCCAACGTAACGTCACGGCGGAAAAACTGCCCCGACGCCGCCCTGGCGTTACGCTCGCACCCAGCCCGGTGACCACAGTGGCTCCTGTGACTCGACGCGAGCCACAGGCAGCCGGCGCGGCGCGTCAATGTCGGACCCACCGGGCAGTATGGACACGTGAATTCACTCGACAGGTTCAGTGACCTGACCCGGGAGTGGTTCGCGGCTGCCTTCAGCACCCCCACCCCGGCTCAGGCGCAGGCCTGGCAGGCTATTGCCGACGGGCACAACACACTGGTCATCGCCCCCACGGGGTCCGGCAAGACGCTGGCGGCGTTCCTGTGGGCCATCGATCAGTTGGCCCAGGAGCCCGCCAACGCCAACGGCGCCAAGGGCACAAAAGTCCTCTACGTCTCGCCGTTGAAGGCCCTCGCGGTCGACGTCGAGCGCAACCTGTCCACGCCACTGACCGGCATCACGCGGGTGGCCGAACGCCGGGGTGAGGCGGCGCCCAAGATCACCGTCGGGGTGCGGTCGGGTGACACGTCACCGGCACAGCGCCGTCAATTGATCGCCACGCCGCCGGACATCCTGATCACCACACCCGAGTCGCTGTTCCTCATGTTGACATCGGCCGCCCGGGAGACGCTCGCGACGGTACGGACCGTGATCGTCGACGAGGTGCACGCGGTAGCGGCCACCAAACGCGGTGCGCACCTGGCGCTTTCGCTGGAACGGCTCGATCAGTTGCTCGACAAGCCGGCGCAACGCATCGGCCTGTCCGCGACCGTCAAACCACCCGAAGAGGTGGCCCGCTTCCTGTCCGGGGCCGCCCCCACCACTATCGTCAAACCACCCGCCGCCAAAACCTTCGACCTGAGCGTCGAGGTACCGGTGCCGGACATGGCCAATCTCGACGGCGGCACCATCTGGCCCGATGTCGAGGAACGCATCGTCGACCTGATCGAATCGCACAATTCGTCGCTGGTGTTCGCCAATTCCCGGCGGCTCGCCGAACGACTCACGGCCCGGCTCAACGAGATTCACGCCGCCCGCTCGGGCATCGAGCTACCCAACGAGCGCAACGCACAGATCGGTGGCGGCGCTCCGGCCACGATCATGGCCAGCGGCCAGACCTTCGGCGCGCCGAGCCTGCTCGCCAAGGCCCATCACGGTTCGGTCAGCAAAGAGGCCCGCGCCCAGGTCGAAGACGACCTCAAGAGCGGACGGCTCAAAGCCGTGGTCGCCACGTCCAGCCTCGAACTCGGCATCGACATGGGCGCCGTCGATCTGGTCATCCAGGTCGAGGCGCCGCCGTCGGTCGCCAGCGGCCTGCAGCGCATCGGCCGGGCCGGCCACCAGGTCGGCGAGATCTCCGAGGGTGTGCTGCTGCCCAAACACCGCACCGACCTCATCGACTGCGCCGTCACGGTGCAGCGCATGCGCGCCGGCGAGATCGAAACCCTGCAGGTGCCGGCCAACCCGCTCGACGTGCTGGCCCAGCACACCGTCGCCGCCGCCGCTCTCGAGCCGCTCGATGCCGACCGTTGGTTCGACGCCGTCCGGCGCAGCGCGCCGTTCGCCGCGCTACCGCGCAGTGCGTTCGAAGCGACGCTGGACCTGCTGGCCGGCAAGTACCCGTCCACCGAATTCGCCGAGTTGCGGCCGCGGCTGGTCTACGACCGCGACACCGGATCTCTGACCGCCCGGCCCGGCGCGCAACGACTGGCCGTGACCTCCGGCGGTGCCATCCCGGACCGCGGCATGTTCACCGTCTATCTGGCCACTGGTGACGAAAAGCCCTCGCGGGTAGGCGAACTCGACGAGGAGATGGTGTACGAGTCGCGTCCCGGCGACGTCATCTCCCTGGGCGCCACCAGCTGGCGGATCACCGAGATCACCCATGATCGCGTGTTGGTCCTGCCCGCTCCGGGCCAGCCCGCCCGGTTGCCGTTCTGGCGGGGCGACGCGGTCGGCCGTCCGGCCGAACTGGGTGCGGCCATCGGCGCCTTCACCGGAAAGCTCGCCGGACTGCCTCGTGCCGAGTTCGACGAGTATTGCAGCACAATGGGTTTCAACGCTTACGCCACCGACAACCTGTGGCAGCTGCTGGACGAGCAGCGGCAGGCCACCGGCACGGTGCCCACCGACACCACCTTCGTGGTGGAACGGTTCCGCGACGAGCTCGGCGACTGGCGAATCATCTTGCACTCCCCCTACGGGCTGCGGGTACACGGACCGCTGGCGCTGGCTGTGGGCCGGCGGATCATGGAGCGGTACGGCATCGACGAGAAGCCGACGGCATCTGACGACGGTATCGTGCTGCGGCTGCCCGACACCGGTGAAAACCCGCCCGGCGCAGACATTTTCGTCTTCGACGCCGACGAGATCGAGACCATCGTGACGGCCGAGGTCGGCGGGTCGGCGCTGTTCGCGTCGCGATTCCGCGAATGTGCGGCACGGGCGCTGCTGTTGCCGCGGCGCCACCCCGGTAAACGGTCGCCGTTGTGGCACCAGCGGCAGCGAGCCGCCCAGCTGCTGGACATCGCCCGTAAGTACCCGGATTTCCCGATCGTGCTGGAGACCGTGCGGGAGTGCCTGCAGGACGTCTACGACGTCCCGATGCTCACCGAGTTGATGCGGCGCGTCGCGCAACGACGGATCCGGGTTCTCGACGTGCAGACCGCCACGCCGTCCCCGTTCGCCGCATCGCTGCTGTTCGGTTACGTCGGCGCGTTCATGTACGAGGGTGACAGCCCGCTGGCGGAACGGCGCGCTGCCGCACTGTCGTTGGACGCCACCCTGCTCGCCGAGCTGCTGGGCCGGGTCGAACTGCGCGAACTACTCGATCCCGACGTGGTGGCGTCGACCAGTCGGCAGCTGCAGCACCTGACCGAGGACCGGGCCGCCCGCGACGCCGAGGGCATCGCCGACCTCCTGCGACTACTCGGACCCCTGAGCACCGAGGAACTGCGGCAGCGGTGCACCGCAAGCGATGTCGAGGCGTGGTGCGCCACCCTGCAAGCCGCCAAACGCGCGGTATCGGTGACGTTCGCAGGGCAAAGCTGGTGGGCCGCAGTCGAAGATATGGGGCTGCTGCGCGACGGTCTCGGCGTCGCAGTACCCGTCGGCGTGCCGGCCAGTTTCACCGCGACGGTGTCCGACCCGCTGGGCGAACTGCTCGGCCGTTACGCCAGGACCAACGGGCCGTTCACGACCACCCAGGCGGCCGCCCGATTCGGCCTGGGACATCGCGTGACCGCCGATGTCCTGAGCCGGATGGTGTTGGACGGCAAGCTCATCCGCGGCGAGTTCACCGACATTCCCGACAGCGTCGACCAACAGTGGTGTGATGCAACGGTTCTGAAGATTCTGCGCCGCCGGTCACTGGCCGCGCTGCGGGCCCAGATCGAACCCGTCAGCACCACCGCATACGCCCGCTTCCTGCCCGCGTGGCAGCAGTTCGGCGATGCCCGCGGCATTGACGGGCTGGCGTCGGTCATCGAACAGCTTGCCGGCGTGCCGATTCCGGCGTCTGCGGTCGAACCGCTCGTCTTCGGCCAACGGGTGTCGGACTACCAACCAGCCATGCTCGACGAACTGCTGGCCTCGGGTGAAGTCACCTGGTCGGGGGCCGGCCAGATCGGCGGAAACGACGGCTGGATCGTGTTCCACCGGGCCGACACCGCGCCGCTGTCACTTGCCGCTGGGACTGAGATCGAGTTCACCGACACGCACCGCGAGCTGCTGGATACCTTGGCCAACGGCGGCGCTTACTTCTTCCGGCAGCTGGCAGCCAGCGACACCCCCGACGCCAAACAGGCGCTGTGGGAATTGATCTGGGCCGGCTGGGTTACGGGCGACACCTTTGCCCCGGTACGGGCGATGCTCGGCAATGCCGGGCGAAAGCCGGGGGGTGCCCACCGGCAGCGGCAGCGCCCGCCCCGGCTCAGCCGCTACAGCGTGGCCCGGCCTCAGGCCCGCACCGTGGACCCGACCGTCGCCGGGCGCTGGTCAGCGCTGCCGACGGCCGAACCCGAATCGACTGTGCGCGCCCACTTCCAGGCCGAGCTGCTGCTGAACCGCTATGGTGTCGTCACCCGCGGCGCGGCCGACGGCCTACCCGGCGGATTCGCCTCGTTGTACAAAGTCCTGACCGCGTTCGAGGAAGCCGGCCGCTGCCAGCGCGGGTATTTCATCGAATCACTTGGTGGCGCACAGTTCGCGGTGGCCTCGACGGTGGACCGGCTGCGCAATTATCTCGACGGCGTCGACCAGAGCAACCCCGACTACAACGCCATCGTCTTGGCCGCTACCGACCCCGGCAATCCCTACGGCGCCGCGCTGCCGTGGCCCGAGGTCGCGGGCCACCGGCCCGGCCGCAAGGCGGGCGCGCTGGTGGCGTTGGTCGACGGCGAGTTGGTGTGGTTCCTGGAGCGCGGCGGCAAGTCGCTGTTGTCTTTCGACGCCACCCCGGAACAACAACGTGCGGCCGCCGGCGCGCTGGCGGACCTGGTGAGTGCGGGGCGCTTGCATTCGCTGTTGATCGAAAAGGTCAACGGGGAGCCCGTGCTGGCGCCGGCACCCGACGCCGAGCAGGCACAGGTCCACACCGCGCTGACCGACGCCGGGTTCTCGCGGACGCCACGGGGGCTGCGGCTCCGCTAGGCGTCTGGCTTCACGTTCGGCAGTATCGAGACCATGGATATCGGTTTGTCCGACGCCGACATCGCAGCGATGACGCCGGCCGAGCGGCAGGATCTCATCACGCGACTGCAACGGCCGCGGGATGAAGTGTTCCCACCGGCGATGGCCACGAGGATGCGGCGCATCCGGCTGACGTTGATGACCGGCAGCAGCATCGTGTTGATCCCGTGGGTCATCTACCTCGGTTTCGCGCTTCCCGATAACTACACGGCGCACAACTGGCCGGCGACGTGGATCGGCTTCGACGTTCTGCTGGTCGCATTCATGACAGCGACGGCCGTGTTGGGCTGGTTGCGTCGACAACTGGTTCTACTCACCGCGTTCACGACCGGGGTGCTGCTGGTGTGCGATGCCTGGTTCGACGTCATGACCTCAGACTTCGGGCACGACGCGACCGTGCCATTGATGACTGCGGCGTTGATCGAGCTGCCCCTGGCTGTACTCATGATCTCCGGTGCAGTTCGGATTCTCCGTCTGACCGCGACGCGGCTGTGGTTCCTCGAACCCGGCGCACCCTTGTGGCGGCTGCCACTGCTCCCCTGACTTCTAGACTGGAACGTGAGCGGTCAAGTGCTCCAACTACTTCCGAGGTGCTCATGAAAGCCGATCGCAACATCGTCACCACCACGTGCACAGCCCTGGCCGTCTTCGCCGCCGGCGGCGCGTCAACGACTCAAGCGGCTCCGTGGCCCTGTTCGTGCCTGCCGGAACTGGCCACGTACGTCGTCGAAAAGGGCCAGCCGCTGATGATCCCGGCGCCGTGACCTACCCGCGGCGCAGCCAGTCGAGGACCTGCTGCGCGTGCGTGTTCGGCGGGAAAATCGGATAGAAGACGTGCTCGATGCGGCCGTCCCGGACGACCAGCGTGAGCCGTGTGTAGAGCCGCGGGTAGCCGCCGGCAGCGAACGTCGGTAGCTGCAAAGCCTCTGCCAGGGCGAACGATTCATCCGACAGCATGTGGAATGGCAATCGCAGCCGCCGCACCACTTCCGCCTGATAGTCGACGTCCTGGCTCGACAAGCCCCAGACCTCCTCGACGCCCGCGTCTTTCAACTCGGAGAAGTGGTCACGGAAATCGCATGCCTCGGTCGAGCAGCCACGCGCTCCTGGAATCGCGTCCCACCCCTCGGGGATGTCGGCGCCGGGACGACCGGTGAGCGGGTACAGATACAGAATCGTCCGTCCCGCCGGCAGGCTCCCTAGCCGGACGGGGCCACCGCCGCTCGACTTCAGCGTGATGTCGGGGACCCGCAGTCCCACCAGATGGTCTGCCGCGCCGTCGTTTTCGGGGACCGGAAGGCCCGCGGGAAGTGTCGTGTAGTCCGTCACCTGCTCATAATCCTTATCGAACTCGCGGCACGCGGCAGCGTTGAGCCGCGCCGTGAGGGCCTGTCGTCGCTGCGTCAGCGCCGCGATGGTCTCGTCGAGAACCGCGATGCCGTCCCGATAGGCCGCCAGCGACTCGGGACACTCGTCACTGTGCTCGTGGCCGTGGCGCAGGCAATCGATGAACGGCCGGGCCTTCGACGGGGAGATGCCGACGGCGGCCAGCGCACGCACTTCGCTCACAATCTGCACATCGTCTTCGGAGTAGTCCCGGTACCCGTTGGGCAGGCGCAGCGGCTCCAGCAGGCCGAGGTCCTCGTAGTACCGCACGGCCTTGGTCGACGCGCCCGTTCGCCGGGCCAGCTCAGAAATCTGCATGGTCAATGTCCTCAGCCAGAGGGTAAACACTGCCGCCAGGGGCAAGGTCAACTTTTCCGGCCCTATGTCGAGTGTGCAGCATTCTTACGCGTCGGCGACGATGTGGCTCCGGAAGCTGCACACTCGCCGTAGGGGCCGCCGGGACACATGCAAACCAGAGCGGCCCCGACCGAGTCATAGAGTGAAGTCATGGCCCTGCACACCCCGCTCACCGAGTTGTTCGGCATCGACCACCCGATCGTTTTGGCGCCGATGGGTGACGTATCCGGTGGCCGGCTGGCGGCCGCGGTGTCTGAGGGCGGTGGGCTTGGCCTGATCGGCGGCGGCCGCGGTGACCTGACGATGCTGGCCACCGAATGCCAGTTGGCCAGGCAAGGCACCGAAAAGCCCTGGGGCGTCGGCCTGCTCACCTGGGCGGTGAATCAGGAGATCGTCGACTGGGTCATCGCCCAGCAGCCGGCCGCCATCATCTTGTCTTTTGGCGACCCGGCTCCGTTCGCCAAGGCCATCCATGACGCCAACATCCCGCTGCTGTGCCAGGTCCACAACCTCGATGAGGCCAGGCAGGCGCTCGATGCCGGGGTGCAGGCGCTGGTTGCGCAGGGCCGAGAGGCCGGCGGTCACCATGGCGGCCGGTCGACACTGCCGTTCGTTCCTGCAGTCGTCGACGTGGCGCATGGCACGCCAGTACTCGCGGCAGGCGGTATCGGTGACGGCCGCGGTCTCGCCGCGGCCCTGACCCTCGGCGCCGCGGGCGCCATGATCGGCACCCGTTTCGAAGCCACCCACGAATCCCGGCTCAGCGCCGCCGAGTCGAAGGTCATGCTCAAGGCGAAGGCGGCAGACACCACTACCGGCCGCGCCATCGACATCGCCGCCCGGCCGCTCGAAACGCGCTGGCCGGCACAGTATCCCGCGCGGACATTGCGCAGCGTCTTCACCGAAGAGTGGCAGGACCGCGATGCCGAGCTGGACGCGGATCCAAAGGCGCAACAGGAGTTCCGCACCAAGGTCGCCGAGCTGGACATGGACTACGTGCCGATCTGGGCCGGCGAGGCCCTGGACCTGATCGACGAGCTCGAACTGGCCGCGCCCCTGGTCCAGAAGGTCGCGCACGACGCCGAGCAGGCCCTCACTCGCGCCCACAGATACATCCGCTGATGCCCGAAGGCGACACCGTCTGGCACACGGCAGCGATCCTCCGCGAGGCGCTGCAGGGAAAGACGCTGACGCGCTGCGATATTCGCGTTCCGAAGTTCGCGACCGTCGACCTCACCGGCCAGACGGTCGATGAGGTGATCAGCCGCGGCAAGCACCTGTTCATCCGCACCGCCGAGGCCAGCATCCACTCGCACCTCAAGATGGAGGGCAAGTGGCAAGTCAGCACCAAACCGAGACGGCCCGATCACCGAACCAGAATCATCCTGGAAACCAAGGACATTCAAGCGGTGGGCACCGAGCTCGGCACGCTGGAGATCCTCCGACGAGACCACGACGAGGAGCCCGTCAAACACCTCGGCCCCGATCTCCTTGGCCCGGACTGGGATCCACAAAGAGCAGCAGCCAATCTCACCCAGGACCCCGACAGGCCGCTGCACGAGGCACTGCTCGACCAACGCAACCTCGCCGGCGTCGGCAACGTCTATGCCAACGAGTTGTGCTTCATCGTCGGCCGCCGTCCGACTGCCCCGGTCAGCACAGTGAAAGACCCGCTGCGGCTGGCGCAGCGGGCCCGGGACATGTTGTGGCTGAACAGAAACAGGTGGAGCAGGACTACCACGGGCGACACCCGACCCGGCCGCGGGCTCTGGGTGTACGGCCGGGCCGGGCAGGCGTGTCGCAGGTGCGGGACGCTGATCGAATCAGCCGGCCGACACCGGCACGAGGACCTCGACGTCGTCGGCGACCTCGACAACCTCACTGACCGGATCACCTTCTGGTGCCGGCTTTGTCAGCCATGAGTCCGGCAGAGCCAGCCGGCAGATCTTCTTGACCACCGAGTAGAACTGCTTGTGGATCGGCCCGGAGTTGTAGGGCAGGTCGTACTTCTCGCATAGCGCCTTGACCTCCGGCGAGATTTCCGCGTAGCGGTGCGCCGGGATGTCGGGGAACAGGTGGTGCTCGATCTGGAACGACAGGTTGCCGCTGAAGATGTGGAACCACTTGCCGCCGGTCAGGTTTGCCGAACCCAGGAGCTGGCGGTAGTACCACTGCCCGCGGGTCTCGCTCTTGGTCTCTTCGACGGTGAATTCGTGGGTGCCCTCGGGGAAGTGTCCGCAGAAGATGATGGTGTAGGACCAGACGTTGCGCATCAGGTTGGCGGTCATGTTGCCGGCGAACACGAACGGCAGGAAGGGCCCGGCCAGCAGCGGGAACGCCACGTAGTCCTTGACGGTCTGCTTGCGGACCTTGGCCCACATCTCGCGCAGCATGTCCTTCTTGTCCCGCAGGCGGATTTCACCGATGCGGATGCGCTCGGCCTCGAGCTCATGCAGTGCGACGCCGTACTGGAAGAACACCATCAGCAGGAAGGCGTACACCGGGTTGCCCAGGTAGTACGGGCTCCACTTCTGATCCTCGCTCATCCGCAGGACGCCGTAGCCGATGTCGCGGTCCATGTCGACGATGTTGGTGTAGGTGTGGTGCATGTAGTTGTGCGAGTGCCGCCACTGGTTGGACGGGCAGGCCGAATCCCATTCGAAGTTCTGGCCGCGCAGCGCCGGGTCGCCCATCCAGTCGTACTGGCCGTGCATGACGTTGTGGCCGATCTCCATGTTGTCCAGGATTTTCGACAGGCCGAGCATCACGGTGCCGACGGGCCAGGCCGGGGGCAGGAACAGGAGGGCGCGGCCACCGATCTCCAGCTTGCGCTGCATGGCGATGATGTTGCGGATGTAGTCGGAGTCGCGGTCGCCCAGGTCGGCGAGGTGGCGTTCACGAATGGTGTCGAGCGCGCGGCCGAACTCGTCGAACTGCTCGGGGGTCAGGGGGGCGGGACGTTGAGCCATGATTCGTCTCCTTTGTGTGTGGGCTGGTGGTGGGGGTCTAGAGGTCGATCTGGACGTCGCCGCAGGGCGCGGTCACGCAGATTTGGACGTTTTCGTCAGGGGCGGACGAGACCGCGCCGGTGATCAGGTTCTTCACCGGGCCGCTGATCTTCTTGCGGGTGCAGGTGTGGCAGATGCCCATGCGGCAGCCGTTGGTCGGGTTGAGCCCGGCGGCCTCGGCCTGCTCGAGGATGGAGCGGCCGTCGTCGACCACGTCGACCTTGCTCTCGGTGAAGGCGACGTTGCCGCCGGAGGCCTCGGTCGGGACGGCGATAACCGGGGGCACGAAGCTCTCCGATTGGGCGCCCGGAAGCAGGTCCTTGACCGCGTCGACCAGTGCGGGCGGCCCGCAGACGAACACCGCGTCGGGGTTGGGCATGGCGGCGGCCAGGTGGTCGGGACCGAAGTGGCCGCTCAGGTCGCCGCGGTTGGAGCGGGTGTAGCTGTGCAGCACCTTGACGCCCGGGGTGGCGGCCAGCTCGGTGGCGTAGGCAGCCTCTTCTGGGTTGCGGGCGTAGTGGAGGAACGCGACCTCGCCGTCGAAGTTCTCCTCGCGCAAGGTGCGCAGCATCGACAGCACCGGGGTGATGCCGCTGCCGCCGGACACCAGCAGGATGCGGCGCGGACGAACCGCCGGGAGGACGAAGTCGCCGCCGACGGAGTCGAGGTGGACGACCATGCCGGGCTCCGCGTGCTCGAACAGGTGGGTGGAGACCTGGCCGCCGTCGTGCAGGCCGACGGTCAGCTCGATGACCGGGCTGCCCTCGGAGTTGGCCGGCGAGTAGCACCGCGTACGGCGACGGCCGTCGATCTCGACGGTCAGGTTGATGTGCTGGCCGGCGCGGAAACACTTCCCGTCGCTGCGCTCGCCCCGGCCTGCCAGCCATGCCGCATTGGGCTGCAGGGTCAGGGTGACGCTGCGCGGCGTCTGTCGACGGACGGCGACGACTTTGGCGCGCGCGTCGTTGACAGTCCAGGTGCGATCGAAAACCTCGGTGTACCGGTCCACGCCGTGCGGGCCGGTGAGGATTCCAACCAGGGCGGAGCGCCGTACCCGGCGGCTCAAAGTTTCGGTGAACATGTGTACACAGTGACGGACTTCAACCGTTCGCGTCAAGACTTAAATCGCTGGTTGTTGCTGGGATCACACGGTGAACATACGTACCCATAACTCATACACATTCGTACCGATCTGCGGTTTCGTCACCCTGTGTAAACTTTGTTCGGTGAACAGTCGTACCCCTGGTTCACGCGACCGGAGGTCCAGCCGCTCATCAAGCTCCCGCGTCCAGGACAACCTCTCGCGCGAAGAGCGCAAGGAAGCCACCCGCCGCGCGATCATCGCGGCCGCCCTCAAGCTGCTCGACGAGGACAGTTTCAGCGCGCTCAGCCTGCGTGAGGTCACCCGCGAGGCCGGCATCGTGCCTGCTGCCTTCTATCGGCACTTCGAAAGCATGGACGCCCTCGGCCTGGTGCTGATCGATGAGTCGTTCCGCGCCCTGCGCGAGATGCTCCGCGGTGCCCGCGCCGGCCAACTCGACCCCAAACGCATCATCGAGTCCTCCGTCGACATCCTGTTCAACAGCGTCGCCGAACGCCCCGAGCACTGGCGCTTCATCAGCCGCGAGCGCAACAGCGGCGTCACCGCGCTGCGCTATGCGATCCGCACGGAAATCCGGCTGATCACCTCGGAGCTCGCGATCGACCTGGGCCGACTGCCCGGGCTCACCACCTGGAGCGCCGAAGACCTGAACATCGTGGCCGGCCTGTTCGTCAACACGATGATGACCACCGCCGAATCCATCGATGATGCGAACGACGCCAAGGCACTGGACGACGTCAAGCGAACCGCACGTAAGCAGCTCCGCATGATCGCGGTCGGTGTGGCCGGGTGGCACAGCAGCTGACGTCAGGCGCGGAGCGCCCCGGATTACGCCACGAGCACCGGGTCCGCGGGCACCCGCTTCTTCAGTCGTGCCACCCGGTGCAGCTGGCCGAAGATGTTCATCGACGTGAGCATCGGGATGCCGCCGATGAAAGTGCGAAACGAGGGATGGCCGCCGTGCACCTGCAGCTCGTAGAGGCAGCCGACGACGTAGAAGAAGCCCATGGTGAAAAGGACGGCGGGTATCGCATAGGCGAGCGGTGAGCCGGCGTCGGAGACCAGTTCGTTGGCGTAGTCGATCTCGTCCTGCGACATCGGCTGGCCTTTACGTACTTTGGCCAGTACCGCTTTGTGGGCACCAACCTGTTCGCCCAATACAGCGGGTGGGCGCCGCTCCAGCCCCCGCACGTACACGAAGACGCACGCGAGGAAGGTCAGTGCCATCAGCCCGGCGACGATTGTCAGGCCGCCCCACAGCTCCATGCCCGTCATGCGTCTCCGCCGTGGCTTCGCGCACCTGCACCCGATCCACTGACCGCGGGATCGCCGTCCTCCCACAGCAGCAGCTGACGCACCGACTGCCGGGATCCGTAGGGCTGCAGCATCTGGCTGGCCGGGCGCGGCCGCACCTTGAGCGGCCACCAGAACCACCGCCCGAGCAGCACGGCGATGGCCGGCGTCATGAACGACCGGACGATCAATGTGTCGAACAGCAGACCGAGGGCGATTGTCGTCCCGATCTGGCCGAGCACCCTCAGGTCGGCGAACACGAAGGACGCCATGGTCGCGGCGAACACCAGCCCGGCCGAGGTCACCACCGCGCCGGAGCCGGCCATCGCGCGGATGATGCCGGTATTGATGCCGGCGTGGATCTCTTCTTTGAACCGCGAGATGAGCAGCAGGTTGTAGTCCGACCCCACCGCCAGCAACAGGATCACGGCCAGCGCCAACACGATCCAGTACAGGTCGATGCCGAAGATGTCCTGCCAGATCAGGACGGACAGACCGAATGAGGCGCCCAGCGACAGTGCCACGGTGCCGACGATGACCAAGGCCGCGACAATACTTCGGGTGATGAACATCATCACCAGCAGAATCAGGCTCAGCGCGGCGATACCGGCGATCATGAGGTCGTACTTGGCGCCCTCCTGGATGTCCTTGTAGGTGGCGGCCGTGCCGGCAAGATAGATCCTCGATCCACCCAGCGGAGTGCCCTTGACGGCCTGCTGCGCCGCGTGCCTGATGGCGGCGATGTGCGAAATACCTTCCGGCGTAGCGGGATCGCCGTCGTGCGTGATGATCATCCGCGCGGCCTTGCCATCCGGTGACATGAACAGCTTCATGCCGCGCTGGAACTCGGGGTTGGTGAACGCTTCCGGCGGCAGATAGAACGAGTCGTCGGTTTTCGACGCGTCGTACGCCTGCCCCAATGCGGTGGCGTTCTGCAGCGACGCGGCGGCCTGATCGTTGAGGCCCGAGTTGGTGGCGTAATTCGTCATCGTCAGCTCGCGGTTCGTCTGCTGACTGGCGATCTGCGGCGGGATCAGCGCGAGCAGTTTCGGCTGCAGCGCATCGAGTTTCCCGATACTGCTGGCGACATCACCCAGCTGATCGGTCAGATCATCGATGCCGTCGAGTGCGTCGAAGACCGACCTCAGCGCGGCACAGATCGGGATATCGAAACAATGCGGCTCCCAATAGAAGTAATTGCGCAACGGCCGGAAGAAATCGTCGAAATTGGCGATCTTGTCCCGCAGGTCCTTGGCGGTGGCGACGGTGTCCTGAAACGCCTTGGCCTGCTCATGGGTGAGGGCGCCGGATTGCTGTTGCAGCGAATACTGTTGCCGCAGAATGTCGATCGACTTGTTGATCACATCCACCTGCTTGAGCAGGTCAGCGCTACGCGCCTGCTGGAAGGGCAGGTTGTTGATCTGCCCGGAATTTCCGGCACTGATCAAGAATGGTATGGACGAGTGGTCCAGAGGTGTGCCCAGCGGTCGGGTGATCGACTGCACCTGCGCGATGCCGTCGGTGTGGAAAACCGCCTTCGCGACGCGCTCCAGCAGGATCATGTCTGTGGAGTTACGCAGATCATGGTCGGCTTGGATCATCAGCAGTTCGGGATTGAGCCGGGCCTGCGAGAAGTGGCGTTCGGCGGCAGCGTAACCGATGTTGGCCGGAGCGCCAGCCGGCATGTAGGGACGGGTGTCGTAGCTGGTCTTGTATCCAGGCAGGGCGATCAGGCCAATCAGGGCCACCGCGACGGTGACGACCAGGATGGGGCCGGGCCACCGCACGATGGCGGTGCCGATGCGCCGCCAGCCTTGGGTCTGCAGCTGACGCACGGGTTCGAAGAGGCCGAAGTGCCTGCCGATACCCAGCAGCGCGGGTGCGAGCGTCAACGCGGCGACCACGGCGACGAGAACGCCGGTCCCGGCGGGGATTCCGAGGCTCTGGAAGTACGGGAGCCGGGTGAACGTCAGACAGAACACCGCACCGGCGATGGTCAGCCCCGATCCCAGGATGATGTGCGACGTCCCGTGATACATCGTGTTGTACGCGGTGACCCGGTCCTGCCCGGCGTAGCGGGCTTCGTGGAACCGGCCGAGGATGAAGATCGCATAATCGGTGCCGGCGGCAATGACCAAGAGCGTCAACAGGTTTGTCGAGTACGTCGACAACTCGATGATGCCGGCGTTGGCCAGCGAGGCGACGACGCCGCGCGATGCCGTCAATTCCATCATCACCGTGAAGATCACCATGATCACCGTGGTGAATCTGCGGTAGAGCGAGAACAGCATCACCATGATCACGCCGATGGTGATCAGCGTGGTCTTGAGGGTGCCGTGGCGGCCGACCTCGAACTGGTCGGTGATCAGGGGCGCGGCGCCCGTGAGGTACACCTTGAGACCCGGTGGCGGCGGCGTGTTCTCGATGATCCTGCGGACAGAGTCGACGGACTCGTTGGCCAGCGACTCCCCCTGGTTGCCGGCGAGGTAGACCTGCACCAGTGCGGCCTTGCCATCGGCGCTCTGCGATCCGGCTGCCGTCAGCGGGTCGCCCCAGAAGTTCTGCACGTGCTGGACGTGTTTGGTGTCGGCGGTGAGTTTGTCGATCAGGCCGTCGTAGTAGTGGTGCGGGGCAGCCCCCAGCGGCTGGTCGCCCTCGAGGACAATCATCGCCGAACTGTCGGAATCGAACTCGTGGAACACCTTGCCGATCTGCTTCGCCGCCTGTAGCGACGGCGCGTCTGTCGGGCTCAGCGAGACGTTATGCGATTCGGCCACCGTCTCCAACTGCGGCACAAAGACATTCGTCACCACGGCCAGCGCCAGCCAGAAGAAGGCGATGAGCACCGAGTATCGGCGGATGAAGTCCGGAACGCGGTTGGTGCTCATCCGGATTTGTCCAGACAGTAGGTGAAGGCGTGCACGGTATTGACCGTTCTCTCGTCTTTGACGGCGTCGTCGATCGTGATGCGGCAGCCGATCGAGTCACTGTCACCCTGGGCCTGGACGTTGACGAACACCGCCGGCTGAGTGGTGGTCGCGTCGTAGGCCCACGGCAACCTGACGGCGTCGGCGCGCTGCGGTTGAGCGTTGACGTCCAGGTAGGTGACGGTGGCGACGGCACCCGGCGGTCCGAAGACCTCCATCACCACATGCTTGGGGTTGAACGGCACGATGTCATTCACCGCTCCGCTCGGGGTGGACGTGACGTCATGCGAGGCGAAAACGCCGTGCAGCCGGAACACCGCGAACCCGGCGATCACAACCACCACCACCGCCACCACATACATCCAGTGGCGGCCCAGCTGGCGCCTGATCGGAAACCGCTGCATCCGTTACCCTTTCGCACCGGCATGCGTGGACTGCGCGGAACGTCTCTCTAGCGTGGCTAATCAAGAAGGTTGACGGTATGACATTAAACCCGCCGGGGCTATAATTCAACACGTAAAGAATTCTTCGAACCAGGGAGTCGAATGGCCCAGCGACCCGCCCGCGGTGGACGCCGTCCGGGACCCAACGGCACCCGCGAGGCCATCGAGGAGACTGCACGGAAGCTGTTCGCGGAGTTGGGGTACGAGCGAACGTCTCTACGCCAGATCGCGTTGCAAGCCGGTGTCGACCCCGCGTTGGTCAGCCACTTCTACGGCAAGAAGCGGGATCTGTTCCTTGCCGTGGTGGAACTTCCGGTCGAGCCCGCCTCGGTCATCGGCCGGGTGCTCGACGGCGACAAAGACTCTGCCGGCCTACGCCTGGCAACGCTCATCCTCGAGGTGCTCGATGACGAGGTTCGGCGGCGGCCCATGATCGGCATGGTGCGCGCGGCCACCGCCGAACCCGAGGCGGCGAGACTGGTGCGGGACTTCCTGGCGCGCAAGATCATTGCACCCATCGCGGAAGGACTGGGCTCCGCCGATGCCGACTACCGCGCCGCCCTGGTCATGTCACAGGTCAACGGTTTCGCGTTGGCGCGGTACGTCATCGGACTCGAGCCACTGGCCAAGCGCTCGAACGAACAACTCGCCGCCGATCTCGGGGTCACGCTGCAGCGCTACCTACTCGGCGATCTCGCACCCAGCGCGCAGTAGACCCCGTCAGACGTGGCTGTGCGCCGCGGTCCAGGCCGGCAGGGGATCTGCATAACGCAGCCAGGCGTTGGTGCCGGCAGCCATTTCGTCGTTCGTGAGGAGCGCCGAGTCGAGAAGCGCTCGTACCTTGTCGGTTTCGAGCCTGATGCCGATGAAGACGATCTCCTGACTGGGCTCGAGGTCGGTACTCGTCCAGTACTGGGCGGGTTCGATGGTGAGGTTGGGCCCGGCCTGTGACCAGATGGCGGCGATGTTCGGCCGGGTGGCGATCCAGCAGAAGCCTTTACTGCGCAGCAGGCCCCGGACCTGGTCGAGGACATCGGCAAGGCGCTGGGGATGGAACGGGCGATCGGCGCGGAATGTCATGCTGCTGATGCCGTATTCCTCCGTTTCCGGAGCGTGTCCGTTCGCGATCTCCTCATCCCATCCGGGTGCCTCCGCGGCGAGTTCCGGGTCGAACAGCCCCGTGTCCAAAACGGTTGCCAGCGGTACGATCCCGCGCTCGGTGCGCTCGATCCGCGCCCTGGGATTGAGGCGCCGGGCGAGCGCCTCCACGGTCGCAACCGTTTTGGCACTGACCAGATCGGTCTTGTTGATCAGGATCACGTCGGCGAACTCGACCTGGTCGACCAACAATTCGGCGATGTTGCGGCCGTCGCCGTCGGACACCGCGAGCTTGCGGTCAGTGAGCGCCTCCCCGCGCGCCAACTCCGGCAGGAACGTGCACGCATCGATGACGGTGACCATCGTGTCCAGGCGGGCGAGCTCGGAGAGAACGAACCCGTCCTCGAATTCCCAGCTGAAGGTGGCCGCCACCGGCATGGGCTCGGAGATGCCCGTCGATTCGATCACGATCTGATCGAATCGTTTCTGGCGAGCCAGCTCGGCCACCGCGGTGATGAGGTCTTCACGCAGGGTGCAGCAGATACATCCGTTGGTGAGTTCGACCAGCTTTTCTTCGGTCCGGTCGAGGTGCCCTTGGCCGGCGACGAGCGCCGCGTCGATGTTCACCTCGCTCATGTCGTTGACGATCACCGCCACCCGGCGACCGTCCCGGTTGGCCAGGATGTGATTGAGCAGCGTGGTCTTACCGGCCCCCAGAAAACCCGAAAGCACGGTCACCGGGATGAGATCAGCGGTCGTCGTAGGCATTCACTAACGATAATCATTTTCATTAAGGAGCGCGAGTCGAGCGCCGGAATAATTCGGACCGCAGTCCGGTTGGCCATTCAGAGTCCGGACGAGCCGGCACTCCCACCAACGAAGGACAGGCATATGACCACCGCAACCACTCCCATCAGCGCCGGCACCTGGGCAATCGACACCGCCCACTCGACCGTCGAATTCTCGGTACGCCATCTGATGGTCAGCAAGGTCCGCGGCAAGTTCGAGAACTTCAGTGGCGTCATCACCGTTGCCGAAGACGGCACGCCGTCAGTCACCGCCGAGATCGACGTGACATCCCTCAACACCGGCAACGAGCAGCGCGACGGCCACGTCAAGTCGGCCGACTTCTTCGACGCCGAGAACCACCCGGTGGCGACCTTCGCCTCGACCGCCGTGCGCCCCAACGGTGCGTCCTACCTGCTGGACGGCGACCTGACCATCAAGGGCAACACGCGACCGGTCACCCTTGGCCTCGAATTCAACGGCGTGAGCCCCGGCATGGGCCAAGGCGAGGTCTCCGGTTACGAAGCGTCAGTTGTCATCAACCGCAAGGACTTCGGCGTCGACCTCGACCTGCCGATGGAGACCGGTGGCGCCGTCGTCGGCGACAAGGTCACCATCACCCTGGACATCGAAGCCGTCAAGCAAGCCTGATCCAGGAACGACGCCGGGCCGGGTTCACGCATTCACTCCGGCCAGGCGTTGTTCTGAATGAGGTCGACGAAATTCGTCCGTTTGAACGACGAATCGAAGTGCGCCAGCACGTCGTCGTTCATGGTCCCGAACGTCGTGTCCGGACGATCGACCATGCCGTCGTGGAACGCCCGCAGAATGCGGTTCTTGAAGTCGGGACGCGGATGGGCGGCGATCACCTCGGCACGCTGTTGGTCGCTGATCTCGTCGAGACCCAGGCCGATGACGTCGGTTTCGACGCCCAGAGTCACCACCGCGACCTCGGGCGCCAGGTGGTGCGGGACCTCCGGTGTGGTGTGCAGCGCGATCGCCAGCCACACATCCGTCACTTCCTGCTCGCTACGGCCGAAGTCCAGCAACAGCTTTCGAGCCATGTCGGCACCGTCGATCTCGAACCGCTGATACTTGGTGCCGTGCTCCGTGGTCAGCCCCAGATCGTGGAACATCCCGCCCACGTAGGCGAGTTCCGGGTCGACATCGAGGCCCCGCGCGGCCGCCTTCAACGACCCCCACAGGAACACCCGGCGGGAGTGGTTGAACAAGGTGTCGTCGGTCGCCTTCCGAACGATCGAGGTGGCCTCTCGGGCCAGCTCGGTATCCGGAATCGTCACTCCTGCAATAACTTCGGTCATGGTCGACAACCTTCCGTCGGACTTGATTGGATACATTCCATTTTGCCCGCGGACGCACCGCACCTACAGGGCGCAAGCTGCCACGCAGTCCACAAATTGGGACATGACTCAGACGTACTTCTCGTGCACGTAGCACCACCGCCAGTTCTCACCCGGCTCGAAGGACTGCACGATCTCGTGTCCCGGCGTCTGCGCGTGCGCACTGGCGTGTTTCATCGGTGACGAATCGCAGCAGCCGACGTGCCCACACATCAGGCACAGTCGTAGATGGACCCAGCGGGTACCGGCCGCGATGCAGTCCTGGCAGCCCTTAGTGGTCTGCGGGGTGACCAGGCGGACATTTTTCAGGTGGGAGTCGCCGAAGATCGAAGCCACGGTTTCCACCGTAACCCCGCAACGCCGGGATCACTGGGATGCGGCCGGACTGAACGTCGACCCCGCCGTCGTCGCCTGGCGGCATCGCCTGAAAGCTGATGAACTGGACCAAATTCGGGACGGAGTGGCGGATACGTGACAGAACGTTATGACGTCGTCGTTGCCGGTGGTGGCCCGTCGGGTTCCGCCGCGGCATGGCAGGCGGCGCAGGCAGGCGCCAAGGTGCTGGTCGTGGACAAGGCAGAGTTCCCCCGGGACAAACCGTGTGGTGACGGACTGACCGCGCGGGCCGTGAGCTACCTGCAGAGGATGGGCCTGGCAGACGAAGTGGCCACGTTCCACCGGATCAATCGCGTCACGGTGTTCAGCCCGAGTCGGTGGGAGATGTCCTTTCCGAGGCGGCCCGGCATGCCCGACCACGGACACACCGTCAGCCGTACCCATTTGGACACCGTGTTGCTCAGGCACGCCGAGAAGGCCGGGGCGGAAGTTCGCGAGGGCGCCGAAGTGGCAGGACCGGAACTTGACCGAGAGGGTCGGGTGGTCGGTGTGGGCCTCAAGACCGGGGAAAAGATCTCGGCGGACGCAGTCATCGCGGCTGACGGCGCGTACTCACCCGTCAAGCGTGCACTGAACATCCGTTCGGAGTACAACGGCTACTCGGCCATCGCGATCCGTTCGGAGATGCACGTGAACCGGCCGGACACCGATTCGTTCGACATCTACCTCAAGCTGCAGTTCCAGGGCGATCAGTTGCCCGGCTACGGCTGGGTGTTCCCGATGGGCAACGGCAGGTTCAACGTCGGTGTCGGCTATGTCAACTGCTACCGGAACTGGCAGGCGATCAACGCCACGCAGTTACTCAGCGAATTCCTGGGGTCGCTGCCGCGCGAGTGGAACCTGCCGCCGATTGCGGACCTGAAGAAGAGCAAGAGCGTGCGGGCGTGGCGACTGCCGATGGGTTTCACCGCGTGGCCGCCGTGGCGTCCGGGCGTGGTCTTCACCGGCGACGCACTCGGTGCCGCCAAACCTGTTTCGGGCGCGGGCATCTCGAAGGCGCTCGAATCCGGATTGGTCGCCGGCGAAAGCGTGATCGCGGCGCTGCAGAACGGCGGCCCAAACGACTTCACCAACTACACCCAGCGCCTGGAGGCGGCCTGGGGCAGGGAGTACCGAATGGGCCGCTACGGCCACAAGCTCGCTGGTATTCCTGCCATTCCGAACACCGGCATCAAGCTTCTCGACAAAGGGCTCGTACGCGACTGCGCACTCAGGGTGATGTACGGGAAACGGCACGGTCCCCTGCATACGTACTGATCGTCGGCGCCTCTAGCGCGGCGTTCCGCCACCGTCGACGATGATGACCTGCCCGGTGATGTAACTGCCTGCGCCCGAACACAACAGCAGCGCCGTACCCACCATTTCGTCGGGGTTGGCCAGGCGCTTCATCAGTGTGTTGGAAGCCATCGCGTCGATCACCGCCTGCGGGTTGTTGCGCACCATGTCGGTGTCGACCGGACCGGGCGCGATGGCGTTGACCCGGATGCTGTCGGCCGCGTAGGCGGCCGCCATCGACCGGGTGAACGAGAGCAGTGCCGCCTTGCCCGCGGCGTACATCGACACGAACGGCGCGAACTGGAATGCCCCCACCGATGACATGTTCAGGACGGCCGCGGCCGGGCTGGCCTTCAAGTGCGGCAACGCTTTCTGCACGAGGAACACCGGACCGCGCAAGTTGGAGTCATACGACTTGGCCCACGCTTCGGGCGTCATCTCCCCCAGCGGCTGGGCCAGTGCGTTGGCCGCGTTGTTCACAAGAACGTCGATGCCACCGAACTCCGCCACGGTGGCGTCCACCAGCCGGTCCAGATCGTCGAGGTCGCCCATGTTCGTGGGCACGCCGATCGCCTTGCCGCCCAGGCCACGCAGGTGCTCGGCGGCGGCCTCGCAGGCGTCGGGTTTGCGGCTCGCCACCACCACATTGGCGCCGGCCAGTATGAACCCCTCTGCCATCGCGAGGCCGATGCCGCGCGTCCCGCCGGTCACGATCGCGGTGCGGCCGGTCATGTCGAACAGGCGGTCAAATGTGGTGCGGTCCATGGCTAGCAGTAGACCACAGGGGGCAGCTGACCTGACCCGGCCCGCACCGTGGAGTGGGCACCGGCCGTCGTGACCGCGTCGGCGTGTCGTCGCGAAACGGGGCATGGCGTGTCGGCCCTGTTGTGACACTTCCGGATTGGAGCGGTCAACTTTCATTGACCGTCAGGGAAAGTTGACAGCTCCCGGCGCGAGTTATGCAGGGAGAGACCCCTACGCCTCCAGAGTCCGCGCACTGACGAACTCGCGCAGCTCCCCGGTCACCGGATCGACAAAAGCGAGCCGGTGAGCCAACAACTGCAGCGGCGTCGAGAAATCGCCGGCAGGGACATCAAGCACCGTGGGATACAACGGATCACCATCGATCGGCAACCCGAGCGAGTTCATGTGCACCCGCAGCTGGTGAGTGCGACCCGTCGACGGCGTCAGCTGGAACAGCCCAGCCCCAACCGACTCAACGAGAGTCACCGCATTCACTTCGCCCGGCTCCACGACAGCCTGTAAAGACCCGCGCCGCTTGACAATCCGGTTGCGCAATTCGATGGTCTCGGTCAGCGTCCCAGCCGATGACCGCGCCAGATACGTCTTGGACACCGCACCCGAGGCGAACATCGTCTGATAGGCACCGCGGACCTCGCGCCGCGCGGTGAACACCAATACGCCCGCGGTCAGCCGGTCCAGCCGATGGGCCGGCGACAGCTCCCACAACCCCAGGGCCCGCCGCAGGCGCACCAGGGCCGTCTGGACGACGTGCCCACCGCGGGGCATGGTAGCCAGGAAATGCGGCTTGTCCACCACGACGATGTTCTCGTCGCGGTAGAGCACTGGCATGTCAAACGGGACGACGACCTCATCGGGCAGGTCCCGGTACCAATAGATGAACGCCCCGGCCGGCAGCTCGGTTGCCTCCGCGACCACGGAGCCATCAGCGCAAACCACCTCGCCGGCAAGCACTTTCGCGGCCGCGTCGGCACCGAACCGAGTGTGCAGCTCGGCCAGCACCGGCCCGCCGTGCACCCGCAGACGAGCAGGTCCGATCCCCTCGTAGCCGGGACGGGCAGGCAGGCTCAATCGAGCGGTACCGGCTCGAGGATCTCCGACCGGGCCTCGGGAGCCGCCGCCCGCAACGCATCTGCCGATTCGTCGTCGGGCTGAGTCTGGGACAGCACCTCGGCTTCGACCCGGGCCAGGTACGTCGCAACCTCGCGGTCGATGTCCTCGGCGCTCCAACCCAGCACGGGTGCAACAACTTCCGCGACCTCACGGGCACAGTCCACACCGCGGTGCTGGTACTCGATGGAGATCCGCATGCGGCGGGCCAGGATGTCCTCGAGGTGCAGCGCACCCTCCGCCGCGGCCGCGTACCAGGCCTCGACCTTCAGATACACCGGCGCCTCGGTGATGGGCTCCAAGAGGTCAGGCCGGACTGCGGCATTCTTGTGGGCCATGTCCAGCACCTCGCCGATCAGCGAGCCGTAGCGATCGAGCAGGTGGCGCACCCGGTAGGGATGCAGGCCGTAGTGCTGGCCGACGTGTTCGGTCTGGTTGATCAGCGCGAAGTAGCCGTCGGCCCCGAGCAGCGGCACCTTCTCGGTGATCGACGGCGCCACCCGCGTCGGCACGAACTCGCTGGCCGCGTCGATGGCGTCTTCACCCATGACCCGGTAGGTCGTGTACTTGCCGCCGGCGATGGCCACCAGGCCCGGCGCCGGCACCGCGACGGCGTGCTCCCGGGACAGCTTGGAGGTCTCCTCGCTCTCGCCCGCCAGCAGCGGCCGCAGCCCCGCGTAGACGCCGTCGATGTCGTCATGGTTGAGCGGGGTGGCCAGCACCTTGTTGACGTGCCCGAGGATGTAGTCGATGTCGGCCTTGGTCGCCGCCGGGTGCGCCAGGTCGAGGTTCCAATCGGTGTCCGTGGTGCCGATGATCCAGTGCGTACCCCACGGGATGACGAACAGCACCGACTTCTCGGTCCGCAGGATGATCGCCACCTCGCTGACGATGCGGTCCCGCGGCACGACGATGTGCACGCCTTTCGAGGCGCGGACCCGGAAGCGGCCGCGCTGCTTCGACAGCGCCTGAATCTCGTCGGTCCACACCCCAGTGGCGTTGACCACGACGTGGCCGCACACCTCGGTCACCGCGCCGGTCTCGGAGTCGCGAACTCGCACGCCGGTGACCCGGTCGCCTTCCCGCAGCAGCGCCACGACCTGCGTCGAGGTGCGGACGACGGCGCCGTAGTGCGCCGCGGTGCGGGCAACGGTCATCGTGTGCCGGGCGTCGTCGACGACGGTGTCGTAGTAACGGATCGCGCCGACCAGCGAACTGCGCTTGAGCCCGGGAGCCAGCCGCAGCGCGCCGGCCTTGAGGAGGTGTTTCTGAGCGGGCACCGACTTGGCGCCGCCCAGCTGGTCGTACAGGAAGATGCCCGCGGCGATGTAGGGCCGCTCCCAGAGCCGTTTGGTCAGCGGGAACAGGAACGGCAGCGGCTTCACCAGGTGGGGCGCCAATGTGGTCAGCGACAGTTCGCGTTCGTGCAGCGCCTCACGCACCAGGCCGAATTCGAGCTGTTCGAGGTAGCGCAGGCCACCGTGGAACATCTTGCTGCTGCGGCTCGAGGTGCCGGACGCGAAATCGCGCGCCTCGACCAGTGCGACCTTCAACCCCCGGGTCGCCGCGTCGAGCGCCGCACCGGCGCCGACGACGCCGCCGCCGATCACGATGACGTCGAACTGCTCGGCACCGAGCCGGTTCCACGCGGTGTCGCGCTGCGCGGGACTCAGCAGGGTCTGACCGTTGCCCGGGCCGGGAATCGGGTCACTCACGGCGGAACTCCTCGTGGTTACTCATCGGTAGGCCTTGCGAACCCGAGCCTACGTGGTCGGCCTCGTTCGCGTGTCAGTCCAGATCGTCGTGAGCCATGAGCCGGCGTGCCGTCTCGACGATCGAGCCCGAGAATGACGGGTACACCGACAACGTCTGGGCCAGGTCCGTCACCGAGATCCGGTTCTGCACCGCGAGCGCGATCGGCAGGATCAGCTCGGAGGCGATCGGCGCCACCACGACACCACCGATCACCACACCCGTCGCCGGTCGACAGAAAATCTTGACAAAACCGCGCCGCACCAACGACATCTTCGCGCGCGCGTTCGTGGTCAACGGCAGCATCAGCGTGCGGGCCGGGACGGTGCCGGCATCGATCGCCGATTGCGGCACCCCGACCGCGGCAATCTCCGGGCGAGTGAACACCGCGGCCGCCACCGTCCGCAGCTTGATCGGCGAAACCCCTTCACCCAGCGCGTGATACATCGCGATGCGGCCCTGCATGGCGGCCACCGAGGCCAGCGGCAGCAGACCCGTGCAGTCGCCCGCCGCGTAGATGCCCGACGCCGAGGTGCGCGATACCCGGTCGACCGTCAAGTAGTTGCCGGGGCCGAGCTCGATGCCGGCCTTCTCCAGCCCCAAGCCCGAGGTGTTGGGCACCGACCCGATGCTCATCAACGCGTGGCTGCCCTCCACGACGCGGCCGTCGGCCAGGCTCACCTTGACGCCGGTTTCGGTACGGACCACCGAATCGGCGCGGGCGTTCTTGACCAACGTCACACCACGCTCGGAGAACACCTCCTCGAGCACCGCGGCGGCGTCAGAGTCCTCGTGCGGCAAGATCTGGTCGCGGCTGGCCACCACGGTGACCTTGACGCCGAGTTCGGTGTAGGCATTGCAGAACTCGGCGCCCGTGACACCGGAGCCCACGATGACCAGGTGCTCGGGCAGGTCGGTGAGGTCGTACAGCTGCCGCCAGTTCAGGATGCGTTCGCCGTCGGGCTTGGCGTTGGGCAGCACCCGGGGGCTTGCGCCGGTGGCGATCAGCACGACGTCGGCCTTCAGAACTCCGGTTCGGCCGTCGGGCGTCGTGACCTTGACCCGGTGATGGGCCATACCGGGGATGCTGTCGACCAGCTCACCGCAGCCGGCCACCACATTGACCCCGGCCCGCAGCAGCTGACCGCCGATGTCGACCGACTGACTGCGCGCCAGTGTCTTGACACGGTTGTTGATCTGCGGCAACGAGATCTTGGCGTCCTCGATCTTGATGTCGAAGCCCAGCCCGTCGGCCCTGCGCAGCTCGGTTCGCACGCCGCTGGAAGCGATGAACGTCTTGGACGGCACGCAGTCCCACAGCACACACGCGCCACCGATACCGTCACGGTCGATGACCGTGACCTGCGTTGCCTCAGGGCCGTAACCGGCGGCAACCAGGGCTGCCTCATACCCGGCGGGACCGCCTCCGATAATCACGATGCGCGAAACCACGGCTACATCTAACCCTGAGTTGGGTGCCCGACGCCCGACAACAAGCCGTAGGCTTGCCGAGTGCCGCTCTACGCCGCTTACGGATCGAACATGCATCCGGAGCAGATGCTTCAGCGGGCCCCTCATTCCCCGATGGCGGCCACGGGGTGGCTGCATGGCTGGCGGCTGACGTTCGCCGGCGCCGACATCGGCTGGGAGGGCGCGCTGGCGACGCTGGTCGAGGATCCGCTCGAGAAGGTCTTCGTCGTGCTCTACGACATGACCCGCGAGGACGAGGAACGCCTGGACCGCTGGGAAGGCTCCGAGCTGGGGATCCACAAGAAAATCCGGTGCCGGGTGCACCGAGTGTCGTCGGATACCTCGACCGAACCGGTGCTCGCCTGGCTGTATGTGGTCGACGCCTGGGAGGGCGGGCTGCCCTCGGCTCGGTACCTCGGGGTCATGGCCGAGGCCGCCGAGATCGCCGGCGCCCCCGCGGACTACGTCCACCACCTCCGCACCCGCCCGTCCCGCAACATCGGGCCGTAGCGCTTCCTCCTCCGCGAGCGTGCGTGTTTGCCGGCAACACGCCGTCATTTGCGTGCATTTCCGTCGCACTCACCGTTGATAAGCGCGACCGAACCGTCAGCGAGGAACGCCCGGATCCGTCGTCCACAGTTCGCGATTCATCCACAGATTGCCCGCGAGCACTGTTGACGAACGCGAAACGACTTGAGGATCGGGGTCATGAATGCCGACCTCGAAGCGTTGTTCGAAGCCCAGGGCGCCGTGGCTACCAGCGGCCAGATCCTGACTCTGCAGTCCCGCCTGTCATTCAACGCGGATCTGAGAACTGGAGTTCTGCAACGTATCTGGCAAGGAATCTACTGCCGCGGCGAACCCGATGACTGGATCCGGCTGCGTGGGCTCGACCTCGCGGCAGGCACGCTCGTTCCCGTCTGCCTCGGTACCGCGGCCGCGCTCTACGGCTTCGACACGGAGAACCCGAAGGACCTGCATGTGCTCAACCCTTCGCGACATCAGCTGCGGAATGCCGACGGTTTGATAGTGCACCGGCGCCATGGTGCGCCGATGGCGGAGGTGAGCGGTCGCCCGGCCACGGCCGCAGCCTGGACAGCAATCGAGGTGGCCCGGTCACTGCGTCGACCGCGTGCGCTGGCCACTCTGGATGCGGCGTTGCGCTCCCGCTGCTGCGACCGGGTCGAACTGTCACGGGCTATGACGAAGCAAGCTGGTCGTCGAGGCATCGTCGCAGTGCGGGAGTTGCTGCCGCTGGCAGATCCGCGCGCGGAATCGCCGATGGAAAGCGAGGCCCGACTGATAATGCTCGACGGTGGATTGCCGGCACCGGAACTCCAATTCGAAATCCTTGATGGCCGTGGACAGTTGCGACGCCTGGACTTTGCCTGGCCCCAGTACCGGGTCGCGGCCGAGTACGACGGAATGGACTGGCACAGCGGCCCCGAGGCGATGTTGTCCGACCGGTACCGGACGTCAGCACTGATGGACATTCGGTGGACGGTGGTGCCGATCGTCTACGACGACGTCCGGCGCCGGCCCGACGAGTTGGTATCGCGGATCGATGCGCAAATACGCCTCGCTCGTGCCGCATGAGAGACGCGAAAGTGCACGGAAAACACGGCGTCTCGCCCGCAAACACGCACGCTCGCGGTTAAAAGGCGGCGGCCTGCTCGATGATGTTGACCAGCACCCGGACGCCGACACCGAGGGCGCGTTCGTCGAGGTCGAAGTTCGGCTGGTGCAGGTCGAGCTGCGGGCCGACGCCGGGCCACACGCCGAGTCGCGCCATGGCTCCCGGCACCTCTTCGAGGTACCACGAGAAGTCTTCTCCGCCACCGGATTGCTTGGTGTCGGCCAGGGAGTCCGGGCCGAGCGCCTCGATGGCGTGGGTCATGATCCGCGTCGACAGCTCCTCGTTGACCACCGGCGGGACGCCGCGCCGGTACAGCACCGTGTGATCGACGTTGAGCGGCGCCAGTAGTGAGGAAACGATCTCGCGGACAATCGATTCCATCTCCACCCAGGCATCGCGGCTGGCGGTGCGGATGGTCCCACCCAGGGTTCCGGTCTGCGGAATGGCGTTCGAGGCGAACCCGGCGTTGACCGCGCCCCACACCATCACGGTGCTGTGCCTCGGGTCCACGCGACGGGACAGGATGCCGGGCACCCCCGTGATCAGCGTGCCGAGCGCGTAGACCAGGTCACCCGTCAGGTGCGGGCGGGACGTGTGCCCACCCGGCGAGTGCAGGGTGATCTCCATCTGGTCGGCCGCCGACGTGATGGGCCCCGGAATCGTGGCAACCTTACCCACCTCCAGCCGCGGATCACAGTGCAGCGCAAAGATTCTCGATACGCCTGCCAGCGCACCGGCGGAGATCGCGTCCAGCGCGCCACCAGGCATCAGTTCCTCGGCGGCCTGGAACACCAGGCGCACACCAACCGGCAGCGTCGGCGCCGACGCGAGAGCCAACCCGGCGCCCAAAAGCACCGCCGTGTGGCCGTCGTGTCCGCAGGCGTGTGCCACGTTGGGGACCGTCGAGGCGAACGGCAGGCCGGTTCGCTCGTCCATCGGCAGCGCGTCCATGTCGGCGCGCAGGGCAATCCGTGGCCGGTCTTCGGGGCCGAAATCACAGGTCAAGCCGGTGCCGCCGGGCAGAATCTTCGGGTTCAACCCGGCCTCGGCGAGCCGCGTCGCGACGAATTTGGTGGTCTCGAACTCCTGCCGACCCAACTCCGGGTTGGCGTGCAGATGCCGCCGCCACCCGACCAGGTCACCGTAGTTCGTGGCCAGCCAGCGCTCGGCGTGGTCCGAGAGGGTCATCCGCGCCCTGCCTTCACTTGTCGCTGAACCGCCGCCCGGTCCGCCATCTTCTGCACAACCCGGGCCCGCTCGTCAGGGGCCTGCGCCAACGCAACCACCGTGCGCGCCAACATGATCGCCCCCTCGGTGACGGCCTTGTCCGCACTCGGCCCCGCCGCCGCCGCGGTGAACTCGGGTTGGTGGATCGACGCCCCGTTGGCCTCGATCCCGACCACCGGATGGATACCCGGCATCACCTGCGTGACGTTGCCCATGTCGGTACTGCCAAGAGGTACAGATACTTCCAGGTCCACCGGCAGCGGACTGCGGCCCAGCCGCTCCATCTCGGCCCGGAAGACCGCCGTCAGCCACGGGTCGGGGGTCAGCGCATCGTATCGCGGCGACACCTCGGTCACCTCGTGCGTGCAGCCGGCCGCCAGTGCCCCCGCGGCGAAGCACGAGAACATCCGCACTTCCAGCTCGTCCAGCGCCGCCGAGTCGGTTGCGCGCATCGTGTACAGCAATTCCGCATGCGCCGGAATGACATTCGGCGCCTGACCGCCGTCGGTGACGATGCCGTGCATCATCTGGCCAGGCACCAGCTGCTGACGCAACAGACCGATCGCCACCTGAGCGACCGTCACCGCGTCGGCCGCATTGATACCCAAATACGGAGCGACCGCGGCGTGCGACTCGCGCCCGCGATAAGCCACCGACACCTCGGACAGTGCCAGGGAACGCGCACCCGCGATGTCCACCGGGCCGGGATGCAGCATCACCGTCGCCGCGACGTCGTCGAACACACCAGCGTTCAGCAGCAACGCTTTTCCGCCGCCGGCCTCTTCGGCCGGGGTTCCGATGAGCGCCACGGTGATACCGAGTTGGTCGGCGACCTCGGCCAGCGCCAGCGCCGTGCCGACCGCCGACGCGGCAATGATGTTGTGTCCGCAGGCATGTCCGATGCCGGGCAGCGCGTCGTACTCGGCACAGATGCCGATCACCAAATCGCCGCTGCCGTAGTCGGCACGGAACGCGGTGTCCAGACCGCCGGCGGCCGTGGTGACCTGGAAGCCACGTTCGGCCACGAGCGCCTGGGTCTTGGCACAGCTCCGATGCTCCGCGAAAGCCAGTTCCGGCTCGGCGTGAATCGAGTGCGACAGCTCGATCAGATCGGCGCGGCGACGCGCGACGGCATCGGTCACCGTCTGCAGTGCGTCTCCCGTGAGCATCATGGAAGTATCGCACCGGCCCGTTTGGCCGCAGCTGGCAACTGTCGGGGCGAGCGAAGCGACGGGATAGACCTAAGGTGGACGCCGTGACCGATCCGCAGGCCACCCCTGACTTCGCGGCCGCCGAGGCCGCCGCCGCCATCCGTGACCGCACCGGAATCGCCGGCTTTGACGTGGCCGTCGTGCTCGGTTCGGGCTGGGCCCCGGCCGCCGCCGCGCTGGGCGAGCCCTCAGCCGCCATCGCGATGGGTGACCTCCCCGGATTCTCCCCGCCGACCGCGTCCGGACACGGCGGGCAGGTGCTGGCACTGCAGGTCGGCGGCCGGAGAGTGCTGGTCATGCTGGGTCGCATCCACGCCTACGAAGGCCATGACCTGCGTCATGTCGTCCATCCCGTGCGCACCGCCATCGCAGCGGGCGCACAAACCGTGGTGCTCACCAACGCGGCCGGCGGCCTGCGCGAGGAGTACTCGGTGGGCCAGCCGGTGCTGATCAGCGACCACCTGAACCTGACGGCCCGCTCGCCTCTGGTCGGTGCGCAGTTCGTCGACCTGGTCGACGCCTACTCGCCGCGGCTGCGGGGGCTGGCCCGCGCGGTCGACCCATCGCTGGCCGAAGGCGTGTACGCCGGGTTGCCCGGCCCGCATTACGAGACGCCCGCCGAGATCCGGATGCTGCGGACCCTCGGTGCCGATCTGGTCGGCATGTCGACGGTGCACGAGACCATCGCGGCGCGCGCCGGCGGGGCCGAGGTGCTCGGCATTTCGATGGTGACCAATCTGGCGGCCGGTATGACGGGCGAGCCGCTCAGCCACGCTGAGGTCTTGGCGGCAGGACGCCAGTCCGCGACCCGGATGGGGACGCTGCTGGCCGAGTTACTCGTGCGGATGTGAGCCCGTGGCTTCCGCACCTCTGACCTTCGGCACCGCCGGCCTCCGAGGGCCCATGCGTGAGGGTCTCGACGCCATGAACGTGACCACCGTCAGTCGCGCGACGTGGGCGGTGGCCCAGGTGCTCAAAGACCGCTGCCGGGGCGGGTCGACGATCGTGGTCGGTCGCGACGCGCGGCACCACTCTGACGAATTCGCCACCGCGACGGCAGAAATCTTTGCCGCCCAGGGATTTTCCGTAGTGTTGCTCCCCCACCCGGCGCCGACACCCGTCGTGGCCTATGCGGTGCGACATCTCAATGCCGTGGCCGGCGTGCAGATCACGGCGTCGCACAATCCGCCGGCCGACAACGGCTACAAGGTGTACTTCGACGGCGGCATCCAGATCGTCCCGCCGACCGATCGGGACATCGAGACCGCCATGCGCCAGGCGCCGACCGACGTCGCCCGGCAGCCCGTGACGCCCGCCGATGAGACGCTTGTCGAGCAGTACGCGCGGCACACCGGGGCACTGCGCACGACCGAAGGTGGCGTCCGGGTGGCGCTGACCGCGATGCACGGAGTCGGTGGCGCACTGGCGGTTGATGTGCTGAACCGAGCCGGCATCGCCGATATTCGCGCGGTGGCAACACAATTCGACCCCGACCCGGACTTCCCCACCGTGACGTTCCCGAATCCCGAGGAGCCCGGCGCCACCGACCTGCTGCTGGCTTTGGCCGCCGAGACCGGCGCCGAAGTCGCGATCGCCCTCGATCCCGATGCGGACCGCTGCGCCGTGGGCATCCCGACCACCAGTGGCTGGCGCATGCTGTCCGGCAACGAAACCGGTTGGCTGCTGGGCGATTACCTGTTGTCGCGCCTGCGCCCGAACGAAGCCAGAGACACCGTCGTCGCCAGCTCACTCGTGTCGTCGCAGCTGCTTGGCTCGATCGCTGCCGACTACGGTGCCCACCATGTCGAAACCCTCACCGGCTTCAAGTGGCTGGCCCGCGCCGACAACGACATTCCGGGTGCCACCCTGCGCTACGCCTACGAAGAGGCCATCGGGCACTGCGTCGACCCCGAGGCGGTGCGTGACAAAGACGGCATCAGCGCGGCAGTGGTGTTCTGCGATCTGGTTGTGGCACTGCGGAATCAAGGCCAGACGGTCGAGCAGCGATTGGACTATCTCGCCGCAAAGTACGGAGTCCACGTCACCGGCGCGGTTTCGGTACATACCGACGCCGACGCGGTGATGTCCCGGCTGCGGGCCGAACCGCCGACCGAGATCGCCGGTACCCCGGTCCACACGCAGGACCTGGCGCAGCTGCGCGGACAACGGCGCACCGACGCCCTCGTCTTCACCGGCGAGGGCCTACGGGTCGCGGTCCGTCCGTCGGGCACCGAGCCAAAGGTCAAGGGCTATCTCGAGATCAGCAGGCTACCGGCCGCCGATGTGACTGCCAGCCGGACCATCGCCGAGTCAGAACTGGCGAAGATCCGGGACGCGGTAGCCGGGCTCCTGGCCCGGCCTGAGTGTCCCTGACACCTTCGCGACAGAACCCGTCAGCGTGTGTTGACATCGTCAGCTGATGCTGACGACTCCAGATCGCAAGTGTTGCAAGAGCAGACGACACGCCGACACAAGCGACACGCCCAATGCCATCCTCAGCGTGGACCGAACTGCCGATCGCCCGCATCGCCCAGGCCCGGCACGATGTACGCGTCGGCGTTCAGGCTCTCGTCGATGGTCGCGGTGACCAACTTCAGCGAAGGAACCACCTTCTCCACCAAGGCAATTCCGTCGGGAGCACACACCACGCACACGGCGGTGATGTCGTCAGCCCCGCGGTCGAGAAGCAGGCGCAGGGTGTGTGCCAGCGACCCACCGGTGGCGAGCATCGGGTCCAGCACCATGACCGGCCGTCCGCTCAGATCTGCCGGCAGCGACTCCAGGTACGGCGTCGGTTGATGGGTCGTCTCGTCGCGGGCCATGCCGACGAAGCCGACCTGAGCCTCCGGAATCAACGCGTGCGCCTGGTCGACCATGCCCAGACCGGCGCGCAGCACCGGCACCAACAGAGGCGGGTTCGACAGCCGTGACCCGGTGGTGGCCGCCACCGGGGTCTGGACCGGCAACTCTTCACACGCCAGGGAGCGGGTGGCCTCGTAGACCAGCATCAGCGTCAGGTCACGCAGCGCAGCGCGAAACCCCGCATTGTCGGTGCGCTCGTCGCGCAAGGTGGTCAGCCGCGCGGCGGCCAGGGGGTGGTCGACGACCCGGACGTCCATGGGCGCCAAGATTAATGGAACCGAACGGGCATGACGGCCGTCTTATCCACATGACCCGAAACCTGACCGTGGACCCGTCAGCCCTGCACGCTCTGGCCGCCGATTACCGCGCTCAGAGCACCGAACTGGCCGCGCATGCGGCGAGCCTGACCGCCCTCACGCGACAGTTCGACGTGTTCGGCCCGGTCGGTGCGGCCTTCGCCACCGCACTGGCACAAGCAACGCACCACCAGGCTCAGTTGGCGCACCGCCTCAGCGCGCACCTGGACACCGGCAGCGAAGCGGCCCTCGGCACCGCGACCGGCTTCATCGACGCCGACCACAGCGCCGGCGGCCGGATCGGAGTCTGGTGATGACGGGTTCGTTGACAACCGCCCTCACGGCGCCGATCCGCGAGGTGCAGGCGTTGGTCGGCCCCGGCGGAGCTGATCCGTCCGATGCCCTGCGCGCGGTGCAGTCCGGGCTGGACGACGTCGCCGCCGCTGCCGACGGCACGTGGCAGCAGGCGGGCGGGCAGTGGACCGGCGCCGCAGCGGGCGGTGCGGGCCAGTTCGCGAACGCGGCCGTCACGGCCATCGTGGCGATGGCGATGACCGCCGGGCAGCTCAGCACCCACACCGAACGCGCCGCTGCCGCAGTGGCACGGGCCCGCGAACGTCTCGACGCCATCCTGCGGAATTTCGAGACCAGAGCCGCCGAGCTCGAACCCACCCTCGAATCGCCCGCCGATGCCGCGGCACTCATCGACGAAGCCAGCCGCGCTCTCGACGAGGCCATCGCCGTGGTGGACGAGCTGCACACCGAACTCGCCGGCCAAGCCGAGCAGGTCACCGCGGCAGCGAGCGCGCCTCCGCCGGCAAGTCACGGATCGTCTTGGCCCACTAGCGGATTGGGCACGGGAACCTCCGCCGGACCAGGACCCGGCATGGGCCTGCCGAGCCCGGGTTCAGCCGGCGGGCTTGGCGCCAATTGGGCGAGTGGGCTCGCGGCCCCCGCGGCCCAGGCCGCGCAGGCCGCGCTCACCCACCGCCGACCGCCCGACCCGGCAAAGTTCGGTGCCGGCGAAGCCGTCACGCTGCCCGACGGCAGCACCGCCACTGCACCGAACAAGGTCGCGGCCGACGCGGTGCGGCACGCCCTGACACAACTGGGTGTGCCGTACGTGTGGGGCGGGACGACGCCCGGCGTCGGACTGGACTGCAGCGGCCTGACGCAGTGGGCGTATCGCGAGGCCGGCCTCGACCTACCTCGGCTGGCGCAGGAGCAGGACATCGGCGCCGCCGTCGACCGCGGCTCGCTACGCCCCGGAGACCTCGCGGTGTGGGACGGCCACGTCGCGATGATCGTCGGCAATGGCCTCATGGTGGAAGCCGGCGACCCCGTTCAGCTGTCCCCGATCCGAACCACCAACCTGAACCAGGGTTTCCACGGCTTCTTCCGCCCGACCGCATGACCGCTGCCGAATACGACGACGCGATGGCCCGCGCCCGCGCGGCGCTGGCGGTGCTGAGGCGTGCGGCTGCCGAACTGTCGAGAGCGGACGCCGCCGCCGATATCACCGCGGCGCTGGACCACCTGCGCGACGATCTGTACCAACACGGATCACCCACCACCCGGCGACCCGATGCCCCCAGCGTCGACCAACCTGAGCGCCGATAGGCTGTGCCGCATGGCTGCTGACATCGTGCCGGTTCGGCTCGGGTTGACCAAAGGCGATCTGTACACCCTGTGGGCGCCGCTGTGGCGCGACTCGGACGACGAGTGGGAAGCGTTCCTCGGCCACGAGGACGATCTCTACGCCTTCGAATCCGTCGCTGACCTGGCCGCTTTTGTGCGGACCAACACCGACAACGACCTCGCCGACCACCCGAAGTGGAAGGCACTCGGCGAGGCCAACGCCCACCGCCTGAACCCGGACGAGAGCCACCTGCACGACCTGGTCGGCGTTCCGGAACTGGTCGCCGAGAAGCCCACCGAGGAGTCCGTCACCGCACTGCGGCGGACGCTGCAGGTCGTCGGCGCGCTCGGCTCGGTGTGCGACCTGATCGCCGTGGCGAAGTTCTTCAACGGCAACCCCGTGCTGTCGACGCTCGGCGGCGGGGCCGAGGCCTACTCGGGCCGAGCCGGCCGCAAGCGCTGGGCCGACATCGAGGCCGCCGTCGGCCGCAGCTGGGACCATGTGCTCGACGCCATCGACGCGCTGGTGACCACCCCCGAGGTCGACGCCAAGGCCGCCGAGAAGGCCCAGGCAGAGCTCGACGAGCCCGCGCCCGAGCCCGAGGAAGACGAACTCGACGAGACCGAGGCCGCAGCCGAAGACTCCGACGATGTGGTCATCGAGGACGAGGTGGACACCGACTCCGAGGAGGCGACCCTGACCGCACAGGCCGAGCGCCAGCTGCTCGGCGGCGACGAGGACTTCTGGGAGCGCGTCGGCATCGACCCGATCCGCATCATGACCAAGGGCGGCACCTTCTACACGCTGCGCTGCTACTACAACGACCAGCCACGGTTCCTCGGCCGCAACGGCCGCATCAGTGTGTTCGGCTCGGAGCGCGCCCTGGCCCGCTACCTGGCCGACGAGCACGAGAGCGACCTGTCCAGCTTCGAGGCCTACAGCGACATCCGCACCGCGGCCACCGACGGCTCGTTGCAGATCCGCGTCACCGAGGACAACGTCTACGTGCTCAGCGGCCTGTCGGACGACATCTCCGACGGCCCCGACGCCGTCGACCGCGAGCAGCTGGACCTGGCGGTCGAGTTCGTCCGCGACGTGTGTGACTACGCCGACGACGGCACCGCCGACAAGTACCTGACCACCAGCCAGCCGCTGGGCAAGTTCGTCGGTCATGTGCTGGAGCCCGAGACCGTCGGCGCCCCGTCGAAGCCATACGCCGAGGCCGTCGCCCAGTGGGAGACCCTGGAGCGCTTCGTCGAGTCACGCCTGCGCCAGGAGTAACGCCCCGGAAAAGACGAGCGCGCGATGAGTTGAGGCGCCTGGCCCGGTCTGCACTGACATGACCCAGACCAGCGCCCAGCCCGTCATTCGAAGCCTCGCCATCCCCGGCGCCACCCTGCACTACGAGGTGCGCGGCAGCGGGCCGGCGCTCGCCGTCATCGGTTCGCCGATGACGGCGTCCGAGTTCGCTTCGGTGGCCGACGCCCTGGCCGTCGACCACACGGTCGTGACGTACGACCCCCGCGGTCTGGGAGCTAGTCGCATCGACGACCCCGCGCAGGACTCCACGCCGGAACTGCGGGCCGACGACGTCGCCGCAATCCTCGAAGACCTGGGCGCCGGCCCGGCCGACGTCTTTGGCTCCAGTGGCGGCGCGGTGACCGGCCTGGCGCTGGCGGCCAAGTATCCGGGCTGGGTGCGAACGTTGGTCGCGCACGAGCCGCCGCTGTTGGAGTTGCTGCCCGCGTCCGACGCCGCCAGACAGCGCGCGGCGACGCGGGACATCATCGCCACCTTCCACAGCGACGGACCCGGCGCGGCGATGGCGAAGTTCATGGCCACGGCGGGCTTCGACCAGTCCGAGGACGGCACGCCGGTTCAGCAGGGACCGCCGCCCGCACCGAGCGAGATGGCCAAGCAGCTCGCCGACCTGTCCCGCTTCTTCAACCATGAATTGCTCTGCACCACAACGTATGTGCCGGACGTCCAGGCCCTGAAATCAGCCCGGATCGTAGTCGGCATCGGCGCCGAATCCGAGCACCTCATCACCCACGGCACCTCGTTGGCACTGTGCCGCCGGCTGGGCGTCGAGCCCGTCGTCTTCCCTGGCGATCACGGTGGGTTCATGGCCGCGCCCGCCGAGTTCGCCGACGCGCTGCGGGCCGCCCTCTCCGATTGAAACCCCGTTTACCTGCCGCAACAGGACCCCGGTTCCAGCCCTCAGGAATTCGCATTGCAAAATTAGTTAGCAAGGCGTAAGAATTTCCCAAGAATCCGCTGAGTAAGCGGAGTCGCCTGCCGGGTGCGGGCGAGGGCAGCAGCTTGATCGTCGGGGTCGGTCAACGCGTTGAGCGGAAGGTGGTCGAGTGCGGTCGGTGTCGGCGGGTCGACGATTGAAGCAGGGGTCGATAGGGCTGCTGAAGAAGATCTGGATACCTCTTCTTCTGGTGGCCGTATTGGCGGTGTCGGGTCTCGTGGTGTCCCGCCTGCACGCGAAGTTCGGGTCGGAGAACCTCAACGCGCATGCCGGTGCGGGCATCGAGATCGTCCAGTTCAACCCCAAGGTGCTGGTGTATGAGGTCTACGGACCGCCTGGAAGCTCAGCCGAGATCAGCTACTTCGATCCCGACGCCAACGTGCACTCGGTCAGCGCCCCGCTGCCCTGGTCCGTCACCCTGTCCACCACCCTGCCGACCGTCAGCGCGAACCTGATGGCGCGCAGCGACAGTGAGCGCAGCAGCGACCACATCGGTTGCCGCGTCACCGTCAACGGCACCGTCCGCGAGGAGCAATCCGCCAATGGCGTCAACGCCCAGACCTACTGCCTGGTGAAGTCCGCATGACCGAAACACTTGAGACACAACACGACACAGCAGGCAAGCGGCCCAAGTTCGCACACGCGCTGCGTATCCTGTCGGTGCCGATCATCCTGTTCTGGATCGCGATCGCCGTACTGGTGAACGTGATCGCACCGCCGCTCGAAGTCGTCGGCGAGCTGCACGCCGCGCCCATGGCGCCCGAAGACGCCCCATCGATGCACGCGATGAAGTTGATGGGCGCCAACTTCAAGGAGTTCAACTCCAACAGCACCATCATGGTCGTCGTCGAGGGCAAGGAACCGCTGGGCCCGGACGCCCACGCGTACTACGACGAGATCATCCGCAAACTGCAGCGCGATCCCGAGCACATCCAGCACATCCAGGACTTCTGGGGCGACACGCTGACGGCGGCGGGAGCCCAGAGCGCCGACGGCAAGGCGTCGTACGTGATGCTCAACCTCGCCGGCGAACAGGGCATGACGCTTGCCAACGAAGGCGTGGACGCGGTCCGCAAGGTCATCGAGGAGACCAAAGCCCCGCCGGGCGTGCAGGCGTACGTCGCCGGGCCCGCCGCACTGACCGATGATCTGCACGTCATCGGCAACGCGAGCCTGGTGATGATCACCCTGATCACCCTCGCCGCGATCGCGGGCATGCTGCTGGTGGTCTACCGCTCGGTCAGGACCACCCTGGTCCAGCTGTTCCTGACGTTCCTGGCGCTGCTGACCGCACGCGGTGTGGTCTCGGTGCTCGCCACTCACGATGTTTTCGGGCTGACGACCTTCGCGGGCAACATCCTGACGATGCTGGCGATCGCCGCGGCCACCGACTACGGCATCTTCATCTTCGGCCGGTACCGCGAAGACCGCGGCATGGGTCTGGACCGCGACGACTCGTACTACGCCACCTTCAAGTCCGTCGCGCCCGTGATCGTGGGTTCCGGGCTGACCATCGCCGGCGCCACGTACTGCCTGAGCTTCTGCCGTTTGCCCTACTTCACCACCATGGGCGCGCCCGTCGCGATCGGCATGCTCGTGGTGGTGGCGATCTCGGTCACGCTCGGGCCGGCCGTCCTGTTCCTCGGCAGCCGGGTCGGGATGTACGAATCCAAGCGGCCGCCGCAGAGCAGGTTCTGGCGCCGCATCGGCACGTCCGTGGTGCGTTGGCCCGCACCGATTCTGGTGGCCAGCCTCTTCGTCGTGCTGATCGGGATCGTGGCCATCCCCGGCTACAAACCCGCCTACAACGACCGCTACTACCTGCCCGCGGACGCCAAGGTCAACATCGGCTTCGCGGCCGCCGACAGGCACTTCACGCAGGCCCGGATGAACCCCGACATCCTGATGGTCGAGTCCGGCCACGACATGCGCAATCCCGCCGACATGCTGGTGCTGAACAAGATTGCGAGCAACGTTATGCACACCGAGGGCATCGCGATGGTGCAGAGCATCACCCGGCCGCTCGGAATCCCCATCCAGCACAGCTCGATTCCGTTCCAGACGAGTATCTCGGGCCAGACCAGCAACATGAACCTGCCGTTCCAGCGCAAGCAACTGGAAGACCAGCTCAGGATGATCGACGCGACCAACGTCTCGATCGACATCCTGGAGAAGCAGTACGCACTTTCTCTCGAGCAGACCAGGCTGACCCAGGACTCGGACCGCAAGTCCCAGGAGCTGCTCAAGGTGACCGAGCAGATGCGCGACAACATCGCGAACTTCGACGACCAGTTCCGCCCGATGCGCAACTACTTCTACTGGGAGCCGCACTGCTTCGACATCCCGATGTGCGCGGCCATCCGGTCGGTGTTCGACTCCTTGGACGGCATCGATGAACTGACCGACCGGACCAGCGACGTCCAGGTCAACACCGACAAACTGGCCGACCTCGCACCGAAGCTGACGGCGCTGCTCCCCCAGACCATCGCGTCGATGAAGACCAGCCGGGACCTGTCGCTGGCGTCGTACAACTCGCAGAAGGCCCTCATCGACCAGATGCAGGCGATGAACGACACCGCGCTGGCGATGGGTGCCGCCTTCGACGGCGCCAAGAACGACGACCTGTTCTACCTGCCGCCCGAGGCCTTCCAGAACCCGGACTTCCAGCGCGGGCTGAAGATGTTCATGTCACCGGACGGCAAGTCGGCGCGCATGTTCATCACCCACCAGAGTGACCCGGCGACCGTCGACGGCATCGCCCGAGTGGAATCCGAACGCAAGGCCGCGCAGGAGGCCTTGAAGATGTCGTCGCTGTCGGACGCCAAGATCTACCTCGGCGGCGTCGCGGCGACCTACAAGGACATGGCCGACGGCGCGCGCTACGACCTGATGATCGCCGTGGTGTCCTCGCTGACGCTGATCTTCATGATCATGCTCATCCTGACCCGCAGCGCGGTCGCGGCGCTGACGATCGTCGGCACGGCGGGCAGCTCCATCGCCGCGTCGTTCGGCATCTCGGTGCTGCTCTGGCAGGACCTGTTCGGCATCCAGGTGCAGTGGCTGGTCATGCTGATGTCGGTCATCATCCTGTTGGCGGTCGGCTCGGACTACAACCTGCTGCTGGTCTCCCGGTTCCAGGACGAGATCCACGCCGGCCTGAAGACCGGCATCATCCGGTCCATGGCGGGCACCGGCGGCGTCGTGACGTCGGCCGGACTGGTGTTCGCGGCCACCATGGCCGGCATGATGGCAAGCAAGCTGATCGTGCTGGCGCAGATGGGCTCGACCATCGCCATCGGTCTGCTGATCGACACCTTCATCGTGCGGTCACTGCTGATGCCGTCCATCGCGGTGCTGCTCGGCCGCTGGTTCTGGTGGCCGCAGGTGGTGCACCCGCGGGGCAGGTACAACACCGAGAAGTACGTGCCCAAGGCATTCCAGCAGCCGCGGCAGCAGGAGCCTGCCACCGCGGGCGCCGGAGGCGGTCGGGCAGGTTTCGTTGACGACGCCCCGACGGACAGCTATCCGACCAGCACGGCGTAGCGCGGTTTGATGATGTCGTCGATGATCGCGAGCCGCTCGTCGAACGGGATGAAGGCCGACTTCATGGCGTTGATCGTGAACCGTTGCAGATCGGCCCAGCCGTAGCCGAACTCGTTCACCAGGTGCGCCATCTCCTGCGTCATGGTGGTGTCGCTCATCAGGCGGTTGTCGGTGTTCACGGTGACGCGGAAGCGCAGCCGCGCCAACTGGTCGAACGGGTGCTCGGCGATGCTGGCCGCGGCGCCGGTCTGCACATTGCTGCTCGGGCACATCTCCAGCGGAATCCGCTTGTCCCGCACAATGTTCGCCACTCGCCCGAGCCGGTAGGCACCGTCGCGTCCGGTCTCGATGTCGTCGACGATACGCACGCCGTGCCCCAGCCGATCGGCGCCGCAGTAGGCGATGGCCTCGTGGATCGACGGCAGCCCGAAGGCCTCGCCGGCGTGAATCGTGAAGCGCGCGTTGTTGCCCCGCATGTACTCGAAGGCATCGAGGTGGCGGGTCGGAGGGTAGCCGGCCTCGGCACCGGCGATGTCGAATCCGACCACACCCAGGTCGCGGAACCGAATGGCCAACTCGGCGATCTCCCGGGACCGGGCGGCGTGCCGCATCGCGGTCACCAGGCACCGGACCGTCGTCGTATGCCCCGCCGCTGCCGCGGCCTTCTCCCCGTCGGCGAATCCGGCCAGCACCGCGTCGACAACCTCGTCGAGCACCAGACCGCCGGCGATGTGCAGCTCGGGCGCGAACCGCACCTCGGCGTAGACGACGTTGTCGGCGGCCAGGTCCTCGACGCATTCGTATGCGACGCGGTACAGCGCGTCGGTGGTCTGCATGACGCCGACGGTGTGCGCGAACGGCTCCAGATAGCGGACCAGCGATCCGCTGTGCGCCTGGGTACGGAACCACATCGCCAGTTCACCCACGTCCATGGTGGGTAGGTCGCCGTAGCCGCTCTGCTCGGCGAGCTCCACCACGGTGGCGGGGCGCAGGCCGCCGTCCAGGTGATCGTGCAACAGGGCTTTCGGTGCCTGCTTGATCTGATCCAGCGTCAGGGTGGTCATGTGTCCATCTTGCGCCGGATGGTGGCTTTTAGCCCGCGGGTTCCGCCGCCGGCAGCAGCCGGGTCCGGAACAGGTCCAGCACCTGATCCAGCGCGGCTCGGGTGGGCTGGCCCGGCTCGTCGATCAGATGCTCGGTGACCACCGAGTGCGGTGGTAGGCGGGCGTCGGGGTTGGCGTCGGCGTCCTCGAGTTCGACGGCGATGAACGCGTCACCGAGTTGCTCGCGCAGGAAGTCGAAACGTTCTGCCGGCACCAGCTTGTCGCCCTTGAATCGCATCCCGATGACGTTGAGCCCGCGGGCGCAGCGGCCTTTGACGACCTCAAGGTCCGCCGGCGAGATGTCGATGTTGTGGCGCTGTTTGGCGGTCAGCCCCACGGGCATCGACGGCTGCGACAGCACCGGCGCCAGGATGACGTCATCCGTGGCCATCGCCAAGGCGTAGCCACCGGTGAAGCACATGCCGATCGCGCCGACGCCGGGCCCGCCACAGCGTTCGTGCTCGGCGCGCGCCAGCGCCCGTAGCCAGTCGACCACCGGCGATGTCTTGCCCGTGGCGAGGATGGTGAACTCCTTGCTGATGCACGACGGCACCACTGACGCCATGCCTTTGAGCGCGGCCATGTTGCTGGCGTTGGGGTCAAGGCCCGGGATGCCGAAAAGGTGCGGCAGTACAGCGGTACAACCCAGGTCGGCAACCTTGCGGGCGAAGTCGAGGACCTTCGGCGTGATGCCCGGTATTTCGGCGATCACGATGACGGCCGGTCCGCTACCGCGACGAAATACGGTGCGGGTCGTGCCGTTGTAGGTGAACTCGGAGCGTTCGAAGTCGAGCAGAGCGTCGTCAGCCATGCGCATGACCCTAGCCGCGCACATGTGCCAGAACCATGGATGTCTTTTCGCCCACCGCGAATCGGCCGCGGCACAGGCCGATCCGAGAAATTTACGGATATGCCCATTCCTGTATGTTTCCTGTGCGTAAATTTAGCCGAGCTGATCAACGCAGCGGACAATCGCGATTTTTCAAACTGAGGGGGCAGTTGTGGCAGGTGCACATCGGAAGCAGCGCGAAACGCGGACGTTGCCGGTATCGGGCTGGTTGAGCGCCGGTGCCGCGGCAGTCGGCATCGGGGCAGCACTGCTGGCTCCCGCAGCCGTGGCATCGGCACAGACCGGTGACGGCACCGGCCACTCCGCGTCGTCCACGCCGTCCGGTCAGGCATCAGGCTCAGCCGGCACGCCGACCAAGTCCAACGGCGGCTCCGAATCCTCCGGCTCGTCAAAGCCCAAGCCCGACAAGCGCACCCAGGCGAACAAGAACTCGCCCGCCAAAGCCAACTCCCCCGCAGCGTCCGCGCGGCAGCCGCGCAGCTCGGCGGCGGCCAAGCCGAGCGAACCGACGACATCCACCCCGAAGACCAAACCCGCGCGCAAGGCCGAAAACTCCACTCCGGCAAAGGCTTCGCCAGTCTCGCCGACAGCGGCTGCCGTTCCGGCCGCGGCGGCAGCGGCTCCGATCGCCGCAGTGTTCTCGGGTCAACCTGCGGGCGCCACAGCGAACTTCGCGACGCGCACCGCGACGTCCCTGGCCGCCACCCCGAACACCGCACCGAATCCGTTGGCGCCGATGATCGCAATGACCACCGGCTTGCTGACCTCTATCGGGCGCGATCTTCGCAATTCCGCCCACACCATCGGCACCGAGGGCGGCCGCGTGGTGGCGTTCTTCATCGGCAACGGCACCGCCGACCATCCCAACGCGGGCATCCTGCTGGGCAACGGGTTCAGCTACACCGCCGCTACGTGCCTCACCATCTGCAACGGCGGGCGCAGCGGTCTGATCGGCAACGGCGGCAACGGTTTTGGCGGCGGCAGAGGGGCGAGCGCACAGCTCATCGGACACGGCGGTAACGGCAGCAACGGCGTGGCCGCGGGCGCCGACGGCGGCCGTGGCGGCAATGGTGGTGTGTTCTGGGGCAATGGCGGACACGGCGGTAACGGCGCTTCCGCGACGGCGCCAGGCGGAAATGGTGGCGCGGGCGGCGACGGCGGCAACACCGGCCAATGGGCCTGGTTGAGCACCGGCGGCAACGGCGGTCACGGTGGCAACGGGGCCGCCGGCACGGCCGGTGCGGCCGGCGTCGGCGGGGGCACCGCCGCGGCCAGCAATGGCGGGAACGCCACCAAGGGCGGCGATGGCGGTGCGGCTGGCCACGGCGGCAGCGCCGGACGCAACAGCTACGCCTCCAGCGGTGGTAATGGCGGCAACGGCGGCAACGGTGGAGCCGGGGCGGCGGGCGGTGCCGGCGCGACCGCTGCCGGCCAAGTCGACACGAACGGCAACCCCATCAACAACGGCAATGGCGGCAAGGGCGGCGACGGCAGCAACGGCGGTGCGGGCGGCGCAGCCGGTTGGGGTGGCGACTCGTCTATCTACTTGGGCCGCAACGGCAGTGGCGGCAACGGCGGCAAGGGCGGCGACGCTGGCCTGGCGGGGAACGGCGCAGACGGCGCGAACGGAACCGGCACCAACGGCGACGGCGGCAACGGCGGCGACGGCGGCACGGCGGGTCTGAACGGAGCCGGTGGCGCCCTTGGCTACGAGGGATTCGGCGGCGGCCTCGCCGGCAACCGGGGCACCAACGGGGCGGTCGGTACCGCGACCGTCGCGAAGGGCAACGGCAGCGGCGGGAACGGCGGAAACGGCTACAGCTTCAATGGCACCGGTACCGGCTCTGACGGCGGTAAGGGCGGTGCCGGCGGGAACGGCGGCAAGTACGGCAACGGCGGTAAGGGCGGTAACGGCGGCAATGCCGACTCCGGGTCCGGCAACTCGGGCGCCGGCCAATTCGCGGGTGACGGGGGCACCGGCGGCGATGCGGGCAACGGCGGTGCCGGCGGGTCCATCGTCGGTGACGGCGGCAATGGGGGTAACGGTGGCAGCGGCGGTAGCGGTGGCAACGGGTCTGCCGGCGCCACCGCCGGCGACGCCGGCACGGGCGGAGCCCTCGGCACCGGAGGCGCTGCGCCCAAGGGCACGAAGGGCTCCGACGGCACCAAGGGCGCCGACGGCCAGCCGGGCGCCCAGAGCTAGCTAGACAATTCGGTCGATCACAAGCGGCCTCGAGGGTGGCTGGACGTCGCTGACGGACCAGCCGCCTTCGAGCTCGGTCAGAGCTGACGGCAGCCGCTCGGGCGTCTCGGTATACAGCGTGAACAGCGTCTCCCCGGCAGCGACCGGCTCTCCGCTACGGCGGTGGATATACAGCCCCGCCCCGGCCTGCACCGGGTCACCGGGCTGGGCCCGCCCCGCGCCGAGCCGCCACACGGCCATCGCCACGGCCATGGCATCGATGTCGCCCATCACCCCGCTGCGGGCGGCCACCACCGTCTCTGTGTGCGCACCCATCGGCAACGGCGCGTCGGGATCGCCGCCCTGGGCGGCGATCAACTGCCGGAAACAGTCCATCGCGGTGCCGTCGGTCAGGGTCTGTGCCGGGTCGACGCCGTCGATACCGGCCACGTCGAGCATCTCCCGGGCGAGCGCCACGGTCAGCGCGACGACGTCGTCCGGGCCGCCTCCGGCCAGCACCTCCAGCGACTCGGCGACCTCGACGGCGTTGCCGACAGCGCGACCCAACGGCCGGTCCATGTCGGTGAGCAGTGCCCTGGTCGGTACGCCGTAGGCGATGCCGAGGTCGACCATGGTGCGCGCCAGCTCGCGCGACTCGGCCTCGGTCTTGAGAAACGCGCCGCGACCGACCTTGACATCCAGCACCAGCGAGCGGGCCCCCTCGGCCAGTTTCTTGCTCATGATCGAGCTGGCGATGAGCGGCAGGGACTCCGTCGTGCCGGTGACGTCACGCAGGGCGTAGATCTTACGGTCGGCCGGCGCCAGGTCTCCGGCCGCGAAGATGGCCGCTCCGATTTCGGAAAGCTGTTGGCGGATACGATCTTTGGACAGTTCGGCGGTGAATCCGGGGATCGCTTCCAGCTTGTCAAGGGTGCCGCCGGTATGCCCGAGGCCGCGGCCCGCCGCCTGCGGCACGGCGCCGCCGCACGCCAGCACGACGGGCACCAACGGAATGGTGAGCTTGTCGCCGACACCGCCCGTGGAGTGCTTGTCCACCAGGGCGAGCGGCCGGCCGCCGCGCCGCAGGTCGGTGAAGTCGAAACGCTCCCCCGAGTCGACCATGGCCGCCGTCCAGCGAGCGATCTCGGCTGCGGTCATACCGCGCAGGAAGATCGCCATCAGCAAGGCCGACATCTGCGCGTCAGCGACGCGCCCGTGGGTATAGCCGTCGATCACCCAGTCGATTGCGGCGTCGGACAGGGCGCCGCCGTCCCGCTTGGTGCGGATGACGGTCGGAGCATCGAGATGCGCCCCATGATGTGGTGCGTCCGACGGCACGATCGAATCCTCCTGTCGGGGCCGCAGGTCGGCCCATCGAGCTGGTTACCGGTCGGTAATCAGAAGTGTTGCCCCGCTTGGCGTTACCGGCGGTTCAGGTCATCCGGCCCGAAGGCGTCGGGCAGTAGTTCGCCCAGAGGGCGCGGACCCGAGGCGTGGTCGATCAGCATGGCCGGTCCACCGTGCTCGAGCAGCACTTGCCGGCAGCGGCCGCACGGCGTCAGCACCGCGCCGGAGCCGTCCACACACGCCAGCGCCAGCAGCCGTCCACCCCCGCTGGAATGTAGGGCGCAGACCACAGCACACTCCGCGCAGAGGCCAAGGCCATATGAGACATTTTCCACATTGCAGCCCACCACGATTCGGCCGTCGTCAACCAGCGCCGCGGCGCCCACCGGGAACTTCGAATAGGGCGCATAGGCGCCGCTGGATACAGATATTGCCTTGTCCCGCAATAACTTCCAGTCAATTTCCGGCATCACCGACACCCCGTTCCCGGCACCCCGACACCACGTCGAGACCTGACCCGACCACCCAGTAAGTTAACGTAGGCAAACCTAATTTCTGCCGCTGGTTCACCATTCCCCCCACACGCTAGTTCTGACTGTGCGCAAATTGGGATTAGAGTCGCCCCGAGGTTTGGGCTCGGCACGCGAAAAAGTTGCTGCCGGGTCATGCGTCCACCGATGGCGTTGGAGGTCGAAATGAGTACAGCGGCAGCCGCGGATTCCGCCATACCCGCGCCGCGTTCATCCCCGCAGAAGCGGCGGACCCTGTATCGCGGAGACCCGGGCATGTGGTCCTGGGTACTACACCGCATCACCGGTGCCACCATCTTCTTCTTCTTGCTGGTCCATGTTCTGGACACGGCGCTGGTCCGGGTCAGCCCCGAGGCCTACAACGAGGTGATCAACACCTACAAGACGCCGATCATCGGGTTCATGGAGATGGGCCTGGTCGCGGCGGTGCTCTACCACGCCCTCAACGGCGTGCGAGTCATCTTGATCGACTTCTGGCAACAGGGCCCCAAATACCAGCGGGTCATGTTGTGGACCATCCTGGCTATCTGGATCGCGGTCGTCATTGCCGCAGTTGGGGTTGAGGGCATGCACATGGTTGAGCATTACGGGTGGCTCAAGTGACCACTCATACCGATTCCGGCGCCGCTGAGGCGCGTCGCGGAGGCCGTCCGGCCCCGGTCATGGAGCGCGAGCACGACCGCCCCGCCGCCCTCGACCATCCCCGTGCTCCCCGCCGCCCCCGCGGCATCCCGTACTTCGAGAAGTACGCCTGGCTGTTCATGCGATTCTCCGGCGCAGCCCTGGTGCTGCTCGCCCTCGGTCACCTGTTCATCGGGCTGATCTGGCAGAACGGCGTCTACCGAATCGACTTCAACTACGTCGCACAGCGCTGGGCCTCGCCGTTCTGGCAGATCTGGGACATGGCCCTGCTGTGGCTGGCGCTGGTGCACGGCGCCAATGGCATGCGCACCATCATCGGTGACTACGCCCGCAAGAACACCACCAAGTTCTGGCTGAACTCGATTCTGTTGCTGGCCACCGGATTCACCCTGGTGCTGGGCAGCTACGTGCTCGTCACCTTCGACGCGAACATCAAATAGGGACGCCCATGATTCAGGAACATCGCTACGACGTCGTCATCGTCGGTGCCGGTGGCGCAGGTATGCGCGCGGCTGTGGAAGCCGGCCCGCGCGTGCGCACCGCAGTGCTGACCAAGCTGTACCCGACGCGTTCGCACACCGGTGCCGCCCAGGGCGGCATGTGTGCCGCACTCGCCAATGTCGAGGACGACAACTGGGAGTGGCACACCTTCGATACCGTCAAGGGTGGCGACTACCTCGCTGACCAGGACGCCGTCGAGGTCATGTGCAAGGAAGCCATCGACGCGGTGCTGGACCTCGAGAAGATGGGCATGCCGTTCAACCGGACGCCCGAGGGCCGCATCGACCAGCGTCGCTTCGGCGGTCACACCCGTGACCACGGCAAGGCTCCGGTCCGCCGCGCCTGCTACGCCGCCGACCGCACCGGCCACATGATCCTGCAGACGCTGTACCAAAACTGCGTCAAGCACGACGTCCAGTTCTTCAACGAGTTCTACGCGCTCGACGTGGTCCTCACCGACACCCCGGGCGGCCCCGTCGCCACCGGCATCATCGCCTACGAGCTGGCCACCGGCGACATCCACATCTTCCACGCCAAGGCCATCGTCTTCGCCACCGGCGGGTCGGGCCGGATGTACAAGACCACCTCCAACGCCCACACCCTCACCGGTGACGGCCTGGGCATCATCTTCCGCAAGGGACTTCCCTTGGAGGACATGGAGTTCCACCAGTTCCACCCGACAGGCCTGGCCGGCCTGGGCATCCTGATCTCGGAAGCCGTGCGTGGTGAGGGTGGACGTCTGCTCAACGGCGAAGGCGAGCGCTTCATGGAGCGCTACGCCCCCACCATCGTCGACCTGGCGCCCCGCGACATCGTCGCCCGCTCCATGGTGCTCGAGGTCCTCGAGGGCCGCGGCGCCGGACCGCACAAGGACTACGTCTACATCGACGTGCGCCACCTCGGCGCGGAGGTGCTGGAGGCCAAGCTTCCGGACATCACCGAGTTCGCTCGCACCTACCTCGGCGTCGACCCCGTCACCGAACTGGTGCCGGTGTACCCGACCTGCCACTACGTCATGGGCGGTATCCCGACCACGATCAACGGCCAGGTGCTGCGCGACAACGTCAACGTGGTTCCGGGCCTGTACGCCGCCGGTGAATGTGCCTGTGTCTCTGTGCACGGCGCCAACCGCCTGGGCACCAACTCGCTGCTGGATATCAACGTGTTCGGCCGTCGCGCCGGTATCGCCGCCGCCGAGTACGCGCAGAACCACAACTACGTCGAGCTGCCGGACAACCCGGCCGACATGGTCGTGGGCTGGGTCGGCGACATCCTGTCCGACCACGGCAATGAGCGCGTCGCCGACATCCGCACCGCGCTGCAGCAGTCCATGGACAACAACGCCGCGGTGTTCCGCACCGAGGAAACCCTCAAGCAGGCGCTGACGGACATCCATGCGCTGAAGGAGCGGTACAGCCGAATCACGGTGCACGACAAGGGCAAGCGCTACAACAGCGACCTGCTCGAGGCCATCGAGCTGGGCTTCCTGCTCGAGCTGGCCGAAGTCACCGTCGTCGGTGCGCTGAACCGCAAGGAATCGCGTGGCGGCCACGCCCGCGAGGACTACCCGGACCGCGACGACACCAACTACATGCGCCACACCATGGCCTACAAGCAGGGCGCCGACCTCCTGTCCGATATCCGGTTGGACTACAAGCCCGTCGTCCAGACCCGGTACGAGCCGATGGAACGGAAGTACTGACATGACTGCTGTTCTGGACAAAGGGACCGACCAGGCCCTGCCCCCGGTGCCGGACGGCGCCGTCATGGTCACGCTGAAGATCGCCCGGTTCAACCCGGAGAACCCGGACGCCGCCGGCTTCCAGAGCTTCCGCGTGCCGTGCCTGCCTTCGGACCGGTTGCTCAACCTGCTGCTGTACGTGAAGGGCTACCTGGACGGCACGCTGACGTTCCGTCGGTCCTGCGCGCACGGCGTGTGCGGCTCGGACGCCATGCGGATCAACGGCGTGAACCGGCTGGCCTGCAAGGTCCTCATGCGTGACCTGCTGCCGAAGAAGGCCGGCAAGGACCTCACCATCACCATCGAGCCCATCCGCGGCCTGCCCGTGGAGAAGGATCTGGTGGTGGACATGGAGCCGTTCTTCGACGCCTACCGCGCCGTGAAGCCGTTCCTCATCACCTCGGGTAACCCCCCGACCCGTGAGCGCATCCAGTCGCAGACCGACCGTGCGCGCTTCGACGACACCACCAAGTGCATCCTGTGCGCCTGCTGCACCACGTCGTGCCCGGTGTACTGGAGCGAGGGTTCGTACTTCGGCCCCGCCGCGATCGTCAACGCGCACCGGTTCATCTTCGACTCGCGTGACGAGGCAGCCGCCGAGCGGCTGGACATCCTCAACGAGGTCGATGGGGTGTGGCGCTGCCGCACCACCTTCAACTGCACCGAGGCGTGCCCCCGCGGCATCCAGGTGACGAAGGCGATCCAGGAAGTCAAGCGCGCCTTGATGTTTGCCCGCTAGAGGTTTTCTAGCTCCAACGTGAAGAAGATCGCGAGAATTCACCAAATTCTCGCGATCTTCTTCACGTTGGGCAGCCTGCGGCGGCCAGCGCCGCCCAGACACGCTCGATAACGGTGCGTGGGCGGTGGTTCAGCAGGTTGGCGCCAACCCGAACCATCCGCCAACCGAGGTCCCGGTACTCGACGTCCTGATCGATGTCTTTGGCGCGCTGCCGCGGGTCCTCCCAATGTTGGATGCCGTCGTACTGCACGCCGACCTTCCATCGCCGCCAACCCATGTCGATCCGCCCGACCAACTCCCCGTACTCGCCGAATACCTCGATCTGAGTGTCAGTCGGCCTCATTCCAGCATCGGTGAGCAGCAGCCGCGTGCGGGTCTCCTGGGGTGACTCCGCACCGCAGTCGGCGAGATCCAATACCCGACGCAATTGGACCAGCCCACGCGCACCCCGGTGCCGATCGATAAGCGCTTGTACCTCAACGAGTTTCAGATCACATGCCTGCAGCAGCGCGTCAATCCGGATAACCGCCGCGGTGAGCCCGCGACGTCGGCCCAGATCGAAAGCGGTCCTGGCAGGTGTCGTCGCCCGAATCTCGCGGACCAGGCTGATCTCGTCCTCGGCGAGCTGGTCGCTGTGCAGCAGCACACCCGCGGCTTTGTACCTGCTGGGGTGATTGATTTCAGCAGGCTCCCTGACATCAATCCACTTCGAGCCATGCAATGCAGCGGCAGACAAACCCGCGGCAACACCGCGCCGCCCTGACCACAGCCAGGCCGCGACGGCTCTGTCGACGGGAGTCATGACCGCGCCCTGGGGGACGTAGACATCACGGTGGATCATGTCGTGCCGGGTGTCCAGCCGGTACCGGCTGACCAATCCCGCAGCAAGTGCCTCTGAGCCCAGGAAGGGCCAATCCATCGCCACGTGTATTGGACTCTCGCGTGATGCGACTGGTTCCACATTCCGCCCAACGTGAAGTCGATTGCGAGAATCTGCGGAAATCTCATGATCTACTTCACGTTCGGCACAGGTATTTACTGGGACCCACGTTCCCGGTAAATTGGATCCCATGACGATCCCCAACGCTGTGGAGCCCAGCTACCAGAACCTGTTGGACGTGTTGTCCGAGGGCTCGGTACGGCGCCGCTTCGATCCCTACCTCGACATCGAGTGGGATGCCCCCGACATGCAGATCGACCTGAACGATCCGCGGTGGGCGCTGTCCCCGACCATCGACCCGCTGGGCGCCACCGAGTGGTACCAGAGCCAGCCGCTCGAGCGGCAGATCGAGATCGGCCGGTGGCGGACGCTCAACACCGTCAAGGTGGGTGCGGCGTTCGAGAGCATCCTGATCCGCGGGCTGATGGCCTTCATCATGAAGCTGCCCAACAACTCCCCCGAGTTCCGGTACGCGCTCCACGAGATGACCGAAGAGTGCAACCACATCCAGATGTTCCAGGAGCTCGTCAACCGCTCCGGGACGGACGTGCCCGGCATGCGGAAGCTGTTCTTCAAGCTGTCGCCGTACATCGGCCTGGTGGGGCAGTACTCACCGACGGCGTTCATGGCCGGCATCCTCGCCGGCGAAGAGCCCATCGACCACTTCCAGAAGGGCATGATCCGCGAGGGCGCCAATCTGCCACCGGCGGTGTTGCGCACCATGCAGATCCACATCGCCGAGGAAGCTCGGCACATCTCGTGGGCCAACGAGTTCCTCAAGACCCGCATGCCCGACCGGTCGTGGCGGTTCAAGGCCTTCGCCACCGTCGCGTTCCCGCTGACGCTGCGTTGGCTGGCGCACGAGATCATGGGATCGTCGAAGTCGTTCGGCAAGCAGTTCGATATCCCGGAAGACGTTATGCGGCAGGCTTTCTGGCGCAGTCCGCAGTCGCGGAAGATCATGGCGAGCTTCTTCGACGAGACCCGTGCGCTCGCCGAGGAGATCGGCCTGATGAACCGTGTCGGGCGCTGGATGTGGGAGCGCTGTGGCATCGCCGGTGAGACGGCCCGCTACCGCAGTGCCCCCAACCGCGAGGCACAGCTGATCTCCTGATGCCCCACGTCATCACGCAGTCCTGCTGCAGCGACGCCTCGTGCGTCTACGCCTGCCCGGTCAACTGCATTCACCCCACGCCCGACGAGCCGGACTTCCACACCGCACAGATGCTCTACATCGACCCGGTGGAGTGCGTCGACTGCGGCGCGTGCGTGACGGCCTGTCCGGTCGACGCCATCAAGCACGACGGTTCCCTGGAGCCCACTGAGAGGGTCTTCCTCGAGCTCAACGCTGATTTCTACAAAGAACCACGACCCCGGGCGCTGCTGGCGCCGGTCGTCCCGCCGCTGCAAGTCCGCGCTCCCGGGACTGTCAACGTCGCCATCGTCGGCTCCGGCCCCGCCGCCATGTACGCCGCCGACGAAGTGCTGACCATCCCGGCAGCCCGGGTCCGGATGTACGAGCGACTCCCCCAGCGCGGCGGCCTCGCCCGCTTCGGGGTCGCGCCCGACCACGGGCGCACCCGCGGCGTGTCAAGCCAGTTCGACACCATCTGCGCCGATCCGCGGCTGGAGTTGGTCACCGGCATCGAGGTGGGTACCGACATCACCCATCAGCAGCTGCTCGCCGATCACGACGCGGTCATCTACGCCGTGGGCGCGTCCAGCGACCGTCCGCTCGACGTCCCCGGCGCCGGGCTACCGGGCGTCAGCTCGGCCACCCGGTTCGTAGCGTGGTACAACGGCCATCCCGATTTCGCCGACGCCGCCTTCGATCTGTCACAGCCGCGCGCCGTGGTCATCGGCAACGGCAACGTCGCGCTCGACGTCGCCCGGATCCTCACCACCGATCCCGACCGGCTGGCCGCCACCGACATCGCGCCATACGCGTTGAAGGCCTTGCAGCAGAGCCAGATCGAGGAAGTGTTTGTCGTCGGCCGGCGGGGGCTAGCGCAGTCGGCATTCACGGTGCCGGAGCTTGTCGGCCTGACGTCCATGCCCGACGTCGACGTCGTCGTCTCACCACAGGACCTGGCGTCACTGCCGGATACCGATCCGCGCGCCCGCTTCCTGCGCGATCTGCCGCGACGGCCCGGCAACCGCCGGATCGTGCTGGAGTACTTGCAGTCACCCACCGCCATCGCACGCACCGCGGCCGGACTGGACATCGAATTCGCGCGCAACGAACTCGTGGCCGCGCCCGACGGCACCGCCAAGGTGAAGCCGACCGGTGACGTGCACAGTGTCTCTGCCGGACTCGTGCTGACGTCCATCGGATACCGGGGACGGCCGGTCGCGGACCTGCCATTCGACGACGCGCGCGGAACCGTCCCGCACAACGAAGGCCGGGTCGACGGCGTTGTCGCCACCTACGTGACCGGCTGGATCAAGCGCGGCCCGACGGGATTCATCGGCACCAACAAGTCCTGCGCGCAGGAGACCGTGCGCGCTCTGGTGGCCGACTACAACGCGGGGTTGCTGGCCTGACGGTTCGCCAGCGCGGCGACCACGGCGACGAGCGGCTCGTCCCGGCTCACCTCGAACCCGATCGCCCGCGCGGCGCCGTCGATGACGTACCAGGTGAAGTCGGCCAGGTGCGCGATCATCTCTTCGCGGGTGTGCGTCGGCGCCGGACTGCGCACCCATGCGAACAGCGTCTCCTCGACCATGGTCACGATCGCCAGCGGAACCAGTTTGAACGCGCTGTCCTCGACGCCGATGGCCAACTGGATGGCGGCGATGATGCCGTCCGCACGTTCGATGATGCGTAGCTTCAGCTCGCCCACGGCGTCGAGCGTCTGGTCGCCCTCGAACGACGGGCCGTTGCGTGCGAATTCGTTCAGCCGCGGATGGTCGATCATCCAGTCCGCGACCGCTTCGATGGTCCGGGTCAGAATCTCTCGCAGTGAGCCGTCGGTGATGTCGAGCTTGCCGACCAGGACGGACCCGAAGTCGTCGATCAGGTACGACCGCACCCGGCGTTCGAGCTCATCCTTGCCGGAGGTCTGCCGGTAGATCACCGACTTGGCGACGCCCGCGCGCTTGGCGATGGCCGCGACCGAGATGTCGGCGCCGGCCGGGCTCTCCTCCAGCAGCTCGATCATCGCCAGCAGGATCTGGGACCGGCGCTCGGCGTTGTGCTGCTCCCACCGCGCCTCGTAACCACTCACCGAGGCAGGGTTCGGGGCCACAGACATGGGCTCTACCGTAGCCGCTGCCGTGACGCACGCCACGCGCCGTCACACGTCGCCGCGCTGTCTCGTCCAATGGATATGACGACAACACCACGCATCGCGCCCCTGCCCCCGCAACGTGCCGGCCTGCTGACCCGGCTCATGTACCGCTACGCCAAGCGTGAGTTCGGCGAGGTGCCCGAACCGTTCGCGGTCGCGGCGCATCACCCCCGGCTGCTGGTCGCCAACGCCGTGCACGAGGGCCTGCTGAAGAGCGGCTCGAAGACGCTGCCCGGCGCGGTCCGCGACCTCGCCGTGTTCTGGACCGCCCGCACGGTCGGCTGCTCCTGGTGCGTCGACTTCGGCACCATGCTGATGCGCCTGGAGAGCCTGGATGTGGAGCGGCTCAAGCACATCGACGCCTATGCGACCTCACCACTGTTCACCGACGACGAGCGGGCCGCCATCGCGTACGCCGATGCGATGACCACCGATCCCCACACCGTGACCGACGAACAGGTCGACGACCTCAAGCGCCGATTCGGCGAGGCGGGTGTCATCGAGCTGACGTACCAGATCGGGGTGGAGAACATGCGGTCCCGCATGTACGCCGCGCTCGGGATCACCGAGCAGGGCTTCAGCTCGGGCGAGGCGTGCCGGGTGCCTTGGGAGACTCCAACGCAGTAGCAAGGCGCGCTGGCTCCGCGACCCGGTCAGATGGTAGAACACGTTACAGAAATAGCGGCCGCAGTCGCTGAAACCGCCTGTTCAGCGAGGAGCTTCCATGCACTGGTACACCGGCAGCGGGTTCTATGACACGGTGCTGACCGCGGCCTTCGCGTTCGCGGCCTTCGTGATCATCGGCGGCTTCTTCGCGCAGAGTTCGTACGGGCGGTTCTCGACGACGAAACTCGGCTTGAACCTCAACCCGAAGCTCGGCTGGTGGCTGATGGAGCTCCCGGCGACCGTGGTGTTCCTGATCTGCTACCTGGCCGGACCGCACCGATTCGAGCCGACATCGCTGGTGCTCGCCGGGATTTGGATGCTGCACTACGCCAACCGGGGTTGGTTCTTTCCGCTCGCGATCCGCCAGGTGCCGGGAAAGCGTGGCACCTTCAACGTGTCGGTCATCGTGATGGGCATGCTCGTCACGTCGATGCACGGCTATCTCAACGGGACCTTGTTCAGCCACGACTTCTTCGGGCAGTACACCACCGCATGGCTGACCGACCCCCGATTCCTGGTGGGCCTGGTGGTCTACCTGTGCGGCTTCGCACTGCTGGTCAACTCCGAATCGATCGTGCGGAACCTGCGGGAAAAAGGCAGCCCGGGCGCATCGGCCTCTGGTCTTCGCGCAAGCGGCTCCTCCTCCGAATACCGCATCCCGTACGGCGGCGGCTTCCGGTTCGTCACCAGTCCGGCGTACCTTGGCGAGCTCATCGCGTGGTCCGGCTTCGCGCTCCTGACCTGGGCGCTCCCAGGCGTCGTCATCCTGTTGATCACCGCGGGCAATCTGATTCCCCGGGCACTGGCCACCCACACCTGGTATCAGAAGAAGTTCCCCGAGTACCCCACCGACCGAAAAGCGTTGATTCCTTACGTCCTGTGAGACCGCTAGTCAGACTCCAGCGGCGAGCCGCTAATCACACTTCAGCGGCGACGCCGTGAACTTGTCCGGGTTCGCGATGTCCCACAGCGCGACGACCTTGCCGTCGCGCACCGTCATCGCGGTGACGCGGGGCAGCATCTCCGGGTGGCCGCCGTCGGCGGGCAGGCCCGGGGTGTAGGCGCCGAGCTCGCCGTTGATCAGCGCCAGCTGGGACGTCGAAAGCCATTGCGGTCCATAGCGTCTGGCCAAGCCGAACAGGAACCGCGCCACCTTGTCCGCGCCGACGATGGTGCGGGGCGCGGTCGGGGCCCGACGGTTGGAGTCGCCGGTGAACGTGGCTTCGGGGTGCAGTAGTTCGACGACCGCTGCCATATCGCCGGCAGCCAGCGCGGCCATCAGCTTGCCGACGGTCTCGTTGTGCCCGGCGTCCGGCGGCGGTGCGGGGGCCGCGGCGACCGCGCGCCGGGCGCGTGACGCGAGTTGACGCGCTCCGGCGTCGCTCACCCCCAGCACCGATGCGATCTCGGAGAACGGCACCGCGAAACCGTCATGCAGCACGAAGGCCACTCGCTGATCGGGCGTCAGCCGCTCCAGCACCACCATCGCGGCGAAGCGGGCATCCTCCCCCGCGACCACGGCGGCCAGCGGATCAGCGGCGTCGAATCCCGTCACCACCGGTTCGGGCAGCCACTCACCGAAATACGCCTCACGGCGGTGCGCGGCGGACCGTAGCCGGTCCAGGCCCAGACGGCTGACGACGGTCGTCAGCCAGGCGCGCGGTTCGGCGATGGCGTCGACATCTGCGCCATGCCAGCGCAACCAGGCGTCCTGCACAATGTCCTCGGCGTCGGCGTACACGCCGGTCAGCCGGTACGCGACCGACAGCAGGTGCGGGCGCAGCCGCTCGAACTCGTCGGTGTCCTGCGCAGTGGTCACCCCACCAACCTACGACTGAAGTGTTCCAGGGCGAGGGACCGTAGCATCTCATCGGCAATCGACCGGATGAGCAGGGAGCAGATGACTACGACAACGCCAGACATCGTCGCCCGGGACAAGGGTCTCAAGCGGGGCGCCCTCGGTCTGGTGTCCAGCGTGGTGGTCGGGCTGGCGTCCACGGCGCCCGCATACAGTCTGGCCGCGACACTCGGCCTGGTCATCGCCGCCGGCGGCACGCTGCTCGCCGGGGTGAAAGCGCCTGCCATCATGCTCATCTCGTTCGTGCCGATGTATCTCATCGCCATCGCCTATCAGGAGCTGAACAAGGCCGAGCCGGACTGCGGCACCACATTCACCTGGGCCGCAAGGGCATTCGGGCCCGTGGTCGGCTGGCTCGGCGGCTGGGGCATCATCGCCTCCGACGTCATCGTGATGGCGAATCTGGCGCAGATCGCCGGGTCGTACTCGTTCACGTTCGCCGGGGACCTGGGCTGGCATTCGGCCGCGGCAATGGCCGGCAGCACCCTGTGGTCGACGGTGGCGGGCGTCATCTGGATCGTCCTCATGACCTACATCTGTTATCGAGGCATCGAGGTGTCGGCCCGGCTGCAGTACGTGTTGCTGACCGTCGAGGTCGTCGTGCTGGTCGTGGTGTCGGTCGTCGCGCTGGTGAAGGTGTACACGCACCACGGGCACGCCTACTCGATCATGCCCTCGTGGTCCTGGTTCTGGCCCGGCGGAATGGATTTCGGCACGGTTATCGCCCCGGCGGTGCTGGCCACCATCTTCATCTACTGGGGCTGGGACACCGCGGTGGCGTGTAATGAGGAGTCTGATGACCCGGGCCGCACCCCGGGCCGGGCCGCCGTCATCTCGACGTTCCTGCTGCTCGCCACCTATGCGCTGGTGACGGTCTCGACCATCGCCTTCGCCGGTGTGGGCACCGCAGGCATCGGGTTGGGCAACCAGGAGAACGCCAAGGACGTGTTCACGGCAATCGGGCCATCGTTGTTCGGCGACAGCGTGATCGGCAAGATCGGCATGCTGCTGCTGTCGGCATCGATCCTGACCTCTGCGGCCGCCTCCACGCAGACGACCATCATGCCGACCGCGCGCACCACCCTGTCGATGGGCGTATACCGCGCACTACCAAAGAGTTTCGCGAAGATTCATCGGCAGTACCTGACGCCCACCACCTCGACCATCGTGATGGGCGTGGTGTCGGTGCTGTGCTACGTGCTGTTCACCGCGATCAGCGCCGACCTGTTGACGGCCCTCATCGGTTCGGTCGGCCTGATGATCGCGTTCTACTACGCACTGACCGGATTTGCCTGCACGTGGTTCTACCGAAAGACGTTGACCCGCAACGCCCGTGACTTCATGATGCGGGGCCTGCTGCCACTGCTCGGCGGCATCACGCTGTCGGTGGTGTTCGGATACGGTCTGGTCGAGTACAGCAAGCCCGACTGGCTCAAGGATCAAAACCATCATGACGTCACGATTTTCGGCTTCGGCGCGGTGGGCGTGGTCGGTGTCGTCGGGCTGCTGCTCGGGGTGGTGCTGATGTTCGCCTGGCGCGTAGCGCAACCGGACTACTTCCATGGGCTGACGTTGCCGCGGCGGCATGATCTGGTGTTGGAAACACCGGCCGCTGTACATTCCGGTCCGGCCCATTTCGGGCTGCCCGACTCCGGCGACATGCCGACGGTCATCGCGCCCGACCTGTCTAACCTGCCACCGGGTGAGGTTGCGGTGGACACGGCCACAGGTGAGGAATTCCGTCGCCGCCGACCCGCGAGCGCACGTGAAAACACCCAAAATCAATGACATTTTGAGGGTTTTCACGTCTACTCGCGCGGAGAAAGTTAACGTCTACCCGTGTCGAACAAGCCGTCCATCAATCCGGCGCGCTGGACCCCGCCGCCGGTCGACGCCCTCCCCGATTTTCCGTCCGCCGAGCTCACCATCGTGCCGATGCCGGGCGATGGCCCCGAGGACGTGGTTGTCGGCGCCGACGGTGCGCTGTGGACGGGCCTGGTCGACGGGCGGATCGTGCGGGTCTCGCCCGACGGCAGTACGGATGTCGTGGCCGACACCGGCGGCCGTCCGCTCGGGCTGCACGCGGCACGGGACGGACGGCTCCTGGTCTGCGACAGCTACCGCGGGCTGCTGTCCCTGGACCCCGGCACCGGTGCCCTGGAGGTCCTGGTCCCCGACATCGACGGCCGGCCCCTTCGGTTCTGCTCGAATGTGACGGAAACCGACGACGGCACAATCTATTTCACCGAGTCCACCAGCTCGTTCCACTATGAGCATTTCCGCGCGGCCATCCTCGAGGCGCGCGGGGACGGCGGCCTGTACAAGCTGGCGACCGACGGCACGGTGAGCACGCTGCGCGACGGCCTGTACTTCGCCAACGGCGTCACCGTCACCGCGGACGGCACGGCGCTGGTGTTCGCCGAGACACAGGGCCGCCGGCTGTCGAAGTACTGGCTGTCGGGACCGCAGGCCGGGACCGTCACCCCACTCGCGGTCAATCTGCCCGGCATGCCCGACAACATCTCGACGGGCGCCGACGGCCGGATCTGGGTCGCGTTCGTCACCCCGATCAATGCCGCCGCGGAGTGGCTGGCACCGCGGCCGACGATCCTGCGGCAGCTGGTCTGGCGGCTGCCGGAGGCACTGCAACCCCAGATGCCGTTGGAGGTCTGGGCCGTCGCCTTCGATCCCGACAGCGGCGCCGCGGTCGCCGGGGTCCGCATGCGGCACCGGCAGTTCGGTCAGGTCACCGGGGTCGTCGAGCACGGCGGCCGGTTGTGGATGAGCTCCATCGGGGTCCCGGCACTGGCCCACTGCGCGCTGCCCTGAACCGCCGCCGAGCGCGTGGCAAAACGAGGAAAACCGGCCCGAAAATCGCGCCAACCCCCACGCTCGACGCCGGGCGGTGAAATCACTCACGCAACATCAACCCCATTTGTCACAGCGCGGCAACCTGGAAACCGGTTTGCCGTCGCCTAATCTGGCGACACCATGGCGACCATCCGATCCACGGCACAACGCGCTGCAGCCCTGGCAGCAGCGTTTTTCCTGACGGCCGCACCGGCGCTGGCCTACGCCGAACCCGACCCGCCGGCCGCTGATCCCTGCCCGTACCGGGTCACTACACCGCCCGCGGTCGACCAGTCCGAGGTGCCGAAGGCCGGTGACCCACCGGCCCCCATCCCGGTGCCGGCCACGCCGCTCGGCGGCGACCTGATGGGCAGCTGCGGCGTCGTCGCCGCGCCCGACACGCCGCCGCTGCCCGGCGACGTCTCAGCTGACGCCTGGATCCTCGCCGACCTGGACAGCGGCGACATCATTGCCGCGAAGGACCCGCACGGCCGGCACCGCCCGGCCAGCATCATCAAGGTGCTGATCGCGACCCAGGCCCTGCGTGAACTGCCCGTCAACAAGCGCGTCACCGGCACCCCGGAAGATGCGGCGGCCGAGGGCACCCGCGTCGGCGTCGACGACGGCGGCATCTACACCGTCAACGATCTGCTACACGGGCTGCTCATGCACTCCGGCAACGACGCGGCGCACGCGCTGGCGATGCAGGTCGGCGGCATGGACACCGCGCTCACCAAGATCAACGACCTGGCCGCCAAGCTCGGCGGCCGCGACACCCGGGCGGCCACCCCGTCGGGCCTCGACGGTCCCGGCATGAGCACCTCGGCCTACGACCTGGGTCTGTTCTACCGCTACGCCTGGCAGAACCCCACATTCGCCTCGATTGTCGCGACGCAGAAGTACGAATTCCCCGGACATCCGGCCAAGCCGGGCGAACCCGGTGACCACCCGAGTTACGAGCTCGAGAACGACAACAAGCTGCTCTACAACTACCCGGGCGCACTCGGCGGCAAGACCGGGTACACCGACGACGCCGGGCAGACGTTCGTCGGCGCCGCTGATCACGACGGACGCCGCCTGGTCGCGATCCTGCTGCACGGCACCCGGGTGCCGATCGCTCCGTGGGAGCAGGCGGCACGCCTGCTGGACTACGGATTCGCCACCCCGCCCGGCACCAAGGTCGGCAAGCTCATCGAGCCGGACCCGTCGCTCACCCAGCACAAACCCGACGCGAAGCATCCCGCGGCCGCCCAGGCCATGGACGCGCTAACGTCGGTGGACGCCCTGCCGATCCGCGTCGGCGTCGGCGTGGTCGGGGCCGCGATCGTGCTCTCGCTGATGATGGCCGCCCGTTCGATCAATCGACGCCCACAGCACTCCAATCGGTAGAGACTGACGAGCGATGACGCTCATCTCGGCCGGGACCGTTGTTTTCGGAGGCTCAGCGCTCGACGCTGTGTCCCGGCCCGGCTGGCTGCAGATCAGTGGCGACCGCATCGCGGCGTGCGGCAGCGGTGCCCCGCCCCGCACTGTCGACGTCGATTTTCCGGACGAGGTCGTGGTGCCGGGCTTCGTGGACATGCACGTGCACGGTGGCGGCGGATCCTCCTACAGCACTGACGATCCCGACGAGATCGCGCGGGCCGCCGAATTTCACCGCGCCCATGGCACCACCACCACGCTGGCCAGCCTGGTCACCGCGGCGCCGGAAGTCCTGCTGTCCCAGGTCCGTGCCCTGGCCGACGCCACGCAAGACGGCATCGTCGCGGGAATCCACCTCGAGGGCCCGTGGCTCAGCTCCGTACGCTGCGGGGCGCACGACGTGACGCAGCTGCGAGATCCCGACCCCGCGGAGATCGACTCCGTGCTCGCCGCGGCCGACGGCGCCATCGCGATGGTGACCATCGCCCCGGAGCTGCCCGGCGCCGACGTCGCGATAGAACGGTTCGTCGACGCGGGAGTCATTGTGGCCGTTGGCCATACCGACGCCAGCTACGAAGAGACCAAGCGGGCGCTGCAACTCGGTGCCACCGTCGGCACGCACGTGTTCAACGGAATGCGTCCATTGCACCACCGCGATCCGGGCCCGGCGCTGGCGTTGCTGGAGGACGCCCGGGTGACGGTGGAACTCATCGCCGACGGCGTGCATCTGCACCCGGCGCTCGTCCATCAGGTGGCGGTCACCGCGGGCTCGGACCGCGTCGCACTGATCACCGATGCGATGGCGGCAGCCGGTATGCCGGACGGGACGTACCAACTGGGCGGGCTCGACGTCGAGGTCACCGGCTCGGTGGCGCGGCTGCGCGAGCGAACCACCATCGCTGGCAGTACCGCGACCATGGACGCGCTGTTCCGCACGGCGGCAACGGGTTTGGAGCCCGCCTCGGATGCGGCATTGGCACACGCGGTGGCGATGACGGCGACGACGCCGGCGCGCACACTGGGGTTCGACGAGGCCGGCACGCTGCGGCCGGGCATGTCTGCTGACCTGGTGGTCCTGGACCGCAAACTTCAGGTCCGTGCGGTGGTGCGGCGTGGCGTGTGGGCGGCGAGCCGCGGCTAGGTGCCGGCGCGCGGCGCGCATGCAACATCCCCGGAGCACTACGTCGAACGTGCAGCTTTGGTACGGAATTTTCGGCTTTGAGCGACACAAGCTGCACGCTCGGCGTAGGCGCGCTCCCCGCAACGGTCAGCAGCGCGGCGTTGAGTGTTCATCCACGGAGACAAAGTGCGAGCGAGCAGGTGCACAGATTCGCAGTCAACGGCAGGACAGCGAGTCGGGGCTAGATCACCGTGAGCGGCAATGCCTTTCCCGCATCGCGGCCCGCGGCGATCGACATCCGCTGGCGCCCCAGCGCCGGCCACGCCTGGACCGCACAGAACGGCGCGCACTGATCCTGACTCGACCGGGTGCCGACGTGCACGCAGCACTGCACCAGCCGCTCTTCGATCATGGTCGAGATGTCCATGAACGGCTTGACGGTGATGCGGACCACGCGCTCCCCCAACAGCTTCCGCACCCGGTTCTTTCCACCGGGCAGGGCCGACGAGGCAAGGGCCAGTAGGGTCGGCATGCCCAGATCGCAGTTCTGGCAGATGGTGCGCCAGACATCGCCGATCCCGGGGTGCGACAACGAGGACTGCTCGGAGAGCAGGCCGAGCAGCGATTCCCGCACCGCCAGCTGCAGTTCCTGCGGCAGCTCGCGGTCAGCGATCCTGTTGGACACCAGGCCGAGTCGGTCCTTGAGCACGTCGTGGCCCACCAGCGACACCAGCGACCGCCACTGCCCGGAATCATCGCGGAGCAGGTAGCCGACCGAGCAGCAGTGCGGATGCGAGCATGGCAGCGCGGTGAGGTCGCGCCACGTCACCAAGCCAAGGGTCTGCGGGCCGAGCCTGCCCAGCACCCCGGTGTGGGTCAGCCGATCGAGCGCGTCCAGACTGCCCGAGCGCCCCGAGCCGAACTGGGGCTGGATGGTGATGCCACCGACGTACGGAGTGTCGAGTGCCAGTTGCACCATGTCGCCGATCTCATCGTCGTTGACGCCGAGCGCGGCAGCCATCACCAGCGTCGTGAAGATCTGGTGTTCCGAAAGCCGCTGCAAAACCTGCTGTTTCAGCCTGCGCAGGTCGCCGCCGCGGTGATGCCGGTGGGCGGTCTCGGACAATCCGTCGTACTGCAGGTACACCTCGACCCGGTGCCGGTGGGTGCTGAGCAGCTCGAGCAAGACGTCGTCGGTCGCGAGCCGGATACCGTTGGTGTTGACCAGAATTCGAGTGATGGGCCGCCTGATGAGTTCATCCAGCAGTTTCGCCAGCTCGGGATGCAGGGTCGGTTCCCCGCCCGAGAGCATCAGCACGTCCAGCCGCCCGTTCTCCCGGGCCAGTCGCTGGTCGACGTTGGCGAGCACCTCGGACACGGGCACCACGTTGCGCAGATCGGGTGACGAATCGGTGAAGCAGGTGGGGCACCGCAGATTGCAGACCTCGGCGATGTCTTCGAGCAGGATGCAGGTGTGCTGGGTCTGCATCTCGGGGAGCCCACGCAGATAGGCGGACGGGATCGGATCGAAATTGCCTGCCACATCGGGGATGTGCGCCTTGGTCGGTGCGGTCCACTCCTCCAGATAGGACAGAATCGCGGGGCTCTCGTCGTAGAGCGTGCGCACCAGCCCGTGCGCCGGGCAGCCCCGCTCCAGCCACACCCGGCCGCCGCGGTCGACGAGCCGGCCGGCCAGGCGCGCCACGTCCGTCAGCGGCCGCTCCGGCGCGTCGTGATGGCAGTGCGGACAGTACGCCGTCACGTAACGCAGTATGCGGTCACCGCGCAGACCCATGCCGGACGTCATGTATACATGGCGGGGTTCAGGCCGGTGCAGTAGCCGACGGTGAGGATCGAGGTGAGCGCCCAGCCGATCATCAAGCCGAGACCGAGCCCCTTGGGCACGGGGTTACCGGACTTCCACAACGTGAAGCCGCCCCCGAAGGCGATGAGAGCCAGCAGCGCCGCACCGAACGCCAGCAGCACCTTTTGCTGGTCGGCGACCATCACCGTGATGAAGCCGACGACGATGTTCAGCACCGGGAAGAGGAAAACTCCGCCGATGACGGCTCCGACCGATACCGCATTGGGGTTGGGCGGCGGATAGCCGTACTGCGGGGGTTGGGGGTACTGCGGCGGATATTGGGGATATTGCGGGTACTGGGGGTACTGCGGATGCTGCCCCGGCGGCATGCCGTTTCCGGGCTGATCGTCGGGATGCTCACCCGGCGGCTGGGACATGCGCGGCCTCCCTGTCTGCAGACGAAATCCGGTAGTAGCCATGGCGATAGCCGCGCCAGACCCGAAGCGCCAGCAGCCCCATTGATGGCAGCAGAACCCATTGCGGGCGGGTCAGATCCAGCCACACCGTCTCGTTCGCACGCACGAACTCCACGAAGAACCGGAACACCGCGTAGGCCGCGACGTAGATGACGAACAACTCGCCGGGATGCGTGATGCGGGGCCGCAACCACATGAGCACGCCGAAAGCCGCCAGCTGGAACACGATTTCGTAGGCGAAGGACGGGTGCATGGCCAGCCCGGCCACACATCCCGGGCACTCCGGGGTGCTCGCCGCCGCGTGCACGCCCCACGGCAGCGTCGTCGGACGTCCGGGCGCCTCTGTCAGCAGGCACCCGATCCTGCCGACCGCCATTCCCAACGCGACCGCCGGCGCGAACAGGTCGCCGGTCTTACCCCGATAGCCCCCGAGTCGCTTCGCGATCAAGACACCGAGGTATGCGCCGAGCAGGCCGCCCAGGATGCTCTTGGAGCCGTATTCCCACGCCTGCGCGAGGGTCGGGTTGGCATTGAAATCCAGATGGCGTGCCAAACCCGACGCACGCATCCCGATCGCCCCGCCCACCAGCGCACCGGTGACAGCGACCAGCGATTGTTCGTTCACCGCGCCGCGGCGGCGCGCTTCGTGGACGAACACGATCACCGCGGCCAGCACGCCCAGACCCACGAACAAACCATGTACCGGCACCTGCACCGGCCCGATCTGCCACTGCGGGATCACTGAGATCACACGGTCAAAGCTACAACCCAGTTCGGTCAGTGCACGATGATCCCGCGAATGTTCTTGCCCTCGCGCAGGTCCTGATAACCCTGGTTGACCTCCTCGAGCGTGTACCGCGTGGTCACGAGGTCGTCGAGCTGAAGTTGTCCGTCGTTGTAGAGGCGCAGCAGCCGGATGATGTCGTACTGCGGGTTGGCGGACCCGAACAACGAGCCGCGAATGGTCTTCTCGAACAAGGTGAGCTCCAGGCCCGAGACATGAATCGTCAGCTTCTCGGGGTTGGCCATACCGATGACGACGACGGTCCCGCCCTTGCCGATGGCGCTGAATGCCGACGAGACGACGTCCTCGTCCACCGTGCCGACGCAGATGATCGCCTGGTCCGCGCCCTGCCCCCAGGACAATTCGGTGATCTTCTCGGCCGCTGCCTCGGCGCTCGCAAACACATGCGTCGCACCGAATTTCAGCGCGGTGTCACGTTTGAAGGCCACCGGGTCCACGGCCACAATGTATTTCGCTCCGGCGTGCGCGGCACCCTGCACGGCGTTGATGCCGATGCCGCCGATGCCGTACACAACGGTGATGTCGCCCGGCCGCACGTTGCCGGCGTAGGTGGCGCCGCCCCAGCCGGTCGGGACGCCACAGCCGACCAGCACCGCGGTCTCAAGTGGCAACCAGTCGTCGACCTTGACCACCGAATGCTGCGAGATGGTGGCCTTCTTGGCGAATGTTCCCAGCATGCACATGGCGCCGAAATCGGCACCACCCTTGTGGAATCGGAACGAGCCGTCCGGCATGGAACCCTCGAGAATGGTGGCGCCCATGTCGCACAGGGCCTGCCGGCCCGTCGAGCAGTACCGGCAGTGGCCGCAGCTCGGAATGAAGCTGCAGACGACGTGGTCACCCGGCTTGACCTTGGTGACGCCGGGACCGACGTCCTCGATGATCCCGGCGCCCTCGTGCCCACCGACGATGGGATAGCGAGGTGGAAGGTCGCCGTCGGACAGGTGCAGATCGGAATGGCACAGTCCCGCGGCGGTGTAGTTGATCAACACTTCACCCGGCCCGGGACCGTCGAGGTCGAGTTCCATGATCTCGAAGGGCTTGCCCGGTTCCAGAAGGACGGCGGCGGTGGTCTTCATCAATGGGTTCCTTTTAGGCTGAGTGGGTTTCGTGTAGGTGTCCCTGCGTCGGCGCGAGATCACGCTTGAGGAAGTCGAGCTGGTCGGCCAAAGCGCGCTGTTGCCAAGGCCCGTTGTAGAAGTCGAGGTGATCTGCGGGGTACTCCCGCAGCTGCGCCCAGTACCCGGCGCGACGGGCTGCCTTGCGGGCCGCGGCCGGCGGGGCGATGCGGTCATCGTCGCCGGGCTGCACGAGGATCGGGCACGTCAGCTTGCCCGCTTTCCGGATCGGGCGGTTGAACGCAGCACTCAGGGCGTGCCGGCCCCGCACCTCGTTACGCCACGTCGCGCCGGCGACCGGGAGCCACGCCTCTTCGGAACCCGACGTGGCGATCACCGCGGACGATCCGGGCTGTCCCACCACCGGCACCATGTGCGCGGGACGCCCGAGCGTGCTGCCGACCACGTCGCGGACGGCATTCGCGGTGGCACGCACCAGGTATCCAGCACCGCACGTGCGAACCAGATGAGCCAGAGTAGCCACCCCGTCGACCGCAGGGTTCATCGAGATGACGGCCGCGATGCGCTGGTCTCGCGCGGCGACGGCGATGACGTGGCCGCCGGCGTAGGAGGTGCCCCAGAGCACGATCCGCTCCGGGTTCACTCCGGGCAAGTGCCGTGCGGCGGCGACGGCGGCGTGGTAATCCTGCCGTTGGCGGGAAACCGAAACCTCCTGCCGGGAAATGCCTTCGGATTCACCGAAACCCCGGTAGTCGAACATCAGAACGTCCAGGCCGGCAGCGGCGAAAGGCCCGGCGAAGCCGAGTAGCGCGGTGTCTTTGGTGCCGCTGAAGCCGTGCGCCATTACCACACACGGCCGGCCGGACTCACCGGTGAGCGCATCGGTCTCGGCGGGCAGATGCCAAGCGGCGCAACGGACTCCGCGGCTGGAGAAGTAGAGCTGTTTCATGACGATCCTTTACGAGGCGTATGCGGCGGACGCGACGGACGCGAACCGCAGGCCCGAGTCCTCGATGGGTCCGTTGCGCAGTCGCTCGGCATCCATCTCGTAAGCGTGCTTGACCAGCCACGAACCGCTGTCGCCGCTGCGGGGGAACTGCTGGATGCCGCGCTGGACATAGCCCGAAGACAGGTCCATCAGCGGACCGCGGGCCATGTCTGGGTTCTCGACCACCGGGACGACGATGTCGTGTCCATGGGCGTCCATGTGGTCCAGCATTCGGCAGAAATGCTCGCAGACCAGGTCGACCTTCAGGGTCCAGGCGATGTTGGTGTACCCCATCGCAAACGCCATGTTGGGTACGTCGGAGACCATCATGGCCTTGTAGACCGTGTGGTCGGGCATGTTGAGCACCTGACCATCGACGCTCAGCGCGATCTTGCCGAACAGCGACAAGTTCAAACCCGTTGCGGTGACGATGATGTCGGCCTCGAGCTCCTGCCCCGACTTCAGCAGGATGCCGTGCTTGGTGAACCGCTCGATCTGATCGGTGACCACCGATGCCTTGCCGGTCCGGAACGTCTTGAACAGATCGCCGTCGGGCACCATCGCCAGCCGCTGCTCCCACGGGTTGTAGCGCGGGGTGAAGTGGGTATCGACGTCGAATCCCTTGGGCAGCTGACGTGCAACGTTGGCGATCAACAACTTTCGCATCGTCTTTGGGTACTTGGTGCAGAGTTTGTACAGCCCGCGCGCCGTGGCGATGTTCTTGCGTCGCACGATCGGGAAGGCGCGTTCGTGACCCAGTACCTTGTTGAGCGCGTTGGTGATCGGGTCGGCCGCCGGGACCGACAGCACGTAGCTCGGGGACCGTTGCAGCATGGTGATGTGGCCGGCTTTGTCGGCCATCGACGGGATCAGCGTGACCGCCGTTGCGCCACTACCGATCACGACGACCTTCTTGCCGGCGTAGTCCAGGTCCTCCGGCCACAGCTGCGGATGGATCACCTGACCCACGAAGTCCTCCTTGCCGGGAAAGTCCGGGATGAACGGATTCTCATAGTCGTAGTACCCGGTGCCCAGGAACAGGAATCGGCCGGTGAACGTCGTCGTCTCACCGCCCTGCATGGTCGTGACCGTCCACCGCCCCGTGTCCGATTCGAAGTTCGCGTTCTGCACGCGGTGGCCGAACCGGATGTGCTCGCCCAACCCGTTCTCGTCGACGGCCTGCTGCAGGTAGTCCACGATGATGTGGCCGTCGGCGATGGACTTGCGGTGCGTCCACGGCTTGAAGCCGAAGCCGAAGGTCGGCATGTCGGAATCCGAGCGGATACCGGGGTACTTGTGCAGGCTCCAGGTGCCGCCGATGGCGTCGCGCCCCTCGATGATCAGGAACGACGCGCCCGGTCGGTTCGCCTTGAGGTGGTACGCCGCGCCGATGCCGGAGATACCCGCTCCGATGATCAACACGTCGACATCGCGCGTCTCGGACCGCGTCATTGAGGTGGTGGACACTGTGACTCCTGAACGTCTGGGGGTGCTGGTGTGACGGCACTTACGTTATGGAAGCCACGGGGCGCAGGACAGGTGCGGCAGCCCAGTACTCGACCTGGGATATGTGCGGGCGCATACTTCGTTGATGGCCGCTGAGACACCATCGCCTGAGGTCATCAACCTCATGGGCGACGTCGCCGAGCTGATGCTGGCCGAACTCGATGACCTGGTCGCCGAGATGGACGCCGCCGAGGTCGAGCTCTCGCCGGCCGCGGGGTCCGACGCCGCGGTGCTGGCGGATACCTCGGCGAGCAACCGCGCGAACGCGGCACGGGTGCTGTCGATGTTCGCTCGGCGCGAGGCGAAAGTGGCGCCCATCGACATCCCGCCCGAAGCCCTCGACGTGGCCCGCACAGTGGCCCGGCGGGGGTTGGACCTCGACCTGATCTTCCAGTCCTACCGGCGTGGGCAGAACGTCGCGTGGAGTCGGTACATGAAGCACGCCGCCCAGTTGGTGTCGACCGGCCCGCTGCTGTTCGAACTGCTCGAAGTGGCGTCGGGGCGCTTGTTCGAGTACGTCGACCATGTGGTCGCGGGCGTGATCGCCGCGGCGCAGCGCGAACGCGAGGAAGTGCTCGGCGGCGCGATCGCCCGCCGCGCCGAGACGATTCGCCTCATCCTCGACGGCGCCGCGATCGACGCGGTGCGGGCCACTGAGCGCCTGAGCTACGACCTGCGCCAGCTTCACACCGCGTTGGTGCTGTGGACGCCCCCGCACGGTGATGTGCAGGGCGCACTCGAATCCGCCGCCGCGGTGCTGGCCCGGGCTGCGGGCACCCGCCCGCCCTTGACACTGTCCGTCGGCCCATCGACGCTATGGGCGTGGCTGGGCGGCAGCTCCGAACCGGCGCTGGACGCGCTGCCGGAGGCAATCGAGCAGGCGCAGAATCACATTCGCGTCGCCGTGGGTCCTACGCGGTCGGGGATCTCCGGCTTTCGCCGCTCCCACGACGCTGCGTTGTCAATTCAGAGCCTGCTCGCCGGACATCCCGGCGGCGCGCGGGTGGCCCTCTTCCGCGACCTCGAAGTCACCGCGCTGGCGGCCCAAAACACCAACCGTGCAGCAGAATTCGTCACCGCGACGCTGGGGCCTCTCGCCGAGGACACGCCGGCGGCAGCCCGCCTGCGTGACACCCTGCGGGTCTTCCTCGACGAGGCCGAGAACGCGCCCCGCGCCGCCACCCGGCTGCACACCCACCGCAACACCGTCCTGCAGCGGGTGGCGCGGGCTACCGAATTACTCGGTTACCAGCCGGGTGAACGACGGCTCGCCATGGAACTCGCGCTGGAACTGGCGCACCAACTCGGTCCCCGGGTGCTGATCGCGGGACCACCGGGCACGTAACCATCACGCCGTCGGCAGCGTCACGTCCAGCCGGAATCCGCCGGGCACGTGGGCGGCCGAAACCTGTCCGCCGTGGGCTTCGACGATGCCCCGCACGATGGCAAGACCGATGCCGGCGCCCGCCCCGCCGTCCTCCGGAGTACGGGCTACGGTTCCACGCCAACCCATCTCGAACATCCGGCCGAGGTCCTGCGACTGCACACCGGGGCCCTGGTCCAGCACCGTGAGCACGACCCGGTCGTCGTCGAGCCGGTGCGCCGAGACCTGTATCTCGGAATTCTCCGGCGCATGTCGAATGCTGTTGACCAGCAGATTCGCTACCACGCGGGACAGTTCGCCGGCGTCGGCATGCAGCACCTGGTCGGTCATTTCCGCGTGGGTGATGGTGATGCCGCGGGTCGCCGCGAGCGCCCGCATGTCGGACACGACGTCGGAAACGAGATCCAGCAGCACCACCGGCTCCTTGCTGAGCTTCAACATCCCACTCTGGATCTTGGACAACTCGAACAACCCGTCGACCATGCCGTTGACCGCATCCACCTGGTCGCGGATCTGCCGGATGTATTCAGCAGGGTCGTCGACCACGCCTTCCTCCAGGGCTTCGGCCATCGCCCGCATCCCGGCCAGCGGCGTCCGCAGATCATGCGAAACCCAGGCGACCAACTGACGACGGGACTGATCGAGCTGCTCGACTTCCGCGCGGGCGGCAGCCAACTGCGCCGACGACTGCGCGAGCTGCCTGGACAGCTCGGCGAATTCCCTGGAACTCTCGACATCTGCCGTGACGATCTCACCGCTGCCGATCTGTTGTGCGGCACGTTGCAGCCGCGCCAGTGACCGACGCAGCCGACTCAGCATGAACCATGCGGCGAGCGCAGCCATCAATGCGGAGATGACGATGACCGACAGCAAGACCTGCAGATCGTGAGACGACAGGTACATCTCGACCGAAATGGCCACGGTGGACGCGACGATGGCGACGATGGTCGCGCAGATCAACACCGCCACGTGGGTGCCGATCGAGCCCCGTCGATTCAGCTGCATGACGACGGCCGCCGCACCCGCCGCCACCGACGTGCAGATCAGCGCCGTCACCGCGATGACGGCGAGGTCCGCGGCGCTCAGGATCATGACGACTTCCCCGACGGCGTGAACCGGTACCCGGTGCCCCACTCGGTGCGCAGGTAGACGGGGTCACGCGGGTCGACTTCGATCTTCTCGCGCAACCGCCGGATGTGTACGGTCACCGTCGACGCGTCGCCGGTGCTCCAGCCCCACACCTCGCGCAGCATCTCGTCACGGGAGATCACCCGGTCGGGGTTCTTGAGGAGGAAGAGCAAGAGCTCGTATTCGCGTCCGGTCAGTTCGACATCGGTGCTGTCGCAGGTGATCCGGCGCATCGTCGGGTCGATTCGGAATCTGCCGACCACAAACGGCGCCAGCGGCGACTGCCGGGACACCCTGTGCCGCAACAGCTTCGAAATGCGCAGTTGCAGCTCACGGAGCGCGAACGGTTTGGCCAGGTAATCGTCGGCGCCGAGTTCGAGTCCGTCGATGCGGTGCCCGCTCGCTCCGAGTGCGGTGAGCATGATCACCGGAACATCCGAGCGGGTGCGGACCTCGCGCAGCAGGTCGTCACCGGACAGCCCGGGCAACATGCGATCGAGGACCAGCACATCAGGCGTCGAACCGAGCACCGCGTCGCGCGCGGTCTCCCCGTCGGCGTACTCATCGATCCGAAAGCCCTTGGCACGCAGGTACGCCGCCACCGCAGTACGCACCCGCCGGTCGTCTTCGACCAGCACGACGTGCGCTCCGCCGCCGTCGTCGGAAGTCACGGGCGCATCCACATCGCACCTCTCATGCTGGTGAGCCTAGACAGCCGACGCGGCGCCAGTTCGGTTCTTACGGTTCTGAAATGTTTGTCGAACGCGGCGGGGCCGCTTCCTAACTTCATCTGTGACGGGGTGACCGGCACCCCACCACAGTCGAAGGAGATCCACATGGTCATCAAACCGATCGCGGCGGCAGCTGCTGCGGTGTTCGCCCTGACGCTCACCGCGTGCGGCGCGAATGAGATGAAGTCGGCTGGTTCTTCCAGCCCCGCCATGTCGTCCACCATGACCTCCGCGATGAGCACCGCGAATTCTGCCGCTCGGATGGGCCACTTCACCGGCCTGAACGGCAAGCACGTCGGCGGCACGGCGACGGTCGCCGGAACGAATCTGGAGTTCACCGACTTCTCGTCGGACGAGGGCCCGGACCTGCACGTGTACTTGACGAAGGGGTCCGCCGAGTCGGATGTTGCCGCGGGTAAGGAGATCGCCGCCATCAAGTTCGATCAGGCGATGCAATCGTTCCCGCTCACCGGCATCGACACCATGGGTTACACCACCGTCGTCATCCACTGCGACAAGGCGAAGGCAGTCTTCGGCGCTGCCTCACTCATGTGATGTCTGATCTGATGACCACCCGCGCCCTGACCCCGCGCGACCGCGCCGGCCTGGCCGCGTCGATACTCTTCGGCGCGGCACGGGTCGCGCTCGGACTGCTGTGGCTCCACGAGGGCTACGTCAAGTTGCGGGCCCACTTCGGGAGTGCCGACATCTTGCTCGTTGCCGACGGAGCATCAGCGAACTCGCGTGTGCCGGAATACTTTCGCTTCGTGGCCGAGCACCTGCTGCGGCCGACGGCGCACCTGGCCGGAATCATGACGCCGCTGACCGAGGTGGCCTTGGGGCTGGTTCTGATCCTCGGGATCGTGAGCATGCCGGCCGCCGTCGTCTCGGCGGGACTGCTTGCGGTGTATTGGAGTTCGGACCAGCTCATCGCGCAATACCCCGTCATGGCGGTATTGAGCGTGGGTGTCCTTGCCGGACAGTCCTATTCAGACCGGTGGTCGGTCACGGCGTTCGTGAAACGGGCGCGCTACCGGCGTCGCGTCAAACGCGAAAGTCCCAGCCCACCGAGCAGACCCACCGCCGCGCCGACGGCGACGCTGCCCGCGTCGACGCCTTCTCGTTCGCGATAGCGGGTGACGATCGTGGTCGGACCGGGCGGCGGCACCGAGGCCAGCGCGACGGTCTCCGGGGCGGTCGCCGCCCACGCGGTCGAGAAGAGGATCAGCCGTGCGGTGATGTAGGCGAACACCATCAATCCCAGCACGGGACCGAACGTCGCACCCGCCGGTCCGTGCATGACGATGCGCAGGTAGATCGACGCGATCTGCTTGAAGAGCTCGAAGCCCACCGCCGCAATCAGCGCGGCGCGGGCCGAGCTGCGCAGACTGACCGCCTCGCGCGGCAAGCGGGCAATGATCCAGGTGAACATCAACCACGCCACCCCGAACGACACGACGAACGACACCGCCCGCAGGAGCATGCCGAGGCCCGGCACGTGCCCGATGCCCAACCAGTGCAGCAGTGTCGTCATCAATTCGGAGTCGCCCAGTGCGGTCAGACCGATCGTGATGACGGTCGCCACGAAGGCCGAGAAGAGCGCCAACAGATCCGACACCTTGGTACGCACCCAGCCGTCGGGCTCGCTCTGCTGTTCCCACATCTCGGTGAGGGCATTGCGGAGGTTGGCCATCCAGCCCAGGCCGGCCCAGGCCGCGGTGGCCAGACCGATGATCCCGACCGACGTGCGTGATTTCACGGCGGAGTCCATCAAACCGACCAGCTGATTGCCGAAATCTCCGGCAACTGCGGACCGGATGTGCGTCTCGAGCTCGGCCAACAGGTCAGGACGGGACGCCAGCACGAACCCACCGACCGCAAAACCGACCATGAGCAGCGGGAACAGCGCGAACACCGTGAAGTAGGTGATTCCGGCGGCGTAGAAGTCGCCGTTGCAGGTCTGGTAGCGGTCCTGGGCCCGCATGATCCGATCCAGCCACGGATGCCGCTGACGCAGCCGTTCGAGCAAGCCCGGCTGGTCCGAGTCGGTCATTTTCGGCAAACCCCCTTGTTTGCCGGAAAGCCTAGTGTGCGTCGCCGTCGGTGTCCTGACACCTCGCCCGTGGCGTCACCGCAGCCGCGGCAGGAAGCCCAGCCGGTCGTTGGCGCGCTGCAGTGTCTTGAACGCCACCTGCTCGGCGCGCTCGGCACCGGCGGCCAGCACTGATTCCAGTTCGGCCGGGTCGGCCAGCAGCTCGTCGACCCGGTTCTTGACGGGGGTGACGTACTCGACGACCGCGTCGGCGGTTTCCTTCTTCAGATCGCCGTAGCCGCGCCCCTCGTACCCCGCCACCAGCGCGTCGATGGCGGTGCCGGTGACCGCTGACTGGATGGTCAGCAGGTTGGAGACGCCGGGCTTGGCCTCGGTGTCGAACCGGATCTCGCGCTCGCTGTCGGTGACGGCCGAGCGAATCTTCTTGGCGCTCTTGGCCGGGTCGTCGAGCAGGTTGATCAACCCCGCGTCGGTGGCGGCCGACTTGCTCATCTTCGCGGTCGGGTCCTGCAGGTCATAGATCTTGGCGGTGGCCTTGGGGATCATCGCCTCGGGGACCACGAAGGTGTCCGGGAAGCGCGCGTTGAACCGCTGGGCGAGGTCACGGGCCAGTTCCAGGTGCTGACGCTGGTCTTCGCCGACGGGCACCAGGTCGGTGTCGTAGAGCAGGATGTCGGCGGCCATCAGCACCGGGTAGGTGAACAGACCGATCGTGGTGGCGTCGGCACCCTGCTTCTGCGACTTGTCCTTGAACTGCGTCATGCGGGACGCCTGGCCGAAGCCGGTGAAGCAGCCCAGCAACCAGGCCAGCTGGGTGTGTTCAGCGACGTGACTCTGGACGAAGACCGTGCTGCGGGCCGGGTCGATGCCGAGCGCCAGGTACTGCGCCGCGGTCACCAGCGTGCGGCGGCGCAGGGTCTCGGGGTCCTGCGGAACGGTGATGGCGTGCAGGTCGACGACACAGAAGAACGCGTCGTAGCCGTCCTGCAGGTCGGCCCAGTTCTGCACCGCGCCGAGGGCATTGCCCAGGTGAAGCGAGTCGGAGGTGGGCTGTGCCCCGGAAAAGACGACGCGCTTGTCCGCGCCTGCACCGCTGTTGCTCATGATGGCTTCGATTTTCGCACTGCTGTCATCCGGTTTTGTCCGGGGCTGGCCGACAACGGGCGAATCACGCGGTCGACCCCGGTGCGCGGCACCGTCGAGCCGGTTCAAGGACTACTACTGGATGGTGAGCCGGACAAGGAGAAGACAGTGCGTCCCGATCAGATAACCCCCGGCCGCCTGATGGCCGCCGAAATCGTCGAACAGCCGCAGGTATGGCGCCGGCTGCTCGACGAGGGCCGCGAACCGATCAGCGCCGTCGCCGCCCGGATCGACGCGGCCGCACCACGATTCGTCCTGTTCGTGGCACGTGGCACCAGCGACCACGCCGCGCTGTATGCGAAATACCTGGTGGAGATCACCCACGGCCTACCCGCAGGCCTGGTCTCCCCCTCGACCATGACGGTCTATGGCGCCCGACCCGACCTGCGCGATGTGCTCTTCATCGCGGTGAGCCAATCCGGCGGGTCACCGGACCTGGTGCGCTCGGTGGAGGTGGCCCGCGACCGCGGCGCGCTCACCGTGGCCGTCACCAACAACGCCGCGTCGGATCTGGCGGTGGCGGCACAGGTGCACATCGACGTGCTGGCGGGTGCCGAGCGATCGGTGGCGGCGACGAAGTCCTACACCGCTGAGTTGCTCGCGCTGCAGCTGTTGCTCGGCCACGACGCCAACGGCGTCGACGCGCTACCCGATCTCGGCGAGCAGGTGCTCGCGTCCGGCGATCTCGTACGTGAAGTCGCGCAGCGGTACCGGTTCGCGCAACGGCTCGTCACCACCGCGCGCGGCTACTCCTACCCCACTGCCCGCGAAGCCGCCCTCAAGCTGATGGAAACGTCTTACCTTTCCGCACAGGCATTTTCGGGCGCTGATCTGCTGCACGGCCCGCTCGCCACCGTCGACCCTCAGGTGCCGGTGCTCGCAGTGGTGCCCGAAGGCGCCGGCGGACAGGCCATGGCGCCGGTGCTGGACCGGCTGGCCGAGCGCAATGCCGACGTCTTCGGGGTCGGAGCTCCCGCGGCACTGGCCGGCCTCGCCGGCGGTATCGCGCTGCCCAGCGGGGTGAGCGACGCGCTCTCCCCGCTGCTGGAAATCCTCCCGCTGCAACAGCTTGCACTGCATCTGGCACTCGCCCGCGGTGGCGACCCGGACCAGCCGCGAGGCCTGCGGAAGGTCACGCAGACGCTATGACGCGCAGCGCTCGTGTTCAGTCGGGCGCCGGCGCCAGGCGTTGCAGCACGCTGAGGAAAACGCGTCGCTCGTCAGCACTCAGCTCGCCGAGCCATTGCTCTTCACCGCGCTGAATATCCACCTGCACTGCATCTTTGAGTCGGCGACCGGCCGACGTGATCGACAGGAGCCGAACCCGGCGATCGTCGGGATCGGGAGTGCGCTCGATATAGCCGTCGGCCTGCAGGTCGTCGAGTGTGCGGATGATGCGGGTCTTGTCGGCGCCGATGGCCTGCGCCAGCGCAGCTTGCGAACGCATCGGGGTCTCATCGAGTGCCAGCAGCACGACGTAGCCCCACATCGACACCCCGTGCTCGTCGAGCACGGGCTGCTCAGCAGCCATCAGCTCGCGTAGCAGCGGCGCGAGCAGCGCGGCGAGGTCAGGACGCTTGGCCGGCATGCCGTCATCGTAGGCATTGCCATATCGTATGCGCATGCATACGATATGCTCATGCACACTTTATCTACCGATCTTCTCAACGCCCATCGCGTCGCGATCCTGGCGTCGGTCGACGCCGCGAAGACCATCGACGAGAGCGACCTGAACCGCCCAACCCCTTGCGCCGGTTGGGATTTGGCCGACCTCTTGGCACACATGACGGTCCAGCATCGCGGTTTCGCGGCAGCCGCCCGCGGCGGTGGACAGGACGTCGCCGTCTGGGATGCGGCCACCGTGCGCGACACGCGCGATCCGGTCGGCGATTACGCCGCGGCTGCCCACGATGTGCTGGACGCATTCGCCGGCGCCGATCCCGAAAGCCAGTTCGCACTACCGGAATTGGGTACGTCGGTGCCGGCCGAGATGGCCATCGGCTTCCATCTGATCGACTACGCGGTGCACGGTTGGGACGTCGCGGCGAGCCTCGGCACGCCATTCACGCTGCCCGACGACGTCGTCGCCGCAGCACTCCCGCTGGCCCTCGCCGTGCCCGACGGCGACTTCCGCAACATGCCCAATGCGCCATTCGGACCCGCCCGAACCGGTGACAGCACAACGGACTTCGACCGGCTGCTGCGCCATCTGGGCCGTGACCCACGCTGGGGCGGTGCGTTAGACCACGAGTCACTCCATCCCGTCCAGTAACAGATTGGGGACTTCCGGCCCTATTGTCAGTAACTTTCGGCCACTGAGGTCAGGCGCTACGTCATCGATACCGTCCGTCGTATGACTTACGTTATCGGACGGGAATGCGTTGATGTCACGGACATGTCTTGCGTGCAGGAGTGCCCGGTCGACTGCATCTACCAAGGCGATCGGGCGCTCTACATCAATCCGCGGGAATGTGTGGATTGCGGTGCCTGCAAGCTGATTTGCCGGGTCGATGCGATCTACTACGACGACGATCTGCGCGGAGACCAGCTCGCGTTCCGCGCTGACAATGCCGCGTTCTTCGATGAGGTACTCCCGGGACGCGACGCGCCGCTGGGCTCCCCCGGCGGCGCCAGCGCGATCGGTCGCATCGGGGTGGACACGCCACTGGTGTCGGCCCTGCCCGTTCGGAGCTAGCGAATCGGATAATCGTCGGCCGAGTTCGATCAGCTGTACTCGACCGTCACCGGCGCGTGGTCCGACCAGCGCAACGCATACGCCGCGGCCCGCTCGACCCGGGCCGCCACGGCCTTGGGTGCCAGCTTGGCGTTGGCCAGGTGGTAGTCGATGCGCCACCCGGCGTCGTTGTCGAAAGCCTTGCCGCGCCAGGACCACCAGCTGTACGGCCCGGAGACCTCGGGGTGCAGCTCACGCACCACGTCGGTCCAGCCGGCGGCCATCAGCTCGGCCAGCCACCGCCGCTCGCTGGGCAGGAACCCCGACTTCTTGACGTTGGCCTTCCAGGCCTTGAGGTCCAGCTCCGTGGCGCAGATGTTCCAGTCGCCGCAGATCACCACGTCGCGGCGCTTGCGGCTGAGCTCGGCCATCCGGCCGGCCAGCGCCACCATGAAGCGTTCCTTCTCCACCTGCTTGTCGGTCTCGGCCTCGCCGGTGGGCACGTACACGCTGGCGATCGTGACGCCGTCGGTGTCGGCCTCCAGATACCGGCCGTGCGCGACGAATTCGCAGTCCGGGCTCAGCCCCACCCGCACCGCCGAGATCGGCGCCCTCGACAGCACCGCAACCCCGTTGCGGCCCTTCGCGTGCGGTTCGGCCGACGCCAGGTGCCAACCGGCGTCCAGCGCCGGCGCCAGCGCCTGCGCCAACTGCGCATCGTCGGCCCGGGTCTCCTGCAGGCAGATGACGTCCGACGCGGTGTCCTTCAGCCACGGCAGCAGTCCGAGGTTCTCCTCGGAACGCTCTTTGACCGCAGCGCGGATGCCGTTGACGTTGATGGTGGTGACGATCACGAAGCAGAACCCTAACGTCCGGGTACGACAGGCCTGAAACGCCGAACGTGAGCTTGGGTGCGAGAAATCGCGCACCCAAGCTCACGTTGGAAGGGGATTACTCCTGGGCCGCAGCCAGTGCCGCGTTGAACGTGGCGCTCGGCCGCATCACCGCCTCGGTCTTCTCCGGGTCCGGCGCATAGTAGCCGCCGATATCGGCCGGGCTGCCTTGTGCCGCAGCCAGTTCCGCGACGATCTTCTCCTCGTTGGCGGCCAGCGTCTTGGCCAGCGGAGCGAAGTGATCGGCGAGCGCCTTGTCTTCGGTCTGCTCGGCGAGGGCCTGCGCCCAGTACATGGCGAGGTAGAACTGGCTGCCACGGTTGTCCAGCTCGCCCGTGCGCCGCGACGGGCTCTTGTTCTCGTCCAACAGCTTTCCGGTGGCGGAGTCCAGCGTCTTGGCCAGCAGCAGGGCCCGGGCGTCGTCGGTCTTGTTGCCCAGGTCCTCCAGGCTGGCGCCCAGGGCCAGGAACTCGCCCAGCGAGTCCCAGCGCAGGTGGTTCTCCTCGACCAGCTGCTGCACGTGCTTGGGTGCCGAACCGCCGGCGCCGGTCTCGTACAGGCCGCCACCGGCCATCAGCGGCACGATCGACAGCATCTTGGCGCTGGTGCCCAGCTCCAGGATCGGGAACAGGTCGGTGAGGTAGTCACGCAGGATGTTGCCGGTCGCGGCGATGGTGTCCTGGCCGCGGATCAGGCGTTCGATGGTGTGCCGCATGGCACGTTCCTGCGACATGACCTGGATGTCCAGGCCCTCGGTGTCGTGATCCTTGAGATAGGTCGCGACCTTCTTGCGCAGTTCGGCCTCGTGCGGACGCTCCTGGTCCAGCCAGAACACGACGGGCATACCCGAAAGCCGGGCCCGGGTGACGGCCAGCTTGACCCAGTCGCGGATCGGCGCGTCCTTCACGACCGGCATGCGCCAGATGTCGCCCTCCTCCACCGCGGTCGTCAGCAGCACCTCACCGCTGTCGATGTCGACGATGTTGGCAATGCCATCCTCGGGAATCTCGAACGTCTTGTCGTGGCTGCCGTACTCCTCGGCCTGCTGCGCCATGAGACCGACGTTGGGCACGGTGCCCATGGTCCTCGGATCGAACTGGCCGTGCGTCTTACAGAAGTTGATCATCTCCTGGTACATCCGGGAGAACGTCGACTCGGGGTTGACGGCCTTGGTGTCCTTGAGCTTTCCGTCGGCGCCGTACATCTTGCCGCCGAGCCGGATCATGGCCGGCATCGAGGCGTCGACGATGACGTCGGACGGCGAGTGGAAGTTGCTGATACCGCGGGCCGAGTCGACCATGGCCAGCTCGGGACGGTGCTCATGGCACTTGTGCAGGTCGTCGACGATCTCGTCGTGCAACGACTTGGGCAGCGTCGAAATCTTGTCGTACAGGTCCGAGAGCCCGTTGTTGACGTTGACACCCAACTCGTCAAAGAGCTTCTGGTGCTTGGCGAATGCGTCCTTGTAGAAGATGCGTACCGCATGGCCGAACACGATCGGGTGGCTGACCTTCATCATGGTCGCCTTGACGTGCAGGGAGAACATGACGCCGGTCTTGTAGGCGTCGTCCATCTGCTCCTCGTAGAACTTGATGAGCGCCTTCTTGCTCATGTACATCGAGTCGATGATGTCGCCGGCGTCGAGCTTGACCTCGGACTTGAGCTCAATTGTCTTGCCCGTCTTGGTCTTCAGCACCATCTTCACCCGGCGCGCCTTGTCGAGCGTGATGGACTGCTCGCCGTGGTAGAAGTCGCCGGTCTTCATGGTGGCGACGTGCGTGCGCGAGGCCTGCGACCATTCGCCCATGCTGTGCGGGTGCTTGCGGGCGTACTCCTTGACGGCCTTCGGCGCCCGACGGTCCGAGTTGCCTTCGCGCAGTACCGGGTTCACCGCGCTACCGAGACACTTGCCGTAGCGATCCTTGATCGCCTTCTCTTCGTCGGTCTTCGGGTCACCCGGGTAGTCGGGCAGGTTGTAGCCCTTCTCCTTCAGCTCCTTGATGGCCGCGACGAGCTGCGGCACCGAGGCGCTGACGTTGGGCAGCTTGATGATGTTGGTGTCCGGGAGCTGGGTCAGCCGGCCCAGCTCGCCGAGGTTGTCGGGGACCTTCTGCTCATCGGTCAGGTAGTCACCGAACTCGGCGAGGATGCGGGCCGCCACCGAGATATCACTGGTCTGGACGTCGATGCCGGCGGCGCCGGCGAAGGTGCGCACGACCGGAAGAAAGGCGTACGTCGCGAGCAGCGGCGCCTCATCGGTCAGCGTGTAGATGATGGATGGTTTCTCGCCACTCATGGTCACTCTCCCGGCGTCACGGACGGTACGAAACGAAAATCTATGTCGAGTCCGGCGTCTGCACATGACTACCCCGTCGCACGACGGTTACGAAGTTACCGTGACCGGCGCGGCAGGCTTCCGGTGGACCACTATCTGCGCACCGAACTGGATCGATACCGACGGGCTACGCGAAAGCGGAGCGACCGCCGCGCACCGTGTCCCGCACACGCCGAAGGCACCAGCTAGCAGTTGCCGCACCTCTTGAGATACCCTCGGAACCGGTCATGAGTGCCAGCGTCAAGCCCCGGCTTGCTGGCCGGCAACCCTCCATCCGCGGTGGGGTGCCCCGGGAGACGACCAGGTTGAGCAGCCACACATGGGCTGCGAGGCAAGCGCGGGTCCGCCACACGGACCCGGATGACTGGGTGAGTGGAGGCTTCATATGTGTCGCTGTCCGTGATTCGCAGAGTTCGCGAGCCCATTCGTCGTACCTAAAAACTCACAGGAGACACCCCTAACATGACCACTGAGGCCATCGACCCCACTGCGCGCTGGAGCTTCGAGACGAAGCAGATCCACGCAGGTCAGAGCCCCGATAGCGCGACCAATGCCCGGGCGTTGCCGATCTACCAGACGACGTCCTACACGTTCCGCGACACCGACCACGCCGCCGCGCTGTTCGGATTGGCCGAGCCGGGCAACATCTACACCCGCATCATGAACCCGACCACCGACGTGGTCGAGCAGCGCGTCGCCGCTCTCGAGGGTGGTGTGGCCGCGCTGTTCCTGTCGTCCGGGCAGGCCGCCGCGACCTTCTCGATCCTGAACATCGCCGGCACCGGAGACCACATCGTGGCCTCACCGCGGCTGTACGGCGGCACCTACAACCTGCTGCACTACACGCTGCCCAAACTCGGCGTCGACGTCAGCTTCGTCGAGAACCCCGATAGTTTGGACTCATGGCAGGCCGCGGTGCGGCCGAACACCAAGGCGTTCTTCGGCGAGACCATCTCCAACCCGAAGATCGACATCCTGGACATCCCCGGCGTCTCGTCGGTGGCGCACGACAACGGCGTGCCGCTGATCGTCGACAACACCGTCGCCACCCCGTACCTGATCCAGCCGCTGGCCCACGGCGCCGACATCGTCATCCACTCGGCGACCAAGTACCTGGGCGGGCACGGCTCGGCGATCGCCGGCGTCATCGTCGACGGTGGCACCTTCGACTGGACGGGCGGCAAGTTCCCCGGATTCACCGAGCCGGACCCGAGCTACCACGGCGTGGTGTTCGCCGACCTGGGTGCACCGGCCTACGCGCTCAAGGCGCGGGTGCAGCTGCTGCGCGACCTCGGCTCCGCCGCCGCGCCGTTCAACTCCTTCCTCATCGCGCAGGGATTGGAAACGCTGTCCCTGCGCGTTGAACGCCATGTGTCCAACGCACAGAAGGTCGCCGAGTACCTGGAAGGCCGCGCGGACGTGCTCTCGGTGAACTACGCCGGGCTGCCGTCCTCCCCCTGGTACGAGCTGGGCCGCAAGCTGGCCCCCAAGGGCACTGGTGCGGTGCTGTCGTTCGAACTGACCGGCGGCGTCGAAGCAGGCAAGGCATTCGTGAACGCGCTGACCCTGCACAGCCACGTCGCCAACATCGGTGACGTCCGATCGCTGGTGATCCACCCGGCGTCGACCACGCACCAGCAGCTGACCGCCGAGGAACAGCTGGCCTCCGGGGTCACCCCGGGCCTGGTGCGCCTGGCTGTCGGCATCGAGGGCATCGAGGACATCCTCGCCGACCTGGAGCAGGGTTTCGCTGCCGCCGGATCGGTGGGGGGTGCCGACCGAAAGGCGGCCTTGGTGTGACGATCATCGACGTGCCCGTGTCTGACATCTCCGCAGCGCCGCTGCTGCCTGCAGAAGGCGAGATCGGTGTGGTGAACATCGGCTCGCTGACGCTGGAGAGCGGCGTCGTGCTGCCCGACGTCTCCATCGCGGTGCAGCGCTGGGGTGAGCTGTCCCCAACTGCCGACAACGTCGTGATGGTCCTGCACGCGCTGACCGGTGACTCCCACGTCACCGGTCCGGCCGGGCCCGACCATCCGACCGGCGGTTGGTGGGACGGCGTCGCCGGCCCGGGTGCGCCGATCGACACCGACCGCTGGTGCGCCGTCGCCACCAATGTGCTCGGCGGCTGCCGCGGTTCGACCGGCCCCGGCTCGCTCGCTCCCGACGGAAAGCCCTGGGGCTCAAGGTTTCCCGCCATCACCATCCGCGACCAGGTGAACGCCGACCTGGCGGCGCTGGCGGCCCTGGGCATCACGCAGGTGGCCGCGGTCGTCGGCGGCTCGATGGGCGGCGCCCGCGCACTGGAATGGCTTGTGGGACATCCCGATACGGTGCGGGCCGGCCTCGTCCTGGCGGTCGGCGCCCGGGCCACCGCCGACCAGATCGGCACCCAGTGCGCACAGGTCGCGGCCATCAAGGCCGACCCGAATTGGGCCGGCGGCGACTACTACCGGACGGGCCGCACCCCGGACGCCGGCATCCAGATCGCCCGCCGGTTCGCGCATCTGACCTACCGTGGCGAGAAGGAACTCGACGACCGGTTCCGCAACACGGCGCAGAACCATGAAAATAGTTCTGCCGACGGCCTTTACGCGGTCGAGAGTTACCTCCAGTATCAGGGCCGCAAGCTGGCCGCGCGGTTCGACGCGGGTACCTACGTGACACTGACGGATGCGCTGAGCAGTCACGACGTCGGTCGTGGACGGGGTGGGGTCACGGCGGCCCTGCGGTCTTGTCCGGTGCCGGTGATCGTCGGGGGCATCACCTCCGACCGGCTGTATCCCATTCGGCTGCAAGAGGAACTGGCCTCGTTGCTGCCGGGCTGCCCGGGTCTCGAGGTCATCGAGTCCGACTACGGCCACGACGGTTTCCTGGTCGAGACCGACAAGGTCGGTCTGCTGATCCGCCAGACGCTGGACTTGGCCTCCCGGTGACGGGCGAACGCTCGCTGTCCTTCGGGGAGCAGGCTGCTGCCTACGAACGCGGACGTCCGTCGTACCCGCCGGAGTCCATCAACTGGCTGCTGCCCGCCGGAGCCGTCGACGTGCTCGACCTCGGCGCCGGTACCGGCAAGCTGACCGTCCGGCTGGCCGAACGCGGTCTGGCGGTCACCGCCGTCGACCCCATCCCCGAGATGCTCGAGGTGCTCAGCCGGTCATTGCCGTCGGTGCCCGCCCTGCTCGGCACGGCCGAGGAAATCCCCTTGCCCGACAAAAGTGTTGACGCGGTCCTGGTCGCGCAAGCCTGGCACTGGTTCGACCCGGAGCGCGCTGCCGCGGAAGTGGCGCGGGTGCTGCGGCCGGGCGGCCGGTTGGGTCTGGTGTGGAACATCCGCGACGAGCGGCTGGGCTGGGTCAAAGAGTTGAACCAGATCATCGGCTGCGAGCACGATCCGTCCGCCGATTCGCTGTGCGGCGACTTCACGAACATCGAGAGCCACCGGTTCGAGTGGACGAGTTACCTTACGCCGCAAGCGCTGCTGGACCTCGTCGCGTCGCGGAGCTACTGCATCACCTCACCCGCCGACGTGCGCCGGCGGGTCCTGGATGAAGTGCGAGAGCTACTGAACACGCATCCGGCGCTGGCCAACAGCAACGGCCTGGCCCTGCCGTACGTCACGCACTGCGTGCGCGCGACCCTGGCCTAGTCGCCCGGTTCGCGGTGACGGCCTTCGCCTTGGCGCTCGGGCCCAAGCTCGCCGCGCACCCGGCGTGTCGCGCGGCGTGCACTCAGGCGCTGACGACCTCGCCGGGGCCGAACCAGCGCTGCAGTGCAGCCCGCAGGCGCTCTGCGTCGTCGGCAGCGAAAGTGTCTGCGGCCCAGGCGACATAGCCGTCGGGCCGGACCAGCATGGCAGCGGGACCGTCGGCCATGGCCGCGACCACCGTGTCCACGCGGCGATCCCACGGTGCGGCGACCTCGGCTGCCCCACCGCCGGCGAGGTCGAGCAGCACGCCCCGGCCGCTGTGCAGCAGACCGGTGAGACGACGTCCGTCGTCCAGCTCCGCCTCCGGCACCATGTATCCGGTCAACCGGTGCGGGACGCCACCCATGTCGTAGCGAACATCCGCACCGGCCAGCAGTCCGGCCATGTGGGCGGTCGCATCGGGCCGCTGGAAGAGTTCACCAAGAAGCGCGCGAAGGGCGCGCACCTCGGGCCCCGGCGCGGTGAGCGCGATCTGGGCCAATGAGTGCATCATGACGCGTTCGCCGACCGGAAAGCGTTCGGACTCATAGGTATCGAGCAAGTCCGCAGGCGCCCAGCCATTTACGACGGCAGCCAGCTTCCAGCCCAGATTCAACGTGTCCTGCAGACCCAGGTTGAGCCCCGGACCGCCCATCGCCGAATGCACATGTGCGGCATCGCCGATCAGCAGAATGCGGCCGGACCGGTAGGCGTCGGCCTGCCGGGTGTTCTGGCCGTCGATGCGGCGCATCGCAAACGGGCCCGGACCGGCCGGCGGTTCGAACGGTACGTCGACCCCGAGTACTCGACGCAGGCTCTGCCGGAGTTCGTCATAGGTCAACTCCCCCGGTACGTCATCGGGCAGCGAACCGAACTCGAGGGTGCCCAACATCGGCGGATCACCGTGAGCCTCGAAGAAGATCACCATGCCGGTGTCGTATCGGTTGTGCCCGAACGGAATTCGCCCGAATCCGGGCACGTCGAATTCGCCGTTCGGAGTCCGGAACTCGTCAGCAATGTGCACATGCGCCAAGCGGGCCACCGTCGGCGACGTGTACCCGGGGAAGCCGATCCCCGAATTCTTGCGGACGGTGCTGCGGCCACCATCGGCTCCGACCAGCCAATCGGCCTCCAGCACGTACGCGCCGTCAGGCCCGGCCACATCGACGGCGACGCCGTCAGGCCCGGCCGACAAGGCGGTCACGGCATGACCCCATCGCACCTCGACCCCGAGGGACTGGGCCCGCTCATACAGCAGCTGGACCAGACGCGGCTGCTTCATCAGCACCGCACGCATCGGATTGTCCTCAACGCCAGCAAAATCCAGCGGCAAGCCGGAAAACACCCAGCCGTAAGCGGGCTGCGGCGGGTTGGGATCGCCCGTGAATGCCTGGTAGAGGCCGCGCATATCGAGCTGCCGGATCACCTGCCCCACAAGGCCGTTCGCCTTGGGCTCGTCGCCAGGCCCGGGCAGCGCGTCGACGATGACGGATTTGATGCCGGCGAGCGCGAGTTCGCAGGCCATCATCAGTCCGTTGGGTCCGGCGCCGGATATCACGACATCAGCGGGCATGGTCACTCCTTCGTTCCGTTCGGTTCCGGCAATCCGGCGACGACCGCATCGAAACCCGCACGCATCAGACCGGTGATGGCCACCGGCGGATCGGCGTTCGCGTACGCCTCCATCGCAGTGTCCCCGACAGCGCGCACCACGGCCGCCACCAGACGCGGGTACATGTCATCAGGGCCGAGACCGGTTCGGTCGGCGATGGCCGCCACCCAGTCTTCGTAGAGGTCATGCGGCACCGCATTACGAACTTCGGTTCGCATCAGCAGTTTTCGCACTTCGACGAGTTCGCGGCGATCCGGGACGAGATCGGCACCCGTGATGTCGGCCATTTCCTGTTCGAGGGTTCCCGTCACGGCCTCGACGATCGAGGTCCACAGCGGTTCATCGACCGGCCGCGACCGAAACACCGCGACACTGCGCCGCATCCGCTCAGCGATGCGGTAGGCCAGCGCCTCGTACTTGCCGGTGAAATAGTTGTTGAACGTCCGCAAGGACACTCCGGCCAGCGCCGCGATGTCCTCTCGAGTGACGGTGTCCAGTCCACCGCGGTCGAAGGCCAGTTGCAGCGCCGCGTCGCTGAGCGCACGACGGGTGTCAGCCTTCTTGCGTTCGCGCAGACCAGTCTCAGCCGATTCAGGCATGCCCGCACCATACAGATAATTTTGCCCACTAGGCAACTTTGCCTGTTATGCAGCTTTCCCAATGCAGGACCGACTCGAAGGCCACTGCCGCTCAGAGAGATCCGCAGCGATTCGTTCCCGATTTTCCGCGGTCGACGCGGAAAATCGTGCACAAATCCCGGGGAATCAGAAGGCGTAGGCGCCGAATCGGCCCCAGGCGACGAACAACGCCAGACCGAGCAGCATCACGTTGACCGCCACGTTCGGATACTCCTTGCGTCGCCCATGCGTGACGACGGCGCCGACCATGACCAGCGCCAGGCCGACGGCGGCCAGCGGGGTGAGCACCGGGAGGATGTGCACCAGCGGCGGCACGATCAGGCCGATCGCACCGAGAATCTCGGCCACGCCGATCCCGCGGATGGCGTTCGGGTCCACGTCGGCAAGCCCACCCAGACCCTGGGCAACGAGCTTTTCCTTGGGGACGACCAGCTTCATCACGCCGCTGCCGACGAAGACCAAGGCGAGTACGCCGGCAACGATCCACAGTGCCGTGTTCATGTTGAGCTCCTCAGGTGAAGTGGTAGCAAGTCTCCACCATTAAGCGGACTGTAGTCCGAATTATTCCACCACTCAACGCCGAGTGGCCGCCTGTCGCGCGCTTTTCGCGAAGATGCGTGCGACAGCTGGCCACTCGGCGGATGAAACCTAAGCAGTACCCAACGGGTTGATGGTCCACGCCACATACAACATGGCGGCACTGACGGACGCCGTCGTCGCCACATCGATGATCCGGCTGCGCACCACGAGCAGGCCGGCCCGGTCATCGGTCAACAACAGCCGCATGGCGGCGGCGATGCCGACGCCGATCGCCATCACCAGCGCACCGCGGCGCCAGTAGCCGCCGATCACCAGCGCGAAAGCGACCACGAAGAACACGCCCACCGACAGGATCGGCCATTGACCGCGGAGCACTTTTCCCGTCGCTCCGCTCGCCACGACCACCTTGCGGGCGAATTCCTTTGCGGTCAAGACAGTTTCGCCTCTTCCGCCTCGACCACGTTGGCCAGCAGGAAAGCGCGGGTCAGCGGTCCGACACCACCGGGGTTGGGCGATACATGGCCGGCCACCTCCCACACATCGGGGTGTACGTCGCCGGCGAGCTTGCCGTCGACACGGCTGACGCCCACGTCGACGACGGCCGCGCCCGGCTTGACCATGTCGGCAGTCAGCATGTGCGGCACCCCGACCGCGGCGATGATGATGTCGGCCTGCCGGGTCAGCGCCGGCAGATCACGAGTTCCGGTGTGGCACAACGTCACTGTCGCGTTCTCCGAACGCCGCGTGAGCAGCAGGCCCATCGGCCGGCCGACGGTGACACCGCGGCCGATCACCACGACGTGCGCACCGGCGATCGGGACCTCGAAGCGACGCAGCAGATGCACGATGCCGCGCGGCGTGCACGGCAGCGGCGCGGGCTCGTTCAGCACCAGCCGGCCCAGGTTGGTCGGGTGCAGCCCGTCGGCATCCTTGTTGGGATCGATGCGCTCCAGCGCGGCGTTCTCATCGAGGTGTTTGGGCAGTGGCAGCTGCACGATGTAGCCCGTGCACTCCGGGTTCGCGTTCAGCTCGTCGATGACGGCGTTCAGCTCGGCCTGGCTGATGTCGGCGGGCAGATCCCGGCGGATCGAGTTGATGCCGACCTTGGCGCAGTCGGCGTGCTTGCCCCGCACGTAGGCATGCGAGCCCGGGTCGTCGCCGACCAGCACTGTGCCCAGACCCGGCGTCCGGCCGGCAGCGGTCAGCGCCGCCACCCGCTTCGTCAGGTCCGTGAAGATCTCGTCGCGTGTGGCCTTGCCGTCCAGCGTGATTGCACCCACGACGAACATTGTGTCAGGCCCGCAGGAACCGCCGCTGACACTACCCAGCACAGCGTGGTCAACTGCGTCGATGAAACACACAGCCCAATGTGTTCATTGATGTCTTCGGTGAAGCCCACGCCGAGCGCCAATGACAAGGTTGCACCCGTCGGCGGCGAGTGTATCCGGGGGCCAAAGGTGCGGCGCCGCCCCGAAAAGGCGAGGCCTGTTCGCCGCAGTCAGGTTCACCGCTCGGCAGTCAGTTCGAGCAATTCGTCGACCGACCACTGGTCGTCGGCATGCTCGCCGTACTTGCGCGCGAGCACTACGCCGTCAGGGGCAATGAGAAAGTCGGCTGGCATGCCCAGGTGGTTCTCTGTCGGCCCGAGGCTGGCAACAAGGGATCGAGCCGATCGCATCTGCCGAACACCGCGGCCTACGGCCTGGGCGACATCGCGGTTGAGCAAGCCGCGTACCGAGTTGCCTACGCCGAACTCGGAGTAGAGCACGCGCTGGGGATCGGCCACCACGGCAAACGGCAAGTCGGCCTGGTAGCGGCGCAGCCGCTCGGCCGACGAATGGAAAAGGACGACCTCGGTCACTCCAGCGGCCGTGATGTCGTCGATTCGGCTAGCCACCTGGCGCATGTGCAGGTTGCAGATGGGGCAGCCGGCGAACCTCCGGAATTGCAGATGCATCAGCCGATCGGCAGCCGGCAACGCGATATCGACACCTCCGATCGTCGTCAACGTCTGCGCCCTGACGCTGTCGCCTGCGTTCAACACGGCACATCCTCCAATATTGAGTCGAACAACTCCATTTGATGGTTCCCGAGTATTGAGTAGACTCACTTCAAATGTCAAGCACCCCAGACACCAAGGCTCGGCGGCCTGGACGCCCCGCGCAATTCGATCGCGACAACGCGCTCAGCGCACTGTGTCTGTTGTTTTGGAACAGGGGCTACGACGCGGCCACCCAGGAAGAGATGCTGGCCGCGACTGGGCTTTCATCCTCGTCGCTGTACCGCACATTCGGCACCAAGGCCGACATCCTCGAAGCGGCATTGACGCGATATCTAGCGTGGGCCGATGTGATATTCGCGTCGCTCGAACACGGCAGCCGAGGTGTGGCGGACGTGCAGGCATTCTTCGACCACCTGCAGGCACAATTCGACGGCCCGCTGAGCAACGCAGGATGCCTGGTGTGGAACACGATGCAGAACTCGGTAAACGGTGATTCCCGCATCAATGCGCTGACCGAGCAACACATGCGGCGCCTGCGCATGGGCCTTACCGCCGCGCTGCAGCGGGCCGCCGACGCCGGTGAATTGCCACCCTCGGCACCGCGATATCTAGCCGACATACTGCGCGCCGGCATAATCGGCGTGCAGGTTCGCGGGCGCGCCGGCGACACCGCCGATGCGGTCGCAATGCTCGACGGGCTGCGCGCACTGCTGGTCCGAGACGACCTCTGAAAAGTCCCAACATGTTGACCGCCGTCCAGCCCCGTCGGTCCATCACCCGCCATTTGCGGTTCACCGGTATGCAGCCGGCACTGCAGCCACCGACATCGTCGAGCTCGGACCGCGCCGGCTCACCATGCGCGTCTGGCACATGCTCGCCCGGTGCCGACCAATGAATTAACGCACCACATGGCGTTTTGAGAACGTCTCGACGGCCTAACACCCGCCTTGGCAGCATCCGTGGAACTGCCCACAGATACCGATAGAGTTGCCTTCGATGACTGGACCAGCCGCACTGCCAGCGCTCACCGTTCGCCATGATGCCGCCACGCGTACGTTCGCCCCGGGAAACGACGTCGTCGTCGGGCGCGATCTGCGCGCCGACTTCCGTGTCGCGCACCCGCTGATCTCACGCGCACACCTGATGCTGCGCTTCGATCACGGCCGCTGGGTCGCGGTCGACAATGGCAGCCTCAACGGCATGTACGTCAACGGGCAACGTGTCCCCGCCGCCGATCTGTACAACGGTTCGGCGCTGAACATCGGTAACCCCGACGGCCCGCTGCTGACCTTCGAGGTCGGCCAGCACCTGGGCCCGGCCGGCACGCCGCCGACGACGTCCATGCCCGCCACCCCGGCGCCGACGACCAATCACCGGCCTAGCGCCACCTGGCCCAGCCAGCAGCCGTACACCCCACCGTCAGCGGCACAGCAGCGCTACCCGAGCAGCCCGCAGACCTTCAGCCCGTCGGGTCCGCAGCCGCAGTATCCGAGCGGGCCGCAGCCGCAGTACAGCCAGCCGCAGCAGCCGCGCTATCCGACCGCACCCCAGCAGTACGCCGCGCCGCCGTCTGCACCGATGTCCCGACCGGCGCCGGCGCGAGTCGCACCTCCTGAAGAGTCGAGCTCGCCGGCCACGCAGTTCGGGCCGACTGCCGTCGCGCGTGGCAGCGAGAACAATCTCGGCACGACGATGCTCAAGATCCTGCGGCCCGGCCGCAACGCCGACGTGCCGGCCGGAGCCATCAAGATCGGTCGCGGCACCGACAACGACATCGTCATCCCGGACGTCCTGGCATCGCGACACCACGCGACCTTGGTTCCGTCGGCGGCCGGCGGCGCCCAGATCATCGACAACCGGAGCATCAACGGCACTTTCGTCAACGGCCAGCGGGTCGACGAAGCGCTGCTCCGGGATGGCGACACCGTCACCATCGGTAACGTCGACCTCGTCTACAGCGGCGGCACCCTGGCCCGCCGCACGGTCACGACAGCCGATACCCGCACGGGCGGTCTCGAGGTCCACGGCCTGACGTGGACCATCGAGGGCAACAAGACCCTGCTGAACAACATCTCGCTCGACGCCCGCCCCGGCACGCTGACCGCGGTGATCGGCCCGTCCGGCGCCGGCAAGTCGACGTTCTCCAAGCAGGTTGCCGGCCTGACGCACCCGACCAGCGGCACCGTCACGTTCGAGGGCCACGACATCCACGCCGAGTACGCATCGCTGCGGTCCCGAATCGGCATGGTGCCGCAGGACGATGTGGTGCACGGTGATCTGACCGTCCGGCAAGCCCTGATGTACGCCGCCGAGCTGCGGCTGCCACCGGATACCACGAAGGAAGACCGCGAGCAGGTCGTCATGCAGGTGCTCGAAGAGCTCGAGATGACGCAACACCTGGACACCCGGGTGGAAAAGCTTTCCGGTGGTCAGCGCAAGCGTGCTTCGGTGGCTCTCGAGCTGCTGACCGGGCCGTCGTTGCTGATCCTGGATGAGCCGACATCAGGCCTTGACCCGGCGCTGGACCGCCAGGTGATGACGATGCTGCGCGACCTGGCCGACGCCGGCCGTGTGGTTTTGGTGGTCACGCACTCACTGACCTATCTGGACGTCTGCGATCAGGTGCTGCTGTTGGCACCGGGCGGCATGACGGCATTCTGCGGCCAGCCGAGCCAGATCGGTCCGGAACTGGGCACCACCAACTGGGCCGACATCTTCTCGTCGGTGGCCGGAGATCCGCAGGCGGCCCACCAGCAGTTCCTGGAACGCTCCGGCCCGCCGCCGCCGCAGCCACCGGCAGCAACGCCGGCTGATCTGGGTGAGCCGGCGAAGACTTCGCTGCTGCGACAGTTCTCCACCATCGCCCGGCGACAGGTGCGGCTGGTCGTGGCCGACCGCGCCTACACGGCGTTCCTGCTGTTCTTGCCGTTCATCATGGGTGTGCTGTCACTTTCGGTGCCCGGCGGCGGCCCGAACAAGTCCGGTGTGGGCTTCGGTAAACCGCTCGCGGCAGGCCCACCTGATTTCGGCGCCGCGCCGAGCGAACCGGGCCAGATCCTGGTGATGATGAACGTCGGCGCCATCTTCATGGGCACCGCGCTGACCATCCGCGCTCTGATCGGTGAGCGGGCGATCTTCCGTCGGGAACAGGCCGTCGGCCTCTCGACCACCGCGTACCTGGCGGCCAAGGTCGCGGTGTTCACCGCATTCGCGGTCGTGCAGTCCTCCATCGTGGTGGCCATCACGATCATCGGCAAAGGCTGGGGTCCGGGCTCGGTCACCAACGGTGCGGTGATCCCCGGCCGCAGCCTCGAGATGTTCGTCGACATCTCGATGACATGTGTGGCTGCCGCCATGACCGGTCTGGCGTTGTCCGGTTTGGCCAAGTCCGCCGAGCAGATCATGCCGTTGCTCGTCGTGGCGGTGATGAGCCAGTTGGTGTTCTCCGGCGGCTTGATTCCGGTCACCGGCCGGGTAGTGCTGGATCAGTTGTCGTGGCTCACCCCGGCGCGCTGGGGCTTCGCGTCGTCGGCGTCGACCATCGATCTGACCCGATTGGTGCCCGAGCCGGTACTGCCCAACGACAAGTTCTGGCACCACACCACCGGCGCCTGGTGGACCGACATCGGCGCCTTGCTACTGCTCTCGGCGTGCTATCTCGGCTTCGTGCGCTGGCGGATCCGCCTCAAAGCCGACTGACGTGGCTTGGCCGAAACTGGGTTACACCACAGTTTCGGGTTTGATCGCCGCCGGATCCGCCGTGGGCAGCGTGAGTTGCATGGTCGATACGTTCAAAACGCCCAGCGTGCCGATGTTTTCGTAGTCGGCGGCGCCCGCGACCAGTTGCAGCGTCAGTGTCTGTCCGGGACGAAGTGTTTGTGCGACGTCTTCCAGTGCAACGGTGATCGTGTGCGTCTGCCCATCCAATGTCACGGGGATGGGCGTGACCTGATTGCCCAGCACGAGACCTGTTGCGTTGTCGACGAGTTGGCCGTACACGTGGCTGGCGATCCCGGTGCCGGAATAGGTCAGCGTCAGCTGCGGTGCGCCGACAACGTAGGTGGTAGCCGTGCTTGCGGGAGTCCTGAGATTCACAGCGTTGAACGCCGGGCCACCGCCGATCGGCAATACGCCGAGCAGCGCCGAGCCGCCGATGAACGGGACCAGCGGCAGCTGGCCACCGCTGCTCGACGCGATGATCGGGTTGCCCGTGGGAATCGGATAGAGGTCCGACGAGTAGTACTGGCCGTGTTGGTCGACGAATTCGAACTTCGGGCCCGTCGACACCGTGGTGTCACCTTTTACGTACCGGTCGAGCCACTGTAGGGTCCGCTGCTCGATCAGCCTGCCGTCGGTGGGGTCGAGCAGGTCATTGGTACATACCCCGTGCCCACCGCAGAACCAGATCACCTTCGTTGGAACACCGTCGGCGATAAGCATTTTCGCGTTGGCATCGGCCTCCTGCAAGGTGAACAGCGTGTCGACCGTGCCCTGAATCAGCATGGTCGGCGCCGTGATCTTGCTGACCAAATCCGCGGGACCTCGGCTGGCGAGCAGCGCTTGGTCGCTCGGGGTGATCAAGCCGGTCAGGTCGCCGTAGATCGCGGCCGGCAGCAGGGCGGGGTTGGTGCGCGCGACGGTGCCGAGGAGAGCGACCTCGAGCAGTGTTCCCCAGCCGCTCTTGAACGCATCGTTCTTGTAAAGCGCGGTGTTCAGGCTGTGCCAGGCAATGGTCGGCACGATGGCGTCGATCCGGGGGTCGGTCGCGGCGGCCACCAGTTGGATGCCGCCACCATACGATGCGCCGACCATGCCGATCCGTGGATCAAGAAGTGCCGGGCTGCCGTCGAGCTGGACATCGGGCCGGGTCGCCAACCAGGTGATGATCGAGGAAACGTCTTTGGCCTCGAAATCCGGAGAGTCCACCTGCAGGACCCCACCCGACTGCCACTCACCGCGCGGGTCCCAGGTCACGACGTTATAGCCGGCACTGCGCAGGGCCGCGACGCCTACCGCGCCAAGGTTGTCGGTCAGCACTCCGTCGAGAAAGGTGCCGTTGATGTTTGTTGCTCCCGGCATGCCCAAGCCTGGACCATCAAGGATGGTCGGCGCCGTCTGCCCGGCCTGAAGTCCCGCCGCGGGCATGAAATGGACATAAATCTTGGTGCCGTCGAACGACGTCACCATCACGTCGGTCGGCGCCGGGGTGCCGGCTGGTAGCCCCTGCTGTAGCGGGTACCCGATGATCGGATGGAGAACGTCGCTGATGATCGGAATCTGACTGATCAGCGCGACCACCGGCGTCACGAACAGCGGTCCGATGATCGGTATCTGCTGCAATGGCGCCAGCAGCGGCGTCTGCACGGTAGCGACGACACGTGCGTGTGTCACCGGGTCGATAACCCCCGGAGCAACGGCGGCCGTGGGCGCGAAAGTCTCTTTACTGGTGGCCGCGAGCATGGTCCATGCCAGCGGCGAATCTGCCGGTGCGGCTGGGTTGCTACCGGCGAAAGGACTCGCGCGTGAGCCGGCCACGTGCGAGACGGCGGTGGCAACGACGGCAACCGGACCTGAGGAAGACGTGATGGTCGACGGCGCGGACGTCCGCGCAACGGTCGCCACCGCCGTGATCTGAGTTGTGCTCGCTGTCGGTGTCGGCGAAGTCGTCGGCAGGGGCGTTGTCTGGGTGGTCGATGTGCGGGCGATGGCGGTCAGCGCTGTCGGTGTGGGCCGGGTCAACGGGATTGTCGTCGGCGTCGTGGCCGACGCCGGTGACGCAGCCGGTGATGCTGAGGTAACCGGTGTCGATGACGTGACCTTGGCGAGCGGCGTCGACGGCGATGCCGTCGGTTTGTGGTTGTCGCGCACCTTTGTACTGAAAGGTGTTGCCAGCGGCGGTTTTTCCGGTTCCTTCGCGACGTGGTTGCCGCCCGGTGCCGACGTACCGCCGTCCGTAGCCGGCGGCTTCGGCGACGACGAGTCCGATGACGGTGAACTCGTCGCTCCTACGGAACTTGCCCCGGATTTCGGCGGCTGGTCGGCCCATGCCACGCCCCCGCCCCAGACCACTGCCGCGCCAATCCCCAATGCCGCTGCCAGCCCGCCGATCCGCCCGATGCTCCCCGCTGCACCCATGCGTACATTCCTACCCCCGCCTCGCAGCACGCGGAAGGGTCCGCACCAATTCGGCCGAAACCGCATTCCAACAGGCAGTCACTCGCACTTCTTCTGCTGGAATGCCGTTTCGGCGGAAACGGGACGGCTAGGACGACAAATCCAGGCCGTGGGCCACCGCGTAGGCGATGGCCTGATCGACGTCGATGCGGGCACCGCGCACGTTTGCGGTGGTCCAGAACGTCGCGTCGGTCCGGGCCGCGCGCAGATCTGCCTGCTCGAACTTCGCGTTCTGCACCCGCGCCCCGCGCAGATCGGCGGCGCGCAACACCGCTTTGCGCAGGTCGGTACCGACCAGCGAGGCCTCGGCCAGGCGGCAGTCGGTGAGGTCAACGGACCGCAGGTCGCAGCCGGCCAGCACGGCGAGCCGCAGGTCGACCTCGACCATGGTGATGGGCCGCATCGAGCACTCGGTGAATGTCGACCCGAGCAATGTGCAGTGCCGGAAGGTGCTGTGCGCCAGCATGGTCCGGCGGAAGGTGCAGTTGCGGAACGCCGAGCCGGAATGTTCGGATTCGGTCAGGTCGACGCCACTGAAGTCACAGTCAGTGAAGACCACCCGCTCGGTGCGCAGCCGACTCAGGTCGGCGTCGTGTTCGTCGCGAAAGACAACTCCGGTGAATTCTGTGTCCTGCCAGTGCTCGTCGAAAACCGTCACGGCTCCGTACGATAGGCCCGATGGCCGACCAGGCACGCCCCACTGCCCATCTGTCGAGACGTGGTTTCCTCACAGTGACCGCTGCCGGATTGGCCGCGACACTGGCAACCCCGATTGCCCTGGCCGACAACGGCAAAATTGTCGACTCCGCCAATCGCGGCAAACTGGTCGACTTCGCCGAACGGCAGGTGCCCGTGGACCAGGTCGTCGCCGCGGGCTACACCGGGGTCATCGTCTACGTCTCCGAGCTACGCCCGGGCGCCACCTTCGACTTCAAGCCCGTCGCCCGCAGCTACACGGATGCGCTGCGCGCCGCGGGTCTGAACGTCGTCAGCGTCTACCAGTACGGCAAACCCGGCTGGGTGAACAGCCCCTCGGACTTCACCCGCGGCTTCGACGGCGGCGTCGCCGATGCCCGCACCGCGCTGAACCTGCATGGCGCAGCAGGCGGACCGGACACCGCGCCGATCTTCTTCAGCGTCGACGAGGACATCTCCGCCGACACTTGGAAAAACGTTGCGCTGCAATGGTTCAAAGGCATCAACTCGGTAATCGGACCGGCACGCACAGGGATTTATGGCGGCGTCCGACAGGTCGCCTGGGCGGCCGACGACGGCGTCATCGGCCGGTCCACCACCCCCGGCCACCGCTGGGCCTGGCAGACGCAGGCCTGGTCCGGCGGCGCCCGCGCGCCGATGGCGGTGCTCTATCAGGCGACGGTGGTGACGGCTTCCGACCCGGGCACCATGATCGGCGACATCCACGTCGATGAGGACGACATCCTGGCGCCCGACTACGGCCAGTGGGACCTGGGGCGTTAAGCCGGAGCACCCAGACTGGTCAGCGCGTATTCGGTGACGGTGATGAGCGCATCGCGCGCCGATTGCCGCTGCCGCGCATCGACGGTGACGACCGGGATGTGGTCAGGTAGCGCCAGCGCCTTGCGCACGGCATGGCCGGGATGCCTTGGTGCACCGTCGAATTCGTTCACTGCGATGATGAACGGCAGGCCCCGCGCTTCGAAGAAGTCGACGGCGGCGAAGCTGTCCTGCAACCGGCGCACGTCGACCAGGATGACCGCCCCGATGGCACCGCGTACCAGGTCGTCCCACATGAACCAGAACCGTCGCTGCCCCGGTGTGCCGAACAGGTAGAGCACCAGGTCGTCCGCGAGCGTGATGCGGCCGAAGTCCATGGCCACCGTCGTGGTGTTCTTGTCAGGAGTACCCGAGAGCGCGTCGACCCCGGCCGAAGCATTGGTGACGATGGCCTCGGTCCGCAGCGGCATGATCTCGGAGACCGCGCCGACGAACGTCGTCTTACCGGCACCGAACCCACCCGAGATGACGATCTTCGTCGACGCGGGGGCGTGCCGATCAGAGAGCCCGTAGGCCACGCAGTGTCCTCCCGATCAAGTCACGCCGGTCCTCGATGCTCGTCGTTGTGCCGAGCGTGGCGTGTACTTGAAGATAACCCTGCGTGACGAGGTCGCCGATCAGCACACGCGCAACACCGAGTGGTATTGCTAACTTTGCCGCGACCTCGGCCACCGAGGGCCGGGTGGAACCGAGCTTGAAAATCTCACCACGCACGTCGTTGCCGGGCCAGTGCGACGCCGGGGCGGCCGCCAGCGGGTAGATCGGCGCCTCCATGGGCAGCTCGATCTCGGTGGCGGTCCGGCCCGCAGTCAGCGTGTAGGGCCGCACCAGGCTGGGCTGCTCCGCGGTGAACGCGGACTCCCAGGCGTCAGAGGTCGGCTCCATGAGGTGTCCTCGCTACCGAACCCTGCGTGCGGATTGAACGACCGTGCCCACCCGTTCGACGAGAATCGCCATCTCGTATCCGATCTGGCCGATGTCGCAGGAGCGGGTCGCCAGCGTCGCGAGGTTCGAGCCATCGCCGACACGCATCAGCAGCAGATAGCCGTGCTCCATCTCGACCACGGACTGCAGGACATGGCCGCCGTCGAACAGCTGGGAGGCACCCGCCGCCAGGCTGGCCAGCCCCGAGGCGACGGCGGCGAGCTGGTCGGCCCGTTCGGTCGGCATCCGCGAGCTCGCGGCCATCAGCAGACCGTCGGCCGAGACGAGGATGGCGTGTGCCACCCCGGATACCTCGTCGGCGAATTTCGTGACCAGCCAGTCCAGCGATTCGCGCTGAGTCGTACGCGTCATCACCGGCCTCCCGCGTCACGGGACTGCGAGCGACCGGCGTGCACGCCGCCGAAATGCCCGCCGATGCTCGCGCGCACCGCGGCCGGGTCGCGCAGTGGCAACCCTTCGGTTTCCGGCTCGCCATGAACGTCCTCCTCAGGAGCACCGGGGATGAGCCGGGCACCGGGCTGACGCACCGGCAGGCCCGCTTCGGTGTGCTCGACGACCGGCGCGTCCTGCGCTGCGGCCGCGGCCGACCACCCCTGGTCCCACACCGTCTGCCAATCGAGATCGGTGCTGTTCGCCAGCTGCGTAGGGTCGTCGATCAGCCATTCCGACAGCATCTTCTGGTAGATGGCGTCCTCACTTCCGGCGGTGGTGCTCGGCTGGGGCGTCGGAGCCGGGCGGACGGGCAGCGCGGGAGCAGGCGCCGGCCGCGCCGGCTCAGGAGCCGACGGCTGCGGCGGCTGCGGCTGCGCCCGGGCCGCGAAGAACGACGACGTGTCGGTCGGCGCCTGCGCCGGCCGCTCGACGGGCGGCTCCGTGCGCCCAGCGATACCGCTCGCACCCGGGTTGCGCTGCGGCAGGTTGACGCCGCTGAGGTCACCGGCCTCGGCGGGGGCGCCGAAGCCGTTGCGCTGCTGCGGTGCCGCAAGTGGCGGTTCCGCCGGCGCCGGCGGCAACACGACGGGCCGTTCGGCGGCGCCGAACGTCGCGAATCCCCCGGTGTCGGGACCGAGGCCCGGCAGGTCCGCCACTCCGGTTTCCGCGGTCGACGAGCCGTCCCAGTAGGTACCGAAGTCCGGGATGGCAGGCAGCCCCGCCAGCAGTTCGACCGGAACATAGATGCCGGCGGTCGTACCCGAATCCGGGTTGCCCTCGACGGTGTCGCGCAACCGGACGACCAGTCCGTGCTGCGTGGCCAGCCGGCCGACCACGAACAGGCCCATATGCCGCGCGGTATACGTGTTGACCTCGCCGCCCGAGCGCAGTCGGCTGTTGGCCATGCGCAGATCGGCGTCGGTCATGCCGAGGCCGCCGTCGCTGACCTCGATGACCAGTGCACCGTTGGGCGCATGCACCGCGGAGACCTGCACCTGCGAGCTCGGCGGCGAATACCGCAACGCGTTGTCCAACAGCTCGGCCATCATGTGCACCAGATCGCCGGCGACCGAACCGTGGATCTCGGTGTCGGGGGCGGCGAGGATGGCCACCCGGGTGTAGTCCTCGACCTCGGACGCCGCGGCATTGATCACCGCGGTCACCGGCACCGGTTCGCCCTGCTCGTGCGGCACATTGGTGCCGGCCAGCACCAGGAGGTTGGCGCCGTTGCGCCGCATCCGGGCAGCCAGGTGGTCCAGCCGGAACAGCTTGGCCAGGCGCTGCGGATCCTGTTCGTCGCGCTCCAGCTGGTCGATGACCGTCAGCTGCTGGTCGATCAGCGACCGACTGCGCCGGGACAGCGTCTCGAACATGTCACTGACCTGCAGCTGCAGCCTCGCCTGCTCCCCCGCCAGCAGTACGGCCTGTTCGTGCAGTTCGTCGACCGCGTGCGCGACCTGACCGATCTCTTCGGTGCTGTGGACCGGCAGCGGCCGCACCGTCACATCGGCGCCGGAGCGGACCTCGTCGAGCTCACGGACCAGATCCTCGTGAGCGACCTTGAGGGCGCCGGTGCGCAGTCGGCGCAACGGCCGGATCAGGGTCCGGGCCATGTACAACACGACAAGCAGGGCCAGCACCATCACGGCGCCGACGACCACCGAGTCGCGGATGGCTTCGGTGCGTTTCGCGGTGGCCTGATCGTTGACCGCCGAGACGACGGACGCGGACACGCTGTCCAGCAGCTTTCCGGCGATGCCGCTGGTGGTCTGGATCGACTGGCTCAGATCGGGATTGTTGACCAGCTGCACGTTCGGGTCGGACATCATCGACATCCGCTTGACCATTTCCTGGGCCAGCTTCTGCGCCTCGGGCGAACCGACGCCCAGCACTTCGCTCATGCCGAACAACGTCGACGGCTCGGTGCCGGCCAGGGTGGTCATCGAGCTGCGCAGTTCGTTGTCCGGCAGTTCGCCGCCGAGGGTGACCAGCAGCTGCTGCATCATCATCTGGCCGCGGGCGCCGACGGCCCGGCTCAGACCCTGCGTCTGCGCGCGGATCTTCTCGTCATCGATGCGCACCGAGCCGGTGATGGTGTCTTCGGCGGTCAGCAGGATGGGCGCGTACAGGGTGACGCGCTCGCGCAACCCGACGCCGTTGGAGGCCACCTTGTTGAGCAGCCCCTGACCACCATCGAGCAGGGTCTTGATGCCGGTACCGACGTCGGTCGCGACGTCGGTGTCCGTCAGCCGGTGCTGCAGACGTCGCTTGCTCTCGTCATAGGCACTCAGCGCCTGTTGCGCGTCGCCGCCGGTGGAACTCGCGAGCAGCGCCGCGTCGAAGGTCGCCATGTAGTTCTCGATGGCCGGCACCATTTCGGCGCGGTCGGCCGCGCGACGCAAATCTGCCGCGTCGGTCCAGCCCGAATAGATCCGCATCCCCCCGAACGTTCCGGCCAGCACCAATGGCACAAAGGCGATGGCGAAAACTTTCCAGGCGACCGGCCAATTCGACGGTGCGAAGCGGGACGGGCGTTTCGCGGGCGCGCGGGTGACCTGATCAGCTGCCGAAAACTGTTGCGCAGCAGTCATCGCGGCTCGGCTTTCCCGCCGGCCATGGGACCGCAATCAAGTAAAGGCGCATGGTTCATAGTGGTGTTCCCCGCCGGATTTTTCAGCCCACTCGGGCGCGGGAATCCGCCTGGCAATCTGTCGCAGTATGACAGCGATGAGCAGCCGTTTCCATGCTTCACATCGAACGAACAGCGTTCGTGACCGATGTGTTGCACAGTTGTGTGGTAAAGCGCCCTACCCGACGCGCCCGCTCAGCGAATGCGCTCGAGCAGCACCCAGTTGAGTACGGGGACCGCGATCTCGACAACGATCAGCAGCACATAGAAGGCATGCGGCACCCCGGTCTGCCAGATCGCAAGCAGCCTGGCCAGGCCGCCGGCCAGGAACAGCCCGCTCAGCACATGCACCAGCGCCGACCGTCGGGCAAGGTCGGCGGCGGCCCAGACGAATCCCCCACCGAAGCCGATGAAGAGCGTCGCGTAAAACCGCAGTTCACTGTCAATAGTGGCGTTGACCAGGCCGCCTGCGATGATCGATGGTGGCCCGAGCACGAGGTGCACGATCCCGATCGCTATACATGCGGCACCGAAGACTCTCAACCACCACTTCGTCACCATGCCCCACCACCGCTATTAGACTCTATCTAATAGAAGGCTATCGGCCCCGCACAGCCACGGTCAACAGGTGAATTACAGTGCCTAAATGGCACGGAGTCGGTTGACCCCCGACCAACGCCGAGATCAGATCCTCGATCTCGGAATGGCGGCGTTCTCGGTCACCCCTTTCGAACAGGTATCGATGGAGGACATCGCGGCCCAGGCCGAGATCTCACGGGCCCTCATCTACCACTACTTTCCCAGCAAGAAGGAGCTGTTCGCCGCGCTGTGGACCAGGGCCCACGAGCAACTGTCCGCGGGGTCGCGTTTCACCCCGACCGCCGCGGTGCGAGACCAGGTCCGCGCCGCGCTCGTCACCTACTACTCGTTCTACGAACGAAACTTGACCTTGGTCATGATTGCCAACCGCAGCGCCATTGCGGCCGATCCGGTGGTGCGCGACCCGATCACCATGGAACTCAACGGCCTGCGTGACCGCATCGTGGACTCGCTGTACCTGACCGCAAATGGCCGCGACGTGATGGCCATCGCGCTGTCCGGCTGGCTCGCGCTGGTCCGCGAGGTCGCACTGGAATGGCTTGGGCTACAACAAATCTCTCGCGATGCCGCCGTCGACCTCTGCATGTCGGCACTTGACGGCCTGGTGGGCCCGCACGCCGACCTGAACCAGCTACCCCGCGGGGTCACCGATCCAGCGGCGGCGCGCTGACTACTTGCGTCCGTTGCCGGTATGCGACATCACGCCGAGGCGCGCATCATCGAGTGCCTACCTCAGTGGCACGAGCCCCGAGTCGGTCGGCGTTCAATGTTCGACGGCACGAGACGCCCACGGAATTTGCCGTATCGGGTCGTGCTGGTTGACTCTCCCGGTGAAACCGGCATCGAGCCGGCAGGTACAGGGCAGGGAGGCCGTTGGGTGGCACTGAAAGTGCTGTTCTACTCACCGCGGATCGCGCCGAACACCGGCAACGCGATCCGGATGGTCGCCGCCACCGGCGCCGAGCTGCATCTGGTCGAGCCGCTCGGCTTCGACCTGTCCGAGCCGAAACTCCGTCGTGCCGGGCTGGACTACCACGATCTGGCGTCGGTGACGGTCCACCCCGACCTGCCGACCGCATGGCACGCACTCATGCCGGCGCGGGTGTTCGCCTTTACCGCGCGTGCCAATTCATCGTTCGCCGACGTGACCTACCACGCTGACGACGTCTTGATGTTCGGACCCGAGCCCACCGGCCTGGACGCCGAGACGCTCGCTGACCCACACATCACCCGGCAGGTCCGGATCCCGATGATCCCGGGCCGGCGGTCCCTGAACCTGTCCAACGCCGCCGCTGTCGCCGTGTACGAGGCATGGCGTCAGCTCGGCTTCGCCGAAGGCATCTAGGCCGCCGAAACTACGATTCTTGGCGGGAATTCGTCGAAATCACATGCTGAGCCATAGTTCGACGGGTGAAACTCACCAGGAGTCCCAGTGCGCGAGCTGGTCGGCCGGCAGCCGCTGGGCCTTCTTGAAATCGGTGCCCTTGGTGTAGGCGATTGGGAACAGTCCGCCCTGCGTGTATCGCTCGAACGGAATGCCCAGGAGCTCGGCGGCCTGCCGCTCTCCGTCGCCCAGCAGGTGCAGTGTCGTCCATGCCGAACCGAGACCGCGCGAGCGCAGTGCGAGCATGAAGCTCCAGACGGCCGGCAGCAGCGAGCCCCAATACGAGGCCTGCATGCCGGCTTCGGCGCCATCAGGCCGCCCCTCGAGGCACGGGATCATCAGCACGGGGGCCATCTCGAAGTTCTCGTTGAGGTACTCCGCCGAACTCTTCACCGCGCCGGCCCGGTCGTCGCGCATATCGCCGCGCTGCGGAGCCTCCATCGCCAGATACGGGGTGGCGTTGGTCCGGTAGATTTCGGCCAGCGCCTTCTTCTTGGCCTCGTCCTCGACGAAGACGAACTGCCAACCCTGGCTGTTGGAGCCGGTCGGCGCCTGCAGCGCCAGATCCAGGCACTCCATGATCACCTCGCGCGGCACGGGCTTCTCGAAGTCGAGTCGTTTGCGCACCGAGCGGGTGGAGGTCAGCACTTCGTCAGCGGTGAGGTTCAGCGTCATAGCCGCACAGTACCGCCATCAGAAATCCAGCGATTCGCACCGCGGCCGGGCCGGCGGCGATGATCACCGAACAGCTTATGGCGCAACGATTTTCAGTCTCCAGGCGCGACGGCGCGGCACACCATGCCGACCAGGGTTCGGCAAAACTGCTCGTCCACCGGCTCGTGAGTGAGCAGCAACCGCATGTTGATGGGCGCCATCAACATCTGCAGGACTATCCGCGAATCAAGTTCGGCGCGCATTTCGTTACGGGCGACGGCCCGAGCGAATACGTCTTGCATCGTCGACGCCCGGCGTTGCCATACCTTCTGGCGGATGTCGATCCGCATCCCCGAGCGATTCGGAATCACCAGCGCGCCCTGAATCCGGCGCCCCGACTCCGAATTGAGGTACGCGGCCATGGCCATCACCAGGATCGTCAGATCGCCGGCGAGAGACCCGGTATCGGGTGGCCCTACCGTACGTCCCGGCCAATCGAGCAGCACGTCAAGTAGCAGCTCTTCATCGTCGGGCCAATGTGCCGCAATGGCCGTTCGATCGATACCGCTTCGGGCCAAAAGGCTTTCCACGCTGAAGCGCTCGATGCCCCACTGGGCCACCTCATCCAATGCAGCGGCAAGGATCTGCTCACGCGTCGCATCCGAGACGGCCCCCGAATCGTCCACAGCGCCTCCCCGACACGTGCGTCAATAATCGACACAGTGATACCACAACGCGTCGCGACCGCGCCGACGTTGTTGCGCGCCTAGTGCCGAGGCAGCTTGGTCACCGCACGCACGATCGGCACCAGCGACTTCTGCCACAGCGACTTCGACAGACCGAACGGCGGGTCCAGGTTGAGCACCTTGGACGTCGAAATGGTCTGGGATTCGGTGTATTTCAGCAGGCCTTCGGCGCCGTGCCGGCGCCCGACACCCGAAATTCCCATGCCACCCATGGGTGCGCCGAGGCTCCCCCAGGCCAGGGCGTAGCCCTCGTCGACGTTGACCGTGCCGGACCGCAGGCGGGAGGCGATCTGCTCGCCCTCCTCGATGGAGGCGGCCCACACACTGGCGTTGAGCCCGTACTCGGTGTCATTAGCCTTGGCGATGGCCTCGTCGACGTCGGCGACTGGGTAGATCGACACCAGCGGACCGAAGGTCTCGTTGTTGGCGCATTCCATGTCGGAGGTGACGTCGGTGAGCACGGTCGGCTCATAGAACAGCGGACCGATGTCGGGGCGGGCGTTGCCACCGGCAATCACCTTGGCGCCCTTGACCTTCGCGTCGTCGACGTGGCCGGAGACCGTCTTGAGCTGGCCTTCGGAGATGAGGCTGCCCATGTCGACACTGAAGTCGTAGGCGGTGCCGAGCTGCATCTTGCGTACCTGGTCACCGAACTTGCGGGTGAACTCATCGGCGATGTCGCGCTCAACGTAGATGCGCTCGATCGAGATGCACAGCTGACCGGCGTTGGAGAAGCAGGCCCGAGTGGCGGCCTTGGCCACCTTGTCGAGGTTGGCGCCGCGAGCGACGATCATGGCGTTCTTGCCACCGAGTTCGGCGGAGAACCCGATGAGGCGACGGCCGGCGCGCTCGGCGAGGTGGCTGCCGGTGGCCGAGGAGCCGGTGAACATCAGGTAGTCGCAGTTGTCGGCGATCGCGGTGCCGACCACCGAGCCCGGCCCGGGCACCACTGCGTACAGGGCGCGCGGCAGGCCGGCGCGGTAGAGCAACTCGGCGCAGGCCAGCGCGCAGTAGGGGGTCTGACTGTCCGGCTTGAGCACCACCGCGTTACCCGCGAGCAGGGCGGGCACAGCATCGGACGCGGTCAGAGTCATCGGATAGTTCCACGGCGAGATGACGCCGACGACGCCCTTGGGCTGGTAGGCGACGGTGGTCCGGTTCAGCCCCGGCAGCAGCGGCGCGGCCCGGCGAGGCTTGAGCAGCTTGGCCGCGACCTTGGCATAGTAGTCCGCATTGGCGAACAGGTCGATGATCTCTTCCTGGGCCGCCCACCGCGCCTTGCCGGCCTCGGCCTGCAGCAGGTCCATCAGGAATTCGCGGTTCTCGAGCACCAGGTCGCGGTAGCGCGCGATCACCGCGGCCCGCTCAGCAACCGGCCGCTTGACCCAATCACGCTGGGCGGCACGGGCTTTGGCGAAGGCCTTCTCGGCATCCTCGGCGGTCGCGATCGGGATGGTGGTCAGCGCTTTCCCGGTGAACACCTCGTCGATGGTGCGGGTCGGTCGAGCATCGAGGTCTTCGATGGCGGCCAGTTGACGGAGACGATCGAAAACCTGCGCTGACGGTGCGGGCATACTGGCTCTCTCCTGGTTCGGTCGAGGATGCGCGGCAATTTTGCGGTACCGGCGGTCTCGGTAACACTACGCGACAGCGTGCGGCTGCCATAGATCCAGCTTTTTACAAATCGGGCATTATGTCAATGAGATTGGCAAATTTACCCACTTCGTCTGGTCCTGGGACAGTCATCAGAGTGATTCGGCTGGCGCTGTGCCACCGAGATCGACGAAATGGTCGCCGATGCGCCTCAAGAGCAACCATTTCGTCAATCTCGACACGACACAGGCATCAGACGCCCCGCCTCACCGGAAGTCCCGGGATTTGGCCGCCACCCGCAGCTCCAGCCGGCCCATCCGGTCCGCGATCACGGTGACCGCCCCGCTGGCGTTCTGCACGATGCCGCGCACCAGCAGCGCCGGTGCGGTCTGCGCCAATTTACGATGTCTGGACCACACACCCGGTGCGCACAACACATTGACCATGCCGGTCTCGTCCTCCAGGTTGATGAACGTCACCCCCTGCGCGGTGGCGGGACGCTGCCGGTGCGTCACCGCGCCGGCCACCACGATGCGGGTGCCGTCGGGCACCTCCAGCAGCCGGTTGGCAGGCACCACATCCAGTGCGTCGAGGTCCTCCCGCAGGAACTGAGTCGGGTAACTGTCCGGCGAAATGCCCGTGGCCCACACGTCGGCAGCCGCCAGTTCCAATTCCGTCATGCCGGGCAGCGCCGGAATACCCCCGGCCGACCCGACACCAGGCAACCGGTCGGGGCGTTCCGCAGCCGCCGCACCGGCCGCCCACAGCCCCTCCCGCCTGGTGATGCCGAAACCACCCAGCGCGCCCGCGGTCGCCAACGCCTCGGCCTGCGGCACCGACAGTTGCACCCGCCCGGTCAGGTCGAGCAGAGAAGTAAACGGCCCGCCCGCTTCTCGCTCGTCGACGATGCGCTGTGCCAGCTCATCTCCGATATGCCGGACCGTCCCCAACCCCAGCCGCACCTCGGTTCCGCGGTTCTCGCACGTCGCATACGCCAGGCTGGCGTTCACGTCCGGTCCGTGCACCAGCACCCCGTGCCGTCGCGCGTCGGCCACCAGCGACTGCGGCGAATAGAAGCCCATCGGCTGGGCCCGCAGCAATGCCGCACAGAACACCGCGGGGTGGTGCAGCTTGAACCACGACGAGGAGAACACCAGCGCCGCGAAGCTCAACGCATGGCTCTCCGGGAAACCGAAATTGGCGAAGGCTTCAAGCTTTTCGTAGATCCGTTCGGCGGTCGGGCCGGTGATGCCGTGCAGTTCCCGCATACCGTCGAAGAATCGTCCGCGCAGTTGCCGCATCCGTTCGGTTGACCGTTTGGACCCCATGGCCCGGCGCAGCTGGTCGGCCTCGGCCGGAGTGAAACCGGCGCAGTCGACGGCCAGCTGCATGAGCTGTTCCTGGAACAGTGGCACCCCGAGCGTCCGGTCCAGCGCGGGCTTCATCGACTCGTGTTCGCAGTCCGGCTTTTCCAATCCGTTGTGCCGCCGGATATACGGGTGCACCGAGCCACCCTGTATCGGACCGGGGCGGATCAGCGCCACCTCGACCACCAGGTCGTAGAACCTCTTTGGTTTCAGCCGCGGCAGCGTGGCCATCTGAGCCCGGGACTCGACCTGGAACACCCCCACCGAATCGGCGCGCTGCAGCATCTCGTACACCGCGGGCTCGGTGAGGTCGAGCTTGGCCAGATCCACCTCGAGGCCCATGTGTTCCCTGGCCAGGTCGATCATGTAATGCAGAGCCGAGAGCATGCCCAGCCCCAGCAGGTCGAACTTGACCAAACCGATTGCCGCACAGTCGTCCTTATCCCACTGCAGCACACTGCGGTTCTCCATCCGCGCCCACTCCACCGGGCACACATCGGCGATCGGCCGGTCGCAGATCACCATGCCACCAGAGTGAATTCCCATGTGCCGCGGCAGATTTCTGATCTGCAGCGCCAAGTCGATCACTGCCTCGGGAATCTCCTCGACGTCGGGAGAGTCGGCCAGTCCGTTCCACCGGCTGATCTGCTTGCTCCAGGCATCCTGCTGTCCCTGCGAAAAACCCAGGGCCCGGGCCATGTCCCGCACCGCGCTACGGCCGCGGTAGGTGATGACGTTGGCCACCTGCGCCGCGTAGTCCCGGCCATACTTCTCGTAGACGAACTGGATGACCTTCTCGCGCAAGTCCGATTCGATGTCGATGTCGATGTCCGGCGGACCGTCGCGCGCCGGGGACAGGAACCGCTCGAACAGCAGCTCGTTGGCCACCGGGTCGACGTTCGTGATACCCAGCGCGTAGCAGACCGCCGAGTTGGCGGCCGACCCCCGGCCCTGGCACAGGATGTCACTGTTTCGACAGAACTCGGTGATGCTGTGCACCACCAGGAAGTAGCCCGGGAACTCCAGCTGCTCAATGATTTTCAGCTCGTGCTCGATCTGGCGGTACGCCTTCTCCCTGTCCGCGTCCGGCTTCCAGCCGTAGCGACGGGCCGCCCCGTCCGCCACCAGCTCGCGCAGCCAACTGATCTCGGTATGTCCTTCCGGCACGTCGAACGGTGGCAATTTCGGTGCGATCAAACGCAATTCGAATGCGCACTGCTCCCCCAGCTCGGCGGCCTTCGTGACCACCCCCGGGTGGTGGGCGAACAGCCGGGCCATCTCCCGCCCGGACCGCAGGTGCGACCCACCCAGCGGAGCCAGCCAGCCTTCGGCCTCATCCATCGAATTGCGGGCGCGGATGGCCCCCATTGCCATCGCCAGCTTCCCCCGCGATGGCGCAGCGAAATGTGCGGCGGTGGTGGCGACCACATCGAGGCCGAACCGCGGCGCCAGGCCCGCCAGCGTCGCATTGCGTTCGTCGTCGAATGGGTGTCCGTGGCGGGTCAGTTCAATGGTCACCCGGTCCGCTCCGAACCTGTCCACCAGGTCGGCCAGCGCCTTGTCCGCAGCGTCCGCGCCACCCGCAGACAAGGCCCGGCGCACATGTCCTTTACGACAGCCGGTGAGGATCTGCCAGTGCCCGCCAGCGGCCTCGGTGAGGGTATTCAGGTCATAACTGAGCACGCCCTTCTCGCCGCCGGCCAGATGCGCCCGGGCCAGCTCCCGGGACAGCCGCCGGTACCCTTCGGGCCCGCGGGCCAGGACCAGCAGATGCGGACCGGGCGGGTCCGGCAGCTCGGTGCGCGGGGTGTTACTGAGCGAGAGTTCCGCACCGAAAACCGTTGCCATGTCGAGTTCTTTGGCAGCCTCGGCGAACCGCACGACGCCGTAGAGCCCGTCGTGGTCGGTCAGTGCGATGGCCCGCAGATCCAGCCGGACGGCCTCCTCCACCAATTCCTCCGGCGTGCTGGCGCCGTCGAGAAAGCTGTACGCGGAATGGGCATGTAGCTCGGCATATGGCACCGACGTTCCCGGCCGGGCCGGACGGTTCACCGGTTGATAGTCACCACGTTTGCGCGACCACGCCGGGCTGTCGCCACCGTCGGCCGGTGACTCCGGAAAAGCGCCGGCAACCCGAGGTTTACCCTCGAGCACCCGCTGCATCTCCGCCCAGCTCGGCGGACCGTTGTACCAACCCACCACCTCAGAATATTCGAAATTTTGTTCGAACGCCAAGAGTGCGGAATCGGCGGGAACTCGGGCGACCCCCATCCGACTAGATCTCCGAGGACGTCGGAGAGGGACAGAAGATGGCCACGCTGAGGCACCTGGGCAATCTGGAACGCGAGGTGATGGATCACCTCTGGGACGCGGATGGCCCACAGACCGTTCGCGAGGTCCACCGAGCCATCTGCGCGGAGCGCAAACTCGCGTACACCACCGTCATGACAGTCCTGCGCAGACTTGCCGGCAAGGGCGTGGTCCGGCAACTGCGCGAGGCTCGTGCGCACCGCTACGTCGCATCGCACAGCCGCGATCAGCTGGTCGCCGGCCTCATGGTCGACGCGCTCGGGCAAGCTGCCGATCAGAGCGACCGGCATGCAGCGTTGGTCCACTTCGTCACGCAGGTCGCGGCCGACGAGATCGATGTTCTTCGGCGAGCGCTCGCCGCCGTGGACCGCTATTCATCCGGAACCAACAACCCCGCAATGAATTTGACACCCAAGCTCAGCGCCTAGCGGATCGAATTCATCTCAGGTCGCCGACCAGGCATTGTTCGGCCCCACCCTGAGCCAACTCATACCTCTGCAGCAATTCTTGCGGGAGGCGCCCGCGACTACCGACCTCATGGCCGTTCATCCGCAGCCACTCACGTGCTCGCTGGTGGGGTGATTGCGCCTTGTCGGCCGGCGACTGTTCGACAGGCCAGGTCTTACGCTCGGACCGACGGCTCGCCTTGCTGGCCGCCCGCATATACGGCTCCAAGCAGTCCCGCATCCGCATCGCGTTCGCCTCGGACAGATCGATCGCATACGTGATCCCGTCGAAGGAAAACTCGAGTGTCGTGGCAGCGAGTGAGCCATCCAGATCGTCGGTCCACGCAGTTGAATACAGTTTCACCACTGGGACATCCACCTCCACGCCACGGCGCCCTGCGAAGTTTCCTCAAAAAAGGTAGCGGAGCGGCCGGAGTCGGGGCTATGCGCTTTGGCCTCTTTTATTTCAGCCGGGCGCGTGGTATCAACCGAGGGTCGGGACGCTGTCCCTAGAAGTCGTCAGGCACGCCCGGTGCGACGGGCCAGCTGAACGCCACTGCAGTCCGGTGCACCGAACCCGGGGTCATCTCTTCGAGGAGACCCGCGTTCGCCAGCGCCTGCAGGTTCACACCGCCCAGGTAGATGGCGCCCAGATCCCGCGCCGAGATAGCGATATCGGCTGGTGCCGTGGAAGTTTCGCATTCAGCTCCGTCGGGTCCGCCAGATAGACGCCACCGGCAGCTGTTCCACGGGCAGAACTCGTCGGTGACATCCAGCACCACGTCGACCGGGGCAGCGTAGCTGCGCAACGTCAGTGCACGACGCACGTCGACGAGCCGTACGTAGATGCCGTCTCTGACTTGGCACGCCAGGGCACGCCGGTCGGCCACCAAGCTGAGCAGCGGCTCATCGACGGCGGCACCGTCGTACTCGACCGTCCTGACCAGATCCATATCGAGGAGATAGCGCCAAATGCTGGCGTACGCATAGTGATTGGTAGCCAGCACTTCCTGAATCTGCAGTCCACCGTTGGGCTGGCCACGATCCGTCCAGTTGTTCTTGGGCCGGTAGATGGCGAATCCGCCGGCGGTACCGTCGGCCTCGCGATGCAGGAGGAAGCGAATCTTGCTGGCTTCCTTGCGCCGTTCCTCGCTGTCGTGGATCCAATGGTCCCACCAGGGACCCGGACGCTCCATCAAGCCGGGCCGCTGCACCATGGCTCGCTGATGAATCTCCGGGGCACTCGCCAGTAACGCCTCGGCGTCGACGTGAGTCACCGAACCGTCACCGAACTGGACCTCCCGGCGGAAGCCCAGTTCCCGGACCTGGCCGGAGAGCTCCGCAATCGGCACCGCCATCCCGTAGCCGAAGCGCCCATAAATAGCGCCCTCCGATGCGTACAGCATGGCGAGCGCCTCGGTACCGCGTGCTCGGATGTCGTCGAGTTGGTGACGCATCATCGCCGTGAGCAGGCCGCGGCGTCGATGGCTGGGTGACACCGTGACAGCAGTGACGGCCGCTACTGGGGTGATGCCACCTCCGGGCAGCGCGACGTGCTTGCTGAAAGCTCCGGCGGTGGCAACCCAACGGGTGCCGTCGTGGAAGCCGAACATGCGGTCGTACTCGGTAAAGGCGCGGGCGAGGTCGATCTCGTCCCGCCGCGGATCCTGCAAGAACACCTCGTACGACGAGGCTGCGAACGCATCGTAGTCATCGCCATCGCTGACAGCATGCAGCGTCAAATCAGTCATGCCCCAACGGATATCACGAAGCCGCAGGACGAGTCATCTGAATTTCGCGGCGTCGGCGAGCCCTGGTCCGCCTCTGGCGCCGACGGCCGAATGCACCGCTTGGGTGTTTGCTCTGAGTATTACGTGAAGCGTCTATGTCTCCACTGGGAAGTTCTCCCACACAAAGCCGTCGCGGTTTCGGCGGACACCCAGTGGAGCGTGGACCGGAAAATGAGCGGTCAGGACCTTGAGGCCCTCGTCGGCGCACCGGCCGAGCAGCGCACGGCGAGTCACGATCGCTTGCACAGGGTCAGCGTCGGCGAAGAAGGGTAGGTCGGGAAACTGCGCCTGCATCGGGTGATGGAGTGTGTCGCCGACGACCAGTACGGAGTTCTCCGGTGCGCTGATCTCGATCGCGAGATGTCCCGGCGTGTGGCCACCGGCGTCGATGGCGGTTACGCGCGTCGAGCCGCTGACGCAGATCTCATGACCGGCTTCGATGATCTTGTACTGTTCGCGCTCCAGGACCGGTAGCACGCTGTCGTGGTACACCCATCCCCCGTCTTCGGCCCAGCGTTCCACGGGAGACGATTTCCATTGGTCCGCAAGGTAATCGAGTTCAGTTGAACGGAACAGGTATGTGGCATTCGGGAACGTGGGCGACCACACGCCGTCGCTCAGGCAGGTGTTCCACCCGCAGTGGTCGGCATGCAGGTGGGTATTCACCACGATGTCGACGTCCCCGGGCTCGTATCCGGCCTGTTCGAGACGAATCAGATAGTCGGTGTCGAGCATGTGCAGGTCCGGAAACAAGGGTCGGTTCTTATGGTTACCCGAGCAGGTGTCGATGACGATTACGGTGCCGTCGAGTTCGACGATGTAGTTGTGGATGGAGAAGATCAGCTCGGTACCGTCGGCCGAGACGGCCACCGGCGCATACGTTTCCCGGGCGAACGCCTGCTGGTCGTCGCTGATGAGCGGGTACCACAGGCGCGGCGCAATTGGCCACACGTCCAGCTCTGTCAATTGGGTGATCGACGCGGCCCCAACGGCAAATGTGGTCACGGCACTAGGGAACGCGGACAGCAGGCGGCCTATTCCGTCTCTTTACTCCGGCAGCACACCGAGCGCGGGGCTCGACGACCGACAGCGATCTGCACCCCGTCGCGAGCCTGCACCGAAATCCCGTTGAGGACTGTAGCGACGTAGTCGCCGAGGTGAGCCGGGTCTGCATCGGCCCGAAGTTGCCCAGCTCGTAGCGCGAGGCGCCGCGGCATTGCCGACCATGTATGGCTACCTACCCGATCGGGTAGGTAGTGACCCTACCCACGCGCACATTGGCCCAGACGGCGGCACGCCGTAGGCTAGGTGTATTACCTGGATCACAGGATGAGGAATGGGTCTGTGAGACTCGATGTGACGGCGCCCGCTCAGATCGCGGCGACGACGGCGGCGACGGCCCTGCCGACCCGGCTGTTGAAGTTCCATGCCCCTGAGATCGTCTTCGGCATCGACTCGATGGCAGAAGCAGCGCACGCGGCGGTCCGTCTGGGCGGACTGCGGCCGATGCTGGTCACCGACCCCGGCCTGATCGAGGCCGGTTGGGCAGCCGAGCTGGTCGGACATCTACGTGCCCAGTGCGTCGAAGCGCACGTCTGGAGCGCTCTGACTCCGAACCCCAAAGACCACGAGGTCGCCGCCGGCCACGAGTTCTATCGGTCGCATGGTTGCGACGTACTCATCGCGCTGGGCGGCGGGTCGGTGATCGACGCGGCCAAAGGTATTGCGATCCTCGCGGCCAACGGCGGCCACATCCTCGACTACGCCGGAGTCGACAAGGCGACCGCGCCCATCCCGCCCTTGGTGGTGTTGCCGTCCACATCGGGCACCGGCGCCGACGTCTCCCAGTTCTGCATCGTCACCGATACGACGCACAACACCAAGATCACGATCCTGGGCCGGGCCCTGGTCCCCGACATCACCGTGATCGACCCCCGCCTCCTCACCACCATGCCCGAATGGCTCAATGCGGCAACGGGTCTGGACGCGCTGACGCACGGCATCGAGGCGTTCGTATCTTTGGGACACAACCAGCTGACCGACCACCATGCCCTGCGGTCGGTCGTGATGGTCACCGAAAACCTGGTCACGACGATCGAGTGGCCGCAGGACATGCCGGCCCGGGTACTGATGGCCCAAGCCGCGCTGGAAGCGGGTCTCGCCTTCACCAATGCCATCCTGGGGGCCGCGCACGCCATGAGCCATCAGGTCGGTGGGCTCCTGGACCTGCCACATGGCGTCATCAACGGCGTGCTGCTGCCCCACGTGGTGCGGTTCAACGCCGAGGCCGATCCGGCGCCCTTCGCCACCATCGCCACCTGCCTCGGAATCGCCGACAAACGCGCTCCGGAACTGGAATCCGCACTGGCACTTGCCGATCGACTCCAAGAGCTGGCCAGGCAGGTCGGCGTGCCGCGCGGGCTCGCCGAGTTGGGAGTGCGTGACGCCGACGTTCCCGTGTTGGCCCACAACGCACTTCAGGATGCGTGCCTGACCACCAACCCCCGACCCATCGACGATACGCAGCTGCGCGCCCTGTTCCGGGCGGCGTTGTGACCGCCCTGCCCGGCAATCCGGTGGCGCCGCAACGAGCGGCTGCGCCGGATCTGGACCAACTCACGGGAGTGCGATCCGGCAAAGGCACGTTCTATCCGGAATTCCGGGTGGCCGCGCAACGCACCGAACGGGTGGTCGCAGCTCTCGACGCCATCTCCCGAGCTCTGGTGCAGACCGTCAACGGGCCCGAGAATCTCGTGCGGGCCGTTGCGGAGGCGGCCCGCACGCATCTCGGTGCCGAATGGGTGCTGTTGGCGCTGGCCGACGGCGCCTTGCCGGAGGCACGACCGCGTCACCTCATCCTCGACGCCGACGGGCACGCGTACTCCTTCGAAGGGCTTTCGGGCACCAAACATCCGGTACCGCACCTTCCGGACGCGGTCCTGAACCGGCTCAACGACGTCCTTCGCGGTCGGCTTGCCCAGTTCCGGATACCAGTGATCGAAAGCCACCATTCACACGTCCCGATCGAACTCGACGGCGGCGTCGTCGGGGCATTCGCGGCCTGGACGCCACCACACCGCCTGCTCGACGGTATCGACGAAGCGGTGATGCGAATCCTGGCCAGCCAGACCGCGGTGGCGCTACAGAACTGTGAACTGTTTCAGCGTTCGCAAACCCTGCTCGCTCAGTCCGAGGCACGCAACGCGCAGCTGCTGGCCACCCAGCGCGAACTCGGTGCGGCACAACGCCACCAGGTACTGGACTCCGAGCGGCACCGGATTGCCAGGGAACTGCACGACAGCGTCACGCAAACCGTCCTGTCGGCGGGCATGCAGATCGAGGTGTGCCGCAGCGAGGTCGAATCACGTTCCGGCCCAGCAGGTCTGGTCGAACGGCTGAATACGGCCAAAACGTTGACCCGATCGGCGATCGACCAGCTCCGGTCGGCCATCTACGCACTCAACCATTCCTCCGACGCTGACCGATCCAGCCTCCCCGAGCTGCTCGAACAGCTCGCCACGGTACACATGCCAAAAGATCTGCGGGTGACGCTGCGGGTCGACGGCGTGGTCGCCGAGCTGCCCAGCGCCGTCGAACGGAGCCTGCTTCGGATCGCCGGCGAGGCGCTGTTCAACACTGCCATGCACGGTCGCGCCACCCGAGCCATCGTGCGGTTGAGCTACCGCTCCGGAGCGGTCGCCCTGTCGGTGTCCGACGACGGCATCGGCGACCCGGACAAACTCCGGCTGATGCTTCGGCTGGCCGATGTCGCCGACCTCGACGGACACCACCGAGGATTGGCGAACATGCTGGCACGGTGTCGCGAATACGGTGGCACCTTCACCGTCGGCCGGTCTCGCATCGGCGGCGTGCGGGTCGTCGCGACAATCCCGCAGGCACCAGAAGAAGCTTCAGGCGAAGGAGTCGTTTCATGACCGTTGACACCAGGACCGGGACCATCCGGCTGGCGCTGGTGGACGACCACGCCATCCTCCGCCAAGGGCTGCGTTCCTTACTGGAACGCGAGGACGATCTCGTCGTGGTTGGCGAGGCGTCCAGCGAACCGGAAGCGGTGGCCGTGGTCGCGGCGACGCTACCCGACGTGGTGCTGGTCGATCTCAAACTCTCGGCGGGTTCGGACTTCGAAGGATTGTCTTTGTGCGCCAAGCTTTCCGGCGCCCACCCTGACGTCGGTTTGCTCGTGCTCACCACATTTCTCGATGAGGACCTGGTGGTACGTGCAGTGCATGCCGGAGCACGCGGATACGTGGTCAAGGACGTCGACACCACGGAACTGGTGCGGGCGATCCGTGCCATCTCCGCCGGGCAGAGCGCGTTCGACTCACGCAGCGCAGCCGCCGTGGTGCGCTCGCTCAGCGGACGCGGCGAGCAACGCGACAAGCTCACCGACCGAGAGATCGAGGTGTTGCGACTGCTTGCGGCAGGGCTGTCGAATCACAAGATCGGTGAGCAGCTGTTCATCTCGGCGACCACCGCCAAGTTTCACGTCAGCAACATCATGCGCAAACTCGAGGTCAGCCGGCGGGCCGAAGCCGTATACGCGGCCAGCAAGCGAGGTCTGATCTAGGCCGGCGCTGCCGCTACCGGCATCGTCGGCCTAGAACGCCCTGCGCTGCTATGAATTTCGGTAGTCGATGACGATACGGCCGTCGATCTGTCCGCGCTCCATACGCTCGAACACATCATTGATGTCATCGAGACGCGCGCTGGAGACGGTTGGTTTGATCAGCCCGCGGGCGTAGAAGTCCAGCGCTTCGGCCATGTCTTGCCGGGTTCCGACGATCGACCCGCGGATGGTGAGTCCCTTGAGGACGATGTCGAAGATCGGTGCCGGGAAGTCGCCCGGGGGAAGTCCGTTGAACACGATCGTGCCACCACGACGGGCCAGGCCGATGGCCTGACCGAACGCCTGCGGGTGCACGGCCGTGACCAGGACACCGTGCACTCCGCCGGTGGCCTGCTGTACTGATTCGACAACGTCAGCGGTACGGGCGTTGACGGCGACCTCGGCGCCGAGTTTGGTGGCGAGTGCGAGTTTGGCGTCATCGACATCGATCGCGACAACACGCAGCCCCATCGCACGGGCATACTGAACCGCGATGTGGCCCAGCCCGCCGATACCTGAGATCGCCACCCACTGGCCGGGCCGGGTGTCGGTGACCTTCAGACCCTTGTAGACGGTGACACCGGCGCACAGGATCGGCGCGATCTCCAGCGGGTCGGCGCCATCGGGGATCCGCGCGGCATAGTCAGCGTTGACCAGCATGTACGTGCCGAAGCTTCCGTTCACGGAATATCCACCGTTGCGCTGACTTTCGCACAAGGTCTCCCACCCCGTCCGGCAGTATTCGCAGCGGCCACACGCCGACCACAACCAGGCGTTGCCGACTTTGTCTCCGACCGCCAGGTCGACGACGCCCTCGCCAAGCGCTACGACCGTGCCATAGCCTTCGTGCCCCGGCACAAACGGCGGCTGTGGCTTCACCGGCCAATCACCGTGTGCAGCATGCAAATCCGTGTGACAGACACCGGACGTCTCGAGCTTGACCAGGGCTTCGCCAAAGCCTGGTGTCGGCAATTGCATGTCTTGCACCTGCAGCGGCATGCCGAAGTCGGCGACGACGGCAGCCCGCATGGTGTCGGTGTGCCCTGCCACGGTGTCGGTAGCCAGTGTCTGTGTCATTGATTCACTCCATTTCGTGAGAACTGTTCCGGGATGAGGGGTGCGAAGCTCGTATCGCACAACACTATTGACAACCATGTGCCGCCACATGCCCCGATCGGCCCGAGTACCGGACCCGCCCGGGCGGGTACGAACTACCCATTCGGGCAGGGCCGCTTCACGCGATGACCGAAGGATCCCGGACGCACGTAGCCCTTGCGCAAAGACATCACCCTGACGCCACTCACCCGCCATGATGAGTGCCGTAACCAGAGACTGTGAAGGTGGAGCACGTGGCAACGAGCGAACATCCGAAGGGCACGAACACGGAAACCGAGCCCGAACGCCGTGGCATCATGCAGTCCCTCACCGCACTGTGTGTCCGCTACGTCGAACGCCTGATGCCGGACCCTTACCTGTTCGCCGTCATCCTGACGGTCCTCGTCGCCGCGATGGTTGCCCTTCTGGTGCACGGCGCCACGCCCGCCGGCATGCTCAAAGCTTGGTACAGCGGCGTGTGGGGATCGCAGAACATCTTCACGTTCGCCTTCCAGATGGTGCTGATCCTCGTGACGGGCTACACGCTGGCGGAAGCGCCTGTCCTCAAGCGGGCCATCGTCCGCATCGCGAGTAAGCCGAACAACCAAGTCCAGGGTGCACTTCTGTGTTTCGGCGTCAGCGCCGTTCTGTCGCTGTTGAACTGGGGACTCGGCCTGGTCGCCGGTGCGCTGGTGGCGAGGCAGGTCGCGAAGCGTTTCACCGACGCGCATTTCGGCTATCTGATCGCGGCTGCTTTCATGGGTTTCATCGTCTGGACACAGGGGTTGTCGTCGTCCATCGCGCTGGCGAACACCGACAGCAGCAGCCCGATCAACGTGATACACAAACTGACCGGCATCACTGTTCCGTTGAGCCAGACCATCTTCCAGCCCTACAGCTGGCTATCGGTGATCGCGGTGCTGGCTCTGCTCGCGCTCGCGGTCTGGCGCATGGCACCGACCCAGAGCCTCGCGCCCGACCCCGCGGTCTTCGAGGACGAGACTGCCCCTCCTTCGGCTACCGAAGGAGGGAAGACCTTCGCCGAGTGGCTGGAGAACCTCTGGATCCTCAACATCCTCGTGTTCGCGGCAGGCATGGCCTACTTCGTGCTCAGTGGTTTTGCGCTGAACATTTCTTCGATGATCATGCTGTTCACGGTCACCAGTGCGCTACTACATGGCACGCCGATCCGATTCATCCGAGCGTTCACCGGCGCCGCCAAGGTATCCGGCCCGCTGCTGCTGCAGTATCCGCTGTACGGCGGCCTGGTCGGCCTGCTCGGTTATCAGGCGACGAAGGCCGACAAGCCGCTGCAGACGCTACTGGCCGAGGCTGTCGTCAACGGCGCGACGGAGCACACGCTGCCGTTCCTGACCTTCGTCGGCTCGTTGATCATCAGCCTGTTCGTCCCGTCCGGTGGCGGGCACTGGGCGGTGCAGGGTCCCGTCGCGGTCGACTCGGCGCTGGCGATCGGCCAGCATTCGCCGGCATATCTGGGACTGATCTCCATGGCGGTCGCGGTCGGCGAGGGTGTCGCGAACATGATCCAGCCGTTCTGGCTGCTGCCGTTGCTGGCGATCGCGAAGCTGAACGTCCGTCAGGTGATGGGTTTCACCGTCGTCGCGTTCCTCGTCGGCGTGGTCGTGCTCGGCGCCACCACTCTCATTGCGCCCCATGTGATCTGACGCGCGGGAAGTGCTCACTCGTATCCGACGGGCAGCGCGCCTCGTTCTACGGCACTGACCAGTAAGCCGTGGTCGGACTCCGTCTGATCGGCGTACCGGCGGGCGAAGCCGCACAGCGCTTATCTCACCCGGTCTACCTTCTTGCGCAGCGCCTTACCCAACGCATATCGCTCACCGCGCGTGGCCGGCGTCCGCAGCAACGACCGATACGTCTCGGTCTCGGTGCTGGCTACCACGGTGTGCCGGTCGGGAATCGCCGGGTCGGCAAGTGGCGGCGCGTCGTTCATCCATGGCAATACCCGGCGGTGCGTCGGCCAAGCATGTCAAGTTTAATAACACCGTTATGGATCGAGTGCGAGGTGAATATCTCGGCGCCACGCCGGGGCACAGCGAGCGAAGCGACGGCCGACGACGGCCAGTGCGGTAGACCATCGGCGACGGACGGCGCAGGATCGCACTCCCCCATGCAATCGATTTGCGGCACAATCGGATTGAACACCGGCGCAGCGGTCGCGGTTGAGTCATGCACGGCGCAGGCCCGCAAAATCGGCCGCTATGAATACCCCCAGATGAACCGGGCGAAACATGTTATTTGCCACACCGACGGACCAGCGCCGTCCTACTAGGTTTGGTGCGGCGGGCAGCGGAAGCGCCGATAGTATTTGGACTGTCGGCTCATGTGTGTGAGCCCCTCGGAGGTGACAATGACAAGCCAGCCAGTCCACGGAAGCGGCGATCCTGCCGCGACGAGCTGCGCGGTCGAACAGAGCCAGATCGGCGCTGTCAGCGTGGTAGCAGTATCCGGAACGGTGGACATGCTCACCGCTGGGCAGCTCGAATCCGCGCTCAGCACGGCGGCCATCGGCGCGGCCCAGGCGGTCGTCGTGGATTTGAGCGCCGTGGACTTCCTGGCCTCGGCCGGGATGGGTGTGCTGGTGGCGGCGCATGCGGAACTGGCACCTGCGGTGCGGCTCGTCATCGTCGCCGATGGCCCCACCACCAGTCGGCCGCTCAAGCTGGTCGGGATCGCCGACCTGATCGAGCTGTTCGCCACACGAGACGAGGCCCTCGCGGCCGTCACCGCCTAGAGCGGTCGTTGTCAATCGGAAGGTAGGTCGAGCAGGTCGATATGACGGAGCCGGACCAGTCGAGCAGCGGGGCGCGTTTCAGCAAAACGGACGTGGTGGCAATCCCCGAACATGCCGCATCCGTCCGTCAGGAGTTCTCCACCTGGTTGACGGGGCACTTCGCACTGGACCGAGTGAAAGCCAGCGATATCGTGCTCGCTGTCAACGAGGCGTTGGCCAACGCCGTGGAGGCCGCGTATGCCGATGCGGCCGCCCCCGGTTTGATGCACGTTCGAGCCAACTTCGACCGCGAGTCAGGTCTGCTGACGGTCACTGTGACCGACGAAGGCACATGGCGCCCAGCCGCAGCACAGGTCGCGAACTCTGCCCGGGGCCGCGGCATCCCGTTGATGCGGGCGCTGACGGACCACGCGTCGATCGAACCGACCGCTGCCGGCACCCAGGTGCGCCTGCAATGGGATGCCGTGGAAGCCGCAGCCGCCGACGCCGCCGGCGGGTGACCTTCAGCGCTGCGGCAGCCGCACCACCTGAACGAAGAACTCGTCGATCTCCCGCACCGCCTTCATGAACTGATCGAGATCGACCGGCTTGGTCACGTAGGCGTTCGCATGCAGCTTGTAGCTGCGCAGGATGTCCTCCTCGGCGGCGGACGTGGTGAGGACGACGACCGGTATGTGACACAGGTCGGCATCGGACTTGATCGCCTCCAGCAACTGCCGGCCGTCGTACCTCGGCAGATTCAAGTCGAGCAGGATGAGGTCCGGAGTCGGCGCATTCGCATGGATACCGCGCCGGTAGAGAAAATCCAGACCTTCCTGACCGTCGCGGGCGACATGCAAAGTGTTCTTGATCTTGTTGTCGGCGAACGCTTCACGGGTTATCAACTCGTCCCCCGGATCATCCTCGACCAGCAGGATGTCGACCACTCGGCCGGCTGACGACGCGCTCATGGGTGACTTCCCTCCGGTTGGTCTGACGCGATGACGTTCGGTTCGGTGGTCGGCGTGGCCGGCAACGTGAACACGAACCGGGTGCCGTCGGTGTACGACGTGTCGATCCTGATGGTGCCGCCGTGATGTTCGACGATCTTCTTGCACAGCGCCAAGCCGATGCCGGTACCGCTGTAGGCATCGCGGCCGTGCAATCGCTGAAAGATGACGAACACCTTGTCCACAAACTCCTCGGCAATCCCGATCCCGTTGTCCGTCATCGTGAATACCCAGTTGTCGGCGTCCTCACCCGTTCCGGGCTTGCAGTCGATGACAATGCGAGGCGCTTGGCCCTCTCGCCGGAACTTCACCGCGTTACCGATGAGGTTCTGCCACAGCATCGTGAGCAGGGTGGGGTCGCCGTCGACGCGCGGCAGGCCGGCGGGCGGCATCAGCACCTGAGCTCCCGACTCGGTGATCGAAGTCGTGAGGTTTTGCATGGCCGACGCGACAGTTTCGCCCAGATCGACCTCGGTGTGCGTGGCGTTCATCCGGCCGACGCGGGAGAAGGTGAGCAGGTCGTTGATCAGCACCTGCATGCGCTTCGCGCCGTCGACGGCGAAGTTGATGTATTCGATCCCGCGCTCGTCGAGCTGATCGCCGTACCGCTTCTCGAGCAGCTGGCAGAAGGACGCAACCTTGCGTAGCGGCTCTTGCAGATCGTGCGAAGCGACGTAGGCGAACTGCTCGAGTTCGGCGTTCGATCGACGCAGCTCCTCGGCTTGTTCGTCGAGGGCAAGGCGGGCGAACTGGGAAGCCTCGAGTTCCTCGACGATGCGCTGCCGCATCTCCTCGACATCGACGGCGATAGCTCGAATGTCACTGGGCCCCTGGGGAACTATGCGCTCGTCGAAGTTACCCTGCGTGATCCGGCGGCATGCCGCGGCGAGGGCCCCCAAAGGGCGGGTTACCGAACTGCGCACCAGCATGGCCAGAACCACCGCCATGACGACGAACGCACCGACCATGGTGGCCAGCACTCGGTCGCGCCACTGGCGTATCGACGCCAACCGCGCGGTGTCGGCATCGCGCGCCTGTTCCAGGTGCCGGTTCTGTGCATCGAACAGCACGCGCAGGTTGTCGAACGCTTTCTTGCCGTCCTCGTTGGTACCGCTGTCGACGACGGCTGGATGTCCCACGACAACGCTGGCGATCAACGGCTGGGCATAGGCGCTGCGCCAGGTGGCAGCGGCTCGTTCGATCGCATCAAGGTCGGCGATCAGAGCATCGCGACCGCCGAGCATTTTCCGCATATCCTGCGCTGCAACAGTTTCAGCGTGTTGTCCGGCCGTATACGGCGCCAGGAATTGGCTGTCGGCGGCGCTCGCGTAGCCGCGGACCGCGGTCTCTTGGTCGCGCAGTCCGGCTTGCAACCGGTAGGCCGCCACGCGCGCGGGTTGCAGGTGCTCGATCAGTTCGCTCGAAACCCTGTCGGTCTGGTTCATCAGGAGGGCACCACCGACGGCGCCGGAGACGACCACCACGCCCATCGCCGAGAGAACCAGGTTCTGCCAGCCCTGCACTGTCAACTTCATGATGCCGAGCGCTCCACTCGAATGACGGCGATGTCGTCGGTGAGACCGCCGAAGGGCTCGGCTCGCGTCGCCGCCTCGCCGATCAGCGCTTTGACGAACTCGACCCCGGGCAGGTGGGCCAGTGAGCGGGCCGTCGCCAGCAGTCCGGGTTCCCCGAGACGTTCGCCGGCGGCCCCTGCGGGTCCCTCGAACAGTCCGTCCGTCAGCAACATCAAACCGTCGCCCGGTCGCAACTGCAGCCGGTTGACCGGCCATTCGGTGGCGCCGAGTCCCAGTGCCGGGCCGGCGGCCGGCTCCAGCCAGTCGACGGTACCTGCGCCGTGCATGAGCAGCCCGGGATGTCCCGCCCGCACCACGTCGAACTGCCCCGTATCGGGTGCCAGTGCCACACTGAGCAGGGTCGCGAAAGTGCCGCGGCTGGGACGCTCGGTGGTCAGGATGCGGTCGAGCTGACGCATCCGCTCGTTACCGCGCAGACCGGCGAAAGTCAGTGCGCGCCAACCGATTCGGAGCGCCACCCCCAACGCGGCTTCATCGGGCCCGTGTCCGGCCACGTCACCGATCATGACGTGTACGGTGCGATCCGCTGTCTGTACGACGTCGTAGAAGTCGCCGCCGATCAGAGCGTCACGCCGGCTAGGCAACGACTGCGTGACGATCTCGACGCCGGGACTGTCCAGAAGCAGCGGAGAGGGCAGCAGGCCACGTTCCAGGCGGGCATTCTCCTGAGCGCGCAGTCGGCTGGCGCGCAGGTCCACCGCGGTGACCTCGGCACGCTTGCGTTCGATCGCATAGAGCACCGCGCGACGCAGCGTGTCGGGGTCCACGCGGCCCTTCACCAGGTAGTCCTGGGCACCGGACGCCATGGCAGAAACGCCGAAATGCTCGTCGTTCAGACCGGTGAGAACGACGATCGGCAGGCTCGGGGCCAGCGCGCCCAAGCGATCGAGGGCGTCGACCCCGCCGGCATCGGGCAGGTGCAGGTCGAGCAGCACGCAATCCGGACGGATGGTTTCGAGCGCGGTCGCCGCCTGGGTCAGCGTAGGGGCCCAGTGAAAGTCGATCTCGATCGCGGCATCGGCGATCAGCTCTTCGACCAGGAGGGCATCGCCACGATCGTCTTCGACCAACAGCAGCGACAGCGGCCGCTCCGCGGTGGGTCCCACTCTGGGAGGAATGGAGCGGTTCATCCGCGGCTCTGCCGGCATGGACAAGTGGTCACATCCTTCACCAAGGGGCCACCTACGTCGCGCTGACCTTCTTGTTTCGTGTGTTTACCGCTGCGGACGTTACCAGTTGGTCCCACGCCGCTTGGACCATTGATGCGCGCCGCACGTCGCCGGCCCCTGCCCCGACCTACTCCAACTTCTCTCGTAGCTGCGCCAGGGTTTTCGCCAGTAGCCGTGACACGTGCATCTGGGAGATGCCCACCTTCGCCGCGATCTGTGACTGCGTCATCGACTCGAAGAATCGCAGCACCAGCACGGTCCGCTCACGCTCGGGCAGTTCGGCCAGCAGCGGCCGGAGCGCCTCGCGATACTCGACCTTCTCCAGGCCGGGGTCGACGTCGCCCAGCGTCTCAGCAAGAGATGGGCGCTCCTCGCTACCCGCGGCACCGTCGATCGAGGTGGTCTTGTAGGAGCTCCCGGCCATCAGACCGTCCAACACCTCGTCCCGATCGATATTCAGCTCTGCGGCCAGTTCGGACGCAGTGGGCGCGCGCCCGAGGCGTTGCGACATCTCGGCCGTAGCCGACCCGATCTGCAGATGCAGCTCTTTCATCCGCCGCGGGACCTTTACCGACCAGCTATTGTCACGGAAGTGGCGGCGGAGCTCTCCCATGATCGTAGGGACCGCGAAAGACGCGAAGTCCGAACCCATCTCGACGTCGAATCGCTTCACGGCGTTGATGAGGCCGATGCGCGCGACCTGCAGCAAGTCATCGCGGGCTTCGCCTTTGCCCTCAAAGCGCCGCGCAATGTGGTCGGCCAACGGCAAACAGCGCTCGATGATCGCGTCCCGCTGCTCGAGGTATTCAGCTGAGTCCTCGGTGGAGTTCCGGAGCTGACGGAACATCTCGAGAACGTCCGCATACTCCGCCGTCACCGCTGCAGACTCACTCGTCTCGAGGTCAACGAAACACCCAGCACCTGGGTGCCGTCGATAGCCTGCTCGTCGGCGAAAGTCGATACCTCATCAGTCAGCGAGTTGAGCACATGCCAACTGAAGGTGTCCGGCTTGACCACCGCACTGCCGCGATCGGCATCAGCCGCACAGCGCGCCGAAGCGCGAATCACGACAGCATCATTCGCCGGATCGACGACCACCCGAAGGCTCGACCCCGGCACCGCGGCGCGGATCAGGCCGGTACACGCTTCATCGACCGCCAGCCGGATATCGGAGATGGCGTCCAGATCGAAATCCTCGAAGGCGGCAACCGCTGCCACGAGCGTCCGCAGGACGGCCAGGCTTTCCGGAGACGCCGCAACGATCAACTCAACCGACCGATCGCTCGACGCCATGTCGCCCCGCCCCACTGCCTCAACCACGTATATCCTCCAGCGTTCCCGTGCAGGCCACTCCACGTCGCACTTTGTGTACCCATTGTCCATGGCTGCTCAACCGAACGTGCATCGCCCGCCGCCGCCCCTTCGTGACGACGCCGATGCCCGCAGATACACGACCGCATCAGCACGCCTCGCAGTCTGCACGGCCGTTCGATTCATCCTGCGTCGCAGTCTATTTCGCTTACCGGCAACGATTCTCGAGCACCAAGGTGACCTCATTGCCACACGCTCGGCTAATACCAGTAGCGGCGGCCGGCGACCGGCCGTCCGGTCGCCCCCAGCAGCCAAAAAACCGCACCCACCACCAGCACAACAACGCCGGCTACCCACAAGGGGTAGATGTTGAAGATCAGCCCAAGAGCGAGCAATGCAGCTCCGACCAGAATCATGGTGCCTCTTTCCGTTGCGGGCAGCGCACGCGCCTCGTCGCGGTGCCTGCCCCGTCTGACCCCGTCGGCCAGCCAGCAGTCCTTTCCATACCCACAACCATCGTCTGCTCAAACATTTCGGGTCACGACCACCGGAATGTGCTGTGGGGCAGCCGTATCCGTGTGGCGTAGATCGCAATAGTCGCGGTTTGACCTTCGCCAAAGCCGGGAATTCTCGGCAGGCGTGGGGAACGGTTCTCCGTGCATCAAATCCGATCCGCCAGCGGAAGGGTAGCCATGAGCGAGAACAACAAGACCGGACCCGAGGAAGCCATTCAGGGAGTCGTCGAAGGGGTCAAGGGCAAGGCCAAGGAAGTCATCGGCACCGTGGTTGGCCGTGACGACCTGGTTCGCGAAGGTCAGGCCCAGCAGGACAAAGCAGACGGGCAGCGCGCGGCGGCCAGGAAGGAAGCCGAGGCCGAAGCGGCGCGCGCCGGGGTGAAGGCGGCTGAGGCCCGTGAGCGGGCAGAGCAGCAGAAATAGCGCACAGCAAGGGCACGGCCCAGTCCAGCGACATGCTGGACTGGGCCGTCCTCTTTAGAGGACCGATGCTGAAACCTAATGCACTGCAATGCATTTCGGCAATCACGTGACTGACAGTCGCGCATTCTGCGTCGCTCCGACAAGTTGTTTTGCGGGCCGACGGAGTGGGTAACCGGGAAGCTAGCTGACGCACTCGAGCGTCGCCCGACTCGAAGGAATTAGGGATGGCACTCGAACCGATGGCGGCGCCACGAAGTGCAGACGAGAAGGCGATAGCCGGTGAGCGAGTGACCGACAGGGCCGTGACGCCCGGCGTGACCGCCCATTTGCCGGTACTGCTGGTGGGGCTGCGCTGGTTGTTCGATACCGAACAACCAGCCGGTGCAGTGCAGTGTCCCGCCGGCGACAGCTTGCCTTCGGTGGGCGGGCGGGCTTTCCGGTTCATCCCCGCGGACCGCGACGGCCGGGCGGCCCTGGGCATAGCGGTGACCACCGGCATCGCCGGCGACGCAATCGGGGGCCACGAGGCGGCTGACTTCATCGATCTGCTCGAGGGCATGGGCGAAGAGGTTCTTGCCATCAACTCCGTCGCGGCAGGATCGTTCTACGTGCTGACCTTGGCGCGGCCGGCCCATCCGACGTTGCGAAGCGCGGTTGTTCGCCATCGCGCGCAATACCTCGAGGACTGCACCGCCTCACCATTCGGACCGGCGCGACCCGCCCCCGTCGTCAACGCCGTGAGCGCCATGGACCTGCAGCGACAGGCGGCCATGAGCGCTGCCGAACAGGGCAGCGAACAATCACCCGACGATGCCGGTGGCGTGCACTGGATGGACCGCTTCGGTGGTCCGACAACCATCGCGGCCACCGGCACCGAGCTGTGTCTGACGATGCAGGTCTAGCGCGGGGCCGCAGCGTCCGGCACAGGACGAACCAGCAGGCCTCAGCCCCGCGGCAGCCGCACCACCTGGACAAAGAAGTCATCGATCTGGCGCACCGCACTCAAGAACTGCTCGAGATCGACCGGCTTGGTCACGTAGGCGTTGGCATGCAGTTTGTAACTGCGCAAGATGTCGTCCTGCGCCGATGACGTGGTCAGCACGACGATGGGTATGTCGCACAGTTCGATGTCCGACTTGACCTTCTCGAGCAACTGCCGTCCGTCATACTTCGGTAGATTCAAGTCGAGCAGGATCAAGTCCGGTCGCGGCGCACCTGCATGGGCACCGCGTCGATACAGGAAGTCCAAGCCCTCCTCGCCATCGCGGGCGACATGCAGAATGCTCTTGATCTTGTTGTCCGCAAAGGCTTCCCGGGTGATCAATTCGTCCCCCGGATCATCCTCGATCAACAAGATGTCGATCGCCCTGCTGTCGCGCGGCACTGTCACGTGCACACCTTCCCAACCCATACGTAGACGACGTTCGATCCATCGTCCGGCCGCGCCGGGAATATGAATACACGGCGGGTTCGGCCTTCCTTCTACGGCGCCTGCCGACAGTCTCCTGCCATGGCATGCGACCCCCGACCACAGTCAGTTTACATTGTAAACAGGGGTGCTGTCCGCCAGGTTACGGTGGCTCGCCTGGTCAGCGCCGCGGCAAATACGATTCGAGCCGATCCAGCAGCGCTTCGAGAGCTTCCTCGAACTCGGCTTCGCCGTGATCTTCCGACAGCAGGGTTTGCAGTCGCTGCAGCTGCGGATAGTCCGACAGCCTGGCCTTTGGATGTTCGACTTCGTCAAGGATCGCCTCGGCGGGGCTCAACCGGGCGCCGCGGGCAGACACCTCCAGCAAGAGCTGTCCCAGCAGGAACGTGGTGTACGCCCGATACGCCGCCACGGCCGCGACGTCATCGAACCCATACGAGAGCAGGGTGTCGAGGAAGCTCTCCATCCAGCGCATACTGCGCAGCGGTGGGCGCACCCACGGCGCCTCAGGCGCCTGCGTGGCCACCAGCGGAAAGACCTCGGGATGCTGCAGCGCGATCTGACGCACGCCGTGGCCAAGGCGGATCAGATAGTCCTGCCAGCCGTCTTCCTGCCTACGAGCCGCCAGCTGGTCGGCGTACAAGCGGTCGATGACATGGTCGACCACGCCGGTCAGCAGATCCCCTCTGCTGTGCACGTACCGGTACAGCGCCATCGCCTCGACACCGCACGCGGCGCCCAACCGGCGCATGGTGAGCTTCTCCAGCCCATGCTGGTCAATGAACGCGATCGCGGTGTCCAAGATGTACTCGCGGGTCAACGAGGCGGAGTGGCCGTCGCGCACCGCATGGCCGGGCACTCCATCAGAGCCGCCCGAGCCCGCTGAGGCGACATCAGAGTCATTCAATTCCGACAACTCGCCCGACCTCCCAGCACTCGTGACATACCGCCCCAACGCTAGCCGCAGAAGGCGACGAAACGGCGGAGCGTCACCGCGTGCAGCGTGCTGGTTTCAGGAAGAGGTCCGAAATACCTTCAGGGCACGGCCGTCGACCGTGACGGTGGCCTCCGCCGCCAGCGGCGTTGCCTCGTCATCAGCGGTCGCCAGACCACTGGCGGTATCGAGAAGTAGCTGCCATCTCGAACCGAATTGCCCTGGCGGCAGCGTGAATTCGATGGCTTCATGGTGAGCGTTGAAACACAACTCAAACGAGTCGTCGACGACCCGCTGCCCGCGTTCGTCCAGATCCGGGATGCCTCGTCCATTGAGGTAGATCCCATGTCCGGCAGGTCACAGTTCTGCCGCGTTTCGTCGCCGTCCAGGCCGGAAATTCTGACAGCAGGGCGTGGCACAGACGCCGCTCCTGAGGCAATCCGTCCATTCATGAGTAGCGGAAAGGCAGGCATGACCGAGAAAAAGAACACCGGACCCGAGGAAGCCGTGCGTGGCGTGGTGGAAGGTGTGAAGGGTAAAGCGAAAGAAGTCATCGGCACCGTGACAGGTCGCGACGACGTCGTGCGCGAGGGCCAGGCCCAGCAGGACAAGGCCGACGCGCAGCGCGACGCCACAAAAAAGGAAGCAGAGGCCGATGCAGCGCGCGCCGGCGCCGAAGGTGCCGAGCGGCGACAGCAGGCCGAACAGCGGCGCTGACTGTGTACCGACGAGACGCCCAGCCCGGTTCATCCGGGCTGGGCGTCTTGCGCGTCGGAGCCCAGATGTGGGGACGGCATCGCCGCCAATGGACCTGAGGCGCGAGCCTGCGGCAGCAGCTACCCTTCAGAAGTCCGGATCGGACGCTATGCGGACCATTGCCCGTCCGGCCCGAATATTCTTGGGAGTGAACCGATGTCAACGCTCTTCACACCGCTCACGCTGCGCGAGGTAACGTTCGCTCACCGGGCGTGGATGTCGCCCATGATGCAATTCTCCGCCGTTGCCGAGGGACCGGAAGCCGGTACCCCGACCGACTGGCACCTGCAGCACTTCGGTTCGCGGGTCGTCGGCGGCGTCGCGCTGGCGATGGTCGAAGCCACGTCCGTGGACCCCGTCGGCCGGAGCAGTATCTACGACCTCGGTTTGTGGAACGACCAGCAGATCCCGGCGTTCCAGCGCTTGACCCGCTTCATCACTTCCCATGGCTCGGTGCCGGGCATTCAGATCGTGCATGGCGGCCGCAAGGCATCCACCGGTCGACCCTGGCCTGACCCCATCCGGACCCCCGAGTCCTGGATGACGCTGGGCCCCAGCGCAATTCCGTTCGGTTATCGGCCCGTTCCCGCCGAGCTCGACGTCAACCACATCGAACGAGTCGTGGCAAGCTTCGCCGACTCCGCCCAACGCGCTGCAGCAGCCGGCTTCCAGGTCCTCGAGATCCACGGCGCGCATGGCTATCTCATCCACCAGTTCCTGTCTCCGCAGTCGAACACGCGGACCGATGCGTACGGCGGTTCGCTCGATAACCGAATGCGATTCGCGCTGCAGGTCACCGAAGCTGTGCGCGCCGCGTGGCCTGAGCACCTGCCGTTGTTCTTTCGGGTTTCAGCCACTGACTGGCTCGCCGGAGACACCGACGACCCGCGCCCCGGCTGGACCGTCGCCGATACGGTCGCTCTCGCCACCCGTTTGAAGCAGGCCGGTGTCGACCTCATTGACGTCTCCACCGGCGGAGCCGTCCCCGACGCACGGATTCCGGTGGCCCCCGGTTATCAGGTGCCATTCGCGAAACGGGTCCGCGCTGAGGCAGACATCCCAACCGCCGCGGTCGGATTGATCACAGAGGCCGAACAAGCCGAAGCGATCGTCTCCGGCGGCGAGGCTGATGCCGTCTTCGTGGCCCGTGCCCTGCTGCGCAATCCCAACTGGGTTCGCGATGCCGCTCAACACGTCGGGGTCTCGCTGCCATACCCGCCCCAGTACTCACGGGCATTCCGATGACACCCCGAGGCGGCCAGGCTCAGCTGCCGGCACAGTGAGCCAACCTTCCCAGGTGCCGACCGGAGCGTCAGTCGACAAGCTTGGTCAAGCAGTACACCCGCTGCGGTGACGTGAACACCATCGCCTTCGCCGCAGTGGCGCAGGCCGTTTCATCGACGCTGCCGTCGAGGCGCTGGGTCACTTTGAACACGCCCGTGTGGGAGTTCGCGATAGTCGGAGCCTGCGCGCAATCGATGTTCCTGATGCTCTTGCCCGTGAGGTCCAGCGCGTAGCAGTCCCCCTCATGCAGGTTCAGCGCGAAGCACAAGGTCGCGGCCTTGGGGTCATCCTGATTGCTGGTGGCGTAGAAGTACGGGCCGTCCGACGGCGCCTTGCCATCCGGACACAGACCCTTCGACGTCTCGCCCGCCAATTCGTAGACGGCATCCGATGATTCGCAGCTGGTCGAGGTGAAGTGGAACTTCTCGTAGTCGGTGGTGGTGACGCACTGCCCCGACTTCAGCTGGGCGCCGAAGGCGTTGGTGTGCAGTCCTTTACGGACCACATTGAATACCCCACCGACCAGCGCCAGCAACAGCACTACACCCACAATCCACATCCACGGCTTGAGCCCTGACTTGCGCGGCGGCGGATAACCCGGCAGCGGGGTCGACGGACCGTAGTACGGCTGCTGGCCGGCCCAGGGTTGCGGGGTCGGCGCCGGCCAACCGGGCTGCGGTTGCCACGCCGGTGCTGGGTTCGGTGGGCTCGGTGGGCCGACCGACGGTCCCTGCTGCGGATCGCCCCACGGGCCTTGGTGCGGTGGTGGTTGCGTCACGGGCGGTCAGTTCGGGGCCGAGGTGCACAGGATGCCGTGCGCCGCCTTGACGAGCGCCCCGGTGGGGCCCGCGTCGGCCCCGTACTGCCCGGCCAGCGCACCGACGACGTCGGGTCGCGCCTGCCCGCTGAACGCCATCTGACAAGCCTGCAAACCGGCCTGCATAACCGCGTCGTCATCGCCGGGGAAGCCCGCATTGCGGGCCTGGTTGATGAACCGCTGCTGTTCCGGCGTAAACGGCATTGGCCACGCCGACGCGGGACCCGCAGCGGCCACGGACAGCGCGGCGGCCGCGGCAACAGCACCGGCCGCCAGACGAATTTTTGCGATCATCTCTCCCCCAGGTGTCTGACTCCCACGGGCTGCGGGACGTCAACATGAATGAGCGTAAATGCCCCCCGCGGGCCCCACCAGTACCGCACCTGCCCCGCCGAACGACAACGCGGGTCCGGCCGCATCTGGCTGGACCCAGGCGCTGTGCGGAAAATGCTGCGCCCGTGGACTATTGGAGCGGGAGCTCGACTCCACGGTCGTGCGCCGGCCGCAGGCCGAAGATTCGTCGATCAGCCTCGTCGATTCGCACGTCGTTGATGCTCGCCTCGCGGCGTTCCATCAAGCCATTAGCGTCGAACTGCCACAGCTCATTGCCGTAGCTGCGCCGCCATTGGCCGGCGGCGTCGTGGCATTCGTACTGGAATTGCACGGCGATGCGGTTCTCGTGGAACCCCCACAACGTCTTGCGCAGGGCGTAGTCGAGCTCACGTTCCCACTTGGCGGTCAGGAACTGGACGATCTCAACGCGACCAGTGACGAACGCGTCGCGGTTACGCCAGGCCGAGTCGGACGTGTAGGCCAGTGCCACACGCTGCGGATCGCGTGTGTTCCACGCGTCCTCGGCTGCCTGCACCTTTTGAAGTGCGGTTTCTCTGGTGAACGGCGGGACCGGCGGTCGTAGATCGCTCATGATTGCTCTCCTTCTTGATCGAGAACGTGCGTTCTCTATATGACTCGACTAGTGTAGGGAACGTACGTTCTCAACGTCAAGGAGTGGTCTCGATGCCGGCGCCGATCAGCGACGAACAGAAGTCCCGTGACCGGGAGGCGCTGCTTGATGCCGCTGAAACGCTCTTCTACGAGCGCGGCATCCAGGCTGTCGGGATGGACGACATCCGCGCCGCGGCGGGTATCGCCCTCAAACGGATCTACGGGCTGTTCTCAACCAAGGAAGACCTCGTTGTCGCCGTCCTGCAACGTCGCGACAGGAGGTGGAGAGGCAACCTGACCGACTACGTGGAGCGGCGCCAGGACCCGCGAGAACGCGTACTGGCAGTCTTCGACTGGCTTGAGCAATGGTTCGCCGAGCCTGATTTCCGCGGTTGCGCCTGGGTCAACGCCTTCGGCGAACTGGGTGCTGCCTCGCCGGCAATCCTGACCGAGGTACGCGCCCACAAGCAGGCATTCCACGAACAGCTGACCGCATGGGTCACGGCCGCCACCGACGCACCGGCCGAACCGGTGTACCTGCTGGCCGAAGGTGCGATCGTGACCGCCGCCATCACGGGAGATGCCGAGGCAGCGCGCCGCGCTCGGGAAGCGACAAAAATCCTGATCACGTGACCGGCATTCGACTGGTCACACTGAACGTCAGAACGGCCGGCTGTTCGCCTGCCATTTGGCCGATTCCGGTCGCGGACCGAAGCGCTCGACGTAGCGGTCGTGCATGGGCGACTGCTTCTGCCGCAGGACTTCGTCGATCAGGTTGGGGTCGAGTCCGTGCTGACTCAGGCGATAGCGACGCCAGACTTTATTGAGCACGAACGCCATCACCAGCGCCCAAAAGTAGATCGGCAGCGTCATTTCGGAGTGCACATACACCGATGCCGGCAGCAGCCACAGCGGAGCCAGCACAAAGATCGGCGGGATTGCGTATCGGATCATGTGCCGGCGGACGGCTCCCTCGCCAGTCAGGTCCTCACGAACCCAATCCTGCAAATGGTCCGGTAATCGGCGTCCGTAGGCATAGCTGATGCGCTGCCAGAACGTCGGACTGTCGGCGGCCATGACGACTCCCTTGACTGATCGGATCGACGAGCACCATAAGATTAGTACCCTAATAATTAGGACACTATCAGTTTGTCCACTATTCCAGGGCGACGGGACAATCTGACGGACGCCGGCGCCGACCACCTCCGACAGACATGGCGGGCACAAACTGTTAGGGCGCTAACCAGTAATAAACTGGCCAGCATGTCCGCTGTCTCCGAAGACGTCGACCCCCTGGCCCTCGAACGGCAGGTCTGCTTCGCGCTGGCCATCACCAACCGGGCAGTACTTGCCATCTATCGGCCACTTCTCGAACCGCTCGGGCTGACACATCCGCAATACCTGGTCATGCTGGCGTTGTGGGACAACGCGAAATCCAAGCAGGACCCGTTGACCGTCAAACAGATTGCCGCGCTGCTGCAGATGGATTCGGCCACCGTGTCGCCGATGCTCAAACGCCTCGAGACCCTGGAGCTGATCCGCCGCACGCGCAGCGCCACCGACGAACGCACCACCCACATCACGCTGACGCCCAAAGGCGTCGCCCTACGTCGCCGCGCCCTGAAGATTCCACCAGCGGTTGTCGAGCAACTCGGCGTGGACCTCGCCGAGTTGGAACGTCTTCACTCGGTGCTCACCAGAATCAACGCAGCCGCGGTCGCCGCAGGCACGCTGACCACCCAACCCGGGTAACTGTGGCGATAGCAGCGCTCCGGCGCAACTGATTCGGCGTGCTCAATCGACCAGCGCGATACGCGCGTTCAGTGCAGCGGCGAACGACCCCTCATCCACAACACTGACCCACAATCCGCGGATCGGCGCGAACGCCATGGGCACTTTGTCGAGTGCTATTGCGGGACTGAATTTTATCTCGACGATACCGTCGCGCGCGCCGTTGACCATCCAGTTGTCACCGGTGCAATGCACACCCCAGGCCAGGGGCCTGCCGGTCACGAGTTCCGCCGACTGTATGACGCTGTAGGGAGCGTCGAGGCGGAATGCCCAACCGTGGCGCACCCGCAGTACCCCGTCAGCGTCATCGAGGCGGATGCGCGTCCGCTTGGGACCGATCCACATCAGTGTTGCGACAACCCGATACCACCGGTCATAACGCATCGCGAAGTCGACAGACCCTGCGGCTTGGCGCCGGGCCGGCGGCGGGGTCGATGACATCCTGACCCCATCCTCTCGATTGTCGTCCGCTCCCCAACGGCCTGCGCCGTCGTCAAACACCATGATGCGCCAGCCATCGAATCCGGCCCACAATGTCATGCCGCGGCGCCCAGCTCGCCGGGCATGCGGCGATGTGGACCTAGTGCCACTGCGCCCGCGGCCGGCTCACCACGGGGACGAACGCGGGATCGCCGTGAAGGAGCAGGTTGACTTCGCTCGGGCCGGATACCGGGTATTCGGCATCGGAGCCCTCGAATTGAATCGCCTCGATACTGTGGCCGACGAAAACCGTCAACCGCACAATTGACGCTGTCCCGCAAAGCAACTGCCGTCCGCGGTTGTGACGATGCCCCAGGGCGAGGATGCCGCTGGCGACGTTGAGTTCGCCGTCGAACACTCGGACACCAAGGCCGCGAGAATCCGAGCCGGAGAAAACCCGCACCCGTACCGCACGGCCCACCACATCGCATTCGTGGTCGCTCATGGTGTGCACCCACAGCGCATCCCACGCCACACCCGCCTCGCAGTCGAGATCGGCGTGCACGTAGGTGCCCGAATTGCCCCTGGTACCAACGTCTTCGATAACCATCACGCAGCCGTCCGGCGTGATGGCCGCATCGCACAGCAATGTGTTGGACATTGTTTGCATAGCCAACCTCCTTCCACGGCCGCCCACGACGGCCCGCAGCGATGGCATCGCGCTCGACCAGTCCGATCCCAACGCCGAGTACGACAGCAGGGACTCCGCGGCCGCAGTGCGAGCACCAGGCGTGGTCATCGATTTGGTCAACGCGATCACCTCTTTCGCAGCCAGGCTCACGAGCAGCGACCGTCAGCGACCGAATCGCCTATATGGCGGGTCAACCGCGCTCGCCGGCCGCGGACGATTCAGCCTCCGCAGCAAACCGAGCCGATCTTTCGACGAGGCGCTGCCGTGTCCCCCCGCCGTCCTCCAAGCACCGTTCCCCACGAGGGCCGGATCACCCGACTTGCCTGGTGAATCATCTGCAATGACGAGCATTACATAATCGGACTGACGCGTCAACTCCAACCTCGGTGTCGCCGCGCACCCCACCCGGGTCCCCTGGAGCACCGTTTCCGGGTGATGGGGAAACTTGCTGTCGGATCGCGTCGGACCCCTAAACTGTGCCCGGTGTCGAGCTCACGTGTCGCCGATCCGGCCGGTGAACCCCGTACGCGCGGTCGGCCGGCCAATCCCACGGCGAAAGCCGCGCGGCGCCGGGCCATCGTCCAAGCGGCGTATGCCGTCCTGACCGAACGCGGCTATGACCGAACATCGATGTCGGACATCGCGCGTCAGGCCAATGTCGGGCAGGGAACCTTGTACCGCCACTACGCGAGCAAGCGCGTTCTGCTTGACGATGTCTTCGATTACGCGGTTGCGAAGGTCATGCGGGCGTTGCGCCCGCGTTCTTTGACTCGTTTGGATCTGACCGATTATCGGCAGGCGTTGGAACTCATCACGGTGTTCGGCACGCGGATGTTTGCCCTTGTCGATGACGATCCGAACATAGTCCGGCTGATCACAGTGGAAAGCAGCGCCATCGACTCCGAGCTCCGGTATCGCGTGAACGGCCTGTTCTCCGCCTTGGACGTCATGTTGACTCAGTTGTTTGAAACGGCCAACCCCGATCGGGCCACCGAAATCAACCGTCCCACATGGGCATTGCTCGGCCGCATGGTGTTGGGATTGGCCGGTCCGGGCTTACTGATGTCGGTGCAAGGGAACACCTCAACTGCGTCACGTACCGCATTCCTGGCCTCGATAGCAGCCATCGCTGATCACGGGTTGCTGACCGACGAGTCCGCCGAAGAAACGGCCGGCAATGCCTGAGCGGGCAGCGCAGCTCTACGCAGCTGCGATCGAGCTGTTCATTGAGCGTGGATACCGCGACGTTGACGTGTCCGACATCGTCGAGCGTTGCGGGGTCGGCCACGGCACGTTCTACAACTACTTCCGGAGCAAGCGCGACATCCTTGACGCCATCTTGAGCCGAACGATCCAGGAGCTGGCAGCCGCCCTGGTCGGCCAGGGCGAGCGTGCCACGCCTTCCTGTCGCGCCGATTACGTCGCTGAATTCACTGCCCGGGTACGAAGGGCAATCGACTACATCGGCAGTAATCGTGAGTTGATCTCGTTCACGTTGGTCACCGCGCCAGGTGTCGATGAGCAGGCGTACGCGGCCGCGGTCGCGGGCTACGGCAACCTCGGCGCCCAAGTCGCCGCGTTCCTGGCCGAGGGACGCGACCGTGGGTGGGTCCGCGAGGACGGCGAATTGCAGACCGTCGGGCTCGCTGTGGTGTCCTGCGTCGTAGCGGCGACCCTGCCGGTGCTCCTCGACGAGGACGCCGATTTCGATGCCGCGCAGGTCGCTGATTCGTGCTCTGCGTTCCTGCTCGGCGGCATGCGCCAGGCTTTACCGGATTCCTAAGCGCCACTGCTCGATTCGCCGGCCCATCGGTGTCGATGGCGGATTCCCCAACGCCCACTCGCACGCGATGTCGTACCAGGGGCCACAGGACTGCAGGGTTCCCAGTAGGGCGCACACACTCATCTCGGTTCGGCGCGAAAAAGTGTGAGCGCCGGGCATCTGCTGCTGATACATGCCCGAGCGAAAATCAGACCGCGGCAGTATCGCCTGGGACAGCGCTTTGTAGGCGACTTTGTCGGTCATCTGGACCAGGCCCGGCGTGAGGTACCAGCCGGCGACTTCCCGCATGTAGCGCATCGCCATCTCGGCGGGCATCGCATCGGAATCGAGGATGAACCCTGCGGCACAGGCCAACCGATACGCGGTCTCCGTGTCGTTCCGGATGACCGCTTCGAGCGCGGATCGTTGGAGCTCGACCTCACTTTCGCTCATTCGCACGTACAAGCCGAAGTCGACAAAGCCGACTCGATCATCGGGCAGCCGCAGAATATTGCCCGGGTGTGGGTCCGCACAGAAGTGTCCGTTGGTGTAGATGCCACCGCAGTAGAAGCGAAAGATGGCCTCGCCGATGTGGTCTCGGGCCGGCTGGGCGAGGTCGCTGAGCTGATCCAGCGGTGTGCCGTCGAGGTACTCGGTGACCACGATTCGGTCTGTACACAAGTCATCGATCGGTTCGGGGATCACAAATACCGGATGATTGCGATGCGCTTCGAACACGGCCCGATGGTTGGTCAGTTCTGCGCGGTAGTCCAGTTCCGCGCTGATCTGCCGGCTGACTTCAGCCACGACCGCATCCAGGCCCTGGAACGGGAACGGGATCGCGCGCATCCGAACCAACAGCGCCAAGTTCTTCAAGTCCGCACGAACCGCTTGACGGACCGACGGATATTGGACCTTGATGGCCACCCGGCGGCCGTCCGCGAGCGTAGCCCGGTACACCTGCCCCAGCGATGCGGTCGCAATCGGCTCAGACTCGACAGAGCGCACGAGGTTTCGGCGGGCACCCCACTCGGCGTCCAGCAACCGAAGCATGACGGAGCTGTCGACAGCAGGAGCACGGCTGAACAACGGTGACAGCCGGCGGGAGAACTCGTCACGGGTTTCCGCCGAGCTGAGGCCGAAGTTGAGCAACGAAATCGCTTGCCCGAGCTTCATCGCCGCACCCTTCATGGTGCCCAGCGTCTTGGCCAAGTCGTCAGCCAGGCGCAACATCTGTTCATCTCGCGCCCGCGCCTTCTCGTGTTCGGTCAGGAACGGCTCACGGATGGCGCCTGTCGCTCGGCGAGCCAAATGGCGGGCGGCGACCTGCCCGACGCGCGCGCTGCGGGCGGCGCGAGTGGTCGGTTCGTCATCGGGGGTCACGAAACTCTGCCTAGAAATCGGTGATGCGTCTGTCGTAATTGCGAGCGGGCTGCCTCGATACTCGTCCAGTCTGGCGAAAAGGGGACCCTTTTGGCCGAGCCAAGCAGTTCGTCGTCCACGCCGATGTCCTGGTCAAAAGACGTACTCATGCACCCAGGTATCCGGTTCTGACGTCAGCGGCCGTCACGGCGGGTTCGAGCGAATAGACGGCCATCGCGCTCACCGGCTCCCTCGCGCCCACTTCTGCGCCGCCACTTGGAGATTGCGGTTCCCTCCTTGCACAATCTCAGGCCCTGCGAGTATCCGGCCCGCGCCGGGGTACGCGCGCGGCATCGCGCTCCCACAGGAAGACGGCCGTGGTGATCGCTGCGATCGCCGCGGGCAGCAGCATCGGATACGCGTAGATGATCGCTGTGGCGATGATCGTGCCCGCCAGAAACGCGACGCCCCGGATCGCCGGCAACACCCGACGACGTCGCGAACGTTCCGAACTCACGGGCGTTGCCCGTTCGCGATGAATTCGGGACGGCAGGTTGTCGCTGCGGACGTCTGCTGGTGGCCATCTGAGTGCCCGACAGAGTCGACGCGATACTCGTCGACGACGCGCGCCAGCCGGCGTCCCAGAGTCCCGATGAGCAAGCCCAATGAGGCCGCGGTGGTGAAGGCCAGAACTACACCACTCGTGGGATCGAACATCAGCGTGATTCCTCTCCCCCTGACTCTCAGGGCGTCCCCGCTCGAACCGTCTGGCATGGCGCAGGCCGTGGATAACGGTCGCAGTTCCTAGGAGTCGTCTGGTTTGGCGACGGCCGCGTCGGCGTGAAGCGCGTCGATCAATCGACGTAGATGGTGGCGGTGGTCGGCACTGAGCCACCTCAGGTCGTTGGCCAGAGCATGTGCCGCGCTGAGACTAGGGTCGGAAGTGCGGTCGAAGACGACCAACGCCGTTTCGCCTTTGCCATAAGGGATTTCGGCGATGAACCCGTAACGCGCAAGGGACTCGCCGAGCGCGTGAATCCGCCAGCCTCCGTCAATCAGCTTGCGTGCCCGCCAGTACGCGACGCGGACCTCCCGCACCGGTTGGGTCACCAACCGGGGTATCGCACCAGTAATTGGCGCGCATGGGGAAGGCGCCGTGTGCACCAGGGCGTGCAGTGGTTGCAGCTCAGGACGTAACCGATACCGACAATTTTCGGCGTCCCCGAGCTGCGCACACCCATCGCTCGATTCTTGCTGTGTCGACATCGGTCCCACCCCTGCTGCGAAAATTCCTACCGCGGTGGCGTATCCGTCCCGCGTTCTTTGTCGTTCACTCGACTGCCGTTGGACGAGGAAGGTCACGCCCTCCGCTCAAAGCGAACGAGCCATGGGGGTTGATCCCGGTAGGCGCCGTCACCCCTGCGACACCTACCACCCCCTTGCGCCGTTGACGATCCCACCTATCGGACTGACGTGTCAACCCCTAGTGGCAATCAGTCTCGAAAAAGTGGCCAGACCTGTCGACCGGCACCTAAAAGGCGTGCTGTCGCGGCAAGCGCAGACGCCCCGCATTTTGCTGGTTTCGCGCCTCGGTGCGAGTTGCCGCAGCCCCTGGCGGGGTTCTCACCGTTGGGGTGTCGGGTTCGCGTGGGCTCACACCCGGCACAGGCCCGCCGGCACAAACGGCGCCCGGCGAACACCCCTACGTGGTGGGCGCGGCGTCGTTGCCGGCATCACCTTGCGCGCGTTGCTCTCTGGCCGCTCGACGTTGTCGTTCGGCCCGCTCGCGGCAGCGCCGCAGGAATTCCTCGTCAGCTGCGGGATCCTCCGGGATGTACCGGCCCGGTTTGTCGTACTCAGGGAACCCGCGGGCAGGCAGATCACGATGGCGCGGTACAGCCGCGACGGGTCGTCCGGCGACAAACCATGCGATCGAGCCCGCCAACGGGAGCAGAAGCACGATCAAAATCCATAGCACGCGCGGCAATCCGCGCACCTCGTGTTCCTCGGAGGACGCGATATCGATTGTCAGTTCCGGTTGAAAAGTGAGCAGGTAGTTCCGGTCGAAAAGTGAGCACTTCACCTTTCGATTGGAGAGTGATCACTGTGGAGGATTGGGCGGAGATTCGCCGGCTGTATCGGTCGGAGAAACTGTCGCAAGCTGCGATCGCGCGGCGGCTGTCCTTGTCGCGAAACACCGTGGCCAGAGCGTTGCGGGCGGATGCACCACCGTGTTATGAGCGGGCGCCGGTGAAGACCTCGGCGTGGGCGCAGATCGAACCAGCGGTACGGGCCTTGCTCACCGAGTTTCCGCTGATGCCGACGACCGTGATCGCTGAGCGGGTCGGTTGGACGGGTGGGCATTCCTGGTTCGCAGAGAACGTGACCAGGATCCGCCCGGAGTACACCCCACCCGATCCCAGCGACCGGTTGGTGCATCTGCCCGGTGAGCAGGTGCAGTGCGATCTGTGGTTCCCCGGCCAGCTGGTCCCTGATCACGGCGGAGTAGCTCGGTCGTTTCCGGTGCTGGTGATGGTGGCCGCCTACTCGCGGTTCATCGCCGCGGTGATGATTCCGTCGCGAGTAACCGGGGATCTGCTGGCCGGGATGTGGCAGCTGATCGCCGAGAACATCGGTGGCGTTCCTCGGAGTCTGTTGTGGGACAACGAGTCCGGCATTGGTCAACGCCGCCGCCTCGCTCAAGGGGTGGCTGGGTTCTGCGGGGTGTTGGGAACCCGACTGATCCAAGCTCGGCCCTATGATCCCGAAACCAAAGGGGTGGTGGAACGCGCCAACGGCTACCTGGGTAGGTCATTTCTGCCCGGGCGCACCTTCGCCTCACCGGCCGATTTCAATGCTCAGTTGCACGGCTGGCTGGCCTCGTATGCCAACAGGCGCACCCACGCGGGCACCCGGATGATCCCCGCGGACGCACTCGTCGCCGACCGGGCGGCGATGGCCACGCTACCGCCGGTGGCCCCGGTGACCGGCACGACGGTGACCACGCGTCTGGGCCGCGACTACTACCTCAGCCTCGGTGGCAACTCGTACTCGATCCATCCGGAGGTGATCGGCCGCATGATCACCCTGCGGGCCAGCCTGGACCGAATCACCGGCCTGTGTGGCGATCGTGTGGTTGCTGATCATGAACGACTTTGGGGCACAGCAGGATTAGTGTCTGACCCCGAACACGTGGCCGCTGCGGCGGTGCTGCGCGAGCAGTTCCGTACCCGCCCGACCGCCGGCGCTCATCTCGATGTCAGCGTCGAGGTCGCTGACCTGAGTGCCTACGACGCGATCTTCGGGACTGGGGAGGTCGCCTGATGGCCACCAAGCGCACCCCGGCCCCAGGTGATGCCGACAAGCTCATCGCCCATCAAGCTCGCCTCCTCAAAGCTCCGCGGATCGCCGCGCACTATCACCGTCTCGCCGAGCAAGGCCGGGCGGCGAACTGGTCGTTGGAGGACTATCTGGGTGCGGTGTTGGCGGTGGAGTCCAATGCCCGCGCTGAATCCGGTGCACGCCAACGTATCCGGTATGCGGGTTTCCCTGCGATCAAGACGATCACTGATTTCGACTTCACCGCTCAACCCGCCGTCGATCGCGCTCAGATCGCCCGACTGGAAGGTGGGGGCTGGCTGGCCGAAGCCCGCAACATCGTGCTGCTCGGGCCGCCAGGCACCGGCAAAACCCATCTGGCGACCGCGCTGGCCATCGCCGCCGCCCACGCCGGGCACCGGGTCGCGTTCGCCCCGGCCACCGGCTGGATCACTCGCCTGGCCGAAGCCCACCGCATCGACCGACTCGATGCCGAACTGCGCAAGGTCTCCCGCTACGGGCTGATCGTCATCGACGAGGTCGGCTACATCCCGTTCGACACCGAGGCAGCCAACCTGTTCTTCCAGCTCGTCTCGACCCGATACGAGAAGTCGTCGATCATCTTGACCTCCAACCTGCCGTTCTCGCGGTGGGGACAGGTCTTCGGTGAAGCCACCATCGCCTCGGCGATGATCGATCGCATCGTCCACCATGCCGACGTCATCGCCCTCAAAGGCACCAGCTACCGCATCAAACACACCGCGATCGAGTCACTGCCCTCCGTAGAAGTCGATCGTCAGGCAGACTCAACCCCGTAAACCTGCTCACTTTTCGACCGGAGCAGGCTGCTCAGGATTCGACCGGAGCTGACAATCGATAATCGCCACGACCAGCACGATCAAATCGAGTAAACCGAAATAGAGCACCTTCTTGCCTCTCTGAAGAGTCGATCAGTGTGGAGATTCACGCAACTACCGGTGGCCGCGGCTTTCGCCAGTCGTGGAGATACAAGGCGATGCGTTCGTGTCTTGACCCGGACCAATCTGATTTCAGAACAACGCTTTTGACTGCCGCTACGATCTCGCCTCAGCCATCTTGCGTAGCGGCCCTTTCAGATCTCAAGTCAGGTGAACGGCGCCGGCCGGCCCTGGCGCCGGGTAGCGCGACCAGAGCGTCGCGCGTCGAATAGATTCGTTTGATCGGTCGGCTGCAGTCCTCGCGGCCTGCGGTGCGCCACACGAAAGCCGATGGCCGACAATGGTCGCGGCTGATATCCCGAAACCACGGTAGGTGCTCGCCGCCGCTACTCAAAGATGGCGGCAGCGCTCAATCCACCCAGGGATCATCGAAGTGGTATGACCGAGAATCCTGCGCACGCCGCTGGCCAGCAACTTCGACGCCTTGGTTGCGAATGGTAGCCATGACGGCGCACCTCAGCGTTCGTAAAATTCCGTGAAACATCTGGTCCCCCTTGCAAATACCTCGCCGCAAGCCCCCCGGCTTGTTCGGTACTTCAACTCACGTTCACGAGAATCGCACGGACCGACTGCGCCGTCAACTCTGACGATGGGTAGCTGATATCACTCTGATGAGGTTTTGAGCTAACGAGTGCTCCGTCCTGGAAATCGGGTCTGGAGGTACCTGGTGCACGCAGTTCGCCATCCAGAAGCGCTGAAAACAGCTGCGTTCAAGCCTATTTCACAGTAAGCATGCGACCGCGGTCATCATCGCTCTTCGACGCTGCTGCCAGGCACAGGCTGTTTTGCTGGATCGAGCAGAAACTGGTCTCGGGGTGATTATTGTTCCTTAGCGACGCCGATGAAAGGCTCGGATGTGAGTGCACAGGGTCCTCACCGCGCTGCCAGATCGTCCGACCACGCCCCCATGATCAGCCCCTTAACCAATCTCTGAACCTCGGTTTGGCCGCCAAGGAAGGAGCGCAGGATGTCCAAGCGAGTGGTGTTGTGCTGCGACGGCACGTGGAACACCCCCGATCAGCTCAGCGGCGGCACATCTACACCTACAAATGTCACCAAACTCGCGTTGGCCATCGCTCCCAGCGACCCGGCAGGCTGCGAACAGCGCATCTTCTACCATCGCGGCGTCGGGACCAGCCGGTTCGAACACATCCGCGGAGGCGCTTTCGGCTTTGGACTGGCCCGCAATGTCCGTGACACCTACCGCTTCCTCGTGGAGAACTACGACCCTGGCGACGAACTGTTCTTCTTCGGTTTCAGCCGCGGCGCGTTCACCGCCCGCAGCACCGCTGGGTTCGTACGCAATTGCGGAATCCTGCGCCGCGAGTACGCCGCCAAAATCGATGAGGCTTACGCTTTCTATCGCAGTCGCAGCAGCGCCACCCATCCACGCAGCGTCGAGGCAACCCTCTTCAGAAGCTCCTACTCACACGAACCATCCATCCGCTTCATCGGAGTCTGGGACACCGTCGGCGCACTCGGCATCCCGCTGAACGGGCTGCGCCTGGTCGACCTGTTCAACCGACGCTGGCAGTTCCACGACACCGCGCTGAGCACTAAGGTCGACGCCGCGTTCCAGGCGCTGGCGATCGACGAAAAACGCGGGCCCTTCCGGCCCACCATCTGGCAGCAGGCGCCGGACGCGCCGCCCGCCCAACGTGTCGAGCAGGTGTGGTTCGCCGGCGTGCACTGCGATATCGGCGGCGGCTACAACCCGCCCGGCCTCAGCGACATCACGCTGCCGTGGATGGTGCGGCGCGCACAGGAGTACGGCCTCCACTTCGAGCCTGAGGCCTTCGGTTATCGGGAGTGCGCGTACGCCCCAGCACCGGATCCGACGGCCACCATGACCGTCCGCACCTCGGTGCACCCGAACCCGCTGCAGCCACCAGAGAACTCACGCACTCGCTTCTACCGGCTGATCCCCCCGTACATCCGTCCGATCGGCGTCACTGATCCCGCCCGCGAATCCATCGCCTCCACTGCCATCGAACTACATGAGCGCAGGCCGGCCTACACACCACAGAACCTCGTCACTTACCTCGGCGGGCCACACAACACGGAAAAGCTCGACGAGCAGCTGGGGTAGTGAGGCTTTCGCCGCCGTTGCACTCAGCCGAGCAATGCCCCGATGGCGCTCTCCGGCAGATGAGCCCGTAATGCGCGAGGGTCTTCGAAGACCTCAACCGCTCCGGCAGCACGCAATTCATCGCTGCCCACGCCGCCACTCAGGACGCCGATGCACTGCACCGCCGCCCGCGCACATGCCTCCGCATCCCACACCGCATCCCCGTGCGGCGAACCGGGACTGTCAGATAAACGGTGGATCTGATCCTGGCATTTGGTTAGTTGCCAGTCGGAGTGATCCGGCCGTTAAAGGTGATCGCGAACGCGTTCAGTGCGGGCTTCCACCTCATCGCCCATCGTGCCTTACCGCGGCCGGTGGGGTCTAGGGATCGGGTCACCAGGTAGAGGCACTTGAGCGCGGCCTGTTCGGTCGGGAAGTGCCCGCGGGCCCGAATCGCCCGCCGGTAGCGGGCATTGAGGGATTCGACCGCATTCGTCGAGCAGATGACGCGACGAATCTCGACGTCGTAGTCCAGGAACGGCACAAACTCACTCCAGGCGTTCTCCCACAGCGCCGTGATTGCCGGATACTGCGCACCCCACTTGGCGGTGAACTCGACGAACCGTTCCTTGGCCGCAGCCTCGGTTGCCGCGGTGTAGACCGGCCGGATGTCCTTGGCGATCTGATCCCAGTACTTACGCGACGCGTAACGAAAGGTGTTGCGCAGCAGATGAATCACGCACGTCTGCACCACCGCGCGGGACCACACCGTGTTGATCGCCTCCGGCAGCCCTTTGAGGCCGTCACAGACCACCATGCACACATCGGCGGTGCCGCGGTTCTTGATCTCTGTGAGTACCGCCAACCAGAATTTTGCACCCTCACCGCCATCGCCGGCCCACAGGCCCAGGATGTCGCGCTCACCGGTGCAGGTGACCCCGATCGCGACGTAGATGGGCCGGTTGGTGACCTGACCATCGCGGACCTTGACGAAGATCGCATCGATGAACACCACCGGATACACCGACTCCAGCGGCCGGTTGCACCACTCGGTCATCTCGCCGACCACCTTGTCGGTGATCCGCGAGATGGTGTCCTTGGATACCGTGGCTCCGTAGACGTCGGCGAAGTGGGCGGCAATCTCCCCAGTGGTCAATCCCTTTGCCGTCAGCGACAATACGATTTCATCGATCCCCGTCAGGCGCCGTTGACGTTTCTTCACGATCTGCGGCTCGAACGAGCTGTTGGTGTCCCGCGGCACGTCGATCTCGACCGGGCCGATCTCGGTGAACACCGTTTTGGTCCGGGTGCCGTTGCGGGAATTACCGCTGCCGCGGCCAGCCGGGTCATGCTTGTCATAGCCCAGGTGCTCGGCCATCTCGGCATCCAGTGCCGTTTCCAGCACGTTCTTGGTCAACTGGTTCAGCAGCCCATTCGGGCCGACCAGCTCGACGCCTTGTTCCTTCGCTTGTGCGAGCAGCTGCTCCGCTAGCTGCCGTTGATCCAGGTCAATCGCCATAGATTCGAGTGTTTCTGACATCGTCAGTCCTTCCCGCCAAGCTCACGCTCGGCGTGTCAGACCAAGATCAGATCCACCGTTGTTCGGACAGTCCCGGCGAACCGCGCCGCGCCGGGAAAGGCGGTTGACTAGCTTTCGCGGTGGCAGTCAAGGGGTGGGCGTGGGCGTTGTTGATCGGCCGGGCGGGCGCTCGGCTTTTGGCGCGATGAACGGTGTGTCGGCGGTGGTGGTCGGTGGGCCGTCGTGTTCCGGCAGGCTGATTAGTCGCCGTGAGCGGCAGGCTTTCGTGTGCGCCGTGATGGCGGCCCAGGGCGAGCGGGCGGCAAGCTAGGTTGCGCCGTCGAGCGGCATAGCCGGAATAGCCGTCACCGCTCGCTGCTGAGCCTTCCTTGACGATAGCGCTGTTCATCGAAGGGTTGTTGGGTTCGAAGTAGCCGGTATGCCAGGCGGCATGCATGGCGTGCGAGCGCGACGCGGGCCTGGATCGGGGCCATGCCGCGGGCTCGGAGTTCGGCGTCGCGTTCGGTGAACGACGGCGAAAATTGTGACAGGCCCCAGGCGATGCCCATCAGGGCATCGCGGTGTTCGGCCAGTCCTTGTCGAGAGATTCGGCCGCGTCGGTGCAGGGTGGCTGACTGGTAGAGAGCCGGCGCCAAACCCGTTGCCGAGTAAAGATGTTCGGCATCGGGGAACCTGTCGATCGGCAAGCTGTGTGCGGCGAACGCCGCGGCGCGAATCGAGGCGACGCCGGGAAGTGTGGTCAGGATCTGACCGTCAGTTTCGGAAAGCAAGGCCCCGATTTCCAGGTCGATGGCATCAATGTCTTCGCGCAGACGGCGATAACGGTCCACGTCACGGCCCAGTCGAAGGGCACGTTGTTCGGCGTCGGGTGGCGGAGGCAGACACTGACGCCACCGAGTCACCCAGTACTGCGCGGTGCTGGTCGTCAATCGCCCCGGAGCCCGGCGCATCAGCGACCGGCGCTGCGGTGGCCGTCCCGCGAACGCCGCAGCACAGGCCAGCACGGCAAGGCCGGTGGGTGTTTCTATGGCCAGGGATCGTCCATGACCGGCCGGCGCGGACAATCCTGGGCATAGTGCGTTGAGCTGATCATGCAGCCGTTGTTGAGCGACTTTGCGGTCAGCGACCAATCCTCGGCGGTGACGCACCGCGGCGCGCAGCGCCTCCACCGACGCGAGCTGACCGCAGCGTCGACCACCGCCTTGGCGAGCCATGTACGTCAAGGCCGCACAGTCTCGATCGTCAGTCTTGAACCTGCCCGAACCCAATTGCGTCCGTGCTGATTTCGTCTCGGACGGAGCGAACAGCCGCACCGAGCCTGGATGGCGACGTTCCAGTTCGACGACCCACGAGTGGTGCAGGCTTCCGGTCGCTTCAATCGCGATCACCGGACAGTCTGGGCCGTGTTTGTTCAGCTCCAACTCCAGCGCAGCGATGCCCTCTCGCGAGACCGGCAACGACCTCGGATCCACGAGCAGGCCGGATCCATTACTGATCCATACCCGATTGAACGCCTTGCCCGGATCTACCGCGACGATCACCGTCGACGGATCAAGCGCAACCTCCAACACCGACATGAGCAGCCTCCTCCGAACCGGAACCTCCTCCGAGGATCCGCTCAGTGACTACTCATGGCCTATCAGCTGAGCCCAGAGGACTGGACGGCCGGCTGGGCCGGCTTCGCGGTTCCGCCGAGCCGGCTCACCACGTAGTCGGCGGCGCGGTCAGTCAGCCCGCGCGCCGGGTACGCACCGTGGGCGCCCTGGTCGCTGCCGGTCGGCGAGCACACCGGGTCCTCGGGGATGCACACGTCGTCGGTCTTGCCGATGTAGCGCGGGCCCACGGTAATGGGCGGCGCACCCGTAAAGATCATCTGCAGGAATCCGCTGGACGGTTTCCCGAACAGGACGACGGAAGCCACGTGGTCGGCCGCCGAAGGCGGCATCGGGCCGGTCAGGCCCGGCGGCAAAGCGAAGCCCTGCGGCACGTGATCCTCGGTGATGTACGCGGCCACTGCTGCCCCTTGCGAGTAGCCGCCGAGTACGACCTTGGTGTTCGGGCACGAGTTCGCTGTGGCCATGACCTTGTTTTTCGCGTCGATCACGCCATCGGCGGCGGTCGCGAAGTCAAGGGACGCAGGGTAATCGACGGCGTAGACGTCCACCGACTTTCCAGGCGTCTTGGCACGGAGCGAGTCGACGAACGCCTGCCCGACGCCCCCGACACCTGCGGGCTCGAAAGTGCCTCGGGCAAACACCACCTGCACGTCCGGACACGCCTCCGCCGCGGCGGGCCCGGCCGTTGCTACACCACCTGCCGTGACCGACACCGCCGCGACGACAGTCATCAACAATCGATCAGTACGAATCATCTGGACGCGCCCCCAACTCGACACCAAAGCGGCGGCGACGATGCCCCCGCAATCATCCATCCATCTCATGTTTACCCCATTCGAATCAGTCGAAACACCGACCGTCCAGTGATCCACACCACCTACCGAGCTCGCGCAGCGAAATCGGCTGCCTCGAAGCGAAACTCACTGCCAGTCTGGACGGGGATTCGCCCTGTACTTTTTGATGCGGTGCAATGTCCGGCTCCAATACCGCACCGGGCGCGACGGCCATGGAAACTCGACACATGCGCGGCGCCGAACCTCTGCTGACTCCTATGCTCATCATCGTTTGTGCGGTGATGGCCCTCGCAGCCGCCGCGGTCAACCGCTTCGTGCTCAACGGATCTATATGGGAAGCGCCGAGCGCCGCCGTGCGTGCGGCACTTCAGCTCGCGGCGGTGTCGACTGTGCTCGCAGTCGCCCTCCAGCGGATGTGGTCGTCGATGTTGGTTCTTTTGGTGATGTTCATGGTGGCCTCGATTACTGCCGCTCGTCGCAGTCAGGCACGTCACGGTGCCCGGTGGCTGCCCGTCGCCTTGGCCGCCGGCATGGTCATGGTGATCCCGCTACTGACGCTCAGCGGTGTCGTGCCGTTCACCGGTATCGCCGTGGTGCCGGTGTTCGGCATCGTCCTGGGCGGAACGATGACCGCATCTGCAGTGGCGGCGCGGCGTGCCCTCGATGCGCTGACCCAGCGCGCCGGTGAGGTTGAGGCGGCTCTTGGACTTGGTCTGTCGGAACGCTTCTCGCGGATGCTAGTCATCGAGCGACCCCTGTCGGACGCCCTCCTGCCCAACCTCGACCAAACCCGCACCGCCGGACTTGTCACGCTTCCCGGGGCATTCGTCGGCGTGCTGCTGGCCACCGGCTCGGCCGCGCAGGCGGCGGCGGTCCAAGTCCTGGTCCTCGTCTCACTCTTGCTCGCGCAGGTCTGCGGCGTTGCGGTCGTCGGGGAACTCGTGGCGCGAGGCAAGATCACGCGGCCGAACGGTGCCATCGCGCCGCCGAGCGATGCCAGTCCCATGTTCGGCTTTGCCCGGAGATTCTTGGTCTCGAACGGCAGGTGGCCGCGACGCCCGAGAACGGGGGCATAGTTGGCAGCCGGCAAAACTTTCACGTCAACGTCGCATCGTCACAGGGCGTCAGGAAAAGCGGTGAAAACGCCAGCCTGCCTCGGAGGTTTCGAGACGGGCTGGCTGATGCCTTGCGTTCAGGAGATTCGACCGCCTGCCGCGGCGAGAACAATCGCCAGCGCCGCGGCCAGGATCATGGTGATGGCGGGCATGGGCGAAATTCCCTGCCTCTCGGCGTTATTGGGCTATCACGGGGTTGCGGAGCTGGCCGAGTCCCTCGATGGTCGAGACCAGTAAGTTCCCGGGCTTGAGATAGCGCGCCGGGATTCGCGAGTACCCCACACCGGCAGGAGTGCCGGTGAAAATGAGGTCACCGGAGCGCAGTTCGCAGAACGTAGACAGGTGGCTGATCAAGGTGGCGACGTCGAAGATCATCTCCGAAGTTCGCGCGGATTGAACTGTGTCGCCATCCACGGTCGCGCTGATCGCCAGGTCATCAGGGTTGGCGAGCTCATCTGGGGTCGTGATCCAGGGACCAATCGGCGTGAACGAAGCGTGGCTCTTGGCAAGGCTGAATTGTGGTGGATTTCCGGTCATCTGGGCCTCCCGGTTGGAAATATCTTGGCCGACGCAGAATCCGGCGATGTGGTCCGCCGCTTGTTCACGGGCGATGTTGCGTCCCGGCGTGCCGATGACGACGACCATCTCGACTTCCCAATCGCAGGTCTCCGTGGGCAGTGGGACAGCATCCGCCGGCCCGGTGATCGACGAGGGAAATTTGGTGAACACCAGTGGGACGTCGGGGATGCTGAGGCCGGTCTCCTCGCCGTGTTCGGCATAGTTCAGCCCGATCGCGAAGATCTGGCTGGGGTTGCTCACGGGCGGTCCAAGCGGAGTGAGATCTTTCGTGAGGCTGGCGATCGTGTATGTGAGATCGGGCGTTGGTTGCGTTTTCCGATACCAATCACGAATGTCGGCAAGTTGTCCGATTGCCTCGTCAGAGTTGCTGGCGAAGAGCCCGTTGGAGCTACGGGCGAGATCGACGGTGCCGGCGTGGGTGATCAGTGTGGCTCGGCCGTTCAGGTTAGCGAGCTTCATGGCGTAAGTCCTTTGGTGTCAGTGCTGTTGACGGAGATGAGCCCGGCCACCGAACGTGATCGGCATTGGGCCCAATGGGGTTGGCAGTTAGTCGAGGCGAACTGGCGGATCGGTTTGACTCACCAGCTGCCATACCATCTCGTCGGGCATCGCGATGATCTGCTCGTAGACCTCCGCGGGGTAATGCAGGTGGGGTTTGGATCGATCATTTCCCGGCTGGGGTACCGGAACAGCAGTCGTAACGAAAGGCTCTGGTTTGCGGTACTTTTCGAGCTCCTCGGCGTTAATGCCGTTGATAGCGACAATTTCCGGGTCGATCCAAGCGCGGTCATCGATCGCCTCACCGGTCGTCAATTCCAGCGTGATGCCCTCGGGACCGGCGAAGTAGATCGATTGACAGAATCCGTGATCGACGGGACCGATCACGACGATGCCCCGACTGCGGATGCGATCACGCAGCGCGAGTAGCTCGTCAAAACTGGCGGCGTGCAGCGAGACATGTTGCATCGCACCGGCTGCCACCGGGTTGGTGGCATTCCCGGCATGCGTTACGCCGTAGTCCCGGGTGTCTGGGTTTTCGGGGTGATAGACGAACGCGATGTAAGACTCTGGGTTCAGTTCGACGAACCCGTGCCATGCCCCTTCCGCGCCGTGCATGCGGTAGAGCGCCTTGAGTGGGCAGCCCAAAACATCGGTGAAGAAGGCAATCTGGGCTTTGATGTCGCGAGTGGAGATGGCGAGGTGGTTCACCCCGCGGGGGTGGATGGCAGTCATGACGCTTACTTTCCGTCGGTCGTCGGTGCGGTTGTGTTCGACAGCTGCTTGTGACACCAGGTGCGCACGACCTGGCTGTAGTCGGCGGTATGGAACAGCATCAGCTGGTGTACGCCGTTCGGGTGCACGTGGAATTCCACCGGTCCTCCTGTGGCGTCGACGACCAACTTGGCCAATGTCGGGGTGAAGATGGGGTCCTTTTCTCCGACCGCGAAGAGGATTGGTTTGGTGTTGTCCGCCAACGCAATAGCTGGGTCGTACCGCATGAGCGAACCCATCGCCTTGAAGTCGTAGGTCCAGGTGTTGAGTGGGTCGCGGTGCTTCTGCTTGCCTGCCCCACGGAAGCCGTAGTCCTCGTCGAAGTCGATGAATCGGTCGATGTTGAACTCGAGCACATGGCCGTACAGGGCGAGCAACTGCTCGTACGCCTCAGTGCGGAAGGGGTTATCTGACGGGATCAGCGGTGAGGATGGAATCCCGTATCCCATCAAGATCGCACCCGCGATCTGTTCCGATGCGGCGTACGCGCAGTAGGCAGCGGCGGCGCCGAGCGACGATCCCTTGATGAATACGGGCAAGCCCGTCGTTTCCGCGATGTGGTCGGCCATCTCCAGCGCGGCGGTAACCCATTCGTCGATGGTGAAATCACCCGCGCGTCGGCTCGCGCACGAACGGCCATGGCCGGGTGCGTCCATGGACCAGACGTCAGCGCCGAGGCCCGCGTAATGCGCAGCAAAGTTGTCGTAGATGCCGCCGTGCCCACCCATGCCGTGCTGGATGAGCAGGGCATGGTCGGTATCGGGGCTGGTGAACCGGTAGGCGAACGTTTCGCCAACCATGTGTTCTTCCCGTTTCATGACGAATCTCCTGGGGTCGACGTAGGGCCAATGGACACCTTTAAATTGACGATCATCAATTAATCATAAAAGTTGATGGCCGTCAACATATTCGGTAGATTTACGGCATGACATCCGGAAAACGTCGTGGTCGTCCGCCGGCAAGTGAGTCGCCCGCCTCGGTCGACGACATCCTGGCGGCATCACTGCGGGTGTTCTCCGAACGCGGATTCGACGGGACCTCGATCGCGGCGGTGAACCGGGAGCTCGGCGTCAGCCACAACCTCATCCACCAGCGGTTCGGTTCGAAGGAGGACCTGTGGTTTGCCACGGTGGATTGGGCCTTCGGCCAGGTTGAACGCGGCATGGCCGATATCGATCCCGACCCGGACAGTGACCTTTTGGGCGCGACACGGAGCACCATCGTTCGGTTCCTCGAACTTCACGCCGAGCACCCCGAGATACTGCGACTGGTCACCGTCGAGGGCGCGGTACCCAGTGCGCGGTTGACCTACCTCTGGGATGCGCACATCGGCCCATCGATCATGCGGGTCCTGTCCCCATTGAAGGTGCTGGTCGACGCAGGCGTCCTATCGGACGCGAACGTCCGCAGCCTGCATTTTCTGGTCGCGCACGGAGCGACCGCGCCCTTCAGCTTGGTGCCGTTGGCCGAGCAGATGGTGCCGGACGATCCGCGTAGCGCGGCTGCCGTTCGCGAACATGCCGAGTTCGTCGCCGATCTCGTCGTCGCTGGACTCAAAGCGCGCGGAGTCGACCGCAGTGGGTAGCACCAAAGTCACATTGAGCTTCGACAACGGGCCGAGTGAAGTAACGCCGACGGTTCTTGACATCTTGCGTCAACGCTCGATTCATTCGACGTTTTTCGTTGTCGGAGAACAACTATTGGCGCCCGGTTCGATGTCGATGATCGAGCGGGCGGCCAGTGAAGGACATTGGATCGGTAACCACACCATGACCCACTCGACGCAGTTCGGGGATGACGACGACCCGCGATTACCCGAGCGGGAGATCGGCGCCGCACAAGATCTGATCGAACCATTCGCCCACCCACGCAAGTTGTTTCGGCCCTACGGAGGTGACGGCATCCTCGATGAACGCCTGCTGAGTCCGGCCGCGGTCGACTACATCGAGGCAAACGGATTCACCTGCGTGCTGTGGAACTGCGTCCCGCACGATTGGGACGAACCTGTCCACTGGGTCGAGCGCTGCGTGCGCGACGTGCTCAACCGCCCGTGGAGCCTGGTCGTGATACACGACCTCCCCACCGGGGCCATGGACCACCTACCGACCTTGCTCGATCGGCTGGATTCTCTGGGCATCGAGATCGTTCAATCTTTTCCGCCTGACTGCGTCCCCATCCAATCAGGCCGACGAACGGGATCCCTGACCGGACTCGGGGTCTGATCCGCTGCGTGAGTGCATCTTTCGTCGACAGCGCGACCGGCTGGATCAAAGAACGACTCGCCAATGCCTGGGGCGTGCGTCGCCAGGGTGTTCCCACTCAGGCCCTGCCCGACGCACTTACCTAGTCGGGAACAGTAATATTAGGCCAAAATCAACCCCAACCCCCACTGTAGGTTGCAAAACTCCCTGTCATATCGCGGTGTCCTGACCTGCGAATCCGTGCTGTTCCATCAGGTATAGCGGACAGAGTTTCGCATTCTGGATGGCGAATCCTAGAACGGAACGACCGAGCGAGCTTGTGGCCAGCGTGGCATGCGTCGATACGGGCCAGAAATGTCGGATCGAGTAGCCGCTTGGGTGCATCTGCGCACCAAAGAACCCGATCGAGTCGAACTTCGCCACGCTGTGGCTGCGCACCAAGGGGGCCAGGTTTCCGCGCGGCTGGTATTGCCATGGCCTAGAAGCTCATTGACGCCGCACAAGCCCGCTGGCGGGCGGTGAACGCACCGCACCTGGTCGCCCTGGTCCGGGACTGGAGCGGTGTTCCACAGTTGGCAAGCTGCTCGAACGGCCCGTCGACATCACCCCACCCGAACCGGCCACCGACGCACTCGCTGCGACAGGATTGAGGTCGCGTGAAAAACATCAATCCACAGATATTGACAATTACTCTGATCGTTGACGGGAGGGCCACTGTGGCGATCATCTACAAGATTCACTACGACAACGTTGGCAAGGCCTACATCGGCTCTTCAGTGCCAGCCGATCCTAACTACTGGGGCAGCATGTCCCCGATGGGGCTGGCCCGCATGCAGGAGGACCACGCTCGTGCCGGCTTGCCCATCGTGCGGCGGCGCGAGATTCTGTGGGAAGGCGAACGTGACGACACCCTGACGAAGCGTGAGTACGCGCTCATCACGGCGCATCGTACGAACATTCCCGCTTACGGCTACAACTTGATGCCGATGTTGGAGGGGGTGAACATCCCAAAGAAGATCATCTGGGATCCGCCGAATGGGGGCGAAATCCAACGGTCGACGAATTGGCCCCACGGTGTATACACCATTCACCTGCGCGGCGAGCGTCCGTACTGGTCGACGTTCACGGACCTGGACGGCGACGTCGTCGAGCTGTATCGCGGCAAGTCAAGAGACAACGCGTGGCATCGCTATATCGCCCACAAGAACGAGACGGCCGAGCAAGCGGCAACGGAGCCCGGCGAAATCTCGAGTTGAGCCGGGCCGCCGAATGCTGGTGTAATTCTCCTCTTGCCATCGGGCGTTACACCTGTCGTATGCCCACAGTTCGACCGCGCCACCCGATCACCGAGACCGACGAGATCGCTCACGCGCTCGACGCTGCTTGCCGCGCCTGGCCCGAACTGGCGGATAACCGACCGCACCACTGCTGATCCTCGCCGGCGAGCGGAGCATCGACGACCGACTGGCGCGCCGGCGCCGCGACATCGAATCCGCGGCGGGATCATCGGCCGGTTCCGCCCTTGGCTACTTGGGCGACCCGCGAGAGGGTTGGCCGGATTGAATCTGGCCAGCGCTCTGTAACAGAGTGATTCGGCAATATGTCTAGATGCCTTGCGCTATCTAGATGCCTTGCGCTTTCAAGTGCGGACTTGCCGCCACAGAAAGCATCAAAAAATTGACACGGGCGCGTGTGACCAGGGCTCTGCCAATGAGCTAAGCCCGCGTGAGCGAGAATCTGTCGAGCGGCCGCGGCGACCACGTGGACCTCAGCGGGAAGGCCGCAGGTTCAAATCCTGTCATCTTGGGTGGAGCAACCACGCGGACAAGTTTGTCGATGCGCCGCGGCGGTAGAAGATTATCGATGAACCGAAGTGATGACAAACCGTGCCTACCAGGGGTTCTGTCTGGCGCATAGGTGCCGATTTCCCGCATAGGTACCGACCTCCCGAAGCAGCTGCGCCCCAGCTGGTTGCGCGGCCGCGTGCAGATGGCATGTGACGCTGTGAGCGAACGGGCCCCGGCGTGGGGCGTCGGATCAGGGCCCGATTGTTAGCGTTATAAACGTGCGGAGAAAAAGCAGAGGTCCGCAGCTGGAACTGCGGACCTCGTAAGCCCTCCGAGCACCCACTGGAAAGGAAGGTGACGCCATGTTACCGGAAAATCAGAAGCACCGTAACAACTCTCACCACCATGCTGGCGGGATCCCAGCCGGGCCGAGCCGTCAACGACGACGAAAAGGGCTGATGGCGAGCAGCGGCGTGGCCATTGGACTAATCACTATCCTCTTGGGAGGCAGTAGCGCCGGAAATACGCGTCCTAGCCCTCGTATGAACGGCGTCGGCGTATGCATCTTGGCTGTTCACTGCTACGAGCCGGCCGCGGCATCGCTGGGGGAAGCTGGGACTTAATCGCTCTATCCCCACGTCTGAGCAGATATCGGCCCGCTCCATTTTCTCCTTGGGGCGGGCCGAGCTTTGCTGGAAGCTGGACGGCACACTTACTGTCGGTAGTGCCCTGGACGTAACCCATTGCGCTGACCGGTCCGCGACGCGACGACTTCCCCAAGGACTTGGTCGGCGACTTGGTGCAGACCGAGTCAATTGGGGATTGAAACCACCACTGCTGCTGAAGCTCTCACCTAGCTCGCACGAGCTGGCGCGTGGGGCAGTCGTCCGTACGGTGTTCGTCCCTGCAGCAATGACCTTGCTAGGCGAACGGATGTGGTGGCCCACTCGTGTCTCGTTGCCGGGAAGTAAGTCGTGAAGACGAGCCTGTTCGGGTCCGCCGTATGCGCAGAGATTGCAGGCGATCTGAGGGATACTGCGCCAGATGACGACCTGCCCGACGGTATCCCTTGTCGCTGTGTTCATTGCGTTGTTTGTCCTGGCTCGCCATGTCTCTCAGGCGAAACGACGTTCCGCCGGCTGGACGAGTTACCTGGGCGCACCAGCTTTCGCCTCGATCAGCGCGATCATCTTCGCCGGTGTAGCGATCCTCGCTGCCCGCAACGACACGTCGCCGTCTCCGTGGGGCGTGCTGGCGTTGTTCGTAGCGCTGTGCGCCGTCTATTTATTCATGACGAGCGGCCCGAGGGAGCGGGAAAACGACGCCATCAAGACCAACAACCCCGAACAAACATCCGAGCGCTCACCGGTTCCTTCCTGGATACTCCTGGGCACTGACGTCGATGTCCCAGGTGTCTTGGGCAGGACCCACTCAGACCGAGGACTTCAGCCCGATTTCGATATGCCGATGTCTCTCACCTGGCCCGCAGGGAAAGTCTATGAACAGCTTGTCGCCGCGGTCGCCGCAGCCGAGTTCGACCGTAAAAAGGCCCTCGAAGGCCGCGGCACGATAGTCGTCACGACCAGCACATCCCTGCTAACGCTGATCTTCGGACTGACTGCTGTAGTCACCGGAAGTGATCACATGTTCAAAAATCGTTGCGCAGTGGAACTTTTGATTGCATCCCTGTCGGCGTTCCTGGTGTCGGCCGTGATAGCGATCTTCATCGCCGCGCAAACGACGACCTACAAGCTCCCCGCATTAGACACAATCATGAACCTCACCGGGGATGACTGCTGGCATGCACCCGAAGACGATGCGCGCCGTATGTGGGTCGACCGGCAGGCCCACACCATCAAGTCGCTCCGTGAAGGAAACAACCGCAAGGCGGAAGCCTTGACCTGGAGTTTGGGGGCGCAAGTATTGGCCATCGCACTGCTCTCTGCGTCTGTCGCCATCGACCTGCGAACCTGGCTATAGCCCTGATTTCCGGCTGCCGCAGTCTGGCATCAAACATATTGTGCACGTAGCAAATTTGACGTAAGAAATCCGGGCGGCGCTGTAGGTTGCAGTTCTCGATGGCGGACGTAGACGTCCCCACCTGGGCTTTTATGCGGGTTGCATCGGGCTTGGCGGACGCGTTTTTGCATTTCAAATGGCGGATCCGAGAACCGTACGGTCGTACGTTGCGGATATCGAACGGATGGGCGCCCTGGCCCTGCACGTGGCCAAGGTCGCGCGCCGGCGCCATCCGGCTTCCGCCGTCCCTACTGATGTCAGCGGCTACCTCGCAGCGATGGGACGCGCATCGCCGGACAGCTTGGCGAAGACACCAAAGACGGTGTGCTGTCACAGAATCCAGCCAAGGCGCGACAACTCGAAGACGACGACAGTGCCATGGACGACATCCACCGCCACCTATTCGCCATCGTCACCGCACACCGCTGGACCCACGGCACCGCTACTGCCGTCGATGTCACCCTGCTCAGTCGGTACCACGAATGTTTCGCCGATCACGCCGTCGACATCGGCCGACGCGTCATCTACCAAATGACCGGTACATCGAGCACCTAGATCTCATCTCAGGGGCTCGACGGCGTGTTGCTTGCGCCAGGCGATCGGCGGTACGCCGTGATGGCGCCGGAACGCCGCGACGAACGAGTAGGGCGAACCGTAACCCACCCGACTCGCGATGCCGGAGAGTCCGAAGTCTGTGCTACGCAACAAGTCTCGGGCCAGCGACATGCGGTGCTCGGTCAAGTACTGCAGCGGTGGCTGGCCAAGTACCTCACCGAAGGTCCGCGCGAACGCCGCCCGGGACAGTCCTGATACCGCTGCCAGCTCGTCGACCGACCAGTCCCGGCCGGGCTCGTCGTGCATCGCCTGCAACGCGTCGCGCAGCCGCGGATCGGCCGCCGCCCGGTACCACCGCGGCGCCGTGGGACTGTTCCGGAAGTCGGTGCGCAGGGCCAACACCAGCAGTACGTCGAGGAGACGGTCCAACACTGTCTGCTGTCCGGCTTCGACCACCGCGAGCTCCCGGGACAGCAGACTGATGATTTCCCGAAGCGGATCGTCGTCGGCCGAGGAGAGTGTTAGCACCGGTGGGAGCGCATCGACCACTCCGCCCGTGACATCGCCGGCGAACCGGTACGCGCCGCACAGGAACACCGTGGAATCGTGCTCCGGGGCGGTCAGCTGCGGCAGCTGGCGACGGAACTCATCCGGGTCCAGACACGGAGCACCGGGCTCGTGCGCGAGGTGATGAGGCACCCCGCCGCGGACCAGGGTGATCTCGCCGGGGATCAGTTCGATCGCCTCGCTGACGTCCTCACGCCACAACCACGCGCGGCCGCGGGTCACCGCGTGCACCGCCAACTCGACCGAACCGCCGAGCAGAAGTCCCCATGGCGGTGTCACAACTGTGCGGGCGAACACCGCGCCCGTCGCTCGCGCGCGCATCAGATGGTCGTACAGCAGGTCCACACGGTCCAGAGTGCGCGAGACGCTCCACGCCGGCAAGCAGGTGAGACGCTCGCGCAACGAATCGAGCTTCCCGCGCATTGAAACGCCTTCGCTCGACGCGGAACAGTGATGGCATGAACGACGCAGTAGCAGTACTGGTCCTCGGCGGCACCGGCCGTACCGGATCACGCATCGCGCAGGCACTAACAGCTCAGGTGGTGCCGGTGCGCACCGCCTCCCGCAGCAGCAGCGAGGTGAGGTTCGACTGGGACGACCCCGGGACCTACGGTACGGCGCTGGACGGCGTCGATCGCGTGTACTTGGTGCCGCCCACCATGCGGGTACGGTTCGCCGACCAGGTGGCCGCGTTCCTCGATGCCGCGGCGGACGCCGGTGTCCGTCACGTCACTCTGCTCAGCGCGCAAGGTGCGGATCGGGCGCCGTCGGTGATCGACCTCGCAGCCGCGGAGAAGCTAGTTACCGAACTCGACGGCGTCAGCCACACCATCCTGCGGCCGGCCTGGGTGATGCAGAACTTCACCGACGAGCACCTGCCCCTGGTCGACGACACACTCTTCGTGCCCAGCGGCGGCGGCGCAGAGGCCTTCGTCGATGCCGAAGACATCGCCGCGGTGGCGGTGCGGACACTGATGGAACCCGCAGCACACGACGGTGCGACCTACGCACTGACCGGCCCCGCCGGACTCACCTTCGCCCAGGTCGCCGAGATCATCGGTGACGTCAGCGACCGGCCGGTCAAGTACGTCGACATCGACCAGCGGGCCTGGATCGACGGCGCCGTGGCGGCCGGCGTGCCCGCCGACTACGCGGTGATGCTGCGGTGGCTCACCGGCACCGTCATCGACGGCCACGGTGCCACGCCCACCGGCGACATCGAACGAGTACTCGGCCGCCCCGCAACCGATTTCGCCACCTTCGCCCGCCGCAACACGGCGGCGTGGACCCTCTGAACCAAGAAAGCTGAACGATGACCAAGTACACCGACGACGCCTCGGCCTTCGGAGCCGACGGACCGTTCTTCCACATCATCCGCACCGGCCTCGCCGGACTGGTCGACGGGGAGGACTACTTCGACCTGCTCGCCGACGACGTCGTCTTCGAGTACGTGATCTCCGTACCCGGCTATCCGCGCCGCGTCGAAGGCCGGGACGCCGTGCTGCAGCTGTACGCCGGCTACGACGACTACATGACCATGCACAGCGCCGACGGGCTGCGCGTGTACCGAGACCCGCAGGCGTCGGTTGTGGTGTTGGAGTACGAGGTGCACGGGCATCCGGTGCACGGCGGAGCCGCTTACGACAACCGTTTCGTATCCATCATCACCGTCGATGGCGGCAAAGTGACGCACTGGCGCGACTACCTTGATCCGATCGCGGTGTTCAATGCGACCGGCTGGCCCACGGTGAGCTGATGCGCCGACGCGTGCACGGCCACGATCTTCGGCAGTACCAAACTCCAACAAGTCGTTAGCCACAACTTAGACGGACCACTAGGCCGCCGATCCTCAGGCCGTCACCGCCCAATGCCGCTGAATCCGGCTGTCGCGATTCTCAGGAAACTGTCATCACGACGACAAAACGAAATGAACACCGTGATCCGGAATTGCAACTCCTGTACGCCACCACTTTTGCAGTTGAGTTGGCGGGTCCGCCAACTTCCGCCATCTCAGAATGCAATCCGCCACGGAGAAATGCACCCTACAGGACCCACTGTAGGTTGCAAGACTCTGTGTCATATCCCGGTGTCCTGACCTGCGTCTTCGCCCGATTGCATCGGGTTTGGCGGACGGGTCTTTGCATTCTGGATGGCGAATCCTAGAACGGTACGGTGGTGCATGAACATCGATACGCGAGCAGATCCTCCGCCGAACTCGCAGGTCATGACCGCAGGAGTCTCCCGGCCCTTCTAATACACTGGTACATAATGATTTTCGACGGCGTTGCCTGACCGACCTTAATAGCCCGATAGCGCGAACTCGACCAGTCCCGGTCACGCTCAAGCCCTGCATCGCCGATCTGGTTGGCGAAGTCGACGCGACTAGAGTCTGCTGAGGCCTTGTTTTTCGGGGTCACCCAGCCGAGGGTCGGATTTGGGGATCGACACACGCTGTCAGTCAGCTAAAGCAGGCTTTCTCGTCGCCCCTCGGATAGCGCCCCGCGGCCTGAGGTCAGTCACCTCATAGCCTGCCACCGCGACCATGGCCAACCGCACCGCGGCCAGAGCGACGGCAGCCATTTGGTACTCACCAAATCCATCTGTCAATGGCCAGGTCGAAGTCCCCGGTGGTGGCCAGGTGAAAGTCCCCGCCCCGTGTGGGGTTTGTTAGGGGTTCTCCTTTCGGTGGTGGGCGGTCTTCATGCGGTAGGAATCGCCGTTGGTGATGACGACGGTGGCGTGGTGCAGGAGCTGGTCGAGGATGCTGACGGCGGTAGTTTGTACGGGTAGGAAACGGCCCCACTGTTCGAAAGGCCAGTGGGATCCGATGGCCAGGGACCGGCGTTCGTAGGCGCCGGCTACGAGCCGGAACAGCAGTTGGGTGCCCGTGTCATCGAGTGGGGCGAAGCCCAGTTCGTCGATGATGACGAGGTCGACCCGCAGCAGGGATTCGATGATCTTGCCGACGGTGTTGTCGGCCAACCCGCGGTAGAGGGTTTCGACCAGGTCGGCGGCGGTGAAGTACCGGACTTTGTGTCCGGCCTCGATGGCTGCTGTTCCCAGTGCGATGAGGGTGTGGCTCTTGCCGGTGCCGGCGGGGCCGATGATTGCCAGGTTCTGCCCGGCTCTAATCCATTCAAGGTTCGCCAGGTAGTCGAATACCTTTGGTGGGATGGATGATTCGGCCACGTTGAACGATTCCAACGTCTTCGGAACGGGAAACGTTGCAGCCTTGAGTCGATTGACGACGTTGGAGGCGTCGCGGGCGGCCAGTTCCGTTTCGACGAGGGTGCGCAGGACTTCTTCGGGGGTCCAGCGTTGGGTTTTGGCGGTGATCAGTACCTCGGGGGCGGTGCGGCGGATCGCGGCCAGTTTCAACCGCCGCAGGCCGGCGTCGAGATCAGCGGTCAGAGGCGGAACTGATGGTGGTGCCACGGGTTTGGCGGCAGTGGCGGTGGCAGGTTCTGTCGTGGTCATGGTGTGGCCTGCCCGTCGATGGCGGGGGTGATTTTGTAGGCGTCCAGGGAACGCGTAGGGGCGACCGGAAGATCCAGGACTAGTGCGTCCCCGGCGGGTCGGGGTTGGGGTGTTCCGGTGCCGGCAGCCAGGATGGAACGCACGTCCGCGGCACGGAATCGGCGAAACGCCACCGCCCGGTGCAGGGCAGCCACCAATGCCTGCTCACCGTGGGCGGCGCCGAGGGCGAGCAGGATCTCCAACTCGCTGGCCAGTCGGGTGTTGCCGATCGCTGCCGCGCCGACCAGGAACGCCTGCGCATCGTCACCCAGTTCGCAGAACTGTTTCTCGACAAGGGTTTTCGGTCTCGGTCCGCGACTGGGTGCGGGTCGTGGTCCGTCATAGTGAGCGTCGAGGATCGACGCGCCGCCGGGGGCGGTGAGTTCGTGTTCGGCCACGATCATCCCGGTGGCCGGCTCGATGAGACACACCCCGCTGTGGTCGACCACGACTGCGACGGTGGTCCCGATCAGCCGGGTGGGCACCGAGTACCGGGCTGAGCCGTACCGAATACAGGACAGGCGGTCGACTTTGCGGAGCACCGATGGTGCGCCGATTTGCAGTCGCAGTGACGGAAGGGGTTGCAGCACGTGCTGTTCGGCGGTCAGGCGGTCGTCGGGGATGGCGCAGATTTCCGAATGCACCGTAGCGTTGACTTCGGCGCACCACGCGGCAGCGGCCGCGTTGGCCGACCGCACATCGATGGCGGTGCTCTCGATTGCGGCCTGAGTCAGCAGCGGGACCGCTAGATCGCGTTGGGCGTAGCCGCATAGGTTCTCCACGATGCCCTTCGATTCGGGATCGGCGGCGTGGCAGAAATCCGGTGCGAACCCGTAATGCGATGCCAGGCGCACGTAATCAGGTGTGGGGACAACGACATTGGCGACCACACCGCCTTTGAGGCAGGCCATCCGATCGGCGAGCACCTTCGCCGGGACGCCGCCGATCGCGGCCAGGGCTTCGGCGATCAACGCCAGCGTGGTCGAGGCCCTCTGGTCGGTGGCGAACCGGACGAACCGCCACCGGGAGAACGCCAGCACTGCGCAGAACAGAAACAATCCTGGTGCTGCTTGGGCCCAGTCGATCACCAGATACTGCCCGGGTGACCACACAGCGGGGCGGCGTCCGCGGTGATTCTGGCTGCGCCAGAACGCTTTTGCATCCGCGACCAGACGCCGGAAGTTGCGGTCAGAACCTTCGTAGCCTGCCGCGACGGCGATCGGCAGCAGCCGCTTGGCCGAGATCCGGCCGTGGGATTTGTCGACGCGTTCAGCGACCAGGTCGGCCACCTCGTCGTAGTTGTGTGGCCGCGGCGCTCGAGCTGCCGGCGCGAGGTCGGCCTGGTCGGCTTCGAACTTATCGACGACGCGTTTGACGGTCTTATGGGTCGTGCCGCATAGGTCAGCGGCGGCTCGGTACGACCCGTGTTGTTGGTAGGCAGAAATGATGTCCATGCGGTCCTTCGCAGACTTCAATGGAACTCCCCGATGGTGATGGCGATTGGTTGGCGCCTTCACCGTCACCATCGGGGCCCGCAGTTCCTGATCGACACGACGAACACGGGGTGGGGACTTTTAACTGGCCACCCGTGGGGACCTCCACTTGGCCACCAGTGGGGACTTTTTCATGGCCACGGACACCCCGACCCCGTCAGCGGTGCGCCAAGGCGCCAACTACCGCGCGCGGATCTTCACGCCGCGCAATGAGTTACCCTTCGCCGGACATCCCACTCTGGGAACTGCGGCAGCCTGGGTGACCCTCCACGACGACCCATCTGCCAGCGTCCTGCAAGAATGCACGCTCGGGCTGATCACGGTCACGCACGAGCGTGACGGCCATTTCGCATTCCAAGCGCCGCCGTTACAACGGTCAGGGCCGCTAGACCCGCAGACTATTGGCGATGTAGCCGCCGCCCTGCGTGTGGACCGTGACGATCTTCTGGATTGCGCCTGGACAGATAACGGTCCCGGCTGGATCGGTGTGCAGCTGCGCGACGCCCCGGCAGTGCTCGCCGTAGACCCTGATTTCAGGCTCATGGCCGCTCACGGGTTGAACATCGGAGTCTGCGGGCTCTACCCCGACACGAGCGCATCGGGCGGCCATCTCGAAGTTCGCGCATTCAGTCCGGCCGATGGCCCCGACGAGGATCCGGTGACCGGAAGCCTCCACGCAGCCCTCGCTCAATGGTTACAACCGAAAGCGGTGCTGCCGTCCAATTACACTGCGAGGCAAGGTCGTGCGATCGGCTTCGACGGCGCCGCCGACGTTCGCACCGATGACGCCGGCACCTGGGTTGGTGGCCAAACACGCATCCTTGTTCGTGGCACCATCTGTATTTAATCCGCGCCGGCAGCGGCTCAGACAGCAGAACACAGATGCGCTCGGCAGCCCAGCAGCGCCGGCCGGCGGCTATCAGTATGGGTCACGTGATCACGGGCAGCAGCAGGTGCGCCGGTAGACGGTGCCAGAGACCACCAGCCCACCGGTGCACATGCCGCACAAGTAGTCGCACGCGGGCGGCAATGTCACCAATGCGTGCACGGCTTCGATCGTTGTCGGCGATGCCGGGTACCTCAGGAGTTCTCTGGGCAGGTTGGGGATGCTCCGGGCCGGAGCGCGTGGAGTTCGGCAGTACTTGCGCGCACCGCCCGTTGTGGGCGGTGCTGCTTTGATGCTCATGGGTTGATCGTGTTCTCCCCGTCTTGACGACCCCAGACGTACTCCGATGCGAACGGCGATCCGAGACCGAAGTGGTTGTACGGCGCGATCGACGCGCCGGTGTCCATCACCATGTAGGGCATCGGGAGGATGTCCTTGGTGACCGTCCAGCAGCCCGGGCGGCCCATCGGACCGCCGGAGGCGTTGACCCGCGGGAGGTTGTCCGGGTACACGTACTGATTGGCCGCACCGACGAGCTCGGTGTGGGCCACCATCGAGTAGCCGTTACCGCCAATAGCCGTGTTCGCGGCGGGCGCACCGGCGGCGAAGCCGCGGAACAGGCAGTCGAGCTCGGGGGCGTACTTGTCCAGCAGGGCCGAGGTCGGCAGCAGGTCCTCGGCGCCGCGGACCAGGTAGGGGCCGCCCCGCTCGAGGATGTCGCCACCGGTGTTGCCGAGGCCGACGGCCGACATCAGCGCCTCGTCGATGGTGCCGCGCTGGTCGTTCAGGGTGCGCTCGGTGGTCACCGCGTTCTTCAGGCCGTCCCACAGATCCGGCGAGGCCTTCGAGTAAACCTCGGACAGATCCGCCAGGGCCTTGGTGTCGTGCCGGATGGTCGGCATCCGCTGGTTCAGGTCGGCCAGGATGACATTGCCATTGACCAGCGACTGCCCGAACTTGTCACCGAGGCCGTCCAGCGCCTGCGCCGCGGCGGTCAGGGTGGCGTTCAGCTTGATCGGATCGACCTGCTCGGAGATCGCCGTGATCGTCTCGAACAAGGTGTTCAGCTCGGTGGTGACGCAGGCCTCGGCCGGCGTCGGCGGCGAGCACTTGGACACGTCGATGGTGTCGCCGCTCTTGATCCGCGCGCTCTCGGGATCCGATGGCGAGGTGAACGAGACGTACTTGCTACCGAAGACCGTGGTGGCCAGCAGCTTCGTGCTGATGTTCTTGGGCAGCAGGGGGAGGTACTTCGGGTCGACATCGAGCTGCAGACGAGCCTTCGTGTCGTCTTCCTTGCCGATGACGTCGATCTGCTTCACCCGGCCGATGGGCACCCCGTTGTAGGTGACCTTCGAACCCGGGTCCATGGACAGTCCGGACCGGGGCGACACCACGTACAGCTTGGCCTTGGTGTCGAAGTAGCCGCGGAACTGGAACCAGACCACCACCAGAACCAGCGCGGAGACGAGCGCCAGGACCACGCCGGCGATCTTGTAGGGCGGGGTGCGGCCCTTGTTGAGCGGCGCGCGGACCTGACCCTCAGCCACGGGTGGCGGGGGTTGCGGGGAACTAGTCATGGCATCGGGATGTCTGGCTCGATTGCGTCCCGCATCGCGGCTGGTCGATCAAATATGGGCACGGACAGGGCGAGCTCCTTTGACCGGGCAACACACACGATCGGCTTTGACGGCGGTGCAACCGTGGCAGCGGTTTAGCCATGCGCCCAGACGTGCGCGAGGTGCGGATTTGCTGAAATAGGCTATTTAGCAAATGTTTTTCCCGGACCTGGTGCATGAGTCGAGTGCCTCAGCGGGCACGAGCAGACTGTATTGCGGCGGCGACTCCGCCGACGGTGAAGACGCCGGCGACGGCGACACCGGCACGGCGCATGCGGTCCGGCACGTCAGCGGTCATCGCGAATGCGGCGGTGTCCCACGTGTCGATGACGACACCGGCGATCAGTAGAGGCAGGACCGCGCGCGGGGCCCACGTCTGCAACGCGACGACACTGCCGCCGACGTAGATCTCGCGGATGCCGAAGGTGCGACTGGCTGCCCGGGTGGTGGGCAGTGCTGCGTCACGACCGGCAAGGGTCGTGTGTGCGCGGGTGGGAGCGATCATGTAGCACACCCCGATCGCGGCACGGGCGACACCGATCAGGGTGGACATGCGGACGGAGTTGATCATCGGGTGCTCCTGGAATGTGTTGTGGTGGAGGAAGTTATCGGGGCGGACATGGCAGCGGTCATGTCCGAGGGGTTGTGTACAGCCACAGGGCGAGGTAACCCGCTGAGGCGGCCAGGAACACGAGCGCGGCGGCGTATTCGTGGGCCGCGTCTTTGGCGCGGCGGTGAAAGGTCACCGCGCCGATCAGCGCAACGGTCATGCCGATTGCCGCGACAAGTCCGGCTGGGCGCCAGAAGGCACCGACGGCCGCGGCCGCCGCGGCGGCCAGTTCGAGCACACCGATCAGCTGGTACCGCGCCCAGGGGATGTCGAAATGCTCTGCGGCGGTTCGCATTTTCATGTTGCCGCTCAACTTCATGGCTGCCGGCACCAGACACAGCAGCGCGTACGCCAGCGACACGGTGATGTAGGTCGTCCTCATCTTTAGCAATGCTCTCCACTCGGTTTGGGTGATTCACCACGATGGCGATGGCCACCTGTGGGTTTGGTTTCGCAAGGTTTCGTGCGCGGGCGACAGCGGAGACCACGCCTCCCGGCGTTTGTCCTAGCCGGCTGGGCGGTCCAGCGTGTGTACCGGCGTGCTTTTCGCGTGCTGGGGCTGAGCGAACATCGGCATGCTGATCTGGTGGCCGGATTGGGTTGCGGCGTAGACGTATCGGTCGGGCCGCACCACGAGATAGTTGACGCCGTGGGCGACCATGGCGTCCCACAGGTGTCCGGTTGGGTCGCCGAGTTCCTCGCCGTCGACCACGGACGTCCCGGGCCGGATCGTCAGGAATCGTGCGCCGAAGCGTTCCCACGCCTGCACTGCGCTTTCGTGCATCGCGTCGCGGGGATCGGCGTCCAGGCCGAGGATCGCCCACCCCTGCCCGAGGGCGTCGTCGATGTACATCGATCCGACACCTGGCAGTGCGACGCGTGCCGGCTTGACGAGATACCCGACCATATCGTTGGCGCGGTGTGCCGGTAGACATCCCGGCCCCAGCGGGGTCGGTGCCCCAATACGGCGCACCAGCGCCGCCATGACCCCGGGGATCCGGGTTGCCGTCCGTAATACCTTGTCGCGCAGCCAAGCAACCGAGGGGCGTTGGGTCATGACGATCTTTCCGAAGGTCACAGCCCGCTGCGTCATGGCGTCGTGGTGGGGTTCGCGTTCGGTCTGATACGTGTCGAGCAGGGCATCGCCGGCCCGGCCACGGACAACGGCGTCGACCTTCCACACCACGTTGGCGGCGTCGCGGAAGGCACCGGAAATGCCCTGGCCCGCAAAGGGAGGCATGACGTGTGCGGCGTCACCGAGAAGGAGCACTCGTCCGACCCGCCACCGCTGGGCCTTGCGTACGTGGAACGTGTAACTCCACGTCCGAGCGATCTCGATATCGTCGGGTGAGACCCCTTCGGCGGCAAGCATGCGCCAAACGTTGTCCTCGCTGAGCATGGCGTCGGCGTCTTCGCCCGGATTGATCCGCCATTCCCACCGGTAGTAACCACCCGGGCAGGGGCATCTGACACCCGGACGTTCCGGGGAGCATACGAAGTCGAAGTGCGGTGGACGGTGCAGGGGGCGTTTGACGCGCGCTTGCACATCCATCCACTGTTCGGCATACGAGGTGCCCGCGAAGGGGATATCGAGCTGCTTGCGCAACGGGCTGCTGCCACCGTCGCAGGCCAGGACGTAACGCCCGCTGACCCGCACTGCTTGTTCTTGTTCGTCGGTCAATTCCAACGTCACGGCGTGCTCGCCCTGCCCGACCAAGGAGGCGGTCCACCCGGCCCGGACCTGCACACAGGGGAAACGCCTGAGGCCCTCGCGCAAGGCGTGTTCGAGAGCGGGTTGATGGAAGAAATTGGCCAGCGAGTACCCGGTGTAGGCCGTCGGCGCAGACGGGGTGGACAGGAAGGGCTTTCCGTCCGCGCCCACGAACCGCGCCGTGATGCCGAGGTGCATGTGTTCAGTGACCTCGTCGAACAGGCCGAGTCCCCGAATCACGCGCAAGGCTTCGTCGTCGAGAGCGATGGCGCGCTGACGTTCGAAGATCCCCAAGTCGCGCTCGACGACGAGGGTGCGGAGACCGAGCGCGCCGGCGGCGTTGGCTGCCGCGGCTCCGGCGGGACCGAGACCGACGATGATGACGTCATAGACCTCTGCCTCAGGCATGAGCGTTGTCCTTTGCGAGATTCAGGCCGCGATGAGCCGGATGGGTAGTTGGTCGTGACGGTGGATGATGTTGTTGATCCCCCACGTCGGTTCGGCGACGATCTCGATGCGCTCGACGCGCTCGATCAGCGCCGTGAGCATCGCCGTGGTCTCCAGGCGGGCCAGCCCTTGGCCGGCGCACGCGTGGGTGCCGCTGCCGAACCCGACATGGCGTCCGGCGTCGTTGCGGATGTCGAAGACGTCGGGGGCATCCCACTCGCGCTCGTCACGGTTGGCCGAGGCATAGAGCACCAACACCCGGGCGCCCGCCGGAAGGGCGACGTCGGCCATCACGGTCGCCCGGGCGGTCCTGCGGGTGAACGCACGCAGTGGTGATTCGTAGCGCACCACTTCGTTGATGGCGTTGGGGATGAGCGAGGGATTGTCCTTGAGCAGCTGCCATTGTTCGGGGTGGGTGCCGAACAAGTACAGCGCACTGGTGATCGCGCTGATCGTCGTGTCGAGCGATGGGGCGATGTAATCGATCAACAGCGGCGGCACCTCAGCGGCGGCGAGGTGGCCCTCGTCGACGGCGGTGAGTAGCTCGTGGGCCATGCTGCCGGGAAGCACGTTGCGTTCACGTACGACGCGGCGGGCGAAACGCAGCATCTGCAGGCTGCGTGGCACCGCCCGCAACGCCTGTAGGTTCGGTGGCCCGAGGATGTCGAATGTGGCTGCGGCCCAATCGAGCAAGTAGTCGCGCTGGTCGCGCGGCCACCCCACCAGATCGGGTACGACAGCCAATGGCAGGGCTGTGGCCAGGTCGGCGACGGCATCCACCGTCTGCCGGCTCACCGCGGCCTCGACGATGGCGCGTGCTTGGGCGTCGACGTCCTCGCCCAGGGTGCGCAGCGCCCGCGGCATCAGCCGGTGGGCAACGAGTTTGCGGCGACGGTCATGGTCGGCGCCATCGCTGTTGAGCGTGGTGCCGCGGGACAGTCGGTTGGTCAGCGGGTTGGCGGCGACGCCGTGCCCGGAGAGGAACAGACCATCATCGCGCAGGGTGGCTTTGCATTCGGCAAAGCGTGGCAGGGCGTAGAGACGCTGGCGGGCCAGCCACACCACCGGTCCCAGGTCGCGCATCGCACGGTAGTGCGGGTAGGGGTCGAGAATGGCTGATCGAGAGTAGATGTCGGGGCGGTACACCGGCACAGCCGAGGGTCGACGAAGCACGCGGATGATTCCTATTCGTGGTGAACGACGCCGGCAGGCGGCGAAGATGGTGGGCTGACGGGGCGGGCGTGGGCGTCCGGCACCACGGTCGGGTGGTGGTCGAGCAGGAACAGTGGAACGGCGCGGCACACTGCGGTGAGATCTCCGCCGGCCATCATGATGGTGCGGTCGGGTCGCACGACGGCGGCCTTGACGTGATGGCGGCGCAGCCACCGGGCCAACTCTGAACCCGCAGCGGCGTGGACGGTACGCGCGCACCGCGCGTCGAGGACCTCCTGCTGCTCAGCGGTCAGGGCAACCCGAGTGATCACGCCGAATCCCAGACCCAGCTCGTCATCGAGGCGAATACCGTTGCCGAGCATCGGGTTCGGGCACAGGTGGCCGACGATGCCGCGCCGTGCGACGGTGCGCTCCACCAGGGTCGAGGGCCGCAGGGGCGGGGTCTGCGAATCGGTGACCTTTGCCCGCAGCCCGGGCACCAGATGCACCCAGGGCAGTATCAGTGACCGAGCGGCCGTTCCGAGCCGGCCGCCGGAGGTCATCGCCCGTCCGATGTTGAGCGCCAACGAGATCATGTGGCGGGCGTGCGGGCGGCGCTCAGCCTGGTAGCTGTCGAGGGCACCGTGTGGCAGATCGCCGAGGCACACACCGGCGATCTTCCACGCCACGTTCATCGCATCGCGCACTCCGGCACCCATACCCTGGCCGATGAACGGCGGCGTCAGATGGGCGGCATCGCCGAGCAGGACAACATTGCCGCGACGCCAGCGGTCCGCGAGCTGGGCGCGAAAGGTGTACTCGGCGACCCGGATCACCCGGAGATCGGCGTCGTCGACATCGCGCGTCCACGGCGTGATCAACGGGCGCAGCTCTGCCAGGGTGGCGTAGTCATCCACCGATTCGTGGTCCAGAAGCTGGAATTCCCAGCGGTAGCGGGTGGGCCCGATGCGCATGTAGGTACCCGCGCGGTGGGAGTCGCACAGTTGGTGCACGCCCTCCCACTGCTGCAGGTTGGCATCGGAGGCGATATCGATCACCAGCCAGCGCTGGTCGAACTTCAAGTTGCGCATCGTCGCACCGATCGCGGTGCGCACCATGCTGTTGGCGCCATCGCAGCCCAGTAGGAAATCAGCGGTGAGCTCCGATTTCTGGCCGGTGACGCGGTCGCGCACACGTAGCCGCATCGGGCGCGCATCGGGGAGGACCTCCACCACCTCGGTGTCACCGCGAAATCGGACCAGCGGGTAGCGGGTGATGTTGGCGCGCAACAGTTCTTCGAGCTGTGGCTGGTCGAACATGTTGGCCGCCGGAAAGCCGTTGCGGGTCACGGCGGTATCGCGGTCGAACTGGGCCAGCACCGTCATGTCGCGGTCGATGAGCCGCAGACCGCGGGCCGGCCGAGAAATCTCGGCGAACTCGCCGGCGATCCCAAGTCGGGCCAGGATGCGGTACACCTCGTCGTCGAGATGCACCGCGCGTGGCTGCGGATAGACCTGCGGCCACCGGTCCAGCACCAGGGTCTCGACGCCGTACTGCGCGAGCAGGGTCGCCGCGGTGATCCCGGTGGGACCGCCGCCGACGACGACAACGGGGACGTGTTCGGTGGGTGCGTCGGTCGCCGGGTGCGTCATTGCTCGTCGATCTCGTACTTCACCGCGAAGGACTTCACCACCCGTTCCACCGCGGTGCGGTCCGCCGCCGGCCCCAGGGTGATCGCGACGACGGGTGTCCCGGCACTGACCTGGCCGGTGATCGCCAGCACCCCGGGCTGGTCGGCGAGGGCTTCGGTCAGCGCGTGTTCGGCGGCGGTGGCGCGCAGCGGCACCTTGTAGGGCTTGCCCACGTCGGTGACCGGTATCGCGTCGATGACGGTGACAGTTTTGGGTGCCGCGGCACGTTCACTGATCCGGTCGTGAGCGAAGGCGGTCAAGTCGTCGCCGCGCACGCTCGCACCTGGTCGTAGCGTGACGAATCCGACGGGGACTTCGCCGGAATGCGCGTCGGGCCGTGCCACTGCTGCGGCCGCGGTGACATCGGGGTGGGCGAGCAGCGCGTCCTCGATCACGGCTGGGTCGATGTTGTGCCCGCCACGGATGATGAGGTCCTTGGCCCGGCCCGCCAGGTAGACGAATCCTTCCTCGTCGACGCTGCCCAGATCGCCGGTGTCGAGCCACCCATCGCGCAGGGTGCCGCGACCGTCGAGCACGTATCCGTTTTCGGCGCGCCCGGTGACATAGCCGGCAAACACGGTCGGTCCGCTGATGGCCAGCGTGCCGACCTCACCGGTCGTAACCGCCTGCCAGGTGCCGTCGTCGCTGACCGCGACTGCCTTCACCTGTTGGTAGGGCATGCGTTGCCCGACCGAACCGGGCCGCGGATGGTTGGGGAAGCTGCGTGCACTGGCACAGGTCGCCTCAGTGAGCCCGTACCCTTCGACCAGGTTCACCCCCGTGGCATTCAGGAAGTCGCTGCGCACGGTATCCGGCAATGCCGAGGCCCCCGACACCGCGGAGGTGAGGCTGGAGATGTCGGCGTCGACGGGGATCTGGGCCAACACGGCGTACACGGTCGGCACGGCGCTCATCGCCGCCAACCGGTAATGCTCCACGATGCGCCAAAAGTTCTGGTACAGGCCCATATCGCGGTATCCCTGCGGCCCGGCCCACACCACGGGCTGGCCCCGCAACAACGGCGCCAGCAGGGTCACAATCAGAGCGTTGACGTGAAACAGCGGCAGCGCGGCGAATACGACGGCCGCCTCGTCGAGGTCGGCGCTGACGGCCACCATCCAGGCGTCGCAGACCTCGTTGCCGTGGGTGTGAGCGGCCAGTTTCGGCGCCCCGGTGGTGCCGCCGGTGTGAAACAGCGCGGCCAACTCCCCCGGATCAGCCGGACCGTCGTCGAGTGGCTGCGCGTCCTGTTCGGCGGCCAGCACCGACAGGTAGGCCACCGTCACGTTCGGCAGGACCGGCAGCGGACCCGGTGTGCCATCGGCCAGCGTGGGACGCAGCAGCAACACGGTGTCGATCAGGCCCGCCTCGGCCAGCGCGGCGGCGCGCTCCATACCCGCAGGGTCGAGTTCGGGGGCGGCGGTGATCAGTACGCGAGCGCCCGACAGCCGAGCCAGCTCGGCGACGTGATCGCCGGACAACGACCCGTTGATCGGTACCGCGATGCCAGCGGCTTGAGCCGCCAGCGTGGCGGTGATCAACTCGTCACAATTGGGGCTGATCAGCAGCACCGCGTCGTGTCTTCCAACACCGCAGTCGCGCAATGCTTTTGCATAGCGTGTGACATCGTCGGCAAGTTGACCGAACGTGCGCTGGGCGCACCGTCGATAGTCGGTGCCGTCGGACAGCACCGTCACCGCGGTGCGGTCGGGCCACAGCCGCGCGGCCCGCAGCACGATGTCATAGGTGCACGCCGGCAGACCGCGTTGGTCCAACGGGACTGCTTCGATGGCCGCAAGATCGCTTGGCGATTGCGCTGCGGGCCAGAGCAGGTCGGCGCTCATGCGTGACGGACCGTCAGGTGCTGCGTGCCCAGGTCGAGCGCGCCGTCATCGGTAGCGATCGACGCCTCCACGACATCGCCGTGCTGCAGGTATTTCGGATTCTTGGCCTGCCGGGAGAAGAACGCCTTCCATTTGACCGCGGGCGGCACGAGATTACCGATCATCTCGATGGGCTTGGGCGGGGCGGTGAGCGCGGTGCCGGCGGGGGTGCCGGTGAGCACGAGATCACCGGCGGCCAAGTCTTGGAAACGGGTGAGTGACTGTAACGCCTGCAGGGGGCGATACAGCATGTCGCCCTCGACGAGCGCGTTCTGGCGTTCTTCGCCGCCGACGCTCAACCGCAGCCTCAGGTCACCGAACCGGGCCAACTCGGCGGCATCCAGCAGGACCAGGGCCGGTCCGACGGGCGTGAATGTCGGATACGACTTCGCCTCGTAGAACTGGGTTTGCGGCAGTTGGATGTCGCGGGCGGACACGTCGTTGGTGATCGTCAGGCCGGCGATGATGCCGGGCAGGTCGTTCTCGGTGATCGTCGTCCCGGCCGGGACGTCGCGTCCGATCACCAGTCCGATCTCGACTTCGTAGTCCAGCAGCTTCACGTGTGCCGGCCGGACGATCTCGGCGAACGGGCCGGTGATCGAGGCGGAGGATTTGCGAAAGAAGGTCAGTGGCACCGTCTTCGGGTCCATCCCGGAGTCGAGCACATGGGATTCGAAGTTCGTCATCTGCGCGATCACCCGGCACGGCGCGGTGACCGGCGACAGCAGCGTCAGGTCCTCGACCGCAACGGTGCCGCCGCCGGCGACAGCGGCGTCGATGGCTGCCCTGTCGGCCAGCAACTCAGCGGTGCTGACCGCGGAGGTGGTGATCTGTGCGGCGCCGGTGGGGGTTTGCACCCACCAGCCATCGGCAGTTCGGAGGACGGAAGTGGTCATGAGATAGCAACTTTCAGCAGGCCGACGAGGCGGTTGAGGTCGAATTCGTTGTCGTCGCGCAGGGCGGTGAGCATCGAGGTCACTTGCTGCCGTGCTGCGCGCGGATGGGCGTCGAGGAAATCCTTGGTGGCCGGCGGCCCCCACTGTGCAAGTCCGGATGCGGCGAAGGGGGCCCAGCCGGGTTCGAGGGTGTTGTCGAACATGTCACCATCGGCGTAGTGCTCGACCAGGAAGCCGTCCGGATCGCGCCAGTAGTCGAATAATTGGCTGCCCTGGATGTGCCGGCCGATGCCCCAGGAGCGGAAGTAGCCACGCTCGCCGAGGTATTCGCCGCCGGCGGCCAGTGCGTCGAGGTCGCAGACCTCATATGCCGAGTGGATGTAGCGGTTGGCCGGTCCGAGTGCCAGGGCGAGGGTGTGGTGGTCGGCCGGGGTAGCGCCGCGGTCGCAGCGGATGAAGCTCATCGCCGGGCCGCGGTCCCGCTGCCCGGGGAAGAAGAGGAAGTCACTCACGATCATCCCGAAGGTGTCCAGATACCAGTTGAGCGTCTTCAGGTACGTGGTGGACTGCAGCACCACGTGGCCCAGCCGTTGCACACGGGCCGGCAACCGCGGCGGTCGCACCGTGGCGTTGATGCGCGCGTCAACGGGCCCGGTGTTGAGCACTTGCGGCACCTGTTCGGGCTGAGCGGGCAGGTCGTGCATGCCGGCGACCACCTTCACCGTCATGCCGCTGGGGTCGGTCAATTGCACCCCCACTCCACCCAATGATTCGGGAAGTGGCTGTAACCGAGCGCCCGTCTTGTCGGCCAACCGCAGCACGTCGACTTCGTCGGCGGCGCGCAACGCCAGTCCCGCGAACCGCGTGCGCTCACCTCGGCGCAGGATCACACACGGCGCACCAGCGGTGGTGCCGCGTAGCTGTAGTTCCTGGGGGTTCCGCAGGGCGATGCCGAATCCGAAGGCACGCGCAAAGGCCTCTGCGCGAACGAGATCGGGCTTGTCGAACTCGAGCCACGCGATGTCCGCGACCCGGATGATGGGATCCCGCGAGCGGCCTGAATGCTCGCCGCGCCGTGCTCCCTGTTCACTGTGTAGGTCTTTGTGACCGTCCCGACGCTGCGTCGACGTCTGTGCCACGTTGCACCTCCCTCGCGGTTACTGAGGAAATCGTCACATACGACCCAATCCTCAGTCAACCATTCTGACGATATCCTCAGAATTGATCCTGACTGCTACCATCGCGTCATGGATCTGCCCGAGCGCAGCGTCACCGAGGCAACGAACGCGCCCGCGAGTCGCTTGGAGCGGCGCAAGCTGCGCACCCGTCTCGCTCTGGTGCGCGCGGCCCAGACGTTCATCGCCCAAGGCAAATTGAGTGTGCCGATCTTGGAGATCACCCAAGCGGCCGACGTGGGCATGGGGTCCTTTTACAACCATTTCACGTCCAAGGAGGAACTGTTCGAGGCCGCCCTGACACAGGCTCTCGATGATCTAGGCGCCCTGCTCGACGGTTTCACCGGGTCCATCTCCGACCCCGCCGAGGCCTTCGCCGCCAACTATCGATTGAGCGGACGGCTGTTCCGCTATCGCCCCCAAGAGGCCGCATTGCTGCTCGCGCACGGCAGCTCGCTGATCATATCCAATCGCGGGTTGTCACCGAGGGCGCTGCGTGACATCACCGCAGCGATCGATCAAGGTCGTTTTACGATCGCCGATCCCGAATTGGGCCTCGCCATCGCCGGAGGCATGTTCTTCGGCTTGGCCACACTGCTGCGGGAGCGACCCGAACGTGACGCTGAGGTCACCGTGGACGCGGCGACCGAACGCCTGCTGAGGACATTCGGCATGACGCCCAAACAGGCCAAAACGCTATGCCAGAAAGCACTTCCCGACATCTCCTCACTGCGGGATTCTCCCGCCGAGTGGCCCACCGTCATGACCGCCGACCAACCCCATCAGCACCTCGACTGACCACCGGTAGCAAAACCGCTTGGTCGAGCACCGATCCACTGGATGACCATTTGCTCATCAGTGAGGATTTCATCAGAAAGTGTTGACCCGGTGAGGCCCAGCATGTCATCGTCGATCTCACAGCCCCATTCCCCCACCTCAGGGAGAGCAGCCGATGAAAATCCGGATCGACCGCGACCGATGCGAAGGCCACGGCCAATGCGTGGCCGCAGCCCCCACCGTCTTCGACCTCGACGACGACGGCATCGCCATCCTGCGCACATCCGAACCAATCACCGACGACCTGCCCATAAAAGCCGCAGAAGTCTGCCCTGTCGCGGCACTGACGATAGACGAGGGCTAGGGCGTGTCTCATAACCGTTTGAGCCAGGCGATGATGGCGTGCAGGATGACGCCGCCGCGGTAGTTGAGGTTATGCTTGTCGTAGCGGGTGGCGATACCCCGCCACTGTTTGTAGCGCTGGAAGCGGCGTTCAACGACGTTGCGGCCCTTGTAATCCTGCGCATCGAATGCCGGCGGTCGGCCACCAGCGCGACCACGCCGGCGGCGGTGGCCAATCTGGTCATCAGGCTGCGGGATCACCGCGGTGATCCCCCGAGAACGCAACAGCTCGCGGATTGCTTTCGACGAATACGCCTTGTCACCGCGCACCCTCTCGGGGCGGGTCCGCGGCCGACCGGCGCCACTGCTGGCGACCCGAAGGTGACCGAGCAGGATCGGGAACATCGGGGCATCGCCGGCCTGACCGGGCCCGCACACGGCCACCAACGGCATACCGGCGCCGTCAACCAACGAATGAATCTTGGTGCTCAACCCGCCGCGAGAGCGGCCAATGCCGTGGTCAGCAGGCTCGACGCCCAGATTCTTGTAATTCGACGGTGCCCCCTGTGTCCCGCGGCAGGTTCGTGCCATGTTGATGAGCGCGGTTGACCGTCGAATCGACACTGACCGCCCAGTCGATCAGATCGGCATCAGCGGCAGCCGTGAGCACGACCGCGAAAATCTCGTCCCACGTACCGTCCTTGCTGTACTGGTCATGGCGCCGCCACACCGTCTTCCACGACCCGAACTCCGCGGGCAGATCCCGCCACGGGCACCCCGTGCGATACCGCCACACAATTCCCTCGACCGCCATCCGGTGATCACGAAAAGGCCTGCCACCCTTAGGCGATGCCGTCGGCAGCAACGGCTCGATCCGCGCCCACATCTCATCGGTAAGCACCCGCGATCTCGACATCACCTGACACTGACAGACCAACCATCAAATGGTTATGAGACACGCCCTAGGCGAACCGATCAGGGCCGGGACACGGTTGTCGAGATGCGCCACAGAATTGTCGAAGCGCGTGGCTACTTTGACAAGGCTTCGACGTGTCGCCGGGGCTTGTCAAAGTATGTTGCATAGCCCCAGTTAAACGAGCTCGCGACGAGAGACGGCCATGTGCGGCCCTGCTGCCGGACCACGAGCGCCGCCAGACGTTGGGAGGACGTCGGCTGATTGCGCGTTCGAGCTACGGCACAAGGATGCTTTTCCGGCTCGCCGGCGATCTGCGCAGAGTTTCGCGTAGTTGAGCAGTGAGCATGTCGACTGTGCATTTCTCAACGTCTACCCCTCCATAGCGTTCGGTTGATCACGCAGTCGGGGCACGTTCGTACGTGATGACACCGAAGGTGCCCATTCTCGGCGGGTAGTCCCAGGCCACCTGGCGGGCGGCTTCGGGCGTGAGGTTCTGTTCGATGCTACAAACCTCGCAGACGTGACGAAGCATCACCCGTTCTGCGGCCTCATCAATGTCTTCACGTGCGAACGATCGACGTTCTCAGGCATCTCTCCGCACCATGGCTTGTTCCGAAACGTCTCTTGTTTCAGCTGTTTTCGCCGCAACTGCTCCTCTTGGCCGTATGCGGGTGCTGGGTACCGGTCGCCAGCAGTCCGATCGCCGGAAAGTGTCGCAGCACAGCCGATTACGACGATGCCTGCTGCGACGTGACGATGAGGCCTGCAGCTCAGCGAGCATCAACGCCTGCCCGGCGTTCCACCACGGCGGCACGAAGTCCCGGGCACCGAGCGAGTTATCGGCAGCCTGCGACACCTGCTGCGTGAGCGCGTGGTCCACGGTCAGATAACCCGCCGGTGCCGCTGCAGAGATTCCTGTACTCGTCGAAGTCGCCGAGCTTGAGGAACGATTCCGACCGAACGCATCTGACCCAGATTTCGAGGCCGCATGGAAAATCGGTGCGCCACTGGACGCAGCCAGGCTGGCGGCCGCGTGGGCGGTATCGAGGCGCGAACCACAAGAGACCGCCGAACGCCCAGATGTTGGCAGTGATGATGATCAAGAGGAAGAAGACGACGAACCGCCGTTCTGACGTCCATCCAGCTAACGATAACACCCAATTCCGCCAACTCGCCATCCACGGCGGCACGTGAATTTCAATCCAAAACTACGAAATTGATTCTACACCAAGATGATTCTGTCCGTCGAACGTCGAACTCCGGATTCAACGCGCCTGTCGAGCTGGGTCTGAGCATCGTCGCCGTTACTTAGATAGCCTCAGCTCTTTGCATTCCAGCTGGCGGATCCGCCAAACTCCGCCATCTTGGAATGCAATCCGCCACGGAGAAATGCAACCTACAACCGGATCCCACTTTTAACATATAGCGCACCCCGGGGCTTGCGGCAAGACCCCCCTCATGCTTCAGAATCGCTGGGCTGCAACGTAACTGCAGCTGGATCGTCTTGAGGGGGACATATGACGGATACCGACGTGATCATCGTGGGCGCGGGTCCGACGGGCCTGACGCTCGCCACCGAACTCTGTTTGGTCGGCATCAAACCGCTTGTACTGGAACGGCTCACCGACATCCGCGAGGTCGCCAAAGCCGGCGGCATCGGCGGTCAGATCCTCAACCTGTTGCGCTACCGAGAACTCGGGGTCCTGCTCGACAAAGCGGCGGGAGAACCCGTCACCGCCAAACTTCCGTTCGGTGGCATCCATATCGATCTCACCAAGCTGGACGACTCACCGATGCAGGTACAGCGACTCCCCCAGCCGCAGCTGGAAGCACTCCTGCAGAACTACGCACAAAGCCTCGGCGTCGAAGTCCGGCGCGGTCACGAGGTGACCGGACTGGAGCAGGACGACGACGGGGTATCTCTCGACGTCCGCAGCCCGGATGGGCCGTACCGCATCAGCGCGCAGTACGTCGTGGGCTGCGACGGGGTGCGCAGCCGGGTCCGGGAACTGGCCGGCATCGGTTTCCCGGGCATCGTCTATCCCGAGATCCACCGCATGGTCACCACCACCATGCCGCCCGGGATCACCGTCCGCGACGACGGCGACTTCGACGTTCCCGGCTACGGCCGCCTGGCTTGGGGCTACAGCCAGCTTGAGGACGGCATCTTCGCCATCGCGTCGTCCGAGCCCGGGCACCTGGGGATGTACACCAGCGAGGCTCCCGATCACGACTACGACGATGACGACCCGATGACGCTGGACGAATTCCGGGACAGCGTCCGGCGCGTGCTCGGCGTCGATTTCCCGCTCGGCGCGCCAAAACGGTTGACCCGCTTCACCTATGCGGCCCGGCATGCCGAGCGCTACCTGGCCGGCCGAGTACTGCTGGCCGGCGACGCCGCGCATCAGATTCCGACGGGCGGCGTGGCGGTCTCGGCCGGGATGCTCGACGGGGTGAACCTCGCCTGGAAGCTGGCCGCCACGATCGGCGGCTGGGCACCGCCCGGGCTACTCGACACGTATCACTCGGAACGTCATCTCGCCGGCGAGCGGCTGCTGCTGCATTCTCAGGCGCAGGTGTCGTTACGCCGGGGACACGACCCGGCCGATGAGGCACTGCGAAAAGTGTTCAGCGAATTGGTCTCTGATGCACCGGCGCTCGCGCGCGTCGGCGCGATGATCGCCGCGTCCGACGTCCGGTACCCGATGCCCGGCCCCCAGCACGCCCTGGCGGGCACCTTCGCGTCGGGCCTACCCGACGACGTCGTGGCAGCTCTGCGCGCGGCCCGCCCCGTCTTAGTCGGGCCATCCGCGTTGTGCGAAATGGCCGAGCCGTGGGCCGATCGGGTCGACATCCTCAATGACCGCGGCCTCGATTACGCCGATGAGCCCCTACTGATCCGTCCGGACGCGCACATCGCCTGGGCCGGTGCCTCCGATTCAGGACTGCGGGAGGCGCTCGCGTATTGGTTCGGCGATCCGCGATGAGTATTCGGCTCGGCCCCGGTCTACCCATCGACAGCTGCAATCTCCAGGAGGCACCATGACCGAGCAGACCGCCCTGCCACCGGTAGTCGACCAGGACGCCTGGCGTACCGCCCTCGACGACCTGCGCAAGCGGGAGAAAGCCGCGACACGTGAACTCGACGCCATCGCGGCCCAGCGCCGCAGGCTGCCGATGGTGGAGATGCCCGACTACACGCTGATCGGCACCGACGGTCCGATCCGTCTGGCCGACATCTTCGACGGGCGGTCGCAATTGATCGTCTACAACCACATGTGGACCGACGGCGCCGAGTGGCAGTGCCCGGGCTGCACGGGATTCACGTCGCAGTTCACCCGGCTGGGCTTCCTGGATAACTACGACGCCCGGTTCGTCATCGTCACCAACGGACCCATCGAGGAAGCGCTGGCCTACAAGAACAAGGTCGGCAACACGATGGACTGGTACTCGTCGTCCGAGAGCAGTTTCGGGTCCGACGTCGACGCCGCGCCCGGCGAGGGTTTCGCCGTCAATGTGTTTCTGCGGCAAGGCGATACTGTGTACCGCACCTGGCACACCACCGGCCGCGGCTGCGAACAGCTGGGCCACAGTTTCGCACTGATCGACGTTCTGCCCTACGGCCGCCAGGAACAGTGGCAGGATTCGCCCGAAGGCTGGCCGCAGTCGCCGACGTACTCCAAGTGGGCCGGCTCCCCCGACATCGCACGTCTCTACGGACCGAACGGACAAAACCGATGACCAGCAACTCGACGACCCAGGAACGCTTCGTCGCCACCCGCACCATCGCCGCGCCGCCCGCCGCGGTGTTCGCCGTACTGGCCAATCCCGCCCGGCACAAGGACACCGAGCCCGGAGACTGGGTCCGCGACGCCGTCGACACCGCTCCGATCACCGGTGCCGGGCAGGTATTCGCCATGAACATGTACCTCGACCTGGCCGGCGGCGACTACGTCACGCACAACCTGGTGACCGCGTTCGAGCAGGACAAGACCATCGGCTGGTCGACCGGCAGCCTGACCGAGTCAGGTGAGCACACCCCCGGCGGTTGGTGGTGGTGCTACGACCTGGCCCCGAACGGTAACGGCACCGATGTGACCCTGACGTACGACTGGACCGATACACCGCAGGCCTTCCGAGATCAGATCGGCGGCATGCCGCCGTTCCCGATCGGGTTCATCGAGGAGTCGCTGGCCGCCCTCGACCGCGCGGTCACGGGCTAGCCGACCCGGACGCGACGGATCACTCCAGCACCGCTGAGGCGACGTCATGGGCACCGCCAATCCACTATCAGTCGAACCGGTCGCGGTGGATAATGTGCCGATAACTCACCAACCGTGAGTCACCATTCGCCGGTGGAGTCCACCGGGAAGGCGGTCCACATGACGGCACCGATGGCACCCGGTTGGTACGACGATCCGCACGACCGGAACGCGTTGCGTTACTGGGACGGCCGGCAATGGACACCGCAGCAGCAACGAAAGGCTGCGGTTCCGGCGCCGCCCCCGCCGCCGAACTACGGTGCGCCTCCCCCACCACCAAGCCCGGGCGGGCAGCCACCCAGCTACGGCACGCCACCTAGCTACGGCACGCCACCGCCCCCGGCACCGCCAGGCTACGGTCAACCGCCGGCACCACCGGGGCAGCCGGGCCTTGGCGGCCAGATGGCAAGTGCCGGTTCACAAACGGCATCGCCAGGTATGGCAGCGGCCAAGAATTTCGCAGCGAACCTGTCGGCTCCGGGCTGGCTCATCTACGGCGGGTGTCTGGCAGCCTTCATCGGAGTCTTCATGCCCTGGGTGACGGTGAGCGCCAACGTGATCATTCAGGTCTCGGCGAACGTCAGCCCATCCCAGCAGCCGGTATTGATGATCTTCCTGCTGGCAGTCATCGCCGTCACCGCAGGGCTGGCGTGGACGGTGCTTTCGGCAGGCCCCGCGATACCCACCGGGCGACTCACCGGACTCGCCGCGAGCGCCGGCGCGCTCATCCTCGGCGTCCTGTTGGGAATCTACTGGTACTTCAGCGGTGCCTCGGAGATCAAGGATCAACTCGGCGGCTCCAGTGCCGACTTGTCGAGCATGGTCAGCGTGTCCTTGAACTTCGGGTTCATTCTGTACACCGCGGGCGTCGCAGTTGTCATCGCCGGCGTCGCCATGCTCTGGCGACAGCGCCCCAAGGTATCGTCGCCGATGCAGCCGCCGTTCCCGCCACCGGTCCAGCCCTACTAGCTCGACGCCGCCCGTCCAGGGCCTCAGAGTCACGGCACGATTTGTGCCAGGGCGTGTCCCGGGTATGCTTGACCCATCGGCGGTACTTCGTCGCGTGGCTGAACAATGCCATGCCGTCGCCGATTCGAAGAAGTTTGACCGATTCGCGGTCAAGGCAGGAACGTCGCAATGACGCCGCAAGACCATCGCACAACCCAGACAAGACACATCTCACCCGAGCTGACCCCGAGATTGCGGCTGAAGCCCAAGGCATACTCCAACGGATTCGTGGATGGGGCGTGGTGGCCACACACCAGCAACCTCAGTGCGGAACTACCCGACCTCTTGGCCGTGCTATCGGGACGCCTCGGACAGATCGACCGAGTCCTGTACAACGTCGATGAGTGGTCGCAGACCCCGTCCAAGCTCGCCACCGGCGGACGACGGGTCCACCTCGACGGTTACCGGCGCCAGCCGGTCAACACCGTCGAGGTGATCGGCTTCGACCGCGACAGGATCGTGCTGCTGGCGGTACCCGCCAGCACGTATCCGGCCGAAGCTCGTTCCGCGCTCACGAATGCAGCGCGCCCCAACGACCGGTCGACTGCGGTGAACATCCTGCTGACCGCCCAGCACGCGGACTGATCGCCCGCAACATTTTGTTCTGTACCCCAATGGATTTGGCTGCAGCAAATCGCAGTCATCATGAAAGAAAGTAGTTATCGCATGAGCGAAGGAACCGTGAAGTGGTTCAACAACGAAAAGGGCTTCGGCTTCATCGCCCCGGACGGCGGCGCGCCGGACGTTTTCGTTCACCACAGTGAAATCCAGGGCGGCGGCTTCCGCTCGCTGGAGGAAAACCAGCGGGTGAAGTTCGATGTCACCCAGGGTGCCAAAGGTCCGCAAGCCGTAGGCGTTACCGCCCTTTAAGCATCACGGAAACCCTTGGCGCGAAACGGCGTTATCCCGTTTCACGCCAAGGGTTTTCCCATAACCCTCTGCCGTCGAGCGGCGGTCAGGATCTCGTCGGCCGTCTCCAACATGGCAATGTCGCCGCGGCGCGGCTCAACCGGTAGTCCGGCCGCACGTCGCAACACCATGCCTGCCAGCGGGCTGTTCGTCGCACTGGGCACGATAAGCAGATTCGCAGTGGCATCACACCCGCCAACGGTGATGATGTGTTGAGGTTTGGTGCGCCAGTCCCGCCAGTTGAGGCTCGGCGGATTATTCAGCGGCGACCAATTCAGGCGAACCTCAACGACTTTCCCCAATTGACCGTCCAATGCCGCGACCAACCCGGCCAGTTCATCGGCGAGTGCCGACGTGTATGGCCACCACGCACCGTCGATCCGGCGACCAAGATCGTAGGCCAGGCAGAGCCGGACGGGTCTTCCTGGCCGCGGCTTCTGCGTCAGATACGCCATCAGGTCATCCCCAACCGGGGGAGCAGGTTGGCGCGCCATCTCATGGAGAATCCTTACGTCGATGCCGCGACCACCCCGCGCCAGAACGGCGAGCGACAATCACACGACTCCACCACTGACGCTACGCCGTACGTGCGAATAGATCGCCCACCGGCACGTCCGATACCCGTAGACTCTGTTGATGGCGCCAAAATGCCCCCGATGCAGCAGCACGGGCATGTATCCACTGACAAACATCAATCCGAAGCCGGCCGCATCCGGTGGTCGTCGGTGGGAATGTGTCGACTGCGGAAAGAACGTCTTCCGCAGCGGCCCCGACGCCGATACGCCCGCGTCAGCGGAGGCCTGAACTCGTCACTCGCTGTACTCCGCCGTCCCGTCCTCGAGCACCAGCCGGGCGTTGCTGCCGTCGGTTCCCGCGGCTTCGGTGCGGAATACCGCGTGTCCGGGCTCGGTGCGCCATACCGAGGTCGTCAACGTCTCGCCGGGGAACACCGGGGAGGTGAAGCGGGCGCCGACAGCCTTGATCTTGGACGCGTCGCCGCCACCGAGTTCGGCGACCAGCACGCGGCCGGCAACCCCGTAGGTGCACAGGCCGTGCAGGATCGGCTTCGGGAAACCGGCGAGGGTCTGAGCGAACCACGGGTCGCTGTGCAACGGATTGCGGTCGCCCGAGAGCCGGTAGATCAGCGGCTGGTCCTCGGTGGTCGCCAGCGCAACGATGGCATCGGCCGGGCGATCCGGAATCTCGGGCGCGGCCGCCCGCTCGCCTGGCTGCCCACCGAAACCACCTTCGCCGCGGATCACCGCCGTCGACCAGGATTCGGCGATCACGTTGCCACTGTCGTCGGTGGCGGTGCCCTTGAACGTCAGGATGGCGTTCTTGCCCTCACCCTTGTCCTGGATGTCGACAACCTCGGAGCTGACATTGAACCGGCCCGCCGGCGGCAGCGGCGCATGCAGCCGAATCTGCTGACTACCGTGCAGTAACTTGCCGAAGTTGAAGCTGCCAACCTCGCCGACGGCACCCCACGCCGGGCATGCGATGACCGCGTACGTGGGCAGCACCTGCTGGTCGATGCCGTGGCTGTTCTCGGTGGTGAACGCCAAATCCTTGGTCCCGCAACCGACTCCGAGTGCATAGAGCAGGGTGTCACGTTCGGTCCATTCGAAGGGCTGCGGTGCGGTCTTGGCTCCGATGGCGTTGGGGTTGATCGGCATTCGGCGGTTCTCCCTCAGAAGTCGGTGTGACAAATTCGGACCCTACGCGCTATTGACCTTGGCCCGCGACAGGTTCACCATGACTCGCATGCGATATGTCGTTACCGGCGGTACCGGGTTTATTGGCCGCCGCGTCGTCAGCCAGATTCTGGCCCTGGACGACGACGCCACCCGGCCCAATTTCGGCACCGCCGAAGTGTTCGTTCTCGTTCGCCGGGGCTCATTGGCCCGATTCGAAGAACTGGCCGCGGAATGGGGTGACCGGGCAAAACCACTGGTCGGTGACCTGACGTCCGCGAGTCTGGGCTTGGCCGATCTGGCCGATCTGGGGCCGATTGATCACGTGGTGCACTGCGCCGCGATCTATGACATGACCGTCGACGCCGCCACGCAGCAGGCCGCGAACGTCGAAGGCACCCGTGCGGTCATCGAGTTGACCCGCAGCCTCGGCGCCACGCTGCACCACGTGTCATCCATCGCGGTGGCGGGCAACTACCGCGGGATCTTCACCGAGGACGACTTCGACGTCTCGCAGGAGCTGCCGACGCCGTACCACCAGACCAAGTTCGAAGCCGAGCAACTGGTGCGCGCCACCCCTGGCCTGCGACACCGGATCTACCGGCCGGCCGTCGTGGTCGGCGACTCCCGGACCGGCGAGATGGACAAGGTCGACGGACCGTACTACTTCTTCGGGGTGCTGTCGCGACTGGCGGCGCTTCCGAAGTTCACGCCGATGATGGTGCCCGACACCGGCCGCACCAACATCGTGCCGGTGGACTATGTCGTTGAAGCGGTCGTCCATCTCATGCATGCCGACGGCCGGGACGGCCAGACTTTCCACTTGACGTCACCGGATCCCATCGGACTCAAGGACATCTACCGTGGCGTCGCACGCGAGGCCGGTCTGCCGCCGCTGCGCGGCACGCTGCCGAAAGCCACCGCCGCCCCGGTACTCAAGGCCACGGGCCGGGCCAAGGTGCTGCGCAACATGGCGGCAACCCAGCTGGGCATCCCCGGCGAGGTCCTCGACGTCGTCGACCTGGCACCGTCGTTCGCGTCGGAGACCACCGTCGCGGCTCTGCAGGGCACCGGCATCGTCCTACCCGAATTCGCTTCGTACGCACCGAAACTGTGGCGTTACTGGGCCGAGCACCTGGACCCCGACCGGGCCCGGCGGGACGACCCGCGCGGTCCGCTCGTGGGTCGCAACGTGATCATCACGGGCGCCTCCAGCGGTATCGGACGAGCCTCCGCCATCGCCGTCGCCGAACGCGGTGGGCGGGTATTCGCGTTGGCCCGCAGCGCCGACGCGCTCGACGAACTCGTCAACGAGATTCGCCAATTCGGCGGCGAGGCCTACGCTTTCACGTGCGACGTGGCCGACGGCGGGTCGGTGGAGCACACCGTCAAGGACATTCTGGGCCAGTTCGATCACGTCGATTATCTCGTGAACAACGCCGGCCGCTCGATCCGTCGTTCGGTCGTCAACTCGACCGACCGCTTCCACGACTACGAGCGCGTGATGGCCGTCAACTACTTCGGCGCAGTCCGGATGACGCTGGCGCTGCTGCCGCACTGGCGGGAACGCCGCTTCGGTCACGTGGTCAACGTGTCGAGCGCCGGGGTCCAGGCCAACAGCCCGAAGTACAGTGCCTACCTGCCGAGCAAGGCCGCACTGGATGCCTTTTCTGAAGTTGTTGGTACCGAGACGCTTTCGGACCACATCACGTTCACCAACATCCACATGCCGTTGGTCGAGACCCCGATGATCGCGCCGTCCAAGCGACTGAACCCCGTGCCGCCCATCACCCCGGAACATGCCGCGGCGATGGTGGTGCGTGGTCTGGTGGAGAAGCCGGCCCGGATCGACACCCCCATGGGAACGCTGGGCGATCTCGGAAATTACTTCACCCCCAAGCTGTCTCGCCGCATACTGCACCAGCTGTACCTGGGCTACCCGGATTCGGCAGCGGCCCGCGGTGTCACCGAAACTCCGCCGCCGGCTGACCGCCCACGCAGCCCGCGCCGGCCCAAGCGACCCAGCGCGGTCAGCAAGGTCCGGGTGCCCCGGCCGGTCAAGACCGCAGTGCGACTCATTCCGGGCGTGCATTGGTAGAGACGACGACACCTGGTCCCAGCCATGGAGCCCGGACCAGGTGTCGCAGTATCGAGGTCAGATCAGTTCGTACGCCGGATCCCGGTGCAGGGTCGAGTCGATGCCTTCTTCCTCCTCTTCTGGCGAGATGCGCATCCCCATCATCTTCTTGATCACGAGCGCGATCACGAGAGCGACCGTGAAGGAGTAGACCAAGACCGATCCTGCCGCGATGGCCTGCTTGAGCAGCAGGTCTGCGCCACCGCCGTACAGGAGCCCGTTGATGCCGTTGGGCATTCCCGCGCTGGCGAAGAACCCGATCAGCAGGGTGCCGACGATGCCGCCGACGAGGTGGACACCGACGACGTCAGTCGAGTCGTCGTAGCCGAATTTGTGCTTGAGGCCGATGGCGAACGGGCAGATCACCGCCGGAATGAAGCCGACGAAGATCGCCCCGACCGGGGTCACGGCACCGCAAGCCGGTGTGATCGCAACCAGGCCCGTGATCGCGCCCGACGCCGCGCCGATGCCGGTCACGTGACCGTCCTTGAACTTCTCGACCAGCAGCCAGCCGAGCGTGGCCGCACACGTCGCGACGAATGACGTGACCATGACGATCGCAGCCGGCTTACCGGCGGCCAGCGCAGAACCACCGTTGAACGCGTACCAACCGGCCCACAGCAGACCGGCGCCGAGCAAGGTGAGCGGCACGTTGTGGGGCTTACGCGACGTCCACGTCGCCGACTTGCCGAGCACCAGGGCAACCGCCAGCGCGGCTGCGCCCGCGTTGATGTGGACGGCGGTGCCACCGGCGAAGTCAATCGCATGCAATTTGTTGGCGATCCAGCCACCCTTGGCCGTGCTGGTCACTACCCCGTCAACCGCGAAAACCCAATGGGCGACCGGGAAATACACCAGGACGGCCCACGCCGTCGCGAAGGCCATCCAGGCCGCGAACTTCATCCGGTCTGCCGCGGCACCCGAGACGATCGCCACGGTGAGCGCAGCGAAGAGCGCCTGGAACAGCGCAAACAAACTGACCGGCAGCCCGTTGATGGTGGTCATCGGGTCCAAGAGGTCCTTCATCCCCGCGAACTCGGTGAAGCTGCCGACGAATCCGCCATACGAGGTGCCGAACGTCATCGAGAAGCCGAACAACACCCACAGCACACCGACGACCGCCACGGCGCCGTACGTCATCATCATCATGTTGGTCGAACTCTTCACACTGACCATGCCGCCATAGAACAACGCCAGTCCAGGGATCATGATGGTGAGCCCAATGATGCAGCAGAGCATGAATGCTGTTGTTCCGGTATCCATTTCGCCTCCTCGCAGGTTCGTGGGCCCTTTCCGCGCCCGTCTCCCAGTAGTAGACATCGTATTCTTTGCGTAGACACTACGTTGGATGTAACAACCTTATGAACGGTCCCGTAACGCCGAAGTTACGTCGCCACCGTTGCAATGGACCCGTGCCCCATGTCTACTATTAAGAAACATCGATTCCTAACAGTAGTCGGGAGTAGGCATGACGAAGCCCAATGCGCTAGCGGAACTGGCCGAGCAATCCGGAACCACATTCATCCTTGCGCTCTTCGTCGACCTCAACGGCAAGCCGTGCGCCAAGCTGGTACCCGTCGAAGCGGTCGATGAACTCGCCACCGCAGGGGTCGGATTCGCCGGGTATGCGGTCGGCGCCATCGGCCAGGAGCCGAAAGACCCCGATCTGATCGCCATACCCGACCCCACGTCTTTCACCCCGATCCCCTTCGTCAAAGAAGGTCTGGCCCTTGTCCATTGCGACCCACACGTCAACGGCGCACCGTGGCCGTTCGCTCCCCGCAACATCCTCAAAGCCATGGTGCAGCAGGCCGCCGACGCCGGATTCGAACCCTGGATCGGCGCCGAGGTCGAGTACTTCCTACTGAAGCGCGACGCCGGCGGTGCGCTGGTACCCGCGGACGACCAGGACACCGCAGCCCAACCGTGTTACGACGCCCGCAGCGTCACCCGGATGTACGACCACCTTTCGTCGATCAGCACCGCCATCAACGGGCTCGGCTGGGGAAACTATGCCAACGACCACGAGGACGGATCCGGCCAGTTCGAGCAGAATTTCACTTACGCCGAGGCGCTCACGACTTGCGACCGCGTCATCACTCTGCGATACCTGCTCAACGTGATGGCCGCCGAACGGGGCATGATCGCGACGTTCATGCCAAAGCCGTTCGCCGACAAGACCGGATCCGGTCTGCACATGCATATCTCGCTCACCAGCGGCGGCGCCCCGGCGTTCCCCGCCGAACCCACCGAGGACGACCGCGGCCTCGCGATGTCCGCGACCGCGTATTCGTTCATCGCCGGCATCCTCGATCACGCCTGCGCGATGCAAGCGGTGATCGCGCCAACGGTCAACTCCTACAAGCGAACCGGAGCCATCTCAACGGCGTCCGGGGCGTCGTGGGCGCCTCGCTTTCCGACGTACGGCGGCAACGACCGCACCCACTATGTCCGGGTCCCGGACAGCAGCCGGGTCGAGCTGCGCGGGGGCGACGGCTCCGCCAACCCGTACCTGGCGGCAGCCGTTGCGCTCGCCGCCGGACTCGACGGCGTCAAGCGCACGGCCGATCCCGGCCCGCTGGGCACGGGACCAAAGCAGGAACAGCTCCCGGCGACGCTGCTTCATGCGATCGAACGGTTGGAGACCGACGAGGTGATGACCGGCGCCCTGGATGCGGCGATCCCACCGGGCTCCGACATCCCCAGTGTTGCAGCCTATTTCGCGCGTATGAAGAAGACCGAATTCTGGGATTGGCACTCGGCCGTCGGCGCCTGGGAGCACGAGCGCTACCTCACCGCATTCTGAGCACAGCAACCAACCCCTGTCGGCCGGACACGGCCGCGACGAGAAAGGAACTCGTACCACCATGTGCGGAATCGTCGGGTTGCACTTACGCACCCCCGAGTTGTACCCCCGGCTGGGCGAACTGTTGACCGGCATGCTGACCGCGATGGAGGCGCGCGGCGCCGACTCGGCAGGGATCGCCGTGTACGGCAACCCGCAGTGGTCACCGGCCGGGCAGAGCACCATCTCCCTGATCGAGGTCGGTGCCTCGCCCCGGGAGGTCAGCGACGCACTCGGTGGCCAGCTCAATACCGATGTCACGGTCATCGTCCGTGACGTGACCTACTTGGTGTCAGCACACACCACACCCGACGCGTTGCTCACCGCCGCCAAAGCGCGTTACCCGCACGTGCTCGTCGGCGGATTCGGCACCGACGTGGCCGTGCTCAAAGGCGTCGGCACGCCCACCGCACTCGCCGAAAGTTGGGGGCTGGCAAGCGCACACGGGTGGCAAGGCGTCGGTCATACCCGGATGGCCACCGAGTCGGCGGTCACCCCCAGCGGCGCCCATCCGTACGCGGTGGGTGCGGATCAATGCCTGGTACACAACGGGTCCTTCGCCAACCACGCCAGCATCCGGCGTGACCTACGGGCCGCCGGTGTCGAATTCGACTCCGAGAACGACACCGAGGTCGGCGCGCGCTTCGTCGCCCACGAGCTGGCCGCGGGATCCGACGTCGAACGGGCATTGACCGATCTGACAACGACGTTCGACGGCTTCTACACGCTGCTGGTCTCCAACAGCGACAGTTTCGCGATCGTGCGCGACGCCATCGCGTGCAAGCCCGCCGTCATCGCCGAGACCTCCGACTGGGTTGCCGTCGCATCGGAGTTCCGCGCCCTCGCGCATCTACCCGGGGTTGCGGCTGCCCGAATCTGGGAGCCCGAGCCCGAAGTCGTCTATGCCTGGAGTCGAGAGGCGGTGCCCGCATGAGCAGCGCGCCAACAACGTTCGATCTGTCAGTCACGCCGCTGCGTGACATCAACACTGCCCTGCATGCCGACGCGATCGACGGCCAGTACGTCATCGTCAACCCTCAGGGCGCGCACAACGTGGCCGTCGGCGTCAACGCACCGGTGGAGATCACCATCAACGGCCACGTCGGCTACTACGCCGCCGGCATGAACCAGAAGGCCGAGATCACCGTCAACGGCAACGCCGGGCAGGGCTTGGCGGAAAACATGATGAGTGGTGTCGTCCACGTCACCGGTGACGCGTCGCAGTCGGCGGGCGCCACCGGACGCGGCGGACTGCTCGTGATCGACGGCAATGCCGCGGCCCGGTGCGGAATCTCGTTGAAGGGCCTCGACATCGTGGTCGGTGGCTCGGTCGGCCACATGAGCGCTTTCATGGCTCAGCGCGGGCGGATCGTCATCCGCGGCGACGCCGGCGATGCCCTCGGTGACTCGATCTACGAGGCGCGCCTGTACGTCCGCGGAGACGTGAAATCCCTTGGCGCGGATTGCATCGAGAAACCGATGGAGGCCGAGCACCTCGAGGAACTCGCAGGTCTGCTCAAGGCCGCCGGCTACGACGACGATCCGGCCGCGTATCGGCGTTACGGCTCGGCCCGCAATCTCTACCACTTCCAAGCCCATAACTCCTACTGATCGGGAGCAGCCCATGACCTTCTCAGCAGACGACCGCGCCCACCGCGGTCTGCGTGAGTCCGCGACCTTCGACCGTGCCACCATCGCCGCCATCCACCGAGCGGCAGACACCGGCATCTACGACATCCGCGGCTGGGGCGCCAAGCGCGCTCTCCCCCATTTCGACGACCTGCTGTTCCTCGGCGCATCCATGTCGCGCTACCCGCTCGAGGGGTATCGGGAAAAGTGCGGAACCGATGTGGTGTTGGGCGCCCGAAATGCGAAATACCCGCTGCACCTCGATATTCCGGTCACCATCGCGGGCATGTCCTTCGGGGCGTTGTCCGGACGCGCCAAGGAGGCGCTCGGCCGCGGCGCTTCCGAAGCGGGGACCTCTACCACCACCGGCGACGGCGGTATGACCCCAGAGGAACGCGGGCACTCCAAACACCTTGTCTACCAATACCTCCCTAACCGCTACGGGATGAATCCGGACGACCTGCGCCGCGCCGACGCCATCGAGGTGGTGCTCGGCCAGGGCGCCAAGCCCGGTGGCGGCGGAATGCTTTTGGGACAGAAGGTGTCCGAACGCGTCGCCGGCATGCGCGACCTGCCACAAGGTATCGACCAGCGATCAGCCTCGCGCCACCCGGACTGGACGGGCCCCGACGATCTGACCATCAAGATCAACGAACTCCGGGAGATCACCGACTGGGAGAAGCCGATCTACATCAAGGTCGGGGCGTCGCGCACCTACTACGACGTCAAGCTCGCGGTGCATGCCGGTGCCGACGTGGTGGTGGTCGACGGCATGCAGGGCGGCACCGCCGCGACCCAGGAGGTCTTCATCGAACACGTCGGCATCCCCACTCTGGCGGCCGTGCCCCAAGCGGTACAGGCGCTGCAGGAACTCGGTGTACATCGCAAGCCCGACGGGGTTCAACTGATCGTGTCCGGTGGTATCCGCACCGGCGCAGACGTGGCGAAAGCACTGGCACTGGGAGCGGATGCGGTCGCCATCGGCACCGCCGCATTGATCGCCCTCGGCGACAACCACCCCAAGTACGAGGACGCATATGCCCAACTCGGCTCGGCGGCAGGCTTTTTCGACGACTTCCAGGATGGCCGGGACCCGGCCGGCATCACCACCCAGGATCCCGTGCTGCAGCAGGCACTGGACCCCGTCGACGGCGGTCGCCGGGTGGCCAACTATCTACGAGTGCTGACAATGGAGGCACAAACCATCGCTCGGGCGTGCGGAAAGGCACATGTCACACACCTGGAACCCGAGGACCTGGTCGCTGTGTCCATCGAAGCCGCCGCCATGGCGCGCGTGCCGCTGGCCGGCACGTCGTGGATTCCGGGCCAGGGCGCGGCGGGTACGTTCTGATGACGGCAGTCGTTATCGGCGGCGGCCTGATCGGGCTGTCGATCGCGCGTTCGCTGACACAGCGCGGACTAACGGATGTCGTTGTTCTGGAACGCCATCAGCTGGCAAGCGGTGGCACCGGAAAGTCGTCGGGAATCGTGCGCGCGCACTATGGCGTGCCGTCGATCGCCGCAATGGCATGGCGCAGCCTGCCGGTGATCGAACAACTCGGAGACGCCGTCGGATTCCGTCAGGTCGGCTACACCGTTCTCGTCGGCGCGGAGAACGTCGATGCCCTGACCGCGAATACCGTCATGCACCAGTCTCTGGGCGTCGAGGTCGAGTTGATCGACACCGACACCTTGCAGAAGCTGTGGCCGATGCTGGAGACCTCGGACGTGGCCCTGGCCTCGTACGAGCCACGTGGCGGATTCGCCGACGCCACTCAGCTGGCACTGCACTTCGGGCAAGCGGCCCGGGCGGCGGGCGCCAAGGTCCGGCAGAACACCCCGGTCGCGCGGGTCCTGACGACCGGCGACAAGGTCACTGGCGTCGCGTTGGAGAACGGCGACACCATCGACGCCGATCTGGTGGTCGTGGCCAACGGCTGGTGGTCGGCAAAGTTGTTGGCCGACATGGGGATCAGCTTCCCGATCGAGGCGTATCGATCGGAGCTACTGATCGTCGACGCCGGGACCCCGCTGCCCGACCTACCGGTGATCTCCGACCTCATCAGCCTGCAGTACTGCCGCGTCGAAGGCTCCGGCCAGTTCCTGGTCGGCAACAGCGATCACGCCGACTTCCAGAAGAAGTTCGTCGACCCGGACAACTACTCAAATGTCGCGGCGGAAGCGTCGGTCCTCGCGTACGGCGAAAAGGTGATGCACCGCTTTCCCGGCTTCCCCGAGCCGGCGGTCACCCACACCTATGCGGGCGTGTACGACGTACCGCCGGACTGGAACCCGGTGATCGCGCCAATCGGTGGGGTCGACGGGCTGATCCTGGCCGCCGGCTTCGCCGGCCACGGTTTCAAGATCAGTCCCGCGGTCGGAGAACTGGTCGCGGACCTGGTCTTCGAAGGCGACAGCACGCACCCCGACATCCCGGCCGCGGATTTCCGGCTGGAACGGTTCGCCGAAGGTAAGCCACTGAACAGCCTGCACCCGTATGTCGGTGCGGGCGAGATGCGCTGACCACACCCCACTCCTGATCCATTTCCCGCGAAGGGTTTTCATGCCTGACACCGTCTCCTCTCTGCTGGCCGAGATTGCCGACACCGGCGTCGACAGTCAGCGCGGCGGCTACAGCCGGCCGGTCTATTCGACTGCCGAGCTCGACCTGCGTGCATGGTTCATGGCGCACGCGGCCAAGCGCGGTCTCGATGTCGAGACGGACCGCAACGGGATCATCTGGGCGTGGGCCGGCGGGGTCGGCGACAACGCAGTCGTCACCGGCAGCCACCTAGATTCAGTGCCCGGAGGCGGGGCGTATGACGGACCGCTCGGGGTCGCCTCCGCATTGGTCGCGTTCGATCTGCTGGCTGCCCGCGGCGTCGGCGGTCGCCGCGCCATCGCGGTGTTCCCCGAGGAGGAAGGCTCCCGCTTCGGCGTCGCGTGCCTGGGCTCGCGGCTGCTGACTGGGGCGATCGACCCGGGCCGGGCCCTCTCGCTGACCGACAGCGGCGGCACCACCTTCGCCGAGGCAACCCGTCGTGCCGGATTCGATCCGGCCCTGATGGGGCCGGACCCGGAAACGCTCTCGCGGATCGGGACATTCGTGGAGCTCCATGTCGAGCAGGGCCGCGGTTTGGTGGACCTCGGCCGACCCGTCGCCGTCGCATCGTCGATCCTCGGTCACGGACGATGGCGCCTGTCCTTCACCGGTGAAGGCAACCACGCCGGCACCACGCTGATGTCGGACCGCTCCGATCCCATGGTCGCGGCCGCCCGGCTGATCCTCGCCGTCCAGGAACAAGCAAGTGCCATCAGCGGCGCGAGAGCCACCGTCGGACGGGTCGTCCCGATTCCGGGCGGCACCAACGTCATCGCCTCCCGTGTGGATATCTGGCTCGACGTGCGTCACCCCGATGACTCGGTGACCAAGTTCTTGGTACACCAGATCGCCGAGGCGGCCAATGCTGCCGCCCGTCAGGACGGATGCGGCGTCACGATGATCGAAGAATCATTCAGCGCCACAGTTGATTTCGACTCACAGCTGCGCGACACCCTGAGCACAGTTCTCGATGAGGCGCCGATACTGGGCACCGGCGCCGGACATGACGCGGGAGTGTTGAAGAACTTCACCAGTACCGCGATGTTGTTCGTACGCAACCCCACTGGGGTTTCACACGCCCCCGCGGAGGCCGTCGAGGACCCCGATGCCGAAGCCGGCGCGTTGGCCCTTGCCGACAGTGTGCAGCACCTCATCGCATCTCGATTCGATGAAGCGGCCACGACCGCGAGTTGTCCACTGACAGTGGACGTTGATGCGTTACGGTTAACAGATGGGGAACGACGAAACGCTACTCCGCAATGCGGGCACCACTCGTGACCGCAGACCGGAGGACAAGGTCGAGGAGCTCGAGCTCGAAGTGGCCATCGCGCGCAATGTCCGCCAGCTGCGCCACAATTCAGGCCTCTCCGTCGGTGACATGGCAGGCCGCATCGGCATCTCCAAGGCCATGCTGTCCAAGATCGAGAACGCCCAGACGTCGTGCTCGCTGAGCACCCTGGCGCTGCTGTCCAAAGGTTTCGACGTGCCGGTGACGTACCTGTTTCGCGGCGCCGACACCGAGCGGCCGGCATCGTTCGTCAAAGCCGGAAAAGGCACCCCGATCATCCGCAGCGGTTCGCAAGCCGGTCATGAGTACCAACTACTGGGCGGGCTTCGCGGCGAACACAAGCGGCTGGAGTGCCTCATGGTGACGCTCACGGAGGACAGCGAGGTCTATCCGCTGTTCCAGCATCCCGGGACCGAATTCATCTACATGCTGGACGGCGTCATGGACTACGGTCATGGTCACTCCGAATACCGGCTCGAGCCCGGCGACTCTCTGCAGTTCGACGGCGAAGGCGTCCACGGACCGACACGCCTGATCCGGTTGCCGATCCGCTTTGTATCGGTCATCGCCTTCCCCGACGGCGCGATCTGAGCCAACGGTCAATCGAAATGCCCGTTGCCCCGTAGGCCCCTATGGTTGGCCACATGACTGGGGACTTACTTCCCACCGGCCGGGCCAGGGTGCAGCCGGTTTTTGCTGACGTCGACACCGGCGTCGACGATGCGATGGCGCTGGCCTACCTTCTGGCCAGCGCCGACGCCGAATTGGTCGGCATCGCGTCCACCGCGGGCAATGTTCCAGTCGACCAGGTGTGCGTCAACAACCTGGGATTGCTGCAGCTGTGCGGCGTCGGGCCCATCCCGGTGTCCCGGGGCTCGAGTGTTCCGCTGGTCGCGCCGTTGCGCACGGCAGAGGACACCCACGGCCCACGAGGTTTGGGTTACGCCGAACTGCCCGAACCGAATCCAGAATCGGCAACCGGCGGCGTGCTCACCGAGTACGACGCAGCCGAGGCATGGATCCAGGCGGCACGCGAGTACCCCGGCGAGCTGATCGGCCTGGTCACCGGTCCGTTGACCAACTTCGCGCTGGCACTGCGCCTGGAACCAGCGCTCCCCCGGCTGCTGCGTCGGCTCGTGATCATGGGCGGCGCCTTCGACTACCGGGGCAACACCACGCCGGTGTCCGAATGGAACATCAGTGTCGACCCGGAGGCCGCTGCCGAGGTGTTCTCGGTCTGGGGCGCGGCGTGGGGCCTGGAGGAGCCGACACATCTGCCGATTGTGCTGGGGCTCAACCTGACCGAGAACATCGCGATGACGCCGTCACTGCTGAGCCGGCTGGCGACCGCAGCGGGCGGACCGTCATCGCCGATGAGCGTGTTGGACGATCGCGGGACGCGGTCCACGTCGTCCAACGCGCTGATCCGGGTGCTGGAAGACGCCATGCGGTTCTATTTCGAATTCCATTTCGACCAGGGCGAGGGCTACCTGGCGCACCTGCACGACCCGCTCGCGGCGGCGGTAGCGCTGGACCCAGACATCGTCCGGTACCAGCAGGCAACGGTCGACGTGGAACTACTCGGCACGCTGACCCGCGGCATGACGGTGGCCGACTGGCGCGGGCATTGGGGGCGTCATCCCAATGCCCACATCGGGGTCGAGGTCGATCCGGTGGCGTTCTTCGACCGGTTCATCGAGCGCGTCGGGAGGTTCGCCGCGGGACTCCCCTAGACGCCGAATGGCCACCTGCGACAAGATACTTCGCAAGTGGCCGGTCGGCACTGCCGCGATCAGTCGTCGGTGACGGTGATCGTGACGTCGATGTTGCCACGGGTGGCATTGGAGTAGGGGCACACCTGGTGGGCCTTGTCCGCCAGCTCCTGGGCTGCGTCGTGATCCAGGTTGGGCAGCGTGATCTCCAGCTCGACCGCGAGGCCAAACCCGCCGTTGTCCAGTTGCCCGAGCGAAACCCGTGCTCCCACAGACGAATCGGTGACATCCGCCTTGGCCTCGCGAGCGACCAGACGCAGCGCCGAGTGGTAGCAGGCGGCATAACCGATGGCGAACAGCTGCTCGGGATTGGTGCCGTTACCGCTGCCGCCCATCTCCTTCGGGATGGCCAGGTCGAGGTCGAGCTTGCCGTCCGAGGTGCGACCGTGGCCGTCGCGACCTTCGCCGGTGGCCAGGGCTTCTGCGGTGTAGAGCGCCTTCATGTCGATCTCCTTGGTAGTTGGTTGGTGCTGGTGACGCGGGATGCGTCGGTAAATCAGTGCGATGCGGTCAGCGCATCGGTCAATCGGCGGATTGCGTCACGCAGGTCCGCTGCTTCCTGTTCGGTGATGCCGGTCTGGGCACCCAGCCTTTCGGGAATGCACTGGGCCTTGGCTTCGAGCTTGCGGCCGGCCGGGGTGAGGGTTACCTCGACCTGACGCTCGTCGTGCTGCGACCGTTCACGACGGATGAATCCATTGACTTCCAACCGTTTCAGTAGCGGTGAGAGAGTCCCCGAATCCAGCTGCAGCCGCTCACCCAGCCGCCCGACCGTGACTCGACCCTCTTCCCACAGCACCAGGAGCGCCAGGTACTGCGGGTAGGTGAGATTGAGCTCGGACAGGATCGGCCGGTAGGCCGCCGTCATGGCCCGCGACGCCGAGTACAAGGCGAAGCAGAGTTGACGGTCCAAGGTGAGTGCATCCACACGAAGAACCATAGCCCACAATTCAATTGTGTACAACTAAATGTTCCCGGCGTTCCCGAAGTCACGTCAGTTCGGGTCGCTTCCGACGTTTCTGGTGGTCCCCCTGGCGGGCGCTACGGCGAATGTGCAGCTTCAGGCGGTGGATCTGCGCGAAATATCGACGGAACCTGCACACTCGCCATAGGAAGCGATCGGACAACCAGTGGTTCGAACGCCAGGTCCGACCGCGAGACGCCAACACTCACGAACGTATGGCTAGATCATCGGATCCATAGATCCGATGATCTGCACAAACAGTCGCGGGCCCTCGCCCGGGTCCATGATTCGGGTCAACCGCACGCCCAGACCTCAGCGCCGCGCCACCCTATTCATAGACCCCCTCCACGTACCACCGCCGCTGTCGGTAACACAGCAGCAGCGCACGGCTCTCCTCATCGCCCCCGAGCAACACCTGGGCTCGAGCCGTGCGTCCTTTCCCCCGCTCCGGATCCCACCAGCGTTCGTCGACCGGCCATGGTCCCGCCCACCAGCGCAACACCCCGCGATAGCCCGACCCCGTCAGCCCCACCGGATCCGTGGAGAACATGCCCCGGTCCGTGACCCGGACCGAATCACCGTGTGCATCAACAAGTTCCACTGGATCATCCAGCAGGACCACCGGGGCCGGCTCCGGTAGCCGCCCCGGCCAGGGTTGCGTCGGATCATTCAGCGGCACCACCTCATCTCCCAGCGGGGTGAGCGTGATGCGCTCGGCCGGCCCCCGACCACCGCTGAGCACCGGCACCTGCACCGCCTCCGGCCCCAGCAGACCCTGGACCCGCACCAGCGCCCGCCGAGCCCGCATCCGGTCGTCATCGCCGGAGGATCCCCACAACGGCAGCTGCAGCGCCGCGGCCGAGACCACCTCGACCGGATGCAGTCGCAGCACCGTGATGGGCGCAGTAGGACCGGCGCCACCCAGGCCCCGCCTGGTCAACCAGCCGTCCAGTTGCCACCGCACCCGGTCCGCGGTGGCGTCCTCGGTCAGCGGTTCGGCACAGCGCCAAACCCGTTGCAATTCTTCGCCGTTGGCGGTCACCGCATCGATCGACAGCCGAGTACAGCCCACCCCCGCAGACTCCAGGCTGCGGTGTAGCCTGCCGGCCAACGAGCGTCCGGCGAACGCCGCCGCGTCCACCCTGTCGACGGGCGGGTCGCAGTCCATCACAGCATCGAGATCCGACGGCGTCTCCGGGCCTGCCGGTCGACGGTCCGGCTCGCCCCGGGCGAACCGGTGTGCGACCACCGCGTCGGTACCGAACCGGGACCCCACGTCGGTCCGGGACAGCGCGGCGAACTGCCCGATGGTTCGGATACCCATGCGCCACAACAAGTCCGCCAGCTCTTCCCGGCCGTCACCGGACAGGCTCGGTTCAGTGGCCAGTTGCCGGATGGACAGTCCGGCGAGAAACTGCGCGTCCTCCCCCGGCGCGAGGATCCGTCCGGCCCGGGCGGCGAACACCGCGGTGGGCAGCTGGTCGGCGATACCCACCTGGCATTCGACCCCGGCCGCGCCCACCGCGTCGACCAACCGCTCGGCCGCGGTCTGCTCAGACCCGAAATACCGGGCCGCCCCACGCACCGGCAACACCAGCAGTCCCGGCCGCAGTACCTCCGCGCGCGGCACCACCTCGTCGACCGCAGCCGTCACCCCCTCGAAATGACGGGCGTCCCGGGCCGGATCGGCTGTGGCGACGTGCAATTGCGGGCAGCGGGCCTGAGCCTCCCTGCGCCGTAACCCCCTTCGCACCCCCGACGCCCGCGCCGACGCCGAACAGGCCGCCACCCGGTTCGCCAGAGTGACCGCCACCGGTTCGGTCACCGGCAGTCCGGCGGCCACTGCCGCCGCCACCGCGGGCCAGTCCATGCACCAGATGGCCAGCACCCGGGACATCTCACCCACCCACCGCTCGGAGCGGACGCATCGAGCGGCCTCGGGCTCGCGTGTCCAGCCGCACCCGGCCTATCCGCCCACACCCCGGCACCGGGTCTCCAGTTCCCGCGCCGACTACCTCATACCCGCGGACCCGGGCCTCCAGCCGTACTGTCGCCCCCGGCCAGTCGCCATCGGTGACCAGCAGGGTGCACTCGCGCTGCCGGGCTCGGGACGCCACCACCCGCGCCCGCCCGGCCTGAACGGACTTGCCGCCCAGGCCGAGCAGCACCAGTTCGAGTCCGTCCATGAGCACCGCGGCCACCTCCACGGGATCCGGTCCCGGATCCGGGATGAGTGCGATGCGTTCCAGATCGGCTCCCATCTCCACCGCGGCCAACAGCCCGACCTTGGGCTGACCGACGATGGCCGCATACCCACCGGACGCCGTCACCGCAGCCACCATCCGCAGTGGCAACGACCGGGCTCCCGAGAGCACTGCGACGGTGCCACGGGGCAACACCTCAGGCAGCAGATCAGACCGGGAATTCGGCGGTTCCAGCAAACTCTCAACCGCCTTCGGGGCCGGCTCCGACCGACCCCGGTCCCGGCTCCGCAAACCTGCTGGTCCAGACATCTCGGCGATCTTGCGCCGGAGCTGTTCCAGCTGGTCAGCGCGGTCAATCCGACTATTCGCCAGACTGGTCACAGCCGCCACAACAACACCTCCAACACCACCAGACACTGCCCGAATTCGAATATTTGTTCGATATCGTGAGTAAACACCCACCCACCGACACGGTCAAGCTGCCGACGACTCACAACGCCGCCGTCCCAGTGCTCTGACCTGTACGCTTGTAACTGGAATAGGTCTGGAATCCCGCTCGGGCTTGGTGGACCGTTGCGCTAGTGGAAGGCATACATCGTGCGTTCGAATCGTCTGGCCCACCGCGTCACCGCTGCCGCCGGCGGCACCGCACTCATCGCCATGATCGGCCTCACCGCCGGCTGTGGCGGAGAAAAGAAAGCCCCTGAGACGCCGTCGTCCACCACCACGACGACCACGACGACGACGACATCGGCGGTCACCCCGACCGAGAAGTCGATCAACCCCAACGGCGGCAACCTGTTCACGCCGTCGGTCACTGCCAACCCGGCGCCCACCGCCACCCCGGGCACCCACCGCAACTGACCCCAGGCCCCGGTAATCCAAGGGCTCAACAGAATCCGGGTAAGCGCTACCGTTGCTATATGCCACCGCGGACTCGGACACCGTCACAGCGATGGCTGTTGGCCCTGACCCTTGTCGCCACCTTGGCTCTGGTCTTCGCCCTGCCCATCCCGGGCCGGCCGAGCGCGGCGTCAGACCTACCGTCAGGCGCCATCGACGGTCCGTTCGCGTCGCTGCTGGCCTCCTCGACCGATCTCGGACTCGCGCATCCGCAACGCGTTCGGCTCACCGCCACGCTCGATGCCGATGATCGGCCCAATGCACTGATCAATTGGGCTGATCTACAACGGCTTTCGGTCCGATGGCGGCCGGGTGACAACTGGGCCGTCATCGAAGGCGATCCCGGCGACATGGGCACCGCCTTCGACGTCCAGGTGCACGACTACCGCGGCCGGCGTGGGCAGGAGTTCTACGCCGCACCGCAACAGCCCCGGCTTCCCACCGAATTGCACGGCACGGTCACCGAATTGGGCCGGATCCTCAGCTACACGCCGCATCACGAATCCACCCCACCGCCCCGGCCGCTCGGGGTGCCCGAACGCGGCCTGACCCCGAGCCACCTGCTCAGCGCCTACCGCGCCGACAAGCTGGCCGCCGCTGGCTACACCGGTAAGGGCACCACAGTGGTGGTCTTCGCCTTCAACGGCTACGACCAGGACGACCTGGACCAGTTCGCCACCACCTTCGGCCTACCCAAATTCACCCCGATACTCGTCGGTGGGAAGCCCGGCGACGACCACGGCGAGACCACCATGGATCTCGAGGTGATCCATGCCATCGCACCCGACGCCCAGCTGGTCGTCGTCAACGCCCGTCCCACCGTCACCGGCGAAAGCGCCTATCTGAAGATCGGCGAGATGTTCGAGCAGACCGACCGCGACTTCCCCGGCGCCATCTGGAGCCTGTCGATCGGCTGGGGTTGCGACAAGCTGACCACCGCCGCCGACCTCGCGCCCGTCCGCTCGGCGTTGGCCACCGCGGAAGCACACGGCACCACGGCCTTTGACGCCAGCGGCGACCTGGCCGGACTGGAATGCAAAGGCGGCGATGACTGGGATTCACCGCCAGGCTCAAGTGATGTCGGCCTGGATTCGGTGGCGTCACTGCCCGAAATGACCAACGTCGGCGGCAGCACCCTGTCCACCGACGCCGACGGCCAATGGGTGGACGAACAGGCCTGGTTCAACGTCCCGCTCTCCCAGGGCACCGGCGGTGGGGTCTCCGCCCTGTTCGATCAACCGCGCTGGCAAGCGGCCGCGGCGACCCAGGTCGACCCGAAACGCAGCGCTGGGAAGCGCATGACACCGGACATCTCGGCCGTCGCCGACCCCTACACCGGCGTGAAAATCGTTGTCGGCAAACAGGTTGTCGTCGGCGGCGGCACCTCACAAGCGGCCCCGATCTGGGCCGGGCTGGCCGCCGTCATGAATCAGCACCTCATCGCGAACGGCGGGCGACCGGTCGGCGCTCTCAATCCACCGCTGTACCGCATCGCCACCGGCGCTCCCCACCCGGCATTCCGCGATGTCACGTTGGGCGGCAACGCCGTTGACACCGCAGGACCCGGCTACGACCTGGTGAGTGGCCTCGGCACCCCGAACCTGGAGAACCTGGCGGCCGACCTGTTGCTGTTGCAGAAGGTGACGCAATGAGCACGCAGCTCGAAGACCGGCCGATGATGGAGTGCGAGGTCTGCCAGCTGGACGTCCCGGCCGGCGAGTACTGCGGCCTGTGCGGTGCACCGCTGCGCGAACACCGCCACGACGGGCCGCACTGGCTGCGGGCCCGGTCGTTCAGCGCCGCACCCGGACAGCATCTGCTTCGCCTCTCGATCACCAGTTCGCTGTTCCCGCACCTGTCCCCGCGATCACGCACGTCGTTCATGATCGGGCTCATCGCTCTGGTGCTGGCGCTGGCCGCCACCGCGATGCTCCGCCTACCCGGCGCGCTGGTTGCGGTCGCGGTCCTGGGGCTGCCCGTGATCTTCGGAATCTATCTACGGGAATCCGAATTCAACAAAGACGCACCCCGCGGCAATCTGTGGCTCACCGCCGGTCTCGCCATCGCCCTCGGCGTCGCCTGGGCGCTGCTCACCGGAGCAGCGGTCGCGAGGTCCTACGGCATCCCGCTCGGCGCCGGCATCGCCGCAGCCCGCATGCTGCGCACCGGCGTGGGAATCACGCTCGGCGGCCTCCTGCTGATGCAGGTACCCGCGCTGGTGATCCGCCTGCTTCGGCCAGGCCATCGAGAAGCCTTGCACGGCTACGCCATCGGTGCCCACGCCGCCATCTATTTCACCGCGGCGACAACCCTGACCCGACTGGCCCCGCAGTTCGGCACGGGCATGGTCAACCGCGACCGCCCCATGCTGGGCCTGCTGGTCGAGGCCGGAATCCGCGGCCTGGCCACTCCGATCATCGCGGCCACCGTCGGCGGTCTGATCGGTGCGGCACTGTGGTTCACCCGACCACCGAACAAGGCACACCAACACCGCGGTTACGTCCGGTTGACGCTGACCCTGATCGCAGTGGTCGTCGGTGTGGTCTACGCCCTGCTCGGCCTGATCGACATGGTCCAGCTGCCCCAGCTGGCCCAACTGGCAATGTATTTCGCGCTCACCCTCCTCGCACTGCTGGCATTGCGTGTCGGACTGCACCTGGCACTCCTGCACGAAGCCCACGACGACTACAACATGGACGAGCCACTGCTGTGCGCCCAGTGCGGCCACGTGGTGCCCGACGCCCCGTTCTGCGCGGCCTGCGGTGCCGCCACCCGGGCCTCGTCGCGGGCCGCTCGCCATGGCCAGCGCAGCGATCGTCCGGTACCCGCCGACAGCATGGCGGTCGGACTCCTGCCCGGCTATTCGCTGCATGCCACGTCCTACTCGGCAACACCGACCCGAACCACGAAACGCGTTCAGGTGGCACTGGTGTTCGTCCTCGCCGCCGTGGTGGTGGCCGCGCTTCTCGTCGGCGTCTCCGGACTGCTGGAGAAGCCGGCGGTGCGCTACGTGTGCCCACCCGAGTGCGGGCATCCGCCCATGGGCCAGCCGGTGACCATCAACCCCCGGTTCACCGCACACGACGGCTCGTTCAGCGTCGCCTACCCGGCCGCCGGATCAGCCTATGAGGTGACCAAGGACGACCACGGCGTCCTGGCGAAGCTGGTGGCCGGCGACGGTGGGATGCTGCAGTTGTTCAGCCGGCCCGCGAACGGACGGCAGCCGAAAGACATTGCGAACGAGCTGATCACGTCGTCCTATCCGGACGCCAAGACCGCGTACGAAGTCCCGAACGCCATGGTGGGATACCAGGCGGGCTACGGTGTCGTCGCCGACTGGTATCCGCAGGGGGCAAGCCGCAGATTCGCCCGCATGCGGCTGCTGGTGCTGGTCGCCGTCAAGAACGACCTGGCGCTGATCGCCGCGGCGAGCGGCCCGTACCACCGCTTCGGGCCGGACTTCGGCTCCGGGAAGCCGTCCGCCGTCGGCCTGCAACTGGCCCTGGACATGGGCCAGTACGTCAACAGCTTCAGCTGGCGGGGCGACCCTCCGCGATGAGCGTCGAAGGTTCATCGGCCGTATGGCTCCGGCCGATGTGGGCTTCGGCGCGCATCCGCTCGACCATGTGCGGGTAGTGCAGCTCGAACGCCGGGCGCTCCGAACGAATCCGGGGCAGCTCGGTGAAGTTGTGCCGCGGCGGCGGGCAGCTGGTGGCCCACTCCAGGGAGTTGCCGTGACCCCACGGGTCGTCGACCAACACCGGTTCGCCGTAGCGCCAGCTCTTGAACACGTTCCACACGAAGGGCAGCGTGGATACGCCCAGGATGAAGGCACCGATGGTCGAGATGATGTTCAGCGTGGTGAAACCGTCGGTGGGCAGGTAGTCGGCGTACCGACGTGGCATACCACTATTGCCCAGCCAGTGCTGCACCAGGAAGGTGGTGTGGAAACCGATGAAGGTCAGCCAGAAATGCAGCTTGCCCAGGCGCTCGTCGAGTAGCCGGCCCGTCATCTTCGGGAACCAGAAGTAGATGCCCGCGTAGGTGGCGAAGACAATCGTGCCGAACAGCACGTAATGGAAATGTGCCACAACGAAATACGAGTCGGTGACGTGGAAGTCCAGCGGCGGGCTGGCCAGCAGCACACCCGACAGACCACCGAGCAGGAACGTGACGAGGAAGCCCGCGGTGAACAGCATGGGCGTCTCGAACGTCAACTGCCCCTTCCACATGGTGCCGATCCAGTTGAAGAACTTGATACCGGTCGGGACCGCGATCAGGAACGTCATGAACGAGAAGAACGGCAGCAGCACCGCACCCGTGGCGTACATGTGGTGCGCCCACACGCCCATCGACAGTGCCGCGATGCTCATCGTGGCGTAGACCAGGGTTGTATAGCCGAAGATCGGCTTGCGGGAGAACACGGGGATGATCTCGCTGACGATGCCGAAGAACGGCAGCGCGATGACGTACACCTCAGGATGGCCGAAGAACCAGAACAGGTGCTGGTAGAGCATCATTCCGCCGTTGGCCGCATCGTAGACGTGGGCGCCGAGGTGGCGGTCGGCGGCCAGCGCGAGCAGGGCAGCGGTCAGCAGCGGGAAGATCATCAGCACGAGGATCGAAGTGATGAAGACGTTCCAGGTGAAGATCGGCATCCGGAACATCGTCATACCCGGGCAGCGTAGGCAGACCACCGTGGTGATCATGTTGACCGCACCCAGAATGGTGCCCAGACCACCGACGGCCAGGCCGACGATCCACAGGTCGGCACCCGCACCCGGTGAGTGGACCGCATCCGACAACGGGGTATAGGCGGTCCAGCCGAAGTCCGCGGCACCAGTGGGAGTGAGGAAGCCCGACAGCGCGATCAGCGCACCGAAAACGAAAAGCCAGAAGGACAGCGCGTTCAGGCGCGGGAACGCCACGTCCGGGGCACCGATCTGCAGCGGCAGCACCAGGTTGGCGAACCCGAACACGATCGGGGTGGCGTAGAACAGCAGCATCGCCGTGCCGTGCATGGTGAACATCTGGTTGTACTGCTCATTGGACAAGAACTGCAGTCCCGGCAGGGCCAGCTCTGCACGGATGAACAGCGCCATCAGGCCACCGATGAAGAAAAAGATGAAGCAGGCGACGCAGTACATCATCCCGATCATCTTGTGATCGGTGGTGGAGACCAGCTTGTAGATCAGGTTGCCCGTAGGCCCCATACGTTCCGGGAAGGGCCGGCGGGCCTGAAGTTGTGCGACCGGAGGCGCTTCTGCCGTCATGAGAGCCCACCGACAACCGGACTTCCGCTGCGGCCCGGGCCGCTCGCCAATTGCACCACCGCCACCACCCTCTCTGCATCGCGCTGCCAGAAGGCTATTGATTGAGTGGGCCGTCAGGGCAGGGCCAAAAGTCCCAACACAGCTGAAGATCAGAAGTTGTGATGCACCCCGGGCAGCGCCGTCTGCGGCGGCGGCGCCAAAACCGACGGCGTAAAGGAATTCGGCCCCGACGGGTCGATCGACTTCTGGGTCGGTGACACAGGGACCTGCGACGATGTGGTCGTGGTCGTCGTCGTGGACGTGGTCTTGCCCGGCGGGGACTGGTTACCGCCGCAAGCAGTAGTGAGAACGCCTAGCGCAGCGATCGCACCGGCGGCCGCGACAGCCTTGGGCGCGTAGCGTCGAAATCCACTCGCGGGACAAGCAGATTCAGCAATTTGACCCATCGGAACACCTCTACGTCCTGCGTTGCCCGCAGTGCCATCGGCACGGACACCAAGCAACGCCTCTTCATGGTTCCGCGACCGGGAACCACTCTGAAAGGGACGAAGGTCATCAACCCGATAGAGCTAGGGCCTCACTCCCACTCGATGGTGCCCGGCGGCTTGCTGGTGATGTCCAGGACCACACGGTTGACCTCGGGCACCTCGTTGGTGATGCGGGTCGAAATACGTTCCAGTACCTCGTAAGGCACCCGGGTCCAGTCTGCGGTCATGGCATCCTCGCTGGACACCGGACGCAGCACGATCGGATGTCCGTACGTCCGCCCGTCGCCCTGCACACCGACCGAGCGCACGTCGGCCAACAGCACCACCGGGCACTGCCAGATGGTCTGGTCCTGGCCGGCGGCGGTCAGCTCCTCGCGCGCGATCGAGTCGGCACGGCGCAGCGTCTCCAGCCGGGGACCGGTCACCTCGCCGACGATGCGGATGCCCAGGCCGGGACCCGGGAACGGCTGGCGCCCAACGATTTCCTCGGGCAGGCCCAGTTCGCGGCCGACGGCCCGCACCTCGTCCTTGAACAGCAGTCGAAGCGGCTCGACGAGTTTGAACTTGAGGTCTTCAGGCAGGCCGCCGACGTTGTGGTGGCTCTTGATGTTCGCGGTACCGGTGCCGCCGCCGGATTCCACGACGTCGGGGTAGAGCGTGCCCTGGACGAGGTACTCGATCCCAGAATCAGGCGCGGCCTCGCTGTCCACCAAAATGTCGCGCACCGCACCCTCGAACGCGCGGATGAACTCGCGGCCGATGATCTTGCGCTTGCCTTCCGGGTTGGTCACCCCGGAGAGCGCGTCGAGGAAGCGGTCGGCCTCGTCGACGGTGACCAGTTTGGCGCCGGTGGCGGCGACGAAGTCGCGCTCGACCTGTTCGCGCTCACCGGAGCGCAGCAGGCCGTGGTCGACGAACACGCAGGTCAGCCGGTCGCCGATGGCGCGCTGCACCAGCGCGGCGGCCACCGCCGAGTCGACGCCGCCGGACAGTCCGCAGATGGCCTGGCCATCGCCGATCTGCTCGCGGACCTGCTCGACCAACTGGTCGGCGATGTTGGCGGCGGTCCAGGTCGCGCCGATACCGGCGAAGTCGTGCAGGAACCGGCTGAGCACCTGCTGGCCGTGCGGGGAGTGCAGCACCTCGGGGTGGTACTGGACGCCGGCCAGCTTGCGGGCCCGGTCCTCGAATGCGGCGACCGGAGCGCCGGGGCTGCTGGCCACCACGTCGAACCCGGCGGGCGCCGCGGTGACCGCGTCACCGTGGCTCATCCACACCGGCTGCGTGTCAGGCAGCCCTGAATGCAATTCTCCGCCAGCGACTTTCAGCTCGGTCCGGCCATATTCACTGGTGCCGGTGTGCGCCACGGTGCCGCCGAGTGCCTGGGCCATGGCCTGGAACCCGTAGCAGATGCCGAACACCGGGACCCCGAGGTCGAAGATTGCCGCATCCAGTTGCGGAGCACCCTCGTCGTAGACGCTGGACGGGCCACCGGACAGCACGATGGCCTGCGGGTTCTTGGCCTTGATGTCCTCGACCGTCGCCGTGTGCGGCAGGACCTCGGAGAAAACCCGCGCCTCCCGGACCCGGCGGGCGATCAGCTGCGCGTACTGCGCGCCGAAATCGATGACCAGGACGGGCTGTGATGCTGGTGTTTGCACCCGCCCAGTCTAGTGGTGGTCGTCCGGGGGCTCAGCCAGCCGCTCGGCCGCCGCGCCCACGGCCGCACGAACCTCGTCGTCGGTCATCTGACCGAGCCCCAGCGCCGGCCGCAAGAACGGCCCGAGCAGCCGCCAACCCAGTTGCAGCGCAATGACGTTCCCCACCGCGAGCCGGGCCTGGTTCTCGTCGGCGTAGCGAGGCAGGAAGTCGTCGAGCAGCCGCGTCATGTTGGGAAATGTGGTCTGCAACTCCCCCACCGGGTAGCCGTCGAGCGCGGCCCGGGCGATCACCCGCAGCTGTTGATCCAGCGCGGCGTCGATCACCTCGGCCGGCGCCTTCGCCTCGATCAGCTCCCTGAGCCGCTGGCCGAGGTGGTCCAGTACCGCTCCGACCAGCTTTTCTTTGGACCCGAGGTGCCGGAACACCAGCCCGTGGTTGACGTTGGACTTCGCGGCGATGTCCCGAATCGACGTCGCCGCAGGTCCGCGGGCGGCGAACAGCTCGGATGCGGCCTCGAGCACGGCAGCGACGACTTCGTCCCGGCCCACTGGCACACCCGTAGTCATGTGGCTACACTAGCGTCCATGCGCTGTAGTCAAGTGACTACAGCGCTAATCCTCGGAAAGGAATCTGATGGCCTCCGCACTCACCGTCACCAAACTGACCAGCAAGATCGGTGCCGTCGTCGACGGCGTGCGACTGAGCGGTGACCTGTCCCCCGAGACCGTCGCCGAGATTCGCGCCGCGCTCCTCGAACACAAGGTCGTCTTCTTCCGCGACCAAGACCAGCTCGACGACGCACAGCAGCAGGCCTTCGGGGAACTGATGGGCGACCTGGTCGGACATCACTCGATGAAGAGCGCCGACGCACCGAAGATCGCCCCGATCGACTCGGAGTACGGCAAGGCCACCCGCTGGCACACCGACGTCACGTTCATGCCCGACTATCCCTCGGCGTCGATCCTGCGCGCGGTCACCCTGCCCACCTACGGCGGTTCCACCCTCTGGGCCTCCACCGCCGCGGCCTACGACGCGCTGCCCGCGCCTCTCAAGGCGCTGGTCGAAAACCTCCGGGCCATTCACTCCAACCGGTTCGATTACATCAAGGACGTCATCGATGTCCGGGGACTGAGCGACGAACAGCGCGGCTACATGGAAGCGTTCCAGAAGCCTGACTTCCGCACGGAGCATCCGGTGGTGCGCGTTCACCCCGAGACCGGCGAACGCACGCTGCTCGCCGGCAATTTCGTCCGCGGCTTCGTCGGCATGGACAGCTACGAGTCAGCTGCGCTACTTGAGCTGCTGCAGCGCCGAATCACCATGCCGGAGAACACCGTTCGCTGGGATTGGCAGGCCGGAGACGTCGCGATGTGGGACAACCGGGCCACCCAGCACCGCGCCGTCGACGACTACGACGGCCAGCACCGGCTGATGCACCGTGTCACGCTGACCGGTGATGTCCCGGTCGACGTCCACGGGGCACCGAGCCGTGCGATCAGCGCGGCGTAGCGCCGACGAATAACCGGGCCGAAAAGCGGGAAAGGACATAGCAGGACCACTCCCACCGAAAGAGCAACCATGCTGGGTCTCCCCGAAGCCGTACACGCCTGCCTGTTCGACCTCGACGGTGTCCTGACCGACACCGCGAGCGTGCACAAGAAGGCCTGGAAGGCGATGTTCGACGCCTACCTGCGGCAACGCGCCGAACATAGCGGCGAACACTTCGTCCCGTTCGACAGTCACGACGACTACCTGCGGTACGTGGACGGCAAGCCGCGTGCCGATGGCGTCCGGTCGTTTCTGCGCAGCCGTGGCATCGACCTCCCTGACGGCAACCCGGACGACCCGCCGGACGCCGAGACGGTGGCCGGCCTAGGCAACCGCAAGAACCAGATGTTCCAGAAGGTGCTGCACGACGAAGGTATCGAGGTGTTCAGCGGGTCTCGGCGATATGTGGAGGCGGTTACCGCCGCCGGTCTCGGCGTCGCCGTCGTGTCGTCGAGCGCCAACACCCGTCAGGTGCTGGACGCCACCGGGCTGTCTCAGTTCGTCCAGCAGCGCGTCGACGGGCTGACGCTGCGGGACGAGCACCTTGCGGGTAAACCCGCACCGGACTCATACCTGAGGGCGGCACAACTGTTGGGTGTCGAACCGGCGGCGGCCGCAGTGTTCGAAGACGCGTTGGCCGGCGTCGAAGCGGGACGAAACGGCCGGTTCGGTTACGTCGTCGGCGTGGACAGGGCCGATCAAGCCGCGCAGCTGCGCGACAGCGGCGCCGACGTCGTGGTCACCGACCTGGCCGACCTGCTGTAGGCCGACGATGATCACCCAGGACGCATTTCCCGTCGAGCCATGGCAGGTCCGCGAGACGCGGCTGGATCTCGATCTGTTGGCGCAGTCGGAATCCGCATTCGCATTGTCCAACGGGCACATCGGCTTTCGCGGGAATCTGGACGAAGGCGAACCGCACGGACTGCCCGGTGTCGACTACTACGAGCGGCGCACCGTCCGGGACTCCACCCTCGCAATCCGGCATGCCGGCGCCGACCTCACCCTGAGTACCCGCGAGCCGACCGTCGTCGACGTCAAGCCGCGACAGTCACTGCTGCCCCCGCCGCCGCAACCGCCCGGGCGGGCACCTACTCACCGGCGTTTGCACACCGCCTGAGCCGTCAGACCGGGGTGATCGGCAACCGGCGCAGTGCGCCGGGAGCCTCGGCCGGCACGACCGGACGGTCCGGAGCCACCGGCTCAATCCGCCGGTACGGCTCGCCCTGGGCCGGACGCGCGTCGTCCTGTCCCTTGTTCGGCCACAGCGACGCCGCCCGCTCGGCCTGCGCCGCAATCGAAAGCGACGGGTTCACACCGAGATTCGCCGAAATCGCGGCGCCGTCGGTGACGAAAAGTGTCGGGTAGTTGTAGACGCGGTGGTATGGGTCGATGACGCCGGTCGCCGCACTGTCACCGATCGCCGCGCCGCCCAGGAAGTGGGCGGTCAGCGGGATGTTGAATAACTCGCCCCAAGTGCCGCCGGCGATGCCGCCGACCTTCTCGGCCATCCGCCGGGTTGCCTCGTTGCCGACCGGGATCCAGGTCGGGTTGGGCTCGCCGTGGCCCTGCTTGGACGACATGATCCGGATGCCACCGGGCCCGCGCTTGGTGAAGGTGGTGATCGAGTTGTCGAGGTGCTGCATCACCAGCGCGATCACTGTGCGCTCGCTCCAATGCTGGGGGTTGAGCAGGCGGATCAGCTCACGCGGGTCCTCGCCGGCCTGGTTCAGGAACTGCTTCCACCGCGGCACGTCGGTGCCCTGCGGGCCGGCGCCGTCGGTCATGAGCGTCTGCAACATGCCCATCGCGTTGGAGCCCTTGCCGTACCGCACGGGTTCGATGTGGGTGTCCGGCGTCGGGTGGATCGACGAGGTGATGGCCACGCCGTGCGTCAGATCCATGTCCGCGGGCACCTCGCGGGTCTGGGCGCCCACGATGGACTCGGAGTTGGTCCGGGTAAGCACGCCGAGCTTGTCCGACAGCTTGGTCAGCTTGCCGGTATCGCGCACCTTGAACAGCAGCTTCTGGGTGTTGTACGTACCGGCCGCGACGATCAGGTACTTGGCGGTGAAGGTCCGCCTGCCGCGGCGTACCCGGCCGTTGGTGCGGCGGGTCGCCACCTCCCACAGCCCGTCACCGCGCTGCTGGAAGCTGGTCACCGTGGTCAGCGGATGTACCTGCGCCCCAGCCTTTTCCGCAAGCCCGAGGTAGTTCTTCACCAACGTGTTCTTGGCGCCGTGCCGGCAGCCGGTCATGCACTCGCCGCACTCGATGCAGCCGGTGCGCGCCGGGCCCGCCCCGCCGAAGTAGGGATCCGGCACCGTCTTGCCCGGCGTCTTCTCACCGTCGGGTCCGAAGAACACGCCGACGGGCGTCGGCACGAACGTGTCGGCGCAGCCCATGTCCTCGGCGACCTCTTTGATGATCTTGTCCGCGTCGGTGAACGTCGGGTTCTTGACCACGCCGAGCATGCGCTGAGCCTGCTCGTAGTGCGGCATCAATTCGGCGCGCCAGTCGGTGATGTTATTCCACTGGGGGTCGTTGAAGAACGGGTCCGGCGGGATGTAGAGCGTGTTGGCGTAGTTCAGCGAACCGCCGCCGACGCCCGCACCGGCCAGGATCATCACATTGCGCAGCAGGTGGATGCGCTGGATGCCGTACATCCCGAATTTGGGCGCCCACAAGAACTTTCGCAGGTCCCATGAGGTCTTGGCGAAGTCTGCGTCGGAGTACCGGGGGCCGGCCTCCAACACGCCAACGCGGTAACCCTTCTCGGTGAGCCGGAGGGCGCTGACGCTGCCTCCGAAACCCGAGCCGATGATCAAGACGTCGTAGTCAGGCTCCATGGCAGAAGTATGGACCTACCGCTCGGTAACCAGCTACCAAGGTATGCCTAAGTCGCTACCGCCGGTACTAGCTACCGACGGTGAGCCCTACCTTCTGGAACTCCTTGAGGTCGCAGTACCCGGCCTTGGCCATCGACCGGCGCAGACCGCCGACCAGGTTGACCGAACCGAACGGGTCGTCGGACGGACCATTGAGTACCTGGTCGAGCGACGGACGGTCGCCGAGCGCGACCTGCAGCAGCGCTCCGCGCGGCAGCGACGGGTGCGCGGCGGCCGCCGGCCAGAACCAGCCGTCGCCGGGCGCCTCGGCGGCAGCGGCCAAGGGGGTGCCGAGCAGGACCGCGTCAGCGCCGCAGGCGATGGCCTTGGCCAGGTCGCCCGAGGTGTGGATGTCGCCGTCGGCCAGCACGTGCACGTAGCGGCCGCCGGTCTCGTCGAGGTACTCGCGGCGGGCGGCAGCCGCGTCGGCGATCGCCGTCGCCATCGGCACGCTGATGCCCAGGACCTCGTCACTGGTCGTCGCGCCGTAGGTCGAGCCATAGCCGACGATGACACCCGCCGCGCCGGTGCGCATGAGGTGCAGCGCGGTGCGATGGTCGAGCACACCACCGGCGACCACCGGCACGTCCAGCTCGGAGATGAACGTCTTCAGGTTGAGCGGCTCGCCGTCCTGGGCCACCCGCTCAGCCGAGATGATGGTGCCCTGGATGACCAGCAGGTCGATGCCGGCCGCGACCAGCGTCGGGGTCAGTGCCTGGGCGTTCTGCGGGCTGACGCGCACCGCGGTGGTGACACCGGCTTCACGAACACGTGCCACGGCGGCACCGAGCAGCTCCGGATCCAGCGGGGCCGCGTGGAGCTGCTGAAGCAGCCGGACGGCCTCCCTGGATGCGAGGCCGGGGTCGCCTTCTTTTTCCGCCAGCTCGACCACCTGGACAAGCTTGTCCTCGACGTTGCGGTGCCGGCCGATCAGACCTTCACCGTTGAGCACGCCGAGCCCGCCGAGGCGGCCCATCTCGATGGCGAACTCGGGCGAGACCAGGGAGTCGGTCGGGTGCGCCAGGACGGGAATCTCGAAGCGATAGGCGTCCAGCTGCCAGGCCGTGGACACGTCCTGGCTCGAGCGGGTGCGCCGCGACGGCACGATGTTGATGTCGTCGAGTTCATAGGTACGACGAGCGGTCCGGCCCATGCCGATTTCAACCATGTCGCGCATGTGTGTAGTCGTTTCCTGTCAGTTGGCGCGCCTGTCGGTCAGCGCGAGGAATAGTTCGGTGCTTCGACGGTCATCGTGATGTCGTGCGGGTGGCTTTCCTTCAAGCCCGCCGCAGTGATCTGCACGAACTGCGCCTGCTGCAGTTGTTCGATGGTGGCTGAGCCGGTGTAGCCCATGGCGGCCCGCAGACCGCCGGTGAGCTGGTGGATCACTGTCGACAACGGACCGCGGAACGGCACTCGGCCCTCGATACCCTCGGGCACCAGCTTGTCTTCGGAGAGCACATCGTCCTGGAAGTAGCGGTCCTTGGAGTACGACTTGCCCTGACCGCGGCCCTGCATGGCGCCCAGCGATCCCATTCCGCGGTAGCTCTTGAACTGCTTGCCGTTGACGAAGATCAACTCGCCCGGCGATTCGGCGGTTCCGGCCAGCAAGGACCCAAGCATCGCGGTCGAGGCGCCGGCGGCCAGCGCCTTGGCGATGTCGCCCGAGTACTGCAGACCACCGTCGGCGATCACGGGCACGCCGTAGGGCTTGGTCGCCGCCACAGCTTCCAAGATCGCCGTGATCTGCGGAGCGCCGACACCGGCGATCACCCGGGTGGTGCAGATGGAGCCGGGGCCGACACCCACCTTGACCGCGTCGGCGCCGGCCTCGCACAGCGCGGCGGCAGCGGACCGGGTGGCGACGTTGCCGCCGACCACCTCGACCTTCTCGCCGACGGCCTTCTTGAGACGGGCCACCATGTCCAGCACCCCGCGGTTGTGGGCGTGCGCGGTGTCCACGATCAGGATGTCGACACCGGCGTCGGCCAGCGTCATGGCGCGGGTCCAGGCGTCGTCACCCACGCCGACGGCGGCACCGACCAGCAGACGGCCGTCGCTGTCCTTGGTGGCCAGCGGGAACTGCTCGGTCTTGACGAAGTCCTTGACGGTGATCAGCCCGGTGAGCTTGCCGTGTCCGTCGACGATCGGCAGCTTCTCGATCTTGTGCCGGCGCAGCAGGCCCAGCGCGGCCTCGGCGGAGACACCCTCCTGCGCGGTGATCAGCGGAGCCTTGGTCATCACCTCGGCAACCGGCTTGGCCTGGTCGACCTCGAAGCGCATGTCGCGGTTGGTGATGATGCCGACGAGCTGCCCGTTCTTGTCCACGACCGGCAGGCCCGAGATCCGGAAGCGGGCGCACATGGCGTCCACCTCGGCCAGCGTGTTGTCCGGCGAGCACGTCACCGGATCGGTGACCATGCCGGCCTCGGACCGCTTGACGGTCTCGACCTGGGCGGCCTGCTCACTGGCCGGCAGGTTGCGGTGCAGCACACCCATGCCACCGGCGCGGGCCATCGCGATGGCCATGCGCGACTCGGTGACAGTGTCCATCGCCGAGCTGACCAGCGGCACCCGCAGCCGGATGTTGCGCGTCAACTGGCTGGACGTGTCGGCGGTGGCTGGGATGATGTCGGATGCCGCGGGCAGCAGGAGGACGTCATCGAAGGTCAGCCCGAGCATCGCGACCTTGGTCGGATCGTCACCGCCGGTCGGCACCGGAACGGAGATGGGAACGCTGCTTTCAGCGATCGACATGGGTGGGGCCTCCAGGGCAGACACAGTCGTGGAACTAAAAAGCCATCCTATCGGCCCAGACTGTGTGCACCGAACCCGCTGTGCAGCGGCACGCCGGGGTAACGGCTGGCGCATCGACAGGGGGGATAAGTAGGGTGGAGCTGTGCGTGACCACCTGCCACCGGGCTTGCCACCCGACCCGTTCGCCGACGATCCCATGGACCCGTCGGCCGTTCTGGATGCGCTGGAGCCCGGACAGCCCCTGGACCCGCAGGAACGCATGGCCGTCGAGGCCGATCTCGCCGATCTGGCGGTGTACGAAACACTCTTGGCGCACAAGGGTATTCGCGGTCTCGTCGTCTGTTGTGACGAATGCCAGCAGGACCACTACCACGACTGGGACATGCTGCGGGCCAACCTCCTGCAGCTGTTGGTCGACGGCACCGTCCGCCCCCATGAGCCCGCCTACGATCCCGAGCCTGATGCTTACGTGACGTGGGACTACTGCCGCGGCTACGCCGATGCATCGCTCAACGAGGCGACCTCCGAGCACGACGGCTACCGCTGATTCTTTCTGTTGACGTGCCGGACATCACGTTCAGCGCGTTTGCGGTTGATCTTGCGCTGAGGGCGTAAAAGATCGAGTAAGCAGCACCCCTATTACAGGGTCAACGACTCAACACGCCGGGCCAATGACCGCGTGAATCAGTGCTGCCCGCGCCCTGATCCGGACGGCGCGTCCGTCGTGGTCGTGACCGACCGCTCCCGCGTCGGCTCCTGCTGCTGCGTTTCCTTGGTCGACGGGGCGACCGACGCCGTCTGCGCCGGTGTGGTCACCGAGGGCGATGTGACAGTCGGGGCGACGGTCGTGACCGTCTGGGCGGGCGCCGGGTTCTGTGTCGGCGACGGCGCAACCGTGGCCGTGGGCGTGGGCGACGCCATGGCCGGGTTGGTGACGACGGGTTCGCTCGACGGCACGGTTGCGGAATGGGTCGCAGTCTCAGTGGACGGCACCGACGATGGCGCAGAAGTGGTCGTGGCCGTGGATGCCGATGTCGATGTCGACGTGGCCGTCGAGCTGCTCGACGTCGTCGGCGACGTAGAACTCGTCGGCTCGGTCGGGGACGTCGTGCTCGTCGTCGTATCCGACGGCGACGTCGACGCAGTGGACGACGTCGTGGTTGTGGACGACGTCGCGTCCGACGACGAGGTGGTCGTCGATGAGCTGGACGTCGTGCTCGAAGAGGTCGACGTCGTCTCGACCACCGGGACCGGCAGCAGCGTCAGCGGCGAGGACGGGAGGACCGGCAACGGCTCCCCCGGCGGCGGCAAAGTGGCCGCGGGATTCTGCTCAACCACCTTGTAGGTCAGAGCATTCCACTGCTGGATCAGCTGTTGCTTGTGCTCCGGGGTGTCGACGCTCTGCACTTTCGGGCTCAGGGCCTGCAACTTGTCCTGCGCCTGCTGCCACTGACCGTTGTCGATCAGCTGCTGCACCTGTTGCATCTCGGTCTGCGCGGCCAGCATCACCTGGTCGTCGCGGCTGGCCTTGTCGGTGCCGAACATCGCGGTGTGCAGGCCGTACAGCGAGGAGTTCGGTCCGGCGGCGTAGATCGCGGTCCCGAAGCCGCCGAGGCACAACAGTGCCGCGGCAACCGACCCGACGATCGTCAGCGAGGTCCGGGATTCCTTGCGGTGCAACCCACTCTGCAGGGCCGCCACCGCGTCGCGGGCCGTGACGGGCGTCGTCACCGCGGGTTCACGGATGCTGTCGCGCCAGTCGGCGAACAGGAACGCGAGCTCGGCTTCCGTGGAGTCCGTCGAGTACGCATGCTGGTCGGCGGCGAGCGCGTCGAAGAATCGGTCGACCCGCCGAACCTCGTTGAGCGAGGGATCGCCGCCATTGGGCGACCACTGTCCGGAGTCAGGCATGTCCACGCTCCGTCGAACCGATCTCAGCCTTCAACCGGGCCAGTGCCCGATGCTGAGCCACGCGGACCGCGCCGGCAGTGCTGCCGACGGCCTCGGCGGTCTCTTCGGCGCTCATGCCGACGACGACGCGCAGAATCAGGATTTCGCGCTGCTTCTCGGGCAGCACCGCCAGCAACCGGTTCATCCGGGCAGCCGCGTCGGCATCGATGGCCATCTGCTCCGGACCCAGTTCGTTCGACGGGCGGTCCGGCAGATCATCGGTGGCTTCAGCCCGGTTGCGGCCCGCGGCGCGATGCGCGTCAGCAACCTTGTGAGCGGCAATGCCGTACACGAAAGCCAGGAACGGCCGTCCCTGGTCCTTGTACCGCGGCAGCGCCGTGATCACAGCTAAACACACCTCCTGAGCCACATCGTCTGCGGAAACACCCTGTCGTTCACCGACCCCGAACCGCGCGCGGCAGTACCGAACGACGATCGGGCGGATGGTTTCCAACACCTTGCGGAGCGCATCACGATTGCCGGCAACTGCATCAGCAACGACGGCATCGAGACCATCTCCCGAAAATGTCATCGTGGGCGCATTCTCCAGCGTTACGGACGAGGCGTTGCCGTGGTTGGTATGTCAGGTCAACATTAATGACTGGCGCGGGCGGTCAGATTCATCCCGCCCATCGCCCACCCCGTTCGCGGACGGTGGTAGCCGCGGCGTCGCGGATCTGGGCGATCGATTCCGGGCTGTGCGCGGCGCTGCCGATATCGCTCAACAAACAGCCCAATGCCCAGGTCAGCGGCACCAAGCCGAACTGCCGGGCACGGTCCAGCGCGCTGTCGCCGACCCGGCGGGAGTCGTCGAGCCGACCCGCACTGCACAGCGCCGCCGAATACACGACGTCGGTTTTCACGGCGTGGCGCGGCGACCCCAGGTCACCGACGAGCTCTCGAGCGCGCTCGGCATGACCGACGGACTCCTCGCCCCGACCACTGACCATGGCCAATTCAGCGCTGACCCACGCCAGCCGAACGCGCTGGCGCGGCACCCCGCTGTTTTCGGTCTCGGCCGCGGCCCGCTCAAGCAGCCGGTGCGCCACCCCGAAGCGGCCGATCCCGAGGGCGTCGGCAGCCAGACCGACGAGCGCGTCCGCCCGCGCCTGCGCGGCGTGAGGTTGGTGGGCAACCAATGCCCACGCCCGACCGTCGGCGATCCGGGCCAGGCGGTGCCAGCCGAGCTGCCGGAGAAACGAGGCGCGGGTGCTGTGCGCCAGCGACAGCAACGAACCGCGAGCTCGCCGCGACACCGAGTCGAGGTCCGCGACCGCGACCGCGTAGTACCCCTGACCGCCCGCGGCGACGGCGCGCAGCCACAGCTCGTCGACCGAGCGCGCCGCCGGCAGCGGCCAACACGGCAGGTCGTTGCCAAATGCGGCGTCATATAGACGGACGGCTGGCTGGTCGGCAGACAGCGTCGTAGTACCGGTTGCGGTCATCGAGTCAGCACGGTATCAATGCGGCCCCGGCGCTCGGCGGCGTTCTCTCGCGCTGCGGGTTCGGCGGCTTTCGTTAATAATTAATGCTCGTCGTGTTAACAGGATGTCAATTACATCCATTTCGGCCACAAATTGACCGATGTGGCGAACTCGCGCGAACTGCTGAAACACGGTGCTTTCGGCTGCGGTGGATCATATCGGGACCAGCCGTTTCGTTTCCAAAGCGTCGCGAAGATGAACGAGATGTAAATTGTTGACCTGCGCTTATGGGGTTTCGCACAGCGCGTGGCTATTGACGGAATTTGCCGAATCCTTCTACGTTGTGTGCACGAGATGTCATCGGCGACAAGTGCTCGGGTCATTTGCAGATCGACGCGCATCCACAGATTGCGAATAGGACGCGCGGGGAGGAGTCATTTCCCAATGCCACAGCCTCAGCAGCTTCCCGGACCCAACGCCGATATGTGGGATTGGCAGATGCACGGCACTTGCCGGGGCGTCGACTCCGCGGTGTTCTTCCATCCCGATGGCGAGCGCGGCCGGGCTCGGGCCCAGCGCGAAATGCGCGCCAAGGAGATGTGCCGGGCCTGCCCGGTGATCACTCAGTGCCGGTCACACGCACTGGCCGTCGGCGAACCGTACGGCATCTGGGGCGGGCTCAGCGAAAGCGAGCGTGAACTGTTGCTGAAGCGGGGCATCCGCCGCGCGTCGTGATCAACAATGTCCGCCTGCGGCCTCACCCGTCCGGGTGGGGCCGCCCGCATTCGGTCTAGGTGCGGTCCACTCGATCGAAGCTACCGAAGGGCCGGCCGACCACTTGGCCTCGATCTTGGCGTAGCGCCAAATCAGCAGGGCACCGATCCAGGTGATCACGAACAGCCCGACAATGACGAAGCCGAGCAGGTTGAAGTCGAGGCCGTTGATCCAGCCCCAGAACCCGCCCCTCCAGCCCAGCTGCTGAGCCAGCAGGCCGAGCAGCTCGATGCCGCCGACGATGAGCGCTACCGCGATGGACAGGCCCGTGATGGTGATGTTGTAGTACACCTTGCGGACCGGCTTGAGAAACGCCCAGCCGTAGGCGAAGTTCATGAATGTGCCGTCGGCGGTATCGAGCAGACTCATGCCCGCGGCGAACAAGACCGGCAAGCACACGATGGCGTACCAGGGCAGCCCGGCCGCCGCACTGGTGCCGGCCAGTACCAGCAGCGCGACCTCGGTGGCGGTGTCGAAACCCAACCCGAACAGCACGCCGACCAGGTACATCTGGCGCGGTTTGGTGATCGATTTCATGAGCCCGCCGAACACGCGGTTCAGCAATCCCCGCTTGTCGAGCAGGTCTTCGAGTTCTGCTTCGTCGTAGGTCCCGGAACGCATGTCGCGGAACACCTTCAATGTTCCGCCGAGAATGCCGATGTTGACGGTCGCGATGAGAAGCAGGAAAACGCCCGAAATGCCGGTACCGATCAGACCGGTGTAGTGGTGCAACGCGGAACCATCGCGGATGGCGCCGATGACCGCCTTGACTCCCGTCGAGAGCAGCACCGCGAGCCCGAACACGACCGTGGCATGCCCAAGGGAGAAGTACAGCCCGACCGACAGCGGCCGCTGGCCGTCGGCCATCAACTTGCGGGTCGTGTTGTCGATCGCCGAAATATGGTCTGCGTCGAAGGCATGCCGCAATCCGAGTGTGTAAGCGGTCATGCCGACGCCGAGCCCCAGCGCCTTGCCTCCCAGATCGAAGTGTTGCGGAACCACGAGTGCCACCAGCGTGAGCCAGCCGATCAGATGCAGCGCCACGACCACGCCGACCATGGCCCCCAAACGCCACCACTCAGCTCTGGTCAGCGCCGCCCATCGAGACCGACTCATCGCCATCAGCCCCGCGCCAGCCGTTGGTTGGTCAGGACGAGCTGACGCCGGGTGCTGTCCTCCAACGCACGACACTGGTCGGGCGTCAGCCGCCCACACACTCGTTCCCAGTGCACCGCGACCTGATCGCCGACCGCCACGTCGGGTACCGCGCTGTAGCCGTCCCCCCATACCTCCAGGTACCGCGGCGACGGCTCGGACAGCCGGAGTTCGCGGCCGTCCCACAGCAGCCGGCGTGCCTCTGCGCCGATCCTGTCGCCGGTCCGAGAAATCACCGTCGCCCACGTGATCCGGCAGTTGTCCAGGACGCGTAGGGGCTGCTCGTCCTTTCCGCGGCCGAGCAATCGCGACCACGGATACACCCCGAACACATGGAAACAATGATTGGCCGCGGCCTCACCGGCCAGGTCCGCGGTCAGATACGACCAGTAATGACCTACCAGCGGCCCGATGACGGCCAACAGATGACTCGCGAAATCACCGGAATCCAGCGCGGCGGCGATACCGCCTCCCAGCCAATAGGATTCGACGAGGCGCAGGTCCAGCGGGTCGGAGATGCCGGTCATCCTCGACAGCACTTCGAGGTATGGCCACGCACCTGAGAAGCTGCGGGCCGCGTCCCGCACTTGATCGGCGGAGGCGTTGCGCATCGAGGCCAGCGCCGCCGGGCCGCAATAACCAAGATGGTTGGGGGCATAGGCGTAGCGGGCGAACATCTCGACGCCCCGGTTGTCCGGGGCCCGCGGAGTTGCCGCCGACGGCGTCACTTCAGCTGACCGTCACCTTGCCGGGGCACATGGCATCCTCCTTCGCGTCGGCCAACTATCAGGCTAGTTTCGTCCTGCCGCGGCGGACAATGGGCGTAGCGTTGAAAGACGTTCCGGCGACCGGGCGGAGGCGGGGTGAGACCCAGTGCATGAACTGTCGCTCTGTGAAGCGATCGCCGGTGTGATCAGACCGTACGCAGTCGACAAGCACGTCGACGTGGTACGCGTACAAGTCGGCGCCCTTCGGCAGGTGGTACCCGATTCACTGTCGTTCTGCTGGGGCCTGATCCGCGAGTACGAATCCATGCCCGACGCCGAGCTCGAGCTGGAAATGGTTCCGGCAGAAGTCCTCTGTCACTCGTGCGGACAGCAGTCAGTGCTCACCTCACGGTGGTCGGTGTGCTGCCCGGCGTGCGACAGCGGCGACGTACTGGTGGTCAAAGGCAATGAGTTCCAGGTGACGTCCTTGGACGTGTCCTGAAACTCAGCGCGTGACGAGGACGAGAGGTAGCCACCATGGGCAGATTTCACCGACACGATGACGGCACGGTCCATTCCCATGAACACGGAGACCACCATCACGAGCATGGCGACCACAGCGGCTACGACACCGGCACCCAGCGGATCGACGTACTGGAATCGATTTTCGCCGAGAACGATGTGCGTGCGAACATCAACCGAGATACGTTCGAGACCAATGGGATTCGTGCGCTCAATTTGATGAGTTCACCCGGCTCCGGCAAGACGACGGTGCTGGCTGCCACGCTCGATGAACTGAAGAGCGACCTCACGCTCGGGGTGATCGAAGGCGACATCGCCACCGACCTGGACGCGGCCAAACTCGAGGGCCGCGGCGCGCAGGTGTCGCTGATCAACACCAACAACGGATTCGGCGGCGAATGCCATCTGGATGCGCCCATGGTCAATCGGGCCCTGCAAGGCTTGGATCTTGCAGGGCTTGATCTCGTCATCATCGAAAACGTCGGCAACCTGGTCTGCCCGGCCGAGTTCGACGTCGGCGAGCATGCCAAGGCGATGGTCTACTCGCTGACCGAAGGCGAAGACAAGCCGTTGAAGTATCCCGTGATGTTCCGCGCTGTGGACGTGGTGCTGCTCAACAAGATCGACCTGGCCCCGCACCTCGACGTCGACATAGACACCTACGTGTCACATGTTCGGCTCGTCAATCCCGACGCCACGATTCTGCCAGTCAGCGCGCGCACCGGCGAAGGAATGGCGGCATGGTTCGACTGGCTACGCAAATTTGCCAGCCATGCCCGCCAACGGCCGAGTAATTGTCAATGATCTTGAATTCCATCATCTTTGGGACCAGCGGATGCAGGTATCCAAGCAATGAATCAATTGATGACCAACCGTCTTTGCCAACGATCTCGCCACCCGGATATCGGTTCCCTGGCAGGTCATCTCGAGCCGTTGACAACCCATTCCACCTGGAGTAAACCGAGAAACAGCGCCGCGCATCGGGCCGATCGTCGACTCCTGCGGCGATGGGATTGAACAACCAGTCCCTAAGAGATCGACGTGGGACCCAGCCCGTCCCGGAAAGAACTGCGCTATGCCCACACCGGCAGCAGTCAAGGCAGAATCGGCATTGATCCACGTCCTCTGGATCAATGCCGGTCTGAGTTGTGATGGCGATTCCGTGGCGCTGACTGCCGCCACTCAGCCCAGCATCGAGGAGATCGCACTCGGTGCGCTCCCCGGTCTCCCCCAAATCGCCGTGCATTGGCCACTCATCGACTTCGAATGCGGCCCGACCGGGGGCGCAGACGATTTCCTCGAATGGTTCTTCAAGGCCGATCGGGGCGAACTCGACCCGTTCGTGCTGGTTGTCGAAGGATCGATCCCCAACGAGCAATTACACACCGAGGGCTACTGGTGCGGGTTCGGCAACAACCCCGCCACCGGGCAGCCGATGACCACCAGCGAGTGGCTGGATCGATTGGCCCCCAAGGCAACCGCGGTGGTGGCTGTCGGCACCTGCGCCGCCTACGGCGGCATCCACGCGATGGCCGGTAACCCGACCGGCGCGATGGGTGTGCCCGACTACCTCGGGTGGGACTGGAAGAGCAAGGCAGGCATCCCGATAGTCTGCGTGCCGGGCTGCCCGATACACCCGGACAACCTGGCAGAGACGCTGACCTACCTGCTCTACATGGCGACCGACCAGGCCCCGATGATCCCGCTGGACGACGCCCTGCGGCCCACCTGGCTCTTCGGTGCCACCGTGCACGAAGGCTGTGACCGGGCCGGCTATTACGAGCAGGGCGACTTCGCCCACGAGTACGGATCGCCCAAATGCATTGTCAAACTGGGTTGTTGGGGCCCGGTCGTCAAGTGCAACGTGCCGAAGCGGGGCTGGATCAACGGCATCGGCGGATGCCCGAATGTGGGTGGTATCTGTATCGGCTGCACCATGCCCGGATTCCCCGACAAGTTCATGCCTTTCATGGATGAACCGCCGGGCGGCAAGGTTTCCACCGCGGCGTCGGGTCTGTACGGAAGCGTCATCCGCAACCTGCGCCACATCACCGGGCGCACCGTCGACAAGGAACCGCATTGGCGTCATCGCGGCACAAAGCTTGAAACGGGAGCGACCCGCACCTGGTAGGTGCCCGGTTCCGACCGCCCGCCACCAGCAGGGCGAAAGGTATTGCTAGGGAGCGAAGTCCATGACCACGATCATTCCGGAACCATCACACGTCAAGCGCGAACCGGGCCAGCTCGTCGAGATGGCGTGGGACCCCATCACCCGGATCGTCGGCAGCCTCGGCATCTACACGAAGATCGACTTCGAGAACCGCGAAGTCGTGGAATGCCACAGCACGTCGTCGATCTTCCGCGGCTACTCGATCTTCATGAAAGGCAAAGATCCGCGGGACGCCCACTTCATCACCAGCCGCATCTGCGGCATCTGCGGGGATAACCACGCCACCTGTTCGTGCTACTGCCAGAACATGGCTTACGGCGTAAAGCCACCACATCTGGGGGAATGGCTCGTCAATCTGGGCGAGGCTGCGGAATACATGTTCGACCACAACATCTTCCAAGAGAACCTGGTCGGCGTCGACTACTGCGAGAAGATGGTCGCCGAGACCAACCCGAGTGTGCTCGCCAAAGCCGAGAACACGCTGGCACCCCACTCCGATGCCCACGGCTACCGGACCATCGCCGACATCATGCGCACGCTCAACCCGTTCACCGGCGAGTTTTATCGCGAGGCACTCCAGGTCAGCCGATGGACGAGAGAAATGTTCTGCCTCATGGAAGGTCGACACGTCCACCCGTCCACGCTCTACCCCGGGGGCATCGGCACAGTGGCCACCGTCCAGCTGATGACCGACTACATGACCCGGTTGATGCGCTACGTCGAGTTCATGAAGAAGGTCGTGCCCATGCACGACGACCTGTTCGATTTCTTCTACGAGGCCCTACCCGGCTACGAACAGGTCGGCCTGCGCCGTACCCTACTGGGCTGCTGGGGCTCGTTCCAGGATCCCGAAGTCTGCAACTTCGCCTACCGCGACATGGAACGCTGGGGCGATGCGATGTTCGTGACCCCGGGTGTCGTCGTGGACGGCAAGTTGGTCACGCATTCGCTGGTTGACATCAACCTGGGAATCCGAATCCTTTTGGGCAGTTCGTATTACGACGACTGGACCGACCAGGAAATGTTCGTGAAGAACGATCCGCTCGGCAACCCCGTCGATCGCCGGCACCCGTGGAATCAGCACACCAACCCGCATCCGCAGAAGCGGGACATGGAAGACAAGTACAGCTGGGTGATGTCGCCGCGCTGGTTCGACGGCAAGGACCACCTGGCCCTGGACACCGGTGGTGGGCCGCTGGCCCGGCTGTGGTCCACCGCGCTGGCTGGTCTGGTCGACATCGGCTACGTGAAGTCGACGGGACACAGTGTGCAGATCAACCTGCCCAAGACCATCCTCAAGGGACCCGTCGAACTGGAGTGGAAGATCCCGCAGCACGGCAGCAACACCATCGAACGCAACCGTGCCCGTACCTACTTCCAGGCCTACGCGGCGGCCTGTGCACTGCATTTCGCGGAGAAGGCGCTCGCCGAGATCCGGGCCGGCCGCACCAAGACGTGGGAAAAGTTCACGGTGCCCGACGAGGCCATCGGCTGCGGCTTCACCGAAGCCGTGCGCGGCGTGCTGAGCCACCACATGGTGATCCGGGACGGCAAGATCGCCAATTACCACCCGTATCCGCCGACACCGTGGAATGCCAATCCCCGGGACAGCTATGGCACACCAGGACCGTACGAGGATGCCGTGCAGGGCCAGCCGATCTTCGAGGAGAACGACCGGGAACATTTCAAAGGCATCGACATCATGCGTACGGTGCGCAGTTTCGACCCGTGTCTGCCGTGCGGGGTGCACATGTACCTGGGTGACGGAAAGACCCTGGAACGTTTGCACTCCCCGACGCAGTCCGTAACCGGGGACTAGCCGGTGGGCGCGCCCGACGACGCACATTGGCGCACGGCGGGAGACCGGATACAGACGCTGCTCGACGCCAGTTCGGCGGCCGGGCCGGTGGCGCGTGAGCGCGCCGAACTGTTGGTAGGCGAAGTCACCGATTTGTATGGTGCTGCGCTGCAACGGATCATCGAGCTGCTCGCCGCCTCACCCGAGTTCGTCGAGCAGTTCGCGGCCGACGATCTGATCGCCAGTCTGCTACTGGTGCACGGCCTGCATCCGCACGACACCAGACGGCGCGTCGAGGACGCACTGGACAGGGTCCGGCCGTATCTCGGTTCCCACGGCGGCGATGTGGCCGTGCTGAGCGTGACAGAAGGACCCGACGGCGCGGCCGCACGGTTGCAATTCTCAGGTAGCTGCAAGAGCTGCCCTTCATCTGCGGTGACGCTGGAACTCGCCGTCGAAGACGCCATCCGCGCGGCCGCCCCGGAGGTCAGCACCATCGAGGTGGTCGCGGCCCAACCCGAAACCGGGGTGATACCGCCGGATACGCTGCTGAGCCGGATTCACCGCAACGGCCACACCGTGTCCGCCTGGCATCCGGTGCCGGAGCTCGCTGACCTGAAACACGCTGAGGTCGGCGGGTTCCGGGTCGCAGGCAGCACGGTACTGGCGTGCCGGCTCGGCGAGAACTGGTTTGTCTACCGGGACCGGTGCGGGCGCTGTGGTGATTCCCTGGCGGGAGCCGCGCTGCACCCCCGCGTCGCATCGCCGGACCCGCTGCTGCGCTGCCCCCGCTGCCACGCCCATTTCGATGTCGTGCATGCGGGCATCTGCGTCGACGAAAACTCTTCAGCTGCCGAACATCTCGAGCCGTTACCGGTGCTGATGCGCGACGGCGTGCTGTCCATCGCCTTGGATGCGAAACCGACCACCGCGGGTGTGCCATGACGAGTGCATACGACGTCCTGGCGCGGATCCGTGCCAGCCGGTCGCTACCTCCGGCCGGCGGTGAGCGGTGCGAGATGTGCTCGGAGCAGATCGCCGCAGAGCACCAACACGTGGTGAACATCGAAGGCCGACAGTTGATGTGCGTCTGCCGGGGCTGCTATCTGCTGTTCACCGACGTCGATGCGGCGCTGCGCTACCGCGCGGTCCCCGACCGGTACCTCACTTTCCCCGAGTTCGCGCTCGGCCACCGCGAATGGGAACTGCTGCAGATACCCGTCGGCTTGGCGTTCTTCTTCAGCAACTCCGCCCTCGACCGCACCGTCGCCTTCTACCCGGGACCGGCAGGCGCCACGGAATCCGAACTGGACCTTGACATATGGGACGACATCCGGGCCGCCGATCCGCGCGTCGACCTCCTGGCCGCGGACACCGAGGCACTGATCGTGCGGGTGCCGGGCGATCCGCTGCCCATCGAATGCCATCTGGTGCCCGTCGATGCCTGCTACGAGTTCGTCGGCCGCCTGCGGATGCTGTGGCGTGGCTTCGACGGCGGGCAGCAGGTCCACGAATACGTCGAGGAATTCTTCACTGCGATCACCGAACGCAGCAAGGTCGTGACGCCGTGACCGAGGTGACCTTCGCCGTCGTCGACGTTGTCCCCGAGCCCTACGCGGTGGCCCCGGTGCTGACTGCGCGGGTAGGGATCGCCGCGGCCGGCGACGAGCCGGTGCACGCCATCGCCTTGCGTGCCCAGATCCGCATCGAGCCGCTGCGCCGCGGCTATGCCCAGGACGAGGCGGCCGCGCTGCTGGACCTGTTCGGTACCCGCGACCGCTGGGGCACCACGCAACACACCTTCCTGTGGCAGCACAGTGGCGTAATGGTGCCCGGATTCAGCGGCAGCACTCAGGTCGATCTCCCTCTGGAGTGCACCTACGACTTCGAAGTCACCGCGGCCAAGTTCTGCCATGCGCTGCGCGACGGCAACATCCCGCTGCAGTTCCTGTTCAGCGGCACTGTCTTCACCAAGGGGCAGCGTGGCTTCGCCGTCACGCCGGTGCCCTGGGATCAGGAAGACCACTACGACCTGCCGGTATCGGTATGGCGCGACCTCATCGCCATGCACTATCCGCACACCGGCTGGATCAGGTTGCATCACAACACCATCGACGCCTTGGTCGACTACAAGACCCGGCATGCGTTGCTCGGCCTCGACGACACGGTCGCGGCGTTGTTGGCCTGCCAGACTGCGGAGGACCTCCGATGACTGCTTCCTGGGAACGAGCCAGAGCCGTTGCCGACGCGGTGCTCTACGAGGGTTATCTGCTCTATCCCTACCGGTCGACCTCGGGAAAGAACCAGTCCCGCTGGCAATTCGGCGTGCTCGGTCCACAGCGGGCGGCCGAGCTCGGGCTCGGCGAGGATGACACTCTCTCGGCGCAACTTCTCGTCAGCCCCGGGCCTGACACGGCGCTGACCATCGTCGTGCGGTTCCTGCAGCTGCAACACCGCGCCGTCGAACGAGACACCGGTGACGGTTTCGCACCGGTCCACGACCTGACGGTGGCCGACCGCACCTGGCTCACGTGGGACGAAGCGGTGGCATGCGAGATGTCGTTCGGGCCGCTGCGCGAATCCGAACTCGAGACGCCGCAGACGCTGCCGATCATCATTGCCGGTGGGCGCGACGTCGAGCCCTTCGAAGGCGGCAGATTGGTCCGGAGCCGCGTGGAGTTGCGCGCCGAGCTGACGGTGCGGTCCGAACCCGATGACGGCCTGCTGCGCATCAGCCTGGCGCTGCGCAATACAGCTGCGGCACCGGCAGATAAGGATGACGCGATCGCACACTCACTGATCGGCACCCACCTGATCACCGAGGTCACCGGCGGCGAATTCGTCTCACTGCTGGAACCGCCCGCGTCGGCCGTCGACGCCGTCAGCCGCTGCCTGCGGCACCGCTGCTTCCCGGTACTGGCCGGTCCGCCCGGCGACACCACGCTGATGCTGGTGTCTCCGATCATCCTGTACGACCATCCGGAGATCGCCGAGCAGAGCGAGGGCGCTCTGTTCGACTCGACCGAGATCGACGAGATCCTGACGTTGCGCGTCATGACGATGACCGACGAGGAGAAGGCGCAGGCGCGCGCCACCGACCCGCGCGCGGCGGAGATCATCGATCGCTGCGACGCGATGTCACCGGAAGCACTGCTGAATCTGCATGGAGTGTTACGTAATCCGCATGCCGGCGGCGACGTCCGATCGCTGATACCCGAGGTGCCCGAAGGCATGGACTGGTGGGACCCGCTGGCGGACACCGCGGTCGCCCCGAACGTCGATGCCGTGCTGGTGAACGGGGTGCGAGTCAGTCGCGACAGCCGGGTGCGGCTGCATCCTTGTCGCCGCGCCGATGCACAGGACCTGTTCTACGCCGACAAGGTGGCCCGAGTCACCTGCGTACACGAGACGGTCGACGGAGACCAGCAGATCGGCGTGGTCCTCGAGGACGATCCGGCCGCTGAAATGCACGACTGGTACGGCCGCTATCTGTACTTCGCACCTGACGAGGTCGAACCGCTGAATGAAGGGATATCGCCATGGAAGTAGTGGGTTGGATCGCCGTGATCGTCGTCGCGGCAGTGGTGGTGGTCGCGGGGGTCGTCGGCGTCCGCTCCATCCCGGATGCGCGCCGATACCTGCGCATGCGACGGATGTGACGGAGGCACTGCCACGCAACAGATCCTGGTAGCCGGTATCGGCAACATCTTCCTCGGCGACGACGGCTTCGGCCCCGAGGTGCTCCGTCATATCGCCGCTGCCGCACAACCTGGTGTCCGCCTCACGGACTACGGCATCCGGGGCATGCACCTTGCCTACGATCTCCTCGCCGAGTGGGACGCGCTGGTGCTTGTCGACGCACTCCCCTGCCGGGGCGTGCCGGGGACAGTGCGCGTCTTCGAAGCCAGTCACCAATCACTCACGGAGGCGGTGGGCCTGGACGCGCACGCCATGGACCCCACAACGGTGTTCGCCAGCCTGAACGCGCTCGGCGGACAGGCCCCCTACACCGTCGTCGTAGGGTGCGAGGTTGCCGACGTCGACGACCGGATGGGTCTGTCCGATGTCGTTGCCGCCGCGGTCCCGGCGGCAGCCCGCGCCGTCGAAAACGTTGTCACCGAACTACTCAGCCGGACTCCGGCCCGGGAGGGCTGACCGATGTGTCTGGGTATCCCGGGGCAGGTCATCCAGATGCTGGACGGCTACGGCGACCAGCTCGCCTTGGTTGATGTCGCCGGTGAGCCACGCAAGGTCAATGTCGGTATGCTGCCAGACGAGACGTTCGATGCCGGCGACTGGGTGATCATCCACATGGGTTTCGTCCTCGAAAAGACTGACGCCGCAGGCGCCGCGGCGGCGCTGGACGGGCTCAAACTGATGGGCAACGACGACCGAGGCGCCTCATGACACGCCAACGGTTACGCATCTGCGCACACGGCGTCGTCCAGGGCGTCGGCTTCCGGCCATTCGTCTACACGACCGCGGCGGCACTCGGACTGAGCGGTTCGGTACGCAACGACAGCTCCGGGGCGATCATCGAGGTGGAAGGCGACACCAGCGCCATCGGGGATTTCCTGGATCGGCTGAAGAACCACCCACCGCCGCTGGCCATCATCGAATCTGTTCAGAAACAAGATATTCCGTTACGTGGCGGCACCGGATTCGCCATCACCGACACCTCGCACTCCGGCGGCGGCCGTACCCTCGCTTCTCCCGACGTCGCGATGTGCGACGACTGTGCAGCAGAGCAGCGCGACCCCGGCGATCGGCGCTATCGGCACCCGTTCGTCAACTGCACGAACTGCGGGCCTCGCTTTACCATCATCGCGACGCTTCCCTACGACCGCGCCACCACCACCATGGCCGATTTCCCGATGTGCCCGGACTGCGCGCGCGAATACGCCGACCCGGCCGACCGTCGCTTTCACGCGCAGCCCGTCTGCTGCCCGCAGTGCGGGCCGTCACTGAACTTCCGCGACCACGACGGCATCACCACCAGCGGCGAAGCGGGCCTCCGCTGTGCACGGAACCTGTTGCGCGACGGCGGCATTCTTGCGGTCAAGGGCATCGGCGGATATCACCTGGCCTGCGACGCCGCCAACGGCGCAGCGGTGGCAACGCTGCGGCGGCGCAAGCGTCGCGGAGACAAGCCATTCGCGGTGATGGTTCCCGACCTGGCGACGGCGCGTGGTATCGCCGATGTGAACGATGCTGCCGCACAGCTACTCTCGGGAATCCAACGCCCGATTGTGCTGCTACCCAAGCGGACAGACACCGCCCTCTCTGCTCTGGTCGCGCCGCACAATCCGGACATCGGCGTCATGGTCGCGTACACCCCGCTGCACGCGCTGCTGTTCGGACTGCCCGGCGACGGGCCGGGTCCTGAAGTACTGGTGATGACGTCGGGAAACCTCGGCGGCGAACCGATCTGCTTCACCGACGCCGATGCCGTGGACCGCCTCGCCGCGCTCGCCGACGGCTGGCTGCTGCACAATCGGGCGATCCTGGTGCCCTGTGACGACTCGGTGGTCCGGGTGATCGACCGGGACGAAATGCCGATCCGCCGGTCACGGGGCTACGCGCCGCTGCCCGTCGCGCTGCCAGTCCCCGTCGCGCCGACGTTGGCCGTCGGAGCCGATCTCAAAAACACATTCGGCGTGGCCGACGGGAAGTATGCCTGGCTGAGCCAGCACGTCGGCGATATGGACGACCTGGCCACCCTTTCGGCGTTCGATGCGGCGCAACAACATCTGCAGGAGCTGACGGGCGTGGTCCCCGAGAAACTGGTCGCCGACGCCCACCCCGGCTACCGCTCCACCGCGTGGGCACACCGTAATGCCGGCGGACGGCCGGTCCGCACGGTCCAGCACCATCACTCCCATATCGCCGCGGTGATGGCCGAGCATGGCCTGGACGGCAGCAGCCAGGTGCTCGGATTCGCCTTCGACGGAACGGGTTACGGCCCCGACGGTGCAATCTGGGGCGGCGAGGTGATGGTTGCCGACTACAAGGGCTACCAGCGAGTGGCGCAGTTGCGATATGCGCCGCTGACCGGAGGTGACGTCAGCGTCGAGCGACCGTATCGCATGGCGCTTTCGCACCTGTGGGCCGCAGGCTTGCCATGGAGTGACGATCTGCCGCCGGTACAGGGCTGCCCAGACGACGAGGGCGCAGTCCTGGCCCACCAGCTGCGGACGGGACTTGGCTGTGTGCCGACCTCCAGCATGGGCCGGCTCTTCGACGCCGTGGCCGCACTGGCCGGCGTGCGGCAAACCGTCGACTACGAAGCGCAAGCGGCCATTGAGCTGGAGGGCCTGTCCCGCGGTAGAGATTGCGGCGCAGTCACTTACGTCTTCGACATCATTGCGGGCGATCCCGTGCTCGTCGATCCGACGCCGGTGCTCAGGGCCGTCATCGACGATCAGCGTGCCGGCACTCCTGCCGGCGTGATCGGAGCGCGCTTTCACCAGGCGGTGGCCGGGGTCGTCGTGGAGCTCGCCGAGCTCGAGTCGGCAGTGACCGGCATCCGCATCGTCGCCTTGTCCGGGGGCGTGTTCCAGAACGCGCTGCTACTCGGGCTGGTGCTGGGTGGTCTGCACGCCAAGGGGTTCGAGGTGATCACCCACCGCCACGTCCCGCCCAACGACGGGGGCATCGCTTTGGGCCAACTACTGGTGGGCAATTCGAACTGAGAAGAGGAGCACTCCCATGTGTTTGGCAGTTCCGGGGAAAATCCTGAGCCTGTCCGAGCGGGACGGCACTCTGATGTCCCTCGTCGACTTCGGCGGCATTCAGAAAGAGGTCTGCCTGCAATACATCCCGGACGCGGCGGTCGGCGAATACGTCGTCGTCCACGTGGGATTCGCCATCCAACGACTCGACGAGGAATCGGCGCTCAAGACATTGGCCGAGTTCGAGCACCTCGGCGTACTCAATGAGGAGTTCGGGGACGGGTTCACGATCGCCGCACGTCAAGCAACCGAGGTGACACCATGAAGTATCTGGATGAGTTCAGCAATCCCGAGCTGGCGGGTAAGCTCGTCGACCAGATCAGGGCGGCCACCAGCAGACGTTGGTCGATCATGGAAGTCTGTGGCGGGCAGACACATTCGATCATCCGTCACGGCATCGACCAGCTGTTGCCCGACCAGATCGAGATGATCCACGGCCCGGGCTGCCCGGTGTGCGTGACTCCGCTGGAGATGATCGACAAGGCCCTCGAGATCGCGTGCCGGCCCGACGTGATCTTCTGCTCCTTCGGCGACATGCTCCGGGTGCCGGGCAGCTCCAAGGACCTGTTCCGGATAAAGAGCGAAGGCGGCGACGTGCGGGTGGTGTACTCACCACTGGATGCCTTGACCATCGCACGGAACAACCCGGACCGGCAGGTGGTGTTCTTCGGCATCGGATTCGAAACGACTGCGCCCGCCAACGCGATGACCGTCTATCAGGCCAAAAGACTTGGTATACAAAACTTCTCATTGCTCGTGTCGCATGTACTCGTACCGCCGGCGATCGCGGCAATCATGGAGTCACCGACTTGCCGGGTCCAGGCGTTTCTGGCCGCCGGGCACGTGTGCTGCGTCATGGGAACGGACGAGTATCCGGCACTGACCGAGACGTACCGGATCCCCATCGTGGTCACCGGATTCGAGCCGCTGGACATCCTGGAAGGTATCCGACGCACGGTGATTCAGCTGGAGTCCGGCAGGCACGAATTGGAGAACGCTTATCCGAGAGCCGTTCAGGCGCAAGGAAACACCGCGGCCAAGGCGATGCTGGAGGACGTCTTCGAGGTCACCGACCGGACCTGGCGCGGGATCGGCATGATCCCCCAGAGCGGCTGGCGCCTCTCGGCTGCCTACCGCGATTTCGACGCGGAGTACCGGTTCTCGGTCACGGGCGTCCACACCGCCGAATCCGCCATCTGCCGCTCGGGCGAGGTGCTTCAGGGCCTCATCAAACCGCACGAGTGCGCCGCATTCGGCAAGGAGTGCACTCCGCGCAACCCGCTGGGCGCGACGATGGTCTCGTCCGAGGGCGCCTGCGCTGCCTATTACCTCTACCGGCGCCTCGAGGTGACACATGCCTGAAATCGACATCGAGTCCTGGGTCTGCCCGACTCCGCTGCGCGATGCACCGAACATTGTGATGGGACACGGCGGCGGCGGCGCGATGTCGGCCGAACTGATCGAGCACTTGTTCCTGCCGGCATTCGGTCCGGCGGCCGACGCCGGTATGGGTGACTCGGCCGTCATAGCGGTCGGAGACATCCGGTTGGCGTTCTCCACCGACTCATTCGTGGTCAAGCCGTTGACGTTCCCCGGCGGCACCATCGGTGATCTCGCGGTCAACGGAACCATCAACGATCTCGCGATGGCCGGCGCGCAACCGCTGGCGCTGTCGACGGCGTTCATCCTCGAAGAAGGCACCGCGCTGCAGGAGATCGCCCATGTGGCGCAGGCCGTCGGCACCGCCGCGCTCGCAGCCGGGGTCAGGTTGGTGACCGGCGATACCAAAGTTGTGGACTCCGGCCACGGCGACGGCGTGTTCATCAACACCGCGGGAATCGGCGTCGTCGACCCGCGCGTCGATATCCGTCCGCAGCGGGCCATGCCCGGTGACACCGTGATCGTCAGCGGCGACATCGGCGTGCACGGGGTCGCGGTGATGAGCTGCCGCGACGGTCTGACCTTCGCGACCACGGTGGCCAGCGACACCGCGCCGCTGCACGGACTGGTAGCCGCGATGATCGACACCGGCGCAGACCTTCACGTCCTGCGTGATCCCACCCGGGGCGGGGTGGCCGCGACGCTCAACGAGATCGCGAAGACCGCGCACGTCGGGGTGGCGCTGGACGAACGCACCTTCCCGATCCCGCCCGAGGTTCGCGACGCGTGTGGCCTCCTCGGCCTGGACCCCCTGCAGGTGGCGAATGAAGGCAAGCTGTTGGCCTTCGTGCCCGCCGACGATGCCGATCGGGTGCTGGCCGCAATGCGCAGCCACCCACTCGGCGCGCGGGCCGCGGTGATCGGTCAGTGCGTCACCGAGCATCCCGGGATGGTCGTCGCCCGGACCGCGCTCGGTGGCACTCGCGTGGTGGACCTGCCCATCGGAGAGCAGCTACCCCGGATCTGTTAGTCCGGTTCGCCGTACTCGTCGAACCAGTAGGCAAGTTTCCCGCGGCGGCTCACCGCGCGCAGTCTGCGCTCGGTGGCCTCGCGGGTGGTGCTGGTGCTGACGATCAGCAGCTCGTCACCGGCTTCGATGCGGGTGTCGGGCTGCGGCACGAAGGTGTGACCCTTGCGGATGATCAGCGTGATGACGCTCGGATCGGGCAGCCGCAGTTCGAGCACGGTCACGTTGTGCAGCCGCGATTGCGGCAAGACGGTGAGGGTCAGCAGCTCGGCGTCGAGCACGTCGAGCGGCGCCGATTCCACCTGAAGCTCGCGTGTGATGTCACGGCGGATGAGCCCGAGCCAGTGCGCTATCGGCTTCAGGCTGGGTCCCTGGACCAGCGTGAAGACCACGACCAGCACGAACACGATGTTGAGCAGCCGGTAGCTGTCGGGGACGCCCGTGACGATCGGGTAGGTGGCCAGCACGATCGGCACCGCGCCGCGCAGCCCCGCCCACGACAAAAAGGCCTGTTCTCGCCACGGCACTCGAAAACCGATCAGCGACAACACCACTGACAGTGGTCGGGCCAGGAGCAGCAAGACGAGGCCGACGAGGACGGCGGGGATCACGTCGCGGCCGAGCTGGCTCGGGTTGACCAGCAATCCGAGCAGGACGAACAGCCCGATCTGAGCCAGCCAGCCCAGCCCTTCGGCGAAGGATCGGGTGGCGGCCCGATGCGGCAGTCCGGAATTCGCCAGCACCAAGCCCGTCACGTACGCGGCGAGGAATCCGCTCGCGTGCGCCACCCCCGATGCGGCGAAGGCCACGGTGCCCAGGCCGAAGGTGGCCAGCGGGTACAAGCCCGACGCCGGTAGCGCGATCCGGCGCAGGGTGACGGCACCGAGATAGCCGCACAGAACGCCGATCCCGGCTCCGGCGAGCAGTTCATACGCGAGGCTGAGCAGCACCTCCCCCGCCTCGAAATGCAGCGGGACCGCGCTGAACATCAAGACGAGGATGACGGCCGGCGCATCGTTCAGACCCGACTCGGCTTCCAGCAGACCAGCCAGCCGCCGCGGCAGTGGCAGCACCCGCAGCACGGAGAAGACCGCCGCCGCGTCGGTCGATGAAACGATGGCGCCCAGCAGAAGTGCGAGCTGCCAATGGAGGCCGAGGAGTAGGTGCGCGCCTGCCGCGGTGACCACGGTACTGATGGCCACGCCCAGCGTGGCCATCACCGCCGCCGGCGCCATGCTCTTTCGGACGTCACTGAAGTGGGTGGTGAGACCACCTTCGATCAGGATCATCGTGAGTGCGGCCGTGCCCAGGTCGCGGGCGAGCGTGACGTCGTCGAACCTCAGTCCGATGCCGTCTTCCCCGAGCAGAACACCGACCCCCAGGAACAGCAACAGACTGGGGAGACCGGCCCGGGTGGCCAATCTGGTGGCCACGATGCTGGCCAGCAGCACCAGGGCACCGACGAGCAGCACCCGGTACATCTCCTCCAGCGTCATCGGTCCCCGTTCAGATCTGCGGCCACGGCCGAGCCAAATGTATCCGGCCGGTGGGTGACAATGACTGCGTGAGCACCCGGGGCATGCGCGTGGCTATCGCCGGCGCCGGCGCGGTGGGCCGGTCGGTGGCGCAGGAACTCGTCGCCAACGGCCACAAGGTTCTTTTGATCGAGCGCGACATCCACAAGTACGAACCGCACACGGTCCCCGAGGCCGACTGGCTGTGGGCCGACGCCTGTGAGGTGGCCTCGCTGGAGGAATGCGGCATCGAGATGTGCGACGTCGTGATCGCCGCGACCGGCGACGACAAGGCGAATCTCGCGATGGCGCTGCTGGCGAAAATAGAATTCAGCGTGCCGCGGGTGGTCGCTCGTGTGAACAACGTGGCCAACGAATGGCTGTTCACCGCGGACTGGGGTGTCGACGTCGCGGTGTCCACGCCGCACGCGATGGCCGTCGGCGTCGAGGGCGCCATCGACGTCGGTCACCTGGTGCGGCTGATGGGGCTGCGCCAGGGTCACGCCAATCTGACAAAGTTCACGCTGCCACCGGACAGCCCGTTGATCGGGCGCACATTCGGGGACATGACGTTGCCGCCGAACACGCTCTTGGTGACGGTGCAGCGCGGCAGCAGGATCATCGTGCCGAAATCCGGCGACAGCTTCGAGGCCGGCGACGAACTGCTGTTCGTGGCAGACGAATCCGTCGACGACGGAGACATCCACGACCTCATCCACGGCAGCTAGAGCGCGTAGCAGTACCTGCTGGTCGGCACCGAATCCAGATTGGTGTGAGCGCCGAAGCGCATGACGCTCTCGACCATGAGCGTCATGCGACGCTGCAGTTCGGCATCGTCGCCGCCGCTGCCGTAGAACGCATGTGCGTCGGTCATGGCCGCCATGTGGAACAGTTCCTCGACGACGGCGTCGACCCGGTCGGCGCCGTGCACCGTCCGCAGCACCCGGTTCTGCACATAGCCGAACGTGTCCTGGGTGTCGATGGCGACGCTGGTGTGCTGCCCCTGCCAAATCTCGAGCCAGTCGGCCGGGTCGAGCCCCGCCGGGATGCGCAGAAATCCGATCTGCGCCAGCGCCGTCGTCCGGACCCCGTTTTCCACGCTGGGCGGATCCAGGCGCACCGTCTCCTCGACCTCCCAGCCGGCACTGCGCTGAGAGATCGCCGCCAGCAGGTCTGAAATCGAATCGACGACCTCTTTCGATCCGTCGGCGGTCCACACACTGACCACCGCGGCCACCGGGCTGTCGAATGTGGTGATGCGCAACATCGCCGCCTTGACGTCCTCGTCGTCGACGTTGATCTGCAACCGGTTCACGCCCGCGGCCCGCAGCAGAACGTGCAGTTGCCTCGACTGCAGCGCCGTGTCCAAACCCGAGCCCCACAAGGCATAGACCAGCTTCACGGCGTCAGCCATGCTTATCGGCCATCGGCTCGGCCTGCATGACCCCGCCGGCCTGAAGCCACTCGCCCACCGCCCTCGGCGCATCGCGGACGGGGTTGTAGACGTCCTCCTCAGATGAGAACAGGTTGTCCCCGGCATAGACGAGGCGGGTGATGTTGGGGAAGCCGAATACCTTGCCCGGCTCGGTCGGATGGTCGAGGGCGTTGATGATCTCGGTGACGATGGCGCCGTTCTCCTCATCGATCGCGACCCAGGTGTGCGGGAATCGCATGTGCGGGAACGGCTTCATCACGCCCACGATCCATTCGCGAACGGCCTCGCGGCCGTGCATCTCGCCGTAGGCGTGCTCGATGTAGTGCACGTCTTCGGTGAACAGATCGGCGAACGGGGCCCAGTCACCGGTGCTCGAACAGACCTCGACGACCTTGGTGTAGTGCTCGAGCGCGGCCATCAGCTCGTCCCGCGTGAATCGTGGCATGTCCGAACCTCCAGAGGTTACTAGAATCAATTTCAGTTTTGGGACTCTACCCAACAACTAGAATTCGCTCCAGACCCAAAAAGGAGCTGCACCTTGGCACGAATCGCCGAACCCCGCCCGGCCGCTGAGCCCAGCTCCGCCGTGCAGCAGCAGCGCCGCGACGCGATCCTCAAGGCCACCGCGGCCCTTGCCGCACAGAAACCCGCCGACCAGGTACAGATGAACGAGGTCGCCCGCGCCGCCGGCGTCGCGCTCGGCACTTTGTACCGCTACTTCCCCTCGAAGACCCACCTGTTCGTCGGCCTCATGGCCGACCGCGTGGACCAGATGCAGGACGGCATCCATCGCCGCAAGGCCCCGGCCGGTTCCGCGGCCGATCGCGTGTTCGACGTCCTGTCGCGCGCCACGCGTCCGATGTTGCGTCAGCCCCACCTGACGGCCGCCATGCTCAACTCACTGAACACCGCCGACGCGACGGCGGTGGCCGAGGTGGGCCATATCGACCGCCAGGTACGCAGCATGCTGCTGACCATCTGCCGGGTGGATGATCCGGGGCCACAAGATATTTCGCTGATGCGCCTGGTTCAGCACACCTGGCACGGCATCCTGCAGTCCAGCCTGAACGGGCGGATCTCCGCCGACGAGACCGAAGCCGAAATTCAGCTGGCGTGCCGGTTGATCCTGGCTCCGCTTGCCGGCAACGAATAGCACCACCTCAGGCCCGGAAACAACCTTCGAAGTGGCCGTTCTCGATTCCCGCGGTCTGCATGAACGAGTGCGCGACGACCGGACCGACCAGGTGAAACCCGGCTTCCCGCAACGCCGCTGACAGCTGAATGGACTCAGGGCTGGCCATCCGGCCGTCATCCCAGTTCCTGAGTCGATGGCGCTGCCGTGGTTCATGCTGCCAGCACAACTGCGAGAGCGAATGCTTCGACAGCAGCCGGGCATTGTGTACGGTGGCCTCGATCTTTCGCCGATTGCGAATGATGCTGGTGTCAGCCATCAACCGCTCGACGTCGTCGGCGGTCATCGCGGCGACGGACGCCGGTACGAATCCGCTGAACGCGGTACGCAGACTGTCCCGCTTGTCGAACACAGCCGCCCAGGACAGCCCGTTCTCGAAGTATGTCAATGCGAGTAACTCGAACAAGGCAGTGTCATCGCGGGTCGGCACACCCCATTCCTGGTCGTGATAGGTCCGCAAATCCCGGCCCGTTTCGGTCGCCCACCGACACCTGGCGACGCCATCCGCAGCGGTGACCACGGTGGGCAGCGCTGCCGACATCCCGACGCCTGCCATCGCTCTCATCTCACGGACCGCCGTCAGACGTAGCCATGCACCGCCGCAAGCTTCTCCGCATCTTCAAGAGCCTTTGCCAGATCACCGGCCGGATTATCGGTCAGCATCGTGGGCTGAAATCGCAATTCGTCGACCTCCCGAATCCCAGCTTGATTGAGCCACATGCGCAGGTATGCCGCGTGATGGTCTACTCCGAATGCCGGTTCGACGACACCCCGTGCGTACACGCCGGAGGTGAGAGCCAGGGTGGCATGCTTCCCCGTGAGCAGTCCCCGGTAGCCGGCTTTCGGGTCCAGACTCCACAGAATGCCCGGCTGATGAACCAGATCGATGAAATGCTTGAGCCGGTAGGGAATTCCGGAGTTCCACATCGGCGAAGAAATGAGATACCGGTCGGCAGACGTGAAGCGGTCGGCGATCGCCACGATCTCATCCCAGGCCGACTTTCCGGCGCCATCTTGCCCGGCTCCTTTGATGACGTTCATCTTCGCAGCCGCCTTGTCGCCATCGAATGCAGGAAGTTCTGTGTCCCACAGATCGAGGATATCGATCTCGAGGTGCGGGTTGGCTGCCGTCAGCGCATCGAGATACGCCGTGGCGATCTGCCTCGACGTCGAATCACTCTTGCGCGGAGACGCTTGCAGGTAAAGCAATTTCGTCATGGCCGGACTTCCTTTCAGCGATCCGAAGGCACTTCGGTAAACCCAGGTTCGCCCCCGTCGACCACGGAGTTGAATCGGATGCGGGTGTCCAGGCGTTCGTTGATCTCGTCGATCGCATCATCGGGAAGTGCTGCGACAGCGAAGTTTTCGGCGATCCGGGAAGGTGTGACCGATGCCGTCAGCACCGCGCTGCCACGCTGGATTCCCCACGCCAGCAAGACCTGTGCGGGCGTCATATCGAACTGCCGCGCCATCGAGACGATGAGCGGATCGTCGAGCAATCGTGGTTCGAGGGCATGGCCGAGCGACGCGAACGCCAACAAGATGGCGCCATGGCCCTTGGCCAGCTCGTACAGTTCCCACTGCGGGTGATACGGGTGTGCCTCCACCTGGACAACTGCCGGCTTGATCCGCGCGAAGTCCAGCACGTCCCTGGTTCTTTCGGCACTGATGTCAGAAAGTCCGATCGCGCCGACAAGCCCTTCGTCGACGAGATGCTCCATGGCAGCCCAGGTTTCAGCCAGGGTGACGCCGTTGTCGTAGATCACGTTCCCATGCACATCCCGGGGATCCTGATCATCGCCAGGCTGGAACGCGAACGGCGTGTGCACCAGGTACAGGTCGAGCGTGTCCAATCCCAACCTGTTCAGGCTCGCCTGCAACGCGGGCTTGACCCGTTCCGGGCGGTGGTTGTTGTTCCACAACTTGGTGGTCACGAACAGGTCTTCGCGGCGGACTGTCCCGTTGGCGAACAGTTCCTTCAGCGCCGCACCGACCTGCGCTTCATTGCGGTAACGCTCGGCGGCATCGAGGTGGCGGAATCCAGCTTCGACCGCTGCGATCACTGCGGCCTCGGTCTTCGTGTTGTCGGACAGTGAAGTCCCGAACCCGAGGGCCGGGATTGCGCCGCTGCCGTTGTTCAGCGGGAAACGTCGCTGTCTCAAATCGTCGTTGAGTGTCATGATCCTGATCTCCTTGTTCACTGATGGATTTCGTTCGGAAAGCACTTAGCGGCAATGTGTTTCGAGGTTCACTGGCTGCCGTCGACGCTCCCGCCGATGATGGCGACGGCCTGCACGGTGGTCCATACCGCACTGGCCAGGTATCGAAAGTTCACCAGCGCGGCCAGGTAACCGTCGCCTTCGGGCAGGCGTGGACCCGCCGTGGCGTCTTTGACCACGGCCACCTCGAAGCCCTGTTCGACGAGTTCGCGCAGGTGCCCTTCGACACAGAGGTTGGCGGCCATCCCGGCCAGGATCACCTGCGTCACGCCGCGCTTGCGCAATTGCAGCACAAGGTCGTTCGACTCGGGGCCCACGATCTTGTGGGGTGAGGTGATGACGGTGCGGCCGTCATGGATGTGTCGCCGGTACGCGGGCAGGAAGTCCGCGCCGGACTCGGCGAAACCGTCCATCGTGTAGGCGCCGGCGCGCGCGAACATGCCGACACCGCCCATGAACTGCTCGAGCGGGTCGCCGAACCGCCACTGCTCATCAGTTGGGTAGAAGTAGTGCGGCGAGACTGCGACCGTGAGCCCGGCACGCTTGGCCACATCGAACAGTTCGCCGACGTGCGCGACGGTCTTGTTCTCTTCCACACTCGCGCCGAACACCGACCACGCCACGCCGTCGGGGCTGAGGAAATCGATCTGGGGGTCGGTGACGACAAGCGCCGCATGCGCATGGTCGAGCGCAAAACCGGAACTCGGCAAGGCGGGGCGCAGCGGCTTGGCGCAGTTGGGGTGGTCTGCCATGGCACAGCCTTCGCGGTCGGTGGATGTTGACACCACCAGAATAGATGACCGGTCGTCTATGAATCAAGAGCGGTCGACAGTGGCGTGCGCAACAGCGCGGATCAGCGCAGCAGCGCCGGCAGCGTGACCGCTTCGAATCGGTCGTACGGCGTGCGGCTACGGGTGACCTTGCCCCTCAAAGCCGCACCCTCCCACGCCTCGATCAGCACCGACGCCAACTCGGACGCTCCGCGGTCCGCGGCAATGTCGTCACCACTGCCCTGCCCTGATCGCACGCAGTCGGCAAGCGCTTCATCCCAGCGATCGAGGATGCGCGTCAGTTCGGCGCGCACCGGTTCACTGGACCCGCCGAGCTCCAGAGACATGTTTCCGACCAGGCAACCCAGCAGAAAGTCGGCGGACTCGTGCTCGTCGGCAAGCGCGTGGAAGAAGCGCGTGATCCGCTCGTGCGCCAATCCGTCAGCGTCCAGCAAGGGCAGTATCCGCGCCTCGATATCGGACCAGTAGTGCTCGAGGATCGCCGCCGCGAATGCCTCCTTACTGGGGAAATACGCGTAGAACGAACCCTTCGGCACACCCGCCGCGTCGGTGATGTCCTTCACGCCGCTGGCGGCGAATCCGTGCGCATGCACGAGATCGAGCCCCGCAGATAGCAGTCGCCGGCGGACTTCGGGATTGGCTGGTCGCGGCACCCCACAATATTAGCCGACCGGTCGGCTATCTTTGGCTGCGAAACCGCTCCGCTGCGACTAGCGTCGTGGACGAGGTATCGCGGCGCGGCCAGGGAGAACATCGATGCGCGACGACATTGAGGCCGCTCTGCGGCGGCACTGGGCGGCATCCGACGCCAACGACTTCACCGCAGAACACGAAATCTACCGCGACGACGCGGTTCTCGAGTATCCGCAGTCGGGTGAGCGAATCCGCGGGCGGCACAACATTCAGGCATCGAGGTCCGCCCAGCCGAACGTGAAGCACTTCGCGGTACGGCGCATCGTCGGTTCGGATGAGCTGTGGCTCACCGAGTTGGTGATGACGTATGACGGGCGACCCTTCTACACCGTGAGCATCATGGAATTCTCGGGTACCGAGGTTGTGCGCGAGACCCAGTACTTCACTGAAGCATTCGAGCCTGGTCCATCCCGCGCCCAATGGGTCGAACGAATGTGATGCCAACTTGATGAGGAGACGTTCATGACGACACCAACGCCCGAAGGCACCGTCACCGTCGCCGAGAGTGGCGCGGGGACCTACACGCAGGAGATCATCGCCGGTGGGCACCGGTTGATCGCCGACGAGCCACGGCCGTTCGGCGACGACGCCGGCCCGTCACCCTACGACCTGCTGCTGTCCGCGTTGGGCGCCTGCACCTCGATGACGGTGCGGATGTACGCCGACAAGAAAGGACTGCCGCTGGAGCAGGTGCGGGTGTCGTTGCGCCACTCTCGGATTCATGCCAAGGACTGCGCTGAGTGCGAGACGGAACAGGGCATGGTCGACCACATCGATCGTGACATCGAGTTGATCGGCGACCTCGATGACAACCAACGGGAAAAGCTGCTTGCCATCGCGGAACGCTGCCCCGTGCACCGGACCCTGACCTCAGCGGTGCACGTCTCCACGACGTTGCGGCGACCCTAACTCGCCGCCTGCGCAATGATCTGGTCGACTTCTGTTGCGCGGACGGCCATCTCGGCGTGCGCCTTGTCGAGCGCCTCGGCCTGATCCTCATCGGCCTTCATCAGCGCCTCGATATCGAGGCCGGCCATGTCGAGGACGCCCATGTCCGCGAACGCACCCTGCACCTTGGGACCCCACAACCCGATGTCCTTGACGATCGGCACGATGCGGCTGAACAGGTGCGCGCGGAACTGCTTCATCATGGGTGACGCCGTGTCGACCCACTCGGCGCACGCCTTGACGTCGAGGCCGAGGGTCTCGAAAACCTCTTCGCCACGGAATCGGTCACGCATGAGATAGCAGGCGTCCACGACGAACTCTTCACGCTCGTCCCGCTCAGCTTCGGTCAGCTCGGAGTAGTAGTCCTTCAACGAAATTCGGCCGAAAGCGACATGCCGCGCCTCGTCCTGCATGACGTACGCCAGCACCTGCTTGGCCAGCGAGCCCGGAGCCGCCAAGTCACGCAGTGTCCCGAAGGCGGCGAGCGCGAGCCCTTCGATGAGGACCTGCATGCCGAGGTAGGGCATGTCCCAGCGTGAGTCGCGCAGGGTGTCCCCCAGCAGTGCGGTCAGGCTCTTGTTGGCCGGGTAGACCAGTTCGACCTTCTCCTGCAGGAATCGGGAGAACGCCTCGACGTGCCGAGCCTCGTCCATGGTCTGGGTCGCCGCGTAGAACTTCGCGTCCAGATCCGGGACCACCTCGACGATCTTGGCCGCACACACCATCGCGCCCTGCTCGCCATGGAGAAACTGCGAGAACTGCCAGGCCTGGGAGTGATGGCGCATCTCGGCTCGGCGCGATTCGTCGGCGGCGTCCCACATCGGGCTGCCGAACAGTGGGTGGAACTCGTCGGGCAGGCCGATCGGGTTCATCGGGTCGACGTCCTGCGACCAGTCGATGCGCGACTGCGCGTCCCACTGCTTGTCCTTGCCCTTTTGGTACAGGGACAGCAGGCGCGCCCGGCCGTCGTCGTATTCCCAGGTGAAGCGTGCGTCGCCGCCACTGGCGGTATCCCACGAGTACGGGTCGGGTACCTGGGTGTACTTGTCCTTCGTCGTCATGAGCGGCCGCCTCTCTGCGCGCATATGTCCGAACGGACATATGACATGTATCACAGTGCGCCGTGGGTGGCCGAGCCGTCAACTACTCAGCCCAAGTCGTAACTCTCGCGCGAGACGCGGATGAAGTGCCCGGTGGCCGTGTCGGTACAGGTGACCCCGGAAAGCTCGCTGTCGCAGCTGATCGCGCCTTGGGTATAGGTCTGGCCGTAGTCCAGGGTCTTGAGGTTCGAGGCGGTGAAATTGCTCGACCCTTCATAGCAGCCGAGCTTCCCGGGATTGCCCTTGCTGACGTAGAACTCCAGGCCGCCGAAGTTGAAATTGCAGGGACGGCCGTACGGCCCCACCGTTGACGCCGGCTGCACCCAGGCATGTTCCCGCACTTGGCAATTCACACCTTCGCCTTGGGAGTACACAGCGCACACGATGTTCCCCGACGGGGTCACGAAATCGTTGTTGGCGGGCAGCTCCCCCGTGCCGCCGCAGGCGTTCGCCACAACGGCCAGCGGCAGAGCCGCGACACCGGCGATCGAGAATGCCGCGATCAATGTCTTCTTCATGGCCAGAGAGTGACGCGGCAGCCTTGGTGGATTCTTGGCGCGCCCGCCGGCCCGCCGATCAGTTGGGCGGGCGCTTCTCGATGAAGGCCAGCACACCCCGCTGCGCAGGCCTCCGCTCGGCGCGAAAGACTTATTTCTGCCAACGGTGCATCAAATCCTGCCGATCGGAATGATCCTGCCGCACAACCAGTTTCAACCATCAGAGCATCACAACAACCGAAGAAGGGGTTCAAAATGAAGAAGTACGGCTTTGCCACTCTGATCGCTTCGAGCATGACCGCCGCCGTCCTGGGTCTGGCCGTTCCCGCTCAGGCCACCACCGGAACCCCGATCGGTCCGCACTACAGCGTCGACAACCACGACAACGTCAACACCACCAACGGGTTCTACGACCAAGCCTTCTGAACCGAACACGAGTACACCCCCGGCCCAACAGGACCGGGGGTGTACTCGTTCGCGACCACCTAGTAAGCGTGACCGCGGTACCTCACCCGGTCACCCGCCGACGTAGGTACTCGTCCATCCCGCGACGGCCCACCCGATCCAGTAGCGGGCGGACGCGACGCAGCAGTCCGGGTGCGAGTGTGGCGATCTTGATCAACCAGCCGTCGTGGCGGGGCAGCGTCGCCTCCAGTCGCGGCCGGTCCAGATTGGCGACGACGGCGTCGGCGACCACACCCGGCTGCATCGGGGTGGACAGGAAGTTCAACGGTGAGCCTCCCCCGCGCGCCTCGGCCAGCAGCATCGGCGTATCGACCGCGCCAGGATGCACCATGGCGACCCGCACCCCGGTTCGGGACTCTTCCAGGGCCAGCGAATGCAGGAACGCGCGCAGCCCGGCCTTCGACGCGCAGTAACCCGGGCTCTGGGCCAGCGGCATCATCGAGGCCAACGACACCACCGACAGCACGTGACCGCGCGACCGGCTCAGCGCCGGGAGCAGCGCGTTGGTCAGCAGCATCGGCGCCACCAGGTTGATCGACTGCTCGCGCCGGATGTCCTCGGCGTCGAGTTCCTCGAATGGACCGGTGAGCACGATGCCGGCATTGTTGACCAGCACATCGCAGCGGCCACCGAGTTCGGTGACCGCGGCCAGGACCGCGGCGGGGAAACCCCGGTCGGTCAGGTCGACGGCCACCGAAGTGACGGGACCGGGCAGGCGGGCCAGCCGCCCGGCGTCGATGTCGACGGCGACGACGTGCAGGCCGCGCTGCTGCAGTCGCAGGCAGATCGCGACGCCGATGGCTCCGGCCGCGCCAGTCACGACGGCGACGTTCATGCGCGCACCCCCTGGCCGGCGCCGGCGAGTGCGTCGAACATGCCGGGGCGCAGGTCGGTCCAGCCGACGCGCCCGCGCACCGTGGCCAGGTAGTCCCGGAACGCGCGGACCTCCACATAGGACTGGTGGCGGGCCGAGGCCACGAAATTCATGCCGCCGCTGAGATCGGGATGGTCGGTGTCGATCATGGTGTCGAACACCGCGGCCCGGTTCGGCTGGTTCACCTGATCCGACAGATACTGCGCGACGAGGTTGCTGACGTGATCGAACAATGTATAGGCACTGGAGTTGGTTTCCAGGTAGCCCAGCCCGATCAGGTTGTGGTGCAGGCGATTGAACGCCGTCAGGTACATCTCCGGACGCCCGTTGCTCCACCGGTGATAGCTCTCATCGAGGTACGGCATCGACCAGTCGTAGCCGGTGGCGTAGAGGATCAGGTCGATCTCCTCGCTGCTTCCGTCGGCGAAGTGCACGCGCGATCCGTCCAGCCGTGCGATGTCCGGCCGGACGGCGATATCCCCATGCTGCAGATAGTGCAACAGTTGGCTGTTGAGCAGCGGATGACTCTCGAAGAGCTTGTGATCGGGCTTGGGCAGGCCGTAGCGGGTCAGATCGCCCTGCATCAGACGCAGCAGCCAGCCCATCAGCGGACGTTCGAAGCGCAGCGGGATCTGCGGTCCGCGGGCCGCCCATTCATCGGTCGGCAGGCCGAGCAGATGCTTGGGCACTAGGTGGTATCCGCGCCGGACACTGACGAAGGCGGCGTCGGCGTTGGCCGCGGCGTCGCAGGCGATATCGGCACCGGAATTGCCCAGACCGACGATCAGAACGCGCTTGCCGCGGAACTCCGCAGCGTCCCGATAGGTCACCGAATGCCGGATCTCACCGTCGAACGAGCCGGGATGTGCGGGGATCCGCGGTGTCCAGGTCACGCCGGTGGCGTGGATGACCGCGCGGTAGTGGTTTTCGGTGCCGTCGGCAGTGGTGACGGTCCAGTCCTGGCCGCTGCCGGTGACCAAGCACACCGGGCTGTTGAAGCCGATCGCGTCATAGAGGCCGAAGTGCCGTGCGAATTCCTTTGTGTAACTGAGAATCTGGCGATTCGACGGGTAGTCCGGAAAAGTGTCGGGCATGGGGAAGTCGTAGAAGCCCGAGACTCGCCGCGAGGAGATGAAGTGGGCGGATTCGTACATCGGGGTGCCCGGGTTGTCCAGGTCCCAGATGCCGCCCACATCGCTGTGGCGCTCGTACTGGTCGTAGGGCACGCCGAGCCTGCGCAGCGCCCGCGCTGCCGACAGTCCCGCCGGGCCGGCGCCGATGATGCACACCGGCAGGGTGTCGCGTGTTCTCGACGGTGTCGCTGAGTTGGCCATGCTGTCCTTCCGTTGGGGTCGAGGCGAATTCAACCGCGCAGGAGCCCCCGGAAGGGAGGGCCAATGCGGCTAGCATGGGGGGCGAACCGGACATCCGAGGCGAGGAGAGGTGGCCGACATCGACGCACGCTTGTCGGAGGCGCGGATTCCTCCTTCGGTCCTCGTCGGTCTCATCGAAATCGGCCAGCGCGAAGGGCACCCGGTGGCCGGCTGGTTTGCCGGGACCGGCGTGGACCCCGGCGAGATTCTGACGTCCCCGTCGGCACTCGTGTCGTTCCGACAAGCCGCGACCATACTGCGGCGAGCGTTGCGCGCCATGCCGAATCGACCGGTCGGCATGCAGGTCGGCGCCCGGGACGCACTGCTGACCTTCGGCATGCTCGGCATGGCGATGAGGGCGTGTACCACCGTCGCCGAAGCCGTCGCGCTGGGCACCGAGTTACATGAGGCGGCAGGCAGTCTCGTCGACATCGAGATCGAGGAGTTCGGATCGGAGTTCGCGCTACGGCTGTATGAGCGTCACCCCGAACCCGACCTGGTGGCCTTTCTCTGCGAGGAGGCCTTCTGCAGCTCGCTGGTGGTGGCGCGGGGCATGAACAGCGCCGCCGGCACCGCCGGCGTATCCCCCAGTCACCTCGAATTGAGTTATCCGGAACCGGATTACGGGCGCGAATACCGCCGCTTCTTCGGCTGTCCGGTCACCTTCGGAGGCGAGGCGAACCGGATGATCTTCCCGGCGAAGGTACTCGACGCGCAGTTGCCGACGCACCACCAGCCCACCCGCGCAATGGCCGTGGACGCGTGCCGCCGGCTCCTGGGCACCAGCGGACCGCGACCGGACATCGTGGTGGCGGTGGAGACATTGCTGATGACCAATCTGCGGCGCACCGTCACCATGACCGAAGCCGCCGAATCGTTGTACCTCACCGAGCGCACCCTGCGCCGCCAGCTCTCCGCCGCCGGCGAGTCCTTCACCGCTATCCGCGACCGGGTGCGCGAACAGCGGGCCACTTTGCTTCTGACCGACTCGGCCCTGCCGGTCGGCGCGATCGCCGCCGAGGTCGGCTTCTCCGATCAGCGCGACTTCCGGCGCGCCTACCGACGGTGGACAGGTCGCACACCCAGCGCCGTTCGGTCCGCCTGAAGCACGACGGCACAACGCGGTACCGCCGTCATCGGCGTTTGTCCGCTTCGCCCCCCACGCTGGCCGCGGGCGCCCTCCCTCGTCACCGCCACGGCACGGTGAGATCGATCCACCATCGAGCCGTTCAGCACTGGAGAGAACATGACCTATTCGTCCCCACCCCGGCGGGTCCGCGCGCAGCGGCAGGCTGTCCGCGTGTTCGCCCGCGCCCCACGCCCGATTGTGCGCCGACTGGCGGCCAAGGCGCCCACCAACACCCACGGCGAAACGTTGTCGCCCGAGGTCCACCTCGCCCTGGCATTGCTCAATCGCCTACCCGGGGCCGACTATTCGGACAAGCCGGTCGCCGATGCTCGGCGGCACCTACTGGACGAGGCCGTGGTCTTCGGAGAAACCCTCGGGCCCTTCGCCGTCGAGGAGCACCTGTCCATGCCGGGACCGGCCGGGACGATCCCGGCAACCCGCTATCGCGCAGAAGCCGGAATGGCGAACGGACTCATCGTCTACTTCCACGGCGGGGGTTGGGTCCTCGGCGACCGCGCCAGCACCGAGTCCGTCGCCCGCTTCCTGGCTGTGCACACCGGTGCCGACGTGCTGTCGGTGGATTATCGCCTCGCGCCGGAGCACCCGTATCCGGCGGCCATCGATGACGGCTTCGCTGCGTGGGACTATGCGGTGCAGCACGCCCCGGTGTGGGGTATCGAACCCGACCGACTGGTGGTCGCAGGCGACAGTGCGGGGGCCAATATCAGCGCGGTGCTCGCGCAGCGCCTGCGCGATACCGGGCACCCACCGCGGCTGCAGGTCTTGTTCTGTCCGGTGACCGATCTGTCCACTGAGCATCCCTCCTACGCGGAGTTCGCCGATGGATTCTTCCTCACTCGTAAACAGATGCGCTGGTTCAAGAATCACTATCTGGCCGATCCCGACCATGCCCATCATCCCGGCGCGTCACCGCTGCTGGCCGCCGATGTCGACGGCGTCGCACCCGCGTATATCGGGGTGGCCGGGTTCGATCCGCTGCGTGACGAAGGCATCGCCTACGCCGAACGACTACTGGCTGCGGGTGTGCCAACCACGCTGCACCGCGCCTCGTCGATGATCCATGCCTACGTCAACATCACCCGGGTCAGCCCAACAGCACGGGAGTCCACACTGCACGCATGTCACGCGATCACAGCCGCACTGCAACGCTGATCGTCAACCGAATTGGGTCAGATCGATCATCGGCGGATCGGACGGGTCGCCCAGCATCTCGACGTCGACGTGGCGGGCGGTGAAATATCACCCGTGCTCGTCGGTTGCAGCACAACGCGTTCGGTGGCATGACGAATGTCGAGTGCACGCTCGCTGCGTCCGCGGTGATATCGACGGTCGCGCCGACCGTGCTCACGCACAACAGCCAGCGCACAGAGTGGTTCCTGCCAACCGTGCATTAAATCCAGCCGAATCGGAATGACACTGCTGTGCAGTCAGTTTCAACCATCAGAGCAACACGAGCTACAGAAAGAAGATGGTCACCATGAAGAAGTTTGGCTTTGCCACCCTGATCGCATCGAGCATGACCGCCGCCATCCTGGGCCTGGCCGTCCCCGCTCAAGCCACCACCGGAGCCCCCATCGGACCCCACTACAGCGTCGACAACCACGACGCCGCCAACACCACCAACGGGTTCGTCGACCAGGCGTTCTGATCGCCCGATGAAGGACCCCCGACCCGTATGGATCGGGGGTCCCTTCGTATGGTGATCTGATGGCGGCCAGGTACATCGACTACCGCGGGACCGCCCTGCTGGTGATCGAAGGCGACGGCGTGGTCGTCGCCCGCGGCATCCGCTACGCCCGCGCCGACCGGTTCGCCGCCCCGGAACCGGTCAGCGCCGGCACGGAAGTGATCGACGCAACCGAGCGCGGCCCTGCGTGTCCTCAGCTGCCATCTCGTCTGCGGCCCGTCACCGGCCCCGTGGTCGACGGCCTCACGATCAGCGAACACTGCCAAGTGCTCAGCGTCACCGCACCCGCGAACGCCGAAAGGCTGCCAGTAATGGTGTGGTTTCACGGCGGGGCCTACCTCTCGGGTGGTGGTGAATCCCCGAAGTACGACCCGCAGCAACTGGCGGTCGACGGCGAGGTCGTCGTGGTGACCGTCACCTACCGGCTCGGCATCTTCGGCTACCTGAACATCCACGACCCGGACACACAGAACCTTGGTCTGCGCGACCAAATCCGCGCGCTCCAATGGGTCCGCGACAACATCTCGGCGTTCGGCGGCGATCCCCGCCGCGTCACGGTGTTCGGCCAGTCCGCCGGCGGCGATTCTGTCCTGTCACTGATGCTGTGCCCGGAGGCAGCCGGACTTTTCACCCGGGCCATCCTGCAGAGCGCTCCACTGGGCCTGCCGCGTGAGCGCTCGTCGATGGCCGCCGCGATGAGCAAGGCGGCGATAGCGTCGTTGGCGGGCGTGCCCGCCATGGAAGCCGACGTCGGGCAGCTGCTCGATGCACAGCTTGCCGCGCTGAACGCCGCCAAGCCTTTCGGTCGGCTCGGCATGATGGCGTACGCACCCATTCTCGGTCATGCACCACTACCGCCCGCCGGCCAATTCGAGTCGCAGATGGCCGACGCGGCAGCGCGGGTCGAGATCCTGGTCGGCTACACGCGTGATGACGGCCGGCCTTTCGTGTCGATGGATCCGCGCGCCGCCCGCTTCCAGCGGTTGGGACCGCTCGGCGCCGCGCTCACGGCGGCTATCGGTCGCATCCTGACCCGCACCGAATTCGGTAAGCCGGCAACCGATCTCGCCCGCACCTGGGAGCGATCGGGTGGACGATCGGCGACATTCCGCGTCAACTGGGCACCACCGGGAGCACCGCTGGGTGCATGCCATTGCATCGAGCTGCCGCTGCTCCTGGGCGCGGTTGACTCATGGACGGATGCGCCGATGCTCGGCCCCGAGCCGCGCACGGTCGATGTAGCGCTCGGGTATGAGATGCGTTTCCTCTGGGCCGCTTTCGCACGCGACGGCGTCGCCGCCCTCGGACAGAGACAACTTGTCTTCGGATGACGGCCACCTAGTCGGGGCGTGTCTCGTCGGCACTACTCAGTGGGTGCGACCGTGGTAGCGGATTTCAGCCATTTCAACAGTGATCAATCGAAGGCGCGCACGCCGGGACGCCCATAGTCTTGAGCACACAATCACAAGTGCCGTAGCTACCTACTGCGGCCGGACAACGGGGGCGGAATCATGCGAAAGCAGCGTGCAATAGGAATCGGGGCCGCGGCATTGCTCGCCGTTGGCATTGTCGGCACACCGCCGGCTCACGCCGACGATCAGTCATTTCTCAACGAACTCCGGTCCAACGGCTTCCCGGGCCTGACTTTTGCGGGCCAACAGATGCCCGATGGAGCCGTTGTGGCACAAGGTTATATGGCCTGCAATCGAATGCATTTAGGGCAATCAGCCGATGACTTGATTGCACAGGTGAACCCCAACGACGCCAACATCGGCCGAATGCTGGTGCATGCTGCGCAACGTAATCTGTGTCCGGACACCCTATGACGGTCACCCAACTGCGTTGCAGCACCACGGCTTAATCACCGGGGCTGAGACGGAAACACCCCCGGGCCGGTGGGCCGGGGGTGTTCCGTCGGAACTACCTAGTGAGCGTGACCGTGGTGGCCGTGCCCGTGATCGGCTTCCTCAGCCGGCTTCTCGACGATGGCCGTCTCGGTCGTCAGGATCATCCGGGCCACCGAAGCGGCGTTGAGCACCGCGGACCGGGTCACCTTGGCCGGGTCGACGATGCCGTCGGCCAGCAGGTCGCCGTAGGTCAAGGTGGCGGCGTTGAAGCCCTGCCCGACGGGCAGCTCGGACACCTTGTTCACCACGACCGAACCATCCAGGCCGGCGTTGGTGGCGATCCAGTACAGCGGGGCCGACAGCGCCGAGGAGAAGACCTCGAGGCCGATCAGCTCGTCGCCGGACAGCGAGCCACGCAGGCCGTCCAGAGCGGTGCGAGCCTGGACCAGAGCGGCGCCACCACCGGTGACGATGCCCTCTTCCACCGCGGCCTTGGCGGCAGCGACGGCATCCTCGACGGCTTCCTTGCGCTTCTTCAGGTCGGTCTCGGTGGCTGCGCCGACCTTGATGACGGCCACGCCGCCGGCCAGCTTGGCGAGGCGCTCTTCGAGCTTCTCGCGGTCCCAATCCGAGTCCGAGGCCTCGATCTCGCTGCGCAGCTGCGACTTACGGCCGTCGATGGCCTCGGCGGTGCCGCCACCGTCGACGATCACGGTGCTGTCCTTGGTGACCACGACGCGACGGGCGGTGCCCAGCACATCCAGGCCGGCGTCGCGCAGGACCAGGCCCACGTCCGGGTTGACGACCTGGCCACCGGTGACGACGGCGAGGTCCTCCAGGAACGCCTTGCGGCGGTCGCCGAAGAACGGCGCCTTGACCGCGACGGCCTTGAGGGTCTTGCGGATGGCGTTGACGACCAGGGTCGACAGTGCCTCGCCCTCGATGTCCTCGGCGATGATCAGCAGCGGCTTGCCGGCCTGGGCGACCTTCTCCAGCAGCGGCAGCAGGTCGGGCAGCGAGCTGATCTTGTCGCGGTGCAGCAGCACCAGCGCGTCCTCGAGGACCGCTTCCTGGGAGTCGAAGTCGGTGACGAAGTACGCCGACAGGAAGCCCTTGTCGAAGCCGACGCCCTCGGTGACCTCGAGCTCGGTGTTCAGGGTCGAGGACTCCTCGACGGTGACGACGCCGTCGGCACCGACGCGGGTCATGGCCTCACCGACCAGCTCGCCGATCAGTTCGTCGCGCGACGAAACGGTCGCGACCTGGGCGATGGCGGTCTTGTCGGACACCGGCTTGGCCGCGGCCAGCAGGGCCTCGGACACCGCATCGGCGGCCTTCGAGATGCCCACACCGAGCGCGATCGGATTGGCACCGGCAGCGACGTTGCGCAGGCCTGCCTTGACGATGGCCTGGGCCAGCACGGTGGCGGTGGTGGTGCCGTCGCCGGCGACGTCGTTGGTCTTGGTCGCGACGGACTTGACCAGCTGGGCGCCCAGGTTCTCGAACGGGTCTTCCAGGTCGATGTCGCGGGCGATGGTGACGCCGTCGTTGGTGACCTGCGGGCCGCCGAAGGCCTTGGCCAGCACCACGTTCCGGCCGCGCGGGCCGATGGTGACGCGGACCGCGTCGGCGAGCTTGTCGACACCGGCTTCCATGGCCCGGCGCGCAGCTTCGTTGAATTCAATGAGCTTGCTCATTAGAGCCTTTCGCTAATACGCATACCGCCCCGGACATCACCCGTGCGGACACGGGGATTTCCGGGGCGGGACACGAATGCTTACTTGGAGACGACAGCCAGCACGTCGCGGGCCGAGAGGATCAGGTACTCCTCGCCGTTGTACTTGATCTCGGTGCCGCCGTACTTGCTGTAGATGACGGTGTCGCCCTCGGCAACGTCCAGGGGGATCCGCTTCTCGCCGTCCTCATCCCAGCGGCCGGGGCCAACTGCGACGACGGTGCCTTCCTGCGGCTTTTCCTTGGCGGTGTCCGGGATGACCAGACCGGAAGCGGTCGTGGTCTCGGCCTCGTTGGCCTGAACGAGGATCTTGTCCTCGAGTGGCTTGATGTTGACTGCCACGATGGAAGCCCTCCACTTGGTTCGGGTGTCGATCCGGGGCCAATCCCCGGATCCCAGGTATTCGGCAAGCGCCCTGACCTCACACCGTCGTCGCGGGTGCCGGAGCGGGGTTGGCCGCGTGCCACCTAGCACTCTATACACGTGAGTGCTAGCGCTCAAGGGTGGGTCAGTGCCGGGTTTCGGGAACTCGCTGTAGGCGAAATCGCAGCGACACTTCGGCAGCAGTCGGTCGCAGGACCGTTACTTCGACCGCGACTGATTGGTGGCACCCCGCCATCGCAGCGCCTCCAACGCCAGCGCGACGTGCACGGTGGCCCCCTCCAACGGCTGCGGCAACAACTCGCCAGCCTCAGCAAGTCTGCGCACCAACGTATTTCGATGTATGAACAGCCGCGACGCCGTCCTCGAGGCATTGCATTGCTCGTTGATGTAGGCGAGCACCGTCTGATGCAGTTCAGGGTCGGCTGACTCAAAGTCGCCGAGCGTGTGCTTGATGAACTGGTTCGCCTGGTCCGGGTCCGCGGTGAACAGCGCGATGAACCGAATATCGGAGAAGCTGGCGACCTGCTTGGCCAAACCGATCCTCGTCATCGCCCGCTGAGTGCTGATCGCATCGAAGTGGCTACGCCGGAAGCCGTCGATTCCTGGCGCCGTCGAGCCGACGGCGATCCGCACCCCCGGCAGTTGCCTCATCGCCGCGCTAATGTCCGACAAGTCCGGACCGTCATCGCCGGGCAACCACACCCACCGGGTGTCGGCACCGGCCAGCACCGACAGCGAACGCTGCCCGTGGACGGTGTTTATCAACAATTCAGCGGCTTGGTCCAGATCGGACAGGTCGGCATTGGCTTCGTCGCCCCAGATGATGGCGGCGGTGTGACTGTGTCCAAGCTCGTAACCGAGCCGCATCTCAGCCTGACCCGCGCCGAGGCGAGCACCATCGAGAATCAGCATGACGGTTTCCCGACGTTCCGCATGCGTTCCACTAGTGAGATTCGCGCGCTCGACCCGCATCTGTTCATGGATCGCCGAAATCGTCTCACCCAAGAACCAGGTGATCGACCGTTCGGACACATCGAACAGTTCCCGCATCTCCTGCGCGTCGGACGTCAGCCGAAAAACTGTGTGCATCCAGGCGCGCAACGCGACATTCTGCGCCAACCGGTACGCCTCCACGACCACGGCTTCGTTGAGACCGCGACGAACGAGGTACCTGGCGATCGCCAACGTCTCCGCGTCGATATTGGCCGGTACCGGTTGCCCCGGATGACTGATATTGGCTGCTGCCCAATGCATTTGATTAGACCGATTGCTGCGCGCGACCGCTTCCGCGGCCAGCGGATCGTCGGCGATACTGCGCATGAAATGCGATGACAGCGTTGCCTTGTTCAGCTCGTCGTACCACTGCTGCCGCGTATTGACCACGACCTTCGCGGCCTGTCGAATCAACTCCCGCGCCCGCTCGGTCGGGGGCTCCCATCGGACAGCCGAGCTATCCCCCGGCGAGTGCAACATGTCTAATTTTAGGCATACCAATGTGCAATATGACCCTTGATCTCTGTGATCCAGCGCACGAGGCTTAGCACGCATCATCGGAGAGCCAGCACGACCAATCGTTCGAATCCGACATGCCGCACAAGAAAACGACACTTCAGCACAGGAGAACCACGTGCCACACCTGGGATTCGAAGTCCAGCCAGCAGCTGCTGATCACACCGCCGCCGAACGTTCCGGAGAACCTGCGTTCCACGGCAACCGCTCAGCGCGCCGGCTCGAGAATCGGACTCGAGCACGCCGGCTGCGCAAGGCGGGCGGTTTCGCCACAGTCGCGACGACGACCTGCGCCATGGCAGTCGCACTGACGTTCTCGCAATCGGCCCCAGGGGTTGTGGCGAGTTCGGTTCGGCTACTGGCCGCATCGACCGATATCCAACCGGCTGTCGACCAATTGGTCGCGGCGCAGCAGCAAATGATCGCCAATAACAGCGCTTACCCATTCATCACGGCCTACGACAAGACGACGCTGCCCGCATACACGCAGAACATGGCTTCGGGGATGCTCTATATGGCCATTGCCGAGCAGAACCTGACCAATTCGTATGATCTCAACGGCGAATATTTCCCGGTCCCGTGGAATGCGCCGGGCACCAATCCACAGCCATTTTCGAACAGCCCGAATCCGGACGATCAATACAGTTTCATGGTCACCAACGACCAATCGGTCACGCTGACCATCACCCCCAAGCCGGGCACCAAGGACGTGACATTCGTACCTATGTCGGGCAGGCCCATTGTCGGCGACTACGCGGCGACGGGGGTCTACGACCTGTCGAAATTCACGCCCAATGCCGACGGCAGCTACACCATCACCATCAGCCCCACCCAGCAGTCGGGCAACTGGGTCAACACCGGTGGAGCCTCGATGGTGCTCATCCGCGACACCATCGGCAATTGGGGCCTTCCCCACAGCACCTTGACATTCCAACAACAGGGTGCGCCCTCGACCTATACCCTTCCGGTCCTGTCGAACAGCCAGATTACGGCGATGCTGAATTCCGTCTCGTCGAACATGCCTGCCTCCAACAGCAGCATCACCAATTACGGAATCCAGGCCCGTTTCGATTCAATTCCGGCCAACCATTTCACGCCCATCGGGTCGACTCCCTCTATTATCGGTGGACCGATTCTGCCGAGCCAGATGAGCAGTGCGGGCCATTTCTCGCTGCAGCCCGACCAGGCGCTCGTGGTCAAAGTACCCAACCTGGCGTCCGGGTACTCAGACTTCCAACTCAGCAACGCGTGGATGAACGACCTGCCCTACGTGACAGCCCAGGGCAGCCTCAACGACACCAATACGTTCCACTCCTCGGACGGCTACACCTACTACATCATCAGCAGCCAGAATCCTGGGGTGGCCAACTGGATCGACAACTCCGGTGCCACCGACGGCAACGTCTTCATGCGGTTCCAGAACGTCACCGGCACCGTCGTCGACAGCGCAGTGACCGCGCAGGTCGTGCCGATGGGGAGTGTCAGCCAGTACATCCCTGCTGACACCCCGACCGTGACTCCGGCCCAATACGCCGCGAGCCTCAAACAGCGCCAGCTCTCGTACGACTACGTCCGGCACCAGATGCAAGGCTCTGGTTGGGTGACGTCCACACTCGAGATCGACCAGATCAAGGCCGCGATCGGGACGGATCAGTTCAGCCAGATATTCGGCAGCCAGGCCCAGGTGCCGTCGGTCTTGGACCGGATCACAAACTCTGGGCTGACGCCCGACTTCCTTGCCTTGGCCAGGGGCGTCTTCGCCAATCCGGCAGGCAGCCTGGCAGCGGTGGTCAACAATCTGCCCTTGGCAACCCAGGACATCGTGATGCCCGTGGTGCTGGCGAGTCTTCGGTTCGACCTACTGGTGAACAAGACCATCGCGGCTGTGCAGAGCAGCCTCGCCGCAGGCCGGCCGAGCGCAGCGTTCGCAGCACTGGCCGGTGGCGTTCAAGGACTCGGGACACTCATCAACCAGACGTTGACCGACCCGGCGACCAGTGTCACCGCCGGCTTCCTCAACGCACGCGACGACCTGTCGGTGGCCCTGACGAATGCGGGCAGCTACTCGCCGTTGTCTGCGACAGATATCGGATCGGTTCTGAAGCAGATCGGCCAAGTCAATCAGTCGGCGGCACACATGCTGGCCGGCGGATTACAGGGCATGGTGCCGACAGCCGGTCAGGCCACCACGGCGAATGCGACGACGAGTCCCACCTCGGCCACGGTTGCACCCGCAACGAGGGCAGTCAGTGCAACGGCCGCCACCAACGTCGTTGCGCCGGTGGCCGCCGCCGGACCGGTTTCGGCCGCGGTGTCCACGGCGGTCGCCACCGCAGCCGCCAGTGCCAGGGCCAGTGCCAGTGCCCAGGCATCGGCTACCACCGCAGCCAAGGCCGGTGCCCCGGCATCGGCTACCACCGCAGCTGCGCCAGCAAGCCCCGCGGCAGGCAACTCGTCAAATCAGCCCGATACAACGTCACCCGCAGCATCGACCACCACGGCGGAATCGGCCAAGTCGACCCCTCGGTCCACGAACCCCAAGGCCGTAACTGCTGAGGGAAACAAGCGGTCGACAGACGCCAAGAATTCGAAGACTGGCGCCGGCAAACCGCCGGCAGCGGCCACGGATTCCAAAGGGGCCGGTGACAAGCAATCAACGGACGTCAAGAGTTCAGCCACCGGCAGCGGAAAACACGCGACGGAATCCAAGAAGTCCTAGGCGGCCGAGCTTCTCGCAGATTCCGCTCACAGTGCGGCAGCTACCCTGACTGCGACCGCGCCCGGTGACCGACGGTCACCGGGCGCGGTTCTGCAGATGAGCGTCCGCGTCGTGTCGGTACTGGCTCCGTCGAGCATCTCGTGGGCGAAGTTCTTGACAGGCAGAACCGGCAGCTGAGGTACCCGACGGACTTAAGTCACCAATACATCGGGACCTACGCCGCTAAGGTGATCCTGGCCGTCGTTCCTAGGATTAGCCATGGGCACGCTAATCAAGATCACGGCGGGCGCCGCGGTCGTCGCCGCCGGGCTGGGAAGCCTTCTGGCAGCCGCCCCAGCACAGGCCGACGCACAGCAGGACCAAAACTTCTATTGGTTGTTAACCCGCCCAGACGGAGACAACCTGACGATAACGAATTTCCCATTGGTGAGGGCACAAGGCATCGCCGCGTGCCAGCGTCAGGATGCCGGAGAGCCGCCATACCAAGCACTCAAGGACCTGCAGTACCCCCGAGGGCCATACACATTCGATATCGCCAACTCGATCACCTCGGCGGCAGAAGCCGTCTACTGCCCTTGGCATATCGACCCTGCTGGCGAGAGTGACTGGGTCAATACTTCGGCTCCTGTGAGCCCGCGACCCACCTATCCCCCGATCGCGTGGTACCCGCCCGGGTACAGCCCGGCGCCTGTCAACTCAGCCGCGTCCACGGATTGGGGACCATCGGTCGTGGCAAATCACAAAATCGGGACCGACGCCAGCCGCTCCTGAATCCAGTCGAACTGGAGCCGCTATCCACGCCCCGGCACCGTGTTGACCAGCAGCAAGTTGGAAGTCGCCCGGTGGGCGATCGTGTTCGCGGTGGAACCCAGCACCCTGGCAATACCCGCCATACCGCGATTGCCGATCACCAGGACGTTCTGGTCGGCGGCCGCGAGCACGTCGGCCGGATCACCCAAAAGCACCTGTCTATCCAGCGAATCGACGAATTTCAATTGGCGTGCAACGTTATTCAGGGTCTCTTCGCCCGCGGCGACGTCGCCGGCGACCGTGACGAGGATCGGCCGGGCGCCGAGGGCGACCGCCAGGTCGTATCCGGCGCGCACCGCGCGCACCGAGGTTTCGGAGCCGTCGGTGGCCAGAGCGATCATCTGAAACGACTCAATCGGCTTGCGTACGAACAGGACATCGACGGGGTTGCGGTGCGACAGCTCGTTCGAGGTGCTCCCCAGCAACCGGCTGGAAGTGTGGCCGAGCCCCGCCGCGCCGACCACGATCAGCGCGCGCTCCGACTGCGCCGCGGCGTCGACCAGCGCGTCAAATGCATTGCCCTTCAACGGAATTTTGTCGACCCGCGCAGCACCCAACGCACTGAGGTCGACGCCGGCGCCTGCGGCCGTCAGGTCCGCCCACGGCTGTTCGCGCCCGCCGGGCACCGAGACGCTGGGCTTCCACGCGGTGACCACCGTGACCGGGACACCGAGTCCAGCCGCCACCACTCCCGCGACGGTGACGGCGCCGCAGGCCTCGTCGGACCCGTCGGTGCCGACGACGATTCTGGAATAAGGCGCCATTGGGGTCCTTTCAGTCGTGGTGTCACGCTCCGAAGACGAGAATGTGGACGGCGCCCACGAGGATGCCGAGGAGTCCACCGTGGGCGTACAGCAGCCACGCGTCCTGCTCGATGGCCGAGTACAGCATTTCGCCGAACCTGTCCGGCGGCAGTGCCCGGAATTTCTCGGTCGCGAACGTTTCGATCTTCTTGGCCTGTGCCTTGTTGAAGCCGGGGTCGTAGAGGACGCTCGGGGCGAAGTCGACCAGTTTGTCTCCGGCGCCGCGCTGCAGGCTCGCGACGTCGACGACGCCGAACGAGTTGCGAGCGACGACGAGGTACGGGCCCAAGATGCGCTCGGCCTCTTCACCGACGGCGGTCTGGATGAGCGCCCGGGTCTTGTCGGCGCTGGCGCCGTTGAGCAGTTCGTGCGCGAAGTTCTTGACGGTAAGGACCTGCAGCGACAGCATCGTGGCGAGTTCGTGGGCGGCCTGGTGCTGACGCCGCGCGAAAAGGCCTTGCTTCCAAAGGTATCTGTAGCGGCGCTGCGGCTCACCGGGCTCGAACACGACCTTGATCGCGATGATGTTGACGATGATGCCGATCACCGCTGCGCCGGCGAGCACCCACAGCCAGGTCGGCAGGAAGTGCAGGATCGAGTCGACGAACCCCGGCAGGTGCAGGGCGAAGCCACCGTGGCCGGCGTGCTCCGCTGCCTCCTCGCCGGAGTAGTAAATCAGCGACAGCCACAGCGCGAGCAGCACTCCAAACGGGAAGCCCAGCGCACCGATGCGCACCATGAAGCGCAGCTCGGGGACCGCCATGCCTTTGATGATGTCCCGCAACACTTCTGGGTTGCGGGACAGGAAGTTGACGGTCATCAGCTTGACGTTGAGTAGCTGGTCGATGTTTTCGCCGATCTTGGCGAAGGCGCGCTTGGAGATGGTCGGCAGTTCGGAGTCGACCTTCTGCAGCACCTCGTCGCGCAACGGCTGTGGGAGCGACCGCCACATTTGTGGATGCCGCGCTTCGATGATCTCGGTGGTCAGGCGGCCGATGTCGGGTCTGGCGGCCACGGCAATCGCCTTGGCCAGCTTGTCCGGATTGAGTTGTTCGTAGAAGTCCGAGATCTTGCCGATCCGGGCTATGGAGGTATCGACGATCAGACTCGCCATCTTCTCGGCGCGACACGGGATGAAGCCCTGGAAGCCAAGAATTCCGTTGGGCGCGAAGGTCGGCAGAATCTGAACCTTGCGGGGCAAAAAGGGAAATATCCGTTTCAGCCCCGGCACGTAGAACCCGGTGAACCTGACCGGCGCGAACAGCATGATGACTCCGGTCCAGTTGGTGATCAAGCCGGCGATCGCGCTGAAGATCGGCACGCTGATGATGTCGACGACAAATTTGGATTGTCCGGTGAGCTCCTCCCAGTCAAGAAAGGGCCCAGCTGCGAGCGTTGTCATGGAATTGTTCCTGACTTGGTCGGATCAGTGTTTGTGCTTGCGGGCAGCGGCATCTGGCGGGCCCTTGCCGACGATCTTGTCGCCCCGCTCGTCGGTAGCCCAGCTGCCGGCGTTGTAGCCGTCGGTGTCGATGCAGACCTCGCAGAACTGCTGGCCGAACTCCGAGAGATAGATGCTGCGATACACACTTATCGTCTTGGGAATGGACTCGGTGACCTCAAGTGCACGCGGTTGCACCTCAAGCAGCGCGTAACGCCGGTAATCGGCCACAGGTTCCGACGAAAAGCGCACCAAACCAAGACGATTCAGATTGGCGAGGTAACGTTGGTCAGCCTCCGGCCAGCGGCAGCCGGCCATCTCCGCGATCATGTTGACGCCACCAGCGAGCCGCTCCGAGCCGATCTGGAACATCGTCTTCGTCCGGATGTCGATCGATGGCTGGGTGCCGGCGACCGCCAGGAAGCGCAGGATCCGCACTTCGTCCGGCGCCAGCTCTTTGAGGATTTGTTCGAACGCCGGATGCCGGTGGATCGGCTTGTCGGTCGGCTGCTGCGACTGCGCGATCAGTTCGTCGCCCCAGTGCCGCAGGTCGGCGTCGCTGTGGCTGAGGTCGGCCTTCTTGTCACTGCCCTTGCGGTGCGACTTCTTAGGCGCCGGCCGGACGGCCACACCGAGAGCGGCTGCAGGGCTGAGCGCGGTCTCGGCGGCGCGCTTCAAACCGCCGATGAGCGACGGCCCGTCAGCAGGCGGGGACTCGGGCGCACCGGCCGGGACAGACGCAGGCGGCAGCGCCTCGTCGTCCGGTTCATCGTCCGGTGCGGCGGCGATCGGAGCCGGCTCGCGAGAGGGAATCCGGCTGAAAACGTTTGCCAACCGCAACAGGTCGCGTCCGGCGGCCTGCGTCGACTCGACTACTGCCGCGATGTCCCGGGCCGTGTCGATACCCAGCTTGGTCAGCGGGCCGACGATGGCGCGCAACGGATTACCGGGTTCCTTCGACTCTGGACCATCGCCCATGATGTGCCCCTCCACCCCGAAGTAGTTGCAACAAAAGCTACGACCACACGGCAAAGCGGACTACGTCGCAAAACAACCAAAATTCGCCAGACAGCCAGGCGCGCATTGTCGACGGTCCACAAATGGGCCGCTGACGCGAATTGTCAGTTCAGAACTGCCTGTCCGAACCAATGGCAAAGCAGCAATGCGACCTCGACCTCGATGCGGTCATCGACAATCGGCGTGCCGCGGCGACTGATCGCACGGTTCACCCGGTACTTGATCGAATTCGAATGCAGGTGCATTTCATCGGCGGCGGCCTTGAAACTCGACCCTGTCCGCAGGAATACTCGCAACGTCTCGCGCAACCGCTCATCGCTCTCGGTGTCGCTCGCCAGCGGACCCAGGATTTCGGCCACCCAAGCGCCGACCGACCCGACGTTGTCGCCGAGCAGCGTCGCGACGGGTAGCCCCGGGTCGCTCGCCGCGGTGACGCGACGCTCGACGGCTCCCGACACCACCGCCACCGCGCGGCCGTCTACCGCTTGTTCGTGCGAACGGCGGAAGCCCTCGATACCCGGCAACGGATTGCCCATCGCGATCCACGGTGAATCCTGTTGTGCCGCTGCGACTTCACGGATTTGGTCCGCCGCATCCTCGGCGCCGCGCGCTGACAGCGGCAGCCACACCCAGGCGGTGAGGTAGTCGACCGAGAGGAACAGCGGCGGCTCATGTGTGCCCAGGGACGTGGCCAGGTGGTTGGCGAAACGTTCCATGCGCACCAGTTCGTCGCCGCCGGTGTCGTCCGGATACCACAGTGCCAACGCCAGGTGCACGCGCCGCAGCGGGTATCGGATATCCTCGGTCAGCTCGTCGACGTCACCGCCGGCCGCGGCGAGGATGGCGCGAACACGTTGGCCCCGCATGCTGTTTCGGCTTTCCACCCACCGGTCGTACTCCTGTTGGTACGTGTTGAGAATCTGCTGCGAGATCCAGTCGATGTAGCCGAACGAGACCGTCTGGAAGTACTTGAAAACGTCGAGACTGACCCGGGGGTTCAGGTCCGACGCCGCGATCTCGTCGAGCACGAAGTTCAGCACTTCCTGGTGCCCCAACCGGTAGGCGCGCACCATCGCATTTGCGGGGACACCCCGCTGCGCCATGCGGCGGGCGTGTTCGAGCGACTCCGTCGGCGGCACGACGTCCTCGATCGGGATGCGGTGACGGATCGAGGCGAAGACGGTTTCGACGTTGGCCGCCACGGTGTGCCCCTGTAGTTCGAGAAGCTGCGCATCCTCACTGAGCTCGGAGATCTCAGTCAGCAGAATCTTCTGGATCGACTGCGTGATGTCATTCAGCTTGCCGTCGAGGGCGCTGATGATCTCCGCTGCGTGTGCGGCGACGGCACTCTCGTCGACGCGTCGTTCCGGCATGAAACGACCGTAGATCACGAGGAGCCGAAGTTGCTGCATATCGGGCTTTGTCGCCACACAACAACGACGCTCCGCAAACTCCTCGAGAGTTGGTCGTCCCGAGACGTCGATCCGGACCGCCTTCGTCAATAGCTTTCGTAGACGTCAGACCAACAAGGAGGGGCACCAGTGACCACTGCCGCCGCAACCGAGGTGGACCTCGCCGCCGTCGACCTTGCCGACGCCGCGGTGTGGGACGACGGCCCGCCGTACGCGTTGTTCGCCCGAATGCAGCGCGAAGACCCCGTGCACTACAGCCCGCAGCGCAATGTCCCCGGCGAGGGCGGCTTCTGGTCGATCACGCGCTTCGACGACGTCCGCACCGTCAGCCGCGACCACCGCACGTTCTCGTCCGAGAAGCGTGGCATCTTCAACGTCGACGACATCGGTGTCCCGCTGGATATCCAACGGCTGCAGCTAATTTCGATGGACCCACCCCGGCACGACCGGCTCAAGGCCCTCGTCATCAAGGCCTTCACCCCCGAACGCGTCGCAGCCCACGAAGAGGCCATCAAGCAGATCATCAACGACGTGCTCGACAGCGTGGCCGACCGTGAGCGCTTCGACCTGGTCCGCGACATCGCGCGGCCGGTGCCGGCCCGGGTGATCGGTTCGATGCTCGGCACGCCCGCCGAGGACGACGAGCGCCTCGTCCACTGGACCAACGTGTTCAGCGCGTTCGAGGATCCGGAAATCCGCAAGCAGTGGGGCGACACCGGCGCCATCGTCACTGAGATCATCACCTACCTGGGCGATCAAATGAATCAACGCCGGGCGCACCCACGCGACGACCTGATCACCGCGGTGATGAACGCCGAAGTGGACGGCGAGAAGCTGAACGAGCTCGAGATGGCGACGTTCTTTACCCTGCTGATGACCGCGGGCAACGATTCGACCCGCGCGACCTACAGCGCGACGATGCTCGCCCTGATGCAGAACCCCGATCAGCTGATCCTGCTGCAAGAGAACCCCGAGCTGCTGGAGCCCACGGTCGAGGAAGGCCTGCGCTACGCGCCCGCCTTCGCGTTCATGGGCCGCGCCGCGACGACGGACGTCGAACTACACGGCAAGCAGATCAAGGAGGGCGACCGCCTCTTGCTGTGGTACCTGGCGTCCAACCGGGACGAAACCGCGTTCGAGAACCCGCACGAGTTCGACATCACCCGCGAGGGTCTGGCGGACAAGCACCAGGCCTTCGGTGGTCGCGGCAAGCACTTCTGCCTGGGCGCCAACCTGGCGCGGCTGGAGCTGAAGCTGTGGATCCAGGAGACCATCCGCCGGTTCCCCGACCTCACCCTGGACGGCGACCCGACGCGCGTGCGAGCGCTGTTCCTCAACCAGTACAAGTCGATCCCCGTTCGGCGGCCGGCGATGAGCCGCGTCCGCGAAGAACAGAGGGCACTGTGAGTAACGCGGCTTACCGGGAAGTCGAGGTCGACCTCGAGGTACGCCGGCGCGAGCAGTCCGCAGACGGTGTCGTCACGCTGACTCTCGCCGATCCCTCCGGCGCCGACCTGCCCGAGTGGACCCCCGGCGCTCACATCGACCTGGTCCTGACGCCCTCGCTGACCCGGCAGTACTCCCTGTGCGGCAGCACCGCCAGCAGGAGCGAATGGCAGGTCGGCATCCTGCTCGACCCCAACAGCCGCGGGGGCTCGCGGTACGTCCACGACAAGCTGCACGAAGGAACCACGGTCCGCGTGCGCGGCCCGCGCAACCACTTCGCGCTCGTGAACTCGCCGCGCTACCAGTTCGTCGCGGGCGGTATCGGCATCACGCCGATGCTGCCGATGATCGAAGCCGCCGAGGCCACCGGGGCCGGCTGGCAGCTGATCTACGGCGGCGGCTCCCGCTCGTCGATGGCATACCTGGATGCGCTGGAACGCTTCGGCGACCGCGTGAGCATCTGTGCGCGCGACGAGCAGGGCGACGCGTTCCGGACCAAGCTGGCGGCGGTGCTGGCGGCGCCGCAGGCGAACACGCTGGTCTACTGCTGCGGCCCCGAGGGTCTGCTGGACACGGTCGAGAAGGGCTGCGAAGCCTGGCCCGGCGGCAGCCTGCACCTCGAGCGGTTCTCGGCCAAGACCGTCGAGGAACCGGCGGACGCGCTCGACACCTTCGAAGTGGAATGTCAGCGGTCCGGCATCACGCTGACCGTGCCGCTGGACAAGACGATCTACGACGTCGCCGAAGAAGCCGGTCTCGACGTGCTGGGGTCGTGCATGGAAGGCGTCTGCGGCACCTGTGAATGCGAAATCATCGCAGGCCTTGGCGATCACCGCGACTCCGTGCTCAACGACTCGGAGAAGGCTGACAACAAGACCATCATGATCTGCGTCTCGCGCTCCCGGTCGGAAAGGCTGGTGCTCGACCTATGAGAACCAACTACCCGTTGAATTGCTGGTACGTGGCCGCGCTCAGCGATGAGGTCGGCGAAGGACTGCTGGCCCGCCGCCTGCTCGGCAAGCACGTGGTGCTGTACCGGCGCGCGTCCGGTGAAGTGGCGGCGCTGGAGGACCGCTGCGTGCATCGCGCCTATCCCCTGTCGGAGGGCCGGCTCGACGGCGATCGGCTGATCTGTGGCTACCACGGCTTCAGTTACGGGCCCGACGGTTGTCTGGCCGACGTACCGTCGCAGGAGAACGTCCCGCCCGGCGCCCGGGTGCCGGCGTACCCGATCGTCGAGACCGCGCCGTTCGTCTGGATCTGGCTCGGCGAGCCGCGGGCCGCCGCCCTGCGTCCGCCGCCCCGGGTGCCGTGGTACCTGGACGGTTCGGGCTGGACCAGTACCACCGAGGTACTGCGGGTCGACGCGAACTACCTTCTGTTGCACGAGCATTACCTCGATCTGACCGACGTCTTCGTCACGCACCCGGAGGTCGTGCCGCCGGACATTCAGCAGCTGCCGCCGCTGGGCGAGGTCGAGATCTCCGAACGCTCGGTGGCCTACACCCGCCAGACTCCACCGAGCCGCCTCGCCCCGTGGGAATCGGCAATCACCGGCTTGCCGGAGGAGACGGTGGCCACCCGGCGAGAAGAGGGGACCTTCGTGTCGCCTGCCCTGCACACGCAGCACTATGCCATCGAGGGCGAAGACGGAAAATCGCACGAGCTCTTGCGAATTCATGGCGTCACGCCGGAATCGCCCGGCGCGACGCATGTCTTCCTGCAGCTGGCCCGCAACTACGACAGCGCCGAGGACACCATCACCGAGTACCTGCGCATCATGTTCCACGAGTGGGCGGTACGTGATGCGGCGCTGCTGGAGACGATCCAACGCCGGCTCGACGAACCCGGCGCCCGCCGGCGCGACATCAACGTCAAAGCCGATCGGGCCGCGATCCGGGCACGGCGTATCGCCATGGACATGGTCGACGACGAGACCAGCCGTTTAACCGCCAATTGAGGAGAAGTACATGTCCAACACCGACTATGACGTGATCGTCGTCGGATCCGGATTCGGGGGCAGCGTCACCGCATTGCGGTTGACCGAGAAGGGCTACCGCGTAGGCGTGCTGGAAGCCGGACGCCGGTTCAGCGACGACCAGTTCCCGAAAACCAGTTGGGACGTCCGGAAATTCGTGTGGGCACCCAAGCTCGGCTGCTTCGGCATCCAGCGCATCCACATGCTGCGCGACGTCGTCATCCTGGCCGGAGCCGGTGTCGGGGGCGGGTCGCTGAACTACGCCAACACCCTCTACGAACCGCCGGCGACGTTCTTCAACGACCCGCAGTGGGCCCACATCACCGACTGGTCCGACGAGCTGTCGTACTTCTACGACCAGGCCCGGCGCATGCTCGGGGTGGTGATCAACCCGAGCATGACCCCGGCAGACGAGATCATGAAAGCGGTCGCCGAGGACATGGGTGTGGGCGACACCTTCGTCCAGACGCCGGTCGGGGTGTTCTTCGGCGAACCCGGCAAAACGGTCCGGGACCCGTTCTTCGGCGGCGTCGGACCCGACCGCACCGGATGCATCGAATGCGGCAGCTGTATGACGGGCTGTCGCTACGGCGCCAAGAACACGCTGTTGAAGAACTACCTCGGCCTGGCCGAGAATGCCGGAGCCACAGTGCATCCACTGACGACGGTCGACTCCGTACGGCAGAGCCCCAGCGGCATCTGGGAGATCGACACGGTGCGCACCGGCCGGCCCCTGCGCAAGAACCGTCGTACCTTCACGGCACGGCACGTCGTGCTGGCTGCCGGCACCTGGGGCACGCAGAACCTGCTGCACAAGATGAAGGACAACGGCACCCTGCCCCAGCTGTCGGACCAGCTGGGGGTGCTCACCCGCACCAACTCCGAATCCATCGTCGGCGCAATGAAATACAAGGTCGACCCGGCGCTGGACCTGACCCGCGGGGTGGCCATCACGTCGTCGTTCCACCCGACCAGCGACACCCACATCGAGTCGGTGCGCTACGGCAAGGGCTCCAACGCGATGGGCCTGCTGCAGACGCTGATGACCAACGGCGGCGGCCGATGGCCGCGCTGGCTGAAGTTCCTGGGGCTGGCGGCGGCGCATCCGCGCGCCCTGTTGCGGGTGTTGTCGGTCGGCAATTGGAGTGAGCGCACGGTGATTTCACTGGTTATGCAGAACCTGGACAACTCGATCACCACGTTTACCAAGCGCGGACTGCGAGGACGGCACCTGTCGAGCAAGCAGGGACACGGCCAGCCCAATCCGACCTGGATCCCGGCCGGCAACGACGCCACCCGCCGGGTTGCCGAGAAGATCGACGGCGTGACGGCCGGCACCTGGGGCGAGCTGTTCAACATCCCGCTGACCGCGCACTTCCTCGGTGGTTGCGCCATCGGCTCGGACGCCGCGCACGCGGTGATCGACCCCTACCACCGGGTCTACGGCTACCCCACCTTGAGCGTCGTCGACGGGTCCGCGGTTTCGGCGAACCTGGGCGTGAACCCCTCGTTGACCATCACCGCCCAGGCCGAGCGTGCGGCAGCGATGTGGCCCAACAAAGGCGAGGACGACCGCCGCCCCGAGCAGGGACAGCCCTACTGTCGGGTGGATGCTGTCGCGCCGGTCAAACCGGTTGTGCCGGAGGGCGCTCCGGGGGCTTTGCGGCTGCCGCTCATCCCGCTCGCACCCACCGCGACCGACGCTTAGCGTCGTCCTACAGCGTGATGTTCAGGTGGTCGGACACGTTGCCGACCATCTGAACGTCCACGATGCGCTCAGTGAAGTACCAGCCGGCATCGTCCCGCGCGAACGTATCGGCGTAGCGACCCACCACGATGGGTTGCAGCGGCACCGTATCGGTCTGCTGCACAACGCAGAACGTCGACCGCGCGTAGGCGGTATCGCCGTCGAGTTCGACGATCGGGTTGAGCACCAGATGCCGGGTGCGCGGCGTGTTTCCATGATCGGGGAAACGGCGAGTGGACTTGGCGAACAGCGCGGCAACGGCCTCGGCGCCGGTGACCCCCATGAAGTTGCCACGCCCCAACAGCTCTCCGACGCCGTCGAAGTCGCCCGCATCGATCAACTCGGCATACCGGTACAGCAGCTCGGTGATCGCCAGCTTGTCTGTCACGTCGGAAGTCATCCGCGATCCGCCTCCGGCTCCTCGCTGCCCACGCTCACGCGATCTGTCCCTTCACCACGGGCAGACCCGGATCGCTCGGTACGTCGAGCGGTGACGGTTTGGCACCCGCGGCAATCAGGTGCGCGGCGAACGAGGCGATCATGGCCCCGTTGTCGGTGCACAGCCGGGGCCGCGGCACCCGAAGCGTCAAACCAGCTTCGGCACAACGTTCTTCGGCGAGTTCCCGCAGTCGCGAATTGGCCGCCACTCCTCCGGCGATCAACAGCGTCGACACCCCGAGATCGGTGGCCGCACGAACAGCCTTGCGGGTCAACACATCCGCGACGGCTTCCTGGAAACCGGCCGCCACATCGGCGTGCGAAGCGCCCGGGTGCTTCTCCATATGCCGGGCAACCGCGGTCTTGAGCCCGGAAAAGCTGAAGGCGTACGGGTCATCTCGCGGCCCCGTCATGCCGCGCGGGAACACGATGGCGTCCCGGTCGCCCTGGCGGGCCAACTCATCGAGTGCCCGGCCACCGGGATAACCCAGCCCGAGCAACCTGGCCACCTTGTCGTACGCCTCGCCGGCCGCGTCATCGACGGTGCTGCCGAGTTCTTCGATCGGCTCACCGAGGGACCGGACGTGCAGCAGATGCGTGTGGCCACCTGACACCAGCAGGCCGACGCTCTCCGGCAGCGGGCCGTGGTCGTACACGTCGGCGGCCAGATGTCCACCGAGGTGATTGACGCCGTAGAACGGCACGCCCCACGCCGCCGAATACGCCTTGGCCGCAGCCACACCCACCAACAATGCCCCGGCCAGACCGGGTCCGATGGTCGCCGCCACGACGTCGGGCCGCTCGATGCCCGCGGTCGCCAATGCCCGGTGCATGGTGGGCCCCAACGACTCCAGGTGCGCGCGCGAGGCGATCTCGGGCACAACGCCGCCGTAGCGGGTATGTTCGTCGACGCTGGAGGCGACCTCGTCGGCGAGCAAAGAAACGCGCGCCGACCCGTCATCTTCAACGCGTAGTTCGCAGATGCCGACTCCTGTTTCGTCGCAAGAACTTTCGATTGCCAAGATGGTCTTCATAGGCCTGAATTGCTCCTCACGTCCGCGTCGCCTGAATTGCTGCTCACGTCCGCGTCGCCTGAATTGCTGCTCACATCCGCGTCGCCTGACTCGCTGCTCACATCCGCGTCCCGCCGCATGGTGTACGCGTCCGCACCACTGATCCGGTAATACCGTTTGCGCACACCCATTTTCACGAACCCGATGCTTTCGTACAGCCCGATCGCCGGCTCGTTGTCGGTGCGCACCTCCAGGAACACCGTGTCGCCGTCGGCAATGGCCAACAGCCGGTCCAGCAGCTCCCGGCCGATGCCCCGGCCCTGATACGCCGGATCGACGCCGATGGTGTGCACCTCGTACTCGAACGGCGGTTTGCGACCCAACCGGCTGATGCCGGCGTAACCCACCAGCAGCTTGTCGTCGCGCGCCGCGACATAGTGGTTGTGGTCCGAGTCGAGCTCACGGATGAAGGCGGCTGCCGGCCACGGGTCATCGCCCGGAAACAGGATTGCTTCGAGTTCGCCGCACCGGTCGGCGTCACCGACGGTCAGCGACCCGTATTCGATGGTCACGAGAGACCCCGCTCGGCAAGGGTCTTCGCGTCGGGACGGCGCAGGTACAGCGGTACCAGCGCGGCGGGCGGCTGGTCCCAGTCGGCGGCGGTCACGAGCCCGGCCACCGTCGGGTACTCCACCGCCAGCACAGGCAACGAGAAGAGCGCAGCCTGCGCGGCCGGACCGGCAACCGAACCCGCACCCGGCGCGACGTCAGCCGCGGCACTGACGGCCGGTCCGTCGACCCGCACGCCGTCGCGGTACCGCGCCCAGTACACCTCACGGCGCCGGGCGTCGGTGACCACCAACAACTCTCCTGGCGTCTCGGCCGCGATCGCGTCGAGGCTGCACACCCCGTACACCGGGATGCCGAGCGCATGACCATAGGCGGCAGCGGTGGCCATCCCGACCCGCAGTCCGGTGAACGGGCCCGGCCCGCAGCCGACCACGACCGCACTAAGGTCGGCGAACGTGATACCCGCATCGGTAACGGCGGCAACCACATTGGGCGTCAGCTGCTCGGCGTGCGCGCGGGCGTCGACGGTGATCCGTTCGGCGAGCACCTCGACGCCGGCGGCGGTGCGCCGGGCGATCCCTGCGGTCACCGCCGGGGTCGCGGTGTCGATGGCGAGAATCATGAACGGCTCCAATGCCAGACAGCGGTACGGGTGTCGTCGTCAGCGCGCTCCAACCGGATATCGAGATGGCTGGCCGACAGGCGCTCGGCCAGGCCCTCGCCCCACTCGACGACCACCACGGCGTCATCGAGGTCGGTGTCGAGGTCGAGCGAGTCGAGTTCTCCGAGCAGATCGGTGCTGCCCGAGTCGAGTAGCCGGTACATGTCGACATGGACCATCGCGGGGTACCCGGCGCGACGGGCGGGGTGCACCCGGGCCAGCACGTAGGACGGCGACGTCACCGCTCCGTCGACGTCCATACCTTGCGCAATGCCCTTGGCCAGCATTGTCTTTCCGGCACCGAGAGGACCGGTGAGCACCACGACGTCACCGACCCGGAGTTCAGCGCCGAAGCGGGCACCGAGGGCCATGGTGTCCGCCTCGGTCGGCAGGTGCTCGGTGCCGTGCGAATCATCCATTGCGCTTGGCCTTTCCACGCAGATGCCGGGTGAGCGCCACCAATCGCGACGGGGTGGCGTGTTCGACGAAACGCTCCAGCGCTTCGTTGATCAGTTCGGGTTGCTCCATGTGCACCATGTGGCCGGCGCCTTCGACGATCACCAGCTCGGACTTCGGCAGCTGCCGCATCATCGCCTCGGACTTGGCCGGCGGGGTCAGCAAATCCTGGTCGCCGCAGGCGATCAGGGTGGGCACCTGCTGCAGCACCGGCAGCGCACCGGCCTCGTCGTGGGTTTCCAGTGCATGCAGGAATTCCACGGTGGTGCGCATCGAGGTGTCATGCATCATCTTCTCGACATACCGCACCACCGCGGGACTGACGGCAGCATCACCGAACGACGCGGCCTTGAGTACCGGCCCGATGACGGCCTTGGCCGCACCCCGGCCCGCGCTGACCGCCCCGGGCGCGAACCGCACGGCGACCTTGGCTGCCTCCAGCGCCGGATTCTGCAGCACCTCACCGAGCGGCGAGCGGGTAACCCCTTGTGCCGCAGAGGCGATGAGCGCTACGCCGCACACCCGTGCCGGATAGTTCCGCGGGAACTGGCGGGCGTGGGACAGCACCGTCATACCACCCATCGAGTGGCCGACAAGCACGACGGGTCCGCGCGGAGCCATCACCCGCATCACCGATTCGAGGTCCTGCCCCAGTTGCGGCACGGTGTACGAGTCGACCGGCCCGGCTGATGACCGGCCGTGACCGCGCTGGTCGTAGAACACCATGCGGACCTGATCACCCCACCGTTCGGCGAGGCGGGCCCGCTGAAAATGGAACGAGCCCATGCTGTTACAGAAGCCGTGTGCGAAGAGCACCGTCAACCGGGCGTCTTTCGGACCGACCTCACGCACCGCCAGCGGCACGCCGTCGGTGGCGGCCACGACGCAGCCGCGGTCGGCGTCGAGCGTCGTGAAATCTTCACCGGCGTAAGGATCTTCGCCACTGCGGCGGCGCAGCGAGCGAACCACACCGATTCCGGCGACCGACCCGACGGCAGTGAGACCGGCCATGCCCGCCAGCCACCGGGCATTCTTGTTGTCGCCCATGGACGTCAGCCTGTCGACTCACGATAAGTCCGGGCGATCCGGCCGCGTGGACTGGTGACGACCTCGTAGTTGATGGTGCCCAGCAGCTCGGCCCAATCCTGAGCTGTCGGCTCGCCAGCGGCACCCGAGCCGAACAGCACCGCCTCGTCCCCCACCGCCACGCCGGCACCGTCGGGCCCCAGGTCAATGACGAACTGGTCCATACAGATTCGCCCGACGTTGCGGTACCGGGCACCGTTGATGCTGACGTCGATGCGTCCGCTCAGGCCCCGGAACACTCCGTCGGCGTAACCGAGCGGGATCAGCCCGACGGTGGTGTCGCGATCGGCGATCCACATGTGCCCGTACGACACCCCGTCGCCGGCCTTGATCGAGCGCACCGCGGAGACAGGACATTTCAGCGTCATGACAGGCCGCAAGCCGAAATCGCCGAGCGCGGGAATGGGCGTCTGCCCATAGATCGCGATACCGGGACGCACCATGTCGAAGTGCAAATCGGGCCGGGTCAGGGTCGCGGGCGAGTTGGCCAGGTGCGCCACCTCGAAGCGCACCCCCGCGGCGAGCGCCTGTTCCCGGGCGGTGGTCAGCCGGGCGGCCTGGGTGTCGTTCATCGGGTGTTGCGGATCGTCACCGCACACGAGGTGGCTCATGATGCCGCGCGGGTGCACCGCCCCGTCGGCGGTAGCCCGGGCGAGGGCGGTGAGCAGTGCCGGGTACTCGTCGGGGGTGACGCCGTTACGACTGAGGCCGGTATCGACCTTGACGGTGACGGTGGCGGGCGCACCGCTGCGGCGCACCGCGTCGAGCACGTCGCCGAACTGCCGCACCGAGGACACCGCCACCTGCACGTCGGCGGCGAGGGCCGGGGCGAAGTCGGTGCCGGGCAGGTTCAGCCAGGACAGCACCGGCGCCGTGATGCCGGCCTGTCGCAGTGCCAGCGCTTCGCTGATGTTGGTGACACCCAACTCGGCGGCACCGGCCGCCAGCGCGGCCCGGGCGACCTGTGGTGCACCGTGTCCGTAGCCGTCGGCCTTGACCACCGCCATCACCGCGGCGCTGCCCGCGTGTTCCCGCAGAAGCCGCACGTTGTGTGTGACGGCACCCAGATCGACCAGCGCTTCCGCGGTCGGTCCGGGCATGGGGGAATCGGGGTGCTGGGTCATCTCGCCACAATTCTCCCAGACGCCCGCCGGAACGCCGTCTGACGTCAGTGTGAGAAGGGTTGCACGTCGTCGAACTGGCCTTTCGGCTTGAGCTCGTCCAGGTCCTTCAGCACCGTGATCAGGTCATCACGCAGGGCACGGGCCAGGTCAGCCGAGAAGCCTTCCCGGACCACGATCCGCAGCACCGCGATGTCCGTCGCGTCGTCGGGCATGGTGTAGGCCGGTACCTGCCAGCCGTACGCCCGCAAGGCGTGTGACACGTCGAACTCGGTGTACGGGCGCCTGCCCTTGAGCCGGCAGGCGATCACCGGGATGGCCGAGCCGTCGGTGATCACCTCGAAGTGCTCGCTCTTGCGCAGTTCGTCACCGATCCACCGGGCGGTGTCCGAGAGGCAGTGCATGATCTGCGTGTAGCCGGCCCGGCCCAGCCGTAGGAAGTTGTAGTACTGGCCGACCACCTGGTTGCCGGGTCGCGAGAAGTTCAGGGTGAATGTCGGCATGTCACCGCCCAGGTAGTTGACCCGGAAAACCAGGTCCTCGGGCAGGTGCTCCTTGCTGCGCCACACCACGAAACCAATGCCCGGGTAGGTCAGCCCGTACTTGTGACCGCTGACATTGATCGACACCACGCGCGGCAACCGGAAATCCCATTCCAAGTGGGGGTGCAGGAACGGGACGACGAAACCACCGCTGGCGGCGTCGACGTGCACGGGGATGTCCAGACCGCCGTCGGCGGCCAGCTTGTCCAGGGCGGCGCAGATCTCGGCGATCGGCTCCAGCTCGCCGGTGAAGGTGGTGCCGAGGATTCCCACGACGCCGATGGTGTCCTCGTCGACGCTGGCGAGCACCTGTTCCGGGGTGATGACGTAGCGCCCCTCGGCCATCGGCAGGTACCGGGGCTCGACGTCGAAGTAGCGGCAGAACTTCTCCCACACCACCTGGACGTTGGAGCCCATGACGAGATTGGGTGTCCGACCCTTCCAGTCCCCCGCCTTCTCGCGCCACCGCCATTTGAGCGCCAGTCCGGCCAGCATCACGGCCTCGCTGGAACCGATCGTCGAGACCCCGCACGCCGCCGACGCGTCATCGTCGCGCAGGTCCTCGGCGTGGAACAGGTCGGCCACCATGGACACGCAGCGGGCCTCGATGGCCGCGGTCGCCGGGTACTCGTCCTTGTCGATCATGTTCTTGTCGAACGTCTCGGCCATCAGCTTCTCGGCCTCGGGGTCCATCCAGGTGGTGACGAACGTCGCGAGGTTCAATCGGGAGCTGCCGTCGAGCATCAACTCGTCGTGGATGAAGCGATAGGCAGCCTGCGCGTCCATCGGGTCGTCAGGTAGTCGCAGCGACGGGACCGGCGCGGTGGACAAGCGACCGGTGTAGGCGGGGCTCATGGTAGACGCGTGAACATGCCTGTGCGACATGGGAATTCCCTTCCTCTAGAGCGATGCGATGGCGGCCCGGACATGGGCCAGGATGCGGTGCGCTGATGTCGGCGCGGGACGAGGGCCGGGATCGGCCGCGGCCAGGCCCGCGGCCCGGGCATGCACGAAGGCAGCCATCGCAGCGGCCTCACCGGGTGCGATGCCGGACGCCAACAGGGCGCCGACGATGCCGGACAGCACGTCTCCGGATCCCGCTGTGGCAGCCCAGGATTGGCCGGCCGGGTTGAGGAACGTTGGGCCTTCAGGGTCGGCGATGACGGTGATGTTGCCCTTCAGCAGCACGGTGGCACCAAGTCGTTCGGCCAGCCCACGGGCAGCGCCGACCCGGTCGGGACCCGGCGGATGTCCTGCGAGCCGGGCGAATTCACCGGCATGTGGCGTCAGTACGGTGGGCGCCGTCCGGTCGGCGACGAGGTCGAGATCGGCGGCCAACAAGGTGAGTGCGTCGGCATCGACGATCACGGGAAGATCGGTAGCCAGTGCGAAGCGCAGCGCCTCTTCGCCTGCGGTGTCGGTGCCCAACCCGGGGCCGACCACCCAGGCCTGAACCCGGCCGGCAGCCGCCGCGTCCGACGCCGCAATGACTTCCGGCCAGTGCGTCACCACTTCGGCGTGCGCGGTACCCGCGTAGCGGACCATGCCGGACGTGGCGGCAACGGCGGCACCGGTGCTCAGGATCGCCGCGCCCGGATACGTCGCCGACCCGGCGAGCACGCCCTTGACGCCCTGGGTGTACTTGTCGTCGGTCGCTCGCGGCACCGGCCAACGGACGCGCACGTCGCGTGCTTCGAATCCGAGGAACGTGGGCTCAGGAAGTTCGAGGCCGATGTCGATCAGTTGGACGCGGCCGCAGTCGGCCAGCCCGTGGACGGGTTTGAGCCCACCGAAGGTCACCGTCAGCGCGGCCTGCACGTGCGGGCCGTCGGCAGCGCCGGTCTGCACGTCGACACCGCTGGGGAGATCGACGGCGACGACGGGTGCGGTGTTGGCGCCGAAGACAGCGGCGGCACCCGGCCGCAGCGGTCCGGTGGCCCCGATGCCGACAACGCCGTCGATAACCAAATCTGTTGTCGACGGGATATTTCCGACGACGCGCCCACCGCTCTTCCGGAACGCGGCCAGCGCTTTCACGTGCGTGTGGTCCGGATTCAGCAGCACCGCTGTTGCGCCGACCCCGCGCCGGCGCAGGAAGGTGGCCGCCCACAATGCGTCGCCGCCGTTGTCGCCCGAGCCGACGACAGCACAGACCTGACGGCCCGCCACCCCACCGGTGCGGGACTTGAGTTCGGCCACGATCGCCGTCGCCAATCCATAGGCGGCCCGGCGCATCAGCACCCCGTCGGGCAGGGATGCCAACAGCGGCGCTTCGGCCGCGCGAATCTGCTCGGCGGTGTAGTAGTGCCGCATAGCTCCGAAGGTTACGCAAAACCTCCCGCCCGGGTTCAGCTTGTGCGTCAATTCGACTCGCCAGCCCCTGGCGAACGTGAGCTCACGTGCGAAGGATCGGCAGGAGTTCGCACACGGGCTCACGTTCGGCGCGGATACCATCCCGCCATGACCTACGGCTATGCGCCGCCACCAGCCAAGCCACCGCTGTCGAGCGGCGACCTCGCCGCGTCGATCAGCGCGCTGGTGCTCACCTACGTAGGCGGTGGCGTGGCCGCATTCTTCGCCGTGTTCGCGATGGCGTTCACCGACTACTGCCCGCCGGCCACCTGCCACATCGACACCGGGATCAACGCCATGGCCGCGGGCTTCATCGCAGCCCTGGTGGTCGCCCTGGCCGGCACGATCGTCACCGTCATCCGCCTCGTGAAGCGCCGCCCGGCATGGCCGTTCGCCGTCGGCACGCTGGGCCTGTGTGCGGTCCTGTGCGCGCTGGCGATCGGAGGCTACATCGCTGCCGTCGGCGGCTGAGGCTCAGACGAGCACCGCGCTGGGACCGTCGGTCATCCGCACCTGAGGCCCTCGTCGGGCGTGTGCCGAGCTATTCGACGGTGACGGACTTCGCCAGGTTGCGAGGCTTGTCCACGTCGTATCCCCGCTCGCGGGCCACCGACGCGGCGAACACCTGCAGCGGGATGGTCGACAGCAGGGGCTGGAACAGCGTCGAAGTGGCCGGGATCTCGAAGATGTAGTCGGCGTACGGCCGCACCGTCTCGTCGCCTTCCTCAGCGATGACGATGGTCACCGCACCGCGGGCCTGAATCTCGCGGATGTTGCTCAGCAGCTTGGCGTGCAACGTCGCGGCGCCCTTGGGCGACGGCATCACCACGATCACCGGCAGGTCGTCGTCGATCAGCGCGATGGGACCGTGCTTCAGCTCGCCGGCCGCGAAGCCCTCGGCGTGCATGTACGCCAACTCCTTGAGCTTGAGCGCGCCTTCGAGGGCCACCGGGTAGCCGACGTGCCGCCCCAAGAACAGCACCGTCGGCGACTTGGCGAACTGCCGGCCCAGATCCGCGATCGGGTCCAGCCGTTCGAGCACCTGCTCGACCAACGCCGGCATGGCCTCCAGTTCGCGGTACTCGCGGGCGACCTCGTCGGGGTACTTGGTGCCACGGGCCTGGGCCAGCGCCAAGCCGACCAGATAGTTCGCGACCAGCTGGGCGAGGAATGTCTTGGTGGCGGCGACGCCGATCTCCGGCCCGGCCCGGGTGTAGAGAACGGCATCGGCCTCGCGCGGAATCTGCGAGCCGTTGGTGTTACAGATCGCCAGCACCTTGGCCTTCTGGCCCTTGGCGTGCCGGACGGCCTCCAAGGTGTCGGCGGTCTCGCCGGACTGTGAGATGGCGATCACCAGAGTGCTGCGGTCCAGCACCGGGTCGCGGTACCGGAACTCGCTGGCCAACTCGACCTCGACCGGCAGCCGGGTCCAGTGCTCGATGGCGTACTTGGCGAGCAGGCCGGAGTGGTACGCGGTGCCGCACGCGACGATGAAGACCTTGTCGACGTCGCGCAGCTCCTGATCGGACAGCCGCTGCTCGTCGAGCACGATCTTGCCGTCGACGAAGTGACCGAGCAGGGTGTCGGAGACGGCCGTGGGCTGCTCGGCGATCTCCTTGTACATGAAGTAGTCGTAGCCACCCTTTTCGGCGGCCGACAGGTCCCAGTCGATATGAAAAGGACGGGCACGGTCGGAAGCGTCGTTGCCGTCGAAGTCCAGCACCTCGTAGCCGTCCGCGGTGATCACCACGGCCTGGTCCTGTCCGAGCTCGACGGCGTCTCGGGTGTGTTCGATGAACGCCGCGACGTCGGAGCCGATGAACATCTCGCCGTCGCCGACGCCGACCACCAGCGGAGTGGACCGGCGGGCCGCGATGATGGTGCCCGGCTCGTCGGCGTTGGTGAACACGAGGGTGAAGTGCCCCTCGAGCCGACGCAGGACGGCCAGCACCGATGCCACGAAGTCGCCGGCTGTGGGCCCCTGCCGGTAGGCCTGCGCCACCAGGTGGACGGCCACCTCGGAATCGGTGTCGCTCTGGAACTCGACACCGGCGGCTTCCAGTTCGGCGCGCAAACCGGCGAAGTTCTCGATGATGCCGTTGTGGACCACCGCGAGCTTGCCACTGGCATCGCTGTGCGGATGCGCATTGCGATCAGTGGGGCGTCCATGGGTCGCCCAGCGGGTGTGCCCCACGCCGGTGGTGCCTTCGAGCTCGGCGGCATCGGTCTCGGCCAGCGCCTCTTCCAGATTGGCGAGCCGACCCGCGCGCCGCCGGATGGTCAGACCCCCGTGGCCATCGGCCAGAGCGACGCCGGAGGAGTCGTAGCCGCGGTATTCCATCCGTCGCAGCGCGTCGACCACGATGTCACGGGCGGGGCGTTGCCCGACATAGCCGACGATTCCACACATGGTGATCCAGGGTAGTGCAGCCACCTGAGTCGCGGACTGCGCACGCGTGGCGCACAAACCACAGCCTCTGCGCTAACGTCATCGGGTGGCCAAGACGAAGAAGCTCTTCGGCGCCCTGACGCGCCGCGGCCCATACCGCGTTCTGCGTGGTGACCTGGGTTTTGCCGGCCTGCCGGGCACTGTCTACACCCCCGAGTCGGGGCTCAATCTGCCCGGCGTGGCGTTCGGTCACGACTGGCTGCAGGGTGTCGGACGTTACAACGGCACGCTCGAGCACCTGGCGTCCTGGGGCATCGTCGCGGCCGCACCCAACACCGAGATCGGCATTGCGCCGGCGGTGCTCAACCTGGCCTTCGACCTGGGCACGACCCTCGACATCATCACCGGGGTCCGGCTGGGCCCCGGCAAGATCAGCGTGCACCCGACGAAGTTGGGCCTGGTCGGGCACGGCTTCGGCGCGTCGGCCGCGGTCTTCACCGCCGCCGGGCTGGGGTCGTCGAGCGCCCCGCTGAAGGCAGTCGCCGCGGTGTTCCCGACCGCGAGCAAGCCCGATGCCGATCAGCCTGCTGCCGGCCTGCGCGTCCCCGGCCTGATCCTGAACGCGCCCGGCGCGGAGCTGACCATCCAGTCCAATGCCACTGCGCTGGCCGCCGCGTGGCGGACCGCCACCGTGCGAACCGTCGCCAAGGCCGAACCGGGCGGGCTGGCCGAGGGCTTCCGGTTGTCCAAGCTGGTCGGGATGCCGGGAGCGGATCGCCGCACTCAGAAGACGGTGCGCGCGCTGCTGACCGGATATCTGCTGTTCCAGCTGACCGGTGACAAGGCGTACAAGGACTTCGCCGACGCCGACGTGGTGCTGCCCAAGACCGTTGCCGCCGATCCCGACGCCGAGGTGCCGGCGCTGGAAGACAAGGTCGCCGCCCTGCTCAAGGGCTGATCGGGTTCGGTTTCACCGCCGATGCCGGGGGTAAACGAGTCCTTGACGGCGTCAAGCCATCGACGACATCACGAGCGCCGGCCGATCCACGCATACGCCCGCTGCAGGGTCTCTGCCGAGTCGAACCCGTCGGCCTCCCACGTCGTCGACCTGACGTCTCCCCGGTCACGGTAGCGGTCCATGATGGTCAGGTGCCGTGGCAGAACGATGAACTGCTGCAAGGCTTCTGCGCTCTCCCATACCGAGATTGAACCGCTGCGGCCTGCCACCGGCAGGCTCCACAGCCACAGTCCGATGGCACCGGGCATGGCGTACCAGCCTTCGCGCATCCGCATCCCCCGATAGGCGATGCCGGGCAAGGCCCGACGCAGCTGCGCAGCGAAATCGGTCACGCTGACCACCACTGGACGCCCTGTCGGATTGACGGGCCCGGGCATCCACCCGGTGATGACGGGCTGGCCCAGTGCAGTGGAAACATGATTCAAAGCGGTCATGACACCCACCCTGCGCCCTACGATTGGTATGTGTCATGGTCCAATTCCGAGGCTTTGGAGCAGACCAATCGCGACGGATTCCCCGCCGACCTCCTCGTGGCCCTCGACCGGTCCATTCGCACCGGACTAGCCGTTCAGCTGCAGCACCAACTGCGCGTCGCGATCCAGCAGGGCCGGCTGACCGCGGGCACGACCCTGCCGCCATCTCGAATTCTGGCTCAGCAGTTGGGTGTTTCGCGCAGTGTCGTCGTCACCGCGTATGAGCATCTGACCGCCGACGGCTACCTCGCCGGCCGACAAGGGTCGGGAACTCAAGTCCAGCATCTGGGTGCTTCGGAGCCGCCGGCGACCGCCGTCGAGGTGCCCGGCAATGCCGTCCGACTGATCGGCGGGCTCCCCGACCCCGCCCTCTTTCCTCGCGCCGAGTGGTTGCGCCACTACCGCGCGGCCGTCAACGACGTTCCGAACAACGCTCTGACGTATCCGGGACCGCGCGGTGCGCCGGCCTTACGCCAAGCCCTCGCGGACTATCTGGCGCGTGTCCGGGGAGTCGCCGCCCGGGCCGAAAGTATCCGGGTGACAACAGGTATCACGCAAGCGGTCACACTCGTGGCCAGGGCGCTGAAAGCCCGCGGCGGCCGGGCCATCGCGGTGGAGGACCCCTGCTTCGCCTTCCATCGCGACACCGTCACCAACGCCGGGCTGATCGCGGTCCCGGTGCCGGTTGATCACGACGGCATCAATGTCGACCACCTGGCCGGCCTCGATGTCGACGCCGTCCTGGTGGCGCCAGCGCACTCGTACCCGACCGGGGTGGTGCTCAGTCCGGACCGCCGTACAGCTCTGGTCGACTGGGCCCGGCGCCGGAACACCCTCATCATCGAAGACGACTACGACGCGGAGTTCCGCTACGACCGGCAGCCGATTGGCGCACTCCAGGGATTGGCGCCAGAGTTGATCGCCTACGCAGGCTGTGCCAGCAAGACACTGACGCCGGCTCTTCGGCTCGGCTGGATTGCCTTACCGCAGTCGATGATCGACGACGTCACCCGCGAGAAGCTGTACGACGACATGGGCAACACACTGCTCGAACAACTGGCCTTCGCCCGGTTCATGGCCAGTGGTGGGATGGCCCGCCATCTACGGCGCGTCCGCCCGATCTATCGACGACGACGCGATGCCCTCCTGGCAGCACTCGCGGTCTCATTTCCCGATGCCACACCAATGGGCGTCTCCGCGGGACTGCACCTGCACGTGCAGTTGCCCGCCCACTGCGACGAGGACGCCATCGTCGACGCCGCGTATCGCCGAGGCGTGCTCGTCGGCGGTGCACGCTGGTACTGGGCCGATCCGTCGACCGCGCCTCCGGCACTGGTGATCGGATATGGCTCGGTCTCCGAATCCGATATCGGACAGGCCATCGCGGTACTGGGTTCACTCGCCCACGTTCGGTAATTCATCGGCCGCGATCTCACACGGCGTCCTGGTGGTCGAATTCGCTTGCTCGGCAACGGGTTCCACCGGCGGCGTGACGGGAGCCGGATCGGATATCGGCGAGGGAGCCGCGGTGACCACAGGCGGGTCGGGTTCTCCGGCGGGTTGCTCGACGGGTTGCTCGCCCCCATCGTCTGAAGTCGGCTCGTCGGCAGCGTTGTTCGCGGTGTCGTCGGGCTTGTCGTCTGGTTCCGGCTCATCCTTGCCGGTCCCATCCTTGTCACCCACGTCGTCATTCGCGGCCTCATCGTCCAACCCGAGATCCTCGGCCAGGCTGCTCCTCAGGTCATCGACACCGCCGAGCCCTGTGGCGCCGGAACCGAGGCCTGCCATGGAACCCAGGACTCCCCCGATGGCGTCGACCAGCTGCTGTCCCAAACCTCCTACACCTGAACTTGATCCGACGTCGGCGGGCGGTATTGCCGCACCGGCGGGCGGTGTGGAGGCACCGGCGGGCGGTGTGGCCGCCGAAGTCCCCAATGCGGGTTCCGGAGCGACGAGCGGGGCCGCCGGCGGCTCGGAGAGCGGTTCACCCGACATCGCGGGCATCCGGCCCTGTGCCGCGGGCGCCGCCAACCAACCTGCCGCAGCGCCGAGAGCAGGCGGCGCGGCGGCCGGGTAATCGCGCGGGCCGGCAGCGACAGGTGGGCTGAACGAAGGACCTAGCAGCTGTCCGGGCAATCCGAAGGAAACGACGCCTGGCGTGGCTGCGGCGATGGCCGAATCATACGCTGCCACAGCGGTATCGGACGCGGTACGCAGAGCGGCGGCCAGGTCACCGCACACCACCCGCAGCACGAAAGGCTTGACCTGCTGATCGATGATCTCGCTGGCTGCCGCCGCGTCCCCCGCTCCTCCGAGGACCGCATGGGCGGCCGCGGTCCACTCGTCGCGATGCCCGGATGCCTGCGCGTCGGCCCGCAGCACCGCATCGACCTTGGTGTCGACCGCGCGCCACAGGTCGTCATGAAGGTTGGTCAATGCCTGGGCACTGCGCCGCAGATGCGCAACCACGTCCTCGGCGGCGACCGTCAGGGTGCGCATGAACTCTCCGGCGGCGTCCCCACCCGCACCGGACCACTGCGCCGTCAGCTCCCGATATCCGTTGCCCTGCACGCGCAATGCGTCCTGTGCGGCCGTCGCGGCGGCGTCTAGCGAACGCGCGTCAGCAGCCAACGCGGCCAGGTCCAGGCCGCTCTCGGCGCGATACAGGTCCTGCAACGACACAGACGACGGCAGACCCAGCACCTGGCACGCTGCCACATAGTCATCGAGGACCATCAGCGCCCGCTCCCCTTCGGCGAGCCGCGCGGCCACGTCGACCGCAGATGCCATCATCAGACCAACCGATTCGCGAGGTCGGCGTCAACATCCACGTAGCGAACTGACGAAACCCGCAGTGCTGCTGCAGCTTCTGCCGAAGCGGACGCCCACGCACGTAGCTGGTCGGCCGACTGGTCCAGTGCGGCGCGCAGCGCCGCCGCGCGTGCAACGTGGTCCCGCCCGCCGCAGAAACCGTCGAAATACCACCGCAGCAACGGGGCTACCGCCGCGCCGAGGGTATCGGCGACCGATTCGCAGCGCTGCGCGATGCCCCGCACAGCCGAGGGGTCCATCCGAGCGACGTCACGTTCTCCCATGCCTTGCTATGACGCACGGCAGGGCCGTTCGGTTCCACAGAAGCGAAAAACACCCGCAGCCACCCTCGTCGAAGTCCGCCGACGAATCGGCAGACTTCGCGGACGGGGCCGGCAGTACCCCTGGGCGGTCAGCCGTGGTAACCCATCCGACGGCTGACATCGTCGGCGGCTGAGACCACCACCGGCGCAATATCCCGCGTGCGTGCTGCGGTGAGTCGATACGCCGGGCCGGACACACCCAGCGCCGCGATCACCACTCCGCTATGGTCACGGATCGGAGCGGCCACGGCGTTGAGCCCATCCTCGAGTTCTTCCAGCGTCACCACGTAGCCGTCGCGGGGCACGTCCCGCAGTTGCGCTTCCAACTCGTCGACCGACGTGATGGTGTGCTCGGTGAAATTCGGCAGCCCGGCTGCCGTCACCAAGTCCCGACGGGCATCCGCGGACATGAAGGCCAGCAACACCTTGCCGCTCGACGTCGCATGCAAGGGCGTGAGTCCACCCACCCAGTTCTGCGTACCGATGGCGGACGGACCGCGCGCCTGGTCGACGTTCACCGCATACTCCGACCGCAGCACCGCGATGTTGACGGTTTCACCGACCTCGAGAGCCAGCCGCTCGCAGACCTCCCGACCCTGCCGTGTGACGTCGAGACGGCCCGACACCGCGTTGGCCAGTCGCAGGATGCCGAATCCGAGTCGGTACTTGCCGCGCTCGAAAGCCTGCTCGACGAGTTCGCGCTCCTCCAGCGCCGCAAGCAGGCGCGAGACCGTCGACTTGTGCACCCCGATGTCTGACGCCAGCTCGGTGACTCCGGCTTCGCTCCGGCGCGCGAGGAGCTCCAGGACATACAGCGCGCGGTCGACGGATTGCACGCCGACATTGCCAGAATCAACCCCGCTGTGGCTCACTACGCAACGATAACCACAATTCGACGCCGGCGGTCGCGTACTTCAGGCCGCCGACCATCGCGACCACATGCCGCGCACGGGGTAGGCGCTAGGGCTGGTCGCTGACGGACTCGGCCACCCGGAACGCCACCATCCTCGCGGTGTCCTCATCGGCGGCCTCCACCATGACCCGGACCACCTGCTCGGTTCCGGAGGGCCGCAACAGGATTCGGCCCGTGTCGCCGAGTTCGGCTTCGGCTTCGGCGACCGCGGTCTGCACCGCCGGAGCCTGCGCCACCGTAGTCTTGTCGGCCACCTCGACGTTGATCAGCACCTGCGGCAACGTCTTCATCGGCGCGCAGAGCTGAGCCAGGGGCTGCCCGGTTTGCGCCATGCGCGACATCAGCCGCAGACCGGTGACGATGCCGTCGCCGGTGGTGCCCAACTCGGGCATCACGATGTGGCCGGACTGCTCGCCGCCGAGCGAGAAACTTCCCGCGCGCAGTTCCTCAAGCACATACCGGTCCCCGACGCCGGTGGTGCGCACCTCGATGCCGGCCTCGCGCATGGCCAGGTGCAGTCCGAGGTTGCTCATCACGGTGGCCACCAGGGTGTTCGACACCAGCTCGCCGGCGTCACGCATCGCCAGCGCCAGCACGACCATGATCGCGTCACCGTCGACGAGTGCGCCCGACGCATCGACTGCCAGACAGCGGTCGGCGTCGCCGTCATGGGCCAGACCCAGGTCGGCGCCGTGCTCGACGACGGCCCGCTGCAGCTGATCCATGTGGGTGGAACCGCAGCCGTCGTTGATGTTGAGGCCCGTCGGCTCGGCGTTGATCGTGATGACGGTCGCGCCCGCGGCCCGGTACGCCTGCGGCGCAGCGACGGAGGCAGCGCCATGAGCGCCGTCGACCACGACCTTCAGCCCGGCCAGCGGCGCGACGGCGGCCTTGGCGGCGTGGGTCAGATAGCGCTCGAGCGCGTCGGGGGCGTCCAACACGCGACCGATACCGGCGCCCGTGGGACGGGTACCCGGACCGGCGGCGACCAGCTCGGCGATGCGGTCCTCGGTGTCGTCGTCGAGCTTGTGCCCGCCGGCGCCGAAAATCTTGATGCCGTTGTCCGGCATGGGATTGTGTGAGGCGGAGATCATCACGCCGAGCTGGGCGTCATAGGACGCGGTCAGATGGGCCACCGCGGGGGTTGGCAGCACACCGACCCGCAGCACGTCGACGCCCTCGCTGGTGATGCCGGCGATGACCGCGGCCTCCAGCATCTCGCCGCTGGCCCGGGGATCGCGTCCCACGACGGCGACACACCGCCCGGCTCCTGAGGTCGAGCACAGCCGGCGGGCGGCAGCTGAGCCCAGCGCCAGCGCCAACTCCGCGGTCAGATCACGATTTGCGACGCCACGGACGCCATCGGTGCCGAACAGCCGACTCATGGACCTTCTTTCTCCCAGCGATGCCCTCATGAAACGCCGAAGGCGGGCGTGTCCAGACTGCGACACGCCCGCCCACGAGCAGAAACGATCAGCGCTTGCTGTACTGAGGCGCCTTGCGGGCCTTCTTGAGGCCGTACTTCTTGCGCTCGATGGCACGCGGGTCACGGGTCAGGAACCCGGCCTTCTTGAGTGCCGGACGATCCTCGGGCTGAACCAGGATCAGCGCACGGGCGATGGCCAGACGCAGCGCGCCGGCCTGGCCCGAGGGGCCGCCACCGTCGAGGTGGGCGTAGATGTCCACCGTGTCGACGCGGTCGACGGTCACCAGCGGGGCCTTGATCAGCTGCTGGTGCACCTTGTTCGGGAAGTAGTCCTCGAGGCTGCGGCCGTCCAGGTTGAACTTGCCGGTGCCGGGCACCAGGCGAACGCGGACGACGGCTTCCTTGCGGCGGCCAACGGTCTGGATCGGGCGATCGATGTAGACGGGCTCACGGGGAGCCGACTCTTCGGTCGCCTCGAACTCAGGAGCCTCGGCAACTTCGGTCACTTCGGTCACTTCAGTCACGTCAACTTCAGTCACTGGGCCACCTGCTTGATCTCGTAAGGAATCGGCTGCTGCGCGGCGTGCGGATGATCCGGGCCGGCGTACACCTTCAGCTTCTTCTGCACCTGGCGGGACAGCTTGTTGTGCGGGAGCATGCCGACGATCGCGTTCTCAACGGTGCGGGTCGGGTGCTTCACCAGCTGTTCGCCGATGGAGCGCTTGCTCAGACCGCCCGGGAAACCCGAGTGACGGTAAGCAAACTTGTCGGTGAGCTTCTTGCCCGACAGGGCAATCTTCTCGGCGTTGATGATGATGACGAAGTCACCCTCATCGGAGTTGGGCGTGAACGTCGGCTTGTGCTTGCCGCGGAGCAGCTTGGCTGCTTCGACGGCCAGCCGGCCGAGCACCACGTCTTGGGCGTCGATGACGTACCACTGACGTGTGGTGTCACCCGCCTTCGGCGTGAATGTAGGCACAGCTATACCTCTTCTTCTCGGGTTGAGTCCCGGTGCTATCCGGGTGCCGGTCAAGTACGCGACCTGCGAATTCCCGGCGACCGACGGTGACCCGGGAGCATTGGCCTAGCGGCCTGCAGCGCACCAACGATGGAGCTTACCCGCGGGCGTCGCCGCAGGTCAAAACGCGGGTGACGGCCGCGGGAATGAGCTTGTGCGCCGATTTCCGCTGGTCCTCGGCACACCGGCTCATGCCAGGGCGCGGCCGTTAGTACACCCGGTCCTGCTGATCGGGCACGACGCTGCCGTCCGGCCGGTGCAGCGGAGCCTTGGCGCCGGTCGGCCCGATATAGCCCTTCGTCGCGCAGGCGTACGGCTCGCCCTGCTTCTTGGGGTCGATGAACATCGGGTTGACCAGCCAGTTTCCGCCGGCATTGTCGTAGGCGGTGCACATCAGCTCGGTCTTGTTCCGGTTGAGCACCAGCCGCAGCGCGGTGGCGTCGGTGAGGAATGTGACGTCGGTGTCGGAGTCCCCGGCGGCGAACGCGGCACGTTTGCGCTCCGGCAGCTGTTCGAACGCGGCGGGGCCGGTCACCCCGAACACCTCTTCGTTGACCCGGCAGCGTTTGCCCTCGATGTAGGTGATGGCGGGTTCGCCCCCGCACGGCACCAGGCGCGACGTCAGCACATCACCGTCGTGTTCGGTGCGCACACCCATCACATGGTCGGCCGGGATATCGAGTTCTTCAGCCCACACCCGGGCCACCGGCTCGGCCGACGCCGAGATGATCCGCACGTCGAATCCGTTGGCGTGCAAGGCTTCCACCAGGTCGCGCATCTGCGGGTAGTAGCGCACCCAGCCGGTCTGCATGCCGCTGCCGACCTTCTGCTCGGTGCCCTCAGCGGCGTCGAGGTTCTCCTTGCGGGCGCTCTGTGCGAACTCGATCACGTCGGATTCGCGCCATCCGGCCTGCATCTGCGCGGCCCACGCGTACGCCGGTTCCATACGGCGCGCGTTGAACCCGGCGAAGGCGGGCTGCCCGGCCTTCGTCTTGGCATCGGTGTAGACCGACAGGAGTTCGTCGGCACACCCGGCGTCGGTGTCGGTCGGCATCGGCTGGCCCGGCTTGGCCGCGGCGCAGGCACCGCTGAGGGCCGCGACGGCCTGTGGCGTCAGATAAGGGCTGGTGGTGGCCCAGTCACCGGCTGAGCCTCCTAAGGGGGCCCGCAACTTGCCATTGCGCACCATCCAGAAGAACGTGGCGTCGCCGATGTCGTTCTTGACGATGGTGTTGTCCCAGTCGAACAGCGCCAGCGGCGCACCCGCGCTCACCGAACCGGCCGCGCCGCACGTGCCCAGTTTGCCGAGCATGGCGTCGATCCGGTCCCGGTTGTCGCCGTACCAGGCCGAACTCTCGGCCAGCGTCCGGCAGGACGCCTTGGTGGTCGGCGACTGCGCTGCCGGGGTGGTGTCGTGGCTGCTGCAGCCGGACATGGCGAGGAGGCCGGCCAGCGCGGTAGCGAAGGCCAGTCGGGTGATGCGGGGCACTGTTCTCCTGTGCGGTCAGGTGAGCTCGGCGGCGCCGGGCGCTTCCAGGGAGGTGTCGCGAGAGGTGTCCTTCAGGTCGACACCGGACCGGCCCAACGCGCGGGCACCGGACACCAGACCCGCCGCGACCTTGGCCGCCTCGACGTAACCGAGGCCCTCAGGCGGGTGGATGTTGGAGATGCAGTTGCGGTCGGCATCGGTGCGTCCCGGCATGGGCAGGTGCGTCAGATAGATACCGAGGCTGTCGGCGACCGACAGGCCCGGCCGCTCCCCGATGATGACGAGCAGCGTCCGCACCTTGGCGGCCGCGCCGATGTGGTCGCCGAGGGCGACGCGCGCCTGGGTGGCGATCACCGGCGGCGCCAGCGTGTAGTCGTCACGCAACGCGACCACCAGTTCGGCGAGCAGCGCCGGGCCGTGTTTGGCCAGTGCGTAGGGCGAGAGCCCGTCGGCCAGGACGAAGCCGATGTCGGCCGGGGTTTCGGGAACGTCCATGGGCGCGGCCGGCAGCCGGCCCAAGTCGGGACGGCGCAGGTACTCGCTGCGGGACTCGGCCTGGCTGCGGACCACGGCCGGTTCACCGATGCCGACCTGGCGCACCCGGGCGACCATGTCGTCGACGTCGAGTGGCTCGTGCACGGCGTCGCGGGCGGCGGCGTGGGCCGCGGACAGTTCGAGCACCTCCCGGGTGGGCAGCGCATTACCGGCGCGGCCCAGCCCGATGCGGGCCTGGGTGGTCTTGCGGAGCTCGTCCCAAAACTCTTGTATTGCAAGATCTTCGGTCATCGTCATCCCGCCGCGGTGAGCGCCCGCAGCGCCGAGCGCTGCAGATCGAACTTGGTGAGCTTGCCGGCGTCGTCGGTCATCCCGACCTTCTTGAGCCAGGCGTCGAACTCCGGAGCCGGCTTCAAACCGAGGGTGCGACGGACCGCCACGACGTCGTGGAAGGACAGGCTCTGGTAGCCGAGCATGACGTCGTCGGCCCCCGGCACCGTGATGACGAATGCGCAGCCCGCCGCGGCCAGCAGCGTGAGCAGGGTGTCCATGTCGTTCTGGTCGGCTTCGGCGTGGTTGGTGTAACAGACGTCGACGCCCATGGGCAGGCCGAGCAGCTTGCCGCAGAAGTGGTCTTCGAGGCCGGCGCGGATGATCTGCCGGCCGTCGTAGAGGTACTCCGGGCCGATGAAGCCCACGACGGTGTTGACCAACAGCGGGTCCAGGGCGCGGGCGACGCCGTAGGCGCGGGCTTCCAGGGTCTGCTGATCGACGGGCCGTTCGCCGGTGCCGAGGTGGGCACCTGAACTGAGCGCCGAGCCCTGCCCGGTCTCCAGATACATGACGTTGTTGCCGACCGTGCCGCGGTTCAGGGACCGGCCGGCCTCATTGCCTTCGCGCAGCAGCGCCATGTCGACCCCGAAGGCCTTGTTCGCGCCTTCGGTGCCGGCTACCGATTGGAACACCAGGTCGACCGGAGCGCCGGCCTCGATGAGGCCGATGGTCGTGGTGATGTGGGACAGCACGCAGGACTGCGCCGGGATGTCATAGCGGCTGCGGATGTTGTCCAGCAGGTGCAACAGATCGGCGGTGGCCTGCGGTGAATCGGTGGCGGGGTTGATGCCGATGACTGCGTCGCCGCAACCCATCAGGAGTCCGTCGAGCACGGCGGCGGCGATGCCGCGCGGATCGTCGGTCGGGTGGTTGGGCTGCAGCCGGGTGGCCAGGGTGCCCGGCAGCCCGATGGTGCTGCGGAAGGCCGCGTGCACCTGGGTCGCCGCGGTGACCGCGATCAGGTCCTGGTTCCGCATGATCTTCGAGACCGCTGCCGCCATCTCCGGCGTGATGCCGGGTGCGACGGCGGCGATCCGGGTGGCGGCGTCGTCGCCGGCCACCGCGTCCAGCAGCCAGTCCCGGAAGGCTCCCACGGTGAGATGGGAGATCTCCGAAAACGCTTGTTGGTCATGGGAATCCATGATCAGGCGGGTGACCTCGTCGGTCTCGTACGGCACCACCGCGTCATTGAGGAAGGTATCCAGCGGAAGCTCGGCCAGCGCCCATGCCGCGGCGGCCCGCTCGGCATCGTTGTGGGCCGCGCACCCGGCGAGTTCGTCACCGGAGCGCAGCGGCGTGGCCTTGGCCATCAAGTCCACAAGCCCGTCGAAGGTGTAATTCACCCCCGAAACCCGCTGGTGGTACTTCATTTCAGCTCATCCTCGGCTTCTGCGAGCATCGCGAACTCTTCATCAGGAGAGTTTGCCACCAAACGGTGCCGGCTGTAGACCGCGAAGTAGAGCATGAAGGCGCAGAACACCACGAGGCACAGGCCCGCCGCGACCGGGTTCACCAGGAAGGTGGCGATGACCGCGACGACGGCGACGACGAGGGCGAACGATGTGGTCGCGATACCGCCCGGGGTGCGGTAGGGCCGCGGCATGTTCGGCTCGCGACGGCGCAGGACGATGTGGCTGACCATCATCAGGACGTAGCTCACCGCGGCACCGAAGACGGCCATGTTCAGCAGCAGGTCGCCCTTGCCGGTCAGCGACAACAGGAAGCCGATGACGCCGGGGACGATGAGCGCCAGCGTCGGCGCCTTGCGGGAGCTGGTCACCGAGAGCTGCGTCGGCAGGTAGCCCGCCCGGGACAAGGCGAACAGCTGGCGCGAGTAGGCGTAGATGATCGAGAAGAAGCTTGCGATGAGGCCGGCCAGACCGATGTAGTTGACCAGCTTGGCGCCGAAACCGGAACCGAGAGCCTCGACGAGCGGGTTGCCCGAGCCTGACATCTGTTGCGCCCCACCGACACCCGTGGTGAGGAACAGTACGACGGCGCAGGTGACCAGCAGGACCGTCATCGCCGCGATGATGCCGCGCGGAACGTTCTTCTCCGGGTTGGCGGTTTCCTCGGCGGCCAGCGGCACGCCTTCGATGGCGAGGAAGAACCAGATGGCGAACGGGATGGCGGCCCAGATGCCGAGGTAGCCGTGCGGCAGAATTGCGGACGACCCCGCCGCGCTGTTGTCGACGGCGATGGTGGTCAGGTTGGCGACGTCGAACTGCCCGATGGCACAGATCGCGAAGATCACCAGGCCCAGCAGCGCGATGGCGGTGATCACGAACATCACCTTGAGCGCCTCACCGACACCGGACAGGTGGATACCGATGAAGAACGCGTACGCGGCGAGATACACCCACCAGCCGTTGTGAATCCCGAAGAGTCCCAACGATTCCACGTAGGCGCCGATGAAAGTCGCGATAGCGGCCGGCGCGATCGAGTACTCGATCAGGATCGCGGTGCCGGTGGCGAACCCGCCCCAGGGGCCCAGCGCCCGGCGGGCGAAGGTGTAACCGCCGCCGGCGGCGGGCAGCGCCGAGGACAGCTCGGCCATGCCCAGCACCAGGGCCAGGTACATGCCGGCGATGATCACGGCAGCGATGGCGAGCCCGCCGAAACCGCCTTGTGCCAGACCGAAATTCCAGCCGGAGTAGTCCCCGGACACGACGTAGCTGACACCGAGGCCGGCGAGCAGCAGCCAGCCGGCCGTGCCCTTCTTCAGCTGACGCTTCGCCAGGTATTCGTTGCTCTCGACGTGCTCTTCGACGCCGTGAGCGGAATGCTCACTGGGCGGGTTGGTGATGGACACTGCGGACTCCTGAAAATGGGATGGCTGTTGCTGCGGGCGAGCGCAGCGACGGGGAGTTGAGAACAGCGGCCTGCTCCAACAGTCGTCTGGTGCCGGCCTTGATCATTTGCCGCCGAACGCTTTTGGACAGCGTCGACCGAGGAATGGAAGCGAGCGCCCGCGTATTCGGGGGTTACGCGGGCGCTCGCGGTTCGTGGGAGCTACGCGCTTCGTTTCCTCGCGCGAGCGTTCATCAGAAGAAGCCCTGGGCCTTCGTCGAGTACGAGACGAGCAGGTTCTTCGTCTGCTGGTAGTGGTCCAGCATCATCTTGTGGTTCTCCCGGCCGATGCCGGACTGCTTGTAGCCGCCGAACGCGGCGTGCGCGGGGTACATGTGGTAGCAGTTGGTCCACACGCGGCCGGCCTTGATGTCCCGGCCCGCCCGATAGGCAACGTTGCCGTTGCGCGACCAGACGCCGGCACCCAGGCCGTACAGGGTGTTGTTGGCGATGGAGATGGCGTCGTCGTAGTCCTTGAACGAGGTCACCGACAGCACCGGCCCGAAGATCTCCTCCTGGAAGATCCGCATGCCGTTGTTGCCGGAGAAGATGGTCGGCGTGACGTAGTAGCCGCCGTTGAGGTCACCACCCAGCTCGGCGCGCTCGCCACCGGTGATCAGCTGTGCGCCTTCGGATTTGCCGATCTCGATGTAGGACAGGATTTTCTCCAGCTGGTCGTTGGAGGCCTGCGCGCCGATCATGGTCTCGGTGTCCAGCGGGTCGCCCTGGCGGACGGCCTTGGTGCGGATGGCGGCCAGCGCCAGGAACTCGTCGAAGATGTCGGCCTGGATCAGGCTGCGCGACGGGCAGGTGCAGACCTCGCCCTGGTTCAGCGCGAACATCGTGAAGCCTTCCAGCGCCTTGTCCTGGAAGTCGTCCTCGGCGGCCATGATGTCGCTGAAGAAGATGTTGGGGCTCTTGCCGCCCAGCTCCAGGGTGACCGGGATGAGGTTCTGGCTGGCGTACTGCATGATCAGCCGGCCCGTGGTGGTCTCACCGGTGAAGGCGATCTTGGCGATGCGGTTGCTCGACGCCAGCGGCTTGCCGGCCTCGACACCGAAGCCGTTGACCACGTTGACAACACCCGGCGGCAGCAGGTCGCCGATGATCGAGAACAGGAACATGATGGACGCCGGGGTCTGCTCGGCGGGCTTGAGCACGATGGCGTTGCCGGCGGCCAGCGCGGGGGCCAGCTTCCAGACGGCCATCAGGATCGGGAAGTTCCACGGGATGATCTGGCCGACGACGCCGAGCGGCTCGTGGAAGTGGTAGGCAACGGTGTCGTCGTCGATCTCGGAGATCGAGCCTTCCTGGGCCCGCAGCACGCCCGCGAAGTAGCGGAAGTGGTCGATGGCCAGCGGGATGTCGGCGTTCAGGGTCTCGCGGACCGGCTTGCCGTTGTCCCAGGACTCGGCGACCGCGATGGCCTCGAGGTTCTGCTCCATGCGGTCGGCGATCAGGTTGAGCACCCGGGCTCGGGCGGCCGGGGCGGTCTTGCCCCAGGCGGGGGCGGCGGCGTGCGCGGCGTCCAGCGCCTTCTCGATGTCGGATTCGTCCGAGCGGGCAATCTCGATGAACACCTCACCCGTCACCGGGGTACGGTTCTCGAAGTAGCGTCCGGCAGCCGGTGCCACCCATTCGCCGCCGATGAAGTTGTCGTAGCGGGCCGGGTAGGTCATCACCGAACCGTCGGCACCGGGACGCGCGTAAACAGTCATGGGTTCACTCCTCGCAGTGGGTCAAACACAAGTGTGCTGCTGGTCACTCACGGTACGCAGAAGTGGGTTGCAACACAGTTGCATCGTTGGATGCGGTGAAGCCCGGACCGGATCAGCCGAGGTCGGCGTCGAGTCCCGCCAGGTGTCCGACGGCTTGTGCCCGCACCACGGCGTCGGCCGAGGGGTGGTTGCGCAGCAACTGCCAGCCGTGCCGGTCGTCGCGACCGTCGGGCAGCGCCAGCCACCGGCGCAGGAGGCCGACCTGTCCCGCCGCGGACGCGGACAGCACTGCCGTGCGCAGACTCTCCCCCAGTTCGGTACGCAACCGGGCGATGGCCGGCGATACCGACTGCGGCAGCAGCGCGCCCGAGTAATGGGACAGTGCGGTGTCGACGTCGCCGCGGTGCAGCGCGGCGAAGACGGCGGCGACGTCGCTCTCTACCGGGGTGAGCAGCCGGTACGGGCGCGACGCCACGTACTGCGCACCGATGACACGGCGCAGCCGGGACATCTCGACGCGGATGGTCACCGCGTCAAGGTCGTTGTCGTCCAACAACATTGCGAGATGGTCGGCGCTCAGGCCCTCGGGATGACGGCTCAGAAGGACCAGGATGTCGGCATGCCGCCCGCTGAGCGAGTGCTGGTGGGGTTGCCCGTCGTCGCCGGTGGCCACCCAGCGCGGACGGTCGCCGCCCAGCACCGTCAGACGTGGTGCCGCCGCCGCAGCAGCGGCAGGTTGCAGCAGCCGTTGCAGAGCCAGATGATTCTCGATGGCCATCACCGTGGCGCGCACCAGACTCAAGGTCTGCGCGGAGGCGATCTGGCTGCCGCCGGTCAGGTCGACGCAGCCGATGAGTTCGCCTGTCAACGGGTCGTGCACCGGCACCGCCGTGCAGGTCCACGGCTGCACCAGGCGGGCGAAATGCTCCGAGCCGTGGATCTGCAGTTCGCGGTCCAGGGCCAGCGCGGTGCCCGGGGCGTTGGTGCCGGCGCTGCGCTCGCTCCAGTTCGCGCCCGGCACGAAGTTCATGGCCTCGCCTTTGCTCAGAGCGGCCTTGTCGCCTTCCACCCAGAGCAAGGTGCCGTCGGCCGCGGCCACCGCCACCATGACGCCGCTGTCCTTGGCATCTTCGACCAGCAGCTTGCGGATCACCGGCAACGCGGCCGCGATGGGTTGTTCGGCGCGAAGCTGGTCCAGGGTCTTCGGTACGACGGGCCCGAACTGCGCGCCACCGAGGTCCGGGTCCACCCCGGTGGCCAGGCTGCGGCGCCAGCTGTCGGCGATGATGGGCCGGACCGCCGATGGATCCAGGTGCTGCACGTCGATTTCACCGGTGACGAACCGCTCGTGTACCGCGCGCAGCGTCGAGCCGGCCGGCGACCCCTCGGTGCGGCTGGTTCCCACGACACTCACACTCCTCGCAGGTCGGATACGCACCCGCGTGCCGCCAGGGTAGTCGACCTGGGTGTTCCAGGACACAAGTTGGGTCCTTGACCGCAACGACGACTGTGTGGTCCTGCCCCCGGCTCTCCTCCAAGGGCAGGACCACACAGGGCTTTCGGTGGGTCAGAAAACCCAGTCGCCGGCGGCGCGACGGTCGGTCGCCGCGACGTCGTCTGCACCATCGCGAACCGCGTTGCCGAGGCTGTGCAGGATCTCGTTGAGGGCGGCCGCCGACTGGTTCCAGCGGGCCTGCTCGGCCTGGAACGCCTCGGCCGCCTCGCGGGTCCAGGACTGCTGCAGTGGCGCGACCAGCTGCCGAAGTTCTTCCAGTGACGTGTTCATCCGCGCCGACGTGGCATGGATTTGTTGGCGGACGGTGAATTCGATTTCGCCGAAGTGGTAGGACAGCGCCGATTGCATATGCCTGGTCCCGTCAGATCGTGTGGCCGGTGGCGCCGATGCGCTGGGCGTGGGTATCGGCAGCCTGGCTCAGTACTGCGGCATTGGACCGGATGGTCTCGGCGATGCGCTGGAGCGAGGCATGCAGTTTCATCGACTCGCCATTCCACCGGTTGACCACGTCCTGGAATCGGGTCGCCGCGACGCCACCCCACACCGTCGGCGGGATGGCCGTCATCTGACCGATGAAGTTGCCGAGCATGGCCCGGATCTCCTCGTTGCGGACATCGACTTTTCCAGCGATGCCCGTCATCAGGTCGAAATCCGTAGTGAGAGTGCCACTTTCCGGAGCTGTCATGATTTCCTCTCCATTGGGTTTGATTGTTTAGACGTTTCCCGAAGCCGTTCGGTTCCATTGCGGGCCAGATTTTTCTCCCGTCGGCGTGTCGTCTCCCGCTGCGGCACTTGCGATCTGAGACCGTCATCATCGGTTGACAATGTCCGCTTTTGCGACAGCTCGGGGTCCAAGGTGCCGTCGTGACCAACAGCTTCCGTGTTGCCACAGAACTGGCATTCCAAAAAGACGAGTGGTATCTGCGTGTATCCAGGGTCATCCGAGGCGTCAATCGGTTCTGTGCGCCGAACGAATCGCGGAGTCACAGGCCGGCTGGACGGACGTACCCTGGCACCCCACGGCGATCCGGACCGGGCCATCGAGCAGCACCGACCATTCGACGGTCCGCCCGCCGCGCACCTCGCGGTACCGGATGGCCGGGCGTCCGGCACTGATAGCGGAGTCCTCGAAACCGACGATGATGCCGTCCGGCAGCTTCGCCGCGGCGTCCCGCAGGGACCGCGCCGCCACGTCCGGCGTCTGCTCCCGGGGTACCACCGATTGGGTGAGGTGGATCATCTGACCGCGATCATCGGGCGAAATGATCTGCAACCGAGCTGATCCCGCGCCTGCGAGCGTCCGCTCGACGGCCCAGCGGGCCGGGATCTGCATCGCGACGCGGCCTTCCACCAGCCACGTGAGATCCGGATCCGTGGGCACGACGGCCACCGCGGCGGAGCCGCCCCGATTGGAGAGGCCCACTCCCACCGCACCGACGACGGCAACGGCCGCCGCGGCGCCAATCGCTGCGCGTCCCCACGCTGATCGGGGTGGGGCTACTGTCGGCACCTCAGCGTCGAACAGGTCGTCGCAACTCAGAATCTGTGCCGCGGTGCCCTGGTCCTGCAGCAGCCCTCGGATTTCGGCTGCCAGGCGCTCGACACCCGCGATGCCGGTCGGTGCGTCGATCACCACGTGGGAATCCGCCGCGACCCGGGCAACGACGGCTTCTGCGATGGCGCCGCCGGTTCTTCGCACAACGCACGACGCCGTTCCCGGCCGGGTGATGGTGACGAGGTCCTCCCCCAATCCGACCACCGGGCAATCGAGTTCGCCGACGGCCGCGCGCAGCGCATCGGCCCTAGACTCGAAGACGACGTGTGATCCGCTGGACTGTGCGGCCGATCGCACCCGGTTGACCCTCGCCGCTGACCACCATGTCGGGCACACCACGGTGACCGCGCCTGCGGCACCGATGGCCGCGCTCATCGCCTCGCGCCAGATGCGTTCGGCGGGCAGGACGGTCGCGTCGAGCAGACCCAGCTGCTCGTCGATGCATTCCAGCGCGGACGAAACCAGCTCGGCATCAACGCTTCCCGGTCCGCGGATGGTTGCCGGGCCGACCACCACAGATGTCATGGCGGGTCGGTCCAGCCGAACTGGACCAGCTGATCGGGCCGACCGCGGCGCATGACGACGGCCCGGCCGGGTGGCAGCGTCATCGGCCGCGCGGTGCCGAACAGCGGCCCTTCCTCGGGACTGGTGCTCATGACGATGCCCACTGCGCCGAGGTCCCGCATCCGCGACAGCAGCGGGTCGAACATGGCGCGCGCGGCACCGCCGGAGCGCCGCGCGACCACCACGTGAAGGCCGACATCCGATGCGTGCGGAAGCAGGTCGAGCAAGGGGTTCAACGGGTTTCCCGCGGCACCCGCGACGAGGTCGTAATCATCGACGATGACGTGGATGTCGGGGCCAGACCACCAGGACCGGTCGCGGAGTTGCCGTTGTGTGACGCCGGATCCCGGCAGCCGTGAGGTGAGCAGCGACAGCGCCTCGGTGAGCTCCGCCGCGGTGGTGAGGGTCGACATCGCATAGCCGCACAGATGGGGCGGCGGCACCACGCCCAACAACGTCCGCCGGAAGTCGACGATCAGCAGGCGAGCCCGATGGGGATCGGTCTGCCCGATGATTGCGCGGCACAAGGTCCGCAGCACGGACGTCTTACCGCTACCCGCGTCGCCGAACACCACCAGATGCGGATCGCCGGCAAGATCCACAGCGAACGGTTGGAGCTCCTCCTCCGAAACACCGATGACGTACCGCAGCGGTGGTTGCGCATCGGACGTCGAGACCAGCTCGGCGTAATCCACGTGCGGTGGTAGCAGTTCGATCATGGGCGCGGGGACCGAGGAAAGTGTCGCGACCCGGTCGAGCTGCGGCAGCGCGACCACGAACTCCTTGCCGTCCTTGGTGAGGCCGCGGCCGGGCGGGCACGTGGTGAGCAACTGGGCGCGGCGACGATCCATCTCGGACTCCGTCGGGTCACCGAGCCGCAACTCGATCCGGGTGCCGACGTGGTCTTTCAGCATGGGCCGTAACTCAGCCCACCGATTGGCGGTGAGCACGACGTGGACACCGACCGAGAGTCCTTGCGCCACCATCGCAGTGATGGTGTCCTCGAGTGCGTCGAACTCGCGGCGCAACACCGCCCAGCCGTCGACCGCCAGGATGACCTCGCCATAGTCGTCCGGAAACGGCACCTGCAGCCCATGCTGCTGCCGAAACTCCTGACGGCGGCGGCACAGAGCGAACAGTTGAGACACGATGCGCCGCACCAACTCCGGCTCATGCCGGCCGGCGACGGTGCCGACCGGAGGACACCGACGCAACGCGGTCAGAGCGCCGTCCCCCAGATCGAGGCCGTAGATGCTGAGTTGCCGTGTTGATGCAGCGAGTCCGAGCAACAACGTCTGCAGTGTCACCGATTTTCCTGAGCGCGGACCGCCGACGACAGCCACATGCCCACCGGACCCGTTGAGGTCCGCGACCAGCTGGTCGCGGCGCTGCTGGAAGGGGTTGTCCACCAACCCGATCGGAGCACGCAGTGGACCGCTGTCCAAACCAGCCGCGAGCAAGTCGGACAATGCGGGTGAACCGGCCAGGGGTGGCAACCAGACCCGATGAGCTTTCGCACCGAGACCGGTCAGCCGGCCCAAGGTCGTGTCCATGAGGGTCGGGCCGGCCGGCTGCTCTGGCAACGCCGCTGGTACCCCGACGGCGAACAGGCCCGGCACCGGATGGTCGCAGTGGCTCGGTGGGACCGGCCCCGACACGAATTCGGTGTGAAACCGCACCAGGTTTCCGTCTGCGGTCCGTAACAGTCCGGCGCCCGGCGTTCCCGGCAACTCATGCGCGTCGGTGACCCCGATGACCGCCCGGGACTCTGCTGCCGAGAAAGTCTTGAGGCAGACCCGGTACGACAGGTGCGTGTCCAAGCCGCGTAGGCGACCTTCGTCCAGTCGCTGGCTCGCCAGCAGCAGATGGATACCCAGTGATCGCCCGAGGCGCCCGATGGCGACGAACAGCTCCGCGAAATCCGGGTGCTGGCTCAGGAGTTCGGAGAATTCGTCGACCACTATGAACAAGGCGGGCAGCGCAGGCAGGTCGGCACCGGCCGCGCGGGCCCGCCGGTAGTCGCTGATGCCCGACAAGTTCCCGGCCGCCCGCAACAGCCCTTGGCGCCGGGTCAGCTCGCCGGCGAGGGCGTCGTGCATCCGAGCGACCAGATGTGCTTCCTGCGCCAGATTGGTGATGACGGCTGCCACGTGGTTGGCTCTCTCGAAACCGAGAAACGTTGCACCACCCTTGAAGTCGACCAGGATCAAGTTCAGCTCGTCCGGCGAGTGGGCACTGATCAGACCCAACGTCAGAGTTCGCAAGAACTCGGACTTTCCGGAACCTGTTGCGCCGATGCACAAGCCGTGTGGACCCATGCCCTGCTCGGCCGGTTCTTTGAGGTCCAGTTCGACCGGCGCGCCGGTGTCATCGGTACCGATCGGCACGCGCAAGCGGTACCGCCCCGGACGGTCCGACCACCGGGGAGCCCAATCATGTTGGCGCCGTGACACGTCCGTGCTCCCGACCGGGCTGTAGCGCGCCAGCCTCCGCGCGCACGTCTGCGCTTGTGTGAGCGTGAGGGAGTCCGCGGTCGAGCATGACGGCAGCGTCGACGCCGAACCCGGTTGGCCGACCACCAACAGCGTAACCCCGGCGGTATCCTCGAACCCGGTCACCGCCGCGGCATCCGTGAGCACGACCAGGTGGCATCCGGCGATCGCGGTCACCGAGCCGATATCGGCGAAACGCAGCGGCGTTCCGCCGATGGCACCCGAGCGATAATGGTGCGGTAGCCATTTCAGCCAGTCCCACTCCGCCGACCCGGTGACCGCGGCGATCCTCAGCTCATCGGGTCCATGCCACGACGCAAGCTGACACACCATGGCGCGGACCACTCCCCCGGGATCGTCGCCGCCGACGTCGATGCGCCGAAGCCGGTTCACGACGACGGTCACGGGTACCTCGGGCACGATGGCGGCGGTCCGTAGCAACCGGTCGAGCGCCGAGGCCGTCAGCGGGTCGGCCACACCGTCACCGGCGGCCGGCGACGGGACCAGCGCGGTGCAGAGCGGACGCTCGCCGAGCCCCACGCGAATCTCGGTGAAATCGTCGTCGCGCCAACGCCGTTGCCACATCCGCTCAGTACCGGCGAGAGTCCACAGCGCGTCCGGCGGCGGATGGTTCTGATGCAGCCAGCGGTGCTGCTCAGCCGCGGTTCGGCCCGCGCACTCACCAATCGCGTCGAGGTACACCAGGTATTCACGGCGGTCGGCGTCGATCTCGCCCGCCCGGCGCGCACCGCGCGACCCGAGGACAGTGCTGCCGACCAAGGACAGCACCATCATCGCCGGGAACAGCAGGAACATCGGATTCCGGCCGCTCGCCGAACCCGACCGGAAGTAGAACACCATCATCCCGGCCATCGCCAACAGCATCAGTACCGGTGCGACGCGGGTAGCGACGTTGCCGGCCGCCAATCGCGGCACCGGTGGTGCCGCACGGACCGCGATGTCTCCCTCAGCCGGTGGGGCCGCCGGAGATCGCTCGACTCTGGTGAATTCCATCGAACTATCTGACGTGCCCGGACACCGTTCGGTTCCATCGATTTTCGTGTCGGGCAGGGGGCCGAAGTGCGGTTAGCGTGAGAGCGGGCATATCGATCCGGGGGGTGCGATGTCCGAATCTGTTCGGCTTTCAGTCCGGTCCGGTGGCGAGACGGCCGGCGAGATCACTGATCTGATCTTGCCGGCGGGTACCGCCGTGGACGCGCTACTACCCGACATCGTGGCACTGGCTCAGCCGCAAGCGCCGGGCGGTATGAGTTGGTGCCTGGATCGAGCTGTCGGCGGTCCGATCGACGGGTCATTGTCGCTGCGGCAAAACGGCGTTCACGACGGTGACGTGCTGCAGCTGCTGCGCGGGGCCATCCCGGAACTCGGCATACGGCGCAAGCACGTGGAGACGATGGCTGCCGGCCAGTCCGCTCCTGATCCGACCCGTCCTCTCGTCGGCCCAGCACTCGGACTCTGGGCGGTGACCGTCGCTGCCATGACCCTGATCTGGTCCGCCACGCACGGCGACCACACCACGGCAGCCGCCGTCAGCGGTGGGAGCGCGCTGGCCGCGCTGACGGTGTCGTGGCGGTCCGGTCGTGCGCACTGGCCCGGGGCCGTCGTCGTGCTCGCCTTCGCGGCCGGATTCTCGGCCGTACCGGGTAGCCCGGCCGCTCCGAATGTACTGCTCGGGTCCGCAGCGGTGTTCGCGGCCGCCGTCGTCCTGCTACGGATCGGTGCGCACGGCATATCCATTGCGGCCGCGGCATTCTCGGTGCCGAGCATCGTGGCGTCGGCGGTGGCGAGCATCTGGTCACTTCCGCCGACCGGTACCGCGGCTGCCGCCACCGCGCTGGCCTTGGTGGTGCTGTCGGCCGCCCCGCGATGCGCTGTCATCGTCGCGGGGCTCACGCCGCAGTCGGCGCAAGTCGTCGACGGCGACGCTCAGCGGATCGGGTTGGCACATCGGGTGCTCACGGCGGTGGCGATGGGTGCGGCTGCGACCGCGGCAGTCGGCGCGGTCGTGGTGGCGCTGGCCGCCGTCGACCGGCCCAGTACCGCGGCGTTGGTGTTCAGCTGGGTGGTGGCCGCAGCGGTTGCGCTGCGCACCCCGTCGTATCGGCTTCCGCTGCGCCGGTGGAGCATCCTGATCGCGGGAATGGTGTGCGCCACTGCGGCTCTGGCCGTCACTGCCATGGCGTTTCCGGCCTGGGCAGCCTGGCTCGGCGGTGCCGTCGTGGCCATCACGGTGGGTATCCAGCGGATCGGGCACGTCAGCGCCCCGGCGGCCCAGCGCCTCAGGTATCTCGAATGCGCAGCACTGGTCGCGGTGCCGCCATGTGCGCTGTGGGCCGCAGACATCTTCAATCTGGTACGCGGCGGATGACCGGCGTGCATCAGGCCGTCGCGATCGCGCTGACGGTGGTGATGACGACAGCGGCGCCGTGCGCCCACGCTATCGCTCCCCAGCCCATTGACCATGGGCAACTTCCCGTACCCGCAGCACCGATGCCGCCCGGTCGAACCGAACAGTCCGACCGGTGCTCGACGGCAAGGCCGGCGATCGACCGTCCCGCACACCAGCTCGATATGCTCGATCTTGCTGCGGTGTGGCCACTTTCCCGCGGCAGCGGTCAGACGGTGGCCGTCATCGATACCGGCGTGGGGCGGCACCGATTGCTGCCGCATCTGGTCGCAGGCGGTGACTACGTCTCGTCGGGTGACGGTACGCAAGACTGCGACGGCCACGGTACGGCGATCGCCGGTCTGATCGGCGCCACCGCCGCGGGCACCACGCCCGGCGCCTTCCGTGGCGTAGCACCCGAAGCCGCCATCCTGGCGATTCGCCAGTCCAGCAACAAATTTCGTCTCACCGACGACCATGAGCTGTCCGGTGTCGGCGACGTCGAGACGCTCGCCCGCGCGGTTCGCTCAGCCGCCGACGCGGGCGCCACCGTCATCAACATCTCATCCGTTGCCTGCATGCCCGCCGTCGATCCGCTCGACGACCGGTCGTTGGGTGCCGCCCTGGCCTATGCGGTCGATGTGCGCAATGTTGTCGTCGTCGCCGCGGCCGGCAACACCAGCGGCGAATGCGCGCAACAGAATCCACTATCCGATCCCAAACGGCCGGGAACGCCGAACTGGGACACCGTGCACAGCGTGGTCAGCCCCGCCTGGTACGACGACTACGTACTCACGGTCGGATCCGTCGGCCCGAGCGGAGCGCCATCACCGTTCAGCCTGGCCGGCCCCTGGGTCGACATCGCCGCGCCCGGCGAGACAGTGGTGTCGCTGAGCGCACAAGGCGACGGATTGGTCGACAGCCGGCCCGACGGTCGACCACTGTCCGGAACCAGCTACGCCGCACCCATCATCAGTGGTGTTGTCGCACTGATCCGTTCGCGGTCACCACAGCTGTCCGCCCGGCAGGTGATGGCCCGCATCGAGGACACCGCCCACCACCCCGCGGACGGCTGGAACGCCCAGGTGGGACACGGGATGGTCGATCCCTTGGCCGCGGTGAGCGGCGGCGGACCAGCACCCGCCCCGGCGCGGGTGGCCGCCGCACAGACAGCACCCGCAGCCGGTCCGGATAATCGACCATCGCGGCGCATCGCGTTCCTCGGCACCGCCATCTGCATCGCGATGGCAGCCGTTGCAGTAACCGGTCGCCGTCGACCACGGCGCTAGATGGCCAGCACGGCTCCGTGTGATTCGAATGCCCTGACCATCACATCGCGGGCTCGGGCGCCGGCTCCGCGGCCAACGACGATTCGCGGGTCTGCTTGCGGGCGACGCGGGCCGGTCCTGCGACATACCATGCGGCCGCCGCGAGCAGCACCGCCAGGAAGATCCACGGCATCAAGTCCACGGGCCAGGTCGGAATCGGATACACGTTGCGATAAAAGACATACGCGAGGCAGCACGTGACGGTCATCCCGACTATGGCAGCGACGGTAACGCTGGTCTGTGGCGCCAGGCGGCGGACCAGAACCGGGATGCCCAACCCCATCAGCATGTAGGCGATCATGTAGCCGAAGGTTCCCAGGGTCCCGGTGTAGGAATACACATCGAGCTCGTTGATTCCGCTGGTTCCCAAGCCGATTGCGGCGATCAGCGCGGCGACGCTGAGCAAGATGATCGCAATGTGCGGGGTCTTACGAGTGGGATGCGTCGCGGCGACCTTGCGGTGCACCAGCTGCGATTCACCCATCGATCGCAGCACCCGACTGGCCGCCGTGAGCGAGCCGGTTACACAGGCGAAGTTGGAGGCCACCGCACCCAGATCGATCGCCAGCGCAAGCCAATGCACGCCAAGGCCATCGGCCAATGTGTTCAAAGGTGTTGCGTCGGCAGCCAGGTTGTCGGCACCGCCGAATCCGACGATCTGCGCGTAAGACGCGTACAGGTAGAGCGCGCCGGCCAGCAGCGCACTGCCCGTGACGGCCCGCGGGATTGTCCGTTGCGGGTCTTTGGCCTCGACGGACAAACAGGCGGCCGACTCGAACCCGACGAAACCCAGGGTCGCCAGTACCATGCCACTAACTACCTGTTGCACCGTGATTCCGGTGGGCATGAGCGGCGCGAGACTGAACCCGTGCCGAAACAGAACCATGGTGCACACCAACAGAATTGCTCCGATAGAGAGCACCTCGAGCACCACGCCGGTCCATGCGGAGATTCGGACGCCGCGAATCATCATCCATGCCGCGCCGACCACGCACAGGATTTCCAGGGCCACCATGACCGAAATCGAGGTGGCGGGCGCTCCGGCACTCGTCGGTGGGGCCACTCCGAGAAGGGGTTTGGTGTACTGGGCGAATTGCGCGACGCAGCCGACAGAGATGAGCAGGTACCCGAAGGCGAGACCGGTCGATCCGACGAACCCGACCGCTCTGCCGAACGCGGCGGTGATATGCGAGAGCAGGTCCTCTCCCGGCCGCAGCCGCGCGGCCCGGGATACGCACCAGCCCACCAGGAGCAGCACGCACAAGGAGACGGCGTAGGAATACAACGTGCCTACACCGGCGCTCGCAGCCACAAGAGTTGCGCCGGAAACCATTACGGCGCTTGGCGCGATACCAGCGGTCGACTGCGCGACAAGCTCGACACCGCTCATGCTGGCGGCGGCAAGTCCGGTATCTGCGTTCTGCTGGGCATCTCTGAGTTCCTCGAGCCGCTCGACATTGGGTAATGACGGCATTGATCGGCCTCCTCGACGGTGATTGGTCGGTCCACGGCAACACGGCATGGACCGCATGCCGGCTACGGCGCCGACGGCTGATGTGTGGATGGGACGGAGTGACCCAGCGGGGCAATCGCTTTCGGTCTACTACCACCCTCGACCAACCTTAGGGTCGCGGTGTTACAGGCAGTTGCGACCAATGTTAAATGCGCTAGCGAGACCGCTATTTATTCGTGCCCGTTGTCACAGAAGTCGGCCATACTCGGCCATAGGCCCGGATCGCGATGGGAATAGCGGCATCAGCCAACGCCGCCATGAGTGGCAAATAGCGTACGTGCGCATGGACTATTGCTGCTGGCTCCGCTTTTCGTATGCCGCGCGGCGGAGCCTAAGGACGTCGTGTTCAACACATCCGATCTGCTCGGCAACCTCCGCTGCAGGCAGTGCAGAATTCAGGATAACCCGCAACTCGTTGGCGGAGAACACAGGTTCGCTCTCCCACGGTGCGTGATCCCATCCCATTTCGGCGAACCCGGTAAACAGTTCATTACTCATGTCGATCAATCCTCACGACCCCAACAAATGAAACATGCTGCGCGGCAGTTGCACTCGACGAGCACGCAGCTTGTTAGGTTCGCCGGGTACTGACTACCAACAACGCTATCAAGCTGAGGTAACCGGGGCCATCACCGCAAATCAAAACTGTGTTTCACACAAACTCAGGTGCGTTCACCGGGCGCATGTGGCGTCTAAGATCCAGTGCACAACATATTGCAACGCAATTCGGATCAATAGCGCTCGATCGCTACTGAATATCTGACCTTTCACCACCACACGACACCGAGATGACGAGCGGCATGCACCTGGGGTTAGCGTCGGCGATCGCGCGTTTTACCGCTCTTTGGCGAAAATAATTCGGTGCCAGTCTTTTTCGGCGACCGAGGTGATGTCGCTCATCACGTGCTTAATGGTCAGGTACTCCTCAAATGAATAGGCGCTCATGTCTTTACCGAACCCGGAAGCGCCGTAACCGCCATGTGGCATTTCGGAGACGATCGGGATGTGGTCATTGATCCACACGCAGCCGGCCTGGATCTCGCGCGCTGCCCGCTGCGCCCTGTACACGTCGCGAGTCCATGCCGAGGCCGCCAGCCCGTACTCGGTGTCGTTGGCCTGCCGCAGTGCATCATCGTCGCCGGTGAAGGGCCGCACCGTCAGCACGGGGCCGAAGATCTCGTCGCGGTACACCTCCGAGTCCTCGGCGACATCAGCGATCAATGTGGGTGGGTAGAACGAACCGGGACCCGCCGGCAGGGCGCCCCCGGTGACGATCCGGCCGCCCTGCTGCGGCGCGCGGTCCACCATCGCGGCGATTTTGGCCCTGTGCGGCATCGATACCACCGGGCCCAGGTCGGTTTGCGGGTCATAGGGGTCGCCGATGACGACCTTCCCGAACAGTTCGGCGACGCCGGCCACGAAGTCGTCGTACAACGGCTTCGCCACAATGGCGCGCGTCGCCGCGGTGCAGTCCTGACCGGTGTTGATGAGGGATGCCGCCACCGCGCCGTTGACCGCGGCGTCCAGATCGGCGTCGTCGAACACCACGAACGGCGCCTTGCCGCCCAGTTCGAGCTGAGTGCGGTGGCCGTGTGCTGCCGCTGCCGTCATCACTCGCCGGCCAACAGCCGTCGAGCCGGTGAACGTCACCATGTCGACGTCGCGATGTCCAGCCAGCGCCGTGCCGACGTCCGCGCCCAGCCCGGTCACTACATTGAGCACGCCTTCGGGCAGTCCGGCCTCGGTGGCCAGCCTGGCCAGCGTGAGCGTGGTCAGCGGAGTGATCTCGGCGGGTTTGATCACGACGGCACATCCAGCTGCCAAGGCGGGCAAAGCTTTCCAGACCGCCATCTGCAGGGGATAGTTCCACGGCGTGATGGTGGCGACCACGCCGACCGCCTCACGTCGGATGCTTGAGGTGTGATCGGCCGAGTACTCGGCGGTGGCCTTGCCCTCAAGGTGTCGGGCGACGCCGGCAAAAAAGTCGATGTTGTCAATGCTGCCGGGAACGTCGAAGTTTGCCGCTAGCCGGACCGGCTTACCGGTCTGGCTCACCTCCTGGTCCACGAGCTCGTCAGCGTTCTCGGCGATCAGTCGGGCCAACCGCGCCAGAACCGTGGCCCGCTCGGCCGGAGTTGCCCGAGCCCAGTTCGGCTGTGCGGCGCGGGCCGCGGCCACCGCAGCGTCCACATCGGCCGGCGTCGCCAGCGCATATGACGCAACTACAACACCCGTGGCCGGACTGATGATCTCGAAGGGCCTCCCGGCCGTTGTCACGGCCTTTCCGTTGATGAAACTACCTGCGACGACCTGGCCTCCACCTGCGCTCACGATCTTGCACGCTACCCCAACGCCGTTGCGGATTCCACTCGAAACGATGCCATAGACGATTGATTTAGTCGTATGAGTTGTGTTTAGCGACGAAATCCGTGCACAATCGACGCCATGGCCATCCCCGACGCACCGCCCGATGCCGCTGCGATGCCTGTGCGAAGCAACCAATCTCGGGGTGGCGCCACATTCCAGCTCGACGAACTCTCGAAAGCCATCATCGAGAAACTGCAACAGGATGGCCGGCAGTCCTACGCCGGCATCGGTAAAGCGGTCGAGCTGTCGGAAGCGGCCGTACGGCAGCGTGTCCAGCGGATGGTCGACGCCGGCGTCATGCAGATCGTCGCCGTGACGGACCCCGTTCAAATGGGCTTCGGACGCCAGGCCATGATCGGCGTTCGCTGCACCGGCGATACCACGCAGGTCGCCGACAAACTTGCCGCCCTCGAGTCCGTCGACTACGTCGTGCTGACCGCCGGAACGTTCGACATCATCATCGAAGTCGTCTGTGAAGACGACAGCCACCTGCTCGACTTACTCAACGCCAAGATTCGAGCCGTACCCGGGGTGCTTTCCACCGAAACGCTGGTCTACCTCAAACTCGTCAAACAGCAATACAACTGGGGAACCCGATGACAACATCTGCAGCAGCACAATCACTTTCAACCGACCTCGCGGCCAAGGCCAAGCGGCACCTATGGGGCCATTTCGCACGGCACGGTGCGCACATCGCCGCGCCCATCATCACCCGCGGCGAGGGCGTCACCATCTTCGACGACCGCGGCAAAAGCTATATCGACGGGCTTTCGGGCCTGTTCGTCGTGCAGGTCGGTCACGGCCGCGAGGAACTCGCGGCCGCAGCTGCCCGCCAGGCGGAGCAGCTGTCCTTCTTCCCGTTGTGGTCCTACGCAACTCCACCCGCGATCGAACTCGCCGAGCGCATTGCCAACTATGCGCCGGGCGACCTGAATCGAGTCTTCTTCACCACCGGCGGCGGCGAAGCGGTCGAGAGTGCCTGGAAGCTGGCCAAGCAGTTCTTCAAGTTGACCGGAAAACCCGGTAAGCACAAGGTCATTTCGCGTTCCATCGCGTATCACGGAACGCCTCAGGGTGCGCTGGCGATCACCGGCATCCCGGCATTCAAGGCGCCATTCGAACCGCTCACCCCCGGCGGCTTTCGCGCACCGAACACCAACTTCTACCGGGCGCCCGATGCCTACGCACACAACCAGGAGGCATTCGGCCAGTACTGCGCCGACCGCATCGCCGAGGCCATCGAATTCGAGGGTCCCGATACCGTCGCCGCAGTATTCCTGGAGCCAGTGCAGAACGCAGGCGGGTGCTTCCCACCACCACCGGGATACTTTCAGCGAGTCCGTGAGATCTGCGACCAGTACGACGTGCTCCTGGTGTCCGACGAGGTGATCTGCGCCTACGGCCGCATCGGCTCGATGTTCGCCTGCGACGATTTCGGCTACATCCCCGACATCATCACCAGCGCAAAGGGTTTGACGTCGGGCTACTCCCCGATCGGCGCGATGATCGCCAGCGACCGCCTGTTTGAACCCTTCAACGACGGCAAGACGATGTTCGCCCATGGCTATACCTTCGGCGGACACCCGGTGTCGTCCGCGGTGGCGCTGGCGAACCTCGATATCTTCGAGCGCGAGGGCATCAATGCTCACGTGAAAGCGAACGCCCCGATGTTCAGGGCAACACTGGAGAAGCTGTACGACCTTCCGATCGTCGGCGATGTCCGCGGTGAGGGATTCTTCTACGGCATCGAACTCGTAAAAGACAGGACCACAAGGGAGACCTTCAACAGCGAAGAGTCCGAGCGCCTGCTGCGCGGCTTCCTGACCCCCGCATTGTGGGAGGCGGGTCTGTATTGCCGTGCGGACGATCGTGGCGATCCGGTAATCCAGCTGGCTCCGCCGCTCATCAGCGGACAGAAGGAGTTCGACGAGATCTACAGCATCCTGCACAACGTCCTCACCGAAGCGGGGCGCCGCCTGTAGATGCTCGATGCGGCGGTGGCCAGTTCGGGCAAATTCCCAGGCGTAGTCGCGCTTCGGCAGGCGGTTACCTGGTGAATTTCCGTCGCAAAACTGTCGAAACTCCGCCGTCTGCATCGCGGCAGCGGCTGTCGTAGCGACCGCGGGACGGCGGTCACGGCAATAGCCGGTCATCAAAGCGCACACCACAGACACAAGCCGCTGGCAGTACCGACCCCGGATTCACGCATGCCGTGACGTACCACACCAAGTCGGCCAATACCATACCCCCTATAGTATGTTAAGTGTGGGGATGCGCTGACAAAGGGCGCAGCCAAACGGCCACTTGCTACGCATCGCTCCGGTCGGCATACAGCTGAGCGGGACTAAACCGGTAAGGGGACTGTTCGATGCTCAGTGTTACCGCGCCGCTGTGGGTTGGTCTGCTGATCGGCATCGGATTCGGGATCGTGGCATCGCTATGGGGAATCGGGAACCCCGAGACCATCATTCGGGCAGCGCGACTGGTCGACAGACTCTTGCTGGGGTGCTTTCTTCTCGTCACCGCCGTGGGTGCCGTCGTCCTTTACGGACTGTACGCGCTCGGAGTATCGATGCACTTCTCGCCCAAGCCCACCTATCTCTATGGTGTGGTGGCCGGCGGCATCTTGTTCGGGATCGGCATTGCCGTCAGCGGCTACTTGCCGGGCACGGCGCTCGTGGCGCTGGGGGAAGGCCGCCGTGATTCACTGGCCGCAATACCAGGCGGTTTACTGGGAGCCGCTGCGTGGACTGCCCTTTACAGCACGCCCTTTGGACACTGGCTGGTGTCTGCGGGCAACCTTGGCGACCTCGTCGCGGGAGGCAATATCCACCAGGTTGCTCCCGGCAGGATGTTGGCCATCGCGGCGGTGTACGCGGTACTGGCGCTGAGTGTTTTGTACTTCCTGCCCCGCTACCGAGGCAGCAAGCATTGTTGCTTGCGAGATATCGGTGGCACATCACTTGACGACCACGATCGTGAAATGGCGCGCGACACTGCCGAATACCTGTACGAAGGTGCCCTCCCCGCCCCGCGACACACACTGCTGAGGCAGCTCTCTCGCGACCGCGTGACAGAACCCGGATTCTTGATGCGCACCACTGCAATCGCCGCCGTACTGGTCGCCATGTTGGCAGTACTGTCGTTGTTCCTGCGCCAACAGTTCGGGCAATCGACGACTTACTCCTGGGTCGTCGGACAACTATTCATGCCGAATTTCGCCTACTCGCGCGAGGTCGCCACAACTATCGGCTGGGAACCGCTGAGCGATCTGGGCGTCTTGATCGGCGCGTTCCTATCCGCGTACTTCCTGAGCCGGCGGTTTACCGCCTTCCGCCCAGTAACCCCACCGTCGTGGCGGAATCGGTTCGGCCCAACGCCTGGCAAGCGTGCGGCGGCGGTGTTCGGCGGATCGTTCCTGACCCTCTTCGGCGCTCGGATGGCCGGTGGTTGCACGAGCGGGCATACTCTCAGCGGAGGCGTCCAACTATCCGTCAGCGCTTGGGTTTTCACAGCTTCGCTGGTGGTGGCGATGGTCATCACGGCCCGCTATGTCTACCGCGACGCGAGATGGCAGGTTGCCGCAATCGCACCGACCAGTCAATCCGCGCCGCGCTAATGGGTCACAACGCGTTGGCTCGCGACTGACAACTGCCGGCATTTGGGAAGTTCGCTGGGACCTTCCCGCGACGAATCGCTTTCCTCGGCACCGCCGCCGGCATTGCCATGGCTGCCATCGCCCTTACGAGCCGTCGACCGTCACGGCATCAGCCCGTCCCGCAGCACGTCAGCCGCGGCCACACTCAATTCGGGACCACCCGGGAGCCGGGCCAGCAGCGGCCAGGGCACGGGCAGCGGCTCGCCCTCCAGGCCAAGATATTTCGCCGCCTCGGCATCGTGGATGCCGTATCGCACGCCGCGGTCCGACACCAGATACCGCGGACCCGTGACCGATCCGCCCAGCACTCCCGTGGCATGCACGTACGCGTAGCGTCCCGCGGGGATCGACACGGCATCGATATTCGGGCCGTCGCCGTCATCTTGCGCCAGCGGCACCGCACCTATCCCCGGTTTGCCTTGCAACACAACGGTATCCGCACGGCCGCCGTCCGATCGCCAATGCACGCACACCGGGACCTCGCTCGGCAACGGCGGACGGGCCTGCTCCGGGAAGGTCGACACCGCAAGCTCTCGGACGGCCGCAATGGCGGCGATGGCCGCCGGAGGCACCGTCCGAAGTTCACCGTCCGCCACGCCATGGGCAAAGCGGATGACGTCGGCCGCGACGTCGCCGACGCGCTGCAGACCGCCCGCTAGCACCACGTGGTGTTCTGCAGCGTCAGCCCGGCTCACCCGCAACACCTGGCCGACGACGAAACCGCCCGGCCCTTTGCCGCCGAGGCCCGGGATCGCCGGCGCCGTGATCGGGGGAAGTTCCGGCAAGAGGTCGAGAACAGAGCGCGACACCTGCCGGGGTATGACGCCATCGAGGCGCAGAGCCCGGACTACCGCCAGGTCACGCAGGTCGACTTCGGCGCGTTTGCCCTCGTACACGAGATACGTGGCGGCCAGGTGTTCGCCTGTGGCCGCCGCCAGGATCGGCCGTGCCGCGTCGAGTCCTTCGGTGTCGGTGCCGGCGGCCAGCACCGTCCTCCCACTGTCGCAGATCTGCCACGATGCCACCGTGAGCGACCTCCCCAATTCGGCTGGGGCACCCGGAATTCCGACGAGCGGACCACGCGGTGCGGCGGCGATCGCGTCGGCGCCGACGATCACCGGGTTCACCGCGGACTTGGCGACCAGCCGGGCCGACGCGAGATTCAGCGCGGGATGCCACGTCGAGCCGATCCGTACATACAGCGCGCCCGTGTCCCGGACCATCACGATCGGCGCGTCCCCCAACACGCCTGCCGGTGACGCGATCGCGATGACCGCACAGACCGCCACCGCCAGCAGCCCGGCGAGCCATCCCGACGCGTATGAAATCGATTGCGCGCGAACCGGTTCCTCGACCATTGCGGCGTCACCACGCACCAGCGCGTGGATCAGCCGACGCGTCTGAAAGCGCCGGCCACTGGCCTCCAACTGCGCGCCCTGCCCCCGAGCCATGTCCATCCCCCGGCTAGCAGCCTAACCGCGGCCGGGCACGACCCCCGACACCAATTGCCCCCAGTGATTTGTGCACGATTTTCCGCGCCGACCGCGGAAAATCGTGCACAAATCGGCTAGTCCACGTCGACCCAGTCGAGGGTGCGGCCGACGGCCTTCCGCCAGCCGGCGTAGCCGGCCGCGCGCTGCGCGTCGTCCCACGACGGCGCCCACCGCTTGTGCTCCTGCCAGTTGGCGCGCAACTCGTCGGGATCAGACCAGAACCCCACGCCAAGACCGGCCGCGTAGGCCGCGCCGAGTGCAGTGGTCTCGGCGACAACGGGTTTCACCACGTCGACACCCAGCACGTCGGCCTGGATCTGCATGCACAGTTCGTTCGCGGTGATGCCGCCGTCGACCTTGAGCACCTCCAGATGCACGCCCGAATCCGCGGCCATGGCGTCGACGACGTCGCGGCTCTGGTAGCAGATGGATTCCAGCGTGGCCCGGGCCAGATGGGCGTTGGTGTTGAACCGGGACAGCCCCACGATGGCCCCGCGGGCATCCGAACGCCAGTACGGCGCAAACAGTCCCGAGAACGCCGGCACGAAATAGACGCCGCCGTTGTCCTCGACCTGGCGGGCCAGCGTCTCACTGTCCGAGGCGCCGGCAATGAGGCCGAGCTGGTCACGCAGCCACTGCACGGCCGAGCCGGTGACGGCGATCGAACCTTCCAGTGCGTAAACAGGTTTCGCGTCGCCGAACCGATAGCACACAGTCGTCAGCAGCCCGTGCTCCGAGCGGACGATCTTCTCACCGGTGTTGAGCAACAGGAAATTGCCTGTGCCGTAGGTGTTCTTGGCCTCCCCCGCCGACAGACACACCTGCCCGACCATCGCGGCCTGCTGGTCGCCGAGGATGCCGGTGACCGGCACCGGTGCACCCAGTGGACCGTCGGCCGCGGTCAGACCGTACGGCTCGGACACCGACGACGACGCGATGGTCGGCAGCATCTGACGCGGAATCCCGAAGAACGACAACAGTTCGTCGTCCCAGTCGAGGGTCTCGAGGTTCATCAGCATGGTGCGGCTGGCATTGGTGACATCGGTGACGTGCACACCGCCGCGGGTACCGCCGGTCAGGTTCCACAGCACCCAGGTGTCACAGGTACCGAAGATGGCGTCACCGCGTTCGGCGGCTTCGCGCACCCCTTCGACGTTTTCGAGGATCCACTGGATCTTGCCGCCGGAGAAGTACGTCGCGGGCGGCAGACCGGCCTTGCGGCGGATGACGTCGCCGTGACCCTCACGTTCCAGCGCCGACGCGATCCGGTCGGTGCGGGTGTCCTGCCAGACGATGGCGTTGTAGTACGGACGGCCGGTGTGCTTGTTCCACACCATCGTCGTCTCGCGCTGATTGGTGATGCCGAGCGCAACCAAATCAGATGCCGACAACCTGGTGTTGTTGAGGGCCGACTGCAGCACCGAGCCAGTGCGTTCCCAGATCTCGACGGGATTGTGCTCGACCCAGCCGGCGCGCGGCAGGATCTGCTCGTGTTCGAGCTGGTGGCGTCCGACCTCACGACCCGAGTGATCGAAGATCATCGCCCGGGTGCTGGTGGTGCCCTGGTCGATCGCCGCTACGAATTCGGCCAATGGCCCGTCCTTCCGCTCAAACGCTGTCGGTGATCACGGTAGGAGACGCAGCCGGGTCAGGCGATGCATTGCGGCAACCGGCGTCGGCGCGTCGGGCGCCCGCGCGTCAGCTCTCGCGCGCGCGGCGTTCGCGGTACGCCGCGACGTGCTGGCGGTTTCCGCAGTTGCCGGTGTCGCAGAAGATGCGGGATCGGTTGCGCGACAGGTCGATCAGCACCGCGGTGCAGTCCGACGCCGCGCAGGTCTTGAGCCGGCGCAGTTCCCCTGCCCGGATCAGGTCGGCGAGGGCCATCGCCATCTCGGCGCCCATGCGCTGCGCCAGCGGGTCCTGGTCGGCCGCGAGATGCAGATGCCATTCGGGCATCTCCGGGTGCCGGGTCAGCCAGGGCATGGCGCGGTTGTCGCTGAGCAGGGCGTTGACCTGGCCGACCACCGCTTCTTCATCGCCTGCCGTGGCCCACAATTCCCCGAGTCGCCGCCGGAGACCGTGCACCGCGGCCAGTTCGGCGGCGTCGCGGTCACGTCGGCCGGTCCACCCGAAGTCGTTCAGATAGTCGTCCAGGGCCGCCAGGTCGGCGAGCTGGTCACCGTCGACCCGGTCGCTGTTGATCAGCACGCACGCCGCACGCAGCGTGAGCTCCGTGTCATGACTGAAATTCATTTGACTCGTTACACCCGCCCTCCGTAGCGTCATGACCAATCTCAAGTTGACTCATTACATCATTGGAGGCGGCCCATGACGGCGGCGAACGGCACCGCGGCCGGCCACTTCCGGACCGGCATGATCTTCGCCGTCATGTCTGCCTTCACCTTCGGGATGGCGGGCGCGCTCGGCAAGTCCCTGATCGAGGCGGGGTGGAGTCCCACCGCGGCCGTGGTCGCCCGGCTGACCGGCGGTGCGCTCGTCATGGCAGTGGTCGCGACGGTCCTGCGCCGCGGCTGGGTGCGCGAAGCTCTGAGCCACAAGAGCACGGTCATCGCCTATGGCGCCATCCCGATCACCGGCGCCCAGCTCTGCTACTTCAACGCCGTCACCTATGTACCTGTCGGCATCGCGCTGCTGCTCGAATACGCCGCACCCCTGCTGGTGGTGGGCTGGGTGTGGGCCACTACCCGGCACCGGCCCAGCACCCTCACCTTGGCGGGCGTCGCGATCGCCATCGCCGGCATCACGCTGGTACTGGGCCTCATCGGCCCCGCAAGCGGGAGCAGCGCCCAGATCGGCCTCTCCGGCATTGCCTGGGGCATGGGCGCGGCCGTCTGCGCCGCGTGCTACTTCGTCATGTCCGACAAGGCCAGTGCCGACGGCACCGGCCTGCACTCCATCACCCTGGCCACCGGTGGGCTGCTGGTAGGCGCTACGACGGTCGCGCTGCTGGGCGTATCCGGCGTCATGCCACTCGCGTTCACCGGCCACGACACCACGCTGGCAGGCCTGACGACGTCCTGGCTGGCACCCGTGATCGCGCTGGCCATCGTGCCGACAGCGATGGCATACACGTTCGGCATCATGGGCATAGCCCGCCTTCAGCCCCGGTTCGCCTCCCTCGTCGGCCTGTCCGAGGTGATGTTCGCCGTGCTGTCCGCCTGGGCACTGCTGGGCGAGGCCATCACCGGGATCCAATTGCTGGGCGGCGCGGTGGTGCTGGCCGGGCTGGCGCTCGCGCGGCAGGGCGACCGCGGCGAAGCGACCTGGCACGACGATTGGCCGCACAGTCCGGAGGGTTTGCCAGCAGGTCAAACAATTGGCCGTGGCTGAACCCGATATGTGAAGATGGCCCGCGTGACCTTGTTCAGCACGGCGGTCCGAGTGGCCGCCATCGCCGCCGCCGTCATCTCCGGAACCGCACTGCTGCCGTCGGCGCCGGCCAAGGCTGACCCGTGCCCGAACATCGAGGTGATCTTCGCCCGCGGCACGCACGACGACCCCGGCATGGGCCGGGTCGGCTCGGTCCTGGTCGACGCGCTGCAGCCCCTGGTCGGCGGCCGGACCGTCAGTGGATACGCCGTCGATTACCCGGCGTCCTACGACTTCCTCACCGCGCAGGATGGCGCCACCGACGCGCAGAACCGCATCGCGACGCTGGCGCAGCAGTGCCCCAGCACCAAGATCGTGCTCGGTGGCTACTCCCAGGGCGCGGCGGTGGTCGACATGCTGGCCGGCGTTCCGCCGCTGGGCGACCGGGTCGGCGAAGTCGGCTCAGCCCCGCCGCTACCCACGGAACTCGCGAGCCGGGTCTCGGCTGCCGCCGTATTCGGTAATCCGTCCGCCAAGTTCAGCCATCCCTTGGACTCCATGGGACTGTTCTCCAACCGCTCGGTGGACTTGTGCCTGTGGGGCGACCCGATCTGCTCGCGCGGCCGAAACCCGTTCGCGCACTCGCAGTACGAGTCGTCCGATTTCATCGGGCAGGCCGCGCAGTTCATCGCATCACGCCTCTGACCTGCCCTTAAACACCAGTCTCGGAACCACATCCGAAATCGCGGTTAATATTCGGTGTGATCATCAGTGCACTGCGCCGGGCCGTCGCCGGCACCGCAACCACCGTAATCATGGCCGGCATCACTGTGCTGACGCCGCCGTCGCTGGGTGCGGTCGGCACCGCCGCCGCGGCCAACTGCCCTGACATCGAGGTGACCTTCGCCCGCGGCACGAGTGAAGACCCCGGTCTGGGCCGGGTCGGGGGCGCTTTCGTGAACCAGTTGCGCAACAAGCTCGGCGGCCGGTCCGTGGGGGCCTATGCCGTCGTGTACCCCGCGTCGTACGACTTCCTGGCCGCGGCCGACGGAGCCAACGACGCCAGTGCCCACATCCAGTGGATGGCCGATAACTGCCCTAACACCCGCCAGGTGCTCGGCGGCTACTCGCAGGGCGCCGCCGTGATGGACGTCATCGGCGCCATTCCGGTCCCCGGCATCGGCTTCAACAACCCGTTGCCTCCCGAAGCCGCCGGCCACGTCGCAGCCATCGCGGTGTTCGGCAATCCCTCCGCCAAACTCGGACTGCCGTTGACCGCCAGCCCGGTGTGGGGCGGCAAGGTCATCGATCTGTGCAACCCGGGTGACCCGATCTGCCAGACCGACGGGGACAGCGTGCCCGCGCACAAGACCTACGCGGGTGGCCCGACCAACGACGCGGCCCACTTCGTCGCCGGATTGTTGTAAGGCTGGCATCTTTTCTCGACGAGACCGTCAATTCATCGGGATACCATCGGATTTGTGATCGGCCGCCGTACAACTGCAGTGCTGATCACCGTTCTGACCGTCGCCGTCGCGCCAATGTCCGTGCCAATCAGGAACATTGGTGTGGCGAACGCAGCTGCCACCTGCGCACCCGCCGAAGTGGTGTTCGCCCGGGGCCGGATGGAACCGCCCGGCCCCGGACTGGTCGGTGCCGCGTTCGTCACCGCGCTGCGTCAGCTCCGCGGCCCGAATATCGGGCTGTACCCGGTGAATTACCCGGCGGACACCCAGGTCGACATGGGCGCCAACGACATGAGCCGGCGCGTGCAATGGCTTACCCGTAACTGCCCGGCCACCAAGATCGTGCTCGGCGGTTACTCATTGGGCGCCGCCGCCACCGATCTTGTTCTCGCGGTGCCCATTTCGGCCTTCACCTTCAACAACCCGCTCCCGCGCGGCACCGACCAACACATCGCGGCCGTCGCGCTGTTCGGCAACGGCGCCAACTGGGCCGCGCCCATCACCGCACTGAGCCCCACCTACCAGAACCGGACCATCGATCTGTGCCACTCCGACGACCCGATCTGCAACCCGAGCAGCCCCTACAAATGGCGTGCCGAGTGGCAGGATCACCTCGCACCGGGCTATATCAACTCCGGGATGGTGAACCAGGCCGCGAAGTTCGTCGCTGCGCGCCTGTGACTCGCGGCTAGACTTCAGCCATGGCCCCCCGCTCCGTCATGACGTCCGTTCGGTCTGCTGTCGCCCTGGTCGGCGCGGCAGCGTCCGTTGCCACTGGGCTGGTGGTGTCGACGGCCGCAGCGCCGTCTGGATTCATCGGTGCCGCATCGGCAGCCCCGTGCCCACAGGTGGAAGTGGTGTTCGCCCGCGGTCGCAACGAACCGCCAGGCGTCGGCCGGGTCGGAACGGCATTCGTTGATGCGTTGCGCGCCAAGGTGCCTCAGAACGTCGGGGTGTACGCGGTCAACTATCCCGCCAACATCGAAATCCCTCAGGGCGCCAACGACATCAGCTCACACATTCAGGACATGGCGGCCCGGTGTCCCGACACCAGGCTGGTGATCGGTGGATACTCGTTGGGCGCGGCGTCCACAGCAATGGCCCTGTCCTCCGGCGACAAGGGATTCGGCTTCGACAATCCGCTGCCTCCCGGGATGGACTCCCACATCGCTGCCGTGGCGCTGTTCGGCAATGTCACCCACCGTATGGGTGGCAGCAACATCAGTCCGATCTACCAGGATCGGACCATCGACCAGTGCAACGGCACCGATCCGGTTTGCAGCGACGGAGGTCTCCCGCAGAGCATCGTCCAGCTGCAGGGCGACTGGCAGAACCACCTACAAGAAGGCTATATCGGCACGGGGCTGGTGGATCAGGCCGCCGACTTCGTCGCCGCCCGGTTGGCACCGCCACCACCACCCGCGCCGTGAGCTCAGCCGAGCGTGCGTAAATCCCGGGTGACGGTGATCCGCGACGCCAGCTGATCGTCGGGCGGGTAGTCCACCGACACCAGCGTCAGGCCCCGCGCCGGCGCGGCGGCGTACTCGCTGGACCGACTGTCCGCCGCCAAAAGGCCTGCGATCCAACCGGGTTCACGACGGCCCTCCCCCACTGCGAGCAGCGCGCCGACCAGCGAGCGCACCATGTTCCAGCAGAAGGCATCGGCTGTGACGTACGCGGTGACCAGATCACCCGAACGCTGCCACTGGAGCCGCTGCAGATCCCTGATGGTCGTCGCACCCTCCCGGAATCGGCAGAACGCGGCAAAATCCTGCAATCCCAACAGCTCTCGTGATGCATCGTTCATCGCTGCCAGATCCAACGGCCGCGACCACGGCGTCACGAACCGGGCCTGTTGCGGCTCTACCCCGAAGGGAGCCAGTGACAACCGATACTCGTAGTGCCGCCGCAACGCGGAGAACCGGGCGTCGAAACCCGGAGCGGCGCGGACGATCTCACGTACCCGCACATCAGCGGGCAGGAACCGCGCGAGCCGGCGCACCAACGGCAGGAACTCCGGGTCGCCGGGACGCGGCGTGCGCGGATAGACGAATCGCAGTGCGGCAGAAGGCACGTCGACGTGCGCGACCTGACCGGTCGCGTGAACGCCGGTGTCGGTGCGGCCGGCGGTGACCAGGCGCACCGGCTCACGGAACACCGTCGACAGCGTCTCCTCGATGACGCCTGCGACCGTACGCTGGCCGGCCTGCGGTGCCCAGCCAGCGAATTCGGTGCCGTCGTACGAGATGTCCAGGCGCAAACGAACGTGCCCGCCATCGGATTCGATGGCGGGCACGTCGTTCACAGCCTGATTAGGACTTGGCCTCATCCTCGGTCGCTTCAGCCTCGGCCTCAGCGGTCTGAGCGTCGGCGATGCCCTTGTCGGCAGCCTCGACCTCGGCAACCGGAGCCTCGACAGCGGCTTCCTCAGCGGGAGCCTCGGCCTCGGCAGCTTTCGCCTGAGCGGCAGCGGCACGACGAGCGCGGTCGGCCTCGGAGACGACGGTCTTCTCCCGGACCAGCTCGATCACGGCCATGGGGGCGTTGTCGCCCTTGCGGTTCTCGACCTTGATGATGCGGGTGTAGCCGCCGTCGCGGTCCGCGAAGTGCGGTGCGATCTCGGCGAACAGGGTGTGCACCACGTCCTTGTCGCGGATCTTCTTCATCACCTCGCGCCGGTTGTGCAGCGCGCCCTTCTTGGCGTGGGTGATGAGCTTCTCGGCGTACGGACGCAACGCCCGGGCCTTGGCATCAGTGGTCTTGATGCGGCCGTGCTCGAACAGCGAGGTGGCCAGGTTGGCCAGGATCGCCTTCTGGTGCGACGACGACCCGCCGAGGCGAGCACCCTTTGTGGGTTTGGGCATTGCAACTTCTCCTAATTGGGGCCGGCCCCCGTATCAGGTAGGGCCGGGACGGAATCCGGGCGGGCGAAGCCCGGGGGATATGCCCTGTTTTAGAGCTGTTCGGTTTCGGCGTAGTCCTGGTCGGCGTCCAGGTCGTAGCTGGCATCGCTGTTCCAGGTGCCGGTGGCCACGTCGTAGCCGGCGACCTGCGACGGGTCGAACGTGGCGGGGCTGTCCTTGAGCGAGAGACCCAGCTGGTGCAGCTTGATCTTGACCTCGTCGATGGACTTCTGGCCGAAGTTACGGATGTCCAGCAGGTCCGACTCGGTACGCGAGACCAGCTCGCCGACGGTGTGCACACCCTCGCGCTTGAGGCAGTTGTACGACCGCACGGTCAGCTCCAGGTCGTCGATCGGCAGCGCGAACGAGGCGATGTGGTCTGCCTCGGCCGGCGACGGGCCGATCTCGATGCCCTCGGCCTCGACGTTGAGCTCACGAGCCAGACCGAACAGCTCGACCAGCGTCTTGCCGGCCGAAGCCAGGGCGTCGCGCGGGGCGATCGAGTTCTTGGTCTCGACGTCGAGGATCAGCTTGTCGAAGTCGGTGCGCTGCTCGACGCGGGTGGCCTCCACCTTGTAGGTGACCTTCAGCACCGGCGAGTAGATCGAGTCGACCGGGATACGGCCGATCTCGGCACCCGAAGCCTTGTTCTGCACGGCCGGGACGTAACCGCGGCCGCGCTCGACGACGAGCTCGACCTCCAGCTTGCCCTTGTCGTTCAGGGTGGCGATGTGCATGTCCGGGTTGTGCACCGTCACACCGGCCGGGGGCACGATGTCACCGGCGGTGACGGCACCCGGACCCTGCTTGCGCAGGTACATGGTGACCGGCTCGTCCTCTTCCGAGGAAACGACCAGGCCCTTGAGGTTCAGGATGATGTCGGTGACGTCTTCCTTGACCCCGGGAACCGTGGTGAACTCGTGCAGAACACCGTCGATACGGATGCTGGTGACCGCCGCGCCCGGAATGGACGACAGCAGCGTGCGCCGCAGCGAGTTGCCCAGGGTGTAACCGAAGCCCGGCTCCAGCGGTTCGATGGTGAACCGCGACCGGTTTTCGGCGAGCACGTCCTCGGACAGGGTGGGACGCTGTGAAATCAGCATTTTCTATCTCCTTCTCGGCACCCACTATTTGATGCCGGTTTGGTAGGTGCCCGCCCAGGATTGAGCGGGCCACCACGACCTCGAATTACTTCGAGTAGAACTCGACGATCAGCTGCTCGGTGAGCGGCACGACGATCTGGGCGCGCTCGGGCAGCTGGTGCACGAGGATGCGCTGACGCTCGCCGACAACCTGCAGCCACGACGGCACCGGACGCTCGCCGGCAACCTCGCGAGCGATCTGGAACGGCAGGGTGTTCAGCGACTTCGCCTTGACGTCGATGATGTCGTACTGCGACACCCGGTAGCTCGGGATGTTCACCTTGACACCGTTGACGGTGAAGTGACCGTGGCTGACCAGCTGACGGGCCATACGGCGGGTACGGGCCAGGCCGGCGCGGTACACGACGTTGTCCAGACGGCTTTCGAGGATCTGCAGCAGGTTCTCACCAGTCTTGCCCGCCTTGCGGTTGGCTTCCTCGTAGTACTTGCGGAACTGCTTCTCCATGACGCCGTAGGTGAAGCGAGCCTTCTGCTTCTCCTGCAGCTGGGTGCGGTATTCGCTCTCCTTGATCCGCGCGCGGCCGTGCTGGCCGGGCGGGTAGGGGCGCTTTTCGAACGACTGATCGCCACCGACCAGGTCGACGCCGAGACGGCGCGACTTGCGGGTGGCGGGTCCGGTATAACGAGCCATTCTTCAGATCCTCCCTAGACCCGGCGCCGCTTGGGCGGACGGCAGCCGTTGTGCGGCTGCGGCGTGACGTCGGAAATCGCGCCGACCTCGAGGCCGGCAGCCTGCAGCGAACGGATCGCGGTTTCGCGGCCCGAGCCCGGGCCCTTCACGAAGACGTCGACCTTCTTGACACCGTGCTCCTGCGCCTTGCGGGCAGCGTTCTCGGCAGCGAGCTGCGCGGCGAACGGGGTGCTCTTGCGCGAACCCTTGAAGCCGACGTGACCCGACGAGGCCCAGGCGATGACGTTGCCCTGGGGATCGGTGATCGAGACGATGGTGTTGTTGAACGTGCTCTTGATGTGAGCGGCGCCGTGCGGGACGTTCTTCTTTTCCCGGCGACGAGTGGGCTTGCCGCGCTTCGAAGCAGCGCCGGCTTTCTTGGTGGGTGCCATTTACTTACCTGGCCTTCTTCTTGCCGGCGATGGTGCGCTTCGGGCCCTTGCGGGTACGCGCGTTGGTCTTGGTGCGCTGGCCACGCACGGGCAGGCCACGACGGTGACGCAGGCCCTGGTAGCAACCGATCTCGATCTTGCGACGGATGTCGGCCTGCACCTCGCGGCGCAGGTCACCCTCGACCTTGAGGTTGCCTTCGATGTAGTCACGCAGCTGGGTCACCTGATCGTCGGTGAGCTCCTTGGTACGCAGGTCCCGGTCGATGCCGGTGGCGGCCAGGATTTCCTGGCTGCGGGTACGGCCGATGCCGTAGATGTAGGTCAGCGCGATCTCCATGCGCTTGTCGCGCGGGAGGTCAACGCCCATAAGACGGGCCATGTGTGCCATTCCTCTTGCTTTGCGGAGGTCTGTTCCCAGTCCGTTCCCCGTCTATCGGGGTCCGGCCTCCGTGCCGGACGTGGTTGAGAGCCGTCTGCCCTCAGTGGTACTGGGAGGTCTGCATTCAGTTTTGGGTGCTGCTTGAGCTGGTGTTTAGCCCTGCCGCTGCTTGTGCCGCGGATCGGAGCAGATCACCATGACCCGCCCGTGCCGGCGAATCACCCTGCACTTGTCGCAGATCGGCTTGACGCTCGGGTTCACCTTCACGACTTAGCGATCCTTTTCTGGAGTTCTGAATTGGTGATGCTGGGCGTATTACTTGTAGCGGTACACGATGCGGCCACGGGACAGGTCGTACGGAGACAGCTCCACCACGACACGGTCCTCCGGCAGGATGCGGATGTAGTGCTGCCGCATCTTGCCGCTGATATGGGCGAGCACCTTGTGACCGTTCTCCAGCTCAATGCGGAACATCGCATTGGGCAGGGGCTCGATCACGCGACCCTCGACCTCGATGGCGCCGTCTTTCTTGGCCATACTCTTTGGTAATCCTCTGGTTCTTCGGTTTCGTATCTCATACGCCCGTGCTTGGCGCAGAGCCCACCCCGGCTACAAGAACGTGGACTTAATGCCAGGAAATTCCGTGGAACTTCAGAACAGAGCACGCAAAGAGCCGGCGCAGAAGCTGCACCGTTGGTCCACGATACCCGCTCGGACCCCAGGTACCAAAATCCGCGAAGTGGCCCGGGCAACCCCAGGTGGGCTCATCGTATTCGCAAGTCAGGGCGCATAATGAACAACGATGACTGGACCCGCTTCCCCGGCCCGCAATCCGGTGATTCTCACCGTCGACGATGACCCCGCAGTGTCCCGGGCTGTTGCCCGCGACCTGCGCAAACACTACGGCGAACGCTATCGGATCGTACGCGCCGAATCCGGCCAGGACGCGCTGGTCGCGGTAAACGAGCTGCAGCTACGCGGCGACACCGTGGCGATGTTCATCGCCGACTACCAGATGCCCGAGATGAACGGCATCGACTTCCTGGAACTGGCCATGGACGTGTTCCCGCTGGCCCGGCGCGTGCTGCTGACCGCCTACGCCGACACCCACGCCGCGATCAACGCGATCAACCTCGTGGATCTGGACCACTATCTGCTCAAGCCGTGGGACCCGCCCGAGGAGAAGCTGTACCCGATCATCGACGGCCTGCTGGAGGCCTGGCACGAGGTCGGCGACCGCGCCGTCCCGCACACCAAGGTGATCGGCCACCGGTGGAATCCCCGCTCATGGGAGGTCCGCCAGTTCCTGGCCCGCAATCAGCACTACTACCGCGCGTACTCGTCGGACGAGGCCAAGGGCAAGCAGCTGCTGACCGCCGCCGGCCTGGACGGCCTCGAGCTGCCCGTGGTGATCTCCGAGCAAGGCGAGACGCTGGTCCAGCCGACGGACGCGCAGCTGGCCGGCATGCTCGGCCTGTCCACCACACCGTCACTGGAGATGTACGACCTGGCCGTCATCGGCGGTGGGCCCGCCGGCCTGGCGGCCGCCGTGTACGGCGCATCCGAGGGGCTGCGCACTGTCCTGATCGAGCGCACCACCACCGGCGGCCAGGCAGGCCGCAGTTCGCGGATCGAGAACTACCTGGGCTTCGAGACCGGGATCTCGGGCGCCGAGCTGACGACGTCGGCCCGGCGACAGGCCGAGCGCTTCGCCGCCGAGGTCATCACGACCCGTGAGGTGGTCGGGCTGGACGTCAGCGCGCTGGCCAGCAAGACCCTCACCTTCGACGACGGCCGGAGCATCACCGCCCGGTCCGTCATCCTGGCCACCGGCGTCGACTACCGGCACCTGCAGGTGAGTGGGTGCTGGGACAACCCCAACCCCGAGGGCGGCGTCGTCGCACCCAATTACGTCGGCAACGGCGTCTTCTACGGCGCCTCGGTGTCGCAGGCCTCCGAATGCGCCGGCGAGGACGTCTACATCGTCGGCGGCGCGAACTCGGCCGGCCAGGCCGCGATGTTCATGTCGCAGCAGGCCAAGTCGGTGACGCTGCTGGTACGCGGCAAGTCGCTGGAGGCATCGATGTCCTACTACCTGATCCAGCAGATCGAGAACACGCCCAACATCAGCGTCCGCACGTGCACCGAGGTGGTCGACACCTGCGGCGAGGACGGACACCTGACCGGGCTGTGGCTGGTGAACAACAGCACCGGCGAGCGCGAGCATGTCGAGTCAACGCGACTGTGCTGTTTCATCGGCGCCACCCCGCGGACGCAGTGGCTGGAGGACGCCGGCATCGCCCGCGACGACCACGGCTTCATCCTCACCGGACCGGACCTCAAGGACGTGTGCGGCTGGACCCTGGACCGTCCGCCGCACCATCTGGAAACAAGTGTGCCCGGTGTTTTTGTTGCAGGTGATGTGCGCGCTGAATCGGCCAAACGGGTCGCGGCCGCAGTAGGCGAAGGCTCGATGGCAGTGATGCTGGTGCACCGGTATCTGGCCGAGACGTAGGAGGAGACCGGTATGGGCGAAACGTGCGCGCGTAGTGAACTGCGGACGCTGTTCCTGTTCGAGGCACTGACCGACGAGCAGTTGGACACGCTGTGCGCCAACGGTCACATCGCCACGTTCGAGCCCGGCCCGGTGTGCGTCGAGGGGGAACCGGCGACGTGTTTCTACGTGATGCTGGACGGCGAACTGGTGATGTCGATGAAGTCCGGCGGCATCGACATCGAGACCAACCGCACGTCCATGCGCGGCGTGTACTGCGGCGCCTGGTCGGCCTATATCCCCGATGAACAGCCCGTGTACGAGGCGTCGGTGCGGGTGACCAAGACATCTCGGTTCTTCGTCCTGGACGCCAACGCCTATGCCGACTTCATGCGTTCGGAATTCCCCATGGCGGTGCACCTGCTGGAGGGCCACAAGGTCGGCGGTCGGCGCGGGCGGCAGATCGTCGGCCAACGGGAAAAGCTTCTCGCCCTGGGACAACTGTCGGCGGGCCTGACCCACCAGCTGAACAACCCGGCGGCCGCGACCGCCCGCGCCGTGGCCGACCTGCACGACCGGATCGGCAAGATGCGGCACAAACTCGCCATGCTGGCCGACGGGCAGGTCAGCCCGCAGTCGCTGCGAGTACTGGTGGGCATCCAGGAAGGCGTCGCCGACCAGGTGGCCAAGGCCAGAACCCAGGAGCTGTCGGCCATCGAGGCGTCCGACCGCGAAGACCAGATCGGCGAATGGCTGGAGGACCACGGCATCGCGGCCGCCTGGGACTACGCCCCCACTTTCGTGGACGCCGGCCTGGATGTCGCGTGGCTGGAAGGCATTTCGTCGTCGCTCGGCGACGGCGACTCGTCCACGACGCTGCAGGGCGCGCTGGGCTGGTTGAAATACACCATCGACACCGAGCTGCTGATGCACGAGATCTCCGAAGCGAGTAAACGGATTTCGACTCTGCTGGCCGGCGCCAAGCAGTACTCGCAGATGGACCGTGCGCCCTACCAGAGCGCCAACGTGCACGAGCTCTTGCGCAGCACGCTGATGATGTTCGGTGACCGCATCGGCAAGGACGGCACCACCTGCGTCAAGGTGGTCAAGGAGTACGACCCCGCGCTCCCCGAATTGCAGTGCTACCCAGCCGATCTGAACCAGGTGTGGACCAACATCATCGACAACGCGCTGCAGGCGATGAAGGGCTGCGGGGTACTGACCATCCGGACCAAGCGCGTCGGCGAGGACAGCGTCCGGATCGAGATCAACGACAACGGCCCGGGCATTCCCCCCGACGTCATCGAGCGCATCTTCACGCCGTTCTTCACCACCAAACCGTTCGGTGAGGGCACGGGGCTGGGGCTCGACCTGGCCTGGCGCATCGTCTGCGAAAAGCACCACGGGAACATCTATGTCGAGTCCAAGCCGGGAGACACCACGTTCATCGTCACGTTGCCCGTGCACGCACCGGCGCCGGAAGAGTTCGCGGCCGGGGCTGCGGGATAGTTCGGATCACCGAGCACCGAACGGAATAGCCACCCGCGCCCGGGAGTTGCCGCAGAGGTGACCAAACCAGACCTTGGACGCTACGGTGTATTCGGGCGCGGCGCGACGCCGCAACAGGCAACGGAAATCGAAGCGCTGGGCTACGGCGCCATCTGGGTCGGCGGATCCCCGCCCGCGGAGCTGGACTGGGTCGAGCCGCTCCTCGGCGCGACGGAGCGGCTGAAGGTCGCGACGGGCATCGTCAATATCTGGACGGCGGCGGCCGGGCCGGTGGCCGAGTCGTTCCACCGCATCAACACCGCCTATCCGGGCCGGTTCGTGCTCGGCATCGGCGTCGGCCACCCCGAGGCGCACACCGAGTACCGCAAGCCCATCGACGCGCTGACCGAATACCTCGACAAGCTCGACGAATACGGCGTGCCGAAGGAACAGCGCGTCGTGGCCGCGCTGGGCCCACAGGTGCTGAAACTCTCGGCCCGGCGCAGCGCCGGCGCCCACCCTTACCTAACCACTCCGGAGCACACCGCCCACGCGCGTGAGTTGATGGGACCGGACCCGTTCCTGGCGCCCGAGCACAAGGCGGTCCTGACGACGGATGCGGGAAAGGCCCGTGCGGTGGGGCGCAAGGCCCTGGAGATTTACCTCAACTTGAACAATTACCTGAACAGCTGGAAGCGGTTGGGGTTCACTGACTCCGACGTCGCCAAGCCGGGTAGCGACCGGCTCGTCGACGCGGTGGTCGCCTACGGCACGGTCGACGCGATCGCCGCCCGGCTGAAGCAACACCTCGACGCCGGCGCCGACCACGTGCCGGTTCAGGTACTGACCGCGCCCGAGAACTTGGTACCCGCACTGACCGAACTCGCCGGCCCGCTGGGCCTGCGGTAACTGGAGGGATCACGGATGAGCCAGTTGAACCTGGGCCGCTTCGGGGTGTGGACGTTCGGCGCCGCCACGCCCGAGCAGGCCGCGGAGATCGAGAAGTTGGGGTACGGCGCGGTCTGGCCCGGCGGCTCCCCCGCCGGCGACCTGGCGTTCGTCGAACCGCTCCTGGCCGCGACCGAGAAGCTGCAGGTGGCCACCGGCATCGTCAATGTGTGGACCGCGCCGGCGGCGCAGGTCGCCGAGTCGTACCACCGGATCGAGGCCGCATATCCGGGCCGGTTCGTGTTGGGCGTCGGCATCGGCCACCCCGAACACACCAAGGAATACCGCAAGCCCTACGACGTCCTCGTCGAGTATCTCGACGAGCTGGACGCCGCAGGCGTTCCGGTGGGGCGGCGAGTGGTCGCCGCGCTGGGCCCGAAGGTGTTGCGCCTGGCGGCCGACCGCAGCGCCGGCGCGCACCCGTACCTGACCACCCCGGAGCACACGGCCGAGGCGCGCAAGCTCATCGGGCCCGACGCGTTCCTCGCACCTGAGCACAAGGTCGTGCTGACCGACGGTTCGGCCGAAGCCACCGCGGAAGCCCGGGCCATCGGCCGCCAGACCGTCGACTTCTATCTGAATCTCAGTAACTACCTGAACAATTGGCGCCGGCTCGGCTTCTCCGAGGACGACATCGCCAAGCCGGGTAGCGACGCGTTGATCGACGCGGTGGTCGCCCACGGCACAGCCGACGCCATCGCCGCCCGGCTGACCGAGCATCTCGACGCCGGCGCCGATCACGTGACCATTCAGGTGCTGGGCGGCTGGGACAAACTGGTGCCGACGCTGACGGCGCTGGCGGGTCCGCTGGGCTTGCGGGGATAGCCCCGGCGCTCAGCGCGGTTGGTCCTGCAGGTCGTGGCCGTCCTGGTCGTGGTGCTGCCAGATGCGGCGCGGCCAGTTCCAGTGCGGCCGGCCCTGCGCCGGCTTTGGGCTCGCTGAGCCTGCCGGCGTGGCAGCCGGTTGCGCCGGGGCGACAGCTTTCGGTGGCACCCCGACCGGAACGGTGACCACGTTGACGACCGGTACCGGCGCCGCGACATGACTGGCGGTCGGCAGCGGCGCGGGGGCCGGCGGGACATACGGAGCCGACTGGGTGTGGTCGACGACGGCCAGCGGCGTCGACGGCGAGTCATTGCCGCCCAGCACGATGGCACCGAGCGCGGCGGCCACGGTGACCCCGGCAAACAACATCCCGACGATCGCCACCCGGCTGATCCGCGGCTTCGCGGTCGTCGGGGCCGCGGCAGCCGGGTGCACGACAACGGGCACGTGCACATCGGCTTCGGCCCCGTCTGCCAGCGACCAGGCCAGCGCGCTCATCGGCATCGTCGGCGCCCCATGAATGCTTGCGCCGGCTGTGTCAGGGGTGAACGCCAGGTCGGGGAAAGTGGCGGTCAAGGTGGTGGACATGGCGTTCTCCGGTGTCTTCCGTGCTGCCCTGGTGGGCCGCTCTCACAGGTAGGAGCAGCGCGGCCCCGACATCGGGACAACTTTTCGGAGAACTTTTCTCAGTAGATGATCGGCGGCTGCGTCGTCGTCACCGGCGCGGGTTCGACCGGGCCGACCGGAGGCACCGGCGGCCGTGGCCGAGGCGGCTTCGGCGTCCCGGACGGCGGCGGGGGTGGTGGCGGTGACGGCTCGGTGGTGATGGGCGGCGCCGGGCTCGGCGACGGTTGTTCGCTGATGATCGGCGGCCGATGACGGCGCGGCGGCAGCGGTGATGGCTCAGGAGCTATCACCGGCGGGGTCGGCGGCAGGGGCACCGGGGACTGCTGCGGCGGCGGAACCGTCCGCGGCGGACGGGTCACGGGTGGCTCGGCGGGAGCCGTCACCACGGCCGTCGGGGCAGACGGCTGCACCGGGGCGGACATGGAGACCGGGTTCTCGGGCGCGCGGCTGGACGACGGCGTCACAGAGCTGATCACCCCCTGCGGCGTGACAGGAGCGTGCGTCTCGTACCGCCAGGCGATGGTCAGTGCCAACACGATCAGGGGAATTCCGACCAGCAGTGACATGGTCAGCATCACGCGGCCGGCAGGCTGGGCGGCGGTAGGTTTTCCGTCGGCCTCATCCACCGCGGCGAACTGCTCGGTCGGCGCATCCGGCACCGAATCTCGCGCCTGGGTTGGAGCGCCGTTCAGATCGGTGGTCGCGGACGTCAGCTGGATGTGGCTCAGCGTACGGTCGCGCAGCCAAGCCGGGGCGGGGATGAACAGCGGTGTGCCGCCGAGCAGCGCGACGGGGTTGACCAGCCGACGACGGTCCTGCTCACAGACGGCGCAGCCCTCGATGTGCCGGGCGATGCGCTTGCGCATCAGGATGGTGAACGTGCCGTCCCAGCCCGCAAGAATGGTGCCGAGCTCCGGGCAACTGTTGCCGGCCTGGCCACGGCGGGCGACGAGCAGCGCGCCCAGCGACCGTTCCATGGTGTCGCGGAGCCGCTGCATGATCTTGTTGGCGCTGGCCGTGCTGATGCCGAGCGCCTCGGCGAGTTCAGGTCCGTCGAGCCCGTGGCGATAACCCAGCTCCAGCACAGAGCGGTCGCGGTCGGACAAACCGCCGGCCGCCTCGGCGACCAGTTGTGCCAGTTCATTGCGGGCGGCCAGGGTGTCCGGCCCGGCATCGCCGGACGCTTCCTCGGGCAGGTCTTCGGACGGTTCTTCCCGGCGCCGCTGCCGGATGCGGCGCAGCGCCTCGTTGCGCGCGATCGCGTACAGCCAGGGCCGCAGCTTGTCGGGTTCCCGCAAGTTGTTCAAAGCTGTTGCCGCGGTGCAGAATACGTCCTGGACGCAGTCGGCCGCGGCTTCGCGGTCCCGGACCATGCCCACGCAGTAGTCGTGCAGCCGGTCGGCGTAGCGGTCATAGATGCCGGCGAACGCCGCACGGTCGCCCGAGAGTGCGGCGCCGACCAAATCGGCGTCGCTGACGATGTCCCAATCTGGCACTGCGGTCATGAGACGCGCTCCCATACCGATCTGTCGCCGGTATCCAATGATGCTAATCCAGCGAAGGCGAGCTGATTCGCCGATTCACGTGCACCGGCGGCTGAGTTCAAAGAGGAGAACGAGTGCAGCCCGGGTCCGGTTCAACGCCGGGCCCGGCTGCGCCTCGTCGGATTGCCGCCGACGTCGGGGCGGTCACGATCAGTCAGTGGTGCTCGTGCTCGTGCCAGTGGTGATCCCAGTCGGGGAAGTAGAAGTGGCAGTGCTCCCAGTCCCACCACGCCCACGAGCAGTAGTCGTAGTCGTACCAGAAATGTTGGGGGGCGGGGGCGGGCAGCGGCTGGGCCTGGGCAGTGCCTGCCGTCATGCCCAGCGCGGCCAGGGCCATGCTGCCGGACAACACTGCTGCCGCGGCGGCCCGCTTGGCGAGTGACTGCCGCTTGACCGGGGTGTTGTTGATGTTCATTTCGTGCTCCTTGTTCAGGTGGTGCAGGTGCCCGAGTGGGCTCTGTCATAGGTAGGAGCGCGACCACCGGCAAGCTCGGACACTTTTTCCAAGAGATTTTTTCGGTGAATTTCAGTCGGTCCGCACACAGCGTGGGTGCGGCCCCGGAGAGTGACGACCGCGTTGCGTACCAGCGGAATTCGGGCGGTACCGACAGCCCCTTGCCAAGCCCCGACCGAATTACTAGGATATGCAAGTATCTCGGCCCGAGTCGAGACCCCGAACTCTGCTCACCTTTGGACGGACGTCATGACGACCCAGATTCCGCACTTCATCAACGGACAGCGCACCACCGGCGAATCCACCCGCACCGCCGACGTGCTCAACCCCAGTACCGGTCAGACCCAGGCCCAGGTGCTCCTGGCGTCGGTCGCCGACGTCGACGCCGCGGTGGCGGGTGCCGTTGTCGCACAACGGGAGTGGGCGTCCTGGAACCCGCAGCGCCGGTCGCGCGTGCTGATGAAGTTCATCGACCTGGTCAATCAGAACAAGGACGAGTTGGCCCGGCTGCTGTCCCTGGAGCACGGCAAGACCTTCGAGGACTCCCTCGGCGACATCCAGCGCGGCGTCGAGGTGATCGAGTTCGCCGTCGGCATCCCGCACCTGATGAAGGGCGAGTTCACCGAGGGCGCCGGATCCGGGATCGACGTGTACTCCATGCGGCAGCCGCTCGGCGTCGTCGCCGGCATCACGCCCTTCAACTTCCCCGCCATGATCCCGCTGTGGAAGGCCGGACCCGCGCTGGCGTGCGGCAACGCCATCATCATCAAGCCGTCCGAGCGCGACCCCTCGGTGCCGCTGCGCCTCGCCGAGCTGTTCATCGAGGCCGGTCTGCCGGCCGGCGTCCTGCAGGTGGTCAACGGCGATAAGGAAGCCGTCGACGCCATCCTCGCGCACCCCGACATCAAGGCCGTCGGCTTCGTCGGCAGCACCGACATCGCGCAGTACATCTACTCGAACGCCGCTGCCAACGGCAAGCGGGCGCAGTGCTTCGGCGGCGCCAAGAACCACATGATCGTGATGCCCGACGCCGACCTGGACCAGGCTGTCGACGCACTGATCGGCGCCGGCTACGGCAGCGCGGGCGAGCGCTGCATGGCCATCAGCGTGGCGGTACCTGTGGGCGAGGAGACGGCAAACCGGTTGCGCAACAAGCTCGTTGAGCGCGTCAACCAGCTGCGGGTCGGCCACAGCCTGGACCCGAAGGCAGACTACGGCCCACTGGTCACCGGTGCCGCCCTGGAGCGGGTGCGCAATTACATCGGCCAGGGCGTCGACGCCGGCGCCGAGCTGGTGGTCGACGGCCGCGAACGCGCCAGCGACGACCTGACGTTCGACGACTCCGACTTGTCGGGCGGCTTCTTCATGGGCCCCACCCTGTTCGACCACGTCACCCCCGACATGTCGATCTACACCGACGAAATCTTCGGGCCGGTCCTGGTGATCGTGCGCGCCAAGGACTACGAAGAGGCACTGCGCCTGCCGTCGGAGCACGAGTACGGCAACGGCGTCGCGGTGTTCACCCGCGACGGCGACACCGCCCGCGACTTCGTGTCGCGCGTGCAGGTCGGCATGGTCGGCGTCAACGTGCCGATCCCGGTTCCGGTGTCCTACCACAGCTTCGGCGGCTGGAAGCGGTCCGGCTTCGGCGACCTCAACCAGTACGGGACAGCGTCGATCCAGTTCTACACCAAGGTCAAGACCGTCACCGAGCGCTGGCCGTCGGGCATCAAGGACGGGGCCGAGTTCTCGATCCCGACCTTCAAGTAAGGGCCGGCGTTGAGCATCGATCTCTTCGGACTGGACGACGACGAACGCGTGATCGCCGAGACGGCGGCCGCGTTCGCCGAAAAGCGGCTGGCGCCAAACGCTTTGGCGTGGGATGCCGACGACCACTTCCCCACCGACGTGCTGCGGGAGGCGGCCGAGCTGGGCATGGCGGCCATCTACTGCAGTGACGACGTGGGCGGTAGTGGGCTGCGACGGTTGGACGGCGTGCGGATTTTCGAGCAGCTCGCCGCCGCCGACCCGACCATCGCGGCGTTCCTGTCCATCCACAACATGTGCGCGTGGATGGTGGACAGCTACGGTACCGGCGAACAGCGCAAGACCTGGCTGCCGAAGCTCGCGTCGATGGAGGCCATCGCCAGCTACTGCCTGACCGAGCCGGGTGCCGGCAGCGACGCGGCGGCCTTGCGCACCAAGGCCGTTCGGGATGGCGACTACTACGTGCTGGACGGCGTCAAGCAGTTCATCTCCGGCGCGGGCGTCTCGGACGTCTACGTCGTGATGGCCCGCACGGGTGCGGACGGACCCCGCGGTATCTCGGCGTTCATCGTCGAAAAGGACACGCCCGGACTGAGTTTCGGCGCCAACGAGGAGAAGATGGGCTGGCATGCCCAGCCCACCGCCCAGGTGATCCTGGAAGGCGTGCGGGTGCCGGCCGAGGCCATGCTCGGCGGCTCGGACGGCGAGGGCGCCGGTTTCTCCATCGCGATGAACGGCCTCAACGGCGGCCGCCTCAACATCGCCGCCTGCTCCCTCGGCGGAGCGCAGGCCGCCTACGACAAGGCGCTCGGTTATCTGGCCTCCCGCGAGGCGTTCGGTTCGGCACTGATCGACGAGCCGACCATCCGCTTCACCCTCGCCGAGATGGCGACGGCCCTGGAAACCTCACGAAACATGTTGTGGCGGGCGGCAACTGCCCTCGACACCAACAATCCGCGCAAGGTCGAACTGTGCGCAATGGCCAAGCTGCACGTCACCGAGGCCTGTTACACGGTGGCCGACCAGGCACTGCAATTGCACGGCGGCTACGGCTACCTACGCGAGTACGGGCTGGAAAAGATCGTCCGCGATCTCCGGGTGCACCGCATCCTGGAGGGGACGAACGAGATCATGCGTGTGGTCATCGGGCGAGCTGCCTCTGCTGGCGCTCGTAAACCGGCATAACGAGAACGAGAGAGGACCGTCGATGGCGACGATTGCATTCCTGGGCCTGGGCCACATGGGCGGCCCCATGGCGGCCAACCTGATCGCGGCCGGGCACACCGTGCGGGGCTTCGACCCGGTGCCCGCCGCGGCGCAGGCGGCACGGGACCACGGTGCGACCACCTTCGACAGCGGCCCCGAGGCGGTGGCCAGTGCCGACGTCGTCATCACGATGCTGCCCAACGGTGACTTGGTGAAGAGCTGCTACGCCGATGTCATGCCCGCCGCGGCCCCGGGCGCGCTGTTCATCGACTCCTCCACCATCTCGGTCGACGACGCCCGCGAGGTGCACCGCCTGGCCGGTGAGCGCGGCTTCGCTCAGCTGGACGCCCCGGTGTCCGGCGGCGTGAAAGGCGCGACGGCCGGCACGCTGGCGTTCATGGTCGGCGGCGAGCCCGAGGCCTTCGAGCGCGGTCGTGCGGTGCTCGAGCCCATGGCCGGCAAGATCATCCACTGCGGAGATTCCGGTGCCGGCCAGGCCGCCAAGGTCTGCAACAACATGGTGCTCGCCGTCCAGCAGATCGCGATCGGCGAAGCGTTCGTGCTCGCCGAGCATCTCGGCCTGGACAAGCAGTCGTTGTTCGACGTGATCACCGGGGCCACCGGCAACTGCTGGGCCGTGCAGGTGAACTGCCCCGTACCAGGGCCGGTGCCCACCTCCCCGGCGAACAATGATTTCCAGCCCGGCTTCGCCACCGCTCTGATGAACAAGGACCTGGGCCTGGCGATGGCTGCAGTGCGCTCGACGGGGTCGTCGGCACCCCTTGGTAGCCACGCGGCGGACATCTACGCAAAGTTTGCCGGCGAGCATGCCGATCTCGACTTCAGCGCGGTAATCAATCTGCTGCGTCAATGACGTCGTCCCACCGTTACCGCACGTCACAGTGGTATTCGTTAGTTAACTGTGACATCGTGCGCATTAGGGCATAGGATGCGTGGGTCGCACAGGGAGGATTCGCGCCGCATGACTTTCAAACTTTTCGCCCGGGGGGCAACCGTCTCCGCAACGGCGGTTGCTGTCGCGCTCTGCGGCGCCGGCGTCGCGTTCGCGTCGCCCGACCCGGTGAGCCCTGACAGCCAGGATTCGTCGCAGCAGCAGAACAGCAAGAACAACGAGTCGGCCACCACCCCGTCAGGTGACGTCGGCACGGCCAACACCAAGAACGTCTCCAACTCGCCCTCGAGCTCCACCGCGGGCCATACCGGCAAGACGGCGCGCAACAACGACAACGGCCTCGACTGGGGTGACGACTGGAGCCTGGGCGGCTTCCCGCCGATCAACCTCTCCAGCATGCAGCCGCCGGAGGCCACCGTCGCTATCCCGCTGTCGCTGGGCCTGCCCGGCTTGAGCCTGCCCAGCCTGGTGGTCGACGCCGGCCTCGGTGGTCTCGTCACGGGCCTCGCGGGCCTCGCCCTGAGTAATCTCGCGGTGCCCGCCGCCGCAGTTCCCACCGCCGCCACCGCGGTGGCTCCGGTCGCGACCGCCGCGACCTTCGGCACCATGTCCGCCGTCAGCGACATCGCGAAGGTCTCGTCCGTGGCTGCCGCGGCTCCGGCGATCGCTGCCCCGGCCATCGCGGCTCCGGCTGTGGGCGGGCTGCCCGCCCTGGGTGCTCCGGCGCTGCCGGCCCTCGGTGTACCGGCACTCGGCTCGCTCACGGCGCTCGCCGCGCCGAAGCTGCCCCCCATCGGCATGCCGCAGCTGCCGCCTGGCGTCGGCCTGCCGCAGCTGCCTGGTATCGGCATGCCGCAGATGCCGGACTTCACCAAGCTGCCGGCCCCGCAGATGCCGGACCTGACCAAGCTGCCGTCACCGCAGATCGGTATGCCGCAGCTGCCGCCGCCTCCGCCGATCGGTCTGCCGTCGATCGGCCTGCCGAAGATCGGTCTGCCGTCGATCGGCCTGCCGAGCATCGGTCTCCCGCACTTCTGATCGACCAAAGCGAGGCGGGCCACAGGCCCGCCTCGACAATTGAAAAGCTCTGAAGAACTGGTGGTCAGCCCTGGGCTGACCACCAGTTCTTGTGTAGGCGCTCGCACCCGGCGGCCAACAGGCCGTCGTACTCTGCGCGCACCTGGACCGCCCCGGGGAAATCGTGTCCGGCCGAGTAGCCGGTGGTGACCACCAACGTCGCCAGCTTGGCGGCCCGTGCCGCGCGGAAGCCGCGGACGCCGCCCGCCACCGCCAGCGCGCTCTCCGGTCCCAACCCCAACTCCCACAGCGCGTGGCCGTGCAGATCGGGTTCACGGCTCGGGCGCGGCAGATCATCGGGCGTCACGATCGTCTCGGCGATGCCATCGCCCAGCAACTGACGCACCAACGGCTCCACCCACAACCGGCTACCGGTACTCACCACGGCGACCGATACCCCGGCGCCGAACAGCCCGGCCGCCAGATCGGCCAAGCCGTCGCGCGGGCTCACGTCACCATCGAGCACCGACGTCTCGAACAGTTCGGTCTTGGTGCGGTACACGTGCGCTGCAATCTCGTTGCTGACCCGCCCGAAGCCCCGCCGCCGCAGCGCCGACGCGATGCGACGTGGCTGGTCCGCGATGCGGACCAGCCGACCGTATTCGGCTGCAGACCAGGAGATATCGAGCCCATGTTCGGCGAACGCAGCATTGAACGCCACCCGGTGGGCATCGCGCTCCACGTCGGCCACCGCTCCGTCGAGGTCGAAGATCACCGCACGCAGCGGGTCGATCACGGCATGGGCAGGTCGCGCCACATCCCACCAGAACGTGCGCTCCACACAACTCACCGACATGGGTACCAGGGTGTCCCACATCACATGCCCGGGGCCTCCCCCAATCGGGGGATTGGACGGGCGAGATTGCCGGTGAACTTTCGCGGCAGTCCACAGCCGGTCCTCCCGACCTGCGCGGAAGCGCCGCTCTAAGGTGTTGCCATGACCACCAGCGAGAAGCCGGAGGCGGACCGCGCATGACCACCAGCGAGAAGCCGGAGGCGCATCGCGCATGACCACCGACCCCGAAGCGGACGCCGGGACGCCGGTGCGGCTCATCCTGGTCGACGACCACGAAATGGTCATCGAGGGACTCAAGGCCATGCTGGCCGCCTTCAGCAACCGGGTACGGGTGGTCGGCCAGGCCGTCGGGGCCGAACGAGCCGCCGCCGTGGTCGACGAACTACAGCCCGACATCGTGCTGTGCGACGTCCGGATGCAGGGCGCCAGCGGCCTGGACCTGTGCCGTGAACTGCGGGAACGCAACCCGGACCGCAAAGTCGTCATGCTGTCGGTGTACGACGACGAGCAGTACCTCTACCAGGCGCTGCGGGTCGGCGCGTCGGGATATCTGCTCAAGAGCATCAGCAGCGACGACCTGGTCCGTCAGCTCGAGTTGGTGCACGGCGGGGCCACCGCCATCGACCCCGGCATGGCGGCCCGGGCCGCCGACACCGCGGCCCGCATGCAGCGCGACGAGTTCTGGCCCGGCGCCCGCCAGGGCCTCACCCAGCGGGAGAGCGAAATCCTGTCGTTCGTGGTCGACGGGCTGTCCAACCGCGGTATCGCGACGCGGCTGGTGATCGGTGAGGAGACCGTCAAGAGTCACCTGCGGTCCATCTACCGCAAGCTCGACGTCAGCGACCGGGCCGGCGCGGTGGCGACGGCGCTGCGGGAAGGCATCTACCGATGACGGCACGCAATCCTGACGAGGGCATGCACCAGGAACCGACGAGCAAGGTGCTGACCGCGGACCGCGAACTGGCCCTGCTGCGCGAGCTGATCCAGGCCGCTTCCAGTGGTCCCGGCGTCGAGCCGCTGGCCGCGGCGGCGGCCCGGATGATCACCGCGGCCACCGGCACCGACGTCTGCTTCGTCCACGTGCTGGACGACACCGAACGGTCGCTGACCCTGACGGGCGCCACGCCACCGTTCGACCACGCGGTCGGCAAGATCCGGCTGCCGCTGGGCGAAGGCGTCTCGGGGTGGGTGGCCAGCAACCGCGAACCCGTGGTGATCACCGACGACAAGGAGTCCGACCCGCGCTACCGGCCGTTCGAATCGCTGCGCGGCAGTGATTTCGCGTCCATGGTGTCGGTGCCGATGGAGACCGACCCGGGCGGGCTGGTCGGCGTGCTCAACGTGCACACCGTCGACCGCCGGGAGTTCACCGCGCGCGACGTCGAGCTCTTGCTCGTGATCGGCCGGCTCATCGCCGGGGCCATGCACCAGGCTCGGCTGCACCGCCAGCTCGTGGCTCGCGAACGCGCGCACGAGAACTTCGTCGAGCAGGTCATCGAGGCCCAGGAGATCGAGCGCCGCCGGCTGGCCGGCGACATCCACGACGGCATCTCGCAGCGGCTGGTGACCCTGTCCTACCGGCTCGATGCGGCCAGCCGCGCGGTCGGGTCGGACGCGGCCGTCGCCGCCGAGCAGCTGAGCTTGGCCCGGGAACTGGTGGACCTGACCCTCGGCGAGGCCCGGGCGGCCATCGGGAACCTGCGCCCACCGGTTCTCGACGACCTGGGCCTGGCCGGTGGGCTCGCCAGCCTGGCCCGCTCCATCGGCCAACTCGACGTCGACGTGGAGCTGGCCGACGTCCGGCTGCCCGACCACATCGAGCTGGCGCTGTACCGCATCGCCCAGGAGTGCCTGCAGAACGTCGTCAAGCACGCCCACGCCACCAACGCGTTGCTGAAATTCGCGGCCGACGCCGAACATGCCCGGCTCGAGATCATCGACAACGGAATCGGTTTCGACACCTTCGAGCGTCCGTTGGGCGCCGACGAGATGGGCGGCTACGGGCTGTTGTCGATGGCCGAACGCGCCGAGATCGTCGGCGGCCGGCTGAACATCCGCTCCCGGCCGGGCTCGGGCACCATCGTCACCGCCACCATCCCGCTTACTTCGGTGCGCGGCCGGGCATAGCCTGCGCTGATGGGGATGAGGTCAGTCGACCGGACCGACCGGCTCAGCCGCACCAGTGTGGTCGCGCCTATTCAGGCCTGGCGCGGGGCCCGTACGGCAGCTGAGGAACTGGTGGCACGCATTCATGTTGCACACGAAATCCATTCGTTCCCGTGGAATTTTGATATGCAAACTTGCCCGACACGGGGCCGCGCCAATCCAATTGGCGGGACCCCGCGGATTGATCAAGGGAAGGTGAGAGCCGGTTTACTGGAATCGAGCTCAGCGTAGTGGGGTGAGGGATTCGCCTCTCGGCAGCCGGCCCGTTCGAGCGTCGGATCGCGCCCGGCGCGAGTGTTTCATGACGATGGGCGAGATGCTCCGATGATGCGGTCGCGATTCGGTTCGGTGGCGCGCGAGCGAACACCACGGCTGTAGTGTCAGTTCCGGTTGAAAAGTGAGCAGGTAGTTCCGGTCGAAAAGTGAGCACTTCACCTTTCGATTGGAGAGTGATCACTGTGGAGGATTGGGCGGAGATTCGCCGGCTGTATCGGTCGGAGAAACTGTCGCAAGCTGCGATCGCGCGGCGGCTGTCCTTGTCGCGAAACACCGTGGCCAGAGCGTTGCGGGCGGATGCACCACCGTGTTATGAGCGGGCGCCGGTGAAGACCTCGGCGTGGGCGCAGATCGAACCAGCGGTACGGGCCTTGCTCACCGAGTTTCCGCTGATGCCGACGACCGTGATCGCTGAGCGGGTCGGTTGGACGGGTGGGCATTCCTGGTTCGCAGAGAACGTGACCAGGATCCGCCCGGAGTACACCCCACCCGATCCCAGCGACCGGTTGGTGCATCTGCCCGGTGAGCAGGTGCAGTGCGATCTGTGGTTCCCCGGCCAGCTGGTCCCTGATCACGGCGGAGTAGCTCGGTCGTTTCCGGTGCTGGTGATGGTGGCCGCCTACTCGCGGTTCATCGCCGCGGTGATGATTCCGTCGCGAGTAACCGGGGATCTGCTGGCCGGGATGTGGCAGCTGATCGCCGAGAACATCGGTGGCGTTCCTCGGAGTCTGTTGTGGGACAACGAGTCCGGCATTGGTCAACGCCGCCGCCTCGCTCAAGGGGTGGCTGGGTTCTGCGGGGTGTTGGGAACCCGACTGATCCAAGCTCGGCCCTATGATCCCGAAACCAAAGGGGTGGTGGAACGCGCCAACGGCTACCTGGGTAGGTCATTTCTGCCCGGGCGCACCTTCGCCTCACCGGCCGATTTCAATGCTCAGTTGCACGGCTGGCTGGCCTCGTATGCCAACAGGCGCACCCACGCGGGCACCCGGATGATCCCCGCGGACGCACTCGTCGCCGACCGGGCGGCGATGGCCACGCTACCGCCGGTGGCCCCGGTGACCGGCACGACGGTGACCACGCGTCTGGGCCGCGACTACTACCTCAGCCTCGGTGGCAACTCGTACTCGATCCATCCGGAGGTGATCGGCCGCATGATCACCCTGCGGGCCAGCCTGGACCGAATCACCGGCCTGTGTGGCGATCGTGTGGTTGCTGATCATGAACGACTTTGGGGCACAGCAGGATTAGTGTCTGACCCCGAACACGTGGCCGCTGCGGCGGTGCTGCGCGAGCAGTTCCGTACCCGCCCGACCGCCGGCGCTCATCTCGATGTCAGCGTCGAGGTCGCTGACCTGAGTGCCTACGACGCGATCTTCGGGACTGGGGAGGTCGCCTGATGGCCACCAAGCGCACCCCGGCCCCAGGTGATGCCGACAAGCTCATCGCCCATCAAGCTCGCCTCCTCAAAGCTCCGCGGATCGCCGCGCACTATCACCGTCTCGCCGAGCAAGGCCGGGCGGCGAACTGGTCGTTGGAGGACTATCTGGGTGCGGTGTTGGCGGTGGAGTCCAATGCCCGCGCTGAATCCGGTGCACGCCAACGTATCCGGTATGCGGGTTTCCCTGCGATCAAGACGATCACTGATTTCGACTTCACCGCTCAACCCGCCGTCGATCGCGCTCAGATCGCCCGACTGGAAGGTGGGGGCTGGCTGGCCGAAGCCCGCAACATCGTGCTGCTCGGGCCGCCAGGCACCGGCAAAACCCATCTGGCGACCGCGCTGGCCATCGCCGCCGCCCACGCCGGGCACCGGGTCGCGTTCGCCCCGGCCACCGGCTGGATCACTCGCCTGGCCGAAGCCCACCGCATCGACCGACTCGATGCCGAACTGCGCAAGGTCTCCCGCTACGGGCTGATCGTCATCGACGAGGTCGGCTACATCCCGTTCGACACCGAGGCAGCCAACCTGTTCTTCCAGCTCGTCTCGACCCGATACGAGAAGTCGTCGATCATCTTGACCTCCAACCTGCCGTTCTCGCGGTGGGGACAGGTCTTCGGTGAAGCCACCATCGCCTCGGCGATGATCGATCGCATCGTCCACCATGCCGACGTCATCGCCCTCAAAGGCACCAGCTACCGCATCAAACACACCGCGATCGAGTCACTGCCCTCCGTAGAAGTCGATCGTCAGGCAGACTCAACCCCGTAAACCTGCTCACTTTTCGACCGGAGCAGGCTGCTCAGGATTCGACCGGAGCTGACATGTAGGCGGGCCCGGTGTGGTTTCGGCTTGTCTTGACTACCAAGCTCCGGGGTGCGGCGGTATCTGGATGTCGACCGCCGGTAGGTAGTGCGCCGTGTGTCGGGGACCAATGGCTCTAGTTCAGTCAGCTTTGCCGAGATGCAATGGGCGCCGTCTCAACACAAGGGGAGATCTCATGACAACTACCGCCAAGCCAGTGACCGCTAAGGAGTCCAGCACGGTTCCGTTGCGTTGGGACGAGGTGTATTACACGAACTGCCCGTTGGTGTCCGCGAGCAATGTCGACCAGGAATTAGGTTGGACGCGTGAGGAGTTCAAGAAGATCGGCGTCACCTATGACTTCCTACGGTCGCGCCCGGAGAACAACTGGTATCCCCACTACGTCCACAACCTGGACAACCTGATCCGCTTCGGCGGTCTGTTCCCGCCGATCCACGTTCATGCTGACATCCGACGGACGAAGCTGCTCGGCGCCACCCACGCCCCACACGAGGGCGGCTGCATGCTGGTGCGCGCCCGCGACGACATCTACCGGATGACCGATCTGCGGGGCAAGAAGATCGGTCTGACCAAGAGTCTGAACACCATCAAGAACGACTGGTGGCGCATTCAAGAGGAACAGGGCATCGAGCTGATGCTGCGGTTGAACGGCATGACCCGCGACGACGTTGAGATCGTCGAGTTTCCCTACCCCGACGACTGGTATGACGACCCGAAGATGCTGGATCCGATGAACAACCCGTCGGAGCTGTGGCTCAAGCGTGATCACAAGCACGACTTGGCATTCCGGCCGTTGGAACCGGCGCTCGAGCAGGGCCTGGTGGACGCGATCTACACCCAGAGCAAGCCGCTCCAGCACTTACAGGAGGCCACCGGCAAGTTCAAGGCCATCGAAGACCTGTCGCGCTACCCCGACTGGACGCTGCAGATAGCCAACATCCCAGCAGTCATCACCTGCACCGCCGAGATGGCCGACGAGCATCCCGAGCTGGTAGTGACGTTCATGAAGGGCATGATCAAGGTCGGCCGGTGGGCCAACGAATACAAGCGCGCCGCCGCAGCGATCCTGGACAAGCAGACGTTCTACCTCGACGTCGAGGACACCTATCAGGGCATCAAGCACATCGACATGGTGCCCAACCTGTCGCCGCAGAACCTGGCCTCCATTGAGATCGGCAAGGACTTCATGCTCAGCCACGGCTATATCCACAACGACTTCGATGTCCAGGAGTGGGCCGCACCGCAGTTCGCCGAGCGGGCGGTAAAGGAGCTACTCGAAGAGCGGTGGGCCAAACTCGGCCAAGAGCGGCTTGGCTTGCAGGGCGCGCGGCTCGGATAGCGCCACGGAACCGCTGAGAAGACAGCGGACGAACTCGTCCGCAGCCATGCGGCCAGAGGTCTTCGTGAGTTCTTCGCCGACCCCACAAATCGTCCCCACAAATATGAACTGGAGCCGGGTCGAAAGATCATCGTTGTCTGCGAATCCGGTGCACGCGACTCGCTAGTCTCCTGACACATTGAACGATGTGGGCTACGCGAACGCCGCAGTCCTCGACGGTGGCCTCAAGGCGTGGATGGACGTAGGACTGCCGACACACGATGATGACGGCACGGGAACCTGAGCCCACGATCTCCCATCGGCGGCCGCCTTCGCCGTCATTACCGAAGGATCGGCCCAAAACATGTTGTTGCCGTTGGTTTTTCGAGTTCCGATCAGGGTGACGCCACAACCATAAGCAACTCCCACATCGCCACTACGGATTTCCCATAGTCGCCGGTTACCGTGCCTCTACCGCAATCGATCCAGGAAGGATTCACGCCGTATGATCGTCAAACTCGTCACCCGGGGTGCTGCCATATCCGTCGCGTTGGTTGCTGTCTCGGTGCTCGGCGCCGGCGTTGCCGGCGCCGCCCCCGACACCGCCGACCCGGACCACCAGGCCGGCAGAGACGCCGGCTCCGGCAAGACCGCTCGCAACAACAGCAACGGCCTGGACTGGGGTGACGACTGGAGCCTGGGTGGCTTCCCACCGATCAACCTGTCCAGCTTGCCGGCACCCAATGTTGACCTGTCGGTTCCGCTGTCCCTCGGCTTGCCAGGGCTGTCGTTGCCCAGCCTCAATCTCAGTCTCCCGAAGCTGTAGACGCGACTAGAAATCCCCTGCGTTGCGGCGCAATGTCTCGATCGCCGTCACCAGGGCTGCAGACTGTTTCTCGGACATCCCGACGTCGGCGAACACTTCCTTGTTCAGCGTCACCGTGGCGTCCTCGACGGTCGACCGGCCCAGCTCGGTCAGCTGCACCAGCGTGGTCCGGCCGTCCGTCGGGTGCGGCACGCGCTCCACCAGACCGTCGGCCTCTAGCCGTCGGATCGCGTGCGTGACGCTGGTGACGTGCACCTGGAGTCGGTCCGACGCCTTGGTGATCGGCAGCGCGCCACTGCCGCTGAACGCCAGCAGCCGCAACAGTTCGTAGCGGGAGAAGCTCAGGTCGTAGGGCCGTAGCGCCGTCTCCACGCGGGCCAACAGAATCTGGTGGGCTCGCATCACCGATGTCACCGCTACCATGCCCTCGGCGACATCGCCCCAGCCGGCCCGCTCCCAGTTGGCCCGGGCCCGGGCGATGGGGTCACGGCCGGACGCTGCGGTGCCGGGGTCGCTGCTCACGCCTCATTCATACCGCACCGACGCCGCAGAACCGATGCACTCACCCCCGAGTTGATCTGGCCACAGCCGCCAACACGGCCCGCGACGACCTGCGGTCCCCGACGGTGATCCGGACCCCGCCGTCGGCGTAGCTACGCACCCGCGGGCCGTCGTCGCCGAACGTCCAGGCCCGCGCCCCGCCCGGCAGATACACGAAGTTGGCGTGGCTATCGGTGCAGTACACGCCCGTGGACCGCAACCGCGCCCGCAGGAACGCGCCTTCCGAGGTGATCATCCGGATGCGTTGGCGTAGTTGATCTTCCGCATCGTAGGACGCCGCGACGGCCACCAACCCGGTGATCCCGATCCCGAACGGCAGCTGCATCCCCCACAGCTCGCGCGCCAGCGACGGCGCACAGACGCCGTAGCCGATGCGCAGACCGGCCAGACCGTAGGCCTTCGAAAAGGTGCGAACCACAACAAGATTGGGGTAGCGAACCACCAACGAGGGCACGTCCAGGCACAACTGCGGGGCCAGGAACTCGACGTACGCCTCGTCCAGGATGACGACGGTGCCCGAGGGCACCCGATCCAGGAACCGGTACAGGTCGGCCGCCGACTCGACGGTCCCGGTCGGGTTGTGCGGGCGGCAGATCACCACCACCCGGGCCCGTGCCGCGGCCGCGGCCATGGCGTCGAGGTCGTGGTGACCGTGCCGATCCAGCGGCACGGTCACCGACCGCAATCGCGCCATCTGCGCGAAGATCGGGTAGCCGTCGAAGGTCGGTGACGCCGTCACCAGTACATCGCCGGGATGGGTGACGGCCTGCAGCACCTGCAGAATCACGCCCGTGGCACCGGCGCCAACCACCACCTGTTCGTCGGCGACGCCGACCCGGCCCGCGATCAGCGACCGCAACCGCTGCGGCAGGAACTCCGGATAGCGGTTCATCGCAGCAATCGACGCAGTCAGCGCGGCCCGCACCCCAGGCAGCGGTGGAAAGGGATTCTCGTTGAGCGACAACGCCAACGGGTCGTCGGCGGCAGGCAGCGAGCCCACCGCATCAGCCAACGCGCAGGTGTGCGTCATCGCCGTCCGCCCCACCGCACCGCAGCCGCACCCGCGAAATCACCGGCGTGCGCGAACGCCGCCATCATCACCACGTCGCCCTGGCTCACCTGGCCGTCGGTGATCGCCCGGTCCAGGTTGACCGGTACGCCCGCGGCGAACAGGTTGCCGCACTCGTCAAAGGTGTCGCGGTGCCGCTCGCCGGGCAATTCCAGCGCCTCACGCCAGTTCCGCAGGAACACCCGGTTCGGCTGGTTGGTGACCAGCAGGCCGATATCCTTGGGCGCCAACCCGATCCGGTCGCACACCGCGTACGCCACCTCGGGCACCTGGCGGTTACCCCGGGCCAGCACCTTGGTGATCTTGCTTTCGGTGAAGCCGATGCAGCCCTCCCCCGGTCCCGCCTGCCACCATTTCCGGGGCGGGTCGACGGACATGGTCATGTCGCCCGCATACTCGCCGTAGGTGCGGCACTCGACATCGAGAATCGGTGAAACATCGGACAGCGCCACGAGTCCCACCGCAGCCCCGTCGCCTGGCACCGACGCCTGCGCCTTGGGCCGGATGGTCTCCTGGTCGAAGACCTGGCCCGCCGCGTTCTGCGCCACCGCGACCAGCGCGGTGCGCCCCTCCCCCGAGGCCAGCAACTGGCGCGCCAGTTTCAGCCCCAGGATGAAGGCCGCGCACCCGCCGTTGTGCAGATCGATCACCCAGTTCGGTTTCATCCCAAGACGATTGGCCATGCCGCCACCGCCGCCATAGAACGGCATGTCGGGCAGCTGGGTGTGCGTGATCAGTACGTCGACGTCGGCCAGGACGTCAGGTCCGTGGCGGTCGAGAAGCCCCGCGGCGGCGCGTTCGACCATGTCGATGGCGGTCTCGTCGGGTGCCACGTGATGCCGGAACTTGGGCGCCCGGAACATGAGGTTGTCCCGCAGGTCGTCGGAACCGGCGAATTTCGCGTAGTAATCGGCGCCGATCGGCTCTCCCGGGAGATAGGTCGAGACATCCAGAAGACTGACGGCAGGCTGCTCCATCTTTTCGCTCACTTCATCCAGGCCGGGGTGATCGGCAGTCCATTGCGGTGCCGGTACTCGGCAATCGCCTTGAGGTTGTCCAGTTCCAGGCGGTGGCCCGCCCCGAACATGTCCCAGAAGTCCCCGACCCACACGGGTCGCTGCGCCGGCGCGGTCTCGGGGTAGGGGTTGTTGTCGTAGAAGGGGTGGTGGCAGTTGGTCCACAGCACCACCGAGCCGGGCTTGTTGAGCACGGTCTGCGCGTCGACGACGCGCATCAGGTAGATCATCCAGAGGTGCTGCCCCTGGTCCCAGGCGCAGTGGTAGTCGACGGTCATCGCCTCGCGGTTCGCCACTGTGCGCGTGTAGATTTCGGTCTCCGAGCCCAGCCGGTCATACGCCAGCCAGAGGCCGGGCTCCTCGGTTTCGGTGAACCCGCGCAGGCTGTAGGTCCATTCCTCGAGGCTGCGGGTGTCCGACAGGTATTCGAAGAGTTCGTCCGGCGGGCAGTCGATGTAATCGTTGACGGTGCAGTAGTCACCGAAAACCACGTCGTGCGGGTAGACCGACCGCATCATCTCCATGATGACGGGCGTGGCCTTCTCGCGGGGCGAGGTCTCGATGCGGGTGACACCGTCGATCGGCAAATTGATGTCTTCAAGCGCGGGCAGCGACATGCTGGGAGCTCTCTTTCTGCGTCTGTTGTGTGGCTGAATCGAGAAATGGTGCGAACGTGGGGATTTCGTCGGCCGAGCATTCGACGCTGACCACCGACGGCCCGTGTCGGCTGAGCGCTTCGGTCAGTGCGCCGGCCAGCTGCGGCTGCTCACTGACGTCGGTCGCGTGCAGACCGGGGAACATCGCGGCCAGTCCGGCGCCGAGCCGCGCCGGGGTGAAACGGTTGTAGCTGTAGCGGTCGCCGTAGAACAGCTGCTCACGGGTGACGCACATGGCGTGGGCGTTGTTGTTGAACAACACGAAGGTGATCGGGAGCCGGTACTGCACCGCGGTGTGCAGCTCCATGCCATGCATGAAGAACGAGCCGTCTCCGGCCACCACCACCGTACGGTACTGCGGTCCAGCGGTTTTGGCCCGCGCGAAGCACATGCCGATGGCAGCGCCGAAGCTGTACCCCATGCCGCCCATACCGAGCGCCACCACGAAGCGTCCGGCGCGGCGCACCGGCAGGCCATGCACCGCCGAGGCGCCGGTGTTGCCGGCGTCGACAACGATGTCGGCGCCCTCGGGCAACAGGTCGTCGAGCACTGTGACGGTCTCGCGGTACCGGATGCCGGGGCCCTCGTGCGGCGGCGGCTGGAGTTCGCTGTGCGGCAACGGATCCAGGACCCGGAGGCCGTGCGGCCGGCCGGCTCCCGTCAACGCCCGGGTCAGTGCCGTCAGCGATGCCCGCAGGTTCGTGGAATTCACGTGTGTCGTCGGGACATACGGACGCTGCGCGCCGAGCGAGACGATCTGCGCCCCGGCCAGCGCATCGTCGAGGCCGGCGCGCGCCGTCACCGACAGGCGGGTCCCGACCACCAGGCACACCGCGCTGCGGGAGATCGCGTCGACCACTCGCGGATGACCCATCACCCCGGTGACGCCCAGCCACGACGACTGGCCCAATCCTGGTGAGCCACTGACGTCTTTGGCATCCGGAACCGTGGCGACCCAGGCTCGCAGCACCGAGCGCAGCTCCTCGAGTTCACGACGGGCGTCGTCGCGGGCCACCTGCTCGCCGGCGATGATCGTGACCGGCCCCAGCGCCCGGCGCAGCACCGCGGCGATGGAATCCGGGTCCGCCAAGATCGAATCACGCGCCACCACAGCGCTTTCCACGGGATCGACCATGTCGATCATGGCCTGCTGGATATCCTTCGGCAGCAGCAGCACCGCTGGGCCGCCGCTGTCGGCCGCGGCCAGCGCCTCCGTCAGAGCGGGCACGATGCCCTCCGGGTCCGTCACCCGCCGGCAGTACACCGACACCGCCGAGAACAGCGCCACCGCGTCGAGTGACCCGGAACGTCCGCTGGTGTCCTGGAAGCTGCCTCGTCCGTCCATACCGGTCGGCGCCTGTCCCACCAGGGCCAGCACCGGCACTCGGCTGGCCAGTGATTCCCCAAGTCCCGCAACCAGGTTCAGCGATCCGCCACCCGATGTCGCGGCCACCACCCCGATCCGGGATATCGCCCGGCTGTATCCGTCTGCCATGGTGGCCGCGGAGAACTCGTGCTTGGCCAGGATGGGGGTGATCTCGCCGCTCAGGAACGCCGCGTCGAAGAGGTCCTCGATGTTGGCCCCGTCGACACCGAAGAAATACTCGGTGCCCGCCGCCGCCAGTTGCGTGATGATGTGGTCCACCACCCGATACCTGCCGACCATCTGCCACCTACTTCCGCTCGTCTGCCCAAGAACACGAAGCGGACCGCCGGATGGTTCAACGCCGGCGAAAACAACTACAGATTGCGCTCCAGCAGCACCTTGCCGTTGTCGGCGGAAACCAGTTGTACCGCAGCAATTTCCGAAACCTGCATCGGCGTGTTACCGCTCGGCAACGCAGTGGCTCCGGACATGCCGAACCACGTGGCGATCTGTGTGCGGCTACCATCACGGCCCACCACGACCATGCCCAGATTGCTCGGCGGCGCGGCCGGTCCGCTGGACCAGTCGCCGTAGCTGCAAGCCATATCGATCCGCGTACCCCAACCGTAGCTGCTCAACGCGATAGTCGCATTGAACGGCGTGGGAGCCACGTGCTGCATGGGCAACTGGGCGACCTGCTCCTGTGTCTGACCACCACCGAAGAACTCCGGCCGGACCACGGCCACCACACCGATGGCCAATACCGCGGCGGCGAGACCCGCCACCGCCGTCGTCACCCACCGGGTCCGGCGCCGGCGCCACCGCACCTTGGCCAGAACCGAATCGAGCACTTCGGGGCGCAACGGCGGTTCGGGCTGCTCCGCACCGATCTCCTGGACATCCGCCAGAGTCAGCAGGCCCAGCAGGGCCGGCATACCGCTCAGTTCACCGACCGCATCCCGGCACCGGGAACACGTCTGCAGGTGCGCTTCGTACTCGCGACGTTCCGCACTCGACAACGAACCCAGCACGTAGGCGGCGTCCCAGGTTGCGTACCGGTCGCCGTCAAAGGGTCCGATGGACTCGATCAGGTGTGTGCTCACCGAGTCACCCCCATTTCCTGCAGATTCAGACGCAGCGCCCGAACCGCGTAATGCAACCTCGATTTCACCGTGCCCTCGGCGATCTGGAGCTCCGCGGCAATCTGCGCGACGCTCAACTGCCGGTAGTACGCGCGCTCGATCACAGCGCGATGGTCGACGGAGAGCTGGCTCAGGGCACCCCCGAGCAGCATCCGATCCAAGGCGGTATCCACTTCATCGGTAGCTGCCGGGTCCGTCCGGTCGTCGGCCTCCACAACCTCTGACGAGGTGGTTTCGTGCCGGCGCCGAGCGCTGCGCTGCTCATCGATGATCAGGTTGCGGGCGACGGTGTAGAGCCACGCCCGCGGGGACTGATTGGCGTCGGCCACGACGTCAGGGTGCCGCCACGCCCGCAGCAAAGTCTCCTGCACGACGTCCTCGGCACGCGCCGAGTCCTGGGTCAGTCGCAGGGCATAGCGCCAAAGGGCGCCTGCGTGCTCGTCGTAAAGCACCCGCATCATGGCGGCCTCCGGATCGCTCATGCACCAACCTCCGTCATTGACACGAGATCAGGGGCGATCCGGTTCACTGGATCAGTCGCGCAGCAGGGTCAGGATTCGGGGTCCATCCTCGGTGACAGCAACGGTGTGCTCCCAGTGCGCGGCACGAGAGCCGTCCTTGGTAACCACCGTCCACTCATCTTCGAGAATTACCGTCTTCGACGTACCCAACGTCAGCATCGGCTCGATTGCCAGCACCGAACCCGGCTCGAGGAACGGACCCCGGCCGGGCGATCCCTCGTTGGGCAGGAACGGGTCCATATGCATCTCTTGCCCGATGCCGTGGCCGCCGTAGCCCGCGACGATCCCGAACTTGCGGTCGTAGCGGGCGGAGGCGGCGTGAGTCGCCACCTCGATGGCATGTGAGACGTCGGTCAACCGGTTACCGGGCACCATGGCGGCGATACCCGCCTCCATGGACTCGCGGGTGGCGTCGGACAGCTTCTGGTCGGCGTCGATCAGCGGACCGACACCGAACGTCACGGCGGAGTCGCCGTGCCAGTCGTCCAGGATGGCGCCGCAGTCGATGGACACCAGGTCGCCGCTGGCGAGCACCTCGTCGGCGGTCGGAATCCCGTGCACCACACGGTCGTTGACTGACGCACAGATGGTCGCCGGGAAACCGTGATAGCCCAGGAACGACGGGATGCCGCCACCATCGCGGATGACAGACTCGGCGATCTGGTCCAACTCGAGAGTGGACATCCCGGGCGCGGCGGCCTCACTGACCGCTTTCAGCGCTGCCGCCACCAGCGAGCCGGCAGCCGCCATCGCGTCCAATTCTCCGGAGCTCCGCTGGGGGACGACCTTGCGGCCACGTCGGGGTAGACCAATCATTGAAAACTACTGACTTCAGCCCGCGGACGGCTACTTGCCCAGCGCCTGCAGCGCGCGGGCGAACACCTCGTCCAGGCTGCCGACAGCGTCGACCGAGACGAGCTCGTCGCGGTAGTAGTCGAGCAGCGGGGCGGTCTCGTCCCGGTACACCTTCATCCGGTTGAGGATGACCTCTTCGGTGTCGTCGGCGCGGCCGCGGCTCTTCAGCCGGGTCAGCAGCTCGGACTCCGACACGCGGAACTCCAGCACCGCGTCCAGCTTGAGATTGCGCTTGGCCAGCATGTCGCGCAGCGCCACGGCCTGCTCGACCGAGCGGGGGAAGCCGTCGAGGATGAACCCGGCGGCGGTGTCGTCGGCGTCGAGACGGTCGTCGACCAGTGCGTTGGTCAGCTCGGCGGGGACCAGGTCGCCAGCGTCGAGGTACTTCTTGGCCTCAACACCGAGCGGCGTGCCCTTGCTGATGTTGCTACGGAACAGATCCCCCGTAGAGATCTGCGGGATGCCGAACTTCTCGGCCAGCTTCTCGGCCTGAGTGCCCTTGCCTGCTCCCGGCGGTCCCAGCAGAACCATTCTCATTTGAGGAACCCTTCGTAGTTGCGCTGCATGAGCTGGCTCTCGATTTGCTTCACCGTGTCCAGACCAACACCGATCATGATCAGCACGGCCGTACCGCCGAACGGCAGGTTCTGCACGCTGCTGCCGCCGCTCTGCAGGAACAGATTAGGCAGCACGGCGATCAAACCGAGGTAGATCGAGCCGGGCAGCGTGATCCGGCTGAGCACGAAGCGGAGGTAGTCGGCGGTCGGCTTGCCCGGGCGAATGCCGGGGATGAAGCCACCGAACTTCTTCATCTCGTCCGCCCGCTCGTCGGGATTGAACGTGATGGATACGTAGAAGTACGTGAAGAAGATGATCAAGCCGAAGTAGATCGCGACGTAGACCGGGTCGGCCGGGTTGGTCAGGTACTTGGCGACGGCCTTGGACCACCAGCCGTTGGAGGCGTTGGGATCGCCGGCGGTGACCAGCTGGGTGATCAGGTGCGGGATGTAGATCAGCGACGAGGCGAAGATGACCGGGATGACGCCCGCCTGGTTGACCTTGAGTGGCAGATAGGTCGAGGTGCCGCCGTACATCCGGCGACCCACCATGCGCTTGGCGTACTGCACCGGGATGCGGCGCTGGCCTTGCTCGACGAAGACGACGCCGACGATGATGACCAGGGCTGAGACCAGAACCGCGGTGAACACCACGCCACCACGGCTCTCCAGGATGGACTGGCCTTCGGACGGGATGCGGGCGGCGATGCCGGCGAAGATCATCAGCGACATGCCGTTGCCGATGCCGCGCTCGGTGACGAGCTCGCCCATCCACATGACCAGGGCGGCGCCGGCGGTCATGACCAGCACGATCACCACGAGGGTGAAGATGCTCTGGTCCTGGATGATGTTCAGCGAGCAGCCCTGCAGCAGGTTGCCGCTGGCGGCCATCGCGACGATCGAGGTGCCCTGTAGAACTGCCAGTGCGATCGCGAGATAACGCGTGTACTGCGTCATCTTGGCCTGGCCGGCCTGGCCTTCCTTCTGCAACTGTTCGAAGCGCGGGATGACCACGACCAGCAGCTGCACGATGATGCTCGCGGTGATGTAGGGCATGACGCCCACCGCCAGCACCGACAGGTGCAGCAGCGCACCGCCCGAGAACAGGTTGATCAGCGAGTAGACCTGGGCCGCGTCACCGCCGCTGACCTGCTCGATGCACTTCTGCACGTTCGGGTAGTTCACCCCGGGGGACGGCAGTGCGGCACCGGCCCGATACAGGATGACTACACCCAGCGTGAAGAGGATCTTGCGTCGCAGATCGGCCGTCCGCATGGACGAGATAAAAGCCGAAAGCACTCTTCCTCCTGCGCAGCCGAGCTCTGGCCGCGGTGTGCTGATGGGGCTGGTCAGGTCCAGCGTTTGGTTAAGTCCGTGCACGACCACAGCAGGTACTCGACCTGCCTGGGCGCGCCGTCAAATCAGTCTCCGAGAATAACAGTTGCCGCCCCCACGACCCGCATCCGGACGGCGCCGACCCCTTACTACCCGGCCCAGACCGGTCGAAACCTACCGCGACCCGGCATTTCTGCCGCGTTCAGGAACGACGCGTACAGTCGCCGCCAGGGTTATTACACAAGCTAACTACCGCCCCACTCTGCGGATAACTCACGACAGGAACGACGCGATGGCACGCACTGACAACGACACCTGGGACCTGGCCTCGAGCGTGGGAGCGACCGCGACCCTGGTGGCCGCCGCCCGCGCCCTCGCCACCGGGGCCGACGACCCCATCATCGACGACCCCTTCGCCGCTCCCCTGGTCCGCGCGGTCGGGGTCGACTTCTTCACCAAGCTCGTCGACGGCGCCACCGATCCCACGCAGTTCGGCGCCGGGTACGGCCCGACCATGTCGCAGCTGACCAACGGGATGGCTGCCCGCACCCGATTCTTCGACGACTTCTTCCACGACGCCGGCAAGGCCGGCATCCGGCAGGCCGTCATCCTCGCCGCCGGACTCGACGCCCGGGCCTACCGCTTGTCCTGGCCGGCGGGCACCGTCGTCTACGAGATCGACCAGCCCGATGTCATCGAGTTCAAGTCGAAGACCCTCTCGGACCAGGGCGCGGCGCCGACCACGCAGCGGCGCACGGTGGCGATCGACCTGCGCGACGACTGGCCGGCCGCGCTGCGCGCCGCGGGCCTGGACCCCACCAAACCCACCGCCTGGATCGCCGAAGGACTGTTCGGCTACCTGCCGCCCGAGGCTCAAGACCGGTTGCTCGACCAGATCTCCGAACTGTCCGCACCGGGCAGCCGGATGGGCGCCGAAGGCGTACCGGGCACACCGGACCTCGACGAGGACGCGGTGCGGGAGCGGATGAAGGCGGCATCGGAGCACTGGCGCGAGCAAGGCTTCGAACTCGACTTCGCCGATCTGGTCTATCTCGGCGACAGGGCCGACGTGGACACCTACCTGCAGGGCCACGGCTGGCAGACCACCGTCGTCACCTCCAATGAACTGCTGGTCCGCAACGGCCTTGCCGCCGTCGAGCCCGACCCGGACGGCCAGCCCTCGATGGGCGAGGTCGACTACGTCACAGCGCTGCGCTGACCCCCTGACAGGAGTGAACCGATGACCCGCACCGACAGCGACACCTGGGACCTGGCCTCGAGCGTCGGCGCCACCGCAACCATGGTGGCCACCGGCCGTGCTCTGGCGACGAAGGAAGCGGAGCCGCTCGTCCGCGATCCGTACGCCGATCCGCTGGTGCGGGCCGTCGGCGTCGAGTTCTTCATCAAACTGATCGACGGGCAGATCGACCTCAGCGGCGAGGTCGGGACCGCCGCCGCCATGATGACCAACCTGATGGCGGTGCGGACGAAGTTCTTCGACGACTTCTTCACCACTGCCACCGGAGGTGGTGATTCGGCCGGAGCTACCGATTCCGTTGAAATCCGGCAGGCCGTCATCCTGGCCGCCGGCCTCGACTCGCGCGCCTATCGGCTGCCGTGGCCCGACGGCACGGTGGTCTACGAGATCGACCAGCCCGAGGTGATCACCGCCAAAACTGGGACCATGGCGCAGATCGGCGCCACGCCGACCTGCGAACGCCGCACCGTCGCCATCGATCTGCGTGACGACTGGCCCGCCGCGCTGCGCGCCGCCGGGTTCGATCCGTCGGCGCCGACGGCCTGGATCGCCGAGGGGCTGCTGATCTACCTGCCGCCCGAAGCGCAGGACAAGCTGTTCGACAACATCACCGCCCTGTCGGCGCCGGGCAGTCGGCTGGCCACCGAGTTCCACACCGACCACGGCGCCGGCATGGCCCAGCGCGGCGCGGCCATGAGCGAGCGGTGGCGTGGCGCGGGCCTGGACCTGAACCTGACCGACCTCTGGTACCAAGGCGACCGCACCTCGGTGGTCGAGCACCTCGACGCGAGCGGCTGGAATACCACGGCCCGCCCACGCCTCGAAGTGTTCGCGGAGTACGGCCGACCCCTCGCCGAGACCGAAGACACTGCGGCACTGCGCAATTCACTGTCCGTGACGGCCATCAAGAACTAGGAGCTACACCGCAATGACACGAACTGACGGAGATTCCTGGGACCTGGCCTCCAGCGTCGGGGCCACCGCCACCATGGTTGCGGGCCAGCGCGCCCTCGCCCACCGCGAGCGGTTGATCGACGACCCGTACGCCGAGCCACTGGTCCGGGCCGTCGGACTGGACTTCTTCACCAAGGCGCTCGACGGTGACATCGACCTCGGTGACGTGAACCCGGCATTCACCCCGCGCCGCGCGGCCGAGGGCATGACGGTGCGCACCCGCTGGTTCGACCAGTTGTTCCTCGACGCCGCCGCCGCAGGCGTACGGCAAGCGGTGATCCTGGCCGCCGGCCTGGACGCGCGCGCCTACCGGCTGCCGTGGCCCGATGGCACCGTCGTTTTCGAGGTGGATCAGCCCGAGGTCATCGAGTTCAAGTCCACGACGCTGGCCGAGCTGGGCGCCGCCCCCACGGCGACCCGGCGCACCGTCGCCGTCGACCTGCGCGACGACTGGATGCAGGCACTGCGCGACAACGGTTTCGATCCCGCGGCGCCCACCGCCTGGATCGCCGAAGGGCTGCTCATCTACCTGCCGCCGGAGGCCCAGGATCGGTTGTTCGACAACATCACCGCGCTCTCGGCACCGGGTAGCTTCGTGGCTACCGAGCACATCGGCGACCTGAGCAGCGCCTTCGACGACGAGCGCATGCAGGCGATGCGCGAGCGGATGAAGGCGCTCGGTTCGAACATCGAGATGGCCGACCTTATCTACCAGGGCGACCGCAACCACGTCACCGACTATCTGACCCGCCTCGGCTGGGACGTCACCGCGCGGTCTGTCGAAGAAGCGCACGCCGACAACGGTTTCCAGTACCCGGACGACGACCTGTCCCGGGCCTGGACCCAGCTGAAGTACGTCCGCGCAGTCCTGGGCGAGAAGGCATAACCACAATGGCACGGACACACGGGGACAGCTGGGATCTGGCGTCGAGCGTGGGCGCGACGGCCACGCTGGTCGCGACCGGGCGCGCGATCGCCAGCACCCATCCGCACGGTTTGATCGACGATCCGTTCGCGGCGCCGCTGGTGCGCGCCGTCGGGATCGAGGCGTTCACCAGGATGGTCGACGGTGAACTGGATCTGTCCGTGCTCGACGCCATCGCCCCGGACGCGGCGTTGCGGGCCCGCGCCAACATCGACGAAATGGCCGTTCGGACCAGGTTTTTCGACGACTACTTCGCGACGGCGGCCGACGGCGGCATCCGGCAGGCCGTCATCCTGGCCTCCGGGCTGGACTCACGCGCCTACCGGCTGCCGTGGCCCGCCGGCACGGTGGTCTACGAGATCGACCAGCCCGAGGTCATCGAGTTCAAGACCCGTACCCTGGCCGGCCTCGGCGCGGAGCCGACGGCGCGGCGCCGGACCGTGCCGATCGATCTGCGCGAGGACTGGCCGGCAGCGTTGCGGGCGGCCGGCTTCGACCCCAGCCTGCCGACGGCCTGGCTGGCCGAAGGTCTGCTGATCTACCTGCCACCGGAAGCCCAGGACACGCTGTTCGACAACATCCACGAGCTCAGTGCACCCGGCAGTGCAGTGGCCACCGAATTCGTGCCCGGGCTCAAGGATTTGGACCCTGACCGCGCACGTGAAGCTGCCGCGGGGTTCCAGCAACTCGGCTTGAACATGGACATGCCGTCACTGGTCTACCACGGTGAAAGGCATTCCGCTGCAGACTATCTGACCGCCAAGGGCTGGCAGATGACCGGCATCGGTCGGGCTGATCTCTACGCCCGGTACGGTTTGACCGCCGCAGACCTCGGGGACGTCGACCCCATGCGCGAGATCATCTACATCAACGGCACTCTCGGCTGAGCAGGCCGTCCGTCAGAAGCGGTAGTCCCCCAGCCAGAGCGCGCTGACCCCGGTCAGCGATCGCTCCGCCTGGCCGAGCGCACCGACCAGTGAGCGACCGAGCACCGCGGCCACCGCGGCCACCGCGTCGGGCAACGACGCCGCGGCCGGTTGCGAGGAGGCCTTGGGCCGTACGTGATCGAGCAACGACGAGCCCGGGTAGTTGACGGTTCGGACCGGAGCTTCAACATCGATGCCGGCCAGCACCTTGGCGCGGCGCACGGCGGTCCGCAGACCGCCGAGTTCGTCGACCAGGCCGTGCTCCAGCGCGTCGGCACCGGTCCAGACGCGGCCGCGCGCCACCTGCTCGACGGCCTCGACCGGCAGGTTACGGCCGTCGGCGACGCGTGCCACGAAATCGGTGTAGAACAGGTCGGCCTCGGCCACCACATGTGCGTGCTGAGCCTCGGTGAAGGGCTGGTTCGCCGACCACGCGTCGGCATTCTCGTTGGTACGCACTGAATCTGAGCCGACACCGAGCCGTTCCTTCAGCCCCCGTGTGACCAGCTTGCCCGTCACCACGCCGATGGATCCGGTGATGGTGCCAGCGTTGGCGACGATGTGGTCGGCCGCCATCGACACGTAGTAACCGCCCGACGCGGCGACCGCACCCATCGATGCGACGACAGGTTTACCCGCCTCGCGCAGCCGGGCCACCTCGCGCCAGATGGTCTCCGAACCCGTGACCGCGCCGCCTGGGCTGTCCACCCGGAGTACGACGGCCGCGACGTCGTCATCGGCAGCTGCCTCGCGCAGAGCCGCGGCGATGGTGTCGCCGCCCACGCTCGACGGACCAGGCGGGAAGGCGCTGGGGCCGCCGCGACCGCTGACGATTGGCCCGGCCATGGTGACGACGGCAATGGTCGGCTTGTGCTTGACCCCCGGCAGCGGCGGTACCTCGGGCAGGCTGTGACCCGCGGTGGCCTTGGCGTACCGGGACAGGAACAGCCGCGGCGAGGCGTCCTTGCCGTCGGCTTCCGCTGTGCCCCCGAGCAATTCGCTGACCCGGGCATAGGCCTCATCGCGGAAACCGATGCGGTCCACCAGCTTGGCGGCCAGCGCGTCGTCACGAAGCAGCGGCGCCCGGTCGACCAGGGTGTCGAGTTCGCCGGCGTCGACACCGCGGGACGCGGCGATGGCGGCGAGCACCTGGGCATGCAGGCTCTCGATGAGCCTTGCGTCGGCCTCGCGGTGTGGATCGGTGTAGCGGTCCTGCGTGAACATGTTGGCCGCCGACTTGTACTCACCGCGCGCGACGAACTGCGCCTCGATGCCGGCCTTGTCGAACGCGTCCCGCAGGAACAGCGCGTTGGTCGCGAAGCCCACCAGCCCGACCGTGCCCGAGGGCTGCATCCAGACTTCCCGGAACGCCGAGGCCAGGTAGTACGACATGGTGCCGGGGTATGTCTCGGCCCACGCGATGGATGGCTTGACGGCACTGAACGCGGCGATGGCGTCGCGCAGCTCCTGCACCGGACCCGCTGCGGCAGCGGGCAATTGGACGCGGGCAATCAGCCCGGCCACGCGCTTGTCGTCGGCCGCGCGGTGGATGGCGGCGACGGCATCGCGCAGCACCAGCGGCCGGGAATTGCCCATGACGAACGCGACCGGGTCAAAGCCGGCGGTCTCTGGCGGCACGGCCTGCAGGTCGAGTTCCAGCACGCAGCCGTTCGGTACGCCGTGGTGACGCACGGTGTCGACCTTGCGGACAAGGGCACGCAACTCATCGGGGCCGGGTAGACCGGGCAGGCTGGGCCGGAAAGCAAACATGTTCCGAGCGTACCCACTCGCCGAGCCGGTCGAATGGGTCGCGGAACCGGCACCAATTCGCCGTTGACGTGTCAGCATTAGGTGTAGAGCATTTCCCGCCGGCCAGGAGCCAAGCATGGTAGCGCTCAAACGCATTGCCGCCCTGTTGATACTGACCGCCGCGGCGTCGGTGGTCGGCGCGGCGCCCGCCGGCGCGCAGTCCGACTGCCAATTCGGCGGCGGACTCGGGCCCAATAGCGCGTGTGGGTCGGCACCGCAGGACGACTTCACCGACCTCGTCCCGTACTACGGGCCCCGCCGGGGATACGGCTACGGTTACGGTGGCTTCTTGGGCGGCTTGTACGGCGACGACGCCCTGCCTGGAATCTCCGCGGGGCCGGGCTGACCCGATTCCACGAGTTTCGGCCTGCAGATAGCGGAACCGTTACAGAATCACGCCCATGGTGCTGAAAGTCTCCGTCTCCCCCGATCTGGTCCACGGCGATGCGGACGAGGGCTACGGCAAGGTCGCCGACGCGTTCCGGGCCAACTTCGCGGCCGGCAGCGAGGTCGGTGCGGCGCTGTGCGTCTACCGCGACGGCCGCAAGGTCGTCGACATGTGGGGCGGCTACCGCGACGGCATCAGCAAGGCGCCGTGGCAGGCCGACACCATGGTCAATATGTTCTCTTCAACGAAAGGCGTTGCGGCCCTTGCCGTTGCGCACGCGGTGTCGAAGGGGCTGTTCGACTACGACGAGCGGGTCGCCGAATACTGGCCCGAATTCGCCGCGCAGGACAAGGGCGAGATCACCGTCCGTCAACTGCTGGCGCACCAGGCCGGACTGTGCGTCCTGACCCCCAATCCCCTGCTGTCCGATATCGCCGACCCGGTGCGGCTCTCCGCGATCCTCGCGGCGCAGAAACCCGCGTGGACGCCCGGCACCCGGCACGGGTATCACGCCATCACCATCGGCTGGTACGAGTCCGAGCTGATCCGCCGTACCGACGGCCGCACGCTCGGGCGGTATCTGGCCGACGAGATCACCGGGCCGTTGGGCGCCGACCTGTACATCGGCCTGCCGGACTCCATCGACCGCGGCCGGCTTGCGACGCTGCACCACTGGCAGCGGTACGAGTCGCTGAAGCATCTCGATGTCATGCCCGCCGGTTTCCTGATCGGCAGCCTCAATCCACGGGGACTGTTGGCCAGGACCGCAGCCATCCCCGCCGACATCGATCCCTACGCCGGCGACTACAACACCGACCGGGTGCGCCGCGTCGAGATTCCGTCCGCCAACGGCACCGGGACGGCCCGCGCCCTGGCCCACCTCTACGGAGCCGCAGCGGTGGGTGGGACCGAAATAGGTTTCACCCCAGAAGCTTTCGATGCGTTGACCGCGCCGCCACGCAACCCGTCAGGTGGTACCCGCGACAAGGTGATGCGCGCGGAGATCGCCTACGCACTCGGCTTGTGCAAACCCGTCCCGACGTTCGCCTTCGGTACTTCGGGAAAAGCGTTCGGCACGCCCGGGTTCGGTGGCTCGTTCGGTTTCGCGGACCCCGACACCGGCATCGGTTTCGGCTACGTGATGAACCGGCTGGGCTTCCATCTAGTCAGCGATCCCCGCGAACTGGCCTTACGCCAGGCGCTCTTCCACGACGTCCTCGGCGCCCGGATGCAGACGTAGTCTGCGTTGACCCTGAACTCATTGCGCAGAATTTCGAGTGGCGCCCACCCTCAGCACAGGATCAACGCAAAAAGAAGGGCCCCCGCCGAAGCGGAGGCCCTTCTCTGTAGAGCAATCAGAGCTCGGTCGTGCTACCACCGGCAGCGGTGATCGCCTCACGGGCGCTACCGCTGAACTTGTTGGCAGTGACGTCGACCTTGACGGCCAGCTTGCCGTCGCCGAGCACCTTGACCAGGGTGTTCTTGCGAACCAGGCCCGCGGCCACCAGCTCGTCCACACCGACGGTGCCGCCCTGCGGGAACGCCTTGGCGAGGTCGCCGACGTTCACCACCGCGTACTCCGTGCGGAAGCGGTTGCGGAAGCCCTTGAGCTTCGGCAGACGCATGTGGATCGGCATCTGGCCACCCTCGAACGTCACGGGGACGTTCTTGCGGGCCTTGGTGCCCTTGGTACCGCGACCAGCGGTCTTACCCTTGGAGCCCTCACCACGACCGACACGGGTCTTGGCCTTCTTGGACCCCGCGGCAGGCTTCAGGTCGTGCAGCTTGATGACACTCATTACGCCTCCTCAACGGTGACGAGATGGTTGACCACCGCGAGCAGACCACGGGTCTGCGCGTTGTCCTCGCGAACGACGGACTGGCGGATCTTGCGCAGTCCCAGTGTCCGCAGGCTTTCGCGCTGCTTCCACCGGGCACCCACGGTGCCACGCACCTGGGTGATCTTCAGTTCAGCCATGTTTATGCCGATCCTTCACGCGCTGCCGATGCGGCCAGCGCTTCTGCCTCACGTCGGGCCCGCAGCATGCCGGCCGGCGCAACATCTTCGATGGGCAGGCCACGACGGGCTGCCACTTCCTCGGGGCGCTGAATCATCTTCAACGCGGCAACGGTGGCGTGCACCACGTTGATCGCGTTGTCGCTGCCCAGCGACTTGGCGAGGACATCGTGCACACCGGCGCATTCCAGCACCGCGCGGCACGCGCCACCAGCGATGACACCGGTACCCGGGCTGGCCGGACGCAGCATCACGACACCGGCAGCGGCCTCACCCTGAACCGGGTGGACGATGGTGGCGCCGATCAGAGGGACCCGGAAGAAGCTCTTGCGAGCTTCCTCGACACCCTTGGCAATGGCGGCCGGAACTTCCTTGGCCTTGCCGTAGCCGACGCCCACCATGCCGTGGCCGTCGCCGACGATGACCAGGGCGGTGAAGCTGAAGCGCCGTCCACCCTTGACCACCTTCGAAACGCGGTTGATGGTGACAACGCGCTCGATGTAGTTGCTCTTCTCACCACGGTCGTCGCCGCGGCCACGGCCACCACGGTCGTCACGGCCGCGGCCGCCACGATCTCCGCGGCCACCGCGATTGTCCTGCGCCGAACCGGCGCCAGCCTGGTCGGCCATCATGCAGTCCTTCCGGTGATTTTCAAGTAAGTCATCAGAACGTCAACCCGCTTTCGCGCGCGGCGTCGGCGAGAGCGGCGATCCGGCCACCGTAGGTGTACCCACCGCGGTCGAACACCACCTCGGCGATGCCGGCAGCCTTGGCGCGCTCGGCGATCAGCTGACCCACCCGGGCGCTGACGGCCTTCTTGTCGCCGTCGACGGCCCGCACGTCAGCCTCGATCGAGGACGCGGCGGCCAGCGTGGTGCCGGTCAGGTCGTCGATCACCTGGACGTGGATGTGCCGCGAGGAGCGGTTGACCATCAGGCGCGGACGCTCGGACGTGCCGGCGACCTTCTTGCGCAGACGGGCGTGACGACGCAGACGCGCCACCCGACGGGTCTCAGAAATGTTCTGGCCCAACGGCTTACGCTTGTCGGTCTCAGTGTTGGCCATTGCTACTTACCTGTCTTTCCGACCTTGCGGCGGATCTGCTCACCCTCGTAGCGAATGCCCTTGCCCTTGTACGGGTCGGGGCGACGCAGGCGGCGGATGACTGCCGAGATCTGGCCGACTTTCTGCTTGTCGATGCCGGACACCGAGAACTTCGTCGGGGTCTCGACAGCGAACGTGATGCCCTCAGGGGCTTCGATCAGCACCGGGTGGCTGTAGCCGAGCGCGAATTCCAGGTTCGAGCCCTTGGCCTGCACGCGGTAACCGACGCCGAAGATCTCCATCTTGGTGGTGTAACCCTGGGTCACACCGGTCACCAGGTTGGCGATCAGGGTGCGGGACAGCCCGTGCAGCGAGCGGTTACGACGCTCGTCGTTCGGACGGGTCACCACAACGGCGCCCTCGTCGTTGCGCGCCACCTCGATGGGCTCAGCGACATCCAGCGTCAGGGTGCCCTTGGGGCCCTTGACCGCGACGTTCTGGCCGTCGATGGTCACATCGACGCCGGCCGGAATGAGAACCGGCTGCTTTCCAATACGCGACATGTTTTCTGCCCCCTACCAGACGTAAGCGAGGACTTCGCCGCCCACGCCTTGTCGAGCTGCCTGGCGGTCGGTGAGCAGGCCAGTGGACGTGGAGATGATCGCCACGCCAAGGCCACCGAGAACCCGCGGCAGGTTGGTGGATTTCGCGTACACCCGCAGACCGGGCTTGGACACCCGGCGGAGGCCGGCGATGCTGCGCTCGCGGCTCGGGCCGTACTTGAGGGACACAACGAGGTTCTTGCCCACGCGGGCGTCCTCGGTGCGGTAGTCAGTGATGTAACCCTCCTTCTTGAGGATCTCGGCGATGTTCGCCTTGATCTTCGAATGGGGCAGGGTCACCTGGTCGTGGTACGCCGAGTTGGCGTTGCGCAGACGTGTCAAGAAGTCTGCGATCGGATCCGTCATTGTCATGACAGCGTTGATCAACCTTTCTCGCTGCGGTTTCCCATACATCACGCCCGTGCTGGTCCCACCTCTCGGTGGCTCGGCACGTCACGTCGTGGGCCTGCTACGAAGTGTTTTCCCTTATCTGACCGAGTGCGGTCAGGGGCCGTGCATCGGTAGTGCAATCCAGCTTCAGAAGGCACATACCGATCGGCCATTGGACGAAAACGCCCATGGCAACCTGCCCAGTGTAGACAATGCGCAGCTCAGGGCCAAATCGTCCAAGGCAGGGCTTGCAGTGACAAATATGCGACCGGACCGGTGGATTGCCGCGCAGACTCTGGCGATTTCCCCGCACATTCTCATTCACGGCATTTGCGGGTGTGCCTGGCCTGCACACGAATCACAGATCCGCTTAGCAAGTACGTGAGTTCAATCGTGGGGCAACGTGCTTGCGGTTTTTGCACTCAGGGACGTCCGACGGCCCGAAAACGTCCCTCGCTTCAATCACCATGGCTGCCAGTGCCTCGGAATTGAAGCTACGTATTTTCTCGAGCCGGGCCGCTGTCTGCACGGGCGCGCAACGTCCGTCGCAAGACCGACTCGCGACGCGATGTGGGGGCACATGCGACGAGCAGAACGCAAAAGCCGCCCCGGTCACGAGGACCGGGGCGGCTTTCTACAGCGTCATGAGACGGGCAGAGTCACCAGCTGGACTTCTGCACGCCGGGCAGCTCGCCGGCGTGGGCCATCTCCCGCAGGCAGATTCGGCACAGGCCGAACTTGCGGAACACCGAGTGCGGGCGGCCGCACCGGTTGCAGCGGGTGTAGCCACGCACTGCGAACTTCGGCTTCTTGTTGGCCTTGTTGACCAGAGCCTTCTTTGCCATTGTCAGTTCTCCTTGAACGGGAAGCCCAGGGCCCGCAGCAACGCACGGCCTTCGTCGTCAGTGGTGGCCGAGGTGACGACCGTGATGTCCATGCCGCGGGGGCGGTCGATCGAGTCGACGTCGATCTCGTGGAACATCGACTGCTCGTTGAGGCCGAAGGTGTAGTTGCCGCTGCCGTCGAACTGCTTGGCCGACAGACCGCGGAAGTCGCGAATACGGGGCAGTGCGATGGAGATCAGGCGGTCCAGGAACTCCCACATGCGGTCGCCACGGAGGGTGACGCGGCAGCCGATCGGCATGCCCTCACGCAGCTTGAACTGCGCGATGGACTTGCGGGCCTTGCGGATTTCCGGCTTCTGACCGGTGATCAGCGTCAGGTCGTTGACCGCGCCGTTGATCAGCTTGGCGTCGCGAGCGGCGTCACCGACACCCATGTTGACGACAACCTTGACCACGCCGGGGATCTGCATGACGTTGGCGTAGTTGAATTCGTTGTTGAGCGCGTCGCGGATCTCTTCGCGGTAGCGCGTCTTCAGCCGGGGCTGAGTCTTTTCCACTGTGGTCATCTCAGATGTCCTTGCCGTTGCGCTTCGAGATACGGACCTTCTTGCCGCTCTCCTCATCGACGCGGTAGCCGATGCGGGTCGCGTTGCCGTCGGAGTCGACCACCATCACGTTCGAAACGTGGATCGGCGCCTCCTGGGTGACGATGCCACCCGACGATGCACCGCGCTCGTTCTGAGACTGCGCAGTGTGCTTCTTGATCCGGTTGACGCCCTCAACGAGCACCTTGTTGCGGGTCGGGTAGGCCTCGATGACCTTGCCCTTGGCACCCTTGTCCTTGCCGGCGATGACCAGCACGGTGTCGCCCTTGTGCACCTTCATCACAAAACCTCCGGGGCCAGCGAGACGATCTTCATGAACTTCTTCTCGCGCAGTTCGCGACCGACCGGCCCGAAGATGCGGGTACCGCGGGGGTCATTGTCGTTCTTGATGATGACGGCGGCGTTCTCGTCGAACTTGATGTAGCTGCCGTCCGGCCGGCGGCGCTCCTTCACGGTGCGCACGACGACGGCCTTGACCACGTCACCACGCTTGACGTTGCCGCCCGGGATGGCGTCCTTGACGGTCGCCACGATGATGTCGCCGATGCCGGCGTAGCGCCGCGACGAGCCACCGAGCACGCGGATGCAAAGGATTTCCTTTGCGCCCGTGTTGTCGGCGACCTTGAGTCGCGATTCCTGCTGAATCACTCGATCTCCTGACCTGGGTTTTGTATGCACGCCAGATACCGACCTGGACGTGCGCGGTCTTGTTGTCCAAGGGCACGCAAAGCCACGTGATGACCGGGGTCTGCCCTGGGCAACCCCTACATACTAGGCGAGCAGCCATAACGCTCCAAATCGCTGCTCAATCCACCCCCGAAACAGACGAAATGGTCGCTGCCATTCGTTGGCAGCGACCATTTCGTCGATCTCGTGGGGTCGGTCAGCCGACGACACCCCAGCCCAGCACCCGCGACGTCAGCAGCACCAAAGCCAACGACACCGTAGCCACCACGACCAGACCGATCACCGCGACGACGAGTGGCCGCCAGCCTGTGCGCGCGATCTGCCGGAAGTCGGTGGACAGCCCCACGCCGGCGAAGGTCAGCAGGAACGCCCATTTGGAGACGGCACCGAGGTTGGCCACCTGTCCCTTGCTCAGCAGCCCGGCGGTGACGACGGCCGAGACCGCCAGGAAGCCGAGCACGAACTTCGGGAACTTCTGCCAGACGAACGCGGACTTGGCACGCACGCCGGAGGCAACGGCGTCGGCCTCTCCCCTGGCGGCCCAGTAGATCGCGAAGCCGAGGACGACGAAGCCGATGAGCGCGTTGCGCACCGACTTCACCAGGACTGCGGTCTTGCCGGCCTCGTCGGAGAAGAGGTAGCCGGTGGCCGTGGTCTCGGCGGTGTTGTCCACCGCGAGGCCGGCCCACAGCCCGAATTCGTGGTCGGTGAGGCCGATGGCGTGGCCGAGCGGCGGCAGCACGAACAGCGCGACGGCACCGAGCGCCAGGATCGACGCGATCGCATAGCTGACGTCGGAGTTGCGCGCCCGGATGGCGCCCTTGGCCGCGATGATGGCCGACACCCCGCAGATCGATGTTCCGATGGCCAACAGTGAGCCGAGCTTGCCCGACAGGCTGAACCACCGGGCCGCGGCGATGATGATGGCGCCCGCGACGGTCATGTCGATCAGGATCTGCAGCAGGCTGGTGGCGCCGAGCTTGAGGACGTCACCGAGGACGAACCGCGCGCCCAGCAGGACGATGCCGATCTTGAGCCAGAACTCGTACGTGCCGACACCGGGTCGGAAGATCCGGTGCAGACCAACGGTATTGGTGATCACCAACCCGAAAGCGATGGCCCACAGCACATATTCGATATCGGGCACGCGCCAGTGCTCGTGCTTGGCCAGGGCCAGCCAGCCGACTTCGGCGTACTTGCCGGCCAGGCCCACCGCTGTCAGCAGCAGCAGGCCGGGCAGGTAATCGAGGAACCGCCGGGCACCGGTGCGCTCTTCGGTATCGTCCTCGGGCGCCGGTTCCAACTGGTCGGCCAGGCCGGCAGTCTCCACGCTCACCGCGTCACCACACGATCTTCGGCAACACGCCGGCCACTGCCAGCGCTGTCACCGCAAGGCCGAGAATCGTTGCCCACCAATCGGTCCCGAGCCGGGATACCCAGCTCGTCGCCCCTTTCGACTCTGTCACTGCACTCTCCCGTCACCGATTTCCGCTCATGGTGCGGCAGCGGAACACGCGGGACCACCGATGAAATCGGCGTGAATCTAGCGACGGCCGGGCAGTTCGATCAGGTCGGTCAGCACGAGTCTCGGCGTAGCGGCGATGACGCAGGCCGCTCAGCCCATCCGAATGCCGAAGTCCCCCAGCAGGACAGGCTTGGCCGCATCGATGCCTTTCGAGCCAGTAGGTCCCTGCAGCCGCAGTGCGATGAGGTAGTCCCCGTTGTTGGTCCACACATGCACGATGCGATCGGCATAGTCATTACCGGAGCCGGGCCTGTCCCCCAGCACACCCATCAGCTTCTGGCCGCTGTAGCCACACAATTCGTCGGGCAGGATGCTGACGCTGTTGTATTCGTGTCCCGCGGTGCGGGTATCGGCGTATTGCCGGAACGCCGACGCAGCATCCTGCGTGGTCCGGGTGATCGTCACGGTGCCGGTCAGGCCGTCAGGTCCAGTCAGGTTCAGGGCGACGTCGCCGGACGGCGGCGCCCCCTGGCTGAAGCCGTCGGGCACCGCGACGACGACGCTCGGCGCACCGGACGCTCCCGTCGTCGCCGTCATGGTCTGCGCGGGCGGGCTGGGCGGATCGCAGGTCTGCTCCCCCGCCGCGACAGGACGTTTGGTGGTCTCGACCACCCCGTACGCCGGCAGATCGGGCATGGTCGACACCGACGCCGACGCCGAGGACGTGGCGGACGAACTCGTCGCCGCGGAGACAGTCCCGCCGGGTGGCGTTGTGCCGGAAGGCTTCTCGCCACCTTTGCCGCTGCATGCGGCCAGCACGGCGGCCGCTGAGGCCACGGCGACAAACCGGAAGATCGTTCCGCCCATCTTCGGCCCTAGTCCTTGCAGAATGCCTGCGCCAATTCTCGTTCGACGTCGAGGTACGGCGTACCGGAGATGTCGACGACAACCTTGGCGATAACTCCGCCGGCAAAGGGATACGGTGCCCGGTAACGGTTCGACACCGGCTGACCGTCGTTGCGTCCGACCGCCACTCCGCCACCGGCGAGGCCGAAGGAACCGGGGTGGGCGCGAACGTCCGGCCGGGTCGCCACCACAGCGTCGTCGATGCGCAACTCGACGGTGCCGAGCGGGGTGTGGCTACCCTCCACCGTGCCGGTCCGCTCGTACCGGACCCCGAACACATGGCGTCCGAGCGGCAACGGATCGGGCGCGGAGAGCCACTGCTCGTCTTCACCCATGAAGTTGTAGACATATTGCAGCCGGTCGTCCTGGACGAAAAGCACGTGGCCGCCGTGGCCGGCGCCCTGCTTGAACAGCACGCCTTCGGCACCCGCCGATTCGACGTCGACTTCGGCCAGGACGGAGAACGACTGTCCCCGCAACTCGACGCAAGCACCTATGCCCACCTCGGCGGCGTCCGGGTAGTACGTGAAGGTCCGCCGGTCTCCCATGAGGTAAGGACGTTCTCGCAGCAGCATCTCGAAGACGTTCAGATCGGCCAGCGGCAGGCCGTTGTACTTGGCGGCCTCGGAGAACCAGAGCTCTTGCATTTCAGCAAGTTTGGCCGGGTCCTCGGCGGCCAGATCACGGCACTGGCTGCGGTCGGACTCGATGTGGAACAGCTCCCAGCGGTCCTTGTCGAAATGCGCCCAGCCCGACGGTGTGGCGGCGTGCACGGTGTTGGCGAACCAGCCGTTGTGCCATATTCCGCGGGTGCCGAGCATCGAGTAGAACTGCGTCGTCTTGCCGGTGGCGGCATCCGAGTCTTTCAGGGCCGCTTTGAAACTCACCCCTTCCAGCGGGCGCTGCGGAACTCCCCGGACCTCGGTGGGCGGCTCGATGTCCAGCAGGTCGTAGACCGTGGGAGTGATGTCCGCGACGTTGACATAGTTGTCCCGCACCTCGCCGTGTGCGGCGATTCCGTTGGGCCAGCTGATGATTGCGGTATCGGCGATGCCGCCCTCGTGGGAGGCATACCGCTTGAACAGCTTGTAGGGCGTGTTGAAGGCCATCGCCCAGCCGATCGGATAGTGATTGTATGTGTCCGGCGAACCCAGGCTGTCGAAGTACCGCATGCTCTCTTCGACGGTATCGATGTAGCCGTTGAAGAATTTGTTCTCGTTGACCGAGCCGTTCGGGCCGCCTTCGCCGCTGGCCCCGTTGTCGGAGATGACGACGATGAGGGTGTTGTCCAGCTGGCCCGATTCCTCGAGATAGTCGAGGATCCGGCCGATCTGCGCGTCGGTGTACGACAAGAATCCGGCGAACACCTCGGCCATGCGGGCGAACAGCCGCTTCTCATCGTCACTCAGCCCGCCCCAGGGACGCACGGTGTCCTGCAGCGGCCACGGCTCGCCATTGGGTCCTTTGACGTCCAGATACGGATTCATCGGCGAGAGCTCTGTGTCGGGCGGCACGATGCCCAGGCGCTTCTGATTTTCCAGAACCAGGTCGCGGTAGGCCTCATAGCCCATGTCGAACTTGCCGGCGTACTTGTCGGCCCATTCTTTGAAGACATGGTGGGGCGCATGTCCGGCGCCCGGGCAGACGTAGGAGAACCACGGCTTGTCCGGGGCGATGACCTTGGCATCGCGGATGAACTCGATGGTCTTGTCCGCCAGGTCTTTTGACAGGTGGTAGCCCTCTTCGGGAGTGGCCGGCGGGGCGACGGGGTGGTTGTCGTACACCAGTTCCGGGTACCACTGGTCGGTCTCGCCGCCCATGAACCCGTAGAAACGTTCGAAGCCGCGCGCCAGCGGCCAGTGTCGTTTCGTCGACGCGAGGTTCGACTCCTCCAACGGCGTCAGGTGCCACTTGCCGACGCAGTAGGTGTTCCACCCCTTCTCGGCCAGCACCTCGGACAGCAGTGCCGTCTCAAAAGGAATGCGGCCGTGGCAGTTCGGGAAACCATCGGTGAATTCCTCGATGGTGGCCATGCCGACCGAGGTGGCGTTGCGCCCGGTCAGCAGAGAAGCCCGGGTCGGCGAACACAGGGCGGTGGTGTGGAACTGTGACAGGCGCACGCCCTTGTCCGCGATGCGGCGCATGGCCGGCATGTCGACCAGACCGCCGAAGCAGTCCCAGGTGGCGATGCCGGTGTCGTCCCACACCAGGTACAGCACATTGGGCGCACCTGTCGGAGCCGTCGGCGCGGCATACGGCGCCCAGTCGGGCTCCGAGTCGCGGATGTCGAGCTTGATCTTGCCCTGGAATTCAATTGCCATGACGCCTCGTCCCGTTCAGCGCTCGCCGATCTCGGCGATCGCCCGGAGACTACACCCGCGGCCTGTGCCGCGCCCGCGATATTGACGTTCGCGACGAGCCGGCGGCCGGCAACAGTCCGATCCGCACGAGCGCGCACCTGCCCACTGTTCAGCACCGATGATGGTCCAGACTGGTTGTGCCGACGGCATTTCCAGCCGAATACAAAACTGCCCCTCTTCCGAAGAAGAGGGGCAGTTCTATGTCTGTCGAAAGCCTACTTCGCCTTCTCCAACACCTCGACCAGACGCCAGCGCTTGGTGGCCGACAGCGGACGGGTCTCCATCAGCGAGACGCGGTCGCCGATACCGGCATCGCCGTTCTCGTCGTGCGCCTTGACCTTGGTGGTGGTCCGGATGATCTTCCCGTAGAGCGGGTGGCTCTTACGAGATTCCAGCTCGACCACGATGGTCTTTTCCATCTTGTCCGACACCACGTAGCCGATGGCGGTCTTGCGGCTGCCGCGCTCGGTCTCGGTGGCCGGCGTGTGCTTGGGGCCTTTAGTTTCTGCCATGACTAATCCTTACCAACCGGCCCGGACGCCAGGCCCAACTCACGTTCGCGCAGGACGGTGTAGACCCGCGCGATCTCCTGCCGCACGGTACGCAGCCGGCGGTTGTTCGACAGCTGACCGGTCGCCATCTGGAAGCGAAGGTTGAACAGCTCTTCCTTCGACTCGCGCAGACGCGTCGTCAGCTCTTCCTCGGTGAGCTCACGCAGTTCACCAGGCGTAACTCCAACTGCCATCAGAACTGCTCCTCTCGAGTCACGATGCGCGCCTTGATCGGCAACTTGTGGATGGCGCGGGTGAGCGCCTCCCGGGCGATCTTCTCGTCGGGGTAGCTGAGCTCGAAGAGCACACGACCCGGCTTGACGTTGGCGACCCACCACTCCGGCGAACCCTTACCGGAACCCATGCGGGTTTCGGCAGGCTTCTTGGTCAGCGGGCGGTCCGGGAAGATGTTGATCCAGACCTTGCCGCCACGCTTGATGTGCCGGTTGATGGCGATACGAGCGGACTCGATCTGCCGGTTGGTGATGTAGGCGTGGCCCAGGGCCTGGATGCCATAGTCACCGAAGCTGACCGAGGTGCCGCCGCTGGCGATACCGCGCTGCTCGGGGTGGTGCTGCTTGCGGTGCTTGACCTTGCGGGGAATCAGCATGACTAGCTCTCCGTTGCTTCCGTCGGCGCATCGCCGGCGGGGGTCTCAACAGCGACGTCCACAGCGCGGCCGGCCTCGGTGCTGGTCGCCGTGGTACCCGACGCACCGCTG